>NZ_JBINOU010000001.1:0-4526044 GCF_043952095.1 Georgenia sp. AZ-5
GTGCGACGTCGCACGAAGCCCGGGTCCTCCCCACGAGGGCCCGGGCTTCGCCGTTCCAGCCGACGCGGCCTAGGGGCGCTCTCGCGCCGGAGCCGTCGGGCGGCGCGGGCACCTGCCGGCGCGGGCACCTGCGCGCGCCCGCGTATCCACACGAAGTGCGACAGGTGGCGACGACACACGGGGGGTGACGAGGCGCACAGGAAACGGGGGTAGATTTCCCGGATCAGCGCTCGTTATCGTTCTGTGACCTTTCCGGTGAGCACGCCGACGTGTGCGCCACCCGAAGAGCTCCCCCGAGGGGCTCGTCCCCTTCCTGTGGAGGTTTGCTTCATGCCGAGTCGTGCTCTGCCCACAACCGGGGCACCACTGACCCGACGGCAGATTCGTGAGGCCGAGCGCGCCCGCGAGCGCCTCGGCCTGGCGGCGCCCACCGAGGCGCCCCAGCCCGCTACGCCGACGGCCGACAGCACCCCTGTCGCGCCGGCCGAGGACGTCGTCACGACCAACGCTCCCGCCACCGAGACTTCGAAGGTCGCGCCCGGCGCGGCCGCCAGCGTCTACGGCGGCGACGCCGACGGCATCCCCACCGCGGTCCTCATCCGCCCGGCCGTGCGCCGCCGCGACCTGCGGGTGCAGGCGTCGGCGACGCCGCACCGCCGCCGGGTCCGCGTGCCGCACGTCGCCGCGCTCGGCGTCTTGGGCGCGCTGACGGTCGTCACCCCGGTCGTGGGGGCGGTCGACGGCGCCGACTCGGCCGCCGCCGCGACGGTCCGGACCCAGCCGAGCGTGCTCGGCCCGCTCTCCGCCAGCTTCGCCTCCGCCGAGCTCGAGCAGGGCGGCACGCCCGAGAGCCTGAAGTTCGACCCGAACGCCGAGGCCCGGGCGCAGGAGGTCGCCGCCTCCCGCGCCGCCGAGCGCCAGGCTCTCGAGGAGGCGGCAGCCGCCGAGGCCGCGGCTGCCCAGGCAGCCGCCGAGGAGGCCGCCCGGCAGGAGGCTCGGGCCAACGCGGTCGTCATGCCGCTGGCCGCCGGCACGTACCGGCACACCTCCGGCTACGGCAACCGCAACGACCCGCTCGGCCGCGGTGCGGCGTACTCCTTACACCTCGGCACCGACATGGCCGCGCCGCGCAACACCCCGATCCACGCGGCGGCCGCCGGCACGGTGGTCCACGCCGGCGCCGGGATCGACGGGCGCTCGAGCAACCTGATCATCATCGAGCACAACATCAACGGCGAGAAGTTCTTCACCTGGTACGTGCACATGTACAACGACGGCGTCTACGTCAGCGCGGGCCAGCAGGTCGCCGCCGGCGACGTCATCGGCGGGGTGGGCTCCAACGGCAACTCGACCGGGGACCACCTGCACTTCGAGGTGCACCTGGCCGACGGTGACACCACCACCGACCCGCTGGCGTGGCTGGCGCAGCACGGCGCGAAGGACGTCAGCGAGCTGCCCTGACGCACCGCGGCCCGCGGTCGGTCCTCCTCCGGGAGGGCCGGCCGTTCTGCGTCCACCCGCCGGTGCCGCCCGTAGAGCAGGCGCCGCCCCGCCGCCAGCAACCGCCGCCATCACGCCGGCAGCGACCGCCGCCGCGCCGCCCGGTGGGCGCGGCCCGGCCGGCAGAGCGGACGCCGTCCCACGCGCAGAGCGGGAGCCGTCCCGCGAAGGCAGCGAGCGCCGTCCCGCCGGGTGGCCGGGGAGCTTCCACCCCTCGGGCGCACCGGCGCGGGAGGACGGCGCCCGGCGCCGTCCACAGGGACCGAGATCAAATCGAAACATTCCGTGATCAAACCGTGACATCGGAACGGCTCGCCCGGTAACGTCCCACCCACTCGCCGGAACCCTCCTCCGGCGAGCCCCGGGCGGAACGCCGAACCCTGCCGCCGCCCGGGACCCGACGGACAGTGCGGCAGGGACGGGGGAACCAACTTGTGGCCCTGGCGCGCCCAGGGCCTTGGGGTGAAGCGCGGCTATGACGCCGCGCCGGGTGCACTCCCATCCGAACCCGACAGCTCACCTCGCAGGCGGCCAGGAGAGGCAAGCCAGTGACGACCAGCACAGACGCGCGTCACAACGACGCGCCAGAACTGAGCAAGAAGCTGTCCGTATCCCTCCTCACCCGCCGGGGCGTCGCCGCCCTGGCATCGACCGGCCTCCTGCTCGCGGGGGCCACCGGCGCCAGCGCCACCACGCGGGAGCCCGCCCCGGCCCAGGCCCAGGTCTCCGCCTCCGCCCAGCGCGCACCGCGCGCCGTCGTCACCACCCCCACCGTCTCGGTGCCCGCCGACACGACGTGGAGCGTGGCGACCCTCGAGGCCGTGGCCACTCCGCCGCCACCCCCGCCGCCGCCGCCGGCACCCGAGCCGGAGCGGGAGACCGTGAGGCGCGAGGCGCCCGCGACCTCGCGGACGGCGGCCCGGGCGGCCGTCCCGGCCGCGGCCGCGCAAGCGTCGGCTCCGGCCGCCGCCTCCGCACCGGCCACCGCCTCCGCACCGGCCACCGCCTCCGCACCGGCCACCGCCGCGGCGCCGGCCGCCCCCGCGGCGCCGGCCCCGTCCGCGTCCGCCAGCGCGGTGGTGAACTACGCGCGCCAGTTCCTCGGCACGCCGTACGTGTACGGGGGCTCCAGCCCGGCGGGCTTCGACTGCTCGGGCTTCACGCAGTACGTCTTCGCCAACTTCGGCGTCTCCCTGCCACGCTCCTCGGGCGCGCAGGCCGGCGCCGGGGTGCGGGTCTCCGCGGCGGAGGCCCGGCCCGGGGACCTCGTGTGGTGGCCGGGGCACGTCGGTATCTACACCGGCAACGGCAACAACATCGCGGCCCGCAACCCGGGCACACCGCTGGCGGAGACGCCGATCTACAACGGCAGCCCCACGTTCATCCGGGTGCTGTGACCGACTGACCGAGCGGGCGGGACGCCGCGTGGCCCGGGGATTCCCGGGCCACGCGCCGCCTCGGGCTCGCCGTCCCCGCCCGCTCCTCACGGTCCGGGCAGCGCGCCGGCCGGCTCCGCAGCGCCCGCACAGCGCCGCCGGCCCCTCGCCGGGCGGCGCCGCGCACACCGGTTCCCGACCACCGGTCGCCGGGCGCTCTAAGATCGTCGGCGTGATGTTCAAGGCCGTGGGTGACGGGCGCCCCTACCCCGAGCACGGCGTCGCCACCCCGCGGGACTGGGCCGCCATCCCGCCCCGGCAGGTGCGCCTCGACCAGCTGGTGACCACCAAGAGCACCCTGGACCTGAGGTCCCTCCTCTCCTCGGACTCCACCTTCTACGGCGACCTCTTCGCGCACGTGGTCGCGTGGCGCGGCACCCTCTACCTCGAGGACGGGCTCCACCGGGCGCTCCGCGCCGCCCTGCAGCAGCGGCTCATCCTGCACGCGCGCATCCTCGAGCTCGACGACGCCGGCCGCCCGGTCCCGGCCGTCTGACCCGCGTCGTCCCCTCCCCGCCGGCGGGCCGGGCCTCGACTACGGTGAGCGCTGTGACCGCCACCGCGCCCGACGACACCGACCGACTGCGCGCCGCGAGGCGGCGCCACCTCCAGCAGCGCCAGACCGTCATCATCGGCGGTCTCGTCACGGTCCTGCTCGTCGTCGGTGTGATCGCCGGCGCGATGTGGGCGGGGCTGCTCCCCGCCCCCTTCACCCGGGAGTTCTCCAGCCCGGAGCCCACGGAGGAGGCGATCGTCACCCCGTGCGTGCCGGAGGGGACGGCGCCGCCGGCGTTCACCGAGATCACCGCGAACGTCTACAACGGCACCGACCGCCCCGGCCTGGCGGGCGACACCGCCGAGGGGCTGGGCCAGGCGGGCGTGGTCGTGAACCAGCAGGCGAACTGGCCCCAGGGCGAGTACTCCGGCGCCGTGCAGATCATCGTCGGTCCCAAGGCCGTCGCCGCCGGGTACTCCGTGGCCCGGGCCTTCCCCGGTGCGGTCGTCAGCCTGGACGAGAACCGCGACGACGAGACCGTCGACGTGGTGCTCGGCGCGACGTACGAGTCGATGCTGCCGCCCGAGGAGATCGCCGCCCTGGACCCCGCGGCGCCGCTGGTCTCCGCCGAGGGGTGCACGCCGGTGGAGCAGCCCGCGGAGTGAGCGCGGGCCGCGCTACAGGCGCGAGGCGGCCTCGGTCGCCCGAGGGGGCGCGCCCGAGCCGTCGGCCCCGGCGGCGCCCGGAGCCTGACCGGCCCCGCCCGTCTCTCGGCCGGCGCGCCGCAGCCCGCCGTCGAGCTCGGCCCCGGCCGGCGCGGAGGCGGGGCTGGCCGCCTCCTGGCTGGTGCCACGCAGCCGTGAGACCCTGCGCATGACGTGGTAGACCACGATCGCGGCTGCCGAGCCGAGCGCGATGCCCTCGAACGGCGTCCCGCCGACGACCCACGTGTAGTTGGCGATGCCGACGACCAGGGCGATGGCCGCGGTGTTGAGGTTCACCGGGTCGGAGAAGTCCACGCGGTTCTGCACCCAGATCCGCACGCCGAGCATGCCGATCATGCCGTAGAGCACGGTGGCCGCCCCGCCGAGCACGCCGACCGGGATGGTGTTGATGGCCTCGCCGAACTTCGGCGAGAGGCTGAGCAGGAAGGCCACGACCGCGGCGACGTAGTACGCCGCGGTGGAGTACACCCGGGTCGAGGCCATCACGCCGATGTTCTCCGCGTAGGTGGTGGTGCCCGAGCCCCCGCCGGTGCCGGCGAGCACGGTGGAGAGGCCGTCGGCGAACAGCGCCCGGCCGGTGACGTCGTCCAGGTTCCGGCCGGTCATGGCGGCGACGGACTTCACGTGCCCGACGTTCTCAGCGACGAGCACGAAGACCACGGGCAGGAACAGCCCGAGGGTGCTCGGGTCGAAGGTGGGCGCCGTGAAGTCGGGGAGGCCGAACCAGGCGGCGTCCCCTACCTTCTCGAAGCTGACCTCGTCGCGGAGGATCGCCGTCACGTACCCCACGACCACGCCGAGCAGGATGGACAGGCGCCCGAGGATGCCCCGGAACAGCACGGTGACGAGCACGATCGCAGCGATGGTCGCCAGCGCCGTGACCGGCGCCTGCTCCACGTTGCTCCAGGCCGTCGGCGCCAGGTTGAACCCGATGAGCGCCACGATCGCACCGGTGACGATCGGGGGCATGACGGCGTCGATCCACCGGGCCCCGGCGAGGTGCACGACCACGCCCACCACGGCCAGCAGGGCGCCGACCGCGATGATCCCCCCGAGCGCGGAGGACTGCCCGTGCGAGGCGGACGCCGCGGTGATGGGCGCGATCAGCGCGAAGCTGGACCCGAGGTAGCTCGGCAGCCGGTTGCCGGTGATCAGGAGGAACAGCACGGTGCCGATGGCGGAGAAGAACAGCGTCGTCGCCGGCGGGAAGCCGGTGATGAGCGGGACGAGGAACGTCGCGCCGAACATCGCCACCACGTGCTGCGCGCCGATGCCGATGGTGCTGGGCCAGCTCAGCCGCTCGTCCGGCGCCACCACCTCGCCGGGGCCGAGGTGCCGGCCGTCGCCGTGCACGGTCCAGCGTCCGAGACCCTTGCCTGTCGCGCCCACGGCGCCCTCCCGATGATCCGTCACTCCCGCGCCCACGACGTCGGGGGGCCTGGCTCGGGAGGAGAGCGTACCCAGCGGCGCGGGGAGCCCGCGTCGTGCCATCCTGGGAGCCGAGGGAGGCCCCGATGAGCACGAGCGATCCGGGCGTCGCCGGCGGGCCGCTGCCCGCCCTCACGCCGCCGCCGCTGGACCCGTTGGCCGTCGCGTCCCTGGCGCTCGGCCTGCTCGCCATCGTTCCCGTCCTCGCGCTGGCCGCGGTGGCCTGCGGGCACCTGGCCCTGCACCGGGCGGCCTCGGCGCGCGGGCGGGGCCGCGCCATGGCGGGCGTCGCCCGCGGGTACTCCCCCGCCGGGCGGGCCCTCGCCGTCGCCGGCTCCGCGCTCGGCTGGGTGATGACGACGGTGTGGGCGCTCGCCGTCGCGGCCGTCCTGCTCCTCGGCGGCTGACCCGGCGCCGTTATCCTCGCCCTGTGAAGCCATTCCTCCTCCTGGCGACCCGGCCGGAGGACGCCGCCGCCGACAGCGAGTACGAGGCGTTCCTGCGCTACGGCGGCCTCGAGGAGCGCGAGCTGGTCCGGGTCCGGCTCGAGGCGGGCCCGCTGCCGCCGCTCGAGCTGGCGGACTACTCGGGCATCTTCGTGGGCGGCAGCCCGTTCACCGGCTCGATCCCCACCGAGCACAAGAGCGACACGCAGCGCCGCGTGGAGGCCGAGCTGGCGGGCCTGCTCGACGTCGTGGTGGCCGCCGACTTCCCCTTCCTCGGCGCCTGCTACGGCGTCGGCAGCCTGGGCCGGCACCAGCGGGCGGTCATCGACGGCACCTACGCCGAGCCGATCGGCGCGCCGGTGATCGAGCTGACCGAGGCCGGCGCCGCCGACCCGCTGCTGGCCGGGATGCCGCGCCGGTTCCAGGCCTTCGTCGGCCACAAGGAGGCGATCACCTCGCTGTCCGAGGGCGCGGTGCTGCTCGCGTCGTCGGCGGACTGCCCGGTGCAGATGTTCCGGGTACGGGAGAACCTCTACGGCACCCAGTTCCACCCCGAGCTGGACGTGCCGGGGATCCTCGAGCGGATCCGGATCTACCGCGACGCCGGGTACTTCCTGCCCGGGGAGCAGGAGGCCGTCGAGCGGGCGTGCGCCAGCCAGCGGGTGGACGCCCCGCAGCGGCTGCTGCGCAACTTCGTCGAGCGGTACGCGCGGGACTGACCCGCCCGGCCCGGTCGGGCTCCCGGGCGGCGAGGCCGCCGCCGGCGGCACCGCTCACCGGCCGCGGTTCTCACGAAGCGGTACGGCACGTTCCAGATAGCGGGCGGCGGGGCATCATGCTCGCCCATGACCCCTACCGAGACCAGCGCCCCCGCCCCCGCTGCGGATCGCAGCGCGCGCCTGGCCGTCACCGTCTTCCCGTTGCTGATCCTCGCCGGCGCGGCGATCGCGTTCCTGACGCCGGGCACCTTCGCCCCGATGGGCAGCTGGATCAACCCGTTGCTCGGGATCATCATGTTCGGGATGGGCCTGACGCTCACCGTGCCCGACTTCAAGCTCGTCGCCAGCCGGCCGCTGCCCGTCCTGCTCGGCGTCGTCGCCCAGTACTCGATCATGCCGCTGCTGGGCCTGGGCGTGGCGTGGGTGCTGCGGCTGCCGCCGGAGCTCGCGGCCGGCGTCATCCTCGTCGGCTGCACCCCGGGCGGGACGTCGTCCAACGTGGTGACCTACCTGGCCAAGGGCGACACGGCGCTGTCGGTGACGATGACGTCGGTCTCCACGCTGCTCGCGCCGCTGCTGACCCCGGTGCTCACGCTGTGGCTCGCGGGCACCTACATGCCGGTGGACGGCCCGGCCATGGCCCTGTCCATCCTCCAGATCGTCCTGGTGCCCGTGGCGCTCGGCCTGGTCGTCCGCCTCGCCCTGCCCGCACTGGTGAACCGCGCCCTGCCGATCCTGCCGTGGCTCTCCGTCGTCGCGATCACGATGGTCGTCATCGCCGTGGTCTCCGGCAGCGCTGACAAGATCGTCGACGCGGGGCTGCTGGTCCTCGCCGCCGTCGTCCTGCACAACGGGCTCGGGTACGCGATCGGCTACGGCATCGCGGCGCTGACCCGGCAGCCCGAGCGGGTGCGCCGCACCGTGGCGGTCGAGGTCGGCATGCAGAACTCCGGCCTGGCCGCCGGCCTGGCGGCGCAGTACTTCAGCCCGCTGGCCGCGCTGCCCGGCGCGGTGTTCTCGGTGTGGCACAACGTCTCGGGCGCGATCCTCGCCGCGCTCTTCCGCCGTCGCCCCATCCCCGCCGAGCCGGCGCGCGAGCCGGTCCCGGCCGCTCGCTGAGCGGCGCCCGCACCACACACGTGCGCCCCCGGTCCGGGACACGGACCCGGGGGCGCGCTCCTTCCCTCCCGGGGCGAGCGCCTCCGTGCCGGACGGCCGGACCGTCACGGCTCCAGCGAGCGCGCGGAGGTCCCGGCCGAGGGCGCGCCAGCTGGCCGGGGCGCGCCGCCCCTGAGGGAGGAACGCTGTGCGTCCGCCGTTGCGCCTGTGCGAAGGTGTGCCAATGACCGACGCTGAAGTCCACGTCCTCGCCAGGCGCGTGGTCGCCACCTCGCTCCCCACCGCCCACGGCACCTTCCGCATGCTCGGCTACGACGGCGCCGCCGGCCTCGGGCACGTCGCCCTCGTGCTCGGCGACCTGGACGGCGACGAGCTCGACGGCCTGGCGCCGCTCGTGCGGGTGCACTCGGAGTGCCTCACCGGTGACGCGCTCGGGTCGCGGCGGTGCGACTGCGGCGAGCAGCTCGACGCCGCCCTGCACGAGATCAGCCTGGAGGGGCGCGGCGCCGTCATCTACATGCGCGGGCACGAGGGCCGGGGCATCGGCCTGCTGGCCAAGCTCCACGCCTACGCCCTGCAGGACGCCGGGGCGGACACCGTCGACGCGAACCTGCAGCTGGGCTACCCCGCCGACGCGCGCGAGTACGACGAGGCCGCCGCGATCCTGCGGGACCTGGGCGTCGCGCGGGTGCGGCTGCTGTCCTCCAACCCGGACAAGGCCGTCAAGCTGGAGCAGCTGGGCATCGAGGTGGTCTCCCGGCAGGCGCTGCCGGTGGCGGACCGGCCGGAGAACACCTTCTACATGACCACCAAGCGCGTGCGGATGGGGCACGACAGCCTGGGGGGCACGGCCGACGTGTGGCTCGAGCTCCTGGCCGGCCGGGTGCCGGGCGCGGCGTCCCCAGGCCTGGACTCCGTCCTGCTGGACCGCTACGGCCCGCTCGTCGCCGCGGGGTCGCCGCTGACCATCGCGCAGCTGGGGCAGAGCGCCGACGGCTTCATCGCCGCCCGCAGCGGCGACGCCGAGTTCGTCACCGGCGCCGAGGACCGCGAGCACCTGCACCGGCTGCGCGCGCTCGTCGACGCGGTCGTCGTCGGTGCCTCCACGGTGGTGGCGGACGACCCCCGGCTGACGGTGCGGGCCGTCCCGGGCGCCTCCCCGGTGCGCGTGGTGCTGGACCCGCGCGGCAGGGTGCCGGCCACGGCGCGGGTGCTGCGCGAGGCCGACAGCCCCACGCTGTGGTGCGTCGGCCCCGAGGCCGCCGTCCCGGACGACCTGCTGCCGCACGTGGCGGTGGTGCGCCTGCCAGCCGGCCCGGACGGGTTCGCGCCGGACGCCGTGCTGGCCGAGCTGCGCCGCCGCGGCCTGGGCCGGGTGCTCGTGGAGGGCGGCGGTCGGACGGTGTCGTCGTTCCTCGCCGCCGGCCTGCTCGACCGGCTGTTCCTCACCACCGCGCCCAAGCTCATCGGCGACGGCGTGCCGGGCATCCGGTTCACCGGCTCCGACCGGCTCGCGGACGCCCTCTCGGCCCCGGTACGCCGGTTCGTGCTCGGGGCGGACATCTGCACGGAGTTCGACCTGGGCGCGCGCCAGAACTGACCCGCCCGGCCCGGCCGTGGCCGCGGCCCTTCGACTGCTACAGGACATCTCGGCCGCTACATCTCCTGCTGTGGCGGTCGAGGAATTCTGTAGCGGCCGGCCCGGTCCGGTGGGCCACCGGCAGCAGCCGACTACGCCAGGGCGGCGAGCACCCGCCGGGCGGTGTCGTCCCAGCCGGGCAGCCGGGTGCGCCGCTCGGTCGCGGCGCGCCGCCACTGCGCCCGCAGGCGCGGGCTGCCGAGCCACTCGCGCAGGACCGCGGCGAGGGCGTCCACGTCGCTGGGCGGCACCGCCCGGCCCGGCGGCGTGCCCGCCGGCGTCCCCGCCCCGGTGCCCAGCGCCTCCACGGCGCCCGTGCCGGCCGGGACCACCGCGGGGATGCCGTGCGCCAGCGCCTCCAGGACCACCAGGCCGAAGGTCTCGGTCCGCGACGGCAGCACCAGCAGGTCGGCCGCCGCCCACTGGGCCTCCAGCGCCGCGCCGACGAGCGGCCCGGTGACGAACAGCCGGTCCCCCAGCCCGGCCGCGGCGATCTCGGCGCGGACCGCGTCGGCGTAGCCGGGGTCCGCGGCGGTGGGCCCGACCAGCCGGGCGGTCCATCCCAGGTCGTGCACGCGGGCGAGCGCGCGCACGAGGGTGAGCTGGTCCTTCGTCGGCGTCAGCGCCGCGACGGTCAGCAGCCGGGGCGGCTGAGGCGGGCGGGCGCCCCACGCCTGCGGCGCCGGCCGCGCGCCCGGCGGGGCCACCCGCACGTCCAGGCCGTACCTCGCGGCCAGGTCCGCGGCCGCCGTCCGGCTGGTCGCGATCACCCGGCTGGCCGCGTGCAGGGCGGCGCGCTCCGCCGTCGCCCGGCCCTCCTGCTCCACCGGGGCGAGGCCCACCTCGTCGGCGAGCGGCATGTGCACGAGCACGGCGACGGTGCGGCCGGCGGCGACGGCGCCGCGCACCGCCTCCGGGGCGGCGCAGGCGACGATCCCGTCCACCAGCACCACCGGCAGCTCCCGCAGCAGCCGGGCGAGCCGGCGGCGGTCCTCGGCCGCGGGTGCCGGCCACGCGCCGGGCACCGTCCGCACGTCCACCTCGCGGCCCGCCGCCCGCAGCGCGGCGACCAGCTCACGGTTGTACGTGTTGCCCCCGCTCGGGCCCTCCCGCGTCCAGGTGACGAGCGTGATGGGCATGCGCGCGGCTCAGGACAGCGGCAGGGAGTAGGTGGCCCAGGCGTCGGGGTGCTCCCGCAGGGTGACCTCGAGCCCGGCGTAGGTGCCGGCGGGCAGCCGCCCGGCGACCCGCTCGGCGACCACGCGGGCGAGCGTCTCGGTGGTGGTCAGCACGCCGGCCAGCTCGGGATGGTCGTCGAGGTTGGTGTAGTCCAGGTCCGCCAGGGCGTCGCGGAGCAGCCCGGTGGCCTCGCCGATGTCGATGACGATGCCCTTCTCCCCCAGCTCCGCCCGGTCGATGGCCAGCTCGACGACGTACGTGGCGCCGTGCAGCTGCTGGGCGGGCCCGAAGGCGGGGTGGGGCAGGGAGTGGGCGATCATCATGTGGTCGCGCACGGTCAGCCTGTACATGGGGCTCCTTCTTCTCTACGGGTACTGGACGACCTGGCACAGCGCCGCGGGGTCGTCGGCCAGCGCGGCCATGGTGGCCGGCAGGTCGGCGAAGGCGGAGCGGCCGGTGAGAAAGGCATCGAAGGCCGGGTCGGCGAGCTGCCGCAGCGACACCGCGAGGCGGTCGGCGGTGGTGCGGCGGGCGCGCCGGGCCGCGGCGACGGCACCGACCTGGCTGGCGCGGACGGTGAGGCGGCGGGCGTGGAAGGCGCCGCCGAGCGGCACGCGCGGGGCGCGGGTGCCGTACCAGGACATCTCCACCAGCTCGCCCTCCTCGCCGAGCAGCTCCAGGCCGCGGGCCAGCCCCTCCTCCGACGCCGAGCAGTGGATCACCAGGTCGCACCCGTCCGCTGCCTCCTGGGGTGCGCGGAACGTCACGCCGAGCGCCTCGGCGAGGGCCGCCCGGGCGGGGTTGACGTCCACGAGCTCGAGCCGCTCGAGCGGGAAGGTCCGCAGCAGTGCCGCGACGGCGCCGCCGACCATGCCGGCCCCGATGACGGCCACGCGGTCCCCCAGGCGAGGCGCGGCGTCCCAGACGGCGTTGACGGCCGTCTCCACGGTGCCGGCGAGGACGGCGCGGTCGGAGGGCACGTCGTCGGGCACGGGCGTCAGGGCCGCGACGGGCACGACGTAGCGGTCCTGGTGCGGGTGGAGGCAGAACACCCGTCGCCCGGACAGCTCAGCGGGGCCCTCCACGACGACGCCGACGGAGAGGTACCCGTACTTCACCGGCCCCGGGACGTCACCCTCCTGGAAGGGCGCCCGCATGATGCCGGCGACCTCCGCGGGGACCTCGCCCCGGTGCACGAGGAGCTCGGTGCCGCGGCTGACGCCGGAGCGCAGCGTGCGCACGAGCGCCTCGCCGGGCCCCGGGGCGCGCTCGGGCTCGGTGCGCAGCTCTCCTCGGCCGGGGGCGGTCGTCCAGTAGGCGGTGAACATCTTCCGATTCTCTCGTGCCGCCCGTCGCGGCGCGCGGGCGGCCGGCCAGGCGGGGGCCGCCGCGGGAGTGGCGCCGCCGGGCGGATCGGCCGGCCGACGTCCCGCCGGGGCCCGGCGCTAGCATCCGCAGATGGCACCGATGCGGGGGATCGTCGAACGGCCCGCGGGTCTGCGGTTCCTGCCCGAGCTGATCGGGGAGGCGGAGGAGCGCGAGCTGCTGGGCCACCTTGCGGACCTGGACTACGGCGCGGTGGTGCTGCACGGCCAGGCCGCCCGCCGGGTGGTGCGCCACTACGGCGTGGGCTATGACTTCGACTCCCGCGGGGTGACCCCGGGCGACCCCGTGCCGGGCTGGCTCGAGCCGCTGCGCGAGCGTTGCGCCGCCCTGCTCGACCGGCCCGCGGCGGACTTCGCGGAGGTGCTGGCCACGTTCTACCGGCCGGGCGCGACGATCGGCTGGCACCGCGACGCTCCCGCCTTCGGCGACGTCGTCGGGGTCTCCCTCGGCTCGGCGTGCGTCATGCGGTTCCAGCTGGGCGCCGGGGCGGAGCGGCGCGTCTTCGAGCAGCCGCTGCCGCCGCGGTCGGCGTACGTGCTCACCGGCCCGGTGCGCACCCGCTGGCAGCACAGCATCCCGGCCGTCAAGGAGCCGCGGTACTCCCTGACGTTCCGCACCCTGCGGCGGGGCTGGGGGCCGCCGACGGCGTGAGCCCGCCGGCCCGGCCGTGCCGGCGGGCTACCGTTGCGCGACCGCCCCTTGGACGAAGGAGTGCCCGGATGCCCCTGCCGGACGAGCTGCCCGCCGACCTGCTGGACGTGCGCGCGATCGCGTTCGACGTCGACGGCACCCTCGCCGGGAGCGACCACCTCGTCAGCCCGCGGACGCTGCGGGCCCTGGCCGAGCTCCGCCTGGCGGCGATCGAGCCGATCATCGTCACCGGCCGCATCGTCGACGCGGCGACCGACATCCTCGCGGGGGCGGGCATCGACGGTTTCGCGATCGCCTCGGGCGGCGCGGTCGCCGTCGACACCCGCGCGGCCGAGCCGCTGCACACGGCCACCATGGACTCCGCCGACGTCGGCGCCGTGGTGGACTTCGCCGTCGACCGCGGCGTGGAGCCCCTGGTCTTCACGGCCACCGAGATGGTCGTCGCCGAGGGCAGCGTGGCCTACCAGTACCTCGTGGCCGCCAACCTCGACGCCGTCGTCCGGGTCGTCCCGCCGGCGGACCTGCCGGGCGACGGCGTCACCAAGGCGATGCTCTTCGGTGCCACCGAGCGCCTCGACGAGCTCGACGCCGAGGTCCGGGCCGCCCTGCCGCGAATGGTGCGCTCGATGGACAACGTCTTCGAGGTCGGCCCCGCCGACGCCGACAAGTGGGTCGCGCTCCGGGCCGTGCTCGAGCGCCTCGGGATCGCGCCGGGGCAGGTGGCGGGGCTCGGCGACGGCGAGAACGACGTGCCGTGGCTGTCCCGGGTGGGCTGGCCCATCGCCATGGCGAACGCCCGCGAGCCGGTCAAGGCCCTGGCCCGGCTGGAGATCGGCCACCACGGCGACGACGGCGCCGCCGCGTTCGTCGAGGCGCTGCTGGACCGGCGCGCCGACCGGGCGTCCGCGCGGCGCTGACGGCGCGCACCCCGGTCCGGGGATCCGAGCGGCGACGGGTCGCGGCCGGGTCCGGCCCGAGTGTGCGCCGGTGCGCTGGTGCGCACCGCCACTCCCCGCGACACTGGTGCCTCTGCCGTCCCCGCCACGGGAGCCGCGATGCGCAAGGTCATCCTGTTCATGTCGGTGTCCGTGGACGGCTTCATCGAGGGGCCGGGCCGCGACATCAGCTGGCACCTCGTCGACGACGAGGTGCACGGCCACGTCAACGAGCGCCTGAGGTCCATGGGCGCCTTCCTCAGCGGCCGCGTCACCCACGAGCTCATGGCAGGCTTCTGGCCCACGGCCGACGCCGACCCCGCCAGCACGGCGCCGATGGTGGAGTTCGCCGGGATCTGGCGGGACATGCCGAAGTTCGTCTACTCCCGGACGTTGCAAAATTCCGGCTGGAACACGACGATCGTGCGCGACGTCGTCGTCGAGGAGGTCCTGGCGCTCAAGGCGGAGCCGGGCGGGGATCTCGCTCTCAGCGGCGCCGGGCTCGCCGCGACCTTCCGGCGCCTCGACCTCATCGACGAGTACTCGCTGTACGTCCACCCGGTCCTCGTCGGGCTGGGCAAGCCGCTCTTCGAGCCCTCCGCCGCACGCACCGGGCTCCGGCTGGCCGAGACCCGACCCTTCGGCAACGGCGTCGTCCTGCTCCGCTACGAGCGCGTGAGGCCGTCGTGATGCTCGTCGGCGCTGGCGACGGAGAGTCCTCCCGGGCCTGGGAATGCAGGAAGCCCGGCCCCTGCCGGGACCGGACTTCCTGATGTCTCGCGACATCAGCGGTAGCGGTGGTGTCCTGGTTCAAGACATCCCGGACACCTCTCTCAAGACATCCCGGACACCGTCAACCCCGCCTGGACAACGCGTCCGTGACGGCGCCCGTTCGAGCTAGTCGAGATGTCGCAGGACATCCCGGACACGCGCCATGGCCGGCCCCGGACACCTCGGCCACGACGCATCATCCCCGTCGGGCGCCCGCGGTCAGGAGCGTGTCGCAAGACATCCCGGACACCACCCGGCCCTACCCGTAGGGCATGTCCTCTCTGCCCCGGCTGGTCCTCACCGCCGTCGTCATCCAGAAACGTCCCGTCGCCGAGGTGACCGCCGCCTACGGGGTCTCCCGGTCCTGGGTCTACGAGCTCCTCGCCCGCTACCGCGCCGAGGGCGAGAGCGCCCTCGAGCCCCGCTCCCGCCGCCCGCACACCAGCCCGCGAGCGATCAGCGACGAGGTCGTCGCCGCGATCGTGGCCCTTCGCGCCGAGCTCACCGATGCCGGCCACGACAATGGGCCCGCCACCATCGCCCACCACCTCGCCCAGGACGGCCTCACCGTCTCCGAGGCCCCATCTGGCGGACCTTGCACCGGCACGGCCTGATCACTCCCGAGCCCAAGAAGCGGCCGAAGTCCTCCTACATCCGCTTCCAGGCCAGTGCACCGAACGAGTGCTGGCAGTCCGACTTCACCCATATCCGCCTCGCCGACGGCACCGACACCGAGGTCCTGACCTTCCTCGACGACCACGCCCGCTACGCCCTGTCCGTCACCGCCCACCGGGTCGTCACCGGCACTACCGTCACCGCCGAGTTCACCGCCGCGACCGCCGTCCACGGCATCCCGGCCACCGTGCTCACCGACAACGGCCTGGTCTACACCACCCGCTCCCTCGGCGCCCGCAACGCCTTCCAACGCCTGCTCATCACCCTCGGGGTCCACCAGAAGAACGGCGCCCCGCACCACCCGCAGACCCAGGGCAAGGTCGAACGCTTCCAGCAGACCCTCAAGAAGCACCTGACCACCCCCGCGAACCCGCCACCACGCTGGAGCAGCTGCAGGCCCAGATCGACGCCTTCGTCAGCTACTACAACGACACCCGCCCGCACCGCTCCCTCGCGGGCAGAACACCCCGGGCCGCCTACCTCGCCCGCCCGAAGGCCGCCCCGCTCGGCTCACCCGCCGGCAAGGACAACCGCGTCCGCACCGACAAGATCGACCGCCAGGGCAAAGTCACGCTGCGCTACAACGGCCGACTGCACCACATCGGCGTCGGCCGAGCCCACGCCCGCACCCCGGTCGTCATGGTCATCCAAGACCTGCACATCACCATCGCCGACGCCACCACCGGCGAGATCCTGCGCCGAGCTCACCCTCGACCCCACACGCGACTACCAACCCCGATAACGGAAAAGCCCGGACCCACAAACGTGGGTCCGGGCTGTCCGGGATGTCTTGCGACATCACACAGCGGTAGCGGTGGGATTTGAACCCACGGAGGCTGTTAACCTCACACGCTTTCGAGGCGTGCTCCTTAGGCCGCTCGGACACGCTACCTCGCCGCGTGATGGTACCCGGCGGAGGGAGGCCGCCCCAAACCGGCGCCTCGTGGAACCCATCACGTCGCTCCTCTCGCCGCGGCCCGTCCTGCGACCGCGGGCCGCCGCGCGGTCCCCGGCCGTGGCCCCTCCCGCCTCTGGCGGGCCGGGGGTACCTTGAGGGAAAGGTCCACGCTCGATGGAGGGGCATCATGAGCGAGACGGCCATCTCCGGGTACGACTACGGCACCGTCGCCGCCTCCCCGGTCACCAAGGAGGAGCTGGACCTGCTCCGCGCATCGGTGCTGTTCGGGCACGAGGACGAGGCGGCGCTGCGCCGGGCGGGTGAGGTGCTGGGCGGCCAGGTCGAGCAGATCCTGGACGTCTGGTACGGGTTCGTGGGCGTGAATCCCCAGCTCCTCGCGCACTTCTCCGGCCCGGACGGCGAGCCGATCGCCGCCTACCTCGACCGGGTCCGCGGCCGCTTCGGCCAGTGGATCCGGGACACGTGCGAGCGGCCCTACGACGAGCGGTGGCTCGCTTACCAGGAGGAGATCTCCCTGCGGCACACCCCGGCCAAGAAGAACCGCACGGACAAGGTCACCTCCAGCTCGCACGTCCCGCTGCGGTACCTGGTGGCGCTGATCTACCCGATCACCGCAACGGTGCGCGAGTTCCTCATGAAGGGCGCCTCCGGCGAGGACCTCGAGGCCATGCACGAGGCCTGGCGCAAGGCCGTCGTCCTGCAGGTGGCGCTGTGGACGCGGGCCTACGCCCCCGACCTCTGGTGACGCTCAGCGCCCCAGCACGTGCTCGGTGACGCTCAGCCCTCTCGGTGACGCTCAGCGCCCCAGAACGTGCTCGGTGACGCGCGCGCCGCCGGCGAAGCGGGCGAGCGAGAAGCTCGCGACGTCGCCGTCCGGCGTCCGCCCCTCGGCGAGGTCCGCGAGCACCAGGCCCATGAGCGCCGAGAACTTGAACCCCTCACCGGAGTCCCCGCAGGCCACGACGACGCCGCCGGGCAGGACGTCGAGGACGAACCGGCCGTCCGGTGAGAGCGTCCAGGAGCACACCTGCGCGTCGAGCGCCCGCGGCGTCAGGGCGGTGAGGTCGCGCCGCACCCGCGCGACCGTCTCCGCCACCAGGTTCTCGTCGGGGCTGCGGTCGTCGTCGCCCTCGGCCAGGTCGCGCACCGGCCGGTCGAGGCCGAGCTTGTAGCCCACGCCAGGCGTGGGCATGGAGTACAGGCCGGGCTCGTCCCCGCGCGGGCCGTCGAAGAGGCACGGGAAGTCGTCCGCGGCGCCCGGGTCGGCCGGGTCGCCCACGTGGACCACCTGCTCCAGCCGCGGGCGAAGCGGCAACTCGACGTCCAGGGTCGCCAGCAGCGGGCCGGCGCCCGGGCCGGCCGTCAGCACGACGACGTCGCCCGCGAAGGTCCGCCCGTCCTCGCACGCCACCGTCACCCCGCCCGGGCGGGTGGCCACCTCGCGGACCATGGGCCCGACGACGAGCTCGCCGCCGGCGGCCTCGAACAGCCTGGCCTGCGCCCGCAGCGACTCCGCGGCCAGCACCGGCCCGGCCTCGGCCTGCCACACGGCCGGCCGCCCGTCCGGCCGGAGCCCGGGGAAGAAGCGGGCGACGTCGCCGGGCTCGACCTCCTCGTGGGCCACGCCCTCCGCCCGCAGGGCGCCGGCCACCGCGGGGACGGACACGTCGTCGCGCCACAGCAGCCCTCGGCGCAGGAAGACCTCCCGGCCGCTCCGGGCCGCCAGCCTCTCCATGGCCTCGACGCTGCGCAGGCCCAGGCGCACGCGCAGCGCGTCCGGGTGGGTGAGGCGCCAGAGCCGGGTCGGCCCGGAGGATGAGGCCAGCGCGTTGCCGATCCCGTACCGGTCGAGGAGCACCACCTCGTGCCCGCGCCCGGCCAGCTCGGCAGCCGCCGGCAGTCCCCAGGCCCCCGCTCCCACCACGATGCACCGCATGGCGCCGAGCCTAGCCACGCCAGACGGCGCCCCACCCGCTCGGCCGTCGCCGCCGGGGGACGCCACGTACTCTCGGTGGGGTGACGACCGAGCCCGCGACGTCGGCCGCGGCCACCGGGGAGCCGCTGGCCCGCCTGGTCGCGACCCTGGGGGGCCGCCGGGTCGCCGTGCTGACGGGCGCGGGCGTCTCCACCGACTCCGGCATCCCGGACTACCGCGGCCCGGACTCCCCGCCGCGCAATCCCATGACGTACCAGCAGTTCGTGGGCGACGAGCGCTTCCGCCGCCACTACTGGGCCCGCAACCACGTCGGGTGGCGGCACATGCGCCGCACCCGCCCGAACGCCGGCCACCACGCGCTGGCCAGTCTCGAGGCGGCGGGGATCGTCGTCGGCGTCATCACGCAGAACGTCGACCTGCTCCACGAGGCCGCCGGCTCCCGGCGCGTCATCGACCTGCACGGGCACTACAACGAGGTGGTGTGCCTGCGGTGCGGGCACGTCATCCCCCGCGCCGAGCTGCACGAGCGGCTCGAGGCCCTGAACCCGGGCTTCCTGGAGCGGGTCGCCGCGGTCGCCGACGTGGAGATCGCGCCCGACGCCGACGCTGTGGTCGAGAGCACGGCCGGCTTTCGCGTGGCCGCGTGCGGGATCTGTGGCGGCGTGCTCAAACCCCACATCGTCTACTTCGGCGAGAACGTCCCCAAGCCCCGGGTCGCCGCCGCGTACGACATCGTCGACGAGGGCGAGGCGCTGCTCGTGGCCGGCTCGTCCCTCGCCGTGATGAGCGGGCTGCGCTTCGTGCGCCACGCGGCCAAGGCGGGCAAGCCGGTGGTCATCGTCAACCGGGGCGTCACGCGCGGGGACGACCTCGCCGCCGTCAAGGTCGAGGCCGGCACCTCCGAGACGCTGACGGCGCTGGCCGACGCGCTGACCTGAGGACCCACACTGACCTGAGCCCCGCAGGGCCCTGCCCGGCCTGGGGGCGGCTGCAAGGCCCGCGCCACTTCATTGATGAGGATTCGTCAGGCATTGCCTGACGAATCCTCATCAATCCCGTCTCCGCGCCGCTCAGCAGGGCCCCGGCCTCGCAGGGGGTTGGCTGCCGCCATCCGGGCGGGTTCCTGCAACATTCCTGGAGGCGGTGGCTGCCGCCTTCCGGGCGGGTTCCTGCAACATTCCGGCAGGGGGTGCTGCCACCTTCCGGGCGGGTTCCCGCAACATTCCTGGAGGGCGGTTGGCTGCCGCCTTCCGGGCGGGTTCCTGCAACATCCCTGGAGGGTGTCAGCAATGCGGAACAGGAGGCAGGATTTTGAGACCTCCGCTCGATTGGCGCCGACGACGCATGCCGCGCTGGAGCCGTGCAGGTCTTATGGGCGGTGCCAGGGACACCGGAGAAGTGAGGCTCTCTCGGCTCTCCGTGTCGGCGACGGTCGACAAGTAGGCCAGGAACGACGGGCGAGTTCGAAACCTGCCGGTTTCGACCGTCGCTGACACTCCGCCGGGTGGTGCAGACGGCGTCCGCTGCGTCCGGTACGCGTGTGCCCTCGGCGGTTTCAGCAAGGCTGAGGCAATGCCACAATCCGGTCACGAGGCCTTCCCGCTCGGGGCGCCCGACCAACCCTGATCTCCCCTGCTCCCGCGTCGCGATCCTCCCTCCCTCGTCGCGATCCTCCCTGCTCCCGCGTCGCGATCCGCCCTGCTCCCGCGTCGCGATCCTCCCTGCTCCCGCGTCGGGGTCCGGCGTCACGCAAATCTGAATCGGCGACTGCAGACCGTTCGCTGGATCGAAATTCCTGACAGCCCCCAAGAAATCAGCGCGCCCCGGTCGGAGATCCGGCATCTACCGAGCCGCTCGGATCACGGCCACGAGAAACCGCCGCGGCGGCCACCGTTGGCAGCGACAACTCCGCATGACCGCGGCCACCACGGGCGTGGAGCGTGCGGCGTCAGTAGGTGTCGAACCCGGCAAGGCCCTCGGGCCGCTCCTCCGCGACGTCCACCCGCGTGACGTCCGCGTGCCGGGGTCCGCGGCGGGTCCAGGTCACCATCTGCTCCACCGCGGTCGCGTCGCCCTCGAACACCGCCTCCACCGTGCCGTCCGGGCGGTTCCGCGCCCAGCCGCGCACGCCCAGGTTCTCGGCCTGCATCTGGCAGGAGAATCGGTAGCCCACGCCCTGGACGAGGCCGTGGACGATGACGCGGCGCCGGATCACGGTCCCAGTGTGCCGGGGACCCGCCCGCCCTGCCCTGCGGGCCCGTACCGGCCCGCACGACCTCTCGCCCGCGAGCACCGCCAGCACCGCGAGGACCGCAAGCACCGCGAGCCGCGAGCTCCCCGAGCGACGCGAGCACCGCGGGCCACCGGCGACGCCGGCACCGCGCGGCCGCGCTACCGCCGCTCGCCGAAGAAGTCCCGCAGCAGCGCGGCGCTCTCGGCCTCCCGCACCCCGCCCAGCACCTCGACGCGGTGATTGAGGCGGGAGTCGCGCACGACGTCGCGCACGGACCCCGTCGCCCCGGCCTTGGGGTCCCACGCCCCGAGCACCACCCGGGCGACGCGAGCGAGCACCACCGCACCGGCGCACATGGTGCAGGGCTCCAGGGTGACCACCAGGGTGCAGCCCTCCAGCCGCCACGTGCCGAGCGCCCGTGCCGCCTCCCGCAGGGCGAGCATCTCGGCGTGCGCCGTGGGGTCGCCGTCGGCCTCCCGGCGGTTGCGCCCGCGGCCGAGCACCTCCCCGCCCGGGCCCAGCACCACCGCGCCCACCGGCACGTCCGCGCTGCCGAGCGCCTCCCGGGCGAGCCGCAGCGCGAGCGTCATCGCCTCGTCGACGGCGGCCGGGACGGCGGGGGTCGGGCGGGCGGGGTCCACGGGCACATCGTGTCATCCGCCGCGCCGCGCCCGCCGCTCCCGGGGCCGGCCGGGCCGCCCGTGAGCCGCAGGACCCCGACCCCGGCGCCGCCGACGGCCGGACGATAGATTCAGCGCATGCGCCTGCACGTCGCGGACCACCCGCTGATCGCCCACAAGCTCACCGTCCTGCGCGACAAGGACACGGAGTCCCCGACGTTCCGGCTGCTCGTGGACGAGCTGGTCACCCTGCTGGCGTACGAGGCCACCCGCGACGTGCGCGTGCAGCAGGTGGAGATCACGACCCCGGTCGCGCCGACGGTGGGCACCCACCTGGCAGCGCCGAGGCCCATCGTCGTGCCGATCCTGCGCGCCGGCCTCGGCATGCTCGAGGGCATGACGCGGCTGCTGCCCACCGCCGAGGTCGGCTTCCTCGGCATGCAGCGCGACGAGACCACGTTCGAGGCGATCACCTACGCCAACCGGCTGCCCGAGGACCTCTCCGGCCGGCAGTGCTTCGTGCTGGACCCGATGCTCGCCACCGGCCACACCCTCATCGCGGCGATCAGCTACCTGTTCGAGAAGGGCGCCCGGGACGTCACCGCCATCTGCCTGCTCGCCGCCCCCGAGGGCCTGCGGACCCTGGACGAGGCCATCGGCGAGCGCGGCGACGTCACCATCGTCACCGCGGCCGTCGACGAGCGCCTCAACGAGAACAAGTACATCGTCCCCGGCCTCGGCGACGCCGGGGACCGGCTCTACGGCGTGGTCTGAGCCCGCCGCCGCTCACGCCGCCTGCAGCGCTGTGATCGGCGAGACCCGCACCGCCCGCCGGGCGGTCGCCGCGGACGCCGCGGCCACCACGAGCCCGGCGGCGCCGACGCACGCGGCCAGCACCTCCCACGGCACGGCGGGGGCGAAGAACCCGACACCCTCGACCGCGGACAGCCCGGTCACCAGGCACAGCGGCGGCGTGAAATCCAGCGGCACGGCATGATCGGCGCATGCGTCGCGACGTCAACGGCTCAGCACGACCCACCGTCCCCGACCTCCCGGACGCGCCGTCCACCGTCCCCGATCGCGGCCCGGTTCCCGCAGGAACGCGCGAGGACCTGCTCGGCCCGCCCTGGGTGGCGCGCACGCTACGGCTGGGCCGGCTGACCGACGGCGGCGAGGAGCCCGCGGCCCCCGACGTGGCCACCCTCGTCCACCACGCCGACGCCGGCGGCCGGGACCGCGCGGTGCTGTACCTGCCGGGCTTCGTCGACTACTTCTTCCAGGCCGGCCACGCCCAAGCCTGGATCGACGCCGGCTACGACTTCTACGGCCTGGACATGCGGCGGGCGGGCCGCTCGGTCAACGGCCACCCCCGGCCCGACGACGTGCGCGACCTGCGGGTGCACGACGAGGAGATCGGGGCGGCGCTCGAGCTCGTCCGGGCGGGCGGCGCGCGCCGGCTGGTGCTCCTCGGCCACTCCACCGGCGGGCTGCAGGCGGTGCTGTGGGCGCACGACCATCCCGGCACGGTGGACGTCGTCGTGCTGAACTCGCCGTGGCTGGACCTCAACCGCGGCTGGTTCGAGCGCACGGTCCTCACCGCGGTGCTGGACCGGCTCGGCGCCTGGTTGCCGAGCGTCCAGGTGGGCACCCTCGGCGACGCGTACGGGCGGAACCTGCACGCCGGCACCGGCGGTGAGTGGGAGTACGACCTGAGCCTCAAGCCCCACGCCGGCTTCCCCGTCCGGGCTGGGTTCATCCGGTCGGTGCGCCGCGCGCACGCGGAGCTCGCGCGGGGCATGGACGTCGCCGCGCCGGTGCTGCTGTGCTGCTCCACCCGCTCGGGCGACCGGCGGCAGCCCGGCCCCGCCGAGCTCACTAGCACCGACGTGGTGCTCGACGTCCGCCAGATGCTCCGCCGCGCCCCCATGATCGGCGAGGACGTGACGATCCTCCAGGTGCCGGGTGGCATCCACGACCTCGCCCTCTCCCCCGCGCCGGCTCGCGAGTACTACACCCGCGCGGCGATCGAGTGGGCGAACGCCCGGCTCGACGAGCTCGCCCCCGCGTAGCGCGCGAGATGTCATCTTCCTCCCCAGATGTCATGACATGTGGCGAGGCGGGGGGCGGGCGGGGCGTCAGGCCTTGCGGCCCGCCCCCTCGTCGGCGATCACGCGGTCGGCGGTGGCGGCCGCGACGGCTGCGGTCGGCTCGATGCCCACCTTGCCGGCGGCGCTCGGCGCGCCGGCGCGGGTGGCGGCCACCCCGCGGGTGGCCGGCTCCCCGGCGCGGGTCCCGGCGGCGTCATCCGGGGTGGTCCCGCCCGCCGTAACCGTCTCGCCAGCCACCTCGGAGATGACCTCGTGGCTACGCCGGGGCACGTCCCAGGTGCTGCGCAGCTCGGTGCCCTTCATGAAGAGCACGGCGATGAACCCGACGGCGGAGATGGCGGCCGCGACCACGAAGACCGAGCCGATGCCGTCGCCGTAGGCCCCGGTGACGATGTCCGCCATCGCCGGCGGCACCTGGGAGAGGTCCAGGGATGAGGTAGAGGTGTCAAGGCCGGTCCCGTCGAGCTCCTGCTCCGCCATCCCGGCCCGGGTCAGCGAGGTGACGCGCTGGGTGTAGATCGCGCCGAGCACCTGGATGCCGATCGCGCCGCCGAGCGAGCGGAAGAAGGTCACCGAGGACGTCGCGGCCCCGACGTCGCCGATGGAGACGGTGTTCTGCACGGCCAGCACGAGGTTCTGCATGGACGCGCCCAGGCCGAGGCCGGCGACGAGCAGGTACAGCCCGATCAGGCCCAGGTTCGTGTCGCCGTCGGCCGTTCCCATGAGGGCCATGCCGAGGGCGAGGAGGCCCATGCCGCCCACGACGTACGGCTTCCACCGCCCGCTGGCGGTGACCCAGCGGCCGGCCACGGTGGAGGAGACGAGCAGGCCGACCATGATGGGCAGGCCGAGCCAGCCGGCGACGGTCGGGGAGTACCCGCGGCCGATCTGGAAGTACTGGCCCAGGAAGACGTTGGCGCCGAACAGGGCGGTGCCCACCGCGAGGCTGGCCACGATCGCCAGCATGGTGGTGCGCTCGGTGAGGATGCCCAGCGGGATGACCGGCTCGCTGACGCGCCGCT
Source organism: Georgenia sp. AZ-5 (assembly GCF_043952095.1). Classification (NCBI taxonomy): domain Bacteria; kingdom Bacillati; phylum Actinomycetota; class Actinomycetes; order Allobogoriellales; family Allobogoriellaceae; genus Georgenia; species Georgenia sp. AZ-5. The sequence goes on from NZ_JBINOU010000001.1 coordinate 23,944, forward strand.
CGACGAGCACGAACGCCACGGCGCTGACCGCCGCGGCGGCGAGGAGCGCCGCGGTCTGCCAGGAGACCCAGTCGAAGGCGTGGTTGGCGAAGGAGACCCAGACCAGCAGGAGCGTGGCGGACAGGGAGATGAGCACCGCCCCGAGGTAGTCCACCCTGGCGCCGGGCCGGCCCGTGCCGGGCACGTGCAGGTTCTTCACGACGACGGCGATCGCGGCGAGCATGAACGGCACGGTCGCCCAGAAGCACCAGCGCCAGCCGAGCCAGGGGGTGTCCACGATCAGGCCGCCGGCGAGGGGCCCGGAGACCGTGGCCACCGCGATGACGGCGCCCATGTAGCCGTTGTACCGGCCGCGCTGCCGCGGCGGGATGATCGTGGCGATGATGATCTGGGTGAGGACCATGTTGGCCCCCATGCCCAGGCCCTGCAGCACCCGGACGGCGATGAGCATGCCGGCCGACGTGGAAAGGCCCGCCAGCACCGACCCGGCGATGAAGACGACCATCGAGGCGAGCAGCAGCTTCTTCTTGTCGAAGAGGTCGGCCAGCTTGCCCGCGATCGGCGTCACCGCCGTCGAGGCCAGGATCATCGAGGTGATGATCCAGGTGTACTGCTGCTGGGTGCCGCCGATCTCCCCGACGATCACCGGCAGCGCGTTGCCGACGATGGTGCCGGAGAGGTTGCCGACGAACATGGCCATCAGCAGGCCGGTGAGCACCTTCAGGATCTGCCGGTGCTCGCCGTGCGCCGTGGCGGCCTCCTCGGCCGTCATCCCGGCGTAGACCCGCCGGGAGGTGAGGTTCTTCTTGCTCAACCGAGCTCCTTCGTCAGTTCCATAGCCGGCTCCGCGCCGGTAAGTCGTGCGTAGACGTGCTCCGCCGCCGCGGTGAGCTCGGCGAGGTCGTCCGCCAGGCGGCGCATCCGCTCGGGCGACCAGCCGTCCATGGACTGCTCGATGGCCTCGACGTGCAGGCGCCGGACCTCCCGCAGCCGCGCGAGCCCCGCCTCCGTCAGCGACACCAGCGTCGCCCGCCCGTCCTCGGGGTCGGGCCGGCGGGCGATCAGGCCGTCCTTCTCGAGCCCGCCGATCTGCCGGCTCGCGACGGAGGGGTCGACCAGCTGTTGCTCCGCCAGCGCAGCGACTCGGCACTCGGTGGCGCGGTACAGGCTGAAGAGCAGCTGGACCTGGGCCGGCTGGAGCCCGGCGCGGCGGGCGACCATCGTGCCGAAGGTCCGCGCGCGCCGGTTGAGGTGGGTGATCTGGTCGAGGACGCGGGCCGAGGCGTCCTGTCGCGTATCGGTCAGTTCGGGCACGGGTCCGACCGTACGCCTACATGCACCATGCATCTATATAATTCGGTGTGCGGTTGCCCATAGCGGTGCACAGCCGCGCGCCCGCGACGACCCGGAGACGCCCCTCAGCCGCGCACGTCGTGCAGGTGGTGCAGCACGTCGTGGACGAAGTACTGAGCGAGCGTCTCGACCGTGAACTCCGAGCCGTTGCTGCGCACGCCGCGGCGCTGCCACCGCTCCTCCGGCACGGCCGCGAAGGCTTCCGCGATCCGGTCCCCCGCCGCCTCCAGCTGAGCGCTGACCTCGGCCGGGGTCTGGCCGGCGTAGTTCCCCTCGACGGCGGCCGCGTCCTGGTCCCAGTCGGGGAAGGTCGGCTCGTCCTGCTCGAGCATGAGCCGGAGCCGGCCCTCGAACACGGTGAAGACGTCGCGCACGTGGGCGGCGTACTCCAGCGGCGACCAGGTGGACTCGTCGGGACGCACCGCCACGCCGGGCCGGCGCAGCACCTCCTGCCAGCGCGCGACGGCGTCGCGCACCAGGCCGGGCACGCTCGCGGGGTCCTCCCGCGCGGCCTCCACGCCGCACTCCTCGCAGCGGCGCCGCAGCACCCAGGTCCAGTCCTTGGTGTCCGGCACGATCGCCATGCCCGCTCCTCCCGCCGCGCCCGCCCGTGGGGCGGGTGTCCGGCCCCGGCTGCGTCGGTGCCCAGGCTAGGGGAACGCCGGCGTGCGCGTCCGGCGCGGGCTGGCGGAACACCGGCCGGAGGTGGCGGTGCCGGACGTGGCGCGGTCGCCGAGACCGCGTTGCCGGGCCGTGGCGCGGCCGCCGGGACCGCGTTGCCGGGCCGTGGCGCGGTCGCCGGGACCGGCGCGGGTCCGTCCCGCGGTGTCCCGGGTTCCTCCGCAGCAGCGTCGGCGGTGCCTCGCGCTCCGCTCCCCGGGGATGCTTGACTGCGACCATGCCGCTCACAGGTACGTACGAGCCCAGCCCCCGCGCCTCGGTCCGCGAGCAGGTCGAGCTCTACGAGCGCTCCGGCGGGGCCGAGGGCGCGACCATGCGCGGCCTGCCCTGCGTGATCCTCACGGTCCGCGGCGCCCGGTCGGGCAAGCTGCGCAAGATCCCGCTCATGCGGGTCGAGCACGACGGCGCCTACGCGATCGTCGCCTCGCTGGGCGGCTCGCCGCGCCACCCGCTGTGGTACCGCAACGTCCTCGCCAACCCCGAGGTGGAGCTGCAGGACGGGCCGGAGAAGTGGGACATGGTCGCCCGGGAGGTCACGGGCGCGGAGAAGGAGCTGTGGTGGCAGCGCGCCGTCGAGGCCTTCCCGCTGTACGCCGACTACCAGCGCCGCACCAGCCGCGAGATCCCCGTGCTGGTGCTCGAGCGGGCCTGACCAGGCACGGCGCCGCGCCTACAGTGTGGGCATGCCGCTGCCGCCGCTGGTCGCCCCGGGCCCGCCGCTGACCCGGGAGCAAGTCCGGCGCTACTCGCGGCACCTGCTGCTCGGGCAGCTCGGCGAGGAGGGGCAGCGCCGCCTGCGCGCCGCCCGGGTCCTCGTCGTGGGCGCCGGCGGCCTGGGCGCTCCGGCGCTGCTCTACCTGGCCGCCGCCGGCGTGGGGCGCCTCGGCATCGTGGACGACGACGTCGTCGACGGCTCCAACCTCCAGCGCCAGGTCATCCACACGACCGCCGACGTGGGCCGGCCGAAGGTCGACTCGGCGGCGGAGAAGATCGCCGCGCTCGCGCCGGACGTGGTCGTCGACCGCCACCACCTCCGCCTGGACGCCGCCAACGCCCGGGCGGTGCTGGCCGGCTACGACCTCGTGCTGGACGGCACCGACAACTTCCCCACCCGCTACCTGGTCGCCGACGTCGCCGCGGAGCTCGGGCTGCCGGTGGTCTGGGCCTCGATCCTGCGCTTCGACGCCCAGGTCTCGGTGTTCTGGTCGCGCCCGCCCGGGACCGCCGCGGGGGTGACGCTGCGCGACCTCTTCCCCGCCCCGCCCCCGCCGGGGACGACGCCCTCGTGCGGGCAGGCCGGTGTGCTCGGGGCGATGACCGGCCAGGTCGGCTCCCTCATGGCTACCGAGGCGGTCAAGCTCATCACCGGCACGGGGGAGCCCCTGCTGGGGCGGGTGCTGATCCTCGACGCCCTCGCGGCCCGGTGGAGCGAGCTGCCGGTGCGGCCGCGCGCCGCCGCACCGGCGCCACGCACCCGCGCCGAGCTCGGCTACGACCCCACCGGCGCGCCGGCCGGCTCGCTCGCCGCCGCCGTCGCGGCCGCGGAACGCGCGACCGGGCCCGACGCTGCTTCGTCCGACGCCGCAACCTGGCCCGGCGGCGCCGCGCCCGGCGGCGCGGCGCCCGACGCACTCACGCCCGCGACCCCGAGCATCACGGCGACGGAGCTGGCCGAGCGGCTGTCGGACCGCGAGCGCGGCGCCGACGACTTCGTCCTGCTAGACGTCCGCGAGCCGGCCGAGCGCGCGATCGTCGCCATCCCCGGCGCCGTCAGCGTCCCCCTCGGCGAGGTCCTCGCGGACCCCGAGGGCGCCGTCCACCGCCTCGACCTGGGCCGCCCCGGCGAGGCGGCCCGCGAGCTGCTCGTGCACTGCCGCACCGGCCAGCGCTCCGCCCAGGCCGCCCGCGCCCTGGCCGGGGCGGGTGTGCGCGTCGTGGACGTCGCCGGCGGGGTGCTCGCCTGGGTCGCCGACGTCGACCCCACCCTGCCGACCTACTGACGCGAGGAGCCCCATGATCACCGTCGAGCAGCACCTGGACCGGGTGCTCGCCGCCGTCGCGCCGCTGGCGCCGCGCCGCCTGCCGCTGGGCGAGGCGCAGGGCTGCGTGCTGGCCGAGGACGTCGCCGCGACGCTGGCGGTGCCCCCGTTCGACAACTCCGCCATGGACGGCTACGCCGTCCGCGCCGCCGACGTCGCCGCGGCCGACGAGGCCGCGCCGGTGCGCCTGCGCGTGGTCGCCGACCTGCCCGCCGGCTCGGCCGCACGCCCGCCCGTCGAGCCCGGCACCGCGGTGCGCATCATGACCGGCGCCCCCGTGCCGCCGGGGGCGGACGCCGTCGTCCCGGTCGAGCACACGGACCAGCAGGCCGGGCCCGGCGCGCTGCCGGCGACCGTTCAGGTGCGGCGCCCGGCGGCGCGCGGGGCGCACGTCCGCAGCGCCGGGGAGGACGTCCCTCCCGGGCACGTCGTCCTCCGGGCCGGCACGCACCTGCGGGCGCGGGACCTCTCCGCCGCGGCGTCGGTGGGGCACGGCTCCCTGCTCGTCCACCCCCGGGTGCGGGTGGGCGTGCTCTCCACCGGCGCCGAGCTCGTGCCGCCGGGCGAGGAGCCCGGGCCGGGGCAGATCCCGGACTCCAACGCCGTGCTCGTCGCCGGGCTGGTGCGGGAGGCGGGCGCCGCGGCGGTGCCGCTCGGCGCGGTGGACGACGACCCCGAGGCGCTGCGGACACGGCTTGCGCACAACCTGGGGCGCCTGGACGCCGTGATCACCACCGGCGGGGTGAGCGCCGGCGCGTACGACGTCGTCAAGGAGGTGCTCGCGCCGCTCGGCGAGGTCGGCTTCGACCAGGTGGCCATGCAGCCCGGCAAGCCCCAGGGGTTCGGGGTGCTCGCCCACCCGCACGGCGAGCTCGGGGTGCCGATCTTCTGCCTGCCGGGCAACCCGGTCAGCGTGTTCGTCAGCTTCGAGGTCTTCGTCCGCCCGGCGCTGCAGCGCATGCGGGCGCTCGTGGCCGAGGCCGGGCCGCGGCCCACGCTGCCCGCCGTCGCCGCCGCCGGGTGGCGCTGCCCGCCCGGCCGGCGCCAGTACATGCCCGTGGTGGTCGACGCCCCGGGCGAGGACGGCGAGGTGCGGGTGCGCCCGGCGGCCGCCCGCGGGTCCGGCTCGCACCTGGTGGCCTCGCTGGCCGCCGCCGACGCCCTCGCCGTCGTCGAGGCCGGCACGGCGGAGGTGGCCCCGGGCGACGCCGTGCGCGTCATGATGGTGCCGTGAGCGCCATGGAACCCGTCCGCCTGACCCACCTCGACGACGCCGGGCACGCCCGGATGGTCGACGTCACCGGCAAGGAGCCGACCGTGCGGGAGGCGGTGGCCACCGGTGAGGTGCTGTGCCGCCCGGCGGTGATGACGGCGCTGCGCGAGGGCACGGTACCCAAGGGCGACGTGCTCGCCGTCGCGCGGATCGCGGGCATCGCCGCGGCCAAGCGGACGCCGGAGCTGCTGCCGCTGGCGCACACCATCGGCGTGCACGGCGCCGCCGTGGACCTCGAGCTCGCCGAGGACCGGGTGCGGATAACCGCCACCGTGCGCACCGCCGACCGCACCGGGGTGGAGATGGAGGCGCTCACCGCCGTCTCGGTCGCCGCGCTCGCCGTGGTGGACATGGTCAAGGGCGTGGACCGTTCCGCCGAGATCACCGCCGTGAAGGTCGTTGCGAAGTCCGGCGGCCGCTCCGGCGACTGGCGCCTGCAGGAATGACGCCCGGCCGCGGGGCCACGCCCGCCTTCGACGCCGTGGTGCTCGCCGGCGGCACGGCCCGTCGCCTGGGCGGCGCCTCCAAGCCGGACGTCGTCCTCGGCGGGCGCCGCCTGCTCGAGCACGCCCTCGACGCGGCGGCCGGCGCCAGGCGCACCGTCGTCGTCGCCCCGCCCGAGGTGGCCGTGCCGCCCGGCGTGCTGCGCACCCTCGAGGACCCGCCGCACGGCGGCCCGGTGGCCGGGATCGCCGCGGGCCTGGCGGCGCTCGACGCCGCCGCCACCTCGGGCAGCCCGGCGGCCGACGGCGCCGGGCCGGCCCCGTGGCTGCTCGTGCTGGCGTGCGACGTCCCCTACGCCGCCGACGCCGTCCCGCGCCTGCTCGCCGCCGCGGTCACGGGCGACGGCGCGTGCCTCGTGGACGGCGACGGCCACGCGCAGTGGCTCACAGGCGTCTACCGGACGGCGGCCCTGCGGGAGCGGCTCGGCGCCCTGCCCGACGCCGGCCGAGGCGCCTCGGTGCACCGGTGCGTCGGCCCGCTCGCCACCGCGCGCGTCCGGGCGGCCGGCCGCGAGGCCGTCGACGTGGACTCCTGGGCGGACCTCGACGCCCTGGGCGCCGACGGCGCCCCGCTGCCCTGAGCCCGCGCCGTGTCCCACACCGCCCGCCATCGAGGGCGCGCGGCCGAATGCGCCCGCCGTCGACCGGAGGGCCGCATTCGAGTGCCCGCCGTCGACCGAAGGGCCACGCATTCGAGTGCGACGTTGTGGGGCCCCGCGGAACCATGTGACCCCCAAGAACGTCGCAGTCGCTGAGCGGCGAACCCAGAACGTCACAGTCGAGGGGCTCCCGCGCCGGCTCGGCGGGCGCGCGGTGGCTCGCTAGTGCCCGGCGCCGCCGAGCTGGTCCAGGACGTGTCGCACCAGCGGCGCGAGCACGGCGACGGCGTCGCGCACGGCACCGGGCGAGCCCGGCACGTTGACGACGAGCGCCTCGCCGGCCCTGCCGCGCGCGATCCCGGCGAGCCCCCGCGAGAGGACGGCGGTGGGCACCGCGGCGGCGCCGCGTGCGCGGATCGCCTCCGCCAGCCCCGGCAGCTCCCGCACCAGCAGCGGCCCCGTCGCCTCCGGGGTGAGGTCGCGCGGCGCCAGGCCGGTCCCCCCGGTGGTCAGCACCAGCCGCGCGCCGTCCGCCAGCGCCCGGCGGATGGCGGAGCGCACCGGGTCCACGCCGTCCGGCACGACCACCACCCCCGCCGAGACGCCGGCCCCGGCGAGCAGCTCGGCCGCCAGGGGGCCCGACCGGTCCTCGGCCTCGCCGCGGGCGCACCTGTCCGAGACGGTGACGACGGCGCCGCGTACGAGACCGCCGCCGCCCGGACCGGGGGTGGACGCTGGCTCGGGTCTGTGGTTCACGGCGCGGCTACGGGTCGGTTGCTCACGTGCTCACGGTAGCCAGCACGAGCGCGGCAGGACCCCCGGGCACTCCGGAGGCCGGCGCCCGGCCGCGGGGAGCACTGCCTGCACTTCGCCCCGCGGATTCGGGGACCGGGGCCTGTTGATCCCGCCGGTGCGGCGCTATCGTACGGTTCGTGCCGCAGTATCGGATCAGTGAGGCGGCCGGTCTGCTAGGGGTCAGCGACGACACGGTCCGTCGCTGGGTCGACGACGGCCGCCTGCCCGCGGGCACCGACGCCGCCGGGCGGAAGGTGGTCGACGGCGCCGCGCTCGCCCGCCACGCGCAGGCCCTCGCCGGGCGCGTCCCGGCGGGCGAGCCGGACGGCGTGCGCGGCTCCGCCCGGAACCGGTTCACCGGGCTGGTGACCGACGTCGTCGCCGACGGCGTCATGGCCCAGGTGGAGCTGCAGTGCGGCCCGTTCCGGGTGGTTTCGCTTGTCAGCAGCGAGGCGGTGCGGGAGCTGGGCCTGGAGGTGGGCTCGCGCGCCACCGCGGTCATCAAGGCCACGACCGTGCTGCTCGAGACCCCCGCGGCGCGGGCATGACCGGCCGGCAACCGCAGCCCGGCCGCCGGAGTCCCGCGGCGCGCGCCCACCGCCCGCGCCCCCAGGTGATTGGCCGGCCGCACCTGCCGGGCCGCCGCGCGCGCCGCGCCGCCCGCGCCGCCGGTGGTGCCCTCCTCGCCCTGTCGGTGGGGGTCGGGTGCGCCGCCGGCACCTCCGGCGGCGGGGCGGACGGCGCCGCCGGCGCGGCCGAGCTCACGGTCTTCGCCGCGGCCTCGCTGACCGGCGTGGCCGAGCAGGTCGCGGCGCTCGTGGAGGAGGCACGACCCGGCACGGAGGTGCGGCTCTCCTTCGCCGGCTCCTCGGACCTGGCCGCCCAGGTGATCGCGGGGGCGCCCGCCGACGTCCTCATGACCGCCGACGAGGCGACCATGGACCGCCTCGTCGACGCCGGTCTGACCGACGGCGAGCCCGTCGTCGTCGCGGAGAACCATCCGGCGCTCGTGGTGCCCGCGGGCAACCCGGCCGGCGTCACCGGGCTCGACGCGAGCCTGGACGGCGCCGCCCTGGTCGTGTGCGCACCCCAGGTGCCGTGCGGGCGGGCGGCGCAGGAGCTCGCGGGCCTGGCCGGGATCACGCTCACCCCGGTGAGCGAGGAGTCCGCGGTCACCGACGTGCTGGGCAAGGTCCGCTCCGGGCAGGCCGACGCCGGCATCGTCTACAGCAGCGATGCCCGGGCCGCCGGTGACGCCGTCGAGGTCGTGCCCGTGCCGCTCGCCGAGCGAGTCGTCAACCGCTACCCGGCCGCGGTGCTCGCCGGGTCCGGCGAGCCGACCCTGGCGCGGGCCTGGATCGCCGCCCTCACCGGGGAGCAGGGCCGCCTGGTCCTCGCCGACGCCGGGTTCGAGCTGCCATGACCCGACCCGCAGCCGACCGGTCGCCGGACCGGCGGGCTCCGGCACGGCCACAGGCCCCACGGGCGGCGCCCCGGCGCGCCGACGGCGGCGGGCTGCCGGGCTGGGCCTTCCTTCCGGCCGCGCTCGGCGTACTCCTCCTCGCCGTGCCGGTCGCCGGCGTGCTGCTGGAGGTGCCGTGGGCGCGCTTTCCCGCCCTCGTCGCCAGCGAGGCGTCGGTGGACGCCCTGGCGCTGAGCCTGCGCACGTCGCTGGCGGCCACGGGGCTGTGCGTGCTGCTCGGCGTGCCCCTCGCGCTCGTGCTGGCGCGCGCCCGGTGGCCGGGGATGCGGGTGGTGCGCACGGTCGTGCTGCTGCCGCTGGTGCTGCCGCCGGTCGTCTCCGGCCTCGCGCTCCTGACCACGCTGGGACGCCGCGGCCTGCTCGGCGGACGGCTGGAGGCGCTGGGCGTGGAGGTCGCCTTCTCCACCGGCGCCGTCGTCCTCGCGCAGGCCTTCGTGTCGCTGCCGTTCCTGGTGCTCGCCCTCGAGGGCGCGGCCCGCACCGCGGGCACCCGGTACGAACGGGTCGCCGCCACCCTGGGGGCGCGGCCGACGACGGTGCTGCGCCGCGTCACGCTCCCGCTGCTGCTGCCCGCGCTGGGTTCGGGCACCGCGCTGGCCTTCGCCCGCTCCCTCGGCGAGTTCGGTGCGACCCTGACCTTCGCCGGCTCCCTGCAGGGCGTCACCCGCACCCTGCCGCTGGAGATCTACCTGCGCCGCGAGACCGACCCCGACGCCGCGCTGGCCCTGTCCGTGGTGCTCATCGCGGTGGCCGCGGTGATCGTGCTGGTCACCGAGCGCCCGGCCCGTCGCGGCGCCGGGGAAGGGCGGGGCGACGACGGCGCGGGGACCGTGAGCGCGCCGGACGGCCCGGCGAGGGCGGGCGCGCCCGACGGGGCGGTGCCCGGCTCCGCCCCGGAGGAGGCAGCGCCGGCAACGCGCCCGAGGGGAGGCGCCCCGTCAGCCGGGCCGGCGCTGTCGGTGCGGGCCGCCGTCCCGGACCGGGGCGTCGACCTGGCCGTGGAGGTGCCCGCCGGGCAGGTGCTCGCCGTCCTCGGCCCGAACGGCGCCGGCAAGTCCACCCTGCTGGCCGTGGCCGCCGGGCTGGTGCGCCCCACCGGCGCCGTCCGCGTCGGCGGCCGCACCGTGGCGGACGGCGCCACCTGGGTCCCGCCGCACGCCCGCCGGGTGTCCCTGCTCGCGCAGGAGCCGCTGCTCTTCCCGCACCTGGACGTCACCGCCAACGTCGCGTTCGGGCCCCGGGCCGCCGGCACGCCGCCCGCCCGGGCCGAGGCGGCCGCCCGCGAGCGCCTCGCCCAGGTCGGCTGCGCGCCCCTCGCCCGGCGCCGTCCGTCCCAGCTCTCCGGCGGCCAGGCGCAGCGGGTCGCGCTGGCCCGCGCCCTGGCCACCGACCCCGACGTGATGCTGCTCGACGAGCCGCTGTCGGCGCTGGACGTCGGCGCCGCCGCGGAGATGCGCCTGGTGCTGCGCCGGGTGCTGCGCGGTTCGGGACGCACGGCCTTGCTGGTCACCCACGACCTGCTCGACGTCCTCGGCATCGCCGACGCCGTGGTCGTGCTCGACGGCGGGCGGGTGGTCGAGCGCGGACCGGTGGTGGAGGTGCTCACCCGGCCGCGCTCGGCCTTCGCCGCCGCCCTGGCGGGCGTGAACCTCGTGGTGGGGTCCCTGGCCCCCGACCGTTCCGCCGTCGTCGCGCCGTCACCCGCGGGCGGCGCCCCGCTCGTGCTGCACGGCCTGCCCGACGCCGGCTGCGAGCCGGGCGGCGCCGTCGCCGCCACGTTCAGCCCGCGCGCGGTCGCGGTGCACCTGGCGCCGCCCGGCGGCAGCCCCCGGAACGTGCTCCCGGCCACCGTCGCCTCCCTCGAGTCCCAGGGCGAGCTCGTCCGCGTGCGGGCGGCGACGACGACCGGGCACCTCCTCGCCGCCGACATCACGCCCGGCTCCGCGGCCGCTCTCGGCCTGGGGCCGGGCGCGCCCGTGCACCTCAGCGTCAAGGCCGCCGAGGTGACGGTCTTCCCCTCCTGACCGGCGGGGCCGGAGACGCCCGGCGGTCAGGAGGCGAGGAAGTCTCGCAGCACCACCGCCTGGTTGTGCTCGGTGTCCTTCGCGCCGTAGAGCAGCGTGACCCGGCCGCGCTCGCGCTCGAGCTCGCGCAGCCGCTCCACGGCCGGGTTGCCCGCCAGCTCGTCGCGGTAACGCCGGGTGAACTCGGCGAACCGCTCCGGGTCGTGGTGGAACTCCCGGCGCAGCTGCGTGGACGGCGCGACGTCCTTGAGCCACAGGTCGATGCGCGCGCCGTCCTTGGCCAGCCCCCGCGGCCACAGCCGGTCCACCAGCACGCGGGCGCCGTCGTCCTCGCCGGGCGGGTCGTAGACGCGGGCGATGGCGAACGTCATGGGCCCATGGTGGCCCGCCCCTGCCGTGCGGCGACAGCGCGCGGGGCGGCACACTCGGACGATGCGCGAGCTGGTCGTCCTCGGCACCGCCTCCCAGGTGCCCACCCGCACCCGGAACCACAACGGGTACCTGCTGCGCTGGGACGGGCAGGGCCTGCTCTTCGACCCGGGCGAGGGCACGCAGCGGCAGATGGTCCACGCCGGCGTCGCGGCGTCGTCCATCACCCGGATCTGCCTCACGCACGTGCACGGCGACCACTGCTTCGGGCTGCCCGGCGTTCTGGCCCGCCTGGCCCTCGACGGCGTCGAGCACCCCGTGCACCTGCACTACCCCGCCTCGGGCGCCGAGGTGGTGCGGGCTCTGGTCACGGTCGCCGGCGTGCGCATCGACCTGCGGCTGCACCCGCACGGCGCCGCCGGGGAGGTGGCCGAGGGGCTCGACGTCGTCCCGCTGCGCCACCGCGTCGAGGCGTTCGGGTACCGCCTGCGCGAGCCGGAGGGGCGGACGCTGCTGCCGGAGCGGCTCGCCGCCGCCGGCGTCCGCGGCCCCGGGGTGGGTCGGCTGCAGCGCGAGGGCCGGCTCGGCGCCGTCCGCCTCGAGGACGTCAGCGTGCCGCGGCCCGGGCAGCGGTTCGCCATCGTGATGGACACCGCGATGTGCGAGGGCGCGGAGGCCCTGGCCGAGGACGCCGACCTGCTCCTGGCGGAGTCGACCTTCGCGGACGGCGAGGCGGAGCTGGCCGAGACGTACCAGCACCTCACGGCCGGCCAGGCCGGTGCCCTGGCCGGCGCCGGTGGCGCGGGCACGCTGGTGCTCACGCACTTCTCCTCCCGCTACACCGGCACGGGGGAGCTCCTCGAGCAGGCGCGCGCCCGCGCCGGGTCGGTCGTCGTCGAGGCGGCCGAGGACCTCGACCGCTACGGGCTGGGCCGCCGGCGCGGGTTCTGAGCAGGGCGAGACCGCGTCACCGACACGCCCCAACGTTCCCCGCGCCGGGCCGCACGGGCGCAAGATGGGAGCAGCACGACCGGCGCCGCGAGTCCGGCCGGCGCCGTCGCCGAGGAGGGAGGTTGACGTTGCAGTTCTCCTTCGACACCTCACCCGCGCGCGTGGTCTTCGGCCGTGGGACCGTCCTGACCGCCCTGCCGCCCGAGGTCGAGCGCATGGGGTTCGAGCGGGTCCTGGTCGTGGCGGGCCGGCCCCACGAGCCGCTGGCCCGCAAGGTGACGATCCCCTTCGCGGAGGTGGCCGTGGCCTGGTTCACCGGTGTCGAACCGCACGTGCCGGCCGCCGTGGCGGAGCGGGCCGTCGAGCTGGCCCGCCGCGCCCGGGCCGACGGCGTGCTGAGCATCGGCGGCGGGGCGACCACGGGCACCGCGAAGATCGTGGCCCGGGAGACGCACCTGCCGATCGTGTCGGTCCCCACCACCTACGCCGGCTCGGAGATGACGCCGGTGTGGGGCATGACGACGGCGGGCCGCAAGGAGACCGGCACCGACCCGGCGGTGCAGCCGCGCACGGTCATCCTGGACCCCGACCTGACGGACGAGCTTCCCCGCGCCCTGGCGGTCGCCTCCGGCCTGGGCGCGATGGCGCACGCCGCCGAGGCCCACTGGGCGCCGGGCGCGAACCCGATGACCGCCGCCCTGGCCGACGAGGCGGTGCAGGCCCTGGCGACCGGGCTGCGCGGGATCGGCCGGGTGCCGCTGGCCCTGGCGAACTCGCCGGAGGCCGCGCTCAACGACCCGGTCGGCACGTGGGCCGGCACCTCCGCCAACGCCGGCGAGCAGCTGCTCTACGGCGCGTTCCTGGCCGGTGCCATCGTCGCCGCCACCGGCTCGGGCCTGCACCACCGGATCTGCGCCGTGCTGGGCGGGGCCTTCAAGCTGCCCGACGCCGCCGCGCACGCCGTCGTGCTGCCGCACGTCCTGGCGTTCAACTCCCCCGCCGTGCCGGCCGCCGCCGGCCGGATCGCGCGCGCGCTGGGCGCCGAGGACGCCGTCGCCGGCCTGCGCGGGCTGTACGCCGAGGTGGGGGCGCCCCGCACGCTCGAGCAGATCGGGCTGCGCCGCGACCAGCTCCCCGAGGCGATCGACCGCGTCAACGCGGCCCTGCCCATCCCCAACCCCCGCCTGGTGGGCACCGGTGACGTCCGCGCCCTCCTGACCGCGGCCTACGAGGGCGTGGCCTGACGCCCGGGCCGCCCGGGCCCGCCGCGGGACGGCCTCGCGGGCGTTCGGTCGCGGGGCCGTCCGGTAGCGGGCCCCCGCGGGCGCACCTAGCGTCGCAGCACCATCGACGAGGGGAACCATCATGGCGGGTGACGTGCGCCCCGAGGTGCTCAGCGCGGGCCAGGGCCAGCAGGAGACGTGGGACGACCCGGTGAAGGGCAAGGTCTCCTTCGTGACCACGTTCAGCAGCGGCGCGACCGCGACCACCGGCCTGACAGCCGGGGTCTCCGAGCTGGCGCCCGAGGGCTGGCTGGGGCTGCACCGGCACACGCCGCCGGAGGTCTACTACGTCCTGGAGGGTGAGGGGCTGGTCGTGATCGACGGCGCCGAGCACCCCGTGTCGGCGGGCTCCGCCGTCTTCATCCCCGGCGACGCCGAGCACGGCATCCGCAACACCGGCAGCCAGACCCTGCGCTTCCACTACACCTTCCCGGTGGACTCGCTGCAGGAGGTCGACTACCGGTTCTCCGAGGGCTGACGCGCACGGCCGGGAGCGCTACCGCTGCAGCCTGGCCATGCGCGCGCGGGCCCGGTCCGCCGCCGTGCGGGCGCCGTCGTAGGTGTGCTCCGCCGCCTCGCGCTGCTCCTCCGCGTCGGCGAGCTCGTCCTCGACCACCTCCAGGTCCTGCTCCCGCTCGTCCACCTGCCGGCGCAGCTCCTCGAGCTGGGCCTGGAGCCGGAGGCTGCGCGCCTGCAGCCGCTGGATGCGCTCCTCGGCCTTGCGCAGGGTCCGCTGCGCGCTGTCGGCGAGGGCGTCGGCCGCGGCGGCCTCCTCCCGCGCCTCCTCGAGGGCGCGGGTGTCGTCGGCAACCACGCTGAGCCGGCCCTCCGGCGCCCGCCCGGGTTCCGCCTCCGGCTGGGGCTGGCGTGCTCGGGTCGTCCGTCGCGCGTCCACGCGGAGCCGCGCCGGCTCAATCTCCGGCTCCGGCTGCGGCTCTCTCTCCCGCGCCGGCTCCGGCTCCGGCTGCGGTTCCGGGGCGGCCTGCCGCTCCGGGGCTTCCGCTGCCTCAGGCACTTCCTCTGTCTCTGGCTCGGCCCCGGCCTCGGCCTCCCGCCCGGCCTCGGCCTCCCGCGCGGCCGCGGCCGCCCGCCCGGCCGGGGCACCGCCGCGGCTACGGCGCGCCCGGGCGGTCGCCGTGGCCTCCTGCTCCGCGCGGTCGCCCAGCGCGGCAGGCACGGCGACGACCCCGTCGAGGTCGACCGGGCCGACCGTGGCCTCCATGGGCTCGACGAGCAGCCCCGTCCGGAGCGCCGCCGCGGCCCCGCCGTCCACCATCGCGGCGTGCAGGGTGGCCTCCACCTGGCCGGCGACCGCGTCCGACATGCCCTGCCCCATCCCGGCGAGCAGCGTCCGGGCCCGCCGCACCACCTGGGAGGTAAGCTCGCGTCGCTGCTTGTTGAGGTCACGGAGGCGGCGGGCGTCCAGGTCGGCCTGGGCGCGGCGCAGCGCCGTCCCCAGCTCGAGCACCTCCTCGACCTGGTCCGGCAGGTGGCGGACGATCGTGTTGACGGCGCCGGCCGCCGCCGACGGCTTGGGCAGCGCCTTCACGGCCGCGGCGAGCTCCTTCTCGCCGGCCGCCCGCAGCTGCTTGGCGCGGTCGTTGCGGGCCTGGGTGAAGTCCGACACCGCCAGCCCGTACAGGTCCTGCGCCACCTCCACCAGGTCGGTCATGCGGGGGCCCGCCCCGTCGCCGCGTGCGCCGTCATGTGGAGGATTGGACCACCTCCCGCCCTCGCGGTCTCGCCGAGCGGGGGACTGCCGGGCGCCTCAGCCCTGGGCGAGACGTCCCTGCCAGCGGTCCTCGAGCCGGCCCCAGCGCCAGACCGCGATGCTGACCAGCCAGGTCGCGACGAAGAGGCCGACGAGGACGTACCCCACGTTACCCAGGTCGAGGGCGGCCACCTCGCCCAGGAGCCCGCCGGTGGGCCGGACGTGCTCGGCCAGCAGCTGCAGCAGGACGACGCTGCCCACCCCGAGCGCGGCCAGGACGGAGAGCACGGTGACGGTGAGGTTGTAGTAGACCTTGCGCACAGGGGCGAGGAACGCCCAGCGGTAGGCGCGGGCCATGACCACGCCGTCCGCGGCGTCGAACAGGCTCATCCCGGCGGCGAAGAGGACCGGCAGCACGAGGATCGCGTACCACGGCAGGGTCAGCGCGGCGGTGCCGCCGGCCAGGACGAGCAGGGCGACCTGGGTGGCCGTGTCGAACCCGAGGCCCATGAGCAGCCCGACGGGGTACATGTGCCAGGGCCTGCTCACGCGCCGGGTGAACCGGCCGAGCAGCCGGGCGAGGAGGCCCCTGCTGTTGAGGTGCCGCTCCAGCTCGGCCTCGTCCAGCGGGGCGCCGCGCAGCTCCCGGAACACCTTGACGATGCCCCGGACGGAGCCGAGGTTCAGCAGCCCGATGAGGATCAGGAACGTCCCGGCGACAACCGTGCCGACCAGCCCGAGGGTCTGCTGCAGCGTGGAGTTCTCGTCGACGACGTGTCCGGCGATGGCCTGGACGCCGAGGGCGAGGAGCACCGCCAGGCCGAAGACGACGCTGGAGTGGCCCAGGGAGAACCAGAAGCCGACGCTGAGGGCGGGGCGGCGCTCGCCGACGAGCTTGCGGGTGGTGTTGTCGATGGCGGCGATGTGGTCGGCGTCGAAGGCGTGCCGCACGCCCAGCAGGAACGCCGTCACCCCGAGCCCTACCCCGAAGACGCCGGCGTTGCCGACGACCAGGCCCTGCGGGGCGACGGCGAGCAGCAGGACGCCCCAGCCGACCACGTTGAGCAGGACGACGACGGCGACCATGCCGGCCAGCGACCGCTTCTCCGCGCCGGTCCACCTCCGCCGGCCTCCCGCGGCGGGCGCGTCGGCTCGGCGGTCCGGCGCAGCGGGGCCGGGGACGGTGCGGTCCGACAGCGGGCAAGGGTTCTCGGGCATGGCATTCCTTCCGGCCCCTGGCGGGCGGTGGGCGACCGTTCGAGGGTAGCCAAGGCAGCCTCGCCATGGCGGCAGGTCAGGCGGACGCCGGGGCCTGTCCGGCCTCGACAGGCAGCCCCGCGGCGGCGGCCGACCGGGCGAAGCTGTCGTCGATGAGGACCACCCGCCGTCCCGTCGCCGCGAGGAGCGAGGCCGCGATGGACGCCCGGTATCCCGAGGCGCAGTGGACCCACACCTCACCGGCGGGTACCTCGCCCATCCGGGCGACGATGTCGTGGATCGGGACGTGCACGGCACCGGCGATGTGAGAGACGCGCCACTCGCTTGTCCGGCGCACGTCCAGCACCGTGACCGGCCGGTGGTGCCGCACCTGCGCCAGGTCCGCGAACGACGCCCGGGCCAGCGTGGCCAGCGGGTCGGCGGTCCACTCCTCCGGCCCGCCGGTGGCGGCCGCGGCCGGGCGGTCGATCCCGATGCGGACCAGCTCGCGCTGGGCCTGCGCGACCTGCTGCGGGCTCTCGCCGAGCAGGGTCACGGGGGTGCCCCACGGGATGAGCCAGCCGAGGTAGGTGGCGAAGCGCCCGTCCAGCCCGAAGCTGAACGTGCCGGGCACGTGCCCGGCGGCGAAGGCGGTGCGGTTGCGCAGGTCCACCAGCCACTCCCCGGCCCGCAGCCGGCGGCGGAGCTGCTCCCTGTCGGCGCGCTGCGGCTCGGTCAGGTCCGGCGCCGACGGGCCGGCCGCGTTGATCGCGCCCATGCGCACGTAGTAGGCGGGATAGGCGTCCAGCCCGGCCAGCACGTCGGCGACGTAGTCCTCCTCGTCCTGGCTCAGGACCGGGTTCACCAGCCGCTCCTGCCCGATGGTGGAGGCCGTGGTGTGACCGCCGGAGGGGGTGGCGCAGAAGCTGCCGAAGCCGTGCGTGGGCAGCACCCGGGTGTCGTCGGGCAGCTGGGCGGCGAGCCGGCGCGCCGAGCCGTACTGGCGGTGCGCCAGCTCGTGCGTGTGCTCGGCCCCCAGCAGGTCGGGGCGGCCGGTGGAGCCGAACAGCAGCGACCCGCCGGAGAACACGGCCGGGTGCTCGCCCTCGAGGACGTACGCCAGGTGGGTGAAGGTGTGCCCCGGCGTGTGCAGCGCGCGGACCCGCAGCTCGGGGCTGACCTCGACGACCTCGCCGTCGCGGACGGGCACGCGGTCGAAGGTGACGTCGTCGTCGGCGTTGACGAGGTACCGGGCGCCGGTGCGCCGGGCCAGCGCGTACCCGCCGGTGACGTAGTCGTTGTGCACGTGGGTCTCGAGGACGTGGGTGATGCGCACGCCGGCCCGCGCGGCGGCGTCGAGCATCCGGTCGATGTCCCGCTGCGGATCGACGACGAACGCGACCCGGCCGTCGTGGACCAGGTAGCTGCGGTCGCCGAGCGACGGCGTGTCGATGGAGACGATCGTGACCGGCATCCGGGCCCTCCGGCTGGTGGCCAGCCGCCGGGCGCCGCGGCGAGCCGGCGGCGCCCGGCGCTCGATGACTCCATGATGACGCCGAAGGCCGCCGAAGCCGAGAGGTCCGGACCGCCGGCGGCGCGGATGGGCAGATGAGCGTGGTCAGACGAGCGCGGTCGCGACGAGCGCGAGCAGCGGCGGGCCCCCCTCGGCCACCACCCCGCCGATCCCCGCGCCGCGGGGCCGGCTCATGGCCAGTCGGTCGGCGACCAGCATGGCCATGCTGGACAGCACCGAGAACACAGGTAGATGACGAGCGTGCGGCCGACCGCCTCCTGGCCCACGGCCCATGCGGCGACGCCCAGGATGAGCCCGGCGCCGATGAAGGCTGAGCCCGGCGCCGATGAACAGGATCACCATCGAGCCCGCCTCCGGCGACCAGCTGCTGGGGCTGCTGCTCGTGGCCTACGGGTTGACGCCGCGCGAGCGGGACGTCTGCCGGGAGTGATCGCGGGGCGCTCGACTACCGACATCGCGGGCCGCCTGTTCATCTCCGCCAACACCGTCCAGGACCACCTGAAGTCGGTGTTCGCCAAGGTCGGTGTGCACAGCCGCGGCGAGCTCGTGGCCCACCTCCGCCCGGAGGCCGCGCCGCCCGTGGAGGCGAGCGTCGCCCCGCACTGAGCAAGGGGCCGTGGGCCCCCGGCCCGCGGGATTCACGGTCGCGGGGTTCCGGCACGACAAAGGCCCTGAACTGCACGAGTGCAGATCAGGGCCTCACATTCGGTGCGCCCTGAGGGACTCGAACCTTCAACCTTTCTGATCCGTAGTTGGAAGGTGACCCCGTAGGGGCCCCGTCAGGGAGTGTCAAACCGCAAGAAAACCGCTGCCGCCTTGAGGATCTCGTTCGCCTCGCGCAGGCGCTTGTTCTCCGCTTGAGGGCTTTGATCTCCTCGTTCTCCTCCGTGCTCCCCCGGCCTTGTCCCCGGTGTAAACCCGCGCCTGGGAGACGCAGCGGCGCAGCGTCTCGCGCGGGATCCCGAGCTGGGAGCCCACCGCGATCGTCGCCTTCGTCTGCGAGCCGTAGTCACCGCGGTGGTCCAGCACCATGCGCACCGCACGGTCCTTGACCTCCGGGTCGTACTTCTTGGGCATGTCGCCATCCTTCACTCAGAAGCAAGCGGCATCGAACCCGTGACGGTTCGGTGTTCGCCCAGCTCGTTCAACTAGGTGGTGTAGTCGGCATTGATGCGGATGTACCCCTCCGTGAGGTCGCAGCCGTACACGGTGAACTCGCCGGCTGCGATCCCGAGGTCGACCTCGATGAGCACCGCGTCGTTCTTCAGGTACGCCTCGAGCTCGGCCCTGCGCTCGGGCGTGGGCAGCGTCGGGTAGGTCTCCAGACCTCCGAACGCGATGCGGACGTTCTCCTCGAGGATGTCGGTCTCGGTCTCGCACTTGCCCACCGCCATGGCCACGCGGCCCCAGTTGGGGTCGGCGCCGTGCACGGCCGTCTTGACCAGCGGCGAGTTGACGATCGCCTTGCCGACGAACTTGGCCTGCGCGTCGTCGCGGGCCCCGGTCACGCGCACCTCGATGAGCGTGGAGGCGCCCTCGCCGTCGGACGCGATCATCCTGACCAGCTCGGTGCACACCTCGAGCAGGGCCCCCTCGAAGGCGGCCAGGTCGACCGGTCCGCCGACGCCGGAGGCCACGACGGCGGCAGTGTCCGACGTGGACGTGTCGGTGTCGACGCTCACCGCGTTGTACGTCCGCTCGACCACGGCGCGGAAGACGCGGTCCAGGTCCCCGGCGGCCACCTCGGCGTCGGTGTAGACGAACGACAGCATCGTGGCCATGTTCGGCTCGATCATCCCCACGCCCTTGGCGATGCCGACGATGCTCGCCGCGCCCACGCGCCGAGAGACCACCTTCGCACGCGTGTCAGTGGTCATGATCGCGCGCGCGACGGCGTCGAGGTCGACGGGCCCGGACCCGGGCAGGGCCGCGAGCCGCTCCCGCACGGTCTCGATCGGGTACGGCACCCCGATGACGCCGGTTGAGGCGACGAGCACCTGCTCGGGCCGGCACCCGGCCCGTGCGGCCGCCCACCGCTGCAGCTCCCGGGCGTCGGCCAGGCCGCGCTCCCCCGTGGCGACGTTCGCGTTCCCGGACACGACGACGACGGCGCGCAGCCCGCCGGTGTCGCCCTCGCGGCTGACGCGGACGCTCGGGCCCGCGAAGCGCGACCGGGTGAACACGGCGGCCGACGTCGTCGCGCCCGTGGCGTGGACCAGGCTGACGTCCGGGACGCCGTCCTTCACTCCGGCGTTGCCCGTCACGCCGGCGAACCCGGCGACGGTGGCGGTGGTCATGCGGCTCTCTCCTCCTGCTGGTGCGGGGTGGTACCGGTCACGCCGGGCTGCGCTCGCGCAACGTCGACCGAATCACCGCGGCCGTGCGCGCCGCGGCGGCGTTACTGCACCCCTGACCAGACCGAGGCGGGCGGCAATCCGCTACTGGATGCGCAGGACTCGCCGAGTCACCGGGGCCTTTTTTCGTCCCAGGTGCGACGGGCACGGTGGCGGGCGGGGAGGACCTCGGCTGAGCTCGGCGACCTGGCGGTGTCCGCCGCTCATGCGGTCCTTCGATCAGGCTCGGCGTCGAGGGCCAGCAGCGCCTCCAGGAGCACGCCCGCGCCGGTGGCGATGTCCTCCGCGTTGGTCCACTCCTCCGGTGCGTGGCTGATCCCGTCGCGGCTCGGGACGAAGACCATCCCGGTGGGGACTACGCGGTTCACCATCTGAGCGTCGTGGCTTGCCCCGCTCGGCATGACCCGATAGGCGACGCCTCGGGCCTCGCTCGCCCGGACGAGGTGATGCTTGACCCGCTCCGGGAGGACAACCGGCGGCGTGTCTGCCAGGAGTTGACTGGTCAGCCGGATGGTGCGGCGCTGGCACAGCTCTGTGGCCCGGCTGAGGAACTCCGACACGGTCTGGTGCTGGCGGTCGGCGTCAACGTCGCGGACGTCAAGGGTGAAGCGCACCTTGCCGGGGATCGTCGTCAGGGATCCCGGCGAGACCTCGAGCCGGCCGACCGTGGCGCGCGTCCCGTGGTGGCGTGTACGGCGGGCGAGCCGCTCGGCCAAGAGGACGAGCTCGGAGGCCGCGGCGAGCGCGTCGGCGCGCTGGTGCATCGGAGTGCCGCCGGAGTGTGACGCCCTGCCGTGGAGGTCGATGGCCAACCTGGTGCTTCCCGAGATGACGTCGACGACGCCGACCGGGACGCCGAGCGACTCAAGCACTGATCCCTGTTCGATGTGGAGTTCGATGAACGCCGCCCAATCATCGTGGTGCCACCGGGCGTCGCCGATGTCGTGGGGGTGGAGCCCGACAGAGCGCATGGCGGCGGCCATGGTGATCCCATCGGCGTCGGTCAGTCGCTCTAGGTCTGCTGTGTCGGTGAGGCCTGCCACGATGCGGGACCCATTGCATGCCTGACCGAACCGCGCGCCCTCTTCGCTCGCGAAGACGACAATTCGGACGGGGTGGCATGTCCGGAGTCCCGTCGTGCTGAGGAGGCGCGCTACCTCCATCGCTGCGGCGACGCCGGCGATTCCGTCGAACCGGCCGCCGGAGGGGACGGAGTCCAGGTGCGAACCGGTGCCAAGGGCCCGTGCTCCCGGATCCGTGCCGGCGGCCTCGGCGATGGTGTTGCCGGCGGCGTCCGTCCGGACGCTGAGTCCGAGCTCCTCCATCGCCGCGCGGAAGTACGCGTGAGCCTGACGCTCGAGGGTTGAGTAGGCGAGGCGGGTCACGCCGCTTCCCGGCTCGGAGAGGCTCGCGAAGTGCGCGATGTCGGCCGCGATGCGGGCAGCAGAGGGGAGGAGCACTGCGGCCGGGGACTTCTTGAGGGTGGTCATGAGTTGTCCGTAGTGAGGGAGTCGAGCCGGTCCTGCTCGAGCGCGGTGGCCGCGAGGACCACCTGCCCGCCGGCGGCGGTGAGGCCTGCCTCCCGCGGGAGGAGTCGCGTGGGCGGGGCCTTGGGGCAGAG
Organism: Georgenia sp. AZ-5; assembly: GCF_043952095.1. Lineage (NCBI taxonomy): Bacteria > Bacillati > Actinomycetota > Actinomycetes > Allobogoriellales > Allobogoriellaceae > Georgenia > Georgenia sp. AZ-5. Next base: position 45,714 of record NZ_JBINOU010000001.1, read on the forward strand.
AGACCAGGGGGCGCCCTGGTCGGTCAGGGCCGTGCCGAAGACGCGGAGCAGACCCACGTTCTCCCTGACGAACGCGCGTTCGGCACCCAGGGCCTTGGTCGCGCTTATGGAAGCCATGAGATCAGGAGTTCCGAGCGGCCGGTGCGGGTGCCGATCCGAACAGGGCGGACGGCGTCGAGCAACTCGGACGGGGTGACGCCAAGCATCTGGCCCTCCGGCGGTGAGTGCGGGATTTCGTGTGCGCGCGGTCGGTCGTGGCCGGTGCCGCACCGCCCGGGAGGGCGGCTGCGGACCGGAAGAGGGCCGGTCGGGCGCACCAGTCGCCCGCCGGGAGCGTCGGCCGCTACCGGGCCCTCCTGAGGGCGTTCGACGCCGCGAACTCCTTCTTCACCCGTGAGAGCGCCGCGGGGTCCGTGAACAGCGTGAGCGCGGTGGCCGCGAGCACCCGGGCGCCGTCCAGCACGGCCGACGCCATGCGCGGGCCCGCAGCCGCCGTCGCGAACTCCCGCGTGTGCAGGTCCAGGCCCTCCTCCAGCTTCAGCGTCGGGTGAACCGAGGGCACCAGCTGACTGACGTTGCCCATGTCGGTGGAGCCCACCCCCATCCCGGAGCTGCCAGCTCCGACCTGCCGGCCGACCAGCTCCATGGCCGCGGTGACGATCTGTCCCATCACGGAGTTCGTGAGCAGCGGGTGGTACGGCGGCGTGCGCTGCTCGATCGTCACGTTGCAGCCGGTGGCCAGCGCGGCGCCCCGGGCGCAGTCCTCCACTCGCGGCACGAGGGCGTGGAGCCGACCGGCGTCGGGTGCGCGGACGAAGACCCGCAGAGCCGCGTGCTCGGGGATGATGTTCGGCGCCTGCCCGCCATCGGTGACGATGCCGTGCACACGCACCTCGGGCGGCATCTGCTGGCGCAGCATGCCGATCGCGCTCCAGGCCAGGGTTGCCGCGTCGAGGGCGTTGACGCCCTGCTCGGGACTGGCGGACGCGTGGCTGGGCCGGCCCGTGAAGTCGATGTCCAGCGCGACCCGCCCCAGCGTCGGCATCGCGACGAGGTCGACGCTGGAGGGATGGACCATCATGGCGGCGTCCACGCCGTCGAGCAGACCTGCCTCCACCATCGGCACCTTGCCGCCACCGCCCTCCTCGCCCGGGCTGCCGACGACGAGGAGATGCGCCGGCACGCCGGGGTGCCGCTTGAGCCACGCCTTCGTGACCAGTGCGGCACCGAGGCCGGCCGCGGCGATGACGTTGTGGCCGCAGCCGTGGCCGATGCCCTCGAGAGCGTCGTACTCGCAGAAGATCGCGAGAGTCGGCGCGCCGGGTCCTGCCGCCGGGCTCGACCAGCGGCCGACGAACGCGGTGGGCAGACCGGCGAACCCCGTCTCGGTGCTCACGCCGTCGGCGCGGAGTGCGGCCACGAGTGCGGCGGCGGCGTGCTCCTCCTGGAAGCGGACCTGCGGGTGGGCGTGGATGTCGCGCGCCAGCGCGACCAGCTGGTCTTGGACATCCGCCAGCAGCGGCTCGAGGTCGGCGAGTGTCTCGGCGACGGACGTAGCGGGACCAACTGTGGTTCGGGTGCTCATCGTCTCTCCTTGTGCGGTCGGGTGAGGTCAGAACGTCAGGCCGTGGCCCGGACCGACGGGCAGACCGAGTAGACCCCAGAGGACGAACAAGGCCATCCAGACGAGCCAGATAGTCACGGTGAAGGGCAAGACCAAGCTGAAAAGGGTGCCGAGGCCCGCCTTCCTGTCGTACTGCTGCATGAAGCCGAGGACGACGGGGAGCATGGGGTTCATCGGGACGAGGGGGTTGGTCGCCGAGTCGCTGATGCGGAAGGCCGCCTGCACGTAGGCGGGATCGATGCTGTTGATCATGAACATCGGCACGAAGATCGGCGCCAGGAGCGTCCACAGCCCCGAGCCGGACACCATGAGCAGCGCCGGGACGAAGACGAACACGGCGAAGAGGGCGAGTCCCCAGATGCCGTCGAGGTTGGTGGCCTCCATGATGGCGGCGCCCTCGGTGGCCACGAGCAGGCCGAGCTGCGTCCAGTCGAAGTAGGCGATGGCCTGCGCGGCGCTGAAGATGACGACGAGGAAGGGCGCCAGCTCCTTGACCGACTCGGCCATCATCGCGGGGACGTCGGACTTGTGCGTGATGGTCCCGGCGGCCTTCCCGTACGTGACGCCCGCGAGAAGGAAGCCGAGAAGGATGCAGACCGGCAGGCTCGACATGAACGGCGACCTGAGGATCGCGCCGCCCTCACCACGGAGCGGCGACGCCGGGTAGAGCACCGCGGCCGCGACGACGACCGCGAAGAGGACCAGGGCCAGGCAGGTGGCGAGGAGCGCCCTGCGCTCCGAGGGTGAGGCGGGCTCGAGGGTGGCGGCGTCGGCGAGCGCCGTTCCTGTGTACGGGCCCAGCCGCGGCTCGACGAACCGCTGGCACGCGAAGGTGATGACCACGGCCAGCACGAGCGTCGACGCGCCCATGAAGTACCAGTTGGCGACGGGCGAGATGGCCATGTCCTGGACGATGGAGGTCGCCTCGGTGGTAATGCCGGCGAGGAGGACGTCGGTGCCGGCGGGCAGCAGGTTGGCGCTGAAGCCGGCCGCGACTGCGCTGTAGGAGGCGACGAACCCTGCGATCGGGTGTCGCCCGGCTGCCATGAACGCCGCCGCTGCCAGCGGCGGGAGGATCACCATTGCCGAGTCCGACGCGAGGTTGCCCATCATTGACACGAGCACGACGGCGAACGTGACCAGACCCGGCGGCGCCGCCATCACCGCGCTGCGCATCGCCCGCTCGAGCAGGCCGGAGCGCTGGGCGACTCCGATGCCGAGCATCACGGTGACGATGAGACCCAGCGGCGGGAAGCCGACAAAGTTGTCGATCGCCGAGGTCACCATGAATTCGGCGCCCTCACCGGAGAGGAGGCTGCGCACCTGCACCGACTCACCCGTGCTGGGGCTGACGGCCGACCAGCCCGCGAACCGGGCGACGGCCGAGAGCGCGATGATGGCCACCGCGATGTAGAGGAACAGGAAGAACGGGTGGGGCAGCCTGTTGCCCCATCGCTCGACGGCTGACAGCAGGCGCCACGTCCTGCCGGCGGGAACTGCCGCGACGTCAATCTTCTCGGTCGTGGTCGGGGACACGTGGGCCTCCTTCGCTCGGGACGGATGACGGGAGGCTCGCGGGCGAATGATTCGCCGACGTTACGCCGCCGGTCGCCGGTGTTACCGATGCCGGTTTCCGTCACTCGTCCCGCTACATGGACGGCATCCGCCACCAGCGCCCCGGATTCCGACACAATCCGTCACACGCACGTCTTCGGCGGAAGGAGTCCCGTGGCCCGGCCGAGGTCCCAGCCCGAACGGGCGCTCGACGACCGCGACTTCGCGCTCCTCGAGGCTCTCCAGGTCGCGCCCCGCGCGCCATGGGAGCTCCTCGGGCGTGCACTGGGCATCGGTGCGCGGACGGCGCGGCGCCGGTGGGAGGAGCTGCGGGAGCACGGCCACGCCGCCATCAGCTGCACCCCCGGTCGGGTGATCGACGGCGCGTACGTCGACCTCGACTGCGACCGGGACCGGTCCGAGGAGGTCGCTCACGCCCTGGCGAGGATTCCGGACGTGGCCTCGGTGGAGCTCATCTCCGGTGGTCACGACGTCCAGGCGCTCCTGCACTCGTCGAGCCTCGCGCGCCTTCGCGAGGTGCTCATCTCGGAGATCGCCCGCACTCCCGGGGTCCTCCGCCAGCGGTCGGCGATCATCACCAACATCTTCCGGCTGGGCGCCGAGTGGCGGATCGGTCTGCTCACCGCGCCCCAGCTGGCCCTCCTCGCCCCGGCGCGCGTGCTCGTCCGGCCCTCGGCGCCTGTCCCGGCATCGGCGCACGCCCTCCGGGCGCCGTTGCTGGAGCTGCTGACGGAGGACGGACGGATGACCGTCGCCCACCTGGCCGCCCGTACCGGGGTCGCAGAGGCCTCGGTGCGACGGGCGCTGCTGGCCTTGCTCGTCTCTGGGCATCTCGTGCTCAGGTGCCACGTGTCGGGATACGCCGTCGGCCGCCCGATGAGCGCCGTGCTGCGGCTGACCGCGCCGGCGGACCAGCTCACCGCCACCGCGCAGGCCATCTCGGCCCTGAACGTCACGCGCGTCTGCGTCGGGCTGGCGGGCGGACCCAGCAACCTGCAGGCGGGCTTCTGGCTGCGCCGTCCCGCGGACCTCATCGCCCTGGAGGAGACCATCACGAGCCGCACGCCAGCGGTGGTCACGGACCGCGCGGTCACGCTGCGGACGATCAAGCGGATGGGTCATCTCATCGACGCGGACGACCGCATCATCGGCTCGATGCCGCTGCCCGTCTGAGCACGCCGGCATTCCGCTAGGCCGGGCCCCGGACCGACGTGGACCCGCGTGCGATGGCGGCCGGTCGCTCCTGGCGACCTTGGCCGTGGTAGGCGTGGCCACCGCGCCGACCCTCGCCTAGACGGTATGGAGTGACACACGATCCGTGGGGAGTCTCCGTTCCCGGTGCCGTTGAGGGTGGCGCGGGTGTCCCTCGCTCCGGTGGAGTGTCCGCCGGCGCCGGTCGGTGTCAACGTCGTTCATGCTCGCTGCGCTGCGCGTGCTCCACGTTGACACCTTCCCGGGCGTCGGCGGGTAGGCGGCGATCGAGGGATACCCGATCCGTAGGCACTGCCCGGGGGGAGCAACGGTTGGGCGTTGCGGGCCGGGGCCTCGCGCACAAGTGTTCGTGGGTTACCGGGCAGGGGCCCGCCCGCCCGGCCTATCCGACAAGTTGTGGGAGGCCCCGGTGTTCACCGAGCGTACGAGTGTGGGGCTGGACGTGCATGCACGATCCGTTGCGGCAGCGGCCATCGACGGCGTCACGGGCGAGCTGTTCGAGACCAGGTTGACCCCGTCGTATGAGCACGTCCGTTCGTGGGTGCAGGCACTTCCGGGCCCGGCGGCGGTGGTTTACGAGGCCGGCCCGACCGGCTTCGCGCTGTACCGGGCGCTGAGCGCGGCGGGGATCCGGTGTGTGGTTGCTGCCCCGTCGAAGCTGGTCAAGCCGTCCGGGGACCGGGTCAAGACCGACGCCCGGGACGCGATCCATCTGGCCCGGCTGCTGCGCCTGGACGAGGTCACCGCGGTGACGGTGCCCAGCGCGGACCAGGAGGCCGCCCGGAACCTCGTCAGGGCCCGAGAGGACTGCCGCGGTGACCTGATGCGGGTTCGGCACCGGCTCTCCAAGCTCCTGCTGCGCGAGGGCATCGTCTACTCCGGCGCTCAGGCCTGGACCGCAGCGCACGACAAATGGCTGCGCCAGCGGCGCTTCGACGCCCGGGCGACCCAGCAGGCGTTCGACGCTGATTACGACGCCGTGCTGACCGTCAGGGCGCGCCGCGACCGGCTCGACACAGCCATCGTCGCCATGGCCGCCGACAGCGAGTACACCCCGACGATCCAGCGGCTGGGCTGCCTGCGCGGGATCAACACCTTGACCGCCTTCGCCCTGGCGGTGGAGATCGGCGACTGCAGCGCTTCACCGGCAACACCATCGCCTCTTTCGTGGGCCTCGTCCCCTCGGAGTACTCCTCCGGAACCTCCAGGGTGCAGGGCTCGATCACCAAGACGGGCAACGGGCACGTCCGCCGGCTGCTGGTCGAGGCGGCCTGGCACCACCGCGCGCGGTACGTGATCGGCAAGACGATGCGCGACCGGTGGGACAACGCCCCGGCGGCAGCCCGCGCGCGTGGAGACCTGGGCAACCGGCGACTGCACGCCCGCTGGGTCACCTTCATCGACAGGCGCAAACGCCCCACCATCGCCAACGTCGCCATCGCCCGTGAGCTCGCCGGCTGGTGCTGGTCTCTGGCCATCATGGACGACTGACCCCACGAGCCGCTTCGTCGAAGGGGACCCTGGTGGCAGCGCGTGGAGCGACCCGCGAAACAACTATGAGCAGCCGGCTACGCCAGCGACGCTCGACCCTAGACACGCCGGCCCGCTCCTGCCGAACCACCGTCCTGCGGTAACCAACCCGCGCATTTCAGTCTGACCGCGCGTCGCCAACGACACGCTCACCAGGGCACCGAACGACGAAGCAACGAGGCGCCGCCGGAACCCCGGCGGCGCCTCACCATGCCACTTGACAACCAGCCACTCCATATCAGATGTACTGCCCCGGCAGGTTGGTTACGCGGTCGGCGGGTGGGGCGCCTTTGAGGGCGGTGTGGCCGCGGTGGTGATTGTGGTGATGGAGGAACTAGTCGTAGGCGGCGACGCCTTCGGCCTCTGAGCGGTAGGGACGCGCGTAGGCCCATTCCACGAGCAGGATTCGGTTGAACCGCTCGACCTCGCCGTTGGTCAGGGGCCGGTAGGGGCGGGTGTACTTGTGCTTGACGTCCGCGGTGTCCAGGACGGCGTTGAACAGCCCCGAGCGGTAGCACGGACCGTTGTCGGTCAGCACCCGCTCGACGCTGACGGCGCGGTCGGCGAAGTGCGCGAGGGCTCGGTCATGAACGCCCGCCGCGGTCTGCTTGGTCTTGTCGGTCGGCCCGGTCCCGTCCCCTCAGGAGGGACGTCGAGGTCCTTGGCCATCTCCGAGACCTGGGACCTGCTCAGCCCGGTGATGCCGAGCGTCTGCACCAGCTTGTCCATCCGCCGGGTGGAGACCCCGAGCAGGTAGCAGGTCGCCACCACCGAGGTCACGGCCGACTCGGCGCGGCGGCGCCGCTGCAGCAGCCACTCGGGGAGTAGCAGCCGGTGCACAGCTTGGGATCGCGACGTCGACGGTCCCCCGCGAGTGTCGAAGTCGCGGTGGCGGTAGCCGTTGCGCCGGTTCGCCCGCGCCTCGCTCGCGGTAGCCGGCCCCGCAGACCGCGTCGGCCTCGGCGGAGAGCAGGGCGTTGATAGACATGGCGAGCATGTCCCGCACCAGGTCGGGAGACGCTTGGGCGAGGTGCTCGTGCAGGAACCGGGCAGGGTCGATACTTGAGGGTGCGGTCATCGCGTTAGGTCCTCTTCGAGTCGGTTGTGAGAGATCACTCGAAGGATCACGCGGTGACCGCACTCGTCTACGTCGGCACGCTCACCGGGCTACCGATACACCACTCTGCCGACGTAACTCTTCGCCCAGGCGCGCAGACCCTGTGCGTGCACCTCGTCGATCAACTCCATCACTCCTTCCGCGGAAGGATGATGCGCCTCGACGCGCGGAGTGTTGCACGGGCCACCGACGCCACGTATGGAATCACGACTGAGGAGCCGACTGGAGCCGAGACGTGGGCTCCAATTATGGGGCTGCGGCGCCCCCGGACGGCATGCCCCCGACACCGGAGTTTTCGTTGGGATGGCGCCGTTTTCGCTGTGCGCCCGGAGGGACTCGAACCCCAACCTTCTGTTGAAGGACCACGACTCTCGCCCGTATTCGATGCCCCTCGACATGTCGCCCAAGCTCTGCAGCTCGGCCCGTTTCCTGCTCTCGTCAACTCGCACCATCGCGACGTAACTTCCGTCGATTTCGATGAGTAAACGAGACCATGAGCCGTCTGCCATGCCGGATAGGGCGGCGCCCCTTCCCGCTCCAACACCGGACAGACCTCCCACCGGACCGTTTCTGGGCTCGAAGCTTAGCTAGAACGCGGGCATTGTCTCCGCGTCACGCACCCACGGTCCGTGCCCGGGGCGGAAGTCGTCGGGTGATCCGAGCACCCATGCGGCGACGGAGTGGCCCATGGCGAGTCGGTCGGTCGCGCTGTCGTCGCGCAGCAAGGCGCCGAGGTAGCCGCCGGCGAACGCGTCACCGGCGCCGACCGGCTCCACCACGGCCACGCGGCGGGCCGGCAACCGGGTGACGACCTCGCCGTCGTCGTGCCGGTGGAACTCGACAGCCTCGTTGCCACCATCCTTGACGACGACGTAACGGGCGTCGGGGAAGAGGTCCGCGATCTCCTCGGCAGTCGGGGTGCCCCACAGACGCTCCGCCTCGTCCCGGCCGACGAGGACGATGTCCGCCCGCGCGGCCAACGGCCGGAGGACGGCGGCCGCTTCGTCCGCGGACCAGAGGGACGGGCGGTGGTTGACGTCGAAGGAAACCAGCGCCCCGGCGCGTTGTGCGGCGTCGATCACGGCAGGAACGAGGTCGCGACAGCTCGGCGAGAGGGCGGGGGTGATCCCGCCGAGGTGGACAAGGCGCGCACCGGCGACGGGCCAGTCGCCGATCTCCGACGCGCGCATGCGGGACGCGGCAGAGTCCTTCCGGTAGTAGTACACGCCGCCCGCCGGATCTTTGACGTACAGACCGGTGCGGGCATCGGGGTCGCGACGTACCCACCAGGTGTCCACACCGTGCGACTCCAGCTGAGTGACAACCCGCTGACCCAGCGGGTCGTCGCCCACAGCAGAGACCCACGCCGTCGCGATCCCCAGGCCGGCGAGGTGCTGGGCGACGTTGGACTCCGCCCCGCCCGCCGTCACCGTGAATGTCTGGCCGGTCGCGACCGGGGTGGCGTCGCAGGTGGTGACCATCGCCATGGTCTCGCCGATGCACACGACCTCCGGCAGGGCGGGCTTGTCTGACGACTGTGACATGAAGCCTCCGTGGTCTCGGTTCAGGCGGTGGGGACGGGCACGGCCGCGGTGAGCGCGACCGCCTCGGCGGTCAGGCGCGTGACGCCCTCGAAGTCGCCGGAGGCCACGAGGTCGTTCGGGACCATCCACGATCCGCCGACGGCCACTACGGAAGGCAGTGCGAGGTAGTCGTCGAGGTTCTCCGGGCTCACCCCGCCGGTGGGAATGAACCGGGCCTGGGCGAACGGTGCGGCGAGCGCCCTGATCGCCCGCGCACCGCCGGACGTCCCTGCCGGGAAGAACTTCACCGTGCTCAGTCCCATTTCCAGCGCCGCCTGGATCTCCGTGGCTGTGACCGCGCCGGGCAGCGCCAGCACTCCGTGCTCCGCGCACCGCTCGACCACGGCGCGGCTGAGGCCCGGGGAGATGACGTAGGCGGCGCCGGCTGCGACGGCCCGGTCGACCTGCGCGGCCGTCAGCACTGTGCCGGCACCGACGAGGATGTCGCCGCGGCCCGCCATCGCTCGGATCGAATCTTCGGCGGCGGCTGTCCGGAACGTCACCTCGGCCACGGGCAGGCCGCCGGCAACCAGCGCCGCGGCCAGCGGGTCCGCCTGCGTCGCGTCGTGCAGGACGACCACGGGGACCAGGCGAGCGGCACCCAGCCGCGTCAGAACGTCCATGCTTTCTCCTTGTGGTCGAGTCATCGGGCCAACCAGCCGCCGTCGACGGCCAGTACCTGCCCGTGCACGTAGATGGCCGCCGGGGCGGCGAGGAACACGACGACGTCGCCGATGTCGTCGGGAGTGCCCCACCGTCCGGCGGGGATGCGGACGGAGAGCTGCTCGAGCCGCACGCGATCGTTCATCAGGGCGGTGTTCATGTCGGTGGCGAAGTAGCCGGGCGCGACGGCGTTGACGTTCACGCCCCGGCCCGACCATTCGTTGCACAGCGCCTTGGTCAGCTGCGCCACGGCACCCTTCGAGGCGGCGTACGCGGGGATGGTGATCCCGCCCTGAAAGCTGAGCAGCGAGGCGAGGTTGACGATCTTGCCGTCGCCCCGCTCGAGCATGGGTCGCCCGAAGAGCTGGCACAGCTGGAAGACGGCCCGCAGGTTGACGTCGAGCACCCGGTCCCATACCTCGAGGGGGAAGTCTGCGGCCGGGGCTCGCTCCTGCGTTCCGGCGTTGTTCACCAGGATGTCGATGCGGTGGACGGCGAGGACCTCGGCAGCGACGGCGTCGATCCCGTCGGGGTCGAACAGGTCCAGCGCGTACCAGGACAGCGTCCGGCCCAGGCCCTCGGCGTGGTCCCGCAGGTCTGCGGGCACGTCTGAGCGGGAGAGGATGACGACGTCGGCGCCGGCGCCCAGCAGCGCCTCGGTGATGCCCCGGCCGATGCCCCGCCCGCCCCCGGTGACAACGGCGGTGCGGCCGGTCAGGTCGAAGGGCCCGCTCATGCGTCGGCCCTCGCGGCGTCCGGGGTGACGAGGACCTTGAGGCAGTCCTCGCCGGCCGCGGCCGCGACGTACGCCGCGGCGACGTCGTCGACGGCGTAGGCGCGGGTGGGAAAGCGCCCAAGGTCGAGGGCGTCCTCCGCGATGAACGCGATGGCACGCTCCACGTCGGCGGCGGTGTAGACGCGCACCCCCACCATGGTCTGCTCCTTGAAGTTGATGTCGCGCAGGTCGACGGCGGCGGGCTGCTTGTAGACGCCCACCACGACGATCCGGCCGCGCACACGGGTGGCGGCGGTCAGCTGGGCCGCGACGGCCGGGTGCCCGGCGCTGTCGAACGTGGTGTCCGCACCCTCCCCATCGGTCAGCGGTGCGAGTAGCTCGGCCGCGGTGGCGCCCTCGGGGACCGTGGTGAATCCGTAGGAGGCGGCGACCTCGCGGCGCCAGGCGCTCGGCTCGGCGACGACCACCTGGCCGGCCCCGGCGTGCCGGGCGACCAGCGCCGTCAGCAGGCCGATGGGTCCCGCGCCGAAGACGGCGACGGTGTCGCCGGCCTCCATGCCGGACATCTCCACCGCGTGCACGGCGACGGCGAGCGGCTCGGCCAGGGCCGCAGTCCGCGGGTCCACGCCGTCGGGCACGGTGTACAGCACCTCGGGCGGCAAGGACACATACGCAGCCATGGCGCCGGGCGCGTCGATGCCGTAGAGCCCGAGCGACCGGCACACATGCGAGTGGCCCTCGCGGCACGCGCGGCAGGTGCCGCAGGAGATGAGCGGGCGCACCGCCACGAGGGTGCCCTCGGGAAGGCCCGACGCCCCGGGCTCGGCGATCCAGCCGGACATCTCGTGACCGGGGACCAGGCCGGGGCGCGCCCGTGGGTGCTTGCCGTGGTAGATGGCCAGGTCGGTGCCGCAGATCCCGTTGTAGGCGACCTTGACAAGGGCCCAGCCCTCGGGTCGCTCGGGCAGCGGAACCTCCTGCGGCTCGACGGTGCCCGTGGCCGCCCAGACGGCGGCGGTCATCGTGCTCATGCTCGGCTCCTCGCTCGGGTCGCGACGTGGACGGCGTTGCGCCCCGGGGCCCCGAGGACCTCGGGGTTGACGATGTTGCGCGGGGTGCGGCCGGCGCACACGTCGAGCACGTTCTCGATCGTCCGGCGCTTGAGCTCGCCGTAGGACTCCTCCGAGTACCACGCCAGGTGCGGGGTCAGCACCACGTTGTCGAAGGTGGTCAGTGGGTGGTCGTGCGGCAGCGGCTCGTGCTCGTGCACGTCGATGCCGGCGCCCGCGATGGTGCCCGCCCGCAGCGCGGCGACCAAGGCGGACGTGTCGAGGACGCCGCCCCGCGAGGTGTTGACGATGATCGCGTCGCGCCGCATGGTGGCCAGCTCGCCGGCGCCGATCAGCCCGCGGGTCGTCTCGTCGAGCGGGGTGTGCAGGGAGAGCACCTGGGAGCGTTCGAGCAGCTCGGGCAGCGAGACCGTGGCCACGCCGTGGTAGGTGGTGCCCGGTTCGGAGCGGGCGTCGTATCCGATCACCTCGTAGCCGAGGCCGGCCGCCTTCCGGGCGGTGGCGCTGCCGATACGGCCCATGCCGAGCACGCCGAACACCCGCCCGGCGATCGTGTGAAGCGGCCGCACGGCCGGCAGGTCGAAGCGCCCTGCCCGGACCCCACGGTCCAGCCGGGGGATGCCGCGGGCCACCGCCAGCGTGAGCCCGATCGCGTGGTCGGACACGGCCTCCGTCCCGTAGTCGGGGACGTTGCAGACGGCGATCCCGCGGGCGGTGGCGGCGGCGACGTCGACCGAGTCCACGCCGACGCCGTAGCGGCCGATGGCGCGAAGGCCCGGGAGCGCGTCCATGATCTCGCCGCTGATGCTCGCGTACTGCACAAGGATCCCGTCGGCGTCGGCGCAGTTGGCTACCAGCTCGCCGGCACTACGGGATTGGGTGATGAGGAGCTCGGCTCCCCGCGCGTCCGCCTCCGCCTGCTCGACGGCGAAGGAGTCGTGGTCACACTCGGTGACGGTGATTCTCATCGGGCCAGCCACCCCCCGTCGACGGGGAGGACGACGCCGTTGACGTAGTCGGCGGCGCGCGAGGCGAGGAAGAGCACAGCGCCGGCGATGTCGGTCGGGAGCGCCCAGCGGCCCGCCGGGATGCGGTCGATGATGCCCTGGCTACGGTCGGCGTCGGCGCGCAGGTCGGCGGTGTTGGCGGTCGCGACGTAGCCCGGCGCGACGGCGTTGACGTTCACCCCGCGCCCGGCCCACTCGTTGGCCAGCGCCTTGGTGAGCCCGGCGACCGCGGACTTCGAGGCGGTGTACCCAGGCACGTTGATGCCGCCCTGGAAACTGAGCATGGACGCGGTGTTGATGATCTTGCCGTGGCCACGCTCGAGCATGGTGCGTCCCACCTCCCGCGAGAGCACCCAGGTGGCCCGGAGGTTGATGTCCATGACAACGTCGAAGTCGGCGTCGGAGTGCAGCGTGGCCGGCGTACGGCGGATGGTGCCGCCGTTGTTGACGAGGATGTCCACCTCGCGCGCAGCGAGGTCAGCGGCCAGCGCGGCCACCGCGTCGCGATCCGCGAAGTCGGCCCGCAGCGGCGTGAATGTCCGGCCGGCCTCCTCCACAGCGCTGCGGACCTCGCTCGGGCCGGTGGGCATCGAGTTCGAGACACCGACGACGTCGGCGCCGGCCCGCGCGAGCGTCGTGGCCATGGCTAGGCCGATGCCCTGGTTCGCGCCGGTCACAACGGCCAACTCGCCGTCGAGGCTGAACAGGTCCACCAGCGTGGTGGAGACGAACGTTCCTGTGTTGCTCATGGTGCTTCTTCCTGGGTGGGCGCCGGTCAGCGCGGTCGGTACCCGAGCGCCGCCGAGATCGCGGAGGCCGTGGCGAGGACGTCGGCGGACATCGCTTCGACCTGCTCGGGGGTGTGCTCGAGAGCGAGGGTGGAGATGGAGACGCCGTACTTGACGACGCCGGTGTGGTCATGGATGGGGGCGGCTACGCACGCCACGCCGGGCACGTTCTCCTCGCGGTCGAGGGCGTAGCCGTGCTGCCGGATCCAGGCCAGCTCCGCCCGCAGCTGCGGCAAGGTGGTGATGGTGTGCTCGGTGCGAGGCGCCAGGCCCGCCCGGGTGACGAAGCGGGCGACGGCGTCCTCGGGCCACGAGGCGAGGATGACCTTCCCGATCCCGGAGCTGTGCATGGGGATCGTGTGCCCGACCCGCGACGGCATGCGGTACGGCTTGTCGGAGTCGGTGCGCACTAGGTAGATCACCTCATCCCCGTTCGCGGCGCCGACGTGCACGGTGCAGTGCACGTTCTCGACAAGCTTGTCGACGAAGGGCTGGGCGATGGCGGAGATGTCGATGCGCTCCAGGGCGTGCCCGGCCATGGAGAGGATCTTCGGGCCGGGCATGTACCCACCGGCGCGGTCCGCCACGAGATAGCCGTGGTCGATGAGGGTGGTCAGGATGCGGTGTGTCGTGGCCTTGGCCAGGCCGGTCGCCTCCACCACGTCCGTGAAGCGGCGGTGGGTGAGCGCGGCCTCGAGCACGAGCAGGGTCTTCTCGCTGGCGTTGGCCGGGCCACGGCGCCCCGGCGCGTTGACGTCTGCCACGCTGTCGGGGCCGAACGCCTCCGCGGCCTGTTCCGTACTCATCCCGATCTCCCCGTCCGCGCCGAACCCTCAGCGCATGTCAGCGATGGCGAAGCCATCCATGTCCTCGAACGCCTGATTCTCCCCGGCCATGGCCCAGACGAAGGAGTAGGAGGCGGTTCCGACGCCGGAGTGGACGGACCAGCTCGGGGAGATGACGACCTCGCGGTCGCCCACCACGAGATGGCGTGTCTCGCCCGGCCGACCCATGAGGTGTACGACGCGGGCTTCGGCCGGGAGGCCGAAGTAGAGGTAGACCTCGGTGCGGCGGTCGTGGGTGTGCGCCGGCATCGTGTTCCACATGCTGCCCGGGTGCAGGGTGGTGACTCCCATGACCACCTGGCAGCTCCTCACCCCGTTCTCGTGGATGTACTGGTTGAGGGTGCGCCGGTTCGACGTGAGCGGGTCCCCGAGCTCGCGGGTGGTGCCCTGGCCCGCTTCGACGAGACTGGTGGGGTACGCGGTGTGCGCGGGCGCGGAGAACAGGTAGAACCGTGCCAGGTCAGCGTCGCCGGCGGAGGTGAACGTCACCTCGACAGCACCGCGGCCGACGTACAGGCACGAACCCGTGGTGAGCGTGTGCTCGATGCCGTCCACCGTGACGGTGCCCGTGCCGCCCACGTTGACGATGCCGGCCTCGCGGTGGTCGAAGAAGTTGTCGCTGCGGATCTCGGGGAAACCGGGCAGGGTCAGCGGCTCGCCGGCCGGTGAGATGCCGGCCACAACCACGCGGTCGTGGTGGGTGTAAACCGCCTTGACCTCACCGTCGGCGAAGAGGTCCTGCACGAGGTAGCGCTCGCGCAGGCCGGCGGTGTCCATGCCCGGGATCTGCTCCGGGCTGGTCGCGTACCGCTGTTCCATGACGATCCTTCCGTTCGGGTGCGGGGTGCCGGTCATCGGCTTCCCCGATGGGGTCGTGCAGGGCCGGGAGGTGGGCGTCCGCCCGGCCCAAGTGCCGGGAGAGGTCAGAGGAGGCCGATCAGGCCGGGGAGCCACAGCGAGAGCTGCGGCACGAAGGCGACGATGACGAGTAGGACGACGAGGGCGACGAAGTACGGAACAAGGTTTCGGATGACGTCCTCGATTCGGCGGTCGGAGACCTTCGCCCCGACGAACAGCACGGGGCCGACGGGTGGGGTGATAGTGCCGATGCTGAGGGCGAGGATCATCACCATGCCGAAGTGGATGGGGTCCATCCCGAAGCTGGAGACGATGGGCAGAAAGATCGGCACGAAGATCAGCACCGCGGGCGTGGGGTCCATGAAGCAGCCGATGACCAGGGTGGCTACGAGGATCAGGATGAGCAGCACCGTGGTGTTGTCAGTGAGCGCGAACATCGTGTCGGCGACCATCGCCGGGATGCCGGCGAAGGACATGACCCAGGACATGATCGTCGAGACGCCGATGAGGAACATCACGACCGACGTGGTGACCGTGGCGGTGTAGAGGATGCCCTTGAGGTCCCGGACCTTGATGGCGCGGTAGAGGAACGACAGCACCAGGGAGTAGACCACCGCGACGCAGGAGCCCTCGGTCGGGGTGAAGTAGCCGGCGAGGATGCCGCCGATCACCACGACGATGAGCAGCAGCGCGGGGACGGCGTCGAGGATGATTCGCGCGCGCATGGCCCAGTTCGGCTGGTCGGCAACGCGTAGCTGGGACCTCTTGCGTGAGTACAGGTGCACGATCAGCATGCAGACCACCGCCCAGAGGATGCCTGGCGCGTACCCGGCCACGAAGAGTGTCGCGATCGAGGTCGAAGAGACCAGCGAGTAGACGATCATCAGGTTGCTCGGCGGGATGAGCATCCCGGCCGGGGCGGAGGCAATGTTCGTGGCCGCGGCGAAGTTGCGGTCGTACCCCTCCTTCGCCTGCATCGGCGCCATGGTCGAGCCCACCGCGGCGACCGCGGCGACGGCGGAGCCCGAGACGGCGCCGAAGAGCGCGTTCGCGGCGACGTTCGTCTGGGCGAGGGAGCCCGGCATGCGGCCGACCAGGACCTTAGCGGCGTTGATGAGCCGCAGGGCGATGCCGCCGTTGTTCATGATCACGCCTGCGAGCACGAAGAACGGGATGGCCAGCAGGGAGAAGCTGTTGATCCCCCGGAACATCTGCTGCGCCGAGGTGAGCAGGCCGTTCTCGAACCCGAGGGCGGAAACGGCCGCGAGGGCCGACGACAGTCCCACGGCGACAGAGATCGGTGCGCCGAGCAGCATGAGGACCGCGATGCCGACGACCAGCACGGTACCGGCGAGAGTTGCGACGTCCATGGTGTTCGCCTCCTAGATGACGTCCGGCTCGACGTCCTCGACCGCGCTCTCGGCGCGGGTGGAGATCGCCACCAGGTGGTAGAGGGTGTAGAAGGCCACCAGCACGCCGGAGACCGGCAGGGCCAGGTAGAGCCAGCCGACGTTGACGGGCAGGCCAGTGAGGTTCTGGTTCCAGGTCAGCTGGGAGACCCGCCATCCGCCATAGACCAGGACGAGTACCGCGAAGGCGAGGATCGCGAACTGCATGGCGAGCGCGACCACCCGGGCGAGGCCGTCGGGGAACTTCGATATCACGAAGTCGACGGCGATGTGGCCGCGCTCACCGAAGACCAGCGCCGCACCGAAAAGGCCCAGCCAGATGAAGAGATACTTCGCGAGTTCTTCGGACCACCCGCTGGGCTGGTCCAGGACAAGGCGGGTGAACACCTGCCACGTCACGTCGAGGACGAGGACTCCGAACAGCACCACGCAGAACCAGGTCAGCACGCTGTCGAGCGTCTCTTTCACTTTTCTCATGGCCGGGACCTCTCCGGTTCGGCAGGTCACTCGGCGCCGGCGCGGACGGCCTCGTAGAGGGCCTTCTGCGTGTCGGTAGTGAGCGATTCCTCGATCAACGGCGTGAGGGCGGCACGGAAGGCGTCGGCGTCGACCTCGTTGAACTGCGCTCCGGCCTCCTTCGCCGCGGCGACGGACTTCTCGACCTCCTCGCCCCAGTACCCCGCCTCGGCGTCGATGGCGGCCGCAAGCTCCTCGGTGAACACGGCCCGGTCCTCCTCGGACATGCCGTCCATTACGGCGGGGTTGACGACCAGGTAGTCCGGGAACATCAGGTGGCGCGTGTAGGAGTAGTAGGGCGCGATCTCGGCGTGCTTGAGGTTGGCGTAGATCGACTCGTTGTTCTCGCCGCCGTCGATGACGCCGGACTGGATGGCGGTGTAGACCTCGCCCTGCCCCATGGGCGTTCCGGTACCGCCCATCAGTTCCATCATCCGCAGGTTGGTGTCGGACTCGATGACGCGGATCTTCATGCCTGCCAGGTCCTCGGGCGTCTCGATCGGCTTCTCGCCGTTGTAGACGCTGCGCACGCCGCCGTGGAAGCCGACGAGCACCCGGACCCCGGAGTCCTCCATGGAGGCGAACAGCTCACCCGTGATCTCCGGGTCGTTGACCGTCTTGCGCTGGTGCTCCTGGGAGTCGAACGTGTACGGCAGGTTGAAGACGACGAAGTCGGGGTTGATGTTCTCCAGCAGCGAGCCCGCCACCATCGCCATCTCGATGGAGCCGGCCTGCACCAGCTCCAGGGTGTCCTTCTGCGTGCCGAGGGTCTCGTTGGGGTAGACCTGCAAGTCGTAGCGGCCCTCGGTGCGCTCGGAGATCCGGTCGCCCATCTCGTCGACAGCCTTGTACTGCGGGTGGGTCTCCGTCTGGTTGAAGGCCACCTTGAAGACCTTCGCGCTGTCCTCGTTGACGCCGGCGCCTCCCTCCTCGCCGCTCCCCGAGCCGCAGGCGGCGAGGACGAGGGTTGCGGGGGTGACCGTGGCCAGGATCGAAACGACCTTGTTCCGTCGCATGTGTGCTTCCTTCTCTTCGCCCACCTTCGGTGAGCTCGCTCGTCGCACCGGTGGTGCGGCCCGCGCGCGTCGTAGCGCTCGGAGACGGGTGCGCGCTGGGCGTATCCGTACCCGGGTCGACCTGCCCGTGCTGGGACTGTCAACATCATTGTGAGGTCCTGCTGCCGGAACGATGTTCCGTGGCACGGAACTATGGCGGAGGCCGGAGGCGATGTCAAGTGGCTCTCCGCTTGCACGAGCCCCCTGTCAGTGCGCGCAGAGGGATCTCCCCAAATCTGCGCACTGAATCTCGTGTAGTTCCACCGCTGAGGCCAAGCCCCCTCGACGATGAGGGTCTCCGACCGTTTGCCATGCGCCTCGAAGGAGGCGACCTCGGGCTGGCACGGCGGGACGACATCGACGCGAGGCCCTGACCTGCGGCGTGCAGGTAATCCACCCTCCCCTCACCGTCCGTGGCCCAGGGCACGCCGGGAGGGAGGCACATCGCGTTCTCCGGCGGCGCGAGATACAGCCCCACCACGTCGGTGACCTTGGCGACCAGCTCGGGATCGGTCGAGAACTTGAAGGTCTCCTCGCGCCACGGCTGCACCCCGTACTCCCGCCAGGCCCGGGCGACCGTAGCGTTGCCGACGCCGAGGTGACGGGCCAGCAACCGGGACGGCCAGTGCGTCACGCCGTACTTCTTCGGCGGCGGCGCCAGCGTCACCGCCACGACCCGGCGGTGGTCGACGCTCCGCGGCCGACCCGTGCTGTGCGTGGACGAGAAGTCCCAGATCCAGGCGCTGGACCGGACCGCCCCGATGTTGCCCATGCAGCCCGGGCTGCCGGAGCGGCGTACCCACGACTACGTCCGGCACGGGACCTCGACGCTGTTCGCGGCCCTGGAGATCGCGACCGGGAAGGTCACCGCGGCGTGCAAGCCACGCCACCGCCACACCGAGTTCCTGGCCTTCCTCAAACAGGTAGCTCGCGCCTATCCCGACGACGGGACCGGGCGCGAGCTGCACCTGGTGCTGGACAACTACGCCACCCACAACAAGGCCGAGGTCCGCGCCTGGCTCGAGCAGCACCCGCGCATCCACGTCCACTTCACCCCGACCGCCGGCTCCTGGCTCAACCTCGTCGAGGTCTGGTTCGGCATCATCGAGCGCCAGGCCATCCACCGCGGCAGCTTCGCCTCCGTCAAGGACCTCGACGCCAAGATCCGCGCCTTCATCGACGGCTGGAACGACCGCTGCCACCCATTCGTCTGGACCAAGACCGCAGAAGAGATCCTCAAGAAGGCGAACCGTCAGACCACTTCAAACACGGGCCACTAGAGGCGCACGCCCACGCCGCACCTGAGTGCCAATCGCCGTTGGCCCGTCTGTCCTGGCTTTCTCACCCTCGGCATCGGGCTCGCCGCTGACGTCGTGGTCGACGTCGACTGCGGCCATGCCCCCCGCACCTCTCACTCGTCAACCGCCCGCCCGCCGAACTCGTCGTCGACCACGAACGGAAGAGCCCTGACCCAGGTGCTGACCTAGCCGCTCGCCCCGGCCCAGGCCCCACACCGCGAGAGCGGCACGCACGCCGCAAGCGCCGCAAGAAGGCGCGCGGGGACCGGTTGGTGCCAACACCGGGAAGTAACTACATTCCCCCGACCCCAATCCGAGGGGCTCGACGCCCGCGAGCGCCCGAGTCCGCAGCAGATCGAGACCAAAAGCGATGAGCAAACGGTGCGTTGCGAGAAGAACGAGGGGCCCTGACCCGCGTTTCCGCTGGTCAGGGCCTCGCTGTGCGCCCGGAGGGACTCGAACCCCCAACCTTCTGATCCGTAGTCAGATGCTCTATCCATTGAGCTACGGGCGCGTGGCCGCTCGGGCCGTCTTCGACTCTACCGTGCCCGGCAGACCCGATCCAATTCGGGAGGCGTGAGGGTGGTCACGGTGCCCCCACAGACGGGTCGGCCTCCGGGGTCATCGCCGGTACCTCCGCGAAGGAGTACGGGGGCCACGGGCCCAGGTAGCGGATGCGCGCCGCGGGCTGCTCCTGCTGGATGGCCGCGAGCTCGAGCCCCACCCTCTCCATGTTCTCGCGCCGCACCAGGACGGCCACGGTCAGCACCGCGACGGTGCCCGGCTCGGTCCGGGCGCTGCGGTTCTCGGTGAGCTCGTCCGAGATAACCGCGAGGCGGCGACGGTACTCGGGGTAGAGGTCGTCGGCGACCCTGTCGGCGATGTCCCGCTCGAGCTGGTCGAGCTTCTTGCGTAGCAGGCGCTGGACGCCGGCCGGCCGGCCGTCCATGTCGGCGAGCAGGTTCTGGGCGTCCGGGTGCTGCTCGGCCAGCACGTGCGGGTCCAACGCGATCTCGACCCGCAGCTCCACGCGGTCGCGAAGCCGGTCCAGCCGCTCCCCCAGCGCGGCCGCGCCGCGGGCGAGCCACTCCTGGAGCCGCTGCTGCGCGGAGGCATCCTCGGCGGCGGCGACGAGGACGTTGAAGCTGACCGGCAGGACCGTGCCCGCGCGCTCCCAGGCCCGCTCGATGACGTCGCCGTGCTCGAGCACCCACCGCTTGACGTCGTCGTCCGCGCCCTCGTACGGGGCGCCGGAGTGCCGGTGGACCACCGCCGCCACGTCACCGGAGGGCACCAGCTCCAGCGAGGTGCGGTCGATGCCGGTGCCGAGCTCGCCGGTCGTCGCGGCGGGCACGATCGCGTACACGTAGAGACTCTCGGCCGTCACATTCCCTCTTTCCTGACCTCCTCGGCCCACCTCGCCGGATTCACCAGCTTGTCCACCACCTCGTCGACGACGTCGTCGAGGCCCCGGCGCAGGTCCGCCACCGAGGTCGTCAGCCCGTGGTCGCGCTTGATCTGGTCCAGCGCCTCGTCCAGCTCCAGCAGCGCCTGCCCGAGCCGCTCCTGCTCCTCCTCGGTCAGCTCACCGCCCTCGAGGCGCCGGATGGCCTGGCTCTCCAGGGCCTCCTCGATCACCTCGACGAGCGTGATCACCAGCGTGAGCACGCCGTTCTTCAGGCTCTGCTCGTCGATCTTGAGGGTCATCCTGCACCTCCCGGTTCCGGCGGCTGCCCCTCCGGGCCGCCGCCCGCCATGCGTCGGAGCCGGCCCAGCCAGTGGGCCGTGTCGTGGGTCGCCAGCCGCACGTCGCCCGAGCGGGACCGTACGACGAGCACGTCGGAGTGGCCGACCGGCGTGCGTCCCGCCTCGACGTCGACGGCGGTGAGCGCCTGCGGGCGCAGCCGGACGGCGGGCCGGGAGTCGAGCGGACCCTGCCACGTCAGGCCGTCGGCCTCGTCCAGCGTGGCGGCGCCGCCCCGCCACAGCGCGCCGCCGGCCCGTTCCTCCAGGTACCACACGTGCCCCTCCGCGAGCGGCCGGCGCCTCGTCTCGACGACGGCGGCCCGGGAGCCGGCGTCGCCCACGCCCTGCTCGCGGAGCAGCTCCCGCAGCCGCTCCGGGGCCGCGGCGGAGAGGACCGTCTCGCCGGCCGGGGTGGTCACGTGCAGCCGCGCCCGGTCCTCGCCGCCGATGCTGCGCTCGGTGCGCAGGTCGAGCGCGGTGATGTCCTCGAGCGGCGACTGCCACAGGATCTCCTGCGGGTCCCGCCGGTAGGCGATCAGCCGCCGCGTCGTCAGGTAGACGGTGCCGGGGCGCCAGGTGCGGTACGGCTCCTCCTGCAGGTGCCCGCCCGCCATCCGCGCCACGATCTCCTCGCCGTCGGCCAGGGGCACGTGCCGGGAGATCGACCGGCGCACCCAGGCGCGGGTCTGCTCGTCCCAGCTGCGCATCATCCCGTACTCGAGCATCGTCTCGATGCCCGCGATGGTGGCCCGCAGGTTCACGCCGATGAGGGGAATGTCCGCGACGGTGATGATGAGGTCCAGATCGAGGTAGACGCCCTTGTTGAGCAGCACCTCGAGCAGGTCGGGCAGCGTGGCGCGGAGGTCGCGCGTGGGCTGGAGCCCGGCCTGCGGAGCGGTGACTGCGCCACCCTGCTCACTCATCGGACCCGGCGGCCTCCCGACGCTTCGCCGCGGCGCCGGCCCGTGACCGGTCGTCCCCGGACCTGGCCTCGGTGACCTCGCCCTGCTCACCAGCCTCGACCTGCCCGCGCTCCTCCCGGGCGCGGACGGCCCGCGCGCTCTGCCACCCGCACCACGGGCAGTACTCGTCCAGGAGCTGGGCGGTGGGGGCCGTCTTGCCGCAGCTCGGGCAGGTCTCCTTCGGCTCGATGGCGTTGCGCCACGCGACCGTCTCCGTGTTGGTGCCCGCCGGGAACTCCAGCCCGTACTTCGCCGCGGTGTCGAAGGACGCCAGCGCGGCGCGGATGCGGATGCCGAGCAGCTCTACGCCCGCGACCGAGACCATGATGTCGGCGTTGAGCACCAGGCCCTTGTCGAGGAGCGTCTCGATGACGTGCACGAGCGAGCCGTCGCGGTCCCGCTGCGGTTCCATCGCCCCGCCACGCCCGCTGACCACGCTCATGCCTGACGACCTTCCTCTGCGTCCTTCACCGGACTGCCGGCGCGGCCCGTCCCGGCGCGTTCCCTCACTCGTCCCGGACCTGTCCGCGCACGTACCGCGTGCCGCGCCTGTAGGAGACGAGCTCCCCCTCCTCGTCGAGCTCGATCCGGTACTCGGCCATGATGTCGGCCGTGCTCGGCACGTGCGGGTCCTCGAGGACCTCCAGGCCGACGGCCCAGCCGTTGTCGTCGCGCTCGACGCCCACCACGGCCTCGATGCGGCGGTTGGTGAGCTCCGCGAGCTGCTCCACCGCCGCCGCCGCGGCCCGGCGTGCGGTCAGGCGGGGCGGGCGCTCCTCGCGCTTCCCGTCCGGCGGCGACGCCTCCGACGAGGAGGTCCTTCCGCCGTCCTGCGGGCTCTGCTCGCGTCCCTGCTCGTCCTCCGTGGTGGTCCTGCCTTCCTGGCGCCCCTGGGTGCTTTCGTCCGACGGCTCCCTGCCGCCGCTCGACGGCTCCCTGCCGCCGTCCGACGGCTTCCTGCCGCGGTCCGGCTGCTCCTCGCCGCCGTCCGCCTGCTCCTTGCCGCGCTCCGACCGCTCCGCGCCGCCGGCTGCCTGCTTGCCGTCCTCCGCGGTTGCGGGCCGGCGCGGGGCCGGCCGGTCCCCGGCGTCGTTCCTCCCGGCTCCCTCCCGACGCTCGTGGGGGTCCCCGTGCTCGGGACGCTCGCCCTGCCCGGACGACGCCGCCCGGGCCTCGCCCCGCTCGGAGTGCTCGGCCGGCCTGCGCGCCGGCTTGGAGCCCGTGCCCTTCGGCCGCTCCTCGGCCGGGCGGCGCTTCTGCTGGCCACCTTCCGTGCGCTTGGCCGGCTGGGCGCCCTCGCGCCGCGGACGCTCCCGCGTCCCGGTGTCCGACTCGCTCATCGTTGCCCTCCTTCCCGGCTCCTGCGGTTCGCCTCGAGGAGCCTGGCGATGAGCTGCTCCTCGCGGGCGGCGGCCTCGTCGCCGGTGAGCTCGCCGGACTCCCGCGCACGGGCCACGGCGTCGAGCTCCCGGCGGATCGTGCCGGCGTCGTAGTACTGCCGCTCTGCCTCGTCGCGCACCTGTTCTGCCACCCAGACGGTGCCACGCACGGGTGCCAGCGGGAGCGACAAGATGTTCCAGAGGAGCCCCATGCCGCTCACGCCTCCACGAAGTCGTACGGGGCCTGGGGACCCACGAGCCGGAACGTGGCGCGGTCCTTCATCCGGGCCGCGACGTCCTCGACGGCGTCCTCGAAGCTGGTGATCTCGTTCCGCCTGACCAGCACGGCGGCCTCGAGGACGTCGTCGACCTGCCCGGCCTCCCGGGGTCGCAGCTCCTCGGCGTAGCGGGTCAGGTCCGCAGTGATGGCGGCCGCGTCCGTCGAGCGCTTCTCCTCGAACCCGCGCACGACCAGCTCGCCGAGCCGGATCCTGTCGTAGTAGGACGCGTCCTCGGGCTTGCCCGCCGTGGACTCGCGGAGCTCGCGGATCTCGGGCTGCTCGGCCACCAGCTCCGCGATGACGGCTTCCTGGACGTAGCGCACCTGCAGCGTGAACTGCACCGCGTCCGAGAGCCGCCGGAGGTCCTCGACGTACCGGTCCTCGTGCTCGGGCAGGACCTCCTCGCGGAGCACGTCGACGTCGGGGACGACGGTCGCGAACCTCATCGGCAGCACCGGGCACGCCGCGGCCACGGTGTCGAGGACGAGTGCGTGCGCGCGCATCTCGTCGGGGAGCCCGACGACCTCGGGCTCGGGCAGGTCGGAGACCAGCACGCCGACGTGGCCCATCGGTTCCAGGCGCACCGGGTGCCCGCCGAGCCCGTTGAGGTCGGCGGGCACCTGGGCGTCGGCCGGGACGATGCCGTAGACGTACTGGTTGAGCTCGGTCGCGCCGGGGTCAGCGGCTGTCATGAGGACGCCTTGTCCGCGCTGCGACGGCGCGTCCTGTCCTCCTCGCCGCCCTGGTCCTCGTCGCCGGACCGCCGGCTCGTCAGGGCCTCCTTCGCCCCGGAGAGAACGCCGCCGGTCTTGCCGCGGGCCCCCGCGTTGGTCATTCCTTCGACCAGCTCGGGCAGGTCCTTGCCGCCCTGGGCCTGGAGGTCCAGACGGTTCGTCGCCTCGGCGAACCGGAGGAACGTGTCGACGCTGGCGATGACGATCCGGGCGTCGACGGTCAGGATCTCGATGCCGACCAGGGACACCCGGACGAACGCGTCGATGACGAGGCCCTTGTCCAGGATCAGGGCGACGACGTCCGCGAGGGAGCCGCCCTGCGGCCGGTCGACGTAGCCGCCGCGGCCACGCGTGGTCGTGACGCTCACCGGGTCCTCCTAGCCGGCTGGGGCTCCGCCTCTTCCTCGGCCTCGCCCTCCTCTGCCTCGCCCTCTTCGTACTCCTCCTCGGGCTCGCCCTCCTCTGCCTCGCCCTCGGCATACTCCTCCCCCTCGGCCCCGGCCTCCTCGGGCTCCTCCTCGTACTCGTCGCCGGCCTCGGCCTCTTCCTCCTCGGCCCGGGCCCGCTCCTCCTCCTCGAGGACGTCCTCGTGCGTACGCACGATCTCCTTGTCGTGGATCTCGGCGTGGTACCCCTCGAGGTCCTCCGGATGGAGCACCGCCTGGGTCATCACGTACCGCTGCCAGAACTTCAGCTCCAGCCGCATCCGGCGGTTGGCGGCGCGCCAGATGTTCGCCGTCTTCTCCATGAGGCCCTGCGGGTGGTACTCGAGGATGACCGCGATGCGGGTCAGCTCCTCGCCCAGCGGCTGGAAGGTCACGGCGCCGCTGATGTGCCCCTTGCGCCCGGTGGAGTCCCACACGATGCGCTTGTAGGGCACCTGCTCCTTGATGGAGGTCTCCCACTCGCGGTGGGACCAGAAGACCTGCCCCTTGAACTTGACCTTGCCGTCGTCCTTGTTGAGCTCGGCGTGCTCGAGCTTCTTCATGAAGTCGGGCCAGCGGTCGTACTCGGTCCACTGGTTGTACGCCACCTCGACGGGTACGCCGACGTCGAAGCTCTCGACGAAGTTGTTGAACTTGAACTTCTTGCCGCCCTTGCCCTTGCCCTTGCCGCCGCCACCGAAGACGCCCTTGACCTTCTCCTTGACGCCGGTCGCGGCGGCGCTGAGGCCGGCCTTGACCGGGGACTCACCCTCGGCCATCTTCTCGGCGGCCTTGCCGGCCGCCGCCGCCTTGGCGGAGACGCCGTCGCCGTCGCCACCCTGCTCGCCCTCACCCGCGCTCGGGGCCTTCTCCCCGCTGGCATAGGCGGTGAGGCGATCGGCGACGCCCCCGACGCGGTCCGTGAGCTTGTCGACGGCACGGCCGCCGAGCGCCCTGGCGAAGCCGCCGGCGGACCCCTTCAGCGCGTCGATCGGCAACTTTCCCGTGCTGGTTCCTGACTCCTGAGCCGTCTTGCTTTCCATCAAGCTGCTCCTTCACCTTCGCCGATCCGTCGACCGTGACCTCGTTGCCGTCAGCGCCTGCTCACGGGGCGGGCCTGGTGGGCGCCATGCGCTTGGGGGCCGCCTTCTTGCCGCCGCTCGCCGGCTTCTTCTTCGGCGCCGCCTTGGCCGCCTTGGGCTTGGGTGCGGGCTTCGGCTCGGGCTCCGGCTCTGCCTCCTCGGCGGCAGGCTCGGCAGCTTCTTCCTCGGCCGGCTCCTCAGCCTCCGCCTCCGGCGCCGCCTCTTCTTCCTCGGCGGGCTCCTCAGCCTCGGCCTCGGGCTCGCCGGCCTCTTCCTCCTCGGCGGGCTCCTCGGCCTCGGCCTCGGGCTCCGCGCCCTCTTCCTCCTCGGCGGGCTCCTCGGCCTCGGCCTCCGGCTCGCCCTCTTCCTCGTACTCCTCTTCCTCGTACTCCTCCGCGGGCTCCTCACCCTCCGCCTCAGCCTCGGCGCCCTCTTCCTCCTCAGCCTCGGCCTCGGGCTCAGCGCCCTCTTCCTCCTCGGCGGGCTCCTCGGCCTCGGCCTCCGGCTCGCTCTCTTCCTCGTACTCCTCCGCGGGCTCCTCACCCTCCGCCTCAGGCTCGGCGCCCTCTTCCTCCTCGGCGGGCTCCCCGGCCTCGGCCTCCGGCTCCCCCTCTTCGTACTCCTCCGCGGGCTCCTCACCCTCCGCCTCAGCCTCGGCGCCCTCTTCCTCCTCGGCCGGCTTCGCCACGCCCGCTGCCTGCTGCGCCACGCCCTTGACCCGGCCAGGCACCGCAGCCGTCTCCTCGGTGACCCCTTGCGCCGCCTTGCCAGCACCCTTCGTCACGTCCTCGGCGGCCTCACCGGCGCCTTCTGTTGCGCCCTCGGCGGTCTCGGCCGCACCCGCGGCCTGCTCACGCAGCGGCGCCTGGAGCTTCTCGGTGCGCTCCTGCAGGTTGCTGGTGAGCGACTCGACACCCCTCGTCGCGGCGGCCAGCGCTGCGACCCTGGTCGCCTCGGTGAGGCGCCCGGTGACCTCCTCCGTGAGCCTCTTGACCTCGGGCGACTCGAGCACCGAGCCCAGCGCCGAGGTGAGGCCCTCACGGTTATCGCTCAGTTTTCGCGCACCGACACTGGTGGCGAGCGTGAGCGCCAGCTTCATCTTCTTGGTCCGCCCGAGCAGGTATCCGCCCAGGAGCAGACCGGCGAGCTTGAGCTTGTCATCCATCGCGTATCCCTATCCCCCCACGGTTCCGGCCAAGCACATCCACCCCGCGTGTGCAGGATGTCACAGGCCCCTCACCACTGCGCGACGAGTGTCGATTGGCACCGGCCGCACCTCATCAGGTCTTCTCCAGGACACCGCAGTTACAGGCCGCACGCATCCGCAGACGAGGCTCGGCCAGGGGGAGCCATGGTGCGCCGAAGCCGGATCGCCGGGATCATCAACGGATCCGGCTCGGCGCTCGGTGCCGGAGAAGTGGGGTGCTGGACGCGGACGACGGCGTGGGCGGGCGGCCAGCCGCAGACGACGGCGTGGGCGGGCGGCCAGCCGGGCACGGGCGAGACGCCGTCAGGCAGCATCGCCCCCTGCAGCTGGGCGGCCGCTCACGCATCCCGCACCTGCCCGAGCCGCGGGCGAGCTCACCCTCGACCCCACACGCGACTACCACCCGACAACGGAAAAGCCCGGACCCACAAACGTGGGTCCGGGCTGTCCGGGATGTCTTGCGACATCACAGAGCGGAGACGGTGGGATTTGAACCCACGGACGGGTTGCCCCGTCACGGCCTTAGCAGGGCCGCGCACTAGACCTGACTATGCGACGTCTCCAAGTCCATCGGACAGGTTACCTGGCGCGGTCGCCCTGGCCAAAAACGGGCGCCTGCGCCATGGACACCCGGCGCATCCGCCCCAGCCTCGTGACGAGCGCCGGTCCCTGGCTTGGCACCTGTGACGCAGCCACCGGACAGCCTCGCCCGCCGGGGCCGCGCACGCGGAGGGCAAGGGATTCGAACCCTTGGTGGGTCGCCCCACAACGGTTTTCAAGACCGTCACATTCGGCCGCTCTGTCAGCCCTCCCTGCCGTGCGCCACGGTCCGCAGGCCGTGGTGACAGCGCCGTCCAGTCTACGGGCGCCCCATCGCCGGTCCGTCGCCGTCGGCCGGGCGCGCCGCGGGAGGCCCGCCGCCGCGGTGATCGCACCCAGGCGCCCCACTGCTCGGCGAATCGCGCGGATCGCGCCACAACTGGGGCCAGAGTGACGACGGGACGCCGCGCCGCGGACAACCGACCTGCGCAGACGCTCCCCGGCCGATACCAGTTGTGGCGCGATCCGCACGCCACGCTGCCGTCATGCCCCGCGAGGGCGTCCGGCGACACCAGCGTCGTGGCCAGGCGTCGCCGCACGAGATGACACCGACCCAAGGTGGGCGGCCACAAAGAAGCCCCGGCCCCCACCCCGCGTGGCCCGCGCGACCGCCCGGCACGGCTAGGCCAAGATGGGCCCATGCGTGCCATTACCGTCATCGCCGACCAGGAACTCGAGCTCGCCGACGTCCCCGACCCCACGCCGGGTCCCGGGGAGGTGCTCGTGCGGGTGGCCGCCACCGGCGTCAACCGCGCGGACGTGCTGCAACGCGCCGGTCACTACCCACCGCCGCCCGGGACCAGCGACGTCATGGGGCTGGAGGTCTCCGGCACCATCGCCGCCCTCGGCGAGGGCGTCACGGCCTGGCGGGAGGGCGAGCAGGTGGCCGCCCTGCTCGCCGGCGGCGGCTACGCCGAGCTCGTCGCGGTGCCGGCGGGCCAGCTGCTGCCCGTCCCCGCGGGTCTGGACCTCGTCGACGCCGCGGCCCTGCCGGAAGCCGTCTGCACCGCCTGGGCCAACCTCGTGCAATCCGGCGGGCTGACCAACGCGGACACGGTCCTGGTCCACGGCGGCTCCGGCGGCGTGGGCTCGGCCGCCATCCAGCTCGCCGCCGCGCTGGGCGCCCGGGTGCTCACCACCGCCGGCGGTCCCGAGCGCGCCGCCCGGTGCCGCGAGCTCGGCGCCGACCTCGCGATCGACTACCGCGCCCAGGACGTCGTCGAGGAGGTCGAGCGCGCCACGGACGGACGCGGCGTCGACGTCATCCTCGACGTGCTCGGTGCGGGGGGCCTGCCCGGCAACGTGCGCATGCTGGCCACCAACGGGCGCCTCGTCGTCATCGGCACGCAGAAGGGCCGCAAGGGCGAGCTCGACCTGGGGCTGCTCATGACCAAGCGGGCCAGCATCCACGCCGCGACGCTGCGCGCCCGCCCGCTCGAGGAGAAGGCCGCGGTGGTCGCCGACGTCCGCGAGCGCGCCTGGCCGCTGCTCGACGACGGCCGGCTGCGTCCCGTCATCTCCCACCGCGTCCCGCTGGCGGAGGCGGCGCGGGCCCACGAGCTGCTCGAGAACGGCCAGGTCTTCGGGAAGGTCCTGCTCCTGCCCTGACGAGGCGGGGCGGCGCCCGCCCCGGGCAGTCCACCGCTCCCGCCGCTATCCCTTGACGGACCCGGCGAGCAGCCCCTTGACGAAGTACCGCTGCAGGCTGAAGAACACGACCAGCGGCACGATCATCGAGACGAACGCGCCCGAGGTCAGCAGGTGCCAGTCCTGCCCGCGCGAGCCGGCCATCTCGGACAGCCGCGCCGTGAGCGGCTGGATCGCGTTGTTCCCGCCGGAGAAGGTGAGACCGACCAGCAGGTCGTTCCACACCCACAGGAACTGGAAGATCGCGAAGCTCGCGATGGCCGGCACCATCAGCGGCAGCATCACCCGGAAGAACACCGTCACGTGTCCGGCGCCGTCCACGCGGGCGGCCTCGATGAGCTCCCGGGGGATCT
The DNA here is from genome assembly GCF_043952095.1 of Georgenia sp. AZ-5. Classification (NCBI taxonomy): domain Bacteria; kingdom Bacillati; phylum Actinomycetota; class Actinomycetes; order Allobogoriellales; family Allobogoriellaceae; genus Georgenia; species Georgenia sp. AZ-5. The sequence continues at coordinate 75,016 of NZ_JBINOU010000001.1, forward strand.
CCGACATGAAGTTGTGCAGCAGGAAGATCGCCAGCGGCAGGCCGAAGGAGGAGTGCGCCACCCAGATCGGGAGGAAGGGGAACGCCTCGGCCAGCGCCGTCCCGGAGAAGATGCGCAGCAGCGGGATCAGCGCCATCTGCAGCGGCACGATCTGCAGCGCGAAGACGATGACGAAGACGGTGTCCCGGCCCTTCCACCGCAGCACCGAGAAGGCGTAGGCCGCCATGGTCGCCACCACGAGCGGGATGAGCGTCGCCGGCACCGTGATGGTCAGCGAGTTCATGAAGAAGTTGGACAGCTGACCGGTGGAGGCCCGGCCGAACAGCACCGTCTCGTAGTTCGCCATCGTGAACGACGGGTCGGTGAAGAACGTCCACCAGCCGCTCGTGCGGATCTCCCCCTCCGGCCGCACGGAGCTGATGAGCAGCCCCGCGGTGGGCAGCGTCCACACCACCGCGATGAGGATGGCGACGACGGAGCCGGCCTGGCTGGTCAGCATCGCCTTGGCGCGGGAGGCCGAGGAGACGCGCGGGCCGCGCAAGTCCCGCCGCATCGGGTCCGGCAGGGACGACCTCGGCTCGAGGGTCGCGACGGCCGGGTTGGCCGGGGTTATGCCGCTCATGCGCCACGCACCTCCCTGTTCCGCAGCATCTGGCGGACGTTGAAGACGATCACCGGGACGACCAGGACGAAGATGACGACGGCGAGCGCCGAGCCGACGCCGTTGTTGCCGAAGGTGAAGGACTGGTCGTACATCTGGTTCGCCAGCACCTGCGTGCCGAACCGGGCCCCGGTCACCGTGCGGGTGATGTCGAAGATCTTCAGCGTGGCGATCATGATCGTGGTGACCACGACGACGAGCGTGGGCCGGATTGAGGGCACCGTGATGCTGCGGAACATCTGCCACGAGCTCACGCCGTCGAGCCGGGCGGCCTCGATGATGTCGGCCGGGATGGCCTTGATGGCCGCGGAGAGCAGCACCATCGCGAACCCGGCCTGGATCCAGATCATGATGACGATGAGGAAGAACGTGTTCCACGGCCCGTCCTGCAGGAACCGCACCGGCTCCAGGCCCAGGCCGGTGAGCAGGGCGTTGAGCAGGCCGATCTGGTCCTGCTCGGCGCCGCGGTACTCGTAGACGAACTTCCAGATGATGCCGGCGCCCACGAACGAGATCGCCATCGGCATGAACAGCAGGGACTTCGCGACCTTCTCGAAGCGCTTGCCGTCCACCAGGATGGCGTAGAGCAGGCCGACGGCGGTGGAGACCAGCGGCACCAGGGTCACCCACCAGAAGGTGTTGACGAAGGACTGGATCGACTCGGGGTTGGTGAACACCCACTCGTAGTTCTCCAGCCCGACCCAGGTCTCGGACCGGCGGTCCATGAACGACATGAGCATCGTGCGGATCGCCGGGTAGATCAGGCCGACGCCCAGCAGCAGCACCGCCGGGCCGGCGAAGACGAGCAGCGTCCAGAAGCTGCGGCTGCGCCCCGCGAACCTGTCCGCGGTGCGCGCGACCGCCATGAGGGCGATCACCACCGCGGCGAAGACGAGTACGGCCAGCACCATCTGGCCCGTCTTCGAGTACAGGAAGAAGTCCATGTCACGCTCCCCGGCCGTGGATGGGTGGGGCGCCGGGGGTGCGGCCTGCTGGCCGCACCCCCGCGCCGGGTGGTCAGCTGGTCAGCTGGCCGGCCAGGACGCCTCGATCTGGTCCAGGACCGTCTTGGTGTCCGCGCCGTCGATCCACTGGGTCATGCCGGTCCAGAAGGACCCGGCGCCGACCTCGGAGGGCATGAGGTCCGAGCCGTCGAAGCGGGCGACGGCGTCCTCGTCCTGCAGCAGCTCGATCGCCAGGCGCAGCACGTCGGAGGACGCGAGCCCGGGGTCGACCGCCTTGTTGGCGGAGGTCACGCCGCCGATCTCGACGCGGGTGTTCGCCCACTCGCCCGAGGCCATGAAGGCCTGCACGGCCTGGGTGGCCTCCTCGTCGTTGAAGGCGCCGACGAACTCGCCGCCGGTGAGCAGCGGCTTCTCGTCCGCCGTCTTGCCGGGCAGGTAGAAGGCGAAGACGTCGCCCTCGGGGCTGACGTCGGTGTCCTCCGGCCACTGCGCCTCGTAGAACGAGGCCTGGCGGTGCATGTAGCACTCGGCCTCGAGGATGGGCAGTCCGCCGTCGTTGAAGGAGGTGGTGGCGATGGACCGCGAGTCGCCGATGCCGCCGTTGACGTAGTCGTCGTTCTTCAGGATGGAGCCGGCCATGTCGGTGGCCTCGACGATCTGCGGGTCGTTGAAGGGCACCTCGTGGCTGACCCACTGGTCGTACAGCTCGCCGCCGCCCTGACGCAGGACCATGTCCTCGATCCAGTCGGTGGCCGGCCAACCGGTCGCGCCGCCGGACTCGATGCCCGCGCACCACGGCTTCACGCCGGTGGCCGCGATCTCCTCGGTCAGGCTCATGAGCTCGTCCCAGGTCTCGGGGACCTCGTAGCCGCCCTCCTCGAACGCGCTCGGGGAGTACCAGACGAAGGACTTCACCGACGCCATGAGCGGCGCGGCGTAGAACTCGCCGTCGACGGTGCCGTAGGCCTTCCAGTCCTCGGACCAGCCCTCGTCGACCTTCGCCTCGACGGCGTCGGGCGCGGGGACGAGGTAGCCGTCGTCGACCATGCGGGCCAGCAGGCCCGGCTGCGGGAAGATCGCCAGGTCGGGGGCGTTGCCGCCCTCGGCCTGCACGACGACCTGCTGCTCGAACTCGCCGGAGCCGTTGTGCTCGACCGTGATGCCGGTGCACTCGGTGAACTCGGAGAAGGAGTCCTGGAGCTGGTCCGCCTCCGTCTCGCGGATGGAGGAGAACAGCGAGACCGTCTCGCCGTCGAACGCGCCGTACTCCTCGAAGGCGGAGCAGTCGGCGTCGCTGCCCTCGCCGGCGGCCGAACCGCCGCCACCCAGGTCGTCGGCGCCACAGGCGGAAAGCACCATGGTGAGGGCGGCGGCACCGGCCAGGGTGGCCACGCCCCGCTTCTTGGACGTCCTCTTCATCGCGGAACTCCTCGTCACGTCATCGTCACGCGAGCGCGGCAGCGCTCCCGTCGGCCTACCCAACCACCGCGCGGATGTGATTTCCGACGCAAACGTCCCGTCGGATGTAACGGTTCTGCAACAAAGCAATCGGGGGCCCGATCTCGCCATCCGGACGGCGGGTGGTGCAGGTCCCGGTGCGGTGCCATCGGCCGGACCGGCGGCCGTCGCCGGGGGCGACCCGTCGATCCGTCAGCCGGGCCCCGGTCCTGCTGCCACACTCGGCGCCATGGCTGCGGCGGCAGGGCCGGTCCTCGGCACGCGCGTCCTGGGTAGGGCGACGCTCGAGCGGCAGGGCCTGCTGCGCCGTGCGCCCGGGGGCGTGCACGCGACGCTCGAGCGGCTGGTGGGCCTGCAGGGCCAGGTCCCCCAGGTGCCGTACACCGCGCTGTGGGACCGGCTGGAGGGGTTCGACCCCGAGGAGCTCTCGGCGGCGATGGCGGACCGGTCGGTGGTGCGCGCCACGCTGATGCGCGGGACCCTGCACACCGTCACATCCGAGGACGCGCTGGGGCTGGCGCCGCTGATGGCGCCGGTACTCGCCCGGGCGTTCGGGTCCACCGCCTGGGGGCAGCGGCTGCGGGGCGTGGACCTGGAACCGGTGCTCGCGGCGGCGCGCGAGCTCGTGGAGGAGCGGCCGCGGACCCGCGCCGCGCTGGGCCAGGCGCTCGGCGAGCGCTTCCCGGAGCTGGACGGTGGGTCGGTCGCGTACGCGTTCAGCTACCTGGTCTCTACCGTGCAGCCGCCGCCGCGCGGGCTGTGGCGGCGCAGCGGCCCCGCGGCCCTGACCACGACGGAGTCGTGGCTGGGGCAGGCGCCCGCCCCGATGCCGGCGCAGACCCTGGTGCGGCGCTACCTCGGCGCGTTCGGGCCCGCGACCGTGATGGACGTGCAGGCCTGGTGCGGCCTCACCCGGCTGCGCGAGGTCACCGACGGCATGGACCTGCGCCGGTACCGCACGCGCGACGGCGCCGAGCTCCTGGACCTGCCGGACGCCGCCCTGCCGGACCCCGACGTCCCCGCCCCGGTGCGGCTCCTGCCCGAGTACGACAACGCGCTGCTCGGCTACGCCGACCGCTCCCGGGTGGGCGCCGGCCGCGCCGTGCGCTGGCCCGAGCACGGGCCGGGCGGCGCGATCGGCACCGTGCTCGTCGACGGCCTGGCCGCCGGGACGTGGGTGCTGCGCCGCCAGCCCCTCAAGCTGCAGGTGACGCCGCTGTTCCCGTTGGCGGCGCCGGAGCGGGACGAGATGACCGGCGAGGGCGTGGCGCTGGCGGCGTTCCTGCGCCCCGGCCGCGAGGTCGCCGTGGAGGTGCGATGACTCGGGCGTTCGCCGGGCGATGACCACCGGCCTCAACGGGCGGCGTGGCCGAGCAGCGCGTCCCCCAGCTCGCTGCGCAGGTACAGCACGCTGCGCCCGTGCCGGGCGGCGGTGAGCAGCCCGCCGTCGCGCAGCGCCCGCAGGTGCTGGTTGACGGCGGAGGTGGTCACCCCCAGGCGCACGGCGAGCTCGGTGGAGGAGGCCGGCTCCGCCAGCGCGGTGAGCAGCCGGGCGCGCGCCTTCCCCAGCAGCGCCGCGACCGCCGGCTCGCGGCCGACGTCCTCCCGCTCCCACAGCGCCCCCTGGCCGCGGGCGGGGTAGAGCAGCATGGCCGGCTCGTCGACGCCGACGGGCACCGAGGTGCGCGCGGTGAACATGGTCGGCACGAGCGTCAGGCCCTGCCCGCCCGTCCCGCCCCGGCGCTCCAGCCGGCTCCTGAGGTCGACCCGCAGCCGCCGGCCGTCGAAGGTCACGCTCGGGCTGAGCCCGTTGAGCATGGCGGAGAGCCCGCTGTAGGCCATGACGCGCCCGCGGTGGACGATGTCGGCCTCGAGGACGGCCTTCATCCGCGGCCAGTGGGGCGCGAAGCACAGCTCCCAGTACCCGTGCAGCGCGGCCACCACGCGGCCGATCGCCGCCCGCGGCGGCCCGGCCAGCACCGCGGGCACCTCCCCGCGCACCGCCCGCAGCTGACGGGTGAACTCCTCGGGGGCGATCGCCCCCAGCTGCTCCAGCTCGTCCTCCAGGCGGGTCAGCGGCGAGGCCGGCCGGGGGTTGAGGAAGTCCGGCGTCCACAGCCGGTCGTCCACCAGCGCCGTGAGGACCTCCACGTCCGCCCGGGCCCGCGCCGCCTCCGTCCGGGCCAGCCAGGGCAGCTGCAGCGGGTACCGGCCGGGGGCGCGGAGCGTCTTGAGGGACAGGCCCATCTCGCACAGCGGCGAGAGCCCGAAGCGCACGCCCGCCAGGTCCGTCTCGCTCAGCTCGTACGTGAACATGTAGCGCAACGCTATATCGATTCCAGCCGCGTCCGGTTCGAGACCAGGATGCATGGCGTGAGCGACTCCCGGACCGTCCCCGCCGACACCTCGACCGAAGCACTTGGCGGTCCGGCGACCGAGACCGCGGCGACGGGCCCGACAGCGGAGACCGCCGCGACCGGCCCGACGTCGACCGGCGGGGCCGGCGGCCTGCGGGCGCGGCTCCTTGCCGGGTTCGGTGACCCGGTGCTGCGGATCCTCGCCACCGCGACGATGGTGAGCACCCTGGGCCGGGGGGTGTTCTTCACGCTGACGGTCCTGTACTTCACCACGGTGGTCGGCCTGAGCGCCGGGCAGGTCGCCGTCGTCCTCTCCGTCGCCAGCGGGGTGGGGGTGGGCACGTCGCTGCTCGGCGGGCAGCTCGCGGACCGGCTCAGCGCCCGGTACCTCCTGGTCGTCCTCACGGTCGCCGAGGGCGTCGCGCTCGTGGCCTACACCGCCGCCACGTCCTTCGCCGCGGTGCTGGCGCTGGCCTGCGTGGTCACCGGCGCCGGCAGCGCCTCGCACTCGGTCCGCTCGGCGATCATCGCCCGGGCGTTCGACGGCGCCGCCCGCGTGGGCGCGCGGGCCGTGCTGCGCACCGTCACCAACGTCGGGATCGCGCTCGGCTCGGCGGGCGGCGGCCTGGCGCTGCTGGCGGGGACGGGGACGGCCTACCGCGTCACGATGGTCGCCGCCGGCGTCGCCTACGTCCTCAGCGCGCTGCCGCTGCCCCGGCTGCCGCGGCGGGTGGACGCCCCGCCGCGCGGGGCCGCCCCGCGGAGAAGCGGCGGCCGGGCGGCCGAGGCGGCCGCCGTGCCCGGCCGCTCGCCGTTCCGGGACGCGCGCTACCTGCTGCTCACGGTGCTCTCCGGCGCCTTCAGCATGCAGTTCGCGCTGGCCGAGGTGGGCCTGCCGCTGTGGGTGTCGGACCACACCGTCGCCCCGACCGTCGTCGTCGCGATCGCCTTCATCCTCAACACGGTGATCGTCGTCGCGTTCCAGATCCGCCTGTCGCGGGGCACCGACGACGTCGGGCACGCCGGGCGGGTGATCGCCCTCGCCGGCGTCCTGATGCTGGCGGCGACCGTGGCGTACGCCGGCTCGGCGGACGTGGGGGCGGGCGCGGCCGTCGTCCTGGTCCTGGGTGCCATGACGGCGCACTCCTTCGCGGAGGTGCTCTCCTCCGCCGGCACGTGGGGCCTGAGCTTCGAGCTGGCCGAGCCGGCGCGGGCGGGGGCGTACCAGGGTCTCTTCGCGATGGGCTACAACGTCGGTGCCATGGCGGCGCCGGTCGTCGTCACCGCCACCGCGCTCACGCACGGGTGGTGGGGCTGGCTGGCCCTGGGCGTGCTGTTCCTGGTCGCGGCCCTGGGGATGTGGTGGATCGCGCGGCGGGCTACCGGTCCAGCAGCGCCCGCAGGACGACGGCCGCACCGTCGTGAGCGACGTCGTCGGTGACGGCGTCCGCGGCCGCCTGCACCTCCGCGGCGGACTGGCCCATGGCCACCCCGAGGGCCGCCCACTCCAGCATCTCCAGGTCGTTGGACCCGTCCCCCATCGCCACGGTGGCGGCGGGATCGATGTCCATGCGCCCGCGGAGCATCTCCAGCGCGCTGGCCTTGTTGACGCCCTCGGGCGAGATGTCCAGCCACGCGGTCCAGCCGACGGCGTAGCCCACGCCGTGCAGGCCGACCCGCCGGACGAGCTCGTGGAAGTCCGCCGAGCTCAGCTCCGGCGCGCGCAGGGTCACGCGGGTGGCCGGGGCGGAGACCAGCTCCTCGAAGTCGACCACCTGCACCTCGCCGCTGAGCTCCCCCATCGGGAACGGCGCGGTGACCTTGAACCCCTTGCCGAGGTCCTCGACAGCGAACAGCCCCGACGGGAGCTCCTCGCGCAGCAGCCGCAAGGTCGGCCCGGGGTCGAAGGTGACGACGTCGGAGATGACGTGGCCGTCGTCGAGCTCGGGGTCGAGCCGGATGCACACCGCCCCGTTGGAGCACACCGCCCAGCCGCGGCTCAGGCCCAGCTGCTCGGCGACCGGGGTCACGGCCTGCACCGACCGGCCGGTGGAGAGCACCACCTGCGCGCCGGCGTCGCGGACCGCCGCGACGGCCTCGGCGACGGCGGCGCTGAGCTCGCCGGCGTGGCTGAGGAGCGTGCCGTCGATGTCCAGGGCGACGAGCAGCTCGTCCCCCGCCGCGGGCAGCGTGGGCGGCACCAGCTCGCGCCACCGCGCCGCCCGGGCGCCCAGGGGCAGGACGCCGTTGCCCTCCCGGGCCGCGGCGCCCCCGGCCACCACCTCACCGGTCATGCGGGCTCGATGACCTCGAGACCGCCCAGGTACGGGCGCAGGCCCGCCGGCACGCGCACCGAGCCGTCCGGCAGCTGGTGGTTCTCCAGGATCGCCACGAGCCACCTCGTGGTGGCCAGGGTGCCGTTGAGCGTGGCGACCGGCCGCGTCTCCCCGGCGGCGGTGCGCTCGCGGGTGCCCAGGCGGCGGGCCTGGAAGGTGGTGCAGTTGGAGGTGGACGTGACCTCCATGTAGCGCTCCTGGGTGGGCAGCCACGCCTCGCAGTCGAACTTCCGGGCGGCGGAGGTGCCCAGGTCGCCGGCGGCGGTGTCGATCACGCGGTAGGGCAGCTCCACCTTCGCGAGCATCTCCTCCTCCCAGGCGAGCAGCCGCTCGTGCTCGGCCGCCGCCTCCTCGACCGGGACGTAGGAGAACATCTCCACCTTGTTGAACTGGTGGACGCGGATGATGCCGCGGGTGTCCTTGCCGTACGAGCCGGCCTCGCGCCGGTAGCAGGTGGACCAGCCGGCGTAGCGCAGCGGGCCGCCGGTGAGGTCGAGGATCTCCCCCGAGTGGTAGCCCGCGAGCGCCACCTCGGAGGTGCCGGTGAGGTACAGGTCGTCTGTGGCCAGGTGGTAGATCTCGTCCGCGTGCGAGCCGAGGAAGCCGGTGCCGCCCATGACCTCCGGGGTGACGAGGGTGGGCGTGATCATGGGCGTGAAGCCCGCCGCCACGGCCTGGTCCAGCGCCGCCGTCAGCAGCGCGAGCTCGAGGCGGGCGCCGATGCCGGTGAGGTAGTAGAAGCGGGCGCCGGAGACCTTGGTGCCGCGGCGGGTGTCGATGGCCCGCAGCCCCTCGCCGAGGTCCAGATGGTCCTTCGGGGTGAAGCCCTCGGCGGCGAAGTCCCGCGGCGTGCCCTCGTGGCGCAGGACGACGAAGTCCTCCTCGCCGCCCTCCGGGACGCCGTCGGCGACGACGTTGGGCACCTTCCACAGCAGCTCGTCGGCCGCGCGGGCCGCCTCGGCGGCCGCCGCCTCGGCGGCCTTGACCTGCTCGGCGAGCTCCTTGGCGCGGGCGAGGATCGCGGGCCGCTCCTCCGGGGAGGCCTTGCCCACCGACTTCGAGACCTGCTTCTGCTCCGCGCGCAGCTCCTCGAACCGGGACAGGGTGGCCCGGCGCCGGGCGTCCGCCTCCAGCAGGCCGTCCACCAGGCCGGCGTCCTCGCGGCGGGCGCGCTGGCTGGCGCGGACCTTCTCCGGATCCTCACGCAGTGCTCGAAGGTCGATCATGCTCCTGAGCCTAATGGGCGGTTTCGCCCCGTCCGTTCCGCCCGGGCGGCGCGGCCGCCGTCGTCGCGGCGGCGGGTCAGCGCGCCAGCTCCAGGAGGACGGCGATGACGGTCCGGTGCAGGACGTGCGCGACCAGGCTCACCGCGGCGGTCTGGGCCGGCGCTCGAGCCGCCGGGGCGCTTCGCTCGCCGCAGGGCCGTCGCCCCGGAAGGGCACGAGGGTGCCGGTCCGGGTAGGTTGCCGACATGGGCTGGGAAGGGATCGTCGCGATCGTCGCGCTCGTGCTCGCCCTGGCCGCGCTCGTCGTGGGGCTGGTCACGTACCGCGCCCTGGCCGCCCGCCGTTCCCGCACCACCCCGATCGAGGAGTTCTCCAGCGCCGGCGCCACCGACGAGGAGGTGGGCCCGCCGGCCGTGGTGTTCAACCCCTCGAAGGGCGCCGACGCCGACTCGGTACGGCGGATCGTGGCCGAGACCGCCAGCGACGTGGGCCTGCCGGAGCCGCTGTGGTTCGAGACCACCGTCGAGGACCCGGGCCTCGGCCAGACCCGCGAGGCCCTCGCCCGGGGCGCGTCGGTGGTCGTCGCCGCCGGCGGTGACGGCACCGTGCGCGCCGTCGCGGAGGGCCTGGCCGGCACGCGCGTGCCGATGGGGCTGCTGCCGCTGGGCACCGGCAACCTGCTGGCCCGCAACCTCGAGCTGCCGCTGGGCAACCAGCGCGAGCTGGTGGCGACGGCGCTGACCGGCCGCAACCGGACCATGGACCTGGGCTGGCTGCGCACCGAGCCGCTCGGCCCCGACGAGGCCGCCAGGGTGGAGGGTCGGGCAGACGCCTCCACCGCCCGCTCGGCGGACCGGGACGACACGGCCGAGGCCGCCGAGGGCACGGTCAACGACCCCGCGATCCCCGCGGACCCGGAGCAGGCCGCCCGGGAAATCGTCCCGCCCGACGCCGGCGCCCTGCCGGACGACGACCCGGAGAAGGAGCACGTCTTCCTCGTCATCGGCGGACTGGGCTTCGACGCCGCGATGGTGGCCGGGGCCGACGACCAGCTCAAGGCCAAGCTGGGCTGGATGGCCTACTTCGTGGCGGGCGTGCAGCACCTGACCGGCCGGAAGATCCACGCCACCGTGGAGTACGGCGACTCCGGCCGGCGCGAGGAGGTCACCGCCCGCACGATCCTGTTCGCCAACGTCGGCCGCCTGCCCGGCGGCGTGGTGCTGTTCCCCGACGCCCAGCTCGACGACGGCTGGCTGGACATCGCCGCCATCGACACCCGCGGCGGGATCATCGGCTGGGTGGACCTGCTGCGCAAGGTGACGCTGCAAGGACTCGGCGTGCGCAAGGACCCCGTGCCGCTCAACACCGGATCCATCGAGTTCCGGCGCAGCCACGAGGTCGTGGTCCGCACCGAGGAGCCCGAGCACGTCCAGGTCGACGGCGACCTCGTCGGGTTCGCGAGGACCATCTACGCCCGCGTGGAGAAGGGCGGCCTGATCGTCCGCACCGCGTGACCGGGACACCGGGCCGCGCACCGGGTCGCCGGCGCGCGTGACCGGGACACCGGCGCGCGTGACCGGGACACCGGCCGGGGGCAGCCGTCTAACGTCCGGACACTGCCGGGCCCCGCGTCGAGAATGGCCTAACTCGGCATTTGCGCGGGAAACGGCCGATCAGGGCATTCTCGCCACCACAGCCAGGCGATCGGCCCGAAGTGCGCCACGCGGCTCGAACGGCTCGACCCAAGCGCGCGAGGCTGTGACCGCCGAGAATGGCCTAACTCGGCATTTGCGCGGGAAACGGCCGATCAGGGCATTCTCGCCGGGCAAAGCGCCCAACCAGGGCATTGTCGCCGCCACTCACCCGCCGGTCAGCCGCTACGCAACGGATTCCTGCCGCCCAGGGGCCACGCCCCGGAGTCTCGTGTCCCGCGGCCACCTCAGACGGCGAGGCCGGCCAGCAGGTTGGCCACCCACTCCCGCGCGGCCTTGAAGTCCGCGTCGTAGGTGCCGGGCCGCACGTGGGGGCGCTGGCCGTCGGCGCGCGGGTAGGAGCCCAGGAAGCGCACCATCGGGCACACCCGGTGCAGGCCGATGAGCGTGGCCTGCACCCGCTCCTCGGCCACGTGCCCCTCGGCGTCGATGGAGAAGGAGTACCGGCCCAGGGAGTCCCCGATCGGGCGGGACTCGATGCGGGAGAGGTTCACCCCGCGCGTGGCGAACTGCTCGAGCATGTGCAGCAGGGCGCCGGCCTCGTTGTCCGGCAGGTGCACCACCAGCGTGGTCTTGTCCGCGCCCGTCGGCTCGGGCACGTAGCCGGGCTTGGCCACCAGGACGAACCGGGTGACGGCGTGGGGGTTGTCCGCCACGCCGTCGGCGATGACCTGCAGCCCGTACTTCCCCGCCGAGTGCGGGTTGACCAACGCGGCGTCGAAGCCCGGCGCGGGCTCCTGCGCGAGCAGCGCGGCAGCCGCGGCCGTGGAGGTGGCCGGCACGTGCACCGCGTCCGTCAGGTGCGCCGCGACCCAGCCGCGGCACTGCGCCCAGGCGTGCGGGTGCGTGGAGACCCGCCGCACCCGCTCCAGCGTCATGCCCTCGCGGGCGGCGAGCACGAACGTGATCGGCACCAGCATCTCGGCGACGATGACGAGCGGGCTGCCGGCGCTCAGCGCGTCGAGGGTGACGTTGACGCCGCCCTCGACGGAGTTCTCGATCGGCACGACGGCGTAGTCGGCCTCGCCGGTCCGCACCTTCTCGAGCGCCGTGACGACGTCGAGGCACGGCACGAGCTCGGACTCCGTGGGATCGGTCACCTGCAGCAGCGCCACCTCGGTGAACGTGCCCTCCGGTCCGAGGTAGGCGAACCGCCCGCGGCGGGGCTCCTCCTCGGCGGTGGCGGTCGCCGTCCGGCCGGCAGCGGGACGCGGCTGCGCGGCCACCTCCGGCCCGCTCTGCGGGCGCGCGCCGTCGTCGGCCTGGTGGTGCATCGGGATCCTCCAGCTCGGGGCCTGTCGGGGCCGAGCCTAGTCGCGTCGGGCCGGGCCTTCTGCGTCGTCCAGGACCCGGCACGTAGGCTGCCCGGGTGAGCAGGAGACGGCGCAAGGACAGGCAGCGGCGGTTCGCCACGATCCTCGCGCTGGCGGTCGTGCTGGCACTGGTGCTCCCCTTCCTGCTGCCGCTGCTGCCCGCGGGGGCGGCCACCGCAGCTCCGGCGCCGGCGTCCGACGCCGCGGCCGGCGCCACCGCCCCCGGGGCCCCCGCCTCGGCGGACACCGCGAGCACCGACGCGCCCCTCGTCGTCATCGGCACCGCCGGCGTGCGGTGGGAGGACCTGTCCTCCCTCGCCACCCCGCACCTGTGGGGGCTCGCCCAGGAGGCGGCCGCGGCCAACATGGTCGTGCGCTCGGTCCGCTCCTCCACCTGCCCCGCGGACGGCTGGCTCGCCCTCTCCGCGGGCCGGCGCGCCGCCGACGTGCCCATGGAGGACTACGGCACCTGCCGCGAGCTGCGCGACGCCCAGGAGGACGGCACCGTCCCGGGCTGGCAGGACTACCTCGACGCGGCGGAGGAGGCCTCCTACGACGCCACGCCCGGCCTGCTCGGCGACGCGGTGGCGGAGGCGGGCGTGCCCGCCGTCTCGCTGGGCCCCGGGGCGGCGATCGCGCTGGCCACCTCGGCGGGCACGGTCGCCGGGGACTACGGCCCCGCCTCCGTCAGCGCCCAGCGGCTGGAGTCCGCGGTCCGCGAGGCGCTGCCCGGCCACGCCCTCGCCGTCGTCGACGTCGGCGCCGTCCGCGACCGCAACCGCCCGCTCGTCAACGTGCCGGACGAGCCGGCCGAGGACGGGCTCGCCCCGGGCGAGGCCACCGAGGAGCCCGCCCCGGCGGAGACCCCCACGCCGCCGCCGGACGAGGCGTGGCTGCTGAAGTCCCCGGAGCGGCACCTGCAGGTCTCGGCGATCGACGCCCGCGTCGGCGGCGTGCTCGCGGCGGTGCGCGCCGCCGCCCCGCACGCCACCGTGGTGGTCGCCTCGCTCGCCGACTCCGGCACCACCGCGCTGATGCAGCTGGTCGTCGCCGACGGGCCCGCCATGCCGCCGATCCCGTCCGACGGCGCGCTGCTCGACACGCGCTCGACCCGCCAGCCCGGCATGGTGCAGTCCACCGACCTCGCGCCCACGGTGCTCGGGATGCTCGGCGTGGAGGCCCCGGCGGGGCTGGCCGGCGCCCCGCTGGGCGTGGCGCCCGACGGCCGCACCGGCCCGGAGCGGGTCGCCCACCTCGACGACGTCAGCCGGCACGCCGTGGCCATCCGCCCGCTGACCGCGCCGTTCACCTCGGCGCTGGTGCTGATGAATTTGCTGCTCTACGCCGTCGTCACGCTCGGGCTCAACCGCCGGTGGCTCGACGGCGCGGCCGCCCGGCTCGAGGCGCGGGCCGCCCGCGAGGCCCGGGGGGCGGCGACCGCCGCCCGCCTCGCGCGCGCTCTGCGCTCGCGCCGCCCCGCCAAGCTGCTGCGCACCCTGCGCACCGCCGCGGTCACGGTCGGCGCCGTGCCGCTGGCCTCCTACCTGGCGAACCTGGTGCCCTGGTGGCGCACCGACGAATCCGGCGTGGTGCTCTACGGCCTGACCGCGGTGATCGCCGCCGCCCTCGCCGCCGTCGCGCTCCTCGGGCCCTGGCGGCGCTTGCTCCTCGCGCCCGTCGCCGTCGTGGGCGGCCTGACCGCGGTTGTGCTCGCCGTGGACGTCCTCACCGGCGCCCGCCTGCAGCTCTCCTCGCTCATGGGCGTCCAGCCGCAGGTGGGCGGGCGGTTCTACGGCTTCAACAACTCCTCGTTCTCCCTCTTCGCCGCCTCGACGATCCTCACGGCCATGTGCGTCGCGGAGCCGCTGGTGCGCCGCGGGCGCCGCGCCTGGGCGGCCGCCGCCATCGGCCTCATCGGCGCCGTGGCGGTGGTGCTCGACGGCGCCCCCTCCATCGGCGCGGACTTCGGCGGCCCGCCGGCCCTCCTCCCCGGGTTCCTCGTCCTGGCGCTGCTGGCCCTGGGCGTGCGGCTCACCTGGCGCCGCATCGCGGCGGTGCTCGGCGTGACCGTGGTGGCCGCGCTCAGCTTCTCGGTCCTGGACTGGCTGCGCCCGCCGGCGGAGCGCTCCCACCTGGGCCGGTTCGTCGAGACCGTGCTCGACGGCGGCCTGTGGTCGGTCGTCGCGCGCAAGCTCGAGCAGAACCTCAACAACCTGTTCGGCTCCGTCTACGCGCTGCTGGCCATCGGCGGCATCGCCGTCGTGGTCGTCCTGCTCACCCGGCCGCTGCGCCGCGGGCCGAGGGGCCGGGACGGCTACGGGTGGCTCACCGGCGGGGACACCGTGGGACGGCTCGACCGCGACGCCGTCATGCTGCGGCCCACCCTGGTGGCACTGGCGACCACCTTCGCGATCGCCTTCGCCGTCAACGACTCCGGCATCGTGCTCCCGGCCCTCGGCATCTCGCTGGCCGTGCCGCTGCTGGTGGCTGTCGTCGCCGGGTGGCTGCTCGAGCACGGCACGACGGCGCCGCCGCCCGGGCGGGAGGGGGCGACGCCGGCCGCGTCCACCGGCAGGGCGCTGCGCGTGCCGCGCCGCCGGGCGAGGGTGGCGGCCGACGACGCCGGTCAGCCCTCGGGGGCCCAGGCGCGGTAGGGGTCAGCCCTCGGGAGCCCAGGCGCGGTAGGGGTCAGCCCTCGGGAGCCCAGGCGCGGTAGGGGCGCCCGGGCTTCTGCCGGGCCGGGTTGTCCCCGCGCCGCGACGCGGGCACCCGCACGCCGCGCAGCCGCCGCGCGTTCACCGCGAGCGCGACGTCGCGGTACTGCGCGCCGCGGTGGAGCTGCCCGGCGAGGTCGTTGCGCGAGGCGCGGTGCCGCAGGTCGCAGGGCACCTCCTGGACGGTGAGCCCCGCGACGAGCAGATCGATGGTCATCCCGGTCTCCACGCCCCAGCCGCGGGACAGCGGGCTGGCCGCCTCGAACGCGGCGCGGGTCATGCACCGCTGCCCCGACAGCGGCTGGGTGGGGGTCCAGCCGGTGGCGCGGGCGATCGAGCGGCGCGCCAGGCCCGTGACGATGCCGCGACCGCCCGCACCGGGCTGCGGGGGCAGGACGGCGATGGCGCAGTCCGCCCGGCCCTCGAGCACCGGCGGGACCAGCGGCGCGGTCGCGACGGCGCTGTCGCCCAGGTCCGCGTCGATGAACAGCAGCAGCCGCGGCGGCGCGCCCTCGACGTCGCGCATCGCGACCACGGAGGCGCCGGTCTCCATCGCCGAGGCCTTGCCCCGGTTCACCGAGTGGCGCACCACCACGGCGCCGGCGGCGCGTGCCGCGTGCTGCGTGTCGTCCTGGGAGCCGTCGTCGACGACGAGCACGAGGTCCACGTGCGGGATGGCCCGCGCCGCCCGGACGGTGGCGGCGATCCGCTCGACCTCGTCCTTGGCGGGGATGACGACGGCGACACGCTGCGACCTGGGCCCGGGCTCCTTCACGCGGGAGAGCCTAGTCAAAATCTAGACCAAAGGCGCACCGGGCCCGGGTGAGGGCTTGACCACTGCATGACGATGCCGACTCCGCGGGACCGGCGTCAGCGCAGGCTGACCTGCCGGGAGACGATCCCCGCGCGGGCGCGGCGCTCGTCCGCCGTGAGCGCCTCGGTGCTGGCCAGGGCCTGCTCCAGCTTCGCCTCGAAGGCCTCGAGCGGCGCGGCCAGCTCATCCGCCTCCGTGCCCGGCGCGAGCTCCCACACCGGGATGAGGATGCCGGCGGACCGGAAGGCGCCCACGAACTTCGCGCCGTCGTCGACCGCGGACTCCCGGGCCGCGTGCAGCCGCGCGAGCGCGTTGAGCACCTGCTCCTGGTCCTCGGGGCGGGCCCAGCGCAGGAACTCGCGCGCGCCCATGCGCACCCAGTACGCCGACCGCACACCGTCGACCTTCACCGTCGGGACGATGTTGGCGTTGGCCTGCTCGAGGGCGGCGGCGACGTTGTCGTCCTGCTTCGCCTCGTCCGTGAGCCAGAAGTCGAACGAGTCGCGGACGGTGATCTCGAAGGGGCCCGTCAGGTCCAGGACGTCCTGCAGCCGCGGGCCCGGCTCGGGCAGCCCGGCGGTGGTCAGGGCGCTGCCCGGCTCGAGGTCGAGCGCCTCCAGGAGCGCGGCGGCCACGTCGCGGGAGGCGTCGCCCGAGCGCATGCCGGTCTGCAGCGCGACGAGGACGGCGTCGTCGTCGCGGTGGATGGCCGGGAGCATGTCCGGCAGCAGGGTGACGAGCTGGACCTCGCGGTCCCCGTGCTCGGCGGTGGTGCGCACCGAGAGGGTGGCGGCGGGGATGATCTCGCGCATGGCCACCAGGTCGGTCTCCGCGGGCAGGCCCTCGAACGGCCGCTCGACGTACGCGACCTCATGCCGCTTCGGCTTGGGGGTGCCCTCGGGGCGGGACTGGCGCTTCCTGCTCTTCTTACCCATGGCGCCCTAGCCTAGGGGGCCCGGGGAGACGTCCGTCACCGGCCCCGGCGCGGGGTGGGTCGGGTGACCGTGGGCGCCGGGCGGGTCAGAGGACCGTGGGGGCGGCGCCGTCGTCGGTGGTCAGCGGCAGGCCGGCGCGCTCCCACGCCTTCATGCCGCCGTCGACGTTGTAGGCGTCGAACCCGGCCTGGTTCAGCCAGGCCACGGACCGCGCGGACCGGCCGCCCGAGCGGCACACGACCAGGAGGTCACCCTCGGGGATGTCGTCGACGCGGACGGGCAGCTCGCCCATCGGGATGTGGACCGCGCCGGGCGCGTGGCCCGCGTCCCACTCGTCCTGCTCGCGGACGTCGAGCAGCACGTAGCCGTGCGGGACGGGACGCTCGGGATCGAGGTCGGTGACGGGGACGGAGCTGCCGGGCACGTCGGGAAGGGCCATGCCCCCAGCCTAGGACGCCGGCGCCCCACCGCACCGGCCGGGGCGCGGACCGGCACTTGCGGACCGCGGGGGACGCGTCCGCGGTGCTGGGAGGGCGCCCCGGTGGCAGGATCGGGAACATGCACGAGCGCGCAGGTACCACAGCCCGTTCCGAGGACCTCATCGACGTCGACCAGGTGGTCTCGGCCTACTACGACCGCGAGCCCGACGTCGACGACGCCACCCAGCAGGTCGCGTTCGGCACCTCCGGCCACCGCGGCTCCAGCCTCGACGGCGCGTTCAACGAGGCGCACATCGTCGCCACCACCGCCGCGATCGTGGAGTACCGCCGCTCGCAGGGCATCGACGGGCCGCTCTACATCGGCCGCGACACCCACGCGCTGTCCGAGCCGGCGTGGCGCACCGCCGTCGAGGTGCTGGCCGCCGCCGGCGTCGAGGCCCGGGTGGACGCGCGCGGGTCCTTCACGCCCACCCCGGCGGTCTCCCAGGCGATCCTGCGGGCCAACGGCGCCGGCACCACCGGCGGCGTGCGCACCGTCGGGCCGGAGCTGGCCGACGGCATCGTGGTGACCCCCTCGCACAACCCGCCCCGCGACGGCGGCTTCAAGTACAACCCGCCCCACGGCGGCCCCGCCGGCTCCGACGCCACCTCGGTGATCGCCGCGCGCGCCAACGAGATCCTGCGTTCGGGGTGGAAGCAGGTCGAGCGCGTGCCGTTCGACTCGGCGATCGCCGCGGAGACGACCCGCAAGCACGACTACCTCACCTCCTACGTCGACGACCTGAGCAACGTCCTCGACATCGACGCCATCCGGGACGCCGGCGTGCGCATCGGCGCCGACCCGCTCGGCGGGGCGTCGGTGGAGTACTGGGGCGCCGTCGCCGAGCGGTACGGGCTGGACCTCACCGTCGTCAACCCGGAGGTGGACCCCACCTGGCGGTTCATGACGCTGGACTGGGACGGCAAGATCCGGATGGACTGCTCCTCGCCGTCGGCCATGGCCTCCCTCGTGGCGAAGATGCGCGCCGACGGCGGCGCGGCGCCGTTCGACGTCGCCACCGGCAACGACGCGGACTCCGACCGGCACGGCATCGTCACCCCCGACGCCGGGCTGATGAACCCGAACCACTACCTGGCCGTGGCCATCGAGTACCTCTTCACGCACCGGCCGCAGTGGCCGGCCGCCGCGGCGATCGGCAAGACCCTCGTGTCCTCCGCGCTCATCGACCGGGTCGCCGACGGGCTGGGGCGCAGGCTCATCGAGGTCCCGGTGGGCTTCAAGTACTTCGTGCCGGGCCTGATCGACGGCTCCGTCGGCTTCGGCGGCGAGGAGTCCGCGGGCGCCTCCTTCCTGCGCAAGGACGGCAACGTCTGGACCACCGACAAGGACGGCATCCTGCTCGCGCTGCTGGCGTCCGAGATCCTCGCGGTGACGGGCCGCTCCCCCAGCCAGCTGCACGCCGACCTCGTGGAGCGGTACGGGGACAGCGCCTACGCCCGCATCGACGCCGCCGCCTCCAAGCCGCAGAAGGCCAAGCTCGCCAAGCTCCAGCCCGACGACGTCGCCGCCACCGAGCTGGCCGGCGAGCCGATCACCGGGCGGCTCGTGGACGCCCCCGGCAACGGCGCGGCCATCGGTGGGCTCAAGGTCACCACGGAGAGCGCGTGGTTCGCCGCGCGCCCGTCGGGCACCGAGGACGTGTACAAGATCTACGCCGAGTCCTTCCGCGGCCCGCAGCACCTGGCGCAGGTGCAGGCCGAGGCCAGGAAGGTCGTCGACGCCGCCCTCGCCGGGTAACGCACGTCACCAGAGCGCGATCCGCCACCGGTTGACCCGCATCGGCGTGCCCGGCGGATACTCCACGTCCGCCTCGCCGAGCAGCTCGAAACCCACGGACCGGCACAGGGCGTTGGAGGCGGCGTTCTCCACCGACGGGTGGGCGTACACCCATCGGTGCCGGCGCTCCGCCCGGGCACGGTCGAGGGCCAGCCGGGTCCCACCCGAGGCGAGCCCCCGCCCCTGGAGGGCGGGCACGATGCTCCAGCCCATCTCGTAGACCGGCGCGCCGTCCTCCTCGGCGTCCCAGTAGCCGACCGACCCGGCGGCCTCGGCGCCGGCGAGGATGACGAACATCCGTCCCCGTCCGCTCCCCGCCAGCGCCAGGTAGCGCGCATGCCGCCCGGCGAGCTTCTCCGGCGGCTCCGGGCCGCCGAGGTAGCGGGTGGCGAGCGGGTCCCCCATGGTCGCCTCGAGGACGGGGAGGTCGCCCTCCGCCCAGTCGCGCAGCGCAACAGGCCCGGTCATCGGCGACCCCCTCCTCGCAGGTGTGCCACAGCCTAGGCACCGCCACCGACATCCCGCGGCGTCCTACGGTCGGACAACATATGAATCGGTCTGGCGCGCGGGAGCGGCGACGTGCTTCACTCTCGCGATCCCATTCCAGACTCCAACGAGGGTGATTCATGAGCGAGCAGCCGTCGCGCGCCTCCACCAGCGACCTGGCACCGGACGCCGTCGTCCCGGGCCACGAGCCGCAGATATCGCTGAAGAAGTGGCAGATCATCGGGCCCGGGCTGGTGGTGGCGGGCACCGGCGTCGGCGCCGCTGACCTCGTGGCCACGCTCACCGCCGGCTCGCGGTACGGCTACG
Organism: Georgenia sp. AZ-5; assembly: GCF_043952095.1. Classification (NCBI taxonomy): domain Bacteria; kingdom Bacillati; phylum Actinomycetota; class Actinomycetes; order Allobogoriellales; family Allobogoriellaceae; genus Georgenia; species Georgenia sp. AZ-5. Next base: position 94,597 of record NZ_JBINOU010000001.1, read on the forward strand.
CGCTGCTGTGGGCCGTGATCGTCGGCGTGATCCTGAAGATCGTGCTGGTGGAGGGCGCCGGCCGGTACTCGCTCGCGACGGGCCGCACGATCTTCCAGGGCTGGCGGTCCCTCGGCCGCTGGACCACGTGGTACTTCGCCCCCTACATCGTCATCTGGGGCGTGGTCTACGGCGCCTCCGCCATGACGTCGGCCGCCCTGCCCCTGGTCACCCTGTTCCCGGGCATCGACCTCAAGGTCGCCGCGACCGTCAGCGGCCTCATCTGCTTCGCCATGGTGTGGTTCGGCCGCTACCGGACGTTCGAGAAGATCGTCAGCGCACTCGTGCTGATCATGATGGTCACGGTCGTGGGCATCTCCACGCTGGCCCTGCCCAACCTCGGCGAGATCGCCCGTGGCCTGGTGCCGCTCATCCCCGACGGGTCCATGATCTACGTCCTCGGCCTGGCCGGCGGCGTCGGCGGCACCATCACCCTGGCCGCCTACGGGTACTGGCTGCGGGAGAAGGGCTGGGCGTCGGCCGGGTGGATGCGGGTCATGCGGCTGGACAACACCGTGGCGTACGTGGTCACGGGCATCTTCGTCGTCGCGGTCATGATCATGGGCGTCGAGCTGCTCTACAGCGCCAACCTCGCCATCTCCTCCGGCGACAACGGTTTGATCGACCTGTCGGAGATCCTGCGCGACCGCTACGGCGACGTCATCGGCATCCTGTTCCTCGTCGGATTCTGGGCCGCGTCGTTCTCCTCCCTCGTGGGCGTGTGGAACGGCGTCTCGCTGATGTTCGCGGACTTCGTCGGCAACCTGAAGGGCCTGCCCGGCGACCACCCCGACGTGCACACCGGCGGCAAGTACTTCAAGTGGTACGTGGTGTGGCTGACGTTCCCGCCGATGCTGCTGTTCTTCCTCGAGCAGCCCACCGGCCTGGTCATCGCCTACGGCGCGCTCGGCGCGCTCTTCATGCCCTTCCTCGCCCTCACGCTGCTCTTGATCCTCAACTCCTCCCGAACGCCGAAGGAGTGGCGCAACGGGTGGCTGAGCAACGTGGTCATGGGCATCTGCACGCTGCTGTTCCTGGCGCTGGGCGTGAACCAGCTCATCGGCGCCTTCAGCGGCTGAGGCCCGCCGGCCTGCCGATGGTCGCGCCGAGCGCGGCCGGGGTACGGGGCCGGTCGGTCCCCGGGCGCCGCCATGCTGTGCGGCGCCCGGGCGCCCCGATCGTCCGGCCCGCTCAGGCGCTGCCGATGTCCCGCCCGTCGGCGCGCCACGCGACCACGACGGACGGCCGTGGCACTCCGCCGTCGGGCCACCGGGAGAGGGGGTTCTCGAACGTCGACCCCTCCGCCTCCCCGGGGTGCTGGACGTGGACGAGGACGCGCTTCTCCTCCACCCACGGACCGCACGTCTCCGCACCGACCGGGACGGTGAGGAACTGCGTGACCTGCCCCCGGTGCGGAGCTTCCAGCGCGACGCCGAAGAGCCCGTCGTTGGAGCCGAGGGCGTTGCCGTCCGTGGCGATCCAGAGGTTGCCGTACCGGTCGAAGGTGACGTTGTCCGGGCACGAGATGGGTGAGACCTGGCTCTTGTCGAACCCGGCGAAGTAGGTGCTGGGGTCGTTCGGATCCCCGCACAGCAGCAGGATGCGCCAGGCGAACGACGTCGCCCCAGCGTCGTTGTTCCGCTCCTCGAGCTCGATGACGTGCCCGTGCCGGTTCTCCACGCGGGGGTTCGCCTCCTCCGGACCCGCGTACCCGGCCAGCCCCCGGTTGGTGTTGTTGGTCATCGCCATGTACACCCGCCCTGTCTGCGGGTGCGGCTCGATGTCCTCCGGCCGGTCCATCTTTGTGGCGCCGACACGGTCGCCGGCCTCGCGGACGAAGGTGAGCACCTCGATGCCATCCATCCCGGGCACGTGCGACACCGCCTCGCCCCCGCAGGAGGTGACCAACGGTATCCACTCGCCGCCGCCGTCGAACTCGCCGTCGGCGGGCACGTGGCCGTCGCCGGTGATCTCTCCCGGGGAGTCCCCGGTGAACCGCGCGACGTAGAGGGTGCCGTTGTCGAGCAGCGTGGCGTTGTGCCGGCGGCGGCCCTTGCGGTACCGGTCCCGGGAGACGAACTTGTAGACGTACTCGAAGCGCTCGTCGTCACCCATGTACGCCGCAGCCCGGCCGTCGGCCGTCAGCCGGATGGTCGCGCCCTCGTGCTTCATGCGCCCAAGGGCGCTGCGCTTGCGGGGTGTCGAGGCAGGGTCGTACGGGTCGATCTCGCACACCCAGCCGAACCGGTTCGGCTCGTTCGGCTCCTTGGCGAGGTCGAAGCGGTCGTCGAAGCGCTCCCACTTGCGGTCGCTCGCGCCCTCGTTGACCCCGTAGCGGCGCAGCCGCGCAGCCGCTGCCGGATCGCTGACCACCTCCGCGTTGGCGAAGTACTGGTTGAAGTTCTCCTCCCCCGTCAGCCACGTGCCCCACGGTGTCAGTCCGCCGGCGCAGTTGTTGAGCGTGCCCAGCACGGTCGTTCCGTCGGGGTCGGCGTGGGTGGACACCAGCGGCGCCCCGGCGACCGGCCCGGACATCCGGAACTCGGAGCGCACGGTGAACCGGCGGTTGAGCGGGTGGCCGACGACGGCGTCGAGCCCGCCGGACCGGCGCCCGCGCCGCTCACCCGTGAGGGCCACCACGCTGAGGCTGTGCGCCGCCCAGGCGATCTGGACCTGCTCGCGGGTGGGCGCGTCCGGGTTGTAGCCCGGGAACATGAGCTCCTCGTTGGTGTACTCGTGGTTGGCCACGAGCAGGAACGAGCCGCGGCCGCGCAGGGGCAGCAGCCCGAGGTAGTCGCAGTTGTAGCCGAACTGCCTCTCCTGCTTCTCCGCGCTCTGGTCCAGCGGGTCGAACTCGGGCACGCCCTCGAAGAGCGGGTCGCCCCAGCGGAGCACCACCTCGTGCAGGTACCCGGGCGGGACGGTCACGGCGTCGGCGGTGTTCGGCGGCACGGGGGTGAACCGCAGCCCGGGGGCGCCCGCGCCGTCCCCGCCTCCGCCCGCTCCGTGTGCGCCCGCCGTCGGGGCGGCGCCGGTGGCGCCCATCCCGGCGAGCGCCACGACGACGCCGGCCTGCAGGACGCTGCGGCGGGACACCACCCGGGCCACGACGTCGCCGAAGTACTCGTTGGCCGAGGTGTTGGGGATCTCGTGGAAGCAGGCGTCACCACAGCGATACCGGCACGTCATCGCCGACCGGCCGCCCGGGTGGGCACGGACGAGCGGCAGGAGCGTGCGCCGGGGGAGGGTCTCGCTCATCACATTCCTCACGTCGGCGTGAGAGCGCGCGGGCCGCGCGCCCGCCCCCGCGTCCGGGGTGTCGCGATCCTCGCCGTCCCGGCGTTACCGACGCGTTACGGACAGCGCGGCACGGCTCTCCGGCCGCCCGCGCCGCGCCATCAGCCCTCCTCGCCGATGTCCTCGTGCCACAGGTGCGGCTCCTCCGCCACGAAGGCGCGCATGAGGTCGGCGCACACCGGGTCGTCGAGGACCACGACCTCCACGCCCCGCTGCCGCAGCAGCTCCTCCCCGCCGCGGAACGTGCGGTTCTCGCCCACGACCACGCGCGGGATCCCGTAGAGCAGGATCGCTCCGGTGCACATGTCGCACGGCGACAGCGTGGTCACCATGGTGGCGCGCGCGTAGACGCTCGCGGGCAGCCGGCCGGCGTTCTCGAGGCAGTCCGTCTCGCCGTGGCGGATCACGCTCCCGTCCTGCACCCGCCGGTTGCGCCCGACGGCGAGCACCCGCCCGTCCACGACCAGGGCCGCCCCGATGGGGATGCCGCCCTCGGCGCGGCCGGCCCGGGCTTCGGCCAGCGCCGCGGCGAGCGCGTCGGCGTCCGTCGGTCGCGTCGTTCCCATGAGTCGATCCTGCCAGCGGGCCGGGCGCGGGTGACCAGTGCCACCGCGCGGATCCGTCCGTGCGGCGGGGGACCACCGGCGGACGGTGCGAGAATCCTCCGGTGCTCGGCCCCTACCGCCAGGTCCTCGCCCTCCCGGGCGCCCTGGCCTTCTCCGCCACGGGTCTGCTGGCCCGCCTCCCCGGGGGCATGGTGAGCATCAGCATCGTCCTGATGCTCGCGGCCCTCACCGGCTCCTACGGGCTGGCCGGCAGCGTCTCCGCGACCTTCGTCGTCGCGCAGGCGGTCTGCGCCCCGCAGCTCGCCCGGCTCGTCGACCGGCACGGCCAGGCCAGGGTCATGGTGCCGTCGGTCACCGTCAGCGCGCTGGGCCTCGCCGGGCTCACGGCCGCCGCGGTCGCCGGCGCGCCCAGCTGGACGTTGTTCGCGGCGGCGGTGCTGGCCGGCGCGACCATCGGATCCATGGGCGCCCTGGTGCGCGCCCGGTGGAGCCGTGCCGTGCACAACCCGGGCCAGCTGCATCGCGCGTTCTCGCTGGAGTCCGCGTTCGACGAGGGCACCTTCGTCCTCGGGCCGGTGATCGCCACGGCGCTGGCGACCTCGGTCGCCCCGTGGGCGGGCCTGGCGCTGGCTCTGGTCCTCGTCGCGGGGGGTGGCTACGCCTTTCTCGCCCAGCGGTCCACCGAGCCGCCGACGGCGGTGCTGACGGGTCGCTCCGGCCGCGGCTCCGTCATGCGCTCCAGCGCCATGGTGGGGCTCGTCGTCGTCTTCGTGTTCGCGGGCGGCATCTTCGGCGCCACCGACGTCGCCGTCGTGGCCTTCACCGCCGAGGCCGGTCGCCCGGGCGCGGCCGGGCTGCTGCTCGCAATCTTCGCGGGCGGCTCGATGATCGCCGGCCTCCTGTACGGCGCCAAGGTCTGGACCGGGCCCGCGTGGCGGCGCTTCCTGCTCGGCGTCGTGGTGCTCGCCGTCGGCTCGTCGTTGTTCCTGCTGGTCAACAGCCTCGGCGTGATGGCGGTGGTGATGTTCGTGACCGGCTTCGCGATCTCGCCGACGATCATCAACGGCAACTCGATCATCCAGCAGGTCGTCGCGAAGGAGCGCCTCACCGAGGGCCTGACGTTGCTGAGCACGGGCATCAACCTGGGCGTCTCGCTCGGCGCGTCCGTCGGCGGCACGATGATCGACCGGGCCGGCTCGTTCGGCGGGTTCGGCACGGTCACGGTCTGCGGGCTGCTCGCCGTCGTCGCCGCGCTCCTCACCGCCCCGGTGCTGCGGCGTCGTGCCACGGAGGTCCCGCACCTGCCGTGAGCTCGGGCCCCGGGCTGCAGGGGGCGGCCGGGGGCGGGAGATCGTCAGCGTCGTCTGACGAAGGAGTCGCCATGGCCCGCACCGTCGCCCAGCATCTCTTGGACCAGATGGTCGCCGCGGGGGTCCAACGGATCTACGGCATCGTGGGGGACTCGTTGAACCCGGTCGTCGACGCCGTGCGCCGCACGCGCGGGATCGAGTGGGTCCACGTGCGGCACGAGGAGTCCGCCGCCTTCGCCGCCGCGGCCGAGGCCGAGGTCACGGGCAGGCTGGCCGTGCGCGCCGGCTCCGGCGGTCCGGGGAGCATCCACCTGATCAACGGCCTCTACGACGCCAACCGCTCGCGGGTGCCGGTGCTCGCGCGCCCTCGATCACCTCCGGGCAGATCCGCGGCTTCGCCACCGCGGTCACCAAGCAGGTGCTCGGCGGCGCCATGGGCGAGGTCATGGCCATGGCCAGGTCGAACCTCCGCAACGTGCCGGCCGTGACCTCGGTGCGGCGCCGTCGCCGGGGGCCGGCCCGGCACCCACGCCGTCGCTGCGCGGCGCCGCCGGCCGCGGCGCCCGCGCGCGACGGAGCGGACCGTGTTGGACCCTGGGTCCGTGATCTGCCACACTCCTGCAACCTCGGCGTAACACCGGGGAAACAACTGCCTGATGCCATGACCTGGCAGAATCTTGACGTCACCGGCGCCCTGGAGGCCACCATGACCGCACGTCGGACCCGTATCGCCGTCGGGGCGGCAGCCGCCGCGCTGGTGCTGGCCGCGTGCGGTGGCGGGGGCAACGGCGAGGACGGCGGTGGTGACGGCGGTGGCGCCGCAGCGGGGGCCGAGTTCGACCTGGTCCAGGAGGGCACGCTGACGGCATGCTCGGACGTGCCCTACCCGCCGTTCGAGTTCGAGGACCCCAGTGCGCCCAGCGGCTACAGCGGCTTCGACATCGACCTGCTCTCGACGATCGCCGAGAACCTGGGCCTCGAGCTGGCCGTCCAGGACGTCAGCTTCGACGCCCTGCAGTCCGGCACCACGCTGGCCGCCGGGCAGTGCGACATCGGCGCCTCGGCGATGACCATCACGCCCGAGCGCGAGGCCAACCTCGACTTCACCGACCCCTACTACGACTCCCTGCAGTCGCTGCTGGTGCACAAGGACTCCGGCATCGAGTCCATCGACGACCTCGCCGGCAAGAACGTCGGCGTGCAGCAGGGCACCACCGGCCAGAGCTACGCCCAGGAGAACGCCACCGGCGCCAACATCTCGGCCTTCCCCTCCGACGGCGAGCTGTGGCCGGCGCTGCAGGCGGGCCAGATCGACGCGATCCTGCAGGACCAGCCGGTCAACGTCGAGCACGTCAAGGCCGACGAGAACTACGTGATCGTCGAGGAGTACGAGACCGGCGAGCAGTACGGCTTCGCCCTCGCCAAGGGGCAGAAGCCCGAGCTGCTCGAGGCCATCAACGCCGAGCTCGCCACGCTGCGCGAGGACGGCACCTACCAGGAGATCTACGACTCGTACTTCGCCGCCGACGAGTCCTGAGCCGGCCGGGGGTCGCCGTGCGCAAGACCACCAGGCGCCGCCTGTCACGCGGCGTGAACTACGCGATCTTCCTCGCCGTCGTGGTGATCGTCGTCGCGGCGATGGACTGGGAACGCGTGGCCAACCAGTTCTTCCGGCTGGACATCGCCCGGGAGCAGCTGCCGCAGATCATCACGATCGCGCTGAAGAACACGATCCTCTTCACGCTGATCGCCTTCTTCGGCGGCCTGGTGCTCGGCATCGTCATGGCGTTGCTGAAGCTCTCGCAGGTGGGGCCCTACCGCTGGTTCGCCACCGCGTACATCGAGGTCTTCCGCGGCGTCCCCGCGCTGCTCACCATCTTCGCCATGGCCTACATCGTGCCGATCGGCCTGGGTGTCCAGGTGCCGGGCGGCCAGATCGGGGCCGGGCTGCTCGGGCTCATCCTCGTGGCGTCGGCGTACATGGCCGAGGTGATCCGCGCGGGCATCCAGGCGGTGCCCAAGGGGCAGACGGAGGCAGCACGTTCGCTGGGCATGTCGCCCGCACGGACGATGTTCTGGGTGGTGCTGCCCCAGGGCTTCCGGATCATCATCCCTCCGATGACGAACGAGTTCGTCCTGCTCCTCAAGGACACGTCGCTGTTGTTCATCGTCGGGTCCACCGTCTTCACCAAGGAGCTGACCACCTTCGCGCGTGACGCGCTGACGACGAACGCCAACGGCACCCCGCTGATCATGGCGGCGATGCTCTACCTGCTGGTGACGATCCCGCTGACGCGCCTGGTGGCGGTGCTCGAACGGAAGATGGCGAGGACCCGATGACCGCACCCCTCGGCTCCGGCGCGGAGGTCACCACGCCGCCTCGCGACGTGCCCGCCATCGACATCCGGGACCTGCACAAGAGCTTCGGCGAGCACGAGGTGCTCAAGGGCATCAACCTGACGATCCAGCCGGGCGAGGTCGTCTGCGTCGTCGGCCCCTCCGGCTCGGGAAAGTCCACGCTGCTGCGCACGGTGAACCTGCTGGAGCAGCCCACCAGCGGCTCGGTGCACATCGAGGGGGTGGACATCCTCGATCCCGACGTCGACCTGGACCACATCCGCACCCGGATCGGCATGGTCTTCCAGCAGTTCAACCTCTTCCCGCACATGACCGTGCTCCGCAACCTCACCATCGCCCAGGAGCGGGTGCTGCGCCGCAAGCCGGCCGAGGCGAGGGCGGTGGCGCGGGCCGTGCTCGAGCGGGTCGGGCTCACTGACAAGGCGGCTGCGCACCCGGCGCAGCTCTCCGGCGGCCAGCAGCAGCGGGTGGCCATCGCGCGGTCGCTGTCGATGAACCCCGACATGATGCTCTTCGACGAGCCCACCTCCGCGCTCGACCCCGAGCTCGTCGGCGAGGTGCTCGAGGTGATGAAGGGCCTGGCGGCCGAGGGGATGACGATGATGGTGGTGACGCACGAGATGGGCTTCGCCCGGGAGGTCGGCAGCCGGCTGATCTTCATGGACGACGGCCTGATCGTCGAGGAGGGCACCCCCCGCGAGGTGCTGGCCGCCCCGCAGCACCCGCGCACACAGGCGTTCCTCTCCAAGGTCCTCTGACCGCGTCCAAGGTCCTGTGACCGCGTCCAAGGTGCTGTGACCGCGTCCGCGGTGCTGTGACCGCGGGACTTACCTGCCCTCTCCGGAGGCGTCGGCGGCCTGCCCGCGCCCGTGAGATCGGCCACTGACGCGCGGATCCATTTGGATGCCGTGGCCTCGCGGTGACAACGTCGGGGGGCGAGGGTCGCGCAGGAAGGTCAGGAACGATGGTGAACAGCAGCGCCAAGCATCTCGTCGTCATGGGGGTGGCCGGGTCGGGGAAGACCACCGTCGCCGAGCTCCTCGCCGAGCGTCTCGGCTGGCTGCGGGCCGAGGCGGACCAGTTCCACCCGCAGGCGAACATCGACAAGATGAGCGCGGGCACCCCGCTGACCGACGAGGACCGCTGGCCGTGGCTGCGGGCCATCCGGGCGTGGCTCGACGAGCAGGACGCCGCCGGCAGCAACGCCGTCGTCACCTGCTCCGCCCTCAGGCGGGCCTACCGCGACATCCTCGCCGGCCCCGACGGCGACGTCACCTTCGTGCACCTGAACGGCTCGCCGGAGCTCATCGCCGAGCGCATGGCCGCCCGCAAGGGGCACTTCATGCCCACGTCCCTGCTGCCCTCGCAGTTCAGCACGCTGGAGCCGCTCGCGGACGGGGAGAACGGCATCGCCCTGGACATCTCCGGCACCCCGGAGCAGATCGTCGACGAGATCCTCTCCAGGCTCGGCCTGCCCGGATGAGCACCGGCACGCTGGCGCCGGCCCGCGCGCCCCGCCTCGCGCCCACGGCCGTCCTCCTCGACCTCGACGGGACGCTCAGCCACTCCGGTCCGGTGATCACGCGGTGCGTGGCCGAGACGCTGGCCCGCCACGGCTACCCCGCCCAGACCCCCGAGGAGCTGCTGCGCTTCGTCGGCCCGCCCAGCCGGGAGGGCTTCGCCGAGTTCGGTGGCGTGCCGGAGGAGGAGCTGACCGCCGTGGTCGCCACCTACCGGACGATCTACCCGGAGCACATGCTCGAGGCCGAGCTCTTCCCCGGGGTGCCCGAGCTGGTCGGCCGGCTGCACGCCGCCGGCCTGCCACTCGCCGTGGCGACGTCGAAGCTGCGCCACCTCGCGGTCCGCATCCTCGAGGACGCCGGGCTCGCCGGGTACTTCTCCGTCATCTGCGGCGCCACGCCGGACGAGAGCCGCAGCACGAAGGCCGACATCGTCGAGGACGCCCTGGCGGGGCTGCGCGCGGCCGGCGCGGACGTCGGGGGCGCCGTCATGGTCGGAGACCGGCACCACGACGTCGACGGCGCCGCCACCCACGGCGTGCCCACCGTCCTGGTCGGGTGGGGCTACGGGCAGCCCGGCGAGGAACGGGGCGCCCGGGCGACGGCGGCGACCCCGGAGGAGCTCGCCGCGCTGCTGCTCGGCGCCGACGACGGCGCGAGCCCCGGCTAGGAGGCTGCTGAACAAGACGGCGTTCTTGTACCCGCGTGAGCAGAAGCGTGCGCGGGCAGGTCGCCTCACGGCCGTCTCGCGGCGGTCACAGCGCTGGGCTGGACGTCGAGGTCGGGCCTGCCCGTCGGATTCATGATGCGCCTGGCGGGCCCGTGCGGGCCGGGGCGGTGGTCCAGCCGGTCAGGCCGTGGCCATCACCCAGGCCCCGGCGGTGCGCTGCAGGCCGAGGGTGAGCAGCCGCTTGAGGTTGATGGCGGCGGCGCGGTGGTGGAGCCAGTGGTCGTTTTTGGCGATCCCGCGGTAGCGGACCTTGCGGTTGCCGCGGGTGAGCCAGGCGATGGAGCGTTCGACCATCGGCCGCCAGGTGCGGTAGGTCTGCTGGAACTCGGGTTGCTGGGCCCGGGCGCGGTGCGCGCGCTGGAGCGCGTCGTGGGGGTGCAGGTCGAGCTGGCGGCCGCGCGCGGCGGTGGTGCAGCGCGCCCGGAGCGGGCAGCCGCGGCAGCCGGCCCCGAAGGTGACCTTGCGCTTGGCACTGATCTTCCGGGTCAGCCCGTTCGGGCAGGTCACGGTGCCGGCGGCCTGGTCGACGGTGAAGTCCTCGAGCGTGAACCCGCCCGGGATGGCCGGGCGCAACGGCCAGGGCTTGATGATCGCCGTGTGCCCGGCCGCCTCCAGGGCGGCCAGCGCCTCGCCGGTGCCGTAGGCGGAGTCGGCGAGGACCTCGACCGGGACCTGCGCGACGACGGGCGCCTCGCCGGCCTCCGCGGCCTCGAGGCTCGCGGCGCTCTCGGGGTTCTCCGGGCTCGCGGCGCTCTCGGGGTTCTCCGGGCTCGCGGTGCTCTCGGTGGTCTCGGGGCTCAGGGTGGTGTCGGTGGCCAGCAGGTCGACGCCGACCGCGCCGTCGGCGGACTCGGCCCCGGCGGCCTTGGTCAGCTTGGTGGCGGTGATCAGCCCGGTGGCCGGCTCCACCACGACATGGGCCTTGAACCCGTTACGGCGCTGATGGACGGTCTTATGGGCGTGCCGGGTCTGGGGATCGACGGTGGAGATGACCCGGTCGTAGGCCACCTTGCGGGCGATGCGCCAGCGCCCGTCCGTGCCGTCGCTGCCCTCGGCGGGCTCGACGTCCTGACCCGCGACCACCGCCAGCAGCGCCACGACCTGCGCCTGGTCCTCGGGCAGCGCATCGACGTCGAGGTGGTCCAGCAGCGCCAGCGCATCGGTGACCAACGCCGAGACGAGCTCGTCCCGGGCGGCCGGGTCGTCCCAGGCGATCCGCGGCTTACCCGGCGAGCTGTAGTCGTGCCGGGTGCAGTGCGCCGCGACCGCCTTCTTGCCGCCGGTGACCTCGCGGGCGACCCGGCGGATCGCGGCGATCAGCTGGGTCACGGTGTCCTGGGTGGCGACCGCGTCCTCCAGCACCGTGGAGTCCAGCGCCCGCCGGGTCTTGCCCGTCAGGATCCCGGTCTCCAAAACCACCGCGTTCACGGCCTCGAAGATCCGGTACGGCCGCCGGCTCGCGGCGAGGCGGCGGCGCCAGTACGTCAGCGTGGTCGGATGGAACGCCGGCGCCTGCACCGGCAGACCGCACGCCGCCTTCCACCGCAGGTCGAACGTGACCGCCTCGGCCGCCTCCCGGTCCGACAGCCCGTTCAGCGTCTGCAGCACCAGCACCGTGGCGACCACGTCCGCCGGCACCGACGGGCGCCCGCGCGCCGAGCGGAACAGGTCCGCGAACAACTCCTCCGGGAACAACGCCAGCCGGTGCTCGGCCAAGAACGCGTACACGCTGCCCGGCTCAAGCAGCTCACCGGCCATCGACTCCGCGTCGAACAGATCCCGCTGATCTCTCGAGCTCGCCCCTGCATGCCCCAAGCGTTCCCGAACCGCACACCAAGACCGGGCAGGGACACGCATTGTTCAGCAGTCTCCTAGCGCTCACCGGCGGCGGTGACCCGCTGGCCGCGGGCCCATCCCGCTGCGGCGGCGCTCATGATGTGCGGGACGGCGGCGCCGTCAGCCGCCCGGCGGGCGTCGCGAGGTCGGCGTCGCGCAGCTCGTGCCAGACCTCCATCACCACCGCCCTGGCGTGGCGCTCGGCCGCCTCCTCGTCCCGCGCGCTCACGGCGCGGGCGACCGCCTCGTGGTGGTCCAGCGACGCCGGGGCCGGCTCGGCCGGGGTCAGGTGCAGGTGCGTGCGGCCCGCGAGGACCTCGGTGATCACGTCCTGCATCGCCAGGAACAGGTCGTTCTCGCTCGCCTCGAGCAGCAGGCCGTGGAAGGCGATGTCGGCCGCGAGGTACTCGGGCTGGTCCCCCTGGCCCGCCTCCCCAAGCTCCCGGATGCGCGCCGCGAGCTCCGCCAGCCGTTCCCCGACGGCGGGCCCCGCCTTGCGGGCGGCCAGCCGCGCCGCCGTCGGCTCCAGCGCCAGGCGCAGCTCGGTGAGCCGGTGCAGCTGCAGGTCCCGCTCCGGCCCGCACAGCCGCCAGCGCACCACCCGCGGGTCGAGCACCGTCCAGCCGGCAGGGGGCCGCACCCGCACCCCGACGCGGCGGCGGGACTCCACCATGCCGAGGGACTCGAGGACCCGCACCGCCTCGCGCACGACCGTGCGCGAGACGCCGAACCGCTCCTCCAGGGATGCGAGCGTCACCACGCTCCCGGCGGGCAGCCTCGCGTGCGCGATCTCCTGACCGAGCCGGTCCAGCACGTCGCTGTGCAGCACCGGTGCCGTCATCGTGACCTCCTTGTTCCCCTGGCGTCTGGCCCGCCCGGGACAGCGCACCTCGGCCCGTCGGGAATGCCCGTCCGCTAGTTGGTTTGTCAATGATGTGACCATTGTGTCAGGGTGGTCGGCACCACACCAGGGCCGTCCGGCATGCGACCACTGTCGCCGCGAGACCGCGGCCCTGGCCCCGACAACGCCGGCCCGCCGCGAGGCGGACCGGTCGAGAACTGGGCGGCGGCCACCACGGGTGGGCCCGTCCACGACAACGGAGTTATCCATGGAAGAGTGGACTCAGACCCTCGGAGCGGGTCCCCTGCTCGGGATCGCGGCCGCCGCCATCGCGCTGCTGCTGGTCCTGGTCATCAAGTTCAAGATGCACGCGTTCCTCACGCTCATCCTGGTCTCGCTGCTCACGGCGTTCGCCGCCGGCATCCCGACCAACCTCATCGTCGACACCGCGGTGAGCAGCTTCGGCGGCACGCTCGGCTCGGTCGCGCTGCTCATCGGCCTCGGCGCCATGCTCGGCAAGATGGTCGAGCACAGCGGCGGCGCGAAGGTGCTGGCCGACAAGCTCGTCGACGCCTTCGGCCACCGGCGGGCACCGTTCGCCCTCGGCCTGGCCTCGCTGATCATGGGCTTCCCCATCTTCTTCGACGCCGGCCTGGTCGTCATGCTGCCCATCATCTTCGCGGTCGCCCGCCGCCTCGGCGGGGGCAACGTGCTGCTCTACGGCATCCCGGCAGCGGCCGCGTTCTCGGTGATGCACGTCTTCGTGCCCCCGCACCCCGGCCCGGTCGCCGCGACCGAGCTCTACGGCGCCAACCTCGGGCTGGTGCTGCTCGTCGGCCTGGTCATGGCCTTTCCGGTCTGGTACGTCTCCGGTTACCTCTGGGGCAAGCGCGTCGGCACCAAGTACGTCATCCCGGTCCCGGCCCTGTTCGGGTCCGTGGACGAGGACCAGCCCAAGAACCCCCCGCGCGTCGGCACGGTCATCGCGATGCTGCTGCTGCCGCTGGTGCTCATCTTCCTGAACACCGGCCTGGACTTCCTGCGTGCCGCCGGGGTCGTCTCGGCCGACGCCACCTGGTTCCAGGTCCTCTCGGCCCTGGGCGAGTCTCCGGTGGCGCTCCTGATCTCGGTCCTCGTCGCCACCGTCGTGCTCGGCACCCGCCGCGGCGAGAACGGCACCGCCCTGGAGAAGGTGCTCGACTCCTCGCTCGGCCCCGTCGCCTCGGTCACCCTCATCACCGGCGCGGGCGGCATGTTCGGTGGCATCCTGCGCGCCTCGGGCATCGGCGACGCCCTCGCGAACTCGCTGGACAACCTCGGGCTGCCGGTGATCGTCGCCGCGTACGTCATCGCCGTCATCCTGCGCGTGGCGCAGGGCTCGGCCACCGTCGCCCTCGTGACCGCGGCGGGCCTCATGGCGCCGGCCGTCGCCGCCGGTGACTACAGCGTCATGCAGATCGTCGCCGTCACCCTGGCCACCGCCGCCGGCTCGGTCTTCGCCGGGCACGTCAACGACTCGGGCTTCTGGCTCGTCGGCCGCCTGATGGGGATGGACGTCAAGACCACCCTGAAGACCTGGACGGTCCAGCAGGCCCTGGAGTCGGTGCTCGGCTTCGCCGTCGCCCTCGCCGTCTTCCTGATCTTCTGAGGAGCGGGATGGGCAACATCTTCGACATCTCGGGCCGGCTGGCCCTGGTCACCGGCTCCTCCCGCGGCCTGGGCAACGCCCTCGCCACCGGGCTCGCCGAGGCCGGCGCCCGCGTCGTCCTCCACGGCCGCGACCGGGACGCGCTCGCCGCGGCCGCGGACCGGATCGCCGAGGCCACGGGCACGGCCCCCGCGGGGACCGCCACGTTCGACGTCACCGACGTCGAAGCCGTCGAGGCGGGCGTCGCCGAGCTGGTTGCCGAGCACGGCGTGCCCGACATCCTGGTCAACAACGCCGGGATCCAGCGCCGGGCGCCGTTCACCGAGTTCCACCCGAAGGACTGGGACGACATCGTCGCCACCAACCTCTCGAGCGCGTTCTACGTCTCCCGGCAGGTCTCGCGGGGGATGGCCGAGCGCGGCTCGGGCAAGATCGTCAACATCGGCTCGGTCCAGTCGATGCTGGCGCGGCAGACCATCGCCCCGTACTCGGCCACCAAGGGCGGCGTCGTCATGCTCACCAAGGGCATGGCCGCCGACCTCGCGCGGTTCAACATCCAGGTCAACGCCATCTCCCCCGGCTACTTCGCCACCGAGATGAACAAGGCCCTCGTCGAGGACGAGGCCTTCAACGCCTGGGTGATCGGCCGGACCCCCGCCCAGCGGTGGGGGAGGTTCGAAGAGCTCGTCGGCACGCTGGTGTACCTGGCGTCCGACGCCTCGAGCTTCGTCTCCGGGCAGAACATCTTCGTCGACGGCGGCATGACGTCCGTCGTCTGACCGCCCGGTTGGGTGGGGCGGCCCATCCGCCACGCCCACCCGGCCGCCGAGGGCCCCTCGACACGTCGATGGCCACTCCTGCAGCTGCAGCCCTCGACGTGTCGAGGCGCCCTCGCGGTGCCCACACCGCCCGGCGCCGCCCCCGGCACCCGGCCCCTCCGACCCACCCCGGCCCCTCCGCCCCACCCCACCCCGCCCGACGACGCGCCGGGCACCGCAGAAGGAAGTTGTCATGAAGGCCATCGTCATCAACGGCAAGCTCGACCTGCAGGAGGTCGACGTCCCCACCCCTGAGCCCGGCGAGGGCCAGGTCCGCCTGCGCATGGCGTTCGGCGGCATCTGCGGCTCGGACCTGCACTACTACAACGAGGGCGCCAACGGCGAGTACGTCGTCCGGGAGCCCCTCGTGCCCGGGCACGAGATGTCCGGCACCGTCGACCTCGACCCCTCCGGCGAGCTCGCCCCCGGCACGCCGGTGACCATCCACCCGGCCACCTTCGGCACCCCGGAGCCCGGCGTGGAGGACCGCCGGCACCTGTGGCCGGGCGGCTCCTACCTGGGCAGCGCCTCCACGTGGCCGCACACCCAGGGCGGCATGAGCGAGTACCTCGTGGTGGGCAAGGACATGGTCCGCGTGCTGCCCGGCTCCCTGCCCCTGCGCCGCGCCGCGCTCGCCGAGCCCCTCGCCGTCGCGCTGCACGGCATCAACGTCGCCGGCGGGGTGGAGGGCCGGCGCGTCCTAATCTCCGGCTCCGGCCCGATCGGTCTGCTCGCCGCCGCCGCGGCGCTGGCCAAGGGCGCCGCCCAGGTGGTGTCCACGGACGTGCTGCCCGGCCCGCTCGAGCGGGCCCGCGCCCTGGGTGTCCACGGCACCGTCCAGGTCGGCGTGGAGGAGATCCCCGCGATGGCCTTCGACGTCGTGCTGGAGTGCTCCGGGGTGCCGGCAGCCATCAGCCCCGCGCTGGTCGCGGCGCGCCGCGCCGGCATCGTCGTCCAGGTCGGGATGGTCCCCAACGAGCCCCGGCCCATCAACCTCGCCGCGCTGGTGTCCAAGGAGTTGCAGCTGCGCGGCACCTTCCGGTTCGACGACGAGATCGACGAGGCCGTCGCCCTGCTCGACGCCAACCCCGGCTTCGAGCAGGTCATCACCCACGAGCTGCCCGCCGACCGGGCCGTCGAGGCCTTCGCCGCCGCCAAGGACTCGGCCTCGTCCGGCAAGGTGCTCGTCTCACTCTGGCGGCCCGCCGACCATGCCTGACCCGAAGAAGCGTCCATGAAGATCGTCATCACCGACCTCGACCACGCCTCGGCCGACGTCGAGCGCGAGGTCGCCGCGACCGCCGGCGCCGAGCTGGTGCTCACCCAGGGCACCGACCCGGCGGAGGTGGTCGCCAACGCCGCCGGCGCGGACGGGCTGCTGGTGCAGTACGCCGCCATCACCGCCGAGGTGCTCGACGCCCTGCCCAGCGTCCGGGCGGTCGGCCGGTACGGCGTCGGGGTCGAGACGGTCGACGTCGACGCCGCCACCGCCCGCGGCGTCGCCGTGTGCAACGTGCCCGACTACGGCACGGAGGCGGTCTCGGACCACGCCGTCGCGCTGGCCCTGACGGTCGGCCGCGGCATCGGCACGCTCGACCGCAACCTGCGCGCCGGGGTCACCGACCTGACCCCGGCGCTGCCGGTGCACCAGTTCGCCGGGCGCATCTTCGGCGTGCTCGGCTACGGCGCCATCGGCAGGGCCACCGCCCGCAAGGCCGCCGGCGTCGGCTTCGAGGTGATCGTCACCGACGCCACCCTCGCCCCGGGGACCGCGACGCCCGAGGGGTACGAGGTCGTCGGCCAGGGCGAGCTGCTGCGCCGCGCGCAGGTGCTGTCGGTGCACGTGCCGCTCGTGCCCAGCACCCGGCACCTCCTCGACGCCGCGGCCCTGGCCACCATGCGGCCGGACGCCATCGTCGTGAACACCTCCCGGGGCGGCGTGGTGGACACCGACGCCCTCGTCGCGGCGCTGGCCGAGGGGCGGATCCTCGGGGCGGGCCTGGACGTCTTCGAGACCGAGCCGCTCCCCGCCGACCACCCGCTCACCCGGTTCGACCGCGTGGTGCTCACCCCGCACGCGGCGTTCTACTCCGAGGAGTCCTACGCCGAGCTCAAGCGGCGCACCATCGGGAACGTCGTCGACGTGCTCGCCGGCCGGACGCCCCGCAACATCGTGAACCCGGGGGTGCTCCGCGGCGGGTGAGCCGGTTCCCCGCTCCACGCGGGCCGCAAGGACCCCCGTCGCTCAGAGCAGCAGGTTGGCGGCGGCCACCACGGTCAGCACCAGGACGAGACGCTCGAACACCGCCCGCGGCAGGCGCCGCGCCAGCGGCCGCCCGACCAGGGCGCCGACCACGACGGCGGGCGCGAGGACCGCGTCCAGGAGCAGCGACTCCCGCGTGATGAGCCCGAGCGAGGCCGAGAAGGGCAGCTTGGCGAGGTTGATCGCGAAGAAGAACAGCGCCGCGGTGCCGAGGAACATCGCCACCGAGAACCGCGACGCCAGGAGGTACAGCGACATCACGGGCCCGCCGGCGTTGGCCACCATGGTCGTGAAGCCGGCGAGCACGCCGTAGCCGCCGGCCCGCAGCCGCGCGAGCCGGCCCCGCCGCGGCGCGGGCTCCGCGCCCGGCAGCGCGCCGCCGTCCTGCCGCCCGCGGCCCGCCCGCCGGCCCGCGAGCGGCACCGCCACGAGGGCCAGGAGCACAGCGCCGATCACCCGGCGGACCATGTGGTCGCCGGCGACGGCGAGGAACCCCGTCCCGGCCAACACGCCGAGCAGCACGGCGGGCGCCAGCCGCCGCAGCGTCGGCCAGTCGGCGTGGGCGCGGTACGACCGCACGGCGAAGAGGTCTCCCACCAAGAGGAGCACGAGCAGCGCCCCGGTGGATGCCTTCGCCGGGAGGACGGCGGCGAACACGGCGACGGAGATCGTGCCGGCGCCCGGCACGGCGGTCTTGCTCAGCCCGACCAGGGCGGCCGCTCCCCCAGCAACGCCCAGGAGAGGGCCGACAGCTCTGGCACCCCGCAAGCATGCCGCACAGGTACCGCGGGCTCGGCATCGGTCCGCCGTGCCGCCCGCGAGCCGGCGCGGCGCCCCCCGGCGTCGACCTGCGCGCCCACCCGGCTGGCACACCGCGTGCCTCGCCGTCCAGCGTCCGCTTGCGCCGCCGCGTCCCTCTCGCGCCCGGGCCGCGTCAACGTCCGCGGGCAACGATCGGGCAACGATCCCTGCGCCCCGGCAACG
Organism: Georgenia sp. AZ-5; assembly: GCF_043952095.1. Classification (NCBI taxonomy): domain Bacteria; kingdom Bacillati; phylum Actinomycetota; class Actinomycetes; order Allobogoriellales; family Allobogoriellaceae; genus Georgenia; species Georgenia sp. AZ-5. The sequence goes on from NZ_JBINOU010000001.1 coordinate 112,807, forward strand.
ATCCCGCATCGATTACCGGACGACCGGCGCTTTGTGATCCGTCCGAAACATCGGCCGCCTAGGTTGGCGAAGCCCCCGGCCGCGCGGCGCGCCGCTCCGGAGGCCTGCACGTCTTCAGGGGGAAGGACTGCCATGCAAACTCGGTTCCGCACGACGGCCGTGGGCGCGCTCGCCGCCGCGCTCCTGGCGACGGCCCCGGTCCCGGCCGCCGCGGCCCCGGCGCCGCCCGCACCCGCGGCCCCGGCGCCGCCCGCACCCGCGCCCGCCCCCGCGGCTCCCGCCGTCGCCGACGACGACGGCGCGCCCTACCCGCGCCAGGCGCCGCTCGCCGAGCCCGCCCCCGACGCCGACGACGCCTCCCTGGACCGCGGCGCGCTCGCCTACCACGAGATCGCCCCCGCGCTCAACGACCTCATGGCCGCCTCCGACCTGGTCTCCGCCGAGGTCGTCGGCGAGTCGACGCAGGGGCGGGAGATCTACCTCGTCACGGTCACCGCGCCGGAGACCGCCGCCGAGAGCGCGCAGCAGGACGCCTGGCGCGAGGCGGTCAAGCACTCCCCCGCCGCGGCGGCCGCCGACCCGGCGCTGGCGGAGGGCTACAAGCTGCCGGTGTGGTTCAACGGCAACATCCACGGCAACGAGTGGGAGGGCACCGACGCGACCCTGGCGTTCGTGGAGGACCTGGTCGGCGACGTCGCCGCCGGCGACCCGGCCGCCACCGCACTGCTGGAGGACCACCGCCTGTACTTCACCGTCGCCAACAACCCCGACGGGCGGGTGGCCGGCACCCGCGCCACCGCCCTCAACCTGGACCCCAACCGCGACTTCGTCACCTCCACCACCCCCGAGACGCGCGTCGTGCGCGGCCTCGCGGACGACCTCCAGCCGGCGTTCTTCGTGGACCTGCACGGCTACACCGGCGTGCTCCAGGTGGAGCCCACCGGCCCGCCGCAGGGCGAGAACTACGAGCACGACCTGCTGATGCCGCACGCCTATGCCGCCGCGCTGCGCATCGAGGAGGACGTCGTCGCCGCGGGCATCGAGGGCAACCCCCTCACCCCCGCCGGCGGCATCCGCATCCCCTACCGCGACATCGCCGACGGCTGGGACGGCTGGCCGCCCGTCTTCACCGCGCAGTACGTGGCCTTCCAGGGCGCCATCGCCTACACCGTGGAGCTGCCGCTGGGCCGCACCGCCGACCGGGCGGAGAGCGCCCGCCGCACCAGGGTGAACACGACCGTGGGCGAGCAGGTCATCGGCTCCACCACCGCCTACGTGGCCGAGCACCGCGGGGACCTCCTGGGTAACCAGATCGAGATCTTCCGGCGCGGCCTCGCGGGCGAGCCGCTGCGGCAGATCCCGGCGCAGCCGGACGGCGCCGACTACCCCGGCCCGGACCAGTGGGCCGCCGAGTGGGACGCGGCCGACGTCACCGGCACCACCTTTCCCCGCGCGTACGTCGTCCCGCGCGGCGAGCGCCAGGCCTCCGAGACGAACGCAGCGACGCTGGTCGACCACCTCCTGGCGCACGGCGTGGAGGTGGACGCCGCCGCGGCGCCGTTCACCGCGGGCGGCGTGCGCTACCCGGCCGGCTCGTACGTGGTCGACATGCACCAGCCGCTCCGCGGCCTGGCGAACGTGCTCCTGGCGGACGGCTCCGACGTCTCCGGCCGCGTGCCGTCGATGTACGACATCTCGGCGTGGAGCCTGGGCCGGCTGTGGGGCGCGACCGTGACCCCCGTCGGGGACACCACCGGGGCCCCGATCGGCGTGGTGACCACCCCGGTGCTGGCGGCCGCCCCGACCGGGTCGGCGCCGGCCGGCGGCCACCTGCGCGTGCAGGTGGGCGGCGCGGCGGAGGTCACCGCGGTCAACGCGCTGCTCGACGCCGGCGTCCGGGTGACCGCCACCGGCGACGGCGCCGTCGTCGTCCGGCCCGAGGACGCCGCCGCGGCGCGGCCGGTGCTGGCGGTGCACGGCGTGACGGCCACGCGCACGGACGCCCGCGCCCTGCGCGGCCCCACGAAGCCGCTGGCGGACCTTCGGGTGGGCTACACCTCCGCCGCCGCGTACGGCGGGGAGGATCTGCTCACGCTCACCGAGCTCGGCTTCGACGCCGTCCGCGTCACGGCCCAGAACCTCTCAGACGGCGGCGTCGACCTCGCCGAGGTCGACGTGCTCTGGCTCGGCGCGCCCCTGCGGTTCGGCCCCGGTCAGGAGGCTGGTCGCAGGCAGGTGGCCGACTACCTCGCCGCGGGCAAGGGCTTCGCCGGCCGGGCGGAGGCCGGCGCCGCGCTGGCCGCCGACTTCGGCGTCCTCGACGTCGGCGTCGTCACCGCGCCCGGCGCCGCCAACGGGATCGTCGCGGTGCAGACCCCCGACGACGGACTCCTGGGTGCGACCGCCCGGTCCTCGGCGTTCGCGTACGCGCCGAGCTACTTCACCGACCTGGGTGAGAACGTCACGGTCGAGCAGGCCTACGCGCTCGATCCGCTGGTGAGCGGGCACTGGCGCCCCCGCCCGGACGGCACCGGCGGACCGGACGACGCCGCGGGGCAGCCCTCGGTCGTCTCGGCGGTCTCCGCCACCGGGGCGCGGGCGGTGCTCTTCGGGACCCATCCCACGTTCCGCACCCACCCGCGCGGGATGTGGACGGACCTCGCCACCGCCCTGTTCTGGGCCGGTCCGGACGGCGAGCGGGCACCCGGCGCGGCCACGCCCCGGACGGAGCCGGCGCCGCTGGGCGTCATCCCCGCGGACGCCGGGCCGGACTGCCCGCCCTCCGCGGGACCGAACCAGTCCGACCGCTGGGACACCTGCGCCTGACGACGCTCCCGGGCACGATCGCCGCGGCGTCAGGACACCGCCGCTCCCGTCGAGGCCGGCCGTGCTGCAGGGTGGACCCGCCGTCCCCCAGCGCGCCGAAAATGGCCGCTGCGCGGCTAGAATCGAAGCCGGTGATTCCGGCACCGCTCCGAGCACGACGAGGTGATCTCTTGGCGTCCCCTACCACGCCGGACGTGCTGTGCATCGGCGAGGCGATGGCCCTCGTCGCGCCCACCGACGGCAGGTCCCTGGCGTCGACCCAGCAGGTCGAGCTCACGTTTGCCGGCGCCGAGTCGAACGTCGCCCACCACCTGGCCGACCTCGGCGTGCCGACCGCCTGGGTGAGCGCCCTGGGCGCCGACGCCCTGGGTGACCGCATCGTCGAGGCGCTGGCCGCGGCCGGTGTCGACGTGCGATGGGTCGACAGGCGCCCCGGCGCCCCGACCGGCGTCTTCTTCAAGGATCCCGGTCCGGAGGGCACCCGGGTCCTGTACTACCGCGCGGGGTCGGCCGCCAGCACCCTCGGGCCGGCGGACGCGGGGCGCTGGCCCCTGGAGGGCGCCCGGCTGATGCACCTCTCGGGCATCACGCCCGCGTTGTCACGGACCTGCGCGTATCTCACCGACACGCTCCTCGACCGTGCCCGCGAGATCGGCATGACCGTCTCCTTCGACGTCAACCACCGGCCGCCGCTGTGGCGCGACGGCGCCGCGGCCGAGCAGCTGCACCGCCTCGCCCAGCGCGCTGACCTCGTGTTCGTGGGTCGTGACGAGGCGGAGAGCCTCTGGGGGACCGCATCGGCGGAGGACGTCGCCGCGCTGCTGACTGGACCGTCGGTGCTCGTGGTCAAGGACGGGGACCGGGAGGCGGTGGAGTTCGACCGGCGCGGCGGCGCACCCCGGGTGACCCGTGCGCCGGCCCGCCGGGTCGCCGTGGTGGAGCCGGTCGGCGCCGGGGACGCATTCGCCGGGGGGTACCTCGCGGCCTTCCTCCGGGGCGACGACGCCGAGGACCGGCTGGCCCTGGGCCACTCCCTGGCGGCGTGGACGCTGGGGACCAGCGCGGACTACCGTCCTGGGCACGGGCCGGCCGTACGACCGCACACCGACGACGAGCAGGACGGCGCATGAGCACGGACACCCAGCCCACAGCCAGCTGGTTCGACGAGGCGTTCACGGAGCGCGACGTCATGGTTATCCTCCGCGGACGCTCACCCGGAGCGACGGCATCGTTGTGCCACCGCGCATGGGACCTCGGCATCGCGCAGGTGGAGGTGCCCGTCCAGTCCCCGGACGCCATGCCCAGCTTGCTCGCGGCCATCGCCGCGGGTGCCGAAAGGGGTCGGCAGGTGGGGGCCGGGACCGTGACGAGCGTGGAACAGCTGGAGATGGTGGCGAACGCCGGCGTCTCCTTCACCGTCGCCCCGGGGCTGGACGAGGACGTCATCCGCTGGAGCACCGATCACGGCCTGCCGCACCTGCCGGGGGTGAGCACCCCCAGCGAGATCCAGCGCGCGCTGCGCCTGGGCTCGCCCTGGCTGAAGGTCTTCCCCGCTTCGGTGCTCGGACCCGAGTGGTTCCGCGCCGTCCGCGCCCCGTTCCCACACCTGCGCATGGTGGCGACCGGCGGCGTGACGACGGACACCGCCCGCCGCTACCACGACGCAGGCGCGCGGGTGATCTCGCTGGGGTCTGCGCTGGAGGACGAGCGGCAGCTCGAGGCGCTCCCGGAACTGCTCAGGAGATGACCACCTCGGCCTCGCCGACGCTGGCGCAGCAGGTGATGGAGGCGCTCGCGCGGGAGATCGTCGCCGGACGCCGGCCCCCCGGCGCCGTGCTGCGCATCGAGGATCTCCAGCGCGAGCACGGCGTTTCCCGCACGGTGGTGCGCGACGCCCTGCGCGCCATGGAGTCCCTCCATATGGTCAGCGCCCGCCGCAGCATCGGCGTGACGGTCCAGCCCACGACGGAGTGGAACGTCTTCGCGCGCGACGTCGTGCGCTGGCGGCTGGAGAGCGAGGGCGTCGAACGGCAGATGCGGTCCCTCACCAGCCTGCGCGCCGCCGTCGAGCCGATGGCCGCGTCACTGTCGGCCACCGCGGCGCCGCCGAGCGTGTCCGCCGAGCTCGTGGCGCTCACCGACGGGATGCGGGCCGCTGCCGCAGCCGGGGACCTCGACCGCTTCCTGGAGCTGGACCTGCGTTTCCACTCGATGATCCTGCGCAGCTGCGGCAACGAGATGTTCGCCGCCCTGGACGAGCCGATCGCCGAGGTACTGCGCGCACGCCACGAGAAGAACCTCATGCCGAGCAGGCCCCGGGACATCCCCGTGCTGCTGCACATGCTCGTCGCCGCGGCCATCCGCGACGGCGACCCGGCGACGGCGGAGAGCGCCATGCGTCAGATCGTCGCCGAGGTGCAGTCCATCGTGGACCGCCGCCGGGCCGACGGCTGATGGAGCACGACGGCCCGGGCACGACGCCGCCGGCCCCCACGAGGGCCCGGCGTCGCATGTGTCACCCCTTCGTCGCCCCGGCCGTCAGCCCGGAGACGATGTACTGCTGGGTGAACAGGGCCATCACCATCACCGGCAGGGTGATGATCACCGACGCCGCCATGAGCCCACCCCAGTCGATGCTCGAGTAGGCGATGAAGTTGAAGATCGCGACGGGCAAGGTCCGGGTCGCCTCGCCCGAGAGCACCAGCGCGAACAGGAAGTTGTTCCAGGAGAAGATGAACGCCAGGATCGATGCCGTCGCGATGCCCGGGACCGCGAGGGGCAGGGCGATCTTGCGGAAGACCCCGATGTTCGACAGGCCGTCGACGCGGCCGGCCTCCTCCAGCTCCTGCGGGATGCCCTCGAAGAACGACAGCATGATCCACGCGATGAGGGGCAGGGTGACGAACATGTGGGAGATCACCAACGGTACGTAGCCGCCGACCAGCCCCAGCCGGGAGAACACGAAGTACCACGGCACCAGCAGCGAGACGCCGGGGATGATGCGCGCCAGCAGCAGGGCCCCGGACGCGCGGTGCATCCCGTAGCGGGCCATGGCGTAGGCCGCGGGAACCCCGACGACCAGCGAGATGGCCGTCGAGACCACGCCGACCACCAGCGAATTCCAGATGAAGGGCAGGAAGTTCTGCTCGGTCAGGACGTTGCGGAAGTTGTCCATCGTCGGGCTGAACGTGAACATCGCCGAGGGGTCGGTGATGTCCAGGCTCGTCTTGAACGCCGACAGCAGCATCCACAGCAGCGGGAACAAGAAGACCGCGATGACGACGGCGATCGCGATCGCCCGCCACAGCTGGGCCTGGTACCGGCGGCGGCTCCTGCTCGCCGCCTGGACGGGCCGGCCCTGCCCGGCGGTGCGAGCCTTCTTGGGGGTCAGCGTGGTCATCGGGAACCTGCCCTGGAGATGCGGAAGAGGAGCCACGCGAAGAACACGATGAGGAGGAAGAACACCACCAGCACCGCGGACGCCATGCCGTAGTCGTTGTACTCGAAGGACATCGAGTAGGCCAGGATGTTCAGCGTCTCCGCCTCGTGCAGCGAGCCGCCTCCGCGGCCCTTCGTCGCGTAGAGGAGGTCGAACGTCTTCAGCGCGTCGATGCTGCGAAGCAGCACGGCCGTGACGATGGCCGGCAGGAGCATGGGCAGCGTGACGTGCCGCAGGCGCTGCCAGGCGTTCGCGCCGTCCACCAGCGCCGCCTCCTCCGGCTCCTCGGGAAGCGTGGACAGGCCGGCCAGCAGGATGAGGGCGACCATCGGCGTCCACTGCCAGATGTCGACGAACATCAGCGTCGGCAGCGCCTGATCGGGGTCGGAGATCCACCCCTGCGCAGGCACGTTGAACCAGCCGAGGAACTCGTTGGCGAAGCCGATGGTGGGCTCGAAGATGAGCAGCCACATCATGGCGACCGCGACCGGGGTGGCCACGAGCGGCAGCAGGATCACCACGCGCACGAAGCCCTGGCCCCCGAAGGGCTTGCGCAGCAGCAGCGCGATGGCCAGGCCCAGGACGAGCTCGACGAGCACCGCGCCGGCGGTGAAGGCCAGCGTGCGCCACACCGCCGGCCAGAAACGCGGGAATGCCGTGAGCATCTCCGCGAAGTTGTCCAGGCCGATAAAGGAGAACTCGCGCTGGATGGACCCGCGGGCGTCTGTGAGGGAGAGCACCACGGTGTAGATGACCGGGAACAGGATCATGCCTGCCGTGAACACCAGCGCCGGAAGGGTGAAGACCCACTTGACGTGCCGGTTGGCCCAGGCGTTCAGGGCGGCCAGAGGCCCCGCACCGGTGCTGCGGGGCCTCTGCGTCGTCGAGACGGAAGACATGCGCGTCCTCGCTACTGCTCGTCGTCCAGAAGTGCCTGGTACTCGGTCTGCGCCTGCTTCAGCGCGGCGTCGAGGTCCTGCCCGTCGAGGACGGCGATGATGGGGGCGCCCACGATGTCACGGGCCCGCGCCACTTCGACGACGACCGGACGGTCGTGGTTGACGCCGGCCTCGGCGGAGTCGATCAAGACCTGGGCGAGCTGCTCCGGGAACGCCGACGTGGCTTCCGGGTCCTCCCAGACGGAGCCGCGGGCGCCGGCAACGCCCTCGAGCTGGATCTCCTTGACCATCTCGGGGCTGGTGGCCCACTCGATGAAGGCCCAGGCGTTCTCCTGGTTCTCGGAGTTCGGGTTGATGCCCAGGCCCCAGGAGGGGATCGAGTACGGCTTGGAGCCCTCGGGGCCGCCCGGCATCTGCGCGTAGCCGACGGTGTCGCCGATGCGCGACTGCCCCGGGTCGATCATGTTGTTGTAGAAGACGCTGGCGTCGGTGTAGAAGGCGGCCTGGCCCTGCTGGAAGATGGCGCTGGCCTCCTTCCAGCTCATGTTGGTCACCCCGGGAGGGCCGTAGTCCTTCAGCAGGCCGGCGTACATCTCGTAGGCCTGCTTGGCCTCGGGGGTGTCGATCGTGGCCGTGCCGTCCTCGTCGAAGTCCCCGCCGTAGCCGTACAGGAAGCTGGAGAACTGGGTGACGGCGGCGGCGCGCTGGCCGCGGGCGACGAAGCCGTACACGCCCTCGTTCTGACTCTGGATGGTCTCCGCGGCGGCCTTGAGCTCGTCGAAGGTGGTCGGGACCTCCAGACCCGCCGCCTCGAGAAGGTCGGTGCGGTAGTAGAGGATCTCCTGCTCGGTGACGATCGGCACAGCGACGACGCCCTCGTCGGTGGTGACGGCGTCCTTGGCCTGGAAGTCGTCCCAGTTGAAGTCCTCCGAGGCGCCGTCGATCATGTCGTCGAGCGGCTGGAGCCACCCGTTGAAGGAGAAGAGCTTCGCCTCCTGCAGCGGGCGCATCATCATGACGTCGATGTCCGTGGCACCGGCGTTCAGCTTGACGTTGTACTGGTCGGACAGCTGGTCCTCGCCGAGCTTGGTGGTCTCGACGTCGATACCCGTCTCCTCCTCGAACTCGGGGATCTTCTGCTCCACCACGGTGGTCCAGGGGTGGTTGGCAAGCGTGACGAAGAGCTTGCCGCCGGTGGCTTCGCCCTCGGCCGATCCCTGGTCATCACCGCCGCCGCCGCAGGCGCTCAGTACCAAGGCGGTCGCCGTGATGACGGCCGCTGCGACACCCTTCTTCCGCATCATGCTCACGTCCAGCTCCTTTGCTAGATCTCTCGATGTACACGAGTCGACTAAGTATGACTAACCGATGTGAGTGCTGTCACGCCTGCCCCGTTGCAATCCGGTCACGAGGTGTGCGCGGGGGGTCGTCACCACTCCGCCAGGCTTCCGTCCTTACGGCGCCAGACCGGGGTGCGCCAGCGGTGCCCCACCTCGTCCGCGCGCCGCACCGCGGCCTCGTCGATGGCGATGCCCAGGCCCGGCGCCGTGGGCCGGCGGATGTAACCGTCCACGAAGGAGAACGTCTCCGCGTCCACCATGTAGTCGAGCAGCTCGTTGGTGCCGGCGTTGTAGTGGATGCCAATCGACTGCTCCTGGATGAGGACGTTCGGCGTGGCGAAGTCGACCTGGAGCGACGCCGCGAGCGCCAGCGGGCCGAGCGGGCAGTGCGGAGCGATGGCGACATCGAAGGTCTCCGCGAGAGCGGCGATGCGCCGCACCTCCGAGATGCCGCCGGCGTGAGCGAGGTCGGGCTGGAGGACGGCGACGCCGGCCCGCGCCGCCGGTAGCACGTCCCACCGGCTGTAGAGGCGTTCCCCGGTGGCGATGGGCACGGACGTGCCCTCGACGATGCGACGCAGCGTCTCGGTGTTCTCCGGGACGACCGGCTCCTCGACGAAGAGGGGATGGAACGGCTCCAGCAGCGGCAGCAGACGCCGCGCATACGGGCCGGAGATGCGCCCGTGGAAGTCGAGCGCGAAGTCGCCAGCGGCCCCCAGCGCCCCGCGGGCGGCGGCGGCGCGGGCGAGGATTCCATCTGTGTCCTCGCGCGTGCCGAGGTGGTCCAACGGGCCGGACGCGTTCATCTTGACGGCGGTCAGGCCCGCGGCGAGCTGGGCCTCGACCGCCTCGGCGACGCCCGCGGGGTTGTCCCCGCCGATCCAGCCGTAGACCCGCACGGCGTCCCGGACGGGGCCGCCCAGCAGGTCGTACACCGGCACGCCGAGCGCCTTGCCCTTGATGTCCCACAGCGCCTGGTCGATGCCGGCCACGGCGGACCCGAACACCGGCCCGCCGCGGTAGAAGCCGCTCTTGGTCATGCGCTGCCACAGCGCCTCGATCTTGCCGGGGTCCTCGCCCACCAACAGGTCCTCGAAGGAGTGGACGGCCGCGCGCACGGTCTCGCCGTGCCCCTCGAGGCTCGCCTCGCCCCACCCGACAACACCCTCATCGGTCTCAATACGGACGAACAGCCAGCGGGGCGTGACGAGGAACGTCTCGACGTTGCGGATCTGCATCTCATCTCCATCGACGAAGCAGGTGATCTGTCTCGCCATTAATGTTACCAAGGGCGCCGCGCGGAACACCGCGCTGCACTCCTGGAGCGATCGGCGCGTGGGGATGCGGTCGGCCGGCCCGCCGGGCGGCTACGCCTTCAGCAGCCGGGCCGCGGCCACGCCGGCCGCGGCGGCCCACGCCTGCGGCACCGCCGCCCGGGCGTGCGTGAGCGGTCCGGGGAAATCCGCCGTCGTGTTGCCGCCGAACAGCTCGGGCAGGTGCCCGCCGAACGGCTCGGCCGCCCGCAGCAGGCCGGCGGCGAGCCGGTGCGCCTCGTCGGTGAAGCCGTAGGCCTGCATGCCAAGCGCGGCGAGCACCGTGTCGTGCGGCCAGACGGCGCCGCGATGGTAGGACAGCGGCGAGTACGCCGGCTGCCCCGCGGCCAGCGTCCGCAGGCCGAAGCCGGTGAAGAACGCGGGCGACATCAGCCGCTCCACGACCAGCGCCGCCTCGGCGTGGCTGAGCATGCCCGTCCAGAGCAGGTGCCCGGCGTTGGAGGCCAGCGCGTCCACCTGGCGGCCGGCGCCGTCGAGCGCGAGCGCGGGGAACTCGGCCCCCTGGAGCCAGAACCGTTCCCGGAACCGCTGGCGCAGCGCGCCGGCCGCCGCCTCCAGCTCGTCGGCCCACGCGCTGTCGCCGGAGAGCGCCCGCGCCAGCCGGACCGTCTCGACCAGGGCCCGCCAGGTGTAGCCCTGCACCTCGCACAGCGCGATCGCGCCCTCCGCCGGCCGGCCGTCCGCGTGCACGACGCCGTCCGCGGAGTCCTTCCAGCCCTGGTGGTGCAGGCCGGCAGGGTCCGGGACGTAGCGGACGAAGCCGTGCTCGTCGAGCCCGCCGGGGCCGCGCAGCCACGCCACGGCGGCCCGGGCGCTGGTCTTGAGGGTGCGCAGCAGCGGCTCGGCGTGCGCGCCGAGCCGGCCGAGCGCCACCAGGTACAGCGCGGTGGTGTCGACGGCACCGTAGTACCGCAGGAAGGGCACCTGGCCGAGCACGGCCAGCTCCGAGACGCGCAGCTCGTGCACGACCTTGCCCGGCTGCTCGCCGCGCGCGGCCTCGTCACCGGTCCCCTGCGTGCGGGCCAGCGCCTGGACGACGCCCGGCAGCAGGGCCGGCCGCTCCTGGTGAGCGAGCAGGGCGGCGAGGACGGCGTCACGGCCGAAGAACGTGAGGAACCACGGCACCCCGGCGGCGGGGACGGCGAGCTCCGGCTGCGTGGGGCACGGCATGACCAGCGCGTCGAGGTCGGCCAGGCCCTGCGCCCGGAGCCGGTCGACGGGGTCGGCCGGGAGATCGCCGGGGTCGGTCCGGTCGCCGGCCGGGTCGTGGGGCAGCGGCGCCCCCGGCAGGCGGGCGGCGGCCCCGCTCGGGAACGGCTCGCCTGCGGGCCCAGCAGCGGCAGGCTCCGCCGTCTCGGGGGCGGGCGCCGTGGCCGGCCCCCGCTCGGCCGGGGGGTGCGGCCTCCGCTCGGCAGGGGGATGGGCGCCGGCGTCGAGCTCCTCCTCGGCGGGCGCGTCGACGTCGACCTCCACCCGCACCTCGCGAACCTCGCCGGGCGCGAGCGTCACCACCCAGCCGAGCCGGCCCCCGACGGCGCCGTCCGCCAGGTCGATGCCCGAGGCGATCTCCGCCGTGCCCGTCGCCCGCACCCGCACGCGCCGGGTGAAGGCCCCGTCGTCCAGGCGGCGCGCGTAGGTCATCTCCAGGGCGTCCGGGCGCACGTGCACCGCGGCGCTGCCGCCGGAGAGGTCGAACGCGCGGCCGTCGGCGCGCAGCTCGAAGGGGTCGGCGAAGTCGGTCGCGGCGTGGAGCACCACCGCCAGGCGCACCTCCTCGCCGGCCAGGCCGCGCAGCGTGAGCACCTCGGTCATCCCGCCGGCCCGCACCCGCTGGCGCCGCACCAGCAGGAACCCGGGCGGGACGTGCCGCCGGGTGGCCGGCACGAGCGCGAGCGTGCGGGTGCTGCGCCCGAGGCGCACGCCGGCGTCCTGCAGCGTGGCGCCGTCGACGGTCAGCGCCCACACCGACAGGCACCGGGTGTCGGCAACGAACAGTCCCAGGGGCGTGCGGCCGGGCACGCGGTCGTCGGGCGGCCGCCCGGCGGGCGTCCCGAGCCCGGCGGGCGCCGCCCCGAGCCCGGCCGCGCCCAGCCCGGCCCCGCCCTCTCCGGCCCGCTCGGCGTGGGCGAGGAAGGCCCTGGTGGTGAGGGAGCCGTCGGGCGCGCTGAGCAGCATGGTGCCGGCCCGCACGAGCACCTCGGCCGCGGTCATCTCACCGGCTCCGCCACCGCCAGGTCGAGGGCCAGGGCTGCCGTCCAGCTGAAGTCCCGGGCGCCGTGCGGCTCGCCCGTCATCGGGTCGACGTACTCGGGGAAGTCGTGCCGCCGGGCGAGCAGCATGAGCTGGTCGGCCAGGCCGTCGGCGAGCGGGCCCTCCAGGTGCTCGTGCAGGCCCACGACGAGCAGCCAGTTCATGTTGAACCAGGCCGGCCCGCGCCAGTACCGCGCGAGGTCCACGTCCGCCGCCCGCAGGTCGTAGCTCGGCACCATGAGCGCCCCGCCGCCGAGGAACCCGGGCCCGCGCACGGTGGCGACCAGCTGCTCGGCGCGGTCGAGGCCCGGCACGATCAGCGGCACGAGCCCGTTGACCACCACCCGGCGCACGAGGGTGTCCCGGAACACGTCGTGCGCGCCGTACAGGCCCAGCTCCGGCACGTACAGGTGCTCCAGCGCGGCGGCGATGCGCGCGGACCGGGCGCGGTGCGGGCCTGGGTCGCGCCCCAGCTCCTCGGCCATCTCGGCCAGCGCCAGCTCGGAGACGGCCCACAGCGCGTTGAAGGCGGGGTCCTCCAGCACGAAGGGGTGGTCCGGGTCGTCGTCGTCGCAGCCGTGGTCGCGGTACCGCTCGGCGAGCCGGTAGTACTGCGCGTACTCCCGCTCCCCCGGCCGCTCCCCGGGGCGCACGTGCGCCAGGTCCGGGCGCCTGGCGGTCGTGGTGGGCCCGACCGGGACGGCGGCCAGCGCCTCGTCCCACAGCGGGGAGTCGTCGGTCCCGGACTCCCACGGGTGGATGACGCTGGCCAGGCCCGCGCCGCGGTGGTCGCGCCGGGCGGCGAGGTAGCGGTGCCAGGCCACCAGGCGGGGGTAGACCCGCTCGAGGAAGCCGCGCTCCCGGGACAGCTGTGGCGCCGCCTTGTGCACGAGCAGCGCCGCCCACGCGTGGTTCGGCGGCTGCACCAACCCCGACGTCGGCACCTCCGGCGCGCCGGGAAGGCTCCGCGAGCGCCAGAAGGACTCGCCCGGCTCGTAGTCGTCCGGGTGGGCGGGGTCGTACACGATCTGCGGCACCCGACCGTCGGCCCACTGCGCGGCCAGGAGCCGCTCCAGCTCCGCCTGGGCCCGCTCGGGTGCCACATGGCGCAGCCCGACGGCGATGAACGCCGAGTCCCAGCTCCACTGGTGCGGGTACAGCCCCGACGCCGGCACGGTGTGCGTGCCGGTCCAGTTGCGCTGGAGCAGCTCGGCGGCCACCCGGCGCAGCTCGTCGCGGTCGGCACGTTCGGCGCGGTCCTCCTCCTGCGCGGCGACGGCCCGCTCCGCCCGGGCCTCGGCGGCGACCTCCTCCCCGGCCCGCTCGACCGTCTCCTCGGCCTCGGCGACGACCTCGCGGACGTCCCGCTCCTCGGGGGTCTCCGGGAGCCGGCCGGGCGCGGCGACGTCGCCGGCCCCTGCGTCGCCGGGCGTCGCGTCGCCGGGCGTCGCGCTGCCGGGCGTCGTGCCGGCTCCGGCCGCGCCGCCACCACCGGCGGCGCCGCCGGTGCCACCGCCCGCGACCTCCGCGGCGTCCGGGTCCACGCCGTGCGGCTCCACCCCGTACGGGTCGACGTCGCGCATCACAGCACCCCTCTCAGCAACGCGGCCGACCTTGGCAGCACCGACCCGGCCGGGCCGCTCAGCCAGGACTCCACCGCGACGTCCCCGGCGTACCCCGTCTCGCGCAGCGCGGCGAACAGCGGCACGAAGTCGACGTGCCCGGCACCGGGCTCGAGCCGGTTGGAGTCGGAGGCCTGCACGTGGCCCAGGTGCGGGCCGGCCCGGCGCAGGGCGTCGGCGAGGTCGGTCTCCTCGATGTTCATGTGGAACGTGTCGGCCGCGAGCCGCAGCGCGGCCGAGCCGATGGCCCCCACCAGGGCGGCGCCCTGCTCGAGGCGGTTGACCATGTGGTCCTCGTACCGGTTGAGCGGCTCCAGGTACACGCTCACCCCGGCGGCCGCCGCGTGGTCGGCCACCCGCCCGAGCGTGTCAACCAGCACGGCGGTGTCCTCCTCGGGGCTCCGCGGGGGCACGAACGGCGGCAGCCTGGTGGAGAACATCCCCCAGGACGCCGGCGTCATCGCCCCGCTGCCGCCGATCTCCGCCATCACGTCGAGCTGGGAGCACAGCTGGACGACGGCGTCCTCCCGCCTGGCGGGATCGAAGTCGCCGACGAAGTGGTCGGTCTCCGGGCACACGGTGGGCATCACGACGCCGCCGGCGGCGGCGCGCCGCAGCTCGGGCAGGCGCCGGGCGAACCCCAGGTCGCCGGCGCCGCGCAGCTCGATGCCGGTGAACCCCCACGCCGTCGCCGTCTCCCACTTCTCCTCGAGGGTGGCGCCGGGCAGGTGCTGCTCCTGCACGCACAGTCTCACGGCATCTCCAGGATGACCTGCAGGGCCTGGGTGCCGTTCCCGTCGAGCATGGCGTAGGCCTCCGCGGCCTGGTGCAGGGGGTAGCGGTGGGTGACCAGGGACAGCACGTCCGGCTCCCCCTTCAGCAGCAGGTCCACCACCGTGCGTTGCAGGCGCGGCACGTCCCACCGCGAGCGCAGCACGGAGGGGACGGAGCCGATCTGCGAGGCGACGATCTGCACCCGGTTGTGGTGGAACTCCTCCCCGAGGCGCAGTACCTCGCCCTGACCCTGGTAGAAGCCCGCGGCGACGACGACGCCGTCGAGCCCGACGATCCGAGTGGCCGCCTGCAGCCCGACGTAGGAGCCGGAGATCTCGATGGCCGAGTCCGCGCCGGCGCCGCCGGTCAGCTCGCGCACCCGCAGCGGCAGGTCAGGGCCCGGCGCCAGGACATGGTGGGCCCCCATCTTCCGGGCCATCTCCTGGCGCAGCGGGATCCGCTCGACGGCGATCACGGTCGCCCCGGTGAGCACGGCGTACCGGGTGGCCATCAGTCCCACGACCCCCTGACCGATGACGCAGATCGTGAAGCCGATGGTGGAGTGGGCCGCGAGGACGGCGTTGAGCGCGATCGCCCCGACCCGCACGAAGCACCCCAGCACGGGGTCGACGCCGGGTGGGAGCCCGTGCCCGCGCAGCTCGGCGGCGTCCAGCACGCCCTCGGTGCGGTGGCCCCAGATGCCCCAGACGAGGTCCCCCACGGCGACGTCGTCGGGCAGGGGCATGGTCAGCCGCTCCCCCATCTCGACGATCTCGCCGACCTCGGAGTAGCCCCAGCCCTCCAGCGGGTACCCGGCCGAGGTGCCCTCCCGCTGGAGGAACAGGCGCATCTGCGGGTCCCAGACCGAGGTGAGGTAGGGGTTGGTGCCGCGGTAGGCGGTCATCTCGGTGCCCGCGGAGATGCCCGAGGCGATGGTGCGGACCCGCACCTGGCCGGGCTGGAGCGCCACCTGGGGCACGGTGACGACCTCGACCACCCGCGGCGCGGTGAAGCGCATGACGTCTGGCACCTCGACTGCCTCTTCCCGACCCCTCAGCCCTTCTCCGCGCCGCTGGTCAGACCTTCGGTCAGCAGCCGCTCCGTGACGAAGAACAGCACGATGACGGGCACGGTGATGACGACCGAGCCCGCCATCAGTACGGTGGTGGGGACCTCGACGCTGCCGGAGAGCTGCGCGAGGCCGAGGGAGACGGTCCACCTGTCGCGCTGCTCGACCAGGAAGAGCAGGGCGAAGAGGAACTCGTTCCACGCGATCATGAACACGAAGATGCCGGTGGACATGATGGCGGGCAGGGCCAGCGGCAGGCTGATCCGCCGGATCACCCCTACCCGGGTCAGGCCGTCCACCATCGCCGCCTCCTCCACGCTCTGCGGCAGCGACTCGAAATAGTTGCGCAGCGTGTAGATGGCCACCGGCACGGTCTGCGCGATGTACACCAGCACCAGGCCCACCAGCGACCCGCGCAGGCCCAGCCGGGTGAAGAGCACGAACAGCGGGATGGCCAGCACGATCGCCGGGAAGAGGTACACGGCCAGGAACAGGGCGCTGACCTGGCGCCGGCCGAAGAACGGCAGCCGGCCGATCGCGTAGCTGCCCGGGATCGCCACCAGCAGCGAGAGCGCCACCGCCGAGAGCGCCACGAATGCGCTGTTGAGCAGGAAGCGGGTGAAGCCCTGCCCGCCGCTGGCAACCGGCAGCAGTACCTCCCGGTAGGTGTCGAGCGTGAAATCCCGCAGCCCGGCGACCAGGGAGGTGGGGTTGAGCAGCAGCGTCTCGATGGGCGTGACGGACAGGTAGAACATGTAGTAGAAGGGCACCAGGGTGGCCAGCAGGAACCCGGCGATGGCGGCCCAGCGCAGGATCGTGAGCACCCGCCGCTCGACCCGGTCGCGCGTCCAGCCCCCGGCCGGGTGCGGGCCGGGGCGGGTCGTGAGCCGCTCGGGTACCCCCGCGGCCACCGGTACCCTCGACACCTCGCTCACAGCCGCTCCCCCCGCCGCCGCAGCAGCCACATGTACAGGGACAGGCCGATGACGAGCACCACCGCCAGGACCACCGACTGCGCCGCGCCCGCGCCGACGTTGCGCTGGACGGTGAGGTACTGGAACACGCTGACGCTGACCACGCGCGTCCCCGCGGCGCCGCCGGTGAGCAGGAAGACGTCGTCGAACTCGTTGAACGTCCAGATCGCCCGCAGCACCGCCAGCACCCCGATCACCGGCATCAGCTGGGGCAGCGTCACCCACCGGAACGCCTGCAGCGGCGTCGCGCCGTCGACGACGGCGGCCTCGTCGATCTCCCGGGAGAGGGACTGCAGCCGGGCGAGGATGAAGAGGAAGGCGAACGGGAAGTTCCGCCAGCCCTCGAACAGGATCACGGTCAGCAGCGCCGTCGGGACCGTGATGCTCAGCCCGAAGATGTCGAGCTGGCCCTGCGCCTGGCTGAGGAACGCGATGGGCTCGTCCCAGCCGAGCACGTTCTGGCCGAACCCGTTGACGATGCCGAAGTTGGGGTTGAGCATCGTGCGCCACACGAAGGTCACGGCCACGACCGGCGCGACGTAGGGCAGCAGCATCGCCGCGCGGACGAACGTGCGCCCGCGGAACGGGCTGCGCACCACCAGGGCCGCGAGCAGGCCCAGGGCGATGGTGAGGATCGTCGAGCCGGCCGTGTAGAAGATGGTGAGCAGCAGGCTGCTCCACATCACCCCGGAGGACAGCACGAGCCGGAAGTTGTCCAGGGTCAGCGGCTGGAAGATGCTCGCGGTGCCGATCTGCAGCAGCCGCAGCTCCTGGAAGGCGATGAGGAAGGACCACAGCAGCGGCACGATGACGACGGCGAGCACGATGATCAGCGTGGGCGTCAGGAGCAGCACCCCCGTGCGCGCGTCGCGCTTCTCGAGGCCGCCCCGTGCCTGCCGTGCCATCGCCCCCTCCGTCCCGCGGCCCGCCTCAGGAGCCGGTCTGCTGCTGGATCTGGGTGACCTGCTCGGCCATGCTCGCGACGGCGTCGGCCGGGTCGGTGCCGGCGTTGATGACCTCGGCGAGGCCCGCCGGGATGACGAACTGGGACTGCACGGTGCCGGCGAGCTGCCCCTGGCCCTGTGGGATGCCCCACCGGGTGAGGTTCTCGGCGCTGGCGGCGACGGCCTCCAGGACGGCGGGGTCGTAGATGTCCGACAGCGGCGCCTTGGTGTCCACGCCGGCCTGCATGCCCCGCCAGGCCGTAGTGAACCGGTCCGGCTCGTCAGCGGTGCCGGTGCGCACGGGGACCTTGCCCTCCGGGGCGATGGCCAGCCAGTCCTCGTACCCGTCCTCCATCAGCCACTGCACCAGGTCGGCGGTCTCCGGGGCGGCGTCGGCGAGCGGGGCGAAGGAGACCACCTCGCCGAAGGTGGCCGGCTGCGAACCGCTGGGCCCCTCGATGGCGCTGACGACGCCGGTGTTCTCGGAGAGGAATCGGGGGTTGTCGGCGCACTCCGGGCAGGTCGGCAGGGCATCGTTGCGCAGGCCGGCCAGCTCGTCCAGCAGGAACGAGGACCAGATCACCATGCCGGCCGTGCCCGCGAAGTAGGCGGCGCGGGTGGTGTCGGCGTCCTGGTTGCCGGCCACGGAGTAGTTCCGCATCAGGTCGGTGTAGAAGGTGACCGCCTCGGTGCACTGCTCGCTCTCCAGCGCGACGTCGCCGCCGTCGTCGACGAGCTGGCAGTCGTTGGCCAGGGCGACCTGCTCGAAGGTCTGGTGCGTGAAGGTCTCCGCCGGCGCGGTCGCCGCCACGATGCCCGCGACGCCGCCGGTGTTGAGGGCCTGGGCGGCGGCCTCGATCGCCTCGTACGACTCCGGCGGCTCGAGCCCCGCCTGCTCGAACAGGTCGGTGCGGTAGAAGAGCAGCTGGGACCAGCTGTCGCTGGGTACCGCGAGCTGGGTGTCCTCGCTGCGGGTGAGCTCGAGCGCGGACTCGGAGAACGTGTCCTCCCCGAGCGCGTCGACGATCTCGGCGGCGAGCGCGGTGTCGAGCAGCCCGTCGGCGTTGAGCTGGTTCACCGCGCCGAGGGACACGGCGGCGATGACGTCGGGCAGGTCGCCCGCGGCCGCCGCCGAGGTCAGCACCGGCGTCAGCTGGTCCTCCGCGACCGGGACCAGCTCGACCCGGGTGCCGGTCTCCTCGGCGAACCGGTCCAGGATCGCCTGCTGCGCCTCGACGCGTTCGCTGAGGTCCTCGACGGTCCACATGGTGAGGGTGCCGCCCTCCCCGCCGTCGCCTCCGCCGCCGTCGCCTCCGCCGTCGCCGCAGGCCGCCAGGACCATCGCCGCGGCCGCGCCGCCCGCCAGGAGTGCTCGCCGCTTCATGAGGACCTCGTCTCGGTCGCGCCGCGGGTACCCGGCCCCGTCGCCGGTCGCCTGGGCGTCAGGCTACGGTGTGGCGTATCTCACGACAACCGTAGCGATTTGCGTGTCAGGGCAGGCCAGAACGGGCGTGGCGGTCTGGAGGGACTTCGTGGTGGACGACGGCGGACGCGGCACCCCGGTCACGGTCGGGCTGGTCGGGGCGGGCCGGTGGGCCCGGCTGACCCACGGCCCGATGCACTCCGCGCCGGGCCCGACCCGGCTGACCGGGGTGTGGGCCCGACGCGCCGACGCCGCGGAGGAGCTGGCGAACGAGCTCGGCGTGCCGGTGTACCAGCGGTTCGATGAGCTGCTCGAGGCCTGCGAGGCCGTGGACTTCGCCGTCCCGCCGGGCGTCCAGGCCGAGATGGCCCCGGTGGCCGCCCGCGCCGGGAAGGCGCTGCTGCTGGAGAAGCCGCTCGCCAAGACCCTCGACCAGGCTCGCGCGGTGGCCGACGCCGCCGGCGAGCACGGCGTGGCGACCATCGTGGCGCTCACCCGCCGCTACCACCCGCGCACCCGCGACTTCCTGGCCGCCGCCGCCCGGCTGCGCGAGGAGGGGCCGCTCGCCGGCGGGCAGGCGGCATACCTGCACGGCGGGTACCTGCCGGGCGGGTTCCTCGCCGGCACCGCCGCGACGACCTGGCGCGGCGAGCCCACCGGCATGCTCCTCGACATCGGGCCCCACCTGCTCGACGTCGTCCAGGAGGCGGCCGGGCCGGTGGAGGCCGTCCGTGCCGAGGGCGACGCCACCCGCCACCTCACCCTGACCACCCGTCACGACGGGGGCTGGCTGGTCCAGTCGCTGCTCTCCGGGGCGGTCGCCGTCGAGCACCCGGTCACCCGCGCGGAGATCCTCTCCGGGCAGGGCCACCTGCGCTGGGACACCGAGGGCATGGCGGGGGACGAGCCGTGGGCCCGGCTGCGGGGCGAGTTCGCCGCCGCGGTCCGCGACGGCGCACCCGTCACCGCCGACGCCCGGCACGCCGTCCGGCTGCAGGCGGTGCTGCACGCGGCGTGGGTCTCGGCCACCGAGGGCGGCTGGGTGGACGTGCCCGCCACGCCGTAGACGGCCCCGACCAGCCGCCGCCCCCCCGACCAGCCGTCGGCCCCCGGACCTCACCGACCCCGACCAGCCGTCACCACCGACCCGGGACATCCGTCGGCGCGCCGCCCGGGCGCCCCGCCCTGAGGCCCCGTTCTGCGGAACCTCCCCGGCCGCCATATCGTTGGGATAGACGAACCATCTACGTGAGGAGCGCACGATGACCATGCCCAACACGCCCGGGGCCATGGGCAGTCAGAACATGCTCGGGGCCATGAGCAAGGCGGACTACCGCCCCCTCGTCGAGCTGCCGAACTACGCCGACGCCCAGGACCTCGTCGACTTCCTCTCCGACAACGGCTTCCCGGTGGGCAAAGTGCGGATCATCGGCACCGGCCTGCACTCGGTGGAGCAGGTCACCCACCGCAAGACCAAGGGCCGCGCCGCCCTGGAGGGCGCCGGCAGCGGCGCCTGGTTCGGCCTCCTGCTGGGCCTGCTGCTCTCCCTGTTCGTGCCCGGACAGTTCTGGCTCACCATGCTGCTCGCCGCCGTCGTCTTCACCGCCCTGTGGGGCGCGCTGTTCGGCTTCCTCTCGCACTGGGCCACCCGCGGCAAGCGCGACTTCGCTAGCATCAAGGGGCTGGAGGCCTCCAGCTACGAGGTCCAGGTGACCGCGGAGCACCTGGCCCAGGCCCGCCAGATGGCCAACCTCTGAGCCCGGCCGTGGGCTGGCTGGGCGGCGCCGCGCACGCGCGGTGGCTCGAGCGTGAGACCGACGCCCTGCTCACGTTCGCCCGCGGCGCCGCCACCGACCTGGGCTTCGGCTACCTGGACGACGCCGGCCGGCCCCTCCCCGGGCGCCCGGCCGAGCTGTGGATCACCTGCCGGATGATCCACGTGTTCTCCCTGGGCACGCTGCTGGGCCGCCCCGGGTGCGCCCCGCTCGTCGACCACGGCCTGGCCGCGCTCGAGGGGGTCTTCGCCGACCGCGAGCACGACGGCTGGTTCGCCGCCGTCGGGCCGGACGGCCCTGCCGAGACCCGCAAGGAGGCCTACCCCCACGCCTTCGTGCTGCTGGCCGCCGCGAGCGCGACGGCGGCCGGCCGGCCCCGCGGCGCCGAGACCCTCACGCACGCCCAGGACGTCTCGACGCGTCACTTCTGGCGCGAGGACGAGGGCATGGTCGTCGAGGGGTACGACCGGGGCTTCGCGGCCGCCGAGGACTACCGCGGCGTGAACGCCAACATGCACACCGTCGAGGCCTACCTCGCCGTCGCCGACGTCACCGGCGACGACGGCTGGCTGGACCGGGCGCTGCGGATCGTGCGCCGCGTCGTCGACGGCTTCGCGCGGGAGGCCTCCTGGCGCGTCCCCGAGCACTTCACCCGGGGCTGGACCCCGCTGCCGGACTACAACCGGGAGGACCCCGCCCACCCGTTCCGGCCCTTCGGCGCCACCGTCGGGCACTGGTTCGAGTGGGCGCGCCTGACGCTGCAGGCCGCCGACGCGCTGCGGCGCCGGGACCGGGAGCCCGGCGCCTGGATGCTCGACGCCGCCCGGGAGCTCTTCGCCGCCGGCGCGCGTGAGGGCTGGGCGGTGGACGGCGCGGACGGCTTCGTCTACACCGTCGACTTCGACGGCCGCCCCGTCATCCGCGAGCGCATGCACTGGGTGGTCGCCGAGGCCATCGGGGCGGCGGCCGCCCTCCACGCCGTCACGGGCGAGCCGGAGTATGAGCGCTGGTACGCGACCTGGTGGGACTACGCCGCCGCGCACCTGATCGAGGCGCCCGGCGCCTGGCGGCACGAGCTGAGCCCGACCAACGGGCCCAGCGCCAAGACCTGGACCGGCAAGCCCGACGTCTACCACGCCGTCCAGGCCACCCTGCTCCCCCGCCTGCCGGTCTCCCCGGCGCTCGCCCCCGCCCTGGCCGCCGGCCTCCTCGACGCCTGAGGCTCGACGTCCGCCCAGCGCTCGGCTATCGCGCCTGACCGTCGGCGGTCAGAAGGGGTTCGCGCGCCGGCCGATGACGTACCCGGCCGCCACGGCCAGGAGCACGACACCCAGCAAGGTCACGCCGTAGCCCATCAGCTGCGCCGGCCCGAGCACGACCATGCTCTGGGTCGGGAGCATGACCAGCGTGGCGGCGGTGGTCGAGACGAACGGCGCCTCGGCCGGCGCTTGGTGAGCCGCCCAGCCGGACGAGGGGAAGCGGACCGCGAGCACGAGCCCTCCGACGATCAGGAACAGGGCCATCGCGGTGAGCCTGCGCGGGAGCGACATGGCCGCAGCGTATGGCCAACCCCGGCCGGGGGCTGCCGTGCTGCGCATGACCGCGCACCGAAACGACGAGCGCGCATGTCACACCATGCGCGCTCGCCGTCTCGATACGCGGCCGGCGGGCCGCTGGCGGCCCGGGGGCCGTCCTACGCCTCGGCGCCCTCCTTGGGCTGGGTCACGTCGATGCCGCCGAGCGACTTGAGGAACTCGTGGCACTTCTTGGCTCGCTCGGAGTCCTGCGCCATGACCTCCTCGAAGAAGGCCGCGATGTCGTCCTTGCCCGCGTTCTTGGCGTCACGGACGTACTGGCCGTAGTCGTGCCCGGCCTTGAGCGAGTGGTACTGCACCGAGATGAGGTCGTAGGTGACGTCGTCGAAGCCGGTCTCTCCGGTTGCCATCGCGCTTCCCTTCTCTCGTGGTCCGCGAGGACGAGCTGCGCCCTCGCGCCCCCGGCGGGGGCTGCCGTCCACGTTAGGCAGCCCGCCGGGCGCCGCAACCCGGAGCCTTGATCCGCGAGGCGACCGGCCCCGGGAGCTGGGGTGCTGGGGCTTCCCGCGCGCAGGGCTCCGATCGATGCCACGCGGGCGGGGCGGCGGGTGCCGAGCACGCCCAGGCGGGGCCGCGGGCCGGCCGGACGGCCAGGCCGGCGAGCGGCAAGCGGCAATCGGCAAGCGGCAATCGGCGGAGCCGGCGCACGTACGAAGGTTCAGAGGCACTCGCCCGAGCCGAGGGCCGCGAGCCCCTCGCGGTCGCCAGGCCCCCACCCGGTCTGGCCGACGTTGCCCTCGTACATGAGCTCGGCCGGGTCGTCCACGTGCCCGAGGCCGACGACGTGCCCCAGCTCGTGCATGATGACCGCCCGTACCCGCGCCTCGCCGTCGAGGTGGCGGAGCGCGTCGGCGAGCGTCGGCGCGTCGAGCGTCACGCCCCCGGTGACGAGCTGGCTCCGCCCCATCGCCTCCAGCACGACGCTGCCGCCGACGCCGGCCACGTCGCCGGCCAGCTCGGGCTCCGCCTCCGGCGTGGACCACGCGATGACGACAGGGGGCCAGCCGCCGACCGGCGGCACCCCGCTCACGACGCCGCCCCACTCCGGCTCGTCCTCCGTCGTCCCGGCCGCCTCGAAGACGAGGCCCGTGGCGAGGGAGACCTCGCGGACCGCCTCCTCGACCAGGCGGCCGCCCCCGGCAGGCGCCAGCGCGTCGTTCACCGCGTACCTGATGGGCTCGCACGGGTCGTAGGTGACCGGCACGCCGGGGCGGCCGGGCTGGTGGACGAACGCGAACGTCCCCACGCCGGTGCCCACCGCCGGGGGATCCCCGAGCGGCCGGTCCGTCGTGACGACGTAGCCCCCGGCGGCGAGAGCGACGAGCACGGCCACCGCGAGCAGGGCTCGCCCGGTGCCGCCGTGGGTGGACCGCGGCGTGCTCGCACCGGGCAGGTCCGGCCCGGGCAGCAGGCGGCGCATCCGGCGACGACGGCGCGCCGGACCGAGCGTGATGCCGTCGCGCAGCTTCCCGGCGCCCATGCGGGGATCCTTCCACGGGCGGCGCACGAAAGATGGCCGCTCGAGCGTCCCGGCCGCGCGGGCGTCCCGGCCGCTCAGGCGTAGCGGCGGCGGAAGTCCTCCTCCAGCTGCTCCAGCGAGCGCCCCGACGTCTCCGGGACGAGCCGCCACGCGAAGACGATCGCGCCGATGTTGATCACCGCGAAGACGAGGAAGGCGGCAGCTCCCCCGAAGGAGTCGACGAGGACCGGGAACGCGAAGGAGATGGCGGCGTTGACGCACCAGTGCAGGAAGACGGCGATGCCCATGCCGAGGCCCCGGAGCCGCAGCGGGAAGATCTCCGAGAGCATCACCCACGTCACCGGGGACAGGGCAGCCTGCTGGAAGAGCAGGAAGACGAGCATGAACGCGAGCACCGTGTAGCTGGCGGCGGCCGCCGGCACCTCGCCGGCCCGCAGCGCCGGCTCGACGCCGGTGGCGAACACGAGGCTCAGCGCCAGCAGCGAGAGCAGGATCCCCGCCTGGCCCACCAGCAGCATGGAGCGGCGGCGCACGCGGCGGACGACCCGCAGGCCGATCACCGCCGCGACCACGGAGACGACGCCATTGGCGATGGTGGCGGTGAGCGCCGCGTCGGTGGCCAGGCCGGTGAGCTCCAGCAGGGTGGGGGCGTAGTACATGATCGTGTTGACACCGCTGACCTGCTGGATCACCGCGATGCCGATCCCGACGACGAGCAGCCGCCGCACCCACGGCACGCGCAGGTCGCGCCGGCCGACCCGGTGGGTGGCGGCCTCGGCGTCGACCACGCGGGTCATCTCGAGCAGCTCGCCGACCGCGTCGTGCCCCGCGGGGCGGGTGCGCCGCAGGGTGGTGAGGGCCTCGCCGTAGCGCGCCTTCGCCGCGTACCACCGGGAGGTCTCGGGCAGGTGCATGCCCAGCCACAGGGCGACGGCGGGCACCGAGGCGACCACGAGCATGTAGCGCCAGGTGTCGGGCGAGTCCACGGTGTTGGCCAGGACGGCGTTGACCGTGTAGGCGAGCAGCTGGCCGGTGACGATCATCAGCTGGTCGACGGCGACGTAGCTGCCGCGGGACTCTCTGGGCGCCAGCTCGGCGAGGAAGACCGGCACGGTCGCCGAGGCGCCGCCGACCGCGAGGCCGAGGACCACCCGCGCCAGCACCATCACCGAGACGTTGGGCGCCACGGCGGTGCCCACCGCGCCGAGCAGGAAGACCACGGCCAGGACCAGGAGGGTGCGCCGTCGCCCGTACCGGTCCGAGAACCGGCCGGAGCCGAGGGCCCCGAAGGCCGCACCGACCAGCAGGGAGGATGTGACGAGCCCCTCGGTGGCGGGCGTCAGCCCGAGGCCGCCCTCCTGCGCGTCGCGGGACATGTACGGCAGCGCGCCGGCGATGACGCCGGTGTCGTAGCCGAAGAGCAGGCCGCCCAGGGTGATGACGAAGGCCGCGAGCCGGGTCCGCAGCGGCGTGACCGGGGACGTGGCCTCGGGCAGCGCCGCGAGCTCCTGCCGGGTGACCGTGCCGTGCTGGGCACGCGCGCCCGCTGCCGTTCCCACTTCGCCGCCTTTCGCCGAGGACCCCCTGATATGGGGACGTCTGTCGACTTTATCCTGCGGCGACGGCGGGCCTGGCGGGCGTCCCCGCCCAGCCCGCCGCGGTGCGGGTGAGCGCCGTCTCAGCAGGACTCAGCCGGGCCGCCGGACGGCATGGTGGAGCCCCTGCCCTGTCGCCCGGGAAACGTGTGGGCGGCGCCCACTCGGTGCCGTCACCAGTCGGCACGCTTTCCTTCCTGTGACATGATCTCGACCAGTCGCTCGGTGGCGGACGGTGCTGAGTTCCGCCATGCAGCCCATGTCAGGACCGCCAGGCTTTCACCGGCAGCGTCCTTCTCGACGAACGGAACCCACGTCCAGCCGGGAAGGTTTCGTCCGGCAGAGGCTCTGGTGACAAGGACGGCGTCGACCTTTGTGCTCTCCGCGATCAGAGCAGCGTGCTCCGAGAACCGCCGAAACACCCATCGGGCCCTGACGCCAGCAGCCGCTGACGCAGCTCGGAGCCGATCCTCCTCGCGTGTGACCTCGTCTGCGGCGTGGGCCATCACCTGCCTGTCATGAAGATCGGTGAACCGCACTGCGGCGTGGTTCCGGAGCGGGGAGTCCGGCGGAACCGCCGCGCCGAGCTGTTGGCGCAGCACGCCCGCGTTCTTCAGGCCCGTCGGCCGGGAGTGCAGCAGGGCAAGGTCCACGAGGCCATTTCGTACCATCGCCTGCTGCTCGTTGCTGCTGGCCTCCAGCAAGGAGACCGCAACCTGGGGCAGCTCCGCCCGCGCGTGGTCCAGCACGGCCAGGAACCACTCGTGCGGAACGCCGGGCGGAAGGCCCACCCGCACGATCTCGCGATGCGCCTGGAAGGTACGAACGACCTCCGGTATGCGTTCGACCTGCGCGAAGACCACCTGGGTGTGCTCGTACAGTCCCCGCCCAGCCGGCGTGAGCACCATGCCGCCTGGCGTCCGCTCGAACAGCCGCTGCCCGATCTCGCGTTCGAGCACCGCGATCTGCCGACTGAGCGAGGGCTGAGTCATGTGCAGCATCTCAGCCGCCCGGCTCACCGAGCCGGCGTCCGCCACCTTGGCGAAGTACGAAAGGTGTCGTAGTTCCATGTCCCGGGCACCCTATGCCTGCAAAGCATGGATGGGCTGCAGAACAGGCATTTGCGGTTATTAAGGCGCCCCGGCAAGTTAGGCATAACGACCAATTCGCACCATGGAACGAGGACGTCCTATGGCCCTCACCGCCGACTTCGATCTCCTGGTTGCCGGAGGCGGCGCAGCGGGAATCGCTGCGGCCGTCGCCGCCGCACAAGCCGGGGCGAGGGTGTGCCTGGTCGAGCAGCACGGCTTCCTCGGAGGAGCGGCGACAGCGAGCTCGGTGCTCACGCACTGCGGCTTCTTCGACCAGACGCGTACCCAGGTGGTGCGCGGCGTGGGTCAGCAGGTCCTGGACCGCCTCGCAAGCCGCGACCTCTACCAAACTGAGACGTTCGCCTCGACCGGCAACACTGTCGTCCTGCTGGACCTGGAGACCACCAAGAGCGTCTATGACGACCTGGTCGCCGAGGCCGGCGTGACCCTGCTCCTCCATTCCCGGCTAAGCGGCGCCACCGTCGAGGACGGGCGGCTCGTCGCCGTCACGGTCGACCACCGCGGGGGCCGGGAAGTACTGACCGCTCGGTCCTTCGTCGACTGCAGCGGCGACGGCGCGCTGCTGGCCGCCGCCGACGCCGCCGTCCACGTCTCCCCAGTTTCCGAGCGCCAGGCGTCCACGCTCGTCATGCGCGTCGGCGGTGTCGACGAGTCGGCCGACATCTCTGCCGACGCCCTCTCCAGAGCGGTCCAGGACTATCAGGCCGCCACCGGCGTGGAGCTTGGGCGCGACGGTGGCACAGCCGTACGGATGCCGCTGTCCCGCGAGGTCATGCTGCTGCTTGCCGACGAGTATCGCGATGTCCTGGATGTCGCGGAGCTCACGGCCGCCGAGACCGGTGCACGTCGCCAGGCGTGGCACTACCTGCGCGCCTTCCAGCGCGGGCTGCCCGGATGGGAGCACTCGTTCTTGGCCGCCACTGGCCCGCAGATCGGCATCCGGGAGTCGCGCCGTCTGGTCGGCAGAGACACCGTGACGGCGGAGGATGTCTCCACCGGCCGGCGCCGCCCAGACGATGGCGTGGCCCGCTGTGGGTGGCCCATGGAGGATCACGCCACTCCAGGGGTGACGGTCTACGGCGGCATCAAGGACAAGGGTTGGTACCACATCCCGCACGGAGCCCTCGTGTCGGCGACGATCGACAACCTCTGGGCGGCCGGGCGGCTCGTCAGCTCGGACAACCGCGCCTACGCCTCGCTCCGGGTGATGGGCACCGCGTTCGCCACGGGGCACGCCGCAGGGATCGCCGCCCTCCTCCACGCGCGCACGGGCCGGCACGACTACGCCCCCGTCCGCGAGGCCCTGGTGGCCCAGGGAGCGCTGATCTGATGCCTCAGGCTGCCGATGTCATGCGTGTGGCTCTGACGGGGGCTGCGGGTTCACTTGCTGGTGACGTCATCCCGGGTCTCCTCGACCTTGGCTACCACCTGGTCTGCCTCGACCGGCGGCGGCCGGACCGGCCCAGGGGCGGTACCTGGTACACCTTCCCCCTGGAGGATCGTGACGCCCTGTCCCAGGCTCTGAACGGGTGCGACGCCGTTGTGCACCTGGCCGGTATCCCACTCGAGGCGGACTGGGACGCCGTGTTGTCGGCGAACGTCGGCGCCACCCAGGCCGTGCTCGAGACCAGCCGTTCCCTCGGCATCGGCAAGGTCGTGCTCGCCAGCTCGATCCACGCGGCCGGCTTTGTCCCGGTCCCGCCCCCGGGCGAGAAGGTGCCCGACGACGTGCCTGTCCGGCCCAACACCTTCTACGGGGTGAGCAAGGCTGCCGTCGAGGCGCTGGGGAGCATGTACCACGACCGCCACGGCATGGATGTCGTCTGCCTGCGTATCGCCTCTCGGTTCGACAGGCCTCGGGACGAACGCATGCTCAGTACATGGCTGTCCCCCGCCGATGCGGTCCGCCTGCTCCATGCCGCGCTCTCACCATCGGTGAAGGGGTTCCGACTGGTCTGGGGCGTCTCCGCTAACACCCGTAGCTACCTCTCCCCGGAGGGCGGCTCAGCCATCGGGTTCGAACCGGCGGACAACGCCGAGCGGTGGGCCGGCGAACTGGTGAGCGACCAGCCTCCGCAATTACCGGATATCACGGACTGGAATGCCCGATACATCGGCGGGGCGTTCTGCTCTCCTAGGGCGTGTCTCCTAAAGGCTGCGCTGTCTGTCTGAAACGCTGCGAGGGTGTCGCGTACTGCCCAGCTCACGGATGCCCAGTGGGAGTTGATCGAGCCGTTGATGCCGTCCTCGGGCGGGCGGCGGGGGCGGCCGTTCCGGGAGCACCGCATGGTGGTGGAGGGAATCATCTACCGCTACCGGGCCGGCATCCCGTGGCGGGACCTGCCCGAGCGTTTCGGGCCGTGGCAGACGGTGTGGAAGCGACACCGCCGGTTCAGCGGCGATGGCACCTGGGACAAGGTCCTCACCACGCTGCTCGCCCACGCCGACGCCGCCGGGCTGATCGACTGGGAGGTCTCGGTGGACTCCACGATCAACCGTGCCCACCAGCACGCCACGAACCTGCCCCGGGACACAGGGGGACCTGTCGAATTACACGAAACTGCGCGAGGAGCCGCCTGATCACGCCATCGGCCGTTCCCGCGGCGGGCTGAGCACGAAGATTCACCACCTGTGCGACGGGAACATGCGCCCGCTCGTGATGCTGCTCGGCCCCGGCCAGGGCGGGGACTCACCGATGTTCGAGCACGTCCTCGGCGCCTTGGAAGTTCCCAGGCTGGGTCCCGGACGCGCCCGCACCACGCCGGTGCGGGCGCTGGCTGACAAGGCCTACTCCTCGAAGGCCATCCGGGCGCTGCTGCGCCGGCGCGGCATCCAGGCCGTCATCCCCGAACGCTCCGACCAAGTCGCCAACCGCAAACGCCGAGGATCCAAGGGTGGACGCCCGGTCACCTACGACACCGAGGCTTACAAGCGGCGCAACGTCGTTGAACGCTCCTTCAACGTCTTCAAGCAATGGCGCGCCCTGGCCACCCGCTACGACAAGCTCGCCCTGACCTACCGCGGCGGCGTCGTCCTCCGGGCCATCACCATCTGGCTCAAGACATTAAGAGACACGCCCTAGCCCACCAAGGTACGAGCCCCGGAACAACGACGACCGCGGCGCAGACAGTTGAGCCCCCCACCACGAGGAGAGAGTTCATGACCGAGACGGCGGTGTCGGCGGACGTCGACACCTTTGCTTTCGAGACCGAGGGAGTCTCCAAAGTCTTCGTCGGCCAGCACGGTAACGTCCAGGCCCTCAGCGACATCAACCTCGGATTCCGCAAGGGGTCCTTCACCTGCATCGTGGGCCCCTCCGGGTGCGGGAAATCCACGCTCCTGCGAATCCTCGGCGGCCTGGAGACCGCGACGACGGGAAAGGTCGTCGACAGCCTCGGATCCACACGGGTGCCCAAGTCGGCATTCGTGTTCCAGGAGCACGGTGTCTTCCCCTGGTTCGACGTCCTGCAGAACGTCGCCTTCGGCGAGCGCATGGCAAATGTGGGCAAGAAGGAACGTGAAGATCACGCTCGACACTGGATCGCCCATGTCGGACTCAGCGGTTTCGAGCATGCCTATCCCCACCAGCTCTCGGGGGGCATGCGCCAGCGCATTGCCATCGCGCGGGCCTTCGCCACCGGCTCACCGTCACTTCTCATGGACGAGCCCCTGGGTGCGCTCGACGCGCAGACCCGCATCCTTATGCAGGAACTCCTCGTTCGACTGTGGGAGGCCGAGCGCAAGACGGTCGTACTGGTCACCCACGCCATCGAGGAAGCGCTGCTGCTCGGCGACCAGATCATCGTGATGTCCGCCCGTCCGGGGCGGGTGAAGGAGATCATCGACGTGCCCTTCGCCCGACCGCGCGACGTCGCCATCGAGGGCACGCGTGACTTCGCCGCGGCGCGGCAGGCGATCTGGGAGTCCCTGCGGGACGAGGTCCAGAAGTCGGTGAGCTTCGCATGAGCACCGTGGAGGCCCAGACGCACCGCCGAACGGGCGACGACGCCGAGCTTGGCGCGGCCATCGAGCGGGACTACCGCCGTGAGCGGCGACTCAGGGCGCGAGACGTCACTCTGGCAGTCCTCACGCCGATCGTTCTCCTTCTGATGTGGGAGCTGGCCTCCCGGGGCGGGGTGCTGGATCCACGACTTTTCACCCCGCCGTCGCAGATCCTTGTCCGCGGTTGGGAGATGGTGCTCACCGGGGAGCTGTGGGCCCACACCGTCGCCACGGTGGGGCGGCTCCTCGCCGGCCTGTTGTGGGGCGCGGCCTTCGGCATCGTCTTCGGGTTGCTCATGGGGGTATGGCGCCCCGTCCGCGCGGCGCTCGGCCCCACCTTCACGGCGTTGTACGCCCTCCCTAAGATCGCGATCCTGCCGCTTCTCCTGCTGATCTTCGGCCTGACCGAGACCCCGAAGATCCTTTCCGTGGCGATCTCGGTGTTCTTCG
The DNA here is from genome assembly GCF_043952095.1 of Georgenia sp. AZ-5. Lineage (NCBI taxonomy): Bacteria > Bacillati > Actinomycetota > Actinomycetes > Allobogoriellales > Allobogoriellaceae > Georgenia > Georgenia sp. AZ-5. The sequence continues at coordinate 143,710 of NZ_JBINOU010000001.1, forward strand.
TCGTACAGATCAACACTCTGGCCGGCATCGTCCAGATCGACTCGCGCATCCTGGAGGCGGCGCGCGCCTACCGGGCGACCGGGTGGAAGCTCTTCCGGCACGTGCTGCTGCCTGGGGCATTGCCCCACATCATGACCGGGCTGCGCGTCTCGGCGGGGATGGCTGTCATCGTCATCACCGCGGTCGAGTTCGTCGCCTCCAACGACGGGCTCGGCTATCTCATCTGGAACTCCTGGCAGCTTTTCCAGCCGGAGAAGATGTTCGTCGGCCTCATCGCCGTCTCGCTGATCGGCGCAGTCGTAACAGGTCTAGTAATCCTCCTCGAGCGCATGCTCCTGCCCTGGAAGCACGCCACCGGACCCCGTAGAAAGGCAAAGAAGCCATGAGAAGAACGAGAATCCTGGCGAGCGTGGCGGCGCTGGCCGCCCTCCTCGCCGCGTGCTCCAGCGGGACCGCGGGCGAGTCCAGATCCACGGGCGGTGGCGAGGACGGCGCTGGCGAGGAGCTGGCGACCGTCAGGGTTGGCCACGTCCAGCTACCGATCTTCGCGCCGCTGTACGTCGCTGACGCCAGGGGCTACTTCGCCGACGAAGGCATTGCCATCGAGCTCGAGACGGTCAAGTCCGGTCAGGACGCGGTGCCCCTCGCGTCGGCCGGCCAGCTCGACGTCGTCGCGGCGGGGTTCTCCGCAGGCATGTTCAGTGCCATCGAGACCGGCCTGGACGTCAAGGTTGTCGCCTCCATGGGTGTCTCTGACGGCAACACCGAGTCCTCTCCGACCGACCTGGTCGTCTCCAGCTCCCTCGTCGACTCGGGCGAGATAACTTCCGTCGCCGATCTGGAGGGCCGCAATGTCGGCGCCGCCGGTGGGCCGGGAGCCACCGGCGCCTATCTCCTCGCCCTGGCGTTGGAGGAAGAAGGCCTGACGATCAATGACGTCACGATCGTCAACCTCGCCAACCCCGACATGCCGACCGCGCTCGCCAACGGAAGCATCGACGCCGGGCTGATAAGCGCACCGTTCTCGACCCTCGCGATCGAGGACGGCACGGGCGTCTCCTTCGGCGTGCCACCGAAGGGCACCTCCGGCACGGGCGTGATCTACGGCGGCCAGTTCGCCGAGTCGGACCTCGCCCAGCCGTTCTTCAACGCGCTGGCCCGCGCCGCCAAGGACCTCCAGGGCGAGGACCGGTACTCCGAGGAGAACCTCGAGATCATCGGCGCGGCCACCGGCCAGACGGCTGAGGAGGTCGCCTCGGTCCCGCTGTACACCTGGCTGCCCGACCTGGCGCCGCTGCCTGACCAGCTGGCTGCGATGGAGCGCGTGTGGATGCAGGCAGGTGCCATCGAGTACTCCGATCCGCTCCCTCAGGATGCCTACATCGACAGTTCGTTCGCGGAGAACGCGGAGTAGCAGACCCGAGGTCATGCTCGGCCGGCCGGTGTGGGCGATGCCGGCTGGCACGCGAGGTCGCCTCGAGCGCTCGCTCCGACCATCGCTCCTGCATGAGCATGAGGCCGGCGCTCCACCTCACGAGGTGGAGCGCCGGCCGCGTTGTTGGTCAACGCCGACGCCCGGTCCCGCCCTCGCCGGCCTCGCGCTCGCCGGGATGTGATGCCGCTCCGGGATGCGGACGACCTCCGGCGCCACCACACTCGGGGCACCGACCCGCCCCCGCGGGTCTTGACGAAGGGAGCGGAGCATGGGCATCGGAGGAGGCATCTTCCTCATCGTCGTCGGCGCCATCCTGGCCTTCGCGGTCTCGGACATCATCTCCGGCGTCGACCTGACGATGGTCGGCTACATCTGCATGGCCGCCGGCGTGATCGCGCTCGTGCTGGCGCTGGTCATGAACCGCCAGCGCACGAACACGCGCCACACCGAGTACGTCGAGCGCCGCGACGACCGCCACGTCCACGGCCCCGGCGACACGGTCTGAGGTGGCGCGCCGGCGCGACGGCGCGAGCGCGGCGGGCCCCCTCGGCGGCGTCCGCAGACCCGCCGCGCGTAACACCTGCGGACGGGCCGCGCGGGGCGTCCGCCGCCGTCGCCGTCCCCGCCGGGCCGCCTCGTGCGGCCGCGTCTAGGGTGTGGCCCGTGGCACTGAGCAGATTCGGCATCGCGCTCGACGACGCGATCAACCGGCGCAGCGTCCGGGCCCTGAAGAAGAAGGGCTGGCGCCCGCGCACGATCGGCCTGACTGGGTACGGCTCGGTGCAGAGCCTGCACGTGCTCGGCCGGGTGGTCATGGCCGACCCCAGCGTGCCTCAGGACGACGACGAGATCACCCCGGTCGGGCCGATCAACGTGGGCGCCGTCGCCGCCGAGGCGCAGCGCGGCTGGCGCGCGTTCTTCACCGCGCAGGTCGGCTTCCTGCCGGTCGTGGTGCGGGCCGGCGACCAAGAGGTCCGCACGACGACGGACCGCGGCGGGTACATCGACGTCATGGTCCGTGACCACGGGCTGCCACCCGGCTGGCACGAGGTGACGATCGAGGCCAAGGCCGCCGAGCCGGCCACCGCGAGGGTCCTGGTGGTGGACCCTGAGGTACGCGCCGGCATCGTCTCCGACATCGACGACACGATCATGGTGACGATGCTGCCGCGTGCCCTGCTCGCGGCCTGGAACACGTTCGTGCGCCACACCAGCTCCCGCAAGCCGGTGCCCGGGATGGCGGAGCTGTACCGCGGGGTGCTCGAGGAGCAGCCCGCGGCGCCCGTCTTCTACCTGTCCACCGGGGCGTGGAACGTGGTGCCGACGCTGAAGGACTTCATGCGCCAGCACGGCTACCCCGACGGGCCGATGCTCATGACGGACTGGGGGCCGACGAACACCGGGCTGTTCCGCTCCGGCATCGAGCACAAGCGCACCCAGCTGCGGAACCTCATGATCACGTTCCCGAACATCCGCTGGCTGCTCGTCGGCGACGACGGCCAGCACGACCCGATGATCTACGACGACGTCGCCCGCGAGCACCCGCGCCACGTGGCGGCCATCGCGATCCGCGAGCTGTCCCCCGCCGAGCAGGTGCTCTCGCACGGCACGCCCGAGGCCATCGAGGAGCCGAACCCGCTGCGCAACGCCAACGCCGAGCACGGCGTGCCCACGGTCAAGGGCCGGGACGGCTACGCCTTGGCGGAGGTGCTGCCGGACGTCCTCGTCGCCCGGCGAAAGGAGCGCCTCGCCGCGGACGAGGCGGCACGCGTCGCCGCGGAGGGGCAGTCCTGAACCGTCCCGCCGCGGAGCGGTCGTGACCGGCTCCTCCCCGGGTATGGACGACGCCGTCGCGCCCCAGCCCGATCCGGGCCCACAACGCTCGGGCGGCGGTTGCGCGTGAGGTCGCGGCAGGGTTGGCGACGCCGCCGGCGTGGGTGCAGCGCGGCAGGATGGCCCCATGACCCAGATCCCGGACGACGTCACCGCCTACCTCGATGCCGCCCCCGAGTCTCGCCGGCAGCTGCTGCGGGAGGTCTTCGACACCGTGGCCGCCAACGTGCCGGACGGCTACGAGCTGGGCATGCACTTCGGCATGCCCGCCTGGGTGGTACCGCTCGAGCGCTTCCCGGACACCTACAACGGCCAGCCGCTGGGCTACGTCAGCGTGGCCGGGCAGAAGAACTACGTCTCGGTGTACCTCATGGGCGTCTACTCCGTGCCCGAGGAGGCCGAGTCCTTCCAGGCGGCGTGGCGGGCGAGCACCGGGCGGATCGACATGGGCAAGTCGTGCCTGCGGCTGCGCAAGCCCGACGACGTCGACCACGAGCTGCTCGGCCGCACCGTGGCGGCGATGCCGGTGGAGCGCTTCCTCGACACCTACGAGCGGATCCGGAACCGCTGACGCCGCGCCGGCCGGCCAGGGCGCATGCCGCACCTGGCGGTGAGCGGCCCGCGAGTGCCCCCGACGACCAAGATGGCCCGCTCGGCAGTGCCGTCATGAGGTGCCGCGACCGTCAGCGGACGGTGATCGAGCGGTCCATCCATGCCAGCACCCGCTCCTGGCCGAAGGGCCACACCCCGGCGAGGGCCGACGCCGCATCCTTGCCGAAGGTGGGCGCCCCGGGAAGGGCGAGCCCGGCGCCGACGGTGCGCACGGGCGCGTCCTCGCCCAGCCCGGCGAGGCGGCGGGCGGTGGCGATGCCGTCCTCCAGGCCGCCCAGCTCGTCCACCAGCCCCAGCTCCCGGGCGTCCCGGCCGCTCCAGATCCGGCCGCGGGCGAGCTCCTCCACCCGCTCGCGGGGGAGCCGGCGGCCGGTGGCGACGCGGTCGACGAAGCGGCCGTAGGTCTCGTGCAGCACCTTCTCGGCCCACTCCCGCTCCGCCTCCGTGAAGGCGCGGGCGGTGCTGGCGAACAGGGCGCGGTCGCGGCCGACCGACTCGGGGTTGAGCCCGTGGCGCTCGTTGAACTGCGTCAGCACCGGCTTGCCGATGACCACCCCGATGCTGCCGGTGATGGTGAACGGGCTCGCCAGAACCCGGTCCGCCGGCGCGAGGACGTAGTAGCCGCCCGAGGCGGCCACCTCGCCCATGACCGCCACCACCGGCTTGTCGCAGCGGGCCACGGCACGGCCGATCAGGTCCGACGCGAGCGCCGAGCCGCCGCCGGAGTCCACGAACAGCACGATCGCCTTGGTGCGGTCGTCGCGCTGCGCGCGGTGCAGGGCGGCGACGACGGTCTCGGAGCCGGCCAGCGGGCCGCGGAGGAGCGGCACCGGCGGGCCGGGGCGGCTGCGTCCGGTCACGATCATGCCCACCACCGGGACGACGGCGACGCCGGCCGCGGCCCGCGCGAGCTTGCGCGCCGAGAGCTGTGGCCGCGCCAGCTCCAGCGTCCGGCCCCAGTGCGGGCCGACCGGCGTGACCAGCTCGTCGTCGTACGCGACCCGGGAGATGAGCCCGGCCTCGCGCAGCTGCTCCGCGCTGGTGAAGTCGGCGTCGAGCCAGCCGCGCGCCGTCTCGGCGTCGACGCCGCGGGCCGCCGCCATCTCGCCGAGCCAGCTGTGCTCCGCGGCGGCCAGGTACGCGGTGAGCTGCTCGCGGTTGTACTCGTCCATCCGGTCCTGCGAGAACGGCGTCAGCGCGGACTTGTACTCCCGGATGCGCAGGTTCTCGAACGTGACGCCGTGCCGGCTGAGGAAGCTGCCGTAGAAAACCTGCTCGGCGGCGAAGCCGGGCACGGAGACCTCGGCCGACTCGGGGGCGACCACCTCGGTGAGGGCGGTGGTGACCAGGAGGCTGCGCATGGTCACCTCCGGGAGGTAGGCGACCACGCGCCTGCGCTCGGCCAGCCGGCCCAGCAACCCGCCGATGGCGCGGGCGGTGGCCAGGCCCGCCGTCAGGCCGGTGACGCGGACGAGGACGCCGCTGACCCAGCCGGCCTCCCGGAGCCTCTCCAGCCGGGCCGCGAGGCTCTCGAAGGTCTCGGTGCGCTGCAGCATCGTCTGCAGCGCGGCTGCCGAGCGGTGCGTGGGGTAGCTGCCGTGCAGGTCGACGACGACCCAGTCGGGACCGCCGCCGTCGTGGCTGTCGCGGCCGAGGGCGAGGCGGATCAGCTCCGGGACGGGCGCCATTCACCCACGCTAGCCCGACACGCGGGCAGCGCGGGCGCCGTCGGGCGGTCAGAGGCTGCGGGGGCAGCGCGGGCGCCGTCGGAGCGGTCAGAGGCTGCGCGTGCCGCGGCGCGACTGCAGCGTCGCCCCCGGTCATGGCGGCCGGCGCCCATCATCCCCGCCGCCGCGCCGCGGGCGGCGGCACGAGAAGGGCGCGAGGCCGCGAGCCGTGGGCGTTCATCCGAGTCCCTTCCGCCGGTACGCGCAGCGTAGGCGGGAGGGCGTCCGCGCGCCGGGTGAGATTCACGCCCCGCCGGCGCGCAGAGAGGACGCGCTGCGGACGCCGGTCTTTCATGCGACCGTGGATTGAAAACCAGAGCGAGGTTCGAAGGAGCGGCAGGCATCGTGAGCGACATGGGGACACCCCTGAGGAATGCGCAGCGTCATGGGGACCCTGGGTCGGTGGCCGTGCTGCACGCCCCTCTCCGCACACGCCTTCTGCTCTCCGGCGAGGTGGACGTGAGCATGAACGCCGAGCTCAACCAGGTTGTCGAGGACGCCATGCTGCGCGCGGTCCCCGTGGACGTCGACTCCCGCGCCGTGACGTTCATGGACTCCTCCGTCGTCGCGATGCTGGCCCGGCTGGCGTACCGCCTGCCGTACCGCCTGCAGGTGATCGAGCCGCCGGAGCTGGTGCGGTTCCTGCTGGACGTCACCGAGCTGGGCGACATCGTCGACGTCGTCGAGCAGGACCCGGGCTTCCCCGGGGACGGAACAACGGCGACCGGCGCACCGCCGGCCGCCTGACCCGCCGCACCCTCGAACGGAACCCCGGCTCCGCGGCCACGGGACCCACACCGGCGGGCGGGCCGGCCCGGGGCCGTCGTCGGAGCATGGCCGCCCGCCGGGCGCCCGAACCTCAGCCTGCCGTCACGCGGGCGGCTTCGGCGGCTACCGCGGCGAGGTCTCCCGTGCGGGCGAGCACGTCGCGCTGCCGGCGGGCGCCGGTGCCTGCGGCGAGGACCCGGGCGACGCCGTCCTCCACCAGCGCCAGGTCCCCGTTCTCCTCGAGCGCCGGGCGCACGTGCGCCACCAGCGCGCCGACCACCTCGGCCGCCGGCCGTGGCGCGCCGTCGTGCGGGTTCACCAGCGCACCCTCCGCGCCGTCGCGGCCCGCCTGCCAGCGGGCCAGCCGCAGCAGGCCGGCGGGGACCGGCGGAGCCTCAATCCCGGCGGCCCAGGCCGCGGCGGCGGTGTCCACGAGCCCCCGGCTCAGTGCGGCGACCAGCACGGCATCCTCGGCAGCCAGGCAGACGTCGGCGGCGCGGATCTCCACCGTGGGGTAGCGCGCCGAGAGCCGGGCGTCGAAATAGACCATCTTCTCGTCCAGCACGACGCCGGTCGCGAGCATGTCCCGCACGTGCCGCTGGTACGCATCCACCGAGCCGAACACGTCGGTGGGCCCGGCCGAGGGCCAGGCGCTCCACGCCTGGGAGCGGTAGCTGGCGTAGCCGGAGTCCTCGCCGCGCCAGAACGGCGAGTTCGCTCTCAGCGCCAGGAGGGTGGGCAGCCAGACGCGGATGCGGTCCAGCACGCCCACGGCTTCCTCGGCGGAGCCGACCGAGACGTGGACGTGGCAGCCGCACACCAGCTGGTCGGTCGCCGTCCGGCCGAACCGGGCCGCCATCTCCTCGTACCGGGGCGAGGGCGCGAGGTTCGGCTGGGCCGGCACCGGGGAGGTCGCCGTCGCCACGACCTTCGCTCCGGCCGCGACGGCGGCATCGACGGCGCGGCGCCGCCACGCCCGCAGCTGTCGCGCCACGTCCCCGAGGTCGGCCGCCGGCGGGGTGCTGAACTCGATCTGCTCCTGCTGGAGCTCGCCCTCCAGACGGCCGCCCGGGCCGGCGTCGTCATCGGGAGGCCCGCCGGGCCGGGCGTCCCTGTCCTCCGGGGCACCGGCGAGGCCGGCCTGCGCCGCGCGGCGCAGCACCTCGCCGGCCACCGGCTTGGGCGCGCCGGTCTCGGCGTCGACCAGCAGGAGCTCCTCCTCCACCCCGATCGTCCTCACGGGCACAGTGTGTGGGTGGCCCGGGTCCGCCGCATTTCGGCCCTCCTGCCTCCGCAGCAGCCGCAGCGACGGGCGGTTCCGAGGCGGGCCCGGCGCGGACGGAACCGGCGGCCAGGGCGGGCTCGCCACGCCCCCCGCGAGCGGGCGCCCGGTGGCTGCGGATGCGGCCGGACGGGCACCGGCGCCACCGGATGCGGCCCGGCGGGCTCCGGCGCAAGGTGGACAGAGTCAGCACGACGATCCGATGAGGAGGCCGCCCAGTGACCACAGAGGACACCCACACCACCCGCACGGACCAGCTCACGCTGGTCAACCCGGTCACGCGCTACCCGTCCATCAGCCCGCCCGAGCAGGAGCAGCCCGAGCCCGGGCTGGACGCCGAGCTCGCCCCCAAGGCGGACCTCGGCGAGTTCTCGTACCGCGGCACCGGGCGGCTCGTGGGCCGCAAGGCGCTTGTCACCGGCGGGGACTCCGGCATCGGCGCCGCCGTGGCCATCGCGTTCGCCCGCGAGGGTGCCGACGTCGCCATCACCTACCTGCCCGAGGAGGAGGAGGACGCGCAGAACGTCGCCCGCATCATCACCGAGAGCGGCGTGCGGGCCGTGACGCTGCCCGGCGACCTGACCGACGCCGCCTTCTGCGCCGAGGTGGTCGAGCGCACGGTCGGCGAGCTCGGTGGCCTGGACATCCTGGTGAACAACGCCGGCAAGCAGATCTACCGCGAGAGCCTGGACGACCTCCCGGACGAGCAGCTGGAGGAGACCTTCCGGACTAACATCCTGGCGATGTTCCGGCTCACCCGGGCGGCGGTGGAGCACCTGCCGCCGGGGGCCGCGATCATCAACACCACCTCGATCCAGGCCTACCAGCCCGCCCCGATCCTGCTCGACTACGCGTCGACCAAGGCCGCCATCAACAACTTCACGAAGGGACTGGCCCAGCAGCTGGCTCCCAAGGGCATCCGGGTCAACGCCGTCGCGCCCGGCCCGATCTGGACCCCGCTGCAGCCCTCGGGCGGGCAGCCGACCGACGCCCTGCCGGAGTTCGGGCAGAGCACCCCGCTGGGCCGCGCCGGCCAGCCCACCGAGCTGGCGCCGGCCTACGTGTTCCTCGCCTCGCCGGAGTCGAGCTTCGTCCTGGGCGAGACGCTCAACGTCAACGGTGGTCAGCCCACGCCCTGACGACATCCCCGCCCACCGCCCGACCGGCCGCCCGCGTGCTCGTGGGCGGCCGGTCGTTTCTCGCCCGCGCTACTCGGCCACCACGCGCAGGGACCTCAGCTCCGGGTCGGCCGCGTCGGGGATGAGCATCCCCGCGGCCAGACCGGTGGTGAGGTACTCGAGGATCTCGGCGTTGATCCGCTCGCCCGGCGCCAGCACCGGCACCCCGGGCGGGTAAGGCGTGATCATCTCGGCCACGACGCGGCCGGCCGCGTCGCCGACCGGCACCTGCTCGACCCGGCCGAGAAACGCGTCCCGCGGCAGCATGACGTTCTCCACCTCGAGGGTGGGCCCCGGCGGCAGCGCCACGTGCGGCGGCGCTCCATGGTCGCCGCCTCCCCGGCGAGCCGGGCGAGGGCGTCGACGAGGACCCGCTCGTCGCGGTCGTCGTCGGCGTGGGTGATCCGGGCGCTGATCCGGCACGTGTCCGCCGAGCCGACGTCGACGTGGCAGGCGGCGCGCAGCCACTCGGCCGCCTGGAAACCGGTGATGCCCAGCTCGCGCACGTCGACGGTCAGCGCCAGCGGGTCGAGGTCGAAGGCGCCCTGGGGACGCACGACCTCGCGGCCCATGAGGTTCAGTCCGTCGATGCCCGCGATCGCCTCCCGGATCCGGCCGGCGCGGGCGATGGCGGCGCTGAGCAGCTCGTGGCCGTGCTCGACCATCTGCCGGCGCCAGCCGTCCAGCGTCAGGTACACCAGGCTCGAGGAGCTGGTGGTGCCGAGCAGGTCCTCGCGGGCCTTGAGCACGCTGGGATCGATGCGGTCGCCCTTGAGGTGGAAGACCGAGCTCTGCTCGAGGGCGCTGCCCATCTTGTGCACGCTGGTCACCACCAGGTCGGCGCCGGCGTCCATGCCCCAGGTGGGCAGGTCCTGGTGGAACGGCAGGTGGGCGCCCCAGGCCTCGTCGACGATCAGCGGGATGCCGGCGTCGTGGCACACCTCCGCCACGCCGGCGATGTCGGCGCAGGTGCCCCAGTCGGTCGGGGTGATCAGCAGCATGCCCTTGGCGTCGGGGTGGTACGAGAGGGCGCGGCGCACGTCCTCCGGCTCCGGCGGGTGCGCCAGGCGCAGGTGCTCGTCGAAGTGCGGGTGCACCCACACCGGCTGGATGCCGCTGATGATTAGCCCGGAGACCACCGACTTGTGGGCGTTGCGCGAGACGAGCAGCTTCTCGCCCGGGCCCGCCACGGAGATCATCGCCGTCTTCACCGAGAGCGAGCTGCCGCACGTGGAGAAGAACGCGTGGTCGGCGTGCACCGCGTCCGCCATCAGCTCCTGGGCCTGCTCCAGCACGCCCTGGGACTGGCGCCGGTCGTCCAGCCCGTTGAGCGAGAGCACGTCGGAGGCGAACATGCCCTCGCCGACCGCCTCCAGCACCCGCGGGTCCACGCCCTTCCCCTGCCGGTGCCCCGGCGGTCCGTAGACGACGTCCCCACGGCGCCGGAACTCCTCCAGCGACTCGAGCACCGGGACACGCGAGTGATCCATCAAGGGCTCCTCCTTGGCTCGGCGGCGCCCGGCCCGTGTACCGGCCGCCTCCCGGCCGATCCTCGGCCGGGCCCGTGACGTCTGCAATCGGGGGCGCGGCGCCGCCATTCACCGAGTGTTTCCCCGCCCGCCAACCGCGCTCCTCGGAGGCTTTACGGACGGTGCTTAGCGTCGACGGCGCAACTGCACCCCACGCGAAGGACGCAACATGGCTCTCCCTGCCCGCGCTGGAACCATCGGCGCGCTGACCGCCGCCGCCCTGCTGGCCGGCGCCTCCGGCGCCGCCGCCTCCCCGACGGCGCAGGCGGCCGCCGGCTCTGCCGCCGCAGATGACGTGATCACCGTCGCCCACCGCGGCGCCTCGGCCTACGCTCCCGAGAACACCTTGCCCGCTGTCGAGCTCGGCGCCGAGATGAAGGCCGACCTCGTCGAGATCGACGTGCAGGCCACCGCCGACGGCGAGCTCGTCGTCATCCACGACACCACCCTGGCCCGCACGACCGACGTCGAGCAGAAGTTCCCCGACCGCGCGCCGTGGAACGTCGGCGACTTCACCTTCGAGGAGATCCGCACCCTCGACGCCGGCTCGTGGTTCGGCGAGGAGTACGCCGGCACGCAGATCCCCACGCTCCAGGAGGTCCTGGACGCCCTCGACGGCCGCGCCGGCCTCCTGCTCGAGGCCAAAGCCCCCGCCCTGTACCCGGGCATCGAGCAGACGATCGCCGAGGAGCTCGACGGCGAGGGCTGGCTGCGCGCCGGCGCCGCCTCCGGGCGTCTGGTGGTCCAGTCCTTCGACTGGGGCTTCATGGAGGCGTTCAACGCCCTCGCCCCGGAGGTGCCCGCCGGGCTGCTGGGCGACCCGCCCGGGGACGACGCCGCGCTCGCCGAGCTGGCCACGTGGGCGGACCAGGTCAACCCCAGCCACACCCGGGTGACCGGCGAGGTCGTGGAGCGCATCCACGACGCCGGCCTGGAGATCATGCCGTACACCGTCGACGACGCCGACCGCATGCGCGAGCTGGTCGAGCTCGGCGTGGACGGCGTGATCACCAACCGCCCGGACGTCCTCATCGACGTCCTGGAGGAGGACCGGCCCGGCCGCGGCCGGCCGGACGCCGCCTGACCCGACGCCGCCGGACCGGCGACGCCTGACCCGGCCACGCCTGACCCGGCGACGCCTGATCTCCCGACGCCTGGAAGGCCCCCGCCGCGGCGGGGGCCTTCCGGCTCGTCAGAGCAGCCGCGCGTCGGCCGTCACGTCGGAGACGCGGACGTGCACGGGGACCCCCAGCCGGCGCTCAGCGGACAGCCCCAGCAGCCCGGCCAGCGCCGCGGTGACCGCGTCCCGGACCTCCCGGGCCAGGGGCACGAGCTGGGCGCCGTACAGCGCGACGACGTCGACCGTGACCGCCTCGAGGTCGTGCGTGGCACCGGTTGTGCAGCGCACCCGTGCGGCACCCGCCTCGGACAGCGCGTCGAGCGCGTCACGCACGTGGGTGACGACGACGTCGGCGGCGACGAAGAAGTCGCCCGCCGCGCTGTGGCCGCGCACGGGTGCCGACGGGCGGAAGGCCGCGAGCGCCCGGGCGAAGACGTCCGTGCGGATGGCGATCCACCCGCCGTCGGTGTGCTGACGGAGCGTGGCCGCGGCCCGGTCGAGGATGCCGTCGCCGTTCATCGCCATCCTTCCAGCCTTGCTTCCAGGCCCCGGCGGGCCCGGTGGAGCTGGCCACGTACGGCATCCACGGTGGTGTGCCGGATCGCGGCCACCTCGGCGTAGCTCAGGCCCTCCACCTCGACGAGCAGCCAGGTCGACCGCTGGGTGAGGGGAAGCTCGGCCAGCGCGGCGTCGATGGCGGCCAGGAGGCCGGCGGCGAGGGCCTGCTGCTCGGGGCCGGACCGGTCAGGTACGGCCACCTGCACCTCCTCCACCCGAAGCGTAGCCGGAGGACGGCGGCGCAGCGAGGTCCGCACCTGGTTGATGGTCAGGGCGAACAGCCACGTGCGCAGTGCCGCGTCGCCGCGGAAGGCGGGCAGCCCGCGCCATGCCGCGGTCAAGGCCTCCTGCAGGCAGTCCTCGGTGTCGCCGTGGTGCTGGAGCATGCGGTAGGCGTACCGGTACAGGGCGGGCCCGTGGCGCTCGGCGATGACCACGAAGGCGGCCCGTTCGCCGAGCGCCGCACGCCGGGCGAGCACGTCGTCGGGAAGGCCGGAGAGGGCCGGCGGTTCTCGGAGCGGTTCAGGCACGCGGTCCCCCCGATGGGACGAGCGGGCGGGCCGGTGACGAGAGCCCGCCATATGTGACGTACATCACACGATCCGGCCCGTGAGGATCGCGCGTCACGGGCGTCTCACTCATTGACGCTGACAGCCGCGACGGGTGTCGGCAACTCGGGCACCAGCGAGAGGAAGTCCACTGTGAGCGAGCAGACCAACCCGACCGTCTCGGGCAGCGCCGTGAGCACCCGCAACACGGGTGCCATGACCCGGGGCGCCACGGCCGGCGGATCACCGCTGAGCAGCGAGAAGGGCACCACCACCATCAACGACGTGGTGGTGAGCAAGATCGCCGGGATCGCAACTCGTGAGGTCAACGGCGTCCACTCGATGGGCTCGGGCACAGCCCGCGCCATCGGAGCCCTGCGCGAGCGCATTCCCGGCAGCACCACCAACACCACCCAGGGTGTGTCCGTCGAGGTCGGCGAGACGCAGGCCGCGGTGGACCTCAGCATCGTGGCGGAGTACGGGGTGGCGATCGCGGACCTCGCCGAGGGCATCCGCCGCAACGTCATCAACGCGGTCGAGCGGATGACCGGCCTGGAGGTCACCGAGGTCAACATCGACGTCGTCGACGTCCATCTTCCCGAGGACGACACCCAGCCAGAGCCGGAGCCACGGGTCCAGTGACCGCGGACCCCGGCCCCGCCCGGGCGTCGCAGGACCGCGCGGACGCGGTGGCGGCAGCGGTCCTCGCCGTGCCGGGGGTTGCCCGGCTGCACACGGGCGCCTTCGGCGAGGTGGGCACCTACCTGCCGGGCCGGCGGGTGGCCGGCGTGCGCATCCGGCCCGACGGCGTCGAGGTCCACGTGGTCGTCGAACACGCGCTCCTGGACCGCCGGGTACCGCTGCCAGTGCTCGCCGAGCAGGTTCACCGGGCTGTCGGCGCGCAGGTGCCAGGGCCCGTCCACGTCTACATCGACGACCTCGACGAGCCACCCCCTCCGTCCGTCTGACCACCGGCCGGCTCGCCGGCCGTCGCCCACAAGGAGTCGACATGACCAATTCCCTCAACGGCCTGCTCGCCGGGCTGATCCTGGCGATCGCCGCCATCGTCGGCGGGTTCAACGGCTTCCTGCTGGCGTTCGTGCTGGGCGTCGTCGGCCTGCTCCTCGCCGGCGCGCTCTCCGGCGAGCTCGATCTCTCCGCCATGCGCTCCGGCCGCGGCCGTGGTTAGCCAGAGCACCGCCCCAGGACCGGGCGTTCCCCGCGGGGACGCCCGCACCCGCGGAGCCGTAAGGGTCGCCGACCGCGTGGTGGAGCGGATCGCGCGCGCCGCCGTCCTGCAGGTGGACGGCGTCGCACCCGCCGGCAGCTCTTCCGGGGCGATCGGGTCGGCGCTGGGCCGGACCTACCCCCGGGTGGAGTGCGACGTCGCCGGCGACCACATCCGGGTCGCCGTGGAGATCGAGGCCGTGTGGCCCGCGTCGGCCGCGAAGGTCGCCCAGCGCGTCCAGTCCGCCGTCGCGGACCAGCTGCACCGGCTCACCGGCCTGGAGGTCGACTCCGTGCGGGTCGTCGTGGCGCAGGTCGTTCCTGCCCCTGAGGAGTACCGGAGGGTTCGATGAACGAGCAGCCCCGGCACGTCGCGGTGCCGGGAGGCGCCACGAGAGACGACTCGCCCGTCGGCACCACCGAACCACCCGGAGACTGGCAACCGATGCCGGCGGCCAGCCTGCCCACCCGCAGCGGGAGCATCGGCGTCGTCGGCCCGGCACTGGCCGTCCTGCTGGTCGCCGCCGGGGCGGTCCTCGTGCGTGACGCGCTGGTGTCCGGTGGCGCCGTACGCGGGCGGCCATGGATTCCGGCGGCGCTCGACGCCGTCGACGGTCTGAGGCCGGGCCCGTTGTTCCTGGTCGGCGGCATCGTCGCGGCCCTGCTCGGGCTGTGGCTGGTCTACGTGGCCCTGCGCCGCCGGGTGCGGTCCCGGGCCGCCGTGGCCTCGCGCACCGGGATCTACCTGGGGCTCGGCGACGTCGCCCGCCTGGCCAGCGGGGCGGCCGAGGAGGTCGGCGGTGTCATCTCCGCCTCCACGTCGGCCAACCGGCGCACCGTCACCACCACAATCCGCTCGACCGGTGGCCCGGACGTCGCCGACGCCGTCCGCCAGGCGGTGGCCGAGCGGCTGTCGCCGCTCGACCCGGCGCCCCGCATCAACGTCGCCGTACGCGGAGGGGGGAACCGGTCATGAGCCGCGCCGTGCTCGCGCTGGACCGCATCGTCACCCTGATCCTGGGCCTCGTGCTCCTCCTCGGCGGCCTGGCCGCCATCGCCTGGTGGGCGGGCCAGCTGGACCGACTGTGGCCCGCCACGCCCGGCTCGCTGCAGTTCAGGCCGGCCCGCGACGCGGTGGAGGCCGGGTGGTGGCCCTGGGCCGCCGGCGTGGCGGGCGCCGTGGCGATCCTCCTGGGCCTGTGGTGGCTCGTCTCCCACATCCCCCGCCGGTCCGTCCCCGCGCTGGCCCTGCCCGGCGGGGACGTGCGCGGAGGGCTGCGCCTGGACCCGAATGCGGCCACCGCCACCGCGGCGGACGTGCTCGCGCAGACCCCGGGGGTCCGCTCGGCGCGCGGCACCATGCGCGACGACCGTGGCGAGCTCGTGGCCGCGCTCGACGCGACGATCGAGCCCACCGCCGATCTCACGACCGTCGTCGCGGCCGCCGAGCGCGTCAGCGCCGAGCTCGGCCACGTGCTGGACCTCCCGGCGGCCCGCTGCCGGGTCCAGCTCCGCGTCGCGCGGCGGGGCCGGCGCCAGGCGCGGGTCGGCTGAGACGCGCCCGATCCGATCCGCGAGGGAACGCTCCGTCACCGACGCGGCCGGCTCGGCGCCGTCGGTCGACGGTGCCGACGGGGATCCGGCCCACCAACCGCCGTGCCTCTTTCGGAGCGCCTCGTCCCGATGCGGCCTGTTCGGGGCGTGCCTACGTTGGCCGTCCGTCCTACCTCCAGGAGAGACATGATCACCAACGAAGCGATCTCCCAGCTCGCCGGCGCCACTGTCGTCGGGCGTGACGGCGACAAGCTCGGCACCGTCGGGCAGGTCTATCTCGACGACGTCAGCGGGCAGCCCGACTGGGTCACCGTCAAGACAGGACTGTTCGGTACGTCCGAGACGTTCGTGCCTCTGCGGGAGGCCACCGTGGAGGGCGACACCCTCCGTGTGCCCTACGACAAGAGCACCGTCAAGGACGCACCTCGAGTGGACGACGACGGCCATCTCTCCGCCACCGAGGAGGAGGAGCTCTACCGCTACTACGGGATCAGCGAGTCCTACGGCGCCGCCGGCACCGAGGACACCACCGGGGTCGCCGCCGGCACCGAGGACACCACCGGGGTCGCCGCCGGCACCGCCGACGTGCGGACCGACACCACCGGCTACGACACCTCCGGGCCGACCACCGACTCGGCCATGACCCGGTCCGAGGAGCAGCTCAACGTCGGCACGGCCCGCCAGGAGGCCGGGCGCGCGCGGCTGCGCAAGTACGTCGTCACCGAGCAGCAGAGCGTCAGCGTGCCGGTCAGCCGCGAGGAGGTCCGCCTCGAGCGCGAGCCCATCACCGACGCGAACCTGGGGGCCGCGATGGACGGCCCGGCCATCTCCGAGGAGGAGCACGAGGTCGTCCTGCAGGAGGAGGTCCCCGTGGTCTCCAAGGAGGCACGCCCGGTCGAGCGCGTCCGGCTGGACACCGAGACCGTGACCAGCGAGCAGCAGGTCACGGAGGACGTCCGCAAGGAGCAGATCGAGATGGAGGGCGACGAGGGCGCCGGACGCAGGGGCGTCTGACCCACTGACGCGCCTGCCCGTGGCACGTCCGCCGCGGGCCCCGGCGCCTTCCGCACGAGCTCGGGGTGCGGCGGCTCCCAGGAGCAGCCGCACCCCGCGCCGTACAGACACATGCAGCGCACCACGACCCAGGAGGCTCACATGACGTCATCCGCGCCGGACTTCGTCGTCTCGGGCGTTCCCTATTCGGTCACGGACGTCGAGGGCCGCACACCTGCCGGGACCGGCGACCTGACCGGACGGACGACCTTCGCCGTGGAGGGCTACACCGGCCGCCACGTCGTCTCCGGCGAGGGCGTGCTCGCCGACGACGGCTCTGTCCGGTTCCTCGAGAAGGACCCCGCCGCCGGCAAGGACGTGCGCGCCTGGCGCATCCGCGAGGAGGCGGACGGCCGGCTTGTCGCCCAGACCGACTGACGCCCACGGGCGCCCTCGGGAGTGAGGTGCCCCCGCGCGCGCCGTTGCGCCCGGGGGCACAACTCGGCGGGACGTCCGCTCGTCGAGTCACCGGCAACGTACGGCGGCGCGGCTGCGCCGTCGAGACCCCAGATCGGTGGGTACTGCTTCGGGGGACGCCCGAGATCGCACGACTCGCCCGAGATAGAACGCCGCCGGGTTCTATCTCGGTGCCCCCATCTATTTCGGCCGACCACGCCGGGATCCGGCCGAGGACGCGCGGACTTGACCGCCGCCGGGCACGGACAG
This sequence comes from Georgenia sp. AZ-5, assembly GCF_043952095.1. Classification (NCBI taxonomy): domain Bacteria; kingdom Bacillati; phylum Actinomycetota; class Actinomycetes; order Allobogoriellales; family Allobogoriellaceae; genus Georgenia; species Georgenia sp. AZ-5. The sequence goes on from NZ_JBINOU010000001.1 coordinate 160,800, forward strand.
CCGACCTTGCCCAGTCTGGCCATCATTGAGCCATTGACCTGACACCACAGTGGTGTCACGCTGATGCGCATGGACATCACACCGTACGTGGAGACGCTGCGCCGGGACCTGCTCGCGACCGCCGAGATCGGCGGCCCGGAGGTGCGCGCGGCGGCGGAGCGGCTCCTGCCTGGCCTGGAGCCGGCGGTGCGCCTGGCACTCATGGACGCCCTGTCCCAGGCCGCGGCCGAGATCACGAGCGAGCTTCCGGCGGGTTCGGTGGAGGTCCGTCTGCGCGGGCGCGAGCCCGAGCTCGTCGTCGACGTGCCCACCGAGTCCCGCCCCGCCGCCGCGGCCCCGCCCCTGGAAGACGAGGAAGACGGCGACGACGCCGTCGCGCGCATCACGCTGCGCATCCCCGAGTCCGTCAAGGCACGCGCGGAGGAGCTCGCGGGCCGCAGCGGCCGTTCCCTCAACAGCTGGATCGTCGGTGCGCTGCGGGCGGCGACCCGCGAGCGCGTCATCGACATCGACCTCGGCGACCGGCGCGGACCCCGCGGCCGGCGCATGACCGGCTGGGTCTAGCCCACGAGCACAGGAGAGCACCATGGACTACACGTTCCCCACCCCCCGCCCCGTCGAGCTCTACGTCGAGCTCGGCGCCGGCCGCCTCACCGTCCGCGCGGGTGACGTCACCGAGACGCTCGTGCGCGTCGAGGGCCACGACGCCGAGCAGGTCAGCGTGGACCAGCGAGGTGACCAGGTCACCGTCCTGGCGCCGCGTCGCTGGATGGACGTCTTCGACTCGATGCGCGACCTCACGGTCACCGTCGACCTGCCCACCGGGAGCACGCTGGTCACGAAGCTGGGCGCGGCCGACCTGCTGGCCACCGGCACGTTCGGCGCCGCCCGGCTGCGGTCCGGCTCCGGCGAGCTCCACCTCGGCGAGCTCACCGGCCACGCCGCCGTGGAGACCGGCTCCGGCGACGTCGTCATCGGCGCCGTCCGCGCCGAGCTGCGCGTGAAGTCGGGCTCCGGCGACGTGCGGGTCGACCACGTCGGCGGCCGCGCGGGGATCGTCACCGGCTCCGGCGACGTGCTCCTCGGCGTCACCGAGGGCGACGTCGTCGCCCGCTCGGGCTCGGGGGACCTGCAGGTCGGCGACGCGCACACGGACCTCCGGCTGACCACCGCCTCCGGCGACATCGCCGTGCGCGCGGTGCGCCGGGGGAAGGTGCGGGCCAAGGCCGTCTCGGGGGACGTGCGCGTGGGCGTGCCGCGCGGCATCCCGGTGTGGACCGACGTCAGCAGCATCAGCGGCAAGGTGGTCTCCACGCTCGAAGGAGCCGGCCGGCCGGCGGAGGGGCAGGACTTCGTCGCGGTGCGGGCCTCCTCGGTCAGCGGCGGGATCTACCTCGACCAGCTCGCCTGAGGGCTCCCGTCGCCGCGCGTCACCTCTTGGACAGTCCCAACCGGCACGGCGCGGAGGAGGGCGCAGCGCCCTCCGCCGATCCGCCGCCGTGGGCGTGCGCCGACCAAGGCCGGCGACCCTCAGGCGCCCCCGCACAGGCCGCACCGCCGAGGGCGCCTCGACACGTCGAGGGCCACTCTTGCAACTGCAGCCCTCGCCGTGTCGAGGCGCCCTCGCTGGTGAAGCCCGCCGCCTTGAGCGCGTCCCGGCCGGGCGCCCGGCCCGGCCGCGATAGCTCGGCCCACTCGGTCCGCGGGATTATCCGACGCCGTAGGACCGTTCATCCCGACATGGCGACCATCAACGTCCAGAACGCTCCGGAGCGGGCCCGGTACGAGGCCCTCGTCGGCGGGGAGCTCGCGGGCTTCGCCGAGTACGACGAGGTCGGCGACCGGCTGATCTTCACGCACACCGAGGTCGCGCCCGACTTCGAGGGCAACGGCATCGGCTCGGCGCTGGTGCGCGGCGCGCTCGACGACGTGCGCACCCGCGGCCTGCGCGCGGTGCCGGTGTGCACCTTCATGCAGGGCTGGCTCGCCCGGCACGAGGGCGAGTACGAGGACGTCGTCCTCGATCCCGCCGCCAGCTGATCCCCCACCGCCGACTGATCGCCACGCCCGCGGCCGCGCAGAGAACCCTCGACGAGAGCTCCCGCGGCCGCTGACGGGCTCAGCGGGCGCGGGGCTTCAGCCGCAGGTGCGGCAGCTCCGGGGCCGGCAGCGGCGCGCCGTCGTACCCGCTCACCGCCCCGAAGCGACGCCGGCCCACCTCGCCGCCGGCGATGGCGTCCTGCCACTGCGCACGGGCCTCGACGATCTCCTCGTGCGTGCGCCCGACGAAGTTCCACCACATGAGCACCTGCTCGCCGAACGGCTCGCCGCCGACGAGGACAGCCCGGACGGGGGCGTCGCCGGCCTCTAGCACCAGCTCTCCCGCCCCGGGCGCGAGGTAGGCGAGCCACCCCGGTTCCACCGGGTGCCCGGCCACCCGCAGGTCGCCGGCGTCCACCAGCACCGCGTGCTCGAACGTGGCCTCGACCGGCACGCGCACGACCGCGCCCGTGGGCACGTCCAGCTGTGCGGCCACCAGCGGCGAGTACGCGCGCGCCGGTGAGGTCACGCCGGCGAGCGAGCCCATGAACACCTGCACCCGGGCGCCGTCGAGCAGCACCGCCGGCACCTCGTCGACGTGCTCGAAGGCGGGCGCGCCGCTCCGGTCGCCGTCCGGCAGCGCGGTCCACAGCTGGACCCCGTGCAGCCGCCGCTGCCCCGGGAAGCGTGCCACCGTGCCCTCCTCCGAGTGGCAGATGCCGTCGCCGGCGGTCATGAGGTTGAGCTGGCCGGGATGGATGGTCTGGACGGAGCCCACGGCGTCCTGGTGCAGCACCTGCCCCTCGAACAGCCACGTCACCGTCTGCAGCCCGATGTGCGGGTGCGGGGGCACGTCCATGCCGCCGGAGACGGCGACGTCGTCGGGACCGTAGTGGTCGAGGAAGCAGAACGGTCCCACCAGGGTGCGCTGCTTGGAGGGCAGGGTGCGGCGCACCGTCATCGCCCGCGGCCCGCCCAGCGGCACGTCGCGCGGCTCGATCAGCTCGACGCCCGCCGCCGCCGGCCCGGCCTCGCACACCCGCTCGACAGGCCGTGTCTCCAGGTTGGTCACCCCGCCAGCGTAGGCACCGGACCGGGCTGACGGGTCTGCCCGGGGTACTGGAGGCCCGCTCCGGCGTCCGGCCAGCACCCCGCGCCTTGCCAAGGCGCGCCCGCCAGTTCGGACGATTCTCGACAGTTAACCGCCCGCCTGCCACGCTGGGCGGCGTGGACATCACGACCGAGATCTGGAACCGCGCCGCCGGGTTCGAGGACATGGACGGCTTCCGGGACGGCGACCGGGCACTGCACGACGCCCTGCTGCTGCACGGCACGGCGATGAACGGCGGGCTGCTGCACGCCCTGGAGTCGCTCGAGGCGGACGAGCTGACCGCCGCGGTGGCCGGGTTCCGCTGGCTGGGGCTGGCCGGGACCGCGGAGCAGATCGAGGCTTTCGCGGCGGACGCCGTTGACGCCGACGCCGCCGAGACGGAGGCGCTCGAGGAGCGCGGCAACGAGCTGTACTACGGCGCCGTGCCCGACGACGACGTCCTCGAGGCGGCGTTCCGCGCCCGCCACGCCGAGCTGCCCGAGGCGTTCGCCCCGCTCGCATAGGCCCGGTCCGCCCGGCGCCGGGAAGCCGGCCCGGCGTGCCCACGCAACAGGCCGCTCAGCGCCCTGGCATGCCCTCACGGCCGCCCCCGGGAAGACAGCGGCAACGGCGCCGGGCCTCCTCGGCGTGCCGTGCGGGCGTCCGGGTGCGAGCCTGGAGGTGGCCGGCTGACGCGGCCGCGCGGCCGGCATGACGTCGGAGCGACGAAGGGACGGCTCATGTCTCACCCGGTCAAGTCCCACCCGGTCAGGTCACGCCCGGTCGAGCTCCGCCGGGTGACAGCCCGCCCGGTCAAGTCTCACCCGGTGGAGGACGCCGGCCTCCTGGCGCTGCGGGCCGGGGTCGGCGGCATCCTGATCGCGCACGGCTGCCAGAAGCTCTTCGGCTGGTTCGGCGGGCACGGCCTCCGGGGAACCGCGACGGCCTTCGAGGGCATGGGCTTCAAGCCCGGCCTCCCGAGCGCCGTCGCGGCCGGCGCCGGGGAGGCCGGCGGTGGCGCGCTGCTGGCGCTCGGTCTCGGCACCCCGCTGGCGGCCGCCGCGGCCAGCGGCACCATGATCGCGGCCGCGGGGGTCCACTTCCCCGCCGGGTTCTTCGCCCAGGCCGGCGGTTACGAGTACGTCGCGCTGCTCAGCCTGTCCAGCGCCACCCTGGCGCTGACCGGGCCCGGTGCCTGGTCCGTGGACCGGTTGCTGGGCTACCGGCTCAACCAGCCGTGGATCTCCGTGGCCGGGATCGTGGCCTCCGCGGTGGCCGCGACCGCCGTGCTCAAGGTGCGCGAGCGGACCCTCGCCGCCCGGGCCGGCGCCCCCGCGCAGGAGGGGCCGCACGCCGCGGCGACCCAGGAGCCGTCCCAGGGCGCGCCGGTCGCTGAGGGCCCGCACGCCGCGGCCCAGGAGCCCGGACAGGGCGCACCGGCAGGGCAGCGCCCGTCGGAGACCGGAACCCCCGGCGGCCTCGGCGGCGTGGAGGGCGGCGGCACGGAGTAGTCGCCGAACAGCCGGCGCGAAGGACGGCGACCGCTCAGGACACCAGGAGCGACCGGATGTCGTCGGCGCTCAGCGGCGCGGCCAGCACGTCGCCGTCGTCAACCACCCGGTCGAACAGGTCGCGCTTGCGCTCCTGGAGGGCGAGGACCTTCTCCTCGATGGTCTCCTCGGCGACGAGGCGGTAGACCATCACGTGCTTGTCCTGCCCGATGCGGTGGGTGCGGTCGACGGCCTGGGCCTCGGCGGCCGGGTTCCACCAGGGGTCGAGGATGAAGCAGTAGTCGGCCTCGGTGAGGTTGAGCCCGAACCCGCCCGCCTTGAGGCTGATGAGGAACACGGGGTCGTCGCCGTCCTTGAACTGGGCGATGCGGCGGGCGCGGTCGCGGGTGCGCCCGTCGAGGTAGGCGTAGGTGATGCCGGCCTCGTCGAGCCGGCCCTTGATGGTCCCGAGGAAGCCGGTGAACTGGCTGAAGACGAGCGCCCGGTGGCCGCCGTCGACGACCTCCTGAAGCTGCTCGAGGAAGACGTCGGCCTTGCTGGCGCGGATGCCGGCGTACTGCTCGTCCACGAGCGCCGGGTCGAGGCTGAGCTGCCGGAGCAGGGTCAGCGAGCGCAGGATCGTGAAACGGTTCCTGTCCAGGTCGTCGACCAGGCTGAGCACCTTGCGACGCTCGCGCTGCAGGTGGGTCTGATAGATCTTCCGGTGCCGCGGGTTGAGCTGGACGCGCAGCACCTGCTCCTGCTTGGCCGGCAGGTCGGCAGCCACCTGTTCCTTGGTGCGGCGGCGGATGAACGGGCTGAGGCGCCGGCGCAGCGCGGCCAGCAACGCCGGGTCCTCACCACGCTCGATCGGCTTGCGGTAGGTCTCGGTGAACGCCTTCGGGTCCGGGAAGAGCCCGGGCGCCGCGATCGAGAGCAGCGACCACAGGTCCATGAGGCTGTTCTCCAGCGGCGTGCCCGTGATCGCCAGCTTGAAGGGCGCGGGCAGCTTCCGGGCGCACTGGTAGGTCTGCGCCTGGTGGTTCTTGACGAACTGCGCCTCGTCCAGCACCAGGGCGCTCCACCGGAGGTCCCGGTAGGCGGCGAAGTCGATGCGGAACAACGCGTAGGAGCTCACGACGACGTGGGCGCCCGCGACGTCCTCGGCCAGCGGCCGGCCGGCGCGCTTCTGGGTCGCGGTGACCGCGCGGACGGTCAGCCCCGGGGCGAAGCGCGCGGCCTCGGCGGCCCAGTTGCCCACCACGCTCGTGGGCGCGACGACGAGCACCGGCGCCTCCAGCCGGCCGGTCTCCTGCGCGCGGCAGACCGCGGCGAGGGTCTGGAGCGTCTTGCCCAGCCCCATGTCGTCCGCGAGGATCCCGCCGAGCCCGGCGTCCCACAGGAAGCTCAGCCAGCGGTAGCCGTCGAGCTGGTAGGGCCGCAGGTGCGCGGCGAGCCCGACGGGCACGGGCGCGGGCTCGGCGCGGCCGCCGTCGCCGAGCAGGTGCCCGACCGCGCGCGCCCACCGCTCGCTCTGGGCCTCGACGACGCCGAGGTCGCGCAGCTCCTCCCACAGCCCGGCCTGGTAGGCGCTCAGCCGCAGCTGCCCCGGCGGGCGGTCCTCGAGCGCGCCGGCCTCGGCGATGAGGCGGCGCAGCTGGTCCAGCTCGGGACGGTCGAGGGCGAAGTAGGTGCCGGAGTCGAGCACGAGGTGGCTCTCCCCCCGGACGAGCGCGACGAAGAGCCGTTCGAAGGGGATCTGCTCGCCGTCGATCTGGACCGTGACGCCGAGGTCGAACCAGTCGGAGTCCTCGGAGTCCCTGGCGGAGACGCTGATGACCGGCGCCGTCTCGGAGCGCCGGTACTCGGGTGCGGTGCCGACGACCTCGACGACGACGTCCTGCGCGCGCAGCGCCGGCAGGACCTCCTCGGTGAACACGGCGGCGTCGATCCCGCGAAGCTCGGCGGTGGGCGCGAGAGCGGGGACGACGCCGTCGGTCCGCAGGCGAGGGGGCGCGCCCGCCGGGAGGTCCAGCTGCCGCAGGAGCTGCCGCTCGGCCGCCGGGTCGCGGCCGCCCGCCGCGGCGCCGTCGTGGAGCGGGACGCGGTGCGAGGCATCCCCGACCCGGTAGAGGAAGGACCACTCGAGGGTCAGCCGGTGGCCGTCCCCGTAGGTCAGGCGCAGCGCCAGCCGCGGCGGGAGGACGTCGGGCAGCTCGACGGACGCGTCGGCGGAGTGCACCGGCACGACGCGGCGCAGGCCGGGGTAGTACTCCCGCAGGAACCGCTCCGAGTCCGCGGCCGGGACGGTCAGCCTCCCGGCGCCGACGAGTGCGGCGGCCTGCCTCGTCAGCGGCTCCTGGAGCGGGGCGAGCAGCAGGCCACCGGGGGTCTGGTCGTCGTCGGCCAGCTCGACGGCGACGCCGTGCGCCGGGGAGCCCACGAGCCCGAGCAGCCGCCCGGACTCGTGCTCGGCGGGCAGGCGCAGCGCCGCCGTCAGGGTGAGGTCCGACGTCGGCGTGCGGGCGATGTCCACGACGACGACGGCGGAGGCGGCGGCAAGCTCGACAGGCCCCACGCCGCGGGCGGGCACCAGGGTGACGCCCGCGTCCACCGCGCGGCGCAGTAGCGGCCACAGGGCCGGCCCGAACTCGTCCAGGAAGACCGGGACGTCACCGTAGGCGTACCCGGCGCTGGAGCGGTGGGCGCGGAACAGCTCGTGGAGGGCGTCGCGGTGGGCGCGCACGAGGCGGTCGGCGTAGGTGTACCGGAGGTCGCCCCACGAGATGCCGGTGCGGACCCAGTTGTCGCGCCGGCCGGGGACGACGGGCCGCAGCCGCACCCGCCCGCCGGCACCGGAGACGGGGCGCACCACCTCGAGCTGGAGACCGACGGGCACGCCGTCCGGGGCCGGGTCCTCCCGCCGGACGACGTCGGCGAGGATCCGCTCCCACTCGGGCGTCGCCTGCGGGACGTCGCCGCCGAGGTCCAGGCCCCACAGGGCCGCCAGCAGGACGGCGGCCACGTGCTTGCAGTCGGTCCCGACCGGGCAGGTGCAGTGCCCCGTGGTGCGCGGCCGCTGCGGCGAACCACCGACCTGCACCAGGACCGAGTAGGGCCGCAGCACCGAGCCCTCGACCGAGGCGTACAGCGTGCGGGTCCGCGCGTCGGTGTGGTTCCAGCGCACCCGTCCCTGCTCGGCGTAGGCGAGGCCGCGGGCGAACGTGGAGCCGCCGACGGTCCCGAGGATCTCCTCCTCGTCGGGGAACCCCGGCCAGCGGGAGGGCGGCGTGGATGCCGGGAGCCGGTCGGTCACGCGGCCAGCGTAGACGGGGGCACGGACACCGAGGCGGACGTCGCGGCGTCGTGCCTGCCTCCCGTCTGGGTCGCCATCTCACCGGACCACCTGGAGCCGATATGTCCGGCAGGAGAGACGGACGGCCTTTGGACGGGCGCGCGCGTCCCACATCGTAGGCAGGGCGGGCGTCCGGGCGACGGCGGTGCCTCGGAGTCTGCCATCGTCCTGGTCACAGCCGCAGACCGGCTGCCCGGACGACGATGGAGCAAGGATGAAGGCGAACTCGGGACTCTTCCCGCACGCGAGCCGCACCCTCCGCCTGCCCGCCCGCGCCACCGCCGGCGCGATGCGCTGTCGCCGCTCCATGCGCCGGTCCTGCGCCGCCTGATCCCTCCGGCGCAGGACGCCCCGATCACCACCCCAGGCCGCCCCGTGACTGGCGCGCCAGCCGGCTCTGTGAAAGATCCGTCAGGAATAGCCTGACAGATCCTTCCCGCTGGCCGAGCGGCGCACCTCGACCGTGGTCGAGCGCTGGTCGGCCGCCGGCTGAGGGACTTTCGGCCGCCGGCTGAAGGCCCACCGCCGCCGGCTTCGGCCCCTCGGCCGCCTGCTGAAGGTCGCTCGGCCGCCGGCCGGAGCCTCCACCTCGCCTGGCCCGGGCACCGGCGTGCGCGCCGTCATCGCTGGCCCTGACCGCCAGCCCATCCGGCCGTCCACCACTGCCCCTCGCCGCCGGCACATCCGTGGGACCGCCATCCAGCTCAGTCCTGCGGTCCCCCAGTCGTCCGATCCCCTCAGTCGTCCGGTCCGCCACGGGGCCAGCCGGCAGACATTCATCCTCACCCACGCCGCCACGCGGCCGTCCCCCGCAGGAGACCTCTGTGACCACTCGTATCCGCCGTAGAGCAGCGGCAGCTGCCACGCTCACCGCCCTCGCGACCGTCCTCGCCGGCTGCGCGGGTGCCGCCGGTTCCGGCGCGGCCAGCGAGCCCTCAGGCGAGCCGCGCCCCGGCGGCACCCTGACGTACGCCACCGGCGACGTCGAGCCCCCGTGCCTCGATCCCGTCAACAGCGGCGGCGGCGTCCCGCAGGCCCTGATCTCCACCCAGTACCTCGAGCCGCTCTTCTACCAGGACGACGACGGCGAGATCCAGCCGTGGCTGGCCGAGAGCTGGGAGTGGTCCGAGGACCGCCTCAGCCTCGACATCACGGTCCGTGACGACGTCACCTTCACCGACGGCGCCCCGCTCAACGCCTCGACGATCGCCGCCAACGTCGCCTACATCAAGGACCCCGCGACGCTCTCCAGCACCGCGTTGCTCGCGCTGGAGAAGGTGGAGTCGGTCGAGGAGGTCTCGGAGCTCACCGCCCGCCTGCACCTCTCCGAGCACGACAACGCCCTGCTCGAGCACTTCGCGCAGGTCTGGGTGCCGATCCAGTCCCAGGAGGCCCTCGCCCGCGGCGCCAAGGAGAACTGCGCCTCCCCGGTCGGCACCGGCCCCTTCAAGGTGGAGCGCTGGGAGAAGCAGGAAGAGGTGGTGCTCGTTCGCAACGAGGACTACAACACCGCCCCGGAGAGCGCCGCCCACACCGGTCCCGCGTACCTCGAGAAGATCCACTGGCGCTTCCTGCCCGACCCCGCGGCCCGGTTCGCCGCCCTGCAGTCCGGCGAGGTCGACGTCATCGACGTCATCCAGCCGCAGGACGCCGTCCAGGCAGAGGGCGACCCCAACCTGGAGACGCTCATCGGCTCCCGGCCCGGCCACGTGGTCAACCTCGCGCTGAACACCACCGTCGAGCCGTTCCAGGACGTCCGCGTGCGCGAGGCCTTCGTCCGCGCCGTCGACGTCGACGCAGCCCTGAAGAGCGTCTTCCTCGGCACCGTGCCGCGCTCGAGCTCGGTGCTCAGCAGCATCACCAAGTACAACCTGCAGGAGCCGGAGGTCTTCGCCACCGACGTCGACAGGGCGAACGACCTGCTGGACGAGGCCGGCTGGACCGAGCGCGACCCGGAGGGCTACCGCGTCAAGGACGGCGAGCGCCTCTCGGCGACGGTCCTCCAGACGGACTCGGTCCTCGTGCCCGTCCCGGTCCTCGAGCAGTTCCAGGCCAGCGCCAAGGAGGTCGGCCTCGAGCTGGTCATCAGCCAGGAGGAGCAGTCGACCTGGACCGAGAAGCGCAACACCTGGCAGTACAACCTGCTCCCCGTCTACTACACGAAGAACTCCCCGGCCGTCCTCAACCTCACGCACGAGACCGCGGGGATCCCGTCCATCACGCCGGGCGGCTACCACGCGAACTCCAACGGGCTGCAGTCCCCGGAGGCGGCCGAGCTCGACGCCGTCCTCCAGCAGGCGGCGGCCACCGGGGACGAGGAGGAGCGCGGGAAGCTCTACACGCAGGCGCAGGAGACCATCCACCGCAACTACACCAACCTGCCGATCTTCGACCAGCAGACCCGGCTCGGCCTGCGCTCCGACGTCGAGGGCACGCGCCTGATCTCCCCGCTGACCCTGCCCACCTTCTACGACACCTGGCTGGACCGCTGATGGCCGCCGCGACGGGGCACGCCGCGGCGCCACCGAACGCGCCGGCCGCTGATCCTCGCCCAGCCCAGACCGAGCCCGGCCACGGGCGCGGGCCCGCGGGCCCTGCCCGCCGCCTGCTCCCGCGCCTCGGCGGAGCCGTCTTCGTCCTGTGGGCGGCCGCCACGATGTCCTTCTTCGCCGTCCGCCTCATCCCCGGTGATCCGGTGGACGCCCTCCTCGGCGGGCCCGACTCCAACGCCACGGAGGGGACCCGGCAGGCGGCCCGCGAGGCGCACGGCCTCGACGAGCCGCTGGCCCTTCAGTACGTGCAGTACCTCGGCCGGCTGGTCACCGGCGACCTCGGGGACTCCTACCTGCTCAAGCAGCCGGTCTCCCAGGTGCTCGCGGACCACCTCGGCAGCACCCTCGTCCTGGCCGGGCTGGCCCTGGCCGGGGCGTGGGTCCTCGCCCTGGCGCTGTCGCTGTGGGCGGCCCGCGGGGGTCGCGTCGCGACGGCGGCGGGGAACGTGCTCGAGGTCGTCGCAGCTGCGGTGCCGGAGTTCTGGCTGGGCACGCTGCTGATCGTGGTCTTCAGCGTCAACCTCGGCTGGCTGCCCGCCACCAGCGGCGGAAGTGCGACCGGGCTGGTGCTGCCGGTCCTCACGCTGGCGATCCCGCTGGCCGGGTTCCTCGCCCAGGTCATGCGCGAGTCGATGCTCGAGGCCATGCACGCCCCGTTCGCCCTCTCCGCGCGGGCACGCGGGGAGGCCGAGGTGGGGGTGGCCCTCCGGCACGCGCTGCGCCACGCGGCGCGGCCCGGGATCGGGCTGTCCGGATGGGCCTTCGGCTCCCTCATCAGCGGCGCGGTGGTGGTGGAGACCGTCTTCTCCCGCCCGGGCCTCGGGCGGAGCCTGCTGCAGGCGGTGCTCGTGCGTGACGTGCCTGTCGTCCTCGGCGTGGTCCTGGTCGTGGCGGCGATCTACATCGTCGTCACCCTGCTCAGCGACATCGCCGACCGTCTCGTCGATCCCCGGCCGGCGACCTCGTGAGCGCCCCGGCCGTCAAGACCCCGACCCCGCAGGAGGACCACGTGACCTCGATCGTGGACGCACCGCCCCGGCGCGCCACCGGCGCGCCCCTCGCGCCCAACCCGAAGGGCCACCGCCCGCAGGCGGGGATCGCCGTCCCCGTGCTCGTCCTGGCGGCCCTGCTCACGGCCGCGGCGGTGCCCGCCCTCCTCGCGCCCTCCGGGCCGCTCGAGATGAACCCGACCGCGGCGTTCTCGCCGCCGTCGGCCGAGCACTGGTTCGGCACCGACGAGTCCGGCCGGGACGTCTTCTCCCGCGTCATCCACGGCACGCGCGACTCGCTGCTCATCGGGGTGCTGGCCACCGCGGTCGGGCTCGGCGTCGCCGTCGTCCTGGGAACGCTCGCCGGCCTCGCCGGCCGGTGGGTCGACTTCGGGGTGTCCCGGGTGCTGGAGGTCCTCCTCGCCTTCCCGGGCCTGCTCCTGGCGCTCCTCGTCATCACGATCCTCGGCCCGGGCGTCGTCACCACGACCCTGGCGGTCGGGCTGGCCACCGCGCCCGGCTACGCCCGCCTCATCCGCAGCCAGGTCCTGGCGGTGCGGAGCTCGGGGTTCATCGAGTCGTCCGTGGTGCTGGGCCGGTCCCGGTGGTTCATCGTCCGCCGCCACGTCCTCCCCAACGTCGCCGCCCCGCTGCTGGTGCTCGCCACCCTCGGCGTCGGGCAGGCGATCGTGTGGGCCTCCTCGCTGAGCTTCCTCGGCCTGGGCGCCACCCCGCCGGACCCGGAGTGGGGGGCCATGCTCTCCGCCGGACGCGTCTATCTCGGCAACGCCTGGTGGCTCACCTTCTTCCCGGGCCTCCTCATCGTCGTCAGCGCCGCGGCCACCACGGTCCTCGGCCACACCCTGCAGCGCCGTGGGAGGGAGACCCGATGACCACCACCGACGTTCCCGTGGTCAGCGTCCGCAACCTGCGCGTGACCTTCGCCGGCACGCAGGTCGTGCACGGCGTCGACCTGGACATCCACGCCGGGGAGTGCGTGGCCGTGGTGGGGGAGTCCGGCTCCGGCAAGTCGGTCACCGCCCGCAGCCTCATCGGGCTGACGGGGCAGGGCGCCCGCGTCGCCGCCGACCGCCTCGACCTGCAGGGGGAGGACCTGCGTGGCGCCTCCGAGTCCCGCTGGCGCAAGGTGCGCGGCGCCGGCGTCGGGTACGTCCTCCAGGACGCGCTGGTGTCCCTCGACCCGTTGCGCCGCATCGGCCGGGAGATCGAGGACGCGCTCCGGCTCCACACCCGGCAGCCCGCCCGCCGGCGCCGCGAGGCCGTCCTGCAGCTCCTGGAGGACGTCGGCATCCCCGAGCCGGGCCAGCGCGTCCGGCAGCGCTCGGGCGAGCTGTCGGGCGGCCTGCGGCAGCGCGCGCTCATCGCCTCGGCCATCGCCCTTCGCCCGCCGGTCCTCGTGGCCGACGAGCCGACGACGGCGCTGGACGCCACGGTGCAGCAGCAGATCCTCGACCTGCTCGGCCGCCTGAAGGACCAGGGCAGCGCCCTGCTGCTCATCAGCCACGACCTGGCGGTCGTCGCGCACATGGCCGACCGTATCGCCGTCATGCGGGCCGGGGAGATCGTCGAGCACGGCCGGGCGCAGCAGGTCCTGCACGACCCGCAGCACGACTACACCCGCAGGCTGCTGCGGGCCGTCCCCACCGACCGGCCCCGCGGCACGGCCCTGGCCGACGCGCCGGTGACCGTCTCGCCGCGCCGGCAGGAGCTCGTCGCGGCCCGGCGCGCGGGCGGGCCGACCGTCGCCGGTCCCGTGCTGGTCGGTGAGGGGCTGCGCAAGGTCTACCGGAACCCGGACGGCTCCCCGCGGGTCGCCGTCGACGACGTCTCCTTCGCCCTGGCCCCGGGCACGACCCTCGGCGTCGTCGGGGAGTCGGGGTCCGGCAAGACGACGGTCGCCCGGATGGCGCTGGGCCTGGTCCGGCCGGACGCCGGGGAGGTGCGCCTCCTGGGACGGCCGTGGAGCGTGCTGCCCGAGAAGGCGCGCCGGCCCCACCGCCACCACGTCGCCGCCATCTACCAGGACGCGCTGGGTTCCTTCGACCCGCGATGGTCGGTGGGGCAGATCCTCGACGACGCCCTGATCGGCGCGGACGGCCTGTCCCGCGGCGACCGCCGGGACGAGGTCGCCGAGCTGCTGGGGACCGTGGGCCTGTCCCCCGACGTCGCCCGCCGCAGCCCGCGGCGTCTCTCCGGCGGCCAGCGGCAGCGGATCGCCATCGCCCGCGCGCTCGCCTCCGGGCCGGACGTCATCGTGTGCGACGAACCCGTCTCCGCGCTGGACGTCTCCATCCAGGCCCAGGTGCTGGACCTGCTCGACGAGCTGCAGCGCCGCCTGGGGCTCAGCTACCTGTTCATCTCCCACGACCTGGGCGTCGTCCGGCACGTCAGCGACGAGATCGTCGTCATGGCGGGCGGTCGCGTCGTCGAGACCGGCACGTCGGAGGAGATCTTCGCCAACCCCACCCAGGAGTACACCCGGCGCCTGCTCTCCGCGGCACCGCGGCTGGAGACCCCCGCCCTGAAAGGACTGTCATGACCCTCTCGGACCTCCACCGCCCGCCCACGACGGAGGAGCTGCTGGACCGGTTCCGCCCCGTCCTCGCCGAGATCGCCGCCGGTGCGGTGGAGCGGGAGAGCACCCGCACCCTCGCCCACGACGCCGTCGCGCTCCTGAAGGACGCCGGGTTCGGGGCGCTGCGGGTGCCGCAGGAGTACGGCGGCGCCGGCGCGACGCTGCCCCAGTCGATCCGGCTGCTGCTCGAGCTCGGCGAGGCCGACTCGAACCTCGTCCAGGCGCTGCGCGCGCACTTCGCCACGGTCGAGGGCCTGCTGGCCTCGCCGGACGAGGTGCAGCGGGCCAAGTGGTTCCGGCGTTTCGCCGCCGGCGCGCTCGTCGGCAACGCCACCACCGAGCGGGGCAACGCGCAGGGCCGCAGCAGCACCCGGCTCACCGCCCGGGACGGGCGCTACGTCCTCAACGGCACGAAGTACTACAGCACCGGCAGCCTGTACGCCGACTGGGTCACGGTGCAGGCCGAGACCGACGACGGCACCAGCGTGCGGGCGTCGGTGCCCTCGGTCGCGCCGGGGCTGGAACTGCTGGACGACTGGGACGGCTTCGGCCAGCGGCTCACCGCCTCCGGGACCACCCGGCTGACCGACGTCGAGGTGCTCCCGGACGACGTCGTGCCCGCCCCGCGTGACCGCGAGCCCAGCCACCTCACCCCCTACGTCCAGCTCGTGCTGCTCGTCGCCCTCGGCGGCGTGGCCCGGGCGGCCCGCCGCGACGTCGTCGCCTACGTGCGGGCCCGGAAGCGGGCCTTCGCCCACGGGGTCGGCGACTCCCCCGCACGCGACCCCCTGGTCCAGGAGGTCGTCGGCCGCGTGAGCAGCGCCGTGTTCGCCGTCGAGGCGATCCTCGACGCCGCCGCCCGGGAGGTCGAGCGCGCCGCGGACCGGACGGCGGCCGGCGAGCTGTCCGAGGCCGACGCCGCCGAGCTGGACACCGCGCTGTCGGAGGCGCAGATCGGCGTCGCCGAGCTGGTCCTGGACGTGACCACCCGGCTCTTCGAGGTCGGCGGCGCCTCCGCCGCCTCCGAGTCCCTGCGGCTGGACCGGCACTGGCGCAACGCGCGCGTGCTGGCCCAGCACAACCCGCTCATCTACCGCGCCCGGGCCGTGGGCCAGCAGCGCCTGACCGGCGACCACCGCAGCACCGCGGTCTTCGTCGGCCAGGCCGCCCACGCCGCCCCGCCCGCCGGCGCCCCGTCCTCCCCGGGCGCCGGGGCGCCCACCGACCAGCCCATCAGCTCGACCGAGGAGTCCCGCGCATGAGCCGCCCGCTGCTGTTCAACGCCTTCGTCATGAACACCGCCTCGCACATCCACCACGGCCAGTGGCGCCACCCCGACGCCCGGCAGCACGAGTTCGACGACGTGAACCTGTGGATCGACCTGGCCAGGACGCTCGAGGAGGGCCTCTTCGACGCCATCTTCTTCGCGGACGTCTCGGGCCTGTACGGGCCGGCGGGCGGGCAGTACGTGGACAACGTCCAGGAGGGCCTGCAGATCCCGTCCAACGACCCCGCCGTGCTGCTCGGCGCGCTGGCCACGCACACGAAGCACCTGGGGCTGGCGTACACGTCCAACGTGATGCAGAACCACCCGTTCAACTTCGCCCGGCAGGTCTCCACCCTCGACCACATCTCCGGCGGCCGGATCGCGTGGAACATCGTCACCTCGACCCAGGAGAACGCGGCCCGCAACTTCGGCCTGCCGGCGCTGGTGGAGCACGACGCCCGCTACGACTGGGCCGACGAGTACCTCGAGGTCGTGTACAAGCTCTGGGAGGGCTCCTGGGACGAGGGCGCCCTGCTGAGGGACAAGGAGGGCGGCCGCTTCGCCGACCCGGCCAAGATCCACAAGATCTTCCACGAGGGCCCGCGCTACAAGGTCGAGGGCCCGCACCTGCCGGCGCCGTCGCCGCAGCGCACCCCCGTGCTGTTCCAGGCCGGCGGCTCGGCGCGGGGCACCCGGTTCGCCGCGGAGAACGCCGAGGCGGTCTTCATCATCACGCCCAACCCGGACGTGGCCCGCGACCAGATCGCCCGCACCAAGGACCTCGCCGTCGCGGCCGGACGCGGCCCGCAGGACATCAGGTTCTTCCAGGGCCTGACGCTCGTCGTCGGTGCCACGCACGCCGAGGTGGCGGCGAAGGAGGCCGAGTACCTGGAGCACGCCTCCGTCACCGGCTACCTCACCCACGCCTCGATCGGCATCCTGCCGGACGGGACCCGGCTGCCCGACGACACCCTGCTGAAGGACATCCCGAACAACGGGGGCCACGCCCACGTGGAGTGGCTGCGCCGGGCGACGCCGGACCGCGAGCCCACCCTGGCGGACCTGGCCGGCGCGCGGCTGCGCAACGCGTACTTCGCCGGCACCCCGGACGAGATCGCCGACCACCTGGAGGGCTGGCAGGCGGCCGGGGTCGACGGCGTCAACCTCATGAACCTGCGCCTGCCGGGCACCTACCAGGAGTTCAACGAGCGGCTCCTGCCCACCCTGCAGCGCCGCGGCCTCGCCAAGACGGAGTACGCCGAGGGCACCCTGCGCCGCAAGCTCTTCGGCACCGACCGCCTCGACGAGCGGCACCCCGCCGCACGCTACCGCGGCGCGTTCGCACCGGCCGCCGCCGGGGCGGGCGCACCCGCCCGCTAGGCGCCGCGGCGCCGACCATGCGCCACCGCGGGCGGGGCGTCCCCGCCCCGCCCGCGCGCACCACCCGAAACCGGAGGTCCTTCCCATGAGCACACCCGTCGTCGCCCTGTCGGGCAACCCCCGCGCCGGCTCGCGCACCCGCACCGTGGCCGAGCGGGCCGCGGCACGCGTGGCCGAGCTGCTCGGCGCGCCCGCCCCCGCCGTCGTCGACCTCAGCGAGCTGGCCGGCGAGATCTTCGCCGCCGAGCGGCCGGGGGCGGACGCCGCGAGGGCGACCGTCGCCGCCGCCCGGGTCGTCGTCGTCGCCACACCGACGTACAAGGCCACCTACACCGGGCTGCTGAAGTCCTTCCTGGACCTGTACGGCAACAACGGGCTCGCCGGCGTCGTCGCCGTGCCGCTGCAGGTGGCCGGCAACCCCGCCCACCTCCTCGCCGCCGAGGTGCACCTGCGCCCGCTGCTCGTCGAGCTCGGCGCGCAGGTGCCCACCCGCGCGCTGGTGCTGACCGAGGGGCAGCTCGACGACCTCGACGCCGTCCTCGACGCCTGGGTGGAGTCCCAGGGCGAGACGGTGGTGCGCGCGGCACGCGCCCTCGAGGAGGCGCGGGCATGAGCCAGATCCTCCACCTGCCGCCCGCCCGTGGCGCCGTCGACGCCGACGACTTCAAGGCGCTCTTCCGGCACCACCCCGCCGGGGTCGCCGTCGTGACCCTGCGCGGCCACGGCGGCCCGGTGGGCTTCACCGCGACGTCGGTCATCTCCGTCTCCGCCGAGCCGCCGGTGCTCGCCTTCTCCGTCGCGGCCACCTCCTCCTCCCGCCCCGCGCTGGAGGAGGCCGGGACGGTGGTGGTGAACTTCCTGGCGGAGGACCAGCGCGACGTCGCCGCCCGGTTCGCCACGAGCGGCATCGACCGCTTCGCCGCCGGCGACTGGCACCCGCTGCCCACCGGCGAGCCTGTCCTGGAGGGCGCCACGGCCTGGGTGCGCGGCCGGATCGAGGAGCGCGTGCCGGTCGGGGACAGCCTGCTCCTGACCGCGCGGGCGGTGCGGGTCGGCCACGGCCACCGCCGGGAGCCGCTGGTGTACGTCAACCGCGGCTACCACCGGCTCGGCGAGCACAGCCGGCTGACCTGAGCGTGGGGCGAGGTGACGGCCAGGGGTGCGCGCCCGCGCACCGGCGTGCACCCTGGAGGTGACCCCACGTCTACCGAGGCAGGACGACATGGCCACCTGCGACGTCTGCGGCAACGACTACGAGAAGACCTTCACGATCACGCGCGGTGACGAGTCGGGCACGTTCGACAGCTTCGAGTGCGCGGTGCACGCCATGGCGCCGACCTGCGCGCACTGCGGCTGCCGGGTCCTCGGCCACGGCGTCGAGGTCGGCGACACGATCTACTGCTGCGCGAGCTGCGCCCGCCACGCCGGCCACAACGAGCCGGTCGACCACGCCTGACTGCGCGGCACGCCTTCCGTCGACCTGACAGGCCGGCACACGCCCGCCTGCCGTCGTGCTCGCCGCGTTCACGCGCGGGACGTAGGCCATCCGCGACGGCGAGCCGCGAGCGCTCCTCCCGTTCCGCCCCGGCGACGGCGGCCGCCTGCCATCCTCGAGAGGTCGCCAAGCAACCTCGGCCCCAGGAGGTCCGCCATGACGTACTCGGCCGCGAACCCGGTCGTCTCGGGAGTGCCCTACCTCGTGATCGAGGTGGACGGGGGCAGCCCGGGCGCTGTGGAAGAGCTGACCGGGCGGAGGACCATCACCGTCGAGGGCGCCACGGGCCGCCACGTCGTCTCCGGCGAGGCGGTGCTTCGGGACGACGGCTCCGTGCGGCTGATCGAGAAGGACGCGGGCGCGGGCAAGGACGTGCGCGCATGGCGGATCTACGCCGAGCCGGGGCGCGGGCTGCTGGCGCAGAGCTGACCGTACGGACCCGCGGGGGACGATGCCGCGCGCGATCGTGCTGACCGCGGCCGTGGCTGCAGCGGGCACGTCGGGCCGACGGCGACCCGCTTCATGAGGCCTCTCGCTGCGGGTGCTGGGCCTTCGATCCGTGCCTACGCTCGGAGGACCTCGCAGAGCAACGACGCACAGGAGGGACGTCCCATGACCGAGATGCCGACCGGTGGACAGGGCACGGATGTCGTCGACATCCTCACCAGCGACCACCAGGAGATGCTGGCGCTGATCGCCCAGATCGAGAGCACTGCGGACCCGAGCCAGAAGCGGGACCTGGCCGACACCGTGATCGCCGAGGTGATGCGCCATGCCGTCGCCGAGGAGATGTTCGTCTACCCCGCGATCGAGGAGCACGTGCCCAACGGCAAGGAGGAGGTCGAGCACGACAAGAAGGAGCACGACGAGATCGTGCAGGTGATGAAGCGGATGGAGGACGTCGACGCCTCGGATCCGCAGTTCATGGAGCTGGTCCGGGAGCTGGAGTCGCAGCTGCGCCACCACGCCGGCGACGAGGAGGCCGACCAGTTCCCGAAGCTCCGGGCGAACATCCCCGCCAAGACGCTCGTCGAGCTGGGCGAGAGCGTGGAGAACGCCAAGAAGCTGGCGCCGACCCGCCCGCACCCCACCGCGCCCCACTCCGAGCTGTTCCACAAGACCCTCGGGCCGGGTGTCGGCCTGGTCGACCGGCTCCGCGACAAGCTCACCGGACGGAAGACCGGCTGAGGGAATCACTCGCACGCCGTTCTCGGCGGCGCCGCTGACCCCACGATCCGCGGGGGTGTGCCGACTCCGGCACACCCTCGCGTCGCGGCCCCGCCACCTACCGCAAGCCGGTGCCCGGCCCCGGGCCCGCCGTTCCCCTTCGCGCCAACCGCGGGACAAGTTTCGGACACCCGCCGGCATCGTGGCGATCTGCAGGCACGGCGGCACCGGGGAGCCGGGAACCCGCCTTGAGCCGCCCGGGGGCCGCGCTCACCGGGGCTCGGCGCAGCCTCCAGCCACGCGAGCACGGCCGACCGCGTGCGCCCGTACCGGGCGAAACACGCGAGCAAGATTCGTGACCTGAAAAGGTAACAAAGGGAGATCCGACCGAAATATGGGCTCTCTACGGTCACGGCCATGGATACAGCCCTGGACACGGCGACGGACACGCCCCGGGACACGGCGACGGACACGCCCCGGCACACGCCGCACGGCGGTGCGGCAAGGACCGGCTCACTTGTCTACACCCGGCTGCGGTCCGACATCCGCGCCGGGCGCCTCTCACCCTGGGACCGGCTGACCGAGTCCGGCCTGTGCGCCCGGTTCGGTGTCTCGCGCACCCCGGTCCGCGAGGCGCTCACCCGGCTCGTGGCCGAGGGCCTGCTCGAGCGGCACACCGACGGGCTGGCCCTCGTCGTCCCGGACCTCCCGACCGTCCTGGGCCTGTACGAGCTGCGCCTGACGCTCGAGCTGCGGGGGCTGCGCCGGGTTGTCGAGGGTCTCGTGGAGCTCCACGACACCGGCCTCCTGCTCGAGCAGCGCGCCCGGTGGCGCGCGCTCGAGGCGGCGGCGCCGGCCCCGGCGCCGCGGCTCGCCGCGGACGACGAGCAGTTCCACCTCGCGCTGCTCGCCGCGGCGGGCGAGCCCGTCCTGGTCGACGCGCTGCAGTCGGTCAGCGACAAGATCCGGGCGATCCGGGTGTACGGCTACCTCAGCGAGGCCCGGGTCGCCGATGCCGTCCGTGGACACCTCGAGATCCTCGACCTCGTCCTCGCCCGTGACCTCGACGGCGCCGAGGACGCCCTGCGGCGCCATGTCGAGAGTTCCCGGACCGCCGCCGTCGCCCGGGCGTCCGAGGCCATCGCGGCCCTGCGCATGACCGATGGGTACCGCACAGCCGTGCCCTAGGGGCCCCCCTGACCACCACCATCCGATATTTATCGAGAGGAACACTCATGAAGCACCCCGCCCGCGTCGTCCCCGCCCTCCTGCTCGGGAGCGCGCTCACTCTCTCGGCGTGCACCGGCGAGCCGTCAGCCAAGGCCGGCACGGACAGCGACGACCAGGTCGTCACCATCGCGACCCAGCGCCAGCCGCACCTGTTCGCCCCGTACGTCTACGAGCAGTTCGCGCCGGAGGGCGTGACCATCGAGGTCGTCCCCATGGCGAACTCGACCGACGAGATGAACGCCGTCCTCACCGGTGACGTCGACTTCGCCCTCATGGGGGTGCCCACGGTCATCTCCGGGGTCGCCCAGGGCGAGGACATCACACTCGTCGCCTCGGGCGCCGACGGCGGCAGCGGCCTGATCGGCGACCCATCCATCGCCTCGGCCGCGGACCTCGCCGGCAAGCGGGTCGGCTACGTGCCCGGCTCCTCCCAGGAAATCGCGCTTCGGCTGACCCTGGAGGCGGCGGGCGTGGACCCCGACGCTGACGTCGAGCTCGTCAGCCTCGGCTACGCCGACATGGCCGACGCCCTGGCCCGAGGGGACATCGACGCGTACGCCGGCGCCGAGGTCAACACCTCCATCTCGCTGCTGGACGGCGCCACGGAGGTGGCCTCCATCTACGACACCCCGATCGGGCGCGTGAACATCGGCCTCGCCACGAGCGCGAGTCTGGCCGAGGAGGACCCCGCGCTCGTCCAGCAGATCGTCGACACCCATGCCGCGGCGGTCGAGCACCTTCTCCAGAACCCCGACGCCTGGGTCTCCGGGGTGCAGGAGCAGTTCAGCTTCGACGAGGCGGTCCTCGACCAGGCGATCCAGAACATCTGGCTGCGCTCCGACCTCGACGGCGAGTACCTCACCCAGGTCGGTGAGCTCGCCGACCAGATGGTCGCGCTCGGCACCATCGGCGAGGCCCCGGCCGCCGAGGACGTCATCACCACCGAGTTCGTCGCCGAGTAGGGGGCACGATGACCATGACCACCACACGCGGCGGCACCGTCACTGCGGGAGCCGTGAGCTCCGCCGCACCCGCCGCTCCCCCGGAACGGGGAAAGCGCCGCGCGCCCGGGCTGCGCAAGACCCTGCTCGCGCTGCCCGTCCCGGTCGCGTTCCTGCTGCTGTGGAGCGTGGGCGTCCGGCAGGGCTGGACGCTGCCGCTCGACATCCGCATGGACCAGGTCCCCACGCCCGAGGCGGTCGCCGTCCGGCTGGTCGACCTCGCGACCGGGGGCCTGATCGACGACCCCTACAGCGGCGAGCTGTGGCGCCATGCCTGGGCCAGCCTCGTGCGGGCGGTCTCCGGCTTCGCCATCGCGGCCGTCCTCGCCATCCCGCTCGGCATCCTCATGGGACGGTCGCGCCTGCTCACGCATCTCCTCGAACCGGTCGTCAACCTGGTCCGGCCGATCCCGGTCACCGCGTGGGCGCCGCTGGCGCTGATCATCATCGGGATCGGGGACCGCTCGGCGATCTTCCTGGTCTTCCTGGCGGCGTTCTTCCCGATCCTCGTCAACACCGTCGCCGCCGTGCTCCAGGTGCCCGACCGGCTGCTCGAGGCGGCGTCGATGCTGGGCACCCCGACCTGGCAGCGCCTGTACAAGGTGGTGCTGCCGGCCGCCATGCCGGGCATCGTCAGCGGCCTGCGGGTGGCGCTGGGCCTGGCCTGGGCCCTGCTCGTCGTCGGGGAGATGACCGGCATCACCGTCGGGCTCGGCGCCATGATCACCGAGGCCAAGGTGGTCGCCAAGACCGACCTCATCATCGCCGGCATGGTCGTCATCGGCCTTCTCGGCTTCGCGACGGACCGCGTCCTCGTGCGCCTGATCAAGCTCGCGTCGGGCCGCCGTCCCCTCCTGCGCGAGCAGTCCTGAAGGAGTGAAGACCATGAACCTCGATCCCCAGACGACCTCCCGGCCGGGGGCCATCTCGATCCGCGGCCTTGGCAAGCGCTACGGCACGGGCATGTTCGCGATGCGCGGCGTCGACCTCGAGATCGCCCCCGGTGAGCTGGTGGCCCTGGTCGGCGCCAGCGGCTGCGGCAAGAGCACCGTC
Organism: Georgenia sp. AZ-5; assembly: GCF_043952095.1. Lineage (NCBI taxonomy): Bacteria > Bacillati > Actinomycetota > Actinomycetes > Allobogoriellales > Allobogoriellaceae > Georgenia > Georgenia sp. AZ-5. The sequence continues at coordinate 183,505 of NZ_JBINOU010000001.1, forward strand.
CTGCGCCTCCTCGCCGGCTTCGAGACCGCCACCGAGGGCTCGATCCACGTCGACGCCCGCCCCGTCGCGGCGCCGAGCCCGGAGCGCGGCGTCGTGTTCCAGGACTACGGGCTCTTCCCGTGGCTGACGGTGCGGGAGAACGTCGCCTACGGCCTCAAGCAGCGCCGCCTGCCGAGGGTCGAGGTCGCGGCCCGGGCCGACGAGTTCATCGGCCTGGTGGGCCTCACGCGGTTCGCGACCTCCTTCCCGCAGGAGCTCTCCGGCGGCATGCAGCAGCGCGTGGCCATCGCCCGCGTCCTGGCCAACCGGCCCGCCGTCCTGCTCATGGACGAGCCGTTCGGCGCGCTGGACGCCCTCACCCGCGAGCAGCTGCAGAACGAGCTGGCCCAGATCCGCCGCAGCGTGGGCACCACCATCCTCTTCGTCACCCACAGCATCGAGGAGGCGGTCTACCTCGCCGACCGCGTCGTCGTCATGGCCGGCGGCGTCTCGCACGGCGTGCCCGGCCAAGTGCGCGCGGTGGTCGACGTCCCGCTCGGTCAGGAGCGGGACACGACCGCACCGGAGTTCAACGCCCTCGAGCGCGAGATCTCGGGCCTCGTGCACCGCGGGCTGGACCGGGCGGCGTGAGGGTGGCGTCCCGGGCGGGCGACGCGGTCGCACCGCGAGAGGCGACCATGGGCCGGACGACGGAAGGCGCCACGACGACGCTCGGCCTCCTGCTGGCGCTGACGTTCTCCACGGGCGTCATCGACGCCGTCGGCTACCTTGGCCTGGACCGGGTCTTCACCGGCAATATGACCGGCAACGTCGTCATCCTCGGGATGGCGCTGACCGGGGCGGCGGACCTGCCGGTCGTCGGCCCGGTCGTGGCGCTGGCCGGGTTCATGGCTGGCGCAGCGGCGGGCGGCCGCGCCTTGCGGGGCGTGGCGGCCGGCTGGACACCGCGCACCACGTGGCTGCTGACCTCGACGGCGCTCCTCATCCTCGCGGCGGCCGTTGCCACCGTCGCGGCCGACGAGCACACGGCACCCGTCCAGGCCGTGGTCACGACCACGCTCGGGGTGGCGATGGGCGTGCAGGCGGCGGCCGCCCGGCACCTGGCGGTCAAGGACGTCACCACCGTCGTCGTCACCTCGACCCTCACCGGCCTCGCCGCCGACTCGTGGCTGGGGGCCCGCACCGGGCAGCGGTGGCGGCGCCGGGCGGGTGCCGTCGTCCTCATCGGGGCCGGCGCGGCCGCCGGGGCCCTGCTTCTCCTCGCCCACATCGCCCTGGGCATGCTGCTCCCGTTTCTCATCACGCTCACCGTGGCCCTCGTCGGTCACCGGGGGGCGCAGCGTCCCGGTCCCGAGCACGCCGCCGCCGCGGGCCCCGCCCACCCCCTCACCACCGACCAAGGGAGCCGACTGTGACCACCCTGACGACCACGGTCCCAACCACACCCCTCCAAACGGGCGCCGGGCCGATCCGCGCCCGCCACTACCTGCCCGCCGACCCGGGCACCACCCTGTGGGGCCGGCTCCCGTGCGCCGCCGACAGCCCCGTGCTCACTGTCGAGCCCGGCGCCGAGGTCACGATCGACACCCTGAGCCACGAGGGCATCCTGGAGGACCAGGGCCGCGACCCCCGGGCCTTCTTCACCGCCCAGGGCGTGGACCCGGAGCTTCTGCTCGACGACGCCGTGGCCCTCGCCGCCGCCGACGTCGCCCGCGACCCGCACGTCGACGGACCGCACGTGGTCACGGGCCCCATCGAGGTGCGCGGCGCCGAGCCGGGAGACCTGCTCGCGATCAGCGTCGTGGAGCCCCTCCCCCGCGTGCCGTACGGCGTCGTGTCCAACCGGCACGGCCGGGGCGCGCTGCCCGGCGAGATGCCGCTGGGCGCGGCGAACGTCTCCGTCCTCGCCCGCGCCGAGACCGCGCCCGACGGCGTGGCCGTCGGCGTGCTGCCCCTGGCCCCCGGCGGCGAGCGCCAGGCGCGCTTCCCGCTGCGGCCGTTCCTGGGGATCATGGGCGTCGCCGTCGCGGACGGGACGCGCCCGCACTCCGTGCCGCCGGGGAGGCACGGCGGCAACATCGACATCAACCTCCTGACCGCCGGCGCCACCCTCTACCTGCCCGTCCAGGTCCCCGGCGCGCTGGCCTACGTGGGCGACCCGCACTTCGCCCAGGGCGACGGCGAGGTCGCGCTGACCGCGATGGAGGCCTCCCTGCGCGCCACGGTGCGGCTCGACGTGGTCTCCCGCGAGGCGGCGCTGCGGCGCTTCGGCGAGCTCCTCGGCCCGGTCGCGGAGACGACCGACTACCTCGTGCCGACCGGCATGGACGAGGACCTCGACGAGGCCGTGCGCCGGTGTGTGCGCGCCGCGCTCGCCCTGCTCGGCGCCCGCTACGGGATGGACCGCACCCTGGCGTACGCCTACCTCTCGGCCGCGACCGACTTCAACATCTCCCAGGTGGTCGACCTGGTCAAGGGCGTCCACGCCCGCATCCGGCTCAGCGACTTCGGCGGTGCGGCATGAGCGGGACCGCGCTGGCCGTCGTCGCGGCGGCGGAGGTGCCCGTCCACGTGCCCGACGGCGAGGCCGTCCCCGCCGGGCTGCTGGAGCACTTCTGGCGCTACGAGCGGGCGCTCATGGCCGACGATCTCGCCGAGCTCGACCGGCTCTTCCGCCCCGGGCCGTGGACCATGCGCGGTGACGGCGCGGGCCTGCTGGTCGGCCACGAGCGGATCGGCCGGTTCCGGGGCGGCCGCGGGGGCGCCCCGACGCGCCGGGTCCTCGCGGTGCACGTGCGCCTGGCCGGCCCCGACCACGCCCTCGTCGTGGCGGAGACGGCGCCGTCGCGGGGCGGGCGGGGCCAGCAGACCCAGCTCTGGCGCCGCACCGGCGAGCGCGCCTGGGCGGTGGAGGCGGCGCACGTCTCCGCCCCGGCGCCGGCCATCGACCCCGCCGTCTGGCGCGTGGTCGGCGATCCTCTCGTCGGGGCCACCGGGGCGGGGGCGCTGTCCGGGCTGACCGTGGCGGTCAAGGACGTCTTCGCGGTGGCAGGGCACGCCGTCGGCGGCGGGGTGCCCGACTTCCTCGCGAGCGGGCCCGTGCAGTCCCGTCACGCCCCCGCCCTGGCGGCCCTGCTCGACGCCGGCGCGTCGGTCCGCGGCATCGCCCGGACCGACCAGCTCGCGTACTCGGTGGCCGGGCGCAACGCGCACTACGGCACGCCACCCAACGTCGCGGTGCCGGGGGCGCTGCCGGGCGGTTCCTCCAGCGGCCCGGCAAGCGCGGTCGCGCTCGGGCAGGCGGACGTCGGCCTGGCCACCGACACCGCCGGGTCGATCCGGATGCCGGCCTCGTACCAGGGGCTGTGGGGGCTGCGACCCACCCACGGGCTCGTCACGGTCGACGGCGTGCTGCCGCTCGCCCCGACGTTCGACACGGTGGGCTGGATCGCCCGGGACGGCGCCACGCTCGCGACCGTCGCGGGCGTGGGGCTCGACGCCGCCGGGCAGCGCCCGCTCCGCCCGGCGGACGCACCGGCCGAGGTCCTCGTCGCCCCGCAGCTGGTCGACCGTGCCGAGCCGGGGGTCCGGACCGCATTCGGGGCCGCGGTCGACGCGCTCGCCACCGCCGGTGCGCTCGCAGGAGTCCGGCACGTCGACGTCGGTGACATGGAGGAGCTGTACGAGGCGTTCCGGATCGTGCAGGCGGCGGAGGCGTGGCGGTCCCACGGCGCATGGCTCACCGCCCACCCCGGCGCCGTCGTCGGGGACGTCGCCGAGCGGTTCGCCGACGCCGCCGCGGTGACACCCGGGCAGGAGGCGCACGCGCGCGAGGTCCTCCGCGAGCGCGCGGCCCGGATCGCGGCGGAGCTGGCCGGCCGGGTGCTGCTGCTGCCGTCGGCCGCCTCCGTGGCCCCGGCTGCCGACGCCTCCCCTGCTGAGGTCCAGCGCGCCCGGGCCGCGACCCTGTCCATGACCTGCGTGGCGGGCGTGCTCGGGGCCCCGGCGCTCTCGGTGCCGCTGCTGCACGTCGACGGCGCGCCGGTGGGGTTGTGTCTGGTCGGACCGCGTGGCACCGACCTCGCCCTGGTCGAGCTCGGACGGCGCCTCGCCGGGGTGTAGCCGCGCCGGGCGCGCCGTGCCGGTGCCCCGCCCGTCGTCGTCGCAAGTCACCGCGGCAGGGCAGAGTGTGCCCATGTACTTCATCGGCATCGATCTCGCCTGGGGGGAGCGTCAGCCAAGCGGCGTGGCCGTCCTGGACGGCGACGGGCGGCTCGTCCAGCTCTCCGCGCAGACCACGGACGAGACGATCGGTGCCGCGCTCGCGCCGTACCGTGAGGACCCGGTCCTGGTGGCGATCGACGCGCCGCTGGTGGTCACCAACCCCAGCGTCAACCGCCCGTGCGAGGCCGCGTTGAACCGGGACTTCGCCCGGTTCGACGCCGGCACCCACCCGGCCAACACCGGCAAGCCGGAGTTCGCCGGCACCCCTCGCGGCGCCCGGCTGGCCAAGGCCCTCGGGCTGGACATCAATCCCGCCTCGGGCCGGCCCCGGCGCGCCATCGAGGTCTATCCCCACCCGGCCACGGTGGCGCTGTTCGGGCTCGGCCGGACGCTGAAGTACAAGCAGAAGCCGGGTCGGAGCGTCGCCGAGCTGCGCGAGGCGATGCTGATGCTGGTGCACCACATCGAATCCCTGGCCGACGCCGAGACGCCGATGGTCGTGACTGAGCACCCGGGCTGGCGCGAGCTGGTGGCCGACGTGACGTCCGCCGAGCGCAAGAGCGAGCTGCGCCGGGCGGAGGACCAGATCGACGCGGTCCTGTGCGCCTACGTCGCGCGGTACGCGGTGGCCCACCCCGAGCGCACGACGACGTACGGGGACCTCGCGACCGGGTACATCGTCACCCCGACCCTGCCGGCCGGGCTCGTGCCCACCCCGCGCGAGAATGCCGCACCGTCCCGCGCGGGGGCCGCTGCGGACCCGGTCCGAGATGCGGTGCGGGCCTACGCGGCGCAGCGGCCGGAGCTCGAGCGGATCACGGCGCAGTACGTCGCGCTGATCACCGGGCTCCTCGACGACGCGGGCATCAACTACCACGCGGTCACGGGGCGCACCAAGAGCGTCGCGTCCTTCGCCGGGAAGGCCGCCCGCACCCTCGACGGCGAGCCCGTCTACTCCGACCCGCTCCGCCAGATCACCGACCAGATCGGCGTGCGGATCGTGACCTACGTGCTCAGCGACGTCCAGGCCGTGGTGGAGCTGCTTGCCGACCAGCTGTCGGTGCTCGAGGACCGGGACATGGGCCTGGAGACGGCGCAGGAGGGCCGGTTCGGCTACTCCAGCCGGCACGTGCTCGTCGCGCTCGACGCGGCCCGGGCGGGCGCTCCCGATCACATGGATCTGCAGGACCGGAACGCGTCGGTGCAGGTCCGCACGATGCTCCAGCACGCCTGGGCGGAGTTCGAGCACGACATCCGTTACAAGGGGACCGTGCCGGAGGCGGATGCCCCGGACCTCGACCGGCGCTTCACGCTGGCCGCCGGGCTGATCGAGCTCGCCGACCGGGAGTTCTCGACGATCCGGGACCGGCTGCAGGAGAGCATGACGGACCAGGAGCCCCAAGTCGACGAGGCGGACCCGCGGATCAGCGCCCAGGACCTGGCCGCGTTCCTGGCCGGGCGGTTTCCCGACGCCGGCTGGTCGCGGACGGACCACTACGAGTGGGTGTCCGGGCTGCTGCTGGAGCTGGGCGTCACGTCGCTGCAGGAGCTCGGGGAGGTGCTGCGGCCGGTCGACAGCGCGTCGATCAGCGAGCGGATGGGCTACCGGTACCCACCCGGCGCCGTCCGCCGCCTGGACGACGCACTGCTCGTGGTCTTCGGCGACCGGTACGTGAGGATGCACGGCAACGCCAGGCGGGCAGAGGCGCTGCGCGCCCGGCTGGAGAAGCTCAAGGGCTGAGCGCGAATACCACACACTCCGGTCAGGCACCCCCCTCGGACAGGCGGGCCTGGGCGTAGGCGGTCATGGCATCACGCTGGTAGGCGGCCAGCCCCGCGACGACCTCGTCGAAGACCTCTCGGCTCCGGTCGTCGCTCAGGAGCGCCTCGCCGAGCGCGGTGAACGTGGTGGCGTCGACACCTCCGTACTGGTTCGCCGCGCGGTAGTACCAGTCGAGCTCGTCCAGAACGGCTGGGTCGCTCGGGGGTTTGCCGGCGACCATCAGCTCGGCCAGGCGAACCATGCGGTCCGCCATCTCGCGTTCCTCGCCCCGGATCTGCTCGGGCCACGCGGCCCGGCGTTCGGTCGTCGGCGCGAGTCGGTCCAGCAGTGCTTCCGGGCGCTTCACCCGGCGTCTTCCCCAACGCATCGCCACCGCCTCGACAGAGTGAGAGGTCAGTACTTCCACCGCTGGTTGGCGCCGCCCCACCAGTCCCACTGCTGGATGAGCGCGCCGTTGCCCTCATCGATCCCCGCCACCTCGATGACCTTGCCGCTGTGCCTGGCGGTCAGCTTCAGCTCACCGATGCCGTAGGGCTCGGGACGGAACTGCTGGTTGTCGCCGCCCCACCACTCCCACTGGTGGATCACGGCACCGTTCGCCGTCGACAGGTTGGCCACGTCGAGCACCTTCCCGCTGAGCTGCGAGACGATGCGGGCGTAGCCGCCGCCGGTGGGCTCCAGCCGCCACCGCTGGTTGCCGCCGCCCCACCACTCCCACTGGTGGATCACGGCACCGTTCGCCGTCGACAGGTCCTTGACGTCGATCACGCGGTCGCTGTGCCTGGCGAACAAGCCCCGGGCCGGGGCCCGGGCGAACGTCACGCAGTACACCCACTCGTTGGCGCTGTCGGTGTGGCTGGCCGAGAAGCCGAGGTGCGTGTACGCACCGTCCTCGATGATCTGCCGGTGGGGTGGGCTGCCCATCCACCAGTTGAAGGGCGCGTCGCCGTTGAGGAGCGCGCCTCCCCAGTAGAGGATCTCGCCGGTGCGCTCGGGTCGCCAGCCTGCCTGGAGGGCGGCGGCGGTGATGCGCTCAGCTGGGGTGGTGCGGTTGTCGGAGCTGATGTGCGCGTTGCGTGCGGGGGTCTTGTACACCCAGGGATTGGCCGACATGTCCGAGGTGTGCCGCCCTGCGGCGGACGACAGGTCTGCGTCGACGAAGACGGGGAGAAGGCCGAGCGCGGCTCGGTGCCGGTTGATGTGGCCCTGGGTCGCCACCCCCGTCAGCGGCACGCCGAAGAGCAGGTCACCGAAGCCGACGGTCATGCGGCACCGCCTGCTCGGACTCGGTGACCGCTCCGTCTCCCGGCTCGCACGGCGGGTCTGGAGTCCGGCGCCATCATGTGCTCCTCCTCGACACCGGGCCAGGATCCTCACCCGGCGTTATCCGCGCATTACTACTGGCGACGGCGTCGAGGACGTTCTCCCTTGGCGACGCCGCGTTCCGCAGCCGCGTGACCACCGCGGCCTGCCCGCGGGCGCCGCCGTATGGCAACAAGTGGCAACCATGGGGCGCGCGTGCCGTTGCGGACCATGATCGTCGGGGCGGGACGGGGGTCGTCGGGGCGCGCGGGAGCGTCCTCGGCCACCACGGTCCCGACCCGCGGGCACGCGTCCGTGTGCACCGAACACCGTCGTTCTCGGGGGAACCAATGACACAACTTCCACAACGTCGTCCGATGCGAGCGGCGCTGGCTGCGGCCTGCGTCGGCGCGCTGGGTCTGACGCTGGCCGCCACGCCGGCCGCCGCGGGCCCGGCAGGTCCGGCAGGTCCGGCAGGTCCGGCAGGTCCGGCCGCGGACCCGATCACGGGTTCGCTGACCGCCGTCCCGCAGGTCGAGGGGCCCGTCGCGGAGACCGCGGACAGCTACATGTGGTCCACGATGGAGCGCGCCCGGGTGCCCTTCGACGTCGCCGACCGCGGCTACGTCGAGGAGGAGTACTTCCTCTCCGGCACCGCGAACGTCTACGACAACGCCGGCGGCGGGCTGCAGGTGGTCACCGAGGCCGTCCCGTACGTCAACAACATCCTCGTGCGCCGCCCGGCCGAGCGTTCCGACTCCTCGGGCGTCGTGCTCGTGGACATCCTCAACGCCTCCAACGGCTTCCCGGGCGAGGACCACTGGCGCCGGATGTGGGACTGGGCGATGGAGGAGGGACACACCGTCATCGGGGTGACGTCGAAGCCGATCCAGGTGGACGCGCTCAAGAACTTCGACGCCGAGCGTTACGCGGACCTGACGTGGGACGTCGCGGATGTCGAGCGCGAGCCGATCCTCGCCGACCCGGCGAACCCGCGCTCGTTCGACCCCTTCATGCTGGTGCCCGGCGCGGAGGAGGGTCTCGCGTGGGACATCCTCACGCAGGTCGGCACGCTGCTGGACAGCAAGGACGGGCGGGCGGTCCTCGGCGGGCAGAAGGCCAAGACCGTGCTGCTCATGGGCCAGTCCCAGTCCGGCATCTACCTCAACACCTACGCCACCAACTTCCACGAGGCGGTGAGCGAGGCCAACGACGGGCCCGTGTTCGACGGGTACCTGAACACCGTCGGGGCGGTCCTCGAGCGACCGCTCCGCCAGGGCGAGGACGGTGGCTTCGTCACCCTGCCCGGCTCGGAGCCGGAGCTGGACGTCCCGTTCATCACCGTCACCGCCGAGGGCGACGCCGGCCTCTTCGGCGCCGCGACGCTCGCCGAGAAGGACCTGCCGGACAACCGCCGCCACTGGCAGGTGCCGGGCACCCCGCACACGGACCTGCTCTCCCCGGTGATCCCGGCCGACGAGGAGATCTACAAGGCCGGACGGCTGCCCAACACCCAGGTCCACGACCCGGCGTTCCGCGAGTCGCTCAACCCCTACCCGCTCGAGCCGACGATCATCGCCGCCGCCGAGGCCCTCGTCGCCTGGTCCAAGACCGGCGAGCCGGCCGCGCCCTCGCAGTGGTTCGACCAGGCCGGCGGCACGCTGGCCCGGGACGGGGCCGGCAACGTCACCGGCGGCGTGCGCTACGGCCTCATCGAGCACCCGCTCGGGCAGTACCTGGGCGGCGCCGCCCCCGGCGCGGTGTACGGCACGGTCGACCTCATCTCGGCGGAGGAGTTCGCGCAGACCTACGGCACGCGGGAGGACTACCTCGCGCTCGTCGCGGAGGTCGACGCCGCCCAGATCGAGGCCGGCTACCTCACCGAGTACGGCGCCGACTACCTCGCCGGCGTGGCCAACACGCTCATGGACCGGATCGGCGTCCCCGCCGCCGACGCCGACGCCCGCGACGGCGTCCCGCCGGGCCACGGGGGCACCCCGCCCGGGCACGGCGGCACGCCGCCGGGCCAGGCAAAGAAGTAAGAGTGGGCGTGCGGCCACCGATCCACACGGGGTCGGTGGCCGCGCCCGTGCCCAGCGGCCCACATGGGCTCGGGCGGCCTGGGCACCTATCCGGAGGAGGACCCGGGCATCCCCGAGCTTACTCGGGAGCAGCTGGCCGCCGGCATCGGTGAGGCGCACAAGTTCCGCAAGCGCACCGCCACCCACGCCTACAGCACCGAGGCGATCCGCAACGCCGTCGATCGAGCACGGCGCCTTCATGGACGAGGGCGTCATCCCCGAGATGGTCGCCCGCGGCACGGCGTACGTGCCGACCCTGTCCTCGGTCATCGCCATCGCCTACCGGCACAAGGTCGCCGGAAGCACGGACATGTACGAGGCGATCATGACCGACATCGTGGGCCGGCACATGGACAGCGTGCGGATGGCCTGGGCGGCCGGGGTGCCGGTGGCCACGGGCACGGACACCAACGGCGAGGTGGTCGAGGAGCTCGAGCTCCTCGCCGAGGCCACCGGCGCAAACCCGCTCGACGTCCTGCCCGCCGCGACGTCCGTGGCGGCCGAGGTGGTCGGGCTCGGCGGGACCACGGGGGTGCTCGAGCCGGGCCTGGCGGCGGACGTCGTCGTCGACGGCGACGTGCGCGCCGGGTTCGAGGCGCTGTGGCGCCCCCGGTGGGGGGTCCGCGACGGCGTCGTCTTCGACGGTGCGCCGATGCCGCTGGGGCTGCGGCTGACGGAGATGCGCGCGGCCCAGGGCTGATCAGACGTTGCGACGGGTACCTGCGGCCGCTGGAGTCACGCGGTTCCTCCGCGACCGTCACCAGCGCCTGACGGCACGGAGTTCGCGACTCCCCACACGATGCAGAGGACCAGCACGGTGACGACGTCGGTCCGACCGTCGGCGAAGGGCGGTCGGACGAGCACGCCGGCCCGGCGCAGGCAGGCGGCGGACGAATTCGGCCGCGACAGCGGGTGCTGCCCAACGTCGGCACCGCCGTCGTGTATCCGGCGCCCGCAAACGAGTGGATCTGCATCCCAGGCCCCATGGCCACAGCGCCGCTTCGCGCTGGAGCGCTCTGCCTCGTGATGAGTGAGCCGAGCAGTAGCGAGGCCGCAAACTCTTGGTTCTCAGACGCGGCGCTCGGAGACACTCATCGACTCGCCCGAGCACGAACAAGTCAGAGGGTGGTCGTGGCTGGGCCTTCTGTATGACCGCTGGCTCTGGCGGCGGCCCGCCGTCGGCGGTCCAGCGAGTCCATGACCGGCCCCGCAGTGACGCCGTGCAGGACCACCGAGCCGGCGACCACGAGGCCGACCACCTGCCAGAGACTGCGCGCCTCTGGGAAGTTCGCGTGTCCGAGAGCGTAGGAGAGGTAATACAAGGAGCCGATCCCCCGGATGCCGAAGTAGGAGATGGCCGCGCGGTCGAATGGTCCGGTCCCTCCGCGGGTCAGCGCGACCCAGCCGGCGAGGGGACGGACCACCAGGAGGATGAGGACTGCGACCAGCACGTGCTGCCAGCTCATGCCCGCCAGCAGCCCCCGCGCGATCGCCCCTCCAAGCAGGACCAGGATGATGATCGTAAGCAGGCGCTCAAGTTGCTCGATGTACTGGTGCAGAACCCTGTGGTACCCGTGCTGGCGCTCCTCGTTGCGGATGACGCACGCGCAAACGAAGACCGCCACGAACCCGTACCCCTCGACCAGTTCGGCAAGCCCGTACGCGGCGAAGGTACTCGCCAGCGCCACGAAACCCTCGCCGTGCTCTGCCAGGCGGTACCGGCGGGAGGGGGCGGCGAAGAAGAGCTTGCCAAGCAGCCAACCCAGCCCGGCACCGATGCCCACCCCGGCGGACAGCCGCCACACGACATCGACGAGCACCCACTCGCCACCCCAGGCGCCCAGCGGTGCTACGCCGGCGGCCGCGATAGCGATCGCCGCGTAGATGAAAGGAAAGGCGAGGCCGTCGTTGAGGCCCGCCTCGGAGGTCAGGGCGAACCGGATCTCATCTTCCCTCTCCGGATCATCGGACGGCTCACCGACCTGGACCTCCGTTGCCAGCACCGGGTCCGTGGGCGCCAGGGCGGCGGCGAGCAGCACCGCGGCTGCCACCCCCAGGCCCAGCAACGACCAACCCAGGACCCCGATGGCGAGCATGGTCAGCGGCATCGTGATCCCCAGCAGTCGCCAGGTCGACATCCACCGGCGCCAGCCCACTGGGCGGTTCAGCGCCAGGCCGGCTCCCATCAGCGAGACGATCACACAGGCCTCGGTCAGGTGCTCCGCCACTCCCGGGTGATCCAGCGGGTCTGGAGTAGGCAAGGAGTCGATGACTGCGAACCCGGCCACCCCAGCGCCGACAAAGACCATCGGCATCGACGCGGGAGCACCCGCCAGCATCCGCGGCAGGACCGCGGCGAGCAGCGCCGCCACCCCCGCCGCGGCATACACGAGCCCGGTCGGATCCATCGCAGACCGCCCCTCTCCCCGCCAGCCATTGCCGGCCGACACTCAAACGCACCACATTCCCGGCCCCCTCGGCCGCTCACGCCCCACCGAAGTCGTTCGTGGACCCGGCCACGGGGAACTCACGCCCGAGGCCTTCCGCACGCCAGTCTTCGACCGCCGCAACTGCAAGGCACAACAGATAAGGCCTGCACGCCTCCGGTGCACCTCAGAACCGCTGGCCGGCTGACCCGGACCGCCACCATGACGACGGCACCGACCAGGAAGTCCGGCGCAGATGGACCCGATCGCAGACCTGCCGAGCGATCGTCTCTGATCCCGCAGCACCCCGCCTGGGGAGAGCCCCTGGGCGTGTGCGAGAGTACGCCCGCCACGTATGAGATCCCCACGCCAGCAGGGTGGTGACTCGCCGTTGAAGGTGGCGTGTGGCGCACCCATGATCCGCAGCCAGCTCAGCGGCGGGCCCACCGCCGACCGGGCGCGGCACCAGGTGCGGCTCCGGCATCGCGGCGACCATCTCCCGCACCTCGGCCAGGTCGGTGATGCTCGGGTCGAGCCAGTCGGCGAGCATGTCCGCCGGGACGATGCCCAGGGACCGGTCGTGCACGTGGCCCAGGGCGTCGGAGGCCGTGGTCGTCAAAACCGTGTTGGTTCACCGCCACCGATCCGGGTGGTCCTCCGGCAGCTCGCGGTCCTTCCACCACTCGTACAGGCCGGCGAACGCCAACGGGGCGCCGTGCGCGGCGTGCAGGTAGTGCGGCTGCTTCTTACCGCCCTCGAGCTTCTGCCACTCGGAGTACCCATCCGCCGGCACGATGCACCGGCGCTTGGCGGCCGCGGCCGTGAACGACGGCTTCTCGGTGATCGTCTCCGAGCGGGCGTTGATGAGCTTGTTGCCGATCGCTGGGTCTTTCAGCGTGACCGTTGCGTGAGGGCGGGGCGGCCGTGGATCACCTTGCTCCTCGGTTACGGTGCACTTATTACCGGCGAGAGCAGGGTCCCGATGCGCGCGACGTGGCGAGCAGCCCTCAATGGGGCGATCGGCGGCGCGGCGGCCGCCGCACTTCTAGGACTGGCCCTCGCCCTGATGGCATTGTTCACCGGCGGCTCCGTGGCCCTGCCAGGGCTGATCAACGCGGCTGGCGGGATGACCAATGGGGCCGCCTCGGTGGAGTTCACCGTGGGGTGGGTGGTGCTCGCCGCCGCAGCAGCAGCCGGTGCTCTGTTCGAGGTCCTTCGGACCCGCGGGCGAGACAAGAAAAACAGCTGACCCTGACCCCTCTCGCACGTCCGGCCGTCAGCGACCCTTCGGGTGCCGTCGGTCCCAGGACATGCGGTCCCGCTCGTAACGTTGCTGCGCACGCTCCCAGGAACGGTCTTCGACCCCGAAAGGTGTGTGTCCATGCTCAAGGCAGTAACCGGAGATGGCGTCGTCTCCGGAGTCATAGCTGCCGGCGTTGCAGTTGACGCACAGCGGCTCGGCGGGTGGCGAGTCCTCCTCGGGGAAGAGTCGCTCGAACCGATTGGTGCCCGCCGCGGCCTGTAGCACAGCCCGCTGCACGGTCGGCAGCAATCCCGGGGCTCGTGGTTGCGGTCGCGGCAGGCGCCGACGCTAGCCGGTTGCTGCGGATGAGTCGCGCGCGTTATCCGGTGCGACCGGGGCCGTGTTGCGGGGCGCCGTCGAGTGCCCTGCCCTCGGGGGTCGGTCACGCCTGCTCGCGCTCGACCCACTGGGCGCGCCACTCCGGCGCCTCGAACGGCTCTGCCCAGTACGCCGTCTCCCGGGCGATCTTGCCGTCGCGGAAGTCGAAGATGAAGACGCTCTTGTAGGTCGGGCCGCCGTAGTCCAGCGTCGCCTCGAGCACCGCCAGATCGCCCGAGACGCTGAGCCGGCGCGGGGTGACCGTGGGCAGCCCGGGGAAGGCGCCGTAGACCGAGCGTCGTTTGTCGCCCCCGACCACCTTCTCCCCCGACTGGGGCCAATCCATCACGGCGTCCTCGTGGAACAGCTCGTCCATCACCGCAACCTGGCGGTCGTTGAGGCACTCGACCAGGCGCTCGACCACCCGGCGGTTGGTCTCTTCGGTCATCGTGGGTCTCCTCGATGTGGTGCCTGGGTGGGGCCTACACGTTCCGCCGGTACTTCCCACCAACGTCGAACAGCGCCTGGGTGATCTGCCCGAGGCTGCACACCCGCACCACGTCCATCAGGACCTCGAAGACGTTCTCCCCCGCGAGCGCCGCCGCCTTCAGCCGGGCCAGCGCCGCGGGCGCCTCATCGGCGTGCTCGGCGTGGAAGGCGCGCAGCCGCTCCACCTGGCCGCGCCGCTCCGCCTCGGTGGCCCGGGCCAGCCGCAGCGGCCCCTTGGCTGCGCCGTCGCCCCCGGGATGGCGGAAGGTGTTGACGCCGATGATTGGCAGCGACCCGTCGTGCTTGCGTTGCTCGTAGAGCATCGACTCGTCCTGGATCTTGCCGCGCTGGTAGCCGGTCTCCATGGCGCCGAGCACCCCGCCGCGGGCGGAGATGCGGTCGAGCTCGTCGAGGACGGCGTGCTCGACCAGGTCGGTGAGCTCGGCGAGGAGGAACGAGCCCTGGTTGGGGTTCTCGTTCAGCATCGGGCCCCACTCGTTGTTGATGATGAGCTGGATGGCCAGCGCGCGGCGCACCGACTCCTCGGTTGGGGTGGTCACCGCCTCGTCGTAGGCGTTGGTGTGCAGGGAGTTGGCGGCGTCGTACAGGGCGATGAGGGCCTGCAGCGTGGTGCGGATGTCGTTGAAGGCCATCTCCTGGGCGTGCAGCGACCGGCCGGAGGTCTGGATGTGGTACTTCAGCCGCTGGCTGCGCTCGTTGGCGCCGTAGCGGTCGCGCATGACGATTGCCCACACCCGCCGCGCCACCCGGCCGAGCACCGAGTACTCGGGGTCCATGCCGTTGGAGAAGAAGAAGGACAGGTTGGGCGCGAAGTCGTCCACCGCCATGCCGCGGGCGCGGTAGGCCTCCACGTAAGTCAGGCCGTTGGCGAGGGTGAAGGCGAGCTGGGAGATGGGGTTCGCCCCGGCCTCGGCGATGTGGTAGCCGCTGATGGACACCGAGTAGAACCGCCTGACTTCGTGGGCGACGAACCACTCCTGCACGTCCGTCATGACCTTCAGCGCGAAGTCGGTGGAGAAGATGCAGGTGTTCTGCCCCTGGTCCTCCTTGAGGATGTCCGCCTGCACGGTGCCGCGGACGTTGCGCAGCACGTACGCGCGGATCTCGGCGGCCTCGGTGTCCGACGGCGGCCGGCCGCGCCGGGCGGCGAAGGCCTCCAGCCGCTGGTCGATGGCGGTGTTGAGGAACATCGCCAGGATGGTCGGCGCCGGGCCGTTGATGGTCATCGACACCGAGGTGTTCGGCGCGCACAGGTCGAATCCGGCGTACAGCGCCTTCATGTCCTCCAGCGTGGCGACCGAGACGCCGGAGGTGCCCACCCGGCCGAAGACGTCCGGGCGGTCGTCCGGGTCGGCGCCGTAGAGGGTGACGGGGTCGAACGCGGTGGACAGCCGGGTGGCGGGCTGGCCCTCGGCGAGCAGGTGGAAGCGGCGGTTCGTGCGAGCCGGGTCGCCCTCGCCGGCGAACATGCGCGCCGGGTGCTCGTCGGTGCGGCGGCGGGTGAACACCCCGGCGGTGTACGGGAAGTGCCCGGGCAGGTGCTCGCCGCGCAGCCAGGTGAGCAGGTCGCCGTCGTCGTGCAGGCGCGGCAGCGCGAGGCGCGGCACCGGGATGCCGGCCAGGGAGAGGGCCGGCTCGATCGAGCGGGCCGAGGCGGACAGCAGCGGCCAGTCCCCCAGCAGCGCGCGGCTGTCCTCGCCGAGGGTCTCCTTCACCTCGGCGACGGCGGTGTCCAGGTCCTCGGTGGCGGCGCCGCGGCGGGCGAGGACGTCCCGGGCGTCGCTGAGGCGCTGCAGCTCGCGGGCGGCCTGCGCCTGCTCGATGGTGCGGCGGTGATAGGCGCGCACCGCCTCGGCGGCCTCGGCGAGGTAGCCGACCCGGGCGACCGGCACGAGCGGGGCGACCTGGGTGGAGACCTTGCCTGCCACCGGCTGGAGGGCGCCGTCGGTGATGGGCAGGCCGCGCGCGGCGAGCAGGTCGCGCAGGTGCAGGTAGAGGGCGGTGACGCCGTCGTCGTTGACGCGCGAAGCGACGGTGCCGAAGACGGGCAGATCCTCCGGGCGGGTGGAGAAGGCGAGGCGGTTGCGGGCCACCTGCCGGCGCACGTCGCGCAGGGCGTCCTCGGCACCGCGCCGGTCGAACTTGTTGATCGCGACGACCTCGGCGAGGTCGAGCATGTCGATCTTCTCGAGCTGGGTGGCCGCACCGAAATCGGGGGTCATGACGTACACGGGCACGTCGACGTGGTCGACGATGCCGGCGTCGCCCTGCCCGATGCCGGGGGTCTCGACGATGACGAGGTCGGCGCCCCACACCTTGGCGGCGGCGACCATGTCGTCCAGCGCCTCGGGCAGGTCGCCGCCGGCGCCGCGGGTGGCGACGGACCGGAAGAAGGTGCGCGGGCCGTCGATGGCGTTCATCCGGATCCGGTCGCCCAGCAGCGCGCCGCCGCCGCGCCGGCGCGTGGGGTCGACGGCGAGCACGGCCACGCGCAGGGCCTCGCCCTGGTCCAGCCGCAGGCGGCGCAGCAGCTCGTCGGTGAGCGAGGACTTCCCAGAGCCGCCGGTGCCGGTGACGCCTAGCGCAACGGCGGATGTCGCCGCAGCGGTTTCACGTGCAACTTCCAATTGGTCCTGCGGCAACCGACCGAGCTCGAGGGCGGTGAGGGTGCGGGCCAGCGCCCGGGCGTCGCCTGTCCTCAGGTGCTCGAACGGGGGCGGCGGGCCGCCGGCCGCCTCGATCGGGTCGACATCGGCCTCGCGGACGATCGCGTTGACCATGGCTGCAAGGCCGAGGCGCTGGCCGTCCTCGGGCGAGAAGATGCGGACGCCGATCTTGGCGAGCTCGGCGATCTCCTGCGGCACGATGACGCCGCCGCCCCCGCCGTAGACCCTCACGTGGCCGCAGCCCTCCTCGCGGAGGCGCTCGACGAGGTAGGAGAAGTACTCCATGTGCCCGCCCTGGTAGGACGAGACCGCCACCGCCTGGGCGTCCTCCTGGACCACGGCGGTGACCACGTCTTCCACGGAGCGGTCGTGGCCGAGGTGGATGACCTCGCACCCTTGCGACTGCAGGACGCGGCGGATGATGTTGATGGCGGCGTCGTGGCCGTCGAAGAGGCTGGCGGCGGTGACGACGCGGACCGGACTGGCAGGCTGGTGGAGCGGCGCATGCACCGCTCTCGCCGGGCGCTGCTCGACGACTGCCACGCCGCTCGTCGCGGGCCCCTCTACGGAGCGCCCTGCCACAGGCTCATGCCCGTCGGTGGACATGCCCTGAGCGTACGGTGCCCCCGTCGCCGCGGCGACAAGGTTGCGACGTCCATTGACTGCCCGGTACGCGAAAGTAAGGACGTCACATTCCGGCATCTTCGCGAGTTGTTTTCACTCCATGCCTCCCCGCAATGACAGACTGCCAGCGGCGGCAGGGAGGCACGCGCGTGGACGAGGGTATTTACGAGCAACTACTGACGAGGAAGCTCGAGCGAGACCTATCCGCCGTGCCGCATCTGAGGGCGGAACTCCACGAGGTGGACCCCGCGGATGAGCCGGACGTCCTGGCACGCCACATCGCCTCCGAAGTGGCGCGCGTTCTCCGCGACACGAGGAACGAAGCAAAGCGGGCTGCGCTCGCCAACGAACTGCTTAACGTCGTTCGCGCCGGGGAACACGCAGTCGCGGCACCCACGCGCCATCTCATGGCACTCAATAAGCCGCGTGACGTCGGAACGGCTCCGCAGTACGGAGTTCGGCCGCGGACGCCACTCTCTGACGCCGCACTCTTGACCAATGCGAAGGGCGATCCCAGCCTGGGCGCGGAACTTCGTGCTGAGATCGAATCGGCTGACCAGATCGACCTGCTATGCGCGTTCGTGAAGTGGCACGGACTTCGACTCCTTGAGGACCAACTACGCCGATTCGCCGAGAGAGGCGGGCGGCTTCGGGTTGTCACAACGACCTATATCGGTGCCACGGAGCGGCGGGCACTCGACCGACTAGTCAACGAGTTTGGCGCGGAGGTCAAGATCCAGTACGAGATCGCTCGTACCCGCCTGCACGCGAAGTCATGGCTTTTCAGGAGGACATCGGGCTTCAACACTGCCTACGTCGGGTCGTCGAATCTCTCAGTGGCTGCGCTCCTCGACGGCGTGGAGTGGAACGTCCGCCTTTCGGCGATCGCAACGCCGTCACTGCTTCAGAAGTTCGATGCGACCTTCGAGACTTACTGGAACGATCTGTCATTCCGAAGCTACGACCCCGAGCGCGACGGACAACTATTGGATGCGTCTCTCATAGAGGCTGGCGGTCGGCAATCCGGGACGGAACGCAGCATCAACCTCGCGGGCTTGGAGGTTCGGCCCTTCCCACACCAGCAGGAGATCCTCGAGCAGCTCGAGGTAGAGCGCACGGTGCATGGGCGCCATCGGAATCTGGTCGTTGCCGCCACGGGGACCGGGAAAACGGTCGTCGCGGCGCTCGACTACCGCAACCTTACGGCGACCGCTGGCCGGCGTCCCCCGCTGCTCTTTGTGGCGCACAGGATGGAGATCCTTCAGCAATCACTGCGTACGTACCGCGAAGTGCTGTCGGACGGATCATTCGGCGAACTCTGGGGCGGCGGCTACATGCCGGAGGAGGGAGAACATGTCTTCGCCACGATCCAGTCGATTGACAGGCGTGGCGTGGATACTCTCGCGTCCGATTCGTTCGAGATTATGGTGGTCGACGAGTTCCACCACGCGGAGGCCTCCAGCTACAAGCGACTGCTGGCGCATTTCACGCCGCGGGAACTGCTGGGATTGACTGCCACCCCTGAGAGAGCCGACGGTGTAGACGTTCGCGAGTTCTTCGATGGCCGCACGGCGGCCGAACTCCGCTTGTGGGATGCCCTCGAGGGCAACCTCCTGAGCCCGTTCCATTACTTCGGCATCGCCGACACCGTGGACCTGCGCGACATCGGATGGAGCCGCGGTCAGTACGACCGAGCCGAGCTCGAGAATGTGTACACGGGCAACGATGCGCGAACTCGCATCATCCTCAAGCAGTTGCGCGACAAGGTTGGCGACGTCCACAACATGCGCGCGCTTGGCTTCTGCGTCGGCGTACGACACGCGCAGTACATGGCCGAGGCGTTCACGAATGCGGGGGTTCGAGCACGAGCGGTGTGGGGTGATACGGACACGGAGGCACGGCGTGCAGCGCTTGCGGACCTTCGAGACCGGAAGGTGAACATTCTCTTCTCGGCCGACTTGTACAACGAGGGCCTTGACCTTCCCGACGTCGACACAGTGCTCTTCCTGCGTCCGACCGAGAGCGCGACCATCTTCCTGCAGCAACTCGGTCGCGGCTTGCGCCGCACTGCGACGAAGCCGGTGCTCACGGCCCTCGACTTCGTTGGCCATCAGCGGAAAGAGTTCCGCTTCGACCGCCGATACCGCGCGATGACAGGCGCCACGCGTGCGGGCTTGCGTCGCCAGGTGGAGAACGGCTTTCCGTTTCTGCCTTCAGGCTCCCAGATTGTGCTCGACCGTGAGAGCCAGGCGCTGGTCCTCGAGAACATCAAGAGCCAGCTCAACCCAAACTGGAAGACGCTCGTTCGCGAATTACGTCAGTTGGGGGACGTATCTCTGGGCGAGTTCCTCCGCGAGACCGATCTCGACCTGAGCGACGTCCTGAAGAACTCGAAGAGTTGGACGCTTCTGCGCCGTGACGCTGGCCTGCCCCTCGCCGCCGTCGGACCACGGCACGACACCATCATCCGGAGGGGTCGGGCGCTCGCCCACGTGGACGACTTGCCACGCGGACGTGCTTACCTGCGCCTCCTGGCCGACGACGCTCCTCCCTACGGAGAGCTCGATCCAGAAGCTCAGCAATATGCACGCATGCTTGTCTTCAGCGTCTGGCCAGACGGCGGAGGACACCGCAGCTTCGACGGCGCGCTGGGCGCTCTTCGGCCCGAGATTGCGGCCCGCGCGGAATTCCGCGAGATTATCGAGTTTGCTCTCGCGAACATCGGTCATGTTCCCGCGAGCCTTGAAGGCCCGCTTGCGGGAACATCGCTCGCCTCACATGCGCACTACACACGTGAAGAGATCGTCGTGGCGTTGGACTACGCCGGGTTCGACCGCCTGCCGAACAGCTTCCGCGAAGGCGTATTTTTCTCCGCACCCTGGCAAGCCGACGCTTTCCTGGTCACGCTGAAGAAGTCTGAAGAGGACTACTCACCGACGACGATGTACAACGACTATGCGATTAGCCCGGACCTGTTCCACTGGGAGTCGCAATCCGGGACGACCATCGCTTCTCCGACCGGCCAGCGTTATCTGCATCACCGAGAAGCCGGCACGAACGTCCTAATCTTCGCGCGGGAGGCCAAGAAGAACGCCTTGGGTACGGCTGCATACATGCTCCTGGGCGACGCTCGATACGTCACTCATGAAGGCGAGCGCCCCATCAGTATCACTTGGAAGTTGAGCCGGCCCCTACCTGCGACCTTCTTCCAGCTTGCTTCCGTAGCAAACGGGTAGCCGAAGGCTAGGTACTTCTAGCTTCTCGAGCCATGCCTTTCGCGAGCATGGCTCGCTGCGCCGGTCGGGGCCTCCTTGCAAGCTCACTAAATGCAGGAGGCCGTCAACACCGCGATTTTCACTGAGTCGTCGTGCAGCCCGAGCCAGCCGTGCACCACGCGGCGCCACGCGGCCTCGTGGAGGATGCCGGCGAGTTCTCTCCGGTGGGCGCGGCCGCGGCCAGGCGCTCGACCAGAGCACCTGGCTCGCAGTCACCGAGCGACCTGAGTTCCTTATGACATCTGCTACAGACTGTTGGACCAACGGCAGCCTGCACGTATGGTGAACGGCGAGCTAGTGTTCCAACGGCGGCTGCACGGCTGGGTGACGGCACCGCCGACTTGGTTCCCCTTATCGCTTCGGTTCTGAGATGGCTGCGGCGCGCGCCGGCCGCGCGCCCACGGATCAGGACCCGAGGCGAAGGAGAACGAGTGGCGACGTCTGACCACGAGGTGACACCGAACACCCAAGCATCCGCATCGAAGTTCGACCGCGGTCGATTCGGCGCCACGGAGCGACGGAAGCCCCGGATCGACGACGAGAACCGGGCGCCGATCTCCAGCGCCGAGCTCAGCAAAGGGCCTACGGAACTAGCGGAGGACCGCGGGGCGCGCGTCAACTGGCGGGTCTTCATCATCTCGGCCGCCGTGATCGTCGCTTTCTCGCTGTGGGCGATGCTCGCACCCACCAGCGCCGCGAACGTCATGCGCGATCTCGTCCTGCGGATCGCGACGAACCTCGGCTGGTTCTACGTCGTGACCGTCGTGCTGGTGATCCTCTTCGTGCTCTGGGTGGCCTTCTCGAAGGAGGGCCAGGTGCGCCTCGGCCCCGACCACTCCCGCCCCCAGTACAAGCGGTTCACCTGGATCGCCATGCTGTTCGGTGCCGGCGTCGGCATCGACATGCTGTTCTACTCCGTGACCGGTCCGATCGCGCAGTACATGATGCCCCCGACGGGCGACCCGCAGTCGGCCGAGGCCGCTCAGGACGCCGTCGTGTGGACGATGTTCCACTACGGCATCTCCGGCTGGTCGATGTACTCCCTGCTGGGCATGGCGATGGGCTACTTCGCCTACCGGTGGGGCATGCCGCTGTCGATCCGCGCGGCCCTGTACCCGTTGCTCGGCAAGCGCGTGCGTGGCGCCGCCGGCGACACCATCGACATCTTCGCCCTGATCGGCACCGTCTTCGGCGTCGCGGCCTCCATGGGCATCGGCGTCGTCCTGCTGAACGTCGGCTTCTCCTGGCTCTTCGGCCTGCCCGAGGGCCTGGCCCTGCAGATCGCCCTGGTCCTGGTCGCGGTCGTCATGACGGTCGCCGGCTGCCTGTCGGGCGTCGACAAGGGCATCCGCCTGGTCTCCGAGCTGAACATCTGGATCGCGGCCGCGATGATGCTCTACATCCTGGTCACCGGCAAGACCGCGTTCCTGCTCAACGCCCTGGTCACCAACATCGGCCGGTTCATCGGCACCCTGCCGGAGCGCACCCTGGAGACCTTCGCCTACGAGCCCGGCGGCGCCGACTGGATGGGCGGCTGGACGCTGTTCTTCTGGGCGTTCTGGCTGGCGTGGGGCCCGTTCGTCGGCCTGTTCTTGGCCCGGATCTCCCGCGGCCGCACGCTGCGTGAGTTCGTCATCGCCGCCATCACCGCCCCGGTGCTGTGTGACTTCATCATCGTCTCGATCTTCGGCAACTCCGCCCTGTCGGTCGTCATGGGCGGCAACACCGAGTTCGCCCAGCAAGCCGTCGAGCACCCCGAACAGGGCTGGTACGCCCTCCTCGAGATGTTCCCCGGCGCGGCGTTCCTGATCGGTCTGGCAACCCTGTCCGGCCTGCTGTTCTACCTCACCAGCGCCAACTCCGGCGCCATGGTGATGGCGAACTTCTCGTCCACGATCCCCGACCCCGCCCAGGACGGCGCGAAGTGGCTGCGGATCTTCTGGGCCGTGCTCACCGCGTTGCTCACGATCGCCATGCTGATCGCCGGCGGCGTCACCACCATGGAGTACGCGACGCTGATCTTCGCCTTCCCCGTGACGATCGTCGCCTACCTGATCATGGCCTCGTTCTCGAAGGTGCTCCGCATGGAGCGGGCCGAGCGCGAGGGCCAGGTCATTCACCGCCGCTCGGCCGGCCAGGTGCCGGAGAAGACCTGGAAGCAGCGCCTTGCGCAGCTGCGGTCCTACCCGTCGAAGAAGTCCGTCTCCCAGTTCATGGACCGGACCGTGCACCCGGCACTCACCGCCGTAGCCGCCGAATTCCGGGAGCAGGGCTACGAGGCGACCCTGTCCACCACCCCGAACGGCGAGACCGGCATCGACGAGCACACGCTGGTCGTCAACATGGCCGAGCACCGCGACTTCCACTACCAGGCGGCCGCGGTCGAGGCCCCGGTGCCCCGCATCGGCGGCCGGCCCATGTCGAAGGGCGACGACCTCTACTACAAGGTGGAGGTCTTCACCCAGACCGGCACCGAGGGCTACGACCTGATGGGCCTGACCCAGCAGCAGGTCATCAACGACGTCCTCGACCGGTACGAGGCGCACCTGTCGTTCCTCCGCTACTCGAGCGAGCACGACTACGCCTCGGTCCTGACCCCCGCGGTCCCGACCACGACAAGCCCCACCCCGCTCGTCCCGACGGTCGGAGACGATGTGGAGCGCATCGCGGACTGAGGTCAGGCCAACG
This sequence comes from Georgenia sp. AZ-5, assembly GCF_043952095.1. NCBI lineage: Bacteria > Bacillati > Actinomycetota > Actinomycetes > Allobogoriellales > Allobogoriellaceae > Georgenia > Georgenia sp. AZ-5. The sequence goes on from NZ_JBINOU010000001.1 coordinate 206,705, forward strand.
GCTCGCGCAGCCCGCTCGCCCGCCGCACCCGGCGCGCCACCGCCGCGCGGAACGCCTCCTCGGTGCCGACCACGCGCACGAACTCCTGCGCCCGGGTCACCGCCGTGTAGAGCAGCTCGCGGGTCAGCAGCGGCGAGGTCGCGGGCGGCAGGACGAGCGAGACGCGCCGGAACTGGCTGCCCTGGCCGCGGTGGACGGTCATGGCGTAGACGGACTCCACGGGCGGCAGCCGGTGCGGCCGCACCCGCAGCGGATCGGCCGGGTCGCCGAATACGGCCACCACCCCGCCTTCGCCGTCCGCCACGACCACGCCGGTGTCGCCGTTGTACAGGCCGGTCTCCCGGTCGTTGGCGGTGACGAGCAGCGGACGGCCCGGGTACCAGGGCGAGGCTGGGGCGTGCCGGTCCGGGCCGGCCGCGTCCGTCACCCACGCCTCCACCAGGGCGGCCCAGTGCGCGACGCCGGCCGGCCCGCGGCGGTGGGCGAGCATGACGCGGTGGGCGTCGAGCGCGCGCAGTGCCCGCGCCGCGTCGCCCTGGCGGGCGGCGAGGACCAGGTCTGCCCCGGCCTCCTCGGCGTCCTCGCGGACGGGCCGGACGTGCGCGTCGGTGAGCCGCTCCCCCACCTCGACGAAGCTCACCGACGGCCCGCCGTCCCGCAGCACCCCCAGGGCCCGGTCGGCGTCGCCGTCGCGGATGGCGGCGGCGAGCGGCAGGATCGCGCTGGTCTCATCCTGCCGGTGCACCTTCGTCAGCCGCACCACGCCGCCCCGCAGCTGCGCGCGCCCGTCGGCCGGGAGGTCGGCGGGCACGAAGCGGGCCACCGCGCCGGGCAGCGCGTCGGCGACCGGCGGCCGCGCCACGAGGTCGCCGAGGACGGCGCCCGCCTCGACCGAGGCCAGCTGGTCCGGGTCGCCCACGAGCACCAGACGCGCCTCCGGCCGCAGCGCCTCGAGCAGACGCGCCATGAGCGGCAGGGACACCATCGACGTCTCGTCCACCACCACCACGTCGTGCGGCAGGTGGTGGCGCGCGTCGTGCTGGAACCGCGTCGAGCTCCCGGGCTGCCACCCGAGCAGGCGATGCACGGTGGTCGCCTCGGGCGAGCCCACCCGCGCCCGGTCGTCCGCGTCCGGGATCTCGTCGATCACCTCCCGGACGGCCTCCTGCAGGCGGGCCGCGGCCTTGCCGGTCGGCGCGGCGAGCGCCACCCGCAGGCCAGGGCCGGCGACGTCCTGGAGGACGGCGAGCACCCGGGCGACCGTCGTCGTCTTGCCCGTCCCGGGGCCGCCGGTGAGCACGGTGAGGCGGCTCAGCGCCGCCGTCGCCGCCGCCAGCCGCTGACGGTCGTCCTCCGGCCGCGGGAACAGGCGGCGGACGGCGGCGGCGAGCCGGTCGTCGTCGATCCCGCCGACGGGGGCGGTGAGCCGAGCGTCGACCTCGCGGCGCACGACGAGCTCGTCGCGCCAGTACCGGTCGAGGTAGAGCCGCCCGTCGACCCACCGCACGGGCCGGTCGGCCGGGCCGTCCACCCCGACGGCGACCAGCGGACTGGCCCGCACGGCGGCCTCCCAGCCGGCGCGGTCGGGCCAGGGCAGCGGCCCGGCCGGCGCGGCGTCCTCGCCCTCGGGCACGGCGAGCGCGTCGAGCTCGTCCAGCCGCACGCACACCGACCCCGCCCGCACCGCCCGCACGGCCAGCGCGACGGCGAGCAGCACCCGCTCGTCCGTCTCGCGGGTGAGCCGGCCGAGGCGGGCGGCCACGTGGACGTCGGCCGCGGCGAGCACGTCGGCGGCGTTGAACGCCGCCAGCAGCGGCGGGGCGTGCAGCGCCCGGCGGGCGTCGGCCCCGACGGCCGGGTCCGGAGCGAGGACGCCAGCCGTGAACGGCGCGGTCATCGGGTCCTCCCCTCCAGCAGCGCGGACAGCTCGACCACGAGCGCGGCCGGCGGCCGCCACGCCATGACCCCGTACGGCGCACCGCCCGGGGCCGGCGTCCCGGGCCCGCACATGCCGCGGACGAACAGGTACAGCCCGCCGGCGAGGTGCCGCTCGGGGGCGTAGCCGCGCTGGCGCCAGCGCAGGTAGCGGTGCAGGGCGGCGAGGTAGAGCAGCAGCTGCAGCGGGTAGTGCGCCTGCATCATCGCCTCGGCCACCGCCTCGGGGCGGTAGTGCCAGGCGGTGAGCGGCTCCTCGAGCGGGCCGAGCCGGTTGGTCTTGTAGTCCACCACGAGGTAACCGGGCACCTCGCCGTCACGGCGGCGCAGGACCGCGTCGATGCTGCCGGTGAGGTAGCCCCGCAGCTGCGCCTCCCCGAGCCCGGCGAGCCGGTCGGCGTACGCCGCAAAGACGTCGTCGGCCGGCAGGTGGCGGCGCAGCAGCGCGGCGACGTCGTCGAGGGTGGCCGCCGGGCCGGACGGGGTGTCCCCGCCGCCGAGCGGCAGCTCGAACTCGAGCTCGGCCAGCCGGTCGCTGGGCGGGAAGTCCGCCAACGTGGCGCCGCCGGCGAGCGGGCCCAGCGGGGTGGCCATGACCAGGCCGAGCGCCCGGGCGAGCTGGGCGGCGTCGACGCCGGGGGCGCGGGCGGTGACCGCCTCCTGGCACCGGGCCAGCAGCTCGGCGTCGAGGTCCGCGGCGGCGGTGTCGACGTGCTCGAGGATCTCGTGGACGAGCGTGCCGAAGGCGGCGCCCGCGGGCAGGTCCGCCATCGGGGAGACGATCTCGCGGGCCGGGTCCGCGGCGGCGACGGCGGTGGTCACCGCGACGTCGGCCTCGTCCTGGATGCCGGTGGTCTCCGGCTCGCTGCCCACGCCCTCGGCGTGCGCGGCGGCGGTGAGCCCGGTGTAGGAGGTGCGCCGCCAGGAGTGGTCGAGGACGCGGTCGAGCCGGGCGACGGCGAGCTCGGGCCGGCCGCGCCCGGGCGGGCTCCAGCGGGCGGGCGCCGGGCGCTGCGTGACCTGCTCGAGCGCGATGGCGCCGCCGGTCCGGGCGCACAGGGCGGTGAGGGCGGCGGTGATCGCGTCGTCGGCGGCGACGGAGACCTTCTCGGGCGGCTGCTCCCCGGGCGCGGCGCCGCCGAGCAGGAGCCGGCTCAGCGGCCCGCCCGCGGAGTTCGACGACGGCGCCCAGTGCACCACCACCTGGGTGGCGGCGCGGGTGAGGGCCACGTAGAGCAGGCGCAGGTCCTCCCCGCGCTCCTCGGCCAGGTGCCGCTCCCGGGCGGCGTCGTAGCCCTCGGAGCCCTGGCCGCCGACGTGCAGCAGCCGGGTGCCGCCGTCGTCGTGGTAGCGCAGGATCGGCGGCGTGCGGGACTCGTAGCGGTCCCACCCGAAGGGCACGTAGACCACCGGGAACTCCAGGCCCTTGCTGGCGTGGGTGGTGACGACCTGGACGGCGGCGGCGTCGGTCTCGAGGCGCCGGCTGCGCTCCTCGGCGTAGTCCTCCTCGGCCTCGGCCACGCGGCGGCGCAGCCAGTCGGTCAGGGCGGAGACCCCGAGCCGGTCCTGGACCGCGGCGAGGTGCAGAGACTGGCCGACGTGGCGCAGGTCGGTCAGGGTCCGCTCGCCCGTCGCCGTGCGCAGGAGGCGCTCGGCGACGCCGCCGATGCTGACGGCCTCGAGCAGGGCGGCGACGCCGCGCTCGGCGAGCAGCCGGGCCCAGGTGCGCACCGTGTCGGAGAGCTCGTCGAGCTCCGCCTCGGCGGCGCCGGCGAGCGTGGCGGCGTCCCACCCGACGAAGGGTGTCAGCGCCAGGGCGGCGGTGCGGCCGGGGTGGGCGGGCTGCTCGAGCGCGCTGAGCAGGGTCACCCACTGCTTGGCAGCGGGCGTGGAGAAGACGCTGACCAGCCCGGAGATGACGGCGGGCACCCCGGCGTCGGCGAGCGCCTCGCGCACGGTGGTGGCGTCGGCGTTGCGGCGGGTGAGCACGGCGATGTCGCCCGGCTCGAGCGCGCGCCACGCGTCGCCACCGCGCAGGCGGGTCTGCCCGAGCTGGCGGACCACGTCCGCGGCGACGTCGGCCGCGATCAGCTCGCGTACTGCGGGTACGCGCGGAGGCTTGGTGCTCTTCGGGAATGGGGCGCGGGTGACCTGGCGCAGCCGCACCGGCGCACCGCCGTCGAGCCGGCGCCCGGTGTGCTGGGCGTCGACGTGGCGGACGACGATCGCCTCGTCGCCCAGGGCCGCGCCGCCGAGGATCGCCTCGAGTCCCTGCAGGAGCGGCTCGTCGCTGCGCCAGTTGCGCCCGAGGGTGGCGGTGGTGGTCGCGTCGCGCCGAGCAGCGAGGTAGGTGACGACGTCGCCGCCGCGGAAGGCGTAGATGGCCTGCTTGGGGTCGCCGATGAGGACGAGGGTGCGGCGCCCGTGAAAGGCGGTGCGCAGGATCTCCCACTGGACGGGGTCGGTGTCCTGGAACTCATCGACGAGCACCACCTGGTACCGGGCGCGGACCCGTTCGGCGGCGGCCGGGCCGTGGACGGGGTCGGTGAGGGCGTCGCGCAGCAGGACGAGCAGGTCGTCGTAGTCCAGGAGGTGGCGCGCGCGCTTGCGATGGACGACGTCGGCCAGGGCGTCGCGGGCGAAGGCGTACCGGTGCCCGGCGGGGGTGTCGGGGGCGGCCGCCGTGGGCTCGAGGCCGGCCTGGTAGTCGCTGACGGCGGCCTTGGCGACGGCGCGGGCGTCCGCCGGGGTGAGCGCCGGCGGGGAGTCGGCGTAGCGCTGGAGGTACAGGTCGTCGACCACCTCCTCGACCAGGTCGGCGATGTCGGGGACGAACGTGGCGTCGGCGTCGACGTCCCCGGCGACGCCGAGGGAGGTGAGCATCTGCTGGCAGAAGCCGTGGGTGGTGGTGATGGTGGCGGCGTCGAGCTGGGACAGCGCCCGGGTGAGCCGGCGCCGGCGGCGCGCCAGCTCGGCGTCGTCGACGGCCGCGAGGTGGGCCACCACGGCGTCGTCGCTGGTGCGGGCGTCGGGGCTGCGCAGCGCGCGCTCGGCGTGGAGGAGCCGCTCGCGCACCCGGTCGCGCAGCTCGGAGGTGGCGGCCCGGCCGAAGGTGACGATCATGAGCTCGGCCAGCTCGGCGATCCCCTCGGCCACGTACCGGGTGGCCAGCGCGGCGATGGTGAACGTCTTGCCCGTGCCGGCGCTGGCCTCGAGCACGGTGGTGCCGGTGGGCAGGTCCCCGCAGACGTCGAAGACGCCGGTGTCGGTCGTCGTCAGGCTCACGGGATCTCCGTCTCCTCGTGGGTGAGCAGCGGCTGCCAGACCCGCCGGGCGAGGACGCCCAGGCGAGTGCGGTCCTCCGGCCACCAGGGCCGCTCCTCCGCGGTGGGCGTGCCGAGGATGTCGGCCAGGGAGGCGCCCTCGCCCCAGCACAGGACGTGGTGCTCGTCGGTGCGCTCGAACCCCGCGTTCCACTCCCGGCTGGCGTTCTCCAGGGCCATCGCCTCGGAGTCGCCGCCGTACCGGCTGGTGGCGTACGAGCACGAGACGGGGACCGGCATGGGCAGCGGCTCGCGCGCGGCGAGGGCGCGCAGGTGGACGAGCTCGTCGAGCCACGCCAGCGCCTCGGCCTGGGTGGGGGCGGTGAGCCGGGAGACGACCGCGCCCGGCTTGTTGTGCTTCGGGCGGCCGATGGTGGCCGCCGACCAGCCCTGCGCGGGGCGGGCGGCGGCGAGGGCGAGGAGCTGGACCCAGGCGCGCAGGCGGTGCTTGGGGCCGAGGCGGGAGAAGACGGTGCGGACCACGGTGGTGCCGTGCACGCCGGGCACGGTGCCGGACACGGTCAGGCCCGAGGGCAGAGCGACCGTGACGTCGACGGCGGCGGCGGGGCCGACGGCGTAGGTCCGGGCGGCTTCGGCGATGAGCGCGACCCTGGCGTCCACGTCGAGAAGGGTGGCGCGGCCGAGCTCGCGGGGCGGGACCTCGCCGCGGCGCCACTCGGCGTTGAAGGCCTGGCGGGCGTCCACGCCGTCGAGCCGGGCGGCGAGCAGCCGGTCGCCGATCTGCCACGTGGCCAGGCCGTCGAGACTGAGGGGGAGCCGGTCCTCGACGTCCTCGATCTCCCCGGCGAGGGAGAGCTGGAGGCGGCGGCGGAGGAACCACCTGACCGGGTGCTCCAGCATCGCGACGAGGTCGTCGAGGTCGACGCCGTGGGGCGCCTCCTGCGCAGGCAGCGGCGCGGTGAGGAACGGGACCCGGCCCACCCGCTCGCCGCGGCCGGCCAGCGCCGCCCGCCGGGCGACGGCGTCGAAGCTGAACGCGCCCGGGCGACCCAGCGCGCCCGCGGTGAAGTTGCGCTCGTCGACCACCTGGAGGGGGTGGTGGACGCGCACGTGCTCGCGCACGGGCCGGCCGTCCGAGGCGGTGGCGGCGGCGTCGAGGGCGTCGAGGAGCTCGCCGACGGGGACGGCGGGGGGCCGGGCGGCGCCGGTGCGCTCGTCCGCGCCGCTGTAGAGGACCACGAGGTGCTCCTCGGCGGCGGTGACGGCGTCGAGGAAGAGCTGGCGGTCCTCGCTGCGGCGGTCCCGCTCGCCCAGGCACGGGTCGCGCAGGAGCAGGTCGTCCCCGTCGGCGGCGCTGCCGCGCGGGAAGACGCCGTCGTCGACGCCGAGCAGGCAGACCACGCGGTGCGGCACGGCGCGCATGGGCTCCAGCGAGCAGATGGTCAGGGCGCCGGTGCGGAAGCCCGCGCGGGTGGGCCGGCCCTCGAGGAGGTCGCCGAGGAGCGCACGGACGTCCGGCAGCCGCAGGGGCACCTCCTCGTGGTGCTCCCCGGCGGCGCGCACGTCGGCGAGCACCCGGCGCGCCTGGACCAGCTGCCAGCTGTCGGCGGGGCCGGTGTCCGCGAGCAGGGTCAGCGCGCGGTCGAGGGCGGCCAGCCACTCGGCGAGCGGCCGGGCGCCGTCGAGGGTGGCGAGGACGTCGGTGAGCCGGTCCAGCAGCTCCGCGAGCCGGCCGGCGAGGTCGATGTCGGTGCTGTCGACGTCGTCCAGCGGCAGGGCGGCGCCGACGTAGCGGTAGTCCTCCTCGGCCATGGCGGCGCCGAGGAGCAGCCGGTCGAGGGCGAGGGCCCAGGTGCCCTGGCGCAGCTCGGGCAGGCCGAACCGGGCGCGCCGGGCGAGGTCCTCGCCCCAGTGGACCCCGCTCTCGACGGACCAGTCGCGGATGTGGTCGAGGTCGTCGTCGCCGAGGCGGAAGCGCCGCCGGACGGGCTCGGCGGCGGCGAGGTCGAGCACCTCCGAGGCGGTCACCCGGCCGTCGGCGAGGCGGAGCAGGGTGCTCAGGACGCCGAGCACGGGGTTGGTGCGGCCGGGCGAGCGGTCGGCCAGGCGCACGCGCAGGCTCTGGCCGGGGTGGACCTTGGCGCGGTGCTCGGCGGAGGCGTCGTCGGCGACGAGCCCGAAGGTGGCGGTGACCAGCGGGGCGACCGACTCGATGTCCGGGCACATGACGATGACGTCGCGCGGCTCGAGGGTGGGGTCGTCGGCGAACAGGCCGGCGAGGACCTCGCGAAGCACCTCGACCTGCCGGGTCAGGCCGTAGCAGGCGTGGACCTGGACGCTGCGGTCGCCCGCGGCCAGGGCGTGCGGGGCGGCGTCGGGGTCGTCGTCGCGGAGCCGCTGCTGGAGGGCGCCGAGCAGGGTGGGCGGCGGGGAGGGGGCCGGGTGGTGGCTGACGGCGGGCGGCGCGCCGGCGCCCCCGGACGCACCCGCGGTGGCCCGCAGCCGGATCTGGAGCTCGACGGCGTCCCGGGCCATCGAGGCGAGCATCGGGTGCTCGGCGAGCGCCGGCTGGTCGCGGCGCCGTCGAGAGTTCGCGGAGACCGCGGCGACGCGGTCCCACAGCACCGGCGACGGGTGGGGCAGCCAGAGGTGGACGTCGCGGTGCTCGGCCAGCGCAACGAGCGTGCGCAGCTGGTCCTCCGGCAGCCGGGTGGCGCCGAACACCGACAGCCGCCCGGGCAGGTCGGCGGCCTCCGGGCGCTCGACGAGAGCAGCCAGCGCCGCCGGGAGCCGCTCGCCGGGGCTGGCCACGCCGACCCGCTCGCGCAGGCGGCGCCACAGCTCCGGCTGCCACCGCAGGTCCGCGGGCACGGGGCCGCCGGCGCCGTCCTCGTCGACGCCCCGGGCCCAGGCGTCGGCGAGGTCGGGCCGCTGGGAGGCGTAGGCGGCGAACAGCCGCGCCAGGTGGCGGGCGAGGCCGAGCCGGCGGCCGCGGCGGAGCTCGTCGTCGTCCGCCGCGCCGAGGTACCGGTCGATCGGCGCGCACCACTCCTCGCCCGCGGCGGCGTCGACGGCTTCGAGCAGCGGCCACGTCAGGGGCTCGGGCCGCCACGGGTCCTGGTCGCCGTCCAGGCCGAGCGCCGCGCCGAGCACGTCGCCGACGAGCCGGTACGGGGACGGGAAGGCGACGTTGGCGCAGATCCCGGGCTCGCCGTCGGCGCCGGCCCCGAGGTGGTGGGAGAGCCGCTGCGCGAGCCAGCGCTCCACGCCGCGGGTGGGAACGGCGACGACCTCGGGCGCGAAGGGGTCCTCGGGCGGGTCCGCGAGCACGGCCGCCAGGGGCGCGACGAGCGCATCCGCGCGCTCGGAGCGGTGCAGATGAAGCATTGACAGCCTCCTCCAGTCGTCCGGCGCCAGCCTATGGCGCCCCACCGACAGTCCCGTCCGACGGCGCGCGCCGCCTACCCCACCACGCCGGCGGACCACGGTTGCGCGGCCCTGAGTCGCTGTTGCACCGCCTCCCCGCCGATCTCCTCGACCAGCGCCCTCGGCCCCACGACGACGAGGAGCGAGCTCGCCCGGGACAGCCCGGTGTAGAGGATCTCCCGGGCGCGCTCGACCCGGAACCCGTTGACGCACAGCACGACAACCGGGCGCTCGAGGCCCTTCACCGGAGGATCGCCTCGTCGGGCAGCTGGTCCCGCAGCGCCTCCCAGACGGCGCGCTCGCCGTGGAACCCGGTCGGGAAGTCGGGATAGGGCGGGAAGCAGCGCGGCATGGGTCTTTCCTACTCCCCCGACCGCTGCCTGGCGGGCATACCGGCCGCCCGTCCTCCGTGTCGCCTCGCCACCAGGACGGGATTCGCTCGGTCGGGGAGGTCGACGCCTGAGCGGGGCGCCGATGACATGATGACGCGGTGGCCGTCCCCAACCGGCAGCCGCCGGCCGCTGCGGCCGGCCGGGCCCCCTCGACCCTGAGTCTCGTCCTCGCCCTGGCCGGCGTGGTCGTCGTGGCCGCGGGGCTCCATGCGGCCCAGAGCATCGTCGCCCCGGTGTTCTTCGCGCTGACCCTCATCGTCGCGGCCCGTCCGGTGCAGCGCCGGCTCGTGCGCCTCGGGATGCACAGGCTGCTCGCCGCCCTCCTGGTACTCCTTGGGCTGTACCTCGTGCTCGCCGGGCTCGCCGTTGCGCTCGGCTTCTCGGTGGCCCAGCTCTCGACGACGCTCCCCCGGTATGCGTCCGAGTTCCAGGGGCTCTACCAGACCGTCTCCGACTGGCTCGCGTCGCTGGGCATGCAGGCGGCCGACATCGACGAGCTCTTCGGGTCGGTGGACTTCAACAGCGTGCTGGGGCTCCTGCAGCAGGCCGCGAGCGGACTCAGCGCCGCGGGGGCGCAGGTGGCTCTTCTTCTCGTGGTGATGTTCTTCCTCGCCATCGACTCCACCGACACGGCCAGCAGGCGTTCCCTGCTGGCCCGGGCGCGGCCCCGGCTCTCCGTCGCGCTGGCGGGCTTCGTCGTCGCGGTCGGCCGGTACTGGATCGTCGCCACGGTGTTCGGCCTGATCGTTGCCGTCGTCGACGTCGTCGCCCTCTACGCGATCGGGGTGCCGCTCGCGCTGACGTGGGGCGTGCTGGCCTTCGTCACGAACTACATCCCGAACGTCGGCTTCGTCCTCGGGCTCGTGCCGCCCGCGCTCATCGGGCTCCTCGACGGCGGGGTGGGGACGATGGTGTGGGTCGTGGTCGTCTACAGCGTCATCAACTTCTCCATCCAGAGCATCGTCCAGCCCAAGATCACCGGCGACGTCGTCGGCCTGAGCCCGACCGTCACGTTCGTGTCCCTGGTCTTCTGGGCGCTCGTGGTCGGCCCGCTCGGCGCCCTGCTCGCGGTGCCGCTCACCCTCTTCTTCAAGGCCGTCCTCATCGACGCCGACCCCAGCGCCCGTTGGGTCAACGCCTTCCTGGTCACTGCGTCGGCCGCGGAGGAGAAGACGGCAGGTTCGGACGACGGAGACGGGTCCGACGCTGAACCGCCCCGCCGGGCGGACGAGGACGGCGCCGAGGGCGAACCGCACCGCCGCGCCGACGCCGCCGCGCCCGAGCCAGTTGGCAACCCGCACGGCCCGGTCCCGGGCGACTCCCCCACCGCCGACCAGAGCTGAGCCGGGGCCGGACCGCTCGCCGCCGCCGCACAGGGGTCAGTGCTGTCGCTTCAGGGCCGCGGGTGTGCCTCGGTCGCGGAGGTGACGACGTCCGGCGCGATGGTGGGCGCATCGGCGGAACCGTCAACGGCAACGCTCAGGACCGTTCCAGCTGCCGCCTCGACGGTCGCGCCCTGGACCCGCGCCGCGAGGTCGGTGAGCATCTCGGCGGCCTCCTCGGCGGACGGTCGCCGGTCGGGGTCCTTCGCCAGCAGATCGCCCACCAGGCGGTCGAGCTCCTCCGGCACGCCGGGGCTGAGGCGGCCCAGCCGGGGCGCCTCGACGAAGACGTGCTGATGGAGGATGGCGTCGGGCCGCCTGCCCGTGAAGGGAGGACGGCCGGCGACGAGCGCGGTGAGCAGGCAGCCGAAGGAGTACATGTCCGTGCTGCGCGTGGCGCTCTCGGCGCGCGCCTGCTCCGGCGCCATGTACTCGGCGGTGCCCTGGGTGGTTCCCGGCTCGGCGAGGGAGGCGACCGACTGGTACTCGAAGGCGGCGATCCCGAAGTCGACGACCATGACCCTGTCGCCGTCGACGAGAATGTTCGCCGGCTTGACGTCCCGGTGCACGACGCCCGAGGCGTGGGCGGCGGCGAGCGCCCCGGCCACCCGGCTCGCGATGCGCAGGGCCTCCCCGAGCGGGAGCGGCCCGTCGCGCAGCACGGCCGCGAGGTCCCGGCCGCGGAGCCGCTCCATGACGATGTAGGCGGTGTCCCCGTCGACGCCGGCGTCGTAGACCGTGACGATGTCGGGATGCTCCAGCGCCGCGGTGGCGACCGCCTCCCGGTGCATGCGCTCACCGAGCGTGGGGTCGGCGGCGTCGGTCAGGCTGACCGTCTTGACGGCGACCCGCCGCGCGAGGACGAGGTCGATCCCGCGCCACACCTCGGCCATCCCGCCACGGGCGAGCCGGTGATCGAGCTCGTACCGCTGGGCGAGCACTCTTTTGGGCACGCTCGATTGTTGCGGACGGCAGCCGGAACGGCATCGCGGGCGGGACGACGGGGAGGCCCCCGCTTGCGCGCCGCCGGAGCAGGCCGTGAGACCACGGCGACGCCGGAGGCGCACCGACCCCGGGATCCACGGTGCTCTCCCTCGCTCTAGTAGAGATGACCCGCGGGGCGCCCAGTTGCTTGAGGCCCTCGACGCCGAACTCGAGCCCGTACCCGGACTGCTTGGCACCACCGCAGGGCACCCGTGGGTCCACGGCGCCGTGCTTGTTGATCCACACGGTGCCGGCCTGGATGCGGGCGGCGACCTTCCGTGCCATGTCGATGTCTGGAGACCACACCGAGGCGCCCAGGCCGACCTCGAGCGCATTCGCCATCTCGACGGCCTCGTCGATCGAGGAGTACCTGACGATCGGCAGGGCGGGGCCGAACTGTTCCTCGGTCACGGGCCGATTGCGCCCACGACGTCAAGCGGCCGGTAGTGCAGCTCGGCACGGCCGCCGCCGTCGTCGACGACGACCTCCGGCTCTAGCTCGAACGACGCCGTCGCCCGTAGCCAACCGACGCAGGCACCGACCTCGAAGCGGGCGTTCAACCCATTGAGCGGCTTGCCCTGCTCACGAGAGAGCAGCTCGGCGAGCGCCTCGGCGGAGGCCTCGACGGCGTCGGCGGCCCGGTTGAGGTATTCGCTGCGGCGCTCATGGCCCAGGCCCGCCCACCGGGACTGGGCGGCACGGGCGCCCTCGACCGCGGTATTGAGGTCGGCGGTGGTCCGCTCTGGGGCGCGCCCGACGACCGCGCCGGTCGCCGGGTCGTAGATGTTCCGGCCTCCCTCGGCCGGGACGACGGCTGTGAGCAGGTCTGCGACGGAGAGGATCGCTCGGGTCTGGGTCTGGGTCTGGGCGGTCACAACTGCTCTCCCTTACGGTCCGGTCAGTCTCCGTGGCGCCCACGGCCCTCGCTCATGCGCGCGCGACTCGCCGGCCGGGCTCGGGGACCCGGAAGCGAGCACTCGGCAGGTCCTCGGCGCGCACGAACCCGGGGGCGGCGGCCAGCACGTCGGGGACGCGGCTGAGCGCGATGCCGATTGTGGTCTCGACACCGGGCAACGGGCTGACCCGCAGGGTGATGGGCCGGTCCAGGTGGGTCGTCGAGACGGTCGCGTGCGCGTACTCCTCCTCACCGGGCTCGAAGCACTTCCCGACGAGCCGCACCTCGACCGTCACGCCCTGCCTGGTCGTGGCAACCGCCGTCTGCACCCACCCGGTAATGGCGCCGGGCTCGACCACGAGGTCGAGCGCGGGCACGTGGACCGGCGTTCGCGCGACGGTCGGCTCGTGCCGCACATCCTCGGACCTGATGTCGAGCGCGGCGAGCCCAGCGATCATGTGCGCGCACTGCCGGGTGATCGACGGGCTCTCGCCCTCCCCGCCCGGCGGGAGCAGGTCCGCCGGCTGCGCACCTATCTGCAGGAACCCCAGGAGCGGCCCCGAAGGCGGCGAAGTCGCCCGTCACCTCGACCTCGATTCGTGTCACGCCGGGCACGAGGGCGGCGAGCTCGACGGGCAGCCGGGCCATGGCGATGTCGTTGATCCCGGTCGCCACCAGAGAGGCGCCCCCCGCCTTCGCCGCAGCGTCAAGCTCGAGCGCCGTCACCGGGTCCAGCGCCCACGGGTACAGCGCGTCCTCGCCGATCGTCAGCACGTCGATGCCGGCCTCGAGGCAGTCCTTCGCGGCGCCGAGCAGGTCCGCGAGCGCGGTGGTGGTGAAGAACAGCGCGATGTCGGCAGACGTGGGATCGGGCGAGAAATCGGTGACGGCACGGACGTCCAGCCCGTAGGCCGACCTGCCCAGCACGGTGCCGACGTCCTCCCCGACGTGGCTCGACCGGGTGTAGACCCCCACGATCTCGGCGCCCTGGTCGAGAAGGACGGCCGCTGCGGCCGAGCCGGCGGCGCCGAGTCCGAAGATGAGGTACCTGGGGTGGTTCATGGACGCTCCTTTGATGGTGCAGGCGGACTGAAGAGGCGGCCGGTGGTTACGACGCGACGTCGTCGCCACCGGGTGCCGCACTTCCCGGCCCGTCAGTCCCAGATGGCCCGCAGGGACTCGCGCTCGGCCTCGACGGTCTCCTTGTCGAAGCGGAAGTAGGACCGGGGCGGGAGCATGCCCCAGACGTTCGAGCTCTTCCGGTCGTCCGGGAACTCCCGCGGCTCGTGCTGGTCGTCGATCTGTTCCATGTCGCAGTACAGCTCGACGAAGCACTCCGCCTCGGGCAGACGGACGTAGCCGGCAAGGTTGCCGCCGATGCCGTGGCGCACCGGGCCCCACGGGAACCACCGGCCGTGCTGGGCGAGGTGGTCGAACGACTGGCGGATCTGCCCGAAGTCCACCAGGTCGAAGGCGACGTGGTGGAAATGCGGGGTGCCGGTGTTCACGAAGGCGTTGACGTGGTGGTCGGCGCCGACGCGGAGGAACGCGCCGGCGTCGGACCCCAGCCGGTCGGTGAGCTGCTGGCCGACGACGGTGGTGTAGAAGTCGACCATGGCGTCGACGTCCGCCACGAGGTAGTTGACGTGGCCCAGGCGCCGCGGGCCGCCCGGCCGGATCTCGCTCGTCTGCCTGGAGGCCACGGGCAGGACGTCCTGCCCCGCACGCCTGCGGTACGGCACCAGGCGCACCCCGTTGCCCTCCGGGTCGGTGAACGCCACGGCGTCGTCGGTGCGCACGTAGTCGACGTGGTGCTCCCGCAGGTGCTTCTCGGCGTCCGCGAGGCTGAAGCCGGGATGGAGGTTGTACGCGGCGTACTGGATTCCGGGGGTGTTGGTCTTCTCGAGCACGAGGGAGTAGGGCTCATAGTTGCAAGCCAGGTAGGCACGGCCGTTCTCGCGCTCCCGTTCGAGGAGCCCGAACTCCACCTGCCAGGAGTGGGCGGCGGCGTCGAGGTCCTCGACGCCCAGGGAGACGTGGTCGATGTCGTACAGCTTGATCATGGTCGGTCAGTCCTTCTGCGAAGAGGGGTGGGGGCTCGATGGGGTCAGGCGTGGACGCTGTAGAGGTTCCACTCCCAGTCGGTGACGGCGGCCTCGAAGGCGGCGACCTCCGCGCGCTTGAGCGCGCCGTAGACGTCGACGAGCTCGGCGCCCAGTCCGTCGACGAGGACGTCGTCGGCCGCGAGCGCGTCGAGCGCCGCCGGGAGCGAGGCGGGCAGTGCGGCCCCGCCGGGCGAGGGTTCGACACCCCGGACTATCCCGTCGCGGGCGGCGTGGAGAATCCCGGCGAGCAGGAGGTGCGGGCTCGCGCTCGCATCCCCGGCCCGGACCTCGAACCGTGTCGACGTGCCCCGCTCGGCCGGCACCCGCACGAAGGCTCGCCGGTTGTCCTCCGCCCAGCTGGTCGACCGGGGGGACAGCCCCTCGCCGCGCAGCCGCTTGTAGGAGTTGACGGTCGGGGCGGCGAGGGCCATGAGGGCCGGGGCGTGCGCCTGCACGCCGGCGATGGCCGCGAGCGCGGTCGGGCTGAGGGACCGGCCGTCCGGTGCGACGAGGACGTTGCGCTCGTCGGCGTCCCACAGCGAGACGTGGGCATGCAGGCTGCTGCCCTCGTGGCCGGTCATGGGCTTCGCCATGAAGTTGGCCCGCAGCCCCTCGATGACGGCGAGCTCCTTGACCGCCGTCTTCATGAGGAAGGCCTGGTCGGCCGCCGCCGTCGCCTCCGCGTGGTGGAGGTTCACCTCAAACTGTCCCGGGGAGAACTCCCGCGTCACGACCGTCACGCCAACCCCGAGGTCGAGCAGGTTGCGGTGGATTCGTCCCACGACGCCGGCCGGGTCCGTGCCCCGGTCCATCGTGTAGGACACCCCGTCCACGGAGTACGGCCTCGGGTTCCCGCCTCCCGGCTCGAAGAGGTAGAACTCCGGCTCGAGGGCAGCCTGCGCGGTAAGCCCGAGCTCGGCGAGGCGCCGGGTCGCCGCGGCGAGGGCACCGCGCGGGCAGAGTGGCGAGCGCTCGCCGTGTTCGTAGAGTCCGGCGAGCACCCACACCGCGTCCGGCTCCCAGGGCGGGGCGACGGCCGTGTCGGGCTCGACAACGGCGTGGAGGTCCGGGTGGCTCGCCAGGGCCGGGAAGTCGGTCTCCGAGACTGGGACGCCGAGGAGGTCCTCCGCGACGCTCATCTTCGAGTAGGCCACCCCGCCGAGGATCGAGGCCAGGGCCGATGCGGGGTACTGCTTGGCCCGCTGCCGACCGAAGAGGTCCGAGTGCACGACGCGGACCACCTGGACCCCCCGCGCGAGCAGCCGGTCGAGGTGGGCCAGCTCGGGAGCGGATGCCGGGGCCCTGGTGGTGTCGGTCGCGGAGGTCATCGACCAGCCCTTTCTCGGGATTCGTGGACGCAATCCGTGCGCGGCTCAGAGCCGGACGTACGTCGTCTTGAGCTCGGTGTACTTTTCGAGGGCGTGCCGGGACTTGTCCCGGCCGTTGCCCGACTGCTTGTAGCCGCCGAAGGGGACGGTGAGGTCCCCCTCCTCGTAGCAGTTGACCCAGACCGTTCCGGCGCGCAGCTGCCGGGACAGCCGGTGGGCCCGTGACAGGTCGGAGGTCCAGAGCCCGGCGGCGAGCCCGTAGTCGGAGTCGTTGGCGACGGCGACGGCCTCCCCCTCGTCGGCGACGGGGACGACAGCGAGGACTGGTCCGAACACCTCCTCCCGGGCGAGCGCGGAGCCGGGGGCGACGTCGGTCATGACGGTGGGGGCGAAGTAATGCCCACCGGCGAGCTCGCCGTCGAGGTCGCCGGCGTGGCCCCCAGCCGCGAGGGTTGCCCCCTCGTCGAGCGCCCGGGTGACGTGCGTTGCGACCTCCTCGCGCCGGCGGGCCGACGCGAGCGGGCCCATGGTGGTCGCTGGGTCGAACGGGTCGCCCGGCGCGTAGCCCCGCGCGGCGCGGACGACGCCGTCAACGACCTCCTCGGCGATGTCCCGGTGGACGATGAGGCGGGACGGTGCCGTGCACATCTGGCCGGCGTTGAAGAAGATCCCCCAGGCCGCCGTGGCGGCGGCTGCCGCGAGGTCGGGGGCGTCGGGCAGGACGATGTTGGGCGACTTCCCGCCGAGCTCGAGCCACGTGCGCTTGAGGTTCGACCGTGCCGCATACTCCAGGTACGCCCGCCCGACTGCCGTCGACCCGGTGAAGGCGAGGGTGTCCACCCCGGGGTGCTCGCCCAGCGCCCGCCCGAGCTCGACACCGGTCCCCGGGACGACGTTGAGGACGCCCTCTGGGACCCCGGCGGCGAGGGCGAGCTCGGCGATACGCAGCGCCGAGGCCGGGGTGAGCTCGGACGGCTTGTGCACGACGCTGCAGCCGACCGCGAGCGCCGGTGCGATCTTCCACGCCGCGAGCGTGAGCGGGAAGTTCCAGGGTGTGACCACCCCTACGACGCCGACCGGCTCGCGGGTCACGATCGCAAGGTCGTCCTCGCCGGTGACGGGGACCTCCCCGGCCTCCTTGTCCGCCAGCTCGGCGTACCACCGGTACGTGGCGAGCACGGCGCGCAGCTCGATGCCCCAGGCCTCGCTGACCGGCTTGCCCATCTCCGCGCTGATCATCACCGCGAGCTCGTCGCGGTGGTCCTCGATGAGATCCGCCCACCGCAGCAGGACCCGCTTGCGCTCGCGCGGTGCGAGACGCGGCCAGGGCCCGTCGTCGAACGCCCGGCGTGCCGCCGCGACGGCGGCGTCGAGATCGGCGGTCCCCGCCATCGGCGCCTCGACGAGGACGGCGCCGTCCCGCGGGGAGACGAGCGTGAAGGTCGCACCGTCGCGCGGCGGGACCTGGCGCCCGTCCAGGACGAGCCGCCCGGGCCAGTCGACCGCGCCCGCGAGTGCCTTCCACCCCTGCGCGGTGCGTGCCTCAGACATGGGCCACCCGCTCCCTCCGGTCCTCGGTGGCAGCGGCCCGTCGCCGCGTCGCGGCCGCGCGGGCCTCGCCGACGAACGCGGAGAACAGGGCGAGGCCCTCAGGCGCGAGCTGCTGCTCGGGATGCCACTGCACGCCGAGGCAGAATGGCCCCGATGTGGTCTCGATGGCCTCGACGACGCCGTCGGGCGCCCAGGCCGAGGCGGTCAGCCCCATCCCCAGCTGGTCGACCGCCTGGTGGTGGTGCGAGGCGATGGAGAAGCTGCGCCGGGGGAGCACCGAGGCCAGCCGGCTGTCCTCCCGAATGACGACGTCATGGCTGGCGAAGGTGCCGACGTCGCCGCGGTGGGGGGCCATGTCGAGGCGGTCCGCGAGGTGCTGCTCAAGGGTCCCGCCGAGCGCGACGTTGATGAGCTGCATGCCCCGGCACGCGCCGAGCACCGGCAGGTGCCGCTCGTGGGCGCTGACGATGAGGGCGATCTCGAGCGCGTCCCGCAACGGCAGCGGCTCGTCGTTGTCCGGGTGGGCGTCCTGCCCGTAGGCGTCGGCGTGCACGTCGCGGCCCCCTGGCAGGAACACGCCGTCGGCGAGGTCGAGCAGCCGGCCAGGGTCGTCGGCGTGCACCGCCAGGCTCGGGACCACGAGGGGTGCGCCGCCCGCCGCCTCGACGGCCGCGAGGTAGGAGTGGGGCAGGCCGTCCGTGGGCACGTCGACCCAGGCGCCGGTGGTGGCGGACTTGCGGTCCGCCACCACGAGGATCAGCGGTGCCCGGCCCACGACGACTCCACGGGAGGCTGGTCGGTCCAGTCGGTAACGCCGCGGGTGATGGCGAGCCAGACCGCGTCGTGGCCGTCGTCTGCGCCGTGCCAGTGCGGCTCGCCCGGGGGCGTCTCGACGACCGTGCCGGGTTCGATGCCGCGGTGCTCGCCGTCGCCGGTGCCCACCCGGCCGGTGCCGCTCAGGAGCATGAGCACCTGACCGCCCGGGTGGCTGTGCCAGAAGGTCACCGCCCCGTCGGTGCAGTGCACTCGGGCGATGTCGTCCTGGGTGGCGTCCGGGGCCTCGATGATCATCTCGAGCTGCACGGGGCCGGTGAATCGGCCGTTGTACACGTACTCGCGGTTCCCCTGCGGGTAGATTCTCATGGCGCGTCCTCCCCTCAGGCCCCGGCGGCGACGGCGACGCCCGCGAGGTCCCGGACGTCCGCCTCGGCAAGCACCGGATTGCACAGGGAGCCCACGCCCTCGACGGCGACCTCTACGACGTCGCCGGGGCGCAGGTAGCGGGGGGGCGTACGTTCGTCACCGACGCCGCCGGGCGTGCCGGTCGCGATGAGGTCCCCCGGCTCGAGCGTCACGCCGCGCGTCAGGTACTCGATCAGGGTGGGGACGTCGAAGATGAGGTCCCGCGTGTTGCCGGCCTGCATGATCTCGCCTGACAGGGTCGTGCGGACGCTCACCGCGGCGCGGTCCGCGACCCCGTCGAGGCTGGTGAGCACCGGGCCGAGCGGGGTGAACGTGTCGAAGCTCTTGCCCAGGGTGAACTGGCGCATCGGGGTCTCCAGCTGGGCCCGCCGGCCGCTGACGTCGTTGAGGGCGGTGAGGCCGCCGACGTAGTCCCAGGCCTCCTCCTTGCTCACCCGGTAGGCGCGCCGGGAGATGACCAGGCCCACTTCGCCCTCGTAGTCAGGGCGGGTCTCCTCGGCCGGGATGACGATGGCGTCGTGAGGACCGGTCACGGAGGAGGGCAGCTTGGCGAAGACGACCGGCGAGTCAGGGTGCGCGAGGTTCGTCTCCTCGACGTGGGACTGGTAGTTCAGCCCGATGGCGAGGATCTTGCCCGGGGCCACCGGGGCCAGGACGTGGACCTCTGCGAGCGGGAAGCGTGGCCCGTCCGCGGTGGCGACCAGCGCCCAGTTCTCGGGGGTGGGGACGAACCCGCCGGCGGGCGCCGCCCCGGCGGAGACGATGACGTCGCCCTCCAGCCGGCCGATCAGCCGCGTTCCATCGGTGGTCTCGAAGTGGATTGCCTTGGTCACGTTAGGGACTTCCTCTCGGCGGGCCGGCCGGCCCGCGTGGTATCCGGTGGATGCCGCTCAGGCGCGGCGGATGCGGCTGACGTCGGTGGGGTTGACGAGGTCCGGCGCCGTCCAGCCGGCGAGGTCGTACTCGGACATGAACGACTCGGCGAAGCCGCGGACGCGGTCGAGCTCCCCGTTCTCCTGTGCCAGACCGAGGATGTCTAGGTAGGTCTTCTCGGGCTGGCCCCAGTAGTTGAGCTCGTAGAGCTCGTGACGGGAGCCGAACTCGCTGCCGATGGAGTCCCAGAGGGCCTTCATCACCTTCGACCGGTCAAGGGCTGTGTGGCCGTTCGACCCGCGCAGGAAACGGTCGAGATAGGGCCGCACCTCCGGCGTCGTGAAGTCGACGGCGTTGGAGTTCAGATAGATCAGGCCCGAGGCGATGATCGTCTCGATGATCTGCTTCATCCGCGTGTACAGCCCGGGGGTAAGCGCCGCGAACGCGAGCGCGTACTCCTCGCTGGGCGTCATGATGCCGCCGAAGCCCGGGTTTGCGCCCTGGATCATCCCATCGTTGAGGCCGGCGACCATGTGCCGGAAGGCCATGATCTCCCCGAGGCCCGCCTGCACGCCTCGGAACTGGCCCGAGCCGGTGATGTCGAGGGCCTTGCTCACCAGGCCGACGACGAAGTCGAGCTTGGTCATCAGGCGCGTGGAGGCCTGCAGCGCGGCTCGGGACATCCAGCCGGCGGCGCCGTTGAACTCGGTGACCTTCTGCGGGTCGTAGACGAGGACGTTCTCCCAGGGGATGAGGGCCCGGTCGAAGACGATGATCGCGTCGTTCTCGTCGAACCTGCTGCTGAGCGGGTAGTCGAAGGGGCTGGCTGCGGTGGCGGCCACGGACTCGTAGGAGGCGCGGGAGAAGAACTTCACGCCCTGGCCGTTGACCGGCGCCATGAAGATGAGGGCGAACTCCTTCTTCCCCAGCGTCGCACCGAAGTGCGAGATGAACACGTACTGGGTCAGCGGTGACCCCGTGGCCACGACCTTCGCGCCGCTGACGACCAGGCCGCTGTCGGTCTCCTCCTCGACATGGACGAAGACGTCCCTCACCTCCTCGACCCCGCGGCTGCGGTCCACCGGCGGGTGGACGATGGCGTGGCCGACGTGGAGGACGTCCTCCTGCACGCGGGTGTACCAGCTTCGCGCGTTCGCCGCGTACTCGCCGAAGAAGTCGGGGTCTGCGCCGAGCGTGGTGATGAGGGAGGCTTTGTAGTCGGGCGTGCGGCCCATCCAGCCCCACACGAGCCGCTGCCAGGCGGCGATCGCGTCGCGGCCGGCGCGCAGCTCGTCCTTTGTGCGCGGCGCCTTGAAGAACGCATGGGTGTAGCCGCCGTTGCCCGTGTCCGTGGGGGCGATGAGGTTGGCGTTGACGGCCGGGTCGTGGAGCGCGTCGTAGAGGCGGGCGATGGACCGGGCGGAGTTGCGGTACGCGGGGTGGGTGGTGACGTCGCCGATGCGCTCGCCGTAGATCCAGACTTCGCGCCCGTCACGGAGGCTCGCGAGGTATTCCTCCCCCGTCTGCGGCCGGGCGGTGGCGGTGGCGGCCGCGGGCGACGTCTGTGACACGGTCATGCGAGGGCTCCTTTGGGGGTGAGGCGGTCGAAGGCACCGGAGAAGAAGATCAGGGGCGCGCCGTCGTCGTAGTTGAGGGTGCGGACCTCGCCGATGAACAGCGTGTGGTCCCCCGCCGTGTGCCGGTCGTACATGCGGCAGGTCAGGTGGGCGAGGGCGCCGTCGAGGAGCGGGACGCCGTCCCGCCACACGAAGCGGGGCACGAGCCCGCAGGGACGGCCGGCGAAGTGACCGGCGACGTCTTGCTGGTCGTGGGCGAGCACGCTGACCCCGTAGTGGTCGACGGGGCCGAGGAAGTCGTGCATGCGGGTGCGACGGTCGACGGAGACGAGGACGAGCGGCGGGTCGAGAGACACCGAGAGGAACGAGCTCGCCGTCATGCCGTGGACGTCGCCCTGGGGCGAGGTCGCCGTCATGACGATCACGCCGCTGGCGAAGCGGCTGAGCGCAGTTCGGAACCCTCTCGGTTCCACGGTGGCGACGGTCATGGGGACCTCCGGCATATGGACGTTCGTACAGAGCTGGACAGGGTCGGACGCGATGCTGCGGTTGGTCGGGGGCGCACCACGGGTGGCGCCGGCGGCTGGGGTGGGGTGTGTGCTGCCTCAGGTGGTGCCGCGGTCGGCGAGGATCATTCCCTGGAGCAGCCGGTGGACGAGGGGCTCGACGTCGGCGGCGCGGAAGCGGTGGTCCAGGACCGCCGCCTGGAGGCAGAGACCGTCGAACAGGAGGCCCAGCGTCCGGGCGGTGAGGGAATCGGTGTACTCGCCGACGATGTCGACGAAGTCGTCGGACCACTGCCGGCTCTCCGCCCTGAGGGAGGGGCGGTGGATGGCGGACAGGTAGAGGTCGTGCTCCATCACGAGCCGCTCGTGCCGATTCAGCGTGAGCTCCTCGACGAGGTGGGCGATGCCGCCGGGCAGTCCGAACCGGGTCACCGCGTCGGCCAGGATGAGGCGCGTGGTCTCCCGGCTGCGCTCGCGGGCGAGGCGGACGGTGGCCTCGAGGAGCTCGTCCTTGTCCGCGAAGTGGTAGGTCGTGGACCCGAGCGGCACGTCGGCGGCCGCCGCCACCGCGCGAAACGTGAGACCGGCGACCCCGTGCTCCTCGATGACCGCGAGCGCGGACTCGACGATCCGGAGCCGTCGCGCGGGGTCGTACCGGCGAACCCGGGAGCTGGTGGCCGTCCCCACGCGGGCAGTCGAGACCAACATCGGACCTCCCTTGGTCGACGGTGACGGGGCGTCCCGGCGGGGAGCCCGCCGGATTTCCCGAACACTAGGACCGGTTGGATGACGGCCCCAATGTGACGCATGACCAATTCGTGGGGGTGTTCCTATGCGCCCGTCACAACGACAAGCGCCAGCGTTGCCGTCTTACTAGGGGGCTAGCGAGTTCTGGTCGCCTCGGCGCCTCAGGACTTGCCACGCAGGACGAGTGCTCGTTCAGATGGCAGCAGGTCGCCACCGGTCGTCGACCTGGCCCCGACAAGCCCTCCCTCCTCACGCGCGCGCCGTCACGAGGACGTGCCGGCTCGCCAGACCGCACCCATCGGAGGCCCGATGTCCACCAACGTCACCGACCGCACGCCGCACGGCGGACCGTCCAGCCGGCTGTCCGGCACCCTCGGTCCGCTGTCCATCGTCTTCATGGTGGTGGCGGCCGCCGCACCACTGACCATCTTCGTGTCCACCCCGGTCAACATGCTGAACAGCAACGGGGCCGGCATCGCCTTCGACTACATCGTCGGGCCGCTCGTGCTCCTCGTCTTCGGTGCGGGGTTCGCCGCGATGTCGGTGCACGTGCAGAAGGCGGGGGCCTTCTACTCCTACATCACGGCCGCGCTCGGCCGGCCGGTCGGGGTCGGATCCGGCTTCCTGGCGATGCTGGGCTACCTGCTCTTCCAGAGCTTCGTCTACATGCTCCTGGGGCTCACCGTCGAAGGGACGCTCCAGTCGTTCTTCGGCACGGCGCTGCTGCCCTGGTGGGCCTGGACCGTGATCTCGCTCGTCCTGGTAGCCCTCCTTGGCTACGTGAACATCGATCTCAGTGCCAAGGTGCTCTCCGTGGCCCTTGTCCTCGAGGTCCTCGTCATCATCGTCCTCGACGTGGCCATCCTGGCCCGCGGCGGCGGCCCTGAGGGCATCCAGATCACCCCGTATTTCGAGGGCGGCACCCTCACGAACGGCTCCCTGGCCCTCGGCGTGCTCTTCGGCATCAGCGTCGGCATGGGGTTCGAGGCCACCGCGATCTTCCGCGACGAGGCACGCGATCCGAGCAGGACGATCCCGCGGGCCATCTTCATGACGCTCATCGGCGCGGCTCTGTTCTACGGCGTGGCCGTCTGGGCCTGGATGCAGGCGTACGGGTCGCAGGGTGTCATGGACGCCGTCGCGGCCGACCCCGCCAACGTCGTCTTTGCCACCGCGGCCGAATGGGTGGGACCGATCTTCATGCACGTGGTGACCGTCCTGGCCATCACCTCGATGTTCGCCTGCGTGCTCTCGTACCACAACATCGTCACGCGCTACCTGCACTCGCTGGGCCATTCCGTCCTGCCGCTGCGGCTCACCTGGGTCCACCGTCGTCACAAGTCCCCGTACGTCGCCTCGGTCGTGACCTCGGCCATCGGGGCCGCCCTCCTGCTCGCGGTCCTGCTCAGCGGACTCGACCCGTTCATGGTCTTCGGCTGGGAGATCGCCGTCGGGACCCTCTGCCCGCTCATCCTCTTCACCCTCACGAGCGTCGCGATCCTCCGGTTCTTCCGCCGGAACAGGGAGCTGCCCGTGTCCCGCTGGGCCTCGACCTTCTCGCCTCTGCTCTCCTTCGTCCTGCTCGGATCCATCGCCACGGTGGCCCTGATGAACTTCTCGGTGCTGTCCGCCGCGGACCCGGCGGTGAACGTCGCACTGCAGCTCCTGCCGGTGGTGGTCTTCCTCGTCGGTGTCGGCGTCGCGCTGCTGGCGCGTCGCTTCAGGGCCCACCGCTACGAGACCCTGCTCGAGCACGGCCGCGCCCGGACGCTGCCGGAGGCCGACGACCCCACGTCGGAGCCGGTCGAGGCCAATCTCTGACGCGCCGGCCGCGCTCGCGGGTGTGCCGGTCCCGCGAGCGCGCTCGGATCGCCGAGCGAACGCGCTTCTCGCAGCGGTGGAAGGAGGAGGCATGGCGGGCGGGACGACCCTCGACGGCGCGGAGCTCGCCCGCCTGCGGGACGTCGTCGGGCACATGCCCGACGTGCTCCCACTTGCGGAACGAGCCTGCCGGACGCGTTCGCTGCGCTCACTGGTCACCGCGCTTGAGGCGGCGGGACGGGCCGGGGAACCTGCGCGCGGCGGACCGCTGGGCGCCATGTTCGTCATCGCGGCACGGCGGTTCGACGGCGCGGCCCCCGCCGTCCGTCGCGCGTGGACGGCACTGTCGGTGTTTCCGGGCCGGTTCACGCTCGAGCAGGGAACCGCCGTGCTCGCCGCCGTCGGGGTTCTCGACCCGGAGGGCTGCCTGGAGGAGCTCGTCGCCGACGGCGTCCTCGACGGCCAGGACGTTGCGGGAACCCGGCACCTCAGGTTGCCCGCCCTCTACCGCACCCCCCGCCACCGCCCACCTTCACGCGGACCCGGACGTCGGCGTGCTCGCCCGGACCGCGTTGTGCTCCTGGTGGTTCAACCACGCCTGCGCCTTCGGCCGGAGCTGGTTCGGGCCTGCACAGGCGGAGCTGCTGGCGGAGACCAGCCGCTGGGTCGATCAGCTCGAGCATCTCCTCGCCAGTGACGCGAACCCCCGCCAGCTCGCCTCGGTCCTCACCCGGCTGTGGCCGCTGTGGAGCGCGCTCGGCCGGATGGAGTGGGCCGCGCAGCACCTCGACGCGCTGCTTGAGCGCGACGACCACGACCCCGATGAGCGCTTCCAGGCCTGCTGGGCCCTCGCATGGCTGGCCCTGGCGCTCAACGACGTCGCCCGGGCCGACGCCGCCATCGCCACCGCCAGCGCCTCCCCGCCGGCCACGGTCGCCGCGGGCGCCGCCCTCGACCAGATCTGCGGTATCCGGTCGCTCTACGCCGGCAATCCTCAGGCTGCGGGCGCCCTTCTCCGGCGTGCGCTCGACCACCACGTCGACGCGGGCCCGGACAGCGACGTCTTCCTGGACCTGTCGTTCCTGGCTGCCGCCGCATCATGCGAGGGCGATCTGCCGACGGCCTACGACCTCTGCGAGCGGGCCGTGGCGCTTTGCGAGCGCCACGGCGAGCGATGGCTGCGGAACTACGTGCTGTGGGCCCTCGCGCTCGCCGCCTGGCGCGACGGCGACCGCAACCGTGCATACGTGCTCGCCCTGGACGGGGTGGACATCGCCGCATCCGGCGGCGACCAGCACGCCGGCGCGATCTGTCTTGAGATCGTCGCCTGGTACGAGGCCCACGGCGGTGACGCCACGACCGCCGCGGAGCTGCTCGGCGTGGCCGACGGCATCCGCGTCGCGACCCGCATCCCGACTCTGTACCTCGGCGCTGAGGAGTTCCAAGGACACGCCCGGGAAGAAGCAGGTGTGGGTCGCCCGCCGGAGGTCTCCGGCTACCCCTTCCTCGGCGCCACGAGGCTCCCCGCGGTCTGGGACGTCTGAGGGCACGAGGGACGAAGAGCTCCGGTCTCCTGGGAGACCGGAGCCCTTCTGCTTGCCGTGGGGGAACGCGTCAAAGCGCCGGCACAGTCAGCTGAAGCACCTTGAAGTCGGCCCCGGACGGGTCTACCACGACGCCCCACCGGCCGAAGCTCAGCACGTTGTCCTGGGTGTTGACCCGCCCACCGGCACGTGTCGCCGCGGCAGTGGCCTGGGCCTGGTCCGCCACGTTGAACCAGGGCAACCAGTGCGGCGGCAGCATCTCGCGCAACGCCGGCTCCACCTCGTTGGTGCCACGCAGGGCGGTGCCGTCGGCGTCCCGGAAGAAGTGAATCGGGGGGTCGACCGGCTCCGACGCCTGCCCCGGGAACAGAGACCGCTGGAACTCCAGCTGCTTCTCGACGTCGTGGTTCGTCGGGTCCGTGAGTGACAGCCGCCCCAGCTCGGGGGACGGCGGCACCGCCACCCCGGGAGGGAGCACGGCCAGGCCGAACAGCGCGCCGAAGGGGTCGACGAGCTCGACGGCGTTGCCGGGCACCGCCAGCTGCTTGCCCCTCTGGATGACGCGCGCGCCTGCGGTGACCGCACGGTCGGTCGCGGCGTCGAGGTCCTCGGCTCCGAGATAGGTTCGCCAGCCCGCCCGTGATGGGTCGAGCTGCGGGTCGACGCGCAGGCCCGCCACGACGGTGCCCGAGCGCAGGAACACGCCGGCGGTCTCGCTCACCCTCCTCAGCTCCCAGCCGAGGACCGCCGCGTAGAACTCCGCGAGCCCGTCGGCGGAGCGCGCCTCGAGCTCCTGCCAGACGCTGGCCCCCGCCGGGTAGTCAGTGTGGTTCATATCTGTCCTTTCTGGTGGCCCCGAACCGAGTCACCCGTGCTCATGCGCCGGCCGTGCCCGCCGCGAGGGCCGGCTCGGGAACGGACTCGGTCTCGGCGGCGCGCTGGGCGGCCTCGTGCAGGACCTGGCCGGCAAGGTGGTACCCCGCCGTCGGGGCCGCGAAGAACTGGAACTGGTCGGTACGGCTCTGGGTGGTCCAGATGTCCCGGAAGTAGCGCTGCAGCGCCTGCCCGTCCGCCGAGAACCCGCTTCCGGCGGTCCGGATGAGGGTCTGCACGGCCTCCCACACGAGCTCCTCGACGACGAAGTGCGCGTTGTTGAGCCGCATGGCCCTCGCCTCGTCGAACGCCTCACCCTCGGTCGCCGACCGGCGGGCGTACTCCTCGTACAGCCGGCCGCTGTGCAGGAGCGACCCCTGCGCGGCGTCGACCTGTGCCATGGCCATGCCCAGGACCCGCCGCCAGTCGTCGGCTTCGGCGCGGAGGTTGCCGGTCGGGTCGAACGGGGCACGGGTGGTGCGGATGATGCGCTCGTACTCGTCCAGCGCCGCGTACCCGAGGCCGACGGCGACCGCCGCCACCTCACCCTCGGCGAAGCCCATGAACACGCCCGAGTACGTCGGGTTGCCGTGCACGGCGTACCCGACACTCGGGCCGTCGGCGTGGGCGGTCCAGGTCTCGCGGCTGATGCGGTGATACGGGACGAAGACGTTCTCCATGGTGATGCTGTTGGAGCCGCTCCCGCGCATCCCGATGACGCGGCCCCAGTCGTCCAGCACCGTGAAGTCCTCGCGGTCGATGACGGCCCAGGCGCGGTACCCGTCCTCGCCGTCGGCCCCGGGGACCATGATGGTGGGGAAGAAGTGGGTCGAGTACGGCGCACCGGAGCAGTAGCGCCACGTCCCGGAGACGAGGTAACCACCCTCCGTCGGCACCACCGTCGCGGCCCGCGGGTTGCCGCTGGCCGGGGCGATCATGTAGCCGTGCTTGCCGAAGACCTCGTCCTGCGTCGCCTCGGGCCAGTAGGAGGACAGCGTCAAGGTGTGCGCCGCCGACAGCGAGAGGCACCAGGCCGTTGACGGGCATCCGCGCGCCACCTCGGAGATGAGGGCGAAGAACGCGGGAACGCCCAGCTCGAGGCCGCCGAAGCGCCGCGGCAGGAGCACCTTGTAGAAGCCGTTCTCGAGGAAGTACTCGTGGGTGTCCTGGGCGTACTGCCCGTCGGACTCGGTCTGCGCCTGCCGCGCCCGGAGCAGCTCCCGGATGTCCCTTGCCCGGTCGAGCAGTCGCTGAAGCTCGCTGCGGATCCGAGCGTCGGGCTCGGTGACGATCGCCTGGCTGTACGGGCCGCTGAGGCCGGGGTCCCGGGCGGGAGGAGTGATGGGCGCTCCCGGACCGGAAGCCGCGCGTGTCTGGACGGGCGTCCTGGCACGAGTCATGAGGTGACCCCCTTCGGTGGAGTGACAGGTCACCAGTCTTCGAGGGGGATCTTGGGCAAGCCATAGGGTCGCGGCCAATTCGCGGCGTACTTGATGTGCGCCGCGCACAACGGTGGGATCAATTGCGGGGACGCGCAGCGGGCGTGGGGTAGAGGTCGACGAAGTGGTCCATCGTCGAGACGGCGCCGTCCGTCCCCAGCACCTCGACGCTGCTGAGCACCTGCGGGTCGGCAAGCGTGCTGAAACCGAACCGGTTGCCCCAGGGGTCCGTGAGGACGGCGTAGGTGTTGAAGGGCGACGCGGAGGCGGGGATGAGGACACGGGAGCCGGATTCCACGGCCCGGGACAGGCTCGTCGAGACGTCCTCGACCTCGAAGTAGATCAGCCAGTACGGCCGGGAGGCGAAGCCTGCGACGCCGTGCAGCTTGAAGATGCCGGTGGCGATTCGACGGTCGCCGTGGAGGAACCGCATCTCGAAGGGGTCGTCGCGCATGACCAGGTAGTCGAGATCGAGCAGCCGGCCCCAGAACTTGGTGGCGTCGTCGACGCTCAGCGCGGAGTAGTCGCAGTTGGCGTGCCCGTAGATGGAGGGCTCGTCCGTGGACACGCCGCTCCGCGACCGCAGCCGCACGACCGCGCCGGTTCGGTTCACGACGTAGTGCCGCTCCTCCGCGCCGTCCCGCAGGTCATGATGCGTGCCTCCGAGGTCGTGCACCCGCTCCACCGCCCGCTCGACCGAGTCCACGACGAAGACGGGAACCCACCCAGTCAGCTCCGGCAGCCGTGGAGGGACCGTTGATGCTCCGAGGTCACGGAGGGCGGGTCCCGGCTCGCTCCCGGTCGGCAGCTCGAGGAGCCATTCGTAGTACGCGGCGGCCTCGGCCGGTGCCGAGGTCACCAGCTCGGCTTGGTGCAGCTGGCCATGCGCCGGACTCTCGCTCACGGGCCCAGTATGTTCCATCAGCATGGTCAGTTCCGGGCCGGCTCCGGACCGGCGGTGTCCTCCCCGAGCGCGGCGACCGCCAGCGACAGGTTCGTGATGCTCCAGCTGGACTCGATCCCGACGCCCAGCAGCTCCTCGATCTGGCGCAGTCGGTAGCGCAGCGTGTTGCGGTGGACGAAGAGCCGGTCGGCGGCCTCGCCGGCGACCCGGTCGGCGTCCAGATAGACGCGCAGGGTTTCGAGGAGGGATCCACCGTGCCGGCGGTCGTAGTCGAGGAGCGGACGGAGAAACTGCCGGGCCAGGTCGCCGAGCGGGAGTGCTTCGTTCGTGATGACGAGCAGCTGCGAGAGATCGATGCGCCGCGGGTACTGAACCCCGGTGCCTTGGCGCAACGCGGCTCGGGCCTCGTGGTAGCCCGCACGCAAACCGTTCGCTCCCGTGTGAGGAAGGCTGACGCCCACCCTGGCGTCGGCCCCGAGATCTGCGACGTGCTGAAGGAGCGTCCCCGCGATGCGTCCGACCATGGGATCGTCCGGGACCACCATGACGATGTCCTCACCGCGCACGACCCGGACGAACGGATCGGGGCGGTTGCTCATGAGAGCGTGGATTGCCCACGGGATCTTCAGGAGTCGCGCCGAGCTCGTCCGGCTCCGGCCGAGCAGGACCCGGTGGAGCCGGTTGGAGTCGAGGCCGATGCCCGCCATGCGCTCCTTGGCCTCACGCCCGGACAGGCGATTCTCGATGATGTCGTCGAGGACGTCCGCGGCGAGCTCGCGGCGAACCTCCTGCCCGGCGCGAAGCCGGCCGATCTCCAGCGCGGCGATCTCTGCCGCGACCTCGACGAGGTACCTCTTGGCGCCGGGCTCGCGGGCGGCGAGCAGCGACACCGCCTCGTGATGGAGTTCCACGGTGAGGACGATGATGCCAGCCTCCCCAGGTGCCTCGCGCGCGGCGAGCACCTGCTCGTAATCCCACAGCGCCCGGTCGGGAGCGGTGGCTAGCACGCTGCCGTCGAGGTCGAAGAGGCCGACCTCTGCCTCGATTGCCCGGTGCAGGACCGCCATGAGCCGCTGCAGTCCCCCCTCTTGGGCCGCGCGCAGCAGACGTGGCACGTCGTCCGCGGCGTACGGCTGAGGGGAACTCATGGTACGCATGATGCCCGAGGCGATGGGCCCGCCCTAGGGCGTGTCTCCCAATAGTCGAGCCGTTGGGCTGAAACGCTGCGGGGGTGTCGCGTACTGCCGTGCTGACGGATGCCCAGTGGGAGTTGATCGAGCCGTTGATGCCGTCCTCGGAGGGCCGTCGGGGACGGCGGTTCCGGGACCACCGGGCGGTGGTGGAGGGCATCGTCTACCGCTACCGCACCGGGATCGCCTGGCGGGACCTGCCCGAGTGCTTCGGGCCGTGGCAGACGGTGTGGAAGCGGCACCGCCGCTTCAGCGGCGATGGGACGTGGGACAAGATCCTCACCGCCCTGCTCGCGCAGGCGGACGCGGCCGGCCTGGTCAACTGGGAGGTGTCGGTGGACTCCACGATCAACCGTGCCCACCAGCACGCCACGAACCTCCCGAGGGACACAGGGGGACCTGTCGAATTACATGAAACTGGACGAGGAGCCGCCTGACCACGCCATCGGCCGCTCCCGCGGCGGACTGAGCACGAAGATCCACCACGTCTGCGACGGCAACATGCGCCCGCTGGTGATGGTGCTCGGGCCAGGGCAGGGCGGGGACTCGCCAATGTTCGAGCACCTGATGAACTCTGTGAGAGTGCCCCGGCTGGGTCCTGGGCGGGCCCGGACCACGCCGGTGCGGGCGCTGGCCGACAAGGCCTACTCCTCCAGGGCGAACCGGGCGCTGCTGCGCCGGCGCGGCATCCAGGCCGTCATCCCCGAACGCTCCGACCAGGTCGCCAACCGCAAACGCCGCGGGTCCAAGGGCGGCCGGCCCGTCACCTACGACGAAGAGGCCTACAAGCGGCGCAACGTCGTCGAACGCTCCTTCAACGTCTTCAAGCAGTGGCGCGCCCTGGCCACCCGCTACGACAAGCTCGCCCTGACCTACCGCGGCGGCGTTCTCCTGCGAGCGATCACCATCTGGCTCAACGCATTAAGAGACACGCCCTAACCGTCCTCGGGTGAGGGGTACGCGCATGCGCCGGTGGCGAGCTGTGAGGACGCTCCAGCCGACACCGAGGCGGACGGCCTCGACACCCCGCGACCGACTGTGCCTCTTCCGAGTTTGGCACGGCGAGCGAGACTAGGCGGTCCGCTGGGTGACCGGGTCAGGCGTGAGCGGACGTCGCCCGGCAGTCGGCCTCCCCGGTCGAGGTGTCGGCGCCCCCGCCGGCGACACCGCCGTCGCCGGCCGCCTCGCCGCCGTTCCTGGGGCCCGCGGACGCCTCGGGGTCGACCACCAGCGTCTCGGCCGGCGCGGCGGTCACGGCCTCGCCGCGGGCGACCATCCCGGCGACGTCGGACAGCGCGATCTCCCGGATGAAGAACGCGAGGACGAACCCGAGCGCGAGCAGCGGCACGAGATACCAGAACGCCGGGGCCAGCGCGTCGGCGTAGGCCTCGACGATGCCCGTGCGCAGCGGCTCCGGCAGCGTCTGGACGACCTGCGGCGTCAGCGACGACGGCGCGGCCTCCCCGCCCGCGGCGGTCGCGGGCGTGCCGGCGAACACCCCGTCGAGCTCCTCGACGAGCCGGGAGGTGAAGATCGAGCTGAACAGCGCCGTGCCCACGGCCGCGCCGATCTCCCGGAAGAAGTTGTTCGCGCTCGTGGCGGTGCCGAGCTCGTGGGGCTCGACGGCGTTCTGCACCGCCAGGACGATCGTCTGCATCACCAGGCCCAGGCCCGCGCCGAGCACGAAGACCATCGCCGAGTACTGCAGCATCGAGATGTCCGCGGTGATGGTGGTCATCCATACCAGCGTCGCGGTGGCGATGCCCAGGCCGACGATCGAGTAGGCCTTGTACCGGCCCGTCTTGGTGATCGCGATGCCGGAGGCGATGGACGTGGCCATGAGGCCACCCATCATCGGCAGCATCAGCAGGCCGGACTCCGTCACGCCCGAGCCCGTCGCCATCTGCAGGAACGTCGGCAGGAAGCCCAGGGCGGCGAACATGCCCATGCCGATGACCAGGCCGATGAGCGTGGACACCGTGAAGACGGAGTTGCGGAACAGGCGCATGGGCAGCACCGGGTCGGACGCGCGCAGCTCGACGATCACGAACAGCACCCAGGCCACGACCGTCCCCGCGAGCAGCGCGAGCAGGCGGGAGTCGCCGAGGTCGTACTCGCCGACCATGCTCTCCCAGGTCGCGACGAGGATGAGCGCCGAGGTCGCGACCGCCATGAGAACCGCACCGAGGACGTCGACGCGCTTGTCGGAGCGGCGGCTCGGCAGCCTCAGCGTGAACCAGGCGATGGCCAGGGCGAGCAGCCCGATCGGGATGTTGATCCAGAACGACCAGCGCCAGTCGTGGGAGTCGGTGAACCAGCCGCCGAGCAGCGGGCCGGCGACGGCGGCCACACCGAACAGCGCGCCCATCGGGCCCATGTACTTCCCGCGCTCCCGGGCCGGGACGATGTCCGCGACGATCGCCTGGGAGAGGATCATCAGCCCGCCGCCGCCCAGGCCCTGGATGCCGCGCCAGGCCACGAGCTCCTCGAAGGTGCCGGCGAAGCCGGCCCCCGCGGAGGCGAGCGTGAACAGCCCGATGGCGACGAGGAACGGGTAGCGCCGGCCCCACACGTCGCCCGCCTTGCCGTACAGCGGCATGACGACGGCGACCGCCAGGATGTAGATGGTGATCAGCCAGCCCTGGTGCTCCACGCCGTTGAGCTCGCCGACGATCGTGGGCATGGCGGTGCTGATGATCGACTGGTCCAGCGAGGACAGGAACATGCTCGCCATGAGGGCGGCGATGATCAGCCAGACGGTGCGCCTGTCGAGGACGATCGGGGCACGGTCTGCCGAGACCTCAGGCTTCGTCTCGGCCGGGGCCTCGGGCGGGGTGGACACAGGGGGCTCCTTGTGGGAGAGGTGGGGTTGCGCGATGGGCGACGACACGGTATCCGATGAAGGCGTCCGGTATTTGGCGTTCTTCTGAACGGGCCATGGTGGAGCGAGCCCGGCCATCGCCGGTAGAGCCGGTGGTGACGTCAGCGCCCATGCCTAGGCTGGGGCCCATGACTGCCGCGACCCCAGAACCCACCACGGCGACGACCCTGCGGATCGGTGCCCACGTCCGGCACGACGACCCCGTCGCCGCCGCCCTCGAGCGCGGGGCCGAGCTGAGCCAGTTCTTCATCGGGGACCCGCAGGGCTGGAAGAAGCCCGTGGTCGCGTACGACGGCGGCGCCCCCGCCCTGCGGGCCGCCGCGGAGGAGGCCGGGATCGCGCTCTACGTCCACGCACCGTACGTCCTCAACGTCGCGACGACGAACAACCGGATCCGCATCCCGAGCCGCAAGCTGCTCCAGCAGCAGGTGGACGCGGCCGCCGAGGTGGGCGCGAAGGGCCTGGTCGTCCACGGCGGCCACGTCGGCTCCGACGCCGAGCTGGAGGAGGGCTTCGACAACTGGCGCAAGGCGATCGACCGGACCGAGATCAAGGTGCCGCTGCTCATCGAGAACACCGCCGGCGGCAACCACGCCATGGCCCGCTGGCTGGAGCGGATCGCCCGGGTCTGGGACGCGATCTCGGGCGCCGAGGGCTTCGAGCAGGTCGGGTTCTGCCTCGACACCTGCCACGCCCACGCCGGCGGCAACGACCTCACGACGGTGGTGGAGAAGGTCCGCGCGATCACCGGGCGCATCGACCTCGTGCACCTCAACGACAGCCGGGACCCCTTCGACTCCGGCGCCGACCGCCACACCAACCTCGGCGAGGGCAGCATCGACGCCGACCAGCTGGCCGGCGTCGTGCGCGGCGCCGGCGCCCCGGTCGTCGTCGAGACTCCCGGTGAAGCCGAGGCCCACCAGGCCGACTTCGCCTGGCTGCGCGCGCGCCTCTGACCGCCGCCGGCCGAGCGCCCCACGGAGCCAAGTCAGCTCCGAAGGACGCTCAGGCGCGGTGAGCGACGAGCTGACCTGACCTCACCCGGGCAGGACCACCACGCCGTCGTCGTCGCTGACGAGCCGAGCGCCGGGCGTGAAGGAAGCCCCACCGAAGGCGACGGCGACGTCCCGCTCACCGGCGCCGGTCTTGGTGCTCTTGCGGGGGTTCGAACCGAGGGCCTTGATCCCCAGCTCCAGCGTGCGCAGAACCGCGACGTCGCGCACCGCGCCGTTGATCACCACGCCCGCCCAGCCGTTGCTCACCGCGCCGGCACCGATCATGTCGCCCATGAGCGCCGTGCGCAGGGAACCGCCGCCGTCGACGACGAGCACGCGGCCGTGGCCCGGTTCGGCGAGCACGGCCTTGACCAGGCCGTTGTCCTCGTGGCACCGGACGGTGACGACGGCGCCCGCGAAAGCCCGGCGCGCCCCGTACTGGCGCAGCTGCGTGTCGCAGGACTGCAGGGCCTCGCCGTGCTCGTCGTAGAGGTCTGCGGTGCTGGGGGCCCTCATGACGGCTCCCCGTGCTTGACGGCGAGGACGGGGCACTCGGCCTCGAGGAGGATGCGCTGTGAGTTGCTGCCCAGCAGGAGCTTCCCGACGGGGCTGCGGTGGCGCAGGCCGATGACGATGAGATCGGCGCGGTGCTCCCGCGCGGCCCCGAGCACCTCGTCCGCGGCGGAGCGCCCGCGCACGGGCTGGAGCAGCAGGTGGTCGATCCCTGCCTCGCCGAGCTGCTCGTCCGCGGAGGCAAGGTCCTCCGGGGAGGCGATCCGCGGGTCGGCCGCCGCCTCGCCGCGCGAGGAGTTGACGACGATCAGCAGCGCCTCCTCCTTGCGCGCGAGGGCGGTGGCATGCCGCAGCGCGGCCTGCCCCTCCGGTGTCGGGATGTAGCCGACGACGATCTTCATCTCTGCTGCTCCGTGGGGGTGGTCGCGGTGGAGGACCTGACGACCGCGTCGGGCCCGGTCAGGTCGGGGTCGGGGCGGGCGCCGGCCGGGCGGCCGAGCGGGTCCTCGTCTGCGAGAGCCGCCGCGTCTCCGGCGGCAGCGCCCGGCGCCCCGACGCTCGCGGGCGACCGGCCGCGGCGCACGCCCTGGGCCAGCAGCGGCCACACGAGGATGACGGCGATGATCGCGTAGATGACAACGGCGAGCGGCTCGTTCCACAGCCCGGAGACGTCGCCGGAGCTGAGCTGCAGCGCGCGGCGCATCTGCGCCTCGGCGAGGGGGCCGATGATGACGCCGATGATCAGCGGGAGCACCGGCAGCCCGTAGCGCCGCATGAGCAGCCCGAGCAGGCCCATGACGAGCAGCAGCGCCAGGTCGAACGCCTGCAGGTTGACCGAGTAGGCGCCGAGGGTGGCGAAGAAGAGGATCCCGGCGTACAGGTACGGCCGCGGGATCTGCAGCAGCTTCGCCCACGCCGGGGCCAGCGGCAGGTTGATGACGAGCAGCAGGGCGTTGCCGATGAACAGCGACGCGATCAGGCCCCACACGAGCTCGGGCTCGCGCTCGAGCAGCAACGGGCCGGGCTGGATGCCGAACTGGATGAAGGCGGCGAGCATGACGGCGGCCGTGGCGTTCGTCGGCAGGCCGAGGGAGAGCATGGGGACCAGGGTTCCGGCGGCGGAGGCGTTGTTCGCCGCCTCCGGCCCCGCGACGCCCTCGATGGCGCCGTGGCCGAACTCCTCGGGCTTCTTGGACAGCCGCTTCTCGGTGACGTAGGAGAGGAACGTCGGGATCTCGGCGCCGCCGGCGGGCAGCGCCCCGAAGGGAAACCCGTACGCGGTGCCGCGCAGCCACGGCTTCCAGGAGCGGCCCCAGTCCTCGCGGCTCATCCAGGGCCTGCCCACCGGGATGACGGCCGCGGTGCTGCGGCGCAGGTGCGCGGCGACCCAGAGCGCCTCGCCGACCGCGAAGATCGCCACGGCGATGACGACGATGTCGATGCCATCGGCCAGCTGGGCCTCTCCGAAGGTGAGCCGGCGCTGCCCGGTGACCGGGTCGAGGCCGATGAGCCCGATGGCCAGGCCCAGTGCCAGGGCCGCGAAGCCGCGGATCCGGGAGGTGCCCAGGACCGCGGTGACGGCGACGAGGGCGAGCAGCATGATCGCGAGGTAGCTGGGGGCGCCCAGCTCGATGGCGAACCGGACGACCACGGGTGCGAAAAATGCGAGCATGGCCGTGCCGATCGTCCCGGCGACGAACGAGCCGATCGCGGCGGTCGCCAGGGCCTGAGCGGCGCGCCCCGCCTTGGCCATCTTGTGGCCCTCGATCGCCGTGACCACCGTGGAGGACTCACCGGGGGTGTTGAGCAGGATCGAGGTGGTCGAGCCGCCGTACATGCCGCCGTAGTAGATGCCGGCGAACATGATGAACGCGCTCGTGGGCTCCAGGGCGAACGTGACCGGCAGCAGCAGGGCCACGGTCATCGCCGGCCCGAGGCCCGGCAGCACACCCACGGCGGTGCCCAGCAGCACGCCGATCGTGGCGTACAGGAGATTGGCCGGGGTGGCGGCGGTGACGAACCCGTCGGCCAGCGCGGAGAGCACGTCCATCTAGAGCACCCCCTCGAGGATCCCGGCGGGCAGATACACGCCCAGGCCGAGGTAGAAGCCGTAGAAGCTGGCCAGGGCCAGGGCGAGGGAGATCAGGGCGTCGCGCACGTAGTGCCGGCTGCCCAGGGCCACCACGGAGCCGAAGAAGAGCAGCGCCCCGGAGATGACCCAGCCCAGGGTGTCGACCAGGACGATGTTGGCCGCGAACACCGCGACGAGCGGCACGACCGTGCGCCAGTCCGTGGGATGGCTGAGGTCGACGTCCTCGCCGCCCTCGGCCTCCCCGCGCCCGCCGCGCAGGACGTCGATGGCGAGCCCGACCGCACACGCGAACAGCAGCGCCGCGACGACGTACGGCATCACCTTCGGCCCGACGGGGTCGGACTGGGAGTAGGGGGCGTGCAGGCCCACCGCGTCCAGCAGGACGGCGGCACCGACCGCCCCGAGCAGGGCGGCGAGGCCCAGCTCGGAGCGGCCGCCCACGCGCCGCGTCGTCGTCGCGGTGCTCATGCCAGCCCGAGCTCCGTGAGCACGTCGGCGACGCGCTGGTCCTGCTCGGTCAGGAACGCGCCGAACTCGTCGCCTGTGAGGAACGCGTCGGTCCAGCCGTTGGTCTCCAGCGCCTCCTGCCACTCCTCAGAGCCGTGCATGTCCTCCAGCGCGGCGATCCAGGCGTCACGGTCGGCGTCGTCGATCTCGGGCGGGGCGACGATGCCCCGCCAGTTGGTGAACACCAGGTCGATGCCGGCCTCGGTCAGCGTGGGGGCGTCGACGTCTTCCAGCGGCTCCTCGCTCGAGACGGCCAGGACGCGGATCTCCCCGGTCTCGATCTGGTCCTTGAACTCGCCCGCGCCGGAGGTCGCGAAGTCGAGCTTGCTCCCGAGGATGGCCGGCAGGAGGTCACCGCCGCCGTCGTAGGAGACGAAGTTGACCTGGGTGGGGTCGACGCCGACGGCCTGGGCGAACTGCATGGGCAGCAGGTGGTCCGGGCCGCCCGGGGACGAGCCGCCGCCGACGCTCAGCCCGGCGGGGTCCGCCTTCCAGGCCGTGACGAGGTCGTCGATGGTCTGGAACGGGGAGTCGGCCGGCACCATGATGGCGCCCGGCTCCTCGATGAGCTTGGCCAGCGGGGTGGTCTCGGTCAGGGTCGCATCGGACTCGTTGGTGTAGCTCGCGCCCACCACGCCCAGGCCCATGAGCATGGCCAGGTCACCGTTGCCGGCCTCCGAGACCGTCCGGGCCAGGCCGACGGTGCCGCCGGCGCCCTCGAGGTTGAAGACCTCCAGGCCGGAGGAGATGCCGGCAGTCTCCATGACCTGGGCGGCGGTGCGGGCCGTCTGGTCGTAGCCGCCGCCCGGGGAGTTCGGCACCATGATCCGCTTGTCGGTCAGCGTCTCGGAGGCGGTGGCGGAGGCGGTGCCGGCATCGGCGCGGTCCTCCTGGGAGCCGGTGACGCCGCAGGCGGTCAGGGCCAGGGCGGCGCCGGCGAGGAGGGCGGGGAGCTGGAGCACGCTGCGTCGTCGCATCGTCGGACCTCTTCTCTGAGGGGTGCTGGGAACCCGGCCATCCTGACCCTGCCCCGGGGGCGGGTCACCATTGCGGTCGCAGTGGACGTTGAGTTCTTTGTGGTCACGCGAAGGCGTCGTCAGCAATCACGGTGCGCACCGGTCAGGATGGCACCATGTCGGGGTCGATCCCCGGCCGGCGTGGGCAGGGGCGTCACGAGGAGGTGGCATGAACGGGAGCCGGATGACGCTGGCGGGGCAGCTCCTCGCGCTGCAGCTGCTCGTCGTGCTGCTGGTGGTTGTGACGGTCGGCGGTCTCTCCTTCGCCCAGACGGCGGAGCAGGTGGAAAGAGCCGAGGGTCGCCGCGCCCTGTCCGCGGCGGAGAACCTGGCCGGCAACCCCACCGTCAGGGGGCTGCTGCCCTCCTCCCTGCCGGGCGGGAGCGCCCCGCTGGCCGCGGTCGGGGAGACGGTCCGGACGGTCTCCGGATCCACCACCGTGACGCTGCTGCGCCCGGACCGGACGGTACTGGCGTCCTCCCTGCCCGGCGACGTCGGCACCGTGCTTCCCGACGACGCTCCCGGCCGGGCCCCCACCCGTTCCTGGGTCGGGCCGGTCGCGGGTGGTTCCGCCGTCGCCGCCGAGGTCCCGGTGCTCGACGACGACGGCCGCCTCGTGGGAACGGCCCGCGTCGGCAGGGAGCTGCCCTCCCTCGCCGAGCGCGTCACCCTCGCCGGCCCGGAACTCGCGGTCTACGTGGGGCTGGCCACGACGATCGGCGTCATCGGCTCGACCATGCTCTCGCGCCGGATCAAACGCCAGACCCTCGGCCTGGAGCCCACCGAGATCGCCGGGCTCGTCGAGCACCGGGAGGCGCTGCTGCACGGGATCAAGGAGGGGGTCCTGGCGCTGGACCAGGCGGGGCGGGTGACCCTCGTCAACGACTCCGCCCGGCTGCTGCTGGCCCTGCCGCCGGACGCCGTCGGCCGCCAGCTGGCGGAGCTCACGAGGGACCCGGAGCTGCGCGCGGCGCTGACCGACGACGTCGCGGCGCCGGACCGGCTGATCGTCGTGGGTTCGCGCCTGCTGGTGCTGAACCGGATGCCCGTGCACTCCCACGGTGCCGTGCTGGGCTCGGTGACCACGATGCGTGACCAGACCGACCTGCAGGCCATGGAGCGGGCGCTGGACACCTCCCGGCGCGCCACCGGCACGCTGCGGGCGCAGACGCACGAGTTCTCCAACCAGCTGCACACCATCTGGGGACTGCTCCAGCTGGGCGAGCACGACGAGGCGGTGCGCTTCGTCGAGGGCGTGAGCCACCACCGGGAAAGCCTGTACCTTCAGGTCACCGAGCGGGTCGCGGACCCGCCCGTCGCGGCGCTGCTCATCGCCAAGGACTCCCTCGCGGCGGAGCGGGGCGCGCGGCTCCAGCTCACGCCGGGCTCGCACGTGAGCCGGGTGGACGAGCGCCTCTCCCGGGACCTCGTCACCGTGGTCGGCAACCTAGTCGACAACGCCCTTGACGCCGTCGCCGGGGGCGCAGAGCCGCGGGTGGAGGTCTCCCTGGCCGAGGACGAGGACGCCGTCACCGTCCGCGTGCACGACTCCGGGCCCGGCGTGGACGGCGCGGGCGCGGAGAGGCTCTTCCGGACGGGGTACACCACCAAGGCGTCTGACGACGCCGGCGGCCGGGGGTACGGCTTGGCGCTCGTGCGGCTGGTGTGCCGCCGGCGGGGAGGCGACGTCGCGGTGCACAACGACCACGGGGCGGTCTTCACCGCCCGTCTACGGAAGACCCGTTCGGAGGTTCCGGCATGATCGAGGTGCTCATCGTTGATGACGACTACATGGTGGCCAAGATCCACGAGGGCTTCGTCGCCCGGTGCGCCGGGTTCGA
This sequence comes from Georgenia sp. AZ-5, assembly GCF_043952095.1. Lineage (NCBI taxonomy): Bacteria > Bacillati > Actinomycetota > Actinomycetes > Allobogoriellales > Allobogoriellaceae > Georgenia > Georgenia sp. AZ-5. Next base: position 246,509 of record NZ_JBINOU010000001.1, read on the forward strand.
GGTGGTCGGCGTCGTCCACGACCCTGCGGCCGCCGTCGCGGCCGCCGAGCGGCTGCAGCCGGACCTGGTGCTGCTCGACGTCTACCTCCCCGGCGCCACGGGCCTGGACATCCTCGGCCGGCTGCGCGAGGCGGCCCCCGACATGGACGTCATCGTCGTCACCGCGGCGCGCGAGGCGGAGACGGTGAAACGAGCTGTGCGCGGCGGGGCCGTGCAGTACCTCATGAAGCCCTTCGCCTTCGCCGACCTGCAGCAGCGCCTCCAGCACTACCGCGAGACCCACCGCGCGCTCAGCCCCGGTGCGGAGGCCGCACAGACCGACGTCGACCGGCTCTTCGCCACCCCCAAGGTCTCGGCACCGCTGCCGAAGGGCCTGAGCACGGAGACGCTGCAGCTCGTCGAGCAGGTGCTGACGGCCTCGGCGCGGGACCTCTCCGCGGCCGAGGCGGCCGAGCTCTCGGGGATCTCGCGCGTGAGTGCGCGGCGCTACCTCGAGCACCTGGCAGAGGCCGGCAAGGCCGAGGTTCGGTTGCGCTATGGCGAGGTAGGCCGACCTGAGCGTCGGTACGCCCGGCGCTGACACTCGGTCGACCGAATTCCTCGTGGGCTGCGCCGCCGTGCGCCGTCAGTCCCCTCCAAGGGCCGCGCGCGGCGACCCCTGCCGGTAGCGCAAGCCGTCGGCGGGCTCGGCCGGGACCGCGACGCCCAGCAGCGCTCGGTGGAAATTGGCGATCTGAGGGCGACCCGGTCCACGACCGCCGCCGATCAGCCCAGGCCGAGGACGTCCACGATCGCCTGGTCGACAGCAGCCAGTTCGCTGGCGCTCAGCCGCCCGGCGAGCTCGCAGAGCCTTCCGGGTCGACGGCCGTCATCTGCTCGGCCATCACCCGCGTGCGCACACCGGCGGTCCTCGGACATGCACTCGACGACCTCACAACCGCCCACGCACCGGCGTGCGCTCCGCCGGGTCGCCGTCGTCGGGCATCACCATCTCGGCGCGCACCCCGAGCAGCCGGATCTCCCGGCCGGGCTCGATCCGCTCCGCGAGCGCGGCCGCTGCCGCGACGACGTCGTCGCGCATGGTGGTCGGTGCCGGCAGCTTCCTGCCCATGACCTTGGTGACGAACGGGGCGTACCGGACCTTGAGGGTGACCCGGAAGACCGGCCGGCCCTCCCGGGCGGTGTCCTCGAAGACCTGCTCGGCCAGCTCGCGCACCGCGGCCTCCACCTGCTCGGCGGTGGTGAGGTTGTGCTGGTAGGTCGTCTCCCGGCTGTGGCCGCGGGCCACCCACGGGCTGTCGTCGACCACCGCCGGCCCGATGCCGCGGCCGAGCTCGGCGTACCAGAGCCCCATCCGCGGCCCGAACTCCGCGACAAGCTCCTCCCGCGAGGCGGCCGCGAGCTGGGCGACCGTCGCGATGCCGTGCGCGGCCAGCCGCTTGGACACCTTCGAGCCGACGCCCCACAGGTCCCGCGTCGGCCGCTCCCCCATCACCTCGAACCAGTTCTCCGCTGTCAGCCGGAAGATCCCGCCCGGCTTGCCGAAGCCGGTGGCGATCTTGGCCCGCACCTTGTTGTCCCCGATCCCGACCGAGCAGTGCAGCGCGGTGGAGGCGAGCACGGCCTCCTGCGCGCGGCGGGCGAGCGCCTCCGGGTCGTCGGTCACGGCACCGAGGAAGGCCTCGTCCCAGCCGAGCACCTCGACGACGACGCCGAGGTCCCGCAGCGTCGCCATCACCTGTTCCGACGCGGCCTCGTAGGCGGGCGCGTCCACGGGGAGGAACACGGCGTCCGGGATCATCCGGGCCGCCGTGCGCAGCGGCATCCCGGAGCCGACGCCGAACTTGCGTGCCTCATAGGAGGCGGTGGAGACGACCGCCCGCTCCGTCGGGTCGCCCCGCCCGCCGACGACGACGGGCAGCCCGGCGAGTTCCGGCCGCCGCAGCACCTCGACAGCGGCGATGAACTGGTCGAGGTCGACGTGCAGCACCCAGGGCCTGGCGCCGTCGCTCATGGCACGAGTCTCACCGCTGGACCCCGCCGTGTCACCAGGGTGCGGCCGCCAAGAGCCGCGGCCTCATCACGCGGCGAGGTGCCGCCCGTGGTGGACATTCGTCAGGAATATAGCCTGACGAAGTTTCGCCGCTCGAAGCACGGACGCCTCGACGCCTCGCTCAGCCGGGCCGACGAACTGACCACGCGGGCACGGAAGTCGCGCCGGCCGTCGACACGGCCGCGCCGCCCACCGTCAGGCGCGGCCCCTTGATGAGCAGCCACAGCATGAGCGCCACCTCGCCCACGAACGTGACGGCCGAGACGGTGACCGAGTAGCCGGGCACGAGCACCGCGCCGAAGGTGTCGGCCAGATAGCCGAGCCCGGCGACCGCGACCAGGACGCCCACGATCCTGGACATGAACCCCGATCGGTACGCCAGGTATCCGGTCAGCACCAGGTGGATGCCGAAGAAGACGTAGCTGGCGCCCCACATGTTCTGGAACGCCTCGATCTGCGCGAGGGTCCGCTCGGCGTCGCCCGAGAGGGGGAGGACGGCGGCCAGGTGGCTGATCGCGACCACGAAGACCACGGCGTAGGCCACCCGGAAGCCGGCCGCGAGGGTCGAGATCGCCGGGCTCGCGGCCGCGAACACCACCCGCAGCGCCACTGCCACGACGACGTCGAGCACGGCGACCAGGTACAGGCTGGCGACCCCCCAGCGGAACAGCCGCTCGGAGCTCGCGATGGCGTCGGCCGTCGCGGTGGCGTCGCCGGGCGTGACGAGGCCGCCGAGGACGCCGAAGTTGGCAAAGACCGCCAGGGCGGCCAGGACCAGCAGTGCGGTCCCGGCAACGAGACTGGCCGAGCGGAGGGACCGGTCGGGATGGGTGGCGTTCATAAGATTCCCCTTCGGGGTGGCAGGTGTCGCTCAGGCAAAGCCGGCATGAGAGCCAGGCCGAGGCCGGCGGATCGAGCGAGAGATCAGAGCGTGATGGCGACCTTGCCCCGGACCTGGCCGGCCTCGAGGGCGCGGAGCGCCTCGGGCACCTGGTCGAGCGGGTACGTGGTGTCGAGGCTGGGCGTCACCTTGCCGGCCTCGATGAGCTCGGTGAGCCGCTCGAGCCGGTCGGCGCGGGCGAGCCCAAGGAAGAAGGTGAACCGCTGGCGGACGAACATCGACAGGACCACGGCCGCCAGCTGCCGGCCCATGCCGCCCGTGAGCCTGTCGCCGTCCTCCCCGCCGGTGAGCACGACCGTCCCGGCGGGCGTCAGCGCGCGCCGGAGCTTGGAGATCGGCCGGTTCCCGGCGATGTCGAGGATCAGGTCCCAGTGGCGGCTGCCGTCGGTGAAGTCCTCGCGGGTGTAGTCGATCGCCTCGGCGCCGAGGGACCGCACCAGCTCGAGCTTTCCGGTGCTGGCCACGCCGGTGACCGCGGCCCCGAGTGCCTTGGCGAGCTGGACGGCGTAGCTTCCGACGCCGCCGCCGGCGCCGACGACCAGCACCGTCTGGCCCGGCCGGACCCGTCCGGCGTCGGTCAGAGCCTGCAGGGCGGTGGACCCCGAGACGGGGACGGCGGCCGCCTGCGTGAAGCTGAGGTTCGCCGGCTTGCGGGCCAGCTGCTTCTCCCGGGCGACGGCGTACTCGGCGAAGCTTCCCTTGCCGGCGCCGTACACCTCGTCCCCGACGCCGAACCGGGTCACCCTCGGTCCCACGGCGACGACGGTGCCGGCGAGGTCCATGCCGAGCACCGGGTTCTTCGGCCGGGGGACCCCGAAGGCGAGGCGGCCCAGGTAGGGCAGCCCGGTCATCATGTGCAGCACGCCCCGGTCCAGGCCCGCCGCGTGGACGTGGACGAGCACCTCGTCGTCGCGCGGCTCGGGGCGCGCGACCCGGGCGAGGCGCACGACGTCCGCCGAGCCGTACTCCTCCCGCACGGCCGCTCGCATCGTGCCTGCCGCCGCCGCCCTGCCGTCCGGGGTGCCGGTTGTTGCTGACTTCTCGGGTGCCATGACGAGCCCCTCGTCGGGACGGCGGAGCCCGGTGCCCTGCCGTACTTAGTAAGGGAGCGTAGCCTTACAAAGTACGGATCGTCTAGAGGGGGCTGAGATGGCTGACGGAGCGATCGCGAGCGGGCCGAGCGGGGGTGCGGGGCGCGCGCCGCTGACGCGCGAGCGGGTGCTGGGCCGCGCCGTCGCCATCGCCGACGAGAAGGGTCTCGGCGCGCTCACGATGCGCTCGCTCGCCCAGGAGCTCGGCGTCAAGCCGATGTCGCTCTACCACTACGTGGCGAACAAGGACGCGATCCTCGACGGGATCGTCGACATGGTCTTCGCCGAGATGGAGCTCCCCTCGGCCGGCGGCGACTGGCGGGCGGAGCTCGCTCGCCGCGCGGCGTCGGCACGGACGGTGCTGCGGCGGCACCCGTGGGCGATCGCCCTGATGGAGTCGCGGTCCACCCCGGGGCCCGCGACGCTGCGGCACCACGACGCCGTGCTCGGCACCCTGCGGGGCGCGGGCTTCTCGCTGCCGATGACCGCGCACGCCTACGCCCTGCTCGACGCCTACGTCTACGGCTTCGCGCTGCAGGAGGCGGCCCTGCCGTTCGACAGGGACACCGCCCCCGAGGTGACGGAGGCGATCGCGGCGCAGTTCTCCCCCGAGGAGTACCCCCATCTGGTCGAGCTCACGGTCGGGCATGCCCTGCAGCCCGGCTACGACTTCGGCGACGAGTTCGAGTTCGGTCTGGGCGTGATCCTCGACGCTCTCGCCGCGGCGCTTCCCCAGGGCATGGGCCGCCCGGGACACTAACCTCGGGCATCGCCCTGCGCCCGCAGGTCCGACGCGACGTTCCCCCGCCGGCGCGCGCCCGCCCGACGGGGCAGCCTCACCTCTTGGCACGAGCGGAACCGAGGAGAGCCATGTCCGGCACCGGAACCACCTCGTCACGACCTCTGTTCGAGCCGGACTTCGCGGATGATTTCAGCGCTCCCACTCTGGACCCGGGTCGGTGGGTGGCCCACTACCTGCCGCACTGGACCACGCCGGAGCGCTCTGCCGCCCGGTTCGACCTCGACGCCCACGGGCTCCGGCTGCGCATCGACGCCGACCAGCCGGCGTGGCGGCCCGAGAACGGGCCGATGCGGGTGTCGAACATCCAGACCGGAACCTGGTCGGGGCCGGTCGGCAGCGGCGCGGGCCAGCACCGCCAGCAGCCGGGTCTGCGTGTTCGGACGGCTCAGCCCACCCGGCACCTGTGGACGCCATCGCACGGACGGGTCGAGGTCACGGCACGGGCGAGCCCGGACCCGGCCTGCATGCTGGGGATCTGGCTCGTCGGCTTCGAGGAGGCCTCGCCGGAGCAGGCGGGCGAGATCTGTCTCGCGGAGCTCTTCGGGAACGCGATCGGTCCCGCGGGGTCAACGGTCCGCCTCGGCATCAAGGCGCACCATGACCCCCGGCTGACTACCGACATGGCCGACCTGACCCTTCCCATCGACGCGACCGGGGAGCACACTTACGCCGCCGAGTGGGACGACGGCGGGGTGCGCATCTTCGTCGACGGCGACCCGGTGGGGTCCTTCGCCCAACGGCTCGACTATCCGTTGCAGCTGATGATCGACCTCTTCGAGTTCCCGTCGTCCGGCGAGCGGAACCCGGCGGACTACCCGAAGACCGCGGTGATCCGTTCCGTCCGCGGCTTCCGGGTCGCACCGGGTCGCTGAGCGTGCGACGAGCCGTTCACCACCTCGATCACCAGGTGTGGTGATGACCCGTCATCACGCGCCTCCCTACCTTCAGGTCATCCCGCGACACCGGCCCGGGACGACACCGACCACTGAGGAACGGCCATGACGACTTCTACCCCCGCCCGGGCGGCCGGCGCGTGCCGGCACCTCGGGGCGTCCCGGCGCGTGCCAGGAGGGCAGGCATGAGCGCCACCGACTCCGTTCGGGGACTGTCGACGGCGGCCGCCACCGGCCGCGCGCACCCCTCCCGCCGTCTCCGCCGCATCGTCGTCGGATCGCTGCTGACCGGCCTGATAGCCGCGGGCGTGCTCACCCTGGGCGTCTTCGGCGGAGCGCCCGAGCATGCCATCACCGGGTCGGCGCTGCTGGGGTTCGCCCTCGGCTGGGCCATGCTGGCGGTGCTGTCCATCCGGATGACCGACCAGCCCCAGCGCTGGGCCCTGGTCCCGGCTGCCGCCATGGCCGTGACCGGGGCGGGGCTGCTGGTCGTCGCGCCGGGGGACAGCGGCCTGACCGCCGCCGGGTGGGTGTGGCCGCCGCTCCTGCTGGCGCTCGCCGTCTGGATGGGCCTGCAGGTTCGCCGGTCACTGCCGGCCCGGAGCGGGCGGTGGGCGCTCTACCCGGTCGTGACCGTCATGGTTGCCGCGGCCCTCGGCGGCATGGTCGAGACCGTTGCCGTGGCCGCCGACTCGCGCACCGACGCCATGCCCGGGCAGTCCTACGACGTCGGCGGCTACCGGCTCCACCTCGACTGCACCGGCTCCGGGAGCCCGACGGTCGTGCTCCAGAGCGGGCAGGGCGAGGCGTCCCCGCACTGGAGCCGCATCGCGCAGGCCGTCAGCGGCACGACCCGCGTGTGCGCCTACGACCGCGCGGGGCAGGGCTGGAGCGACGCGCCGCAGGCCCAGGACGGGCTGCGGGCCGCCGCCGATCTGCACACGTTGCTCTCCCGTGCCGGCGAGCAGGGCCCGTACGTGCTCGTCGGGCACTCGATCGGCGGCGCGCACGCGATGACCTACGCCTCCGCGTACCCCGAGGAGGTCGCCGGGATGGTCCTGCTGGACAGCACCGACCCCTACGGGGCCCCGCCCGTCGACCGCTCGGGCGAGGCGGGCGCCTCCGCCTCATTTGCCGCGCTGCCCGTCCTGGCCCGGCTGGGCCTCGGGTGGGTCGCGTCGTCGCTGGCTCCCTCCGCGCTCCCCGAGCCGGCGGCCGGACAGGTCGACGCGCTCGCCGCCACCCCGCGCCACTGGCGGAACTACGGCGACGACTTCGCCACGATGCCCGCGCTGCTGGGCCAGGCTCAGGCGCTCACCACCCTCGGCAGCGTGCCGCTGGTGGTGCTCACCGCCGACGCGTCGCTGGACCGGCCCGCCGCGCACGACCGGATGGCCGAGATGTCCAGCAACAGCAGCCACCGCTTCACGGACGAGACGCACGCCGGCGTGCTGGAGGAGCCGCGCGGCGCCGACGTGTCGGTGCGCGCCATCGAGGACGTCGTCCGGTCCGCGCGCAGCGGTTCGCCACTTCCTCAGCGGTGACGCCGGCGGCGTCCGTCAGTCGCCTTCGGCGGCGCCCGGCGCGGCCGGGCTCTCGCCGCGGCCGCGCGACTCCAGCGCCTGGGCCATCCGCTCGCCCTTGCGCACGGAGACCACCAGCAGCGTGAACACCACCCCGGCGATGCCGGCGAGGATCGCGTAGGTGACCCGGGCGCCCAGCCGGGCGTTTCTGTGCAGGCTCGTCATGAGGGCCACGCCGTCGGTGGACAGCAGGAACCGATCGCCAGGACGCCGACGAGCGGGGTGCGGGGCGCCGTCACGCCAGGCCCAGCCGCCCGCGAAGGGTGCGCTGCTCGTACTCCTTCCGGAACCGCCCGCGCCGCTGGAGCTCGGGGACCACGCCGGCGACAAAGTCCTCCAGCGACACCGGGTACAGCGCGGACATGACGACGAAGCCGTCCGCGGCGCCGGCGTCGACCAGCTCGCACAGGTAGTCGGCGATCGTCGAGGGCGAGCCGACCGGCTGAGGCTTGAGCTGACTCATGGCTTGCCGGGCGGCGAGGTCCCGCACGGTGAGGCCCTCGGCCTGGCAGGCACGCAGCAGCATGTCCTCGAACCCGTCGCTGCCGGTGGCCCCGCGGTGGGCCAGCACCAACGCGGCGCCATCTCCATCGGGGTCGAGCTCGTCGGGGCGCGCGTGCAGGAGGCGGCCGAGGATCCTGAGGATCTCCCCCTCGTCGAGCATCGCCTTGAGCTCGGCGAGCCGCTGCCGGGCGGCGGCGTCGGTGGGACCCACCACCGGCTGCACGGCGGGCAGGACGAGGAGGTCGTCCGGGTCTCGCCCGACCGCGGCGGCCCGCCCGCGCAGCTCCGTGCGCAGCGCCCGCATGCCGTCCGCGTCGTCGGCGACGGCGAAGACCACCTCGGCCCAGCGCGCGGCGAATCTCTTGCCCCGCTCGGAGGCGCCGGCCTGCATGAGCACCGGCCGGCCCTGGGGGCTGCCCGGCAGGGTGAGCGGGCCACGGCTCAGCGGCGGCCCGTCCGGGCGCCGGGGGATGCGGTGGATCCGCGCCGGGTCGGCGAAGGTCCGGGCGCCGTCGTCGAGCCTGAGGGCGCCGGGCTCCCACGTGTCCCAGAGGTCCAGCACGGTGCGGACGACGCGGTCGGCGTGGTCGTACCGCTGGCCCTTGGGCGGGATGGCCCGCATGCCGAGGTTGCGGGCCTCGGCGTCCGTGGTGGAGGTGACGACGTTCCAGGCCGTCCGGCCGCCGGAGAGGTGGTCGAGGCTGAGCATCGTCCGCGCGATGACGTACGGCGGGAGGAACGTCGTCGACATGGTCGCGCCGAGGCCCAGGTGGGTGGTGACGGCCGCGACGACCGACGCGACGACCACCGGGTCGACGTAGATGGTGCCCTTGCCGCCGGTTCGGACAGTGGTGGCGTAGCTCCCTGCGTGGTCCTCGGGCACCGCCAGCGCGTCGGGCAGGAACATCATGTCGAACCGGCCGCGCTCGAGGGTGCGGGCGAGGTCGGCATAGAACCCCGCGTCCAGCCAGTCGGTGCGGGACAGCGGGTGGCGCCAGTTCTCCGCGTACTGGCTCGTCGGCGGGTTGACCATCGCGACGAGGTGCATGTCAGCCCGCGAGCGCACCGGGACCCTCCAGGTAGCCGAGGGCCCGGCTGGCCAGAAGGACGCCAGTCACGACGGTGACCACGCCGGCCACCAGCGCCCAGTCGGCGGCGGTGACGCGGACGGGCCGCCACGTGGTCCGGGGCTCCAGCCCGAGCCCGCGCGACTCCAGCGCCTGGGCCATCCGCTCGCCCTTGCGCACGGAGACCACCAGCAGCGTGAACACCACCCCGGCGAGGTGGCGCGGCCCCCGCGGGGGCCGGGCGCCGGCGTTCATGCCGGCCCCCGACGTCCGCGCGGCGTCGGGCAGCTCGGCCCGTACCGCATGGGCGTGCCGGATGGTGCTCCACTCCCGCGGCATCTCCTGGAGCATCCGGTAGCCGGCGAGGATCGCGTAGGTTACCCGGGCGCCCAGGCGGGCGTTCTGGTGCAGGCTCGTCATGAGGGCCACGCCGTCGGTGGAGAGCAGGAACCCGATCGCCAGCACGCCGACGAGCAGGGTGCGGGCGGCCAGCGCCGCGCCCACGGCGAGCCCCTCCTCGGTCACCCGCAGCAGCCCGGCCTGCCACAGCACCACGCCCGGCCGGGCGAGGGCGTTGACCACCAGGACCCCGAGCGCGAACGCGACGAACGGCACGTGCGCCGCCGCCAGGGTGCGCAGTGGCACCCGCAGCGACGCCGTCACGGCGGCAAGCGCCAGCAGGTAGAGCACCGCGGGCGTGAGCGGGTCGAGGAGGAAGACGGCGACGAGGGAGACGAGGGTCAGCAGCGCCAGCTTCACGGTGGGGTTGCGCCGGGCCAAGGGCGAGTCCACGACCGGCGCGGCCGTCAGGGCGCTCACCGGGCCACCGCCCGGGAGTGCGACGCCGTCGCCGCCGGATCCGCCGGCGAACCCGGCGCCGGAACCTCCACCGCGGATGGCGCCGCCGCCCGTGCGCCGCGAGGCCGTGCCGCCGGGACCGCATCGTCGAGCCGCCGCAGCACGTGCCCGACGGCGGGGCCGGGGAGGTGCTCGAGCAGCCACGCCACGAGCGGCGGCAGCGTGAGCCCGGCCCGGGCGAGCACCTCGCCGTCGCGCAGCACCTCCGCGGTCGGCCCGTCGGCGAGCACGCCGCCCTCCCCGAGGACGACGACGCGGTCGGCGAGCCCGGCGACGGTGCGCAGGTCGTGGCTGGAGAGCACGACGGCGCCGCCGCCGGTCGCCACCTCCCGCAGCGTCGCCGCGGTGGCGATGGTGTCCCGCCGGTCCAGGCCGAGGGTGGGCTCGTCGGCCAGCAGCACCGGGCGCTCGTGCGCGATCATCGCGGCCAGGCTGAGCCGGCGCTTCTCCCCGCCCGAGAGCCGGAAGGGGTTCTGCCCGGCCAGGTGCTCGAGCCGGTGGCGGCGCAGCTGACGCGCCACCACGTCCCCGGCGACGGCGGCCGGGAGCCCGTGGGCGATCTCGTCCCGCACGGTGCTGGCGAGGAACTGGTGCTCGGCGTTCTGGAACACCAGCCCCGGACGCGCGCCCTCGACCCGCCCGCCGAGCGGCGCCAGCAGGCCGGCCAGCGTGAGCAGCAGGGTGGACTTCCCGACGCCGTTGGCGCCGAGCAGGGCGACCGCCTCGCCCGGTCGAACGGCCAGCTCGATGCCGGACAGCAGCGCCGGCGCGGGCGGGGCCGCCTGCCGGCGCCGGCGGGTGCGCCGCGCCGCCGGCTCCGCCCGGCCCACCGCGAGCCCGCGGGCGGCGAGCAGCGGGGCTCCGCCGTCGTGCGCGGGCCCGCCGGCGCCGGATACCCCCTGGGCACCGGGCACGCCCGGCGCCCCGGGCGGCTGGGCCGCCTCCGCCGCGAGCGCACGCAGCAGCTCGGTGTTCGCCGGCGCCGCCAGCCCGCCCTCGGCGCCGGTGAGGGCGAGCAGCTCGGCGTCCAGGGGCAGCCAGCACCCGGCGGCGTGGAGCTCGTCGGCGTGCTCGCGCAGCACGACGGCGGTCGGACCGTCGGCGAGCACCTCCCCGGCCTCTCCCAGGGCGAGCGCCCGGGCGGGCAGCCCGGCGATCCCGGCCGGGCCGGCCCACTCGTCGAGGCGGTGCTCGACCAGCACCACCGCCGGGCCGTACCGCCGGACCGCCCGGTCGAGGGCGCCGCGGACGGCGGTGACGCCCGCCGGGTCCAGCATCGACGTCGGCTCGTCCAGCAGCAGCACCTCCGGCTCGGTCACCAGGGCGGCGGCCAGGGCGACCCGCTGGGACTCCCCGCCGGAGAGCGTGGCGGTGACCCGGCCCCGCAGGGCGCCGGCGCCCACGGCGTCGAGCGCGGCGCCGATGCGCGGGCCGATGGTCGCGGGGTCGGCGGCGTGGTTCTCCAGCGGCAGGGCCAGCTCCTGCTCCACCCCGGGCAGGCACACAGCGGCCGCGGGGTCCTGCGCGAGGACGCCCAGGTGCCGGGACCGCTCGACGACGGGCGTGGCCGCCGTCGTCGGACCCACGGTGACCGTGCCGGTGACGGTGGCGCTCACGGTGTGCGGCACCACCCCGGTGATGGCGTGCAGCACGGTGGACTTGCCCGAGCCGGAGGCGCCGAGCACGACCACCTGCTCCCCGGGCGCCAGGGCCAGGGACACCCCGCGCAGCACCGGCTCCGCGCGGCGGGGGAAGGTCACCGAGACGTCGCGGAGCTCCACGACCGGCCCGGTGCCCGCCCCCGCCGCTCGCGGGGCCGCCTGGGCCCGGCTCACGACCGGCCCGGGGCCCGGCCGATGGCGAAGTTGTCGACGACGCCGGTGCGTGCCAGGGCGTCGACGATCACCTTGGCCAGCAGGCCGCCGAGGACGATGCCGGAGAGGCACTGCAGCACCAGGCGCAGGGCGAAGATGTCCTGGCCGTACCAGCCGGCGCGGAACGCGGAGTAGAAGAACACCAGGCCGGCGCCGAGCAGGCCGGAGACGGCGTAGACGCCCCAGCCGAACCGGCGGTAGCGGGTGAGCGCGAAGGGCAGCTCGCTGCCCGCGCCCTGGATGGCGGCGGCGACGAGCAGCAGCGGCCCGACCGGGGAGCCGAGGAAGACCACCTCGACGACCGAGGCGATGACCTCGGCGATCACCCCCGCGAGGGGGCGGCGGATGATGGCGACGGCGATGGGTGCCACCAGCAGCCAGCCGCCGAGCAGCAGGTGCTGGGAGAGGTCCCCGGCGGGGCCCATGAGGATGCTCAGCCCGTTCCAGGCCTGCACGAGGGCCCAGTAGGCGAAGCCGAAGACGACGCCGAGGACGACCATGAGGACGAGGTCCTTCATGGCCCAGCGCGGGCGGGCGGGGGCGACGGCGGCGGTGGTGTCGTTCATGGCGCGCTCCTCCCTCACGCCTCGACCGGGCTCGGGGAGCCCACGGAGACGGTCAGGTGCGTGACCACGTGCGGCACGTGGGCGCCGACCTGCGCCCAGGCGTCGACGGCGGTCGCCAGGACGTCGGCGACGTCACCGGTGAGCTTAGTGGCGTAGTGCGCCGGGCTCGTCGTGGTGCCGCGCCGGCGGGCCGAGGCGATCGCGGCCTCGATGTGGGCCATGTGGTCACCGGCGTCGGAGCCGCCGTCGAGCAGCGGGTAGAGCGACCACTGGGCGGCGGCGCGGATGCCGGTGCGCTCGAGCTGCACGGGTGCCGGGTCGGGCAGCCCGGTGACCGCGAGGTCGCAGGACACCTCGCCCGGGCAGCCACGGGAGAGCAGCACGTGGGCGACGACGTGCCCGCCGCCCGAGCGGCGCGAGGCCGCGGCGACGACGGCGGTGAGGTAGGCGGCGAGGCGCTGCTCGGCCGGAGCGGTGCGGGCGCCGACGTAGGTGCTCACCTCGTCGGTGTCGATCACCAGGCCCTCGGTGAGGCCGGCGGCCTCGGCGTCGGCGAGGGCGCCGAGGATGACCTCGACGAAGTCGTCGCAGTGGGGGTGGATGCTCAGCCGCATCCCGATGCCGAGCTGATCCGGCGTGGCGCCGGTGTCGGTCAGTTCTTCGAGCTTGGTGCTCATCACGGTCCCTTCTCGGGCCCGCGGGTACCTCGAGACCCGCCGACGACGCACGTGCGTCGGGCGGATGCCCTGCTCCCTACGCCGGTACGAACCGGATCAGGTATACGGGTCTGCGGACTGTCCGCACTCTCAGCGCTCCTCAGCGCTCCCCGGGGGTGCGGCCGAAGTTACTCCTGACCGCCCACGGGTCAATGGCCGGTTCGCCAGGTGAGACCGCGCCGGGTCCGCGTCCTCCGATGGCGTGAGGCCGGCGACGAATGCAGCGCAGTTCACGCCCGCAGGTTCTGGCCGGGGTCCGGGCACGAGCGCGACCATAGGGACGGAAGGAGTCGCGAGTTCCGCTCCTGAGTGAGGTCACCGGCGCCCTCGGTTCTTCGTCACCGGTGGGAGGCATGGTGTTCAAGGCCTTGTTCCAGTCAGCGCTGTCCGACTGGACCGCGTGGGTGCGTGACCGGCTGGACCACGGCGCGGCGTCCGACACGTCCGCCCCGTACGTCGTGCAGCACATGCACCAGGTGCTCCGCGCCTACTCGCGGGCCGAAGCTGCCGCCGCCCGGGAGCTGGACCCCGACGAGCGGTTTGAGCTGATCGCCGAGTGGGCCGCGTCCGGGGGCCTCACCTGGACCGAGGCCGAGTCCTTGCTGGAGCTGGAGGAGGCCACTGCCTGGCGACTGCCGGCGCGGTGATGCTCGCCGCGGACGGCATCCGGGTCAACGCGGTCGCACCGGGGACGGTGCGCACGGACATCCACGCCGCGGCGGGCGATCCCCGCCGCGCGACGCGCGTCGCCTCACGCATCCCGTTCGGCCGGCCCGGCGAGCCGGAGGAGATCAGCCCCGCCATCGGCTGGCTGCTGAGCGCGGAGGCCGCCTACGTCAGCGGCGCCGTCGTACGTGTCGCCGGCGGCCTCTGACCCGCCCCGCCGGGCGCCCGCTCGAGCAGCACCAGCGCCTCGTAGTGCGCGGTCTGCGGGAACATGTCGAGCACCCGTGCGCGCCGCGGCCTCAGCGACGGCATGGCGGCGAGGTCGCGCGCCAGCGACACCGCGTTGCAGCTGGAGTAGATCACCGACCGGACCGAGGACGACTCCAGCCAGCCCGCCAGGTCGGGGCCGATGCCCCGCCGCGGCGGGTTGACGATGACCAGCTCCGGCGCCTGCTCTGCGGCGAGCGCGAACGCCGTCGCGTCCCCGGCCTCGAAGCGCACCCGACCGAGGCCGGCCTGCGCCCGGGTCAGCTCGGCGGAGGCGATGGCCTCCCGGCTCACCTCGATGCCGGTGACGTTGCGGTCGCCGTCGGCGCAGTGCAGCGCGAAGCCGCCGACGCCGCAGTAGAGGTCCCACAGCGAGGCGGGCGCGAGCTCGTCCACCCAGGCCCGCGCCTGGCGGTACAGGGCCGCGGCGACGTCGGTGTTGGTCTGGAAGAAGCTCTGCGGGCGCAGGTGCAGGTCGACGCCGTCGACGCCCATCCGCAGGGTCTGCTGGTCGGTCAGCACGATCTCGCGCTCGCCCTCCAGGACCGCCTTGTGCTCGGGGAGGATGTTGGCCGAGGCGACCGCCAGCTTCGGCAGCGCCTGGCGCAGCCACGGCAGGTGCTTGCGGATCCGCACGACCGACTCGTCCGTGCGCAGCACGAAGCGGACCATGAGCTCGCCGTCGGGCGACTCGGTGACGAGCAGGTTCTTCAGCTGGCCGCGCCGGCGCGGCACGTCGTAGGGCGTGAGCCTGGCCCGCCCGACGAACTCGGCGAGCACGGGGAACGTGGCGTGCAGGCTCGCCGGGTACAGCCCGCACTCGCGCAGGTCCACGCCGCGGCCGCCGCCGTCGAGGATGCCCAGCTGCGGGTCCTCGGCCGTGCCGGCCACGGCCATCTTGGCCTTGTTGCGGAAGCCCGACTCCCGGCTCGCCACCGGCGGCAGCCACTCCAGGGCGGGGAAGTCGGCCAGCAGGGTGCGGCAGTGCTCCTCCTTGCCGGCCAGCTGGTCGGCGTAGCTGCGCCCCAGCAGGGTGCACGAGCGGCACCGGTCGGCGTCGAAGTAGGAGCATTGCATCAGCCAGCAAGCGTATTTCCGCGCCCGGTCGGCGAGAAGAAATACCGGACGAGGCCTCGGTCACGAAAAATGAGGCTCTCCTCGCGATCATCCGACGGGATGGACGCGGAAGCGCGAAAGATGGCTACTGCAGCATCGTCCGGTCGTCGAGCCCTGCGCCCTTGATCTTCTCGAACTCGTGCAGCAGGTCCGGCACGGTGGTGCGGGCCTTGGTGGCGGCGTCGAGGTCGAGGATGATCCGGCCCTCGTGCATCATCACCAGCCGGGTGCCCAGCTCGAGGGCCTGGGCCATGTTGTGGGTGACCATGAGCGTGGTGAGGTGGTGGCGCTCCACGGCCTCCGCCGTCAGCCGGGCCACGAGCGCCGCGCGCTGGGGGTCCAGGGCGGCGGTGTGCTCGTCCAGCAGCAGGATCTTGGGCTCGCTGAAGGTGGCCATGAGCAGCGACAGGGCCTGGCGCTGACCGCCGGAGAGCATGCCGACCTTCGCCTTCAGGCGCGACTCCAGGCCGAGCTCGAGGGTGGCCAGCTCGCGGGCGAAGAGCTGCCGCTTGGCGGCCGTGACGCCCCGGCGCAGGCCCCGGCCCTTGCCCCGCTCGTAGGCCATGGCGAGGTTCTCCTCGATGGTCATGTGCGGGGCGGTGCCGGCCATCGGGTCCTGGAACACGCGGGCGACGTCCCGGGCGCGCTGGTGGTCCGCCAGCCCGGTGACGTCCTTGCCGTCGATGGCCACCGTGCCGGTCCCGGGACGGAGCTTCCCGGCGGCGATGTTGAGCAGGGTGGACTTGCCGGCGCCGTTGGAGCCGATGACGGTGACGAACTCCCCCGGCTCGAGTGCGAGCGTGACGCCGCGCAGGGCGACCCGCTCGTTGGGGGTGCCGGCGAAGAAGGTCTGGGTGACGTCGTCGAGGCGCAGCATCAGGCGTCCACCTTCGCCTTCGCGCCGACGTGGGTCCGGCGCAGCCCGAGCCGCGCGCCGAGGCCCTTGAACAGCCCCCACTGCGGCAGGACCAGCGCGATGACCACGAGGACGGCCGAGATGAGCTTCATGTCGTTGGGGTCCAGGCCGATCGTGAGTGCCAGCTGGATGACCACCCGGTAGACCACGGAGCCGAGCACCACGGCGAGGGTGGCGATGACGATGGTGCGGGTGCCGAAGATCGCCTGGCCGATGATCACCGACGCCAGGCCGGCAACGATGAGGCCGATGCCCATGCCGATGTCCGCGAAGCCCTGGTACTGGGCGATGAGCGCCCCGCACAGCGCCACCAGGGCGTTGGACAGCGCCAGCCCGAGCACCTTCGTCCGGTCCGTGTTCACGCCGAAGCTGCGGATCATCTCCTCGTTGTCGCCGGTGGCCTGCAGGGCGAGCCCGAGGTCGGTGTGCAGGAACCAGTCCAGCAGGAGCTTGAACACCAGCGCGACGACGGCGAAGATCACCACCGCCACCGCGGTGCCCATGAGGCCGCCGTCGCGCAGCGGGGTGAGCAGGGTGTCTTCGCGCAGCAGCGAGAGGTTGGCCGCGCCCATGATGCGCAGGTTGATCGAGTACAGCGCGATCTGGGTGAGGATGCCGGCCAGCAGCGGGTTGATCTTGCCCTTGGTGTGCAGCACGCCGGTGACCGCCCCTGCCGCCAGGCCCGCGGCGATGGCCGCGAGCGTGGCGAGCAGGGGGTTGGTGCCGCCCACGACGAGCATGGCGGCGACGGCGGCCCCGGTGGTGAAGCTGCCGTCGACCGTCAGGTCCGGGAAGTCGAGGATCCGGAAGGTCAGGTAGACCCCCAGGGCCATGAGCCCGTAGATCAGTCCCAGCTCCAGGGCGGCAATCATGCGGGTCCTCTTACTCCTCGACGACGACGTCGGCGCTGTCGAGCAGCTCCGCCGGGATGGTCACGCCCATGCGCTCCGCAGCGGCCGGGTTGACGTACAGCTGCAGGTCGGTGGGCGTCTCGATGGGCATCTCGGCGGGGTCGGCGCCCTCGTCGAGGATCTTCACCGCCATGAGGCCGGTCTGGTAGCCGAGCTGCTCGTAGTCGAAGCCATAGGTGGCGACGCCGCCGTTGGCGACGGAGTCACCCTCGCCGACGACCACCGGCACCTGCTTCTCCTCGGCCACCTGGACGAGGGCGTCGAGCGCGGAGACGACGTTGTTGTCGGTGGGCACATAGAAGGCGTCGACGTCCAGGGAGTTCGCGGCCTGCTGCACCTCGCCCGACGTGGTGATGGTGGCGAGCTCGAGGGTCAGGCCGAGCTTCTCGGCCGCCTCCTCGGCCAGGTCCACCTGCACCTGGGAGTTGACCTCGCCGGAGGAGTAGACGACGCCCACGGTCGTGGCGTCCGGCGCCAGCTCCTTGATCAGGCCCAGCTGCTCCTCGACGGCGTTGAGGTCGGAGGTGCCGGTGATGTTGCCGCCGGGGGCCTCCCAGCTGTCCACCAGGCCGGCCTCGGCAGGCTCGGTGACGGCGGTGATGAGGATGGGGATGTCCGTGATGGCCTGCGCGGCGGCCTGCGCCGTCGGCGTGGCGATGGCGAGCACGAGGTCCTTGCCGTCGGAGGCGAACTTGTTCGCGATAGAGGTGGCGGTGGCCTGGTCGCCCTGGGCGTTCTGCTCGTCGTAGGTGACGTTCTCGCCCTCGACGTAGCCGTTCTCGGCGAGCGCGTTCTTGAAGCCATCGCGGGCGGCGTCGAGGGACGTGTGCGAAACGATCTGCGTGATGCCGATCTCGACGGCGTCCTGCTCGCCGCCGCCGGCCGCGTCGGTGCCGTCGGCGCCGGAGTCGCTGCCGCAGGCGGCCAGGGTGAGGGCGGTGGCCGCGAGCGCCGCGCCGAGGATGCTCGTCTTCGAGCGCTTCATGGGAATCCTTCCGGACATGCTGCGGGCCGGCTGGGGCCCATCGTTCGAAACGCCGGTCTCGGGGTTTCCCGGCGCTGGGACCCTTGGCCCCGCTTCGCCCGCAGACTGTAGTCGACCGTCCATCACCTGGGCACTCCCGTCTCACGGCTGGCTGGAGGGCGCCGCCGCACCGGACTCGCGGCACATGCGCCCGCCACGGGCGGCCTGCGGTCAGGAACGTTCCGAAAGCGCGAGACAATGTCGCCAGGTCCTCTGGCGATGTCGCGATGACCGGCGGCACATCGGAAAGGCGGCTACATGAGACGCGCGACCCTCGGCGTCGACATCGGCACCTCGAGCAGCAAGGGCGTGCTCGTCCTCCCCGACGGGCAAATCCTCCGCACCGCCGTGCGGGAGCACACCGTCGACCGGCCCGCCCCGGGCCACGTGGAGATGGACGCCGAGATCTGGTGGCGCGAGTTCGTCGAGCTCGCCGGCGAGCTCACCGCCCCCGGCGACGTCGAGGTGAGCGCAGTCGGCGTCAGCGGCATGGGCCCGTGCGTGCTGCTGACCGACGACGACGGCACTCCCCTCCGGCCGGCCATCCTCTACGGCGTCGACACCCGCGCCACCGAACAGATCGCCATGCTCAACGCCGAGCTCGGCGAGGCGGCGATCCTCGACCGTGCCGGCTCGGCGCTCTCCAGCCAGGCTGTCGGCCCCAAGCTCGCCTGGGTGCGGCAGCACGAGCCAGAGGTCTACCCCCGGGCTCGCAGGCTGTTCATGCCGGCGTCGTGGCTGGCCTACCGGCTCACCGGCGAGTACGTGCTGGACTTCCACTCTGCCAGCCAGTGCACACCGCTCTTCGACATCCGCGACCTCCAGTGGTACGGCCCCTGGTCCGACCGCATCGCCCCCGGCCTCGAACTGCCGCCCCTGCGCTGGCCCGGCCAGCGGGCCGGCGTGATGCAGCGGGAGATCGGCGGCATCCCCGCCGGGGTGCCCGTAATCACCGGCACGATCGACGCCTGGTCGGAGGCGGTCAGCGTCGACGCCCAGAACCCCGGCGACCTCATGCTGATGTACGGCACGACGATGTTCCTCGTCGCGACCGTGCCCGAGCGGCTCACCAGCGAGCTCATGTGGGGCACCGTCGGCGCGTTCGAGGGCACCCGGAACCTCGCCGGGGGGATGGCTACCTCGGGCGCGATCACCTCCTGGCTTCGGGACGTGGCCGGCGGGGTCGACTACCCCACGCTGCTGGCCGAGGCGGAGGCGTCCGGGCCGGGCGCCCGTGGCCTGCTCGCTCTGCCTTACTTCGCGGGCGAGCGCACCCCGATCTTCGACCCCCACGCCCGCGGCCTCATCGCCGGCCTGACGCTCTCGCACACCCGCGGAGACCTGTACCGCGCCGTCCTGGAGGCCACCGCTTTCGGAGTGCGGCACAACGTCGACGCCCTACGCGCGGCCGGCGCGCGGATCGACCGCGTCGTCGCCGTCGGTGGCGGCACCCAGGGGAGACTGTGGACCCAGGTCGTCTCCGACGTCACGGGGCTGGAGCAGGTCATCCCCAGCCGCACGATCGGCGCCAGCTACGGCGCGGCCTTCCTGGCGGCCCGCCTCCTCGCGGACGTCTCGATCGCCGACTGGAACCCGGCCGCGGATCTCCGCGTGCCCGACCCGGGCACGGCCGCGCTCTACGAGGAGCGCTACCGGCTCTACCTCGACCTCTACCCCACGAGTCGCGAGGTCGTGCACGCTCTCGCGCGCAGCCAGCACCGGACCCCATAAGAAAAGGGTGCGGCGGGTGGCCCTCGCCACCCGCCGCACCTGCCTGGCTCAGCGCTGCGAGAGCTCGACCCCGGCCCGGCCGGCGAGCACCTTCACGAGCGCCGAGGCGTTGAGCTTGCCGAGCCCCGCCGCCATGGCCTCGTCGAGCGTCTCGGCCGCCACCGCCGTTCCGGGGACCGGCGCGCCGACCTGCTCGGCGAGCTCGCCGATCAGGCCCACGTCCTTGCGCATGAGGTGGAGCGCGAAGTTCGGCGAGTAGTCGTCCGCGAGGACGGCGGCGCCCACGCCGTCGTAGATGGGCGTGCGGAAGTCCGTCACGGCGACGACCTCGAGCACCCTGCTCAGGTCGAGCCCGGCCGCACGGGCGAGCGTGAGGCCCTCGCCGAGGGACTGCAGCTGGGCCGCGACGAGCAGGTTGCCGACGAGCTTCATGCGAGCGCCCGAGCCGGCCGGCCCCATGTGGTGCACGGACTCGCTCACGGCATCAAGGACGGGCCGCACGCGGGCGACCGTGTCGTCGTCGCCGCCGACGACGACCCAGAGCCCGCCGGCCGCCGCCTCACCCTTCGACCCGAAGACCGGCGCGTCCAGCATCGCGATACCGCGCTCGGCGTACGCGGCGTGCTCGGCGTCGCTGAGGGCCACGCTGATCGTCGACATGTCGACGACGACGGTGGGTGCCGCGACGTGGGCGAGCACGCCGTCCTCCCCCAGGGCGACGGCGCGCACGGCGGCGTCGTCGGACAGGCAGTACAGCACCACGTCCTGGCGGTGCACGGCGTCGGCGATCGACGAGGCCGTCCGAGCCCCGTCCACCTCGGCTGCTGCGGCCGCGGTGCGGTTCCACACCGTGACGTCGTGGCCGGCGGCCACCAGGTTCGCGGCCATGCCGCGACCCATGGTCCCCAGCCCGAGGACCGCGACGGCCGTCATGGCGCCACCACCGCTCCGGCCTTCTGCCACGACTGGAGGAACCGCAGCATCGCGGTGGCGCCGGGATCCTGCAGGCCGATGCTGCGCTCCTGCAGCCAGGAGGCCCGGCCACGGCGCGACTGCAGGTCGCGCGTCTCGACGACGGCCTTCTCCGCGGCGGCGATGGCGTCCTCGAGGCCGACAGCGCCGTCCGCCGCGGCGGCGAGCGCGTCGGCCGCGGGCAGGATCGCGTCCAGGATCGTCTTGTCACCCAGCTGCGTCTTGCCGCGCTGCGCGATGTTCTCCCCGGCGGCCCGTACGAACTTCGCGGCAGCCGCCACGTCGACGTCCTCGACGTCGGCCCACGCCTTGGATCCGGCGAGCAGGCCCCCGGCGACGAGAGCCGCCATCGTGGACGGGTTCGCGTTCGCGAACGCCTTCGCGGCGGCGCGGGCGATCTCGGAAGGCGTCGCGCCGTCCGGGATGGCGCCGAGCGCCTCGATGACGGCGTTGGCGCCGAGCGAGATGGTGATGCCGAGGTCGCCGTCGCCGAGCGCCTGGTCGAGGTCACGCAGTTCGTCGGCGTACGTGACCAGCTCGGCCAGGCTGCGCTGGATCGTGCCGACAAGCTCTGTGGAATGCATGGGATCAGACCTCCTGGAAGAACGGGGACGCGGCGGGCGCGTCGAGCAGGGCGAGGCGGGCGTCGTTGAGCACGAGCAGCGAGATCGACGCGCCGGCCATCTCGAGGCTCGTGGCGAACTCGCCGACGTACTTGCGCTCGATGGTGACGTCGCGGTCGGCGAGCATCTGGTGGACGCGGCGGTACATGACGTAGAGCTCCTCCAGCGGGGTGGCGCCCAGCCCGTTGACGAGCACGGCCACGCGGTCACCCTCGGTGATCTCCAGGTCCGCGACGAGTGCGGAGACGATGCGCTCGGTGATCTCGTCGGCCGTCTCGAGCGGGCCGCGGTGGATGCCGGGCTCGCCGTGGATGCCGATGCCGACCTCCATCTCGCCGTCGGGCACGTCGAAGCTCGGCTCACCGGTGGTGGGCAGGATGGTCGGAGACAGCCCGATGCCCATCGTCGCGGTGTGCTCCACGATGTCCTCGGCGACCGCGGC
Organism: Georgenia sp. AZ-5; assembly: GCF_043952095.1. Lineage (NCBI taxonomy): Bacteria > Bacillati > Actinomycetota > Actinomycetes > Allobogoriellales > Allobogoriellaceae > Georgenia > Georgenia sp. AZ-5. Next base: position 268,085 of record NZ_JBINOU010000001.1, read on the forward strand.
GACCTCCTCGAGGCTGTCGCCGCGCTCAGCGGCGGCGCCGGCGGCCTTGTAGGCGAAGAAGATGCCCGCGACGCCTCGGCGCTCGTGCTTGCGCTCCTTCGGCTGGCTGGCGACGTCGTCGCGGCCGAGCACGGTGCGGGTCTCGATGTCCTCGAGCTCGGCCAGGTCGGCCGCGAGGTCGAAGTTGAAGACGTCGCCGCCGTAGTTGCCGTACAGGTAGAGCACGCCGCGACCGCCGTCGACCGCCTTGGTCGCCTCGAAGCACTGCTGCGAGCTCGGGGAGCTGAAGACGTTGCCGATCGCCACCCCCGAGGCGAGGCCCCTGCCGACGTAGCCCTTGAAGAGGGGCAGGTGGCCGGAGCCGCCACCGGTGACGATGCCGACCTTGCCTGCGACAGGGGCGTCGGCCCGCACGAGGATGCGCCGGTCGTCGCCGGGCGTCTTCACCTTGTCGGGGTGGGCGAGGAGGATGCCCTCGATCATCTCGTCGACGAAGTTCTCGGGCTTGTTGATGATCTTCTTCATGACGTTCCTTTCGTCGAAGAGCTGGATGTGATGGTCACGAGCCGGTCGCCGCGACCGCACGTCTGGGCCGGCGTAGGCCTCGCCACCTCACCTGGTCGAAGACCATGACCGCGACGAGGATCAGGCCCTGCGCGATCGCGTACTCGAAGGCGGAGAGGCGGACCGCGGTGAAGCCGCTCTGCACGATCTGCAAGGTGAGGGTTGCCAGGACCACCCCGAGCACGGTCGCGAACCCGCCGTTCGGGTTGGTGCCGGCGAGAACGGCGATGACCACGACGAGCAGGACGTACGAGGCGCCGTAGTCCGCCGAGGCGGTGGGGTTGCGAGCGAGGAACAGCACGCCGGCGACGCCGCCCAGCAGCCCCGTGACCAGGTAGGTGCTCATGAGCACCCGGGAGCTGTTGATGCCGGAGAAGTGCGCGGCGGTGGGGTTGGCGCCCTGCAAGGTGACCTTCAGGCCGAGTGGCGTGCGCTTGACGACCAGGCCGATCACCAGGGCGACGACGACGAAGACGACGAACAGCGTGGGCACCCCACCGACCGTCGACTGCCCGAAGGCGGTCAGTGCCGACGGCGCGCCGTACAGCGTCTTGCCGCCGGTCCAGGCGACCGCGATCCCGTTGTAGATCTGCATGGTGCCCAGCGTCGCGAGGATCGGGGTGATCCCGACCCACGCCACGAGGATGCCGTTGACAAAGCCTCCGAGGACCCCCACCACGACACCCACCAGCGCAATCACCGGGAACATCTGTTCCGCCTGCGCCGGGTCGTTCGTCGCGATCGCCGTGTAGAGCGTGGACATGGTGATCGCGGTGAGGTTCGCGATCGACACGAGCGAGAGGTCGATACCGCCGGTGAGCATCGCGAGCATCATCGCGAGGGCGAGCACGCCCACCTCTGGCGACGCGAGCGCGATGTTCTGCAGGTTGATCGGGCTGAGGAACACCGACGGGTTGAGGGCGGTGAAGAGCGCGAACGCCACGATGACGAGCAGCAGCATCCGCTGCGCGCTGCGGTCCACGTGGACCCGGCCGAGCAGGTCCTTCCACCGGGCGTCGACGGAGCCGTTGACCCGTCGCATGGAATGCTGGGCGTCGTTCATGCCGTCACCTTCTCGTGCTGAACACTGGTCGTTTCATGGCGCGCCCCGTCCTCGTCGGACTCGTCGATGGTCCGGATCCTGCGCGCGGAGCGGCGCGCGGCGAGGGCCTGGACACCCACCCCGACGACGAGCAGCAGGCCGACGGCGGTCCGCTGCCAGGCGCTCGGCACACCGGCGAGAATGAGGCTGTTGTTGATGACCTGGATGAGGAGGACGCCGAGAACGGTCCCGGTCACGGACCCACGCCCGCCGAAGATCGACGCCCCACCGAGGACGACCGCAGCGATGATGTCGAGCTCGTCACCCACCAGCTCCTGCGGGGTGGCGCTGCGCCCCATGATCATGTAGATCATGCCGCCGACGGCGGCCATCATCCCGACCAGCACGTACATCCACACCTGAGTACGGACGACGCGGATGCCGGCGCGGCGGGCCGCCTCGGCATCACCACCGATCGCGTAGATGCTGCGGCCGAACATCGTCCGGCGCAGCACCCAGGCGATCACGATCGCCAGCAGGACCGCCGGAACCACCAGAACATGCAGGAAGGCGTTCCCGGTCGAGCCCTCGACCGCGATGAGGTTGGTCGTCGAGACCGAGGCCATCCCGGCCGGCAGGTCGGCGATGTAGCGGGAGCCGACATAGGTGAGCAGCACACCCGTGAAGATGCCCCGGGTGCCGAGCGTGACGATCATCGTCGGCAGCCGGAACCTCGCGATGACGAAACCGTTGATCGCTCCGAGGAACGCGCCGATGAGCACCGCCACGGCGAACGCACCGACAAGGCCGAGGTCGAACGAGCCGGCAAGCTGCACCTTGATCGTCGTGTAGGCAGCGAACACCGCGATCGCGGCGAACGACATGTCGATGCCGCCCGAAATGATGACGAGCAGCACGCCGAGGGCGAAGATCAACGGCACGATCGCGCTGCGCAGGATGCTGAACGCCGTCGGGAGCGAGAAGAACACCGGGTTGGCGATCGACATCCCGATGATCAGCACGACCAGGATGAGGGCGAGGACGCCCTCGTTGTTCCGTCCGCGGAGGCGGCGCAACCACGCCGCTCTGGACGACTTCTCCGCACTCACGCGGCCACCTTCTTCCGGATACTTTCGACGTCGACGTCATCACCCTCGAGCACGTCCACGACACGGCCGTGACGAACCACGAGGACGCGGTGGCAGCACGCGACGAGCTCGGGGGCGTCGTCGGAGATGACGATGACGCCCATGCCGTCGGCCGCCTGGGCGCGCAGGATGTCGAGGATCTCCGACTTGGATCCGACGTCCACGCCGACCGTCGGCCCGTTGAGCATGAGCACCTTGGGGCGCCGCGCCAGCCACTTGGCGAGCACCACGCGCTGGGCGTTCCCGCCGGAGAGAGACCGCACCGGCGCCTGGACGTTCGGCGCCTTGACGCGAAGGCGCCTGAACAAGCCGTCGATCGTCTTGTGGATCGCGGGCTTGTCGAGGGTCAGCCACCGTGTCCGGTGCCTGTCGGTGGAGCTGGCGATGATGTTGTCCGCGATGGACTTCTCGAGGAAGAGCCCCTGCGTGAGGCGGTCCTCGGGGACGTAGCCGATGCCCGCCGCGATGGCGTCGTCGATGCTGCGCAGCCGGGTCGGGACGCCGTCCACCTTGACCGACCCGGACTCGTACGGGTGGACGCCGAAGAGCGACTCGGCGATCTCTGTGCGACCGGAGCCGAGGAGGCCGGTGAGGCCGAGGATCTCCCCACGGCCCAGTGTGAAGGAGACGTCGCGGAAGGCACCCGGGAGGGTGAGGTGCTCCACCTCGAGTACCGGCGCGGCGTCGGGGACGAGCTCACTGACCCTGCGGGAGTCGTCGATGACCTGACCAGTCATGTGCTGCGCGATCGTCCGCAGATCCAGGTCCCCGGCCGGGCTGGTGATGACGTTCTTCCCCGAACGGAGGATCGTGACGCGATCAGAGATGGCCAGGACCTCGTCGAGCTTGTGGGACACGAAGATGAACGCCACGCCCCGGGAGCGCAGCCTCTCGACGATCGCGAACAGCCGCTCGACCTCGGTCTGCGTCAGCGCTGTCGTGGGTTCGTCCATGATGATCACCCGCGCCTCGTGGACGAGGGAGCGGCAGATCGCCGTCAGTTGCTTGTCGGCGACCGAGAGCGTCTCGACGTCCGCATCGAGGTCGAGCGCGAGCCCGAGGTCAGCGACGATCTGCTGCGCAGCCGGCCGGGAATCACGCGGGTTGAACAGCCGCTGCCGCGAGCCGACCGCGGACGTGAAGACGATGTTCTCGGCGACTGTCAGGTTCGGGAACAGCGAGAAGTCCTGGTAAATGACCTGGACCCCGCTCTTGATCGCGTCGGTGGTGTCCATCGACGTGAACGTCTCACCGTCGACCACGATCGCGCCCGAGTCAGGCTTCTCCGCGCCGGAGATGATCTTGATCAGGGTGGACTTGCCGCACCCGTTCTCACCGGCGAGGCACAGAACCTCGCCGGGAAGCAGATTGAGCGACACCCCGCCGAGGGCGGTCACGCCACCGAACGACTTGACGATGTCGCGGACCTCGAGGACGGGTGCTGGGGTGCCCGAAAGGGCCGTGGTTGTCATGTCGTGCGCCTCTCAACACCGGCGCGGGGCGGACCGGTGCGTCCGCCCCGCGCCTGTGGACGGGATCAGAAGTTGTACTGCTTCGCGGCCTCGGCGTCGGCCGCGATGCCGGCGTCACCGACGAACACGTTGTCGTACCCCTCGAGCTTGCGGAGGCTGTTGTAGCCCTCGATGCCCAGGTCGGTGCCCTCCTCGATCGTGCCGCCCTCGGCGAGGGTGCGGGCGATCTCCAGCTGGGCCTCACCGGCGAGCGCCGGGTCCCAGAAGAAGATCTTGTCGATCGAGCCGGTCTCCAGGTACTTCGCGGCGGCCGACGGGATCGACGTGCCCATGTTGCAGACCTCGTCCTCGAGACCGGCCTCCTCGATGGCGCGCGCGATGCCCGGCACGTCGTTACCGGCGGAGCCCTGGAAGCCCTTGATGTTCGGGTACTTCGCCAGAATCTCCTTGGCCTTCTCGTACGCGGCGGTCTCGTTGTCGGTGCTCTCGATCGGCTCCTCGACGCGCGTCATGCCGGGGTAGTTCTCGACCTGGTAGTCGTACGCGGCCCCGACCCACTCCATGTGGGTCTTGGCGGTGAGGCCGCCCACGAACTGGACGTACTCGCCCTCACCCTCCATGCACGTGGCGAGGTTCTCCATGATGTCCACGCCGTAGTCGGCGTTGTCGAAGGCCTCGATGTCAACGTCGACGTTCTCGATGCCCGTCGCCTCGTGCGCGACGACGATGATGCCTTGCGCCTTGGCCTGCGCGAGCACCGCCGACAGCGCCTCCGGGGAGTTCGGCACGACAGTGATGGCCGTCGGCTTCTGGGCGATCAGGTCCTGGATGATCTGGATCTGCTTCTCTGGTGAGACGTCGTCACCACCCTCGGTGCGCGTGTCGATCCCTGTGCGCTCGCCGTAAGCGACGACGCCCTCGTCCATGCGGTCGAACCAGGCGATGCCCTTGACCTTGACGACTGTCACCATCGTCTGGTCGGAAGGATCGCTGCTGCCGGAGGCGGTGTTGCCACCGGCCGCGGCGGCACCATCGTTCACCGACCCGCAGCCGGCCATGAGCAGGGTCGCGAGACCCGCGGCGAACACGCACGCAGTGCGCTTGTTCCTCATCCGTTCACTCCCTCGTGATCGTGCGCAGGGACGCCTACGTCCGCGCACCAAACTCCTGTTTTCGTGCGTCAGGGCCCCTGACTACGGCAGACCCTAGAGGCAAGCTGCGCGATTGTCCAAACGCGCCGTGCAACAATGTGCACAGTTTGCGGCACCGACGGCACGATGTCGCGCAAAACAAGCCTGTTACCCTGTGCCAAGATCGAGCGGAAGGTCAACGATGTCGCGCCGCCAGCAGATCGCCGAGCTCATCGAGGAGCGCGGCTTCCAGAGCGTCACCACGCTCGCGCGGAAGTTCGCCGTGGACACCTCAACGATCAGGCGCGACCTCGACCGCCTCGCCGCCGACGGCGTCGTGATCCGCACACATGGCGGAGCCGCCGCTGTGGCGGCTGGCGACAACGAGTCCCAGCCGGATCTCGGCCGTGATCCCCACCTGCCCGAGAAGCGAGCCATAGGCGCGGCGATGGCCGAGCGCATCCTTGAGGGTCAGACGGTTCTGCTGGACAGCGGCACCACGTGCCTCGAGGTAGCCCGGCACCTGGACCACAGCCGCCTGACGATTGTGACCAACGATTTGCACGTCGGCCTCGAGATCTCGACGAAGCCGCAGATCAATTTGGTCTTCATCGGGGGCGAACTCCTACCGACCAGCACCTCGATGTGGGGCCCGACGTCGATCCAGCAGCTCGAGACCATGCGGGTGAACGTCGCCATCTTCGGCGCTGGCACCGTTATGGACGATGGCATCTACGCGAGCAGCAGTTATGCCATCGAGCTCAAACGCAAGATGCGCTCCATCGCCTCCGAGGCATTCTTCGTCGCGGACTCCACCAAGTTCGGCCGGGAGGCGCTCTTCAAGGTGTTCGGGTTCGAGAGCTTCACGGCGGGCATCACCGACGACACACTCGACCCGATCCGGGCCGCCCGGTTCCCTGTCCCGCTGATTCGGGCGAGGCCAAGCGACGGCTGAACCGGGGTCAGCACGAGCCCCACCAGCGCGAGTGCGGGGAGCGGTTCGCGAGGGAGCCAGCATGTATGCGCGGACCTCCGCCTCGAGCAGCTGCGCCAGCCCACCCCCGATCTTCGCGGGGAGCGAGGCGCTCCACTGCCCCGTCGCGTCGAGAACCGGGGGCATCCAACTGGGCGCGCGCCCGGTGACGAAGACACCGTCAGCGCACGCGGCCAGGGCGCCGCGCGTGCGCCGCGAGACGTTCCCACCGTGCGGGACGATCGTGCTGTCGAAATCGGTCGCCACCATCCGGTAGCCAGAGCCGGCGCCAAAGCATTCTTTGCGTCACGACTCGCCCGATGTGGACGTTTGGCCAGCGGCCCACATTTCCGGCTCTTCGCAGTTGAGGGTGTAACGGGAGTCGGCGCGTCGGTCGCTGGATAGGGGTCGAGGTCTTCCGATGATGAGGGTTCCTACGCCGCTCATCCGAAAGACCTCGACGTGCCCGACGTTACCTTCGCTCGCCCTGACCTGACCACGTTCGCCCGCCTCGACGAGCTCGGTTTGGAGGTCGTGGGGCAGCGGCTCGAGCCGGACCGAGCGGTGTTGGCCTGCCGCGTGGTCGAGCCCGACGAGTGGTGCCGCCGGTGCGGGTGCGAGGGCTCGCCTCGGGACACGGTGATCCGGCGGTTGGCGCACGAGCCGCTGGGGTGGCGTCCGACGACGCTGGTGGTCACGGTCCGCCGCTACCGGTGCACCGGGTGCGGGCACGTGTGGCGCCAGGACACCACGAAGGCCGCCGAGCCGCGGGCGAAGCTCTCCCGCCGGGGCCTGCGCTGGGCGCTGGAGGGCATCGTGTGCCAGCACCTGACCGTGGCCCGGGTCGCCGAGGGCCTGGGCGTGTCGTGGAACACCGCCAACGCCGCGGTCCTGGCCGAGGGAAAGCGAGTCCTCATCGACGACCCCGCCCGGTTCGACGGCGTCAAGGTCGTCGGTGTGGACGAGCACGCGTGGAGACACACCCGCCGCGGGGACAAGTACGTCACCGTGATCATCGACCTCACCCCGATCCGTGAGGGCACCGGACCGGCCCGGCTGCTGGACATGGTCGAGGGCCGCTCCAAGCAGGTCTTCAAGCAGTGGCTCGCCGAACGAGACAAGTCCTGGCGTCAGGCGGTCGAGATCGTCGCGATGGACGGCTTCACCGGGTTCAAGACCGCCACCGCCGAGGAGCTTCCCGACGCCGTCGCGATCATGGACCCCTTTCATGTCGTCCGCCTGGCCGGGGACGCCCTGGACCAGTGCCGCCGGCGCGTCCAGCAGCACACCCGCGGGCGCCGCGGCCGCAAGGGGGATCCCCTCTACGCCGCCCGGCGGACCCTGCACACCGGGACCGACCTGCTCACCGACAAGCAAAAGCAGCGGTTGGAGGACCTCTTCGACGGCGACGCCCACGTCGCGGTCGAGGCGACCTGGGCCGTCTACCAGCGCATGATCACCGCCTACCGCCACCCCGACACCACCCGAGGCCGCGAACTGCTGCACGCCGCGATCGACTCCCTCAGCCACGGCGTGCCCACCGCCCTGACCGAGCTGCGCACGCTTGGCCGCACCCTGAGCCGCCGCGCAGAGGACGTCCTGGCCTACTTCGATCGTCCCGGCACGTCCAACGGGCCCACCGAGGCCATCAACGGACGGCTCGAGCACCTGCGCGGCTCCGCACTCGGGTTCCGCAACCTCACCAACTACATCGCCAGATCCCTGCTGGAGGCCGGCGGATTCAGACCCCGACTACACCGTCAATTCTGAAGAGCCACATTTCCGAACAGGGAAGATTACGCATGCCGGATGCCACCTTTCCGGATACCAAAGCTCGGACAGGATGGCGACCACATCTCCGCGGCGAGCGCGAAATCAGCGGCCGGGCCGGACTTCCGCAACCGCGTGAGGGTGGCAGGCGCCATGGTGTCGAACCGGAGCGACGCGAGCGCGAGCAGTGCGCACGCGACGCCCGCCCCGGGCGCGAGCAGTGCGCACGCGACGCCCGCCCCGGGCGCGGGCACACAGCTGCCGGGCACTCACGCGCCGACCCACCGGATCAGGAACTACTTGACGTAATGGACGCCACAGTGTTCGATCTCGGGTAACGGTCAACAGTTAACGGTTAACAACGAGGTAGCCGCATGCAGATCACCCCCATCAAGCAGGACTCCCTAGGCGCGCAGGTCGCCCGCGAGCTGCGGCTCCTCATCGCCACCCGCCGCATCGCCGACGGCACACCCGTGGTCGAGGAGGCCTTGGCCAACCAGTTCGGCGTCAGTCGAGGCCCCGTCCGCGACGCTCTTAAAATCCTTGCCGCCGAGGGCCTGGTGACCGTCCGGGGCCGCCGGGCCGAGATCCGCGGCCTCACGGCGATCGACATCGACGAGCTGTTCTCGCTCCGCCACATGCTCGAGTCGACGGCGCTGGCCATGGCGATGGAACGGGACCCGGACGCGCTGCTCGCCGCGCTCGAGGGCGCCCTGCGGCAGATGGAGGCCGCCGTCACGAGCGGCGAGGCGGAGGCGTTCGCCCAGGCGGACTCCCGCTTCCACTCCAGCTTCTACCTGGCCGCCGGCCACAGCCGGCTCACTGCCATCTGGGCGCAGTACCGGCCCAGCATCGAGATGGTGCTCCTGTCTTCACGAGAGACCTACAGGGACCTCGCACCGTCGATCGGCAGCCACTACACCCTGACCGACCTCATCCGTGCCGGTGATCCCGGACAGGCCCTCCAGGAGCTGACGGAGCACCTCGACAACGCGCGTCGGCGCGTCCGGACCTTCTACGAGTCCGAGGTCGCGGCACCCGCCACCTGATGTCCCCGCTGTACCCAACCTCCCCACCACGAAGGAGTGGACCTTCCTCATGAAGCTGTCCAAGCGCACTACCTCGTCCCTCGTCGCGGTCGCCGCGGCCGCCTCCCTGCTCGCTGGGTGCTCCTCGGCGGAGGGCGGCACCGAGGCCTCGGCGGACTATCCGACCGAGGACATCACCGTGGTCGTCCCCTACGACGCCGGCGGCGCCTCCGACCTCGCGGCCCGTACCCTGGCCGCCGAGATGGAGGAGACCCTCGGCGTGTCTGTCATCGTCGAGAACCGCACAGGCGGCGCCGGGTCGGTCGGTCTGGCCTCCCTCGCTGACGCCGAGCCGGACGGCTACACCCTCGGCTACATGCCCGTCGAGACGGTCATGCTCGGCCACCAGGGCTACGACATCGACCCCAAGGCCTACGACTACCTCGGCCAGATCGTCTCGGTCCCTGCCACCATCGCGGTCCCGGCCGACAGTCCGTACGAGACCCTGCAGGACCTCATCGACGCCGCCACCGAGAACCCCGACACCCTCACCGTGTCCAACTCCGGCGCCGGTTCCATCTGGCACGCGGCCACCACCGCGCTGAACGAAGCAACCGGGGCGGCCCTCAAGCCGGTGCCCTTCGACGGCGGCGCACCCGCGGTGAGCGCCGCTGTCGGCGGCCAGGTCGACGCCGTCATCGCGGGCGTCTCCGAGACCGCCCAGGCCCACAAGGACGGACAGATCCGCGTGCTCGCAGTCCTCGCGGACGAGCCGACCGACGCACTGCCGGACGTCGAGACCGCCAATGACCTCGGCATCGACGTCTCCATCGGCGGCTGGGGCTTGCTTGGCGCGCCGGCTGGGTTGCCCCAGGAGGTTATCGAAGTGCTCGACGCTGCCGTCGAGGAGGCCGTCGCCTCCGACAGCTACGTCGAGGTCATCACCAAGGCCGGCAACATCCCCGACTGGCGCTCGGCGGCCGACACGCAGGGCTTCGTCGCCGGCGAGTCCGCCCGGTTCGCCGAGATCCTCGCCGACTGACCTGCCTGACCCGGGGCATGGAGGCGCCGCCACAGGCGGCGCCTCCGGCCCACCCGGTGCCGGCACCCCGGCCCCGCCCCGTGCCGCCGCCCGGCACCCCCTGATTCACATGCCAAGGAGTCCCTCCCGTGTCCTCGTCCGAGAACCAGTCCGTGCTCACCGCATCGACAGCGCCCGCCACCTCCCCCAGTGACCTCATCACCGCCGTACCGACACCCTTCCTGGCGGACGGTTCCCTGGACGTGCCGGGTATGAAGCGCCTGTTCACCGCCCTCGCCACCCGCGATGTCGACGGCGCCTTCGTCGCCGGCACCACCGGTGAGTTCACCACCCTGGAAGACGACGAACGGCTCGCGGTCCTCGAGGCCGGGCTCGAAACCTTCGGCCCCGAGCGGGCCTATCTGCACGTCGGCGCCGCGCACACGCGCCACGCCGTCAACCTGACGCGGGCGGCGGTGTCGCTGGGCGCTCGCAAGCTCGCCGCGATCACCCCGTACTACTTCCCCGCGCCGCTGGAAGCCGTCATCGACTACTTCCGGCAGGTCGTCGACGCCGCCGACGGCGCCGCGGTCTACGCCTACCTGTTCACCGCCCGCACCTGGACTGCCGTGCCGCACGACGCGCTGCCCCGCCTCGCCGAGCTGGGCGTCACCGGCGTGAAGATCAGCGGCGAGACCGACGAATCAGTTGCGGCCTACCTCGCCCACGCCCCGGCCGGGTTCGAGGTGCTCTCCGGCAACGACATCGCCTACGGCGAACTGGTCCAGGCGGGCGGCCAGGGCATCATCTCGGGTGTCTCCTCCGTCTTCCCGCAGCCCTTCCTCAACCTGCGCGGCGCCCTGCGCGCCGGCGATGCCGACGGCGTGAGCGCCGCAAAGGCGGACGTCGCGCGCGCCGTCGGGCTCGTCCGCGCCGGCAGCCTCACTCACCTCAAGGCGGGCCTGGAGCTCCAGGGCCTGTCGGCCGGCCCTGTGCGCGCCGCCGTCGAGGCCATCTCCGACGAGGACCGCGCCGCCATCGCCCGGGAGCTCGAGCGATGGAACGGGTGACCACGCCGCCGGAGGTCGAGCAGCCGGAGGGCTACATCGCCCCGGCCTCCCGGCGTCTCGAGCTGGTGATCGCCGTTCTCGCGGTGGCCCTCTCCGCCGTCGTGCTCGTGCTCAGCCAGGGCATCGAGTCCCAGGTCGACTCCGGGGGCCTCGCCCCGAGCTGGTGGCCCTCCGTCCTGGCCGGCGCCGCGCTCGCCATCTCCGCCGTGCTGCTCATCCTGGCCCTCGTCCGGCGCCCGGCCGAGCGTGGGGACCTCCAGGCGGGCACCCGGCAGGGCTGGTACCGCGTGCTCATCAGCTCGGCGCTCTCGGTGCTCTTCCTCGTCGCCTGGGAGCCGGTCGGCTTCGTCATCGTCTGCCCGCTCTACCTGGCGGCGCTGCTCGCCACGTACGGCCTGCGCGGCCTGCGCGGGCTCCTGATTTTCCCGGTGGCCATCACCGCCCTGATCTACGTCCTCTTCGCCCTGATCCTGAGGGTTCCGCTATGAGCACACTGCTCGAAGGGCTCAGCTCCTTCACCGACCCGACGTTCCTGCTGTGCATGGCGGTCGGCACCGTCCTCGGCCTGCTCGTCGGCTTCTTCCCCGGCGTGACCATGACGATGGCGGCGGCGCTGGCGAGCGGCTTCACCCTCTCCCTGGAGCCCGAGCAGGGCCTCGCCGTCATGCTGACCATCTATGTGGCCGGCCAGTTCGGCGACCGCATTCCGGCGATCCTGGTCAACACCCCCGGCACGCCGTCGTCGATCGCGACCACGCTCGACGGCTACCCGATGGCGAAGAACGGCCAGGCCGGGCTGGCGCTCGTGGTCTCCGCGCTGGTGACCACGGCGGCGTTGCTCGCGAGCATGCTGCTGTTCATCCTCGTGGCCCGGCCGGTGGCGGACTTCGCGCTGAAGTTCGGGCCGGCCGAGATGTTCGCCCTGGTCCTGTTCGGCCTGACGATCATGATCAGCATCGCCTCGAAGTCGATCCTCAAGGGCCTGATCGCCGGGCTCTTCGGGCTGATCATCGCGGTGATTGGCCGGGACCCCATCACGGGCGACGCCCGGTTCACCTTCGCATCCAACGACCTCAGCTCGGGCCTGGAGTTCATCGCCGTCATCATCGGCCTGTTCGGTATCGCTGAGGTGCTCGACCAGATGCTCACCCACCGCGCCACCACGGTGCGGCCCATCTCGAGCCTGGGCCGCTGGTGGCCCACCAAGAAGGAGCTCAAGGAGATCGCCAGGCCCGCCGCCGTGGGCACCGGCGTCGGGCTCGGCGTCGGCATCGTCCCCGCCGCCGGCGGCGACATCGCCGGCCTCGTCGGCTGGGACCGGGCGCGCGCCGCCTCCAAGCACCCGGAGAAGTTCGGCACCGGCTACATCGGCGGCGTGGCGGCCTCGGACAGCGCGTCCAGCGCCACGCTCGGCGGGGCTCTGACCACCACGATGGCCCTGGGAATCCCCGGCGACTCCGTCATGGCGGTGATGATCGGCTCGATGATCATCTGGGGCATCCAGCCCGGTCCGTCGATGTTCACCCAGCACCCGGACATGGTGGTGCTCATCGCGGCCATCATGATCATCGCGACCCTCGTCACCGGCGGGCTGAGCCTGCTGCGGACGAAGGGCATGGTCAGGCTGCTGGACATGAAGCCGCAGCACCTGTGGGTGATCATCCTGATCTTCTGCATGGTGGGCACCTACGCCACGACCAACAACCTGTTCACCGTCGCCACGATGCTGGTCTTCGGGTTCATCGGCCTGGCCCTCAAGCGGGCGGGCATCCCCGCCGGGCCGGTGGTGCTCGGACTGCTGCTGGGCCCGCTTGCGGAGAGCAACCTGCGCCGGGCGCTGGTAATCGGCGGCCCGGAGAGCCTGGTGGGCAGCCCCATCTCGATCACCCTGATCGCCCTGACCGTCGTGGTGCTGCTGGGCACGGTGCTGCGACGTAAGAAGCGCAGCGGCAAGCCGAGCGCGACCCCCGAGCGGGACACGGTCTCGGTCTGAGACCGCTGGGAGAAGGGAGCAGGAGCAATGGAGCAATCGCAGGTCGTCGTCGTGGGGTCAGCCAACGCCGACCTGGTGCTCGACATCGACCACCGCCCCGCGCCGGGCGAGACGATCCTCGCCTCCGACGTCGTCACCACTCCCGGCGGGAAGGGCGCCAACCAGGCGGTCGCCGCCGGGAAGGTGGGCGGGCACGTCGCGTTCCTCGGGTGCGTCGGCGATGACGACCACGGCCGCCTGCTGCGCGGCTCCCTCGCTGGGGCGGGGGTGGACCTCACGGGGCTGCGCACTGTGGACGCACCTACCGGTACGGCCATCATCGCGGTCACCCCCGACGGGGAGAACTCGATCATGGTCTCCCCCGGAGCGAACCGGCACGTCACGCCGGCGATGCTGGACGGGCTGCGGCAGGTGTGGTCGCAGGCCGCGGTAGTAGTGCTGCAGCTGGAGATCCCGATGGAGAGCGTCGCGGCGGTGGCCACCGGGGCCGCGGGCCGCGTGTTGGTCAATGCGGCCCCGGCCGCTCCCCTGCCCGCCGATGTCCTCGCCGCCGCGGATCCATTGGTCGTCAACGAGTCCGAAGCGCGCTTCCTGCTAGGGCTTGACCAGGCGCTCTGGGTCGACATCCCGGATGACGGTCGCGGACGAGACCGACTCGCCCGCGACCTCCTGGCCCTTGGCCCCCGCTCGGTCGTCCTCACCCTTGGCGCGGGCGGCGCGATGATCGCCGATGGCACGCCCGACACCGAGCCCCGGCCGCCGGAGTGGGTGCCGGCCCGGCGTGTCACCGTGACGGACACCACGGGGGCCGGCGACGCGTTCGTCGGCGCGCTCGCCGTCCAGCTGGCTGGAGGTGCGTCGCTGCGCGAGGCGGTTGAGCTGGCCACCGCCGTGGCGGCCGTGGCGGTCACCCGCCGCGGCGCTCAGACCTCCTCGCCCACCCCGGAGGAGGTCGAGGCCATGCTTGGGGCTCTGCCCTGACCCGCCGCGCTGGTACGGGACGACACCGCGCCGTCAAGGCGCGGGGTCATCCCGCGTGGGCCGCTCAAGCTTGGCGTACCGGCGCTGAGGCGCTCGCCACGGGACCCCGCCTCCGCCCGTCCCTCGGTCCCCGAGACATGGGGAGGCACCACGGTGAGGTTGGATCGGTCGGCGAGGTCCAGCTACTCATGGCGCGGACCCCTCTCGGCCTCACACCTTGACCGCCGACCCCGCGGTGGTGTGCGCGTCCGCGAGGGACAGCACGTCGTCCAGGATCCGCAGCCCCTCGTCCAGCTCCGCCTCGGAGACTGTGCACGGCGGGACCACGTGGATGCGGTGGTAGTTGTTGAACAGCAGCAGCCCCGCCCTCTTGGCGGCGCCCATGAGCTCGGCGATGGCCGCGGAGGTGCCGCCGTACGGCGCCAGCGGTTCCTTGGTGCGGCGGTCCGCCACCAGGTCCAGCGCCCAGAACACTCCGAGCCCGCGCACATCCCCGATGACCGGGTGCCGCTCGGCCAGCTCGCGCAGCCGGGGGTCGAGGACGTTCTCCCCCACCGCGGCGGCGTGCTCGACGATGCCCTCCTCCTCCATCGCGGTGATGGTGGCGACGGCGGCGGCGCAGGCCAGCGGGTGGCCGGAGTAGGTCAGCCCGCCGGGGAAGACCCGGTCGTCGAAGGTCGCGGCGATCGCGTCGTTGATGAGGACTCCACCCAGCGGCACGTAGCCGGAGTTGACGCCCTTGGCGAAGGTGATGAGGTCCGGCGTCACGCCGTAGTGCTCGACGGCGAACCACCTCCCGGTGCGGCCGAAGCCGGCCATCACCTCGTCGGCGACGAAGACGATGCCGTACCGGTCGCACAGCTCGCGCACCCCGGCGAGGTAGCCGGGCGGCGGCGGCATGATGCCTGCGGTGCCCGGGATGGTCTCGAGCACGATCGCGGCGATGGTGCCGGGCCCCTCGAAGGCGATGACCTGCTCGAGGTGCTCCAGCGCCCGCTCGGACTCCTCGGCCTCGGTGGTGGCGTGGAACGGGGAGCGGTACAGGAACGGGCCGAAGAAGTGCACGAACCCGGCGTTGCCGAACTCGTTCGGCCACCGGCGCGGGTCGCCGGTGAGGTTGATCGCCGTCGTCGTGGCCCCGTGGTAGCTGCGGTAGGCGGAGAGCACCTTGGCGCGGCCGGTGTGCAGGCGGGCCAGGCGCACGGCGTTCTCCACCGCCTCGGCGCCGCCGTTGGTGAAGAACACCTTGTCCAGGCCCTCGGGCGCGTGGGCGGCGATGAGGCGGGCGGCCTCGCTGCGGGCGGTGTTGGCGTGGCTGGGGCCGATGGTGCACAGCACGTCGGCCTGGGCCTTGACGGCGGCGATGACCTTGGGGTGCTGGTGGCCGATGTTGGTGTTGACGAGCTGGGAGGAGAAGTCGAGGTACCTCGTGCCGTCGGCGTCCCAGACGTAGGAGCCCTCGGCGCGGGACACCACCATGGGGTCCAACGCCCCCTGGGCGGACCAGGAGTGAAAGACGTGGGCGCGGTCGAGCTCGTAGGCGCGCCGGCCGGTGGGGTCGGAGGGTGCGGGCATGAGCGGGTCCTTTCGCGCCGTCAGTGGTTCTGGGGGAAGCCGAGGTTGATGCCGCCGTGGCTGGGGTCGAGCCAGCGCTCGGTGACGACCTTGCCCCGGGTGTAGAAGTGCACGCCCTCGGCGCCGTAGGCGTGGGAGTCGCCGAACAGCGAGGCCTTCCAGCCGCCGAAGGAGTAGTAGCCGACCGGCACGGGGATGGGCACGTTGATGCCCACCATTCCTACCTCGACCTCGTTCCGGAAACGACGGGCGGCGCCGCCGTCGTTGGTGAAGATGGCGGTGCCGTTGCCGTACGGGTTGGCGTTGATGAGCTCCAGGGCCTCCTCGTAGGTCTCCACCCGCACCACCGACAGCACCGGACCGAAGATCTCGTCGGTGTACACGCTCATCTCCGGGGTGACGTGGTCGAGCAGCGTGGGGCCGAGCCAGAAGCCGCCGGCGGCGCCGTCGGGCCGGACCGTTCGGCCGTCGACGACGACGCTGGCGCCGGCTGCCTCGCCGGCCTCGACGTACCCGGCGACCTTGTCACGATGCGCCTGGCTCACGAGGGGGCCCATGTCGCAGCCGCGGCGGCCGTCGCCGGTGCGCAGCGTCGCGGTGCGCTCGGCGATCTTGGCGACGAGGTCGTCGGCCACGGGGCCGACCGCGACGAGGGCGGAGACGGCCATGCACCGCTCCCCCGCCGACCCGAAGCCGGCGTTGACCGCGGCGTCCGCGGCCAGGTCGAGGTCGGCGTCGGGCAGCACGACCATGTGGTTCTTCGCCCCGCCCAGGGCCTGGACGCGCTTGCCGCATCTGGTGGCGGTCTCGTAGACGTACCGGGCGATCGGGGTGGAGCCGACGAAGGAGACGGCCTTGACGTCCGGGTGGGCGAGCAGGGCGTCGACGGCGACCTTGTCGCCCTGCACCACGTTGAACACCCCGGAGGGCAGGCCGGCCTCGGCCCACAGCTCCGCCAGCCAGAGCGAGGCGGACGGGTCCTTCTCGCTGGGCTTGAGCACGACGGTGTTGCCGGCGGCGATGGCGACGGGGAAGAACCACATGGGCACCATGGCCGGGAAGTTGAACGGGGAGATGATCGCCACCGGGCCGAGCGGCTGGCGGATGGAGTACACGTCGACGCCGGTGGAGGCGTTCTCCGTCATGCCCCCCTTGAGCAGTTGCGGGATGCCGCAGGCGAGCTCGACCACCTCCAGGCCTCGAGCCACCTCGCCGAGGGCGTCGGAGAGGACCTTGCCGTGCTCGGCCGTGATGATCTCGGCGAGCTCGTTCTTGCGGGCGTTGAGCAGCTCCCGGAACGCGAAGAGGACCTGCGTGCGCTTGGCGAGCGAGGTGTCGCGCCAGGCGGGGAAGGCCGCCTTGGCGGAGGCGACGGCGGCCGCGACGTCCTGCTCGGAGGCGAACGCCACGAGCGAGGTCACCTCGCCGGTCGCAGGGTTGAACACCTGGCCGCTGCGGGTGGACGTGCCCGCGTAGGGCCCGCCGTCCAGCCAGTGGGAGGCGGGCACCGTCCCCGTCGGGGCGGGCGCGGTCTGCGTGGTGGTCATGATTCTCCTCAGGTCTTGAGCCAGACGTGCCAACCCTGCGCTCCGGCCTGACACCTTCTCGTCGCGGTGCCCGGCGCCGGTGTCGGCGATGTCCCCGATTGTGTGCCGCCGGACCTTGGCGCCGGAAGCGGCACTGTGTCTCACGTGCGCGCCGAATCCGTACACTGTGTCCGTGCCCATGACCGTCAGCCAGGTGCTGGCCAGCCCGGCCGTTCAGGCGGGGCACCCGGAGCTGCTCAGCGCGGCCGACCAGCTCGACCGTCCGGTCCGCTGGGTGCACGTCTTCGAGGGCTCGGACCCGGCCGCGCTGCTCTCCGGCGGGGAGCTCCTGCTCACCACCCTGCTCGCGCTCCCTGACGACCCGGAGGAGCAGCGGGCGTACGTTCGTGCGGTGGCGGCTGCGGGCGCGGTTGGCCTGGTCATCGAGCTGGGCCGGCGCTTCGCCAAGGTGCCCGGCGTCATGGTGGCCCAGGCGGCCTCGGTGGACCTGCCGCTCGTGGCGCTGCACAAGGTCATCAAGTTCGTCACGGTCACCGAGGCGGTGCACGCCCGCATCGTCGACGAGCAGCACGACGTCCTCACCTTCTCCCAGCGGGTCCACGAGGTGTTCACCGAGATCGGGGTCGAGGGTGCCGACGCTCAGGACATCGTCGAGCGCACCGCCGAGATGGCCGGGACCGCCGTCGTCCTGGAGGACCTCGCTCACGACGTCATGGCGCACGCCCTCGCTGGGGCACCGGCGACGGTGGTGCTGCGGGACTGGGCCGCTCGCTCCCGGCTCGTCCCCGGGGGCGGCACGCGGGCGGCTTCCGCGAACGACTGGCTGCTCGCCGACGTGGGCTCGCGCCAGGGGGTGTGGGGACGTCTCGTGCTGGTGGGCGCCCCGACGGTGCCGGAGCCGGCCGCCCGCATGCTGCTCGAGCGCGCGGCCCAGGCTCTCGCCGTCGCCCGCCTCATGGAGCGCGACGTCGCGTCGCTGCGCTCGCGCGCCCAGGCGCGGTTCCTCACCGAGCTGCTGCACGCCCGCAGCGGCGCCGAGGAGGACCTGCGCGCGGCAGCGGAGGTGCTCGGGCTGGCGCGGGCGTCGCGCTACCTGGCGGTGTGCGCGGCGCCGCGTGCCGGCTCCGCGGCGGAGGGCGGCGCGGCCGGGGCCGATGCGTACCTCGAGGGGCAGCGGCGCGACCAGGCGCTCACCGAGGCCGTGGCAGGCGCCGCGAGTGTCGCCGGGCTGTCAGCGCTGGTGGCTCCGCTGGAGAACGGCGTGGTCGGCGCCGTCGTGGCCCTGCCCGGCCGGCTCACCGAGGAGGACGCGCTCACCCGCCTCGCCGCGGCGCTGCGCGCCGGAACCGGTCCGGCGCACGTCCGGGCGGTGGCCCGCGAGCGCGACATGCTCGTCAACGCCGGCGCGGATCTTGCCGAGACCGCCTACGTCGCGCGCGCCGCCGCGATCGTGCCGGACCTGTGCCCGCCGGAGTACTACCGCATCGGGGACATCCGCATCCGTGGCCTGTTGATGCTCCTCGGCGGTGACGCCCGCGTCACCGCCTTCGCCGAGCGGGAACTGCAGCCTCTGCTGCTCTTCGACGCCCGGCACGGGACGGACCTGGTCGGCGTCCTGCGGCTGTACCTCCAGGCGGGCGGCAACATCGCGGCCCTTGCGCGGACCTCGCACCTGAGCAGGCAGGCGCTGTACTCGCGCCTGCGCACTATCGAGCGGGTGCTCGGCGCGGACATCGCGGACGCGGAGACGCGCACGAGCCTGCACGTGGCCCTCCTCGCGAAGGAGGTGGCAGCGGCCCGGGGAGGCTGACCCACCAGCGGTCGGGCTCGCCGCCCGCCGCATCGCGCACCTCGCGCCGGTCGTCTCGTCAGCGACGGCAGGAGGTGGCGCTCATGCCGGCCACACGGGGTCAGCGTCCGCGGGCCGGTTGGCCTCGTACCAGGCGGTCGCCTGGAGGACGGCGAGGTCCTGGAAGGACCGCCCCGCGATCTGCAGGCCGATGGGCCGCCCGTCCGACGTGAAGCCGCAGTTGACCGAGGACGCCGGCTGGCCGGACATGTTGTAGGGAACCGTGAAGGCGATGTGCGTCATCGTCGTCTCCGGGTCGGAGAACGGCATCGGCTGCTCGGCCGGAAACGCCGCCATGGGCGCCACCGGGGAGAGCACGAGGTCGAAGCCGCTGGTGGCGAGGATCGTGGCCCGCCGCATCTCGGCGATGCTGTCGTACTTCTCCACCGCCGTGGCGCCGTCGAGCGTGCCGCCGCGGGCGCACCACTGCGCGATGTACGGCAGCACCTGCCGCTGCTCGGCGGGAGCCATCGCCCGGTACTGCGCGTAGAACCGCACGCGCCAGAAGTCGTCGAGGTCGTCCAGCAGGCCCTGGTTGATGAATGGCGGGATCTCCACGATCTCGGCGCCGGCGTCGGCGAAGACGTCGACGGCCTGCTCCACGGCGGTGGCCACCTCGCGGTCGGTGATCGCCCCGGCGCCGGCATCGGTGTGCACGCCGATGCGCAGCCCGCGCACGTCCCGGTCCAGGTCCGCCCAGTCGATGTCCTGGTACGGCATGCGGGTGTAGTCGCGGACGTCCGGCAGCGACAGGATCCCCATGACCGCGGCCGCGTCGGCGACCGTGCGGGTCAGCGGCCCGGCCGCGCGACCGAGGTACGGGGTGTCGAGGGCGATCCGGCCGGCCGAGGGCTTGAGCGCGACGAGACCCTGCCAGGTGGCGGGCAGCCGCACGGACCCGCCGATGTCGGTGCCGACGTTCAGCGGCGCGTAGCCGGCGGCCGCCGCAGCGCCGGCACCGGCGCTGGAGCCGCCGGTCGTCCACGCCGGGTTCCACGGGTTGCGGCTGATCCCGTGCAGGCTGGAGACGCCGGAGGACAGCATCCCCCAGTCGGGCATGGTGGTGGTGCCGAGCACGACGCCGCCGGCCTCTCGGACCCGTTCGGTGATGGGGGCGTCGTGGTCGGCGACGACGGCGTCCCGTGCCGCGGTGCCACCCGGCATGGGCAGGCCCTTGACGGCGATGTTCTCCTTGAGCGTCACCGGCACACCGTCGAGGGGACCGAGCTGGGCGCCGTCGGCCCAGCGGTGGGCGCTGGCCCGTGCCGCCGCGCGCGCCGCCTCGGGCTCGAAGCGGTAGAAGGCGTTGAGGACCGGCTCCTTCTCCTCGACCCGGGCGATGACGGCCTCGACGACGTCGACCGGGCTGAGGTGGCCGGCCGCATAGCCGGCGGAGAGATCGGCGGCGCTGCGGTGGTGGAGCGGCGTGTCGACGGACTGCGTGCTGGTGGTCATGGGTTCCTCCTGGGCTGCGCGGTGGGTGGTGCGTGGTGGCCGGTGGGGCGGGGCGCCCGTCGGCCTACCCGCCGGTCAGGGCCGCCTCCCGAGCGGCGAGCTCCGCCCGCAACGACATCGAGGAGCCCACGAGGGCGCGCGTGTAGCCGTGCCGGGGCCGGGTGTAGACGTCCTCCGTGGTGCCCGACTCGACGATCTCGCCGGCGTGCATGACCACGACGTTGTCGCAGATGTGACGGACCACGCCGAGGTCGTGGGAGACGAACACCAGGGTGAGGCGGTACTGGTCGACGAGGTCGGCGAGGAGGTTCAGCACCTGGGCGCGCACGGAGACGTCCAGCGCGGAGACGGGCTCGTCAGCCACGAGCACCTGTGGCTGGCAGATGAGCGCGCGGGCGATGGAGATGCGCTGACGCTGGCCGCCGGAGAACTGGTGGGGGTAGCGCTCGGCGGCGTCGGCCGGCAGCCCGACCGCCCCCAGCATGTCCCGCACCATCTTCCTCTCCAGGTTGCGGCCGACGCCGGCTCCCGGGGTCTGCAGCGGCTCGGCGACGACCTGTTCGACGGTCATGCGCGGGTCGAGCGATCCCATGGGGTCCTGGAAGACGATCTGGAGGTTGCGGCGCAGCTCGGTGAGGTCGCGCTCACGCGCTCCCGCGACCTCGTTGCCGGCCACCTTCACGCTGCCGGAGGTGGGCTGGTCGAGACCGGCGAGGATGCGCAGCAGGGTGGACTTGCCCGAGCCGGACTCCCCCACCACGCCGAAGCGTTGCCCGGCGGCGACGTCGAAGGAGATCGCCCCCAGTGCGCGGACCTGCGTGGGCTTGCCGAAGAGGCGGGCCCGGCCGCGTGCGTAGGTCCGCACGAGGTCCTTGACGGAGATGACGGGCGGCTCGTGCGCGACGCCGGGGACGGGGTGCTCGCGCACGACCGGTGCTACGTTCGCGTGTCCGGCCCGGCCGATGCCGGCCGGCCGAGAGGGTGACGCCTCGCCCGTGGGCCCCAGGTCGCCGGCCGGCGGGCGGTCGACGGCGGGCGGGACGTACGCCGCCGCGGAGACGACGGTGAACAGGCGGCCGCGCTCGTCGGTGGAGTCCAGGTCCGAGGCCGCCAGCAGGCCGCGCGTGTACGGGTGCTGCGGGCGGGTGAAGACCTCCTCGGTGGTGCCCTGCTCGACCACCCGACCGCCCGTCATGACGAGCACGCGGTCGCAGACGTTGGCTACGACGGCGAGGTCGTGCGTGATGAACAGCAGCCCGGTTCCCCGCTCGGTCACCGACTCGAGGATGAGGTCGAGCACCTGGCGCTGGACCGTGACGTCCAGGGCGGTGGTGGGCTCGTCGGCCAGCAGGAGCGCCGGGTCGTTGGCCAGCGCCATGGCCAGCATGACCCGCTGGCGCTGCCCGCCGGACAGCTGGTGCGGGTACGCGCGGGCGGCCTGGGCGGGGTCGGGCAGCCGCACCTTGTCCAGCAGCTCCACGGCCCGGGCGCGCGCCTCGGCGCGGGAGGGGGCGGTGCGGTGGACGAGCATGACTTCCTCCACCTGCGCGCCGACACGCATGAGCGGGTTGAGCGCCGTCAGCGGCTCCTGGAAGACCATCGCCACGTCCTTGCCACGCACGCCCTGGAGCTGGCGGTCGGTGGCGGTGACGAGGTCCGGCTCGACGCCCGCGAGGCGGATGGAGCCGGTGGCGGTGACGCCCTCCGGCAGCAGCCCCATGAGCGCCAGGGTGGTCATCGACTTGCCCGATCCGGACTCGCCGATCAGGCCCACCCGCTCGCCGCGGGCCATCGAGAAGCTGACGCCTTGCACGAGCGGGCGCCGCGCGGACGCGACCGAGAGGTCCGCGACGTCGAGGAGGGCGTCGGTGCCGGTGTGACCGGCCCGCGCGGCGGTGGTGGTCGGCGCGAGGGACATCAGCGCTCTCCGTTCAGCTTGGGGTCGAAGCGGTCACGCAGGCCGTCACCGAGCAGGTTGAAGCCGAGGACGGCGACGGCGATGGCTAGACCGGGCCAGACCGCGAGCATCGGCTCGGTGCCCAGGAACTGCTGGGACTCCTGGAGCATCCGGCCCCAGGACGGCACGGGCGGCGGCGTGCCCAGCCCCAGGAAGGACAGGCCCGCCTCCGCCAGGACGGCCAGGGCGAAGGACGTCGAGCTCTGCACGATGACCATGCCGACGATGTTGGGAAGGATGTGCCGGCGTGCGATCCGCACGGGGCGCTGGCTGGCGGCGCGGGCCGCCATGACGAACTCCAGGCTCATCACCTGGAGGGTGCCGCTCCGGGCGACGCGCGCGAAGGCGGGGATCGAGGCGATGCCGATGGCGACCATCGCCGTCGTCGTGCTGGCGCCGAACACGGCGCCGAACATGATGGCGAGGAGCAGGGCGGGGAAGGCGAGCATGACGTCGGAGGCGCGCATGACGAGCTCCTCGAGCCATCCTCCCCGCATGCCCGCGGCGATCCCCAGCGGGGTGCCCACGAGCAGCGCGATGCCGACGGCGACCACACCCACCAGCAGGGTGATCTGCGAGCCGGCGAGGATGGCGGAGAAGATGTCGCGGCCGTAGCGGTCGGTGCCCATGAGATGTGCGGCGCTGGAGCCCTGGAGCCGGTCGGCCGGGCTGGCCTGGGTCGGGTCGTACGGCGTCCAGACGAAGGACAGAAGCGCAGCCGCCACGACGACGGCGACCAGGGCGGCGCCGACGATCAGGGTGGGTGCGAGGGGGCGACGGGCCGTGGGGGCGACCGCGGCGGGCAGCGCGGCCGGGTCCGTGGTGGTCGGGGTCAGGGACATGTCAGGCCTTCTTCCGGATCCGCGGGTCGAGGACGGTGTAGAGGACGTCGACGACGAGGTTGATGGTCAGCACGATGGCGACGAGGACCATGACGACGCTCTGGACTGCGAGGAGGTCGCGGTTGCCGACGGAGTCGAGCAGCATCGAGCCGAGGCCGGGGATGACGAAGACCCGCTCGATGACGACGGCCCCGATGACCAGGGCGGCGAGCTGCACGCCGGAGACGGTCAGCACGGGGACGGCCGCGTTGCGCAAGCCGTGGCGCACGAGTGCCCGGGTCGGGCTCAGGCCCTTCGCACGGGCGGTGCGCAGGTAGTCCTCGCTCATCACCTCCAGCACCGCCGAACGCACGTACCGGGTCATCACCGCGCCCTGCACCGAGGCGAGGGCGAGGACCGGCAGGGTGACGCGGCGCAGGAAGTCTGCAGGGTCGATGGCCGGGGCGGTCCAGCCGTTCGAGGGCAGCCAGCCGAGGGACACGGCGAAGACGACGACGAGCAGGATGCCGGCGAGGAAGCTGGGGATGGCCACACCCACCGGGGACAGGCCGGAGAGCAGCACCCCGCTGAGCCTGCGGTGCCGGACGGCCGCGATGGTGCCCAGCGGGACGGCGACGATCAGCGCCACGAGCATCGCCAGGCACACGAGGATGAGGCTGACCTGGACCCGGTCGAGGATGAGGGGGCTGAGGTCCTGCTGGGTGACGAAGGAGCTGCCGAAGTCACCGAGCGGCAGCCCCAGCGCCCAGTCGAGGTACTGCACGACGAGCGGCCGGTCGGTGCCGAACTCCGCACGGGTCTGCGCGAGCAGCTCGGGGGTGGCGTTGACGCCGAGAGCGATCTGGGCTGGATCGCCGGGGATGAGTCGCATGAAGAGGAACACCGCCACGGACGCCGCCACAAGGGTGGCGACGAACCGTGCGACGTAGACCAGGACCTGCTGGGTCACGGAACATCCTTTCTCTCGCCTGACGGTGGCGGAACGGCCTGTGCCGCCGACGATCGCTTCGGGCGGGCATGGTCGACACGCGTCCGCTGACGCTGGGCGCTTCCCAATGCCTGCGGGCGCCGGGGGTGACGGCGACGAGCCGGGCAACGGCCACGCGGTGCCCTGGGCGAGCACGCGGACGTCCACTGCGGGACGGTCGCCCGGACGATCGCACGGCCGCGCGAGCCTGGTGCCCGCCGGGCGCGCCGCTGGGGGCGCGCCCGGCGGCCGTCAGGCGCGGCCCATCTCGGTCAGGTCCAGCGCCTCGGTGACGGAGTTGGCGGGGATCCCGGTGACGTCCGCCTTGGCGATGATGATGTTCGGGAAGAGGAACAGCGTGTCGGCGGGGGCGTCGTCGACGACCGTGCGGACGACCTCCTGCATCTTCGAGACGTACTCCTCCTCGTCCACGGCGGCGTCGGCCTCCGCGGCGAGCGTGGCGATCTTGGAGTTGTCGTAGCCGATGTAGTAGTCGGGGTTGTTGAAGATGGTGAGGAAGTCCTTGGCCTCGACAGCCAGGACCACCGACATCTGGTAGTCGTGCTGTGTGAAGACCTTGTCCAGCCAGACGGCCGGGAACTCCGCCGACGCGATGGTGGCGTTGATGCCGACCTCGGCGAGCTGGGAGACGACGATCTCCGAGACCGCTGTGGCGTAGGGCCGGGTCGGGACGTCGAAGACGATGTCGAGCCCGTCCGCGTAGCCGGCTTCCGCCAGGAGCTCCCGCGCCCTCTCAGGGTCGTAGGAGTAGGCGTCGGTCTCCTCGTAGTACGGCTCGGTGGGCGGGACGGCCGCGCCGCCCACGTCCGTGCCGTAGCCGTTCCAGGCGGTGTCGATGACCGCCTGGCGGTCGATGGCGTACATGACGGCCTGGCGCACCCGGACGTCGTCGAAGGGAGCGGCCTGGTTGTTCATCGACAGGATGATCTCGCCGTTCGAGGTGCCCTCGATGACCTGGAACTGGTCGTCGGACTCGAAGGTCTCGAGCAGCTCGGGGGCCTGCATGTTGTAGACGACGTCGACGTCGCCCGAGCGCAGGGCGTTGGTGGTGGCGACGGCGTCGGCGAAATAGCGCAGGACGGCGGTGTCGACCTTCGGGGCCTCGCCCCAGTAGTCCTCGCGCGCGGCCATCGTGATGGACTCGCCGCGCGCCCACTCCTCGATGGTGAAGGGTCCGGTGCCGACGGCCGCGTTGGCGAGGTCGCCCACACCGGAGGGGTCGAACATGGCGCCGACGAGGGTGCCCATGCTGAACAGCCAGGCGTTGGACGGCCGCGACAGGTTCACCGCTACCTCGGTGTCCGAGAGCACCTCGACGGACTCGACGACGTCCATCTGCTTCTTCAGCGAGGACACCCAGGCGTCGGACTTCACACGCTCGATGCTGAACTTCACGTCCTCGGCGGTGAAGGCCTCACCGTTGGAGAAAGTCACGCCCGACTGGAGCTCGAAGGTGTAGGTCCGCCCGTCCTCGCTGACCGCCCAGGACTCGGCGAGCAGCGGCTGGATCTCGCCGTCCTGGTCGATCTCCACCAGGCCCTCGTAGACGTTGGACATCAGCGCCTGGGGGATCGCCGAGCCTGCGGTGGTGGTGAAGTCGAGGTTGGTGGGCTCGCCGGTGAGTGCGACCGTGATCGTGCCACCGTCAGCGGCGCCGGCACCGGTGGAGTCGGGCGCGGACTCGCTGTTGGCGGCGCCGGCGCTGCAGGCGGCCAGAGCGGTGGCGGCCACGGCGGCCAGGGCGGCCGTCCGCGTGACCTTCTTGTGTGTCATGTGCGTTCCTTCGAGGGGCGCCGGTGGGTGGGCTGTCGCCTGATCCTGTGCGCCCCACGTTTCGGCCCCGTTACGGGCCGGTGCCGGAGTCGTAAAACCTGACCACATCCGTCCTGAAAACTGCGCACATGACACTATTTATTTGAACAAAAAGCGCCCGGATCGTTTCATCGGCGCGGAGACGGAAATTCTGCCGCGCCGCCCCGTCACACACACGCATAGACGAAGGCGGACCGGCATGGGCGCCCCGCCCACGGCGGCGACCCAGCGGCCGTCGCCGCCGTCGGGCAACCGTGACGGCCTCCCAGGAAGACGCCGCCGACCGTGCCACCCACGGTCAGGTCGGGCGGGCGCACGCCGTGAGCTCGGCGGCCGCAGACCAGGCCGGACCCCACAAAGCCGTGGCCGGCCGCGACTCAGCTGCCGGAGGCGTACATGATCGACCCCGGCGTGGTCAGGATCTCCCCCGTCTCCAGCCAGGTCTTCAGGCCGGAAAGGATCATCGGCCAGCCACCGTAGAGCTGCTCGTTGGCGCCCTCGCGCAGCTGGTCGTGGATGAGGGTCAGCCGGCAGGAGTCCTGGACCTGCTCGATCTCCCAGGTGACGCGCGAGAAGCCCTCGCCCTCGACGTCCTCGCCCCACAGGGCGCGCATGGTGTGCACGAGCCGGCGGGGCGGGTCGGCCTCGAGCACCTCGCCGTCGCCGAGGACCTCCCCGTTGCCGGGTCGCATCTCGATGCGTGAGCCCACCTTCCAGTCCGACTCGGACCGCATGCCGAAGCTGTACTTCGCGCGGATCTCCGGGTCGGTGATCGCCTCCCACAGACGATCGGGGGTGGTGCGGATGTAGATCTCGAAGACCTTCTCCATCGGAGTCTCCAGCCTGCTCTTGAGGTCGCTGAGCGTCGCCGCCCACGGCTCGGCGTACTTGCTCACCCACCGGTCGTGGATGAGCCGGATGGGAACTGCGTTGAGGAAGTGGAGCTTCTCCCGGCCCCGGCGCCGGACGACGACGAGGCCCGCCTCCTCCAGCTGCCTCAGGTGCTTGGCCACACCGAAGCGACTCATCTCGAAGTGCTGCTCGAGCTCGGTCATGGACTGGCCGTCCCGGCGGAAGAGCAAGTCCAGGAGCCGCCGGCGGGTCGGGTCGGCGAGCGCCCTGAACACCTCGTCCACACGAACCATTATGTGACCATGTGGTCACATGTCGATGTCGCTCGATGCCCGAGCCCCGACTGGCCCCTCGAGCCACCGTCGCCCCACGGCGGGCCGGCTGGCTCATGTCCGTGCGCCCCGGCCGCTGACCCGAGGATCCGCCACGTGGGCGGACTCTGCCCGGGCTCGCGCCGGGACCACTACCGTCCGAAGTCATGAGCCCCCGCACCCACGTCGCGTCGCTGCCGGTGGCTGTGGCGGGCGCGCTCGTGCTGGCCGGGTGCACCCTGTCCGTGCGGCCGGGCCCGCGCGACGTCGCGATCACCGAGTGCCGGCAGATGGCCGACAAGCAGACCGAGCTCGAGACGCCCGGCCGGATCACCGACATCCGCGCCCTCGCCGTCGAGGGCGACGAGGGCTGGCAGGGCTGGGAGATCACCGGTCGGCACGAGGAGACGGATCTGCACCTGGAAGACCAGGAGCACCGCCGGCGGGACGTACGTCGAGACGGAGATCGACACCCGGCCGGCGAACGAGCCCACCGCCTGACGACAGGACCGCTCAGGGGCCCGGACGTGCGGGCGGCACTCTGGGAGCCGCCGCGTTGGCCGACACGGCGGGACCGCCCCGTCGTCCGAAAATCGCAACGTTCTGTACGTTGTGCCGTGACCGCGGGATGCTGATAACCAGTGCACCGCCCAATCCGACCGTGAAGTGGTGACGACCGATGAGCAGCAACCCCTGGGACGCACAGCACGGCCAGAACCCTGACGAGGCCGGCCAGCAGCAGGGCGGCGCGTCGGGCGCACCGCAGGAGGGCGAGGCGGGCGCGACGGCGGCCGGCGAGCACCCCGGCTACGGCGCGACCGGCCAGCCGGCCGGGCAGGACGGTGAGACGTCGTACGGCCAGGAGGGCGCGACGGCGTACGACCAGGCACCGGAGTCAGGCTACGGCGCGGACCAGAGCGGCCAGCCTGGCGGAGGCCAGTACGTGCAGGGCCAGTACGGGCAGCCGGGCGAGGGGCAGTACGGGCAGGGCCAGTACGGGCAGCCGGGCGAGGGGCAGTACGGGCAGGGCCAGTACGGGCAGCCCTACGGCCCGGGCCAGCCGGGTTACGCGGCTCCGCCGTCGGGCGCCCCCTACGGGCAGCAGTACGGTCAGGGCCAGTACGGCCAGCCCTATGACCAGTACGGCCAGGGCCAGCAGGGCCAGTACGGACAGGGCCAGTACGGACAGCAGCAGTACGGCTACGGATACCAGCAGGGCTACCGCCCGGTCATGAGCGACGCCGACCAGCGCCTCTGGGCCACCCTGACCCACCTGAGCGGCCTGGTGTTCCTGCTCTTCGGCCCGCTCATCGCCTACCTGGTGCTCAAGGACCGCGGCGCGTTCGTCGAGGACCAGACCAAGGAGGCGCTGAACTTCAACATCACGCTCGCCATCCTCGGCGTGGTGTTCACGATCGTCACGATCGTGACCTTCGGCATCGGCGGGCTGCTGTTCTTCTACTTCATCGCCGCCATCGTCTTCATGATCCTGGCGGCCGTGGCCGCCAACCGCGGCGAGCGCTACCGCTACCCGCTCACCATCCGCCTCGTGAAGTGAGCCGCCGGTAGTCACATGCCCACGAGGGGGCGCGACGACGTCGCGCCCCCTCGTGCCGTCTCCCGGCCGTCAGCGGGCGGCGACGGTCTCACGATCGCCGGTCGCCCGCTTGGCGAGGACGCCGTCGAGGCTGAGGCGACCGGCACCGAGGGCACCCACGGCCAGCGCCCCGGCGGCCAGCGCCAGGACGAGCTCGTAGCCGTTCTCGGTCACCCAGATGCCGTTGGGCAGGTGCACGATCAGCACCGCGGCGATCATCTCGACAGCGAGGAGCAGCGAGAAGACGGGGGTGAGCAGCCCGAGGATGAGCGCAGCTCCGCCGACCGTCTCCAGGAGGGCGGCGACCCACGCGGAGAGCGTCGGCACGGGCACTCCCATCGCCGCGAACCCCTCGGCCGTGCCGGCCATGCCGTTCGAGACGAGCTTCTGCAGCCCGTGCGCGAGGAAGACGGCGCCGAGGCCCACCCGCGCCAGCAGCAGCAGGATGTCGGTCAGGGCGCGGTTCGGCTGGATGAGTCGCATGTGTTGGTCCTTCGCGTTCGTAGGAGGCCGCTTGGAGCGGCTTTCGATCGGCCTGGGCGAGGACGTCGGGTCAGGGCGACCGCAGGGCGCGGTGACATCCACACGCACCGACCGGCACCACGGGCGCAGCGCGCCCACGTCCCCCCGGCGCGCGTGCGCCGGCCAGCCATCCGCACCCTAACCGGATTTAATTGATGCATCAACTAAGCGGCTAGCTGCGCCGCCCTCCGTGACCATCCCGACAGCGGCGGGAGCCACGTGACGCCGCTCCGCCGCGCTCGCGTGGGGGATGATCGACCACGCCATGCTCACCACCCGCCGGACGCCTGCCGCCCTACCCCGCGAGATCTGGGTCCTCGTCGCCGCCGCGTTCGTGATCGCGATGGGCTACGGCCTCGTCGCCCCGGTGCTGCCGCAGTTCGCCCGCAGCTTCGACGTCGGCGTCACCGCCGCCTCCGTCGTCGTGAGTGCCTTCGCGTTCTTCCGCCTGGTGTTCGCCCCGGCCGGCGGGCGGCTGGCCGGCCGGCTCGGCGAGCGCCCGGTCTACCTCGCCGGGCTGCTCATCGTGGCCCTCTCGACCGGGGTGACGGCCTTCGCGCAGAGCTACGCCCAGCTGCTGATCTTCCGTGGCCTGGGCGGCATCGGCTCGACGATGTTCACCATCTCCGCCATGGGCCTGATCGTCCGGCTCGCGCCGCCCGCCGCCCGCGGGCGCGCCTCCTCCGCCTACGGCACGGCGTTCCTGCTGGGCAACATCGGCGGCCCGCTGCTCGGCGGCCTGCTCGGCGGCGCCGGGCTGCGGGTGCCGTTCCTCGTCTACGCCGCCGCCCTGCTGGTGGCCATCGCGGTGGTCGCCCTGGCACTGCGCCCCGCGGCGCTGCGGCTGCCGGCGGGCACGACGGCGCAGCCGCCCATGGCCCTGCGGGAGGCCCTGGCGCACCCCTCCTACCGCGCGGCGCTGGGCTCCGCCTTCGCCAACGGCTGGTCGAACCTGGGCGTGCGGGTGGCGATCGTGCCGCTGTTCGCCGCGGCGGCCGTCACCACCGCCCCATGGGTGGCCGGCGTCGCGCTGGCCGCGTTCGCCGTCGGCAACGCCCTCGCCCTGACGCTGGCCGGGCACCTCGCCGACGCCCGCGGCCGCAAGCCCCTGGCGCTGGTCGGCCTGGTCGTGAACGGCACG
This sequence comes from Georgenia sp. AZ-5, assembly GCF_043952095.1. Lineage (NCBI taxonomy): Bacteria > Bacillati > Actinomycetota > Actinomycetes > Allobogoriellales > Allobogoriellaceae > Georgenia > Georgenia sp. AZ-5. Next base: position 298,725 of record NZ_JBINOU010000001.1, read on the forward strand.
CTCACCGCCGTCACCGGGCTGGCCGGCGCCGTGGGGCCGCTGCTCGTGGTCTCCGTGCTCGCCGGGATCGGCGCGGGGCTGCTCAGCCCCGCCCAGCAGGCCACGGTCGCGGACGTCGTCGGCCGCGAGCGCTCCGGCGGCCAGGTGCTCGCGGGGTTCCAGATGGCCGGGGACGCCGGGCAGATCGCCGGCCCGATCCTCGCCGGGCTGCTGGTGGACCACGTCGGCTACGGCGCCGCCTTCGCCCTCTCCGGCGCGATCGCACTGCTCGCAGCGGTGCTGTGGCTGCCGGCGCGCGAGACGCTGGCGCCGCACGTGGTCGACGGCCGGGGCAGGACCACGTCCTGACACCCGGCCGCCCACCACACCGGGTCAGCCGACGCTGATCAGCCCCGCCGAGCTCAGGGCGCTGTAGACGCCGAGGGCGATGATGGCGACGGCGCTCACCGCCAGCGCGACGGCGGAGCCGCGGCCCCCGCGCAGCTCCGGATCCACCTCGTGCCGGCGCAGCCACCAGGCCGCCACGGCGACGGCCGCGAGGAAGATGCCGCCCGCGATGCCGCCGACCAGGATCATGACGAACGGCGAGGAGATCCACAGGTAGGTCGCCAGCCACGTCAGCGGCAGCGCGACGATGAAGACGCGCATCCAGCGGTTGCGCCGCTCGGCGTCCGCCCAGTCGAAGACGCCCACGATGGACAGCGCGTTGGCCCAGGAGCGCGACCACGAGGGGATGGCCGCCCAGATGGTCGAGCCGAGGGCGGCCAGCGCGCCGGCCAGGTAGAGGTACTTGCCCCAGTCCCCCAGGGTGCTGGAGTAGGTGTTGGAGAGCACGAGGATCATGTCGTTGCCCTGCGGAAGGAGCCCCTGGGGGTGCAGCACCGCGGCGCCCATGATGTAGAAGGACATCGTGCTGACCGTGTAGATCACCCAGGACGTCGCGGCGTCCTTCTGCATGACGGCGATCCAGCCCTTGGCGCGGCGCTTGTAGCCCTCGGAGCCGTCGTTGGGACCGGTCCAGCGGGCGTAGCCCTTCTCCAGGCACCAGTAGGTGTAGGCGGTGATCTCCTCCGAGCCCACGCCGGTCAGGCCGAACATGGCGATCGCGACGCCGATCGCCCCGACGGGCAGCTGGAGCGACAGGCCGCTCGCGAGGTCGCCGCCGGTGTAGCCGTACTCCGTCATCGGCAGGCCGAGCGTGATCACCAGGGTCACGACCACGAAGAGCATCGTCAGGAAGACGGCGCCCTTCTCGATGATCCCGTAGTTGTTCTTGTACAGCGTCAGGATGGCGACGGCCGTGACGATGACCGCCCAGATCGTCAGGCTGGTGGCCTCGAGCGGGCCCGAGCCGATTGGCAGGAGGATGGACAGCGCCGCCGCCATGCCGCCGATGAGGCCGCCGGTCTGGATGAGCTTGGAGATCGCCATGAGGGCCCACATGAGGAGGACCCACCCGGTCTTCCCGAACCGCGGCGGGACCTTGTTGTAGCCCTCCAGCGCGCCCTGGCCGGTCGCGATGGACCACCGCGCCATCTCGACCTGGACGGCGACCTTAACCAGCGTCGAGAAGACGACGAGCCAGAGGAGCACGAACCCGACCTCGGCGCCGAGCGCGGTGGCGGTGATCAGCTCGCCGGCGCCCACGATCGAGGCCGAGACGATCAGCCCGGGGCCGAAGAACTTCATCGACGCGCGCCAGCCCCGCGGCGGCTCCTGCACCGCGGCGGGATCGAGGTGGTACGGGTCGTCGGTGACCGCGTGGGCCTGCTTCTCCAGCGTCTTCGCCATGATGTCCTCTGAGTTTTCCGCGGCATCCCGCGCCGGCTGCGCGGGGGCCTGTGATGAGCGACATGCAACATAGGCATTCGGGACGAATCGGGGCGAATTGGTTGCCGCCGCTTGCCGAGCCGCACAGGAGGAGGGCTGCGGCTCACGGCCGACCGGGCTTGCCCGTGAGCGGACGGCGGCGCCCGCCGCGCCGCGGACCGCTCGGCCTGCGAGGCTTGGCGGTGTGCTGACGCGACGTCAGTTCCTGGGCGCCGCCGGCTGCGGCGCGCTGGCCGTGGCGCTGCCGGGGTGCGGCTTGGACGAGTGGCGAGACCGGCTCCGGGCCGGCGGCTCCGACGCGGTGCTGACGGCGCGCCCCGGTACCGGGGAGGCTGAGCCCATGGGTCCAGGGACGCACCCGTTGCTGCTCGCGGGCTCGCACGAGTTCCTCGTCCACGTGCCCCCGACCGCGGTCGCGCCCACCCCGCTGGTCGTCTCGCTGCACGGGGCCGGGGGCGACGCCCAGGGCGGGCTCTCCCTCCTCGCCGCCTCCGCCGACGCCCACGGCTTCGCGCTGCTCGCCCCCGCCTCGCGGGGCAGCACCTGGGACGCGATCCGGGGCCGGTACGGCGAGGACGTCGCGGCCATCGACGAGGCGCTGCGCCGCGTCTTCGGCGGCGTGGAGGTCGACCCCGGGCGGGTCGTCGTCGCCGGCTTCTCCGACGGCGCCTCCTACGCCCTGGGCCTCGGCCTCGCCAACGGCGGGCTGTTCCGGCACGTCGTCGCGTTCTCCCCCGGTTTCGTCCCGGCGGCCGCGCGCGCCGGCCGTCCCGCCGTCTTCGTGTCCCACGGCGTGCACGACGACGTCCTCCCGGTCGCCTCCACGAGCCGGCGGATCGTGCCGGCGCTGGAGGAGGACGGCTACGACGTCACCTACCGCGAGTTCGACGGCGGGCACGAGATCCCGCCCGACGTCGTCGCCGAGGCGGTGGCGTGGCTCGGGTGGGACGCATGGGCCTGACGAGGCCGTAGGTGCCTCGCAGCAAACATGGCGTTCGCGTCCGCAACGGCACACTTCCCCGTCAGAGCGTCAAGCCAAGGGACAACAAGGGCGTCCGGAACTCCTGGTCCAGACGCAGGTCCACCACTACGTTGTCCCTCAGCCGAGTCCGGATTCCCGGCCGCGGCGCAGTCGGGCCGGGGCACCGTACGCCCCCGCTCACGAGGCGACCTTCAGGTCGACGACAGGGGGATTCATGAGAGCTTCCATGCGTCGCACGCTCGTTGCGACGACGGCGGCCAGCGCGCTGGCGGTGACCGGCCTGGCCGCGCCGGCGACGGCCGACCACACCTACGAGCCGCCGGCGGACCTCGGCAGCGCCGGGGACGACGTCATCACCGTGCCGATCAACGACTCCGCCGCGGGCGGGACCTACTACCAGCCGTTCGAGCGCGCCTACGCGGGCGAGACGGCTGAGGGCACGCCTGTCTACGTCTACGTGCCGGTCGGCGCCATGGACGGCGTCGAGGGCGTGCACAGCCTCGACCCGGCCTTCGACCACAACCCCGGCGACGAGTTCGTGCCCTGTGCGGACTCCAGCGCCGCGGAGTTCACGCTGACCCAGGAGCAGATCGACTACCTGGGCGACGAGCTCGCCGGCCAGATCGTGCACGTCAACGAGCAGCACTTCGGCGAGATGGGCCCGGCCAACCCGGACGACCCCCAGAGCGAGTCGCTGGTGACGCTGGTGTACAACGTCCAGGACGAGATGTACTACGACTGCGCGCAGACGTCCTACACGGCGGGGTACTTCGCGCCGGACTTCATGCAGTCCCTGGGCATGAACGTGATCGTGCTGGACGCCTTCGACTGGGCCAACCGTGTCGGCGAGGACCCGTCGGCCGCGCCGTGGGGCGACGGTGACGCCAGCAACGACCGCCCCGAGCTGTACGAGGGCGTCATCGCCCACGAGCTCGAGCACCTGCTGATGAACTACTCCGACCCGGGCGAGCTGTCCTGGGTGGACGAGGGCCTGGCCGACGTCGCCGCCTTCCTCAACGGCTACGACATGACCGGCAGCCACCTGATGTACCAGCAGGTCTTCCACCGCGAGACCTCACTGACCCGCTGGGGCGGCGGCCTGGAGAACTACGGCGCCTCGTTCAGCTACTTCGCGTACCTCTGGGAGCAGGCCGGCGGCAACGGCGACGGCGACCTGACGCCCGACACCGTCTACGACGACGCGGCCGGCGACCTGCTCATCAAGCTCGTCTTCGCCGAGCAGGCCGACAGCATGGAGGGCGTGCAGAACGCCATCGACGAGTTCAACGCCCGCACCGGCGCCGACCTCGGGTCGGCGGCCGAGCTCTTCCAGGACTGGGCCGTGACGATGCGGCTCGACGACGAGGCCTCGGCGCTGTGGGACCTGGAGAACTTCGACCTGGGCCCGGCCTCGGGCGGCTGGACCGTCGACGTCGCCAACGACGTCTTCTGGGACGACCGCGGCAGCTACCGGGGCGCCCAGCCGTCGGCGAAGTGGGACAAGGTGCCCAACCGGCCCGACAGCACCGCGCTGCCCTTCGGCGTCTCCTACGAGACCTTCCGCAACCCCGGCCCGAAAGTCACGATCGAGTTCGACGGTGAGGACGCCGCGCAGGTGGCGCCGCACACCGGCGAGACGCACTGGTGGGGCGGCTACGCCAGCCAGTCCGACCACGTGCTCGGCCTCGACGCCTCGCTCAGCGGGGGCGAGACCGTGAGCTTCTGGAACTGGCACTTCATCGAGGAGGGCTGGGACTACGCCTTCGTCGAGGCCCTCGTGGGCGGCGAGTGGGTGACCGTCCCGGTCACGGAGGTCGCCTCGGGCGCGGTCGTCTCCACCGGCGACAACCCGCACGGCAACAACACCGAGGGCAACGGCATCACCGGCACCTCGGGCGGGGCGTACTTCGTCGACGAGCCGCAGTACCTGCAGTACTCAGTCACCGTGCCCGCGGGCGCGACCGACCTGCGGTTCCGCTACTCCACCGACGCGGCGTACCTCGACACCGGCTGGTTCATCGACGACGTGACGGTGAACGGCGCGGCCGCCGCGGTCAGCTCCGAGCTGGGCTGGATCGAGACCACCGGCGAGCAGGACAACAACTGGACCGTGCAGGTCATCTCCGAGTGCGACCTCACCCCTGGAGCGACCAGCGCGAACGAGATCACCGACGGCGTCGGCAACTTCGTCTACCGGTACACGGGTGACTCGTTCTCGACGGACGTCTTCAACACCAAGTGCGCCAACGGCGCCAACAGCGACTTCGTCGTCGCCATCTCGAACCTGCCGACCGGGGACCTCAGCGTCCTCGACGCGGGCTACGACTTCGACGTCGTGAAGCAGAACAAGAAGGGCTGAGCCAGCCCTGGGCGTGGGGGCCGGACCTGCGGGTCCGGCCCCCACCGCTGTGTGCTGACGCCGCTGCCCGCCTTCTCCCCGCCGCCCGCTGCACGCCCAGCGCGCCCAGCGCGCAGGCGCTGGACCCGCACCCGCTCCCCCACTTCCCAGCCGCTCTGCCCCGCGAATCGCACCAAGGGCGCCTCGACACGTCGATGGCCACAATTGGAAGAGGCGCGCTGGACGTGTCGAGGCGCCCTCGCGTGCCCAGCCGGTGCCGTCCGCTCGTTCGGCAGGCCGCCCGCCGAGCGCCGTGCGAGGCTGCGGCGATGGGTAACCGTCTCGCCCGTGCCCAGGGCATGGCCCGTTCGCTCGCCTGGTCCTACGGCACCGACTGGGGGCAGCGCCACAAGGCGGCCTTCTACCGCGCCTTCGTCGGCCCGGGCGACCTCGTGTTCGACGTCGGCGCACACGCCGGCAACCGGGTCCGCGCCCTCCGCCGGATCGGCGCCCGCGTGGTGGCGGTCGAGCCGCAGCCCGACTTCGTCAGGGTGCTGCGCCTGCTCTACGGCCGGGACCGGGACGTGCGCATCGAGGCGTGCGCGGTCGGCGCGGCGCCCGGCGAGGGCCGGCTGCGGCTGAGCACCCGCACGCCGACGGTCTCGACCCTGGAGCCCTCGTGGATCCAGGACGTCCAGCGCGACGCCACCTTCCGGGACACTCGCTGGGACGAGGAGGTCACGGTTCCCGTGCGAACGCTGGACCAGCTCATCGACCGTCACGGCGAGCCGCGGTTCTGCAAGGTCGACGTCGAGGGGTTCGAGCTGGACACGCTGCGGGGGCTGAGCCGGCCGCTGGCCGCGCTGTCCTTCGAGTACATCCCGGTGGTGATGGACCGGGCCGTCGCCTGCGTGGAGCGGCTGACGGCGCTGGGCGAGTACCGGTTCACCTTCTCCCGGCTCGAGTCCTTCCGCTTCGCCACGCCCGGCTGGCTCGACGGTGACGGCGTCACGGCCGCGCTGCGCGGGCTGTCGCCCGACGAGCGGCCCGGCGACGTCTACGCCGTCAGGGCCGACGTGCCGGCGCCTGCGTGAACGCCAACCGCGGCGGGCGGCACGTTCGACCATCCTCGGTCGAGAATGGCCTAGCTGCCCGTTCTGGGCGGAGAGGACCAATTAGGGCATTCTCGACGGCACGGGCCCGCGCCGGTGTCCGGGCTCCGTGGTCGAGAATTGCCTGACTGCCCGTTCTGCGCCGAGACGGCCACTCAGGGCATTCTCGGTGGCGCGGGCCCCGGCGGCGCGGGGTCCGAACCTCCGTGTGCCGCCGCCTCGATGACGTCGCACGCCTCCTCGGCCGCGCGGGCGAAGTCCACCCGGGCGGCGTACACGGCGCACCGGGCGCGAACCTGCACGTCTCCCAGAAGCCCGTCGAGGGCGCGGGCGGCGCGCTCGGCCGTGAAGCGACGCCGGTCGAGCCGCTCGGCGATCCCGAGCGCCCGCACGCGGTTGGCGTTGTCCGGCTGGTCGTGCGCGAAGGGCACGATGAGCTGCGGGACGCCGGCCCGGATCGCGTGGGCCAAGGTGCCGATGCCGCCGTGGTGCACGAGCCCGGCGGTGCGCGGCAGCAGGCGCGCCAGCGGCGTCCACCCCACGTGGAGAACGTCCGGCGGCAGGGTCGAGGGCAGCTGGTGAACAACCCGACGACGGCCTCGGGCGAGTGGACCCACCGCCCGAGCACCCGGCGGACCGGCGGGAGGCCGAGGTCGGCGCGGAAGGCGTTGAGGGTCGGGGCGAGCAGCGGGTCGGAGACGCGCTTCTCGACCTGCTCGAGCCGCCCACGCGTGGACGCCGACCGGCAGCCATTCCGGCGCCTTGACACGGGCCCATCTCGGCGTTGTCGTACGCGCTGAGGAAGAGGGTCGGTTGCAGGTGGATGGTGACGAGCCGGAACCCGAGCCGCTCGTGGCCCACCCGGGCGCCGAGGGCCAGGCCCGACGCGACCACCACCGTGCGGCCGGGGTCCAGGCCGGCGATGTGGTCGTACACCGGCCGCAGCCCGGGCAGGATCGCCTCGCGCGCCACCGCCGAGAGCGCCCGGGACGGGTGCCACAGGTCCGGGTCGCGCATGGCGCGGACGAAATCCGCCGCCGTCCCCACCGGCGCCAGCTCCAGGCCGGCGCCTTCGATCGTGTCCCGGAAGTAGGGGTTGGTCAGGACCGTGACCCGGTGCCCGCGGGCACGCAGCCGGGTGCCCAGCCCGACGACGGGGAGGGAGAACGTCGCCGGCGCTCCCGACGGTCGCGAGGACGGCGTGCACGTGACCTCCCTGTCCGTCCGCACCGATGCTCGTAGTGTGGCCCGCTCCGCGATGCGGCGCGCCGCACTCGGTGCCACGGTGGGGCCATGAGCGAGCAGACACCGCGGGAGTCGCCGGACCAGGGCGGCGAGGAGAGCGCGACGAGCCAGGGCGCCGAGGAGCGGCAGGGCTCGCAGGATTCGAGCGGCGCACGCCGTCCCGACGACGCCGCCCGCTTCGGGGACGAGGACGCCGCCCGCGAGGCTGTCGAGACCGGCAACGACTGACGGCGCTCAGCCCGTCGCGGCGGGCCGGACCATGGCGGTGCGGTCCGGCTCGGTGAAGCCGAAGCGGCGGTACAGCTCGTGCGCGTCCTCGGTGAACAGCGTCCACCGAAAGTGCGCGCCCGGGCCGTCCTCCACCATCGCCCGCACGAGGCGCTGACCAAGCCCCGCGCCCCGGTGCCCGGGCAGCAAGTAGACGTCGGCCAGGTACGCGAACGCCACGCCGTCGGAGACCGCCCGGGCGAAGCCCACCTGCTCGCCGGTGGCGGCGGCGTACACGCCGACCACGCGCCAGGCCGCGCGCACCTGGGCCTCGACGTCCGCACGCGAGCGCCAGCGGCCCCAGTACGCCTCGGTCGAGAGGAAGCGCCAGACGGCGTCCAGGTCGAGCCGGGCCGGATCGTCGTCGAAGTCGTAGTCCACGACGGACATTGTGGCTGCCGCGGCGCTGCCCGCCACGACGCCAGTGCCAGCACGAAGGGGCCGGCACCCACCGGGCACCGGCCCCTCCGAAGCTCTCAGCGGCGGGCGGCCGCAGCCGCCCGCCAGGGCATCACTTCTTGAGCCCGCGCATGCTCGTCCGCTGCCACCAGCCCGCAACGGGCCGCTGCTGCTCCCCCTGCTGGGCGGCCAGGACCACCAGGGTGCCGGTCAGGAAGGGGATTGCCCACTGCATTGCCTTGAGCTGCTTCTGCGCGGCAGTCAGCTTGGTCGAGGAGCCCGGCGCCGGCTCGGTGGCCCCTTCGCCGACCTCGCCCTCGCTGCCCTGCTTGGCGACCTTCGTCCCGAGCATCCCGCTGTAGGCCGTCACCCCGGCGGCCACCACCGTCAGCACACCCTTGACGACGGTGTTGGTCATGGCTTCTGGCTGGGCCATCAGCCGGGCCTTGTTGCCGGCGATGAGACCGATGCTGCCGATGACGTGCGTGCCGACGGCCGCCGCGTTCACCGGCGCCCACATCCCCCAGCCCTTCGACGACAGGGTCAGGCGCTCCCGTGGGTCCTTGGCCTGTGACGTCGCCCCGTTGAGGCCGACGGCCCCCATGAGCGAGCCACCGAACCACGCGGCCAGCCCGAGGTCGTGCATGCTCCGCGACAGTGTGTTGCGTTCAGTCATGAGTCTTCCCCCTGCGAGTTCGTGGAACCGGACGCGCCGCCCCGTGTGGCCGGCGACACAAGTAGTCTCGCCAGCCGCACGGGCCGTGTCGCGTCGAGAGCGTCGCGGCAGGTCCCGGCATCGCAGGCCGCGGCACCTTTCGGCATCGGAAGCCGCGGCACCTATCGGCAGAAGCCGCGGCGGGTTGCGGCGCGGGTCCTCAGGGCCGCCCCATGCTGCGCTGCCGCCTGCGGCGCCGACCTCCGCCGGCGCCGGTGGCGTCCGACGCGCGCACGACGGCGAGCGCGGCGCCCGCCAGCGCAGCCGCCCGGACCGCCCGGCGCGCCGCCGTCCGGCGGAACCCTCCCCAGCCGCCGGTGGCGCGGGTGGTGCGCGGGTCCCCCAACGGTTCGTAGAGGTTGCCCGTCGACGGCGCGGTGACCGCCTCCGCGGAGACGTGCCGCTTGTCCACCATCTCCGCCATCACCGTGTCGGCCGTGCGCGGCGCGATCTTGTGCTGGACGACGAAGCCGCGCCCGCCGGTGCCGATGGTGACCTCGCGCCGCGGCGACCGGGCGAGCCTGACGATGGCGCGGGCGACCCGCTGCGGGGTGTAGAGCGGCGGGACGGGGCGGATCCGCTGGCCGGTGTAGTTCGCCACCTGCTGGTAGTAGGGCGTGTCGATGCTCGCCGGCAGCACCGTGCAGACGTGGATGTCCTTGGCGCCGTCGAGCCTGAGCTCCGAGCGCAGGCTCCCGCCCAGCGCCCGGACGGCGGCCTTGGAGACCGAGTACGCCGAGGTGTACGGCTGCGCCACCTCGGCGACGATCGACGCGACGTTGATCAGCACGCCGCTGCCCTGGCGCCGCATCTGCCGCAGCGCCGCGCGGGCGCCATGCACGTAGCCCATGACGTTGACCTCGAGCACGCGGCGGAAGTCCTCGACGGGCAGGTCCAGGAACGGCGCCACGGCCCCGACCGCGGCGTTGTTGACCCACACGTCGATGCGGCCGAACTCCCGGACGGCGAGCTCGGCGAGCCCGTCGACGGCGGCGCCGTCGGTGACGTCGGTGGGCACGGCGACGGCACGGCCGCCCTTGCGCTCGCACTCCTCGACGAGCGACGCGAGCGCCTCCTCGCGCCGCGCCGCGAGCACGACGTCGGCGCCCTGCCGCGCGAACCGCCGGGCGGTGGCCCGCCCGATGCCGCTGGACGCCCCGGTAATGACGACGACGGGACCTGTGCGCATGACGTCCTCCTCCTCGTTGAGCATTCCGTGGTCGGCCGCACCCTATGGCGGCCACCCGCCGCGCGCTCCCCGGCGGCCGGGCACGCATCGGCTCTCGAAGCCGCTCCCGGTCCGCTCACGACGCCGGCCCCCGCGCGGCCGTGGCCGGGCGAGTGCCGCTGAGGTGGCGGGCTGCGTTGACCAGCGCCACGTGGCTGAAGGCTTGCGGGGTGTTGCCCAGCTGGCGGCGCGCCCGCGGGTCGTACTCCTCGCTGAGGATGCCCAGGTCGTTTCGCAGCGCCAGCAGCCGCCGGAACAGCGCCACCGCCTCGTCCCGCCGGCCGATGCCGAACAGGGCGTCGGCGAGCCAGAAGCTGCACGCCAGGAACGCCCCCTCGGCGCCGGGGAGCCCGTCCGCGGCGTCGCCGGTGCGGTAGCGCAGCACGAAGCCGTCCTCCACCAGCTCGCGCCGGACGGCCTCCACGGTCCCGGCCACGCGGGCGTCGTCCCAGGGCAGGAACCCAACCTGCGGGATGAGCAGCAGGGCGGCGTCCAGGGCCCGGGAGCCGTAGGACTGGGTGAAGGTGCCCCGATCCGCGTCGAAGCCCTCGGCGCAGACCTCCGCGTGGATCTCCTCCCGCAGCGCCCGCCACCGGTCCACCGGCCCCTCGAGCCCGAAGCGCTCGACGGCCTGCACCGCGCGGTCGACGCCGGCCCAGGCCATGACCTTGGAGTGGACGAAGTCCCGGCGGGCGCCGCGGACCTCCCACAGGCCGTTGTCCGGGTCGCGCCAGTGGCCCTCGAGGTGGTCCAGCAGCGCCCGCTGGAGGTCCCACGCCTCTGCGACGCCGGCCAGGCCGGCAGCGCGGGCGACGTGCAGCCCGTCGAGGACCTCGCCCCACACGTCCAGCTGGAGCTGGCCGACGGCGGCGTTACCCACGCGCACGGGGCGGGAGCCCTCGTACCCGGACAGCCAGCCGATCTCGTACTCGGGCAGCCGGCGGGTGCCGTCGATGCCGTACATGATCTGCAGGTCGGCGGGGTCCCCGGCCACCGCGCGCAGCAGCCACTCGCGCCACGCGGCGGCCTCCTCGACGAACCCGGTGCCGAGCAGCGCCTGCAGCGTGAAGGTGGCGTCGCGCAGCCAGCAGTAGCGGTAGTCCCAGTTCCGCACCCCGCCGAGCTGCTCGGGCAGCGACGTCGTCGCCGCCGCCACGATGCCGCCGGTAGGTGCGTAGGTGAGCGCCTTCAGCGTCACCAGCGACCGGCGCACCGCCTCCTCCCAGCCGCCGTCGTAGCGCAGCCGGCCGATCCACCGCCGCCAGAAGGTCTCGGTGTGCTCCAGCACCCGCCGGGCGGCGCGCGGCTCCGGGGCGGGCTCGTGCGAGGGGTGGTGGGTGAGCACGAACGGCACCCGCTGGCCCGCGCCGACCTCGAACTTCGACACCGTCCGCATGTCCCGGCCCTCCAGCGGCGCGGGCGTGTCCAGCCAGACGGCGTCCGGCCCGGCGATCGCGGAGAGCTGGCTCCCGTGGCGGCGGACCCACGGGACGACGTGGCCGTAGTCGAAGCGCAGCCGGAGCTCCATGCGCATCGGGACGCGGCCGGAGACGCCCTCCACGATGCGCACGAGGTCCGCGGCACGGTCGCGCACCGGCATGAGGTCGACCAGCCGCACCCGCCCCTCCTGGGTGTCCCACTCCGACTCCAGGACCAGGCTGTCCTCGCGGTACCGGCGGCGGGTGCACGGCCCGCCGGCGGCCGGCGCGATCCGCCAGAACCCCGCCTCGTCGTCGTCCAGCAGCCGCGCGAAGCAGGCCGGCGAGTCGAACCTGGGCAGGCACAGCCAGTCGACGGACCCGTCGCGGCCCACGAGCGCCATGGTGTGCAGGTCCCCGACCGGGCCGTAGTCCTCGATGCGCTGGTGCACGGCCCCACCCCGTCCCGCCCGCCGCCGTCGGCCATCCGGTGCTCCTTGGTAAGCCCGGGCGATGCCGCCCGCAACCCCGGCGTCCGCCCGGGTGCGGCCGGTCGGCGCCGTCGTTACGGTCGAAGACGCCCTGACGGTGGCGCCGCGGGACCGTCGCGCCGCCGTCTCCACGCGCGTGATCGGAGGATGCGGTGAAGACCCGCGAGATGATGCAGAGCTACCCGGCGAAGATCAAGCTCGACTGCGATCTGCTGGTCGCGATCGCTTGAGCCGCGCCAGGCCTTCGCGTGCCCGTCGCCAGGCGGGCGAGTCCCGGCGCGGCAGGTGTCCGGGATGAGCGCCGGCCGTTCCTGGGCCGTGCGGCTCTCCCGGTCGTTCGTCCGCCACCCCCGGGCAGCCATGGCGGTACGGGCGGCCCTGGCCGCCGCGATCGCGTGGTACGTGGCCGGGCTGCTGCCCGGCCCGGCGGCGGAGTACCCGTACTACGCGCCCATGGGTGCCGTCATCGCCACGTCCTTCACGCTCGCCGGGTCAGCCCGGGAGTCGCTCCAGGCGGTGGCGAGCATCGCGCTGGGCGGCGTGATCGCCACGGGCGCGCAGCTGCTCGGCCAGCCGGCGAACCCGGTCATCATCGCCCTTGCCGTCGCGCTCGCTGTGATGGTGGCCGGCTGGCCCAGACTGGGGGCGATGGGCAGCTGGGTCCCCACGGCGGCACTGTTCACACTCGTCGTCGGGCAGGGCGAGATGGCCTACGTCGGCGCCTATGCCGGTCTGGTGCTCCTGGGGGCGCTCATCGGCCTGGCCGTCACCTTGGTCATGCCCCAGGTGCCCCTGGCCCCGGCCCGGGAAGCCGTCGGACGGGTCCGCGCCGTGCTGACCGACCAGCTGGTGGACCTGGCGGACGCCCTGGACCAGCGAGAGCCACCCGACCGTGAGGAGTGGGAGGAGCGACGCCACCGCATCCGCCCCTACCTCATCAACATGCGCTCCGCCGTCGCCCAGGCCGAGGAGTCCACCCGCGCCAACGTGCGCGCCCGCCGCTACGCCGCCGCCCTTCACGCCCTGCGGCGGCAGGCCCATGAGCTCGACCAGGCGGCGGACCTGGTGCGGGAGCTGGCCGACGTGCTCGCCGAGGAGGAGACCCGGGGGGCGGAGGTGCCCGCCCTCGGCCCCGAGCTACGGCCGGTCACGGCCGAGGTCCTGCGCCGGCTGGCCACGACGCTCGAGAGCATCGACGACGGCGCCGCAGACGCCGAGGCCGTCGCCGACGCCCGGTCCGCGGTGGAGGAGCTCACCCGCCGCACCGACGCCACCCGCCGCAGCGACATGCCCGGAGGCGGCACGCTGGCGGCCAGCACGCTGATACTGACGGTCAGCCGGTGCCTGAACTCGGTCGACCCGGCACGCGTCCCCGACGGGGCTTGAGGTCCGGATCGGCAGCCACGGGCACCCGGGCCGGGGCCGTCCACCCGCGATGTCAGTGGGCAGCCGGATGATCGTCAGCGACCGAGCAGGATCGAGCGGAAGGCATGTTGATGGTGCTCCAGCACACACGGACCGAGACCACGGGCCGCGACGTCCAGCACTGCCGCGGGACGTACATCCTCCATCTGGACGGCAGCGTCGAGTGCACCGACCCCGGCTGCGAGACCGCGAACGAGGGCCACCCGCTCGTCACCTGGTGCACTGACGTCGAGCCGGCATGCGCTTGCGGCTGAGCGCCGGTCGCAGGACCTGAGCACACGAGAGACCTTGAGGAATGGGCCGTCCGCATGGCCCCACTGAGCTCGCGAGGAGGAACCCATGACCGACCGAAACGCCGCCGACGTCATCGCCGGGTGGCCGGAGGAGTCCCGTGAAGCGGCCCAGCTGGTCCTCGACGCCTACGGGGAGCCGCACGAGGTGACGGAGTCGCTGCTGATCTGGCACAACCCCGGCCCCTGGAAGCGCGTGGTGGCCTCCAGGGACTTCGACGAGCACCGGTTCCCCGCCCCGCACCACGACTCGGTGCAGTCGGTGATCGACTACCGCGTCCCGCCCGAGAAGGTCGGCGAGCTCGCCCGGTTCGACGGCAGCGTCGTGGTGGACCGGACGCGGGGAGAGGTCGGCGCGCTGCCACGACGAGGAGGCGAACAACCTCGCCCTCAACCTCATGCACGACATCGTGACCGGCGCCCGCACGGCGGAGGAGGCACGCAAGTACTACGCCGAGGAGTTCCTGGGCTACCGGCGCGGCGACCCGACCCCCTACATGGAGAAGCTGCGGGTCTCCCCGGGCACCGGCACCGCCGACCCGGACGAGGCGCTGCTCACCGACGCCGACCTCGAGCAGGCCGTGGAGGAGGGCCGCCGCAGGCAGGAGGCCTGACGTCGGCGTCGCCCGCGCTCAGCTGACCAGCACCTGCGTGGAGGACTCCCCACCTCCCGCCGTACGGCCTCCGCCTCGCCCACGCGGCTCGGCGCTTGGCCGCCGCCCGGCGCGGTCAGTGGGCGCGGAGGTACCGTGCGTAGGCGGGCAGCGTGCCGTCCAGGACGGGGATGGGGACCTCCACCACCTCCGCCGGGCCCACCCCGGCGACGGCGACGGTGGCCGGCAGCGTCGCGCCCGGCGGGGCGCCGAACGTCCCGACGGGGCGCACGTCAGTCCCTCATCACTTGTTGCCCGGCTCGTTGCGCCGGGTGTCGAACTCGGTGTGGCCGTTCGGGCACTTCGGGATGGTGTCCCCCCGTGTGACGTGGACCTTCTCGCCGCACGTCGCGCAGTAGAAGTCCCCCGTCTTCTGCGCCTTCTCGCCTGCGTGCGCGGCCATGGCGACCTCCCTCGCTCCCACCATGCGGGAGACCGGGCACCGACGCATCCGGGGCTAGCCGGCCAGCGCCGCCTGCCCCGCCGGCTCGGCCCGCCGGGCCTGCTGGTCGCCCTCGTCGAGGGTGTCGAACAGCAGGTTCAGGCCCTCCCCCATCGTCGGGTGGCTGAGCACGGCGTCGCGGACCTGCTGGTAGCGCAGGTGGCCGAGCATGGCCATCTGCACCGAGGGACTTGCCGGCCTTGCCGCCGCCCACGACGAGCAGGTCGACGTCCTCGATGTCCGCACCCATGGGGTACCTCCAATGCTCCGGGGCGCCGGTCCGGCGCTCTCCCAACGTTCTCTCCTGAGCGGGGGCGTCCGCCTCCGCGCCCCGGCATCCTGTGAGAAGGGGAACGGGAGGAGGAGACTCAGCCCCTGCTCGGCGGTGGCGAGGCGGCCGCACGCACGACGAGCGGGAACGAACCGCACGACGAGCGGGAACGAACCGCCCGGAGAGCCGAACCTGCGGCAGGCACCCTAGCCTCGGGTGCCATGAACACCGGGCACGTCTTCGTCATCCAAGGTCTCCTGGAGCACCTCGACTGCGACGCCGTCATCGTGCCGTCGGACGACCGGTTCGCCATCGAGCCGGCCTGGGACGACGTCATCGGCCGCTCCGGCGGCGCCGACGCCTCCGCCCTGCGTCCGGCGAACTGGGGCACCAAGCGCTACGGCCGGGCGCGGACCGGCGGGGAGTGCGCGCCGCCGCTGCCCATCTGGTTCATCGATGCCGTCTGGTACGAGGGGCAGGACGCCGCCACCGCCGCCCGCACGCTCGCGGACCGGCTCGCCGCCACGCTGCGCGAGGTCGCCGAGGCCGGGCTCGAGCCCAGCCACCAGCGCCCGCACCCGCTCGTGGCCCTGCCCGCGCTCGGCACCGGCGGCGGCGGCTTCGACGAGATCCGCGGGCGCCTCGTCGACCTGCTGCTGCAGACCTGCCAGGAGGTGGTGGCCAGCGCGGCGCTCGACGTCGCCGTCGTCGCCAAGCACCCGGCCGACTACTCCGCCTTCCAGGAGATCCGGCGCCGCCGTCCCACGCCCGAGCGGCACCTCAGCCCCGAGCTCCAGGACGTCGCTCAGCGCATCGCCGCCTCGGCCCGCGAGGGCGAGCTGGCCCTGTTCCTCGGAGCCGGCGTCGGCGTGGCCGCCGGGCTGCCGTCCTGGAACGAGCTGCTCCGCCGGCTCGAGCGCCGCACCGACGCACCCTTCGACGACCTCTCCCCGCTGGACCAGGCGGAGCTGCTGCGCCGGGAGCTCGGCGAGTCCTTCGGGCAGGAGGTGGCGGCGGAGCTCTCGGGCGCCGACCGCTACGCGCTGACCCACGCGTGCCTGGCCGCCCTCGGGTGCACCGAGGTCATCACCACCAACTACGACCACCTGTACGAGCTCGCCGCCGGCGACATGATGCGGGAGCCGGTGCCGGTGCTGCCCGGCGGCTCCGCGCGGCCCGGCCTGCCGTGGGTACTGAAGATGCACGGCGACCTCGACGCGCCGGAGACGATCGTCCTCTCCCGCAGCGACGTCGTCTCTTACGACGCGCTGGCCCGGCCGATGGGCTCGATGGTCCAGGCGCTGATGGTGATCCGGCACCTGCTGGTGGTGGGCACCTCGATGACCGACGACAACTTCCTGCGGCTGGCCCACGAGGTGACCTCCTTCCAGGACCGGCGGGCCCGGCGCGCCGGCTCCGGGCAGGAGGACGGCGCCTCGCTCATCGGCACGGTCGTCACGCTCTCGCCCAAGCCCGCGCAGGAGCGGCTGTGGCAGGGCCGGTTCCGGTACGTCGCCACCTCCGCCGACGGCGACAGCCAGCCGGGCGCCGCGCGGCGCCTGGCGATCTTCCTCGACCTGGTCGCGATGCTGGCGGCCGACCGGGAGGGCTACCTGCTCGACCCGCGGTACGACGAGATGCTCACCTCGGCGCCGGAGCGCCGGGCCGCCGAGCTGGCGCGCGAGCTGGCCGGGGCGGTCGCCGCCGTGCCGGAGGAGCACGCCGCCGCGTGGCGGGGCCTGCGCGAGCAGCTTCGGGCGCTCGGGGCCCGCGCGCCGGGGCCCGCGTGAGGGGCTGAGGAGTCACCGCCGGCGGGGACGCGCCGGAACTGTTCCCCCTCCGGACACCTCCGCGCCCGGACCCCGTCACCTCCGTGCGGTGGACTGCCGGCGCAACCACCAAGGGGGAGACATGCGCAGATCCACGCTCACGGGGGCCCTCGCCCTCGCCATCACCGCTGCCACCGCCACCGCCGGCCTCGCGGCCCAGCCGCCGCCGGCCCCGACGACGTGCGGCTCACCGGCCGCTCCGTCCTGCCGGCGGACACCTTCGTCCGGGGCAGCGAGCCCTCAGGCTCCTTCACCGGCAACCCCGAGGCCCCGTTTCCGGGCCAGCCGGTCCAGGCTTCTCCGCCGTGCACGCCCTCGGGGACGGCAGCCTCCTGGCGATGAGCGACAACGGCTTCGGCAACAAGCAGAACAGCCGGGACTTCCTGCTCGCCGTGCACCGGATCGCCCCGGACACCGGGAGCGGCGAGACCACCGTGCTGGACGGCGGGTTCAACCTCTCGGACCCCGAGGGCCACGTGCCGTGGACGATCTGGCGCGACGGCGGCTGCGCAGAGGCCGGTGACCTGCCCGCGGGCTACACCTGCCCCGACCCGGACCGGCTGCTGACCGGGTGGGACTTCGACATCGAGTCCATGCAGGTCGCGAAGGACGGCACCTTCTGGTTCGGGGACGAGTTCGGCCCGTTCCTGCTGCACACCGACGCCAAGGGCCGCCTGCTCGAGGCGCCGATCCCGACACCGGGCGTGGCGTCGCCGTCGAACCCGACCCTCGGTACGGCTGCGGCCACGCTGGCGAGCTCCAAGGGCTTCGAGGGCATGGCCGTCGGGCCGAACGGCCGCCACCTTTACCCGATGCTCGAGGGCGCGACGGAGGAGGACAAAGCCGCCGGCCGGGCCGCCGACCTGCGGATCTACGATGTCGCGCTGCACCCGGAGAAGGGCGCGGCGTTCACCGGTGACTACCTGCGGTACCGGATAGAGTCCGCCGAGCACGCGATCGGCGACCTCATCGCCGTCAACGCCCACCAGCTCCTTGTCATCGAGCGCGACAGCCTCGAGGGCGACGCCGCGCGGTTCAAGGCGATCTACCTGGTGGACACGCGCGACAGGGACGGCGACGGCTACGTCGAGAAGGAGCTGCTCGTGGATCTCCTCGCCGTGCCGGACCCCGACGGCGTCGGCGGCACGGGCGGGACGTTCGCCTTCCCGTTCTTCACGATCGAGGACGTCGAGATCCTCGACGAGCGGACCATCGCCGTGCTCAACGACAACAACTACCCCGACCACGGCGGCCGCGGCGACGACGTGCTGGACGCCAACGAGCTCATCACGATCGAGCTCGCCGAGCCGCTGCGCGTCGACCACCGGCTCCTGCCGCGCGGCTGACGGCGGCGGGCGCCCTCAGTGCGCCGCGGGGCGCTCACCGGGCGCCCCGGGTGCCGCCGCGAGGCTGCCGACCTCCGGGCGCCCACGGCGGGGTGACCGGATCACCGGGCGCCCCGGCGGGGCTGCCCGGACCACCGGGCGCGCCGCGGGGCGTTCACCGGCGAGCGTCGGGTGGCGATGGCACCCGCCGCCGTCGGCTCAGGCGTGCGGACCGCCCATCCGCAGCCCCTCGAAGCTGTGCTCGGTGCGGTGGGGCGGCAGGGTCGCCCTCGTCTCCGCGACGATCTCGGCGGAGACGTGACCGCGGAGGGTGGCCGGCAGCCGGTCGTGGTACTCCCGCGACATCCGGACCCGCGGCGGCACCCGGTCGGCCGGGTCGCGGAGACGGTCCGCGACGGCGCCGTCGTCCGGGGAGACGATCCCGACGATGGCCACGGGCCGCATCCGGGAGTGGATGCTCATCGCCGATCCGCGGTGCAGCATCAGGCCCGAGCGCACGGAGAAGTTGCCCATCCGGGCGTAGAAGGACTGCATGCGGGCCTCGAGCTCCCCCGCGCGTTCGGCGGGCGGGAACATCCCGTCGTCGAAGTCCGCGTCGTCCAGGTGGGTGCCGAGCACGGCCTGGAACGGCGCGTCGACGACGTCCATCGACGGCACGTTCACCGC
This sequence comes from Georgenia sp. AZ-5, assembly GCF_043952095.1. Taxonomy (NCBI): domain Bacteria; kingdom Bacillati; phylum Actinomycetota; class Actinomycetes; order Allobogoriellales; family Allobogoriellaceae; genus Georgenia; species Georgenia sp. AZ-5. The sequence goes on from NZ_JBINOU010000001.1 coordinate 317,672, forward strand.
GATCGACGTCAGGCGGCGGTGGCGGCGCGTGTACTCGGGCATGGGGAAGTCACGGTGCCAGGGCTGGTTCAGGGCGCCGGGCAGCGGGATGTCGCAGCCGAGCTCGACCACCTGCCACTCCGGACCGAACAGCTCCGCCGCCAGCGCGGTCAGGACCGGGTGCTGCACCAGGTCGAGCAACCCCCGCACCCGCTCGGCGTAGGGCTCGAAGTAGAAGCGGTTCCAGCCCCGGGGCGCCACGCCGTCGGGGCTCCGGAGCGCGTTCATGAACTCAGCGGAGAGGTCGTCGTCCAGAGCCGACGCCCACTCGCGCGGGAAGGCCCCGCGGACGACGGCGATGCCGTCCCGGTAGAGGGCGTCGCTGAGCTCAAGCGGATCGAAGCGGGGGGCCTGCTCGGTGCCGAGCACCGTTCCCATCGTGATCACCTGTCCACGCCGACGGCTGGCTCCAGCGTAGGCAGGTGCTCCGTCGGCGCTGAAGATCCGTGACCGAAACGCAACGCGCCGGGCGCCCGGCGTCGCGGGCCGCCCTGCCCGGGCGCACGCACGCCGCGGGACGGTAATTGTGAAACATTCGTCAGGCTATGCCTGACAGAGGTTCGCCAGAGACTTGGTCCGCACGGGTGCGCTCGATGGCGATCTGGGAGTGAGGTCCGGATGGCAGTCCTCGAGGGTGTGGTCCGGATGGTGGCCCTCAACGATGCGGTCCGCACGGCGGCCCCTGGCGGGTTCCCAGCGATCCGCCTCCCGGCGGCGACGGCGGGAGGCGGAGGCGTCAGCCGCCGATGCCCCCTGCGGCGCTCGGCGTCGGCCTGGTCGCGCTGAAGCTGCTCGAGCGCCTCGCGCACCTGCGGCGCGTCGGCGTCCGACCACGCCAGCTCCGCGTGCCCGGCCTCTGTGGCGGCGATGCGGCGGGCCTCACGCTCCGCCTGGAGCGCGGCCGTCCGGAGCGACTCCGCCTCCTGCCCGGAGGCGCGGGCGGCCTCCCGCACCTCGCGCGCGGCCCGGGCGGCGTCCTCGCCGGCGCGGAGCCGCGCGACGCGCACCCGTGACTCCTCCACCCGCTCCTCGACCCGCCCCAGCGAACGCTGCAGCCGGCGCACGTGCCCGTCGAGCGCCTCACGCTCGGCCTGCAGCTTCTCCCGGCGCTCGCGCGCGACGATCGCCCCCCGCAGGTGCTCCCGAGCGGCGGCGTCGTCGCCGCGGGCGACGGCCTCCTCGGCCTGCCGGCCCAGCCGCGCGATCTCGTCGGACTCCCGCACGGCGAGCAGCTCGACCCGGCGGCGCTGCGCGGCCAGGTCGGCCACGGCCCGGCGAGCGCCGTCCAGCCGGTCCTGCTGCGCCCGCTGCGCGGCTGCCAGCGCCTCGCGCGGGTCCTGCTTCGGCTCGCGAACGGCGTTCCGCCTGTCGCGCAGGAGCCGGCCGAGGCGGCTGGTGATCGACATGGCGCGCGCCTCAGCGGCCGGCGCCGTAGGACGTCCGGTAGGAGCGGCCCCACGCCTCCAGCGCGCCGGCCTCGACCGCGAGGTCGTCGGCGGCGCCGCGCAGCCGGACGGCGCCCACGCTCAGCCGGGCGTCGAGCACGGCGGCGCGCAGGCCCGCCGAGAGCCGGCCGTGCTCGGCCACGCGCGGGTCCAGCCCGGCCGAGAGCGAGCGCCGCAGCGCGGGGTCCGGCTCCCGCTCGGCGAGGCCCAGCTCGGCGTCCAGCGCCCTGGCGGCCTCCGCCAGCCGGTCGGCGACGGCGGACATCTCCCCGACCGGCCGGCCCGCGGCCGCCGCGCCGCCGAGCACGCGCGCGGTGGCCTCGACGGAGCGGTCGAGGATGAGACGCTGCCGCGCCAGGTGCCGGCTCGTGCGGTCCCCCGCCACCGACCGCAGCGCCAGCGTGCCGCGCCGGTAGGCCCGGGACCGGCGGACCCGGCGCACCAGCCACCACGTCACCAGCCCGGCGGCGAGGGCCAGGGCGAGGGTCACGGAGCCGACGACGAGCAGGACGGTGGTCAGCACGTCGGCGAGCTCGGCGGCAGCGCTTGCCTCGGCTGGGAGTGGTGTCACGGCAGGTCACTCTCTCGGTCGTCGGGGGCGGTGCCCTTCTCCCACTGTAGGTCTGACGAACGGCCGCCGCCCCAGGTTCCCGGGCGCCGTGACCTGCCAGCGGCGGGCTGCCCGTCCGCCCGCGGCGGGGCGCCAGCCGAGCCGCGGGCCGCCAGCCGAGCCGCGGGCCGCCAGCCGAGGCGCGGGCGGTCTACAGCGCCGCCCGCACCACCGGGTTCGTGAGCGTGCCGATCCCGGCGAGGGTGATCGCGGCGCGGTCCCCGGGCACGACGGTCGCGCCGGTGCCGGGCGCCCCGGTCAGGACCACGTCGCCGGGGCCGAGGTCCAGGTGCGCCGTGAGGTACACGAGCAGCTCGACGACATCGCGCGCGAGCCCGGAGGTGGAGCCGGCGGCTGCGACCTCGTCACCCACGCGGACCTCGATGGCGACGTCGCGCGGGTCCAGCTCGGTCTCGACCCAGGGCCCGAGAGGGGTGAAGCCGTCGCCGTTCTTGGACTGGGTCATCTTCTCGTCCAGCGCCACCTGGTCCACGGCCGTGACGTCGTTGCCCACCGTCCAGCCGAGCACGGCGTCCGGCACCTCCTCGGGCGCGAGGTTCCGGCACTGCCGCCGCACGACGACCGCCAGCTCGCCCTCGACCTTCACCTCGCCGCGGCGCGGGTCCAGGCGGATGGCGTCTCCGGGGCCGACGACGGTGCGGGCGGACTTCATGAACGCCTGCGGGGGGAGCTCGCGGTCGGCCGGGCCGGTGTTGTGCGCCATGCCGAGAACGACGCGCGGCTCGACCGGCGCGAGCAGGCGCGCGCCGTCCTGCGGGTGACGCTCGCCGGTGGGCACCAGCGGGCGGGCGAAGACGTCCTCCACGACGGCCCAGTCGGCGCCGTCGGCGACGGCGTGCCGGGGCCCGGCGGGGGTGGCGATGCGGGCGAGGCGCACGAGTTCTTCCTCTCAGCGCGCCACGACGTTGCGCAGCGGCTCGCCGTCGAGCAGGGCGGCGACGTTGTGGGCGACGAGCGCGTCGGCGCCGACCGGGCGGCCGCCGGCGGCGTGCGGGGTGATGAGCAGGTTCGGCACGTCCCACAGCGGCGAGGCGGCGGGCAGCGGCTCGACGACGGTGACGTCCAGCGCGGCGCCGGCGATCTCGCCGGCCGTGAGCGCGGCGGCGAGGGCGTCCTCGTCCACGGTGGTGCCGCGACCGACGTTGACCACGTGGGCGTGCGCGGGCAGCGCCGCCAGGCGGGTCGCGTCCAGCGCCCGCGCCGTCTCCGGCGTGGCGGGCAGGATCATGACGAGCACGTCGGTGCTTGCCAGCTCGGCGTCGAGGTCCGCCTCGGCGACGACGTCGAAGCCGGCGCGCCGTCCGGCGGTCCGGGCGACGCCGCGCACCTCGGCGCCGAGCTGGCGCAGCAGCGGCGCGAGGGTCTGGCCGATGTTGCCGAAGCCCCACACCAGCACGCGGGAGCCGATGAGCGTGGTGACCGCGCCGCGCGGGCGCAGCGGCTGGACGCCGCCGAGCTCCGGGGCCCAGCGGTGCTCCGCCTGGGCCGCGGCCGCCTGCGGCAGGCGCCGCAGCAGGGCGAGGGTGAGAGCCAGGGCGTGCTCGGTGACGGTGGCGTCGTGCAGGCCGGAGCCCGAGGTCACGACCACGTCGCCGGGGAAGCCGGCGGCGAGGACGGCGTCGGGCCCGGCCGCCAGGGTCTGCACCCAGCGCAGGTTGGGCATCCGGCCGGCCACCGCGGCCAGGTCCGCCCGGGAGCTGCCCCACACCACCAGCGCCTCGGCGTCGAGGTGCTCCTCGGGCACGGGGGCGGCGGCGTCGTAGACGACGGCGGTGACGCCCGCGGGCAGCGTGGGTGCCAGGGGCAGGGAGTCGGGCAGGAGGAGCTTCATGGGGTCCTTCTCTGGTTCGGGCGCCGACGGCCGGCGTGCTGGCAGGCTACGGCCGGCGCGGGCCCGGTTCGGGCCCGCGCCGGTCCGTGGTCGGGCGGCGGCGGTCAGGCGGCGGCGCCGTCGGGCGGAGCGCCCGCGGTCAGGCGGCGGCGACCTCGGCGGCCGCGCGGCGGCTGTCGAGCGCATCGGTCTCGACCCGCAGGTCGCGCCCGCGGGTCTCCGGGGAGAGCAGCGCGCCGACGATCGACAGGCCGATCATCGCCATCATGTAGATCGCCACCGGCCACCAGCTGCCCGACGCCCAGGTGATGAGCGCGGAGGAGACCAGCGGGGCGATGCCGCCGCCGAAGACCGAGGAGAACTCGCGGGCGAGCGAGATGCCGGCGTAGCGGTAGCGCGAGCCGAACATCTCGGCGTAGAAGGCGCCCTGGCTGCCCACGGTGGCGTACCCGGCCACCATGAAGCCGATGACGACCACGAGCCCGATGAGGAAGGGCTCCCTGGTGTCGATCATCATGAACGCGGGGATGGGGAAGAGGAACAGGAAGACCAGCACCGCGATGATGACCGGCTTGCGGCCCAGGGCGTCCGTGGCCCGGCCGGCCACGACCGCCGCGAGGCAGGCGCCGATGCCGCCGTAGAGGAGGATCTGCGGGATGAAGTCCGCCTCCACGCCCAGCCAGGTGACCAGGTAGCTGCCCATGAACACCTGGTAGATGTAGCTCTGCCCGTTGGAGCCCATGTTGATCAGGAACACGCGGATCAGGCTGGGGCGGCCGTTCTTCCACACGTCCTTGACCGGAGTGTCCTCGGCGCCGATGCGGGCCTTCTTGGTCTCCTGGAACACCGGGGACTCGTTGAGCTTGCGGCGCAGGACGTAGGCGGCGATCGTCACGAACGCCGAGGAGAAGAACACCAGGCGCCAGCCGTAGGACATCAGGGCCTCGTCGGAGAGGCGCTGGGCGAGGATCCACGCCACGGCACCCAGCACGGAGCCCAGCGCCGCGCCGACGAAGACCAGCGAGGAGTAGAAGCCGCGCTTGCTCCGGTGGGCGGTCTCGGCCAGCAGCGTCACGCCGCCGGCCTGCTCGGCGCCGGCGCCGAAGCCCTGCAGGAACCGGCAGACCACCAGCAGGATCGGGGCGAGGATGCCCACCTGGGAGTAGCTGGGCAGCAGGCCGATGCAGAAGGTCGCGATGCCCATGAGGAACAAGGTGGAGACCAGGACCCACTTGCGGCCCAGCCGGTCGCCGAACCGGGCGAAGAACAGGCCACCGAGCGGCCGCGCCGCGAAGCCGACGGCGTAGGCGCCGAGGGAGGCTATGACGCCGACCGCCGGGGAGACGTCCGGGAAGAACAGCGTGTTGAAGATGATGGCGGCGGCGGTACCGTAGATGACGAAGTCGTACTGCTCCAGCGCCGTGCCCACCAGGCCGGCGAAGGCGGCCCGGCGGACGTTCGCCTGGTCGACGGGCGGGTCGTCCGTCGCCGTCGCGTCGTGGGTGGTCATGCGTCCTCCTCGAGGAAGTGGGGACGAGGCTTCCTTGCTGCCCGTCCCGCGGTCGGTGATGTGTCGTGTGGTTCGTGGGGGCCGTGCGCCGGGGTCGGCACCGGCGGCCGCGGTGGCGCGGGGCTCAGCGCACGGCGTGGGCGGTGGCCCCGCCGGCGAGCGCGAGCACCTCGGCCTTGGTGGCCATCGAGGTGTCGCCCGGGGTGGTCATCGCCAGGGCGCCGTGGGCCGCGCCGTACTCGACGGCGGTGCGCAGGTCGGCGCCCTCCAGCAGGCCGTAGACCAGCCCGGAGGCCAGGCCGTCGCCGCCCCCGACGCGGTCGAGGATCTCCAGGCCGGGCCGGTCGGTGGCCCGCACGAGCCCGTCCTCGCGCGACCAGGCGAGGGCGCCGAAGTCGTTGACGGAGGCGGAGCGCACGGTGCGCACGGTGGTGGCCAGCACCTTGACGCCCGGGTGGGCGGCCACGGTGTGGTCGACCAGCGCCTGGACGCCGGCGTCGTCGAGCTCGGCCAGGGGTGTGTCGAGGTCGAGGTAGGCGGCGAAGTCGAGCAGCACGTCGACGTTGCCCAGGACCTCGCGGTTGACCGCCAGCGCGCGCGCCCGCCCGCCGCGGGTGGCCCACAGGCTGGGCCGGTAGTTGAAGTCGTAGGAGACGACCGTGCCGTGCCGCTTGGCGGCGGCGGTGGCGGCCAGCACCGTCTCGGCGGTGGTGTCGCTGAGCCCGGCGAAGATGCCGCCGGTGTGCAGCCAGCGCACGCCGAGCTCGCCGAAGAGGTGGTCCCAGTCCACGTCGTCGGGCGCGAGCTGGGACGCGGCGGTGTGGCCGCGGTCGGAGACGCCGACGGCGCCGCGCACGCCGAAGCCGCGCTCGGTGAAGTTCAGCCCGTTGCGGACGCGCCGGCCGATGCCGTCGTAGTCGGCCCAGCGAATCAGCGAGGTGTCGAGGCCGCCGGCGAGGACGAGGTCCTCGACGAGGCGGCCGACCTCGTTCTCGGCGAGGGCGGTGACGATTGCGCCGCGCAGGCCGAAGGTCTTGCGCAGGGCGCGCACGACGTTGTACTCGCCGCCGCCCTCCCAGGCGCGGAAGTGGCGTGCGGTGCGGATGCGGTCCTCGCCCGGGTCCAGGCGCAGCATGACCTCCCCGAGGGCGACCGCGTCGTAGCGGCACTCGGCGGCGGGGCGCAGGGTCAGGTTCGTCATCCCGGCGCTCCTCAGGCCCGCGCCGCGAGCGCGACGGCGTCGGTGGTGAGCCGGGTGATGCCGGCGAAGTCCCCGGCGGCGACGCGGTCCCGCGGCACCATCCACGAGCCGCCGACGGCGGCGACGGCGGGCACGCCGAGGTAGTCGTGGAGGTTGCCGGGCCCGATGCCGCCGGTGGGGATGAACCGCACCGCACCGAACGGCGCGGCGAGCGCCTTGATGGCGGCGGCGCCGCCGGAGGTCCCGGCCGGGAAGAACTTGACGGTGTCGAGCCCGAGCTCGAGGGCGGCGAGGACCTCCGTGGCGGTCACGGCGCCGGGCAGGGGCAGCACGCCGCGCTCCCGGCAGCGCTCGACCACGGCGCGGCTCAGGCCGGGCGAGACGACGAAGGCGGCGCCGGCGTCGACGGCCCGGTCCACCTGCTCGGGGGTGACGACGGTGCCGGCGCCGACCAGCACGTCGCCGCGCGCGGCCATCGCCGCGATGGCGTCGGCGGCCGCGTTCGTGCGGAACGTGACCTCGGCGACCGGCAGCCCGCCGGCGGCGAGCGCCGCGGCGAGCGGGTCGGCGTCGGCCGCGTCGTCGAGCACGACGACGGGCACGAGGCGTGAGGCGGAGAGGGCCGAGAGCGGGTCCACGGGATCCCATTTCGCTGATCGGAACGTCTGTGTCGTCTAGCGCAACGAGACTGCCACATGTGGCCCAAGCGACAAAATCGGGCGCCGCGTTGGCTCCGCACCCTCGCCGCCTTGCTGCTCGACCGCCCGGCACACCGCCCGCCGCCAAGACAGAGGCACCGCCCTCGGCGCGCGAGATCGTGCCACATCTGGTGCCCGTGTGACGGCCCGCGGCTCCGGAGTGCGCTGCACCTGTCCCACCGGCCCCAGTTGTGGCGCGATTCGCACGCGGCGCAGGTGCCCTCCGCGCAGCGCCGGCCGAACGCGGGGGCACGGAGCTGCGCGGACGCGATCTTTCGGCTGCGAGCGGCGAGGAACTCAGCGGGGCGGGCCCGAGGGCAGCTGGAGGCCGTTGGGAAGGAGCGGCGGCAGCACCGTCTGCATGCGCTGGTGCAGCCAGTCGATGCGCTCGGGCGTCATGCGCTCGGCGGGGGCGCTGACGCTCACGGCGGCGACCGCCGTCCCGCCGCGCAGCAGCGGGACGGCGACGCACGCGATGCCCGGCTCGTTCTCCTGCTCCTCCAGCGCGTAGCCGGTGGCCCGGGCCCGCTCGAGCACGTCCCAGACGTGCTCGGCGTCGACGTCGCGGTCGGTGGCGCGGACGTACGCGTCTAGCATCGCCCGCTCGGTGCCGCGGTAGGCCAGCAGCGCGCGGCCGAGGGCGGTGGTCACCGCGGGCATCCGCCGCCCGACGGCGGACCACACCCGGATGGCCCGGTCGGGCTCGACCTTGTCCAGGTACAGCACGTGGGCGCCGGTGAGGGACCCGAGGTGGACGAGCTCGTCGACCTCGGCGACGAGGGCGAGGAGCGCCGGGTGGACCAGCGCGGGGAGGTTCTCCTCGCCGAAGAACCGGTCGGCGAGGCCGGCGGCGGCGGGCCCGAGCAGGTAGTGGCCGGTGGCGAGGTCCTGGACGACGAAGTCGCGGTACTTCAGGGCGGCGAGCACGCGGTGGGCGGTCGTCTTGTTCAGCCGCAGCCGGGCGGCGAGGTCCGCCAGCGCGCAGCCGTCGGGCCCCACGAGCGCCAGCTCCTGCAGGACCAGGAGGGCGCGGTCGACCGCCTCCAGCGGCGATCCGGTGCGCCCGCCCGGCGCCGTCGTCCTCATGTGGCGAGCGTATGTCACGCCCGGCGCGCGGCTGGGCCGCCGGCCGCCCGGGCCCGGCCCGGCCCGCCGGGCCGCGAGGCTCCCCGCTTGGCACAATGGACCTCCCGACCAGGAGGAGCCGAACGTGTTCGACAAGCCCATCAGCGCCATCCCCGCGGCCCGGCTGCGGCGGGTCGACCGCTCCCGGAAGCCGCTCCTCCTGCCGGCCCTGGCGGGCCTCGGGCTGGTCCTCGCGGGTTGCTCGGACGGCCAGACGCCGAGCGTCGACGAGGTGCGCGAGTCGGTCTCCTCGGCGGTGGACCGGGCCCAGGGCAGCATCGAGGACGCGCGGGGGACCATCGGCGACCTCCGCGACCAGCTCGAGGGCATCACGTCGGAGGACGCCCGCGCGACCGTCGAGGACGCGGTGGACTCGGCGTCGGGCGCGGTGGACAAGGCCCGCGCCGCTCTCGAGGAGACCGACGGCGAGGCCGCCCGCCAGGAGGCCGAGCAGGCGCTGGCGGACGCGCGGGAGAAGCTGGAGAACGCCTCCTCCTCCGCCGAGGGGGCGACGCGCGACGGCCTGGAGTCCCTGCGGGGCACGATCGACGACCTCTCTGAGCAGCTGCAGAACCAGGGCTGAACGGGCTGCGCGCGAGCCGGGCGCCGGCCGTGTCGGGCCCGGCGCGCTCGCGCCGCAACTGACCGGCCGCGCCGCAACTGATCGCTCGCGACGTAACTGACCGCTCGCGCCAGCTGGGGGCGCGGGTCAGCCGAGCGTGGGGTGCTCCGCCAGGTACGCGTGCAGCACGCTGACCGCGAGCGCCCCCTCGCCGACGGCGGAGGCGACGCGCTTGACCGACCCGTGGCGCACGTCCCCGACGGCGAACACGCCCGGCATGGACGTCTCGAGCATGAGCGGGTTGCGGCTCTCGGGCCACCCGTGCCCGCCGTCGGCCATGACGTCCGGCCCGGTGAGCACGTAGCCGGCGGGGTCCCGCGCGACGTCCTCGCGCAGGCACTGCGAGTGAGGTTCGGCGCCGATGAGGACGAACAGCACCCCGGGGGCCCTCTCCTCGGCGCCCGTGCCCAGGTCGCGCAGCACGACGCTGCGCAGGAAGTCGTCGCCCTCCCCGCCGACGACCTCGGTGCGGTAGCGCATGTCGATGTTGGGGATCGCCTCGAGCTCCTTGATGAGGTACTCGGACATGGTCTCGACGAGCGAGGCCCGCCTTACCACCACGGTGACCTGGTCGGCGTACCGGGCCAGGTGGACGGCGGCCTGGCCGGCGGAGTTGCCGCCGCCGGCGACGAACACGCGCTGGCCGGTCATGGCGGCGGCCTCGGAGACGGTGGCGCCGTAGAAGACTCCCTTCCCCTGCAGGGCGTCGAGGGCGGGGATGCGCAGGCGCCGGTACGCCGCGCCGGTGGCCACCACGACCGCGCGGGCGCGCACCTCGGTGCCGTCCGTGAGCGCGACCCGGCACCAGCCGTTGTCGCGGCGCACGTCCCGGGCCGAGCGCAGGAAGTGGAAGCGGCAGCCGAAGGACCACGCCTGCTCGTAGGCCGCCACCGCGAGCCGGTCGCCCGAGATCCCGGCCGGGAAGCCGAGGTAGTTGCGGATCAGCGACGACGAGCCCGCCTGCCCGCCGGCGGCCTCCTGCTCGATGACGATGGTGCGCAGCCCCTCGGAGGCGGCGTACACGGCGGCGCCGAGGCCGGAGGGGCCGGCGCCGACGATGGCGACGTCGAACTCCTCGTCGGGGCGCACCGGCTCGAAGATGCCGAAGGCGTCGGCGAGCTCGAAGTCGCCGGGGTCCTGCAGCACCGGTTGCCCTGGCCGGAAGCGCAGCACCACCACGGGCAGCGCGGGGTCGGACAGGCCCAGGGAGTCCAGGAGCTTGCGGCCGGCCTCGGAGTCGTGGTCGTAGAAGCCGTGCGGGATGTGGTTGCGGGTGAACTGGTCGCGCAGCTGCTGCGAGCGCGGCGCCCAGTGCTCCCCGATCAGGCGCACGGCCTCGAAGCCGTGCCCGCGCCGGCTCGCCGACTCCTCGAGGAACTCGGTGACCGCCCGGTGGAACTGCTCGTCGCCGGGCACCTCCGGGCGGGGCAGGCGGCGGTCGACGGCGCCCAGGCCGATCGCCTCGAACAGCGGCCGGGCGACGTCCCAGTCCCCCCACCGCACCAGCGCCACGCGCAGCGCCGTGCGGTCCACCGGCGCGAGGCCGGTCAGCACCTCCAGCCCGTCGCCGTCCTCGCCGCCCACCCCGCCGATCACCAGGGCGACCGGTGCCGAGCGGGCGGCCATCTCCGTGAGGTCGGTGCACGCGGCCGCCATGCCCTCGTGCACGCGCACGTCGTAGTCGGCGAGGTATCGGCGGCGCAGCTCCTCACCCACCGGGCCGCGCACCGCGGCATCGCGGCTGACGAGCAGGATCACCGGCCGGCCGTCGCCGGTCGCCTCGTGGGTCGCCTCGTGGGAGGCTCGCCCGGTCACGACCGGGTCCCTCACGCCCGCCGGCGCCGGCGCTGCCCGGCGGGTTCCCGCGCTGCGGAGCGGGCCAGCAGGAAGCCGGCGGCCCCCGTGAGCGCCACCGCCGCGGCGGCGGCGAGGAAGCCGGTCCCCGCCGGGCGGGCCCAGTCGACGTCGCCCGCGAAGCGCAGCGCCACCACAAGCTGGCCGCCGCCGAAGACGGTGTAGGCGACGGCGTTGGTGCGCAGCCGGCGCAGGTCGTTCTCCGCCGTCACGAGCGCGGTGGCCAGGGCGTACGCGAGCAGCCAGGCGGCGACGGCCCTGGCGGTCAGCGGGGTCAGCGGCCACGGCCAGAGCCGCTCGGCGTTGGCGGGGGCGACGAACAGCAGCGCGCCGACGACGCCGATCACCAGCCCCTCGGCGGGCAGGGTGGCGCGCAGCCAGCCGGGCAGCGGCCAACCGGCCGGGCCGCGCGCAGGCGGCACCTCGGCCCGGCGGGTGCGGCGCGCCTCGGCGACCATGACGGCCGCCATCCCCACCGGCACGACGACGTAGACCACCAGCCACAGCCAGGCGGCGAAGCGGGCCAGCCCGCCCGGCGCCGCGAGATGGAAGCGGTCCAGGTGGACCAGCGTGGCGACCAGGGTGATGACCGTGAAGACGAGGATCGTGGCGAGCGGGACGCGGGCGTCACCCCACCGACCGCGCCGCAGGACCAGGACGTCGAGCACCGCGCCGGAGAGGAACCCCACGCCGAGGAACGCCGCCGTGGCGGGCGGCGCGATCGTCCACGCGAAGGTCTCGTCGGTGCGGTCGGGCGCCGGGAACAGCGCGAGGAACCCCAGGAGGGTGAGCGCGGTGAACACCACGAGCATCCAGCGCGTGGCGGGGAGGAGGGCGGCCGGGCCGTCCTTGTGCGTCCGGTCCATGGGGGCTCCGCCGTCGCCAGGTGGCGGCGCCCGCGCCGCCACGGTCCAGGCTACTCCGACGGCGACACGCGTCGAACTCCCTGCCGATGAGGCGCGGCACCTCCCACGGCGGTCATCTCGGCCCCTTCTCGACGGCGAGGAAGGAGTCGGGCGCGAGGATGCCGAGCGGGTCGAACGCGGCCTTGACGGCGCGCTGCAGGTCCAGCTGTCGCTCACCGAGCTCGGTCGTGAGCCAGGGCCGCTTGAGGGTGCCGACCCCGTGCTCTCCCGTGACCGTTCCACCGAGGTCCAGGGCCGTGCGGACCACCTGGTCCGCGGCCGCGTGGACGGCGGCGGGCGGCTCGGCCTCGCCCGGTCGCATCGGCCGGGACAGGCCGACGTGGAGGTTGCCGTCCCCGGCGTGCGCGACGCAGCCCACGTCCACCCGGTAGCGGGCGCCGATGTCCTCGATCGCGCCGATCATCTCCACCAGCCTCGAGCGCGGCACGGCGACGTCCTCGCCGAGGCGCCAGGCGTCGCGCCGGCTGCCACGCCCGGAGCGGCGCAGCTCGACGTAGTGCTCCGCCTCCGCGCCGTGCACCCGCCTGGCCGACACCCCCGCGGCGGCCACCACCCGCTCGAGCTCGGCCATCTCCGCGGCGGCCCCGTGCCCGTCCGTCTGGACCAGCAGCATCGCGCGCCCGCGGCTCGCCAGGTCCGTGCCGCGGTTGTCGTCGATGCTGCGCAGCGACGCCTCGTCGAGGAGCTCGACGGCGGAGGGCTGCACGTGCGCGCGGGTGATGGCCTCGACGGCCCCGCCGACCGCGGCGAGGGAGTCGGCGAACGCGACCATGGTCTCGGTGGCCACCGGCAGCGGGCGCAGCCGCAGCGTGGCGGAGACGACGACGCCGAGCGTGCCCTCGCTGCCCACCAGCAGGCCCACGAGGTCCAGGCCGGTGACGCCCTTGATGGTGCGGTGGCCCACCCGCATGAGCGTGCCGTCGGCCAGCACGACGTCAAGCGCGAGCACGGACTCGCGTGTCACGCCGTACTTGCAGCAGCGCAGCCCGCCGGCGTTGGTGGCGATGTTGCCGCCGATCGTGGAGTACTCCGCACTGGCCGGGTCCGGCGCGTAGCGCAGCCCGTGGGGCGTGACCGCGCGGTCGAGCGCGGCGGTGACCACGCCCGCCTCGACGACGGCGAGCTCGTCCTCCGGGCGGATCTCCAGGATCCGGTCCAGCGCCTCGGTCGTCAGCACGATGCCGCCGGGTGAGGCCGTGGCGCCGCCGGCGAGCCCGCTGCCGGCGCCCCGGACGACCACGGGTGCGCGCAGCGCGGTGGCGATCCGCATGACGGCCTGCACCTCAGGGACCGTCCGGGGCGCCGCGACCGCCGCCGGCGGCCCGGCCGGGAGCAGCCCGGAGGCGTCGCCGGCGTACGCCGCGAGCGTGTCGGCGTCCGCGCGCACCCGGTCGGCGGGGAGCTCCCGCCGGAGCGCGGCGAGCACGCGCGCCGCGCGGGGGTCGGGGGCGGCGCCGTCCCACCGGGGCCCGCCCCGCACCAGCACCGGCGTCGTGCCCGGGATCTGTGACATGTTCCGGGGGTCAGCCGTGCTTGACGGCGAGCACGGGGCACCGGGCGTCCAGCAGCAGCCGCTGGGCCGCGCTGCCGAGCAGGAACTTGCCCACGGGGCTACGGCGGCGCATCCCGATGACGAGCAGCTCGGCCCCGACCTCCTCGACGACGGCGAGGATCTGGTCGACCGGGTCGGCGTCGCCGTCGCCGCTGCGGATCTCGTGGTCCACGCCCCGCGCGGTGAGCCGCTCGGCGATGGCGGCGCGCTCCTCCTCCCCGAGCAGGTCGCCGTCCACGTAGGCGCCGGCGCGGGCGGCGTTGACGACGACGAGGCGGGAGCCGCGCCACACCGCTTCCTCGGCCGCCTCGTCGAGGGCGGCGCGGGCGGCGGGGGTGGGCACGAGCCCGACGACGATGGTCATGACTTCTCCTTGTGAGGTGGTGCCGGTCAGCGGCCGGCGTCGGCGGTGTCCTTCGGGGCGGCGGCCCGCCGGGCGCGCAGCGCCCGCACCCCGGGCAGCACCACCACGAGCACGAAGACGAGCGCCAGCAGCGCGCCGGAGATGGGCCGGGTGAAGAAGCTCGTCGCGTCCCCGCCGAACATGCGCATGGACTGGCGGAAGGAGGTCTCCAGCAGGCTGCCCAGCACGAACGCGAGGACCAGCGGGCCGGGCTCGAAGCCGAGCTTCTTCATGAGGTAGCCCAGCACCCCGAACGCGACGACGACGAGCATGTCGAAGGCGTTGTTGCGGACGGTGTAGACGCCGACCATCGCGATGAGCACGGTCAGCCCGGCGAGGACGTCGGTGCGGACCTTGAGGATCTTCACGAAGATCCCGATCAACGGGATGCTCAGGACCAGCAGGAAGATGTTGCCGATGTACATCGAGTTGATGACGCCCCAGAACACGTCGGGGTGCTCGGACATCAACAGCGGCCCGGGCGTGATGCCCTGCAGCAGCAGCGCACCGAAGAGCACCGCCATCGTCGCGTTCGCCGGCACGCCGAGGGTCAGCAGCGGGATGAAGGAGGAGGTCGCGGCGGCGTTGTTCGCCGTCTCCGGCCCGGCGACGCCCTCGATGGCTCCGCGTCCGAACCGCTCCGGGGTCTTCGACGTGCGTTTCTCCACGGCGTAGGACACCAGCGAGGACATCGCCGCGCCGCCGCCCGGGAGCACGCCGAGGAAGAAGCCGATCACCGAGCCGCGGGCGATGGCGCCCTTGGACTCCTTCACGTCCGCGCGGGTCGGCAGCGCCCGGCCAAAGGAGGGGACCGCGGCCTGCGGGCGGGCGCGGTGCTCGAGGTTGTAGAGCAGCTCGCCGACGCCGAAGAGGCCCATCGCGATGATGACGAAGTCGAAGCCGTCGGCGAGCTGGTCGCTGCCGAACGTGAACCGGTTGGCGCCCAGCAGGGGGTCGCGGCCCACCGTCGCGAGCAGCAGCCCGAGCGTCGCCGCGGCGGCGTTCTTCAGGGCCGACCCGTTGCCCAGGGTGGCCACCAGCAGGATGCCGAGCAGGGCGAGGACGGCGTACTCGGGCGGGCCGAACCTCAGCGCGAAGCCGGCGACGAGCGGCGCGACGAGCGTCAGGCCCAGGATCGCCACGGTGCCGCCGGCGAAGGAGCCGATGGCGGCGATGCCCAGCGCGGAACCGGCCCGCCCCTGTCGGGCCATCTTGTAGCCGTCGAGCGCGGTGACGACGCTCGAGGCCTCACCGGGCAGCTGGAGCAGCACCGAGGTGATCGTGCCGCCGTACTGGGCGCCGTAGAAGATGCCCGCGAGCATGATCACCGCCGTGGTGGGGTCCACGCTGTAGGTGACCGGCAGCAGGATCGAGATGGTGGCTGCGGAGCCGAGGCCGGGCAGCACGCCGATGAGCATGCCCACCGTCACGCCGATGAGGCAGAAGAGCAGGTTCTGCGGCTCGAAGACGACCGCGAACCCCTCCACCGCAGTCTGAATGATGTCCATGGGTTCCTCTTCTCGCCGGGCGGGGCGCTGACGCGCCGACCACCCGGGCGCGGTCTTACCAGGCGATGAGGTGCGGCAGGTTGACGCTCAGCGCGCCGACGAAGCCCAGGTGGAGGGCGGCGACCGCCCCGAGGGTGATCACGGCCGTCGACCGCCACGTCTCGCTGCCGATGACCTTCAGCCAGACGACGAGCAGCAGCGCGGTCGGGATCTCGAAGCCCACCAGCTCGAACAGCAGCCCGAAGGCCACCAGGCTCGCCGCGCCCAGGACCACGCCGACGGTGCCGCGGGTGAACCGCTCGGTGTCCGTGGTGGTCCGGGCGCGCAGCAGCAGCGCCAGGCCGGTGAGCGTCATGGCCACGCCCAGCACGAACGGCCACATGCCCGACCCCGGGTCGCCCAGCCGGCCGAGGCCGAGCTGCCACGACAGCGCGGTGCCCGCGGCACCGACGGCGACGACGGCGCCGGCCGCGACCGCGGCGAGCACCGTGCCGCCGGCCCGCAGCTGCTCGGGCTCGTCGGTGACCGGGGAGAGGAAGAGGTCCGGCTGGGCCGGCGACGCGAGGTCCGCGCCGCCGGCCGGGGAAGACGACGTCGTCACGACCCGCTCTTCAGGTCGATGCCGAGCTCGTCGACCAGGGTGGCGTACTGCTCCTTGGCCTCGGCGAGCGCCTCCTCGGCCTCCTCCGGGCCGACCTCCCAGCGGGAGGCGTAGTTCTCCTCCAGGAACTCCCCGTACGCCGGGTCCTCGAACGCCGTCGCGAAGGACTCCTCGAGGTGGCTGCGCACGTTGTCCGGCAGCCCGGCCGGGGCGGCGACGAAGCGCCGCTGCTCGACGACGACGTCGAAGCCCGCCTCGGTCGCGGTCGGGACGTCGGGCAGGTACTCGCTGCGCTCGGCGGCGAAGACGACCAGCGGGCGGAACTTGCCGGACTCGATGTGCGGCATGGCCTCGAGCAGCTGGGTGGAGACGGCGTCGACCTGGGAGCCGAGCAGCGCGGTGACCGCCGGGCCGCCGCCCTCGAACGGCACGGTGTTGTGCTCCACGCCGGACAGGGTGGTCAGCGCCGCCGCGGACAGGTGGCTGCCGCTGCCCACGCCGGTGTTGCCGTAGCTCAGGCCCGGGGTCGCCAGCAGATCGTCGATGGTCTGGTACGGCGAGGTCTCGGCGTTCACGACGAGGACGTAGTCCTCCTGCGTGACGCCGGTGACGATGTCCATGTCCTCGAGCTCGATCGGGTCCGCGTCGTCGACCGCGAGGGGCGTGATCGCCATGAGGCTCTGCGGGAGGAACACGAGGCTGTAGCCGTCGGCCTCGCGGCCGAGGACCTCCTTGCCACCGACGGCGCCGTTGGCGCCCTCGCGGTTGACCACGGGCATGGGCTGGCCCAGCGGCTCCTGGATGGCCTTGGCGAAGGCCCGGCCGATCAGGTCGGTGGCGCCGCCCGGGCTGAACGGCACGGTGAGCTCGACGGGCTCGGTGGGGTAGTCGGGGGCCTCCTCCTCGGCGCCGGCGCCGCCCTGCACGCCGCCGCACGCGGCGAGGACGAGGGCGGTGAGTCCGGCGAGGGCCGCGCCGACGGCGCGCTTGCGGCTGGTGGGGGTGCTCATCATGGGTTTCTCCCTGTACGACGGTGGACAGACAGTCGGTGCTGCTAGGTGCAGATGGTGGAGCCGGTCACGGAATACCGGACGGGACGATCACGATGTGGCCGTCACCGCGCGAGGCAGGGGCGTTTGGGGTCGAACGTCCAGTCGGGCACGAGGTACCGCATCGCGGTGGCGTCGTCCCGGGCGCCCAGGCCCTCGCGCAGGTACAGCTGGTGCGCCTGGGCGAGCGCGTCCTCGTCGAGCTCGACGCCCAGACCCGGACGGTCGGGCACGTCGATGGCGCCGCCAGAGATGGGCAGCGGCCGGGTCGTCAGGCGCTGGCCGTCCTGCCAGATCCAGTGGGTGTCGATCGCGGTGATGTCGCCGGGCGCGGCCGCGGCGACGTGGGTGAACATCGCCAGCGAGATGTCGAAGTGGTTGTTCGAGTGCGACCCCCAGGTCAGCCCCCACGCCTCGCAGAGCTGAGCGACCCGCACCGAGCCGCCCATGGTCCAGAAGTGAGGGTCGGCCAGCGGGATGTCGACGGCGCCGGAGACGATGGCGTGGCCCAGCTGGCGCCAGTCCGTGGCGATCATGTTCGTCGCGGTCCGCAGGCCGGTGGCGCGCCGGAACTCCGCCATGACCTCGCGGCCGGAGTAGCCGGCCTCCGCGCCGCAGGGGTCCTCGGCGTAGGCCAGGACGTCCCGCAGCCGGCGGCCGAGCCGCACCGCCTCGGCGAGGGACCAGGCGCCGTTCGGGTCCAGGGTGATCCGGGCGTCGGGGAACCGCTCGGCGAGGGCGGTGACGGCAGCGGCCTCCTCGTCGCCGGGCAGCACACCACCCTTGAGCTTGAAGTCGTGGAATCCGTAACGCTCCCGGGCCGCCTCGGCGAGCGCGACGACGGCCTCCGGCGTGAGGGCCTCGCGGTTGCGCAGCCGGAACCACGCGTCCTCGGCGTCGTCCTCCGTGCGGTAGGGCAGGTCGGCGCGGCGGGCGTCGCCGACGTAGAACAGGTAGCCCAGCACCGGCACCCGGGTGCGCTGCTGGCCCTCGCCGAGCAGCGCCGCCACCGGCACCTCGAGGAACTGCCCCAGCAGGTCCAGCATCGCCGCCTCGACGGCGGTGACGGCATGGACCGTGGTGCGCAGGTCGAAGGTCTGCAGCCCGCGGCCTGCGGCGTCGCGGTCGGCGAAGCGGCGCCGCATCTCCCCCAGCACGGCGTGGTAGTGGGCGACGGGGCGCCCGATCACGATCTCGGCCGCCTCCTCCAGCGTCTGGGTGATCGCCTGCCCGCCGGGCACCTCGCCCACGCCGGTGCGGCCGGCGGAGTCGGTCAGCACCACCACGTTGCGGGTGAAGAACGGCGCGTGTGCGCCGGAGAGGTTCAGCAGCATGCTGTCGCGCCCGGCGACCGGGACCACCCGCATGCCGGTGACCACCGGCGAGCCGGTCGCCGCCGCGCCCGCCGCTCGGGGGCCGGATGTCGTCGTTGTCATCTTGTCTCCTTCAGTGCCGGCCGAGCTCGCCGTCGACGCGGCGCCACAGGTTCAGCGGGTTGCCGTCGCGCAGCTCCGCCGGCAGCAGCTCGGCCGGAGCATCCTGGTAGCTGACCGGGCGGAGGAACCGCTCGATCGCGCGCGTGCCCACGGACGTCGTCGCGGGGGCGGAGGTGGCGGGGAAGGGCCCGCCGTGGATGACGGCGTGGCCGACCTCCACCCCGGTGGGCCAGCCGTTGAAGAGGATGCGGCCCGCCAGCAGCTCCAGCTCGGGGAGCAGCCGCGCCGCGGCGTCCTGGTCGCCCGCCGCCGTGTGGACGGTGGCGGTGAGCTGCCCCTCGAGCTCGCGGGTGATGTCGAGCAGCTGCTCGACGTCCCGCACCCGGACCACGAGCGAGGCGGCCCCGAAGACCTCCTCGCGCAGGGTGGGCTCCCGCAGGAACGTCTCGGCGTCGGTCTCGAAGAGGAAGGTGCGCCCCGGCGAGGCGACCGTCGGGTCCTCGGCGCCGCTGGCGACCTCACGCACGCCCGGCGCACCGGCGAGGCGCCCGACGCCCTCGGTGTAGGCGGAGCAGATGCCGGCGTTCAGCATGGGGGAGGTCCCGGTCGCGCGGACCGCGGCGGCGGCAGCGGCGAGGAATTCCTCCAGCCCGGCGCCCTCGACCGCGAAGACCAACCCGGGGCTGGTGCACAGCTGGCCGACGCCGGTGGCGACGGAGGCGACGTACGCCTCGCCGATCCGGGCGCCGCGCTCGGCCAGCGCCCCCGGCAGCAGGAAGACCGGGTTGACGCTGGACATCTCCGCGTAGACCGGGATGGGCACCGGCCGGCCGCCGGCCGCGGCGACGAGCGCCAGCCCGCCCGAGCGTGAGCCGGTGAAGCCAACTGCCTTGATGCGCGGGTCCGTGACCAGGGCGGTGCCCAGGCCCCGCCCTGAGCCGTGGAGGAGCGAGAAGGTGCCCTCGGGCAGGCCGGTGGCGACGACGGCGGCGCGGATGGCGCGGCCGACGATCTCGGAGACGCCGGGGTGGGCGCCGTGCGCCTTGACGACGACCGGGCAGCCGGCCGCGAAAGCGGAGGCGGTGTCGCCGCCGGCGACCGAGAACGCCAGCGGGAAGTTGGAGGCGGAGAAGACGGCGACCGGGCCCAGCGGCACCTTGCGCTGGCGCAGGTCCGGGCGGGGCAGCGGCGTGCGGTCGGGCTGCGCGGGGTCCACCCGGGCACCGAGGTAGCTGCCCTCGCAGACCACGGCGGCGAAGAGGCGCAGCTGGTTGGCGGTACGGGCGAGCTCGCCATGCACGCGCGGCGGCGTGATGCCGGTCTCGGCCACCACGCGCTCGACGAGCGGCTCCGCGACGGCCTCGATCTCGGCCGCGACCCGCTCCAGGAAGGCCGCCCGGGTCCCGGCGTCCGTGGCACGGAGGACGCCGAACGCCTCCCAGGCGAGGGCGGCAGCGCGGTCGACGTCCTTGGGCCCGCCGAGCCCGAAGGCCGGCGCCAAGGCCTCGCCGGTGCGCGGGTCCGACGCGCGGACCTCGCCGCGCGTGCCACGCACGTCCGCGGACCCGATGAGCAGGTCGCCGGTGAGCTGGACGGCTGAGGTGGTGGTGGTCATACGCGTGCGGCCTCCTTGGTGATGCGCTGGACCAGGGGCGCGAGCTCGGCGAGCTCGGCCGGGGTCAGGTCGGTCAGGGGCGGCCGGACCGGGCCGGCCGGCCTGCCGACGAGCTCGAGCCCGGCCTTGACGATCGAGACGGCGTAGCCGGCCCGGCGGTTGCGGATGGAGACATAGGGCAGGACGAAGTCCCGCAGCCGCGCGTAGACGTCGGCCCGGTCCCGGCCGACGACGGAGCGGTAGAAGTCCATGGCCCACTCCGGCGCGAAGTTGAAGATCGCCGAGGAGTACGTCGTCACGCCCATCTCGAGGTAAGGCAGGGCGTACAGCTCGGCGGTGGGCAGCCCGCCGACGTAGAGCAGCCGGTCGCCAAGGCGGGCGTAGAGCTCGGTCATGAGCTCGACGTCGCCGATGCCGTCCTTGAACCCGATGAAGGTGGGGCACGACCCCGCCAGCTCCACGACCGACTCGACCGTGAAGCGGGCGTTGGCGCGGTGGTAGACGACGACCCCGAGGCCGGTGGCCGCGCACACGGCCTTGACGTGGGCGACGAGGCCGGCTTGGTCGAGCTCGGTGAGGTAGGGCGGGCACAGGAAGATGCCGTCTGCGCCGGCCCGCTCGGCCTCCTTGGCCATGCGCACCGCCTGGGCGGTGCCGTAGCCGGCGGGTCCGATGATCGGGAGCCCCGGAGCGGCCTCGGCGGCGGCGCGGACGACCCGAGGGATCTCCACGGGGTCGAGGCAGAAGAACTCACCAGTTCCGCCGGCGGCGAAGAGGCCGGAGGGAGCGTGGCCGGCGAGCCACGCCACGTGGTTGCGGTAACCGTCCTCGTCGAAGGACCCGTCCGGGCGCGCGTGGGTGACAGGGAAGGACAGCAACCCGGCGCCGATCGTCGTCTTCAGCTCCGTCGGTGAGAAGGACTTCATTGGTTCTCCTGGCGTCGTTGGTGCCGGAACACTCCCATCCGCAGGCGATACCTGTCTAACACCGATATAGCATGAGGTGATGCTCTCCGGGTATCACCGCCCGCGCGCGTCAGATGCGTCAACCGGCCACGATGACGAGCACCGCGCCGAGCGCCGACGCCACCAGTGCGAGGGTGCGCACGCGGGCGTCGAGGCGCCGGCCCACGAGCCGCGAGACGGCGTACCCCAGGAGAACCGCCGGCACGAGCACCGCAGCCGCACGCAGGGTCCGACCGTCGATGGCGCCCACCGCCGCGAGGGCGACGATGGAGACCAGCGAGCCGACCAGGAAGAAGGCGCTCATCGACCCGCGCAGGCGCGGCGCCGAGGCGCCCTGCCACACGAGCGCCATGGGCGGGCCGCCGATGGACGTCGCGGTCCCCATGACGCCCGAGGCCAGACCGGCGCCGACCAGGGCCCGGCGGCGCGGTGCCGGACGCCAGCCGCACACACTCAGGACCACCCCGGCCAGCACCGTGGCCGCGAGCGCCAGGCTGAGACCCCGCGTGGGCAGCCACGCGACCAGCAGCGCACCCACGGCCGTGCCCGGGAGCCTGCCGGCCAGCGCCCACCCGGTGCCGCGGAAGTCGATGCTGGTGCGTTCCCGGACCGCGACCAGCACGCTGAGGCCGGTGGCGAGCAGGACCAGCGTGCCGGGCAGCAGCGCCGGCTGGACCAGGGCGATGACGGGGGCGGCGAACAGGCCGAGCCCGAAGCCGATGGAGGACTGCAGGCAGGAGGCGACCGCCACCGCCACGGCGATGACGGCGAGCTCCCCACCGCTCATCCGCGCGAGCGGTGGCCGGCGTGCTCGGCGTAGGCGCGCAGCGTCGCCTCGTCGGGCGGGTAGGTCCCGCGCAGCGGGTTGCCGGCCTCCACGCGGGCGAGCACGAACTCCTCCAGCCGCTCCTGCTCGAGCGCCTCGTGGGCGACCTCCTCGGCCAGGTGCGCCGGGACGCACACCACGCCGTCGCGGTCCCCCACCATGATGTCGCCGGGATAGACGGCCACCTCGGCGCAGGCGATCGGCAGCTGCATGTCGACCACGTGGTGCAGCGCCAGGTTCGTCGTCGGGGCGGCCCCGGCGGAGAACACCGGCAGGTCCAGCCGCTCGATGCCGGCCATGTCGCGCAGTGCGCCGTCGGTGACGATGCCCGCGGCGCCGCGAACCTTCACGCGGGTGGCGAGGATGTGCCCGAGCGAAGCGGCCCGTGTGCGGCCGCGGGCATCGATGACCAGGACGTCCCCGGGTCCGACCGACTCCACGGCCTTGCGCTGGGGGTGGTCGTAGTCCTGGAAGACCGACAGCACGTCGAGGTCCTCCCGGGCGGGGATGCAGCGCAGGGTGAAGGCTCGGCCGACGAGCCGGGGCCGGGCGGGATTCGCGTAGGTCAGGCCCTGCAGGAAGGCGTTGCGCAGCCCCCGGGCCATGAGCTGGGTGGTGATCGTGGCGGTGCTGACCTGCTCGAGGGCGGCCAGCACCGCGGGGCTCGGGGTCGGCGTGGGCTCGGTCGACATCGGTGTCCTCCTGGACGGCTCTGACGGGTGGGGCTCGGGTCGGCCCTGACGGGCGGGCGGCCCTGGGTGGGCCGCGGCGGCCATGTCGCGGGTGCTCGGGCGCCGGCGGACGTGGCCGAGCGGCGGCGCGGGCGTGGGGGCTCGGCGGGGACGGTGCTGCGCCGCACCGGCCCGACGAGGACGAGACGCTCCCCTACTGCCGCCGGACCTGTCAAGCAACCGGCCGGGCCGGCAGCACCAGCCGCAGCAACGCCGCGAGGACCGGGTTGACGTTGTCCCGGCGCCAGACGCAGTGGGCCCGCACGGTGCGCGGCGTGACCCCCTCGACGGGCAGGTACACCAGGCCGGGGTGCTGGAAGACGGAGGTGGACTCGGGGACCAGGGCGACCCCCACCCCGGCGTCGACCAGGGCGACGACGCTGTTGACCTGGTTGACGTGCTGGACGTAGCGCGGGGTGATGGCTCCCTGGCTGAACACCGCCACCACCGCCTCGTGGAGGTACCGCGCCTCCACCGGCGAGTAGGTGACGACCTCGTGCTCGGCGATCTCCTCGACCCGCGGGGCTCGTCCCAGCGCCGCGAGCGGGTGGTCGCGCGGGGCCGCCAGCACGAGGGACTCCGCATGGACCAGCCGGACCTCGAGCAGCTCCGACCGAGGCACGCCGCGGGCCACGCCGACGTCGAGGTCGCCGGCGAGGAGGGCGTCGACCTGCTGGCGGCTCACCATCTCCGAGAGCACCAGGTCCACGTCGGGCATGTGCTGGCCGGCGGCGCGGATCCAGGCGCCCAGGACCGTCTGGGCGGTGACCGCCGTGAAGCCGATTCGAAGCGTCCCGGCCGCACCGCGCGCGACGCTGCGCGCCAGCAACGGGGCGGCCTCGGTCAGGCCGAGGATGCGGCGGGCCTCCTCGAGGAAGACCTGCCCGCCCGGGGTCAGGCGGACGCCCCGGTGCGTCCGTTCGAACAGCTCGACACCGACGTCCCGCTCGAGCTTCTGGACCTGCCTGCTCAGCGGCGGCTGCGTCATCCTGAGCCGCTCGGCGGCCCGGCCGAAGTTGCCCTCCTCCGCCACGGCCACGAACCCCCGCAGCTGCTCCAGCGTGTACATGGATCCCTTTCGATACCCGAGCGGCATGACGCTATGCCCTGCCGGTGTTGGACAGGTATAGCACCGGCTGGCTAGCGTGCGGACACCGTCGAAGGAGCGAACCAATGACGCTAGCCCAGCCGTCGCAGACGACGACGCCCGGCACCTCCCCGGCCGGCCGCGTCCTCCAGGTGGGCCCCCTCCTGCCCTCCCTGGAGGCAGAGCTGCACGCACGCTTCGACGTCGTGCGGCTCCCCCGGCCTGCGGAGCGGTTCCTGGCCGTGAGCGGCCCGGAGTTCGTCGCGGCCATCACCACGGCGCGGGTCGGCGTGGACGCGAACACCCTGGCCGCGCTGCCGAACCTGGGGGCCGTCATCCACTTCGGCGTCGGCTACGACGCGACCGACGTTGCCGGGGCGCGTGCGCGCGGAATCCTCGTCAGCAACACCCCCGACGTGCTGACCGACTGCGTCGCCGACACGGCGGTCGGCGCCCTGATCACCGTCATGCGGCGCCTGACGGCCGCCGACCGCTTCGTCCGCCGCGGAGACT
This sequence comes from Georgenia sp. AZ-5, assembly GCF_043952095.1. Lineage (NCBI taxonomy): Bacteria > Bacillati > Actinomycetota > Actinomycetes > Allobogoriellales > Allobogoriellaceae > Georgenia > Georgenia sp. AZ-5. The sequence goes on from NZ_JBINOU010000001.1 coordinate 341,840, forward strand.
GGGCCCGGGGAGAGTTCCCGCTCAGCACCAAGGTGAGCGGGAAGCGGGTGGGCATCCTCGGGCTCGGCCGCATCGGCCGGGCCGTCGCCCGGCGGCTGGAGGGCTTCGGCTGCACGATCGCGTACCACAACCGTTCACCCGTGACGGACGCGCCGTACGCGTACGCCAACTCTCTCGAGTCCCTGGCCGCGGGCAGCGACGTGCTGGTGGTGGCCGCCGCCGGTGGGGCCGGCACCCGGGGCCTGGTGTCCCAGGCGGTGCTCGACGCGCTCGGCCCCGCGGGGTTCCTGGTCAACGTCGCCCGTGGCAGCGTCGTCGACGAGCGGGCCCTGGTCCGCGCACTGGAGGAGGGGCGCCTCGCCGGCGCGGCCCTGGACGTCTTCGCCGACGAGCCGCACGTGCCGGCCGAGCTGCTGGGCCGCGACGACGTCGTGGTCCTGCCGCACCTGGCCAGCGCCACCCACGAGACCCGCGCCGCGATGGGGCGCATGGCGCTGGACAATTTGGAGCGATTCCTCAGCACAGGTGAGGTGCTCACCCCGGTGCCGCACCCCGCCCCGGCTTCCACCCACGACACCACGGAGGTGGTCCTGTGACCGCTCGGACCGACGACGCCGTCGCAACCGCGGGCGGCGCGGCCGCGCCCCCCGCCGAGGCCGCGGCACGGGCAGATCAGCCGGCGCTGCGCCGGTTCCGCCCGGAGACCGTCCGTGCGCAGATCCTCGCCGTCCTCGGTGCCTGGGGCATGCCGGAAGACCTGGCGGCCGTGTCGGCCGACGTCATGGTGGACACCGACCTCGCCGGGATCGACTCCCACGGCATCTCGATGCTGCCGAGCTACCAGAGCCTGGTCCTCGAGGGGCGGCTGAACATCGGCGCCCGCCCGCAGGTGGTGCACGAGACGGCGACGACCGCGCTGCTCGACGGCCTGGACGGGCTGGGCCATCCCATCACCACCGAGGCCATGGCCCTCGCCGTCGCGAAGGCGCGCACGGCCGGCCTGGGCGCCGTGGCGGTGCGCCGGTCGCACCACTTCGGCGCGGCGGGGTACTACGCCCGGATCGCGTCGGACGCCGGCATGGTCGGCCTGGTCACCACGACGACGCGCACCCGCGCGGTGGTGCCCACGCGCGGCTCCACCCCGTTGCTCGGCACCAACCCGATCGCATTTGCGGCGCCGACCACCGATCCGGAGCGGCCGTTCCTGCTGGACATGTCCACCAGCTCCGTCGCGGTCAACAAGGTCAAGGTCTACGACTACCTCGGCAAGCCGCTGCCCGAGGGGTGGGTTCTCAACGGCGAAGGCGAGCCGGTCACCGACCCGCACGCCGCGCACGCGCGGCTGCGCGCCCAGGAAGAGGGGGGCCTGACTCCGCTCGGCGGGACGGAGGCGCTGTCCAGCCACAAGGGCTACGGCCTCGGCGTCATGGTGCAGATCCTGGCCGGGGCGCTCAGCGGTGCCCTGTTCGCCCCCGAGAAGGGCCGGAAGGGCCCCGACGACATCGGCCACTTCTGCCTGGCCATCGACCCCGCGGCGTTCGGTGGCGCGGAGACCTTCCCGCAGGCGGTCTCGGAGATCGTGGACACCCTGCACGCGCACCCCAGCACCTCCCCCGACCGGCCGGTGCTCGTGGCGGGCGACCCCGAACGTCTCTCCCGCGAGGAGCGGTCCGAGCACGGCATCCCGCTCAGCGACGCCCTCCTCGATCTGCTCGGTGGGATCTGCGCCGCCGCCGGTGCCGACTACCTCCTGGAGGAGAACTGATGACCTACGACTACCTGGTGATCGGCGGCGGCATCGTCGGGCTCTCCACCGCGTTGAACCTGCTGCGCGGGCAGCCCGGCGTCAAGGTCGCGGTGCTGGAGAAGGAGCGGGACCTCGCCGCGCACCAGACCGGGCACAACTCCGGCGTCATCCACGCCGGCATCTACTACGCCCCCGGCTCCCTCAAGGCCACCCTGTGCCGGGCCGGGGAGCGGGCCACCAAGGACTTCTGCGACGCCCACGGCATCGCCTACGCCACCATCGGCAAGCTCGTGGTCGCCACCGACGACCTCGAGGTCGCCCGGCTGCACCGCCTGCGCGACCGGGCCGGCGTCAACGGCATCGACGTCGAGGCGGTCGACGGCGCCCGGCTGCGCGAGCTCGAGCCGAACGTCGCCGGCCGCGAGGCCCTGCTGGTGCGCTCCACCGGCATCGTCGACTACCGCGCCGTCACCCGCGCCATGGCCGAGGACGTGCGCGCCGCCGGCGGCGAGGTCCACACCGGCGTGGAGGTCACCGGCATCCGGGAGACCGCCGACGCCGTCGACGTGGACACCCCCGGCCGCGGCTTCCGCGGCCGCCGCCTCGTCGCGTGCGCCGGGCTGCAGGCCGACCGGGTGCTGCGCCTGGGCGGGGTGGAGCCGGACTTCCGGATCATCCCCTTCCGCGGCGAGTACTACGAGCTCCCGCCCCAGCGCGCCGGCCTGGTCACCCACCTGATCTATCCCGTGCCCGACCCGGAGCTGCCCTTCCTCGGCGTGCACCTGTCCCCCACCATCGACGGGCGGATCACCGTGGGCCCCAACGCCGTCCTGGGCCTGGCCCGGGAGGGCTACCCCAAGACGGCCGTGAACCTCCGCGACGTCGCCGACTTCGTGCGCTTCCCCGGCATGTGGAAGTTCGCCCGCGCCAACCTGCGCACCGGGATCGCCGAGGCGTTCAACTCCGTGGTCAAGGCCGGGTACCTGGCGCAGGCCAGGAAGTACTGCCCCGACCTGACGGCGGCGGACCTGCGCCCCCACGTCGCCGGCATCCGCGCCCAGGCGATCATGCGGGACGGCTCCCCGGTGGAGGACTTCCTGCTGCGCCGCACCGCCCGCCAGGTGCACGTGGCCAACGCCCCCTCGCCGGCGGCCACCTCGGCGCTGCCCATCGGCGAGCTCATCGCCGCGAAGGTCCTCGACAACAAGCACGCGCCTCTCAGCGAGAAGTAGCCGGGCGGACGCCCGCCGGCGTGCTGTGGGTCGCGGCCATCTTCGCGGAGCTCGCGCGTCACGCCGCCCGACGGCGCCACGCCGGCGACGGTGAGCGTCCCTGGCGACCCTCGCCGTGGTGTACGAGATGCTCCGGCGCACCGCACCCACCCGGCTCTTGCTCGGCCTGCCCCCGCGGGGGGCGCGTCACATGACGTTGGTGCCGAAAGCCAGGCCGAGCAGGTAGGTCACCGCCGCGGCGCCGTAGCCGATGCCGAGCTGACGCAGCGCGCGCCTGAGCGGCGGGGCGCCGGAGAGGACGCCCACGACGGCGCCGGTGCCGAGCAGCGCCAGGCCCACCAGCGCGGCGGCGACGGCGACGGCCGGCAGCCCGTAGAGCCCGAAGATGTACGGCAGGATCGGCACGAGCGCACCGGAGGCGAAGAAGCAGAAGCTGGAGATGGCGGCCGGCCAGCCGTTGCCGATCTCCTCGTAGGCCTGGGCGGCCCGGTCGGGCATGCCGTGCCCGGCGGCGACCCGCGCGATCACGCCCGCGGCGTGCTCCGCGGCCTCCTGGGCGCTCATGCCGCGGGCCCGGTAGACGAGGGCCAGCTCGTTCGTGTCGACGTCGAGGTCCGGGATGACGTGGTGCGCGTCCGGGTCGGGCGTCGAGGCCTCGAGCAGCTCCCGCTGGGACCGGACGGAGACGTACTCCCCCGCCCCCATGGACAGCGCGCCGGCCAGCAGGCCGGCGATGCCGGTGAAGAGCACGGTGCCGGCGGACACGCCGGTGGCCCCGATGCCGATCACCAGTGCGAGGTTGGAGACCAGGCCGTCGTTGGCGCCGAAGACGGCGGCGCGGAAGGTGCCCGACATGCGTTCGCGCCCGCGGGTGGCTAGCGCCCGGACGACCTCGCCGTGGACCCGCTCGTCCGCGGCCATCGCGTCCGTGGCGTCCTCGTCGGCGCCGTAGCCGGAGCGCTGCTCCGCCTGCTGGGCGAGCGCGAGGACGAACACGGAGCCGAAAGTGCGGGCGAGGAAGCCGAGCAGCCGGGTGCGCAGTGCGCCCTTCTGCGGCTTGCCCGCCCGGTCGCCGAGGAGGTCGCGCCAGTGCTGCTCGTGGCGGCGCTCGGCGTCGGCGAGCCCGAGGAGGATCTCGCGCTCCTCGCCGTCCCGGCGAGCCGCGAGGTAGCGGTACACCGCGCCCTCGGCCTGCTCGTCGGCCAGGTACCGCCGCCACCGGCGCACCTGGGCGGAGGTGGGCTCCGGGCGGGTGGAGGGCGTCGGGGAAGCGGACATAAGAGTCATGGTGGCAGCGCCCACGCGGGCGCCCAAGCCCCTCCGGCGGTGGGGTTCCCCACTGTTCGGCGGGCCGAAGAAACGGCGGCAGGGCGCGGAAAAGTCGCCCTGCAGGGAAGCCTCCGCGGCGCGTTCCTGCCCGCACCGGTCGCCGACCGTCCGACTGAGCGCGCGGACCGTCCTCCGCAGCCTGCTCGCGTTCCGTCCAGCATGGTGCGGCCCTCGTCCAGCACGGTCCGGCCGCCGACCGTCAGCACGGCTCCCTGTCCAGCACGGCCCCCCGTCCGGACCCGGCTTTCCCTGCGGGCGGCGTCGGCGCCGCGCCCGTTGTCCGCTCCGGGCATGTTTCATTTCCGCGAGGTGTCAGGAATCCGCAACTGGCGACGGCCATACGAGCGCCGATCCAGGTTTCCGCGGAACCGCTGCGCGTGGCCTCTTGGGGCTCGGCGCCGCGCCGGGCGGTGCCGGTTCGAGGGGCGCGATTTCTGCAGTCGCGACCGATGCAGGGCTGATCGAGCGAACGTCTCGAAATCCTTCCCTCGAGTCAACATTCCTGGCACCGCCCGGATGGAGAGTGCCGGGGTGACGGGGAAGCCGGGCACCGTCTCGAAGCGATCGGGACGGCGACACCGCCGTCCCGGGGCGATCGAGGCCGGCCGCGGCGGCTGGGCCGGCACTGCGCACGGAGACGGGGCCGCCGTCCGCGGCTGTCGGAGGTGTGGGCCACACTGGGCCCATGTGTGGTCGCTACGCCAACGCCCGCCGGGACGCGGACCTCATCCGCGCGTTCGACGTCGAGGACGTCGTCGGTGAGGAGCTGCCCCCGTCGTGGAACATCGCGCCCACGCGCGACGTGCGGGTGGTGCTCGAGCGCGCGCCCAAGCAGGAGCCCGAGGCGCAGCCGGTCCGCCAGCTGCGCACCGCGCGGTGGGGCCTGGTGCCGTCCTGGGCCGAGGACCTCTCGATCGGCTCGCGGCTGATCAACGCCCGCTCGGAGACCATCACGGAGAAGTCGTCGTTCAAGACGGCGGCGGCGAAGCGACGCTGCATCGTGCCCGCCGACGGCTACTTCGAGTGGCAGAAGCTGCCCGACGGCAAGAAGCAGCCGTTCTTCCTCCACGGCCCTGACGGCGAGCCGCTGGCCTTCGCGGGCCTGTATGAGCTGTGGCCGGACCCGAGCCTGCCGCCCGACCACCCGGACCGCTGGCGGTGGACGAGCACGATCATGACGACCCGGGCCGCGGACACGCTCGGGCACATCCACGACCGCACGCCCGTGATCGTCCCGGCGGACCTCATCGGGGACTGGCTGGACCCGGAGGTCACCGACCTGCGGGACGTGCGGCAGATGGTCGACGCCATGCCCTCACCCGTGCTGACGCCCCGACCCGTCGGCAAGGCGGTCGGCAACGTGAACAACGACGGCCCGGAGCTGATCGAACCGGTGGAGCCCTAGGGCCTGCGTGGCGCGCCGCAGCGGGTCAGGCGCGCGCCGCAGCGGGTCAGGCGCGCGCCAGCCGCTCCTCGAGCCCGGCCTTCACGCCCGGCCACTCGGAGCCGAGGATCGAGAACATCACCGAGTCGCGCCAGGTGCCGTCGGCGCGCCGCCTGTGGCGGCGGGCGACGCCCTCGCGCACGGCACCGAGCTTCGCCACCGCGGCCAGTGACCGGGCGTTGCGTGCGTCCACCTGGAGCTTGACCCGGCCGAAGCCGCAGTCCTCGAACGCGTGGGTGAGCACGGCGAGCTTGGCGGCGGGGTTGACGACCGTGCCCCACACAGCGGGCGTGTAGGCGGTCCAGCCCAGGTGGGCGGTCTCGTTGGCGAGATCGACGTCGCCCAGCGTGGTGGTGCCGACCAGCTCGCCGGTCCCGGCTCGGCGCACCGCGTACGCCACGCCGGGCCCGGACCCGCCGCCCAGGTAGCTGCGCATCCAGCCGGCAGCCGCGGCCGTGTCCTGCGGCCTGCCGGCCGGCCCGCCGCCGTAGCCGCCGGCCCAGACCTCCGGGAAGTCCAGGGCGGCGAACAGCGCGGGAGCGTCGTCGGGCGCGAGCGGGCGCAGCTCCACGACGGCGTTGGCGAAGACGGTGCGGGCGGGCGCGGTGGCGGGCACGCCCGGAACGCTACCGGGGCGACGCCAGCGGCCTGCGCCGCCGCCCGGGCGTGTGATCGCCGCCGTGCGACGGCCCGAGGCACTGCGCCGCCGCGGCGTGGGACCGGGGTGGCGCCCGACCCGGCGAGGGCACTTACTTCCGCGGGGAGGTCCTTCCGCGGGGAGGTCTCCGAGCTGCTCCCCGCACGCTGAGCTGGGGGATGCATGATCGGCGAGCACAGCACGGTGGAGCTACGTGCAGATCCGCACCCAGCTCGAGGTGCTCGCCGCCCAGCTCGCCGTGCGCCCGGCGCACCGCTCGGCGGAGCACCATCGGGGCGACCAGGCCCCCTGGCGCGGAAAACTCAGGCGCGCCCGAGCGCCGCGCCGCCGAGCGCCGCGCCGCCGAGCGCCGCGCCGCCGGGCGCGCGGTCGCTGGTGCGAGGGGCGTCAGGAGACGGGCGGGATCGGCTCCGACGGCCGCGGCGGCGTCGTGCCGGTGTCGCCCGGCCCGCCCATGCCGGTCGTGCCGGCCATGCCGGTCGTGCCCGCGGTTCCGGTCGTGCCGGTGGGCTTGACGCCGTTGCCGCCGCCACGGATGCGCTCCTTGACCGTGTTGGCGACCAGGTCGGTCACCGCGGCGGTGCGCTCGCGCGCCATGTCCCCCACCTTGTGCTCGACCTTCTGCACGCGGCTCTGGACGCTCGGGTTCTCCCAGACGGCGCTGCCGACCTTCTTGATCCGCTCGTACTGGGCGCGGCCGGCCCGGGTGCCGAAGAGGTAGCCGAAGCCGGCGCCGGCGATGAACGAGAACTTGCCCATGGGATGACCTCCGGTATCGGTGTGCTGAGTCACGAGCGTAGGGCTCTTCGGCGCGTGCTGCGCGTCGTCCGCCACTAGGAGCGCGGGTCGGTATCGGTGCGATGGCGCGCGGGCGATCGCGTAGGGCGGCGTGTGCCTGATCGTCGGTGGCGGGTCCGGTTGCCAGAGATCATCGCTCGGTTCGCGGCCGGTGCGTGGCCGCGGGGCCCGCTGGGGTGCTGTCGGGCGCCTGGGCCGGCCGTGGGCCGGCCCGGTCAGGCGGTGCGGAGGCCGGCGAGCCCGGCGGAGCCGAGGTGGCGGTGGAGCTTGCGCAGGTTGTGGCAGGCGGCGAGCAGGAACCATTCACCCTTGGCGCCGTAGAGGCCGCGTAGCAGCAGGCGTTTGGCGTCCTGGAGGATGCTCATCTGCCCGAAGACGGGTTCGACGATGACCTTGCGGCGGGCGTAGGCCGCCTGGCCGGTCTTCGTGGTCAGCTTGCGGGCCATGCGCTGCTTGGCCGTGGCGTTCTTCGGGATTGGCCCGCGCGGGGCGATCGAGGCGGGCTCGCCGTGGCGGCGCCGCCCGGTAGCGATGTAGAACTCGGTGCCCTGCCGCTGTGTGAGTTCGGCGGCGGTGGCGAGGTTGGCGGCCGAGCAGTATCCGGCATCGGCGAGCACGGCCTTGGGCACCTGCCCGGTGTTCGCGACCGCCTGCTCGGTCAGCGGGATGAGGTTGGCGACGTCGGCGGCGCAATCATTGAGGTCGGTGGCCACGATGACCTGATGCTCAGCGTCGACCACGGCTTGGGCGTTGTAGCACTGCTGGAAGGACCCGTCCCCGGTGAGCATGATCTTCGACTCCGGGTCGGTGAAGTTGCGCTGCGCCTTCGGCTTCGGCGTGGCGCGCTCGGCGGCCTGGGCGGCCCGCTCGGCGACGGTGTCCTCGTCCTCGCCACGCTCGCGCGCCTTCTCCGCGGCCTTCGCGCCGGCCTCGGCCCTGGCCTGGTCTTCCAGGGCCTGCCTGGCCTCGCGCAGCTTGGCCAGGCGCGACTCCCTGCGGGCGAGCGCGTCGGGGAGTTCGTCCCCGCGCCGGTCCTTGCCGTACTTGGCGTCCTCGGCCCTGTCGGTCTCCTCCGCGGCGGCCAGCAGCTCGCTGACCTCCTGGGCGAGGATCTTCTCCTTCTCCGTCAGCCGCGCGTAGGACATGGCCTTGCGCTTGGAGGCATTGGCCCGCAGCTTCGTCCCGTCCAGGGCGACCCGGCCGAGCTTGACCATCCCCGCGGCCTGGCACAGCGCCAGCGCCTGGAGGAACAGGTTGGCCAGGGCGGCCAGGTGCCGGCGGCGGAACCGGGCGATGGCCCGGTAGTCGGGGGCCGACCCGGCCGCGAGCCACCGGAAGGCGACGATGTCGGTGCAGGCCCGCTCGATCGCCCGGGAGGAGCGCACCCCGGTGGCGTAGCCGTAGACCAGCAGCCGCACCATCAGCCGCGGGTCGTACGGCGGGGCCCCGCGCCCCTCCCGGTAGGCGGCGTAGATCCGGGACAAGTCCAGGTGCTCATCGACCAGGTCCGCGACGAACCGGGCCAGATGGTCCGCCGGCAGCCAGTCATCGAGCGAGGGCGGCAGTAACAGCACCTGGTGCGGGTCGAACTCCCGGAATGTCTTGTCCACCCCCGCTCCGCCGCCGTCGCGCTCGTCCTCGCCCCGCTCCACCCGGAACGGCTCCGCCTCGAACAACGCCCCGTAGTCCTCGCCCGTCACACCCCGATTCTCCCGCCCGCAGCTCCGTCAATAGCGGACCAGGCCCGGCGTGTTACTGACCCACGCTCCTAGCCTTCTCTCCATGGCGAGCGCGAAGAAGCGTGCCGGCACCGCCGACGGCGTGGCGGGCGACGGCTCGCTGGTGAGGGGCGGCGCGGACCGGGACGCGGACGACGCCCTGGTCTCGGAGGCCTCGCCGCTGCGCACCACCAAGATCCCGAACAAGGTCTACGAGGCGGAGCTGCACCGGCTCCAGGGCGAGCTCGGAAGGCTGCAGACCTGGCTGCGGGCCAGCGGCGCCCGCGTCGTGGTGGTGTTCGAGGGCCGGGACGCCGCGGGCAAGGGCGGCACGATCAAGCGCATCACCGAGTACCTCTCCCCGCGGGTGGTCCGCATCGCGGCCCTGCCGGCGCCCACCGAGCGCGAGAAGGGCCAGTGGTACTTCCAGCGCTACGTCGAGCACCTGCCGGCCGCCGGCGAGATGGTCCTGTTCGACCGGTCCTGGTACAACCGCGCCGGGGTGGAGAAGGTCATGGGCTTCTGCAGCGCGGAGGAGCACAAGCGCTTCCTGCGGCAGTGCCCGATCTTCGAGCAGATGCTCGTCGAGGACGGCATCCACCTGCGCAAGTACTGGTTCTCCGTCTCCGACGACGTCCAGCTGGACCGGTTCCGCAAGCGGCTGCACGACCCGCTGCGCCAGTGGAAGCTCTCGCCGATCGACCTCGAGTCGATCACGCGCTGGGAGGACTTCTCCCGGGCGAAGGACGAGATGATGGTGCACACGGACACGCAGGTGGCGCCGTGGCACCACGTCGCCTCCGACTCGAAGAAGCAGGCGCGGCTGAACATGATCCACCACCTGCTGCAGTCCCTGCCCTACGAGGACGTCGAGCAGCCCAGGGTGCACCTGCCCGAGCGGCCGCCGGGCACCGGGTACCAGCGCCCGCCGATCGAGGTGTCCAAGTACGTGCCGGACTGGGCCTCCACGCTGGTGAAGGACCGAGCCGGCTGACCTTCGTCTCCAGGGCGGTTCGAAGTCGCGGGTTCGGGCCGAGGTAGAACGTGAGAGCCGGTCACGACCCACGACCTCGGCTCGGGTGTTCTACTTCGGCAGGCTTTTTCGCGGGCGGGCCCGACCTGCGCCACCAGCGCCCGCCGGGCGCACGGTGAGCGGGCGTGAGGTTGCGCACGCGCGGCAGCGGCCGCCGCGATGCGGACGGTGCCGCACGGGACGTCCCGCGGCCGCAACCCCGCTGGTCAGCGCGTCTCGGTGAGGGCACCGGCTGTCCGCCCGCCACCCGCGCCCGACAGGGGCTGGGCCGGCGGCCTGTCGGCGGAGTGATGCGGGCCGCAGCGCCCGCCCGGGGCCCCGGCGTAACGTCACGGCGGCAGCGGACACGGAGGGACGGAAAGGTCGTCCCCGTCGCTGTCTCCAGCACCGGAGAGAGACGCAGTGAGCACGGCCGGGACCGCCCGCCTCTGGACCAAGCACTTCATCCTCGCGACGGGCGTGAACTTCCTCCTGTCGCTGATCTTCTACCTGCTCGTCACCACGCTGGCCCTGTACGCCGTCGAGCGGTTCGGCGCCTCGGACAGCGAGGCCGGCCTCGCCTCGAGCGCCTTCGTGATCGGCGCGATGGTCTCCCGTCTCTTCGCCGGCGCGGCCGTGGACCGCGTGGGGCGCCGCCGCATGGTGCTCGCCAGCCTCGTCGTCTTCGCCGGCGCGTCCCTGCTCTACCTCCCGGCCGACGAGCTGGGCCTGCTGCTGGCGGTGCGGTTCGTCCACGGGGTCGCGTTCGGCAGCGGCAACACCGCCCTGGCGGCGGCCGTGCAGGGCCTCATCCCGGGCCTGCGCCGCGGCGAGGGCACCGGGTACTTCGCGATGAGCGGGACCCTCGCGACGGCGGTGGGCCCCTTCGTCGCACTGCTGCTGGTGGACGGGCCGGGCTACGAGGCGCTCTTCACCGCGTGCGCGGCCGTCTCGGTGCTGGCGATGCTGCTCGCGCTGACGCTCCGCCTGCCCGAGGCGCCCCGAATGCCCTCCCGTGCCGGCTCCGCCGCGCGGGGGCGCCGGTCCGGCCTCCACCTGAGCAGGGTTGTCGCGCCGGCCGCCCTGCCCATCGCCGCGGTCATGCTGGGCCTCGGCATCGCCTACTCCGGTGTGGTCTCCTTCCTCAACTCCTACGCCGACCAGCTCGGCCTGGGGCTGGCCGCGAGCGCCTTCTTCCTCGTCTACGCCGTCGTCGTGCTCGTCTCCCGCCCGCTGGCCGGCCGCCTCCAGGACCACCGCGGCGACAACGCCGTCATCTACCCGGCGCTCGCCTCCTTCGCCGCTGGCCTCGTGCTGCTCGCCCTGGCCGGCGGGCCCGCCATGCTGGTCGCCGCGGGCGCGTTCGTGGGCCTGGGGTACGGCACGCTGATGTCGGCGGCCCAGGTGGTCGCCATCAAGGCCGCACCCAAGGAGCACCTCGGCCGGGCCATCTCCACGTTCTGCCTGCTCGCTGACGCGGGCGCCGGCGTCGGCCCCCTGCTGCTCGGCCTGCTGCTGCCCGTGAGCGGGTACTCCGCGATGTACCTCGTGCTTGCGGCGGTCGTCGTCGCCTCGGCGGGCGCGTACCACCTCGTGCACGGGCGCGCCGCGGCGCGCACCGCGGCTCCGGCCGCGGAACGGGCGGCCGCTGACGTGCCCGCGGGCACCGCCAACCCTACGGACGAGGGGAACCCTACGGACGAGGCCGTCCCTGCGGGCGAGGCCGTCCCCGTGGCCGCCGGCGGCACGCCGGCCGCGCCAGCCGGCGTGCCGGCACCGGCGGCAGGACGCTCCTCGAGGGCGGGCAAGCGGCCCGGCCCGCTGCGCCGGCCCGGCCGGCCAACGGCCGCTCGCGGGACCCGCCCGCCCGCGCGGACGCGACGGCGGGAACGCGCCCTACGGTAGCCACCCGGCCCCTCGGCCAGCCCGCCGGGCGCCCCGGCCCCTCGGCCAGCCCGCCGGGCGCCCCGGCTTGGCACGGGCTCGCGCCCCCGCCAAGCGCCCCGGCCCGGGGGTGCGCTCTCGAGCCTCCAGGCTGCGGCAAGAACGGGACGGCCCCCGGGAGACCAGGCGTGTGACAGGCTCGGCCCATGCAGGTCCACCTCGTCGACGGCACCTACGAGCTCTTCCGGCAGCACTTCTCGAAGTTCAACAAGGACCCCGACCGCGGGGCCACCCGCGGCGTCGTCGCCTCGTGCCTGGCGCTCATCGAGCAGGGCGCCACCCACGTGGGCGTGGCGACCGACCACGTCATCGAGTCCTTCCGCAACGAGATGTGGCCCGCGTACAAGGACGGCTCGGGGGTGGACCCGCACCTGAAGGCGCAGTTCCCGCTGGTGGAGGACGCGCTGCGGGCGTTCGGCTTCCGGGTCTGGGCGATGGTGGAGCAGGAGGCCGACGACGCCCTCGCCGCGGCGGCGCGGGTGGCCGCCGCCGACGAGCGGGTCGAGCGCGCGGTCATCTGCACCCCGGACAAGGACCTCGGGCAGTGCGTGGGCGGCAAGGTGTGGCAGTGGGACCGCCGCCAGGACAAGTGGTTCGACGCCGACGGCGTCCAGGCGCGGCTCGGCGTGCCGCCCGCCTCGGTGCCGGACCTGCTGGCCCTCGTGGGCGACAGCGCCGACGGCTTCCCCGGGCTCCCCGGCTGGGGCGCCACGTCGGCCGGGGCGGTGCTGCGCCGGTGGCGGCACCTGGAGGACGTCCCGCACGACCCGCTGGCCTGGGACGCGGGGGTGCGCGGCGCCGCGACGCTCAACGCGACGCTGCGCGAGCACTACGACCTGGCGCTGCTCTTCCGTGACATCGCCACCACCCGGACGGACGCGGAGGTGGGCGTCGTGGACGACTGGCGGTGGGCCGGTCCGGGGCCGGACGCGGCCGCGGTCGCCGAGGCGCTGGACGCCCCACAGCTGCTGGAACGGGCCGGCCGGCTCACCGACCGGGCGGGTGCCTGAGCTAGGCGTTCACCGTCGCGGGCGCCGTCGGCGGCAGGCCCGGGTCCTCCTCGAGGATCTCCACGACCTCGAGCAGGTCCGTGAGCTCGAGGAGGAAGCGCACCACGTCCGGCGGCTTGATCATCCGCAGGGGGTGGACCACCCGCTGGGCCAGTGCCACCAACGAGGCCACGGCCGAGGAGTCCATGAAGCGCACGTTGCGAGCATCGATGTCGATCGGCAGGTCCAGCGCGATGGCCTCGTCGACGGCGGCCGCCAGCTCCGCCTTGCTGGACAGGTCCAGCTCTCCGGCCAGGACCAGCCGACCGCGCGTGGGCGTCATCAGCAGCGCCACGGAGCCACCTTCGGATCCGATCGCGCCTGCCTGTCCGGTGCTCTTCACGCTGGCTCCCTTCGGAGCATTCTGCCCCGTTTACAGCGTACACCGCGTCTGTACCGGAGGGAACAGCCCCCGGCATTGTTCGGTATGGCCCGCCACGCCGCCCTGAGTGCGCCGGGCGAAAGGTGCATCTAGTGTGAATCGGAGCCGCACTGTCGAGGAAAGGGTGGGGTCCGGGGGTGGACACCGAGAGCACCGAGCAGACCCGCGCACCTCTCGACAGGAACCTGGTGATCGAGACGGCTATCGAGCTGGTGGACGCCGAGGGCCTCGGTGCCCTCAGCATGCGGCGGCTGGGGGCGACGCTCGGCGTCGAGGCGATGGCCCTGTACCGCCACATCGACGGCCGCGAGGACCTGCTCGAGGGCATCGTCGACGCCATCACGGACAGGATCGAGCGGGTCGCCGACATGGACCTCGGTCCGCACGGCGGGTGGCAGGCGTACCTGCAGAACGTCGCCCACGCCGTCCGGGACCTGGCGTTCGCCCACCCGCAGATCTTCCCGCTCGTCGCCACCCGGCACCCGGCCGCGCCGTGGCTGCGCCCCCCGCTGCGGAACCTGGAAGTCGTGGAGGACTTCCTCACTGCGCTGATGGGCATGGGCTTCACGGACGACCAGGCCGTGGCCGCGTACCGGGCCTTCACCAGCTTCCTGCTCGGGCACCTGCTGCTCAGCGTGTCCCAGCGCGGCGCCCCCGCCTCGGCCGGCGAGATGCTCATGAACGACGGGGCGCACGGCGGTGAGGGCGACACCGACATGGCGGACTACCCCACCATCCAGCGGCTCCGCGCCAAGCTCTCCGTGGACCACTCGGCGGAGGAGTTCGAGACGGCGCTGGAGTCGCTGCTGAGCCGCATCGCGGCGGTGCGCGGCGAGTAGCCGGCGCCACGGCCGCGGTGGGGCCCGATCGCACGGACCTGTGGTCGTGATCGCCGACCCGGTCCAGGTGCGCCTCGGCTAGAGGTGGCCCGAGCCGCTACTGCGGGCCCTTGCCCTCCGAGGAACCCTTCCCGTTCCCCTTGCCCTTGTCCGCGCCCTTGCCCTTGTCCGCGCCCTTGCCCTTGTCCGCATCCTTGCCCTTGTCCGCGCCCTTGCCCTCGCCCTTGCCGTCGTCCTCGTCGACGGGCTCCTCCGCCGGCTGCGGTGCGGGCCCGGCCTCCCGCACCGCGGGTGGCGGGGCGACGACCACGGCCTCCACAGTCGGGGCGACGTCCGGGTCCGCCGGTGGCGCCGTCGACACGACCGGTGCAGGCTCGACCGCGACGATCGGGTTCTTGGCCCGGGGCTCGGGCGGGGAGCTGGTGAAGCCGGTGGCCAGCGCGACCGCACCAGCGGCGGCCAGCGAGGCCACGGCGCCGACACCGAACCACCGGTGCGGCGCCCGGCGGTGGACCGAAGAGCCCACGCGGCGTGCCGTGGCGTGGGCGACCGTGACCGCGCCCGGGGCCGCCGCCATCGGGGCCTCCGTCACCCCCGTCGCCTCCGTCGCCTCCGTCGTCCCCGTGGCCTCCGTGACCCTGATGCGCCGCAGCGCCTCCCGGGCCTGCGGGGCCGAGGGCCGGCTCTCCGGGTCCTTGTGCAGCAGCGCTGCCACCAGCTCGTCGAGCTCGCCGGGCACCCCCGGCGCCAGGTCGGCGAGCCGCGGCGGGGCCGCGCTGACGTGCTGGTGCAGGATCGCCAGCGGGTGCTCGCCGGTGAACGGCGCCCGGCCCGCCAGAAGGGCCGTCAGCAGGCAGCCGAAGGAGTACATGTCGGTGGCCGGGGTGATGGTGCGCGCACCCGCCTGCTCGGGGGACATGTACTCCGCGGTGCCGACCGTCGTGCCCGGCGCCGTCAGCGACGACTCCGCCGCGTGCGCCACCGCGGCGATGCCGAAGTCCACGATCGTGACGTTGTCGCCGTCGACCAGGACGTTGGCCGGCTTGATGTCCCGGTGGACGATCCCGGCCCGGTGCGCGACCGCCAGCGCCGCGGCGATCCGTTCGGCCACCCGCAGCGCCTCCCCGCGAGGCAGGGCGCCCTTGCGCAGCACGGCCGCGAGGTCCCGCCCGGCCACGAGCTCCATGACGAGGAAAGTGGTGTCCCCCTCGACGCCGACGTCGTAGACGGTGGCGATGTCCGGGTGGTCGAGGGCCGCCATGGCGACCGCCTCGCGGCGCAGCCGGTCGCCCAGGGTCGGGTCGTCCGTCGCGGCGAGGTTGACCACCTTCACGGCGACCGGCCGGCCCAGGAGCTCGTCCCGGGCCTCCCAGACGTTCGCCGTCCCGCCGTGACCGATGAGACGCCGGAGCTCATAGCGGTCCCGCAGAATCACCGACGTCATGCTGACCATCTTGACGCCGACGGCGGGAAACGGCTCGCGGAGAGAGCCTCCGGTCAGCCGCGGGGCGCCACGGAACCCGGGACACAGCGACGTGCCGTGCCGCGTGGGCCCGACGTTGTCTCCAGGTTGGTGTCGGGAATGCTGACGCCACGGCAGGATCTCGAGACCGACTCTCGATCGGCATCGGTGTCGCCCAGTCGGCCAGACTGCACGATCGACCAAGCAGACACCCAGAACGGGTCCATCGCGCACATCCAGCGCCTGGGGCGGGCGGTTGCCGCTTTCTCCACAGGCGTCCCCCGGCGCTTCACATTTCTCTGGTCGTCTTGGCTCAGTGGGGCGGTGCGAGCCACCGGCTGCTCTTCCTCATGGCTGCCATGAAGCACCGGCACGCGACGGACGAGCACGCGACTGCCGTGCGGAATCTGCTGCCGTGCGGAATCTGCACCAAGACACGCACCAACTGTCATCAGTTCGGATTCCCGGACACCACTCCGAAGAACAACACCCCCGAGAGAGAGACGCATGGACAAAGCGGACGGCGGGAACGCCGCAGACCTGCCGCTGGACGACCCCGGCGACGACCACGAGCCGGAGGCCGACCACGAGCCCCAGGCCGACTACGAGCCCGACTTCTACTACTACGACGACGCCCCCGACGACCACGCCCCCGACGACTATGACTACGACCCCGACGACCCGTACGACCTCCCGGACCTCCGCGCCCGCGGTCTGGCGGCGGATGTCGCGGCGAACATCCGCTTCGAGGCGGCGCGCCGTGAGCTGAGCCAGCAAGACCTGGCCGAGATGATCGGCCGGTCGCGGGCTGCGGTGTCGGCGAGGTACCGCGGGAAGGTGCCGTGGACGATCGACGAGGTGGGCCGCATCGCCGAGATGCTGGGAGTCCCGCCCGGCGAACTCCTCGCAGTCCCCCGGCCGCCGTCTCAGCCACGCGCGTGGTGAGCACAGCAGAGTCCGTGACGGGATGGCGCCGGGCCTTCAACCCGGGGACGGCGATGCCGGCCCGAGTCCCTTCGTGCGGCCACCGACTCAGGGGCACCGGCAGCCTCGCCGCACGACCGGAGCCCTGATGCGGGCGCCCGATTGCGGCCGGCGCGGTGTGACTCTGGCTGCACCCGGCGTCCATGCGGTGGCGGACGGGCGCCTGCGGACGTAGAACGAGTGGTGTTCGTCAGCCGTGAGGGAGATGGGATGCACATCGATCCGGGCGGCCCCACGGCGCGACCCGGAGGAACCCCGGCCGGCGCACGCGGCGACGGCACACGCGGCCACGGCACACGCGGCCACGGCACACGCGCCCGCGGCACGGGCGGCGGGACCGCCGTCGGGCATTCCAGCTTCGCGGAGCGGTTGTACTCCCGGCTCGTGCCGAGCGTCCCCTTCACTGCCGCCTCGTTGCCCGAGCCGGCACGTGCCGCGCTGCCCGCCAACGGTCTGCGCCTCGTCGCCGCCAACGCCCTGCAGAGCGCGGGCGACCAGGTCGTCAACGCCAAGACGGTGCTGCCCTGGCTGCTCACCTCCGTCGGGGCACCCGCCTCGCTGGTCGCCCTGCTCGTCCCCATCCGCGAGTCCGGCTCGATGCTGCCCCAGGCGGCCATGACGCCGTGGGTGCGCCGCCGCGCGGTGCGCAAGTGGGTCTGGGTCGCCGGCGGGGCCGGGCAGGCGCTGGCCACCGCCGCCATGGCACTGACCGCGGCGGCGGCGAGCGGGTGGGCAGCCGGCGTCGCGGTGCTCGCAGCGCTGGCGGTCTTCGCGCTCGCCCGCTCGCTGAGCTCCCTGGCGAGCAAGGACGTGCTCGGTCGCACGGTGCCCAAGGGACAGCGCGGGCAGATCAACGGGATCGCCACCGTGCTCTCCGGGCTGGTGGCGATCACGCTGGGCCTGGGCATCCGCCTGCTGGGCGGTGGCGACGTGGCACCGTCCGTGCTGGCGTGGCTGCTCGGCGGCGCCGCGGCGGCGTGGGTGGTGGCCCTCGCCGTCTACGCCCGCGTGGCCGAACCCGCGAGCGAGCCCGAGCCCAAGCCCGCGGCCGCCGGTGCGTGGTGGAGCCGGTCGTGGCGGCTGCTGCGCGACGATCCGCCCTTCCGGCGGTTCGTGCTCGTCCGCACCCTGCTGCTGGTCTCCGCGCTCAGCCCTCCTTTCGTGGTGACGCTCGCCGCGCGCCAGGGCGGCGTGGGCCTGAGCGGCCTGAGCCCCTTCCTCATCGCCTCGGGCCTGGCCAGCCTGCTCGGCGGGCGGGCGTTCGGCCGGCTGGCCGACAGGTCCAGCCGACGGCTGCTGGTCTGGGGAGCCGGGGCGGCCTCGGTCGTCATCCTGGGGCTGCTGGGCCTGCTCACCGTGCCCGCCGCCCGGGAGTCGGCCTGGCTGTACCCGGCGGCCTACCTGCTGCTCGCCCTGACCCACACCGGCGTGCGGGTGGCCCGCAAGACCTACGTCGTCGACATGGCCGAGGGCGACCGGCGCACCGAGTACGTGGCCGTGGCGAACACGGCCATGGGCGTCCTGCTGCTCGTGGCCGGTGGCATCTCCGGTGCGCTCGCACAGCTCGGCGTGGAGGCCGCGCTGGCCTTCCTCGCCGTGCTGGGCCTCGCCGGTGTCGTGGTCGGGCGCACGCTGCCGGAGGTGAGCCGCTGACGGGAAACCCGCAGCCGCCCTCAGCCCACGAGTGACGGCGCCGCGGCGTCCCCGCGCTCGAGCGTCGCGCGCACCGTCCGGGCCGCCTCCACCAGGTGCTCCAGCGCCGGGGTCGCCTCGTCGTGCCGGCGGGTCTTCAGCCCGCAGTCCGGGTTGACCCACACCTGCCGGGCCGGCACGGCGCCGACGGCCGCCGTGAGCATCTCGGCGATCTCCTTCGCCGACGGCACGCGCGGGGAGTGGATGTCGTACACGCCCGGGCCGATCTGGCGGCGGAACCCCGCGCCCTGGATGGCAGGGAGGATCTCCATCCGCGAGCGCGCCGCCTCGATGCTCGTGACGTCGGCGTCGAGCTGGTCGATGACGTCGAAGACCTCGCCGAACTCCGAGTAGCACAGGTGGGTGTGCACCTGCGTGACCGGCCCGGCCACCGCCGTCGCCAGCCGGAACGCCCGCACCGACCACTCCACGTATGCCGCTCGCTCGGCGCGTCGCAGCGGCAGCAGCTCGCGCAGCGCCGGCTCGTCCACCTGGATGATCCGGATCCCGGCCGCCTGCAGGTCCGCGACCTCGTCGCGCAGCGCCAGCGCCACCTGCAGGGCGGTCTCGGCCAGGGGCTGGTCGTCCCGGACGAACGACCAGGCCAGGATCGTCACCGGGCCCGTGAGCATGCCCTTGACCGGCCGCTGCGTCAGCGCCGCCGCGTGCGTCGTCCACCGCACCGTCATCGGCGCCGGGCGGGCGACGTCCCCCCACAGGATCGCCGGCCGGGTGCACCGCGAGCCGTAGGACTGGACCCAGCCGTGCTCCGTCACCGCGAACCCGTCGAGCAGCTCGGCGAAGTACTGCACCATGTCGTTGCGCTCCGGCTCGCCGTGGACGAGCACGTCCAGGCCCAGCCGCTCCTGCAGCCGGATGTTCTCCTCCACCTCCGCCCGCATCGCTGCCTCGTAGCCGGCCTCGTCCAGCTCGCCGCGCTTGAGGGCGGCACGCGCGCGGCGGATCCGCGCGGTCTGCGGGAAGGAGCCGATCGTCGTCGTGGGCAGCACCGGCAGCCCCAGCACGTTCCCCTGCGCCGCCACCCGCTCCTCGTAGGGCGCCCGGCGCAGGTCCTCCTCGCCCAGCCGCGCGAGGCGGTCGCGGACGTCGGCACGCCGGACGCCGGGGTGGGCGGCCCGGGCGGCGCGGGCCGCGGCCGCCGCCTTCAGGGCGCCGGCCACGGAGTCCCGGCCGGTGGCCAGCGCCTCGGCGAGGACGAGGACCTCCTCCACCTTCTGGTCGGCGAACGCCAGCCACGAGCGCAGGTTGCGGCTCATCCGCCGCTCGCGGGTCACGTCGTGCGGCACGTGCAGCAACGACGACGACGTCGACACCGCCACCCGCGCGCCGGGGCCGATGCCGGCGCGCACCTGCTCCAGCGCGCCCAGCGCCCCCTCGAGGTCGGTGCGCCAGACGTTGCGCCCGTCCACGACGCCGGCGACGACGACCTGCCGGCGCAGGGCGGCGAGCCGGTCCGCCGGGGGCACCGCGCCCCGCACGAGGTCCAGCCCCACCGCCTCCACGTCGCTGGCAGCCAGCACCGGCAGGGCGTCGCCGAGATCGCCGTAGGGCGCGGCGACGAAGATCGCGGGACGTTCCGGGCGGGTGAGCTCGCCGGCGAGGACGGCGTAGGCCCGCTCGGCCGCCTCGAGCACCTCGCGCCGCGGCGTCGCCCAGGTGTCCACGACCAGGGCGGGCTCGTCGAGCTGCACCCACGGCGCGCCGGCCAGCCCGAGCGCGCGCAGCAGCGCCGCGTAGGCGGCCACGACGTCCTCGAGCCGGTCCAGCGGCCGGAAGCCGGCCGGCGCGTCAACCGCGGGCTTGCTCAGCAGCAGCAGCGTCACCGGGCCGACGACGACGGGCCGGGTCGTCGCGCCGTCGGCGGCCGCGCCGAGGAACTCGCGCACCACCCGGTCGTCGGCCAGCCGCACCGCCGTGCCGGGCCCGATCTCCGGCACGAGGTAGTGGTAGTTGGAGTCGAACCACTTGGTCATCTCCAGCGGCGCGAGGTCCCCGCGCCCGCGGGCCATGCCGAAGTAGCCGGCCAGGTGCACGGCGCCGTCGGGCCGGGTGAACGGGGCGAAGCGGTCCGGGACGATGCCGAAGGTGGTGGCCGCGTCGAGCACGTGGTCGTAGGCGGAGAAGTCCGACGGGATGGCGCCGTCCTCCGCGGGCAGGCCCAGCCTGGCGAGCCGGGCGCGGGTGGCGCGCCGCAGCCCCTCCATGCTGGCCTCGAGGTCGTCCAGCTCGCTGCGCCCGGCCCAGAACGCCTCCACCGCCTTCTTCAGCTCGCGGTTCGGCCCGATGCGCGGGTAGCCGAGCACGGTGGCGTCGGGGAACCACGGGACGGTGCGGTCGAGGCCCTCGGCGGCGTCGCGGGCGGGCGTGCCCTGGTGGGTCATCGGTGCTCCTTCAGGTGGCGGGGACCGGCCCCGGGACGGCGGGGCGCGTCATCAGAGCGGGGTTGCGGATGCCGCGGGCGCGCAGGTGCTCGAGCACGTCCAGCGCCGGCCGGTCCTGGTTGAAGGTGTACAGGTGGAGCCCCGGGGCGCCGACGGCGAGCACCCGGTCGATCAGCGCCAGCGTGGCGTCGATGCCGCGGCGCAGCCGCTCGTGCTCGTCCTCCACGTCGAGCAGCGCGTCCAGCGTGACGGGGACGGGGACGGCGCTGAGCTCCTCGAGGCGGTGCAGGCGCCGCCGGTCGGTGAGCGGGAGGATCCCCGGGAGGACGGGGATGTGGACCCCCCCGGCGCGGGCGTCGGCGACCAGGGAGGCGTACGCCTCGGCGTCGTAGAAGACCTGGGTGATGGCGAAGTCGGCGCCGGCGTCCTGCTTCTCCCGCAGCGCCGCGAGCTCGTCGCGGCGGGTGTGGCTGAGCCCGGAGGGGTACGCGGCCACCGCCACGGACACCACGTCCGCCGGGGAGATGCCCAGGTCCAGCGCCACGATGCTCGGGTGGCCGGCCTGCCGCCGGGGGTCGCCCGGTGGCCCGAGCACCTCGGCCTCCACCTGCCGGATGAGGGCTACGAGCTGGCTGGAGCGGGACAGCCCGCCCTCCGGCGCCCGCCAGGTGGCCTCGCCGCGGGGCGGGTCCCCGCGCAGGGCGAGGAAGTCCCGCACGCCGGCGGCGAACAGCGCCCGGACCCGCTCCGCCAGCTCCTCGCGGGTGGCGCCCACGCAGGTCAGGTGCGCGATGGGCGGGACGTCGGTGTGCCGCAGCAGCCGGCGCACGAGCTCCGCCGAGGCCGCGCGCGAGGAGCCGGAGGCGCCGTAGGTGACGGAGAAGAAGTCCGGGCCCGCCCCCGCCATGCACAGCACGCGCCGCCACACCTCCTCGTCGAGCTCCGGCCGCCGGGGCGGGAAGAGCTCGAAGGAGACCGTCGGGTGCGTGGCGGTGCTCACACAGAGCAGGCTAGATGTGCAGCCCACCCCGGTCATCCGGGTCGGGCGCGGGACGGCCCCGGTCCCGCGGGGTGAGACCGTGCCGACTCAGCGGGCGGCGACCCGGACGACGACCTTGCCGGCCGCGTGGCCGGCCTCCACCACGGCGACGGCCCCCGCCGCGCGCTCCAGCGGCAGCACGCGGCCGACGCGGGGGCGCAGCACGCCCCGCTCCACGGCGGCCAGCAGCTCCGGGAGCACCTCGGCCGTGGGCCGGCGCGCCACGCCGGCGCCGCCGAGCCCGACGGCGGTGTCCGGGTCCGCCGTCGAGACGACCGCCGCCGGGTCGTTGAGCATGGGGGCGAGCAGGCGCAGCGCGGCCCCGCCGACGAGGTCGATCACCGCGTCCAGGCCCGCCGGGGCCGCCTCGCGCAGGCGGTCGAGGAGCCCCTCGCCGGTGGGCACGAACGCGGCGCCGAGCTGCTCCACCAGAGCCCGCTTGCCCTCGCTCGCGGTGCCGACCACGCGCAGGCCCGGGACGGTGGTGCACAGCTGCGTGGCGACCACGCCGACCCCTCCGCCGGCGCCGTTGACGAGCACCGTCCGGCCGGCCCGGAGCGGGACCTGGCGTACCGCGTCCCAGGCGGCCGCGCCGGCCACCGGCAGCACCGAGGCCTCGGCGAAGGACAGCAGCGCGGGCTTGCGGGCGAGCCGGTCGGCGCGGGCGAGGGTGTGCTCGGCGAAGGCGCCCCAGCCCCGGGCGGGCTGGCCGAGCACGGCGTCGCCCGGGCCGAACCCGGTGACGCCCTCGCCAACGTCCTCGACGACGCCCGCCAGCTCCAGGCCCATCGGGGCCGGCAGCTGGATCTTTCGGCCGAAGCGCCCCTCGCGGCGCTTGACGTCCGCGGGGTTCACGCCGGCCGCGCGCACGGCGACGCGGACCTCGCCCGGTCCCGGGGCGGGGACCGCCCGGTCGACGAGGGCCTGCGCCTCGGGGCCGCCGAACTCGCGGAACACGAACACCTTGGACATGGAAAGCCACTCTCCTCCCGCTACGGACGCTACGCCTCCGGGAGCGCGGGCGGCCGCCTCCCGCGCTCGGCGGCAGGACTGCGGGGCCCGACCCTGGCGGAGCTCCCCCGGGGCGCGCGATGCTGGCGGCGCAACGGCGTGCCGAGGAGGGCGGGATGACGACGAGGACGTGGGCAGACCTCACCGCCGGCCAGCGGGCGGGTCTGATGGCCACGGCCGCGGTCCAGCCGGCCCTCACCGCGACGGCGTGGGCTGACCTGGCGAGGCGCCCGGCCCGGGAGGTCGACGGGAGCGAGGCGAGGTGGGCGACGCTGATCGCCGTCAACTTCATCGGGCTGGTCCTGTACCTCACGCGCGGGCGCCGGCCCGCAAGCCGCCGGGCATGACGACGCCCGCGGTCGTCGTCCGCGGGCTGCGGGTGGTGCGCGGGCGCACCACGGCGCTGGACGGCGTCGACCTGGACGTGGGGCGCGGCACGGTCACCGGGCTGCTCGGCCCGTCCGGCTCGGGCAAGACCACGCTCATGCGGGCGGTCCTCGGCGTGCAGCGCGTCGCGGCCGGGACGGTGCAGGTGCTCGGCCGAGCGGCCGGCAGCGCCGACCTGCGCCGCCGGATCGGCTACGTCAGCCAGGCCCCGAGCGTCTACCTCGACCTCACGGTGGAAGAGAACCTGCGTTACTTCGCCCGCGTGCTGGGCGCCCCGCGCGGGCAGGCGCCGGGGCCGTTCACGACGGCGGAGGACGCGATCGCCGTCGTGGGCCTGGGCGGGCAGCGCCGCCAGCTCGTCGGCACCCTCTCGGGCGGGCAGCTCTCCCGCGTCTCGCTGGCGGTGGCCCTCCTCGGCACACCGGAGCTGCTCGTGCTCGACGAGCCGACGGTCGGGCTCGACCCCGTGCTGCGCGAGTCCCTCTGGGGCGCGTTCCGGGACATCGCCGCGGCCGGGACCACGCTGCTGGTGTCCTCCCACGTCATGGACGAGGCCGCCCGGTGCGACGAGCTGCTGCTGCTGCGCGAGGGCCGGCTCCTCGCGCGGACGACCCTGCCCGAGCTGCTGGCGGGCACCGGCGAGGCGGACGCCGAGCGGGCCTTCCTGCGCCTGATCGAGCGGGGCCGGCTGCGGCCGGGCGGGCCGGGCGGCGCCCCCTCCACCGCCCGTCCCGCGATCCCGGGCGGCCGTCCGCCCCGCCACCTCGGGGGAGGGGAGGCGCCGTGACCGCCACCGCCGCGCGCGTCCTGCGCCAGCTGCGGCACGACCCGCGCACGGTCGCGATGCTGCTGGTGGTGCCGTGCGTGCTGCTCACCCTGCTGTGGTGGATCTACGACGGCGGCCCGGTCTTCCAGCGCATCGGGCCGGCGCTGCTGGCGCTCTTCCCGGTCATCGTCATGTTCCTCGTCACGGCGATCACCACGCTGCGCGAACGCCGCTCCGGCACCCTGGAGCGGCTGCTGACCCTGCCGCTGAGCAAGGTCGGCTTCCTGCTCGGGTACGCCGCCGCGTTCGGGCTGGTCGCCGTCGTGCAGGCGCTCGTGGCCAGCGGGCTCATGCTCGGCCCGCTCGGGCTGGAGGTCGCCGGGCCGTGGGGCGCGCTGGTCCTGGTGGCGGTGCTCGACTCGCTCGTGGGCGTCGCCATGGGGCTGTTCGTCTCGGCGTTCGCGAGCTCGGAGTTCCAGGCCGTCCAGTTCATGCCCGCCTTCGTGCTGCCCCAGCTCCTGCTGTGCGGGCTGCTGGTGCCGCGCGCCGAGCTGCCGCAGGCACTGGAGTACGCCTCGGACGTGCTGCCGCTGTCCTACGCGGTCGACGCGATGAACGAGGTCTCCCGGGAGGCGGACCCGGACCTGCTGCTGCCGCTCGGCGTGCTGGTCGTGTTCGTCGTCGCGGTGCTGCTGCTGGGTGCCGCCACGCTGCGGCGCCGCACCCCCTGAGCCGCGCCGGCACCCGGCGACCGCCCGGAGCGGCTCCGCCGGTGCGCGCGTGACCAGGGCGGACGCCCCTCATGAGGCGGGCCGCGCGTTCTACGCTGGTCGCATGATCACGCGCAGCCAGGAGCAGCAGGCCGGCGACGAGCGGCTCAAGGCCGCCACGGGCCGGTCCCGGGAGGAGTGGTACGCCCTGCTCGACGAGGCGGGCGCGCAGGAGTGGGACCACGGGCACATCGCACGGTGGCTCGGGGGCGAGCACGACGTCGACGCCTGGTGGGCTCAGGGGGTCACGGTCGGGTACGAGCAGGCCCGGGGCCTGCGCGAGCCGGGCCAGCGCCGGGACGGCACCTTCGAGGCCGGCGTCACCAAGACCGTGTACGCCACGCCCGAGCACGTCTGGCCGCACCTCGTCGACGACGACCTGCGCAGCGACTGGCTGGACGTGGACATGCCGGTCACCGGCGTCACCGAGCCCAGGTCCGTGCGGTTCCAGGCCGACGACGGCTCTCGGGTGACCATCACCCTCGACGCGCTCGCCCCGGGCCGGGACGGCCGGGCGAAGGTCCGCGTGGCCGTCGCCCACACCCGGCTCCGTGACGGCGACCGCGTGGCGGAGACGAAGAGGTTCTGGAAGGACGCGCTCGCCGGGCTCGCGGCGCAGCTCGCCGGCTGACGGCGGCTCCCCGCTGGGGGACCGCCGGCGGCGCCCGACGTCCGGCCATCCGTCCCCAGAATTGAGGACGAGCGAGGCCCAGATCCCGAGACCGTCCCGTCAGGTCGCTGCCGGAGCGATACCAGACCTTTACCGTGGGGGCATGGCTGAGGTCGCGATCACGACGCCGCGAGGCGTCCGGCTGGCCGGGACGTTCGAGCCCGGGCCCGGCCGGCGCGCGGTGCTCTTCGCCCACGGCTTCCTCGCCGACCGGCACTCCTCGCTGCGCTTCGACATCCTCGCCTCGGCCTACCGCACGGCCGGCTACGCGACCCTGCAGTTCGACTTCTCCGGCTGCGGGGCCAGCGACGACGACGTCGTCACGGTGGCCGGCGAGGTGGAGGACCTGCGCTCCGCCTCGGCCTGGCTCACCGAGCAGGGGTACCCGGTCCAGGGCCTGCACGCGCACTCCTTCGGCACGCTCGCGGCGCTCAAGGCCCAGCCGCGGGACGTCCGCGCCATGGTGCTCACCGGGGCGCTGACCGGGCCGCTGAACTACCCGTGGGAGGAGATCTTCTCGGCCACGCAGCTCGACGAGCTGGAGACGCACGGCGTGACCCGCATCCCCGACGACAACGACGCCCGGGTCCGGGAGTTCTGCGTCATCTCACGGGAGACCCTCGCCGACTACTCCCTCATCGACCAGGCCGAGCTGCTCGGCAGGGCGCGGGTGCCGGCCCTGTTCGTGTACGGCGACACCCCGGCCGAGGCGGACCTCGTGGCGCTGACCCGCGAGGGGCTGCACCTCATGCCCGAGGGCAGCCGGCTGGAGGTGGTCACCGGCGCCGAGCACGGCATGCGCGACCGCCTCGACAGCCTCGCCCTGATGGCCATCGACTGGTTCGGCACCCACCTGCCCGACTGACGGGGTCATCCGGCCGGGCGCAGCCGGACGACGACGGCGCGGTGGTCGCTGCCGCCACGCTCGAGGACGGCGCCGTCCGTGACGACGTACGCCGAGGCGTCGTGGAGCACGTGGTCGATGGTGGAGCCGAACCAGGCGGGCAGCGCGGCCGGCCACGTGCTGACCCCGCCGACCCCGGTCGCGACCGCGGCGTCGGCGCAGGCGCCGAGGTCCTGCAGCGGCCGGTGGTCGAGCGTGGCGTTCAGGTCACCCGCCACGACGAGGCCGGGAACGGCGCCGTCCCGGCAGAGCGCGGTGACGGCCTCCAGGTCCGCCTGCCAGTCCTGGGTGCGCCGGGCGACCGGCGCCACCGGGTGCACGCCGAGGATGACCGGGCCGTCGCCGTCGGCCGGCTCGGCCCGCACCGCCCCGAGCACGGTGTCCGGCGGCGGGGTCTCGATGTAGGGGCCGAGCGCGGCGGAGACGAGGACGGCGGTGGCGCCCACCGCCGGGCCGCCGGTGGCGCCGGCGACGAAGAGCTGGAACTCCGCCCCGTCGGCCGCGAGCAGTCCCGCCACCCGCTCGGCCAGGAGCCGGGGGGTCTCGGGCAGGACGAGCACGTCGGCGCCGTTGTCAGCGGCGAGCTCGGCGACCTGCTCGGGGGTGGTGTCCCCCTCGGCGGTGTTCAGGGCGAGCACGGTGATCTCCCCGGTGCCCTCACCGTCCGGCCCCACGCCGTCGTCGGCCGCGAGCCGGCCCTGGTTGTCCAGGCCGCGCTCCACCACGATCGCGGCATGCCCCAGGGCCACGACCGCGCACACCACCGCGAGCACGAAGGACTTGACGCCGCGGCGGAACCAGCGCCGGCGCACGACGCCGACCACCAGCAGCACGAGCGCGAGGATGAGGAAGACACCGGCGAGCAGCGGCCGCAGCGCGATGAGCTGGGAGACGGGGTAGGTCATCGTCACGCCGGCCCAGTCCGGCCGGGCGCGGGCGAGCCACTCCGGGTTGAGCGTGAGCACGGCGGCGGCCGCCAGCACGAGGGCCAGGAGCCAGCCGATCACCCGCACCTCTTCAGTGTGTCAGCCGGAGGGCGCGCAGGGGGACCGTTCAGCCGGCTCTCGCCCGCCCGCCCTGAGCGCCGTCTCCGGGACCCTTCGGCCCTCGAGATGCGGACGGGCCCGTGACCTCCCACACTGGGCGGGTGCCTCGGAGGGGCCGGTTCCGCGTCGCAGGGGGGCGCGGACCCGGCCCGGCTTCACCAGCGCCGGCGGGGCAGCGGGTAGACGACCGTGAAGGTCTCCAGCACCACGGGCATGTCCGGCGCGAACGCGCGGCCGTAGGGCTCCAGGACCGCCGCGAAGTACTTCTCGTGCACGCGGCGCCAGTGCTCCAGGCTGCGGTCGCCCTCGCCCTCGGCGGCGGCGTGCTCCGGACCGACCTGGTCGAAAGGCACCACGTCGACCCCGGTGGTGCGCACGAGCAGCCGCGGCTCGCCGGACCCGTCGCACACGATGGACAGGTCGCCGGGGTGAGGCAGCTCCTCGCCCTCGGCCTCCCACTCCCACAGGGCGCTGGCCGTCGCCGTCTTCACGCCGGCGACGACGAGCGCGAGCAGCTCGTCGGCCTCCTCCGCGTCGGTGCCGAAGGACCACGCCGGCGGGATGAGGGCGGCGAGCTCGCTCTCCCCGACGACGACGTCGAGCCGGGTCAGCCCGGCCACCTTGCGGGCCCGGGCCCAGAACAGCTCCAGCGCCTCGTCCTCGGGCGGGGTGATCTCCATGCGCCGAGTCTGGCACCCGGTCTCAGGCGCCGGCGGGACCGTCGAGGAAGGCGACGAGGTCGGCCACGGTGTCCGCGGAGATGCCGTGGCCCAGGCCCGGGTAGACGCGCGCGGTGAGACTGGCGTGCCCGGGCAGCCAGGCGGCGGTGCGCTCGACCAGGAACGGGGCGATCACCTGGTCGGCGTCGCCGCGGGCCCACAGCACCGGCGGGCGGCGCTCGGCGAGCACCGTGTCGCCGTCGACCTCCCCCGGCGCGACGAACCCGGAGAGGTTGACGACGAAGCCGACCCGCTCCGGATCCTGACGCAGCACCTGCGTGGCGATGGCGCCGCCCTGGGAGAACCCGCCGAGGCCCACGGCGGTGAACCCGGAGAGGGTGGTGTCCAGCCAGGCCCGCACGGCCCCCGCGGCCGCGTTCGCCCCCTCCGCGCGCAGCCGGTTGGTGGTCTCGTTCTCGACGTTCCCCTTCCCGCCGGCGAGCTCGCCGCCGAGGGAGAACCACTCGTAGCCGAACTGGTTGGTGCCGGGCGCGCGCAGGGAGGCCACGACGTAGCGCTCCGGCAGGTACTGAGCCAGCGCGAACAGGTCCCGCTCGTTGGAGCCGTAGCCGTGCATGAGCACGAGCAGCGGCCGGTCCGCCCGCTCGGTGGCGGGGGCCGACCACAGGACGGCGTCGGCGTCGATGGTGGGGGTGGACATGCGCGTTGCTCCCTCGGTCGGTCGTGGCCCGGACGGGCCCGGTCCGGTCAACCGCGGCGGGCCGCCCGCCATTCCGCGGGGTCATCGACGGGTCCCGCCGCCCCGGACGGGGCCGTGAGCCGATGACCGGCGTCACAGCGCCGGGCGGCCGCGCGCCACGGCGGCCATCACGGCAGCCGCCGCCGCGAAGGCCACGACCATGACGGCGGCCATGGTGCCAACGGACTCGCCAAGCAGCCCGGTGAGCGGGGCGCCGAGGGCGGCCATCCCGAACTGGGAGGCGCCGACGAGCGCCGCCGCGCTGCCGGCGTCGTGCGCCTGGAGCGCCAGGGCCAGGCCCGGGACGGCGGGCAGCAGCATGCCGACGGCGCAGATCGTGGGCAGCAGCGCGGCGAGCAGCGGCCCCAGCCGGCCGGGCCCGGTGCCCACCGTCGCGGCGACGACGCCGATCGCCGTCGCCCCGGCCAGCGCCACGGCCAGCGCGCCGCCCACGATCCGGGTGCCGCCGACGCGGCCCATGAGCGCCCCGGCGACCTGTGTGCCCGCCGTCACCGTCAGGGCGCCGAGGCCGAAGACCAGCGCGTACTGCTGCGCCGTGAGCCCGTAGGTCTGCTGGAAGAGGAAGGTCGAGGCGGCGACGTACGTGAAGAAGCCCGCCATTGCCAGGCCCGCGACGACGACCAGGCCGCGGAAGGTCCGGTCCCGCAGCAGCGCGGCGTAGGAGCGGACCGCGCCCGCGGTGCCGCCGGCCCGGCGCCGCGGCGGGGGCAGCGACTCGGGCATGGTCAGCGCCACCAGCACCAGCAGGACGGCGCCTGCGGCGGCCAGCACGACGAACAGGAGCCGCCAGGACCCGGCGAGGAGCACCTGTGCGCCGAGCGCCGGCGCGAGCACCGGGGCCACGCCGACGACGAGGAGCAGCCGGGAGAACATCTTCCCCACGGCCACGCCCTCGTAGACGTCGCGCACGACGGCCAGCGCGACCACCAGCCCGGCGGCGGCGAGGAAACCCTGGAGGAAGCGCAGCGCCACCAGCAGCGTCACCGCGTGCACGACGGCGATCACCAGGCTGGTCACGACGTACCCGCCGAAGGCCACCAGCAGCGGCGGGCGCCGCCCGGTCGCGTCGGACACGGACCCGATGAGCAGCTGGCCCGCCGCCAGCCCGACGAGGGCCGCGGTGACCGTGAGCTGCACCTGGGCCGGGCCGGCGTCGAGCTCGGCGGCGATGAGCGGCAGGGCGGGCAGGTAGAAGCTCAGCGTCATCGGGGCCATGGCGGTGACCGCCGCGAGCAGGACGACGACGCCCCCGCCGAGACCGGCCCGCTCCGCGCTCACGCGCCGAGCGTAGGCCGGGCGTGGCCGGCGGGGGCGGCAACGGCTTGCCGCGACCGACCGGCCCGGCCACGATGGGCCTGTCACGTCGGCACGACGAGGTGGGGACATGACGAGGATCGCGGTGATCATCGGCACGACGCGGCCGAACCGGGTGGGCGACTCCGTCGGCGAGTGGGTGTTCTCCCAGGCCCGCCGCCGCACCGACGCGGAGTTCGAGCTGGTCGACATCCGCGACCAGCACCTGCCGCTGCTCGACGAGCCCGTGCCGCCCTCGATGGGGCAGTACCGCGAGCCGCACACCCAGGCGTGGGCGGCGAAGGTCGCCACCTTCGACGGGTTCGTGTTCGTCACCGGCGAGTACAACCACGGCATCCCCGGCGCGCTGAAGAACGCGCTGGACTACCTCTACGCCGAGTGGAACAACAAGGCCGCCGCGTTCGTCAGCTACGGCAGCGCCGGCGGGGTGCGCGCCGTCGAGCACCTGCGCACCGTCATGGGCGAGCTGCAGGTCGCCGACGTGCGCGAGCAGCTCTTCCTCGACCTCGCCGCGGACTTCGACGGCGACGAGGTGGCCCCGACGCCCATCCACGCCGACATCCTCACGGGCGTGCTGGACCAGGTGGTCGCCTGGAGCGCGGCGCTGCGGCCGCTGCGAGGCGGCTGATCAGTCACTAGCTCGACCAGCGGTACTCCAGCTCGGGGCGCCCGGCCTGCCCGTGCCGGGGCGCCCGCGTCACCTGGTGCACCCGCGCGAGGTGCTCGAGATAACGCCGGGCGGTGACCCGCGAGATGCCCAGCCGCTCCGCCAGCTCGCTCGCCGAGCACGCACGGTCACCCTCGCGGAGCAGCTTCGTGATCCGATCGAGGGTCTCGGGTGCCATGCCCTTGGGCACCCCGACGGAGGCGTCGTGGTGCAGCGCCGCGAGGGCCCGGTCCACCTCGTCCTGTGCGACGGCGCCCGGTCGGCCGGCGGACAGCGCCCGACGGTAGGTGCGGTACCCGCGCATCTTCGCGGCGAAGTCAGCGAAGGCGAACGGCTTGATGAGGTAACCGACGATGCCGGTGGTCGCGGCGGCCCGCACGGTCGGGACGTCGTTGGCCGCGCTGATCACCATGATGTCGACCTCCGTGCCCGACCCGCGGATCAGCCGGGCGACGTCGAGCCCGGGCCGGTCGGGCAGGTTCATGTCGAGCAGCACGAGGTCGACGGGCCGGCCGGTGTCCCGGGACCGGGCGACGGCCTCCAGGGCCGCACGGGCGTTTCGCGCCGTCGCGGCGACCTCGAAACCGTCGAGACGCGCCACGTACTCCGCGTGCGCCGCGGCGGTCAGCTCCTCGTCCTCGACGACGAGCACCCGGACGGGCCGCGGTCCACCCGTCACCTCGCCCCCGCTCACGCCGTCACCCCGCCGCCGGACACCCCGGAGTGCGGGACCCGTCCACCGGACCGGTCGCCCGCGTGCCGCGGGAGCTCCACGACGAACACCGCCCCGCCGTCGTTGTAGGCCGTGACGCTCCCGCCGAGCCGGGCGACCGTCTGCCGGACGAGCGCCAGGCCGACGCCCCGGCCCTCTGGTCCGGCCCCCTTGGACGTGGTCCCCAGGGCGAAGGCGTCGCCGTCCTCGGGCACCCCCGGGCCCGTGTCCGCCACGCGGATCCGCAGGCCGGCCGGGATCTCACTGAGATCGACCTCCACGGTCGCCTCCGCGCTGCCGGCCGCGGCGTCGATGGCGTTGTCCACCAGATTGCCGATCACCGTGAGGAGCTCGGTGGGCGGGACGTGCAGGCCGCCCACCTGGCCGGTCACGACGACGTCGAGGTGCACGCCCCGCTCGTTCGCGGCGGCCGTCTTGCCGAGGAGGAGGGCGCTGACGAACGGCTCGTCCACCGCGGTGATGACCTCGTCGGTGAGCCGCTGCGTGCCGCCGAGGTCGGCGGCGGCGAAGTCCAGGGCCTCCCGGCTCCGGCCGAGCTCGAGGAGGGAGACGATGGTGTGCAGCCGGTTGGCGTGCTCGTGGGTCTGGGCGCGCAGCGCCGTCGCCAGGGTCCGGGCGGTGTCGAGCTGTCCGCTGAGCCGGCTGACCTCGGTGTGGTCGCCCAGCACGAGCACCCGCCCGGTCGGCTTCTCCTCCACCGGCGCGCGGCGCAGCCGGCGTGGGCTGGTCCGGCCGGCGGTGACCGGGCGCTGGGTCACGTGGAGCACACGGGTGTCGGTGATGTGCAGCTGGTCCTCGACGCTCGCGCCGGAGACCAGCACGTCGCGGACGGTCGGCGGCAGGTCGATGTCGGTGAGGGGCAGGGGCAGGTCGTCGGCGCTCAGGGTGGCCGGCAGGTCCAGGAGCTCGGCGGCGCGGTCGTTGAAGAGCTGCACCGTCCCGTCGCCGTCGACGAGCAGGAGGCCCTCGCGGGCGGTGTGCAGGGTGGCGTCGGCGAGAACGTGCAGCCGTGCGAGCTCCTGCGGGCCCCGGCCGAGGGTCGCCCGCCAGAGGTACCGGGCCACCAGCGCGGACCCGGCCGCGCCGAGGAGCAGGACGACGGCGCCGAGGGCGACCACCCCGGGAACGTCCCGCGCCGTCGCGAGGTTCACCCGTTCTACCGTGATGCCGGCCGCCGCCAGCGCGACGATGTCGCCGTCGTCGTCCCGCACCGGGGCGATGGCCCGGACCGAGGGGCCGAGGGTGCCGGTGAAGGTCTCGCTGTAGGTCTCCCCCGCCAGCGCGGGCGCGCGGGTGCCCCGGTAGGTCCCGCCCACCTGGGCGGGGTCGGGGTGGGTGAATCGGGTGCCGTCGGGCGCCATCACGGTGATGAAGTCGGCGCCGGCGTCCCGGCGGAGCTCCTCGATCGGCTCAGAGAGGGTGGCCGCCGGATCCGCGGAGGTCACCGCCTCCCGCACGAACCGGTCGTCCGCGACGGCGGTGGCGAGCGTGCGGCTGCGGGCCGCCGCCTCGTCGTAGTTCGCGCGGGCGTTGTTCTGCCAGAGCAGGTAACCGACCCCGGCGGTCGCCACGAGCACCGCGACCAGCTGGAGCACGAAGACCCGCAGCGCGACGCTCCAGCCCTTCACTTCTCGCTTCTTCCCTCCCCGGTCGACCGCCCTCGCGAACTCTATGAACGCAAGAAGAAGTCCCGGGGACCTAGATGTGACAGTCGTCACGGTAGCGCCGCCGGCGCACCGTCCGCTCAGACCCTTGTCAAGGAGGACCCATGGCTGTGGACATCACCGATCGCCAGGCCCCGGCCGGGCGATCGCCGAAGAAGGACAAGACCCACTGGCTGTACATGTCGGTCATCGCCGCGGTGGTCGCGGGCGCGATCCTCGGCCTCGCCGCACCCGACGCCGCCGTCGCCCTCAAGCCGCTGGGCACCGCCTTCATCGCGCTCATCAAGATGATGATCGCCCCGGTCATCTTCTGCACGATCGTGCTCGGCGTCGGATCGATCGCCAAGGCCGCGACCGTCGGCAAGGTGGGCGGCATGGCGCTGGCCTACTTCATCACGATGTCGACGTTCGCCCTCGCCATCGGGCTCGTCGTCGGCAATCTCATCCACCCCGGCTCGGGCCTGCACCTGGGCAGCACCAGCTACGAGGTGCCCACCGACAGCGAGCACGCCGGCGGCACCACCGGGTTTCTCCTCGCCATCATCCCGACGACGCTGATCAGCTCGCTGACCTCCGGCAACATCCTGCAGACCCTGCTGGTCGCCCTGCTCTGCGGGTTCGCCCTGCAGCGGATGGGCGCCGCGGGCAAGCCGGTCCTCAAGGCCATCACCTACGCCCAGTCGCTGGTGTTCCGCCTGCTCATGATGATTATGTGGGTCGCGCCCATCGGGGCCTTCGGCGCCATCGCCGCAGTGGTCGGCGAGACCGGCGTGCAGGCGATCGTCTCGATGGCCACGCTCATGGGCGCCTTCTACGTCACCTGCGCCCTGTTCATCGTCGTCGTCCTCGGCGGCCTGCTCCGCGCCTTCACCGGCGTCAGCATCTTCAAGCTGATGAGGTACCTCGGCCGGGAGTACCTGCTGATCTTCTCGACCTCTTCCTCGGAGGCGGCCCTGCCGCGGCTGATCGCGAAGATGGAGCACCTGGGCATCTCGAAGCCGGTGGTCGGCGTGACGGTCCCGACGGGCTACTCCTTCAACCTCGACGGCACCGCCATCTACCTGACGATGGGCGCGCTGTTCGTCGCCGAGGCCATGGGCAATCCGCTCGCCCTGGCCGAGCAGATCTCGCTGCTCGTCTTCATGATCATCGCGTCCAAGGGCGCGGCCGGCGTCTCCGGCGCGGGCATCGCGACCCTGGCCGCCGGCCTGCAGTCGCACCGCCCGGACCTGCTCGACGGCGTCGGCCTGATCGTGGGCATCGACCGGTTCATGTCCGAGGCCCGCGCACTGACGAACTTCACCGGCAACGCCGTCGCCACGCTGCTGCTCGGCAAGTGGGTGCGCGAGGTCGACCTCGGTCAGGTCCGCCGCGTGCTGGACGGGCAGGACCCGTTCGACGAGGCCAGCATCACCGCCGACCCGCACGCCGCCGACCCGCATGCAGCACCGGACGGTGCTGACGAGACGGACAGCGCCCGCCGGCCGGATGAGCTCGTCGGGGCGCGCTGACCACGTCCAGCCGACCATGGGGTCCGGTGCGGATACCGCACCGGACCTCCCCCGTGCACGGTCCGTCGCCGAGGCCGGGACTCCCGGTCCGAAGAGGCGGGCGCCCTCCCGGAGCCGCCCGGGGCTGCCGTAGGCCTTCGGCAGTTCATCGAGGCCGACGCCGGCCCCCCGGCCGCCGTTTCGCCCTGGGCCGAGCGGACGGGTGGCCACCGCGCTGATCGGTGACAATGGGACACCGTGAGCGCGGAAGAGGGCACGACGACGGCGGAGGCGCCGTCGGAGCGGCGCGCCCCGCGCCGTCGCCGCGGCGGAGGGCCGGGCGGTGGACGGGCGCAGGGCGGCGGCGACGGTCAGCGTGCCCGCAACGGCCAGGACAGGAACGGTCAGCGCCCCGGCGACGGCCAGGACGGGAACGGCCGGCGCCCCGGCGACGGCCGGCGCCGCGACGGCTTCCGGCCCTGGTCCCCCGAGCAGCTCGAGGCCCGGCGGGCCGCGCTGCCCCACATCACGTATCCCGAGCAGCTGCCCGTCTCCGCCCGCCGCGACGAGATCGCCGCCGCCATCCGCGACCACCAGGTCGTCATCGTCGCGGGCGAGACCGGGTCGGGGAAGACCACCCAGCTCCCGAAGATCTGCCTCGAGCTCGGCCGGGGCGTCGCCGGCACCATCGGGCACACCCAGCCGCGGCGGATCGCCGCGCGCACCGTGGCCGAGCGCATCGCCGAGGAGCTCGGGGTCGAGCTCGGCGGCGCCGTGGGCTACCAGGTCCGGTTCACCGACCAGGTCTCCCCCATCACCCTCGTCAAGCTCATGACCGACGGCATCCTGCTGGCCGAGATCCAGCGCGACCCGCTGCTGCGCCGCTACGACACGATCATCGTGGACGAGGCCCACGAGCGGTCCCTCAACATCGACTTCATCCTCGGCTACCTGGCCAACCTGCTGCCGCGCCGCCCCGACCTCAAGGTCGTCATCACCTCGGCGACCATCGACGCCGAGCGCTTCGCCGCCCACTTCGGCCCCCGCGAGGCAGGCCGGCCCGACGGCGAGCTGATCGCGCCGGCGCCGGTGGTGGAGGTCTCCGGGCGCACCTACCCGGTGGAGATCCGCTACCGCCCGCTCGTGCAGGACGCGGAGGACGACGACGCGGACGCCGGGCGGGGCGCCGCCGCCCGCGAGCAGCCGCTGGACCAGGTCACCGGCATCGTGCAGGCCGCCGACGAGCTCATGGCCGA
Organism: Georgenia sp. AZ-5; assembly: GCF_043952095.1. Taxonomy (NCBI): domain Bacteria; kingdom Bacillati; phylum Actinomycetota; class Actinomycetes; order Allobogoriellales; family Allobogoriellaceae; genus Georgenia; species Georgenia sp. AZ-5. The sequence continues at coordinate 377,689 of NZ_JBINOU010000001.1, forward strand.
GGGACCGGGCGACATCCTGGTGTTCCTCTCCGGCGAGCGGGAGATCCGCGACACGCACGTGGCGCTGCAGGAGCACCTCGGCCCGCGCTACGTGGCCCCCGGCGGACGTTCCCCGGTGCCCGGGGCCGTGGAGGTGGTGCCGCTGTACGCGCGGCTGTCCTCCGCCGAGCAGCACCGGGTGTTCGAGCCGCACGCCACCCGCCGCATCGTGCTGGCCACCAACGTCGCCGAGACGTCCCTCACGGTGCCGGGCATCCGGTACGTCATCGACCCCGGCACCGCCCGCATCTCGCGGTACTCCAACCGCACCAAGGTGCAGCGCCTGCCCATCGAGCCCGTCTCGCAGGCCAGCGCCAACCAGCGCTCGGGCCGCTGCGGGCGCGTGGCCGACGGCATCGCCATCCGCCTGTACTCCCAGGCGGACTTCGAGGCGCGGCCGGAGTACACCGAGCCGGAGATCCTGCGGACGTCCCTGGCCGCGGTCATCCTGCAGATGGCGGCCCTGAACCTGGGCGACATCGCGCGGTTCCCGTTCGTCGACCCGCCGGACACCCGCGCGGTCCGCGACGGCGTCCAGCTGCTGCACGAGATCGGCGCGCTGGATCCGCACGCGGCCGACCCGCGCCAGCGGCTGACGAAGATCGGCCGGCAGCTCGCGCAGCTGCCCATCGACCCGCGGCTGGGCCGCATGCTGCTGGAGGCCGAGCGCAATGGCTGCGCGGCCGAGGTCATGGTCATCGTCGCCGCCCTTTCGGTGCAGGACGTCCGCGAGCGCCCCAGCGAGCACCAGCAGGCCGCCGACGAGAAGCACCGCCGGTTCACCGACCCGACCTCCGACTTCCTCGCGTACCTCAACCTGTGGCGCTACCTGCGCACCCAGCAGCGGGACCTCTCCGGCTCGGCGTTCCGCCGGCTGTGCCGGGCGGAGTTCCTCAACTACCTGAGGGTGCGGGAGTGGCAGGACGTCGTCGCCCAGCTGCGCCAGCTCGCCAAGCCGCTCGGGCTGACCATGCGGCCCCTCGCCCTGCCCCACGCCGAGCAGATCGCGGCAACGGCGGAGCGGGCGCCCGACGGGCGGCCGGACCCCGCCCGGGCCGTGGTCGCCGTCGGGCAGGGCAGCGACGCCGCGAGCGCCGACGCGGTGCACAAGTCCCTGCTGGTGGGGCTGCTGTCCAACCTCGGTTCCTGGGACGAGCGGCGCCGCGAGTACGCCGGCGCCCGCGGCACCCGGTTCGTCATCTGGCCCGGCTCCGGCCTGGCGAAGAAGACCCCGGCGTGGGTGATGGCCGCCGAGCTGGTGGAGACCTCCCGGCTGTTCGCCCGGACCGTCTCGCGCGTCCAGCCCGACTGGATCGAGCCGCTGGCCGGCCACCTGCTCAAGCGCACCTACTCCGAGCCCTACTGGTCGAGCAAGCACGGCGCGGCCATGGTCAAGGAGAAGGTGCTGCTCTACGGCATGACCCTGGTGGCCGACCGGCCGGTGCTGCTCGGCCGCCTGGGCGACACCCCGGTCGGCGACGTCACCGCCCGCGAGCTGGCCCGCGAGATGTTCATCCGCGAGGCGCTCGTGGGCGGCCAGTGGCGCACCCACCACCAGTTCTACGCCCGCAACCGCGAGCTGCTCGCCGAGGCGGAGGAGTACGAGGCCCGGGCACGGCGCCGCGGCCTCGTGCTCGACGAGGACGGCCTGTTCGCCTTCTACGACGAGCGGATCCCGGACACGGTCGTCTCCGCCCGGCACTTCGACGCCTGGTGGAAGAAGGCCCGCCGCGAGGACCCGGACCTGCTCACCTTCACCCTCGACCTGCTCGTCCCCGACGCCGGCGCCGTCAGCGGCGCGGACTTCCCCGACGCCTGGCGCCAGGGCGACCTCACGCTGCCGCTGACCTACCAGTTCGAGCCCGGCAGCTACGCCGACGGCGTGACCGTGCACGTGCCGGTCGCGGTCCTCTCGCGGCTGCGGCCCGACGGGTTCGACTGGATGGTCCCCGGCCTGGCGCTGGAGCTGGCGACGGCGACCATCAGGGCCCTGCCCAAGAAGGTCCGCGTCCAGCTCGTGCCCGCCCCGGACGTCGCCCGGCAGGTCGTGGACCTGCTGCCGCCGTGGGAGGAGGTGGCGCCCGCACCCGACGGGGCGCCGTCCTACCACCGCGCCTTCGCCGACGCCGTGCGGCGGCTGCGCGAGGTGGAGATCCCCGACGACGCCTGGGACGACGAGAAGCTCCCCGCCCACCTGCGCATGACGTTCCGGGTGCTCTCCGAGCGCGGCGCGGTGCTGTCGGAGGGGAAGAACCTCGTGGCGCTGCAGCGCGAGCTGGCCCCGCAGGCGCAGCAGGCCGTCCGCGCGGCGGTGCGCGGTGCCGTGCGGGTGGCCATGGAGGAGGCTCAGGCGCGCGCCGGCGGCGAGGGTCGCGCGGATCGCGCCACAACCGGTGCCGGTGGGACGGATGAGGCGGCCCGCGCGGGCGGGGACGCCACATCCGCCCCGCTTGTGGCGCGATCGGGCTCGGTCATGCTGCCCGAGCAGGAGGACCTGACCACCTGGCCGGACGTGCCGGGCGGGGCGATCCCGCGGCAGGTGGAGTCCACCGGGCCGCAGGGGCTCGTGGTGCGCGGGTACCCGGCGCTGGTGGAGGTCCGCGCCGGCGGGGCCGCCGGTGGCCCGGGCGCGAAGGGCCCCGGCAAGGGGCAGGGCGGCAAGGGGCAGGGCGGCGGCCTGGCCGCCCCCGGGCGCGGCGCGCCCACCGTGGCGCTGCGGGTCCTCGCGGACGCCGCGGAGCAGGCCCGCGCCCACCGCCTCGGCCTGCGCCGCCTGGTGCTGATCGAGACGGCGCTGAACACTCAGCGGGTGACTACCCGGTGGACCGGCAAGGAGGCGCTGACGCTCGCGGCCAGCCCCTACCGGAACACCGACGAGCTGGTCGCCGACGTGCAGCTGGCCGCCGTCGGGGCGCTGGTGGACGAGTGGACAGCCGCCCACGGCGGCCGGCCGGTCGTCGACGCCGACGCCCACGGCGAGCTCGTGGCGCACGTGCGCGCCCACCTGGAGGAGCGGGTGCACCGCGTCATCGGCCAGGTCGTGGCGACGCTGGAGGCGCATCGCGACCTCGAGGCGACCATCAAGGGCGCCACCTCGATGTTCCTGCTCAACACGCTCACCGAGGTGCGGGACCAGGTGGCGCGCCTCGTCTACCCGGGGTTCGTCTCGGCGACCCCGCCCGGCCAGCTGGTGCACCTGCCGCGGTACCTCAGGGCGGCGCAGCGCCGCATCGAGCGGGCGCAGGTCAACGTGCACCAGGACGCGGACCTGGCGTGGAAGGTCGGCGAGCTCGAGGACGCCTACGACACGGCGGTGGAGGCACGCTCCCGCCTGGCTCCCGACCCGGCCAGCGAGGCCGGCCTGGACCGGGTGCGCTGGCTGATCGAGGAACTCCGAGTGAGCTTCTTCGCCCAGCAGCTCGGCACCCCTGTGAAGGTCTCCGACAAGCGCATCCGCAAGGCCCTCGCCGAGCTCTGACCAGCCCCGACCGCGACGGCCGGGCCCACCCCTCGCCGTCCCCCTCGCCGGCGAGATGTCATGCGCCGATGCCGGTGCCGCTCCGACGGCCGGCGCCGGGCGGTCCCGCGAACGGCGGTCCCTCGAACAGCGACCAGCGCGGAAGCGCGCAGACCGGCTGGGCAGGCGAGGGCGCACCGCCGTTGCCGTGCCCGGCTACCGCCTCCACACTGCGCGCACTCCGCGCGTCGAGGCCCGACGGAGCGTCCGGCGCCTGGCCGTCAGAGGAGCTCAGCATGCCGATCACCGACCCCGGCGATGTTCGCGATCGACAACCCGTTCGGGACCGCGTGAGGAACCGCGGGCACGCCGGGTCCCGCCGTCGGCCCGGACGCCCCGCCCCGCGCGGGCCGACGTCGCGGGGAGCCGCGCACGGCCCGGCTCAGACCGAGCCGATCACCTGCACCAGCAGGATCTTCACGATGATGCCCAGCGCGAAGAGCGCGGCGTAGCCGGCGTCGATCCGCTCGTCGACCGTGCGGCTGTTGGCGTAGGCGAGGATCGCCGGCTGGCCGACGAACCCCGCGAGCCCGCCCGCCGCGCGCGGCGCGCTCGTCCCGACGGCCCGCGCGAGCACGAGGAACAGCACCGCCCCCACCACGCTGAGGACGGCGGCGACGGCCACCACCCGCAGGCCCAGCCCGGTGAACGCCTGGGCGGCGAACGCCTGCCCGGAGGCCAGGCCGGTGGCGCCGAGGAAGAGCAGCAGGCCGAGCTGCCGCAGCGTCAGGTTCGCGGAGCTGGGCAGGCCCCACACCAGCGGGCCGGTGCGCTCCAGGCGGCCGAGGACCATCCCGACCACCAGCGGCCCGGCGGCTGAGCCTAGCGCGAAGGTGATCCCGCCCGGCAGGGGGATCGACACGAGCCCCACGAGCAGCCCGAGGGCCAGGCCGATCCCCAGCGACAGGGCGTCGACCTCGCTGACCTTGCGCTCGGAGTCGCCGAACAGCGCGGAGATCCCCGGGAACTCCTGCCGCGGCGCCACCACGCGCACCCGGTCGCCGAGCTCCAGCACGAGGTCGTCGGAGGCGAGCAGGTCCAGGTCGCCGCGCCGCACCCGGGTGACGACGCCGTGGAAGCGGCCGGGCACGTCCAGGTCGCCGACGGCGCGGCCGGCCACCCGGGAGTCGGAGAGCAAGAACCGGCGGAAGTGCACGGTGCTGCGGTCGTCCGCGAGGTGCTGGCTGACGCGGTGCCCGAGGTAGTCCCGGGCCGCGGCCACCGCCTCGGCCGGCCCGACGACGACGACCCGGTCGCCGGCCCGCAGCTCCTCGTCCGGGGCCACCACGCGGGTCTCGCCCGCGCGGGCCAGGTAGGACAGCCGGACCCGGTTGTCCCCGAAGCCGGGGATGTCTCGCATGCGGGTGGGCCGCTCCACCTCGACGCTGATGTCCACCAGCCCGACGCCGGCCGCCGGGTCCGGGTCCTTGTGGGTGCGCCAGGGCCGCGCGAGGACCGCGGCGACCAGCAGGATCGTCACCACGACCCCGACCGGGTAGGCCAGCGAGTAGCCCACCGCCGGCTCGTCGTTCCCGGCCAGCGCCGTGGCCGCGGCCAGGGCCGGCGTGGACGTCAGGGCACCGGCGAAGGCGCCGGAGCCGAGCGCCGGCGCCAGGCCCAGGAGCCCCCCGACGACGATCGCGACCACCGCGACGACGACCAGCACCACCACGGCCCCGCCCATGAGCGGCAGCTGGCGGCGCAGGTCCCGGAAGAACCCGGACCCGGCCGCGAGACCGACGGTGTAGACGAACAGCGCCAGCCCGAGCGTCTGCATCAGGCCCAGCCCTTCGCCCAGGCGCGGGTCCAGCGCGCCGACAGCCAGCCCGACGAACAGCGCGCCGGCCGCGCCGAAGCGGACCGGTCCGAAGGGCACGGCGCCGAGGAGGGTGCCGAGCGCGACGACGATCATCATCGTCAGCAGGGGCGAGGAGGCCAGCACGTCGAGCACGTCCTTCAGCGTCCCACTCCCGCCCCGCCCGGTCCGCCCGTGCGTGGGGTGGGATGCGCCACCGCCCGGTGGCTAGGCAGCTTCCCGGTCGAGGTAGCGCGTGATCGCGTTCACGGCGTCGCGCCCCGCCCGGTTGGCGCCCACGGTCGACGACGACGGCCCGTACCCGATGAGGTGCAGCCGCGGCTCCCCGGCCACCTGGGTGCCGTCCATGGTGATGCCGCCGCCGTGGCCGCGCAGGTGCAGGGGCGCCAGGTGGTCGAGCGCCGCGCGGAACCCGGTGGCCCACAGGATGACGTCTGCCGGCTGGAAGGTCCCGTCGGCCATCCGCACGCCGTCCGGCTCGATCCGCGTGAACATGGGGTGGCGCTCGAGCACCCCCCGCTCGGCCGCCTCCCTGAGCTCCGGGCGCCAGATCAGCCCGGTCACGGAGACCACGCTGCGGGGCGGCAGGCCCCGGCGCACCCGCTCCTCCACCATCGCGACGGCCCGCCGGCCCGCCTCGGGGTCGAAGTCCTCGTCACGCCACACGGGCTCGCGGCGGGTGACCCAGGTCGTGCTCGCCACGTGGGAGATCTCCTCGAGCAGCTGCACGGCCGAGATCCCACCGCCGACGACGACCACGTGCTTGCCCGCGAAATCCTCCGCCGCGACGTACTGGGCCACGTGCAGCTGGCGGCCGCGGAAGGCCTCCTGGCCCGCGTAGTGGGGCCAGAACGGCTTGGTCCAGGTCCCGGTCGCGTTGACCACCGCCCGCGCCGACCACGTGCCGGCGTCGGTCTCGACGAGGAGCGGCCCGGCGGGGTCGTCGTCGGCGCGGCGCACGGCCTGCACCTTGACCGGGCGCACCACGTTCAGGCCCAGCTCGCGCTCGTAGTCGGCGAAGTAGCGGGGCAGCACCTCGACCGACGGCTCGCACGGGTCGACCTCGGGCTGCGTCATGCCGGGCAGGTCGTAGATGTTGTTCACCGTGGCCATCCGGAGCGACCGCCACCGGTGCCGCCACGCCCCGCCCGGCCCGGCCTCGGCGTCGAGCACGACGAAGGTCCGTGCCGCGGCCGGGCCGGGGTCCGCCTCGTCCGCCGTGTCCGCCTGCCTCACCGGGCCGGTCCCGGGCGCGCCTGCCGGGTCTGCCTCGTCCGGGCCCGTTCCCTCCGCGGCGGCGTCACCCCCGGCGGGCGCGGCCACGAAGCCGTGCCGGCGCAGGTGGTAGGCGGCCGAGAGCCCGGCCTGGCCCGCGCCGATGACGACGACGTCGGCGACGCGGACCCTGTCGCGCGTGCCGACGGGTCCGGGTGCGGTGGCGAGGGCGGTGCTCACGTCTGCCCGAACGCGCCGAGGCGCCCGTCCCTTCCCGACGCGGACGGTCGGGCGCGTCACGGTGCCGGCCGTCAGCGGCGAGGGTCGGCTTCACCATGCCGCCGTCGGCGCGGGCGGCGGAAGGCGCGGGCGGCGCAAGGCACGGGCGGTGAGATTCACACCCGAGAACCGCCCGAACCGGTGTGGAACGGTTCGGACGATGTCAGTGGGGCGTCGTAGCCTCGTGCGCACGGGCCCGGGCTCGCCGGGCTTCGCACGGAGGTGGGGGCATGGATCTGACGGAGGTCCGCCGGCTGGGGCACGCGCTCCTGGCCGAGCACGGCCTGCGCTCGTGGCACTTCGCCTTCGACAACGCCAAGCGGCGCGCCGGCGCGTGCAAGTTCGACGCCCGGACGATCTCCGTCTCCCGCCACCTCATGACCCTGTACGACGAGGAGCAGGTGCGCGACACGCTCCTGCACGAGATCGCCCACGCGCTGGTCGGGCCCAGCCACGGGCACGACGGCGTCTGGCGCGCCAAGGCGCTCGCCATCGGCTGCTCCGGCTCCCGGCTGGTCGCGCCGGACGCACCCCGCGCACCCGCGCCGTGGCGCGGCACGTGCCCGCGGGGGCACTCCTACGACCGGCACCGTCGCCCCGTCCGGCCCGCCAGCTGCGCCCGTTGCGACCCGGCCTTCAACCCGGACTTCCTGCTGATGTGGACCCACGGCGGCCGGCCCGTGGCGATGGGCCCGCGCTACGAGCGCGAGCTGCGGGCGTTGCTGGCCAGCCGCGAGCGGCGCCGCGCCGCCGAGATCTACGCCGACCAGCGGTCCACCGGCCTCGCCGCGCTGTTCGACGACGAGCCGGCCGAGCCCGAGCCGTCCGTGTGGTGGCAGCGCGAGCCGCAGCCGGCAGCCGGGCAGGTGGCCGCCGAGGACGACGGCCCGTGGGTGGTCGACGAGGCCGGGCGGCGCTGGCGGGTGCAGGACCCGCCGGTGGAGGTCGACGACCCGCCGCTGACGCCCCGGATGCGCCTGGAGCTCGCCGCGGCGAGCGGCCGGCTCACCCCCGGGTGGCGGGTGCGCATCACCGCGCCGGGCAAGTACCTGGGCGTGGAGGGCAAGGTGCTCAAGAGCGCCCGCACCCGGTACCACGTGCGCGCCGGGAAGGACGTGCTCACCGTGCCGTTCGAGATGGTGGAGCCGGTGCGCCCGGCCTAGCCCCCCGTGCCCGCAACGGCCTCATGCCGCGACGGCCGCCAGCGGCCGGCGAGCCGACGCCCGGGCCCCCGTACGCCGGGCCAGGTCCCGTACCAGGTACGCCGCATCGCGGCCCACGCCGCCCACGGAGTCGGAGCTGAAGCTGTACTGGAAGGTCTGCCCCCGCACGTAGAGCCCAGACTGCCCCAGCACGCGACCGCGGTCATGGGTAAGGCGGCCGGTGGAGTCGAGACCCGAGAGGTCGATCCAGCCGAAGTCGGGCTTGAAGCCGGTCGCCCAGACGACGTTGGTGACCTCCAGCACCCGCCCGTCCTCGGTCACCGGCAGGCCGTCCCGGACACCGACGATCCGCGCGGCTCGACGCCTGCGGCGTCGAGGTTTTCGGGCTTGATCCGCACCAGGTTGTCCCCGTGCCCGCTCAGGAGCCGATCCCGCACCTTGCAACCCCGCCGCGTGCGCTGGGTCAGGACGTGGCCCCAGGCGGACCAGAAGAACGGGAACATCATCAACGAGGTGGAGGTCCGCGGGGGCGAGCGGGGCGTCCGTCTCCACCTGCGAGAATCCGTCGAAGGCGGCCCGCCACCGACGGGCGGCGTAAGCCGCTCGGGCGTCGGCGAGGAGCTCCGTGGTCCCCACGCTCCAAGTATCGGCTCCGGGCGCGCTTCGCAGGAGGGTGAACATCCGGCCGAGGCCTCCGAAGTGGCAGCAACCGCCGCCACCTGCCTGCATGCTGGGTGCTTGGTGCCGGTACGCGCGGGGTCTCCGCCCAGCCGGACGGCACGGCGAGAGGAGCACGGATGGCCGAGGTCTTGCTGTTCCACCACGCGCACGGGCTGACGGACGGTGTCCGCCAGTTCGCCGAACGGCTCCGCGACGCCGGGCACACCGTCCACACGCCGGACCTCTACGACGGCAGGGTCTTCGACGAGCTCGAGGAGGGGCTGGCCTACGCCCGGGAGGTCGGGTCCGGCGCGCTCCTCGACCGCGGTCGGCAGGCGGCCGAGGGGCTGACCGACGAGCTGGTCTACGCCGGGTTCTCTCTCGGCGTCATGCCGGCGCAGATGCTGGCGCAGTCGCGACGCGGCGCCAGGGGCGCCCAGCTCTTCCACGCCTGCCTTCCCACCTCGGAGTTCGGGGACGGCTGGCCGAGAGGCGTGCCGGTCCAGGTGCACGGCATGGACGGGGACGAGTTCTTCGTCGACGAGGGCGACATCGACGCCGCCCGGGCCCTGGCCGGGACGACGCCGGAGGCCGAGCTGTTCCTCTACCCCGGCAACCAGCACCTCTTCGCCGACGAGAGCCTGCCCTCGTACGACGCCCCCGCCGCCGCACTCATGACGGAACGTGTGCTGGAGTTCCTCGACGCCGTCGCGCGGTGAGGGTCAGCAGGTCTCGATGAGGCGCTTGAGCACCCGCGCGCCGAACCGCACGCCGTCGACCGGCACCCGCTCGTCCACGCCGTGGAACAGCGGCGCGAAGTCCAGGTCGGCGGGCAGCCGCAGCGGGGCGAAGCCGTAGCCGTCGATGTCCAGGCGGCGCAGCGCCTTGTTGTCGGTCCCGGCGGACAGGCAGTAGGGCAGCAGGTGCGCGCCCGGGTCCTCGGCGAGGATGGCCTCGCGCATGGCGTCGATCAACGGGCCCTCGGTCGGCGCGTCCAGCGAGATGCCGAGCTTGTCGACGATGACCTCGACGTGCTCGCCGGCGAGCTGACGGATGGTGTCGAGCATGAGGTCCTGGTGGCCGGGCAGGAAGCGGCAGTCGATCGCGGCCTCGGCGCTGCCCGGGATGACGTTGCTCTTGTACCCCGCGCTGAGCATGGTGAGGTTGGCGCTGTCCTGCAGGGTGCCGGAGACGAACTGGCGCGCCCCGCCGAGCAGCGGCAGGAAGTCCTCGATGCGCTCGTCGGCGCGCTCGACGCCGGTGAGCTCGGTGACGCCGTCGAACAACGTGGTCACGGAGGCGACGAACTCGCGCGGCCACTCGTGGGCGTCGATCCGGTCGATGGCGCGGGCCAGCCGCACGATGGCGTTCTCGTCGTTGGGCACCGAGCCGTGCCCGGCGCGGCCGGTGGCGCGGATCCGAATCCACGCGAAGCCCTTCTCCGCCGTCTGCAGCAGGTAGGCGCGCACCGGCTCGCCCGTCTCCTTCGCCGGCAGCGTGATGGAGTACCCGCCCACCTCGCTGATCGCCTGGCTGCAGCCCTCGAACAGCTCGGGGTGGTGGGTGACCAGCCACTGCGCCCCCAGCGTGCCGCCCGCCTCCTCGTCGGCGAAGAACGCGAAGACGATGTCGCGCGGCGGCTTGGTGCCGGTCCGGGCCAGGTGGCGCAGGTTGGCCAGAATCATGCCGTCCATGTCCTTCATGTCCACGGCGCCGCGGCCCCAGATCATCCCGTCGCGGATCTCCCCGGAGAACGGGTCCACGGACCAGTCGGCGGCGTTGGCGGGCACCACGTCCAGGTGCCCGTGGATCACCAGGCCCGGGCGCGTGCGGTCGGCCCCCTCCAGGCGCACGACGACGTTGGCGCGGGTGGGCTCGCTCTCCAGGTAGGTCGGCTCCAGGCCCACCTCGCGCAGCAGCCCCATCACGTACTCGGCCGCCGCCCGCTCGCCCGGGCCCCTGGCGTCCCCGTAGTTGGTGGAGTCGATGCGGACGAGCTCCTGGGTGATCCGCACCGCCTCGTCCTCGATGAGGGCGACGGCGGGGTCGGCGGTCTCGCGGGGCGCGGTGGTCATGCGGGCATCTCCTCGGTGGTGCGGGACGGGGTGGTCGGTGCGCGACGGGCACGGCGCCCACGCACGGCGTCCAGCAGCTGCCGCCCACGCCCGCCAGCCGGGACGAGACTATCCGCGCCGGGGGCGGCGTTCCGGGGGCGTCCGTCGTCCATCGCCCGAGACCGGGCCCGGCCGGCGCCCGGCCGCGCCTGGTCCTGACGTCCCTGGGACGCGGAGCGCACCGGCGGATAACCTGCCCGTAGGCTCCCTGCCCCCGGGGGCCAGAGCACAGGGGGTGTCCGTGCGCACCGAGCTGGGCCGGGTCGCGGCCGGGGTCGTCGCCGCGGCCGTGCTGCTCGGCGCGTGCGCCGCCCGGACCACCGAGCCGGACGACAGCGCCGGGGCCACGGTGCCCTCGGCCGTGACCACCGTGACCTTCCGGCTGTGGGACGAGGAGGCGGCCCGGGCCTACGAGGAGTCCTTCGACGCCCTCAGCGCCCAGTTCCCGGACGTCAGGGTCCGCGTCGAGCTGGTCGAGCGGGCCGACTACGCCGCCCGCGCGGCCGAGGACCTCGCCGCCGGCACCATGGCCGACCTCTTCTGGGCCGACCCGGCCCTGTTCCCGGCCCACGCGGACGCCGGCGCGCTGCTCGAGGCCGGGACCGTCGTCGGCGAGGACCACGACGGGTGGGAGCCCGCGGTCGAGGAGCTGTTCGTCCGGGACGGGACGCTGTGGGGCGTGCCCCAGGTGTGGCACTCCCTGGCGCTGTACTACCGCACCGACCTCGCCGGGGCGGCCGGCGTCGCACCGGAGACGCTGACCTGGGCCCCCGGGGGCGGCGACGGCGACACCCTGGTGGCGGCGGCGCGGGGGCTGTCCACCGACGCCGCCGGGCGCCGGCCCGGAGACGAGGGGTTCGACCCGGCCACGCAGACCTACGGCTTCAACGCCGGGCCGGACCTGGCCGCCGTGGTGGGCCCCTTCCTCGGGCAGAACGGTGCCGCGCTCGTGCGCGAGGGCCGCTTCGCCTTCGCCACCGAGGAGGGCCGGGCCGCGGTGCAGTACCTCGTGGACCTCGCCCGCGTCCACCAGGTGGCTCCGCCGGACCTCAGCCCGGAGGCGGCGCTGGCGCTGTTCACCGGGGGCCGGCTGGCGCTGCTGCAGGCGGGCTCCGCCAACCTGGAGGCGGTGGCCGACTCCGGCGTGGCGTGGGCGCTGGCGCCCGTGGTGGCCGGCCCGCATGGCCGTCCCGGCGCCGTGACCGCCGTCGCGGCGGTGGCCCGCGCTGACACGAAGCACCCCGGCGCCACGGCGACGGTGCTGCGGTGGCTCGCGTCGGCCGACGGCCAGGCCGCGCTGGCGAGCCAGGGGGTGGGGATCCCCGCCGCGCAGGACGCGCAGGCGACCTTCGTCGAGCACTGGGCGGGGCGTGGCGTCGAGGTGGGCGTGCTCCTCGACGCCGCCGACGAGCCGCAGCTTCCGCTGCCGTCCGGCCCGGGCGCCGCCGCGGGGCTGGAGGCGTTCGGCCCGGTGCTGGACCGGGTGTTCCGGGGCGAGCTGCCCGTCCCGGAGGGCCTGCAGCAGGCGCAGGACGCCGCCAACGCCGCCGTGGCCGGCCCCCGCCCCGAGGAGCAGCCGGCGAGTCGCACGGGCGCTTTTATCCGCCACCCTCCGGCAATAACGCGGAGGTAAGGCCGGGATTCAGGGGCGGCCGGGTCTCCGTGCGGCGGCGTGAGAGACCTGACCGGCCCGCCGCCCGCCGACGGCAAGATCTTCCCGGGTGGACGACGTGGAGGCGGCCCACCGGTAGCGCGCGTCAGACCTGCTTGAGCGCGTTGACCACCTTGGTGAGCGAGTCCTTGGCGTCGCCGAAGAGCACCTGCGTCTTCTCGGCGAACAGCAGCTCGTTCTCGATGCCCGCGAACCCCGGCCGCATGGACCGCTTGAGGAAGATGGCCTGGGCGGCCTCGTCGGCGTTGATGATCGGCATGCCGTAGATCGGCGCGGACCGGTCCGTGCGCGCCGCGGGGTTGACCACGTCGTTGGCCCCGACCACCACGACCACGTCGGTGGACGGCATGGCCGCGTTGACCTCGGCGGCCTCCACGAGCAGCTCGTAGGGCACGTTGGCCTCCGCGAGCAGCACGTTCATGTGCCCGGGCATGCGGCCGGCGACGGGGTGGATCCCGTACACGGCGTCCACCCCGCGCTCGCGCAGCGCGGTAACGAGCTCGGCGACGGTGTGCTGGGCCTGCGCGACGGCGAGGCCGTAGCCGGGCACGACGACCACCTTGCTGGCGTAGGCCAGCGTGATCGCGACGTCCTCGGGCTGCGCGCGTCGCACCGGCCGGTCGGAGACCTGCGTGGATCCGGCGGTGGACCCGCCGCGGAGCGCCCCGAAGAGGATGCCGGCGACCGAGCGGCCCATGGCGGTGGCCATGGCCATCGTCAGGATCGTGCCGGAGGCGCCGACGAGCGTGCCGGCCACCAGCAGCAGGGTGTTGGACATCGCCAAGCCCGAGGCGGCGACCGACAGCCCGGTGAAGGCGTTGAGCAGCGAGATGACGATCGGCACGTCCGCGCCGCCCACCGGCAGCACCAGCAGCGCCCCGAACGCCAGGCCGAGGGTCAGCAGCACGACGCCGAGCCACACGTTGCCGGTCACCGCCACGGCGGCGCCCACGCCGACGCCCGCGACGGGCGCGAGCGCAATCAGCGGCCCCGCCCCAGGGAGCACGATGGGCCGGGAGGTGAGGCTGCCCTGCAGCTTCAGGTACGTCAGGAGCGAGCCGAGCAGCGAGGTGGCGCCGACGAACACCGCGAACGCTGTCGCCGTGGTGGCCACCACCGGCACAGCGCGTCCCTCCCGCTCGGCGAGCTCGATGATGCCGACCACGGCGGCGGCGCCACCGCCGACGCCGTTGAAGACCGCCACCAGCTGCGGCATCTCGGTCATCCGCACCCGCCGGGCCGCGGGCACGGCGACGACGCAGCCCACCGCGATGGCGACGAGGACGACGACGAGGTTCGACCCGGCGAAGTCCGTGGAGAGGAGCACCGTGAGGACGGCGACGACCGCTCCGAACGCACCCAGGGCGTTGCCGCGCCGGGCCCTGCGCGGCGAGGACAGGCCCTTGAGGGCCAGGATGAAGCAGACGGCGGCGGCCAGGTACAGCAGGGCCGCGGCCTCGCCGGGCAGCAGGTTCACCGCCGCTCCCCCGCCTCGGCGGGCGCGGCGGGCGCGGTGGGCCCGGGAGCCGCGGCCTTCTTCCTGCCGGAGAACATCTCGAGCATGCGGTCGGTGACGACGAAGCCACCGACCAGGTTCACCGTGGCGAGCAGCGTCGCGAGCGCGCCGAGAGCGACGAGCACCGGGCTGGTGGTGTGCGCGGTCACCGCCACGGCGCCGACGAGGATGATGCCGTGGATGGCGTTGGCGCCGGACATCAGCGGCGTGTGGAGGGTCGAGGAGACCTTGGAGACCACCTCCACGCCCACGAACACGGCCAGCACGAACACGGTCAGCACCATCACGCCGCTCATCGCACGCCCTCCGCGTAGCTGCTCGGCTCCCCCGCCTCGGCCGGCGAGGCCGGCGGGGCAGCGGCAGGCGGCAGAGCGCCGGGCGCCCCGGCGGCGCTGGTGGCGCCGTCGTGCGTGAGCGCCATCCCGGCGACGATGTCGTCGTCGAGCGGCACGGCCAGCTCGCCGTCGCGGACCAGCAGCTCGATGACGTTCTGGACGTTCTTCGCGTACAGGCGCGAGGCGTCGGCCGGCAGGTCGGAGGCCGCGGAGGTGATGCCGAAGACGGTGACGTCGCCGCCCCCGCGTGCGGAGGGCACGCGCACCTCCTCGCCGGGGCGTGAGCCCTCGACGTTGCCGCCGCTGGCGGCGGCGAGGTCGACGACGACGGAGCCCGGGCGCATGGCGGCGACCATGGCGGTCGTCGCCAGCCGCGGCGCGGGCCTGCCGGGGACGGCGGCGGTGGTGATGAGGACGTCGGCGTCCGCGATGTGCGGGGCCAGCGCCGCCCGCTGGCGCTCGGTGGCGCTGTCGCCCAGGGCGCGGGCGTACCCGCCGGCGCCCTCCGCGGCGTCGACGCCGACGTCGATGAAGGTGGCGCCGACGCTCCGAGCCTCCTCGGCGGAGTCCGGGCGGATGTCGTTGGCCGCGACCTTGGCGCCGAGGCGCCGGGCGGTGGCGATCGCCTGCAGGCCGGCCACCCCCACGCCGAGGACGACCACCTTGGCCGGCGGGACGGTGCCGGCCGCCGTCATGGCGAGCGGGAAGAACCGCGGCAGCCGGATTGCGGCCTCGAGGACGGCGCGGTAGCCGGCCGCGAGCGCCTGGGAGGACAGGACGTCCATGGCCTGGGCGCGGGCCGTGCGCGGGAGCCGCTCGAACGCCAGCACCGTCACCCGGTTGTCGTTGGCGGCGGCGAGGCGCTCGGGGTCGTCCACGGGCGCCTGCAGGCCGACGGTGACCGCGCCCGGGCGCAGCGCCCCCAGCACGCGCGCCGGCAGCGGGGTGACGTGGGTGAGGACGTCGACGCCGGCGAGGTCGACGCCGCGCAGCACCTCGGCCCCGGCCGCGGCGTACTCGGCGTCGGGGTGGTGCGCGGCCGCCCCGGCGCCGGCCTCGACAAGCACCCGGTGACCCGCCCGGACGAGCGCGCGGACCGCCTCCGGGACCAGCGCCACGCGCGTCTCCGGTGACGGCTCGCGTGGCACGGCGATCGTGATCACGGTCACGAGACTAGGCGAACGGGCATAGCGGACCTAGGACTTCCGCCCGGACCCGCCGCGGCTCCACCCCGTGCCTGCCCCGGCGCTGCCCCGGCCCGTAACCGCCGGCCGGAGCGCCACCTCCGTGCGGCGCGCCTCAGAAGCCGTCCCAGCGCTTCACCCGGGGGACGTCGAAGTCGGTCATGTCGATGAGGACGTCGGCGCGGTCGGCGGGGTTCACCGAGTCGAGGTAGACCTGGTACGCCGGGATGTACCGCTCGACGTACCGGCGCTCCATGTCGTCGAGCTCGTGCGGCTCCTCGGTCTCGTCCACGTAGCGGGCGTAGCGCTCCCGCGACCGGGAGATGACCAGCTCGTCGGGCGCGGTCAGGTACAGGACCACGTCCCACAGGTCCGCCAGCTCCGGGCGCTGCAGCGTCATGCCGTCGAGCACCACCACCGTGCCGGGCGGGGAGTTCTCCGGCAGGCCGGTCGCGATCTCCCGGATGCGGGCGAGGTCGAGGAAGTTCTCGTAGAGCCACTGCGGGTCGGCCGCGACCTCCGAGCGGCGCACCTGGATGGGCATCATGAGGTCGTCGATGGTGAACCGGCGCACCTCGGCGCCCTCGGTCAGCAGCGGCCTGAGCACGTCGCCGAGGTCCCGCGCGAAGGTCGTCTTGCCCGAGGCGTCCGGGCCGTCGATGGCCACGCGGAGCACCCCCTTCTCCAGGGCACGTTCGGCAAGAACGCGCGCGAGCCGGCTCAGCAGGTCTGCTCGTGTCATAGACGACGTCGTCTCCATGGGCCGATGCTAGGTCGGACGGCCGCGGTGAGCGACAGATGTTCACCACGACCCTCGATTGAGAGGGGATGCGACTGGACACCGCCTCGGGCGCCTATCGGACGAGCGCCAGCACCCCGGCCAGCGACACCACCGCCGCAACCACCGAGGCGACGAGCCCGAGCAGCATCGCCGGGCCGCCCCGGCGCAGCAGGACACGGACGTTGACCCCCGCGCCGAGCGCCACCATCGCCGCGGTGAGCAGGAGGGTGGAGGCCAGCTGCACGGCGCCGAGGACCTCCGCCGGCACCGGGGCCAGCGAGCGCACCGCCACCAGCACCAGGAACCCCACGACGAAGCCCGGCACCAGCGGCGGGCGCACGTGCGGGGCCCCGGTGGGCGGCACGCCGGTCACCACGCTCGCGGAGTCCACCGCCACCAGGTGCTCGACGGCGGCGCGCACCCGCCGGCGGCGGGCGTAGCCGACCCCGGCCACCAGCGGGGCGAGCAGGACCACCCGGCCGAGCTTGGCCACCACCGCGGTGGCCAGCGCGGCCGAGCCCATCAGCCCGCCGGCCGCCACGACCTGGCCCACCTCGTGGACCGACGCGCCGAGCCACACCCCCGCGGCGTGGTCGTCCAGCCCGGCGGCGCCCGCGAGGGCGGGCAGCAGCAGCATCGCCAGGGTGCCGAAGACCGTCACGGCGGCGACGGCGGTGGCCGCCGAATCCTCGACGTCCTCGTCCTCCTCGCCGGGCGCCCGCTCGCCCAGCACGGCGCTCATCGCCGCCACCGCCGAGGCGCCGCAGACCGCCGTGCCGGTGGCGAGGAGCAGCCGCAGCCCCGGCGGGACGCCCAGCCACCGCCCGGCCAGCAGGGTGACGGCCCACGTGACGGCGACCGTCAGGACGATCACCGCGATCGCGCCCCAGCCCAGGCCGAGCACCTGCGGGACGGACAGCTGCAGGCCGAGGAGCACCACGCCGAGGCGCAGCACCGTCCGGGCGCTGTAGCGCACCCCCGCCTCGGCCGCGGCCGGCAGCAGTCGCGCGTTGCGCAGCACCGCTCCCGCGACGATGGCCACCAGCAGCGCCGAGACCACCGGGACGGCGCGGTTCGCCAGCACGGCGAGCGCGGCGACGGTCGCGGTGAGCGCGAGCCCGGGCGCGCGGCGGCGCCAGGTGGCGGCGGACGGGAGCACGTCGCCAAGGATGCCCCACGGGCCGGCCGTGCGCCCTGCCCGGCCCTTTCGACGTAGACGTGTCGACGTAGACGTGCGGGAAGCCCGCAGGAGTCCGCGCGGCCGCGCTGGACCGGGGGTACGCGGGCCGGTAGCCACCTCCGCTCGCGCCATCGCGCAGCTCGCACACCGCCAGCCGGCGTCCTACGTCGCCTTGGACGTCCTCACCCACCACGGCGACGACATGTGCGAGCACACGTTCACCGAGCGCCGCGCCAAGCGCGCCGGCGGAAGCGTCGCAGGATGCCGGCGCTCGAGGCGAGGATCGCTACGCCGACGATGGCGAGGAAGACGAACGCGCCCGCGAGTCGGTGAGAGCCCGGCCACTCGGCCCGGGGCCCCTGCTCGTTCGTCGCCTCGCGCACCGAGACAAGGTGGTCGCCGCGGCCGTCTGCCGGCCGGGAGGCAGGCATGCGGATGTGTTCCTTTCACGAGGGGGTGTGCGCGCGGGCGGCGCTGCCGGGTGAGGCCGGTGGCGCCGCGGCCCCACCGGCGGTCACGCCCGAACGCCGCGAGCGGACGGAGGCCGAACCCCGTGGCTCGGGTCAGGGACGCAGGAGCGTCTTGATGGCGCGGCGCTCGTCCATGGCCTTGTAGCCGTCGGCGGCCTGCTCGAGCGGGAGCTCGAGGTCGAAAACCTTCCCGGGCTCGATCTTCCGGTCCCAGATGAGCTCGATGAGCTCGGGCAGGAACCGGCGTACGGGGGCCGGGCCGCCGTGCAGGTGCACACCGGAGAAGAACAGCTCCTCACCGGGCAGCTCGACGCCGTGGGCGACGCCGACGTACCCGACGTGCCCACCGGGGCGGGTGGCGCGGATCGCCTGCATCATCGACTCCTGGGTGCCGACGGCCTCGATGACCGAGTGGGCGCCCAGGCCGCCGGTGAGCTCCTTGATCTTGGCGACGCCCTCGGCGCCGCGCTCGGTGACGATGTCGGTGGCACCGAACTCACGCGCCAGCCGCTGGCGGGGCTCGTGGCGGCTCATCGCGATGATGCGCTCGGCGCCCAGCTGCTTGGCGGCGAGCACCGCTAGCAGGCCGACGGCCCCGTCGCCGACGACGGCGACGGTCTTGCCGGGCCCGGCCTCCGCGGCAACGGCCGCGAACCAGCCGGTGCCCAGCACGTCGGAGGCGGCCAGCAGGGACGGGAGCAGGTCCTCCTCGGGCATGCCGGGAGTGGCGACCAGGGTGCCGTCCGCCAGAGGCACGCGCAGCAGCTCGGCCTGCGTACCGATCGCGCCCATGATGACCGCGTGCACGCAGCGGCTCTGGTAGCCGACCCGGCAGATCTCGCAGGTGTTGTCGGAGGCGAAGAACGAGCCGACGACGAAGTCGCCGACCTTCACGTTCTCGACCTCGTCGCCGATCTGCTCGACGACGCCGACGTACTCGTGGCCCATGGGCTGCGGGCCGTCGTAGGTCTCGATGCCGCGGTAGGGCCACAGGTCCGAGCCGCAGACGCATGCGGCCGTCACGCGGATGATCGCGTCCGTGGGCTCAACGATCCGCGGGTCCTCACGCTCCTCGACGCGGACGTCGCCGGCGCCGTGGAGAACGGCTCCTCGCATGATGGTGCTCCTTCTACGCAGGGGTTGGTACGGGCGGGCCAGTTCTTTCCCGGACCGACTCCATCGAACCGGCACCTTCGCGTATGTAGGAGGTCGCGTTTATGGGGGTAGAACCACCACCTCCCTTGGCGCTCGGCGAGCCGTAGCGTGGGAGGCGTGGACAACCGCTCCGACATCCGCGACTTCCTCGCCACCCGACGGGCCAGGCTCACGCCCGAGCAGGTCGGGCTCCCCGCCGGCGGCGGCCGGCGCCGGGTGGCCGGGCTGCGCCGTGAGGAGGTCGCCGTCCTGGCCGGGGTGAGCACGGAGTGGTACACCCGGCTGGAGAAGGGCCACATCAGCGGCGTCTCCGACGACGTCCTCGAGGCCGTCGCCCGCGCGCTGCAGCTGGACGAGGCCGAACGCGTCTACCTGTTCGACCTCGCCCGCGCCGCCCGGCCCGCCAACCGAGCACCGCGCCGCCACAAGCAGGTCGAGGTCCGGCCCAGGGTCCAGTGGATGCTCGACTCCATGACCGCCTCCGCCGCCTTCGTCCGCAACGGCCGCATGGACATCCTGGCCATCAACGCCCTCGGCCGGGCGCTCTACTCGCCCATGTTCGCCGACGCGCGCAGACCCGCGAACATCGCCCGCTACCAGTTCCTCGACCCCGGCGCGCAGCACTACTTCCCCGACTGGGACGGCGCCGCCAACGTCACCGTCGCGCTGCTGCGCGCCGAGGCCGGCCGCGACCCCCACAACAAGGACCTGCGCCAGCTCGTCGGCGAGCTCTCCACCCTCAGCGAGGAGTTCCGCGCCCGCTGGGCCGCGCACAACGTGCGCATCCACCACGCCGGCAAGAAGCAGTTCAACCACCCCGAGGTCGGTCCGCTCGACCTCGTCTACCACTCCCTGAACCTGGCAGCGGACGACGACTGGGTCCTCGACCTGACCATCTACACCGCCGAACCCGGCACCGCCTCCGAGGACCGCCTCAAGCTCCTCGCCAGCTGGGCAGCGACCCACCTCCCCGCGCGGCCGGCCACCGACCCCACGCGCTGAGACCCACCGAGCAGGTGCCGAGCCTCGAGCTCGGGGTTCTGGCACGTCCCGCCGCACGAAGCAACGAGGAACGCCCCTTCATGCAGATCACCCGAAGCTCCATCGACACCACCAAGGGCCCCGCCGACTGGTTCACCGGTGAGGTCTACATCGACCCGATCGCGGCCGCCCCGCCGCCCTCGCGGGTGCAGGCCAGCCTCGTGCACTTCATGCCCGGCGCCCGCACCCACTGGCACCGTCACCCGTTGGGTCAGACGGTTTTCGTCACCGAAGGCATCGGCCTGTGCCAGCGACGCGGCGGCTCCGTCGAAATCACCAGCAGGGGGCCGGCGACCGCGGTGCCGATGAAGGCACCAGCTACGCCGGCCAGCAGTCCGGCGCCTAGGGCGTGTCTCCCAATAGTGGGGCTGGTGGACTGAAACGCTGCGGTGGTGTCACGTTATGCCGTGCTGACGGATGCCCAGTGGGAGTTGATCGAGCCGTTGATGCCGTCCTCGGAGGGCCGTCGGGGACGGCGGTTCCGGGACCACCGCGCGGTGGTGGAGGGCATCGTCTACCGCTACCGCACCGGGATCGCCTGGCGGGACCTGCCCGAGTGCTTCGGCCCGTGGCAGACGGTGTGGAAGCGGCACCGCCGCTTCAGCGGCGACGGGACCTGGGACAAGATCCTCACCGCCCTGCTCGCGCAGGCGGATGCGGCCGGACTGGTCAACTGGGAGGTGTCGGTGGACTCCACGATCAACCGTGCCCACCAGCACGCCACGAACCTCCCGAGGGACACAGGGGGAGCTGTCGAATTACATGAAACTGGACGAGGAGCCGCTTGACCACGCCATCGGCCGCTCCCGCGGCGGACTGAGCACGAAGATCCACCACGTCTGCGACGGCAACATGCGCCCGCTGGTGATGGTGCTCGGGCCAGGGCAGGGCGGGGACTCGCCAATGTTCGAGCACCTGATGAACTCTGTGAGAGTGCCCCGGCTGGGTCCTGGGCGGGCCCGGACCACGCCGGTGCGGGCCCTGGCCGACAAGGCCTACTCCTCCCGGGCGAACCGGGCGCTGCTGCGCCGGCGCGGCATCCAGGCCGTCATCCCCGAACGCTCCGACCAGATCGCCAACCGCAAACGCCGCGGGTCCAAGGGCGGCCGGCCCGTCACCTACAACACCGAGGCCTACAAGCGGCGCAACGTCGTCGAACGCTCCTTCAACGTCTTCAAGCAGTGGCGCGCCCTGGCCACCCGCTACGACAAGCTCGCGCTGACCTACCGCGGCGGCGTCGTCCTGCGAGCGATCACCATCTGGCTCAAGGCATTAAGAGACACGCCCTAGTCCGCCGGCGGCGCCGGCCGCGAGGCCGCCAGCCGTGCCACGCCCGCTCCGGCCGACGGCGGGGCGCGCAAGGAGCTGTTCCATGAAGCCGGGGCGGGAGACCTCGGCCCGGGAGGCGGCCCGAGCCAGGTCGACCGGCTGGTCCGTGTGGGGGCGCTCGCCCGCGGGCAGCTCCTCCGAGAGCTCAGCCCGCAAGAGGGCGCGCTGCTGCGGCGTCAGCCGCGCGAAGGCCTCGGCGTGAGCACGCTCCATGTCCTCCGGGCGGGGCAGTGCGCAACATGTACTTGTACTTTGCGACCGCCGCTCGGTCCTCGCGGGACATGCCCCGCCGCCGCGCCCTGGCCTGCGCCGATGTCGTTCCGGCTGGAGCCGGCGCCGTACTCCCCGACTCCGTAGCCTCCGTGCCGGGGGCGCCGGACGGTCCTGGCCGGCATACGCCGAACCGTGCTGGCCGGTCTGAGGCCGGCTGGTCCCGCCGCTCCCCTGGCTGCGCTGCCCCAGCTGCTCGCGCACGTACTCACCGGCCAGCGCGCTGATCTATCGCATACGCCGGTCATGCCACGACCGGTCGCCCAGGCGCCCATTCGCTCCCACCCGACTACGCGTCCACCCGGCTCCTCGAGGGGCCGATGGCGGGCGACGCATCACCGGTCTAAGTGTGGGCGTGCCAGACAAGGCGGGTAGCGGGAGGTCTCGTGCCCTGGGGCACCGAGATGGCGGTCAGCCAAGGATGTTCTCGATGTCGTCGAGCACGAGGTTCGCGGCGGTGACCCCGATGCCGAGCATCCAGGTGTCGTCGGAGACCTCGTGGGCATTGCCGGCCTGCACCGCGCCCAGCCGGTTCCACAGCTCCCCGCCGGTCACCTCGGCCACCGCCGTGTCCTCCGGCGCCCCGTAGGTCGAGGTGAAGAGGACGTCTCCGTCGGCTTGGGAGATCTGTTCGGGGGAGACCTCGACGAAGGTGTCCTGAACTTGCTGCGAGGCGGGCCGGGCGAAGCCCGCGTCGGCGAGCACGGTCCCGATGAACGAGGCCTCGCCGTAGAGCCGGATCTGGTCCGGGAGGAACCGCACCACGCTCACCTCGACGCTCGCGGGGTCGCCGCCGGAGACGGACTCGCCCACCTCGGCGGCGCGGGCCTCGTAGTCGGCGATGAGCTGGTCGGCCCGCTCCCGCTGCCCCAGGGCGTCACCGGTGAGCCGGAGCGTCTCCTTCCAGGTGTCACCCACGTCGCCGGCGAAGACGGTCGGTGCGATCTCGGAGAACTCGTCGTAGAGGTCCTCGTGGCGCACCGTGTTGGACAGGATCAGGTCCGGGTCGAGGGACGCGATCATCTCGAGGTTCGGCTCGCCGATGGTGCCGACCGGCTCGGTCTCGGACAGCTCGTCCCCGAGGTAGCTGACGAGGGAGGTGGAGACGTCCGTCGTGACCGCCCCGACGGGCGTGACGCCCAGGGAGACGACGGCGTCGAGCTCGCCGGTGTCGAGCACGACGACGCGCTCGACGTCCGCGGGGACCTCCGTGGCGCCCATCGCGTGCTCGACCGTGCGGGTCTCCGCCGACTCTGTCGTGGCCTCCGGGGCCGCGGCGCCCGCGCCGCACGAGGCGACGGACCCGGCCGCGACCAGGACCGCCAGGGCGCGGCCGGTCCGGGCCGTGAGGATGTTCGTGAGCACAGTGAAACCTCCGAAGCGGGGGGAACCTTACCTGCGTGGTCGCCAGACGGTAGCAGGTAAGGCTAGCCTTACCTACCAGCCGTTCAAGACCGCCCCTGAGGACATGCTGTGAACCCGACGACCACGCCCGCGGATCCGCGCGCCCCCGCGCCCGCCGCCCCGCGCGCCGGCAAAGGCCGACCGCGGCGGCGCCTGCTCGGCCTCGGCGTCCTCCTGGCCGCGGTCGCGGCGTGCGCGCTCCTCAGTCTCGCCGTCGGGTCCAAGGCCCTGCCCGTGGACCTCGTGTGGTCGGCGCTGGTGACGCCGGGCGGGTCCGAGGCGGACGTCATCGTCCGGGAGATGCGCCTGCCACGCACGGCCGTGGCCCTCGCCGCGGGAGCCGCCCTGGGCCTGTCGGGCGCCCTCATGCAGGGCCACACCCGCAACGCGCTGGCCGACCCGGGCCTGCTGGGCGTGAGCGCCGGGGCGGCGTTCGCCGTCGTGATCGCGGCCTACGTCCTCGGGGTCGACCGCCCCTCCGCGTACGTCTGGTTCGCCTTCGCCGGCGCCCTGGCGGCCACGGTGGTCGTGCTCGCCTTCGGCTCCGGGCGGGGGAACCCGGCCACCCTGGCCCTCGCCGGGGCGGCGGTGACCGCGCTGCTCGGCGCCCTGACCAGCGCGGTGGTTCTGCTCGACGTCGAGACGCTGCAGGCCTACCGGTTCTGGGCCGTGGGCTCCGTCGCCGGCCGGGATATCGAGGTGCTGGCCCCCATGCTGCCGTTCCTGCTCGCCGGGACGGTCCTCGCCCTCGCCAACGGGCCCGCCCTCAACTCGCTGGCGCTCGGCGAGGACGTCGCCCGGGCGCTCGGCCAGCACGTGCGCCGCGCGCGCCTGCTCGGCGTCGCCGCCGTCACGCTGCTCACGGGATCGGCGGTGGCCATGTGCGGGCCGATCGGCTTCGTCGGCCTCATCGTCCCGCACGCCGCGCGGGCGGTCACCGGCCCGGACCACCGCTGGCTGCTGCCCTACAGCGCCCTGGCGGGCGCGGCCGTGCTGCTCGCGGCGGACGTCGTCGGCCGGGTCGTGGTCCGCCCGGCCGAGCTCCAGGCGGGCATCGTGCTGGCCCTCGTAGGCGCGCCGTTCTTCGTCGCGCTCATCCGGCGCCGCCGGCCGGCGGCGCCGTGAGCGCCGAGCAGCTCCGGGCCGCCCCGGCCCGCACGCCGGCCCCCCACGCCGTCACCGGACGCCGCGCGGTGCGCCTGGGTCCCGCCTCCGCCGTGCTGCGCCCCCGGGTGGTGGCCGTCATGGCGCTGCTCGTCCTCCTCGGCGCCCTGCTGACGGCGGTCAGCGTGGCCCTCGGCGACCTGGGCCTGAACCTCCTGGAGGTGCTGGCGATCCTGGCCGGCGGCGGGGAGGACGGCGACCGGTTCGTCGTCCTCGGCCTGCGGCTGCCACGGGCGCTGACCGGGCTCCTGGTCGGCTTCGCCCTCGGCGTGGCCGGCGCGATCACCCAGTCCGTCAGCCGGAACCCGCTCGCCTCGCCCGACGTCCTGGGCATCACCTCGGGGGCGAGCGTGGGCGCCGTCGCCATGATCGTGCTCGCCCCGTCGGGCGGTGCCGCGGTCGGCGTGCCCGCCGCGGCCCTGCTCGGCGGCCTGGCCGCCGCCGTGGCCGTCTATGCCCTCGCCTGGCGGCAGGGCGTCGACGGCTTCCGCCTCGTGCTCGTCGGCATCGGGGTGAGCGCCTTCGGCACTTCCCTGACCACCTGGCTGCTCGTCCAGGCGGAGATCACCGACGCCGCCAGCGCGACCGTCTGGCTCACCGGCAGCCTCAACGGCCGCGGCTGGGACCACGCCCTCCCCGTGGCCGCGACCGTCGCAGCCGTCGGGCTGTGCGCGGGCCCGGCCGCCTTCGCCCTCCGGGCACTGGGGCTGGGGGACCAGGTGGCCGCCGGGCTCGGCGTCGGGGTGCAACGCGCCCGGCTGGTGCTGCTGCTCCTCGCCGTCACGCTGGCCTCCGTGGCCACGGCCTCCGCCGGCCCGGTGCCGTTCGTGGCGCTGGTCGCGCCGCAGGTGATCCTGCGCCTGACCCGGACCGCCGAACCCGCGCTCCTCGCCTCCGGGCTGCTCGGTGGCTGCCTGCTCGTCGCCGCAGACGTCGTCGCCCGCACCGCCCTGCCCGTCCAGCTGCCCGCCGGGGTGGTCACCGCCGTCATCGGCGCCCCCTTCCTGCTCCACCTGCTTCGACGACGGATCCGAGAGGTCACCCCATGACGGCTACGCCCCACAGGCTGCGCGCCGACGGCGTCACCCTGGCCTACGACGACCGCGTCGTCGTCGAGGGCCTTGACCTGGCCCCGGTCGACGGCGGCATCACCGCGATCATCGGCCCCAACGGCTGCGGCAAGTCCACTCTGCTGCGAGCCCTCGGCCGGCTGCTGCGCCCTCGGGCCGGGCGGATCCTCCTCGACGGCAAGCACATCGAGCACATGCGGACCCGCGAGGTGGCCAAGGTGCTCGGCGTCCTGCCGCAGGCGCCCGCCGCCCCGGAGGGGCTCACGGTGGCCGACCTGGTGGCCCGCGGGCGCCACCCGCACCAGTCCTGGATCCAGCAGTGGTCCACGGGCGACGAGGAGCACGTGGCCAAGGCCCTCGCTTGGACCGGGATGCTGGAGCACGCCGACCGCCCACTGGACGAGCTGTCCGGAGGGCAGCGCCAGCGCGCCTGGATCTCCATGGCCCTGGCCCAGGGTACCGACGTCCTGCTCCTCGACGAGCCGACCACCTACCTCGACCTTACCCACGCCCTCGAGGTCCTCGACCTGGTCGACACTCTGCACGAGGAGCAGGGCCGCACCGTTGTCATGGTGCTGCACGACCTCAACCTGGCCGCCCGCTACGCCGACCTGCTCGTCGTCATGAACAAGGGGCGTGTCGTCGCGGCCGGCGACCCGCGGGAGGTCCTCACCGAGCAGCTGCTGCACGAGGTCTTCGGGTTGCGGGCCACGATCGTCCCCGACCCCGTCTCGGACGCCCCGCTCGTCGTCCCGATCGGGAGACGGCACGTCCATGCCGATCTCAGCGGCGCCGAGCCCGTGCGCCACGAGGCGGCCTCCCGGTGACGACCAATCCACCTCCCGCACCGTTTGCCCGCCCGGTGTGCTGAGGTGGTGCTGTGGTGGTCGCGCGGGAGACACACGCGAGCCGGCAGGTGCGCCGGCGCGCGGCCGCGCTGCGGGCCGGCGCGGTGCTGCTGCTGGGTCTGGGCGGCCTCGCGGTCTGGCAGGCGGCGCCGGGCGCGGACGTCACGGCCCCGGCGGCCTCGCCGGTGAACCCGCTGGCCGGCACCCTGCCCGCCGCGCCGCAACCGTGGACCGGCGAGGCCACGGGGTGCACGGTGCCCGACCCCAGCGGCACCGGCGGCTGCGTGGCCGGAGTGACCGCGTGGGCCGTCGACCAGCTCACCGCCGCCGTCGGCGAGCAGCCCATGACCTGCTGGAGCGAGCACGCCTGGAACCCCTCCAGCGACCACCCGCGCGGGCTGGGCTGCGACATCTTCGTCGGCGCGGCCGGGCAGTTCCCCGCCGGCGACCATCTCGCCCACGGTTGGCGGATGGCCGAGTGGCTGCGGGTCCACGCCGCGGACCTCGGGGTCCACTACCTCATCTGGCAGGGTCAGATCTGGGTGGCCGACCGCGCCGGCGCGGGCTGGGTGCCCTACGACGGCGGCGGCGTCTACGACCCCGGCGACGCCACCGGCGGCCACTTCGACCACGTGCACGTCTCACTGCGCGGATGAGCGGCGGGCGAAGCCGCCGGCCCGCCACCGCGCGCCCCGGAGCGCGGCGCATAGGCTGGTCCGATGAGCGATGCACCCGCGGACGCACGCGAGATCCTGGGCTGGGCGGAGTTCGGCGACGCGGCCCGCGAGCTCGCCCGGGAGGTGGTCCGCTCCAACTGGATGCCGGACCTGGTCATCGCCGTCGCGCGCGGCGGCCTGGTGCCGGCGGGCGCCGTGGCCTACGCCCTCGACGTGAAGGCGATGGGCACGCTGAACGTGGAGTTCTACACCGGCGTCGCCCAGACGCTGCCGGAGCCCGTGGTGCTCCCGCCGCTCATGGACACCTCCGACCTGCCCGGGCGCAGGGTGCTCGTGGTCGACGACGTCGCCGACTCCGGCCGCACCCTCGCCCTGGTGATGGACATGATCCGGGCGCACGGGCTGCCCGCGGACGTCGACGGCGACGGCGTGGCCGGGCAGACGCTGCCGGTCGACGCCCGCTCGGCCGTCATCTACTCCAAGCCCCGCTCGGTCATCGAGCCGGACTACGTCTGGCGCCGCACCGACCGCTGGATCACCTTCCCGTGGTCGGCGCAGGAGCCGGTCACCGCCGAGGCGGAGTTCGCGGCGCGGCCCTGACGTCCCCGGGGGCCCCCGCGCGACGAGGGTGCTCGCCGTCCATCGCGAGCGCCTCACGCAGGTGCGCCACCAGGCCCTCGGCGCCGGACTCGACCACGCGCAGCGTGTCGTAGAAGCCGGCGTGGTCGCCATACCAGGGGTCGGGCACGTCGAGGTCGCGCTCCCCCGCCGCGCTGGCGTCGAACTCGCGCCACAGCCGCACCTCGGCGCTGCGCCCGGGGCCGTCGAGCTCGGCGCGCCGGCGCAGCGCGCGGGCGTGCTGGGTGGTCATGGCGAGGGCCAGGTCGTAGCGGGCGAGCTCACCGGGGCGCACCTGGTGCGCGCTGTGCGCGGGCACCGGGTAGCCGTGCTCGGCCAGCACCGCGCGCGCCCGCCGGTCGATGGGGTTGCCGTGCTCCTCGTCGCTGGTGCCGGCCGAGGCCACCTCGACCAGGTCCGCCATCCCCGCCTCGGCGAGCCGCTCGCGCAGCACGACCTCGCCCATGGGGGAGCGGCAGATGTTGCCGGTGCACACCACGAGGACGCGGTAGGGCTGGGGGCTGGCGTCGGGATTCATGGCCACCATCGTGCCAAACCCGCCCGGCGGCGCCGGGCGGGCGATCCGGAAAAGGTGGTGACACGCGCCGCCGCGTCTGCCTAACGTTTGGCGTACACGAGAAAGGAGGTGGTCCTGAAGTGATTTTTCTTGGGACGCGTGAGGTGACCACCCGCTAGCCGTCAGCGGACGGACCGCAGGTCCTCCCGCCGGACGGCGGCGAGAACCAGGTGGTCACCGGAGCCCGCGGGGCCGTGAGCTCGTCCTCCACGGCACCCGGCCGCAAGGCCGGGACCCGCGGGCTCTTCCATGCCTCGGCGCGGTCCGACGCCGTGGATGCCGCCGGGGTAGTCCTGCGCCTGCACGGCCGTGAGCCACCGCACGGCCGCGGCGGCCGTGGGGAACGGCGGCCCGGCGATCCGCTGGGCGGCGATGCGCAGCAGCGCGACGTCCCGCAGCGTCGTCATGCGGGCGTCGCCAGCTCCCCCGCGGCGGCCGGCCCGGCGCGGCGGCCGCTCACAGCCGCTGCCAGTCGGGCTTGGCCTCGTAGACCTGGCGGAAGTAGCCGGCGAGCTGGAGCCGGGAGGCCGCGGCGTCGTCGAGCAGCACGGTGGCGTGCGGGTGGTGCTGCATGATCGTGGCCGGCCACATGGCGCTGACGGCCCCCTCGACCAGGTGGTGGACCGCCTCGGCCTTGCTGGTGCCGGCGGCCAGCAGCACCAGGTGCCGGGCGGACATGATGGTCGCCAGGCCCTGGGTCAGGCAGTGGCGCGGCACGGCGCCGGGGTCCCCGCCGAAGAACCGGGCGTTGTCCCGCCGGGTCTGGGCGGTGAGGGTCTTGATGCGGGTGCGCGAGGCCAGGGACGAGCCCGGCTCGTTGAAGGCGATGTGCCCGTCGGTGCCGATGCCCAGGATCTGCAGGTCCACCCCGCCGGCCGCGGCGATCGCCGCCTCGTAGTCCGCGCAGGCGGCGCGCAGGTCCGCGGCGGACCCGTCGGGGCCCCGCACGGCGCCCGGCGCGAAGTCGACCCGGGCCGCGAAGTCCCGGTCGATGACGTTGCGGTACCGCTCGGGATGGTCGGCGGGCAGCCCGACGTACTCGTCCAGCATGAACGCCCGGGCCCGGGCGAAGGAGATCCGGCCGGCCTGGTGGCGGCGGACCAGCTCGTCGTAGACGGCCAGCGGGCTGGACCCGGTGGCCAGCCCCAGCACGGCGTCCGGCCTGGCCGCCAGCAGGTGCTCGACCGCGTCGGCGGCCAGGGGCGCGAGGGCCTCGGCGGTGGGCTGGATGACGACTTCCATGACGCTCCTCTCGGCCGGGGGTCCCCGAGCCCAATCTGGCACAACGGCCGTGCGCAGCAAACAGGCCAGGGCGGCTCCCGGGCCCCGCTCAGGAACGGGCGGCCGGCCCGGCCGGCGTGGCGAGCAGGAACGCGGGGGGCGTGAGTTCGGCGGCGGCGAAGGCCTCCCCGACGGCGTCGGCCACCTCGGCGGCGCGGGCGGCCTCGACCAGGGCGATCGCCGAGCCGCCGAAGCCGCCGCCGGTCATCCGGGCGCCGTGCGCACCGGCGGCCCGTGCCGCCTCCACCGCCACGTCGAGCTCGCGGGCGCTGACCTGGTAGTCGTCCCGCAGCGAGGCGTGCGAGGCGTCCAGCAGCGCCCCCGTCCGCGCCTGCTCCCCGCCCGTGAGCGCCGCACCGGGCGCGGCGCGCAGCAGCGCCGCGAGCTCGCGCACCCGCTCGATCTCGCTGACGACGTGGCGCACCCGGCGGCGGTGCTCGCCGTCGAGGCGCGCCAGCACGTCGTCGAGCGTGGTCTCGCCGGCCATGACGGCGTCCGCGGTCTCCCGCAGCGAGGGCACGCCGAGCACCCGGGCGGCCTCCTCGCACACCTGGCGGCGGCGGGCGTACTGCCCGTCCACCAGCCGGTGCTCCGCGCGGGTGTCGATGACCAGCAGCGCCAGGCCCGCCGCCGCGAGGTCGAACGGCACCTGCTCCACCGAGCCGTCGCGGCAGTCCAGGAGCAGCGCGTGGCCGGCCTGTGCCCGCAGCGAGGCGGCCTGGTCCATCCCGCCGGTCGGCGCGCCGGCGACCTCGTTCTCCGCCCGCACGCAGGCGGCGGCCAGCCGGGTCCGGCCGGCGTCGCCGTCGGCGAGGCCGAGGCCGGCGAGGTCGTCCAGCGCCACGGCGACGGCGCACTCCAGCGCCGCAGAGGAGCTCAGGCCGGCGCCGTAGGGGACGCAGGAGTCCACCGCGATGTCGAAGCCGGGCAGCGAGCCGGCCGGGGCGAGACCGGCCCGCTCGAGGGCCCAGGCGACCCCGACGGCGTAGGCGGCCCAGCCGGGCACCTCGCCCCGCGTACCGGCGGGGGCGACGGCGTCGAGGTCCACCTCGCGCGCCCCGCCCGGCTCCTGGGCGCTGACCAGCCGGACGGTGCGGTCCGCCCGGGGACG
This sequence comes from Georgenia sp. AZ-5, assembly GCF_043952095.1. NCBI lineage: Bacteria > Bacillati > Actinomycetota > Actinomycetes > Allobogoriellales > Allobogoriellaceae > Georgenia > Georgenia sp. AZ-5. The sequence continues at coordinate 408,175 of NZ_JBINOU010000001.1, forward strand.
CACCGCGACGTAGGTGCGGTGCTCGAGCGCCACGGGCAGGCACAGCCCGCCGTTGTAGTCGGTGTGCTCGCCGATGACGTTGACCCGGCCGGGGGCGGACCACACGCCCTCGGGCGCGCCGCCGAAGGCCTCGGCGAACAGGTCCCGCGCGCGCCCGGCGCCCTCCGGCCCGTCCCACGGCGCGAGCAGGGCGCTCACGCGCGGGTCCCGACCGGCTCGGCGGCGACGGCCGGCACGACCTCGCGCAGCCGGTCGGCGATGCGCTCGGGGGTGCTGTCGGAGATCCACGCGCCCATGCCGGACTCGGAGCCGGCGAGGTACTTCAGCTTGCCGGGGGCCCGGAGGATGGAGAACAGCTGCAGGTGCAGGCGCAGGTCCTCCCGGCCCTCCCGCACGGGCGCCTGGTGCCATGCGGCGATGTAGGGCAGGTGGATCGGCCCGCCGGAGTCCTCCTCGCCCGGCGGGACGACGAAGAAGCGGTCCCCGCCCTGCAGCAGGCGCAGGTAGATGCCCGCGAGGTCGGCCCGCTCGGCGTCGTCGAGGGCGGGCAGGTCGGGCACGTCCCGGCGCGGAGCGAGGTGGGCCTCCACGGGCCACCGGGCCGCGGCGGGCACGTAGGCCACCCAGTGCTCGGACTCGGCCACCACCCGGCGGCCCGAGCGCAGCTCGGCGTCGAGGACGTCGCGCAGCAGGTTGCGGCCGGTGCGCCGCCGGTGGGCGGCCGCGTGGCGCAGCATCGTGGCGGTGCGCGGGGTCAGGTAGGGGTAGGCGTAGATCTGCCCGTGCGGGTGGTGCAGCGTCACCCCGATCTCCTTGCCGCGGTTCTCGAAGCAGAACACCTGCTCCACCCCCGGCAGCGCCGCCAGCGCCGCCGTGCGGTCCGCCCACGCCTCGATCACGGTGCGCATGCGCCGCGTGCCCACCCCGGCCAGGGACCCGGTGGGGTCCGGCGAGAAGCAGATCACCTCGGTGCGCCCGGCCGCCGGGCGCACCGGCCACAGCTCCTCGCCGTCGAGATACGCGACCTCGTCCTCCACGCCGGGCACGGCGACCAGCGAGGGGAACCGGTTCTCGAACACCACGACGTCGTAGTCGGTGTCCGGGATCTCCCCGTCCTGGTAGGCCGCGCCCGGGCGGGCGGGCGCGAACGGGTTGGCGTCGGCCGGGGGCAGGAACGTGCGGTTCATCCGGTGCGTGGCCATGGGGATCCACTCCCCGGTGAGCACGTCGTAGCGCATCTGCGGCGCGGTGACGGGCCGGGCGACGCCGTCCTCCCCGACGACGTCGGCGAAGCGGTCCGGCAGGGGCCGCGGGTCGTCCAGCCGCCGGGTGGCGCCGCCGGAGACGTACGGCTCGGAGTCGTCGAAGTAGATCAGCTCGCGGCCGTCGGCCAGGCGCGTGGTGGTCTTGCGGACGATCATCGCTCCTGCTCCTTCCGGCCGCCGGGCGCGGCGCGGCAGTCCCCGGACCCCTTCGTCATGGCGACCCTAGCGGCCGGCGCCGGCGACTTCGCGCGAGGGCAGCCCGGGCCCGGGGGCGGACACGCGACGGTCGACGGCGGCGGCCTGCTGATTGGTGGCCTCCCGGCCCGGGGTGGAACGCTGACCGCATGGACCTTCGCATCTTCACCGAGCCGCAGCAGGGCGCGTCCTACGACGACCAGCTCGCCATCGCCCGGCGCGCCGAGCGCCTGGGCTTCTCGGCCTTCTTCCGCTCCGACCACTTCCTGCGGATGGGCGACGGCGACCCCCTGCCCGGGCCCACCGACGCCTGGACGACCCTCGCCGGCCTCGCCCGGGAGACCTCCACCATCCGGCTCGGCACGCTGGTCACCTCGGCCACCTTCCGCCACCCCGGCCTGCTCGCCGTCCAGGTGGCCCAGGTCGACGCGATGTCCGGCGGCCGCGTCGAGCTCGGCCTGGGCGCCGGCTGGTTCGAGCAGGAGCACCTGGCCTACGGCGTGCCGTTCCCCGCCAAGCGATTCGGCCTGCTCGAGGAGCAGCTCGAGATCGTCACCGGCCTGTGGGGCACGCCGGTGGGTGCGCGGTTCAGCTACGAGGGCAAGCACTACCGGCTCGCCGACTCCCCCGCCCTGCCCAAGCCGGTGCAGCACCCGGTGCCGGTCATCGTGGGCGGCGGCGGGCCGAGGCGCACGCCGCGGCTGGCGGCCCGCTTCGCCGGGGAGTACAACCAGTCCTTCCCCGAGAAGTCGGCCGTCGTGCCGCAGATGAACCGGGTGCGGGCGGCCTGCGAGGAGGCCGGGCGCGACCCCGACGAGCTCACCTACTCGGTCGCCTTCGTCGCCTGCGTGGGCAAGGACGAGGCCGAGTTCGCCCGCCGCGCCGCGGCGATCGGGCGCGAGCCGGCCGAGCTGCGCGACCACGGCCTGGCCGGCACCCCCGCCGAGATGGTGGACGGCCTGGGTGCCCTGGCCGAGCAGGGCATCACCCGCGTGTACCTGCAGTGCCTGGACATCCGGGACCTCGACCACCTCGACCTCATCGCCGAGGAGGCCATGGCCAGTCTTTGAGCCGCCCCCGGCGGGCGGCGGCCCGGGGCCGGTCGGGGGCGCGACGCCGGTCGCGGGCCCGGCGCCGGTTGCGGGGGGCCACCGTCGGGCATGATCGCCGGTATGGACGACGACGTCACGCCGCTGCGCCTCGGGTACTCGGTCGGGTACTGGGCCGCCGGGCCGCCCGCGGGCGCCGCGGAGGCCGTCGCGGCCGCCGACGAGCTCGGCCTGGACTCGGTGTGGACGGCGGAGGCTTACGGCTCCGACGCCCTCACGCCGCTGGCGTGGTGGGGGGCGCGCACCCGCCGGGTCCGGCTGGGTACCGCCGTAGCGCAGATGGCGGCGCGCACGCCCACGGCCACCGCCATGGCGGCCCTGACCCTCGACCACCTCTCCGGCGGCCGGTTCGTCCTGGGCCTCGGGGCGTCGGGCCCGCAGGTGGTGGAGGGCTGGTACGGGCAGCCCTACCCGCGGCCGCTGGCCCGCACCCGGGAGTACGTCGACGTCGTCCGGCAGGTCCTGCGCCGGGCGGAGCCGGTGCGGCTGGACGGCGAGTTCTTCCAGCTGCCGCTGCGCGGCGGCACCGGCCAGGGCAAGCCGCTGCGCGCGACCGTGCACCCGCTGCGCGCGGATCTGCCGATCCACCTGGCGGCCGAAGGGCCCCGGAACACCGAGCTCGCCGCCGAGATCGCCGACGGGTGGCTCCCGGCGTTCTTCTCGCCCCGGCTGGATGCCGAGTACGCCGCCCGGCTCCGGGCGGGCTTCGCGCGGCGCACCGCGAACCTCTCCCCCGCCACCGCGTTCGAGGTCAGCGCCGGCGTCCCGGTGTCGCTGGCCGAGGACGTCGAGCCGGCCGCCGACGCGCTGCGCCCCAACCTGGCGCTGTACATCGGCGGGATGGGGTCGGCGACGACGAACTTCCACCGCGAGGCCATCGAGCGGCTCGGTCACGAGGCGGCGTGCGCGGAGGTCGCGCGCCGGTGGGCGGCGGGCGACAAGGCGGGCGCGGCGGCGGCCGTGCCGACGGAGCTGGTGCTCGACGTCGCCCTCGCGGGCAACCCGGCCCAGCTGCGCGAACAGCTGGCCGCATGGGAGCGCAGCGTCGTCACCACGCTGATCCTGCAGACCGATCCGCGGGCGCTGCGCGCCGTCGTGGCGGGGCTGCGGGGCTGACGCGCGCCGGGTTTCGGTCGGCGCAGGTCCTCTCGCGCGGGGCGGGCGGGGCGCGCACGATCGGAGGTGAGGACCGGTGGGCACCGTCGCCCGCCGGCAGGAAGGACGGACGACCATGACCGAGATCCATCTGATCGACCTCCAGGAGCAGCCCGTGGTGGGGCGGCGCCAGCAGATCCGGATGGACCAGATCGCGGAGATCTTCGAGACCACGCTGAACGACGTCCTCCAGGCGATCCGGGCGGCCGGCGCCACGACCGCGGGCGCGCCCTACGCGCGGTACTTCGGCAAGCCGGCCGAGACCGCCGACGTCGAGGTGGGCTTCCCCGTCACCGAGCCCTTCACCGCCACCGGCGATCTCGTGGTCAGCGTCCTGCCGGCGGCCCGCGCCGCCGAGGCGATCCACCGCGGGCCTTACGACAGGCTCGTGGAGACCTACCGCGAGATGGAGCTGTGGGCTCAGGAGCACAAGGTCGTGCTGCTCGAGGAGGCGTGGGAGATCTACGAGGCCGGCCCGGAGTCCGACCCGGACCCGGCGACGTGGCGCACGCGCATCCTGTACCCGGTGAGCCCACCGCAGGTGGAGCAGGGCGAGGGCGGGACCGACACCTGAGCTCGCGCCCGCCCGCGTGCATCCCCGGCGCCGGCCCGCCGGCGTGCGTCAGCTGCCGTGCGTCAGCGGCTCCTCGCTCTCGGGCGGCTGGTAGAGCCCGAACGCCGAGCCCTGGTCGTCCCGGCACAGCTTGAAGCGGCCGAACCGGGCCTGCGACTCCTGGTCGCCCTCGACGTCGACGCCCTCGACCTCGCCGCCGAGCTCGCGCACGCGCGCCACCGCCGCCTCGATGTCGTGGACGCGGAAGAAGAGGTAGGGACCGCCGCCGGCGTCGCCGCCGTGCATGCCGCCCGGGATCGTGGGGGTCCGGATCGCGTACCCGCCGCTGCCCAGCGGCCCGGGCTCGAAGGTCCAGCCGAACAGCGCCCCGTAGAACGCCTTGCCACGCTCGGTGTCACCCACGCCGAGCTCGAAGAACGCAACCTCACCGGACATCGTCGTCTCCGTTCGTCGCTGGCGGGCAGGCTACGGAAGCGGCGCGTCGCCCGGCAAGCCCCCCGCCCGGCTCTCCGCCTCCACCGTGGTGACGACCGTGACGAGGCTGGGGGCGGCCGGCGTCGAGCTGAAACCGAACCGCGTGGGTGGGTGGACGGGGCGCAGCGTGCCGAGGTCCGCGCCCTCCCAGTGCGCGTGCGCGGCGACCACGCGGTGCAGGTCCCGGGCGCCGTACCACTCGCGCCTGCAGGCGCCGGCGGTGCCCACGGTGCTGACGCCGGGCAGGAGGGCCCGCGCCACGGGCCCGGTGACGCGGGCCCAGGGCAGGCTCACCGCGAGGGGCGCCGGGACCAGCCGCAGGAGGTGGCCCAGGGCCGTGCGGGGCCCGACGACGAACGCCAGCCGCAGCGGGCCGGCCGTCACGTGCCAGCTGGGTCCGTCCCGGCGGACGTCGACGGGCACCTCGACCACCTCGTCGAAGTGGTAGGTGCCGGAGACGAACTCGGCCACGTCCGCCTTCGGCGCGAGCAGCAGCCGGTGGCCGTCTGCGCGCTCGACCATGACGTCGGCGAACGGCCCGAACGGCGAGGTGGGCCAGTGACCGAGCACCGCCCGGGTGCCCTCGGCGGTGCCGACGCCGGCGATGTGGCCGCTGAAGCGCCATCGGACCGGGCGGGCGCGGCCGGCCCCTGCGTGTCGTCTCGTCGTCCTGGCTCCGCTTCCTCGACGGGATCGCCGCGCTGCGGCTGAGAGGCGCCAGTATCCCGGTGCGCACCGGCCCCCGCATGCCGGATCTTCGGCGTGCCACCCCTCGTGCGGGTCGGCACTGCCCACCCCTCTGTGACGAGCCGGTGACGAGCCCGTAACGGCCTTCTCGTGACACTGGCACCGCCGGGGGTGATCGCGATCCCGGCCGGGCCGCCCCGACGGCGCGCTGGCGATCGAGGAGGAGTCATGCGTCGAGCTGCGTGGACCAGCGCCGCCTCCGTCGGCGTGCTGCTCGCGATGGGCGGGTGCGCCGGCGACGGGACGGCGGCGGAGACCGAGCCCGCCGCGGGCGAGGCGGCGACCCCCGCCGGCGGTGAGGCCGGCGGCGGCACCGGCGACGGGTCCGGCGGCGTCGAGCCGGCGGTGACCGGCACCTTCCAGGACCCGGACGGCAACGAGGTCGGCACGGTGGAGATCGGGGAGGACGACGGCGGCACGCGCCTGTCCGTGGGGGTCACCGGACTGACCCCGGGGTTCCACGGCCTGCACGTCCACGCCGTCGGGCTGTGCGAGCCGGACAGCCCGAACCCGACCGACCCGGCGCAGGTCGGCGACTTCCTCTCCGCCGGCGGGCACCTGGGCGCCGCCGACGCCGACCACGGCGCGCACGCGGGCGACCTGCCCTCGCTGTACGTCGACGCGTCGGGCACGGGCACGCTGGAGGTCGCCACGGACGCCTTCACCGCGGAGGACCTGCTGGACGACGACGGCAGCGCGGTCATGGTCCACGCCAACCGGGACAACTTCGCGCACATCCCCGAGCGCTACGCGCCGCAGGGCCCCGACGAGCAGACGCGGCGCACGGGCGACGCCGGGGACCGGGTGGCGTGCGCCGTCGTCGAGGAGGAGTGAGACCGCCGCGGCTGAGCCCCGGGGCGGCGGGGGCTCGCCCTTGCCCGCGCGGCGCGGCAGGTCGACACTTCGCTGAGGCGACGAACGGAGCGTGGTGGGCGTGTCCCTGCTTCTGCCTCCCCTGGCGTCCTCCGAGTTCCGCCTTATCCCGGCGGCCGCGGAGGCGGCGCTGCCGCCGGACGTGCAGCTGCCCGAGGACGTCCCGCCGGCCCCGTGGCGGTGCACCTTCGACGGCTTCATCTGGGTGCAGCGGGCCGGTGTCGGCGCTGCCGCGATGCTCCCGGAGCCATTGCGGGCGGGCCCGCGCTGGCTCATGGGGGCGCACCTGCACTACACCGACACACCGGTGGGGCCCTACTCAGAGGTGTTCGCCGCGCTCCTGGTGCGCGTGGGCGTCCGCCCGGCCGCCCACGTCCCGTTCATGGCCGTGGACGAGCTGGGCAGCGTGCGCGGCGGGCGGGCGAACTGGGCCCTCCCCAAGACGGTGGCCCGCTTCGCGGGAGAGCCCGCGGCCGGGGGTGAGCTCGAAGCCGTGGGACCCGGATGGCGGATCGGCACCCGGGCTCGCCCGCTCGGCCCGTGGCTCCCGTTCAGGGCCGCCCTGCCGCACGCACAGGTCCGGCCGGACGGGACCGTCGCGCGCTTCACGACGACGGTCGCGGGCCAGGCCCGGCTCGCCCCCGTAGAGGTAGAGGTGACGTCCGGCGACCGGCTCGCCGCCTGGATGCCGCCCGGGCGGCACATGGCGGTGCAGTGGCGGGACGCCTCGCTGACCGTCACGGCGGCCACCCGGCACACGCCCTGAGGGGCCTGCGCGTTGGGCACCCACGGCACCTGGCCGGGGCTCAGTGCCCGGCGTCGCGCACGTCCGTGCCTTGCTCGGCGAACGCCACGCCCTGAAGCGCCGCATCCGCTACCGCGCCTCGTTGGGGAAGGAGCGGCGGAACAGTAGCCCGACGATCGCCTGACGCGGCCGTCGTTTCAACTTAGTGGCTTTCTAGGTCGATACTGATTATCCGCACAACGCGATGTACATCGCCTCTATCTCCGACATATGCCGGGTGGAATTGATAGTCGATTCGACCGGCCCCCGTCACCTCATAGTGATGAACACCGGACCATCCGTCGCGCCCGCGGTTGTGCTTACCCTTCATTTTCGTGACCGATCCAATCGCAGGAGGTTGATCTGGCTGTTGGGCCAAGTAGTCCCAAACACGTTGAGCATTCTGCATCCCACAACGCTCCGCGAGGCCCTCCCAAGTAGACAGGTGCTTCTGATGCACAACCACTCGCCATTGGGGCTTGATGTCAGGCTTTCCCCCCGGACGCCGAGCAGAGACCATAGGTCTGTACGCGCCGAGCTTCGGCCTGTCATCAGTCACTCTTCATTCACTCCAACAGTCTCGTTTGCTCCTGGGCGAGTTACTTCAAACAACTCAGATTCGTCAACTCGGCCGTTCAGGAAGGCGCGAGCGACCGGGTCGCTAAGTGTTCTAGCGCTCCTACGCCAGTCATTCAGAAGGCTCTGTAGAATTTCGATGTCTTGCCCACTCGCAACCCGCATGAGCGCGGCATTTATCTCAGCCCGAAATTCTTGGAGATCATCCTCCTCAAACACCTCCAGAAATGCCCACTCTCCGAAGTCGGCTGGTCGCCGTTCTGCCCGCGGGCGGGTAAGCGCATTATCGAACATCAAGAAGGCAACTGCATGGTCGCGAATTGCCGCGAGATGCTCGAGTTGAGCAGCTCGAAGCATCACCAGCGAATCCCCATCCGGTGTACGCAAATGCGCGGTGCCGTGCTGAGCAGCGTTTATGAATTCACGCCGGCCAGTTCCACTTAGATCTGAGGTTTGGTAGATGCGGTCTCTTGTCGCAACCATGTCGGCCCGCTCCCTTCGGTGATGTACCGCCATACTGCCACGATCTTGAGCAAAATCCTGGCAGATACCACACTGTACACCGTTGGAGAGTCCGGAGTCCCGCCCACGTCAGCACGCGCCGAGACGATGACGAAGCTCGACGGCCAGGTCCTCGACGCCGGGACGGTTAGTTCTGTGCGTCCCGAGCGGCGAGCTCAAGCCAGTAGTCACGCACACACTGCACGGTTGTAGTCCCTCGAGACTCAGCGATAGCGGCAAGCAGAAGTTCCACCCGGTCGAGAGCGGATGCGATTACGGAGGCATGCCCTATTAACTGTGCCGCCTTAGCCGAGAGGTCGGCTAGGAGGATGAAGACCTGGTCGACGACGGAGCAGAGCCCGTCCAAGTCAAGCGACACCTGGATGCCCAGAGGTTGCTTACCCGACCGAACCAGCATGTGGCTCACGATGCATGTCTGCGCGGCTCGAAGCGAGGTCTCTGCTTCCCGAGAGACCCCCTGCTCAGGGTGCCACTCAGCCACCAAGACGGGGAGGACTACGTCCAAGGGAGCGGCACCCGTCTCGTCAGCTATGTGATCGACGAGGCAGCCAATCGTGTTCATCGCGAAGGCGAACCGGGCTTCGGCCGTAGGGCGCTGCGTTCCGCAAACGTGGTGCGCGAGGAAACCCAGTACGACGCGAAGCAGCCCATCGCCGTTCGATTGCGCGGCAATAAGCCTGTCCCGAAGGACGACATCGCCACTCACGTGCGCCGTGATGATCTGCTGGGCATCCTGGCGTAGTCGAAGACGCGAGCTATCCACATCCGCATCTTTTCGAGGGGCATCCTCAGTAGTTGTCACCTGAGCTCCATCCGGCCAGTCATCCCAACAGGGCCCAGGAACAACGCTCGGTTACCTGACCGCTGGATCATGAACGGTGGCTCCGACCTCACACTCGCTGGGTAGAACTCGGGCGAATCCTCAGAAGTCCCAGTCGTCGTCCTCGGTGGCCTCGGCCTTGCCCATGACGTAGCTGGAGCCGGAGCCGGAGAAGAAGTCGTGGTTCTCGTCGGCGTTGGGGCTCAGCGCCGAGAGGATCGCGGGGTTGACCTGCGTGGCCTCCTTGGGGAACAGGCCCTCGTAGCCGAGGTTGTTCAGCGCCTTGTTGGCGTTGTAGCGCAGGAACGCCTTGACGTCCTCGGTCAGCCCCATCGGGTCGTAGAGGTCCTCGGTGTACTGCTCCTCGTTCTCGTACAGCTCGAAGAGCAGCTCGAAGGTGTAGTCCTTGAGCTCCTGCTGGCGCTGCGGCGTCGCCTGCTCCAGGGCGCGCTGGTACTTGTAGCCGATGTAGTACCCGTGCACCGCCTCGTCGCGGATGATCAGCCGGATCAGGTCCGCGGTGTTGGTGAGCTTGGCGTGGCTGGACCAGTACATCGGGGCGTAGAAGCCCGAGTAGAAGAGGAAGGACTCCAGCAACGTGGAGGCGACCTTCCGCTTCTCCGGGTCGTCCCCGCGGTAGTAGTCCATCACGATGGCGGCCTTGCGCTGGAGGTTCTCGTTCTCCTCCGACCACCGGAAGGCGTCGTCGATCTCCTTGGAGGAGATCAGGGTCGAGAAGATCGAGGAGTAGCTCTTGGCGTGCACCGACTCCATGAAGGCGATGTTGGTGTAGACCGCCTCCTCGTGCGGGGTCACCGCGTCCGGGATGAGGCTGACGGCGCCGACGGTGCCCTGCACGGTGTCCAGCAGGGTCAGGCCCGTGAAGACGCGGGTGGTCATCAGCTGCTCGTGCGGCTTGAGGGTGTGCCACGACTGGATGTCGTTGGACAGCGGGATCTTCTCCGGCAGCCAGAAGTTGCCGGTCAGGCGGTCCCAGACCTCGACGTCCTTCTCGTCCTGGACTCGGTTCCAGTTGATGGCCTGGACGCTGCTGACCAGCTTGAGCTTCTCCGGGGACACTGCGTGCCTTCCTTGCTTCAGTTCGGTGCGGCTCTCTCGCCGCGGTGGTGGTGGTGCCGGGCGCTCCCCGGCGCCCCGCCGTGGTCGTCCCGGTGCCGCGGGGCCGGCCGGCACTGCCGGCCGGCCCCGCGATCCGCCGGTCAGAGCATGCAGGACACGCAGCCCTCGACCTCGGTGCCCTCCAGCGCCAGCTGGCGCAGGCGGATGTAGTACAGCGTCTTGATGCCCTTGCGCCAGGCGTAGATCTGCGCCTTGTTGACGTCGCGGGTGGTCACGGTGTCCTTGAAGAACAGCGTCAGCGACAGGCCCTGGTCCACGTGCTGCGTGGCCTCGGCGTAGGTGTCGATGATCTTCTCGTAGCCGATCTCGTACGCGTCCTCGTAGTACTCGAGGTTGTCGTTCGTCATGTACGGCGCCGGGTAGTACACGCGCCCGAGCTTGCCCTCCTTGCGGATCTCCACCTTGGAGACGATCGGGTGGATCGAGGACGTCGAGTTGTTGATGTAGGAGATGGACCCGGTCGGGGGCACCGCCTGCAGGTTCTGGTTGTAGATGCCGTGCTCCTTGACGGAGGCGGCGAGCTGCTGCCAGTCGGCCTGCGTGGGGATGTGCACGTTGGCGTCGGCGAAGAGCCGGCGCACCCGCTCGGTGCGGGGCTCCCACACCTGGTTGATGTACTTGTCGAAGTACTCGCCGGTCGCGTACTTGGACTCCTCGAAGCCCTTGAAGGCCCGGCCCGTCTCGATGGCGATCTTGTTGGACTCCGAGATGGCGTGGAAGGCCACCGTGTAGAAGTACATGTTCGTGAAGTCCAGGCCCTCTTCGGAGCCGTAGAAGATCCGCTCGCGGGCCAGGTAGCCGTGCAGGTTCATCTGCCCCAGGCCGATCGCGTGCGACTCGTTGTTGCCGTGCTCCACGGACGGCACCGAGAAGATGTGCGTCTGGTCCGACACGGCGGTCAGCGCCCGGATCGCCGTGCCGACGGTCTTGCCGAAGTCCGGCGAGTCCATGGCCTTGGCGATGTTCAGGGAGCCGAGGTTGCAGGAGATGTCCTTGCCGACCGAGGCGTAGGAGAGGTCGTCGTTGTACGTCGACGGCGTCGAGACCTGCAGGATCTCCGAGCACAGGTTGGACATGGTGATCTTGCCCTTGATCGGGTTCGCCCGGTTCACCGTGTCCTCGAAGACGATGTAGGGGTAGCCCGACTCGAACTGCAGCTCGGCGATGGTCTGGAAGAACTCGCGGGCGCCCAGCTTGGTCTTCTTGATGCGGCCGTCGTCGACCATCTCGTGGTACTTCTCGGTGACGTCGACCTCGGAGAAGGGCACCCCATAGACGCGCTCGACGTCGTAGGGCGAGAACAGGTACATGTCCTCGTTCCGCTTCGCCAGCTCGAAGGTGATGTCGGGGACGACGACGCCGAGCGAGAGGGTCTTGATGCGGATCTTCTCGTCCGCGTTCTCCCGCTTGGTGTCGAGAAACTTCATGATGTCGGGGTGGTGGGCGTGCAGGTACACCGCGCCCGCGCCCTGCCGCGCACCGAGCTGGTTCGCATAGGAGAAGGAGTCCTCGAGCAGCTTCATCACCGGGATGACGCCGGAGGACTGGTTCTCGATCTTCTTGATCGGCGCCCCCGCCTCGCGCACGTTGGTCAGCGACAGCGCGACGCCGCCGCCGCGCTTGGACAGCTGGAGGGCGGAGTTGATGCCGCGAGCGATCGACTCCATGTTGTCCTCGATGCGCAGCAGGAAGCAGCTGACGAGCTCGCCGCGCTGGGCCTTCCCCGCGTTGAGGAACGTGGGCGTGGCCGGCTGGAACCGGCCGGTGATGATCTCCTCGACCATGTCCAGCGCCGCCTGCTCCTTGCCGTCGGCGAGGGTCAGGGCGACCATGACGACGCGGTCCTCGAAGCGCTCGAGGTAACGCTTCCCGTCGAACGTCTTCAGCGTGTACGAGGTGTAGTACTTGAAGGCGCCCAGGAACGTCTCGAAGCGGAACTTCTTGGAGTACGCGAAGTCCCAGATCCTGGTGAGGAACTCGAACGAGTACTTCCCCAGGACCTCGCCCTCGTAGTACCCCTCCGCCACCAGGTAGTCGAGCTTCTCCTTGAGGTTGTGGAAGAAGACCGTGTTCTGGTTGACGTGCTGCAGGAAGTACTGCCGCGCGGCCTCCCGGTCGGCGTCGAACTGGATCTTCCCGTCCGCGTCGTACAGGTTGAGCATCGCGTTCAGCGCGTGGTAGTCCAGCGCCGGCGAGGCCGGGACCTCTACGCCGGAATCAGTGAGCGTTGCTGCCAAAACTGCCCCAATCCCTCGCGGACGCGGTTGACGTCCTCGGTGGTTCCTAGAAGTTCGAATCGGTAGAGGTAAGGCACGTGGCACTTCGCGGCGACGATGTCCCCCGCGATGCAGTACGCGTTGCCGAAGCTGAGGTTCCCCGCGGCGATGACACCGCGGATGAGTGAGCGGTTGTGCTCGTCGTTCAGGAACTTGATGACCTGCTTGGGCACCGCCCCCCGCCCGTTGCCCCCGCCGTAGGTGGGGACCACGAGCACGTACTCGGAGTCGACGCGCAGGAACGGGTCGCTGCCGCGGAGCGGGATCCGCTGCGCGGGGAGACCGAGCTTCTCCACGAAGCGGTGCGTGTTGTTGGTGGCGGAGGAGAAGTAGACGATGTGGCCCATGCTCGCCTCCTCGGGTTCCGGCCGGCGCGCGCGCCCGGCCGAGGTGGTGTTCAGCCGGACCGCCGGGTCGCGGCGGTCCGGCTGAAGACTGTGGGTCGTCAGGCGCTGACGGCCGCGGTCTTGGCCGCGAGCGCCTTGATCTTGTCGGGACGGAAGCCGGACCAGTGGTCACCGTCGGCGAACACGACCGGGGCCTGCTGATAGCCGAGGGCCTTGACGCTGGCCAGGGCCCCGGCGTCGGCCGTGATGTCCACGACCTCGTACTCCAGCCCCTGCTTGTTCAGCGCGCGGTACGTCGCGTCGCACTGGACGCAGGACGGCTTGCTGTAGACGGTGATGCTCATCTGAGCCTGTCTCCTTGTCTGGTGCGGTCACAGGGCCCGCGCCCACCCCCGACACGGTTGTAACAACAAGTATGTGGTTTGCCCGGGCGCCGGGCTGTCCCTCGGAGCAGGACACTACACCTGGGGGTTCCCTCCTCGCGGGACCCCAACATGTCGTGTCGGCATGTCGTGCGGCAACTTTTCTGTCCACAGCCGTCCGCCTCCGCTTGTGGACCTCGGCCGACGGCCCTGGGGATCGCCTGTGGACTTCCCCGTCGCGCCGCCCAGACCAGGGTCTGTCTGTGCGCTCCAAGGTCCCACCGACCACTGACATCGGGCGCCGCCGGACATCGCTGAGGCAGCGTGTGGACAATTCGTCACCAGGTTTGTCCACAAGCTGTGCACACACGGTCGGGGGACACCCTTGGAGCCGGCGCGCGGCGGTTCCGCCGGTCGGAAGATACGGCGTGTCGCGGGTGGTCGGCGTGTCGCCCGGCGCCCGCAGGGAGGGCGACGGCCGCTCGTCGAAATCACCCGTCGTAGGGACTTCCATGCCGGACCTCGCGCGGATACCGTCACTTGTTGACGACAACCGCTCCCTGATTCCGAGCGATGATCCGACGCCCCAGACCCCCGGCGCCACGGAAGGTCGAGGTGGCGACGTGCGAGTGCAGCAGGATCAGGACTGGGTTTCCCAGGCGGCGTGCGCGCAGGCCGCGCCCGACGCCCTCTTCGTGCGCGGGGCGGCTCAGCGCACGGCACGCAAGGTCTGCTTCGGGTGCCCGGTACGGCTCAGGTGCCTCGCGGAAGCGCTGGCGGAGGACATCTCCTTCGGTGTGTGGGGCGGGCTGACCGAGCGGGAGCGCCGGGCACTGGTGCGCCGGCGACCCGACGTCACCGACTGGCGGGCGTGGATCACCGAGGCGGAGGACGCCCTCGCCGAGGAGCTGCGTCAGCCGCGCCCGCCGCAGATGCGGACGAACGGTCGCCAGGCGCCGGCCCTGAACTGAAGGGCGCCCCGCGCCATCGCGTACGAGGCTGATGGACCTGCTGCCGCCGCGTACGAGCGGTGAGCCGCGAGCGAGCTCCGAACGACCCAGCCACACCGGTGCGGGAGCGCGGCTGCAGCAACCCGGTGCAGCTGCTCCGGCTTCCTCCGGAGCGGGGGTAGGTGCGGGACGCCATACCGGAGCAGGGACTCTCCGTTTGCGTGGCTTTGCTCACGCTTGACCCGCTTGGGTGGCCAGGCTGTGGGCATTCACCTAGCGTGGACGGGCATTCTGTCCAGCTGAAGGGGAAGACGCCCGTGTGGGAGTACGTGGTCGAGCGCAGTGACCAGATCCTCTTCCTTTCCTATCAGCACGCGAGCCTGGTCCTCCAGTGCGTCGCGCTGGCCACCGTCATCGCGCTCGTCGTCGCCGTCCTCGTGTACCGGAACGGGCGCCTCGCGGCGGTGGCGAACTCCGTCTCGGCGATCGGCCTGACGATCCCGTCCTTCGCGCTGCTCGGCCTGCTGCTCGCGCCGTTCGGCTTCGGCGTCCTGCCGGCGGTGATCGCCGTGACGTTCTACGCCGCCCTCCCGATCGTGCGCAACGCGGTCGTCGGGCTCGCCGGCGTGGACGAGCGGCACGTGGAGGCCGCCCGCGGGATCGGCATGAGCCGGGCCGGGGCCCTGCTGCGCGTCGAGCTCCCGCTTGCCTGGCCCGTGATCCTCGCCGGTGTCCGCGTCTCCACCCAGATGGTCATGGGCATCGCCGCCATCGCGGCCTACGTGCTGGGCCCGGGCCTGGGCGGCTTCATCTTCTCCGGCCTGGCCCGCCTCGGCGGCGCGAACTCCGTGTACTCCGCGCTCACCGGGACCATCGCCGTCGTCGTCATCGCCCTCGTGGTCGACCTGCTCCTCGTGCTCGTCGGCCGCCTGACCATCCCCAGGGGGATCCGTGCTTGACACCACCACCGCACCCACGGCGACGGCCACCACCGGCGCGTCCATCCACCTGCAGGGGGTGACCAAGCAGTATCCCGGCCAGCCGCGCCCCGCGGTGGACAACATCGACCTGGACATCCGGGCCGGGGAGATCCTCGTGCTCGTCGGCCCGTCCGGGTGCGGCAAGACGACGACGCTGAAGATGATCAACCGGCTCATCGAGCCCTCGTCCGGCCGGGTTGTGCTGGGCGGCGAGGACGTCACCAACATCGACGCCGACCGGCTGCGCCGGCGGATCGGGTACGTCATCCAGGCCGGCGGGCTGTTCCCGCACATGACCGTCGGCGACAACGTGGCCCTGGTGCCGGGCATGCTCAAGTGGGACAAGGACCGCACGGCGGCCCGCGTCGACGAGCTGCTGGACCTGGTGGGCCTGGACCCCGACGCCTACCGCGGCCGGTACCCCCGCGAGCTCTCCGGCGGCCAGCAGCAGCGCGTCGGCGTGGCCCGCGCCCTCGCCGCCGACCCGCCGGTCCTGCTCATGGACGAGCCCTTCGGCGCGGTGGACCCCATCACCCGCCAGCGGCTCCAGGACGAGCTGCTGAGCATCCAGGAGGAGCTCGGCAAGACCATCGTCATCGTCACGCACGACTTCGACGAGGCGGTCAAGCTCGGCGACCGCATCGCGATCCTCGACGTCGGCGCCCGGGTGGTCCAGCTGGACACCCCTGCGGAGATCCTGGCGAACCCCGCCGAGGAGTTCGTCACCGACTTCATCGGCGCTGGTGCGTCCCTCAAGACCCTGTCCCTGACCCGGCTGGGCGATGTCGAGCTCCGCCCCGGCGTCACCGCCAAGGTGGGCACGTCCGCCGACGAGGCGGTGGCCCGCGCCCGCGCGGAGGGCTACCGCTCCGTGGTCGTCGTCGACGAGCGCAACCGGCCGCTGCGCTGGCACCCGCTCGCCCAGCTCGAGGGCACGGGCACCCTCACCGGCGAGCTGGACGAGGACCTGCCCGTGCTCGGCCGGCACGCCAACCTCAGCGAGGCCCTCGACGCGATGCTCACCGCCTCCCAGAACGGCGTGATCGTCACCGGCCGGCGCGACACCTATCTCGGCATGCTCACGATCAAGACCGTCATGTCGTTCATGACCCCCGACGAGGAGGCGCAGCCATGACCGTCGGCACCTCCGCCGCGCGGCCCGAGGCCGAGGCCACGGCGGCGGCCGCCTCGGGGCACGCCGGCGAGGCGCAGGCCGCGCTCGACGCGGCCGAGGGCGCCCGCCCCTGGCGCACCCTGCTGCGCCAGCCCGCGCTCATCGCCGTCGCCCTGGTGGCCTACTTCGTCTGGCTGGCGACGGCGGACCTCAGCGAGACCGAGCGTCGCCCGCTGTCGTGGGACGCCCTGGGCCCGGCCATCGCCGAGCACCTGCGCCTGACCTTCGTCTCCGCCGCCCTGGTGGTCGTCATCGCGGTGCCGCTGGGCGTCCTGCTCACCCGCGGGCCGTTCCGCCGGCTGTCGGGACCGGTGATCGCCCTCGCGAACATCGGCCAGGCCGCGCCCTCGATCGGCCTCATCGTGCTGCTCGCCATGTGGCTGGGCTTCGGGCCGTGGACCGCCGTCGTCGCCCTGGTCGCGTACGCGGTGCTGCCGGTGCTGCGCAACACGATGGTCGGCCTGGGCGGCGTGGAGCGCCGGCTCGTCGAGGCCGGCCGCGGCATGGGCATGACCTCCCTGGCCGTGCTCCTCCGCGTGGAGCTGCCGCTGGCCGTCCCGGTGATCCTGGCCGGCGTCCGCACCGCCCTGGTGCTGCTGGTCGGCACCGCCACCCTGGCCGTGTTCATCAACGGCGGCGGCCTGGGGATCCTCATCACCACCGGGATCAACCTGTACCTGCCCAACCTGCTCGTCTCCGGCGCCCTGCTGGTGGCGCTGCTCGCCCTGCTCATCGACTGGCTGGGGCGCGTGGTCGAGCACGTGGCCCGCCCCCGAGGACTGTGATGTCTCGACGCACCCGCCTGCTGGCCGCCACCGCGGCCGCCTCCGCCTCCCTGCTCGCCGCCTGCGGGCTGCAGCCCGCCACCGGCTACGTCCCCGCCGTCCAGCCTGGCAGCATCGGGCCCGTCGACGGCGCCGGCGACGTCGCGGTGACGGTGGGGTCCAAGAACTTCACCGAGCAGCTCATCCTCGGCAAGATCGCCGTCATGGCGCTGCGCGCCGCCGGCTTCCAGGTCACCGACTCCACCAACATCCCCGGCTCGGTGGCCGCCCGCGAGGGACAGCTCTCGGGCGACGTCGACATGGCGTGGGAGTACACCGGCACCGCCTGGGTCGCCTACATGGGTCAGACGGGCATCCCCGACCAGCAGCAGCAGTGGCAGGCCGTCCACGAGGCGGACCTGGCCAACGGCGTCACCTGGCTGCCGCCGGCCCCGATGAACAACACCTACGGCTTCGCCATGGGCCCCGATGCCGCGGGCGAGCTCGGCATCACCGCGCTGTCCCAGATCAAGGACCTGCCGGTGGAGGAGCGCACGTTCTGCGTGGAGAGCGAGTTCCGCAGCCGCGACGACGGCCTGGAGCCGATGCTCGAGCACTACGGCATCCCGCTGGACGACCCCGCCGGCGTGCCGAGCGAGAACCTCAAGGTGATGGACACCGGCGCCATCTACGCGGCCACCGCGGCGGGCGAGTGCAACTTCGGCGAGATCTTCACGACCGACGGGCGCATCCTCGCGCTCGACCTGACGGTCCTCGAGGACGACGAGAAGTACTTCCCGTCCTACAACGTCGCGCCCGTGGTCCGCACCGAGGTGCTCGAGGAGGTGCCCGAGATCGCCGAGGTCTTCGAGCGGATCACCCCGCTGCTGACCGACGAGCTGCTCATCGACCTCAACGCCCGCGTGGACGTCGAGGGCGAGGAGCCGGCCGACGTGGCGCTGGACTGGATGGTGTCCGAGGGCCTGGTCACCGCACCCGAGGCCTGACCTCGCGCGGCCACCCCGGCCTCCGGTGGCTCCTCGCCCGGCGGGACGGCGGGGCCTCCTGGTGGATGATGGGACCGACGACAGCCCGCCCGGAGGAGCCCGCCATGCCGATGAACGTCGAGAGCTTCAACCTCGACCACCGCACCGTCGCCGCGCCGTACGTGCGCGTCGCGGACACCAAGCACCTGCCTGGCGGGGACGTGCTGACCAAGTACGACGTGCGGTTCTGCCAGCCCAACGCCGAGCACCTCGAGATGCCGGTGGTGCACTCGCTCGAGCACACCTTCGCCGAGCACGTGCGCAACCACTCCGCCGACGTCGTGGACTTCTCGCCCATGGGCTGCCAGACCGGCTTCTACCTCCTGCTCGTGGGCGAGCACCCCTACGAGGAGGTCCTCGACCTGGTCGAGACCACGCTGCGCGACGTCGCCGAGGCCGAGGAGGTGCCGGCCGCCAACGAGGTGCAGTGCGGCTGGGCCGCCAGCCACACCCTCGAGGGCGCCCAGGAGGCCGCCCGCACCATGCTCGCCAGGCGCGAGCAGTGGGCCCAGGTCACGGCGTGACCGCCCGTCACGCGACCGACCGAGAGCTGTCCGAGCCGCCCACCACCCCGGCCCGCGTGCCCGTGGACGCCGTGGTCGTGGGGGCCATGGAGGAGGAGGTGCGTCCGTACGCCGAGGCGGCCGCCCCGGAGGGCGCCGAGATCGGCGCCGGGCACGCCCGGGCGCGGCTGGTCACGCTCGGCGAGGCCCGCGTGCTGCTGGTGCGCAGCGGCATCGGCACGGTCAACGCCGCGGCCGCCGTCACGCACGCGCTGACCCTCGTGCGCCCGCGCGCCGTCGTCTCCACGGGCTCGGCGGGCGGGCTCGCCCCAGGGGTCGCCGTCGGGGAC
This sequence comes from Georgenia sp. AZ-5, assembly GCF_043952095.1. Classification (NCBI taxonomy): domain Bacteria; kingdom Bacillati; phylum Actinomycetota; class Actinomycetes; order Allobogoriellales; family Allobogoriellaceae; genus Georgenia; species Georgenia sp. AZ-5. The sequence continues at coordinate 427,161 of NZ_JBINOU010000001.1, forward strand.
GTGGTGGTCAGCGAGACGTGCACCTACGCCGGCGCCGACGCCACCGCCTTCGGTTACGAGCGTGGCCAGGTCCCGGGCATGCCGCCCGCCTACGCCGCCGACCCCGGCCTCGTGGCGGCGGCCCGCAGCTTCGGCCGGGTCGTCCCCGCCGTCGCGGGCGGGGCGGCCGGCACCCTGCGCGTGGGGCAGATGGTGTCCGGCGACTCCTTCATCACCGCCGCGAACGTGGCCGAGGTGCGCGAGGCGTTCCCCGAGGCGCTCAGCACCGACATGGAGACCACGGCCATCGCGCAGGTGTGCCACTCCTACCGGGTCCCGTTCGTCTCGGTGCGCGGCGTCTCCGACCTGTGCGGGCCGACGGCGGACGAGGACTTCCACATGGCCGTCGAGGAGGTGGCCGCCCGCGCCGCCGCCGTCGTGGTCGCGGCGCTGCGGGGCTGAGCCAGACGGCGGTGTCCAGCATCACCGCGTGCCGGCGTTCCCCCAGCCCCCGGGCCCCCATACCCTGGCGACGGTGGCCCACGGCCGCTCCCCCGGCCCGACGGTGTGCCCGGACCCCACGCACCACCCGGACAGCCGAGGAGAAGCTTCCGATGAGCCCCGCACCCAGTGCCGTGACCCCGCGCGGCGAGGAGCCGGCCAAGCGGCACTCCCCCCGCGAGGCGCGCGACGCCACGTCCGTGCTCGAGGCCCTGCGCTCCCCGCGCCGGCTGCGCACCGAGCTCCTCGCGGGTCTGGTCGTCGCGCTGGCGCTGATCCCCGAGGCGATCTCCTTCTCGATCATCGCCGGGGTCGCCCCGCAGGTCGGGCTGTTCGCCTCCTTCACCATGGCCGTCACCATCGCCGTCGTGGGCGGGCGGCCCGCGATGATCTCCGCCGCCACCGGCGCGATCGCGCTCGTGGTGGCCCCCGTGGTGCGGGAGCACGGCCTGGACCACCTCATCGCCACGGTGATCCTCGGCGGCCTGCTCCAGGTCCTCATGGGGGTGCTGGGCGTGGCCAAGCTGATGCGCTTCGTCCCCCGCAGCGTGATGGTCGGCTTCGTCAACGCGCTGGCGATCCTCATCTTCCTCGCCCAGCTCCCCCACCTGGTGGGCGTGCCCTGGGCGGTCTACCCGCTGGCGGCCGCCGGGCTGGCGATCCTCGTGCTGTGGCCCCGGCTCACCTCGGCCGTGCCCGCCCCGCTGGTCGCCATCGTGCTGCTCACCGTGGTGACCGTGGCGGCGTCGATCGCCGTGCCCACGGTCGGCGACCAGGGCGAGCTGCCCAGCTCCCTCCCGGCCCTATTCGTCCCCGACGTCCCGTTCACCTGGGGGACGCTCGAGATCATCGCGCCCTACGCGGTCGCGATGGCCCTGGTCGGGCTCATGGAGTCGCTCATGACCGCCAAGCTCGTCGACGACGTCACCGGCACGCACTCCGGAAAGACCCGGGAGGCGTGGGGCCAGGGCGTCGCGAACGTCGTCACCGGGCTGTTCGGCGGCATGGGCGGCTGCGCGATGATCGGCCAGACGATGATCAACGTGAAGGCCTCGGGCGCCCGCACCCGGATCTCCACCTTCGCCGCGGGCGTCTTCCTGCTCGTGCTCGTCGTCGTGCTGGGTGACGTCGTGGGGATGATCCCGATGGCCGCCCTGGTGGCGGTCATGGTGATGGTCTCGGTCGGCACGTTCGACTGGCACTCCGTGCGCCCCTCCACGCTGCGGCGCATGCCGCGCTCCGAGACGCTGGTGATGCTGGTGACCGTCGCGCTGACGGTCGCCACCGAGAACCTGGCCTACGGCGTCGTCGGCGGCGTGCTGACCGCCATGGTGCTCTTCGCCCGGCGCGTCGCCCACCTGACGCGCGTCGCCGCCACGGAGGACCGCGACGCGGGGACGAAGACGTACCGGGTCACCGGCGCCCTCTTCTGGGCCTCGAGCAACGACCTCGTCCACCAGTTCGACTACGACGGCGACCCGGAGGACGTCGTCATCGACGTCACCGCCGGCCAGGTGTGGGACGCCTCGACCGTGGCGGCCCTGGACGCCGTCGAGCGCAGGTACGCCGAGCGGGGCAAGCGGCTGCGCATGGTCGGGCTCGAGGCGCACTCGGCCACCCGCCACGAGGCGCTGACCGGCAACCTCGGCGCCTGAGCCGCCGCTCTCCGGTGGCCGGACCGGTCGGCCTCCGGTTTTATGTCAGCCAGGACGTGGATCGCTGGACCGACTCAGGAGGCTGGTTGTCATGGAACCGTGGGTGTGGATCGTGCTGGCCGTCGTGGCCGTCATCGTCATCGTGGTCATCGCCCTGGCCCTGAGCCGCCGCAAGAAGGAGCAGGCCCGGGTCCGCGAGGAGCAGGCGCGGGCCCACGCGGCGGACCTCCGCGCCAAGGGCGAGGAGGAGGACCTCGCCGCCCGCCGGCGGGAGGCCGACGCGCTGGCCGCCGAGGCCCAGGCGAAGCAGGCCCGCGTGGAGGCCGACCAGCTCGAGCGGGAGGCCCGGCAGCGCAACGACGAGGCCGCTCAGGTCCGGGAGCGGGCGGAGGGCCGCCTGCGTGACGCCGACGCGCTCGACCCCGACCACGACCCGGCCTCCCCGCGCGGCAGCCACACCGGCTCGGGCCGCACGGACGCGGTCCCCGGGTCGCGGTCCGAGCACGACGGGCACCACCCGCTGCACCGCGAGGAGGGCGACGAGACGCCGCGCCAGGACCGGCCCCGCGTCTAGGCCGTCCGGCCGCCTCGCTATGGGCTCCGGCGACACCGTGCCGCTCGAGCTCCCCGGGGCCCCTGCCCGGCCCTCGGGGGCGGGCCAGACGGCAGACCCGGCGGCGGCCCGGTGACCGCGCGACTGCTGCTGCTCGCCGACACCCACCTGCCCAAGCGCGCCCGGGAGCTCCCTGCGGAGGTGTGGGCCGCCGTCGAGGAGGCTGACCTCGTGGTGCACGCCGGGGACTGGGTGGACGAGCGGCTCGTCGACGAGCTCGGGGCACGCGCGCGACGGCTCCTGGCGTGCTGGGGGAACAACGACGGCCCCGCGATCCGCCGCCGCCTGCCCGAGGTGGCGCGCGCGACCGTCGAGGGCGTGCGCCTCGCCGTCGTGCACGAGACCGGCGCCGCCCAGGGCCGGGAACGCCGCATGGACGCGCGCTTCCCGGACGACGACGTCCTGGTGTTCGGCCACAGCCACATCCCCTGGGACACGGTCACCCCGGCGGGTCTGCGGCTGCTCAACCCCGGCTCCCCCACCGACCGCCGCCGGCAGCCGCACCCCACCTTCATGACCGCCGAGCTCGGCGACGGCCGCGTCGACGTCACGCTGCACCGGCTCTGACCGGCGCGGGCCAAGGCGGCGGCCAGACGCCGAGCCCCGCGCCGGAGACGCCGAGGGCGCTCCCACCGACCGGCGGGAGCGCCCCCGTGGCGAGCGTCGTCAGACGGCGGCGGGAGCCTCGGACTCCTCCGTCAACGTGTCCAGGTCCAGGTCGCGGGTCTCCTTGCTCGAGAACAGCGCGCACAGCGTCAGCACCGCCATCGAGGCGAGGTACACGCCGACCCAGGCCACGCCGTGGTTCTGCACGAGCCAGGCGGCGATGAACGGGGCCACCGCCGCACCGAGGATCGAGGAGAAGTTGTACGCGACCGCCGAGCCGGTGTAGCGGACGTTGGTCGGGAACAGCTCGGGCAGGATCGCGCTCTGCACACCGAAGGTCAGGCCCATCAGGATCATGCCGATGATGAGGAAGACCAGCATCAGGCCCAGGTTGGCGTCGGCGCCGGTGCCCATGACCTCGGGCGCCAGGAAGAAGTTGAAGGTGAAACCGAAGACCGCGATCGCGGCGGTGACGACGATGAGGAACGGCTTGCGGCCGTACTTGTCGGCCAGCGCGCCGGACACCGGGGTGAACGCGGCGAAGAACAGGATCGCGATCAGCTGCAGCACGAGGAAGTCCCGGTAGCCGATGCCGAGCATGCCGTTCGCCTCGGCGCCGATGGCGTAGCTGAGGATCCACGTGGTGAAGAGGTAGAACAGCGTGTAGGTGGCCAGCATGATGAAGGTGCCCTGGATGAGCTGGCGCCAGCTGGTCTTCACGACCGTCTTCAGCGGCGTCTTGACCTTCTCGCCCCGCGCGACGGCGCGGGCGAAGACCGGGGTCTCCTCGAGCTTGATGCGCACGTAAAGGCCGAGGGCCACGATGACGGCCGACGCCAGGAACGGGATGCGCCAGCCCCACGTGAGGAAGGCGCCGTCGTGCTGGGGGTCGGTGCTGTCGTGGCCCATCCAGATGGTCAGCAGCAGGAAGAACCCGTTGGCGAAGAGGAAGCCGATGGGGGCGCCGAGCTGGGGCCACATGGCCGCCCGGGCGCGCTTGCCCTTCTCAGCGGTCTCGGTGGCGAGCAGCGCGGCGCCGCTCCACTCGCCGCCCAGGCCGAGGCCCTGGCAGAAGCGGAGGATCGCCAGCATCGTCGGCGCCCACAGACCGATCTGCGCGTACGTCGGCAGGAGGCCGATGAGCACCGTCGCGATGCCCATGACCAGCAGGGAGCCGAGCAGCGTGACCTTGCGCCCGAGGCGGTCGCCGTAGTGCCCGAAGATGATGGAGCCGACCGGGCGGGCCACGAAGGCGACACCGAAGGTGGCCAGGGAGGCCAGCAGCGCGCCCCCCGCGTCGGTGGCGGGGAAGAACAGCAGTGGGAAGACCGAGATCGCGGCCGTCGCGTAGACGTAGAAGTCGTAGAACTCGATGGACGTGCCCACCAGGCTCGCGATGATGATGCGGCTGCGGGGCACGGTGGTGCCCGCCTCCTGCGTAGCCGCTGTCGATGGCGTGGTACCCGTGCTCACGAAAAGACATCTCCTGGTCTGGAAGCGGAATGCAGGAACCCTAACCCCGTAGCCCACACTATGGACGGGCCCATCTCGCGCATTGATACAATGTGGCGAGGAGCACGGCGCCCCCAGGGCACCGGGCGAGGTCCCGCGGTGCTCGCGGGGCCGCGCCCGGCGCCCCCCGGCCCGTCACCCACGCGCGCGCCCGCTCCGCGAGAACGACGCCGGTCTGCGCGGTGAACATTCGGCACGATTTTTGTTCGACACGCTTCCGAATCCTCCGAGGCCGCCGGGGTGCCTCAGTAGGGTGCGCCGTGACGCTGCCCTCCACCCGTTCGTACCCGGGCCGTTGCAGGCCCTTCGACGAAAGTGACCTCCATGTCCCAGACCCCCTGGACCAACGAGCCCTCCGGATCGCGCCCCGAAGAGCAGGGCTACCAGCAGCCCACGTACGGCGAGCAGGGCTACCAGCAGCCCACGTACGGCCCGCCCCAGTACGGCTACGGCGCGGCGCCGTCGCAGATGGGCTACTCCACGCAGTCGGTCGACGCCGACAAGGCCTCGCAGCTCTCGCTCATCTTCGGCATCCTCGGCATCGTCGTGCTGCCCATCGTGTTCGGGCCGCTGGCGATCTGGCAGGCGAACAAGTCAGAGCGGCTCGGCAAGCCCGCCACCGCCGGCAAGGTGCTCGGCTGGATCGGCACGATCATGGCCATCGTGGCCGTCCTCTTCATCGGGGTGATCGTCATCGCCGCCATCGCGGGCAGCACCGGGTACTGACAGCCGCCCGACGGGAGTCGCCGGCCCGGTGGCTCCCGGGGTTCACACACGCCGCCGTCGGCGCCTCTCGACGTCGGCGGCCACCTTCTCGAGCACCCGCTGCTGGCGCCTGGCCGCGTTCTCCTTCCGCCGCCGCTCGCGCTCGACGACGGCCGGGGACCGCACGGGCCACCAGTAGGGGAGGTCGTCGGGGACGTCGGGGAAGAGCTGCCGGTAGCGGCCCGGGTCCTTGCGCACGAGGGCGGACTGGTGGCTCCGTGTCAGCGCGGGGTCGAAGAGCCACGGCGGCAGGGCCGCCGCGGCCTCGAGCTCGCCGTAGCTCCTGATCGACGTCACGCCAGCCGCGCGCAGGTCCGTGGCGATGGTGGACGCGCAGGTGTCACCGAACCCGCGCTCCTGCCAGACGTCGCACATCACCAGGCCGTAGCGCCCGAGCGCCTCCTCGTACCCCTTCCACATGAGGACGGCGGGGTGCGACGCCCAGCCGTAGCCCGGCCACGTGAGCGCGCGGACGATCTGGATGACCTCCACGCGCTGCTTGCCCAGCCGCTTGGTGTCGAGGGCGCGCGCGGTGGCCTCGAAGTCGCTGAACGGCAGGAACGTCTGCATCAGGACGGCTGGCAAAGCGGGCAGGAGTAGGACGTCCGGCCGCCGACCTCCGCAGTGACGACGGGGGTGCCGCAGTCGCGGCACGCGTCCTGCTTGTAGACGCGGCGGGCCCGGTCCTCGGGGACCGCCAGGCGGTCCTCGGCGTCCACGGTGACGATCCGGCCGTCCTCGACGGCTCGGGTCATCATGCGGGTCAGCACCGCCCACAGCCGCCCGGCGTCGGCCTCGGACGGGTCCCGGGCCGCGCGCGTGGGGGCGATCCGGCACGCGTGCAGGGCCTCGGCCCGGAAGACGTTCCCGACGCCGGCGATCACGCCCTGGTCGAGCAGCGCGGCGCCCACCGGGCCCCGGAAGGACCTCAGGCGCCGTGCCGCCTCGGCGGCCTCGGCGTCGGGGCGGAGCGGGTCGGGGCCGAGCCGCCCGACCAGCGCGGACCGGTCGCCGAGGGTGAGGAGCTCGCACCGGCTCGGGGCGATCAGGTCCCAGGCGACGTCGGGGGTGGCCAGCCGGAGGCGGACCTGGCGCAGCGGCGCCCCGGTCACCGGCGAGAAGCGCAGCCACTTGCCCCGCATGCCCAGGTGCACGTGCACCGTCCGCCCCGCGGCCGTGTCGATGAGGAGGTGCTTGCCGACGGCGTCGACGTCCTCGACCCTCGCCCCGTCCACCGCGTCGGCGGGGAACCTGCCCTGCGGCGACGCCGCCCGGACCCTGTGCCCGACCAGCTCGGCCAGGGACCGCGCGAGACGGTGGATGGTGTGGCCCTCGGGCATTCGGCCTCCTCAGCCCCGTGCCGGCAGCGCGGCCGCGCGGACCGGCCCCGGCGGCGAGAACTCCGACGGTACGGCCTGGGCGGTCGGCCGGCACCCCGGACGGCCCGTGCCGAACCCCGCACCCTTGGACGGCGCCCGGAGAGCGCACCCGGCATGCCGCCGAGGGCTGCCCCGCGCATGCTGGGGGCGTGGAGCAGATCGCCGAGTCGCTGTACTCGTGGGCGTCCATCCTCGACGAGCAGACCCTCCAGCAGGCCCTCCGGGCGTCCACCATGCCGTTCATCTACCCGCACATGGCGCTGATGAGCGACGCGCACCTGGGCAAGGGCGCCACGGTGGGGTCGGTGATCCCCACCCGCGGCGCGGTCATGCCGGCCGCGGTGGGCGTCGACGTGGGGTGCGGGATGGTCGCCGTGCGGACCCAGTTCACCGAGCGCGACGTCCGCGCCCGTGGCCGCCTCAGCGCGCTGCGCGCGGGGATCGAGCGGGCCGTGCCGCTCAGCCCCGGGAAGTACAACGCCCGGGTCCGCGGCACCGCCGAGCGGTACGTCGACGAGCTGTCCGCGCTCGCCCGGGCAACCGGCGTCGCGCCCGGCACGTTCGCCGGCAACTGGCAGCTCCAGCTGGGCTCGCTGGGCGGGGGGAACCACTTCATCGAGATCTCGGCCGACGAGGACGGCCACGTGTGGGCGTTCCTCCACTCCGGCAGCCGCGGCGTCGGCAACCGCATGGCCTCGCACTTCATCACCGCGGCGCAGACCCTGTCGCGGCGCCGTGGTGTGCACCTGCCCGACCGCGACCTCGCCTACTTCCAGGAGTCGGACCCCGAGTTCCACGACTACATGGCGCACCTGCACTGGGCCCAGGAGTTCGCCCGGCTCTCCCGCGAGGCGATGATGGACCGCACCCTCGACGAGCTGGGCCGGTTCATGGGCGTGGCCCCGGAGCGGCTGGCGCGGGTCAACGCTCACCACAACTACACGGCCGTCGAGGAGCACTTCGGCGAGCGCGTGCTCGTCTCACGCAAGGGCGCCATCGACGCCCACGAGGGCGTCCCCGGTCTCATCCCCGGGTCCATGGGCACGGCCAGCTTCGTCGTGACCGGGAAGGGCAACGAGATGTCGTTGTGCTCAGCCCCGCACGGCGCCGGCCGGGTCTACTCCCGCAACGCGGCGCGCCGGGCCTTCACCCGGGAGGACCTGCGCCGCCGCATGGCGGGGATCGAGTACCGGGACCTGGACGCGTTCGTCGACGAGATCCCCGACGCCTACAAGGACATCGGCACGGTCATGGCCGACGCCGCCGACCTGGTCTCGGTCGACCACGTGCTGCACCAGCTCGTCAACGTCAAGGGACAGTGACCTGCGCGGCGGCGCGGCCCAGCACCTGCACGCAGAGAACCGCCCGGCCGGACTGAAGCGCGTGGTAGCGCTCGTGGATCCGCACCGGGCTGCCGGCGGGGGCGGCGACGGCGAAGCCGTGGTGGTTCCACACGGTCACCCGGCCGCCGGCCAAGTAGTGCACGACCGCGGTGCCGCGCGGCCCGAGCTCGCCGACGATCCCGTCGCGCCATCCGTCCGGCGTCAGCCGCAGGTACTTCGCTTGGATCATGTGGACGAGGTGCCGGGGCCGGTAGCTGCGGCAGGGGCCGTCGGCCGGGGTGCAGGGCGCGGGGAAGGGGAACGTGCTCACGTGGGCTCCTCGGGTGCTGCCGCTCTTCCCGGGCCGGCGGCACGGGCGGGTCTTCCTCCGGGGGCACCGTGCGCGTCGCGCGGTTGCCGGACCAGCTCGCCGGAGGGCGTGGCGCTGGTCCTCTTGACCGGTTCCCACGGTAGCGGACGGCTCCGACACGCCCACCCTGACGGGCGGTGCGCCGTGGCTCGTGAGGAGCCTGAAAATCGTCTGCGGTTTCACGTCGGAATCCGTAGACGCTGAGGCAGCGGATGGACGATGGTGGTGCCCCGGCCGGGGCCGCGGCCGGCTGCAGCGCGTGCGGGAGGAGCACCGAATGTCCGACCTGTCCATCCTCAACGACGACATGCACGACGCGTTCGACCCAGTCCTGGACGAGACCCTCACGGACCCGGTCACGGGGATGGAGGTTGTCGTGGACGGGTTCGACGGCCCGGCCACCATCCTGCTGCTCGTGCCCCACGAGTTCGACCACCCCTACGCGGAGGACGTCGAGGACGTGGACGAGGAGCTGAAGAGGGTGCGCGGCGGCGAGGAGCTGTGGGGTCCGCTCGTGCCCGCGGCGCAGGCCGTGCTCGAGGGTGACGAGCTGGGGGTGGCGGAGGACCTGGACGCCGACGACGTCGACGAGGAGATGCTCGCCCCGGCCGTCGACGACGACTTCGAGGAGTTCGACCTCGACGACGAGGACGAGGACGAGGAGGAGGACGCGAGGCGCTGAGCTCGCTCTCGGGCCGCGCCCCGACGGCGAGCGGCGGACGCTTCTGCCCCGAGCGGCGGCACCGGCTCTGTGGCATGGATTACGGACGGTACGGCCCTCGTACCCCGATCCCCCTCCTGGAGCCTCCGTGACGCAGCAGCCCGAGCACGACCACGCCACCCCGCCCTATCCCGTGGGCGGACGGCGGCAGGGCCAGCCCGCGCAGCCGCTGGCCTCGGCCAAGACGAACACCATGGCGATCGTCGGCCTGATCTGTGCCTTCCGCGCCTGGCCGCTCGGGATCATCTTCTCCGCCATCGGGTTGCGGCAGGTCAAACAGCGCGGCGAGGCGGCCGGGGGCTGGCGCTGGCCGGCCTCATCGTCTCCATCGTCGCCGGCGTGATCAGCATCCTGGTGTTCGTCTTCGTGGTGATGGCCGGGATGCAGGTCGCCGAGGAGGTCGAGGCCGAGCAGGCCGCCGCGCAGGAGCTTCTCGACGACACCCTCGCCGAGGATGAGATCACGGCCGCTCCGGAGCTCGAGTCCGAGCCGGCCCCCAGCACTGACCCGGCCGAGGCCACGTTCAGCGACCCCACGTGCGAGGCGCTCTTCGGCGAGGGCGAGAAAAGCGTCATCAGCCTCATGGCCGCGACAATGGAGGGCGCCGTCATGAGCCTCACGGAGCAGTGCCTGGCGATCTGAGTTTTTCAAGCTCCGGCCCCGGCGACCTCAGGGCGCCGGGGCCTCGGCCGGCTCACGGTCCTCCTACGAGGGGCGGCGCGGCTCGGGGTCGGCCGGTTCGGCTCGCCGCCACACCACAGCTACGTGCACCGTCCTGCCACCAGATCGGATGGGCGATGCGGTGCTGAGGTGCAACATGTCCCCTTCGAGCTGCAGGCGCCGCAGCTGTGTCCTGCCGACCCAGTTCGGGAACAGCGACACAAGCACCGAGTGGGCGACGCTCTGTTCGTCCTCATCGACATGGAACTGGCCCGAGTAGGCGATGTAGGAGGTCGCTTCGGCCTCATATTCCTCGGCAGTACCGGTGAACCAGTCCCCGGAGACGAAGTCGGGGCGGCCGGGCCTGCCGTGGCCGCGCCACCCCTGCCAGGCCCTCCCTGGCAGGGACACCACCACGATCCGCCCCGCGCTCCAGCGTTGCCCAGCCCCCACCTCGCGGGGGCGTCTGGACACCAGACGCCGCCGCGTGACACCGGTCCGCGCGCCTGCTGTGCCTCGTTCTGTGGGAAGCCCGCGTGCTCCCCAGCCCGCAAGGAGGACGACTACCCGGCGTGGCTCGAGCAGGCCCGCACACCCCGCCGACAAAACGGACACAACCACCTCCTGATCTCGCTACCTTCGAGGACATGAACATGGACGACGGCGCCCGTGCCAGGGACCGCTACACCGCCGCCCTCATTCCCCCGCGCCGCGACTCCCGACCCCGGCAGATCATCAGGGCTCTGTGGCTCTCCGCCCGTGAGCTCGCCCCCGGCTTCATCCCGCCGCCCACGCTGGCGTACCTGGTCATCACCGACTCCGCCACCGGCCGTCGGGTCGCCCGCCGGCCCGTCGACGCCGACGAGGCGGGCGGGCTCCTCGCCACCGTCCAGAACCAGCTCGAGCGGGACACGCCAGAGCGGTTCCGTCGCCGTTGGGCCATCACTACCTGAACGATCGAGTCACACGGAGCCGCCAGCCATGACCGCCGCTGAGGCGACACCGAACCCGCTGATACCCGCCGTCTACGACGTGGCCTGGGCGGTCGCTCTCGCCGTGGGCCTTGCCCTCCTGGCCGTGGCCCTCGTCCACCTGGCCCGCCGGAAAGACACCACCCCGACCGAGACGGCCCTGTGGGCCCTGGTCGTGCTGGCGGCCCCGCTCGTCGGACCCGCCGTCTACCTGCTCATCGGGCGACGCCGACAGGACGCCCAGCCGTGACCCGCCGCGCCTTCACCCGGGTGGCCCACTCCCCGCGCGTCCCCGCGTTCACCAACTGCCCCCGGACCGTCCGGGCCGGTGCGCTCGTCCCGCTCGAGCAGTGACGCGAAGGCGGACGGCCAGGCTCAGCCCGGCGCCCCGGCGTGGGCGAGCGCCACGACCAGCTCCCGGACCATCCCAAGAACCAGCGGGACCGCGGTCAGGCTCAACACGAACGCCCACCCGCCGGTCAGTCGACGCTCCCGCACCGGCGCCGGAGATCGCGACCACACTGGGACCGGCTCCAGCAGCAGGAACACCGTCCACAGAGGTGTCGAAACCGCCAGCCAGAACCACGCCCACTTCGTCGCCAGGCGTGGCTGAGGTCCCCCGATGAGCAGGCCCAGGGAAAGCAGAGCGGCCACCCCGGCCGCCACACCCCAAGGACCCTCGAGCGCGGGAGGCAAGAGCGGGGGCCACAACACCGTCGCTTCTGCCAGCACAGCCACACCCCACCCGGTCAAGACGACGGCGGCGAGCACCACGCGGAGCACCACCAGCCCCCGGGGGACTGCCCCACCAGCAGCACCTCCCGCTCGGGCGTCTCGTCACGCGCCGCAATCTCCACCGCACCCCCCACCTTCTCCCCGGATGGCGGGACCGTACCGGCCACCACACACCCGGGAGAGCACCGGCACTCTCTACTACCCGAGTGCGGCCGTGATCGGCCGCGGCCCGGACACCGTCGTCGCCCACACCGCCATGCGCTGCTACCGGCCATCCACTTCCCCGAAGGCACCTAGGCCGGCGCGTCCCCGCCTGGTCGGGCAGGTACGCACCCTGACAGCCCGACGCAGACCCGAGCGGCTGACCGGCCGGCGTCGGCACCGGCGGCAAGGTGGATGAGGTGGCCGTCCCGGCCTATCCCTCCTGTGGCTCCGGCGTCCAGCCCTCCTCGTAAGACGGGTCCGTCTCCCCGGCGCCTTCCGGCGGCGGGTCCAGCTGCGGCAGGTTCAGCGCACGCCTGACGCCGTTAGCCGGCGGGACCTCCTCGGTGAAGGTCGAGAGGGCCTCGTCCACCTCTTGCAGGGTCTCGGCCTCCGCGACGCGCTGGTAGACCTCCCGGTCCGCCTTCATCGCCTCGACATAGGCCCCGACCTCGTCCTGTGCGTCTTCAGGCCAGTCGTAGCCCTCCAGGCCCGCGACTAGCTCGTCCACGGCGTCGATCCGGCCCCTCGCCGCCTCGTTGATCAACTCCACGTCTCCGGTCTCGAAGGCGTAGTCGAGCACGTGCACTCGGCGGTACCACCCGTCCGAGATCCACAAGTACTCGACCTGGTGCTCGTTCAGCCGTTCCTCCGCAGTGCCGCCGACGCCCTCGTCGCCGCCGCAGGCGGCCAGTCCGAGCGCGGCCGCCGCCACCGTTGCAAGGGTCCGCTTCATCGCCGACTCCACAGTGCTGGTCGGGCGCGGTCTCCGTCGACCACGCTCCGGGCACACCGTTTCCTCTGCCGCGTCACCGGGCTGTTACGGCGGCGTTACTGCCAACCGGCCCACCACCGCAGTCCGACCGCCACACCGGCGCCAGCACACCCCACCCCCGGGACGATCAGGACCAGGCTCAGCGCCACAGGCACCGTGGCTCAGGGCCCACCGGTTCCGGCGCGACGCCGACGGGACACCCACACGCCAGCCGCCAGGAGAACCACCACCCCGGCCGCGTACGCCACCCACGAGGACCTCCTGAACGACGTCACCACCTCTTGGGGGGTCACCAACGGGGCCACGGACGAACAGTTCTCCTCACGCGAGGACGCCGAGGCGGCCGCCAACGCCCACGCGGAGAGGATGGGGCGGAGCTACGTCGTCGTGACTTTCCTGTAGTCGCCGCCGCGCCCCCGACCTGTTCGACCTCGACAAGCCCGCCGGCCTGCGATGGGGGATCCGCTACGCCAACAGCACCACGGCTCGCCCGGACTACCTCGGCGACGGCGACGGCAACCGCCCGCCCGGCCCGACCATCGTCCCGAGATCCGGGCAGGGCACCGACACCGCCATCGACGCCTGGTTCTGGCTCTGGCCACCCACCCGCCGGGATCCTCACGGTGGTGTGCGCCTGGCCAGACCGAGGCCTCCCCGAGATCACCACCGAGCTGGACGCCGGACCGCTCCTCGACGCCGCAGCCCGCACCATCCCGCTCTGGGACCCCACCACCGAGTAGCGGCCATGACCACCACCGAGGCCACCCCGAAACCGCTGCTGCCCGCCGCCTACGACCTCACCTGGTCGGCCCCTGTCGCCGCCGGCACGATCCTCCTGGTCGTCGCGGTGGTCCACCTGGCCCGCGGGAAGGACACCACCCCGACGGAGACGGCCCTGTGGGCGCTCGTCGTCCCGGTCGCCCGATCGTCGGGCCAGCCGTCTACCTGCTCGTCGGCCGCCGCCGTCGGGACGCCCCGCTCCAGCCCGCCGAATAACGACGGGCCGCCGTCGAGACCCGCCGCCACGGTGCACCCGGATTCAAGTCGGCGCACCGCAAGGAACATCGCATGAGAGCACAAAAACCGGCGGGACCCCAACTTCTCGTGGGATCCCGCCGATCTGTGCTGGTGCGCGAGGGGGGAGTTGAACCCCCACGCCCTCTCGGGCACACGGACCTGAACCGTGCGCGTCTGCCTATTCCGCCACTCGCGCTCGCTTCAACAGCGCTGGCAAGACTAGCACGGGCAATCCGGCCCCCGAGAACCGATGCGGACCTCCCCGAGCGTGATTCTGAGCACGCCGCGACCGGCCGGTGCGGTGCCGGGCCGCCGTCACGGCGCCACGCACGAGCGCCGGCCGGGGCACCGCGCCGAGCCCGGATACGCCGATTTCCCGCTTGGCTAGTTACGATCGGAGCGCCGGTGCTGTGTGCCGGCAGCCGGAGGACCTCGGTCACCGGATGTTGGCCGGGTCCGCGGCGCCGCCGGGCGCTGCGAGCGGTGAGCCGGCCGGACCACCGGGCAGCCGCCCGGACGAGAAGCCGCGACAGGCGGAGGGAGGTGCGCGATGGGAGTCCTGGACCGCTTCGAGAAGAGCGTGGAGCACGTCGTGAGCGCCGCGTTCGCGAAGGCCTTCCGCAGCGAGGTCAAGCCGGTCGAGCTCGCCTCGGCGGTGCGCCGCGAGATGGACGACCGCGCCGCCGTCGTCTCCCGCGGGCGCACGGTGGTTCCCAACGAGTTCGTCGTCGAGCTCTCCCCTGGCGACATGGAGCAGATCGAGCAGTGGGGGGCGGACACCCTCGCCGAGGAGATCGCCGGCGCCGCCACCGAGCACGCCGCCTCGCAGCGGTACTCCTTCGTCGGTCCGGTGGAGGTCACGTTCGCCGAGGACGACTCGCTGACCACCGGCCGGTTCAAGGTGCGCTCGGCCAGCCGGCGCGGCGCCGTCGCGCCGGCCACCTCCTCGGTCGCCTCCCCGCGCCACCCCATCGTCGACATCGACGGCCAGCGCTACCTCCTCACCGGCCCCGTCACGGTGATCGGCCGCGGCAGCGACGCCGACATCATCGTCGACGACTCCGGCGTCTCGCGCCGCCACCTCGAGATCCGCGTGACGCCGGCCGGCGTCATCGCCACCGACCTGGGCTCCACGAACGGCACGTTCGTCGAGGGCCACCGCATCGACGCCGCGACGCTCGTGGACGGCAACACCATCACGATCGGGCGCACGCGCATCATGTTCTGGACCGGGGCGGACGAGGACGACAACCCCGACGACGGCAGGTGACCGCGCGCGTATGAGCGAGCTCGTCCTGACCCTGCTGCGCGTGGGCTACCTCGTGCTGCTCTGGGGTTTCGTCCTGGCCGCCCTGGCGGTGCTGCGCAAGGACATCTTCGGCACGCGGGTCACCCCCCGCGGGCCCGGCCGGGGCGCCACCCGGCGCGCCGCACCCAAGCAGCCGGTCCGCAAGCCGGCCGGCCGGTCCGCGCCCACCCGCCTGGTCGTCACCCAGGGGCCGCTGGCGGGCACCTCCATCCCGCTGGGCCCCTCCTCGGTTCTCGTCGGCCGCTCGCCCAGCTGCACCCTGGTGCTCGACGACGACTACTCCTCCAACCGCCACGCACGGTTCTTCCCCCAGGAAGGCTCCTGGTGGGTCGAGGACCTCGGCTCCACCAACGGCACCGTGGTGAGCGGTGAGCGCATCTCCCAGCCCGTCGAGGTCCGCGCAGGGACGCCCGTGCGGATCGGCCAGACCCTGATCGAGCTGCGGCGGTGAGGGGGACGAGCTCATGAGCGTGCAGATGCGCTTCGCCGCCCGCTCCGACGTCGGGCTCGTCCGTACGGGCAACCAGGACTCCGGCTACGCCGGGCCGCACCTGCTGGTGCTCGCCGACGGCATGGGCGGCCCCGCCGGCGGCGACATCGCCTCCTCCGTGGCCGTGGCGCACCTGGCCGTCCTCGACGACGCCCACGGCGCGGACGACCTGCTCGACCTGCTGCGCGACGCCATCTCCGCCGCGCACGCCGAGCTCATCGAGCGCTCGGAGGCCGACGCCGACCTGGCCGGCCTGGGCACCACCTGCACCGCGATCCTGCGCTCGGGCAACAAGCTCGCCATGGTGCACATCGGCGACTCCCGCGCCTACCTGCTGCGCGACGGCGTCCTCACGCAGGTGACTCAGGACCACACGTTCGTGCAGTACCTCGTCTCCACCGGCCGGCTCACCCCCGAGCAGGCCGAGCACCACCCGCAGCGCAACGTCATCCTGCGCGCCCTCGGGGACAGCGACGGCGACGTCCAGCTCGACGAGTCCCTTCGGGAGGCGATGCCCGGGGACCGGTGGCTGCTGTGCTCCGACGGCCTGTACGGTGTCGTCTCCGGCGAGACCATCGCCGAGACGCTGCGCACGGTGGCGGACCCGGGCGCGTGCGCGGACGAGCTCATCACCCTCGCGCTGCGCGCGGGCGGGCCGGACAACGTCACCTGCGTCATCGCCGACCTCATCGACACGGCCGCTATCACCGCCGCCACGGCGCCGGACACCACCCCGCAGGTGGTCGGCGCCGCGGCCCGGGACCGCCGGCGCGGCTCCCGCGGCGGCTCCAGCTCCGCGGCGCGGGCCGCCGCCCTCGTGCGGGCCGCCTCCCCGGCCGAGCTCCCCGAGCCCGACGACGAGGCCCTCCCCTCCCGCCGCCGGCGCTGGGTGGGCCGCCTGGTCGCCGCCCTGCTGGTGCTCGCTGCCCTCGTCGGCGCTGGGTACGCCAGCTACTCCTGGACGCAGACCCAGTACTTCGTCGCACCCGCCGGGGACGACGTCGCCATCTACCGCGGCATCCCCCAGGAGGTCGGCCCCATCCGGCTGGCCAGCCTCCACGAGCGCACCGACCTGCGCGTCGACGACCTCACCCCGGTGGCCCAGAGCCGGCTCGGGGAGCCCATCACCCGTGGCTCGCTGGCCGACGCCCGCGCCGTGGTGGAGAACCTCCGTGAGTCCCTGCGCGTGAAGGCCGAGACCCCCGGGGAGGCGCCCACCGGCGCCCCGGCCCCGGCCGACGGCGGCACGCCCGCCGACACCGGCACCCCCGCGGGTGGTGAGGGCTGATGGCCATCGTCAGCGAGCACACGGCCCGAGCCGGCCGCGGCTCCGAGCTCGCGCTGCTGGGCCTGGCGCTGCTGCTCTCCCTCGCCTCCTACGCCCAGGTGGGGCTCGTCGCGACGGGCGCGGTCCCCGCGGACCTGCTCAGCCGCGGCGCGCTGCTGGTCGTGCTGGCGGTGGCCGCGCACCTGCTCATCCGGTGGCGCGCGCCCTACGCCGACCCGGTGATGCTGCCGGTGGTGGTCGCGCTCAACGGCATCGGGCTGACCATGATCTACCGGATAGACCTGGCCAAGGGTGTGGAGGACGGCGCCAACGCCGGTCGGCAGCTGCTCTGGACGATGCTGGGCGTGGCGTGCGCCGTCGTCGTGCTCTGGCTGCTGCGCGACCACCGCCTGCTGCGCCGCTACACCTACACCGCCATGGTCGTCGGCCTCGTGCTGCTCATGCTGCCGCTCGTGCCCGGCCTGGGGGTGAGCATCAACGGCGCCCGCATCTGGATCGGCGTCGGGCCGATGTCCTTCCAGCCGGCCGAGCTCGCGAAGATCGTGCTGGCGGTGTTCTTCGCCGGGTACCTGGTCACCAACCGGGACAACCTCGCCCTGGCCGGGCGCAAGGTCCTCGGGCTGCACCTACCCCGGCTGCGCTACCTCGGCCCCATCCTGCTCGCCTGGGCGGTGTCCCTGGCCGTCCTGGTCTTCGAGCGCGACCTGGGCACGTCGCTGCTGTTCTTCGGCCTGTTCGTGGCGATGCTCTACGTCGCCACCGAGCGCCTGAGCTGGATCCTCATCGGGCTGGTGCTCTTCGCCGGCGGCGCCCTGGCCGCCGCCAGCCTGTTCCCGCACGTCGGCGCCCGGTTCGACGTCTGGCTCAACGCCCTGGACCCCGAGGTCTACAACCGTGACCCGGGCGGCTCGGGGCAGGTGGTCCAGGGCCTGTTCGGCATGGCCTCCGGCGGTCTGATGGGCACCGGCTGGGGTGCCGGCGACCCGCAGCTGGTGCCGTACGCCAACTCCGACTTCATCGTCGCCGCCCTCGGCGAGGAGCTGGGCCTGACGGGCCTGCTGGCGATCCTGGCGCTGTACCTGGTGCTGGCGGAGCGCGGCATCCGCGCCGCGATCGGGGTGCGCGACGGCTTCGGCAAGCTGCTCGCCTCCGGCCTGGCGTTCGTCGTGGCTTTCCAGTGCTTCGTCGTCGTCGGTGGCGTCACCCGGCTCATCCCGCTCACCGGCCTGACCATGCCGTTCCTCGCCCTCGGCGGGTCCTCGCTCGTCTCCAACTGGATCATCGTGGCCCTGCTGCTGCGCATCTCCGACGCCGCCCGCCGGCCGGCCCCGGCGGCTCCCGAGACGCCCGGACCCGCGGCGGCCACGCCCGTGGCCCGCCGGGACGCGCAACCCGGTCCCGCCGACGGCGAGGCCACCGAGGTGGTGAGGCTCGAGTGAACGCCCAGATCCGGCACCTGGCCACGGTCGTGGTGGTCATGTTCGTGGCCCTCATGGTCGGCGCGACCTCGGTGCAGTTCTTCCAGGCCGACGAGCTCAACGCCGACGACCGCAACGTCCGCACGATCTACCGCGAGTACGGCCGCGACCGCGGTCCCATCGTGGTCGCCGGGGAGGCCGTCGCGTCCTCCTCGCCCGTCGACGACGTCTACCGCTACCAGCGCTCCTACGCCTACGGGCCGCTCTACGCCCACGTCACCGGCTACTTCTCCACCGCCTTCAACTCCATGACGGGCATGGAGGACGCCGCCAACGACGTGCTCAACGGGACGTCCAGCTCGCTGCTGCTCCAGCGCATCCAGACCCTCTTCACCGGTGACCAGCCCGAGGGCGGCGCCGTCGAGCTCACCCTCGACCCCGCCGCCCAGCAGGCGGCGGTGGAGGCGCTGGGCAACCAGCGCGGCGCCGTCGTCGCGCTCGACCCACGGACCGGCGCCATCCTCGCGCTCGCCTCCACCCCGTCCTTCGACCCCAACGACCTGGCGACGCACTCCCGCGCGGACGCCCAGGCCGCCTGGGACGCCTACCAGGCGGACGAGACAGAGCCGCTGACCAACCGGGCCATCGCCGGCGACCAGTACGCGCCCGGGTCGAGCTTCAAGATCATCACCGCCGCCGCGATGCTCGAGAGCGGCCAGTACACCCCCGACTCGATGGTGCCGGCCCCCACGGCGCTGCAGCTGCCGCAGAGCAACCAGGTCGTCAACAACCCCGGCAACCTGCCGTGCGGCGACGGCTCCGGGCAGGTCACCCTCACCCAGGCGCTGCGCCAGTCCTGCAACACCCCGTTCTCGCAGGTGGCCATGGACCTGGGCTACGGCGCACTGAACGAGCAGGCCCAGGCGTTCGGCTTCGGCCAGGACCTCGAGATCCCCCTGAAGGTCACGCCCTCCCGCTTCCCCGAGACGGCCAGCGACGCCGAGCTCGCCATGGCGGCCATCGGCCAGGCCAGCGTGCGGGTCACCCCCATCCAGATGGCGATGGTCGTCTCGGCCATCGCCAACGACGGCGTGCAGATGCGGCCCCATCTCGTGGCCCGCGAGCTCACGGCCGACCTCGAGGTGGCCTCCACGACCGACCCGGAGGAGATGGGCGAGCCCATCTCGGCGCAGACCGCCGACCAGCTCACGCAGATGATGGTCGAGGTCGTCGAGAGCGGCACCGGCACCCGTGCGCAGATCCCGGGCGTGCAGGTCGCCGGCAAGACTGGCACCGCCGAGATCGGCTCCGGCATCGCCCCGCACGCCTGGTTCGCCGGGTTCGCCGGCGCCGAGGAGCCCGAGGTGGCCGTCGCGGTCGTCGTCGAGAACGGCGGCCGGGCGGGCGAGGAGGCCTCCGGCGGCGCGACCGCCGCCCCCATCGCCCGTGCCGTCATGCAGGCGGTGCTGGGCTCGTGAACGGGCGGGGGCGGTGAAGCCGCGCACCGGCCTCGTCCTCGGCGCGCGCTACGAGCTCACCGAGCGCATCGCCATCGGCGGCATGGGCGAGGTGTGGCAGGCGCTCGACCGGCGCACATGCCGGACGGTGGCCGCGAAGGTGCTGCGCGCGGAGCTCGCGGGCGAGGAGCTCTACCTCGGGCGCCTGCGCACCGAGGCGCGCAACTCCGCGGGGCTGCGCCACCCCAACCTCGCGACGCTGCTCGACCACGGCGAGCAGGAGGGCTCCGGCTACCTGGTCATGGAGCTGGTCCCGGGCGAGACGCTGGCGGCGCGTCTGGAGCGGGAGAACCGCCTGCGGCCGCTGGAGCTGCTGCCGATCCTCGTGCAGGCCTGCCGCGGGCTGCACGCCGTGCACACCTCCGGCGTCGTCCACCGCGACGTCAAGCCCGCGAACCTGATCATCACGCCCGAGGACCAGGTCAAGCTCACCGACTTCGGCATCTCGCTGGGCTCCAACCAGCCCCCGATGACGGCGGCGGGCATGGTCATGGGCACCGCCCAGTACCTGCCCCCG
Organism: Georgenia sp. AZ-5; assembly: GCF_043952095.1. Taxonomy (NCBI): domain Bacteria; kingdom Bacillati; phylum Actinomycetota; class Actinomycetes; order Allobogoriellales; family Allobogoriellaceae; genus Georgenia; species Georgenia sp. AZ-5. The sequence goes on from NZ_JBINOU010000001.1 coordinate 447,482, forward strand.
GAGCAGGCGATGGGCCGGGCGGCCACCCCGGCCGGCGACGTCTACGCCCTGGGCGTCGTCGCCTACGAGTGCCTCGCCGGCCGGCGGCCCTACACCGGCGCGACGCAGGTGGACATCGCCTTCGCCCACGTCAACACCCCGCTGCCCCCGCTGCCTGGGTCCGTGCCCGCGCCGCTGCGCGGCGTCGTCGAGCGGATGCTGGCCAAGGACCCCGCCCGCCGCCCGGCGTCCGCGCGTGCCTGCGCCCGGGAGCTGGAGGAGGCCTGGGAGCAGCTGGCCGCCGCGCGGGCCGGCTCCGGCGCCCCGGGTCGGCGAAGCATCCACCGGGCCGCGCCCGCGCGCGCCCGGCACGCCGCCCCGACGGCGGCCACGACGGTCGGGCCCCGAGCGGACGCCCCGGTGACCTTGTCGGCACCAGACCTCGAGCCCGCCGACGGCGCCCTCGCCGGCGCGAGCCACCGGCCGGCCGTGGTCGCCGGCACCCCTACCGACGCGCACGGGCCGGCTGCCGTGGTCACTGAGCTGCCCGTGGCACGACGGCGGCGCGAGCTGCGCGCGGCTCCTGCCGCCGGGCACCGCGCCGCGCCCGCGAGTGTCTCTCCTGCCGCACCCGGCCCGTCGGCGGCCACGCCGGTGCCCGTCTCTCCCGCCGCCCCCGGCCCGTCGGCCGCGGCGGTGGTCGTCCCCACGGCCGACGCGGCTCGCGCGCCGACCGCCCTGGCGCCCGCCCCGCGAGCCCGGCGGTCGGCGTCCTCGCCGCTCCCCGCCACCGCCGTGCCCGCCCGGGCGGGGCGCCCCACGCCCGCGCCGGTCGCCAGCACCCCGGCCTCCCGGGATCGGCGGTCACCCGCCGCGCCGTCGCCGGTCGCCGGCTCTCCGGCGCCCGTCCTCGTGCGGGAGCGACCCGCCGTCCGCCGCCGTGCCGGGACCGCCGGCGGCCGGACGCGCGCCGTCCCTGACCAGGCGCTCGCGCGCGGCAGCGCCAAGCGTCCGCCGATCCGGCTCCCTCGCTGGGCCGAGCTGGCCGCCGACCGGGTGTGGCTCGCCACCATGACGGTGGTCCTCCTGGTCCTCGTTCTCTTGCTGGGGGTGGCGCTCGGTAGTCTGGGCGGCACCGACAGCTCCTCCGCAGGCCGTGGGCCGGCGGTTACCCATCCCTCGACAGAAGTGAAGGACGACTAGTGGTGGACGAGATCCCGCGCGTTCTTGCCGGCCGCTACGAGGTGGGCGAGCTGATCGGACGCGGCGGCATGGCCGAGGTCCACATCGGGTACGACAGCCGGCTCTCCCGCACCGTCGCGATCAAGGTGCTCCGCTCGGACCTGGCGCGGGACGCCACGTTCCAGGCCCGGTTCCGCCGCGAGGCGCAGTCCTCGGCGGCGCTCAACCACCCCGCCATCGTGGCCGTGTACGACACCGGCGAGGAGCACGTCGTCTCCGCCAGCGGCCAGGAGATCACCGTCCCGTTCATCGTCATGGAGTACGTCGAGGGCCACACGGTCCGGGCGCTGCTCGCCGGCGGCGACCCGGTGCCGATCGACGAGGCCGTGGACATCGTCGTCGGCGTCCTCAACGCGCTGGAGTATTCCCACCACGAGGGCATCGTGCACCGGGACATCAAGCCCGGGAACATCATGCTGACGCCCACCGGCGCGGTGAAGGTCATGGACTTCGGCATCGCCCGCGCGATGACCGACTCCGCCGCCACGATGACGCAGACGCACGCCGTCGTCGGCACCGCGCAGTACCTCTCCCCGGAGCAGGCGCGCGGCGAGGTCGTCGACGCCCGCTCGGACCTGTACTCCACCGGCTGCCTGCTGTACGAGCTGCTGACCGGCCAGCCGCCGTTCTCCGGCGACTCGGCCGTCGCCGTCGCGTACCAGCACGTGCGGGAGATGCCCAAGCCGCCGTCGACGGTCACCCCGGACATCCCCGAGGCGCTGGACCGCGTGGTGCTGAAGGCGCTGGCCAAGGACCGCGAGGACCGCTACTCCGACGCCGCCCAGATGCGCGCCGACCTGCTCGCCGCCGCCCGCGGGGGGAACGTCCAGGCGCCCGCCGTGGGCGCCTGGGCCGCCGCCGGGGCCGGTGCCGCGGCGGCGACGGCGGTCACCACGCCGCTGCGCGCGGACGCCGCCACCCGGACCCTGCGGGCGGCCTCGCCGGCCACCACGTCCACCGGCACGGGCAACGGGACGGCGCTCGCACAGGACGAGGAGCCGCCGCGCAGGTCCCGCTGGTGGATCTGGCTGCTGGCCCTGCTGGGCATCGCGGCAGCGGCAGGCATCGGCTGGATGCTGCTCAACCCCGGCGAGCAGGAGCCGCCGCCCGCCGAGACGGTGCTCGTTCCCGACATGGCCGGCATGGACCAGGCCGCGGCGCGCGACGCCCTGGCGGAGGCCGAGCTCGTGCCCAACATCCTCGACCCCGTCCCCTCCGACGACGTCGAGGAGGGCCTGTTCGTGCGGTCCGACCCGCCGGTGGGCACCGAGGTCGGGGTGGGAAGCACCGTCGACATCGCCTTCTCCTCGGGCCCCAGCTCCGTCGCGGTGCCCGAGCTCGCCGGCCTGTCCCAGGCCGACGCGGCCGCCACGCTCGACGCCGTGGGCCTGGACGTGGGCGAGGTGACCCCGGTCAACACCGACGCCGGCACCGACATCGGCGACGTCGTGAGCAGCGACCCCGCGGCGGGCGCCGGCGTGGCGCCCGGGACCCGGGTCAACCTCGCCGTCGCCAGCCCGAACGCCGACCTGCCGAACCTCGTGGGCAGCACCGAGGCCGAGGCCTCGGAGGTGCTGCGCTCCCTCGACCTCGGTGTGCGGATCGAGACGGAGCCGTCGGGCGACTTCCCGGTCGGCACGGTGCTCGAGCAGTCCCATCCGGAGGGCGTCGTCGAGCGGGGGACCACCATCACGCTGGTCGTGGCCACCGAGGCGCCCGACGTGCAGACGCCGGAGCCGACGGAGACGCCGACCGAGAGCCCGTCGCCGACCGAGACGCCGGGCGAGCAGGGCGACGGCCGCGGCCGCGGCGGCGGCCAGGGGCCGAACCAGGACGAGAACCAGGACGAGAACCAGGACGAGGGAGACTGACCTCCCGGCAGAAGGGGCCCCGCTCGTGCGGGGCCCCTTCCGTCTGCCGGGCCACGCCGGTCCATAGGTGCGCCGGTGCCGCGTCGGCGCGGCATAGTGGCGCCATGGGGGAGCCGGAGCGGTGGCGAGTGAGCTTCGCAGAGCCCGTTGACCTGTTCTTCGCGCTGTACGTGCGGGACGCCGCCCGCCTGCCCGGTGCCCCGGACGTCCCGCCCCTGGACGGCCACGTGCCCGCGTGGCGGGCGGCGTGGACGCCCGGGCAGCGCGCCACGGCGGCGCGCCAGTGGCAGCGGTGGTGGGAGCACCTGCTCGACCACCGTCCCGACGGCGAGGGCGCCGCGCCGGTCGACGGCCCCGGCTTCCACGCGAGCGTCCGCACGCCGGAGCTGCGGACGGCGCAGGTGGCCCTGTACCCGGCCGCCCTGCACTGGCGCGACGCCCGCGCCGCCGAGGCCGAGGCCCGGGGCACCGGCACGGCCCTGACCGCGCTGCACGGCCTGGGCATGCGCCCGCTGGTGAAGGAGATCGAGGCGCGGCTGGGGCGCCCGGCCGAGCCCTTCCGCTACCGGGTGGAGGTGATCCCGACCCGCGGCAAGCGGTACTGGGACCTTGCCGTCGACCGGTTGCTGGTCTCGGAGGAGCTGGGCGCCGACCTGGACTCGCTCGCCGACGTGCTCCGTCCCCGCCTGGCGGCGCTGGCCTGACGGCGGCCGTCAGCGGTGGACGAGCGGGGCCATCCCCGTCGAGCGGGCCACGGCCGCGTCGTCGCCGGTGACGGCGAGCCAGTTGGCGAGCAGCCGGTGCCCACCCTGGGTCAGGACGGACTCGGGGTGAAACTGGACGCCATGCAGCGGCAGCGTGCGGTGCTGCAGGCCCATGACGATGCCCCCCGCCGTCTCGGCGGTGATCTCCAGCTCCTCGGGGACCGTGTCGCGCACCACGGCCAGGGAGTGGTACCGGGTGGCGGTGAACGGGCTCGGCAGCCCGCCGAAGACGCCGCCGCCGCGGTGGGACACCTCGGAGGTCTTGCCGTGCATGAGCTCGGGCGCGTGGGTGACGACGCCGCCGAACGCCTCGCCGAGGGCCTGGTGGCCGAGGCACACCCCCAGCATGGGCAGCTCCCGCACCGCGCAGGCCTCGATGACCTCGAGCGAGGCGCCGGCCTCCTTCGGGGTGCCGGGGCCAGGGGAGACGAGCACGCCGTCGTAGCCGTCCAGGGCGGGCACGGCGTCGTTGCGCACGACGTGCGTCTCCGCGCCGAGCTGCTGGAGGTAGCCGACGATCGTGTAGACGAAGCTGTCGTAGTTGTCGATGACGAGGATCCTGCGGGCCGTCACGGCTGTACCTCCCGGCGGATGGGTGCGGGTCCCCGGCCGCACGCGGCCGGGCGGGTCTGGGTGTCTGCGCGCATCAGGCCCGGCCGTCCTCGATGACCTCTGCGTGGTCGAGGGTCAGGGATCCCGCGTAGGCGGGCATCTCGACGCGCTGCAGCGTGCTGAGGGACCAGCCCAGCCCGACGGCGTCGACGTAGTCCAGGTATGTCTGGACGCCGGGGCTGGCCTCCAGCGCGTCGCGCAGCGCGCCGGGGTCACCGATGGCCTGGATGTCGTAGGGCGGGGAGTAGGTGCGCCCGGCGATGTGCAGCACGTTGCCCACGCACCGCACGCCCGTCGTGGAGACGACGCGGTGTCCCTGGACCGTCATGGCCTCGGCGCCACCGGCCCACAGGGCGTTCATCACGGCCTCGATGTCCTGCTGGTGGACCACGAGGGCGTCGGGGGGCAGCGTGGCAGCCAGCCCGTCGGCCTGCTGGGGGGCGTCCCACAGCCGGACCTGCACCGCCGGGCCGGTCATCGGCGAGTGGCCGGCGGCCTGCTCGGCCAGGTCCGCCTGGGGGGCGAGCTCGGCCCCGGTGCCCTCGGTGTCCACGTAGCGGCGAACCTCCTCGCGCAGCTCGGCGTTCTCCGCCTCGAGGTCCTCCAGCCGTCCGGCCTCGGCCCGCGCGAGCCCCTGGAGGTTCTCCGGGTGCCGGTCCTCGGTGCCCGCGAAGACCTGGGCGTTGGTGGCGAAGAGCAGCCCGGCGAGCAGCGCCACGACGGCGGTGGCCATGGACTTGGTCGGCACGGCGCGGCGGGGGGTGGCTGGCGTGGGCGTCGTGGGAGCCGAGTCGGAGCCCTCTGCCACAGGGGGCGTCCCGGCTGGGCGGCGGGCCGCGTCGTCCGGCGGGGTGGTGCGCGCGTCATCGGGACGCGTGCCGTAGCCCTTCGCGGCAGCGTCGTGCGGAGCGGTGGCCATGGCCCTCCTCCCTGCCGGCGGGGGTGCGCGCTGGGTGCACCCGCTTCGACGATACGCTAGGGCCGGGCGCGCCGAGGCGTGCGTCCGGGCGCCGGGCGACTGGCGCGGAACGTGGTGCCCCTCCCGGGGCCGTACCCGTGAGGAGAACAGATGCCGGAGTCCAGGAAGCGCAAGAAGGACACCGACGGCTCGGCCACCGCCGCGGCGACGCCCGCCGCCCCGAAGCCGAGCCCCGGCTGGTGGGCCCCGACGATGGTCACCCTCATGATCATCGGTCTGGTGTCGGTCGTCGTCACCTACCTCACCCAGGGCAGTCTTCCGGTGGCGAACCTGGGGAACTGGAACCTCGCCATCGGCTTCGGCGTGATGCTGGTCGGGTTCTTCATGACCCTGCGGTGGCGCTGAGCGCCCCCACTCGCATCTTGGGCCCCGGCCGTCGCGAAGCGACGCCGGGGCCTTGGTGTACCCATGACCGCCCCCGGCGCCCCGTCCCCACCTGGGGAAACTACGTGGACGTAACTCTCCACAGCTGTGGAGAACCCTGGGGATAGTTACACACGTGTAAGTTTCCCCAGCTGTGTACAACTCTGGGGATACCACGTGACGGCGGGGCCCGCGGTCGTGCGGGTCGGTCCCCAGCTGTGGGCTGCGCTGTGGATATCCGGTGGATCTACACAGCGCCGTTGTCCCCAGGTGTGGATCGGCCTGTGGAGGAACTACACGAGTGTGATTACGCCCGCGGGAGCGCTACCTGGCCGGGGAGTGGCTTGAGGGCTCGGGTGCAGGCGCCCCGCTGCTCGCTCGGCCGACGGGCGCGGGAGTCTTGCGGCGAGATGTACCTGTCGGAGGAGACACCGACGGGGGTAGCTGACCTGGCGCCCTCCCCGATATTGAGAAATGCGGGCGTAGGAGCCGGTTTGCCACGGCCAGGTTGGGGGCGGGGTCATGACTACCCAAGCGGCACCAGGGGGTCAGTATTCACGCGGCACTGACAGGAGACCTCCGGTTCGGCGCCGGAAACCCCTCGCTCGGCCCCGAAACCAGGGTTCGGTCCTGGGCGCCCCGGTCGTGACGAAAGCCCAGCATGCGGCGCCGGACATTCCAGGTTCGGCGCCCAGAGACCCCTGGTTCAGCGCCGAAGACCCGGGTTCGGTGCCGGAAGCTTCCGGCGCCACGGCGGACCTCTGACGGCTCGACGGCCACCCTTCCCCGCGCCGGGCAGGCCGGTTCCCGGACGGTTAGATCCAGGGGCCCGCGCCCACGGCGGAACGAACCCCGGCCGCGGGCCGGGGGCGTCACAGTACGGCGGCGTACTTGGCCAGGGTGAGGACGACCAGCAGTGCGGCGACGGCCACGGCCACCAGCACGCCGAGCAGGGTGCGCAGCCGCCGCGGGGCGTACGCGTAGCCGGCGGCGATGATCGCGCCGGTGATGGCGCCGCCCAGGTGGGCCTGCCAGGCGATGCCCGCGACGACGAAGCCCAGCGCGAAGTTGAGTCCGATGAGCACCAGGATCTGGGTGGCATCGCGGCCGAGCCGGCGCATGACGAGGAATGTCGCGGCGAACAGGCCGAACACCGCGCCGGATGCACCGGCCACGGGCGTGAACCACGAGAAGGCGTTGGGCTGGGCGAGGAGGAGGACGGCAACCGAGCCTCCGACGGCCGAGAGCAGATAGAGCGCGAGGTACCGCCAGCGCCCTAGTGCCGGCTCGAGGACGCTACCGACCACCCACAGGGCGTACATGTTCAGCGCCAGGTGGAGCACACCGCCGTGCAGGAAAGCCGAGGTGATGAAGCGGTACGGCTCGACGGCCCCACGCGAGGGCGCGAAGGCCAGCCAGCCGGTGAAGGAACCACCGAGGAGCATCTGGAGCAGGTACACCCCGACACACATGGCGATGATCGTCAGCGTGGCCACCGGACGACCGCGCCGCACGCGGCCGCCGAAGACGGTGCGTGCGGCCGGCACGCGAGCCTGTGCCTCCCGCACGCAGTCCACGCACTGGATGCCCACGGCGGCGGGCCGCTGGCACTGGGCGCACGTGGGGCGGCCGCAGCGCTGGCAGCGCACGTAGGACACGACTTCGGGGTGCCGCGGGCAGACCGGCACCGCGCTGGTGCCGGCCTGCCCCGGGGTGTGCTCGCTCATGCCGTGGTGACGGACTACTCGGTGACGGTGACCGAGTTGATGACGACGTCCTCCAGCGGCCGGTCGTTGCGGCCGGTCTGGGCGGAGCCGATGGCGTCGACGACGGCGCGGGAGGCGGAGTCCACCACCTTGCCGAAGATCGTGTGCTTGCCCTGCAGCCACGTGGTGGGCGCGGTGGTGATGAAGAACTGGGAGCCGTTGGTGCCCTTGCCCATCCGCGTGCCCGCGTTGGCCATGGCCAGGACGTAGGGCTCGGCGAAGTTCAGCTCGGGGTGGATCTCGTCGTCGAAGGTGTAGCCCGGTCCGCCGGTGCCGGTCCCGAGAGGGTCGCCGCCCTGGATCATGAAGTTCGGGATCACGCGGTGAAAGATCACGCCGTCGTACAGCGGCCGGTCGGTCTTCTCGCCCGTGGCCGGGTCCGTCCAGCTGCGCTTGCCCGTGGCCAGCTCGGTGAAGTTCTTGACTGTCTTGGGCGCGTGGTTCGGGTAGAGCTCGACCACGATGTCCCCGGCGGTGGTGTGCAGAGTTGCTTCCATGTCCCGATCCTCGCACGGGCCACCGACGCGCGGCACGAGCAGCCCCGCCCGGGCCGGCGTGGGACGGCGCCGCGTCGCCCGTCCGGGACAGGCGCTCCAGGCGGCCCGCGCGCCGCCGAGCACGGGCGCGTCGCGGCGAAAGCGTGCAAGATGGGTAGTCAAGCGGCGGCGCCGCCAGCCGGGCTGCGCCGGTCCCCAGACATGTCCGCCGAGACGAGCAGGGAGAGCAGATGTCGCAGCGCAAGCGCAAGATCAGCGGGTTCGACACCGAGCGGGTACGCAGGCAGGCCGCAGAGATCAGCGCCGTCGTCGGCGAGCAGGCGAGCCTGGCGAGCAAGCAGGCCTCGCTCGCGGCCAAGCAGGCGCTGCTGATGGCGGAGCACGGCAAGGAGTGGGCGACGCCCCGGGCCGCCGCGGCGGCGGCGTGGGCAGCACCGCGCGCCGAGCAGGCGTGGCACAGCACCGTCAAGGCCGCGGCGCCCAGGGTCGAGCTGGCGGCCGAGAAGGTCCGCCCCGCCGTCGACACCGCGTACGAGAAGATCGTCGACGACTACCTCCCGCGCGTGCAGAAGGCCATGCACGACGCGGCGGAGGCGGCGGCCGGCGGGCAGACGCTGACCACCAAGGCGGGCAAGGCCGGCACGGCCGCGCGCAAGGCGCTGACCGAGCCGCCGAAGAAGACGCACGGCGTCGCCCGGACGTTCGGCTGGGTGCTCGTGGGCACGGCCGCCGCCGGCACCGCCTACCTGCTGTGGCGGCGCAGCCAGCCCGTGGACGACCCGTGGGCCGAGGAGTACTGGGACGACACCACCGTGACGTCCCAGGCCGCGGAGAAGCCGGCCGCGGCCAAGCCCGCCGCGGGGGAGAAGGCGGGCGGGGTGACCGCCGCTGCCAAGGAGAAGGCGGCCGCCGCCGCGTCGGCCGTGGGTTCGAAGGCCTCTGGGGTCGCGCACAAGGCCGCCGAGACCATCAAGAAGGGCGGCGACAAGGCGCAGGGCACCGCCAAGACGGCCGCGGAGCAGACCGAGCAGACCGCAGGCGACATCGCCGGCAAGACGGAGACGCCCTCGGGCACCAACGAGCCGGGCGCGACCGGCACGCCGGGCCCCGGCCCGGCCGGGACGGCTCCCGGCGCCTGAGCCGTCTCACCCAGCAGCAGGCCGAGGGCCCCCGGTGCGCCGGGGGCCCTCGCGTCCTCCAGCTCGCCCCGGCTCACGCCCGACATGGCAAGAGCCCCCCTCCGCGTACGGAGGGGGGCTCTGCAGTGGAGCCAGCGGGACTCGAACCCGCAACCCCCTGCTTGCAAAGCAGGTGCGCTACCAATTGCGCCATGGCCCCTCAGGCCGCGTCGACGGCGCGGCAGCGCGGCGGCTCAACCGCGGGCGGGCTCCTCACCGAAGCTGTCGGTGACCTCGGCCCAGAGGTCGCGCTCCTCGCGCTCCTGGCGGATCTTGATCCAGGCGACGTACCCGGCGATGCCCGCGGCGGCGAGCAGGAGTGCCTTCTTCACTGGTCCTCCAGGATCCCGAACGGGGCGATGGACTGCTTGGTGGGCCTAGCTGGACTCGAACCAGCGACCTCTTCCTTATCAGGGAAGCGCTCTAACCGACTGAGCTATAGGCCCGTGGACCGCTCGGGGGCCTTGCGGCCCCGCGGGTCCTGCGCTGTGCGCGCCGAGCAAGACTATCTCAGAGCCTCCGGCCGACCAAAACCACGAAGGCTCGTCGTGAGCAGTCTCACGCCCAGCTCAGTCGTCGGTCAGGGTCACGTGCAGACCGCCGACGAGCGCCGCCACGATGTTGTACAGGAAGGCCCCGATCGTGCCCAGCGCGGTCAGCAGCAGGATGTCCACGACGCCCACGATGGTGGCGAAGGAAATCACCCGGTCGAACTGCAGGTAGTCCATGAGCCGGAGGAAGTTCTCCGAGCCGATGGACACGAGCAGGTCCTCGATGTCCGCGAAGACGTGCATGGAGTCGAGCACGAACCACACCACCGCCGCGGCCACCACGAGCATGATGCCCAGCGCCACCGACAGCAGGAACGACAGCTTCATCGCCGACCACGGGTCGATGCGGGAGAGAGCCAGTCGCACCCGCCGCGGGCCCGCCGACGCCGGCCGCGCGGCCGCCGGCCGCGCGGCCGCGGGCCGGGCCGGCCGCTCGGGGGCGGGGGCCGGCCCCGCCGAGGCGTCCGCCTGGGTGGGAGGACCGGCGTCGGCGCCGTTCGTCTGCGTCGCGCCCGCCCGGAAGCGGTCGGAGAGGCTCCTGCGAACCGTGCTGGTCGCCGAGCCGTCCTCGCCGCCGCCGAGGTCGGCGGTACCGGGCGGAGGCGGGGCGGCTACGTCCGGCCGGTCACCGGGTGGGGTCGAGGTCATGCAGCTCCTCCGTCAGGGCCGGGCTCCGCGCCGGACGCGTCGTCAGGGGACGACGGTACCGCGTCGGCGGCGCCCTGGTCCGCCCCCGCGCCCTCCGGGCTCTCCGTGGCGTCGGCGCCGGCGTCCTCCGCAGGGCTCTCGGCGGTCTCGCCCGAGACGAGGTGCTCCTCCGCCTCCACCTTCTTCTCGACGTTGCGGGCAACGTGGATGATCCGATCGCCCTTGTCAGGCCGGGCGAAGGTCACGCCCTGCGTGTTGCGTCCGGTCAGGTTGACCTCGGCGACGGCGGATCGGACGACCTTGCCGCCCTCCATGATCACCAGCACCTCGTCGTCGGGGGCCGTCAGCAGGGCTCCGACGAGGTCGCCGCGGGACTCGACGAGGTTGGCGACCTTGATGCCCAGGCCACCTCGGCCCTGGACCCGGTACTCGCTGACGGCGGTGCGCTTGGCGTACCCGCCCTCGGTCACGACGAAGAGGGCGGCGTCCTTGTACCAGTCGCGCACGACGTCCATGGCGAGCAGCTCGTCGTCGTCGCGGAACTTCATGCCGGTCACTCCGGAGGTGGCCCGTCCCATCGGGCGCAGCGCCTCGTCGGTGGCGGTGAACCGGAGCGACTGGCCCTTGCGGGAGACCAGCAGCAGGTCGTCGTCCGAGTTGACCAGGCGGGCGGCCACCACGCGGTCGGGGTTGCCGTCCTCGTCCTCCCGCAGGTTGATGCCGATGACCCCGCCGGAGCGGTTCGTGTTGTAGTCGCTCAGGCGGGTCTTCTTCACCAGCCCACGCTGGGTCGCCAGCACCAGGTACTCGGCCTGGTCGTAGGAGCGCAGCGAGATGACCTGAGCGATCGTCTCGCCCGGCTGGAACGCCAGGAGGTTGGCCACGTGCTGGCCCTTGGCGTCGCGGCCGCCCTCGGGCAGCTCGTAGCCCTTGATGCGGTAGACCCGGCCGAGGTTGGTGAAGAAGAGCAGCCAGTTGTGGGTGGACGTCACGCCGAAGTGCTCGACGATGTCGTCCTCGCGCAGCTGCGCGCCGCGCACGCCCTTGCCGCCACGGCGCTGGGACTTGTAGTTGTCGGTGCGGGTGCGCTTGGCGTACCCGCCGCGGGTGATGGTGACGACCACCTGCTCCTCGGGGATGAGGTCCTCGATGGACATCTCCCCGTCGAAGGGCAGGATCGTCGTGCGCCGGTCGTCGCCGTACTTCGCCACGGTGGCCGCCAGCTCCTCGCCGACGATCTCGCGCTGACGGGCCGGGCTGGCGAGGATCTCCTTGTAGCCGGCGATCTTCGCCTCGAGCTCGGCGTGGTCGTCGAGAATCTTCTGGCGCTCCAGGGCGGCCAGGCGGCGCAGCTGCATGGTGAGGATGGCCTCGGCCTGGACCTCGTCGATCTCCAGCAGCGCCATCAGTCCGGTGCGGGCCGCGTCCACCGTCGGGGAGCGGCGGATCAGGGCGATGACCTCGTCGAGCTGGTCCAGCGCCTTGAGCAGGCCGTTGAGGATGTGGATGCGCTCCTCGGCCTTGCGCAGGTGGAAGCGGGTGCGCCGGACGATGACGTCGACCTGGTGGTTCACCCAGTGGCGCACGAACCCGTCGAGGCTGAGCGTGCGCGGCACGCCGTCGACGAGGGCGAGCATGTTGGCCGGGAAGTTGTCCTGGAGCTGGGTGTGCTTGTAGAGGTTGTTGAGCACCACCTTGGCGACGGCGTCGCGCTTGAGCACGATGACGAGCTTCTGGCCGTTACGGCCCGAGGACTCGTCGCGGATGTCCGCGATGCCGGTGATGCGCCCGTCGCGCACGCCCTCGACGATGCGCTCCGAGAGCCGGTCGGGGTTGACCTGGTAGGGCAGCTCGGAGACCACCAGACACTGGCGCCCTTGGATCTCCTGGACCTCCACGACGGCGCGCTGGGTGATGGACCCGCGGCCGGTGCGGTACATGTCCTCGATGCCGCGCCGCCCGAGAATGGTGGCGCCGGTGGGGAAGTCCGGGCCCTTGATGCGAAGCATCAGCTCGCCGAGGAGCTCCTCCTTGGTGGCGTCGGGGTTCTCGAGGAACCACTGGACGCCGTCGGCCACCTCGCGCAGGTTGTGCGGCGGGATCCGCGTGGCCATGCCGACGGCGATGCCCTCGGAGCCGTTGACCAGCAGGTTGGGGATCCGGGACGGCAGGACCGTGGGCTCCTGGTTGCGGCCGTCGTAGTTGTCCTGGAAGTCGACCGTCTCGGCGTCGATGTCCCGGACCATCTCCAGGGCCAGCGGCGCCATCTTGCACTCGGTGTACCGGGGGGCCGCGGCGCCGAGGTTGCCCGGGGAGCCGAAGTTGCCCTGCCCGCTCACCAGCGGGTAGCGCATGGACCACGGCTGGACCAGGCGCACCAGGGCGTCGTAGATCGACGTGTCGCCGTGGGGGTGGTACTGGCCCATGACCTCGCCGACCACGCGCGAGCACTTGGAGAAGCTCGAGTCGGGCCGGTAGCCGCCGTCGTACATCCCGTACAGGACGCGCCGGTGGACGGGCTTGAGGCCGTCACGCACGTCGGGCAGGGCGCGCGAGACGATGACGCTCATCGCGTAGTCGAGGTAGGAGCGCTGCATCTCCAGCTGCAGGTCGACCTGCTCGACGTGGTCGCGGGTCGTCACGACCTCGCCGACCTCGCCGTCGGCGGTGCCCGTGGTGGGGTCCTCGGGAGGCTGGGTCACGTCAGTCCTTCTGTCTCATGTCGCGCGGGCGTGCCTCGCCCGCGCACCGGCTGGGTTCGGTGCGGGTCAGATGTCCAGGAAGCGCACATCGCGGGCGTTGCGCTGGATGAAGCTGCGGCGGGACTCGACGTCCTCGCCCATGAGGATCGAGAACGTCTCGTCCGCGGCGGCGGCGTCGTCGATGGTGACCTGGCGCAGCGTGCGGGTGTCCGGGTTCATCGTGGTCTCCCACAGCTCCTGGTCGTTCATCTCGCCCAGACCCTTGTACCGCTGGATGCCGCCCTCCTTGGGCAGCCGCTTCCCCGCGCGGGCGCCCTCCGCGAGGAACGCCTCCTTCTCCTTGTCGCTGTAGACGTACTGGTGGGTCGCGTTGGTCCACTTCAGCCGGTACAGCGGCGGCTGCGCGAGGTACACGTGGCCGTTCTCGACCAGCGGCTTCATGTACCGGAAGAGCAGCGTGAGCAGCAGGGTGGAGATGTGCTGGCCGTCGACGTCGGCGTCGGCCATGAGGATGATCTTGTAGTAGCGCAGCCTGGCGACGTCGAAGTCCTCGCCGATGCCGGTGCCGAAGGCGGTGATGAGGGCCTGGATCTCCTGGTTGCCCAGGGCCCGGTCCAGCCGCGCCTTCTCGACGTTGAGGATCTTGCCGCGCAGCGGCAGGATCGCCTGGTGCTCGGGATCCCGGCCCTGCACCGCCGACCCGCCGGCGGAGTCGCCCTCGACGATGAAGATCTCGGAGACCCGCGCGTCCCGGCTCGAGCAGTCCTTGAGCTTGCCCGGCATCGAGATCGACTCGAGCAGGCCCTTACGGCGGGTCGCCTCGCGGGCCTTGCGGGCCGCCATGCGGGCCACCGCGGCCTGCTGGGACTTCCGGACGATCTCCTTCGCCTCGTTGGGGTGGGCGTCGAGCCAGTCCCCGAGCTGGGAGTACAGCTGGGTCTGCACGAACGTGCGGGCCTCGGTGTTGCCCAGCTTGGTCTTGGTCTGGCCCTCGAACTGCGGCTCGCCGAGCTTGACGGAGATGACGGCGGTGAGGCCCTCGCGGATGTCCTCGCCGGTGAGGTTCTCGTCCTTCTCCTTCAGCACGCCCTTCTCGCGGGCGTACTTGTTGATCAGCGAGGTCAGCGCCGAGCGGAAGCCCTCCTCGTGGGTGCCGCCCTCGGTGGTGTTGATCGTGTTGGCGTAGGTGTGGACCGCCTCGGAGTAGCCCGAGGTCCACTGCATCGCGACCTCGACCGAGATCCGCTTCTCCTGGTCCTCGGACTCGAAGGCGATGATCTCCGGGTGCACCACGTCCACCTTCTTGGTGGAGTTGAGGTAGTGGACGTAGTCCCGCAGGCCGCCCTCGTACATGTACGAGACCTCGCGGTGGCCGGTGCGGGCGTCGTCGGCGCTGCCGGCCTCGTCGCCGGTGATCTCGTCACCGGCGTCGGTGACGCCGGAGCGCTCGTCGGTCAGCGTGATGCGCAGGCCCTTGTTGAGGAAGGCCATCTGCTGGAAGCGGGTGCGCAGCGTCTCGAAGTTGTACTCGGTGGTCTCGAAGATGTCGCCGTTGGCCCAGAAGGTGACGGTGGTGCCGGTCTCCTCGGTCGGATCGCCCTTGACGAGCTCACCGGTGGGCACGCCGTCGACGAAGCCCATGCGCCACACGTGTCCCTGCCGCTTGACCTCCACCTGGAGGCGGGATGACAGCGCGTTGACGACGGAGACGCCCACGCCGTGGAGACCGCCGGAGACGGCGTACCCGCCGCCGCCGAACTTGCCGCCGGCGTGGAGCACGGTGAGGACCACCTCGACGGCCGGCTTGCCCTCGGTGGGGTGCACGTCCACCGGGATGCCGCGGCCGTTGTCGACGACGCGCACGCCGCCGTCGGCGAGGATCGTGACCTGGATGTGGTCGCAGTAGCCCGCGAGGGCCTCGTCGACGGAGTTGTCGACGACCTCGTAGACCAGGTGGTGCAGGCCCCGCTCACCGGTGGAGCCGATGTACATGCCGGGTCGCTTGCGCACCGCCTCCAGGCCCTCGAGCACGGTGATGTTGCTCGCGCCGTACTCCTGCGAGGTGGGGACGGTTCCTGCGTTACGGTTGGGAGCCTGCTCGGCCGGGGCGCCATCTGCCGGTGGCACGGGGGTGGGAGTTTCGGTCACGGCAGCGTCAGCACTGTGGTCAGCCACGGTCGCAGGCTCTCCTCGTCTCGCGGGGCAACCTCCTGACGCCGGACGGCCGGGAGGCCGGGGCGCGGGGCCACCGCTTGATCCCTGTGGGCGCGGGCGCGCGTCGTTCGGGCGGGTCGTTCGATTCTACCGTGCCTGAGCCGAAAACCCCCAATATCCACAGCGATGTCCACAGCCGTGGGGTGCCTCACGTCCGGGCGGCGACGGCGACCGCTCCCTCACCGGACGACAAGCGGCCGTAGCAGCGGTGCTTCCGGGCCCGTCGGGCTCAGCCGTACGTGTCGCGCGGGCCGCGGCCGCGCACCGAGCGCAGGCCGTGCTTCCAGCTGGGTCCGCCGGGGCCGAGGACGACGATCGAGGTCACGGCCCCCTCGCCGACCTCCTCGGCGAGCCGGCGCTCGAGCTGGGGCAGCAGCAGCCGTACCTGCGTGGCCCACGCCGTCGAGCTGGCCCGGACCACGAGCTCCCCGCCGTCGAAGGTCTCCACGTCGCAGTGGTCGGCGAGCTGGTCGCCGACGACCTCCCGCCAGCGCCCCACCACCCCGCCCACGCTGACCGGCTGCACCCAGCCGCGTTCGGCGACGAGGCGCGCGGCGATGCCGGCGAGCGGCTGGGGGTCCCGCCGCGAGGGGCCGGGGCCGCTGATGCCGTAACCCAGCCCCGGGCCGGGTCGCCAGCCGGGCCGGTCGCCCTCGGGCTCCTCCGGCGCGGCCTCGGGGGTGGCGCCGGGCGCCGCGCGGCCGCCGCGGCGCCGCGCGCCGGTGCGGTACTGCCCGCGGGCGCGGGCCGCCTCCCGTGCCCGCTCGAGCGCGGCCAGGGCGACGGCGTCCGCCTCGGCGAGCTCGTCGGGCTCGGCGGCGGGGGTCGCCGGCCGGGCTGCTCGTGCGGGGTCGTCCGGGCTAGTCGCCACGGGTCACCTCCCCGGCGTGGACGTGGAACCGGGCGCCGGTCAGCGCCTGGGGCACATCCTCCGCCACCGCGGCCGTGATGAGCACCTGCTGGGCGCCGGCGACCATGTCGGCGAGCCGCTCCCGGCGTCGGGCGTCGAGCTCGGCGAAGACGTCGTCCAGGATGAGCACCGGCTCGCCGTCCACGCCCCACGGCGAGGTGTCGTCCTCGCGCAGCACCTCGTAGGAGGCCAGCCGCAGCGCGAGCGCGAAGGACCAGGACTCCCCGTGGCTGGCGTAGCCCTTGGCGGGCAGGGCGCCGAGGGAGAGCACGAGGTCGTCCCGGTGCGGGCCGACGAGGCTGACGCCCCGGTCGATCTCCTTCTCGCGCATCTCGCCCATGGCGGCGAGCAGCCGCCGGCTGACCGCGGGGACGTCCATGAGCGCCGCCTCCCGGCTCTCCGCCGCCTCCTGCGCCGCCGGCGTCGCGTCGAGCTCCGCGGCGGTGATCTCCTCGGCGCCCTCGGCGGCATCGACGCTGGCGCGGTAGCCGATCCGGGCCGCGCCCTGGCCCGCGCTGACCTGCTCGTAGGCAGTGGCCACGAACGGCCGGAGGCGCCGCACCAGGCGGGTGCGGGCGGCGACGATCTGCGCGCCCGCGGCCGCGAGCTGGCCGTCCCACACGTCCAGGGTGCTCAGGTCCGGCCGGCCGCCGCGCCGGCGCGCCGCCCCGGCGGACTTGAGCAGGGCGCCGCGCTGGCGCAGCACCTTGTCGTACTCGGCCCGCACGCCCGCCAGCCGCGGGCTCAGCAGCACCACGAGGTCGTCCAGGAACCGGCGCCGGTGGGCGGGGTCGCCCTTGACCAGCTCGAGGTCCTCGGGCGCGAAGAGCACCGTGCGCACGACGCCGAGCACCTCGCGGGTGCGGGTGGGGGCGCGGTTCAGCCGCGCCCGGTTGGCCTTGCCCGCGACGATCTCCAGCTCGACCAGGGTGGGCCGCTCGCCGTGGACGACCTTCGCGCGGACCACGGCGCCGCCGGTGCCCTGGCGCACGAGGGCCGCGTCCGCGGCCACCCGGTGGCTGGAAAAAGTCGACAGGTAGGCGATGGCCTCGACGAGGTTGGTCTTGCCCTGGCCGTTCTGGCCGACGAAGGCGGTGACCCCGGGCTCGAGCGCGAGCACGAGCTCGTGGTACGAGCGGAAGTCGTTGAGGGCGAGGTCCGAGACGTACATCCTCGCCTGTTCCCTCCTGCACCTCTCGCCGCGCGCCGCCCGCGCGGGGCGGCACCCGCCGCCGCCCTCCAACGGTACGCGTCCGCCGTCGGCGGCCCGACTCCCCGGCGCGGCGGGGCGCGCCGGCGAGTCGGGTCGGCCTACGCTCCCGCGGCGGCCTTCGCTCCCGCGGCGGCCTTCGTGGCGTGGCCGCCGAACTGCTTGCGCAGCGCGGCGACGGCCTTCATGGCCGGGGAGCTGGGCTGGCGCGAGGAGAACCGGGCGAAGAGCGCGGCGGAGATCACCGGCAGCGGCACGGCGTTGTTGATGGCCTCCTCGATGGTCCAGCGGCCCTCGCCGGAGTCGTCCACCCAGTCGCTGATGTCGTCGAGGCCGGGGTCCTCCTCGATGGCCCGGATCATGAGGTCGAGCAGCCAGGACCGCACGACGGTGCCGCGCTGCCACGCCTTGAAGACCGGGGCGACGTCGGGGACCAGGTCGTCGCGCGCCTCGAGGAGCTCGTAGCCCTCGGCGTAGGCCTGCATGAGCCCGTACTCGATGCCGTTGTGCACCATCTTGGCGTAGTGGCCGGCGCCGACCGGGCCGACGTGGACGAACCCCTCCTCGCGCGGGCCCTCGGGGCGCAGCGCGTCGAACACCGGCATCAGCGCCTCGATGTCCTCGGGCGCGCCGCCCGCCATGAGGCCGTAGCCGTTCTCCCGGCCCCAGACGCCGCCGGAGACGCCGACGTCGACGTACCGGATGCCGCGCTCGGCGAGCTTGGCGGCGTTGGCCTGGTCGGCCTCGAAGTGGGAGTTGCCGCCCTCGATGACGATGTCGCCGGCGTCGAGGACGGTGGCGAGCTCGTCCAGCACGGCTTCGGTCGGCCTGCCGGCGGGGACCATCACCCACACCGTGCGGTTCGGCTGCGGCAGCGCGGCGGCGAGCTCGGCGATCGTGGCGACCTCGGAGTTCTGCGGGTTGGCGTCGTACCCGGTGACCTCGATCCCCCCGGCCCGGAGCCTCTCGGCCATGTTGCCGCCCATGCGGCCCAGTCCGACCATCCCGATGTGCATTCCAGCTCGCTTCCCCGGCCCGGGCCCCTGCCCTGCCGATTCGCTCAGACGTCAGCGGCGGCTCTGGCCGCCAGCACCCACAACCGCGCCACCGCGCGATTTGTGCCCGAGTGTGGCCAGCGCCACGTCAGCTGGCGAACCGGATCGGCATGAGGAGGTAGCGGAAGCCGAGGTCGTCCTCGCCCTCGAGCGAGCCCTGCCCGGTCATGACGGCGGGCTTGCTGGGGTGGGTGAAGGACATGCGCACGAACGGCGTGGTCAGGGCGCCGAGCCCGTCGAGGAGGTAGTGCGGGTTGAACGCGGTCGTGATCGGCTCCCCGGTCAGGGCCGCCTCGAGAGCCTCCGACGCCTGGGCGTCGTCGCCCTGCCCGGCCTCGAGCACCACCTGGCCCTCGCTGAAGGACAGCCGGATCGGGGTGTTGCGCTCGGCGACGAGGCTGACGCGGCGCGCCGCCTCGACCAGGGCGGCGGTGGCGACGACGGCGTGGGTGGTCGTCGACTCCGGGAACAGCCGGCGCACCGGCGGGTAGTCGCCCTCGACCAGCAGCGAGGTGGTACGGCGACCGCCGGCCTCGAAACCGATGAGCCCCGCCGGCCCGTCGACCGAGAGCGCCATGTCCACCGACCCGGCGGTGGTCATGGACTTGGCGACGTCGGAGAGGGTGCGGGCGCGGACCAGCGCGAAGGCGGAGTACGACGGCGACGCGGGGTGCCAGGTGAGCTCCCGCATGGCGAGCCGGTAGCGGTCGGTGGCGAGCAGCGTGAGCTTCTCGCCCTCGATCTCCATGCGCACGCCGGTCAGCAGGGGCAGGGTCTCGTCCCGGCTGGCGGCGGTGGTGACCTGGGAGACCGCCTCGGTGAGGACGCCGGCGTCGATGCTGCCGCTGGTCTCGGGCATGCCCGGCAAGGCGGGGTAGTCGTCCACCGGCATCGTCAGGAGCGTGAAGCGCGAGGCGCCGCAGGTGAGCACCACCTTGGTGCCGTCCACGTCGACGTCGACGGGCTTGGCGGGCAGCGACTTGCAGATGTCCGCGAGCAGGCGGCCGGAGACGAGCACCACCCCGGCCGTGTCGACTTCGGCGGGAACCTCGGAGCGGGCGGACACCTCGTAGTCAAAGCTCGAGAGGGTCAGGGTGCCGTCGGCGGAGGCCTCGAGCCGCACCCCGGCGAGGACGGGGACCGGGGGCCGCGCGGGCAGGGACCGAGCCGTCCACGTGACGGCCTCGGCCAGGACGTCACGCTCAACCCTGAACTTCACGATGGGGGACCTTCTCTCGATGGCGGTGCGGGCGAGGCGCAGGCCCACCTTACGCGAGCAAAACAAGCGCCAGACAGCCAAAACTTACACGCGTGTGGTTCTGACGGCGCCGCGCTGTGCCGTCCGGGCATCGTTGGCTGTCCACACCATCCCCTCGTTAAAGGTTCGTCATCGTCATAGCACTTGTGGAGACTGTGGAGAACCGGCGTTGTTGCAGGTCAGCGGCCTGCGGCGGGTGTGCGCGACGCGGTGGTCGGTCCTGTGGGCATCCTCGGCCGGCAGTGGATGCGTCATTCGTGCCCAGACGGCGTCCACCGACGGCCCAGGATCTGTCCACCAGCACGTTTGGGGTTGTCCACCGATATCCACAGGTTGGTCCACACCTGTGTGTTGCCGACTCGGCGCTATTTCCTTCGCTGGGCGGGCTTAGGTCGGCGGGTCGGCGCGCCTTCGGAACCGAGCCGAGCCGCCGGCAAGGTCGCGTGGCTCCTGGGCGCGACGCCGCCGCCGGGGCCGTCGAGGGCCGTGGGACTCGCTGTTCGGGCTCTGCCCGGGCCGGGCTGCTGGGGGCTCCGGGGTGCTGGGCCGGGCGACCGGCGAGCGGGCGTGCCTCCGGGGACGCGCGGCGAGCCTCCGGGGATGCGTGGGCGGAAGTCCCGCTGCGCGGGGCGGGCAGGCGCTCGCCTGGAGGGGACGTCCGGGCCCGGCCGGCGAGGCGTGGTCGCGCGCGCGGCCGGTCGGGGCCACGAAGGAGGGCCGCCGGCGTGCGCCCGGGGCGCTCGAAGGCGCGGAAGCCGGCGACGACGGTGTGCCGGGACCGACCGGGGCGGTGCGCGGTGGGGAGAGGTCAGCCGCGGGCGTTCTGCTTGATGCGGTTCGTCAGCTCCGTGACCTGGTTGAAGGTCGAGCGCTTCTCCGCCATCTGCTCGCGAATCTTGCGGTTGGCGTGCATGACGGTGGTGTGGTCGCGGCCGCCGAAGAGCTGGCCGATCTTGGGCAGCGAGAGGTCGGTGAGCTCCCGGCACAGGTACATGGCGATCTGCCTTGCGTTGACAAGGACGCGGGAGCGGTCGGCAGAGCACAGGGCCTCGATGGAGACCGAGAAGTAGTTCGCCGTCTGGCTCATGATCAGCGCGGGCGTGATCTCCTCGCCGGCGGGGTCGGTGATCAGGTCCTTGAGAACCATCTCTGCCAGCGAGAGCTCCACCGGCTGGCGGTTGAGGTTGGCGAAGGCCGTCACCCGGATGAGCGCGCCCTCGAGCTCGCGGATGTTGGTCGAGATGCGCGAGGCGATGTAGGCCAGCACGTCGTCGCTGGCCTGGAGGTTCTCGTTGATGGCCTTCTTGCGCAGGATCGCGATGCGGGTCTCGAGGTCGGGGGGCTGCACGTCGGTGAGCAGGCCCCACTCGAACCGCGACCGCAGCCGGTCCTCGAAGCCGTCGAGCTGCTTGGGCGGCACGTCGGAGGTGATGACCACCTGCTTGTTGTCGTTGTGCAGGGTGTTGAAGGTGTGGAAGAACTCCTCGACCGTCTGCTCCTTTCCGCCCAGGAACTGGATGTCGTCGATGAGCAGGACGTCGACGTTGCGGTAGCGGCGCTGGAAGTTCTCCGCCTTGTCGTCGCGGATGGAGTTGATGAAGTCGTTGGTGAACTCCTCGGAGTTCACGTAGCGCACCCGGATCCCCGGGTAGAGGTTGCGGGCGTAGTGGCCGATCGCGTGCAGCAGGTGGGTCTTGCCCAGGCCCGAGCCGCCGTAGATGAACAGCGGGTTGTAGGCCTTGGCCGGCGCCTCGGCGACGGCGGTGGCGGCCGCGTGCGCGAACCGGTTGGACGAGCCGGTGACGAAGGTCTCGAACGTGTACTTCGGGTTCAGCCGCGAGGGGTCGCCGGCATGGTCCTCCACCGAGCTGCCGCGGTCGGCGCTCGAGCGCTGCTGCTTGATCGGCCGGTGCTCGGGGTCGAACTGGCGCGACGGCGCCTCCGCGGCGTGCTCGTCGTAGGCGGGGGCGGGACCGGTGGGCGTGGCCGGCTCCGGGGTGGACGGCGCCGGTGGCGGCGTCGTCTCCTCCAGCGTGGGGTCGACGGTGACAGCGAACCGCACCGGCGAGCCGGCCGCCTCGGTCAGCGCCGCGTTGATCGACTCGCGGGCCCGGGTCTCCAGGAAGTCCTTGGCGAAGTCGCTGGGAACGGCGAGGAGCATCGTCCCGTCGATGACGCCTAGCGCCCTGGTCATCCGGACGAAGGCCAGCTGCGCGCCGCCGATGTCACCCCTGTCCGTGAGGATCGTGACCGCCCGGGCCCAGCTCTCGGTGGTCGGCTGATTCTCCGGCAACGGTGATCCCCTCGGTGTTGGTTGGGCTCGGACGTCGAGTGTGGCATGACGACTACGAATCCACACGTTTATCCACAGACTGTGGGTAGAGCTGCGCCCCGGGGGTTCGGGGTGAGCGCCCGCGCATTCCCGCGGCGGCGGGGGACCGAGCGTCGCCGACGAGGATAAGGGCGGGCGGCCCGCCGTGGGCGATTATCGGTGAGAGGTATCCGAATCTTGTCAGGCCGCTCCCGTGGCGGCGCGCGGCGGCAGCACGCCGGAGTGTGGGGAACGCTACCGTCCGTTCGGATTGACCGCGACGACGGCGCCCGCGTACCTTGTGATGGCCGTCCCGACGGACCCTGTGTCGTGCCCGCAGGCAGATCCTGCCCGCAGCGCGGTCGAGGTCCTGGGGCGCGGATCGTGCACTGCCAGAACGTGGCGGGGCCTCATGAGATTCACCGACCGTTTTGGAGTACTGCCGTGAGCAAGCGGACTTTCCAGCCGAACAACCGGCGCCGGGCCAAGGTGCACGGGTTCCGTCTGCGGATGCGCACCCGCGCCGGCCGCGCCATCCTCGCGGCGCGCCGCCGCAAGGGGCGTGCCGAGCTCTCTGCCTGAGAGCAGACGGTGCTGCCGGCTCGGCACCGCATGCGTCGACCGGACGAGTTCTCCGACGCAGTGCGCCGCGGCGCGCGGAGCGGTGCCCGCCGGCTGGTCGTGCACCTGAGCCTGAACGAAGCCGACCCGGACGGCGATCCCGCCCTGGTCGGCTTCGTCGTGCCCAAGAGCGTGGGCACTGCCGTCCGCCGCAACCGCGTCAAGCGGCGGCTGCGCGCCCTGGCGCGCGAGCGGCTGCCCGACCTGCCCGCGGGAGCGCGGCTGGTCGTGCGCGCGCTGCCGGATTCCGCCGGTGCGTCGTCTCCGGAGCTCGCCGAGGACCTCGACGCCGCACTGGCCGGCGCCCGCCGGCGGATCCGCAACCGGTCGGCGCGGAGCCGGTCGTGACGGCCGAGACCGGCTCGGAGCGGGGTGGCCGCACAGGCGGCGCTGGCGATGGGCTGACGGAGCCGCCCGAGCCCGCGCCCCGCAACCCGCTCACCTGGGTGATGCTGGCGGTGGTCCGCGCGTACCAGGCCGTCGTCTCGCCCTGGCTCCCGCCCTCGTGCAAGTACTACCCGTCGTGCTCCGCCTACGCGGTCACGGCCCTGCGGCGCCACGGGTTCGTCAAGGGCTCGCTGCTCGCCGCCTGGCGCCTGCTGCGGTGCAACCCGTGGAGCCTGGGCGGCGTGGACCACGTGCCGCTGCGGGGCAGCTGGTCCAGCCGGAAGCCCGTGCGCTCCGGCGCGGCGCCGGGGAGTCCCGGGGAGTCCTCACAACCACGTACCCTCTGGGAAGACACTCGGGGGGCGCGCTCCGGCGCGCCGGATGATCGCTAGGAGCACACAGGGCATGGGCTTTATCGACACGATCTTGTCGCCGATCATGGTGGCCGTCGCCTGGATCATGGTGCGCTTCCATGACCTCCTGGTGTTCCTCGGCATGTCCGGAGGCTCGGGGTGGGCGTGGGTCCTCTCCATCGTCGGCCTCACGGTGGTCATCCGGATTCTGATCATCCCGTTGTTCTTCAGGCAGATCAAAGCCTCGCGCGCCATGCAGCTGGTGCAGCCCGAGATGCAGAAGCTGCAGAAGAAGTACAAGAACAAGACCGATCCTGCGTCCCGGCAAAAGATGCAGGAAGAGATGATGGCGCTGTACCGGGAGCACGGGGCCAACCCGTTCTCCTCGTGCCTGCCGATCCTGCTGCAGATGCCGATCTTCTTCGCGCTGTTCTCGGTGCTGAACCGGCTCGACGAGATCGCGGCGGGCGTGTCGGACCCCATCGGTCCACTCTCCCAGGAGCTCGCCGCGCAGGCGGAGGGGTCCACGCTGTTCGGGGCCCCGATCTCGGAGACCTTCCTGTCCTCGAGCGACGCCACGGTCAAGGTCGTCACCGTCATCCTGATCATCGTGATGTCGGCGACTACGTTCTTCACGCAGCGTCAGCTGACGATGAAGAACATGCCGGCGTCCGCGCTGGACAACCCGATGGCACGTCAGCAGAAGATGCTGATGTACATCCTTCCGCTGGTGTTCGCCTTCTCCGGCGTCAACTTCCCGATCGGCGTGCTGATCTACTGGTCGGTGTCGAACCTGTGGTCGATGGGGCAGCAGTTCTACACGATCCGCAAGCAGCCCGCGCCGGGCTCGGAGGCTGCCCGCCTGCGTGCCGAGCGGGTGGCCAAGAAGCGTGCCCGCAAGGGGCTGCCGCCGGTCGAGGAAGAGCAGCAGGCGGCCGAGGAGACCCCGGCGAAGGGGCAGCGGCAGCAGCCCAGGCGCAAGGATCGCGCGAAGAAGACCGGGCCCGCACGCCCGGCCGGCGCCACCGCGGTGCCGGAGCCCGTGGCCGAACCGGTGGACGCCAGCACCGAGGACGCGGAGGGCTCCGAGGACGCGCAGGGCTCCGAGGACGGCGAGCTTCGGGGCAAGGACGGGCTCACGGCCGCCGAGCGTGCCCAGAAGCGCTACGACGAACGCGCGGCGCAGCGACGCGCCCAGGCGGCCAAGCGCAAGGGCCAGCCCAAGAAGAAGAAGTAGCGCCGGCTGACGCACGGACCCGGCGCGCCGACGACCACTCCGCCGCACAGGCGGACAGCTATGAGATGAGGACAACTGTGAGCGAGGACGAGGCGGCACAGGCCCCGCGCAGCAGCAACACCGAAGGGCTGAAGCGACTCGAGGAGGAGGGCGAGATCGCCGCCGACTACCTCGAGGAGCTGCTCGACATCGCCGACATCGACGGCGACATCGACATCGACGTCGACCACGGCCGGGCGGCCGTCGAGATCGTCACCGACGACGGTGAGGACAAGTGGCTGCGACGGCTCGTGGGCGAGGAGGGCGAGGTCCTCGACGCGCTCCAGGAGCTCACGCGGCTCGCGGTCCAGGCGAAGACGGGCGAGCGGTCGCGCCTCATGCTGGACATTGCCGGCTATCGCAAGAGCCGCCGGGCCGAGCTGACCGAGATCGCCAACGAGGCGGTCGCCAAGGTCCGCAGCAGCGGGTCCCGGGTCGCGCTGGGGGCCATGAACCCCTTCGAGCGCAAGGTCGTGCACGACGCCGTGGCCGCGGCCGGACTGGTCAGCGACTCGGAGGGCGTCGAGCCGAACCGGCACGTCGTCGTCCATCCCGCCTGACAGGCGCGCCACGTGTCGCTGAATCCCGACGACGGCCCGGCTGAGGAGGTCGAGCAGCCCAGCCCGGAGATGCGCGCTGCCTTCGGCGCGACCTTCGCGGCCGCGGAGCACTTCGCGACCATGCTGGCCGAGGAGGGAGAGCTGCGGGGGCTGATCGGCCCGCGGGAGCTGCCCCGGCTCTGGAGCCGCCACATCATGAACTCCGTGGCGGTCACGCGGTTCGTCCGCGAGGCGGCCGCCGTCGCCGACGTCGGGTCGGGGGCGGGTTTTCCCGGCGTCGTGCTGGCGATCGCCCGGCCGGACGTGGAGACGCACCTGATCGAGCCGATGGAGCGCCGGGTCGCTTGGCTGGCCGACGTCGTCGAGGAGCTGGGGCTCGACAACGTGGTGATCCACCACGCGCGAGCGGAGGAGCTGCACGGGCGCGCGTCCTTCGACGTGGTCACCGCCCGCGCCGTGGCGGCGATGGACAAGCTCGCGCGGTGGACGATGCCGCTGGTGCGCGGCGGTGGCTCGCTGGTGGCGCTGAAGGGCCAGCGGGCGCGGGACGAGGTCGAGGCGGCGCGGTACGTGCTGCGGAAGCTCGGCGCGGCGGACACAGCGGTTCACGAGGTGGACCCAGGCGCGGGGGTCGAGCCGACGACGGTCGTCGTGGTGCGGAAGAAGCGCTGACCGCTACTGAGAACGGTTCGCACTACGGCCCTCTTTGCTGACGGTCCGTCCAGCCTCCGGCGTGCGACGTGGATCGTCGGTTCGGCGCGGGATCCGTCACGTTTTCCACCGCGTAGTCCACATGTGTGGGTAACGCCCGTCGATGGCATGTCCGGCGGCGCTATCGGCGCGCGCTGACAGCGAGATGAGCATGCCGGGGGACGCGCGGCTGGCCGATTCAGGTGGCGAATGCGCGAGTGCGCGCCGGCGACCAGCGCGCGTGTACAGCCCCTGAACGCTGTGGAATAGTCGACAAATGGACCGGACGCGGGGTACGCGCGGTGGATGGCCTGGGTCGGATGTGTTCGAAAAGAAGGGATGCGGGGGCCACGCGCGGTGGTTGGAGCTCTTCTGGTGCAGGGGTGGAACTGCGTCGGATCGGGACGCCCGCTGGGCCGGTGAGCGGCGGACACGAGCTCGCTCCGGCCCCGCGTGACGCGCGCGGGCACGGCTAAGACTCCGGTATCCGGGCCTCGATCGCCGGCGGTGTGCTTCGGGCACGCTGGTAGTTCCGCCGCGTTACAAGGTTTCACGTGAAACGCGGGGAGCGCCGACCGCGGTGCTGCTGGGTCTGGTGACGCTGATGTGGCAGCCCATGGCGGCGGCCGCTCGCCCCTTTGACGTATCAAGCGCAGCAGGCACCGCGGGCAACGCAGCGCGGCGTATTCCGGTGGGGTGCTGCCAGGGGGCTCTCGCCGCGTCGGTGCGGGAGCGCGAGGCCCCAGACGAGAGCGCAAACGCGAGGGGAGCATGAGTCGCCGGCCCGGCGTGTTCGACATGGGCCCGGCGACGAGCCGGGCGCTCCCGTGGTTCAGGGGCAGTCGGGCCCAGCGTGCAGTCGGGCTCCCGCGCGATCAGTGATCAGTGGTGTTCATGGGCGAAACTTCGTCAGCATCGTAAGGCGTTCCCAGCTCCGGACGCAATACCCGTGTGTTTCACGTGAAACCGGCCGGGGACCAGTTGCGCGACACAATACCGTCATTGATAGGAGCGCTGGACGACCATACTTTCGCGGCCATGACCGCCATCCCGCCGTCGTGAGAGGGGCACACGTGCCGCCGTGCCGGGCGAGAGCAGCGCGCAGGAGGTGTGCCCAGCCCGTCTCCCACCGAGCCGTGTGACGCACCCAAAGGCCGGATTAACCGACATGATCACCCGCGGCCGTTGTTCCACGTGAAACGAATCGCGGCGCCGGTGCACCTGGCACGGACTCCCCAGCGGCGGCCCCGGCGAGGTGGACCGAGCGGCCGTCGCCTCGCCCGTTCACCCGCCCGAACCGTTCTTCCCCGCGATCTTTCGTGCCACGGCCCCCGCTGGGTTCCTGATCTGGTTCAGAGAGCCGCCCGCGGCAGGTTCCACGTGAAACCGGCGCACGCTGGACCGCTGGCTGCCCGCGCCACGGGCCGATCATTCACGAGCTGACTCGGCATCGCCGACGCTTCGCGTGGCCCGCTGGCCGCGCCCCGTGCTAGCCCCTTCGTTTCACGTGGAACGAGGGGCGCTCCAGCCGGGCACCCTGGTCACGGGAGCTGAGCCAGACCAGTTCGAGGGTCCGTCCCGCCACCCCAGCCGCGAAGCCAACTCGGGCTCCGCCCGTATCGCGCGCCGTATCGCAGCCAAAAGTTGCTGCACGAATGCAGAAGGAGCGCCGTCCGTACGCGGTCAGTTGCGCCATAGCGGTCCCCGACGGCTGGGCCGTCGCGCGCGCACCTGGGGAGGGCCCGTTTCACGTGAAACTTCGGCGCCTTCTTCGCTGTTACGGGTCGAGCAGGCGTGGCGCGTGGAAGTCCCGTGCCGTCCAGCGCGCATAGGTGGTGGCAGAGAATGCGGTGTGGGCCGGGGGTGGCGGCATGCAGGGGTCTGTGTTCAGCATTGGACGGGCCTCGATGTGCATCGTGTGAACTGCCCGGGCCGGGCAAAGACTCCTGGTCCAGACGGGCAGGTGTGGGCTGATGATTGCGCGCCCCGGCACGGTGCGGCGCGCCGACGACAGCTGGGTCGTCGTGGGCCGGGATTGGGGCCACCGCTCTTGTTTCACGTGGAACGAAGCCAAGCGGGGCCGCACGTCCGGCTGCGCCCACTGGCGGGCCGAGCTCTCGCTATCAGCAAGCGCGGGTGGTGCGCGGGCATGGTGCCCGCGCGCTGGCGCGCCCTTCCCCGCTCGCCTGGAGAAGTCGCACTCCGTACCAGCCCGGAGTGCGTCGGGGGCGCAATCTGGGATGTCGTTTCACGTGGAACGTCCTGCATCCAGGGACTTCCCCCGACCGCGTGGGTGCCGGGATAAGGGCGTCGATGCACCATCTGCCTGGCGAAACTCCGGCACAAACCTGCGCGCACGGTCGGTACGGCGGTGCCGCCTTTCGGGGGCCGCCTTCAGCACACATCAGCACCCGCCGTTTCACGTGAAACACGACTCGCCCATGGCGCTGCCGGGCCCTGCGCGGGCGGCGATTACGATTGGCCCAGGTCCAGCACATCGAACGAAGGGGATGCCGTGCCTCCGCAGGACGAGAATGGCATGTCGGATCGCACGGCTTCCAGTAACGGCACCCCGACCAGCGAGGACAAGCGGCGGGCCGCTCTCCTGAGGAGCGTCCCGGAGGCGGACGACACCACGCCGCTCGCCGCCCAGTTGGCGGAAGACGCGCGCCGTCGCATCAGATTGCAAGGCGCTCGCTTCGCCAAGCCTGTCTCCACGCGCGTGTTCACCATCGCCAACCAGAAGGGCGGCGTGGGCAAGACCACGACCACCGTGAACGTCGCGGCGGCCCTCGCCCAGGGTGGCCTCAACGTGCTGGTGATCGACAACGATCCTCAGGGGAACGCCTCGACCGCCCTTGGGATCGATCACCACGCCGGCGTCCCGTCGACCTACGACGTCGTCATCAACGGCACACCGATACAGGAGGTCGTCCAGGGATGCGAGGCCGTCGCAGGGCTCCTCGTCGTGCCGGCCACGATCGACCTCTCGGGCGCCGAGATCGAACTCGTTTCCATGGTCGCCCGGGAGAACCGCCTCCACAACGCGCTGGACGCCTACCTCAGCTGGCGAGCCGACCAGGGCCTGCCTCGCATCGACTACGTCCTGATCGACTGCCCCCCGAGCCTCGGGCTGCTCACCATCAACGCGTTTGTGGCTGCGCGCGAGGTGATGATCCCCATCCAGTGCGAGTACTACGCGCTCGAGGGCCTGAGCCAGCTCCTCAACAACATCGAACTGATCCGGGGCCACCTCAACCCCGACCTACATGTGTCGACGATTCTCCTGACCATGTTCGACCGGCGCACCAACCTCGCGCGGGAGGTGGCGGACGAGGTCCGCGAGCACTTCCCCGACCAGACGCTGGCGGCCACCATCCCCCGGTCCGTGCGTATCTCCGAGGCGCCCAGCTACGGGCAGACCGTCCTCACCTACGACGCCGGCTCGTCAGGCGCTCTCGCCTACATGGAAGCGGCTCAGGAGATCGCGGAGCGTGCCGACAAGTTGAACGACGTGACCAGCGCGGCTGCGGCCGAGGAGGAGAACTGATGAGCGAGAAGCGGCGCGGTCTCGGGCGCGGCATAGGCGCCTTGATCCCGAGCGGTCCGGCGCAGTCCGCGGCCGTCTCACGGCCCGCCGACATGTTCTTCCAGCCCTCGTCGGTGACGGCCTCCTCCGGCGACGAGGCCGGCACGGACGGTGGCGCCCCGGCACCCAGCCCGGCTCGGGCCGCGGCGAACGCGCTGATGCAGCCCAGCAAGGCCGCGAAGTCCAGGTCAGCGAGCGCCGCGAAGAACCGCAAGACTGGGAACGCGAAGGCCGCACAGGGCAACGGCAAAATGGCCGGTAAAACGGACGCAATGCCTCCGAAGACCGACGCGGAGGCGTCCAAAGTTCCGGACGGTAACGTCACCCAGCAACCGGAGCCGAGCCCCGCGCCCGCTGACCCTCAGGCGGACCGCCGTGAGGCGCAGGCGGTCGCCCCTTCCGCCTTGGCGGAGCCAGCGGACCCGCCCGCGGCCGCAGCCCCGGCGCCGGCACCGTCGGCCCCGCAGGAGCGGGGGAAGGACGCGCCCGTCGAGGCACCGTCGCAGCCGGTGGCCACAGCCGGGAATCCGGTCGACGAGGACACGCCGGCGGCCGCGGCCGAGGAGGCCCGGCGCGAGGAGGACCCCGACACCGACGGCCTGGTGCCCGTGCCGGGAGCCTCGTTCGCTGAGCTGCCGCTCAACCAGATCGTGCCGAACACCCGGCAGCCGCGGCAGGTGTTCGACGAGGAGGACCTCGACGAGCTGGCGGCCTCCATCCGCGAGGTCGGCGTGCTGCAGCCGGTGGTCGTGCGCCCGCTCGCGTCGCCCCTGGCGGAGGCGCCGGAGGCCCGCTACGAGCTCATCATGGGCGAGCGCCGCTGGCGCGCCTCCGAGCAGGCCGGCAACGACACCGTGCCCGCGATCATCCGCGACACCAGTGACGGCGACCTGCTGCGCGACGCGCTGCTGGAGAACCTGCACCGTGCGGACCTGAACCCGCTGGAGGAGGCGGCGGCGTACCAGCAGCTGCTGGAGGACTTCGGCTGCACCCACGACGAGCTCGCCACCCGGATCGCCCGGTCACGGCCCCAGATCTCGAACACCCTCCGCCTGCTCAAGCTCCCGCCGCTCGTCCAGCGCCGGGTGGCGGCGGGAGTGCTCTCGGCCGGGCACGCGCGGGCGCTGCTCGGGCTCTCCGACGCCGCGGCGATGGAGCGCCTGGCGCAGAAGATCGTGGCCGAGGGGCTCAGCGTGCGCGCCACGGAGGAGATCGTGGCGCTCGGGGACGAGCCGGTCGCCCCGGAGATGCGCCGCCGGCCGCGCACGGGGTCGCACACAGAGGCTCTGAACCAGCTGGCGACCCGGCTCGCGGACCGGCTGGACACCCGGGTGAAGGTGAACCTGGGGCAGCGCAAGGGCCGCATCGCGATCGAGTTCGCCAGCGTCGACGACCTCAACCGGATCCTGGATGTGCTGGCTCCCGGCGAGCCGCACGTAGCCGCGGACGCCTGAGAGAGGGCGATTCGCAGGGACGGCGACGAGGCGCTGGGCCTCCAGCTGGGAGCTGCCGTTGGGACGCCTGCCGTTCCTGACGCCCGTGCGACCGGAAGAGCCGGGCCTGGCGCGCCGGCGAACCGCGCCGGCGGCGTCCGGCGGCGGGGGAGGGCCCGGTCTCACGGCCGGGAGCAGTCACGGCGGCGCCACGATGGGGGCCCGAGCGTCGTCGGGGTCTACCCGCGCGTGACCCGGGTGTACGGCAGCGCGAGATGCATGATCGGCCCCGCGCACAGGGCGTACACCACCGTGATGGCGCCGAGCGTTCCGCCGAACACCCACCCGCAGAGCACCACGAAGACCTCGATGAGCGTGCGCACCAGCGCCACCGGCGCGCCCGTGCGGGCCACGATGCCGGTCATCAGCCCGTCTCGCGGGCCGGAGCCCAGCCCGGCGCCGAGGTAGACGGCGGTCCCGAGGGCGTGCGCGAGGATGCCGGCGGCGCCCATGGCGGCGCGGACCCAGAGCTCGTCCGTGCCGCTCACCAGGGTGAGGAACAGGTCGGCCCAGACGCCGGCGGTGAGCGCGTTGACCACGGTCCCGACGCCGGGCCGCTCGCGCAGCGGGATCCACGCCAGCAGCACGAGAACCCCCAGGACCATCATCCAGCCGCCGAGGCTCAGCACGCCCGTCGCCTCGGCGAGCCCCTCGTGCAGGACGTCCCAGGGCATGTTGCCGACCGCCGCGTGCACCATCAGGGCGGTGCCGAGCCCCTGGACGGCCAGCCCGGCGAGCAGCTGGGCGAAGCGGCGCGCGGGCCGGTCCGCGGGCACCAGCCAGCCGCGCAGGCCTCCGCGGGCGTCCGCGCGGCCGACGACGTCGGGCCTCATCTGGCGGCGGCGCGCACGATCGCGAGGTAGAGGTCCTCGATGCTGCCCACGTCCGCCTGCGCGGCCTGCGGGAAGAGGGAGGTCTCGGTCATGCCGGGCGCGACGTTGACGTCCAGGAACCAGGCCGTGCCGTCGTCGTCGAGGATCATGTCCGTGCGGGACAGGTGCCGCAGGCCCAGGGTGCGGTGCACCGCGACGGCGAGGTCGCCGACCGTGCGGGTCTGCTCCTCGTCGAGCCGGGCCGGGACGAAGTACTCGCTGCGGCCGGCGTTGTACCGCGCGTCGTAGTCGTAGGGGCCGTCGGTGACGATCTCGACCGCCGGCAGGGCGCGGGGGCCGTCCCCCAGGTCGACGACGGAGACGGCGACCTCGGTGCCCGTCACGGCCCGCTCGACGAGCGCCTCGTCGTCGTAGGCGAAGCAGGACACCATCGCCTCCGGCAGCTCCTCGCGGTGCGTCACCACCGTCACGCCCAGCGCGGAGCCGCCCGAGCCGGGCTTGACCACGAGCGGCAGCTCCAGGCGGGCCTCCACGGCCGCGAGCACGGACTGGGCGCCGACCTCCCGGAACAGCGACTGCGGCAGCGCGACGTAGTCCGGGGTGGGCAGCCCGGCGGCGCGCAGCACGGACTTCGCCACGGGCTTGCGTGAGGCGAGCCGGCAGCCGGCGGCCAGGGTGCCCACGTAGGGCAGGTCGAGCAGGCCCAGCAGGTCCTGCAGCGAGCCGTCCTCGCCGGTGGAGCCGTGCACGAGGGGCCAGACGACGTCGGGCCGCAGCTCGCTCAGCGCGGGCAGCAGGTTGGCGTCCACGTCGAGCACCTGCACCCGCACACCCTTGTCCCGCAGGGCCGCCGCGACGCGCCGTCCCGAGCGGATGGAGACGTCGCGCTCGTGCGAGAGCCCGCCCGCGAGGATGGCCACCGTCAGCGGCCCGTCCGCGTGGTGCCCGGCGCCCTCCGTCGTCGCTTCCGTCATGACGCTCCTCCTCAGACCTGGTCCGGAGACGGGATGTCCACCGTCCGCTCGCCCGGGCGGGCGTGGTGGGAGGTCCCGAACATGTCGACGAGCTCGGCCTCGGCGCGTACCACCGCGGACAGGCGTCGCACACCCTCGCGGATGCGCTCCGGCGTCGGGTAGCAGAACGACAGGCGCATGTGGCCGCGGCCCTGGCCGTCCGCGTAGAAGGCGGTGCCCGAGACGTAGGCGACGAGATTGGTCACCGCGCGGGGCAGCATGGCCTGGGCGTCCAGCCCGTGGGGGAGGGTCACCCAGGTGTAGAAGCCGCCGTCGGGCACGGTCCACCGCGACTCGGGCAGGAACTCCGCCAGGGCGGCGAGCATCGCGTCGCGCCGCTCCCGGTACATCTGCCGGTACTCCTTGACCTGCCCGTACCAGTCGTAGCTGCTCAGGTAGGTGGCGATGGACAGCTGACCCATGTTCGATGGCGAGAGGATCGCCGACTCGCTGGCGAGCACCAGTTTCTCCCGGACGGCGTGCGGGGCCGCGGCCCACCCGATGCGGTAGCCGGGCGCGAAGGTCTTGGAGAAGGAGCCGAGGTAGACGACGCCGTCGGGGTCGTAGCTCTTCAGTGACGGCATCGGGTCGCCGTCGAAACCGAGCAGGCCGTAAGGGTTGTCCTCGAGGATCAGCACGTGGTGGCGCCGGCAGACCTCCACCACCCGCGGGCGCCGCTCCAGGGACAGGCTCACCCCGGCCGGGTTGTGGAAGTTCGGCACCGTGTACAGGAACTTCACCGTGCGCCCGGCCCGCTCGAGCTCGGTGAGCGTGCGGTCGAGCTCCTCGGGCACCAGGCCGTCGTCGTCCATGGGCACGTGCACCACGTCGGCCTGGTAGGCGCGGAAGACGCCGAGGGCGCCGACGTAGCTGGGGGCCTCGGCGACGATCACGTCCCCGGGGTTGACGAAGATCTCGGTGACCAGGTCCAGCGCCTGCTGCGAGCCGGTGGTGACGACGACGTCGTCGGGGTGCGCCGCGACGTGGTCGTAGCGCATGACCTCGACGATCTGTTCGCGCAGCTC
Organism: Georgenia sp. AZ-5; assembly: GCF_043952095.1. Taxonomy (NCBI): domain Bacteria; kingdom Bacillati; phylum Actinomycetota; class Actinomycetes; order Allobogoriellales; family Allobogoriellaceae; genus Georgenia; species Georgenia sp. AZ-5. Next base: position 481,432 of record NZ_JBINOU010000001.1, read on the forward strand.
CTCCTCGCCCTGGCCGCCGCCGTACTGCAGGGCCTTCGTGCCGCGCTCGCGCAGCAGCTTGGCGGTCATCTCGGCGAGGTGGTCGAGCGGGAGGCCGTCGATGTTGGGCATGCCGCCGGCGAGCGAGACGACCTCGGGGCGGTTGGCGACGGCGAACAGGGACCGGACCTCCGAGGCGCGCATGCCGTGGGCGCGCTCGGCGTAGCTGGAGAACCAGGGGTCGAGCCGGGTGCCGGCGCGGGCGGCAGCAGCGGCGGCGTCGTGCCCGCTGTGCTCGCCCTGGCCTGTGTGCGCACCCGGAGTGCTCATCGTGGATCTCCTCGAGTTTTCGGTCGACGTGCCGGCCCGCGCGTGCCGCGGGCCGTCCATGCAGTCTGCCACTGCCGGAGCGGCCCGCGGGGACGCCGTCACGGTGGGAGACGGCTGGTGTCGCGGTCCGGCCCCCGGGCCGGGAAACGGCCGAGCGGCCGCCCCCGCGAGGGACGGCCGCTGGGCGCGGGCCCCAGGGGGCCCCGGCGTCAGTCGAGGAACTCGGCGAGCTCGGCCACGAAGGCCTTCTTGGGCCGGCCACCGACGACGGACTTCACCAGCTCGCCGTTCTTGTACACGTTGAACGTCGGGATGGAGACGATGCCGTACTTCCGCGCGGTGTCGGGGTTGGTGTCGGTGTCCATCTTCACGAACTTCATCTGCCCGTCGTGCGCGGCCGCGATCTCGTCGACGATAGGGGCCATCTGGCGGCACGGGGCGCACCACTCGGCCCAGAAGTCGACCAGGACCGGGACATCTGAGTCCAGCACCTCGGCGTCGAAGGTGGCGTCGGTGACGGCGGGGACGTTGCTCATGGGATCTCCTTGCGTGTGCGGGCGGGGCGTCTCGGGCCTCAGACGAGGGCGGGCTGCGTGGTGGCCGCCTCGTCGAGGGCGGCGAGGTAGCGCTCGGCGTCCAGGGCGGCGGAGCAGCCGGTGCCGGCGGCGGTGATGGCCTGGCGGTAGGTGTGGTCCACCGCGTCGCCGGCGGCGAAGACGCCCGGGATGTTGGTGGCCGTGGTGGGCGCGGCGACCTTGATGTACCCGGCGTCGTCGAGGTTGACCTGCCCGCGCAGGATGTCCGTGCGCGGCTCGTGCCCGATGGCCACGAACACCCCGGTGGCGTCCAGCTCGCGCGTCGCACCGGTGAGGGTGTCGCGCAGGGTGACGGAGGTGACCTTGTCGGCGCCGTTGATGGCCGCGACCTCGCTGTTCCAGGCGAACTCGATCTTCTCGTTCGCCATCGCCCGGTCGGCCATGATCTTCGACGCGCGCAGGGCGTCGCGGCGGTGGACCACGGTGACCTTCTCCGCGAAGCGGGTCAGGAAGGTCGCCTCCTCCATGGCCGAGTCCCCGCCGCCGACGACGACGATGTGCTGGCCCCTGAAGAAGAACCCGTCGCAGGTCGCGCACCAGGACACCCCGCGCCCGGACAGCCGCTCCTCGTCGCCCAGGCCGATCTTCTTGTAGGCCGACCCGTTGGCCAGGATCACGGCCCGCGCGGGATAGGTCTCGTCGTCGTCGGTGGTGACGGTCTTGACCGGGCCGGTCAGGTCCACGCTGGTGACGTCCTCGTAGCGGACCTCGGCGCCGAAGCGCTCGGCCTGCTTCTGCATGTTCTCCATGAGTTCGGGGCCGAGGATGCCCTCGGGGAAGCCCGGGAAGTTCTCCACCTCGGTGGTGTTCATCAGCGCGCCGCCGGCGGTGATCGCGCCGGCGAAGACCAGCGGGCGCAGGTTCGCCCGGGCCGCGTAGATCGCCGCGGTGTAGCCGGCCGGGCCGGACCCGACGATGATCACGTCCCGGACCTCGGTACCGGTGGTCTCCTGCGTCATGCGTGTCCTCGCTGGTAGGTAGCGGTGCGGGGATGCCGGGAGCGGTCGCCCCGCCGGGTTGGTTCTTCCGCCCATAACAGATGGTACGGGCCCGTTGTTCCCCCGCCCTGGGCCGGGGGGCGTGGGTCTCGCCACCCGGCCACCCGGCGGCTGTCGCGTGCCTGGCAGGGCCCACCGAGTGACAGCACGGTCAGCCGAGGCGCAGCTCGGCGATCTCGATGCGGTTCTTCCCGTCCGAGCCGGCGACCGGCAGCCGCGGGAACCACAGCACCAGGCTGTCCGTCTCCACCGGCTCGGCGAAGGTGAGGACCGTGCCGGGGCCCATCTCGCCCTGGGCGAGCACCTCGCCCTGGGTCGGGTTGGCGGCGTCGGTGGCTCGGACCTCCACCAGGCCGCCGCCGCCCAGCAGTTCGATCTCGACGCGGCTCACGGCGGCCGGCTGCTGCAGCTGCACGGCCAGCCCGATGCCGTCCTTCATGCCGTACTCGGGGTTCACGTAGCTGCGGGAACGCCAGAACGTGGACGGGTCGCCGTCGAGCGCGAGCGGGGTCAGGTCGGGGTTCTCCGCGCCGTCGCCCTGCGGGTCCACGGGGGCGAGGCCCGCCACGGCCGGGGCCACCGGCGCCGCGATGGTGGCCCCCGCGGTCGGGCCGGGTGCGGCGCTGGCGGCCGGGCTCGGCTCGGCCGTGGTGGCCGGGGCGTCCGGGGTGTTGGCCGGCGGCAGGGAGACCGGCTCCGGCGGCCTGAACAGGGTGAGCATCGAGAGCACCAGCAGCACGACGACGAGCACGCCGACGACGGCGAGCACGACGGGCGTGGGGTCGATCCGCCGCTCGGTGAAGGGCACCTCGGGACCGTCGAGCTCGTCCTCCCGGCGCTCGCCCGTCAGCAGGCTCCCGTCCTCGGCGCGCTCCCGTCCTCGGCGCCGCTCCTCCAGCCTCCCGGCGAGGCGTTCCCTCCCGGCGGCGACGGCGGAGCCGAGGCCGCCCTTGCCGGCGCTCAGCGCGGAACCCAGGCCGGACCTCGCCGTGCCCAGGCCCGCCTTCGCCGAGCCGGCGGCGGCCTTGGTGGACTCCGTGGCGGTCCGGGCGGCGGCCCCGGCGGCAGAGGCCAGCCCCGTGAGCCGGCCGGCCAGCCGCTCGTGGCGGGCGGACTGCTCGGGCGCGGCGGCCTCGGTGGTGTCGTCGGCGTGCAAGATGGCGGTGAACTCCGGTGGGCGTGCGGTCTGGGGACGGTGCGGCGCCCAGTGCGGGGGCGGGACGACGGGCGGAGCGGCGGCGGCCGCGTCCGTCGCGGCACCACCCGTGCGCGGGCCGGGCGGCGGAGGCGGAGGCGGAGGCGGCGGCGGAGGCGGCGGCGGAGGCGGCGGCGGGGGCGTGACGGCCGTTTCCGCTGCCTCTTCCGGCCCGGTCTCTTGCGGCGCCGGCTCTGCTGGCGCGGGCGCCGCCGGCGTGTCGCGCCGCTCCGGCGGCACGGGCGGGACCGGGACGGACGTGCGGGCGGGGGCGGCGTCGGTGGGGTGCAGGCGGACCCAGGCCGGCGCGGTGCTGGGGGCGGCGCCGGTGGCCAGAGCGGGAACCGCCGCGGCGCCCGCGGCCGAACCCGCCGCCACGGCCTCGGCGGTGAGCTCGGTGCCCGCGAGGACCGCGCCGGCGTCGCCGTCGACCACCTCCTCCGGTGGGGCGGGGGCCGCGCTCGGCCCGGGTAGTCGCGTGGGGTCGATGTCGGGCCACGGCGCGAGGTCGCGGATCAGCTCGCCGGTGCTGCGCGGGCCGGCTCCGACGTCGAGGGTCCGCACGCACAACGCGTCCAGGTCCGCCGGGACGTCGGGGCGCAGGGTGCCGGGCGCCGCCGGGTCGGTCTCGTCCGGCAGCCCGCCCGTCAGGGCGAGGTAGAGCAGGCGGACGAGGTCGACGGTGTCCCGCCGGGTGGCCGCGAGGGGCGACTCGTCGTCCTCGCGCGGGCCCAGCAGCGCCGCCTCGGTGGCCAGCCCGGTGACGAGCACCTGGCCCTCGTCGGTCACACGCAGGTTGCCCGGGCCGAGCCGCAGGTGGCGCACCCCGTGCCGGCGGGCCACCTCGAGCGCGCTGGCGGCCTCGCCGATGATGGCGCGGGCCTGGTCCGCGGGGATGGGGCCGCGCCGGCTCAGGGTGCCGAGGTCCTCGCCGCGCACGGGTTCGGTGACGACGAAGGCGCGCTCGTCCTCCTCCACGTCCAGCACGCGCAGCAGCCGGTGGTCGTCGACAAGGGCCGCGCGCCGGGCGGCGTCGAGCACCTCGGCGTTGCGGGCGGTGCCGGGCGGCAGGACGAGGACGTGGACGTCCCGGGCGAGGATGGTGTCGTGCGCCCGCCACTCGCGGGCGTCGGCGCGCGCGGACACCGGCGGGTCGAGGAGCTCGTAGCGTCCGCCGAGCAACAGGTCCCTGTCCGCGTGCTGCACGTCGCTCCCCCCGACGGGTCCACCGGCCGCTCCGCCGCGCTGAATGGGGCCGAGTCTATGCACGGGCTCCTCCGGGCCCGCGCCTCCCACGCCCACCGGCGGGGGCGGTGGCGGCGCGACGTCCGGCACCGACAGCGCGTCGTCCGCGCCGCCCGGGCTGGTCGCGCCCCCGGGACCCGCGCCAGGGCCACCCGGTCCTGGGCCTGGCCCCGGTTCCGGCCCCGGGGCGCCCGGGCCGCCGCCCGGTCCGGACCCGGGTCCGCCGTCGGGCCCGCCGCGGCCGCCGTCGCCGTCGTCGTCCGGACGGCCCACCACCGCGCCCACCGCACCGGCGCCGCCCGCCAGGGCCGTGCCGAGCCGCACGAGCAGCCGGCCGGGCGGGCCGGGCACCCGGCGGCCCAGCTTCGCGGCCATCCGGCCCAGCGGGCGCTGGATGGTGGCCAGCTCCGAGACGTGCAGCGCGCGCAGCAGCGCCACGTACACGGCGAGCATCACGGTCCCGACGACGGCGGTGCGCCACAGCGCCCCCACCACGCCCAGCTCCTCGGCGTCGGTGCCGAGCAGGTGCAGCAGGCCCCAGCCCGCGAGGGTGGCGGGCAGCGCCGCGAGACCGAGGCGCAGGTGGGTGCGCAGCACGCGCGAGCCGTCCAGCGTCGTGAGGTGCCGGCGCAGACCCAGGTACGTCAGGGTGGCGCCGACCACGTTGGACACGGCCATGGCCGCGCCGACGCCCACGACCGTCCACTCCGGCGGCAGCAGCATGGACGCGGCGGCGCCCGCCGTGACCACGGCGATCATGGGCACCTGGAGCAGGAACAGCCCGCGGGCGTCCTCGAAGGCGTAGTACACGCGCTGGACCACGGTGAACGCCCCGACCCCCACCAGTCCGACGAGCATCGCGACGAGGACGCGGGCGATGGACCGGGCCTCGGTGTACGAGACGGTGGCGGTGATGACCCGGACCACCGGCAGCGCGAGGACCATCAGCGCGCCCGAGGCGAAGACCGTGAACACGCCGACGGTGCGCAGGCCGGCGGACAGGTCCGCGCGCACCGCGGGCAGGTCCCCCGTGGCGGCGTTGCCGGCCATGCGGGTGAACAGGGCGGTGACGATGGAGACCACGACGAGGGATGTCGGCAGCGAGTAGACGAGGTAGGCGTAGTCGTAGGCCGCGTTGCCGGGCACGTCCAGCGCCCCGCCGCCCAGGCGGGAGGCGCGGGCGGCCGCCTGGGAGATCATCACCGTGCTGATCTGCCCCGTCGCGACGGCGGCGAAGACCCACATGGCCATCTTGCTGGCCCGGCCCAGGCCGGAGCCGCGCAGCCGGAAGTCGGGGCGGTAGCGGAACCCCGAGCGGCGCAGCGGCACGATGAGCACCGCCGCCTGGGCCGCCACCCCCAGGGAGGCGGTGCCGGCCAGCAGGGCCACCCGGTTCGCCGTCCACACCCCGGCGTCGGCGGCGTCGGCGGCGTTCACACCGCCGTAGACGGCGAGATAGAGGGCCAGCCCGCCGATCGCCACGACGTTGTTCAGCGCGGGCGCCCACATGTACGGGCCGAAGATGCCGCGGGCGTTGAGGATCTGCCCGAGCACCGTGTACATGCCGTAGAAGAACACCTGCGGGATGCACCAGTAGCCGAACGTGACGGCAAGGTCGTACCACTGGTCGGGCAGGCTGCCCGCGAACAGCGTCACCAGCACGCCCGACCCGGCGGTCAGCAGGGCGGTCAGCCCGCCCAGCCCGACGATCGCCAGGGTGAGCATCCGGTTGACGTAGGCCTGCCCGCCGTCGTCGTGCTGGCGCATGGCGCGCACCAGCTGGGGGACCAGGACGGCGTTGAGCACGCCGCCCGCGATGAGCATGTAGATGATGTTGGGCAGCTTGTTCGACACGGCGAACGCGTTGGCCGCGCCGTAGTTGACGCCGATGGCGGCGCCCAGCAGCAGGGGGCTGCGCACCACGCCGAGCAGGCGGGAGACCAGCGTGCCGGCGAACATGACCGCCGAGGAGCCGGCGACGGACTTGGCGCTCATGTCAGGCCTCCGGGTCCGGCAGCGGGGCGTTGGGGTCCATGCGGGGCCCGCGCCGGGCGGTGCGCGCGATGCCGACGACGAGCAGCACGGCCAGCACCCCGGCCACCACCGCGGTGCCGACGTTCTCCCAGTCGGCCCGCACGCGGACCTGGAGCGTGGTGGAGGTGCCCACGGAGCCACCCCCGGGAGCGAGCAGCAGGACGTCGACCGGCACGTCGCCGCTGCCCACCGCCCGCACCGGGACCTGCGCCGTCGCCTCGGAGTTCGCGGGGACGCTCAGCGGGACCGTCTCCCGGGCCTGCAGCCGCGGGTCGGTCGGCTCGAGCGCGACCTGCACCCGGACGTCGACGTCGAGGTCGTTGCGGACGTGGATCGGGATGTGGGCGGAGGAGTTGATGAGGTTGACCGTCGAGGACGGCAGGGCCTCGACCCGGCTGTCGAGGGCCTCCGCGTCCCGCGCCACCCGGGCCAGGTACGCCGACCGGCCGTCGGGGTCGGCCCGCCACGCGGCGGAGACGACGGGGGCCACGGCGGCGGCGTACGGCACGACCAGGGCCTCCGGGTCGGCCGTGATCGTGGCGAAGTCCCGCACGCGCTCGAGGACCTCCCCGGCGCCGGCCAGCACGGCGGCGCTGACCTCGCTGCTGAAGGTGTCCTGCTCGGGCAATGCCCTGCGGGCCAGGGCCGAGGAGTCCATGGTGCCGAGCTCGCTGACGGTGGTGGGCTCCACCCACGGCGCCGCGGCCAGTGCGGCGAGGGTCTCCCCGAGCGCGGCCGCGTCGCCGTCGAAGTCCCGCGGCAGCGCCAGGACGAGGGCGCGCGGGTCGCTCGGCCGCTCGCGGGCGACGACGGCGGTCTCGGCGAGCAGCAGCTGGCGGGCGGTGACAGGGGCGAGCTCGACGGTCTCCTCGCCGGCGGCGTCGACGCGCGGCAGCAGCCGGCCGGTGAGCACGGCGGAGACGCGCTGGTCCACGAGCACCGTCGGCAGGGTCGAGCCGTTCTCGAGGGGAACGTCGGCGCGGCCGGCGGGGGTGTAGGTCAGGTCGCGCTCCGGGGTCATCGCCGAGCCGGGCAGGACGACGGCCGCGGCGCCGGTCGCGGCGGCCAGTTCGACGGTCTGCTGGTCCGGCACGGCGCCCGCCGGCCACGCGATGTCGGTGCGGGCCTGAAGACCGGCGGCGGTGACTGCCTGCTGCGTGCGGGCCCGGGCGTCGGCGAGCAGGTCGGCCCGGCCGGCGTGCGCGAGGGCGGCGACGTCGGCGTCCGCCCAGGGCAGGGCCACCACCTCGCGCTGGTCCGCCTCCGCCAGGGCGGTGACCGCGTCGCGCACCCGGGTCCCCGGGCCGGGGGCCTCCTCCGCGACGGCGCCGTCGGCCGGCGGCTCGGGGGCCCCGGGGTCCGCCGTGGCCGCCTCCCCCGCCGGCTCGGCGTCCGTGGTGGCCGGGTCGAGCAGCATGCCGTCGACGGCCGCGGTCACGCCGGGCTGGTCCAGTGCCTCGAGCAGCGGCAGGAGCCGGTCGGCGGCGGCCTCGGTGACGTCCCCGCCGGGGCCGGCGGCGGTGCGTTCCTCGGCGGTGGGCGCCACGGGGGCGAGCACGCCGACCGGGGTGCGCTCGACGTCGGCGTCGGGGTACCAGAGCACGAACGAGCGGGCCGCGGCGTCGACGTCGCCGTCACCCGCGCGCACCTCGATGCCGCGCGGCCCCCAGGCGGAGGCGTCCCCGAAGGGCAGCTCCTCGGCGGGCACCTCGAGGCTGAAGGTCGCCCGGGCGCCGGCGGCCAGGTCCTCGGGCAGCTCCTCGCCGGCGAGCCGGGTCAGCGAGAACGCCGAGCCCGGCTCCAGCCAGCGCTGGAGCGTGGACCGGGAGATGGGGGTGGCGCGCTGCATGCTCAGGTCCAGGTCGGGCTTGGCGAGGTCCTCGTCCGTGTTGTTGGCGAGCGTGCCGCTGACCGTGAGCGTGTCGCCCGGGCGGAGCACGGCGGGGGCGACGTCGGTGATCTCGACCTCCAGCTCCCCGTCCTCCCCGGCGGCGTCGCGCGCCCAGCCCCGCTCGGACGCGGTCACGGCGGTCGTGGTGGCACCGGCCGCCACGGCGCCGGTCGCGGCGCCCGCCCCGCCCGTCGCCGCGTCCGCCGGCACGGCGCTGCCGAGCAGCGTCGCCGCGGCGGCGGCAAGGAGCGCGGCAGGGCGTGCCCAGGCCCGCCGGAGCCTCATGCGCGACCGGCCAGCACGTCCCGCGCCGTGGCGACCACCCGGCGCTCGTTCGGGTACGCGAGGCGGGAGGCCACCTCGGTCAGCTCGACCCAGGCGACGTCCTCGGCCTCGTGGTCGGGGTCGTTCTCCGTGGTGAGCTCGCCGCCGGTGGCCTCGAGCAGGAAGTGGTGCACCACCTTGTGCACGCGCTGGTCGGTGCCGGCGAACCAGTAGTCGATGGTCGCGAGGTGGCGGAGGATGCGCCCGTCGATGCCGGTCTCCTCGGCGATCTCGCGGACCGCCGCCTCCTCGGGGGTCTCCTCGCCCTCGAGGTGGCCCTTGGGCAGGCACCACTCCAGGCGCCCGGCGCGGTTGCGGCGGGCGATGACGGCGGTGAACGCCCGCCCCTCGACCACGTCGACCACGAGCCCGCCCGCGGAGGTCTCGTCCACCACCGGCAGGGCGTTCGAGCGTGCATTCACCAGCCGGCTCCGGGGTGGCCGCGGCACCTGCGGGCGCGGCACGGGGAATACGGCGGGCATATGGCCACTGTAATGATGTGCGCAGGCCCCGGCGTGTGGGCGGCCACGGAGCGGCGTGGCAGGCTTGGTCGGTGCTCAGCCCGGACCCTCAGCCCGCCACCGAACCCGACCAGACCCTGGACCTGCGGCGCCGCGCCCGGCGGGCGCTCGAGGCGCTGCCGCCGGCCGTCCTGGAGGTGGGCCGGGTCTTCGCCGACGCGGGCCACGAGCTGGCGCTGGTGGGCGGCCCGGTGCGCGACGCGATGCTCGGTGAGGTGTCCCACGACCTCGACTTCGCCACGTCGGCCCGCCCGGAGGAGACCGAGCGGCTGCTGAGGGCGTGGGGCGACGCGTGCTGGGACATCGGCAAGGAGTACGGCACCATCGGCGCGCGCAAGGGTGACGTCGTCGTCGAGGTGACGACGTACCGAACCGAGGCCTACGAGGTGGGCTCCCGCAAGCCGGCGGTCAGCTACGGCGACACCCTCGAGGGGGACCTGACCCGCCGGGACTTCACCGTCAACGCCATGGCCGTGCGGGTGCCGTCGCTCGAGCTCGTCGACCCGCACGGCGGCGCACGGGACCTGGCCGAGCACGTGCTGCGCACCCCGGTGAGCGCGGTGCAGTCCTTCGACGACGACCCGCTGCGCATCATGCGCGCCGCGCGGTTCACCGCCCAGCTCGGCTTCGACGTCGTGCCCGAGGTCATGACGGCGATGGCGGACATGGCCGGCCGGCTGGAGATCGTCTCCCCGGAGCGCATCCGCGCCGAGCTCGAGCGGCTGATGGTCTCCCGCTTCCCGCGGCGGGGGCTGGAGATCATGGTCTACACGGGGGTGGCGGACGTGGTGCTGCCCGAGCTGGCCGAGCTGCAGCAGACCGTCGACGAGCACAGGCGGCACAAGGACGTCTACGAGCACACCCTGACCGTGCTGGACCAGGCCATCGCCCTGGAGACGGGGCCGGACGGGCCCGTGCCCGGCCCGGACCTGGTGCTGCGGCTGGCGGCGATCATGCACGACGTCGGCAAGCCCGCCACGCGCCGCTTCGAGCCCGGCGGCGGGGTGAGCTTTCACCACCACGAGATCGTCGGCGCCAAGCTCACCCGCAAGCGGCTGGCCGCGCTGCGCTTCGACAAGCAGACCATCAAGGACGTCACCCGCCTGGTCGAGATGCACCTGCGGTTCCACGGCTACGGCGAGGGCGCGTGGACCGACTCCGCGGTGCGCCGGTACGTCACCGATGCCGGCCCGTTGCTGGAGCGGCTGCACCGGCTGACCCGGGCCGACAGCACCACCCGCAACCAGCGCAAGGCCATGCGCCTGTCCGCCGCCTACGACGACCTGGAGGAGCGCATCGCCGCCCTGCGCGAGCAGGAGGAGCTCAAGGCCATCCGCCCGGACCTCGACGGCACGCAGATCATGCGGATCCTCGGCATCCCCGCCGGGCCCGTGGTCGGCGAGGCGTACCGGTTCCTGCTCGACCTGCGCATGGAGCGCGGCCCGCTCGGCGAGGACGCCGCGAAGGAGGCGCTGCTCGCCTGGTGGGCGGCGCGGTCGTGAAGGCGCGAGACGTCAAGTTCTCCGCGACATCTTCTCCGCGACCTGTCATCTTCTCCTCGACACGTCATCGTCTCGGCGACGGCACCAGCGGCTGGGCGAGCCCGGCCATCTGGAGCGGGTGATTGTCTGCGCCCCGGAGGACGTGAGCTCTGGAGGAGGAAGTGACGTCTCGCGGAGGGGTTGACATCTCGCGCGGGGGGCGGGGGGTTAGCGCTCGGCCTCGAGGACGGGCACGGGCTTGTCGTGCACCCGGGCCGTGCCCGCGCGGTAGGCGAGCGCGACGGCCACGTACACCGCGGTCAGCGCGGCGAACACGCCGCGGGACCAGCCGGTGTCCGGCAGCGAGAAGGCCGCCAGCGCGGCCGCCGCCACGAACGCCGCGTTGTAGAGGACGTCGTAGAGGGAGAACGCCCGGCCGCGGTAGGAGTCGTCGGTGTCGCGCTGGACGATGGTGTCCACGGCGATCTTGGCGCCCTGCACGCCGAGCCCCATGAGCACGGCGGCGACTGCGATCACCAGGAGGTCCGGGGCGGTCATCAGCAGCGCCTGGCTGAGGGCGCTGATGCCGAGGCACAGCACGATCCAGCTGGACGGGCGCATCCGCTCGTGGGCGATCGGGGTCAGCACGATGGCCAGGCCGTTGCCCGCGAAGGACACCCCGGTGAGCGTGGCGAACATGGCCAGCCCGGCGTCGGCGTCGGCCGGGTCGGAGAGCAGGTTGCGGGAGATGAGCAGCAGCGCGATGAAGTTCATGCCGTAGAGGAACCGGTGCAGGGCCATCACGCCGAGCCCCATGCCGGGGGTGCGCCGCGCCGTGAGGTACCGGGCGCCGGCGACCATGTCGGCGGCGGTCGAGCGGACGTCGTGCCACAGCTGCCCGGCGTCCGAGCGGCGCGCGGGGCCCAGCTGGTCGCGGCCCAGCCGCAGCGCCAGCAGCGACGCCGCCCCGAAGAGCAGCGCCGCCGTCGCCAGCACGATGCCGTCCTTGACCGGGCTGGCGGGGGCGAGCAGGTTGATGAGGAAGCCCAGCACCGCGCCGACGACGGCGGAGACCGCGCCGAGGGTCGGCGTCAGCGTGTTGGCCATGAGCAGCTGGTCGCGGGGCACCACCCGCGGCAGGCCCGCCGAGAGCGCGGAGAGCAGGAAGCGGTTGACGCCGAGGGTGACCAGCGCCAGGACGTACACCGGCAGGCCCACCCCGACCGTCGCCATGAGGACGGCGATGACCAGCGCCAGCCCGACGCGCACCGCGTTGCCGACCAGCAGCACCTGGCGCCGGCGCCACCGGTCGAGCAGCGGCCCGGCGAACGGGCCGACGACGGTGAACGGCAGCAGCAGCACCGCGAACGCCGCGGCCACCCCGGAGGCGGTCGCCATCTTCTGCGGGTTGAAGAAGAAGAGGGTCGCCAGGCCCACCTGGAACATGCCGTCCCCGCACTGGGAGACCAGCCGGACGGCGAAGAGCTTGCGGAAGTCGCGGTGCACCGCGACCGTACGCAGGTCGGACAGGACGCTCACCGCGGCAGCACCGCCGGGGCGGCCGGCCCGCCGAGCCGGGCGCTCGGCGCCGTGGCGCGCGGCAGGGGGTGGTTCGGCACCGCTGCAGGCTATCCGACCCCCGGCGCGGGCCGGCGCCGCCCCCGGGGCGCAGGCGGGCCCGCCTCGCCCCGCTCCTCGCACCCGTCGCAGCCCGTGCCCGCCCCTAACGGATGACGACGGCCGGAAGTTCCCGGCCGGGCATGTGAACGATCCGACGGCCCCGACGGGGCTCCGTGGCGTCGCGGTCCCGCGGCCGCGGGGAGAGCATGAAAGAGGAAGCAGACGCCGCGTACCGAGGTGAGTGATCGCCGATGAGTCCCAACAGCCCCCAAGCGACCGAGACCAAGGACGCCGCTCCACCGCCGCACTGGCACACCATGGGCCCGGAGGCCGTGGCCGGGGAGCTCGGCGTCGACGTCGGGCAGGGACTTACGGCCGCCGAGGCAGAACGGCGCCTGGAGCAGCACGGCCGCAACGCGCTGGCCGAGGCGGCCGGCACCCCGCTGTGGCGGAAGGTCGTCGCGCTCCTGACCGAACCCATGACGATCGTGCTGATCCTCGCGGCGCTCGTCAGCGCGCTGGTCTCGCGCGAGTGGGAGACCCCTGTCGTCATCCTCGTGGTGGTCGTCTTCAACGCGGTGCTCAACCTCGTGCAGGAGCGGCGCGCCGAGGACAGCCTCAAGGCGCTCCAGGACATGACGGTCACCGGTGCCAGGGTGCGCCGCGACGGCCGTGTGGCAGAGGTCGACGCCGAGCACCTCGTGCCCGGCGACGTGGTGCTGCTGGAGGCGGGCGACGTCGTCCCCGCCGACGGGCGCCTGGTCGAGACGGCCGGCATGGAGGTCCAGGAGGCGGCGCTGACGGGCGAGTCCGCCCCGGTGGCCAAGCACGCCTCCGCCGTGGACGAGCCGGACGCGAGCCTCGGGGACCGCGACGGCATGGGCTTCATGAGCACCTCGGTGACCCGGGGCCGCGGGGTCATGGTCGTGACCGAGACCGGCATGGGCACCCAGATCGGCCGGGTCGCCGGCATGCTCGGCACCGCCGGGCAGGACACCACGCCGCTGCAGCGCCAGATCGCGAGGCTGGCCAAGCTGCTCAGCGTCGTGGCGGGTGTTGTCGTCGTGATCGTGTTCGTCCTGGGGCTGGTGCGCGGGCAGTCGCTGGAGCAGCTCTTCCTCACCGCCGTCTCCCTCGCCGTGGCCACCATCCCCGAGGGGCTGACCGCCGTCGTCGCCTTCACCCTGGCGATGGGCGCCTCCCGCCTGGCCAGGCACGGGGCGATCATCAAGAACCTCTCCTCGGTGGAGACGCTGGGTTCCACGGCGCACATCGCGACCGACAAGACCGGCACCCTCACCCTGAACCAGATGACCGCCCGCGAGCTGTTCGCCGAGCAGCGCCGCTTCACGGTCACCGGCGAGGGCTACAGCACCGACGGCGAGATCCGGCCGACGGGCGACGGCCCGGCGCCCGACGTCCGCGGCGCCCTGCTCGCCATGGCGCTGGCGAGCGACGCCGTCGTGCACGACGGCGAGATGGTCGGCGATCCCACCGAGGGCGCGCTCGTGGTGCTCGCCGCCAAGGGCGGCCTCGACGTCGACGCGGCCCGCCGGGACTGGCCCCGCGCGGCCGAGGTGCCCTTCGACTCCGACCGCAAGTACATGGCCACCTTCCACCGGTGGGACGGCGCCGCCGACGCCGCGCTGAAGGAGTGGGCGCGCGGCCCGGTCCCGGAGGACGGCGCCGGCACCCGCCTGTTCGCCAAGGGGGGCCCGGACGTCGTCCTCTCCCGGTGCTCCCGGCTGGACACCCCCGAGGGCTCGATCCCGCTGGACGACGCCCAGCGCGAGCGGCTGGCCACGCTCAACGCCGACATCGGCGCGCGCGGCCTGCGGGTCATGGCCGTGGCGCAGCGTGACCTCGGGCCCGACCAGGTCGACCCCGCCGCGGCCGCGGAGGCCACGCCCGAGGAGCTGGACGGCCACGTCACCGACCTGACCCTGCTGGCCCTCGTCGGCATCGTCGACCCGCCGCGCCCCGAGGTGGGCGACGCGATCGCCCAGGCGCACGACGCCGGCATCGCCGTCCACATGATCACCGGCGACCACGTCGGCACCGCCTCGGCGATCGCGGAGGATCTCGGCATCGACGGCGAGGCGGTCTCCGGCGCCGACCTGGACCGGCTCGGCGACGACGAGCTCGCCCGGCGGGCGGCCCGCTACGGCGTGCTCGCGCGGGTGAGCCCGGAGCACAAGATCCGGATGGTGGACGCGCTGCGGTCGGACGGCTCCGTCGTCGCCATGACCGGCGACGGCGTCAACGACGCCCCGGCGCTGAAGCAGGCGGACATCGGCATCGCCATGGGCATCACGGGCACCGAGGTGTCCAAGGGCGCCGCCAAGATGATCCTGACCGACGACAACTTCGCCACCATCGTCGCGGCCGTACGCGAGGGCCGCGGGATCTACGACAACGTGGTGAAGTTCGTGCGCTTCCAGATCGCCACGGCGTGGGGCTTCGTGCTGATCTTCCTCGCCACCGGGCTGCTCGGGGTGGCCGGCGGCGCTCCGTTCACCGCGCTGCAGGTGCTGTGGGTCAACATCATCATGGACGGCCCGCCCGCCATGGCCCTCGGCCTGGACCGGCCGGACCCGGACGTGATGCGCCGGCCGCCACGCCCGGTCGGCGAGCCGATCCTGTTCCGCTCACGGATCGTGCGCATCGTGCTCTCCGCCGCCGTCATGGCCGCCGGCACGCTCGGCGTGCTCACCTGGGCGGAGTCGGCCGGGCTCGGCGCCGGGCAGGCCCGCACGCTGGCGTTCACCACCTTCGTGCTGTTCCAGGTGTTCAACCTGCTCAACGTCCGCAGCCGCGAGGAGTCGGTGTTCTCCCGGCACACCTTCACCAACCGCGCGCTGTGGATCTCCCTCGCGGCCATCCTCGTGCTGCAGGTGGCGGTCGTTTACGTTCCCTTCCTGCAGGGCTTCTTCAGCACGACGGCGATCGCGCCGGAGCACTGGGGCCTCGCCGCCCTCGTCGCCTCCGCGGTGCTGTGGGTGGAGGAGATCCGCAAGGCCTTCAGCCGGCGACGCTCGCACCGGGGCTGAGCGGCGCGGGACGTCGAATGAGCGTAGGACCGGTGGGCTGACCACCGGGCTCGCAATCTCGGCCCGGGCCCCGGAAGCCCGGACCGACCGCTGGGGGGAGCGACCGGTCCGGGCGCTCGGTGGACCGCCACGGCGACCACCGGTACGGGGTCCGGACCGGTGGTGCAGGCGGTGGCTCGAACGGACCTGCGGGTCAGGACGTACGGGTCAACGAACTGGCCTCGTGCTCGACCTCGCCGCACCGCATGCACGCCGTGAGGTAGAGGTTGCTGAAGCCGATCCGCTCGTCGTGCCAGTGGTGACCCAGCACATGGCACTTGATGTTGAGCTGCTTGTCGATCAGGGGCACGGCTGTCGTGGACATCGCCGGTCTCCGTCCTTCCTGGATTGGGTGGCCTGCCGCCGTCACGCCGGGACATGATGCCGACGGCGTCGGCGGACCTGGCCGCGCGAGGGCGGGGCGGGGGGCCACCGGCCTCGCGTGGCGTCCTAGGCCGCCAGCTGGCGGCGGTGCAGGAGGCCGCCGACCGCCGCCAGCAGCGGAGCGCCGAGCGCCACCCCGAGCGCGCCCGCGCCGTTCAGCGGCGTGGC
The DNA here is from genome assembly GCF_043952095.1 of Georgenia sp. AZ-5. NCBI lineage: Bacteria > Bacillati > Actinomycetota > Actinomycetes > Allobogoriellales > Allobogoriellaceae > Georgenia > Georgenia sp. AZ-5. The sequence goes on from NZ_JBINOU010000001.1 coordinate 497,287, forward strand.
GGGGTCGCTCGTCCCCCCGAACGCCGAGGTGGCGCTCGGGCCGCTCACACCGGAACCGGCGGTGAGGACGCAGGTGGTGGGACGGTGCTCCTCGGCCGGGCCGCCGGGCGCGGCCGAGGTGATCGGCGCGGCGGTTTCAGCCACGTCCGCCCCGGCATGGGGCTGTCCGGCGACCGTGCCGGCGGCGCCGAACACGCGGGTGTCGTTCCCCAGCGCCACGCCGGAGCCCGCTGCCAGGCGGGTCTCGGCCGCCGGTGCGGTCCCGACCGACGGGGAGGTCGTGGCCGTGCCGGCGGTGACGGCGTCCGCGCCTACCGGCCCTGCGGTCCCGGCCGAGCCGGTCTGCTCGGAGGACACGAGGGCCGCGGTGGACGCCGCCTTGCCGGAGGCCTCGGTGTCGTCGGCGGGGTCGCCCGTACCGGAGTCCTGCGCGGCCGGGGCGGGCTGGCCCGCGGTGAGGATCGGGTCGAGCGCGTTGCTGGCGGTGCCCGCCCCGGCCAGGGGTGCGGGGGTGGCCTCGTCAAGGATGTCGTCGAGCGGGGACCAGGCGGTCCCGCGGAGTCCCGCTGACGGGTCTTCGACCGCGCCGACGGGCGGGAGCTGGCCCTCGCCCGTCTCGGCGCGGGCCGTCGAGGCGGCCTGGTGGGCCGGCGCTGGCGTCGCCCAGGCCGAGGGCGATGGCGCCGACGGTGACGGGTGCGTGGATCGGGGCGGCGACGTTGGTGTCGTCGACGACGTCGCCGGTGAGGTGCGCATGACGTTTGTGCATGACACTTTCTCCTGACTGAGCATCGGGTGCGCCTGGGCGCATGTCGGCATGCCGGCGGGGACGGCCGGCCCTGCCTGTGTCAGTCGGGAGAGACGGCGACGCGGAGAAGGACGTCGAGGTAGCGCGAGAAGTTCAGCTCGGGGCGCGGCGAGCGCAGCGGATCCCTGGGATCGCCCAGGCCGGCTGGCACGGTTCCGTCCACGGCGGGGGAACCGGCGCCGGCCGCGGTGCCCGAGCCCGGCGCGGTGGGGGGTGCGTGGACGGGCGCCGGCTCGGGCGCCGGCGTGCCGCTGACTGCCCCCGACCCCGACGACAGCGCGGCCAGGTCCAGGGGGTCCTGTGCGGCGGGCGCGATCCCCCGGAGACCGGTGACCCCGGCATCCCCGACCGGGACGGGCGTGCCGGGGCCGACCGGCTCACCCGGGAGGGATGGCGGGATGTCTACGGCAGCGCCCGGCGCCGCCAACGGCCGCAGGCTGACGGGGTGCTCCACGGCGTCGTCGGGCGGGCCAAGCGGTTCGGTCACCGCAGGGTGTGCGGCGTCCAGGGCGGGCTGCACGGGCTTGACGGCAGCGTCCGTCAGGGGCGCCCGCGCGTCCCCCAGCGGCCGGACGACCTCGTCGACCACGGGGGTGACGAGCGGGCGGGCCACCGGGGCCACGACGTCCTCCGTCATGGGGGCCAGGACGTCGCCTGCCACAAAGGTGACGGCGTCCTCGGCGAGAGGATGCGCGAGGCCGTCGACAGGGGTGGTGACGGCCGCGACAGGGGTGCTGGCGGCCACGCCGGCACCGGTGCTGGCCGGCGCGGCGAGGGATGCGCCCTGCTCGGGCACGGGAGCCTGCGCCTGGTCCGCGGCGGGGGAGACGCTCTCCGGCGAGGTGCCGCCCCCGACGCGGGCGGGAAGGCTCTGGACCACGGGAGCCGCCATGTGCTGCACGACGGGAGCGGCGGCCTCAGCAGCGTTGGCGGCCACCGCGACCGGTGCCGCGACGTCGTCGGAGACCGCGGCCGCCACCTCCTCGGTGTCTCCAGGCGCCTGGCCCTCGACGACGAGGCCGACGGCTGCCGACGGCTCCCAGGGAGCGTCATCCGCAGCGGCGGGTGAGGCCAGCGCCGTTCCGGCGAGTGCCGCGACGACGCCGCCGCCCAGGGTCAGGAGTGCGCGCGAGGCCCACCGGGCGAGGCGGCTGGCCGCCGCGTCGCCCTGGTGGTCGCGCTCGGACGTCGACATCGCTCCCCTTCCGGTGTCGCGCACGTCACACACTAGGAGGGGTGTGTCCGAATCGCTACCGGAACGGGGAATTGCGCGACCGATAAAGCGGGAGGCCCCGCCACGGACGTGGTGGGGCCCCCAGGGGCGGCGGCGCGGCGCCCTCAGCGCTCGACGTCGCCGGCGATGAACGCCTCGACGGACTCGCGCGCGAGGTCGTCGGGCCGCTGCTCCGGCGGGGACTTCATGAAGTACGACGACGGCGAGAGCAGGGGGCCACCGATCCCTCGGTCGAGGGCGATCTTCGCCGCGCGGACGGCGTCGATGATGATGCCGGCCGAGTTGGGGGAGTCCCAGACCTCGAGCTTGTACTCCAGGTTCAGCGGCACCTCGCCGAAGGTGGTGCCCTCGAGGCGGACGTAGGCCCACTTGCGGTCGTCGAGCCACTCGACGTAGTCGGACGGGCCGATGTGGACGTTGCGCGGCTCGAGCTGGCCGTGCATGTTCGACGTGACGGCCTGGGTCTTGGAGATCTTCTTGGACTCCAGCCGGTCGCGCTCGAGCATGTTCTTGAAGTCCATGTTGCCGCCGACGTTGAGCTGGTAGGTGCGGTCCAGCCGCACGCCGCGGTCCTCGAAGAGCTTGGCGAGCACGCGGTGCGTGATGGTCGCGCCGACCTGGGACTTGATGTCGTCGCCGACGATCGGCACGCCGGCCGCGGTGAACTTGTCGGCCCACTCCCTGGTGCCGGCGATGAACACGGGCAGCGCGTTGACGAAGGCGACACCGGCGTCGATGGCGCACTGCGCGTAGAACTTCGCGGCGTCCTCGGAGCCCACGGGGAGGTAGCACACCAGCACGTCGGTGCGGGTCTCGCGCAGGGTGGCGACGACGTCGATCGGCTCGGCGGTGGACTCCTCGATGGTCTCGCGGTAGTACTTGCCGAGCCCGTCGAGCGTGGGGCCGCGCTGGACGGTCACGCCCAGCGGCGGCACGTCGCAGATCTTGATGGTGTTGTTCTCGCTGGCGTTGATCGCCTCGGACAGGTCGGTGCCGACCTTCTTGCCGTCGACGTCGAACGCGGCCACGAACTCGATGTCGCGGACGTGGTAGTTGCCGAACTGCACGTGCATCAGGCCGGGGACGGTGCTCTCGGGGTCGGCGTCGGCGTAGAAGTGCACGCCCTGGACCAGCGAGGACGCGCAGTTCCCGACGCCGACGATTGCGACGCGGATAGCACTCATGCTTGCTCCTTGTTCATCTGGACAGCTTCGTTCCTGGAGGTGGCGGGTCCGCCGGCGGCGTCCGCGGGTGGGTGGTCGGGCAGCCGGGGCGAGCCCGGCCCGGTGAGTCCGGACGGACCCGCGGGCCGCGGGTTGGTCCGCTGCTCCGGTTCCGGTGGCCCCGGAGGCCCGGTGGCCCCCGGCGGCCCGGTGGTCCCGGGCGGTCCGGGGGTGTCAACCGGTCCAGGTCTTGTCGGCGGCTGCCCGGGCCGGCGCGCGATGCTGTCGTAGTCCAGCGCGCCGGCGGTGCCCCGCTCGGTGTCGATCACCCGCTCCAGCCACGCGACCTCGCGCTCGACCTGCTCCAGCCCGTGCCGCGCCAGCTCGGCGGTGTAGGCGTCCATGCGGCGCGCGGTGCGGCCGAAGGACTGCCGCAGGTTCTCCATGCGCTCGACCATCCGGGCGCGCCGGCCCTCGAGGATGCGCAGCCGGGTGGTGGCGTCGGTGCTCCCGAAGAGCGTGAAGCGGACGTCGAACGCGGCGTCGTCGTCCCAGGCGGCTGGCCCGGCTGTGGCGAGCGAGCCCTCGAGGTGGGCGACGCCGGCGTCGGTGATGCGGTAGACGATGCGCGCCCGGCGGCCGGCGAGGGGCGGGGCGGCGGCGTCCGAGGTGGCGGTGGCGATCAGCCCGCGCTCCGTCAGGGACCGCAGGGCGGGGTACAGCGAGCCGTAGGAGAGGGTGCGGAAGGCGCCGAGGGCCGCGTTGAGGTGCTTGCGCAGCTCGTAGCCGTGCATGGGCGCCTCGCGCAGGCGGCCGAGGATGGCCAGCTCGAGCACTTCCGTCCGTGGGCTCATCGGCCTCCCTCCTTCGGCGCGGCGCTGGTGCGGTCACCGGGCCAGCGGCGCCCGGTGATAGCGAGAGAATATATCGCACCGATATATCGATCGCTATCCGGCCGCTGGATCGTGTCGCGCGACGGCGGGCAAAGGCGGCCGGCGGTGACGCACGTCATGCGCGCAGGTTGGGGTGCTGTCGCATACTGAGGGACGATCTGCCCCAGCAGCGACCGTCCGCGCCTCCAGGCGCCGGTGGCGCGCTCTGCGGGAACGCACCTATCCGCGCCGGCCCTCGGTGCGGCACGGCGAAAGGCAGGCCTGCGTGGCACGCACCCCCAACTGGTCCCCGACGGGCCGGCCCGGCGACGGCTCGCGCCCAGGCGCGGGACGCGACGGAGCCGGCTCCGCGGCCCGCTCCGGTGCCGGGCGCCCCGCCAACGGCGGCAGCCGCGGGGGCGCCGCCGGCCGTGGCAAGGCCAGCCCCAGCGGTGCCAAGCCCGCCGGCAAGGGCGCGGGCACGGCCCGCGCCGCCGCCGCAAGCCGCGCCGCGGGGGTGAAGCGCCCGCAGAAGAAGAAGGGCTTCTTCGACTACCCGCGCTCCGGCAAGGGCCCGATCCAGCGCTGGCTGCCCAGCTGGCGCGTGGTGCTCGGCACCGTCCTCACCGGCATCGCCGCGGTGCTGGGCCTGTTCGTCGTCGCCTACGCCACCATCAACGTGCCCGAGCCCAACGACTTCGCCCTCGCCGAGGCGACCACCGTCTACTACGCCGACGGCGAGACCCCCATGGGGTCGTTCTCGGAGGTGGACCGCGAGACCGTGCCGCTCGACACGCTGCCCGAGCACGTCGGCGAGGCCGTCATCGCCTCCGAGGACCGCCGGTTCTACCAGAACAACGGCGTGGACCCGAAGGGCCTCGTGCGCGCGCTGTGGAACAACGTGCGTGGCCTGCCCACCCAGGGCGGCTCGACGCTCACCCAGCAGTACGTGGAGAACTACTACACGGGCACGACCACGAGCTACCTGGGCAAGTTCAAGGAGACGATCCTCGCGCTGAAGATCGACCAGTCGCAGACCAAGGACGAGATTCTCGAGAACTACCTCAACACCATCTACTTCGGTCGCGGCGCCTACGGCATCGAGAAGGCCGCGCAGGCCTACTTCGGCAAACCGGCCGCCGAGCTCAGCGTCTCGGAGTCGGCGCTGCTCGCCGGCATCATCCCCGCGCCCAGCGCCTGGGACCCGGCCGTCAGCCCGGACCAGGCACAGGAGCGCTGGCAGCGCGTGATGAACCTGATGCTCGAGGACGGGCACATCACCCAGGAGGAGTACGACTCCGCCGCCTACCCGCAGGCTGTCGAGCCGAACACCGAGAACACCTACGGCGGGCCCAACGGCTACCTGCTGGACATGGTGCGCACCGAGCTGCGTGACCGGGCCGGCATGACCGACGACGAGATCGACACCCTGGGCCTGGACATCGTCACCACGATCGACCAGCGCAAGCAGGACGCCGCCGTGCAGGCCGTGGACGACCTCCCCGACGACCGGCCGGCCAACAACAAGGTCAACATCGTCTCGATCGACCCCTCGTCGGGCGCGATCGTGGCGCTGTACGGCGGTCCCGACTTCGTCTCGGAGCCGCTGAACGGTGCCACCCAGGGCCACGCGCAGGCGGGCTCGACCTTCAAACCGTTCGGGCTCATCGCCGCCCTCGAGCAGGGCATGTCCCTGTACCAGACCTACAACGCGCCGGCGACGATCGAGATGCCGGGTGGCTGGGAGGTCGAGAACTTCAACGGCCGCAACTACGGCCGGGTCAACCTCATCGAGGCGACCGCCGACTCGATCAACACCGCCTACGTCCAGCTCAACCAGGACGTCGGCCCTCAGAACACCCTCGACGCCGCCGTGCGGGCGGGAGTGCCGGAGGACACCCCCGGCCTCGTGGCCGACGGCTCGAACGTGCTCGGCCCCGCCTCGCCCCGCGCCATCGACATGGCGACGGCGTTCGCGACCTTCGCCGCCCAGGGTGTGCGTCACGACCCCTTTATCGTGGCCGAGGCGCGCGACACCGACGGCAACGTCGTCTACACCGGCGCCGGTCGGGGCGAGCGCGAGTTCGACGCCGACGTGATGGCCGACGCCACCTACGCCATGCAGGCCGTCGTCGAGGACGGCGGCGGCTCGGCGGCGGCGCTGCTCGACCGGCCGGTGGCGGGCAAGACGGGCACCTCGACGGGCCTGAAGTCGGCCAACTTCGGCGGCTACATCCCCCAGCTGGCGACCTTCGTGAACATGTACCAGGTGGCCGAGGACGGCAGCGAGGAGTCGCTGGAGGGCTTCGGGGACATCTCGACGAGGAACATGGGCGGCGGTCAGTGGCCCGCCCGCATCTGGAACGACTACATGGAGGTCGCCACCGACGGCATGGAGGTCGAGGACTTCCCCGAGCCGACGTCGCGCCCGCGCCCGCGGGTCACCGAGGCGCCGGAGCCCACGGTCGAGCCGACGCCGGAGCCGACGACGGAGGCGCCCACCGAGACGCCGTCGCCGACGCCGACCCCTACGCCGACGCCGACCCCCACGCCGACGCCGACCCCCACGCCGACGCCGACCCCCACGCCCACGCCGACCCCCACGGCGCCGGACACCGATGGAGACGGCATCCCTGACAGCCAGGATCCCGACGCCAACGGCAACGACATCCCGGATGCTCAGGAGGCCGCGACGACGCAGCGGCAACGGACGCCGGGTACGTCGCAGCCCGGTGGTGACAACGACGCTTTGGGCAACTTCAGAGATCCCAACGAGTCGTAGCTGATCAGGACGACGGCGGCACTTCGGTGCCGCCGTCGTCGTTTGTGCGGCGAGAGATTGCCTCCGGGAGGCGTCCTGCTCGACGACCGTGCCGTCGCCGTCGTCCACAACGCTGTGACGAGGCTCGCGCCATGTCGGCGCCCGTCCCTACGGTAGGGTTGCCCGTTGGTCCTACGTCCTCGCGTATCCGCGCGCGGCCTGGGACCGACGACGCATCACCCTCCTGTCACGGAGAGACCGTGACCGCCTGAGTCCAGAGGAGGTGGGTACCAAGCATGCGTAGCTACGAACTGATGATCATCCTCGACCCGCAGGTCGACGAGCGCACGGTCGCCCCGTCGCTCGACAAGCTGCTCTCGGTCGTCAAGACCGGCGGCGGGACCGTCGAGAAGGTCGACATCTGGGGCAAGCGCCGCCTTGCCTACGACATCAAGAAGCGTTCTGAGGGCATCTACGCCGTCGTCGACATGAACACGACGCCGGAGCTGGCCCAGGAGCTCGACCGTCAGCTCGGCCTGAACGAGGCCGTCCTGCGCACCAAGCTCATCCGCCCGGACGCTCACTGAGCCACGGCTCGGTCGAGCACCACCGCAAGCCACCAGGGAGCACAGCATGGCAGGAGAGACCGTCATCACCGTCGTCGGGAACCTGACGGCGGACCCCGAGCTGCGATTCACCCCGTCCGGGGCGGCCGTGGCCAGCTTCACCGTGGCGTCCACGCCGCGCACCTTCGACCGCCAGGCCAACGAGTGGAAGGACGGGGAGACCCTGTTCCTGCGCTGCTCGGTGTGGCGTGAGGCCGCGGAGAACGTCGCCGAGTCGCTGACCAAGGGCACCCGCGTGATCGTCCAGGGCCGGCTGGTCCAGCGGTCCTTCGAGACCCGCGAGGGCGAGAAGCGCACGGTCGTGGAGATGCAGGTCGACGAGGTCGGTCCCTCCCTCCGGTACGCCACGGCCAAGGTCACCCGCGCCTCGCGCGGCGGTGGCGGCGGCTTCGGCGGCGGCCAGCAGGGCGGCTTCGGCGGCGGCCAGCAGCAGGGTGGTTTCGCCGGCGCGCGGCAGGGGGGCGGCTACGACGCCCCCGGCGGCGGACAGGCGGACGACCCGTGGGCCACGGGCGGCGGCTCGAGCGCGTTCAACGACGAGCCCCCCTTCTAAGTCAGACCTTTACGTGAGCGCCCGCGGGCGCCGCGCCGATCATCGAGGAGCACCACCATGGCGAAGCCCGTTCTTCGCAAGCCGAAGAAGAAGGCCAACCCGCTCAAGGCGGGGAAGATCGACAACATCGACTACAAGGACACCGCGCTGCTTCGGAAGTTCATCTCCGACCGCGGCAAGATCCGCGCCCGCCGCGTGACCGGCGTGTCCGTCCAGGAGCAGCGCCTGATCGCGAAGGCCGTGAAGAACGCCCGCGAGATGGCCCTGCTGCCGTACTCGAGCTCGGCTCGCTGAGACTAGGAGTCCGAAATGGCAAAGCTGATCCTGACCCACGAGGTCTCCGGTCTCGGTACCGCTGGCGACGTGGTCGAGGTCAAGGACGGGTACGCCCGTAACTACCTCGTCCCGCGCGGTCTCGCCACGAAGTGGACCAAGGGCGGCCAGAAGCAGGTCGACCAGATCACCGCGGCGCGCAAGGCCCGCGCGATCGCGACGATCGAGGAGGCCCGCGACGTGCGTGACCGCCTCCAGGCCAACCCGGTCACCATCGCGGTGCGCTCCGGCGACAACGGCCGCCTGTTCGGCGCCGTGACCACCTCGGACGTCGCGGAGGCCGTCAAGGCCGCCGGCGGCCCGCAGCTGGACCGCCGCAAGATCGAGGTCCCGACCCCGATCAAGTCCCTGGGCGACCACAAGGTCCTCGTGCGGCTGCACGAGGACGTCCAGGCGACGCTCGAGGTCACGGTCGTCCCGGCCAAGTGACCTTCCGCCGGCAGGCCGGCAGCAGCGCGCAGCGGCCCGGTCCCCTCACGGGGGCCGGGCCGCTTTGCTGTCCCGCGCCGCGTCCCGGCTCTGTCGTCCCGCCTCTGTCGTCCCGCCTCTTGCGCCCCCCGCCCGCGTCTCCGCCCCTGGCGTGTCGCCGGGGCGCCCGCGTACCGTCCGGGCGCATGGGAACGGGAAAGGTGCAGCACTTCGAGATCCCCGCGGAGGACGTCGGCCGCGCCCGCACGTTCTACGGCGAGGTGTTCGGCTGGTCCTTCGAGGACATCGAGGGCTACGAGGACGTCGAGTTCATCCAGCCGGGCGGGGAGGAGGGCGAGGTCGGCGTCATCGGCGGCGACATCTACAAGCGCTCCACGCCCGAGCCGCCGACCGTCGTCATCACCGTCGACCGGATCGAGCCCGCCCTGGTGGCCGTGGAGCAGCACGGCGGGCGGCGCCTCGGCGACGTCGAGTCCATGCCCGGCATGGGCCGGTACGCCTACTTCGAGGACACCGAGGGCAACCGCCTGGGCCTGTGGGAGGAGGCGGCGGACTCCGCCGAGGTCTCGCCCGGGCAGGCGGAGACCGGGTAGCCCCCGCGCCGCCGCCGTGCGGCGGGCTCGGTCCCGCTGCGCGACGGGACCCGATTGCCCGCGAGCGTTTTGCGGGGCCGATCGCCACTTGCGCGGCCTTCCTAGCCGGGCATGGTCTGTGCCGCACCTGGCCGTGGTCGCCGGCGCCTCCTGGACGCGGTGGGTGAGCGGCGCCCGTCAGGCGGGCCCGGAGGCGGCCGGGCGGCTCCTGTTGCGGACCCCGGCGAGGCCTGCAAGTTTGGGCATGCTTTTTCGGGATTCCCGCGAGCGAAAGGCGTGAGCGCATCACGTCGGGAGGAGCGCAACGATGAGCGACGAAGAACTCGCACCGCTGTCGGACGACGAGCTGGCGGCTGAGGCCGGCACCGCACTCCCCGACAAGGAGGTCATCAGCCTCCTGGACCTCAACGCCGACCTCGACCTGGGCCTCGACGCCGCCGCGCCCATCGACCTCGCCGTGGCGGCGAACGCCAACGTCGCCGCCCCGATCGACGCCGCCGTCGGCGCCAACGTCCTCTCCTCCGGCTCGGAGGCCCAGGCCCTGGCCGACCAGGGTGTCATCGTCGACCAGGGCATCACCGGCCAGGCCGTGGCCGAGGGCACCCAGGACAGCACGATCGATCAGGCCGCCGACGGAGCGGGCACCTCGGGGACGACGGCTGACCCGGCCGCCCCCGCGGACGGCGCGGCCGCCCCGACCGACGAGGCCGGCTCCACGACGCCGTCGGACACGGAGGTCGAGGACCCCACCGACACCGGGTCGGTCCTGGACGGCGACCTACTCGACGTGGACGTCGACCTCGCCGCCGACCTCGACCTGGCCGCCCCCATCGGCGGCGCGGTCGCGGCGAACGCCAACGTCGCCTCCCCGATCGACGCCGCCGTCGCGGCGAACGTGGGTTCCGTGGACTCGCAGGCCACCGCGGTCGCCCAGCAGGACGCGATCATCACCCAGGACATCGACGCCGACGCGCAGGCCACGGTCGAGCAGAGCTCGCAGATCGAGCAGTAGGACCCCGTGAGCTCGACCGAGGTCAGTACCTCGCCGGGAGGCGCCGGGGGGACGGGCCCGCCTCCCGGCGTGCCCGCGCGCGCGAGCGGCCTCCAGCTGCTCGGCGAGGTCGCCGGTTCCGGCTACCGCGAGCCGCCGGCCCTGGTCCGGCGCTCGGACGGGCAGACCATCCAGCTGACGCGGCTGCTCTACCTGGTCCTGTCAGCGGTCGACGGTGAGCGCAGCCACGGCGACATCGCCGAGCTCGTCGGGCGGCAGGTCAGCCGTGCCGTCACGGCGGACAACGTGCGGGCGCTGTGCGACCGGCTCCGCACGCTCGGCGTGCTGCGACGGGCGGACGGGTCCGAGCCCGAGCTCAGACGTTCGAACCCGCTGCTCGCCCTGCGGTTCAAGTACGTGGTCTCCGACCCAGAAGTGACCAACCGGCTCACCGCGCCGTTCGCCGCGCTGTTCGCGCCGGTGGTCGTCGCCCTGGTCTGCCTCGCCTTCGCTGCGGTCTGCGCATGGCTGCTGCTGGAGAAGGGCCTGGGGTCGGCCACCCACCAGGCATTCGACAGGCCTGGCCTGCTGCTGGTGGTCTTCGTCCTCACGGTGGTCTCGGCGGGGTTCCACGAGGTCGGGCACGCGGCCGCGGCCCGCTACGGCGGCGCGCGGCCCGGTGCCATGGGCGCTGGCCTCTACCTCGTCTGGCCGGCCTTCTACACCGACGTGACCGACAGCTACCGGCTCGGACGTGCCGGCCGCGTCCGTACGGATCTCGGCGGGTTGTACTTCAACGCGGTGATCGCCGTCGTGATGTTCGGGGCCTGGTGGCTGAGCCGGTGGGACGCCATCCTCCTGATCATCGCGACCCAGGTGCTGCAGATGCTGCGCCAGCTCGCGCCCATCGTCCGGTTCGACGGCTACCACGTCCTCGCGGACCTCACCGGCGTCCCGGACCTGTACCGCCGGATCAGGCCGACGCTCCTGGCCCTGCTTCCAGGGCGGTGGCACGACCCCGAGGCCGGGGCACTCAAGCCCTGGGCGCGCGCCGTGGTCACCGCCTGGGTGCTGGTCGTCGTCCCGGTCCTGCTCGGCACGCTCGTGCTGATGGTCCTGGCCCTGCCCAGGCTTCTCGGCACGGCCGCGAACAGCCTTCGCGACCAGGCGGCCCTGCTGGGTCAGCATCTCGGCGACGGCGACGTGCCCGGCGCCCTGGTCCGCCTGCTGGCCGTCGTGGCCATCGCCGTGCCGGTGCTCGGCGTCGTCTACCTCCTCGGCCGCACCGTCCGCCAGGTCCTCGAGCACACCTGGGGCAGCACCGAGGGCCGGCCCGGACGGCGCACGCTGGCCGCCGTCGCGGCGCTGACCGTGGCGGCCGGGCTGGCCTGGGCGTGGTGGCCGGCCCCGGGCACCTACCGTCCGGTCCAGGCCTACGAGCGCGGCGCCCTCCAGGACGCCCTGCCCGCCGCCCTGCTCGAGACTCTGCCCGTGACCCTGGACCGGGGGACGCCCACGGGCCTCGTGGAGGGAAGGCCCGGCCAGGCGCAGGCCGTGTGGCCCGCCGGCACGACCCTGCCAGCCGCAGACGCCCCCGCGCTCGCCGTCGTCCTCGTCCCACGGAGCGGCGCGGACGCGGCGACGCAGGGTTCCTCGACAGACTCGGGAACGTCCGCCGCCCCCGCCGCGCCGACCTGGGTGTTCCCGTTCGACCGGCCGCTGCCGCCGGCGGAGGGCGACAACCAGGCCCTCGCCGTCAACACCGAGGACGGCGGAACGCTCTACGACGTCGCCTTCGCCCTTGTCTGGGCCGACGACGAGACCGTCGCGAACACCAACGAGGCCTACGCGCTGGCCAGCTGCACCGATTGCCGGACGGTGGCCGTGGCCTTCCAGGTGGTGCTGGTCGTCGGCCAGGCCGACGTCGTGGTGCCGCAGAACCTCGCCGCGGCCGTGAACTACAGCTGCGTCGAGTGCGTCACCCACGCCCTGGCCACCCAGCTCGTCGTCACCCTCGCCGGACCGCTGGAGGACCCGACCACCGCGCAACTCCAGGAGCTGTGGCGCGAGATCCAGGCGTTCGGCGCCTCCGTCGAGGGCATGCCGCTCTCGGAGCTGCAGGCCAGGCTCACCGCCTACGAGGAGCGGATCCTCGAGATCATCCGCGAGGATCCCGCGGCCCTCCCCGCCGACGATGCCCCCACGTCCTCGCCCCCGACCTCATCGGGCACCTCGCCCAGCCCCACGTCCTCGCCCGCGCCGACCGGGGCGGCATCCACTCCCCGGCCGGCGCCGACGGCCGGCACCACTCACGGATCGTCCCCCTCCGGCGCACCGGGCACGACCGACTCTCCATCCCCCGCACCCACGGCCGGCCCGACGGGGAGCGTCGCGCCCGACCCCACGCCCGCGCCCGCGACGACCGGGGACGACGCCACCACGCCCACGCCGTCCGGGGACGACGCCACCGCGCCTACGCCTTCCGGGGACGACACCCCGGCGCCCACGACGACCGGGGACGACGAACCGGCACCCACCACGGGCGGCGTCACGACGCCCTGACCCGCCGGTCGAGTGGGGCCGAGGCCGCGCCTGGGCGGGTTGCTCAGCGCCCGCACCCGCGGGTCGAGCGGCCGCCCGAGGCGCCGCACCTAGGCGGGCTGCTCGGCGCCCTCGAACGCGGCGCGCAGGGTGGCGACGTCGAACTTGCCCTGCGTGGCGAGCATGGCCTTCATGGCCCGCCGGACCTTCTCCGGGTCGGGGTCGGTGGCCATCGCGTACCACTCCTCCGGCACGACCTGCCAGGACAGGCCGTAGCGGTCCTTCAGCCACCCGCAGGGCCCGGGCTCGCCGCCCTCGACCAGGGCGTCCCAGAAGTGGTCGACCTCCGCCTGGTCCCTGCAGCGGATCTCGAAGGAGACGGCCTCGGTGAACCGGAACTCGGGGCCGCCGTTGATGCCGACGAACTCCTGCCCGCGCAGCTCGAACTCGACGGTCATCACCTGGCCCTCCGGGCCCGGCATGTCCGGCCCGTAGTGCGTGATCTCCTTGACCCGGCCCTCACCGAAGACGGAGATGTAGAAGTTCGCGGCCTCCTCGGCCTGGGTGTCGAACCAGAGGTTCGGGATGATCTTCTGCACGGCCGGCTCCCTCGGCGTCGTTGTGGACGGTGTCGGAGCCCCGGGCCGGTGCCACGGCGGCTCCACCCCCACGTCGAACGAGCGGTCCGGGGATCGACACAGCGGCTCCGGTCAGCGCTGCGCGCCGAGCACCATCCACGCCGTGCCCCGCGCCCGCAGCCCGGTCGTCGCGGCCCGGGCGAGCATGAAGGCGCCGCCGAAGGCCAGCCACAGCCAGGCCTCGCCGGCGGCGCCGGCGGGCGCGTAGCGCTGCACCGCCCACGCCAGCGGCAGGTACACGACCAGCGTCGCGACCCCTGCCCGCGCCAGGTACCGGCCGTCCCCGGCGCCGATGAGGACGCCGTCGAGCATGTACACCCAGCCCGCGATCGGCAGGCACGCCCCCGCCACCGCGAGCCCGACGGCCGCGGCGAGGCGCACGTCGCCGTCGGCGGAGAACAGCGGCGCCAGCCACCACCCGCCGGCGGCGAACACCAGGCCAAGCACCGCCCCGGCGCCCGTGCCCCACTGCAGGCAGCGGCGCATGACGGCGCGGACGTGGCCGACGTCGCCCGCCCCGAGCCCACGGCCCACCAGCGCCTGGGCCGCGATGGCCAGGGCGTCGAGCGCGAACGCGGCCAGGCCCCACATCACGTTGACGACCTGGTAGCCGGCCAGCGTGACGGCCCCGAGGGAGGTGGCCACCGCCACCGTGGCCAGGATCGCGAGGCGAAGCGTGAGGGTGCGCACGAACAGCGGCGCGCCGGCGAGGGCGCTGCGCCAGATGCCGGCGGCATGCGGGCGCAGCCCCACGCCCAGGGCCCGCGCGCCGTGCACCACGACCACGCCGAGGGCCACGCCCATCCCGGTCTGGGCGAGGGCGGTGCCCAGGCCCGAGCCGGCCACGCCGAGCCCCAGCCCGTAGATGAACAGGGCGTTGAGGGCGACGTTGGCCAGCGCTCCGGCGACGGCGACGACCAGCGGGGTGCGGGTGTCGAGCAGCCCCCGCAGCGTCCCGGTGGCGGCGAGGACCACCAGCATGCCCGGCAGCCCGGGGGCGGAGGCGCGCAGGTAGGCGACGGCGTGCGGCGCCACCGCGTCGGGGGCGCCCATGGCGTCGACGATCCACGGCGCGGCCAGATAGGCGGCAAGGGCGGTGACGGCGCCCAGGCCGACGGCGAGCCACATGCCGTCGACGCCGGCCGAGACGCCACCGGCCCGGTCGCCCGCACCGAGACGCCGGGACGTCGCGGCGGTCGTGGCGTACGCCAGGAAGATGAAGATCCCGACGGCGGTGGTCAGCAGCGTCGAGCTGAGCGACAGGCCGGCGAGCTCGGCGGTCCCCAGGTGCCCGACCATCGCCGTGTCGACCAGGATGAAGAGCGGCTCGGCGACCAGGGCCCCGAGGGCCGGCACGGCCAGGGCGAGGATCTGCCTGTCGAGGGCGCGGCCCGCGGGCCTCGCCGCCTCAGGGGCGAGTGGAGGGTTGCCGCCCCGCCCGGGTGTGTCGTCCACGGATTCGCCGACCTCTTTCTGTCCACACTGTGTGCACGGCCCCGGGGATGGAAATTCGCCCGCTCGCGCGATTCGGCGCGGCCTTCTCCACAAAGTTGTCCACCGGCTGTGCACAACGCTGGGGATAGCGTCCACACGCCGTCCACAGGATAGGGGCCGGTCGTGCACAGGGACGTTTTCCCAGGTGGCCCCGGGTGGGCTTACCGTTCGCGTGGCGCGGTGCGCGCCCGCCGACCCGTGTGGGTGGGTGGCGGTAGAACGGTGCCGTGGCGGCCTCGGGGCCGCGAGCGGTGCGGGCTGAGGAGGTCGGTTGTCTCTCGTCGACGAGCAGGTAGGTAGTCGGGAGGGCTTCGACCGGACGCCCCCGCAGGACATCGCCGCCGAGCAGAGCGTGCTCGGCGGCATGCTGCTGTCGAAGGACGCCATCGCGGACGTCGTCGAGGAGCTGCGCGGCAACGACTTCTACCGGCCCGCGCACGAGATGGTCTACGAGGCGATCCTCGACCTGTACGGGCGGGGGGAGCCGGCCGACGCCGTCACGGTCGCCGCCGAGCTGACCAAGCGGGGCGAGATCGCGCGTGTGGGCGGGGCGCCGTACCTGCACACGCTCATCTCCTCGGTGCCCACGGCCGCCAACGCCGGCTTCTACGCGCGCATCGTGCGCGAGCAGGCGGTGCTGCGCCGGCTGGTCGAGGCCGGCACCCGCATCGTGCAGCTCGGGTACTCCACCGACGGCGGGGACGTCGACGAGCTGGTCAACAACGCCCAGGCCGAGGTCTACGCGGTCACCGAGCGGCGCACCAGCGAGGATTACGTCCCGCTGCGGGACACGATCAACCTGACGATGGAGGAGATCGAGCGCGCCGCCGACCGGGGCGAGGGCATGACCGGTGTGCCGACGGGGTTCACCGATCTGGACGCTCTCACCAACGGCCTGCACGGCGGCCAGATGATCATCATCGCGGCCAGGCCGGCCATCGGGAAGGCGCTCGCGCTGGACACGCCCCTCCCCACCCCCACCGGGTGGACGTCCATGGGGGAGGTCCAGGTCGGCGACGAGCTCATCGCCGCGGACGGCACCCCCACGAGGGTGGTGGCGGCCACCGAGGTCATGGTGGACCGTCCCTGCTTCGAGGTCACCTTCGACGACGGCACCACCATCGTCGCGGACGCGCAGCACCAGTGGCTCACCGAGACGCGGGCGTCGCGCAAGTCCGCGCAGGCCGCAGCAACGGGCTACAACAGGTACCGCAACCAGCGAACCTTCGCCGAGGTGCGCACCACCGAGGAGATCGCGCGGACGCTGCGCTGCGAGACCGTCGATCGCCGCCTCAACCACTGCGTCACCAACGCCAAGCCCCTCGAGCTGCCCGCGGCCGCCCTGCCGATCGACCCCTACGTGCTCGGGGTGTGGCTCGGCGACGGGCACAGCGCCGGCGCCCGGTTCACCTCAGCCGACGCGGAGATCCCGGCGTTCGTGCGTTCCGCGGGCTACGTGGTGCGGGCCGGTGCCGCACTCAATTTCTCCATCGGCCTTCCGCGGGACCCGGAGGTCCCCGGGCGGGCACGTCCCACGATGGTCGCGGGCCGGCCCGCGACCACCACCATCGCTCAGGCATCCTTGGCGCCGCACGACCGGCCCGCGAGGCGGGGCGGGTGGAGGTGTACCCACTGCGGCGGCCCGACCTCCACCGCGTCCGCCCGGCTGTGCATGCCGTGCTGGCGGGACCGGGGAAACGTCCAGGCCCAGCTCCGCACTCTGGGCGTGCTCGGTAACAAGCACATCCCGTCCCTGTACCTGCGGGCCGGCGTGAGCCAGCGGCGTGCGCTCCTCGCCGGCCTGCTCGACACCGACGGCACCGTGAATCCCACCGGGTCCGTGCAGTTTGCAGTGAGGAGCCGGCGGCTCGCGGAGGACTTCCGGGAGCTCGTCCACAGCCTGGGGTACCGCACAGGGTGGTCCGAGAAGACCGTGCACGGTCGCCACGCGGAGACCTCCACCGCATACACCATCACCTTCACCACCGACGACGAGGTGTTCAGGCTCGCGCGCAAGCAGCGCGCGCAGCGAGAGCGGCGACGGTCGGCGACCCCGCGGCGTACCTCGCGGTTCATCACGAGGGTCCGTCGGGTGGAGAGCGTGCCGGTCAGGTGCGTGCAGATCGACCATCCGAGTCACCTGTACCTGGCCTCACGGGCGATGATCCCCACCCACAACTCGACCCTCGCCCTGGACATCTGCCGATCGGCGTCGATCAAGAACGGCCAGACGTCGGTCATCTTCTCCCTGGAGATGGGCCGCACCGAGCTGACCATGCGTCTGCTCTCCGCCGAGGCGCAGGTCCCGCTGCAGAACATGCGCAAGGGCACCATGCGCGAGGAGGACTGGACCCGCATGGCCACCGCCATGAGCCGGGTGTCCGAGGCGCCGCTGTTCATCGACGACAGCCCCAACATGTCGCTGATGGAGATCCGCGCCAAGTGCCGCCGGCTCAAGCAGAAGCACGACCTGAAGCTCGTGGTCGTCGACTATCTCCAGCTGATGACCTCCGGCAAGCGCGTCGAGTCCCGCCAGCAGGAGGTGTCGGAGTTCTCCCGCGCGCTCAAGCTGCTGGCCAAGGAGGTGGAGGTGCCGGTCATCGCCGTGGCCCAGCTGAACCGTGGTCCTGAGCAGCGCACCGACAAGAAGCCGATGATGTCGGACCTTCGTGAGTCGGGCTGCCTCACGGCGGACACGCGCGTGATGCGCGCCGACACCGGCGCCGAGGTCACCATGGGGGAACTGTTCCTCTCCGGCGGGAAGGACCTGCCGGTGTGGGCCCTGGACGACCGCCTGAAGTACGTGCGACGCCACATCACGTCGGTCTTCTCCACCGGGGTCAAGCCGGTCTTCCGGATGAAGCTCGCCTCGGGCCGGGAGATCACGGCCACGGGGAACCATCCCTTCCTCACCTACACCGGGTGGACCGCGCTGGAGGAGCTTCAGGTGGGCTCCCGAATCGGTGTGCCACGACACGTGCCGGCGCCTGATCACGAGGCCGACTGGGACGACCGGAAGGTCGTCATGCTTGCTCACCTGCTTGGCGACGGCTCTTTCGTCCGGCGCCAGCCGATCAGGTACGCGTCGATCGACGAGCAGAATCTCGCTGCGGTGCAGGACGCCGCGACGGTCTTTGGGATTACCCCTGTGCGAGACGACTACGCGGCGGCCCGTTGCGCCACGCTGCGCCTGCCGGCGCCCCATCGGCTCACGCATGGCAAGAGCCACCCCATCGCCGAGTGGCTGGACGGGTTCGGCCTGTTCGGGATGCGCAGCCACGAGAAGTTCATCCCCGATGAGGTGTTCCACCTCCCCAAGCGGCAGATCGCGCTCTTCCTGCGCCATCTGTGGGCTACCGACGGCTCGATCGTGCTGCACCCGAACGGCCGGGCCGGGCGCGTGTACTACGCGACCACCTCCCGCCGTCTCGCCGACGGCGTGGCGAACCTGCTGCTGCGCTTCGGGATCGACGCGCGGATCAGCTCCGCGACGAAGCCGGGTTATCCGCCCGGGTACGCAGTAGACGTCTCCGGGCTCGAGGAGAAGCGCGTCTTCCTCGAGCGGATCGGCGTGCATGGTGAGCGAGGACGAACCGCGGCCGTGCTCCTCGAACGGATCAGAGACATCAAGGCCAACACCAACGTCGACACGGTGCCGCTTGAGGTGTGGCACGACGTGCGCCGCGTCCTGACCGAGCAAGGCATGACCCACCGCGCCTTCCAAGCCGCGCTCGGCACGCAGTATTGCGGCAGCACGCTGTTCACGACGGCGCCGTCACGGGAGCGGCTGGGACGGATTGCCGCGGTGCTCGAGAGCGACGACCTCGAGATGATGGCCGTCAACGACTTGCTGTGGGACCGCATCGTCTCGATTGAGCCTGTTGGAGAGGAGAAGGTTTTCGACGCGACGGTCGCCGGGAGCCATAACTTCATCGCCAACGGCATTGCCGTGCACAACAGCCTGGAGCAGGACGCTGACGTGGTGATGCTCCTGCACCGCGAGGACGCCTACGAGAAGGAGTCGCCGCGAGCGGGAGAGGCAGACATCATCGTGGCGAAACACCGTAATGGTCCGACGGACACCGTGACGGTGGCATTCCAGGGGCACTACTCGCGATTCGTCGACATGGCGCGGTAGTTGTGCCGAGGGTTCGTTGTTCCTGCAATTTAGGCAGTCACCACTGCAAGGGCTGCAAGAACGGCCCGAAACTGAGGGCGTTCCCGCAAAGACCTCTCGACGCGTCCGGCCTAAGACCTGGTCTCAGAACCTGCTCGGCAGTCTCATATGGGGATCCCTTACATACACGGTCTGTGATCCGGGACGGGTATCACGATCGCCTCGAAACACAGCGCCACGAGATCCTTGGGCGGCCCGAAGCCCGGCCGATCCGAGGTTGGGTACTCAGCGCCTGGTCTCGTACCTGGTCAGGACCACGCCGTCAGGGAACGTCCGGGTCTCCACCAGGGTCAGGTTCACCCAGTTGTCCAGCGCCGCAAAGAACGGCGTGCCGCCACCTACCAGGACCGGATGGGTGACGATCGCGTACTCGTCGATCAGCCCGTCCCACATGGCCACTGCGGCGAGTGTGGCGCCGCCGATATCCATGGGGCCGCCGTCCTCGGCCTTGAGCCGGGTGATCTCGGTGACCGCGTCGCCGGTGACCAGGCGGGTGTTCCAGTCGACCGTGCTGGTCGTCGAGGAGAACACCACCTTCGGCATGTCCCGCCAGCGGCGGGCGAACTCGATCTCCGCCGGTGTGGCACCCGGCTGCTGGTCGGCGGTCGGCCAGTGGGAGCTCATCGTCTCCCACAGTTTGCGCCCGTACAGCGCCATGCCTGTCGCCCTCACCCGGTCGGACCACCACTGGAACAACTCGTCGCTCGGCACACTCCAGCCGAGGTCGTCGCCGGGCGCGGCGATGTAGCCGTCCAGGCTCAGGTTCATGCCGAAGGTCAGTTTTCGCATGGTGTCAGGCTCCCGTGAGTCGGTACTCGGTGTACAGACCAGCACGGCGCGGAAAAATCATCGGTCAGGCCACACCGAGGGCCGGTTCACCACCACGCCAAGCGGATGTGCGTGGGTACGGAAGGGAACCCCAATCGGACAGCAGCTGATCGGTGGCGGCAATCCGTTGAGCTGCACCCCAGCTGACCAGCGTCGTTTCAGATACCTGGTACGCATTGATTCTCAGTGACCGGGGGCCAACCGTACAGCTACCGTTTGCGAGCGGAGCGGCCGCGGAGCAGGCTCTGCTTGGATCAGGCGTCGTAGGTTGATGATTGACGAGGCGAGGGTCAGCAGCGGGCGCAGGGTTGCCTCGGTGAGGTCGTAGCGCAGCCCGAGGCGTTTGAACCGCAACAGCCAGGACACCGTGCGCTCGACCACCCAGCGCACGCGGCCCAGCCTGGCCTTGTCTTCGACACCGCGGCGGGCGATGCGGACACCGATTCCACGGCGGTGAAGATGGCTGCGGCACCGGCGGTAGTCGTAACCCTTGTCGGCGTGCGCCTTGTCCGCACGGCGGCGTGGCCGTCCCGGCCGTCCGCGACTGCTGCGCACGCCCGGGTTGGTCTCCAACAGCGGAACGAACATCTGGCTGTCGTGGGTGTTGGCCGCCGATGCCAGCACGCGCCCACAGCGACCCGATCGAGCCGGGGACGCCCTGGACCAGTGCCGCCGGCGCGTCCAGCAGCACACCCGCGGGCGCCGCGGCCGCAAGGGGGATCCCCTCTACGCCGCCCGGCGGACCCTGCACACCGGGACCGACCTGCTCACCGACAAGCAAAAGCAGCGGTTGGAGGACCTCTTCGACGGCGACGCCCCCGTCGCGGTCGAGGCGACCTGGGCCGTCTACCAGCGCATGATCACCGCCTACCGCCACCCCGACACCACCCGAGGCCGCGAACTGCTGCACGCCGCGATCGACTCCCTCAGCCACGGCGTGCCCACCGCCCTGACCGAGCTGCGCACGCTTGGCCGCACCCTGAGCCGCCGCGCAGAGGACGTCCTGGCCTACTTCGATCGTCCCGGCACGTCCAACGGGCCCACCGAGGCCATCAACGGACGGCTCGAGCACCTGCGCGGCTCCGCACTCGGGTTCCGCAACCTCACCAACTACATCGCCAGATCCCTGCTGGAGGCCGGCGGATTCAGACCCCAACTACACCGTTAATTCTGAAGAGCCCCAAAGGCTCTTCGCAGTTGAGGGTGTAACGGGAGTCGGCGCGTCGGTCGCTGGATAGGGGTCGAGGTCTTCCGATGATGAGGGTTCCTACGCCGCTCATCCGAAAGACCTCGACGTGCCCGACGTTACCTTCGCTCGCCCTGACCTGACCACGTTCGCCCGCCTCGACGAGCTCGGTTTGGAGGTCGTGGGGCAGCGGCTCGAGCCGGACCGAGCGGTGTTGGCCTGCCGCGTGGTCGAGCCCGACGAGTGGTGCCGCCGGTGCGGGTGCGAGGGCTCGCCTCGGGACACGGTGATCCGGCGGTTGGCGCACGAGCCGCTGGGGTGGCGTCCGACGACGCTGGTGGTCACGGTCCGCCGCTACCGGTGCACCGGGTGCGGGCACGTGTGGCGCCAGGACACCACGAAGGCCGCCGAGCCGCGGGCGAAGCTCTCCCGCCGGGGCCTGCGCTGGGCGCTGGAGGGCATCGTGTGCCAGCACCTGACCGTGGCCCGGGTCGCCGAGGGCCTGGGCGTGTCGTGGAACACCGCCAACGCCGCGGTCCTGGCCGAGGGAAAGCGAGTCCTCATCGACGACCCCGCCCGGTTCGACGGCGTCAAGGTCGTCGGTGTGGACGAGCACGCGTGGAGACACACCCGCCGCGGGGACAAGTACGTCACCGTGATCATCGACCTCACCCCGATCCGTGAGGGCACCGGACCGGCCCGGCTGCTGGACATGGTCGAGGGCCGCTCCAAGCAGGTCTTCAAGCAGTGGCTCGCCGAACGAGACAAGTCCTGGCGTCAGGCGGTCGAGATCGTCGCGATGGACGGCTTCACCGGGTTCAAGACCGCCACCGCCGAGGAGCTTCCCGACGCCGTCGCGATCATGGACCCCTTTCATGTCGTCCGCCTGGCCGGGGACGCCCTGGACCAGTGCCGCCGGCGCGTCCAGCAGCACACCCGCGGGCGCCGCGGCCGCAAGGGGGATCCCCTCTACGCCGCCCGGCGGACCCTGCACACCGGGACCGACCTGCTCACCGACAAGCAAAAGCAGCGGTTGGAGGACCTCTTCGACGGCGACGCCCACGTCGCGGTCGAGGCGACCTGGGCCGTCTACCAGCGCATGATCACCGCCTACCGCCACCCCGACACCACCCGAGGCCGCGAACTGCTGCACGCCGCGATCGACTCCCTCAGCCACGGCGTGCCCACCGCCCTGACCGAGCTGCGCACGCTTGGCCGCACCCTGAGCCGCCGCGCAGAGGACGTCCTGGCCTACTTCGATCGTCCCGGCACGTCCAACGGGCCCACCGAGGCCATCAACGGACGGCTCGAGCACCTGCGCGGCTCCGCACTCGGGTTCCGCAACCTCACCAACTACATCGCCAGATCCCTGCTGGAGGCCGGCGGATTCAGACCCCGACTACACCGTCAATTCTGAAGAGCCACAAAACCCGTATTCTCCTCACGAGCGCCGCGAGAACAGCAGCGTGAACGCCCATCACAGCAAGCCGTTCACCACGAACCGCGAAGAGCCCCCATCACAGCAGGCCGATTCACCGCGAACCACGAAGAGCCGCCAAAGGCGATGCAGTTGCCGCGCGGGTGTGCATCACGCGTTCAGTCATCGACGAGATAAGGCGCAAGGCCGCTTCGGCTGCTTTCGTGTGACTCGATCAAGTCGGCCAGAGCTTTGGTAGCCCACTGGAACGACGCCTCGTGTGACTTGTAGATAGAGTCAGTACTGGGTCGGTCGACCTCGGTGACGAAATCTCCATCGAAATCTGGAGGGAGAGCCGCCAGGACGGCCGGAAAGTCGACCACGCCAGTACCCAGACCTGCCCACAGGCGACCGGTTGCGATGAGCTCCGCGGCATTGGACTCCCTTGTAGCAGGCCTGAGGTGGTCCTCGAAGACGTCACTGAGGTGGATGGCGCCGATGCGGTCCGGGTAATGTCTGATCATGTCGGCAGGGTCGACTCCGGCCCAGCACATGTGGCCCGTGTCTGGGCCGAAGCCGATGAAAGCTGGGCCGAGGGTGTCAAGCACGGTGCGGATTTCGAGTTCCGTCTCCACGAGTCCACCCACCAGCGGATGGAGAAGTGGTCTCAATCCTTCAGCGTTGAGGGCTTCACAGATGAGGCCGATTCCGTCAGTGACGCGGGCGAGGCGGCTTTCGGAGTAGCCGGCGCCGACCGCTGGCTGGGCCCACCGGTCCCGCACCGGCGCCGCTGCGAGCATCGTGCAGTCGAGCCCGAGCTCAACGTGCACGGCAGCGAAGCGACGGGCCCGGGAGACTTCAGCGGATAAATCTACTCCTTCGATCGGGGAGGAGAAAAAGCCTACCGCGGGCTCAAGGTCATAGATCGAGAGCCAATGCCGATAATCATCGGCGGCCATACCATCGGGGACGTCAGCGACAACGGCGCGGTAACCGATGTCATGGAGGTCTGCAAATGCTAGCGCGAAGGCATCGACAGTCTTTCTGACCTCCCCGCGGCGCAACCAGTAGGGAATGGGATTCGCGGCAAGTCTTGATCTTGGGCTCATTACGTGTCTACTTTCGTCGATGCCTCAGGGGGCAGTTCGAGCATCGAACTCGTCGACCTGTCGGGTGGGACGCGGACGGTGAGCGAGAGGCGGCGCCGGGGAGGTAGCAGGAATCGCCAGCTCGTCCTCGTCGGTATCGATGCTGTCGCCTACGCCGTCTCCCCGGTCTTCTCCCGCGCCCTGCACTGTGACGGAGACATCGCTGTGCGGGCGCGGAAGACTCGGTTGAAGTGGGAGACGTTGGCGAACCCGACCTCGGTGCTGATCTGACTGATGGGGTCCTCGGTCTCCTGGAGGAGTCGCTCAGCCCGGCCGACCCGTAGCCCGTTGACATAGCCGATGATCGTCGTGCCGGTGTGCTTCTTGAACTCGCGCGATAGGTAGAACGGGCTGATGAAGAATTGCTCTGCCAGCGTCGTGAGGTCGATCGGCTCGGCGTAGTGGTCGTGGAGGTAGTGGATGACGTCGGCGATTCGCCCCTCGCGGGGCGCCAACCTGGCGTCGCGGTGCTCCCCGCGGAGCAGTTTGACGAGCAGTTGTGTGATGAGCAGCTTCATTTCGTCCTGGGAGCCGTCGCCCAATACGTCTTGTGCGGCGAGGAGCTGCTCGACGACGTTTTGCGTTGCGCGCAGGCCCGTTCCTTCGGGCCGAACGACTGAGACCTCGGCTCTGACCGCCTCGAGGACGTGCGGGTATAAGACGGCGTCAGGCGTGAAGTAGAGGACGACCCGGCGGAACGGGACGCCGTCGTCGCCGTATGAGAAGTGCTCGACGTCGGGCGGGAAGATGATGAGCTCGGATTGCTCGATCCGGTACAGGGTGTGGGCCGTCCGGTGATAGCGGCTGCCCGCCTCGAGGAAGTAGATCTCGAAGTAGTCGTGCCGGTGCGGCCGCACCATGTTGTCGTTGACGCCGCGGATCCGCGCCACGGCAACATCGCGGCCGCTGGCCATGAGATCGCCGGCGAAGTCCAGCACCTCGTCCCCTACTTTCGTGGATGTTCGGCCGGGGAGGCCGGTCGGTTCACAGGATGGACTGGCCCCCTGGCTGGGTCTGTTCCTCGCCCCACACCTGGCTTCCTTCTGCTGGTGCGGCGAGGCTGCCACGCCGTCACCCGAGCAGGCCCATCCATCCGGGTATCCCGAGGGAGAGGCCCGGGATGTAGGTGATGGCGAGGAGCAGGAGGATGAGTCCGACGAAGTACGGGACAAGTTTCGGGACAACCTGCTCGATCGTCACCCCGCTCGCACCGCTCGCGACGAACAGCACGGAACCTACCGGCGGGGTCATCGTGCCGATGCACATCGCGAGGATGAGCATCATGCCGAAATGAACCGGATGCATGCCCAGCTCGGTCGCGATGGGCAGGAAGATCGGGGTGAAGATGAGGATCGCCGGCGTGATGTCCATGAACGTCCCGACGACGAGCAGGACGACGACCATGAGCAGCAGGATGAGCGTCTTGGACTCTGCCGCTGACAACAGCGCATTGGTGATCGCCGTCGGGATACCCGTGTAGGCCATGATCCAGGACATCGCCGACGACGCGGCGATGAGGAACATGACGACGCCGGTCGACACTACGGTGCGGGTGACTACCTCTTTGAAGTCGGTCCACGTCATGCTGCGGTAGATGAGCGACAGGACGAGGCAGTAGAGCACCGCGGCGCCCGCGCCCTCGGTCGCGGTGAAGACGCCGGCGACGATGCCGCCGACGACGACGACGATGAGCAGCAAGCTGGGGATCGCCCGGAGGAAGACCTTGGCTCCCTGACCAGCCGTGAGCCCGCGCGTCGTGGGATACCGGCGGCGCCGGGCGTAGAGGTATGCGACCGTCATGACGACGAGTCCCATGAGGATGCCGGGTACGTAGCCGGCCATGAACAGCGCCGAGACCGACACGCCACCGGCGACGGTCGAGTAGACGATCGCGGCCGTCGTCGGGGGGATGAGAAGCCCCGTCGAGGCGGAGGCGATGTTGACCGACGCGCTGAAGGCGGGGTCATACCCCTCCTCCTTCTGGCGCTCGTGCAGCGTGCCTCCGATCGCGGCGGCCGCTGCGACGGCCGAGCCGGACAGGGACCCGAACAGCATGTTGCCGAGGACGTTGGTGTGGGCGAGGGCACCGGGCACCCTGCCGGCGAGCACGAGGGCCAGATCGACGAGTCTCCGCGCGATGCCGCCGTTGTTCATGATGTTCCCGGCGAAGATGAACAGCGGAACGGCGAGCAGCGAGAAGCTTTCGATGCCGACGTTCATCTGCTGGCCGACGATGTACGTGGCGTCGTCCCACGAGAGGAACACCAGCGCGGTGAGGAATGAGGCGACACCGATCCCGACCGAGATGGGGATGCCGGCGAAGAGCAGGATGAAGAACGCGGCGAACAGGACGGCGGCAGCGGTCAGGGCTTCCATTAGTCGGTTCCCTCCGTCTCGATCGAGGGAGCCCCGGTTAGGTCTTCCCAGATGTTGAGCACCTGTGCGGCGGTGATCGCGAGCCCGGCGATGGGCGCGATGGCGTAGACCAGGCCGCGCGAGATTCCGAGCAGGGCCGAGTAGTCGTTGCGCGCGCTCAGCGCGAGCATCGTGCCGCCGACCACGAGCACGACGACGGCGAAGAGCAGGACGAGCACGTCGGTCCCGATGATCAGGCCACGCCTCGTTGCCGGCGCGAACCTGTCCCGCACGACGAGAAGCGCCATGTGCTTGCGGTGCAGGAACGCGTAGGCGGCACTGATGAACGATGTCCAGATGAGCGCGTAACGCACGAGCTCCTCGGTGAAGGCCGCCGGGTTGCCGAGCGCGTAGCGGGTGAACACCTGGTAGAGCACCAGGACGGTCATGCTGACGAGGAGGATGCCGGCGAACCACACGAGGATCCCACCCAGCACTCTTCTCACCCTGTTCAGACGGTCGTGCGTCGTCATGGCGGTCCTCACTCCCTGGCCGACTCGATGACCGAGAGGAGCTCCGCGACCTCGGGGTACTCCTCGGCGTACCCTTCGACGACCGGCCGGGTGGCGTCGCGGAAGGCGTCGGTGTCGACGTCGGTGAGGAACTCGACGCCCATCGCCTCGGCGTCGACCACCGCCTGCTCGATGCTCTCCGCCCAGGCGACTTTGTGCTCCTCGGTGGACGCCCGGGCGGCCTCGGAGATCAGCTCCTGGTCCGCCCCGTCGAGCCGCTCCCACGCGTCACTGCTGATCACCAGCATGTCGGGGATCCGCGTGTGCTCCGTCATGGAGAAGACCTTCGCGACCTCGCCGTGAGCACTCTGGGTCAGCACGGTCTCGTTGCTCTCGGCACCGTCGATGAGACCTGTCTGCAGCGAGGTGTACGTGTCGCCGAACGCCATGACGATCGGCGCGGCGCCGAGCTCATCCATGAAGTCGGTCTGCGACCGCATGTCCTGGACGCGGATCTTCATGCCCCGTAGGTCCTCCGGCGTGCGGATCGGAGTGCTGGGGGTGTAGAACGATCGCGCGCCCGAGCTGTAGTACGTGAGGCCGACGAAGCCGTCGTCGACGGTCGAGCGGAAGTACTCGGCCATCTCCGGCGAGTCCATGACGTCGTAGTACTCGTCCTCGGACTCGAAGATGTACGGCAGGCCGAACGTGTGATAGCCGGGGTCATAGTTCGCCAGGCCCGGGGCACTCACACGAGTCATGTCGACGATCCCCTGGTTGAGCTGACCGAGGACCTGGGTCTCGGAGCCCAGCTGGCCGCCACCGTACATCCTGACGACGATGCGCCCGCCGCTGCGCTCCTCGACGTCCTCGGCGAACGCTGTCAGCGCCTGGGAGGTGACGTGTTGGTCGGTGAGGTTGTGCGCGAGCCGCAGGACGAGCGGGTTCTCGGGAGTGGCCTGCGCACTCGTCGAGCCAGAGCTCGACGCGCAGGCCGTGAGCGATGCCGCGGCCAGCAGGGCCGCGACGCAACCGAACAGATGTGTTCTCATGTTCCTTATCTCCCTCACATGCCGAGCATGTCGACGGGCTCGAACGAGATCGTGACGACGAGATCGCCGTCGGGGTTCGGCGTCTTGATGAGCACTGACCCGAGCGTGGGCTCGTAGTGCCAGCCGACGTCCGCGGCGTCGAAATGCTCGCGGTAGAGAAGCTGCGGGATGCGGTCGCCGTCGAGGGCGACCCAGTGCGGGGCCCGCCCGGGGTGGATGACGTCGAAGAGCAGCGTCCTGACGGCGCTGCGGTAGTCGCCGCGACGGGTGAGGTCGAGGACCACCTGGTCGCCGGCGGTCATGGTGATCTGGGTCTCCCTGAACGCTCCATCCTCGTGGGCGCGGGTGAGCCCGTCGTCCTCGTAGAGCAGGAAGTGGCCGTCGCGGTCGGCGGCGCAGACGAGGCGCAGGTCGGTGACCTCGTCGCGGGTGAGGCTGTCGAGCTGGTTGGCCGAGAGCGGAACGATGCCGCCGCCGTGGACGAAGAGCGGTATCGAGCCGGGGTCGACCGGCAGGTCGACGGTCTGCCCGCCCTCGTAGCGTTCCCGTGTCCACGCGTCGTAGAACACCTCGCCGGCCGGGAATCGGACCGTGCGGGTGGTCGCCCCCGGCGTGAGGACGTTCGCAACGAGGAGGGAGTCGCCGAGCATGAAGTCGTCGGAGTTATCGTCGCCCGCGGGGTCCCCCTGGAAGGCGCTGACGAGCGGTTCCATGAGGGGCAGGCCGGTCCGGTGGGCGCGCGCCATGAGCGAGTACAGGTACGGGAAGAGCCGGTAGCGCAACTTGATCGCGTCCCGAATATGCGAGGTGCGGTCGCCGTACATCCAGGGCTCGGTGACGGTGTTGTCGGAGTTCACCGAGTGGATCGAGAAGCGGGGCTGGAAGATGCCGTGCTGCACCCAGCGGACGAGGAGCTCGGGCTCGGGCGCTGGCCCGTGGAAGCCGCCGATGTCGGCGCCCTGGTTGGGGACCCCGGACAGGCCCATGCCGAGGATCGTGGCGACGTTGTGCCGCAGGCTCGCCCAGGACGTCGAATTGTCGCCCGCCCAGGTCTGCGCGTAGCGCTGGATGCCGGCGTGGCCGGCACGGCAGACGATGTAGGGGCGGACCGAGAGATTCTTCTCGGCGATGCTGTCGCGGGTCACCTGACACATGAGGTTCGCCATGACGGTGCGCAGGCGCCCGATCGTCGCGCCAGCGCCGTCGAAGTCGCAGCGGGAGTCCTTGTCGATGATCCCGTCGTACTCGCAGTTGTCGTTCCACACAGACGTCGTGCCCTTGTCCAGGACGGCCTCGGTGAGCCAGCGCTTCCACGCCTCGCGGGCCGCGGGCTTCGTGAAGTCGACGAACCGGCCCGGACCACCCCACCAGGCGCCCACCGCGGGGCCCTCGCCGACGCTCGCGGCTGCGTCGGCGCTTCGGGCGACGAAGACGTCCTCGGCGGCGAACTCTCCGAGCCTGGGGTGGACGTCGAGAACGGCGGGCTTGACGTTGGGGGAGACGGTGATGCCCCGCTCGGCCATCGCTGTGAAGAACCCCTCCGGATCGGGAAAGCGGCGCTCGTTCCACGTGAAGACGCAGCGCTTCGGACCCGCCTCGGTCTCCTGCGTGGAGTAACCGGAGGACAGCTGGAAGCCATCGACGGGGATGTCCTCGGCCCGGGCGATGTCGATGAAGTCGGTGATCGCCCGGTCGCTGCCGGCGTCGAGCTCGGCGTAGTACATCGACGAGGCGAGATAGCCGAGAGCGTACTTGGGCAGCAGCGGCGGCCGGCCCGTCAGCGTCGTGTAGCGCTGCACGACGTCGCGGATAGCGGGCCCGGCGATGAGGAAGAGGTCGATGTCGCCGCCGTCGGCACGGTAACGGCTGTGCGGGGCCCAGTAGTTGCTCTTCTCCCGGCCCAGGTCGAAGTCGCACTCGAAGGTGTTGTGGTAGAAGTACCCGACCGCCTTGCGGGTGGCCCGGTTCAGCTTGAGGTAGAACGGGATGTGCTTGTACAGCGGGTCGGTTTCACGGGCGTCGTAGCCGAGGGCGTCCTTCGGGCTCATTGTGATGAGCTTCTGGGCCTTGTTCAGCGGCCCCGTCGTCTCTCCGAAGCCGTAGAAGGCGTCGTCGGAAGAGATTTCGCTCGCGTGGACACGGCGCCGGTTCGAGTCCTCCAAATAGCCGAGGCCGACGATGTCCGCGTGGAGCAGCGTCCCCTCGCCGTCGTAGACGCAGATCCGGAACGGGTCCTTCTCGATCTCGACGCGGAGGTTGCCGCCAGTCACGGAGACGCCATCGGTCCGGTCGTCGAGGCTGACCCGTGCCGGGGTGACGCGGGTGCGCTCGGCGCCCATGAACTCGTCGAGCCGGTCCGGCCAGGCGGTCGTGACCAGCGTGTACGACTCCTCGGCGAAATCGCCGTCGAACCCCGCGCGGATGCGGAGGATGTCCTCGGTCATGAGGAGAAGGCGGATCTCGACGCCGTCCGTGCGGACGCGGACCCAGCCGTCGACCAGCTCAACCTTCTCAACTCGTGTGGTCACACGCACGGGCGCTCTCTCTCCGTCGGGATTCGCTCTCCAGCCGGTCAGCGCTGACAACGTCCACGTCACCCGTGATCGGCTGGAACAAGGCTACGAACGTCGCAGAAACCACCACTTGACCGAATTTGCCGTCTTTGGGCCGGGGCTTGACGGATCTTGCCCTTCTGGTGCCCACCGCGTTCGCGCAAGCTTCGCCGAGGAGTCCTGGGTGACGGTGGGCGTCCTGCGTCACGGCAACGACACCGTCAGCGCTCGGCTATGAGGCTCTGACGTCCGCTGGCCCGGGCCCCACGCTGCTACCGGATCTCGACCGCCTGACATCAGAGGCAGTCGGTGCGGCCCACCCGGCCGCCGTCGAGGCAGGCATGAGCGTGCTCGAGAACGGCGGGGACGCCGTCGACGCCGCGATCCGCACCGCCCTTGCCGTCTCCGTGGTCGAGCCGTTCGCCTCCGGCATCGGTGGCGGAGGCTCGGCCGTCGTCGCTCCCACCGGCGGTGAGCGCAGAGCTACGACTATCGCGAGGTAGTTGCCCACGACGGTGTCATCCCGGCGTCCGGCACGGGCATCCCTGGGTTCGTCGCCGGCATGGCCGCCCTGCACGAGGACCACGGCGAGATGGAGTCGTCCGAGCTGCAGCAGCCGGCGATCACCCTGGCGGCGGAGGGGTTCCCGGTCTCGGACTTCCTCGCCCTGCGGCATGCGCAGCGACCACGGCCCAGGCGACATCAGCGACCAGACACAGTTCAACAGCCTGGGTGGGCTCGTCCCCCTCGAAGCCCGCCTCCGACGGGTACGTGCCCTGGCCAAGAATTGCCGGCGGGGGCTCTGTCTTGAGAATGGCTTGCAGCGGCATGGGGCGGGTCTGGGACCTCGGCCGACCACACCGTTCGACCGGGAGCCTCCTCCCTCGCGGGCGTAGGCGACGCCGCGGTCCGGCCGATCGCCTCGGCAGGCGTCGGGCTTGCGCAGCGGTTCATGGCGGAGGCCTCGATTGCCCCCTGTGCTCAGAGGTCGCGCCGAGTTTCACGGGTGGCGAGATGGTCTACGGCGAAGCCTGGCACCGCAGAACGTTCGCTCGTACGATCGGGCGCGTGTGGGCAGCAGCCCGACCGCCCGACCAGCCGGCATGAGCGGCCCTCTGCTGGTCGCGGTCGATGACGACCCCGACCTGCTGCGAGACGTCGAGCGCGAGCTGCGCAACCGGTACGTGCCCGACTACCGCGTCCGCTGCCTGCGCTCGCCGAGCGAGGCGCTCTCCACGCTGGAGGCGCTCGCGGCCGCCGGCGAGCAGGTCGCCCTGGTGCTTGCCGGCGAGGTCATCTCGGACGCACCCGGTACGCGGCTGCTGGCGGAGGTGCGGCGCACCTTCCCGCACGCCCAGCGCGTCCTGCTCATCGGCTGGGGCCGCCTCGGGCACCCGGCGACCGGTGAGGCGATCTTCGACGCGATCGCCGGTGGGCGCATGGACCACTACCTGGTACGGCCCGCCCGGCCGCCCGACGAGCGGTTCCACCAGGCGATCTCGAGCCTCCTGCTCGCGTGGGCCGAGGCGCGGCACAGCGCCCCGCACACGATCAACGTGGTGGGGGAGACCTGGTCCGGCCGGGCCTACGAGCTGCGCGAGGTGCTGGAGCGCTGCGCGCTGCCGCACCGGTTCTTCCTGGCCGGCTCCGACGAGGGCCGCGCCGTTCTCGCCGGCGCCGGTACGGGTGCGAGGCTGCCGGTCGTGGTGATGCCGGACGGGCACGTCCTGGAGGACCCCAGCGACGAGGACATCGCGCGAGCGGCGGGGACGGCGGTCGACGCCGCGGGGGACGAGTACGACCTCGTGATCGTCGGCTGCGGACCCGCCGGCCTCTCCGCGGCCGTCTACGGCGCCTCGGAGGGGCTACGCACCCTCATCATCGACTCCGGCAGCCTCGGTGGCCAGGCCACGTCCAGCTCGTCGATCCGCAACTACCTCGGCTTTCCCCGTGGCGTGAGCGGCGGGGAGCTGGCCCGCCGGGCATACGAGCAGGCGTGGGTCTTTGGCGCCCGCTTCGCCTTCATGCAGCGGGGGAGCAGCCTCCGGCGGGAGCGCGACGCGACCGTCCTCGACCTGGCCACCGGCGGTGTCGTGGCCGGTCGCACGGTCGTCCTGGCGACGGGCGCCAGCTACCGGCGCCTCGGCGTCGCGGCCCTCGAGAGGCTGCACGGTGCCGGGGTCTTCTACGGCGCCGCCGCCTCGGAGGCACCGCTCGTGGCGGGGGACGACGTCTACGTCGTCGGGGGCGCGAACTCCGCCGGGCAGGCAGCACTGCACCTGGCCCGCTACGCCCGGCGCGTCACGCTCGTCGTGCGGGCCGCGACGCTCGACGCCGGGATGTCGCACTACCTGGTCCGCGAGGTCGAGGCGACCCCCAACGTCGAGATCCGGACGCGCACCGAAGTCGTCGGCGGCGGCGGTGACGGCCGGCTGGACCACCTGGTGCTGCGCGATCGCGTCGGCGGCGAGGAGGAGACGGTCAGCGCCCACGACCTGTTCCTGACGATCGGGGCCCGGCCGCACACCGAGTGGCTGCCTCCGACGGTCGAGCGGGACCCCGATGGCTTCCTCATGACCGGAGCGGACCTGAGTGCCGATGCGCTCCGGGCGCTCGGGCGCCGCCCGATGGCGCTGGAGACCAGCGTCCCGGGAGTCCTCGCGGCGGGGGACGTCCGCCATGGATCCGTGAAGCGCGTGGCGTCCGCCGTCGGTGAGGGCTCGATCGCGATCCAGCTCGTCCACCGCCTGCTCGCCGCGCGACCCTGACCACGTCGCTGTGACGGGCGCGCGCCGCGTCCCGGCGAGCGCACAGCAGCTCCCGTCCGCCTTTCGGGGTACCTGTGGAACGCGGAGCGCTCACCGACAGCGGGTCCTGTGAGCACGGGAAAGAAGTAGAGCGGGGAGTGGACGTACCACAACCCGGACGGCAGCATCCAGAAGACCACCAACCACCGGGCCAAGCCGCCCCGAAAGGGCTCCTACGAGGGAGCTGCCGGGAGCGCCCAGGGCCACGCGACCGCCGCATGCGCGCTCGCCGGGCCCGTGAGAGGCTGCGGCACGCACGATCAGCTCCGGCTCCGGCCGGCGGTCGAGGAGGCGCGCCGTGGCCGCACGAACCCGCGTCAAGTCCGTCGAGGACTCGATCCGTGACACCGAGGAACCGGAGCACCGGCTCAGCAAGAGTCTCTCGGCCCTGGACCTGGCGGTGTTCGGGGTCGGCGTGATCATCGGCACCGGGATCTTCGTGCTCACCGGTGTGGTCGCGAAGGAGCAGGCCGGCCCCGCGGTCGCAATCTCCTTTGTCATCGCCGGCGTGGTGTGCGGCCTGGCCGCGCTCTGCTACGCCGAGTTCGCCTCCACCGTGCCGGTGGCCGGTTCCGCGTACACGTTCTCCTATGCCACCTTCGGCGAGTTCGTCGCCTGGCTCATCGGGTGGGACCTGGTCCTCGAGCTGGTGCTCGGCGCCGCCACCGTCTCCGTCGGCTGGTCCGGCTACTGCAACAGCCTGCTGGGCGACCTCGGCGTTCCCCTTCCCGCGTCCATCGCGGGGGAGACGGCGACGGTGAACATCCCGGCAGTGGTCATCGCCCTCGTGGTGACCGGTGTGCTGGTGCTCGGCATCAAGCTGTCCTCGCGGGTGACGGCGGTCATCGTGGTCATCAAGCTCGCCGTCGTGCTGCTCGTCATCATCCTCGGGCTGTTCTTCGTGAGGGCAGAGAACTACACGCCCTTCATCCCACCGTCGGAGCCGGGGACGTCGGGCGGCACCGGCTGGACCGCGCCGCTGATCCAGCTCATCGCCGGCTTCTCGCCCAGCACCTTCGGGGTGAGTGGCATCTTCGCGGGCGCCGCGATCGTCTTCTTCGCCTTCCTCGGCTTCGACATCGTCGCGACGGCGGCCGAGGAGACCAAGAACGCGAAGCGGGACCTCCCGCGGGGGATCATCGGCTCGTTGGCGATCTGCACGGTGCTGTACGTCGCGGTCTCCCTGGTCGTCGTCGGAATGCAGCACTACACCCAGCTCTCGACCGACGCACCGCTGGCCGAGGCGTTCCGGAGCGTCGGGCTGACGTTCACGTCCGGGTTGATCTCCGTCGGGGCGCTGGCCGGCCTCACCTCGGTCGTCATGATCATGATCCTGGGCCAGTCACGGGTGCTGTTCGCGATGAGCAGGGACCACCTGCTACCGCCGCCGTTCGGCGAGGTGCACCGCCGCTACCGCACTCCCCACCGGATCACGATCGCCACCGGCGTGGCCGTCGCCGTGCTCGCGGGGTTCGTCCCGCTCGGGACGCTGGCCGAGCTCGTGAACATCGGAACGCTCTTCGCGTTCCTGCTGGTCTCGATCGGCGTGATCATCCTGCGACGCACGCGCCCGGACCTTCCGCGAGCCTTCCGGGTGCCCGGCGTGCCCGTGCTGCCGGCACTGTCCGCCGCAGCGTGCGTCTGGCTCATGCTCAACCTGCCGGCGGAGACCTGGGTGCGGTTCGGGCTCTGGATCGTCGTCGGGCTGATCCTGTACTTCCTCTACGGCCGGCGGCACAGCCGGCTGGCCACCGGAACGCCCGGAACCCTGGGTGCGCGGCGGGGACCGGCCTAGCGGCAGCCGGGGCTCTCACGGCGTCCACCCCGGCGGCGGGTCCTCACCCACCAGGCCGTCGACCGCCTCGCGCAGCAGGTCCGCGTGCCCGGTGTGACGGCCGTACTCCTCGACCAGGTCGCAGATGAGCCGGCGCAGGCTGGCGTGCACCCCGGCGTCGGCCACGTGCGCCTGGTACCCCTCCGCGTCCAGGCCACCGGCCTTCCACCGGAAGGTCGCACGCATCCGCTCGAGGGCGCCGAGCAGGTGCTCGACCTCGGTGCCGGCGAGCGGGGGCTCCCACGGGGTGTCGCCGGTCGACATGGCCCGAGGCTAGATCGTCGACAGAAGAAGCCAGGCCCATTCGGTAACGAACGGACAGGTGATGCCGAACTAGAGGGCGTAGGGCCGACCGTCCCATGCGGTGTGGTCGGCGGTGCGCACTGGTGCCACCACCGCCGCCCGGATGCCGGAAGCCGGGCCGCCGCCTCGAAGAAGCTCGTCCCTGGAGTCGAAGATGACCATGACGCTGTCCCGCGGCACCGGCACTCGCAGGTCGCGTCCGCTCCCGAGGCGCCCACGCGCGGCGGCGTCCGGACCCGCCCAGAAGCGTCGGCGCAAGAAGATGACGGACCTGAGGGTCGCCACCAAGATCCTCATCGCGCTGGGCGTCTCCACCGCTGTCGCGGCCGGCGTGGCCGTCGTAGGCACGGTCGGGGCGACCAGGCTGGAGGGCACCGTCGAGAGGCTGTACTCGCGTGACGTCCGGGCCACCGCCCTCGCCGGGGACATCAAGTCGGAGTTCGTGCTGGCGAACTACGACGCCGTCAGCGCCGCCATCGCGGTCGACCCGGAGATCAAGGAACAGCTGCGCGAGTCCGCGGACGCGGGCCTGTCGGACGTCGTCACCCGCAGCGAGGAGCTCCTGAGGGACTACGCCTTCCCGGAGCAGCGCGGCGTGCTCGAGCAGCTGGTCGCGGACGTCAGGGAGTACAGGGCCCTCCTGCCCCAGGTCGACGCGCTGGTCGACGCCGGCCGCCTCGAGGAGGCCTCCGCCATGGGGGAGGGGCAGCTGGAGTCCCTCCAGATCTCGATCACCGCGGGCATCGACGAGGTCATCGCGCTGCAGCGGGAGGAGTCGCTCGCCGGCAAGGAGCTCGCCGAGTCCACCGGCAGGACCGTGCGCGCCACGATCATCGCTGTCGCCCTCGTCGGCACCGCCATAGCCATGGCCA
This sequence comes from Georgenia sp. AZ-5, assembly GCF_043952095.1. Lineage (NCBI taxonomy): Bacteria > Bacillati > Actinomycetota > Actinomycetes > Allobogoriellales > Allobogoriellaceae > Georgenia > Georgenia sp. AZ-5. Next base: position 533,366 of record NZ_JBINOU010000001.1, read on the forward strand.
TCGGCCTGCGGGTCGCGCGCCGGATGAGCAGGCGGGTGAGAGAGGTGAAGGAGGTGGCTGAGGCGCTGGCCTCCGGCGACCTCACCCGCTCGACCGACATCGCCGACCGTGACGAGATCGGCCGGATGGCCGCGGCGCTCGACACGGCGTCGGCCAGCCTCCGCACGCTGGTCGGCCAGGTCGCCGGCGCCGCCCGGGTGGTGGCCGCCGCGGCGGACGAGCTCGCCACGAGCAGCACCCAGATGGCGGCCGGGTCGAGCGAGACCTCCGCCCAGGCCGGTGTGGTCGCCGCCGCGGCCGGGCAGGTGTCCGACAACGTCCAGACCGTCGCCGCCGGCGCCGAGCAGATGGGCGCCTCCATCCAGGAGATCGCCCGCAACGCCACCGAGGCCGCGAAGGTCGCCTCGCATGCCACCGAGGTCGCCGCCGCGACGAACCGGACGGTCGCGAAGCTGGGCGCCTCGTCCCAGGAGGTCGGCGACGTCGTCAGGCTCATCACCTCCATCGCCGAGCAGACGAACCTCCTCGCGCTGAACGCCACGATCGAGGCGGCGCGGGCGGGGGAGGCGGGCAGAGGATTCGCGGTGGTGGCCGCGGAGGTCAAGGAGCTCGCCCAGCAGACCGCCAGGGCGACGGAGGACATCGCCCGGCGCGTCGAGGCGATCCAGGCCGACACGGGCGGCGCGGTCACGGCCATCGACGAGATCCTGCTGATCGTGGGCGGGATCAACGACTACCAGACATCGATCGCCTCGGCGGTGGAGGAGCAGACGGCCACCACCGACGAGATGTCCCGTGGCGTGGCCGAGGCCGCCGCGGGCGCCGGCGAGATCGCCGGGAGCATGTCGAGCATGGCCCGGGCGGCCGCCGCGAACAGCGAGGTCGCGGGGCAGATGGGCACGGCCGTCGGGGAGCTCGCCCGCATGTCCGCGGATCTGCGGGCGCGGGTCGGGCAGTTCACCGTCTGACCAGGGCCAGGGGGTCCTCGCCGTCGGACCCACGCGGGAACGGTCAGCTGCGCCCGCTCTGGAGGAAGGTGTCGATCTCCTCGACGAGCTCGGCGCCCGCGAGCCCGCGCTCCCAGTCCGCTACGGCCCACAGGACCGCACCGGCAGCCGCTGCCGCGACGGCCATGCCGGCGAGGGCCTCCGCCATGGCCACCAGCCCGACGGGGGTCATCACCGGGGCGAGCACGGCCACCCCGAGAAGGATCAGTGCGGCGACCGCTGAGGACAGCGCCAGGCGGGCGGACGCCCCCACGACGTCGTGCGCGCCCAGGAAACGGCGCAGGCGGACTGAGGTGCTCATCCGAGTGTGTCTCCCTCGACGATGAAGGACGGTATTTCTCCGTTACCCCTGACGCTAGACCGCGCTCGCGGGCACGCCTCTGGGTGCTCTCGCCTGAGCGGTCAGCGGCGGGCCGTCGGCGGCAGCGTGTCGAGGAACGAGCCGATCTCCTCGACCAGCTCGGCACCCGCCAGGCCGCGCTCCCACTCCGCCACCAGCTACAGCGCCCCGCCGGCCGCCGCGGTCACGCCGGCGATTCCGGCCAGGGCCTCCCGCCCTCTTTGGGTATTTCGTCCCGCACGGCCCCGGCCTCAGCCGACGACGCGACGCAGCTCCGCGCGGCAGCGCCTGTAGTACTCCACCGGGTTGCCCGCCTCGCCCTCGACCGCCAGCTCGCCCCACCGCTCCCAGGACGTGCGCCACACCGACCCGTGGTCTTCTCGAGGACGAGGCCGGGGCGCCGGCGCGCGTCCTAGCTGCGGGCGAGCGCCAGGTCCGCACCACGACGCGCCGGGAGCAGCAGCCGTGTGAGGCGGGCGAGCTCGTCGAGCATCGCGGTGGCGGACGCGCTGACGGTGTCCGTGGGCTGCAGCGAGCCCTCCTCCCCGAGGAGGTTGGCGACGAACGGGATGGTGACGGCCTCCACGGCGGGCACCATGCGCAGCGCGGCCAGCACGGGCTTGAGCTGCTGGACGGCGCGGGTGCCGGCGGCCACGCCGCCGTAGCTCACGAGGCCCGCGGGCTTGTCGGCCCACTCCTGGTGGAGGAAGTCCAGGGCGTTCTTCAGCACGGCGTTGTAACCGTGGTTGTACTCGGGGGTGACGAACAGGAACGCGTCCGCGCCGTCGACGACGGCGGACCAGTCCTTGGTGTGCTGGTGCTCGTACTGGCGCAGCTTCGGGTGGCGCGGCTCGTCCATGAACGGCAGAGCCAGCTCCGCGAGGTCCACGAACCGCACGTCGAAGCTGCCGTGAGCCTCCGCGTGCTCGCGGATCCACTCGCCGACGTGGATGCCCACCCGGCCGGGCCTGGTGCTCGCGACGACGACGAGGAGCGTGGGCAGTGAATCAGCAGGGGCAGTCATGGATGTCCTTTCGGTCGACAACGTTGAGAAAGTATTCCGGGACGCCGCGGCGTCCAGGGCCCGCCGGGAGGTCCCGGTCTGACTGCCGCGTGGTTGGGTAGAGCCCGGTCCGGCCTGGCGGAAGGCTGGGCAAAGGCTGGAGCCGTGGCGTGGCGGAGGAGATGGCACGGCCCGGTCTGGGTCGGGCCACGCCGGGCGGAGGGCGGAGGCCGAAGCCGGCGTGTCACGTCACTGGCCCGAGTGCCGAAGGAGGAACCGGCGCAAGGGGTGCCGAGGTGCCGGACGACGCTGCGTGACCGCAGTGCTACTCGGTCAGGAGGGAGCACCAGCCGTCGACCAGGAGGCCCAGCGCCGTCTCACGGTCGGCGTCCCAGCCCAGTCGCTTCCACCGCAGGGAGAGGAACTGCAGCTGCCCGAACGCCAGGGCGCACCGCGTGCGGCGGGTCGACGGCTCGAAGCGATCGGCCCGGTCGAGGCCGATGGCCATGTCCTCGATCGTCGCGTCGAACCATCCGTCCACGGCGTCCCTGACCTCGGGGTCGACGCCGGCAGCCTGCTCCCCCGCGTGCACGTACGGGAGGATCGTGGGCCACTGGTCCATCTTCCGTGACAGCCAGGCCCGGATCCCGGCACGGTCACCCGACTGCACGACCGTGGTCAGGGGCGGGTCGTCGGTGCTGGTGATGATCTCGTTGACCTCGGTCACCAGCTCGCGCATCAGGTGCGCCTTCGAGGGGAAGTGCATGTAGAACGTCGTCCGCGTCGTGCCGGCGCTGACGGCGATGTCGTCGATCGTCGTCGCCGCGTACCCCTTCGTCTCGAAGAGCTCCAGGCCCTTCTCGAGCAGCAGGCGCCGCGTCATCTGCTTCTGGGCTTCCCGGAGGCGCGTCACGCGGTCAGGCTAGTGCAAGTCCGGTGAGCGGACGGTCCACCCAAGAACCGCCGAGGCGGATGAGCTGACACCCTGCCAGCTAGCAGACGTGATGAAGTGCGATAGCCCCCCGGGGTGGCGCCCACCCGGGAGCAAAGCTCCAGAACGGCCAGCGGCTCCTCGCTTCAAGTACCGGCGCGTCACGAGCTGGTGAGTCCCCGGAGGCCGCCGGCGGATCTGCGCTCTCCGGAGTCGGCGCGACGTCAACCGGCGCAGCGGCCCATCGTGTGCCCCCGCTCAGACTTTCGGGATGGCGGCCCACTCGGGAGAGCGGCCCACTCGGGAGAGCGGCCCACTCGGGAGAGTCCTTCTTGACTTTGGCATGACAGCATGTCAACTTAGTGGGCGTGACGTAAGGAGGATCACACCCACAAGGCGGTGGACTACGGCCCGTCTGACCGACGCCAGGCTCCCCGGTGCACTGCCTTCCTTCGTTGACTGCCGCCCGCACCCTCGGCGAGGAACCGAACCAGATGTGGCCGTGCATGATCCTCCACAACGCGTGACGCCCCCGCTGGCGTGACGCTGACGAAAGGTAGCGCCAATGACGGACGCACAGACCGCCAGGGGCAAAACGGTCAACACCGTCCTCGGCCCCGTTCCCGCTGACGACCTGGGGGTCGTCTCGGTTCACGAGGCCCTGCTCTCCGTGGTTCCGGGGGCCGAGCACGCGTACGACATCACCATCGACCGCGCGGAGATCTTCGAGATCCTGGCCCAGAAGCTGACGGACTTCCGCCACCACGGCGGGAGGACGATCGTCGACAGCACCGGCATGTTCCACGGCCGCGACGTGAGGCTGTACGAGGCACTCTCGCGCTCGACCGGCGTGCACATCGTCGCCTCGACGGGCATGGGCCCCGAGGAGATGCTGGGCGGCTACTTCCTGACGCCGCAGACCAACCCGCCGACGCCGTGGCCGGCCGAGAGGTTCGCGGACCTCTTCACGAAGGAGGTCACCGAGGGCATGGTGGTCCCGCGCGTCGAGCGCCGCGCTGCCGCGGGCCTCGTGACCACCACGGCCACTCGCGGGGGCATGACCCCGACCGACGAGAGCCTGTTCCGCGGAGCGGCCCGGACCGCCCTGAACACGGGCGTCGCCGTGTCCATCCGGTACGGGAAGGATGCGCTGCACGACCTCGACGTCGTCCTGGACGAGCAGCTCCCGGCCGACCGCGTCGTCGTCGGCGGGCTCGACCGCAAGGACGCGGTCGCCGCCGGCGTGCCGCTCGAGGTCGCCCGCCGGGGCGCCTTCGTCGCCCTGGACCACGTGGGCCTGGACGACGACGACGCCCACCTCACCGACCGGGAGCGTGCCTCCCTGGTGCTCGACCTCGTCAAGGCCGGCCACGGGAACCGGATCCTGCTCTCGAGCAACGCGCTCGGCGTGGCCAAGGGCCAGCCGGACTACGACCTGCCGTTCAGCTACGTCGCCTCGACGTTCGTGCCCTTCGTGAGGTCGCTGGGACTTTCCGACGAGGAGGCCCGGCGCATCCTCGTGGACAACCCGCGGGAACTGCTGACCCTGCGCTGAGAACGCGCCCGTCGACCATTCTTTTCGAACTTAGAGGTGAGAATTTTGTCGAGAGTCAACACCGTGCTGGGGCCGATTCCAGCTGAAGAACTCGGCGTCGTAGCCATTCACGAGCACATCGGGTATGGGATGCCCGGCTCTGAGCTGGACACGAAGTGGTGGAAGACGCCCGAGGAACGGTACGAGGAGACCGTGCCGAAGCTGCGAAAGTTCCACGAGTACGGCGGCGGGACGTTCGTCGACGCCACCGGCATCTGCAACGGCCGCGACGTCGACTACTACAAGTCGCTCTCCGCGAAGACCGGGGTGCACATCATCGCCTGCACGGGCTTCGTCGGCGGCGACACCGCCCTGCCGCACTTCGCCCGGGCCACCGTCGACTACCTGGCCCGCCACTTCGTCCACGAGATCACCGTCGGCATCGGGAACACCGGCAGCCGCGCCGGTGTCATCAAGGTCGGCGTGAGCCGCGGTGGGCGCATGACGGACCTGGACAAGCGCATCTACCGCGCCGCCGCCCGCGCCGCCCTGGCGACCGGGGTGCCGGTCCTGACCCACCTGGCGATCGACGCCGAGAACGCCATCGCCATCTTCCAGGAGGAGGGCCTCCCGCTGGACCGCGTGCTGTTCGGGCACGCCGACGACGGCGTGAACGCCGAGAAGACCCGGGACACCTGGATCGCCGAGCAGGGCGGTCGTGTCGGCTTCGACACGTTCGGCTACGAGACCGAGCTCGAGGACCCGCCGTTCTGGGCCCGCCCGCGCAAGGAGCGGCTGGACCACTTCATGCGCTTCATCGACAACCACCTCGCCAAGGCGCTCGCCTCGGCCGACGCCAACTGCAGCCCCCTCGGCTGGCCGGGCGTGAAGGGCCACACCGTGAACTACATCTTCGAGGACCTCATCCCCGACCTGCGTGCGGCCGGCGTGGACGAGGCCACGATCACGAAGTTGTTCGTCGACAACCCCGCCGACTTCCTGACCATCCAGTCCTGATCGCACGCACGCGATCACCCATACCCCCGGGCGCACCGCCGCGCCCCCCTCGAAAGGCAGCTCCCGTGAACACCTCAGACCTGAAGAACGTGAACGTCGCCATCGTCGGCGCCGGGTACGGCGGCGCGGCCGCGGCGAAGGCCCTCAGCCTGCTCGGCGCGAACGTCAGTGTGTACGAGCAGGCAACCCAGACCGGCGAGGTAGGCGCCGGCATCGGCCTGCGTCCTGCCACCATGCACCGGTTCCGCCAGTGGGGCATCTTCGACGCGATCGCGGAGGTGAGCTCGCCGAGCGACTACTTCGAGATCCTCAGCGCCACCGGTGACCCGATCATGAAGGACACCTGGCCGGAGTTCGGCGAGGAGACCAAGACCTACCTGATCCACCGCGGGGACTTCATTCACGCTCTCCTGGGCGTGCTCCCCGAGGGGATGGTGCACCTTGGTCACAAGCTGGAGACCGTCGAGGACAAGGGCGACCACTCCGTCCTGACGTTCGTAGGCGGTGAGACCGTCGAGGCCGACCTGGTCGTCGGGGCCGACGGCATCAAGTCGGTGGTGCGCAAGCAGCTGTTCAGCGACAAGGGCCCGGTGTTCTCCGGTGAGCACGCCTACCGCGCGGTGATCTCGTCCGACGACGCGTACGGGATGGTCGTCGACGACAACCTCCGGATGTACATCGGCAAGGGCACGAAGGTCTACCTGCTGCCGCTTCGCCACCGCAACCAGATGTCGTTCGACATCACCGCCCTGTGCCCGGACAGCACCTGGGCGCCCAAGATCACGAAGGACGACCTCCTGAAGACCGTGGAGGGCTTCGACGAGCGGATCGTCAACATCGCGCGCAACCTCGACATGGACACCGTCAACGTCCGCGCCGTCTACGACATCGACCCGGTCGACACGTGGCACTCGGACTCCGTCGTCCTCCTGGGCGACGCGGCCCACTCGATGCTGCACCACCAGGGCCAGGGCGCGAACTCGGCCATCGAGGACGCCGGCGCCCTCGCCGACGCCCTCGCGCAGGCCGGGTCCGTCAAGGACGCGCTGGCGTCCTACCAGGCGACCCGCAAGCCGGTGACCGACGAGCTGCAGCGCATCTCGCGCCAGGGCTGGACCGAGGACGAGCTCAACGACGTCTTCCCCGGTCAGAAGCCCCGAGCCCAGCAGGAGGCCTGACGCCATGGCGCTGCACCCCGAGATCGCCAAGATCGTCGCCAACCTGCCGGCGCCGCCCCCGGGTCCGATCGACCCGGCGGTCCTGCGCGCCGGCGAGGAGGCGATGGTTCCCCCGCCGGAGGAGCGGCTGCCGCTCCTCGCGGTCGAGGACCTGACCGCGCAGACTCCGGCGGGTGAGGTGCCCGTGCGCATCTACACCCCGGTCCAGGCCGACTCGTACGGCCTGCTCGTGTACTTCCACGGCGGCGCGTTCTTCCTCGGCAGCCTGGACACGCACGACCACGTCGCGCGGTCGCTGGCCAAGGAGACCGGGCTCAAGGTCGTCTCGGTCGGCTACCGCCGGGCACCTGAGGCGGCCTTCCCGGCCGGTCTCGAGGACTGCTACGGCGTGGTCCGCTGGGCCGCGGAGAACGGCGACAGCCTGGGGTGGGACGCCTCGACCCTGGCGATCGCCGGCGACAGCTCGGGCGGCACCTTCGCCGCCGCCGTCGCCGCGATGGCCCACGACGAGGGGTTCGACCGCATCACCCACCAGGTGTTGTTCTACCCGTCGCTGGACCTCGACTTCGACGTCGACCGCTACGCCTCCCTGCGGGAGAACGCGCAGGGGTACGGCCTCGAGACGGCCGGGCTCAAGCCCTTCAACGCCTTCTACATCGACAGCGGGGCGGACCCGGCGGACCCGCGCGTCTCCCCCATCAAGCGCGAGGACCTCTCCGGCCTGCCGCCGGCCCTCATCGTCACGGCGGAGCACGACCCGCTGCGCGACGAGGGCGAGCTGTACGGCCGGCGGCTGCGCGAGGCGGGAGTGGACGCGACGGTCAGCCGGTACGCGGGCGCCAACCACGGGTTCGTGCAGAACTTCTCCTGGATCCCGGACTACTACCGGACCTTCGAGGACACCGCCGCGTTCCTCGGCCGGCGTTGACCTGCCGGGCCCCGGCCCACGTGAGAAGAGAGCCATGACGCACCACGTACCTGTCCACCCCCTGGTGTCCCCGTGGGGCCGTTTCGGGCTGTACAGCTTCTTCATCGACGCTCCCGAGCCCGCAATCGTCGACACCGGGATCGCCTCCTCCCCCGCGGAGGGCATGGCTCCCGCGCTGGAGGCCCTCGGCCGCCGCATCGAGGACGTCCGGTGGATCCTGCTGACCCACGGCCACATCGACCACCTCGGCGGGGCGCACGCCCTGTGGGAGCTGACGGGCCGGCGCGCGCAGGTCGTGATCCACGAGGCGGACGCGCACCTGCTGCGGTCGCGGCGCGCGCACGTCCAGCAGTACCTGGACGTGCGCCAGCGGTACCTGCACGACCCGGAGGGCGAGGCCAAGCAGACCGCGACGGCCGCGCAGGTCATCTCCGGGGAGATGGAACCGACCGTGCTCGTCCGTGGCGGCGAGACGTTCTCCCTGGGAGGCGGCGTCACGGTGTCGGTGCACGCCATCCCGGGCCACACGGCCGGGTCCGTCGCCTACGTCATCGACGGCCAGGACGACGTGTTCGTCGGTGACGCCGTGCAGGTCCACGGCGCCGCGAACGGCTTCCCCGGCTTCGAGGACCCGAGCTCCTACCGGGCGAGCCTGGCGCACCTGCGCGACCTGCGTCCGCGGCACCTGTACCTGGGCCACCCGTACCGCCGCCCGGACGGGGTCCCGTACGGCGTCGAGCTCGACCGCGAGCAGGCGCAGGAGGCCCTCGAGCACAGCCTGGACATCGAGGCACGGGTCGCCGACGCCGCCCACCGGTACCTGCAGGAGGGGCTGCAGGAGACCGACTCGGCCTACTCACCCTTCGCCCGTGTCGCCGAGGAGCTCGGCTACCAGGGCGACCCCACGCTCGAGCCGTCGCCGTTCTTCACGACGCTGCACGGCTACCGCGAGCAGCTCGCCGAGAAGCTGTGAAGAACGACAAGGAGCCAAGCGTTCATGGTTGAGATCCACGTTGACATCCAACGACTGCGGGCCGGTAGGCAGACGATCGCCGTCCGCAAGGATCTGCGGGTCCCGATGCGCGACGGCGTCGCGCTGGCCGCCGACGTCTACCACGGCGTCGAGGAAAGGCCGCGCCCGGCGCTGGTGGCCCTGAGCCCGTACGGCAAGGAGCTGCAGGCCCTCGCGCTGACCACCCCGCCCCAGCGACGGCCCTCCCCGATGTGGGACGGCTGCATCGAGGCCGGGGACATCGCGCGCGTGGTCGCCGAGGACTACGCCCACGTCATCGGTGACCTCCGCGGCTCCGGCGACTCCGAGGGCGAGCACATCGGCAACTACAACGCCGGCGGCGTGCCACTGGGCCAGGACGCCTACGACTTCATCGAGTGGGTCGCCGAGCAGCCGTGGTGCGACGGCAACGTCGGCATGATCGGCATCTCGTACTTCGGCTCGATGCAGATCTTCGCCGCCGCCGAGCGTCCGCCGCACCTCAAGGCGATCTTCATCTCCGGCGGTCACTACGACTTCTACGAGACCACCTACCACGGCGGTGTCATGTGGTTCATGCCGCGCGCCGCCCGCGAGGGACGCGGTGGCGACTCCGGCTGGGCGTTCACGGACCGCATCAAGTCCCGCATGCTGGAGACGTTCTCCCCGGAGGAGATCAAGGAGCGCGTCGCCGAGCGCCTGCAGGACCCGGACGTGGCCGCGTGGCCGAACCTGGTCCACCTGCTTCACTACCCGAAGCACCACGAGGCGTGGTTCGACATCGTCATGAACGAGCTGGACGGGCAGTGGTACGAGGAGCGCAACCCGGTCAACCTCGCCAGGAACATCGAGATCCCGGTCTATCTCCAGATCGACCAGGGACGCGGCTGGACCGTGGACGGCCACATCGAGCTGTTCAACGTGCTGAAGGGTCCCAAGAAGCTGGACATCGGCTCCTACCCTCCGATGCAGTCGCGCCCCTGGGTCGAGGAGCACGACAAGATGTTCCGCTGGTACGAGTACTGGCTCAAGGGCGTCGACAACGGCGTCATGGACGAGCCGGCCGTGAGCGTCTTCGTGGAGGGCTCGCGCGAGGTGGTCACCGCGGAGCAGTGGCCGCCGAAGGACATCGAGTACACGTCGCTGTACCTGCGCCCGCGCCACAAGCTCTCCTCGGAGCCCGAGCCGATGGGCCCCGAGCACGCCGCCCCGGACGGCTTCTACCAGGCGCCGCTGACGGTGACCGACAAGGTGGAGATCCTGAGCTGGAGCACCGAGCCGTTCGAAGAGCCCACGGAGCTGATCGGCACCGGTGCCGCGCACCTGTTCGCAGAGATCGACGCCGAGGACACCAACTTCATCATGCGGCTGTGGGACGCCGCCCCGAACGGGACCCGGCAGCTGATCACCACCGGCTTCCTCAAGGCCTCGCACCGCGAGCTGGACGACCGCACGACCGAGGGCAACCCGTACCACCCGCACACCCGTGCCGTGCCGGTGGAGCCGGGGAAGATCGAGGAGTACGTGCTGCGCCTCTACCCGTTCGCGAACACGTTCAGGCCGGGGCACCGCCTGGTGGTGGAGCTGTCCAACGACGAGCCGCTGGCCGACGCCCACAACTCGCTGCTACCGCCGGACGCCTTCCACCTGCCGGTGGGCCGGCCCGTCACCCACAAGATCTACCGCGACGCCGCCCACCCGTCCCGGCTCGTGCTGCCGTTCACGATGCGCAAGGCGGCGGAGAAGAAGTAGCCTCGTCGACTGCCTGGCGCCATGAGAATGGCAAGGACCACCGGCCGTGACGTCGAGGATGCCCCTGAACGTCACGGCCGGAGGTTGTCCAGCGCAGACGTAAGGAAGCAAGGCCATGACCATGACCTTCGACCACACGACGCTGGGCCAGCGGGTGCTGTTCGGCGCCGGGAGGGGCGCCGAGCACCTCGCCGCGGAGGTGCGGCGGCGGGGCGCGCGCCGGGTGATGGTGGTGACCCCCGAGCGGGAGCGGGCCGTCGCCGAGCAGGTGTGTGGCGACATCGAGCCGGCGGTCTGGTTCGACGACGTGGTCCGGCACGTGCCGGTGGAGAAGGCCGAGGCCGCCCGTGCGGTGGCCGCCGCGCACGGGGTCGACCTTCTCGTCTGCGTGGGCGGCGGCTCGACCACCGGCCTGGCCAAGGCGGTCGCGCTGACCACCGGCATCCCGATCGTCGCGGTGCCGACTACCTACGCCGGGTCGGAGGCCACGAACGTGTGGGGGATGACGGAGCATCGGACCAAGACCACCGGCGTGGACGACCGGGTCCTGCCGACCACGGTCATCTACGACGCGACCCTGACGCTCTCGCTGCCGGTGGGTCTGTCCGTGGCGTCCGGCCTGAACGGCCTGGCGCACTGCGTGGACTCCCTGTGGGCGCCGCGGGCGGACCCGATCAACCAGGCGCTGGCGCTCGAGGGGACCCGCGCTCTGGCGCTGGCCCTGCCCGGGATCGTCCGTGACCCGAAGGACCTTTTCGCGCGGGAGCAGGCGCTGTACGGCTGCTACCTCGCCGCGGTGGCCTTCGCCTCCGCCGGGTCAGGCCTGCACCACAAGATCTGCCACGTCCTCGGCGGTACCTTCGACCTCCCGCACGCCGAGACCCACGCCACCGTGCTGCCCTACGTCCTGGCGCTGAACGCCCCCGCCGTCCCCGAGCTCGCCGGCCGGCTGGCCGCGGCGCTGGGCGCCGCCGTGGAGCCGGGGGCGGACCCGGCCGCCGCGGCCGTGGCCGCGCTCAACCACCTGCGCGAGGTGCTCGACGCCCCGCGCCGCCTGGCCGACCACGGGCTGACCGCGGGCGACCTCCCGGAGGCCGTGGCCCGGGTGCTCAAGGCCGCCCCGCCGTCCAACCCCGTGCCGGTCACCGAGGCCAACGTCACCACCCTGCTGACCGACGCCCTCACCGGCGCCACCCCCACCCCCACTGCCGGGCTGCAGGGGGGTGCGCTGAGCCGCCACCTCACCGGGGAGGAGCACCGCTGGGCCAGCGGATCGCGCCACAACTGGGGCGCGTGGGACATCGCGGCGAACGGCGACCTGCGCGGACGCCGCTGCCCGCAGTCACTCCAGCACCAGTTGTGGCGCGATCCGGGTGCCCGCGCCGCGCACGCCCTGCCCCCGCGGCCGTCACGCCCAGCGCGCGCAGTGCGTCGTAGCCGGGCGCTGCCAGGCGCCGTCCCACCCTGCCCCGTCGAGCGGTGCCACCGACTTCGCGGGCAGCCGTCGCAGCGAACTTCCCGCCCAGGACAACTTCTCTCGACATACAACCTGCACGTGACTCATCCGTGACGCCAAGCCACTAGACGCGTTGTCAAGTGACTGCTACAACTGTCCCGAACGAGAAGCGCGTCACTCGACGAAGAGCCGCGCCTCGTTCGGCCACACAAGGAGGTGCGTGCTGTTGCTGTTCCCCCCACGACCCAGGCGCGGCGGTCGATCGGCCGCGACACGCGCCCGTGCCGGAGGCGTGCGATGAGCGCCCCGCGTCTCGAGGTGCGCGACCTGTCCAAGACCTTCGCGGGGGTGACGGTGCTGGACCGAGCGTCCATGAGCATCGCCCCGGGTGAGATCCACGCGCTGGTCGGGCAGAACGGCTCCGGGAAGTCGACGCTGATCAAGCTCATCAGCGGCGTCTACCGGGCCGACCCGGGCGGCGACGTGCTGGTCGACGGGGCCCGGGTGGGACCGCCGGTCCATCCCGGCCAGCTGCACCAGCAGGGCCTGGCCTTCGTGCACCAGGACCTCGGCCTCGTGGCCGATCTCAGCGTGCGGGAGAACGTCCGCGTCGGGCGGCACGCGACCCGCCGGATCTCGCGCTGGATCGACAAGGCCCGAGACCGCGACGCCGTCCGCCAGACCTTCGACTTCCTCGGCATCCAGATCGACCCGGAGGCCAAGGTCGCGTCCCTGACGCCGAGCGAGCGCGTGGCCGTCGCGGTGGCCCGGGCCCTGCAGGACCGGGCCGAGGGCTCGGGCATCGTCGTCTTCGACGAGTCCTCCCGGGCGATCCCGCGCGAGGCGCTGCCGGCGTTCTACGAGATGATCCGGCTCCTCGCGGACCAGGGCACGTCCGTCCTCCTGGTCAGCCACAACCTCAAGGAGGTCCTGGCGGTCACCGACCGCGTCACCGTCCTGCGCAACGGCCGCGTCGTCGAGACCGGCGTCCCGACCGCCGACCTGGACGAGGCGGCGCTGACCCGGCTCCTGCTTGGCCGCGAGGGAGCGCTGGACAACCTCGTCGAGGCGCGGCCGCCCAAGCTTGCGCCCGGCGAGATCGAGATCCAGGGTGTCTCGGGCGGGCGTTTGGAGAACTTCACGGCCCGGCTCTCCCGCGGCGAGGTCGTCGGGGTGACGGGGGCAGTGGACTCGGGCCTGCTCGACGTCTCCGCGCTGCTCGGCGGTGCCCGGCCGGGGGAGGGGCGCATCGCGGTCGACGGCGCCGCCCTCGACCTTTCCCGGGCGCGCGTGAGCGACTTCCTGAACGCCGGCGTCGCCCTCATCCCACAGGACCGCGCCGGTCAGGGCCTGGCGCTGGCGCTGACCGTCGAGGAGAACATCACCGCCCCGCACCTCACCACCCGCGGGTCCCCATGGTGGACGGGCCGTCGGTGGCGTCACACCGAGACCGACAGCGTCCTCGACACCTTCGGCGTCCTGCCCCGCAAGCGGGACGCCGTCGTCGCGACCCTCAGCGGCGGCAACCAGCAGAAGGTCCTGATGGGCAAGTGGCTCCTCGGCGGGCCCAAGCTGCTCATCCTCGACGACCCCACCCAGGCGGTGGACGTCGGCGCCCGCGCCGCCATCCTCGAGGCGACTCGGAAGGCGGCCCACCAGGGCACGGCGATCCTGCTGTGCTCGGCCGAGGTCGACGACCTCGCCGCCGTGTGCGACCGGGTCCTCGTCCTCGTCGACGGGGTCGTCGCGCGGGAGCTCACCGGCCCGCTCACCCCCGAGGCGGTCCTCAACGCCATCTTCACCCCCGTCGCAGGAGGCGCGGCATGACCACGACATCGACTTCCCCCACGTCGGAGCGCGCCGGAGTCCCGCATCGGGGTTCGCGCTCGGGCGCCGCACCGGGCCTGCTGCAGCGCACGGGGCGCGTGGTGCTCCAGCGTTACGGGCTCGTCCTCATCTGGCTGGCGATGGTCGGCCTGTTCACCGTGCTGCTGCCCGGCGAGGTCAGCGGCGCCGAGGCGCTTCGGGCCGTGCTCGGCTCGCAGACCCCGCTGGTCTTCCTCGGGCTGGCGCTCGTGTGCACGATGGCCGTCGGGGAGTTCGACCTCTCCTTCGCGTCGATCTTCGGCCTGGCCGCAACGACGGTCCCCGCGCTCGTCATGCTGCACGGCTGGTCGTTCCCGGCCGCGGCCGCGGCGGCGATCGTGATCGCCGGGGTGATCGGGGCGATCAACGCCGTCCTCGTGGTTCTCGTGGGCATCAACTCTGTCATCGTCACGCTCGGCATCGGCAGCGTGGCGGGCGGCGGCGCCTACTTCATCTCCAAGGAGACCTCGGTCAGCGGCATGGACGCGGCGCTGTCGGCCATCGCCCTCGACCGGTTCCTCGGCCTGCCGCTGATCTTCTGGTACGGCGCGATCCTCGTGGCGGCGTTCGCCTACATGATGGGCGCCACCCCGCTGGGCCGGCACATCCTCTTCGTCGGCTCCAACCGGGAGGTGGCTCGGCTGGCCGGCATCCCGGTCACCAAGGTCCGCGTGGGCGCCTACATGACGTCGGCGCTGATCTGCGGGGTGGGTGGCGTCGTCATCGCCGCCGGGCTGGGCGGCTTCGACCCGGCGACGGCGGAGACGAACCTCATGCCGACGTTCGCCAGCGTGTTCCTCGGCACTGTTGCCGTGGTGCCCGGCCGGTTCAACCCGGTGGGGATGTTCATCGCCGTGTACTTCCTCCTCACGGGCGTCTTCGGCCTCCAGCTCCTCGGCATGGCCGGCTGGGTCACCAACGTCTTCTACGGCATCGCGCTGGTCGTCGCCGTCACCGTGTCCTTCCTCCTCCAGCGACGCGTGCGCGGCTGACCGCCACCCGCTGGCCCCTCCATCAATTCCTCCAACGAGAACGGAAATGGTCCACATGAAGAAATCCGTCAGGGTCCTCTGGGGGAGCGTGGCGGCCGCCTCGGCGCTGCTCCTCGCCAGCTGCAGCA
This sequence comes from Georgenia sp. AZ-5, assembly GCF_043952095.1. NCBI lineage: Bacteria > Bacillati > Actinomycetota > Actinomycetes > Allobogoriellales > Allobogoriellaceae > Georgenia > Georgenia sp. AZ-5. Next base: position 548,489 of record NZ_JBINOU010000001.1, read on the forward strand.
GCGGGACGACCGAGGCGACCGGCGCCTCGCAGGCCCCCAGCTCCTCGGCGAGCGCCAGCGCCACCGCCGACCCCGCCGTCGCGTCCGCCGACCCCGCCGTCGCGTCCGCCGAGGAGGCGGTCGCGGAAGCCTCTGCCGCGGTAGAGGAGTTCACCCCGCCCGGTCCCGAGCTCGGGGACTTGTCCAGCCTCAAGGGAAAGACCGTCTACTACGTCCCCGCCAACTACAAGATCCCCTTGTTCCACCTCGTGGGTGACGCGATGGCTGAGGCGCTCGCCACCGCGGGCGTGGACGTCCAGGTGTGCGACGGGCAGGCCAGCCCGTCCTCCATGGCGGGCTGCCTCACCCAGGCGATCGACGCCAAGGCCGACGCCGTGGTCTCCGGCTCGATCCCCGACGACCTCGCCTCCGTCGCGTTCCAGCAGGTGCGCGACGCCGGCATCCCGCTCCTCTACATGCTCGTCGCCCCGGCCGGACCCGGCGAGCCCGACAAGGTCGCCTACCTGACGCCGGACAACGTCGCGATCCAGGCGATCAACGCGAAGTGGGTCATCGCCGACTCCGCCGGGAAGGCCAACGTCCTGGTCATCAAGGTGACCGACACCCCCGCCACGACCCTGTGGATGGATGAGGGCGCGCTCGCCGAGTACGAGAAGAGCTGCCCCGACTGCAAGGTCACCGTGATCGAGACGAACACCGGACAGCTGCAGAAGCTCCCGAGCCTGGTCAGCTCCGCAATGGTGCGCGACCCCGACATCACGCACGTCCAGGCCGAGTTCGACGTCACCGTCCAGCCCACGGTCCAGGGTCTGCAGTCCGCGGGAAAGACCGACGGTGTGAAGATCATCAGCGGGGACGGCACCCTCGCCGTCCTGCAGATGCTCGGCGAGGGCCGCTTCGTGGCCGGCGCCTCCGGCGTCAACCTCGACGCCCTCGGGTGGTACGGCGCGGACCAGGTGCTCCGCATGATGTCCGGCAGCCCGAGCGTCCAGAACCTCGCCTTCCCCTACAAGCGGCTCTTCACCGCCGAGAACGTCGACGAGCTGGACCTCACCGCGGAGGGTGAGTCCTCGGGGTCCTGGTACGGCGCCAACGACTACAAGGAGGGCTTCAAGCAGCTGTGGGGCGTGAGCTGAGCACCGCCTCGCCCTCAGAACCGGTCGCCTGATCCGCTGCCGCCCCGCCTGCCGGGGCGGCAGTGCGGCGCCAGCGCCCAGCCGGCGTTGCGTGCCTCCCGTTCGCCGCTCGCGCGGCTCCCGACCGGGGTGCGGGACGGGCCCTTCTTAGCCGTGTGACGCAGATCACCCCGGAGACGTGCGAACCACCGATGGGACAATGGGAGGGCTGGCTCGCGGGGGTCGGGCGCACCCATCAGGGGTGGGTGCGAGTGCCCCCGCGCTCCCGTCGGGGTGCCGCTGCGGCGGCGCGCACGGTGGGACGGCCGCTCGCGCCTGGCCGCGTCCGGCGTGCGCGGCCGAGTGTGGCGACCGCGCACACACACCGAAGGTTCACGAGATGAAGTTCTCCCAGGGGCAGATCGTCGTCCACCCGCACCACGGGCCGTCCACCGTCACAGAGATCTCGACGAGGTTCGTCAGGAACGTCCCGGCGCGCTACCTCCGGCTGCAGGTCCACCACAGCAAGCTGGAGATCGGCGTTCCGGTCGCCAACGCCGAGGACCTCGGAGTGCGGCCGCTCCTCGACGTCGACAGGCTCCGGGACCTGTTCGACGTGCTGTGCGCGCCCACCGGTCACGAGGAGCAGGGGTGGTCGCGCCGGTTCAAGGACAACCACGAGAAGCTCCGGGCCGGAGACGTGCTCGTCACCGCCGGGGTCGTCAGGGACCTGACCCGGCGGCGGCAGGCCCACGGGTTGTCGATGGGGGAGAAGGACCTGCTGAAGGACGCCCAGCGGCCCCTGGTCGCCGAGCTCGCGCTCGCACTGGCCGTCGCCGCCGAGGAGGCCGAGCGCATCCTCGAGGCGGCGATCGTCGACGGCGAGAGGCCGTCCCTCGACTGCGAGCTCGCCGCCGCAGGCTGACCGGGGCCGCGCCGCGCGCGTGAGGGCTCGGCTCGCTCGTTCCTCACTCGCGCTGACCGACCCGCGGGGGCGCCCGCCGGCGGCGGGCGCCTTCCGCCGGGAGGCGCACGTGATGATCCTGACCAGGCGGCTCACGCCGGAGCTGGCCGGCTACGTGGCGGTGATCGTGCTCGGGCTGTTCGTGCCGCTGGCCACCGTGCTCGGCTACCTGGCGATCGCCGTCTACGTCATCCTGCCGCTGCGCCCCCTCCGGCGCCGCGCGCCGATCCCGCGGTAGCCCACCCGCCGGCTCACTGTCGCTCGAAGCGCGCCCACACGTGCTTCGCCGACCCCTCGGTGAACCACCCCACGTCCAGCGCCATGCGCAGCGCGATCTGAAGCCCGAGCCCGCCCTCACCGGCGGGGCGGCCGAGCGAGAGCTCGGGGACCTCGTCGGGGGTGTGGTCGACGACGTCGAGCACGAACTCGTCCTCGGTCTTCAGCAGCTGGACCACCGTGGGCGGCAGGGCGTGCACGATCGCGTTGGTCGCCAGCTCGGTGGCCACGAGGACCATCTTGTCGGCCACCCCGGTCAGCCCGTCCGTGTAGTGCGTGCCGGCCTCCGCAAGCTTCTCCGTGAGCCCGGCCCGAAGGCCGGCCAGCTGCTCCGGCGCGTCGAGCACCCAGCGTGCCACCGGCTCGAACTCCTCCGGCGGGTAGGTCGACTCAGACTGCAAACCCGATGTCACGGGACTCCCTCGGTTGACTGTGCGGCCATGCTCGCGGGCGGCGCGGCACCCGGCAACCGCAGTCCGGGGGCCACCGGTCGACTCCACGTCCGAGCGCCGCGCCCCGGTGCCTCACGGCCCTGCGGCCGGCACCGCACCCGCGAGGTCGACGGCGGCGCGGACCGCGGGCGCGAACATCTCGACCCACGTGGGCACCTTGTCCGGCGCGAGGAGCTGGTCGCCGACCGCCCGGAACAGCAGGGCCCTGACGAGGAGCTGCGGAAATTCTGCGCCCTCGCGTGCCGCGGCCCGCCAGATCAGGCCGGGTGCCGCGCCGCGGAATACCACGGCGTCGGCCACCACGACGGCCGAGGCGTAGGCGATCGGGCGCCAGCAGGGAGAGAAGTCGAGTACCACGGGCGGCAGGCCGGGGGCGAAGTGCACGTTGTCGGTGAGGTCGCCGTGGACGAGCTGGGGCGGCGCCGTCACAGGGCGGCGGGCGGCGAGCAGGGCGCCGACGTGCGGGAGGCCCGCGCCGGCGTGGAACGCGTCCTCGCCCCAGGCCACGCGGTCCGCCACTGCCCACGGGTCGTCGCGCCGGTCGAGGAACTCCGGCCGCGAGTGCCCGCGGAGGTGGCCGTGGAAGGCCCGGCCGGCGGCCATGACGTCGAGCCACCGCCCCGCCGCGAGGGCCCCGCGCTCGAACCGCCAGCCGGTCCAGCCGTCGACGACCAGCCGGCCGTCCCGCGCGCGCAGCGGAGGCGCGACCCGCACGTCGTCGGCCCGGTCGACGTCGGCGAGGACCCCTGCCTGCCACTCGAGCGCCTCGGCGGGCATGTCGAGGGGCTTGAGCACGATCCCGCCGGCGCGCCAGGCGGTGCCCTTCCCGCCCCGCAGCGGGACCGGCTCGGCAGGCGCACCGAACGCCTCGAGCACGGCCGCGCCGGGTCGGCCGGCCGGCCGGGGTCGGCCGGGCATCACGCCAGCTCGCGCATCGTCGAGCTGATGAAGACCCGGTGGTCCGGCGTGCGGATGCCCGACATGTCGCTTCGCATTTCGCCCCCCGCCCGGAGGTGCACGGGTCACCATGGACAGCGTAGGCAGGGGGGCCGCCCCCGGCCACGGACCGACCCGGAGCCACGCCGCGCCCGAGCAGCGGCCGGGGGTTGGAGGAGTCGTGACACGTCAGGAGAAGCGTGCCGCCGGGCGCCGTCCCCGGCCGGTGCCCGCCACCGCCGCCGCCGCAGGGGCGACGGGTGCCACCAGCATCGCCGCCGCGGCCGTCCTCGCCGCCGCCGGCGGCGCGGTCGCGACGGGCTTCGTCGCCGTCTGGAGCCTCGCCGTGCGCCGGGCGGTGGTCCGGCACCTGCGGATCAAGCGGCTGGAGGTGGACGACCTGACGGTGCGGCGGCTGCACGTCGCCGAACGAACCTAGCGCCCGTCGAAGAGAGGGCCGAGAGATGTCGACCGCCTCCCTCACCACCGCCGCGATCCTCCTCATCGCCTTGCCCACTGTCGAGATCGGCGGGCTCGCGCTCCTGAGCATGATCAAGCGCCGGGACCCCGGGTACATGGACAACCCGGTCCGCCAGAACCTCTTCCGCGCCGGGCACGCCCACGCCGGCGTCTGGATCGTCCTGGCGCTGGTCGGGATGTTGCTGGTGGATCAGGCCGCCCTCTCCGACGGCCTGAAGATGCTCGTGCGCGTGGGCTTCGCCGTCGCGCCGATCCTCATGCCGCTTGGCTTCTTCCTCTCCGTCGTCCCGGCCCGGGCCGACCGCCCGAACGGCGTGATCTCGCTGGTGTACGTGGGCGGCCTCGCGCTCGCCCTCGCCACGGTGACGCTCGGTGTGGGGCTTCTGCTCGCCTGAGCCGCCCGGGGCCTCCGGGCGCCATCGGTGAGCAGGGGCGCGCCGGTGCGCCCGGCGGCTGCACCCTCAGCCGCGCCCCGGCCTGATGGTGTGCTCGGACTCCCGCTCCCAGCCGCGTGGGCCCGTTACGGCGCGGCCCGCAGCAGCCCGGCGGCGCGCGCCCCCGCGAGGGCCCCGACGAGCGCGGTCCCGGTGACCAGCCCCACCTGGAAGGCGACCTGGCCGCGGGAGAGCTCGTCCGCGGCGAAGGCGCCGTCGAAGAACCCCGAGACCGCGCTGACCAGGCAGGCGGCGGCGAGCCCGGCGGACCCGCCGACCGCCACGCGCCGCCGCGGGCTCACCGCCAGGGCGGTCAGCACGCCCTGCGCGGCGATCATCTGCCAGGGCGCCGCCAGCCTCGCGTCCGGGCCCCAGGCGTCCAGGCCGTCGTTCACGCCGCCGGCGACGGCGAGCGCACCCCCGGCGACGTCCATGGCGACGAGCGTCAGGTAGCCCCCGACGAGCCGGCGCGACGACCCGAGGTCCCGCGGAAGACTGCCGCTCGCGGCCATGCTCCTCCTGCCACCACCCGCCGTGGAGCCCTGGTCGGCGCTACCGGTCCTCTGCCTCCTCGCCGCCCTCTCCGGCGCCCACGGCGCCGCCGGAACTCTCTGCCCCCGTCCCGACGGCGGAGGTGGCGGCGTCCGCCGCTGTGCCACCTTCCGGCGACGCCCCGGTCCCGGACGCTTCCTCCTCCGTGTACGGATCGTTCGCCATCCCCATGGCCTCGTCCGGGTCGGGCGTGCTCATGTGAACCACCTCCGTGGCAGCAACCGGCAGCACCACGAGTCTCGGGGAGGCGTCGGCCACTGGCAAGGCCCGCGGGCGCGGGACGAGATGGTCGGACCTCGCCCGGCAGATCGCGGCCGACGGCCGCGTCTGCGCAACCAGAGCTCGCACGACCACCTGAGCGGCTGGTCGGCGCACCTGCACCGCCCGGCCGGGCAGCCGCCGCCCTGACGGGCCACCGCACAGGCGCCGCCGGACCCCGCCCGCGGGGTTGCCCAGTCCGGGAGCGACGGCGGATCGTGGGACGCATGGTGGCGCTGACGTCGTCACACCCGCCGGCGGCGACGGCCGGGCCGGGCTGCGAGGCCGTGACCGGGAGCCTGATCGCCGAGCCGGTGGCCACGGCGTCCAGCCTGGCGTTCGTCGCGGCGGCCGCGGCGATCCTGGCGGTCCACCGCCGCGGCCCCACCGGTGACGCCCGAGCCGTGGAGGGCGACCTGCGCGGCTACGCGGCGCTCGTCGCGGGGATCGGGCTGGGGTCCGTCGTGCAGCACGGGCCCGACCCGGCGTGGTCGGACCTCGCCCACGACCTGCCCCTGCTCGCCACGCTCACGTTCGTGGCCGCCGACTGCGTGGCCGACCTGACGGGCCGGGCGCGGCGGTGGTGGGGGTGGGCGGCGCCCACGGCCGCCCTCACCCCGCTCATCGTCGCCGCGCCGCGGGCCGGGGACCTGGCCCAGGCCGGGGTCGCCGCAGCCGCCGTGGCCCTCGCCGCCTCCCGCGCCCGGGCGGTCCCGCGCCTCCGGCGCCGGATCGGCTGCTCCCTGGCGCTGCTGGTCCTGGGGGCGTCGATCGGGACCCTGTCCCGGGCCGGTGGGCCGCTGTGCTTCCCGGAGAGCCCGTGGCAGGGGCACGCCGCCTGGCACGTGCTCGCCGCCGCGGCCCTGGTGGTGCTGGCGCCGGTGATCGGCGTCAGGCACGCCTCCGCCCGTGAGGTGCGCCCGGCGGAGGGGTCACCGGAGGCTCCCCACCGCCGGCCCTCCGGCGGCTGAGCGTCACCCCGCGTGCACCAGCCTTCGGGCACTTCGCCGATCACCTGTTGCGCGCGCGGCACACGCCGTGTTGGCTTGTCCCACTCAACGCCTCAGGGCCTTCTGGATGCCCGTCCGGCCATCGGTGCCGCCGGGTCAGCTCCGCCCAGCAGGTGGCGCCCGAACGGTCGAGCAGCCGCCCCGGTCTCGCGCCACCGTAGGACCTTCGATCAGGAGTGGCTGTCGTGTTCGATCTGGATGGCGTGACCCAGGCCCGCAACGACGGGGGCCGGCGGGTTCCCGTGCTCGAGAACGTCACCCTGCACCTCCCGGCGGGGCAGTACGTGGCCGTGAACGGCCCCGCGGGGGCCGGAAGGTCGGCCCTGGTGAAGATCCTGGCCGGGCTCGAGCGCCCCGCGTCGGGTTCGGTGAAGCTCGGGGGTGAGGACCTCGCCGCCATGACCGACAAACGTCTGGCGCAGGTCCGGGCCCGGGAGATCGGGGTCGTCCGCGACCCGCCGGACCTGCGTGACGCGCTCACGCTCACGGAGAACGCCGAGGTCAGCCTCGCGCGGCTGGGCGTGGCGGCGGTCTCACGGCGGCCCTGGGCCGTAGCCGCGCTCGCCGCCGTGGGGCTCGTCGACCGGTCCGACCGTACGCCGGCGAGGCTGTCCAAGGGGGATCGCCAGCGGGTCGCCCTCGCGCGGGCGCTCGCACCGGAGCCCCGGCTGCTCGTCGTCGAGGAGCCCACCGAGGACGTCATGACGCTGCTCGAGCGCCTGCGCCGCGAGCGGGCGCTGACCCTCGTGGTCACCACCCGCCACGAGCGGATCGCGGCACGGGCCGAGCGGGTCTTGACCCTGCACGGCGGCCGGCTCCGCGAGGGGGCCCTGGCGCGGGTCGCCTGAGCCGGACGTCGCCCCGGCCGGCGCGCCCGAGCCGGACGGCGCTCCCTTCGCGCGGGGCCCGAGCCTGCCGCGGCGGTCACGCGGGCACGCCGCCACGACCGGAGTGGTCCCGACGCGTCCGCATGGTGAGCGCGTTCCGTCCCGTCGTCGCACCGAACGCGCCCGGCGCGCGACGATGGCCGCATGACGACGAACACCACCCGCGCCCCCCGGGTCCGCGCCGCCGAGCTCACCGGCCGCGGCTGGCTCAACACCGGCGGCAAGGAGGTCAGCCTGGCGGACCTGCGCGGCAAGATCGTCGTGCTCGACTTCTGGACCTTCTGCTGCATCAACTGCCTGCACGTCCTGGACGAGCTGCGCGAGCTGGAGGAGCGCTACCGCGACGTCCTGGTCATCGTCGGGGTGCACTCGCCCAAGTTCGTCCACGAGGCCGACCCGGACGCGCTCGCGGCGGCGGTGCAGCGCTACGGCGTCGCCCACCCGGTCCTGGACGACCCCAAGCTCGTCACCTGGTCCGCCTACACCGCCCGCGCCTGGCCCACCCTGGTCGTCGTGGACCCGCAGGGCTACATCGTCGCCACGATGGCCGGGGAGGGGCACGCCGCCAACCTGGAGATCCTCGTCCAGGAGCTCGTCGCCGAGCACGAGACCGCGGGCACCCTGCACCGGGGCGAGGGCCCGTACGTGGCGCCCGAGCCGCCGTCGACCACCCTGCGCTTCCCCGCCAAGGCGGTCCAGCTGCCCGGCGGCAACCTGCTCGTGGCGGACGCCGGCCACCACCGCCTCGCCGAGCTCGCCCCCGACGGCGAGACGCTCGTGCGGGCGATCGGCACCGGCGAGCGCGGCCGCGCGGACGGCGCGCCCGACGTCGCGCGCTTCAGCGAGCCCAACGGCCTCGCGCTCGTGCCGGAGGGGCTGCGGGAGCGGCTCGGCTACGACGTCGTCGTCGCCGACACCGTCAACCACCTGCTGCGGGGCGTGCGCCTGACGGACGGGCGCGTGTCCACCCTCGCCGGCACCGGCCGGCAGTACCTGGTCGGCGGCCCCGACAACGGCGAGGGCTACGACCCGCTCGCGCTGCGGATCAGCTCCCCGTGGGAGGTCGCCTGGTCCGAGACCGCCGGCGCGTTCGTCGTGGCGATGGCCGGCAACCACACCCTGTGGGCCTTCGACCCGGTCGAGGGGGCGCTGCGGCACCTCGCCGGCACGATGCACGAGGGTCTGGTGGACGGCGAGCTGCGGCAGGCCTGGTTCGCCCAGCCCTCTGGCCTGGCCGTCGACGGCGAGGGAATCTGGCTCGCCGACTCCGAGACCTCGGCGCTGCGCCGGGTGAACCTCACCGGCCGGTTCGACGGCGCGGTCCGCACCGCCGTCGGGCAGGGCCTGTTCGACTTCGGGCACCGTGACGGCGCCGCCGCCGAGGCCCTGCTGCAGCACCCCCTGGGCGTGGCCACGCTGCCGGACGGCACCGTCGCCGTGGCCGACACCTACAACGGCGCCGTGCGCGTCTACGACCCGGCCACCGGGGAGGTCTCCACCCTCGCGAGCGGCCTGGCCGAGCCGTCCGGGCTCGTGGTGGTCGACGGCGGCACCCACCTGCTCGTCGTGGAGTCCGCCGCGCACCGCCTCACCCGGCTGGCGCTGGGGGAGAAGGGGCGCCGGCACGACGGCGGCGCCCACCGCACCCGCCGGCCGGTCACCGAGGTGGCGCCCACCTTCACCCTGCGCGTGGTGTTCACCCCGCCCACCGGGCAGAAGCTCGACCAGCGGTTCGGCCCCTCCACCCAGCTCGAGGTCGCGGCGTCCAAGCCCGGGGCGCTGCTGGACGGCGCCGGCGCGGGGACCGACCTCGAGCGCGTGATCACCCTCGCGCCGGGCGCGGGGCCGGGAGGGGAGGAGGCGGACACCGTGCTGTCGGTGACCGCCAAGGCGGCCTCCTGCGACGCGGACCCGGCGGTGGAGTTCCCCGCCTGCCACCTCGCCTCCCAGGACTGGGGCATCCCGGTGCGGGTGGTCGAGGGCGGTCCGGCGGAGCTCGTGCTGCCGCTGCACGGCTGAGTTGCCGGCGAAAGCCCGTTCCGCCGGCCCGGCCAGCGGTAGTGTCGGCCTGTCGCCTGCGGGGGAGCTGATCGGCGATGATCGTCGAGGTCTCGCAGTTCCGGCTCGTGCCGGGCGCGGACGAGGACGCCTTCCTCGCGGCCGCGGAGGAGACGCAGACAGGGTTCCTCGCGACGCAGCCGGGGTTCGTCGGCCGCGAGCTGCTGCGCGGGCCGGACGGCTCGTGGCTCGACATCGTGCGGTTCGAGAGCGCGGACGCGGCGCACGCCGCCTTCGCCGCGTTCGTCGGCCATCCGAGCACGAGCGCCTTCGAGGCCATGCTCGACCCGGAGGCGGTGTCGATGACGCACTGGGCGGTGGCGCGAAGCTGGTGAGCCGGCTCCGGGGTCAAGCAGGCCGGGGTCCCCGCCGCGACGTCAGCTGCGCCGTCGCCGGCCCAGGCGCCGCAGCGCGGTCACGCCCAGCGCCCCGGCCGCCACCCACGGCCCGGCGATGATCAAGGGGTCCAGCCACTGGTGGTTCACATCGGCGCGCTTCTGCCCGAGCCGGGAGGCGACCGGATGGTGCTTGAGCTCGCTCAGCACGCCGGTCTCCGTGACGGGGTTGTCGGGGTGCAGGGTGGCGAAGGAGCGGAGGTGGCTCTCGACGGCGTCGACCCGGTCGGCCGCGATGAGCAGCAGCCAGTGCGCCGCGCGGCCCTCGCTGTAGCGGGCGTAGGCGTACTTCCGGATGACCCCCGACAGGCCCTTGGGCGGGGTGGAGGTGCCGAAGACGGGGGTGAGGAACTTGTGCTCGATGGACCGCTCGCGCGGCCACTTCTCCTCCTGCCGCTCGGGGAAGTCCCAGTGGGCGCCGGTGGGCAGGAACTGCTCCCTGGGCACCGACGGGCGGTCCTTGGGATCGAGGTCCGCGCCCCAGCCCGGGATCCTCGCGCGCAGCTCCTCGCGCGAGGGAGCGAGGGCGGGCCTGTCGGCGGTGTAGGCCATGGCGCGCTCCTTCAGGCTGCGTCCGGGACGATGAGCGGCTTGATGCAGCCGTCCAGCTTGGCGGAGAAGATGTGGTACCCCTCGGCGATGTGCTCCAGCGGGATGCGGTGCGTGACGATGTCGCTGGGCCTGAGGTAGCCGTTCTTGATGTGCTCGAACAGGCGCGGCCACTGCCGCTTGACGTGGGCCTGGTTCATCCGGAGCGTCAGGCCCTTGTTCAGGGCGTCGCCGAACTTCACGGCGTTGAAGATGGGCCCGTAGGCGCCCATCACCGAGACCGTGCCGCCCTTGCGGACCGAGTCGATGGCCCAGTTGAGCGCCACGGGGGAGCCGCCCTGGAGCTTGAGCTTGGCGGCGGTCACGTGCTGGAGGAAGTTGCCGTCCGCCTCCGCGCCCACGGCGTCGATGGCGACGTCGGCGCCCAGGTGGTCGGTGATCTTCTTCATGTGCACGACGATGTCGTCGTGCTCGGCGAAGTTGTACGTCTCGGCGTGCGCGAAGGTGCGCGCCTTCTCCAGCCGGTACTCCAGGTGGTCGATGACGATGACCCGCCCGGCGCCCATGAGCCAGGACGACTTCGCGGCGAAGAGCCCGACAGGGCCCGCGCCGAACACCACCACGGTGTCGCCCTCGACGATGTCGCCGAGCTGGGCGCCGAAGTACCCGGTGGCCAGGGCGTCGGTGAGGAGGACGGCGTCCTCCTCGTCCATCCAGTCCGGGATGATCGACGGCCCCACGTCGGCGAACGGCACCCGGACGTACTCGGCCTGGCCACCGTCGTAGCCGCCGGTGGTGTGGGAGTAGCCGTAGATGGCGCCGACGGCGGTGGCGTTGGGGTTGACGTTGTGGCAGTTGGCGTACAGGCCGCGGGCGCAGAAGTAGCAGGACCCGCAGTAGATGTTGAAGGGCACCATCACGCGGTCGCCGGGCTTGAGGTTCTGCACCGACGACCCCACCTGGTCGACGACGCCGATGAACTCGTGCCCGAACGTCGTCCCCACCCGCGTGTCCGGCATCATGCCGTGGTACAGGTGCAGGTCGGAGCCGCAGATCGCGGCACGCGTCACCCGCACGATGGCATCGTTGGGATGCTCGATGGCCGGGATGTCCTTCTCCTCGACCCGGATCTTGTACGGCCCGCGGTAGACCATCGCTCGCATCGCAATGCCCCTGTTCGTCCGCGCAACCCGGCCAGGATCACATGATCGGCGTCACACCGCGCTCCGAGGCGCCGGTGCCACGGGCGGTGCGCGGCCTCGCGCACGCACCGCACCGGTGCCGCGAGGTCGCAGCGCGCTGCCGACGCCGGTCACGGCTCGGTGGCTGGTTCCGCGGGCGCGAGCCGGTACGTGGCGATGATGACGCCGGTCGTGGTCGTCGTCGCCCCTGCGAGCCGCAGGTCGGCGGGCGCCCCGCCGTCGGGGAACAGGCGCCGCCCCGACCCCAGGACGAGCGGGTGGACGAGCAGCAGGAACTCGTCGACGAGGCGGCGCCGCATGAGGGACTGCACCAGCTCGCCGCTGCCGAGCACCACGAGGTCCTTGCCCTCCGCGGCCTTGAGGCGGGCGACCGCGTCGACGGCGTCGCCCGGGAGCAGCGACGAGTTGCGCCAGGGGAGCGGCTCGCGCAGCGTCGTCGACGCCACGTGCTTGGGGAACTCGTTCATCACCGCGGTGTACGGGTCGTCCGGCGGGGCCGTCGGCCAGTAGCCCGCCATCGACTCGTAGGTGCGGCGCCCGAGCAGCAGCTCCCCGCCCTCGGCGACGCCCCGGCCCATCGCCTCGCCCATGACCTGGTCCGCGTTCGCCATCGCCCAGCCGCCCCGGTCGAACCCGCCGCGGCGGTCCTCGTCCGGGGACGCCGGAGCCTGCATGACCCCGTCGAGCGAGACGTGGTTGACCACGACGACCTTGCGCATCGGCTGCTCCTTCGCAGAGTCCCCACCCGTGCACCGAGGGCGCCTGGACGCGGCGAGGGCGCCGGGTGCAGCAGGCGCCGTCGCGGTGTCGAGGCGCCCTGGTCGAACGTAGCAGCGGGCTCCCGGCTGCCGCGTGGGATCCCGATGCACGTAGGCGGCCCCGGTCCGGTCCAGCCGGGCGGCGAGGGCGTCCACCCAGGCCGCCTTCGGCCCCATGTCGGCGGGGCCGTCGTAGAAGGCGGCGACGTTCGCCATGATCGGCGCGCGGCGGTGGGCGTACGCCGTGGCGTCGTCCGGCACCTCCGCCACGGCGCCGCCCAGCACGCGCAGCTGCGCCACCCGCAGCGGCGCGTCCGACGCCTCCAGCGCCGCCACGACCTCGTCCGCGAGGGGTTCGTCGAGCTCGTCGGTGAACAGCGTCCGGGCCACCGCGGTCGGCCGGTAGCTGTCGTCCTCGGGCGGGAACATCTCGGCGTAGCTCGCCGGGCGCACGAGGTCCGCCAGCGGCGGGGAGCGACGGGACGAGGGCCGGGCGCTCGTCGTAGACGGGGGTGACGATGGTGCGCAGCCGGTCGAAGTCGGGGTCGTCGGGGGTCAGGACGGTGCCGGTCAGGTGGGTGCGCAGCCGGTCGACCAGCTTCGGGGTGGTGGCGTGCTGCACGGGTCGCTCCGGGTCGGACGTGGTGGACGGCCAGACGTCGAACGGGGACGGCCGGTCTCGACAGCCGGCGCGGGGGCGGAGACGCGAGTGGTGGGAGGCGCCGGTCGGACGAACCGCTCGTGACGGTTCGGGTCGAAGGTGCGCTTCCGGTGCATGGTTCCGGACACTATCCGGCCGTCAGGGCCGGACAACGAGCCGATGATGTCGAGATCCCCGAGTGCCGTTCGACGTTGGAGCTGAACGGGCGGCGCAGGCGCCCGCCCGCCCTGCAATCCCACGACGACGGAGGTACCCATGCGCAAGGTGGTCATGGCCGCGTTCCTCACCCTGGACGGCGTCATGCAGGCGCCCGGCGGCCCCGAGGAGGACACCGACGGCGGGTTCGAGTACGGCGGGTGGACGTTCCCGTTCGCGGACGAGGAATTCGGCCGCATCGTCACCGGAACGTTCGCCGAGATGGGCGGACTGCTGCTCGGCCGGCGAACCTACGACATCTTCGCCGGCTACTGGCCGCAGCACGCCGACCCGGACGACCCGGTGGCGACGGCGCTGAACGACTGGCCGAAGTACGTCGCCTCCACGACGCTGACCGAGCCGACGTGGCAGAACACCACGGTCCTCCAGGGCGACGTGCCGGAGGCGGTGCGGGAGCTGAAGGAGCAGGACGGCGGGAATCTCCTCATCCAGGGCAGCTCCCAGCTGGTGCAGACGCTCATGGCCCACGACCTCGTCGACGAGTATCGGCTGATCACGTTCCCGGTGGTCGTCGGGTCCGGGAAGCGGCTGTTCCCGGACGGGTGCCCGGCGCGCGGGCTGCGGATGGTGGAGTCCAAGACCACGGCGGCGGGAGCGGTGTATGCCAGGTACGAGCTGGCGGGCGAGGTCCGCACCGGCTCCTACTAGCCGGGGCGCCGGCCCGCCCAGGGCGCGCGGCCTGTGGGCGGGTCGGGGTAGACAAGTCCCATGACCGTGCACAGCGACACCGTCCCGAACATCACCCTCAACAACGGCGTCCAGATCCCGCAGGTGGGGTTCGGCGTCTTCCAGGTCCCCGAGGACAGCACCCAGGCCACCGTCGAGGCCGCCATCGAGGTGGGCTACCGCCACATCGACACCGCGGCGGCCTACTACAACGAGGCCGGCGTGGGCGCGGCGATCAAGGCCGTCGGCCTGCCGCGCGAGGAGCTCTTCGTCACCACCAAGCTGCGCAACGGCGACCAGGGCTACGACAGCGCCCTCCGGGCGTTCGACGACTCCCGCCGGGCGCTGGGCCTGGACGTGGTCGACCTCTACCTCGTCCACTGGCCGGTGCCGAGCAAGGACCTCTACGTCGAGACGTGGCGGGCCTTCGAGAAGCTCCTCGCCGACGGCGCGGTGCGGGCGATCGGCGTGTCGAACTTCCTGCCCGAGCACCTGCGCCGGCTGCTCGACGAGACCGACGTCGTGCCCGCCGTGAACCAGGTGGAGGTCCACCCCACCTTCCAGCAGCGCGGCGCCCTGGCCGCGACGCGCGAGGCGGGGATCGCCGTCGAGGCATACTCCCCGCTGGGGCGCGGCGCCGACCTGGGCAACGAGGTCGTGACCCGCATCGCCGAGGACCGCGGGGTCACGCCCGGCCAGGTGGTCCTGCGCTGGCACCTGCAGGCAGGCCGGATCGTCATCCCCAAGTCGGTGACCCCCGAGCGCATCCGGGCGAACATCGACCTGGCCGGGTTCGAGCTGACCGCCGAGGAGGTCGCCGAGATCGACGCCCTGGAGTCGGGCAACCGCACCGGCGCCGACCCCGCGAAGGCGGCGTTCTCGCAGTACCGCTGAGCCGTCAGGCCGTGCCGACGAGCGGACGGGCCGGCCCGTCCTCGACCGCCACGACCTCGTGGCGCGCCGGGGGCGGGCCCGGCTCCGCGCCGCAGCTGGCCGGGCGCGGCGGCCCGTCCGGGGAGGTGGTCTCCACCGTCACCCGGAGGGTCCGGTCGGCCACCTCCCAGGAGGTCGTCGTGCGAACGCCGTCCGTCTCCACGCCCATCAGCCGGAGAGCGGCGGCACCGTCGGCCCCGCTGGCCCGCCGCACGGCCACCTCGGCGGCCTGGACCGGGTGGGCGAGCGCCGCCCGCCCGCGCATCTTCCCGACCAGCAGCCGCCCCTCGGCGTGCGCCGCGACGAGCGGCGCCACGTCCTCCCGGTCCATCCGCCCGTAGACGACGCCGTCCGGCACCACCAGCACGTTGGCCGCCAGGCGGTGGCCGCCCAGGTGGCTCACCTCCCACGTGCCGGCCGCGTCGGCGGCCGCCAGGGCAGCCGCGATGGGCCGGCCGAGCTCTCCGCAGCAGGCGTCGCGCAGCGCCTGCGTGCACACCAGGTACTGCGTGGCCAGCGGCTCCCAGCCCGCCGGCACCCGGCCGGCGCGCAGCTCGGCCAGCAGCGCGCGCACGTTCCAGCCCGCGATCTGGGACAGCGCGCGCACGGCGGTGCGGGCGCCGCACCCGCCGTCGGGGCCGACGGCGACGAGCATGACGGCGGCCGGGGAGGGCACGCCGTGCTGGGTGCCGGGTCGCCTCACCAGCAGCGGGGTGATCTCGAGGGGCTCGAGCAGCGGCCTGAGGAGGTTCCCGAGACGGGTGTCGGTGCCGTCCGGGTCGGTGAACGGGGCGTCGCGCAGGATCTTCTTGCCCCACGGGCCGTTGTGCTCGATGAGCAGGTAGCCCTGCGCGGTGGACGCCGTCCCGGCCAGGGGGTCGCCGCTCTCGAGGCTGAGACGGCTGCACGCCTCCGGTCGCCTGCTCTCCACCCCGGTGACGGTACCGGGTGCGGCGCGGGCGCGGCGCGCCGCGGCGGCGGGCCCGGTGCCGTGCCGGGGGCGCGCCGCGGTGCGACGTGGGCGGACCCACTGTGGCCGTTCTGGCCCGCGGTGCGAGAATGGGGGAGCAAAGTCCCGAGTTCCCGATCGACGAGGTGACCATGGCCCTGCCGTACGACGACGCCCCGAAGTTCGCCGCCTACGCCCACCCCGACCGGCTGGTGAGCACCGACTGGCTGGCCGCCCACCTCGGCGAGCCCGGCCTCGTCGTCGTCGAGAGCGACGAGGACGTGCTGCTCTACGACACCGGCCACATCCCCGGCGCGGTCAAGGTGGACTGGCACCTCGACCTCAACGACCCCGTCAAGCGTGACTACGTCGACGGCGAGGGCTTCGCGCGCCTGATGTCCGCCAAGGGGATCGGCCGGGACACCACCGTGGTCATCTACGGCGACAAGAACAACTGGTGGGCCGCCTACGCGCTGTGGGTGTTCACCCTCTTCGGCCACCCCGACGTGCGGCTGCTCGACGGCGGGCGCGCCAAGTGGCAGGCCGAGGGCCGGCCGATGACCACCGACGTGCCCGCCCCCGCGCCGGCCGACTACCCCGTCGTGGAGCGCGACGACGCCGGGGTGCGGGCGTTCAAGGACGACGTGCTCGACTTCCTCGGCGGCCAGATGATCGACGTGCGCTCCCCGCAGGAGTACACCGGCGAGCGGACCCACATGCCCGACTACCCGGAGGAGAGCTCCCTGCGCGGCGGGCACATCCCCGGGGCGCTGTCGGTGCCGTGGGGCCGCGCCGCGAACGAGGACGGCACCTTCAAGGGCCGCGACGAGCTCGAGGCGATCTACCAGCGCGAGAAGGGCCTCGACCCGGCCCGGCCGGTGGTCGCGTACTGCCGCATCGGCGAGCGGTCGAGCCACACCTGGTTCGTGCTGCAGCACCTGCTCGGCTTCCCGCAGGTGCGCAACTACGACGGCTCGTGGACCGAGTGGGGCAACGCCGTGCGGGCGCCCATCGCCCGCGGCGAGGCGCCCGGGGAGGTGCCCGCCCGATGACCGCCGTCACCGGCCTGCCGCCGGCCTTCGCCGCGATCGTGGAGGACTTCGGCGCCGTCAGCCCGCAGGACCGGCTCCAGCTGCTGCTCGAGTTCAGTCGCGAGCTGCCGGAGCTGCCCCAGCGGTATGCCGAGCACCCCGAGCTCCTCGAGCCGGTGCCGGAGTGCCAGTCCCCGATCTTCCTGCTCACCGAGGTCGACGGCGCCGGGGACGACGCCACCGTGCACCTGCACTTCTCCGCCCCGCAGGAGGCGCCCACCACGCGCGGCTTCGCCGGCATCCTGCACGAGGGCCTCGACGGGCTGACGGTGCGGCAGGTCCTTGACGTGCCGGCCGACGTCTACAACCGGCTGGGCCTGGCCGAGGTGGTCAGCCCGCTGCGGCTGCGCGGCATGGCGGGCATGCTCGGGCGGATCAAGCGCCAGGTGCGGGAGAGGTCCGCGGCCTGAGGCCGCGCCGGGCGACCCGGAACTATGCCGCGACCATCGTGCGTCGCAGGGACCCCGGGAGCTGGCGGACCAGGGCGTCGACCGAGCGGTCCACGTCCACGCCGTCGTCCTCGATCACCGTCTCGATGAGCCCGTACGCGGCGTAGGCGAGCATGCGGGCGACGGCTCGCTCCTGAGCCGGCGCGCTGCCCTGCCGGGTGGCCGCGGCCAGCGCCTCCTCCGTGCTGCGGAGCAGCTGCTCCGCGACGGCCCGGGTCAGCACCGGGTCGCCGCCGCTGCCGAGGAACCGGTTGTAGGTGTCGCGGTGCTGTGCCGCCTCGTCGAGCACCCCGGACAGCCAGGCGCCGTAGCCGTGCTCCTCGAGCCGGGAGGGGCACTCGATGCGCTCCAGCAGGTCGGCGATGACGGTGGCCGCCAGCTCGGAGACGCTGGTGAAGTGCTTGTAGAACGTCGTGCGGTGCAGCCCCGCGGTGCGGCACAGCTCGACCACGTCGACCTCGTGCGGCGGGGTCGTGCCGGCGAGGTCGATCAGCGCCTGCTGCAGGGCGGCGATCGTCCGGCGCGCCCGGGGGTCGGAGGCTCTGGTCGTCTTGTTCATACGGACATGATGCGTCGTCTACACCCGCATAGCACTGTCCGAAAAAGGACACGTCCGGTTGCTGCCACCTGGGCATATGCGCCGTGGTGGCTCCCGAGGGCGCCGGAGACCGTCCCTCGGGCGCCTCGGGGAGGGGCATTACTCACGCTTCCGCTCTGGCGTAGCGTGGTGGCAGGCAGCTAGGTCCGGCGCATCGATGGAGGACTGCCATGAGGCGCATGCTCGCGGCCGCGGCCGCCGCCCTGGCACTCGCCGGGGCCTCGGTCGCCGTGGCCGGCCCCGCCAACGCCCGAACGACGGCGGACGCCGACGTGCGTTCGACGCTCGTTGTGATGACCGGCCGCGCCGAGCGGCCAGGGCCGGGCGACCCGGACGGCTTCGGCTTCGCCCTGGTCAGCCTGACCCCGGCCGAGGGAGAGATCTGCTACGTGCTCACGGCCTCGCGGATCGAGCCCGCCACCGCCGCCCATATCCACCGGGGTGGGCGGGAGGTGGCTGGTCCCGTCGTGGTGCCCCTCGAACCCCCGACTTCCGGCCTGTCCGCCGCCTGCGTGACGGCGGACCGTGGCCTGGTGACGGAGATCGCGGCGGACCCCGAGGGGTACTACGTCAACGTGCACAACGCCCCCTACCCGGCCGGGGCGATCCGCGCCCAGCTCCGCTGAGAGCGGCCGCGTGTCAGGCCGTGGGCTCGTACGCCCAGTGCCACGGCTCGCGTGGCGTGTCCTCGACGAAGCCGAAGCGGCCCGCGTTGGCGCGCATCCAGGCCTGGGCGTCGGGGTCGAGGTCGAGGTCGACGGCCATCCCCCACCCGTGCGGGCTCGTCCCGGGCGCTGCGCCGAGGCCGCCCTCGGAGTACAGCCCCTTGCGGCGGACGACGTCCACCTGCACGTCGTACGGGCGGTAGGAGTCGGTGATGCCGATCGTCACGCCGGCGGCCTCGGCCGAGGCCAGGAGCCGCTCGAGCGAGTCGGCGGCGGGTGCCCACAGCCGGTGGCCCGTGTCCCCGACCGGGTCCAGCGCCTCACGCGGGATGTGCCCGTTGCCGTAGGCCGCGAGCTCGGTGGGGACGCCGGCCGCGTTCAGGGCGCTGGTGAGTGGCGGCGCCTCGAACTCGGCGAGCGCGTCGTCGAGCGCGGACGTGAAGGCGGAGCCGGACGTCGCGGCGGGCTGCGCGGCGGGGGCGCTCAGTGACGCGATCGTCGTCTGGATCTGCGCGATGCGCTGCGTGATCGCGGCGATGCCTTCCACCATGGTCTCCTCCCCGTCCTCACTTCTCATCGGCCGGCGCGCGCCGCGCGTGAGGCGATCTGGTCGGGAAGAACCGACCGTCGTCGGGAATGCGGGACGCGCCGCCCCTGTTGGCGCAGTCGCATACCCTGCCGGGGTATCTCCGACGAGAGGAGAGATGACATGAGCGCATCAGGCGAGATGCCGCGCCAACCGGTGGGCCCCGGTCACGACAGGGGTCACGCGGCGCCCGAGGCGGGTCACCCCGCGCACCACGTGGACCACGCCGCGCACGGGATGGGCGCCGCCGGGCACGAGCCGCCGCCCGGGGTCGGCCACGCGACGCACGGCAACCACGCCGCCCACGGGGCCGACCACTCCGCTCACGGGGTCGACCACGCCATGCACGAGACGGCTCACGCCGCCCAAGCCGGGCACGGTGCGGCAGCCGCGCACGCCGGGCACGGGGTCGGCCACGGCGGCCACGACCACGTGGCGATGTTCCGCCGCCTCTTCTGGATCATGCTGGCGTTCGCCGTCCCCACCGTCCTGCTGAGCCCGATGTTCGCCGACGTCATCGGCTACGAGCTGCCTGACGTCCCCGGGCTGGCCGCCGTCTCGCCGATGCTCGGCACCGCCATGTACCTGTGGGGCGGCCGGCCGTTCCTCACGGGTGCCGTCAGCGAGGTCAGGGCCCGCAAGCCCGGGATGATGCTGCTGATCGGCACGGCGATCACGGTCGCCTTCGTCGCCTCCTGGGGCGCCAGCCTCGGCGTCCTCGCGCACGAGCTGGACTTCTGGTGGGAGCTGGCCCTGCTGATCGTCATCATGCTGCTCGGGCACTGGCTCGAGATGCGCTCCCTCGCGCAGACCTCGTCGGCCCTGGACTCGCTCGCCGCTCTGCTGCCCGACGAGGCGGAGAAGATCGTCGGCGACGAGGTCGTCAGGGTCGCCCCTGGGGACCTGGCGCTGGGTGACGTCGTCATCGTCCGGCCGGGCGGCCGGGTGCCCGCCGACGGCGAGGTCGTCGAGGGAGCGGCCGACGTCGACGAGTCCATGATCACGGGGGAGTCGCGCCCGGTGCGACGCGCCGTCGGCGACCGGGTGGTGGCCGGCACCGTCGCCACGGACAACGCCATGCGGGTGCGGATCACCGCCGTCGGGGAGGACACGGCGCTCGCGGGCATCCAGCGCCTCGTCGCGGAGGCGCAGTCCTCCTCGACGCGTGCTCAGCTGCTCGCCGACCGGGCCGCGAACTGGCTGTTCTGGTTCGCACTCGTCGCCGCCGCGATCACCGTTGTCGTCTGGTCGGTGGCCGGAGCCCCCGACAGCGCCCTCGTCCGGGCCATCACCGTGCTGGTCATCGCCTGCCCCCACGCGCTGGGGCTCGCCATCCCGCTCGTCGTCTCCATCTCGACCGAGCGTGCCGCCCGGGGCGGCGTGCTGGTGAAGGACCGCGCCGCGCTGGAGCAGATGCGCACGATCGACACGGTCCTGTTCGACAAGACCGGCACGCTGACCAAGGGCGAGCCCGTCGTCCGCCGGGTCGCGACCACCGGCGGCGCCGAGGACGAGGTCCTGGCCCTCGCTGCCGCCGCCGAGTCGGACAGCGAGCACCCGCTGGCCAGGGCGATCCTCGCCGCCGCCCGGCAGCGGGGGCTGACCCTGCCGCGGGCCAGCGGCTTTCAGGCCGCCACCGCCGTCGGCGTCAGCGCCACCGTGGACGGCCGCACGGTCAGCGTGGGGGGGCCGACGCTGCTCGCCGAGCACGGGCAGGACCCGTTGCCGGAGACGGGGCCCTGGTCCGACGCCGGCTCGATCGTCCTGCATGCTCTCGTCGACGGGCACGTGGTCGGCGCGCTCGAGCTCGCCGACGAGGTGCGCGAGGAGTCGCGGGAGGCCGTCGACGCCCTGCACCAGCTCGGCATCCGGGTCGTCATGATCACCGGCGACGCCGAACCCGTCGCCCGATCCGTGGCGGCCGGGCTGGGCATCGACCAGCTCTTCGCCCAGGTGCGGCCGGAGCACAAGAGCGAGAAGGTCGCCGCGCTGCAGAACGCGGGCCGCACCGTCGCGATGGTCGGCGACGGCGTCAACGACGCGCCCGCGCTGGCGCAGGCGGACGTCGGCATCGCCATCGGTGCCGGCACCGACGTCGCGATCGCCTCTGCCGGCGTCATCCTGGCCTCGGACGACCCCCGCTCCGTCCTGTCGGTGATCCAGCTGTCCCGCTCGGGCTACCACAAGATGAAGCAGAACCTGTGGTGGGCCGCGGGGTACAACCTCTTCTCCGTGCCGCTGGCGGCGGGCGTGCTCGCGCCGGTCGGGTTCGTGCTGCCGATGGAGGTCGGCGCGCTGCTGATGTCGCTGTCCACCGTGGTCGTGGCGCTCAACGCCCAGCTGCTGCGGCGGCTCGACCTGCGCCCGGAGGCCAGCGCCGGCGCCCTCCTGGAGAGTCGCCAGGTCGCCGGACGGGCGGCGCGGCGGGAGCCGGTGCCCGCCGGGCGGTAGCTCCGACGGATCCGCCGGGCGGCAAGCCTGATCAGCGGCCGGCGGTGCCGGCGTCGCGCGCCGGAGAGACGGAAGGGCTCCCGGCGCGCGGTGCGCCGGGAGCCCTCTGCCGATCTGAGGTCTCAGATCACCCGGACGAAGACCGCGTCGGAGCGGTAGATCGGGGTCTCGCTGAGCGGGGTGCCGGGCTGGCGGGCGGCGATGTTGTTGCCGTTGCCGGTGTAGATCCCGACGTGCCCGGGCCAGGCCACGAGGTCGCCCGGGCGGGCCTCGGCGGCGGAGACGCGCACGCCGGCGCTCGCCTGGGCGCCGGAGGTGCGCGGCAGGGAGACGCCGAACTGGGCGTAGACGTACTGCGTGAACCCGGAGCAGTCGAAGCCCTCGGGGGTGGTGCCGCCGTACACGTACGGGGTGCCGATGAACTGGCGGGCGAAGTCGACGACGGCGCTCGCCGAGGCCGAGGCCGCCGGCGCGGCGACCGTCGGGGCGGCGGCGGTGGCGGTCTGCGCCTCCGCGACCGCGTCGGCCAGCTGGGCGCGGGTGCCGGTGCGCGAGGCGCTCTCGGTGCTGCGCGCGGCGAGGCTCTCGCGCACGGGCGCCGGCGTCGCCTTGGCGGCGGCGACGCTCTCCACGCTCCACGTCACGTCGGCCGGGACGGTGACCGTGGGGGTGGTGATCATCGCGGTGACGGCCTCGGCGGCGGCGGCGGAGACGTCCACCCGCGGCAGCGCGGTGGCCTCCGGCCCGGCCGCGGCCGCGGAGGTGGCGGCCATGCCGAGGACGAGGCCCGAGGTGGCGACGGTGGCGAGCCCGCGGCGCGCGTCCGGCGCGCCGATGCGGTGGCCGAGGGTGGTCAGGGGTGTGGAAGGACGGCGTGCGGCCCGGTGGCGAGCCTTGGTCGTGCTGGTCACGTGCAAACCTCTCCTGGCGGCCTGCGGGGTGAGCTGTCGGGTTCGGGCGGGAGAGCACCCGGTGCGCCGTGGTGGCCGCACTTCACCCCAAGGCCCTTGCGGGCCGCGATCACTGGTTCCCCCGTCCCTGCCACGGGCTCGTACCTCCCCGGACGCCGGCAGGGTTCGGTCTGCGCCCGGAGGCCTCCGGGAGGGGATCCGGAAGCGAGGGAGACATTACCGGAAGTTGGGAGTGGAAAGTCACGTCCGGATAACGGCGATTCGGTCAGGGCCCGATCGACCGGGGTCACGGCACGTGGATGGCGCCACCCGCAAAGGACCTTCGGCCCAGCCGTCCGGGGCCCGGCGCCATAGGTTCGAGGCCGTTCCCCGAGTATCCGGGCGGTGGGGACGGCACTCGGGAGGCAGCCATGGCGGCCGGCCGGGCGCTGCGCGCTCAGGCGCGGCTAGCCGGTTCCTCCGCCTCTCCGGCGGCGTGTCGCGCCAGGACGAAGAGCAGGTCCGAGAGGCGGTTGAGGTACGCCAGCACCTCCATGCTGACGGCGCCGCCCGCGTCCCCCGCGGCCACGACGTGCCGCTCCGCGCGCCGGGCGACCGTCCGGGCGTGGTCCAGCGCGGCGCCCGCGGGGGTCGCTCCCGGCACCACGAACACCGGGCGCAGCGGGCGCTCCGCGACCAGCCGGTCGATGAGCGCCTCGAGCGTGGCGACCATCCGTGGGGTCACCCGCGACACCTCGGCGGCGAGGCGGTCCCGGTGCGTGGGGTTGGCCGCGAGGTCGGCCCCGACCACGAACAGCTCGCGCTGGAGCCGTAGGAGGAGCTCGGCGGTGGCCGCGTCCGCCGTCGACGCGCGGGCCACGCCGAGCAGGGCGACGGTCTCGTCCACGTCGCCGGACGCCTCGACGAGGAGGTCCGCTTTGGACACCCGCCCGCCCAGGTACCGCCCGGTCGTGCCGTCGTCGCCCTGACGGGTGTAGATCCGGCTCACCGGGGAAGCATCGCACTCCCGGCCCGGCGGGAGGACAGTAGAGGAAGAACTGAACATCCGCGCCCTGGACCCAGGGGAAGCCGGTCGAAGTCCGGCGCTGACCCGCAACCGTAGGCCTGGCGGCCTGGCCGCCGGCGAGCCGGGATGCCTGACCGGGGCGAGAGGCTTTGTCCGTCGAGGTCTGCGGGCGAGCCCGGAGCCGCCGTGGCCGCGGCAGCCGTCGCCGGCTGCGGGGACCTCGCGGGTGCCGGGCCCGTCCCGGGCCGCACCCGAGAGGAAGACCCTTGCGACAACTCGCCGCACTCACGCTCGCGGGCGCGCTGCTGGCGCTCGCCTCCTCGGCGGCCGCCAGCACCGGCGTCGCCCCGCCCGCCGCCAGCACCGGCGTCGCCCCGCCCGCCGCCACCACCGGCGTCGCCCCGCCCGCCGGCACCCCGGCGGAGGGGGTCCCGACGGGGGCGTGCGCGCCGGGGGAGGGCGTCACCGTCGTCGTGGACTCCAGCGACCTCGGCGGCGAGCTCCGCGTGGGGTGCGCGCCGGGCGACCCGGCGACCGGCCGGGACGCGCTCGAGGCGGCGGGCTTCACCCCGACGGACAGCGCACCCGGGCTGATCTGCGCCATCGACGCCCTGCCGGACCCGTGCCCGGCCGAGTTCGACGGGAACTACTGGGCGTACTGGTCCGCCGGGACCAGCGGTGAGTGGACCATGCGGTCCGAGGGCGCGGACACCGCGGACCCGGCACCGGGGGAGGTCGAGGGCTGGCGCTACAACGACGGCGGCACGCCGCCCTCCGTCGCGCCCGCCGAGCTCGGGCAGGCGGCGCCGGCCACCGGTGCGCCCGGACCGGATGTCGCCGGGGGGCAGGCTGATGACGCGGCCGACGACGCCGCGGCCGGCACCCCCGTCGCGCTGGTGGTGGGCGTCGCCGCCATCGCGGCGCTCGTGCTGGCCGGCGTCCTGCTGGCCCGGCGGCGGGGCTGACATGGGTGTCCCGAGCGCGGTGCGCGCGCGGCCCGGGACGCCGGGACCGGCAGGTGTGCGCCCGGTCGCGGTGCACCCGCTGGCCTGGTGGGCGTGGGCGCTGGGCGCTGCGGTGGCGGTGAGCCGGACGAGCAACCCTCTGGTCGTGGGGCTGCTCCTCGCCGCCGTCGTGCTGGTGGTGCTCGCGCGGCGCGACGACTCCCCCTGGGCGCGCGGGTTCGCCGGGTACCTGGTGCTGGCGGGAACGATCGTCATCGTCCGGGTCGCCTTCCACGTCCTCGTCGGGGTCGACGGCGGCGGCCCGGTGCTGCTCGACCTGCCCCGCGTCGGCCTGCCGGGGTGGGCGCGCGGCATCGAGCTCCTCGGGCCGGTCCGCGCCGCCGGTCTGCTGGCCGCCGCCGCGGGGGGCCTTCGCCTGGGCGCGCTCGTCGTCTGCTTCGGCGCCGCCAACGCGCTGGCCAACCCCAGGCGGGCGCTGCGCTGCCTGCCCGCCTCCCTGCACCACCTGGGCACCGCCGTCGCCATCGCGGTCACCGTCACCCCGCAGCTCGTGACGTCGGTCGCGCGGGTGCGCCGGGCCCAGCGGCTGCGGGGGATGGAGGGCCGCGGGCCGCGCGTGGCGCTCGCCCTGCTCCTGCCGGTGCTGCAGGACTCCCTCGACCAGGCCATCGCGCTGGCGGCCTCCATGGACTCGCGCGGGTACGCCCGCTCCCGGGTGCGCGGCGGCGACCGGCGGGTGACGGCCGCGCTCCTGCTGGCCCTGCTGGCGGCGGTGGTCGGCACCTACGGGCTGCTCGCCGGGACGGGGCCGCTGGGCGGCGTCCTGCTCGTGGCCGGCGCCGCCGTCGCCGTCGCGGCCTCGCGCGCGGCCGGCCGGCAGGTCCGCCGCACCCGGTACCGACCCGACCCCTGGGGCGCCCGTGAGAGCGTCATCGCCGGCTGCGGGCTGGCCGCCGCGCTCGCGGTCGTGCTCGCGGCGACGGCGGACCCCGCCGCCCTGGCGCCGCCGCCGGGCGTGCTGGCCTGGCCCGCCCTGCCCCCGCTGGCGCTCGCCGCCGCGGCCGCGACCGCCACGCCGGCCCTCGGAGGTGCCCGGTGATCCGCTTCGAGCACCTCTCGGTGACCTATGCCGGCGCGGCGGCGCCGACGCTTCGCGGCGTGGACGCGTGCGTGGCGGAGGGTGAGCTGTGCCTGGTGGTGGGCCCCACCGGGTCCGGCAAGTCCACGCTGCTGGGCGCCGCGTGCGGCCGCGTGCCGCACT
This sequence comes from Georgenia sp. AZ-5, assembly GCF_043952095.1. Lineage (NCBI taxonomy): Bacteria > Bacillati > Actinomycetota > Actinomycetes > Allobogoriellales > Allobogoriellaceae > Georgenia > Georgenia sp. AZ-5. The sequence goes on from NZ_JBINOU010000001.1 coordinate 574,223, forward strand.
TCACCGGCGGGTTGCTCGCCGGCCGCGTGCTGGTCGAGGGCCGGGACACCCGCGACCACCTGCCCCGCGACCTCGCCGACGTCGTCGGGGTGGTGGGCCAGGACCCGCTCGCCGGCTTCGTCACCGACACCGTCGAGGAGGAGCTCGCCTACGGCATGGAGCAGCTCGGCGTCGCGCCGCCGCTGATGCGCAGGCGGGTCGAGGAGGTGCTCGACCTGCTCGGGCTCGCGCCGCTGCGCCGCCGCCCCCTGCTGGACCTCTCCGGCGGGGAGCAGCAGCGCGTGGCCATCGGGGCGGTGCTTGCCGCCCAGCCCCGCGTGCTGGTGCTGGACGAGCCGACCTCCGCGCTCGACCCCACGGCCGCCGAGGAGGTGCTCGCGGCGCTCGGCCGGATGGTCCACGACCTGGGGATGACGGTGCTGCTCGCCGAGCACCGCCTCGAGCGGGTCGTCCAGCTCGCCGACCGGGTGATCGCCCTGGACGCCGACGGCACGGCGACCTCGGGGGAAGCGGCGCGGGTGCTCGCCACCGCGCCCGTGGCGCCGCCGATCGTGGAGCTCGGCCGGCTCGCGGGCTGGGAGCCGCTCGCGCTGTCCGTCCGCGACGCGCGCCGCCGCGCGGCGCCGCTGCGCGAGCGGCTGGAGCTGCTCGGGGCCCCCGTCGGCGCCGGTGACCCGGCCCCCGGTGCCGCGCGCGCCGACGCCGGCAGTGCCGTGCGTGCCGACGCCGACGCCGCCGGTGCCGTGCGGGCTGACGCCGCCGGACCGGCGCGGCTCCTCGCCCGCCGCCTGGAGGTCCGCCACGGCTCCGTCCACGCCGTCCGCGGCGTCGACCTCGACCTCCACGCCGGGGAGGTGGTGGCCCTGATGGGCCGCAACGGCTCGGGCAAGTCCTCCCTGCTCTGGGCACTGCACGGCCAGGGCCGGCGCTCGGGCGGGGCCGTCCGCCTGGTCACACCCGCGGGTGAGGTGGACCCCGCCGAGCTGCCCCCGGCACGGGCGCAGACGCACATCGCCCTCGTGCCGCAGACCCCTGCCGACCTGCTCTACCTGCCCGACGTCGACCAGGAGTGCGCCACGGCGGACCGGCAGGCCGGCGCCGCGCCCGGCGCCACGCGGGAGCTGCTCGGCCGGCTGGCCCCCGGCATCGCCGGTGCCGCCCACCCGCGCGACCTGTCCGAGGGGCAACGACTGGCCCTCGCGCTGGCGATCCAGCTCGCCGGGCGCCCCGCCGTGGTGCTCCTCGACGAGCCGACCCGCGGCCTGGACTACGCCGGCAAGGCCGCCCTCGCCCGCACCCTGCGCGGCCTCGCCACGGACGGCCGCACGGTCATGCTGGCCACGCACGACGTGGAGTTCGTCGCCGGCGCCGCCGACCGGGTCGTGGTCCTGGCCGAGGGGGAGGTGGTGGCCGACGGCGGGGCGCGCGACGTGCTGGTCGGCTCGCCCACCTTCGCCCCCCAGGTCGCCAAGATCCTCCGGCCGCTCCAGCTGCTCACGGTCGACGCCGTTCGCGAGCTGCTGGTCACGCCGGCCGGGAGGCCGGCGTGACGGCCGGTGGGCTGCGTCGGGGGCGGGGTCTGGTGGGGCCGGGTCCAGCGCGGCGGGGCCGCTCGGGTACGGCCGCCCGGCCCGACCTTGCCGTGCCGCCGAACCTCGCCGTGCCCCCGCGCCCCGCCGTGCCGGTCACCCGGCGCACCGCCGTCGCGCTGGCGCTCGTCTCGGCGGCCGGGCTGCTGGCCTTCGTCTGGCCGCTGCTGGTCCGGCCGGGCGCCGCGCTCTCGGGCGGCGTCGACGCGCCGCTCGTGCTGGGCCTCGTGGTGGCGGCGGCGCTCGCGGTGCTGTTCGTGGGGCTCGGCGACGGGGACCTGGACGTCAAGGCGGTGGCCGTCCTCGGGCTCCTCTCCGCCGTCGGGGCGGTGCTGCGCCCGCTCGCCGCCGGGACGGCCGGCGTGGAGACGGTCTTCTTCCTCCTGGTGCTCGCCGGCCGGGTGTTCGGCCCGGGCTTCGGGTTCGTGCTGGGCTCGACCACCCTCTTCGCCTCCGCGCTGCTGACCGGCGGGGTGGGGCCGTGGCTGCCGTTCCAGATGCTCGGCGCGTCATGGATCGGGCTGGGGGCCGGGCTGCTGCCGTCCCGGGCGCGGGGCCGGGCGGAGCTGGCCCTGCTGGCCGGCTACGCCGTCGCCGCCGCGCTGGCGTACGGGGCGCTCATGAACCTCTCGTTCTGGCCCTTCCAGCTCGGGTTCGGCACCGCGTTGTCGTTCGTGGCGGGGGACCCGGTGGGCGAGAACCTGCACCGGTTCGTCCTCTACAGCGTCGCCACCTCGCTGGGCTGGGACGTCGGGCGGGCGCTGACCACCGCCGCCGGCGTGGTGCTGCTCGGCCGCCCGGTGCTCGCCACCCTGCGCCGGGCGGCGACCCGCGCATTCTTCGCACCTCAGGACGTTCCGGCGTCGAACAGGCCCTGATCCGGTGCTCCAGGCGCCGGACTGACACCGGCTCGCCACTCCAGGCGCCGGACTGACACCGGCTCGCCCACTCCAGGCGCCGAACAGGCCCTGTTCCGGCTCTTGGGGCGCCGAACGCCGGATCAGGGCCTGTTCGAAGGGCGGCCGATGCGGCAACGGGACCCGGCACCGCCGGCGCCCGCGACCCGGCACGCGGGATGATTCGTCCGTAACCGACCAAGGTCCCGTGGCCCCGCGCGCGGCACTACATGTCGTGGTCGGGCAACGATCCGCACCCAACATGTTGTGGTGACACGCGCGGCTTCGGGGTCCACAATTGGTGCCCAAGCACCACGAAGCGGACAGCCGAGGGGCTTCGAAGGAGACCAGATGTCCGTGACCCCCGCGGCCGGCAAGAAGACCGGCTCCCCCCGTGGCAGGCGCCAGGGCCTGACCGTCCCGCGCGTGTTCTCCACCGCCGGCACACACCCGTACGACGAGGTCGAGTGGGAGCTGCGGGATCTCGTCCAGACCAACTGGCGGACCGGCGAGACCGTCTTCGAGCAGCGCGGCGTGGAGTTCCCGGCGTCGTGGTCGATGAACGCCTCGACCATCGTGGCCACCAAGTACTTCCGCGGCGCGCTGGGCACCGACGCCCGCGAGCACAGCCTGCGGCAGATCATCGACCGGGTGGTCGCCACGTATACACGGGCCGGGCGGGAGCACGGCTACTTCGCCACCGGCGAGGACGCCGCCGTCTTCGCCGACGAGCTCACCTGGCTGCTGCTGCACCAGTACTTCGCGTTCAACTCCCCGGTGTGGTTCAACGTCGGCACCCCGGCGCCGCAGCAGGTCAGCGCCTGCTTCATCCTCTCCGTCGACGACAACATGGACTCGATCCTCAACTGGTACCGGGAGGAGGGGATCATCTTCAAGGGCGGCTCCGGAGCCGGGCTGAACCTCTCGCGGATCCGGTCGTCCAGGGAGCTGCTCTCCTCCGGCGGCAACGCCTCCGGCCCTGTCTCCTTCATGCGCGGCGCCGACGCCTCCGCCGGCACCATCAAGTCGGGCGGCGCCACCCGCCGCGCCGCCAAGATGGTCGTGCTCGACGTCGACCATCCTGACATCGAGGAGTTCGTCGAGACCAAGGCCCGCGAGGAGGAAAAGATCCGCGCCCTGCGCGCGGCCGGCTTCGACATGGACCTGGGCGGCCGGGACATCGTCTCCGTGCAGTACCAGAACGCCAACAACTCCGTGCGCGTCTCCGACGAGTTCATGCGCGCCGTCGAGACCGGCGGCGGCTTCGGCCTGCGGGCGCGTCGGGACGGGCGCGTCGTCGAGACGGTCGACGCCAAGGCCCTCTTCCGCAAGATCGCCCAGGCCGCCTGGGAGTGCGCGGACCCCGGCCTGCAGTACGACGACACCATCAACGACTGGCACACGTCCCCCGAGTCCGGCCGGATCACCGCCTCGAACCCGTGCAGCGAGTACATGCACCTGGACAACTCCTCGTGCAACCTCTCCTCGGTCAACCTGATGAAGTTCCTCCGCGCGGACGGGACCTTCGACGCCGACGCGTTCGTCGCCGTCGTCGAGCTCGTCGTCACCGCGATGGACATCTCCATCGGCTTCGCCGACTTCCCGACCGAGGCCATCGCCGAGACCACCCGCGCCTACCGCCAGCTGGGCATCGGCTACGCCAACCTCGGCGCCCTGCTGATGGCCACCGGGCACGGTTACGACTCCGACGGCGGCCGGTCGCTGGCCGCCGCGATCACCTCGCTGATGACGGCGGCGGCGTACCGCCGCTCCGCCGAGCTCGCAGGGGCGCTGGGGGCCTACGACGGGTACGCCCGCAACGCCGCGGCGCACCAGCGGGTGATGCGCAAGCACGCCGCGGCGAACGACGCCCTGCGCACGGTCAACGACATGGACGCCGCCGTCCACGCCGCCGCCACCGCGCAGTGGCACGCGTGCCTCGAGACCGGCATGAAGGCCGGGTGGCGCAACGCCCAGGCCTCGCTGCTGGCGCCCACCGGGACCATCGGCTTCATGATGGACTGCGACACCACCGGCATCGAGCCGGACTTCTCGCTGGTGAAGTTCAAGAAGCTGGTCGGCGGCGGGTCGATGCAGATCGTCAACCAGACCGTCCCGCTGGCGCTGCGGCGCCTGGGCTATCCCGAGGAGACGGTCGAGGCGGTCGTCGAGCACATCGCGGCCCACGGCCACGTCGTCGACGCCCCCGGCCTGCGGACCGAGCACTACGAGGTCTTCGACACCGCCATGGGACGCCGCTCGATCGCGCCCATGGGTCACGTGAAGATGATGGCCGCCGTCCAGCCCTTCCTCTCCGGTGCCATCTCCAAGACCGTCAACCTCCCCGAGTCCGCCACCGTCGAGGACATCGAGCGGGTGTACTTCGACGGCTGGAAGCTGGGGCTGAAGGCGCTGGCGGTCTACCGCGACAACTGCAAGGTCGGCCAGCCGCTCTCCGCCGGGAAGACCCGGGAGAAGGCCGCGCCGGCGACGGCGGAGCCCGGGGAGCCGCCGCGCGCCGTCCGGCGCCGACTGCCGAAGTCCCGCCCGTCCGTCACCACGTCGTTCCGCGTGGGCGGCGCCGAGGGGTACATGACCGCCGGGTCCTACCCCGACGACGGCCTGGGCGAGGTGTTCCTCAAGCTCGGCAAGCAGGGCTCGACCCTGGCCGGCGTGATGGACGCGTTCTCGATCGCCGTCTCCATCGGGCTGCAGCACGGGGTGCCGCTGGAGGTCTTCGTGCAGAAGTTCACCAACCTGCGGTTCGAGCCGGCGGGCATGACCGACGACCCGGACATCCGCATGGCGCAGTCGATCGTGGACTACATCTTCCGGCGACTCGCCCTGGACTACCTGCCCTACGAGACGCGGGCGGGCATGGGCATCCACACGACGGCCGAGCGCAAGCGCTACGCGGAGACCGGCTCCTACGAGGAGGCCCCCGAGGAGGTCGACGACGTCCAGGCCGAGCTCGAGACCTTCAACCAGACGGCCGGGGACGAGCCGGCGCTGCCCTCCCGGGCGCACTCCTCGGCGGAGCTGCTCGAGCTGCAGCAGGGCCAGGCCGCCGACGCGCCGCTGTGCATGTCCTGCGGGACGAAGATGCGCCCGGCGGGCAGCTGCTACGTCTGCGAGAACTGCGGCTCCACCTCGGGCTGCAGCTGAGTCCCGACGCCCCCAGCCGCCCCCGCGACATGTCATCTGCTCCCCGACACGTCGTCTGCTCCGCGGGCCGCTCGCGAGGCTCCTGGCCGGCCTCCGTGCCGGATCCTGATCGCCTGGAAATGCCGGGCTCTCGAGGAGTAGATGACTTCTCGAGGAGAAGATGACATCTCGCGGGAAGGGGGCGGCGGGTGGGCGAGGCGCGGGTGGGCGGTCAGGCGATGACGGCGTCGTAGAGCCGCTGGTACCGGGCCAGCCGCTCGGCGTAGTAGGCCTCGCGGCCGGGCGCCGGCGCGTAGGAGGCGCCCACTGTCACGTCCGCGCGCGGCACGTCGGGGGCCAGCGCCTCCAGCGCGATCAGCGCGGTGCCGTGCAGCGTCGTGCGCTTCATCGTCACGTGCTCGACCGGGGCCCCGAGGGCGTCGGAGAGCACCTGGAGCCACTCGGGCAGGTCGGCCGCCACGCGGCCGCTCGCCACGATCCGCTGCGCCCGGCCGGCCGCCCGCTGCAGCTGCTCGGCCACCCGGGCATAGGTCAGCGCCACGCCCTCCATCGCGCCGCGGAAGATCATCGGCGCCGTCGTGGCGGCGGAGACCCCGGCCATCACCGCCCGGGCGCTGCCGGCCCAGCCGGTGCTGCGCTCGCCGGTGAGGTAGGGCAGCACCAGGGGGGCCGCCGGGTCGGGGTCCGCCAGGAGCGCGGCGGCGCGGGTGGCGCTCTCGAGGTCTTCCTGCCGCAGCGTCTGGTCCAGCCACGTCACCATGCGGCCGACGTCGTTGAGCGCGCCGCCGAGCAGGGTGCGCGAGGTGTCCACGCGGTAGCACCACAGCCCGGAGGGGATCTCGTCGGGCACGCCGTGCACCACCACCCGCATCGCGCCGCTGGTCGCGGCCGCCGCGGCGATCGTCGACTCGTCGTGCGCGCCCGCCCCGATGTTGCTCGCGAAGCCGTCGGTGATCACCGGGAACCACACCGCTCCGGCCAGCTCCGGCCACCGGGACGCGGCCCGGCCGGCGACGTCGCTCAGCGGCCGGGCCGGGTCACGGATCTCGGAGAGCTGCTCCCGCCGCACCCCCGCGACGGCCAGCATCTGCTCGTCCCACTCCCCGGTGCGCCGGTCGAGCAGGCCCGTCCAGGCGGCCGTCGAGGTGCCCGCCGCCGTCGTGCCGAGCAGCCCCAGGTAGACGTACTCGCCGAGGGAGAGCCACCGCTCGACCCGCTGGAACGTCGCCGGGTCGGTGTCCCGCAGCCAGCGCAGCCGCGCCGGCAGGTAGCTGGTGTGCAGCCGCGTGCCGGTGCGCTGCTGGACCTCCGCCTCGTCCAGCTCGTCCCGCAGCTGCTGCAGCTGGGGCGCGCAGCGCGAGTCCGCATAGGTGTAGCAGGGCGTGAGCGTGCGGCCGTCGGCGTCGACGCCGACCAGCGAGGACGCGAACGTGTCCAGGGCGACGCCGGCGACCCGGCCGCCGGCGCCCGCCTTCTTGGCCAGCACCTCCGTGATGATCTCGGCGACCTCCCCGGCCACGGCGCCGGCGTCGATCTCCGAGGTGCCGTCGGCGCCGGTGGTGAAGTGGTGGGGCACCTTGTGCCGTAGGCCCTGCACCGGCCGGCCTGCGGCGTCGTACAGGCCGCCGCGCGAGGCGGTCGAGCCGACGTCGAGCGCGAGCACCAGGGGCTCGAGGGCGTCCTCGAGGGCGACGGACCCACCGGCGGGCAGGGCGTTGGCTGACATGGGGCTCCTCGCTGTCGCGGGCTTCGGTCCGGCCCATGCTAGGGGCGGGGGCCCGGCGGGACGTCGCCGGACGGCGGAGCCTCAGGCGGTGCCGTCGAGCGTGGCCACGAAGTCGGTGATCGCCTCGACCACGTCGCCCAGCGCTGCGACCGAGCGCCGCGCGTCGCCGGGGAACTCCAGGCTGTGGTTCGCGCCGGGGATCTCGAGCACGGGGTGGCCGGTGCGGCGGGCCGCGGAGCCGTCCCACAGCTCGTCCGCAGTGCCGCCCACGAGCAGGGTGGGCGCGGTCTGCCGCTCGAGGCCGGCGACGACCTCGGCGTTGTGCATCAGCGGCGTGAGCCAGATCCCCGGGATCTGCAGGTCTGCGGCGAGCGGCGCGGCCAGCGAGCCCAGCGACTTGGCGACGACGAGGCGCTGGGCGGGCGCGGCGTCGGCGTGCAGCTCGCGCCAGGCGATGTCCCGGACCATGGTGCCGAGGGCGTCGCTGCCCGCGGGCGGCAGCTCGGGCCACCAGACGTCACGGCCGGACCAGCCGGCGTCGCGCAGGATCGAGCGCGCGTAGTGCAGCAGCGGCCGGTCGGGCGTGTACCCGGCTCCGGGGAAGACGATGGCCACGCGGCCGGCGTCCCCGTCGAAGATCCTCACTTGCTGAGGGTAACGTCCGGAAAGCCTCCGCGTCAGGGCGCCGCGCCCCCGTTATGCTCCGGGTCCATGGAGTCGCCGCGCACCGCTCTGGAGGTCCGGGCGGCCACTGACGCGGACTGGCCCGGCATCTGGGCCGTGATGGAGCCCGTGGTGCGCGCGGGCGAGACCTACACCTGGGACCCGGGCACGGACGAGGCCACCCTGCGCGAGAAGTGGATGCACGCCGGCGGGCACGGACGCACCGTCGTGGCGGTGACGCACGGGCGGGTCGTGGGCACCGCCGAGCTGCACCCGAACTACGGCGGCGGCGCCGCCGACGTCGCGAACGCGGGCTTCATGGTCGCCGCGGACCATGCCGGCCGGGGCGTGGCGCGGGCGCTCGCCGCGCACGTGCTCGACCTCGCCCGCGCCTACGGGTACTCCGCGATGGTCTTCAACGCGGTGGTCGCGAGCAACGTGCGGGCCGTGCGGCTGTGGCAGTCGATGGGGTTCGCGGTCGTCGGCACGATCCCCGGCGCCTTCCGCCTTCCCTCCGGGGACCGGGTGGGCCTGCACGTCATGCACCGCTTTCTCTGACTCCGCTCAGCGGGCGCCCGGCGCGGAGACCTCTCCCTCGCGCAGCGCCCGGAACCGCAGCGCCGACCACTCCTCGTCCACCGACACCTGCGTGGTCGGGCGCAGGCCGTACTCCGTCAGCATCGGCCAGAGGGTGTCGCGGTTGATGTCCGCCTTGTTGCCCTTGGGGTACGCGACCCAGAGGACCGGGGGCGTGCCGAGGTGCGGGCGGTGGGTCTCGAGGAGAGCCCGGGCCGCGGCCCCGCTCTCCGCGAAGATGACCGCCGTCGTCGCGCTCTCCATGCTCCGGACGGGGCGCACGTCCTCGGGCAGAGGACCGAGGAGCCCCTGTCGCTCGGGGTCGGAGCACCACAGCGTCGTGCCGGGCTTGATGAGCATCTTCTCGGCGACCGTCTTCTCGGCCATCGTTCCTCCCTCGTGAGCTGTCGGCGCGCTCGCGGCGGCCTGGTGCCAGCATGGCGCACCGCCGCGCGGGCGTCCCGGCGGAGCCCGCGGCGACCGTGAGGCACCCGCCCGGCCGGCGTCGTCTCAGGGGTGGAGGTGGCCCTCGTGGGGCCGGTGCCCCGCGGGCTCGAGCTGGAAGGTGGAGTGTTCGACGCTGACCGGGAAGTGCTCGGCCACGCAGTTCCGCAGCTCACGGAGCAGCGCGGTCGCGTGCCCGTCGCGGAAGCACTCGTCGTCGATCACCACGTGCGCCGAGAGCACCGGGAGGCCGGAGGCGATCTGGGAGGCGTGCAGGTCGTGCACCGCGCGCACGTGCGGGACACCCAGGAGATGCCGGCGCACCTCCGCCAGGTCCAGCCCGCGGGGGGCCGACTCGAGCAGCACGCTGGTGCTCTCGCGCAGCAGCATCAGCGTGCGGGGCACGATCAGCGCGCTGATGACGATGCCGGCCACGGCGTCCGCCCGCGTCCAGCCGGTGGTCGCGATGACGACGGCGCCGACGATGACCGCCACCGAGCCCAGCGCGTCGTTGACGACCTCCAGGAACGCCGCCCGCAGGTTGAGGTTGGCCGACCGGCTGCCGGCGAGCACCACCAGGGCGACGACGTTGGCGACCAGGCCGACGACGCCCAGCACCAGCAGCCCGCCCGGCTCGACCTCCGGCGGGGTCATGAGGCGCCTGACGCCCTCCACGACGGCGTAGACGCCGACGCCGAGCAGCAGGGTCGCCTGGGCGGCGGCGGCGAGCACCTCCGCGCGCCTGAAGCCCCACGTCCGCCGGGCCGTCGCCGGACGGGCGACGAGCGACGCCGCCACGAGCGCCATCAGCAGCCCGGCGGTGTCGGTGAGCATGTGGGCGGCGTCGACGAGCAGCGCCAGGCTTCCCGTCCACAGTGCGCCGACCACCTCCGCCACGAAGACGGCGGCGGTGATGCCGAACGCCACGGCGAGGCGGGCGCGGCCCGCCGGCGGGTGCTCGTGATGGTGCCCGTCCACGCCGCCTCCCTCCTCCGCCGCCATCATCTCGCGAAGTCGCCGCCCGGGAGGAACGGGGCTGCGGGCCCGGGCACCCGCGGGTGCGCCCGTCACCTGCCGGGCGCCGGTCGGCCGGGACTTTCGTTCGCGCAATATCCCGACTGCCCGGCCCTAGGAGCGTGGGTCAGTAACACGCCGGGCCTGGTCCGCTATTGACGGAGCTGCGGGCGGGAGAATCGGGGTGTGACGGGCGAGGACTACGGGGCGTTGTTCGAGGCGGAGCCGTTCCGGGTGGAGCGGGGCGAGGACGAGCGCGACGGCGGCGGAGCGGGGGTGGACAAGACATTCCGGGAGTTCGACCCGCACCAGGTGCTGTTACTGCCGCCCTCGCTCGATGACTGGCTGCCGGCGGACCATCTGGCCCGGTTCGTCGCGGACCTGGTCGATGAGCACCTGGACTTGTCCCGGATCTACGCCGCCTACCGGGAGGGGCGCGGGGCCCCGCCGTACGACCCGCGGCTGATGGTGCGGCTGCTGGTCTACGGCTACGCCACCGGGGTGCGCTCCTCCCGGGCGATCGAGCGGGCCTGCACCGACATCGTCGCCTTCCGGTGGCTCGCGGCCGGGTCGGCCCCCGACTACCGGGCCATCGCCCGGTTCCGCCGCCGGCACCTGGCCGCCCTGGCCAACCTGTTCCTCCAGGCGCTGGCGCTGTGCCAGGCCGCGGGGATGGTCAAGCTCGGCCGGGTCGCCCTGGACGGGACGAAGCTGCGGGCCAATGCCTCCAAGCGCAAGGCCATGTCCTACGCGCGGCTGACGGAGAAGGAGAAGATCCTCGCCCAGGAGGTCAGCGAGCTGCTGGCCGCCGCGGAGGAGACCGACAGGGCCGAGGACGCCAAGTACGGCAAGGACCGGCGCGGGGACGAACTCCCCGACGCGCTCGCCCGCAGGGAGTCGCGCCTGGCCAAGCTGCGCGAGGCCAGGCAGGCCCTGGAAGACCAGGCCAGGGCCGAGGCCGGCGCGAAGGCCGCGGAGAAGGCGCGCGAGCGTGGCGAGGACGAGGACACCGTCGCCGAGCGGGCCGCCCAGGCCGCCGAGCGCGCCACGCCGAAGCCGAAGGCGCAGCGCAACTTCACCGACCCGGAGTCGAAGATCATGCTCACCGGGGACGGGTCCTTCCAGCAGTGCTACAACGCCCAAGCCGTGGTCGACGCTGAGCATCAGGTCATCGTGGCCACCGACCTCAATGATTGCGCCGCCGACGTCGCCAACCTCATCCCGCTGACCGAGCAGGCGGTCGCGAACACCGGGCAGGTGCCCAAGGCCGTGCTCGCCGATGCCGGATACTGCTCGGCCGCCAACCTCGCCACCGCCGCCGAACTCACACAGCGGCAGGGCACCGAGTTCTACATCGCTACCGGGCGGCGCCGCCACGGCGAGCCCGCCTCGATCGCCCCGCGCGGGCCAATCCCGAAGAACGCCACGGCCAAGCAGCGCATGGCCCGCAAGCTGACCACGAAGACCGGCCAGGCGGCCTACGCCCGCCGCAAGGTCATCGTCGAACCCGTCTTCGGGCAGATGAGCATCCTCCAGGACGCCAAACGCCTGCTGCTACGCGGCCTCTACGGCGCCAAGGGTGAATGGTTCCTGCTCGCCGCCTGCCACAACCTGCGCAAGCTCCACCGCCACCTCGGCTCCGCCGGGCTCGCCGGCCTCCGCACCGCCTGACCGGGCCGGCCCACGGCCGGCCCAGGCGCCCGACAGCACCCCAGCGGGCCCCGCGGCCACGCACCGGCCGCGAACCGAGCGATGATCTCTGGCAACCGGACCCGCCACCGACGATCAGGCACACGCCGCCCTACGCGATCGCCCGCGCGCCATCGCACCGATACCGACCCGCGCTCCTAGTTTCTGATGCTGGCAGATGGATTAGGCGAAGGGCCCGACGGCCGGAGAAAAGCTGGTCGAGACAGGAACCTCCCTGAACAGCAAGCCCGCCAAGGTCACCGGCCTGGAGCAGGCCGCGCAGCCCGCCGGGGCGCCGTCCACCTCCGCGAGCAGGTAGCTGGCCCGCGCCTCGACGGTCGGGTCGGTGGCGTCCTCCGGATACCGGGCGTCGAGCTCGGCCACGGCGGCGCGCAGGAGCGGGGCGAGACGGGGGTCCTCGGGCGGCCGCGGGGCGATGCGCGTCGTGGCAATGCCAGGTGGCGCGCTGCCTGGGTTCCGGGCGGGGTGGCGGCGCGAGGGGCCCGGGGGGACCATGAGGGGACGAGCCGCCGCGGGCCCTCACGCCGGGAGAAGACGTGTGGGTGAAAGCACTCGCGCCCGCACCCCCCATGCCGTAGGCTCGTGGTCACAGTTACAGTGCATTCAGAGTTTGTTCGGCCCCGTCATCCAGCCGGGTTGCTTTTCCTTCGTGGAGCAGACGACGAACACCGTGACAAGCAGGACCGAATTCCCGGCACTGTTTGAAGCTCTACGAGGAGACAGCAATGGCTACCGGAACCGTGAAGTGGTTCAACGCCGAGAAGGGCTACGGCTTCATCGCCCCCGACGACAACTCCGCCGACGTGTTCGTGCACTACTCGGCCATCAACTCCAGCGGCTACCGCTCGCTCGAGGAGAACCAGAAGGTCGAGTTCGACGTCACGCAGGGCCCCAAGGGCCCGCAGGCCGAGAACGTCCGCCCGCTCTGATCTGAGCGTGGACTGACCTCCACCTGACGCGAGGCCCCGGCACGGTTTCGTGCCGGGGCCTTCGTGCGCCCGGGTCCGGGCGGCGGGGCGCTGTCGTGCCGACGTCAGAGGACCGGGGGCGCGCTCTCGTCGCGCAGCCGCGGCTCGGACCCCAGGGCGGGGCGGACGCCCGTCTTGCCGGCGTAGAACTCGCGGATCCGGTCCATGTCGGCGGCGACGTCGCCCGTGACGTGCATGGTCGGCCCGAACCCGGTGGTCATCGTGGTGCGGTCGACGAACCCGAGCGTCACGGGCAGCCCGGTGGCCAGCGCGATGCGGTAGAAGCCGGACTTCCAGTGCGCCGAGGCGCTGCGGGTGCCCTCGGGGGTGATGACGAGGAAGAACCGCTCCCCGGCCCGCACGCGGTCCACGATCTCCTCGACCAGCCCGGCCGGGTGGCGGCGGTCCACCGGGATGCCGCCCAGCGCCCGCATGAGGAACCCCAGCGGCGGGCGGAAGAGCTCGTGCTTGCCGAGGAACCGCACGGAGATGCCCGTGCGCCACGCGATCGCGAGCATCAGGACGAAGTCCCAGTTGGACGTGTGGGGGGCACCGATGAGGATGCCGGCGCCGGCGGGCGGCAGCGGCTCCGCGCGGTAGCGCCAGCGGCTCACGGCCCAGTAGGCGCGCGCCGCTGCGCGCCGGATCCTCATCACCGTCCGGACACTACGGCAGGACGGCGCGACGCCGGGGCGCGCGCCGCGGGGCGCCGGTGGGGAAGGAGCGGGCGCTGGTCCTCCCCCTCGACGGTTCGCCCCGGTCGCTTCGGCCCGGAAGACGCACCGGTGCCCTCTTTCCCCGCTCCTCGTCCCATCTCGGGCAGGGCGAGACGCCGCGCGTGTCCCACGTCACCTTCGGGACTAGCATGGGCCGCACATCCGCACGGCATGGACACGGCTCCGCCGGGCACCCGCCAGCGGGCGCGTCGGTGACGACGAGGATGCGGATCTCGCTCGAGGAGGAGTGATGGGATCCATCCGGCGCAGGTCATCGCTCGCGGTCCCGGCCGCGCTCGCGCTCGTGCTCGCCGCCTGCGGCGACGGCGGAGGCACCGACGGCGGAGGCGCCGGCGGCGGCGGGGACGCGGCCGTCCAGAGCCTGCAGATCATCGTCCCCGCGGACCCGGGCGGCGGCTGGGACCAGACCGGCCGCGCGATGCAGCAGGTCCTGCAGGACGAGGAGCTCGTGTCCGACGCCCAGGTGGTCAACGTCGGCGGCGCCGGCGGGACCGTCGGGCTGGCCCAGCTCGCCACCGAGACGAACCCGGACACCCTCATGGTGATGGGGTACGTCATGGTCGGCGCCATCGAGACCAACCAGGCGCAGACCACGCTCGAGGACGTCACCCCGATCGCGAGGCTCACGGACGAGCCCCTGGTCGTCGTCGCGCCGGCCGAGCGGCCGTACGAGGACGTCACCGACCTCATCGACGACATCCGGCAGAACGGGCAGGGCGTCGCCGTGACGGGCGGGTCCGCCGGCGGGGCGGACCACATCCTCGCCGCCCAGCTCCTCACGGAGTCCGGGGTGCCCGCCGAGGACGTCGCGGGCACGCTCAACTACATCCCGTACTCGGGCGGCGGGGAGTCGCTGGCGGCGCTTCTGGGCAACAACGTCAACGCCGGCATCTCCGGGGTCGGCGAGTACGCCGAGCAGGTGGAGGCCGGTGCGCTGAAGGCGCTCGCCGTCTCCGGCGCGGAGCGTTCGCCGGCCCTGCCCGACGTGCCCACGCTCGGCGAGCAGGGCATCGACCTCGTCCTGACCAACTGGCGCGGCGTGGTCGCTCCCGGCTCCGTCGACGACGCCCAGGCCGAGGCGTTGACGACCCTCGTCACCGACATGCACGACACCGAGGCCTGGAGCGCCGTCCTGGAGCAGAACAACTGGGGCGACGCCTTCCTGGCCGGACCGGAGTTCGCGGAGTTCCTCTCCCAGGAGACCGAGGAGACCCGCGAGACCCTGCGGACCATCGGCCTGGTGCAGTGACGTGGACGACGACGCCGCCGGCGAGGCCCGGGCGCGCCGGTTCCCGGTGGGTGAGCTCCTGTTCGCCCTGGCCGTCACGGCCCTGGGGGTCTACGCCGTGCTCGACGCGCGGACGATCAACGTCCCGCTGACCGCCGGCGCGCTGGGGCCGCGCGCCATGCCGTACCTGGTGGGCGCGCTGCTGCTGGCCAGCGGCGCGGCCACCGTCGTCGCCGTGGTCACCGGGCGCACCGGGCAGGCCGAGGAGGGCGAGGACATCGACCCGCACGCCGGCACGCACTGGCCGACCGTGGCGCTGCTCGTCGGGGTGTTCGTCGCGCACATCGCGCTGATCGTCCCGCTCGGCTGGCCCGTCGCGGCCGCGGTGCTCTTCGCCGGCAGCGCGATCGTGCTGGGCGCCCGCCCGTGGTGGCGGCCGGTGCTCATCGGCGCCGCCCTGGCGCTGGTGGTGCAGGTGGCGATGGTCGGCGGGCTGGGCCTGTCCCTCCCGGCCGGCCCCCTGCTGGAGGGGGTGCCGCTCCTCGGTGGATAGCTTCCAGCTGCTGCTCGAGGGCTTCGCGGCCGCGCTGCAGCCCGTGTACCTCCTGTACGCCCTCGCCGGGGTGCTCGTCGGCACGGCCGTCGGCGTGCTGCCGGGCATCGGCCCGGCCATGACCGTCGCGCTCCTGCTGCCCCTGACCTACACCCTCGAGCCCACGCCGGCGTTCATCATGTTCGCCGGCATCTACTACGGCGGCATGTACGGCGGGTCCACCACCTCCATCCTGCTGAACACGCCGGGGGAGTCTGCGTCGATCGTCACCGCGCTGGAGGGCCACCGCATGGCGCTGGCGGGCCGCGGCGCCGCGGCGCTGGCCACCGCGGCGATCGGCTCGTTCGTCGCCGGCACGGTCGCCACCGTCGCGCTCACCTTCGTCGCGCCGGTGGTGGCCCGGTTCGCCGTGCAGCTCTCCGCCGCGGACTACGTCGCCCTCATGGTGGTCGCCTTCCTCACCGTCGGGGCGCTGCTGGGCGCCTCGGTCACCCGCGGGATGGCGTCGCTCGCGCTGGGCCTGTTCCTCGGGCTGGTCGGGGTGGACGCGGTCTCCGCGCAGCAGCGCTTCACGCTCGGCATCCCCGAGCTCACCGACGGCATCGACGTCGTCCTCGTCGCCGTCGGGCTCTTCGCCGTCGGGGAGGCGCTCTACGTCGCGGCCCGGATGCGCCGGGGCCCGGTGTCGGTGATCCCGGTGACCGGCGGCTGGCGCAGCTGGCTGAGCGGGACCGACCGGCGCCGGTCGTGGCGCCCCTGGCTGCGCGGCACCGCCATCGGGTTCCCGATCGGCACGATCCCCGCCGGCGGCGCCGACGTGGCCACCTTCCTCTCCTACGCCACCGAGCGCCGGCTGGCGAGGGGCGCGCGCAAGCAGGAGTTCGGCAAGGGGGCGATCGAGGGGGTGGCGGGCCCCGAGGCCGCCAACAACGCCGCCGCCGCCGGCGTGCTCGTCCCGCTGCTGACGCTGGGCCTGCCGACCACGGCCACGGCCGCGATCATGCTGGCCGCCTTCCAGCGCTACCAGATCCAGCCCGGCCCGCTGCTGTTCGAGAACCAGCCGGCGCTGGTGTGGACGCTCATCGCCTCGCTCTACGTCGGCAACCTCATGCTGCTGGTGCTCAACCTGCCGCTGGTGGGCATCTGGGTGAAGATCCTGCAGATCCCCCGGCCCTACCTGTACGCGGGCATCCTCACCTTCGCCGGGCTGGGCGCCTTCGCGGTGAACTTCACCCCCGCGGACGTCATCCTGCTGCTCGGGGTGGGCGTCGTCGGGTTCCTCATGCGCCGCTTCGGCTACCCCGTCGCGCCGATGGTCATCGGGCTGATCCTCGGGCCGCTCTTCGAGGCCCAGCTGCGCCGCGCGCTGTCCATCTCGCAGGGCGACCCGGTCGCCCTCGTCACCTCGCCGTTCGCGCTGGTGGTCTACCTTGCGCTCGTCCTCCTCCTCGCGCTGTCCCTCTGGCTGCGCGCGCGGCGGCGGCGCCTGGAGGCGGCGCTGGCCCCGGGCCTGGTCGACCTCGACCGCGAGGTCGGCGCGCGCCCGCTCCCGGGCGAGGGCCTCCACGAGGGCGCCGCAGAGCCGCAGCCGGGCGGGGACGTGCCCGGGCGCCGCACGCCGGGATGACCGCCGCAGGGGCGCCGCGGCCCGATCCCGGCGGGGAGAGCCCGGTCCGGGCCGCTGGCCCGGTTCCACCCGGCGAGGTGGTGACCCGGCGGCTCCTCACGTGCGGCGTGCTCGCCGGGCCGCTGTTCCTCCTCGCGGTCGCCGTGCAGGCCGCCGCCCGGAGCGACTTCGACCTCGGCCGCGACCCGCTCAGCCTGCTGAGCCACGGACCCGCGGGGTGGGTGCAGGTCGCGAACTTCTCGGTGACCGGCCTCCTGGTCCTCGCCCTCGCCGCCGGCGTCGCCCGCCTTCCCCGCCCGCGCGACCGCGGCCGCTGGGCGGCGCCCCTGCTCGGCCTCGCCGGCGTCGGGCTCGTGATGACGGGCGTGTTCCTCGTCGACGCGCCGGCCGCCGGCGCCGCGGGCGCCGTCGACGCGGCCGCTCCGGCGGTCCCCACGGGGCACGGCCGCGCGCACGACGTCGGCACCGCGCTGGCCATCAACCCGGCGCTCGCGGCCGCGCTGTCCCTGGGCCGCCGGTTCGCCGCCGGCGGGCGGCCCGGCTGGGCGGCGTACTGCGGCGCCAGCGTGCTCGCCGGCGCCGGCCTCGCCTGGTGGCCGGACCGCGACAGCACCCCGGCGCGCCTCGCGCTCGTGGCGGTGGTGCTGATGTCGTGGCTGGGGGCGAGCGCCGCCGCGCTGCGCCAGGAGACGGCGCCGCCCCGGCGGGAGCGCGCGTAACTCGCACCGGCGGCGCGGCGGAGGCTCTTGCCGGGCAACCTGCGTTGGCCAATACCGTTAGCCAACACGTCGGCGCACCGGAGGAGCGCCATGAGCACCACCCGATGGATCGACCGGCCCGGCGGGCGCGTCGCGTACGACGTCACGGGCACCGGACCTCTCGTCATCGCCGTCCCCGGGATGGGCGACGTCCGGCAGGAGTATCGCCACCTCGTCCCGCACCTGGTGCGCGGGGGCCTCCGCGTCGCGACCACCGACCTGCGCGGTCACGGCGACAGCGACGCGACCTTCACCCGCTTCGGGGACGTCGAGACGGCCGGCGACGTGCTCGCCCTGGCGGACGAGCTGTCCCCGGGCGCCCCGGTCCTCCTCGCCGGCAGCTCGATGGGCGCCGCGGCCGCCCTCTGGGCCGCGGCCGAGCGGCCGGAGCGGGTCTCCGCCCTGGTCCTGCTCGGGCCGTTCGCCCGCGACGCGCGCACGCCGGCCCTCGCCCGGTGGCTCATGCGCGTGGCGCTGCTGCGCCCATGGGGGCCGCGCGCCTGGGTGACCTACCACCGCTCCCTCTTCGCCGGTCGGCCGCCGGCCGACCACGCGGACCACGCCGCGCGGAACCTGGCCGCCCTGCGCCGTCCCGCTCACTGGCGCGCGTTCACCGAGACGGTCCGCCAGCTCACCCATGCCCCGGTCGAGGCCCGGCTGGGCGAGGTCCGCGCGCCGGCCCTTGTCGTCATGGGCGGCAAGGACCCCGACTTCCCCGACCCGGCCGCGGAGGCGGCGTGGCTCGGAGAGCGCCTGGGCGCGGAGGTGCTGGTGCGCCCGGTGTCGGGCCACTACCCGCACGCCGACGACGCCGCGGCCGTGGGCCCCGCCGTCGCAGCATTCCTCACACGGGTGGCGGGCACGCGCGTCGATGCCTAGGGCGGGACTCACCCCGGAGCGGGTGGAGGAGCTCGGCTGCGCCGTCGCGGACGACGTGGGCTGGGAGCTCCTCACCCTCGCCGCCGTGGCGCAGCGGGCCGGGGTGCGGCTGCCGTCGCTGTACAAGCACGTGGCGAGCGTGGAGGACCTGCGCGAGCGGATCGCCGCGCGCACGGTCACAGAGCTGCGCGCCGCGGTGGCCGAGGCGGTCGCCGGCGCCTCCGGCCGCGCCGCCCTGCGGGCGGTGGCGCAGGCGTACCGCGCCTTCGCCCTCGCGCACCCGGGCCGCTACCCGGCGGTGGTGCGGGCACCGGGGCCCGATGACGTCGTCGCCGGGACGGCCGCGGGGGAGCTGCTGGGCACGATCGACGACGCGCTGGCGGCCTACGGCCTGGAGGGCGACGACCGGGTGGACGGCGTGCGGATCGTGCGCAGCGCCCTGCACGGCTTCGTCTCCCTGGAGACCCGGGGCGGGTTCCGCATGCCCCGCGACGTCGAGCGCACCTTCGCCCGGATGGTCGACGCCCTGGACGCCGCGCTGCGGGCGGTGGGCGGCGTGGGCGGCGACCCCGGGCGCGCGGCGCGGGTAGGTTCGCATCCGTGAGCGACACCGGCTACGGCGACTTCGAGTTCGAGCGGAAGTTCCTCGTCCGCGAGCTGCCGGTCTCCCTGCTGGGGGAGCCGGCGCCGGACCTGATCGTGCAGATCTACTTCCTGGCAGCCGAGGGCTACGCGCTGCGCGTGCGGCTGCAGGGTCCCGCGGGGGACGTGCCGGCGGGCGGCGACATCGACTCCCTCGACCCGGCGGCCTTCACGTTCTGCGCGCTGACCGCCAAGGGGCCCTACATCGGCGGCACCCGGTACGAGGCGGAGCGGGAGCTGGACGTCTCGGTCGGGCTGGCGATGGTCCGCCTGGGCGGCCAGCGGGTGACCAAGCTGCGCCACTCCATCTGGCTGGGCGGGGACGGGTGGGTGATCGACGAGTTCCTCGGTGACAACGCCCCGCTCGTCGTTGCCGAGTGCGAGCGCGGCGGCCCCGTGACCGACCTGGCGATCCCGGACTTCTGCGTGACCGAGCTCACCGACGACCCGCGCTTCGCCAACGACGCCCTGGCTGGGCGGCCCTACGCCGCCTGGCGGGAGGAGTTCGAGCGGGAGCTGGCGGCCACGGGCCCGCGGTTCCTCGAGGAGTTCGGCCACAACGAGCTCGGCCTGTCCTCCGACTCCTGAGCCGGCTCGGGGGCTGCGCCGAGCTCTCTGGCCGCCGGCCCCGAGGGGCGTCGAAATCTGACGGCGGCTCAGTCGCGCGCCGCGCTGCCCCCGGCGACGGCGAAGCTCCACTGCTCGGAGCTGATGCCGACCGGCCGCTGCCGGGCGCCGTCCTCGCTGCGCCCGTGGCCGGCGGCGAAGCCCTCCGACCCCACCCAGGCGTCGTACGCGGCCTCGTCCCGCCAGCGGGTGACGACCAGCCAGGTGGTGCGCCCGTCGGTCGGCTGGAGGAGCTCGAAGCCCTCGAACCCGTCGACGCCGTCCACCGCGCCGGCGCGGGCGGCGAACCGCCGGGCCAGCTCGTTGCCGCTGTCGGCCGGAACGGTGATGGCGTTGATCTTCACGATGCTCATGCGCCCATCATCGGGGAAGAACCTGCCGCCGGGACAACCCTGCCGTCGTCCGGCCTGCGGACCGCCCCCGGTGTCCGTAACGTTCGGGGCATGCTCACCCTGGAGAGGCTGATGGCCTCCGAGATGGAGCTCGCGGCGGGGGACGGCGCCACCTACCGGCGGGTGCTCACGGAGAACGCGCTCGTCGTGGTGCCGGGCATGGTCCTGGACGCCGAGGCGTGCATCAAGACCATGGACGCGAGCCCGCCGTGGGACAGCACCCAGTTCTGGGACGCCCACCTCGTCCGGCTCACCCCTGACAGCGCTGCCGTCGTCTACACGTTCGAGGGCGTGCGCGGCGGCAACACCTACCGCGCGGTGCTCAGCAGCACCTACGTGCTCCGCGACGGCGTGCCCCGCCTGGCGCTGCACCAGCAGACGCAGGTCACCTGACGGGACCTGTCCCCGTGGACGTCGTCGTGAGCCGGGCCGGCGCCGCGGAGTGGCGCACGGTGCGCGAGGTGCGCCTGCGGGCGCTGGCCGCCGACCCCGCCGCCTTCGGCTCCACGCTCGCGCGCGAGCAGGCGTTCGGCGACGACGTCTGGCGCGGGCGCGCCGGCGCGGGCCGCACCTTCCTCGCCCGCCGGGGCGGCGCCGTCGTCGGCATCGCCTCCTACTACGTGGAGGAGGGCCGCGAGGACGAGCGCCAGCTCGTGTCGATGTGGGTCGCGCCCGAGGCGCGCGGCTCCGGCATCGCGCCGCTGCTGGTCGGCGCGGTGCGGGACGCCGCGGCGGCGGAGGGCGCCGCGGCGCTGACGCTCTTCGTGGCGCAGGGCAACGAGGCGGCCCGGCGGCTGTACGAGCGTCTCGGCTTCCGGCCCACCGGTGAGATCCAGGCGCTGCCCTCCGACCCGTCCCGCGGCGAGGAGCGCTACGCGCTGCCCCTCGCCGCGGGCCGGGGCGGCACGGGCTGAGCCGCCGCACGCCCCGCTCAAGCCCCGCGGCCGCCCGGCCGGGCCGGGGGCAGGAACGACGTGGCGTTCCTGGCCCTCCGCGTGCCGCGCCGGCGCTCTGCGGTGCGCGCCTCCGTGACCAGGTCGCGGGCGCGGTACTCGTGGAGCTGCAGCCACATGTCCATCAGTGCCTCCTCGTGGGGTCGTCACCCGCGGCGGTCGTGGGGTGGATGGTGGTGGGCGTCTCGCCATGGGCGTCTCCCGTGCTCGCGGCCGCACGGCGTGCGGCACTGGGGACGACGATGCAAGCTCAAGTCGGCTTGAGGTCAAGCCGCTACGGTGGCCGCGTGCCTCCCGCCACCACCCTCACGATCGGGGAGCTCGCGCGCCGTTCGGGCGCCGCGCCGTCGGCGCTGCGGTACTACGAGGAGCGCGGCCTGATCCTCGCGGAGCGCACGGCCGGCGGACAGCGGAGGTATCCGCGCTCGACCCTGCGGCGGGTGGCCTTCATCCGCACCGCCCAGCGCGTGGGGCTGTCGCTCGAGGAGATCGCGCAGGCGCTGAGCGCCCTGCCGGGGAACGCCACCCCGACGCGGGCTGACTGGGCGCGGCTCTCGGCCGGCTGGCGGCCACGGATCGACGAGCAGATCGCCCGGCTGGAGCGGCTGCGCGACAAGCTCGACGGCTGCATCGGGTGCGGCTGCCTGAGCCTCGACAGGTGCGCGCTGAGCAACCCCGAGGACGAGGCCGCGGGCCGGGGGCCGGGCGCGGCGTTCCTCTGAGCCCTCGGGCGTCGGCGTGCTCGCCGCCGGAAGCGGAAGGACCGCCGGTCGCCCGGCGGTCCTCGGGTCCGGCTCACAGGCCGGAGTTGCGGTGCCTCCGCGGAAGGAAGCGCGTCGCCTGCCTGCCGTGGGGGGCGCTGCGGCGCCTGGCGGAGGCCTCGGCCTCGCGGATCAGGTCCAGCGCCCGGATGTCGTGCAACTCGAGCCACTCGCTCATCTACTTCTCCGTCTCGTGTGCTGGGACTTGGTGGTCGTCGGGGCGCGGTGCAGGGTGGGCGTCTTGGCCACCGGCGCACCCCGCCGGATCGGGAAGGCGGTCCTGCGCGGATCCATCGGTCCTCCTCGGGTCGCTCCCGGCGGACGCCGGAACGGTAGGCGCAGCGGGGCGCGCGGGCGCGTGCTCGAGCTGCGTGGGTGTGGCCCCTGGGGGCGTGCTCGTCCGGAGACTGCCGGCGAGGGAGGTGCCGCTGCGGGACGTCGGCTCCGACGTCCCCCGCGCTCAGGCGGTCGGCCCGCAGGCTGGGCCTGCGGTGCCGGCGGGCCGGAGCCCGCGGACGGCGTCGCCGAGCACCTCGCGGCCGGCACGGCCCGCGATGACGAGGTGATCGGTGAACATGGACCCATCACAGCAGCGGCGCGCCGCCCGCGGCAACGTATTTATCGGTGGCGCCTCTCCCGCGGTGTTTCCCGCACGGGCACCCGTACGCTCGACGCGGGTGGCCGACCGGGACGACGGTACGCGGTGGACCGTCATGACCGACCCCGAGGGCAACGAGTTCTGCGTGGTCCAGCGCTGAGGCGCCGGGTCGGCGGCAGGGAGGAGCGCCATGACCGGACCCGCCATCGCCGTCACCGGGGCGACCGGGCGCCTGGGCGGCCGCGTCGCGCGCCGGCTGGCCGCCGCCGGCGTGCCCCAGCGCCTGCTGGTCAGGGACCCGGGCCGGGCGCCGGAGTTGCCCGGTGCCGAGATCGCCGTCGCCACCTACGACCAGCCGGACGCCGCCCGGGCAGCGCTGCGGGGCGTGCGCACGCTGTTCATGGTCTCCGGCAAGGAGACGCCCGACCGGCTCGCGGACCACACGGCGTTCGTCGACGCCGCCGCGGCGGCGGGGGTCGAGCGCATCGTCTACACGTCGTTCTACGGCGCCGCGCCGGACGCCACCTTCACGCACGCCCGCCTGCACTGGGCCACCGAGGAGTACCTGCGCGCCGCGCCGCCGGCGGTCGTCGCCCTGCGGGACAACCTCTATCTCGACTTCGCGACCTCCCTCATGGGGGACGACGGCGTCATCCGCGGCCCCGCGGGCCAGGGGAGGTTCTCCCCGGTCGCGCAGGACGACATCGCCGACGCGGCCGTCGCGATCCTGCTCGACCCGGCGCCGCACGAGGGCCGGGTCTACGACCTCACGGGCCCCGAGGAGCTGACCCTGACGGAGGTGGCCGCGGGCCTGACCGCGCATCTGGGGCGGGAGGTGCGCTACGTCGAGGAGACCCTCGAGGAGGCGTACGCCTCCCGGGCGCACTACGGCGCGCCGGACTGGGAGGTGGAGGCGTGGGTGAGCACCTACACCGCCATCGCCGCCGGCGAGATGGCGGGCGTCAGCCCCGCCGTCCCGATCCTCACCGGCCACCCCGCCACGTCGCTCGAGCAGCTGTTCCCGCCCGGCGCGGGCGCCCGGGCCTGACTCCATCCACCTCGGAAGGTCGCCTGGCGCTCTGGCGGTCACTCCTGGCACAGCCGACGGTGCGTCCGCCTCTGATCAGACCCAGGTGGGGGAGAGGGTGACCTCCCACGGGTGCCGCTCGAAGGTGCGCCACCACCCGTGCGCGCCGGGGGGCAGCCAGTCCTGCGGCGCCTGCGAGACGAGCGCGCGCAGCTCGCGCTTGAGCGCCACGAGCTCACGGAGGTCCGGCGTGGCGTCGTCGTCGCCGGGGGCGAGCAGCTCGGTCTCCAGCGCCCAGATCTGCCGCCGCAGCTCGATGAGGTCCCGCGCGAGGAGCCGCTGCTCGTCCGTCGCGGGCTGCGTGGCCTCGGCCGCGCGGAGGTAGCCGTAGTCCATCGCGATGGCGATCAGGCCCGGATCCACGGTGAGCGCGTCGTGGATGTCGAGCTCGGGGGAGATGACCGTGACGCCGGCCGTCCGGGCGTAGGTCACCTCGTCGTGCAGGCCCTCGTCGGACATGATGCCGGCGGTGCTGCGCAGCACGATCGAGAGCATGTCCTTCTCGGCGTAGCTGTCCTGGTGCGGCACGCCCGGGGGCGCCGCGACGACGGCGAAGGCCCGGCCCACCCCCAGGTGCTCGACGGCGATCTCGGCCGGCAGCGTCTCCCGCACGCCGGGTCGACGTAGTGCTCCTCGCCGAGCTGCACGGGGGCGAAGACGGCGGGGATGGCGCACGAGGCCCGGATGGCCTCCACGAGCGGCACGGTCGTGGTGCCCGGCACCGGCGCGTCGCAGCGGTCGACCAGCTCGCCGCGCTCGGTGACGTACCGCAGCTCGCCGGACTCCAGCGCCACGACGGCGACCCGTAGCGTCACGCCGGAGGCCGCCACGCGCTCGGGCGTGAAGACCTCCGGGTCCAGCAGCCGGTCGACGATCGAGCCGGGGCGGTACATCGACTGGGCCCGGCGAGCCCCGCGCACGATGGCCTCCAGGTCCGGCCGGGCCCGCCCGGCCTCGCGCAGCGCCGTCACCAGCTCGACCACGTTGACCGGCGCCCAGGTGCCGTCCGCAGGCGGGTCGTCCGCGGTCACCTGCCCGTCCGGCCCGTCCACGACGACGGCGCTCAGGGCCGCCGCCTCCTCCGCCGTGCCGCGGCGGACGGTCCGGTCCGCCACCCGGGCGAAGCTGCGACCCAGGGTGCTCTGGCGCCGCTGCTGGCGGGTGAACGCCGTCACCAGCGCCGGCCCCCGACGGCGCAGCAGGGCGAACCACTCCAGCTCGGTGAACATGTCCGAGCTCTCCCGCATGCCGAGCCAGACGCCCTCGAGGCCGGCGAGCGCGCGCCGCTGCCCGGCGTGGTCCGACGCCTGGGCGAGGACGGCCGCGAGGATGGACCCGGCGGAGGTGCCGGTGATCACCTGCGGCGTCACGCCGAGGCGGTCGTAGAGGTAGCGCAGGGCGCCGATCTGGAAGCTCGCGCGCGCGCCGCCGCCGCTGAGCACCAGCCCCACCCTCTCATCGGCGGACTGGCGCTCGCGGAGCTTCCAGAACATGCGGCCAGGCTAACCGGGCGGCCTCGGTCCGGCCGGACGTCGGATCCGGCTGCGCGCGCGGATGGCTCCGGCTCATGCTTTATTGGCGCCAGCAGTGAGGGGGCGAGGATGACCGCTCAGCGGGAGGTCCGGCCCGGGACGGCGCTCCGCCGGGCCGAGGGTCCGGTGCAGGGACGCCGTCCCTCCCGGCGGTTCATGCTGGGCAGGGCGCTGCGGGACTTCTTCGCCGACGAGTGCTGGGACCGGGCCGCGGGGCTGACCTTCTTCGGGGTGCTGTCGATCCCGCCCCTCGCGGTCGCGCTCGCCTCGGTCCTGGCCGTCGTCGGCCAGGAGGAGACCACCGGAGCGATGCTGGGGATCCTGCGCCTGCTCACCCCCGACGACGAGGCGCTGGAGACGGTGAGCGAGCCCGTGGTCGCCGTCCTGCGGCACCCGGGGGCCGGCGTCTCGCTCGTGCTGGGCCTGCTCACCGCGCTGTGGATGGCCTCCGGGTACGTCGGCTCCTTCGGCCGCGCGATGAACCAGATCTACGGGGTCGACGAGGGGCGGCCGCTGTGGAAGCTGACGCTCTGGCACCTGCTCACCACGGTGGTGCTCGTCGCCTTTGCGGCCCTCGTGGCGCTGATGCTGGTCATCTCGGGGCCGGTGACGGAGGCCGTCGGGCAGGTGCTGGGGCTGGGCGACGTCAGCGTGCGGGTGTGGGAGGCCGCGCGGTGGCCCGTGCTGCTGCTCGCCGCGATCGTGGTGGTCGCGGTGCTGTACTACGCCACGCCGAACGTGCGCCACCCCCGGTTCCGGTGGGTCTCGCCCGGCGCCGTCCTGGCGCTGGGGCTCGCCGCGCTGGTCTCCTACGGGTTCAGCTTCTACGTCGAGGCGATGGGTAACCGGTTCGAGATCAGCTACGGCACGGCCCTGGCCGGGATCGTGGTGTTCTTCGTCTGGCTCTGGATCATCAACATGTCGCTGCTGCTCGGCGCCGAGCTCGACGCCGAGATCGAGCGGGCGCGGCAGCTGCAGCGGGGCATCCGGGCAGACCGGGCGGTGCAGGTACCCGTGCGCGACACGCGGGCGAGCGAGCGCGCCGCGCGGCGCCGCCGGGCGGACGAGGCGCGCTCGCGGAGCCTGCGCGAGTCGCACGGGTGGTTCGACGACGAGCTGTACCACGGCGACCCGCCGCGGCACGGGCCCAGCGAGTCTTGAGCGGCGCGCCGGGCCCGTTGCCGGCTACGTGCGGCGGCGGCTGAGCGCGAGGCCCAGAAGGATCATGGCCACGCCGAGCACGAGGTGGAGCCAGTTGTCCGCGGTGTTCACCGGCACGAAGTTCGCCGGGGACTCTTGGTCGATGAGCAGCCCGTACAGCCACAGGACGAGGTAGATCACCCCGCCGCCGACCAGGAACGTCCGCGCCCCACCGACCGTGCGCGCCATCGCCAGGCCGGCGACGCCGAAGAGCAGGTGGACGATGTTGTGCAGGATCGAGACCTGGAAGATGCCGAGGAGCATCGCCTCGGAGTCCTGGCCGAGGAAGGTCATCGCCGAGTAGTTGGACGTGACGCCCGGGATGAATCCCAGGATCCCCACGATGAGGAAGACGGCGCCGACGAGCGCGGCGGCCGTGCGGATCGTTGCCCGCTCGCCGGCCGCGCGGCCGGCCATGGGTGCGGTGGTCATCGCTACCTCCTGAAGAAGGAGGGCGGGCGCGGCACTGCGTCCGCTTCCGCCCCGGGTGCCCGGTCCGGGACCGTGCAAGAGATGCCCGAGTCCGTCACGGCTTCGTGACGGGCTCGACCGTGTCGCCGACCTTGTCCTTGCCGGCCTGCGCGATGTTCTGCTCCGACATGCTCGCTCCTCCCGTTCGGACGGGACGTGCACTTTCAGGGTAGGAACCGCTCCCCGTCGCCGCACGCCGAGAGATGTCGGGGGCTCCGCGCGGAGCGCCTCAGGGCGTGAGGTCGAGCGCCTCCTCGGTGAGGGCCAGCACCGACCACGACTCGCCGGTGTCCGCCGTGAGCTCGTACGCGGGCACCAGCAGCGCCGTGCCCGACGGCGTGGTGTAGGGGGCGACCGCGAGCCGGGCGCCCGTGATGGTCACCTGGCGCACGGGCCACGCCACCGGCTCCCCGGGGACGGCGGGCGGGGGCGGGGTGGCCCCGCCGCCCGGCGCCGCGACCGGGGCGTCCGGTGCGGTCAGGGCCGTGGAGCTCGGGTCCTCCGGGGCCGCCGGCGCCGCTGGGTCCGGGACCGGTCGGCCCTCGCGGGCCGGGCCTGCCTCGCCGGCCCCGCCTGCCTCGGCAGCCATGATCGAGAACCCGCCCAGCACCCCGAACCGCGGGTCGTTCAGGCGCCCCACCGCCTCGGCGGGGCTCACCACGGGGTACGTGCCGAGCTCGGTCAGCGGCGCCAGCGGACCGGAGGCCCAGGCCACGCCCGCTCCGGTGACGGTGAGGTACCACGCCACCCCGGTCCGGCCGCCGCCCCGCACGAGGTGGGCGATCACCGACACGGCCGGACCGTGCCCGAGGTCGGGCACCTCGTACTCGAACCCGTCGAGCCCGAGCGCCGCCAGCAGGGCCTCGGCCTCGTCGGTCGCCGTCTGCGGGTCGGGGGCGGGCCCGGTGTCCCGCGGGACGCACTCGACGGCGCCGCCGGTCGCCTCGCACACCGGCTCGGCCGCCGGGTCGTGGTAGCTGAGGCCGGCCTGGCCGTCCGCGTGCACGGAGATCGACGGGCCCGAGCCGTCCTGGGGGCCCACCTGCCACACGCCGTCCTGCAGGCGGGGCTCGCCCGTCACCCCCAGCGCCGCCGCGGCCGCGGCGACGCGCTCGGCCGTGAAGGCCGCGGCCGCGTCGAAGGCCCAGGCCGGCGCCGTGCCCGCCGCGTCGGAGAGGCCGGCGCCCGTGAAGGTGGTGCGCCCGCCCACGCCCGGGCCGGGCCAGATCTCCGGGGCCACCGCGGCGCCGCGCAGGTCGGTCCCGTCGAGCGCCGGCTCGGCGCCGCCCGCCGTGTCGCCCGGCACCGCGGTCTCCCCGGTCGTCCGCCCGAGCCCGAAGCCCGCCGCGCCCACCACCGCCACCCCGGCGGCGACCGCGGCGACCCGGGCCCAGCCTCGCCGTGCGCGGGCCCGCCGGTCCGCCAGCGCGGGCGGGGCCGTCGGGGTGGCCGCGGGGGCGTCGCCGGCCATCCGCGCGTCGACGGCGGCGCGCAGCCGGTCCAGGTCCACCCGGGCGCCCGCCGCCGGGTCCGCGGCCCGCAGGCGGTCCACGGCGTCCGCGGCGGAGGGTCCGCCCGTCCCTTCCTCGTTCATCCTCGCTCCGTCCGTCGGGTTCGACCGCTCACTCCCGCGGCCACGCCGCCGCCAGCCGGGCTCTGGCCCGGGACAGGGCCGCGTCCGCGCCGCCGCGGCTGATGCCCAGCACGGCGGCGAGCTCGACCCCGCCCAGGCCCTCCCAGGCGTGCAGGAGCAGGACCGTGCGGTCGCGCGGGCTCAGCGTCAGCAGCGCCGTCCGGGCGGCCTCGTCGGCGAGGACGAGGTCGGCCGGGTCGTCGTCGGCAACCTGCTCCGGCAGGTGGTCGGCGGGGCCGGGGACCCGCTTGCGCCGGTGGTTGGCGAGCACGAACCCGGCGGTGCGGTAGAGCCAGGGCAGCTCCGCGCCGTCGGGCACGTCCTCCCGGCGCCGCCACGCGATGGTCATGACCTCGGCGGTGAGGTCCTCGCAGTCGGCGGCCGCCGTGCGGCGCAGCAGGTACCGGTGCACCGCGGGGGCGTGGGCGCGGAAGAGCGCGTCGAACCACGCGTCGTCCCGCACGCGCGTCGCCTCCTGCGCCATGGCCCTCACACCCTGTCTCTGTCCCGGACGGGCCACATCTTGCCGGGGCTCCGGACGCGGGGCGGTGGTTCGGCCGGCGGGCGCGCCACCGCAGGGGGTGCGACGATGTCCGGCGGGCTACTTCCGTCCGCTACCGGCGGGCGGTGCGCACGGCCCCACGCCACGGGCCCTCGGCGGCGTGCCCAGGCGCCCCCGGCGCCCGAACGAAAGGGATCGCGACATGACGCAGGAAGGGGCGCGGCGCGACCGCGGCGAGCGGCTCCCGCTCAGCACCCGGGATCGGCTTGTGGGGGCATGGACGCTCGCCTCGCTCGCCGAGGACGGCGGGGAGGCGGCGGAGGGCGCCGAGGGCCTCGCCCTGTACACGCCGGACGGCCACGTCGCGGTGCAGGTGACCCGCGCAGGTGGGGAGGGCGGCGCCCTGGCCGGCCCCTGCGAGCTGGACGAGGACGGCGGCAGCATCACCCAGCGCGTGAGCCGCGTGGTGGCCGTGGGTGCGGCCGACGGTCTCGGTGACGGGGTCCTGGAGCTCGCGGACGACGAGCTCGTCCTCACCGCCCCCTCGGGCACCCGCCTCGTGTGGCGCCGCGCCCGGCCGGAGGTGTGATCAGGCCTCCGCGGGCCACGCCGCCGCGTCGGCCCCGGCGGTGAGCCGGGCGGCGTCGGACACCACGGCGGCCAGCCCGGCGCCGCGCGCGTACACCTCGCGCTGGCGCCGCGCGCCGGTGCCCCGGCGGAGCAGGACGTCCAGGCGCTCCTCCACGAGGGCCGCGTCACCGGCGGCGCGCAGCGCCGGCCGCACGTGCGCGAGGAGCGCACGCACGACCTCTGCGGCCGGGCGGGGGCGGACCGTGACGGGGTCGACGAGGACGCCGTCGAGGCCCTCCCGGGCCGCCTGCCACATGGCCAGGCGCAGCGTGGTCGCCGGCACGGGAGGCGGCGGTGCCCCGCCGGCCCAGGACGAGGCGGCGGTCTCCACGAGCGCCCGGCACAGCGCGGCGACCAGCACGGCGTCCTCGGCGTGCAGGCACACGTCGGCCGAGCGGATCTCCACGGTCGGGAAGTGCTCGGAGGCGCGGGCGTCGAAGTAGAGCATCCCGCGGTCCAGCAGGACGCCGGAGGCGATCATCTGCGCGACCAGGTCGTCGTAGGCCGCGGCGGAGCCGAAGACCTCGGTCGGGCCTGCGGAGGGCCAGCGCAGCATGAGCTGGCTCCGGAAGCTCGCGTACCCCGTGCTCAGCCCCTGCCAGAAGGGGGAGTTGACGGTGAGGGCCTGGACCACGGGCAGCCACACCCGGATGCGGTCCAGCACGGCGACCGCCTCCTCGTGGCTGTCGATCCGGACGTGGACGTGGAGCCCGCAGGTCAGGTGCTGCCGGCCGGTGAGGCCGTAGCGGCGCACCATCTCCTCGTACCGGGGCGAGCCGACGACCTGCGGCTCGACCTCGGCCGGGTAGGTCCCGAGCGCGGCGACCTCCGCGCCCACGCTGGCGGCGGCGCGGGCCGCCCGGAGCCGCCAGTCGCGCAGCTCCTCCTCCAGCTCGAGCATGCTCGTGTGCGGCCGGGTGTTGGTCTCGAGCTGCTGCTCGGCCATCTCGTGGGTCAGCACGCCGCCCGGGCCGCCCCCCGGCAGGGTCGCGGTGCCCCAGGCGCGCGCCTGGGCGAGCGCCGCCTCCGCCACGGCCATCGCCTGCCCGGTGCCGCGCTCGACCAGCAGGAGCTCCTCCTCGACGCCCACGGTCCGCACGGGGACAGTGTGGGCCCGGAGGGGCCCCCCGGTACATGCCCGTCGGCCGCCTCCGCCCTCCCGGTCACCGCCTCCGCCTCAGGGGCGCAGCATGACCTTGATGGCCTCGCGGCTGTCCATCGCCGCGTAGGCGCGCGCCACGTCCGCCAGCGGGAGGGTGAGGTCGAAGACCTTGCCCGGCTCGATGCGGCGCTCGAGCACGTCGGACAGGAGCTCCTCGATGTACGCGCGCACGGGCGCGACGCCGCCGAGGAGGTTGACGTTGCGGTTGAACAGCGGGCGGACCGGCAGGGCCGAGATGCCGTTGGGGACGCCGACGTAGCCGACGTTGCCGCCGGGCCGCGCCGCGGCGATCGCCTGCTCCATGGAGGACTGGTTGCCCACCGCCTCGACCACCACGTCCGCGCCCGGCCCGCCCAGCAGGTCGCGGAGCTCGGCCACGCCCTCCTCGCCCCGGGCGGTGATGACGTCGTCGGCGCCGAGGGCGCGCGCCACCGCCTGCCGCGCCGGGTACCTGGAGAAGATCACCACGCGCTCCGCCCCGAGCCGCCGCGCCGCCAGGGTCGCGCACAGCCCCACGGCGCCGTCGCCCACCACGGCGACCGTGGCGCCCGGGCGCACGCCGCCGCGCAGGGCCGCGTGGTGCCCGGTGCCCATGACGTCGGTAAGGGTGAGCACCGAGGGGAGCAGCTCCTCGTCCGGGGCGCCGGGCACCTTCACGAGGGTGCCGTCGGCCAGCGGCGCGCGGACGTACTCGCCCTGCCCGCCGTCGACGAGGTCGCCGTCGCCGTCCCGGGCTCCCCAGTAGCCGCCCCGCACGCAGGAGGTCTGAACGCCGGCCAGGCAGTTCACGCACTCGCCGCAGCTGTAGGAGAACGGCGCGACGACGAAGTCACCGGGGGCCACCGACCGCACCTCGCCGCCGACCTCCTCGACGACGCCGACGAACTCGTGACCGATCCGGCTCGGCCCCCCGGAGCCCACGACGCCGCGGTAGTGCCACAGGTCCGACCCGCACACGCAGGAGGCGACCACGCGCACGACGGCGTCGGTGGGACGCAGGACGCGCGGGTCGGGAGCCTCTTCAAGCCGTACGTCGCGGGGGCCGTGGATCGTGGTCGCACGCATCCACCGATCCTAGGTGCGCGAACGATCCCGCCCCGGCCGGAGGAGGTGGCCGCCCTGCTGCGGGCCGCGCCGGAGCGGTCGGCACGGACCAGATCGGCGCCCTCGCCGGTAGACGTCACTCGCTGGTGGCGCCGACCTCCCTGTCCTCGTGGAAGGCCTGACGGCGGGCAGTCTCGTGCAGCTCCTCGAGGCGCGCCTGGAAGCCCCGGGCGTCCTCGGCGAGCTCCTCGAAGCGCTCCCGGGGCAGCTGGATGTCCTCGGAGAGGTCAATGAGCGTCTGCCACAGCCCGAGCTGGCCGGCGACGGCGCTGCGCATCAGCTCCAGCTCGAGCAGCACGCTGAGCGGCGAGCGGGTGAGGACCCGCCCGTTCAGCTTCAGCCGGCCGAGGTGCTCGGCCGCCCAGGCGGCCGCCTGCCGGTACGGGCGCTTACGGAGTCCGAGCGCCTCGATGACCGCCTCCAGGGCGTCGCGCGCCTCGCCGATCTCCCTGGCGAGCTGTCCCAGCTCCGGGCCGAGCGTCGTGTCGGCGTAGGCGCGGGCCATCCGCTGGATGCGGTTGAGCCCGCCGGTGGCGCCGGTGAGGTGGTCCGAGAGGTACAGCCCGAGCAGGTCGGCGTCCAGGTGCGGGGGAACGTGGGCGGCCATGACGTCTCCTGGGGTCGCGCGGTCGCGGTGCCGGCCGGCGACCTCGCCGGCGTCGTGGAACTGCTTGTCGTGCGGGCGCATGGTGGGGCTCCGGGTGCCGTCCTTGTGCACCATGCCCAGCAGCATCTCGCGCAGCGTCTCCTCGGCGCCGTGCCGCGGGCGCCAGTCGAGCACGGTCCGCGCGCGCGTGGTGTCCATCAGCGGCACGCCGAGGCCCATGTCCAGCCAGCCGGCGTCGGAGGCCAACGCCTTGCTCTCCCACGCGAGCCAGAACAGGGGCCGGACGAGGCGGGGCGGCACCTGCACCACCCGCCCGTGGTCCAGGATCCGCGCGAGGTCGCCGGCCCACAGGACCTCGTCCGCGGCGACGTTGAAGGCGCCGCCGGCGCGCTGCAGCACCGCCCGCAGGTAGGCCTGCGCGGCGTCGTCGGCGTGGAGAACCTGCAGCCGGAGCCCCCGGGGCAGCGGCAGCACGGGGAGGGCGCCGGGGCGCAGCAGCGGCAATGGCACCCACCGGCCCAGGAAGTAGCGCACCACCTGCGCGCCGGCGGCGGCCTGGAAGACCAGCGCGGTGCGCATCCGGGTGACGACCACCTCCGGGTGGGCCACCTCGAAGGCGTCCAGCACGCGCTCCTGGGCGGCCTTGTCCACGCTGTAGTGCGAGGAGCGGATCCCGCCCGTGCGCCAGGTCTCGTCGCGGGGGAGGTCGTCGTCGGCGGGGGAGTACGCGCCCCAGGAGGAGGCGCACACGAGCTGGCCCACGCCCGCCCGGGCGCAGGCGAGCGCGACCCGGCGGGTGCCGTCGACGTTGACCCGGCGCAGCTTCTCGCGGTCGTGGTTGGGCTGGAGGATCCACGCGAGGTGGATGACGGCGTCGTACCCGGTCAGGGCGCGGGTCAGGCGCGCGACGACCGCCTCCTCGGCGGCGTCGTCCGGGGCCTCCGCGCCGATGTCCAGGGCGGTCCACTCGGCGGCGTCGTAGGGGGGCGCCAGCGCCCCGCGGTCCGGGACGCGGCGCGCGATGCCGAGGACGGCGGTGATCGAGGGCTCGTCGGCCAGCGCCCTCAGCACCGCCGTCCCGACGTTGCCGGAGGCCCCGACGACGGCGACCCTCATGGGCGTTCGGCCTCCGTGGCCGGGCCCGCCCCCTCGGGCTCGCCGGGCCGCACGTCGGCGGCGGTCGCCGCCGCGATCTCGGCCTCGGTGGCCGCCGGCACCGGCGGCGCGGCGGGCGCGGCCGGGTCGAGCACCACCTTGATGAAGCCGTCCTGCTTCTTCTGGAACTTCTCGTAGGCGGACGGCGCCTCCTCCAGGGGCAGCCGGTGGGTCTCCAGGTCGAGCACGCCGAGCGGGTCGGCGCCGTCGGTGACCAGCGGCATGAGGTCGTCCAGCCAGCGCCGCACGTTGGCCTGGCCCATCCGGACCGTGACCTGCTTGTCGAACAGCTCCATCATCGGCATGGGGTCCACCGCCCCGCCGTACACCCCCGAGAGGGAGATGGTGCCGCCGCGGCGCACGGTGGCGATGGCCAGGTGCAGGGCGGCGAGCCGGTCGACTCCCAGCTTCTTGATCATCGGCCGCGCCAGGGCGTCGGGCAGCAGCCCGGCGCCGGCCTGCAGGGCCTTGGCGACGCCGGAGCCGAGCGCGCCGTGCGCCTCCATGCCCACGGCGTCGATGACGCTGTCCGGGCCGCGTCCCTGGGTGAGCCCGCGGACGGTGTCCGGCAGGTCCTCCACCTCGCGCACGTCGAGGGTGTCGATCCCGTGCCGGCGGGCCATCGCGAGGCGCTCGGGCACCAGGTCCACGCCGATGACCTGGCCCGCGCCGCGGTGCCGCGCGATGCGCGCGCTCATCTGCCCGATGGGCCCCAGCCCCAGGACGACGACGTTCCCGCCCGGCGGGACGTCGGCGTACTCCACCGCCTGCCAGGAGGTCGGCAGCACGTCGGAGAGGTAGAGGTAGCGCTCGTCCGGCTCGCCGTCGTCCGGCACGGGGATCGGGCCGTACTGGGCCTGCGGCACGCGCAGGTACTCCGCCTGCCCGCCGGGCACCTGGCCGTAGAGCTTGGTGTAGCCGAACAGCGCGCCGCCCTTGTCGTGCTCGTGGACCTGCGTGGTCTCGCACTGCGACTGCAGCCCGTGCCGGCACATCCAGCAGTGCCCGCAGGAGATGTTGAAGGGGATGACGACGCGGTCACCGGGCCGGATGTGGGTGACCTCGGGCCCTACCTCCTGGACGATGCCCATGGGCTCGTGCCCAAGGACGTCGCCGGGGTCGATGAACGCGCCCAGGACGCTGTACAGGTGCAGGTCGGAGCCGCAGATGGCCGTCGAGGTGATCTTGACGATCGCGTCGGTCGGCTCAACCAGCTCCGGGTCCGGGACGTTCTCGACCCGGACGTCCTCCTTGCCCTGCCAGGTCAGTGCGCGCACGTACTTCCTCCTCGTCGGTCCTCCGGCGCCGCTGTCAGCCGCCCAGGCACGGGGGCACGGGGCGGCCTGGGCGTCAGGCGTGGCCCTCCGCGATCTCGTCCTCCTCGCCCTCGGCCTGGTCCCGCTGCTCGGCGGGCTCGCGGGACTCGAGGCTCTCCGGGTCGGCGTCGGGGTCCTTGGAGGGGTCGTAGGGCTGCTCGCTGGGGTTCGTCGTGTTCTCGCTCATGCGTCCAACCGTGGCACCGGGCCCCGGCGCCCGCATCCGGTGACGTGGCGGCGGACGGGGTCATGCGGCGCGGTGCTGCCCGCGCTCGCCCCCGCGGTGGTGCCGATCAGGCGGGGATGCGGACGACGATCCGGCCGCGCGTCCGGTGCCGCGCCGCCACAATGGGGCATGGCCCGGGGAGCGTGCCTGCTCGCCGCCGTGCTGGTGCTCGGCGCCTGCACGGGCGGCCCCTCCACGCCTGCGACGTCCCCGTCGCCTTCCCCGTCACCGACCGGCCCTGCAGCGGCGCCCGAGCAGCCGGCACCGGCTCCGGCGCCGCCGGCGCCCACGCCCGCGTGGCCGGACGCCTCCGGCGGGCCCGTCGTCGTCGCCGAGGGGCTGGACGTGCCGTGGGGCCTGGCCTTCCTGCCCGACGGGTCGGCACTGGTGACGCTGCGGGACTCGGGCGAGGTGGTGCAGGTGCGGGCGGGCGCCGCGCCGCGCGTCGTCGGCACCGTTCCCGGTGTGGTCCCCGGCGGGGAGGGCGGCCTGCTGGGGATCGCCGTCTCACCCGGCTTCGCCCAGGACCGCCGCGTCTTCGTCTACCTCTCCGCGGCCACGGACAATCGTGTGCTGCGCATGCGGCTCGACGGCGAGCTGGTGCCCGACCGGGTGGTCGTCGAGGGCATCCCCCGCGCGGGCAACCACAACGGCGGACGGCTGGCCTTCGGCCCCGACGGCTTCCTCTACGTGACCACGGGGGACGCGCAGCGGCCGGCGAACGCCCAGGACCGCGCGTCCCTGGGCGGGAAGATCCTGCGGGTCGACGCCGACGGCGCCCCGGCGCCGGGCAATCCGTTCGGCTCGGCGGTGTGGTCCCTCGGCCACCGCAACGTCCAGGGTCTCGACTGGGCGGACGACGGCACGATGTACGCCAGCGAGTTCGGGCAGAACACCTGGGACGAGCTCAACGTCATCACGCCCGGCGCCAACTACGGATGGCCGGACGTCGAGGGCAGCGGCGACGTGGCCGGCTACACGGACCCCGTGGCGCAGTGGCGCACCGGCGACGCCTCGCCGTCGGGGATCGCCGTCGCCGGTGACGCGGTCTACCTGGCGGCGTTGCGTGGCGAGGCGCTGTGGCGGGTGCCGCGAGGAGGCGGGGAGCCGCAGCGGTTGCTGCACGAGGCTTACGGGCGGCTGCGGGCCGTGGAGACCGACGGCACCGGCAACCTGTGGGTGCTGACCTCCAACACGTTCCGCGGCGAACCCCGGCCGGGCGACGACCAGGTGGTCGTTCTCGATCCCGCCACCCTCGGCGAGGGCTGAGGCGCCGGCCGGACGCCGGCCGCACGCCGGCCGGACCGCTTCCTGGAACCGCGGCGTCGCTTTCCCGGCGGCGTTGCATTTCGCAGGCATGTCAGGAATCTGGAACTGATGACAGCAGGGCGCGCGTCGATTCAGCTTCTCGTCCGACACTTCCGCGGCACCGATGCCGCTCTTTCGCGGCACCAATGCCACTGCCGAGCCGCCAATGCCACTGCCGCGTCACCGATGCCACTGCCGCGTCACCAATGCGGCTTTGTTGGCACCCTGCCGACCAGCCGACGATTCGCCGCAAAGGCGTCGGGCGGATCACTCACTGCCGGAACTGCTGGGGGCGCGGATGGCCCCCGAAAGGCGATCGACGAGTAGGGGCGATGTGAAACGGCGCGGGCGAAGTGGTGACCCCATCAGCGTGCTGATCGAGCGACGATGACGGGATTCTGCTGCGGCGTCAGCATGTCTGACACCACCCGAGCAGAGAGGTGGCACCGGATGCGGGCCTTATGTCCGGTGGTGTGGGAGGGGCCGGGCGACCCGGCCCCCTACCCGATCGTCCGCGGGTTCCTGGATCAGCGGTTGGCCTCGTCGGGGTGGCTCTCGAAGTGCTCGCGCAACTCGCGGCCGCGCGCGATGTCCTCGCGCTCCTTCTTCGCCTTCTTGTCGCTCACGCGGGTGTCGCGCGGCGGGAGCTGGACGGTCTCCTCCGCCTTGATCCCGGCCTGAAGCTGCCGGCCGCGCTCGAGCTCGGCGTCGAACTCCGCGCCGAACAGCAGGGCGAGGTTCGTGACCCACAGCAGCAGCAGGAAGATGATGACGCCGGCCAGCGCGCCGTAGGTCGCGGAGTAGCTCCCGAACTTGGATGCATAGAAGCTGAAGCCCAGGATCGCCAGCCCGGCGACGACGATGGCGATGATCGCGCCGAGGCTGATCCAGCGGAACTTCAGCTGCTTCACATTGGGCGTCACGTAGTACAGCAGGGCGATCACCACGACGATGATGACCAGCAGCACCGGCCACTTGGCGATGTTCCACACCGTCAGCGCCAGTGGGCCGAGCCCGATGACGTCTCCGATCGCCTGGGCGATGGGCCCGCTGACCACGAGCAGCAGCGCGGCGACCGCGACCAGCACCAGCAGCAGCGCGGTCAGGCCGTACATCACCGGTCGGAGCTTCCAGATCGGCCGGCCCTCGCGGACCTCGTACATGCGGTTCATCGCCCGGCCGAAGGCGTTGACGTAGTTCGACGCGCTCCACAGGGCGACAAGCAGACCGATGAGGAGGCCGAGACCGGGCGCCGGTGCCGTGGTGAGCTGCTCGATCACCGGTTGCAGGGTCGACATGGCGTCGTCTGGAATGCGTCCCTCGAACAGGCGAAGGATGGCGTTGGTGGTCTGCTCCGCCTGCCCGACCAGGCTGAGGATGGATACGAGCGCGATGAGGGCAGGGAACATCGACAGCACGGCGTAGTAGGTCAGTGCCGCGGCGAGGTCGGTGCACTCGTCGTCCATGAACTCGCGGAAGGTCTTGCGAAGCACGTAGCCCCAGGACGGCTTGCGGAGGTCGGTGGGGGAGTCCGGCTTGCCCGGATGCTCCTCGTGCGGGGCCTCTTGGGTGCGGGACATCGTGCGCCTCCT
This sequence comes from Georgenia sp. AZ-5, assembly GCF_043952095.1. Classification (NCBI taxonomy): domain Bacteria; kingdom Bacillati; phylum Actinomycetota; class Actinomycetes; order Allobogoriellales; family Allobogoriellaceae; genus Georgenia; species Georgenia sp. AZ-5. The sequence goes on from NZ_JBINOU010000001.1 coordinate 612,254, forward strand.
CCTCGGGCAGTCCGGGCCGGGCCGGCTGCTGGTCTCGTGTCCGCCGTTCCGCCGTTCCGCCGTTCCGCCGTTCCGCCGTCGCGGCGTCCGCGGCGCTGGCGTCAGCGTGTGCCCGACCGGAGGGAACGGCAACTCGGCGGCCGGCCGGGCCGGCCAGGCCTGGCGAGGGTGCCGGGCGGGGCCCGGGCGACATGGTCGGCGTCGGCTCATTCCGGATGCGACCGGCCGTGAGCCGTGCCACGGTGGCGGCGAACGTCGTCGGCGGGTGACGCCGTACCGGCCGGAGCGATCCGGCGCCGCGATGACAGCAACCGAGCACCGGGGGCCGCGCGCTCCCCGAGGGGGTCCGATGTTCTTCCACAAGCAGGAGCTGCAGTTCAAGGCCACGCCCGACAAGCCGGACGCGGTCTACGCGCGCAAGCTCCAGGAGGTGCTGGGCGGGCAGTACGGCGAGATCACCGTCGCCATGCAGTACGCCTTCCAGGGCTGGAACATGCACGTGCCGGGCAAGTACCGGGACCTGGTGTTCGGGATCGGCGCCGAGGAGTTCGGGCACGTCGAGATGCTGGCGACGATGATCGCCCAGCTGCTGGAGAAGGCGCCGCTAGGGATCACCGACGACGCCGTCCAGAGCGACCCGACCGTGGCCGCCGTCATCGGCGGCATGGACGTGCAGCACGCGATCGTGGCGGGCGCCGGGGCCCGGCCGGTGGACTCCAACGGCAACCCCTGGCAGGGCTCCTACATCACCGCCAGCGGCAACCTGCTGGCCGACTTCACGGCCAACGCGAACGCCGAGATGCAGGGCCGCCTGCAGGTGGCGCGGCTGTACCACATGACCGACGACTCAGGCGTGCGTGACATGCTCGGCTTCCTGCTCGCCCGCGACACCATGCACCAGAACATGTGGCTGCGGGCCGTGGAGGAGCTGAAGGAGGAGGGCGCGGAGAAGCTGCCCGTGCCGAGCAACTTCCCGCAGAAGAAGGAGCACACGGAGGTCTCCTACCAGTACCTGAACTTCTCCGACGGCGAGAAGGCCAAGGAGGGCGGCTGGGCCAGCGGGCCGAGCGTCGACGGCAACGGTGAGTTCAGCTACCACGACGGCCCCACCACCACGGCGCCGATGCCGCCGCCCACCCGCGTGGACGCCCGCTACTACGGGACGACGGACCTGCCCAACGCCGTCGAGAAGATCGCGGGCACGGTGCAGGACAAGCTCCACAGGGAGTGACCCCTCCGCGCCGGACCTGAAAGACGCCCGGCGGGCACCGGCCTCTCGCGGCCGGTGCCCGCCCATGGAAGGGAGAGCGATGCTGCAGCGGGACGTCGCCGACGGGGTGCACCAGGTCGAGCACGCCCACGTCAACTGCTACCTCGTCGAGGACGACGACGGCGTGACGCTCGTCGACGCGGGCCTGCCGGCCTTCTGGCCGTTGCTGGGTCAGGCGCTTCGCGAGATAGGCCGGCGTCCCAGCGACGTGCGGGCGCTGGTCATCACGCACGGCCACTTCGACCACGTCGGCATCGCCCGGCGGCTGCAGCAGCGCCTGGGCGTGCCGGTGTGGGCGCACGAGAAGGAGCACCACCTCGTCGCCCACCCCTACCGGTACGCGCACGAGAACCTTCGCGGCATCTACCCCCTGCGGTACCCGCGTGGCGCCGTCATCCTCGGCGCCATGGCCAGGGCCGGCGCCCTCACCGTGCGGGGGGCGACCGCGACGCACCAGCTCTCGCCCACGGCCATGGTGGACGTGCCGGGGCAGCCGCGGGTGGTGTTCACCCCCGGCCACACCTACGGGCACTGCGCCCTGCATCTGCCCGGCCGCCGGGCGCTGCTCACCGGCGATGCCCTGGTCACGCTCGACCCGTACACCGGCCACACGGGCCCGCGGATCATTGCCGGGGCCGCCACCGCCGACTCGGAGATGGCCCTGCGCTCCCTCGACGCGCTCGCCGCGACCGACGCGGACGTGGTGCTGCCCGGCCACGGCGAGGTGTGGAGGTCCGGTGCCGCCGCGGCGGTGGAGCACGCCCGTGCGGCAGGGTCCGCATGACCAGACCGCTCGCGGCTGACGCCCGGCCGCTGACCCGGCTCGGACTCGCCGGGCTCGGGGCGCACGTCTTCTACGAGCTCGCCGCCGGCGTGGGGATGCCGGGGGCCTCGGTGATCGGTCCCGTCCCCGCCGCCGGGCTGTGGGCGGCGGCCACGGTCGGTGGCATGCGAGCGGCCAGGCGCTGGCCGCCGGAGCGCGACGCCGCCTTCGCCGCCGTCAACGGCCTGGGGCTCGCCGCCGTCCTGGGCCACCTCGGCGGCTGGCCGCACCGGCGCACGCGCCTGGGCCTGCCCTGGCTGACCAGCTGCGAGGGCATGGGTCCCGAGCGGATGCCCGGGTACAACGCGATCCTGTACGTCTCCGGTGCCGCCACCGCCCTCGCGCTGCTCACGGAGAACCGGGCCGCCGGTGCGCGCTGGGCGCTGGCCAGCGTGGCGCTGGCGCCGGTGCTGTCGCCTCTCCAGCACGGCGAGCACCGCCGGCTCGTGCGGCGGGCGCGGCAACGACCGGGGTGGGCCACCCGCCGGCTGGTGCGGGAGGCGGCGTGAGCGACGTCGAGGACCCGGACGTGACGATCGTCGTCGCCAGCCGCAACCGCCGCGACGAGCTGGTGGCGAGCCTGGCGCGGCACCGCGCCCCGGTGGTCTACGTGGACAACGCCTCCACGGACGGCAGCGTGGAGGCGGTGCGGGCGGCGCACCCGGACGTCGGGATCGTCGAGCTGCCCCGGAACGTGGGCGCCTACGCGCGCACCCTCGGCGTGCGCCGCGCCACGACGCCGTACGTGGCCTTCGCCGACGACGACTCCTGGTGGGCGCCCGGGGCCCTGGCCGCCGCCGCGCAGGCCCTGCGGGACCACCCGCGCCTCGCCGTCGTCAACGGCCGGATCCTCGTCGGCCCCGACGAGCGGCTCGACCCGGTGTGCGAGGAGATGGCCGCCTCACCGCTGCCCTCCCCGCCCGGCACCCCGGGAGCCGCCCTGCTCGGCTTCGTCGCCTGCGCCGTCATGGTCCGCGTGGAGGCCTTCACGGCCGCCGGCGGCTTCGACCCGGTGGTGCGGTTCCCCGGTGAGGAGGAGCGCCTGGCGCTGGACCTGGCCTCGGCCGGCTGGGCGATGAGCTACCTCGACGACGTGGCCGTGCACCACCACCCCTCGCCCCGGCGGCACGCCCCCGAGGAGCGGCGGCGGGCGATCACCCGGTCCAGCGTGCTCACCGGCTTCCTGCGGCTGCCGTGGCCCCGCGCCGCCGCCCGCGCGAGCCGCGCCGTCACGGCCGGCGGCCCCGAGCGCGCCGGGGCGCTGGCGGCCCTGCGGGAGCTGCCCACCGCGCTCCGTCACCGGCGCGTCGTGCCCGGCCGGGTGCTGGCCCGGCTGGACCTGCTGGAGGCGGGCGCGACGACGCCTCCCGCGGCCGCGCACCCGGGACCCGTCACCGACGACGGGACACCTGCCGCCGCGCACGGGGCGCCAGTCACCGCCGGCGGCGGGACCGTCGCCGCCGGGCCCGCGGCCGACGAGGGAGGACACGGATGAGGACGCTTCACGACGCCTCCGGCTCGGCCGGACGCGCGGTCGTCACGGGCGGTGCCGGGTTCCTGGGCAGCCACCTGTGCGAGACCCTGCTCGGCCGCGGGTGGGAGGTGGTGTGCCTGGACAACTTCCTGACCGGCACGCCGGCGAACGTCGCCCACCTCCTGGGGCGGCCAGGCTTCGAGCTGGTGCACTGCGACGTCACCGAGAACACGCACGTGCGCGGCGCGGTGGACCTCGTCCTGCACTTCGCCTCCCCGGCCTCGCCCGTGGACTACCTCGAGCTGCCCATCGAGACCCTGCGCGTGGGGTCGGTGGGCACCGAGCGTGCGCTGGTGCTCGCCCGCGACAAGGGGGCGCGCTTCGTGCTCGCCTCGACCTCCGAGGTCTACGGCGACCCGCAGGTGCACCCGCAGCCGGAGACCTACTGGGGCCACGTGAACCCCATCGGGCCGCGGGGCGTCTACGACGAGGCCAAGCGCTACGCCGAGGCGCTGGTCACCGCCTACCGGTCCTCCCACGGCGTCGACACCGGGATCGTGCGCATCTTCAACACCTACGGCCCCCGCATGCGGCCGTACGACGGCCGGGCGATCCCCACCTTCATCCGGCAGGCCCTCGCGGGTGAGCCGCTGACCGTGGCGGGGGACGGCAGCCAGACCCGCTCCGTCTGCTACGTCGACGACCTGGTGGCAGGGGTCCTCGCGCTCGCGGGCAGCGGGCACCCCGGCCCGGTGAACATCGGGAACCCGGAAGAGCGGTCGGTGCTGCGGATCGCCGAGGACGTCATCGCGGCGACGGGCTCGCGCTCGACCATCGAGCTCGTCCCGCGCCCCACGGACGACCCCGAGGTGCGCCGCCCGGACACCACCCTCGCGCGCGGGCAGCTGGGCTGGGAGCCGGAGGTGTCGTGGAAGCACGGGCTCGGCCGGACCGTGGAGTGGTTCCGCAAGGCCCTGTCCGAGTCGGCGTAGCCGGGTCCCGCCCGGGCCTAGGAGGGCGGATGCTGAGGGGACGAAGACGGCGGCCCTGTACCGGTGCGCCGGGGCGAGGTGGGATGACGGCGCCCCGCGGCGGTGGAGGTGCGCCCGGCGACACGGCCCGCCGTCGACGTCATGGGCGGCGGGAACGGCACTCGGCGTGTCATGGCCGACCTGGTCCCGGCGTGGCGAGGGCGCGCGGACCCGTCCCCCGGGGGGAGGACACCGTGGAGGAGTGGGGCGCCCTCCTGGCCGTGGCCGCGCTGGGCCCTGCAGGCGCGCGGACCCGAGGTGGGCACGCGGGATCACCGGCCGGAGGGAATACCCGCCGACCGGAGTGTGACGGACCGCATGGCCCCTCGGGGTGTCACCCGAGCCCCTGGCGTCGTAACGTTGAAGGCACGACGCGGGGTGGAGCAGTTCGGTAGCTCGCCGGGCTCATAACCCGGAGGTCGCAGGTTCAAATCCTGCCCCCGCTACCACCTGAGGCCCGGACCGCATGCGGTCCGGGCCTTCGTCGTGCACGCCGCGGCCGTCGGCAGCTGGGTGCTCATCCTCGCCGTGGCGACCAGGGCTATCGCCTCTCGCTGATCTGGTGGCCGCTGTGCTACGCCGTCGCCGCCGGGCCGCTGTGGCGCCGGCACAGGGCCCTCACCGGCTGCGCCCGGCGCCCCGGCCGTGCGCGCCGGGTCATGACCGGCCGGACAGCGCGGCGGTAGCCGGCGCCGAGCTCAGCAGCCCCCGGGCGGCGTCCCACACCTCCTCGGCGGTGATCGCCGCCAGGGCCGGGTCGACCTCCGCCCCGTGCGGGTCCCCGGGGCCGGTGCCGTGCCAGATGACGACGTGCCGGTCGGTGTCGACCGCGGGGCCCCACCACGCCGGCGGCGTGGGCCCGAACAGCACCACCGAAGGCGTGCCCAGCGCGGTCGCCACGTGGGCGACGCCCGTGTCCCCGCACACCAGCAGGCGCGCCCGGCCCACGACCTCGGCCAGCGCCGGGAGGTCCAGTGCCCCGGCGAGGCAGGTCACCCCGGCACCCCCGGCGGCGCGCTCGTCCCGCGCACCGGCGACGACGGCCGCGCACAGGTCACGCTCGCCGGCCGAGCCGGTGACCACCACTCGGTGCCCCGCCCCGGCGAGGCGGCGCGCCAGCGACGACCACCGCGCCGCCGGCCACCGCCGCGCGCCGGACGCCGCGCCCGGGTGCAGCACCACGTCGCCGTCCTTGGGCGGGCCCGCCAGGCGGAGGTCGTCGGGCGCGCACGGCCCGCCGGCCGAGCGGACCAGCCGGCACCACCGCTCCACCTCGTGCTCGTCCGCGCGCCATTGTGGGCCGTGGTGGTGGCCGGCCTCCGGGCAGGCGAAGGCGACCAGCTCCGCGGGCCCGGTGGCCGCGAGGAGCCGGTGGCTCTGCGGGCCGCGGCCGTGCAGGTTCACCGCGACGTGACCGCGACGCTCCCTCGGCCAGCGCAGCGGGGCGAGGCCGTGGGTGGGCAGGACCGCGTCCACCACGCCCAGCCGCTGCAGCCACGCGCCCGTCTCGGCGGGCCCGGCCAGCACGAGGCGCCGGCGCGGGAAGGCGCGGCGGAGGCCGCGGAGGGCGGCGACGCCCGTGAGCGCGTCCCCCAGCCCCAGCGCCCGCAGCACGAGGACGTCGTCGCTGCTCGCCGCCGTCCTCCCGGCCGCGGCCGGCGCGGGTCCGTCTGCCGCCGTCACGGCCAGGACGTCTCGCCCGAGGCCATGACGAGCATCTCGCGGATCTCGCAGCCCACCGGCTGGCGCAGCGCGGTGAGCACGGCGCCGGCCGTGTTGGCCGGGTCGTTGAGGTCCTGGTCCGGCGCCGGCTTGAACCGCTCCTCCCGACCGTCGAAGAACGCGGTCCGCATGCCGCCCGGGACGAGGCAGGTCACCCCCACCCGTCCGGCGTACTCCGCGGCCAGCGCCTGGGAGAACCCGCGCACCCCGAACTTCGACGCCGAGTAGGCGGTGGCGGCGTCCGCCCCGCGCAGCCCGAGCGTGGAGGACACGGTCACCACCGTGCCGCGTGATCTCTCCAGGTACGGCAGGCAAGCCCGGACGACGGCGACGGTTCCGAACAGGTTCACCCGCACCACCCGCTCCCACGCCTCGGGGTCGATCTCGAGCAGCGGGCCGCAGGCGTCCGTCCCGGCGGCGGTGACGACGGCGGTCGGCGGGCCGACCTGCTCCGCCAGGCGTTCGACCGCCGTCGCGGCGGCTGCCGAGTCGGCCAGGTCGACCTCGGCGAACGCGACGCCGTCGCGCGGGGGCACCCGGTCGAGCACCGCGGGCGTGCCCCCGGCACGCTCGACGGCGTCGACCACGGCGGCGCCCAGGCCGGAGGAGCCGCCGGTGACGAACACGGTCCCGACCTCTCGGGGCGTTCCGGGGGCCTGCTGGGTGGTGGCGGTCTGGGTCACGCGTGTCCTCCTCGTGGTGCCGGCGTCCGGGCGAGCGCCGAACGCTGGATGATGGTGGTGGTCGAGCGCCCGCCGAGGTACGGCAGCAGCACGACGCGGCCGCCGTGCTCGCGCACGACCTCGGCCTCGGGCAGCGGGGCGCCGCCGTAGTCGCCGCCCTTGGCCCACACGTCCGGGCGCAGCTCGCCCAGCGCCCGCCGGGGGTCGTCCTCGTCGAAGACGACGACGGCGTCGACGCAGTCCAGCGCCTCCAGCACCCGGGCCCGGTCCGCGGCGGTGACGACCGGCCGGCCGGGTCCCTTGAGGCGGGTCACGGAGGCGTCGGAGTTCATCAGGACGACGAGGTGGTCGCCGAGCCGCCGGGCGGCCTGCAGGGTGGCGACGTGGCCGGCGTGGACGATGTCGAAGCACCCGCCGGTGGCGACCAGCGTGCCGCCGTCGGCGCGCAGCCGGGCCGCGAGCTGGCGCAGCGACGGCTGGGGCGACGGCTGCTCGCCGGGGCCGTGCCGGTCGCCGGGCTCCGGCCCGGCGTCCGCGGGTGCGACGCCGGCCGGTCCCGCACCGCCGCCGGGGCCGAGCGGGCGGGGGCCGGCGGCCGCGGGTGCGCCACCGGGCGTCCCGGCGCGGCGGGTGCGGAAGGCCTCAGCACCTCCGGCGGCCACCCAGGCGGAGGCGTCGGCGACGGCCTGCTCCACGGCCTCGGTGAGCAGCGCCCCGAGCGCGAGCGCCACCACGGCGGAGGCGGCGAAGCGATCGCCGGCCCCGCACGTGTCACCGCCGTGGACGGCGGGAGCGGGCACGAACACCGGCTCGGCGCCGCCGGCGAGGAAGGCGCCGGCGGCCCCGGCGGTGACGCAGGCGGCGCGCACGTCCCATGCGGTGCGCAGCGCGGTGGCCAGCTCGTCCGGCGCCGCCCCGGCCGGCGCGGCGTCGGCCAGGGCCGCGCGCGCCTCCGCCAGGTTCGGGGTCACGAGCGCGCAGCGCGGCACCGCGGGGCCCCCGCGAGGGTGCGGGTCCCACACCACCGGCCGCTCCGCCGCGGCCGCCGCCAGCAGGTCGCGCAGCACCGGGTGGCGGGTGGTGCCCGCGCCGTAGTCGGAGACCAGGACGGCGTCCGCGTCCCCGAGCGCGGCGGCGACGGCGGCGCGCGGGACGTCGACGGGGGCGCCCGGTCCGCCGTCGTCGACGCGGACCAGGGACTGCCCCGCGCTGCGGATCCGGGTCTTGCGGCGGGTGGCGCCCTCGTGCGGCAGCCGCAGCACGGTCACGTCCTCGCCGAGCTGCGCGCCGAGCCGGTCGCCCCACGCGTCGTCGGCCACCGGTGCCACGAGCGTCACGCGGGCGCCCGAGGCGGCGCACAGCAGCGCCGCCAGACCCGCCCCGCCGGGGCTCTCGCGGGTGGCCGTCACGTCGACCACGGGCACGGGCGCATCGGGGCTGAGGCGCTCGACCCGCCCGTCGACGTCGGCGTCGAGCACCACGTCCCCGACGACGACCACGTGCGGGCGGCGGTGCCGGTCGTCACCGCCCGCCCGCCGAACAGGTGCTGGTCCGGCGTCACGCCGGCCGTTCGCCGGGCCCGGGCCTGGCCGGCCGGCGGACGGCCCATCACTCTGCGCCCGGCCGGTCGCGCCCTCACCGAGCGGGTGGCCGACCCGCACCTCCGGCAGGGCGGGGCGGGCGCCGGGCCGCACGCCCAGGCGCTCGTCGAGGGTCGCGCACAGCGCGTGGATCGCCACCAGGTGCGCGGCCTGGACGGCGGCGGTGGAGGGGGCGTCGATGCACAGCGCCTGGTGGCAGCGCGCCGCGAGCGGGTTGGGCCCCGGGCCGGTCAGGCCCCACACCTCCAGGCCCAGCTCGCGGCCGCGCTCGGCGGCGCGCAGCACGTTGGGGCTGCGCCCGGAGGTGGACAGCAGCACCAGCACGTCACCGGGCCGGCCGTGGCCCTCCACCTGCCGGGCGAACATCTCGTCGATGCCGTAGTCGTTGACGATGGCTGTCACGCTCGAGCTCTCCGAGCACAGGGAGATGGCCGAGAACGGGCGCCGCTCGGCGAGGAAGCGGCCCACCAGCTCGCTGGTGAGGTGCTGCGCCTCGGCCGCGCTGCCGCCGTTGCCCGCGGCCAGCAGCCGCGAGCCGGCGAGCAGCTTGTCCGCCAGCCGCCGCCCCCAGGACTCCACCGTGGCGGCCCCCGCCCGCAGGCTGCCCACCGCCCCCACGAGCTCGCGCTCGTGCTCGTCGAGCCAGGCCTGCGCGCTCATGCCGTCGCCTCCCTCATCGCCGGCTGGCGGACCGTCTCGTAGGCCGCCTCGGTGCTGGCCGCCACGCGGTCCCAGCCGTACCTGGTCAGCGCGCGACGGCGGGCGGCGGCGCCGTAGCGGTGGCGCCGCGCGGGGTCGGCCAGCAGCGGCGCCAGCGCGGCCGCCAGCGCGGCGGGGTCGCGGGGCGGGACGAGCACGCCGGTGACGCCGTCGTCGACGCTGTCCAGCAGCCCGCCCACGGCGCTGCCCACCACGGGGCGGCCGCACGCGGCCGCCTCCAGCGGGACGATGCCGAACGGCTCGTACCAGGGGGTGGCCACCACCACGTCGGCGGAGCGGATGACGGCGGGCATGTGGGAGTGCGCGACGCTGCCGAGGAACCGCACGCGGTCGGCGACGCCGAGCCGGCGTGCGAGGTGCCGCAGCCGCGTGGCCTCGGGATCGGCGTCGAGGGCCTCGGCGGGCGGGCCGCCGGCGACCACGAGCTCCGCGGTCGGCAGGCCGGGCAGCGCCTCGACGACGGTGGCCACGCCCTTGCGCGCCACCAGCCTCCCGATGCACAGCAGCCGGTGCGCCGTCCCGGCGGCGCGCGGCCCGAGATCGGCGAGGAACGCCTGGGCCACGACGTCCGGCGGGCCTGCGGGCGCCTGCGGGGCGAAGTGCTGGACGTCGACGCCGCAGGGCACCACCCGGACCCGGCCGGTCACCCCCACGGCCGCCAGCTCCGCGACCTCGTCCCGGCAGGTGGCGACCACCAGGTCGACGGCCTGGCCCAGCCGGGTCTCGAGCGCGACCCGGCTCGGCGGGCTGGTGTCCGCCGCGCCCTGGTGGCGCCGCTTGACCGAGCCGAGCGCGTGGTAGGTGTGCACGTGCGGCACAGGAACGATCCGCGCCGCCACCCGCACCGCGAGGCCGGACATCCAGAAGTGGGAGTGCACCACGTCCGGCGCCCCCGTCGTCGCCCACTCGCGGGCGAGCCAGCGGCCGAAGGGCCGCATGTACGGCAGCAGCTCGTCCTTGGGCAGCGCCCGGGCGGGGCCGGCGGGGACGTGCACCACATGCACGCCGGGGAGCATCTCCACCCGCTCGGCCAGCGCGGGGTCGTCGCGCCGGGTGTACACGGTGACCGTGTGGCCCGCGCGCGCGAGCTCGGAGGCCAGGGCGGCGACGTGCACGTTCTGCCCGCCGGCGTCCACGCCACCCAGCGCCGCGAGCGGGCTCGCGTGCTCAGAGACCATCGCGATCCTCATGCGACCTCCTTCAGCAGCTGCTCCCAGTCGGACAGGAACCGGTCCAGCCCGAAGCGCACCAGGGCGTGGCGGCGCGCGGCGCGACCCCGCTCGCGTGCCTCGTGGGGGTCGGCGAGCCAGCGCCGCGCCGCCCCGGCCAGGGCGGCGGGGTCGGAGCTGACCACCCCGGCCTCCTCCGGCACCGACTCGGGCGCGGCGGTGGTGGCGAGCGCGAGCACGGGCAGGCCCAGCGTCATGGCCTCGACGAGGGACAGCCCGAGCGACGTCCACCGGTAGGGGTGCAGGTAGGCGCGGTGGCGGGCGAGCAGGTCGTGCATCCGCCCCTGCGGGACGTCGTCGTGCAGGTAGGGCGCCAGCCGCGGCGCGCGCTCCGCCAGCGCGGCCATGCCCATGCCGTAGACCTCGACCGGCAGCTCCTCGGCGATCCGGAGCAGCACGTCGGTGCCCGCCACGCGCCAGCGCCGCACCGGCTCGTTGACGACGACGCCGAGGCGCTCCCGCTCGCCGGTGTAGCGGTAGCCGGTGTCCACGACGCCGTGCTCGATGACCCTCGTCGGCGCCGCGCCGCAGTCCCACATCAGGGCGTTGAAGCCGGTCACGTGCACCACCTCGATGTCCCCGCGCTCCGCCAGCGGGTGGCGCGTGGCGGCGGCCGGCCCTGGCGGGGTGTTGTGCTCGACGTAGACGGCGGGCACGTCCACGCCGGCGCGCAGCCCGGTCCACTCCCGGAGGAGCTCGATCTCCTCGGGGCGCTGCAGCACGACGACGTCGCAGCCCTCCTCGCGCAGCCGCTCGGGCGTGACCTCTCGGGCGCTTCCCGGCCACGTCCACGTGCGGGCGCGGCCGCGCCCGTCCGGCCCCCGGTCGGGCACCACCGGCAGCAGGTACTCCTCGGCCCCCTGCAGGAAGGCCGTGAGCCAGGAGCCGTGCACGTGCCAGACGAGGACCCTCATGCGGTGGCCTCCGTCCGGGCGGGGAACGGTGTCATGACCGCCGGGGCGGGCGCGGTGACCGCGGGAGCGGCTGCGGTTCCGGGTGTCGGTGCGACGACGCCCGCGTGCGACGGGCCACGGGTCCCGGCGAGCGCGGCGACGGCGTCGAGGACCTCGGCGGGCGTCACGCCGCTCAGGCACGGGTGGCCCGGCAGCGGGCACGCCCGGGCCCGGCTGCCGCGGCACGCCGCGTGCTGGTCGCCGAGGAGCACGGTGGGCACGCCGTAGGGCGCCCAGCGCTCGGCGGGGACCACGGGGGAGAAGAGGGACACCACCGGCGTGCCCACCGCCGCGGCGAGGTGGGCCGGGCCGGTGTTTCCCACCACCACGCACGCGGCGCCGGCCAGCACTGCGGCGAGCTCCGCGAGCTCGGTGCGCCCCGCGAGGTTCACGACCCCGCCGGCGCCACAGGCCGCGACGCGTGCCGCGAGGTCCCGCTCGCCGGGGCCGCCGGTGACCACCACCGGCCACCCGGCCTCGCCGAGCGCCGCGGCCAGGGCGGCGGCGTGCTCCGGGAGCAGGGCCCGGGCGGGCACCGAGGCGCCCGGGTGGAGCACGACGTACGGACGCGCGGGCACGAGGTGGGCGACGCCCGGCAGCGGGTGGCGCACCGCGGGCCGGCCGTCGTCGCGGGCGGCCAGCTCGCCGCCGGCCGCCCGGGCGAGGTCCAGCGCGGCCTCCACCTCGTGCAGCCCCTCCGGACGGCGGTGGCGCACGTCGAGGAGAGAGCCGGGGTAGTCCTCGCTCGTCGCGGCGACGAAGCCGATGCCGGCCATCCGCGCGAGCAGGGCCATGGGCAGCGGGGACTGGTGGAAGGAGGTGAAGACGACGGCGGCGTCGTAGGCGCGGGCTGCGAGGGTCCGCACCAGGGACTCGACGGCGGCCCCGTCCACCGGCGGCGGCGCGAACCCGGACCACGGGGCGTCGAAGACGAGGACGTCCGCGACCCCCGGCAGGAGCCGGGCGGCGCCGGCCCCGGCGGGGGAGGCCAGCAGGTCGACCTCGGCGGTGGTGGCCAGCGCGCGCAGCGCCGGCCCGGTGACCAGCACGTCGCCGTCGTTGTCCAGCCGCACCGCCAGGAGCCGCCTCATGCCTGCGCCCCCCGGCCGGCGGGCGGCGCCGGCTGCGGGCCGGCCGAGGCCGCCGCCTGCGCGGCGCCCGCGGCCGCACCCGTCCGCAATGACGTCTCGGGGAGGACTTGACGTCTCGCGGGGGAGGAGGGGTCGGGGGGGCTCGCGGGGGAGGGGGGGTCGTGACGTCTCGCGGGGGAGGAGGGCGGTCCGCCGTCCCCGGCGGCCCAGGCGAGGAGCTGGTCGACGGCGGCTGCCAGGTCGGGGGCGACCACCTCCGCGGCGGCCACCTCCTCCGGCCGGGTGACCGGCGTGGGCACCAGCGCGGCGCGGGCACCCGCGGCGATCGCGGCGCCCACGTCCGCGCCGATGTCGCCCACCACCGCGCACTCGTGCGGGGCGACGCCCAGCGTTCCCGCGGCGCGCAGCACCATCAGGGGGCCCGGCTTGCGGCAGCCGCAGCCGTCGTCCGGGCCGTGCGGGCACACCTCCACGGCCCCGAACGGCCCGAGCTCGGCCGCGACCCGCGCGTTGACCGCGCGCACCTGCTCGGCGTCCAGCAGGCCGCGGGCGACGCCGGACTGGTTGGTCACCAGGCCCAGGCGCAGCTCGGCGGCCCGGAGCCGGTCCAGCGCGACCCGGGCGCCGTCGACCGGCCGCACCTTCGCCGGGTCGCCGTTGTAGGGCACGTCGTGCACCAGCGTGCCGTCGCGGTCGAGCAGCACGGCCCGCAGGGGCACCGGCCACGGCGCGGCGCCGCGGTGGGTCAGCTCCCCGCGCAGCCGGTGGCGCACCGCCGCCCACGGGATGACGACGCTGGTGAGCGCCATGTGGCCCCACTCGCGGGTCCAGCCCTCCTGCCCCGGGCGGGGTCCGGGGGCGATGCGCCGGGCCGCGAACTGCGCCGTCAGGCCCGCCCAGGCGGCGCCCGCGAGCGCCGCGGCGCGCGGCCGGCCGGCCAGGCCGGCGGCGGCGGAGGCCACCCCGGCCGCGACCGTGGCCACGTGCCAGCGGAACCGGCCCCGGCCCGTCTCGGCCTCGGCCCGCCACCGGGGGCCGTGCAGCGCCCGCATGAGCGCGTCGGAGGCGGCGCCGGCCTGCATGCGCACGCTGACGGTCCCGTCGGCCGGCCGCACCGGGTGGACGATGTGCCGCCGGCCGCGCTGGAGCCGCCAGCCCGCCCGGCGCACCCGCAGCGCCAGGTCGGCGTCCTCGCGGTAGGCCCGCGGGAACCGCTCGTCGAAGCCGTGCACCTGCGCCAGCGCCGCACGGCGGTAGGCCATGTCCGCCGTCGCCCACGCCGCCTGCTCGAGGCCGGCGGTGTTGCGCTCCCAGTCGGTGGGCCGCCGGTGCCGCGGCAGCGGCACCCGGATCCCGCCCTGCACGCCCGCCACGTCGGGGCCCGCGGCCGCCAGGTCCGCGGCGAGCCCGGCCGCCCACCCGGCCGGCAGCTCGACGTCGTCGTCGAGGAAGGCCACCCACTCCGCCCCCACCGACCGCCAGCCGGCATTGCGGGCCGCGGCGGGGCCCCGCCCGCCGGAGCGGACCACGCGGGCCGGGCACGGCAGCCCCGGCAGTGCCAGCGGGGGAGGGCCGTCCGCCCGCAGTGGCCGGTCGTCGACCACCACGACCTCGGCAGGCGCGGGCCCGTCCTGGGCGGCGAGCGTGCGCAGCAGCGCGGCCAGCGAGGGCCGGCCCACGGTGGGGACGACGACGCCGTACGCCGGCGCCGCCGTCATAGGACCGCCCCGGCGGGCTGCGCCGCGGCGGCCGATGCCCCCTCGCGGCTGCCGGAGGCGAACATCTGGCCGCGGCGCACCAGGTGCGGGCCGAGCACGAGGGCGTCCACGGGCGCGGAGCCGAACAGCTCCAGGGCGTCGCGCGGGTCGTCCACCATGGGGCGGCCGGCGGTGTTCAGCGAGGTGTTGACCAGCACCGGCAGACCTGTGCGCGCCTCGAAGGCCTCGAGCGTCCGCCCCAGCCGCGGCTGGCGGGCGGGGTCCACGGTCTGGATGCGGGCCGTGCCGTCCACGTGCACCACGGTGGGGATGCGCTCGCGCCACTCGGGCCGCACGTTGTGCACGAACAGCATGTACGGGCTGGGCAGCGGGCCGCCGTCGAAGATCTCCGCCGCGCGGTCCTGGAGCACCATGGGGGCCACGGGACGGAACTGCTCGCGGCCCTTGACGTCGTTGAGGCGCTCGAGGTTCTCGGCGAAGCCGGGATGGGCGAGCAGCGAGCGGTGCCCCAGCGCCCGCGGGCCGAACTCGCTGCGCCCGTCGAACCAGGCGACCACCCCGTTGCCGGCGAGGACGTCGGCGACCTCCCCGGCCAGGTCCGCCGGGGTGGTGAACGGCACGGCCGCGCCGCGCAGCCACGCGGCCAGCTCCTCGTCGGTCCACGCCCGGCCCAGCGCCGCGGACGGCATGGGGTGCGGCTCGTCGCCGTGGTCGGCGGCCGCCTGCAGGGCGGCGCCCAGCGCCGTGCCGGCGTCCCCGGCCGCGGGCTGCACCCACACCTCCTCGAACGGGGTCTCCCGCCAGATCCGCGAGTTCGCCACGCAGTTCAGGGCCGTGCCGCCCGCCATGGTGAGGACCTTGTCGCCGGTCCGGGCGTGCAGCCACCGGGCGAGGTCCACCATGACCTCCTCGAGGCGGGCCTGCACCGAGGCGGCCAGGTCGGCCCACGTCCCCCGCCAGGACGTCTCCTCCAGGTCCGCGTCGCGGCCCCGGGGCGGCGCCCACCGCGACCAGTCGGGGACGTGCGCCACGAACCCGCCGTCGTCGGTGGCGTGGATCAGGTCGCGCAGCTCCGGGAGGTGCCGCGGCTCGCCGTAGGAGGCGAGGGCCATGACCTTGTACTCGTCGGAGGAGTGCAGGAACCCGAGGTGCTGGGTGAGGGACTCGTAGAGGAGCCCCAGGGAGTGCGGGAGGTCCTGGCCGGCGAGGGTCTCCAGCGAGCCGCCCGTGTAGTGGCCCGACAGGTGGGAGGCGTGCTCTCCGCGACCGTCGAGCACGAGCACGCTGCTCGAGCGGAACGGCGAGGCGAGCGCCGCCGAGGCGGCGTGGGCGACGTGGTGCGGGACGAACCGCACGATGCCGGGGTCGAGGCCGGGCAGGGCCGTGGCGAGGAACTTCGGGGCGCGTTCCGCGTAGGTGATGCGCAGCTGCTCCCACGGGTCGGCGAGACCAACCTCCTCCGGCTTCCGCGCCAGCCCGGGGTCGAAGGAGTAGGCCACGGCGTCGAGGTCCTCAGGGCGAAGGTTCGCGTGCTTCAGGCACCAGCGCATCGACAGCTCGGGCAGCTCCCACGCGGAGAACGGCACCGGGCGCTTGCCGTGCTTGCGGCGGCTGAACCGCTCCTCCTCCGCAGCCGCGACGACCTGGCCGTCGATGACCAGGGCCGCCGAGGGGTCGTGGAAGACGGCGTTGACACCGAGCACGCGCATGAGTGGCGGACCTCCGGGACGGATAGTTACCTATACGTGATCTGGCTCACGGGCCACTGTGGCGGCTGGGAGCACTTCTCGCACCTGGAACAGCAAGGAGATTTCGCGTGACCACGACCGAACGCACCGCACCCCCCGCCGCGCCGTCGGACCACGTCGCCGGGCCCGCGCCGGCGCCCGACCTCCCGGCCGCCCCCGCCCCCGCCTCGGCCGGGGCGCCGTCGCGGCTGGCCACCCACCTCATCGACGGGCGGGGCCCGGACGCCCGCGGCGACCGGGAGGTGCGGCGGCGCTGCCCGGTGACGGGGGAGGAGGCCCTCGTGCTCGTGCCCGCCACCGCGGCGGAGGTGGCCGACGCCGTCGCGGCCGCCCACGCGGCCCGGCGGTCGTGGCGCGGCACCCCGCCGGCCGAGCGCGCGGCGGCGCTGCGGGTGGCCGCCGCCGCGGTGCGCGAGGCCGCTGAGTACCTCGGGGCGCTGCTGACCGGGAGCACCGGCCGGCTGCGCGCGCAGTCGGTGGAGTCCGCCGTCGTCGCGGCCGACCTGCTGGACGAGGCCGCCGTCACCGGCCTCGGGGCGGCGGGGCGCGCCCTGGCGGGCCCGTCAGCAGCGCTGGACCTGGTGCGCCGCGAGCCGCACGGCGTCGTCGCGGTGATCACGCCCTGGAACGACCCGTTCCCCACCGCCGCCGGCCTGCTCGCGGCCGCCCTCGTGACCGGGAACACCGTGGTGCACAAGCCCTCCGAGCGCAGCGCCGTGCCGGGCTGGGAGATGGCCCGGTTGATCGCCGACGCGCTGCCCGCCGGAGTGCTGAACGTGGTCAACGGCGACGGCGAGACCGGTGCCGCGGTCGTGGCGGACGAGCGCGTGGCCCTGGTGGCCCACGTCGGCTCGACGGCGACGGGCCGGGCCATCGCCGCCGCCGTGGGCGCTCGCGGCGGCCGGGTGCTGCTGGAGAACGGCGGGAAGGACCCGATCGTCGTGGACTCCGGGGTGGACCCGCGCTGGGCCGCGGAGCAGGTGGCGCTGGGCGCCTTCGCCAACACCGGGCAGATCTGCACCTCGGTGGAACGGGTGTACCTGCACGAGGACGTCGCCGACGCGGTGCTCGGTGAGCTCGCCGCGATCGCCGGACGGATGGCGGTGGGTGACCCGGACGACCCAGCCACGGCGCTGGGTCCGCTGGTCGACGGGCTGCAGCGCGACGTCGTCGCCGGGCAGGTGGACGAGGCGGTGGCGGCGGGGGCCCGGTGCCTGGCGGGTGGCGCGGTGCCGGAGGGGCCGGGCAGCTTCTACCCGCCCACGGTGCTCGACGGCTGCACGGCGGACATGGCGATCATGCGCGAGGAGACGTTCGGGCCGGTGGCCGCGGCGGCCCGGGTGCCCGACATCGCCGCGGCGCTCGCGGCCGCGAACGAGGGGCGCTACGGGCTCGCCGCCACGGTGCTGACCAACGACCTCGGCCACGCGCTGCGTGCGGCCGACGAGCTGGAGGTCGGCACGGTGAAGGTCAACGGCGTTCGGCGGGGCGCCGGGCGGCTCCGCGGACCCGCGCCGGGACAGCGGCGGCGGGCCCGGGTACGGCCCCGACCTGCTCGCGGCCATGACGGTGCTCAAGACCGTGCACGTGGAGGCCGCGCGCTGAGTTGTTCACGGGCGCCGGGCCCAGCGCCGGAGCGGATAGCGAAGCCGCAGGTCGGAACGGGTTCGTCCATAACTCGCGGTTGTTCGGAACCGATGCAAGAGTTGTTCAGCATCGCCGGCGACCGTCGACCGGCGCGGAACACTGGAGGCCCAGCAATGGCTGCATCGAACACCGCAGGAACCGGACGCGCCTACGTGCCCGCCCGGGCGCGGACCACGGGGCTCATGGTCACCACCGTGGGCGTGGTGGTCTTCAACATCTCTCCCTTCCTCAACTGGGTGAACCCCCGCGACGGCGCGGACCCGCGCACCGGCTACGAGACCGACTCACTGGTCCCCTTCGTCGCGTACCTCGGACTCGGCCTGCTCGTCGCCCTCTTCTATGCGGCCAAGCGAGCCCGGCGCGGCCAGCACCGCGGCCTGACGCTCACGTCCATGGCGGTCGGCATCGCGGCCGCCCTGCAGTGCCTCGCCTTCGCCATCAACCCGATGGGCGGCCTGGAGCGCGGCGACGACCTCTCCTCGGACATCGGCGTGTGGGTCGGGCTGATCGGCGCGGCCGTCTGGGCGGTCGGCTCGTACATGTTCGCCAAGGAGATCGAGGGCGACGACGACGAGGTGGCCGCGGACGACGTCCGCGCGGGCACCCGCCACAGCTGACCGCCCCGGCGCACGTCCTCGCCTGACCAGCGCCGCCCCCTCGCTCGCGGGGGCGGCGCTCTCGTCGGAGGCACCTGCGCGGGCCGCCGTCGCCGCGCCGCACGGGCCGGCCGCGGGGCACTCACCTCGCCGTGCGCGGCCCCGCCACCTCGGCCACGCTTGATGAAGCCAGAACGGACAAGGAGTAACTGATGACCGACATCGTCCATTTCCCGATCGCCAAGGTCGCCGAGAAGAGCGCGGACTTCCGCCGCGTGCTGTGGACCGGCGAGCACTCCCAGCTGGTGATCATGACGATCCCGGCGAAGGGCGAGATCGGCGAGGAGGTCCACGACGACGTCGACCAGATCCTCAGCTTCGTCAGCGGCGTGGGCCGGGCGGAGATCGACGGCCGGACGAAGTCGCTCGCCCCCGGCGACGTCGTCGTCGTCCCGGCCGGAACCAAGCACAACTTCGTCAACACCGGCGACAACCCGCTCGTCCTGTACACCGTCTACGGCCCGGCGGAGCACGCCGACGGCGCGGTGCACAGCACCAAGGAGGAGGCCGACGCCGCGGAGGAGTCCGGCGAGGACGAGCCGCCGCAGGGCTGAGGACCCGCCGAGCCCCGATGAGCGTGGACGCGCCCCGGCGCTCCGCCCAGGCCGCCCTGAGCGTGCCGGGTGGCGCCGGGGCGCGCGCCGCCACGGACGTGGTCGGCGGGCTGGGCGCCGCACTCGCCGGGACGGCGCCGGCCTGGTGCCCTGGGAGGCCGTGACGATGGCCGGCCCGCCGACGGTCAGCGTCGTCATCCCGGCCCGGGACGATGCGCCCGCGCTCGCCCGCTGCCTCGACGCCCTGGCGGCCCAGCGGGTCCGGCCGGCGGAGGTCGTGGTGGTCGACAACGGCTCCCGCGACGCCACGGCCGCCGTGGCGGCCGCCCGCGGCGCCCGCGTGGTGAGCGAGCCGCTGCCGGGGATCCCGGCGGCCGCCGCGGCGGGCTACGACGCCGCCCGGGCCGAGGTGATAGCCCGCCTGGACGCGGACTCCGTGCCCGGGCCCGACTGGGTCGGCCGCGTCGCCGCCGTCATGGCGGACCCCCGGGTCGACGCGGTCACCGGGTGGGGCCGCTTCTACGGGCTCGGGACGGCGGGCCGCGCCGCGACCCAGCTCTACCTGGGCGCGTACTACGTGCTGGGGCTCGCGGCGCTGGGCCACCCGCCGCTGTGGGGCTCGAACATGGCGGTGCGGCGCAGCACCTGGGAGCAGGTGCGCGGCGAGGTGCACCGTCACGACCAGGAACTCCACGACGACATGGACCTCGCCTTCGTCCTGGGGCCGCGCCGGGTCGTGCGGCTGGACCGGCGCCTCACCGTCGCGGTCTCGGGCCGGTCCGTGCGGGGCGCCGCCCAGGTCCGCCGGCGCTTCCGGCGCGCCTTCAACACGCTCGGCACGAACTGGCGGGTGGCGCCGCCGTGGGAGCGGTGGGCAGCGCGGCTGGCCCCCGCAGCGGACACAACGAGGAGGCAGCCATGAGCACTGTCGCGGACGCCCTCGTCGCGCGGCTCCACGACTGGGGCGTGCGGCGCGTCTTCGGCCTGGCTGGGGACGGCATCGACCCCATCCTGGCCGCGATGAACCGCCGCCAGGACGACGTCGAGCTGGTCACCGCGCGGCACGAGGAGATGGCGGCCTTCATGGCCACCGGGCACGCCAAGTACACGGGCGAGGTCGGCGTGTGCCTGGCCACCCAGGGCCCGGGCGCCATCCACCTGCTCGAGGGGCTGTACGACGCCAAGCTGGACCGCAAGCCGGTGGTGGCCGTCGTCGGTCAGGTCGTCTCCACCGCGCTGGGCAGCGGCTACCAGCAGGAGGTGGACCTGCACACCCTCTTCAAGGACGTCTGCGGCCAGTACGTGCAGACCGTGCGCGCGCCCGAGCAGATGACCCTCGCCGTCGACAACGCCGTGCGCACGGCGATCGCCACCTCCAGCCCCACCTGCGTGATCGTGCCGCACGACGTGCAGAAGGCCGACATGCCCCAGGAGCAGGCCCACGAGCACGGCATGGTGCACACCGCCGCGGTCGTCGGCCGCCCGCGGGTGCTGCCCGCGCCCGGGGAGCTCGAGCGCGCCGCCGAGCTGCTGAACGCCGGCAGCCGCGTCGCGCTGCTGGTGGGCCAGGGCGCTCAGGGCGCCGCCGAGGACGTCCTCGCGGTCGCCGAGCGGCTCGGCGCCGGCGTGGCCACCTCCCTGCTGGGCAAGGCGGTGGTCGACAGCAGCTCGCCGCTGTACTGCGGGGTGATGGGCCACCTCGGCACGACCGCGGCCACGGACCTGATGGCGGGATGCGACACGCTGCTGATCGTCGGGAGCAACGACCCGTGGACCGAGTACTACCCCGCGCCCGGGCAGGCGCGGGCGGTGCAGATCGACATCGCGCCGCGGAACCTCGGCACGAAGTACCCGGTCGAGGTGGCGCTCGCGGGCGACGCGGCCGAGACCCTCCGCGCGCTGCTGCCGCTGCTGCGCGAGTCCGCGAGCCCCTGGCGGGCCAAGGTGGAGCTCATGGTGGAGTCCTGGCGCGAGATCGCCGCCCGCCGCGTGCGTGAGCCCGCCGACCCGCTCAACCCCCAGCTCGTCGTCGCGGGACTCTCGCCGCACCTGCCCGCGGACGCGCAGGTGGCCGTGGACGTGGGGTCGGTGACCTACTGGTACGCCCGCTTCCTGCGCCTGCCGCCGGGCGTGCCCGCCCACCTCTCCAGCACCCTCGCGTCCATGGGCTCGGCCATGCCGTACGGGATCGCCGCGAAGCTCGCCGCCCCGGACCGGCCGGTGGTGGCCCTGGTCGGCGACGGCGCGATGCAGATGAACGGCCTGTCCGAGCTCATCACCGTCGCCGCGCGGTGGCGCGACTGGCCGGACCCGCGCTTCGTCGTCCTGGTCCTCAACAACGGCGACCTGGCGACCGTCTCGTGGGAGCAGCGGGAGATGGAGGGCGACCCCCGCTTCCCCACCTCCCAGGAGGTGCCCGGCTTCCCCTACGCCCGTTACGCGGAGCTGCTGGGGCTGGGCGGCATCCGGGTGGACGACCCCCGCGACGTCGAGGGTGCGTGGCGCGCGGCCCTGAGCGCCGACCGGCCCGTGCTGCTCGAGGCGGTCGTCGACCCCGCCACCCCGCTCCTCGCGCCCCGGCTGCCGCAGGCGAAGATGGAGCAGCTGCGGCGCGGGCTCGCCCAGGAGGGCGCCGACGGCGCGACGGCGCAGCTCGAGCGCCAGCGGCGGCACGAGGAGGAGTTCCCGGTCTGACGGTGCCCAGCGCAGGCGCGGCGGGCTTCGATACGGACCCGTCGCCACCTGCAGGGGCGACCGCCGCACCGTGCAGCAGGACATCGACTTCGCGCTCCGGCAGCTCGTCGACGTCGGGCGACGGCCGTCGAGGTCGCGCTCCGGATCGCGGCGGCCGACGGTCCGCTGTCGGCGGCCTTCTCGGCGTGCCAGTGTGGCCCCATGGCCACGACCCTGGCGCTGCTGCGGGCCAGCCACTTCGCGCCCACGGTGGCCGTCACCGCCGTGGTCGTGGTGCTCACCGTCATCGCCCGGCTCGAGCCCGGGACTGCCGCCGTGCTCGCGTGCGCCGTGCTGGCGGGCCAGCTGTCGATCGGCTGGTCCAACGACCTGCTCGACGCGGACCGGGACGCGCGCGTGGGCCGCCGCGACAAGCCCATCGCCGCCGGCCAGCTGCCCCGCGCCCTGGTGCGGCGCGCCCTGGTTGTCGTCGTCGCCGCGTGCACGGTGGCCTCCCTCGCCGTCGGCGTCCTCTCCGGGCTGGTGCACCTGCTGCTGGGCGTGGGCTCGGGCTGGGCCTACAACCTGGGGGTCAAGCGCACGGTGTGGTCCTGGCTGCCCTACGCCGTCGCCTTCGGCTCCCTGCCGGTGCTCGTCTGGCTCGCCGACGACCGCCTGCCGCCCGGCTGGATCGTGGCCGCCGGCAGCCTGCTCGGCCTGGGGGCGCACCTGCTCAACGCGCTGCCGGACCTGGCCGACGACGCCGCCACCGGGGTGCGGGGGCTGCCGCACCGCATCGGGGCCCGTGCCTCCGTGCTGCTCGCCCTGTCGTGCCTGACGGCGGCATCCGCCGTGACGGTGCTCGGGCCCGCGGGTGCCGCGCCGGGGTGGGCGTGGGGCGTGCTCGGCGCCGTCGTGGCGCTCGCGGTCGCGGCGGCTCGCGCCGGGGGCAGGGCACCGTTCCGGGCCGCCATGGTCATCGCGCTCGTCGACGTCGTCATGCTCGCCGCCCGGGGGCTCTGAACGAACCGGGCGACAGGGCCGCGTTGTCCACCTAGGCTCGCCTCCGTGACGCACCTGGTGGCGGTGGAGGCTGTCGTGCCCGAGCACCGCTACGCCCAGGCGGACGTCACCGACGCCATCGCCGCCATGATCGGGGCCCAGGGCCGCACGGGAACGCTGCTGCGCCGGGTCCACGGCAGCGCCGGCGTCGAGCACCGCCACCTGGCGCTGCCGCTGGAGCGCTACGCCGCGCTGACCGACTTCGGGAAGGCCAACGACGCCTTCATCGAGGCCGCCGTCGAGCTCGGCGCCCGGGCCCTGACCGGGGCGCTGGACCGCGCCGGCCTCGCCCCCGCCGACGTCGACCTCATCATCTCCACCACCATCACCGGCCTAGCCGTGCCGTCGCTCGAGGCGCGCATCGCCGCCAGGGTCGGGCTGCGTGACGACGTGGTCCGCGTGCCGATCATCGGGCTGGGCTGCATGGCGGGCGCGGCGGGGACCGCCCGGCTGCACGACTACCTGCTCGGCCGCCCCGCCGGCGTCGCGGTCCTGGTGAGCGTGGAGCTCTGCTCCCTCACCATCCAGCGCGACGACGTCTCGACCGCCAACCTCGTGGCCAGCGGGCTGTTCGGGGACGGCGCGGGCGCCGTCGTCGCGGTGGGCGCCGAGCACCCGCTCGCCGCCGGGCGCGGCGGCGCCGCCCGGTTCGTCGCGGCTGCCGGCGACGCCGTCGGCGGCACCTCGGACTCGGCTGCCGGTCGCGGCGGGAGCGCGGTCCCGGCCGGCGACTCCGCGGGCGTGGCGACCGCCGTGGCTGTCGCCGACGGCCCCGGCGTCGGCGTGGCCGCTCCGGTTGTCGTCGCCAGCCGCAGCCGGCTGTACGCCGGCACCGAGGCGGCGATGGGGTGGGACGTCGGAGCGACGGGGCTGCGTATCGTGCTCGGCGCCGAGGTGCCCGAGCTGGTCCGCTCGCGGGTGGGCGAGGACGTGGCCGCGTTCCTTGCCGAGCACGGCCTCACCATCGGCGACGTCGGCTGGTGGGTGTGCCACCCCGGCGGCCCGAAGGTCATCGACTCCCTCGCCGGCACCCTGGACGTCGATCCCGACGCCCTTGCCCTGACCACCGACTCGCTGCGCCGGGTCGGGAACCTCTCCTCCGCGTCGGTCCTGCACATCCTGCGCGACACCCTGGACAGGCGTCCGCCGGCGCCCGGTTCGCCGGGCGTGATGATGGCGATGGGCCCCGGCTTCAGCCTCGAGCTCGTCCTGCTGCGCGCATGACCTCCCTCGTGCTGTTCACCGCGCTGGTGCTCGCCGTCGGGTGCGAGCGGCTGGCCGAGCTCGTGGTCGCCACCCGCAACGCCCGGTGGAGCTTCGCCCGCGGCGGCGTGGAGACCGGCCGGGGGCACTACCCCGTCATGGTGGCGCTGCACACCGGGCTGCTCGTCGGCGCCCTGGTGGAGGTCTGGGTGCGCCGGCCGGAGTTCGTCCCGGCCCTGGGCTGGCCGATGCTGGCCCTGGCGCTCGGGTCCCAGGCGCTGCGCTGGTGGTGCATCACGGTGCTCGGGCCGCGGTGGAACACCCGGGTGATCGTGGTGCCGGGGCTGCCGCTGGTCTCGAACGGGCCGTACCGCTGGTTCAGCCACCCGAACTACGTCGCCGTCGTCGTGGAGGGCTTCGCGCTGCCGCTGGTGCACTCGGCGTGGATCACCGCGCTCGTGTTCACCCTCGCGAACGCGGTCCTGCTCACGGTGCGCATCCGTACCGAGGACCGGGCCCTGGCCGCGGCGGCGGGTGCCCGGGGGGAGTCGGCGTGATCGACCTGCTGGTCGCCGGCGGCGGGCCCGCGGGGCTGGCGACCGCCCTGCACGCCGCCCGGGTCGGTCTGAGCGTGCGGGTGCGCGAGCCGCGCGACGGCGTGGTGGACAAGGCCTGCGGGGAGGGGCTGATGCCAGGCGCCGTCGCGCGCCTCGCCCGGCTCGGGGTGGACCCCGCCGGCCGGGCGCTGCGCGGCATCCGCTACCTGGCCGGCCCGGCCCGCGCCGAGGCGCTCTTCCCCGGCCCGCCGGGGCGCGGGGTGCGCCGCACGGTCCTGCACGACGCGCTGCGCGCCGCGGCGCTCGACGCCGGCGTGGTGGTGGAGCGGCGGGCCGTCCGCGACGTCGTGCAGGGCGCGGACCGGGTGGTGGTCGACGGCACGCCGGCGCGCTACGTCGTCGCCGCCGACGGCCTGCACTCCCCGGTGCGCCGGAGCCTGGGCCTGGAGGCCGGCACCCGCGGGCGGCAGCGCTACGGGCTGCGCCGGCACGTGGGCGTGGCCCCGTGGACGGACCTGGTGGAGGTGCACTGGTCCGCCCACGCCGAGGCGTACGTGACGCCGGTCGGCCCGGGGGAGGTGGGCGTGGCCATCCTGACCTCGGTGCGGCGGCCGTACGAGGAGCAGCTAGCCGCCTTCCCGGCGCTGCGGGAACGGCTGCGCGGCGAGGCCACCTCGACGGTGCGTGGCGCGGGCCCGCTGCGCCAGCGCACCACCCGCCGGGTGGCCGGCCGCGTCCTGCTCGTGGGGGACGCCGCCGGGTACGTCGACGCCCTCACCGGCGAGGGACTCTCGCTCGCGCTGGCCCAGGCGGAGGCGGCGGTCGCCGCCGTGCGCGCCGGCCGCCCGGAGCGCTACGAGGCGGACTGGCGCCGGGTGGTGCGTCGCTACCGGTTGCTCACCGAGGCGCTGCTGGCCGCCGCCGCGGTGCCCCCGGCGCGCCGGGCCCTGGTGCCGGCCGCCCGCGCGCTGCCGGTGCTGTTCGACGCCGCCGTCCGGGAGCTCGGGCGCCCGGCCTGAGACGGCGTCCGCCAGCTCGGCCGCGGTCTGAGAAGCCGTGCGCGAGGTCGGCCGCCGGCCTGAAGTCGAGGGCGCCTCGACGCGTTGATGGCGCCTGCTGCAGGAGTGGCCCTGGTCGTGTCGAGGCGCCGTCGCCGCTGCTCAGGCCGTTTCGCCGACAATCGTTCCGCCCGTCGGTGGGCGGCGCTATCCTCCAGTTGCGGGGGCAGGGCAGCCCCGTAGATTGTGATGACCGTCCACCCGCCCAACCGTGGCGGAACGGTGACGCCCGTGGCGGCGCCGCCGTCACGCTGCGCCGCAGAGGTGATCAGCATGGCCGCTGGACCGGCAGGACCTCCCACCGACCTCAGCCTGCGCGCGGACGGGGCCGTCTGATGGCCACCACCGTGCGCCCGGAGGTCGTGCCGGGGCTGCGGCCGCAGCGGCGCCACTGGGGCAAGACGGTCGTCAAGTGGGTGACCTCCACCGATCACAAGGTGATCGGCTACATGTACCTGGCCACGTCGTTCGCGTTCTTCCTCTTCGGTGGCGTGCTGGCCCTGCTGATCCGGACCGAGCTGTGGGAGCCGGGCATGCAGCTGCTCCAGACCAAGGAGCAGTACAACCAGCTGTTCACGATGCACGGCACGATCATGATGCTGCTGTTCGCCACGCCGCTGTTCACCGCGTTCGCGAACGTCATCGTGCCCGTCCAGATCGGCGCGCCGGACGTGGCGTTCCCGCGCCTGAACATGCTCTCCTACTGGCTGTTCCTTTTCGGTGGGCTCATCGTCGTCGGCGGGTTCCTCACCCCGAAGGGGGCGGCGAGCTTCGGGTGGACCGGCTACACCCCGCTGTCCAACGCCACCTTCTCCCCCGGGCTGGGCGGCGACCTGTGGGTGCTCGGGC
Organism: Georgenia sp. AZ-5; assembly: GCF_043952095.1. NCBI lineage: Bacteria > Bacillati > Actinomycetota > Actinomycetes > Allobogoriellales > Allobogoriellaceae > Georgenia > Georgenia sp. AZ-5. The sequence continues at coordinate 638,576 of NZ_JBINOU010000001.1, forward strand.
TGGGGATGACCGGTTTCGCCACCATCTTCGGCGCCGTCAACTTCGTCGCCACGATCATCACGTTGCGCGCGCCCGGGATGACGATGTTCCGGATGCCGATCTTCACCTGGGCCACGCTGATCACGTCGCTCCTCGTCCTGATGGCGTTCCCCGTCCTGGCGGCCACGCTCTTCGGCCTCGCCATCGACAGGATCCTCGGCGGCCAGATCTTCAATCCCGACGCCGGCGGGGCGCTGCTGTGGCAGCACCTGTTCTGGTTCTTCGGCCACCCCGAGGTCTACGTCATCGCCCTGCCGTTCTTCGGGATCATCTCCGAGGTCATCCCGGTGTTCTCCCGCAAGCCGATCTTCGGCTACAAGGGCATGGTCTTCGCGCTCATCGCGATCGCGGCGCTGTCGATGGCGGTGTGGGCGCACCACATGTTCACCACCGGCGGGGTGATGCTGAACTTCTTCTCGATCATGACGATGCTCATCGCCGTCCCCACCGGGATCAAGTTCTTCAACTGGATCGGCACGATGTGGCGCGGGAAGCTCACCTTCGACACTCCGCTGCTGTTCGCGCTGGGCTTCCTGGTCACGTTCCTCTTCGGCGGCCTGACGGGCATCATCCTGTCCAGCCCGCCGATGGACTTCCAGGTCCACGACTCCTACTTCGTCGTCGCGCACTTCCACTACGTCGTGTTCGGCACCGTGGTGTTCTCGATGTTCGCGGGCTTCTACTTCTGGTGGCCCAAGTTCACCGGCCGGATGCTCGACGAGCGCCTGGGCAAGATCCAGTTCTGGCTGCTGTTCCCCGGCTTCCAGATCACCTTCCTGGTGCAGCACTGGCTCGGCGCCCAGAGCATGCCGCGGCGCTACGCCGACTACCTGCCCGAGGACGGCTTCACGCTCTACCACCAGATCTCCACGGTCGGTGCCGTGATCCTGGCGATCTCGACGCTGCCGTTCCTCTACAACGTCTACAAGACTCAGCGGGGCCCGCGGACGGTGTTCGTGGACGACCCGTGGGGCTTCGGCAACTCCCTGGAGTGGGCGACCGCCTCGCCGTTCCCCCGGCACAACTTCACCTACCTGCCCCGGATCCGCTCCGAGCGCCCGGCGTTCGACCTGCACCACCCCGAGGTCGCCGCCATGGACGTCACCATGCCGGCCGGAGGCCCGCTCGAGAGCGTCTACGCCGGTCCGGAGCGCAAGGGCCGGGCGGAGGTCGTCAAGGAGCGCATCGAGCGCAAGCAGAGCGAGAGCGGTGGTCAGCGGCCGCTGCCCCCGGAGGGCGAGACCTACTGAGCCGGGACGTCGAGACCTGCTCGCCCGGGCCTCCTCCGGGTGGTCGACCCTGTGCCGGCCGACCCTCGACGCCTCAGCCCCGGCCCGGCTCGAAGGCCTCGCGGTAGACCCACCTGGCCTCCTCCACGCACTCCGGGCCGATGGCCGCCAGCGGCGTGGTGTCGGCCAGCAGCGGCTCGCAGTCCGGGCCGCGCCCGACCTCCCGGCCGGTCAGCAGCCAGCCGACCTGGTCCCCGCCGAGCAGGTGCTCGTACTGGCAGAGCTGGCGGGCCACCCACTGCTGCGGGGGCCGGTCCCACCACGGCTCGGGGGTGATGGGGTTCGTGCTCAGCCCGGGCAGCACACACCCGCTCTCCTTGTCCGTGCTGGTCTCGCCGGCGTCGACGGCCGGGCCGCGGCTGTAGCGCAGGTACACCTGCCCGACGGTGCGCTGCAGCTGCACGATCTCGTCGAGCGAGTGCAGCTCCGGGACCTCCTCGAGACCGGCGGGGCGGTCCGCGCTCACAGGACCGGGCCGGTGGGGGTGTCGTCGGCGTCGCCCGCTGTCCCCACGGCCGGTCCGCCCTTGCCGAGATCCCCGGGCCGGCGCGCCGCGGCCCCCTCCTCGAACGCCGGGTCGCGGGTGGCCACCTTCCGGGCCAGCGACATGTGCGCGCCCAGGTACCCGCCCCAGGTCAGCATGAGATCGGCCGCCAGGCTCAGCGCCACACCGGAGGCCCGCCAGCCCGCCCTGCGGTTGAGCCACGACGCCGTCTGCAGCCCGAGCGTGATGGTGTTGGCGGTCGCGTGCGTGATGCCGACGCGCTGGTTCCGGCGGTCGGTGACCGCCCACTCCGCCAGGCCCGTCACGACCGTCGGCACGGCCGCGAGGAGGCCCAGGCCCACCAGCCGGGAGGCCGCGGGCCGCGCCGCCTCGCCGCCGAGGAGGTCCAGCGCCGTGGCGGAGGCCCACAGACCGATCGGGAGGTCCGTGAGCAGGGGGTGCAGGGCGTGACCCAGCTGCCGCCCGTGCAGCACGCCGGCGACGCCCGGGTTGGCGACGAGGGCGCGCGCGAGGGGCTGCACGGCCTCGACGACACGGTCGAGCGACTCCGCCTCCTCGATGTCACGGGTGGCCTTGACCAGCGGGGGCGTGCGGCGCGACGAGCGGGTGGTCGTCATGATCTCCTCCGGAGGCTGTGGACCAGGTGTGAGCCAGGATGCGGCCGCACGGTTGGGCGTGCACGCGGAGAGGCCGCGCGCCACCCCGGCGGCCGCGTGCGTCGGCGGGGTCTGGCGACCGCGCCCGGTTGCCCCTCGGCCCGCCCTGCCCGACCGTGAGGGCATGACCACGGCGCGCGCGTCCCACCCGTCACGCCGCTCGGCACCGGCGGGCGCCGTTGCCGCGGCCACCGCCGTCGGCGTGGTCCTCGGGGGCGTCATGGCCGCGACGGCGGTGGTGCGGCGCTCGAAGCCCGTGCACCCGCGCGGCGCGGTGGTCGACGCGCGCCTGGCCGTCACCGCCGAGGAGGCGGCCCTGGGCGCGCTGGGCACTCCCGGCGTGCTGCCCGTCGTCGCCCGGTTCTCCCGGGCCGTCGGACTGCCACCGGGCTGGCCCGACCTCCAGGGCCTGGCGCTGCGCTGGTCCGGCGCGTCCGGCCCCAACGACCTGCTGCTCGCGTCCACGAGGGCCGGTCGCATCGGCCGGTTCCTGCTCTCCGTCCGCCGACGCGCCCGGGGCAGCTTCGGCTCCCTCATGCCGTTCGCCACCGCGCTGGGGCCGGTCGTCGTCTCGGCCGTGCCGGTACCGGGCGAATGGGCCCTGGAGCTGCGGTGGGCGGTGGGCCTCGGACGGTGGCGGCCGGTCGGCGTCCTGCGCTGGGAGCGGCCGCCGGCCGCGGACGCGCTGCTGCGCTTCGAGCCGGTCGGCAACTGCCCCGACGGCCTGGCCACGTACCCGTGGGCGGACCGGCTGCGCCGGTACGCCTACGGCTGGTCCCGGGCGACGTGGCGAGGCTGAGTCAGCAGGGCCCGCCGGGCGGCGTGGGGGGCGACGCCGTCGGCGTGACCGGCGCACCGCCGGAGCGGTCAGACCGGTGGGACGCTCAATGGCTCGCCGCCACGACCGGTGTGACGGCCACCGAACCGACGCCGGGCAGCGCGCGGTGCAGGGCCGCCGACACGTCCCGCGCAAGTGCGCCGAAGTCGCTGACGGTCACGCTCGCCGGAGTGGCCACCGTGACGGTGACGTCGAGGCGGTGACCGTTCCACCTCAGGCGGAGGGCGCCGACGTCCGCCACGCCGGGAACGCCGCCCGCGGCCCGCTCGGCGCGGTCGGTGAGCTCGGGATCGACGCCGTCGAGCAGGCGCCGGCCGACGTCCCGGGCCGTGCCCCACAGCAGGACGGCGATCATCGCCGAGATCAGCAGGCCCACGATCGGGTCCGCCTGCGGGAAGCCCAGCCAGACGCCGGCTGCGCCGAGCACCACCGCGAGCGACGTGAAGCCGTCCGTGCGGGCGTGGACGCCGTCGGCGACGAGGGCCGCGGAGCCGATGCGCCGGCCGACCCGGATGCGGTAGGCCGCCACCGCCTCGTTGCCGGCGAAGCCCATGAGGCCGGCCGCGAGGACCCAGCCGAGGTTGTCCACCGGCCGGGGCTCGATGAGCCGGCGGGCCGACTCGAACGCGGCGAAGAAGGCGGAGAGCGCGATCATCGCGACGACGAACAGCCCGGCGAGGTCCTCCGCCCGCCCGTAGCCGTGGGTGTACCTGCGGGTCGGGGCGCGACGGCCCAGCGCGAAGGCGATCCACAGCGGGACGGCGGTGAGGGCGTCGGAGAAGTTGTGGATGGTGTCGGCGGCCAGGGCGACCGAGCCGCTGAGTGCGACGATGCCGAGCTGGAGCAGCGCGGTGAGGGCCAGCGCCAGCAGGCTGAACTTCACCGCGCGGATGCCGTGCCGGCTCGCCTCCAGGGCGTCGTCGATCGAGTCGGCGGCGTCGTGGCTGTGCGGGACGAAGAGGTGGTGCAGGAACCCGCGCAACCCGGTGGGGTGGTCGTGGTCGTGGTCGTGGTCGTGGTGGTGCCCGTGGCCGCCCGCTCGCCGGCCGCGTGCTTCCGCCGGGGCGCTCCCGTGGCCGTGCCCGTGGCTCCCGGTCGTCACGACGCGTGCCCGAGCTCGGCCGGCCGGTGGTGCCGGGGATGTGCGTCCAGGGCGTGTTCCGCCTGGAAGATCGCGTCGGTGACGAGGTGGCGCGCGTGCTCGTTCTGCAACCGGTAGTAGACCCGGTTGCCCTCCTGCCTGGTGGTGACGATCCGGGCCAGGCGCAGCTTGGCGAGGTGCTGTGAGACGGCGGCAGGCGGCCTGCCGACGATCTCCGCCAGCTCGCCCACCGGCCGCTCGCCGTCACACAGGGTCAGGATGATGCGCACCCGGGTGGCGTCGGCCAGCATCGCGAACACCTCGACCGCCAGCTCGACGTACTGGCTGTCCGGGTCATGGCCGCCAACCTGCCTATCTGCATGCACACGCAGATAGTGGCCCGCGGAGGCGCTGTCGTCAACGGATGCCGTTGATGCTCAGCGCGCGAGCGCCCGCTCCAGCTCCTGCCCCGTGGTCGCCGGCATGTCGCAGACGAAGCCGCGGCAGACGTACGCTGCCGCACCCCCGCGCACGAGCGGGCGCTCGGCGAGCAGGGGCACGCCCGGGGCGTCCGGCTGCCCGACGGCGACGACCAGGCCGGGGGAGGTGCTCGCCCGGGCGAGCCGGGCCAGCTCGCGGGCGGCGTCGTCGTCGCCGACGACGGCGACCTGCAGCGGTCCGGCGACCGCGGCCTCGGCCACCGCGAGGGTCCACCCGGCGAAGCGCGGCTCCTGGCGCGCCAGCGTGCCGGCCGCGGCGAGGGCGCCGTCGGCCGCCTCCCGGTGCCGGGCCGACCCGGTCAGCGCGGCGTAGGTCAGCATCGCGCCCGCCAGTGCGGACGTCCCGGCGGGCTCGGCGTTGTCCGCGAGGTTCTTCGGCCGGGCGACCAGCCGCTCCGCGTCGTCGGCGACGTCGTGGAAGCCGTCCGCGCCGTCGGCGAAGTGTGTCAGCGCCGTCTCGAGGATCCCGCCCGCCGCGTCGAGCCAGCGTGCGTCGCCGGTGGCCTGGTGCAGGGCGAGGAGGCCCTCGGCCAGGTTGCCGTGGTCGTCGGCCACGCCCGCGGCGCGCCCGACGACGCCGTCCCGCGAGGCACGCCGGAGCCGGCCGTCGACGACGTGCGTGGCGATGACGAACTCCGCGCACGCCCGGGCGGCGGCGACGTACCGCTCCTCGGCGAGCAGCGTCCCGGCCTCGGCCAGCGCCGCGATGGCCAGGCCGTTCCAGGAGGTCACCACCTTGTCGTCGCGCCCGGGCTGCGGACGCCCGGCGCGGGCGGCGAGCAGGCGGTCGCGGACGCCGTTCCACCAGGCTGGGTCGTCGGGGTCCGCGCGCAGCTGGAGCGTGGACGCGCCCCGCTCGAACGTGCCCGCGGCCGTCACCTCCAGCAGCTCGGCCGCCCGGGCGCCGTCCTGCTCGCCGAGGACCTCGGCGAGCTCGGCCGGCGTCCACGCGTAGGTCAGGCCCTCCACGCCCGCGGCGTCGGCGTCCAGGGACGAGGCGAAGGCCCCCTGCGGGGTGCCGAGGTCGCGCAGCAGGAACTCCGCCGTCTCGCGCGCCACGCGCCCGGCGAGCGGCGAGCCCGTGGCCCGGTGCAGGTGCAGGTACACCCGCAGCAGCTGCGCGTTGTCGTAGAGCATCTTCTCGAAGTGGGGCACCACCCAGGCGGCGTCGACCGAGTAGCGGGCGAACCCTCCGGCCAGCTGGTCGTAGATGCCCCCGCGCGCCATGGCCTCGCACGTGCCCGTGACCATGGCGAGCGACCGCTCGTCGCCGGTCCGGGCGTGGTGGCGCAGCAGGAGCTCCAGCACCATCGACGGCGGGAACTTCGGGGCGGTGCCGAACCCGCCGTGGCGCGCGTCGTAGGAGGCCGCCAGGCGGGTGACGGCGCCGTCCAGCGCGGCGGCGTCGAGGGCGGCGGGGCGGGTCTCGACGGCGGAGGCCAGGTAGTCGGCGATCCGCTCGCTCGAGGCGTCCACCTCGGCGCGGCGGGTGGCCCAGGCCTGGACCACCGCGCCGAGCAGCTGCAGGAACTGCGCCTTGGGGAAGTAGGTGCCGCAGAAGAACGGCTTGCCGTCGTCGGGGGTCAGGACGCAGGTCATGGGCCATCCGCCCTGGCCGGTCATGGCGGTGGTGGCCTGCATGTAGACGGCGTCGATGTCCGGGCGCTCCTCCCGGTCGACCTTCACCGCGACGAAGTTGCGGTTGAGGACGGCGGCGACCGCGCCGTCCTCGAACGACTCGTGCGCCATGACGTGGCACCAGTGGCAGGCGGCGTAGCCCACCGACAGCAGGATCGGCACGTCGCGGCGGCGGGCCTCGGCGAAGGCCTCCTCGCCCCACTCGTACCAGTCGACCGGGTTGTCCCGGTGCTGGAGCAGGTAGGGGCTGGTGGCAGCGGCCAGGCGGTTGCTCACGCCTCCAACGTACGTGCCCCCGTTTCGTTCGGCGAGGCGACGGCGGCCAGCAACTCGCGCAGCAGCCCCTCGAGCTGGTGCCGCTTGCCGGCCGGCAGCGGAGCCAGCATCCGTTGCTGCACCTCGACCCCGGCGGCCACCGCCCGGTCGACGACGTCGCGGCCCTGATCCGTGAGCGTGACCTGCAGGGCGCGGCGGTCGGTGGGTGACGGCGAGCGGCGCACCAGGCCGGCCCGCTCCGGGCGGGACCGGCGCGATGGCGCTGGGCATGGTGCTGACCAGGGCGTGGGGCCGCCCGGCACCGCTGCTGACCTTCACCGGCTGGCAGCTCGCCGCCGGCAGGATCCTCCTGCTCCCGCTGGCCCTCGCCGTCGAGGGGCTCCCCGGGCGGCTGACGGGCACCCACGTCGCGGGCTTCGCCTACCTCGCGCTGGTCGGCACGGCGCTCGCGTACGCACTGTGGTTCCGGGGTCTCGAGCGGCTGCCCGCCGCCAGCGTGTCCTTCCTCGGGCTGCTGAGCCCCGTGGTGGCGACGCTGGCCGGCTGGGTGCTCCTGAGCCAGGGTCTCGGGGCCTGGCAGCTCGCGGGCTGGCGCTGGCGCTGGGCGGGCTCGTCGCCGGGCAGGGTGGCGGCGGCGGGCGTCCCCCGACCCGGCCGGCGCCGTCCGCGGCCGCCGTGCCCGAGGCGCGCCGCGTCGCGGTCCCGGCGGGCGCCCGGGCGCAGCGGGTCAGCGCGAGCTGACCGTCACCGCCCGGCCCGAAGGTGCGAGCTCGCGGAGCGGCGCACGGAACAGTCCGGGGGAACGGGAGGCCGAGCCCCGGAAGCCCCGGGGGAGCGGAGTCCTTGCCGGCGGCCCCGGACCGGCCGGTGCTCAGGACGCCTCGGCGGCCCCTGGAGGCTCGGGGACGGCGCCGGGGAGCCGGCGCAGCGCGCAGGTGGCCGGACCCTCCAGCACCGAGCCGTCCGCGGCGAAGCGGGAGCCGTGCAGCGGGCAGTCCCAGCTGTGCTCGGCGTCGTTCCAGGCCACGACGCCTCCCAGGTGCGTGCACGTGGCCGACAGGCGCCGGGTGAGCCCGTTTACGGTGCTCACCGCGACGAGACGCTGCCGGTCCAGCTCCACCCGCCCCTGCCCCTCGGGCGGGGCGACGCCGGAGGAGTGCACCCGGGGGGTGCTGCGGTCCACCGTGAGGCGGGCGGCGACGCCGGCGTTGTACGCGACGGCACGGTCCAGACCGGTGACGGCGTTGGGGCGCCAGGTCCGCACGCCCCGCGTCCACGGCATGTGGCCATCGAGGATCGTGCTCGCGAGCGCGAGCGCCGCGGCGGGCGCCATGGCCAGTCCCCACTTGTCGTAGCCGGTGGCGAGCAGCACCCGGTCGGAGCCCGGGGTGAGCCGCCCGACCGAGGGCAGCTGGTCGATCCCGCGGTAGTCCTGGGCGGACCACGCGTGCGTCGGCACGGCCCCGGGGAAGTGCTCCGCCGCCCACCGGGTCAGCTCCAGCACGTGCTCGCGCGGGGAGACGGCGCGTCCCCCCGGGTGCCCGTGGCCCGCCACCACCAGCCGTTCCCCGCCGACGACGTCCGCGGTGCGCAGCGACCGGGTCGGCGCCTCCGCCGAGATCGCCATCACCGGGGGGAGGGGACCGGGTGCGTCGAGGGCCAGGGCGTAGCTCCGCAGCGGCTCCAGGCGGGCGAAGTGACCGCCGCGGTTCAGGATCGGCGTCCCGGTGGCCAGGACCACCCGGTCCGCGCGCACCTCGCCGTGCGCCAGCTGTAGCCGGCACGGGCGCCCGGTGTCGATGCCCCGCACGCGCGAGCCGGCGAAGATCTCCCCGCCGTGCCGCTCCACGTCGCTGGCGAGGGCGACGACCAGGTCGCCGGCGTCGAGCTGGGCCTGGTCCGGCACCCGCGCGGCGCCGTAGGTGGGAAACGGCAGGCCCGGCTCCTCCAGCCACTCCACCGGCAGGTCGGCCTCGCGGGCGGCGTCGTACACCGCGGCGACGGTGTCGCGGCCGTCCTCGGTCTGGGCGAACGTGACGTCGGGGCGGCGCTGGACGGGGACGTCGTGCTCGGCGCAGTACCGCAGGAGCCACTGCTGGCCCTCCACGTTGGCCTCGACGTAGGTCCGCAGGGTCTTCCGGGAGTGCCGGCGGGCGATGCGCGCCAGCTTGGTGCCCTGCAGCACCGTCACCTTGCCGGTCGTGTTGCCCGTCGTCACCGCGCCGAGATGACGTGCCTCGACGACCGCGACGGAGCATCCCGCGCGGGCCAGGAGCAGCGCGGTCGTCAGCCCGGTCAGACCGCCGCCCACGACCACGACGCCGAAGGAGCGGCCCGCGGGAACCGGGGGATGGGCCGGCAAGTCCGGGCGGTCGAGCCACAGCGAGGTCATCGCGTTCCCCCTCAGGCGCCGTCAGCAGCGAGGGCCGGCGCCGGGGCGCCGGTGCCGCCCACGGTAGGCCGGTGCGCGGGTGCGCGCCATCCCCGCGCGCTCGGTCCCTCCTTGCCGGCGGCGCGGGGTGCCGCCGGTTGCCAGGGGAGGCTGCCGCGGGCCGGTGCCGGGCGAGGGAGGAGCGCACGCCGCTCTTGTTGCGGTCCGAGCAGGATCCTCGATGGTGGGCAGTCTGACGAACCACAGTCGACATAGGGGCCGCTGTTGCGACTGGGCTATGGATGACCGTCCATAGTCGTGTGTACGGTCGTCCATATGACGATGCCAGCGAAGGACGACGGCCGGTCGATGCGTGAGCGCATGCTCGCCGGTGATCTCTACATCTTCGGCGGCCCGGAACTGGCCGAGGCCAACGCTGCGGCACTCGACCTCATGGCTGCCTACAACGCGACGACCCCGCGCCAGGAGCCGCTGCGCCGGGTGCTGCTCGAGCAGCTGCTCGGGTCGGTGGCGGAGGACACGGCGATCCGGCCGCCCCTGTACGTCGACTACGGCTCGCAGATCCGCATCGGCGCTCGGTGCTTCGCGAACTTCGGGCTTGTCGCGCTGGATGTCGCGCCCATCACCATCGGCGACGATGTGCAGATCGGGCCGAACGTCCAGCTGCTGACGCCGCTGCACCCGGTTGAGCCCGGTCCTCGGCGGGACAAGTGGGAGGCCGCCCGGCCGATCACGATCGGGGACAACGTCTGGCTCGGCGGCGGGGTGATCGTGCTGCCGGGTGTGACGATCGGAGCCAACACGGTCGTCGGTGCCGGCGCGGTGGTGACCAAGGATCTGCCGGCGAACGTCGTCGCCGTGGGCAACCCCGCCCGCGTCGGGCGCTCGATCGAGGAACCCGCCGGTCGGGACGAGGCCGTCGCGGCGATCGAAGAGGCATGACGTCCCACGTCAGCACCCGGCGCGGGAGGTCGCGCCGGTGAGCGCCGAGCTCGCCGCGGACGCGGCCGTGGAGAAGCCGGAGCGGCGGCCGCGGCGCTACGACCCCGGGCGCAGGGACACCCTCGTGGCAACGGCGCTCGACGTCATCGCGGAGCTCGGCGTGGCGGGCGCCACGCATCGCGCGATCGCGCGGGCCGCGGACGTGCCGCTGGGATCGACGTCGTACCACTTCGCCTCCATCGACGAGCTCCTGGCGGCGGCCTTCGCCAGGCACGCCGACGAGGTCGCCACGGAGCTGGAGCGGCGGATGCGTGCGGCGCCGAACCGCGCGGCGGCGCTCGATGCGCTGGCCCGACATCTGTCGCAGGACCTGCTCGGCTCGGAACGTGCGCTGGTGCTTGCGGTAGAGCTGTACCTCGCCGCCGCCCGGCGGCCGGCACTGCGCGAGGTGACGCAGGCGTGGATGCTGCGCAGCCGCCGCGCGCTCGAGCGGCACTTCGACGCGGTCACCGCCCGCGAGCTCGACGCCCTCGTCGAGGGCCTGGTCCTGCACCAGGCGCTGTCGACCGACCCGATGACACCCGAGCAGGTCCACCACGCCCTGCTCCGCATCGCCCGCTGACCCAGCGCGGCAGTCACGCCCCGTTCCAGGCCGCCGCGTTCTGGCACGAGTGGATGGCCGAAGAGCTCGCCTTCCTCGGACGCCAGCGGCCTGGCGCCGGGCCTGCGTCGTCGTCAACGGCACCCCTCGCGGCCACCTCGATGGCGTCGAGGTCGCCCCGGCGCCCTGGCGGGGTGCTGGAGGGGACCTGGAGCCACGGCCCAGCCCGCCGAGAGGTCTCAACAAGAGCGGCCATCCTGCCGCCACCCGGCCACGTTCGGTCCCGCGGCGGCGCACGGAGCGGCCTGTTCCGGCCTGACCGGGCCTTTTGTAAAACGCAAGTCAACTTCTCCGCAGTTCCGGTCGCTAGAAGTTGGCGAGAGGCTTACCGTCGGGGGGCGTCCGCTAGGGCAGCGGACCGGGAACGTTGTGGCCCGGGTGGGGCCCGGTCGAAAGGAACGACATGGTCAGGGGGATCGCTCGCGCGACTTCGGTGGTGGCGGTGGCGGGGCTGACGCTCGCCGCCTGCGCCCAGGGGACGGGCGGCGCAGCGGACGGCGGCGAGCAGGTCAGCTATGACTCGGGCGCCGAGCTCGGCGGCAGCCTCGACATCATGGGCTTCGGCCTGGGCGACGACGTCGCCGAGACCCGCCACGGCATCGCGCTGGAGGCTCTCGGGGACGTCGACGTCAACCTCACCGAGGGGGCCCTCGACATCCAGCAGTTCCTCACCGCCGTCGCGTCCGGCGAGCCGCCGGAGCTCATCTACGCCAGCCGCGACCAGATCGGCACCTTCGCCTCGCGCGGCGCGATCATCCCGCTGACGTCCTGCATCGAGGGCGAGGGAATCGCCGTCGACGACTTCCTCGAGCCGGCGCTGGAGCAGGTGACCTTCGACGGCGAGGTGTACGCCGTCCCGGAGTTCAACACCGTCCCGCTCACCATGGCCAACGCCGACCTCCTGGCCGCCGCCGGGCTCACCGTCGGGGACGTCAACGGCTCGAGCTGGGAGGACCTCGCCGCCGCGACCCAGGCGATGCACCGCGGCGACGGCGGGTCGCTGTCCGTGATCGGGTACGACTCCAAGCTGCCCGAGTTCCTGCCGCTGTGGGCGCACGCCAACGGCACGGACCTCATCTCCCAGGACGGCCGCACCGCCCAGCTGGACGACCCGGCGGTCGTGGAGGCGCTGGAGTTCGCCGTCGGCATCTACGACGGCCAGGGCGGGTTCCCCGAAGTCAAGGCCTACCGGGACTCCGCCGACTTCTTCGGCGAGGGGAACCAGTTCGCCACCGGGACGCTGGGTGCGATGCCGATGGAGCAGTGGTACCTCAACGTGCTCAACGAGGTCTCGCCGGACGCGCCCCTGGTGTTCGACACCGTCAAGGACCGGCAGGGCCAGCCGATCGCGTACGCCTCCGGCAACGCCTGGGCGATCCCGGCCGACACGGAGAACCCGGCCGCCGCGTGCCGGTACGCCCGCGTCATGACGGAGGTGGACACCTGGGTCGCCGCGGCCGAGGCGCGCAAGGCCGCCCGCGAGGGCGAGGGCCAGACCTTCACCGGGCTGCTCACCGGCAACGCCGCCGCCGACGAGGCGGTCCGCGGCCTGATCGAGCCCAGCGGCAGCGGGGTCTGGGACGGTGCCGTCGCGGCGCTGTACGAGGCCAACGAGAACGCCTTCTCCCTGCCCGCGAACCCCGCCGACGCCGAGTTCGAGCAGGCGTGGCAGGACGCCGTCAACAGCGTCCTGAACGGCCAGGCGGAGCCTCAGGAGGCGCTGGAGAAGGCCCAGGAGGAGGCGCAGGCCGCCCTCGACGACGCCTGGGCGAAGTGGGAGGACAGCGAGGCCTGAGTCATGTCCGCCCTCCCGACGACAGCCGGCGCGCCCGCCCGGCGGGCGCGCCGGCCCCGCACGATCAGCGAGCGGCGCGACCTGCGCGCGGCGCTGCTCTTCATCAGCCCGTGGATCATCGGCTTCCTGGTCTTCACGGCCTGGCCCGTGCTCTACAGCGGGTACCTGTCCTTCACGGACTACGACGTCATCAACGACCCGTCGTTCATCGGGCTGGAGAACTACCAGCGGCTGCTGGAGGACGACAAGATCCGCCTGTCGCTGTGGAACACCTTCGTGTACGCCGCCATCCAGGTGCCTCTGCAGGTGGTCATCTCGCTCGCTCTGGCACTCCTGCTCAACCAGGCGGGGCGGGCGGCCGGGTTCTTCCGCACCGCCTTCTACCTGCCCAACATGACCCCGCCGGTGGCGGTCGGCGTCCTCATGCTGCTGATCTTCAACGGCCAGGACGGGCTCATCAACGAGGTGCTGGGCTGGTTCGGCATCGACGGTCCCAACTGGACGACCGACCAGCAGTGGCTCAAGCCCACGATCATCGCCATGAGCCTGTGGTCGGTGGGCTCGTCGGTGATCATCCTGCTGGCGGCGCTGCGCAACGTCCCGCAGGAGCTCTACGACGCGGCCCGCGTCGACGGTGCCGGGTTCTGGCGGCGAACCATCAAGATCACGGTGCCGATGATCTCGGGGGCGCTGTTCTTCGTGTTCGTCGTGAACTCCATCGCGGCGTTCCAGACGTTCACCGAGACCTACACGGCGTTCTTCGGCGCCGGCAACACCACGTACGAGAACGACGCCGCGCTGTTCTACGTCATCTACCTGTTCCAGCGGGCCTTCGAGTTCCTCGAGATGGGCTACGCCTCGGCCATGGCGTGGGTGCTCTTCGTGATCATCCTCGTGATCACGCTGGTCCAGCTGCGGGTCTCCAAGCGGTTCGTCTACCTGGAGGGGGAGCAACGATGAGCACGCGCCCCCTCCAGGCGACGCCGGCGCAGGCCCCGCCCATCGCCCCTCGCGCCGCCGGCGGCCCGGGGCGCCGGTCCGGCCCGGTCCACCGGCGACGGTGGACGGTCGGGCGCGTGCTGGTCGCCGGGGCGCTCGTCGCGATGACCGTGGTGTTCATCTATCCGTTCGTCTGGCTGCTCAGCGCCTCCTTCAAGCCGCGGGGCCAGGTCCTCGACAACCGGCTCATCCCCGAGACCTTCACTTATCAGAACTACCTGAACGTGTGGGACGAGGCGCCCATGCTGCTGTGGCTGGGCAACACCGTGCTCGTCACGGTGCTCGCCGCGGTCGCGGTCACGCTCTCCAGCGCGCTGGTGGCGTGGGGTTTCGCGTACTTCCGCTTCCCCGGGCGCAGTGCCCTCTTCGGGCTCGTCCTGGCCACGATGATGCTGCCGGGTGCGGTCACCATGGTGCCGACCTTCCTGATCTGGAACTCCCTGGGGCAGGTCAACACGCTCACCCCGCTGTGGGCGGGCAACCTCTTCGGCAGCGCCTTCTACATCTTCCTGCTGAGGCAGTTCTTCCTCAGCCTGCCGAGGGAGATCTTCGAGGCAGCCAAGATCGACGGCGCCAACAACTGGACGATCTTCCGGCGCGTCGCGCTGCCGCTGACCAGGCCCGCCCTCATCGTCACGCTCCTGTTCGAGTTCCAGGCGGCGTGGACGGACCTCATGAAGCCGCTCATCTACCTGCGGGACAACGAGAAGTTCACGATCCCGCGCGGGCTCAAGGCGCTGGTGGACCAGTACGGCTTCGGTGGCAACTGGCAGTGGGAGATCCTCGTGACCGCCGCGGTCATCACGACGGTGCCGATGATCATCCTGTTCTTCCTCGGCCAGCGGCACTTCGTCGAGGGGATCGCCACCACGGGCGTCAAGGGCTGAGTCCCGCGCCGGCGGCGCGCCCCGTCCGGTGCGTCGCCACATCGGGTCGCGAGAGCGGGCCGGCGTCGGCGGCTGGGTCCCGCGTCGGCGGCTGGAGAGTCCCGTTCCGCTCGCTGCCCCCTCCGTCGGGGGCGCCGGGGGTCGAATGGCGGACATCCGGCCGCTCAAGAGGCGGGCTGTCGCGGGTGGGCACACCATGGAGATCTCTTCGGAGGAACGACCGTACCTGGATCAACCAGTGGAGGGACTGACCATGACCGAAGGACCGAACCGCCCCGTCGGGACTCCCGACCCTCTCGGGCCGCCGCCCACGACGGGTGTGCCGGCACAGCCGCCGGTGTATCCGCCGGCGGGGAGCACGGCGCCGGCCGGGGGTGAGGGTGGCGTGAAGGAGGCCGCCAAGGAGGAGGCGTCGCAGGTGGCGCAGACCGCCGGTGAGGGGGCCCAGGAGGTCAGGGAGACGGCCAGGGAGAAGGCCGTGGAGACGGCCGAGGTCGCCAAGGACACGGTGCGGCAGACGGCGGAGCAGGCGCGCTACCAGGCGCGGGACCTCCTCGAGCAGGGCCGCAGCGAGCTGAGCGGGCAGGCCTCGAGCCAGCAGCAGCGCCTGGCCGGGGGGCTGCGCTCGTTGTCCGGGGACCTGGGGTCGCTGGCGTCGGGGCAGGGGGGCGCGGACTCCATGGCCGCGGACCTGGCCCGGCAGGTCTCGGAGTACGTGGACCGGGCCGGGGCGTGGCTGGAGCAGCGGGAGCCGGGTGAGGTGCTGCAGGAGGTCTCGCGGTACGCGCGGCGGCATCCGGGGGCGTTCATGGCGATCTCGGCGGGGCTGGGCCTGCTGGTCGGGCGGGTCGCGCGGAGCATGAAGGACGAGTCCTCCCAGGCCTCCGGCACCGCCCGCCACGCGGCCGGCTACGGCGCGGACTACCCCGCCTACACGGGCACCGGGTACGCCACCACCGGCGCGGAGTACGCCGGGACGGGCGCCGGCTACACGGGCACGGGCACGGGTTACACCGGGACCGCCGCCGGCACGGGCGCGGCGAGCGGGTACCCCGCGGACTACGGCATCGGGGCCCGCAGCCAGGCTGGCGACTCCCCGGCGATCGAGTACGCGCCCGGCTACGGCACGCCGACGACCGGGGCGAACCCCTCGGCCACCGGACCGGCCACCGTCGACGAGGACTATCGCGGCACGGGTGGCGAGCGATGAGCACGCAGTTCGAGCCGGGGTCGCAGCCGCTGGGCGGGGGTGGCGCGCCGGTGGGCGGGGCGTCGGCGCCGCGGGCGGAGTCGGCGTCGGTGGGTGAGCTGTTCGGCGAGGTCAGCCGGGACCTGTCGACGCTGATCCGTCAGGAGATCGCGCTGGCCAAGGCCGAGACGACCGAGTCGGCCAGGCAGGCGGGCAAGGGCGCGGGCATGCTCGGCGGGGCGGCCTGGGCGACCCACTTCGTGCTGCTGTTCGCCTCCCTGGCGCTGTGGTGGGCGCTGGGGGCGTGGATCGGCGCCGGGGACGACCGCCCGGCGCTGGGCTGGGCCGCGCTGATCGTCGCGGCCCTGTGGGCGGTCGTCGCCGCGGTGCTCGCCGCCCGGGGCCGCAAGCAGCTGCGGCAGACCCGCGGGCTGCCCGACACGGCCGAGTCCGTGAAGAAGATTCCCGACGCGCTGAAGGGACAGGAGACCCCATGAGCAGCTACGACCCCACCGACGACACCACGATCACCCCGGCCACGAGCACCGACCCCGACCGCATCCGCGCCGACATCGAGGCCACCCGCACCTCGCTGAGCGGCAACGTCGACGCGCTGACCGAGAAGGTCTCCCCGGCCCGGATCGCCGAGCGCCAGAGCGAGAAGGTCAGGGGCGCCGTCTCCGGCGTCAAGGACCGGGTCTTCGGCGCCGCCGAGGACGCCCGCGAGGCGGCGCTGGGCGCCAAGGACTCCGCCACCGGGACGGTGCGCGGGGCGGCCGGGTCGGTGCGCGAGGGCGCCGGGTCCGCGGCCGAGACCGCCAAGGCCGCCCCCGGGCAGGTCAAGGCCCGGGCCGAGGGCAACCCGCTCGCGGCCGGCCTGGTCGCCTTCGGGCTGGGCCTGCTGGGGGCCTCGCTGATCCCGTCCTCGCGCCAGGAGCGCCAGGTCGTGGGCCAGGTCAAGGACTCCGACGCCCTGCAGGCGGTGACCGCCGAGGCCAGGGGCGCCGCCCAGGAGATGGGCCAGGCCCTGCGCGAGCCCGCCCGGGCCGCCGCCCAGGACGTCAAGGACACCGCCACCACCGGCGCCCAGGACGTCAAGGACACCGCCACCACCGGCGCCCAGGACGTCAAGGACACCGCCACCACCGCCGGCCAGGACGTCAAGGACCAGGCCCAGCACTCCACCCAGACCGTCAAGGACACCGGCACAAGCGAGAACGACCGGCCCGGCATGGGCTCGGCGTACTGACGGACACGGCACGCGGACGAGGACCCCGGCCCGGGGTCCTCGTTCTGCGCGTACCCGCTCGCCGCTGCGCGGGCAGGTCGGAGGAAGCATGAGCAGCACCGAGATCAACACCGACATGACGCGTCACCCGCTGGGCGAGGCCAGCCCGCAGGGCGGGAGCAACACCGTCCTGGCCTTCCACCGGCACTACCTCTTCCCGCCCGAGCGGGTGTGGGCGGCGATCACGGACCCGGAAGAGACCGAGAAGTGGTGGGCCGCCTCCCGCGGGCGCCTGGCGCCGGGGGAGCGGTTCGAGCTGCGGTGGCTCAACGGCCGCGACGAGGAGCTGGAGTGGTGGCCCGGCGAGGTCGTCGCGGTGGAGCCGCCGCGGCTGCTCGAGATCACCAACCGCGAGCACGGCAGCATCCGTTTCGAGCTCACCGAGGCCGACGCCGACGGCCTGCCCGGGACGTGGCTGACGTTCACCAACGTCATCTCCGCCGAGCCCGAGCAGGTCCGGATGTCGCTCGCCGGCTGGCACGTGCACCTCGACCACCTCCAGGAGGCGCTGGAGGGCCGCCGGGTGGACTGGGCCCGGTGGCACGACGACGTCTACCCTGCCTGGGAGGCCGTCTACCGGGAGTACACCGACGCCGCCGGCTGAGGGACCGGCCACGGCGCCCGATGAGGCCCGCGGCCGTCCGGCCAGCGGGCCGCCCGGACCCCTGCCCGGCGTCCGGAGGCAGAATCGCGGCATGTCACACGGCCACTGGACCGAGGTCGCGCGATCGGTCGGGCTCCTCGCCCCCGACGGCGCCGTCGCCTCGACGATCTTCGCGGAGATGTCCGCGCTCGCCCAGCGCACCGGCGCGATCAACCTCGGTCAGGGCTTCCCGGACGTCGACGGCCCGCAGCACCTCAAGGACGCCGCCGTCGCCGCGATCCAGGGCGGGGACAACCAGTACCCGCCCGGCCCGGGCGTGCCGGCGATGCTGGACGCCGTGGCCGCGCACCAGCGACGCTGCTACGGGCTGGAGGTGGACCCGCGGACGGAGGTGCTCGTCACCGCCGGGGCCACGGAGGCGCTGGCGGCCACCGTCCTGGCGCTGGCCGGACCGGGCGACGAGGTGGTCACGCTCGAGCCGTACTACGACTCCTACGCCGCGGCGATCGCCCTGACCGGCGCCGTCCACCGGACCATCCCGCTGCGCCCCACGCCCGGCGGCTTCCGCCTGGACCCTGCCGACGTCGAGGCCGCGTTCTCCTCGCGCACCCGCCTCCTGCTGGTCAACACCCCGCACAACCCCACCGGCACGGTGCTCACGCGGGAGGAGCTGGCGGTCCTGGCCGACGCCGCCGTCGCCCACGACGCCCTCGTCGTCACCGACGAGGTCTACGAGCACCTCACCTACGACGGCGCCGCCCACGTGCCCATGGCGACCCTCCCCGGCATGGCCGCGCGCACCGTCACGATCTCCTCCGCCGGCAAGTCGCTGTCCTTCACGGGCTGGAAGGTCGGCTGGCTCCACGCCCGCGCCGACCTGGTCACCGCCATCCGCACGGTCAAGCAGTTCCTCACCTACGTGGCGTCCGGCCCCTTCCAGCACGCGGTGGCCGTGGGCCTTCTCGACGAGGACGGGCGCACCGGGGCCTACGTCGCCTCGCTCGCCGCCTCCCTGCAGGAGCGCCGTGACCTGCTCGCCGGCGCCCTCGCCGAGGCCGGGTTCGCGCCGGTCACCCCGCGCGGCACGTACTTCGTCGTCGCCGACGGCGCCCCCCTCGGCTACCCGGACGGTGTGGATCTGTGCCGTGAGCTGCCCGAGCGTGCGGGCGTGGTGGGCGTCCCGGTCTCCGCCTTCTGCACGCCCGGCGGGCCGGTCGCCGAGGAGCTGCGGTCCTACGTCCGCTTCACCTACGTCAAGGAGCGGGCGACCCTCGAGCGGGCCGCCGCCGGGCTCGCCCGGCTCAGGGGCTGATCAGGCGCGCCGGGGCGCCGTGCGACGCACGCTAGCCCGGCCGGCGGGCGAAGCGCGTCCGCCCGGCCCGGCTCCGGGGCTCTCCTGCGCGCCGCCGGCCCCCCCAGGGCGCGCCCGCCGGAAGTGGGATACCTCCGCCGAGGTAGAACGTCTCGACCGAGTTAGTACGGGCCAGCACGGCGTGGCGTTCTACCTCGGCGTGAACTCTCTACCTCGGCGCGAACGGTCTACCTGGGCACCGGAACTACGTCGGCGCGAACGCTCTACCTGGGCGCTACGTCGGCCGCGAACGGTCTGCCTGGGCACCGGCACTACGTCGGCGCGAACGCTCTACCTGGGCGCTACGTCGGCCGCGAACGGTCTGCCTGGGCACCGGCACTACGTCGGCGCGAACGCTCTACCTGGGCGCTACGTCGGCGCGAACGGTCTGCCTGGGCACCGGCACTACCTCGGCACCGCGCTACCCACCAGCCGGCCCGGCCGCGCGCAACGGTGCGCGGGCACAGCCGCCGGTTCTTCCGCGCCGGGGCACGGTGGCCGGGCTGGGGTGTGGGGCGGCTCACGCGCCGGAGTGTGAGACATCGGGTCCGTACGGTGGACGGCCGGGCGCCGCAGGGGTCACATTCGGGAGGGTCCGGTGACCGCCGGGCGTCCGTGACCACCGTGGAGGGTTGATGATCTCCGTCGTCGACGTGTCCAAGACCTTCCGGTCCGGTGACCGGGAGGTCCGAGCCCTCGACCACGTCAGCCTCGACGTCGCCAGCGGCGAGATCTTCGGGATCGTGGGGCAGTCCGGCGCCGGCAAGAGCACCCTCATCCGGACGATCAACGCCCTGGAACGTCCCGACAGCGGCACGGTGACCGTGGACCGGGAGGAGATCTCCTCGCTGCAGGGCCGCGAGCTGCGCCTGGCCCGCCGCCGGACCGGGATGATCTTCCAGCACTTCAACCTCCTCAGCTCCCGCACGGTGCAGGGCAACGTCGAGCTCGCGCTGGAGATCGCCGGCACCGGACGCGCCGAGCGTCGGACCCGCGCCGCGGAGATCCTCGAGCTGGTGGGCCTCACGGAGCAACGCCGGGCGTATCCCGCCCAGCTCTCCGGCGGGCAGAAGCAGCGGGTCGGCATCGCCCGGGCCCTCGCCACCAACCCCTCCGTGCTGCTCAGCGACGAGGCGACCTCCGCCCTCGACCCGGAGACCACGCGCTCGGTGCTGGACCTCATCAAGCGGCTCAGCCGCGAGCTGGGCCTGACGGTCCTGCTCATCACCCACGAGATGGACGTCATCAAGCGCGTGTGCGACTCGGCCGCGGTGATGGCGGACGGCCGCATCTTCGAACAGGGGCCGGTGGACCAGCTGCTCACCACCGAGGGCTCACTGCTCGCCGCCTCTCTCTTCGAGCTCGGCGAGCTCCCGCCGGAACGGGGCACGACCATCATCGACGTCACCTTCACCAAGACCACGTCCAGCCGCCCGGTCGTGGCCCAGCTGGCGCGCACCCACAACCTCGACGTGGGGATCCTCGGCGCCGCCATCGAGACGATCCACGACGGCGGGCAGACGGGCCGCACCCGCCTCGAGATCCCGGGCAGCACCGAGCAGGTCCGTGCGGCGCTCGACGACCTGCGCGGCCAGGGGCTGTTCGTGGAGGTGGTCCGGTGATCGACCGCAGCGACCCCGACTTCTGGCCGGACCTGTTCGCGACCGTCCTGGAGGCGAGCGGCCAGACCGCCTACATGGTGCTGGTCTCGCTCCTGCTCACCGTCGTCCTCGGCCTGGCGATCGGCGTGCTGCTGGTAGAAACCGAGCGCGGCGGGCTGCTGGCCCGGCCGCTGCGCTCCCGCGCCCTGGGCCGGGTCGTCAACCGGACCCTGCAGCTGATCGTCAACATCGGCCGCTCCGTGCCGTTCATCATCCTGATGATCCTGCTCATCCCGGTCACCCGGACGATCGTGGGCACCGGCTTCGGGCCGACAGCCGCGATCGTGCCCCTGACCGTGGCCGGCATCCCCTTCTACGCCCGGCTGGTGGAGATCGCGATCCGCGAGGTGCCCGCCGGCGTCGTCGAGGCCGCGGAGTCACTGGGCGCCGGCCGCTGGACGATCCTCACCAAGGTGCTCATCGCCGAGTCCCTGCCGGCCCTGACGCTGGGGCTGTCGACGACCGTGGTCTCGCTGATCACCTACTCCGCGATGGTGGGCACGGTCGGCGGCGGCGGCCTCGGCGACGTCGCGTACCGCTACGGCTACCAGCGCTACAGCGTCGAGTACATGCTCGTCGTCGTCGTGATCCTGGTCGTCGTCGTACAGATCCTGCAGAGCCTGGGCAACCGCCTCGCCGGGGCCCTCTCGCACCGCTGACCCCTCCACCCCGCTAGCGAAGGACACCCATGACCCGCCCCCGCACCATGATCCTGACCGGCGCCACCGCGCTCACCGCCGCCCTCGTCCTGAGCGCCTGCGGCTCCGCCTCCGGCGAGGAGGAGGCCGCCGCGGAGGACACCATCCGCGTCGGCGCCCTGGCGGTCCCGGCCGGTGACATGCTGAACTTCCTCGCCGAGGACCTTGCCCCCGAGGCCGGCCTCACCATCGAGTACACGGAGTTCAGCGACTACAACACGCCGAACCCCGCGCTGGTGGAGGGCTCGATCGACGCGAACCTCTTCCAGAACACCACCTTCATGGAGACCTTCAACGAGGCCCAGGGCGAGGACCTGGTGAGCGTGGGCGAGGTCTACCTGCCGCCCATGGCCCTGTACTCGGACAAGTTCGACAGCCTCGAGGACCTGCCGGACGGCGCGAGCATCGCCGTCCCGAACGACCCGACCAACGAGGGCCGGGCGCTGAAGCTGCTCGCCCAGCACGGGCTGATCGAGGTGACCGAGCAGCCGACGACCCTCGACGACATCACCGCCAACCCGCGGGGCCTGGAGTTCATCGAGATCGAGAACGCCTCGCTGCCGCAGGCCGTCCCGGACCAGGACGCCGCGATCGTCACCGCCGCCTTCGCCATGCCGGCCGGCCTGACCGTGGACCAGCAGCTGCTCTCCGAGGGCACCGACAGCGAGTACTACAACGTCCTGGCCACCACTCCCGAGCTCGCGGACGACCCCCGCATCGAGAAGCTCTACGAGCTACTCACCTCCGACGAGATGGCGACCTGGCTGGAGGAGGAGTACGAGGGCCTGATCATCCCGGCCGAGTGACGACATAGGGGCGCCCGCGTGCCGACGGTGCGTGGGCGCCTCTCATTCGCTGCCCACGTTGTCGACGACGCGCGTGAAACTCGGTCCGCCGCGCTCGGCCGCCGACGCTCGAGCGCGCACGCCCGCCGAGGCTGCCCGACCGCCGTGCCGCTCGCAGCCGTCAGCGACGCTCCGCCGCCGCGGCCGCCGCGCGGCGCAGCGCGGCGTGGAAGCCGGACAGCGTCAGCGCCCCGACGGTCCCGCCGTCCGCGCCGACCACCGGCACGACCCCCTCCGGGCTCGCCGTCAGGGCGGAGAACGCCCGGTCCAGCGGGTCGCCCAGCCGCACGGCGGGCGCGGACCGGGCGGCGTCCGCGGCGGACGGCGTGACGTCCTGGGCCCCCAGCCGGGCCAGTGAGAGCAGGCGCACCGAGGAGTCCCCGATGAAGGTCTCGACGAACGGCGTCGCCGGCCGGGTCAGCACGGTTACCGGGGCGTCCACCTGCTCCAGCCGGCCGCCCTGGCTGAGCACGGCCACCCGGTCCCCGAGCAGCACCGCCTCGTCGATGTCGTGCGTCACCAGCAGCACCGTGGTGCCCAGCTCGTCGTGGATCCGGCGGAACTCCGTCTGCAGCGCCCGCCGTCCCTCGGGGTCGACGGCGCCGAAGGGTTCGTCCATGAGCAGCACCCGCGGGTTCGCCGCGAGGGCCCGGGCCACCCCCACGCGCTGCCGCTGGCCGCCGGAGAGCTCGTGCGGGTAGCGGCGGCCGTACACCGCCGGGTCCAGCCCCACCATGGTCAGCAGCTCGGACACGCGCTCGTCGGTGCGGCGGCGGTCCCACTCGAGCAGCCCGGGGACGGTGGCCACGTTCTGCGCGACGGTGCGGTGGGGGAACAGCCCGACGTTCTGGATCACGTAGCCGATGCCGCGGCGCAGCCGCACGGGATCCTGCCCGGCCACGTCCGCGCCGTCGAGCAGCACCCGGCCGCCGGTGGGCTCCACCAGCCGGTTGACCATCCGCAGCAGCGTGGACTTCCCGGAGCCGGACGGCCCGACCAGGGTGAGGAGCTCGTGCTCCCGGACGTCGAGGTCCAGGCGCCCGACGGCGACGGTGCCGTCCGCGAAGCGCTTGGTGACGCCCTCGAAGCGGATGAGCGGCGCGGAGGACTCGGGCACCCTCCGACGGTACCGGCGCCCGTGGTCGCGAGGTAGCGTCGCCCGGGTGAGCGCGCCGACCGCCGCGGCCAACCCGTGGCTCTCCTGGGACTACCTGGAGAACAACTGGTCCGACGTGGCCCGGTACACCGGGCAGCACGTGAGCCTCACCGTCGAGGCGGTGCTGGCCGCGATCGTCATCGCCGTGCCGCTGGCCCTCCTCGCCCACCGCCTGCCGGCCCTGGGCGCGGCCGCAGTGGGCACCTCGGCGGTCCTGTACACGGTGCCCTCGCTGGCGCTGTTCGGGCTGCTCGTGCCGCTCACCGGTATCGGCCGGACCACCGTGCTCATCGGGCTGACGGCGTACGCGCTGCTGGTGCTGGTGCGCAACACCCTCGTCGGGCTCCAGGGCGTCCCGCCGGACGTCGTCGACGCGGCGCGCGGGATGGGCTACTCCCCGGCGCGCCGGCTCCTCACCGTCGAGCTGCCCCTGGCCCTGCCCGCCGTCATCACCGGGGTCCGCCTGGCGACCGTCTCCACGGTGGCGCTGGTGACCGTCGGTGTCGTGGTCGGCTACGGCGGCCTGGGGCAGCTGATGTACCGCGGGTTCAACTCCGGCTACCGCGCCGAGATCATGACCGCCGCCCTGCTGTGCCTCGGGATCGCGCTCGTCGCCGACCTGGTGCTGCTCGCCCTCGGCCGCGCCGTCACCCCGTGGCTGCGCCGGAGGTCCCGATGAGAGAGGTGCTGCGCGACGCGTACCGCTACGTCAACGACCCGCTGAGCTGGACCGGACCGGGCGGGATCCTCGACCTGCTCGGCGACCACCTCTGGATGACCCTCGTGGCCGTGCTCCTCGGCGCCGCCGTCGCGCTCCCGCTCGGGCTGTGGCTGGGGCACACCGGCCGCGGCGGCACCCTCGTGGTCGGCGTCGCGAACCTCACCCGGGCCATCCCGACCCTGGCGCTGCTGTTCGTCCTCACCGCCGCCCTCGGGCTCGGGCAGCTGCCCACCATCCTCGCGGTGGCGATCTTCGCCGTCCCGCCGATCCTGTCCAACGCCTACACCGGGGTGCGGGAGGTGCCCGACGACGCCCGCGACGCCGGCATCGGCATGGGCATGTCGCCGCGCCGGCTGCTCACGTCGGTCGAGCTGCCGCTGGCCCTGCCGCTCATCGGCGCGGGCCTGCGCACCGCCGTCGTGCAGGTCGTCGCCACCGTGTCGCTGGCCTCCCTCGTCGGTGGCGGCGGGCTCGGGCTGGTCATCTCCAACGGGATCGCCACCCAGCGGTTCGGGCAGGCCCTCGCGGGCGCGGCGCTCGTCGTGGCGGTGTGCCTGGGCATCGAGGGGCTCCTCGCCCTCGTCCAGCGGGCCCTCACGCCGGCGCCCATGCGCACCGCGGCGCGGCCGGTGCGCGGCCACCGGGTGGCGGCCTCGGACGCCTGACGTCAGGGACCCGGCCGGCGGGACGCGCCGCCCAGACGCTTGCGTCGTCGCTGGCGACGGGATGCAATGACCCCCGTCGTCCACGCCCGGCAGGGCCCAACGGAAGGTCAGACCATGAGGGGTCGCAGGCTCAGCGCCGTCCTGTTCGCCGGTGCGCTCGGGCTCGCCGCCTGCGGCGAGCCCGGCTCCGCCGGGGGCGGCGCGCCGACGGAACCCGCGGCCACCGCCACGGCGGGGGCCGCGGCCACCTGCGAGCCGGTCCCCGACGAGCAGCTGGTGGTCCTCGAGGACGACAAGGCGCTCCAGACGGTCGACAACGTCATCCCCGCCATCCACGCCGCCGCGGCGCAGCCGGCGATGATCGCGGCCCTCGACGCCGTCTCCGCCACCCTGGACACGCCCGCCCTCATCGAGCTGAACAAGCAGGTGGACATCGAGCGGAACACCTCGAGCCAGGCCGCGGCCGGCTACTACGAGCGGGCCGGCATCGAGGTCACGGACACCTCCGGCTCCGGCGAGGTCGTGGTGGGCGCGGGCAACTTCTCGGAGTCCGCCACCCTGGCCGAGCTGTACGCCCTGGCGCTGCGTGACGCCGGCTACGCCGTGGAGGTCCGCACGATCGGCAACCGCGAGACGTACGAGCCGGCCCTGGAGTCGGGCGAGCTGACGGTGGTGCCCGAGTACGTCGGCACGCTGACGGAGTTCCTCAACCTCAAGGTCAACGGTCCCGACGCCGAGCCGCTGGCCAGCCCGGACCTGGACGCCACGGTGGAGGAGCTGCGGGGCCTGGGCGAGCAGGTCGGCCTCACGTTCGCGGCGCCGGCCGAGGCGGCGGACCAGAACGCCTACGCCGTCACCGCAGCGTTCGCCGAGGAGCACGACGTCAGCACGCTGTCAGAGCTCGCGGAGGCCTGCGGCGGGCTGGTGCTGGGCGGGCCGCCCGAGTGCCCGGACCGGCCGTTCTGCCAGCCGGGGCTGGAGGAGACCTACGGCCTGGACATCGCCGAGTTCGTCTCGCTCGACGCCGGCGGCCCGCTGACCAAGCAGGCTCTCACCTCCGGCGAGATCACGCTGGGCATGGTCTTCTCCTCCGACGCCGCCCTCGCCACCGACTGAGCCACTCTCGTGAGCGGTCACCTTCGCCGCGAGCCGTCAGCCGTGCCGTGAGCGGTCGGTTGTGCCGTCAGCGGTCAAGCGGTCATGGTCCGGCTGCGGACGGGCACGCCTCGATGCCCTCGCCGGGCCTGCGTCGTGCCTGTCGGCCGCCAGCCGAGATTCACACGTCCGCCGTGAGAACGTCCTGCGATGGTGACACCGACGCAATCAGGCTGTAACGGCCGGCCTGCACCGTAGTTCCCATGAGTACCCACGGGACCGGGATCGTCGCATCCCTGCGCTGCGAGGTGTGCGGGCAGCTGCCCCACCCGCGCAAGACCCGCCTCACCCTGGCGAACGTGGCGGCCGTGCTGCCCATCGAGCTGGTCGTCCACAGCCTCGTCGTCGACAGCGCCCTGCCCCACCTCACCAAGGTGCTCCTGCTGACGATCACGGCCACCGTCCTCGCGATCTGGGTCGCCGAACCGTCCGTCATGCGCCTGCTGCGGGCCTGGCTGCATGCGCCCACCGTGCGCGCCCGTCGCCGCCTGGAGTCCGCGCACGCCCTGTGGCGCGTGCGCACCGCCGTGCCGGACGCCCCCGGCGCACTGGAAGGGCTGGCCCACGCGCTGGCGGGACTGGGCGCCAACGTCCTCGACGTCCAGGTCCAGCCCCTGGGCGGCGAGGTCCTCGACGAGTTCGTGGTCGCCGCGCCGGACGACGTCACCGAGCGGGACCTCGTGGCTGCCGTAGCCGCGGGCGGAGGAAGCGGGACGCTGGCGTGGCCCACGACGGCGCTCGCGCTCGCCGACAGCCCGACCCGGGCGCTGAACCTGTCCGTGCGGGTGGCGGCCGAGCCCGCCGAGCTGCCTTTCGCCGTCGCCGAGCTGCTCGGCGCGGAGGTGCTGACGCCGCCGGCGGGCGCGCCCGCGCCCGTGGCGCCCGGGCCGGACGGCACCGTCCTGAAGGTCTTCTCCCCGTGGAGCGGCGCCCACTACTTCACCAGGCCCGGCCGGCCGTTCACCACCGCCGAGTCCGCCCGCGCCCACCGGCTCGCGCAGCTGGCCGAGGTGGTGGAGCTCCGTCGCACCGCCCCGGCGGGCGGGTAGCGGGCTGCATCCACGCGGCCCCGTCTCCAGCGGCAGCAGCATCCCCGACAGGAGCATGGGCGGGAAGAGGAGGCCCGGCCGCACGGTCCAGAACATCCAGTCGCGCTCGCGAGAGGCGATGCCAGCGCGTAGCTGAGCGCCCAGCCCGGCGCTGCGCTCAGTCCTCGCCGGAGGCCCGCAGCGGGACGAACTGATAGGTCCCGTACGCCCGGGTGCGCAGCTCGTCCCCGGCGCGCTCGACGACGACGAGCTCACCGCGCACCGGCACCACCATGCGGCCGCCCTCGGCCAGCTGGTCGACGAGCGTGCGGGGCATCCGGCGCGCCTCGGCGGAGACGAGGATGCGGTCGTACGGGCCGTCCTGCGGGCGGCCGAGCCGTCCCGGCACGGCCTCCTCGATCCGGGCGTCGACGCCGGCCGCGAGCAGGTTGGCCCGGCCGGTCTCGACGAGGTCCGGCTCGATCTCCACCCCGACGACCGACCCGCCCTCCCCGACCAGCCGCGCGAGCAGCGCCGTCGTCCACCCGGACCCCGAGCCGACGTCGAGGACGCGGTCGCCGGGGCGCGGGTCGAGCAGCTCCAGCATCACCTCGACGGTGCTGGGCTGGGAGCAGGTGGCCCCTTGGCCGATGCGCAGCGGCAGGTCCGCCCGGGCGAAGCGCTGCTGCGACGCGGGCAGGAAGCCGCGGCGGTCGACCGCCCCCAAGGCCTCCACCACCCGGGCGGCCGCGGCGGTCGGGTCCACGCGCCGTCGCATGCGGCCATGCTCCCGCGCGGCGCGCGCCGGCGCACGCGGCGGCTTCGCCCCGCCGCCGCCCGTAGGAGAGGATGGCGGGCATGCGACTGATCCTCGTCCGCCACGGGCAGACCTCCTCGAACGTGGCCGGGCTGCTCGACACCGGCGCTCCCGGCGCGGAGCTGACGGCGCTCGGCCACCAGCAGGCGGCCGCGCTGCCGGACGCGCTGGCCGGTCATGACATCGGGGCGCTGTGGGTCTCCACCCTCGTGCGCACCCAGCAGACCGCCGCCCCGCTCGCCGCCGCCCGCGGCCTGGACGTCGTCGTCCGCGACGGCATCCGGGAGGTCCGGGCGGGCGCGTACGAGATGCGCGGCGACGACGAGGCGGTGCGCGGGTACCTGGAGACGGTCTTCGCCTGGCCTGACGGCGGGCTGCACACCCGGATGCCCGGCGGGGAGAACGGGGTCGAGTTCCTCGGGCGCTACGACGAGGTGGTCGCCGAGATCGCCGCCTCAGGGGTGCGGACGGCGGTGCTGGTCAGCCACGGGGCCGCCATCCGCGCCTGGGTCGCCGCGCGGACCGAGAACGTGCCCGTCGAGTTCGCCGCCCGGAACCCGCTGAGCAACACCGGCGCCGTCGTGCTGGACGGCGACGTCACCGGCTGGCACGCCGTGACGTGGGAGGGAGGCGCGCTGGGCGGCCCCGCCGTGGACGCTCCCAGCACCGACGGGCCCGCCGGCGAGCCGGTCGACGCCTGAGGCGCCCCGGCCGGGACGGTCAGCCCCGCGTCTTCGAGCGCTTCGCTGTGGTGTGGCCCCCGAGCTGGCGGACCGAGCCCCGGTACGGTACGACCCATGACCGCGCCCGCCAGGCCCCCGCTGCAGACCGTCCGGTGGGGGATCATCGGCGTCGGTGACGTCACCGAGCGCAAGAGCGGACCCGGGCTGCAGCGCGCCGAGCGCTCCGAGCTCGTCGCGGTGATGCGCCGGGACGGCGCCAGGGCCGCCGACTACGCCCGCCGGCACGGGGTGGCGCGCTGGTACGACGACGCCGACGCGCTGGTCGCCGACCCCGAGGTCGACGCCGTCTACGTCGCCACGCCGCCGGACAGCCACCGCGACCACGTGCTGCGCGCCGCGGCCGCGGGCAAGCCGGTCTACGTCGAGAAGCCGATGGCCCGCACCGCCGGCGAGTGCGAGGAGATGGTCGCGGCGTGCGACGCGGCAGGCGTGCCGCTGTTCGTGGCGTACTACCGCCGCGCCATGCCGCGCTTCGCCACGGTCAAGCGGCTCCTGGACGACGGTGCCGTCGGGCGGACGCGCGCGGTGAGCGTGCGCACCCAGGGCGTGCCGGGCATGTGGGAGCCGGGCCACCTGCCGTGGCGGGTGCAGCCGCAGGTCTCGGGCGGCGGGTTGTTCGTGGACCTCGGCTCCCACACCCTGGACCTGCTGGACCACCTCCTCGGCCCGGTGGGCGCCGTCAGCGGCGCTGCCGGCAACCAGGCCGGCCGGTACCCGGCCGAGGACATCGTCACGGCGACCTTCATCTTCGCCTCGGGCGTCCAGGGCGTCGGCCTGTGGGCGTTCGACACCGCGGAGAGGCGCGACGAGGTGGAGATCGTCGGCAGCGCCGGGTCGCTGCGGTTCTCCTCCTTCGGCACCGAGCCGCTCGTGCTGCGCACGGGCGACGGCGAGCGGCTGATCGACGCGCCGTACCCCGAGGTCGTGCAGCAGCCGCTCATCCAGGCGGTCGTCGACGAGCTCACGGGCCGGGGCGCGGCGCCGAGCACCGGGCGCACCGCGTTGCGCACGGCGCGGTTCGTGGACACCGTGCTCGCCGGCTACCGCGCCGAGCACGGCATCACCTTCTAGACCGACTCCGCCGACGGCGCCTGGCGGCTGTCGTCCGTCCTGCCGGCGCAGCCCGGCGACGAGCGCCGCCTCCCGGGTGACCGTCCCGCCGCGTTCGGCGAGACTTGCCGGAGGCGGACGTCGGGAGGCGGGCATGAGGGAACGAACCAGCACGGAGCGCAACTTTCTCTCCCGGATCACCCCCGGGCAGTGGCTGGGGCTGGCCCTGGTCGTCGTCGCCGTGGTGTTCGTGCTGCAGAACCAGCGGACCGTCTCGGTCGAGCTCTTCTGGCTCGACGCCCGGGCACCGCTGTGGCTGACGCTGCTCGTCGTGCTCGTGGTCGGGTGGCTCGCCGGGGCGCTCATGGGGGGCCGCCGGCGCGGGTAGCGCCGCCGGCGCTGGTCGGCCCTTCAGCCGGCGCTGCCTACGATGGCTCCCGTGCGCACCGCCGTCGTGGTCGGGGGAGGCATCGGTGGCCTCGGCGCGGCCATCGCGCTGCGCCGCGCCGGATGGCACGTCACGGTGCTCGAGCGCAGCCCGAAGCCGGCCGAGATCGGCGCCGGCCTCACGCTGATGGCCAACGGGCAGCGGGCGCTGCGCGCGCTCGGCCTGGCGGAGGTGGTCCACGCCGACGCCCGGCCACAGGGCGGCGGCGGGATCCGCGACCCGCGCGGGCGGTGGATCGCCCGGGTCGACGGCGCGTACCTCGCGCGCACGGTGGGCACCGCGATCATCGGCATCCATCGCGAGAGCCTGCACCGGCTGCTCCGCGAGGCGCTGCCGCCCGGGGCGGTCGTGCCGGGGGCGCGCGTCACCGACGTCGTCCCGGGGCCGCCCGCCTCGGTGACCTACCGGCTCGACGGCGCGACCCGCACCGTCGGCGCCGACCTGGTTGTGGCCGCCGACGGCATCCGCAGCTTCGTCCGCGCCGCCCTGTGGCCGGGGCACCCCGGCCCGCGCTACACCGGCACCACGGCCTGGCGCGCAGTCACGCGGCGGCCGTGGACCATGGACGTCGCTGCCATGAGCACCTGGGGAGCGGGCGCGGAGTTCGGCATCGTGCCGCTCGCCGACGGGCGGGTGTACTGGTTCGCCGCCGCCCGCGCCCCCGAGGGCCGGCGGGGCACGGACGAGCTCGCGGAGGTCCGCGCGCGGTTCGGCGGCTGGCACGGACCGATCCCCGACCTGCTCGCCGCAGCCCGGCCCGAGGACGTGCTGCGTCATGACCTGTACGAACTCGCGCGGCCGCTGCCGCCCTGCCGCCGGGGCGCCGTGGTCCTGCTCGGGGACGCCGCCCACGCCATGACCCCGCACCTCGGCCAGGGCGCCGCTCAGGCGCTGGAGGACGCCGTGGTTCTGGGGGCGCTGTGCACCGGCCGCGACCTCGAGGCCGCGCTGTCCGGGTACGACCGGCTCCGCCGTCGCCGGACGCAGGCCGTCGCCGCGGCGTCGCGGTGGGCGGGGCGCCTCGGACCGGAGCTGCGCGGTGCCCCGCTCGTCGCGGCACGCGACGCGGCCCTGCGCGCGCTGCCCGCGCTGACGCTGCGGCAGGCCGCCCGCTTCACGCGGTGGACGCCACCCCGCGAGGACGGCGCACGGCCGGCGCCAGGCCCGCTCATGTGACCCATCTCGCGCGGCGCGGGCGCTGCAACCTCTGGCAAGGCGTGGCCGCGCGTGTTCGCCGTTGGATACCGTCCACGCAGTCCTCGCCAGATCGGAGCCCGCGCGCCATGACCGAGATTCCCACCACCGAGATGTCCCCGCTGCCCAAGCGGTCGAGGGGACCCCGGCACGTCATCGTCATGGGCGTCTCCGGCGGCGGCAAGACCACCCTGGCGATGATGCTCGCCGGGAAGCTCGGCTACGTCTTCGCCGAGGGCGACGAGTTCCACAGCCAGGCCAACCGCGACAAGATGCACGCCGGCATCCCGCTCGACGACGACGACCGGGCGCCCTGGCTCGCCTCCATCCGCGACTGGATGACGTCCGAGGCCCGCGTCGGCCACTCCACCGTCGTGACCTGCTCCGCGCTGAAGAAGCGCTACCGCGACGTGCTGCGCGGTGCGGAGGGGCGCACGATCTTCGTGCACATGGCCCCGCCGGTCCAGCTCACCGCCGAGCGCCTCGAGACGCGGCAGGGGCACTACATGCCCGCCAGCCTGCTCGGCTCCCAGGTGGCCACCCTCGAGGAGCTCGACGACGACGAGCCCGGCTTCAAGGTCACCTCCACCGGGACCCCGCCCGAGGTGCTGGCTGAGGTCCTGCAGATCCTCAAGGACTACTGAGTCCTTCGGCGCGCGACTGAGCGTCCCCGCCTCGGCGCCCGAGTGAGCGCTCCGGCCCTCCGCGCGCGTGGAGGGGCGCCGTTCGCCGGTGCGACCGGACGGCTGACGGGGCGGCCTCCCACCGGAGGAGCGCCATGGGTGCTGGGCCTATGCGCCGACATCGAACTCCACGACCGAGATAGAACGCCGCGGAGTTCTAACTCAGTCGGGAAGTTCGAGATCGCGCTTCGCCCCGCTCTTCGGCTGACGCTGCCGCCGCGCCCCGGCGGCGTCAGCGGTTACGCGGCCAGTTCCGGATGGCGAGGGCGACCACGCCGCCGAGCACGCCCACGGCGAGGACGATCAGCACCCAGGCGGGCAGCCGGGACCGGCCCGCCTCCTCGCCGCCCTCGGCTACCGGGCCTTGAGTCGTGACGGCGTCGGGGGTCTCCTCCGGCGCGGAGGTGGTGGCCGGGGCCTGCGTGGCGGACGCGCCGGCGACCGTGAAGGCGTACTGGCCCTCGATGGGGTGGCCGTCCGAGGAGACCACGCGCCACGTCACGCCGTAGCCGCCGTCGCCGAGGGGGGCGGGCAGAGTGAACGTGGCGTCGGGGCCCTCCACGGTGGCCGGCCCCTCCGCGACGACGGCCCCGGAGGCGTCGGTGACCCGGACCTGCGTGCCGGTGTCGAGGAGCTCGTTGTTGAACGTGAGCACGATCTCCGACGGCGGCTCGACGGTAGCCTCCGCGGCGGGGGTCGAGCCGATGAGCGTGTCGTGCGCCCGTGCCGGGGGTGCCGTCACCGTGCCGACGAGCCCCAGCACGCCAAGCAGGGCGAGCAGGGCGGCGAGGACGTGGACGGTGCGGGGCGCGGGATGAGCGGTCACCCGGCCACTGTAGGCAGCGGCCGCGCGGCCGGGCCACGCCCCCCGGCGAGCGCTCAGCGCAGCGCCGCCGGCTCAGCCGACCCGCGCGGCGACCTGGTAGCCGTCCGCCTCGAGCACGAGCTCGTAGTCGGTGCCCGGGTGCCGGGCCTCGGCGAAGGCGGCCGCGTCCGTGATGTCCCGGTCCGGCCAGGTGCGGCGCAGGGTGTCGAGCTGGACGAAGTCGGGGGCGGGGTTGCCCTCGTTGCCGACCCAGTACACCTGCGCCCGGGGGACGAGATAGGCCATGAGGTAGATGTCGGTCTCCACCGTGGCGCCCGGCTCCACGGCCCGGACGGCCGCCATGGCGCCGTCGTACCGGGCGGGCAGGGCGTAGGCCTCCGGCTCCACCAGTCGCGCCAGGGGCTGGGTGGGCATCATCAGCACGGTGGTCGCCACCGCGACGGCGACCCCGATCGTCGCCCACCCGTCCCGGCGGGTCCCCGCCCCCGGCGCGCCGTCGTCCACCACGGGCCGTGGCCGGACCGCGTCCATCAGAGCAGCCGCCGCCACGGGCATGAGGACGGCGGAGTAGTGCCAGTCCCACCCCCAGTAGTGCTCGACGTTGCCCAGGAAACGCCAGGCCAGCGTCGGCACCCACAGCCAGACCAGCGGGGAGCGGACGCCGACGACGCCCGCGGCCGCCACCAGCAGCAGCACGGTCACCCACTTCTCGCCGGGCACCACGGCGCCGAGCAGCACGTCCAGGACGCCGTCCTGCGGCTCGCCGAGCCGGTCGACGTAGTCCCAGCGGGCCCGGGGGTTCAGCGCGGGCAGGATCACCGCCACGGCGAGCACGAACCACGCCACGCCCCAGCCGGCGAGGAGCGCGCCGACGCGCGCCTGCTGCCCGCGCCGCGCCGCCCGTTCACGCCAGCCGCGCCACACCAGCACCAGGCCCAGTGCAGCGACCGTCAGGCCGAGGTCCTCCTTGACGAAGACCAGCGGCGCGGCCCACGCCGCGCACGCCCACCACCGCCGGCGCAGGAACGCCGCGAGCGCGCAGGCCAGGAGCGGCACGGCGAACGCGATCTCGTGGAACTGCGCGGCGACGGCGCCCTGCAGGCCCCAGCTCAGCCCGTAGGCGGCGCCGAGCGCCGTGCCGCGGGCCCGGCCGAGCACCTCGCGTGCCACGGACGCGATGGGCACCACCGACACGGCGAGCAGCAGCGCCTGCACCACGAGCAGCGTGAGCCCGGAGGGGAACAACCGGTAGACCGGGCCGAGCAGCGCCAGCAGCGGGTGGAAGTGGTCGCCGAGGAGGTTGAACCCCTCGCCCTTGATGGTCACGACCGGGGCCCCGAGGCGCGAGTAGGCCTGCGCGAGCTGGGTGAAGATGCCCAGGTCCCACGACGGCGCCTCCAGCCGCCGCCACTGCAGCACCGCGAAGAGCGTGTACAGGGCGGCGACGACGGCGGCGAGCGCCCAGGGCACCCACCGGCCGGCGGGCGGCGCCGGTCTCGGCATGTGCCCTCCTTACAGGCGCTCGACGTCGGTCCGGCGGAAGGGCGACGTCCAAGACGGCGCCCTGCCACGCACTCCGGCCGGCTACCGGCCGTGCCGGGGCGCGACGTACGGCCGGCGTGGTCGTTCCGAGCGTAACGGCGGCGGGCACGGCGGCCAGCCGCCGCGCCCGCCGGTCGAGGACTACTGCGCCAGCGAGACGCTCACTCCGCCGGAGAACATCGAGTCGTGCAGCTCGATGCTGGCCGGCACCGCGTCCACCGGCAGGTCGAACACCAGGGTGCCGCTGACGGAGTTCCCGGGATTGATCTCGTTGAGCCAGACCTCGTTGTTCTCCAGGTAGATCCCGGCGGTGGAGTTCGCCGAGTGCTCGCGGCCGAGGTCGTCGACGAGGGTCTGGTCGCTGTCGGACAGGTACTGGGCCTGGTCGCCGATGTTCGCGACGGTCAGGTGGACCAGGACGAACTGCCCCTGGGCCTGCTCGTTGAGGTACTGGTCGCCGATGGTCGGTACGCCGGTCTCCACGCCCGTGACGGTGAACTCGAACTTCCCGTCGCGCACCGGCGTACCGATGCCCGCCTCGGCGGGTGCCTGCTCGGCCGGCGCCTGCTCGGAGGGTGCCTGCTCGGCGGGCGCCGCCTCGGGTGACGCCCCGCCGGCCTCGGTGCTGCTCGCGGCCGGGGATTCGGGCGCGGCGTCCTCGCCGCCGCCGAACGCGTTGACGAGGACGACGAGCAGCACGACGGCGAGGAGCGTGGTGAGGATCTTGTGCCGCGCGAACCAGCTGCGCTGCTTCTGCGGTGCCGGCCCGGGCGCGGCGCCGGCGGGCGGCGGATACCCGGGACCCGCGGTGGCGTACGCCGGCGGGAGGGAGGGGTCGGGGTGGGGGCCGGCGTGGCCCTGACGAAGCGACATGGTTCTCCTACTTTCGGTGGTGATGGTTGGTCAGGCGCGGGGCAGGCGGCGCATCTCGGCGGCCATTCGCCGCACCTGCTTGCGGGACAGCACGCGCTTGCTGGGCCTGCCGTCGGAGTCGCTCCACACCCGCAGGCAGGCGTAGAGGACGGTGACGACCGTGAGGCGTGCCAGGTCGACGACCACGACGATGTCGTCGGCGCGGAAGAGCCGGCGGCCGCGGGACGGATAGGTCGTGCTGGGCCGGGCGAGGCAGTTCCCGACCTCCGCCGGGTGGACGTGCCTGCTGATCATCCGGCTCATCGCGTGCTGCGTGAGCTCGACGACCATGCCGTCGTCGGTCTGGAACGTGTACTGCCCGTGCGTGGTCATGTGCGTCCTCCCCGTGCGGCTCGTCTGCTTGGTGCCCCAAGCCTTCGCCGTGTGGGGACTGGTCCACATCGCCCGGTCGGCCAGGCACCGGTGACCGATCGGGTGACTCGACGGCGGGGGAGGCCGGCCGATCGGTGGTCCCCGGCGTGGGCGGGGAGCCCTACCGTGTGCGGCATGACGACGACTGCGCCGCGCGAGGGCAGGACGGCGTGGTGGTGGGCGCGTACCGCCGCCTACGTCGTCGGGTGCGCCTTCATGTCCCTGTCGAGCGGGGTCTTCTCGGCCCTCGGTGCGGCAGATGGGCACGGTTGGCAGCTCTTCCTGCAGCTGGTGATGATCCTTGCCGCCGTGGCCGTCCCCTCCATGCTCTTCTGGCGCCAGCGGATTCCTTTCACCGTCACGCTGACGGCCTCCGGCGCCGCCCTCGTCCTGCCGATCGGCACGTCCACTGCGCTGGTGGCGCTCGCGGGGCTGATCGCCAGGCGCCGGGGGCCGCAGGTGTGGTGGGCCGCCGGTGCCGTCGCCGCGGCGACGATCGCCTCGTCGGCGCGGGACGCCGGCGGCGCCACCAAGGAGACCTCCTTCTACAAACAGCTCTTCGGCCCCACCGCGGCTCCCGCCGACGTGCCCGTGGACCTCAGCGCGTGGGTGGTGGTGGTGTGCGTGCTGGTGCTTCTGGGGCTGTCCGTCGGTGCCGGGCTGCTGGCACGCTCCCGGCGGGAGACGGCCGCGGCGACGGAACGGGTGCGCGACGCCACGCGGGCCAGCGGCCGGCTCAACGACCAGCTGAGTCGCCAGGTCGAACGGGAACGCATCGCCCGGGAGGTGCACGACGTCCTGGGGCACCGGCTGTCCCTGCTGAACCTGCATGCCGGCGCGCTGGAGGCGCGGGCCGTGGGGGATCCCGAGCTCAACCGGAGCGCACGCCTCGTGCGTGAGAGCGCCCGCGCCTCGGTCGACGACCTGCGCTCACTCATCAACGTCCTGCGGGAGCCCCTCGGCGAGGCCCCGGCCACTCCCGACCTCACGCTGGTGGACCTGCCCAAGGTCATCGACGAGGCGGTGCGGACCGGCGTCCCGATCACCTCGACGGTGTACCTCGACGGCGCCGAGACGGCGGGGCCGACCCTCTCCCGTGCCGTCTACCGCATCGTGCAGGAGCTGCTCACCAACGCCCGGAAGCACGCGCCGGGGGAACAGCTGTGGCTCCAGGTGCACGGCGGTCCGACGGCGGGGGTCACCATCGACGCGCGCAACCGCTATCCCGGCAGCGCAGGCGGGGGGCCGGGTCGCGGGCTCCAGGGCATCGCCGAGCGTGCCGAGCTCCTGGGCGGCACGCTGACGTACGGGCTCGACGACGGCGGGCGGTTGTTCCGGGTCACCGTCTCCCTACCCTGGTCCACCGACTGAGCGCCGGTGCGACCGGCGCGAGACGATGGTGAGCCTGCGCCGGGCATGTCAGTGGCGCGCCCTACGATCGGCGCGTGCCCCAAAGACCGCACCGCGTCCTGCTCGTGGACGACGATCCCCTGGTCCGCTCCGGACTCCGCCTGATCCTCACCTCCGACGAGGACATGGACGTGGTCGGCGAGGCCGGGGATGGTGACGAGGTGGTCGGCGCCGTGCAGGCCCACGCGCCGGACGTCGTCCTGATGGACCTGCGGATGCCGCGCACCGACGGCATCACGGCGACCAGGGCGGTCCGGGCCCTGCCGCACCCGCCCCACGTGATCGCACTGACGACGTGGGACGTCGACGACGCCGTGCTGCGCAGCATCCAGGCCGGCGCCGCCGGGTACCTGCTCAAGTCGGCGTCGCCGGACGAGATCAAGTCGGCGGTTCGGGCCGTCGTGGCCGGCGACGCCGTCCTGTCTCCCAGCAGCACCCGGCAGGTGCTCGACCATCTCACACGTGACGGCGGGGACGCGGCACGCCGCGAAGCCGTGGCGACGATGGCGTTGCTGAGCCAGCGTGAGCGTGAGGTCGTGGTCGCCGTCGCCCACGGCCTTTCCAACGCCGACATCGGCCGCCGGCTGTACGTGTCCGAGGCCACGGTGAAGTCCCACCTCGCTGCGGCCCAGGCGAAGCTGGGACTGCGCAACAGGGTCGAGGTCGCCGTCCTGGCGGAACGGGCCGGCCTGCTCCGCTGACCGCTGGTGCCACCCGTCAGATGACGTCCGCGCGCTGCAGGTAGCGCAGCGCCGCCCAGCCCAGCGGCACCCGGCCCCAGAAGGTGAGCAGCCGGAACAGGATCGCCACCGACAGCGCCGTGGCGTAGGGGATGCCCGCCACGGTCAGGCCACCGGTCAGCGCGATCTCAACCGGCCCGATGCCGCCGGGGGAGGGCACGACCGACCCGATGGAGTTCGACGCCAGGTAGGTGATCGCCAGCGAGGTGAGCGGCAGCTCGTAGCCGAACGCGGCCAGCGACGCCCCGAACGCCGTGATGTAGCCCGCGGTGACGAGGAAATTGCCGAGGATCCCGGCGAGCAGCCGGCGCGGGCTGGACGCCACCTGCACGAGGCGGGGCCACACCTGCTGCAGCGTCGGGGCGGCCTTGGCCCACGCCCACGAGCGCACCCGGGGCACCAGCAGCGCCACGGCCACCAGGCCCACGCCGCCCAGGACGGCGCCGGTCACGGGCGCCGACGGCGCCGAGAGCGTGCCGACGGACCCGGTCACCAGCGCCACGACGACGAGCAGCAGCACCGTGGTGACGAACTGGGACACCTGCACCAGGCCCACCGTGGCCACCGCCAGCGGCGTGGAGATGCGGCGCTTGCTCAGGAAGCGCAGGTTCAGCGCCGCCGGCCCGATGCCGGCCGGGGCGACCAGGGACACCACGGAGGCGGCGACCTGCACCAGCGTGGTGCGCCAGAGCCCGAGCCGCTCCGGCGAGAACGCCGACAGCGCCACCGCTGCGCCCACGAAGGTCAGCAGCCCCATGGCGAACGCGAGCACCATCAGCGCGGGGTTGGCGCCGGTGACCGCGTCGGCCACCTCTCGGAAGTTCAGCGAGCTCATCAGCACCCAGGCCGCGACCACGGCGAGGGTGACCGTGACGACGGTGCGCGGGGAGAACCGGGAGATCTGCAGCGGCTCGACGTCCGCGGTGGGGATGAGCTCGATGAGGTTCTCCCGCAGCGTGGCGAGCAGCTTGCCGTTCCGGGCGGCCGCCCGCGTGGCGGCGGGCAGCACCACCGGCTGCAGCAGCGGCGCCATGGAGGCGAGCTGGTCGCGGGTGAGCACCCGCGCCGCCGACGCCAGCGCCCGGTCGGCGCCGACGAGGACGCCGAGCATGGCGAGCAGCTGGGCGAGGTCGATGCGGCGGGCCAGCTCCGAGGAGATGATCTCGCCGTTCTCCCAGTTCACCAGCCAGACTCGGCGGTCGGGGTCGACGAGGACCGACCCGGCGTGCAGGTCCCGGTGGGCGATGCCCGCGGCGTGCGCGGCACGGACCTGGGACCAGATCTCGTCGCACAGCCGCTCGTCGATCTCGTCCTCGGCCAGCTCGTCGAGGCGCCGGGCGCCGGCGAGGTGCTCGGAGACGATGAGCACCGAGTCACGCGCCTCCGTCACGCCGACCAGGGCGGGCGTGCGCACGTGCGCCGCGCGGGTGGCCAGGGAGAGCAGGGCGGCGCGGTTGGCGGCCTCCCGCAGCGTGCGGGCCGGGCGCTGGTCGAGCCCGCGCAGGCGCAGGCTGTCCCAGAGGCTGGTGAGGTAGCCGACCACGTGCCGGTCGCCGTCGAGCACGGTGACGTCGCGGCGGCGCCCGTCGGCGTCCCACACCGCGTAGAGCCGGTGCTCGCTCTCCTCCTCGCCCGCGGCGGGGGACGAGACCTCCGCGAGGACCTCCCGGGGGTCGGTGAGCGGGTCGGGCGCGATCGTGTCGCCGCCGCCCGCCCCCTCCTGGTCGACGGCGGCGAGCAGCGCGGCCGGCGAGGCGGGCTGAGGCGGGCGGCCGCCGTGGTTGCGGGGGCGCTCGCCGGTGTGCTCCGCGGCGATCTGGCGCCCGGCCTCCGGGAGCGCGGAGGGCTCCCGCAGCCGCTCGGTGTACCCCATGGGCGAGGAGGTGCTCACGGTCCACGCCTGCACCGCAGACCCGGGCAGCAGGGGGTCGGCGCGGACAACCCGCACCGGGTCCAGCCCGGCGCGGCGCAGGCCGCGCACCAGGGAGACGCCGATGGCGCGCTCGTGCAGCACCCCGGAGGCGTAGCGCATGCCCAGGCCCGCCGCGCGCCCCAGCAGCACGGTGACCAGCGCGCCGGGCAGGGTCTGCTCGCCCTGGACGATGGCCAGCCCGAGCACGACCCACAGCAGGCCCCAGGAGAAGCTCAGCAGCCGGTTGTGCGAGCGGTCGCCCACCACGGTCAGGAGCCCGGACAGCGCCGCGACGTAGGGGTTGAGCGCGATGACGGTGCGCCCCTCGGTCGTGATGGCGAGGCCGTTCGCCAGGGCGCGCGGGGCCACGTTGTCGAGCAGCCACAGCGCGGCGACCACGAGCAGCCCGGCCACGCACGCCGTGATCGCGGCCTCGACGGCGGACCGCCAGTTGCGCCGGACCAGGCGGTCGACGAGCACCACGATGGGGACGAAGAAGGTCACGATCCCCTCGAGCACCGTGACGGGCAGCAGGA
The DNA here is from genome assembly GCF_043952095.1 of Georgenia sp. AZ-5. Taxonomy (NCBI): domain Bacteria; kingdom Bacillati; phylum Actinomycetota; class Actinomycetes; order Allobogoriellales; family Allobogoriellaceae; genus Georgenia; species Georgenia sp. AZ-5. Next base: position 678,620 of record NZ_JBINOU010000001.1, read on the forward strand.
GGACCTGCCGCAGCCAATCGGCGACCGCGGAGCGGACGTCCTCGGTCACGCCCTGCGTGGTGGCGTTGGCGTAGACGGCCAGGATGAGGACGAAGACGATGCCGAGCACGCTCAGGACGAGGGCCAGCAGGTCGGCGGGGCGGCGGACGCGCGTCTGCGGCGTGTCGACCAGGAGGACCTCGCGACGCGGCGAGGCCTCCTCGCGCGGGGCGTCGGCGGGCACCGTGGCGCCGCTCTCGCCCACGTGCTGCGTCATGGCCGCGAGTCTACGGGGCGGTTCTGCCCGTTCCGGGGCGCCTCTCCGGCCATCTGTCTCGCCGGTCGCGCCCCGCCCGGACGCCTCCCACGCCCGTGGCGGGGCCGTGGATATCGTGAGCGGGGAGGGGCCGGGACCGCCGGCGCCGCCCGGGCGGACGGAGGTGGGGTCGGGATGGCCTGGTCGGACCCGCGCGCCCGCCTGGTCGCGGACCTCCGCCGCTTCGCCGCCCGGACGTGGCGGCACACCGTCTTCCGCGGCGTGCTCGCGTTCGTGCTGGGCGTCGTGCTGCTGCTGGCGCCGCTGAGCAGCGTCGTGGCCGTCGTCGCGGTGCTGGGTGCCGTGGTCGTGCTCGACGGCGCGGTCGCCGTCGTCGTCGGCCTGCGGGCCCGTCACGTGCCCGGGTGGGGCTGGTGGCTCGGGCAGGGGCTGGCGAGCGTGCTCGTCGGCCTGCTGCTGCTCTGGCAGCCCGAGCTCATGCTGGCCACGCTCGTGGTGCTCGGCGGCGTCGCTGCGCTCGTGGCCGGTGTGGTCGTGGTCGCCGTCGCCCTCCAGACCCGCGGGGTGGCCGGGCGCAGCTGGCGCGGGGAGGTCACGGTGGGCGCGCTGCTCGCCGTCCTCGGCGTGGTCCTCATGGCTTTCCCGACGGCCACGGTGGCCACCGCGGCGGTGACCGCGGGGCTGCTGGCGTGCGTCGGCGGGGCGGCGCTCCTGGTCCGCGGCGCCCGGTTGCGGCGGGCCGCCCGGGCGCTCGACCGCTCGTGAGAAGGCCGGGTCAGCCGAGCCCGAGCGCCTCCAGCACCCCCGCGGGCAGCAGGGCGTAGCCGACGAAGGCGACGACGTCGATGAGGGTGTGGGCCAGCACGAGCGGCATGGTGCGCCTGCGGCGGCGGTAGTACTGCGCGAAGACCACGCCCATGACGGCGTTGCCCACGAACGGCCCGATCCCCTGGTAGAGGTGGTACGCCCCGCGCATCACGGCGCTCGTGGCGACGACGGCTGCCGGGCGCCAGCCGAGCCGCTCCAGCCGCTCGACGAGGTATCCGGCGACGACCACCTCCTCGAGGACGGCGTTCTGGGCCGCCGCGAGGATGAGCACGGGCACGGTCCACCAGTGCTCGCCCAGGCCGGAGGCCTGGACCTCGACCGTCAGGCCCATGGCGCGGCCCAGGGCGTACAGGCCCAGGCCCGGGATGCCGATGAGCGCGGCCAGGCCCGCGCCGGCGCCCAGGTCGCGCCACGGCCGCGCGCCGTCGAACCCGATGCGGGCGGTGGCGCGCCGCCCCGGCTCGGACAGCAGGAACAGCGCCAGGGCCACGGGCACGAGGGCGAACCCGATGGACAGCAGCTGGTACGCCAGGTCCAGGTAGGGCCGGACCGCGCGGGGCGGGTTGAGGGCGGTGGACTGCTCGGCCAGCGGCACGCCGGCCGTGAGGCGGGCCAGGAGGTTGACCACGGCGTAGACCGCCGACTGGCCCAGCGAGAGGCCCAGGACGATGAGCACCTCGGCGCGCAATCGGCGCGCGGTGCGGCCGGCGGCCGGGACCGCCTGACCCGCGGGCCCAACGCCGTCGGCGTCGCCGGCGGGGGTCGCCCGCCGTCCCGCGGTCACCTGCGCCCTTTCCTGAGCGGTGGGCGGGGCGCCGGCGGGCTCGTGCGGGTTCATCCCGCCAGTGTCCAACACCGCCTGGCGGCCGGGGGAGGCCGCCGCCGAGCCGTCAGGCAGGCGCGGGGTCCGCGGCGCGGTCCTCGCCGCGCAGCGGCGTCCCGACGAAGCCCGGGTCGACCTCGACGATGTCGAGGATCTGGCCCAGGTCGGTGACGTCGAGCAGGAAGAGCAGGATCTCGGGCGGCTCGATCAGCCGCGGGCGGCCGGGCAGGCGCGCCGCCAGCCGCGCCAGCGTCGCCACCGTGGAGGAGTCCATGAAGGTGGTGTTCCGGGCGTCGATGTCCACCGGCAGCCCGCGGTGGACCGCGAGCTCCACCGCCTCGGTCAGGTCTCCTGTCAGGGTCTCGTCCAGCTCTCCGGCCAGCACGATTCGGGTGCGGCTCTCCGATGCCAGCACGGAGACCCAGCCCACCTCGTGCGCCGACCTGTCGCGTCCCATCGATGTGCTCCTCTCGACCGGGCGTCGCGGTCATCGATGACCGCGCGCTCAAGTCCCCCCGCTCGTAGTTTCCGGAAGTCTAAGGGCGAAATTGCGCCGGCGCGCGGCGAGAGGTGCGCTCGGACCCGGTCGGTGCGCTAGAGGCCTCGGGCCGGCCACCGGCGCACGTCCGGGACCCGGTCGGCGCAGCCCTGGGCGGGGCGGTCGGGGCACGATGGACCCATGCCATCGACAGCTTCTGCCATCGACGCCGTCGTCTTCGACATGGACGGCGTGCTCACCGACACCGAGACCCTGTGGGACGAGGTGCGCCGCGGGCTCGCCGCCGAGGAGGGGGTGCCCTGGCCGGAGGAGGCGACCCGCGCGATGATGGGCATGAGCACGGCGGAGTGGTCGGCGTACATGGCGACGACCGTGGGCGTCGGCGCGGACGCTGCCGACGTCGCCGAGCGCACCATCGCCGCCATGGCGGACCGCTACCGCGAGCACCTCCCCACCCTGCCGGGCGCGGTGGAGGCCATCGAGCGCCTCGCCGCCCGGTGGCCGCTGGGGCTCGCGTCCTCCTCGCCGCGCCGGCTCATCGACACCGTGCTGGACCAGCTGGGCGTCACCGAGCACTTCCGCGCGACCGTCTCCACCGAGGAGGTGGCCGCCGGCAAGCCGGCGCCGGACGGGTACGCGCGCGCGTGCGAGCTGCTCGGCGTCGACCCGGCCCGGGCCGTGGCCGTCGAGGACTCCAGCAACGGCATGCGCTCGGCCGCCGCCGCGGGGATGCGCGTCATCGCCGTCCCGCACGAGGCCTTCCCGCCGGCTCCCGACGCCCTCGCGCTCGCCAGCGCCGAGGTGCGCAGCCTCGACGAGGTGACCGTGGAGCTCGTCGAGGGCCTCGCGGACCGGTAGCCGTGGCGCCGCGGGTGCGACGCGCCCGCCGGGGCGCGTCAGCCGGCGCGGCGCAGCCGCAGGGAGTTGCTCACCACGATCACGGAGCTGGCCGCCATGGTCGCGCCGGCGATCATCGGGTTGAGCAGGCCCAGGGCGGCCAGCGGGATGGCGGCGACGTTGTAGGCGAAAGCCCAGAACAGGTTCTGCTTGATGATCCGCAGCGTCCGGCGGGAGATGCGGATCGCCGTCGGCGCCGCGCGCAGGTCCCCGCGCACCAGCGTGATGTCGCTGGCCTGGATCGCCACGTCGGTGCCCGTGCCCATGGCGAGACCCAGGCCCCGGCGGCCCGCCTGCGCCAGCGCCGCGGCGTCGTTCACACCGTCGCCCACCATGGCCACGACCTTGCCCCGCTCCTGCAGGCGCCTGACGACGTCGAGCTTCTCGCCGGGCAGCACCTCGGCGACCACGTGCTCCGGGGCGATCCCGACCTCTGCGGCGACCCGTTCCGCGGCCGCCCGGTTGTCGCCGGTGAGCAGGTAGGGCGTGAGGCCCAGGTCGCGCAGCCGGGCGATCGCCTCCGCGGAGGTGGCCTTGACCTCGTCGCGCAGCGCGAGGACCCCGCGGACCCGGCCGTCCCAGGCGACCGCGACGGCGGTGGCCCCGCCGGACTCGGCGGCCCGGTGGTCGCGGGTGACGGGGTCGTCCGGGCCGGTGCCGGCGATGCCCTGCCCGGCGAGCCAGGTGGGGCGGCCGACGAGCACCTCGCGGGTTGCGTCGCCGTCGTGGACGAGGGCCGAGACGCCCCGGCCGGCGTGGTTCGAGAACCCGGAGATGCGGGGCAGCTGCCCGCCGGCCTCCTGGGCGGCCTCGGCGACGGCGCGGGCGATGGGGTGCTCGCTGCCGTGCTCGGCGGCGCCCGCGAGGCGCAGCAGCTCCGCGGGGGCCACGCCATCGGCGGGTACCGCCTCGGCCAGGCGCATGCGGCCCTCGGTGACCGTCCCGGTCTTGTCCAGCACCACGGTGTCGACCCGGCGGGTGGACTCGAGGATCTCCGGGCCCTTGATGAGGATGCCCAGCTGCGCGGCCCGTCCGGTGCCCACGAGGAGGGCGGTCGGCGTGGCCAGCCCTAGGGCGCACGGGCAGGCGATGATCAGGACCGCCACGGCCGCGGTGAACGCGAACTGCACCGGGTTGCCGGTGAGCAGCCACACCACGAGCGTGGCGAGCGCCAGGACGATGACCACGGGGACGAAGACGGCGGAGATCCGGTCCGCCAGGCGCTGCACCGGCGCCTTGCCGGTCTGGGCCTGGGCGACGAGCCGCCCGATCTGGGCCAGCGTCGTCTCCTCGCCCACCCGGGTGGCGCGGACCAGCAGCGTGCCGGAGGTGTTGACGGTGGCGCCGACCACCTCGTCCCCCTCCGCCACGTCCACCGGCACCGGCTCGCCGGTCAGCAGCGAGGTGTCCACGGCCGAGCGGCCCTCGGCGACGACGCCGTCGGTGGCCACCTTCTCGCCGGGGCGGACGGCGAAGAGATCGCCCACGGCGAGGGTGTCGACGGGCACCCGCGTCTCGGTGCGCACCCCTGCGGCGTCGACGCTCACGCGTGCGACGTCCTTCGCGCCCATGGAGAGCAGGGCGCGCAGCGCGTCACCGGCCCGGCGGCGCGAGCGGGACTCCGCGTAGCGGCCGGCGAGCAGGAAGGTGGTGACGACGGAGGCCACCTCGAAGTACAGCTCCGGCGCCGCGTGACCCATGGTGTCCTGGGCAGGGAAGAGCTGGAACTGCATCCGCATGCCGATCTCGCCCGCCCCGCCCAGCGTGATCGCCCAGACCGACCACAGCGTCGCGGCCAGGACGCCCATCGAGACGAGGGTGTCCATCGTGGAAGCCCCGTGCCGGGCGGCGCGGAGGGCCGAGAGGTGGAACGGCTTTGCGCCCCACGTGACCACCGGAAGCGCGAGGACCATGACCACCCACTGCCAGCCCGGGGACTGCAGGCCCGGGATCATCGACAGCGCGGTGACCGGCACGGTCAGCGCGGCCGAGATGACGAGGCGGCGCCGGAGGTCGGCCGCGCGGCGCTCGGAAGGGGAGTTGGTGTCCGTGGCCGCCGGGGGCACCGGGTCGGTGGGGGCGGGTGCTGCGGCGCCGGGGGCGGGGGCCGGGGCGGCGGGCGCGGGTACCGGCTGCACCGGCTCGGCGCCGGTGGGCGAGGCGGTGGCTGGTGGGTGCGTGGCTGTGCCGCCCCGCGTGACATGGCCGCCGTAACCGGCGGCCTCGATGGCCGCGACGAGATCGGCGTCCGGGACGTCCTCGGTCAGGGTGACGTGGGCGGACTCCGTCGCGAGGTTCACGGTCGCCCGGGCGCCGGGCACCTTGTTGAGTCGCCTCTCGACCCGGCCCACGCAAGAGGCGCAGGTCATGCCCTCCACCGCCAGATCCACCTCGCGGAGGAAGGCGGGCGTCTCGGCCGCGGGCGCGCTCACCCGCCGGCGCGTGACCTGGCCGGTGTAGCCGGCCCGCTCGACGGCCTCGACCAGCGCCTCGTCCGGGACGTCCTCGCTGAGCTCGACGTGAGCGGACTCGGTCGCGAGGTTGACGGTGGCCCGGGCGCCGGGCACCTTGTTGAGGCGCTTCTCCACCCGGCTGACGCAGGAGGCGCAGGTCATCCCCTCGACGCTGAGGTCCACCTCGACGAGGGGCTGGGGGAGGGGCGCTTCGGTCGTGGTGCTCACAGGACGGCTTCTTCCGTGGGACGGTCGTGGCGGGGCCCGCGGCAGACGGGGGGCCGCTCGGCGCGGCGGCGGTGCCGCCGCGCCCGGTGGGTCAGTCGCGGTGGATGCCGACGACGGCGTAGCCGGCCTCGTCCACGGCGGCGCGCACGGCGTCGTCGTCGAGGACCACGTCGGAGAGGACCGTGACGGGCGAGACGCCGCCGGCGTTGAGCTGGACGGAGACGTGCTTGACGCTGTCGAGGCCCTGCAGCTCGGTGGTCACGGCGTGCACGCAGTGCCCGCAGGTCATGCCCTGCACGTCGACGACGGTGGTGCGGTCGATCTCGGTGGCGCTCATTGGTGCTCTCCTGTTCGGTGTGGCAACTTGTGGCGACTCGGGGACCGGGACCCGACCGGCCGGGCGACGGTCGGTCTTTGGCGCCGGACGGGCTGGCCGACGGCTGCGGCTCGGGACCGGACCCGCCGGGGTGGCCTCGGCTCAGGACCGGACCCGCCGGGGCCTCGCCTCAGACCGGACCAGCCGGGGGCCTCGGCTCAGGACCGGACCAGCCGGGCGATGGCCTCGGCGGCCTCGGTGACCTTGGCCTGGCCCTCCTCGTGGGAGGACCGGGCGGCGTCGACGACGCAGTGGCCGAGATGGTCCTCGACCAGCCCGATCCCGACCGCCTGCAAAGCCTTGGTGACGGCGGAGATCTGGGTGAGCACGTCGATGCAGTACGCGTCCTCGTCGACCATGCGCGCGATCCCGCGCACCTGGCCCTCGATCCGTCGGAGGCGCTTGGCGTACTGCTCCTTGGTGCCGCTGTAGCCGGGCACGTCGGTCCTCCCGTCCTGGCGGCCCGGGCGGGCCGCGACTGCCGTCAGCATACCCATAGGGGGTATCGAGGGCAAGAGTACCCCGCCGGGGTATCCGGATCCGGGGACGAAGGTCGTGCGGGGGGCGCCGAAGCGCGCCTGCGCCGAGCTCGAGCGTCTTGTCGCGGAGCCAGTGCGAGGCTCTGTGCCACTTGAGCCCTAAGCCTGGTGGGCTTGGCAGCGGCTCGACTCTTGGTCACGACTGGACGGGGTGCCTGCAGCTCGACTCTTGGCCGCAGCGGCACGTGGCCGCAGCTCAGGCAGCCGAGCCCGGGTCAGCCGGCGGGGGTGTCCGGGGCCTGGCCGGCCTCGGCCAGGCGCTCCCGCAGCCAGTCCGGCTGGTGCTCCTCGTCGCGTGGATACCGCCGTACGTCCTCGGCGTACTCGGCGGGCGGCAGCGGCTTGCTCCACTTCGGCTCGCCGGTGCGGTCGATGTTCAGCGTCAGCTTGCCGTCCGGCAGCAGAGTCACCAGCGCGGTGAGCCACGTGCCCTTGCCCGGCTCGTACGCCAGGTGGCGAATCTCGGAGAGCGCCCTCGCGACGTCCTCCGGCAACCCGGGGAGCACCTTCTCCTCGCCCTCGGGCGTCGTCGCGCTGGCGAGGATCTCTCCGCGGGAGCCCGCCATGCGGCACAGCACCCGGGCGCGGGTCCAGCCCTGCGGCGCCGCGGAGGCGAGGCCGCGCGTCACCCGCTGCAGCGCGGCCTGGCGTACGGCGTCCGGGTTGCCCCGGAGCGCGACGCTCGGCCCGCCCGCCGGTGCGCCGCCCGTCGCTCCCGCCGGCGTCGCTCCCGCCGCGGGGGCACCCGGCGCGGGGGCACCCGGCGCGGGCGCACCCGCGCCCCCGCGCGCGCCCGCCCCGCCGGTCGCCGCGGCCGCGGCACGGCGGAGCTGCTCCTGGCGCGCCCACGCGCGCGGGATGCGCTGGGCGTACACGACGTCGGTGAGCGCGTCGAGCGGCACGGTGGCCTCGTAGACCCCCACGTCGACCTTGTCCATCAAAAGCCGCTCGGCGGCGTCGGCGTCGTGCGCGAGGGAGCTGACGCGGCACAGGCGGCCGCCCTTGTCGTCCGGCGCCTGGTCGACGATGCGCACCGGGATGCCGTGCCAGCGCCCCGCGGCGTGGATCTCGAACAGCTCGGCGACCTCGTCCGCGGGCACCTGCTTGGCCCAGGTGCCCGCCTTGGTGCGGGTGAAGCCGTGCTGCTCGGCCGCCTCGCCCATGGTCACGAGCGTGACGACGGTGGGGGCGCCGCCGTCGTCGGTCCGCACGTCGCAGGCGAAGGTGCCCAGGGCGACCTTCGCCACGGGCCCGACGAACTTGGAGGGGGCCAGGGCGTGGAGGGCGTCGTCCTCGAGGTGGTTCTGCCAGCCGAAGGCGACCCCGTGGTACGTGCCGATGAGCTCTGGCTCGGCGGCGCCGGGCGTGAAGCGCCACAGCCGCGAGCCGGGAGAGAGGCGGGTGTGCTCCAGCCACGACAGCGGCGCCGTGACGTCACCGGTCGCGGCGATGCCGGTGCCGGTGAACGGCGGCCGGTCCAGGAACGTGCCGCCCGAGGCGCGGCGGCTCTCCTCGTCCACCCCGCCTCGCGCCGGGACGAGCGTCGCGGCCGGCGGCGTGGGCAGGTGCAGGATGTCGATCGGCCGGTCCGGCGCGAAGGGGGAGCCGGGGAACCCGAGCCCGTGGAGCTCGAAGAGCGCCTCGGTCGTCGTGACCGCGGCGACGTCGGCGGCGGGGACCACGTAGCCCGAGACCCGGTCCAGGCCACGCTCGAGGTAGGCGGCGGACATCTGCGGCGTGATGGCCTTCTGCAGGACGACGGTGCTCATGCGGTGCCCTCGGCTCGGGAGACGGGTCCCGGACGACTCTAGCGGGACCGCCCCGAGCCGATCCGGGTGGGGCGGGTGGGGCAGGGCCGAACGACGGATCCCTCCCGGTGGGCCAGTCAGGCGGCCGGGCGCTACCGTTCCGCCGTGCGTCTGGGAGTGCTGGACATCGGCTCGAACACCGTTCACCTGCTCGTCGTCGACGCCAGGCCGGACGCCCGGCCCACGCCGGCCGCGGACGAGCGCAGCACCGTCCGGCTCATGCGCTACCTCGACGACGACGGGACGATCACGCCCGAGGGCGTCGCGGCCCTCAGCGCGGCGGTCGCCCGGGCCACCGCCGCGGCCGAGCGCCTCGGGGCCGAGGAGATGCTCGGCATCGTCACCTCCGCGCTCCGCGAGGCGGGCAACGGCCCGGAGGTTCTCACCGGGCTGGAGGGTGTCGCCGGGGTGCCGCTGCAGGTGCTGACCGGCCGGCAGGAGGCGGAGCTGACGTTCCTCGCCGCGCGCCGCTGGCACGGCTGGGCCGCCGGCCGGCTGCTGGTCCTCGACATCGGTGGCGGTTCCCTGGAGATCGCCACGGGGATCGACGAGCTGCCGGACTATGCCGTGTCGCTGCCGCTCGGGGCCGGCCGGCTCACACGGGAGTTCCTGCGCTCGGACCCGCCGACGGCGGAGCAGGTGCGTGCGTTGAAGGCCCACGTAGAGGAGACGCTGGCGCCCGTCGTCGCGGAGCTGGCCGCGCTGCCGGCCGCGCACCACGTCGTGGGGACCTCGAAGACGTTCCGCTCGCTCGCCCGGCTGGCCGGGCAGCGTGTCGCCGTCGTCGGCCCGGAGGAGCGGCGCCGCATGCAGCTGGCCGACCTCGCGGACTGGACGCCCCGCCTGGCCAAGATCCCCGCCGAGCAGCGGATGGAGCTGCCGGGCATCACCCCGGAGCGCACGTACCAGATCGTCGCGGGTGCGATGGTCGCGCAGCGCGCCATGAAGCGGCTGGGCGTGGACGAGATCGAGATCTGCCCGTGGGCGCTGCGCGAGGGCGTGATCCTGCGCCGGCTGGACGCACTCTCCGCGTGAGCCGGCGCCGTCCGGACGCTTTCCGGGTGAGGCCGGGGCCGAGCGACGCGCTCCCCGGGTGAGGCTCGGGCCGCCCGGACGCGCTCCCCGGGTGAGGCCGGCGCGGTCAGACCTGCGGCTCCTCGCCCACCGGTCGGATCTCGATCGGTTCCTTGATGTAGTCCACGATCTTCGAGGCGATCTCGACCGCGCGGTCGAACCCCGCGACGTCGACGACCCAGAACCCCGCGATGACCTCCTTGGCCTCCGCGAACGGCCCGTCGGTCACCGTGGGCGTGCCGTCCACCAGCCGCACCGTCTTGGTCTGCTCCGGGCCCGTCAGCCCCTCGTCGTAGACCAGCTCGCCGGAGGCGCGCAGGTCCCGGTCGAGCCGGTTCATGAACGCGACCAGCTCCCGGAGCTTCTCCGCCGGGTACGTCGCCGGGTCGAAACCCTCCGCCGTGCTGTAGGTGTTCAGCATGTACTTCATCGCCCGTCCCTCCCTCTCACCGGGACGTCGATCGAAGGGGGCGTGTCTCGACACCGCGCCAGGGCCGGCGCCGGCGCTTGCGGGGTCGGCGCACCCAGGCGACGCGGGACGGCGCTTGCGGGCCGGCACATCCGGCCGACGCGCGCCCCGGGCGCCGCGGCGTGATCAGCCGGCGCGGACCGGCTCGGGCGCCTCGGCGACATCGTCCTTCGCCGCCCGCCGGCTCGCGCCGCGCGCCCACAACGCGAAGGCGCCCACCAGCACGAGCGTGACCAGCAGGCCCAGCCAGGTGCTCGCGGTGAGCGCCAGCACCACGTAACCGCCGAGCGCGGCGAGCGCGCCGGTCAAGGCGTAAGGCAGCTGCGTGAGCACGTGATCCATGAGGTTCGCGCCGGCACCCGTCGCGGAGAGGATCGTGGTGTCGGAGATGGGGCAGCAGTGGTCGCCGAACACCGCGCCGGCGAGCACGGCCGCCAGCGCCGGCAGCAGCAGCTCGGTGGCGCCGACCCCGGCGACGATCTGGCCGGTGATCGGCAGCAGGATGCCGAAGGATCCCCAGGAGGTGCCGGTGGCGAACGCCATCACCGCGGCGACGACGAAGACGAGCGGGACGAGCCAGCGCGGGTCGAGCGCGGCGTCGGTGACGAGGGCGGCCAGGTACTCGCCGGTCCCGAGGTCCTCGATGAGGCCGGCCGTCATCCAGGCCAGGACGAGGATGTACACGGCGGGCAGCATCGAGGAGGCGCCGTGGACCCAGCCGTCCTTGAAGGTGCCGAACCCGAACCGCTCGTTGGCGCGGGTGTCGCGGAAGTAGAACACCAGCGCCACGGCCAGGCCGACGGCGCCGCCGAAGACCAGCGACTCGTTGACGAGGGTGGCCGCGGAGATGTCGACGAGGTCCCACGAGGCCGACCCGGTGTGCCCGGTCCACACGATGGCGCCGACGACGCCGAGCACCAGGCCGAGGAAGGGGCCGATCAGCGCGCCGATCGAGCCGGGCCGGTGCGCGGGGAGCTTGTCGTCGAGCTCGCCGGCGATCTTCTTGCCCGGGACGTACGGCTCGCCGGTGCGGGCGGCACGGGCCTCCTCGCGGCGCATCGGGCCGACGTCCGCGCCGAGCACGGCCACGGCGAGGACCAGCGCCAGCGCCGCCCAGACGTAGTAGTTCAGCGGAATCATCGCCACGAAGGCGCCGAACGGGCTCAGGCCGGTCACGCCGGCCGCGAGCAGGATCGGGGCGATGATGCCCATGATGCTCGCGCCCCAGCTGGAGAACGGTGCGACGACGCACACCGGCGCCGAGGTGGAGTCGATGAGGTAGCTCAGCTTGGCCCGGGAGACCCGATTGCGGTCCGTCAGCGGCTTAGCGATCTGGCCGACCGCGAGGGCGTTGAAGTAGTCGTCGATGAAGATGACGACGCCGAGCACCAGGGCCACCAGCTGGGACCCCCGGCGGGAGCGGACGCGTTCCATCGCCCACCGGCCGAAGGCGTGGCTGCCGCCGGACATCATGATGAAGGCGGCGAGCACGCCCAGCAGGAGCAGGAAGACGATGATGTAGACGTTGCCGGTGTTGACGGCGCCGTCCGCCCAGAAGATCCCCACGAAGGTCTGCCACACGACGCCGACGGCACGGACCGGGTCGAGGCCGGCGACCACGAGCGCGCCGCTGACGATGCCGGCGCCCAGGCTGACGAGCACCTTGCGGGTGAGCATCACCATGACCAGGGCCAGGAGCGGCGGCAGGAGCGACACGGCGGACGGCTCGAGGGCGGCGTCGGGCACGGAAGACCTCCGGGGGCGGTGACGGCTCACCCGACCGGGGAGCACGCAGCGGGACGCCCTCCGGCGGCGCATGGCCATACGGACGGCGCGTCAAGGCTAGTCGCCGGCGAGGGTGGCGCGGCGCCGTGGTCGCCGGATTGGGCGCGACGTCACACTCCAGGGCGACGGTCGGGCGGCCGGGGGGCGTTCCGACCACGACCAGGACTGAGGAGCCGGCGTCGCGGCAGGCGGGCCGGGCGAGTGAGGTGCGTGCCCCAGGCACCCGGGGAGGGGCTCAGGCGGCGTCGTCGGTCGGGTGCGTGGGCTCGTGCCCGTGCACCCGCATGGCCCGCACGCGCGAGACGACGAACCACGCCAGCGCCAGCACCACGGCGACGATGACGACCTTGGAGAACACGCCCACGTACTGGTCGACCAGGTGCCAGTTCTCGCCCAGCACGTAGCCCGCGACGATCAGGGCGGTGTTCCAGATGAGCGACCCGGCGAGCGTCAGCGCCGTGAACAGCGGCAGCGACATGCGCGTGATGCCGGCCGGGATGGAGATGAGGCTGCGGAAGATCGGGATCATCCGGCCGAGGAACACCGTCCCCTTGCCGTGCTTGTGGAACCACGCCTCGGTCTTGTCGACGTCCTCCATCTTGATGAGCGGCAGCCAGTTCATGATGGCGCGGGTGCGGTCGCGGCCGAGGATGGCGCCGATGCCGTAGAGCACCCAGGCCCCCACCACCGAGCCCGCCGTGCACCACACGATCATCTCCACCAGGCCCAGCGAACCCTGGGAGGCGGTGAAGCCGGCCAGCGGCAGGATGACCTCGCTGGGCAGGGGCGGGAAGAGGTTCTCGAGGCCGATGAGCAGGGCGGCGCCGAAGCCCCCCAGCGTCTCCATGACGCCGACCGCCCATGCGGCGATGCCGTCGAGCGGGACCGAGGATCGGGACTGGGCGGTGGCGAGAAGGGCGGTCACCCGCGCCACGGTACGTGGCTCTCCTGGGAATCGCCTTGGCGTAGCGTGTGAGGCGCACCGCGGGCGGCGCCGTCAGTCGCCCAGGTGGCGCACCAGCCGCTCGGCCAGCCCGGTGTAGCTGGCCGGCTCGAGCCCGAGCAGGCGGGCCTCGACGTCGGCCGGCAGTCCCAGCCCGGAGATGAACTCGCGCATGGCCGGGCCGTCGACCTTCTTGCCGCGGGTGAGCTCCTTCAGACGCTCGTAGGGGTCCTCCATGCCGGTCGCGCCCGCGATCGAGGCGGCGCGCATGGCCTGCTGGACCGCCTCGCCGAGCACCTCCCAGTTGGAGTCCAGGTCCCGCGCCAGGGCGGCGGCGTCGACGTCGAGGCCCGCCAGGCCGCGCCGGACGTTGTCGATCGCGAGCAGCGAGTGGCCGAAGGCCACGCCGATGTTGCGCTGGGTGGTCGAGTCGGTCAGGTCGCGCTGCAGGCGGGAGGTGACGAGCGTCGCGGCGAGCGTGTCCAGCAGGGCGCTGGAGATCTCCAGGTTGGCCTCGGCGTTCTCGAACCGGATCGGGTTGACCTTGTGCGGCATCGTCGAGGAGCCGGTGGATCCCTGCGCGGACAGGCGCTGGTGGAAGTAGCCCAGCGAGATGTACGTCCACACGTCCGTGGCCAGGTTGTGCAGGATGCGGTTGAACCGGGCGACGTCGGCGTACAGCTCGGCCTGCCAGTCGTGGGACTCGATCTGGGTGGTCAGCGGGTTCCACGTCAGGCCCAGGTGCTCGACGAACGCCCGCGCGACGGCCTCCCAGTCCGCGCCGGGCACCGCGACGGAGTGGGCGCCGTAGGTGCCCGTGGCGCCGTTGATCTTGCCCAGGTACTCGTCGCGCGCGATCCGGCGGAGCTGGCGGCGCAGGCGGTGCGCGAGCACGGCGAGCTCCTTGCCCAGCGTCGTCGGGGTCGCCGGCTGGCCGTGCGTGCGGGCCAGCATGGCGGCGCCGGCGTGCTCCCCCGCCAGCGTGGCGACGTCGTCGGCCAGGCCGGTGGCGGCGGGCAGCCAGACGTCCTCGACCGCGTCCTTGACGCTCAGCGCGTAGGACAGGTTGTTGATGTCCTCGGACGTGCAGAAGATGTGGACGATCTCGTGCACCCGCGGCAGCACGGTGTCCTCGCCCAGCACGGCGGGCGCCGCGTCGAGGCGGCGCTTGAGGAAGTACTCCACGGCCTTGACGTCGTGCAGCGTCTCCCGCTCGATCTCCGCCAGCTCGGCGAGCTCGTCGCCGGCGCCGAAGCTGGCGACGACGCCCCGCAGGTAGTCCTTGTCGGCGTCGTCCAGCCGCGGGGCGCCCGGCAGTACCCCGGTGTCGGTGAGGTGGATCAGCCACTCCACCTCCACGTGCAGGCGGGCCCGGTTGAGCGCGGCCTCGGACAGGTGGTTCGCGAGGGCCGCGACGACCTTGCGGTAGCGCCCGTCAAGCGGGCCCAGGGCGATCGGCGGGGTGAGGGTGGCAAGGTCGACGCGCTCAGTCATGCGCGCCATCATTCCAGCCCGCCCGCCGGCGCGGCCGGGGCGTCCGGGGACCGGCCGGGCGTCCGGGGACCGGCGGGCGCCCCGGCCCCGGGTCGTGCGGAGCGCGCCACAAATGGTGCTGTTGTGACATCCCCGGGGCGTCGGGAGGCGCCGGTGCGCCACTCCAGCCCCATTTGTGGCGCGATCCCGCGCACGGCGACCCGGGCGGGGGGCATGCTCGGGGGATCGCGAGGGATGAGCGGCGGGTGTCCGAGCTGGCTGTGGTTTCGTCGATGCCGTCGGCACGAGGGCGCGCAGGCGGCTCCCGTCGGCTGCGCCGCCCGCGCGGCCGACGCCCCAGCCCTGACCCTGCCCGCGGCGGTCAGCTCGGGCGTGCCGCCGCGGCCGCCCTGGCGGCCGCCGGCAGGGCGCCCAGCACCCGGTCGACCGCGGCGTCGTCGTGCGCGGCGGAGACGAACCACGCCTCGAAAACCGACGGCGGCAGCGCGACGCCGGCGTCGAGCATGGCGTGGAAGAAGGCCGGGTGGCGGAAGGCCTCCTGGGCCTGCGCCTCCGCGTAGCTGCGCACGCCGTCGCGGGCCGCCGCCTCGCCGAACATCACCGAGAACAGGTTCCCCGCGCGCTGCACGCGGTGCGCCACGCCCTCGGCGGCCAGCGCCTGGGCCAGCGCGTCGCCGATCACTCGGGCGACCTCGTCGGCGCGGGCGTACACGGCGGCGTCGGCGAGCCGGAGCGTCGCGAGCCCGGCGGCGGTGGCCAGCGGGTTCCCCGAGAGCGTGCCCGCCTGGTACACGGGCCCTGAGGGCGCCAGCAGGTCCATGAGCTCGGTGCGCCCGCCCAGCCCGGCCAGCGGCATGCCGCCGCCGACCACCTTGCCGAAGGTGAACAGGTCCGGCGTGTACGGCTCCGAGCCGGTCGCGGTCGTGCCGCCGTCGGCGGCGACGCCGTCGAGCCCCCACCACCCGGCCGGCCCGACGCGGAAGCCGGTGAGCACCTCGTCGAGGATGAGCAGGGCGCCGTGCTCGGCCGTGAGGCGCCGCAGCGCCGAATTGAACCCCGGCTCCGGCGGGACCACGCCCATGTTGGCGGGCGAGGCCTCGGTGATGACGGCCGCGATCTCGGTGCCGCGGGCGGCGAAGACGGCCTCGAGGGCGGGCAGGTCGTTGTAGGCGACGACGATGGTCTGGGCCGCGCTCGCGGCCGTCACCCCCGCCGATCCCGGCATCCCGAAGGTCGCGACGCCGGAGCCGGCCTCGGCCAGCAGGGCGTCGACGTGCCCGTGGTAGCAGCCGGCGAACTTGATCACGAGGTCGCGTCCGGTGGCGCCGCGGGCGAGGCGCACCGCGGTCATGGTGGCCTCGGTGCCGGTGGAGACGAAGCGCACCTTCTCGGCGGCGGGGACGCGGGCGCGCACGGCCTCGGCCAGCTCGACCTCGGCGACCGTGGGGGCGCCGAAGGACAGCCCGCGCGCTGCGGCCTCTTGCACCGCGGCGACCACCTCGGGGTGGGCGTGCCCGAGCAGTGCCGGCCCCCAGGACATGACCAGGTCGACGTACTCGTGGCCCTCGACGTCGGTGATGTACGGCCCCCGCGCCGAGGCGATGAACCGCGGGTCCCCGCCGACCGAGCCGTACGCGCGCACCGGCGAGTTCACCCCGCCGGGCGTCACGGCGCGGGCACGCTCGAACAGCCGGTGCATGGTGTCGAGGCTGGTCATCGAGGGGACTCCTTCTGGGTCGGGCGGGGGCGGGGGAGATGGTGGTAGGGATTCGTCAGGCTATGCCTGACGAATCCCCACCATAGGCGGGTCGCCCGAGGGGCTCGGCTGGGGCTGGCGGCCCGCCGGCAGGTCCGCCAGACCGCCGGCAGGTCCGCCAGGCCCGCAGCCGGTCCGCCAAGCCGCCGGCAGGTCCGCCAGACCGCCGGCAGGTCAGCCAAGCCGCCAGCCGGTCCGCCAGACCGCCGGCAGGTCCGCCAGGCCGCCGGCCGGCAGGTCAGCCAGGCCCGCAGCCGGCTCGGCGCGCCCCGCGCCCGAGCGGCCACGGGCAGCGGCCCTCGGGCGCCGGGACCTCAGCGGAGCCAGCCGGCGAGCTCCGTGGCCCAGTAGGTCAGCACGAAGTCCGCGCCGGCGCGCTGGATGCTCACCACGGACTCCTCGATGGCGCGGCGCCGGTCGATCCAGCCGTTGGCGGCGGCGGCCTCGACCATGGCGTA
Source organism: Georgenia sp. AZ-5 (assembly GCF_043952095.1). Lineage (NCBI taxonomy): Bacteria > Bacillati > Actinomycetota > Actinomycetes > Allobogoriellales > Allobogoriellaceae > Georgenia > Georgenia sp. AZ-5. The sequence continues at coordinate 695,306 of NZ_JBINOU010000001.1, forward strand.
CTCGCCGGACACCTGGTACGCCGCGACGGGCACCGGCGAGAGCTCGGCGACGTCGGCGAGGACGTCGAGGTAGCTCAGCGCCGGCTTGACCATGACGACGTCGGCGCCCTCGGCCAGGTCCAGGGTCGCCTCGCGCAGGCCCTCGCGGCGGTTGGCCGGGTCCATCTGGTAGGTCCGCCGGTCGCCCTTGAGCTGGGAGTCGACCGCGTCGCGGAACGGGCCGTAGAACGCCGAGGCGTACTTGGCCGAGTAGGCCAGCACCGCGGTGTCGGTGTAGCCGTCGCCCTCGAGGACCTCGCGCACGGCGGCGACCTGACCGTCCATCATGCCGCTCAGGCCGAGCACGTGGGCGCCCGTCGCCGCCTGCGCCAGCGCCATCTCCTGGTAGCGCACCAGGGTGGCGTCGTTGTCGACCCGGCCGGCGGCGTCGAGCACGCCGCAGTGGCCGTGGTCGGTGAACTCGTCGAGGCACAGGTCGGACATGACGACGACCGCGTCGCCGACCTCCTCGACCAGGGCGCGCAGGCCGGCGTTGAGGATGCCGTCGGGCTCGGTGGCGGCGGAGCCGACCGCGTCGCGCGAGGCGGGCACGCCGAAGAGCATCAGGCCGCCCACGCCGGCCTCGGCCGCCTCGACGGCCGCCCGGCGCAGGGAGTCCATCGTGTGCTGCACGACGCCGGGCATCGAGGAGAGCGCGTTCGGTGCGTCGAGGCCCTCCCGCACGAACATGGGCAGCACCAGGTCGGCCGGGTCCGTGCGGTGCTCAGCGACGAGCCGGCGCAGCGCCGGCGTGGCGCGCAGCCGGCGCGGGCGCTCGGCGGGCCGCAGGGCCGGCGCGCGGGTCCCGGCCGGGGTGGGGGCGGACGAGGTGGTGGTCACCGGTTCTCCGATCGTTGCGGGGTGGTCGTGAGGGCCCGTGCCGCGGCGGCCACGAGGCCCGCCGGGGTCTGCTCCTCGGCGACGGCGTGCACGGGGAGGCCGGCCGCGGCGGCCGCGCTGGCGGTCGCGGCGCCGATCGCGCACACCCGCGCGGCCGGCGCGCCGTACAGCCCGGCGAGGGCGCGGGCGGTGCTGCCCGAGGTGAGCAGCACCAGGTCGATGCGGCCTGCGGCGAGGTCGGCCGCGACCGCCGGGTCGGGCTTCTCGGCGGGCATGGTGCGGTAGGCGACGACGTCGTCGACGTCCCAGCCGCGCTCGCGCAGGGCGGTGGCGAGGGTGGGGCCGGCGATCTCCGAGCGCGGGAACAGCACCCGCCCGTGTCCCGCCGGCCACGCGGCGGCGAGCGTGGCGGCGCTGGACTCGCCGGGCGGCGTCAGGGCGACGGCGACGCCGGCCTCGTCCAGGGCGCGGGCGGTGGCGGGCCCCACGGCGGCCACGGGCACGCCCCGGGTCAGCCCACCGAGCGTGGTGCCGAGCCGCGCGGCGCGGTCGGCGAGCACCTCCACGGTGGTGGCGCTGGTGACGGCGAGCCAGGCGTACGCCCCCGCGGCCAGGCGGCGCAGGGCGGCGTCGAGCTCGGCCGGGTCGGCGACGGCGTGGCGCACGAGCGCCGTCGGCACCGGCTCGGCGCCGGCGGCGCGCACGGCCGCGGCGATGGGGTCGCCGGGCCGGGTGCGGGGCACCAGCACGCGGTGGCCGCGCAGCGGCGAGGCGGTCACGACAGGGGGCGCGGCTCGTCGTCGGGGACGTCGAGCACGCCGGGCACGTCGGGCACGCCGGCCGGCACGGGCGTCTCCGCCGTCGGGTCCGCGCCCGGGCGGGCGGCGGCGCCGGTCCCGGCGGCGGCGCCGCCGGCTGCCGGGACCTGCGCTCCAGGGGCGGCCGCAGCCGCCGTGCCCAGGGCGTTGCCGGCCCGCAGCGGCAGCCCGGCGATCTCGCCGGCGCCGTGCGCGATGAGCTCGCGGGCGCACCCCTCGCCCAGCGCGCGGGCCAGGGCGGCGGCCACCTCCTCGGTGGCGGCGGGGGGCAGCTCGACCCCGGTGGTGCGCACGAGCCGGCGGGCGCCCGCGGGGTCGAAGGCGCCGGCGCGCAGCTCCAGGCGCGCCGGCGCCCCGTCGGCACCGGGCGCGTCGTCGGTCGCCGGCACTACGCGCGCCCACGCGGCGACGGGTGCGGCGCAGCCGGCCTCCAGGGCGGCCAGCAGCGCCCGCTCGGCCAGCACGGACAGGCGGGTGGGGGCGTCGTCGACGGCGCGCATGGCCTCGCCCAGCTCGCCGGCGAGGTCGGCGGTGCGGCACTCGACCGCCAGGGCGCCCTGGCCGGGCGCGGGGAGCATGACCTCGGGGTCGAGGGAGTCCGTGACGTGCTCGAGCAGCCCGAGGCGCTCGAGGCCGGCGCGGGCGAGGATGACGGCGTCGAGGTCCGCGCCCACCCGGCCGAGCCGCGTCGGCACGTTCCCGCGGATGTCGACGACCTCGACGTCGGGCCGGGCCAGGCGCAGCTGGGCCGCGCGGCGCGGGGAGCCGGTGCCCACGCGGGCGCCCGCCGGGAGGTCGGCGAGCGTCCAGCCCTCGCGGGCGCACAGCACGTCGCGGTGGTCGGCGCGCGGCGGCAGCGCCCCGATGCTCAGGCCCTCGGTGGGGCGGGTGGGCAGGTCCTTGAGGGAGTGGACGGCGACGTCGCAGGTGCCGGACAGCAGGGCCTCGCGCAGGGCGGCGGCGAAGACGCCGGTGCCGCCCAGGCTGGCGAGGGAGGCCTTGGACCGGTCGCCCTCGGTGCGGATGCGCACCAGCTCCACCTCCCGGCCGGTGGCCGCGGCGAGCGCCCGGGCAACGGTGGTGGTCTGGGTCATCGCGAGGTCGCTGCCCCGGGTTCCGATGCGGAGGGGAGGGGGCGTGCTCACCGGAACAGTCTGCGCAGCACGCCCCGAAATGTCGAGGCGGCCACTTTCTGACGGACCGTCAGGAAACATGGTGACAATCCGTCAGAATGTGCGCCGGCGCATTCACGAGAATTGGCACGCACCGCGATGGTGACAAACCGTCACGACAATTCGGACATTTCTGCCGCGGCCGCGCGGGCCTGCGCGACCACCGCCGCGAGGCCGGTGCCGGCCACCCAGGCGCCGCACAGCGCGAGGCCCTCGAGCGCCGCGGCGCGGGAGGTCAGCGACGCCACCTGCGCGCGCACCGCGGGGGTGGTCGCCGCCAGCGCGTCCTCGCGGTGCACCACCCGGGCGTCCAAGAGCTGCTGGGCGCCGAGCGGCACGCCCAGGAGCGCGGCGGCGTCGCGCAGCGCCAGCGCGGCGTCGACGTCGGCCACGTGCTCGCCGGGGCGGCCGTAGGAGACGCGCAGCACGTGCACGCCGGGGCCGGCGGCCGCCCGCAGCCAGGGCCACTTGGCGCTGGCGTGGGTCAGCGCCTTGGCGCGCACCCGCTCGCTTCCCCGGGCGACCAGCAGCCCGGCCCCGCGCGGCGCGGCGTCCAGGGCCGGCTCGCGCACCACGAGCGTGACGTGCGTGATGGCGCTGCCCGCCGGCAGGGAGACGCCCAGGGGGTCGAGCACCCCGCCGAGCAGGTCCAGGGCGGCGCGGCCGGGGGTGGCCAGGACCAGGCGCGGGGCGCGCAGCCGCACCGGGCCGCCCGCCGTGGCGGTGGCGACCTCCCAGGCGCCGTCGACGCGCCGCAGGGCCGTGGCGGCCGCGCCGGTGCGGACCTCCCCGCCGCCGGCGGTGACGGCGTGGGCCAGCGCCCGGGGCAGCCGGAACAGCCCGCCGGCCGTGGTTGCCACCGCGGCACCGGGCGGCGCGGCGTCGAGGAGCGCCCGCACGGCCGCGCCGAGGGAGCCGTGCGCGGCGAGCGCCTCGCGCAGCCCCGGCGCCACCGAGTCGACGGCGAGGTCGGCCGGGTCCGCGTTGTGGATGCCGCCGGCGACCGGCCGCACCAGCCGCTCCAGCACCGGCTCGCCCATCCGCACCCGCACCAGGGTCGCGAGGTCGGCGGCGTCGGAGCCGGGGCCGGGGCCCAGGTCCGCGTCCCGGGCGGCGCGGGCGGCGCCGTCGGGGCCGAGCGAGCGCAGCGCGTCCGGGGCGAACGGGTCGGCGGGGATGCCGAGGAGGGACTGCGCGGGGATGGGGGCGGCGCGGCCGCCGTCCGGCGCCGGGGTCCAGACCCACGAGCCGCCCGCGGGCTGCTCCACCTCCAGGCCGAGGGACCGGGCCAGCGCGAGCACCTCGGGGCGGCGCAGCGCGAAGGCCTCGGCGCCCAGGTCCAGCTCCAGCCCGCCCACGGTGCCGGCGCGCACCAACCCGCCGACGTCGTCGCCGGCCTCCAGGACCAGCGGGCGCAGGCCCGCCTCCAGCAGGGCGTGGGCCGCCGTCAGGCCGGCCATGCCGGCGCCGACCACCACCACGTCGGCGGGTCCGGCGACCACGGGGGCCTGCCCGGTCACAGCGAGTGCACGAGCTCGACGACGCGGGTGAGCACCGCCGGGTCGGTGCCGGGCGGGACGCCGTGACCGAGGTTGACCACGTGCCCCGGCGCGGTGCGCCCGCGGGCGACGACGCCGCGCACGTGCGCCTCGAGCACGTCCCACGGCGCGGCCAGGAGGGCGGGGTCGACGTTGCCCTGCAGCGGCGTGGTGCCGCCCAGCCGGCGGTTCGCCTCGTCGAGCGGGATCCGGTAGTCCACGCCGACGACGTCCGCGCCGGCGTCGCGCATCGCGACGAGCAGCTCGCCGGTGCCGGTGCCGAAGTGCACCACCGGCACGCCGAGGTCCTTGACGTGGTGCAGCGCGCGGGCGCTGTACGGCGCGGCGTGGGCGGCGTAGTCGGCGAGGGACAGCGACCCGGCCCAGGAGTCGAACAGCTGGGCGGCGCGGGCCCCGGCGAGCACCTGGGCGCGCAGGAACGCGCCGGTGACCTCCGCGGCCCAGCGCATGAGGTGCCGCCACGCCTCGGGCTCGGCGTGCATCATCGTCCGGGCGGCCAGGTGGTCCCGCGAGGGCCGGCCCTCCACGAGGTAGGCGGCCAGCGTGAACGGGGCGCCGGCGAAGCCGATGAGCGGGGTGGCCGGGCCGAGCTCCGCGACCGTCAGGCGGACGGCCTCGGTGATGGCGGCGTGGTCGCCGGGGCGGTGCTGCACGAGGCGGTCGACGTCGGCGCGGGTGCGCACGGGCTCGCCGACCACGGGGCCGACGCCGGGGACGATCTCGACGTCGACGCCGGCCAGGCGCAGCGGCACCACGATGTCGGAGAAGAAGATGGCCGCGTCCACCCCGTGCCGGCGGACCGGCTGCAGCGTGATCTCCGCCGCGAGCTCGGGACGCAGGCACGCGTCGAGCATGGCGACGCCCTCGCGGGCCGCGCGGTACTCCGGCAGCGAGCGGCCGGCCTGCCGCATGAACCACACCGGGGTCCGCTCCGGGCGGCGGCCGGAATAGGCCTGGAGCAGCGGCGGGACCGTCATTTCCGGGGTGGCCGCCGACGGCGGTGCAGGATTTGTCACGGGCGCCATTGTGCCTGGCCCGCGGACAAATGGTTCACTATGGGTGCTGTGGTGCTCCTCCTCCTTTCCGCGAACCACCATGACCTGGACCTCGCCGACATCGAGCGGCTGAGCGTCGGCGCCGAGGGCGTCGGCCGCCAGGTCGTGGCCGCCCGCCCTGCCGTGCGCGGCGCCGTCGTGCTGGCCACGTGCAACCGCTTCGAGCTCTACCTCGACGCCGGCACCGACCCGGAGGAGGTCGCCCGCGCCGCGCACGAGGCCGTCGCCCGCGCCAGCGGCGCCGACGTCGCCGACGTGGCCCGGCTCATGCGCACCGCCTCCGGCGAGGAGGCCGTGCAGCACCTGTTCGAGGTCGCCTCCGGGCTGGACTCGATGGTGGTCGGCGAGCGGGAGATCACCGGCCAGGTGCGCCGGGCGCTGAGCGCCGCCCGGTCGGAGGGCATCACCTCGCCCCTGCTGGAGCAGACCCTGCAGCGCGCCACCCGCACCTCCCGCCAGGTCGCCGTCGCGACCGACCTGGCCCGCGCGGGCCGCTCCGTCGTCGCGGTGGCCCTGGACCTGGCCGGCGCCCGGCTGGCCGCGCTGGCCTGCGAGCGCGACGGCGGCACCCTGCCGGCCGACCCCCACCAGGGCCCGGTGCCGCGCGCGAGCTGGGCCGGCCGGCGCGTGCTGCTGGTGGGCACCGGCTCCTACGCCGGCGCCTCCCTGGCCGCGCTGCGCGAGCGCGGCGCCACCGACGTCCAGGTCTGGTCGGCCTCCGGCCGCGCGCAGGCCTTCGCCGAGTCCCACGGCGTGCGGGCGGCGACGGCGGACCTCGCGGCCGCCCTGGGCCGCGCCGACCTCGTGGTCACCTGCCGCGGCACCGGCACCCCGGTCCTGGACGCCGCCACGGTCGCGGCCGCCGTGCGCGCCCGCCCCGCCGGGGCGGACCCTCTCGTGATGGTGGACCTGGCGCTGCACCACGACATCGACCCCGCCGTCGCCGACATCGCCGGCGTGGTCCTCGTCGACCTGCCCACCGTGCGTGAGCACGCGCCCGCCGCCACCGCGGCGGAGGTGGCCCGCGCCCGCGAGATCGTCGCCGACGGCGTGCGCGCCCTGGCGGAGGACGCCGCCGAGCGGCGCATGGACGACGCCGTCGTGGCGCTGCGCAACCGGGTCGCCGACGCGGTGGCCGCCGAGATCGACCGGCTGCCCGACGGCGCCGTCCCGGCCGAGCAGGCCGCCCAGGCGCTGCGCCGCCTCGCCGCCCGCCTCGTGCACGAGCCGACCGTCCGCGCTCGGGCCGCCGGCCGCGAGGGCCGCGTGGAGATTCACCTGGAGGCCCTCGAGCAGGTGCTCGGCCTGAGCGTGCCCGCCGCCGCGCCCCGCCAGGGCGCGCAGGCGGAGGCGGCGGCCGAGGACGCCGCGCTGGCCGAGGCCGTCGCCGCGGTGGCCGAGGACCCGGAGCTGGCGGAGGCCGTGACCGCCGTCGCCGAGGAGCCCGGGCCCGTCGACGCCGCCGACCTCGCCGCGGCCGTCGCCGCCGTGACCGGGGAGCCCCACCTCGCCGACGACCCCGCCGTCGCCGAGGCGCCGGCGGCCCCCGGCGTGTGCCCGCACGCGGTCGCCGAGGCGCCCGTCCCCGCCGCCCAGGTGGCCGTCCCGCGCCCGCCCGGCGCCCCCGGCGCGCGTGCCCGCCGGTCCGCCGGCTCGCTGAGCCCCACCCGCCCCTGACCCACCGCCGGCAAGGCGGTCCCCTTCCCGGCCTGCCGGCCGGCCGACCAGAACGAGCCCGATGAGCCCCACGCTTGCCCCGTACGACGCGATCCTGCTGCTCTCCTTCGGCGGCCCCGAGAAGCCCGAGGACGTGGTGCCCTTCCTGCGCAACGTCACCGCCGGGCGCGGCATCCCCGACTCCCGCCTGGAGGAGGTGGGCGAGCACTACTACCACTTCGGTGGCCGCAGCCCCATCAACGACCAGAACAAGGCGCTGCTCGCCTCGCTGCGCGGCGAGCTGGCCGAGCGGGGCGTCGAGGTGCCGGTCGTGTGGGGCAACCGCAACTGGGACCCCTACCTCACCGACGTGCTGCGGGACCTGCACGCCTCCGGCGCCCGCCGGGTGCTGACGCTGGTCACCAGCGCCTTCGCGTCGTACTCCGGGTGCCGCCAGTACCGGGAGAACATCGCCGCGTCCCTCGCCACGCTCGCCACGGAGGGCCGCGAGCTCGCCGTGGACAAGATCCGCGCCTACTTCAACCACCCCGGCTTCGTGGCCGCCAACGTCGACGCGGTCGTCGCCGCGTACGAGCGGCTGGGTGCGGCGCCGGGCCCGGACGCGCCGCTGGTCTTCGTCACCCACTCGATCCCCACCACCATGGAGGTCGCCTCCGGCGTGCGGACGACCGGGGGCTACTCCGCCCAGCACCTCGACGTCGCGGCGCTCGTCGCCAAGCGGGCCGGGGAGCGGCTCGGCGCGCCGGTGCCGTGGGAGCTGGCGTACTGCTCGCGCTCGGGCAGCCCGATCACCCCGTGGCTCGAGCCCGACGTCAACCGGACGCTCGGCGCGCTGCACGCCGACGGCGTCGGCCAGGTCGTGCTCGCGCCCATCGGGTTCGTCTCCGACCACATGGAGGTCATCTACGACCTCGACACCGAGGCCCGCGAGACGGCGGACGAGCTGGGCATGAAGATGGAGCGCGCCGCCACCGCCGGCACGGCCCCGGAGTTCGTCGCCGGCCTCGTGGACCTCATGGCCGAGCGCGCCGCCACCGAGCGCGGCGAGCAGCCCGAACGCATCGCCGAGGGCGCACTCGGCCCGTGGCGCGACGTGTGCGCCCCCGGCTGCTGCTTCGTCCGCGCCGGCGTGGACCCCGGCGTGCCCGCGGCCTGCGAGCAACCCGCCCTCGCCGCCGCCGGGCCGGTCGCGCCCGTGGCCTGACGCATACCCGATCCCGGCGGGCCGCCCGCGCCCGCCGTCTCACCCAAGGAGAACGCATGACCACCACAGCACGGATCGGCGAGGGCGCCGACGCCGAGAGCATCAACGCCGGCATCGACTACACGATGTGGAGCGTCTTCGCCACGGCCGCGCCGCTGCCCGCGGACGCCGGCGAGCGGGCCGGGCTCGTGGCCGCCGCCGAGGAGGCCGTGGCCGGCACCGGCGTCGTGGTGCGCGGCTGGTACGACGTCGCCGGCCTGCGCGCGGACGCCGACCTGATGGTGTGGTGGCACGCCCCCACGATCGAGGCCGTCCAGGACGCCTACCACCGGCTGCTCGCCTCGCCGCTGGGCGCCCACCTCGAGCCGGTGTGGTCCGTCGTCGGGCTGCACCGCCCGGCGGAGTTCAACAAGCGGCACGTGCCCGCCTACCTCGCCGGCGAGGAGCCCTCCACCTACCTGTGCGTCTACCCCTTCGTGCGGTCCTACGACTGGTACGTGCTGCCCGACGACGAGCGCAAGGACATGCTGCGCGAGCACGGCATGGCCGCGCGGGACTACCCCGACGTGCGGGCTAACACCGTCGCCGCGTTCGCGCTCGGCGACTACGAGTGGATCCTCGCCTTCGAGGCCCCCGAGCTGCACCGCATCGTGGACCTCATGCGCGAGCTGCGCGCCACCGAGGCGCGCCGCCACGTGCGGGAGGAGGTCCCCTTCTTCACCGGCCCCCGCGTGGCCCTCGCCGACTGGGCGGACCGCCAGCCCCGCGTCTGACAGCCGCCGCCGCGGCGCGCCCGCCCGCGCCCCCGCCCCCGCCGCGAGATGTCATCCCTGTTCCGCCAGATGTCGTCCCGCGGCGGGGGTTTCATCGCGGGGCTCGCGCGGTGTTCGCTCAGGCGTAGCGGGCGGCGGTGCGCACGGTCTTCGCGCCGTAGGACCCGCCGAAGAGCGCGGCATGGACCACGAGCATGTGCAGCTGGTGCAGCCCGACCCGCTCCCGCCACCCGTCGGCGAGCGGTGATACCTCGTCGTACGCCCGGACGATCCGGTCCAGGTGCGGGGCGCCGAACACGGCCAGCTGCGCCAGGTCCGACTCGGCGTGGCCACCGTGCGCCGCGGGGTCGATGAGGGTGGCCTCCACGTGGCCGTCCGCCGCGGCCCACAGGACGTTCCCGCTCCACAGGTCGCCGTGCAGGCGCGCGGCCGGGTTCTTCACCAGGCCCGGCTGCGGCGCGTCGAGCGCGCCGGTCGCGAGCCGCTCGGCGCACCGGCGCACGACCCGCTCGCCGTATGCGTCCACGGAGCCGTTGGCGACGGCGGCCGACAGGTACGGCAGCACCCGGTCCGCCGCGTAGAACTCGCCCCAGGAGCGTCCAGGGTCTCCGCCCAGCGGCAGCCGCGCCCGCCCCATGAAGCCCTCGCCGTCCCAGCCCGGCGGCGGGCAGCCCAGGTGCGGCGCCCCGGCCGCGTGGGTGCGGGCGAGGGCCCGGCCGAGCTCCTCGGCGTCCGCGGGGGCGGGCCGGCGCTCGGTCATCCGCCGGGTCTCCAGCCAGCCCGGCCCCTCGGCGAGCACCTCCACGACGGCGGCGCCGCCGTCCGCCGCCGCCTGCGCCAGCCAGCGCAGCCCGGCCGCCTCGAAGCGCAGCGCCGCGGGGGTGCCGTGGTCGCCCTTGCGGAATCGGTCCATCTCCTCATCCTCGCGTCCACACCGCCGAGGTGACGACCTCTCGTCCACGCCGGGGCGCCGGGCCCGTTCAGGCCCCGCCCTCGCCCGGCCTAGCGTGCCGCCACGGAACAGGAGGCACGGATGGCCGTCAGCAGCGCACCCCGGGAGCCGACGTGGGCCGACCCCTGGCCCGTCTCGCCGGTGCGGGCGGAGCTGTTCGCCGCCCTCGCCACGCTCGCCCGCGCCCGGCAGGAGCTGCTGGCGGCGTTCCCCGAGCGGTGGCGCGGCGCCGGCGCCACCGCCTACGGGGAGGCGCTGGCCGCCCTGCTGCACCACGCGCAGGTGCTGGCCGAGGAGCTGCGGGAGGCGGAGCGGGCCGCGGGCGTGGCGGACCAGGACCGTGCCGCGATGCTCGGGACCGCCGGGCACGGCGCATGAGCCGGGACGGCGGGCCGCCGGACCCCGGCGGATGGGTCGCGCACCCGCGGCCGACGGCGGCCGGCACGCGCGTCATGGTCACCGGCGGCACCGCGCCCCTGCACGTGGACACCGAGGAGCTCGCCGCCCTCCGCGCCCGGCTGCTGGGGGCCGTCACCCTGGTGGAACAGGCGCTGGACCACGCCGATGCCGCCGACGCCGAGGTGCTCGGCTACTTCGCCCCGCCGGTGCCGGCCGGGATCGCGGTCTCGGCCATGATCCGGCAGGCCCTGTACGTCGGGGTGACGCTCGGCCGGCTCGCGCAGGGCGTGCGCGACCTCGCCGACGACGTCGAGGTCCAGCGGCAGTGGTACGAGGAGGCGGAGCAGAGGGCCAGTCGCGTGTTCCGGCCGCCGCTGTGGCGGTACCTGGTGCTCCTGGCCCCGGTGGAGCACGTGCGCAGGGCGGCCGTGGGGCTCGACGTCGTGGCGGTGGGCGGTCACCTCGGCGCCGCGGTCTCGCGCATGCGGGACCCGCGGCTGCTGGACGCGGTGGTGGCCCAGGAGCACGCGCGCTCCCTCGCCGGGCGGATGCAGTGGGCGCGCCCGGACGCACTGGCGGGCGGGATGTTCCTCGGCGCGCGGTGGGTCGACGTGACACGGAAGACGCCGGTGGAGCGCACCGCCCTCGCGGCGCTGCCGATGCTGGAGAACGCCAGCCTCGTGGCGCACGGCGGCCGGACGTACCCGGGCCTGCGCGTGCGGCCGCTGCCGGTGCCGGGCACGGGCCGGACGCCCGCCACCGACAGCCCGCCCGGCGCGCCGCGGCCCGCCACCGACAGCCCGCCCGGCGCGTCGCGGCCGGGCACCGCCCTCGTCACCGGCTTCGGGCGCACCGTGAGCGCCCCGCCGACCACGCCGGCGCAGGCCCTCGCCCGCATCCCCGCCCTCGAGCGCGAGATCCGGGGCCGGGGTATCGGCCTGGTGGAGATCCTTCGCACCACGGCACCCGACGGCGGTCGGTCCTGGACCGTCGTCGTCCCGGGCACCCAGAGCCCGTGGGACGGCGGGCGCCAGCCGATGGACAACGGGACGAACCTGCGGGCGATGGCCGGGGTGGGCAGCGCCATGGAGGCGGGCGTGACGAGCGCCATGCGCCAGGCCGGCATCGCGCCGGGGGAGCCGGTGGCCATGGCGGTGCACAGCCAGGGCGGGCTGGTGGCGGCCCGGCTGGTGGCGGACCCGGTGTTCCGGGCGCGGTTCGACGTGCGCAGCCTGCTCACCGCTGGCAGCCCGGTCGCGGGGGTGACGCTGCCCGCCTCCGTCGCCACCCTGAGCCTGGAGGACGTCAACGACCCCACCGTCGGCCTCGACGGCTATCCCAACCCGCCGGCGCCCCACCACGTGACGGTGGCGGTGCACTCCGGCGAGCCCGCCGGCCTCGGGCAGGCGCACCACGTGGAGAGCTACGCGGCGGCGGCCGGCCTGCTCCCCGGGGTGGCGGACGACGGCGTCCGGCGCTGGCTGGCACACAACGAGCAGGTCATGGGCACCGCCGTGCCCGGCGCGCGCACCGAGTCGCTGCTCTTCGAGATCGAGCGCACGCGGTGAGGCCGTCTCAGCGGTGCTCGCCGGGGATGAACAGGTGCAGCAGCCAGCTCGCGATGGCGATGATGATGCCCCCGAGGACCGCCGTCCAGAAGCCGTCGACGTAGAGGCCCCACTCGGTGAGCTGGGTGATCCAGCCGGTGAGCATGAGCATGAGCGCGTTGACGACCAGCGAGAACAGGCCCAGCGTGAGGATGTACAGCGGCAGCGAGAGCAGCTTCACGATCGGCCGCACGACCATGTTCACCAGGGTGAACACCAGGGCCACGACGGCGAGCTCGAGGAGCTTCTCACCGGTGGACGCCTCGGCGGGCAGGGTGACGCCCGGCACCAGCAGGGTGCACAGCCAGATCGCCGCCGCGTTCACGAGGAACCGCACCACGAAGCGCATGCGCCGATCCTGTCACCGGGGCCTCGTTTCGGTGCGCGCGTTCGCGGGGTGCACACTGGGTGCCATGGCCCCGAAGAGCACCTCGGTCCGACTGCGCCCCGCCATCGAGAGCCTCCCCGCGTACGTGCCGGGCGAGCGGCCCGTGGCCGGCGCGCAGGTCTTCAAGCTCTCGAGCAACGAGATCGCCTTCCCGCCGCTGGCACAGGTCAACGCCGCGATGATCGACGCCGCCGCCGACCTCAACAGGTACCCGGACATGTACGCCTCGGAGCTCACCGAGGCGCTCGGGGAGCGGCACGGCGTCGGCCCGGGCCGGGTGACCGTGGGCAACGGGTCGGTCGCCGTCCTGCAGCACATCCTCGCCGCGGTGTGCGAGCCGGGGGACGAGGTGGTGATGGCCTGGCGCTCGTTCGAGGCCTACCCCATCGCGGTCCAGGTGGCCGGGGCCCGTGCGGTGCAGGTGCCGGTGGACCCCGCCGGCCGCCACGACCTGGCCGCCATGGCGGCCGCCGTCACCGACCGCACGCGCGTCGTGCTGCTGTGCAGCCCCAACAACCCCACGGGCCCGGCGCTGACCCAGACCGAGCTCCGGGAGTTCCTCGCCGTCGTCCCGCCGTCGGTGATGGTCGTCCTGGACGAGGCCTACATCGACTTCGTCACCCTGCCCGACCGCACCGACGGCCCGGCCCTGCTGGGCGAGTTCAAGAACCTGGTGGTGCTGCGCACCTTCTCCAAGGCGTACGGGCTGGCGGGCCTGCGGGTGGGCTACGCGCTGGCACGGCGCCGCCTCACCACCGGCTTCCGCGCCGCGTCGACGCCGTTCGGCGTGAACTCCATGGGCATGGCCGCCGCCGTTGCCGCGCTGCGCGCCGAGGACCAGGTGCGCGCACGGGTCGCCGAGGTGGTCGCCGAGCGCGAGCGTGTCGTCGCCGCCCTCGCCGACCAGGGCTGGGCGGTGCCCGACGCGCAGGGCAACTTCGTCTGGCTGGGGCTCGGCCGCCGCTCGGTGAGCTTCGCCGACGGCGCCCGCCGCCGCGGCGTGCTGGTCCGGGCCTTCGCCGGCGAGGGTGTCCGGGTCTCCATCGGCGAGCCGGAGGGCAACGACCTGTTCCTGAGCACCGCCGCCGAGTGGCCGGCCTCCCGCATGCCCACGGTGCTCGAGCGGGCCTGACCGCCGGCGGACGCTCCTCGACCTGGCTGCGCGGGCGGCGGGTTGCGGATTCCCACACCGGGGGTGCGCCGTCTCAACCGATCCGCCACCATATTTGTAGGGACCGCACAACTGAAACTTACGGTCGCGTAGCCTACGCTGGCGTAGGTTCGCGCGACTCGTTGCCACCCGCTCCAGGGTCGCTCCCGCCGGGCCCGGCGCACCACCCACGCGCCGGGCCCGGCGGGCCACCACCGCCCGCCACCCGGGCGCCGTCGCCGAGGAGGTCCACCCGATGGAGCAGCTCGAAACCGTCCCGCCGGGCCTGGAGGCCGGTGAGGGCATGGTGCAGATCCTCGACGCCGAGGGTCGCCGGCAGGAGGATCCCCAGTACGGGCCGCTGGCCGCCGAGCTGGCGGCGGAGGACCTGCGGGCGATCTACCGCGACATGGTGCTCACGCGCGCCTTCGACGGCGAGGCCACCGCCCTGCAGCGCAAGGGTGAGCTCGGGCTGTGGGCCCAGTGCCTGGGCCAGGAGGGCGCACAGGTCGGCTCCGCGCACGCGCTGGCGCCCCGCGACTTCGTCTTCCCCTCCTACCGTGAGCACGGCGTCGCGCAGGTGCGGGGCGTGGACCTGCGGGACCTGCTGCCCGTCTTCCGCGGCGTGCGCCACGGCGGCTGGGACCCGAGGGCGCACAACTTCCACCTGTACACGTTCGTCATCGGCGCCCACACGCTGCACGCCGTCGGCTACGCCATGGGCGTCCAGCGCGACGGCGACGTCGGCACGGGCGACCCGGCGCGCGACCGCGCCGTCGTGGCGTACTTCGGCGACGGCGCCACCTCCCAGGGCGACACCAACGAGGCCATGGTCTTCGCCGCCTCGGCCAACGCGCCGGTGGTGTTCTTCGTCCAGAACAACCACTGGGCCATCTCCGTGCCGACGTCGACGCAGAGCCGGGTGCCGTTGGTCCACCGCGGCGCCGGGTTCGGCATCCCCTCGGTGCGGGTGGACGGCAACGACGCCCTCGCGTGCTACGCCGTCACCCGGGCCGCCCTCGAGAGCGCCCGCAGCGGCGGCGGGCCGACCTTCATCGAGGCGGTCACCTACCGCATGGGCGCGCACACCACCTCCGACGACCCTTCCCGCTACCGGGACAAGGCGGAGGAGGAGCGCTGGCGCGCCAAGGACCCCATCGCCCGCGTCCGCGCGTACCTGCAGCGGGAGGGCCTGGCCGACGCCGCCTTCCTCGCCGCGGTGGACGACGACGCCGCCGCCCTGACGGAGTCGGCCCGCGAGTTCTGCCACGCCCTGACGGCGCCGCCGCACGAGCGGATGTTCGACCACGTCTACAGCGCCGCGCACCCCCTTGTCACCGAGGAGCGCGCCGCCGAGGCCGCCTACCAGGCCGGCTTCGCCGACGCCGAGGGGGAGCGATGACCGCCACAGCGATGGCCCGCGCCATCAACGCCGGGCTGCGCAAGGCGCTCGAGCACGACCCCAAGGTGCTGCTCATGGGCGAGGACATCGGCGCCCTGGGCGGGGTCTTCCGGGTGACCGACGGCCTGCAGCGCGACTTCGGGCCTGACCGGGTGGTCGACACCCCGCTGGCCGAGTCCGGCATCGTGGGCACCGCGATCGGCCTGGCCATGGCGGGGTACCGGCCGGTGTGCGAGATCCAGTTCGACGGGTTCATCTTCCCCGGCTTCGACCAGATCACGACCCAGCTGGCCAAGCTCACCTACCGCTCCGAGGGTGACCTGACGATGCCGGTGGTCATCCGGGTGCCCTTCGGCGGGCACATCGGCGCCATCGAGCACCACAGCGAGTCCCCCGAGGCGCTGTTCGCGCACACCCCGGGCCTGCGGGTGGTGACGCCGGCGACCGCGGCGGACGGGTACGCGATGATCCAGCAGGCCATCGCCTCGCCGGACCCGGTGCTGTTCTTCGAGCCCAAGTCGCGGTACTGGGACAAGGGCGAGGTGGACCTGGACGCCGAGGTGGACCTCAGCGAGGCCGCGCTGGCCGCGGGCCTGCACGCGGCGCGCACCGTCCGCCGCGGCACCGACGTGACCGTCGCCGGGTACGGGCCCACCGTCAAGACGCTGCTGGCCGCCGCCGACGCCGCCGCCCAGGAGGGCACGAGCCTGGAGGTCATCGACCTGCGCTCGGTCTCGCCCATCGACTTCGACGCCGTCACGGCCTCCGTCATGCGCACGGGCCGGCTCGTCGTCGCCCACGAGGCGCCGATGTTCTTCGGCCCCGGCGCCGAGATCGCCGCGCGGATCACCGAACGCTGCTTCTATGCCCTCGAGGCGCCGGTGCTGCGGGTGGGCGGTTACCACACGCCCTACCCGGCCAGCGCCCACGAGGAGGAGTACCTGCCGAACCTCGACCGCGTCCTGGCCGCCGTCGACCGGGTCCTGGCCTACTGACACCGCCGGCCGCTGCCGCGCGGCGGCGGCCGGCCACCCAACGCGTCACCTGGAGGTATGCGCACCGTGCCGAGCTACCAGCAGTTCCGCCTGCCGGACGTGGGGGAGGGCCTGACCGAGGCCGACCTGGTCGCCTGGCAGGTCGCCGTCGGGGACACCGTGGCCGTCAACCAGATGCTCTGCGAGATCGAGACGGCGAAGTCGGTCGTCGAGCTGCCGAGCCCCTATGCGGGCGTGGTCCACGAGCTGCTGGTGCCCGAGGGCGCCACGGTGGAGGTCGGTGCGCCCATCATCAGCATCGACGTCGACCCCGACGGCGAGGCCCCGGCCGGCGGCGATGACGCGTCCGCCGCCCCGGCCGAGGCCACCGCGCCGCAGGGCGAGACCGCTCCCGCACCGGCGACGGCGGACGGCGGGGGTGCCCCGTCCGGGGCCGGCCCGGCGGCGGGCGCGGCGGCGGGGGCGACGGCGGGCACGACGGCGGGCACGACGGCCGGGCCCGGCTCGGCGGCCGAGGGGTCGGGCAGCGTGCTCGTCGGGTACGGCACGCGGGCCGGCAGCGCCACGCGCCGCCCGCGCAGGCAGGACGCAACCGCAACGGGGAACATTCGTCAGGCTATGCCTGACGAATCTTTCACACAGCCCGGCGCGCGCCCGGCGCCGTCGACCGGCCCGGCGCCATCGACCGGCGGCGCACCGTCGACCGGCCCGGTGCCGTCGACCCGCCCGGTGCCGTCGACCGGTGGCGCCGCCGCGCCGGCACCCGCGGCGGAGGCTGCTGCCACCGCCGACGGACGCCGGGCGGGCGCACGCGTGCTGGCCAAGCCCCCGGTGCGCAAGCTCGCCAAGGACCTCGGCGTCGACCTCGCCGCCGTCGTCGGCACCGGGCCGGGCGGGATCATCACGCGCGAGGACGTGCAGACCCAGCGCGCGGGCGCCGAGCCGGCCGCGCTGGCCACCCACCGCGGCGACGAGGAGCCCTGGCTGGCCGGCGGCACCGTCTCCCCGGACGGCCGCCAGACCCGGGTGCAGGCCAAGGCCGTGCGCCGCCGCACCGCCGAGGCGATGGTCGCGTCGGCGTTCACCGCCCCGCACGTCACCGTGTTCGAGACCGTGGACGTGACCCGCACCATGCAACTGGTCGAGCGGCTCAAGCAGGACCGCGAGTTCGCGGACGTGCGCGTCACCCCGCTTCTGATCACCATGAAGGCGCTGATCCTGGCCATGCGCCGCAACCCCGAGGCCAACGCCGCCTGGGACGACGAGGCCAAGGAGATCGTCTACAAGCACTACATCAACCTGGGCATCGCCGCCGCCACCCCGCGGGGCCTGGTGGTCCCCAACATCAAGGACGCCCACCGGCTGAACCTGCACGAGCTCGCCGCCGAGCTCGGCGAGCTGACCGCCAAGGCCCGCGCCGGCAAGACGCAGCCGGCCGACATGGCGGACGGCACGGTGACGATCACCAACATCGGCGTCTTCGGCATCGACGCGGGCACCCCGATCCTCAACCCCGGGGAGTCGGCGATCCTCGCCTTCGGCGCCATCAAGAAGCAGCCGTGGGTGCACCGCGGCAAGGTGAAGCCCCGCTGGGTCACCCAGCTGGCGCTGTCCTTCGACCATCGCCTCGTCGACGGCGAGCTGGGCTCGCGGCTGCTCGCCGACGTCGCGCGCGTCCTGGAGGACCCGGCCCAGGCGCTGGTCTGGGGCTGACCGGCCGGGCCGGTGAGCCGGCCGCCCGCCGTGCGCCCGGCCGGGGCAGGCGGTAGCACTGGGACATGACCACCGACGCACCCGGCGCCGTCCTGCTCGATGCCGACGGCACCCTCCTCGACTCCACGTACCTCCATGTCACGGCCTGGGCCGAGGCGTTCGAGCAGGCCGGGCACCCGGTGGACGCCTGGCGCATCCACCGCCGCATCGGGATGGACTCGAAGCGGATCGTCGCCGAGCTGCTCGGCGACCGCGCCGAGGAGCTCGGCGAGCGGGTGAAGCAGGAGCATGCCGACCGCTACGAGGCGCTCGCCGCCCAGCGGCTCCGCCGGCTCGACGGCGTCCACGAGCTGCTCTGTGCGCTGCGGGAACGGGGGCTGCGGGTCGTGCTGGCGACCTCGGCGCCACCCAACGAGCTCAGGCACGTGCGGCGGGTGCTCGACGCCGAGGACCTGCTCGACGCCGTCACCGCCGCGGAGGACGTCGACAGCGCCAAGCCGGACCCCGACCTCGTGGCCGTCGCGCTGGACCGGGCCGGCGTGCCGCCCGAGCGGGCGGTGTTCCTCGGCGACGCCGTCTGGGACGCCGTCGCGTGCGAGCGCGTGGGCGTGCGGTGCGTCGGCGTCCTCACCGGCGGCATCAGCGCCGCGGAGCTGCGCGAGGCGGGCGCCGTGGCCGTGTACGACTCGGTCGTCGACCTGCTCGACCGGCTGGACGACTCGGTCATCGCCGAGCTGACCCGCTGAGGCCGGCGCCGGTGAGGCCGCCGCGGCGGTGGGGAAGAGACGTGCGCGCCGCCACCCGGCGCGCGTAGCAGTCCCGGCCCGGCGCACGCCGGGGATGCGTACGTCCGCGCCGGCGGCTAGGTTTTTGCCGGCCCTCGTCGGGCGGCCCTCCGGGCGTCGTTGTCCGGCCGCCGTCGCCCCGCGCCGCCGCGGGATCCCGTCCGCGGGCGGCAGGTTCGCGGAGGGCGTCGGTGCCGCCGCCGAGCGCCCTGCCGATGGCATGTTCCTGCCATGGCATTTACGTGCCCGCCAACTGGCTGGTAACGGCGTCCGGGCTCTCGTTACGGTCGCAACGTCCGCAAGGATGACCGCCCGCAGTCGCGGGTGTGGGAGGACGAGCGAGAGGGGCCGGCCATGCCGTCATCGGTGCTGCTCCCGTTCGAACGGCCGGCCGGCCGCGACGGCTCCGCCCTGCGGGCGGCCACCGCCGCGCGCGTGGCAGAGGGCCGCACCGGCGAGCTGATCGACCTCGGCGCGCGCCGGGGCAGCCGGTTCGCCGTGCTCGACGACGCCTCCTACCCGCAGGTGCGAGAGCACCTGGTGCGCAGCATCCTTGCCGCGGCCACGCCCCAGCGCGCGGATCGGCTGTTCCCCGGCGACCCGCAGCAGCTCCTGCGGCCCCACGGTGGCGTGAGCCTCGGCTCCGGCGCCGCAGGGGTCCTGTGGACGCTCGCGGAGCTTGGGGCTGAGGTTCCCACCGAGCTCGTCGACTGGTTGGAGGGGGCGGTCGACGGGATGGAGGGCCCAGGACCGGGGCTCGTCGACGGGCTCGGTGGGATCGCGCTCGCGCTGGACCGGCTCGGCCGCCGGGAGGCGGCCGAGCGGGCGTGGGCGGAGGTGGAGCAGGCGCCGCTGGAGGACCTGGGCGTCGCGATGGCCGACGGCCTGGCCGGCGTGGGGCTGGCCCTGCTCGAGCGCGCACCGCTCCTCGACGGCGAGGGGACCCTGCGGCTGCTGGCCCGGATCGCGCACCTGGTGGTGGACAAGCTGGAGCAGCCCGGCGGCCGGCTGTACCGGCCGGGCTTGCTGCACGGCGGCGCCGGCGTGGCCCTGTTCCTGCTGCACGCCTACGAGCTCACCGCCGAGCAGGTGCTGCTGGACCACGCCGAGCGGGCGCTGCGGCGCGACCTGGCCCACCTGGGGTGGCCGGCGTTCTCGGCCGAGGGCGCCCCTGAGCTCTGGCGCAGCCGGCCGCTGCTGGGCAGCGGCAGCGCGGGCGTCGTGATGGTGCTGCACGAGGCGATGACCTACCTCGACGCGCCCTGGGTGTTCCAGGCGCGGGAGTCCCTCGCGGCCGCGTGCGAGGAGCACGTCGGCGCCCACGCCGGGCTCTTCCACGGGTGGGCGGGCACGCTGGCGGCGGTGCAGTACGTGCGGGCCCGGCCGTGGGACCCGGCAGCCGACCCGCGCGCGGCTGTGCGCCCGCACCTCGAGCGTCTCGGGCACCCCTCGGCGCAGGCGCGCATCCCCTACGTCGGCCTGGAGGCGGCGAGGTCCTCCGCCGACCTCGGTACCGGGGCCGCCGGCGTCCTGCTCGCGCTGGACTACCTCCTCGGCGCCGAGCCCCGGCGCCTGCCCTTCTTCTGGTGACGAGAGCCGGCGAGTGATCACGCACGACGCGCCCGTGCGCACCCCGCAGGAGCAGGGAGGTGGCCCGATGGACGCATCGCCGCTGACTACGGCGCGGCCCGGTGCCCGGCTCGCCCTGGCGGCGCCGCGGGTCTCCCTCTCCGCCTCGCACGGGATCCCTGGGCGCGCCGGGCGGACGGTGGCCGCCCTCGGCGCCCGCGCCGAGGTGCACGGCATCTGCGACGAGGCCGGCTCGGCCCTGTACGCGGACCTCGTCGACAGCGATATGCAGGAGATCCGCGCGGTGCTCCGGGCCGTGCTCCAGGTGGACGGCCCGGTGCTCGACCTGGCCGCCGGCGTCGGGCGCCTGACCGTGCCGCTGCTCGCGCTGCGGCGGGAGGTCACCGCGCTCGACGTGTCCCGTGACGCGCTGCGCGGACTCGCGGGCCGGCTCCTCAAGGCGCCGGCGCCGCTGCGCGAGCGGTGTGCCATGGTGCAGGCCGACATGGCCGGCTTCGCCCTGGGCAGGCTGTTCGGCGCCGTCGTCCTCGCGGGCTGCTCGGTCGCGCTGCTGGACGAGACGGGGCGCGTGGGGTTGTACGGCTCCGTGCGCGACCACCTCGCCCCGGGCGGGCGGTTCTTGGTCAGCACGGTTGACCACGGCGCCCTCCCGCTGCCGCCCGAGGTCGGGACCGAGGTGCACGCCCCGAGCGGGCGCACGTACCGGATGTACGAGTACTGGGAGCCGGACGCGCCGACGTGGACGCTCACGGCGCTGCCCAAGGACCGGCGCCGTGGGCAGGTCACGGTGTGCACGACGACGCAGCGGGTGCTGTGCCCCGGGCAGCTCGAGGCGGAGCTCGAGCGGGCGGGGTTCGTCGTCGCGGCCCGGACGCAGGTCACCGAGCACGGCTACCGGCAACCGCTCGTGCTGCTCGACGCGCGGGTGGCCTGAGGAGGCGTTCCACTTCGCGGAGGCCCGGTGCGCGGCTGGGCCACCGGCCGGACGTCGGCGATCGTGCGGGAATGCGAGGCGGGCTCAGAGCCAGCCGCGCTCGGCTGCCTTCGCGCCGAGCGCAAAGCGGCTGGAGGTCTCCATCCGCAGGCTCAGGTTGTTGATCATGCGGCGCACGGTGCGGATGGAGATCCCGAGCTGGCGGGCGATCGCCTCGTCTTTGAGTCCGCGGGCGAGGAGCTGGAGCAGCTCACGCTCTTCCGGGCGGAGGTCTTCGTCGTCGGACGGTGCTAGATCCGTGCTCGCGGCCCATATGAGCTCGAACATGGCACGGAGGGTCGCAACGACGCCCGGCGTATTGATGATTACGGCGCCGCGAGAGTGATCCTCTGGGTCAAACATCAGCACGGCTACCTCGCCGTCGTAGATGAGAACCCGGTTCGGAACGGTGATCGAAGTGCGGGCTGCTCCTCCTCTCGCGGCCAGCCACTTCGCGTACTCGACGACGAGCTCATCATGGCGCGCCGATGCTGGGTAGACGGTCCGCAACTTGATGCCGCGCTCGAAGTACTTCTCTTCGTCCATCTTGGACTCGCGCAACTGATGCACCGTCGGTTGCTTCGTCACCACCGAGTCGATGGAGGCTGCGACGTTTTCTCCAAGCTCGACCAACCTGGAGACAATCTCGTCGGTCTCGACTAGGTGCTCGACTTCCCCGCGGCGGCGATTGACCGAGCGCTGATACTCGTCAACGAGCTGGGCCGCGCCTGTGCGAATGCTGCTGAGCTGCTCCTGGGCGCGATGAAGCTTCTCCTCCTGGTCGCCGAGAAGTCGCTCGAACGCAACTTGGGGCGACTCCGTGCGCACACCAGCTGGATCGGAATGTGAACGCCGGAGCAGACCCTTCTGCTCGAGTACGTCAAGTGCGAGGTGCACGCCGTCATGGTCTACTCCAGCTCGCTCGGCGAGCTGGGCGTGCGTGACCGAGGGGGAGAGCAGGAGGGTGCGGTAGACCGCGATGGCGTTCGCGTCCAGGCCTAGCGCTTCGAACATGGCACCCCCGACAGTCTGATTCCGACCTGATCGTATGCCGACACCGAGCGTCCTCTATGCATGCCGCGAGGATCGAACCTCTTTCTCTACACGGCTGTAACTTCCTGCCATGGCAGGGAGTGCACGTTCACGGACCCGCAATCCTCGTCCGGAAACCCCGATGATCATGGCGTGAGGCGCACGGCCTCGCCGAATTCGGGAGTGAGCGAATGTTCAAGAAGCTTGGAGTGAGCGTCCTGGTGGCTGCGGGCCTGATCGCCGGCATCGCGGCCCCGTCGTCGGCAGCCCCCGTGGACAAGTCCGCTAGCTACACCGCGTGCTTCGCATGCTGGCCCACCGCCGGCCCGCGCTGATCTACGCCTGACCAAGCGCGGCGTCCAGCCGCGCTGCGACATCGATACCCCAGGGCGGGAAGATTCGTCCTGGGGTATCTCGCGTCTCCCACCGGCAAGCCGTGGCCGCGGGCAACGCCGGCTGGCGGGTGCGACGATGACCGTGTGTCCACCGAAGCCGCCGAGCCCCGCACGAGCAGACCCCGACGGCGGCTCGTCGGGGCACTCGTGGTGATCGCGGTACTGGCGGCCGTCGCCGTCGGGCTCTACCTCGGATCCCGGCCGCTGACCAGCGCACAGCCGGCGCCCTCGCCGGCAGGCTCGGCGGCGGAGCAGGAGCCCGCCGAGGAAGACGCCGCCGGCGACGCGACTTCGCCGACCCTGGCCGGCCTCCACGTCGTGCTGGACCCCGGTCACAACGGCGGCAACGCCGCGGCCGCGTCGGAGGTCTCCGCGCCGGTCGACGATGGCCGCGGCGCCCGCAAGGCCTGCAACACGGTGGGCACGTCGACGGCGTCGGGCTACCCCGAGCACGCCTTCACGTGGGACGTCGCGGGCCGGGCACGCGGGCTGCTGGAGGCGGCGGGCGCCCGGGTGACCCTCACGCGCCAGGACGACACGGGCGTCGGGCCGTGCGTCGACGAGCGGGGCAGCGCGGCGCAGGCGCACGACGCCGACCTCCTCGTGTCCATCCACGCCGACGGCTCCGATGACCCCACCGTCCGGGGGTACTTCGCCATCGTCTCCTCCCCGCCGCTCAACGACGCCCAGGGCGAGCCCTCACGCGCCCTGGCGGCCGCGCTGCTCGACGCCCTCGGGGCCGCGGGGTTCACGCCGTCTCCGACCTACCCCGGCGCCCTGAGCGAACGCGCGGACCTGGGCACGCTGAACTGGGCCGAGCGGCCCGCCGTCATGCTCGAGCTCGCGCAGATGCGCAACCCGGCCGACGCGGTGCTGATCGAGAGCGAGGACGGGCGGCAGCGTTACGCCGAAGCCATCGCCGCCGGCGTCACCGCCTGGTCGGAGGATGGCGCCGCCGCGCCCTGACGCCGACGGCCCGTCAGAACGTGGTGAAACCGGCGCGGGCGACCGAGAAGCCGCTGCCGGTGAGGGTGCTCCAGCAGGTCATGCCGTCCTGCTCACTCGTGCACGCGAAGAGACCGGCCGTGGCGGACTGGCCGTACGGCAGCGTGCCGGCCGCGGGCGCCGCGGCACGGGTGCAGTCCGGGGCGGCGGCGCCGCCCGTGCCGACGACGAGCGTCACCGGACCCGCCGCGCACCCGGCCGGGTCCGCGAACGAGCGGTCGCCGATCGTGCAGCTCGCCTCGGTCTCGCCCAGCGAGCAGGCGATGTTCCCCGACGGGCTGGTGAAGTCGTTCATCGGCTGCGCGCCCGGCGGCGCGGCCCGTACCGGCTGCACCCACTCGCCGGCCGTGGCCAGCGTGGTGACCAGTGCGGCGGGGGTGCCCTCGCCGTCCACCAGGGCGTCGTTGACGGCGACGGCGTACGCCGGGTCGCACGCCTCCTGCAGCCCGGTCAGCGCCGTCATGACGACGTCGGCGGCGCCGGGGTCGGCCCAGGCGTCGCCGGACGAGGCCGCGGCGCCGAAGTCGGCGAAGACCTTGGCGTCGGCCGAGACGTCGGCGCACGAGGACGCTCCCGGGAGCGCGGCGAGCGCGGCGAGCGTGGCGCCCGCCGCGTCGGCGGGGTCGGACGTGGGCGCGGGGCTGGCCGGGGGAGACGCCGGCGTCGTCGTCGCGCTGGGGGATGCGGAGGGGGCCGGGTCGTCGCCGGGCCTGCCGAGTGCCCAGCCCAGCCCGGCCACGAGCAGGACCGCGACGAGGGCGAGCAGCGCCCACGCGGGACGCCGGTCCCGGCCCGGACCGACGCCGTCGTCCGGTGCGGCACCCACCGCGGCCGGGCGGGTTCGCTCCGGCCGGCCCGGCTCGGCGCGGCCCGGCGCATCGAGACCCGGCTCCGCGGAATCCGGTTCGACGAGGCCCGGCCGGGCGGGCAGGCGGCTGGTCGTGGCCTCCTGGGCGGCCGCAGGCCACGCCGCGGTCGCGCCGCCGGGGACGTCGCCGGGGGAGTGGCGGACGCCGGCCACGATGGCTCGGTCGTCGAGGCTCGTGGGCTGGTCGCCCGTCCCCGGCTCCGCGCCGGCTGACGCCGGGGCGGCTGGCGGCTGCTCGGGCCCCAGCGCCGCGATCCGTTCGGTCGGCGGCTCGGCGGCGGCCTGCACCGGGCGTGGGCGGGAGGCGGGCAGGATGACGGGCGGCAGGACGGGGGCCGGGTGGGCGGTCGTCGGCGGCTCGAGGCCGACCGGACGCTCTCCGGTGGTGGCCGCGCTCGCCGGGTTCCCGGCCGCAGAAGGCTCGGACTCCGCCGCCGTGGCGTGCGCGCCGGCGCCGCGGGCGGCCAGGGCGGCGTCGACGTCGGGCATGCCCAGGGCGCCGAGCCACTCCAGCAGCGCCGGGTAGGTCGCCGGGTTCGCGGCGATCGCGGCGCGGACCTCCGGGTGGTCCTGGGCCAGCAGCTGCAGCGTGGTCAGCGGCGTGGCCGGGTCGGCGGCCAGCCGCCGCAGGTCCTCCTCACGGTCGTCCACGCGTCCCCCTTCTCCGTCCGGATGACGCCTCGACCCTACACATGACGCCTTCTTGCGGAGGAGCTGCCCCGGTTATGGGCCGGGGCGGCGCCTAGGGTGGGGGCATGCGCGCCGCCCGGACCCTGATCGTCGTCGTGCTGGTGGTGCTGGTCCTGGCGGTGGTCGCCGACCGCGCGGCGAACGCCTGGGCCGAGCGGGAGGTCGGGAACCGGCTCGCCGAGGCGGCGGGCACCGAGGGGCGGCCGGCGGTGAGCATCGAGGGCTTCCCCTTCCTCACCCAGGTGCTCGCCGGCGAGATCGGCGCCGCCACCGCGACCGCCGAGGCGGCGCAGCTGGAGGGCGTGCGGCTGAGGGATCTCGACGCCCGCGCGGCGGGCGTCGGGCTGACGAGCCCGGTCACGGTGGAGAGCCTGGAGCTGGTCGGCACGCTCCCCGAGGACGAGCTCCAGCGGCTCGTCGACGAGGCGGGGCTGGGGCTCGCCGTCGCGACCGGCCCGGACGGGCTGAGCCTCTCCGGGGAGCTGCTCGGCCAGACGGTCGAGGTCGGGACGACGCCCGTCGTGGAGCGCGGTGAGGTCGGGCTGGCCGTCGAGACGGTCGAGCTGGCCGGCCTGACCGTCGACCCGGGCCGGGTCGCGCCGCTGCTCGGCATGCCGGAGCTCATGGTCGACATCGACCTGCCGGCGCTGCCGTACGGGCTCCGGATCACCGACGCCGTCCCCGGCGAGGGCGGCGTGCGGGTCACGGCGAGCGGGGCGGACGTGATCCTCGAGGAGGCCGGCTGAGCCTCCGGCGGCTGCGGCCGGTGGGGCCGGGGTCAGCCGACGTTCTCGCCCGGCGGGGGCAGGATGCCGTCCTCGACGGCCCGCTTGTACAGGTCGACCTTGGTGTCCGCCGGGCGCCCGGCCATCCGGTACTTCCCCCGGATCCGCCCGACGTAGTCGTTGACGGTCTCCCGGGAGATCCCCAGCCGCTGCGCCACACGCTCGGACTTCTCGCCCGCGGCGTACAGCTCGAGCGTCTGCCGCTCGCGCGGCGACAGCAGCGGCGCGGACCAGCCGGCCGGTGCGAGGTTCCCCGGCACGACTCCCTGGTGCTGGCCCCGCGCGGCCGCCCGGACGGAGCGCACGAGGACCTCGGGCGGCACCGTCTTGTGGACGACGGCGAGCGCTCCGGCCGCGAGCGCCAGGTCGAGCAGGTAGGGGCTGCGCTCGGCCGTGAAGGCGACCACGCGCGCGCCCGTCTCGGCGAGCGTCGAGAGGTTGCGCTGCGGGGAGGTGCCGTCGGGCGGCGTGAGCTCGGCGACGACCACGTCGGCCGGGTGCTCGACGCCCCGGGAGGCGAGCAGCTCCCGCACGCTGGTGTACCCGCCGACCACGGAAAGGTCCGGCGCGCTGGCGAGGCACCGCTCGACCCCGAGGACTACCACCGGGTGGTGGTCGACCACGGCCACCGACATCTGCGCGGACGCAGTGCCGGCCATCGGCCTCGACGACGCGGTGAGAGACACCATTGACCCCCTCGTCTGTCCCCAGAACTCCCGACTTGCGCATTCCACCGGTCCTGTGTCGCACCTCTGTCGCGCGCCGGCGGGCAGCACGGTGAGGCGGGCGAGGGCGCAGGACCGCGCCGTGAGACCGGACCGGGGCGAGATGGCCGCCCGGTGAGACCGGCGCACAACGCGGGACATATCCGCGCCCCGCCGCCCAGAATGGGTGCCATGCGTGCCCGGCCCGTCCCCGACCCGTCCGCGGAGGTGTGCCGGCACCTCGTGGCCCTGCTGGCCGAGCGGGCCGCCTACCGGTCCCGGTGGGCCGTGCACATGCGGCGCAGCAGCGGCCAGCAGGTGCACCAGGGCGCCGTCGCGCAGGTGCTGGCGGAGTACCTGTGGGAGAGCGGGGAGGTGGCCGACAGCGAGCGGGACCTGCCCCGCCGGCTCAAGGACCGGGTGAACAGGGCCCTGACCGGGCACTTCATCGCGGCGGCGACGCTCCGGCTGTTCATAGAGGCGTTCGACATGTCCGACAAGGACGCCAACCAGCTCTGGGCGCTGTTCATGAACGCGGACTCCGAGGACCTGTCGGTGCTGCGCGCGGCCGCGGACGACGGCGCCCCGCTCAGCCCGACGGTGGGCTACGAGTCGCTGGTCGTCCACGAGCTGCACCGGGTGGGGCCCGACGGGCTGCCCGCCGAGCACCGCACCTTGCAGGTCATCCGGGCGCTGGAGCCGATGGACCGCTACGTCTACCAGTTCGACACCCACGCCGCCGCCGTCGAGGTGGTGCGCGGCGGGCGGGCCGGGCCGGTGCGGCGCTCGAGCATGTCGGGGTTGTACGGCGTCGAGCTCGCGCTGACCAACCCGCTGGCCCCGGGCGAGACGGCGTCGCTGGAGTACCGCACCGCGTTCAGCTTCAGCGAGGAGCCGCCGCCGAACTTCCGCCGCGGGTCGCGCCGCCGGATCGGCAACCTCGAGATCTACGTCCAGTTCCACCCCGCGCGGGTGCCGCGGCGGGTGTGGTGGGCGCGGTGGGACAACATCTGGTCCGACGAGCCGGTCTCCCGCCACGAGGTGCGCCTGTCCGCCGACCTCGACGTCCACCGGTTCCTGCCGGCACTGGAGGGGGAGATCGTCGGCTTCGTCTGGGAGTGGGACGACTAGCGGCGCCCGGCCCGGGATCCCGCTACGGACGCGTCTGGTCGGCGGGGGCGCCGGGCTGCTCCGGCGCGGTCCGGCCCGAGGCCTGGAGGCCCGCCGAGCGGGCGGCCCGCTCGGCGAGCATCTCGTTGTAGGCGCGCAGCTCGGCGTCCTCGTCGCGGTCGGCCTTGCGGTCGGAGCGCCGGGCCGTGCGGTCGTCCTCCTTCGCCCAGGCCGCGGCGACGCCGATCGCCAGCGCGAGCGTCGGGATCTCGCCGATGCCCCAGGTGATGGCGCCGCCCTTGACCTGGTCGGCCATGGCGTCGACCCCCCCGCCCCAGGACAGGCCGAGCTGGCCGAAGTAGTCGGCGGCGAGCAGGGCGGACTGCTCGATGAGGGAGATGCCGAAGAACGCGTGGAAGGCCATCGTCGCGAAGAGCAGCAGCAGGCGCAGCGGGTAGGACGGGCGCGAGGGTCCCGGGTCGATGCCGATCAGCGCGTTGGCGAAGAGGTAGCCCGTGGCGGTGAAGTGGACGACCATCAGCACGTGCCCGACGTGGGTGGTCACCGCCCCCTCGAGCAGCGGCGAGTAGTAGAACACCACCAGGGACCCGGCGAAGTTCACGGCGGCCACGATGGGGTTCGAGAAGAAGGCGAGCCACCGCGAGTGCACCAGGGCCAGCAGCCACTCGCGCGGGCCGCGGGAGCCGTCGCCGCGGTGCGGCAGGCCGCGCAGCGCCAGGGTGATGGGGGCCCCGAGCACCAGGAGGATGGGCACCACCATCACCAGCAGCATGTGCTGGATCATGTGGCCGCTGAAGAGCACCTTGCCGTACACGGACGGGCCGCCGTTGGTGACCCAGAAGAAGAGCACGAACCCGATGACCCAGCTCGCCGTCCGGGCGGCCGGCCAGGCGTCGCCGCGGCGGCGCAGCCGCACCACCCAGCCCAGGTAGACCACCAGGGCCGAGATGGTCACCAGCGCGGTGACGGGGTCCGGCCGCCACTGGGTGAGGTAGGTCAGGGCCGTGGGGAACGGCGGCTCGGCGTAGCCGCTGAGCAGGTAGACCGGGCCGGCCTCGGTGACCGGCTCCTGCGGCACCGGGGGCGCCGAGGAGCCGAGCGCGACGGCGACGCCGACCACGGCGCCCATGACGAGCACCTCCACGCCCGCCAGCCGCCAGAACGCCCACCCCGCGCCCGTGGCCGGCACGGACGCGGCGCGCCGCTCCAGCTCGGGGATCGTCATCCGGCGGTGCGCCCAGCCGGCCAGGCCGAGCCCGACGGTGAGGAGCACCTTGATGAGCACGAGATGGCCGTAGGGGTGCGTGAACAGCTCCACGGGGGAGGACAGCCGGAGCCAGGCGTTGGCGGTGCCCGCCAGGGCCGTGATGGCGAACGCCCACAGGGCCAGCCGCGAGTACCGCTGCACGGCGGCGGGCAGGTCGCGGCCCAGCCGGGAGCCGACGAGCACGAGGACGGCGAGACCGCCGACCCACAGGGTCACGCCGCCCAGGTGCAGCCACCACGAGGAGACGGCGAGCTCGTGGCTCGCGGCGCCGGCGGCGTGACCGGTCAGGGCCAGCGGGAAGAGGGCGGCGAACGCGAGGACGGTGGTCCACGCGGCGGAGGTGTACCCCGCGACGGACACGGCCAGGACGGCGACGAGCGCGGCGAGGACCGTCGCCCACGCGAGATTCCGGCCGAGCTCCACATCGGTGACGAACTGCGCCAGCTGCGCCCCGTACCCCTCCCCGCCGATCGCGCCGACGACGGAGCCGTGCGTCAGCACCAGGTGGGCGAGCTGGGCCAGGGCCCACACGACCGCGGCGACCCCACCGATGCGCGCCGCCCGGGGCCAGGCGGCGCCGTCCACGGGCGCGGACGCCCGAACGTGCGGGGCACCGGCCCGCGGCGCGGCCGGCAGGACCACGGCGCACAGCGCGAACGCGCCCACGGTCAGCGCCGCGGCGGCCTGCTGGACCACCGTGACGACGGGCAGCCCCCAGCGCACGAGGGGACCAGGGTCGAAGATCGCGGGCGGCTCTGCGGCGCCCGTGAGCACCAGGCCCCCGGCCATGGCCAGGAGGGCGAGCGGCAGCGCGCCGAGCGCGTACCACCACGGGGACGGGCGGGGAGACAGAGGCACGAAACCAGGGTAGGCGCTCGCAGACGTCCCTCCGGGCGGGCCGCCGGCCTCCCGACCCTTCCCGCCCGCGGGGTGGTTTGGCATAGTCTCGCAGCAGCCATCCCACGGGGGGACCATGAGCGGAACGCACGGGTGGGCTGCGGCCCCGCACGACGGCGCGGGCAAGGCGGCGTCCGGTGGCGCCCGCGCGGACGGCGCGCGCGGGGCCGGGTTCGGCCACGCGCACGGTCCCGGCGACGACGTTCCCGCCGGCGCGCCCTGGTCGCCCCAGCCCGCCCAGCAGCACCTCCAGGTCCAGACCATCACCGAGACCGACACCGCCCGGGCCGCCGGGCTGGTGCGCCGGGTCCACAACATCTTCGGCCAGCGCGTTGTCGGGCAGGACGGGCTCCGTACTGCGCTCGTGTCTACGCTGATCGCGGGCGGGCACGTGCTGCTGGAGTCCGTGCCCGGCCTCGCCAAGACCACGGCCGCGCACACCCTGGCCGCCGCCGTCTCCGGCACCTTCCACCGCATCCAGTGCACGCCGGACCTGATGCCCAACGACATCGTGGGCACCCAGATCTTCAACTACGCCACCGGGGAGTTCACCACCCAGCTAGGCCCCGTGCACGCCAACCTCGTGCTGCTCGACGAGATCAACCGCTCCTCCGCCAAGACCCAGTCGGCCATGCTCGAGGCCATGCAGGAGGGGCAGACCTCCATCGGCGGCAGGATCTACCCGCTGCCGCAGCCCTTCATGGTGCTGGCCACCCAGAACCCCATCGAGGAGGAGGGCACCTACGTCCTGCCCGAGGCGCAGATGGACCGCTTCCTCATGAAGGAGGTCCTCACCTACCCCACCCCTGGTGAGGAGGTCGAGATCCTCGAGCTCACCGCCTCCGGCGCGCTGACCGCCCCGCTGGAGGCGAGCCCCATCGCGCTGCAGGACGTGCTGTACCTGCGCGAGCTGGTGGGCCGGGTGTACGTCGACCTGTCGGTCAAGCAGTACATCGTCGCGCTGGTCAACACCACCCGCGGCGGCGGCCCCCGCCCGCTGCCGGACCTCCAGCAGCACGTGCGGGTGGGTGCCTCCCCGCGCGGCGCGATCGCCCTCATGCGGGTGGCGCAGGCCGTCGCGCTGCAGGCGGGCCGCGCCTACGTGGTGCCCGACGACGTGCGGCGGCTGCGCCACGCCGTGCTGCGCCACCGGCTGGTGCGCACCTACGACGCGCTGGCCAACAACGTCGCCCCCGAGGCGATCATCGACGCCGTCTTCGCCGCCGTCCCGGCCCCCTGACGGCGGCGCGAGGAAGCCGTGGACGCCACCTCCCGCCTCGCGAAGGTCCGGGCCCGCCTGGACCTGCCCACCGTGCGGCGCGCCGCCGGGCTGCTGGAGGGCCGGCACCGCTCGATCTTCACCGGCCACGGCCAGGACTTCGACGACCAGGTGGAGTACCGGCCTGGTGACGACGTCAAGGACATCGACTGGAAGTCCTCCGCCCGGGCGGGGCAGCCGATCATCCGGCGGTTCGTGCGCGAGTCGAACCTCTCGATGGTCCTGGCGGTGGACACCGGCCGGAACATGGCCGCCGCCGCGACGTCGGGCGAGGTCAAGGGCCAGGTGGCCCTGTTCGTCGCCGACGTCGTCGCCTACCTGGCCCGCGCCCGCGGCGACCTTGTGGCGCTGGTCTCCGGCGACGCCGCGCGGCTGACGCAGCTGCCGGGGCGAGGCGGCACCGCACACCTGGAGACGCTGCTGCGCGCCGTCGAGAACGACGTGCGGCTCGACGCCCCGCCGTCGGACCTGGGCCGGGTGCTGGAGCGGGTGCTGACCTGGTCCACCCGCCGGTCGCTGGTCGTCGTCCTCACCGACGAGGCCCGCCCGGAGCCCGCGCACGAGGACGTGCTGCGCCGCCTGCGCGCCCGCCACGAGGTCATGGTGGTCGCCGTCGCCGACGCCGTCCCCACCGCGCCGGGCCTCGGCCCGGTCGCGGACGTCGACGGCGGCCCGCCCCTGCCCGCGTTCCTGCGCGAGGACCGGGCCGTGCACGCCGAGGCGCTCGCCGCCGTCGAGGAGCGCCGGGGCGAGGTGGCCGAGCTGCTCCGCCGCCGCGGGATCGAGCACGTGCGGGTGGACGGCACCGACGACGCGGTCGACGGGCTGATCGACCTGCTGGGCAGGCAGCGCCGTGCCCGCCGGTGAGCTCCTCGCGCCGGAGGCCTACGTCTGGTGGGTGCCGGCGCTGGGCGCGGCGCTGCTGCTGCTCGTGGGGGGCTGGTACCTCCTCGTCCACCGCCTCACCGACCCCGCCCGGGCCGTCCGGCCGCGCGCCGCGGGGCGCCCGGTGGGCGAGCTGCGCGCCCGCTTCGCCGCCGAGGTGGACGAGCACCACGCGCGCTACCGCGCCGGCGAGCTGGACCTGCGCGCCCTGCACCTGCAGCTCGCTCGCACCATGCGCGAGTTCGCCTCCGAGCGCCTGGGCACCGACGTGCGCGCGTGGACCCGCGGGGAGGTGGCGGGCTACGACCCCACCCGGCGCGTGGGCCACCTGCTCGCCGTGTGGGAGGAGCCGAGCTTCGCGCGCCGCTCCGACGCCGAGGCCGCCGAGGCGGCCCGCCGGGCGAAGGAGGTGATCGCCACGTGGTGACGCCCTGGCTCGTGCCGCTGCTGCTGGCCGTGGTGGCCCTCGCCGCCCTCACGGGCTGGCTGGTGCGCCGGGCCCGGGGCCCGGCCGTGACGTTCGTGGCCAACTCCGCGTACCTGCGCCGCCTGCCCGGCTACCGCCGCCGGGCGCGGCTGCTGCGCGGCGGGCTCGCGCTCGCGGCGGGCGCGCTCGCCCTCTCGGCGGTCGCGGCGGCGTCGCTCGCCGCCCGGCCGGTGGACCGGGACGTGCGCTCGGAGGTGCTGGCCACCCGCGACATCGTGCTGTGCCTGGACGTCTCCGGCTCGATGATCGAGCTGGACTCGGAGATCCTCGCCACCTTCGCCGAGCTCGTGCAGGAGTTCGAGGGCGAGCGCATCGCGCTGAGCGTCTTCAACAACACCTCCCGCACCGTCTTCCCGCTCACCGACGACTATGCCCTGGTGGAGGAGGAGCTCGCCGCGGCCGCCACCGCCCTGGACTTCGACCTCGACGCGTGGGTCTTCGATCCCGAGGCGCTGCAGCGGCTGGAGGCGTTCCTGGCCGGCACCGTCTCGCTCGACGCCGAGGCGTCCTCGCTGGTCGGCGACGGGCTGGCGACGTGCGCGCTGGCCTTCGACGAGACCGGCACCGAGCGGTCCCGGTCCATCATCCTGGCCACGGACAACCTCGTGCTGGGCACCCCCATCTACACGCTCGAGGAGGCGCGGGCCCTGGCGACCGAGCGCGGCATCACCGTGCACGGGCTGTACGCCTCGATGACCGACAGCGCCTCGGCCGCGGCGCGGGCCGAGATGCAGGAGGTGGTCACGTCCGGGGGCGGGCTGTTCTACCAGGCGGACGACCCGGCGGCCGTCGACGGCATCATCGCCGACATCGACGCCCGGCAGGCCGTCGAGCTCGCCGGGACCCCGGAGGCGGTGGTGACGGACCGGCCCGAGCGGTGGTTCGGCTGGCTGGTGGCCGGGCTCGCGGCGCTGCTGCTGCTGGTGTGGAGGCTGCGCGCATGATCCTGCGGCTGGTGTGGCCCGGGTGGGCGCTCGCGGCGGTGTTCCTCGCCCTGGCGGCGCTGTGCGCCGCCGGCTGGTGGCGCGCCCGCCGCTCGCGCGACGGCACGCAGGGCGACTGGCTCCGCCGCGGCGGCATGGTGCTCTGCGCGCTGGGCATCGGGCTGGCGCCGGCCGTGGCCGCGGAGACCACGCGCGTGGAGACCGACGCGGAGGTCTTCTTCGTCGTCGACCGCACCGGCTCGATGGCGGCGGAGGACTACGACGGCGTCCGCCCGCGCCTGGAGGGCGTGCGCCACGACGTGGTCGCCCTGATGGAGGCGCTGCCCGGCGCGCGGTACTCCGTGATCGGGTTCGACTCCCAGGCCAGCCGGCAGCTACCGCTCACCACCGACGCGCGCGCCGTCCGCGCCTGGGCCGACACGCTGCGCCAGGAGATCACCCGGTACTCGGCCGGCTCCGCGATCGACCGCCCGCTGCCGGCCCTCACCGACGCCCTCACCGGCGCGGCCCAGCGCAACGCCGGCAACGTGCGCCTGGTGTTCGTCCTCTCCGACGGCGAGAACACCGCCGGCGCGGTAGCTGGGAGCTATGCGGACCTGGCCCCGCTCGTCGACGGCGGCGCGGTGCTCGGGTACGGCACCGCCGCCGGCGGGCACATGCGCAGCTACGACGGCGAGGAGGGCACCGGGGCGGGCACCGATGCGCCGTACATCACCGACGACTCCCGGCCGGGCTCCCCGCCGGCCGTCTCCCGGATCGACGAGACGACGCTGCGCCGCGTCGCCGACGATCTCGGCGTCCCCTACGCGCACCGCACCGAGCCGTCGCCGGTGACGCCGCTCGTGGCGGACATCGACGTCGAGGAGCTGGCGGGGGACGGCCGCCGCGAGGTCCACACCTACCGGGACGTGTACTGGCCCGCCGCCGTCGTCCTCGCCGGGCTGCTGGCCTGGGAGGCGTTCGCCCACGCGGGCCGCTGGCGCCGGCTGCGGGAGGTGGCCCGGTGAGGGTGGGGCGTGGGGCGCCCCTGCCCGGCTACCTCCGGCGCCGGCGGGGGCTGCTCGCCTGGTCCGCGCCGGTCGTGCTGGCGGCCCTGCTCGCCGCCGGCGTGCTGCTCGGCGTCCCGTTGGGGAACCTGTACGCCCGCGCCGCCTACGACGCCGGGGACGCGGCCGAGGCGGCCGGGCGCTACGGCTACCAGAAGGGGTTCACGCCGGTCGTCGTCGAGCCCTGGAAGGCGTGGTTCAACGCCGGCACGGCGTCGGCGCGGGACGGCGCGTACTTCGCGGCCGTGGAGGACCTGCGCGAGGCGCACCGGCTCGTGCCGCCGGGCACCACGGACGCGCACGGCAACCCGGACCCGGCGACGGCCGAGTGCCGGGTGCGCACCAACCTCTCCCTGGCGCTGGAGGGCATGGGCGACGACTCGGCCGCCGCCGGCGACCTGGCGATGGCGCAGGCGTACTACCTCGAGGCCGTGGACATGATCGGGCCGTGCACCTCCGACGGGCGGCCGCCGCCCGTGCCCGAGCCGGAGGATCCCGCCGAGCCGCAGGACCCGGCCGCGCCGCCCGAGCAGCCGGCGGAGCCACCCCCTGGTCCCGGCGAGGAGCCCTCCGGCGAGCCGTCCGGGCCTCCGTCCGACGGGCCCCCGGATCCGCCGTCGGACCGACCGTCAGGCGGCTCACCGAGCGACGCGCCGTCCGCCGACGAGCCGTCCGCCGGACCGCCCAGCCCCGGGCCGGGCGACGAGCCGTCCGACCAGCCGCCCACGGACCCGCCGTCGGAGCGGCCGTCCGGCCCGCCGCACGGTCAGGGCGAGACCCGGACCGGCCAGGACCGCACCGAGCAGCGGCAGCAGGAGAAGGCCGAGCAGGCCGAGCGCGAGCAGCGGATGCGGCCGGGCGTGCCCCAGCCCGAGCCCGCGGAGCCGGGCGAGGGCGAGCCTGCGCCCGACCCGCGCCAGCGCGAGCTCGAGGAGCGCAACCGGGAGGCCGAGCGGGACCGGCAGGAGCAGGAGCAGCGCTCGGGGCGCGGTTTCGGCGGCGGCCCGAACTGGTGAGCGCTAGGCGGCCACCAGGCCGGGGCGCAGCACGAAGCTGAGCACCACCTGGACCGCCTGGCGGCGGAAGCTCGCCGCGCGGGCGGGGTCGAGCATGTCGCGGTCGAAGAGCTCGCGGAACGTGGCCCGGTTGGAGACCCGGTAGAACGCGATGGAGCTGATGAGCTGGTGCACGGCCAGGGCGTCGGGGGCGTCGGGTCCCTCGCGGAACACTCCCGCGGCGCGGCCCCGCTGCAGGAGGCGCTCGATGTTCTCGACGAGGCCACGGTTCAGCTCGCGCAGCGACTCGATGCCGGCGATGTTCTCAGCATTCAGCGCGTTCTCGAAGCTGACCATGCGCACGAAGCTGGGCCGCACCTCCTGCGAGTCGATGGTGCGCAGCACCAGCGTGCGCAGGGCCTCGACGGGCTCGAGGTCGTCGAGGGCGACCGACCGCTCCCACTCGCGCATCTTGCGGTAGACCTGCTCGAGCGCGGCGACGTACAGGCCGCGCTTGTCGCCGAAGTAGTAGTAGATCATCCGCTTCGTGGTGCTCGTGCGCTCGGCGATGGCGTCGACGCGTCCCCCGAGGTACCCGCGCTCGGAGAACTCCTCCTCGGCGGCGTCCAGGATCGCCTGGCGCGTCCGCTCGGGGTCGCGGCGCCTCCGCTTGCCGCGGTCATGGTCCTGGACGGGCGCGACGGTGTCCCGCTCGGCCGGCGGGCGCGCAAGGCTGGACACGCCGCTCCTCCTCGGTGATCGGTGGCCGCTGCACTGCGGCTGTGCCACAGGGTAGTGCACGCCGGACGGCCCGGCCCCGATACCCTCAGGCCACGTCGGCGGCGCGGACCGACTGCGCCGTGCGGGCCCCGACCGCCCGGAGCACGAACAGCTCGGTGGCGTCGAGGAACCGCTCCCGCTCGGCCTCCGCGCGCGGCAGGCGCCGCCCGCTCAGGCACGCGTGGACCAGCTGCACGACGGCGTCGAGGTTCTGGTCGGGGATGTCGCCCTGCTCGATGGCCCGCGAGAGGATGCCGCGCAGCACGCCCTCGACGGCGCCGACGTGCTCGCGCAGGTGCGCGGCGGCGTCGTGCGAGACGACCTCCCGCAGATCCGGGCCGGGGGCGAAGTGGTAGGAGCGCTCGAGCTTCAGCTGCTCGCGCACGTAGACACGGAGCTGCTGCACCGGGTCCTCGACGCTGACCAGGGACTCCTCGAGCGCGCGGACGTACGCGGCCGTCTCGTGCTCGATGAAGGCGAGGAGGAGGCTCTCCTTGTCAGGGAAGTGGTTGTACACCGCCGTCCGGCCGATGCCCGCCTCTGCGGCGATGTCTGCGAGGGAGATCGCGTCGAAGCCCCGCTCGCGCATGAGGTGCGAGAGCGCCGCGAAGAGCGCGCTGCGGGTCCGCTCGCGATGCTCGGCCAGGGAGCTCCCGATGATCTTGGGCACCAACCCATGGTGCCACTTTCTGACGGACCGTGCGCAATCGTCGTGAAAGCGCGACGGGAACCACACGCCCGTCTGCCGCTGCGGCTCGCGGATGCGCGCCGACGCGCGGAACCGCTGACACGCGCCGACGCGCCAGGCCATTCCGGACGCTGCCCTACTCTTGCGCCGTCAGGTGCGTCGCGGACGGAGGAGCCCACCATGCCAGCGCCCGAGGAGTACACCGCCTACGAGGCCGGCGACCCGGGCACCGCGCCGCAGGTGCTGGCGCAGATCGCCGAGCACCGCCCCGACTTGCGCCCGCTCGTGGCGGCCAACCCGGCGACACCGCCCGCGGTCCTCGACTTGCTGGCCGGGCTCGGAGACGTGGCCGTCGACGCGGCGCTCGCCGGCCGCCGCGACGGGCAGCCGGGCGCTGACGCCACCGAGCCGCTTCGCGCAGACGCGACCCAGCTGTTCGCCCCGCCCGCACCTGCCGCGTACCAGCCGGGCCCGTACGGCACGCCGAGCCAGGGCGCGCCCTACGGCGCCCCGGCCCCAGGGCCCTTCGGTGCGCCGCAGCCCCCGTACGCCGCCCCGGGCCCCTACGCCGCGCCGCAGGACGGGGGCGGCAACCCGTTCGGGGCGCCCGTGCCGCCGTACGGCGGCTCCGGGCCCGCCGGGGCGCCGGCCTACGCCGCGCCGTCGTGGCAGCAGCCAGCGGGGCGGTCGCGCAGGTGGGTCTGGTGGGTCGCGGCCGGCGCGGTGGCACTCGTCGTCGTGTGCGTGGTCGCGGCCGCCGCGCTCGTGCGCGCGAGCGAGTCGGGCGAGGGCCTGCTCGGCGGCGCCACCTACGGCAGCGACCCGTACCTGGACGAGCTCTGGGACGCCTGCGCCGACGGCGACGCGCAGGCCTGCGACGACCTGTACAACGAGTCCCCGCTCTTCTCCGAGTACGAGGAGTTCGGCGACACGTGCGGCTACCGCTTTCCCGACGGCGGGCAGTGGTGCGCGGACGTCATGGAGGCCTGAGACGGGTGCGCGCCGGCTCAGCCGGCGCGCACGGCCCCCAGCGCGGCGGCGATCGGCCGGTCCGGGTCGAGCCAGTCCAGCGACTCCAGGTCCTCCTGCTCCACCCAGCGCAGCTCGGAGTGGTCCTCCAGCGGCGACGGCGTGCCGGCGGTCAGCTCGGCGAGCCACACCCGCATCGTCCGGTGCGCCAGGATCGGCCAGTCGCCCGCGAGCGGACCCTCGAGCACGCGTCCGAGCCGCACCGTCACGCCCAGCTCCTCGGCGAGCTCGCGGTGCAGGGCGTCGTCCGGCGCCTCGCCCGGCTCCACCTTCCCGCCGGGCAGCTCCCACCGTCCGGCCAGCTCCGCCGGGGCCGACCGCTGCGCGCACAGCGTGCGGGTCGGGCGCTCGAGCGAGTCGACGATGGCCGCGGCCACCACGAGCCGCGGCGCCGGGGCGGGGGCGGGGACGGCAGGCACGCCCCGAGCCTAGCCGTGGCGCCCGGCCCGCCCGCGGGCACACGCCGGGCACCCCGGCCCGCGGGGCGTCAGCCGACCCGCAGCGCCTGCAGCTCCGGCTCGGAGACCGGGTGCAGCTCCACCCCCACCGACTGGGTGGAGCCCTCGCCGGGGGAGTAGGCGACGCCGCGCAGCGGCGCGACGTCGAGGTGGTCCCGGCCCCAGCCGAGGACGACGTAGCGGTTGTCGATGAACTGGTCGTTCGTCGGGTCGATGTGGACCCAGCCGCCGCCCGGCACCCACACCGACGCCCACGCGTGGGAGGCGTCCACGCCGCGCAGCGTCCTGGTCAGGCGGCGGCGGGGTCTCGATGTACCCCGAGACGTACCGGGCCGCGAGGCCCATCGAGCGCATGCAGGCGATGAGCACGTGCGCGAAGTCCTGGCACGCCCCCGTCCGCCGCTCCAGCACCTCGGCCAGCGGCGTGCGCACGGTCGTGCTGCCGGGCCGGCAGGTGAACTCGGTGCGGATGCGGTGGGCGAGGTCGGCCACCACACGCACCAGGGGCGTGCCGGGGCCGAAGGACGGCATCGCGAACTCGCGGACCGCCTCCTCGGGCGCCACGAGCTCGGACGGCAACGCGGACTCGACGATCGCCAGCACCGACGCCGGGCCCTCGCCGTGCTCGCCCCTGCCGGTGGCGCGCATCCCGCTGACGGAGGCGGCCGCGCGCTCCCAGGGCACCTGGGGCACCGTCGCCGTGTCCAGGCGCCGGCGGGTCACCGTCACGAGCGAGGTGGCGACCACCTCGAGGGTGGTGTGCTCCTCGGTCACGTGGAAGTAGCTGGCCCGGTTGCCGTGCAGGTCGACGTGCTCCGCCGTCTCGGCCGGCGCGGGCGAGACGGTGAGGGCGGCCCGGTGCACCCGCTGGCCGTTGCCCTCCCGGGGCAGGAGCATGGCCAGCCCGTACGAGCCGGTTACCGGCGCGGGATACGTGTGGGTGGTGCGGTGCACGAGCTCGTAGTGGCGCTCGTGCTCGCCCCGCGCCCTGGCGGACTTGCTCACATCCACCCCTCCCCGGACCACTGCACCGCCACGGGCCGCACGAGGTGCACCCGGGTGATCTCCTTGGTGAGCTCGGCCAGGCGCCAGCCGATGGACTCCAGCGTCCGCGCCAGGTAGATCCGCGTGCCCCCCACGGGCGCGTCGTCCGCGCGGTCCGTGCGCAGCTCGGCGAGCAGGTCCTGGGCCTCGGCCAGCAGCTGGTCCCGCGAGGTCGGCCCGCGCCCCACCGCCGGCACCTCGGCGAGCTGCACGCGCAACTGCTCGAGCTGGTAGGCCAGGGCCCGGGGGTTGGAGGCGTCCGTGAGGAGCAGCTCCAGCAGCGCCGCGAGGCCCCCGCCCGGGTAGCGCCGCCGGAACGTGATCGAGGACTCGTGGGCCACGAGCACGGACTCGGTCACCAACGCCTCCACGGCCGGCTCGCGGCGCTGGGGGAGGGTCCGGGACAGCGTCGCGACAAGGTGGCGCCCGCGCTCGAGGCGGCGGCCCGCCTCCAGCAGCCGCCAGCCGACGTCGTGGACGAGGGACTCGGTGTAGCTGCCGTGCAGCGCCAGGAGGCCCTCGAGGAGCCCGGCGAGCACCGGGGCGAGGCCGAGCTGGGCCTCGTCGTCGCGCTGCCGGGCGCGCTCGCGGGCGAGGGCCCGCTCGAGGGCGGAGAGGGCCCGCCAGATGTCGGGGGAGAGGTTGTCCCGGACGCCGGCGGCGGCCTGGCCCATCCGCGCCACGGCCCAGGCCAGCGAGCCTGGCACGGCCGCGTCCGTGACGAGCGCGGGCAGCGGGGCGTCGGCGGCGAGCTGGTGCAGCGCGGCGAGCAGCACCTCCAGCGCCTGCCAGCCGGCCGTGTCCGCGGAGGGGCTGGAGCTCGTGGCGGCGGCGCGCGCGTAGTCGTCCCACCGGTCGGTGACGGCGAGCAGCAGCCGCGCCGTCGCCTCGGCGCGCTCGGTGTGGCGGCCGAGCCGGAACAGGTCCTCGGCGGCGCGGGGTGAGATGGCCCCGCCGGACGGACGGCCGCCCGGGAGGACCGGCGCGGGGTGCGCCGTGACGGCGGGCTCGGGCGCGAGCACCCAGACGTCCTTGGCGGTGCCGGTGAGGGCGCCGTCGGGCACCGCCTGCGGCACGGGCCCGGCCTGGCCGAGCGCGCCGCTGAGCACCACGTAGCCGTCGGCGTGCGCGACGGCGAAGGTGCGCAGCGAGGTCGGCTGCGGCACGAGCGTGTCCCGGGCGACCGTGGGGGTCGTCGAGGCCTCGACCGGCTCCTGCCCCACCCACGCCGCCGGGCGCTCGGCGATGCGGGCGGCGAGGTCGGCGCGCTGGTCCAGGCTCAGCTCCCAGCCGAGCACCGGGCGGTCGCCCGCCGTGGGCCGGACGACGAGCCGGCCCAGGTTGGCGATGACGTGGGAGCACATCGACCGGTCGCCGCACCAGTAGGTGGCCGTCGAGGGCAGGGCGAGGTCCTCCCCGAGGAGCGAGCGCGCCAGGCGGGGGAGGTAGGTGAGCAGCGCCGGGCTCTCCAGCACGCCGGAGCCGAGGGTGTTCACCACGGTCACGGCGCCCTGGCGGGCGGCGTGGACGAGGCCGGGGGTGCCGCGCCGGGCGGCGCGGTGCAGCTCCAGCGGGTCGACGTCGGCGGCCGGCAGGCGCCGCAGGAGCACGTCGACCGGCTCGCGGCGGCCCAGCGAGCGGGCCCAGACCCGCCCGTCCTCGACGACGAGGTCGCCGCCCTCGACGAGCGGGAGTCCGAGCATCGCGGCGAGGTAGCCGTCGTCGAACGCGGCGGCGGTGCCGGGGTCGGCGGTGAGGACGGCCATGCGGGGGTCGTCGCCCGCCGCCGCGGGGGACGCGGCCTGCAGGGCCTCGCGCAGCGCCTGGAAGTACGGGCCGACCCGCCGGGCGCGGGACTCCCGGTAGACGCCGGCCAGCACCTCCGAGACGACGCGCCGGTCGGCCATCACATAGCCCAGCCCGACCGGGGCGTCGGCGCGGTCGGCGAGCACGGTCCAGCTGCCGTCCGCGTTGCGGGCCAGGTCGACGGCGATGTGGAAGAGCTGGCGGAGCCCGGGCACCGTGACGCCGTCGGCAGTGTGGAGGAAGCCCGGGTGGGCGAGGACGACCTCCGGCGGGAGGAGGCCCGTGGTCAGCAGCCGCCGCTCGCCGTACAGGTCGGTCAGGACGAGGTCGAGCAGCTCGGCCCGCTGACGCAGCGCGGCCTCGAGCCGGTGCCACTCCAGCTCGTCGACGAGCACGGGGAGCGGGTCCAGGCGCCACGGCTGGGCACGGTCCCCGGCCAGGACGCCCTCGTCCTCCAGCAGGTTGCGCACCTCGGCGCTGCTCTCCGCGAGCCGGTCGGCCTGGCCGAGGTGGGCCTGGCCCGCCAGCTGCTGCCAGGCGAGCCGGGCGGGCCCGGTGGCCTGGAGCATCTCGTCGTGCCCGGGACCGTTCGCGCGGTAGGAGGCGAGCAGGTCCACATGATCTCCATGGGTCGGCCGTGGGTGCGGCTGGAGCGGCGTACCCAACGCCGGGCAAACCGCCGCCGGACGCGTCGACGGTGACTTTACCGGAGTATTGCCCGCACGTGGAGGTCAGCGCGGAAAACTCTTGGAGCGGCACGGCGGCCGGCGCGCGCCTCTAGCTAGCCGGCATCACCGCGCGCCGCCGGATGGTCGCGCCGGCCGTTCCCTGGACGGCGTCACCGCGCGCCGGCGCCGAGCCGCTCCTCGCGCCGGCCCCCGACCGCATCAGCGGCCGGCGCCGGGCGTGGCCCGCGGGCGGCTCGCCCGAAGGCGGTGCCCGGCGCGGCGCCCGTCGCGGCGTCCCGGACCGCCTGCGCGGCATCGCCGAAGGCGCGCCACTGCTGCTCGCGGCTGTGGCGCCCGGTGCGGTGGATGTCGCGGACCATGATCCCCGCGGGCGGAATCACCCCCTGGGGGCCTACTACTTCGGGTGTAAGGGTGATCCCGCACGGTCCACCCTCGGGGGTTGGGGCGAGGACTCAGGGCAGGCGACGCTCGCCGTCGTGACGGACCCGCAGCCACCGGTACCCGTAGCCCTCCAGCTGCAGCTCGACGGCGCCGTCCGGCCCCACCTGGCAGGTGCCGTCCTGGAGGAGGTCGATGAGGGCGCTGTCCGGCGGGACGTCCAGCGTGAGCGGGACCGTCACCGGCTCGGGGCCGAGGTTGTGCAGGGCGACCACCGAGGCGGTGCGCCAGGTGCTCCGGTGGGCGAGGACCTGGCGGTGCGGCTGGTCCAGGACCTCGAAATCGCCCCACCCGAGCTCCGGGCACGAGCGGTAGGTCTGGATCAGCCCGCGCATGAAGCTCCACAGCGAGTCCGGGTCGCGCACCTGGGAGGCCGCGTTGACGTGCGCGGGCCCGTACCCGCCCTCGACGACGGGGGAGACCAGGTCCCCGGGCACGGCGGTCGAGAAGCCGCCGGCGGCGCCCGCGGACCACTGCATCGGCGTGCGCACCGCCATCCGGCCCTCCGCCCGCAGGTCCTCACCCATCCCGATCTCCTCGCCGTAGTACAGCGTCGGCGTGCCGGGCAGGGAGAAGAGCAGCGAGTAGACCATGCGGACGCGCCGCGGGTCGCCCTCGAGCATCGGCGGCACCCGCCGCTTGAGCCCGCGGCCGAAGACCTGCATCTCCTTCTCGGGGCCGAACGCCGCGAAGACCTCGGCCCGCTCGTCCTCGGAGAGCTTGTCCAGCGTCAGCTCGTCGTGGTTGCGC
This sequence comes from Georgenia sp. AZ-5, assembly GCF_043952095.1. Classification (NCBI taxonomy): domain Bacteria; kingdom Bacillati; phylum Actinomycetota; class Actinomycetes; order Allobogoriellales; family Allobogoriellaceae; genus Georgenia; species Georgenia sp. AZ-5. The sequence goes on from NZ_JBINOU010000001.1 coordinate 738,489, forward strand.
ACGAACGTCGCCCACTGGCAGTCCGCCGGGATGGCGGGGCGCTCGAGCAGGGCACGCGTGAGGGGGCGGGCGTCCTCCCGGGCGAGGGAGAGGTAGAGGTTCTGCATCGCGATGAAGTCGAACATCATGTGCAGCTCGTCGCCGCCGTTGGCGCCGAAGTACGTCCGCTGCTCCTCGTGCGGCAGGTTGACCTCGCCCAGCAGGATGGCGTCGCCGTGGCGGCGGCCGAGGAAGGCGCGCATCTTGCGCAGATAGGTGTGCGGGTCGTCGACGTCCCTCTGCTCCGCGGTGAGCCCGACGTCGGAGAGGAAGTAGGGCACGGCGTCCACGCGGAAGCCGTCTAGGCCGAGCTCGAGCCAGAAGCCGATGGTCTTCCAGATCTCGTCGCGCACACGGGGGTTGGCGATGTTGAGGTCCGGCTGGTGCTTGTAGAAGTGGTGCAGGTACCACTCGCCGGTCTTCTCGTCGAGCTCCCAGATGCTGTCCTCCTTGTCGGGGAAGACCACCTGGTCGGCGGTGTCCGGCGGGGGGTCGGCGCGCCAGACGTAGTAGTCGCGGTACGGGTTCTCCTTGCTCTGCCGGGCCTGCTGGAACCACGGGTGCTGGTCGGAGGTGTGGTTGATGAGCAGGTCCGCGATCACCCGGATGCCACGGTCCTTCGCGGTGCGGATGAGCTCGACGACGTCGCCGTGGGTCCCCAGGCGGGCGTCGACCCCGTAGTAGTCGGTGACGTCGTAACCGTCGTCGCGGTCGGGGGTGGGGTAGAACGGCATGAGCCACAGGCAGGTGACGCCGAGCTCGGCGAGGTAGTCGATGCGCTCGGCCAGCCCGGCGATGTCGCCGATGCCGTCGCCGTCCGCGTCGAAGAAGGTCTCGATGTCCAGGCAGTAGATGACGGCGTTCTTCCACCACAGGTCGGAGGTCTCGGTCATGCGCACGGCGGTGTCCTCTCAGTCCTCGAGCGCGGGCAGCACCGAGGTGGCGGCGGTCTCGATCCAGGCCCGCTGGTCCTGGCCGACATGGTGCAGGTAGATCTCGTCGAAGCCCAGCTCGGCGTACTCGCGAAGCCAGGCCACGTGCCGGGCGGGGTCGGCGGAGATGCGCACGGCGCACGCCACGGTCTCGGCGGTCACGTCCGCGCTGGCGATGTCGAAGTGCAGCGGCGTGGGCAGGTCGAGGCTGAGCGGCTCGGCGAAGACGTTGCTGCGCCACTGGTCCACGGCGAGCGCGGTGGCCTCCTCCTCGGTGGGGGCCCAGGACAGGTGGACCTGCAGCGCGATCGGCCCCCTCCCGCCGTTGTCGCGGTAGGACGCGATCACCTCGCGGAGCGTGTCGACGGGCTGGTTGATGGTGATCAGTCCGTCGGCCCAGCGCGCCACGTGCGCGGCCGTGGTGGCCGAGATCGCGGCGGCCAGCAGCGGCACCGGCTCGGCGGGCAGGTCGTAGAGGCGGGCCTGCGAGACGCGCACGAGGCCGTCGTGGTCGACCTCCTCGCCGGCGTGCAGGCGGCGGATGACGTCCACGCACTCGTCGAGGCGCCGCCGGCGGACGTGCTTGGCCGGCCACGGGTCGCCGGTGATGTGCTCGTTCATCGCCTGGCCGGTGCCGAGCGCCACCCAGTGCCGCCCGGGGAACATCTCCCCGAGCGTCGCGGTGGCCTGCGCGACGACGGTCGGGTGGTAGCGCTGCCCCGGCGCGTTGACGCAGCCGATCCGCAGCGAGGTGGTGGCCAAGGCGGCGCCGAGCCAGGACCAGGTGAAGCCGGAGTGCCCCTGGCGCTCGCTCCACGGGAAGAAGTGGTCGGAGCACATGGCCATCGCGAAGCCGGCCTGCTCGGCGGCCCGGAGGTCCTTCAGCAGCGCGCTCGGCGCGATCTGCTCGTGGGAGGCGTGGAAGCCGTAGGTCGTCACGTGCCTTTCCTATGGGGATTCCGCTCCCGCCGCCTCCCGAACGGCGCCCGGCGCCCTGCACGGTGAACGAGGGCTGCCCCCCGTCCGGTGAGCGGGGCCGCGCCGCGCCCGGTGCAGGATGGTGGGGTGGACGGCGGCGCGGTGGTGGGGTGGCTGGGGCAGGCGTGGCGGCGGCTGCTGCCGGACGCCGCCCCGGAGGCAGACCTGGTGGCTCTCCTGGCGACCCTCGCCGTGGTCGCCGCCGCGGTGCTGCTGCCTCCGCTGTGGCGGCAGGTCCGCGTGCTCGTCACCGTCGTGCACGAGCTCGGGCACGGCCTCGTGGGGATCCTGTGTGGGCGCCGCTTCACCGGCCTGGTGCTGCGCGGGGACATGTCCGGCCACGCGGTCACGGTCGGCCCGGCGCGAGGAGCCGGGCGGGTGCTTTCCACCTGGTCGGGGTACCCCGCCCCGGGCGTGGTCGGGGCAGCGTCGGTGCAGCTCGCGGGGGCGGGGTGGGCCCCGCCGGTGCTCGGGCTGGTGACGGCGATCCTGCTCGTCTGCCTGGTGCGGGTGCGGTCCTGGTACACCGCCGCGGTGATGGTGGCGCTCACGGCCGCGACCGGCGCGCTGTGGTGGTGGGGGGCCCCGGCGCTCCAGGCCGTCGTGGTGCTCGGGATGGGTGCCTTCCTGCTCGTCGGCGGCTGGCGGCACCTCGGCGCGGTCCTGGCACGTCCCACCGCCGGCTCGGACCCGGCGGTGCTGGCTCGCCTGACGTGGCTGCCGCAGTGGTGCTGGATCGGCACCTTCGCCGTCGTCCTCGGCGCGGCGAGCTGGTGGGCGCTGGCGCCGGTGCGCCAGCTCGTCGGCTGAGCGGCCGGAACGCCGGCTCGACGGTGGACCGCCCGACCGCGTGACTCGCCGGCCCGACAGCTCCCCACACTCCACTACGCCTGGCTCGTGCCTGGTGGCTGGTGGCTGGTGCTTCTGTGCAGGCTCGCCACGGCAGCGCCCGCCTCTGTCCGGTGCCGAAGCCCTGGCGGCCTGTCGCGGCGGCAGTACGATGCCGGTGCCTCGCTGGTAACGACGCCGGGAGCCGCGGTGAACCTCGAGAAGGTGGTCTTCGGGTTCTTCGTCGTGCTGGCCGCCACCCTGAACTTCGGCTTCTTCATCGGCGACCTCTCCGACCCCCTCGTCCACAACCCGTTCGAGCTGTACGCCGCCGTCGTGGTCAACCTCATCGCCACGGTCCTGAAGTTCGGCGATCGCACCCAGATCGGCGCCGTCCACCTGGCCACCAGCCTGGTGGCCGACCTCCAGCTCATCGCGGCGGCGACCGTCTGGGCCTACGCCGACGCCACCACGGCCGGTCTGCCCGGCCCGGGGGTTACGGCGAGCGTGGTGTCCCTCTCCGGCGGGGCGCTGCTCGCCAACCTCGTCTCGGTCACGCTGCTCCTCATCGAGACCGTCTCCTTCCACCGCCGCTAGATCGGGGCCGTCGTGGGCAACCCGCTGCTGACCTTCTGGTACCGGCTCCTCGGCGCGGACGCCCGCGCCCCGGAGACCGAGCCGTCGCGAGGGGCCGCCGCCACCGAGCAGGCGACCGCGACGGTCTTCCTGGTCCTGCGCCGTATGCGCCCGCCGCTGATCGTGCTCGTGGTGATCTTCGCCGTCAGCGTTCTCGGCCTGATGCTCATCCCGGGCCAGGACCCCTCGGGTGAACGCCGCCCGCTCGGGCTGCTGCACGCCTTCTACGTCATGAGCTACACCGCCACCACCATCGGCTTCGGCGAGATCCCCTACCCCTACACCGAGCAGCAGCGGCTGTGGCTCACGCTGTGCATCTTCCTCACAGTGGTCGGCTGGGCCTACGCCATCGGCACCCTGCTGGCACTGCTGCAGGACCGCGCGTTCCGCCGGGCGGTGGCGCTCCAGCGCTTCGCCCGCAGCGTCGCGCGGCTCCGCGAGCCGTTCTGGCTCATGGCCGGCCAGGGGCAGACGGGCCGCCTGCTGGGCGACTCGCTCGACGCGCTGCGCCGGCGCTTCGTCGTAGTCGACACCTCCGAGGCCCGCATCGCCGAGCTGGACACGCGTTCGTACCACTCCGACGTCCCCGGGCTGGTGGGCGACCCCCGCAACCCGGGCCACCTCATCGCGGCCGGGCTGCGCCACCCGCACTGCGCGGGCGTGCTCGCGCTGGCCGAGGACGACCGGACGAACTTCGCCGTCACGGTCACCGCCGCCCTGCTGAGGCCAGACCTGCCCGTGGTGGCGCGCACCCTCTCGCGGCGGGTCGCCGACCGGATGAAGGCCTTCGGCGGGCCCACGGTGATCAACCCGTTCGACGTCTTCGGCGAGCGACTGCGCCTGGCGCTGCAGGCGCCCGCGGGCTACCAGCTCATCCAGTGGCTCACCGCCCTGCCGGGGGACACCATCCCCGGGCGCAGCGCCCAGGTGGCCGCCGGCCGCTGGGTGGTGTGCGGGTACGGCCGCTTCGGGCAGGAGCTGACGGCGGACCTGCGCCGCTCCGGCCTGGAGGTGACGGTGGTGGACCAGGGCACCACCACCAGCGACGACCCCTCGGTCATCCGCACCGAGGCCCCGGAGGACGAGGTGATGGCGCTGGCCGACGTGGGTACCGCCGTCGGGCTCATCGCTGCGAACGACGACGACGTCACGAACCTCGCGCTGGTGGCGGCGGCGCGGCGGGCGAACCCCTCGCTCTTCCTCGTCGCCCGGCAGAACGTGCGGTCCAGCGACCCCCTGTTCGCGGCCCAGGGCGCCGACCTCGTGGTGGTGCCCGCCGAGGTGGTCGCGCACGAGGTCCTCGCCCATCTCGGGAGCCCCGTGCTGTTCCACCTGCTGCGCGATATCGGCACCCGCGGGGAGGCGTGGGCCGAGGACGTCGTCGAGCGGCTGGAGGCCCTGTGCGGCCGGGGGGCGCTCCTGACGTGGCAGGTCGAGCTCACCCCGGAGCGGGCGGGCGCCCTCATGCCGTGGCTGCGTACCGGGCGGGCCCGTCTCGGCGACCTCGTGCGGAGCCCCGACGACCGTGAGGTGCCCATCGCCGCGGTGCCGCTGGTCGTGGTGCGCGGGTCCGGCCGCGTCATCACCCCGGACGACGACTTCGTGCTGGCGCCGGGCGACGAGATCTTCCTCGCCGGGCAGCCGGCCGCACGGCAGGAGCTGGAGAACGTGTTCGTGGACGAAGCCACACGCGAGTACGTGCTCCACGGCCGCGAGGTGCCTTCCGGCTGGCTGTGGCGCACGCTCACGCCGCGGCCGGGTGCGCGCGTCCCGGGCTGACGCGCCGGACCGGTGCGTGGTGCGGAGCCGTGCCCGCCCGGTGCCGCGGGAGGTGACTAGTCCGAGGTCAGCACGCCGGCGAGGCTGTCCAGGGCGCCGGGCACCAGCGTGTAGTACGCGTTCACGCCGCGCTTCTCGCGGGCGAGGATGCCGGCGTCGACGAGCACCTTGAGGTGGTGGGAGACCGTCGGCTGGCTGAGCTGGACCGGGCCCGTCAGGTCGCAGACGCACATCTCGCCCTGGTTCTGCGCGATGAGCGAGAGCAGCCGGAGCCGCGTGGGCTCGGCGATCGACTTGAGGATGCGGGCCAGGTCCTCCGCCGCCTCGGCGCCGAGGGGCTCGCGGGCGAGCGGCGCGCAGCACTGCTCGGCGAGCGGAAGCACGGTCCGGGTCGTCGGCATGCCCCCATGCTACCAAGCATCGAGCAATATCGATATTGACGAACGTCGATGGCCTGTGTCACAGTCTCCATCGACACCGATCGATGGAGCGTGCGGGTTCCGCGCCCCCAAGGGAGAGACGTGATGGACACCTGGCTGCAGCTGCACGAGTACCGGGCGGCGGACCTCGTCCGGGAGGCGGAGGACGCGCGCCGCCGGCGCGCGCTGGGGAGCCCGCTCCTCGGCGTCCGGCGGAGCCTGGCCGGGAGGGCGCTGGCGTGGCTGGCGCCCGGGCTGCAGGGCGCGGACGCCGGCAGCGGCCACGCCGGGACGCTGCTCGGGCGGGCCGACCGGCGGGGCCGGCTCACCCGCACGACCGCGGCGCCGGGCGGCGCGGTCTGCTCCGGAGCCGCCTGCTGAGTGGCCGGGCCCCGGGCGGTCTCAGCCGGCCGGTGCGGTGCGCGGGGTGATCTGCTGCACCGCCCACCCGTTCCGCAGGCCCTCCACCGAGCCGGGCGCCATGAAGGTGATGCCGGTGTCGATCGCGATGGACGCCGGGGAACCGGCGGTCGGCCATGACGCTGCTCTCACTCACGCGGCAGGGTTTCGCCGCTCGTCGCCCGGATGGGTATAGTGGCGACGCGCTCAGCGCACGCGGGTGTAGTTCAATGGTAGAACTTCAGCTTCCCAAGCTGACAGCGCGGGTTCGATTCCCGTCACCCGCTCCGTGTGATGTCGCGAGCATCGAATGCCCCCGGACCTCCCGTCCGGGGGCTTCGCCGTCCCCGGGCCGCCGATGCTCGGGGAGGCGCCAGCCTCGCCGCGCCGTCCGGGCCTGTGCCGCGCACCGGGACGCCTGGCTGGACCGGCGGCGCGCGGTGGCAGGATGGGCCCGTGCTGCTCTCCGACCGTGACATCCGCGCCCAGATCGACTCCGGCCGGGTCCAGCTCGAGCCGTACGAGCCCGAGATGGTCCAGCCCGCCAGCCTCGATGTGCGCCTCGACCGGTACTTCCGGCTCTTCGACAACCACAAGTACCCGGTCATCGACCCCTCGCAGGACCAGCCCGAGCTGACGCGCCTCGTCGACGCGGGCCCGGACAGCCCCCTGGTGCTGCACCCCGGCGAGTTCGTCCTCGGCGCCACCTACGAGGCCGTCACCCTCCCCGACGACATCGCGGCCCGGCTCGAGGGAAAGTCCTCGCTCGGCCGGCTGGGGCTGCTCACGCACTCCACGGCCGGCTTCATCGATCCCGGGTTCACCGGGCACGTCACCCTGGAGCTGTCCAACACGGCCACGATGCCGATCATGCTGTGGCCGGGCATGAAGATCGGGCAGCTCTGCTTCTTCCAGCTCTCCTCCTCCGCGGAGCGCCCGTACGGCTCCGGCGCGCGGGGCTCGCGGTACCAGGGGCAGCGCGGGCCCACCGCCTCGCGCTCCCACCTCAACTTCGAGCGCACGCTGATCTCGTGAGCGTCGTGCGGGAGGCCCGATGACCGACCTGACGCCGCTCGACCGGGGGCTCGCGGAGCCCCACCACCTGCTCGTGCTTCCGGGTGACGTCGACCCCGGGGAGCTCGAGGCGCTCGCGGTCTCGCTCAGCGAGGACGCGGGGTGGCTCGCGCCTGCGCAGCTGCAGCTGATGCCTGGCGCCCAGCTGACCGGGCCGTGGGGCCTGGACGAGGGCCTGCGTGCCGCGTTCGACCTGCCGCGCTGGTCGGAGCAGGCCTACCTGCTGCTCTGCCCGGTGCAGCGCGGCGGTCCTCTCCCCGAGGAGCTGCGCGGCATCGACCCGGTGCTCGACGCCTTCCCCGGCGGCGTGCCCACCGGGACGGAGTCGGAGGCGCTGGGGCACCTGCGCGCCTTCGCCCGCCGGCTGCGCGGCGCCGTCCGCCTCTCCGGCTCCGGCGCGGTGGTCGTCCCGGACCCCGACGCCGCCATCGACCTCACCGTGCTGGCGCCGGTGTGGCTCGACCACGACGCGTGCCTGCAGCTCCTCACCCGCGAGCTGCCGGCCGTGCACTCGCTGCTCGACGACATCCCCGCAGAGCTCGCCTCGGCGCCCCTCGAGGGGTACGGCATCGTCTCCGACGTCGGCGACGGGGACCTGATCGAGGTCGACGTGAACGGCCTGCACCGGGTGCCCGTGGTGCTGCGGGGCACGGACTGGGCCGCCGGCGGCGTGATCTCCTACGAGGTGCGCTGGCGGCCGCAGCATCCCGAGGTGGCCTTCCTCGCGCGGCCCCCGCTGGCGGTGCGGGAGCGGCGGCGCCGGACGGCGGAGCTCATCGAGCGCGCGGCGGCGAGCCTGCACGCCGTCGTGGGCGGGGAGATCTGCGATGACGACGGCTTCCTGGTGGACCCCGAGGACCTCGTCGGCTGAGCCGGTGCCTCCGTGACGACGGGGACCCCCGGCCGATGGGCCGGGGGTCCCCAATGATGCGGTGCGGGCCGGTCAGTACGTGCCGGTGCCGCTGGTTCCGCTCGTGCCGGTGTCCTTGACGGTCTGGGTGGAGTGCTGGGCCTGGTCCTTGACGTCCTGGCCGGCGGTGGTGGCGGTGTCCTTGACGTCCTGGGCGCCGGTGGTGGCGGTGTCCTTGACGTCCTGGGCGCCGGTGGTGGCGGTGTCCTTGACGTCCTGGGCGGCGGCCCGGGCGGGCTCGCGCAGGGCCTGGCCCATCTCCTGGGCGGCGCCCCTGGCCTCCTCGGTCACCGCCTGCAGGGCGTCGGAGTCCTTGACCTGGCCCACGACCTGGCGCTCCTGGCGCGAGGACGGGATCAGCGAGGCCCCCAGCAGGCCCAGCCCGAAGGCGACCAGGCCGGCCGCGAGCGGGTTGCCCTCGGCCCGGGCCTTGACCTGCCCGGGGGCGGCCTTGGCGGTCTCGGCCGCGGACCCGGCGCCCTCGCGCACCGTCCCGGCCGCCCCGCGCACCGTCCCGGTGGCGGAGTCCTTGGCGCCCAGCGCCGCCTCGCGGGCGTCCTCGGCGGCGCCGAAGACCCGGTCCTTGACGCCGGAGACGGCGCCCCTGACCTTCTCGCTCTGGCGCTCGGCGATCCGGGCCGGGGAGACCTTCTCGGTCAGCGCGTCGACGTTGCCGCTCAGCGAGGTGCGGGTGGCCTCGATGTCGGCGCGGATGCGGTCGGGGTCGGTGCTCGTGGCCGGGGTGATCGTGGTGTCGTCGGTGGGGTCGTAGCTGCTCATGGGGTCTCCTGTCCCTTCAGCGCGTCGGGAATCTTCTTCACGGACTCGGCCGTGTCGGGCAGCCCGCGGGTCTGCCGCAGCTGCTTGCGGCCCCGGGCGGCGAGCACCGCGGCGACGACCGCCCACAGGGCCGCGACGATCAGCGCGGCCCAGCCCAGCGCCGGGCGGTCGTCCCCGGCGCCGATCCACGCCCCCAGCGCCCACCACAGCGCCAGGGAGGCGAACAGCAGCACGAAGTGGGTCGCCCAGGCCGCCCCGCCGAGCATGCCCGCGCCCTTGCCCGCCTGCCTGGCCGACTCGGTCGTCTCGGCCTTGGCCAGCGCGATCTCCTGACGGATCAGCGTCGACAGGTCCCGGCTGACCTCGCCGAACAGCTCACCCACCGACGCCGACTCCGCCCGCGGCGCCGACGCCCCGCCCACCGGCTGCGATGGCTCGAACTGCGTGCTCATCGCACCTCGCCCGCGCCGTACTCGTCCGTCGTCGGGGCGCCGTAGCCCGCGGCGTACTCCGTGGTCGTGCCGGAGGTGCCCGCGTACGTCCCGGTGCCCGCGGCGGTGCCGGTGTAGCCGGTGCCGGTGCCCGTGTAGTCCGTGCCGTAGCCGGCGCTCGTCCCGGCGTACCCGGTGGGTGCGTATCCGCTGCCTGCGTGGGAGGGGTAGCCGCTGGCGTGGCGAGCGGTGGTGCCCTGGCCCTCGGAGGACTCGTCCTTCATGCTCCGCGCGACCCGCCCGACCAGCAGGCCCAGCCCCGCCGAGATCGCCATGAACGCCCCCGGATGCCGCCGCGCGTACCGCGAGACCTCCTGCAGCACCTCACCCGGCTCCCGCTGCTCCAGCCACGCCCCGGCCCGGTCCACGTACTCCGAGACCTGCCGGGCCAGGTCCGCGGCCATGGAGTCCGCGCCCCCCTGCCCCGACGCCAGCGACCCCAGGTCCCCGGACAACGAGCGCAGCCCCCCGGCCAGCCGCTGCTGCTGGCTCGAGGCCTGCCCGCTCAGCTCGCTGCGGCCCTGCTCGAGGAGGTCCCGCGCCTGGTAGCGCGCCTGCTCCGCCGTCTGCCGCACCGTGTCCTTCGCCACCTCGGCCGTCTCCACGGCCTTCTCCCTGGCCGTCTCCCTGACCTCCTGGGCCCCCTCACCGGCGGTCTGCGCCACCTGCGACGCCTCCTCCTTGGCGGCCTCCCTCACGCCACCCTCACCCCCGGCCGGCGCCGTGCTCCCCGCCGGCGGATACACCGGCGGCGCCGGGATCGGGTCGGGTGACGTCAGCGGGTCCGCTGGCCGGCTGAAACCTTCGGTCATGGCTTGCCCCTTCACTCGTGTTCCGGGTGGTGCGCCCCTGCGGGGTCCGTGCCCGATGCGTTGTTCTGACGCGGTCATGCAACGGTTTTGAACAACGTAGTCGCGATCGTGCTCGCTGTCGTGCCGAACGGCGAAGTTTCGCTTTCCGCGCTGGAAGGGTGTGCCTTCGCGGGTGAAGTCCGCCCCGGGGGTCCTCGCCGAGGGGGCGGTGCCGGACGCAAGGTGCTGACGCGGTTGTGACCCGTTCGGGTGGTCTGCGGCGACGGTGTGTGCCCAGCGTCGAGAGCCAGGGAGCTTCCCCACGGCGCCAAGCCGTCCCGGCCTTGCCGCGCCGCCCGAACGGCGCGAACCGCACGAGCCGCCCGGGCCGACCGCGCCGCCGTGCGACCGACAGGAGAGACGTATGACGAAGACCACCCAGGTCCAGAACACCTCATCGACACCAAGGCCACCGTCGTCGCCAACGACGGGCAGAAGATCGGCGTAGCGTACGACGACGCGCCGGCCGGCACCGCGGGAACCGACGCGGCAGGGCCGGGCGCCGCGCGCGCCGGAGCGGCGGGCCGCTCTGCGGGCACCGCCGTGACCGAGCAGCGCGACGTCACCGAGGAGCTCCACAAGGAGCGGGTGGAGACCGACCACGACGTGCGGTGACCTGAGCTGTGCGAAGGGCCCGGCGGACCGCCGGGCCCCTTCGGCGTGCTAGAGCCGCCGCGCCGCGAGCAGCACGGGCACCACCACCAGCCCGGCCGCCGCGGCCAGGGCGGGGAAGCCCACCAGGGCCATCACGGGGCCGGACGCGATGGCTCCCATGGCGGCGGCAGCGTTCATCGTGGCGTCGCCCATGCCCTGCACCAGGGGCCGGGCGGGGGCGGGCACGGACTGGGACAGCAGCGCCGACGCCGGCACCGTTACCACAGACCAGCCGAGCCCCAGCAGGGTCAGGGCGGCGGCCACGGCAGCCGCCGAGCCGGCGCCGGCCGCCCCCACGACGGCGGCCGCGGCCAGCACGACCTGGCCGGCCAGGATCACCGGCACACGGCCGTAGCGGTCGGCCGCCACCCCCACGACCGGTGCCAGTGCGAACATCCCCAGCACGTGCAGGCTGATGGTCAGCCCGACGAGGCTGATCGTGGCGCCGTGGTGGGCCAGGTGCACCGGCGTCATCGTCATGACCGAGACCATCGAGACGTGCGCCAGCACGAGGGAGAGCAAGGCGAACCGGGCGGGCGGCGCCGCCCGGACCGCGCGGGCCGCCCGCGCGAGGCCGTTGCGCCCCGGCACGGGCGGACCCGTCACCGAGCCGGCGTCGTCCGCGTGCCGCTGCGCCAGGAGCAAAGGGTCGGGGCGCAGCCCGGCGAGCACGACGGCGCCGGTCAGCGCGAGGAGGACGGCGCCGATGGCGAACGCCCCGGCCAGCGGCGGCAGGCCGGCCCGCGCCTCCACAGCCTGTCCCGGGACGCCGAGGTTGGGGCCGATCACCGCCCCGAGCGTGCCCACCCAGACGACGAGCGCGAGGCTCCGTGCCCGGTGGGCGGGCGCTGCGAGGTCGGTCGCCGCGAAGCGCGCCTGGAGCTGGGCGGCGGCCCCCGCGCCCATGAGCAGCATGCCGAGGACCAGCAGCGGCACCGAGTCGGCGACCGCCGAGGCGACCAGCAGCGCCGCGCCGGCCGCGGCGCCGAGCCAGCCGGTCGCCAGGGCGCCGCGCCGGCCGGACCGCCCGGCCAGCCCCGCGAGCGGCAGCGCGAGCAGGGCGGCCCCCACGGTCGTGGCCGCCCGGGCGACGCCGGCCCAGGTCTCGGAGTCGGTGACCTGCTCCGCGAGCAGGACGCCCACGGACGGCGCGGCGCCGATGCCGAGGGATCCGAGGACCTGCGCGGCCACGAGGGTCGCCGTGGTGCGGCGGCGCGCCCGGGCGACGCCGGGGAGCGCCAGCCACCCCGGGGGTGTCTCAGCCCTCATGCCCACGCCTGACCCCGGCGAGCAGCAGCTGGGCGACGTCGAGGACCTCCACGTCGTCGCCGTTGGCGGCCACGCCGTCGGAGAGCATGGTGGTGCAGAAGGGGCACGCGGTCGCGACGGCGGCGGCGCCCGTGCCGGCGGCCTCCCGTGCCCGCTCGGTGCTGATCCGCGTGCCGATCTTCTCCTCCATCCACACCCGGGCCCCGCCGCCGCCGCAGCACATGGCGGTCTCGCCGGAGCGGGGCATCTCCGCCAGCGACGTGCCGGGCAGGGCGCCGAGCAGCTCGCGCGGCGGGGCGTAGACCTGGTTGTGCCGGCCGAGGTAGCAGGGGTCGTGGTAGGTGATCGCCCGGGCCTCGCCGACCGGCGGGGCCACCTTCAGGCGTCCCTCGCGCACCAGGCGGTTCAGCAGCTGGGTGTGGTGCACCACCTCGTAGCGCCCGCCCAGCTGCGGGTACTCCCGCGCCAGAGTGTTGAAACACGCCCATGGTCGGCTGCAGGCCGATGACGGCGAGCCAGGCCATCGAGACCAGGATCTTCAGGGTCGCCACCACGGTGATCGCATCGGCGAGCGCCGCCGGGGACGCCCCGGCCAGCAGCTCCCCGAGCCACCCGGTGAGCGGGAAGTGCAGGGCGGTCGCATAGCCGGCGATCTCCGGGTCGGCGGCGAGGTAGGCGTGCTCGAGCCCCCGCAGCGCGAGCACGCAGAGCACGACGACGAGGATCACCGCCTCGACGAAGTACGCCTGCCACCGCGTCGAGCCGAAGAAGCGGGAGCGGCGGCTGGCGTCCGCGTCCCGGCCGGCGCGGGGCTGGATCCGCTGGCGCAGCGCGATCAGGTAGACGATGCCCGCCAGGCTCAGCCAGGCGATCGCCTCGACCAGCCACTCCCAGGGCGGCAGGTGCCCCAGCACGGGCAGCGCGAAGGCGGGGTCGACCAGCTGGCCGTACCCCGTGACGAGGGTGAGGAAGAGGAGCGGGAAGGAGACCATGACCGCCCAGTGCGCCGCCCGCACCGCGGGCCGCTGGCGGAAGTGCCCGTGCCCCAGCACCTCGCGCACGAGCGTCCCGGCCCGCCGGCCCACCGGCCGCAGGCGGCCGGGCGCCGGGCGCCCAACCCGCACCTGCGCGACGAGCTGCCACGCCCCGCGCGCGAAGAGGGCGACGCCGGCCGCCGTCGCCGCGGCGACGAGGACGACGGAGACGGTCTGCACCACGGTGACGTCCTTCCTGTGCCCGCACACGGTACCGCCGGAGGAGCGCCCCAGTTGATTGGATGGGCCCTACTGTCTCGTCGCGGCTTGTTAGGATGGGTCCCCATTCCCCGTCGTCGCCCTCCCTCGCCGTCCCTACGGCCAGGCAGCTGGCGGGGCCGCGCCGGTGCCCGCGGGTGCGGGCCGGGCGGAGAACTGAACGCTGATCGACCTCAACCGACGGAGCGGCCGTGCTGCAACTGCTGATGATCCACGCTGTTGCGGCCCTCGCCGCGCCAGCGATCGTCGGCAGGTACGGGCGCCGGGCGTTCCTCGTGCTGGCGGCGGTGCCGGGCGCCGCCGCGGTGTGGGCGGCCCTCCAGACCGGCGACGTCCTCGCCGGCCGGCACCCGGTCCAGGAGGTCGCCTGGGTCCCGTCGCTGAGCATCGAGCTGGCGTTCCGCCTCGACGTGCTGTCGTGGCTGATGGTCCTGGTCGTCGGGGGCGTGGGCGCCCTGGTCCTGGTCTACTGCGCCGCCTACTTCTCCACCCACGCCACGGCCCTGGGGCGGTTCGCGGGCGTGTTCGTCGCGTTCGCCGGGGCCATGCTCGGGCTCGTCACCACGGACAACACCCTCGCGCTGTACCTGTTCTGGGAACTGACGACGATCTTCTCGTTCCTGCTCATCGGTCACTACCACGACCGGCAGTCCTCCCGGCGGGCGGCCATGCAGGCCATCGTGCTGACCACGTTCGGCGGCCTGGCCATGCTCGGCGGGCTGATCATCCTCGGCGAGGTCGACGGCGGCTCGTACCGGCTCAGCGAGCTGGTCACCGCCGCGGCCGACGGGCGGCTCGGGGCGGAGGCGCCGGCCGGGCTGGTGCCCACCGCCGTCGCGCTGGTGCTGCTCGGCGCGGTGGCGAAGTCGGCGCAGGTCCCCTTCCACTTCTGGCTCCCCGCGGCGATGGCCGCGCCCACGCCGGTCAGCGCCTACCTGCACGCCGCCGCCATGGTCAAGGCCGGCGTGTACCTGGTGGGCCGCCTCGCCCCCGGCTTCGCCGACCTGCCGGTGTGGCGGTGGACCGTGCTCCTCCTGGGTTTGGGCAGCCTGCTGCTCGGCGGCTACCGGGCGCTGCGCCAGCACGACCTCAAGCTGCTGCTCGCCTACGGCACGGTGTCCCAGCTGGGCCTGATCATGGTCCTGGTCGGCCACGGCGACTCGGGCGTCGCCCTGGCCGGCCTGGCGATGCTGGCCGCGCACGCGTTGTTCAAGGCCGCGCTCTTCCTCCTCGTCGGCGTGATCGACTGGTCGGTCGGCACCCGCGACCTGCGCCAGCTGTCGGGGCTCGGCCGGCGGATGCCGGTGGCCGCGGTGGCGGGCGCGCTCGCCGCAGGCTCCATGGCCGGCGTCCCGCCGCTCGCGGGGTACGTGGCCAAGGAGGGCGCGCTCGAGGCGCTCGCCCACCGTGGCGGCGCGCTGGACTGGGTCGTCCTCGCCGCGATCGCCGTCGGCTCCGCGCTGACCGTGGCGTACGGCCTGCGGTTCTGGTGGGGCGCCTTCGCGGACAAGCCCGGCGTGGAGGAGCCCGAGGCGCAGCGCACCTCGCGGCTCATCATGGCCTCGCCCGTCGTGCTCGCGGTCGCCGGCCTCGTCGTCGGCCTCACGCCCGGGTTGAGCGAGCGGGCCCTGGCCCCGTACGCCGCGACCTACCCCGGCGAGCCCGGGCACCTGACGCTGTGGGGCGGCGTCGGGCCCGCCTTCCTCACCACGGTGGCGGTGCTCGCCGCCGGCGCGGCGCTGTTCGCCGCCCGCCGCGGCGTGGAGCGGGCCCAGGCCGCCGTCCCCGCGGTGCGCAGCGCCGAGGACCACTACCGCCTGCTGCTGCGCACGCTGGACAACCTCTCCGCCGACGTCACCGCCCGGACCCAGCGCGGCTCGCTGCCGGCCTACCTGTCGATCATCCTCGTCACCGTCGTGGCCACGTCCGGCGTGGCGGGCCTGACGCTCGGCGACACGTGGCCATCGGCGGTGCGGCTGTGGGACAGCCCGATGCAGGGCGCGGTCGCCGTGGTGATCGCCATCGCCGCCGTGCTCGCGGCGCGGGCGCGGCGCCGGCTCAAGGCGGTCGTCCTGCTGGGCGTGGCCGGCTACGGGGTGGCGCTGCTCTTCGAGCTCCACGGCGCGCCTGACCTGGCGCTGACCCAGGCCCTGGTGGAGACCGTGACGCTGGTGGTCTTCGTGCTGGTGCTGCGCCGCCTCCCCGCGTACTTCTCCAACCGGCCGCTGGCCGCGTCGCGGTGGTGGCGCGCGATCCTCGGCGCGGTCGTCGGCGTGACCGTGGCGGGGCTCGGGGTGCTCGCCGCGGGCGCCCGCGTGCACGGACCGGTCTCGGTGAACTTCCCCGAGGAGGCCTACCAGTACGGGTACGGCAAGAACATCGTCAACGTGACCCTCGTGGACATCCGCGCCTGGGACACCATGGGGGAGATCTCGGTCATCGTCGTGGCGGCCACGGGTGTGGCCTCGCTGATCTTCCTGCGGGCCCGGACCGGCCGCATCGACCGGGCTGCGCACCTGTCCCGGGCCGCCGAGCGGCACAGCGTGTGGCGCGGCGGCCGGCCGGACCCCGGGGCGCGGCTGCGGCAGCCGCCGCACGCGGAGACGCCGCCGGACGGCATCCGCTCGCCCGGCCGCGATCGGACCTGGCTCTCCGCCGGGGCGACGCTCGCGCCCGTGCGCCGCTCGGTCATCTTCGAGGTCGGCACCCGGCTCGTCTTCCACACCATGCTGGTGTTCTCGGTGTTCCTGCTCTTCTCCGGGCACAACGCCCCCGGAGGCGGGTTCGCCGCCGGCCTGATGGCCGGCATCGCCCTGGTCGTGCGCTACCTCGCCGGCGGACGCTACGAGCTCGGCGAGGCCGCCCCGGTCCATCCCGGCGTGCTGCTGGGCAGCGGCCTGTTCCTCTCCGTCGGCGCCGGGCTGGTGCCGCTGCTCCTGGGCGGCACGGTCCTGCAGAGCGCCGTGGTGGACCTGCACCTGCCGGTGTTCGGCGACGTCCACCTCGCGACCGCCCTGTTCTTCGACACCGGCGTCTACCTGGTCGTCATCGGCCTGGTGCTCGACATCCTGCGCTCCCTGGGCGCGGAGGTGGACCGCCACGGCGAGATCGAGGGCAAGCAGGCCCCCGACATCGCCTTCGACGACCCGGTGCAGTCGCCCGACGACGCCCTGCCCGCCCCCGACGCCCGCGCCGCGCCCGAGGCGGCCCTCGGCGCCGGCCGCCCCGCCGGAGGTGCCCGATGATCGAGATGGCTCCCGCCGCCGCCCTCGTGGTGCTGGTGGCCGTGCTGGTCGGCACCGGCGTGTACCTCGTCCTGGAGCGGTCGCTCTCTCGCGTCATCATCGGCATCGCGCTCATCTCCAACGGGGTCAACGTGCTGATGCTGGTCGCCGGCGGCCGGGCCGGCGGACCGCCGATCTTGGGCGAGACGGCGCCGGAGGACATGTCCGACCCGCTGCCGCAGGCCATGGTGCTCACCGCCATCGTGATCACCCTGGGCATGACGGCGTTCGTGCTCGCCATGGCGTACCGGTCCTGGCAGCTCAACGGCCACGACGAGGTGCAGGACGACCTCGAGGACCGCCGCATCGCCCGCCGCGCCGCGCGCGACGAGCTCTCCGAGCGCGCCACCGACGACGCCGGCACCAGCCTGGCGCAGGAGGCCGCCGTCATCCGGGACGAGACGGCCACCGCCGAGGAGGACCAGCAGGAGCACGCCGACCGCGGGCACCACCCGGCGGCCGTGGCCGCCGACGACGAGGAGGCCCGATGAGCTGGCTCGTCGCCCTGCCGATCGCGCTGCCCCTGTTCGGGGCCGGCGCCGCGCTCGCGCTCGCCCGCTACCGCCGGCTCCAGGGGATCGTCTCGGTCGCCACGCTCTCGGTGGTGCTGGTCATCGCGGTCGCGCTGCTGGTGATGGTCAACTCCGGCCCGATCGTCGTCGACGTGGGCGGGTGGGCCGCGCCGGTGGGCATCTCCCTCGTGGCCGACCGGCTCTCCGCCCTCATGCTGGTCGTCTCCGTGACGGTGACCCTGGCGGTGCTCGCGTACTCCCTCGCCCAGGGCCTTGCCGACGGGGACGGCGGCGCGCCGCTGGCGATCTACCACCCCACGTTCCTGGTGCTGTCCGCGGGGGTGTCCAACGCCTTCCTCTCGGGCGACCTGTTCAACCTCTACGTGGGCTTCGAGATCCTGCTGGCCGCGAGCTTCGTGCTCATCACGCTGAGCGGGACCCGCGAGCGTGTGCGCGCCGGGACGATCTACGTGGTCGTCTCGCTCATCAGCTCGGTCATCTTCCTCGTCGCCCTGGCGCTGATCTACGCGGCCACCGGGACGATGAACATGGCGCAGCTCGCCCTGCGCCTGCCCGAGGTGGGGGAGGGCACGCAGCTGGCGCTGCAGCTGATGCTGCTGGTGGCGTTCGGCATCAAGGCCGCGATCTTCCCGCTCTCGGCGTGGCTGCCCGACTCCTACCCCACCGCCCCGGCGCCCGTCACCGCCGTGTTCGCCGGCCTGCTGACGAAGGTCGGCGTCTACGCGATCATCCGGACCCAGGTGCTGCTCTTCCCCGACGGGCGGCTCGACGACCTGCTGATGTGGGTGGCCCTGGCCACCATGGTCATCGGCATCCTCGGCGCCGTCGCGCAGGAGGACGTCAAGCGGCTGCTCTCCTTCACCCTGGTCAGCCACATCGGGTTCATGATCTGGGGCGTCGCCATGGGAACCGTGGCCGGGCTGTCGTCCGCGATCTTCTACGTGGCCCACCACATCACCGTCCAGACCTCGCTGTTCCTCGTCGCGGGTCTCATCGAGCGCCGCGGAGGCACGACGTCGCTGGCCCGGCTGGGCTCGCTCGCCCGCGTGGCCCCGCTGCTCGCGGTCCTGTTCTTCGTGCCCGCCATGAACCTTGCAGGCATCCCGCCGATGACCGGGTTCCTCGGCAAGACCGGCCTGGTGCAGGCCGCGGCGCAGGAGGGGGCCGGGCTGGACTACGCCCTCATCGCCAGCGGCCTGGTGACCTCCCTGCTCACCCTGTACGCCATCGCCAAGACCTGGAACATGGCGTTCTGGCAGCCGGCGCCCGAGCCGCTGCCGGAGACGACGCTGCCGCGCGCGATGGTGGGCTCCGCCGGCGCCCTGGTCGCGTTCTCCCTGGTGCTGGCCGCGCTGGCCGGCCCGCTCTACACCTACACGGACCGCGCCGCCCGCGACCTGCTGGCCCGCTCCCCGTACATCTCCGCCGTGCTGCCCGAGGGCGGCCGCGGCACGGGGCAGTCGCCGGAGGTGGCCGAGGAGGGCGAGCGGGGCGACCCGAAGGAGGCGCCGGCCACCGGCGCGCCCGCCACGGGCGAACGGGCGACCGGCGCACCGGCCACGGCTGCACCGGCGACCGGCGCACCGGCGACCGGCGATGCCGCCGCCACCGGGGGAGGAGGGACGTGATGACCGACTCGGGACGCCGCCGCCGCTGGCCGCGGGCGTCGTGGGGCATGCTCGCGTGGCTCACCGCCGTGTGGGTGCTGCTGTGGGGCGACATCACCATGGCCAACGCCGTCGCGGGCCTCGGGGTGGCGCTGTTCGTCACCACCGTCGCGCCGCTGCCGCGCGCCCCGTTCGACGGCCGCTTCCGCCCGTGGGGCGTGGTGCGGCTCGTGGTCAGGTTCGCCTACGACGTCGTCGTCGCATCGCTGCAGATCGCCGGCATGGCGGTGCTCCGCCGGCAGCCCCGCGGCGCCGTCATCCGCGTGCGGCTGCGCGGTCACTCGGACAGCTATCTCACCGCGACGGCGGGAATGACCTCGCTGGTCCCCGGCTCCATCGTGGTGGAGGCGCACCGCCTGACCGGCACGCTGTACATTCACGTGTTCGACGTCGAGCTGGCCGGCGGGCTCGAGAACGCCCACCGCATCGTGCTGGACCAGGAGGAGCGCATCCTGCGGGCCTTCGCCTCGCGCGACCAGCTCATCGACGCCGGCTACGTCCCCGGCTCATCGCCGCGGGCGGGGCGGCTCACCACCGAGGGGGCGGAGGGCCGATGACCGCCGTCTACGCGTACTGCACGATCGTCCTCGCGCTGGCAGCCGTGATCGCCCTCGTGCGCATGGAGCGCGGCCCCAGCATGCTCGACCGCGTGGCGGCGCTCGACGTCATCACCGCCGCGGTGCTCGGCTCCGTGGCGGTCATCTCCGCCCGTACCGGGAGGACCGACCTGGTGCCCGTGCTGGTCGTGCTCGCGATCGTCGGGTTCGTCGGGTCCGTGACCATCGCCCGGTTCGTCGCCGTCGAGCGCGCCGAGGAGGCGCGCATCCTCACCAAGGAGGAGATGCGCGAGCTGCTGGCGAGGGAGAACGTCATGGACGACGAGGCCGCCCCGGTGCACGACCCCGACGCCGCCCGGACCCGCGAGGACGTGCCGGCGCCCGACGCCGGGGCCGACGGCGCCGGCGTCAGGCTCGCGCACCCCGAAGGGGCGCCGGAGCCGGCCGCGGCAGGCGGGCCGGCGTCCCCGGCGGCGGGCCTCGGCGCCGGCCGGGACGCCCCTCCCGGCGACACGGGTGGCGGACCGGGCGGGCCTGGTGCCCGACCCGGCGAGGACCCCCGACCGGGAGGAGGACGGCGATGAGCTGGACCGACGTGGCGGACGTGCTCGGGGCCGTGTGCCTGCTCCTCGGCTCGACCCTCACCCTCGTGGCGGCCTTCGCGGTGAACTTCTTCCACGACCTGTTCTCGCGGATGCACGCCGCCACCAAGCCGCAGGTGCTGGGGCTGGTGCTGATGATGGCGGGCACGGCCCTCATCGTGCGCAACCCCGTGGTGGGCTGGACGCTCGTGCTCGTGGTGGCGTTCCAGCTCGTGACGGCGCCCATCTCCGCCCACATGGTGGGCCGGGCCGGCTACCGCACGGGCAAGGTCGACCCCGCCACGCTCGTGCTCGACGAGCTCACCGATGACCTCGACGCCTCCCGCCGGCTGGCCGAGGCCGAGGCGGCGGACGGCGGCGGCCCGGACGGCGCACCCCGCGCCTGAGCGGCGCTTCCCCTCGCAAGTCCACGGCCGGCGCCTGCCCTGCGCCGCCCACGGCTATCCGGCATGATCGAGCCAGGCGCGCGAGCGCAGCCGAGAGGATGGAGCAGGCGATGGAGATGGGTTACCGGGTGGTCAGCACGGGCGCGCTGCTCGTGGCGGGCCTCGTCACGAACAAGGTGCTCGACCTCGGGTGGAAGGCCGTCACGGGCCACGAGCCGCCGCACGACCCGGACGACCCCGGCGTGAAGCTCTGGGAGGTCCTCACCTTCGCCGCCGTCTCCGGGGCGCTCGTCGGGCTCACCAGGCAGCTCGCCGTGCGCGGCGCGTCGAAGTGGTACCGCGGCCCCGGCGCGCAGGACGTCAAGAGGAACGCCTGACGCTCTCCCCGTCCCCGTTTATGCCTCCGGCTGGTTCCGCGAGTATGACGTTCTGGGGCCTTCGGGTGGTGGCGGGGGCCCCGCTTCGTCGCATTGGACGGCTGGCGCCAGACGGCGAGTGTGACGTTCTGGGGCGTTCGGGTGGTGGCGGGGGCCCCGCTTCGTCGCATTGGACGGCTGACGCCTGGCGCCAGACGGCGAGTGTGACGTTCTGGGGCGTTCGGGTGGTGGCGGGGGCCCACTTCGTCGCATTGGACGGCTGACGCCTGGCGCCAGACGGCGAGTGTGACGTTCTGGGGCGTTCGGGTGGTGGCGGGGGCCCCACTTCGTCGCACCGGGCGTACGGTCCGCACGCTCTCGGACCCTGCGTGGGCGCTCCGGCGCGGGCGGGCTCGCTGGCGCCGTGCCCGGGCGTGTAGGCTCGCCAGCGAACGACAGGGGAGCGCCGCGGGGCGCTGAGAGTGCGGACAGCCGCAGACCCTCGAACCTGCACCGGTTAGCACCGGCGAAGGAAGTCGGGATTGTCTCTCCCTGCCGTCGCGCCGCGACGTGCGGGGCGGCGGTGGGCCCTCCTGGAGTACGAGGAGGAGCCTTGACCAGCAGGACCAGAGGGCGCGCGCCGCGCCCGTACGTCGCGGGCCTGGCGGCCGCGTCCCTCACGCTCGCCGGGTGCAGCCTGGCCGGTGAGGGGGACGGCGCCGCCGACGCGGGCGGCGCCGAGGGCGGCGAGCTCACCGTCGTCACGCACGACTCCTTCGCCCTCACCGAAGAGCTCATCGAGATGTTCGAGGCCGAGTCCGGCTACGACCTCACGTTCGTCGCGCCCGGCGACGGCGGTGCCCTCGTCAACCAGCTCATCCTCACCAAGGACTCCCCGCTGGGCGACGTGGTCTTCGGGATCGACAACTCCTTCGCCGCAAGGGCCATCGACGAGGGGGTTCTCGAGCCCTACAGCTCCCCGGCGCTCCCGCCGTCGGCCCGCGACTACGCGGTCGACGACGCCGGGTCGCTGACGCCGGTGGACATGGGGGACGTCTGCGTCAACGTCGACCACCAGTGGTTCGCCGACGCGGGCATCCCCGAGCCCGCGACGCTGCAGGACCTGGCCGACCCCGCCTACAAGGACCTCCTGGTGGTCACCAACCCCGCGACGTCGTCCCCGGGCCTGGCCTTCCTGCTGGCCACGGTCGGCGCCTTCGGGCCGGACGGCTGGCAGCAGTACTGGCAGCAGCTGCGGGACAACGGCGTGAAGGTCGTCGAGGGCTGGTCGGACGCCTACTACGTCGACTTCTCCGGCTCCGAGGGCGCCGGGCCGCGGCCGCTGGTGGTCTCGTACGCCTCCTCGCCCGCCGCCGAGGTGCCCGAGGACGGCGCCGAGCCGCGCACGGGCGCGCTGCTCGACACCTGTTTCCGCCAGGTGGAGTACGCCGGCGTCCTCGAGGGCGCGCAGAACCCCGAGGGCGCGCGGGCCTTCGTCGACTTCCTGCTGTCCGAGGAGGTCCAGGCCGACATCCCGGGGCAGATGTACATGTACCCGGTGGACAACCAGGTGCCGCTGCCGGGGTCCTGGCTGGAGTTCGCCCCGCTCGCCGAGAAGCCCTTCGAGGTCGCGCCCGCGGACATCAGCGCGCACCGAGAGGAGTGGATCGCCGCCTGGACCGAGACGGTGATCGGCTGACATGACCGCGCCCGCCCCGCCCGCACCCGCCGCCCGGCCGTCCCGGCCCGGGCGGCTGGGCGGGGCCGGCGCGCGCCCGGCCGCCCCGCCGACCGTCCGGGGTGGGACGCGCGCGCGACGGCGGCGCGTGGCCCGCTGGGCGGCCTGGGGCCTGGCGGCGGGGATCCCGCTGCTCTTCCTGGGCACCTTCTTCCTGTGGCCCGTGCTCACCCTCGTCGGCCGGGGCTTCCTCCCGGGCGGCGAGCTCGACCTGGGCGGGTTCGCCGAAGTCTTCTCCCGGCCGCGGACCTGGCGGATCCTGGGGCAGACCCTGGCCCAGGCCACCCTGGGCACGGCGCTCTCGCTGCTGCTCGGGCTGCCCGGCGCGTACCTGCTCTACCGGTGCCGCTTCCGCGGCCGCGGCGCGGTCCGCGCGTTCGTGACCATCCCCTTCGTGCTGCCGACGGTCGTCGTCGGGGTCGCGTTCCGCTCCCTGCTGGGCGAGGGCGGGCCGCTGGGCTTCCTCGGCCTGGACGGCACCATGACCGCGATCGTGCTCGCCCTGGTGTTCTTCAACTACTCCGTGGTCGTGCGCACCGTGGGGGGGATGTGGGAGCGGCTGGACCCGCGGGCCGAGCAGGCCGCCCGCGCGCTCGGCGCTGCGCCGTCGCGGGCATTCCTCACGGTCACCCTCCCGGCACTGGGGCCCGCCATCGCCTCGGCCGCCTCGATCGTGTTCCTCTTCTGTGCCACGGCGTTCGGCGTCGTGCTCGTGCTCGGCGGGGTGCGGTACGGGACCATCGAGACCGAGATCTGGGTGCAGACCACCCAGTTCCTCGACCTGCGCGCCGCTGCCGTGCTGTCCGTGGTCCAGCTCGTCGTCGTCGGCGCCGCGCTCGCCCTGGCCGGCCGCACCCGCGCCCGCCGGGAGCGGGCCCTGCGACTGCGCGGCACCGGCGGCGGGCACCGGCTCTCCCTGGCCGTGCGCGAAGGCCCCCGGTGGCGGCCGGGCCCGGACCTGGTGCCGGCCGCGGTGACCGCCGTCGTCGTCCTCGGCCTGCTGGCGGCGCCGCTGGCCGGCCTCGTCGTCCGCTCCTTCCGCACGCCCGGCGGCTGGGGCCTGGGCAACTACGCCGCCCTGGGGACCACCGGGGGCGACAACGCCCTGACGGTGACCGTGTGGGAGGCCACCGCGAACTCGCTGCGCATCGCCGTCGACGCCACGGTGCTCGCCGTCGTCGTCGGCACGCTGGTGGCGCTGGTCGCGTCGCGCCGGCCGCGCTCGCCCACCGCCCGGCGCGCGACGCGGCTGCTCGACGCGGCTTTCATGCTCCCGCTGGGCGTCTCAGCGGTGACCGTGGGCTTCGGGTTCCTCGTCACGCTGGACCACCCGCCGCTGGACCTGCGCTCGTCGCCGATCCTGGTGCCCATCGCCCAGGCCGTGGTGGCCACCCCCATGGTGGTGCGCACCGTCCTGCCGGTGCTGCGGGCCATCGACCCGCGCCAGCGGGAGGTCGCCGAGGTGCTCGGCGCCTCCCGGTGGCAGGTGCTGGCCACCGTGGACGGCCCCTACCTCGTCCGCGCCCTGGGCCTGGCGGTCGGGTTCGCCTTCGCGGTCTCGCTCGGGGAGTTCGGGGCGACGTCGTTCCTCTCCCGCCCCGACCGGCCCACCCTGCCGGTGGTCATCTTCCGGCTGATCGGGCGCCCGGGCGCGGAGAACTACGGGATGGCCATGGCCGCGGCCGTGGTGCTGGCCGTGCTCACCGCCACGGTGATGGGCCTGGCCGAGAAGCTGCGCACGAGGGAGGCCGCCGAGTGGTGAACGAGCTGGGCGTGCGACGCCCCCGGGAGGGCCATGCGCCCGCGGGTCGCGCCGGGGCGCCGGAGACGCACGGCGGGCTGCGCGTGCGTGGCCTCGTCGTGCGCTACCCGGGCCCGGGCGGCGCCGAGCCGACCACGGCGGTCGCCGGCGTGGACCTCGACGTCGCCGTGGGCGAGGTGGTCGCGCTGCTGGGGCCCTCCGGCTCGGGCAAGTCCTCCCTGCTGCGGGCGGTCGCCGGGCTCGAGCCGGTCGCCGCGGGGTCGGTCTCGTGGGCCGGCCGGGACCTCGCGGGCGTCCCGGTGCACGAGCGCGGGTTCGGGCTGATGTTCCAGGACGGCCAGCTCTTCCCGCACCGGTCGGTGGCCGGCAACGTCGCCTACGGCCTCGCCGTGGCGCGGGTGGCGCGGGCCGAGCGACGCCGCCGCGTCGCCGAGCTGCTCGAGCTCGTGGGTTTGGCCGGCTACGGGCCCCGGCCGGTCTCCACGCTCTCGGGCGGGCAGGCGCAGCGGGTGGCCCTCGCCCGCGCGCTCGCGCCGGCGCCGACCCTGCTCCTCCTCGACGAGCCGCTCTCGGCCCTGGACCGCGGCCTGCGCGAGCGGCTGACCGGCGAGCTCCACGACATCCTGCGGGCCACCGGCACCACCGCGCTGTACGTCACCCACGACCACGACGAGGCCTTCACCGTCGCCGACCGGGTGGGCGTCATGGACCGCGGCCGGCTCCTGCAGGTGGACGCGCCGGCGCGGCTCTGGCAGGCCCCGGCGAGCCGGGACGTCGCCGCCTTCCTCGGCTACGGGCCCTTCCTGCCGGCGCGCGTCACCGGGCGGGTGGCCCGCACCGCGATCGGTGAGGCGCCGCTGCCCGCCGGCGCGGCGGCGGAGGGGGACGCCCTGCTCGGGCTCGGCCCGACGGCGCTGCACGTGGACGAGGAGGACCCGGCCGGGGTCCTCGCGCCCGTGGTGGCCACCCGGTTCCGCCGGGGCCGCACGGAGGTGGACGTGGTGCTGCCGGACGGTCAGCGGGCCACCGCGCTGGCCGGGGTGTCCCTGCCCGACGGCGACCGGGTGCGCCTGCGCCTCGACCCGGCGGGCGTGGTCGTCCTGCCTCACGGCACGCGTCACGCGGCCGGCCGGAGCCACCTCCCCAGGTAGCGGCGCACACCGGCGAGGTCCGCGCCGCCGCGCTACGCGACGTGCCCGTCCGGCCGCACGAGCAGGTGCAGCACCGTGCCCGGCGAGCGCGCGCCGAGCCGGCGCAGCGCCGTGCCCGCCGGGTCGTGCAGCGCCCCGGAGCCCGGACGGGACGAGAGCCGGTGCACGGTGAGGCGGCGGAGGTCCGCGGCCAGTCGCTCCACCTCCTCCTGCGGCCAGGAGCCGGCGGCGGCGCCGGCATGCACCTGGAGCCGCACCGCCGGGTTGCCGCGGCGCACCAGCTCGTCGCCGATCCCGTGCGGCGCGAGGACCTCGAGCGTCCGCGGCTGGACGGCCAGGGCGCGGGACTCGTGCACGCGGTCGTCGAGCCGGTCCACGACCCTCAGGCGTGCGCCGTGACGCTCGAGCTCGGCGGCCAGCGTCAGGCCCGTCGGCCCGGCGCCGACGACCAGCACGTCCACGTCCGGGTGTGCCGCGGCGGCGTCCACGGCACCACGGTAGGGGCGTGCGCGGGGCTGCGCGCCGGCGACTTCGCCGGCCCTGTCCCGCGCCGCAACGAATTGACGCCGGTCTATGGATGCGTCAGGATGACGTCCATTCGATCGATGCACGTCGATGGATGACCATCGCAGTCGTCTCCCGGAGGGAACTCATGCGCCTGTCCACCGCTCCGTCGCCCGAGCCCCTGCCCGTCGTCGTGGTGGGAGCCGGGCCCGTGGGGCTGGCCGCGGCCGCGCACCTGCTCGAGCGCGGACTGGAGCCGCTGGTGCTCGAGGCCGGCGACGGCGTCGGCGCCGCGGTGCACGAGTGGGGGCACATCCGGCTCTTCTCGCCGTGGGAGTACGACGTCGACGCCGCGGCCCGGCGCCTGCTGGAGCCGTCCGGGTGGGTGGCCCCGCCGGGCGACCTGCTGCCCACCGGGGCGGAGCTGGTGACGGAGTACCTCGAGCCGCTCGCCGGCACGCCCGCGCTGCGCGACCGCATCGTGACCGGCGCCCGGGTGGTCGCGGTCAGCCGGGAGGGGATGGACAAGACGCACGGTGCCGGCGGCGAGGACCGGCCCTTCCTGGTCCGCACCCTGGTCGACGGGCAGGTCGTGGACCACCTGGCGCGGGCGGTCCTGGACGCCTCCGGCACGTGGTCACAGCGCAACCCGCTCGGCGCCGCCGGCCTGCAGGCGCCCGGCGAGGCGGAGGCGGCCCCGTCCCTCCTCGGCCCGCTGCCCGACGTCCTCGGCCGGGACCGGGACCGCGTGGCCGGGCGCCACGTGCTCGTCGTCGGCGCCGGCCACTCCGCCACCAACACCCTGCTGAACCTCGTCGAGCTCGCCGCCGCCGAGCCCGCCACGCGGATCTCGTGGGCCGTGCGCGGGGCCTCCGTCGCCCGTGCCTACGGCGGCGGCGACGCCGACGGCCTGCCCGCCCGCGGCCGGCTGGGCTCGAGGCTGCGGGAGGCCGTCGAGGCCGGCAAGGTCGAGCTGCTCACCTCGGTCACCATCACCGGGTTCGAGGAGGTGGGCCACCGGGTCGGCGTCGCGGCGTCCACGCCGCAGGGCCCGCGGCGCCTGGTCGTCGACGCGGTCGCCGGGGCCACCGGCTTCCGGCCCGACCTGACGATGCTGCGCGAGCTCCGGCTCGACGTCGACCCCGGCGTGGAGGCGCCGAGGCGCCTCGCACCGCTGATCGACCCGGAGCATCACTCCTGCGGGACGGTGCCCGCCCACGGCGCGGAGACCCTCGCCCACCCCGAGCCGGGGTTCTTCGTGGTCGGCATGAAGTCCTACGGGCGGGCCCCGACGTTCCTGCTGGCCACCGGTTACGAGCAGGTGCGTTCCATCGCCGCGCACCTGGCCGGCGACGAGCGGGCGGCCCGCGAGCTCGAGCTGAACCTGCCCGAGACCGGGGTGTGCTCGACGAGCCTGCCGGTCGTCGACCCCGACGGCACCGTGCGCATCGATCCCGCCGGGGGCGGCTGCTGCGGCCCCGCGCCCGAACCGGTGATCATCGGGTTCCCGACCGGGCTGCGGCACGGCAGGACCGGCGAGCAGACCCCGGCCGCGGTGCGGAGTCACGCGCCGCGGGAGACGACGTCGGGCTCGGGCAGCCGGACCGCCGCACCCTCCGGAGCGGGGACCGGGTAGAGGAAGCGGGCGAGTGCGAGGCCCGCGGCCGCGCCGAGCAGCTGCGCGAGCACGAACGCCGGCGCCGACGCGGGCGCGATGCCGGCGAAGGTGTCGGTGAACAGGCGCCCGAGCGTGACGGCGGGGTTGGCGAACGAGGTCGAGCTGGTGAACCAGTACGCCGCGCCGATGTAGGCACCCACCGCTGGGGCGACCACCGCTCCCCGGCCCGAGCGGGTGAGGGAGAAGATCACCACCACCAGGCCCGCCGTGGCGACGACCTCGGCGAGCAGCAGCCCGGCCCCGGACCGCTGCGTGGTCGACAGGGACGTCGGGACCTCGAACATCGCGTTGGCCAGCGCCGCACCGGCGATGCCGCCGGCGCACTGGGCGGCGACGTACGCGCACGCGCCGCGGAGCGTCAGGCCCGCGCGGGCCCGCCGTGCCAGGAACCACTCCGCCAGCGTGACGACCGGGTTCAGGTGGGCCCCGGACACCGGGCCGAGCACGAGGATGAGGATCGTCAGACCCAGGGTGGTGGCCAGGCTGTTCTGCAGGAGCTGCAGGCCCGCGTCGTCCGGCGACAGCCGCCGGGCGGCGATCCCCGAGCCGACGACGACGGTCACGAGCAGCCCGGTGCCCAGGAGCTCAGCGACCAGCCGACGACCCCACGACGGCGCCGCGGCCGTCCCCTCACGCGTGTTCATGGGGTCCATACTTGACGAAGCCAAATCGCTCAGTCAATATTGAGGCAATGAAGGACGAGCGATTGCACGAGCTGCGGCGGCGGGCCGCGCTCCATGCGGCCCTGGCCGATCCGGCCCGGCTGCAGATCGTCGACACCCTGACCCTGGGCGATGCCTCCCCGTCGGAGCTGGCCGAGGCGCTGGGCATGCCCTCGAACCTGCTCGCCCACCACCTCAAGGTGCTCGAGCGCGAAGGGGTGCTTGCCCGCACCCGTTCGGAGGGTGACAAGCGCCGCTCCTACGTCCACCTCGTGCCCGGAGCCCTCGACGCGCTCGCCGTGCCGAGCCTGCGTCCGGTTCCGCGGGTGCTCTTCGTCTGCACCGCCAACTCCGCCCGCTCCCACCTCGCCGCCGCGCTGTGGCGCGGGGCCAGCGATGTGCCGGCCGTCTCGGCCGGAACCCACCCGGCCGCCGCCATCGCCCCCGGCGCCGTGGACAGCGCCCGCCGCCACCACCTCGACCTGCCGCTGGTCCACCCTCAGCACGTCGCCGACGTCCGCGCCGGCGACGACCTGGTCGTCACCGTCTGCGACCGCGCCCACGAGGAGCTCGACTTCCCCGTCGACGTCCACTGGTCCATCCCCGACCCCCTGCTGGCCGGCACACCGGATGCCTTCGACCACGCTCTCGAGGAGCTCGGCCGCCGCGTCGACAACCTCGCCCCCCGCCTGTCCCCACTGGCCAACCCCACCGACCCGGCGACGGCGCCCGCGCCGACCCGTTGACCCGACCCCGAGGAGACTCCATGTCGATGCTTCCCAGCGTCATGTTCGTGTGCGTCCACAACGCCGGCCGCTCCCAGATGGCCGCCGGCTACATGACCGCCCTGTCCGGCGGGCAGGTCGAGGTCCGCTCCGCCGGCTCGGCGCCCGCCGGGAGCATCAACCCGGTCGCGGTCGAGGCCATGGCCGAGGAGGGCATCGACATCACGGCCGAGAGGCCGAAGATCCTCACCCCCGACGCCGTCCAGGCCTCCGACGTCGTCATCACCATGGGCTGCGGAGACGCCTGCCCGTTCTTCCCTGGCGTGCGGTACGAGGACTGGGAGCTCGAGGACCCGGCAGGCAAGGATCTCGAGACGGTCCGCCGCGTGCGCGACGACATCCGCGGCCGGGTCGAGGCGCTGCTCGGCGAGCTGCTGCCGGCCAAGGCCTGAGAGGAGGCAGAGATGGGCAACGTCCCCGTCGTCACCGACGCCACCTTCGACGCCGAGGTGCTGGGCTCCGACGTCCCGGTCCTGGTTGACATCTGGGCCACCTGGTGCGCCCCGTGCCGGCGCACCGAGCCGATCATCGAGGAGCTCGCCGCCGAGCACGGCGACAGGCTGAGGTTCGTCAAGCTGGACGCCGACGCCAACAGCGAGACGGTGACGAGGTACGGCGTGGTCTCCATCCCGACCTTCAACGTGTACAAGGACGGCGAGCTCGTGAAGTCCCTCGTCGGCGCCCGCACCAAGAAGGAATTCCTCGACGAGCTTGCCGACTTCCTTGGCTGAGGTGGCTCAGCCCGCCTGGTCGTAGCTGTCGACCACCGCCACGTCGAGCGGGAACTCCACCGGGAAGTCGCCGAAGAGCAGGCGCCCGGCGGCGGCCGCCGCCTCCCGCACCTGCTGGGCGACGGTGTCCGCCAGCGCCGCGGGGGAGTGCACGATGACCTCGTCGTGGAGGAAGAAGACGAGGTGCGGCGCCCCGCCTCCCGCGGGGAGGCCGCGCAGCCGGGCCCGCAGGTCGGCCATCCAGCACAGCGCCCACTCCGCGGCGCTGCCCTGGACGACGAAGTTGCGGGTGAACCGCCCCCAGTCGCGGGCCTGCTGGTACGCGCGACGCCGGTCCGCGTCGGTGGCGTCGACCTCGCCGGCGCGCCGCTGGGCGGCGTGCCAGGCCTGAGGTGGCGGCGGCGAGGTGCGGCCGAGCCACGTGCGGACCACCCCGCCGCGCTCGCCGACCTGGGCGGCGCGCTCGACGACGCCCGTCGCCACGGGGGTAGGCGCGCAGCAGGGAGGGCATCAGGGCGCCGGCCTCGCCGGTGGTCGCCCCGTAGAGCGCGCCGAGCATCGCGACCTTGGCGTGCGCCCGGGTGGGGACGATCCCCTGGTCCACGAGGCCCTGGTAGAGGTCGCGGCCCTTCGCCGCCCGGGCCAGCTTCTCGTCCCGGGCCAGGGCCGCGAGCACGCGCGGCTCCACCTGTGCGGCGTCCGCGACGACCAGCTTCCACCCCGGGTCTGCCACGACCGCGCCGCGGATCTGCTTGGGCAGCTGCAGCGCGCCGCCCCCGCGGGTGGCCCAGCGCCCCGTGACCACTCCGCCGGGCACGTAGTCGGCGTGGAAGCGCCCGCGCCGCCCACCGGTGCCCGGGCGCACCCAGTCGTCCATCCAGGCCCAACCGTTCGCGGTGAGCAGGCGGGAGAGCTTCTTGTACAGCAGGAGGGGCGCGACGACCGGATGGTCCAGCGTGGCGAGCTCGTGCTTGCGGGTCGAGCGCACCTCGAGCCCGGCGCCGCGCAGAGCCCGGAGCAGCTCCGCGGGGGAGTCCGGGTTGAGCGTGGGCGCCTGGAGGAGGCGGCGGACCTCCTCGGCGAGCGCCTCCAGCCTGGCCGGCCGGGCGCCGCGCACGGGGCGCGGGCCCAGGAGGTCGGTGAGCAGGCGGTCGTGGATCCCGCGGTCCCACGGCAGCCCGTCGTGGCTCATCTCGGCGGCGACGAGGGCGCCGGCCGACTCAGCGGCCAGCAGCAGGTTGAGGCGCCCGTCGGGTGCAGCGGCGACGGCGGCGCGCTGGCGCAGGTGCTCGGCGAGGACCTCCTCGGGTCCCACGGTGGGCAGGACGTCGAGGAGCGCGGGCTGCTGCTCGTCGGTGACCGGCCGGTGCTCCCACGGGTCGCCGGGAGTGAATACGCCGTGAACCGAGGCCCGGCCGGCGCCCGCGGAACCGGCGCCCGCGGAACCGGCGTCCGCCGAACCGGCGCCCGCGGAACCGGCGCCCGCGGAACCGGCGCCCACCGCGGCGCCGGCGGAACCGGCGTCCACCGCGACGCCGGCCCGCGCATGGACCAGGATCTCGTGGCACAGGCGCAGGTCGAAGCAGCGCTCCACCCGCACGCCCGCGGCCAGCAGCGCCGGGTAGATCGCCCCCGTGTCCGGCCACACCCAGCGCGGGTGCGCGGTCTCGAGCGCGTCGACGCGTGCGGGAAGCTCCGCCTCGGGCGCGACGGCGGACGAGACCTCCGCGGCGCCGTCGAGCACCCGCAGGTGCACCCCGCCCTCGACGCGGGCCGCCAGCACCTCCACGGGTCCGAGCGTAGGACCTGGCGCCGACACCGCAGGGCGGGGCGCCCGTCGCTCAGCGCTCGGCGGCGACCTCCTGCACCGAGCGGCTCAGGACGCAGAACTCGTTCCCCTCCGGGTCGGCGAGCACGACCCAGGTCACGTCGGGCCCCTGACCGACGTCCGCGCGGGTCGCACCGAGGCCGAGGAGCCGCTCGACCTCCTCGGCCTGGGACGTGCCGTCGGCGCGGATGTCCAGGTGCAGGCGGTTCTTGACGGTCTTGGGCTCCGGGACGGGCAGGAAGTCGATCGCGGGGAGGGAGCGGTCCGCGGGCGCGATGCTGACCCCTTCGTCGCCGTCCTCGACGATCTCCCAGCCGAGGGCGGCGGTCCAGAAGTCAGCGACCCTGCGCGGGTCGTGGGCGTCGACGGCGAGGGCGGCGATGGCGCTGGTCATGCCGCATTCCTACCGCATCGCCCTCCCGGGCGCCGTTCCATTCGCCGTCGCGTCGTGCGGCGCAGCGCGCCCGCGTGCAGCCACCGCCGCCGGCGCGGGAGGCGCGCCGGCGCGAGGGGGCTCCTCCGCCGTCGTCCCCTGGCCACCGGTGAGGCATTGTCAGGCTATTCCTGACGAAGTTCCACCGGTGCGCGCTGCCAGGGCACCGTGCGCGCTGCCAGGGCCGTTTCCGACGAAGTTTCACCGGTGCGCGCTGCCAGGGCAGTTCCAGACGAAGTTCCACCGGTGCGCGCTGCCAGGGCCGTTCCCGACGAAGTTCCACCGGTGCGCGCTGCCAGGGCAGTTTCCGACGAAGTTTCACCGGTGCGCGCTGCCAGGGTCCTCAGCGGTCCGCACGACATCCGGCGACCGGTGTGCTTGTCTGACCCCGAAAGCGGTCTCCCGACATGCAGGAGGGTTCGCGTGCCCGATCTTCCAGGCCTCGTCTCCGATCAGCTCGCCGCCGCGGGAGCGTCGGCCCGCGGCCGGAGCGCGCTCCGCGTGGTGCACGACGGCCCGCTGCGCCAGACGGTGATCGCGCTGCTGGCGGGGCAGTCCCTGGAGGAGCACAACACCCCGCCGGCCGCGACGCTGCAGGTGCTCCGGGGCCGGGTGCGCCTGACGAGCCCGAGCGGTGACGTGGTGCTCAGCGCCGGCGCGCTGGAGCTGGTCCCGCACGACCGGCACGGAGTCTCGGCGATCGAGGACTCGGTGGTCCTGCTCACGGCGGTCAATCCGCAGCAGTAGCGCCGCGGCGCGCCCGGGTCCGGGCAATCCGGCGCCGCGCGGCCGATCGCCCGACGTCCCCCGGCCGGCTCTGGCGCCCTGCGCGGCCCGGCCGCCGGACGTGCAGCGACGCTCACGCGTGGAGAGACTTGGCCTCATGACGGCTGATCACGTGGAGCAGAAGACGGTGCTGGGGCTGCCCGAGGGCATCAGGGCCTGCTTGTTCGATCTCGACGGCGTGCTCACACGTACCTCAACCGTGCACCGCGCGGCCTGGGCCGAGACCTTCGACGAGTACCTCCGCGAGCGCTCCGGGCGCACCGGCGAGCCGTTCGTGCCCTTCGACGCGCGCGCGGACTACGCGACCTACGTCGACGGCAAGAAGCGCACGGACGGGGTGCGGGACTTCCTCGCCAGCCGCGGCATCGTGCTCGACGAGGGCAGCCCCACCGACACCCCGGACATGGAGACGGTCAACGGGATCGGCAACCGCAAGAACGACGCCATCCTGCGGCTCATCGCCGAGCAGGGGGTGGAGGTGTTCGAGGGCAGCCGCCGGTACGTCCAGGCCGCGCGGGAGGCGGGCCTGCGCCGGGCGGTGGTCTCCTCCAGCGCCAACACCCGCCTGGTCCTCGAGGTCACCGGGATGGCGGAGTACTTCGACGTCGTCGTCGACGCCGTGGTGGCCCGCGAGCGCGGGCTGCCGGGCAAGCCGGCGCCCGACACGTTCCTCGAGGCGGCGCGCGAGCTCGGGGTGGACAAGACCCGGGCAGCGGTCTTCGAGGACGCCCTCGCCGGGGTCGAGGCGGGCCGCGCCGGGGGGTTCGGGTTCGTCGTCGGCATCGACCGCCTGGGGCAGGCCGAGGCCCTGCGCGAGCGGGGTGCCGACGTCGTCGTCGCGGACCTGGAGGAGCTGCTGTGAGCGAGCCTGAGCCGCTGCTGCCCGTGGACCCGTGGTGCCTGCGCGAGCCGGACCTCGACCTGGAGCGGCTGGGTCAGATGGAGTCCCTCTTCGCGCTGTCCAACGGCCACATCGGGATGCGCGGCAACCTCGACGAGGGCGAGCCGCACGAGACGCAGGGCACCTACCTGGGCGGCTTCTTCGAGCACCACCCGCTGCCCTACCCCGAGGGCGGGTTCGGCTACCCGGAGTCCGGCCAGAGCTTGGTCAACGTGACCAACGGCAAGATCATCCGGCTGATGATCGACGACGAGCTCTTCGACGTCCGCTACGGCCGGGTGGTCAGCCACGAGCGCGAGCTGGAGTTCCGCTCGGGCATCCTGCGCCGCAAGGTGCACTGGATCTCGCCGTCGGGCAGGTCCGTGCGCATCAAGTCCACTCGCATGGTGTCCTTCGCGCACCGGGCGATCGCCGCCATCGCCTACACCGTGGAGGTCGACCAGCCCAGCCGCATCATCCTGCAGTCCGAGCTCGTCGCGAACGAGGCCCCGCCGGAGATCGTCAGCGACGACCCGCGGGTGGCCGAGGCGCTGGAGGACCCGCTCGTCGCGCTGGACCGGGACATCGAGCAGCGCGGCGCCGTGCTGGTGCACCGCACCCGGCGCAGCGGGCTGACGCTCGCCGCCGGCATGGACCACGACGTCGACTGCCCCTCCCAGTTCGAGATCGAGAACGAGGCCCGGGAGGACTGGGCGCGCACGACGGTCGTCACCGCGCTGCAGCCGGGGCAGAAGCTCCGCGTGGTGAAGTACCTCGGGTACGGGTGGTCGTCCACCCGGTCCGTCCCGGCCCTGCGCGACCAGGTGGCCGCGGCCCTGACCAGCGCCCGCTACGCCGGGTGGAACACCCTGCGCCACGCCCAGCGCGAGTACCTCGACGAGTTCTGGGACGCGGCCGACGTCGAGGTCGACGGCGACCCGGCCATCCAGCAGGCGGTGCGGTTCGCGCTGTTCCACGTGCTCCAGGCGGGCGCCCGCGCCGAGGGGAGGGCCATCGGGGCCAAGGGCCTGACTGGCACCGGGTACAACGGCCACACCTTCTGGGACATCGAGGGTTTCGTGCTGCCCGTGCTGACCCTGACGGCGCCCAAGGCGGCGGCCGACGCGCTGCGCTGGCGCGGCTCGACGCTGGACCGGGCGCGCGTGCGGGCGCAGACCCTGGGCCTGGAGGGGGCGACGTTCCCGTGGCGGACCATCGACGGGGAGGAGACCTCGGCGTACTGGCCGGCCGGCACCGCGGCGTTCCACATCAACGCCGACATCGCCCGCGCCTTCCACGAGTACCGCCTGGCGACCGGGGACGAGGACGTCGACCGCGAGTGCGGCCTGGCCGTCCTGGTCGAGACCGCCCGGCTGTGGCGGTCCCTCGGGCACTTCGACCGGCACGGCCGCTGGCACATCGACGGCGTCACCGGGCCGGACGAGTACAGCGCCGTCGTCGACGACAACGTCTTCACCAACCTGCTGGCGAGCCGCAACCTCACGGCCGCCGCCGACGCGTGCGTGCGCAACGTCCAGCTCTCCAAGGACCTCGACGTCTCCACCGAGGAGATGGCCGCCTGGCGCACGGCGGCCGACGCCGTCTACATCCCGTACGACGAGGAGCTGGGCGTCCACTCGCAGTCCGAGAACTACACCCGGTACGGCGAGTGGGACTTCGAGGCGA
This sequence comes from Georgenia sp. AZ-5, assembly GCF_043952095.1. Classification (NCBI taxonomy): domain Bacteria; kingdom Bacillati; phylum Actinomycetota; class Actinomycetes; order Allobogoriellales; family Allobogoriellaceae; genus Georgenia; species Georgenia sp. AZ-5. Next base: position 773,790 of record NZ_JBINOU010000001.1, read on the forward strand.
GCCGCGGCAAGTACCCGCTCCTGCTGAACTACCCGTACTTCCAGCTCTACCGCAAGCAGGTGGTCAAGCAGGCTGACCTGGTGATGGCCATGCACTGGGTGCCGGGCGCGTTCACCGCCGAGCAGAAGGCGCGCAACCTCGACTACTACGAGCGGCGGACCGTGCGGGACTCCTCGCTGTCGGCGTGCACCCAGGCCGTGATCTGCGCCGAGGTGGGGCACCTGCGCCTCGCGCACGACTATGTGCACGAGGCGGCGCTGGTGGACCTGCGCGACCTGCACCACAACACCAAGCACGGGGTGCACATCGCCTCGCTCGCCGGGACGTGGATCGCCCTGGTGGAGGGGTTCGGCGGGCTGCGCCGCGATGGCCAGGACGGCGAAGAGCTGGGCGTGGACCCGGCGCTGCCGGACGGCATCAGCCGGCTGTCGTTCCGGGTGCGGTGGCACGGTCACCGCCTGCACGTGGAGGTCGCCGAGGGGGAGGTGCGCTGCCGCCTGCTCGACGAGGACCCCGACGCGCGGCTGTCGCTGCTGCTGTGCGGCGACGTGGTCGAGGTCGGCTCGGCGGAGCCCGTGAGCCGGCCCCTGCGGTCGCGCGAGCCGCTGCTGCCCGAGCCGCCGCAGCCGCCCGGCCGTGAGCCCGCGCGGCACAGCGTGGTCGTCTGAGGCCGGCGGCGGCACGGACCGCGGGGGCTGACGGCGATTCCGGCCGGCCGCGCGCACCGTCAGACCGGCGGCGCGCCGCCGTCCTTGCGGGACGGCTCGTGCGCCGTGCCCATCTACACCACACCGGCGCGCAGCTCGGCGACCATCCGCTCGATCCGGCGTTCGCGGGGTGTCCGCGCGTTTCGCCCGGCCGATCCACGCGAGGTAGTCCTTGCGCTGCTAGGCCGGCCGGGCGGCGTAGTCGGCGGCCACGTCCAGGGCCTGCCGGACGACGTCCGGCAGGCCCTGCACCGGGCGGCTCAGGCCCCCGGTGCCCGGCTCCGTCACGGCTCCTCCTGGAGGTAGGCGAGGGCCTCGATCTCGACGAGGAAGTCCGGGCTCCCCAGCCCGGCGACCTGAAGCATGGAGATGGCCGTGGGGTGCTCACCCCAGACCGCCTGGGCGGCGCCGTAGGCCGGCCCGATCTCCTGTCCGGCCACCATGTAGATGGTCAGCTTCGCGACGTCGCGCTGGTCCGCGCCGACCTCGGCGAGCACGGTGAGCAGGTTCTCCAGCGCCTTGGCGGTCTGGCCCGCGACGTCGTCGGCGACGACCGCGCCGCTCTCGTCCACGCCGTTCTGGCCCCCGACGACCAGGAGGCGCCCCGGCCCGTCGAGGAGGACCGCCTGGGAGAAGACGGGGCTGTGGTACATGCCGTCCGGGTTGATGTGCGTAATCATCTTCGGTCTCCACGAGCACTCGGGCAGGACGTGACGGCCGCGCCGGTGCGCGGCACCGGGGCCGTGAGCAGGCGCCGCCGCCAGTGTCCCAACTGCTCGCCCGGTGCACCGCCGGTTCGCGGTCGCTCGCTCCTTGCACCGGGTTCGGCCGCCCTCCGCTGTCCCGCAGCAGCTCACCGCCGCCGGCTCAGCGCAGCAGCTCGTGCATGTTCTCCAGGCTCTGCGGGGCGACGAGGATGCCGATCTCCCGGCGCACCCACCACTGCCTGGTGCGGCGCAGCTCCTCCCACGTCGAGTAGCGGTACCGGAACACCCGGGCACGCACGTACCGCGGCCGGCGCCCCTCGAACGGGTCGCGCCGCAGCAGCCGGAGGGTGGGGCGGTCCGCCTCGAGCAGCCGGAGGAGGAAGACGGTGAACCACCGGTGCTGGGAGGGGGACCCGAGGGCGAGGAACCACATGCCCCAGTCGAGCCGGAGGTGGTACGGCGCCCACTGCCGGGGCATCTGGCCGGGGTGCCCGGGCTTGCCCTTGAACTCGTACTCGTGCCAGTCGGTGGTGAACGGGTCGTCGTCCTCGGTGCCCTCCACGACCACCTCGTCGCGCCGCCGGGTGATGGACCCGAACGCGCCGTACGCCCCCGCGAGGTGCCAGCGGTTGAACGAGGCGTTCATCTTCTGGTGGCGGTCGAACAGGTTGCGGGCCGGCCAGTAGCTGAGCACGAGCATGAGGGCGGTCATCGCCAGCACGACGACGACGAACCACACCGGCGTGGGCCCGTGCGTCTGCGCGCCCACCGCCCACGGCAGCAGCCGGCCGAGGGCGTCGTCCCCGATCGCGGAGAAGGCCAGCAGCATGGTCAGCCAGTTCAGCCAGGCGAAGTTGCCCGAGAGCACCAGCCACCCCTGGGTGATCACCATGATCGCGGCGGCCACGGTCGCGACGGGCTGGGGCACGAAGAGCAGGAACGGCAGCCCGAGCTGCGTGACGTGGTTGGCGGCGACCTCCACCTTGTGCAGCGGCCGCGGCAGGTGGTGGAAGAACCAGCTGCCCTGGTTCGGCATCGGCTGGGTCTCGTGGTGGTAGTACAGGCACGTCAGGTCCCGCCAGCACGGGTCGCCGCGCATCTTGATCAGCCCGGCGCCGAACTCCACGCGGAACAGCAGCCAGCGGAACAGGAAGATGACGACGAGCGGGGGCGCCACCTCGTCGGAGCCGAGGAATGCGGCGAGGAACCCCGCCTCGAGGAGGAGGGACTCCCAGCCGAAGCCGTAGAAGACCTGGCCGACGTTGACGATCGACAGGTACAGCGCCCAGACGACCAGGAAGGCGAGCATCGGCACCCACGGCGGGCCCGACTGCGGCAGCCCGGCGACGAGGGTGGCCGCGACGAGGGCGCCGACGCCGGAGACGACGAGCAGCAACCGGTCGGAGTAGCGCCAGAAGAACAGGCTCGGGCTGAGCCGGGCCGGGACGCGGGCGACGAAGCGCGGCACCGGGAGCAGGCCGCGCTCGCCGAGCAGCGGCCGGAACTGCAGCAGCGCGGCGACGAACCCGATGACGTAGACGGCGGCGATGCCCCGCTGCAGCACGAACCGTGCCGCGTCGTAGTCCTCCGCCCCGAACCACTCCACCGCTCGGCTCTCCCTCCGGGTCGAGCCCATTGCACACCCCGCCCCGGCCCGCTGCAGCCGGAGCCGGCCGCCACCCGCGGTGCCGGGGCGGGGCCTTCGTCCGAGGGCCGCCGGCGGCGGCCTCCGGCGGGGGCTACGCCGCGGGGCGAGACCCGCCGGCCGGGGCTACCGCGCGGGCTGGGCGGCGGCGTAGCGCAGCGCGTCCGGCCTGGCCGGGCACTCCGCCCCCACGGCCATCGGGCCGATCCGGCCCTGCGCGCGCAGGTCGAGCAGGCGCCCGACGACGCGCTCGCGCAGTGCCCAGGGGTCGATCGTGTTGAGGTAGATTCTCGTGCCGCCCTCGAAGCCGGCGATGGTGGAGATGCGCCACTTGAGCATGACGCGCCAGGGCATCGGGGCCGCCACCCGGGCGGGGCGGTGGTGCCACTCCTCGTTGGTCGGCACGTGCGCGCCGGTGGCGGCGTGGCAGGCGTGCAGCACGTCGGAGAACGCCCAGAGCTCGTCCTCGTCGTGCTCCCAGGGCAGGTTGCGGGCGCTCTTGGAGTAGACCTCCAGGGTGGGGTAGCGGTGCCCGAAGCCCGCGAAGGCGATCGCGTGCGCGTTCTCGGCGACGACGAGGCCGCACCGCGCGGCGTAGTTCACCGCGGCGTCGTTGAACAGGTTGGGCTCGTGGGCCAGCAGCGCGAGCTCGGAGTCGGTGGCGCGGCCGTGCTCGTCGATGGCGACCAGCTGCTTGTGCAGGTGGTCGAACGAGGCCCCCGCGGGCCGGAGCCAGTTCTGGAACACCGCGACGTAGCGCGCGTGCGGGTTGGCCGCGTACAGCGACCGCGCCGTCCCGGCGGTGAAGGCGAGGAACCGGTGGTGTTCCTCCGGCGTGAGGCTGCCCGAGCCGGCGAGCTCGTCGTCGCGCCGGGCGCCGTCGACGAAGTGCCGGCGGGCGATGACGACGTCGTGCCCGCCGGCGAAGAAGGCGGTGGCGTGGGCCAGCCGCTCGGCCTCGGGCAGGGCCGCCCACTCGGCGTCGGTGACGCCCGCGGCGCGCAGGCGGGCGCGGACGACGGCGAGCACGTGGGCGCGGCCGGTCGGCGTGGCCAGGTAGGCGCGCTGGTGCTCCGCGGCCGCTGCCGGCGGTGTGTAGCCGTAGTTCTCGTGCCAGTAGTCGTAGCTGAGGATCTCGAAGAGGTTCGGCACGCGCCGGAACTCGGCCACCGTCTCGTCGAGCCGCTCCGCCGGCAGGTTCTCCAGCGTCGCCCAGGAGCCGTCGGCATGGCGCACCAGCCGGGACTTCTCCGGCGGGGTCTGGAGGTAGTTCTCGTGGCAGAAGGCGCAGGCGCGGCCCACGTCGGCGGGGTCGAGCGGGGCGGGGGGCTCCGAGGGGACGTCGAGGGGCCGGTGGGCGCGGCCGGGCACGGTCCACACCTCGGTGCCGGTGAGCGGGTTCACCTGCTTGACGGTGCCGTCGGCCATCCGGACGAGTGGCTCGACGCGCGGCGAGCGCATGGCTGCACGCTACGCGCGCCGGCCCGGGCCCGTGGCGGTCCGGGGACTCGCGCCGATCCGAATGCGCCGGGTCCGGGTTGGTGGCGCTCCAGGATGGGCCGGGATAGTGGCGCTCAGGAATGCGCCGGGGCCCGGGCGTGTTCGCCCACGCATGGACACGGAGGTCCGGCAGCGCGCGGACCGCTTCGAGATCCTCGCCGGCGGCGAGGTCGCGGGCTTCACGCAGTTCCTCGACGGCGCCGGCCGGCGCATCTTCTTCCACACGGAGGTCCGCGAGGCCTACGCCGGGCAGGGCGTGGGCGGCCGGCTCGTCGAGGCCGCGCTCCGGCGCAGCCGGGAGGAGGGTCTGCGGGTGGTCCCCGTATGCCCGTACGTCGCCGCCTACCTCCGGCGGCACCCGGAGCACGCCGACATCGTCGAGCCGGTGACCCGTGAGGCGCTGGGGCACGTGAGGCACCTCCTGTCGCGGCACGAACGGGTCGCCGTCGGGAGCAGGCTGCAGCGCGACCGGGCGTGACGTCCCGCGGACCGGTTCCACTCCGTGTCCGTGCCCCCACCCGTGGCCGGTGAACTACGCCGTCGAGCGCGACGAGGTCGTGGTCCGGACGGGCTACGGGAGCAAGCTCGTCGCGGCGGCCCACGAGACGGTGATGACGCTGGGTGCCCACACGGTCGACGTCGCCACGCGGACGGGCTGGTCCGTGACCGTCCGCGGCCGGCGCCCACCCGCTTGGCGACGAGCTGGTGAACCCGAGCCGCGCGGAGCCCGCACCGCGGGCGCCGGGCGAGAAGGTCGTGCTGATCGCCATCCCGATCGACGAGGTCGCGGGCCGGCGCCTGGTGGGTAGTCACCAGGGCCCGCGGTCCCGCGGAGCCGCACCCGCGCGCTCGCCGGCACGGTCAGGCCCTTGTGCGCACCGGCCCCGGCGCACCGGCCCGGAGGCCGGCCGACCGGGCCGCCAGCGTGCGCCGGCGGGTCAGTGCGCCGCCGTGACCAGCTCTCGCTCTGCCGGCGCCAACGCCCGGGTGCAGGCGGCCTTTGGCGGAGCAGCCCGGACAGCAGCCCGGCGCCCACGAGCCGCTTGCTGAACTGTGCAGGGGAGCTTCACGTGACGGTGAAGATCCGCAAGATCCGCACCGGGTCGTTCTTTCCCTCTCTCCTCGCCCTCCGCCCTCGGTTCGTCACGAGGCGGCTCACGAGCTCAACAGGTCGGACGGCATGCGCCCGGCGCTGCGCACATCGGTGAGCATTGCAGGCCTGATGGGCACGCCCCGGCGCAGGACGCTGATCGTGCCGGTCGGCTCGAGGACCACGGCCGCGACCTCGTCGTCGGTGCGGATGCCGGCCTGGCGAAGACGCGACCGGAGCTCGGCCGCGGTGACGTGGGTCCGCCTGAGCTCGTCATGGAGGACCACGGGCCCAGCCATGAGCAGCACCGCCCGGTTGTTAACCAGGCGCTCCCACCGCGGCCGGGAGGTCAGCCGCCCGATAACACCCTCGAGGGCGAAGAGAGTGACCACGGCGATGACTCCACCGGCGAGGGTGGGGGTATGCCCCATGGTGGCGCGTCCGAGGATCGCGCCGAGCACGATCACCACGAGCAGGTCGAAGCCGGACAGGCTCGCCAGCACCCGCTGACCCAAGAACCGGGTCAGGACGATGAAGGTCACGTACAGCACCACGGTCGCCACAATCACCGCTAGAGCGGCGCCCTGAGTGATGCCGAGGTAATCCCACAGGCTAAGTCCGCCCACCAGTGTGCCTCCCATGCCGTCCCGTCAGGTAAGTCTCGCTGCCTAGCGGTGCGCAACAACTGCCGATGCATCCGCCCGGATGCGCGTACGTCAGGCCGTCACTAGCGTGCTGCGAACGTCAAGGACGGCGACGAGCCGGGCCCGCCGGCACCGCCTCTCCATCCGGGACCAGGAGGACCCATGCGGACCAGCGCGATGATGAAGACCTGCCCGGCCGAGATCAACTCGACCGCGATCTCCTCGAGAGCACCGTCGACGCCCTCGTCGCCTGCTCACAGGCCTGTACCGCCTGCGCCGACGCCTGCCCGAGCGAGGAGATGGTCGCCGAGCTGCGCAGGTGCATCCGCTCCAACCTCCACTGCGCCGATATCTGCGACACCACCGCCCGGGTCCTGTAACGACACACCGGCGACGACGCGAACATCACCCGAGCACAGCTCCTCTCCTGCGCCCATGCCTGCAGGTCCTGCGGGGGCCAGTGTGCCGAGCACGCGGACATGCACGAACTGCCGCGTCTGCGCCGAGGCCTGCCGGGCCTGCGAGCAGGCCTGCAACGAGCTCCTCGCCGCCATCAGCTGAACACCACCATGCCCCTCGCCGCCCGCCCCCGAGCAAAGGGGTCGGGCACAACCCATGCACCGCGTGCGGCTCTTGAGAAGCCGAGCCAGGAACGACCACCAATCGGCGACGACGCGTCCCTGCCGGGCAGCTACATGCGGTAGCCAAGCCAGGCATCAGAGAAGGAGCTGTTCGTGTCCAAGACGAGAAAGGACAAGGCGAACGAGCATCAGCACGGTGAGAACCGGTCCCACAACGCAAGGAGCATGTACCTGCGGTTCGGGGCAATGATCCTCACGGCGATGGTGGTGATGTACGCCGCCATGTTCGTCGGCTCCTACGAGTGGAGCCATGTGCGCTGGAGTGAGAGCCGCATGTTCATGGCGCTCACCATGGGCGGAACCATGGGCCTGATCATGCTCGCGTGGATGCTGAACATGTACCGCAGCACGAAGGCGAACGCCGCCATCGTGGCCGTGAGCGTCCTGCTCCTCGGGGGCGGAGTCTTCCTCGACCGCAGTCAGACCACCGTGCAGGACACCGCCTACATGAGCTCCATGATCCCCCACCACTCGCTCGCCATAACACGATCCGAACGTGCCGAGATCGCCGATGTCCGAGTGTGTGAGCTGGCCGTCGAGATCAGCGAGGCCCAGAGGCGCGAGATCTTCGAGATGGATTGGCTGATCGACGACATCCGCCGCAACGGGGCGGCCGACACGAAAGAGGAGGCACAGGCCCGACCAGTCCCTGAGTACGAAGAGCCCGCAGAACGGCAATGCCCCACCGGATGAAGCCCTGGCCTGACTCAAGAAACGAGACGTGACGGCTGACCCAGGCCAACGGGGCGATCAGCTGGGAAACTGCACGGGCCTGCGCGAATCGGCGCGCCGCCCAGTGCTACGCGGCCGACCATTCGTCGTCGGCCTCTTCACCGAGACCAGAACCTGGACCGAGAGCTATAGCTACTCCCCTACGGTGACCCGAACCCGACTCCTACACCAACCAAACCGCTCAACAACACCGTTCCAACGGTGAACGGGATCGAGGAGATGGCCACCAGCGAGTCGTGGCCTTGGCCTGATCTCTTCGCCGGGCAGGCGACTCCACGCCCGCTCTGCCGCGGACGCCCAGAACTTAGACAGCTCCAACGGCCCGGCGCCGACCGCGCTCAGCACTGAAATTTCGGAGGATCTCGATGTGGTTCGACGCCTGGTCCGACCTGCTCCGCGTCGCCCTCGTCGGCGTCGCCGCGTACGCCGTCCTTGTCCTCCTCCTGCGGTTGACCGGCAAGCGGTCCCTCGCCAAGCTCAACGCCTTCGATCTGGTCGTCACCGTGGCACTGGGCTCCACGCTCGCCACGATCCTGCTCAGCGCCGACGTGTCCTGGACCGAAGGCGCGACGGCCCTGGCGCTCCTCGTGGCTCTGCAGCTCATCGTCACCTGGACCTCATCGCGCTGGCCCCGCTCACGAAAGGCCATCACGGCGGAACCGACGATCGTCCTCCGCGATGGCGAGCCGCTGCACGACGCGATCCACAAGCAGCGTCTGACAATGGATGAGATCCGTCAGGCCATCCGGTCCACCGGGTCAGGCGACCTTTCGGACATCGCGGCCGTCGTCCTGGAGACCGACGGAACTCTCAGCGTCATCCCCGCCACGAAGCTCGGCACCGGCTCCGCACTGCACGGGACAAGAGAGGAGCGGTCGTGAGCCCTCTTCTTCGGTTGCGCGGGGCAGAGGCCCAAGCGGCGCAGAGGGGTCAAAATTCACCCGGCGTTGACAGAGGCTGCGTGGTGGCGCAGCGATCCGGAAGCGCTGGCTGGCCTACCGCCACCGCGTTCGTTCACTCGGTCCGGTGACGGCAGTGCTGACGGTCCGGAACGAGGCCAGCTGGCTCTGCTCGGGGTTCTTCTCGGGGGAGCCGGGCTGGTCGTCGCCCTCCGGTAGGTTCGCTCAGCAATCTCGGTCGCTCCGTGCGTCAAGGAACGTAGCCGGCCCCTCGGCAGGGCCGGCACTGGGACTGCGCCTGGACGGTACCGAGCCCTCAAAGCCGAAGCATCCGGGCGCCGGCGGCCCGCGTGGGGGGCCGGCGGGCGCCCACAGGGTCAGTCGTGCTGAGAACGTGAGCCCTTGGCTTGCACGGTATGAGTCAGTGTCATGAGCAGGATGCCTCCGGTGAGATTGCCCGCGGCCGCGATCGCAACGTTGGCGGCCACGTCCCCGTACGCCACCGGCCCCCCCAGCCACACGCCGAAGAGGAGCTGCAGACCCGAGACGACGACGTGGTCGAACGGGCCCAGGGCGAGAAAGAAACCGACGAGGTAGGCCAGGACGATCCGGCTGCCGGCCGACCCGACCGCGTGCAGCAGGTAAGAAAGCAGGGTCAACAGGGTGCCCGCCGCGACGCCTCGGGTGAATGTCGCCAGGCCACCCTTCGCGGCGGTTTCCTGGGCCACGGTGACGAGCGTGTCATGGGCCCCGGCGGGCAGGGTGCCCGGCACGGTGAAGACGACCGCCATCACTGCTCCGCCGACGAAATTGAGCACCAGGACAAGGACCCACAGTCGCGCCAACCGACCCCATGCCGATGCCTGGCGGCGGTCGATCGCGCTGGCGACGGGGTCGAAGAAGTTCTCGGTGAACAGCTCCGACCGGCCGATCACCAGGAAGACAAGGCCGATGCCGAACGCCAGCGCTCCGGCCAGCTTGCCGGGCCCCGTGCCAAGAGCAGGCTCAATCAGTTCTCTGGCCATGGCCAGAGCGACGATGCCGAACACGATGGTGACCCCGGCGATGAAGCCGGTCGAGACCTGTTCCAGCGGAGACATGAACAGCCGGCGCGCGCCTTCGTCCTTGGCGCGCGCGTAGATCTCGTCCGGGGCGGGTGCGGAGGCCATGAGGGACTTGTACCCCAGGCGACGCGGCCACACATCCGGGGTCATCCAGGTAGGAGTGGGGTGGCCCCGGTACTGACATCCGTCGCTCCCGCGCCCATCTGGTGAGCCGCTCGATGCCCTGCGAGGCTGTCCTGTCCTGTCCTGTCCTGTCCTGTCCTGTGCTGTCCTGTCCTCAGCCCGTGGATCTTTCCCGCCGGTGTTCCCCCGGCGGCCCCACCGGAAATGTACGGGGGCGCCTGACCGTTGAATATACGATCGGCCCGGTTCGTGGCCCAGGGGCCGCTCGCAGCGGCCAGCCGTCGAGTGGCGGCTGTCGAGCCGGTCCCTGCGGCAAGGAGCGCCGCAGTTGGTGCCGCGCCGCCGCGGCACTTTCCCACTACCGCTCATCTCAACGCTGAGACCACACCACATCCGGAGGAACCGTGGCCATCGACTACGACGCCCCCCGCAAGCACGAAGAAGACCTCAACGAGGACTCCCTCGAGGAACTGACCACCACACCACCTGACACCGTGGCCTCGAGCACAATCGACGCCGAGGACGAGGCCAACGAGGGCTTCGAGCTGCCCGGTGCCGATCTCTCCGGTGAAGAACTCACCGTCAAGGTCATCCCCCGGCAGGACGACGAGTTCACCTGCTCGGCCTGTTTCCTCGTTCACCACCGCAGCCAGATCGCCTACCTGAACAACGGCCAACCGGTGTGCACCGAGTGCGCTGCCTGACCTCCCGCCCGGCCGTGGGACGCCAGGAGTGCCGGTTCGTTACCCCGGCCGTGGGACCCCGGTTGCCGGCTGGCTCCTGCACCCGCCGTCAGACCCGGGAGCGCCGTTTCCCGGCCAGCCGCTCGCCCGGCCGTCTTCCACCGGACACCTGTTCGGCTTACCGTCCCGGCGCCGTCGGCCCTACGGTCTGCACATACGCGCCTACGCGGCGCGCCGAGCGCGAGGGGGAACGATGGCCGACCGGGTCGACCCGTTCATCGGCACCGAGCCGGCCGCCCTGCCGGCCCCCACCGGGCTCGCGGCGACCTGGTGGTGGCCCAAGCCGCAGGTCGGCAACACCCACCCCGGCGCGTGCTATCCCCTCGGCATGGTCTCCGCGTGCGCCTACTCCGGCGCGTACCCAACGGGGTATGGGCGCTTCGACCTGAGCACCGAGGGCATCCCGACGGCGATGCACGAGCGGCAGGTCGCCTCCGGCTTCACCCACTTCCAGCAGTCCGGCACCGGCGCGATCCGCAAGTACTACAACTACTTCCGCGTCACCCCGATGCTCGAGCCGCTCGACGCGCTCGGGACCCTGTGGGAGCTGGACGCCGAGCGGGCCGAGCCGGGCTGGTACGCCGCCACGCTGGACTCGGGCATCCGCTGCGAGGTCACGGTCGGCCCCAAGAGCGCCGTCCACCGCTACACCTTCCCGCGGCACCGCGACGCCCGCCTCGTCGTCGACTTCTCCCTCGGCGGGCTCGCCATCCCTTTCGGCAGCACGGTCCCGCTTCGGGCCCACCTGCAGACCCTCGCCCCGGGGGTGGCGCAGGGCGAGGTGGTGGTCGAGGGCGCGCCGCTCGCCGTCCACGTCGAGTGCGACACCGAGCAGTGGCGCCAGCTGCTCTGGTACGACCGGCGGCTCATGCCGGGTGGCACGCGGCTCGACTTCGACTACATCCGCCCCACCACGCTGCGTCCGTTCGGGCTCATGTGGGCCGGCCCGACCGAGGCGGGCCAGGTGGTGGAGCTGCGCTTCGGCTTCTCGCTGCGCGGGGTGGAGCAGGCGCGCGCGAACCTCTACCGCGACTGCGGGGAGGGGCCGTCGAGCTTCGGGTCCCGCCGCGCCGCCACGGCCGGGGCCTGGCGCGAGGAGCTCGGGAAGGTCGAGGTCGACACCCCCTCGGCGGACCGCGAGACGGTCTTCTCCACCGCGCTGTACCACTCGCTGATCAAGCCGTGCCTGGCGCGCGGCGAGAGCCCCTTCTGGCCCGCCAGCGGCCCGTTCGCCTTCGACATCAGCACGATGTGGGACATCTACCGCACACAGCTGCCGCTGCTGACCACCCTCGTGCCGGAGCGGGCCGTCGAGCTCGCGCAGGCGCTGCTGTACATCTGCGAGGAGGAGGGGAACCTGCCGATCGGCTACCGCATGGCGCGCGGCGCCGACCGGTTCGAGCGCCAGGGCAGCGCCCTGGCCCACACGTTCCTCGCGGACCTGTGCCAGCTCGGGCTGCCGGGCATCGACTGGGACTGGGCGCTGGTGCACATGCACAACGACCTGCGTCGCACGTACGGCGAGGACTTCCTGCTGCGCGGCCTGGCGCACCCGATCAGCCACACCCTCGACCTGGCGTTCGGGTACTGGTGCACCGCGAAGGTCGCCCAGCACGTGGGCGACCGGGCGCTGGTGCAGGCGTTCGAGCCGCTGGCCGCGCGCTGGGCGAACGCGTTCGACCCGGCGACCGGCCTGCTGCGGGACTCGACCTTCTACGAGGGCGGCCCGTGGAACTACTCCTTCCGGCTCGTGCACGACATGGCTGCCCGGATCGCCCTGGCCGGCGGCGACGACGCCTTCGTGGAGCTGCTCGACAGGTTCTTCGGCTTCGGTGCGCCGCCGGTGGCGCAGCTCGGGGTGCGGCCGTCGGCCGAGGAAGTGGCGCGCGGCTACGCCCTGAACCGGTTCGAGGGGCTGAACAACGAGCCCGACATGGACGCGCCGTGGGCGTACCAGTACGCCGGCCGGCCGGACCGCACCGCCGAGGTCGTCCATGCCGCCGTGCACCACCAGTTCGGCACCGGGCGCGGCGGGCTGCCGGGCAACGACGACTCCGGGGCCCTGAGCTCCTGGTACGTCTGGGCGTCCCTGGGCCTGTTCCCCGTCGCCGGGCAGAACCTCTTCCTCCTCAACGCGCCGGCGTTCCGCGAGGCCCGCATCGCCGTGGCAGACTCCACGCTGGCGATCGAGACCGCCGGCTTCACCGAGCCCGGTCCCGGCGAGCCGGTCCAGCACGTCCAGTCCGTCCGACTCAACGGCGAGCCCCTCGAGCGGAGCTGGCTGAGCGGTGACGAACTGCACCGGGGCGGCCGGCTCGTCGTCGAGCTGGGGCCTGTTCCCGGCGGGTGGGGGACCGCGCAGCGGCCGCCGTCCGCCTCCGTCCGACCCCACGCCCGCACCCGCTGACCGCGCGCCACGCGCCGAACGACCCGAAGGGGACGCCATGACACCGCCACCCAACAACCGCCTGGTGATCGTCGTGCGGGCCGACCCGGTCATCTGCGGGCACTCCGGCGAGGCGCGCAACCTCGCCGAGGCGGCGCTGGACCGCGGCTTCGACGAGGTCCGCATCGTCACGTGGCCCATCGACCGGCTCCAGGCCAGCGGGCTGCCCCTCAAGCCGCTGGACAGCGTGCTGCCCTACCGCGGGGGCATCGTCGTGGAGCGCCCGGCGCCGGTGGGGGACTACAAGGTCCCGGACGGCCGCTACGTCGCCGGCCTGACCGGCCGGCTGGTGGAGCTGTTCACCGACGGCGTGCCGACCGTGTGCCTGTCGCTGTACCTGAGCCCGCACACCACCGCCGTCGCCGAGGCGGTGCGCGTGGCCACCAGCACCGGGCTGCCGGTGAAGGTGACGACGATCGCCGAGGCGGTCGGCTCCGACGTCACCAACGTGGTGCGCGCCTGCGTGGAGGAGGACCGGTTCGGCGCCGCGGCGCACGTGCTGTCCGCCTACCTCGGCAGCGACGTGTGCGTGGCGGTGTCGGAGTACACCCGTGACCTCATCGTCGCCGAGGCGGAGGCGATCGACGCGAAGCACGGCACGACCTTCGCCGAGCGCTGCCGCGAGCGGATCGGCGTCTCCTACCCGGCCATCGACACGAGCGCCTACCTCGACCTCGACGAGGCGGAGCTGGCCCGCGCGCTCGCCCGCCGCGGCCTCGAGCGGGACGGCTACGCGCTGTTCCTCTCGCGGCTCAGCGCCGCCAAGGGCGTCGACGACCTCATCGAGGGGTACGCGGCGAGCGGCGCCCGCGGGCGCGTGCGCCTGGTCATCGCCGGGGACGGGCCAGAGGCGGGCCGGCTGCGCGCGCAGGCGGCCGCCTCGCCCGTCGCTGACCGGATCACCTTCCTCGACGACGTCCCCGACGCCGAGAAGCCGTACCTCATGGCGGGCAGCGCCGCGTACGTGCTGCCCAGCAAGCCGCTGCCCGAGTTCGTCGAAACCTTCGGGATCGCCCTGGTGGAGAAGATGCTCGCCGGCGGCGGGCCGGTGATCACCACCGCGACCGGCGGCATCCCGGAGGCCGTCGGTGACTGCGCCCTGCTGGTGCCGGCCGAGGACCCGGCCGCCATCGCCGCAGCCCTGGACCGGGCCGTCGCCATGCCGCCCGAGGAGCGGCGTCGCTGGGAGGTGCGGGCCCGCGAGCACGCCCGGCAGTTCGACCGTGGGGTGGTCTTCGACCGGCTGTTCGAGCGGCTCGAGCCGGCGCCGGAGCCGGTGACGGCGGCCGAGCTGTCCTGAGCGTGGACGTCGGGTTCGCCCTGCCGGTCTCCGGCGCCTGGGCCACCCCCGCCAACGTCGCGGCGGTGGCGCGCCGCGCCGAGGCCCTCGGGTACGCCTCGCTGTGGACATTCCAGCGCCTGCTGTTCCCCGAGCCCGGCTCGCTGCCCCCCGTCTACGCGAGCGTGCTCGACCCCGTGGTCGCGCTGGGCTACGCCGCGGCGGTCACCGACCGGATCCGCCTGGGCACCGCGATCGTGAACATGCCGTACCTGGCGCCGGCGGTCCTGGCCAAGCAGATGGCGACGCTGGACGTGCTCTCGGGCGGCCGCCTCGACGTCGGGCTGGGCCTGGGCTGGTCGCGGGAGGAGTTCGCCGCCGTGGGGGTCTCGTACGAGCGGCGCGGGGCGCGGGCCGAGGAGTACCTCGCCTGCCTGCGCGCCCTGTGGGGGCCGGACCCGGTGGCCTTCGACGGCGAGTTCTATCGGGTGCCGCCCTCCCGAGCGCAGCCCAAGCCCGTGCAGAGACCCGGGCCGCCGGTCCTCCTCGGCGGGGACGCGCCGCGGGCGCTGCGCCGGGTGGGCCGGCTTGCCGACGGCTGGATCAGCAGCAGCCGGGCGGACCTGACAGCGCTCGCGGAACGGATCGGGACGGTGCGGGCCGCCGCCCGGGCCGCCGGCCGCGATCCCGACATCCTGCGCTTCGTGTGCCGCGGGGTGGTCCGGGGCGGAGACCGTACCGGGCCGCTGACCGGCTCGCTGGAGGAGGTGGCCGCCGACCTGGCGGGGCTCGCCGCGCAGGGGGTCACCGAGGTGTTCGTCGACCTCAACTTCGACCCTCTGGTGGGCCGCCCCGACGCCGACCCCGAGGCGGCGATGCGCCGCGCGTCGGCGGTCCTGGAGGCGCTCGCGCCCGCGTAGCGACTCACGCGGCACGGCGCGCGCGTCAGGCGCCGACGTGCTGGTCAGCCCCTTCTCTGCACGCGATGAGCGCCCGAGCGGAACAGGTGCCCGACGCTTCCGGTTGAGCCAGGCAGACTCAAGTTTCGTCTCCCGGGTTGAACATAGCCCGGGCGTAGCGCAGACTTGAGTGCATACGACTCAAGATGGAGCGGGCGGGAAGTCGGCTCCCGGCAGAGACGAAGGAGCACACAGCATGGCACGAGCAGTCGGGATCGACCTGGGCACCACCAACTCCGTGGTGGCCGTCCTGGAGGGCGGCGAGCCCACGGTCATCGCCAACGCCGAGGGTGCTCGCACCACCCCGTCGGTGGTGGCCTTCAGCAAGTCCGGCGAGGTCCTGGTCGGCGAGGTCGCCAAGCGGCAGGCCGTCACCAACGTGGACCGCACCATCACCTCCGTCAAGCGCCACATGGGCACTGACTGGAAGAAGCAGATCGACGACAAGACCTACACGCCGCAGGAGATCTCCGCGCGCGTGCTCGGCAAGCTGAAGAAGGACGCCGAGGCGTACCTGGGGGAGCCCGTCACCGACGCCGTCGTGACCGTCCCCGCCTACTTCAACGACGCCCAGCGCCAGGCGACCAAGGACGCCGGCCAGATCGCGGGCCTGAACGTCCTGCGCATCATCAACGAGCCGACCGCCGCCGCCCTCGCCTACGGCCTGGAGAAGGGCAGGGAGGACGAGCTCATCCTCGTCTTCGACCTCGGTGGCGGCACGTTCGACGTCTCCCTGCTCGAGGTGGGCAAGGACGACGACGGCTTCTCCACCATCCAGGTGCGCGCCACCAACGGCGACAACAAGCTGGGCGGTGACGACTGGGACCAGCGCATCGTCGACTGGCTGGTCAAGCAGGTGAAGAACAAGGACGGCGTCGACCTGTCCAAGGACCGCATCGCGCTGCAGCGGCTGCGTGAGGCCGCCGAGCAGGCCAAGAAGGAGCTGTCCTCGGCGACGACCACCAACATCTCGCTGCAGTACCTGTCGATGAGCGAGGCGGGCCCCATCCACCTGGACGAGAAGCTCACCCGGGCGGCGTTCGAGGACATGACCTCGGACCTGCTGGAGCGGACGAAGGCCCCGTTCCACAACGTCATCAAGGACGCCGGCATCCAGCTCAGCGAGATCGACCACGTCGTGCTCGTGGGTGGCTCCACCCGCATGCCCGCCGTGAGCGAGGTCGTGCGCGAGCTCACCGGCGGCAAGGAGCCCAACAAGGGCGTCAACCCGGACGAGGTCGTGGCGGTCGGCGCGGCGCTGCAGGCCGGCGTCATCAAGGGCGACCGCAAGGACGTCCTGCTGATCGACGTGACCCCGCTGTCCCTGGGCATCGAGACCAAGGGCGGCGTGATGACCAAGCTCATCGAGCGCAACACCGCCATCCCGACCAAGCGGTCCGAGGTGTTCTCCACCGCCGAGGACAACCAGCCGAGCGTGCTGATCCAGGTGTTCCAGGGCGAGCGTGAGTTCGCCCGGGACAACAAGCCGCTGGGCACCTTCGAGCTGACCGGCATCGCCCCGGCCCCGCGAGGCATGCCGCAGATCGAGGTCACCTTCGACATCGACGCGAACGGCATCGTGCACGTCTCCGCCAAGGACCGTGGCACGGGCAAGGAGCAGTCGATGACGATCACCGGCGGCTCGGCCCTGCCCAAGGACGAGATCGACCGCATGATCAAGGAGGCCGAGGCCCACGCCGCCGAGGACGCCAAGCGTCGCGAGGAGGCGGAGACCCGCAACACCGCCGAGCAGCAGGTGTACTCCACGGAGAAGCTGCTCACGGACAACGCGGACAAGCTGCCCGAGGCGGTGTCCTCCGAGGTGCGCGAGGCCGTCGACGCCCTGAAGAAGGCGCTCGAGGGCCAGGACATCGAGGCGGTCAAGTCCGCCCAGGCCGACCTCACCACCAAGAGCCAGAAGATCGGCGAGGCGCTCTACGCCCAGCAGTCGGCGGAGAGCACCAACCCCGGCCCGCAGGGTGCACCCGGCTTCGACGGCGCCACCCGTGGCTCGGCCGCCGACGACGACGTCGTCGACGCCGAGATCGTGGATGACGAGGAGTCCAAGTGACGGCCGGGGACAACCAGCGCGACGAGGAGGCGGGCGTCGAGAAGCCGGTGGTGACCGACAAGCGCCGGATCGATCCCGAGACCGGCAGGGCTCGCCACCGCGAGGAGGCCGCTCCGCAGGGCACGGCGGAAGCCGGTTCGGCGCAGGGCGAGCCGGCATCCGCCCCGGCCGACGCCACCGCCGCCGACGGTGCGCCCGCCGGCTCGGCGACGGCCGAGGCGCCGTCCGCGGCGCCGGCGGAGGGGGACGAGCTGGCCAAGGCCCAGGCCGAGGCGCTCGACCTCGCCGACCAGCTGGCCCGGCGCAACGCCGACGTCTACAACCTGCAGCAGGAGTACAACGCCTACGTCCGCCGGTCGAAGAACGACGCGGCGGGGCAGCGGCAGGCCGGGGCGTACGACGTCATCGAGGCGCTGCTGAGCGTGCTGGACGAGATCGAGCTCGCGCGCCAGCACGGCGACCTCACCGGCCCCTTCGCGTCGATCGCGGAGAAGCTCGAGGGGGCGCTTGCGCAGCGCTTCTCGGTGGAGCGCTACGGCACGCCGGGCGAGGAGTTCGACCCGGCGGTGCACGAGGCGCTCATGCACACCACGGACCCCGAGGCGACGGGCACGACGGTCAGCCAGGTGCTGCAGCCTGGCTACCGGGCCGGTGACCGGGTGCTGCGGGCCGCGCGTGTGGCGGTCACGAGCCCGGAATGACGGGCCGGGTGGACAACGGATGGTGCCGCGGCGGGTTTCCCGCCGCGGCACCGCACGATCGAGGAGGTGAGGCGTGATGACCGGCCAGGACTGGCTCGAGAAGGACTTCTACGCCACTCTCGGCGTCGCGAAGGACGCCGACGCCGACGCGATCAAGAAGGCGTACCGCAAGCTCGCCCGCAAGTACCACCCGGACCAGAACCCCGGTGACACCGCCGCGGAGGAGCGGTTCAAGTCCGTCGGGGAGGCCTACGCGGTCCTCTCCGACCCCGAGCAGCGCAAGCAGTACGACGCCCTGCGGGCCATGGCCGGCGGCGGCGCCCGGTTCTCCGCCGGGTCCGGGGCGGGCGGCACCGGGGGCTTCGAGGACCTCTTCGGAGGGATGTTCGGCCAGGGCGCGCCCGGCGGCACGCGGGTGCGCTACTCCACGCAGGGCCCGACGTCGACCGGGGCCGGCGGCTTCGAGGACATCCTCTCCGGCATGTTCGGCGGCGGCACGTTCGGCTCGCGGCGCCGGCCCCAGCGGGGCGCGGACATCGCGGCGACCACGCGGCTGCCGTTCCGCCAGGCCGTGACCGGGTCCACGGTGCAGCTGACGGTGGACGGGCGGACGGTGACCACCCGCATCCCGCCCGGGGTGCAGGACGGTCAGAAGATCCGCATCCGGGGCAAGGGGATGCCCGGCGCGAACGGGGGCGAGCCCGGCGACCTCATCGTCACCGTGCACGTCGAGCCTCACCCGGTGTTCTCGCTGGACGGAAAGAACCTGCGCATCACGGTGCCGATCACGTTCGACGAGGCGGCGCTGGGCGCCACCATCGACGTGCCGACGCTGGACGGGCGCACGGTGAAGGTGAAGATCCCGGCCGGTACGCCTTCGGGCCGCACCCTGCGGGTGCGGCGCAAGGGCCTGGACCTGCCGATGGCGCCCGACGGCGACCTGCTGGTCACCGTCAACGTGGTGGTCCCGAACCGGCTGTCCTCGGCGGCCAAGGCCGCGGTTAAGGCGTTCGCCGACGCCAACGCCGGCGCGAACCCCCGCGAGGGCCTCACGGAGCTCGCCGCGCAGTAGCACGTGGGGGGCGGCCGCCACGGCGGCCGCCCACCAGCAGCAGGGACGACGCAAGCGAAGGAGGGGACATGGGACAGGTGACCGGGCGGGAGGACGCGCCGATCCTCACCATCTCGGTGGCCGCCGAGCTCGCCGGCATGCACCCGCAGACGCTGCGCCAGTACGACCGGCTCGGCCTCGTGGAGCCGCAGCGCACCCGTGGGCGCGGGCGGCGCTACTCGCTGCGGGACGTGGCGCTGCTCCGGGAGGTGCAGCGCCTCAGCCAGGAGGAGGGCATCAATCTCGCGGGCATCAAGCGCATCCTCGACCTCCAGCGCGAGCTGACGCGTGTGAGGTCCGACCTGGAGTACCTGCGGGCGACGCTCGACCCAGGTCACCGCATCTTCGCCGCCGGCCCGACCGGCGACGTCGTGGCGGTGCCGCGCGGCACCCGCGTGCGGCGCGTACGGACCACGACGGGGGGCGGCGCGCTGGTGCTGTGGCGCCCGCAGGAGCGCTGAGCGCCTCCGACCGTGCTGGCCCGTGCCGGGGGCGTCGTCCAGCGCCGTGCCGCCAGCTAGGACGTCCCGGCCGAGATAGACCTCCCTCGAGTTCTATCTCGGCCGGGACGTTCTATGTCGACGGCGAACGGCGGCGGCGCGCCGCGCCCCGGGCGCGTCCCTCAGCGGCCAGCACCTCCCGCAGCCGGGTCGCGACGTCGTCCAGGGCCGCGCGTGGCGGCCGCTCGGGGCGGTCGTCGATGACGCGCAGCCCGTCGCCGCTGAACCGGGGGATGACGTGCATGTGCAGGTGGAAGACGTGCTGACCCGCCGCGGCGCCGTCCGACAGATGGAGGTTGACGCCCTCGGACCAGGCCGGGTCACGGCGGAGCGCGACGGCGACCCGGTGCGTCAGCCGCCACAGCGCCTCGCCGGTCGCCGCCGACAGGTCGTCGAGGCCGACGGCGTGCGCGCGGGGGACGACCAGCACATGGCCGGGGTTGATCGGAGCGGTGGTGAGGAAGGCGACAACGTCGTCCTCGGTATGGACGACGCTCCCCGGCTCGGTGCCGGCGACGATCCCGCAGAAGACACAGCCCGGCGCACTCACCGTGGCCGCCGTACCCGGCTGGGTCCCGTCTCCGCCGTCGGGCGCCGGGGCCGCGTCCGGCCCGCTCACCCGAGCCGCTGCCACAGGAACTCGAACGACAGCGCCTGCATGAAGGCCGCCTGCTCGTTCGTCGCGGCGCCCCCGTGCCCGCCCTCGATGTTCTCGTAGTACGTGACGTCCTTGCCGGCGTCGCCCATCAGCGCCGCCATCTTCCGCGCGTGCCCGGGATGGACCCGGTCGTCACGCGTGGAGGTGGTGAGCAGGACCGGCGGATAGTCCCGCTCGGGGTCGAACAGGTGGTACGGCGAGAACGTCCGGATGAACTCCCACTGGGCCGGGTCGTCCGGGTCGCCGTACTCGGCCATCCACGACGCGCCGGCCAGCAGGTGCGAGTACCGCCTCATGTCCAGCAGCGGCACCTGGCAGACGATGGCCCCGAAGAGCTCCGGGTACCGGGTGAGCATGTTGCCCACGAGCAGCCCGCCGTTCGAGCCGCCCTGCGCGGCGAGGTGCGCCGGGTCGGTGACCCCGCGGGCCACGAGGTCGCGCGCCACCGCGGCGAAGTCCTCGAAGGCCTTGTGCCGGTTCTCCTTCAGCGCCGCCTGGTGCCATGCGGGCCCGTACTCCCCGCCGCCGCGGATGTTGGCGACGACGTACACGCCGCCGCGCTCGAGCCAGGACCGCCCGATGGTGCCCGAGTAGGCCGGCAGCCGCGGGATCTCGAAGCCGCCGTAGCCCGAGAGCAGCGTCGGGGCGGGGAGCACCTCGCAGTCGTCCGTCGCCGGCTGCGGCGAGACCTGAAAGTACGGCACGCGCGTGCCGTCGGCGGAGGCGACGAAGTGCTGCTCCACGTGCAGGCCCGTCGCGTCGAAGAACGCCGGCAGGGACTTGAGCCGCTCGATCGTCACGGTCGCGCCGTCACCGTCCAGGTCGAGCCTGGAGAGCGTGGTGGGGGAGAGGAACCCCGAGGTGGTCAGCCACAGGGCGTCCTCCTCGTCGGGATCGATGGCGCCGACGGCGATGGTCGCGAAGGCGGGGACGTCGTCGCCGTGCCCGGCCAGGTCGAGCGGACGACGGCGCCAGCCACCGTCCGCGGCGCCAGCCGGCGGCGTGAGCACCTCGAGCCGGTTGCTCACGTCGTCGAGGATGTTCAGCACCAGGTGGTGGCGTGTCCAGCTGGCGCCGGCGAGCGACGTGGTCTGGGTCGGCTCGTGCAGGACGGCGAAGTCCCGGCCGCCCGCGAGGAAGTCGTCGAAGCCCGTGGCAAGGAGCGCCCCGGCCGGGTAGGTGCGGCCGGCGACGTCCCAGTCCTCGCGGAGCTCGACGGTCAGCCACTCCCGGTGCACGCCGGGCTCGCTGGAGGCGGGCACGTCCAGGCGGGTGAGGGTGTCGCCGTCGCCGAGCAGGTACGTCTCGGAGTCGTAGAAGGCCCGGGCCCGCACGACGAAGTCCCGCTCGAAGCCCGGCGTCGCGTCGTGGGTGGCGGCGATGGACATGTCGGTGGCCTCGCCCGCGAAGACCTCCGGCGCCTCCGCCAGCGGCGTCCCCCGGCGCCACCTGCGGACCGTGCGGGGATATCCCGACGTCGTCATGGACCCGTCGCCGAAGTCGGTGTAGACGAAGACCTCGTCGCCCGAGGCGTCCGCCCAGCCCATGCCGCCCTTGGACTCCTCGCGCGCGAGGCCGCCCTCCACGAACGTCTTGGTGGTCAGGTCGAACTCGCGGGTGACGTCGGCGTCGGCGCCGCCGCGGGAGAGCTCGACGAGCGCCTTGTCGAAGGACGGGCGCAGCACCCGCGCGCCGTGCCAGACCCAGCTGACGCCCTCGGCGGCGCCGAGCGCGTCGACGTCGATGAGCACCTCCCACTCCGGCGCGTCCGTGCGGTAGGACTCCCAGGTGGTGCGCCGCCAGACGCCGCGGACGTGTTCGGCGTCGGTCCAGAAGTTGTACAGGTACTCCCCGCGCTGGGTGACGGCGGGAATCTTCGCCGTCGAGTCGAGCACCTCGAGCACGCCGGCGCGCAGCTTCTCGAACCGCGCGGTGCCCAGCGCCGCCTGCGCCTCCGCGTTGCGCTCCCGGACCCAGGCCAGCGGCTCGGCACCCTCCACGTCCTCCAGCCAGCCGTACCGGTCGGGCTCCGCGGTGGCCTCCCGTGCCTCGGCGCGGACGGTGGTCGTGGGGTTACCGGGAGTGCCGCTCGTCATGGCGCTATCCCATCACGGCGCAAGCCCGGGGGGCGGGGTAAGGCGGCGGGCCGGTGCCGCTCAGCGGGCGCCGTCGAGCGTGCGGACGCCGGCCGCCAACGCCGCGGCGGCGCGCTCGACGTCCTCCGGCCCCGTCCACCGGCCGACCGACAGGCGCACGGCGCCGAGCGCGTCCCCGGGCGCCAGGCCCATCGCGGTCAGGACCGGGGAGGGCTCGTGGGTGCCGGAGTGGCACGCCGACCCGGTGGAGGCGGCGACCGACGGCGCGGCGGCGAGCACCTCGTGCCCGGCGACGCCGTCGATCCGCACGTTCAGCGTGTTCGGCAGGCGCTCGGAGGGGTGCCCGTGCAGGTGGACGCGCCGCGGCAGCAGCTCGGCCAGCCGCCGGTGCAGCAGGTCCCGCACGGCTGCGAGCCGCTCCGCCTCGCCGTCCTCCAGGGCCGCGGCGGCGATCTCGGCGGCCGCCCCGAGCGCGACGGCGAACGCGACGTTCTCCGTTCCTGCACGCAGCCCCCGTTCCTGTCCGCCGCCGCCCACGAGCGGGACCAGCGGCACGCCGTCCCGCACGTACAGCGCGGCGATGCCCTTGGGGGCGTACATCTTGTGCCCGACGACGGTGAGCAGGTCGGCGCCGAGCTCGCCGACGTCCACGGGCAGCTTGCCGGCGCTCTGCGCGGCGTCGCAGTGCAGCAGCACGCCGCGTGCGTGCGTCACCCGCGCGATCTCCCGGATCGGCTGCACCGTCCCGGTCTCGTTGTTGGCATGCATGACCGTGACCAGCACGGTCTCCCCGGTGATGGCGGCCTCGACGTCGGCGGGGTCAACCCGTCCGTGGCGGTCCACCGGCAGGTACGTGGTCTCGACGCCGTGCGCCTCCAGCGCTCGGCACGCCGCCAGGACGGCGGGGTGCTCGGTCACCTGGGTGACGACGTGCGGCCGGTCGACCCCGCGGGCGACGGCGGCCAGCGCGGCGCCGCGGATGGCGAGGGCGTCCGCCTCCGAGCCGCTCCCCGTGAAGACCACCTCCTCGGGTCGGGCACCCAGCAACCCCGCGACCTGGCGGCGGGCCTTCGCAAGGGCGGCGCGCGGGAGGTCGCCGAAGGCGTGGTCGCTGGAGGGGTTGCCGAACCCCTCCCGCAGGACGGGCAGCAGCGCGTCCAGGACCCGGGGGTCGACCGGGGTGGTGGCGTTGTGGTCGAGGTAGACGGGCCTGCCTGGCAGGCCCGTCCGTGCTGAGATGCTCGTCGTCTGCTCGATCGGCACGGTGCCGTCCTTCCTGCCCACGGGTCGAGTCTCAGCGTCGCTCGCCCTCGACCCCATGGTCGCCGCGCAGCACCCCGAGCGCCAGGACCGCTCCCACGAGGAACACCGCGGTGGCAAGGTAGATCAGCCCCAGGTGGCCGATGGTGGCAAGGCCGTAGGGATAGTGCGCCGGAAGCGCGATGCCCAGCCCCACGACAGGCGCGGCCACGGCGGCGAGGTATGCCCACCGCTGCCCGCGCCGGACGCCGAACCACGCGAGCGCGGCGGTTGCCAGCCCGGTGGCGGCGATGAAGCCGGAGACGGCGATGTGCAGGTGCGACACGTACTCGTACAGGTCCTGGCTGAACGCCCGGATCTCGTCGCGTCCGACGTCGACCTCGGTGTGGCTGATACCGAGTTCGAGGAATGCGTCGGTGAAGTTGCGGACGAGGAAGATCCCCGCGTACCCGATGAACGCGAGGCCGCCGACGGCCATGAGGACGCTGCCGAGACGAGTTGCCGCCGTGGTTGACACGTGCAGCGGCTCCGGCCGGTGCGCAAGTGTTGACATCTGGATCGCCTCCTGTCGATGGATGGTGGACGAGGCTCAACGGAACTTGATGGCAAGAAGGGAGATGCTGCGGACGCCGTACCGGGCGCTTGCGCTTCTGGCGCGGTCTGACAGGAACTCGTAGGGATTCGTGCGAGTGGCGGTGACCACGAGCCCGGCGCGCTCGATCGCCTCCCGGTAGTCGTCCCACTGCTCGGCGCCGCCGATGCACGCGGCCCAGAGAGTGACGTCGCAGACGATCGCCTGCTTCAGCGGGCGCTCGCTGACGATGTCGGCCAACGCCAGCCTGCCGCCGGGACGCAGCACCCGAGCCGCCTCCTGGAACACGCGAGACTTGTCCGGGCAGAGGTTGATCACGCCGTTCGAGATGAGGCAGTCGACCGTCTCGTTCTCGAGGGGCAGGTCCTCGATCCGGCCTTCCCGGAACGCGACGTTGCCGATCCCGGCCGCCGCAGCGAGGCGGCGCGCGTTGTCCAGCTGCTCGGGGGTCATGTCGATGCCCAGGACCTTCCCGTCCGGCCCCACCCGCCGGGCGGCACAGAACGCGTCCATGCCGGAGCCGCAGCCGAGGTCGACCACGACCTCCCCGGGTGCCAGAGCCGCGAGGTCGAAGAAGTAGCCGACGCCCGCAAAGGAGGCGACGGCGCCGGCGGGCATTTCTGCCAGCTCGTCGGCGGCGTAGCCGAGCAGCTCGGCCGGCGCCCGCCCCGTGGGGAAGTGGAAGGGGCCCTGAGGGTCTCGGGCCACGCTGCGGTACAGGTCCTTGACCATGGTCTCGAGGAGACCGGTGTCGACAGTCCCGTGCGCGGGCCCGGCCGATGTGGTGCTCATACCCTGAAGACGACACGGGGATGCTGTGGTATTGCGCGACGGGGCATGCAATACCGCGAGGCCCCGCAACGTCTCAAGGGTGTGACCACCGTGAGCGACCCGACGCAGCCCGTCAGGAGCCCGCTCGTGACCGCGCGTCCGGCCCGGCCCCGGGTGCCCGAGACCCCTGCGGGAGGCCGTGCCGGCCGTGCCGAGGGGCGTGAGCCGGCGGGCGCCGCCGGCGCGGCGACCCGCGGGGTCGCGACCGGCACGGGGTCCCCCGCCGTCGGGGTCGGTGAAGAACAACCGACGACGCCGCCGGAGCTGGCGGAGGCATTCCGGGTGCTTGCCCACGCCCAGCTTCCCCGGCTGCTCTCGATTGCGCGTCGGCTCGTCGGGACCGACGCCGAGGACGCGGTACAGGAGTGCCTGCTCAAGGCGTTCCAGCACTTCGGCGAGCTGCACGACCCGCGCGCCGGCCCGGGATGGCTCACGAGCATCCTCGTGAACTGCTGCCACGACGTCGGGCGGGCGCGGGCGCGGCGGGCGGAGGTGGACGTCGACGGCGTCGAGGAGTTCTCGCTCTTCAAGCAGATCGCCTATGAGGATCCGTTCCCTTACTCCGAGGAGCTCCATCTGGACTTCCTCCGGGAGTTCGGTGCGGAGGACGTCCGCGAGGTCGTGCGACGTCTCCCGCTGCGGTACCGGACACCCCTCGTCCTGGTGTACATGGACGGGTACCTCGTGAAGGAGGTCGCGCAGATGCTGGACGCGCCCCTCGGCACGGTGCTCTCGCGCCTGCACCGGGCCCGCAGGCTCTTCGAGAGACAGATGTGGGAGTACGCCGAAGAGCGCGGTCTGCTCCTGGGGGAGGGACGACCATGATGAGCTGCGCGCAGGCCGTCGCACGCCTGTGGGAGTACCTCGACGGCACGCTCGACGTCGAGCAGCGCGCGGGGGTGGACGAGCACCTGGCGCACTGCCTCATGTGCTGCGGGGAGCTGGAGTTCGCCAAGGAGCTGAGGAGGCTGCTCGCGCGCTCCGCGGTCGAGGACCTCCCCGACGGCGTGATGGAGCGCCTGCGCCGCACGATCGAGGAGCTGGGAGCATGACGCGCGACCTCCTGCAGATGGAAGAGGTCAAGAGGCTGGTCCGGGATGCCTACCGCGACGTGCCGGCCTCCACCGCGGCCGTGGCGCGCCGGCTCTATGCTGCGGACGAGCTGGCCGCGGTACCCGAGGTGGCCGTGAACCGCTCGCTCGGGGTGGCGAACCACCTGCGCCATGCAGACATCCGGCCCGGCGAGACGGTGCTCGACATCGGCTGCGGTGCGGGCATCGACACCATCCTCGCCGCCCGGCGCACCGGCCCGGACGGGCTCGTCATCGCCCTGGACTTCCTCCCCGAGATGCTCGAGCGCACCCAGGAGGCCGTGCGGGCCGCCGGGCTGGCCAACGTCAGGCTCGTGGAGGGGGAGATGGAGGCGCTCCCGTTGGCGGACGACAGCGTGGACCTCGTGATCTCCAACGGCGTCGTGAACCTGTCCGCGCGTAAGGCGCGGGTCATGGCTGAATGTGCCCGGGTGCTGCGGCCCGGCGGGCGCCTGTGCATCGCCGATCTCACCGTCGAGCAGGACGATCTCCCGCCCCGGATCGCCACCCACCCCACTGCCTGGGCCGGCTGCCTCGCCGGTGCGCTCTCGGAGGCCGCCATGATCCACAAGCTCAGCCGGGCTGGCTTCCGTGCCGTCCGCGTCGTCCACCGGGAGCCACTCGGCGTCGACGAGTGCGCCCTGTACCCGCTTTTCTCCGCCGAGGTGCTCGGCCTGATGAGGGACCTGCCCCCGGAGCGGCGTCGCAGGCTCGCGGTCGCCATCGTGGTGACCGCCGAGCTACCGGCAGCGGACGACCGCGCCCCCTGACGGCACACGGCCGTCGGAGCGACCCGCCGCGGACCGGTCCGAATCGTCCCTCCAGCCTCCCCGTGTCCCCCTAGGGTGCTGCCCACAGGCGGCAAGGACGCCGCCGCGAGGGCAGGAGGGAAGACATGGCGCGCCATGTTGTCCAGTTCGACGTCGCAACGGACCGCGGGCAGGTGCACGTCCGCGCGACCGCACCGCGCGGCGCGACGCAGGCAGCCGGCACGGGCGGCCGCGGCGCCGTGGTGCCGAGTGCGGCGGATGCCGCCGGATGGGGCCGCGCCACGGCCGACGAGCCCGCCGTGCTCCTGGTGCACGGCAACTGCTCGTCGTCGGCGTTCTTCCAGCGGGTGCTGGCGCGCCTGCCCGACGGCTACCGCGGGGTCGCCCTGGACCTGCGCGGCTTCGGCGAGTCCGAGCCTCTGCCGATCGACGCCACCAACGGGATGCGGGACTTCGCCGACGACGTGCTGGCCCTCATGGTCGCCCTGGGGATCGACCGGGCCGACTTCGTCGCCCACTCCGCCGGCGCGGGCGTCGTCATGCAGCTGGCCATCGACCATCCCGAGCGGGTCGGCGCCGTGGTGCTCGAGGCGCCCATGTCGCCGTACGGCTTCGGCGGCACCCGCGGCCCCGAGGGTGCGCCCGTCTGGGACGACCACGCCGGCTCCGGCGGAGGGACGGCGAATCCCGACTTCGCGGCGGCCGTCGCGGCGGGGGACCGCAGCACCGACCATCCGCACTCGCCGCTCAACGTCTTTCGCGCGTTCTACGTCGCCCCCGGCTTCGCCGGTGACGACGAGGACCTGCTGCTCGACTCGGTGCTGTCCACCCGCATCGGCGACGACCACTACCCGGGCACCACGGTGCCCAGCCCGAACTGGCCGGGCGTCGCGCCGGGCGCCACCGGCATGAACAACGCCATCTCGCCGGCGTTCTTCGACGTGAGCGACTTCGCCGAGGCCCCCGGGGTGGGCCCGGTGACCTGGGTGCGCGGGGACCTCGACGCGATCATCTCCGACACCTCGATGCTGGACCTCGGCCACCTCGGGGCACTGGGCGTGGTGCCCGGCTGGCCGGGCGAGGACGTCTACCCGGCACAGCCGATGGTCTCCCAGATGCGCTCCGTCCTGGACCGCTTCGCGGCCAACGGCGGCACCTACACCGAGGTCGTCCTCGAGGGGGTCGGGCACAGCCCGCACCTGGAGGCGCCCGAGCGGTTCCTCGACATCCTCGCCGCCGCGCTGACCGGCGCTCCCGAGGAGGTCCCCGCGGAGCGGTAGGGCGGGACGCCGCGCGCGGCCCCTCGGATCGCTCCGAGGGGCCGCGCCCGGGCTGTCAGGCCTCGAGGAGGAGGGCCTCGCCCTGGCCGCCGCCGCCGCACAGGCCGACGGCGGCCTTGCCGCCGCCGTTGGCGGCGAGGTGGTGGGCGGCGCGCACGACGAGCCGGGCGCCGGAGGCGCCGATGGGGTGGCCCAGGGCGATGCCGCCGCCGTGCGGGTTGACCCTGGCCTCGTCCAGGCCGAGCTCGGTGATGGACTGGGCGACGACGGCGCCGAAGGCCTCGTTGATCTCCACCAGGTCCAGCTCGCCGGCCTCCCAGCCCTGCCGGGCGAGAGCCTGCTCGATGGCCCGGGCGGGCTGGGCGTGCAGGGAGGTGTCCGGCCCGGCCACCTGCCCGGGGGCGCGCAGGGTGGCCATCACCGTCCACCCCTCCGCCTCGGCGCGCTCGCGGGTGGTCAGGACCACCGCGGCCGCGCCGTCGGAGATGGGTGAGGCGTTGCCGGCGGTGATGGACCCGCCCTCGGTGAACGCCGGCCGCAGCCTGGCGAGGGTCTCCGGGGTGGTGTCGGGCCGGATGCCCTCGTCCTCTGTGACCTCGGTGGTGCCCCTGCGGGTGGTCACCGTGAGCGGGACGACCTCGGCGGCGAAGACGCCGTCGGCCCACGCCTTCGCTGCGCCCCGGTGGGAGCGGACCGCGACGGCGTCCTGGACCTCGCGGGTGAGCGGGTAGCGCTCGGTGGTGTACCGCTCGGTCGAGGCGCCCATGGCCTCGCGGGAGAAGGCGTCGGTCAGCCCGTCGTGGGCGGTGTGGTCGACAACCTCCACCGACCCGTACGCCCACCCGGCGCGCGAGCCGGGCAGCAGGTGCGGGGCGTTGGTCATCGACTCCATCCCGCCGGCGACGACGACGCCCGCCTCACCGGCGCGCAGCAGCCGGGCGGCGTCGATCACCGCGGTCAGGCCGGACAGGCACACCTTGTTGACCGTGGTGGTGTGGGCGTGCCAGCCGATCCCGGCGCCGATGGCGGCCTGCCGGGCGGGGTTCTGCCCGGCCCCGGCCTGCAGCACCTGGCCGATGATCACCGCGTCCACCGCGCCCGGGTCGACCCCGCCGCGCTCCAGGGCACCGGCGATGGCGGCCGTGCCCAGCTCGGTGGCGGCGAACGGGGCGAGCTGCCCGCGCAGCCGGCCCTGCGGGGTGCGGGCGGCGCCCACGATCACCACGTCGGTGGGCGCGAAGCCGTTCTGGTTGGCGTTCATGCCCGCACCTCCACGGCGGCGAGCTCCTCGGCGACGGCCAGGTCGGCCCCGGTGCGGGCGCGGACCTCGTCCACGTTGACGCCGGGGGCGACCTCGGTGAGCACCAGCCCGGCGCCGGTGACGTCGATGACGGCGATGTCGGTGATGATCCGGTCGACCACGCCCCGGCCGGTCAGCGGCAGCGAGCACTCCCGCACGATCTTCGCCGAGCCGTCCTTGGCGTTGTGCTCCATCAGCACGATGACCTTCCCGGCGCCGTGAACGAGGTCCATCGCCCCGCCCGGGCCCTTGACCATCTTGCCCGGGATCATCCAGTTGGCCAGGTCCCCGCGCTCGGAGACCTGCATGCCGCCCAGGATCGCCACGTCGATCTTCCCGCCGCGGATCATCCCGAAGGACAGGGCGGAGTCGAAGAACGCCGCCCCCGGCAGGGCCGTGACCGTCTCCTTGCCGGCGTTGATCAGGTCCGGGTCCACGGCGTCCTCGGTCGGGTACGGGCCCACGCCCAGGATGCCGTTCTCCGACTGCAGCACCACCTGGCGGCCCTGGGGCACGTAGTTGGGCACCAGCGTGGGCAGCCCGATGCCCAGGTTCACGTAGGAGCCGTCGGTCAGCTCCTGGGCCGCCCGGGCGGCCATCTGCTGACGGGTCAGTGCCATGGGAGAACTCCTTCGTCGTTGGCCATCTCAGGCCTCCTTGCCTGTCGCCGCGGCGCCCACCGCGCCGTCGGAGCCGGCGCCCCCCGCGCCGTCGGAACCCGCGCAGGCCTCCTCGGCCGGGCGGACGGTGCGCTTCTCGATGCGCTTCTCGACGCCGGTGCCCACCGCCACGACGCGGTGGACGTAGATGCCCGGCAGGTGGACCTCGTCGGGGTCCAGCTCACCGGGTTCGACGAGCTCCTCGACCTGGGCGATGCACACCCGCCCGGCCATCGCCGCCAGCGGCGAGAAGTTCCGGGCCGCCTTGTTGAACACCAGGTTCCCGTGCCGGTCCCCCCGCGCCGCGTGGACCAGGGCGAAGTCGGTGGTGATCGCCTCCTCCAGGACGAACTCCCGCTCCGCCCCGCCCACCGTGAAGGTGCGCACCTCCTTGACCGGCGAGGCCACCGCGACCCCGCCCGCGCCGTCGTACCGGCGCGGCAGCCCGCCCTCGGCGACCTGGGTGCCGACCCCGGTGGGGGTGAAGAACGCCGCGATCCCCGACCCGCCGGCGCGCAGCTTCTCCGCCAGCGTGCCCTGCGGGGTCAGCTCGACCTCGAGCTCGCCGGAGAGGAACTGCCGCTCGAACTCCTTGTTCTCCCCCACGTACGAGGCGGTCATCTTGGCGATCCGGCCGGCCCCGAGCAGCACGCCGAGGCCCCAGTCGTCCACGCCGCAGTTGTTCGACACCACCCGCAGCCCCCCGGTGCCCTGGGCGAGCAGGGCCTCGATGAGGGCCACCGGGTTCCCGGACAGGCCGAACCCGCCCACCGCCAGCGACGCCCCCTCGAACACGTCGGCGACCGCCTCCGCCGCCGAGCCCACCACCTTGTCCAGCCCCGTGCTCACGGTGCCCGCGCCGCCGCGCAGGCCGTCGTCCGATCCGTTCATCTGCCGTCCCTTCGTCGGTCCCGGCGCACGGTGCGGTGCGCCGTCTGGTACCCTCAGTCCTGTCGTGCCCGGACCCCCGCCGGGCGTGGTGCCGCCGCCTCTGGAGGGGCGTCGTCCTCGAGCGCGGCCGTGAGCTCGCGCGCCACCGCGGCGGCGCCCTCCGGGCTCATCACGACCGTGTAGTGGTTGACCTCCGGCACCTCGTGCCACCGCAGCGAGGGCAGCCGCTCCGCCCACGCCGTCACGTCCGCCGGGGCGTACAGCGGGTCGCCGGCCAGCAGGCCGTACGGGGCCCGCAGGAAGGTCGTCGGCACCGCCAGCGCGTCCAGCGCCGGCAGCAGCGACTCGCCGGTGAACAGCTCGCGCTGGTCGCCGGTCATCGCCTCGAGCCGGGCGGAGGAGCGGAACACGCCGTCGACGGGCTCGAGGTCGTAGTCGAAGTACTCGCCGACGTCCTCGCCCCAGGCGGTGAAGGCGGGGTGGCGCTGCCAGAAGCTCCGGTAGGCGCCGGGGTCGGGGAACGTCATGGCGAGCCGCTCGGCCGCGGGGCCGAGCACGGCGGCCATCGCCGCGTCGGCGTCCAGCCCGGCGGGCAGGGACAGCGGCAGGCCGCCGTCGACGAGGACGAGGGCCCGGACCAGGGCGGGATGCCGGTGGGCGAGGACGACGGCGACGAACCCGCCCATGGAGTGGCCGGCGACGACCACATCGCGGGCGCCGACGGCCGCGGCCAGGGCGGCGACGTCGTCGGCGTGGCGGGCCATGCCGTAGGGCCCCGGCAGGGCGTTGGACCGCCCCCGCCCCCGCAGGTCGGGCGCGACCACCCGCACGCCGGGCAGCTCGGGGACCAGCCAGGCCCAGGCGCGGTGCGTCGCGGTGATGCCGTGGATCGCGACGACGGTCGGGGCGGCCGCGGGCGCCCCGGCGGGCTCCCAGACGCCGGCGTGCAGCGTGCCGCCGTCGACCGGCGTCTCGATCTCGGTGTAGGTGTGCGTGCTCATCGGGCGTGCCATCCCCCGTCCAGGGTGTAGGAGCTTCCGGTCGCCATGGCCGAGCGGGGGCCGGTCAGCCACACCACGAGGTCGGCCACCTCCTCGGGCTCGACCAGCCGCTTGATCGACTGCTCGGTGAGCAGGACCTTCTCGAGGACCTCCTCCTCCGCGATGCCGTGCACCCTGGCCTGGTCGGCGATCTGCCGCTCCACCAGGGCCGTGCGCACGTACGCGGGATTGATGCAGTTGCTCGTGACCCCCCGGGCGGCGCCCTCCAGCGCGGTGACCTTGCTCAGCCCCTCCAGGGCGTGCTTGGCCGCGACGTAGGCCGACTTGTACGGGGAGGCGACCAGCCCGTGCACCGAGGAGATGTTGACGACCCGGCCCCAGCCGCGGGCGTACATGTGCGGCAGGCACGCGCGGACCAGCAGGAACGGGGCCTCGACCATGATGCGCTGGATGCGGCGGAAGTCTGCCGGCTCGAACTCCTCGATGGGGCGCACCACCTGGATCCCGGCGTTGTTGACGAGGACGTCGGCCTCCAGGGTCAGGTCGTCCAGCGCCTCGGTGTCGTCCAGGTCGACGGCCCACGCCTCGCCGCCCACCTCCGCCGCCACGGCGGCGGCGGCCGGCTCGTCCCGGTCGGCGACGACGACGTGGGCGCCCTGGGTGGCCAGCGCCCGCGCGCAGGCGGCGCCGATGCCGGCGCCGCCTCCGGTGACGACGGCGCGGCGCCCGGTCAGTGGTGTGCTGGTCATCGGTGCGGTCCTCCCGGGGTCAGGGCGCGCTCGACGAGGCGCAGGGTGGCTTCGAAGACGCGGGCCGGGACGCCGTCCGTGGGCGGCCCGGCGGGCACGCCGTCCGCCGGGGACGGGCCGGCGCGGTCCTGGCGCTCCCACAGCACCCAGCGCAGGCCGACCAGCTCGCCGATGCCCATCAGAGCCCAGGCGGCGATCTCCGGGTCGACCGCCTCGTCGAGCTCGCCGCGGGCCTGGGCGGCGCGCAGGCCCGCGACGTACCCGGCGGCGATGCGGTCGTAGTGCTCGCGCAGCACGTGCGGCGCCACGGACTCCGCCTGCCGCATGATCCGGTACAGCTCGGGGTGCTGCGCGGTGAACCGGAAGTACGCGCGAAACCCGGCCCGTTCGGCGGCCAGCCGGTCCGGCTGGGCGCTGGAGGCGGCGAACATGGCCTGCCGCACCCGGGAGTTCAGGTCGCGCACGACCTCCTCGAACACCTCCTGCTTGGAGGAGTAGTAGAGGTAGAAGGTGCCCTGCGCCACCTGCGCGGCCTCGGTGATCTTGACGATGGAGGCGTCGTGGTAGCCGCGCTCGGCGAAGACCGTGGCGGCGACGTCGAGGATCCTGCGGCGCGTGCGGGTGCCGCGCTCGGTGCGGGGCGGGGCGCTCACAGCCGCGCCTCCCGGCCGAGGGCGTCGTCGTCCTCGCCGTCCGCGGCGCCCACCACCCGCAGCAGCGGCGCCTCGGGCGGGGACGGGACGGACGGCGCGCTGGACGCGTCGGGGCGCGGCAGCGCGGCGCGGCGCAGCTTGTGCAGCGCCGTGCGGGGCAGCCGGTCCACGAACGTCACGGTCCGCGGCGCCTTGAACGCCGCCAGCCGCGTCCGGCTGTGCGCGAGCAGCTCCTCGGCGGTCAGGGACGCGCCCGGGGCGGGGACCACGTACGCGTGCCCGACCTCGCCCCAGCGCCGGTCCGGCACCCCCACCACGGCGGCCTCAAGCACGCCCGGGTGCGTGGTCAGCGCGGCCTCCACCTCGGCGGGGGAGATGTTCTCGCCGCCGGAGATGTACATGTCGCCCAGCCGGTCCACGACCCGGAAGAAGCCGTCGGCGTCGCGCTCGACGAGGTCGCCCGTCCGCAGCCACCCGTCGGCGAAGACCGCGGCGGTCGCGTCCGGGTCGCGGAAGTACCCGGCGAAGACCGCCGGGCCGCGCACGAGCAGCTCGCCGCGGGCCGGGCCGTGCAGGTGCTCCCCGGTGGTCGGGTCGGCGACGGCGACGTCGAGATGCGGGTACGGCTTGCCGACCGAGCCGACGTGGTCGGGCGCGTCCGCCGCGGGCAGCAGCAGCACGTTGGGCGCGGCCTCGGTCAGGCCGTAGCCCTGGGTGACCCGTACGCCGCGGGCGTGCCAGGCGTCCAGCAGCGGCTCGGGCATCGGCGCGCCGCCGACGAGGGCATGCGTCAGGCGCGCCAGGTCCGCGGTGGCGAAGCCGGGATGCTCGGCGAGCACCTGGTAGGTGGTGGGGACGCCCATCATGGTGGTCACACCCGAGCCGGCGATGAGCTCGAGGGTCCGGCCGGCGTCGAACTCCGGCTCGAGGATCACGGTGGCGCCCGTCTGCCAGGCCAGCAGGGGCTGGATGTTCCAGCCGCCCACGTGGAACTGGGGGAGCACGGCGAGCACCACGTCGTCCGCGGTCATCGCGGAGGCGCCGGCGAGGGACAGGTTCGTCCAGAAGCAGTTGGCGTGGCTGAGCAGCACCCCCTTCGGGGCGCGCGCGGTGCCCGAGGTGTACACGAGCAGCAGCGGGTCGTCGTCGGCCACGCACCGCTCGGGCCCGGCGGGGGCGGGGTCCGTGCGCACCGGGTAGGGCACGTGCTGCTCCACCCCGTCGGGCCCGAGCAGCTCCAGCGCCGGGGCGAGCTCGAGGCCGGCCAGGCCGGCGCGGGCGAGGTCGGCGAACGGCGGCTGCACGAGGAGCAGCGCGGGCCGGGCGTGGCGCAGCTGGTAGGCCAGCTCCTCGGGCGCCAGGCGCCACGAGAGCGGCGTGAGCACCAGGCCGGCCTTCGCGCAGGCGAAGAACAGCACCACGTGGTCGGTGCCGTTGCGGCTCAGCGTGGCGATCCGGTCGCCGCGGACGTAGCCCGCCCGCACCAGGCGGCCCGCCAGCGCGCTCGCCCGTTCCTCGAGCTCGGCGTAGGTGGTGGCGCGGCCGCGCTCGTCGATGGCGACCCGGCCCGGCGCGAGCCGGGCGCGGTCGGCGGTCCACCGCCCGAGCGTGTGCCAGCCGGGCCGGTCGGGCGGTGACGTCATGCCAGCTCCTCGAGCCGGCGGCGCTCGTCGGCCGCGGCGGCGCTCTCGGGGCGGGCGCCCGCGGCGCGGGGCGCGGGCCCGGCGCCACGGGTGCGGAGCCGGTGCACGGCGCCGGCGATGCCGCCGGGCATGAACAGCACGACGAGGATGAACAGCGTCCCGAGGATGAACAGCGGCTCGCTCAGCGGCACCCGCAGCACGGCCGGCAGGGAGTCGACGAACGCGGAGGACGCGAACGCGCTGAGGCGCTGGTCGAGCACGGTGTAGACGACGGCGCCCACCACCGCCCCCCACCGCGAGCCCACCCCGCCGAGGACCACCATGACCAGCACGGTGATGGTGAAGTCGGCGGAGGTGATCTGCGGGACCGCCTGGGACTGCAGCACCAGGTACGCCATGCCGATGACCGCGGCGAGCGCGGCGGCGATGACGAAGGTGAGCAGCCGGATGAGGTACGGCTGCTGGCCGATGACCCGCACCCGCATCTCGTTCTCCCGGGTGGCCTCGACGACGTGCCCGGCGCGGGAGCGCTGCACCCACGTCACGACGACGTACACGAGGACCAGCACGGCGAGGGCGACCCAGTACATGTTCCGGGTGTTGAGGACCCCGACCAGGGCGTCGGGCACGTTGTCCGTGCGCAGCGAGACGCCCTCCTCCCCGCCGGTGAGGCCCCCGGTGTCGCGGCGCGCGAGCACGTTCCCGGCCTGGGCGAAGGCGAGGGTGACCATCGCGAAGGAGACGCCGCTGACCCGCAGCGAGATCGCCCCGACGACGTGCGCGAGGACGATCGCGCCGGCCAGCACCAGCGCCGCGGCGGGCAGCAGGGACAGCTCCGTGCGCTCCAGGAGGATGCCCACCCCGTACGCGCCGGCCGCGAAGTACAGGGCGTGCCCGAAGCTCAGCATGCCGGCCACCCCGTAGAGCAGGTGGTAGCTCAGCGCGAGCGCGGCGAAGAGCAGGCACAGCGCCATCAGGTGCATGGCGCCGGGGGTGTAGGTCGGCCCGGGCAGCACGCCGGGGACGTGCAGGTTCAGCAGCGGCAGGCTGAAGAGGACGACGATCGCGACCACGCCGCCGATCCAGGGGGCCACCGCGCCGCGGCCGCGGCCGTCGGAGCCGGCGCGTGTGCCGGCGGGGCGGCGCCGGGTGGGCGCGGGAGCCTTCGTGGAGGTGCTCATGCCTTGGCTCCCATCAGCCCGGAGGGTCGCAGCAGCAGGACGACGGCGAGGGCGAGGACCGCGATGAGGTCGCCGACGCCCCAGTAGTAGTTGGCGAGCTGCTGCGGCACGGCCACCAGCACGGCCGCCACCGCGGCGCCGCCGAGGGAGCCCAGGCCCCCGATGACGGTGACGATGAAGGCGAAGATCAGCAGCGTGGCGCCCAGGTGCGCCGAGACGTAGCCGAAGTACTGGGAGGCCAGCACCCCGCCCAGCCCGGCGGCGGCGCCGCCGATGGAGAAGACCAGCGTGAAGGAGCGGCGCACGTCGATGCCCAGCGCGGTGACCATCGAGCGGTTCTCCACGCCGGCGCGGATGACCAGGCCGTAGCGGGTGCGCTTGAGGAACAGCACCAGGCCGGCGAGGACGGCGACGGCGATGACCACCGTGAGGAAGCTGTCGTTGGGCACCCGTGCGCCCAGCACCGACGTCGTCGCGTCCAGCCACTCCGGGCCGGCGATGAAGACGGCGTCGGTGCCCCACACGCCCTCGAAGAGGGCGACGGTGACGAGCCCGAGCCCGACGGTGACGAGCACCTGCTCGATGTGCCGGTTGTACAGCGGGCGGATCAGCAGCAGCTCGGTGACCGCGGCGATGGCGGCGCCGGCCACGGCGCCGACGAGCATCGCGAGGACGAAGCCGGACCAGGAGGTGGGCGACATGCGCCGGGCGACCTCCCACCCGGCGAACGCGCCGAGGGTGAGGAAGGAGCCGTGGGCGAAGTTGAGCACGCCCATCAGCCCGTAGATGAGGGACAGGCCGGAGGCGACCAGGAAGTACAGGGCGCCGAGCCCCAGGCCGGTGACGAGCAGCAGGACGATGGTGCTCACTTCGCGCCCTCCTGGGCAGGTGCGGCGGCGGTCCCGCCGGGGTGGGTGGCCCCGCCCGCGTCTGCGGCGGTGCCGGCGTGCGCCGGGGTGCCGGCCGCGGAGGCGACCGTGCCGGCGGTCTCCGCGTGGACGCCCAGGAGGCGCTGGACGGCCTCGGCGTCGGCGAGCAGGTCGCGGGCGTTGCCGGTGTGGATCACGCGGCCGGAGTCGATGACGACGACGTCGGAGGCGAGGCGCTCGATGACCGGCAGGTTCTGCTCGACCAGCAGGACCGGCACGGTGCGGGCGGCCTCCTCGAGGGCCGCGGCGACCTCCGTGACGATCTTGGGCGCCAGGCCCTTGGTGGGCTCGTCCACGAGCAGCAGCCGGTTGGTGTTGAGCAGCGCGCGGGCGAGGGAGAGCATCTGCTGCTGGCCGCCGGAGAGCGTGCCGGCGCGCTGCCCGGAGCGCCTCACCAGGTCCGGGAAGAGCTGCTCGACGAGCTCTCGGCGGGGGCGGGCGTCCCGCTCCGCGAGGCGCAGGTTCTCCGCCACCGTGAGCGAGCCGAAGACCTCCCGGTCCTCGGGCACGTACCCGATGCCGCGCCGGACGATGCGGTGGGTGTCCTCCTTGTCGATGCGCCTGCCGTCGAAGACGACCTTCCCGGAGCGGGCGATGAGCCCGAGGACGGCCTTGATCGTGGAGGTCTTGCCCACCCCGTTGCGGCCCAGGACGGCGGTGACGCCGGTGGCCGGGACGGTGAGGGTGATGTCCTCGACGACCTGCTGGCCGTTGATCGCGGCGGAGAGGTGCTCGACCTCGAGGATGGCGTTCATGCGGCGGCTCCCAGGTAGGCGCTCTGCACCAGCGGGTCGGCCATGATGGCGCCCGGCTCGTCCAGGGCCAGGACGGTGCCCTGGTGCAGCACCGCGACGCGCTCGACCAGGCCGAGGACGACGTCGATGTGGTGCTCGACCATCAGCACGGTGCAGGCGTGGTCGCGGTGCAGGCGGCGGATGACCTCGGTCAGACCCGGCACGTCGGCGCGGGCGACGCCGGCCATGGGCTCGTCCAGCAGGATCACCTTGGGGTCCATGGCGAGCAGGACGGCGATCTCGAGCTTGCGCTTGTCGCCGTGGGACAGCCCGCCCGCCGGGGCGTCGGCGAGGTCGGTGAGCCCGACCTCGGCGAGGTGACCGGCGGCGAGGGTGGAGGCGTCGTCGCCCCGGCGGGGGAACTTCAGGACCGAGAGGTTTCCGCCGAGCCGGCGCTGCGCGGCCAGGCGGACGTTCTCCAGAGCGCTCAGCCCGGGGAAGAGGTTCGAGGTCTGGAACGTGCGGCCCAGGCCGGCCTTGGCGCGGCGGTGCACCGGCTCGTGCGTGATGTCGTTGCCCTCGAGGAGCACCCTGCCCGTCGTGGGGGCGTGGATGCCGGAGATCATGTTGAACAACGTGGTCTTGCCGGCCCCGTTGGGCCCGATCACGCCGATCATCTCCCCGGGCGCCACCTTGAGCTCGACGTCGTGGAGGATCGTCGCGCCGCCGACCTGGAACCCCAGGTTCTCGACGGTGAGCGCGGCAGGGCTGGTGGGCATGGTGTCCTCTCGGTGGTGCGGGGCGGTGCCTCGGGCGCCGACGGGCACGGGGAGGGTGGGCCGTCGGCGCCCACGATCCGGGCGTCGGCGAGCCTGGCGCAGGGCCGGGCTCTCCGGGCGTGGCGGGTCCTGGCTCATGAGCCGGCCCGGCGCCGGTAAGTCAGCCGGCCTCCGGCGGGGCGACGTCCTCGGGTGCCGCCTCGGAGACGAGTTCGGGCACCCAGCCGCCGCTGCCGTCGGAGACGAGCTTGGCCTGGAACATCGGCTGGATCAGGGCGTGGTCGCTCTCGCGGATGGTGTAGCTGCCCTTGGGGCCGTCGAACTCCCAGCCCTCGAGCGCCGAGATCATCGCGTCGACGTCCTCGGCGCCCCCGGCCTCCTCGATGGCGCGCACGATCATCTGCGCGGCGACGAATCCGTCGGGCGTGAACAGGTCGGGCGTGCCGCCGGCGGCCTCGACGTGCTCGATCATCGCCTGGTTGATCTCGTTGCCGGTGGCGCCGGGGAAGTAGTGGTTGAGGAAGTCGATCTTCTCGGAGGCCGCGCCGTAGGCGTTGTACGTGGAGGTGTCGCCGAGGCCGGTGACGACGGTGATGTCGTCGAGGACGCCCTGCTGGTCAAGCGCCTGCCACATGGCGCCGGAAGTGGCGCCCGCCCACGCGACGAAGACCATCGTCGGGGCGGCGTCGAGGACCTGCGCGGCGAACGGCGTGAACTCGGTGACGTCCTCGGGCACCATTACCGAGGTCACCTCGGCGCCCTTGGCGCCGAGGACCGCCTCGACGGCCGCGAGGTTGCCCTGCCCGAAGGCGTTGTCCTGGGCGAAGACCAGGACCTGCTGGCCCGCCACGTCGACGAAGCTGCCGGCGGTGGCGACGTCCTGCAGCGACTGGCGCCCGGAGCGGAACGTGTAGTCGTTGATGCCGGTGATGGCGTCGGTGGCGGCCGGCCCGGAGATGTACAGGACCTGGTTCTGCTCGGCCTGCTCCGCCAGCGACAGCGCGATCCCGGAGGAGGCGGTGCCGCCGAGGACCTTGTAGCCCTGGCCGATGAGGTCACGGGCGATGGTCACGGCGCGGTCGGTGTCGCCGCCGTCGTCCTCGAAGGTGACGTTGAGCTCGCCGCCGTTCACCTCACCGGTGCCGTCCGTGGCGTAGTCCAGGCCAGCCTCGAACCCGTCGATGAACGTCTCGCCGTACGCGGCCAGCGGGCCGGTCGTCGAGGTGATGATGCCGACGTTGATGGGCTCACCGCTGGGTGCGTGCTCGGAGGCGTTCTGGCTCTCCGTGGTGGATCCGTTCTCGCTGCCGCCTCCGGTGGAGGGGGCGCACGCGGCGACGGCCAGCATCGTGGCAACGCCGAGTGTCATTGCGAGTGACTTCTTCGTGGCTCGCATGAGACCAGCCTTCCTTGGTGGTCCACCTCCCAACCTGAGAGGTGATTCAGGTTGCATAGTGGACAGACCCGGAAGGCATGTCGATGTCCGTCAAGCCCATAACCGGACGGCTGGCGGTGTGGTCGGGGCACATGTAGGCCACCGGGGCGGTGCGGGGACAGGGGAGCGGCCGGACCTTCCGGTCCGGCCGCTCCTCTGTCGGTGCTTGCCCGGCTCAGGGCTCGCGGTACGTCGTGGTGTCGGGGCCCTCGGCCTGCCCCTCGTCGAACCGGCCCTCGACGCCCTCCTCGACGTCCAGCGTGACGTCGCTGGCCTGGCCCTCGTCGAAGCGGCCGTGGACCTCCTCCTCGGCGTCGAGCGTGACGTCGCTGGCCTGGCCCTCGTCGAAGCGGCCGTGGACCTCCTCCTCGGCGTCCACGGTCTCCTCCGTCGCCTGACCCTCGTCGTAGCGGCCCGCGTCGTCGTCGGGCCCCCCCGCGGTCGGGTTCCCGCCGTAGGCGGGCCCGCTGTCCCGGTCGAGGGGCTCCCGCGGCTGGTCGCTGCTCGTGGCTCCGCTCATGGCGTCCTCTTTCGATCGCGTCGTCGTTGACTCACCCAGAGTGTCGGCCGGTGGGAGAGGGGCCGCAAGGTGGCCGTGCGTGCGGGCGCCGGCCGTCGGCCGGCGCCCGCACGTATGGCGCTACCGACCGGTCTCCTCCGTGGTGTCACCCGTGGTGCCGATGCGGTCGTCCGCGGCGTCCACGCCCTTGTCGAGGCGCTCGTCGTACTTGCCGCCCGTTTTGTCGCTGACGAAGTCCGAGCCCTTCTCGAGGGCGTCGTCGCTCTTCTGCTCGCCCTTGTCGGTGCTCAGGAAGTCCTTGGCCTTGTCGCCGATGCCCATGTCCCAGCTCCTTGTCAGCCGGCCGCGCCCGGGTGGCACAACCACCTCGACCATCGCCCCGCCCCCGACCGCCCGCAACCGCAGCCCGCGGGCGCGTGATGACGACGGTGCCCGTCGCGAGGCCCCCGGCCCGACGGCGTGCACGGTGCAGGGCCCGTCGTCGCCGGGCCGGTCTAGCCTCGGGTCATGACCGAGATCCACGAGCTGTCCGCACTGGACCTCGCCGCGGCCGTGCGGGCCGGGGACGTCTCGCCCACCGAGGTCGTGGAGCACACGACGGCGCGCGCGCAGCGGGTGGGACCCCAGGTGGGCGCGTTCGTGCACCTCGCAGCGGACCGCGCGCTGGCGCAGGCGGCGGAGGCGGAGGAGCAGCTCGCCGCCGTCGGGCCCGCCCGCGGCGGCGACGCCCTCCCCCCGTTGCTGGGCGTCCCCGTGCCGATCAAGGACCTGACGATGGTTGCCGGGCTGCCGTTCGAGCGCGGCTCGGCGGCCTACGCGGGAGAGGTCGCACCAGCCGACGACGGCGTCGTCACCCTGCTCCGGGCCGCCGGCACGCTCATGGTCGGCAAGACGACCGTGCCGGAGCTCGGGCTGCCGCCATACACCGAGCCAGACGTGGCGGCGCCCGCCCGCAACCCTTGGGACACCACCCGCACAGCGGGAGGGTCGAGCGGAGGCGCGGCGGCCGCCGTCGCCGCCGGCATCGTCCCGGCCGCGCACGGCAGCGACGGCGGCGGCTCGCTGCGCATCCCCGCCGCGGCCACCGGGCTGGTGGGGCTCAAGGTGACCCGCGG
Source organism: Georgenia sp. AZ-5 (assembly GCF_043952095.1). Lineage (NCBI taxonomy): Bacteria > Bacillati > Actinomycetota > Actinomycetes > Allobogoriellales > Allobogoriellaceae > Georgenia > Georgenia sp. AZ-5. Next base: position 815,519 of record NZ_JBINOU010000001.1, read on the forward strand.
GCGCATCTCCCGCGGTCCATACGGGGTGGACGGGCCGGGGCTCGGCACCGAGGGCGTGCTCACCCGGACGGTGCGGGACACCGCCGCCTTCCTCGACGTCCTCGCGCAGCCGTGGCCCGGGGACCACTACGTACTGCCCGGCCCGCGCACGACGTTCCTCGACGCCTGCGCCGGCGACCTGCCGCCCCTGCGAGTGGGCGTGCTGACCGAGCCGGTGAACGTGGCCGACGCGCCCGTCCATCCCGGCGCCCGGGCCGCCGTCGAGCGGGCGGCCCGGCTGCTGGAGGGGATGGGGCACCATCTCGCCCCGGCCCCGGTGCCGTTCTCTCCCGAGCAGTGGGAGGCCTTCATGCCGCTGTGGGCGGTGGGGACGCTGTCCGCGCCCGTCCCGGAGGACCGCGAGGAGCTCCTCGTGCCGCTCACGCGGTGGCTGCGCGAGCTCGGCCGGGCGGTGAGCGGGGTGGGCTACGCGCAGGCGGTGGCGGACGCGCAGCGGCTGGCCCGCCAGACGGCCCTGGCGTGGTCCGGCCTCGACGTCATCCTCAGCCCGACGCTGGCGCAGCCGCCCGGGCGGGTGGGGTGGATGCGCGACGACGGCGACCCGGCCGGTGACTTCCGCGCCCAGAAGGCCTTCACGCCGTGGACGTCCGGCTGGAACCTCACGGGCGCGCCCGCGATCTCGGTGCCGCTCCACCGCGAGGTCGTCGACGACGGTGCCGGGCCGGTCGAGCTGCCCTTCGGCGTCATGCTCGGCGCCCGGACGGGCCAGGAGGAGACGCTCCTGGCGCTGGCGGCCCGGCTGGAGGAGGCGGACCCGTGGCCGCTTGTGGCGCCCGCCTACCGGTGAGGCTGGTGGCGCGCGCGTAGCGGTGACGAGGGAGCGCGTGCCGCCGGAGGCCCGGCGGCACGCGCTGCACAGCCGCCCGTTCCTAGGCGGTCAGGCCGTCGGCGCGGACGAGCTCGGCCACGGTGGGCACGTGCACGGCGTCCTGCGCGGCGGACGTGCCCAGGCCGTCCGCGCGGAGGAGCTCCGCGAGAGTCACCTCCGACGGCGCCGCGTCGCGCGTCGCGGCGCTCAGGCCGTCGGCGCGGACCAGCTCCACCACCGTGGCCGGACGGGCGTCGTGCTGCCGGGGGGACGTGCCGAGCCCGTCGGCGCGCATGAGCTGGGCGAGCGTCGGGGCGGCGAGCGGGTGCTGCCCCGCGGCGCGGTCCTGGGGGCGGTCGAGAACGGCGGTCTGCATCAGATCTGCTCCTTTGGGCCGGTCGGCTGACGGCGTCAGCCCGCACCGGCCGGCAGCCGGTGTGGGCTGCTCCGCCGTTGTCGGCGCCGCCTCCCGGGGTGCGGATCTGCCGGCCGTGGGGCACCGAGTGGTGCGACGTGTCGTCGGCAGCGGCTCGGTGAGGGGCCGGCGGTCAGGCGGAGCTATCCGCCAGGCGTCGCCGAAAGCCACTCTACCGGCGGGCTCGGCCGTACCAGCCGTACCCGCTGTGGCCTTGGCCTCACTCGGCGGCCCCAGGCGAGCGGGCGTCGAGCGGGGGCGCGGGCGCTCAGCCCGCCGCCAGGGGCTGCGTCCGGAGGCTCTCCGCGGCGCGGGCGTCCCTGGCGCGCCAGGCCATCCACACCCCGCTGACGGCGACGAGGCCGGCGCCGACCAGCACCGTGGGCGGGGTCGCCCCGGTGGTCAGCGCCCCCAGCACGATGCCGAAGGGGTACAGCAGGGCGGCGACGACCCACAGCGCGCCCGCCCACCTGGGCAGCGCCCGCGAGCGCCAGACGGCGATCCCGAGCAGGACGTTGCCGACGAAGGCCACCACGATCGCCGCCAGCATGACGGCGGTCTGCATGTCCGTCGCGGCGCTGTCGGGCAGCTCGTCGAGGTTCATCCCCGCCAGGAAGGCCTGCCCCTCCATCGGGGCACCGAAGGCCACCTCAATGGTGACGGCCCCGGCTCCCGCGGGGAAGACTGGGCAAGTGGCTCAGCGGCGGGGGAGAACGGCCGCGAAGGGGCGCTCCACGGCGGCGGAGAACACCGGGAAGGCGCTCCACGGCGGCGGAAGACGCTGGGCGCCCGCGCACGTGGGCCCGGCCCCGGGGCCCGGGGAGCTCTACCGGCATCCCAAACTGGGGTTGAGTGGAATAGACTCAACTTTGCGACGGTTGATCCGAGCAGTATCAGTTCCAGCTGACCGGAGGTCCCATGGACACCAAGCTCACCACCAAGTCCCAGGAAGCGATCGCCGAGGCGCTCCGGGCGGCGTCCGCCGCGGGCAACCCGCAGCTCGAGCCGGTCCACGTCCTGGCGGCGCTCGTCGAGCAGGAAGGCGGTGTCGCCGTCGCGCTGCTCGACGCCGTCGGGGCGGACCGCGGCGCCATCGCCCAGCGCGTCAAGGCCGCGCTGGCCACGCTGCCGGGTGCCTCCGGCAGCTCCGTCGCGCAGCCGCAGACGTCCCGCTCGACGATGACCATGATCACCGACGCCGGCAACGAGGCCCGGACGCTCGGCGACGAGTACGTCTCCACCGAGCACCTGCTCGTCGCCCTGGCGGGGTCCACCAGCCCGGCGGGGGAGATCCTCCGCGCCGCGGGCGCCAACCGCGACGCGCTGCTCGCCGCGCTGCCGAGCGTGCGCGGCTCCGCCAAGGTCACCTCGCCGGACCCGGAGGGCACCTTCAAGGCGCTGGAGAAGTACGGCAACGACCTCACCGCCGCGGCCCGCGAGGGCAAGCTGGACCCCGTCATCGGCCGCGACAGCGAGATCCGGCGCGTGGTGCAGGTGCTCTCGCGCCGCACCAAGAACAACCCGGTGCTGATCGGTGAGCCCGGCGTCGGCAAGACCGCCGTCGTGGAGGGGCTGGCCCAGCGCATCGTCGCGGGCGACGTGCCCGAGTCGCTGCGGGGCAAGCGCCTCATCGCGCTCGACCTGGCCGCCATGGTGGCCGGCGCCAAGTACCGCGGCGAGTTCGAGGAGCGGCTCAAGGCCGTGCTCGAGGAGATCAAGAGCTCCGACGGCCAGGTCGTCACCTTCATCGACGAGCTGCACACCGTCGTCGGTGCGGGCGCCTCCGAGGGCTCCATGGACGCCGGCAACATGCTCAAGCCCATGCTGGCCCGCGGCGAGCTGCGGATGGTCGGCGCCACGACGCTCGACGAGTACCGCGAGCGCATCGAGAAGGACCCGGCGCTGGAGCGCCGCTTCCAGCAGGTGTTCGTCGGCGAGCCCTCGGTGGAGGACACCGTCGCGATCCTGCGCGGCATCGCCCCGCGGTACGAGGCCCACCACAAGGTGCGTATCTCCGACGGCGCCCTGGTGGCGGCCGCGACCCTGTCCAACCGGTACATCACCGGCCGGCAGCTGCCGGACAAGGCGATCGACCTGGTGGACGAGGCCGCGTCCCGGCTGCGGATGGAGCTCGACTCCTCGCCGGTGGAGATCGACGAGCTCCGCCGCGCCGTCGACCGGCTGAAGATGGAGGAGCTGGCCCTGGAGAAGTCCGAGGACCCCGCCTCCCGCGAGCGGCTGGAGCGGCTGCGCGCCGACCTTGCCGACCGCCAGGAGGAGCTGGCCAGCCTGACCGCCCGGTGGGAGGCCGAGAAGGCCGGGCACAACCGGGTCGGCGACATCAAGGCCCGCCTCGACGAGCTGCGCACCGAGTCCGAGCGTGCCCAGCGCGAGGGCGACCTGGAGACGGCGTCGCGGCTGCTGTACGGGGAGATCCCGACGCTGGAGCGCGAGCTCGCGGCGGCCGAGCGGGAGGAGGCCGACGAGGGGGCCGACGGGCAGGAGCAGGCCCCGATGGTCACCGACCACGTCGGTCCCGACGAGGTCGCCGAGGTGGTGTCCTCCTGGACCGGGATCCCCGTGGGCCGGCTGCTGCAGGGCGAGACCGAGAAGCTCCTGCGCATGGAGGACTACATCGGCCAGCGCCTCATCGGCCAGCGCACGGCTGTCCGCGCGGTGGCCGACGCCGTGCGGCGCTCGCGGGCGGGCGTGTCCGACCCCGACCGGCCGACCGGCTCGTTCCTGTTCCTCGGTCCCACCGGAGTCGGCAAGACCGAGCTGGCGAAGTCCCTGGCGGACTTCCTCTTCGACGACGAGCGCGCGATGGTCCGCATCGACATGTCGGAGTACTCCGAGAAGCACTCGGTGGCCCGGCTCGTCGGGGCCCCTCCGGGGTACGTCGGGTACGAGGAGGGCGGCCAGCTCACCGAGGCGGTCCGGCGCCGGCCCTACTCCGTCGTCCTGCTCGACGAGGTGGAGAAGGCCCACCCGGAGGTCTTCGACATCCTGCTGCAGGTGCTCGACGACGGCCGCCTGACCGACGGGCAGGGGCGCACGGTGGACTTCCGCAACACCATCCTCGTGCTGACCTCGAACCTCGGCTCCCACTTCCTGGTCGACCAGACGCTGGACGAGAAGGCCAAGCGCGAGGCGGTCATGAGCGCCGTGCGGGCCAGCTTCAAGCCGGAGTTCCTCAACCGGCTCGACGACGTCGTCGTCTTCGACGCGCTGAGCCTGGAGGAGCTGGGATCGATCGTGGACCTGCAGGTCGACCGCCTGGCCAAGCGGCTGGCGGACCGCAGGCTGCGCCTGGAGGTCACCGACGGCGCCCGCGAGTGGCTCGCGCTGGAGGGCTACGACCCCGCCTACGGCGCGCGGCCGCTGCGCCGGCTCGTCCAGACCGAGATCGGCGACCAGCTGGCCAAGATGCTGCTCGCCGGGGAGGTCCACGACGGCGACACCGTGGTGGTGGACCGCGCCGACATTGACCCCGCGGCGGCCCTCGCCGAGACCGGCACGCTCGGCGCGCCGCAGCAGCGGCTCGTGCTCAGCGTGGTGGCGGAGGAGCCGGCCACCCGCGCGGCCTGATCGGGGCACACGGGAGGCCCGCCAGGAGCGCCTGGCGGGCCTCCGTCGCGGGAGGGCGCGGCGGGTCCGTGGGCCCGGGCTCGGGCGAGTTCGCTCAGCCGGTCCGCGGGGCGGGACGCTGGGACGGTCCCGGCGGGTCGCCCACGTGGCCGCGCGGCGCGCTGACCGCGACGAGCGAGGCCCCGACGGCGAGCAGCCCGGCGAGCACGAGCATCAGGGCGGGGAACGGCAGCAGGCCGGCAACGAGCGGCCCGAGGGAGGCGCCGGCGAACAGCATGAGACCGCCCAGGCCGAGCGCGCCCCCGCGGTTCGGGCCGGCCCGGCCCGCGACGACGGCGATGAGCGCCGGCACGACCGTCGCGATGCCGGCGACATAGACGGCGCTGGCGGCGACCAGCGCCCACAGCGCGCCCGCGAGGAGGGCCTCCACCGCCAGCCCGGCGGCCGCGACGAGGAACCCCGCGACGGCCACCCGCACCGCGCCGAGACGGCCGACCAGCCACCCGGCGAGCGGGGCCAGGGCCATACCGGGAAGCCCGGCCAGCCGCACCAGCAGCACCTCGGCGTCCGAGAGCCCGTACCGGGTGCGCAGCAGCGGGCCCAGGGCCGCGTACATCGTCACGAAGCTCAGCAGGGTGGTGCCCGCGGCCACGTAGGGCAGCGCCAGCTCCCGCCGGACCGCGAGCGCGCCGAGCGCCCGGTACTCGGCCGCGACGCTGACGGGCCGGTCCGGGCGCACGGGTTCGACGAGCACCACGGCGAGCGCCGCCGCCGTCAGGGCGAGGGCCGGCGCGGCGAGGCCGAACACCCACCGCCAGCCGAGCCCCAGCGCCACCGCGCCGGCGTAGACCTGGCCGGCGATCCCGGCCACGAGGAAGGCGGTGGTGACGGCGCCCACGCCGGCGGAGCGCCAGTGCGGCGGGAACGCCTCGCCGATGTACGCCAGCGCGATCGAGGCGAAGCTCGCTGCCACGAGGCCCTGGACCGCCCGGAGCGCGCCGAGGGCGGGGAGCGACGACGCCGTGGCCACGAGCGCGGTGGCGACGGCGAGGCCCGCCACGCCCGGGACGAGCACCACCTTGCGGCCGAAGCGGTCGGACAGGGGCGGGAAGACGAGGAAGCCCAGCGCGTACGCGATGCTGTAGGCCGTCCCCAGCGTCGCCGCGGCGGGCGGTCCGCCGAGCGCCCTGCCCACCACCGGTGCGAGGGGGATGGCCACGTACAGCTGCATCAGCACGAGCAGCCCGCACAGCACGAGCACCGTCAGCGGGACAACGACCGAGGCGCGCTCGACGTCGGGGCGCTCGACGCCAGAACCCATGCGTCACACCTCCGGCCTCGGGCCGGCCCTGGCCGGGCGGCCGGCCGGGACGGCGTCCCGGAGGAGGTGGTTTTCCGGGGCCGTGCCGGCACCCGTCCATGATGCGCCGGGCCCGGAGCCGCCGACCAGTGCCGCGGGGCCCGCTCATGCTGCGGCCGGGCGGGCCGTGGCAGGCTGGGCGGGTGGACAACCCCTTCGCCCCGCTGTCGGACCTGGACTTCCCCGTCGGCGTCGTGGTGACCGACGCCGAGGGCGTCGTCGCCACCCATGGCGACACCACCTCGACGTTCCGGTGGGCGTCGGTCACGAAGCTGGTGTCGGCCATGGCGAGCCTCGTCGCGGTGCAGCGCGGCCTGGTCGACCTGGACGCGCCGGCCGGCCCGCCCGGGTCGACGGTGCGCCACCTCCTCGCCCACGCCTCGGGAGTCCCGTTCGACTCGGGCGCCGTGCTGTCGGCGCCCGGGCGCCGCCGCGTGTACTCCAACCACGGCATCGAGCTCCTCGCCGAGCACGTCGCCGAGCACGTGGGGACGGACTTCACCAGCTGGGCCGAGGAGACGGTCATCGACCCGCTGGGGATGTCCACGGTGCTCATCGAGGGCTCGGCCGCCCACGCCGCCACCGGTTCCACCGAGGACCTCGCCCGGCTGGGCCGGGAGCTGCTCGCCCCGACGCTGCTCGAGCCGGCCCTGTTCGCCGAGGCGACCGACGTCGTGTTTCCCGGGCTGTCCGGCGTGCTCCCCGGCTTCGGCCGTCAGGAGCACAACGACTGGGGGCTCGGCTTCGAGATCCGCGACCACAAGTCGCCGCACTGGACGGGCGGGCAGTCCTCGCCGCGCACGTTCGGCCACTTCGGCCAGTCCGGCAGCTTCCTGTGGGTCGACCCCGACGCGCGCCTGGCCACGGCCTTCCTGGGGGCCAAGCCGTTCGGCGGGTGGGCCGCGAAGGCGTGGCCGCCGCTGACGGACGGCATCCTGGCCGCGTACGCGGGGCGCTGACCGGCGTGAGCGCCCTCGGCGCCGCGGCGCCGCTCGTCGTCGCCCATCGCGGCAACTCCTCCGTCGCGCCGGAGAACACGCTCGCGGCGCTGGAGTCGGCGTGGCGGGCGGGCGCCGACCTGGTCGAGGTGGACCTCCAGCTCACCGCGGACGGCGTCGCCGTCGTCATCCACGACGACGAGGTGGACCGCACCACGACCGGCACCGGGCGGGTCGACGCGCTCACCGCCACCGAGCTGGACGCCCTGGACGCCGGGAGCTGGTTCTCCGCCCACTTCGCCGGCCAGCGGGTGCCGACCGCGCAGGACCTGCTGACCTTCGTCGTCGCCCGTCCGGGCCTCGGGCTGCTCGCCGAGCTCAAGGGCTCCTGGGCCGCCGGCGACGTGCGCCGGGTGACGGCGGCGGTCGAGGACGCCGGCCTCGCGGGCCGGGTCGTCGTCCAGAGCTTCGACGTCGGCACCGTCGAGGCGCTCGGGGACGTCGCTCCCTCCCTGCCCCGCGGGCTCCTGCTCGAGACCCTCCCGGCGGACCTGCTCGAGCTGTGCGCCGGGCTGGACGTGAGCGCGTGCAACCCGGCGGGCCCCCTGCTCCGCCAGGAGCCGGGGCTGGTGGGGGCGCTGCACGGGCGGGGCGTCCGCGTCCTGCCGTGGACCCTCAACGAGCCCGCCCACTGGGCCGCCGCGGCGGGCGCCGGGGTCGACGGGATGATCACCGACCGGCCTGACCGGCTGCGGGGCTGGCTCGCGGCGCGCTGAGCCGGGGAACTGCCTCTGCGGAGCCGCTGAGGCGCGGCTCCGGAACGGCGGCCGGGCAGCCCGAGGGCTCGCCCCTCCCGCGCGCCGGCACGCTGTCGTTCCCTCGATCGTCCTTTCGGATGACCAGGTCCGGCCCGACGGCGGATCCGGGCACACCTCGACGTTCCCTAGCGTGGCGGGCATGACCAGATCCCGGCCGGTCGCCCGGCCGCAGCCGGCCCGCGCATCCCCGCGGCGCCCGCCGTGCCCGTCCACCGGCCGGCGCCCGCCGGAATGCGGTCCGTGCCCCTCACGCCCCCGCCGCTGGGCTGGTGGCAGCGCACCTGGCGCTACCTCCTGGCGGGCGGCGCGGGACTCGTCCTCTGGGTGTTCACGGTCGTGGAGTACATGCCCGCCGCCCGCCCAGCTCGTCGAGGCCGTCCACCGGGTCGCGGCCGGCCAGCCGATCCTCTCGCCCAGCGTGACGGCACAGCTGATCGCCGCGGTCACCCGCGGGGACGACACCCCGCGGCGGCAGGCGCAGGCGGTGCTGGGCCGGCTCACCGACCGCGAGCGGGAGGTCGCCGAGGCGATCGGCCGGGGACTGTCCAACGCGGACATCGCCCGGGAGCTGTACCTGAGCGTGGCCACCGTGAAGACGCACGTGGCGCACCTGTTCGCGAAGCTCGACGTGACGAACCGGGTGCAGATCGCCAAGTACGTGCACGACGCGGGGAGCTGACCGGTGCCGGGCAGGCGCGCCTGGCCCGGTGGCGGCCGGGCGTGGCTGCTCCTCGCGGCGTTCGCGCTGCACAACGTCGACGAGCCGGGCGGCGGCGCCGCCGGGGCCCCGCCGGTCAGTCGATGTCGACGACGACGGGGACGTGGTCGCTCGGCGCCTTGCCCTTGCGCTCGTCCCGCTCGATCCCGGCGCCGGTCACGTGCGCGGCCAGCTCAGGGGAAGCCTGGACGAAGTCGATCCGCATGCCCTCGTTGCGGGGGAAGCGCAGCTGCTTGTAGTCCCAGTACGTGTACTGCTGGACGTACCGGCGGGTCACCTCGCTGAAGCCCGCCTCATCGAGGGCGCGGAAGGCGGCGCGCTCGGGCTCGGAGACGTGCGTGGCGCCCTCGAAGGCCGCCATGTCCCACACGTCCTCGTCGCGCGGCGCGATGTTCCAGTCGCCGACCAGCGCGATCCTCGCCGCCGGGTCCTCCGCGAGCCAGCCGCCCGCCGCCTCCTTCAGGGCGGCCAGCCACTGGAGCTTGTAGAGGTAGTGCGGGTCCTCGAGGGTGCGGCCGTTGGGGACGTACAGGCTCCACACCCGCACCCCGTCGCAGGTGACGCCCAGCGCCCGGGCCTCAGCCGCGGCGGGGTCGCCCCACGTGGGCATGCCCGGGAAGCCCACCTCGACGTCGGAGTAACCCACGCGGGTGGCGACCGCGACGCCGTTCCACTGGTTGAGGCCGTGGTGCACCACCTCGTAGCCGGCCGCCTCGAACGCCAGGTGGGGGAACTGATCCTCCCGGCACTTGGTCTCCTGCATAGCGAGCACGTCGGTGCCCGACCGCTCCAGGAATGCCACCACCCGGTCCACCCGGGTCCGGATGGAGTTCACGTTCCACGTCGCCAGCCTCATGGGGCTGACGCTACCGGGCGCCTCGTGCCCGACAGCGCGGGGCCCGCCCCGGCCGGCATCGGACCGGGTGGGCCCTGCAGCCAGGCCATACGCTGCGACCATGGGAACCGCATGTATCGTCGGGTCTGACCTGCGGAGATACCCGTCCCGGACTGTCCTACCAACAGCCCTCACCAACACCTAACGACACTCACCCGCACGGAGAGGCCCGGACTCGTGGCCGCGAACCCCATCCCCAAGAAGCGCCGCGACGGCACCACCGCGTGGTCGTTGCCCTTCCGCCTCCACAAGGGCGGGAAGGTCACGTCCGAGACGTTCGACAGCCGCGACGAGGCCGTGAAGTTCGGCAGGCTCGTGGACCGCTACGGCGGCGAGGAGGCCCGGCGGCGGCGCACCCTGCACACCGAGAGCCCGGCGGAGATCCCCACCCTGACCGAGGCGCTGGCCGCGCACCTGACCCGGCTGGGCGCGTCCGCCACGCCGGGCACCATCTATGGCTACGACGGCATGGCCCGCCGGACCTTCCTGCCCCGGCTGGGCGACCTGCCGGTGGACGCGATCACCGAGGACGACGTCGCCGGATGGATCGCCTGGCAGCGCCAGCAGGAGACGGTGCATTCCCAGCGCGCCCGCGCCCGGGCCCGCGCCGAGACGCGCCCGGAGCCCGCCCCCGTGCTCTACGCCGACCGGAGCCTGCAGAAGGCCCAGAGCCTGCTCAGCTCAGTCCTGGAGGGGTGCGTGCGCCGCTACGGCCTGTCCGTGAACCCGGCCAAGGGCGCGAAACTTCCCCACGACCGGCCCGGTGAGGAGATGGTCTTCCTCAGCCCGGAGGAGTTCACCCGCCTGCACGCGCACATCCCGGCCCGGCACCAGCCGTTCGTGCTGTTCCTGTACGCCACCGGGGCGCGGTGGGGCGAGGCGACCGCGCTGACCGTGGGCGACGTCGACCTCGACGCGGCCCAGCCGGTGGTCCACATCGCCAAGGCGTGGAAGAAGGACGCCCGCGGCCGCGTCTACCTCGGCACCGTCAAGGGCGGCGGCAGGGGCCGTACCGTCACGCTGCCCCCGGCGCTGGTGCCGGTGCTGCGCCCGCTGCTGGACCGTCCCGCCGACGCGCTGCTGTTCCCTGCGCCACACGGCGGGCGGCTCGGTTCCGACTTCCACAAGCGTGTGTGGAACCCGGCGGTGACCGCCGCGAACCTGGGGAAGCGGCCACCGAGGATTCACGACCTGCGGCACAGCCACGTCGCCGGGCTGATCGGCCACGGCGTGCCGCTGACGGTGATCCAGCGGCGGCTCGGCCACAAGAGCATCAGCATTACCAGCGACACCTACGGCCATTTGCTGCCCGAGGTGTCCGCCGGGGCGGCGCTCGCCGCCGGGGCGCTGCTGGCCCAGGCCCTCCCCGAGATCGAGCCCGCCGCCTAGTGCCCACTCGCCCGTAACACACGCCGGGTCGCTTGTCACGCACATCCCCCGGCGTGTCGGCGTGTTGGTCCAACGGATCGCCGTTGCGCGCAGTTACGGTCCGCGTCGCCAGAGCACCCGCGACGACAGGAACCGCCCGATGCCCAGCCCCGCCGGGGCACTGACCCCGTACCTGACCGCCCAAGACGTCGCCGACCTCCACCACGTGTCCGTGCGGACCGTCTACGTGTGGATCGCCACCGGCGTCCTGCGCGCCGAGCGTGTCGGCCCGCGCCTGGTCCGCATCCGCCCCGAGGACGTCGAGGCGATGGGGCGGCCCATCGAGCCCACCGCGCCCGCACCGGTGAGCTCGGACCGGATCGCCCCGCGGAGCGCCCGCTCCCAGGCCCGCCTCGACCGGCGGACCGCGTGACCCCGGACCAGCGGCGCGCCGCCATCGACCGCGGGCTGCGGCTCGTGGACGACCTTCGCCGCCTCAGCGACGAACAGGTCACGCTCGCGCTCCAAGTGGTCCAGGACGCCCGCCGGATCTCGCCCCGGTCCGCCCGCTCACAGGCCCGCCTTGACGCCATCGAGCGCCGCAAGTTGACCGGGGGTGCCCGGTGAGCGACCCCATCATCCCGACCGGCCCCGACACGTACGCCGCCGAGTGCCCGATGGGTGACGGCCGAGCCTGGCCGAGCATCATCCGCGAGTTCGTCCGCGTCGATGCCGTCCACGGCTGCGCCTGCCGAGCGTGCGCCCCGCACGAGCAGGTCGACGACCCCCGACACGCTTGGACGTGGCGACACACTGACGGCCCCACAAGCGCCGACGACCGGAAGCGGCGGGGGGTGTCCACATGACCTGGACGAAACTCTCCGACGACTTCACCGACGACTGCTGGACGTTGAGCGACGCGGCGTTCCGTATGCACGCCGAGGCGCTGGTGTGGTCCAACCGGAAGTTGCTCGACCTGCGCATCCCCAAGGACGACTTCGTCCGGGCGGTCCGGCACCCCGACGACGTCGACGCACTGGACGAGCTGCTGCGCGACGGGCTGTGGCGCGACGACGGCGACGTCTACGTGATCTTGCACCAGTCGCAGTACCAGCGGACGAGGGAGGCCGTTATCGCTCAGCACGAGGCGAACGTGGAGAACGGGAAGAAGGGTGGCCGTCCGCCGAAGCCTCGCCGTGAGCAGGTGGCTGACCTCCGAGAAGCCACCAAAACCCAGTCGCTAAGCAAGTCGCTAGGCGAGTCGCCAACCGAAAGGGACAGGACAGGACAGGCAGCAGTTAAGGGAAGCCAGGACGAAACTGTGGACGAGAGCGTTCCGGAAAAGCCGTGGCTACCGAAGACGGAAGCCGGACAGTCCGTTCCGAAACCCCAGCGTCAGCCGGAGCCGGAGGCGTCTTTGGGTGGCATTTCGGAAGACGAGTTCCGGTCACCGCGTCTCGCGCTGTGTGAGTTGTGCGGCGAGCCGTTGAGTCCGGGCCTCGCGGTCAACGGGTACACGGCGCACCCGAACTGCACGGCGGTGGCTGCTCGATGACCGGCCCGAACATTCACGCGGTCGACACCCACCGCGGCACCGATTACCTGACGCTCAACGACTTAATCCTCGAGGATTCTCCCTGGCGAACAACGGAGTGGCCCGACGTGGACGAAACGCACGCGGCGGCGCACAGCGCGCTGCTGGACATCATCGGCAGCCTGGAGGCGGCAGGCTTCACGATCCCGTGCAGGAACCCGCTGACCGGGCACCTCTGGACGCTAGACGACGATTACGGCGAGGGCAGCGGCGCACGGATCGCCGCCCAGCAGTGCCGCGCCTGCCCCCTGATGTCCCGGAGCGCGTGCAGCGCCTACATCAGCGCCCACCCGGAGCCCGCCGGAGTCTGGGCGGCGACGACCGCCGCCGACCGCCGCCGCGACGCCATCCGAGCTCGCGACCGAGACCGAAAGCGCCGAACCAACGCCCGCCGAAAGGAACAGCAGCCATGACCCCCAACCGCCCCCACCGCTCCCTCGTCATCGCCAGGGAAGTCGACCGCCGCCGAGCCCGGGACTTCCTGACCGCCGCCCTCGACGCCGACAGCCTCACCGCCGACTGCGTAATCCACGAGGTCAGCAGCGACCCCCATCCCGAGAGGAGCGTCATCGGCCTGTTCGCCGCCCTGGGCGACGTCATGCGGGACGCCTGCGAGCACCTGCGCCCCGGCGTCCGGGAGTCGCTGCGCGCCATGCTGATGGTGGTGGTCCCCGATGAGTGAGCGGGTGAAGACCTGCGCCCGGTGCGGGGAGGAGAAGCCGCTGACGGAGTTCCACAACGACCGGTCAAAGCCCGACGGCCACGTAACGACCTGCAAGGCGTGTGTGGCCGAGCGGGGCCGGGCCTGGCGCGCCGCGGGCAACGGCGAGCGCCGGAACGCGGAAGGGCGACGTCGGACCGCGGAGAAGCGAGGTCGCGTGCGACCGTGCGCGTGGTGCGGCCAGCCTTTCAGTGGTGGTCGACGTTCGGATGCCCGCTACTGCTCCGAGCGGTGCCGGGATGCCCGGCGGCAGGCGTCAAAGATTCGCTACGCGCCGAGGCCGCATCCGTGCTCGGTGCCGGGCTGTGAGAAGCCCGCCGCCGATGCCGCTATGTGCCCGATGCACCGGGCGCGGCGGGAGCGTCACGGCGACCCGAATATCGTTCTCGGGGCGGGGGTGCCGCGCACCGACGAACCGTCGTACTTCACGGCACACAGTCGCCTCAAGCGGTGGCGGGGGTCTGCTACGGAGCACCCCTGTGTCGAGTGCGGGAGGCCCGCCGAACATTGGGCGTACGACCACGCCGACCCCGCCGAGTGCGTCAGCCCGCAGGGGTACCGGTACAGCACCGACCCGTCCCACTACCAGCCAATGTGCCAGCCCTGCCATGCCGCTTTCGACGCCGCCGAGCGCGGAGCCCGAAGGGAATACAGCCATGTCTGACCAAAAATGCCCTGAATGTGGGCAAGAGCGCATCAGGGACCACCCGGCCGGACTCGTGATCAAGCACACGATGCAATGTTCGGTCGGAGCCGCCGAGGACAGCTGCCGCGCCGCGGATACCGAGCGTTGGTATCTCACCCACGTGTGGCCGGGCCAGGAGCCCGCGGCGGCCACCGGCTGGACTGCGTGGCTTCGCCCCGGCCACACCGACCGCCAGCGCCGCACCGTGACGGCGACCGAGCGGCTGCTGCTCGCCCACCTGTTCGACGTCGTCGTGCCCGCGGACGGCTGGACGTACGTCCGCTTCGTGACGACCGGTGTCCGCCGCCGCGAGTGGGACGAGTTCTCGTGGTCCGACGTCGACGCCATCGCCCCGCTCGGCACCCCGTCCGCCGAGACGTTCGGCACCCCCACCGAGGAGTGAACATCCCAATGTCGACCGATACGCCCGCACCCGACGCCCAGAACCCTCCCGAATCGCCCCCGGACCGCCCCGCCGCCGGGCGAACCGACCCCCAGACGGGAACCGGGCCATCCGAGCACCCAGAGGGCGACACAGAGCCCCACAGCGAACCGGACGGCGAGGGCAAGGGCAAAGACGAAGCCCGCCGCTACCGCCAGCGCGCCCAACGCGCCGAGCAAGAGCGCGACACCCTCCGCCAGCGCGTCACCACCATGCAACGGCGCGAGGCCGAACGCGAAGCCTCCCGCACCCTCGCCGCCCCCGGCGACCTGTGGACAGTCGGCGGCGTCAAGTTGGAAGACGTGCTGGGCGACGACGGCGAAGTCGACCCCACCAAGGTCGACGAAGCGGTAGCTGGCATCATCGCCGTCCGCCCCGGCCTCCGCCGCACCCGCTGGCCCGACACCGGGCAAACTCACCGCGGCGAGCCACCCGCACAGAGCGTCGGCTGGGACGACGTCCTCCGCCACAAGATGCGCACCCCAGGCCCCGGCCACTGAGAGGGCCACGGCATACCGCATAGGCATGCAGGGCTCTTCATCGCAGGGGTTCCGGGGAAGCGTAGGCACTTAATTGTGCGGAGCGCGGTGGTGGCCGAGTCCGGGGGGAGGGGGTCGACCCCCAGGGGTTGGATATTCATGCACCGTGCCGACGGCCTGGTCTCCAAAACCGGGGCCGACCGTGCGGTATTTACAACCTAGGTTGTGAATCGAGTCGACGTTCGTCCGTGACGCCACACTGCCAACCGCGCGGTCCTGACACCCATGGGTGTCAGCCGGTGCGCTGTGTGGTGAGGTGCCCGGCGCGCAGGTCCGCCGCCTTCCCCTGCCCGGAGTGGACGGGTTGCCCGCGGGTCCGCGATGGGATGGCACGGACCGCGAGGCTGGGCGAGCCTTCCTGTCCCTGTCGGACGCCGTCGGTGTCAGCGTCCGGTGGGTGAGGTTGACGCGCCGGGTGCCTCTTGCCCGGGTGCGTGAGGGGAGGGGAGAAGCGGGAACCCCCACCCTCGACCCCCGCGCACCCGAGTGTGGGGGGGCACCCCGCGCGGCCCTCCCCCGCGCGGGAACCTGGCCCCAGGGTAGCCCCCCCTGGGTTGACCCCGTGGGGAACATCCTCCCCGCGGGGACCCCGGCGGTAACCCCCGGGGGATATCGAGGTGCCCCTGGGGGTCTCGAGGCGCACCCCGGGGGTCTTCGGGGCACCCCCGGGGGTCTCAGAGGACACCCCCAGGGGGTCTCGAGGCACCGGGGGTGTCTCAGGGCACCCGGGGGCACCCTTGGATGATGGGCTGGGGGGCGGAGTGCCGGGGAGAGGGGGCTACGCCCCCCCCGGGGGTTACCGGTCCGCGCCCAGGACGACGCCTTCCGCCCCCTGGGGTTACACAGCCCTGGTGATCTTGACGACGCTGGCGGGGTGGGTGAAGCCGAATCCGACGCGCATGGTGGCCTTGACGGCTAGCCGGTCGCTCGTGAAGAACACGCTGGAGTCGGTCTCCACCTTGGCGTCGTCGCGGACGACGAGGAGTACGCGCGTCCTGTCAACGCCGTAGACCACGCCGGTGGCGAGGTAGGACGAGACGTAGATCGGCGTGCCGAACACGGTTGTGGCTCCGCCGACGGTCGGGTCCGGTCCCAGGAGGGGCTTGTTGGAGCCGGAGCCTTCCTTCAGTTGGGTGAGGGCCAGCAGCTCGCTGGGGTGCATGAGAAAGGCGGTGATCCTGGCCCCGACGTCGGCGGCGTTGCTGACCGCGCGGGCGAAGGCGTCGAGGTTGGTCCAGGTCGCTGCGCCGGAGTTGAAGTTGGTGGTGCCGGTGAGGTCGGCGATGCCGTCGGGGGCGTCGGGGTCGGTCACCACGGAGAGGAATGCGGTGTCGAGCTTTCTCGCCATGTCGCGGGCGAGCCCTTCGCCCACGGCCCGCCGGGCGTCGGGGCTGGAGTCGTCCGCCAGCTCCCTGGTAATGATGCTCAGTCCCGCGAGCTTCTTGGGCGTGATGTTGACCTCGGCGAGGGTCATGTCCGTGGGCGTGATTTCCTGGCCCTCGGCGACCCATTCGGCGGTGGGGTCGGCGGTGACGAGCGGCACCCGGTAGGTGGTGCTGTTGGTGCGGACGAGGGTGCTGACGCGCTCCTGGCCGACGACGGCCATGTTGAGTGCTGGGCGGACGAGTAGTTCGTGGACGTCCTCGGGCCGCAGGATCGCGGACGCGGACGAGGTGGTGTTGGTCATGGAAGTTCCGCCTCCAAGGGCGAACGAAGGAATGGGGGTGAGCCCGTCCTTCGGACCGCGCTGGGCGAGAACTGCCTCAGCAGAAGCGGTCAACCTTGGGGCGAAACTTGGCGCACGGACGCAGTGCCGTGACGCCGATTACATTCTACGACCGACCCATGTCCGGATCGAGGACATGGAGCAGCCCCGGCCTCCTGGGGTCTAGGGGGTCGGGGCTGTCTAGCCGGCGGGCTACTTCCCGCCGCACCCGTCGTGGGGGTGCTTAGCGTGAGCGGCGGCCGCCTCGGGCGGCAGGTGCAGCACCTTGAACTGCTCGGATTCTCCGGACCGGTGACACACGAACACCCACTTTGAGCGGTCCGGTGGTGCGGCGTCGGCCGCGCTGACGATGGCGAACGTGGAGCCGAGGGTGGCGGCGATACCGGCGAGGTATACCGCCAACGTGCGACGCATTTCGCGCCTCCTGTCATTCCAGGTCGGCTGTGGGGGTGATCCACCAGGAGAAGGGCACGACCAGCTTGAATGGGGTGCCCTCGTTGTCGACGGCGGTGAGGCGCGCCTGGGGGCTCGACCTGGTCGATCTCTACGCCGACGAGATAGGCGCGGGTGTGCATGATGTCGCCGTCGGTCACGGCCTCGACCTCGACCCAGTCCCCGAGGTTGAAGATGCCCAGGCCGTGGACTGTGACCCGCGCCCCGCCTGACTTCTCTGCCTACGCTTCGGGGAACTCGGCGATTGCTTAACGCCACCTAGTTCTGAGAGGCCTCGCCGTCGAGCCAGGCGACGAACTCATCAGCCCTCCAGTACTCGATAGCAAGACGGTTGCAAGCGGTGGCTAGTGCTTCCTTGACTGGCATGCGGTCGACGAAGTCATTCGTCGCGACAACAACTCTCGATTGTGGGTGAGTCTCGCGAATTTGCCATGCCATGGCTGCGACGTAAGGGTCTGCGACTTCAGTGTCGTCCTCAGCTTCGAGATCCACTAATTGCGCCACAGCGAGGACCTCGGCGATCGCTTCGTCGCGTGGTGCGGGATGTCGGCACTGGCCGTCATTCGCGACCGCCCATGCGCCGGGTGCATCCGGGTGTTTTCCAGCGGCCATCTCCCGTCTCACCTGTCGCGGATAGCAGAGGTGGCCGCCGTCCACCAGTTCGGACATTAGGTTGAGGGTTGGCCACTGGCGCGCAATAGGTACAAGCCGTTTGAGTTGAATGAGCGCACTGGTGTCAACGACGACGACGAGACCTGGCGGAAAGCCGTCGCTACCGTCAGAAGGAGGTCTGGACACTTGGCACCTCCTCCGAAATCCGCCGGACGTCCTCCACTGTCACCCTCAACACGGAGAGCGCGTCTCGAGGGGGCAGTTCATTGAGCACAATGTCGAGTGCGCGGGGGCCGAACTCGCGCACGCGTGCGGTAGCGCGCGCCGGACGCCGGAAGCTATTTGACGGCTTCGCTGGGGGCTTCGGCCTGAAAATTGCGAGGACGTCGGCGTACAACGAGCGCTCAGCAAGACCCATGTCTATCAGCCGCAAAGCGGCCGCGCGGTGGCTCACGCGGAAGGCCTTAGCAACCGCTTTAACGTCGTCAATGTCGCCTGCGCCAGCGGTGATATTTCTGGCAGACGCTAGGCGCTCCATCGGCTGGGAAGGCATAAGGAACGCCGCGCCGAATCGTTCACACCAGCGTTCGACGGCCGCACCTGTTAAAAACCCGCGCTGCTCGACGCATGCAGCGTCTTGCCTTGTCACCAGGTGGCCCAGTTCGTGGGCAAGGGTGTATGAGCGAGCGGCCGGGCTTACGCCGCTTGTATTGGCCACAATCAGGGGCGCTCGGTCATCCCAGGCCGAGAACCCCCGCACGTCGTCACGCCCGATCTCAAGCGCGAAGACAAGGATGCCGCACTGGTCGAATGCGTCGCGCCAGGCACGGAGAGCCTCGTAATCGTCTCGCCAGGAGGCTTGATCAGCGTCTGACACGCCCACCCAACGGCGGAGTTCTTCCGCAGCGGCTTCAGGGATCGAGGCGACAGGCCACCGGGGCATGTCGAACGGGTCGTCGTCGCGCATCGCCCACGATATTGCGTGCTGTACACGGCGAGCTTGACGGACTTTACGGCGCGCCTGTGCGCCCACCTCTCGACCCTCGTCGCCAGGGGGGTGCCGGAAAGAGGCGGGCAGACTCGCCTGCGACGGTGGACGCGGCAGGAAGAACATCGCACGCGGTCGCTGCAGCACTTCCGCCAAGCGGGATACCTGCCCGGTGCTCGGGCGGGAGTCGCCGCTAATCCAGTCGCTGAGGGTGTCTGGGCTCAGCTTGAGGGCGTCAGCGAGGTCCTCCAAAGCGCGTCCATCTTCAAAGACGGCCCACGCCAAGACATCCGCCTTGACGGGTGCAGGCTTCGTTGGCATCCCGTGACCTCCTCCCGAGGTGGCGTTGTAGCAATCGCAAGCATGGCACGATCTTCTGATGCCATCTTCCGGACTCTGGCGTGGTTGCCGTAGAGGATCGGCTCTGGGGGCTCTCGTTTAAGTGCTCGCTGAGCCTGGCCTTGGCTGGCAGGCAGGTACCTACCTCTTAGAGGCCGCACTTGTTCTCGAAGTACGCTCCGATCACGTCGGAAGTGAAGCCGGAATCCGATCCCCCCGCTTCCAGTAGGAACCACTCTGACGCCACTGCAGTCCCCATGCCCTCGAACGCATCACACAGCGCTGCTTGATCGGCTGAGCTGGACTGGCCCCATGCGACGTCCAGGGCCATCTCCTGCAGCTCAGGAGAATCACGAAGTACTTCCGTGGAGTCCTCTGCCGTTGCAGGAGGTGACTCAGGGGCGAAGTCCACATCGGGTAGCTCACCCTCAACGAACTCACCGCCAAGGTCGCCTTGGACCTCGCGAAGGGTTTCTGGAGGAGAGTTGATCAGCCAGTTCTGGCCAACGAGAATGTCGGTGCCCATCTGGGTAAGTGTCTCCATCTGCTCTGCCTTTTGCCCTTGGTCGTCGAACAGCATTAGCACCGTGGTGTCTGAGCAGTTCGCCGATTCGGACGCAAGTGTGACGGCGTTGTCTGGGGTGTAGGCGGGGCAGGAGCCGCCTGCTGCTGTGAAGTCCGTACGGAGATCGCCGACATCTTCGTATGCCAGAGAGCCGTCAGCGGCGCGTGATTCGCTGGGCTCATCATTCTGTGAGTCGGTCGCGGAACCTTGGGGCGCAGCTTCCGAATCGGCCGCACATGCGCCGAGACTCACGGCGGCGGCTGCGAGGATGATGAGAGCGGAGCGGGGGAGTTGCATCGCGGTATCCTTCTATAGGTGTCCGCAATCTACTCGCGGTAGTGGGTGGACGTGGGCTTTTCATGGTCACAGTTGCGCAACCGGTCCTGGGCAGCACGCGGCGCACAGCGCCCTACGCCCTACGCCCCCCGCTCTCGGGGACTTCGAGGGGGCATGGACCCGTTGGTGTACCTACAGACAAGCGCCATCTTCCTTCGTCCTAAAGGAGTCTGTATCACATGGCGATTCGCAGAACTCCGCCGAAAGTGGCTGTACGACGCCGGTTTGTAATAGGGGGCTAGACGAACATGGGAACCGCACTCGTCACGGGGGCCACGTCGGGCATCGGCCTGGAGCTGGCCTGGCAGCTCGCCGCCGCCCGCCACCGGCTCGTGCTGGTCGCGCGCGACGGCGAGCGGCTCGAGAAGGTGGCGCACCAGATCCGCTCGGCGGCCGCCGTCGCCGTCGAGGTGCTCCCTGCCGACCTCGCCACCGCGGAGGGGCGCGACGCCGTCCGTGACCGGCTGGGCGGGGGCGCCACCCCTGTGGGGCTGCTCGTCAACAACGCCGGCTTCGGCCTGGGCCAGCCCTTCCTCGGCGGTGACCTGGCGCGCGAGGACCAGGCCCTGGAGGTGATGGTCCGGTCGGTCCTCGTGCTGTCGAAGGCGGCGGCCGAGTCCATGGTGCCGCGGGGTCGCGGCGCGATCCTCAACGTCTCCTCGATGGCCGCGCTCACCGCCATGGGCACGTACGCCGCCCACAAGGCCTGGGTGCTCACGTTCACCGAGGCGCTCGCGGCCGAGCTGGCCGGCACGGGCGTCACCGCCACCGCCCTGTGCCCCGGGCTGGTGCGCACCGAGTTCCACGAGCGGGCCGGGCTGGAGGCGGCGACGTGGCCGGCGCCGGCCTGGGTCGACGTCGAGAAGGTCGCGTCCGCCGCCCTGACCGCGGTGCGGCGCGGGCAGGTCGTCGTGACGCCGTCCCTGCGCTACACCGCCGCGGCCGCGGCGCTGCGGCTCACGCCCCGCTGGCTGGTGCGGCGCGCCGTCGGACCCGCCGCCAGCGCCCGGGCCATGACGCGCTGACCTCCGGCGACGTCCCGGACGCCCGGCACGGGGAGGGCGGCCGCCGCCGTTACGCTGGTGGCGTGACCACCACGAACGACACCCCCCGCGGCCAGCTCGCCGCCCTGGTGCGCGAGCTCGCCGTCGTGCACGGCGAGGTGACGCTGGCCTCCGGCCTCACGTCGGACTTCTACGTCGACATGCGCCGCGCCACCCTGCACCACGCCGCCGCGCCGCTCATCGGGCACGTCATGCTCGACATGCTCGAAGAGGCGGGGCTGGGCCCGGAGGAGGTCGACGCCGTCGGCGGGCTCACCATGGGCGCCGATCCGGTCGCCACGGCGATGCTGCACGCGGCCGCGTCCCGGGGCCTCGAGCTCGACGCGTTCGTGGTCCGCAAGGAGTCCAAGTCCCACGGCATGCGCCGGCGGATCGAGGGGCCCGACGTCGCGGGGCGCCGCGTCGTGGTGCTCGAGGACACCTCCACCACCGGCGGCAGCCCGCTGACCGCCATCGAGGCGCTGCGCGGGGCCGGGGCGCAGGTGCTCGCGGTGGCCGTGGTCGTCGACCGCGACACCGGGGCCCGGGAGGCCATCGAGAAGACCGGGGTGCCCTACCACGCGGCCCTCGGGCTCGCGGACCTCGGGCTGTCCTGACGCCGACGGCCTCGGTGAGTTGCCCACAGGGGGGAGCATCCGTCAGGCATTGCCTGACGGATGTTCCTCGTTACCGAGAGTTTCGCGCTCCCGACCGCCAGGAGGCGCGGCCCCTGGCTGACCGAGAGTCGTGGCCCTCGATCACGGAGAGCTGTGGCTCCGCGCGTCCGCCCGGCGGGCCGACGCGCCGGGGCTCAGATCACGCCGTGGCTCAGATCAGGTCGACGAGCTCCGCGATCGACTGGTGGACCTCGCTGGGCCGGAAGGGGTACCGCTCGACGTCGGCGAGGGTCGTCGACCCCGTCAGCACGAGGTAGGTGCGCAGCCCGGCCTCCATGCCCGCGACGACGTCCGTGTCCATGCGGTCCCCGACCAGCGCCGTCGTCTCGGAATGGGCCTCGATGCGGTTGAGCGCCGCACGGAGCATCATCGGGTTGGGCTTGCCGACGAAGTAGGGCGACCGGCCGGTCGCCTTGGTGATCAGCGCCGCGACGGCGCCGGTGGCGGGCAGCGGGCCCTCGGTGGAGGGACCGGTCGCGTCCGGGTTCGTGGCGATGAAGCGGGCGCCGCCCCGGATCAGCCGGATGGCCTTGGTGATGGCCGAGAAGGAGTAGGTCCGCGTCTCGCCGAGGATGACGTAGTCGGGGTCGGTGTCGGTGGTGATGTAGCCGGCCTCGTACAGCGCCGTCGTCAGCCCCGCCTCACCGATGACGTAGGCGCGGCCGCCGGGCATCTGCTGCCTGACGAAGGCGGCGGTGGCCAGGGCCGAGGTCCAGATCCGCTCCTCGGGCACGTCGATGCCGGAGGCGGCGAGCCGGGCGGAGAGGTCGCGCGGCGTGAAGATCGAGTTGTTGGTCAGCACCAGGTACGGGAGACCACGCTCGGTGAGCCGGGCGATGAAGTCCGCCGCGCCGGGCAGGGCGTGGCCCTCGTGGACGAGCACGCCGTCCATGTCGGTGAGCCAGCTCTCGATCTTGTCGCTCATGCACGCTCCTCGCAGACGTCGACGCGGCCCGGTCGGCCCCGGGACGCGCGGGACGGGCCAACAGCGACCATACCGGCGGCCGCCCGGCACGGCGCCGCCGCGACGGCTGGGACGCGTGCCACACCGGGCCGCCGAGGCCGGGGCGGTGGGGGCCGCAGGGTGGCGTCGCCCCGTGCCGCGGGGGCGCGCTGCGGGGTGGCGCCGCCCCCGTGACGGGGGCGCCTGCGCCCCCCGGTGCCCGCGCCGGCGCCCGCGACGCTGCCGGTAGTGTCGGGCGCAGGATGAGGGGACCACGGTGAGCGGGGCGCTCGAGAGGACGGCCGCGCTGGCCGGCGTCGGGGCGGTCGAGGCCGAGCCGGGCGCCGTCGCGGAGCGGGCGGTCGGCGTCGGCCCCTGGCCCGGGGGCGAGGCGGCCTGGCCGGACGACCCCCGCTACGACCGCGAGCTCCTGGCAGCAGGGGACCGCCGCAACGTCGAGGACCGGTACCGGTACTGGACCGTCGAGGCGATCGTCGCGGACATCGACGCCCGCCGGCACCCGCTGCACGTCGCGATCGAGAACTTCGCCCACGACATGAACATCGGGTCCGTGGTGCGCACCGCCAACGCCTTCGCCGTCGCGGAGGTGCACATCGTGGGGCGACGGCGGTGGAACCGGCGCGGGGCGATGGTCACCGACCGCTACCAGCACCTGCGTCATCACGCCGACGTCGCGGACCTGCTCGCGTGGGCGCACGAGGGGCGGCTGCCGGTGCTCGGCATCGACAACATCCCGGGTTCGGTGGCCATCGAGGGGCGGGCGCTGCCGCGCGCGTGCCTGATGGTCTTCGGGCAGGAGTCGGCGGGCCTGAGCCCCGAGGCGCTCGCCGGCTGCGACGAGGTCCTCCACATCACCCAGTACGGTTCCACCCGCTCCATCAACGCCGGCGCCGCGGCCGCCGTCGCCATGCACGCCTGGATGCTCCAGCACGCCGGGCCCCCGCCGGCCTGAGCCGGGCGGCGGCGGAGGCTCAGCCGCCGGGCCGCGCCCAGACCGAGGCGCCCTGCCAGTCGACAGCCACGGCGGGCTCGTCACCCACCACCCAGGCGTCGTGCCCCGGCGGGAGGGACGTCACCTCGCCCGGCCCGGCCTCCATCTCCGTGCCGTCCGCCATGACGACGTGGATCCGGCCGGACACGTGGTACTGCTGGTGGGGCGCCATGCACAGGTCGGTCCCGGCGACCGGCCCCACGTCCTTGGTCCACCGCCAGCCCGGCTGGATGGTGATCCGCCCGACCTGGGCGCCGCCGGCGAGGTTGACGAGCTCGAGGCGCCAGTTGTCGCCCTCCCGCACCTCGTCGGGCTTGTCGAAGGACGCGAACTCCAACGGCTGGGTATTCATGGCTGCAGCTCCTTCACCGCTCACGCCCCTGTACTGCACTGCGCCTCCGCCCGGATGTCAACAGCCGGAACGGGCCGGGGCAGGCCGGCGCCGGCGCGCCACCGGGCACGATCCCCGGCCGGCCGGGGATCGCCGGGGATCGCCCGCGCCGGCCCGGCGGAGCGCCCCGCGGCTGGGAGGCGCCGTCGCGACGGGCGGCCAGGACGCGCTGTTGCCACGGGCGCCGAGGTGTCCGGGTCCCCACCGCGGGCAGGATGATGAAACAATCGGACCGAGACCTACCTCACCGACTCACAGGAGTGCTGACGTGCCGATCGCAACCCCCGAGGCCTACGCAGAGATGATCGACCGGGCGAAGGCGGGCAAGTTCGCCTACCCGGCCATCAACGTGACCTCCTCCCAGACCGTCACCGCCGCCCTCCGCGGCTTCGCCGAGGCGGAGAGCGACGGCATCCTCCAGGTGTCGGTCGGTGGCGGCGAGTACGCCTCCGGCTCCACCGTCAAGGACCGGGTGGCCGGCACCCGCGCGCTGGCCGCGTACGCCCGGGAGGTGGCCGACGGGTACGGCATCACGGTCGCGCTCCACACCGACCACTGCGTCAAGGAGAACCTCGACCGCTGGGTCAAGCCGCTCCTCGCCCTGGAGGCGGAGGAGGTGGCCGCGGGCAAGCAGCCCACCTTCCAGTCCCACATGTTCGACGGCTCGACGGTGCCGCTGGAGGAGAACCTCGTCATCGCCGAGGAGCTCCTCGAGCTCTCCCAGAAGGCGCGCACGATCCTCGAGATCGAGATCGGCGTCGTCGGCGGCGAGGAGGACGGCCACGAGGCCGCCATCAACGAGAAGCTCTACACCACCCCCGAGGACGGCCTGGCCACCGTCAGCGCGCTCGGCACCGGCGAGCGTGGCCGCTACCTCACCGCGCTGACCTTCGGCAACGTGCACGGCGTGTACAAGCCCGGCGCGGTCAAGCTCCGCCCGGAGCTGCTCGGCGAGATCCAGCAGGTCGTTGGCCAGGAGGTCGGCAAGGACAAGCCTTTCGACCTCGTCTTCCACGGCGGCTCCGGCTCGACCGCGGAGGAGATCGCGCTCGCGGTGGACAACGGCGTCATCAAGATGAACATCGACACCGACACGCAGTACGCCTTCACCCGCCCGGTCGTGGACCACATGTTCAAGAACTACGACGGCGTGCTCAAGATCGACGGCGAGGTGGGCAACAAGAAGGCCTACGACCCGCGCGCCTGGGGCAAGCTCGCCGAGGCGGGCATGGCCGCGCGCGTCGTCGAGGCCTGCCAGCAGCTGCGCTCCGCGGGCAACAAGATGGCCTGAGCGCCCCGACACGGCGAGGCCCGGCACCCGCGCGGGGTGCCGGGCCTCTTCGTCAGGGCCGGGCCTGTGGCCAACCGTGCAGGCCCCGGCGCCGGATGCCGTCAGGCGGCGTTGTCGGGCTCGGGCGAGTTCTCCGGGAAGCCGGGGTCGGCGTCGAGCACGTCGACAACCTCACCGATGCGGGTGACCTCGAGAAGGAAGCGCACCACGTCCGGCGGCTGGATCATGGCCAGCCGGCCAGGGGTCCGGTGCGCCAGGCGGGCCAGCATGCTCACGCCCGAGGAGTCCATGAACGTGATGTGGCGGGCGTCGATCTCGACGGGGAGGGCCGCGCGCTCGGCGTCCGAGACCGCCTCCGCCAGCTCGCCGGCGAGCGCCACGTCGATCTCGCCCGACAGGACCAGACGCGTCCGCGCAGGTGAGACCATGACGTGGACGGAACCGCTCTCGCCCGTGGCGGCGCCCGAGTCAGCGGGCGGCTCGTCCTGCGTCACGTCATGCACGGCTGTTCCTCTCGGCCAAGATAGGCGCACGTGCGGTTCGGCCGTGCGCGAGGCATCGTAGGGAACGCTAGACGATCGGAGAGGCAAATGGGTAAATCCCCTCACGGGGTCGGCGCGCCCGACGTCGCCGCGGAGACGGCGCAGGGCGGCCACGTCGCCGAAGGTGAAGGTGACGTCCTGGAGGGGATGCGCACGGCGCTCGCGCCGGCCGTGCTCGAGCAGCTGCCCGCGGCGGTGGTGGTGCTGCGCGTGGGGGAGCACCACAGCTGGCGCATAGTGGCCGCCAACGAGGCCGCCGAGGTGCTCACCGGCTACCCGCGCGCGGAGCTGCTCGCCCCCGACCGGGAGATCCGTCACCCCAGCCTGTACATCGACGGCCAGCGCGCGATGCGTGCCGCGCTGCAGGCCGGCGAGCCGGCCTCGCTGACCGTGCTGTCGCGCAAGGCCGACGGCACGGAGTACTGGGCGGCGGTGCAGCTGGCGCCGCTGCACGTCGCGGGCGTCGGCGCGCAGCTGTGGACCGCCGTCGTGCGCGACGTCTCCGCGCAGGTCGCCAGCGCTCAGCTCGAGCGGCTACGGCTCGCGATCGAGCGGCGCGCACGGATCGGGCTCAGCCTGGTGGCACGGGTCTCGGACCTGCTCCAGGACTCCGACTCCGCGGACGTGCTGCGCGCCATCGCCGACCTGCTCACCCGCCAGCTCGTGTCGTGGGCGGGCTTCTTCGTCAACGACCGCGCCCTGCACGAGGCGGACGGCATCGACGACGACCCGCCGCCCGTCCGGCCGCTGACCCTCCGCCGCGAGGCCGGGGAGCACGACGAGGTCCTCGAGCTGCTGCTCGGCACGACGATGCGCCGGGTGACCTTGGACGCCGACGCGGTCCAGGACGACGGGACCCTCACCGGTGATCTGGTCGAGCTGGTCCGGCCGCACACGCGGGGCCGGCCCCCGGGCGACCGCGAGCTGATCGTGCTGCCGGTGCTCGGACGCCAGCGCACGCTGGGGCTGCTCGTCGCCGTCGCGCACCGCGACCCGGCCGCCCTGCCCGACGAGCTCGTCGACGAGAGCGGCACGGCCGTGCCGGGCGTGGAGGACGAGGTCGGGACCGTCCTGGAGCTCGTCGCCCGACGCGTCGGGATGGCGATGGACAACGCCCAGCTCTACGCCCGTGAGCACGCCCTGGCCGAGACGCTGCAGCGGGCGATGCTGCCCGAGCAGGCCGACGTCGCGGGGCTCGACGTGTGGACGTACTACGCGCCCAACGCCGAGCACGCGCAGGTCGGCGGCGACTGGTACGACGTCGTCAACCTGCGGGACGGCATCGTCGCGGTCGTCATCGGTGACGTCGTCGGCCACGACGTCGAGGCGGCGGCCTCGATGGGCCAGCTGCGCTCGGTGGTCCGCGCCTTCGCCGCCGAGCTCGTGGACCCCGGCACCGTGCTGGGCCGCGTGGACGCGCTGGTGACGGGGATGCGCATGCCCCGCACCGCCTCCCTCGTGTACGCCGCCTTCACCCCCTGCGAGGACGGCGCCTGGGACATGGCCTACTCACGCGCCGGCCACCTGCCCGCGCTCCGCGTCCGCGCCGGCGAGGTCAGCGAGCTGAACGAGGCCGGCGGCACGCTCGTCGGGTTCAGCGCCCGGGAGCGGCGGACGGCGCACGCCCGGGTGCTGCCCGGCGACGTGCTGGTGTTCTACACCGACGGCCTCATCGAGCGTAGGGACCGCCCCATGCGCGAGGGCCTGGACGCGCTGGTCGAGCTCTGTTCCCACGTGGACGTCCGGGACGCCGCGGGGGTGGGCGAGGAGCTGCTGCAGCTGGCGGACGCCCCGGAGGACGACGTCGCGATGGTCGTCATCCGCGTGCCCGGCGGGCCCGAGGGGGAGGCGGAGGTGGCCGCCCCGCGCCGCCGGCGCTGGCAGCTGCCGCTCGACCCGGCGTCAATAGGCCGGGCCCGCCACGCCGTGCGCCGCGCGTGCGCGGCGTGGGGCATCGACGACGTCGCGGCGGCCGAGCTGGTGATCTCCGAGCTGATGGCCAACGCCGTCATGCACGGCTGGGGCCGGATCGTGCTCCGGCTGCAGGACACCGGCGACGGGCTGCGCATCGAGGTCGAGGACTCCAACCCCGCCCCGCCCATCACGCGGGAGCGTTCCACCGGCCGCGTGGGCGGCTTCGGGATGCACATCGTGGACCGGCTGGCGGACTGGGGGTGGCGGCCGACGTCGTCCGGCAAGGTCGTGTGGGCGCGGCTGCGCTCGGAACCCGCCCGGCCGTCCGGTCCGGAAGCGTGAGGCACGGGCCCGGGCCGACCCGTCCCGGCCTCATTCGCCGGCGGTACGTGCTGTCGTAGGACGCACGCGACTACCGCCACGGCAGCGCTGCGGCAGCCTCCGGGAAGGACGGCCGGTGGGAACGGGTGGGGCGAGCTGCTCTCAGTGCGCGTTCTGCGGCACGTTGGCGTAGCCGGCCGCGCGGTCCTCGGGTGAGCAGCGGTGCTCGGGGTCGAGCCGGAAGAGGTCCAGCGCCCCGCACACCTCCAGCACGAACAGCTCCCGCTCGCTCGCGCCGCGCAGGACGGTGGCGCCGCCGCGACGGGCGGAGGCCTGGGCGAGGGCCATGAGGAACGCGGCGCCCGTGGAGTCCATGAACGTGACGTCGCACATGTCCAGGACGAGCAGCTGCCGACGCAGGCCGCTCACTCGCGCGGTGACCTCAGGGAACTGGCCCCGCTCCGCGAGGTCGAGGTCGCCCGCGATCGCGACCGTCGCCGTCGTGGACGACGCCGAGATCTGGATCATGCGCGCTTCCTTCGCCGGCCTGCCGAGAAGTCTTCTTCGGTGCTTGTCGAACGCGACGGCTCACGCCGCCACCATCCGAAACTAACGCGCTGCGCGGCCGGATGCACGTCGGGCGTGTCACCGGCGCCCTCCGGGACCGCCGTGGGGGCCGGTGGATGCCGCATCGGCTCGGTGACGTTGCCCACCAGGGTCTGTGAGAGCTGCGCGCGCCACTCGGCCGGCGGGACGTGCCGACGCCGCTCGCGGGGCCGGGGGTCCGCGGCCCGTCCACGGACGCCCGGGTGGTCCGCACGGTGTCCGGTAGCCTCGTCTGGGCGCCGACCGGCGTCCGGGAGTCCTGAGAGGATCGATATGCCAGCCGTGGTGGTCGTCGGAGCGCAGTGGGGCGACGAGGGCAAGGGCAAGGCGACCGATCAGCTCGGCACGCGCGTCGACTACGTCGTGAAGTTCAACGGCGGCAACAACGCCGGCCACACCGTGGTGGTCGGCGAGGAGAAGTACGCGCTGCACCTGCTGCCCTCGGGCATCCTCACCCCGGGCTGCACGCCCGTGATCGGCAACGGCGTCGTCGTCGACCTCGAGGTGCTCTTCTCCGAGATCGAGGGGCTGCAGGTGCGCGGCGTCGACACCTCCAGGCTGCTGGTCTCGGCGAGCGCGCACATCATCCCGCCGTACAACCGCACGCTGGACAAGGTCACCGAGCGCTTCCTCGGCAAGCGGCAGATCGGCACGACCGGCCGGGGCATCGGCCCCACGTACGCGGACAAGATGAACCGGGTGGGCATCCGGATCCAGGACCTGTTCGACGCGTCGATCCTGCGCCAGAAGGTCGAGGGCGCCCTGGCACAGAAGAACCAGCTGCTGGTGAAGGTCTTCAACCGCCGCGCCGTCGACGTGGACCAGACCACCGACGAGCTGCTCTCCTACGCCGAGCGCATCCGCCCGATGGTGGCCGACGCGTCCCTGGTGCTCAACGAGGCGCTGGACCGGGGCGAGACGGTCGTCTTCGAGGCCGGGCAGGCGACGATGCTCGACGTCGACCACGGCACCTACCCGTTCGTGACCTCCTCCTCCGCGACGGCGGCCGGGGCGTGCACGGGCTCAGGCATCGGCCCCACGCGCATCGACCGGGTCGTCGGCGTGATCAAGGCGTACACCACCCGCGTCGGGGAGGGGCCCTTCCCGACCGAGCTGCACGACGAGATGGGCGAGTTCTTGCGCCGGACCGGCGGGGAGTACGGCACCACGACCGGCCGTCCCCGCCGCACCGGCTGGTACGACGCCGTCGTCGCCCGGTACGCCACGCGGGTCAACGGCCTGACTGACCTGGTGATGACCAAGCTCGACGTGCTCACCGGGCTGGAGAAGCTGCCGGTGTGCGTGGCCTACGAGGTCGACGGGGTGCGCCACGACGAGATGCCGATGGACCAGTCCTCCTTCCACCACGCGAAGCCGGTCCACGAGGAGCTCGACGGCTGGTCGGAGGACATCTCCGGCGCGCGGACCTTCGAGGACCTGCCGGCCAACGCCCAGCGCTACGTGCTGGCGCTGGAGGAGATGAGCGGCACGCGCATTTCCTCGATCGGCGTCGGCCCGGACCGCGACGCCACGATCGTGCGCCACGACCTGCTCTCCTGACGCCCGCCCCGCCCGGGAGCGCCATCCCCCGGGGGCGAAGCGCCATTTCCGCGACATGTCATCTTCTCCGCGAGATGTCACCTGCTCCCTGACATCTCGGAACGGTATGGACCCGGGCTGGAAACTCCGCGCGAATCGAGAGTTCGGGCCTGGGTACGGCGCCGCTCCCGCTGAGGACGGCGACGTGCCCGGAACAGTTGAGGTCTCGAGGCGAAGTTGACGTTCCGGGGAGAAGTTGACGTCTCGGGGAGGAGTTGACGTCTCGCGGGCGGGGAGCGGGCGGGGCGTCAGCTCTCGTCGGGAGCGTGGGCCTGGAGGAACTCGTAGACCTCCGTGTCGTCCACCCCGGGGAAGGTGCCGGAGGGCAGCGGGCTGAGGACGTGCGCGTGCATCTTCGCGCTGGGCCACGACTTGTCCCGCCACCGGGCGATCAGGTCCGGGCTCGGGCGCCGGCAGCAGCTCTCGTCCGGGCAGGTGGACCGGGCCCGGCGGGTGGTCTCGCGCCCCCGGAACCACTTGGCGTGCGCGAACGGCACCCCCAGCGTGATGGAGAACTCCGCGTCCGTTGTCGCGCCCGTCTGCGTGCTGCACCAGTACGTGCCGGCCGGGGTGTCGGTGTACTGGAAGAACTCCGTGGTCCGGTCGCGGCGCGTGAACGCCGCGCGCGCGGCCCACTTCCGGCACAGCAGCTGGCCCTCGATGGCGCCGGTGGCGTCGGTGGGCAGCGGCACGCCGTCGTTCTCGTAGCCGCGGTAGAGCGCGCCGTCGCTGTTGGCGCGGATGAAGTGCACCGGGATGCCCAGCAGCGATGTTGCCAGGTTGGTGAAGCGCTGCGCCGCGGAGTGGTGCGTGACGCCGAACGCGTCGCGGAAGTCCTCCATGGCCAGGTCCTTGGCCGCCTTCTGCCGCTCCAGGAACGTGACGGCGGCGAAGCGCGGGACCAGGCAGCAGGCGGTGAAGTACGCCAGCTCCTGGCGCTGGCGGAGGAAGTCGCCGTAGTTCTTCGGGCTCTCGTGGCCGAAGATCCGGTGGGCCATGGCCTGCAGCGCGAGGGAGCGCAGCCCGTACCCGCCCGGGATGGACGCGGGCGGGAGGTAGATGCGGCCGTTCTCCAGGTCCGTGACCGTGCGGGTGGAGTGCGGCAGGTCGTCGACGTGGATGATGGTGAACCCGAGACGCTCCGCCATCTGCGACACCATGCGGTGGGTGAGCGCGCCGCCCGTGTAGCCCACGGACCGCACGAACTCCTCGGCGATCTCCTCGATCTCGGGCACGTAGTTGTTGCGCTCCTGCATCTCCAGGCGCAGCTCGGTGTTGATGCGCCGGGCCTCCTCGGGCGTCGCGATCGACGCCCGGGCCCGCCGCTCCAGCTCGCCGTGCAGGGCGACCAGCGACTCCAGGGCGTCCAGGGGCAGCCGCCGCCCCGGCCGCACGGGCGGCACCCCGAGCGAGGCGAACAGCGGCCCGCGCTGCGCCCGCTCCAGCGCGATCTCCAGCTGAGCCCGCCGGTCAGGCGGCGGCTCGACGCTCAGCAGCTGGGCGGCGGTGGTGCCGAGCACCTCCGCGATCGCGGTGAGGAGGGACAGCCGGGGCTCGCGCCGGCCGTTCTCCACCAGGGAGAGCTGGCTTGTCGTTGAGCCCACCGCGTCGGCGAGCTGACGCAGGGTCAGGTTGGCGCTCGTCCGGGCGTGCCGGATTCGGCGCCCGAGGACGAGCGGATCGGTGCCGTGTCTGGAAGTCTGTGTGACAGAGGTCTCGACGGCCATGGTTTGACAGTACCGAAACTTTGGCCGTTTTTACCACCAGGTCCGCGTTGAAGGGGGCCCGTAATGCACCGAGAGTGGATACAGGACGCGAGAGAGCGTGCCGATGGACCCTCGGAGGACAGCATGACGACGACTGACGCCCGACCCCGCACCGGCGTGCCTGTGACCGGCCTGCCGATCGACGACCCGGACCTGTACGCCTGGGTCCAGCAGATCGCGGCCCTGACCGAGCCCGACCAGATCTACGTGTGCGACGGCTCCCAGGAGGAGTACGACCGGTTCGCGGAGCAGCTGGTCGAGGCCGGCACCTTCATCAAGCTCAACGAGGCCAAGCGCCCGGGCAGCTACCTCGCCCGCTCCGAGCCCTCCGACGTCGCCCGCGTCGAGTCGCGCACCTTCATCGCCTCGGAGAAGGAGATCGATGCCGGTCCGACCAACAACTGGGCCGAGCCGACGGCGATGCGCGCCGAGCTCAAGGGGGTGTTCGCCGGCTCCATGCGCGGGCGCACCATGTACGTCGTCCCGTTCTCGATGGGCCCGGTGGGCGGGCCGATCTCCCGCGTGGGCGTGGAGCTGACCGACTCGCCGTACGTCGTCGTCTCCATGCGCATCATGACCCGCATGGGCGCCGCGGCCCTGGACCAGATCGACAAGGGCGCGGACTGGGTCCCCGCCGTCCACTCGGTCGGGTACCCCCTGCGCGACGCCGACGGCGCCACCCGCCCGGACGTCGCCTGGCCGTGCAACGACACCAAGTACATCGTCCACTTCCCCGAGACCCGGGAGATCTGGTCCTACGGCTCCGGCTACGGCGGCAACGCCCTGCTGGGCAAGAAGTGCTACGCGCTCCGCATCGCCTCGGTCCTCGGCCGCGACGAGGGCTGGATGGCCGAGCACATGCTCATCCTCAAGATCACCGGTCCGGACCAGCGGGTCTACCACCTCGCGGCCGCCTTCCCGTCCGCCTGCGGCAAGACCAACCTGGCCATGCTGCGCCCGACCGTCCCGGGCTGGAAGGTCGAGACCATCGGCGACGACATCGCCTGGATGCGGCCCGGCGAGGACGGCCGGCTCTACGCCATCAACCCCGAGGCCGGCTTCTTCGGCGTGGCCCCCGGCACCGGCGAGTCCACCAACCCGACGGCGATCGCGGCACTCGGCCACGACGTCATCTTCACCAACGTGGCCCTGACCGACGACGGCGACGTGTGGTGGGAGGGGCTGACCGACGAGGTGCCCGAGCACCTCGTCGACTGGCAGGGCAACGACTGGACGCCCGGGTCCGGCAGGCCCGCAGCGCACCCGAACTCCCGGTTCACCGTGCGCGCGGACCAGGCGCCGTCCATCGCCCCGGAGTGGGAGGACCTCGGTGGTGTGCCGATCGACGTCATCCTCTTCGGCGGGCGCCGCGCCACCAACGTCCCGCTCGTGGCCGAGGCCTACGACTGGGAGCACGGCGTGTTCATCGGCGCCACCGTCTCCTCCGAGCAGACCGCGGCCGCCGAGGGCGCCGTCGGCTCGCTGCGCCGCGACCCCTTCGCGATGCTGCCCTTCTGCGGCTACAACATGGCCGACTACTGGGGCCACTGGCTGGAGATGGGCGAGAAGCTCGGGACGAAGGCGCCGCGCATCTTCCAGGTCAACTGGTTCCGCAAGAGCGCCGAGGGCAAGTACCTCTGGCCCGGGTTCGGCGAGAACTCCCGCGTGCTGGAGTGGGCCCTGCGCCGGGTCAACGGCGAGGTGGACGCGGTGGACGCGGCCACCGGCCGCCTGCCTCGCGCCGGGGACCTCAACCTCGAGGGCCTGGACGTGAGCGAGCAGCAGCTCGCCGAGCTGTTCGCGATCGACCCGGCCAGCTGGACCGCCGAGGCCGACCTGACCGAGGAGTACTTCGCCCAGTTCGGCGGCCGGCTGCCGGACGCCATGACCGACCAGCTGGCGCGGCTGCGCGAGCGCCTGGAGAAGTGACGGCGACTGCCTGACCGATCGCCGGCCGGCCGGTCCGCATGCCGCGGGCCGGCCGGCCCCGTCTGCGCCCGGCCCGATCGAAGTCGGGACTCCCGCCGCGCCGCCGCGGCGCCTACCGTGTCGGCATGGGTGAGCCACGCGCGGAACGCCCCTACATGCCCGACTACGGCGTCGGCGCCGGCCGGTGGGAGGCGCTGCCGTGGTCCTGGGCCGCGGAGCGGCTGGCCGGGTCCCGCAGTTACTGGGTGGCCACCGCCTCCGGGGCGGGCCAGCCGCACACCCGCCCGGTGTGGGGCGTGTGGGAGGACGGCGAGCACCGGTTCGCGTTCTCCTGCGGCCCGCACTCCCGCAAGGCGGCGGACCTGGAGGCCAACCCGCGCGTGGCGTTCGCCGTGGACGACACCGTCGAGTCCCTCTCCCTGGAGGGGCGGGCCGTCACGGTGGTGGACCACGCCCGGCGCGAGACCTGGATCGGCCGCTACCTGGCCAAGTACCAGCGGGTCGCGCCCGGCCTGGGCGCGGACTTCCTCAGGCAGAACCTGCTGGTGGAGATCGCACCCACCCGTGCGTTCGCCGTCATCGACCGCGAGGGCGAGCTCGCCGAGCGCGCGACCAGGTGGCTCTTCACCGCCTGACGCTGACCGCGCGCACCACCGCGCCGGCCACGCCGAGGAGGACGACGGCGAGGAGCACCCACCACAGCCACGCCATGTCGCCGCTGCCGGGGCGCTCGGCGGACGGCGCGTCGCCGGTGGGCTCGTCGGCGGTGCCCGTCCCGGCGTCGGTCGGCGCGATACCGGCGCCCGCCGCCCCGGTGGCGGTGACCCCGGCCGCCAGTGCCTCCGGATCGGTCCAGGTGACCGTGCTTCCGGTGACGTCGCCGCCGCCGGCGTCGAGGACGGGCCCCGGGAACGTGACGGCGAGCGTGGTCTCCAGGCCGGGCAGCGAGCGGAGGTCCTCGCCGAGGCCCGGGTCGCCCGCCAGCGTGAAGGTGTAGACCTCGCCCGTGCGGGTCAGCGACATCCCCTCCGCGCGCATCTCCTCCAGCGGCGCGTCCTCGACCGAGACGGCGCAGCCGACGTCGCCGCCGGCGGTGATGTCCTCGATGGCGTAGTCCACGTCCGGGACGGCGTCGTCGTCGGCGAGGTCGTCCACGACGTCGGCACAGTCCGGGTCCTCGCGGCCCACCGTGCCGGAGAGGTCCAGCATCGTGACGGCCATGTCGACCGTGTCGTCGGGGCCGACGGCGACGTCGGCCTCCACGCGCAGGCACCCGGCCAGCGCGAGCGACGCCGCCAGGAGGGCGGCGGTCCGGGCGCCGGTGCCGGTGCGCACAGCAGGACGGTAGCGCGCGGAGCGAACCCGGGCAGGCGGACGGCGAGCGGCCGGAGGGTGCCCGGGGCGTGGACGGCCCCGCGGGCGGCGCGACCGCCGCCAGTAGGCTCTGGCGGGTGAGGATCCTGCTCGTGGGGTCGGGCGCGCGCGAGCACGCCCTGGCCCGCGCCCTGGCCCGTGACCCCCAGACCGAGGCGCTCGTCGTCGCCCCCGGGAACCCCGGCACCGCGGCGGTCGCAACCAACGTCGACCTGGACGTCCTCGACGGGGCGGCCGTGGTGGCCGCCGCCCGGAAGATGGCCGCCGACCTCGTCGTCATCGGGCCCGAGGCGCCCCTGGTCGCCGGTGTCGCGGACGCCGTGCGCGAGGCCGGCATCGCCTGCTTCGGCCCCGGCGGCGACGCCGCCCGGCTCGAGGGCTCCAAGGCCTTCGCCAAGGAGGTCATGGCGGCGGCCGAGGTCCCCACCGCGCTGGCGCGGGTGTGCACCACGCTGGAGCAGGTGGCCGACGCGCTCGACGCGTTCGGCGCCCCGTACGTGGTCAAGGACGACGGCCTCGCGGCCGGCAAGGGCGTCGTGGTGACGTCCGACCGGGACGCGGCGCTGCAGCACGCCCGCGCCTGCCTGGCCAAGACGGGCGGGGACGCCGCCACCCAGGGCGAGCCGGCCGTCGTCGTCGAGGAGTACCTCGACGGCCCGGAGATCTCTCTGTTCTGCCTGTGCGACGGCGCCGCCGTGGTGCCGCTGGAGCCCGCGCAGGACTTCAAGCGCCTGGGCGACGGCGACTCCGGGCCGAACACCGGCGGCATGGGCGCGTACTCGCCGCTGCCGTGGGCGCCCGCCGGGCTGACCGCCGAGGTGGTCGAGCGCGTGGCGACGCCCGTGGTGGCCGAGATGGCACGGCGCGGCACGCCGTTCGTGGGGCTGCTGTACTGCGGGCTGGCGCTGACCTCCCGCGGCCTGCGCGTGGTGGAGTTCAACGTCCGGTTCGGCGACCCGGAGACGCAGGTGGTGCTCGCCCGCCTGGAGTCCTCGCTGGGTGAGGCGCTGATGGCCGCGGCCACCGGGCGCCTGGACCAGGCGGAGAGCCTGCGCTGGACCGACGACGCCGCCGTGACGGTGGTCGTCGCCGCCCACGGGTACCCCGGAAAGGTCCGCAAGGGCGACCCGATCACCGGCGTCGACGAGGCCGAGGAGCTCGACGGCGTCCACGTCCTGCACGCGGGCACCTCGCTCGACGGCGAGGGCCGGCTCGTCAGCGCGGGCGGCCGGGTGCTCAGCGTCGTCGGGACGGGCCCGGACATCCAGGCCGCGCGGGCGACGGCCTACGCCGGCGTCGAGCGCATCGCCCTGGACGGCTCCCAGCACCGGTCGGACATCGCCGCCGGGCGCTGACCCGCGGAGGCCGCCCGCAACGATCGGCGTGGCGCCATGCGGCCGGCCCCTCTGCGGCAACACACCGGCGAGATGTCATCTTCTCCCCGAAATGTCACGGGGGTGAGCACGTCCTTCGCGAGCACACGGGCGGGCCGATGGCACGCTCGCGACGCGGCGCGGAGCGACGCAGCCTCATCGCTGCCGACGTCGTCGAACCGGGCGAGGAGGGGGACATGTCTCGCGGCACAAATGACGTCTGGGGGAGGGGATGACGTCTGGGGGAGGAGATGACGTTTCGCGGAAGCGTCTCGCGCCCCACGGGGCTTGGCGACGAACACAACGGGCCGCCCGGCAGTGCCGGGCGGCCCGTTTCGCGTGACGGGTCAGTCGGTCAGGACTGCTTCTCCTCCGACCGGTCGCCGGACCACAGGGTGTGGAACACGCCGTCGGCGTCCACGCGGTGGTAGGTGTGCGCGCCGAAGTAGTCGCGCTGGCCCTGGATGAGCGCGGCGGGCAGGCGCTCGGCGCGGATGCCGTCGTAGTAGCTCAGCGAGGAGGCGAACGCCGGCGTGGGCACGCCGTTGAGCGCGGCCTGGGAGACGACGCGGCGCCAGGCGGCGACGCCGTTGCCCACGGCCTCGGTGAAGTACGGGTCGGCGAGCAGCAGGGGCAGGTCCGCCTGGCGCTCGTACGCCTCGGTGATGCGGTTGAGGAACTTCGCGCGGATGATGCAGCCGCCGCGCCAGATGCGGGCCATCGCGCCGCGGTCGATGTCCCAGCCGAACTCGTCGCTGGCCGCGGCGATCTGGTCGAAGCCCTGCGAGTAGGCGACCACCTTGGAGGCGTAGAGGGCCTGGCGCACGTCCTCGATGAAGGCGGCGCGGTCCTCGACCTCCCACGTGCCGGCGTTGGCGGGCAGCGCCTTGCGGGCGGCCTCGCGCTGCGGCACGGAGCCGGAGAGGGCGCGGGCGAAGGTGGCCTCGGCGATGCCGGTGATCGGCACGCCCAGGTCGAGGGCGTTCTGCACCGTCCAACGGCCGGTGCCCTTCTGCTCGGCCTGGTCCAGGACGATGTCCACGAACGCCTTGCCGGTCTGCGGGTCGGTGTGCTTGAGCACGTCCGCGGAGATCTCGATGAGGAAGGACTCCAGGTCCCCGGAGTTCCACTCCTCGAAGATCTCGCCGATCTCGGCGGCGGAGGCCCCCAGGCCCTGGCGCAGCAGGTCGTAGGCCTCGGCGATCAGCTGCATGTCGGCGTACTCGATGCCGTTGTGCACCATCTTGACGAAGTGGCCGGCGCCGTCGGGGCCGACGTGCACGCAGCACGGGACGCCGTCGACCTGCGCGGAGATGGACTCGAGCATCGGGCCGAGGCGGTCGTAGGACTCCTTGGTGCCGCCGGGCATGATGGACGGGCCGTTGAGCGCGCCCTCCTCGCCGCCGGAGACGCCGGAGCCGACGAAGTGCAGCCCCTTCTCCTTCAGCGTCTGCTCGCGGCGGATGGTGTCCGGGAAGTGCGCGTTGCCGGCGTCGACGATGATGTCGCCGGGCTCCATGTGCTCGGCCAGCTGGTCGATGACGGCGTCGGTACCGGCGCCGGCCTTCACCATGATGACGGCGACGCGGGGCTTGGCCAGGGAGGCGACGAAGTCCGCGATCGACTCCGACGGGACGAAGCTGCCGTCGTCGCCGTGCTCCGCCACGAGGCGCTCGGTCTTGGCGTAGCTCCGGTTGTGGATGGCGACGGTGTGCCCGTGGCGCGCGAAGTTGCGGGCCAGGTTCGAGCCCATGACCGCCAGGCCGGTCACGCCGATGTCTGCCACACCGACGGGCTTCTCGCTTGCCATGTCTCGGTTCCTCCAGGGTCGGGGAGATGCTCACGGTTTCCCGCAAGACGGTACGCGGTCGGCCATGGACCCACCGTCCTGGTGCCATGAGTTGCCTGTGAGAGGCTCGCCACTCGCATCACGGGACGCATTCCGCACCCGGGGGGCCGTGCTGCCAGGATGAGGGACATGACCACCGCTGGGGGGAGCGCCCCCGACCTCGAGGGCTGGACGCACACCTACTCGGGCAAGGTGCGGGACCTGTACGTGCCGCGGGAGGCCTCGGGCGCCGAGGGCGACGTGGTGCTGGTGGTCGCGTCCGACCGCATCAGCGCCTACGACTACGTCCTGCCCACCACCATCCCGGACAAGGGCAAGATCCTCACCGCCATGAGCCTGTGGTGGTTCGACCAGCTCACCGACGTCGTGCCGAACCACGTGGTCTCCCTCGACGTGCCCGACGAGGTCGCCGGGCGCGCGATGATCTGCCGGCAGCTGCGCATGTACCCGATCGAGTGCGTCGCCCGCGGGTATCTCACCGGGTCCGCGATGACGGAGTACCGGGCGTCGTCGTCGGTGTGCGGCGTCCCGCTGCCGCCGGGGCTGGTGGAGAGCGAGAAGCTGCCGGAGCCGATCTTCACGCCGGCCGCGAAGGCGGAGGTCGGCGAGCACGACGAGAACATCACCTTCGAGCAGACGGCCGAGCGGGTGGGGCCGGCCGTCGCCCGGGGGCTGCGCGAGACGACGCTGGCCGTGTACGCCCGCGCCGCGCGGATCGCCGCGGCCCGCGGAATCCTGCTGGCGGACACCAAGCTCGAGTTCGGCGCCTCGCCCCAGCCCGGCGAGCCCGACGTGGTCCTCGGTGACGAGGTCCTCACCCCGGACTCCTCACGCTTCTGGGGCGCCGCCGACTACACCCCCGGCCGGCCCCAGCTCAGCTTCGACAAGCAGTTCGTGCGGGACTGGCTCGTCTCGCCCGCCTCCGGCTGGGACCGCGGCGGTGCGGCGCCCCCGCCCGAGCTGCCGCACGAGGTCGTCGAGCGCACCCGCGAGCGGTACGTCGAGGCCTACGAGCAGCTCACCGGTCGGCGGTTCGAGGCCTGATCAAGCCGGGCGGCGCGCCACGAGGGTTACGCAACCGTAGGTTCCGGTATCGCCTCAGGTGGTTCCGTGCCACACTCGACGAGGCGGACGGTTCTGTCCGCCAGTGCGGCCCAGGTCGCGCCCCCTCGACCACCAGGAGGCGGCCTTGAGCCAGACCCTCACCCGATCCCCTCTCGCCGACGAACCGGCCGGCCCCGGCCGTCCGCCGCGCGGGGCCGCGCGCGAGCGGCAGGTCAGCGACTTCACCACGCTCACCCAGCGGGTGCAGGCCGCCGGGCTCATGCGCCGGGCGTACGGCTACTACTGGTCGAAGCTGATCGGCCTCACCGCCGCGGGCCTGGCCCTCGCCGTCGGCTTCGTCGCCCTCGGCGACACGTGGTGGCAGATGGGCACGGCCGTCGTCCTGGCGCTGCTGATGACGCAGATCGCCTTCGTCGGCCACGACGCCGCGCACCGGCAGATCTTCGTCTCCGGAAAGTGGAACGAGTGGGTCTCGCTCATCGTCGTGAACCTCTTCGCGGGCATGGGCCTGGGGTGGTGGCAGCGCAAGCACAACAAGCACCACGCCGCCCCCAACAAGCTCGACGCGGACCCCGACATCGCCCCCGGCGTGCTCGCGTACACGCCGCAGGCCGCCGAGGCCCGCAAGACCCGCCTCACCAGGTGGCTGGCCACCAAGCAGGGCTGGTTCTTCTTCCCCCTGCTCCTCCTCGAGGGCGTCAATCTCCACGTGCAGGGCATCAAGCGGGTGCTCGGGCGCGGGGAGGTCAAGCGCCGCTGGGTCGAGCTGTCCTTCATCGCCTTCCGGCTCGTCAGCTACTTCGCCCTGGTGTTCCTCGTCCTCTCCCCGGGCAAGGCCGCCGCCTTCATCGGCGTCCAGCTCGCGGTCTTCGGCCTCTACATGGGCCTGTCCTTCGCGCCCAACCACATCGGCATGCCGATCGTGCCGCCGACCGTGAAGATCGACTTCCTGCGCCGGCAGGTGCTCATGAGCCGGAACATCTCCGGCGGGCGCTGGGTGGACACGTTCATGGGCGGCCTGAACTTCCAGGTCGAGCACCACCTGTTCCCCTCGATGGCCCGGCCGAACCTCCGCAAGGTGGCCCCCATGGTGCGCGCGTACTGCGAGCAGCTCGAGGTCCGGTACACCGAGACCTCGATCGCGCAGAGCTACCGCGCCGTGGCGACCTACCTCAACCGGGTGGGTCGCGGCGGGCTGGACGTGTGGGCCTGCCCGCTGGCGGTGCAGTACCGGGTCTGAGGCGCCACGGCGGCAGCGCGCAGCGCGGCGGCACCTTCCGGCGGCCGCCCGGAGGCACGGGCACGGCGCCACCGGCCACGCGCCACCGGCCACGCGCCCACCGGCGTCGGGAGCCCCGGCGCCCACCGGCCGGCGCCCGGCTGAGAGGATGCCCGGGTGAGCAACGCCATGACCGCCGGGCCGCGCACGATCGTCCTGGACTGCGACCCCGGCCACGACGACGCGATCGCCCTGCTCCTCGCCGCCGGCCACCCCGGGGCCGAGATCGCGGCCATCACCACCGTCGGCGGCAACCAGACGCTCGAGAAGGTCACCGGCAACGCCCTCGCCGTCGCGACCGTCGCCGGCCTGGACGGCGTGGTCGTCGCGGCCGGCTGCGACCGTCCGCTGGTGCGCGACGCCGTCCTGACGGACCCGCGCACGCACGGCGCCAGCGGCCTGGACGGGCCCGAGCTCCCGGAGCCGACCGTGCCGCTGGACCCGCGGCACGGCGTCGACGTGATCGTCGAGACCGTCATGTCCCACCCGGCCCGCACGGTCACCCTGGTGCCGACCGGGCCGCTGACCAACATCGCCACCGCGCTGCGCCGCGAGCCGGCCATCGCCGCCCGGGTGGCGGAGGTCGTGCTCATGGGCGGCGGCTACTCCAAGGGCAACGTCACCGCCGCCGCGGAGTTCAACATCTACACCGACCCCGAGGCCGCCCACGTCGTCTTCTCCGCGCCGTGGCGGGTGACCATGGTCGGCATCGACCTCACGCACCAGGCCCTCGCCACACCGGACGTCGTCGAACGGTTCCGAACCCTGGGCACGACGGCGGGCCGGTTCGTCGTCGACCTGCTCGACTTCTTCGGCCCCGCCTACCGGGCCAAGCAGGGGTTCCCCGCCCCGCCGGTGCACGACGCGTGCGCGGTGGCGCGAGTCCTGGACCCCGGCGTCATGGCGGTGCGGCAGGCGCACGTCGATGTCGAGCTGCGCGGGGAGCACACCACCGGCATGACGGTCACCGACTTCGCCGGCCGGGACGGGCGCGCGCTCGAGCACCTCGTGGCCACCGAGCTGGACGTCCCCCGGTTCTGGGACCTCGTCGTCGGCGGCATCGCCGAGCTGCGCTGACACCCCCCGACCACCAGGTGGGGCCGGCCGTCGGGACAGGCCCGGTGCCGCGGGCACCGCTGCGCCCACGCGCGGCCGCCTGGTGGCCCTGCGGCCAGAAGCCCATGACGATGCCGGCGTGCGGAAGGGGGCCCGCCGCGCGCGCCGCGGCGGCTGCCCACCATCTGGTCACGCGGGGGATCCACCCCCTGCGGCGTCTCACGCACCGGGATATCCCCGGCGCCGCCCCCGGCCACGCGCGCGCCGCCCGTCACAGTGGACGCGTGCCGCCCGGCGGGGAGGCGCACGCGCGGAGCCCTGCGCACCCCGACGGCGCACGAGGAGGACGAGATGGCCGCCCAGCTGGCACCCGCACGGACGTCGTCGTCGATGCCCACCTCGCCCGCGCTCGAGGTCGCCTTCAGCGGCCTGGGCCGCGCGTTCGGCCGGAATGCCGCGGCCCGCACCGTGCTGCGCGACGTCGACCTGCGGGTGCGTCCCGGGGAGATCCTCGCCATCCTCGGCGCCAGCGGCTGCGGCAAGTCGACCCTGCTGCGGCTGGCGGCCGGGCTGGAGACGCCCACGGCGGGCAGCGTGCGCATCGACGGCACGGCCGTCGCCGGGATCGACTCCCGCTGCGCCGTCGCCTTCCAGGAGCCGCGGCTCCTGCCGTGGCGCACCGTCGAGGCGAACGTGGCCGTCGGCCTGCCGCACGGCGCCGGCGCGGCGGGACGGGCGCGGGTCACGCGGCTGCTCGGCCTCGTCGGGCTGGGCGACTTCGCCGGGCACCGGCCGCGGGAGATCTCCGGCGGGATGGCGCAGCGCGCCTCGCTCGCCCGGGCGCTGGCGCGCGACCCCGGCGTGCTCCTCCTCGACGAGCCCTTCGGTGCACTGGACGCCCTGACCCGGCTGAAGATGCAGGACCTGCTCCTCGACGTCCACGAGGCGGCCCCCACGACCGTCCTGCTGGTGACGCACGACGTGGACGAGGCGCTGTACCTTGCCGACCGCGTCGTCGTCCTGGGCCCCTCCGGCGACCGCGAGGGGGCCACCGTCACGCAGGTCCTCGAGGTCCCCGGCGGGCGCCCGCGCGACCGCGGCTCGGCCCGGCTCGCGGAGCTGCGCCGCTCCCTGCTCGAGTGTCTCGGCGTCGCCAGCCACGCCCGTCCGGCCCCCACCGCCTGACGCGCGGGCGAACGCCGCCGAGCGGCGAGCCCGCGTCGACGGCGTCCCGGCGCCGTCGCCCACGCCGCCCCCGCCCACCGCGCCCGACGGCGCCCCCCATCCCTTCGCGGCCCCCGCCGCGGCCCAGCCCCCACAATCGAAGGACCCGACCATGACCCGGACCCCCCTGGCCGTCGCGGCCGCCGCCTCCGCCGCCCTGCTCCTCGCCGGCTGCGTGGCCGGCGAGGACGCCCGGCCCGCCAGCGCCGGCACCGCCGCCGCCCAGAGCGGCGGCGAGCTCAGCATCGACTTCGCCACCTACAACCCGCTCTCCCTCGTCATCAAGGAGAAGGGCTGGCTCGAGGACGCGCTCGCCGACGACGGCGTCGAGGTCAGCTGGATCCAGTCCGCCGGGTCCAACAAGGCCAACGAGCTGCTCCGCTCCGGCGAGCTCGACGTGGGCTCGACCGCGGGCTCCGCCGCGCTGCTGGCCCGCTCCAACGGCTCGCCGATCAGGACGATCGACATCTACTCCCAGCCCGAGTGGGCCGCGCTGGTCACCACCCCGGACTCCGGCATCGACAGCGTGGACGACCTGCGCGGCAAGCAGGTGGCGGCCACCAAGGGCACCGACCCGTACTTCTTCCTCGTCCAGTCCCTCGAGGAGGCCGGGGTCGACCCGTCGGAGGTGACGATCCAGAACCTGCAGCATGCCGACGGCCGGGCGGCGCTGGAGTCCGGCGCCGTGGACGCCTGGGCCGGGCTCGACCCCATCATGGCGGCGGCGGAGCAGGCCGGGAACGTGCTG
Source organism: Georgenia sp. AZ-5 (assembly GCF_043952095.1). NCBI lineage: Bacteria > Bacillati > Actinomycetota > Actinomycetes > Allobogoriellales > Allobogoriellaceae > Georgenia > Georgenia sp. AZ-5. The sequence continues at coordinate 859,489 of NZ_JBINOU010000001.1, forward strand.
TTCTACCGCAACGTCGACTTCAACACCTACGGCTTCCTCAACGCCACCGAGTCGTTCCTTCAGGAGCAGCCGGAGGTCGCGCAGACCGTCGTCGACGCCTACGAGCACGCCCGGGCGTGGGCGCAGGAGAACCCGGAGGAGACGGCGGCCATCCTCGCCGACGTCGCCGGCATCGACCCGGCGGTCGCGGCCGCGGTCATCGAGCGGACGACGCTCGACGTCGACCCCGTCCCCGGCCGTGCGCAGCACGACGTGCTGAGCGCCGTGGGCCCGATCTTCGTCGAGACCGGCGACGTGGCCGACCAGGCCCAGATCGACGAGGCCCTGAGCAGCCTCTTCGACGACTCCTACGCGAAGAAGGCCGACCCCGACGCGATCGGCGCGGCATGAGCGCGCTCCACGGCCCCGGCGCCGTCGGCAAGGCCTCAAAGCTCGTCGCGCGGCCCTCCACCGACGCGGCCACGATCACGTCCGCCGCGGTCGGCAGGGCCCCGCGCCGCCTCGCCCCGGTGCGGGTGCTGCTCGGGCTGCTCGTGCCGGCCGCGCTGCTCGCCGGGTGGCAGCTCGCCTCGGCGGCCGGCTGGCTCGACCCGACCACGCTGCCCGCCCCGATCACCGTCCTGAGCGCCGCCGGCGACCTCCTCGAGCGCGGGCAGCTGGGCGTCCACGTGGCGATCTCCACCCAGCGGGTGCTGCTCGGGTTCCTCAGCGGCGCCGCCGCCGGGCTGGCCGCCGGGGCCGTCATCGGGCTCTCCCGCTGGGCGGAGGCGCTGTTCGCGCCGACGATCGGCGCGTTCCGGGCGGTCCCGTCCCTGGCGTGGGTGCCGCTGCTCCTGCTGTGGATCGGCATCGGGGAGAACTCCAAGGTCACCCTCATCGCCATCGGCGCGTTCTTCCCGGTGTTCACGACGGTCTCCATGGCGCTGCGGCACGTGGACCGGCACCTCGTCGAGGCCGGGCGCGCCTTCGGGCTGCGCGGGGCGCGGCTGTTCACCACGGTGCAGCTGCCGGCGGTGGTCCCGTCGGTGGTCTCCGGGCTGCGGCTGGCGCTGGCGCAGTCCTGGCTGTTCCTGGTGGCCGCCGAGCTGCTGGCCTCCTCCATGGGCCTGGGCTTCCTGCTGACCGACTCCCAGTACAACGGCCGGGTGGACCGGATGCTCCTGGCGATCGTGCTGCTCGCCGTCCTCGGCAAGCTCACCGACGCCGTACTGGGGCTCTTCGAGAGATGGGCGATCAAGAGATGGGCGTGATCACGACCGGCACGACGGCGCCGCGGCGCCACCAGGCCGCGGCCGACCCGGCCGAGCAGGCCCGTATCGCCTACTGGGAGGAGCAGGCCCGCCGGCTCGACTGGGTGACCCCCTGGCACACCGCGCACACCTGGCGCCCCGCCGAGCCCACCGGCGAGCTGGACGCCGACGGCGAGCCGGTGCTGTCCGTGCCGCGGATCGAGTGGTTCGCCGGCGGCACCCTCAACGTCGCGCACAACTGCGTCGACCGGCACGTGGCGGCCGGCCGCGGGGACAAGGTGGCCCTGTACTTCGAGGGTGAGCGGGGGGACCGGCGTGCCATCACCTACGCCGAGCTGCAGCGGGAGGTCTCCCGCGCCGCCAACGCCCTGACCGCGCTGGGTATCGGCAAGGGCGACCGCGTGGTGGTCTACCTGCCGGTCATCCCCGAGACGATCGTCATCACGCTCGCCGTGGCGCGGATCGGCGCCATCCACTCCCTGGTGTTCGGGGGCTTCTCGGCCGAGGCGCTGAGGTTCCGGGTGGAGGACACCGGAGCCAAGCTGCTGGTGACCACCGACGGGCAGTTCCGCCGCGGCAGGGCGGTGCCGGTCAAGGCCGACGCCGACGCCGCCGTCGCCGGCGAGAACGCCGTCGAGCACGTGCTCGTGGTCCGCCGGACCACGAGCCCCGGCGAGGAGCACACCGTGGCGTGGACGCCGGGCCGGGACCTGTGGTGGCACGAGGTGGTCGACGCCGCGAGCGACGTGCACGTGCCCGAGGCGTTCGACGCCGAGACGCCGCTGTTCATCATGTACACCTCCGGCACCACCGGGAGGCCCAAGGGCCTCGTGCACACCTCCGGCGGCTACCTCACCCAGGCCTCCGCCACCCACGACCTGCTCTTCCACCCCGACCCCGCCCGCCGCGACCAGGACGTCCACTGGTGCACCGCCGACCTCGCCTGGGTCACCGCCCACACCTACGAGATCTACGGGCCGCTGTCGAACGGCGTCACCCAGGTGATCTACGAGGGCACCCCGGACACCCCGCACCCCGGCCGGCACTTCGAGATCATCGAGCGCTACGGCGTCACCAGCTACTACACCGCCCCGACCCTGGTGCGCTCCCTCATGGCCGCCTTCCCCGACGGCCCGGGCGACCGGTGGGACCTCGGCACCGTCCGGGTGCTCGGCACCGTCGGCGAGGCCACCAACCCCGAGGCGTGGCGCTGGTTCCGCGGGCACGTCGGCGCCGGCACCGCGCCCGTGGTGGACACCTGGTGGCAGTCCGAGACGGGCGCCACGGTTCTCTCGCCCCGGCCCACCGACGCCGAGTTCAAGCCCGGCTGCGCCGCCCGCCCGCTGCCCGGGGTCAGCACCCGGATCGTCGACGACGAGGGCCAGGAGGTGCCGCCCGGCGTGCAGGGCTACATCGTCGTCGAGAAGACGGGGCCCGCCATGGCACGCACGGTGTGGGGGGACCCCCAGCGCTACCTCGACTCCTACTGGCGCAAGTTCGCCGCCCAGGGCTGGTTCCTGGCCGGGGACGGCGCCCGGTACGACGAGGACGGCGACACGTGGATCCTCGGCCGCATCGACGACGTCCTCAACGTCGCCGGGCACCGCTTGTCCACCATCGAGATCGAGTCGGCCCTCGTGTCCCACCCGTGGGTCGTCGAGGCCGGCGTCGCCCCCACCGCGCACCCGCGCACGGGGCACGCCGTCACCGCCTTCGTGGTGCTGCGGCCGGAGGCCGGCGGCACACCCGCCACGGAGATCACCGAGGCCCTGCGCGCCCACGTGGCTCGCGAGATCGGGCCCATCGCCAAGCCGGCGGACGTCGTCGTCGTCCCCGACCTGCCCAAGACCCGCTCCGGCAAGATCATGCGCCGGCTGCTCACCCAGCTCTACGAGGGCACCCCCCTGGGCGACACCACGTCGCTGCAGAACGAGCCGGCCGTCGGCGCCATCGCCGCGGTGCTCGCCGCCCGCACGGAAGGACAGTCATGACCACCCTCGACCTCAGCACCCCCCTGAAGTTCGCCTACTGGGTTCCCAACGTCTCGGGCGGCCTGGTGGTCTCGACCATCGAGCAGCGCACCAGCTGGGACTTCGAGTACAACAAGACCCTCGCCCGCATCGCGGAGAACAGCGGCTTCGAGTACGCCCTCAGCCAGACCCGGTACGCCGCCAGCTACGGCGCGGACAAGCAGCACGAGGCGACGAGCTTCTCCCTCGGCCTGCTCCTGGCCACCGAGCGGCTGAAGGTCATCGCCGCCGTCCACCCCGGCATGTGGCACCCCGGCGTGCTGGCGAAGTTCGTCATCACCGCCGACCACCTCTCGAACGGCCGCGCGGCGGTGAACGTCGTCTCCGGCTGGCTCAAGGACGAGTTCACGGGCTTCGGCCTGCCCTGGCTCGAGCACGACGAGCGCTACGTGCGCACCGAGGAGTTCATCCGGGTGCTGCGCGGGCTGTGGACGCAGGATCACTTCTCGTTCCCGGGGAAGTATTACGACATCAAGGACTTCACGCTGAACCCGTCCCCGGTGGCGGTCCCCGGCCGGCCGCACCCGGAGATCTTCTTCGGCGGCAACTCCACCGCGGCCCAGGCGGCCGCGGGTCGCACCGCGGACTGGTACTTCTCCAACGGGCGCGACATCGACGGCTTCAGGGAGAACATCGCCGGTGTCACCCGCGCGGCCGCCGAGGCGGGCCGCCGCCCCCGGTTCGGGCTCAACGGGTTCGTCATCGCCCGGGACAGCGAGCGGGAGGCGAAGGAGACGCTGCGCGAGATCGTCGCCAAGGCCCACCGGCCCGCCGTCGAAGGCTTTGCCGCCGCCGTCAAGGAGGCCGGGCAGTCCACCAAGGACGGCAAGGGCATGTGGGAGGACTCCACGTTCGAGGACCTGGTGCAGTACAACGACGGCTTCCGCACCCGGCTCATCGGCACCCCGGAGCAGATCGCCGAGCGGATCGTCGCCTACAAGGAGATCGGCGTGAACCTCTTCCTCACCTGCTACCTGCACTTCCAGGAGGAGGTCGCCGCGTTCGGGCGGGACGTGCTGCCGATCGTCCGGGAGCTGGAGGCGGACCTGGCCCGCCGGCACGGCACCGAGCTGAACACCGATCTGCTGCCGGCGGTCGACCTTTCCGCGGCCGCCGCAGTCACCACCTCCCCGAAGCTGGCGGTGGCCCGATGAGCGACCGCCAGTTCGGGTTCCGCACCCGCGCCCTGCACGCCGGCGGCACCCCCGACGCCGTCCACGGCGCCCGGGCCGTGCCGATCTACCAGAGCACGTCCTTCGTGTTCAAGGACGCCGACGACGCCGCGAACCTCTTCGCGCTGCAGAAGTACGGCAACATCTACTCCCGCATCGGCAACCCCACCGTGGCGGCCTTCGAGGAGCGCATCGCCTCCCTCGAGGGCGGCATCGGGGCGGTGGCGACCGCGTCGGGCATGGCGGCGGAGTTCATCACGTTCGCCGCGCTCACCGGCGCCGGGGACCACATCGTCGCCTCCTCCCAGCTGTACGGCGGCACCGTGACCCAGCTCGACGTCACCCTGCGCCGCTTCGGGGTGGAGACGACGTTCGTGCCCGGCACCGACCCGGCCGACTACGCCGCGGCGATCCGGGAGAACACCAAGGCCGTCTACGCCGAGGTGGTCGCGAACCCGTCCGGGGAGATCGCCGACATCGCCGGCCTGGCGGAGGTGGCGCACGCCGCCGGGATCCCGCTGGTCCTCGACGCCACCCTGTCCACGCCCTACCTGGTGCGGCCCATCGAGCACGGTGCGGACATCGTCATCCACTCCGCCACGAAGTTCCTCGGCGGGCACGGCACCACGCTGGGCGGCGTCGTCGTCGAGAGCGGCCGGTTCGACTGGGGCAACGGCAAGTTCCCGCAGCTGACCGAGCCGGTGCCCTCGTACGGCAACATCTCGTGGTGGGGAAACTTCGGGGAGTACGGCTTCCTGACCAAGCTGCGCTCGGAGCAGCTGCGAGACATCGGCCCGTCGCTGTCCGCGCAGTCGGCGTTCCAGCTGCTGCAGGGCGTCGAGACGCTGCCGCAGCGCATGGACGAGCACCTGCGCAACGCCCAGGCGGTCGCCGAGTGGCTCGAGAGCGACGAGCGGGTCACGTACGTCAGCTACGCCGGGCTGCCCTCGCACCCGCACCACGAGCGCGGGCGGCGCTACCTGCCGCTCGGCGTGGGGTCGGTGTTCTCCTTCGGCGTGCGCGGCGGCCGGGCGGCCGGCGCGGCGTTCATCGAGGCGCTCCAGCTCGCCAGCCACCTGGCGAACGTCGGCGACGCCCGCACGCTCGTCATCCACCCCGGCTCGACGACGCACCAGCAGCTCTCGCCCGAGCAGCTGGCCGCCGCCGGCGTGCCGGAGGACCTCATCCGCATCTCGGTGGGGCTGGAGGACCTCGACGACATCCTGTGGGACCTCGACCAGGCGCTCACCGCCGCGCAGCAGGCGGCGGCCGGCCGGGGCGCCGCCGCCGGCGAGCCCGGGGCCGCGGGCCTCGCGGAGGGCGCGTCCTCCCTCGCCGGCGTGCCGGTCCCGGCCGCCCAGGCCTGCGCCCTGCCCGCCGCCCAGAACGGAGCACACCGATGACGACGACGGACGTCCGCACGTGGGAGGGACCCTCGGCCACCGAGCGGCTGCGCATCCTGCGCTCGGCGCGGTCCATCGCGATCGTGGGGGCGTCGAACAAGCCGTCGCGCGCGTCGTACTTCGTGGCCACGTACCTGCTGTCCTCCACGCGGTACCGGGTGTACTTCGTCAACCCCGCGGTCGACGAGGTCCTCGGGCAGCCGGCCTACCCCTCGCTGGCGGACCTGCCCGAGGTGCCGGACCTCGTCGACGTCTTCCGCAAGCACGACGACCTGCCGGGGGTGCTGGACGAGGCGGTGGCCGTGGGCGCGAAGACGCTGTGGCTGCAACTCGGCTCCTGGCACGAGGACGTCGCGCGGGCGGGTGAGGCCGCCGGGCTGAACGTGGTGATGGACCGCTGCGTGAAGATCGAGCACGCCCGGTTCCACGGCGGGCTCAACCTCGCCGGCTTCAATACCGGCGTCATCTCGTCCAAGCGGCAGGTGCTGGCCTGAGCGCCGGCTGAGCGCGGGCACTCGGGTGGGGGCGGCCCCCTCGCTGACAGCTCGCCAGACAGTGGTCCGGGTGTCGAGACAGGGGGTTCGCGTCGAATCAGTGGGTATCGCCCCCCTGTCTCGACGCGAAGCCCCTGTCTCGACGCGAAGCCCCTGTCTCGACGCCGGAGCCCGCTCGCTCGGCGTCATCGATGGCCGTTCGTCCGCGCCGCGGTCCTGTCGTTCGTGGCGGTGGTCCTCGGTGACTCGGCCGAGAATGTCCAAACTGCTCGTTTGATCGCCGAATAGGAAGTTAAGGCATTCTCGGCGGGTCTCGGGTCTCGGGTCTCGGGTCTCGGCGGGTCTCGGGTCTCGGGCTGCGTTCCTCGGTCGCCGGACCCATCGCCAGAGCGGCCCCACCGCGCTGTGTGGCGGCGCTCACCGGTCGTCTCACCGCCGGGACAGCCCCGGCCGGAGCCGCGCCCGAGCCGCTACCCTTGTTGCGCCGCCGTCCGCCGAACCCAGGAGCACATCGATGGGACGCATCGTCGTCGAGGTCATGCCCAAGCCGGAGATCCTCGACCCGCAGGGCAAGGCCGTCGCGGGGGCGCTCCCGCGGCTGGGCCTGGACCAGTTCACCGGTGTGCGCCAGGGCAAGCGGTTCGAGCTGAGCGTGGACGGCGAGGTCACCGAGGAGCTGATCGACGCCGCCCGCAAGGCCGCCGAGACCGCCCTGTCCAACCCCATCATCGAGGACGTCGTGGGCGTCTACGACGCGGAGGGCAAGCGCTGATGAGCGCCACCGGAGCACGCATCGGTGTGGTCACGTTCCCGGGCACCCTGGACGACCGCGACGCCCAGCGCGCGGTGCGCCTGGCCGGCGGCGAGCCGGTGGCGCTGTGGCACGCCGACGCCGATCTGCACGGCGTCGACGCCGTCGTCCTGCCCGGCGGCTTCTCCTACGGCGACTACCTGCGCTGCGGCGCCATCGCCCGGTTCGCGCCGGTGATGTCCGAGGTCGTCGACGCCGCCCGCGGCGGGCTGCCCGTGCTCGGCATCTGCAACGGCTTCCAGATCCTGTGCGAGGCGCACCTGCTGCCCGGCGCGCTGATCCGCAACGACCATCAGCGCTTCGTCTGCCGCGACCAGCAGCTGCGCGTGGTCAACGACAGCACCGCCTGGACCCGCGACCTGAAGGCCGACCAGGTCATCACCATCCCGCTGAAGAACGGCGAGGGCGGTTTCGTCGCCGACGACGCCACCCTCGACCGGCTCGAGGGCGAGGGACAGGTGGTCTTCCGCTACGAGGGGACCAACCCGAACGGCTCGCTGCGCGGCATCGCGGGCGTGTCCAACGAGCGCGGCAACGTCGTCGGTCTCATGCCGCACCCCGAGCACGCCGTCGAGCCGGGGTTCGGGCCGGACATGGCCGGCGCCCCGCGCAGCGGCACCGACGGGCTGGCGCTGTTCACCTCGGTGATCGGCTCCTTGGTCCACGCCTGACGCCGCCTCCCCACCGCCGGCGAGATGTCATCTTCTCCCTGACATGTCAGGGACCCGCGGCCGGGGCGTGCGGACGACGCGGCGGGTCGGGCCCGTGCGGCGGGCCGCGCCACTGCGGCGGGGCATCCCCCCGTCAGGCGAGCACGTCGGCCAGGGACGTCGGCGCGAGGTCGTGCGCGGCGGCCACCGGCGCGCACACCAGCTCGCCGGCGTGGGTGTTGAGCCCCATGGCCAGCGCCGGGTCGGCGCGCATCGCGTCGCGCCAGCCGCGCGCGGCCAGCTGCAGCGCGTAGGGCACGGTGACGTTGGTCAGCGCGTAGGTGGACGTGTGCGGGACGGCGCCAGGCATGTTCCCCACGCAGTAGAACATCGTCTCGTGCACCCGGTAGGTGGGGTGGGTGTGCGTGGTGGGCCGCGAGTCCTCGAAGCAGCCGCCCTGGTCGATCGAGATGTCGACGACGACGCTGCCCGGCTTCATCCGCGACACCTGCTCGTTCGTGACCAGCGTGGGAGCCTTGGCGCCGGCCAGGAGGACGGCGCCGATCACCAGGTCCGCGCCCGCGACGGCGCGCTCGATCTCGTAGGCGTTGGACGCCACGGTCTGGCAGTGCCCCTGGTAGATGGCGTCCGCGTGGCGCAGCTTGGCGATGTCCTTGTCCAGCAGCAGCACGTCGGCCTGCATGCCGATGGCGATCGCCGCGGCGTTCATCCCCGCCACACCCGCCCCGATCACGACCACCCGCGCGGCGTAGACGCCCGAGACGCCGCCGAGCAGCGTGCCCCGCCCGCCCTGGGCGCTCATCAGCGTGTGCGCGCCGACCTGCGGCGCCAGCCGGCCCGCGACCTCGCTCATCGGGGCCAGCAGCGGCAGGGACCGGTCGGGCAGCTGCACGGTCTCGTACGCGACCGCGGTGACGCCGCGGCGCAGCAGCTCGTCCGTGAGCCCCCGGTCGGCGGCCAGGTGCAGGTAGGCGAAGAGCACCTGTCCTGCGCGCATCCGGTGGTACTCCTCGGCGACCGGCTCCTTGACCTTGAGGACCAGCTCGCCGGCGTCCCACACGTCGTCGGCCGAGGGCAGGACCGTCGCGCCCGCGGCGGCGAAGTCGTCGTCGGGGATGGCGGAGCCCACCCCGGCGCCCGCCTCCACGAACACCTCGTGCCCGTGGCGGACCAGCTCGTGCACGCCAGACGGGGTGACCGCCACCCGGAACTCGCTGTCCTTCACCTCGCGCGGAATGGCAACCCTCATCGTGTGACCACGTCCTCTGCCGGGCCGGCCCGTGCGGCCGTTGGCCGGGAGTTTACGGGGCGCGCGCCGTCCGGGTCTGCCTTCCGCCGCCGTCATTTCTCCCCGAACCGCAGGTCACGCCGGTAGGGTCGGCGACAGCCGTCCGCGACACCGACCCCCGGCGGCTTCACCGAGGAGGAGCAATGGCGCAGTACGACGCCGACCTGACGGGCGACTGGGTCTTCGACCCGGCCCACACCCGCATCGGCTTCTCGGCGAGGCACGCGATGGTGACCAAGGTCCGCGGCGCCTTCAACGACATCGACGGGCGCATCCACGTCGACGCGGCGGGCCCGGCCAGCTCCTCGGTCCAGGTGCGGATCAAGGCCGCCAGCGTGGACACCCGCAACGCCCAGCGCGACGAGCACCTCCGCGGCGCCGACTTCTTCGACGCCGAGCGCTTCCCGGAGATCGTCTTCACCTCCACCGCCGTCGACGAGGTGGAGGAGAACACCTACATGGTGGTCGGCGACCTGACCATCCGGGACGTGACCAGGCAGGTCGCGATCCCGATCGAGATGCTCGGCGTCGAGCGCGACCCCAGCGGCAACCTCCGCGCCGGCTTCGAGGGCACCCGGCGGATCAACCGCCGCGACTACGGGCTGGAGTGGAACATGGCCCTGGACGCCGGCGGCGTGCTCGTGTCGGAGAAGATCACCCTGGAGTTCGAGATCTCGGCCGTCAAGGTCGAGGAGGGTGCGGCCTCCGCGGCCTGACGACGCCCGCAGGCCGGCGGGGTCAGGCCACCGACAGGGCCCGGGTCACCCGACAGGCGTGGTCGCGGAAGTAGGCACGGGCGCCGCGGCGCGCCCGCGGGAGGGCCCGACCCGCCGCGTCAGTCCAGCTCGCTGAGCCGGCCGTCCGCCATGGACCACCGGCGCGTGGCCCGCACCTGGGCCAGCATCCGCCGGTCGTGGGTCACCAGGAGCACCGTGCCGGGGAAGGACTCCACCGCCTGCTCGAGCTGCACGATGGCGGGCAGGTCCAGGTGGTTCGTCGGCTCGTCGAGCACCAGCAGGTTGACCCCCCGCGCCTGCAGCAGGGCGAGTGCCGCCCGCGTGCGCTCGCCGGGGGAGAGCGACGACGACGGGCGCGTGGCCTGGTCGCCGCCGAGGCCGAACTTGGCCAGCAGGGTCCGCACGTCCGCGTCCGGCCGGTCGACGAGCTCGCCGAACGTCGCGGCCAGCGGCTCGGCCCCGCCGAACAGCGCCCTTGCCTGGTCCACCTCACCGACGGCCACGCCGGAGCCGAGCGCCGCCCGGCCGGCGTCGGGAACGACGCGGCCCAGCAGGAGGCCGAGCAGGGTGGACTTCCCCGAGCCGTTCGCCCCGGTGATGACGATCCGGTCGCCGTAGTCGACCTGCGCGGTGACCGGCCCCAGCGTGAAGGCGTCGCCGCGCCGCACGACTGCGCCGTCGAGGGTGGCCACGACCGTGCCGCTGCGCGGGGCGGCCGCGATCGACATGCGCAGCTCCCATTCCTTCCGCGGCTCGTCGACCACCTCGAGCCGCTCGATGGCCCGCTCGGTCTGGCTCACCTTCGCGGCCTGCTTCTCCGTGCGCGAGACCGCCCGGGCCTTGATGTGCTTGTCCGGCTCCCTGGCGGCCCGCTTGCGGGCGTTGCGCACCCCCTTGTCCACCCACGACTTCTGGGTCTGCGCCCGGGAACGCAGCTCGCCGAGGCGGTCGGCGTACAGCTCGTAGCCCTCGCGGGCGTGGCGCCGGGCCAGCTCCCGCTCGGCCAGGTAGGCCTCGTACCCGCCGTCGTAGACGCTGACCTGCCGCTGGGCCAGGTCCAGCTCGACGACGCCGGTGACGCTGCGCGCGAGGAACTCCCGGTCGTGGCTGACGATGACCAGCGGGGCCCGCGAGGTGGCCACGAAGCGTTCCAGCCGCTCGAGCCCGGCGAGGTCGAGGTCGTTGGTGGGCTCGTCCAGCAGCAGCACGTCGTACCGGGAGAGCAGGAGCGCGGCCAGCGAGGCGCGCGCCGCCTCGCCGCCGGAGAGGGTGGTGGTCGCGGCCGTGAGCGGCACGCCCAGGCCGATGTCGGCCGCCACGGCCTCGGCACGCTCGTCCAGGTCCGCCCCGCCCAGCGCCAGCCACCGCTCGAGGGCGGTGGCGTAGGAGGCGGCGGCGCCCGCATCCTCCGGCTGCTCGCCCAGGGCGGCGGCGGTGTCGTCCATCTGCTGCGCCGCCGCGCTGACCCCGGTACGGCGGCGCAGGAGCGTCAGCACGGTCTCGCCGGGCCGGCGCTCGGGCTCCTGCGCGAGGTAGCCGACCGTCGCGTGGGCGGGAGCGAGGGTCACCCCACCCTCGGTCTCGGCCCCCGTGGGGATGCCGGCGAGCGCCGCGAGGAGGGTGGACTTTCCGGCGCCGTTCGCGCCGACCAGGCCCCACACGTCGCCCGGGGCGACGGTGAAGGTCAGGTCGGAGAAGAGCCGGCGCGGGCCGCGGGCCGCGCCGAAGCCGTTGACGTGGAGGGTGGCTGGCACACCGACGAGAGTACGGCGGCGCGGAACGGGCCCACGAGGATTTTCATCGTGCCAGACCGCGCCGGCGTCGCGTCACGAGCGCTTCACCGGTCGCGACCGGCGAGGTCGTCCACATCCGGTCCACCTCGGTCCACAAGTGAACCGGCCAGGGTGTGTGTATGTGCACAACCCTGTGGATGAAGTCGGTGGACAACCGGCGTCAACAGCGCGCCGGTCTGCAACGCTGATGCAACGAAGTCCGCCGGCGTGAGGCAGGTGAACGCAGCGGGAAGGACGTCTCCCGGGCGCCGGAGCGCGGGGAGAGAGGTGCACACGGCCTTGCACCGGGATCTGGAGGGCGGCGCGGGGACCATCGCGGGCTGTGGAGAGCGCACGGACGCCGCCGCTGGGGGAGGGCGGCGCGCCCGCCGTCTCCGTGTCCCGCCGACCGTGCGAGCCGAGTCCGGGCCCCGGCCGCTACGCCGGCTCGGACGCCTCGGCGAAGGAGCGGGTGGACGCCCGGTACTGGCCGCGCGCGAGGGCAAGCTCCAGCGCGGCGGTGTGCAGGCGGGTGCACCTCTCGACGACCTTGACCGGGACGCCGGCGTCGATCGCCCGGACGAGGGCGAGGTTCCGCTGGAACATGGCCTCCAGTCCCACGACCGGCGCGGCGTCGAAGGCCTCCTGGGCGGCGTGCAGGGCCGCCATCGCACCGTCCCGGTCGGGGAAGGACACCAGGGCCCGGTCGCAGGCGTCGTCGCGCCGGGTGGCACGGGACTGGTGACCGAGCTGGTGCACGTGGGGCCTTCCTGCGGGCGTGGCGGACGCGTCGGACGCTATCGGCCTGCCAAGCGAGGTGGCGAGGTACGCTCCACGACCCGCTCACGCGTTGCGCGACGTCTGGAGGGCCGGCGCCGGTCCGTGGCACGACCGCTTCACCCGGTCGCCGCGGGAGGGAAGAAGGCCCGGGCGTCGCCCGCCCTCCCCTCACAACGGCGTGACGGCGCCCGTCAGGTGCTGCTTGCCCGAGCGCGACCGCGCGGCGTACCGGTGTCCCCCCGCGCCGTCGGGGGCGGCGGCGAAGACTACCGTGGCGGGGAGCAGCACGGGCTTGGCGAACTCCACCGTCCACCGGAACGCCTGCGCGTGCGGGACCCCGGCGAGCGCGCGGGCGGCGGTGTACATGCCGTGCGCGATGGGCCGCGGGAAGCCGAAGAGCCGCGCCCCCAGTCGCGAGACGTGGATGGGGTTGCGGTCGCCCGAGACCTCGGCGTAGCGCCGGCCCGTGTCCGCGGTCAGCCGCCACAGCGCGGTCGGGACGCTCGGCGCGACCGCGGGCGGCGGATGGTCGACCTCCGGCGCGGCACCCGGGACGCGCCGGCCCTTCGCGAGGTAGGTCGAGACGCCCTGCCAGACCGGCTCCTCGCCGGCGCTGACCGTGACGACGACGTCGACCTGGGTGCCGCGGGCGTGCGCGCGCACGTCCTGGGCCCAGGCGCGCACGGTGAGCGCCTCCTCCAGGTGGACGGCCCGCCGCTGGTCCACCCGGTTGGCCAGGTGGACCATGCCGAGGACCGGCAGGGGGAAGTCGGGCCGCACCATCACCGCCATCGCTAGCGGGAAGGCGAGGGTGTGCACGAACCCCGCGGGCAGCACGTCCGTGCCGGGCTCGCCGAGCAGGTGCTGGTACTCCGACAGCCCGGCCGCGTCCGCCCGCACGCCGTCGACGCGCAGCACCACCTTCGGCAGCCCGCGCCGCGCCAGCGGGCGGGAGGTCAGAACGAGCGCCCGGCTGCGCCCGACCGCCTGCGCGTACAGGCGGCCCAGCGACGGCATGGCGGCCAGCCGCTCCTCGCGGTACCCCGCGGGAGGCTCGAGCCGTGGTGCATTCGGCGTCGCACGCGGGGACACGGCGCCGCCCGTCCGGCCGGATCCGGCGCCGCCCGCCCGGCCGGATCGCGCACCGGCACCGGTACCGAGTCCGGCCCGCCAGGCGCTCACTGGCCGACCACCAGCTGCCCGCACACCCGCAGGACCTGCCCGTTGACGCCCCCGGCCTGCGGGGAGGCGAGGAAGGCGATCGCCTCCGCGACGTCGACCGGCTGCCCGCCCTGCTGCAGCGAGCTCGACCGGCGGGAGATCTCCCGGGGCACCGGCGGGATGGACGCCGTCATGTCCGTCTCGATGAACCCCGGCGCCACCGCGTTCGCGGTGCCGCCGGCCCCGGCCAGCGGCGCGGCCAGCGCGCGGGTCATCCCGATGATGCCCGCCTTCGCGGTGGCGTAGTTGGTCTGGCCGCGGTTGCCCGCGATGCCGGAGGTGGACGCCAGCGAGATGATCCGGGGCGCGACGCCGGCCCCGCCCAGCACGCCCGGGGCGGCGAAGGTCTCGTTCATCCGCAGCGGCGCGGTGATGTTGACGTCCAGCAGGCCCTCGAAGCGGTCCGGGGTCATGTTGGCCAGGAGCTTGTCGCGCAGGATGCCGGCGTTGTGGACCACGACGTCGAGGTGCCCGTAGCGCTGCCGGGCCACCGCCAGGATCCGCTCGGCGGCGTCGGGGGCGGTGATGTCGAGCTGCAGGGCGGTGCCGCGCACCTCGTTCATGACGGCGGCCAGCCCCTCGCCGGCCGCGGGCACGTCCACGCCCACCACCTGCGCGCCGTCGCGGGCCAGCACCCGCGCCACGGCGGCGCCGATGCCGCGGGCCGCGCCGGTCACCACCGCCACCGTGCCGACCAGCGGGCGCACCCAGTCCGCCGGCTCCTCCCCGCCGCCGCCTACGGGCAGCAGCTGGCCGTCCACGAACGCCGAGCGCGCCGAGAGCAGGAAGCGCAGCCCGCCGCGCACGGACGGGGCGGCGAGGGCGACGTCCTCGCCGAGCACCAGGCCGTTGCCGGTGGCGCCCGCGCGCAGCTCCTTGGCGAGCGAGCGCAGGAAGCCGTCCACGCCCTGCCGGGCCGCGGCCACCGCGGGGTCCGCCGGGGCGCCGGCGGCCGGCGCCGTCCGCGACAGCGTGACCACCCGCGCCCCCGGGGTCAGGGACCGCAGCACCGACCCCAGCTCCAGCGCCGGGGCGGCCAGCTCGGCCGGGTGGGTCAGCCCGGTCAGCACCAGCACGACGGCGCCCCATCGCCCGTGGTCGCCGCGGGCGTCGCGGTGGACGTCGAGGTCCCAGCCGAGCAGCCCCTCCGCGACGACGTCGGCGTCCGGGGTGGACCGGGCGTCGGAGAGCACCAGCACGGGCCCCGGGACCAGCGGCACGTCCACCGCCGCGGGGTCCGTGCGCCGCAGCCGCACCGGGCGGGGCAGGCCGAGCTTCTTGGCGACGCCCGCCCCGGGCCCACCGCTGACCAGCTCGAGATAGGTGTCGCTCACGCCGCCTCCAGGATCATCGCGACGGCCTGGCCGCCGGCGGCGCAGACCGAGATCAGTCCGCGCGCGGGCTCTCCGGGCCGCACCTCGGACTCGCCGCGCTCGTGCAGCAGCTTGGCCAGGGTGCCGACGATGCGCCCGCCGGTGGCGGCGAACGGGTGGCCGGCCGCCAGCGAGGAGCCGGTGACGTTGAGCCGGGCGCGGTCCACGGTGCCCAGCGGCGCGCCGAGTCCCTGCCGGGCCGCGAAGTCCTCGTCGGCGAAGGCGGCGAGGGTGGCCAGCACGGTGGCGGCGAAGGCCTCGTGGATCTCGACGAAGTCGAGGTCCGCCAGGCTCAGCCGCTGGCGGGCGAGGAGCCGCGGCACCGCGTACGCGCCGGCCATCAGCAGGCCCTCGGCGCCGGTGGCGAAGTCGACGGCGCCGGCCTGGGCGTCGACGACGTGGGCCAGCACGGGCAGCCCGCGCTGCTGGGCCCAGGCGTCGGAGGCCAGCAGGACCGCGGACGCGCCGTCGGACAGCGGCGTGGAGTTGCCCGCCGTCATGGTCGGCGCCGGGCCGTCGGGGGTCGCCGTCGCCCTGCCGAAGACCGGCTTGAGCTTGGCGAGCTTCTCCATCGACGTGTCCGGCCGCAGCGCCTCGTCCCGGGTCAGCCCCCGGTACGGGGTGAGCAGGTCCTGGAAGAACCCGCGCTCGTAGGCGGCGGCGAGGTTCTGGTGCGACGCGAGCGCCAGCGCGTCCTGCTCCCCGCGGGAGATGCCCCACCGGGCGGTGGTCAGGGCCTGGTGCTCGCCCATGCTCAGGCCCGTGCGGGGCTCGTTGACGTCCGGCGCCACCGGTGCCAGGTCCTTGGGGCGGACGGCGGCGAGCGTCCTCAGCCGGTCCGGCAGGGTCTTGGCGCGCGAGGCCTTCAGGATCGCCTTGCGCAGGTTCTCGGAGACGACGATCGGTGCGTCGGACGCCGAGTCCACGCCACCGCCGACGCCCACCTCGGCCTGGCCGAGCGCGATCTTGTTGGCCACGCCGATGATCGCCTCCAGGCCCGTGCCGCAGGCGCGCTGGACGTCGTACGCCGGCGTGTGCGGGTCCAGGGAGGAGCCGAGCACCGTCTCGCGGGTGAGGTTGAAGTTCTTCGGGTGCTTGAGCACGGCACCGGCCGCGACCTCGTCGAGGCGCTCGCCGGCCAGCCCGAAGCGGGCCACCAGGCCCTCCAGGGCGGCGGTGAGCATGTCCTGGTTCGACGCGCCGGCGTACTTGCTGCCCGCCTTGGCGAAGGGGATGCGGTTGGACCCGACGACGGCGGCCCGCGGGGCGCCGTCGCTCGGGGGCAGGGGCTGAGTCACGTCGTCGTCCTCTTCCGTCGTGCTGTGGCGAGGCCGGAAGGTCCCGGGCCGGGCTCGCACCATTGCGGTACCGACAGTACCTGATACCGTCGGTCCCATGATACCCGTCGCCGACGACCGCGGCCCGCTGACCGGGCCGGCGCCCGAGGAGCCGGACGGCCGCGCCACCCGGTGGGAGGGGCACCGCACCTCCCGGCGTGCCGAGCTGGTGCACGCCGCGCGCCACGCCGTGCACCGGCTCGGGCCCGACGCCTCCATGGAGGAGATCGCCGGCGAGATCGGCACGTCGAAGTCGATCCTGTACCGCTACTTCACCGACAAGATCGGGCTGCAGACCGCCGTCGGCCAGGCGGTCCTCGGCCGGATGCGCGAGGTGCTGGAGGAGGCGGCCGCGCGCGTCGGCGGGCCGCGCGAGCAGATCTCCGCCATGGTCTCGGTCTACCTCGAGATGGTGGCGTCCTCCCCGCACGTGTACGCCTTCGTCACCCGGCCCGAGCCGGCGACGGCGGGCACGCTGCGCGGGTTCGTCGCCGAGGTCAACGATCTGGTCGCCGAGTCCCTGCTGCCGGCCCTGCGGGGCGCGGCGGAGGACGCCGAGGACGGCGAGGTCGACGACGACACCCTGGCCGTGGCGCAGCTGTGGGCGTCGGGCGTCGTCGGCCTCGTGCGCGGCGCCGCCGAACGCTGGGTGGGCGAGCAGGTCGACCCGGCCGGCGCCACCGGCGCCGATGCGGCGATGAGCCGCATGACCCGCGAGGAGCTCGCCGCGCACCTGGCGAACTGGCTGTGGGACGGCGCCGTGGGCGTCACCCGCCGTGCCCGCCGCCGCTGAAGCTACCGCACCGACCCACCCACCCCGCCCCCGCACGACGACGTGAGGAGCAACCACATGAGCACCACGACCCAGCCCGAGGGCACCCTCGCCCCGCACCGCGCGAGCACTCGGGGGCTGGCCCCGTCGGCGCCGACGCCCCCGTGGCCGGCGGCGCCCGACACCGCCGGCCTGGTGGACGTCATGGCGCTCGGCCGCCTGCTGGACGGGCGGTGGTGGCAGGAGCGGCGCCGGGCGCGCGACCTCGCGCTGGACCCGGCGATGCAGAAGGTCGAGGGCCTGCCGGTGGCCGAGCACCGTGAGCGGGTGCTGGAGCAGTGCCGCGCCCTCGCCCGCCGCCGCCAGGTGCACCGCGCCTTCCCCGCCGCCCTGGGCGGCAGCGACGACCCGGGCGGCAACCTCGCCTCCTTCGAGGAGCTCGCCGTCCTCGACCCGTCCCTGCAGATCAAGGCCGGCGTGCAGTGGGGCCTGTTCGGCGCCGCCGTCCTCCACCTGGGCAGCGCGGAGCACCACGCCCGCCTCCTGCCCGGCATCCTCGACCTGAGCGTGCCCGGCTGCTTCGCGATGACCGAGGTCGGCCACGGCTCGGACGTCGCGTCCCTCGCCACCACCGCGACGTACGACCCGGCCGCCGAGGAGTTCGTTCTCCACACGCCCGTCGCCGCGGCGCGCAAGGAGTACCTCGGCAACGCGGCCGAGCACGGCCGGGCGGCGGTGGTCTTCGCCCAGCTCATCACCCAGGGGGTCAACCATGGGGTGCACGCCTTCTACGTGCCCGTGCGCGCCGAGAACGGCGACGGCCGGCTGGAGTTCCTGCCCGGGGTCTCCGGGCGCGACGACGGGCTCAAGGGCGGGCTCAACGGCGTGGACAACGGCCAGCTCTGGTTCGACCACGTCCGGGTGCCGCGCACCAACCTGCTGAACCGCTACGGCGACGTCGCCGAGGACGGCACCTACTCCTCGCTGATCGCCAGCCCCGGCCGCCGCTTCTTCACGATGCTCGGCACCCTCGTCCAGGGCCGGGTGTCGCTGTCCGGGGCGGCGGTGAGCGCGACGAAGATGGCGCTCGCGATCGCCGTGCGCTACGGCCTCGAGCGTCGCCAGTTCACCGGCGCGGACGAGCACTCCGAGGTGGTGCTGCTCGACTACCAGCAGCACCAGCGCCGGCTGCTCCCGCTGCTGGCCCGCGCGTACGCCGCCGCCTTCGCCCACCACGACCTGCTGGACCGCTTCCACGGCGTCTTCTCCGGCGAGCACGACACCGACGAGGACCGTCAGGACCTCGAGACCCTCGCGGCCGTCGCGAAGCCGCTCACCACCTGGCTCGCGCTGGAGGCGCTGCAGGAGGCGCGCGAGGCGTGCGGCGGCGCGGGCTTCATGGCGGAGAACCGGCTGGTCGGGCTCCGGCAGGACATGGACGTCTACGTGACGTTCGAGGGCGACAACAACGTGCTGCTGCAGCTGGTGGGCAAGCGACTGCTCACCGACTACGGCCGGGAGATGGCCAAGGTGGACATCGCGGGCGCGGCGCGCTGGGTCGCCGCCCGCGCCGCCGACATGACGCTCCACCGCACGCCGCTGCGCCGCGCCGCGCAGTCCGTCCGGGACACCGGCTCGCGGGCCCGCTCCGCCGGCCACCTGCGCGCCGCCGAGACGCAGCGCGAGCTGCTCGAGGACCGCGTCGAGGCCATGGTCGCCGAGATCGCGACCGCCCTGCGCCCCGCCCGCAAGGCCGGCGCCGAGGAGGCCGCGGCCCTGTTCAACGCCCACCAGCACGAGCTCATCGAGGCCGCCCGCGCCCACGGCGAGCTGCTGCAGTGGGAGGCCTTCACCGGCGCCCTCGCGCGCGTGAAGGACCCGAGCACGCGCGAGGTGCTCACGACGCTGCGCGACCTGTTCGGGCTGACCCTCATCGAGAAGAACCTGGCCTGGTACCTCATGAACGGCCGGCTCTCCGCGCAGCGGGCCAGGACCGTCACCAGCTACGTGGACCGGCTGCTGGTGCGGCTGCGCCCGCACGCCGCTGACCTCGTCGCCGCCTTCGGCTACACCCCGGGGCACCTGCGGGCCACCATCGCCTCCGGCGTCGAGGCCGAGCGGCAGGCGGAGGCCCGCGCGCACTTCCGCCGGCTGCGGGCCTCCGGGCAGGAGCCGATCAACGAGAAGGTGCTGCACGCCAGCCAGCAGCGGTCGGGGCTCGCCGCGCCGGCGGACTGAGAGGCCGCGCGGCCCGGCCCGCCGGTGGACGTCGTCGGTCCGGCGGCGGGTCGGTGCCGGCCGGCCCGGCGACCGGGGCCCGGAAGCCCCCCGTCCGCGCGGGCATCTGTCACCATGGCTCCGTGGACGTCGTCGAGACGTTGCTGCCCGGTGTCGGGATCCGCTACGAGCTGCGGACGCGCTCGGGCGTGCTGCTCGGCGTGGTCATCCAGCGCGACGGCCCGGTGGAGATCGCCGTCTACGACCAGGCCGACCCGGACCGCGCCCGGCAGGTGTTCGAGCTCGACGCCGACGAGGCGGACGCCATCGCGGACATCCTCGGCGCCCCGCGCCTGACCCAGCGCTTCGCCGACCTCTCCCGAGAGGTCCCCGGCCTGCGGGCGGCACGGCTCGCGGTGCGTCCGGGCACCGCCTTCGTCGGCAGGGCGCTGGGGCAGACCCGCGCCCGCACCCGGACCGGGTGCTCCGTCGTCGCCGTCGTCCGCGACGCCGACGTGGTCACGGCTCCAGGACCCGAGGAGGTGCTGCGGGAGGGCGACGTGCTGGTCGCCATCGGCTCCGAGCAGGGGCTCGACCAGCTCGGCGCGATGCTCACCGAACCCGGGTGAGGGCACGGCGGTGGACCACGTCGGCGCGCTGCTGCTCGAGCTGGGGGCCCTGTTCTTCGGGCTGTCCCTGATCGGCCTGCTGGCGCACCGGCTGGGGCTGTCCGCGATCCCCTTCATCCTCCTGACGGGGCTGGCGTTCGGGCAGGGGGGCCTGGTCCCGCTGACGGCGGCGCAGCCGTTCGTGGAGGCGGCCGCGGAGATCGGCGTCATCCTCCTGCTGCTGACGCTCGGGCTGGAGTTCTCCGCGAACGAGCTGGTCACCTCGCTGCGCCGGCACGCCCCCTCGGGCGTCGTCGACCTGCTGCTCAACGCCCCGCCCGGGTTCCTCGCCGGCCTGCTGCTCGGCCTGCCCTGGCAGGGGTGCCTCGCCCTGGCGGGCGTCACCTGGGTGTCCTCCTCCGGCATCATCGCCCGGCTGCTGGCGGACCTGGACCGGCTGGCGAACCGCGAGACGCCGGCGGTGCTCTCGGTCATCGTGATCGAGGACGTCGCCATGGCGCTGTTCCTGCCCGTGCTCGCCGTCGCCCTGGCCGGCGGCGGCGTGGCGCAGGCGGTCGCCGGCACCGCCCTCGCGCTGGGGGCGGTGCTCATCGTCCTCACCGCGGCCCACCGGCACGGCCACCGGCTCGGCCGCCTCCTCACCCACCCCGACGACGAGCAGGTGCTGCTGCGCCTGTTCGGCCTCACGCTCCTCGTCGCCGGGCTGACGCACCTCGTGGGTGCGTCGGCGGCGGTGGGCGCCTTCCTGGTCGGCATCGCCGTGCCCACGACGCTCGCCGACCGGGCCCGGACCATCCTCAGCCCGCTGCGCAACCTGTTCGCGGCGACCTTCTTCGTCGGCTTCGGCCTGTCGGTGGACCCGCGGGCGGTGTGGCCGGTGCTCCCGGCCGTGCTCGCGCTCGCGGCCGTGACCATCTGCACCAAGGTCGCCACCGGCTGGGTCGCGGCCCGGCGCGACGGCGTCGGGCGAGCCGGACGGCTGCGGGCCGGCACCGCGCTGGTCGCCCGCGGCGAGTTCTCGGTGGTCATCGCCGGCCTCGCCGCGACGGCCGGGTACACCGGCGTCCGTCCGGTCGCCACGGGGTACGTCATGGTCGTCGCCGTCGCCGGGCCGGTGCTCGCCCGCTTCGCCGACCCGCTCTCCGCCACGCTGCCCTCGCGGCCCCGGTGAGCGGGCGGCCCCGGCGGGCGGGCGGCCCCTGGGGCGCGCGGCCCCGCTGAGCGGGCGGCCCCGCCGCCCGCCACCTAACGTGACGCTGGCACCAGCGTGGGCGAGAAAGGGGCCGGGATGACGGAGGAGCAGCACGAGCCGGTGGTCGCGGTCCTGGCGATCGCGCCGATCCTGGAGGTCACGGTCGAGGCGACGATCAACGCCCCGGACAAGCCCCAGATGCACGTGCACCCCGGCGGCCAGGGCCTGTGGGTGGCCCGGATGGTCACGACCCTGGGCGGCCGGGCGGTCGTGTGCGGCCCCTTCGGCGGCGAGACCGGCACCGCGGCCGCCAGCCTCGCCCGTGCCGAGGGCCTGGAGCTGCACACCACCTCCGCGACCGGCAACGGCGGGCACATCGTCGACTACCGCCGCGGCGAGCGTGACGAGATCGTCGTCATGGAGAGCCCCACCCTGGACCGGCACGCCCAGGACGACCTGTACGGCACCATGCTCGTGTACTCCTCGGCCGCCGACGTGTGCGTCGTCACCGGCGCGGACACCGCGCTGGGGGTGCCGCCCGACTTCTTCGGCCGGCTCGCCACCGACCTGCGCGCGTCCGGCAAGCGGCTGGTCGCCGACCTCTCGAGCCACCAGGCCCGCGCCTTCGTGGAGGCGGGCGGCGCGGTGCTGAAGATCAGCCACGAGGAGATGATCGACGGCGGCTTCGCCGACGGCGCGAGCGTGGAGGAGCTGCGGGTCGGCGCCGAGCGGCTTCTCGAGCACGGGCTGGACGCCGTCGCCATCTCCCGCGCGGCGGACCCGACGCTCGTGGTCACGGGCGACGGCGCCCACCTGGTCACCGCGCCCCAGGTCAGCACGCACGAGCACCGCGGCGCCGGCGACTCGATGACCGCCGGCATCGCCGTGGGCCTGGGCCGGGGGGAGTCCATGGTCGACGCCGTCCGGCTGGGGGCCGCCGCCGGGGCGCTGAACGTCACCCGCCGCGGGCTGGGCACCGGCCGGCGGGAGCAGATCGAGCTCTTCGCCGAGAAGGTCGACGTGACGCCCGCCTGAGCGGCCGCCCGGCCGGCGCCCTACCGCCCGACCAGCTCCCGGGCGACGGAGACGACCGCCTCGGGGGTGAAGCCGAACTTAGTCTGCAGGTCCTTCAGGGGCGCCGAGGAGCCGAACGTCGTCATGGCGACGACCCGGCCGCCCGGCCCCACCCAGCGGTCCCACCCGAAGGAGGACGCCTGCTCGATCGCCACCCGCGCCGTCACCGCGGGCGGGAGCACCTCGTCGCGGTAGTCCTGCGGCTGCCGGTCGAACAGGGCCATCGAGGGCATGGACACCACGCGGGAGGCGACGCCCTCGGCCCTGAGCTGCTCGTGCGCGGAGACGGCGAGGCTCACCTCGCTGCCGGTGGCGATGAGGATGACGTCGGGCTCGCGGCCGGGGTCCCCGGCCAGGACGTACGCGCCCCGGGCCAGGCCCGCCGCGGACGCGTACCGGCTCCGGTCCAGGGTGGGCAGCGGCTGGCGGGAGAGCACCAGCGCCACGGGCTGGTGGCGCCACGGCATGATCGTGCGCCACGCCTCCACCACCTCGTTGGCGTCGGCGGGGCGGATCTCCACCATCCCCGGCATGGCGCGCAGCGAGGCGAGGTGCTCGACCGGCTGGTGGGTGGGCCCGTCCTCGCCCACCCCGATGGAGTCGTGCGTGTACAGGTGGATGACCGGGAGCTCCATGAGGGCGGAGAGGCGCACGGCCCCGCGCTGGAAGTCGGAGAAGATGAGGAAGCCGGCCTGGTAGGCGCGGATCTTGGACAGGGCCAGGCCGTTCGCGACGGCGGCGGCCGCGTGCTCCCGCACGCCCAGGTGGAGGTTGCGCCCGTCGTGCTCGCCGGGCGCGAAGTCCCCGGCGCCGTCGAAGGTCAGGCGGCTCTTGTTCGACGGCGCGAGGTCGGCCGAGCCCCCCAGCAGCCAGGGGACGCGCTGCGCGACGGCGTTGAGGACCTTGCCGCTGGCGTCCCGACCGCTGAGCCCCTTGGGGTCGGCGGGGAAGTCCTCCAGCCCCGCGTCCCAGCCGTCCGGCAGGCTCCGCTTCTGCATCCGGTTCAGCTGGTCCGCCAGGTCCGGGTATCGCTCGGCGTAGCGGCCGAAGAGCTCCTCCCACCCGCCCCGCAGCCGCGCCCCCCGCGCCCGCACGCCGCCGTCGAAGTCCGCGTAGACCTCCTCCGGGACGAGGAACTGGGCGTCCTCGGGCCAGCCGTAGGCGCGCTTGGCGGCGCGGACCTCCTCCTCGCCGAGGGGCTCGCCGTGCGCGGCGGCGGTGCCCTGCTTGCGGGGCGCGCCGTAGCCGATGACGCTGTCGACCACGATGAGGGTGGGGCCGCCCTGGTTGGCCCGGAACGCGTCGAGGGCCCGCTCCAGGGCGGCGACGTCGTTGGCGTCCTCGACGTGCTCGACGGTCCAGCCCAGCCCGCGGAAGCGGGTGGCGACGTCCTCGGTGAACGTCAGGGTGGTGCTGCCCTCGATGGTGATGCCGTTGTTGTCGTAGACCCAGCACAGGTTGGACAGCCGCAGGTGCCCGGCCAGGGAGGCGGCCTCGGCCCCGACGCCCTCCATGAGGTCGCCGTCGCCGCAGACGGCGTAGACGTCGAAGTCGAACAGGTCGAACCCGGGCCGGTTGTAGGTGGCGGCCTGCCACCGGCCCGCCAGCGCCATGCCGACCGAGGTGGCGATGCCGGTGCCGAGCGGCCCGGTGGTGCACTCGACGCCGGAGGTCCACCGGTACTCCGGGTGCCCGGGGCACCTGGAGTCCAGCTGCCGGAAGCGCCGGATGTCCTCGAGGGAGACGGACGGCTGCCCCACGGTCTCGTAGTCGGCGTTGACCGCCTTGACCCGGGCGAGGTGCAGCATCCCGTACAGCAGCATCGAGGCGTGCCCGACGGAGAGCACGAACCGGTCACGGTTCGCCCAGATGGGCAGCTCCGGGTCGAACCGCAGGTACTTCTGCCACAGCGTGTACACCAGGGGCGCCAGGGCCATCGCGGTGCCGGGGTGCCCGGACCGGGCCGCCTGCACGGCGTCCATCGCGAGGGTCCGGACCGTGTTGATGGACCGCCACGTCTCGACCTCTGCCGGTGCGGGTGCAGCCATGTCTCTCATCCCCTCGGTGGTGCGCGGGTCGTCAGGGTCGCTGGAGCAGCTCCTCGAGCAGGTCGACGTACTGCAGCAGGTGCCTGTCGCTGAGGAACTCCCGCCGCACGCGGTCGTGGGCGGCGGTGCCCAGCTGCCGGGCGAACGCGGGCTCGGCGAGCAGGCGGCACACCCGCTGCACCAGCCCCTCGAGGTCCGTGGCGTCCGGGAGCAGCAGTCCGTTGGTGCCGTCCTCGATCTGGTCGCGGATCCCGCCCACCGCCGACGCGACCACCGGGCGGGCCTTCCACAGCGCCTCGGTGACCGTCAGCCCGAAGCCCTCCGCGAGGCTCTTCTGCACGACGACGCTGGCGTGGCGCTGCAGGGCGTTGACGACCAGGGCGTTGTGCGCGGGGTCGCGCGTGGGCACGCACGCCACGTGCACCCGCCGGCGGACGTCGGCGTCGAGCCCCGACCAGATCTGCAGGCACCCGTCGAGGACCCCGTCGGCCGTGGGGACCGCGTCGGGTCCGGCGAGCACCAGGTGCACGTCCTCCGGGAGGGCGTCGAAGCCCTCGTCGAAGGCGATGAGCACCCCGGTCATGTCCTTGAGCCGGTCCCACCGGGAGACCTGGAGGACCACGCGGGCGTGCGGCGGCACGGGGCCGCCCGCCCGCGCCGCGCCGGCACCGGGAGTGCCGGCGGCCGCCTCGTCGCCGGGCTGGCCGAGCAGGCCCGCGCCGCGCAGGAGGTCGATCACCTCGTGCCGGTCCAGGCGGCGGTTCTTCGGCGAGAGCGGGTCGACCGAGGGCGGGATGACGCGGACCAGGGCCTCGTCCAGGAAGCCCGGCCGGTAGCCGGCGCGGGAGAGCACCACCCGGTCGACCTTCTCCAGGGCGGGCTCCAGGAACGCCCAGCCCCGGTCGGTGACGCCGTCGGGGATGTCGGCGCCCACGTGGCAGCGCCAGACCACGTGCACGCCGCGGGTCTTCAGGCCGGTCGCCAGGCCGGCGGTGGCCGGGTCGTGGAGGATCACGACGTCGCCGGGCGCGAGCTCCTCGCGGACCTCCTCGAAGTTGGCCGCCAGCGTCCGGTCGTAGTGCGCCTGCTCCGCGGCGCCCAGCTCGCCGCCGTCGCCCGGGTCGGCGTGCAGCACGTGGTGCAGGCGGGTGGCGATGCGCACGAACGCCAGGTCGGCGTCGAGCACTACCCAGCGGGCGTCCACCCCGGCGTCGCGGGCATAGGGCAGCAGGGTCCGCAGCAGCTCGGCGACGCCGCCGTCCGGGGCGCTGACGTTCCAGACCGTGCGTCCCGCGAGCAGGGTGCGGGCGCGCTGGGCGCCGGCCTCCAGGCGCCGGGCCGCCACCTCGTCCAGCTCGGCGGCCAGCGCCTGCAGGGGCGAGACGTCGACGTCGACGGTCCTCATGCCCATGATCAAACTCCCTCGGCGCCCCGGGCGCGAGGGTTTGACCGTCGGTTCGCGCGTACCGTCGCGTCCCGGCCCGCTCACCAGCGGTTGGCGACCTCCTCGGCCCAGCCCACCAGGCCGTCGACGGGACGCTCGGTGCCGTCGTCGTCGACCACCCAGCCGGCCCAGGTCCCGAAGCACTGGTGGGCCTCGGTCGCGACGACGCCGAGGCTCGAGCGGGCGGACCGCTCGTGGAAGGGCGTCAGGCGCACCTGCACCCGCGGGCCGGTGACGAACCAGGGGCTCGTGTAGTCGGTCTCGTCGTACGCCCAGGACAGGTCCTCGCCGAGGTAGTGCACCCGCCCGTCGACGAGGAGGGCGTTCTCCGTCGCGCCCGTCCCGTCGGTCCACTTGCCGCCCAGCTGCAGGCCGGTGACGACGCCGTCCACGACGCCCGAGCCGGTGCCGCGGTTCCACACGACCGAGTACGGCCACCGCCCGCGGCCGAAGTCCATGACCGCCCAGGTGCCCGGGCCGCCCACGGCGACCTCCTCGCCGTCCAGCCACAGCCGGCCCCGCACCGGCAGGGCCACGTCCTTGACGGTGTACTGGAACAGCCGGTCGGTCCACGGCACCACCACGCCCAGGCACTCGTGCCCGGCGGGCACGTCGACCAGGAGGTCCAGCCGCAGCCGGGGGGTGAGCGCCCGCAGCCGCGCCCCGGGACGGGACGGCAGCGCCGGGTGCGCGCCCGGCACCGCCCAGGACCGGGGGTCGTCGTCGGGGCGGACGATCTGGGTGAGCGGGTCCACGGCGATCGCCAGCCGCCCGGCACGGGCCCGCACGGGTCCTGCGCCGCACACGCTCGGCATGCGCGCCTCCCGCGCCAGCGGGTCGGCGGCCGAGCACTCCACCTCCTCGCCGGTGCGCCGGTCCAGCAGCCACACCTGGTGGAAGCCGGCGTAGTTCAGCGCCGAGGCGGTGACCGAGACGACGTGGTCGGGCGTGATGACGCACCAGTGCTCCCACCGCTTGGTCCGCGACCACGTCGCCGCCCGGCCCAGCGGGCTCCCGGTGCGCAGGTTCGCCCGGTGCAGCGGCGCCCGTGTCCACCCGACCGCGCGGGGGTTGAGCGACCCCGACGGCAGGCACAGATCCACCGGAGTGGTGATCTCCGCGAGCACGGGCTCATCATGACCCACCTCACGCCGGGGATGGACGGACTCGGGCCCCTTTCGGGTGCCCGGGTAGCCTGGCGTCATCCACCCGCCCGTCTTGACGGAGGAACCATGACCAGCGTGGCCGAGCAGCAGCCGGACACCGTCTCCCGCGCCGCGTCCACGCCCGAGGTCGAGCTGCCGTACCGGGAGCTGGGGCTCAAGGACGACGAGTACGCCCGCATCGTCGACATCCTCGGCCGCCGGCCCACCGCCGCCGAGCTCGCCATGTACTCGGTGATGTGGTCGGAGCACTGCTCCTACAAGTCGAGCAAGAAGCACCTGGGCCAGTTCGGCCGCAAGACCACCGACGCCATGCGCGAGCACCTGCTCGTCGGCATCGGCGAGAACGCCGGCGTGGTGGACATCGGCCAGGGCTGGGCGGTGACCTTCAAGGTCGAGTCCCACAACCACCCCAGCTACGTGGAGCCCTACCAGGGCGCGGCCACCGGCGTCGGCGGCATCGTGCGCGACATCATCTCCATGGGCGCCCGCCCGGTGGCTGTCATGGACCAGCTGCGTTTCGGCGCCGTCGACCACCCGGACACCGCCCGCGTGGTGCACGGCGTCGTGGCCGGCGTCGGCGGGTACGGTAACTGCCTCGGCCTGCCCAACATCGGCGGCGAGACCGAGTTCGACCCCTCCTACCAGGGCAATCCGCTCGTCAACGCGTTGTGCCTGGGCGTGCTGCGTCACGAGGACATCCACCTGGCCAACGCCTCCGGCGCCGGCAACAAGGTGGTGCTCTTCGGCGCCCGCACGGGCGGCGACGGCATCGGCGGCGCGTCCATCCTCGCGTCGGAGACGTTCACCGGCGGCGTGCCCACCAAGCGCCCGAGCGTGCAGGTGGGCGACCCCTTCATGGAGAAGGTCCTCATCGAGTGCTGCCTGGAGCTCTTCGCCGCCGGCGTGGTGGAGGGCATCCAGGACCTCGGCGCCGCGGGCATCTCCTGCGCCACCTCGGAGCTGGCCTCCAACGGCGACGGCGGCATGCACGTGGACCTGGAGAAGGTGCTGCTGCGCGACCCCACCCTCACCGCCGGCGAGATCCTCATGAGCGAGTCGCAGGAGCGGATGATGGCCGTCGTCCGGCCGGAGAAGCTCGAGGAGCTCCTCGCCATCACCGCCAGGTGGGACGTCGAGACCGCCGTCATCGGTGAGGTCACGGGCACCGGCCGGCTGACCATCGACCACCACGGGCACCGCATCGTCGACGTCGACCCGCGCACGGTGGCCCACGAGGGCCCCGTGTACGACCGGCCCTACGCCCGGCCCGCCTGGCAGGACGAGCTCAACGCCGACGGCGCCGCCCGCCTGCCCCGGCCGGCGACGCCGGAGGAGCTCCGCGCCCAGCTGCTGGCGCTGGTCGCCTCGCCCAACCTGGCGTCGAAGTCGTGGGTGACCGACCAGTACGACCGCTACGTGCAGGGCAACACGGCGCTGGCGCAGCCCGACGACGCCGGCGTCGTGCGCGTCGACGAGGCCACCGGGCTGGGTGTGGCGCTGTCCACCGACGCCAACGGCCGGTTCACCAAGCTCGACCCCTACACCGGCGCCCGGCAGGCGCTGGCCGAGGCGTACCGCAACGTCGCCACCGTCGGCGCCCGCCCGCTGGCGGTGACCGACTGCCTGAACTTCGGCTCGCCCGAGGACCCGGCGGCGATGTGGCAGTTCGTGCAGGCCGTGACCGGCCTCGCCGACGCCTGCCAGGAGCTCGGCGTGCCGGTCACCGGCGGCAACGTCTCCCTGTACAACGGCACCGGCGAGCCCGGCCGCATCGACTCCGCGATCAACCCGACCCCGGTCGTGGGCGTGCTCGGCGTGCTCGACGACGTCCACAGGGCCACGGCGTCGGGCTGGACCGAGGCCGGCGCCGCCGTCTACCTGCTCGGCGCCACCGCCGAGGAGCTGGACGGCTCCGTGTGGGCCGACGTCGTCCACCACCACCTCGGCGGCCTGCCGCCCAAGGTGGACCTGGCCGCCGAGAAGGCGCTCGCCGAGGTGCTCATCGCGGCCGCCGCCGACGGCACGGCGCACGCGGCGCACGACGTCGCCGCGGGCGGGCTCGCGCAGACGCTCGTGGACGCCGCGCTGCGCTTCGGCGTCGGGGCCCGGCTCGACCTCGGCGAGGTCGCGGCCCGGGACGGGATCGACCTGGCCACGCTGCTGTTCGCGGAGAGCGGCGCCCGCGCCGTCGTCGCGGTGCTGCCCGGCCACGAGGAGCGGCTGAAGGCGCTGGCCGCCGAGCACGGCGTGCCCCTCGCCCGCATCGGCACCACCGGCGGCGATCCCGCGCTGACGGTCGAGGGCGCCTTCACCGTCCCGCTGGCCGAGCTGCGCGAGGCCTCCGAGGCCACCCTGCCCCGGTACTTCGGCTGACCCCACCCGCCCCGCCCGTGAGATGCGCCTCGTCCCCCGAGATGTCATCTCCTCCCCGACATGTTCTACGCTCCCCGGGTCGCTGCCGCGGGGCGCCCGCCGGCAGCGCCGCTGACCGGCGGCCCGGTCCGGTGCGCGACGCCTCGCGGAAGGGATGACATCTCGCGAGAGCGGCGCGCGAACGCCCATCACGACGAAGAGGAAACGCCCGTGCTCCAGGAGATCGAGGACGTCTACGACCAGGTCCTGCGCCGCAACCCCGGCGAGCCGGAGTTCCACCAAGCGGTGCGTGAGGTCCTGGAGACGCTCGACCCCGTGGTCCGCAAGCACCCCGAGTACCGCGAGCTCGGCGTGCTCGAGCGCATCTGCGAGCCCGACCGCCAGGTGATGTTCCGGGTGCCGTGGGTCGACGACGCCGGCGCCGTCCGCGTCAACCGCGGCTTCCGCGTCCAGTTCAGCTCCGCGCTCGGCCCGTACAAGGGCGGGCTGCGGTTCCACCCCAGCGTGAACCTCGGGATCATCAAGTTCCTCGGGTTCGAGCAGATCTTCAAGAACGCCCTGACGGGCCTGGCGATCGGCGGCGGCAAGGGCGGTTCCGACTTCGACCCGCACGGCCGCAGCGACGCCGAGGTCATGCGGTTCTGCCAGTCCTTCATGACCGAGCTCCAGCGGCACATCGGGGAGTACACCGACGTGCCCGCCGGTGACATCGGCGTCGGCGGCCGTGAGATCGGCTACCTCTTCGGCCAGTACAAGCGCCTCACGAACCGCTTCGAGGCCCAGGTCCTCACCGGCAAGGGCGTGTCCTGGGGCGGGTCCCTCGGCCGCACCGAGGCGACCGGGTACGGCGCCGTCATCTTCGCCGACCGCATGCTCGCCACCCGCGGGCAGGCCATGGAGGGCCAGCGGGTCGTGGTCTCGGGATCCGGCAACGTGGCCATCTACGCCGTCGCCAAGGCCCAGGAGCTCGGGGCGAAGGTCGTCACCTTCTCCGACTCCTCCGGGTACGTCGTCGACGAGGCCGGCGTGGACCTGGAGCTGCTCACGCAGGTCAAGGAGGTTGAGCGCGGCCGCGTCGCCGACTACGTCGAGCGGCGCCCCGGCGCCCGGCTCGTCCAGGGCGGCAGCGTGTGGGACGTGCCCGCGACCGTGGCGCTGCCGTGCGCGACGCAGAACGAGCTCGACGACCGCGCGGCGGCGACGCTGGTCGCCAACGGCGTGGTCGCCGTCGCGGAGGGCGCCAACATGCCCTCCACGCCGGCCGCCGTCGAGGCGTTCCAGTCCGCGGGCGTGCTGTTCGGCCCCGGCAAGGCGGCCAACGCCGGCGGGGTCGCGACCTCTGCCCTGGAGATGGCGCAGAACGCGGCGCGTGACCCGTGGACCTTCAACCGGGTGGCCTCCAAGCTGGAGGTCATCATGGAGAACATCCACGAGGAGTGCGCCTGGACGGCGGAGGAGTACGGCGCCCCCGGCAACTACGTGCTGGGCGCGAACATCGCCGCGTTCAAGAAGGTCGCCGACGCAACCATCGAGCAGGGCATCATCTGACGCAGGCGGCGCCGGCCGGGCGGCCGGCGCCCACCTATCCTTGGGGGCATGTTGTTCGCCTTCTCCGTCGCCCCGACCGTCGCCGACACCCCGGACGGGTCGGTGAGCGCGGCCGTCGCCGAGGCGGTGCGCATCGTCCGCGCGTCCGGCCTGCCGCACGAGACCACCTCGATGTTCACCACCGTCGAGGGGGAGTGGGACGAGTGCATGGACGTGATCAAGCGCGCCACCCAGGCCGTGGCGGCCACCAGCCCGCGTGTCTCGCTCGTCGTCAAGGCGGACATCCGCCCCGGTCTCACCGGGCAGCTGACCGAGAAGGTCAGGCGGGTGGAGGAGCACCTCGGGGGCTGAACGCCTCAGGGGCGTGACGGCGGCGCAGCGCGTCCACCACCGCCGCCACCAGGGCGACGGCGATCAGGCCGAGGGTGACCCGCAGGCCCACCTGCAGCGCCGGACCGAAGCCGCCCGCGAGGGCGCCGCGGTCGCGCGCCAGCGTGGCGAAGAACACCGAGGTCACCACGGCGACCCCCACCGACGTCCCGATGCGCTGGGCCGTCTGCAGCACGCCGCCGGCGGTGCCGCCCTGCGCGACCGGCACCTCGTCGAGCGTCAGCGCCTGGTTGGGGGAGATCACCGCCCCGTTGCCCAGGCCGGCGACCGCCATCCAGGCCGCCATCGCCCACGCCGCGGCCACGCCGTCGACGCGGCCGACCGTCACGTCCACGCCGGCGACGCCCACCATCATCACCACGATGCCGACGACGACGGTCCAGCGCCCGAAGCGGCCCACCAGTCGCCCGCTCTTGGCCGCCGAGAGCGCCCCGAGCAGCGCGAACGGCGTCTGCACGAGCCCCGCCTGGAGCGGCGTCAGCCCGAGCCCGAGCTGCAGGTACAGCGTCCCCACCAGGAAGATCGTGGGGAACCCGGCGAAGTAGGCGGTGCCCACCGCCGCGCCGAACGTGAACGAGCGCGTGGCGAGCAGCGCCGCCGGCAGCACCGGCGAGCGCCCGGCGCGCTCGGTGCGGCGCTCCCACCAGGCGAACGCCACGAGCAGCGCGGCACCGGCCCCGAGCAGCCACCACGGCGCGCCGGCCGCGCCCTCGGCGGCGGCGATGAACGGCAGCATCACGCACAGGACGGACGCGCCCATGAGCACCAGGCCGCCGACGTCGAGGCCGAGCTTTCGGGGCGAGCGGTGGGGGGCCGGGAGGTTCCGCAGCGCGAGCGGCACGAGCACGGCGCCGATGGGCACGTTGACGAGGAAGACCGCGCGCCATCCCTCCGCCTCGCCGAAGGCGGCGAGCAGCGCCCCGCCGAGCAGTGGGCCCGCGGCCGTCGAGATCCCGATGGTGGCGCCGAAGAGCCCGAAGGCCCGCGCCCGTTCCCGGCCGGTGAACAGCTGCTGGATGAGACCGACGACCTGGGGGTTGAGCACCCCGGCGCTGACGCCCTGCAGCAGCCGCGTCACCGCCAGCATCTCCGCGCTGGTCGCCAGGCCGCACGCCGCGGAGGCGACGACGAACGCGGTCAGCCCGGCGACGAAGACCCCGCGCCGGCCAAGCACGTCCCCGAGACGCCCGGCCGGGACGAGGGAGAGCCCGAACGCGAGGGTGTAGCCGGCGACGATCCACTGCAGCTCGCTGGGCCCGGCCTCGAGCGAGGCCTCGATCGACGGCAGCGCGACGTTGACGATCGAGACGTCGAGCAGCGTCATGAAACCGGCGCCCAGGCACACGGCGAAGGCGCGCCACCGGGCGCGGTCGGCGGCGGGGCCGGGTGCGTCCGGCGCGCGGGTCACCGCACTGGTCTAGCAGGGGTGCCGGCAGAGCGAAACCCGGGCGTGCCGGGCGCGGCGGGCGCCCGGTGGGGGAGGGCGTGTCAGGTGGGTCAACATGGGGTGAACAACCCATGAAAGGTGCGCCGGACCGGCGTTTCGGGACGGGCCTCGCGCCTATGCTGCGAGGCGTCCCAGCCCGAACACCGGTAGAGGAACCCATGTCCCGCGAACCCTCCCGCTCGCCCCGCCGGACCCTGCGCCCGGTCGCCGCCTCCTGCGTGGTGACCCTGGCCGCCGTCGGCCTCGGCACGCTGCCCGCCGGCGCCACCGTCAACCCCGACGGCACCGTCACCCTCGACGTCCTCGGCATCACCGACTTCCACGGCGCGCTGCGGCAGGCGCCCGCCCTCGCCGGGCAGGTGGAGCAGATCCGCACCGCCAACCCGGACACGGTCCTGGTCTCCGCCGGCGACAACATCGGCGGCTCCGCCTTCGAGTCGGCCATCCAGCAGGACGACCCCACCATCGACGTGCTGGGCGCCATGGGCCTGGAGGCCTCCGCCGTCGGCAACCACGAGTTCGACAGGGGCTACGCCGACCTCGCCGGCCGCGTCGCCGACCGGGCGGACTGGACCTACCTGGGCGCGAACGTCGAGGGCGAGACGCCGGAGCTCGGGACCACCCACGTGTGGACGTCGCCGTCCGGCGTGACCGTCGGCTTCGTCGGCGCCGTCACCGACGACACCACCGAGCTCGTCAGCGCCGACGGCATCGCCGGCATCTCCTTCACCGACGAGGCGACCGCCGTCAACGCGGGCGCCGCGGCGCTCTCCGACGGCGACGCCTCCAACGGCGAGGCCGACGTCGTCGTGGCCCTCGTCCACGAGGGCGCCACCGACGGGATCATCACCGGCCTGAGCGACGACGTCGACGCCCTCTTCACCGGCCACACCCACGCCGTCGTCGACGACGACACCCGCGACATCCCGGTCATCCAGGGCGGCGCCTCGGGCGCGAACCTCTCCCGCATGACCCTCACCTACGACCCCGCCACCGACGAGGTCGTCACCGCCGCGGGCGAGAACATCGCCATCGGCTCGCAGCCCGCCGACCCCGAGGTCCAGGCCATCGTCGACGCCGCGCTCGCGGAGGCCGCCGTGCTCGGCCAGCAGCCCGTCGGCACGGTGACGGGCGCGTTCGACCGCGCCACCAACAACGGCACCGACACCGGCGCCAACCGCGGCGCCGAGTCCCCGCTGGGCAACCTGCTGGGCGAGGTCGCCCAGGCCACGGCCGCCTCCATCGGCCTCGAGGCCGACCTCGGCATCATCAACCCCGGCGGCATCCGCGCCGACCTCGACGCGAACGACGACGGCGCCGTCACCTACCAGGAGGCCTTCGACGTCCAGCCGTTCGGCAACACCGTGGGCACCGTCGACCTCACCGGCGCCCAGGTGGTCACGATGCTGGAGCAGCAGTTCCAGCCGGGCTCCTCCCGCCCGGTGCTGCGCCTGGGCCTGTCGGACGAGATCGAGTACGTCTACGACCCGGCCGCTCCCCAGGGCGAGCACGTCACCGCCGTCTACGTCGACGGCGAGCCGATCGACCCGGCCGCGACCTACACCGTCGCGTCCAACACCTTCCTGCTCGGCGGGCAGGACGGCTTCGAGGTCTTCACCGAGGGCACCCACCTCACCGAGACCGGCATCGTCGACGCCCAGGGCCTCATCGACCACCTCGCCGCCAACCCCGGCCTCGCCCCCGACCACTCCCAGCGGTCCGTCGGCGTGACCGGCCCGGCGTCGCTCACCGCCGGCGAGGAGGTCACCCTGGAGCTGTCCTCGCTGGCCTTCACGGCCACCGAGCCCAAGCCCGCCGAGGTGACCGTGTCGCTCGACGGCAAGGTCCTGGGCTCCGCCGCCGTGGACGCCACGATCACGCCCAACGTCGACGAGACCGGCACCGCGACGGTGACCTTCGAGCTCCCGAAGGAGCTCGCGGCCGGTTCCTACGACCTGGTCATCGCGACGGAGGGCGGCACGGAGATCGCCTACCGCGTCGAGGTCGCCGCGGCCGCGGTGGCCGTCCCGCCGGGCAGGGGTGGCGAGCACCCGGGCGAGGGCAACGTCCCGGACGACGTCAAGCAGAAGTGGGCGGACCGGCACGCCGCGCGCAGCGCCGCCTGACGCACGCCCTCCATCCGGCCCCGGCCAGCCCAGCGCTGACCGGGGCCGCGGTGCGTGCGGGCCGACCAGGGCACCGGCGGCGGTGACCTACCGTGGGGACGTGCCCCCTCGCCGACGCATCGACCCCTCGGACGGCCTGGCCGCTCTCAAGCGGTGGGCCACGGCCAGGGACGCGCAGGCCGTCCCCGCCACCGCGGCCGCCGAGCCGCCCGCCACGGCCGAGCCGCCCTCCGCCGTCGTGCGCACCGCCGTCCGGTTCACCCTGGAGGAGCTCTCCGTGAGCTCGCCCGGCAACAGCGTCGAGGTCCGCGTCCCGCCGGCGGGCGCCGTGCAGGCGATCGCCGGGCCGCGGCACACCCGCGGCACCCCGCCCAACGTCGTCGAGACGGACCAGGAGACCTGGCTGGCGCTCGCGACCGGGCGGCTGGGGTGGGACGACGCCGTCGCGGCCGGCCGCGTCTCGGCCTCGGGCGTCCGGGCGGACCTGTCAGCGGTGCTGCCGCTGGTGCGCGTCCGGCCCTGAGGCGCCCGGGGCCGCTCAGCCGAGCGCGCCCGCCGCGGCCTGGCGCGCCTGCCGGGAGTCCGGAGCCTGCAGCGCCAGCCGCCCGGCCTCCTCGCACGCCTCGAACGACACCTCCGCCAGGCGGGCGCCCACGGCCGGGACCGCGGTCGCCGCCATGGACAGCGAGGTGATGCCCAGGCCCACGAGCACGCACGCCAGGTCCGGGCTCGCGGCCGCCTCGCCGCACACGCCGACCGGCTTGCCCGCCTCCTTCCCCGCGGCGGCGGTCATCGCGACGAGGCTCAGCACCGCCGGCTGCCAGGGGTCGGTCAGGTCGGCCAGGTGCGGCGAGAGCCGGTCCGCCGCCATGGCGTACTGCGACAGGTCGTTGGTGCCGATGGACAGGAAGTCCACGTGCTCGAGGAAGTGCCGCGCCAGCAGGGCCACCGAGGGCACCTCCACCATGATGCCGGGCACCAGCCGGCGCTCCCGGCAGAGGGCCGCGAAGTGCGCGGCCTCCGGCACGGTGGCCACCATCGGTGCCATCACCCACGGCGCCTCCCCGTCGCGCCCCTCCGCCGCCTGCACGACGGCGTCGAGCTGGTGCGTCAGCAGCCCCTCGTCCCGGGCGGCGACGCGGATGCCCCGCACGCCCAGGGCCGGGTTCTCCTCGTGCTCGAGGTTCGCGAAGCGCAGCGGCTTGTCGGAGCCGGCGTCGAGGGTGCGGACCACCACCCGCTTGCCCGGGAACGCCTCGAGCACCCCCCGGTAGATCCGCGCCTGCGTCGCAACGCTCGGCTCGTGGTCCGCGGTGAGGAAGCACAGCTCGGTGCGGAACAGGCCCACGCCCTCCACCGGACCCGCCGAGGCGGCGCGCGCGGCGGCGCCGTCCTGGACGTTGGCCATCAGCTTCACCGGGCGGCCGTCCTTCGTCGCGCCCGGGCCCTGCCAGGCCCGGGTGACCTCCCGCCGTGCCCGGTCGGCCTCGACGGCGGCGCGCGCCTCCTCCTCCGGCACGCCCCGGCGCAGGGACCCGGCGGCGCCGTCGACCAGCACCATCTCGCCCTCCTCCACCGCGTCGAGACCGGTGGCCGCCACGACGCACGGGATGCCGAGCTGGCGGGAGATGATCGCGGTGTGGCTGGTCGGGCCGCCCAGCGAGGTGACCAGGGCGACGACGAACTTCGGGTCGAGCTCGGCGGTGTCCGCCGGGGCGAGGTCCTCGGCCAGCAGCACCACCGGGCTCTCCGGCGTGGGGATGCCGGGCTCAGGGAGTCCATCGAGCTCTGCGACCACCCTGTCGCGGATGTCGCGCAGGTCCGTGGCCCGCTCCGCCATCAGCCCGCCGAGCTTCTCGAAGGTCTCGACGAACTGGCCCGTCGCCGCGGCCGCCGCCTGCGGAGCCGGTGTGCCGCCCTTGATCATCCTGGTGGCCGCCCGCAGCCACCCCCGGTCACGGGCCAGCGCCGCAGTGGCCTCCAGGACCTCCTTGGCCGGCCCGGTAGCCCTCTCCGCCCGCTCGGTGAGCCGCTCGGCCACGACCCGGGTGGCGGCGTCGAACCGGGACGCCTCGCCCTCTCGCTGGTCCTCCTCCAGCGGCGGCGCGTCCATGGCCACTGCCGGGCGCGGTCGCGTCCAGGCGGCCGGGGCGTACGCCAGTCCCGGGACGACGCCGGTGCCCTCGATCGTGGACGCGGCCGTGGGGTGGGTGGTGGTCATCTTTCGCCTCCGCGCTGAGGTCGGGCGGCACCGCGCCGTCCCGCTTGCCGCCCAGCGTACGGCAGCGCCTGTTGCTAAGCCACAGAGCCACATGTAATCTCACACGAGACAACATCCGGGTCGGTGGGATGCAAGGCAAGGGACGACGAGGTTCGAGGGCGAGGGCGCCGTGTACGCAGCAGAACGTCAGCAGGTCATCGCCGCGCGGGCGCTCCACGAGGGCCGGGTGTCCGTCTCCGTGCTGGCCGACGAGCTCGCCGTGACCGCCGAGACGATCCGCCGCGACCTGGAGGCGCTCGACCGGCGCGGCGTGCTGCACCGCGTCCACGGCGGCGCCGTCCCCGCCCAGGCGGTGCGGCTCGTGGAGGCGGCGCTGGGGGAGCGGGAGGGCACCCGCGTCGCGGAGAAGGAGCGCATCGCCAGGGCGGCGCTCGCCCACGTGCCCGCCGGCGGCGGCAGCATCATCCTCGACGCCGGCACTACCACCGGGCGTCTCGGTGCCCTGCTGCCCTCGGACGCCGACCTCAGCGTGGTCACCAACTCCGTGCCCACCGCCTCCGCCGTGGCGATCCGGTCCAGGTCCCCGGTCTTCCTCCTCGGCGGCCGCGTGCGGGGACTGACGCAGGCCACCGTGGGCGCCGACGCGGAGGAGCGGCTCCGGCGCACCCGCGTGGACGTGGCCTTCCTCGGCACCAACGGCATCACCCCACGCCACGGGCTCTCCACCCCGCACCCGGCCGAGGCGGCGGTCAAGCGCGCCATGGTCGCCGCCGCCCGGCGCGTCGTCGTCCTGGCCGACTCCAGCAAGGTCGGGCAGGAGCACCTCGTCAGCTTCGCCGGGCTGGAGCAGGTGGACGTGCTGATCACGGACGCCGCCGTCGACGCCCAGGACCGCGCCCAGATCGAGGAGCGCGGGGTCGAGGTCGTGGTCGCATGATCGTCACGGTGACGGCGAACCCGAGCCTGGACCGCACCGCGGGGCTCGGCGGGCCGCTCGTGCGCGGGGGCGTCAACCGCATCCTCTCCGTGGGAGTCCAGGCCGGCGGCAAGGGCGTCAACGTGGCACGCGTGGTCGCCATGGGCGGGGGCGAGGCGCTCGCGCTGCTGCCGGCCCGGGCGGACGACCCGCTCGTCGCCGCCCTCGGCGAGCTCGCGGTCCCGTTCCGCACCGTGCCGGTCCCGGGCCTGGCACGCACCAACCTCACCGTCGCCGAGCCGGACGGGACCACCACCAAGATCAACGAGCCCGGCGCCGCGATGACCGAGGCGGACCTGACGGCGCTCGGGTCGCTCGTCCTGGACGCCGCCCGGTCCGCCGACTGGGTGGCGCTGTCGGGTTCCCTGCCGCCCGGCGTGCCGGAGGACTGGTACGCGCACATGGTGCGCCAGCTGCACGCGCACGGCTGCCGGGTGGCGGTGGACACCTCCGACGCCCCGCTGCGCGCGCTCGCGGCGCGGATGCCCGACGCGGCGCCCGACCTGCTCAAGCCGAACTCCGAGGAGCTCGCCCAGCTCACCGGGGCCGACGCCGAGACGCTCGAGGCCACGGCGGCCGCCGGGGACCTGCGCCCCTCCGTCGAGGCGGCCCGCGCGCTCGTCGGCCGCGGCGTCGGTGCCGTCCTGGCCACGCTCGGCGCGGCCGGGGCGCTCCTGGTGACCGGAGAGGGCGCCTGGGCCGCCACGCCGCCGCCCGTCACCCCCCGCAGCACCGTGGGGGCGGGGGACTCCGCGCTCGCCGGCTACCTCCTCGCCACCACCTCGGGCGGGCAGCCGCCCGACTGCCTGCGCCAGGCCGTCGCCTACGGCTCGGCCGCCGCGTCCCTGCCGGGGACGACGCTTCCCCAGCCCGACCAGACCGACCCGAACGCCGTCCGGGTGAGAGCGGCCGCCTGAGCGGGACGCCCGTCCCACCGAGCCGGCCACCCGCACGACCTGTCCACCCAGGACTTCTGCACAGCACCTCCCTCCCGGAAGGAGACCCCCATGTCCGTAGCGGCACCGGGGCTGATCACCACCGAGCTGGTCGCCCTCGACGTCGACCTCGGCAGCTCCAAGGACCAGGTGATCGCCGGCCTCGCCGGCATGGTGGCCGCCGCCGGGCGCGCCACCGCCGAAGGGCTCACCGCCGACGTGATGGAGCGCGAGGCGAAGGCCGCGACCGGTCTGCCGGGGGGCATCGCCATCCCGCACTGCCGGTCACCGCACGTCACGCAGGGCTCCCTGGCCTTCGCCCGCCTGTCCCCGGCGGTCGACTTCGGCGCCCCGGACGGCCCGGCCGACATCGTGTTCCTCATCGCCGCCGCCGAGGGCACGGGGCAGGAGCACATGAAGCTCCTGACCAAGCTGGCCCGCGCGCTGGTGCGAAAGGACTTCGTCGCGTCGCTGCGCGCCGCGCGGACGCGGGAGGACGTCGTCGAGCTCGTCGACGCCGTCGTCAACCCGCCGGCGCAGGCACCCGCCGCGGCCGCTCCCGCCGGCGTGGACGCCGCCGCCCGGGCGGGCGCCGCCACCGAGGCACCCGCCGGCACGCCACAGGGCGCCGCGGGCACGGCCACGGGCCCGGGGGACGCCGCGGCGGCGGCGGGCGTGGCCTCGACCGCCGCGGCGGCGGCGGGTGCCGGCGCGCCCCGCACGATCGTCGCCGTCACCGCCTGCCCCACCGGCATCGCCCACACCTACATGGCCGCCGACGCGCTCGTCGCCGCCGGCAAGGAGACGGGCGTGACCGTCGAGGTCGAGACGCAGGGCTCGGCCGCCGGCACCCCGCTGAGCCCGGACGTCATCGCCCGCGCGGACGCCGTCATCTTCGCCACCGACGTGGGGGTGAAGGGGCGTGAGCGTTTCGCGGGCAAGCCCGTGATCGAGTCGGCGGTCAAGCGCGCCATCGCCGAGCCGAAGGTGATGGTCGCCGAGGCCCTGCGCGCCGCCGACAACCCCGACGCCCGCCGCGTCGGCGGCACGGCCGCGGCGGCAACGACGGCCGACACCAAGGGCCTCGGCTTCGGGACCCGGCTCAAGCAGGCGCTGCTCACCGGCGTGAGCTACATGATCCCGTTCGTGGCCGCGGGCGGCCTGATCATCGCGCTGGCGTTCCTCGTCGGCGGGTACGCCATCGTCGACAACTCCGCCACCGTCGTCATCGAGAACTCGCTGCTCAACCTGCCCGCCGGCGGCCTCGCGGAGTACGTCGGCTCCGTCCTGCACCAGCTCGGCGCGGCCGCCTTCGCCTTCCTCGTGCCGGCACTCGCCGGGTACATCGCCTTCGCCATCGCCGACCGGCCCGGCATCGCCCCCGGGTTCACCGCGGGCGCGGTGGCCGTGTTCGTCGGGGCCGGGTTCCTCGGCGGCCTGCTCGGCGGCCTGGTCGCCGGCGTCGCGGCGCTGTACATCTCCCGCATCCGGGCGCCGCGATGGCTGGCCGGGCTGATGCCGGTGGTGATCATCCCCCTGCTGGCGACCATCGTGGCGGGCGGGCTGATGTTCCTCTTCGGGCAGCCGCTCGCGGCCGTCACGAACGGCCTGTCCAGCTGGCTGAGCGGGCTGAGCGGCGCCTCCGCCGTCATCCTGGGCGTCATCCTCGGCCTGATGATGTGCTTCGACCTCGGCGGCCCGGTCAACAAGGCGGCCTACGCGTTCGCCACCGCCGGCCTGAACATCGACGACCCCGCGACCCTGCGGATCATGGCCGCCGTCATGGCGGCGGGCATGGTGCCGCCGCTGGCCATGGCGCTGGCGACGGCGATCCGGCCTCGGCTCTTCACCGAGGTGGAGCGGGAGAACGGCCAGGCGGCGTGGCTGCTCGGCGCCTCGTTCATCTCCGAGGGTGCGATCCCGTTCGCGGCGGCGGACCCGCTCCGCGTGATCCCCTCGCTCATGGCGGGCGGCGCGCTCACCGGGGCCCTGACCATGGCGCTCGACGCCATGTCGAGGGCGCCGCACGGCGGCATCTTCGTGTTCTTCGCGATGTCGAACGTGCTCGCCTTCGTCGGGGCGATCATCGCGGGCATGGTGCTCTCGGCCATCCTCGTCATCGCGCTCAAGGAGATAGGCGCCCGGCGCCCGGCCCGCGTCGAGGCCGGCGAGCCCGTCGCCGCCTGACCGCGCGAACCGTTAAGGACTCGGTCACGCTGGTGCGCACGACCGAGCGCAGCACCACACACCCACAGGAGAACCCATGCCCAGCAAGACCGTCATCGTCGGCTCCGCCATCGGCCTGCACGCCCGGCCGGCCGCCCTCATCGCCGAGGCCGCCGGCAAGTACGACGACGAGGTCACCCTCGCCGTGGACGGGGAGGAGCCCGTCGACGCGGCCTCGGCCCTGATGATCATGACGCTCGGGGCCGAGAAGGGCGCGGAGGTCACCGTGTCGTCGGACAACGCCGACGCCCTTGAGGAGGTCGCCGGCCTCGTCGAGAAGGACCTCGACGCCGTCGACGCCTGAGAACCCGTGCCTCCGCGCCCGCCGTCAGGTGGGTGAGGCGGCACGGCTCCCGCGGGGGAGCGCCAGGTACGTTGGTGCGGTGAGAACTGACCCCAGCGAGCCACGGCCTGCGGGGCCGTCGCAGCCCGACCAGGCGGGGCCCGAGGCCCGGGCACACGAGGCGACGGCCGCCGACGACGGTGCCGGGGCTGCGGCAGGAGCGCCCGCCGACGCGACCGCACCGGCAGCGGACCCGACGCCGGCCGCCGACGCCGGCACGACCGCCGCCGAGGGGCCTGCCGTCGAGCTGGCTGACGACGCACCCCGCTATCGCGTGGCGGACCTGGTGGACCCCGCGACCGTGCGTCGCGCCCCGCGGTTCGGCCGCTTCATCCTGACCGGCGTGGTGCTCGGCGCCCTGGTCTCGTTCGCCGTCACCCTGTTCCCGGGCTCCAGCGCCCTCGCCAGGTCGGATCTGTTCTGGCTGGTCTTCGTCACGCTCGGCACCGTGGGCGGGCTTGCGGGCGCCGGCCTCGCCGTGCGCGCGGACCGCCGCTCGTGGCAGCGCCGGCAGGCCTCGCACGCCCCGCGGGCGCACGAGGCCGCCGGGCACCAGGACGGGGCCGCCGGGGAGCAGGGCTCCGCCGCCGAGGAGGCGGCGGCCACGCCCGGGCCCGGTGCGGCCACGGCCGCGCCCGCGGAACCGGACGACCGCCGGGCGGAGGAGCGGCCACAGCCGTAGGGTGCCGGTGTGCCGAGCCTGCGCCTTGCCGCCGCGGCGCCCGAGGTGGGCGCCGCCCTCGATGAGCTGCGGGACGAGGTCGGCATCCCGCGTGACTTCTCGCCCGAGGCGCTGGCGGAGGCCGAGGGCGCCCGGATCGCGGACCTGCCGCACGAGGACGCGACGGACGTGCCGTTCGTCACCATCGACCCGCCTGGGTCCGAGGACCTGGACCAGGCCGTGCACATCGCCCGCGACGGCGCGGGCTACGTGGTCAGCTACGCCATCGCGTCCGTCGCGAGCTTCGTCGTGCCCGGCGGGGCGCTCGACCGGGAGGTCCACGCGCGCGGGATGACCGTCTACGGCCCGGCAGGGTCCT
Source organism: Georgenia sp. AZ-5 (assembly GCF_043952095.1). Taxonomy (NCBI): domain Bacteria; kingdom Bacillati; phylum Actinomycetota; class Actinomycetes; order Allobogoriellales; family Allobogoriellaceae; genus Georgenia; species Georgenia sp. AZ-5. Next base: position 901,995 of record NZ_JBINOU010000001.1, read on the forward strand.
TCCCCCTCCACCCGCCGGTGCTCAGTGCGGGCGCGGCCAGCCTCCTTCAGGAGCAGGAACGCCCGGCCTACCTGTGGACGCTCCGCCTCGCCGCCGACGGGCGGCTGACCGACGCGGACGTGGTGCGCGCCCGGGTACGGTCCCGCGCCCGGCTCACGTACGAGCAGGTGCAGGCGGCGCACGACGGCGGCCCCGACCTTCCCGGCACCGTGCCGGCCGACCTGCCCGTGCTGCTCCGCACCGTGGGTCGGCTTCGCCAGCAGCAGGAGGTGGAGCGCGGTGGAGTCTCGCTCGACATCCCCGAGCAGGAGGCCGTGCGGGTCGACCACGGCTACGTCCTGCGCCACCGGGCCACGCTGCCGGTGGAGGGCTGGAACGCGCAGGTCTCCCTGATGACGGGGATCGCCGCCGCCCGCATGATGCGCGAGGCCGGAGTCGGGATATTGCGGACCCTGCCGCCGGCAGACCCCCGGGACGTCGCCCGGCTCCGTCGCACCGCCGTCGCCCTCGGCCTGGGCTGGCCGGAGGACGTCAGCTACGGCGAGCTGCTGCGCACCCTGGACTCGGCGGTGCCCACGCACGCGGCGTTCCTGACGGAGGCCACCACCCTCCTCCGCGGCGCCGGCTACCTGGCCTTCGGCGTGCCCGACGACGCCTCCGGACCCGACCGGGCCGCCGTCAGGCACGCCGGCGCCGCCACCTCCGGAACCGCAGCCGCCGCGCCCGCGTCCGCCGAGGACGCAGCGCCGGGGCTGGACGGCCGCGTGCCGGCGGAGATGGCGCACGCAGCCATCGCCGCGGAGTACGCCCACGTCACGGCGCCCCTGCGGCGGCTCGTGGACAGGTATGGGCTGGAGGTCTGCGTCGCGCACCGGGCCGGCGCCGCCGTCCCGGACTGGGTGATCGACGCGCTGCCCGGCCTGCCCGCGACCATGGCGGCCGCCTCGCGCCGCGCCGGCGCGTTCGAGCGCGGGGCCATGGACGCCATCGAGGCCCTGGCGCTCGAGGGTCACGTCGGCGAGCACTTCGGCGGCGTGGTGGTCGACGTCGAGGACGAGTCGGACTCCGCTCCCCGCCGCGGCACCGTCGTGCTGAAGGATCCCGCCGTCCGCGCCCGCGTGGAGGGCGACCGGCTGGCGCTGGGTGAGTCCGTCACCGTCCGGCTGGCCGAGGTCGACGTGCCCGCCCGCCGGGTCCGGTTCACCCTGCCCTGACCGGCGGACGCGGACGCGAGCACGACGGCCCAGAGGACCCGCGCCGGCGACCCGCTGCCCGGCCAGGTGGCGCGCGCCTGAGAGGCGCCGGTCCCCGATGCCGGACCGGCCCGCCGCGGCCTCCGCGGGGTGTGCGACCATGGGCGCGTGGCACGCGGTGACGGACGGCTTTCCCACGACCTCCTACCCGGCGAGAAGGGACCGCAGGACGAGTGCGGTGTCTTCGGCGTCTGGGCCCCCGGTGAGGACGTCGCCCGGCTGACGTACTTCGGGATCTACGCCCTGCAGCACCGCGGGCAGGAGTCGGCGGGCATCGCGACCTCCGACGGCGAGAAGATCCTGGTCTACAAGGACATGGGGCTGGTCTCGCAGGTCTTCGACGACCGGGCGCTCGAGCCGCTCAGGGGCCACATCGCCATCGGGCACACGCGGTACTCCACGACCGGGTCCTCCTCGTGGGAGAACGCCCAGCCGACGCTCGGCCCGACCGCCTCGGGCACGGTCGCCCTCGGGCACAACGGCAACCTCACCAACACCCGGGCCCTCATGGACCTGGTCCAGCAGCGCTTCGGCAAGGACCTGCGCGGTGAGCTCGGCCGCGGCTCCTCCACCGACACCGCCGTCATCACCGCCCTCCTCGGCGGCACCGCCGAGGCCGGGGACCGGCTGGAGGACGTCGCCATGGAGGTGCTCCCGGTGCTGGAGGGCGCCTTCTCGCTGGCGTTCATGGACGAGCACACCCTCTACGCCGCCCGCGACGCCCACGGCGTGCGGCCGCTGGTGCTCGGCCGCCTCGAGCGGGGCTGGGCCGTCGCGTCGGAGACCGCGGCCCTGGACATCGTCGGCGCCACCTTCGTGCGCGAGGTGGAGCCGGGCGAGCTGCTCGTCATCGACGCCGACGGGCTGCGCACCCGCCGCTTCGCGGAGGCCACGCCGCACGGCTGCGTCTTCGAGTACGTCTACCTCGCGCGCCCGGACACCAAGATCGCCGGCGTGCCGGTCAACGCGGCACGCACCGAGATGGGGCGCGTGCTGGCCCGGGAGCACCCGGTGGACGCGGACCTGGTCATCCCCACGCCCGAGTCGGGCACCCCCGCGGCGATCGGGTACGCCCAGGAGTCCGGCATCCCCTTCGCGCAGGGGCTGGTGAAGAACTCCTACGTCGGGCGCACCTTCATCCAGCCCACCGACACGATCCGCCAGCTCGGCATCCGCCTGAAGCTCAACCCGCTCAGGGAGGTCATCGCCGGCAAGCGGCTCGTCGTCGTCGACGACTCCATCGTCCGCGGCAACACCCAGCGGGCGCTGGTGCGGATGCTGCGCGAGGCCGGGGCGGCGGAGGTGCACGTGCGCATCTCCTCCCCGCCGGTGAAGTGGCCCTGCTTCTATGGCATCGACTTCGCCACCCGCGCCGAGCTCATCGCCAACGGGCTGAGCACCGACGAGATCCGCGACTCGCTGGGCGCCGACACCCTGGGCTACATCTCCCTCGACGGCATGGTGGAGGCCACCACGGTGCCGCGCCAGCGCCTGTGCACCGCCTGCTTCACCGGTGCCTACCCGATCCCGATCCGCTCGGGCGCCACCGTCTCCGGCGCCGACGCGCCCAGCGTCCCGGACGCCCTCGGCGCCCCGACCGCCGGGCCCGAGGTGCCCGGCGTCCCCGCGGAGGCCGCGCCCCCCGCCCGCGTCTCCACCCCGACCACCGCAGGAGCCCCGCAGCCGTGAGCGAGACCCGTCCCAATTCCGCGCCCATCACCTACGCCCAGGCGGGCGTGGACACCGAGGCCGGGGACAAGGCCGTCGAGCTCATGAAGGACGCCGTGCGGGCCACGCACGGGCCGGCCGTGGTCGGCGGCGTCGGCGGCTTCGCCGGGCTCGTGGACGTCTCCGCGCTGCGCGGCTACCGGCGCCCGCTGCTCGCCACCTCCACCGACGGCGTCGGCACGAAGGTGGCCGTCGCGCAGGCGCTGGACATCCACCACACCATCGGCCACGACCTGGTCGGCATGGTCGTCGACGACATCGTGGTCGTGGGCGCCCGGCCGCTCCTCATGACCGACTACATCGCCACCGGCAAGGTGGTCCCCGAGCGGGTCGCCGACATCGTGCGCGGCATCGCCGAGGCGTGCGCCGTCGTCGGCACCCCGCTGCTGGGCGGGGAGACCGCGGAGCACCCCGGGCTGCTCGCTCCGGACGAGTACGACGTCGCGGGCGCCGCCACCGGCGTCGTCGAGGCCGACGCGGTGCTCGGCGCGGAGCGCGTGCGCCCGGCCGACGTGGTGGTGGCCATGGCCTCCTCCGGTCTGCACTCCAACGGGTACTCGCTGGTGCGGCGCGTCCTCGACGTCGCCGGCTGGGGCTACGAGCGCGAGGTGCCCGAGCTCGGCCGCACCCTCGGGGAGGAGCTCCTCGAGCCCACCCGGCTCTACACGCCCGCGTGCCTGGACCTGATCGAGGACGACGGCGTCGAGCTCCACGCCCTCAGCCACGTCACGGGCGGCGGGCTCGCGGCCAACCTGGCGCGGGTGCTGCCGCAGGGCGTCGTGGCCGACGTCGAGCGGGCGAGCTGGGTCGTCCCGCCGGTCTTCGAGCTGGTCCGCGGCCTCGGCCAGGTGCCGTGGCACGACCTGGAGGGCACGCTCAACCTCGGGGTCGGCATGGTGGCCGTCGTGGCCGCGGACAGCGCCGACGCCACCGTCGCGGCCGTGCGGGCGCGGGGCATCGACGCGTGGGTGCTGGGCCGGGTGACCGATGACGACGGCGCCCACGCCCCGGGCGGCGACGTGGTGCGGGGGACGAAGGGCGTGGACGGCGGTGCCGTGCGCCTGCACGGCAGCTACCGCACTGCCTGAGCGTCCGGGAGAGGGCCGTCGGCGCGCGGAGCGTCGCCGAAGAGTTTCCGCGGGATGTGTTCGCTACCGATCAACGACGCAGGGCGTCGTGGTTCTGGCCTGCCCTCGCCGGGTGTGCACCCGGCAGGTGGGCAGGCCAGAACCTCACTGAGACCGACCGTGATTCACGACATCAGGCCCCGGCGCCGACCGAGGCCGGTGGAGGGGTCAGCGAGCGGACGGGACGTCCCAGTCCTCGTCCCAGTCGTCCGTTGCCGGAGGGATCCGCTCGTAGTCGCTGTCTACGTCGTCAGTGCGCGACGCGAGCTCCTTCTCGAGAGCCCGGTAGTCGGTCTCGGGGCTGAAGTACTTCAGCTTCCGAGCGACCTTCGTCTGCTTGGCCTTTTGACGGCCGCGCCCCATGGCGTCGACCCCCTCCAACGTAGAACCGGGGCAGGCACCTGCTGGTGCGGCCCCGCGTATGTGGTCATCTTTGTCGTGGGGCCACGCTACATGGTCGAAGTGCCTTACAGCCATTCCTGCGTGCGCATCCGTCGCCGCGCGCGTCGGCGCCGCGTCGGGCCGGGTCCTCGAGGGGCGCCATGCCGCCGGTTGGTTGCGGGGGAGACCTCCGGCGTGTGGCAGAAGTTACGCCGCAACAGTCCAGATTGTCGGGACCATGGGCCCGGCTGCGCCTGCCGGGCGCGTGATTGGCTGAGCTCCTGCGGCGCGCACGTAGCGCGCGGCCGAGGAGGAGGGAGGAAGCCATGGCCACGACCGATGGCGCCACCGGGCAGCTGCTCACGCCGTCCGAGGTGGCGGCACGGTTCCGCGTCGACCCGAAGACCGTGACGCGCTGGGCGAACGCCGGGAAGATTTCCTCGATCCGCACGCTCGGCGGCCACCGGCGCTTCCGCCGCAGCGAGGTGGAAGAGCTGCTCGCCGCCGGCGGACTCACCGACGACGGGCGCCAGGAGTCGCTGCACTGAGAGCCGCGGCGCGGGACGCCACGACGGACTACGGCGCGCCCTTGCGGGCGCGCCATCACGTCGCGGGGCCGGGGCGTCAGCGCCCTCGGCGCGCCGCCCCGACGATCATGAGACCGATGAACGCGAGCGCGCCGCCGACGATCGCGACCGCCTTCGGCTCGCCCTTCTTGACGTCGCCGGCGAAGGTCTGAGCCTTCGCCGTGGCGGCGGACCGGGCGGCGTCCAGCTGCGCGCGCGGGTCGAGGCGGTCACTCAGCTCGTCGACCGTGCTGGTCAGCTCGAGCCGCGCCCTGGCGATGTCGGCCTCGATCTCCTCCGCGGAGCGCTTGCGCTGGTCGTTCACCTCTGGATCCCCTTCTTCACGGCCTCGAGGTCGTCCTTGAGGCCCTCCTGGGGCTTCGGCGCGAACCGCTTGGAGGCGTCGATCTTCTTCTTGCCCAGCAGCGCGGCGATCCCCGCCACGATGAGCAGCACCACGCCGACGATGAGCGCGGAGAGCCAGGCCGGCAGCACCGTGGCCAGCCCCAGGATGGCAGCCGCCAGCAGCACGCCCACGGCGTAGAGGGCGACGACGCCGGCGGCGCCGAGGAAGCCGGCACCGGTGCCGAGCCGCTTGCCCTTCTCCGCCAGCTGGATCTGCGCCAGCTGCAGCTCGTCCCGGATCAGGCGCGAGAGCTGCTCGGACACCGTGGCGATCAGCTCGCCGACGCTGCGCCCCCTCCCGGGCCCCTCGACCTTCGTGGCCTCGACCACCGGGGTGGTCTGGTGCTGTGCGGATGTGCTCACCGCGATCGTCTCCTCGTCAGCGCCGTCACCGGCGCCCAGTCGCTTGCGGGCGATCCGGCCCGAACACCTCATGATTGCGGTCTCGGGCCGGGCGTGCACGCCCATCGCCCCAGGGTTTCACGATTGTGACCGGCCGTAGGCGCGCCGGGCCGGGCGATCGCGGCCCGCGCCGCCCGGGGCGGGCACGGGTGCTGGGGCGGCGGGTGTCCGGCGGATGACCTGTGGATGAAAATTCGGGCGGTAGCGCGCGCTTTTCCTTGACCCCGGGTTGACCCGTCTGAATCATGACTCGTGCCTCCCCCGTGGGGGAGGACCAACGTGTGCGGGGGCACCCGCGTTCGAGCCCGCCGGTGCGCCGGCGCATGAAGGAGTGGCCGTGAGCCTGCTGTCCCGTCTGTCCCCGAGCAGGAAGGCGGGTGCGGCGGCTGCCGTCGCGGGCGCCGTCGTCCTCGCTCCCGTCGCCGGCGCCGTGCCGGCCTTCGCCGCGCCCGACGGCAGCGGCGTGGTCATCAACGAGGCGTACCTCGTCGGCGGCAGCGCCGGCCAGCCGTACACCAACAAGTTCGTGGAGCTCTACAACCCCACCGACGCGCCGGTGGAGCTCACCGGGCTGAGCCTCCAGTACAAGTCGGCGACCGGCACCACCTGGAGCGTCGTCCCGCTGAGCGGCACCATCGCCGCCGGCGGCTACTTCCTGGTCCAGGGAGGGGCGAACAGCAGCAACGGTGAAGCCCTGCCTTCTCCAGATCTGCAGACGAGCCTCAACCCGGGCGGCGCCAACGGCGTGCTGCTGCTGGCCGAGGGCACCACGGGCGCCACGATCCCCACCGGCGACGCCGCCGGCGCGCCCGGGGTCGTGGACCTGGTCGGGTACGGCTCCGCCAACACGTACGAGGGCACGCCGGCGCCGGCCGGGAGGGGCACCGGGACGGTCGGTTCGCTGGCGCGCATCGACGGTGCGGACACCGACGACAACGGCGCGGACTTCTCGTTCGTCACCGAGGTGACGCCACAGGGCTCCGGGGGCACCGGCGGCGGCGACCCCGAGCCGGCGGAGCCGACCGAGGTCACCATCGCCGAGATCCAGGGCACCGGGGACGCCTCGCCGTTCGTGGGCCGGGAGGTCGTCACCCGGGGTGTCGTCACCGCCGCGTACCCCACCGGCGGCTTCGACGGCGTGTACGTCCAGACGCCCGGCACCGGCGGCGACCTCGCCGGGCACGACGCCTCGCACGGCGTGTTCGTCTACGGCTCGGGGATCGCCGGCGCGGTGCAGGTCGGCGACCACCTCGAGGTTACCGGCGAGGTGGACGAGTACCTCGGACTGACCGAGATCGTCTCCCCCGAGTGGACGGTGCTGGACGAGGAGGTCGCGCCCGTCGTGCCCGCCGAGATCGCCTTCCCCGGCACCGACGCGGAGCGTGAGGACTTCGAGGGCATGCTCGTCGCCCCGCAGGGCGCGTACACGGTGACCGACACGTACTCCACCAACCGCTACGGCCTGGTGGGGCTCGCCGCCGGCGAGGAGCCGCTGCACACCCCCAGCGAGATCGCCAACCCGGTGACCGACCCGGCCGGCTACGCCGCGGTCGTCGCGGACAACGCCGCCCGGGCCGTCTCCCTCGACGACGGCGCGAGCTGGGACTACACGAACTTCAACCGCGACTACCACGAGACGCCGCTGCCGTACGTCAGCCTGGAGAACCCGGTCCGGGTGGGCGCCGCGGTCACGTTCACGGACCCGGTGATCCTGGACCACCGCTTCCAGTGGAACTTCCAGCCGGCCACCCAGGTGACCGGCGACAACGGCGCGGCGCCCGCGACCTTCGAGAACACCCGCGAGGCCGCCCCGCAGCAGGTCGGCGGCGACATCCAGATCGCCTCGTTCAACGTGCTCAACTACTTCACCTCCCTGGGTGAGGACGAGCCCGGCTGCGACGCCTACGTCGACCGCGAGGGCGAGGAGACCACCACCGACTACTGCGACGTCCGCGGCGCCTACGACGAGGACAGCCTCGAGCAGCAGGAGGCCAAGATCGTGGCCGCGATCAACGCCCTGGACGCGGAGATCGTCGCGTTGGAGGAGATCGAGAACTCGATCCACTTCGACGGCGACCGCGACGAGGCCCTGGCCACCCTCACCGCCGCGCTCAACGCGGCCGCCGGCGCCGGCACCTGGGCCTACGTGCCCTCCCCGTCCGTGGTGCCCGAGGGCGAGGACGTCATCCGCAACGCCTTCATCTACCGCTCCGCCCGGGTGGTGCCGGTGGGCGAGTCGGTGATCCTGGACGACCCCGCGTTCGACAACGCCCGCCAGCCGCTGGCCCAGACCTTCCGGGCGCTGAACCCCGGCGGCCGGCCCCAGGGCGCCGAGCTCGCCGTCATCACCAACCACTTCAAGTCCAAGGGGTCCGGCGAGGGCCCGGGCAACGAGGTGGACGAGGGGCAGGGCAGGTCCAACGCCGACCGCGTCGAGCAGGCCGAGGCGCTGGCCGCCTTCGCCGACGACCTCTACGGCGCGGACACCCCGGTGTTCCTCGTGGGGGACTTCAACGCCTACACGGCCGAGGACCCGCTCGCCGTGCTGGCCGAGGCGGGTTACACCAACGTCGGCCAGACGATGACCACGGAGGACACCTACTCCTTCGACGGCATGGTCGGCTCCCTGGACCACGTCTTCGCCAACGAAGCCGCGCTCGGGCTGGTCACGGGTGCGGACATCTGGAACATCAACTCCGGGGAGTCCATCGCGCTGGAGTACAGCCGGGCGAACTACAACGTGCTGGACCTGTACGAGCCGACTCCGTTCCGGTCCTCCGACCACGACCCGGTCCTGGTCGGGCTCGACGTGCTGCCCGGCGAGGCGCCGGACCACGCCTGGGTGGAGGGCGAGCGCGGCCGGTAGCCCGGGCCGTGCCCGCGTCGGCGGACCGGCCACGTAGAACGGCAGCGCCGAGGTAGAACGGCAGCGCCGAGGTAGAACGCCACAACGTTCTACCTCGGCGCTCGCGTTCTACCTCGCCGCTTGTGTTCTACCTGGGGGTGGTCCTGTTCCTGCCTCGCCGTCGAACCGGGCCGCCGCCCGCTACTCGTCGGCCACGGCCTGCAGCACCGGCAGCGACGTCGCCCGCCACGCCGGCAGCACCGCCGCCACCACCCCCACCACGCCCGAGAGCAGCACCATCACCGCGAGCAGGTCCCAGGGGATCGCGAGCTCGGTGAGCCCCTGGTCGGCGAAGACGCTGGGCAGCGCGGAGGCGAGCCCCACGCCGACGGCCACGCCGAGGACGGTGCCGTACACCGCCGTCAGCACGGACTCGATGACGATCGTGGCGGCGAGCTGGAGCCGGCCGAGCCCGACGGCGCGCATCAGCCCGATCTCGCGGGTGCGCTCGATGACCGCCAGGGCGAGGGTGTTGACGATGCCGAGCACCGCGATGACGACGCTCAGCCCGAGCAGGGCGTACAGGATCACCATCGCCCGCTCCACCTGCTCGGCGAGGGAGCTCGTGAGCTCCTCGGCGTCCTGGACGGTCAGCACGGCGTACGGCTCGACGACGGCGTCCAGCGCCGCCCGCAGGTCCTCCGACGCCACCCCCGGGGCGCCGTCGACCAGCACGGCGAGCACCGACGTCTCGTTCGCGGGCACCGCGGCGCGGAACAGCCCGGCGTCCATCACCACCGGCGCGGCCAGCAGCTGGGACTCCACGACCGCCGTCACCGGGGCCTCTCGCGGCCCGTCCGCGGTGGGGACGGTGAAGGTGTCGCCGACCTGCCAGCCGTGCTGCACGGCCGCCGTGCGCGCGACCGCCAGCTCGCCGTCCGCCAGGCCGCCGAGGTCGCCGTCGACCACGGCCACCTGGATGGTCTCGCCGAGGGCGTCCGCCGGCAGCCCCGCGGCGCGGAAGGCCTCCGAGGCGCCGTCCGGCCCGGTCAGGGTCACCCGCCCGAGGGTGACCGTGTCCGCCCGCCCCACCTGCGGCACGGCGGCGATGTCCGTGGCCACCTGCGGCGGCACCGCCCGCGTCGCCGACTGCACCCAGAAGTCCGCCCGCGACTCGGTGGCCACGATGGCGCTGGTGGAGGCCTGGGCGGACTCGGCGAGCACGGCGCACGCGCCGACCAGCGCCATGCCGATCATCAGCGCCCCCGCGGTGCTGGCGGTGCGGCGGGGGTTGCGGGTGACGTTCCCGCGGGCGAGCCGGCCCATGGGCCGGGCCAGGGCCACGAAGGGCACGGCCAGCCCGGCGAGCACCGCGCGGGCGATGGCGGGGGAGACGGCGAGCATCCCGAGCAGCACCGCGCCGGCGCCCACGCCGAGCCAGGTGCCCGCCCGCTGGTTACCCTCCTGCACCGACCACACGGTGGCCGCCACGCCCCCGGCGAGGGCGACGGCGCCGACGACCGCCCGCAGCCGCAGGGACCGCTCGACCACGACCACGTCGTCGCGCATGGCCTCCACCGGCGGGGTGCCGGCCGCGCGCCGGGCGGGCACGAGCGCGGCCACCAGGGACATGCCGGCGCCCAGGACGACGACGGCGACCGCCTGCCCGCCCGTGATCACGACGTCCCCGGCGAGCTCCATGCCCATCGACCCGAGCCAGCTGCGCACCAGGGCGATGAGCCCGATGCCGCCGGCGATGCCGGCCGCCGAGCCCACGATCCCGACGACGCTCGCCTGGCCCAGCACGGTGAGGAGCACCTGGCCGGGGGAGGCGCCCACCGCGCGAAGCAGCGCGAACTCCCGCTGGCGCTGGCGCACGGCCATGGCGAAGGTGTTGGCGATGATGAACGCGCCGACGAACAGCGAGATGAGGGCGAACACGAGCAGGAACGTGCCGAGGAACCCGAGCAGCCGGTTGACGGCGTCCGTGGCCTCCTCCCGCATGCGCTCGCCGGTGACGACCTCGACGGCGCTGTCCGCGACCTCCGCGGCCACCCGGTCCTCGAGCGCGGCGAGGTCGGTGCCCTCCTCGGCGAAGATGGCCACCTGCGGGACCAGCCCCTGCGGCGCGAAGGCGGCCGCCCCGGTCGCGGGGTCGACCAGCACCAGGGTCGTGCCGACCATCGGGTTGCCGTAGGTCACCTCGCCGACGACCGTGACGTCGCGCAGCTGGCCGTTGCCCACCACGACCTGGGTGGCGTCGCCGATCTCCAGGCCCGAGGCCTCGCGGGTCGTGGTCTCCAGCGCGATCTCGCCCGCGTCCCGCGGGGCGCGGCCCGCGACGAAGGTGGCCGAGGGGTCGTTCTCACGCACGGCGCTGCCCAGCGACGGCGCCTGCCCGTTGACCACCGCCTGCCCGTCCGCGCCGATGAGGACGACGGTGCCGAGCAGGTCGGGCACCGCCTGCTCCACGCCGTCGACGTCGGCGACCTGCTCGGCCAGCGTCAGCGGGACCGGGGCGCGGGCCTCCGTCAGGGTGCCGCCGGGCGCCTCCGGGGCGCCGCCGCCCTCGCCGGCCGCGCCGTCGGGCACGGCGGGCTCGGCGCCGCGCAGGTACAGGTCGCCCTGGGTGGTGGAGGCGATGATCGAGCCGAAGGTGTCGGCCAGCATGGCGCGCAGCGAGAACGTGCCGGTGACGAACGCGATTCCCAGCGTCACGGCGAGCACGCTGAGGAGGAAGCGGCCGAGGTGGGCGCGGATCTCGCGCAGGGCGACGCGGAGCATCAGGCGCCGCGCCGGCGCTCCCGGGCGGCGCTGAGCGCGCCCAGGGCCTCCAGGATCGTCGCCTCGTCCGGGCGGAGCAGCTCGGCCTCGATGCGCCCGTCGGCGAGGAAGATGACGCGGTGCGCATAGGCGGCCGCGCTCGGCTCGTGCGTCACCATGACGACCGAGTGGCCCAGGTCGTCGACGCTGCGGCGCAGGAAGGCGAGGACCTCCGCGGCCGCCCGGGAGTCGAGGTTGCCGGTGGGCTCGTCCGCGAAGACCACCGACGGCTCGGCGATCAGGGCACGGGCGCACGCGACCCGCTGCTGCTGGCCGCCGGAGAGCTCCGAGGGCCGGTGGTGCAGCCGGTCCTCCAGGCCGACGGCCCGGACCACGGAGTCGAAGTGCGCCTTGTCCACCGGGCGCCGGGCGATGTCCAGCGGCAGGCGGATGTTCTCGGCCGCGGTGAGGGTGGGCACGAGGTTGTAGGCCTGGAAGACGAAGCCGATGCGGGTGCGGCGCAGCTTGGTCAGCTGGCGCTGGTTCATCCGGGAGATCTCCACGCCGTCCACGACGACGGAGCCGGCCGTGGGCGAGTCCAGCCCGGCCATGCAGTGCATGAGGGTCGACTTGCCCGAGCCCGACGGGCCCATGACCGCCGTCAGGGCGCCGCGGCCGAGGTCGACGTCCACGCCGTCGAGGGCGCGGACCTGCGTCGGGCCGGCGCCGTAGACCTTCGTCAGGCCGCGCGCCGAGGCGATGACCTCCCCGCCGGGCGCGAAGGCGACGCCCGGGCGTGCCGCGGTGGCGGCGCGCGGCCCGGGCCGCCCGGCGCCCGCCGGAACGGGACCGGCGGCGGTGACCGCGCCGCCCGACGTCGCGCTCGCGGCCGCGACCGTGCTCGTTGCCGGGGCCACGCCCACCGCGCGCGCGCCGGCGCCGTCGGGTGGCCCGCCGGCCCTGTGCCTGCCCATGTGGCGATTGTCGCCCACCGCCGTCCCCCGCGTCCCGACGGCGGGGCGGGGACGGTCCACGGCGACGGCGGCGTGGTGGCGTGGCGCGGGGACGGGTGAACGGCCGCACGACGACGGGCGAGCGGAAGCGCGAAGGGCCGCGGCGTGCGGACTCACCGGAGACGCGCGAAGGCCCCGCACACAAGTGCGGGGCCTTCCGAGGTGGCTCCGACCGGCGTCGATCCGGTGACCTTTCGATTTTCAGTCGAACGCTCTACCAACTGAGCTACAGAGCCCTGACACGAACGCCCGGTCCTGAGACCGGGCGTCCGTACCGGCGACCCCGACGGGACTTGAACCCGCGACCTCCGCCGTGACAGGGCGGCGCGCTAACCAACTGCGCTACGGGGCCTCGTGTGAGGCGTGGAGCCTGGTACTGCTATGAAGTTGTGGTCCTGCTGGAGCGTACCCCCAACGGGATTCGAACCCGTGCTACCGCCGTGAAAGGGCGGGGTCCTAGGCCGCTAGACGATGGGGGCCCGTTCTTGCAGTGGACGCCCGTGACGCCGGAGCGCCCCAAGACCTCGGTAAGCATATGGGGAAGGTGGGGCCGGGAGCAAAATCGGGAGACTGTGCTTCCGGTCACCCCCGTGCCGGGCCCCGGGGGGCAGGATGGTGGCGTGGTGGAGATGACGCGCGAGGCCTTCGAGGAGGCCGTCTCGGACGCGCTGGACCTCATCCCCGTCGAGCTGGCGGACCGGATGGACAACGTGGTCGTCCTCGTCGAGGACGAGCCGACGGCGGAGCAGCTCCAGGGCGAGGAGGACGACCTGCTGGGCATCTACGAGGGCACCCCGCTCACGGAGCGGGACTCGTGGTGGGCCGGGTCGCTGCCGGACCGCATCACGATCTTCCGCGGGCCGACGCTGCGGATGTGCGACTCGGCCGAGGAGGTCGTGGAGGAGGTGGCCGTCACGGTCGTGCACGAGGTCGCGCACCACTTCGGCATCGACGACGAGCGCCTCCACGAGCTGGGCTGGGCCTGACGTACCGGCGTCGCCGCTCAGACCTCCTCGTCCTCGGCGACCTCGCCCGCCACGGCGTCCGCGCCGGAGGACATCACCGTGCCCGTGCTGACCTCGACGAGCCCCTCCGCCTCGGCCACCGCCCCGTCGAAGGCGGGGAGCACGATGTCGCTGTCGTCGTCCACCGGGGCGCGCACCATGCTGACCGTCGCCCAGCCGCGGGCCAGGAGGTAGTGGTCGGTGCCGGGCTCCTCCTCCGCCTCCACGCCCGAGTAGGTGAGCTGGACGTAGCCCGAGCCCTTCTCCTTCACCCGCGCCTGCACGGCACCGAAGCTGGCCAGCGGGGCCGCGCGCAGGCCGCGGAGCCGGTCCGGGGCGACGTCCGGCACGTTGATGTTGAGCACCCGGTCGTGCCAGGGCTGCTCGACCAGCCAGTGCAGGGCCCGCGCGGAGACCTCCTGGGCCGTGTCCCAGTGCTGCGGCTTGGCGGAGGAGATCGACACCGCCATGGCGCGGATCTGGTGCGCCGAGGCGGAGAGAGCCGCCCCCACCGTCCCGGAGTGCAGGGTCGCGCGGCCGGTGTTGGCGCCGAGGTTGATGCCGCTGAGCACGACGTCGGGCTTGGGGCCGAACGCGCCGAAGGAGGCGACGAACGTGATGAGCGCGGGGGCCGCCTTGACCCCGAAGGACTGGACGTCGTCGGGCAGGCCGGGTGGCCGCTCGTCCACGAGCACCAACTGCCCGTCCTCCTCCTGCGCCGTGAGCGACGCGCTCGCACCGGAGTACTGCCGGTGGGGCGCGGCCACGACGACCTCGTGCCCGGCTTCGAGCGCCGCCTGCGCCAGCACCGTCAGGCCGGGGGAGGCGATGCCGTCGTCGTTGGTGACGAGAACCCGCACCGTTGACCATCTCCTTCAGATCCTCGAGGCGCTCCCACCATCATCGACGAGGAGGCCCTTCCACGCCCGCGCTACGCCATCGCGCGGATGGTGATGCGCTGGGCGAAGCGCTCGATCTGGTCCCGGCGCCCGGTGCCCAGGCCTCGGCGGGTCACGTTGAGCGCGCCGGCGGCGGCCCCGAGCCGGACGGCGTCGGTGATGTCCAGCCCCCGGCCGAGCCCGACGGCGATCCCCGCCGTCATCGAGTCGCCGGCGCCGCGGTGGTCCAGCGGCGTCATCACCGGGCCCTCCGCCTCGTACACGCCGTCCGCGGTGACCAGGAGCGAGGGGTCCTGGGCGCGGGAGATCACCATCGCCCCGACCCCGTCGGCCACCAGCCGCTCCGCGACGGCGACCAGCGACGTCGGGTCCGCGTCCGGCGCCAGGCCCGCCCCGCAGACCTCCTCGTGGCTCATCTTCAGCACGTTGGGGCCGGCCTTCGCGGCGGCGACGGCGGCTTCGCCGGACAGGTCCGCCACAACGGGGTACCCCGCCGAGCGCAGGTCCCGCACGATGCGCCCGAAGAAGCTCGCCGGCACCACGTCCTCCGGCTCCGAGCCGGTCACGACGAGCACGTCCGCCTCCAGCGCGTCCACGAGCACGGTGCCGTAGAGGTCGTCGAGCTCGTGCCGGTTGAGCGCGAACGGCGGCATGTGCGCGACGATCTCGCGGTCCTCCCCGCGCAGGTCGTACACGTAGGCGCCGTTGCCACCGTTGTAGGTGACGCCGTGGATCGTGAGCTTGTCGGTGCTCAGCATCTGCGCGACGAGCGGGCCGATCTCCCCGCCGAAGGGCCCACAGACCGTGACGTCCGCCCCCAGCGAGACGGCCATGCGCGCCACCCACAGGCCCTGACCGCCCGGATGGAGATGGACGTCCGCCTGGTAGTCGGAGCGGCCGGGGACTCCCTGGGGGTCGGCGATCTCCACGGCCAGCAGCGGGGTGGGGGCGAGCACGCAGATCCGCGGCCGGCCGTGCGCGGCGCCCGCCACGGCGTCCGGCATGCCGCCGGGCGTGCGCGCCGAGGGGGCCTGGCGGGTGGAGCGCCAGCCGGTGGCGTCGGGCGCGAAGACGGGGTCGCCCGGCCCGGAGGTGCCGTCCATGCAGGGAGACTAGGGGGGCGCGCCGTCGCGCGCGCGGGATCAGTCGACGAGCGCGGATGGCCCCGCGCGAAACCGGCACAACTCCATCTGTCTCACCCCCTGGCACCTGACGGCGCCCGGGGGCACCATGGGGGCATGACGAGCCCCCAGCAGGCGACGTCGACGCCGCCGGTGCGCATCCTCGAGGGCCAGGCCGCCAGCGAGCGCGCCACGCGCGCCCTGAACGCCTACTTCGCCGAGCTGGACGAGCGCCTGCCCGGCGGCTTCGACCCCGCCCTGACCGAGCAGGTGGACCCCGACGACGTCACGCCGCCGCGGGGGGACTTTCTCCTGCTGACCGAGCTGGCGACCGGGCGGGTGCTCGGCTGCGGCGGGGTGCGGCGGCTCGAGTCCGGCGACATCGAGCTGCGCCGCATGTGGCTCGCCCCCGATGCGCGCGGCAAGGGCCTGGGCCGGTTCCTCCTCCGCGCCCTGGAGAACCGTGCCCGCTCCCTGGGCGGGCGCCGCGCGGTGCTCAGCGTCAGCGAGGAGCTCACCGAGGCCATCGCGCTGTACAAGGCCGCCGGCTACACGCCGACGGACCCGTTCGAGGAGAACCCGTACGTGCAGACCTTCCTCGGCAAGGACCTGTGACGGGTCCGACACGGGGCGTTGCCGGTCCACCCAGGAAACGCCCAGGGTGGCTTCCGTAGCCTGGGACGCATGACGTCAGACTCGCTCGAGGACACCGTCTCCGACACGCTCGATGACACGCTCCAGGTGACCGTCGACCTCCTGACCCTGGTCCTGTGGGTCGCCGGAGGGGTGGTCGCCGCCCTGCTGCTCAGCTACGTGATCACCGGCATCGCCCGGGTGATCAACCGGCGCCGCCCCGTGGTCGGCATCATCTCCCGCCGCGGCCGGCGGCCCTTCCAGGCCATCCTGGTGATCGTCGGCGCCTGGACGGGGCTGGTCCTCGCCGTGCCGGTGCCGCAGGGCATCCGGGAGCCGGCCTGGCGCAGCCTGGCGACGCACGGCCTGCTGATCGCGCTGATCGTCGCGTGCACCTGGTTCGTGGCGGCGATGGTCCGCGTGGTCGAGGACATCGCGCTCGCGCACGTGAAGGAGTCCGGGTCCAACTCGCGGGCCCGGCGGGTCCAGACCCAGGCGCAGGTGCTGCGCCGGGTCGGCGTGGTCGTCGTCGTCGTCCTCGGCATCGCAGCGACCCTGCTGACCTTCCCGGGGATGCGAGCCGCCGGCGCCAGCATCCTGGCCTCGGCGGGCATCCTCTCCGTCGTCGCGGGCCTGGCCGCGCAGACGACCCTCGGCAACGTCTTCGCCGGCCTGCAGCTGGCCATGACGGATGCCATCCGCGTCGACGACGTCGTGATCGTCGAGGGCCAGTTCGGCCACATCGAGGAGATCACCCTCACCTACGTGGTGGTGCGGCTGTGGGACGACCGCCGCATGATCATGCCGTCGACGTACTTCACCTCCACGCCGTTCGAGAACTGGACCCGGCAGGCGCCCGCCCTGCTCGGCACGGTGGAGTTCGACGTCGACTGGCGCGTGCCCGTCCCCGCCATGCGGGCCGAGCTCGAGCGGCTGCTGCGCCACACCGACCTGTGGGACGAGCGCGTGGGCATCCTGCAGGTCGAGAGGGCCACCGGCGGCGGGCTGCAGGTGCGTGCCCTGGTCTCCGGCAAGGACGCGCCGACCCTGACCGACCTGAAGTACTACCTGCGCGAGAACCTCGTCGACTGGCTGCAGACGGTGGCGCCCTACGCCCTGCCGCGGACCCGTTACGAGCCGCAGGAGGTCGTCGAGCTCACGGACCGGCGCACCGACCCCATGTACAAGGAGCTCCGCGAGGAGATCCACGAGCTGGCCGAGCTCGACGGCGCCGCCGAGGCGGAGGCGGAGCCGGACACCCTGCTGATCCCCGCCGGGAGCGAGGATCCGGAGCGCCGGCGCGAGCGCGAGGCGTCGGCCCGCCGGGCCCGCCGCCGCGCCGAGCGCGAGGACAAGCGCCGGCTGCGCAGCGGCGAGGGGCTCGGCCGGCGGGCCGAGCGTCGTTCCCGCGGGTCGGTGGACCAGACCGAGCTGCTGGAGCTCGGCGCCCTCGACGGGGCCGACGGCACGCCCGAACGCACGAGGTCCCATGCCCAGCACGGCGCCGGGGCCGACGCGACGGCGCAGGGCCGCGCGGTCGCTGACGCCCAGGGCGGCGACGACGCCCGCCGCCCGGCTCCCGCCCCGGCCGGCCCGGAGGAGACCGGTGTGATCGAGGTGGGGGCCGCCACACCCGTCGTGCGCGACGGCGCCTCCCCGGCCGAGGGGCACCCCGGCACGCGCCGCACGTCGATGCGCAAGCGCGCCGCGCGGGCGGAGCGCGAGACCACCGGCACCGCGGTGCTGCACCCGACGGCGACCACGGCCACCACCTCGGCCGCCGGGCACGAGGCGAGCATGTTCACCGGCTCGCCGCAGGCCGAGGAGCGCGCCCAGGCGTTCAGCGGTCCCGGGGAGGAGGCGATGGAGGAGCGCGAGCTCGAGGCGGAGCGCAAGCGCGCCGCCGAGGACAGCCGGCGGGCGCGCGAGCTGCAGGGCAAGGACGCGACCCCGGAGGACTCGGGCGGCGGCGACGGCGGCGACGGGGGCGACTGAGGGTCGTGGCGGCGTCGCCCGGACGCCGGCAGAGGTGACGAAGGGCCGTGCGGGGCGCAACATGGAGCCATGACGAAGATCTCCAAGACCGACGAGCAGTGGCGCGCCGAGCTCGACCCCTTCGAGTACCACGTGCTGCGCGAGGCGGGTACCGAGCGGCCCTTCACCGGGAAGCTGCTGAACGAGGACAGGGTGGGCGTCTACCGCTGCCGGGCGTGCGGGGCCGAGCTGTTCCGCTCCAGCACGAAGTTCGAGGCCCACTGCGGCTGGCCGAGCTTCTACGCCCCCAAGGACAACGACGCCGTCCAGCTCCTCGAGGACCGCTCGCACGGCATGGTCCGCACCGAGGTGCGGTGCGCCAGCTGCGGCTCGCACCTGGGCCACGTCTTCGACGACGCGCCCCAGACGCCCACCGGCGACCGGTTCTGCATGAACAGCGTCTCGCTGACCTTCGAGGAGAGCCCGGACGGCGCCGCTTCGTGACGCTGCGGCTCCTCACCCTCAACCTCCAGCACGGGCTGCCCGCGGTCGGGGCCCCGCGCGCCGGGCAGCTGCCCGACGCCCGGTCGCTTCGCGAGGCGGCGGGCGAGCTCGCGGCGGTGGGCGCCGACGTCGTCCTGCTCCAGGAGGTCGACAAGGACCAGCCGCGGTCCGGCCGGGCGGACCAGGCGCGCCTGCTGGCCGCCGAGCTGGGCATGCCGTACCACCGCTTCGCCGCCAGCGTCGCCGGGAACGTCACCGGCCTGCGGATCGGGGCGCGCCGCAGCCAGGTGCGCGGGGCCGGGTACGGGGTGGCGCTGCTGAGCCGGTACCCGGTGCGGTCCTGGCACGTGCTGCCGCTGCCCGGCGCCGGCCTGCGGCTGCGCCGCGGCGACCTGCTGGGATGGTCCCTCGGCGGCTGGTACCCCCAGCTGGACGGACGGAGGGTGTGCCTCGCCGCCGTGATCCGGACGCCGGAGGGGCCGGTGTCGGTGGCGGTCACGCACCTGTCCACCGTTCCGGAGACGGCCCGGCGCCAGCTGGCCCGGTGCGTGCAGGCGCTCGGGACGCTGCCCGGGCCGCGCCTGCTCGGCGGCGACCTCAACCTGCTGCCCGCCGACGTCTCGGCGGTGACGGGCTGGCGGGCCCTGGCGGGCGCCCACACCTTCACCAACGCCCGGCCCCGCAAGCAGCTCGACCACCTGCTCTCCGACGGTGTGACCGCGGCGGGGCCCGGCCGGGCGCACCACCTGGGCATCTCCGACCACGCCGGGCTGAGCGTGGACGTCCGGCTCGGCTGAGCCACCGGGAACGGCGCCGTCGCCGCCCGCGAGAAATCCGTGGCGCGTCCGGGCCGCCCGGGCCACCGCCGAAGTTCCGAGCCTCGAGCGTCCGGTGGGAGGATGGCCCGTGCCGCCCGGCCCGGCGGCTCGACCGACGGGAGGCGTGCGCGTGGGAGCTGTCCTGACCGGGTTCGCCTCCCTCGCCGTCGTCATCGCGCTCGGCTACCTGCTGGCCCGGTCCGGCGTCCTGGGCCCCGGCGCGGACGTCGTGCTGTCGAAGCTGACCTTCTTCGCCGCGACGCCGGCGCTGATGTTCCTCACGGTCGCCCGCGCGGACGTCGCGGACGTCTTCTCCCTCGGCGCGCTGGTCAGCGTGCTGACCGCCTTCGTGCTGGTGGTCCTGTACGTGCTGGTCGCCCGGCTCGTCATGCGCCGCCGCGGCGCGGAGGTGACGCTCGGCGCGCTGAGCGTCAGCTACGTCAACGCCGGCAACCTCGGCATCCCCATCCTCATCTTCGCCTCGGGGAACGCCGCCCCGATCGCCCCGGTGCTGCTCCTGCAGCTGCTCGTCATGGTGCCCGTCGGCTTCACCGCGCTGGACATGCAGACGGGCCGGCGTGGGCTGTCGCTCGGGAACGCGCTGACGACCCCGGTGCGCAACCCCCTCGTCATCGGCGTCGCCCTCGGCCTGCTGTTCTCCCTCACCGGCTGGCGGCTGCCCGCCCCGGTGCTGGCACCCGTCGAGCTGGCGGCGGACATGGCCGTGCCCACCATGCTCATCGCCTTCGGCATGTCCCTGCGCGGCTCCCCGGTGCCCGGCACGGGCGCGGACCGCGGGCCGCTGTGGACCGCCGTGGCCATGAAGACCCTCCTCGCGCCCGCCGTCGCCTACGCGCTGGGCCGGTTCGTCTTCGGCCTCTCCGACGCCGAGCTGATGGGGACGGTGATCGTCGCGGCGCTGCCCACCGCCCAGAACGTCTTCGTCTACGCGATGCGGTACGGCCGCGCGGTCCCGCTGGTGCGCGACACGGTGCTGCTGAGCACGCTGCTGTGCGTCCCGGTGGTGGTGGCGCTCACCGGGGTCCTCGGGTGAGCGCGCCGCGCCGGGCGCCGGTCCCCGCCCCCGCCCTGTTCATGCTGTCCGGCCTGAGCCAGTACCTGGGAGCGGCGGTCGCCGTCGGGCTGTTCGCCGTCATGCCCGCCACCACCGTGGCGTGGTGGCGCGTGCTCGTCTCGGCGGTGCTGCTGCTGGCCTGGCGCCGGCCGTGGCGGCGCCGCTGGACGGCCCGCAACCTGGCCGCGTCCGCCCTCTTCGGGGTGGTCCTCGCGGGGATGAACCTGCTCTTCTACGTGGCCATCGACCACCTGCCGCTGGGCACCGCGGTGTCGCTGGAGTACCTCGGGCCCGTCGCGGTGGCCGCGATCGCCGGGCGCGGGGCGCGGGTCCGCGTGGCCATCGCCCTGGCGCTGCTCGGCGTGCTGTCCATCTCGGGCCTGGGCGTCGACTGGTCGGAGCCGGGCACGGGCGTGGGCGTCGCCTTCGCGCTCGCCGCGGGCGCGGCGTGGGCCGCCTACATCGTGCTCGGCCGCAGGATCGCCGCCGGGCGCAGCGGCCTGGACTCCCTGGCCGTGGGCATGGCCGCCGGCGCGCTGGTCTTCGCCCCGGTGGTCGCGCGCACCGCCGGCCTGGCGGTGGGCTCACCCGCGCTGCTGCTCGGGGTGGTCGGCGTCGGCGTGCTGTCCTCCCTCGTGCCGTACGCCATCGAGCAGGTGGCGCTCACGCGCCTGCCCGCGCCGACGTTCGCGCTGCTCACCTCGCTGCTGCCCGCCACGTCGCTGCTCGTCGGGCTGGTGGTGCTGCGGCAGGTGCCGACCGCGGGGGAGGTGCTCGGCCTGGTGCTGGTGAGCGTCGCCGTCGCCCTCGCCTCGCGGGAGGGCGAGGCCCCGAACGCCGCCGGGCCGCCGCGTGGCACCCGTCACTGATCGGACGGCACAGCCCCGCATATCGGTCCGCCGTGCCATACTGGCGGCAGGGACGCGCCCCAGGGCCCCCGACATCGCACAGCACGGCTACAGCGCCGGCGGCCCCGCCGCCGATGACGCAGTCAGCGGAGATGCCTGCGGTGACCTCCTGCTGAGAGAAGCTTCCGTGCTCGACACCACCACCATGCCCATCGCCACGCCCGCCGGCACCCCCGGCTTCGCCGACCTCGGCGTCCCCGCGCAGCTCGTGCGCTCGCTGACGTCGCGCGGCATCGCCGCACCGTTCCCCATCCAGACCGCCACGCTGCCCGACACGCTCGCCGGGCGGGACGTGCTCGGCCGCGGCCGCACCGGCTCGGGCAAGACGCTCGCGTTCGCCCTGCCGCTCGTGGCGCGCCTCGCCGCGCTCGTGCCCTCCGGCGAGACCATCGCCGGGCGCAGCCGCCCCAGCCACCCCCGCGGCCTGGTGCTCGCCCCCACCCGTGAGCTCGCCACCCAGATCGCCGAGACGGTCGAGCCGCTGGCGCAGGCCGCCGGCCTGCGCGTGACCACCATCTTCGGCGGCGTCAAGCAGGGCCGGCAGGTGGAGGCGCTGCAGCGCGGCGTCGACATCGTCGTCGCCTGCCCCGGGCGGCTCGAGGACCTGATGAACCAGCGGCTCGTGCACCTCGACGCGGTCGCCGTGACCGTGCTCGACGAGGCCGACCACATGGCGGACCTCGGCTTCCTGCCGGGCGTCACCCGCATCCTCAGGGCCACCCCGGCGGGCATCCAGCGGCTGCTCTTCTCCGCCACCCTCGACAACGGCGTGGACCGGCTGGTCAAGCAGTTCCTCCGCCAGCCGCTGCACCACAGCGTCGACTCCGCCGCCTCCCCGGTGGCGGCCATGCAGCACCACGTCTTCGAGGTCGCCTCGTCGGAGGAGAAGAGCGACCTGGTGCAGGCCCTGGCCTCGGGATCGGCGCGCCGGATGCTGTTCACCCGCACCAAGCACCAGGCCAAGAAGCTGGCGCGCCAGCTGACCGCCGCCGGCGTCCCGGCCGTGGAGCTGCACGGCAACCTCTCCCAGAACGCGCGCGAGCGGGGACTGGAGGCCTTCGCCTCGGGGGCTGTCAAGGTCATGGTGGCCACCGACATCGCCGCACGCGGCATCCACGTCGACGACGTCGACCTCGTCGTCCACGTCGACCCGCCCGCCGAGCACAAGGCCTACCTGCACCGCTCCGGGCGCACCGCCCGTGCCGGGCACGGCGGCGACGTCGTCACCGTCCTGCTGCCCGAGCAGCGCGGCGACTTCCGGTCGCTCGCCCGCGCCGCGAAGATCAAGGTCGAGCCGGCCCGGGTGGACGCTCGCGACGCCCGCGTCGTCGCCCTGGTGGGCGACGTCGCGCCGCACGTCGCGCCGGGCGCCGCGCCCGAGGCCGCCTCGCGCAAGGCCGCGCCCCAGCAGCCCGGCAGGCCCAGGGCCGCCCGCGGCCAGGCGGCCGGCCGCCAGGACGTCGCCGCGCCCGGCACGGGCTCCGGCCGGTCCGGGCGGCGCCGCGGGCGGGGCGGGCGCCCCGCGCAGCCCGGCCACGCCGCGGCGGGCCAGGGCGGCCGCGCCGCCGCACCGGCCGGCCGGTCCGGCGGCTCCCGCCCGGTCTACAGCTCCACCACCGGGGAGCGCCCGGGTGGCGACGGCGGCTCCCGCCGTGGCGCCGAGGGCACCCGGGGCGGCTCCGCGCCGCGCCGTCCGGGCGGCCGCCGCGCCACCGCGACCGGCCGCGGGCTGTAGGACCCCGGGCTCCCGCGGCCGCCGGGACCCGGGGGCACCCGCGCGGTCGAGCGCTCGACGTGCGAGCGGGGCCTTGACCTGCCACGCTTCCTCAGTAACGCCGCACACGCAGCGTCCGCGCCAGCGTGCGGCACGACGAAGGAAGAGGGGGATTCCCAGTGGGTGAGCTCATCGGCCTCATCATCTTCGGCGCCGTCATCGGCGCCCTCGCCCGGCTCGTGATGAAGGGCGACCAGAACATCGGCATCATCTGGACGATCATCCTGGGGGCCCTCGGTGCCCTGGTCGGCTACTGGCTCGCCGGCCTTCTGGGCGTGGGGGACACCGGCGGCATCGACTGGATCCGCTGGATCATCTCGATCATCGCGGCGGTGATCTTCATCAGCATCTACATCGCCGTCGCCGGCGGCAGAGGTCGCCGGGGCATCACCCGCTGAGGCAGCCGCCCGCCGCCCTGGTGGGCACGGGGGCCGGTCGCACCACGGGTGCGGCCGGCCCGTCGTCCTTCGCCGGGACCGCCGGACCTGTGGTCCCCCTCGCTCAGCGGCGCCAGGGACGGGGGGCGCGTCACGAGTTGCCCGGCTGCGCACGCCCCGCACACTGGCCGTGCGGGCCACGACGGACGGGAGGCCGATCGCGATGGCGGACGACGAGCTCAGCAAGGGCGACAAGGTCTCGTGGAAGAGCCACGGCAGCACAGCCGAGGGCAAGGTGGAGCGCAAGATCACCGAGGACAGCGAGGAGGCCGGCCGGACGGTGCGGGCGAGCAAGGACGACCCGCAGTACCTCGTCCGCAGCGACAAGAGCGGGAAGACCGCCGTGCACAAGCCGTCCGCGCTGGAGGACGAGAGCTGAGCAGGCGCTCCCCGGCGATGAAGGGACCCGGGTGACGCGATGAAGGGACCCGGGTGACGGCGAGGCGTGTGGCCCGCGCGGCTACGACTCGACCGGTACGGCGAGGTTCGGCCCGACGACCTGCCAGCCCTCCCCGACCTCGCCGGCGAAGTCGTCCGGCAGCAGCAGGGCCTCGCCGTGCTGGCCCGTCCCGCCGCTCACCTTCGTCCAGACGCCCCGCTTGGCGAACCGGGCGTCGTCGGCGCAGGAGGAGCCCGCCGTCCAGTCCCCGGCCTCCGCGCGCCCAGGGAGCACGACCACGACGCACCACGGCATGTCGGCCTGCTGGGCGGCGTAGACCAGCGCTCCTTCGGACTCACCGATGAAGCGGACTTCGCGGAGCCCCTCGAGCGAGGCCTGGACTCCCTCGGGCAACGCGTCCTCGCTCGTCGCTGGTCGGTCGAACGGGGCGAAGCCGGGCGGTGCGGGTGTGCTCGCTGGAGGCGTGCTCGCTGCGGACGCGCTCCCCCCGGGCGCACTGCCCGCGGACGCTGTCCCAGAGGAGTCGCTGCAGCCCGCGACGGTCAGCACCGCGGCGGCGACAATGGCAGCCGTCCCCTTCGACGCCCTCCCATGGACGGACCGTAGCGGGAAAGTCGGGACCTCGGTGGCAGTTGTGGCGGCCCTGTACCCGGCCCGCGAGGGCTCGGGTCCCGTCGTGGGCCCCGTGGGGATCGAACCCACAACCCGCGGATTAAAAGTCCGCTGCTCTGCCAATTGAGCTAGAGGCCCGCGCTCCGGCCGGCGGGGGACGCCGCGCGGGAGGCGGGTACAACCGTAGCGCGCCGCACCCGTCGTCTCGGCGCGGGCATCCTCTGGCGGCACTCGTCGTGCCGGAGTGCGGGCGTCCGCCGAGGTGCCGGCGGGGACCGGCGCTGCGCCGCCACCGCCGGTGGGGGACAATCGCGGAGGACCGGGTCGCCGACGGCGGCCACCCCGACGGCAAGGAGCAGTTGAGATGAGCGAGCCCCGGCGCCACCGCCGACCGGCCATGCTCGACCCGGCGCAGGCCGAGGAGATCGAGGGCGACGAGGACCCGGCCACCCGCTCCGAGATCGCCCACACCACCGCCAACGCCTTCGTGCACCGCGGCCGGGCCGGCGCCGAGGAGGACCCCGAGCTGCTCCAGCGCCTCGTGCGGCTGGTGGACACCGAGGGGCTGGACGAGATCGCCGCGCTGTGGTCCCGCAGCCCGCACACCACCCTGCCGGGCACGCTGTGGCGCCTGTACCTCCTGCGCGAGTGGGTCCGCCGCGACCCCGCCACCGTCGCGAGCCGCTACCGGCTCGGCCTGCAGCGCGCCGAGGTGGCCGGGGCCGTCGCCGGGGTGGCCAGCCCGCCGGGCCCGGAGGACGTCAAGGTGCTGGTCGACAAGGTGCTCGCCGGCCTGTACGGCGCCGACCTGGCGGTGGCGCTGGAGCGTGCGGCCGCCTTCCTGCGGGTGCTCGCCACGGGCTCGGCCATGGACGCCGACTGGATCCAGGAGGACGACGACGACCTCGCCTTCCTGGTCACCCGGCGCGCCGGTGGGCTGCTGTCCACGGCCGAGGAGCTCGAGGAGGCCGCGGACCTCTACCGCTCCGGCAAGCTCGACTGAGCGGCCGGCCACCCGGCACGCCAGCCCCGGCGAGCGCCGCGCCGCGTTCGCGGCGTTTCTTGTGACGGCTGTCGTCAAACCCTTCCCGCCGCCGCTCCGATAGGTGATACTGCCGGTACCGGCAACGAGGGCGGGAGGGTCCCATGGGGGCACCGACGCAGGTCAACGGCATGCAGGACGGCGTACAGGTCACGGAGCGGGAGTCCCGCCGCGCCGTCGAGAAGGCGCGCGAGACGGAGTGGCGCAAGCCCTCCTTCGCCAAGGAGCTCTACCTCGGCCGGTTCCGGCCCGACCTGATCAGCCCCCACCCGCGGCCGACGGCGGAGATGGACGCCCGCGGCAAGGCGTTCCTCGCGGTTCTCGAGCAGTTCCTCCGCGACAACGTCGACGGGCGCGCCATCGAGCGCGAGGCCCGCATCCCCGACGAGGTGGTCCAGGGCCTGGCCCGCATCGGGGCGCTGGGCATCAAGATCCCCACCGAGTACGGCGGGCTGGGCCTGAACCAGGTCTACTACGCCCGCGCGCTCATGCTCATCAGCACGGCCAGCCCCGCGCTGGGCGCGCTCGTCTCCCCGCACCAGTCCATCGGGGTGCCCGAGCCCGTCAAGCAGTTCGGCACGGAGGAGCAGAAGCGCGCCTTCCTGCCCCGGTGCGCGGCGGGCGCGCTGTCCGCGTTCCTCCTCACGGAGCCGGACGTCGGCTCCGACCCCGCCCGCATGCGCACCACCGCCACGCCCACCGACGACGGCGAGGCGTACCTGCTCGACGGCGTGAAGCTGTGGACCACCAACGGTCCCGTCGCCGAGGTCTACGTCGTCATGGCCCGCGTGCCCGCCTCGGAGGGGCACAGGGGGGGCGTGACGGCCTTCGTCGTCGAGGCCGACAGCCCCGGGATCACGGTGGAGCGGCGCAACGCCTTCATGGGCCTGCGGGGCATCGAGAACTCGGTCACCCGGTTCCACCGGGTCCGCGTGCCGGCGGCGAACGTGCTGTGGGAGGAGGGGCGGGGGCTGAAGATCGCCTTCACCACCCTCAACGCCGGCCGCCTGTCGATCCCGGCGATGTGCGTCGGCGCGAGCAAGTGGTGCCTGAAGATCGGCCGCGAGTGGTCGCGCGAGCGCATCCAGTTCGGCCGGCCGATCGGCGAGCACGCCGCCATCGCCCACAAGGTCGCCTTCATGGCGACGTCGTCCTACGCTCAGGAGGCCATGGTCGAGCTCACGGCGCACATGTTCGACGCCGGGGAGACCGACATCCGCATCGAGGCCGCCGTCTGCAAGCTGTTCACCTCCGAGCTGGCCTGGCAGGTCGCCGACACCCTCGTCCAGGTCCGCGGCGGCCGCGGGTACGAGACGGCGGACTCCCTCGCCGCCCGCGGGGAGCGGGCCGTCCCCGCCGAGCAGGCGCTGCGCGACCTGCGCATCAACCGCATCTTCGAGGGCACGTCCGACATCCAGCGGCTGTTCGTCGCGCGCGAGGCCGTGGACGCCCACCTCGCCGTCGCCGGTGACCTCATCGACCCCGACACCGGCGTGGGCGCCAAGGCCGGCGCGGCCGGCCGCGCCGCCGCCTTCTACGCCACCTGGCTCCCGCAGCTGCTTCTGGGGGACGGCCAGAACCCGCGCGCCTACGCGGAGTTCGGGACGCTGGCCACCCACGTGCGGTTCGTCGAGCGCTTCTCGCGGCGGCTCGCCCGCTCCACCTTCTACGGCATGGCTCGCTGGCAGGGCGGCCTGGAGAAGAGGCAGGGCTTCCTCGGCAGGGTCGTGGACATCGGCGCCGCGCTGTTCGCGATGGCGGCGGTGTGCTCCCGGGCCCAGATGCAGCGCGAGGACGACCCGCCGGAGGTCGCCCGCGCCGCGGAGCGGCTCGCGGACGCGTACTGCCGGCGCGCCCGGCTCGAGGTGGAGCGGCTCTTCGACGCCCTGTGGGCCAACACCGACGCCGGCGACGAGGTGCTCGCCCGCCAGGTGCTCGCGGGCGAGCACACCTGGGCCGAGGCCGGGATCATCGACGCCTCGGAGGGCACGGGCCCGTGGACGGCCGAGGCCGCGCCGGGCCCCTCGCAGCTGCCCAACCTCGCCCGACGCATGGTGCCCCGGCCCAGCCGACCACCTGGCCCATGAGAGGACCCGCCCGGCGACCTCGGCCGGACTGAGGCTCAGCGTGAGCACGCCCCCCGACCCTCCGGCACCGAACAGGCCCTGATCCGGCTTTCGAGGCGCCGAACGCCGGATGAGGGCCTGTTCGGCAGGGGTTCGGCGTGCAGGCGTGGAACCTGCCGCCGCGGCCCGGCATTTGCGCCACGGACGGGGCACGGGTGGAATGGCCGGGGACCCGCGCGAGCGGGAGGGAGGCGGCGCATGATCACCCAGGCGGACCGGCTGGACGGGGAGGTCCGGGAAGTCCTCGAGCTCGCCGAGGAGGTCGAGCGGACCGACGGCGTCGCGGCGCTGTCGGAGCAGACCCTCCTCGAGATCCGCACGCCCGTGCGGCAGGTGCGTCACTTCCTGGCGGTGGAGGACGCCCTGGTGGGTTACGCGCAGCTGGACGTCGAGGGCGCCAGCGCCGAGCTGGCGGTGCGCCCGGCCGCCCGCCGCCGCGGCGTCGGGCGCGCGCTGCTCGACGCCGTGCGCGCCGCGGCCCCCGGGGTGGCGGTCTGGGCGCACGGCAACCTCACCGGCGCGCAGGCGCTCGCCCGGTCGGCCGGCATGGAGGTGGTCCGGGAGCTGCTGCAGATGTCCGCGCCGCTCGGTCCACTCACGGCCGAGTCGATGCACACCATGCACGGGCACCCGCACGCCGCCGTGCGCACCTTCGCGCCCGGCCGGGACGAGGAGGGCTGGGTGCGCCTCAACGCCGCCGCCTTCGCCGACCACCCGGAGCAGGGCCGGATGACCGTGGACGACCTCCGGGCGCGCGAGGCGGAGGAGTGGTTCGACCCGACCCTGCTGTGGCTCGTCGAGGACCCCGACGCGCCGGACGCGGGGCCCATGGCGTCGATGTGGGTCAAGGTGGTCCCGGGAGAGGGGTCGGGGGAGATCTACGCCCTCGGCGTCCACCCCGAGGCGCAGGGCCGGGGCCTGGGCGGCATGCTGACCCGCCGGGCGATGGTCGAGCTGGCCCGGCGCGGCCTGCGCCGGGCCACCCTCTACGTCGAGGGCGACAACGCCGCCGCGCTCCGGACGTACCAGCGGGAGGGCTTCCATTGCGTCGCCATCGACGTCCAGTACCGATGAGGCGCGCGGGTGGCTCCGGGCACCCGGACCTGGACACCCGGCCGACACCTGGGGGTGCGAGTATGAGAGGCATGAGCAGCTCGGAGCAGGCCGCCGCGGACGGCGTGGCAGAGAACCTTCGCAGCGAGGAGCCGTCGGACGACGTCCGCGAGGCCGACGGGGCCGAGGACGCCGTCGTCGAGGAGCTCGCGGGCCTGGAGGACGAGGACGACGACCTCGGCTCCCCGATGCCCGACGTGGCCGCGGTCGAGGGGGACGACACGGACGCGGTCGCGGACCCGGCCGCGGGCGACGGCGGCACGCGCGACCGCCTCGAGACCGACGCCGACGACGAGCTCGCCTCCCAGGCCCGGGCCCGGGTGGCGCACATGCTCGGCGGCGTCGCGACGTCGTCCGCCACGCTGGCCCGGGAGGCCGTCGCGACCGAGCGGGGCGCCGCGGCGGAGAACGTGCGGCCCGAGGACGCCGAGCTCCCCGAGGGCCGCTTCGCCGACCGTGAGCTCAGCTGGCTGGCGTTCAACGAGCGCGTGCTGGAGCAGGCCGAGGACCGGGACCTCCCCATCCTCGAGCGGACGTGGTTCCTGTCGATCTTCGCGTCGAACCTCGACGAGTTCTACATGGTCCGCGTGGCCGGCCTGAAACGGCGCATGGCCACCGGGATGGCGGTCACTGCCGCCTCCGGGCTGTCCCCGCGCCAGGTGCTGGAGGGCATCAGTCGCCGGGCGAAGGAACTGACCGCCCGGCACGCGCGCGTCTTCGCCGACGACGTCCAGCCCAAGCTCGCCGACGTGGGCATCCGCCTGCTGCACTGGGAGCAGCTCAACGAGTCCGAGCAGGACCGGCTGCACAAGTTCTTCCGCAAGCAGATCTTCCCGGTCCTCACGCCGCTGGCGGTCGACCCCGCGCACCCGTTCCCCTACATCTCCGGGCTCTCGCTGAACCTGGCGGTGCTCGTGCGCAACCCGGTCAGCGGCAAGGAGCACTTCGCCCGCGTGAAGGTGCCGCCGCTGCTGCCGCGGTTCATCGTCGTCGACTCCGACGGCAAGCCCTACCGCCCCGAGGACGTCCCGTCGGACTCCAGCGGGCGCACGTCGTACGTGCCGCTGGAGGAGGTCATCGCCCACCACCTGGACGCGCTGTTCCCGGGCATGGAGATCGTCGAGCACCACACCTTCCGCGTCACCCGCAACGAGGACGTCGAGGTGGAGGAGGACGACGCCGAGAACCTCCTCAAGGCCCTGGAGAAGGAGCTGGTGCGCCGCCGCTTCGGGCCCGCGGTGCGCCTGGAGGTCGCCGAGGGGATCAGCGAGCACGTCCTCGACCTGCTCAAGCGCGAGCTCGGGGTGGCGGAGCAGGACGTGTTCCACCTGCCGGCGCCGCTCGACCTGACCGGCCTGAACGTCATCCACGACCTGGACCGGCCCGCGCTGAAGTACCCCAAGTTCGTGCCGGTGACGGCGCAGGGCCTCGCCGAGGTCGAGTCGGCCAACCCCACGGACTTCTTCGCGGCGATCCGCTCCGGGGACATCCTGCTGCACCACCCGTACGACTCCTTCTCCACCTCCGTCCAGCAGTTCATCGCCCAGGCCGCGACCGACCCGAAGGTGCTGGCCATCAAGCAGACGCTGTACCGCACCTCGGGCGACTCCCCGATCGTCGACGCCCTCATCGACGCCGCCGAGGCCGGCAAGCAGGTGCTGGCGATCGTGGAGATCAAGGCGCGCTTCGACGAGCAGGCCAATATCTCCTGGGCGCGCAAGCTCGAGCAGGCCGGCGTCCACGTGGTCTACGGCATCGTGGGGCTGAAGACCCACGCGAAGCTCTGCCTGGTGGTGCGCCAGGAGGCGGACGGGCTGCGCCGCTACTGCCACGTCGGCACCGGCAACTACCACCCCAAGACGGCCCGCGGGTACGAGGACATCGGCCTGCTCACGTGCGACCGCGACGTCGGCCAGGACCTGACGAGGCTGTTCAACCAGCTCTCCGGGTACGCGCCGCGCACGCGCTTCCACCGCCTGCTCGTCGCGCCGCGGTCCATCCGGCCCGGCCTGGTCGAGCGCATCGAGCGCGAGATCGAGCACCACCGCGCCGGCCGGCCCGCGTGGGTGAAGTTCAAGGTCAACTCCATCGTGGACGAGGCCATCATCGACGCGCTGTACCGGGCGAGCCGCGCCGGGGTGCCGGTCGACGTCGTCGTCCGCGGCATCTGCGCCATCCGGGCGGGCGTGCCGGGGCTCAGCGAGAACATCCGTGTGCGCTCCATCCTGGGCCGCTTCCTGGAGCACGCCCGCGTCTTCGCGTTCGGCAACGGCGGGGACCCGGAGGTCTGGATCGGCTCGGCCGACCTCATGCACCGCAACCTCGACCGCCGCGTGGAGGCCCTCATCCGCATCGCCGATCCCGGGCAGATCGACTTCCTCGTCGAGCTGCTCGAGGTCTCCGCGGCGGACAACACCTCCTCGTGGCACCTGGAGCTGGACGGCTGGCACCGCCGGCACCTCGACGCTGACGGGCAGCGCCTGGACGACCTGCAGGAGATGCTCATGGCGCGCGCGCGGCGCCGCGTGGCCGCCCGGCGGTGAGCGTCACCGCGGTGCGGGGCAGGACCGTCGTCGAGGCCGCCGGGGCGCTCGTCTGGCGCGTCCGTGGCCGCACGCTGGAGGTGCTGGTGGTCCACCGGCCCCGGTACGACGACTGGTCCTGGCCCAAGGGCAAGCTCGAGCCGGGGGAGAGTCTGGTCGCCTGCGCGGTGCGGGAGGTGGCCGAGGAGACGGGGCTGCACGTGGTCCTCGGCGCGCCGTTGCCCACGGTGCGGTACCGCAACGGGGACGGGCGCCGGAAGGTCGCCCACTACTGGGCGGCGCAGGCCGTGGACGACGCCGCCCCGAGCGTCCGGGGCCGGGAGGACGTGGCCGCCGCGCCGGAGTCGGAGATCGACGAGGTGCGCTGGGTCAGCGCCACCAAGGCGGTCAGGCTCCTCACCTACGACTACGACCGCGAGCCGCTCGGGGCGCTGATCGACATGTGGCACGAGGAGCGCCTGCGCACCTGGACGATGGTGGTGGTCCGGCACGCCAGGGCCAAGAAGCGCTCCGCGTGGCGGGGCGGCGAGGCGACGCGTCCGCTGACGCCGGCCGGACGCCGCCAGGCCGAGGCGCTCGTGCCGATGCTCGCCGCGTTCGGCGTCGAGGACGTCATCACCTCGCCCTGGGAGCGCTGCGCCGCCACGGTCCGCCCCTACCTGCTGCGCACGGGGGTCGGGGCAGAGCTCAAGCCCGAGCTGACCGAGGACGCCCACGCCCGCTCCAAGAAGCCGGTCCGCCGGCTCGTCGACAAGGAGCTGGCCACCCGCGACGTGCCGGTCGCGATCTGCACGCACCGCCCGGTCCTGCCCACGGTGGTGGAGGGCATCGCCGAGCGCACCCCGCACCGGATCATGAAGATGGTCCCGGCCTCGGACCCGTGGCTGCGGACCGCCGAGATCCTCGTCGTCCACCTGGCGAAGCGGCCGGGCCGCCGGGCCGCCGTGGTGGCGCTGGAGAAGCACCGCCCCGCCATCTGAGGGCCGGCGCCGGCGCGGGAAGTGACCCGGCGCACACCGCGATGCTCCGCAGCGCACCGTTGCGAGATCGCGACGCAACGGTCCCGAAGCGTTCACCGAGCGTTCACCGCGTGCCCGCCGGCCGGTCACCGGCGCTGCCTAACGTCCCGTCTTGGTCGGCGATCCCCCCGCGCCGCCCCACCGAGACAGAGGATGGAATGACCGTGAAGCTTGCAGGTAGCCGCCGCGTGGCGGGAATGGCGATGCTCAGCGCCGTGGCGATCACGCTCGCAGCGTGCGGCGGCAGCACCGAGGCCGAGGAGCCCGCGGCCGGCGCGAGCGCCGAGGAGGAGGGCTCGTCCCTCTCCGGCGACCTCGCCGGGGCCGGTGCGACCTCCCAGGAGGCCGCCATGAACGCCTGGATGGCCGGCTTCCAGGAGCAGAACCCCGAGGTGAACGTCTCCTACGACCCGACCGGCTCCGGGACGGGCCGCGAGCAGTTCCTCAACGGCGCCGTGCTCTTCGCCGGCTCGGACGCCGCCATGGACGAGGAGGAACTCACCGCGGGCGCCGAGCGCTGCTTCGGCGGCGAGGTCATCGAGCTGCCGCTGTACATCTCCCCGATCGCCGTGGCCTACAACCTGCCCGGCGTGGAGGCGGAGAACGTCAACCTCAAGCCGGCCGTGCTCGCCGACATCTTCGACGGCACCATCACCAAGTGGAACGACCCGGCCATCGTCGCCGACAACCCCGCGCTCGCGGACGTCGACCTCGACATCAAGCCGATCAACCGCTCCGACTCCTCGGGCACCACGGAGAACTTCACCGAGTACCTCTCCGAGGCGGCCCCCGAGGCGTGGGAGCACGGCCCGGTCGAGGACTGGCCGATCGCGGGCACCCTCTCCGGCAACGGCACGTCCGGCGTCGCCACCACGCTCGAGGGCTCCGAGGGTGGCATCGCCTACCTCGACGCCTCCCGCGTCCCGGACGCCGAGGGCGTCGGCACCGTCGCCGTGGGCGTGGGCGAGGAGTTCGTGCCCTTCTCCCCGGAGGCCGCCGCCGCCGTCGTGGACGCCTCCCCGGCCACCGAGGACGCCACCGACCTGCGCCTGACCGTGGACCTCGCCCGCGACACCCAGGAGTCCGGGACCTACCCGATCGTGCTGGTCTCCTACTCCATCGCGTGCTCGACCTACGAGAGCGAGCAGGACGCCGAGAACGTCAAGGCGCTGCTGAGCTACATCGCCTCGGAGGAGGGCCAGGAGCGCGCATCCGACCCCAGCGTGGCCGGCTCCGCGCCGATCTCCGACGCCCTGCGCGAGGACGTCACCGCGGCGATCGAGAAGATCACCGTGGCCTGAGCTGATCCCTCCTGATCAGTGAGCTGGTGGGCCGGCCCCTCGGGGGCCGTCCCACCAGCGCGTTCGTGGCGGCCATCCCGTATCTTCACTCCGATGCCAAGTTCTGTGCCTGCCGGCGTGCCGTCGGCGCGGCAGGCCTCGCCGGAGTGAGGGCCCGCCGAACATGATTTTTCTCCGCAGTGCGTCTTCCCCCTGTGAGCGAGCCGACAGGGGTCGTTCACCGTTCGTTCACCTGCCGCCCGCCGGCCGGACACCGCGGTTTCCTACCGTCGTCTCCGAACGGGCGCGCCGCGCCCGTCGGACCAGGACGGAGAACGCCACGAGTGCTCAGCCACGCCACCGCCGCACCGGGCGGGCGGTCCTGGTGAGCGGTGCCCTCGGGCTCGCGCTCGCCGGCTGCGGCACCTCCGCCAGCCCGCTGCCGGGCGCCGGTTCCTCGGCGCAGGAGATCGCGATGACGGCCTGGATCGCCGGCTTCCAGGACGCCCACCCGGGCGTCCTCGCCTCCTACGACCCGGTCGGCTCCGGCTCGGGCCGTGAGATGTTCCTCAACGGCGCCGTGCTGTTCGCCGGGTCGGACGCGGCCATGGACGCCGAGGAGCTGGAGCAGGGGGCGGAGCGCTGCCACGGCGGCGACGTCGTCGAGCTGCCCCTGTACATCTCCCCGATCGCGGTGGCGTACAACCTCTCGGGCCTGGACGCCGGGCACCTCAACCTGAGGCCGGAGACCATCGCCGCCATCTTCAACGGGGACGTCACCCGGTGGAACGACCCGGCCATCGCCGAGGCGAACCCCGGGGTCGAGCTTCCCGACCTGCAGATCTCGCCGGTGAACCGCTCGGACGACTCGGGCACCACCGAGAACTTCACCGAGTACCTCGCCGAGGCCGCGCCCGAGGCCTGGCCGCACGAGCCGAGCGAGACGTGGCCGCGCTCGGGCACCCTCTCCGGCACCCAGACCTCGGGCGTCATCACCACCCTGCAGGCCGCCGAGGGCACCATCGGCTACGCCGACGCCGCCCAGGTCACCGAGGGGCTCGGGACGGTCGCGGTCGGGGTGGGGGAGGAGTTCGTGCCGTTCTCCCCGGAGGCGGCCTCGGCAGTGGTCGACGTCTCCCCGCCCGCGGAGGACGCCACCGAGCTGCGCCTGACGATCGACCTGGCGCGCGACACCGAGGAGGCGGGGACGTACCCCATCGTGCTCGTCTCCTACACGATCGCCTGCTCGCGGTACGACAGCGAGCGGGACGCCGAGAACATCCAGAACCTCCTGACCTACATCGCCAGCGAGGAGGGGCAGCAGCGCGCGGCCGACCCGGCCGTCGCGGGCTCCGCGCCCATCTCGCCGGCGCTGCGCGAGCGCGTCGCGAACGCCGTCGCGCAGATCACCGCCGTGTGAGGCCCGTCGATGTCCCACCAAGCCCCTGACAACCCCGGAGGATCCGTGGCAGTCGTCAACACGCCCGAGACCGAGACCGGGAGCGCGCCCGAGCTCCGGCTCAGCCGCCCGCCCGGGAAGGTGGGCAACTCGGTCTTCGCCGGCATCTCCACCGGCGCGGGCATCGCGATCGTCGTCATCCTCGGGGTCGTCGCCGGCTTCCTCCTGCTGCGCTCCTGGCCCGCGCTGACGGCCTCGCAGGCGGAGTACGCCGAGGTCGGCTTCCTGGGCGGGCAGAACCTGGGCCAGTACATCGCGCCGCTGATCTTCGGCACGCTGCTCTCCTCGGCCCTGGCGCTGCTGATGGCCGTGCCCGTGAGCATCGGCATCGCGCTGTTCATCTCCCACTACGCCCCCCGCCGCATGGCGCAGGGGCTGGGCTACCTGGTGGACCTGCTCGCCGCCATCCCGTCGGTCGTCTACGGCATGTGGGGCATGGCCTGGCTGGTGCCGCAGATGGAGCCGCTCTTCACCTGGCTGAGCGACACCCTCGGCTTCCTCCCGCTGTTCGCCGACTTCCAGGCCCCGGCCAAGAACACCATGTCCGCGTCCATCGTGCTGGCGGTGATGATCCTGCCGATCATCACGGCGACGATCCGTGAGGTGTTCCTGCAGACGCCACGCCTGCACGAGGAGGCCTCGCTCGCCCTGGGCGCCACCAGGTGGGAGATGGTCCGCATGGCCGTGTTCCCGTTCGGCCGCTCCGGCATCATCAGCGCCTCGATGCTCGGCCTGGGCCGCGCGCTCGGCGAGACCATGGCGGTGCTGATGATCCTGTCGCCCGGGTTCCAGATCAACTTCCGCCTGCTGCAGCCCGGCCAGCACCAGACCATCGCCGCGAACATCGCCAACCAGTTCCCGGAGGCCTCCGGGCTGGGTGCCGACGTCCTGATCGCCACGGGCCTCGCGCTGTTCGCGATCACCTTCGCGGTCAACCTGATCGCCCGGTGGATCATCTCCCGCCGCGCCGAGTTCTCTGGAGCGAACTGATGACCGCGACCACCTCGGACCTCGCCACCCGCGCCGGGAAGCTCCCGCGCTGGGCACCGTGGGCCATGCTCGCCGGCTCGGTGGCCGTCGCCTGGTTCCTCCTGGTGCTGCTCGCCCAGCCGACCCCGGTCTCCGTCGTCCTGCTCGGCGGCATCATCTTCGTGGTCGTCAACTGGGCCGCCTACCGCAGCGTCGAGGGCCAGCGCGTCGCCAAGGACCGGCTCGCCACCTCCATCGTCACCGGGGCGTTCATCATCGCCATGGTGCCGCTGGTCTCCCTGGTGTGGAGCGTGCTCGAGCGTGGTTCGCGGCTGTTCAGCTGGGAGTTCCTCACCACGGACATGACCGGCATCTTCGGCGACATGACCGAGGGCGGCGCGCTGCACGCCATCGTCGGCACGCTGTGGGTCACCGGTCTCGCCGCGCTGATCTCGATCCCGCTCGGCATCTTCACGGCGATCTACCTGGTCGAGTACGGTCGCGGGAAGCTCGCCCGCGCCATCACGATCCTGGTCGACGTGATGACCGGCATCCCCTCCATCGTCGCCGGCCTGTTCGCCTTCGCGCTCTTCGCGATCCTCCTCGGGCCCGCCTACCGCTCCGCCCTCATGGGCGCCGTCGCGCTGGCCGTGCTCATGACCCCGGTGGTCGTGCGCTCGGTGGAGGAGATGCTGCGGCTGGTGCCCAACGAGCTGCGCGAGGCGTCCTACGCCCTGGGCGTGCCGAAGTGGATGACGATCATCAAGGTGGTGCTGCGCACGGCCATCGCGGGCATCACCACCGGCGTCATGATCGCCATCGCCCGCGTCATCGGCGAGACGGCGCCGCTGCTGCTGACGGTCGGCATCATCGCGACCGTCAACAACGACCCGCTCGAGGGCCGGATGGCCACCCTGCCCGTGTTCGCCTACCGCCAGTTCTCCCAGGGGGGCGTCGGCATCGACCGCGCCTGGGCCACCGCCCTCACCCTGATCATCATCGTCATGCTGCTCAACCTCGGCGCCCGCCTCGTGAGCCGCTACTTCTCCCCGAAGGGCGAGCGGTGAGCCGGCCTCGCCACTCCCGCCCGCACCACCAGCCCCGCGTCCCCACCGACGCCGCCCTCCGCCCCGGAAGGACCACCCGTGTCTAAGCGCATCGACGTCAAGAACCTCAACGTGTACTACGGGGACTTCCTCGCGGTCGAGGACATCACCATGACCATCGAGCCGCGGTCGATCACGGCCCTCATCGGGCCGTCCGGCTGCGGGAAGTCCACGTTTCTGCGCACCCTGAACCGCATGCACGAGGTCATCCCCGGCGCGCGGGTCGAGGGGCACGCCATCATGGACGGCCAGGACCTGTACGGCGCGGAGGTCGACCCGGTGATGGTCCGCCGCCACGTCGGCATGGTGTTCCAGCGGCCCAACCCGTTCCCGACGATGTCCATCGCGGACAACGTGCTGGCCGGCGTGAAGCTGAACAACCGCAAGATGAAGAAGTCCGAGGCCGAGGACCTCGTGGAGAGCTCCCTGCGCGGTGCGAACCTGTGGAACGAGGTCAAGGACCGCCTCGGCCGGCCCGGCTCGTCCCTCTCCGGCGGTCAGCAGCAGCGCCTGTGCATCGCGCGGGCGATCGCGGTGAAGCCTGACGTCCTGCTCATGGACGAGCCGTGCTCGGCGCTGGACCCGATCTCCACCCTGGCGATCGAGGACCTCATGGCCGAGCTCAAGAACGAGTACACGATCGTCATCGTCACCCACAACATGCAGCAGGCGGCCCGCGTCTCCGACCGCACCGGCTTCTTCAACATCGCCGGCACCGGCAAGCCCGGCCACCTCATCGAGATGGACGACACCGAGAAGATGTTCTCCTCCCCGTCCAAGAAGGACACCGAGGACTACATCTCCGGCCGCTTCGGGTGATCCAGGGCGGCGTCACCCCGCCGCACGCACAGAGCCCGCCGGTCCCGCGCCGGCGGGTTCTGTGGTCCCCGTGCTGTTCTCGGCGAGCACGGCCGATCTCCTGGCTCCGCTCGCGACGGCCAGTGGCTGGGGCCTCGACCGGCGCGCGGGTGGTCGTGCCGTCGTCGAGCCGGCGCGCGGGTGGCCAGGCAGTGGCAAGGCTGACCGAACCAGGCCCGATTCGTGCCAGTCCTGTGGCCCTGCTCGCGCCGGTGGCATTCCCCACCCCCGCTCGACTCGCGCGTCATCCGGGCCGCTGACGTAGAGTGGTTCGCGACGTCGGGTCGCGAAAGCCCCGGGCTCCAACACAAGCCGCTACGAGCGGCCTTCGCGCCGACAGGCGCTCTCCGGCCCGGCGTCCTCAGCGAACGGGCGCACGCGCCCCGCGATCCCCACGACGACGTGGGTCCCGCTACTCCGCCACCGCCGGCTCACCCTCGGGGGCCTTGGTCACCACGTCGCGGCCGCGGGGGTCGAACCGGTAGCCCACGTTGCGGACCGTGCCGATCATCTGGTCGTACTCGGCGCCCAGCTTCGCGCGCAGCCGGCGGATGTGGACGTCAACGGTGCGCGTGCCGCCGTAGTAGTCGTACCCCCAGACCTCCTGCAGCAGCTGGGCCCGGGTGAGGACCCGGCCGGGATGCTGCACGAGGTGCTTGAGGAGCTCGAACTCCTTGTAGGTCAGGTCCAGGACGCGCCCGCGGATCCGCGCGGTGTAGGCCGAGGCGTCGATCACGAGGTCGCCCGCCTCGAGCTGCTCCGGCGTTTCATCCTCGGTGCCGATCTGGCTGCGTTCCGCCATCATCCGCAGCCTTGCCTCGATCTCCGCCGGGCCGGCGGTCTCGAGGATCACGTCGTGGGCGCCCCAGGTGCTGGAGACCGCCGTGAATCCGCCCTCGGCGAGGACGAGCAGCACAGGCGGACCCTGCATCGGGCCGCTGAGCACCCGGCACAGCGTCCGCGCGGAGACGAGGTCGCGGCGGGCGTCCAGAAGCACGGCGGCGACGTCCTGGTGCTCGACGATCGAAGACGGCGACAGGGCCGCCACGGTGACCTGGTGACCCAGCAGCGTGAGCGAGGGCAGGACGCGCGCCGCTCCGCCCGGTTCAGCGGTGAGCAGCAAGAGCTCCGCCACCATCCCCTCCTCTCCCGGGTTTGGAGGTCACTGTAATGGCCACCACAGGGTGCTCGTTCACGGCGACCATCCCGGAAGGGCGGCCCCCACCGCGGCGCCGAGTGCCCCGGTCGGCCCGTCCGCGAGCCATCTGCAAGAATCGGACCGTGCCTGCGTCCTCCCTCTCCGTGCGTCGGGCGGGACGGACGCCCGCCCGCCCCGCACGGCCGGACCGCGGGGGAGCGGCCCGATGATGGGGGCGTCGACGCGGGCCGCGGTCAC
Source organism: Georgenia sp. AZ-5 (assembly GCF_043952095.1). Classification (NCBI taxonomy): domain Bacteria; kingdom Bacillati; phylum Actinomycetota; class Actinomycetes; order Allobogoriellales; family Allobogoriellaceae; genus Georgenia; species Georgenia sp. AZ-5. The sequence goes on from NZ_JBINOU010000001.1 coordinate 941,548, forward strand.
GGCGCTGGGTGCCGCCGCGGTCGCCGTCGCCGGCTACTTCTCGCGCGACCTGCTCACCGCGCTCGTGCTGGTCCTTGCCGTCGTGTTCGCCGCCGGCTGGCCGCGGCTGCTCGACCTGCCGACCTTCGGCGGGCCGCGCGTCGTCATCGGTCTCGCCGCCGTCGCGGCGCTTGCGGCGGTGCGTGTGCTCTCCGTGGGCACCCTCGCCGTGGTCATGGGCATCGCCGTGGTCGCCGCCTTCGTGCACCAGATGCTCCGCCGCGACGGCCGCCCACGCCTGGTCGAGTCCGTCTCCGGCGTCGTCGCCGGCGCCGTGGTGGTCGTCTCCGCGGCCGGCTGGGTGGCCGCGGACACCGGACCGCTGGCGGCGTCACTGGTCGTCACCGGCGCGGCCGCCATCGCCGCCGCGGCCTCCGCCACCGCCGTGCCCGGGCGGCCCGAGCTCGTGGCGTCGCTCTCGACGGTCGCGGGCGGCGCGGCCGGGCTGGTCGCCGGCCTGCTGCTGGGCGTCGTCGGCGTCGTGCCCGGCGTCCTCGTGGGCCTGGCCGCCGGCATCCTCACCGCCGCGCTGCACGTCCTCTTCGGCCGCTTCCCCGCCTCCAGCCGCGTCCGCCCGGCGCTCTCCGCGGCCGTCCTGCCGCTGCTCGTCGCCGGCGTGCCGGTCTACCTGGTCTCCCGGCTCCTGGCGGTGTGACGCCTGCCGCCGGACGTCGCGCCCTTCAGGCTAGCCTGGGGACATGCCCTTCACCATCCCCGACGACCTGGCCCCGGAGTGCTACCCCATCGCGTGGCTGCTCGGGCGGTGGCGCGGCTTCGGGATGCTCGGCTACCCGGGCGTCGACGAGCAGACCTTCGTCCAGGAGATCGTCTTCGACCACGACGGCGGTCCCTACCTGCGCTCGACGAGCACCATCTGGCTGGCCGACCAGACCCGCTCCGGCGAGGTGCACCAGGAGATGACGGGGCGCGAGGGGGCCGCGGCGCTGGTGCCCGCCCAGCAGTGGTCCACCGAGACCTCCTACTGGCGGCCGGTCCCCGCCGCGCACCCGGCAGCCGGGAATGGGGCGCTCAGGCGCGGCGACGGCGCCGAGACGCAGCCGACCGAGCTCGAGGTGCTGGTATCCGACCCGGCCGGGCACCTGAGCGTCTACGTGGGCTCGGTCAGCGGGCCGCGGGTGAACCTGGCGACCGACGCCGTGGTGCGCACCGCCACCGCGGCGGAGGTCTCCGGCGCGCGCCGGATGTACGGACTGGTCAAGCACGACCTGCTGTGGGCGATGGACCTGGCGGCCTTCGGCCACGAGCTGCAGTCCTACGCCTCCGGCCGGCTCAGCCGGGAGGAGTGAGATGAGCGTGGTGGACGAGGCGGCGTACCGCAGCCCGCTGCTGGGGCGTCCCGGCGCCGTCGAGGGCCCCGGGCCGGACGCCGGCGTGCCGCTGCACCTCGGCGACCCCGTCCACGAGCAGCGCGCGCTCGCGCGCGGCGAGGCCGTCGTCGACCTGTCCCACCTCGGCGTGGTCACCGTCAGCGGCCCCGACCGCATCAGCTGGCTGAACACGCTCAGCTCGCAGCTGCTGCTGGGCCTCGAGGCCGGGGTGAGCACGGAGCTGCTGCTGCTGGACGTCAACGGGCACATCGAGCACGCCCCCGCGGTGCAGGACGACGGCACGCGCACCTGGCTGGTCACCGAGCGCGCCGACGCCGACCCGCTGGCGGAGTTCCTCGACAAGATGCGCTTCATGCTCCGCGTGGAGGTCGAGCGGCCGGACGACGTCGCCGTCCTCGGCACGGCGGCCGGCGGCTGGCAGCGACTCACCGGCGACCCCGCGCACCTGCTCACGTGGCACGACCCGTGGCCGCGGACCGCGCCCGGCTCGACGGCGTACGGCCCGAAGGACGCCGACCACCCGGGCATCGAGATCCGCCGCGCCCTGACCCTCGTGCGCCGTGACGCCCTGGGCGACGTCGTCGACCGCTTCTGCGCCCCCGACGCCGCCGGGCGCCCGGGCCGCCTCGCGGGCACCTGGGCGTGGGAGGCGCTGCGGGTGGAGGCCTGGCGCCCCCGGCTGGCGCGGGAGGTCGACGAGCGCGCCATCCCGCACGAGCTGGACTGGCTGCGCACCGGCGTCCACCTGTCCAAGGGCTGCTACCGCGGCCAGGAGACGATCGCCCGCGTGGTCAACCTCGGCCGGCCGCCCCGGCGGCTCGTGATGCTGCACCTGGACGGCTCCGAGCACCTCCTGCCCGACCCGGGCGCGGAGGTCCGGCTGGGGGAGAAGGCCGTCGGCCGGCTCACCTCGGTGGTGCGCCACGAGGAGCTCGGCCCCGTGGGCCTGGCGGTGGTCAAGCGGTCGGTGCCCGCCGACGCCACGCTCGACGTCGGCGGCGTGGCCGCGGCGCAGGAGGTCGTCGTCAACCCCGACGGCACGACCGACGCCCGCCCGGCCGAGCGGCCCGGCTCCGAGCTGCGGCGCCGCGACCTGCGCAGATGACGCAGCAGCCGGACCGGCCGGGCGGCGGGGAGCGCCGCGGGGCCACGCCGGCGGGTGCGTCCCGGGACGCCGCTCCACCCGGCCGGCGCGCCCGCGGGGCGCCCGCCGCCGCCCGGCTCATCGCTGCGGGGCTGGGCCACTCCATGGACCTGCGCCGCTGGCGCGTGCTGCTCACCGTCCGGGCGCGCGTCGGCGGGCGGCGCGTGCGCGACGCGTTCGTGCCCATCCTCACCGCCGCCGTCACCGCCGGGGTCGCCTTCTTCGTCTCCGGGCAGCTGCTCGGCCACGACGTCCCCGTCTTCGCCCCCATCGCCGCGTGGCTGGCGCTCGGGCACAGCCAGGACCGCCAGCTGCGTCGGGTCGCCGAGCTGGGCGCCGGCGTCACGGTGGGGGTGCTGCTGGGCGAGCTGTTCGTCCACCTGTTCGGGGTTGGGCCGGTGCAGATCGCCGTCGTGCTCCTGATCGCCGCCCTCACCGCCAAGTTCCTCGACCGCGGCGTGCTCCTGACCACGCAGGCCGGCGTGCAGAGCGTCTTCATCGTCGCCATGCCGGCCTCGCTCTCCACGGACGGGGCGATGGGCCGGTGGTCGGACGCCCTCGTCGGGGCGGCGCTGGCACTGCTGGTGACCGCGGTGCTGCCGGTGGACGTCGTCCGCCGCCCGCGCCGCCTGGCCCGCACCGCGCTGGCGGAGATCGCGTCGCTGCTGACCACGCTCGCCCGGGGCCTGCGCGAGGGCGACGCCCAGCTCGCCGCCGACGCCCTCGCCCAGGGCCGCGGCTCCCAGCCGATCCTGGACTCCTGGGCCTCCGCGACGCGCAGCGCGCGCGACCTCGTGCGGGTCAACCCCGGCCTGCGGTCCGAGCGGGGCACGGTCGCGGAGCTGACGCGCGCCTGCACGCTGGCGGACCGGGCCATGCGCAACGCGCGGGTGGTCAGCCGCCGGGCGGTGTTCGCCATCGAGGAGGAGGGGCCCGCGCCGGACGTCGCCGCGCACGTCGACACCCTCGCCACGGCCATGTCCTCGCTGGCGGGCGCGGTGGGGCGCGGCGACCCACCCGACCACGCGCGGCAGACCCTCGTCGGGGTCGCCAGCGAGCTGCGCCCGGACCGGTACGAGGGCTGGCGGCTCCAGACGCTCGTGTCCCTGCTGCGATCGCTCGCCGTGGACGCGCTGCAGATCTCCGGGATGAGCCAGGCCCAGGCGCTCGACCAGCTCGCCGAGGACTGATCAGCCGCGCACCACGTCCTGTCCCGCCACGAGCACGGGCACGGGAGGAAGCGGCTCGGTCGCCGGCCCGTTCAGCACCTCGCCGGTCGCCGCGGTGAAGCGGGAGCCGTGGCACGGGCAGGCGAGCTGGTCGCCGTCCACCGCCACCAGGCAGCCCTGGTGCGTGCACACGGCGCTGAACGCCAGCACCGTGCCCGCCTCCGGCTGGACAACGACGACGGCGGGATCGCCCTCGACCACCACGCCCGAGCCCACCGGAACGTCGGCGAGGCCGACGAGCGGCTGCCCCGTCCCGGACTCGATGGTCCCGCCCGCGGGCCCTCCCGCCGAGCCGGCCCCTGAGCCCCCGCCCGGTGCGACGTCGTCGGCACCGCAGGCGGCGAGCAGGGGAGCGGCCACCGCGCCGGCGAGCAGGACCTGCCGGCGGGACGGCGTGAGCGGGGCGTGCGCGACGTCCATCGCCCCATGCTGCCCGACGACGCGTGCCCGCGGCGAGTGCTTCCGCCGTTCGCGCTGCCGGCATGGGCGGATACGCTCTGCTGGTGCTCTACATGCTGCAGCAGTACGTCATGCTGGCGCTGGCCCTCGTGCTCTTCGGCATCGAGGTGTGGGCGCTCGTGGACGCCGCCCGCCGCCCGGCCGCGGCCTTCGTGGCGGCCGGGAAGCGCACCAAGAACTTCTGGCTCGTGCTGACCGGCGTCGCCGCGGCCGTCGGGTTCGTCGGGATCGGTGGCTCGGTCGGCTTCCTGCAGTTCATCGCCGTCGTGCCCGCGGGCGTCTACCTCGCCGACGTGCGCCCCGCCGTCTCCGGCTACGGCCGCGGCCAGCGGCGCCCTCCGCGCGGCGGCGGCTGGTGAGGCAGTGAGGGCGGTGCTGCAGCGGGTCACCCGTGCCGCGGTCCGCGTCGACGGCGAGGTGGTGGGCGAGATCGGGCGACCCGGCCTGGTCGCCCTCGTGGGCGTCACGCACGACGACGGGCCCGACCAGGTGGCCCGGCTCAGCCGGAAGATCGCCGAGCTGCGGATCCTGCGCGACGAGCGCTCCGTGCTGGACGCCGACGCCCCGGTGCTCGTCGTCTCCCAGTTCACCCTGTACGCCGACGTCCGCAAGGGCCGGCGCCCCACCTGGAACAAGGCCGCCCCCGGCCCGGTGGCCGAGCCGCTGGTCGAGGCCGTCGTCGAGGACCTGCGCGGCCGCGGCGTGGAGGTCGCGCAGGGACGGTTCGGGGCCGACATGGCCGTCGAGCTCGTCAACGACGGCCCGGTCACCGTGCTCGTCGAGGTCTGACCCGGTCGTCCACCGTCACGCGCCGCCGCGCCGGCGGTCCACCGCGGTGTCGCCCGTCCACGCCGACGCGCGGGAGGATGCGGGCATGAGGATCGAGGCCGTCCAGGGCGACATCACCCGCGAGGAGGTCGACGCGATCGTCAACGCGGCGAACTCCTCCCTGATGGGCGGGGGCGGGGTGGACGGCGCCATCCACCGCGCCGCGGGGCCCGAGCTCCTCGAGGAGTGCATGGAGCTGCGGCGCACCGAGCTGCCGGACGGCCTGCCGGTGGGCCGGGCCGTGCCCACCGCGGGGTACCGGCTGCCCGCCCGGTGGGTGATCCACACGGTGGGGCCCAACGCGCACCGGGGCGAGACCGACCCCGCGCTGCTGGCCTCGTGCTTCACCAGCTCGCTGACCGTCGCGGCGGACATCGGCGCCCGCACCGTCGCCTTCCCCGCCGTCAGCGCCGGCGTGTACGGCTGGGACGCCGACGACGTCGCGCGGATCGCCGTCGACGCGGTGCGCGGCTTCGCCGCCCGGCAGGACGCCGCGTCGGGGCGGGACGTGTGCGGCCTGGACGTCACCGACGTCGGCACCACCACCGTGGAGGAGGTGCGGTTCGTGCTGTTCGACGAGCGGCTGCTGCACGCCTTCTCCGCCGCCCTCGGCTGAGTACGGTCGGGCATCTTCCGCACCCCGGGCGCCCCTATCACGCCGGTGGCGAACACGGGCAGTACGGCCGCCCCCGCGCCGTTAGCCTTGACGAACGCTGCCCAGACCGGTCGCCGCCGGGCACTGGCCGAGGCAGCCGCCCGTGAGGAGTGCACATGTTTGAGAGATTCACCGACCGTGCCCGTCGTGTGGTGGTCCTCGCCCAGGAAGAGGCGCGGATGCTCAACCACAACTACATCGGCACCGAGCACATCCTCCTCGGCCTGATCCACGAGGGTGAGGGGGTTGCCGCGAAGGCGCTCGAGGCGCTGGACATCTCGCTCGAGGCCGTGCGCGCCCAGGTGACGGAGATCATCGGCGAGGGCCAGCAGTCGCCCTCGGGTCACATCCCCTTCACGCCGCGCGCCAAGAAGGTCCTCGAGCTGTCCCTGCGCGAGGCGCTGCAGCTCGGCCACAACTACATCGGCACCGAGCACATCCTGCTCGGCCTGATCCGTGAGGGCGAGGGCGTCGCCGCCCAGGTGCTCACGAAGCTCGGGGCGGACCTCAACCGCGTGCGCCAGCAGGTCATCCAGCTGCTCTCGGGCTACCAGGGCAAGGAGCCCGTCGCCGCCGGCGGCCCGCAGGAGGGCCAGCCCTCCGGCTCCGCGGTGCTCGACCAGTTCGGCCGCAACCTGACCCAGGCCGCCCGCGAGGGCAAGCTGGACCCGGTCATCGGCCGCACCCAGGAGATCGAGCGGGTCATGCAGGTGCTGTCCCGCCGGACCAAGAACAACCCCGTCCTCATCGGCGAGCCCGGCGTCGGCAAGACTGCCGTCGTCGAGGGCCTGGCGCAGGACATCGTGCGCGGCGACGTGCCCGAGACCCTGAAGGACAAGCAGCTCTACACGCTCGACCTGGGCTCGCTCGTGGCCGGGTCGCGCTACCGCGGTGACTTCGAGGAGCGCCTCAAGAAGGTGCTCAAGGAGATCCGCACCCGCGGCGACATCATCCTGTTCATCGACGAGATCCACACCCTCGTCGGGGCGGGCGCCGCCGAGGGCGCGATCGACGCGGCGAGCATCCTCAAGCCGATGCTCGCCCGCGGCGAGCTGCAGACCATCGGCGCGACCACGCTCGACGAGTACCGCAAGCACATCGAGAAGGACGCCGCCCTCGAGCGCCGCTTCCAGCCCATCCAGGTGGCCGAGCCGACCCTCGCGCACACCATCGAGATCCTCAAGGGCCTGCGCGACCGCTACGAGGCGCACCACCGCGTGTCCATCACCGACGAGGCGCTCGTGGCCGCCGCCACCCTGGCGGACCGCTACGTCTCCGACCGGTTCCTGCCGGACAAGGCCATCGACCTGATCGACGAGGCCGGCGCCCGCCTGCGGATCCGCCGCATGACGGCGCCGCCGGAGCTGCGCGAGCTCGACGAGCAGATCTCGAACGTGCGCCGCGAGAAGGAGTCGGCGATCGACGACCAGGACTTCGAGCGCGCCGCGCGCCTGCGCGACGACGAGAAGCGCCTCGGCGAGCGCCGCGCGCACCGCGAGAAGTCGTGGAAGAACGGCGACCTGGACGCCGTCGCCGAGGTGGACGAGGAGCTCATCGCCGAGGTGCTGGCGATGTCCACCGGCATCCCCGTGTTCAAGCTGACCGAGGAGGAGTCCTCCAAGCTGCTGCACATGGAGGACGAGCTGCACAAGCGCATCATCGGCCAGGACGCCGCCATCAAGGCGCTGTCCCAGTCGATCCGGCGCACGCGTGCGGGCCTGAAGGACCCGAAGCGGCCCGGCGGCTCGTTCATCTTCGCCGGCCCCACCGGCGTCGGGAAGACCGAGCTGGCCAAGGCGCTGGCGGAGTTCCTCTTCGGCGACGAGGACGCCCTCATCCAGCTCGACATGTCGGAGTTCTCCGAGAAGCACACCGTCTCGCGGCTCTTCGGCTCCCCGCCCGGGTACGTCGGCTACGAGGAGGGTGGTCAGCTCACCGAGAAGGTGCGCCGTCGCCCGTTCTCCGTGGTCCTGTTCGACGAGGTGGAGAAGGCCCACGCGGACATCTTCAACTCGCTGCTCCAGATCCTCGAGGACGGCCGCCTCACCGACTCCCAGGGGCGTGTGGTCGACTTCAAGAACACCGTCATCATCATGACGACGAACCTGGGCACCCGGGACATCGCCAAGGGCCTGCTCACCGGCTTCCAGGCGCAGGGCGAGCTGTCCAACAGCTACGAGCGGATGAAGACGAAGGTCAACGAGGAGCTCAAGCAGCACTTCCGCCCCGAGTTCCTCAACCGCGTGGACGACGTCATCGTCTTCCCGCAGCTGTCGGAGGACGAGATCGTCCAGATCGTCGACCTGATGATCGCCCGCCTGGACAAGCGCCTGCGGGACCAGGACATGACGATCGAGCTCACGCCGTCCGCCAAGGAGCTGCTGGCGGAGCGCGGGTACGACCCCGTCCTCGGCGCCCGGCCGCTGCGCCGCGCGATCCAGCGGGAGATCGAGGACGTGCTGTCCGAGAAGATCCTGTTCGGCGAGCTCAAGCACGGCCAGAAGATCATGGTCGACGCGCAGGGCGAGGGCCTGCTCGGCGAGTTCATCTTCAAGGGCGTGCCCGCCGGCGAGATCGCCAAGCCGGAGCCCGTGGCCGTCGGCCACGGCAGCACGGTCGAGCAGCGGGACATGCCGACGGCGCCCGAGGGCGGCGGCGCCGGCGGGGGCGGTCAGCTCCAGCCCGAGGGCTGACCCAGCAGCACTCCGCACACGGGAGAGGGGCCCGGCGACCACGGTCGCCGGGCCCCTCGCTGCTTGCCGGGCGCACCGCCGTGTCCACCGTTCTGCCTGCCGTGCCCGCTGTCTGCCGTGCTCGTTGTCTGCCGTGCTCGCTGGCTGCCGTGCCCGTTGTCTGCCGTGCCCGCTGGCTGCCATGTCCGCTGGCTGCCATGTCCGCGCTTGGCGGGCGGTCCGGCCGGTGGCGCGTCCCCCGCGCGTCGCGAGGTAGCACGTTCGGGACGAGGTAGAGCCCTGCGACCGTCTGCGAGGTTCTACCTCGGTGCGCGTGTTCTACCTCGGCGGGCGTGTCCTGCCGCGGCGGGCGTGAGCGGGCGCCCGACGGGCGCATGCGTCAGCCGGCGTAGCGCTCGACGAAGGTGCGCAGCAGGCGGTGCGAGTGGCGCACGTCGGCGCGTGAGACGCGGACGATCACCTGGTCCACATCCGCCGCGGGGAAGTACCCCGCGTGCCGGTAGACGTCGATCCGGGTCATCATCGCCTCCCGGTCCATCTCCGGGTGGAACTGGGTGACGTACTGGTTGGCGCCGAGCCGGTACATCTGCACCGGGCAGGCCGCCGACGAGGCGAGCAGGACGGCGCCGGGCGGCAGCACCCGGCACGCCTCCCTGTGACCGACGTAGGCATGGAAGCGCTCCGGCACCCCGGCCAGCAGCGCGTCGTCCCGGCCCTCGGCGGTCAGCCGCACCTCGACGGCGGCCGTCTCCTCCGCGTAGGTCCCGTCGACGACGCCCCCCGCCAGCCTGGTCAGGGTGCCGACGCCGTAGCACAGGCCGAGGAACGGGAAGTCCCTGGCCCGAACGTCTGTCAACAGCCCGCCGAGCTCGGTCTCCACCCGCAGCTGCTCGTCGCTCTTGTACTCGGTGGGGATCGAGGCGGTGTACGGGCTGCCGCCCAGGAACAGGCCGGAGTAGTCGTCGAGGTCCAGCGGGGTGAAGCGGCCCGACTCCATGCGGATGCGGGCGAGCTGGTCCGGGCGCAGGCCGGTGAAGCGCAGGAAGCTGGCGTACTCCTCGTCCGCGGCCACGTCCTCGCTGCGCGAGGCGAGCAGGGCGAAGGGCTTCATGGCAGCAGTGAACACCCGCATGGCGTCGCCCGTGGGCAGGTCCAGGATCGAGCACGGCAGGCCTCGTGAGGTCCGCATGCTGGGACGGGACGGCCCCGGCAGCTGCCGTCTGCTGCGCGGCGCCGGGGTGCGGCCAGGAGGTTGGGGACCTACCGTTGAACTGCCATCCCGCATGGTGATCGTCGAGGGAAGGAGCCCACGATGGGTCTGGGAGACAAGATGGGCCACGCCGCCGAAGAGGCGAAGGGCAAGATCAAGGAAGCCACCGGCAAGGCGACCGGCAACGAGGACATGGAAGCCCAGGGTCAGGCCGAGCAGACCAAGGCCGGCCTCAAGAAGGCCGGGGAGCAGGTCAAGGACGCCGGGCGAGACGCCAAGGACGCCTTCAAGTGAGCTGACCACCAGGCCCCCGCGAGCTCGCGGGGGCCTGTGCATGCCGGGACGGCCTTGGCCTTGGCCGCCGGGCACCACCATGAAAGGTCGCCGGGTGGCCGACCGGTTCCCACGCCGGACTGCCGGCGGGAATATTCATCCTCGCCCGGCCGCCAGCGGGAACGACTGGTCCGCTCCAGCAGCCGATGGCACGACCGCCGCCGCCAGCAGGCAGTCTGGTGCGCGCCTGGACCTCCCCGGCGGCGCTCGCGGCCTACGGCGACTTGCTCGGCCGCCAGCGGAGGCAGCTGGCCACCAACCGCCCGCACTTGCACTCTGCCGGACACGCTGCAGCGGCTCTTGGAGGAGGAGCGCCTTGGGGCACGCTGAGCTGCCCATGGGCAACCGGATCGTCATGCGCCGCTTTGCAAGGTGCCGTGCGCCGCCGCGCGGAGGGACCCGACCAGCGGACCGTTCGGCTACGGCCGGCGGTAGCGGATCGGTCGGTGAATCTAGGAGAACGAAGGCGAGTAAGGGCTGACGTGACCGAACGCCGACGCACGCCATGTGCACGCGTATTCAGCACGAGATGTACCGCTCACTAGGGGCATTTCCCGCGAGCCGTCAGCCGTCGTAGCGGCGCAGCAGGGCAGCGAGGGCCTGCCCGCCGCCGATGCACAGGGAGACGACGGCGAGCTCGAGGTCCCGGCGCACGAGGTCTTTGGCGGCCCGGAGGGTCAGGATGGCCCCGGTCGCGCCGATGGGGTGGCCCAGGGCGATGGCGCCTCCGTAGGGGTTCGTCCGCTCGGGGTTTAGGCCGGCGTCGCGGATCACGGCCAGCGCCTGGGCGGCGAAGGCCTCGTTGAGCTCGACGACGTCCACGTCGGCGACGGTGAGCCCGTTGCGCTCCAGGAGCCTGCCGATGGCCAGGGTCGGCGCGTAGCCCATGATCTCGGGCTCCAGCGCTGCCGTCGTCACGGACTCGAGGACGGCGAGCGGTCTCAGCCCACGGTCTTGGGCGACCGACTCGCGCGTGAGCACGAGGGCTGCGGCGGCGTCGTTGATCCCCGAGGCGTTGCCCGGGGTGACCGTGCCTCCGTCCTCGAACACCGGGCGGAGGCGGGAGAGGGCCTCGACGGTGGTGTCGGGCCGGGGGTGCTCGTCGTCGGTGATGACCGCCGGTCGCCGCCCGCCGATCTCGACGGGAACCATCTCTTCGGCGAAGGCCTCCCGGGCCTCGGCCTGGGCCGCTCGGCGCTGACTCTCGGCGGCGAAGGCGTCCTGGTCGGCCCGGCTGACGCCGTACCGCCTGGCGACCGCCTCGGCCGTACGGCCCATGTGGATGCCGTGGAAGGGATCGGTGAGGAGAGCGACGGTCCCGTCGACAAACGTGCGGTCGCCGAGGGCATAGCCCGTACGGGCCGAGAAGTCCAGGAACGGCTGGCGGGTCATGTTCTCGTCACCCCCGGCGACGGCGAAGGCCACCTCGGGGTCGCAGCGTAGCTGCATCGCCGCGGACCACACGGCCTGCAGGCCGCTGCCGCACAGGCGGTTGACGGTGTACGCCGGGGTCTTGTCGGGCAGGCCCGCGGCGAGGGTTACGCGCCGGGCGTTGTAGGCGTCCGGCCCGGTCTGCCCCACGCAGCCCATGACAACCTCCCCCACCTCCTCGGCGGCCACGCCGGCGCGGGCCAGCGCCCCACGCACCGCCGTGGCGCCCAGCTCATGCGCCGGCACGGACTTGAAGGCGCCGCCGAAGGACCCGACCGGGGTGCGGGCCCCGTCCAGCAGGACGATGCGGTCTTGCATGTCTTCCTCCTCGTCGAGGGCGAGCCACCGCGGGCAGGCGCGCGGTTTCTGCATCAGACACTACATCAGTGTATGCAAAAGAGGGCGTGTTCGGGGGGTGGGCCGCAGCAAGGCGGCGGCGGGCGGCGCTTATTGACAAACATGTATACACGGACGGGGGATCCGCGTACAGTCGCCGCCATCCAGCGGGCGACGGCGGGGCCGTCCCCGCGGGTGCTATCGCCGACGACCCGGAGGACCCGTGACAGCGTCAACAGCCGTGGCCGAGCGCCCGGTCCTTCTCCGCACCGCCGACGTCGAGGTCGCCGGAGCAGGCACCATCGCCGTCGTCACCATCAGCCCGGAGGTCCCCGCACAGCCTGCGACGCTGGGCGTGAGCGGCCTGGCCGAGCTCGAGGCCACGGTGCACGAGCTCGCCGCACGGGCGGCTTCCGGGGCGCTCGCCGGCGCAGTGCTCACCGGAGCGGGGGAGACGTTCCTTGCCGGCGCCGACCTCGGCGTCATCCGGCAGACCGCAGACCGCGAGAGCGCCCGGGCGCTCGGCGCGGCGGGCCACCGTGTCGTGGCGGCCCTCATGGACCTCGCCGTTCCCACGCTCGCCCACCTCAACGGCACGACGCTGGGTGGCGGGCTCGAGATCGCCCTGGCGTGCACCTACCGGACGGCGGCCCCAGGTGTCCGGCGCATCGGCCTGCCCGAGACGTACTTGGGCCTGGTACCGGGCTGGGGTGGGTGCACGAACCTGCCACGTCTTGTCGGTGCAGATGCCGCGTTGCGTGTCATCATCGACAATCCCGCGGCCAACAACCGGCTGCTGGATGCCGGACAGGCCGCCGACCTCGGGATCGTCGACGCGCTCGTCGAGGACCCCGATGCCGCCCTGGCCTGGCTCGGTGCCATCCTCGCCGGGCGGCAGGCCGCCCGGCGCAGGCCCGAGGATGACGCCCAGACCTGGCGGCGCGCCGTCGAGCACCGCCGCCTGCTTGTCGAGGCACGCGCCGAGGGTGAGGCCCCCGCGCCGGGCCGAGCTCTCGATCTCGTGGCCGCCTCCCGGCTGCGTGACCGGGCAGCGTCGTTCGCCGCCGAGGACGATGCGCTCGCGGAGCTGATCGTCTCCGAGCCGCTACGCGCGAGCCTGTACGCCTTCGATCTGCTCACACGCCGTGCCCGCCGGCCGGCTGGGGTGCCTGACGTGCAGCCGCGCCCAATCGCTCGCGCGGGGATCGTGGGCGCTGGGCTCATGGCCAGCCAGGTGGGGCTGTTGCTCGCCGGATCGCTCGGCGTTCCCGTGACACTGACCGAGGTGGACGACCAACGCGCCGCTCAAGGGCTGGCCCGGGTTCACGAGGGGATCGACGGTCTGGCCCGCCGCGGCCGGCTGAGGCCAGGCGAGCGCGAGCGCCTGCGCGCGCTGATCACCGTTACCACCGACCTGGCTCTTCTCGCCGACGCAGATCTCGTCGTCGAGGCGGTCGTCGAGGAGATGGGCGTCAAGCGGCACGTTCTGAGCCGGGTCGAGCAGGTGGTCGGTCCCCAGACGGTCCTCGCCACCAACACCTCGGCGCTGTCCGTCACCGAGATGGCGGCCGGCCTCGACCACCCCGAACGCGTGGTGGGCCTCCACTTCTTCAACCCGGTGGCGAGCATGCCTCTGGCCGAGGTGGTGCGCGCGGACCACACTGACGACGTCGTGTACGCCACCGCCTTCGCGGTGGCCAAGGCGTCCGGCAAGGTGGCGGTCGCTGTGCGTGACACGCCGGGCTTCGTGGTGAACCGGTTGCTGCTGCGAATGCTCGCCGAGGTGTTCGGCGCGCTCGAGGAGGGCACCGACGTGCTCGTGGCCGACCGTGCGCTGCGTCCGATGGGCCTGCCCATGGGCCCCTTCCAGCTCGTCCAGCTCGTCGGGGGCGCCGTCGTTCTCCACGTCATCGACGAGCTCCGGGCGCGGCTGGGCGACCGGTTCGCGAGTTCCCCGGGTCTTGCGCGGATGGTCGAAGAGGGCCGGCCGTTCGTCCTCGCCGAGGGGCGGCCGATCCCGGGCTCGCCAGTGGATCCAGAGATCAGGGAGTACTTCGGCTTACGGCGGGCCGCCACGCCGGCGGACGAGGAGGCGCTCCTGCGGCGCGTCCAGCGGGCGCTGGCAGAGGAAGTGTCGCTGCTGCTCACCGAGCGGGTGGTGGAGGACGTGCGCGACGTCGACCTCGCCATGCTGCTCGGGGCGGGCTGGCCCCTGCACAACGGCGGGATCACCCCGTACCTCCGCCGCATGGTCGGTTGGACGGCGCCGACGGAACCGGTGAAGGCATGAGCACCGTGGGCACGCCGCTCGGCGACGCCTGGGACCTGCTGAGCGCCGAGTCGCTGATCAGCGACGACGAGCGGGCGGTAGGTCGGCGCGTGCGCGAGCTGGTCGACACCACCGTCCGGCCCCGGGTCGCCGAGTGGTACGAGGCCGGAACCTACCCGGCCGAGGTCGTCCGGGAGCTCGCGCGGCAGGGCCTCCTCGGCATGCACCTGGACGGCTACGGCTGCGCCGCCCGCTCCGCCGTCGAGAACGGCCTGGCCGCCATGGAGCTCGAGGCCGGCGACTCGGGGCTGCGCACGTTCGTCAGCGTGCACAGCGCCCTCGCCATGACGGCCATCCATCGGTGGGGCTCCGCCGAGCAGCGGAACGCCTGGCTGCCGCGCATGGCAGCCGGCGAGGCCATCGGCTGCTTCGCGATCACCGAGCGCGAGGCCGGCTCGGACCCCGCCGGCATGACGACCTTCGCCCGACGGGACGGCGGCGACTGGGTGATCACGGGGACCAAGCGCTGGATCACCCTCGCCTCTCTCGCGGACGTGGCGGTGGTCTGGGCGATGACCGACGACGGCCTGCGTGGTTTCCTGGTGCCGACCGACGCCCCCGGGTACCACGCGAGCCCCATCGGGCCGAAGCTCTCGCTGAGGCTCTCGGTGGAGTGTGACGTCCTCCTCGACGAGGTGCGCCTGCCCTGTGACGCCGTGCTCCCCGGCGCGTCGGGGATGTCCGGGCCGCTGTCCTGCCTGAACGAGGCGCGCTACCTCATCGCCTGGGGCGTGCTCGGCGCGGCGCGTGACAGCCTCGACGCCGTGCTGCGCCACGCGGCGCAGCGCCGGCAGTTCGGCAAGCCGCTCGCCGCGTTCCAGCTGACTCAGCAGAAGCTGGTCGACATGGCGCTCGAGCTTGACAAGGGCATCCTCCTCGCCGTCCAGCTCGGCCGCCTCAAGGATGCCGGGCTGCTGCGTCCCCACCACATCTCTGCCGGCAAGCTCAACAACACGCGCGAGGCGATCGCCATCGCCCGCCAGGCGCGGGCGATGCTCGGTGGCGACGGCATCACGACGGCGCACTCCCCGCTGCGGCACGCCAGCAACCTGGAGGCGGTCCGCACTTACGAGGGCACCGACGAGGTGCACACCCTGGTGCTCGGCAAGCGCATGACCGGGCTGTCGGCCTTCGCGTAGCGGCTGTGGACGCCCGTGCGGTGGCCCTGGTCACATCCACCAGCCTGCTCGCCTCGTCGATGGTCGTGCCGGTGCTCGTCGGAGTGCTGGCGGTTGAGATGCAGGGCGAGCTCGGGTTCGGTGACAAGGGCCTGGGCGTCGCGGTCTCCGTCTTCTGGGCTGCCACCAGCGCGCTGGCGCCGCTGGGGGGACGCCTCGCCGACCATCACGGGTGGCGCCCGGCGGCGGTGTGCGGAGTGATGCTCGTGGCCGCGGCAACCGTGGGCATCGCGACGCTCGCGACATCCCTCGCGCACATCGTTGCCTGGCTGGTCGTGGCCGCGGCCGGCTACGCGATCTGCTCTCCCACGAGCAACCTCGTCCTGCTGCGGCACACCCCGCGGGCCCAGAGCGCCCGCCTCTTCGGCGTCAAGCAGTCCGCCCCACCGTTGGTGTCCATGCTGGCAGGCGTCAGCGTGCCCGTGGTCGCGCTCACGGTGGGCTGGCGCTGGGCGTTCCTCCTCGGGCTGTTTGCGTTGCCCCTCGTCCTGTGGGGCGTCCGGCGGCCAGACGCCGCCCTGCCGGCTCTCGGCGCCGCGAAGAACCGGTGCGTGCCCCCCGAGACGGGGCGTGCAGGCAGGAGTGCCTCCCCCATCTGGCCCCTTGTCCTGGCGGCTGGCCTGGGGACCCTGGCGATGTCGTGCCTGACCACCTTCGGCGTGCGGACCCTGGTCGAGGCGGAACTGTCGACAGGCGCGGCCGGCCTGGTCTTCGCCGTCGCGAGCGCTCTGGCGCTGGTGCTGCGGCTCGCCGCCGGCTGGTACCTCGACGGGCGCGTCGAGGGCGACCTGCGGCCGGTGCTCGGCATCATGCTCGGTGCGGTCACGGGCCTCCTCCTGGTGGCCTCAGGGTCGACGCAACTGGTCGTCGCCGGCGTCGTGCTCGGCATCGTGGCGGCGTGGGGCTGGCCGCCCCTCCTCCTGCTGGCCGTGCTGCAGGCGCGTGCAGACGCACCGGCGCGCACCTCTGGGTCCCTGCAGGTCGGTTCGGGCCTGGGGTCCGCGTTGGGCCCTTCTCTGTTCGGCGTCCTGACGGGCTATGGAGGCTTCGTCGCTGCCTGGGCCGGCCTTGCGCTGGCCACGGCGGTCGCGGCCGTCCTCGTCTGGACGGCGCACGGGCGACTGCGTGGAACATAGGTGGCAAGCGCCGCGAACGCACGGGCCGCGTGGGACATAGTCGCAAGCGCTCCGAACGCAGGGAGTCGCACGGCCGTGCTGGCCGGGCGGCGGGGCGCGGACGGGGACCCTAACGTGCCCGCGCCTGCGCGGAAGTCCTTGCCGGGGCGGGTGGGGTGCCCTACAGTTGAGGCGATTCAGTATCAGGAATTGGTCGCCGTGGGCCAAGGGCGGCACGCAGCCAGGGTGAGACCTAGGAGCACCTCAAGGATCTGCACGTCCCACGCTCTCCGTGGGCAGGCGATCCCTCGTGCTCATGATCCGGGGAGGGGTCGATCGATGAAGCCGACCAAGGGGCTTGATCGCGTCGTGGTGAGGTTCGCCGGCGACTCCGGAGACGGGATGCAGCTCGTCGGTGACCGGTTCACCGCTGAGGCCGCGTCGTTCGGCAACGACGTCTCCACCCTGCCGAACTTCCCGGCCGAGATTCGTGCCCCCGCCGGGACCCTGGCCGGCGTGTCGAGCTTCCAGCTGCAGTTCGCGGACTACGACATCCTCACCCCGGGCGACGCCCCCGACGTCCTCGTGGCGATGAACCCGGCCGCGCTCCGGGCCAACCTGCCGGACCTGCGGCCCGGCGGGGACCTCATCGTCGACACCGCCGAGTTCACGCCCCGTGCGCTCAAGAAGGTCGGATACGACACCAACCCGCTGCAGGACGGGTCGCTGAGCGCGTACTCGGTGCACGGGGTGGACATGACGAAGCTTGCGGTGGCCGCCGTCGAGCACCTGGGGCTGGGCCGCAAGGACGCGGCCCGGGTGAAGAACATGTTCGCCCTCGGCCTGCTCTCCTGGCTTTTCCAGCGCCCGCTCGAGGGCACCGTCGCGTTCCTCGAGGCCCGCTTCGCCAAGCGGCCCGAGGTCGCCGCGGCCAACGTGGCTGCCCTGCGTGCGGGGTGGAACTACGGTGACACCACCGAGTCGTTCTCGTCGAACTTCAAGGTGGCGCCGGCGACACTCCCGCCCGGGCGCTACCGCAACGTGTCCGGCAGCCTGGCGTTGTCCTACGGCCTCATGGCGGCATCCGTCCGCTCGGGGCTGCCCCTGTTCCTCGGCGCCTACCCCATCACGCCGGCCTCCAACATCCTGCACGAGCTGAGCCGGCACAAGGACGCGGGGGTGACCACCTTCCAGGCCGAGGACGAGATCGCCGGGGTCGGCGCGGCGCTGGGGGCCGCCTTCGGCGGCATGCTCGCCGTCACGACCACCTCCGGTCCCGGTTTCGTCCTCAAGGCCGAGACGATCGGGCTCGCCGTCTCCCTCGAGCTGCCCCTTGTCATCGTCGACGTCCAGCGCGGCGGGCCGTCCACCGGGCTGCCGACGAAGACGGAGCAGGCCGACCTGCTCACGGCCATGTTCGGTCGCAACGGCGAGGCCCCTGTCCCGATCGTCGCCCCGCAGTCGCCGGCGGACTGCTTCGACGCCGCGTTCGAGGCGTGCCGGATCGCAGTCACCTCCCGCACGCCGGTCGTCCTGCTCTCCGACGGCTACCTGGCCAACGGCTCCGAACCGTGGAGGGTCCCGGAGCTTTCGAGCCTCCCGGTGATCGAGCCGGCGTTCGCCACCGCGCGGAACCACACGACGGCCGACGGCGAAGAGGTCTTCTGGCCATACGCTCGGGACGAGCTGACGCTGGCGCGACCATGGGCCGTCCCCGGGACGCCGGGGCTCGAGCACCGCATCGGCGGCATCGAGAAGTCGGACGGGCCGGGCGAGATCTCCTACGCGCCGGACAACCACCAGCGCATGGTGACGCTGCGCCAGCGGAAGGTCGACCGTGTGGCGGACTGGCTGCCGCCCGTCCTCGTCGAGGACCCGGGGGCGGAGCGGGGGGAGGGTGCGTCGGTGCTGGTGCTCGGCTGGGGGTCCACGTACGGCCCCGTCGGCGCCGCCTGCCGCAGGATCCGGCGCACCGGCCGCCGGGTGGCTCAGGCCCACCTGCGCCACCTCAACCCGTTTCCCAACGACCTCGGTGCCATCCTGCGGCGCTACGAGCGGGTGATCGTCCCCGAGATGAACCTCGGCTACGGGTACGGCGGGCAGCTGGCAATGCTCCTGCGGGCGAAGTACCTCGTCGACGTCCAGGGGCACCAGCAGGTGCGCGGCATGCCGTTCAAACCCGCAGAGCTGGCCGAGGTGCTGGTGGAGGCGATCGACGCGCTTTCCAGTGACGATGAGAAGGCAGGTGCGACATGGTTGCAGAGCTGAAGCTGTCCCGGGCCGTGCCCGGCGCCACCGAGCCGCAGACGCGCAAGGACTTCACCTCCTCGCAGGAGGTGCGGTGGTGCCCCGGTTGTGGCGACTACGCAATCCTGGCCGCGGTCCAGGGCTTCCTGCCCGAGCTCGGGGTCCGGCGCGAGAACATCGTGTTCGTCTCCGGCATCGGCTGCTCGTCGCGGTTTCCGTACTACCTCGAGACGTACGGGATGCACTCGATCCACGGCCGGGCCCCGGCCATCGCCACCGGCCTGTCGGTGACGCGGCCAGACCTGTCGGTCTGGGTCGTCACCGGCGACGGAGACGCCCTGTCGATCGGGGGGAACCACCTCATCCACGCGCTGCGGCGGAACGTGGACATCAAGATCCTGCTGTTCAACAACCGCATCTACGGTCTCACGAAAGGGCAGTACTCCCCGACGTCCGAGGTCGGCAAGATCACCAAGTCCAGCCCCGCCGGGTCGGTGGACGAACCCCTCGACGCTGTTTCCCTCGCGCTCGGGGCCGGCGCGACGTTTGTCGCCCGCACGATCGACTCCGACCGCGCCCACCTCACCGGTGTCCTGCGCGCGGCGGCGGAGCATCCGGGCACCGCCCTGGTGGAGATCTACCAGAACTGCAACATCTTCAACGACGGCGCCTTCGAGGAGCTGAAGTCACCGGACACTCGGGATGCGCGCCTGCTCCGTCTCGAGCGTGGGGTCCCGATGACGTTAGGTGCGGAGGGTTCGGGGCGGGTCGTCCTCGGCGAGGACGGCGCCCTGGAGGTGACCTACGACACCACGCGCGGGGGCCTTGTGCATGACCCGGCGGCGGCCGACCCGTCCCGGGCGTTCGCACTCTCCCGACTGGGAGCGGCGCCTGGGGGCGTCGTGCCGATCGGGGTGTTCCGCGACGTCGTACGGCCCACCTACGACGCCCGCGTCGCCGAGCAGCTGGTGACGGCGAACGGGACCGACCCGGTTCGCCGTGCGCAGGCCGTGGAGCGCACGATGCTCGGCACGGATTCCTGGACCGTCTGATGGCGGGCGGAGGGCTGCCGGCGCACGGTCCCAACAACGGCGCCCTCACATGACGAGCGCGACCGGCACGACGAGACTCGCCGTCCTGGACGGCGGGTCTCGGTCCAGCGTGACCGGTGGCGGGTCGGCGCCCGGTGTCACTCGGCGCCGTGCACCTGCAGAGGGAGGGTAGCGATGAGCGGGTGGTCCTTGTGGATGGGGCCGACCTTCGAGGCGCCACCCGGGCTGCCGAGCTCGGAGAAGAACTCCACGTTCGCGCGGTGGTACTCCGACCACTGCTGGGGCAGGTCCTCCTCGTAGTAGATGGCCTCGACCGGGCAGACGGGCTCGCACGCGCCGCAGTCGACGCACTCCTCGGTCTGGATGTACATCGCCCGTTCGCCCTCGTAGATGCAGTCGACGGGACACTCGTCGACGCAGGCCTTGTCCTTCACGTCCACGCAGGGCTGTGCGATCACGTACGTCACGGGGCACCTCCTCGTTCCCGACACCCGCTCTCGCTCATCGGCCGCGGGCTATTGACAGTATACCTGATCATCATATTCCCTAACTGTCAAGGTGATGGTCCAACCGAAGGGGACGACATGAACGACCAGGTGCCTCCGACGACGATGTCGGAGACGGAACCCGTCATCGTGGTCGGGGCCGGGCTCTCCGGCCTCGCCACCGCCCTGGGCGTGGCCCTGCGCGGGCACAGGGCCGTGGTGCTCGAGGCGGCAGACCTCGTGGGGGGTGCCGCCGCCTACTCCGGCGGGCAGGTGTGGTCGGGCGCGAACCACGTGGAGGCGCGGCAGGGCATCGCGGACACGCTGGAGCTGACCGAGCGGTACGTGCGCGACATCGCCCGCTCGGCCCCGGAGGTTCTGGACGAGGCGGCGATGCTCAGGTGGATCGCGGCCTCTCCGGTGGCCATGAAGTACTGGGAGGAAATCGGTGCCATCCGCTGGCAGGTCATCCCCGGCCTGGCCGACTATCACAACGAGGCCGAGGGGGCCCTGCCAGAGGGGCGCTACCTGACCAACCAGGTCATC
This sequence comes from Georgenia sp. AZ-5, assembly GCF_043952095.1. NCBI lineage: Bacteria > Bacillati > Actinomycetota > Actinomycetes > Allobogoriellales > Allobogoriellaceae > Georgenia > Georgenia sp. AZ-5. Next base: position 962,206 of record NZ_JBINOU010000001.1, read on the forward strand.
GACGGCAGCGTGCTGGGGGAGTGGCGGCAGCGCCTGCGCTACAGCCCCTACTTCCCCGTGGGCACCACCTACGACGACATGCTCAACAAGGGGCGGCGGGCGTCCTACGTGGACGAGTCGGGCGAGCAGAACGCGCCGACCAAGCACGCCCACGCCGGGCTTCCTGCCTTCGGTCTGGCGGACGGGACCGGGCCGGCGGAGCGCGACGCAGGGGGTGACGACCCGCTGACGTTCGGCACCGGCGTGGTGGCGTCGTTCCTCGCCCGCGTGCTGCAGGAGGACCGCATCGAGATCCGGCTGCAGCACCGTGTCACGGAGCTTCTCCGGCGTGACGGCGGACCCGTCATGGGGGTCCGGGCGGAGACGCCCGAGGGCGCCGTCGACCTGCACGGCCCGGTCGTCCTCGCGACCAGCACGTACGACTGGGACCCGGAGCTCGTGGAGGAGATGCTGGGCCTGCCCCCGGAGGACTTCGGCAGCGTTGCCCCCGAGACGCTCCGCGGCGACGCGATCAGGCTCGCCCGCGCGATCGGGGCCGCGGTCGCGAAGATCCCGGCCACCAGCGTGCCGATCCTGCCCGGCTGGAAGTCCCAGGTGGGCACCGGGTACGGTTACGGCCCGGAGTACGCCATGCCGCACTCGATGATCGTCGACAGCGCGGGCAACCGGTACTGCAACGACTCCTACTGGGTCGACATCGTCGCGAAGACCCTGGCGCCGGGGGACCGGCACCTGCCGTTCTTCCTCATCTGGGACGACCAGCATCGGCAGAAGTACGGGCTCGCGGCGACTCCGCCGGGAGGGGAGTACCCCGAGGGGTGGGTCGTCTCCGCGGCGACCCTCGAGGAGCTCGGCGAGAAGCTCGGCATCGACGGTGCGCAGCTCGCCGAGACGGCCCGACGGTTCAGCGAGAACGCCGCCCGCGGCGTCGACCCCGACTTCGGTCGTGGCACGGTCACCTACGTCAACAAGTTCGCCGGCGACCCGACCAACGAGCCGAGTCCCGTGCTCGGGCCTATCGTGCAGGCGCCGTTCCACGGCATCCGGCTGAAGTTCGTGGGCACCGGCATCGGGTCGAGCGGCGTGCGGATCGACGGCGACGGCCGGGTGCTCGACGAGTCGGGCGGGGTCGTGCCCGGGCTCTACGCCGTGGGCTCGGCCGCGGGGATGACCACCACGGGCACTGGCTACAACAGCGGGTTCGCGCTGGGCCGCGGCATCACGCTCGCCTACCTCGTCGCCCAGCAGCTCGCCGGCGAGCCCGTCGACGAGCTGGTGACCCAGGCGGCGCGCTAGGCCTCGGCGTCGGTGAGGCTCGCCGACGGCGGCCGCCGGGCCCCGAAGCCGGCGGCCGCCTCTCAGGCGGGCTGGCGCCGGCTCCACCGGAGCGCCCGGGGGCGTGATGCCCTTGTCGGACATTGTCCCGCACCGGGCCGGAGCACCCGTCGGACATGTGGGTCCCGTTGGGCGACGCCCACAAAGCCGCAGTGAAAGCCCTGGTCCCCTGGGACGGCTCGTGCTAGCGTCCAGATAAATCATGCGCATCATATGGATGGAGGTGGAGGACCTATGAGAGCTCCTACCACGCGTCGTCGTCTCGCCTTCGCTTCTCTCGTCGCGGGAGCGATGCTCCTTGGCACGGCGTGCAGCTCGGCAGAGAGCGACACCGACGAAGGCCCGGCCTCGGGGGGCGGCGGGATCGCCTCCGAGATCAAGCTCGTGGGCGTCCGGGACACCACCGGCCCCGTGGCGTACGCGGGCCTCGGTGCGTCCAAGGGGAGTGCGCTCGCCGTCGATGAGATCAACGATCAGGGCTTCCTCGGGGAGGGCGTCACCCTCACCCTGGAGGAGGTCGACAGCGCCAACGAGATCGAGCGCGCGTCGAGCGAGATGAGCAAGGCCGTCGCCGACCCCGAGGTGATGGCCATCCTCGGCCCCGCGGCGGGGCAGCAGGCCGCGACGGTGGCGCCGATGGTCGAGCAGGCCAAGGTGCCCACCGTGTTCACGCAGGCGGGCTCGGACGGCGTCGTGATCGGCGACTACACCTTCCGTGCCACGGCACCCATGTCGACGTACTACCACCTCGCGGCGGAGTGGCTCGCCGACGAGGGGCTGACGAACGTGGCGGTGCTGTACAACGCAACCTTCCCGACGTTCGCCGAGCTGGGCGAGAAGGTCTTCCCCGCGCTGGCCGAGGAGAACGGCCTGACGTTAGCGTCAAGCGACGCGGTGCAGAGCACGACGCAGGACTTCTCGGCGCAGGCGCAGGCCATCGCGTCGAGGAAACCTGACGCCGTCGTCATGTTCCTCATCGCCCCGCAGTCCGTGACGGCCATGACGCAGCTGCGCCAGGCCGGGTACGAGGGCCAGTTCGTCGCCACGTCGGTCCAGGCCGCCGGGAACGTCGCAGAGGCCGGGGAGAACGCTGCGGGTCTCGTCTACCCGGTGGACTTCTCCGTGGCCCAGACGGACGAGGGCGCGGCTGCGTTCACCGAGGGCTTCACCAAGAAGTTCGGGGAGGCTCCCGACCCGTACGCGGCCGAGGGGTACGACGCCGTGTGGTGGATCGCCCGGGCGATCAAGGCCTCAGGGGACTCCAGCCGCGAGGGCATCAAGGAGGGCCTTCAGCAGGTCGCCGGCGAAGGGTTCGAGGGTGCTATGGGTGCCCTGACCTTCGAGGGCAACGACATGCGGGTACCCGGCGTGCTGGTGCGCTGGGACGGGTCCGCCGAGCAGCTGGTCGAGTAGACCACCAGGGGGCCGTGGCACACGGCCACGGCCCCCTGGTCCACCGAACGACAACGGCGTCGTCGAAAGGAAGTGCGGCGTGCAAGAACTCCTCAACACCGCCACCCTCGGGTCCATCTATCTCCTCTTCGCGCTGGGGATGGCGCTGGCCTGGGGCACGATCGGCATCCTGAACTTCGCGCACGGCGCGATCTTCATGTTCTCCGCGTTCGTGGCGCACCTCATCACCAACGAGGTGACGCTGCCCCTGCCGGTGATCGTGCTCCTGGCCGCGCTCGTCGGGGCTGTCATGTCGGCGCTGACCCAGTGGCTGGCCTTCGAGCAGATCCTCAAGCGGTCCAAGGACCACAGGGCGGCGGAGCTGCGGATCCTCATCGGCGGCATCGGGGTGGCCGCGATCCCGCTGGCCATCGCCCAGAAGGTGACCCGCAGCAGTCCCTTCGGCTTCACGGGCTCGAGCTACCAGCCGGAGGTGTTCCAGCTCGGTCCGCTCCGGGTGACGAGCACCGCCCTCATCATCATCGTCGCCGGCGTCGGCATCGGCGTGGCGCTGACGTGGTGGCTGAAGGTCTCCCGGCAGGGGCTGGCGTTGCGGGCCATCGGGGTGGACGCCGAGACGGCCTCCGTCATGGGCGTGAACCGGTCCGCCCTCGCCGTCGCCACGATGGCGATCGCCGGAGCCCTCGCCGGCATGGCCGGCGCGCTGCTCACCTTCCATCTGCAGGCCATCGCCCCGGAGACGGGCGACCAGCTCCTCATCAAGGCGTTCGCCATGATCGTGCTGGGCGGCCTGGGCTCCATGGTCGGCGTCATCGTCGGAGCATTCGTCCTCGCCGGCGCGGAGACGTTGGTGTTCGTCACGAACTTCGGGACCTGGGTGGACGCCGTCTCCTTCGGGCTCATCTTCCTGGTGCTGCTCATGCGGCCCCAGGGGCTCTTCGGACGCCAGGAGGTGCGTCGCACATGACTGGTTGGTACCTCTCCAACACCGTGCTCATCCAGTCGACGCTGACCACGTTGCTCCTGGCCCTGAGCATCCAGGTGCCGCTGCGCGCGGGCGTCTTCTCGTTCGCCGGGGTCGGCTGCTTCGGGATCGGCGGCTACACCGCGGCCATCGCGATGACGCGGCTGGGCCTGGACACCTGGGGCGCCATCCTGCTGGGCACCGCGCTCGCCGGCCTGCTCTGCTTCGTGCTCGGCCTCGTCATCCAACGGCTGACGGGCCTGTACCTCGGCATGGCGACCGTCGCCTTCACGCTCATCGTCGCCGTGGTGGCCACGAACGGCGGACAGCTGACCGGCGGCGCCTCGGGGATCTTCGGGGCGCTGGGGTCCCTGACGACGGGGCAGATCGCGCTCGTCGTCCTCGTCGTGGTCGCGCTGCTGGCCCTCTCCGAGAAGGGAGGGATGGGGCGCCGGGTGGACACCGTCCGGGAAGACCCCGAGCTCGCCTCGGCGCTCGGGATTAACGTGGGCCGCTACCGCCAGGCCTCGTTCCTCGTCAGCGGGCTCATCGGCGGTCTCGCCGGTGGCATCACCACCCTGCTCCGCTCGACGATCACGCCCGCCGAGGTCAACTTCCACCTCGTCGTCCTCGCCCTGACGGTAATCATCGTCGGCGGATCCGGTTCCTGGCTGGGCGCGCTCATCGGGTCGGTCATCCTCGTGTGGATGCCGACGGTCCTGGGCTTCGTCAGCGCGTGGGAGGACATCGTCTACGGCGTGCTCGTGGCGCTCGCGGCCGTCTTCCTGCCCGGTGGCGTCCTCGGCCTCGGCACGGAGACCTACCGGAGGGCGCGGGCGCGCGGCCGTGGCGGACGGCGCGGCGGCGACCTCGCCGCCGAGCGGGCCGAGGCCCCGCCGGCCCCGCCGGCCGCGCAGCAGCCGTCCGCAAGTGCCGTGCCGGCCCGAGGAGGTCTGTCGTGAGCCAGCCGACGAACGACGAACGGCCGGGGCCAGCCGCAGCCCGCGCGGTCCTCGAAATACGGGACGTGGCCGTGCACTTCGGTGGCGTCAAGGCGGTCGACGGGGTGTCCATGACGCTGAGCGAGGGTGGGATCGCCGGCATCCTCGGCCCGAACGGCTCGGGCAAGAGCACCCTCGTCGGCGCGATCACCCGGCATGTGCCGCTGACCCGTGGCGAACTCGTCTTCCTTGGCGCGTCCTACGTGCGGGACCACCCCCACGCGGTGCCGCACCGGGGGATCGCCCGGACGTTCCAGACCGTGCGTCTCCTGGAGGACCGCACGGTGCGCGACAACGTCCTGCTCGGCACCGACACGCTCGCGGGCCGCGGCAGGGCCGCACGGCGGGCGGCGGAGGAACGCGTAGAGCAGGCGATGGAGCGCACCGGCATCTCAGGCATGGAGAAGGTACGGCCCGACGAGCTCTCCTACGGCGTCCGCCGTCGGGTGGAGATTGCCCGGGCCATCGTCATGGAGCCCAAGCTGCTCCTGCTCGACGAGCCGACGGCCGGCATGAACCGCGCGGAGCGTGAGGAGATCGCCAGGCTCATGCACGAGCTGCGTGGGGAGGGACTCACCCAGCTCCTCATCGAGCACGACGTCCAGATGATGGTGGACACGTGCGACCACCTGTTCGCCATGAACTTCGGGAAGCTGATCGTGGAGGGCACGCCGCAGGACGTCGTCCGCCACCCAGCGGTCCAGGAGGCCTACCTCGGGAAGCGGGCGGCCCACCATGCTTGAGGTCAACGATCTGCACGTGAGCTATGGCTCGGTCAACGCGGTCCGCGGGGTGTCCGTGTCCGCCTCACGCGGGCGCGTCACCCTCGTGCTCGGAGCCAACGGTGCCGGCAAGACCACCTCCCTGCGGGCCGTCTGCGGCCTGCAGAAGGCCGTCGGTGGTTCCGTGACGCTGGACGGCAAGGAGATCCTCGGCCAGGCGCCGCACCGCACCGTGCGGCAGGGCCTCGTGCTGGTGCCGGAGGGGCGCAAGGTGTTCGCCGAGCTGACGGTGGAGGAGAACCTGCGCATGGGCGCCTACACCGTTGCCCGGGGCACGAGCGAGAAGACGCTTGCCGAGGTCTACGAGAAGTTCCCCATCCTCGCCGAGCGCCGGGCCATGCACGCGGGCCTGCTCAGCGGCGGGGAGCAGCAGATGCTCGCGTTCGGCCGTGCCCTGATGTCGCAGCCCAGGGTCATGCTCATGGACGAGCCGTCCATGGGGCTTGCCCCCGCCATGGTCGACCGTGTTATGACCGGTGTGCGGGATATCGCGGACACCGGCATCGCGGTGCTCATGGTCGAGCAGAACGCCGATGCCGGTCTCGCCGTGGCTGACGACGTCGTCGTCGTCGAACGCGGCGAGGTCTCGTGGTCCGGCACGGCCGACGCCGCCCAGGCCGACACCGCGCTCGTGCGCGCCTTCCTCGGCGAGGCCGCCCTGGGCGTGTGAGAGGCCGCCCCCGTCCCTGTGCAACAACGACCATTCACCAGGAGTACCGATGTCTGCAATCTCGGCCCGGCGCGGCGTCACGGCGCTGGTGCTCACCACCGCGGTGCTCGCCGTGGCGGCCTGCGGGTCGTCCGCCGGCCGCACGGACGGCGGAGGGATCGACTCCGAGATCAAACTGGTCGGCGTGCGCGACCTGACCGGCCCGGTGTCCTACGCCGGCGAGGGGGCCGCACGGGGCAGCGCGCTCGCGGTCGCGGAGGTCAACGGACAGGGCTTCCTGGGTGAGGGCGTCACCCTCGTGCTCGAGGAGGTGGACAGCGCCGGGGAGATCGAGCGTGCGTCGAGCGAGGTCACCAAGGCGATGTCGGACCCGGAGGTCATGGCCATCCTCGGGCCCGTCCAGGGCCAGCAGTCCGCAGCCGTTGCCCCAGTCGTCGAGCGCGGCCGGTTGCCTACCGTGTTCACCCAGTCCGCTTCCGAAGGAGTCGTGATCGGGGAGTACACCTTCCGGGCCACGGCGCCGATGAGCACCTTCTACGGCCTCGCCGCCGAGTTCCTGGCCGAGGAGGGCCTCACCGACGTGGCCGTCCTGTACAACGCGACGTACCCGACGCTCGCCGAGCTGGCAGAGAGCCAGTTCCCGCAGATGGCGGAGGAGAACGGGTTGACGATCGCCACCAGCATCCCGGTGCAGAGCACGACGCAGGACTTCACGTCCCAGGCGCAGGAGCTGGCGGCCGAGGGCCCCGACGCGGTCCTGCTCCTGCTTCTTTCCTCCCAGTCGGTCACCGCGATGACGCAGCTGCGCCAGGCGGGCTACGACGGCCAGTTCGTCGGCAACACGAACAACGCCGGGGGCAACGCCGCCGAGGCCGGGGAGCACTCGGTCGGGATGGTGTACCCCGTCGACTTCTCCGCCGCCCAGGACGATGAGCAGGCCAAGGCGTTCACCGCCGCCTACCAGAAGGAGTACGGGGAGCTGCCCAAGGCGTACGCCGCGGAGGGGTACGACGCGGTGTGGTGGATCGCCCGGGCGATCAAGGCCTCGGGGGACTCCTCGCGCGAAGGCATCCGGGACGGCCTGGCCCAGGTGGCCGCCGAGGGCTTCACCGGCGCGATGGGGGAGATCAGCTTCGAGGGCAACGACATGCGTGTCCCGGGCGTGCTGGTCCGTTGGGACGGCACCAAGGAGGTGATCGAGGCCCGCTGAGACGACGGCGGCCCCGCGTTGCCGGGGCCTTCCGCCACCGCTGCCGGACCTGCGGCCGCACCTGCTGTGCTACCTGGCTCGAACCCCGTCAACGACGACACCTGGAGGACGCATGTCCGGTAGTTGGAAGCGACGCCCGTTGCTGACCCTCATCCTCGCCGGCGCCCTCGCCGGGGCCACCGCGTGCGGCGGCGTCTCCGCCGACGACGGCGCCGCGGACAGCGGCATCGCCGACCAGATCAAGCTCGTCGGCGTCCGGGACCTCACCGGGCCGGTGTCGTACGCCGGGATCGGCGCCGCGGAGGGCGGTGAGCTCGCGGTGGAGGAGATCAACGAGCAGGAGTTCCTCGGCGAGGGGGTCACCCTGGTGCTCGAGGAGGTGGACAGCGCCGGGGAGATCGAGCGCGCGTCCAGCGAGGTGACCAAGGCCGCCAGCGATCCCGAGGTCATGGCTCTCCTCGGTCCCGTGGCGGGACAGCAGGCTGCGGCGGTGGCGCCGATCGTGGAGCGGTCGAATATCCCGACGGTGTTCACCCAGGCGGGCTCCGAGGGCGTCGTGATCGGCGACTACACCTTCCGGGCGACGGCGCCGATGGAGACGTTCTACGACATCGCCGCGGAGTACCTGGCCGACCAGGGCCTGACCGACGTGGCGGTCATCTACAACGCGACCTTCCCGACCTTGGCCGAGCTCGCCGAGAAGCACTTTCCCCGGATGGCGGCCGAGCACGGTCTCACGATCGGCACCAGCATCCCGACGCAGACGACCACCCAGGACTTCACGGCACCGGTGCAGTCCGCGATGGCGGGTGACCCGGACGCTGTTCTCCTCCTGCTGCTCGCCTCCCAGACGGTGACCGCACTTGCCCAGCTCGACCAAGCCGGCTTCGACGGCCAGGCCGTGGGAAACACCGCAGGCTCGGGCCAGAACGTCCTCGAGGCCGGCGGCGACCCGGAGAACTTCATCTATCCGGTGGACTTCTCCGCCGCCCAGGAGGACGAGCGCGCCAAGGCGTTCGTCGCCGCCTACCAGGAGAAGTTCGGCCAGCTGCCCCGGACCTACGCCGCCGAGGGGTACGACGCCGTGTGGTGGATCGCGCGGGCGATCAAGGCCAGCGGTGACTCCTCGCGCGAGGGCATCCGGGACGGCCTCGAGCAGGTCGCCCGCGAGGGCTTCTCCGGGGCGATGGGAGACCTCACCTTCGAGGGCAACGACATGCGCGTGCCGGGTGTGCTGGTCCGCTGGACCGGCGGCAAGGAAACGATCGCCGCGGCCGGCTGAGGCGCGCGGGAAAGGAATCGCACATGACCAGCTCAACGCTCACCGACGACGTGCTGCTGCACCACCTGGCGCACCAGCTGCTGCACACCTACGCCCGGCTCGTCGACGCCCAGGACCTCGACGGCCTCGCCACCATCACGCACCCCGACGTGGTCCTCACCCGCCACGACGGGACGCGGGAGGGCCGGGAGGCCTTCCTCGACCTGTACCGCCAGTTCGCCGCCTCGGACGTGCACCGCAGCCAGCACATGGTGACGAACGTCGTCGCGACGCGAGGCGCGGACGGTGTCGTGCACGTCGCCTCGACGTTCCTCGCGTTCACCGAGCATGACGCCGGCGGCGCCCGGCTCACCTGGGGCAGATATGACGACGACATGGTCGAGCACGAGGGTCGGTGGGTCTTCGCCGCCAAGCGCATCCGGATTGCCCGGACGGTGCTGGTCGACGAGGCGATGCTCGCGCCGCTGACCCTCGACTCCTTCGGACCGATCGCGAGGGCATGATGACCGGGCAGACCGCCAAGGAACGGTACGACGTCGTCGTCCTGGGCACCGGGGCGGCGGGGCTGACGGCGGCCCTCGCCGCCGCCGACGCTGGGGCGTCGGTCGGCCTGTTCGAGAAGGGCGACCTCGTCGGCGGCACGACGGCGCTGGCGAGCGGCGTGGCCTGGATCCCGGCCAACAAGTACGCCGCCGAGGCGGGCGTCGAGGACTCCGCCGAGGAGGCGCTGGACTACCTCGCCTCCCTCTCCCACGGGATGATCCTGCCCGAGCTGGCGGAGGCCTTTGTCCGGACGGGTCCCGAGCTCGTCGACTGGCTCGAGACCCGCACCCCGCTGCAGCTTCGGCTGGTGCCCGGCTTCCCCGACTACCACCCCGAGCGACCCGGCGGAAAGCCCCGCGGCGGGCGGTCCCTGGAGCCGGAGCTGTTCTCCTTCGACGAGCTGGGGCCGTGGGCCGACCGTTTCGTCGGTGCGCCCCGCCCGATGTACGTCACCGAGACGCCGATCGGCGGGGGCACCGGCTTCCTCGAGGCCGACGTCGAGGCCGAGCGCCGCGCGCGCCGTATCGAGGGCCTCGGCCGGGCCATGGTCGGCGCCCTGCTCAAGGGCTGTCTCGACCGCGGGGTGGAGCCGCGCACCGGTGCGCGCGCCACCGACCTGCTCGTCGAGAGCGGGCGGGTCGTCGGGGTCCGGATCCAGCGGGCCGAGGGCGTCGTCGACGTCCGCGCCGACCGTGGGGTGGTCATCGCCACGGGCGGGTTCGAGTGGGACGAGGCGCTCGCGGCCTCGTTCCTGCGCGGGCCGATGTCCTACCCGGCCAGCGTGCCGACGAACACCGGTGACGGCCTGCGGATGACCATGCGGGCCGGCGCGATGCTCGGCTGCATGCGCGAGGCCTGGTGGGTGCCTGTGGCGGTCATCCCCGGACAGTCCATCCAGGGGCGCCAGGGGGTGCAGCTCGTGCTGCGGGAGCGCACCCTGCCGCGCTCGATCATGGTGAACCGGTCGGGTCGCCGCTTCACCAACGAGGCTGCCAACTACAACGCCCTGGGCGGCGCGTTCCACCAGTTCGACGCGGCCCGCTTCGAGTACATGAACCAGCCGTGCTGGCTGGTCTTCGACCAGGGCTTCGTCGACCGGTACGGGGGCTTCGGTGTCCCGGCCGGTGGCCGGATGCCCGCCTGGGTCACCCAGGCGGCCACGTTGCATGGGCTCGCCGGCCAGCTCGGCATTCCGGCCACCGAGCTGGAGCGGACCGTGGACCGGTGGAACTGGCTCGTCACCGCGGGCCGGGACACCGACCACGGCCGCGGCGAGAGTGCCTACGACGGCTGGTGCGGCGACCGCCGCCACTACCCCGGGCGCGCGGCAACTCTCGGCCCGCTGGACGAGGGCCCGTTCTACGCCGTCGAGATCCACAGCAGCACGCTGGGCACGAAGGGCGGTCCGCGCACGACCGCCGACGGCGAGGTGCTCGACGTCGACGGTGACGTCATCCCCGGGCTGTGGGCGGCCGGCAACGCCATGGCGGCGCCCACCGGGATGGTCTACGGCGGAGCCGGCGGCACGCTCGGCCCCGCCCTGGTCTTCGGGTACCGCGCCGGTCGGTCGGCCGCGGGCACGCCGGCGCTCGCAGAGCCGCTGGCCACAGGTTCGTCACGACAGGAGGAGAGGGCATGAACGAGGAGCGCACGATCGAGGAGCGGGTCCGCCGCATCGAGGACCGGGAGGCCATCAAGGACCTCGCGGTGCTCTACGGGTTCGTCATGGACGAGCGGGACATCGACGGCATCCATCGGCTGTTCGCCGCCGACGCCGAGCTGCGGTCCCAGGACGGGGTGTTCGCCGCCGTGGGGATCGACGACATCGTCGAGACCTACAAGGGCCGGTTCGCGGTGCTCGGGCCCACGAACCACGTCAGCCACGGGCACGTCGTCCGGCTCGACGACGCCGACCCGGACCGGGCCACCGGTCTCGTCGCAGCCTCTGCCGAGGTGGTCCGGAACGGGCAGACGATGTGGGTGGCGCTGCGCTACAAGGACACCTACCGACGCACCGAGGCCGGCTGGCGCTTCGCGTCCCGGTTGATGTCGTACATGTACTACATCGACGTCAACGAGTACGCCGACGGGCTCCGGGAAGAGGGGCGCAACCGGGCCTACCGCGACGAGCGTCCCGCCGACTGGCCGGAGGCTCTCACGCCCGACCCCGACCTGAGCTGGCTCCGCGACGTCCTCCGGGAGCCCGCCGCCGCCCCCTCCAGCGCCCCCACCCGGCCGTAGGCCCGGAGCAGGCACCTCAGCCTTCCCCAGAGCAGCACGGCTGCCGCCGCCAGGCGGCGGCCGCAGGGCACGGCCCAACCCCCTAGGGCGATGACGTCGCCAGAAGAGAGGAAGCAAGCATGGAACACCGTGGAGCAATCGAAAATGTGCTCAACCGCTACGCCCTGGCCTACGACGAGGACGACATGTCCGACATGGCGGACTGTTTCACGCAGGACGCGTCGTTCAGCATGCGGATCCAGGACGGTGACCTCATCGGTCCCTTCGAAGGCCGTGAGGCGATCGTGAAGCTGATGCGCGACTCGATGGAGGCGCAGACCGACCGGCGCCGTCACCTGACGACCAACATCGTCGTCTCAGGGAACGGTGACGGGCGGGCCACGGCCAGCTCGTACCTGACCCTCGTCTCGGTCGAGAACGGCACCTTGACCGTGCTCAGCAGCGGTCGGTACGTCGACGAGTTGGTGCAGGACGGTGACGCCTGGCGCATCGCCCGGCGCCACCTCGACTTGGACCTTCCCTACTGAGGCGCGGCATGTCGAACCAGGGACTGATCCCGGCCAAGTGGGCCGCCCTCACGCCAGACCGTCAGGCCCTCTACGACGTGCCCAACGACCGCCGGGTGACGTGGCGGGAGCTGGACGGCATGGTCCGACGCCTGGCCAACGGCCTGAGAGCCCTCGGGCTCGAGACCGGCGACCGCGTCGCGATGCTCTCGCGCAACTGCGTGGAGTACCAGGCGCTGTACTTCGCCGCAGGCCGCGCGGGCCTGGTGACCCAGCCGCTGAACTGGCGGCTGGCCGGACCGGCGCTGGCCGAGATCGTCACCGACGCCGCCCCGAAGGTCGTGATCTCGGCGGCGGAGTTCGGCGACGCCGTCACCGGCCTCCAGCGTGAGGTCGACGTCCCGCACTGGCTACAGTTCGGTCCGGGCGGTGACGGCAGCTTCGAGCGGCTCGTCGAGGCCTCCTCCGACGACGAGCCGGTGTGGACGGACAAGATCGGGGACGACGACCCGTTCTTCATCCTGTACACCGGCGGCACGACCGGTCAGTCCAAGGGGGCATTGCACACGCACCGCAGCGCCGCGGCGGGGATGCTCAACCAGACGGTCGCCGAGCGGATCGTGCCCTCGGACGTGTACATGCTGACCGGCCAGATGTACCACATCCCCATCGTGCTCTCGATGAACTACATGAAGCACGGCTGCCCGGTGGTGCTGGTGAACTTCGAGGCCCGGCAGGCCCTGGAGATCATCGAGGAGGAGAGGGTCTCGGCGTTCCTGGGAATCACCACCATGCTCAACTGGATGATGGCGGTCGAGAACTTCGCCGGCTATGACCTGTCCAGCCTGAGGAACATCCAGTACGGCGGCGGGCCGATGCCCTCCGCCGTGGTGCGCCAGGCCCTCGACTCCTTCCCCTGCACCCTCATCCAGGGCTACGGCCAGACCGAGGGCACGACCATGTGCTTCCTCTCCCAGGAGGACCACGCCCTGGCGGTGGCCGGCGTGCACGAGGAGCGGCTGCGCTCGTGCGGGCGCGAGGGCTTCGTGACGACGGTGCGCGTCGTCGATGCCCAGGGCCGGGAGGTGCCGCGCGACGGGAGGACGCCGGGCGAGATCATCGTCCGCTCCCCCGCCAACACCATCGGCTACCTCAACCGGCCCGACCTCACCGCGCAGACGCTCCGCGACGGGTGGATGTGGACCGGGGACGTGGCGACGTGGGACGAGGACCGCTACGTCTTCATCGTCGACCGCGCCAAGGACATGATCATCTCCGGCGGGGAGAACATCTTCAGCGTCCAGGTGGAGGAGGCCATCGCCAGGCATCCCGCCGTGCTCGAGTGCGCCGTCGTCGGCGTGCCCGACGAGGAGTGGGGTGAGTCCGTCAAGGCCTTCGTGGTCCTCAAGCCCGGGCTCCAGGCCACGGAGCAGGAGATCATCGACGAGGCGCGCCGGCACCTCGCGAGCTACCAGAAGCCACGCTCCGTGGAGTTCCTCCCCGAGCTGCCCAAGGCGCCGACCGGCAAGATCCGCAAGCGCGACCTGCGCGAGCCGTACTGGGCCGAACAGGAGCGTCGTGTCTGACGGGCGCGCCACCGCCACCCTGGAGGACGTGCGGGCGCAGGTGGGCCGGGAGTTCCCGGGCGGGCACTACACGCTCGAGCCGTGGCGTGTCTGGCTCACCTGCGACGCCGCCCTCGCGCAGCCGGACGCGGAGCTGGCGCACCCGCTCCTTGCCTGGATGGCGGCCGTCGGCGGGATGGGGATCACCTGGGACGAGCTGTTCTCCTGGTTCGGTGCCACGGCCGCGGACGGCCCGATGTTCGGCGAGCACGAGACCACGCTGCACCGCCCACTCCGGGTGGGCACCACCTACCAGGTCAGCGGAGGGATCGTCTCGGCGGAGCGGAAGGTCGGTCGTGCCGCCGGCACCTTCGACCTGGTCGGGTACCGCACGGAGCTCCGCGACGTCGACGACGGCGCGCGCGTGGCCACCTGCTGGAACTCGATCGTGTTCCCGCGGAGGACGTCATGACCGTCTCGGTGGGCACCGTGCTGCCGGCGTGGGAGGTCCCCGCCGTCAGCGCGGAGAAGATGAAGACCATGGCGGCGCTGCTGGCCGACCCCAACCCCATCCACTGGGACGCCGGCGTGGTCTCCGCGCTGGGCATGGGGGACAGGCCCGTCAACCAGGGACCCCTCAACATGGCGTACGTGATGAACATGCTCGCCGCGTTCAGCGGCGGGCACGAGAACCTGCGGCGGTTCCGGGTGCGGTTCCTGGGCAACGTCCTCGCGGGCGATCACCTTCGGGCCACCGGCGTCGTCACGGCGCTGGCGCGCGGCGTGGGTGAGCTCCTGGCCGAGTGCGAGGTCCTGCTCAGCGTGGAGGGCGGCGGCCCGGTCCTGGGCGGTACCGCCACCGTCGCACTGCCCGACGAAGCAACAGACATCGAGGAGGAGACATGAGCAGCAGAGCACCCGAAGGGCTGGACGTCGCCGAGCACGCCGAGCGCGGAGAGGCGCCGGACCGGCTCACCTTCCGCCTGGCCTACGGCGAGTGCGACGTGGTGGGCATCGCCTACTTCGCCATCTACTACCGCTGGATGGAGCGGGCCTACACCATGTGGCTCTACTCCCACGGCATCCGCAGCGGGGAGATGCAGCAGCAGCTGGGCATCCTCACGGTGGGCGTCAGCTCCGGGGCGACGTACCACCGGACCGCCAAGGTCTTCGACGAGCTGACCTGCCAGCTCGTCCTCGACCACATAGGCACGAGCTCGTACGCCGTCGGCTACGAGTTCACCCGCGACGGGGAGCTCGTCACCCGAGGACAGATGACCTACGCCTGCCGCGACCTGGACTGGGCGAGGACACCGGTGCCCGACCGGCTCCAGGCGGTGCTCAGAACCCTGCCCGGGCCCACCTTCCCGACCAAGGACTGAGGCCGGCCGTGAGCGCGGGAACCCGCGGGACGCAGAGGGTCGTCGCACCGACGACGTCGGCGGGGGCCACGTCGCTGGCCATGCTCGTGCGGTCGAGGACCACCGTGCGCCGCGACGACGGGGACGTCGCGGCCCAGCTGGCCGAGCTGCGTGCGCTGCGCGACCGGGAGGCGATCCGTGACCTCGCGCTGCTGTACACGCGGGCCACCGACGACTGCGACGTCGACGCCGTGGTGGACATGTTCACCGACGACGGGGTCTTCGAGCTGCGAGGGCGGGTAGCGGTCGGGACGGACCAGCTCCGGGCCGCCTACCTGGTCCCGATGAAGGCCTACCGCACCATGCGCCACCGGGTCGACGCCCACGTCGTCGACCTGGTCTCCGACGACGAGGCGGTCGGCTGGCTCACCGGCTCCGCGGAGCTCGCGACGACAGAGTCCGTCGTCGGCACCGTCTTCCGCTACGACGACAGGTACCGGCGCGTCGAGGACCGCTGGAGGCTCGCCCACCGTTCGGTGCAGTTCATGTACGCCGTGCCGGTGGCCGAGCTGTCCACCGCTCTCATTGGCCCCGACAGGATCCGCTGGCCCGGGACGAGACCACGCCAGGCCGACTACCCCGAGTCGGTGGCCACCTGGGCGGCGCTCAAGGGTTGAGCGGCGCGGGCTAGCCCGAGGGGCAGCGCGCCGCCACCAACAGGCCCTAAGTGACCAGCAGAAACGTCAATGACCGGAGGACAGATATCATGAATCGCTTCGAGGGCAAGGTCGCCTTCATCACAGGGGCCGCCCGGGGCCAGGGCAGGAACCACGCGGTGCGACTGGCGCACGAAGGGGCTGACATCATCGCTACGGACCTGTGCAAGCCCGTGGACAGCGTCGGCTACGCGATGGCCGAGCCGGCGGACCTGCACGAGACCGTGGCGCAGGTTGAGGCGCTGGGACGGCGGATCATCGCCACGGAGGTGGACGTCCGGGACGGTGACGGCCTTGCTGCCGCGCTCGAGGCGGGCGTCTCGGCGCTAGGTGGACTGGACGTAGTGGTTGCCAACGCCGGCATCGCCGGGAGCCACGTGACGCACACGATGCCGGCGGCTATGTGGCAGGACATGATCGACATCAACCTCACCGGCGTATGGCAAACCGTCCGGGCGGCGGTCCCGCACCTGCTCGCGCGCGGTGGCGGCAGCATGGTCCTGATCAGCTCGATCGCCGGTCTGAAGGGGCTGGCGAACAACGCCCACTACGCCGCGGCCAAGCACGGGGTGGTCGGGCTGATGCGCACGCTCGCCAACGAGCTGGGCGGCGAGCGGATCCGAGTCAACGTCGTCAACCCGACCAACGTCGAGACCACGATGCTGCTTAACGACGCGATCTACCGCCTCTTCCTCCCCGAGGAGGAGGCGCCCACCCGCGAGCAGGTCGAGCCGCTTTTGCACGCGATGCACGCCCTCGACGTCCCGTTCGTGAGCCCGGACGACGTCAGCGAAGCAGTGCTGTTCCTGGCGAGCGACGAGGCGCGGTTCATCACGGGCGTGACCCTCCCCGTGGACGCGGGTGCGCTCGTCAGGTGACCTCGTCCCGGTATAGCAACCATCACGGAAACGGAGAGCTGTCATGGCAGGACGCATGGAGGGCAAGGTTGCCTTCATCACCGGCGCCGCCCGCGGGCAGGGGCGTAACCACGCACTGCGGCTGGCGAAGGAGGGGGCGGACATCATCGCGGTAGACATCTGCGAGGACATCGACACGGTGACCCCCTTCTATTCCTTGGCCACGCGGGAGGAGCTTGAGGAGACGGCGCGCATGGTCGAGGCGCTGGACCGACGGATCGTGGCCCGCAAGGCCGACGTGCGTGACGTGGACGCGCTGCAGGCGGTGTTCGACGAGGGTCTGGCCGAGCTGGGCCGGATCGACACGGTCGTCGCCAACGCGGGCATCGCGACCTACGGCAGGGCGTGGGAGCTCTCGAATGAGCAGTGGAAGGACATGATCGACGTCAACCTCACAGGGGTGCACCACACGGCGAAAGTGGCCATCCCCGCTCTGATCGAGGCCGGAAACGGCGGCTCGATCATGTTCACCAGCTCGATCGGGGGGCTCAAGGGCATCCAGCACGTGGGGCACTACGTCGCGGCGAAGCACGGCATCGTGGGGCTCATGCGGACGCTGGCTAACGAGCTGGGGCCGTACCGGATCCGCGTGAACACCATCCACCCGACGAACGTGGACACCATCATGATCCAGAACCCGGGGACGTACGCGATGTTCTCCCCGGGCGACCCCGAGCCGAGCCAGGAGAAGGCCATGCCGGGCTTCATGTCGCTGAACACCCTGCCCGTGCCGTGGGTGACCGCAGACGACATCAGCAACGCCGTGCTGTTCCTGGCCAGCGACGCCTCCCGGTACGTCACCGGTGTGACGCTGCCCGTGGACGCCGGCGCATTCGTCAAGTGACAGGCGCGGGAATGACGTCCATTCAGACGGACGCCCGCCACCTATCGATCGGTGACTGGCTCAAGGACGCCGTGAACCGCGCGCCCACCTCGGCATCCCTGCTCGTCGCCGGCGAGCGGATCGGCTACTCCGAGCTGGACCCGACCTCCGACCGTGCCGCGGCGGGCTTCTCCGCGCTCGGCCTCCGGCGCGGCGACCACGTCTGCCTGATGATGCGCAGCAGCGTGGAAGCCTTGCAGGTGTGGTTCGGCCTGGCCAAGGCGGGCCTGGTAGAGGTTCCGATCAACGTCGCCAGCGGCTCCTACCTGCTGAGGTACTTCCTCGAGCATTCCGGCGCGAGCGTCGTGGTCTGCGACGCCGAGTTCGAGCCGCTCGTGCGGGAGTGTGCGGCCGATCTTCCCCGGATCAGGCACCTGATCGTCTCTGGTCCCGAGTCCGACAGTGCGGCGCATGCCAGGTTCGCCCGCCACAGCCTGGCCGGCCTCCTTGCCCACCCTGCCGGTCCTTTGCCGGTGGTGGCACCGACGGACCCGGCGGTCATCCTCTACACCTCCGGGACGACCGGTCCGCCCAAGGGCGCCCGCCTCAGTCACCGGGCCAACGTGAATCTGGCCCGGCACACGGTGGACCTTCTGGGCTACACGGCCGAGGACCGTCTCTACAGCGTCTTTCCGCTCTTCCACAGCAATGCCCGCTACTGCAGCGTCATGGCGGCGATGGAGGCCGGCGCCGATCTCGTGATGGACCGGAAGTTCTCGGCGAGCCGGTTCTGGGACACCTGCCGCGAGCACGGCATCACCGCCTTCAACTACCAGGGCGCCATGATGAGCATCCTGTTCAAGCAGCCGCCGCGGCCGGACGACGCTGACAACCCCGTCCGCCTGGCCTTCGGGGCGCCGTGCCCGCCGGAGATCCTCGAGGCCTTCGAACGACGCTTCGATGTCCGCCTGACGGAGATCTACGGCAGCACCGAGGTCTCCATCGTCACCGACATGCCGCCGTGGGACCGCAAGATCGGCACGGCAGGGAACGAGTCCGTCAACTACGAGGTCGCCGTCGTCGACGAGCGCGACGAGCCCGTGCCGCCCGGGACGGCCGGGGAGATCGTCGTCCGGCCCAAGAAGCCCGGCTGGATGTTCGACGGCTACCACGCGATGCCGCAGGCGACCGCGACGGCGTGGCGGAACCTGTGGTTCCACACCGGTGACCGCGGGATGCTCGACGACGAGGGTTACCTGACGTTCCTGGACCGGATGAAGGACACTATCCGCCGTCGGGGCGAGAACATCTCCTCCTGGGAGATCGAGAGGGTGGTTTCCGCCCATCCGGCCGTGGCGCAGGTCGCGGCCTACGGCGTGCCCTCGGAGCTGTCCGAGGAGGACGTCATGGTCGCGGTCGTCGCGGCTGCCGGCCGCGACGTCGACCCTGCGGACCTGGTGCGGCACTGCGCGGGCGAGCTCACGGCCTTCGCGGTTCCCAGGTACGTCCGGATCGTGCCGGAACTACCCATGACACCGAGCCAGCGTGTGGAGAAGTACAAGCTGCGCGCCGACGGCGTCACGCCCGACACCTGGGACCGGGAGGCCTCGGCATGACCACGGAGCTGACGCGCTTCGCCCTCACCCGGCCGGCGGCCGGCGTCGCCCTGCTCACCATGACCCGCCCGGAAAAACTCAATGCCATGGACCAGGCGTGGTTCCGCGAGCTGACGCGGCTCATGGGTGAGCTCGGCCACGACGACGACGTCCGCGCCGTCGTGCTGACGGGAGCCGGACGGGCATTCTCCGCCGGCGGCGACATCGACATGTTCCACGACCTGGCCGGCGAGGTCAGCCAGGTTCGCCCGCACCTCAGGCGTGTGTACGACGCCTTCCACGCCGTCGAGCGCTGCGCCGTCCCGGTCGTCGCCGCGGTCAACGGCATCGCCTACGGCGGGGGCACGGAGCTCGCGCTCGCGTGCGACGTCGTCCTCGCCGGGACCTCGGCACGGTTCGCGTTCAAGGAGCCCAAGGTCGGCCTGATGCCCGGGTACGGCATCGTCCGTGGCCCAGATGTGCTGGGCCGGCACTGGACCCGTCTCCTCGCCCTGACGGGGCGGGACATCGACGCCGAGACGGCCGCGCGGGCGGGCCTGGTGCAGGAGGTCCACGACGACGACGCGCTCGTCAGCGCCGCCCTGGGGCTCGCCGGCGAGATCGCCGCCAACCCGCCGCTCGCGGTCCAGGTCGCGAAGGCCTTCGTCAACCGCGAGACCGGGGGAGGGTTCAGCGAGTCCGTCGAGGCCACCGCGCTGCTGTTCGGCACCGAGGAACACGCCGAGGCGGTGCGAGCCTTCCGGGCGGCACACGCGGGGAGGCCCGTGCGTCAGCCGGGAGGGCAACACGCGCAAAAATGAACGGGCAAGACTGTCCCCCGCGCATGTGACCGCCCGCTATTTGTACGCGGCTACATGAAGCCGGTTGTGGCTTTGGCATCGGGGGCCATGGGGAACGGACCGGGACTGGTCCAGGGTGAGTCCCACCGCAGGTCCCATGGCACCCGAAGGAGCGCGGCAATGACGCCAGCGACTACCCCGGCGACGCAACGCCGCCACGTCACATGGAACTTCGAGGACGAGAACGTCCTCATCACCGGCGCCGCACGCGGCCAGGGACGCACGCACGCGCTCCGGTTCGCCGAGGCCGGCGCCAACCTCGCGCTCTGCGACATCGGCCGGCCGATACCGACCGTGGAGTACGAGCTGGGCACCCGCGAGGAGCTGGAGCGCACGGCCGACGAGTGCCGCGCGCTTGGCGCCAAGGTCCTCACCCAGACGTGCGACGTCCGGGACCACGACGCGGTCGCGGACTTCGTCGCACAGTCGGCTGCCACGCTGGGCGGGATCGACGTCGCCGTCGCCCAGGCCGGCATCGCCTCCCTCGCCCAGGTGATCGACATGGACAAGGACGTCTGGAACGACATGCTCGGCACCAACCTCAACGGCGTGTTCCACACGTTCAAGCACGCCGCCCGGGTCATGGTCGAGCAGGGCACCCCGGGGCGTCTCGTGGCCACCGGGTCCCTGAACTCCTTCGTCGCCTATCCCTACAACGTCCACTACACCGCGGCCAAGCACGGCATCGCCGGGCTCTGCAAGGGGCTGGCGCAGGAGCTGGCCCCCTACCGCATCAGGGTCAACTTCGTGGCACCGACGGCCGTGCGCACCCCCATGGCGACGGCGACGCTGAACAGCAGGACGGCGCCCGACGGGTATGCCGAGAGCCTGGGAGCGTTGACGGGTCCGTTCAACCTTCTCGACGCCGACGGCGGTCTGCTGGAGCCGGAGGAGATCTCCGAAGCCGTCATGTGGCTCGCGTCGGACTCGTCCCGGTACGTCACGGGGACGCATGTCCTCGTCGACGCGGGGTTCATGACGAAATGACGGCCGACGAGATGACGGACCGGCGTCCCCACCCGCACACCCCGGAGCCGTTCCTGGCGAGCATGGATCCTGAGATCGCGGCGGTCCTCGACGCGGTCCCACCGATGGACTTGCGGGACCTGGACAGGGCACGCCGAGAGCGGGATGAGCTGGCCAGCAGCGCCCGGGCGGCGTGGACCCCGAACGGCACGGTGGGCATCGACTCGAGGACCGTGACCGCCGGATCGGGGCAGAGCATCGGCCTGCGGATCTACCGTCCGCTTGCACGCACGGCCTCGGGCTCCGCCCTGGTCTGGATGCACGGCGGAGGGCACGTGATGGGGCGTGTCGAGCAGGACGACCCGTTCCTCCACCAGGTCGTGGATGACACGGGGTGCGTCGTGGTGTCGGTGGACTGGCGCCGAGCCCCCGAGCATCCCTACCCGGCGGCCATCGAGGACTCCTACAACGCCCTGGCCTGGACGGCCGAGCATGCCGACGAGCTGGGGGTCGACGAACGACGGATCGTGATCGGCGGAGCGAGCTCGGGCGGGGGCCTGGCCGCCGGCCTGGCCCTGCTGGCACGCGACCGCGGCGAGGTCCGGCCTGCCGCGCAGTTTCTCATCTACCCGATGCTCGACGACCGCGGCATCACACCGTCGAGCCGGGCCGTCGCACATCCGCATCTGTGGAACGCGGAGTCCAACACCATCGCGTGGCGGCACTACCTCCGGGGATTGCCGGACGGCGACGTGCCCCCCTACGCGGCGCCGAGCCGAGCGACGGATCTTTCCGGTCTCCCGGAGACGTGGCTGGCCACCGCGACCCTGGACCTGTTCGTCGACGAGAACGTCGACTACGCGCAGCGCCTCATGCACGCCGGTGTTCCCGTCGAGCTCCATGTCTACCCACAGGCGGTGCACGGCTTCGACCTCTTCGCCCCGCAGGCGCGCGTGACCCGGCGCTACAAGCGCGAGCGCGACGCCGCGCTCGCGCGCCTCCTGGGCCGGGCGCAGCACACCACCGCACCACGAACCGGTGCATGAGAGCAAGGAAGGAGAACGAGATGCCCGTGCTGGACTCGGTGAACGAGGTGCTGGACTCCGTCTACGACCCGTGCAGCGCCGCATTCGGCTGTGCGCTGTCCCTGAACGAGATGGGGCTCGTGCGTTCCGTGGAGGTAGACGGTTCCCACGTCACGCTCACCCTGCGACTCACCGAACCGAACTGCATGTACTCCTTCCGGATCGAGGAGGAGATCCGCGCACGCCTGGAGTCGAGCCTGCCTGGCTACTCGATCGACATCCAGCTGTACGCCAACTTCGAGAACCCCTGGTCCGAGGAGGACATCCACCCCGAGGCGCGCACGCGCCTGCAGGAATGGCGGCGGAAGCGCTACGCGAACCTGCCCATCATCCCCGTGCACGACGTGACCGTGAGCAAAGGAGCTTGACCGATGACCAGCACCCCGACACCTGACGCCGCCACTGGCAAGCCGAAGCTGGTGGTCGACGGCGTGCTCCACGCGTTCAATTTCACCCGGGAGAACGTCCTCACCCCGCTGGCGGACGACATCCTCCGCAACAGCTATGGCGGTCTGGCCCTCACCGGCGACAACGAGCTCATCGGTCCCGAGGACTTCCTGCGCAACTGGACCGTCGAGGAGCTGGCGCACCTCGCCTTCGTGGAGAGCGACATCGACGTCGGCGTGTTCCACGGCGTGCCATGGTTCGACTACTTCGCCGACGGTTTTGTCGACAATGCCAAGGGCATCGAGATGCGCCGGCGTTGGCCCAACCGCGTGCTTTTCTACGGGACAGTGGACCCGCTGCGCCCCGACGCGGTGGAGCAGGTCGAGTACCTCGTGCGGGAGGGCGGGGCGATCGGCATCAAGCTCTACCCGGAGAACTGGCGCCACCGGGAGAACAGGGTGGAGCCCGTGCTGCTCGACGCGCCCAACCTCGAGCCGGTCGTCACCAAGGTGCTCGAGCTCGGCGTGCCGATCGCCATCCACAAGGCCATCCCGGCAGGGCGTGGGCTCACGGACCTCTACAAGCTGGGCGACGTCGAGCAGGCCGCGCTGAGGTACCCGGACCTGCAGATCGAGGTCGTGCACTCGGGCGCGGCCTTCATCGAGGAGACGGCCTACATCATGCTGCGTTACCCGAACGTGTGGGCGAACCTGGAGTCGACGGCCATCTATGCCGTCCGGTTCAAGCGGCGCTTCGCCCAGATGCTCGGTGCACTGATGTCGAGCGGGGCAGCGGACCGGATCATCTTCGCCTCCGGGTCCCCGGTGGGTCACCCACAGCCGATGCTCGAGGCCCTGTACGACTTCGAGATGCCGCAAGACCTCGTGGGGGACTACGGGTACCCGCCGATAACACCGGAGGTCCGGGCAGGCATCCTCGGGCTCAACTTTGCCCGGCTGCACGGCCTCGACCCCGACGCCCTGCGCGCCGGGATCGCCGACGACGAGTTCGCCCGGGCCAAGGTGGCTGGCCGGCAGCCGCGCTGGAGCGGCGTGACGGCCTCGTTGTCCCGGACCCAGTGAGAAGAAGACCTAGTGAGAAGTTGGAGGAGAGTCGATGGTGACGAAGACATCAAGCCCTGAGCACGTGGCTCGCACGTTCGCCAGCGCCACCGCGTCGGGAGACGTGGACATCATGCAGCAGCTGCTCGCCGACGACGCGACCTGGTGGATACCCGGCGAGCTCCCCGTGAGTGGCACGTGGACCGGGCACGACGAGATCTTCGGCCGCATGTTTGCCACCGCGGGTCAGCACATCGCGGAGGGGACGCTGAAGATCGAGGTGTCGAAGGCCATCGCCGACGAGTCGCACTGCGTGCTCCTCTGGCAGGCGCAGGCGGAGTCCGTACACGGGCACCGTTACTCGAACCAGTACTGCATGGTGTTCGAGGTCCGTGACGGCAAGATCGTCTCGGTGCGCGAGTACATCGACACGGCGCCGGCCAAGCGGGCGCTCTTCCCGGCGTAGTGCCGCGTCGGGCGGACGGTCCCGTAGCCGACGGCCTGCGGGACCGTCCGCCCGCTGCTTGGTTGCGCTGTCCGTGGTGCGGTCAGCGTTCGTCCGCGACGCTCATCACGCCCCTGTGCCGGTAGTGCTGCAAGGCCCACCACACTTGCACCAGTTGGCCGGTGTTCCGCAGCGAGCTGTCCGTGAGGTCCTCGAAGCGTGCGACGCGATACCGGACCGTGTTCGTGTGCAGGTGCATCCTGCTCGCGGTGTCGGAGACGCTGCGGTGGCAGTCAAGGAACGTCATGACGGTGCGGAGGACGGACTCCGGGTCGGCGCAGCCGCGAAGGACCGGGCGGATGAAGCGGCGGTGCATGGCCTCACCTACGTCATGGTCGTCAAGCACCGCTGGAATGAGGCCGAGGTCGTCCATGGTGGACGCTGCCGGACAGCCGAGGGCGAGCGCTGCGCGCAGCGCCCGTGTCGCCGTGCGAAATGCGGCCGGGAAGCGGGCGGGAGGGACCGCCGCGGACACGCCGACGGGGACCGGGGGGTCGAGCACCTCGGCGTCGGCGATACCGACGACGTCGTCGTCAGCGAGCCCGAACCGCAGCACACCGCAAGTCCGCTGGTGATGCCTGAGGTATCGCACCGTCCGGGCCAAGGGCTCGTCGCCGGTGGGCCGGCACCGGAAGACCCTGTACGTCGAGGCCGGGTCGAGCCCGCTCGAGCCGAGCGTCGTCTCCCAATGCTCCGAAGTGGTCTCCGGGGAGAACAGAACCATCAGCGTGTTCCCGGTCCGGATGAGTCCCGCCGTGTCGGTCTCGATCTCGGCGTCCTCGTACCCGGAAACCATCGCGAGCATCCCGCGGTCGAGCTGGTTGGTGATCTCGACGGTACGCAACAGGAGCTCGCCCCGGTTGGGGACGTGGGCAACGAGCCGGTACGCCTCCTCCTGGAGGCGTTCGGTGAGGCGCCGCCACACCGCCACGAGGTCACGGATGGACACACCTTCCCGCGCACGTGTGGCTCCCATGTGATGGAAGAAGGCAAGGTCGGCCGAGGTCAGTTGGAACTCGGCCTCGGCGAAGTGCGCCAGGACGCCGTCGACGTGCCGGGTGACGGCGGCGCGCAGCTCGTCGTCATCGACCGTGCGGTACGAGGCCCGGGCTCGGATCTCCTTGAGCACGTCGTCGACGAACAGCTCCCGCCTGGCCATGAGCTTCGCGGCCAGGTCTGCTTCCGACGACGGCCCTCCGGCTCCTGCGGTGCTGGCCGCGCGCCCTCCCGGAAGACCTGCCACCTGGCTGACCATCAACCACCCACCCCCCTTTTTTTGCTCGTAGTCGGTGGAGGGCGCCGTCGACATCCTCGAGTGCGACGGGGCTGTGCAGGGGTCCGCCATCAGCGGGATGTCGGCGCGCGAGTGGCCGGTGCGGGAGGCTCTGGAGCCCGCCTGCTCAACATCGCGGAGGCAAACAGGTCGGTCTCCCTGCGACCCTTCGTCGCGGGCACCGTAGGCCGGCCACCTGGGGCTCGCGGCAGATGGGGTGCATCGGCCGCTGCGCCCCCTATGGTGCAGCGGCCGCGGGAAGGGAAAGGTGCCCGCCGAGCGCTTCGACGAGCGGGACGGGGTTGAAGAACTCCGCGAGCACGGCGATCTTCGCGCCACGGACGGTGACCCGTGTGATGTACCGGTTGCGATACCGGGCACCCGTCGCCTTCATGGAGGAGTCGGAGGTGTACTCCGCGACAAACTCGCCGGGGGCATCCAGCGCGAAGATCTGGTAATCCCTGAAGTTCAGGTTCGTCGCCATGTCCGGAAGCGCGCGGTAATACGCGTCGATCGCCGCCTGGCCCTCGATGGCGGGGGGCACGCCGGGTGGGGCGTAGGGCAGCAGCACCTTGCCGTCCTCCCGGAACAGCGTGGCGATCCCCCCGACGTCGAGCGCGCTCACCGCATCGAGGTAGCTGGTAACGAGCGCCTTGCCCGTGTCGATGTCACTCATGCCTTCAGATCCCTTCCTTCGATTTGCCCGGGTCGCTCGGCTGCGATCCGATGCCGGTCCGTGCATCGCAGCCGGGCAAAGAGATGTTGACCGAGACGCCGGCGGGCGCGTCCTCGGTCCCCCGAGGCCGCGCCCGCGCAGCCAATGGCTGGGGCGCTTCGCTCAGTTGGGGTAGATGATGACGCCGCGGATGTTCTTGCCCTCGCGCAGGTCGTCGAAGGCGGTATTGATGTCCTCGAGGTCGTACGTGCGCGTGATCAGATCGTCGAGGTTGAGCTGGCCCCGCCGGTAGAGGTCGGTCAGCAGGGGGATGTCGGTGCGCGAATTCGTCGTGCCGTACAGCGTCCCCTGGAGTCGCTTGCCCGACATCGCGAACGTGAACAGGTCGATCTTCACGTCGCGCTGCGTGACCGGCGCGGCCGAGGTGAGCACCAGGGTCCCACCGCGGCGTGTCATCGCCTGGGCGGGCTCGATGATGTCGCCATAGGCCACGCCCACGGTGACGATGACCCTGTCGGCGCCCTGGCCGTTGGTCATGTCGGCGACGAGCTTCGCGGCCTCCTCGGCGTCTGCGGCGGTGTGGGTCGCGCCGAACTTCGGGGCCATCTCACGCTTGTAGGGCTCCGGGTCGACGGCGATGATGTTCTTCGCCCCGCGGTGGCGCGCCCCTTGGACCGCATTCATGCCGACGCCGCCCACCCCGAAGATCACCACGGTGTCACCGAGCTGCATCTCGGCCGCGTAGACAGAGGAGCCCCAGCCGGTCGGGACCCCGCATCCGATCAGCGCGGCCTTGTCCAGCGGGATGTCCTTGTCGATCTTGACGATCGCGTCGACCGGCACCGTGACGTACGGCGCGAACGTGCCCAGGTAGGACATCGCACCGACGCCCTGGCCGCGGGCATGGATGCGGTGGGTCCCGTCCGGCGCGCGACCCGCCAGGACGCCGGCGCCGAGGTCGCACATGTTCGACCGGCCGCTCACGCACATGCGGCAGTGCCCGCAGGACGGCAGGAATGACAGCACGACGTGGTCGCCCACCTCCAGGTCGGTCACGCCCTCGCCGACCTCGGTCACCACACCGGCGCCTTCATGACCGCCGAGAATGGGGGCCCAGCCCAGCGGGATGTCACCGGTGTCGAGGTGGTCGTCGCTGTGGCAGATGCCGGATGCGGCAAGTTTGACAGTGGCCTCGCGGAACTTCGGCGGGTCGAGCTCGATCTCCTCGACCGACCACCCGGACCTCGTGCCGGGCTCCCAGAGAATTGCGCCGGGGATCTTCATCGCGGTTGCTTCCTTTCGCAGGCTGACAGGCTGACTGGGTGAGTAGGAGGTGGTGCCGTACCCCCCGGCGGAGAGCGTGGAGCCGCCGCTCAGGAGTGCCGTGCGGTGAGTCGGTGAAGCTGGCCGTCTCGTCGACCGTCCCGTTCACAGTCCTGACGACGGCTTCAATGGGGCGAACGCCGTGCGCGTGGGGCTGGGGCGGCAAACCGCCCCAGCCCCACGAGCATCAAGCGAACTGGATCAGCTTGGTCTCGAGGTACGCGCCAAGTCCCTCGACATTGCCCTCGCGTCCCAGCCCTGACTGCTTGTAGCCGCCGAAGGGCTGCGTCACACACATGTCCCAACCGTTGACGGCGATCTGGCCGGTGCGGATGCGACGCGCGATCTGCTCGGCCAGTGCCGAGTCCTTGGCCCAGACCGCGCCGGAGAGGCCGTAGTCCGTCCCGTTCGCGATGTCGACTGCCTCGTCGATGCGGTCGAACGGGATGACCACCACGACCGGGCCGAAGATCTCCTCCTGGGCGATGCGCATGTCGGGCCGCACGTCGGCGAAGAGGGTCGGCTGGACGTACCAGCCCTTGTCCAGCCCCGGTGGGCGACCGCCTCCGGTGACGAGCCGGGCCCCCTCGGCCTTGCCGATCTCGATGTAGCTGAGAACCCGCTCGAGTTGGCGCTCGGCGGCGAGCGGGCCGAGCACGGTGCCCGGCTCGCGCGGGTCGCCTACCGTGATCGACTCGTAGGCCGGGACCAGGGCGTCGATGAGCTCCTGTTGGCGCTCCCGGGGCACGAGGATGCGCGTGAGATTGGCGCAAACCTGCCCGGAGTTGCCAAGCCCGGCGAAGACCAGCGTGGGAAGGACCTCGTCCAGCGGGATGTCGTCGGCGATGATGCCTGCCGACTTCCCGCCCAGCTCCAGGGTGACGCGGGCGATCCGTTCGCCGCAGAGGCTCATGATGCGCCTGCCGGCGGCCGTGCTGCCGGTGAAGGCCACCTTGTCGACGTCCCTGTGGCTCACTAGGTACTCGCCTACCTCCCGGCCCGCCGGCAGCACGCTGATCACGCCCTCGGGCAGACCTGCCGCTTCGAGCGCCTCCGCGAGCATCATGACGCTGACCGGCCCCTCGGGGGCGGGCTTGAGCACCACCGTGCACCCCGCGGCGAGCGCGGGACCGATCTTGAGGGAGGCGGTGGCCACGGGGCCGTTCCACGGGATGATGGTTGCCACCACGCCCACCGGCTCCCGCACGAGCCGGCCGTGCCCGCCCTCCCACTCCCGCTCCTCCTCGAAGGCGAGGCGCTCGTGGAGCGTCGAAGCGTCACCCCACATCTTGAGAGCGTTGTTGTGGAACGCGCGGGACACGGCGGCAGGTGCACCGATCTCATTGGTGAACGCCTCGGCCATCGCGTCGAACCTGGCCTCGACCTCCTTGCCGATGCGGACCAGGAACGCGGCCCGCTCGGCCGGTGTCATCCGTGGCCAGGGACCTTCGTCGAAGGCCTTGCGTGCAGCGGCGACGGCGGCGTCGACGTCGGCCTCTCGGGCCTCGGGAACGGTCGCGATCACTTCCTCGGTGATGGGCGAGACGACCTTGATGACGCTGTCCGTGGCGGGCTCGACCCAGCGGCCCCCGATCATCAGCTTGTCGTAGCTCTTCATGGCGGTGGTCTTCGGTGCCTCGGTCGTGGTCATGCTGCTCCTTGTGATGTCAGCGACGGTGCTGGACGGTCATGCTTGGGGAGAGGGCTTGCTCTGCGCCTCCGGCGGAGTCAACCTCGAGCCGGTCCGTGAGGCGTCCCACGGTCACGGTGGTCAGTCCACGAGTGCTCTCCTTCGAGCTGCGCCACTGCGCCGCGACCGCCCTGGACGTACTGGTGAGCTGCAGACTGCCGATGTCGGAGATCCGTGTCAAGCAGTCTCTGATATTGATTGCTCGCGTATCCAGCACACGACCGGTCGACCGTCGTGCCCGGCACGCGGCGGAGCACATTTCACCGGGGGGTGACCACCTCGTGAAAGCTCACGTCGGCGCCGGCCTGCGCGAAGTTGCCCATGTCGGCGGCCGCGGCCTGTCCCTCGGGTGAGGCCAATGCGCTGATCGCGTCCTCCTTCGTGTCCCAGTCCATGATCGCGACGAGGAAATGAGGAGAACGGCTTCCGTCGAGAGTCTCGCACTGCCCCCATTCGTAGTTCCTCAGCCCCGGTAGCTGGGTGGCCAACCGGGAATGGGTGGCGCGGTAGTGGTCGAGGAACTGCTGGGGGTCGTCGGGGTGGTGGTACGTAGCGGTGATGCGGTACATGAAGTTTCTCCTTGTGGATGGTGAGCGATCATGGGCGGACGATCTGCGAGAAGTTCGCGACCCGGCTCGGTCCGGCGCATGCGTGGTCTTCGCAGCTCCTAACGGAGGATGAATCCCGCATAGTCGTTGGCGGCCGATTCGTTGATCGCCTTTTCGTACTCGACGATCCCTCCTGCGTAGGGCATGAACATCTGCGGCTTCCCGGCGATGTTGGCGCCGCGGTACCAAGACCCCGACTCGCCATCGGGCCAGACAGTCATGTTGGCGATGGCTTCCACGGTCTGCACCCACTGCTCCTGCGACTCCACGGTGGCCTCGATGGTGCGGTACCCGTTTCGGCGCATGTACTCCAAGCAGTTCGCGGTCCAGTCAACATGCTGCTCGATGGCCATGACCATGTTGGACAGGACGGACGGGCTGCCGGCATTCGCGATGATGAACAAGTTGGGAAATCCGGCTGTGCCCAGCCCCAGGTACGTCTTCGGCCCTTCGCGCCATCTCTCCATCAGAGCGACACCGTTGGCCCCTCGGATGTCGATGCGCGCGAGCGCCCCTGTGAATGCGTCGAACCCGGTTGCGAGGACTATGGCATCGAGCTCGTACGTCGTTCCATCGGCCAGGTGTACGCCTTCCTCCGTGAAGGAGTCGAGCGGCGTCTTTCGCACGTCGACGAGCGTGACGTTGTCCCGGTTGAAGGTCTCGTAGAAGTGGGTGGCGATGACCGGGCGCTTGGCCCCGAGCGGGTAACCGCTCGGCTTGAGGCTGTCGGCGGTCTGCGGGTCCTGGACGATCTCGTCGATCTTCGCGCTTCGGGAGCCCGCTCCAGGACCTGTACGGAGTATCCGAGCCCACGAAGCTTCCACAACATGTGCAGGCCGGCGAATCCGGCACCGACGACGACGACGTCGACATCGTGGGTTCTTTCGCCGGTCTGCGTGGCAATGTGCTCGTCCCTGCCCATGGGATCAGTCCCTTCCCTCGTCGCTCCGGTGATCAGGAAGTGATGGTGCGAAGACCTGCGTCAGGCGCCGACGGACAGCGTCGGCGACGAAGTCGATGCCCGCAGCGCTGCCGGGAAGCACGTTCACCATCGTGAAGAAGCCGTGCATCTGGCCCTCGAAGCGGCGGAACTCGACCGGCACCCCAGCCGCCCGCAGACGCTCCGCATAGGCCTCGCCCTCGTCACGCAGGACGTCGTGCTCGGCGGTGCACACCACCGCCGGCGGAAGGTCTGAGAGGTCGTCGGCGCGCAGTGGCGAACAATCAGGGGAACGGCGCGATTGGGTGTTCGGCGCGTAGTGGTTCCAGAACCAGATCATCGTCTCCCGGCTCAGCAGCAGCTGGTTCTCGGGGTCCTGGTAGGACTCGTTGTCGAAGTCGCAGTCGGTGACCGGGTACACCAGCACCTGCAGCGCCAGGTCAGGGCCACCCTCCAACCTCGCACGCTGGGCGACGATCGCCGCGAGGTTGCCCCCGGCACTGTCCCCGGCGACGATCACCGGTACACGGGCGCCCGCGATGCGTTCGAGGTTCTCGGCCACCCAGCACAGAGCGTCCCAGGAGTCCTCGACCGCCGCCGGGTAGGGGTCCTCGGGGGCCATCCGGTAGTCAACCAGCACCACCCCACAGCCGGTGCGGTCGGCGAGCTGACGGCCCAGGGTGTCGAACTCGTCGAGCGCGCCGATGACCCATCCCCCACCGTGGTAGTAGACGATGACGCCGCCGACCTTCCCGCTCGGCACGAGTACGCGCACCGGTATTGCGCCGGCTTTCAGGTCCTCGACCCGCGCCATCTCAGGGCCGGGCCCGTACATCTCCCGGAGCGCCCCACCGAACCCGCGCGCCTCCTGGGGCGTCATCTCGTGGAGCGGAGGGCCGCCCGCCTGCGCCATCTGGCTCAACAGGGTGGTCGTCGCCTGGTCCAATGCCATGATGAGAGTCCTTCCATCGGGAAAGGGATGTGCTGGGTCGCTGCCGCGTCAGGCGCGTCATGATCTGGCCATGCTGTGAACGGCTGTTCCAGTGCGGTGCGGTGCGGTTCGGGCCCGGTCAAGATGCGGGTGGTCGACTGCCGACCGGGTGCTCTGCGGACCTCGTCGTCCTCCGTCGATCAGGTGCCCGCTCGGCGGCTCTGCCGAGCGGTGACCTCACTTGCCTCGTTCGGATTTCTCACCTGCGAACACCGACGAGATTGGCATCGGGGCCCATCCCTGTCAAGGATTCGTATCGTTGTCATAGATGCGGCTCGGCGCGCGCTGGCGAGTGCGCCGGCTCGTGAGCCTTTCGCTTCCGGCTGCCGCTGAGGAAACGGGGGAGCCACGTCGCATTTACAGGGGCGACGGTGAGGCTAGCGTCCATATATCTGCGCGGGCCCGCGCGGTCGCGACGCGGCCGTGTGTCGGCGTCGGCGCCTCGAGCGGGACGGGCGCCGACGGCGGCCGACGGGCAATCTCATGACACCTTGCCAGTCGAGTCCTATTCTAGTATAACGATTGACATGTAAGGCAGTGCGTCGACGGAGACAATGGAGTCCGCATGACCTCGCTCGAGATCCAAGGCATACAACACACCGCCCTGAAGACCCGGAGCACAAGCACCTACATCGATGGAACGTGGCAGGAGGGGGCCTCCGGCGAGACCCACCAGACCCGCAGCCCGTCCTCGGAGCGGATTATCGGTGTCACGGCCACAAGCTCGCTGGAGCAGGTCGACGCGGCGGTCGTGAGCGCGAAGCGGGCGTTCCGATCAGCGGAGTGGCGCTCGTACGGTCCTGCGGAGCGGTCGGCCGTCGTCGGCAAGCTGGCGGACCTGCTCGAGCAGGAGATGGAGCCGCTCGCCCGCCTCATCGCCGACGAGGTGGCGACGCCGATCGGCGCGGCCCGTGGGATGCAGGTCGGCGGACCGATCGAGGCGCTGCGGTGGTACGCCGAGATGGCGCGGCGTGGCCCGCGCGGCGGCTATGAGCACGCCCTGACGCTCTACGACAATCCCGTGATCTCCGCCAGCCTGCTGCGCTACGAGCCGGTCGGCGTCGTTGCCGCCCTGCCGGCGTACAACTACCCGATCAACCTCCTCGCCTGGAAGCTCGGCGGCGCGCTCGCGGCTGGGTGCACTGTCGTCGTCCTGCCCTCCCCGCAGGGCACGCTCACGACACTGAAGGTCTTCAAGCTCATCGACCAGCTCGGCCTGCCACCCGGTGTGGTCAACCTCGTCGTCGGCGGCCCAGAGGTCGGCAAGCGACTGACCGGCCACCCGGACGTCGACATGGTGTCGTTCACGGGCTCCGACGCCGTCGGCGCGCAGGTGATGTCCCAGGGCGCGCTCGGCTCACTCAGCAAGGCCGTGCTCGAGCTCGGCGGCAAGAGCCCGAACATCGTCCTGCCGAGCGCCGACCTGGCCGCCACCGTGGCGCCCTCGGTGCTCCGGTTCGCCCGCAACGCAGGGCAGGGGTGCGCAGCCTGGAGCCGGGTGCTCGTTCACGAGTCGCAGATCGACGAGTTCCTCGAGCGCGCGGACGCCTTCATCGACACCATCAAGGTCGGCGACCCCCAGGAGGAGGACACCATCGTCGGCCCGGTGATCTCCGCAGCCCACCGCGAGAAGGTGGAGCGCTGGGTGCAGGAGGCCATCGACCGCGGCGCCCGCTGGGGCGCCGGTGGCGGCCGCCCCGACGGGCTCGACACCGGCTTCTACCTCAAGCCAGGCATCCTCGCGGGCGTTGACCCGATGGACCCCATCGCACACACCGAGCTGTTCGCACCCATCGGCATCGCGCTGCCCTACTCGGACGTCGACGAGGCGGTCGAGATCGCCAACTGCACCGCGTACGGACTGGCCGCCAACGTCTTCGGCCCGTTGGACGAGGCGATGGAGGTGGCCGGGCGGCTGCGCTCCGGCACCGTGACGATCAACGGCGGGTCCGGGATGCGGCCCGACGCCCCGTGGGGCGGGCCCGGCCGCAGCGGCGTGGGCCGCGAGCTGGGGGAGGACGGCTTCGCCGAGTTCTTCGAGGTCAAGCACATCCAGTACCCCCTGGCCGGCATCACCCGGCCGCCGGGCACCTGAGCCGGAGCGGCCCGGCGCGGTGCCTCGGCGCCGGGCCGCACCCTGACCACGCCTCACCTCGAAGACGACGGAGAAGAAACATGCTGCTGGAGAACAAGGTCGCCCTAATAACCGCCGGCGCGTCCGGCATGGGCAAGGCAGGTGCCGAGCGATTCGCGAAGGAAGGTGCCCACGTCATCGTCGTCGACCGTGACGAGGCCGCCGCCAACGAGGTGGTCAACACCATCCGGGACAACGGCGGCAGTGCCGCCGCGGCGATCGCGGACGTCCGCGACCTCGACACGCTCAAGCGCATCGCCGAGCAGGTGGAGGAGGAGCACGGCGCCCTCCACGTGCTCTACAACAACGTCGGAATCCCGGGCGCCGCCGGCCTCGACCTCACCGAGGAGGAGTGGGACACGCTCATCGAGATCAACGCCCGCTCGAACTTCTACCTCACCAACTACCTCACCAATGCGCTCAAGGCCGCCGACGGGGCGTCGGTCATCTTCACCAGCTCCACTTCCGGCCTGGTCGGGTCGCCCTACAGCCCGCTGTACTCGTTCACCAAGGGCGGCATCATCGCCCTGGTCCGCTCGCTCGCCCTGGCCTTCGCCCCGGACAAGATCCGGGTCAACGCCATCGCCCCGGGCTCGGTGGAGACGCCCGGTCTGCCCGCCTTCTTCCGTGCTGCGCCGGAGGAGATCGAGGAGCGCAAGAAGGCCTTCTTCGCGCAGATTCCTCTCGGTCGCCCGTCGCAGCCCGAGGAGATCGCCAACGTCGCGCTCTTCCTGGCCAGCGAGATGTCCAGCTACGTGACTGGGACCACGCTGCCTGTCGACGGCGGCATGACCGCCAAGTAGGACCACCGGGCCGCCGCAGGCTGTACGAAGCTGCGGCGGCCCGGTCACCAACGTCTGTGCGCGCAGCCGTCGGTCGGAGCGGCGTACGGCCGCACGACACATGAAAGGGGACCAACGATGGAGTTCGGGATCCTGATGGGCGACCAGCCCACGAGTTCCTCACCCGCCGAGCACCTCGACCTCATGCTCCGCAAGGTCGAGGCCGCCCAAAAGGCGGGCTTCAAGTACCTCACCATCGGCCAGCACTTCCTGTACGACGGGTTCCGCTGGCTGCAGCCGGTCCCCCTGCTCAGCCGGCTGGCGGCCGAGCTGGACGGCGACGTCCGGCTCGGCACCACCGTCCTGATCGGTCCCGTGCACCACCCGGTGATCCTGGCCGAGGAGCTCGCCACGCTCGACATCATCACGGGCGGCCGGCTCGTCGTCGGCATCGGCACGGGATACCTGCCGAGCGAGTACGAAAGCATGGGCGTCCCCTTCAAGCAGCGGTACCGACTGCTGGAAGAGCTCATTGAGCTGATGTCGAAGCTCTGGTCCCAGGACCGGGTGACGCACCAGGGCCGGTACTGGCAGGTCGAGGACGTCCCGACCCACATCCGGCCCCTTCAGCAGCCCCGCCCGCCGATCTGGCTGGGGGCGATGAAGGAGACCGGCGTACGCCGCGCCGCCCGCCACGGGGACGTCTGGACCATCACGCCCCAGCAGACGGTCGACCAGGTCGAGGAGCTCATCCGGATCTACGTCGAGGAGCGGCTCGCCGCCGACCTGCCGCTCAACAAGCTGCCGCTCAGGCGCGAGCTCATGATCGGCCGTGACTTCGACGATGCGGTCGACAACTTCGCCGCGGTCGCCAGGGTCAAGTACGAGGCGTACGCCCAGCGCGGCATGGACCTGCTGTCCGACGAGGCCGTGCGGGACAGTTTCGTCTCCACGATCCAGGACCACGTGCTGCTCGGCTCCGCCGACGAGGTGCGCGACCAGATCATCGGAATAGCGGAGCGGCTACCGATCGGCCCGCTCCTCGTGCGCCCGCACTGGCCCGGCATGGACGCCGCACAGACTGTCGCGTACCTCCAGCAGGTAGGCAAGGAGATCGTTCGACCGCTTGCCGACCTTGTGAGCGCGTCGTTTGAGGGCGTCCTAGCAAGCTTGCCGGGCGGCGGTGAGGCGGCTTCCGAGCCGCAGCCGGTCGCGGGCTGAGGAACGCCATGAGCGGACGGAAGACGCAGACCGTGGTCGACAACCTCGTCGCCGGGACCACGGGCGGCGCACGCGGTGTGGTGGTCACCGGCGCCGCGCGGGGCATCGGCCTGGCGGTGGCACGACGGCTCGCCGCCGACGGCCTCGCGGTGGTGGGGGTCGACATGGCGGGATCGGTCGTCAAGGCGATGCGCGAGGCCGGGGCGACCGCCGTGGTCGCCGACGTCGGTCAAGCAGAGGCGATGAGCGAGGCGTGCCGGCTCGCAGCTGAGAACGGCGCGGGACTGCGCACCTTCGTCGCGAACGCGGGGGTCATCGCGCCGGGGGAATCCGTGGGGCTGGACCTGGCGGACTGGGACAGGACCGTGGACACCAATCTGCGGGCCGCCTTCGTGGGCGCACGCACGGCCGCAGAGTTGATGCCCGCCGGCGGGAGCATCGTCATGATCTCCTCCATCTCCGCCTCTCTGGGCTTCGGTGGGCGGGCCGCCTACTGCGCCTCCAAGGCTGGCGTGGAGGGGCTTGTCCGGGCGCTCGCGATGGAGTGGGGCGCACGCGGCCTCCGGGTCAACGCGGTCGCACCGGGTGCCACGCGCACGCAGATGCAGGCCTCGATGAACGCGAGCGGCCGCACCTCCGACGCTGCCTACCTCTCCCGCATTCCTCTGAACCGTCTCGGCTTGCCCGAGGAGATAGCTGCTGCGGTCTGGTTCCTGGCCTCCGACGAAGCCAGCTACGTCACCGGAGCGGTCCTGCCCGTGGACGGCGGCTGGGTGGGGGCCGGGCTCCCCAGCGTTGTCTGATGCACCACGCGCGAGACCGCCATCGTGTTCCGCGGGACGATATCGA
This sequence comes from Georgenia sp. AZ-5, assembly GCF_043952095.1. Taxonomy (NCBI): domain Bacteria; kingdom Bacillati; phylum Actinomycetota; class Actinomycetes; order Allobogoriellales; family Allobogoriellaceae; genus Georgenia; species Georgenia sp. AZ-5. The sequence continues at coordinate 998,481 of NZ_JBINOU010000001.1, forward strand.
CGTTGACCTCCACAGCCTCGCTCTCCGAGCGCGGATGCGCCGGAACGGCGTCAAACACCTCTACGCGTGAGTGATTTCCTGTGCGGGCACGATGAGCGTGGATTGCGGTCGAGCAACGCCTCGACCGCAATCTTCGCATCGAACGTCGACGCATAGCGCCCTCGGTGGAACACGCGCGAGGCGGGCAGGTAGACAGCTTTGCACCGGCTGGGCGATAAGAGGTGGGCGGCGTGTCCACCGCCGCGGACGACGCGCGCTTCGCTGCCCTCGCCGTCATGGAGGCCGGTTCCGGGACCATGTCGTCGCTCGGCGCCCTCCACGCACGGTGACGAGGCCACAGACGTACGCTTCCTGCTCCAGCACATCACGCCACAGGACCGAGGCTCGCTCGGGCGAGTACTTATGGGCGCCCAGAGGCTCCGTCGACGGACGTGGGTCGCCCTCCGGCCGGAAGCCGAGGACGAGGCTGATCGAGCGGATTGGGATCGGGTTCGTGCACGCACTCACGAGATTCGTGCCATCCCAGCGGACGTTGTCGACCAGAGCATTCGCGGAGGTACCCCACAGAGAGGCTCATCGGCCAGGACCACTCGTGGTGTGTCAGCGACGGTCGCTGAAGTGAGTCCAAGCGGGTAAACCGGGAACGGCGCCGGGGCAACGCCATCTTAGGTCGCGTCGGATCTCGGAGCTGGACCGTCCTCGAGGTAAGGGCCGACCGCGTCGACCCAGCTTAGGGACGAGCCCGTGGGCCAGCCGACTGCCAGACGCCCAAGCGCGTCCCTGACACTAGATCCACACCGAGAGTTACGGCCCTCTACGGGGTTTAGGAAGTTTGCGCCGAGCTCCTGCGCCACCGGCATCACGCGTCTCGGTGCACCATCGGACCCGGACGCACGCACCTTTGCACGTCGTCGGAAATCGGGGGCACGTGAGGACCTCCGAGCTTGGTGTGGGGGCATTCAATGGCTCACACCACCCGGAGGTCCTCACCTGATCCGGATGTCCTGTCGCGTAGAGAACTTCCCCGGGGCAGTGCACCTCGTCGCCCTTGACGCGGGGTGTCACTTCACTGCTGCCCCGGCGTCCACGGGCAGGGTGGCGCCGGTGACGTAACGCGCCTCGTCGCTCAGGAGGTAGACCACCGCATTGCTGATGTCGTCCCGCTCCACCCACGGGACCGGCAGCAGATTGAGCGAGCTGAACCCTGTGAGTGCTTTCTCCTGCGTGGGCTCCGGATCCCCTGGCGCGAACAGGCCCCACGTGCCGGGGTTCTGGATCATGATCGTGTCCACGTTCGTGGGATGCACGGTGTTGACCCGGATTCGTGCCGGCGCGAGTTCGTTGGCCAGTGTCCGCATCAACCCCACGATCCCGTGCTTCGCCGCGACATAGTGTCCGACGTTCTGGATCCCCTTGAGGCCGCCGATGGAGCTGGTGAAGACCATGGCACCCCCGCGCCTCTGCTCGAGCAGGGTCGGTACGGCCACCTTGACGGTGTGCCACACGCCTGTGAGGTTGACGTCGATGACGTTTTGCCAGTGCTCCTGCGGGAGTTCCCATGTGTGGCCGTGGTAGCTGGTTATTCCGGCGTTCGCGACGACGCCGTCCACGCGGCCGAACTCGGCCACTCCCTCGTCGAACGCTTCCTGCAAGGTGGCCAAGTGCCGTACGTCGGCCTTTCGCGCCACGATCCGCCGACCGGTCGCCTCGACCAGCCGTACCGTCTCACGAAGGTCCGCCTCGGTGGCCAACGGGTAGTAGGGGGAGACCGTGTCGATGTTCTCGCAGATGTCCACTGCAATGATGTCGGCACCCACCTCTGCCAACCGCACGGCATGGTTGCGGCCCTGCTCGCGCGCAGCACCGGTGATGAATACGACCTTGTCTTTCATACGTCTCGTCATGTCTGTCCCTTCATCGGTGGTCATGGGAGAGGCGGGATAGTGAACCCCGCATCAGCCGCGGGCCTCGGTCACGCCCCAGAGCTCGAAGTACTGCTCGTTGTTGTCCTCAACAAGGGGAAACAGCTTCGTGTCGTCCGGGATGTTCTCCTCCGTGAGGATCCATTCCGGGACGACGACCTCCTTCTCCATCGGCACGCCGGCGAACTTTCGGGCCAGGGCATCGACGAGGGAAAACATCTCCTCGTAGTACGCGAAGGCCGTCGTGGCCTCGCGCTGGCCGCTGGTGACGTACTGCAGCGTGGTCTCATCCGGGCCGTTGCCGATGACGACCACGTCGTTTAGCCCTGCCGCGTTCATGGCCGCCGGCAGGCCTCCCGCAATGGACTCGGTCGCGATGGCGACGTACTTCACGTCCGGATGTGCGCGCAGGTACGACACGATGCGGTCGGGCACGTCCTTGCCCACCGCGGTGATGGGAATCTCGAGAGTGTCGGTGGTGCAATTCTCCGGGCAGGTCTCTTTCAACGTATCCACGTACCCCTGCTTGATGGAGCCCAGGATCTTGAAGGCAGGGACGTCCACGTAGACGGTCTTGGCGTGGCCCCCGCTGCGCGCGACCATCCAAGCGCCCATCACGCGGCCGGCTTCCTCCGTCTGCTCGGGTGTGCCGATCACGAAGTCCAGCCCGTCCCCGACCGGGTCGGTCGTGCAGCAGCCGACGACGCTGATCCCCATCTCCGTGGCCTGGCGAAGCTCGTCGTTGAAGACCGCCCGCTCGTTCGCGGTGTAGATGACGCCGTCCGGCTTGGTCCGCAGGATCTGCTGCCATGCGCCCTTGACCTTCTCGGGTGTGCCGTCGGTGTTGATGACGTCCAATGACCAGCCCAGTTGGTCGGTCGCCTGGCGAACGATGTCGGCCTCGAGGGTGCACGCTGGGGCACCACAGCTGATGAAGGTGACCCGCTTCCCCTCCGGGATGGGGGCGGTGATCGGCTCGTCGTTGGGGATCTCGGTGGGCCGTTGAGAATACTCGGCCACCATGGCCTCTGCCTTCTCCAGGCCGGCCTGGTCGGTGGTACCCGTGCTCGACCCGGCGTTGGCGCCTCCGCAGGCGGTCAGGAACGCCACGATGAGGATCACGAGGGCGGGAAGGCTGCGGGCACGGTGAGCGCTTGGCTGTCGACGCATGTAGAACTCCTTCGTTCGGTTGGGGTGTGCTGGATGACCGCCCCCGATGTGCGCCCTAGTTGGTACGTCTGGAGAGGGTCGCGCGGAGACGTGCGCCGAAGCCGCCGCCCGGCCGGCGCTGGACCATCGTCACGGCGAGAGCGGCGATCAGGACGACGCCGGTGAACATGTTCGCGGCCCACGCCGGTGCAGTCGCCAGAGCCAGACCTGTTGTGCCGGCGCCGAGCGTGACGACGCCGAGCAGCGTGCCCCAGGCGTTGAACCTGCCCGGACGGATCTGTGTGGCGCCGAGGAACGCCGCGGCGAAGGACGGAAGGAGGTACGGCGTTCCGGCGGTCGGCGAGCCGGAACCCAGGATCGACGCGAGGCAGATGCCGGCCCAGCCGGCGATCAGTGACGAGACGAGCAGGGAGGTGAACTGGATGCGCTTCGTCTTGATCCCTGTGAGCCGAGCCGCCTCGGTGTTGAATCCCGTCGCGTAGATCCGGCGTCCCATAGGGGTCTGCTCAAGCAGGTACCACAGTGCGAAGGCAACCACCACCATGAAGTACACCGGCAGGATGAAACCGCCGACATTGGTCTGACCGATGGCCGAGAAGCCTCCCGCGAGCTTGGCGCTGGTGATGCTCATGTCTCCGGTGACGAAGGTGATGAAGGCCTGGATGATGGACCCGGTGGCCAAGGTTCCGATCATCGAGTCGACGTGAAGGATGACGACGACGACGGCGTTGATCAGACCCACGACCAGGGAGATGCCAAGACCGGCGCCAACAGCGAGCCACAGGTTCCAGTCCATGACGGCATAGAAGTGCGCCACCGTGACGCCGGCCAGCGACATGGTGTAGGCGAAGGACAGGTCAAACACCCTGGCAGACAGTGGAATCGCCAGCGCTAGGGCGGCGAGGCCGATTACGGCGTTGCTGTTCAAGACCTGTTGGATCGTCGCGATCCGCGGGAACGTGGTTGGTGCAAGGATCGAGAAGAGAACGATGATGGCCGCGAGCACGTAGAGGGCGCTGATCCTCTTCGGCGAGAAAGGTACGAGGAACCGTGTGGCTGCGGCCCGTCCCTCCGGCCGCTCATTCCTTGCCGGAGCCGTGGTGGTAGGAGTGGCGGTGACGCGCGTTGTGCTCATTCCCGTCCTGCTTCCATCGAGGCGAGCAATTCGTGCTCGGTGATCTGGTCGCCGGTGAGTTCCCTCACGACCCGGCCGTCGGACACGACCAGGACCCGCGAGCAGAGCGCGAGGAGGTCGGTGGTGTCGCTGGAGGTGACGATGACCGCGAGGCCATCGGCCGCCAGCAGACCGATCAGGGTGTAGATGGCCTGCCTGGTGCCGACGTCCACGCCGGCGGTGGGTTCGGCCATGATGAGGACCTGTGGATCTTGGGCGAGGCAGCGTGCCATCACGACTTTCTGCTGGTTGCCCCCGCTCAGCGACGTGATCGGTGCATCGACGTCGGGGACCTTCACCTCCAGGCGCTCCACCCAGTCCCTCGCGAACCTGTGCTCAGCCTTCCGTGAGAGCCGGCCCTTCACTGAGCTGCGCTTTAGGGCACCGATTGTCAGGTTCTCTCTGACGCCGAACTCGGCGAAGATCGCCTCCCGTACGCGGTCTGCGGGCACGTGCGGCAGGTTTACCTCTTGCAGGCGATCCGCCGGCGTCCACCGACCGTGGTCGCCACCGATGCGGAAGCTTCCCTCGGCGCCGAGGGCAGGAGTGGCTCCGGAGAGGAGGTACGAGAGCTCGTCCGCGCCGGATCCGGCGAAACCTGCGACCCCCACGATCTCTCCCCGCCGGATCTCGAAGCTGACGTCCTTGAGGGTGCGGCCAGTCAGGTGCCGGACCGCCAGTGCGGTGGGAGCCGTCTGAACGGGTTGCTGGTCCAGCCGGAAGGCGGCGTCGACGCGGTCCCCGACCATCAGCTCGGCGAGCGACTGGGTATTGAGCGTGGCGACGTCATAGGTTCCGGTGAGCTGCCCGTCCCGCAGGACCGACACGCGGTCTGCGATGGCGAAGACCTCGTCCAGGCGGTGAGAGACGTACAGGACGCTGGCGCCCATGCGCCGGATCTCGCGGACGATGTCAAGCAGGTGCCGAACCTCGGTGTGCGGTAGGACGGCCGTGGGTTCGTCCATGACGAGAAGGCCACGCCCGCTCTCCCAGCCGAGCAGCGCGGCGGCGATGGCGACAACGCTGCGTTGCACAGGCGACGCCTCGCTGAGCGGACGTTCGACGTCGACGTCAAGCCCAAGGCGAGCAACCGCGTGTCGCGCGATGTCCGTCACCTCGCGCCACCGGATGCGGCCGCCCCGTCCTGTCACGAAGGACGACTTCAGGGCGAGGTTGTCGGCGGCGGTCAGTTCCAGGATCAAGCCGAGGTCCTGATGGACGAAGCGGATGTGCTGGCCGTCCTCATGGGAGTCACCGTGGAGGGGCCTCCCCTCGAACAGGATCTCGGACCCTGGGTCCGGCTGGTGGTAGCCGGAGAGGACCTTGATCAGGGTCGACTTCCCTGATCCGTTCTGCCCCACGAGAGCGTGGACCTCACCTGGCTCGATGGTCAGGTCGACGCCCTTCAGGGCTCTTGTCCCCGAAAAGGACTTGTGCAGATCTCGCACGGAAAGCACAGGGGCGGCGCCGGCCGCGCCCGACGTTGGACCTCTCAGCGGACGTGTTGCTGTTCCAGACATGCTCGATCTCCATCGACGTGCGGTGCCTGCCAGACCTCACTTGGTGACGTCGATCGGTGGCTGCGGTGTCGTGCGCCAGCTCCGGTGCCGCCGAGGGCCTGAGTCTGATGGAGGTTGACAATGATGTCAATGAATCGCACATAGAAAGTAACCGACCATAATCTTAGGAAACCTGCCCCGACAGGCTGGTTGCTGGCTGGCCATTGCGGCGCGCCCGTTCGCCGTCGTGAGGCCAATTGCCAGGAACCCCAGGAGGTGGAGGGTGCGTACGACGGCATGCCAGGCGCAGGGGGTCGACCCGGACCCGCGTGGCTGGCTGCGCAAGGCTGAACTCCACCAACAGCGGCCGCTGATGCTTTCGGTCCGTAGTGGGGTGTACGTCGAGGGTGTCGCGCCTGGACGACCTATTCCAAGGGTTCGTCGAAGCGCCCGATGCTGGGACCGGACTACGACCGCCGATCGTGCGCGCCGCCCGCTGGATCCCGGGCGACGGACGGAGCTCGGGGATCCGGCGCGTCTGGGTCGAGTGAGACGGAGCGCGCCTCCGGGTGTGGGGCGACGGCGACGAACTGCTCCACCACGCGCCCCGGCCGCAGCATTGGCACCATCGCCAGGCCGAGCGCCACCACGCCGAGGACAACAGCGAGGCCCGCAGTGAAGCCGCCCGTGACGTCGTGCAGCGCGCCGAGAGCCAGCGGCCCGAGCGCACCGGCGCAGTTGGCGACCATCATCACCATGGCGCTGAGCCGCCCAGCCTCGGTCTGGTCGCGCGTCGTGTCCTGGATGAGCACGAGCACCAGCGCCGACGTACCGCCCACCCCGAAGCCGAAGAGCAGGGCGGCGAGCACCGCGGGACCGTCAGGCACCGCCATGAGCATGGAGACCCCGGCGATCGACGAAAGCAGCGGGAGCAAGAACAACGGTCGGCGGTCCTTCGTCAGGTCCGTCAGCGTCGGCAGTGTCACCATCGCCAGCAGCTGGACGAGCTGGAACCATGCGAAGGTCGAGGCCGCCTCGTGCGCCGTGGCTCCGTGCTCCTCGAGGATGGGCGCGATCCAGCCGACGCCGCTGAAGCCCCCGAGCATGCCGACCGTGGTCATCGCGGTGACCCACCACGCGGTCGGGCTGCGCCACGGAAGCCCCCGTTGAACCGCGCCGCTGGCCGGGGCCGGCGGCCGGGGCGGTCGTGCGGAGATGCGGGGCAGCACCAGGAGCCAGCCGACGGCCGTCAGGATCGCGAACCCGCCCCACAGTGCCAGCGAGGCGCGCCAGTCGCCCAGGGCCTCTGTGGTGGGCCAGGCGATCCACGCGGCCAGCGCGACGCCGCTGGCCATGGACATGGAGTACACCCCCGTGGCGGTGCCGGGGATGCGCCTGAGGTGGCGACTGATGAATCCCGGCACGAGGGCGGACGTCGCCCCCATCGCCGCGCCGGTGACGACAGCGCAGAGCATCAGCGTGAGCACGGAGTCCACGCCGAGGCGCGCGACACCTCCGAGCCCCAGGAGCAGCACCAGCCCGAAGATCGCGCGCTCGGGCCCGAACCGTGCCCCCAGGAGCTGACCCAGCGGCGCGCACAGGCCCATGGCCAGCACCGGGACGGCCGTGAGCAGGCTCTGCAGGGTGGCGTTCAGGCCCAGGTCGGCGCCTATGTCGTCGACCAGGGGCGGCGTGGCCCCGAACGTGGCGCGGACGTTCACCCCGACGGCGACCACGAGGAGCAGTAGGAGCCACAGCGGGGCGAACCCGCGGTCGTCCCGACCGGCCCCAGCCGCAGAGCGGCCGCGCCGCCGCGTGTCCCGCCGCCGCGCGATCACCTCTGGACCGGCAGCCCGGCCTCGGCCGGGGTCGGCCGCGTCCGGACAGCCGTGCGAGCCTTGACGAGCTCGCGCGCACGGTCGACGCCGAGCCAGGCCGTCAGCACGCCGTCGTTGTCGAACCACCGCACGACCGGGAAACCCTGAGCGTCCTCGCGGTCGATCTCCACGCGGTCGAGGGCGCCGTGGCGGCCCACGTACTGGATCTTGTGCTCGAACTGGTCCGACCAGAAGTACGGCACTGGGTCGTGCACCGCCAGCTCGTCGTCGGCGCCGGCCAGCAGCGCCGCCGCGGCCACGGCGGGCGCGGTGCCGGCGTCGTCCCAGTGCTCGACGAGGATGTGCTCACCGGCGCGTGGGGAGTAGCGCTGTGCGACGTCGCCCACCGCCACCACCCCGGGCGCGCTCGCACGCAAGTGCTCGTCGACGCGCACGCCGCGTCCCAGCGCCAGGCCCGAGCCGGCGAGCCAGCCGATCGCCGGGCGCACCCCCACACCGGTGACGACGACGTCGGCGGGCACGGTGCCGCCGTCGGCGAGGCACACCTCGCCCGGTGCAACCTCACGCACCGCCGTGCCCAGCCTCAGGTCGACGCCCGACCACCACGGCAGGAAGAGGCGGCCCACCTCCTCACCGAGGGCCTGGGCCACCGGAGCGGTCCCCGCCTCCAAGCAGGTCACGCGGCACCCTGCCTCGAGCGCCGCCGTCGCGACCTCGGCGCCGATCCAGCTGGCACCGATGATGACGACACGTGCGCCGGGCGCGAGGCGTCCGCGTAGGGCGAGCGCGTCCTCGAGGGTGCGCAGGACGAGCTGTTCGCCGTCGCCGGGCAGCCGGACCGGCGCGGCGCCGGTGGCGATGACCAGTCCGTCGAACGGTTCCTCGCCGGCGCTCGTGCGGACCAGACGGGAGTCGAGGTCGAGGCCCGTCGCCGTGGTCGCCACGCGCACCTGCACCCAGAGCTTGCCGGGATCGAAGGGTAGCGCCGTGGACTCGCGGGTCCCGCGCAGCACCTCCTTCGACAGCGGCGGGCGGTCGTAGGGCAGGTGCGGCTCCGCGCCCACCATGACGAGGTCCCCCGTGAAGCCCTTGCGGCGCAGCGCCGCCGCCGCTCGAGCGGCGGACAGCCCGGCGCCGACGATGACGATCCTGCCTATGCTGGTCCCGCTCATGGCTGACTCTCCTCGTTGCGTCGGGGGCCGCCCCGCCCGTCGCCGGGCATCTTCCTGGAGTCGTGGCTGGCGGTGATGCGCTCCGGTTTGACCTCGAAGATCACGCGATTCGGGCTGTCCAGTAGGCGGACGAAGGCCTGCGGGTCGGCGGGCGCCATCCTGGCCGCGAAGGCGGGGAAGAACCAGGCCTTGGTGGCGCGGTCGTCGTGAACCGTCACCGTCCCCGCCACCGCCAGCATCTGGCGCGGCAGCGACGTGCCCGCGCCGGAGATGACGAGTGTCACCCGCGGGTCCGCGAGCACGGCGGTGACGTGGGCGCGCCCTCGGACCGCGGTGAGCCAGAACCGCTCGCGGTCATAGAGGAAGCTCATCACCACACCCGAGGGCCACCCCGACGGTGACGTGAACGCGACCGTGCACTCCGAGGCGGTACGGACCAGCCCGTCGCGTCCGCCCTTGTCCAGCCCCAGCCCGCGCAGGTCCTCGATGTCGTCGATGCCGAGTCGGCCCATGGTTGTCGCTACCGACCCGTGGGCCCGCCGCTCAGTCCCGGGCCTTGCCCGCGAACAGCAGCTCGCCGCGCCGCTGCCCGGGCGTGAAGGTGACCGGGATCGAGTGGTAGCCGGCGTTCGTGCCCTGGTCGGGGTAGGCAACCACCCTGTCCATGTCGACCTCGTAGTCCGGCATGCGCTCGAGGATCTGGCGGATCATCTCCCGCGCCATGGCCTTGCCCAGGTGCGAACCCGCGCAGCGGTGGACGCCCACGCCGAACGCCATGTGGCGGTTGGGCCACCGGGTGATGTCCACATCGTCCGGGTTCTCGAACTGGTTCGGGTCGCGGTTGGCGGACCCCCAGCCGAGCAGCGCCCGGTCCCCCTTGCGCACCGGGCAGCCCTGAAACTCTGCGTCCCGGGTGATGGTCCGGGCCAGGGCCTGGGTCGGCGAGAATACCCGGAGAAACTCCTCCACGGCGATGTCCACCATGCTCGGGTCGGCGATGAGCCGCTGGCGCTCCGTCGGATTCTGGTAGAGCCAGACCAGGGCGGACGTGACCAGCGAGGCCGTGGTGCCGACGCCGCCGGAGATGATCAGCTCGAGGATCGAGTAAATCTCCTCGTCCGTCAGCTTGCGGCCGTCAAGATCCGCCTCGATGAAGGCGCTCGTCGCGTCATCGGTCGGGTTCTTGCGCCGCTCGGCGATGTGGGCCTTGACCGTCTGCGTGACCCACGGGACGGCGACGTCCTGGGCGTGCAGATACTCCGGCGAGCCGGGGGGCGCGGAGACCAGGGTATGCATGGCGTCCACGTACAGCTTGTACTCGGAGGCGTCGAGGCCCAGCCAGTCGATGGTGACGGCCGCGGGCACCCCGGCGACGAAGGCGAGGTCGGCGTCACCGGACTCGATGATCTCGTCGATGAAGGCGGTGACGTACTTCTTGATCACGGCGTCCAGCTTCGCGACAGCGGCCGGCGCGGTGACCTTGTTGACCACCTTGCGGTAGGGCCGGAACTCCGGCGGGTCGAGCTCGATCGGGATGTGAAAGCTGGTCTGGGCCTTGGGGATGGTCACCGATAGGCCATCCCCCCCGTACTCGGGCAGACGCCGCGAGGTGAACAGCTCGTCGTCGCGCGCGGCCTCGAAGACGCTCGCGTAGTCCGAGAGCACCCAGTAGCCGCCGTGCGCCTCCGTCCATGCCACCGGGGTCTGCGACCTGAGACGTCGGTAGCTGCCGACCGGATCTGCGGCATGCTCGGGCGAGTGGTGGTCGAAGTGGACCACCGGGCAACGTGGCGCTTGGCTCTGGTCTTCCACGGTTATCTCCTACTCTTCTATGAGTGGGCCATTTCATGATAATAGTTGTATTGTCCGCGACGTCAAGGGGTGTGCCGACCGTCCGGCCCGCGGGAGCCGGGCGCCGGTGACGCTTCTGGTGTCACGATCCACATGGAGGTGCGAGATGAAGGTCAACGCCGACTTGAACCGCTGCCAGGGACATGGTCTCTGCCGGATGGCTGCGCCGGAGGTTTTTGAGCTCGCCGAGGAGGATGGTCACGTCCTCGTGAAGATGCCGAGCGTCCCGCCGGAACTGGAGGACGCTGCGGTCACCGGTGTCGAGGCGTGCCCGGAGCTAGCCCTCTCGCTGCGGGACTGAACCGGGAGGGCCGGCCTCGCCCGTCCATGAGGCACCCTTTCGGCTGGCGCTCGGCGGCGCCCCGCGAGCCGCCGAGTCTCGAAGGCTGGCGTCGCCATGCCCGCTCGCAGGCGCCGCTGAGGTGAGAGGGTTGCACCCTGCATGGCGCCCAGAAACCCTTGAAGACCCGCCAGGACTCTGCTAAAGATTATCAGTGTTCTTGAGTCACAGGGAGGTGACGATGCCCGACGTCGAGGTCGAGCGCAGGGCCGGCGCGGTCTGGATCCGTTTGCAACGGCCTGACCGCCGCAACGCCTACGACATAGAGATGGCCCACGCCGTCATCGATGCCGTGGAAGCAGCCGCCGACGCGTACGCCGTCGTCATCACCGGCTCCGGCGGGAGCTTCTGTGCCGGTGGCGCCCTGGATCAGCTCGATGATCCGGACCCGGAGCAGCTGCGCCGGCTGTTCACGACGTCGCTGCGCATGGTGCAGGCCATCCGGGCGTGCCCCCGGCCGGTGCTCGCCGCGGTCAACGGTGCGGCGGCCGGCGGCGGGAACGAGCTTGTCGTCGCCTGCGACCTCGCCATCGCGGCGCGCGGCGCCACCTTCGGGCAGACCGGCCCGCGGGTCGGGTCCGCTCCGGTGCTCGGGGCCACGAACCTCATGGCCCTGCAGATCGGTGAGAAGCGGGCCAAGGAGCTCAGCATGATGTGCCGGCGCTACAGCGCCGAGCAGGCCCTCGCGCTCGGGCTCGTCAACGAGGTCGTGGACGACGACGCCCTGATGGCCCGCGCCGAGGAGTGGGTGGAGGAAATCAAGCAGCTGAGCCCCCGGTACCTCGAGATCACCAAGACCAGCAGCAACCTGTGGTGGAACCTCGCCCAGGACTCCATGACCACGGGCCTGGGCATGCTCATCCAGGCCATGGGCAGCGACGACATGCAGGAGGGTGCGCGCGCCTTCCTCGAGAAGCGGCGGCCGCGGTTCACCCCGCCGGCACCAGCGATGAGGGAGCCGAGATGACACGGCGGTTCTACACCGACCTCAAGCCCACTTTCACCGACCGGGAGCAGTGGGCGTTGCCCACGGTGCTGCGGGCGCGTGCCTCCGGCACGCCCGACGCGACGTTCCTGGACCTCCCGGAAGAGTCCGCGACCTGGAGCTATGCCGAGGCGCTCGCCGCCGCTGAGCGCGTCGGGCGCAGCCTGCTGGCCGCCGGGGGGGCCAAGGGCGACCGGGTGGTGATCATGGGGGCGAACTCCTCTCGCTTCCTGCGCACCTGGCTCGGCGCCGCCGTCGCTGGCCTGGTCGAGGTGCCCATCAACACCGCCTACGAGCACGACTTCCTCGCCCATCAGATCCGGACGGTCCGGGCGAGCCTTGCGGTCATCGACGACGTCCACGCGGCGAAGTTCGCCGACATCCGGCTGGACGCCGACGACATCCAGCACTTCTACGTGATCGACACGGGCCAGGCGGACCAGGCGGTGGAGCTGCTGAGGGCGCACGGTTGGCTGGCCGACCCGTGGGACGTCCTTGAGCGTGAGTGCGATGCCGTGCTGCCCGAGGTCAGCCCACGCGACCTCGCCGCGGTGTTCTTCACCTCCGGCACGACGGGCCCGTCCAAGGGCGTGGCGATGCCGCACGCGCAGATGTACTTCTTCGCCGACGAGTGCGTCTCCCTCACGCGGCTCACCGCAGAGGACGCGTGGATGACCGTCACGCCGCTGTTCCACGGCAACGCCCAGTTCATGGCCACCTACCCCGCGATGGTCGCCGGCGCCCGCGCCGTCGTCCGGTCCCGGTTCAGTGCGAGCCGCTGGATCGACCAGATCCGCGAGAGCCGCGTGACGGTCACGAACTACATCGGCGTGATGATGGACTTCCTGTCCAAGCAGCCCGAGCGCCCCGACGACGCCGACAACGCCCTGCGGGCCGTCTTCGCCGCGCCGACCGCCGCCTCGCTCGTCGACGCGTTCAAGAAGCGCTACGGCATCGAGGCCTTCGTCGAGGTCTTCGGCCTGACCGAGACCTCCGCGCCGATCATCTCGCCCTACGGGGAGGGCCGGCCGGCCGGCGCCGCCGGGCTGGCGGCCGACGAGTGGTTCGACGTCCGGCTCGTCGACCCGGAGACCGACGAGGAGGTGGAGGTCGGCCAGATCGGCGAGCTGGTCGTGCGCCCCCGGGTCCCGTGGATCGTCAGCCTGGGCTACTTCAACATGCCGGAGAAGACGGCGGAGGCCTGGCGCAACCTGTGGTTCCACACCGGTGACGCCCTGCGCCGCGACGAGGAGGGCTGGTTCTACTTCGTCGACCGCTTCAAGGACGCGCTGCGCCGGCGCGGGGAGAACATCAGCTCCTACGAGGTCGAGACCGCCCTGCTGTCGCACCCCCGTGTCCTCGAGGCCGCCGTCATCGCGGTGCCGGCCGAGGCGGAGGCGGGGGAGGACGAGGTCATGGCCTACCTCATCACCAGCGAGCCCACCACGCCGGAGAGCGTCTGGGACTGGTGCGAACGCCGGATCCCGGCCTTCGCCATGCCCCGGTTCCTGCGCTTCGTCGAGTCCCTGCCCAAGACCCCCAGCCAGCGGGTGCAGAAGGCCGAGCTGCGCAAGCTCGGGGTCACCGCGGACACCCACGACCGGCTGCAGCCGGCCCGGACCTGAGGAGGACCCCGTGCACCCCTACCGTTCCGTCCTCTTCGTCCCCGGCCACAAGCCCGCCTGGGCGGCCAAGGCGGTTGCGGGCGGCGCAGATGCCGTGGTCCTCGACCTGGAGGACTCCGTCCCCGCCGAGCTCAAGGCGGACGCCCGCACCGTCGTCGCGGGCACCATCGCAGACCTGCGCGCCGACGGGGTCGAGGCGGGCATCTTCGTGCGCCCCAACGCCTTGGCGACCGGCCTCGCAGGGGCCGACCTCGAGGCTGTCGTGGTCCCGGGCCTCAGCGGACTGTTCGTCCCGAAGGTACGCGAACGCGACGACGTCCTGCGCTGGGAGACGCTCCTGGACTGGTTCGAGGTCCGCAACGGCGCCTCGAACCTCGAGCTCATCGTCCCGGTGGAGATGGTGGAGGCCATCCAGAACTGTCGCGAGATCGCAGGCGCCTCGCCACGCGTCGGCGCCATGGTCGGCCCGACGGCGGAGCACGCCGACATCGCCCGCGCCGTGGGGTACCGATGGACGCCCGAGGGGACCGAGACGCTCTACCTGCGCAGCCGGGTGCTCCTGGCGTGCCGGGAGTTCGGCCTGCACGCCCTCACAGGCCTCTGGGAGGACCTGGAGAACCTCGACGGGCTGCGCGCGTTCGCCGAGCAGGGCCTTCAGCTGGGCTTCCGCGGCCAGATCGCCATCCACCCGAAGCACGTGGCCACGCTCAACGAGGTCTTCTCTCCGAGCGCGGAGGCGATCGCCTTCCGTGAGGGGCTCATCGCCGCCTTCGAGGAGGGTGCCGCCCGCGGCGACGGCGCGGTGCGCTACAAGGGGCTGCACATCGACAAGGCGCACGCCGACACGGCGCGCGAGTGGCTCGAGCACGCCCGCCGGGTCGTGCCGGAACTTCAGCACCGCTAAGGAGTGATCATGCCCGGTCTGTATTTCGAGGAGCTTGAGGAGGGGAGGGTCTACGACCATCCCTACACCCGGACCATCACGGAGATGGACAACGTCCTGTTCACATCGCTGACCATGAACCCCCAGCCGCTGCACCTGGACGAGGAGTTCGCCAAGACGACCCAGCACGGCCAGCGCCTGGTCAACAGCCTGTTCACGATGGCCCTGGTGGGCGGGATGATCGTGCACGACCTGACCTTCGGCACGACGCTCGGCAACCTCGGTTACGAGCGGGTGGAGTTCCCCAACCCCGTCTTCCACGGCGACACGATCCGCGCCAGCAGCACCATCCTGCGCAAGCGCGAGTCTCAGACCCGGCCCGACCGGGGCATCGTCTGGTTCGAGCACCGCGGCATCAACCAGCGTGGTGAGGTGGTCCATGTCTGCGAGCGCAAGGGCATGATGATGAAGCGCCCTGCTGGAGTGCCCGTGCTCGCCGAGCGGACACGCTGAGGAAGTCACGCACAAACCCCTTGCGGTGAAGGCCGCATCATGGGAATCTATGCCTACCAATATAAGAGATGGAAGGGGTGAGGGACATGCTCGAGGTGCTGGACGACGAGCGGCTCGCCGTCAGGGAGGCCGCCGCAAAGCTGGCCGCCGAGGTCTACGCGCCCCGGGCGCTGGAGTGGGACCAGAACCGCACGACGTTCCCCGAGGGCGAGCGGCGCCGACTCGGGGACATGGGCTTCCTCGGCATCTCCTTGCCGACGGAGTACGGCGGGTCCGGTGCCCCGGTGATCGACGCGCTCGTCGTCATCGAGGAGCTCGCCAAGGAGTGCCGCCCCGCCGCGTTCCAGGTGTTCGAGGCGAACACGGGCCCCGCGCGGGCCCTGGCCATGCTCGGCACGGAGGAGCAGAGGGCCGAGGTGCTGCCCAAGGTCGTGACCGGCGAAGCCACCGTCGCCGTGGCGATCTCCGAGCCCGACGCCGGCTCGGCCGCGACCGACATGACCACCGACTGCCGCGTTGAGGGCGACGAGCTGGTCATCAGCGGCGCCAAGCGCTGGATCAGCGGCGGCGGCCACGCCGACTACTACTACACGTACTGCCGGTTCGACGGCATCCCGGGCGCCAAGGGCGTGGGTGCCGTCCTCGTTCCCGCCACCACACCGGGCGTGAGCTTCGGCGCACAGGAGAAGCTCATGGGCTTTCGGGGCATCCCGTCGGCGGACGTGTATTTCGACGATGTGCGCGTCCCGGCCACGAACCTCATTCGCGGCCCCGGGCACTTCCGCGAGCTGTTCACCGGCTTCTCGATCGAGCGCCTGGGCAACGCCACCATGAGCCTGGCGATCGGCCAGGCCGCGCTCGACCGCTCTCTGGCCTACACCCAGGAGCGCCAGCAGTTCGGACGGCCGATCGTGGAGTTCCAGACCGTCCAGGTCGCGCTCGCCGACATGGTCCTGCAGGTGGAGGCCGCACGCGCCCTGGTGTACCGGGCCGCCGGCGACGCCGGCACCGGGCTGCCGGACCCGCTCAAGGTCTCCCTCGCCAAGGTCACCGCCAACGAGATGGCCAAGCGGGTGACCGACTTGGCGATCCAGCTCCACGGCGGCAACGGCTACACCGAGGAGTACGGCATCGAGCGCCTGCACCGCGATGCCCACGGCTGGGCCATCGCGGGTGGCACGCCCACGATGCAGCGCACCCGCATCGTCTCCGAGCTCCTCGGCCGAACCTTCAGCCAGCGCCGATGAGTACGCACACGACGGTGGAGGGTCCCACCACCACGGAGCTGGGCGCCGCGCACCTTGCGGCGCGCGAGGAGGGGAGGGCGCTGGCGCGAGAGCTGGCGTCCTACGCCGCCGAGGCCGACGAGATGAGCGAGCCGCACGCGGCCATGCGTACGGCGCTCGCCGCCAGCGGGCTGGCCGGGCTCGTGGTTCCGGCCGCGTACGGCGGGCGCCACGACAGCGTCGACGCTCTCGCCGTCACCGTGGTGCGCGAGGAGCTCATGGCCACCAGCGCCCACCTCGACTCGCTGTTCTGCATGCAGGGCATCGGCAGCTTCGCCGTGACCACCGGTGGGAGCGAGGAGCTGCGCAGCCGGTGGCTGCCGCGGGTGGCCACGATGGAGGCCCTCGCGGCACTCGCGCTCACCGAGGACGGCGCCGGCTCGGACCTCAAGGCGGTAGCCACCACCATCACGCAGGAGGGCGACGAGCTCGTCGTCGACGGCTCGAAGTCATGGATCTCCAACGCCGGATGGGCCGACTTCTACTGCGTGCTCGGCCGGGAGGGTGATGGGTACTCGATGGTGCTCGTGCCGGCCGGCACGCCCGGCCTGACCATCACGCCCACACCGACGATCATCGCACCGCACCTGCTCGGCGACCTCACCTTCGACGGCGTGCGGGTGCCGGCGAGCCACCGGCTCGGAGCCCCCGGCAAGGGCTTCTCCCTCGTCTTCGCCACGCTTGGCACGTTCCGGGTCTCGGTGGCCGGCGCCGCCGTCGGCCTGGCCCAGGCCGCCCTGGACGAGGCGGTCCGCCACGCGACCGGCCGTGAACAGTTCGGTCGGCCGCTGAGCGAGATCGGGCCCGTCGGCCAGCTCCTCGCCCGCTCGTGGGCCGAGCTCGAGGCGGCCCGGGTGTTCACCTACCACGCCGCCGCCCGGGCCGCCGCCGACCCGCGCGCCGCGCTGGACGTCTCCTCCATGGCCAAGGTCGTGGCCACGGAGACCGCCGGCCGGGTGGTCGACAGGTGCGTGCAGGTCATGGGCAGGGCCGGCCTGCTGCGCGACAGCGTGATCGAGCGGTGCTACCGGGCGGCCCGTCCCATGCGGATCTACGAGGGCGCCTCGGAGGTCGTGCTCGACTCCCTGGCGCGCCAGCTCACCCGGAGGCCGTCATGAGCGGGCAGGTTCTGGCGGGGCGGGTCGCCCTGGTGACCGGTGCGTCGCGGGGCCTCGGCGCGGCGATCGCCGGCGGTTACGCCCACGAGGGCGCCCAGGTCGTCGGCGCGGCCCGCAGCACCGGCCAGCTCCAGCAGCTGGTGGCGCAGGACCCGGAGCGCATCAGCGCCCTGCAGCTGGACGCCCGCGACCCCCGGTCCGCCACCCAGGCGGTCGAAGAGGTGGTGCGGCGGCACGGGCGGATCGACATCCTGGTCAACAACGCCGGCATCGCGCCGGCCGGGGACTTCCTCACCCAGGATCCCGCGGTGTGGCGCGACACCCTGGAGGTCAACGTCATCGCCCCGATGCTGCTCGCCCAGGCCGCCGGCCGGCACTTCGTGGAGCAGGGCGGCGGGAAGATCATCAACGTCGCCTCGACCACCGGGCTGCGCGGCAAGCCGGTGCTGGTCGGCTACTCGACCTCGAAGGGCGCCGTGCTCCGCATGACCGAGTCCCTGGCCGCCGAGTGGGCCCGGCACAACATCCAGGTCAACGCCATCGCCCCCGGGGCCTTCAGCACCGAGGCGCAGAGAGCGGTCACCGAGGACGCCGACCTGCTCGCCAAGCGGGTGCGCCGTATCCCCGCCAAGCGCATGGGCCGGCCGGAGGAGATCATCCCGCTCGCCGTCCTGCTCGCCTCCGCGGGCTCCGACTTCATCACCGGATCGACGTTCGTCATCGACGGCGGAGAGGCAGGCAAGCTGTGAGGACTCCAGTGCTCGACGCGCACACGCACGTCTGGCCCGACCACATCGCCGCCCGCGCGCTCGCCGGACGGGTGCCGGGCATGGACGCCAGCTTCGACGGCACCGTCGCCGGGCTCCGCGCTGCGATGGACCGCAGCGGCGTCGACCGGGCGGTGGTCATGGGCATCGCCGACCACGCCCGGCACGTGCACCGCACCAACGAGTTCATCGGCGGCCTGCGCTCGGAGCGACTGGTGCCCTTCGGCACGGTGCACCCGGAGCTCAGCGTGGAGGAGAACCTCGACAGCCTGCGCCGCCACCACGTCCACGGCGTCAAGCTGCATCCGCTCTTCCAGGGCTTTAGCCTCGACGACCGGCGGATCTGGGCGCTCCTAGAGGCATTCGACGACGAGTTCCCCGTCATCACCCACGTCGGCAAGGGCGGCACGCCCGAGACCGACCGGCGCGCTACGCCCGCCATGCTGGCCGACATCGTCCGCACCTTCCCAAGGCTGCGCCTGGTGGCCTGCCACTTCGGCGGCTTCCACCGCCTCGATGAGGCCGAGGAGCAGGTCGTGGGGCTTCCGGTCGTGCTCGAGACCTCCTGGCCGCCCACCCTCGCCGGGCTTGATGCTGCCCGCGTCCGCGAGGTCATCCGCCGGCACGGCGCCGACCGCATCGTCTTCGGCTCCGACTGGCCCATGTCGGACCCGGCCACCGAGATCGAGGTCCTGCGGAACCTGGGCCTGACGGAGCAGGAGACCGCGGGCATCCTCGGCGGCAACCTCGCCCGCTGGCTCGTGGGTGCCGATGCGGCGGAGGTGACCGCATGAAGAACGCCGTCATCGTCGACGCCGTCCGCTCTCCGATCGGCCGCGGCAAGGCCGGCGGCGCGCTGTCCGGCCTGCACCCGGTGGACCTGCTCGCCCAGGTCTTCCAGGCACTGTTCGACCGCACCGGCGTGGACCCGGGCACCGTGGACGACGTGCTCGTCGGCTGCGTCAGCCAGGTCGGCGAGCAGTCCGCGACCCCTGGCCGGATGGCCTGGTTGGGCGCCGGCCTGCCCGAGCACGTCCCGGCGGTCACCATCGACCGCAAGTGCGGCTCGAGCCAGCAGGCCCTGCAGTTCGCCGCGCACGGCATCATGGCCGGGGGCTACGACATCGTCGTCGCCGGCGGCGTGGAGTCGATGAGCCGGGTCGTCATGGGCAGCGCCCGCCAGGGCGCCGACCCGTACGGGGAGGGTGTGAACGGCCGCTACGCGCCCGGGCTGGTCGGCCAGGGCATGGCTGCCGAGCTCGTGGCCGCCCGCTGGGGCCTGAGCCGACGCGACCTGGACGAGGTGGCCGTGCGCTCGCACGCCAACGCTGCGGCCGCTGCGGACGCCGGCGGCTTCGACACCGAGATCGTGCCCGTGACGGTGCCCGGCCCCGACGGGCTGCAGCGCGTTGAGCGGGACGAGACGATCCGCCGCGGCACCACCCTGGACCGGCTCGCGGATCTGCGCCCGTCGTTCCACAGCGAGGAGATGGAGCGCCGGTTCCCCGACGTGGGCTGGCACATCACGGCCGGCAACAGCTCCCAGATCACCGACGGTGCCGCCGCCATGCTCGTCATGAGCGAGGAGCAGGCGCGGGCCCTAGGGCTGCGGCCACGTGCCCGGCTCCACGCCTTCGCGCAGGTGGGCGACGACCCCATGCTCATGCTCACCGCTCCCATCCCGGCCACCCGCAAGGTGCTGGACAGGGCCGGGATGTCTGTCGGCGACATCGACCTGTTCGAGGTCAACGAGGCCTTCGCCTCGGTGCCCGTGGCCTGGCAGCGGGAGCTCGGCGTCGAGGAGGACCGGCTCAACGTCCGGGGCG
This sequence comes from Georgenia sp. AZ-5, assembly GCF_043952095.1. Classification (NCBI taxonomy): domain Bacteria; kingdom Bacillati; phylum Actinomycetota; class Actinomycetes; order Allobogoriellales; family Allobogoriellaceae; genus Georgenia; species Georgenia sp. AZ-5. The sequence continues at coordinate 1,018,450 of NZ_JBINOU010000001.1, forward strand.
GCGCCATCGCCCTCGGCCACCCCCTGGGCGCCTCCGGCGCCCGGCTGATGACCACGCTGCTCAACGCCCTCGAGCAGCAGGACAAGCAGTGGGGGCTGCAGACCATGTGCGAGGCCGGCGGCATGGCCAACGCCACGATCATCGAACGGATCTAGGGCTCGGGCCCGAGAGGAGAACGACATGCGCATCGACGGCAACGTCTTCGTCGTCACCGGCGGCGCCTCGGGGCTCGGCCTGGCGACGACGAAGGAGCTGCTCGCCCAGGGGGGCCAGGTGGTCATCATCGACCTGGCGGCCTCGGCGGGCGAGCAGGTGGCCGCAGAGCTGGGCGACGCCGCGCGCTTCGCGCCCGCTGACGTCACCGACCCCGCCGCGGTCGACGCCGCGCTGGACCTGGCCGGGTCGCTGGGCACCCTGCGCGGCGTCGTGCACTGCGCCGGCCGCGGCGGCGCCATGCGGGTGGTCGACCGCGACGGCAACCCCGGCTCCCTCGAGCTGTTCGAGACGGTCGTGCGCGTGAACCTCATCGGGACCTTCAACGTCCTGCGCCTGGTCGCCGCGCGCCTGGCGCGCAACGAGCCCGCCGACGGCGAGCGCGGGGTCTGCGTGCTGACCGCCTCCACCGCCGCGTACGAGGGGCAGATAGGCCAGGTTCCCTACGCCTCCGCCAAGGGCGGCATCGTCGGGATGACGCTCGTGGCCGCCCGGGACCTCGGCAGCAAGCTCGTCCGGGTGGGCACCATCGCGCCCGGCGTGTTTGACACCCCGATCCTCGCCAAGGTGCCGGAGAAGGCCCGGGCGGCGCTCGGCGACGGCATCCCGCACCCCAGCCGCATGGGGCAGCCTGAGGAGTTCGCCGGCCTCGCCCGGCACATCATCGAGAACCCCTACATCAACGGCGAGACCATCCGGCTCGACGGCGCGGCGAGGATGGCCGCCCGATGAGCGAGGAGCTGGTCGTCGAGCGCCGCGGGCCGGTGCTCGTGCTGCAAATGAACCGCCCCCACGCCCGCAACGCCATGTCCCTGTCCCTCGCCGAGGAGGTTGCCGCCGCGCTGGAGGAGCTGGACGGCTCGCCCGAGCTGCGCACCGGGGTCATCACAGGCGCCGGTGGCACCTTCTGCGCCGGTATGGACCTCAAGGGCTTCGCCCGCGGCGAACGGCCCGTGGTGCCCGGCCGCGGATTCGCCGGTCTGGTCGAGCGCCCGCCGGCCAAGCCGCTGGTCGCGGCCGTCGAGGGGTACGCGCTCGCCGGCGGCTTCGAGATCGTGCTGGCCTGCGACCTCGTCGTGGCCGCGCGCACCGCCGTTTTCGGTCTGCCCGAGGTCCGCCGCGGACTGACAGCGGCGGCCGGCGGGCTGTTCCGGCTCCCGCGCCGGATCCCGTACCACCTCGCCATGGAGCTGGTGCTGACCGGCCGCCACTGGTCGGCCGAGGAGGCGGCGGCCGCCGGGCTCGTCAACCGGCTCACCCCACCCGGCGGGGCGCTGGAGGAGGCGGTGGACCTTGCGCAGCAGGTGGCCGAGAACGCCCCGCTCGCGCTGGCCGCCTCCAAGCGGGTTCTCGTGGAGTCGGCCGGCTGGCCCCTCGAGGAGGCGTTCGGTCGTCAGCACGAGATCGTGGACCCGGTGCGCCGGTCCGCCGACGCGCAGGAGGGCGCCCGAGCCTTCGCCGAGAAGCGCTCGCCCGTGTGGGCCGGCCGGTGACGGGCGCGAGCGGGGCAGGGACACACACGCGAAGAGGCGGACAACAGGAGGCACAGCAATGACGCATACGCAGACCGGCGCCTTGGCGCTCGGCCAGGACGAGACGCACGAGGACATCCGCGCGGCCGTGCGGGACCTGTGCAAGCAGTTCCGGGACGAGTACTGGCTCGAGCACGACGAGTCTCACGAGTTCCCGTGGGAGTTCTACCGGGCCGTCGTCGAAGGGGGCTGGCTCGGCCTGACCATTCCCGAGGAGTACGGGGGCGGTGGTATGGGGGTCACCGAGGCGGCGATTGTCGAGCAGGAAATCTCCGCCTCCGGCGCGGGCATGAACGGCTGCAGCGCCGTCCACATCGGCATCTTCGGCTTCGAGCCGTTGATCCGGCACGGCAGCGAGGAGCTCAGGCGGCGCTTCCTGCCTCGGGCCGCTACCGGTGACCTGCACGTCTCCTTCGCCGTCACCGAGCCCGACGCCGGGACGGACACGCTCAACCTGTCCACCTCCGCCCGCAAGGTCGACGGTGGCTGGCTCGTCTCGGGCAAGAAGGTGTGGATCACCAAGGCCCAGGAGGCGGAGCGGATGTTCCTGCTGTGCCGCACCTCCCCGCGAGAGGAGGGGCAGGGGCGCACCCGCGGCCTGACCCTCATGTTCGCCGAGATGGACCGCGAGCACGTCTCCATCCGTCCCATCCCGAAGATGGGCCGCAACGCCATCGACACCAACGAGCTGTTCATCGACGACCTCTTCGTCGCCGACGAGGACGTCATCGGCGAGGTGGGCGAAGGCTTCAAGGCCATTCTCGCCGGCCTGAACGCCGAGCGCGTGATCTCCGCGAATGCCGCGATCGGACTGGGCAGGGCGGCCCTGCGTCGCGCCACCGCCTACGCCAAGGAGCGCGTCGTCTTCGGCCGCCCGATCGGGCAGAACCAGCTCATCTCCGGCCAGCTCGCCGAGGCAAGGATCCGGCTCGACGCCGCCGACCTCATGTGCCGGCAGGCGGCGTGGATGATCGACAACGACATCCCCTGCGCGAGGGAGGCCAACGAGGGCAAGTGGCTGGCCGCGGAGGCCGGGTTCCACGCCGCCGACGTCGCCATCAGCGTCCACGGCGGGTACGGGTTCGCCAAGGAGTACCACGTGGAGCGGTACTTCCGGGAGGCGCGGCTGATGCGGATCGCCCCGATCAGCCAGGAGATGGTCCTCAACTACATCGCCGAGCACGTGCTCGGCCTGCCGCGAAGCTACTAGGCAAGGCCGGAGGGATCCCAGATGAGCCACGAAGCAGCGCCGCTGAAGGGCATCCGGGTGCTCGAGCTCGGGAGCATGTACGCCGCGCCGACGGCCGGTCGCATGCTCCGCGACTTCGGGGCCGAGGTGCTCAAGGTGGAGGACCCGGTAACTGGTGACTTCGCCCGGCAGTGGCAGCCCCAGCACAACGGCCTGTCCATCGGGTTCGCCCGGATCAACGCCGGCAAGCGGTCGCTCGGGGTGGACCTGCGCTCCCCACGCGGCCGGGACGTCGTCCTGCGCCTCGCCCCGCACGTCGACGTCGTGGTTGAGTCGTTCCGGCCGGGCCGGCTGGAGCAGTGGGGGCTCGGCTACGACGCGCTGCGCGCCGTCAACGAGCGCATCATCCTCACGCGCGTGAGCGGGTTCGGCCAGACGGGCCCGTACCGGGACCGGCCCGGCTTCGGCACGATCGCCGAGGCGGTGAGCGGCTACGCGTTCCTCAACGGATGGCCGCAGACCCCTCCGACAGCGCCGCCCTTCGGCTTCGCCGACTCGATCGCCGGGATCGCCGCAGCATACGGCACGGCGATGGCGCTCTTCGCCCGCGAGCGCGGCGAAGGCGGCCGGGAGGTCGACGTGGCGCTGTACGAGCCGCTGATGTTCATCCTCGGCGACGCGGTCCTGCGGTACTCGGTCAGCGGCGAGATCACGCAGCGGCAGGGGAACGCCTCGGGCGCCGCGTCGCCGCGCGGGATCTACCAGGCCGGTGACGGCGGGTGGCTGTCGATTGCGGCCTCCTCGCAGAGCATCGCGATGCGGCTCTTCGACGCCATGGCCCGGCCGGAGATGAAGACGGACCCGCGGTTCGCCACCAACGCCGCCCGGATGCAGAACAACGAGCTCGTCCAGGAGGTCGTCCGCGGCTGGGTCGGCTCCATGTCCCGGGACCAGGTGCTGCGGATCCTCGGTGACGCGGACGTCGTGGCGGCCGCGGTCAACGACGCCAGCGACATAGCTGCCGACCCCCACTTCCGTTACCGGACACTGGCGGAGCTGACGGGCTCGGCGCTCGGCAGCGGCATCGTCCCCGGCCCGGTGCTGCACCTCGAGGGCTACGCGGGGCCCGCGTACGATGGCGTGCCCGAGGTGGGCCAGCACACGCGCGAGGTCCTCTCCGAGGTCGCCGGCATGGCGGCGGAGGAGGTGCAAAACCTGGCCGACGACGGGGTGCTGGGGGGTGTGACCCCGTTGGTAGGGGCGGAGGACCGGCTCTGATTCCGCGGCCCGCTATGGGGGCGTAATCAGGGTGCGCCAGTGCGGTCCGTTATCCTCATGCATATGATTAGAGCGGATCGCCGGCTCCCCCGGCATCCGGCTGCCAGGGAGACGATGTGATCGGCAACGGTGTGGGCCATCGGCCCCAGAAGACGGCAATGCTCCTCGCCAAGCGCATCGTGGACGACATCCGCCGGGACGAGCGCGGCACGGGCGACAAGCTGGCGCCCGAGCGCGTGATGCTCGAGAAGTACCAGGTCGGCCGGGGAACGTTGCGCGAGTCGCTGCGCTTCCTGGAGCTGCAGGGGGTCATCTCGCTGAAGCCCGGTCCCGGTGGTGGGCCGACCGTGGAGAAACCGGACTCCTCGACCCTTGCCACGACGCTGCTGCTCCTCCTGCAGTTCGAGAACGCCAAGTTCGAGACCATCGCCGAGGCACGCCGGGGTTTCGAACCGCTGATGGCTCGGCTCGCCGCCGAGAGGATAAGCGAGGACGACCTGAGGATGCTGGAGTCCTCGGTGGACACCATGCGCGGCGGCCTGTCGGACATCGACACGTTCTTGCACACCAACATGGAGTTCCACGAGATCATCGCGTGGTCCTCCAAGAACGCGATGTACGGCTTCCTCATCGACGCACTGGTGGGCATCCTCGACGGCAGTGCGCTGGGCGTCGACTATCCCGTGCACCGGCGCACCGCCGTCCTCAAGGCGCACACCAGCATCCTCGAGGCTCTTCGTGCGCATGACGGAGACGCGTCTGGCGAGGCGATGACCCGGCACATCGACGAGTACGTGCGCTACATCTCGCGGAAGTTCCCAGAGGTGCTCGCCCGTCCGGTCACGTGGGACCTCCTCTGAGCTGATCCGGCGGCGGCCGGGCGCGACCGCGCATCCGCCGGCCCGTCTCGGGGTCCCTCCGCTGCCGGGGGGGGCAAGTTCCTGTCGCTGTGCGATCGGGTCACGCGGCGCCTTCTCGAGTGCCGCTGGTGCCACCGCCTCCGCGCGCCGTGCGCCCCGCCCGCGGGACCTCGTGCAGGGGCTGGCCGGGGCCGGGCGCTCTTGCCCGGGTCGCTCCGGGCCAGCCGCGATCGCTGCATACAAGAGGGGGCTGCCGTAGCGCAAAGCTGGCCTATTCCCGTGCGGGCGCACCAAATCTGTATACAAGCGGCCCCAGTGTGTGTAGTCTCGACGTCATGCGGGCCAGTGAACGCGTCTACGCAGCGCTGCGGGAGGAGATCGTCTCCTGCCGCCTGGCGCCCGGCGCCGAGCTCGGCGAGGTCGAGCAGGCCGCGCGCCTGGGGGTCTCCCGCACGCCGCTGCGGGAGGCGCTGGGCCGGCTGGCCCAGGAGGGGCTTGCCGTGACCGGCAAGGGCCGCACCCTGGTCGTTTCGGACGTCTCCGCGGCTGATGTGCGGCACCTCTTCGAGCTGCGCGAGGCCCTCGAGTGCCAGGCCGCCCGGCTGGCCGCCCGGCGCGGCGATCCAGCCGTCTTTGCCGGCCTCGCGGAGCGGCTCGCCGCCGCCTCCACGCTGCTCAGCGCCGATGACCCGGACCGCGTCGCGTACTACCGGCTGGTGGCCGATCTTGACGACGCCCTGGACCAGGCGATGGAGAGCCCCTACCTGCTGCGCGCGCTGGCCTCCCTGCGCTCGCACGTGGCTCGGGCGCGCCGGCTCTCCCACGACAACCCGGACCGGCTGGTCCGGGCCGCACAGGAGCATCGGCTCATCGCCGAGGCGATCGCCGAGGGGGACGCCACCCTGGCGGCCCAGGCCACGGCCGTCCACCTACGGGCCAGCCTGGCCAACATCCTCGCGAGCCTCACCACCCATCCCTCCGACCGGGCCGCGGGTCCGAAGCTTGCCGACGAGGCCGCCGAGAACGAGCTCGGCGCCCACCCCCGAGAGGTCGTCTCATGATCACCCACCGCATGGTCACCCATCACGTCCGCGTCCACCCCAGCGCGGACAATCTGCCCCGCGAGGAGCAGCTCGCGTGGAAGATCGCCGAGGTCGCCACCGACCCGGTCCCCGTCACCGCGGAGGTCACCGACATGGTGATCAACAGGGTGATCGACAACGCCGCCGTCGCCACCGCCTCGCTGCTGCGCGGACCTGCCGTCGCCGCCCGCGCCCAGGCCATGGCCCACCCCTACGCGCCCGGCTCCACCGTCTTCGGCGCCGAGCGTGCCGACCGGGTCAGCCCTGAGTGGGCGGCGTGGGCCAACGGGGTGGCCGTGCGCGAGCTGGACTACCACGACACCTTCCTCGCCGCCGAGTACTCCCACCCGGGCGACAACATCCCCCCGATCGTCGCCGTTGCACAGCACCTGGCCTCGCGCCGCGGGCTGACCGGGGCGCAGCTCGTGCGCGGCATCGCTACCGGCTACGAGATCCAGGTCGACCTCGTGCGCGACATGAGCCTCCACAAGCACAAGATCGACCACGTCGCCCACCTCGGCCCGTCCGCCGCGGCTGGCATCGGCACCCTGCTCGACCTGGAGCCGGAGGTCATCTTCCACGCCATCGGCCAGGCGCTGCACACCACGACGGCCACTCGCCAGTCCCGCAAGGGCGAGATCTCCACCTGGAAGGCCCACGCCCCCGCCTTCGCCGGCAAGGTAGCCGTCGAGGCCGTGGACCGGGCCATGCGCGGGCAGACCTCGCCCACGCCCATCTACGAGGGCGAGGACGGCGTCATCGCCTGGCTGCTCGACGGCCCCGACGCCGCCTACGAGGTGCCGCTGCCCGCGCCGGGCGAGCCGAAGCTGGCGATCCTGGACACCTACACCAAGGAGCACTCGGCGGAGTACCAGTCGCAGGCCCTGATCGACCTCGCCCGCCGGCTGCACCGGACCCGGCCGGAGCTCGCGGACCCGGCGAACGTCGCCTCGATCGTGATCCACACGAGCCATCACACCCATTACGTCATCGGCTCGGGCGCGAAAGACCCGCAGAAGTACGACCCGACGGCGTCCCGCGAGACCCTGGACCACTCGATCCCGTACATCTTTTCCGTCGCCCTGCAGGACGGGGCCTGGCACCACGTGGACTCCTACGCCCCCGAGCGGGCCGCCCGGCCGGACACCGTGGCGCTGTGGCGCAAGATCACGACGGCGGAGGACCCCGAGTGGACGCGCCGGTACCACTCGACCGACCCGGCGGAGAAGGCCTTCGGCGGCCGGGTGGAGATCACGCTCACGGACGGATCGCGCGTGGTCGAGGAGATCGCCGTCGCCGACGCGCACCCGCTCGGCGCCCGGCCGTTCGGCCGGGAGCAGTACGTGGAGAAGTTCCGCACGCTGGCGGCGGGCATCCTCGACCACGCCGAGATCGAGCGGTTCCTCGCCGTCGCGCAGCGCCTGCCCGAGCTGGGGGCCGGCGAGCTGGGCGAGCTGACCGTCACGGCCCCGGCCGGGCTGCTCGCGACCGTCGACGCCCCGGAGGGGATCTTCTGATGCTGTACTCGACCATCACGCCCGCGGCCAAGCGCGCGGCGCTGCGTGCGCGGCTCGCTTCCGGGGAGCTCCTCCGCTTCCCCGGCGCGTTCAACCCGCTGAGCGCCAAGCTCATCGAGGACAAGGGGCTCGAGGGCGTCTACATCTCCGGCGCGGTCCTCTCGGCCGACCTGGGCCTGCCGGACATCGGGCTGACCACCATGACCGAGGTCGCCGGCCGCAGCCAGCAGATCGCCCGCGTCACGGACCTGCCCGCGCTGGTCGACGCGGACACCGGCTTCGGCGAGCCGATGAACGTCGCCCGCACCGTGCAGGCCCTCGAGGACGCCGGGGTTGCCGGGCTGCACATCGAGGACCAGGTCAACCCCAAGCGCTGCGGGCACCTCGACGGCAAGCAGGTGGTCGACGCCGATACCGCCCTCAAGCGCATCCGTGCCGCCGTCGACGCCCGCCGTGACGCGAACCTGCTGATCATGGCGCGCACCGACATCCGGGCCGTGGACGGGCTGGACGCGGCGGTCCACCGGGCCAGGGCGCTCGTCGACGCGGGGGCCGACGCCATATTCCCCGAGGCGATGCGTGACCTGGCCGAGTTCGAGTCGGTGCGCCGCGCCGTCGACGTGCCGGTGCTGGCCAACATGACCGAGTTCGGCAAGTCCGAGCTGTTTACCACGCGGCAGCTCGCCGACGTCGGGATCAACATCGTCATCTATCCCGTCTCTCTCCTGCGCCTGGCCATGGGCGCGGCGGAGCGGGGCCTCGACACGCTCGAGGAGCAGGGCACCCTGGCGCCGCTGGTGCCGCAGATGCAGCACCGCGCGCGGCTCTACGAGCTCCTCGACTACGAGGGCTACAACCACTTCGACACGTCCATCTACACCTACAAACCCGCCTTGACGTAGGCGGAACTGATCGAGCACGTGAGCGCAAAGGAGCGAGCATGACTGCCCAGACCGAGACCCAGACCGAGCCGCAGATCCGCAAGGGACTCGCCGGCGTCGTCGTGGACACCACCGCGATCTCCAAGGTGAACCCGGAGACCAACTCCCTGCTCTACCGCGGCTATCCCGTCCAGGAGCTGGCCGCAAGGTGCTCCTTCGAGGAGGTCGCGTACCTGCTCTGGCACGGCGAGCTGCCCACGCCCGATGAGCGCGCGGCGCTCGAGCGGGACGAACGCGCGCAGCGCGAGCTCGCGGCCAACGTCAAGGCGGTCATTGACTCCCTGCCCACCACCGCCCACCCGATGGACGTGGTCCGCACCGCTGTCAGCGTCATCGGGACCAACGACCCGACGACGGCGGACGCCTCCCGGGACGCCAACCTGGCGAAGTCCGCGCGGCTGTTCGCACAGCTGCCCGCCGTCGTCGCCTACGCCCAGCGGCGCCGCCGCGGCCAGCCGCTCGTCCCGCCGCGCGACGATCTGGGGTACGCGGAGAACTTCCTGTACATGACCTTCGGCGAGGTGCCGGCCCCTGTCGTCGTCGACGCCTTCCGGGTCTCGCTCGTCCTCTACGCCGAGCACTCCTTCAACGCCTCCACGTTCACCGCCCGCGTCATCACCTCGACGCTCTCGGACCTGTACTCCGCCGTCGTCGGCGCGATCGGGGCGCTCAAGGGCCCGCTGCACGGCGGGGCCAACGAGGCGGTCATGCACGTCTTCGACGAGATCGGCAGCGCCGACCGCGCGGAGGCCTGGCTCGAGCAGGCCCTGGCCGAGAAGCGCAAGATCATGGGCTTCGGCCACCGCGTGTACAAGAACGGCGACTCGCGGGTGCCGAGCATGAAGGCGGCGCTGGACACGCTCATCACCCATTACGACCGGCCGGACATCGCCGCCCTCTACGACAACCTCGAGCGGGCGATGGTCTCGCGCAAGGACATCAAGCCGAACCTGGACTACCCGTCCGGTCCCGCCTATCACCTCATGGGGTTCGACACGGAGATCTTCACGCCGCTGTTCGTCGCGAGCCGCGTCACCGGGTGGACGGCGCACGTCATGGAGCAGCTGGAGGCGAACTCGCTCATCCGGCCGCTCAGCGCCTACGTCGGGCCGGAAGAGCGGCACCTCTGAGGGTGGCGGTTTCGCAGACCGGGCAGGGCAAGGAGGAGCGATGAGGCTGACCATCGGGTACAAGGCGTCGGCGGAACAGTTCGGCCCACGCGAGCTGGTGGAGCTGGCCGTGCTGGCGGAGCAGGCGGGGTTCGATTCGGTGTTCGTCTCAGACCATTTCCAGCCGTGGCGGCACGACGGGGGGCATGCACCCGCCGCGCTGCCCTGGCTCGGGGCGGCGGGTGCCCGGACGGAACGGATCGTCCTCGGCACGTCGGTGCTCACGCCGACTTTCCGGTACCACCCGGCGGTCATCGCCCAGGCCTTCGCGACCCTGGGCGTCATGTACCCAGGCAGGGTGGTGCTCGGCGTAGGCACCGGGGAGTCGCTCAACGAGGTGCCGCTGGGCCTGCACTGGCCGGACGGCAAGGAACGCTTCGCCCGCCTCAAGGAAGCCATCACCCTGATCCGTCTCCTGTGGAGCCAGGACCGGGTGACGTACGAAGGCACCTACTACCGGACTGACCGCGCGACCGTGTACGACCGGCCGGAGCGGCCGGTGCCGATATACGTCGGCGCCTCGGGTCCTGCGGCGACGCGCCTGGCCGGGCGCATCGCAGACGGTTTCATCACCACCTCCGGCAAGGCGGCGCAGCTGTACTCGGAGACGCTGCTGCCGGCGCTGGCCGAGGGCGCCGCCAGGGCGGAACGGTCCCTGGACGACCTGGACCTCATGATCGAGATGAAGGTGTCGTTCGACCACGACCGGTCCAGAGCGCTGACGGACACTCGCGAGTGGGCGGCCCTGGCACTCTCGGCGGAGGAGAAGACCGGCGTGGAAGACCCGATCCAGATGCAGCGCCTCGCCGATGCGCTGCCGCTGGAGAGGGCGGCGTCGCGATGGATCGTCTCGGACGATCCGGATGAGCACGTCGATCGCATCCGGGCGTACACGGACCTGGGGTTCAATCACCTCGTGTTCCACGCGCCCGGACGTGATCAGCGGCGCTTCCTCGAGCTGTACGGCCAAGAGGTGCTGCCACGCCTGCGTCGGTTCCCGGCACCGGCGCGTGGCGCCGCCGCCACTGCGGGCGCTGCACCACTCCGTCCGTAGGTCGGCAGGGTGCAGGGTGCAGGATGCGTAGTCTGGCAAGGGTGACTCAGGTCACCGTCATAGGGTGAGGCGACGGCGCCGGCAAGGTGCCTGGCACGGAAGTCCGGGAGGGCGGCCATGGTTAAGTACGTGTACCGGTTCAGCGAGGGTGACAAGGACCAGAAGGACCTGCTGGGCGGCAAGGGCGCGAACCTGGCGGAGATGACGAAGATCGGGCTGCCGGTCCCGCCCGGCTTCACCATCACCACCGAGGCGTGCCGTGCCTACATGCGCGACGGCCACGTCCCGCCCGAGCTGCGGGTGGAGGTGACGATGGCGCTGCGCGAGATCGAGGACACATTAGGACGCCGACTAGGTGATTTTCATGAGCCGTTGCTGGTCTCGGTGCGCTCGGGGGCGAAGTTCTCCATGCCCGGCATGATGGAGACGGTGCTCAACGTCGGGCTCAACGACGCCTCGGTCAAGGGCCTGGCCGAGTTCTCCGGCGACGAGCGGTTCGCCTGGGACTCCTACCGGCGGCTGATCCAGATGTTCGGCAAGACGGTGCTCGGGATCGACGGGGAGCTCTTCGCCGCGGCGCTGGACGCGAAGAAGGCCGAGGTGCGCGCGGCAACCGACGTCGACCTGGGCGCCGAGGACCTGCACGACCTCGTCGAGACCTACAAGCGCATCGTCCGCGAGCAGTGCGGCCGGGAGTTCCCGCAGCACCCGCGGGAGCAGCTGGACATGGCCATCGAGGCCGTGTTCGGCTCGTGGAACACCGAGCGGGCGCGCCTGTACCGCCGGCGCGAACGCATCCCCAACGACCTGGGCACCGCCGTCAACGTCGTGACGATGGTCTTCGGCAACCTCGGCGAGACCTCCGGCACCGGCGTGGCCTTCACCCGGGACCCCTCCACCGGCCACTCTGGCATCTACGGCGACTACCTGCCCAACGCCCAGGGCGAGGACGTCGTCGCCGGCATCCGCAACACCCTGTCCCTGGCGGACCTGGAGAAGCTGGACCCGAAGTCCTACGCCGACCTCCTCCAGGCGATGCGCCGGCTGGAGACGCACTACCGCGACCTGTGCGACATCGAGTTCACCATCGAGCGCGGCAAGCTGTGGATGCTGCAGACCCGGGTCGGCAAGCGCACGGCCGCCGCGGCCTTCCGCATCGCCACCCAGCTCGTCGACGAGAACCTCATCACCATGGACGAGGCGATCGCCCGGACCACCGGTGCCCAGCTCAGCCAGCTGCTCTTCCCGCAGTTCGACGCCGACGCCGAAAAGGTCCTGCTGACCAAGGCCATGGCCGCCTCGCCCGGCGCCGCGGTGGGCGAGATCGTCCTCGACAACGCCCAGGCCATGGAGCGCACGGCCGCCGGCGCGAAGGTGATCCTGGTGCGGCGCGAGACGAACCCGGACGACCTGCAGGGCATGATCGTCGCCGACGGCATCCTCACGTCCCGCGGCGGGAAGACCTCCCACGCGGCGGTCGTCGCCCGCGGTATGGGCACCTGCGCCGTCGTCGGCGCGGAGGCCGTGGACGTCGACGTCGCCAAGAAGGAGGTTCGGGTCGACGGCCGGGTGCTGCGCCCGGGCGACGTCATCGCCCTCGACGGGTCCACCGGGGAGGTCTTCCTCGGTGACGTGCCGGTGGTCGACTCCCCGGTCATGCGGTACATCTCCCACGGGCTGGAGGCCGGACTCGAGGCCGCGCCCGACGAGTCGACGCGCGAGCTGGTCGAGGCGGTGCACCGCGTCCTCACCCACGCCGACCACGTGCGGCGGATGCGGGTGCGCACCAATGCCGACACCGCCGAGGACGCCCGGCGCGCGCGTGATCGCGGCGCCGAGGGCATCGGCCTGTGCCGCACCGAGCACCAGTTCCTCGGCGAGCGGCGCCGCTACATCGAGCGGGTGGTCCTGGCGGACACCCCCGACGAGCGCGACGCCGCCCTGACCGAGCTGCTGCCGCTGCAGCGTCAGGACTTCGTCGACCTGCTCGAGGTGATGGACGGCCTGCCCACCACCATCCGGCTCATCGACCCGCCGCTGCACGAGTTCCTGCCCGACCTGACCGAGCTGTCCGTGAGGGTGGCGCTCGCCGAGGCGAAGGGTGAGGTGGACGAGCGCGAGGTCAAGCTGCTCGCCGCGGTGCGGCGCATGCACGAGCAGAACCCCATGCTGGGCCTGCGCGGGGTGCGCCTGGGGCTGAAGGTGCCGGGGCTCTTCGCGCTGCAGATCCGCGCCATCGCCGAGGCCACCGTGCAGCTGCGGCAGGCCGGCAAGGACCCGCGGCCGGAGATCATGGTGCCGCTCGTCGGCTCGGTCCGGGAGCTGCAGATCGTCCGGGAGGAGGCCGAGGGCATCCTCGCCGAGGTCGGCCAGGGCGCCGGCACGGTGCTGGACCTGCCGATCGGCTGCATGATCGAGCTGCCCCGGGCCGCGCTGACCGCCCACCGCATCGCCGAGGAGGCGGACTTCTTCTCCTTCGGCACCAACGACCTGACCCAGACCACGTGGGGCTTCTCCCGCGACGACGTCGAGGGCGCGTTCTTCGCCGACTACCTCGAGAACGGGGTGCTGACCATCTCTCCGTTCGAGACGCTGGACGCCGACGGCGTCGGGGCTCTGGTGGTCGCCGGCGTCACCGGCGGGCGCTCGGCGAAGCCGCAGCTGCACATGGGGGTGTGCGGCGAGCACGGCGGCGACCCCGAGTCGATCCACTTCTTCCACGACGCCGGGCTGGACTACGTCTCCTGCTCGCCGTTCCGGGTGCCGATCGCCCGGCTCGAGGCCGGCCGCGCCGCCGCGCTGAACCGGGAGGACGCCACCGCCTGAGCCCCGCATTGTCTTGGGAACGACGGCGGCCACCGGTCATCTGCCGCCCGGCCCCATGAGCGCCGGGCGGCACGCGGTTTCAGATGTCGGTTCGCATGGCTAGATTTTCCTGCGCATGAATGGCATGATTCGGGCTATCCGACAAGGACGTTGCAGGAGGAGCGGGCCCATGAGGATCGTCGTGCTGGTCAAGCAGGTGCCTGATACGTGGGGCGAGCGCAGGCTCAACCCGAGCACGGGACGGGTGGACCGGGCCGCGAGCGACCCCGTCATCGACGAGGTCGGCGAGCGCGCCCTCGAGGCCGCGCTGGCGCACAAGGACTCCCACGACGCCGAGGTCGTCGTCATGACGATGGGTCCGAAGGGAGCGACGGAAATCCTCCGTAAGGGCCTCGCCATGGGCGCGGACTCCGCGGTGCACGTCGCCGACGACGGGCTAGCCGGTGCCGATCTGGTCCGGACCGCCGAGGTCCTGGCCGCCGCGATCCGGCGCACGGGCTTCGACCTCGTCATCGCCGGCAACGAGTCCACGGACGGACGTGGCGGTGTGGTGCCCGCGATGATCGCCGAGCACCTGGGCGTCGCGCACGCCACCCACCTGAACTCCGTGGAGATCATGGACGGCGAGGTGCGCGGCGAGCGCAACACGGAGGTCGGCACCTCGGACCTGCGCGCGGCGCTGCCCGCCGTCATCTCCGTCACCGAGCGGGCGCCCGAGGCCCGGTTTCCCAATTTCCGGGGCATCATGAAGGCCAAGAAAAAGCCGCTCGAGGTGCTCACCCTCGCCGACCTCGGTGCCGAGGTGCTGGCGGGGCAGGGGGCCAACCCCCGCTCCATCGTCCTCAGCGCCGCGGAACGGCCCGCGCGCACCGCCGGCAAGAAGATCGTCGACGACGGAAACGCGGGCAAGGAGCTCGCTGAGTTCCTCGCCGCCGCCCACCTGATCTGACGGAGGAACCACCGTGTCTCATATCGTTGTCCTGATCGAGGTCGCGCCCGACGGGGGCGTCCGCAGTTCGGCGCGGTCCCTGTTGGCGGCCGCGGCCACCATCGGCACGCCGGTCGCCGTCGTGGCGACGCGGCCCGGCGAGGCCTCCGGCGCCGTGACCCAGCTGGGCGAGCTCGGCGCAGAGCAGGTGTACGTCGCCGAGTCGGACGCCGTCGGCGCCGCGGTCGTGACGCCCGTGGTCGCTGCGCTGGAGTGGGTGGTCCGCGAGGTGGGCGCATCCGCCGTGCTCGTCCCGCACTCCGTGGACGGCCGGGAGGCGGGGGCGCGGCTCGCCGTGCGGATGCGCACGGGCCTCGCCGTCGACGCCGTCGGCGTGCGCCTGGACGGGGACCGCATCGTGGTCCAGCACTCTGTATTCGGTGGCACCTACACCGTGGACTCCGCGATCGAGGGAGGGCCCGCCGTCGTCACCGTGCGCGACGGGGCCATCGACGGGCAGGCCCCCGCCGCCACCCCGGCGGTCACCACAGGCCCGGTCGAGCCCGGGACCGCTGCCGTGGTCGACGCCGTCCACACCGCACCGGCCCAGTCGGGCCGCCCGGAGCTGCGCGGCGCCGCCAAGGTCGTCTCCGGCGGACGCGGGCTGGGCTCGCAGGAGAACTTCGCCCTGGTGGAGCAGCTTGCCGACGCCCTTGGCGCCGCCGTGGGCGCCTCACGCGCCGCGGTCGACGCGGGGTTCGTATCCCAGTCGGCCCAGGTGGGACAGACGGGGACCACCGTCTCGCCGGAGCTCTACGTGGCGCTGGGGATCTCCGGAGCGATCCAGCACCGGGCGGGCATGCAGACCGCCAAGACAATCGTGGCGATCAACAAGGACGGCGACGCGCCGATCTTCGACATCGCCGACTTCGGTGTCGTGGGGGACGTGTTCAAGGTGGCGCCGCAGCTCATCGACGCGATCGAGAAGCGCCGCCAGGCGGTCGAGGTCACCGCCGCGTCCGTCGTCTGACGGCGTTCCAGACCGACCGGACAGCCGTCGAGAAGGACGAGGAAGGCATCGTGATGACCACTCTCGCTGACATGAAGAAGAGCCGGTTCGCCAGACTCGTATGGCTTGTCCCGACCGCGCTGGCGCTCCTCGTTGTGGCCGTGCTCCTGGCGCGTTGGCTGCGGGGGCTTCCCGCCGTCGAGACGTTCGTCCACCACTTTCCGGGGGAGACCCGGCTGCCCGAGAGCGCGCCCGTCGGATTCCCCGCCTGGCTGGGCTGGCAGCACTTCCTGAACGTCTTCCTGATGGTCCTCATCATCCGGTCCGGGTGGCTCATCCGGACCACGACCCGCCCACCGGCGTACTGGACCCGGAACAACAAGGGCCTACTGCGCACCCGGAAGTCGCCGCAGAAGATGAGCCTGCACGTCTGGTTCCACCTCAGCCTGGACGTGATCTGGATCTCGAACGGGCTGGTGTTCATCGTCCTGATGTTCGCCACCGGGCAGTGGATGCGGATCGTGCCGACCAGCTGGGAGGTCTTCCCCAACGCCGTATCGGTCCTGGTCCAGTACCTCTCCCTGGACTGGCCGACGGAGAACGGCTGGGTGAACTACAACTCCCTGCAGCTGCTCGCCTACTTCGTCACTATCTTCGTCGCCGCGCCCCTGGCCGCCCTCACCGGCCTGCGGATGTCCCCGGCGTGGCCGGCTAGCTGGAAGCGGATCAACCGGCTCTACCCGATCGAGGTGGCTCGCGCGATCCACTTCCCCGTGATGCTGTACTTCGTCGCATTCATCGTCATCCATGTCGCCCTCGTGCTGACGACCGGGGCGTTGCGCAACCTCAACCATATGTACGCCGTGCGCGACGACGCCGGCTGGCTGGGGTTCTGGATGTTTGCTGCTTCGCTGGCGGTCATCGTTATCGCCTGGGTTGCCGCCCGGCCGGTGATCCTCAGCTCCGTCGCATCCCTCACGGGCAAGATCTCGCGGCGCTGACCTTCCTGGGCTGCGCCGACGTGCCCGGCCCGGGTGCGGCCGTGCGCCACTCAGCCGGCGCCGCCCCCGGAACCCCTGTCGCCAACGAGGAGGACCATGTTCCGCAAGATCCTGGTGGCCAACCGGGGCGAGATCGCCATCCGCGCGTTCCGCGCCGCCTACGAGCTCCGTGCCCGCACCGTGGCGGTCTACCCGTACGAAGACCGCGGCTCGCTGCACCGGCAGAAGGCGGACGAGGCCTACGAGATCGGCACGCGCGGCCAGCCCGTGGCCGCGTACCTGGACGTGCAGGAAATCATCCGCGTGGCGGTGGAGTCCGGCGCGGAGGCGATCTATCCCGGCTACGGGTTCCTCTCCGAGAACTCCGCGCTCGCCCGCGCGGCGGACGCGGCTGGGCTCGCCTTCGTCGGGCCCTCGGCCGAGGTGCTCTCCCGCACCGGGAACAAGGTCATCGCCAAGGAGCAGGCCGCCGCGGCGGGCATCCCGGTGCTGCGCTCCACCCGAGCGTCGGCCGACGTCGACACGCTGGTCGCCGACGCCCGGGAGCTCAGCTTCCCGGTCTTCGCCAAGGCCGTCGCCGGCGGCGGTGGGCGCGGAATGCGCCGTATCGAGACTCCGGGGGAGCTGCGCCCCGCGCTCGAGCAGGCCATGCGTGAGGCCGGCGCCGCGTTCGGCGACCCCACGATGTTCCTCGAGGAAGCGGTCCTGCGCCCCCGGCACGTCGAGGTGCAGGTGCTCGCCGACCAGCACGGGGACGTTGTGCACCTCTTCACGCGTGACTGCTCCGTGCAGCGTCGCCACCAGAAGGTCGTCGAGATCGCTCCGGCGCCGAACCTCGATGACGCGGTCCGTCACCGCCTCCACGTCGACGCCGTCGCCTTCGCCCGGGCGGTGGGCTACGTGAACGCGGGCACCGTGGAGTTTCTCGTCGAGACGGAGGGCCCACGGGCGGGGCAGCACGTGTTCATTGAGATGAACCCGCGCATCCAGGTCGAGCACACGGTGACCGAGGAGGTCACCGACGTCGATCTCGTCCATGCGCAGCTGCGCATCGCGGCGGGGGAGTCGCTGGTGGACCTCGGGCTGCGGCAGGAGAGCATCCGGCTGCGGGGTGCGGCCTTGCAGTGCCGGATCACGACGGAGGACCCGGCGGCGGACTTCCGCCCGGACACCGGGCGGATCACGACCTACCGCTCACCCGGCGGCGCAGGCATCCGCATCGACGGCGGCACCGTACACACCGGCACCCAGGTCAGCCCGTACTTCGACTCCATGCTCACCAAGCTCACCTGCCGCGGCCGGGACTTCCCGACGGCGGTGGGCCGCGCCCGGCGGGCGCTGGCGGAGTTCCGCATCCGGGGCGTGGCGACGAACATCCCGTTCCTCCAGGCAGTCCTGGATGAGCCGGCCCTGGTGGCCGGCGACCTCAGCACCCGGTTCATAGAGGAGCGCCCTGAGCTGCTCACTTCCCGCAAGCCGCAGGACCGCGCGACGAAGGTGCTGGCGTGGCTCGCCGACGTCACCGTCAACCAGCCGCACGGCTCACGGCCCGAAGTGGTGCACCCCGCGGACAAGCTGCCGCTGGTCGCACCGCAGCGGCCGGCCCCCGCCGGGTCCCGGCAGCGCCTGGCCGAGCTCGGGCCCGAGCGATTCGCCCGCGCGCTGCGCGAGCAGACGGCGCTCGCGGTCACCGACACGACCTTCCGCGACGCGCACCAGTCCCTGCTCGCGACCCGGGTGCGGACGAAGGACCTGCTTACCGTCGCGCCGTACGTGGCCCGGATGACCCCCGAGCTGCTCTCGGTGGAGGCCTGGGGCGGGGCCACCTACGACGTCGCCCTGCGCTTCCTCGGGGAGGACCCCTGGGAGCGGCTGGCGGTGCTGCGCGAGGCGATGCCCAACATCGCACTGCAGATGCTGCTGCGCGGGCGCAACACCGTCGGCTACACCCCGTACCCGGAGGTGGTCACCCGCGCCTTCGTGGCGGAGGCCACCGCCACCGGCATCGACGTCTTCCGCATCTTCGACGCCCTCAACGACGTCGCCCAGATGCGCCCCGCGATCGACGCCGTCCTCAAGACGAACGCCGCGGTGGCCGAGGTCGCCCTGTGCTACACCGGCAACCTGCTCGATCCCCGCGAGCGGCTCTACACCCTCGACTACTACCTGAGCCTCGCCGAGCAGATCGTCAGCTCCGGTGCACACGTCCTGGCCGTCAAGGACATGGCCGGGCTGCTGCGACCCGGGGCGGCGGGCCTGCTGGTGCGGGCGCTGCGCGAGCGGTTCGACCTACCGGTGCACGTCCACACCCACGACACCGCCGGCGGCCAGCTCGCCACCCTGCTGGCCGCGGCCGCCGCGGGAGCGGACGCCGTCGACGTCGCCTCCGCGCCGCTCGCCGGCACGACGAGCCAGCCGGCGGCCTCGGCCCTCGTGGCCGCCCTCGCCCACACCGAGCGGGACACCGGGCTGTCGCTGCCGGCGGTCAGCGATCTGGAGCCGTACTGGGAGGCCGTCCGCCGGGTCTACCGCCCCTTCGAGTCCGGCCTGCCCGCACCGACGGGCCGGGTCTACTCCCACGAGATTCCCGGCGGCCAGCTGTCCAACCTGCGCCAGCAAGCCATCGCCTTGGGCCTGGCGGACGACTTCGAGCTCATCGAGGAGATGTACGCCGCAGCCGACCGGATCCTCGGGCGCATACCCAAGGTGACGCCGTCGTCCAAGGTCGTCGGCGACCTCGCCCTCCAACTCGCCGCCAAGCGAGCAAGCCCTGACGACTTCGCGGAGAACCCCGGCGCGTACGACGTGCCGGACTCCGTCATCCGGTTCATGGCCGGCGAGCTCGGCGAGCTACCGGGCGGGTGGCCCGAGCCGTTCCGCACCAGGGTCTTGGCCGGCCGTGAGCCCGACCTGGCCGAGCGGCCCCTGACGCCGGAGCAGGCGTCGGAGCTGGCCGTCCCGGGCGCAGAGCGTCGCGCGACGCTCAACCGGCTCCTCTTCCCCAGCCCGGCCCGAGCCTTCGCCGAGAACCGCGACCGGTTTGGGGACGTCTCGGTCATCGACACCTTGGACTACCTCTACGGGCTCCGGGTCGACCAGGAGCACGTCGTGGAGATCGAGCGGGGCGTGCAGCTGCACATCGGGCTCGAGGCGGTGGGGGATCCGGACGAGCACGGCGTGCGCACCGTCATGACGACGCTGCACGGTCAGCTGCGGCCCGTCTACGTGCGCGACCGAAGCGTCGAGCCGACCACGCGCGCTGCCGAGAAGGCCGATCCCGATGCTCCGGGTCACATCGCCGCGCCCTACGCCGGCGCGGTGACCATGCGGGTGGGCGCCGGTGAGGCTGTCGAACGCGGTCAGCAGCTGGCGACGATCGAGGCGATGAAGATGGAGGCCGCGATCACCGCCCCGGTGGCGGGCCGGGTGCAACGCCTCGCCGTGGCCGCCACGCAGAGCGTCGAGGCCGGTGACCTCTTGTGCGTCGTCGACTTCGTGGAAGCACCGTCGCGGCCCGAGCTGCCCGCCTCACCGGCCCAAGTGGCGACCGCACCGTGAACGCAGCACCGATCCGCTTCGGACGTAAATGGCGGGACCATCGTCCCGGCCGCCAAAACGGACTCCTAATCTCTCGTCATGAGGCTCTCCCACTGCCGTGAGTGCACCGAGGTCCGGGTGGTGGGCGTGGCCGGCGGGAAGCCCGTCCCGCCCCTGCTGCAGACCCTTGGCCTGCGTCCCGGCGCCCGGCTGCGGGTCACCGGCCGGGTCGCCTTCGGGGGCGTCGCAGGGGCCCTGGCCGGCGCGCCGTGGCGTGAGCACCGGCCCGCCGTACCGCCTCTCGGCCCCGCCCCGGGCCGTGTCGGTGCCCACCCGTCCGTGCCGTCCGACCCCTCGGCCAGTTCGACGTCCTGCCGGGCGACCACCGCCAGCAGCGCGACCACCTGCGCCTCGTCCTCGTCCAGGGCGTCGATGTCGAGGTGGGATAGCAACGCGGTGGCGTCCTGCACCAGCGCCGAAACGAGCTCGTCGCGGGCGGCGGGGTCGTCCGCGGCGGCGAGATCGTTTCCACCGCCGACCTCCCGGGCGACCCGACGGTTCCCCGCGATCAGCTGGGTCACGGTGTCCTGGGTCGCGACCGAGGCGGCGCTGGACGACGCCACGGCTGGTCGGTGGTGGACCGGGTCCTCACCCACGCCGACGACGTGCGGCGGATGCGGGCGCGGGCCAACGCCGACACCGTCGAGGACGCCCGCCGCGCGGGGGAGCGCGGGGCCGAGGGGATCGGGCTATGCCGCACCGAGCACCAGTTCCTCGGCGAGCGGGCGCGAGTACATCGAGCGGGTCGTCCTGGCCGAGGAGAAGGGCAAGGTCGACGAGCGCGAGGTCAAGCTGCTCGCCGCGGTGCGGCGCATGCACGAGCAGAACCCCATGCTGGGCCTGCGCGGGGTGCGCCTGGGCCTGAAGGTGCCGGGGCTCTTCGCGCTGCAGATCCGCGCCATCGCCGAGGCCACCGTGCAGCTGCGGCAGGCCGGCAAGGACCCGCGGCCGGAGATCATGGTGCCGCTCGTCGGGTCGGTGCGGGAGCTGCAGATCGTCCGCGAGGAGGCCGAGGGCATCCTCGCCGAGGTCGGCCAGGGCGCCGGCACGGTGCTGGACCTGCCGATCGGCTGCATGATCGAGCTGCCCCGGGCCGCGCTGACCGCCCACCGCATCGCCGAGGAGGCGGAGTTCTTCTCCTTCGGCACCAACGACCTGACCCAGACCACGTGGGGCTTCTCCCGCGACGACGTCGAGGGCGCGTTCTTCGCCGACTACCTCGAGAACGGCGTGCTCACCATCTCCCCGTTCGAGACGCTGGACGCCGACGGCGTGGGCGCGCTCGTGGTCGCGGGCGTCACCGGCGGGCGCTCGGCGAAGCCGCAGCTGCACATGGGGGTGTGCGGCGAGCACGGCGGCGACCCCGAATCCATCCACTTCTTCCACGACGCCGGGCTGGACTACGTCTCCTGCTCCCCGTTCCGGGTGCCCATCGCCCGGCTCGAGGCCGGCCGGGCGGCGGCGCTGGCGGGGGAGGACGCCACGGCGTAGCGCCGGCAGGGGCACCAGGGGTCCAGTGGTCGTCGTCGGCTGAGGCACGTCGCGCGACGCGATCGGGGAAGGTTCGTCAGGCATAGGGCCTGTTGCGAAATGGCGTGGCTCCGAGCTCGGGGCTCGGTGTCTTCGAGAATGGGGTATGGCGAGGGGGTACCGGCCGGTCGATCGGGATCAGCAGTACTTGTTGCCTCCGGATATGCGGGAGTGGTTGCCGCCGGGGCATCTGGTGTGGTTCGTGATCTCGGTGATCGATTCATTGGACATCAGCGAATTCGAGGCCGGGTCCCGGCTCGGCGGGGTGGGCCGGGCGGGGTACGCGCCTCGGATGCTCCTGACGGTGCTGGTTTATGGCTACGCGATGGGGGTCAAGTCTTCTCGGCAGATTGAGCGGTTGTGCCGCAGCGACGTCGCTTTCCGGATTGCGTGTGCCCAGGACGTGCCCGATCACACCACGTTGTCCCGGTTCCGCAAGGACCGGGAGGATGCCGTGAAGGGGTTGTTCACCCAGGTCCTCCAGCTGTGCGGGAAGGCCGGTCTGGCCAAGCTCGGTACCGTCGCGATTGACGGGACGAAGATCGCCGCGAACGCCTCGGACTACGCGTTGCGAAGTGAGAAGTGGTTGCGTGAGGAGGTCGAGAAGATCTTGGCCGAGGCGGAGCAGGTTGACGCCCGCGAGGACGCCCTCTTCGGTGATGCGCTCGGCGACGAGCTGCCCGCCGACCTCGCGGACCCGGTGACTCGGCAGGATCGGATCAAGAAGGCGCTGGCAGATATCGAGGCCGAGAAGTCGGCGAAGGTGGCCGAGCGCAGCGAGAAGGACAAGGCCAAGGCTCAGGCGTGGGTGAAGATGATGTCGGACCCCACCCTGCCTAGTTCGGAACGGGAGCATCCGGGCCGCGCGCCGCGGGGTGTCGATCCGGTGGTGGTGGCGCAAATGCGGCTCGACCGGGCGGTGGCGGCCCATCAGCAGAAGCTCGATAGCTGGGAGCGGCGCCAGGCTCAGGCCGCCGCCCTGGGCCGCACGCCCAGCGGCCGGGCCCCGGTGAGCATGGAGGCGTGCGTCCGGGTCGCCAGGGCGCGTGAGGCGCTGGAACGGGCGAAGGAACGCGCCGCTGCCGGGCCGCCCCCACGGGAGAGGCCGGGTGGGAACGCGAAGGAGTGGTTTCGGAACATCACCGATCCCGACGCCAGGTCCATGGCGACCCGCAAGGGTTGGGTTCAGGGGTACAACGCTCAGCTCGCCGTAAGCCAGGACCAGGTCATCCTCGTCGCCGATGTCGTGCAGAACCCTGCCGACAACGTCGCGTTCGTCCCGATGCTCACCGAGTTGGACGAGGCCGTCCGTGTGCTCACCGCCTGCGGGAGCAGTCAGACAGAAGTAGGCGTGGTGCTGGCAGACGCTGGCTACCGCAGCGTGGAGAACGTCACCGTGCCCGGGCCGGCGCGCCTGATCGCGACCGGCCAGGGCCGCGACGACGCACGCCGCGCTCGACAGGAGCCGACCAGCGGACCACCACCGGAGGGGGCGGATCCGTTAGAAGCCATGGACCACCGCCTGCGCACCCCAGAGGGCCGCGAGCTGTACCGGCAACGCGCGCCGATGGTCGAGGGCACGAACGGCCAGCTCAAAGACGTCATTGGGCTCAGACGCTTCTCCCGCCGCGGGCTCCGAGCGGTGCGTAGTGAGCTCCATTTCGCCGCGACCGTTCATAACATCCTCAAGCTGTTCAGGGCAGCACCCGCAATGGCCTGAATGGGCCACCGGGGGGCCGGCGCGGCCTGCCCCCGGAGCCCTCTTCCAGCGGCCGAGCGGCCGCCCCGCGGCCTAGAAACGCCCTACCGCCGCCGAAACACGGTTCGGAGGCCAGCTCTAACCGCAGCACCTCACCACAAACGACAATGCACGCCAGCAAAGCGCGTCACGCCCCATAGCCTGACGAACCTTCCCCGATGACCCGTCGGTGGGACCCGCGCTACCTCGCCCTGACGGCGAGCACGGGGAGCGGGGAGGCGCCCCGGCCGAAGATCTCGCTCCGACAATACGCGACTAGCGATTGACGACACACCGCAAACATGTAGCATGTCGGACATGCATCGCGACGTGGCGGACCGTGGCGTCGCCCTCGTCATCGGCGGCGGCGGCGGCATCGGCTCCGCCGTCACGCGCGCCCTGTCGGAGGACGGCTACGAGGTCGTGGTCACGTACTCGGCCAACCGCGAGCGGGCCGAGGGGCTGGTCGGGGAGCTCGTGGGGTCGGGCCGCCCCGCTGCCCTCCGCGCGCTCGACGCCACCGACAGCGCCCAGCTGGACGGCGCCGTGCGGGAGCTGGCGGGCGGCGGGCGGCTCACGTGCCTGGTGCACTGCGTCGGCCGGTGGACCTTCACCCACCTGACCGAGCTGACCGATGAGGAGATCGACGAGATCCTCCGGCTGAACCTCGTCTCGACCCTCTACGCGCTGCGCGCGGCGGGCCGGCACGTGGCCGACGGCGGATCGGTCGTCACCGTCTCCAGCGCGGCCACCGACCTGGCTCCGAAGCGCCAGGCGAGCTACGTCGCCGCCAAGGCGGGGGTGGAGGCGGCCTCCCGGGTGGCCGCCAAGGAGCTGGGCGCGCGCGGCGTGAGGGTCAACGTGGTCCGCCCGGGCGCCACCGACACCGGCCTGCTGCGTTCGACGACCTCCCCGCGGGCGATCGAGGCGATGTCCACGGCCAACGTGCTCCGGCGCCTCGGGACCCCCGGGGATGTCGGCGAAGTTGTGTCGTTCCTGTGCTCCGACAAGGCCCGGTTCGTCACCGGGTCCGTCCTCGACGTCGCTGGAGGTCTGCGATGAGCGTTCCCGACCGTGTCGGTGTGATCGGCGGAGGCCGCATGGGCTCCGGCATCGCCCACGCCTTCGTCCTCGCCGGTGCCGAGGTGTGCGTGGTCGAGCGGGACGCCGGCGCGGCGGAGGCGGCCCGCGGGGCGGTCGAGCGCGCGGTCGCCGAGTCCGTCCGGCGCGGCGTCGTCGACCACGCGGGCCCCGTGCTGCAGCGCGTGCGCGTGTCCGCCCGGTACGAGGATCTGGAGGGCGCGGGGCTCGTGGTCGAGGCCGTCCCGGAGAAGCAGCTCCTCAAGGTGGAGTCGCTGCGGCGCGCGGAGGACGTCGTCGGGCCGGGCGCGGTGCTCGCCACCAACACGAGCAGCCTCTCGGTGCACCTCATCGCCGAGGACCTGCAGCACCCCGGGCGGCTCCTGGGCATGCACTTCTTCAACCCCGTGCCCGCGAGCAAGCTCGTCGAGGTCGTCGTGGGCCCCGAGACCGAGGACGACCTGCCCGGGCTGGTCGTCCAGTGGGTAACCGCCCTGGGCAAGACCCCCATCGTGGTCAAGGACTCACCCGGCTTCGCCAGCAGCCGCCTCGGCGTCGCGCTCGGTCTCGAGGCGATCCGCATGCTGGAGGAGGGGGTGGCGAGCGCGGAGGACATCGACGCGGCCATGACCCTCGGGTACGGCCACCCGATGGGGCCGCTGCGGCTGACCGACCTCGTCGGCCTGGACGTGCGGCTGGGGATCGCGCGGTTCCTGCACGAGTCGGTCGGGGAGCGGTTCCGCCCGCCGGGGCTGCTGGTGGAGATGGTCGAGCGGGGGGACCTGGGCCGGAAGACCGGCCGGGGCTTCTACGCCTGGGAATGACCGGCGCGGGCCGGGCGCGACGCGCGGCCGGCCGTGACGGCTGACACGAGGAGGCACGATGCTGCAACGCACGACGGTGCGCGCCCTGGAGAGCTGGACCGAGGGGCGCTGGTGGTCCGCGGACGAGCCCGGCGCCACGGTGCACGACGCGGTCACCGGCGAGGAGGTCGTCACGGTCTCCAGCGCCGGGCTCGACGCCGCCGCGGCCGTGGCCTACGCGCGCGACGTGGGCGGGCCGGCGCTGCGGCGGAGCACCTTCCCCCAGCGGGCCGCGACGGTCAAGGCGCTCGCGCTGGCCCTGAAGGAGCGGCGGGAGGAGCTCGTCGAGCTCTCCGCCCGGACGGGCGCCACGCCGGCCGACGCCTCGGTCGACGTCGACGGCGCCATCGGCACCGCGCTGGTCTTCGCCAGCAAGGCCAAGACCCTGCCGG
Organism: Georgenia sp. AZ-5; assembly: GCF_043952095.1. NCBI lineage: Bacteria > Bacillati > Actinomycetota > Actinomycetes > Allobogoriellales > Allobogoriellaceae > Georgenia > Georgenia sp. AZ-5. The sequence continues at coordinate 1,044,249 of NZ_JBINOU010000001.1, forward strand.
ACGCCAACGTGCTGCCCGAGGGTGACGTCGAGCCGCTCGGCCGCGGCGGCACCTTCGCCGGCCGGCACCTGCTCACGCCGCTGACCGGCGTCGCCGTCGAGATCAACGCCTTCAACTTCCCCGTGTGGGGCATGCTCGAGAAGCTCGCGCCCGCCCTGATAGCCGGCGTGCCCAGCATCGTCAAGCCGGCCACTCCTACCGCCTACGTCGCCGAGCACGCCGTGCGCATCATGGCCGAGTCAGGGCTGCTGCCCGAGGGTGCCGTCCAGCTGGTCAGCGGCGGCGTCGGGGACCTGCTCGACCACCTGGGCGGGCAGGACCTGCTCTCCTTCACCGGCTCGGCGACGACGGCGGCCCGGCTGCGTGGTCACGAGGCGGTCACCGCCCGCTCGCTGCGGTTCAACGCCGAGGCGGACTCGCTCAACGGCACCGTCCTCGGCCCGGACGCGACGCCGGGGACCGAGGAGCTCGATCTCTTCGCCGACGCCGTCGTCCACGAGATGACCTGCAAGGCGGGGCAGCGCTGCACGGCGATCCGCCGCGTGCTCGTCCCCGAGGCGCGCCTCGACGAGGTCGCCGGGGCGATCGCGGAGCGGCTCGCCCGCGTCGTCGTGGGCGCCCCCGGCGCCGAGGGCGTCACCATGGGGGCGCTGGCCGGGCAGGCCCAGCGCGAGGAGGTCCTCGCCGCCGTGGGCCGGCTCCGCGCCGCCGCCACCGTCGTCACGGGCGGCGCCGCACCCGCGGAGGCGGTCGGCGCCGACCCGCGCACCGGCGCGTTCGTCGCCCCTACGCTGCTGCGGGCGGACGACGCCGACCGGGCCGAGGTGCACACAGTCGAGGCCTTCGGCCCGGTCGCGACGCTGCTGGGGTACCGCGACACCGCCCACGCCGTCGACCTGCTGGCGCGCGGCGGGGGGTCCCTGGTCGCCTCCGTCGTCTCCCGCGACCCGGACGTCGTGCGCGAGCTGGTCACCGGCGCCGCCCCGCACCACGGCCGAGTCCTCGTGCTCGACCGCGACAGCGCGGGCGAGAGCACCGGCCACGGCACACCCATGCCCCAGCTCGTGCACGGCGGGCCCGGACGGGCAGGCGGCGGCGAGGAGGAGGGCGGCCTGCGGGCCGTCGCGCACCACCTCCAGCGCACGGCCGTGCAGGGCTCGCCGCGGGTGCTGGAACTCTTCGGCTGAGGCCTCGGGGGCTCGAGCTCTTCGGCTCAGGCGCGGGTACGGGAGCTGGTCCGCTGACGCACGGGGGCGCGGCTCCTGCGGGAGTGACCGGTGCGGCTGGGCCTCGCCGATGCCGCCTGGCGCGTCGAGGCCTCGCCCTCACGTCCGACCTGCTGCATGACGTGTGCGCGCCGTCACCGGTCGCGGAGCGCCGCGTCGCCGGCCACGGCGGCGCGGGCGGACGCGGGGGTGCCGTCGACGACGTCAGGCGACGTGGGCACCGCCCTGGCGCGTGCCGATCGTTGTACGACCGTGTCCTAAACGCACTACAGAAGTCGTTGACCACATCGCAAACCTGTGGAAGATTGCGGATTCCTGAGAAGGCACGTCCAATGGAGGATCAATGCCGTCGACCATCTTCCGCGCCCCCCGCCGCGCGGTCGTCCTGTTCTCCGGAGCTCTCGCCGCGAGCCTGCTGGCCGCCTGCGGCGGCAGCAGCCTGGCCGAGGACGACGCCCCCGGGAGCGCGGCTCCGGAGGATGCCGGCCCCGTCAAGATCGGCCTGTCCGTCCCGCTGTCCGGCGTGTACGCGCCCCTCGGCGAGGACATGCAGCAGGGCTTCGAGCTCTACCTCGAGGAGCACGACAACCAGCTCGGCGGCTACGACGTCGACCTCGTCTCCGTCGACGAGGGCGAGGGCCCGCAGGCCGGGGTCCCGGCCACCCAGAAGCTCGTCACGCAGGACCAGGTCTCCGCCGTCGTCGGCATCGTGAACTCGGCGACCGCCGCCGGGCTGCGGGACACCTTCATCCAGGCCGAGGTGCCGTTCATCGTGGCCAACGCCGGCGCCGACGAGATCACCGCCGAGCCGTCCGACTACATCTGGCGCACCTCGTTCGTGAACTCGACCGTGGGCGGCTCCATCGGTGCCGCCGTGGCCGAAGAGGTCGGTGACGGCTCGGTCTACCTCATCACCGCCGACTACGCCGCCGGCCACGAGCAGGTGGGCGGCTTCCGGGAGGCCTTCGAGGCGGCAGGCGGGAAGGTCGCCGGGGAGTCGTTCACGCCGTTCGGCACCACGAGCGACTGGCAGCCCTACCTCAGCGAGATCCGCAGCTCCGGTGCCGCCGCGGCGTTCTCGTTCTACGCGGGCGCGGAGGCGGTCAACTTCGTCAAGCAGTACGACACCTTCGGGCTCTCCGACTCCGTGAAGCTCTACGGCACCGGGTTCCTCACGGAGGGTGCGGTCCTCGAGGCGCAGGGCGGCGCGGCCGTGGGTACCAAGACCGCCCTGCACTACAGCCACACGATCGAGAGCGACCGCAACGCGGAGTTCGTCGAGGCGTACGAGGCCGCCTACGGCGAGGTGCCGACGGTCTACTCGGTCCAGGCCTACGACGCCGCCGCCGCGCTCGACCTGGCGCTCGAGGACGCCGAGTCCACCGACGGTGCCGGCATCGCCGCGGCGCTCGGCGGCATCGGCGAGATCGACAGTCCCCGCGGGCCGTGGAGCTTCGACGAGTCCCACAACCCCGACCAGCCGTACTACCTGCGCGAGGTCCAGGAGGTCGACGGCGGCCTGGTCAATGTCGCGGTCCGCGAGCTGGGGTAGGAGCCTGCCGTGATCTGGCTCGACGCCAACCTGCCCACCATCCTCAACGGCCTCGCGCTCGCGGCGGTGCTGTTCCTCATCGCCGTCGGGCTGTCCCTGGTCTTCGGCACCATGGACGTCCTCAACCTCGCGCACGGCGCGGTCTCCCTGATCGGCGCCTACATCGGGGTCGCGGTGCTGGGCGGGCAGAGCTCCAACGGGCTGTTCCTGGCGGCCGTGCTCGCCGCGGCCGCCCTGGGACTGCTCGTCGGGCTGCTCCTGGCGGTGCTCACGTCCTCGCTCCACAACCATCTGCGGCAGGCCCTGCTCACGCTGGGCGTCGCCCTGGTCGCGGGGGACCTGCTGCAGGAGGTCTTCGGTGCGGACGTGAAGTCGGTGCCCCCACCTGCCGCGCTCGCCGGCACGGTGGGGGTGCTCGGCAGCCCCTATCCCGTCTACCGCCTGGCGATGGTGGGCGTCGGCATCCTGGTCGCCGTCGTGCTGTACCTGGTGATGGAGCGCACGCGGGCGGGGGCGATCGTCCGCGCCACCGTGGCCGACCGGGGCATGGTCGAGGCCATCGGCATCCGCACCCGGCTCGTCCTGGGCGGGGTGTTCGGTGCGGGCACGGCGCTTGCGGCGGTGGGCGGCCTCGTCGCCGCCCCGGTCCTCGGCGCCCAGCCCGGCCTGGACGACATGATCCTGCTGCTCGCCCTGGTCATCGTCGTCATCGGCGGCCTCGGGTCGCTGCGCGGCGCCGCCGTCGGCGCCCTGCTCGTCGGCCAGGTCCAGACCCTCGGCGTCGCCCTGCTCGACGACTTCGCCTCCTTCCTTCTCTTCGCCGCCATGGCGGCCGTCCTGCTGCTCCGACCGGCCGGGCTGCTGCCCGCCAAGACGGGAGCCCACGCGTGAGCGCCATCGGAGACGTCCTCGCGACCGGCACGGTCGAGGCCGGCGCCGCCGCGCTGCCGCGCCGCAACCCTCGCCGCCCTGCGCTGCGCCGGGCGGTGGTGGTCGCGGCGGTGCTGGTGCTCGCCGCCCTGCCGCTCTTCCTGCCCACCTACCCGATCGGCCTCGGCAGCCGCATCCTGGCCTTCGCCCTGCTGGTCGTCACCGTCGACCTGCTCACCGGCGTCACCGGGCTGCCCACGCTGGGCCAGGTCGCCTACTTCGGCGCCGGCGCGTACAGCGCCGGGATGGTTGCCATCCACGTCACCGACAACGCCGTCGTCCAGCTCGTCGTGGGCGCCGCCGCGGCGGCGCTGCTGGCGGCCGTGACCGGCGCGGTCGCCGTGCGGACCTCCGGCATCGTCTTCCTGATGGTCACCCTGGCCATCGGCGAGCTCAGCCACCGGCTCGCGGACTCCCTGGACGTGATCGGGGCGAGCAACGGTCTCTCCGGCATCCCGGCCATCACCGTGGTGCCCGGCGGGGAGCCGCTGACCATCGCCGGCTACGTGTACTGGTGGGTGCTCGCGGTGTTCCTCCTGGGACTGGCGGCCGCGTTCGTCGTGGTCCGCTCCCCGCTGGGCCGCTCCATGCGCGGCGTGCGCGACGGCGAGCTGCGCCTGCGGGCGCTCGGCGAGGACACCTACCCCGTCAAGCTCCTGGCCTACGTCGTCGCCGGCGCCCTCGCGGGCGCCGCCGGCACCGCGTGGGTGGCGGCCACCCGGTTCATCTCGCCGGGGGACCTGGGGTTCGACATGGCCGCCTTCGCGCTGCTGAGCGTGGTGCTCGGCGGCGCGGGCACGCTGTGGGGCCCGGTGATCGGCGCCGCCGTCGTCATCCTGGTGCGTGACTGGCTCTCCACCTTCGTGGACGGCCGCGGCGGCCTGCTGCTCGGCCTCGTCTTCGTCCTCGCGGTGTTCGTCCTGCCGCGCGGCATCGCCGGCGCAGGCGTCCGGCTCCGCCTCCGAGGGGGTAACCGATGACCACGCCAGCGGGCGACGTCCTGCTCGAGGTGCAGGACCTCAAGCTCACCTACGGATCCCTCAACGCCGTCGACGGCGTCAGCCTCACGGTGCGGGCGGGGGAGCGGCACGCGCTGATCGGCCCGAACGGCGCCGGCAAGTCCAGCCTGTTCGCCACCGTCGCCGGGCGCACGCGCGCCACGAGCGGCCGGGTGGTCTTCGGAGGGCGGGACGTCTCGGCCCTCGGGGAGGCGGCCCGTGCCCGGGCCGGGCTCGTGCGGACCTTCCAGCACTCCAGCCTGTTCCTGGGCATGAGCGTGCAGGACAACGTCCGGCTCGCGGTCGAGCGCGCCGGTGGCCGCCCCCGGCGGCCGTGGCCGAGCCCGCGGCGGGACCGCGCCGTGGCCGAGGAGGCCACCGGCCACCTGCGGGCGGTGGACCTCCTCGACCGGCGCGAGGCGCTCACCGGCGCCCTCTCGCACGGCGAGCGCCGTCAGCTCGAGGTGGCCATGGTGCTCGCCTGCCGGCCGCGCATGGTGATGTTCGACGAGCCGACCGCGGGGATGTCGGTCGCCGAGACCTACCGGTTCGTCGAGCTCGTCGAGTCGCTGCCCCGCGACATCACCGTCTTCGTCGTCGAGCACGACCTCGACGTCGTCTTCCGCCTGGCCGAGCGGGTCAGCGTCATGGCCGCCGGCCGGCTCATCGCCCACGGGGCCCCCGCCGAGGTCCGCGCCGAAGAGAAGGTCCGCGAGGCCTACCTCGGCCGGCCCCGCTCGACCGCGCCGCTGTTCGGAGCCGCCCGATGAACGCACGCCCGCTCCTCGAGGTCGAGGGCCTCGTCGCCGGATACGACGGCAGCCGCGTGCTGCACGGCGTCTCCATGACCGTCGCGCCCGGCGAGGCGGTGGCGCTCCTGGGCCGCAACGGCGTCGGCAAGACGACGTTCATGGAGACCGTGATGGGCCTGGTCCGCGCGAGCGCCGGCCACGTGCGCATCGACGGCGTGGACGTCACCCGCCGGCCCCCGAGCGTCGTCGCGCGGGCGGGCGTGGGGATCGTGCCGCAGGGCCGCCGGGTCTTCGCGCCGCTCACCGTCGAGGAGAACCTCCAGATCTCCGTGCGGAAGAGCTCTGGCGAGTGGACGGTCGAGCGTGTCTACGACCTCATGCCGCGCCTGCGTGAGCGGCGGGGCAACCTCGGCTCCCAGCTCTCCGGGGGCGAGCAGCAGATGCTGGCCATCGGCCGGGCGCTCCTCGGCTCCCCGCGGCTGATGCTCCTCGACGAGCCCTCGGACGGCCTCGCCCCCGCCGTCGTCGACCAGGTGGGGGAGGTGCTGCGCAACCTGGCGGGCACCGGCATGGCGGTGCTCATCGTCGAGCAGGACCTGCACCTCGCCTTCGACGTCGCCTCGCGCGTCAACGTCATGGCCAAGGGCCAGATCGTGCACGCCAGCACGGTCGGCGAGTTCCGGCAGGACGAGAAGCTGGCCCGCAGCCTGCTCGGCGTGGGCTGACGCGTCCGGCGACGCGGGGCTGACCTGCGCCGACGTACGCGGCTCCGCGCGACGGCGACATCGGCCACGGCCCGGCGGCCAAGGGCCTTGCGCCGGGCCATATCGTGCTACAGAATGATGACGACAGTATTGTTCGCCGTCGAACGATACGGCGAGCGTCCCCTAGGAGAAGGACGATCGGATGACCACCATCGACGAGCGTGTCGGAGACGCCCCAGACCCCACCGGGCCCGTCAGCAAGATCGACTACAGCGGGAAGATCCCCAACAACGTCAACCTCTCCACGGACCGCAAGCTCCAGCGGGCGCTCGAGAGCTGGCAGCCGAAGTTCCTCGACTGGTGGAGGAACCTGGGTCCGGAGCTCCCCACCAAGGACGTCTACCTGCGCACCGCCATCGCGGTCGGCCGCGACGGCTGGGCCCACTACGACTTCGTCCCGATGGAGGAGTACCGCTGGGGCATCTTCCTGGCCGAGGGCGACCCCGACCGGAAGATCTCCCATGGCAAGCACAAGGGGGAGCCGGCCTGGCAGGAGGTGCCCGGCGAGTACCGTGCGGACCTGCAGCGGCTCATCGTCATCCAGGGCGACACCGAGCCGGCCAGCGTGGAGCAGCAGCGCAAGCTGGGCGCGACCGCGCCGAGCCTGTACGACCTGCGCAACCTCTTCCAGGTCAACGTCGAGGAGGGGCGGCACCTGTGGGCCATGGTGTACCTGCTGCAGGCGTACTTCGGTCGTGAGGGCCGCGAGGAGGCCGAGGAGCTGCTCAAGCGCAACAGCGGCGACTTCGACAACCCGCGCATGCTCGGGGCGTTCAACGAGGACACCACCGACTGGCTGAACTTCTTCATGTTCACCTACTTCACGGACCGGGACGGCAAGTACCAGCTCGGCGCCCTGAAGGAGAGCGGCTTCGACCCGCTGGCGCGCACCTGCGAGTTCATGCTCAAGGAGGAGGCGCACCACATGTTCGTCGGCACCACCGGCGTCCAGCGGGTGGTGGAGCGCACCGCGCAGCTCATGAAGGAGCACGACACCGACGACGTGCTGCCGCACGGCGGCATCTCGCTGAGCATCGTGCAGAAGTACCTCAACGCCCAGTTCTCCATCTCGCTGGACCTCTTCGGCTCCGAGCTGTCCTCCAACGCCGCGAACTACTACACCTCCGGTCTCAAGGGCCGGTGGATGGAGACCCGCCGCAAGGACGACCACGTGCTGCTCGACGCCGAGGCCGAGCTCACCAAGGTCGTCGACGGCAAGTTGGTCACCGAGAAGGTCCCCGCGCTCAACGCGCTCAACCTGGACCTGCGGAACGAGTACGTGGCCGACTGCGAGAACGGCGTGCGTCGCTGGAACCAGGCGCTCGAGGATGCCGGCCTGCCCCAGCGGCTCTTCCTGCCGCACGAGGGCTTCAACCGTGGCGTCGGCGCCTACGCCGGCGCGCACGTCAGCCCCGAGGGCGAGATCCTCGGCGACGCCGAGTGGGAGGCTCGCAAGGACGAGTGGCTGCCGACGGCGGAGGACCGCGCCGCCGTGGCCTCGCTCATGAAGCCCGAGTACGAGCCCGGCGTCTTCGCGAGCTGGATCGCCCCGCCGGCCCAGGGCATCAACCACATGGGCGTCGAGTTCGACTACGTCCACTTCTGGCAGGAGGACAGCTGAACCCGCCTGCCCACGGGCGTGCTGACGGGCCCCGGCCGGATGCGCCGGGGCCCGTCCGTGTCAGGACCGTTGCTCGGCCGCGACGACGAGCCCGGCCCAGTAGGCCTGCGCCGCCTCGTGCCACTCCTGGTGGCACCGGTCGTAGACCGCCCGGGCGCGCGTGCCCGGCCAGTCCTCCTCGAGCAGCTCGGCGGGCAGCTGGGGGTCGAGGAAGGGGAACTTCCGCCAGGCCTGCAGGAGGCTCACCTGGGCGACGAAGGACTCCTTCTCGCCCACGGCACGCCGGTCGGCGAACTCGGCCACGAAGCGCCGGTAGTCCTCGGCCACCTCGCCCAGCGACCAGGCGGCGCCGACCACGTCCCGCGGGGTGCCGATGTCGGCGGCGGAGCCCACCCACGCCAGCGCGTGCCCCTCGATGCCGAGGTCGTGCACGATCCCGGAGATCTCCGGCAGCCGCCGGGTGTCCGGCACCACCCACAGCCCGGGCGCCGGCGAGCCCATCCCCGCCCACGTCAGGCGGGTGCGCAGGCGGTGGCGCAGCTGGCGCTGGCTCTCCGGGACGGTGACGGCCAGGACCAGCCACTGGCCGTCCCAGTGCTGGCGCTCGCGCGCGAAGCCGTAGATGCGTGCGGCCCCCTCCTCCAGCAGGCGCGTGCCCTCGGGCGACAGGCGCCGCCGGGTGCGCCGCCCCACCTTCTCCGAGGCGAGTAGGCCGTCGGCCGCCGTGCGGGCGAGCGCCTGCCGGGCCGCCTTGTCCTCCACCCCCAGCGCGAGGAGCGCGTCGGTGAACGTCGCCGTCCACACCGGCAGGCGCCGGGGGAGGACGAACTCGCCCAGGATCGTCAGCAGCAGCGACCGGGCGCTGACCATCCCGGTCGCCCGGCGGCGGGAGAGCTGGGGAGCCGTCTCGGCGGCGAGCGTGTCCATGGAGGGAGTGTACGGACGTCGAGGTGTCGCACATCGGCGCCGGTGCCTCGCGGCCATCGTCAAGGTTGCCGCCGTGGACGTACTACAACCTATTGACGGCACACGATTGCGCTGTAGAGTCTACTCAACAACAGTCCCAACGCCGGGAGGTTTCCCCATGACCGTTGTCGCTGACGCTGCCACCGGCCCGGGCGCCGGGGAGCAGGGCGGTGCCGTCACCGTCTCGTTCGACACCTCGCCCGAGCGGTACCGCCACTGGCGTCTGGAGATCGATGGCGATGTTGCCACGCTCACCCTGGCCGTGGACGAGAACGGCGGTCTGGTGCCGGGCTACCAGCTGAAGATGAACTCCTACGACCTCGGCGTGGACATCGAGCTCTACGACGCCGTGCAGCGGCTGCGCTTCGAGCACCCGGAGGTCCGGGCGGTCGTCGTCACGGGTGGGCTGGAGCGCATGTTCTGCGCCGGCGCGAACATCCGGATGCTCGCCCAGTCCAGCCACGGCTGGAAGGTGAACTTCTGCAAGTTCACCAACGAGACCCGCAACGGCATCGAGGACGCCACGGCGACCTCCGGCCAGACCTACATCGCCGCCCTCAACGGCACGGCGGCCGGCGGCGGCTACGAGCTCGCCCTCGCCTGCGACCAGGTCGTCCTGGTCGACGACGGTTCCTCCGCCGTCTCGCTGCCCGAGGTGCCGCTGCTCGGGGTGCTGCCGGGCACCGGCGGGCTGACCCGCGTGGTGGACAAGCGCCACGTCCGCAAGGACCGCGCCGACGTCTTCGCCACCAAGAGCGACGGCATCAAAGGCCAGACCGCCGCCGAGTGGGGCCTGGTGGACGCGGCCGTGCCGCGCGCCCGGTTCGCCGAGGAGGTCCGCCGCCGGGCGGACGAGGCCGCGGCGGCCTCCGCCCGGCCGGCCGGCGCCACGGGCGTCGTGCTCACCCCGCTCCAGCGCACGGAGACCGCCACCTCGCTGGCCTACCCCCACGTGGAGGCCACCCTGCTGCGCGACGAGCGGCGGGTGGAGATCACCGTCCACGCTCCCGACGCCGCGCCGCCCGCCGACGCCGCCGGCGTGCTCGCCCAGGGCGTGGACTACTGGCCGCTGGCCGTCACCCGTGCGCTCGACGACCTCGTGCTCCGGCTGCGCACCAACGAGCCGCTCCTGGGGACCTGGGTGTTCCGCACCCGCGGGGACGCCGAGCAGGTCCTCGCCTACGACCGCCAGCTCGAGGACCTCGCCGGGGACTGGTTCGTCAACGAGGTGCGCCAGTACCTCAAGCGCACGCTCAAGCGGCTCGACGTCACCAGCCGCAGCCTCGTCGCCGTCATCGAGCCGGGCAGCTGCTTCGCCGGCCCGCTGCTCGAGCTGGCGCTGGCCAGCGACCGCCAGTACATGCTCGACGGCGTCTTCGAGGACGTCGACCCCGACGCCGCCCCGGCGACCGTCGTGGTGAGCGGGGCCAATCTCGGCGCCTACCCGATGGGCAACGGGCTGACCCGCCTGGAGTCGCGCTTCTACGGCCACGACGACGCGGTCGCGGCCGTGCGGGCCTGCGCCGGGGAGCCCCTGGACGCCGCGGCCGCCGCAGAGCTCGGCCTGGTGACCATGACGCCGGACGACATCGACTGGGACGACGAGCTGCGCATCGCGCTGGAGGAGCGGGCCTCGCTCTCGCCGGACGCCCTCACCGGCATGGAGGCCAACCACCGCTTCGTCGGCCCGGAGACCGTCGAGACGAAGATCTTCGGCCGCCTCACCGCCTGGCAGAACTGGATCTTCCTGCGCCCCAACGCCTCGGGCACTCAAGGGGCTTTGCGGCGGTACGGCACCGGCCAGCGCGCCGACTTCGATCTCAAGCGGGTCTGAGGCCCCACACCGACCCGAGCGAGAGATACGGAGACGACAACGATGTCAGTGCTCTTCAACGCCGCCGAGTACCTGGTGGACCGCCACGTCGCGGCCGGCCGCGGGGACCGGGTGGCCATCCGCTACGACGGCCAGGACACCACCTACGCCGAGCTGCGGGCGGGCACCGCCCGGGTCGGCGCCGCCCTGGAGGGGCTGGGGGTGCGGCGCGGGGAGCGGGTCATGCTCTTCATGGCCGACACCCTCCAGCTAACCGAGGCCATCCTCGGCGCGTTCCGCGCCGGCATGATCGCCGTGCCGGTCAACACCATGCTGTCGGCCGACGAGCTGGGCGAGATCCTCGCCGACTCCGGCGCCCGGGTCCTCGTGGCCACGCCGGAGTTCGCGGAGACCGCGGCGGACGCGACGGCCGGCTCGCGGGCCGTGACCCACCTCGTCGTCCTCGGCGGCGCCGAGCCCGACGTGCCGGCCCACGTGACCCGTGTGGCGTGGGACGACGCGCTCGCTGCCGTGGAGGGTCCCGGCGTCGCGGTGGCCGACACCATCGAGGACTCCCCGGCGCTGTGGCTGTACACCTCCGGCACCACGGGCAAGCCGAAGGCGGCCATGCACCGGCACGCCAACATCCGGCACGTCGCCGAGACGTACGGCAAGGAGGTGCTCGGCATCCGGCCGGAGGACCGCACCCTGTCGGCGGCCAAGCTGTTCTTCGCCTACGGCATCGGCAACGGGCTGATCTTCCCGCTGTCCGTCGGCGCCACCTCGATCCTCGAGCCGCGCCGCGCCTCCCCGCAGCACATCGCCGAGCGCGCCGCGGCCGATCACCCCACGCTGTTCTTCGGCGTCCCGACGTTCTTCGCCGGGATGCTCGCCGCCGGCCTGCCGCCGGAGACGATGGCCGGGGTGCGGCTGGCGACGTCGGCGGGGGAGGTGCTGCCCGCGGCGCTGCAGCTGCGCTGGACCGAGCGGTACGGCGTGCCGATCCTGGATGGGCTGGGGTCCACCGAGGCGCTGCACATCTTCCTGTCCAACCGCCCCGACGACATCGTTCCGGGGACCAGCGGGCTGCCCGTGCCCGGCTACGAGGTGTCCATCCGCGACGGGGCCGGCGAGCCGGTGCAGCCGGGCACCCCCGGCACGCTGTACGTGCGCGGGGAGTCCATCGCCACCGGCTACTGGTGCCGCACCGAGGCCAGCCGCAGCGTCTTCCAGGGGCACTGGCTGGTCACCGGTGACACCTACGTCCAGGACGAGACCGGCAGGTACACGTGCCTGGGGCGCTCGAACGACATGATCAAGGCCGGCGGCATCTGGGTCTCGCCCAGCGAGGTGGAGTCCCGGCTCATGGAGCACGACGACGTGGCCGAGGCCGCCGTCGTCGGCCTGCCGGACGAGGATGGCCTGGACAAGCCCGTGGCCTGCGTGGTGCTGCGCCCGGGAGCGACCGTGACCGAGCGCGAGCTCATCGCGTTCTGCCGCGAGGGCATGGCGCACTTCAAGGCGCCGCGCTCGCTGCGGATCGTCGACACGCTGCCGCGCACCGCCACCGGCAAGCTCCAGCGCTTCCGCGTCAGGGAGCTGCTCGCCCAGCCGGCCGGCGGCGGGGCGGCGCAGCCCACGAGCGCCGTGCCCGCCAGCTGACCCGACCGCCACCGGAGGGACCCCCTCATGAGCACCTTTCCCGCTCCGCCCGGCGAGTGCGTCGTCGTCGACCTGCTGCTCGTCGGCGCCGGACCCGTCGGTCTGTACGGTGCCTACTACGCCGGCGTCCGGGGCCTGAGCGTGGCCGTCATCGACTCCCTGCCCGAGCCGGGCGGGCAGGTGGCGGCGATGTACCCGGAGAAGCCGATCTACGACATCGCCGGCTTCCCGAGCATCCTGGGCCGCGAGCTCGTGGACAACCTCGTCGAGCAGGCCGGCCGGTACGACCCGGTCTACCTGCTCGGCGAGCAGGCGCTGGGACTGAGCGCCGAGCGCCGGGAGGGGCGGGACCGGTGGCAGGTGACCACCTCCGCCGGCCGGGTCGTGGACTGCGGCGCCGTCGTCGTCACCGGCGGCATCGGCACCTTCACCCCGCGGCCGCTGCCGGCGGGCGAGGAGCTGCTGGGCCGGGGGCTGAGCTATTTCGTGCCGTCGCTCGCCGAGTACGCCGGCCAGGACGTCGTGGTGGTCGGCGGCGGGGACAGCGCCTGCGACTGGGTGCTCGCCCTGGTGCCCATCGCCCGGTCCGTCACCCTCGTCCACCGCCGGAAGGCCTTCCGGGCGCACGCGGCGACCGTCGACGCCGTCCACGCGTCCGGGGCGCGCGTCCTCACCGACGCCCAGGTCACCGCGATCCGCGGGCGGGACGCCGTCGAGGCGGTCGAGATCCGCACCGCGGACGGCGCGGAGGTTCTCCCGGCGCAGCGCGTGGTCGCCGCGCTGGGGTTCCTCGCCGACCTCGGGCCGCTGCGCGGGTGGAACCTCGAGATGCACGACAACCGGCACATCGTCGTCGACCCCACGATGGCCAGCAGCGTGCCGGGCGTCTTCGCCGCCGGGGACATCACCGACTACCCCGGCAAGGTCCGGCTCATCGCCGTCGGCTTCGGGGAGGTCGCCACCGCCGTCAACAACGCGGCCGTGCACCTGGACCCGGACGCCCAGCTCTTCCCCGGCCACAGCACCGACGCCGCACCCGTCCCGGCCCCGGTGGCCTGAGCACAGAAAGAAGGACACCCATGCCCTACGTGATCACCTCGAGCTGCATCGACATCACCGACCAGTCGTGCGTGGAGGAGTGCCCGGTCGACTGCATCTACCAGGGGGAGCGCAAGCTCTACATCAATCCCAAGGAGTGCATCGACTGCGGCGCGTGCGAGCCCGTCTGCCCGGTCGAGGCCATCGCGCAGGACCGCCGCGTCCCGGAGGATCAGGCCGAGTACATCGCCGACAACCGCCGGTTCTTCGAGCTGCCGCTGCCCGGCCGGGCGGAAGCCGTCGGCGCCCCAGGCGGGTCCCGCACGGTCGGGCCCATCGGCGTGGACACCGAGCTCGTCGCCCAGCACGCGGGGAACTGATGCTCGACGGACACCGGCTGCTGGTGGACGCCCACGTCCACGTCCCGCGCCTCGACACCCTCGCCCCCGCCTGGAAGGCGTGGGCCCGCGACTTCGGCCCCACAGGGGTGCTCGAGGAGATGTGGTTGCCCGACGGCACCCCGGACCCGGCCCGCCTGGACGCCCTGTTCGAGACGGAGGGCGTGGACGTCGCCCTCCTGTTCTGCGAGTACAGCCCCAAGGCGACCGGCTACCAGCTCTTCGACGACCTGCTGCCCATCGTCGAGCAGAACCCGCGCCGGTTCCGCCCGGTGGCCAACGTCAACCCGCACCTGCACTTCCCCGTCGATCGCGAGCTCGTGCGCCAGCTCGACCTCGGGGCGGCGGCGCTGAAGCTGCACCCGGTGCACGGCGGGTTCCGGGTGGACGACCCCGCCCTGTTCCCCGCCTACGCGGTGCTGTCGGAGCGGCAGGTGCCGCTGGTGGTGCACTGCGGGACGTCGACGTTCCCCGGTTCGATGAACGAGTACGCCGACCCCGAGCTGCTCTACCCGGTGCTGCGGCTGTTCCCGGACCTCACCGTGGTCCTCGCGCACGGCGGCCGGGGCTGGTGGTACGACTCCGCAGCCTTCCTGGCCCTGTCGAACGAGAACGTGTGGCTGGAGCTCTCCGGGCTGCCGCCCAAGCGGCTGCCGGACTACTACGCCCGCTTCGACCTGGGCCGGCTGGCCCGCCGCTGGATCTTCGGCACCGACTGGCCGGGAGTGCCCGGCGTCGCCGCCAACGCCCGGGCCGTCGCGGGGCTGGGCCTGCCCGAGGACACCCTGACCGGGGTGCTCGGCACCAACGCGGCGGCCGTGTACGCCGGGATCGGGGGACGCTGAGATGCCGGTGTACGCGTACGCCGGCCGCCGTCCGCGCGTGGCGCCCGACGCCTACGTCCACCCCGACGCCGTCCTCATCGGCGACGTCACCATCGGCTCCGAGGCGTCCGTGTGGCCCTCGGCCGTGCTGCGCGGCGACGCCGGCGCCATCGGCGTCGGCGACCGAACCTCCGTGCAGGACGGCACGGTCGTCCACACCACCGCGGAGTGGCCCACGCTCATCGGCGCCGGCTGCGTGGTGGGCCACAACGCCCACCTCGAGGGCTGCACCGTGGAGGACTCGTGCCTCATCGGGTCCATGTCCGTGGTGCTCAACCGGGCGCGCGTGGGCACGGGCTCGGTGGTCGGCGCCGCCGCGCTGGTGCCCGAGGACCTGGCCGTGCCGCCGGGCTCGATGGTGCTCGGCGTGCCCGGCCGGGTCCGGCCGCTGACCGGCGAGGAGCACCTGGAGTGGATCCGTTACGGCGTCGAGCACTACGTCGCCGAGGCGCGCCGGTACCCGGAGGTCCTCCGGCAGGTCGACCTCGACGACTGCCGTACCGCCCTGACGTAAGACCAACTGACGCGGAGGAGACGACATGGAGCGCAACGGGGTGCCCGCCGGCGAGCTGTCCGACGAGGAGCTGGAGCGGCAGGGCGCACGCGCGCACGCCACGCGGAACTGGGTGTTCCTGCACGGCACCGCCCAGCAGTACCAGGCCCACACCGACCGGATGCTCGAGCTGGAGCAGGAGTACCTGCGCCGCCACCCCAAGCGGACCTGGCAGGGCACCGCCCCCGGCCCGTCGGAGGTCGACGACCTCACGCGGCTGCGCACCGCCATGAAGGGCATGCTCCGGCAGATGGAGGAGCTGCTCTCCGAGTTCTCCGCCGTCGTCACCGCCTCGGCCGGCACCTCCGACGAGGAGGCGACCCTCGCGCTGCTGCGCCGCATCGCCGAGGCGCCGGGCGGCCGGATGCACAAGCTCGAGGCGCACCAGGTGGCCCGCGAGGTGGGCCTGGACCGCACCGCCCTGGCCCAGCTCTACACCGCCGAGCCGCCGCTGCTGGCCACCCAGCAGCAGGACCGCGTGATCACCGAGGCCGGCCGGGCGCTGGTGGAGGCGGCGGGAGTGCGGCGGTGACCTCGGCGCGAGCGACGACGGCGGATCCCGCCGCAGCGCCCACCAGGACGGCCGTGGCACGCGCGACGCCGGCCCCGGTGTGGCCGGACGGGTCCGTCCCCGTGGCACTGGGCATCTCCGGCGCGCTGGGGATCGACGGGCGCACGGCCCTGGAGCTGGCGCGGCAGGCGCGCGCGGCCGGGGTCGCAGCCGTCCTCGCGACCGAGGTCAGCAGCGTCGACGCCGTCGCGCTGTCCGCGGCGCTCGCGGCCGTCGCGCCGGACGTGGTCACCGGAACGGGCGTCGTGCCGCTGGGCACGCGCAGCGTGCCCGCGCTCGCGATGGGCGCCTGGACGGCGGCCACGGTGTCCGCCGTGCCGTACCTCCTGGGCGTCGGGGTCTCCACACGGCAGATCGTCGGGGGCTGGCACGGCGCCGCCTACGACCCGTCGGTGAGCACGACCCGGGCGCGGCTGCGCGAGCTGCGCGAGGTGCTCGGCAAGACGCGGCGCGGCTCCTTCGCCCTGCCCGCGGCCGGCCAGGCGGACGTCCGCGTGCTGCTCGGCGCCATGGGGCCGCGCATGGTCGAGCTCGGCCTGACCGAGGCCGACGGCGTCATCGTCAACCACACGCCGCCGGCGCACCTGCCGGGGCCCGTGCCGGGCAGGACCGTGATGGCGTACTGCTGGGTGCTCGCCGCCCCCGACGGCGACCTCCGCGCCCGGCGGGACGTCGTCTCCTACATGATGGCCGAGCCCTACGCCCGGCACTTCGCCCGCCTCGGCTTCGGCGAGGTCGTGGCCGAGGCGCGCGCGCTGCACGCGGCGGGACGCCTGCGCGAGGCGCCGGCCCGGCTGCCGGACGAGCTCGTCCACGCCCTGTTCGTGACGCCGGAGGGCCTGCCGCGCCGGCTCGCGGAGCTCCGCGCCGCGGGCGCGGTGCCGGTCCTCATGCCGGTGACCGGCGCCCGGCCGGCCGAGGAGATGTCCGAGCTGCTCACTCGCCTCCCGGCGATGTCGCTGCGCTGACGTCGCCGCCGTGCGCTCCCGGACCTTCCCACACGTCGACGCGGATCGCGCAGCGCAGGTCCGACGGCGGCGCCGTCCTGCAGTCGGGCCGTTCCGGGGAGCAGGCTGGAGAATGTCCCGGCGGTCACGGGCCTCCTCGGCGCGCGCCCGCGTCCTCGGTGCGTCAGCCGGCGGGCCGCTGCGCCGTCACGGTCGCCACCGTCGCGACCTTGCCGCTCGCGGTCAGGGTGCGGACCTGTGCCACACCGAGGGTGCGCCCGCGGTGGAGGACCTCGGCGGCGACCGTGACCTCGCCGCGCAGGGGGGCCGGGCGCACGTAGCTGATGTGCACCGCCGTCGTGGCGAGCGGGTGCGCCTCGGACTGCAGGGCGACCAGGCCGGCGACCTCGCTCACGCACAGCAGGATCCCGCCGTGCACGTTGCCCATCGGGTTCACCAGCCACGGCGAGGAGGGCAGCGCGAGGCGGGCGCGCGCGTCCCCGCTGATGACCGTCGCGCCCAGGGTCTCGAGAACTCCCGGCCGCGGACGCCCCGGCTCGGCGACGCCGATCGCGGGCATGCCCCGGTCGGCGTCGAAGCCGGGGGTCTCGAGCGTGGCCGGTACGCCGGGGCTGAAACGCAGGCGCTGGCTCGCGAACGCGACGACGCGACCCCGCTCGTCGCGCACCTCGCCGCGTGCCAGCCCGCCCGTCGCATCGCGCGCGACCACGCTGCTCGTGGACCGCAGCGCCGAGCCGTCCATCGAAGGGGCGGCGCAGAGCTCCACCGAGATCTCGGTGGAGACCGCCCAGGAGCCCTCCGGGCGGTCGGCGAGGACGGCGTAGGCGAGTGCGTCGTCCACCAGCACCCCGAGGGACCCGAGGCTCGCGCTGCCGTCCGGTCCCGACATCCATGGCCCCGTGTGCATGGAGCCGCTGACGAGCGCGGAGTCGCCGACGACGTCACTGACCCGGAACAGAGCCTCCGGACCGCCCGAGAGGAAGGGCGTGCGCCGTGTGGTCGTTGTCGTCTGGGGCATCGATGAGTCCATCACTCCCGTCGGCGAGTATTGACGACCAAAGGTAACGGACATCTCGGGACGTGTGACATCTCCGTGCCGCGACGACACGGACGGGAGTCGCGTTCGGGCGCGTCCGGACCCTGTCCGGTGGTTAGATGGGCGGGCTGAGACGGAGCGCGCGGGACCTACCACGACGGCGCGGTACCCCCGCCTGACCACGGAGCGCAGGCCATGACCACGAGCTCGACCCGCACCCTGACCACCCTGCGCGTCGAGGAGCGCCCGGACCGCTGGGTCGTCACGCTGGACCGGCCCGAGGTCCGCAATGCGATCGACAGGGCGATGGTGGACGAGCTCCACGAGGTCTGCGCCGCCCTCGAGGCCGTGCCCAAGGTGCTCATCCTGACCGGCGCGAACGGCACCTTCGCCGCCGGCGCGGACATCGCCCAGCTGCGCGAGCGTCGCCGGGAGGACGCGCTGGCGGGCATCAACTCCTCGCTGTTCGCGCGGATCCAGGGCCTGCCGCTGCCGGTCGTCGCGGCCGTGGACGGCTATGCGCTCGGCGGCGGCGCGGAGCTCGCGTACGCCGCGGACTTCCGGCTCGCCACGCCGCGCGCCCGCTTCGGGAACCCGGAGGGTGGGTTGGGCATCATGGCCGCCGCCGGTGCCACCTGGCGCCTCAAGGAGCTCGTCGGTGAGCCGGTCGCGAAGGAGATCCTGCTCGCCGGGCGCGTGCTCGACGCCGACGAGGCTCTCGCGGTGCGGCTCGTGACGGCGGTCCACGAGCCGGACGAGCTGCTGCCGGCGGCCCACGCGCTCGCGGACCGGATCGGCAGGTCCGACGCGCTCGCGCTGCGCCTGACGAAGGCGGCTTTCCATGCGCCCGCGGCGGCGCACCCGCTGATCGACGAGGTCGCGCAGGCCGTGCTCTTCGAGTCGGAGGCGAAGTTCGAGCGGATGACCGCCTTCCTGGAGCGTAAGGGTCGCTGAACGCCTGAACGCCTGAACGCCTGAACGCCTGACGCCGGGCGCGGTGGCGGGCGGCTTCTCCGCGGACCGGCGGGCGCCTCCTGGGGCCGGGCCCCCGCACGCCGCCGCGCCGTGTGGACCGTGCGTGCGCCGCCCCGCCGGGCCTTCCGTCTCCGCGTGGATCGGCCGGAGGTCTCTCACCGAAAAGTACTACAACTACTTGACGCCGATGCGTCCGGGCGTGGAACATCGGTTCACGAGTTAGGTACGCCTTCCCTCACGGGACGACCGAGCAACGGGAGCCGAGATGACCATCGCCCACCGTCGTGGCCGTGCAGCCGCCGGGACCGTCGTCGCCCTCATGACGCTCGCCGCGTGCTCGGCCACCGCCGCGTCCCCAGGCGGGAGAACCGAGGGGGCCGCCGAGGAGCCGGGCACGGTGACCGTGGAGCACGCGCAGGGCGCCACCGAGATCCCGGCGGACCCGCAGCGGGTGGTGGTGTTCGACATGGGCACGCTGGACACGCTCGACGCGCTGGGCCTGGGGGAGGAGGTCGTGGGGGTGCCGAAGGCGTCGGTGCCCTCGTTCCTGAGCGAGTACGAGTCGGCGGACCTCGCGGACGTGGGCACCCTGCAGGAGCCGGACCACGAGGCACTGGCCCGGCTGGACCCGGACCTGGTGCTGGTCGGCTTCCGGTCGGCGGCGGCCTATCCGGAGCTGAGCAAGGCCTTCCCCACGGTGGACGTGACCTACGAGTTCACCGAGGGCCTGGCCGGGGCGGAGCGGTCGGCGGCGCTGGTCGGGGAGATCTTCGGCAAGGAGGCCGAGGTCGAGGAGCTGGTGGCGCAGCTCGACGCGCAGGTCGAGGAGATCCGCCCGGCCGGGGAGGCCGCGGGGACCGGGATGGTGCTGCAGACCTCCGGCGGGGAGGTCACGCTCAACGGGGCGGCGTCGCGGTACGGGCCGATCTTCACCGACCTGGGCGTGGCCGAGGCGCGGACCGGCGTGGCGGCCGCGCAGCACGGGGAGGTGGTCTCCTTCGAGCTGATCCGGGATGCCAACCCGGACTGGATCTTCGCCGTGGACCGCGACGCCGCCATCGGGCAGCCCTCGGGGCAGGCCGCGGAGCAGGTGCTGGACAACGAGCTGGTCGCCGCGACCACGGCGTGGCAGACCGGCCAGGTGGTCTACCTCGACGGGGAGCGGTGGTACGTCGTCATGCACGGCCTGAACAACATCCAGGCCATGCTCGACGAGATCGGGAAGGCCCTGGCGTCATGACGACCCTCGCCCCTCCGCGCCGGCGCGCGGCGGTCGTCGCACCGGCGCCGGCAGCGATCAGGACCGGCCGCCTCCTTCGCTCGCCCGCCCTGGCCGGTGCCGTCCTCGTCGTCCTCGCCCTCGGCGTGAGCAGCCTGTTCGTGGGTGTCTCCGAGCTCTCCCTCGCCGATGTCGCGTCCGGCCTGGGCGCGGAGCAGGTGCAGACGCTGGTGGTCTCGCGGGTGCCGCGGACGCTGTCGATCGTGCTGGCGGGCTCGGCGATGGCGGTGGTGGGGCTGGTGATGCAGCTGCTGGTGCGCAACAAGTTCGTGGAGCCCTCCACGGCGGGGACCACGGAGTCGGCGGTGCTGGGCCTGCTGGTGGTGACGATCGTGGCCCCGGGGCTGCCGCTGGTGGGGAAGATGGGCGTGGCGGCGGTGTTCGCGCTGGCGGGGACGGCGTTGTTCCTGGGCATCTTGCGGCGGATCCGGCTGCGTTCGGTGGTCGTGGTGCCGCTGGTGGGTCTGATGCTCTCCGGGGTGGTCGGGGCGGTCTCGACGTTCGTGGCCTACCGCGCGGGCCTGCTCCAGGCGGTCTCGTCCTGGACCACCGGGGACTTCTCCGGCATGGTCCGGGGCCGCTACGAGCTGTTGTGGGTGGTGGGCGCGTGCGCGGTGGTCGCGTACCTGGCGGCGAACCGGTTCACGGTGGCGGGGCTGGGGGAGGAGTTCACCACCAACCTGGGGCTGAGCTACCGGCGGGTGCTGGCCCTGGGGCTGGCGATCGTGGCGGTGACCTCGGCGGTCGTCGTCGTGGTGGTGGGCGCGCTGCCGTTCCTGGGCCTGGTGGTGCCCAACCTGGTGAGCCTGGCGATGGGGGACTATCTGCGCCGGTCGCTGCCGTGGGTGGCGCTGGCCGGGGCGGGGTTCGTGCTGGTGTGCGACCTGATCGGGCGCCTGGTGATCTTCCCGGCGGAGATCCCGATCGGCGTGGTCGTCGGCGTGGTGGGCGCCGGGCTGTTCTTGTACCTGCTGCTGCGGCGGCCCGCCGATGCGCGCTGAGCCGGCGCCGGCCGGTCCGGGGGCGGCGGCGGGCGCGCCCGCGGGCCCCCGGCCGGGGCTGCGGCTGGCGGTGCTGGGCGCGGCCGCGGTGGCCGTGGGGGCCTTCTTCGTCGCGTTCGGGGCGCTGGACGCGTTGGCGCTGATCGGGCCGATGCGCGCGCGGCGGCTGGCGACCATGGTGCTGGTGGGGGTGGCGGTCGCGGTCTCGACGGTGCTGTTCCAGACGGTGACGGAGAACCGGATCCTGACCCCGGCGATCATGGGCTTCGACGCCCTGTACGCGCTGATCCAGACCGGGGCGGTGTTCGCGCTGGGCTCGACGGCGGTGATCGCCGTGGCGCCGGTGGCGCGCTTCGGGCTCGAGGTCGCGGCGATGCTGGTGTTCTCGGCGCTGCTGTTCCGGTGGCTGTTCGGCGGGGCGCGCCGCTCGCTGTACCTGCTGGTGCTGGTGGGGATCGTGTGCGGGACGTTCTTCCGGTCGCTGTCGGCGTTCTGGCAGCGGGTGCTCGACCCCAACGAGTTCCTGGTCGTCCAGGACCGGCTGTTCGCCTCGTTCACCGCGGTCGACCCGGCCCTGCTGGCGGTGTGCGCGGTCGTGGTGGCCGGGGCGTGCGGGTGGGTGTGGACGGCGCGGCGGGAGCTGGACGTGCTGCTGCTGGGCCGGGACAACGCCGCCGCCCTGGGCGTGGACCACCACCGGCGCACCATGGCGGTGCTGGTCGCGTGCGCGCTGCTGGTGTCGGTCTCCACCGCCCTGGTCGGGCCGATCACCTTCTTCGGGCTGCTGGTGGCGAACCTGGCCTACCAGGTCGCCGGCAGCCACCGGCACGCCGTCGTGCTGCCCGCCGCGGCCCTGCTGGCGGTGATCACCCTGGTGGGCGGGCAGGCGGTGCTCGAGCACGTGTTCGGCCTGGACACCGTGCTGTCCGTCATCATCGAGTTCCTGGGAGGCATCGTGTTCATCGCCCTGCTCGTGCGAGGGGCCAAGCGGTGATCGAGACCCACGCGCTGACCAAGCGCTACGGCGCCGCGGTGGTCGTGGACGACGTGTCGTTGTCGCTGCCGGCGGGCGGGGTGACGTCGATCATCGGGGCGAACGGGGCCGGGAAGTCCACCGTGCTGTCCATGATCGCGAGGCTGCTGCGGATGGACGGCGGCACCGTGTCCGTGGACGGGCTGGACGTGGCCCGCACCCCCTCGGCCGAGCTGGCCAGGCGGCTGTCCATCCTGCGCCAGGACAACCACCTGGCGGTGCGCCTGACCGTGCAGGACCTGGTCGCCTTCGGCCGCTACCCGCACACCCGGGGCCGGCTGACGGCCGACGACCGCCGCCACATCGCCGCCGCGATGGACTACCTGGACCTGGGCCCGCTGGCCGGGCGGTTCCTCGACGAGCTCTCCGGCGGGCAGCGCCAGCGCGCGTTCGTGGCCATGGTGCTGTGCCAGGACACCGACTACGTGCTCATGGACGAGCCGCTGAACAACCTGGACATGAAGCACGCGGTGGCCATGATGCGCCTGCTGCGCCGCACCGCCGACGACCTGGGCAAGACCGTCGTCGTCGTCGTGCACGACATCAACTTCGCCTCCTGCTACTCCGACCACATCGTCGCCATGAGGGACGGCAAGGTGCTGTGCCAGGGCGGCCCGGAGGACATCATCACCCCCGAGCGGCTGCGCGCCATCTACGACATGGACGTCACCGTCGAGATCATCGGCGGCCGCCGCATCGGCATCTACTACTGACCGGCCGCGCCCTGTCGACCGCCGGCCAACAAGGGGGGCGCGTGCTGGCAGCCCGCCGGGGCAGGGACCTTCGTCCTTCCTGAGCTCCGCACAGTGATCTCTGACGTCGCGGCATGTGGCTCTCCCGGTGCCGTGGGCGTCGAGCCCCTCCCGCGCCCGGTGCGCTGACCGGGCCGTCCACCCGGCGGAAGGCCCCAGGGGCGGCTGGGTGCCCCGTGCGAGACTGGCCCGGTGAGCACGGTCACCGAGAGCGACGTCGTCGCGGCCCTGCGCCGGGTGGTCGACGGCGAGGTGGACGACTCCACCCGCCGCCGCGCGGAGTACGCCACCGACGCCTCCAACTACCGGGTGCCCCCGCGCGTCGTCGTCGCCCCCCAGGACGCGGACGACGCCCTCGCGACGCTCGACGTCGCGCGCCGGCTCGGCGTGCCCGTCACCGCTCGCGGCGGCGGGACCTCCGTGGCCGGCAACGCCGTCGGGACCGGCCTCGTGCTCGACTTCTCCCGGCACATGAACGAGATCCTCAGCCTCGACCCCGAGGCGCGCACCGCCGTCGTCCAGCCCGGCGTGGTGATGTCCAGCCTGCAGGCGGTCGCCGCCCCGCACGGCCTGCGCTTCGGCCCCGACCCCTCCACCCAGAACCGGGCCACCCTGGGCGGGATGATCGGCAACAACGCCTGCGGCCCGCACGCCGTGGCGTACGGGCGCACCGCCGACAACGTCCTCGCGCTGGACGTGGTCGACGGCCTCGGCCGCCGCTTCGCCGCCGGCGCCGGTGACGGCGCGCTGGAGACTGTGCCGGGCCTCGAGGGGCTCGTCCGCGGCAACCTCGCCACCATCCGCACCGCCCTGGGCCGCTTCGGCCGGCAGGTCTCCGGCTACTCCCTCGAGCACCTGCTGCCCGAGCACGGCCAGGACCTCGCCAAGATGCTGGTGGGCACCGAGGGCACCCTGGTCACCATCCTCCAGGCCACCGTCCGGCTGGTGCCCGTGCCCACGGCGCCCGTGGTGGTGGCGCTCGGGTACCCGGACATGGCGACCGCTGCCGACGCCGTCCCCGCGCTGCTGGCCCACCGGCCGCTGGCCGTGGAGGGCATGGACGCCCGGCTGGTCGAGGTGGTCCGCCGCCACCGCGGCCCCGGCGCGGTCCCCGAGCTGCCCGACGGCGCGGGCTGGCTGCTGGTGGAGGTCGGCGCCGAGGAGGGCGAGTCCGACGCCGACGTCCTCGCCCGGGCCCGGGCGCTGGCCGCCGACGGCGGCACCTCCGCGGCAACGGTGGTCCCGGCCGGCGAGCAGGCCGCCGCGCTGTGGCGCATCCGCGCGGACGGCGCCGGACTGGGCGGGCGCACCCCGGCGGGCGAGCCCGCGTGGCCGGGCTGGGAGGACGCCGCCGTCCCGCCCGAGCGGCTCGGGGACTACCTGCGCGACTTCACCGCCCTGATGCGTGACCGCGGCGTCGACGGCCTGCTCTACGGGCACTTCGGGGACGGCTGCGTCCACGTGCGCCTGGACCTGCCGCTGGAGACCCCGGCGGGCATCGGCCCCTCGCGGGAGTTCCTCGAGGCCAGCGCGGACCTGGTGGCCGCCTACGGCGGGTCGCTCTCGGGCGAGCACGGCGACGGCCGCGCCCGCTCGGAGCTGCTGGGGCGCATGTACGCCCCCGAGGTGCTCGACCTCTTCGGCCAGGTCAAGGCCCTCTTCGACCCGGAGAACCACCTCAACCCGGGCGTCGTCGTCGACCCGCGCCCGCTCGACGCGGACCTGCGCCGGCCCTTTGCGCGGCCCACGCCGGCCCGGCGCGGCTTCGCCTTCGCCGAGGACGGCGGGGACTTCGCCACCGCCGTGCACCGGTGCACCGGCGTGGGCAAGTGCCGCGCCGACACCTCCGGCGCCGGCGGCTTCATGTGCCCGAGCTACCGGGCCACGAAGGACGAGAAGGACGTCACCCGCGGCCGGGCCCGGGTGCTCCAGGAGCTCACCAACGGCTCCCTGGTCACGTCGTGGGACTCCGACGCGGTGCGCGACTCCCTCGACCTGTGCCTGAGCTGCAAGGCCTGCTCCGCCGACTGCCCCGCCGGGGTGGACATGGCGAAGTACAAGTCCGAGGTGCTGCACCGGAAGTACGCGGGCAAGCTGCGGCCGCTCAACCACTACGCGCTCGGGCAGCTGCCGCGCTGGACGCGGCTGCTCACCGCCGTCCCGCCGCTGGCCAGGCTGGCCAACACCGTCCTGCGGGCCCGGCCCCTCGCGCAGGCCGTGCTGTGGGCCGGCGGCATGGACCGACGCCGCGAGATGGTCACCTTCGCGGAGGAGACCTTCTCCGCGTGGTGGGCGAAGCGTGACGACGGCGGCAGCCGGGCGGCCGGGACGGGCGACGCCCCGGCGGCGGACGGCACGGGCCCGGCGCCCGCGACCGGCTACGCCGTCGGCGCGGCCACCGCGGATGACGGCGGCGCCGCGGCGGCCGGCGCCGAGACGCCCCGCTTCGTCGTCCTGTGGGCCGACACGTTCTCCGACACCCTCGACACCGCGGGCGCCCGCGCCGCCGTCAGCGTCCTCGAGGGCGCCGGGTACACCGTCATCGTCCCGGACGAGCACGCCTGCTGCGGCCTGACGTGGATCTCCACCGGCCAGCTCGACGGCGCCAAGAAGCGCCTGACGCACCTGCTCGGGGTGCTCGCCCCGTACGCCGCCAACGGCATCCCGGTGGTCGGCGTCGAGCCCAGCTGCACCGCGGTGCTGCGCTCGGACATGGTGGACCTGCTGCCGGACGACCCGCGCGCCCCCATGCTGGCGGCCGGCACGTACACCCTCGCCGAGCTGCTCACCGCCCCGGCCCCGCTGGGCCCGGGCCAGGACTGGCTGCCGCCGTCGCTGGAGGGCGTCGAGGTGGTGGCCCAGCCGCACTGCCACCACCACTCCGTCATGGGCTGGGACGCCGACGCCGCCCTGCTCACCCGGGCCGGCGCGAAGGTCACCCAGCTGGCCGGCTGCTGCGGGCTGGCCGGGAACTTCGGCATGGAGGCCGGGCACTACGAGACCTCTGTGGCCGTCGCCGAGAACGCGCTGCTGCCCGCGCTGCGGGAGGCGGGCGCGCAGGCCGTGTACCTGGCGGACGGGTACTCCTGCCGCACCCAGGCCGACCAGCTCGCCGGCCGCCACGGCGTGCACCTCGCCCAGCTGCTGCTCGGGGCGCGGTAGCGGGCGGGGAGCCGGCGACGCCGCCGCCCGCCCCGGCCGCGGCCGGCGGCGGGCGCGGACCCGCGGCGGCGCGCTCCCGCACGACCGTGAGATGATGGGGACAGAACCCATCCGGTAATCGCGAGACAGTCAGGTGTACGTCGTATGCCGTTCTTCGAGTTCGACGAGGGGCGCCTCGTGCCCGCCCAGTTCGGGCGCCCGGTGGCGGACGACATCGACCCCGACCTGCTGCACGCCGTGCGCGCGCAGGTCCTCGAGCTCGTGCAGCTGCCGCTGTTCCCGGTCTCCTGGCACGACGTCCCGCCGGGCGGCGGCCAGGCGGCGCCGCGCCTGACGGCGATGGACGCCTCGGGGCAGGTGGTGACCGTGGAGGTGGTCGAGCGGCTCGACCCGGCCGCGCTCGTCACCGCGCTCGCCCGGTCCGCGCGCAACGCCGAGCTCGACTGGACGACGCTCGGCGAGCTCTACCCCCGCGGCACCGGCGCATTCCGCCGGGACTGGAACGCCTTCCGCGAGTCCATGCCGCCGCGGCCGGCCCCCGGCCCCCGGCTGATCGTCGTCGCCGGCGCGGTGGACCCGGCCGTGCGGCCCGCGCTGGAGGGCCTCACCGGCGCGGGGGTGGCGGTGCACGAGCTCTCGGTCCGGCAGACGTCTAGCGGGCGGCAGTTCCTCGAGATCAGCGAGCTGCGCCCGCACCGGGCGGTCCCCAGCGGCACCGTGCTCATGGGCCGGACGGTCCAGCACCCCGAGCTCCCGGCGCGGCCGGCCGCCGAGCCCGCCGAGCCCGCCGAGCCGGCCGAGCCGGCTGCGCCGGGCGAGCGCGCACCGAAGGATGCCGGCCGGCCCGCCGGCCCCGGACACGCCCACATCGGCGAGGTCGAGCGGCGGGAGTCCGCGCCGGCCGGCGGCGACCCGGACGACGTCGAGGACACCGTGCCGGTCAGGGCCGCCGCGCCCTCGGACGGCGTGGTGGGCGACGACGCCGCCGACCTCGCGCTCATCGCCCGCGCCCTGGGCGGGGACACTCCGCTGACCTGGGTGCAGCTGCGGCGGGGGGTGCGCCACGACGCCACGCTCACCGCCGACGGGCTGGTCCGGCTCACCGACGGGGCCGCCTTCGACGACCCAGACCTGGCCGCAGCGACCGTCTCGGGCCGCGAGGGCGTGGACGGCTGGCACGTCTGGCGCTTCGGCGAGGCCGGGCCGACCCTGGACGAGGCACGCCACGAGCTGGTCTCGGCGGGCGGGCGCTCCGCCGGGCACGGCCGCCGGCAGGCCTGACCACGGGCGGCCCGGCCGCCGGGTTCTTCCCGCGTCTCCGCGCGCCCTACCGGAGGACGTACGCCCGCGACCACCGCCGAAGCTCGGCGTAGACCCGGCCGCGCACGGCGCGCGCGGACAGCGTGATGTCGTGGATGGCGCCGTCGAAGCGGGCCACGGTCACCAGCGGCCCAAGCTGCAGGGCGCGGCGGCGGATCTGCTCGACGTCGAGCACCGTGTCCGCCTCGCGCATGCCCGCGCTCCACCGCGTGGCGAAGAGCGTGCGGCCCGACGTCATCACCAGGACCGGACAGCTGATCTGCAGCCCCTCCGCCACCTGCGCGTGCCCGGCGAGCACGGCGGAGAGCCAGCCCGGCCGTATGGGCGGGCTGGGGGAGATGCGCCAGACGGCCTCGGGCGCCCACCCCACCACGAACGGGTCGTCGTCCTCCCCCTCGGGCGCAGGCCCGTCGGCCTCCGTCCAGCCCATGAGGGTGCGGTGGTAGAAGCCCGGGTCCGACGTCGGGATGACGGCCTTCGGCTGCAGCCGCGCCAGGCTCCCGATGATCGGCTGCGAGACCGCGCGCAGGAATGGCGAGCCCTGCAGCTCCAGCCAGGGCGAGTTGAGCACGAGCGCCCGCAGCGCGCCGGGGTGACGGTGCGCCCACAGCGCCGCGGTCAGGCCGCCGGTGGAGTGACCCATGAGCACGACGTCGGTGCCCACCCCGAGCTCGGCGCGCACCACCCGCAGAGCCGCGTGGAGGTCCTCGTCGTAGGTGGACAGGCCGGTGACGTACCCCCGGGTCTGGTGCTCACGCAGGGACCGGCCGTACTTGCGCAGGTCGAGGGCGTAGAAGGCGCCCCCCAGCGCCGACCACTGGCGGGCGAGCTCGCGGTGGTGGAAGTAGTCGTTCCAGCCGTGCAGGTACAGCACGGCGAACGTCGGCGAGGACGGCGTGCCCGGCAGGGCGCCGGGGTCGTCGGCGGGCACGTGGCGCACGAGCGTCGCGACGACCTCGCCCTCGTCGTCGTCGAGCAACGGCAGCGTGCGCGCCTGGAAGCCGGCGCCCAGCACGTCGTCCGCCCACCGGTCGGCCGGCGGCGCGGGCGGGAACTCGACGACCTCCTCCGGGACGGCGGTCTCGACGGGCGGTGCTGATTCGGACCTCTTCCGCGCCATGTGCCCATCATGCCCTGCCCCGCCGACGCGCGGCCTGCCCGCCCCGCGCTACCTCAGCGCCACGCCCGCGCGGGGGAGAGGCTGCGGAGGAACCGGCCCAGCGTCGCGGCGACCTGGTCGTGCTCCACGAGGAAGCCGTCGTGGCCGTGGTCGGAGCGCACGTAGGCCACCGGCCCGCTGCGTGGGACGGCAGCCGCGATCCGCTCGGACTCGGCGGGGAAGAACAGCCTGTCCGAGTCGACCGCCACCACGAGGGTCTCGGCCTGCACCTGAGCCAGCGCGGCCTCCACGCCGCCGCGGTCGCGGCCGACGTCGTGGGTGATCATCGTCTGGGTCAGCGTCACGTAGCTGCCGGCGTCGAAGCGCAGCGCCAGCTTGTGGGCGTGATGGTCCAAGTAGGACTGCACGGCGTACCGCCCGCCGCTGAGCGGCTCCTCGGCCTGCTGCGGCAGGCGGCCGAACCGCGCGTCCAGCTCCGCCGGGCTGCGATAGGTGGTGTGCGCGATCTGCCGGGCCAGGCCCATCCCGGCGTGCGGCCCCTGCCCCGGACCCGC
Organism: Georgenia sp. AZ-5; assembly: GCF_043952095.1. Taxonomy (NCBI): domain Bacteria; kingdom Bacillati; phylum Actinomycetota; class Actinomycetes; order Allobogoriellales; family Allobogoriellaceae; genus Georgenia; species Georgenia sp. AZ-5. Next base: position 1,073,177 of record NZ_JBINOU010000001.1, read on the forward strand.
GCCGTAGTAGTCACCGCCGCGCCACGCCGGGTCCAGCCGGATCGCGGCGAGCTGCGCGTGGGCCCACGCGATCTGCTCCGCGCTGCCCTGCGCCCCGGAGGCGACGACGGCGATCGCCTCCACCCGCTCCGGCGCCATGATCGCCCACTCGAGCACGCGGTGGCCGCCCATCGACGCGCCGACCACCAGGCGCCAGCGCTCGATGCCCAGCAGGTCGGTCAGCTCGATCTCGGCCGCCACCTGGTCGCGCACGGTCAGGACGGGGAACCGCGAGCCCCAGGGGCTGCCGTCCGGCGCGGCGGAGGAGGGCCCGGTGGAGCCCTGGCACCCGCCGAGCACGTTGGGCGCCACGACGAAGTAGCGGTCGGTGTCGATGGCGCGGCCGGGCCCGACCACCTGCCCCCACCAGCCGCTCTCCGGGGCCTCGCTGGGGTGGGCGGTCACGTGCGAGTCGCCGGTGAGGGCGTGCAGCACGAGGACCGCGTTGTCGCCGGCCTCGTTCAGCTCGCCCCACGTCTCGTACGCGAGACGCACGGCCGGCAGGCGCCCGCCCGCCTCCAGCGGCAGGGCGCCGACGTCGACGAACTGACGGAAGCCGGGGTCGTCCCCCTCCCGCCACGCGCCGGACGCGGGGATGGCCGCGGTGTCGACGGCGTGACGGGCGTGCCGGGCGGGCGGGGAGGGCTGGCCCGGCACGCCCGCCGCCGCGGGCGCGGCCGGGTGGCCGGCCGCGCCCCGCGTCGCGTCGTCGTGCACGCTCACGCGCCAGCGTTCGCGGCCGGCTCCGCGGTGAAGGAGGCGGCGGCCGCGAGGCCGAGGCGCAGGTCGGCGATGATGTCCTCGACGTTCTCGATGCCGACCGCCAGCCGCACCAGCCCGGGGTTGACGCCGGCCGCCTCCAGCTCGGCCGGGCCCAGCTGCGAGTGGGTGGTCGAGGCCGGGTGGATCACGAGCGACCGGACGTCGCCGATGTTGGCCACGTTCGAGTGCAGCTTCAGGGCGTCGACGAAGGCCAGGCCGGCCGCGTAGCCGCCGGCCAGCTCGAAGGCGAGCACCGCGCCGGCGCCCTTGGGGGCGTACTTCCGCGCCCGGTCGTGCCAGGGGGAGGAGGCCAGGCCGGCGTAGGCGACCCGCGTGACCTGCTCCTCGCCCTCGAGGAACTCGGCCACCCGCTGGGCGTTGGCGACGTGCAGCTCGATGCGCAGGGAGAGGGTCTCCAGGCCCTGGCCGATGAGGAAGGCGTTGAAGGGGGAGATGGACGGGCCGAGGTCGCGCAGGAGCTGCACGCGCGCCTTGAGGATGAACGCCGGCGCGCCCAGGTCCTTGTACTTCAGCCCGTTGTAGCTCGGGTCGGGCGTGTTGTAGTTCGGGAACCGCCCCGGGTCGGCCGACCAGTCGAACGTGCCGCCGTCGACGATCACGCCGCCCACCGAGGTCCCGTGGCCCCCGAGGTACTTGGTGGCCGAGTGCACCACGATGTCCGCCCCGTGCTCCAGCGGGCGGATCAGGTACGGGGTGGCGATGGTGTTGTCCACGACGAGCGGCACGCCCAGCTCGTGCGCGACGGCGGCGACGCCCTCGATGTCCAGCACGTCGGACTTCGGGTTGGAGATGGTCTCGCCGAAGAACAGCTTGGTGTTCTCCCGCGCGGCGGCCCGCCAGGACTCCGGGTCGTCGGGGTCCGCCACGAACGTGGTGGTGATGCCGTACTTCGCCAGGGTGTGCTGCAGCAGGTTGAACGTGCCGCCGTACAGGCTCGGGCTGGCGACCACGTGGTCGCCGGCCTCGGCGATGTTGAGGATCGCGAGGGTCTCGGCCGCCTGGCCGGAGGCCAGCAGCAGCCCGCCGATGCCGCCCTCGAGGGCGGCGATGCGGTTCTCGACGGCCTCCTGCGTGGGGTTGTTGATGCGGGTGTAGATCGGGCCGGTCTCCGCCAGGGCGAAGCGGCCCGCGGCCTGCGCGGCGTCGGCGAAGACGTAGGAAGTGGTCTGGTAGATCGGCAGGGCCCGCGCGCCGGTGGCCGCGTCGGGGGCCTGGCCGGCGTGGATCTGCAGGGTCTCGAAGGCCCAGGTCCCCTGCGGGGCGGTCTCGTTGCTCATGGTGGCTCCTTCGTGGTGGAGCGGGCCGACGAGCCGCGGCGGTGCGGTCCCGTCAGCCCGCGAGGGGCTGGGCGGTGACGTGCACGTCCGCCGGTGGTGCCGGCGCCCGGCCCCGCGGCGGCGGAGGCGGGCACGCCGAACGTGCGCGTCAGCGGCACATTCGGCACAGGAACATGTCGGCGACCCTAGAAGTGGCCGCTCTTTCCGGAAACCCGCGTCTCAGGGCACGAGACGCCGGCCCCGTCGCGTCCGGATGCCGGACGGCGCCCGAGCCGGCGTGTTACGGATGTGACTGAAGTTCTCAAAGGTGCAGGTGTTTTCATTTCCGCCGCGGTCCGATACCGTCGTGGAGGCGCCATTTCCCGGCGTCAATCCCGACACGCCGTTCGGCGGTCCGGGCAGGCCAGAGCAAGACGGAGGCACGGTGACGGACTCTCCCCGGCGCGGCAGGCGCGCGATCGCCTCGATCGCGGCCCTCACCCTCGGTGGCACCCTCATCTCGTCCGCGGCCGCCGCGGCGCCCGGCGACGGCGAGGGGATCGCCGCGCTCGAGGTCCAGATCGCGCAGGTCGCGGCCCAGGCGCAGGAGGCCGTGATCGGCTCCCAGCTCGCCAACGAGGACTACCTCCAGTCGCAGGTCGACCTGGAGGCCGCCACCCAGGCGGCGGCGCAGGCGCAGGCCGAGGCCGAGGCGGCCGCGGCCGAGCTCGAGGAGGCGCGGCGCCAGCTCGGTCAGGTCGCCCTCGCGATGTACCGCGACGGCGCGGGGGGCCTCTCCCAGATCACGCCGTACCTCTCTGCCGAGAGCTTCGGCGACGCGATGGCCCGCACCACCACGCTGAACCGCCTGGGCGCGCACGCCGACTCCGAGGTGCAGAGCTTCGAGGCCGTGCAGCAGGTCGCCACCACGCTGCAGGAGCGCGCCGAGCAGGCCGTGGCGACCCAGGAGGCGGCCACGGAGCAGCTCGGCGCGGCCGCCCAGACGGCGGAGGCCACCGCCTCCGCCGCCCAGACGCAGCTCGCCGTGTCCACCGAGCGCAGGGACCAGCTGATCGCCGAGCTCGCGGCGGAGCGCGACACCTCGGTCGAGGAGGAGCGCGCGCGTCAGGACGCCATCGACGCCGAGCGGCAGACCCGGCAGGAGGCCGCCGCGCAGGCGGAGGCGCTCGCCGCCGCGGAGCAGGGCCAGGCGACGGCCGCCCCGGCGCCGAGCGGTGGCGCGACCCCCACGCCCAGCCCGGCCCCCTCCGCGTCCGCCCCGTCGACCCCGGCGCCCTCCGCTTCCGCCCCGTCGACCCCGGCGCCGTCCACGCCCGCACCCGCGCCGTCCACGCCCGCACCCGCGCCGTCCACGTCCACGCCCGCTCCCGCCCCGGCTCCCGCGCCGCCGGCCCCCGCTCCCGCGCCGCCCGCCCCCGCGCCGGCCGCCCCGGCGCCGAAGCCCGCCCCGGCTCCCGAGCCCAAGCCGGCCTACGTGCCGCCCGTGAAGACGTCGGCGGCGCAGACGGCGATCGCGTGGGCTCGCACGCAGATCGGCAAGCCCTACGGCTGGGGCGCGACCGGGCCGAACGCCTACGACTGCTCGGGCCTCACCATGCGCGCCTACCAGCAGGCCGGCATCTCGCTGCCGCGCACGAGCAAGCAGCAGTACAACGCCGGCACCCGCATCCCGCTCGACCAGGTCCAGCCCGGGGACCTCGTGTTCTGGTCGAACAACGGCTCGGCCTCGGGCATCTACCACCTCGCCATCTACAGCGGTAACGGGATGCGAATCCAGGCGCCATACACGGGCGCGGCCGTGCAGGAGGTGAAGATGTACTACGCGAACATCATGCCCTTCGCCGTGCGGCTCTGACCGACCGCCGCAGGCGTCGAAAGGCCCCGCCGTCCTTCGACGGCGGGGCCTTTCGTCACCCGCGGGCCGACCGCGCACCCATCCGGGAGGCGGTCAGCGGCGGGGCGTCAGTGCTTGGCGTGGTCGTAGTAGCCGGTCGCCCTGGCGCGCTCGAGAGACTTGCGGATCTCCGCCTCGGCCTCCTCGCGGCCCACCCAGTGCGCGCCCTCGACGGACTTGCCGGGCTCGAGGTCCTTGTAGACCTCGAAGAAGTGCTGGATCTCCAGCCGGTGGAACTCGCTGACGTCGTCGATCTCCGTGCGCCACGACGCGCGCTGGTCGGCGGCGGGGACGCACAGCACCTTGTCGTCGCCGCCGGCCTCGTCGCGCATGCGGAACATGCCCAGCGCCCGGCACCGGATCAGGCAGCCGGGGAACGTCGGCTCCTCGAGCAGCACGAGGGCGTCCAGCGGGTCGCCGTCCTCGCCGAGCGTGCCCTCGATGAACCCGTAGTCGTCGGGGTAGCGCGTGGAGGTGAACAGCATGCGGTCGAGGCGGATGCGGCCCGTCTCGTGGTCCACCTCGTACTTGTTGCGGTTCCCCTTGGGGATCTCGATCGTGACGTCGAACTCCACGGCTTCCCTTCTTCCGCCCCCTCGCGGCGTCGCCGCCGTGCCGGGGCATTGGTACGGACCCGGCCTGGCCTGGCCGGGTGCTCCTGGGCACTAGTGTGTCCCACGAGCCGGGTCCTGTGCGCACAGGACCGAAACGAGTGGGACGGAGCAGCGTGGTCGGTCGGGCAGTCGGCGCCGCCGCGGCCGTGGTCCTCGTGCTCGGCGGGTACGCCGTCGCCGACGCCGCCGACGTCGTCCCGGGCGTGCTCACCACCCGGCCCACCCCCGCCGACCCCCTGCCGTTCCCGGACGTCGAGCTGCCCGCCGGTGCGGCGGCGCCGCCGGAGGCGCCCGGCCCGGACGCCGACGCCCCCGTGCCGACCGCCGCGGCCCTGGCGGCCCTCGCCGGCGACCTGCGCGCCGACGAGCGCATGGCGGGGAGCTTCGGCATGGTCGTGGCGGACGTCCTCACCGGCGAGGTGCTCCTGGACGACGGCGGCGACACGCCGCGCGTGCCGGCGTCGTCCACCAAGGTCCTCACCGCCGCCGCGGCGCTGGACGCCCTGGGCCCGGAGAGCACGCTCGAGACCACGGTGGTGCGCTCCGGGCGGGACGTCGTCCTCGTGGGCGGCGGCGACGTGCTCCTCGGCGCGGGCGACTCGGACCCGGACGCCGTGGTCGGCCGGGCCGGCCTGGCGGACCTCGCCGCGCAGACCGCCGCCTCGCTGCGCGAGGCGGGCGTCACCGCCGTGGGCGTGGCGCTCGACGACACCCTGTTCACCGGCGCCCCGTACGCCCCCGACGTCACCGGCGCCGACCGGAACTACGTCATGCCAGTCCAGCCGGTCGCCGTCGAGACGGGCGGCGCGATCGGGCCCGGCTACGTCGCCGATCCCGCGCTCGAGGCGGCCGAGACCTTCGCCGCGGCCCTGGGCGCCGAGGGCGTGGAGGTCACCGGTCCCGTGCGTCGCGCCGCGGCGCCCGCCGGGGCCCCGCCGCTGGCCGCCGTCAGCTCCGCGCCCGTCGCGGAGCTGGTCCGGCACATGCTCAAGGTCTCCGAGAACTCCGTCGCGGAGGTGCTCGCCCGCCTGGTCGCCATCGAGCGGGGCGCCGCGGCAGACTTCCCCGGCGCGGCCGCGGCCGTGCCGGCCCAGCTCGGCGACCTGGGCATCGACGTCTCGGGCGTGACCCTGGTCGACGGCTCGGGCCTGAGCGCGCGGAACCGCATCCCGCCGTCCGTGCTCGTCGACGTGCTGGTCGCCGGCGCGGGCGACGCCGAGACCCTGCGCGGCCTCGTGCCCGGGCTGCCCGTCGGCGCGCTCGACGGCACCCTCGCCGACCGCCTCGCGGGGGAGGCGGCGGGCCGGGTCCGGGCCAAGACCGGCACCCTGATCGAGGCGCTGAGCCTCAGCGGCACCGTGGTGACCACCGACGGGCGGCTGCTGGCCTTCGCCGTCCTGACCGACGCCGTCCCGGCCGGGGCGGGGCTCGGCACCCGGACGGCCCTGGACGCCTGGGCGCAGGCGGTCGCGGCGTGCGGGTGCTCCTGACCGGTTACGTTGGTGCCATGAGCAGCCCCGTCGACTGGCAGGTGGCCGTGCGCCGCGCCGGCACCCTCGCCCCGGCCGGGCCGCGTGGGTCGCGGGCCGAGCTGCGCGGCCTGATCCAGGTGCTCCGCGACGCGGCCCGCGAGGCCCCCGGGTACGTCGGCGAGATCACCGGCCTCGACGCCGCCGCGGCCGCCGTGGCCAGCGCCCCGGTGTACGTCGTCGACCGTGCCCGCTGGGCCCAGGCCAACGTGGAGATGTTCGCGCACCTCACCGACGGGCTGCTGCCCATCTCGAAGCTCCCCGGCTCCGCCCGGGTGGCGGGGGAGGAGATGGGCGTCATGCTCGCGCTCCTCTCCCCGAAGGTCCTCGGGCAGTTCGACCCGTTCACCCCCACCGCCGACGGTGCCTCCCGCGGAGCGGGGGAGCCCGCCCGCGGCCGGCTGGTGCTCGTCGCGCCCAACGTGCTCAAGGTCGAGCGCGAGCTGGACCTCGACGCCATGGACTTCCGGCTTTGGGTGTGCCTGCACGAGCAGACCCACGCCGTGCAGTTCGCCGCGGCGCCGTGGCTGGCCGACCACCTGGCGAGCCGCATGCGCGGGCTGCTCGAGGGCGTCGCCGGGACCGAGGAGGGCGCCGACCGGGCCGCCCGCGCCGTCGCGGCGGTGGCCGACACGCTGCGCTCGGTGCTCACCGGCGCCGGCGACGCGCCCGCCCACGACGTCGGCGGCCCGCTGGTGGAGGCCTTCCTCACCGACGACGAGCGCGCCCGGATGGGCGAGGTCGTCGCCGTCATGAGCCTGCTCGAGGGGCACGCGGACGTCGTCATGGACGCCGTCGGCCCCGCCCGGCTGCCCTCGGTGCGGCGCATCCGGGCCGCGTTCGAGAAGCGGCGGGACGGCACGTCGACGGCGGACGTGCTGCTGCGCCGGCTGCTGGGGATGGACGCCAAGGTCGCCCAGTACCGCAACGGCGCCCGGTTCGTCCGCGCCGTCGTCAACCGGGTGGGCCACCGCGGCCTCAACGCCGTGTGGGCCGCGCCCGGGAACCTTCCCCTCCCCGCGGAGATCGCCGACCCCGAGGTCTGGGTCCGCCGCGTCCACGGCTGATGTCCGGACCTCACCCCGCCGTCGCCGCCGCGCGCGCGGGGGTCCGCCGGGTGCTCGCCGACCTCCCGCCGGGCGCGCGGGTGCTCGTCGCCTGCTCGGGCGGTGCCGACTCCCTCGCGCTCGCCGCCGCGGCGGCGTTCGTCGCGCCGCGGGAGGGCTGGCTGGCCGGCGCCGTCGTCGTCGACCACCGGCTCCAGCCCGGCTCGGCGGACGTCGCGGCCCGGACCGCCGGGCAGTGCGCCGCGCTGGGCCTCGAGCCGGTCGAGGTCCGGGCGATCCAGGTGCCGGGCGGGACCCGCGGCACCGGGGCCGGCGGGCCGGAGGCGGCCGCGCGCGAGAGCCGGTACGCGGCGCTGGAGGCGGCGGCCGCGGCAGCCGGCGCCGCCGCGGTGCTGCTCGGCCACACCCTGGACGACCAGGCCGAGACGGTGCTGCTCGGGCTCGCCCGCGGCTCGGGCGCCCGGTCGCTGGCCGGCATGGCCCCCGTGCGGGGGCTGTGGCGCCGGCCGTTCCTGGGCCTGCGGCGCGCCCAGACCGAGGCGGTGTGCGCCGCGCTGGGCCTGGACTTCGTCGTCGACCCCGCCAACGCCGCCGACGGGCCGTGGGCGGCCGCCGACGGCTCGGCCCTGCGCCGAGCCGCGCTGCGCGAGCGGGTGCTGCCCGCCCTGGTCGATGCCCTCGGGCCGGGGGTCGTCCCCGCGCTGGCGCGCACCGCCGCCCAGCTCCGGCGCGACGGCGAGCTCCTCGACGCCCTCGCCGAGGACCTCCTGGCGCGGGCGCTGGCCGCGGCCGGGAGCGGGAACGGCGCGACGGACGGGGCGGCGGACGGCGCGGCGGGCCCCGCAGCGCCGGCCGCCCCGCCGGCGTCCCTCGAGCTCGACGTCGCCGCGCTCGCCGCGGCCCACCCGGCGCTGCGGACCCGCGCGCTGCGGGCCGCGGCGCTACGGGCCGGCGCCCCGCCCGGGGCGCTCGCGGCGGTGCACGTCGCGGCCCTCGACGCCCTCGTCGCGGACTACCACGGCCAGGGCCCGGTGCAGCTGCCCGGGGGCGTCGTCGCCCGTCGGCGGTGTGGCAGTCTTGCCCTTGGCCCGGCGGGCGGCTGACCGACCGCGGGCGAGACCTACGGTGAAGGAGCGCAGTGGACGCGTCGGACATGGGCAACGACCTCGAGAAGGTCCTCCTCAGCCAGGAGCAGATCCAGGCTCGGCTGAAGGAGATGGCCGAGCACATCGACGCCGACTACGCTGGCAAGGACCTGCTGCTCGTCGGCGTCCTGCGCGGCGCCGTCATGGTCATGGCCGACCTGTCCCGCCTGATCCACCTGCCGGTGCAGATGGACTGGATGGCGGTGTCGTCGTACGGCTCCGGCACCAAGTCCTCCGGCGTGGTGCGCATCCTCAAGGACCTGGACAGCGACCTGCACAGCCGCGACGTCCTCATCGTCGAGGACATCATCGACTCCGGTCTCACGCTGTCCTGGCTGCTGTCGAACCTGCGCTCGCGTGGGCCGGCCTCGGTGGAGATCGCGGCCCTGCTGCGCAAGCCCGAGGCGGCCAAGGTGGCGGTGGACGTGCGCTACGTCGGGTTCGACATCCCCACCGAGTTCGTCGTCGGGTACGGCCTCGACTACGCCGAGAAGTACCGGAACCTGCCGTTCGTGGGCACGCTCGCCCCGCACGTCTACGGCGGCTGAGCCCGCGCCCGGCCCGGCCGGTGCGGCAGTCCCTGTGGCGCAGATCGCGGAACACCGGCTCGGCGACAGCCGTTGACCACCGTGCAAGCCCTGCGCGAACAAGCCGGAGCCGCTCACCCGCCGGACGGCTTTGTCATATACCGTCGGGGAAACCGTGCGAGCAGGAGGGACCGGGCGAACAGCCCACACTCGATGAACGCTAAGAATATGGTGCGCGGCCCGCTCATCTGGATCGTGCTGATGATCGTGCTGGTCGTCATGGGCTACTCGCTCATGGGGCAGGGCGGCACCCAGCGCATCGACACCTCCCAGGGCATGGAGCTCCTCGCCGGCGACACCGTCGAGCAGGTGGAGATCACGGAGGGCACCCAGCGCGTCCGGATGACCCTCTCGGAGCCGTTCGAGGCTCCCGACGGGCAGGGCGGCACCGTCGACAAGGGCTCCAGCGTGGAGTTCTACTACGTGGAGCCCCAGGGCGACGCCGTCGTGGACGCCGTCGAGGCCGCCGACCCCGAGCAGGGCTACAACTCCGTGGTGCCCCAGCAGTCCTGGCTGACCTCGCTGCTGCTGTTCGTGCTCCCGATCCTGATCATCTTCATCGTCTTCTGGTGGCTGCTCTCGCGCACCCAGGGCGGCGCCGGCGGCATGATGAAGTTCGGCAAGTCCAAGGCCAAGCTGGTCAGCAAGGAGAACCCGCAGGTCACCTTCGCCGACGTCGCCGGCGAGGACGAGGCCGTCGAGGAGCTCCAGGAGATCAAGGAGTTCCTCGCCGAGCCCGGCAAGTTCCAGGCGGTGGGCGCGAAGATCCCCAAGGGTGTGCTGCTCTACGGCCCGCCCGGCACCGGCAAGACCCTGCTCGCCCGTGCCGTCGCCGGCGAGGCCGGGGTGCCGTTCTTCTCCATCTCCGGCTCCGAGTTCGTCGAGATGTTCGTCGGCGTCGGCGCCTCCCGTGTCCGTGACCTGTTCGAGCAGGCCAAGGCCAACGCCCCGGCCATCATCTTCGTCGACGAGATCGACGCCGTGGGGCGGCACCGGGGCGCCGGCCTGGGCGGCGGGCACGACGAGCGCGAGCAGACCCTCAACCAGCTTCTGGTCGAGATGGACGGCTTCGACGTCAAGACGAACGTCATCCTCATCGCCGCCACCAACCGGCCCGACGTGCTCGACCCCGCGCTGCTGCGCCCGGGCCGCTTCGACCGCCAGGTCGCGGTCGAGGCCCCGGACCTGCACGGCCGCGCGGCCATCCTGCAGGTGCACGCCAAGGGCAAGCCCATGGCGCCCGGCGTGGACCTGAACATGGTCGCCAAGCGCACCCCCGGGTTCACCGGCGCCGACCTGGCCAACGTGCTCAACGAGGCGGCGCTGCTCACCGCCCGCTCGGGCGCGCAGCTCATCGACGACCGCGCCCTCGACGAGGCCATCGACCGGGTCGTCGCCGGCCCGCAGAAGCGCACCCGGGTCATGAACGAGAAGGAGCAGAAGGTCACCGCCTACCACGAGGGCGGCCACGCCCTGGCCGCGGCGGCGCTGCGCTACACCGACCCGGTGACCAAGGTGACGATCCTGCCCCGCGGCCGGGCGCTGGGCTACACGATGGTCATGCCCACCGAGGACAAGTACTCCACCTCGCGCAACGAGCTGCTCGACCAGCTCGCCTACGCGATGGGCGGGCGGGTGGCCGAGGAGATCGTCTTCCACGACCCCACCACGGGCGCGTCCAACGACATCGAGAAGGCCACCGCGATCGCCCGCAAGATGGTCGTCGAGTACGGCATGAGCGACCGCGTGGGCGCCATCAAGCTGGGCACCACGCAGGGCGAGCCGTTCCTCGGCCGCGACATGGGCCACCAGCGGGACTACTCCGAGGGCGTCGCGCAGATCGTCGACGAGGAGGTGCGCCGGCTCATCGAGGCCGCGCACGACGAGGCGTGGGAGATCCTCACCCAGTACCGCCACGTGCTCGACGACCTGGTCCTCAGGCTCCTAGAGAAGGAGACCCTCAACGAGGCCGAGCTCGCCGGGATCTTCGCGCCGGTCCGCAAGCGCCCCGCCCGCCCCGTGTGGCTCTCCTCCCAGGAGCGCCAGGTCAGCGACATCCCGCCGGTCCTCACGGCCGCCGAGCGCGCCCGCCACGAGAACATGCTCCCGCAGGACCAGTCCGCCGCGGCGGGCGAGACGCCGCTGGACGGCGTCGGCCCCATCCCCGACGGCGGCCGGGTCGGCGGTCCGGCCGAGGGCATCTGAGGTGACCGCACCGCAGGGGGACGGCGCCGCCGTCCCCGCCGCGCGGGCCGGCGCCGGCCGGGTCACGGCCCCGGGGGGCCTGTCGCCCGAGGAGCCCGGCATCCCCGGCTCCCCGGACGACGCGGTGGCCACCGACGCCGGGCCGTTGCGCACGCCCGGGCGGGCGGTGCGCCCCTACGACGCCGACGGGGTGCGGCGCGCGATCCGCGACCTGCTCGTCGCGGTGGGGGAGGACCCGGACCGTGAGGGCCTGGTGGGCACCCCCGAGCGGATGGCCCGCGCCTTCGCGGAGATGTTCGCGGGGCTGGACGAGGACCCCGCCGACCACCTCGACGCCGTGTTCGACATCGGGCACGAGGAGATGGTCATCGTCCGGGACATCCCGCTGTACTCCATGTGCGAGCACCACCTGCTGCCCTTCCACGGCGTGGCGCACGTGGGCTACATCCCCGCCGCGAACGGCCGCGTCACCGGCCTGAGCAAGCTCGCCCGCCTCGTGGAGGGCTACGCCCGCAGGCCCCAGGTGCAGGAACGGCTGACCTCCCAGATCGCCGACGCCCTCGTGCAGCGCCTGGAGCCGCGGGGCGTGCTCGTCGTCATCGAGGCGGAGCACCTGTGCATGTCCATGCGCGGCGTGCGCAAGCCGGGATCGCGGACCATCACCTCCGCCGTCCGCGGGCAGATGCGCAACACCGCCACCCGCGCCGAGGCCATGAGCCTCCTGCGCGGCCACCCCTGAGCCCGTCCCGCCGCCGGCCGTGGGCCTCCCCGGGATCCGGCGCCGCGCGGCGCCGCGGCGCGCCCGAGGCTGCGCGTCCGGCAGACGCCCCGCCGCCCGCCGCGCGGGGACTAACCTGGGCCGGGTGAACGCTGCCAGGACGACGGACGTGCCCGCCCCGCTGCCCCGGGCGCTGCACGAGACCGGGCGCACGCTGGTCATGGGCATCGTCAACGTCACGCCCGACTCCTTCTCCGACGGCGGGCAGTGGTTCGACACCGAGGTCGCCATCGCCCACGGGCGGCACCTGGTGGCGCAGGGCGCGGACATCGTCGACGTCGGCGGGGAGTCGACCCGGCCCGGCGCGCAGGCCGTGACGCCGGCCGAGGAGCTCGCGCGGGTGCTGCCGGTGGTCGAGGCCCTCGCCCGCGAGGGGGTCGTCGTGAGCGTCGACACCGTCAACGCCTCCACCGCCGCGGCGGTCGTCGAGGCGGGCGCGGCCATCGTCAACGACGTCTCCGGCGGCCTGGCGGACCCCGCCATGGCGGCGACGGTGGCGCGCGCGGGCGTCGTCTACGTCATCCAGCACTGGCGCGGCACGCCGGAGACCATGAACTCCCTCGCCGTCTACGACGACGTCGTCGCCGAGGTGTGCGCCGAGCTGGAGGACCGCGTCTCCGCGGCCCACGCGGCCGGCGTGCGGGACGAGCAGATCGTGCTCGACCCCGGGCTGGGCTTCGCCAAGGACGCCGGGCACAACTGGGAGCTGCTCGCCCACCTCGGCGACCTCGCGGCGCTCGGGTACCCGCTGCTGGTGGGCGCCTCCCGCAAGCGGTTCCTCTCCGGGGTCGTGGCCCCCGCCGTGGCCGACGAGCCGCTCGCCCGCGACCACGCCACCACCGCCGTCACGGCCCTGGCGGCCCAGGCGGGCGCCTGGTGCGTGCGGGTGCACGAGGTGGCCGCCTCCGCCGACGCCGTGCGGGTCGCCGCCGCGTGGCGGTCCCGCCGATGACGGCACCGGTGACGGGCCCGGACGGGCACGAGCTCGACCAGATCCGGCTCTCCGGCCTGCGCGCCGTGGGCCACCACGGCGTCCACCCCCACGAGCGGGCGCAGGGGCAGCCCTTCGGCGCCGACGTCGTGCTGCACCTGGACACGCGCGCCGCCGCCCGGTCCGACGACCTCGCCGCGACCGTCAGCTACGCCGACGTCGCCCAGGACGTCGTCGCCGTCCTCGCAGGCGAGCCGGTGGACCTGCTGGAGACCCTCGCCGAGCGGATCGCCGGGGTGGTGCTCGCCCGCCCCGGCGTCGTCGCCGTGGACGTCACCGTGCACAAGCCGGAGGCGCCGCTCACGGTCCCGTTCGACGACGTCGAACTGCGCATCCGCCGGCGCGCCACCCCCGGCGTGCTCGGGCGGCGCCCCGCCCGCGAGCTGCCCTTCGTCCTGGCGCTGGGGGCCAACGTCGGCGACCGGCTCGCCACGCTGCGCCAGGCGGTCGCCGACCTCGCCGCCGTCGAGGGCCTGCGGGTGGACCGGGTCTCGCCGCTGGCGCTGACCGCCCCCGTGCTGGCGCCGGGTCAGGACGGGCAGCCGGACTACCTCAACGCCGTCGTCCTGGGCGCCACGACGCTGGCACCGCTGGAGCTCCTCGCCGCCGCCCGCCGGGTGGAGGACGCCCACGGGCGCGAGCGGCGGGAGCGGTGGGGCGCCCGGACCCTCGACGTCGACCTCATCACCGTGGGCGACGTCGTCGCCGCCGCACCCGAGCTGGTGCTGCCGCACCCGCGCGCGCACGAGCGCGCCTTCGTCCTGCTGCCCTGGGCGCGGCTCGCGCCCGGCGCCGTCCTGCCCGGTCCGCACGGCGGGCCGGTGGCCGAGCTGGCGGCCCGGGCCGCCGACCGCGCCGGCGTCCGGTGGGTCGCCGAGGACTGGCTGAGCGGCGAGGTCGCGGGGCTGGAGTCGGCGACGTGATGCGCCGGACCTCGTGGGCCTCGCTCGTCGCCCTGGCCCTCTTGGCCGGACTGGTGGCGTTCCTGGCGCTGTCCTGGATGGACGGGCAGGGCTTGCTGCCCGTGCCCGTGCCGCCGCTGAGCGCGCTGGGCCCGGCCCTGCTCGCCGCGGTGCTGCTGGCGCTGGGACGCAGCGTCCGCCGGCTGGTCCGGCAGGAACCGACGTCGATCACGCCGATCGGTGCCTCGCGCGTGGTGGTCCTGGCCAAGGCGTGCGCCCTCGTCGGCGCGGCGCTGGTCGGCTACTTCGCGGTCCAGCTCCTGCTGACGCTGGACAACCTCTCCGCGCCGCTGCCCCGCGAGCAGGCCTGGAGCGCCGGGCTCGCGCTGCTGGCCTGCGTGGCGCTGGTGGTGGTCGCGCTCGTCGTGGAGCGGTGGTGCGAGGTGCCGCCGTCCGACGACGACCCCGACCGGCCCGGCCGCGGGACCGCGACGGCCGCCTGAGCCGCGCCACCGCCGTCCGGGCCGCGCGACGGCTTCCCGGGCCGCGCGACGGCTTCCCGGGCGGCGCGACGGCCCGCGCCGGGTCGCGACGGCCCCGGCGGGGAGTGCCGGGACGGGGCGGGGATCTGCCAGGATGCCCTGAGCACCGGCGCGCGCCGGCGGCCGGCGAGAGGAGCGCACCGATGAGCACGAGCCCGGCAGGCACCCCCGTGCCCCCCGGCGGGCCGTTCGACCCCGAGGGCATCGTCTTCACGCCCGTGTCGGCCGGGCTGATCAGGGCGCGCCTCGTCGTCCTGGCGCTCACGCTGGCGGTGCCCGCGGTGGGTGCGGTGGTGCTCGGCGTCGTCGTGGGCTCTTGGGCGTGGGCGGCGCCGGCGGCCGTCGCCGTGCTCGCCGGCTGGCTGCTGTGGCTGGTGCCCCGCCAGGTGCGGGCGATGGGCTACGCCGAGGCCGAGGACGACCTGCTGATCCGCACGGGCATCCTGTTCCGTACGCTCACGGTGGTGCCGTACGGCCGGATGCAGTTCGTCGACGTCAAGGCGGGCCCGCTGGACCGGTGGTGCGGCGTGGCCGAGGTCCAGCTGCACACGGCCTCCGCGCAGACGGACGCCAGGATCGAGGGGCTGCCGCCGGCGGAGGCGGCCCGGCTGCGGGACCGGCTGACCACCCGCGGCGAGGCCCGGCTGGCGGGGCTGTGAGCGTCTCCCCGCCCGTCCTCCCGCCCGCCGAGGCCGTCGCCGGCCCCGGGTGGCGCCGGGTCCACAAGGTCACGCCTGTGCTGAACGCCTGGAAGGCCGTCGTGGCCGTCCTCGCCTTCCTGGCGTGGCAGGTCAGCGACCAGGTCACGAACGTGCCGGGTGACCTGTGGGAGACCGTGGCCGAGTACCGCGCCCGGGCCGTGCTCGCCGTCGTCGGCGCGGTGGTGCTCGTGGCCCTCGTCGCCGCCGTGTACTCCATGCTGGCGTGGCGGCGGATGCGCTTCGCCGTCGGCCGCGAGTCCGTGGACCTCCACACGGGCATCCTGTTCCGGCAGGAGCGGCACGCGCGGCTCAGCCGCGTGCAGGCGGTGGACGTCGTGCAGCCGCTGCTCGGCCGGCTGTTCGGGCTGGCCCAGGTCCGCGTGGAGACGGCGGGCGGCGGGGAGTCCAACGTCGTCATCGGCTA
This sequence comes from Georgenia sp. AZ-5, assembly GCF_043952095.1. Classification (NCBI taxonomy): domain Bacteria; kingdom Bacillati; phylum Actinomycetota; class Actinomycetes; order Allobogoriellales; family Allobogoriellaceae; genus Georgenia; species Georgenia sp. AZ-5. The sequence goes on from NZ_JBINOU010000001.1 coordinate 1,088,655, forward strand.
CCTGCGCGAGCCCGAGGCGCAGGAGCTGCGCAACGAGATCATGGCCAGGGCGCGGTACGAGACCGTCCCCGAGGCCGCGGGGCCCGACGCGGGTCCGGCCGCGGCCCCCGAGGTGGAGATGGGCCAGGTCCCGGCCGGGCGGCTGGTCGTCTCGCTGCTGCTGTCGGGCTCGATGATCTCCTTCCTGCTGGTGCTGGCCGGGCTCGTCGCGGCCGCGGTCGTGACCCGGAGCATCGGGCCCTTCGCCGGCGCGCTCCCGGCCTTCATCGGGTGGGGCGGGTACCTCTGGGGCCGCTTCGCCGGCGAGTTCGGCTTCCGGCTGGCGATCTCGCCCGACGGCATCCGTCTGCGCCACGGGCTGCTCGAGACGCGCGCCCAGACGCTGCCGCCGGGGCGGGTCCAGGCGGTCTCGCTGACCCAGAGCCTGCTGTGGCGCCGCAACGGCTGGTGGCGCGTCCAGGTCAACGTTGCCGGGTACGGGGCCGAGACGCCGGGCCGGCAGGCCCCCGTGGAGACGGTCCTGCTGCCGGTGGGCGGCCGCGGCGAGGCGCTCACCGCCCTGTGGCTCGTGCTGCCCGACCTGGGCGCCGAGGACGCCGAGGCGCTGCTGGACGCCGCGCTGGAGGGCTCCGGCGGCGACGCCGGGTTCCTCCCCAGCCCGCGCCGGGCGCGGTGGCTCGACCCGGTCACCTGGCGCCGCAACGCGGTGCGGATCACGGGCACCGCCCTGCTCATGCGCACCGGCCGGCTCTCCCGCAGCCTGGTGGTGGTGCCGCACGGCCGCACGCAGTCCCTGGCGCTGAAGCAGGGGCCGCTGGAGCGCCGGCTCGGCCTGGCCGACCTGTTCGCCCACTCCGTGCCGGGACCGGTGACGCCGGTCCTCGCGCACCTCGACGCCGACCTCGCCGGCACCTTGCTGATGCGGCAGGCGGAGCGCGCCCGCAGCGCCCGCTCCCTGGAGGCGCCCGAGGACTGGCGCCGCCGCGTGGGCGTCCCCGGTGGCGGGCCGGCGACCACCGCCTGACGCGGCCACGCCGCCGCGCCGTCCGGCGGCGGTCTGACGCGGCCGCCGTCCGAGCGGTCGTGCGCCCCCGGCGGCCGGCGACGGCGCGCCCACGGGCCGGCGCCGGCCCGGCCCACAGATGATCCGCGACCGCCGCCCCTGTAATGATGGGGGCGTGAGCACCGCACCGACCGACCCGCCCGCCCCCTCCCGTCCCGGCAGGCTGGGCGTGGGGGTCGTCGGGGCGGGGCGCGTGGGCGCCGTCCTCGCGGCGGCCCTGCGCGGCGTGGGGCACTCCGTCGTCGGCGCCACGGCGGTCTCGGAGGAGAGCCGTGACCGGGTCGAGGCACTGCTGCCCGGCGTGCCGGTGCTGGAGCCCGACGCCGTGGTCGAGCGGGCGGAGCTGGTCCTGCTCACCGTGCCCGACGACGTGCTGCCGGGCCTCGTGAGCGGGCTCGCCGACCTCGGCCGCTGGCAGCCGGGGCAGCTCGTGGTCCACACCTCCGGGCGGCACGGCACCGAGGTCCTGGCCCCCGCCCGCGCCGCGGGCGCCATCCCGCTGGCCATCCACCCGGCGATGACCTTCACCGGCACGAGCCTGGACATCTCCCGGCTGACCGGTTGCCCGTTCGCGGTCACCGCCGCCGCCCCGGTGCTGCCCATCGCGCAGGCGCTCGTGGTGGAGATCGGCGGCGAGCCGTTCGTGCTGCCCGAGGAGCAGCGGCCGCTGTACCACGCCGCGCTCGCCCATGGCGGCAACCACCTTGTCACGCTCGTCGCGCAGGCCGAGCGCGCGCTCGCGGTGGCCGGCATCGAGGACCCCGGCGCCCTGCTCGCGCCACTGCTGACCGCCGCGCTCGACGGCGCGCTGCGGGGCGGCGAGCTGGGCCTGACCGGCCCGGTCGTGCGCGGGGACGTCGGCACCGTCCGGGCGCACGTCGCCGCACTGAGCGCGCTGGCCAGCGCCGGCCTGGACGACGTGCTGGAGAGCTACCGCGACCTCGGCCGCGCCACCACGCGCCGCGCCCTGGCGAACGGCCGCATCCGCGAGGCCGCCGCGGCCGAGCTCCTCGACGCCCTCGCGGCGCCGGCCGGCGCGCCCGGCCAGGGCGCCGCGGCCGGGCGGGGGCCGGAGCCGACGGGCGGCACCCCGGAGGCGGCGCACCGCACGGGCGGGCACGCTCCCGCGCACGGCGGCGCGCCCGGTCGCGGCCCGCTCGAGCCGGTCGTCGCCCGCACCCGGGCCGAGCTCGCCTCCGCGCTGCGGTCCCAGACCGGCACCCGGGCCCTGGTGATGACGATGGGCGCGCTGCACGACGGGCACCTGACCCTGGTGCGCGAGGCGCAGGACCGCGCGGACCACGTCGTGGTGTCCGTCTACGTCAACCCCTTGCAGTTCGGCCCCGGCGAGGACTTCGAGGCCTACCCGCGGGACCTGGAGGCGGACGTCGCGCTGCTCGCCCGCGAGGGCGTCGACGTCGTGTTCGCCCCGGACGACGCCGAGGCCTACCCGGCGGAGCCGCTCGTCCGCGTCGACCCCGGCCCGGTCGCCACGGTGCTGGAGGGCCGCACCCGGCCCACCCACTTCGCCGGGGTGCTGCAGATCGTGTGCAAGGTGCTGAACCTGGTGCGCCCGGACGTCGCGGTCTTCGGCCAGAAGGACGCCCAGCAGCTCGCCCTCGTGCGGACCATGGTCCGGGACCTGGACATGGGCGTGGAGATCGTGGGCGTGCCCATCCGCCGCGAGCCCGACGGCCTGGCCATGTCGAGCCGCAACGCCTACCTCTCGCCCACCGAGCGCACCCGGGCGCTCGCGCTCTCCCGGGCGCTCGAGGCGGGGCGACGGGCGGCGGAGGAGGGCGCCGCGGCCGCCGTCGCCGCGGCACGTGACGTACTCGACACCGCCGAGGGCGTCGCGCTCGACTATCTTGCTCTGGTCGACCCGGACACGTTCGTCGCGCTCCCCGGCGACGCCACCGGGCCCGGCCTGCTGGCCGTCGCCGCACGCGTGGGCGCGACCCGGCTCATCGACAACACGACCGTCCAGCTGGGAGCGAGGCACCCATGAGCACCACGCCGAGTTCCTTGGTGCGCCCGATGATGATCGGCAAGATCCACCGGGCGACGATCACCGAGGCCGACCTGCACTACGTCGGGTCCATCACCGTCGACGCCGACCTGCTCGACGCCGCCGACCTCCTGCCCGGGCAGCAGGTCGACGTCGTCGACGTCACCAACGGCGCGCGGCTGACCACGTACGTCATCCCGGGCGAGCGCGGCAGCGGCACCCTGTGCATCAACGGCGCCGCCGCGCACCTGGTGCACGCCGGCGACCTCGTCATCATCATCGCCTACGGCCAGCTGAGCGACGCCGACGCCCGGACGTACACGCCGCGCGTGGTGTTCGTGGACGAGCACAACCGCATCGTCGACGTCGGCGACGAGCCCGGGCAGGTCCCCGACCACGACGCCGCGGAGGCCAACCACGTCAGGCCGTCGGGCATCCCGGTGGCCGACTACCGCCGCACGCAACCGCCCGCGCCGGGCACCCCCGAGTTCGCGATCTGAGCCCGGGCGGCCCGGCGCGCCGCTGTGACGTCGAACCACGTCGGCCCGGGAGACCCCGGCACCCGTGGCGGGCGGCCCAGGGTCGACGGGCGTCCGGCGCCGACCTAGAACACCGGCGCCACAGATGGCACGGTCGCACGACGGGCACGCGTCTTGTGACGTCGAACCTCACGCGGGGCCGCGAGGGCCGCCGCGCGCGTGGCGGCTACCCTTGTCCGGTGACCGAGCAGACCACCGAGCAGCCAGGCCGCCCCTTGACCGGAGCGCAGGAGGAGGCCGACCACCTCCCCGAGCAGGTGCGGGTGCGCGCGGAGAAGCGCCAGCGGCTGCTCGACTCGGGCGTCGACCCCTATCCGGTCACCCTGCCGATCACCACCACCATCGCCGAGGTGCGCGCCGCCTTCGACCGGCTCGAGGCCGGCGAGGAGACCAGCGACGAGGTCGGCGTGGCCGGGCGGGTGATGTACCTGCGCAACACCGGCAAGCTCTGCTTCGTCACCCTCCAGGACGGCGAGGGCAACCGCCTGCAGGCGATGCTGTCGCGCGCGGCGGTCGGCGAGGAGCCCCTTTCGGCGTTCAAGACCGACGTCGACCTCGGCGACCACCTCTTCGTCCACGGGCACGTGGGCAAGTCGCGTCGCGGCGAGCTCAGCGTCTTCGCGGACTCGTGGCAGCTCGCCGCCAAGGCATTGCGGCCGCTGCCCAAGACGTACGAGAACGAGGCCGGCGAGCAGGTGGCCCTCTCCGAGGAGGGCCGGGTCCGCCGTCGTCACCTCGACCTCATCATGCGGCCGGCGGCGCGCCAGATGCTGCGCACCCGCTCGGCGGTGGTGAGGTCGCTGCGCCGGTCCCTGGACGGCCGCGGGTTCCTCGAGATCGAGACGCCGATGCTGCAGATCCAGCCCGGCGGCGCGGCGGCGCGGCCGTTCGTGACGCACATGAACGCCTACGACGTCGACCTGTACATGCGCATCGCGCCCGAGCTCTACCTCAAGCGCGCGGTGGTCGGCGGCGTGGAGAAGGTCTTCGAGATCAACCGGAACTTCCGCAACGAGGGCGCGGACTCCACGCACTCCCCGGAGTTCTCCATGCTGGAGGCCTACGAGGCCTACGGCTCCTACGACACCATGGCGGAGCTGACCCGCGACATCATCCAGCGCGCGGCCGTCGACGCCTTCGGCGCCACCACGGTCACCCTCGACGACGGATCGCAGTACGACCTCGGCGGCGAGTGGGCGCAGATCAGCCTGTTCGACTCCCTGTCCGAGGCGCTCGGGGAGGAGATCAGCCCCGAGACCCCGGAGGAGCGGCTCCGCGTGCACGCCGAGCGGCTCGAGGTCGAGCTCGCGCCGCACTACACCCACGGCAAGATCGTCGAGGAGGTCTGGGAGCACCTGGTCGCCCACAGGCTCCACGCCCCCACGTTCGTGCGCGACTTCCCGGTGGACACCTCCCCGCTCACCCGCGCGCACCGCTCCAGGTCCGGCGTGGTGGAGAAGTGGGACCTGTACGTCCGCGGCTTCGAGCTGGCGACGGCGTACTCCGAGCTCGTCGACCCCGTCGTCCAGCGCGAGCGCTTCGAGGCGCAGGCCCTGGCCGCGGCGGCCGGCGACCCCGAGGCCATGGTCCTCGACGAGGAGTTCCTCGAGGCCATGGAGCAGGGCATGCCGCCCGCCGGCGGCATGGGCATGGGCATCGACCGCCTCCTGATGGCCCTGACCGGCCACGGCATCCGCGAGACGATCACCTTCCCGCTGGTCAAGCGCCGCTGACCGGGCGCCCGCCGCTGCGCCCGGCGACGCCTCGGGCAGTGCCGCGGGCCTCCCCGGCCTGACGGCTCAGGCCGTCCCGGCCTCGGCTGCGGCCCGACGCCGCCGCCGGCGCCACAGCGGCCAGGCGACGGCAGCCAGCAGCGCGACCAGGACGAGCCAGGGCAGCAGCACGCCGAGGCCGACCAGCAGCCCGCCGGCGAGCGTGGTGACGACGTCGCGGCCGTCCTCGGCGCCGCCGCCGGCGTCGTCGGCGGCCTCCGCACCGACCGCCCCGCCGTCGGCGACCTGGCCACCGCCGGCCCCGCTCTCCGCGGTACCGGACGCGCCGGGCGGGTCGGTGCAGGCGGCCAGCACCAGCACGGCGACGAGCAGGGTGAGGACCGCGCGCAGGGCTCTCATGGCCGCAACCTAGGGGCTGCCGGCCGTCCCTGGGACGGTCGTTGCCAAGTCGTGACCCTCAGGAGAGAGCGCCACTGCACCGGGCGCCGGCGTCAACGGCCCGCGAGCAGCCGCACGATCTGCCGCTCCGCCTCCTCGACCCGGACCGGCCGGGCGCCCTTGGCCGTGAGGTCGGCGATCATCCCCGGCTCGTTGCGGTAGTGCGCGAGCCCCCGGCGCACCAGGGTCAGCGGCGGCTTGCGCGCCTCGCCGAGGTCCCGCATCAGCCGGAACCAGAAGGTCTGGGCCCGCGGGCGCCAGATGCACAGCGCGTCGGCGAGGATGTCCTCCTCCCGGCACGCCTCGACGATCTCGGCGGCGAAGATGCCCTCGGCGATGAAGAGGGGGAAGCCGTCCAGCGTCAGCTGCGTCGTGCCGGTGCGCCGGTTCGTCGGGATGTCGTACACCGGGAGCTCCGCGTGGCCCGTGCTCGCCAGCTCCACCAGGGTGGCGACCGCCGCGGCGCGGTCCCAGCTCGCGGGGCTGTCCCAGTCCACGATCCCGTAGCGGTGCGGCAGGTCCGGGTGGTCGCCGTCGAGGTAGAAGTCGTCCAGCGACACCACGGGCAGCCCCAGGCGGCGGGTCAGGGAGGTCTTGCCCGACCCGGAGGGCCCGGTGAGGAGGACGACGCGGGCCGTGGGCCGGCGCGATCCGGGCGGGAGCTCGAACAGGCCCTCCTGGGCGCCGAGCTCGAACAGGTCCTGGCCGGCGTCGTCCGCCCGGCCCGCGCCGCCAAGAACCTGCGTCATGCTCGGGTCCTCCCTCAGGTCGTCCTGGAGCGCCGGTGCGGCGGCTGCGTGCGGCACGGCCCGCCCGGGCCCAGACAAGGATAGGCCGGGCGGTGGGCGGGTCCGCGCCGCGCCCCGGCGCGTTCCTTCCGCGGTGCTCAGCCGCCGTAGGGGAGCACGGGCTTGCCGGGCACGTCGACGCGCAGCCGGAAGACGGCCCCCGCCTCCGGCTCCGGGTCCTCGAGCTTCTCCCGCGAGGTGGTGACGTACAGGTCACGCCCGTCCGCCCCGCCGAGCGTGCACGCGGTGGTCAGCCGCACCGGCAGGTCCACCTCGGTGAGGATCTCGGCGCCCGCGGAGTAGCAGCGCACCTTGCCGACGCGGTTGAGCGCCACCCACACGTTGCCCGCGGAGTCGACGCACAGCCCGTCCGGGCGGCCGCCGTCGCCGGAGTGGAAGGGGCGCCGGTTCGTGAGCTCCCCGTCGACGACGTCGAAGACGTCGGTGCCGCCCGTCTGGGTGTCGTTGTAGTAGGCCCGCGAGCCGTCGGGGGCGAAGTCGATGCCGTTGGAGGTCGTCACGGCCGGCAGGACGACGCTCACCTGGCCCGCCGGGGTGATGCGGTACAGCTTGGCCGCGCCGGGCGTCTTCTCGTACGGCATGGACCCCGCGTACAGGTTGCCGGCCGGGTCGCACCCGCCCTCGTTCATCCGCACGCCGGTGTCGGCCCACATCTCGGGCAGGGCGCGGGGCGCGTCGTCGGGGCCGTCCGCCAGGCCCAGGCCCCGCTCCAGGCCGACGACGTAGCCGCCCGCGGCGCGCGGCCGCACGAAGGCGGCCACCGTGCCCACGTGCAGCCGGTCGACCGAGCCGTCGGCGCGCAGCGTCAGCAGGTCTCCGGCGAGCATGTCGACCCAGCGCAGCCCGCCCCAGGTCTCGGACCACACCGGGCCCTCGCCGTGGTAGCACAGGGGGTCCGTGATCTGCTCGGGAGTCATAGTCATGGGGTCAGTCTCGCCGACATGGCGCCGCGACGCCGACCTCAGCGCTCCAGCTCGCCGAGCAGCACCTCCATCAAGTCCCGCAGCGAGACCATGCCCACCGGCTCGCCGCCCTCCACGACCGGGACGTGGCGCACGCGTGCGGCCATCATCCGCCGTGCGACCGCGAGGACCGTCTCGTCCGGGGCGGCCGAGACGAAGTCGGGGGTGAGCACGTCCTCGGCGAGGAGGTGGTCCGGGTTCGCGCCGTCGGCCAGGTGCGCGACGAGGTCCCGCTCGCTGACGATGCCCGCGATGCCGTCCTCGACCAGCACGGTGACCGCGCCGATCTCGTTCGCGGCCAGCGTCTCGGCCACCTCACGCAGCGTCGCGTCGGCGTCCACGGAGGCCACGGGCGAGCTCATCAGGCTGGAGACGGGATCGGTCATCCGCCCGCCCGGTGTGGGAACCATGAGCGGCCGGCTCCTTCCTGAGGGCCGGGTCGGGTGGTCGGCGAGCCGGCCGGCGACCCGGGCGCCGAGCCGGCCGGCGGAGCGTTCCGCCGGCCGGACCACCGCTACCGCACGTCCTCGTCGACCCAGTCGAAGGTGCGGGTGACGGCCTTCTTCCACAGCCGGTAGGTGCGCTCGCGCTCCGCCTCGTCCATCTTCGGCGTCCAGCGCTTGTCCTCCGCCCAGTTGTCGATGACGTCCTGCTCGCCGGCCCAGAACCCGACGGCGATGCCGGCCGCGTAGGCCGCGCCCAGGGCGGTGGTCTCGGCGACCTGCGGCCGGACGACGTCGACGCCGAGGATGTCGGCCTGGAACTGCATGAGGGTCTCGTTGGCGATCATGCCGCCGTCGACCTTCAGCTCCGTGAGCTCGACGCCGGAGTCGGACTGCATGGCGTCCTTGACCTCCCGGGTCTGGTACGCCGTGGCCTCCAGGGCGGCGCGGGCGATGTGGCCCTTGTTGACGTAGCGGGTCAGGCCCACCAGCGCGCCGCGGGCGTCGGACTTCCAGTACGGGGCGAACAGCCCGGAGAACGCCGGGACGAAGTACGCGCCGCCGTTGTCCTCCACCGTCCTGGCCAGCTCCTCGACCTCCGGGGCGGAGGAGATCAGCCCGAGGCTGTCCCGCAGCCACTGCACCAGGGCGCCCGTGATGGCGATGGACCCCTCCAGGGCGTACACCGCGTCGTTGTCGCCGATCTTGTAGGCGACCGTGGTCAGCAGACCGGCCTTGGAGGGCACCGGCTCCGTGCCGGTGTTCAGCAGCATGAAGTTGCCGGTGCCGTAGGTGTTCTTGGCCATGCCGACCTCGAAGCACGCCTGGCCGAACGTCGCCGCCTGCTGGTCGCCCAGGATGCCGGCGATCGGCACGCCCGGCACGAAGCCGCCCTCCCGGCCGTTGCCGTAGACCTCGGAGGAGGAGCGGATCTGGGGCAGCATGGACATCGGGATGCCCATGTCCCCGGCGATGTCCTCGTCCCAGCTGAGAGTCTCCAGGTCCATGAGCATGGTCCGCGAGGCGTTGGTGACGTCGGTGGCGTGGACGCCGCCGTCGACGCCGCCGGTCATGTTCCACAGCACCCAGGCGTCGGTGTTGCCGAACAGCAGGTCGCCGCGCTCCGCCTTCTCGCGCGCGCCGTCGACGTTGTCGAGGATCCACTTGACCTTCGGGCCCGAGAAGTAGGTCGCCAGCGGCAGGCCGACCTTCTTCTTGTACCTGTCCTGGCCCTTACGGCCGCCGAGCTCGTCGACGATCTTGTCGGTGCGGGTGTCCTGCCAGACGATGGCGTTGTAGACCGGCTCGCCGGTGGTCCGGTCCCACACGACCGTGGTCTCGCGCTGGTTGGTGATGCCGACGGCGGCGATGTTGCGGTGGGTGAGGTTCGCGCGGCTCAGGGCCGTCGCCGCCACCTCGCGCACGTTCCGCCAGATCTCCGTCGGGTCGTGCTCGACCCAGCCGGCCCGCGGGAAGATCTGCTCGTGCTCCTTCTGCCCGGTCTCGACGATCTGCCCGGAGTGGTCGAAGACGATCGCGCGCGAGCTCGTGGTGCCCTGGTCGATCGCGAGGACGTACTTCTGCTCGTCAGCCATGGTGTTCCTTTCACGTCGTTGTGACGGCGGCGCCCGCGGCGCCGGCGGTGGTTTCTGGCGATGGGGCGGGACGGTGCCGGCGGGCCGGTCCCGGCGCGGCCGTCAGAGGACGGCCGCGGCGGAGAGGCCGGCGAGCACGCCACCGACGATCGGGCCGAGGATCGGGACCCAGGAGTAGCCCCAGTCGCTGGAGCCCTTGCCGCGGATGGGCAGGATCGCGTGCGCGATGCGTGGGCCCAGGTCGCGGGCCGGGTTGATGGCGTAGCCGGTGGGCCCGCCGAGGCTCAGGCCGATGCCGACGACCAGGAGGGCGACGGCGAGGGGACCCAGCTCGCTGGGGGTGTTCCCGAACATAAGGATGACGAACACCAGGACGAAGGTGCCGATGACCTCGGTGACGAAGTTCCAGCCGTAGCTGCGGATCGCCGGCCCGGTGGAGAACACCGCGAGCTTGGTGCCCGGGTCGGCCTCCTCCTGGAAGTGCTGGCGGTAGGCGGCCCAGGCGAGGACCGCGCCGAGGAAGGCGCCGACGAGCTCGCCCGCGATGTAGACGAGCACGGTGCCGAGCTCGGCGGCGACGGCGGCGATCTCCTCGGTCCCGCCGCGCAGGTCCGCCCCGTTGGCCCACAGGCCCAGGGTGACCGCGGGGTTGATGTGGGCGCCGGACCGGTACGCCACGAAGACGCCCGCGAAGACGGCGAGACCCCACCCGAACGTGATGACGATCCAGCCGCTGTTGAAGCCCTTGTTGCGCGGCAGGACCACGTTGGCCACGACGCCGCACCCCAGCAGGGTCAGCATGGCGGTGCCCATCACCTCGGAGAAGAAGATGTCCAGCATGGAGAGTTCCACTGTCCACTCACTTTCTGGTCACGTCGTTGTGCCAGGTCGCGCGCCGGGCGGCGCTGGGTCGGAAGGGGAGCACCCAGTCAAGAGCATGATGCTCGCCCCGGGGCGTTTTCGACAGGTGTATCGGCCGCGTTCCCCGGTCAGGTCCGGCTCCCAGCGCCGAGCGCCACGAGCGGCACCAGGTCCTCCGCCCGCAGCCGTACCTGCGCGGCGGCGGCGTCCGTGCCCTCGCGCTGGGCGGCGAGCACGGCCTCGGCGACCGCGCGGTAGTTCTCCTTCTCCCGGGCGGCCGTGGCGTCGTCCCAGCCCAGAAGCGGGGCGGCCACGGCGGCGATCTCGTCCAGCGCGGCGACGCCGCGGTCGGGGCTCTCGAAGTCCAGCCGGACGCGGTGGGTGAGGATGTCCTCCAGGTGCAGGGCGCCCTCGTGGGTGACGGCGAAGGCCACCTCGGCGCCCAGGTATGCCGGTGCCTGCTCGAGCGGGCGGCCCAGCGCCGGGTCGGCGTCGATCATGTCCAGCAGCACGGCGATCTCCGAGCCGTACCGGCCCAGCAGGTGCTCGACCCGCTCGGCGGTCCACCCCAGGCGGCGGGCGATCGCCCCACGCTGACGAGTGACAGCCTGCAGGCCCTCGGCGCCGACCAGCGGCGTCGTGGCGGTGACGGAGGGCAGGGCGCGGGCCCGCGCGGGCCCGAGCACGAAGTCCACCGCGTCCTTGGCCATGACGCGGTAGGTGGTGAGCTTCCCCCCGGCGATGACGGTCAGCCCGGGTGCGGCCTCCGTGACGGTGTGCTCGCGCGAGACCTTGGTGGACTTCGACTCGTCGGCGTCCTTCGTGCCCGGCTGCAGCAGCGGCCGCAGGCCGGCGTAGGTGCCGATGATGTCCTGGCGGGTGAGGTTGCCGGCCAGCACCGCGTTGGCGTGCTCGAGGATGTAGTCGATGTCCGCGGACGTGGCCACGGGGTGCTGGCGGGCCTCGTGCCAGGCGGTGTCGGTGGTCCCGATGACCCAGTACCGCTCCCACGGGATGATGAACAGCACCGACTTCTCGGTCCGCAGGAACAGTCCCGTCTGGCCCCTGATCCGGTCCTTCGGCACCACGATGTGCACGCCCTTGGAGGCGAGCACCTTCAGGCCGCCCTCGCCGCCGCCGAGCGCCTCCGTCTCCTCGGTCCACACGCCCGTGGCGTTGACGACGTGCCGGGCGGTGACGTGGCGCGTGGCGCCGGTTTCCAGGTCGGTGATCTCGGCGCCGGTCACCCGGCCCACGGCGTTCTTGCTCAGCGCCGTCACCTGGGTGCGGGAGGCCGCCAGGGCGCCGTAGCCGGCGGCGGTGCGCACGAGGTCGATCACCAGGCGGGCGTCGTCGACCCGGGCGTCGTAGAACCTGATCGCGCCGATGAGGTAGTCGTCCCGCAGGTCGGGGAAGAGGTTCTCGGCGCCCCGCTTGGTGTAGTGCCGCTGGACGGGGACGCCGGCGTGGCCGCGCGAGCCCAGCTGGGCGAGGGCGTCGTACATGCCCACGCCCACCGCCGAGTACGCCCGCTCGATCACCCGCCGCTTCAGCGGCCACAGGAACGGCTGAGCCTTGACGAGGTGCGGGGCGGTGGTCGACAGCAGGATGCCGCGTTCCTTCAGCGCCTCGGCGACGAGCTTGAAGTCGAGCTGGTAGAGGTACCGCAGCCCGCCGTGCACCAGCTTGCTCGACCACTGGGACGTGCCGCCCGCCCAGTCCTGGGCCTCGACGATCGCTGTGCGCAGCCCGCGCGTCGCGGCGTCCAGCGCGATGCCCGCGCCCGTGACGCCGCCCCCGACCACCAGGACGTCCACGCCCTCCTCGTCACTCATCGCCGCCAGCGCGGCCTCCCTCGACTCCCTTGTCAGGGCGGACCTGCTCATGTGCTTCCTCCTCGGCCGTGCGTGGCCCGCTGTCGCGGAGCAGCAGCACCAATGCTGGCCGCGGCCGCACGCCCGCGCAACGGTGGACGACCGTCGGATGGCCCCGTCACCGACCTCGTGGTCGACGAGCGCGACCGCATGGGCGGTGCTGGACCGGTCCGGGAGCCGGTCCGCCGCGTGCCAGGATCGGGGTCGTGAGCATCGCAAACACAGGCACCGTCGTCGTGCGCCAGGCCCGCCCGGCCGACGTGCGTGCGATCTTCGACCTGGTCAGGCCGTACGCCGACGCCCGGATCCTCGTGGCCAAGGAGCTGATCGACTACTTCGAGGCCGTGCAGGAGTTCGTTCTGGCGGAGCTGCGCACCGGCGAGGGGCCCACCCGGGTGGTGGGGTGCGGCGCGCTGCACGTGCTGTGGGACGACATCGCCGAGGTACGCACCCTCGCCGTCGACCCGGCGGTGCGGGGCACCGGCGCGGGCCACCGGCTGCTGGAGGCGCTCGTCGCCCGCGCCCGCGACCTGGGGCTCCGACGCCTGTTCTGCCTGACCTTCGAGGTCGACTTCTTCACCCGGCACGGCTTCCGCGTGATCGAGGGGACGCCCGTGGGCACCGACGTCTACCAGGAGATGCTGCGCTCGCACGACGACGGCGTGGCGGAGTTCCTCGACCTCGCCCGGGCGAAGCCGAACACCCTCGGGAACACGCGGATGCTCCTGGAGCTGTAGGCCGGCGGACGCGGGCCCGGCCGGTCAGCGGCGCAGCAGGTGCAGCACGACGGCGAGCTGCGCGCTGACCAGAGCGCACGCGACGACGGCGACCACCGCACCCGGCCGCAGCGCCACCCACCCCGCGCCGCCCAGGACGAGCGCCGCGGCCAGCACCCGCTCGCACGTCCCGAGCCGGGCGCGCACCGCTGTCGTGACCGCGTGGGGCTCGGCGCCGCGCAGGACCCGGCGCAGGCCGAGGCCGGCCACCGCGGCCGCCGCGAGGGCCACCGACTGTCCCGCCGCCAGCATCGTCAGCCCCGGAAGCACGGGTCCGCCCGTGCCGGTCAGCAGGGCGATGGCCAGGCCCATCGCGCCGAGGGCGAGGCACGCGCCGGCGCAGACCATCAGCGTGGTGCGCAGCGCCCGGACGGCCCGCGCCACCGCCAGGTCCTCACCGGTGCTGCTCACGGCAGGCAGGGTAGCGCGGGGCGGCATGCCGGGCGTCCGCCCGCCTCCCCGCCCGCGGCGGTCAGGGCAGCCGGTACGCGCCCGCCCGCGCGCCGTCGCCGGCGACGACGAGGCCGTCCTGGACCAGCGACGCCAGCGCCCGGGCCGGCTGGTCACGGTCCGGCAGCGCCGCGGGGGCCGCGCCGTCCGCGGCCGCGGCCAGCAGGTCCTCGCCCAGGCACCAGCCGTCGTCGGGTCGCGCGCGCAGGTGCGCCATGATCCGGCCGCGCGCCTGCCGGTCGGTGCCGTGCCAGGCCTGGGTGCGCCGGCGGGACGCGTGCTCGTCGGCCGGGCTGCCGGCCGCGCGCCACGCGCACCGCTCCCGCAGCGGGCACGCCGGGCAGCGGGGGGACCGGGCGGTGCAGACCAGTGCGCCGAGCTCCATGACGCCGACGTTCCAGCGGACGGACTCGGCGTCGTCGGCGGGCAGGTAGGTGGCGGCCCGCTCGCGCTCGGCGCGGCCGAGGGAGGGGGCCGGCAGGGCACGCCCCTCCAGCGCCCGGCCCAGCACCCGGCGGACGTTGGTGTCCAGCACGACGGCCCGCCGCCCGTGGGCGAAGGCCGCGACCGCGGCGGCGGTGTAGGGCCCGATGCCCGGCAGGGCGAGCAGCTCCTCCTCCGTGCCCGGCACCACGCCGCCGTGCTGGGCGACGATCGCCCGCGCGCAGTCCTGCAGGCGCAGCGCCCGGCGGGGGTAGCCCAGGCGGTCCCACGCCCGGAGCACGTCGGCCGGCCGGGCCCCGGCCAGGTCGCCGGGGGTGGGCCAGCGTTCGAGCCACTCCCGCCACGCCGGCTCGACGCGGACGACAGGGGTCTGCTGGAGCATGATCTCGCTGACCAGCACCGCCCACGGGGAGGTGCCCGGCCGGCGCCACGGCAGGTCACGGGCGTTGTCGGCGTACCAGGAGAGCACCGTCCGGTGCACCGGGTGGACGGAAGTGATCGTCACACCCCAGTGTGCCCCGGCGTGGGTGCGCCGGGGCGCAGCGGCCCCGTCGTACGGTCGGGGCCGTGGCAGACACCCGACGCACACCGCCCGCCGGGACCCGGCCAGCCGGGCCGGTCCGCCGCCGCCCGAGCCGGGCGACGATCATCCGCCGCCGGATCGTGGCCCTGCTGATCCTGCTCGCCGTCGCCGCGCTGGTCGTGTGGGGCGTGAGCGCCGCCGTCCGGGCGCTGGTGGGGGACCGGGAGATCGCCGTCGCAGAGGCGACGCCGACGCCGACCGGCCCCACCGACCCCGGCCCGTGCGAGCCGCGCGACCTCGAGGCGGACCTGACGCCCGCGGCCTCCGGCACGGGGCAGCCCGTGACCTTCACCCTCACGCTCACCAACGACGGCGCCGCGGCGTGCCTGACCGACGCCGGGCGCGGGTCGCTGGTCGTGACGGTGCGCTCCGGCTCGGACCGGGTGTGGTCCTCGGCCGACTGCGTGGGGGAGGCGGCGCCGCGCGAGCTCCTGCTCGACACCGGCGACTCCACCGAGACGAAGCTGACCTGGAACGGCTCGCGCTCAGCCGCCGGCTGCGCCGGCGGCCAGGGCGCCGCCCGGGAGGGCACCTACCGTGCGGAGGCCACGCTCGACGGCGCTTCCCTGCAGGGCGCCGACGCCACCTTCAGCCTGGGCTGAGCGGGCGGCCGTCCGCAGCCGCCGGCGTCAGCGCCGCGGGCGGGGTCTAGGCGAAGCGCTCGAGGATGGAGGACTCGGCCAGGCGGGAGAGCCCCTCGCGCACGGCGCGGGCGCGGTGCGGCCCGACGCCCTCCACGGCCTGGAGGTCCTCGGTGGTGGCCGAGAGCATCGCCTGGAGGTTGCCGCAGTGCGCGACGATCGCCTCGGCGGTCGAGGCGGGCAGCCGCGGGATCTTCGCCAGCACCCGGTAGCCGCGCGGGGAGAGGGCGGAGTCCAGCGCCTCGCCGTCGGGCCCGCCGACCCCGAGCGCGCGGGCGATCGTGGGCATGTCGATCAGCTCGGCCGAGGTGAGACGCGCCAGGGACTCGAGCACGTCGCGAGGGGTGGCACGCACGGCGTCACCGAGGTAGTCCCGCAGGATGAGGGTGCGGTCGGGGTCGATGCCCGTCACCAGCTCCTCGAGCTGGAGCGAGAGCAGGCGCCCGTCGGTGCCCAGCTCGATGACGTACCCGTCGATCTCGGAGGAGATCCGGGAGACCATCTCCAGCCGCTGCACGACGGTGACGACGTCGCGGACCGTGACCAGGTCCTCGATCTCGAGGGCGGAGAGGGTGCCCGAGACCTCGTCCAGGCGGGCCTTGTAGCGCTCGAGCGTGGCCAGGGCCTGGTTCGCCCGCGAGAGGATGACGTCGGAGTCTTCGATCACGTGGCGGTGCTGGTCCACGTAGAGCGCGACCGTGCGCATGGACTGGCTGACCGAGATGACCGGGTAGCCGCTCTGCTTCGCGGCCCGCTCGGCCGTGCGGTGGCGCATGCCGGACTCGGAGGTCTCGATGGCGGCGTCCGGGAGGAGCTGGGCGTTGGCCCGGCGGATGCGCCGGTTGGCGAAGTCCACGACGACCGCGCCGTCCATCTTGGCCAGCTCGCGCAGCCGCGTGGCGGAGAACTCCACGTCCAGCTCGAAGCCGCCGGAGCACATCGCCTCGACCGTCTCGTCGTAGCCGAGGACGACGATGGCGCCGGTGCGCCCGCGCAGGATGCGCTCGAGCCCGTCCCGCAGCTCCGTGCCGGGAGCGACCGCGCGCAGCATCGCCCGGAGGTTGCCGTCGGAGGGGATCTCGGGCACGAAACCTCACAGGGGTGGTCGGAGCGGTCGCGGGGGATCCCCCGCGCTCATACTAAGGGGCCCCTACAGGGGCGGAGGAGCGGACGGTCCGGGGCGCGGGCGTGTCGGCGTCACGATTCGGTCACGGCGAGCCGGGCGACGGCGCAGCAGGGGCTGCGGCACCTTGCCGACGCTCCGACCACGGCGCGCAGCGCGCAGCGCACGGCGCTCGGCTCGACGCGTCCGGCGCCCGGCGTCACGTCGCGGAGGCCCGCCAGGCCGCCGCGGCCGCCTCCTGCAGGTTGTCCACGGGGTGCACCGCAAGGCCGGGGACCTCCGTGAGGTCCGCCGCTCCCTGGTGGGGCACCAGGGCCCGGGTGAAGCCCAGCCGGGCGGCCTCCGCGAGGCGCCGCTGGACCCCGACCGTGGTGCGCACGTCCCCGGTCAGACCGACCTCGCCGACCGCGACGATGCCCGGTGCGAGCTCGTGGTTCTCGGCGGCGGAGAGCACGGCGAGCGCGACGGCGAGGTCCACCGCCGGCTCGACGGCCCGCGCCCCGCCGACGGTGGAGACGTAGACGTCCGCGGTCGCCAGCCCCAGCGCCAGGCGGGACTGCAGCACCGCCAGCGTCATGGCCACCCTCGAGGACTCCAGCCCGGACGTGGTGCGCCGCGGGGAGCTGAGCGTGGAGCGGGTGACCAGCGCCTGGACCTCGGTGGGCATCGGGCGGCGGCCCTCGAGGGAGATGGTGACGCACGTGCCCGGGACGGCGGTGCGCCGGCCGGACAGGAAGAGCCCCGACGGGTCGGGCAGCCCGGTGATGCCGGCGTCGCCCAGGTCGAAGCAGCCCACCTCGTCGGTCGGCCCGTAGCGGTTCTTCACCGCGCGGACCATGCGCAGCCGCGAGTGCCGGTCGCCCTCGAACTGGCACACGACGTCCACGAGGTGCTCGAGCACGCGCGGGCCCGCGATGGAGCCGTCCTTCGTGACGTGCCCGACGAGCAGCACCGGGATGCCCCGCGTCTTGGCGAGGTGGATCAGCGACGAGGTGACCGCTCGGACCTGGCCGACCCCGCCCGCGGAGCCGTCCACCGCCGAGTCGGCGATGGTCTGGACCGAGTCGACCACGAGCAGGGCGGGGTCCGCGTTGTCCACGTGCCCGAGCACGGTGGCCAGGTCCGTCTCCGCCGCCAGCAGCAGGTGGGGCGTGAGGGCGCCGATGCGCTCCGCCCGCAGGCGCACCTGGCTGGCCGACTCCTCCCCGGTCACGTAGAGGACCGGACGGCCCTGCCCGGACGGGCCGGCGGAGACCGCGGCCGCCTTCGCGGCGACGTCCAGCAGCAGGGTCGACTTGCCCACGCCGGGCTCGCCCGCGAGCAGCACGACGGCGCCGGGGACGATCCCGCCGCCGAGGACCCGGTCGAGCTCGCCGACGCCGGTGCTCCGGGCGCGGGCCGCCTCGACGTCGACCTCGTCGATCGGCCGGGCGGGGGAGGACGGCGCGAGCGCGGCCCGGACCCGCGTCACCGCCGGGGCGCCCGCCTCCTCGACGGTGCCCCATGCCTGGCACTCCCCGCACCGGCCCACCCACTTCGCGGTCGACCAGCCGCACTCGCTGCAGCGGAAGGCGGGCCGGGAGGGGCGGGCGACCTTGGTCGCGGTGGGGCTCATGCGGCAACGGTAGGCGGGGGCGGTGACACGGCCATGCGTCGCTCGTGGAGCCGTTCCCGGTGACGAGGCGCCGCGGATCGGCCGTGACCGGATCGTTACACATTTCTACCGCTAATTGCTTGCTTTATCCGTCCGTGCGGCCCTACGTTCTGAGCGTCTGCTCAAGCACTGATCAGATGCTCACAACGTCGTGAAGGATCCAGCGTGTCTGCAACCAGCATCGACCATGACAGGCGGCATGCGGTAGCCGTCGTCGAGGGGCTGTGGAAGTCCTACGGCGGGATCCCGGTCCTCAAGGGCGTCGACATCGACGTCCAGCCGGGGGAGATCCACGCGCTCGTCGGCGGCAACGGCGCCGGCAAGTCGACCCTGATGAAGGCGATCACCGGGGTGGTCACGCCCGACGCCGGCCGGATCCTCATCGGCGGCAACGAGGTCCGAAACCTCTCTCCCCGGGCCGCGCACGCCAACGCCGTCTACATGGTCCCGCAGGAACCACAGCTCTTCCCCAACCTGTCGGTGCTCGAGAACGTCGTGCTCTCCCTCGGTGGACGACGCGCCGGGCGCCGGCGGGTCCAGGAGGTCGTCGACTCCCTCGCCCACCCGATCGACCTGGACGCGAGGGCGGGCGAGCTGTCCATCTCCGACCAGCAGCTGGTGGAGATCGTCCGGGGCATCCTCCGTGACGCCCGGCTCCTGATCGTCGACGAGCCCACCGCGGCGCTGACGGCGCGGGAGGTGGACCAGCTCTTCGAGCGGCTGCGGTCGCTGGCGGCGTCCGGGGTGGGCATCTTCTACGTTTCCCACCGGATGTCCGAGATCTTCGCCCTGTGCCACCGCGTGACCGTGCTCAGGGACGGTGCGATGGTCCTCCAGGAGCGGACGGCGGACACCTCGGTGGACGAGCTCGTCCGCGCGATGGTCCCCGACTCGGTCGCGGAGCGGGCCGGCGGGCGGCCGAAGCCGGCCGCGCGCCCCGGCGCCGGCGCCGCGCTCGAGCTCCGGGGGCTCACCGGGCAGGGCTTCCGCGACGTCAGCCTGCTGGTGCTCCCGGGCGAGGTGCTCGGCATCGCCGGCGTCGTCGGGACGGGGCGCACGGAGCTGGCGGAAACCGTGTTCGGGCTGCGCCCGGGGACCGGGACCGTCCTGCTGGGCGGCGAGGAGTACACCGGGCGCAGCGCCCGGCGCTCCCTCGCCCGGGGCCTGTCCTACGTCCCGGAGGACCGCCACGCTCACGGCGTCTTCCTCGTCGGGACGATCGTGGACAACTGCAGCTCGACGGTGCTGGACCGAATCAGTCGTGGGGGGCTGATCCGTACGGAACTGGACCACGCGGTCACCGACCGCTTCGCACGCGACCTGGCCCTGCAGCAGGGCAGCCGGACCCGGAAGGTGGGGAACCTCTCCGGCGGCAACCAGCAGAAGGTCTCGCTCGCGAAGGCGCTCGCACCCGAGCCGAAGGTCATCATCCTCGACGAGCCCTCGCGTGGCGTCGACGTCGCCGCGCGGGCGGACCTGTACCGGCTGGTGACGCAGCTCGCCGCGGGTGGCCTCGCGGTCGTGCTCATCTCATCCGACTTCGAGGAGATCGTCGAGCTGAGCACCCGGGTGCTGGTCATGCGCGACGGCCGGGTGGCCGGTGAGCTCACCGGGCCCGAGATCACGCTCCCCGCCGTCCGTGACGGCGCCTTCGGGACGATCGAGGAGGTGGCGTCATGAGGCAGGTCCTCAAGCACCGCGAGGCCGTGACGGTCATCGGCGTGGTGATCCTGTTCGCGGCCGTTGCGGCGGTGCACCCCAGCTTCGTCTCGGGCGGCAACCTGGCACGGGTCGCCAACTCGACCGTCATCCTCGCGCTGCTCGCCGCGGGGAGCGCCGTCGTCATCATCACCCGCAACATCGACGTGTCGGTCGGCTCCACGATGGCGCTCACGGGCATCGTCGGTGCGCTGATGCTCCGCGGCGGCACGCCCATCCCGGTCGCCGTGGTGGTCGTGCTGGCGCTGGGGGCGCTGCTGGGGGCCGTCAACGGCATCGGCGTGACCTACGGGCACGTGCCATCGATCGTCATGACGCTCGGCACCCTGGCCGCATACCGCGGCATCTCCTTCCTCATCACCGGCGGCTACTCGGTCGAGAACATCCCGACCGCCTACCGTCGCGTGGGGACGCTGGAGCTGCTCGGCCTGCCGGTGCTGGTGTGGGGCGCCGTCGCCGTCCTTTTCGGGGTCGGGCTGCTCATGGGGCGCACGCGCCTGGGCCGGCACGTCTACGCGACCGGCGACAACCTCGGCGGCGCCCACCTGATCGGTGTGCGCACCAACGGCATCGTCATCTTCGCCTACGCCGCCTCAGGGCTGCTCGCGGCCGCGGCGGCGCTGGTGTTCCTGGCCCAGATCGGGTCGATCAGCAACCAGGCCGGTCAGGGCATCGAGATGCGCGCCATCGCGGCGGCCGTGATCGGCGGTGTCGCCCTCTCCGGCGGAGTCGGCACCATCGCCGGCGCAGTGGTCGGAGCCGTGTTCATCACGACCGCCACCAGCTCGCTCAGCTTCCTCGGCATCCCCGGCTTCTGGGCGGACACCGTGATCGGCGCGATCCTGCTCGTCGCGCTCTTCGCCGACGCCCGGGTTCGTGCCGCGCTCGACCGCCGCCGCCTGGCGGAGCGGTACCGCGTCCGTCAGGACCGCCGTGAACTGGTCTTCGAAGGTGAGGTGCGCCCATGAGCGCCGTCATGTCCCAGCTGCGCCGGTGGGGCCGGTGGGAGACCGCACTCGTGGCGGTCCTGGTCCTGGAGGTGCTGTTCTTCGGCGCGATGAACCCCCGGTTCCTCGACGCGGACCGCCTGCTGTTCTCCATGTCGGACTTCGTCTACCTCGGCATCGTCGCCCTTCCGCTCGCCGTGGTGATGATGACGGGCGGCATCGACATCAGCTTCGGCTCGGTCGCCTCGCTCGCGGCGATCGTCACCGGCGTCAGCTACCAGGCGGGGCTGGACATCTGGCTGGCGGTGCTGGCCGGCCTCGCCGCGGCGGCCGCCGCGGGCCTCGTCAACGGCGCCTCCATCGTCGCGACCGGTGCCCAGCCCATGGTGATCACGCTCGGGTCGCAGTTCCTGTTCGCCGGCCTGGCCCTCGGCGCCTCGGGGCTTGGGGGCGTCTCCTCCTTCGAGGGTATCTCCGGCCTGCCCGAGTCCTTCCTCTCCCTCGGCGGCGGCCGGACGTTGGGAGTGCCCAACATGCTGCTGATCTTCGCGCTCGTCGCGGTCCTCTTCGCCGTGCTGCTCGGCCGGACCACCTTCGGCCGGCAGGCGCGCCTCATCGGCGCGAACCCGCGGGCGGCCCGCTACGCCGGGTTCAGCACGAACCGGGTCCTGATCGTGAGCTACCTGCTCACCGCGCTAGGCGCCGGGATCGTCGGCCTCCTGCTCACCTCCTACGTGGGGTCGGCCCGGGCGGACATCGGTGTCGGCCTCCTCATGCCGACCCTCACGCTCGTCGTCATCGGCGGCGTGTCGATGTACGGCGGCGAGGGCACCATCGGCGGCGTCGTGATCGCGACCTTCGTCATCGGTTTCCTCCAGCAGGGACTGCGGTTCATGGGGCTCTCGGAGAACCAGGTCGCCGTGGCCACCGGGGCCGCGCTGGTGATCGTCGCCAGCGTCCGCTGGTGGACGGGCCACCTGTCGGAGTCGTGGAAGAACCAGCGGGTACGTCGCGCCGGGTCCCGCCCGGCGCGGAACGAGGAAGCAGTCCCCGCGCCCACCCCCTGAGGTGGCGGGGAACGGCACGCGGCGCACCGACGCGAGCGTGCTGCCAGCAGCGATCCGCCGGCGGCGGCGTCGCACGACGATTGGAAACGTTCGATGAAGAATCGCATCAAGATCGCGGCGGGACTCGCTGCCGCGGCTCTCGCCCTCACCGCGTGCTCGTCAGCCGAGGGTGACAGCGGGAGCGGTGGCACCGCGGACCAGCCCCAGGTGGCCTTCATCCCCAAGCTCACGGGCGTCGGCTTCTTCGAGGGCGGCGGCGCCGGCGCCGAGGCGGCTGGTCCGGACCACGGGCTCGACGTCCAGTACCTCGGGTCGCCGGAGGCGTCGGTGGCCAAGCAGGTCGAGCTGATCAACTCCTACACGCAGCAGGGCTACCAGGGGATCATCGTCTCGTCGGTCTCTCCCGACGGCCTGTGCCAGTCCCTCAAGCAGGCCATGGACCAGGACGTCGTCGTGCTGACGTGGGACTCGGACACCAACCCCGAGTGCCGGCAGTTCTACGTCAGCCAGGGGACCCCGGACCAGCTCGGCTCCCTGCTCGTCGAGATGGTCACCGAGGACCTCCCCGCCGACGAGGCGGCCAAGGTGGCCTTCCACTACTCCAGCCCCACCGTCACCGACCAGAACCAGTGGGCCGAGGTGGCCAAGGGCATCATCGCCGAGGAAACCTCCTGGGAGGTCGTCGACACGGTCTTCTCCGAGAACCAGACCGAGCTCGCCGTGCAGCAGGCCGAGGCGCTGATCAACGCCAACCCCGACCTGAAGGCGATCATCGCGCCCGACGCGAACGCGCTCCCCGGCACCGCCCAGGCCCTGGAGAACCTCGGCCGCGAGGACATCATCCTGGTGGGCTTCTCCACGCCCAACGTGATGAAGGAGTACATCAAGAACGGCACGCTCAAGCGGTTCGCGCTATGGGACGTGGAGCAGCAGGGCGCCCTGTCCGTCGCGGTGGCGGCCCACCTGCTGGAGGGCAACGAGCTCAACGTCGGGGACACCCTGGAGGCCGACGGCTTCGGGACGCTCGAGGTGCAGCCGAACTCCGTCCAGGGTTACGACTACGAGGCAGAGGGCAACGGCATCATCGTGATGCCCGAGCGCACCGTCTTCACCGCGGACAACATCGACGACTACGACTTCTAGCCGGTCCGGGGTGGGGCGTGCGGCGCCCCACCCCGGCGGCTCGAGGCCACACCCCCCGGGCTCCGGCGGGGACGACAAGAAGGGGCGACCGTGCTCAGGAGAGCTGGCGAGGAGTGGGAGGCGGAGGAACAGCTCCTCCGTGTCGCGTGGTACTACTACGTCGACCAGCTCACCCAGGACGAGATCGCGAAGCGGCTGGCGGTATCGCGGCCGTCGGCCGGACGGCTGCTGGAGCGTTGCCGCCAGAGCGGCATCGTGTCCTTCACGATCGGCTCGGACCACTTCGACGCCTTCAAGGTCGGGCGCAAGCTTAAGGACACCTTCGGGCTCCGTGAGGCGCTCGTCCCGCCCGCGCTCGACGACGCCGCCCTGGACCAGGCCGGCACCAACCGGCGGCTGGCGCGCGGCGGGGCGCAGTACCTGCAGAACCACCTCAAGCCCGGGGACATGCTCGCCATGGGCTGGGGCGACACCGTGCAGGCGACCGTCGACCACGTCGCCGTCGACCTCATGACGCGGGTCAGCACCGTGACGCTGACCGGCGGGGTGAACGCCTACGTGAGCACCCTGCGCAGGGTCCGGGGCCCGGCCGCCGAGGGCTGCACCGACGCGGTCATCCCGGCGCCGATCGTGGTGTCGTCCCGGGAGCTCGCCCAGGCCCTCCGGCAAGAGGCCGGCGTGCGCGAGGTCATCGACCTCTCCCGCAACGCCGACCACGCGCTCGTCGGCATCGGCGCGGTGACCGGTCAGGCCACCCTGGCGCAGCTGGGGTACGTGACCGACGACGAGCTCGCCGTCATCGCCGAGGCGGGCGCGGTGGGGGACATCTTGGGCATGTTCTACGACGAGCAGGGGCGCATCGTCGACCTGCCGATCCACGACCGCCGCATCGGCATCGGCATCGACGAGCTGCGCGCCGTCCCCAACGTGGTGGGCGTCGCGGGCGGCCCGAACAAGCTCCGCGCGATCCGCGGGGCGCTGCGTGGCGGGTACCTCGACGTGCTCGTCACCACGGAGGAGGTCGCGCGCGCGCTCCTCGAGGCCGAGGGCGTGGCCGTCGACTGACGCGCCCCGGCACCGCTACATCCAGCACCAGGAGAGGTCAGAAGAGTGAGTCATGTCCTAGCCGTCGACGCCGGCACGGGATCGTGCCGTGCGGTGGTCTTCGACGCCCTCGGCACCCCCGTCGCCACCAGCAGCAGGGCTTGGGAGCACGACCCCGAGCCCGGGATCCCGGGGTCCATGGGGTTCGCCGTCGACCGGAACTGGGCCCTCGTCGTCGACCTCGTCCGGGAGGCCCTCGCCACCGCCGGGGTCCCCGCCGCCGAGGTGGTGGCCGTGAGCGCCACCTCCATGCGGGAGGGGCTCGTCGTCCTCGACGCGGAGGGCCGGGAGATCTGGGGATGCGCCAACGTCGACGCCCGCGCCGGTGCCGAGGTGGCCGAGCTCGCGGCCCGCGGCGGCGTGGAGCAGCAGGTGTACCACCGCTCCGGCCAGACCTTCGCGCTCGCGGCGCAGCCGCGGCTGCTGTGGCTGGCACGGCACCGCCCCGAGGTCTACGACCGCGCCCGCACGGTCCTCATGCTCAGCGAGTGGGTCCTCTACCGGCTGTCCGGCGTGCGGGCCATGGAGCCGTCCAACGGGTCGACGTCGGGCATGGTGGCGCTGGCGACCAGGGACGCGGACGACGAGCTGGCCTCGATCTGCGGCCTGCGCACCGGGCTGCTGCCCGATGTCGTCGAGCCGGGCACCGTGCTGGGGCCCGTGACCTCGGCCGCTGCGCGCGACACCGGCCTCGACCCGGGCACCCTGGTCGTGGTCGGCGGCGGCGACGCCCAGCTGGCCGCCCTCGGCGTCGGACTGACCGAGCCCGGCCAGGCGCTCGTCGTCGCCGGCACCTTCTGGCAGCAGGTGGTGAACCTTCCCGAACCCGTCACCGACCCTCAGATGCGGGTGCGCGTCAACGCGGCGGCGCTGCCGGGGCTGTGGCAGGCGGAGGCCATCGCGTTCCACGCCGGGACGGCGGTGCGCTGGTTCCGCGACACCTTCGCCGGCCCGGAGGTGGCCGCGGCCCGAGCGGACGGGCGGGACCCGCTGGACGTGCTCACGGAGGCCGCCGCGGAGATCCCCATCGGTTCGGAGGGAGTCATCCCCATCTTCTCGGACGTCATGAACTACCGGCGCTGGAAGCACGCGGCGCCCTCCTTCCTCAACCTCTCGCTGGACGGCGGCCCTCGCCTCCGGTCGGCGATGTTCCGCTCGCTCCTGGAGAACGCGGCGATCGTGGCGCGGGAGAACCTGGCGCTCGTGGAGGACTTCACCGGCGCGCACCCGGACCGGGTGGTCCTCGCCGGGGGCTCGGCGAAGAGCCTCGTGTGGACGCAGATCGTCGCGGACGTGCTGGGCCGCCCCCTGCGGATCCCCGCCGTCACTGAGGCCACCGCACAGGGCGCGGCCGCCTGCGCCGCGAGCGGCGCGGGCCTGTTCGCCTCCCCGGCCGAGGCCGCGGCGGGCTGGGTGCGGTGGGACCGCGAGGTGGAGCCGGACCCTGCGCACCACGAGGCGTACGAGGACGTCGTCGACCGGTGGTCGCGGGCGTATGCCGCGCAGCGCGCACTGATGACAGCGGGACTGACCACGCCCATGTGGCAGGCCCCGGGAACCTGAGAAGAAAGAGAATCGACGATGGAGACGAGCAAGGTCGACAGCGCGCCGTACCGCTTCGGCGAGTACGGGCCCGGCTACCTGCTGAGAGGCCCGCGGACGGACTTCGGCGTGGTGCGCCTGCGCCCCGGGGACGACGCCTCGAACCACTACCACGCGCAGATCGAGGAGACCTTCGTCGGCCTCGAGGGTGAGGCGACGCTGTGGCTCAACTGCACGGAGCGGTACGTGCTTCGGGCGGGTGACGTGTACCGGTGCGAGCCAGGGGAGATGCACTACTTCGTCAACGAGTCGGGCTCCGACTTCCGGGCGCTCTTCGTCAAGGCTCCCTACGACCCGGCCGACGGCGTGCAGGTGCCCTGGACGCCCGGCGAGCCCGTGCCGGACCGCGCCGCGCACGCGAACAGCTGACCTACCTCCCACCAACCACCGATCGGACGGACCCACATGGCTGACCTCGACGGCAACCTCGCCGCCAAGAACTACCACCTCGACACCCCGCAGGACTCGGAGGGCTTCCACGTCAAGGGCGCAGCGAGCCTGGACTTCGGCATGAAGCACCGGCTCGGCCGCATCTTCGACGCCGCGTCCGGCAGGACGGTGATGCTCGCGTTCGACCACGGCTACTTCCAGGGCCCCACCCGCGGGCTTGAGCGAGTCGACCTCAACATCGTGCCCCTCGTCCCAGAGGCGGACGCGCTCATGGCCACCCGCGGCATCATCCGCACCGTGATCCCGCCTAGCAGCACCAATGCCCTCGTCGTGCGGGCCTCGGGCGGGCCGTCCATCCTCAAGGAGCTGTCGGACGAGCGCATCGCGATGGACATCTCCGACGCGGTCCGCATCGACGCCAACGCGGTGGCGGTCCAGGTGTTCATCGGGGGCGAGAACGAGACGCAGTCGGTGCACAACATGACCCGGCTCGTCGACGCCGGGCTCTCGCACGGCATCCCCGTCCTGGGCGTCACCGCGGTCGGCAAGGAGCTCACCCGGGACGCGCGCTACCTCGGCCTGGCCACCCGGATCATCGCCGAGCTCGGCGCGCAGATGGTGAAGACCTACTACTGCGAGGAGGGGTTCGCCGAGGTCACCGCCGCCTGCCCGGTGCCGGTGATCATGGCCGGCGGGAAGAAGCTGCCGGTCGCCGACGCCCTCACCATGGCGCGCCGCGCCATCGACGAGGGGGCCGCCGGCGTCGACATGGGCCGCAACATCTTCCAGCGTACGAACCCCCTCGCCATGATCCAGGCCGTCCGGGCGGTGGTGCACGCCGAAGTGACCGCCCAGGAGGCGGCGAGGCTGTACGCGGACCTCTCGGGCGGTGCCGAGGACTGATCCCGCGGGCCCTGCGCCGCGCCACCCCGTGTCGCGCAGGGCGACTCGGGCCCCCTTGGAGCCGCCGCCGTAAGGCGGAGGAAGGAACAAGAACGTGCGCCACATGGCCCCGTGGACGACACCGTCCGGTGTGGACGTGGCAGCGGCTCCGCCGACCGACGCCGTGGAGCGCCTGGTCGGCGAGACGCTGCACGCCTCACGACTCCTCGGGCGCGACCCCTTCCTCGTGCTGCACGGCGGCGGCAACACGTCGGCCAAGACGGCGGACCACCTCTGGGCGAAGGCCTCCGGCTTCGACCTCGGGCAGCTGGGCCGCGAGGGCCTGGTCCAGCTCCGCAACGACGTCCTCGCCAGGATGCTGGCGACCTGGGGGCTGAGCGACGGCGAGATGATGGCCGGCTACGAGAAGGCCACCGTCGGCACGGGCGCTCCCGCGCCGACCATCGAGAGCCTCCTGCACCACGCCCTGCCGCTCGCCTCGGTGCTCCACACCCACGCCGACGCGATCGTCGCGCTCACGGACACGGTCCACGGGCCCTCCCTCCCCGCCGAGGCGCTCGGGGACGGCGTCATCGTCCTGCCGTACGTGATGCCGGGGTTCGACCTCGCCACCACCGTCGCCGCGGCCCGGCGGGACCGCGGTGACGGGGCCCGCGCCGTGGTCCTCGCCCACCACGGGCTCTTCACGATGGGCGACGACCCCCGCGAGGCCTACGAGCGCCACGTCGAGCTGGTGGCCCGCGCCGAGGACTTCGTCGCCAGCGAGACGGGCCTCGCGCTCGCCGCCCCGCTGCCCGTCACCGGAGGGGACGTGGCGCCGGCCGGCCTGGACGGGCTGCGCGAAGACCTGGAGGCCCACGCGACCGTCCCTCCCCACGTCGCCGCCTGGCAGGACGGGGAGGTTCGGGAGTTCATCAGCCGGCCGGACCTGCACGAGGTCTCGCAGCGAGGGCCGACCACGCTGGAGCACGTGATCCGGACCAAGCGCGTCCCGATGATCGACGGTGACGTCGCCGGGTACGTGCGCCGGTACGCCCACTACGTCGAGCGGCACAGACAGCGATCCCCGGCCGTGCGCATGCTCGACCCCGTTCCTCGGGTGGTCCTCGACGGCACCCTCGGGCTGGTGACGACCGGGCCGGACGCGCGCGCCGTCGGCGCGGTGCGGGACATCTACCGGCACACCATCCGGATCATCACCGCTGCCGAGAGGCTCGGCGGGTACCGGACGATGAGCGAGGCGCAGGCTTTCGACATCGAGTACTGGGAGCTGGAGCAGCGGCGGCTGCGGTGACGGGACCCGGCGGCACCGGCATAGGGTCGCCGGAGGAACCGACCGCAGAAGGGCTGCCCATGACGTCCCACCGTCAGGTCCTCACCGAGGACCTCCTCGACCGTATCCGCGAGCGCGCGCCCCGCTACGACGCCGAGAACGCCTTCTTCGACGAGGACCTCGCCGACCTCAAGGAGGCGGGGTACCTCAGGGCCTTCGTGCCGGAGGAGCTCGGCGGCGCGGGGCTCACCCTGGAGGAGATGGCGAGCGAGCAGATGCGCCTCGCCGCGGCGGCGCCGGCCACGGCGCTCGCCGTGAACATGCACCAGGTGTGGGTCGGCGTCGCCCGGGTGGTGCACGCCCGGGGGGACTCCTCCACCGACTTCATCCTCTCCGAGGCCGCCGCCGGCGAGGTGTTCGGCTTCGGCGTCTCCGAGGCCGGCAACGACCTGGTGCTCTTCGGCTCCGTCAGCGAGGCCCGGCCCGACGGCGAGGGCGGGTACTCCTTCCACGGCACCAAGATCTTCACCTCGCTCGCCCCCGCCTGGACGCGCCTGGGCACCTTCGGCACCGACTCCTCCGGCGACGACGGGCCCCACAACGTCTGGGGCTTCGTCACCCGCGACGGCGGCGGCGTGGAGACCGTCGGGGAGTGGGACACGCTCGGCATGCGCGCGTCGCAGTCCTTCTCCACCCGGCTGGACGGCGCGCACGCCTCCGCCGACCGCGTCGTCCGCCGCATCCCGCCCGGCCCGACCATGGACCCGTTCGTCTTCGGCATCTTCGCCAACTTCGAGATCCTGCTGGCCTCCGTCTACGCCGGGCTGGCGCGCCGGGCGATCGAGGTGGCGGTGGAGACCGTGAAGAAGCGACGGTCGCTGAAGAACGACGCCCCCTACGCCCACGACCCGGACATCCGCTGGCGCCTGGCCGACGCCGCGATCCAGCTCGACGCGGTCTACCCCCAGATCACCCTGCTGGCCCGCGACGTGGAGAACCAGGCGGACCGCGGCGCGCTGTGGATGCCGCAGCTGTCGGCGGTGAAGTCCCGCGCGACCGAGGTGGCCCTGGACGTGGTCACCAAGACGATGCGGGCCGCGGGCGGGTCCGCGTACTCGAACGACAGGGAGCTCTCGCGGCTGTACCGCGACGTCCTCGCGGGCATCTTCCACCCCAGCGACGACGAGTCCGTCCACGCCGCGTGGGCGAACGCGCTCCTGGGACCGGTGACGCCGAAGGCCTGAGTGCGACCGGCGGGAGCTCCTCGCCGGCCCGGCGGGCCGACGCCTGGGGCGCTGCTCGCGATGATCCGGTCCTCGATCACCTCCTCGGCGAGCCGCGAGGTCGTCGAGCGGGTCATGCCGGTGGCCGCGGGGAGCGAGGCGCGGGAGAGTGGCTCCGCGGAGGCGAGAGGAGCGCCCGGGTGAGGACGACGGAACCGTCCTCGCGAAGGGACGATCGCCGGGCGGGCGCTCCCCGCCGCCGGGGGAGCGCCCGTTGCGCGTGCACGGGGCTGTTGGTCATGGGCCCTACAACAGATCTCGACGAGGAGAGAGAACCATGATGGTGCGCAAGCCCACCCCCGAAGACCGCTTCTCCTTCGGCCTGTGGACCGTCGGCTGGACGGCCCGTGACCAGTTCGGCGAGGCGACCCGTCCGGCGCTCGACCCCTGGGAGTACGCGACCAGGCTCGCCGAGCTCGGTGCCTGGGGCGTCACCTTCCACGACAACGACGTGGTCCCGTTCGGCGCCGACGACGCCACCCGCGAGGAGATCCTCACGACCTTCAAGAAGGCCGTGGACGACGCGGGCCTCGTGATCGAGATGGTCACCACCAACACGTTCAGCCACCCGGTGTTCAAGGACGGCGCCCTCACCTCCAACGACCGGTCCGTGCGCCGCTTCGCCCTGCGCAAGATCCTGCGCAACGTCGACCTCGCCGCCGATCTCGGCGCGGAGACGTTCGTGATGTGGGGCGGCCGGGAGGGCAGCGAGTACGACAACGCCAAGGACGTCCACGCCGCCCTGAACCGCTACGCGGAGGGCATCGACACCGTCGCCGGCTACATCAAGGACAAGGGGTACGGGCTGCGCATCGCCCTGGAGCCCAAGCCCAACGAGCCCCGCGGTGACATCCTCCTGCCCACGGTGGGCCACGCCCTCGGCCTCATCGCCCGGCTCGAGAACGGTGACGTCGTGGGCCTGAACCCCGAGACCGGCCACGAGCAGATGGCGGGGCTCAACTACACCCACGGGCTGGCCCAGGCGCTGTGGTCGGGCAAGCTGTTCCACATCGACCTCAACGGCCAGCGCTCGATCAAGTTCGACCAGGACCTCGCGTTCGGCCACGGCGACCTGCTCTCGGCGTTCTTCACGGTCGACCTGATCGAGAACGGCTTCCCGGGCGCCGGGCAGGACGGCCCCATGTACACCGGGCCCCGCCACTTCGACTACAAGCCGTCGCGCACCGAGGGCTTCGACGGCGTGTGGGACTCCGCGCGGGCGAACATGGAGATGTACCTGATGCTGGCCGAGAAGGCGAAGGCCTACCGGGCCGACCCCGAGGTCCAGGCGGCCCTGGAGCAGGCCGGCGTGCTGGAGCTCTCAGAGCCGACCCTGGGCGAGGGCGAGACCCTCGAGGCCTTCCTCGCCGACCGCAGCGCGTTCGAGGACTTCGACGCCGAAGCCGCCGCCGAGCGGGACTTCGGCTTCGTGCGCCTCCACCAGCTGGCGCTGCGCCACCTCGTCGGCTGAGCGGGGCGGGCATGCGCGAGACGCTCATCGCGGGGATCGACTCCTCGACCCAGTCGTGCAAGGTGGTGGTGCGCGACGCCGCCACGGGCGCGCTGCGCCGGTTCGGGCAGGCCCCGCACCCGGACGGCACCGAGGTCGATCCCGCGGCGTGGTGGGACGCCCTGCAGGCGTCGGTCGCCGCGGCCGGCGGGCTCGACGACGTCGCCGCCGCGAGCGTGGCGGGCCAGCAGCACGGCCTCGTCGCGCTGGACGCCGAGGGAGAGGTCATCCGCCCAGCGCTGCTGTGGAACGACACCCGCAGCGCGGGGGCGGCGCGGGACCTGGTCGCCGAGCTGGGCCCGGCCGCCTGGGCGGGGGCCACCGGCTCGGTGCCGGTCGCCTCGCTCACGGTCACCAAGCTGCGCTGGCTCGCCGACCACGAGCCGGAGAACGCCGCCCGCGTGGCGGCCGTGGCGCTGCCGCACGACTGGCTGACCTGGAAGCTGGGCGGGGCGACGAGCTTCGACACGCTGGTCACGGACCGGTCGGACGCCTCGGGCACGGGGTACTTCGACACCGCCCGCGGCGTCTACCGGCGCGACCTGCTGGCGCTCGCGCTGCGGCGCGACGACGTCGAGGGCATCGTGCTGCCCCGCGTGCTCGCCCCCGGGTCCGAGGCGGGCCGCGGCGACCCCGCGGCCGGCCTCGACCACGTGGTGCTCGGCCCGGGCGCCGGGGACAACGCCGGCGCCGCGCTCGGCCTGGGGATGGTCCGCGGCGACGTGGCCATCTCCATCGGCACCTCGGGCGTGGTCAGCGCCGTGGCCCCCGAGCCGGTCGCGGACCCCACCGGGCTGGTGGCCGGGTTCGCCGACGCCACGGGCTCGTTCCTGCCGCTGGCGGTCACCCTGAACGGCTCCCGCGTGCTGGACGGCGCGGCGCGGCTGCTCGGGGTCGACCACGCCAGCCTCAGCGAGCTGGCGCTGGCCGGCCCCTCGGGCGCCGGAGGCCTGACGCTGGTGCCGTACCTCGAGGGGGAGCGGACCCCGAACCTCCCCGAGGCCACCGGGTCGCTGCTCGGGCTCACGGTGTCGACCATGACACCGGAGCACCTCGCCCGCGCCGCGGTGGAGGGCCTGCTGTGCGGCCTGGCCGACGGGCTCGAGGCGGTCGCGGCCCAGGGGGTCCCGGTCGAGCGCATCCAGCTCATCGGCGGCGCGGCCCGCTCGGCGGCCGTGCGCCGGGTGGCGCCCGGCATCCTGGGCCGGGCCGTGCAGGTGCCGGTCCCGGGCGAGTACGTCGCCGACGGCGCGGCGCGCCAGGCCGCCTGGGTGCTGTCCCAAGCTCCGGAGCCGCCCACCTGGAGCACGGCGGAGGTCCGCACGTACGAGGGCGAGCCCACGCCGCAGGTCCGTGAGCGGTACGCCGCCCGCCGCCACCTCGTGGCCAACCGCGACTGACGCGCCTTCCTCCCCGCGGGGGGCGCCGGCTACGGGCGGTGCGCGAACCGCTCCAGGAGCCCGGAGTCGCCGCTGACGATGAGCAGGTCGTCCGCGCCGATGCGGGTGTCCTGCGACGCGTACTCGAACGGCTCCCCCGGCGGCTTCACGCCGATCACCGTGATGCCGTAGCGCTCGCGGATCTTCGACTCCCCGACCGTGAAGCCGTGGGTCTCGCGCGGCGGGCGCATCTTGACGATGGTGAAGCCGTCCTCCATCTCGATGTAGTCGAGCATGCGGCCGGACACCATGTGGGCCACGCGCTGGCCGGCGTCGTACTCCGGGTACACCACGTGGTGGGCGCCGATGCGGCGGAGGATGCGGCCGTGCTCGGCGCTGATCGCCTTGGCCCAGATCTGCGGCATCTCGATGTCGACGAGGTTGCCCGTGATGAGCACGGAGGCCTCGAGGTAGGAGCCCACGCCGACGACCGCGACGGGGAAGTCCTCGGCGCCGAGCTGCTCGAGCGCCTCGGGGTTGGTCGCGTCGGCCTCCACCACGGGCAGCCGGTTGGACCACTGCTGCACCAGGACCGGGTCCTTCTCGACGGCCAGGACGTCGCGGCCGAGCCTGTCCAGAGTCGCGGCCATGGCGGCCCCGAACCGCCCGAGGCCGATCACGAGCACGCCGGCGTCCCGGGACTCGGGCTTCTCTGCCATTCCTCAGCTCCTTGGTCGGCCACGCGCGGGCCGTGGTCGATTGTCCACCCTCGGCGCGCCTCAGCCGATGATGGGCCGCTCGTTGGGCATGCGGATCACGCGGCGGCGCTCGCGGAGCGCCAGGGCCGCGGCCACGGTCATGGTCCCCGTGCGGCCGGCGTACATGAGCGCCACGAGAACGTACTTGCCGGCGTCGGGAAGGCCGGGGGTGATGCCGGTGCTGAGCCCGACCGTCGCGAACGCGGAGATGACCTCGAACAGGATCACGTCCAGACGCAGGTCCGTGACCATCAGCAGCAGCAAGGTGGAGACGCCTACCAGCGTCGAGCCGATGAAGGCCACCGAGACCGCGAGCCGCACGGTGGAGGAGCCGATGCGGCGGCCGAAGGCCTCGATGTCACGGTCGCCCCGGGCCTCG
Organism: Georgenia sp. AZ-5; assembly: GCF_043952095.1. Taxonomy (NCBI): domain Bacteria; kingdom Bacillati; phylum Actinomycetota; class Actinomycetes; order Allobogoriellales; family Allobogoriellaceae; genus Georgenia; species Georgenia sp. AZ-5. The sequence continues at coordinate 1,122,108 of NZ_JBINOU010000001.1, forward strand.
GCGACGATCGCCAGCACCAGCACCGCCAGGGTGGTGACCTTGATGCCGCCCGCCGTGGAGGCGCTGCCGCCCCCGACGAACATCAGGGCGTCCATCATGAACCAGGTCGCCTCCCGCATGTCCCCGACGTCCACGGTCGACAGGCCCGAGGAACGCGGCGCTAGAGCGTGCACGAGGCTGACCAGGATCTTCTCGTCGGCGGGCAGCTGTGCGAGGGTCGCGCGGTTCGTCCACTCGAACATGGCGATCGCGAAAGTCGCGCCCAGCGCGAGCGCCCCGTACGTCACCAGGCTGAGCTTGGCGTGCAGGCTCCACCGGCGCGGGGTGCGCCACAGCCGCGCGACGTTGAGGATCACCGGGAAGCCGATGGCCCCGAAGAACGTACCGAAGACGATGGGCAGGCCGAGCCACCAGTCGCCGGCGTACGGGGTGAGGCCGCCCTCGACGATGACGAAGCCGGCGTTGTTGAAGATGCTCAGCGCCATGAACAGGCCGTGCCACAGCGCCGATCCGAAGCCGTTCCCCTGCTGGAGGAACCAGGGCACGAGTATGAGGGTGAGCACTGCTTCGAAGACAAGGGAGGCGACGACAACCGCCCGGATCAGGGAGCCGACCTCGCCCAGCCGGGCGGTTTTCGTCTCGCTGGCGGCGAGCATCCGCTGGGTCAGACCGATGCGTCGTGAGACCGCGAGGCCGAGGATCGAGGCGAGGGTCATGACACCCAGGCCGCCGATCTTGATACCGACGAGGATCGCGGCCTGACCGAATGGGGACCAGTAGGTCGCCGTGTCGACCGTGACGAGGCCGGTGACGCACACGGCCGAGGTGGCGGTGAAGAGCGCGTCGACGAACGGGGCGCGCTCTCCGGACGCCGTGGCCGCCGGGAGGGAGAGCAGCGCCGTCTCCAGGGCGATGATCGTCGCGAAGACCAGGAGCGCGAGGCGGGCGGGGGAGTTGCGGGCGATGCGGTCGACCCAGTCCCGGACGGCACCCAGCGCGTCGGGTATCGCCACCCTCGCCACGAGACCCCCTAGTTTCCGACGGTCACCCCCGGGCAGGGGGCGGCGCGTGGCCCGCGGCGGCGGGCCACGCCCCACCTTGGCACAACGGGCCCTGCGCCACCCGCACGGACGGCACCGTGCCGGGGCGGTGGTGCCGCTACGGTGAGGCGGTGCCCACCGCCGCGCTGCTGGTCTGGTCCGAGGACCTCGTCAGCTACGACTTCGGTCTCGCCCACCCCATGACGCCGGTGCGGCTGCTGCTGACCCACCGGCTCCTGGCCGACCTCGGGGTGCTCGACGGGCTGCGCACCGTCCCCGCCCCGGTCGCCGCCGACGAGGACCTGCTCCGCGTGCACACCCCCGAGTACGTCGCCGCGGTGCGCCGGGCCGAGGAGGACGGCCGGCCGCGACCCGAGCACGGCCTCGGGGACGAGGACACCCCCGTGTTCGGGCAGGTGCACACCGCCTCGGCGCGGATCGTCGGCTCGACCCTCGCGGCGGCGGGGGCGGTGTGGCGGGGGGAGGCGGACCGGGCGGTCAGCATCGCCGGGGGCATGCACCACGCGATGCCGAACCGGGCCTCCGGGTTCTGCGTGTACAACGACGCCGCGGTCGCGATCTCCTGGCTGGTCGAGCAGGGGGCGCGCGTGGCCTACGTCGACCTGGACGCCCACCACGGCGACGGCGTGGAGCGGGTCTTCTGGGACGACGACCGGGTGCTCACGATCTCGGTGCACCAGCACCCGCGCAGCCTCTTCCCGGGCACCGGCTACGCGCAGGACATCGGCTCCGCCCACGCCCGCGGCACGGCCGCCAACGTGGCGCTGCCCGCGGGGACCTCCGACAGGGCCTGGCTGCGCGCCGTGGAGGCGGTGGCCGCGCCGCTCGTGCGCGCGCACGCCCCCGACGTCCTCGTCACCCAGCACGGCTGCGACTGTCACGGCAGCGACCCCCTCGCCCAGCTGGACGTCTCGGTCGACGCCCAGCGCGCGGCGCAGCTGCTCATGTCCGAGCTCGCCGATCGGGACACGTCCGGGAAGTGGGTGGCGCTCGGAGGCGGCGGCTACGAGGTGATCGGGGTGGTGCCGCGGGCGTGGGCGCACCTGGTGGCCACTGCCGCGGGCCGGCCCCTCGACCCGGGGACGGCCGTGCCGGAGGCGTGGCGCGCGCACGTCCGCGAGCTCGCGGACGTCGCGGCGCCGACCACGATGACGGACGGCCGCGACGGCGCCTTCGCCCGGTTCTCGGACGGGTACAACCCCGACGACGACGCCGACCGGGCGATCCTTGCGACACGCCAGGCCGTCTTCCCCTGGCACGGCCTCGACCCCCTGCTCGACTGAGGAGCGCGGGCCGGCGACCGGCGGCGGGGGCCGCGAGGCGTTCGTCACAAGCCGCGCGTGGGAAGCATTTCGTCCACGAGCCGGTTAGCCCTATATTTCGGATCGGAGATACCTGCCGCCAGGGCGGGCACGAACAGGACGGGTGGACATGGCCGAGCAGCAGGGAGCGCCGCGTTTCCTCACCGTCGCCGAGGTCGCCGAGCTCATGCGGGTGTCCAAGATGACGGTCTACCGCATGGTGCACGCGGGCGAGCTGCCCGCCGTGCGGATGGGGCGGTCCTTCCGCGTGCCGCAGGTCGCGGTGGAGAACCTCATCAACGAGGGCCTCGGCGAGTGGGGCCAGGCGTCCGCCGGCGGTCGTTGAGGGTAGGATCGTCCCGTTCTGCGCGTGGCCGCGTTCGTCGCGCGCGCCCAGCTACGTCTGCAACTGAGAGGTCCCCCTATGGGCTCGGTCATCAAGAAGCGCCGCAAGCGCATGTCCAAGAAGAAGCACCGCAAGCTGCTCCGCAAGACCCGTCACCAGCGTCGCAACAAGAAGTGACGCCCGGGCGCCCGGTGGCGCCCGTGACCCCAGGCCCGGCCGCGTGCCGGGCCTGAGTCGTCACCGGGCCCGAACCCCTCGGCGCGGGCCCTGAGGCCAGCGGGTCCGCCTGGCCCTGCGGCACCTGGGCGCTACGGCACCGGCTCCGCGGCCGAGCGCCCCGCGCGCTGACGCAGCACGCCGCGGACGACGACCGCGACCGCCCACGCGGTGCCGGCCCACCGGGCCGATCGGGCGCCGCGGCGCAGGTCCTGGCGCATCGAGCGGCGGCGCCGGCCGAAGTCGCGCACCGTCCACCCGGCCGCGGCGGCGTGCAGCCGCATGCGCGGCTCCGGGTTGATCGCGCACGGGTGCGCCACCGAGCTCAGCAGCGGCACGTCGTTGACGGAGTCGCCGTAGGCGTAGGAGCTGTCCAGCTCGATGCCCCTCGCGGCGGCCAGCGCCCGCACGGCCGACCGCTTGCCCGGCCCGTGCAGCAGGTCGCCCTCCAGCCGGCCGGTGTAGTAGCCGTCCACGCTCTCCGCCCGGGTCCCGATCGAGCCCGTGGCGCCCAGCCGGCGCGCGATGAGGTCCGAGATCTCGACCGGGGTGGCGGTGACGAGCCACACCTCGTGCCCGGCGGTCAGGTGGTCGCGGAGCAGCGCGCGGGTGCCCGGGAAGACGCGGCTGCCGAGCACCTCGTCGTAGACGTCCTCGCCGATGGAGACGATCTCGGCGACCGACAGGCCGCGGCTGATGCGCAACGCCCGCCCCCGCACCGCGGCGATGCGGTCCAGGTCCTCCCCGAAGAGCATGAACGCCGCCGCGTGGCGGGCGAAGAACGCGATGTCCCGCAGCCGGAACAGCCGGCGCCGGTAGAGCTCGCGGGCGAGGTGGTAGCCGCTCGCGCCGCGGATGACGGTGTTGTCGACGTCGAAGAAGGCGGCCGCCCGCCCCGGCGCGGCGGGAGCCTGAGCAGCTGGCACCTTCCCAGCGTAACGGCGGCCGCGCCGGCGCGACGACGGCGCGTAGGGTCTGGCCCATGAGCCCCACCGCCGACGTCCCCCGCGTGGTCCTGTACGGCCGCGCCGGCTGCCACCTGTGCGACCAGGCACGCGCCATGCTCGAGCGCCTGCGCGAGGAGACGGGGGAGGGGTTCGCCGAGGTGGACGTCGACGCCGACGCGGGCCTGCGCGAGCGGTACGGCGAGCTGGTGCCCGTGGTGACGGTGGACGGGGTGCAGCAGGGGTACTGGCGCATCGAGGCCTCGCGGGTCCGCGCGGCGCTCGCCCGGTAGGCGCCGCCCCGGCGAAGGTGCACGGACGACGACGGCGGTGCCTGGGGAGCAGGCACCGCCGTCGTGGCAGCGAGGGGCGGCCGGGCCGCCCGTTCAGGCGAGGATCAGGCCTGCGCCTCGGCGTCGGCCGCGCCGGCGGCGGCGGTCTCGGTCGGGGTGGCCTCGACCTCGAGGAGGATCTTCACCTTGTCGCCCACGAGGAAGCCGCCGGTCTCCATGGCGGCGTTCCAGGTGAGGCCGAAGTCCTTGCGGGAGATCTCGGTGGCGGCGGAGAAGCCGACGCGGTTGGCGCCGAAGGCGTCCACGACCGCGCCGTTGAACTCCACGTCCAGCTCGATTGGCTTAGTCACGCCGTTGATGGTCAGGTCGCCCTTGAGGGTGAACTCCTCGCCGGAGCCCTCCACGCCGGTGGAGACGAAGGTCCAGGTCGGCTTGTTCTCTGCGTCCCAGAAGTCGGCCGAGCGCAGGTGGCCGTCACGGTTGGCGTCGCCGGTGTTGATGGAGGACGCGTCGATGGTCACGGTCGCGGAGGAGGCCGCGAAGTCCTCGGCCACGGTGAGGGAGCCGTCGAACTTCTCGAACTTGCCGCGGACCTTGGAGATGCCGGCGTGGCGGACCGTGAACGAGACGTCGGTGTGGGCCTGGTCGATGACGTAGGTGCCTGCGGGGATGCTGGCCATGGTTGCTCCTTGTGAGGCCGGAAATAGTTGACGCCTCAACTATGACGGATGGTTCTCGGTGTCGCAAGGGGTTTCGGTGCGCGTTCTTGCGCGCTGGGAGGAGCCCCGGGGAACAATGGCGGACGGCGTGCCCGATGATTGACCATGGCGAGGGTGCCGTGCCTGCCCGGCGCGAGGAAGGTGAGTGGGATGACCGCGAGCGCGCGGACCTCGGTGCGCTGGCTCGACGAGGAGCAGCAGCACAGCTGGCGCCAGCTCCTGCGGGGCTCGGCGCAGCTCTTCGAGGACCTCAACCACGACCTGGAGCAGCAGTCCGGCCTGTCGATGAGCGAGTACGAGGTGCTGGTGCGCCTCTCGGAGGCCGAGGGGCGCACGCTGCGGATGTCCGCGCTCGCCGCCGACCTCGTCCACTCCCGCTCCCGCCTCACGCACACCATCCGACGCATGGAGCAGGCGGGGCTGGTGGAGCGGCGCACCTGCGCGGAGGACCGCCGGGGCGTCAACTGCACGCTCACCGCCGCCGGGTACGCGCGGCTGGAGCAGGCCGCCCCGGGGCACGTGCAGTCGGTGCGGGACCGCCTGGTGGACCGCATCACCCCCGAGCAGCTGCGCCTGTTGGGGGAGATCATGGCCACGTTCGTGCACGGCGAGGAGCCCGGGCACACCCCGCCCGGGCGGCACGGCGGCTCGGAGGGGACCGGCTGGGCCCACTAGGCGCCCGCGGCTGGTCCGCCCCTCCGGGGCCGTCCTGGGAGCGCCGCCACGACGGTCCTCCCGGTGCCGTCCGGACGTGGACGCACGGACCTCCCAGCGGAGTTTGCGACACTGGGGCCATGCAGCGAACGACGGTCCACCTCATGCGGCACGGCGAGGTGCACAACCCGGACGGCATCCTGTACGGGCGGCTCCCGGGCTACCGGCTCTCCGGCCGCGGCCAGGCGATGGCCACCCGCGTCGCCGACGTGCTGCACTCCGGCGGGCACGACATCCGCGCCGTCATCGCCTCCCCGCTGCAGCGGGCCCAGGAGACGGCCGGGCCGACCGCCGCGGCGTACGGCGTCGGCGTCGCCGAGGACGCGCGTCTGATCGAGGCGATCAACCACTTCGAGGGTGTGGCCGTGAACCGGGACCGCTCGGTCCTGGCCCATCCGCGCAACTGGCACGTCTACCGCAACCCGCTGCGCCCCAGCTGGGGCGAGCCGTACCGGGAGCAGGTCGCGCGCATGAGCGGCGCGATCTCCTCCGCGCTCACCCTGGCCGCCGGCGGCGAGGCCCTGCTGGTCAGCCACCAGCTGCCGATCTGGGTGACCCGGCTGTTCCTCGAACGGCGCCCGCTGGTCCACGACCCGCGGCGCCGGCAGTGCGCGCTGGCGTCGCTGACGTCGCTGACCTTCGACGGGCGCAGGCTGGTGGGCCTGAGCTACTGGGAGCCCGCGGGCGAGCTGCTGCTGGGCGCCGAGGACATGGTGCCCGGCACCTCGGCGGCCGAGGAGAACGTCGGCGAGGGCCGCTCGTGAGCGCGCGCACGCGGGGAGCGCTCGCCGCGGTCGGTGCCGGCGCGCTCGCGCTGTCGCTCGCCGCCTGCGCGCCCGGCGGGACCGGCCAGGCGGCGGGCGCGTCCGCCGACGTCGGCTACGTGGCGGGTGACGGCTCCTTCGCGACCTGGGAGCCGGAGGAGCGCGGGGACGCCGTCGAGCTGGCCGGCACGACGTACGCCGGCGAGACGGTCGACCTGGCCCACTGGCGCGGCGACGTCGTCGTCCTCAACTTCTGGTACGCCGCCTGCCCGCCGTGCCGGGCCGAGGCGCCCGACCTCAAGGCCCTGCACGACGACTACGCCGACCGGGGCGTGCGCCTGCTCGGGGTCAACCCCCGCGACGACGCCGGGGCGGCACAGGCCTTCGAGCGCACCTTCGAGGTGCCGTACCCGTCGCTGCACGACGAGGGCGCCCGGGCCGTCGCGGCCATGGAGGGCGTGGTGCCGCTGCAGGCCATGCCGTCGACCGTGGTGCTCGACCAGCAGGGCCGCGTCGCGGCCCGCATCCTCGGCCAGCTCGACCCCGACATCCTGCGCGGCCTGGTGGACGACACCCTCGCCGAGGAGGCGTGACACCGGCCGTGTGGGGTGACATCGCGCAGGTCTTCGAGCGGACGGTGCTCGACGGCTCCATGCTGGCGGCGCTACCCGTGGCCGCGATCGCGGGCCTGATCTCCTTCGCCTCCCCGTGCGTGCTGCCGCTGCTGCCCGGCTACGTCGGCTACCTCGGCGGGATGACCGGGGCCGGCACCGACCCCGCGCCCGGCCGCGGCGGCCAGCGCCGCCTGCTGACCGGCGTGCTGCTCTTCGTGGCCGGCTTCACGGCGGTCTTCGTGCTCCTGGGCGTGGTCTTCTCCCTGGCGGGCATCGCGCTGCAGCAGCACCTCGACCTGATCATGCGGGTCATGGGCGCGGTAGTCGTCGTCATGGGCCTGGCCTTCATGGGGGCCGTCCCCGCCCTGCAGCGCGAGCGGCGTCTCCACCTGACGCCGCGGCAGGGCGTTTGGGGCGCGCCGGCCCTCGGCGTCGTCTTCGGGCTGGGCTGGGCGCCGTGCATCGGCCCGACCCTCGCCGCCGTGCTGAGCCTGTCCTTCGGCGGCGCCGACCCCGCCCGCGGGGCCGCCCTCGCCGTCGCCTACTGCCTGGGGCTGGGCGTGCCGTTCGTGGTCCTGGCGATGGCCTTCGCGCGCTCCACCCGCACCCTGGGCTTCCTGCGCCGGCACCGCCGGGGCATCCAGCTCGCCGGCGGCGCCCTGCTGGTCCTGCTGGGCCTGGCGCTCCTCACAGGCGTGTGGGGCACGTTCTCCGGGTACCTCCAGGGCCTGGTCGCAGACTTCGAGACGGTGGTGTGATGGCGCGGCTGCTGCGGAGCAACGACGCCGACCCGACGAACCTCAGCTCCAAGGCGGGCCAGCAGGCCGCGGGCCTGGAGGGGCCAGCTGCTGAGGGGGCGCCCGGCACGGGCGACGGCGCACGCAAGCCCGCCCCGGGCGGGGCCCGCGGCGCGGCCGCCTCACCGGGCGGCGCCGCCACCCAGCCGGCGCTCGGGCTGCGCGGGTGGCTGCGCTGGATGTGGCGGCAGCTGACGAGCATGCGGGTGGCGCTGATGCTGCTGCTGCTCCTCGCCGTCGCCGCCGTGCCCGGCTCCTTCTTCCCGCAGGAGCCCCAGGACCCGGCGGCCGTGGACCAGTACTTCACCGACCACCCGGACCTCGCGCCGTGGCTGGAGCGGCTGGGCTTCTTCGACGTCTACGCCTCGCCCTGGTTCGCCGCCGTCTACCTGTTGCTGTTCACCTCGCTCATCGGGTGCATCGTGCCGCGCATCGCCGTGCACTGGCGCGCCCTGCGGTCGCAGCCGCCGCGCGTGCCGCGCACCTTCCGGCGCTTCCCGGTGCGGGGCGAGCGCGTGGTGCCGGGCGCTCCCGCGGACGTCGAGCGCAAGGTCATGGCGGCCCTCAGGGGCCGCTACCGGGCGGTCGTGACCGACGACGGCATCACCGCCGAGCGGGGCTACCTCCGCGAGACGGGCAACCTGCTCTTCCACCTGTCGCTGGTGAGCATCCTGCTCTCCCTGGCGGCGGGGCAGCTGTTCAGCTACCGAGGGCAGGCCGTGGTGGTGGAGGGGCAGTCCTTCGCCAACTCGGTGGTCGCGTACGACTCCTTCGACCCCGGCACCTTCTTCGACCCCGGCTCGCTCGAGCCGTTCACCTTCACCCTGGAGGAGTTCACCTCCGAGTTCACGGTCGACGCCCAGGCCCGCGACTTCCAGGCGCACGTGACCGTCACCGAGCCCGGCGGCGAGACCCGGCGCGAGACCATCCGGGTGAACCACCCCATGAGCGCCGGCGGCGCCAACGTCTACCTCTCCGGCAACGGGTTCGCCCCCCGGGTCACGGTCCGTGACGGCGCCGGCGAGGTGGCCTTCTCGGGGGCCGTGCCGTTCCTGCCCGAGGACGGCGTCTACACCTCGCGCGGCGTCATCAAGGTCCCCGACGTCAGCGCCGGCCAGGAGCAGCTCGGCCTCACCGGCGCCTTCCTGCCCACCGCCGTCGTCGCACCCGACGGCAGCGGCGCCTTCTCCATCCACCCCCAGCCCAACGACCCCCTCATGGTGCTGACGCTCTGGGCCGGTGACCTGGGCCTGGACGCCGGGGTGCCGCAGAACGTCTACGTGCTCGACACCGACGGGATGCGCCAGGTCCACGAGGAGGCCCCGGACGGCTCGGCCGGCTCGGCGGAGGACGGTCAGCAGCCGGTGACCCTGTACCTGCGGCCGGGCGAGACCGTCGAGCTGCCCGAGGGGCTGGGGACGGTCACCTTCGACTCTCTGCCCCGCTTCGCCGCGCTCGACCTGCGCTACGACCCCTCGCTCCCGTGGCTGCTCGGCTCCGCGGTCGCCGCGATGCTGGGCCTGTTCGGGTCGCTGTTCGTGCCCCGCCGGCGCCTGTGGGTCCGGCTCACGGCAACCGACGGCGGCACGGCCGTCTCCGCGGCGGCGCTCGCCCGCGGGGACGACCCCGGCCTCGCCGCGGACCTCGACCGCGTCCTGTCAGCCGCGGGTGCCCCGGTGCACAATGAACCGGCCGGCCGCTCCGGCGCCGCGGCCGCGACCACGACCGCCGGGGCGTCCCCGGCCCAGGAAGGACACTGATGCCCGAGAGCACGCTCGGCCAGCTGAGCACGGTGCTGGTCTACGGCGCGATGGCGGCCTACACCGTCGCCCTCGTCGCCTTCGCCGTCGACCTGTCGGGTCTGCGCGACCGCGGGCCGGAGGGCCGCCGGCGCAGGGCCGTGGGCATCGCGATGGCCACCACCTGGCTCGGTGCCGTGCTGCACCTCGCCGGCGTGGCGACGCGCGGCCTCGCAGCGGGCCGGGTGCCCTGGGCGAACATGTACGAGTTCTCGATCCTGTCCACGCTCATGGCCGTGGCGCTGTTCCTGGGCCTCCAGCGCGGCCGGGACATGCGGTTCCTGGGCACGTTCGTGATGGGCCCGGTGCTGCTCCTCATGGGCGTCGCCGTCTCGGTGCTGTACGTACGGGCCGACGGCGTGCAGCCGGCTCTGGACAGCTACTGGCTGGTCATCCACGTCTCCGTGGCCACCCTCGCGACCGGCGTGTTCGTCGTAGCCGCCACGCTCTCCGCGATGCAGCTGTTCAAGGAGCGGTCGGAGCTGCGCGCCTCGCACGCGGACGCCGACGGCCCGCGCGGGTCCGGTGCGCCCGACGCGCGCGGTGCCGGCCTGGGCACCGCCGTCGCCGCGGCCCCCGCGACCGCCCCGCGTCAGCGGCTCTGGGGCCGGCTGATGGAGGTCGTGCCGTCCTCGGCGGAGCTGGAGCGGCTGGCGTTCCGGCTCAACGCCGTGGCGTTCATGATGTGGACCTTCACGATCATCGCGGGCGCGATCTGGGCCGAGCACGCCTGGGGTCGCCCGTGGGGGTGGGACCCCAAGGAGGTCTGGTCCTTCGTGGTGTGGGTGGTCTACGCGGCCTACCTGCACGCCCGGGCCACGCGCGGCTGGGAGGGGCGCCGGGCGGCGTACCTGTCGCTCTTCGGCTTCGCGTGCATCCTCGTGAACTACTTCGGCGTCAACCTGCTCTCCGACACGAGCCTGCACTCCTACAGCGGCCTGGGCTGATCCCCGGGCCGAGCGTCGTGGTCGTGGCGGGCGCGGCCGCCTGACGTCTCGCAACGGGCGTGGCCGCTGAGCTCCGCGGCCGCACGACGGCGGCGCGTGCGTCCGGGCACGGGTCCCGCCGTGGCGCGCGTTCAGGCGCGCGGGGTGCCGGTGTCCTCGCCGTCGCCGTCCGGCGTCGCGGCGGGTCCGTCGGCGGCGTCGCCGGACGAGCTGTCGCCGCCGGTCCCCCTGGGCGCGCCCCCCGAGGCGGCCGAGCCTCGGGCTCCGCCCGTCCCGGCCGCCCCGGCGCCGTCGGTGCCGTCGGCGCCGTCGGCGCCGTCGCCGTCGCCCGGGCCGCCCGCACGCCCGGCGGTGCCCGCGTCCTCGGCGGTGCCCGCCTTCCCGGCGGTGCCCGCGTCGCCGGCCGCGCCGCGCTTCTGCCGGGCCGCGCGGCGACGCTCCGCCTCCAGGCGGGCGAGGAAGTCGGGGTCGTCGTCAGGGGCCACCGGCCCGCTGCGTCGTCCTGGCCGGGACGGGCCGGGCGACCACTGCCCGGGCCGGCGCGCGGCGCCGCCCCGGCCGCCGGTCTCTGCCCGCGCGACCCGGCTGATCACCAGCCACGCCACAGCCCCGAGGCCCGGGAACACCAGGATGAGAACCACCCACCCCGCCTTGGGGATGCCCGCGGGCATCGAGGGGCCGGGCGTCCGCACGCAGTCGATGAGCGCGTAGATGATCACTGCGAGAAGGAGGACGACTGCCACGACCCTAGGCATACCACCAGGGTAATCGGGCCGCGTCGGGAGGTCCGTGGGGACGGCGAGCGCCATGTGCGCCGGAGCGGCGGCAGGCGTCGCCGGACCGCCGGTGGCCGCGGGCCTGCTCAGCGGCTCCTCACCGTAGGCTTGGCAGGTGCGTCTCCTCCTCTACACCGTGCTGCGGATCCTGCTCGTCCTCGTCGCGGCCGGCGTCCTGTACCTCGTCGGCATGCGCTCGTGGCTGCTGTGGGTCACGGCGATCGTCGTCGGTGCGCTGCTGTCGTACCTGCTGCTGCGTACCCAGGGGAAGGCCGCCGCCGCGGTGCTCGCCGAGTACGACCCGCTGCGCGCGGAACGCCCGAAGTTCTCGCCCGGCGTCGAGGAGGACGCCGCCTACGAGGACGCCCTGGTCGAGAACGCCGACGCCCCGGCGCCCGGCCCGGCGACCGGCCCGGCGACCGGCCCGGCGACCGGTCCGGCGACCGGCCCCGAGGACACGGCCGCCGCCAGCACCCTAGAGCGCGAGCCCGAGACCGAGGAGGAGCCCGAAGCCGAGCTGGAGGAGCCCCGTGTCGCGCAGCACCACGATGAGGTCCCGGCCGACGGCGCCCCCGAGCACGACCCGGGACACCCGCAGGGCCCACGGCGCGAGCAGCAGCACGAGCAGCGCCCACGGTGACTCGAGCGCGCACAGCGCGCCGAGCACGAGCGGCAGCCACACCATGCCGGCGTAGGCCAGGCGCGCGCGCCGCTCACCGAGGCGGACCGCCAGCGTGGTCTTGCCCACCCGTGCGTCCGTGGGGATGTCGCGGATGTTGTTGACCATCAGCAGCGCGCACGCGACGAGCCCGACACCCGAGGCGCCCGCCCACGCCGTCCACGGCAGGGCGTGGGTCTGCGTCCAGGTCGTCCCGAGCGTCGCCATCAGCCCGAAGAACAGGAAGACGCCGACCTCGCCCAGGCCCAGGTAGCCGTACGGGTGCTTCCCGCCGGTGTAGCCCCACGCCGCGACGAGCGCCAGGCCGCCGGCGGCCAGCAGCCACCACGAGCCGGAGACGGCGACGAGGACGGCGCCGAGCAGCGCGCCGACGCCGAGGCTGAGGAGCGCTGCCCGCTTGACCGAGCGGGGGCTCGCCTTGCCTCCGCCGGTCAGGCGCGGCGGGCCGGTGCGGACGTCGTCGGTCCCGCGCACGCCGTCGGAGTAGTCGTTGGCGAAGTTCACGCCCACCTGCAGGGCGAGCGCCACGCCGGCGGCGAGCAGCGCGCGACCCACCGAGGCCTGGCCCGCTCCGGCCGCGGCGCCGGTGCCGATGAGCACCGGTGAGACAGCAGCGGGGAGGGTGCGCACGCGCGCGCCCTCGAGCCAGTCGGTGAGCGTGGCCATGAATCTCCGTCCGTGCTGAGTGGGGTGCCGGCGCGATGCCGTGGCGCCGGCGGACGCACCAGGATATCGGCGCGCCGCGCGGCCCCCGTGGCGGCCGGCCGCCCCCGCGGCGGCGCCGTGCGGGCTGTGGTGCCGGCGTCGCTCCTGCGTCAGCGACCCCCGCCGTGCCGCTGCACCCCGGCCCGGCCGGGCTCGGCGAGCGCCGCGGCGGCGAGCCGGGCGGCGGCCCGCCGGTCGACCTTCCCGGGCCCGCGCAGCGGCAGCGCGTCGAGCGTGAGGAGCGCACGGGGAGCGTGCGCCGCGCCGAGCCTGTCCGTGACGAACGCACGCACGTCCGCCAGCGACGGCGGTGCCGTCCCAGGCGGGGCGGTGACGACGGCGGCGACCAGCTGGCCCCACTCCGCGTCCGGCACGCCGACCACCACGGCCTCCGCGATGCCCGGCTGCTCCCCCAGCACCCGCTCGACCGCGGCCGGCGCCACCTTGATGCCGCCGGTGTTGATGGCGTCGTCGACCCGGCCGAGCACCGTGAGTCGGCGGGTGCCGTCCGGCAGGGCGGTCAGCGCCCCGCGGTCGGAGGTCCGCAGCCACCGCTCGCCGCCGCGGGCGACGAACGTCCGCGCGTGGGCGGCGGCGTCGTCCAGGTAGCCCGAGGCCAGGACGGGGCCGGAGATCTCGATCCGGTCCTCCTCGGCCAGGCGCACGGACACGCCGGGCAGCGCGACGCCGTCGTACACGCACCCGCCCCCGGTCTCGGTCATGCCGTAGGTGGTGACCACGCGCAGGCCCGCGTCCCGGGCACGCTCCAGCACCCGCGGGGGAAGGGCGGCGCCGCCCACGAGGATCGCCTCGAGACGGGCCAGGGGCGCCGTCGCCCCCGCCGCGAGCACCCGGACGAGCTGGGTGGGGACGAGTGAGAGATACCCGGGGACGTCGTCGCGCAGGTCCCGCGCGGCCTCGGCGAGCGCCTCGGGAGTGAAGCCCTCAGAGGTGTCGAGGACCACCGGGGCCGTGCCGGCCAGCACGGACCGGACGAGCACCTGCAGCCCGGCCACGTGATGGGTGGGCACCGCCAGGAGCCACTGGCCCGGGCCGGCGAGCCGCTGCTCGGTCGCGCGTGCGGAGGCGGCCAGGGAGTCGGCGCTCAGGGCGACGAGGTGGCCGAGGCCGGTGGTGGACCCGGAGGTCCGCAGGACGACGGCGGTCCCCGGCGGCACGGGCAGCGCCAGGCGGTCGCGCAGCGCGGTGAGCGCCGCGGCGCCGTCCTGGCGCGGGGCGTGCGGCACGAGGACCTCGGGGGCACCCGCGAGCACCCGGCGCAGGGCCGTGGTCAGCGCGGCGACGGCGTCGGGAGCGGTGCCGCCGGCCACCGCCGTGAGCTGGGCGCCCGCGGGGGGCGGCACGGGCGCGGAGTTCACCGGTCAAGGTTAGGTGCGGCACTACCCTGGTGCCGACCTCCCCGTCAGAGAGCAGGAACCATGAGCGCCCCCCGCCCCACCCGTGCCGTGCCCGGCGCGTCCGCTGCCGCCGGACGCCCTGGGCGGCGCCGGTCCCGCCGGGGGGCGCGGGCGCTGGCGGCAACTGTGGTGGCGACGCTGGCGCTCGTGGCGTGCTCCTCGCGGGAGCCCGCTCCCGAGCCGACGCCGGCGCCCTCGGTGACGTTGGGCGCGAAGGAGCGGCCGGCGCCGCTGCCGGCGCGGTGGCCGCTGACCGGCGTGGCCGGTGAGGTGGCGGAGCGGCCCGCGATGTCGGTGAAGATCGAGAACTCGGCCGCAGCCCGGCCGCAGACCGGCCTGGAGGACGCCGACGTCGTCTGGGAGGAGATGGTGGAGGGCGGTATCACGCGCTTCAACGCGGCGTATCACTCCACCGTGCCGGGAGAGATCGGCCCGATCCGGTCGGTGCGACCGATGGACGCGGCCATCTCCGGGCCGCTAGGGGGCCTCCTGGTCATCTCCGGTGGGCAGCCGCAGTTCGTGCAGCAGATGCGCGACGCCGGGCTGCAGGCGCTCAGCAACGACGAGGGCGCGCCGGGCATGTACCGCGTCGGCTTCCGGAGCGCACCGCACAACGTGTACGGGGCGGGGCCCGAGCTCCTGGCTCAGGCAGACGGCGGTCACTCGGCGCCTCCGCCGGAGCAGTTCTTCTTCGCGTGGGAGCCGGAGCACGCCACGGCCGTGAGGGCCGGCACGCCGGCGTCGGTCATCGACGTGCGCTTCCCGGCGAGCCAGCCCGGCTGGACGTGGGACGCGGCCGCGGACGCCGGCCGCGGCGCCGGGCCGGGGGAGTGGGTCCGGGACGAGCGGGACGTGCCGCAGGTCTCGGCGGACGGCGACCGGATCACGGCCAAGAACGTCGTGGTGCTGAGGGTGCAGGTGGTCGACACCG
The DNA here is from genome assembly GCF_043952095.1 of Georgenia sp. AZ-5. Taxonomy (NCBI): domain Bacteria; kingdom Bacillati; phylum Actinomycetota; class Actinomycetes; order Allobogoriellales; family Allobogoriellaceae; genus Georgenia; species Georgenia sp. AZ-5. Next base: position 1,137,132 of record NZ_JBINOU010000001.1, read on the forward strand.
GCACGCGGGACCCCGGCGGCAACCCCGTCCCGGAGACGGTGCTCACGGGGACCGGCGAGGCGCTGGTCGCCACCGGCGGGCACGTCGTCTCCGGCACCTGGTCGAAGCCGGGCACGTCGGACCCGCTGACCTTGACGGACGGCGCCGGCGCGGAGATCGAGCTGGCCCCTGGCAACACCTGGGTGGAGCTGGTTCCGGTCGACGGAGGCGGCGTCACCGTCGGGTAGGGCGCCAGATCGCCGCGGTGCCAGCACCCCGGCGGTGCCTGGTGGCTCGCGCCGCCGGTCGGCGGCCCGGCTCTCCCGCGCGGCCGTCCTAGGCCCGGGCGCGCTACCCGGCGCGTGGGCCGCAAGGCTCCCAACCACTCAGTAGTAGTACGGGAAGCGTGACCAGTCCGGGTCGCGCCGCTCGAGGAAGGCGTCCCGGCCCTCCACGGCCTCGTCAGTCATGTACGCCAGGCGGGTCGCCTCCCCGGCGAACACCTGCTGGCCGGCGAGGCCGTCGTCCGCCATGTTGAACGCGAACTTCAGCATGCGGATGGCCTGCGGCGACTTCGTGGCGATGATGCGGGCGTACTCGAGCGCGACCTTCTCGAGCTCGGCGTGGTCCGCGACCTCGTTGACCACGCCCCAGCGCTCGGCGTCCTCGGCGGAGTACTCGCGGGCGAGGAAGAAGATCTCCCGGGCGCGCTTGTCGCCCGCCTGACGGGCGAGCAGCGTCGACCCGTAGCCGGCGTCGAAGGAGCCGACGTTGGCGTCCGTCTGCTTGAAACGCGCGTGCTGGCGCGAGGCGATGGAGAGGTCGCACACCACGTTCAGGCTGTGCCCGCCGCCCGCGGCCCACCCGCTCACCGCCGCGATGACCACCTTGGGCATGGTCCGGATGAGGCGCTGGACCTCGAGGACGTGCAGCCGGCCGGCGCGGGCGGGGTCGATCTGCTCCCGGCGCCGCTCCACGGGGGCCTCGTCGTCGGAGCCGTCCGTCTCGTAGCGGTAGCCGTCCCGGCCGCGGATGCGCTGGTCGCCGCCCGAGCAGAACGCCCAGCCGCCGTCCTTGGGGCTCGGGCCGTTGCCGGTGAGGATCACGGCCGCGACGTCGGAGGTCATCCGTGCGTGGTCGAGCGCCCGGTAGAGCTCGTCGACGGTGTGGGGGCGGAAGGCGTTGCGCACCTCCGGCCGGTCGAAGGCGATGCGCACGACGGGCAGGTCACGCTCGGTGCCGCCGCTGCGGTCCACCCCGCGGTGGTACGTGATGTCGGTGAAGTCGAAGCCGACCACGTCCCGCCAGACGGTCGGGTCGAAGGTCTCGGAGACGCGGGTGGGGAGGTCGATCACGCGGCCCACGATAGCCGCGGGAGCTGGCCCGCCCTGCCGGTGACTGCGCCGCGGCGCCGGGCAGCGGACCCTCGTCAGAACGGTGGCGGTGCGTCGTCGGTCGACCCGTCGGGTGCCCGTTCTCGCCCGGGCGCCGTCAGCGGGTGACCGGTGCGTGGGTGGAGGGCGGTGATCGAGCCGTCGGACTCGCGCCGGTAGCGCAGCGACGTCGCCCGCGACGTCCACTCGAACACGCCACCGGCGAGCTGACGCACCCGGAAGGCGCCCACGGTCTTGAGCCGGTGGTCCGTCGAGCAGGCAGACCCGAGGTTCCACAGCGCGGTGCGCCCGCCGCCGGGACCGCGTCCGAACGGGACGGTGTGGTCGAGCTCGCAGCCGCTTGCGCGGGCCCCGCAGCCGGGCCGGAAGCAGGTACCGTCGCGTGCCCGGACCAGCTCGGCGAGGTCGGGAGGGGGTCTGTACCGGGTGCGGCCCACGTCGAGCACCGTGCCGCTGAGCGGGTCGGTCACCAGACGCTTCCACGTCCCGCCGAGCGCGAGCGCCCGGGCCGTGGCCGGGTCGATCGCGCCGTACCCGTCGAGCTCCCCGGCGGCGTCGCCACCCAGGAGCGTCGACAGCGGCACCGTGACCTGGACCCGCACGGGTACCCCGCCGACCTCCCCGACAGGGAACCACGGCGGCGGTGACTCGCTCCCGGGAGCGTTCGAGCCGTCCCCGCCGGTGCCGGCGTCCGCGCCGGTCGCCGCGGAACGCGGGTCCAGGGCAGAGACCGCGCCCGCGTCCCGGTTCTCACCGGAGGCCTCGTCCTTGCCGGCGGCGGCACTCCCGTCCGGCCGAGCCCCGGGTGGGACGCCGAAGCCACCGCGCCTCAGCGCGTCGGCGCCCAGGGAGGCGAGCACGTCGGCGCGGAGCTGGTCGACGGTGCGCTTGTCCCCGGCTGCCTTCGCCGCCCGCGCCGCGCCGTCCAGGGCGAGGTCCAACGAGATCGCGTCCTCGGCGGGGAGCACCGCAAAGACGGACGCCATGCCGTCCGGGAGGGACTTCGGGTGGCAGACCCGCCGGAGCTGCCGCGCGTGCCGATGACGAGCGCTCGCCTCGTGGGGATCGACGTCCACGAGGGCGCGGTTGAGGTCCCTGGCGAGCTGCGCGTGCGTCCGGCCGGGGGCGCCGGGCAGCACCGCGTCCTCGACTGCCAGGGCCACGGGTGCCGGCCGGTGCTCGAGCGCCGAGACGATCAGGTCCGCCTTGCGGGGGTCGAGCGCCCCGCGCAGGAGCGCCTCGCCGGTCGCCCAGAACGGACCCGTCAGCATGAGGGCCTTCTTGACCATGGTCGCGGCGGAGCGATGGCTCGTCGCGAGGCGCATGGCGAGCTCAACCGCGACGGCGTCCTCGGCGTGGCCGGAGCCGGCGGCCACCGCCTGCACGACGAGCGCGGCGACGGCTTCGTTGCGGCGCGCGTGCGCCCACGAGACGAGCCGCGACCACAGGGCCACGAGCTCGACCAGGTTGGCGGCGTCCTCGCCGTCCGGCGCGACGCCGCCGATGGCGTTGGCGAGGTCCAGGCCGTAGAGCTCCGCGGCGGCGTCGAGCCGTTCCGCCAGGGGCGCCGGTTCACGCTCGTCATCGAACATGTGTACGACGCTATCGGTGCCCACCGACATCCTGTCGGCGTCCTGCCGGTACGGTTCTGCTGCGTTCTCCCGAGCGGACAGGAGTCATGGATGGCTCGTGGCGGGGATCGTTTGGCTGCACTGGCGGAGAGCGGCGCGGGCGCCGCCTGAGCGGCTCAGGGCGGCGCCGTAAATGGCTCGGGCGGCCGCCCTGAGCTGCCCGGCGGGGCCGATGACGGCGGGGCCTCCTATCCTGGCCATTATGCCCGCCACGCCCGCTCCCACCCTCCCGCCGGTGCGGGCCGTCTACTCCACCCCGTTGCGCGCCCGCTTCCGCGACCTCGCCGCCCGTGACGGCGTGCTGGTGCGGGGAGAAGCGGGCTGGGGGGAGATCTCGCCCTTCTGGGACTACGACGCGCGGGAGTCCGCCGCGTGGCTGCGTGCGGGGCTGGAGGCCGCCGAGGAGGGCTGGCCGGCGCCGGTGCGCGCCCGGATACCCGTCAACGTCACCGTGCCCGCCGTCGGGCCGGAGCAGGCGGCGCGCATCGTGGCCGCCTCGGGCGGGTGCACGACGGCGAAGGTCAAGGTGGCGGAGACCGGGCAGTCGCTGGCCGAGGAGCAGGCCCGGCTGGAAGCCGTGCGCGGCGCGCTCGGCGCCGGCGGGCGGATCCGCATCGACGCCAACGGCGGCTGGGACCTCGACACCGCTGTGGACCGGCTGCGCCACCTGGAGCGGGCCGCGGGCGGGCTGGAGTACGCCGAGCAGCCGTGCGCCACGGTGGAGGAGCTGGCGGCGCTGCGGCGCCGGACGGACGTGCCCGTCGCCGCCGACGAGTCGATCCGCCGGGCGGAGGACCCCCTGGCGGTGCGCCGGGCGGAGGCCGCCGACGTCGTGGTCCTCAAGGTGCAGCCGCTCGGGGGGGTCCGGGCGTGCCTGGACCTGGCGGAGGAGGTCGGGCTGCCGGTGGTGGTCAGCTCGGCCCTGGAGAGCTCCGTCGGGATAGCGGCCGGCCTGGCGCTCGCGGCCGCGCTGCCCGCGCTGCCCTACGCCTGCGGCCTGGCCACCGTGCACCTGCTCGAGCGTGACACCGTCGAGGACCCCCTCCTGCCCGTGGGCGGGTCGATCGCGGTGCGGCGCCCCGAGCCGAGCGAACGGTCGCTGGACGCCGTGCGCGCCGACGACGAGGTCCGCGTGCGCTGGGAGTCGCGGCTGGCCGAAATCATGGCGGTCGCGGGGGCGCCGCGATGAGCGCCGGCGGCGGGGTGCACGGCGGGCACGTGGAGGAAGGTCCCGTCGTGCCGACCGGCTCGGCGGAGCCTCCCGGCCTCGGGCACCTGGAGCCGTCCACGGCGACCGCCCGCGAGCTGGTCACCGCGCTGGTGGCGCACGGGGTCCACGACGTCGTCCTCGCCCCGGGCTCGCGCAGCGCGCCCCTGGCCTACGCCCTGCAGTCGGCGGAGGCGGCGGGCTGGCTCCGGCTGCACGTGCGCATCGACGAGCGGGTGGCCGGGTTCGTCGCCCTCGGGCTCGCCCGGGCGACCGCCAGCCCGTCGGCACGCCCGGTCGCGGTCGTGACGACGTCCGGCACCGCCGTCGCCAACCTGCACCCGGCCGTGCTCGAGGCCTCCCACTCCGGGCTGCCGCTCGTCGTCGTCAGCGCCGACCGCCCGCACGAGATGCGCGGCACGGGCGCCAACCAGACCACCGACCAGGTGGGCATCTTCGGCTCCGCGACGCGCTCCGCCGTAGACGTGCCGGCCGGTGCGCCGGGCGGGCCGCGGCTGGAGCAGGTGGTCACCCGCGCGCTCGCGGCCGCCCAGGGTCTGCGCACGAACCACCCGGGCCCCGTGCACCTCAACGTCGCGCTGCGCGACCCGCTCGCGCCCGCCGCACCGTGGGCGCCGGGTGCGCCGCCGCAGCCTCGCCATGTCGTGGCCCCGGCCGCGCGGCCGGGGGCGGTCGTGCTCCCGCCGGGCCCGCGGACCGTGGTCGTGGCGGGAGACGGTGCCGGCGCGGAGGCACGCGCCGTCGCCGAGGGCGGCGGGTGGCCACTCCTCGCCGAGCCGACCTCCGGCGCCCGCGCCGGCGCGAACGCCGTCGGCCCGTACCGGCTGCTCCTGGCAGAGCCCGGCCTCGGCGGCGCCGTCGAACGGGTCGTGCTCTTCGGCCACCCCACCCTCTCCCGGCCGGTCACCGGGCTCCTGTCGCGGAAGGGTGTCGAGGTTGTCGTCGTCGCGCCGCGCGGGCCGTGGACCGACGTCGCCGGCACCGCGGCGCACGTGGTGGGCGCGGTGGAGCCCCGCGGCCGGGACGACGACGAGTGGCTGACGCGCTGGCGCCGCGCCGGAAAGGCCGCGCAGGCCGCCGTCGACGAGGTGCTCACCGCGTCGGGCAGGCCGCTCGACGGGCTGCTGCTCGCCCGGCACGTCGCGCGCGCCGCCGGGCGGGGAGACGAGCCGCGCGCCCTCGTCGTCGGCTCCTCCAACACGGTGCGCGACCTCGACCTGGTCGCCGCCCCCTGGGACGCGGCGACCCTGCCGGTGGCCGTCGCGAACCGGGGCCTCGCCGGCATCGACGGCACCATCTCCACGGCGACCGGCCTGGCGCTCGGCCTCGAGGAGCCCGTGCGCGCCGTGATGGGCGACCTGACGTTCCTCCACGACGCCGGCGGGCTGCTCCGCGGGACGCTCGAGGACGAGGTGGACCTGCAGGTCGTCGTCCTCAACGACGGCGGCGGCGGCATCTTCGCCACGCTCGAGCACGGCGCGCCCGAGCGGGCCGACCAGTTCGAGCGGATCTTCGGCACCCCGCAGGCCGTGGACGTCGCGGCGCTCGCCGCGGCCTACGGCGCCAGGCACGTGCGGGTGGAGGACGGCGGCGAGCTCCGGACCGCGCTGGCCGACCCGGTGCGCGGGCGCAGCGTCCTGGAGGTGCCGGTGGACCGGCGGGAGGTCCGGGCGCAGCGGTCGGCGCTGGCCGGCCAGGCCCGCGCCGCGGTGCGCGAGTCGCTGCGCGCGGGCACACGCGCCTGAGCGACCGCCTTCCCAGCAAGCTCCCAGGTTTCGCCAAGGCGCTCGTCAGGTCGCCGTTGTTACATGGTCTCGCCACGAAGACGGAGGAACCATGAGCGACAACGAGCAGCAGACCCGCCCCTGGCGGGCCGCCAGGCCGCAGGACGGCGCCCACCAGGACGGTGCTCAGCACGGCGCCGCGGCCGGGCACGGCGCCGCACAGGCGGGGCAGCCCACCCAGGAGGTGCCGCGCACCGCGGCCGACGGCGCGTCCCGGCCCGGCGGCGCGGGCTGGAGCAACCCGTACGCATCCCCGGCCGGCACGTACGGCAGCGGGTACGGCGCCGGCTCGGGTCGCGACGGAGGCGGGTACGGCGCCGGCGGGTCGGCCCCCGGGTCCTACGGCACCCAGCACGGCTACGGCGGGTACGGCACCGGGAACGGGTACGGCACCGGGAACGCGCCCGGAGCCTCCCCGTCGCCCGGCGGTCCCGGCCACGACGGCCCGCAGAAGGACGGCAGGGGCCGCCGCCCCGGGTGGGGCGCCATCGCCGGCACGGCCGCCGCCGCCGCGCTGCTCGCCAGCCTCGGCACGGCGGGGATCACGGGCGCCCTGGACGACGGCGCCCCCACCGCGAGCATCTCCGGCCAGCAGGACGACTCGTCCTCCAGCTCGGACCCGGTGGTCACGTCTACCACGGACGACCCCGACTGGGCCAACGTGGCGGCCGCCGTCCAGCCGAGCGTCGTCGCCATCGACGTCCGGACGGCGGGCGGCGCCGGGGCCGGCTCCGGCGTCGTCATCGACGACGAGGGCCACGTGCTGACGAACGACCACGTCGTCGGCGACGCCGTCGAGGGCGGCCTCCAGGTGACCCTGGCGGACGGCCGCATCTACGCCGCCACCATCGCGGGCACCGACCCGGCCACGGACCTGGCGGTCATCACCATCACCGACCCGCCGGAGGACCTGCAGCCCGCCACGCTCGGCAACTCCGACGAGGTGCTCGTGGGCGACCCCGTGGCGGCGGTGGGCAACCCGCTGGGCCTGAGCAACACCATGACCACCGGCATCGTCTCCGCGCTCGACCGGCCGGTCTCCACCACCGAGGAGGCCCAGGGCTTCGGCCAGCCGGGCACGCGGGTGGTCACCAACGCCATCCAGGTCGACGCCGCCATCAACCCCGGCAACTCCGGCGGGCCGCTGTTCGACGCCGCGGGCCGAGTGATCGGCATCAACAGCTCGATCGCCTCCATGCCGACCGCCAGCGGCTCCGCGGGCAACATCGGGTTGGGCTTCGCCATCCCCGTCAACCTCGCCAAGCAGGTCGCCGACCAGCTCATCGAGAACGGCGTCGCCGAGCACGCCTACCTCGGCGTGACCATGACCGACGGCACGGCAACCGTCGACGGCACCACCAAGGCCGGGGCCGAGATCCAGGGCGTCGAGCCCGGCACGCCCGCGGCCGACGCCGGGATCCAGCCGGGCGACGTGATCGTGGCCGTCGACGGCGACCAGGTCAACGGCGCGGAGTCCCTCACCGGCTTCGTGCGCCAGTACGCCAGCGGCGACGAGGTCACCCTTACCCTCGTGCGCGACGGCGAGGAGGTCGAGGTGACCGCCACCCTCGCCGCGCGCGAGGACCAGCGGATCTGACCGCGCAGGGCTGGGAGCGCGGGTGCGCCAGAGGGCACCGGGCGCTCACAAGGCGTGCGAGAAAGTACGGAGGCCGGGGCGGCGCGTGCCGCCCCGGCCGTCGTCGTTCGGCGTGTGCTGCTGCGGCGGTCGTCGTTCGGCGTGTGCTGCGGCGGTCGTCGTTCGGCGCGTGTCGCGGCGGCCGTGCCCGCACTGCTCGCCGCTGCTCGATCCGGTGCGTCCACGCGCTCCCTCGACGACCCTCGGGGTCATCGCTTGCGAGTGTGACGTTGTTGGGGTCCGGGTGCGCCAGTGTGACGTTGTTGGGGTCCGGGTGCGCCAGTGTGACGTTGTGGGGCGTTCGGGTGCCTCCGAATGCCCAACTTCGTCGCTCTCGGCGCGGGGCGGGACGGTGGCGCGAGCGTGACGTTGTGGGAGTCCCGGGCGCGCGAGTGCGACGTTGTGGGGCGTTTGAGGGTCCCTCGAGTGCCCGACTTCGTCGCTTTCGGCCGCGCGGGGGCGGGACGGTGGCGCGAGTGTGACGTCGGGGTCGCAGGTGCCCGAGGCCGATGTTGTGGCGCTCGACGGCCTCCGAGCGCGCTACGTAGCGGGGGCCACGCCGGGCGGAACATGCCCACTCTCCCGGGATTCAGCGCACGCGCACGGGCACGGGCTCGGCGCACGGGGGGCGACCGCACTGGCACGGGGTCGACGGCGCGGGCACCCGACAGGCATCCAGCGGCTAGGACAGCGCCTCGCGCATGGGGCGCAGCTTCGCCTCGGACTCGGCCAGCTCGGCGGCGGGGTCCGAGGCGGCCACCACGCCGCAGCCGGCGAACAGCCGCACCTGGCGCGGGTCGTCGGCGGAGAGCTCGCCGGAGCGCAGGCCGATGCCCCACTCGCCGTCGCCGTCGGCGCCGATCCACCCGACCGGGCCGGCGTACCGCCCCCGGTCCATCCGCTCGGCCTCGGCGAGGATCGCCGTCGCCTCGCGGGTCGGCGTGCCGCCCACCGCGGCGGTGGGGTGCAGGGCGGCCGCGAGCGCCAGGCTCGACGGCCCGTTCCCGCCCGTCGTGTGCGACCGGAACGTGCTCGGATGCCCGAGGTCGTGGGCCACGACGCCGGTGACGTCGCTGGCCAGGTGCATGACGTTCGGCAGGTGCAGCACGAACGGCGCCTCCGGGACGTTCATCGAGGCGCAGTACGGACGCAGCGCCCGCACCAGCGACGCCACGGCCAGGCGGTGCTCCGCGAGGTCCTTGGAGGAGCGGGCGAGCGTGGCGGCCCGGCGCAGGTCGTCGGCGTCGTCGCCGGTGCGCCGGATCGTCCCGGCCAGCACGCGAGAGGCCGCCAGCCCCTTCTCGCGGCGCACCAGGAGCTCCGGCGTCGCGCCCACGAGGTGGTCGACGGCGAAGGTCCAGCAGGACGGGTAGTCGGTGGCGAGCCGCCGCAGCAGGTGGCGCAGGTCGAGCGGGCCGGCGGCGGTCGCGACGACGTCCCGCGCCATCACCACCTTCTCGACCTCGCCCGCCCGGATGCGCCCGACCACCTCGGCCACCGCGCGGCTCCAGCCGTCGGAGGTGAGCGAGCCGTCGCTGTAGGTCACCGGCCCGGGGGCGGCCACGGGGGAGGGGACGGGCAGCCGAACGGCATCGGGGGCCGCGGCGTCGGCGGAGACGGTGGTCACCCAGCAGCGGCCGTCCCGGCGCCCGACGACGACCTGCGGCAGCACCAGCGCGCCGCCGGCGGGGGAGTCGGGGGAGAAGGAGAAGGAACCGAACGCGACAGCCCCGCTGCCGGGGAGCCCGACCTCGTCCTCGACGTCCAGCGCCTCCGCCACGCGAGCCCAGGCGACGTCGGCGTCGCGGATGCGGTCCGCGCCGGCCGTCTCGATCCGCACGGCCTGGCCCCAGCCGACGATGCCCTCGCCGTGGCGCACCCAGGAGAAGGTCGACGCGGGGTCCGGCGTCGGCAGCAGCGCGACGAGGTCGCCCACGTCGTCGACCTCGACGCTGCGCACGCGCAGGCCGCCGGCGGCGGACGGACCGGCCGGGCGGAGCTGCGGGCGGAGGTCGGGGGAGGTGAGGACGGACGTGGCGGCGCTCGCCACGGGAGGCACCGCCGCGAGACGGGGACGCGGCGAGGGCTCGCCGGGTGCGACGGCGCGCGCGGCGGCGTCGTGCTCGGACCTGGTCATCGCTGGCAAGGATAGGCCCGCAGGTCTCGCACCCGCCCGGCACCTGGGATGATGGCGGCATGAGCCGAGCCAGCCTCGAGAAGAAGCCCCGTGAGGTCGCCGGGATGTTCGACGGCGTCGCCCGGCGCTACGACCTGACCAACGACGTCCTCTCCCTCGGGCAGGACCGCATCTGGCGCGTCGCCACGCGCAAGGCCGTGGGCGCCCGCCCGGGAGAGCGCGTGCTCGACCTCGCCGCCGGGACCGGGACCTCCTCGGAGGAGTACGCCGACGCCGGCATCGACGTGGTCCCGTGCGACTTCTCCACCGGGATGGTGGCCGTGGGCAAGAGCCGCCGGCCCGACCTGCCCTTCGTGGCCGGGGACGCGACGGCGCTGCCCTTCGCCGACGAGAGCTTCGACGCGGTCACGATCTCGTTCGGCCTGCGCAACGTGGTCGACACCGACCGCGCCCTGCGGGAGATGCTGCGGGTGACGCGCCCGGGCGGGCGGCTGGTGGTGTGCGAGTTCTCGCGGCCGACGTTCCCGCCCTTCCGGAGCGTGTACGAGCTCTACCTCGGCCAGGTGCTGCCGCGGATGGCGTCGCTGGTCTCCTCCAACACGGACGCGTACACCTACCTCACCGAGTCGATCCGCACCTGGCCGGCGCAGCGCGAGCTTGCGCGCACCCTGCAGCGGGCGGGCTGGCGCAAGGTGGCCTACCGCAACCTCTCCGGCGGGATCGTCGCCCTGCACCGGGCGGTCCGGCCGGCCTGACGGTCCCGCCCGCGTGAGCCTGCGGGCCCGCCGAGGCGGGCCCGGCGGGCATCGGGTGAGCCGGACGGCGTCGCCCGGCTGCGGTGTCGGGGACCGTGCCGCACGCTGGAGTGTGCGACGGCGGGCGCGCAGCAGCGGCAGGGCGAGCGGGAAGCACACCGGAACGCGTAACCCGCGCCGAAGGTCCTGCCCGGGCGCGGCGGAGAAGCGGAACACTCAACAACACTTAGGCAATCCTTACGAGACGGTTTGGGTCGGCATTTGTACACTCCCCGAGAACGGGCTATGGGGCCCGACGAGCTTTCCTGGAGCGACGACGTGGGGACCGAGCGTGACTGAGGCGGATGCTGACGTCATCGTCGTCGGTGCCGGACCCGGCGGCTCGGCCACCGCGCACTACGTGGCGCAGACCGGGCTGCGGGTCCTGCTGCTGGAGAAGGGCACCTTCCCGCGCGACAAGGTCTGCGGCGACGGGCTGACCCCGCGGGCCGTGGCCGAGCTCATCCGCATGGGCGTGCCCACGCCGGAGTCCGACGGCTGGATCCGCAACCACGGGCTGCGCACCTTCGGCGCGGGGCACATGGTCGAGCTGCCCTGGCCCGAGCTGGCCGAGATGCCCAGCTACGGCCTCGCCCGCTCCCGCCTGAACCTCGACGAGACCCTCGCCCGCCACGCGGTCGCCTCGGGGGCCGAGCTCCGCGAGGGCACCCTGGTCACCGGCCCGGTGCGCCACGAGCGCTCGGGCCGCATCCTCGGCGTGCGCGCACGGCACGTGGACGCCGACGGCCACCGGTCCGGCGAGGAGACCACCTACCGAGCCCCGGTCGTCGTCGACGCCGGCGGCGTCTCCGCCCGCCTGGCCACCGCGATGGGCATCGAGAAGGACATGAACCGGCCGATGGGCGTGGCCGTGCGCACGTACTTCCGGTCCCCGCGCCACGACGACCCGATGATGGAGTCGCACCTGGAGCTCTGGGACGGCCCGCCCGGCCGGTCCAACCTCATGCCCGGGTACGGGTGGGTCTTCGCCCTGGGCGACGGCACGGTGAACGTCGGCCTGGGCTCGCTCAGCGCCACCGCCAGGGCCACCAAGCTGGACTACAAGGGCCTGTTCCGCAGCTGGATGCGCAACGTCCCCGAGGAGTGGGGCTTCACCGAGGACAACCAGGTGGGCGAGCTGCGCAGCGCGGCGCTGCCGATGGCGTTCAACCGCAAGCCGCACTACTCCCAGGGGCTGCTCCTGGTGGGCGATTCCGGCGGCATGGTCTCGCCCTTCAACGGCGAGGGCATCGCGTACGCGATGCAGTCCGGGCGGGTGGCCGCGGACGTCGTCTCCCAGGCGCTGGCGCGGCCCTCGCACTACGCGCGCGAGAAGGCGCTGCGCACCTACCCCAAGATCCTCGCCGACGAGCTCGGCGGCTACTACACGCTGGGCCGCGCGTTCGCGCACCTGATCGGCCGGCCCGAGGTCATGCGACTGTGCGTGCGGTACGGCCTGCCCCGCGCGACGCTCATGCGCTTCACCATGAAGCTCCTCTCGGACGGCTTCGACCGCCGCGACGGCGACTGGATGGACCGCGTGATCACCGCCCTGACGAAGGCGGTGCCGGCGTCATGACGATCCGGACATGCCGGGCGGCTCCCGGGACCTATGTCCTACGTCACTACCTCTACGCTGTCTTGGGGACCTCGGTCACACCCGGGGGCCCCGCCCGCGTCCGCACACGCACGGAGGAACGATGACGAACCCGTATGTCCCGCTTCTCGTGATGATGGGGGTGGCGGCGGCGATGGCCGTGGGCGGCCTGGTGACGAGCGCGCTCATCGGGCCCAAGCGGTACAACCGGGTGAAGGTGGCGAACTACGAGTGCGGCGTCGAGCCCACGCCGCGCGCGGCGCACTCCGGGCGCTTCCCGGTGAAGTACTACCTGATCGCCATGACGTTCATCATCTTCGACATCGAGGTGGTCTTCCTCTACCCGTGGGCGGTGGCGTTCTCCGAGCTCGCCGTCTTCGGCCTGGTGGCCATGCTCGGCTTCATCTTCCTGATCACGGTGCCCTACCTGTACGAGTGGCGCCGTGGCGGGCTCGAGTGGGACTGAGGTGACGAGATGGGTCTAGAGGAGAAGGTGCCGTCGGGCTTCCTGCTGACGACGGTCGAGAAGGTCGTCGGGTGGAGCCGGAGCCGGTCCCAGTGGCCGGTGACGATGGGTCTGGCCTGCTGCGCCATCGAGATGATGGCTGCCGGCACCCCCCGCTTCGACATGTCCCGGTTCGGCCTGGAGGTCTTCCGGGCCTCGCCCCGCCACGCGGACCTGATGATCGTCTCCGGGCGGGTCAGCCAGAAGATGGCGCCGATCGTGCGCAACGTCTACGACCAGATGCCCGAGCCCAAGTGGGTCATCTCGATGGGTGTGTGCGCGTCCAGCGGCGGGATGTTCAACAACTACGCGATCGTCCAGGGCGTGGACCACATCCTCCCGGTCGACGTCTACCTGCCCGGCTGCCCGCCTCGTCCGGAGATGCTCATCAACGCGATCCTCGAGCTGCGCGAGCAGGTCAAGTCCGCGCCGCTGGGCGTCAACCGCGAGGAGGCCGCCCGGGCCGCCGAGGAGGCCGCGCTGGCCGCCACGCCGACCTCTCACATGAAGGGCCTGCTCGCGTGAGCGACCGGAACGACGAGAAGCAGTCCGCGGCCGACGCCGCCAAGCCCGGCGACGTGACCGCCGGCGTCGGTCACCCGGCCACGGCGTCCGCGGCCGAGGGCGGGGCGCAGAACGTCCCCGCCACCCGCGGCGGGCGCACCCAGCTAGAGGTGGTCGCCACCCGCCGCGGCATGTTCGGCACCCAGGACACCGGGGACACGTCCGGCTTCGGGGGGCTGGTCAGCACCATCGCCATGCCGCCCGCCTCGGAGCGGCCCTACGGCGGCTGGTTCGACGAGGTCGTCGACGTCCTCGTCGAGCTGCTCGAGGCCCAGGGCCTCGACCCCGACCAGGTCATCGAGAAGGTCGTCGTCGACCGTGGCGAGCTGACCCTGTTCGTCGCGCGCGACCACATCGTGACGGTGTGCCGGGCGCTGCGCGACGACCAGGACCTGCGCTTCGAGCTGTGCCTGGGCGTCTCCGGCGTGCACTACCCCGGCGACGCCGGCCGCGAGCTGCACGCCGTCTACCACCTCGTGTCCGTCACCCACGCCCGGATGCTCCGGCTGGAGGTCGCCGTCGCGGACGCCGACCCCCGCATCCCCACCGTGGTGGACGTCTACCCCGGCAACGACTGGCACGAGCGGGAGACGTGGGACCTGGTCGGCATCGTCTTCGACGGCCACCCGGCGCTGGCCCGCACCGCCCTGCCCGACGACTGGGTCGGCCACCCCCAGCGCAAGGACTACCCGCTCGGCGGCATCCCGGTCGAGTACAAGGGGGCCGTCGTCCCGCCGCCCGACACCCGGAGGTCGTACCGCTGATGTCCGCTTCCACCAATGCCCGTCCCGCGGCCGCCCGCGCCGCGGACGACGCCCCGGGCGTCCACGAGTACGTCGCCGAGGGCGGCGACTGGGCGGAGATCGCCGCCGAGGCCGAGCGCCTGGGCGAGGAGCGCATCGTCGTCAACATGGGCCCGGTGCACCCCTCAACGCACGGCGTGCTGCGCCTGATCCTCGAGATCGACGGCGAGACGGTCCGCGAGCTGCGCGTCGGTACGGGGTACCTGCACACCGGCATCGAGAAGAACATGGAGTACCGCAACTGGACCCAGGGCGTGACGTTCTGCACCCGCATGGACTACGTCGCCCCCTTCTTCCAGGAGGTCGGGTACTGCCTCGGTGTCGAGAAGCTCCTGGGGATCACCGACGAGGTGCCGGCGCGCGCCACTCTGATCCGGGTGCTCCTCATGGAGCTCAACCGGATCGCCTCCCACCTGGTGGCCATCGGCACGTCCGGCAACGAGCTCGGCGCGACGACGATGATGACCGTCGCGTTCCGCGGCCGGGAGGACATCCTGCGGATCTTCGAGCGCATCACCGGCCTGCGGATGAACCACGGGTTCATCCGGCCCGGGGGCGTCGTGCAGGACCTGCCCGCGGGCACCACCGACTACATCCGTGAGCTGCTCCCCAACGTGCGGCTGTCCGTCAAGGAGCTGCAGGACCTGACGGTGGAGAACCCCATCTTCAAGCTTCGTCACGTCGACGTCGGCTACATCTCGGTGCCCGCCGCGATGGCGCTCGGCCTGACCGGCCCCTGCCTCAGGGCCGCCGGCCTGCCGCTGGACATGCGCAAGCTCCAGCCGTACTGCGGGTACGAGACGTACGACTTCGACGTGCCCGTGCGGGACAAGTCCGACGCGTACAACCGGGTCATGGTGCGCTTCGACGAGTGCTACCAGTCCCTGCGGATCGTCACCCAGGTCCTCGAGCGGCTCGACGCCGCGCCGGGGCCGGTGATGGTGGCGGACAAGAAGGTCGCGTGGCCGGCGCAGCTGTCCATCGGCAGCGACGGGCAGGGCAACTCCCTGGAGCACATCAGGGAGATCATGGGCACCTCCATGGAGTCCCTCATCCACCACTTCAAGCTGGTGACCGAGGGCTTCCGGGTGCCGGCCGGGCAGGTGTTCCAGACCCTCGAGCACGCCCGCGGCGTCATGGGCGTCCACCTCGTCTCCGACGGCTCCACGCGCCCCTACCGGGCGCACTTCCGGGACCCGTCGTTCTCCAACCTCCAGTCCACGGCGATGATGACCGAGGGCGGCATGCTGGCCGACGTCGTCGTGGCGCTGGCCTCCATCGACCCCGTGCTGGGAGGGGTGGACCGCTGATGAGCGACGCTTTCGCACCCGAGGTGGACGCGCGCCTGCGCGCCGAGGCCGCCGAGGTCATCTCCCGCTACCCCGACCCCCGCTCGGCGCTGCTGCCGCTGCTGCACCTGGTGCAGTCGGAGGACGGCTACGTCAGCCCCCGCGGCGTCGCGCTGTGCGCGGACCTGCTCGACCTCTCCCGTGCCGAGGTCTCGGCCGTGGCGACGTTCTACAGCCAGTTCAAGCGCCACCCCAACGGGGAGTACACGGTCGGCGTGTGCACCAACGCCCTGTGCGCCGTCATGGGCGGGGACATCATCTGGGACCGGCTCTCCGAGCACCTGGGCATCGGCACCGACGAGACGACCGCCGACGGGAAGATCACCCTCGAGCAGATCGAGTGCAACGCCGCGTGCGACTACGCGCCCGTGGTGATGGTCAACTGGGAGTTCTTCGACAACCAGACCCCGTCCTCGGCCGTCGCCCTGGTGGACCAGATCGCCGCCGGCCAGCCGGTGCACCCCACCCGCGGCGCCAGCACCGTGGGCACCTTCAAGGAGATCTCCCACGTGCTGGCCGGGTTCGAGGACGGCCGGGCGGACGAGGGTGTCGGCGCGGGCGAGCGCACCCTCCTGGGGCTGCGCATCGCCCGCGAGAACGGGTGGACCGCGCCCGAGGTGGTCCCGGACGGCGCGGCCGGAGCGGCAGCAGCAGCGGACGGTGCCGGCGGTGCTGACATTGCGGGCACCGAGGCGTCCGGCGCCGCTCCCGTGGGCGCCGTGCAGTCCGGCGCCGAGCGCGAGCCGACGACCCCGTCGGACACGAGCGCCGGCCCGATCCGCGACGAGGCGAAGGGGAACGTCGAATGAGCGTCACCGCCCCGGGTCGGCTCACGCCGGTCCTCAGCGACATCTGGGACGTGCCCCAGTCCTGGAGGCTCGGCACCTACCGCGACCGTGGCGGCTACGAGGGCTGGGCCAAGGCCCTGACCATGGCCCCCGAGGACATCGTGAACCTGGTCAAGGAGTCCGGCCTGCGCGGCCGCGGCGGCGCCGGGTTCCCCACCGGGCTGAAGTGGTCCTTCCTGCCCAAGCCCGACGGCGGGCCGCGCTACCTGGTCGTCAACGCCGACGAGTCCGAGCCGGGCACCTGCAAGGACGTCCCGCTCATGCTCGCCAACCCGCACTCGCTCATCGAGGGCATGGCGATCACCTCCTACGCCATCGGCGGGCACCACGCCTTCATCTACCTGCGCGGCGAGGTCGTGCACGTCTACCGCCGGCTGCTGCAGGCGGTCCGCGAGGCCCGCGAGGCCGGGCTGATCGGCACGGGCCTGGGCCCGGACGGCGACTACGACCTGGAGATCACGGTGCACGCCGGCGCGGGCGCGTACATCTGCGGCGAGGAGACGGCGCTGCTGGACTCCCTCGAGGGCCGCCGCGGCCAGCCGCGCCTGAAGCCGCCGTTCCCGGCGGTCGCGGGGCTGTACGCCCGGCCGACCGTGGTCAACAACGTCGAGTCCATCGCCTCGGTGCCGGGCATCCTGCGCCACGGCAAGGACTGGTTCACCGCCATGGGGACACCGAAGTCCACCGGCCACGGCATCTTCTCGGTCTCCGGGCACGTGCGGAACCCGGGCCAGTTCGAGGTGCCGTTCGGCATCACCATGCGCGAGCTCATCGAGCTCGCCGGCGGCATGCGCGACGGCCACCGGCTGAAGTTCTGGACCCCCGGCGGGTCCTCCACCCCGATCTTCACCGAGGCCGAGCTCGACGTGCCGCTCGACTACGACTCCGTCGGTGCGGCCGGCTCCATGCTGGGCACCCGGGCGCTCATGGTCTTCGACGAGACGACCTCGGTGGTGCGCGTCGTCGCCCGGTGGACGGACTTCTACCAGCACGAGTCCTGCGGCAAGTGCACGCCCTGCCGCGAGGGCACCTACTGGATGAAGCAGGTCCTGCACCGGCTCGAGGCCGGCAAGGGCCTGCCCAGCGACGTCGACCTGCTGCTCGACGTCTCCGAGAACATCGCCGGGCGCTCCTTCTGCGCCCTGGGCGACGCCTCCGCCACGCCGATCCAGAGCGGCATCAAGCACTTCCGCTCCGAGTTCGAGGCGGGCACCCACACCCCGGCCTGGGAGCTGTTCCCGTACGAGGCCTCGGCGATCTTCAGCGAAGCAGGTGTGCGATGACTGCCACGACCCAGAGCCCCACGACGACCCCGGTCGAGCTGCTCACCGTCACCATCGACGGCGTCGAGGTGCAGGTGCCCAAGGGCACCCTGGTCATCCGGGCGGCGGAGCGGGCAGGCATCGCGATCCCGCGGTTCTGCGACCACCCGCTGCTGCGGCCCGCCGGCGCGTGCCGCCAGTGCCTCGTGGAGGTGGCGACGCCGGACCGCGAGGGCAACGTGCGCAAGATGCCCAAGCCGCAGGCCTCCTGCACGATGGAGGTCACCCCCGGCATGGTGGTGTCCACCCAGCACACCTCCGAGGTCGCCGAGAAGGCCCAGCACGGGATCATGGAGTTCCTCCTGATCAACCACCCGCTGGACTGCCCGGTCTGCGACAAGGGCGGGGAGTGCCCGCTGCAGAACCAGGCGCTCAGCAACGGCCGCGCGACCACGCGGTTCGTCGACATCAAGCGAACGTTCCCCAAGCCGCTGAAGATCTCCACGCAGATCCTGCTCGACCGCGACCGGTGCATCCTGTGCCAGCGGTGCACCCGGTTCTCCGCGGAGATCGCCGGCGACCCCTTCATCGCGCTGCAGGGCCGCGGCGGCGGCGCGCCCGGGCGCGAGCGGCACGCCCTCAACGGCTCCCAGATCGGCACCTTCGATTCCAAGGTGCTCGGCATCTCCGCCGACGACGACGTCCCCGCCGTGCGGGCGGTAGACCTCACCGGGCCCGACGGCGAGGCCGGCGTGGCCGGGTCGCTGTTCTCCGGCCCGCTCGGCGTCGCCGAGACCGACAGCTCGGGCCGGCCGTTCTCCTCCTACTTCTCCGGCAACACCATCCAGATCTGCCCCGTGGGGGCGCTCACCTCGGCGACCTACCGGTTCCGGGCGCGGCCCTTCGACCTCGTCTCCACCGAGTCCGTGGCCGAGCACGACGCCGCCGGCTCGGCCATCCGGGTGGACCACCGCCGCGGCGTGGTGCTGCGCCGCCTGGCGGGGGAGGACCCCGAGGTCAACGAGGAGTGGATCACCGACAAGGACCGCTTCGCCTTCACCTGGCAGAGCGCCCCCGACCGGCTGACCCTGCCGCTGGTCCGCGACGACAGCGGCGAGCTGGTGCCCACCAGCTGGTCCGAGGCGCTGGACATCGCCGCCCGGGCGCTGGCCGCGGCCAGGGACGCCGGCGGCGTCGGGCTGCTGCCGGGCGGGCGCCTGACCCTCGAGGACGCCTACGCGTGGTCGAAGTTCGCCCGCGTCGTCGCCGGCACGAACGACGTGGACCACCGCGCCCGCGTCCACACCGGCGAGGAGGCGCAGTTCCTCGCCCACCACGTCGCCGGCGCCGGGCTGGGCGTGACCTACGCCGACCTGGAGCGCGCCGGCCAGGTGCTGCTCGTCGGCCTCGAGCCCGAGGACGAGTGCGGCACGATCTTCCTGCGCCTGCGCAAGGGCGTGCTCGCCGGCACCGTGGGCGTGGCCACCGTCGCCCCGTTCGCGACCCGCGGCACCACCAAGATGCGCGCCGACCTCGTCCCGGCCGTGCCCGGCGAGGAGCCGCTGGTCCTCGAGCAGGTCCGCTCCGGCGGCCGGTTCGACGCGCTGGCGGGGCGCCTGTCCGAGCCCGGTGCCGTCATCCTCGTGGGGGAGCGGGCCGCCGCCGCGCGGGGCACCCTCTCCGCCGTCACCGCGCTGGCCGAGCGCACCGGCGCCAGGGTGGCGTGGGTGCCGCGCCGCGCCGGCGAGCGCGGGGCCGTGGACGCCGGCCTGCTGCCGAACCTGCTTCCCGGCGGCCGCCAGGCCGCCGACCCCGCCGCCCGCGTCGACGCCGCCGCCGTCTGGGGCGTCGAGCACCTGCCGACGGCCTCTGGCCGGGACACCACCGGGATCCTCGCCGCGGCCCGCGACGGGGAGCTCGGCGCCCTGGTCGTCGGCGGCGTGGAGCCGCTCGACCTGCCCGACCCGGCGCTGGCCCGCGAGGCGCTGGCCGCCGCCGGCTTCGTGCTCCAGCTCGAGGTGCGCCGCTCCGAGGTCACCGCGCACGCCGACGTCGTGCTCCCGGTGGCCCCGCCGGTGGAGAAGCCGGGCACCTTCGTGAACTGGGAGGGGCGGGTGCGCGCCTTCGGGCAGGTGCTCGTCTCCCGCGCGCTGTCCGACCGGCAGGTGCTCGACGCCCTGGCGGCCGAGATGGGCGTGACCCTCGGGCTGCGCGAGCTCAAGGCCACCCACGACGAGCTCACCGAGCTCTCCGGGTGGGAGGGCGCCCGGGCGTCGGCCCCGTCCGCCGCGCCGCCGCCCGCGCCCCTGGTGGGCGGCGGCCGCGCGGTGCTCGCCACCTGGAAGCCGCAGCTCGACGCCGGGCGCGGCCAGGACGGCGAGCCGCACCTGGCCGGCACCGCGCACCGCCCGGTGGTGCGGGTGTCGCGGGCCACCGCGGCCGCCCTGGGCGCCGCCGACGGGGCGCCGCTGACCGTGACCGGGCCGGCGGGCAGCATCACGCTGCCGCTGGCGACCACCACCATGCCGGAGAACGTCGTGTGGCTGCCGGAGAACTCCCCGGGCTCGAGCGTGCACACCATGCTCGGCGCGGGCGCCGGTGCCGTCGTCACCCTGGCGCTGCCTGAGGAGGAGCGATGACCGCCCCCGTGCTGGCGGCCTCGGCGCTGCCGACGGCCGACTTCAGCGAGGACACCTGGTGGATCTGGGTGGTCAAGGCCGTCGCGATCCTGGCCTTCCTCGTGGTGTCCGTGCTCTTCGCCCTGTGGGTGGAGCGGCGCGGCCTGGGCCGCATGCAGACCCGCCCCGGCCCGAACGTCACCGGGCCGCTCGGCTTCGGGCAGGCCGTCGCCGACGCCCTCAAGCTCGTCCTCAAGGAGGACTTCTGGCTCAAGGGCGCGGACAAGCTCATCTACCTCCTCGGCCCGTTCATCGCCGCGTTCTCCGCGTTCATGGTCTACGCGGTGCTGCCGTTCGGTCCCGAGGTGTCGATGTTCGGGATCACCACCCCGCTGCAGCTGACCGACATGCCCGTCGCCGTCGTCTACATCCTCGCGATCACCGCGCTCGGGGTGTACGGGATCGTCCTGGGCGGCTGGTCGTCGAACTCCACCTACCCGCTGCTCGGCGCGGTGCGGTCCTCGGCCCAGATCATCTCCTACGAGCTGAGCATGGGCCTGTCGCTGGTCAGCGTCTTCCTGGTCTCCGGGTCGATGTCGACCTCGCAGATCGTGGACGCGCAGACCCAGATGTGGTGGATCGTCTCCCTGCTGCCGGCGTTCGTCATCTACTTCGTCTCGATGGTCGGCGAGGTCAACCGGCTCCCGTTCGACCTGCCCGAGGCCGAGGGCGAGCTGGTCGCGGGTCACATGGTCGAGTACTCCTCGATGAAGTTCGCGTGGTACTTCCTCGCCGAGTACATCAACATGATGAACGTCTCCGGCGTGGCCGTGACCCTGTTCCTGGGCGGCTGGCGGGCGCCGTGGCCGCTGTCGGCCATCGGCGACGGCGTCCTCAACACCGGCTGGTGGCCGGTGCTGTGGTTCGTCGTCAAGGTCTGGCTGCTGATGTTCGCCATGATCTGGATCCGCGGCACGCTGCTGCGCTTCCGCTACGACCAGTTCATGAAGCTCGGCTGGAAGGTCCTCATCCCCGTCGCGCTGGTCTGGCTCGTGGCCGTGGCGATCATCCAGGGCGTGCGCCAGTTCGCCGACGTGGACCTGACCACGATGCTGCTGTGGATCGCGGGTGCCTTCGGGGTGCTCATGGTCGTGCTGCTGCTGTGGCCGGACGGGAAGCGGCCCGAGGAGCCGGAACGGGCCGAGGCGCGCGGCGGGCGCGCCGACATCGTGCCCGCCACCAGCGACTTCGACGCCTTCGCCGGCGGGTACCCCGTGCCCCCGCTGCCGGGGCAGACCCTCCCCCCGTCGCCGCGCCGCGCGCGGCGCGAGGCCGCGATGGCCGCCGCGCAGAACGAGAAGGAGCGCAACGATGTCCGATGACAAGGGCCGCGGCCTGGGCCGCCGGCAGGAGCGCCGCGGCGAGGTGGCCAGGGTCGACCCCGAGGCGCTCGGCCCGGCGAAGAAGGGCCCGGTCGGGAAGTTCTTCGCCCCGGTCGCCGGGTTCGGCGTGACGATCTCCTCGATGTTCCGCCCCACGGTCACCGAGCAGTACCCCTTCGAGAAGGTGCCCACCCAGCCCCGCTACCACGGCCGGCACCAGCTCAACCGGTACGCCGACGGCCTGGAGAAGTGCATCGGGTGCGAGCTGTGCGCCTGGGCGTGCCCGGCCGACGCCATCTACGTCGAGGCCGGCAACAACACCCCCGACGCCCAGTACTCCCCGGGCGAGCGGTACGGCCGCGTGTACCAGATCAACTACCTGCGGTGCATCTTCTGCGGGCTGTGCGTCGAGGCGTGCCCCACCCGCGCGCTGACGATGACCAACGAGTACGAGCTCGCCGGGCCCACCCGCGAGGGGCTGATCTACGAGAAGCAGGACCTGCTCGCCCCGATGCTCGAGGGGATGCTGGCCGCCCCGCACCCCATGGTCGAGGGCACCGAGGACGACGACTACTACCGCGGCGCGGTGACCGGACCGACCCAGGCGCAGGCCGACTGGGTGCGTGAGCACCGCCCGCAGGACCCGACGCTGCGCACCGCCCGCACCGTCGAACCAGCCAGGGAGAGCGCGAAGTGACCACACCCGCCGTGCTGCCGCTGACCCTCGCCGAGACCGGCACCGTCAGCGACGGGGAGACCGCCCTGTTCTGGGTGCTGGCGCCCATCATGGTCGTCGGGGCGCTCGGGCTGCTGTTCGCCCGGCGCTCCGTGCACGCCGCGTTGTCCGTGGTGCTGGTGATGGTCTGCCTGGCCTTCCTCTACGTGGCGCAGGACGCGCCCTTCCTCGGGGTCGCGCAGGTGGTCGTCTACACCGGCGCCATCATGATGCTGTTCCTGTTCGTGCTGATGCTCGTGGGCGTGGACGCCTCGGACTCCCTGCACGAGACCATCCGCGGGCAGCGCTGGGTCGCCGTCGTCGCGGGACTCGGCCTGGCCCTGGTGCTCGGCGGCGTGGCGGTCTCCGCGACCATGCCCCGCCCGGTGGGACTCACCGCGGCCAACATCGACTCCAACCCGGTGGGCGTGGCGCGGCTGATCTTCTCCGACCACGTCTTCACCATGGAGATCACCGGCGCGCTGCTGATCACCGCCGCCGTCGGCGCGGTGACCCTCACGCACCGCGAGCGGCTGCGGCCCAAGGCCACCCAGCGCGACGTCGTCGACGCGAAGATGCGCGCCTTCGCCGACGGGCGGGCCCGCATCAACCAGCTCCCCGCGCCCGGCGTGTACGCCCGCAGCAACGCCGCCACCGCGCCGGCCCTGTCCGCCGGCGGCGAGCCGATCGAGGACTCCGTGCCCCGCGTCATCCGCATCCGCGGCCAGCAGCGCACGCTCGCCGACGCGAGCCCCGAGGCCGTCGAGGCGCTCACCCGCGCCGCCCGCGGCGAGGAGACCGCCGGCCTGCACGGCCCGGCGGCGACCCGCGCCGTCGGGCAGGCCGCCATGCCGGGCATGCGCGGGGAGGCGCCGCCCGCCCCAGACCTGCCCGGCGCGCCGGGCCCCGAGCGCCGCGCCGTCGAGGAGGCCTCCCGGCTCGCCGTGGAGCACTCCGACGGCGCCACCGAGGAGGAGCGATGAGTCTCGTCAACTACCTCGTGCTGGCGGGGATCCTCTTCGCCATCGGCGCCGCCACGGTGCTGGTGCGCCGCAACGCGATCATCGCCCTGCTCGGCGTGGAGATCATGCTCAACTCCGCCAACCTGGCGCTGGTGACCTTCTCCCGGCTGCACGGTGACCTCACCGGCCAGGTCGTCGCGTTCTTCGTGATGGTCGTCGCCGCCGCCGAGGTCGTCGTCGGCCTGGCGATCATCGTGTCCATCTTCCGAACCCGCAGGTCCGCGTCGGTCGACGACGTCAACCTGCTGAAGAACTGACGGGGGCAGGCGTGAGCGCCACTCTGGGTTCTCTGACCGTGCCCGCAGCACTGCCGGCCGCCGTCGCCGAGGGCGCCGCGGCCGGGGGCGCCGCGGCCTACGCCTGGCTCCTCGTCGCGCTGCCGCTGGTCGGCGCCGGCGTGCTGCTGGTGCTCGGCCGGCGCGCCGACCGCTGGGGCCACTGGCTCGGCGTCGCCGCCTCCGCCGCGGCCTTCGTCGTGGGCGTCGCCGTCCTCGTCCAGCTGCTCGGGCTGCCCGCCGAGCGGCGCACGCTCGACCTGCACCTGTTCAGCTGGATCCCGGCCGGGGAGCTGGCCGTCGACGCCGGCCTGCGGGTGGACCCGCTGTCCATGACGTTCGTGCTGCTCGTGACGGGAGTCGGCACGCTCATCCACGTCTACTCCGTGGCCTACATGGAGCACGACCCCGACCGGCGCCGGTTCTTCGCCTACCTCAACCTCTTCGTCGCGGCGATGCTGCTGCTCGTGCTGGCGGACAGCTACGCGCTGCTGTTCGTCGGCTGGGAGGGCGTGGGCCTGGCCTCCTACCTGCTCATCGGGTTCTGGAACCACAACACCGACTACGCGGTGGCCGCCAAGAAGGCGTTCGTCATGAACCGCGTCGGCGACGTCGGCCTGCTCCTCGCGATGGCGGTCATGTTCGCCGCGTTCGGCGCGGTGGACTACGCGACCGTGCTCGGCGCCGCCGGCGGCGCGGGCGAGGGCGTGCTCACCGCGATCGGGCTGCTGCTCCTGCTGGCCGCCACGGGCAAGTCCGCCCAGTTCCCGCTGCAGGCCTGGCTGGGCGACGCCATGGCCGGCCCGACGCCGGTCTCCGCCCTGATCCACGCCGCCACCATGGTCACCGCCGGCGTCTACCTCGTGGTGCGCTCCGGCCCGATCTACTCCGCCGCGCCCGACGCGCAGCTCGCCGTGGCGATCGTCGGCGCGATCACCCTGCTCTTCGGGGCGATCGTCGGCTCCGCGAAGGACGACATGAAGAAGGTGCTCGCCGCCTCCACCATGTCCCAGATCGGCTACATGATGCTGGCCGCCGGGCTCGGCCCGATCGGGTACGCCTTCGCGATCTTCCACCTGGTCACGCACGGCTTCTTCAAGGCCGGCCTGTTCCTCGGCGCCGGCTCCGTCATGCACGCCATGGGCGACCGCGTGGACGTGCGCGGCTTCGGCGGGCTGGCGAGGTACATGAAGATCACCTGGGTCACGATGGGCCTGGGCTGGCTGGCGATCCTCGGCATCCCGCCCTTCTCCGGGTTCTGGAGCAAGGACGCGATCATCGAGACGGCGTTCGTCGGCGAGGGCTGGCGCCCGTGGGTGTTCGGCACGATCGCACTGGTGGGGGCGGGCATCACGGCCTTCTACATGTCGCGCCTGTTCTTCATGGTCTTCCACGGCGAGGAGCGGTGGAAGGAGCAGCCGAAGTCGGCGGAGCTGCACCCGCACGAGTCCCCCGCGCTGATGACCGTGCCGATGATCGTCCTGGCGGCCGGGTCCGCGGGCCTGGGCTGGCTGATGGCCGCCGGCGACGGCTTCGTCCACTGGCTCGAGCCCGTCACCGGCGACGTCTCCGCCGCGCACGAGGAGCTCCCCGTGCTCGGGATGCCCGTCATCATGATCGCCACCATCGTCGTCGTGCTCCTCGGCGCGTTCCTGGCCTGGCGCATGTACGGCGCCGCCCGGGTGCCGCGCACCGCGCCGCGCGGGTCGCTCCTCACCCGCGCCGCCCGACGGGACCTGTACCAGGACGCCGTCAACGAGGGCGTGTTCATGCGGCCCGGGCAATACCTCACCCGCTCGCTGGTCTACGCCGACTCCGCGATCGTCGACGGCGCCGTCATGGGTGTCGCCCGGTCCGCCTCGGGGCTGGGCGGCGTGGTCCGGCGGCTGCAGAACGGGTACGTGCGGTCCTACGCCGCGCTGATGCTCGCCGGAGTGGTGCTTGCCCTAGTCGTCGTCCTCGCCTCCCGCGTGCAGGCCTGAAGGGGTACTGGAGTCCCATGCAAACGAATGACGCAGCCTTCCCCTGGCTGACCGTGCTCGTCGTGGTGCCGCTGCTGGCGGCCGCCGCGCTGTGGCTGGTCCGCCCGCTGCACAAGGTGGCGCGCCCCTACGGCCTGGCGGTCTCGCTGGCCGTGCTGGCCGGCGCGGTGGTGATGGCCACGCAGTTCGACCTCGGCGCCGCCGGGCAGCAGCAGCTCACCGAGCTCGCGCCGTGGATCCCGCAGCTCGGCGTCTCCTGGGCGCTCGGCGTCAACGGGCTCGGCCTGGCGATGGTCCTGCTCGCCGTGTTCCTGGTGCCGCTGGTCCTGCTGGCCGCCTGGCACGAGATGGACGTGGTGCCCGCGGGCGCCGTCGTCGAGCGCCGCCAGATGGGCTTCGTCGCCCTGGTGCTGGCGCTCGAGTCCCTCATGATCCTGGTGTTCGCCGCGCGGGACGTGTTCCTCTTCTACATCGCCTTCGAGGCCATGCTCTTCCCGGTCTACTTCCTCGTCGGCAGCTACGGCGGCCCGCGCCGCCGCACCGCCGCGCTGAAGTTCCTGCTGTACTCCCTCGCCGGCGGCCTGATCATGCTCGTGGGCGTCGTCGCGGTGTACCTGGCCGGCCCCGGCGGGGAGCAGGGCTTCCTCATCGACACCCTGGCGGGCAACCTCGACGTGCCGGTGGCCGCCGAGCGGCTGCTGTTCCTCGCCTTCTTCGTCGCCTTCGCGATCAAGGCCCCGATGTGGCCCGTGCACACCTGGCTGCCCGACACCGCCCAGCAGTCCCCGGCCGGGGCGTCCGTGCTGCTCGTGGGCGTCCTGGACAAGGTGGGCACCTTCGGGATGATCGTGCTCTGCCTGCCGCTGTTCCCGGGCGCGTCCGAGTGGGGCGCGCCGGTGATCATCGCCCTGGCGCTGGTGTCCATCATCTACGGCGGCCTGGTGGCCATCGGGCAGAAGGACGTCATGCGCCTGATCGCCTTCACCTCGGTGAGCCACTTCGGGTTCATCGTGCTCGGCATCTTCAGCCGCGACCAGGTCGCGCTGACGGGCGCCATGATCTACATGGTCGCCCACGGCGTCTCGACGGCGGCGCTGTTCCTCGTCGCCGGGTTCCTCACCCGCCGCGGCGGCACCCAGCAGATCCCCGCCTACGGCGGCATGCAGCGGGTCACCCCGGTGCTCGCGGGGTCCTTCCTGGTCGCCGGTCTCGCCACCGTCGCGCTGCCCGGCCTGAGCGGGTTCGTCCCCGAGTTCCTGGTGCTGCAGGGCACCTTCCGGGTCTCCGTCCTCGCCGGCGTGATCGCCGTCGCCGGCGTGATCATCGCCGCGCTGTACATCCTGCTGCCCTACCAGCGGATCTTCACCGGCCCCAAGGTCCCCGAGCTCGCCCGCATCCCCGACCTGGACGCCCGCGAGAAGTGGGTGGTCGGCCCGCTCGTCGCCGCCATGCTGGCGCTCGGCTTCTACCCCGCCCCCGTCATCGACGCCGTCACGCCGGTGGCCGAGGCGGTCGCCCTTGACCGGCCCAGCTCGCTGCGGGCGGCGGACGCGCCACCCGACGACGGCGGTAGCGCCGCGGCCGTGGAGACCAACGAGGAGGAGGGGAGCGCCCGGTGAACACCTTCGTGGCTCCTGAGGTGGACTGGGGCGCCCTGACGCCCGTCCTGATCCTGCTGGCCGCCGCCGTCGCGGGCGTGCTCGTCGAGGCCTTCGTGCCGCGCGGCGCCCGCCGCGGGGTGCAGCTGCTGCTCAGCCTGCTCGCCACCGCCGGCGCCCTCGTGGCCGTGGTGTGGCGCTGGACCGTGGTCCAGGACGCCGGCCCGACGGCGGTCGTCGGCGGCGCCGTCATCGAGGACGGCCCGGCGCTGGCCGTCCAGGCCCTGCTCGCCGTCTTCGGCCTGCTGGGCCTGCTGGTGATCGCCGACCGCACGGAGACGGGTGAGGGCGCGTTCGTAGCGCAGGCCGCCACCCGGCCCGGCTCGGTCGACGAGGCCGACGCCACCCGCACCGGCATGGCCCAGACCGAGGTCTACCCGCTGGTGCTGTTCTCCCTGTCGGGCATGTTCGTCTTCGCCTCTGCCGGTGACCTGCTGACGCTGTTCGTGGCGCTGGAGGTGCTCTCCCTGCCGCTGTACGTGCTCTCCGGCCTGGCGCGGCGCCGCCGCCTGCTGTCCCAGGAGGCGTCGCTGAAGTACTTCCTGCTCGGCGCGTTCGCCTCGGCGTTCGTCATCTTCGGCATCGCCCTGCTGTACGGCTACTCCGGCACCATCCGGCTCGAGGGGCTCGCCCAGGCGGTGCCCGCCACCGTGGGCATGGACTGGCTGCTGCTCGCCGGCGTGGTGATGCTGCTCACCGGCCTGCTCTTCAAGATCGGCGCGGTGCCCTTCCACGCCTGGACGCCGGACGTGTACCAGGGCGCGCCGACCCCGGTCACCGGGTACATGGCGGCCGCCACCAAGCTCGCCGCGTTCGCGGCGCTGCTGCGCGTGGTCTACGTGGTGCTGCCGGACATGGGCTGGGACCTCGAGCCGCTCATGTGGGGCGTGATCATCCTGACCATGCTGGTCGGCACGGTGCTCGGCATCGTCCAGACCGACGTCAAGCGGATGCTGGCCTACTCCTCGATCGCGCACGCCGGATTCATCCTCATCGGGGTGATCGCGCTGCGCAGCGTGGGCATCGCGGCGGTGATCTTCTACCTGCTCGCCTACGGCGTGGCGACCCTCGGGGCGTTCGCCCTGGTCACTCTGGTGCGGGAGCGCGACCCCGAGGGCAACGTCACCGGGGAGGCGACGCACCTGTCCCAGTGGGCCGGGCTCGGGCGGCGCAACCCGGCCCTCGCCGTCGCCATGGTGGCTTTCCTGCTGTCCATGGCGGGCATCCCGCTGACGGCCGGTTTCATCGGCAAGTTCTGGGTCTTCTCCGCGGCCGTCGACTCCGGTGCGTGGGTGCTGGTGCTGCTGGCGGTCCTCGCCTCGGCGGCGACGGCGTTCTTCTACGTGCGCCTCGTCGTGCTGATGTTCTTCACCGAGCCGGACGGCGAGACCACCGCCGTCGTCTCCTCGGAGGGCCTGACCACCGTGGCCGTGGCGGTGTGCGCCGTGGCCACCGTGCTGCTGGGCGTCCTCCCCGGGCCCGTCCTGTCGCTGGCCACCGACGCGGCGGTGTTCCTTCCTTGAGTACCGTTCCTCTCGTGACTACCTCCATCCTCCCCCTGGGCGACCACGACCTCGAGGAGCGGCTGCTGCCGCGGCTCGCCGAGGTCGAGGAGCGCCTGCGCGGTGCCGTGGTCGGCGCCGACGAGCTCGTGGACGCCCCGGCGGCGCACCTCGCCGCCGCCGGCGGCAAGCGGCTGCGGCCCCTGCTGACCCTCCTGGCCGCGGAGCTGGGGGAGGGCACGAACGAGGCGGTGCTCACGGCCGGCGTGGCCGTCGAGCTGACGCACCTCGCGACGCTGTACCACGACGACGTCATGGACTCCGCGCCGATGCGGCGCGGCGCGCCCGCGGCGCACGAGGTGTGGGGCAACTCGGTCGCGATCCTCACGGGGGACCTGCTGTTCGCGCGCGCCTCGCAGATGATCGCCCGGCTGGGCCCCGAGGCCGTGCGGGTGCACGCGGAGACGTTCGAGCGGCTGTGCCTGGGGCAGCTGCACGAGACGCTCGGCCCGGCCGACGGCGAGGAGCCGGTGGCGCACTACATCCGGGTGCTCGCGGACAAGACCGGCTCCCTCATCGCCGCCGCCGCCCGCTACGGCGCGACGTTCTCCGGGGCAGGTGCCGACGTGGCCGAGATCCTCACTCGCTACGGCGAGAAGGTCGGCGTGGCCTTCCAGCTCGCCGATGACGTGATCGACCTGTCCTCGGACGCCGCCACCACCGGCAAGACCCCGGGCACGGACCTGCGCGAGGGCGTGGACACCATGCCGGTGCTGCTGCTGCGCCGGCGCGCCGCGGCCGGCACGCTGGACGCCGCGGGCGTGGCGCTGCTGGACCGGCTCGGCTCGGACCTGGGCTCGGACGAGGCGCTGACGGCGATCGTCGCCGACCTCCGCGGGCACGACGTCGTCGCCGAGGCGCGCGACCTCGCCGCCCGCTGGGCCGAGGACGCCGTCGCCGAGCTCGCCCCGCTGCCGGCGGGGGACGTCAAGGACGCGCTCGGCGCGTTCGCCGGGCTGCTGGTCGACCGGCTGGCGTAGCCGGTCGCGGGCGGTGCCGCCAGCCGTCGAGCGTGAGCACGGCGATGGCCAGCCACACCAGCGCGAACCCGGCCCACCGCTCCGGCGGCATGGGCTCGCGGAACAGGAGCACGCCGACCAGGAGCTGCAGCACCGGGGTGAGGTACTGCAGCATGCCGATGACGCTCAGCGGCAGCCGGCGCGCGGCGGCGCCGAACAGCAGCAGCGGGACGGCGGTCAGCGGCCCGGACACCGCCAGCAGCAGCATGTGGGAGAGGCGGTCGTCGCCGCCGGCGCCGAAGGTGCCGGCGCCCGACTGGGCGAGCCACAGCAGGTACCCCAGCGCGAGGGGGAACAGAGCCGTCGTCTCCACGGCGAGCCCCGGCAGCGCGCCCACGGTGCGGCCGACCCGGTTCTTCGCCAGCCCGTAGAGGCCGAAGGAGACCGCGAGCGCCAGGGCGATCCACGGCAGCTCGCCGTAGCCGACGGCGATGACGATCACCGCCAGGGCGCCGATCCCCGTCGCCACCCACTGCAGCGGGCGCAGCCGCTCGCCCAGCACGGCGACGGCGAGCAGCACCGTGACGAGCGGGTTGATGAAGTAGCCCAGGGCGGCGTCGACGGTGTGACCGGAGTTGACGCCGTAGACGTAGACCAGCCAGTTGGTGGCCACGAGCACCGCGGCCAGGGCCAGCTGCGCGACGGCGCGGGGCCGGCGTAGCACGTCCGCGAAGCCGCGCAGCGCACGGGTGACCAGCAGCGCGAGGAGGCAGAAGCCGAGGCTCCACACGGCCCGGTGCGCCACGATCTCGACCGCGCTCGCCGGCTCGAGCAGGCGGAAGTACAGCGGGAAGGCGCCCCACAGCAGGTAGCAGGCCAGGCCGAGCGCCAGGCCCAGCCGGTCGGCCTCGGAGGTGCCGGCCGGCGCCGGCCGCTCGCCGGTGACTGGGCCGGGGGAGGGAGGAACGGTCACCGGCCCACTCTGGCACCAGCCGAGCCCCGCGGGGTACCGACCGGCCGACAGCGCGTGGCCCGGCGCGCGTCGCCGCCCGCCCGACGGCGGGCGGGCGTGCTCCGGCGGCCGTGAGGCTGCTCACCGGCTGGCCCCCTGGCCAGGGCCCTAGACTGGACGCTGGATTTTCCAGGTCGGCCGCGCCCCGGCGCGCCGCGCGGCCGAAGACACGCAAACCGAAGAGGTATCTGTGAGCAGCTCCCGCCCGCTGAGCGTGGCACTGGTCGGTGCCGGTCCCGCCGGCATCTACGCCGCCGACATCCTGTCCAAGTCCGGGCTGGAGGTGAGCATCGACCTGTTCGAGCGGCTGCCCGCCCCCTTCGGGCTGGTGCGCTACGGCGTCGCGCCCGACCACCCGCGCATCAAGCAGATCATCGTCGCGCTCTACAAGATCCTCCAGCGCGGGGACATCCGGCTCATCGGCAACGTCGAGGTGGGCACGGACGTCACCCTGGAGCAGCTGCAGCAGCACTACGACGCCGTCATCTTCTCCACCGGCTCCGACCGGGACGCCCCGCTGAACGTTCCCGGCATCGACCTGCCGGGCAGCTTCGGCGCGGCCGACTTCGTCTCCTGGTACGACGGGCACCCCGACGTGCCCCGCACCTGGCCGCTGGAGGCGCGGGAGATCGCCGTCGTCGGCGTGGGCAACGTGGCGCTGGACGTCGCACGCATGCTGGCCAAGCACGTCGACGACCTCATGGTCACGGAGATCCCGGACAACGTCGCCGCGGGGCTGCGCGAGAACCCGGTGACCGACGTGCACGTCTTCGGCCGCCGCGGCCCGGCGCAGGTGAAGTTCACCCCGCTGGAGCTGCGGGAGCTGGGCAAGGTGCCGGACGTGGACGTCATCGTCTACGACGAGGACTTCGAGTTCGACGAGGGCTCGGAGGAGGCCATCCGTTCCTCCAACCAGACCAAGCAGGTCGTCAAGACCCTCATGGACTGGACCCTGAAGGAGGAGGCCGACCGCACCGCCTCCCGCCGCATCCACCTGCACTTCCTGCACCGCCCCGTCGAGATCCTCGGCGACGGCCGGGTGGAGGCCATCCGGACCGAGCGCACCGAGCTGACCGGCGACGGGTCCGTCCGCGGCACCGGGCAGTTCGTCGACACCCCGGTCCAGGCCGTGTACCGGGCGGTGGGGTACTTCGGCTCGCCCGTGCCCGGGCTGCCTTTCGACGAGCGTGCCGGCGTCATCCCCAACACCGAGGGCCGCGTGCTGGGCGAGGACGGGGAGTACCTGCCCGGCGTCTACGCCACCGGCTGGATCAAGCGCGGGCCGGTCGGGCTGATCGGCTCCACCAAGTCCGACGCGCAGCAGACCATCGCCCACCTGGTCGAGGACGCGCAGGCCGGGCTGTTGCACGCGCGCGGCTCGGACGTCGGCCACGACGCCATGCTCGCCGCGCTGGAGGCCGCCGGGGTGCGGTACACCACCTGGGAGGGCTGGGAGCTCCTGGACGCCTTCGAGCGGGCGCTGGGGGAGAGGTACGACGGCATCGAGCGCGAGCGGGTCAAGGTCGTCCAGCGTGAGACCATGACGGCGATCTCCCGCGGCGAGGAGCACGACGGCCGCCTCCTGTAGAGGGAACCGGTCCGCGCCTGTCCGCGTTCACCTGGTAACGGCCGGCGCACGCCGCCAGGACCAGGAGGAGCAGAGCCAAGATGACCGACCGGCACCACAACGGGCTGAAGACCACGCTGCTCTTCGCGGTGATGTGGGCGCTTCTGCTGGCCATCGGCGGCCTCCTCGCCTCCGGGACCGGCAGCTCGTCGTTCATCTGGATCTTCGCCGGGCTCGGGCTGCTCTCGACGTTCTACAGCTACTGGAACTCCGACAAGCTGGCGCTGCGGGCGATGGCGGCGCGCCCGGTGAGCGAGGCGGAGGCGCCGATCCTCTACGCCATGGTGCGCGAGCTGGCCACGTCCGCCCGGCAGCCGATGCCCCGCATGTACATCTCGCCGACGGCGCAGCCCAACGCCTTCGCCACCGGTCGCAACCCGCAGAACGCCGCGGTGTGCGTGACGGAGGGCATCCTGCGGATGCTGGAGCCGCGCGAGCTGCGCGCGGTCCTCGGGCACGAGCTCATGCACGTGTACAACCGCGACATCCTCACCTCCTCGGTGGCGGCCGCCTTCGCGGGCCTGATCACCTCGGTGGCGCAGTTCATGGTGTTCTTCGGCGGCAACCGGGAGCGCGGGGGCAACCCGCTCGCGATGCTCGCGACGGCGCTGCTCGCCCCGATCGCCGCGTCGCTGATCCAGATGGCGATCTCCCGCACCCGGGAGTTCGACGCCGACGAGGACGGCGCCCAGCTCTCCGGCGACCCGCTCGCGCTGGCCTCGGCGCTGCGCAAGCTGGACAGCGGCACCGCTGCCCGCCCGCTGCAGCCCTCCCAGCGCATGGAGAACGTGAGCCACATGATGATCGCCAACCCGTTCCGGGGCGGCGGGATGTCGAGGCTGTTCTCGACGCACCCGCCGATGCAGGAGCGGATCGCGCGGCTGGAGCGCATGGCGGGCTACTGACAGGGTCCCCGCGGGACCCTAGCGAGGGTCCGGGCGGTCACTCGACCGGCACCTCGGTGATGCGCCACGGGTTCCCGCCCACGACCGTGCCGGCCCCGCCGACCTCGACGGCGTCGTTGAGCATGAGGTCGGCGAGCGGGCGGCGGCTCGTCTCGTCGTCGGCGTCCGTGCCGTGCGGCGCAGGGCCGCCACCGTCACACGGACCTCGCCCTCGGCGGCGACGAGCACGACCCTTCTGCACCCTCGCCGACCGGTCCCTGCGGCAGGGGCGCCCCGGCGGCCGCGTCCGGCATCGCGGCGGCGGGGTCGTCACCGGGCGCGAACACGAGCTCGACCCGGCGGTTGAGCGCCCGAACCTCTGCGGAGGTGCCCCCGGCCGTGGGGTCGGACTCGCCCCGGCCCTCGACGGTGACATCGAAGGAGGCAGGTCGACCAGCTCGCCGAGGCGCTGGGCCACCGCCTGATCGCGACGCTGCGAGAGGTCGAGGTTGTGCTCGTCGGTGTCGACGTCGTCCGTGTGGCCGACGACGGTGAGCGCGCCGCCGTCGGCGCCCGCGAGCTGGGAGGCGGCGGCCGCGCGGGCTGCGTCGGCGTCGGGGGAGAGGTCGGCGGAGTCGACGGCGAAGAGCACGTCGGTGGCGATGCCGACCGTCCCTTGCGCCTCCGTCTCGCGGGCCCGCACGTCGCCGCCGGCGAGCTCCCGGTAGGACTCGAGCGGGTGGACCGGTGCGGTCAGATCCGCCGGGGTCGCCTCGATGGCCGCGGCGACCTCGGCGGCGTCCTTCAGGGCACGGCCGGCGCGATCGGGCCGGGGGCAGGAGCCTCGTCGACGACCGGCACGCCGGTGACCAGCCCCAGGTGGGGGAGGACGGCGGTCGCCTCTCCTGCCGGCGTGGCGAAGGCGGCGTGGAAGGACACCGGCTCTCCGGCGGGCTCCAGCTCGAACGCCCCGCCTCGACCGCCCGGTCACCGTCAGCGTCGTGCGCCGTCGGCGACACGGTCCCGGCGGCGGCGTCCACCAGGCGGATCCCGTCGGGCGCGACCCGGCCGATGGCGTCGCGGGCAAGGGCTGCGGCTCATGCTCCCGGGCCCCGCGAGCGACCCCGGCCCCCGGCCGCGGCCCCGGCCCCGGGCGCGGCTGGGACCGGCCCCGCCCCGGCCACGGCCCGAGGCCGGCCCCCAGGCCTGGCACCTGTCCCGTAGGCCTGCCGGTCAGCCGCGCCTGCGGGTAGGAAGGAGAGGTCAGCGGTAGTTGACGAACTGCAGGGCGGCGTCGATGTCGTCCGCGCCCTTGAGCAGGGCGATGACCTGCTGGAGCTCGTCGCGGCTCTTGGACGTCACCCGCACCTCGTCGCCGGTGATCTGCGTCTTGACGCCCTTGGGTCCCTCGTCGCGCACCCGCTTGGTGATCTTCTTGGCGACCTCCTGGCTCAGCCCCTCCTTGATGTTGCCGACCAGGCGGTACTCCTTGCCAGAGGCCTTCGGCTCCCCGTCACCGGTGTCGAGGGACTTCAGCGAGATGCCCCTCTTGATGAGCTTGGACTGCAGGACGTCGAGAACAGCCTTGACCCGCTCGGGAGAGTTCGCGGTCATGGTGATCACCTCGCCGGCGAGAGTGACCGAGGCACCGACGTTCTTGAAGTCGTAGCGCTGCGCGATCTCCTTCGCGGCCTGATTGACGGCGTTGTCCACCTCCTGGTGGTCCACCTTGCTGACGATGTCGAACGAAGAGTCGGCCACGGGTTCTCCTTACGGTCGGATTGGGCGGGCGCGCGAGAGGCTGCCTGTGACGATCGTCGCGACAGGCCGGTTCACGAGCACCCCGGAGTTGTTGCTATCGTTCCATCTGCACCTTCCGGGGAGCGAGGCGAGTTGCCCGAGCGGCCAAAGGGAGCTGACTGTAAATCAGCCGCGGAATGCTTCGCAGGTTCGAATCCTGCACTCGCCACTGACCGGCCCATCACCTGCACGAGCGGTGATGGGCCGTTGTCGTACCTAGGGCGAGCGCTCGCGCCGCGACGGTGAGGAGGCCGGTTCGTCAAGATCGCACGCAGGTGCGCGTTGGCGGGTGCTGGGGTCGGCGACCGATCCGACTGTGGGCCCCCGAATCCGGCTGTGGCCGTGCCCACCGGTCAGAAGGGTGGGGGGTCGTCGGGGTGGTCGAGGTTGGTGATGGTGCCCCCCGGGTTGCGGCGGTAGCGGTGGCCGGAGGGGGTGGTGAAGTCGAAGACGCCGGGGCGGGGCTGGGTGACCTTGAGGGCGCCGAGGGTCTTGAGGAGGTGGTCGCGGGCGCAGAGGTGGCCGAGGTTGTGGTGGGCGGTGGTGCCGCCGTGGGCCCAGGGCGTGGTGTGGTCGAGCTGGCAGGCGTGGGCGGGCACGGAGCAGGTGGGGTTGACGCAGGTGCGGTCGCGGGCCTGGAGGTGGCGGACGAGGTCGGCGGGTGGGCGGTAGGTGGTGCGGCCGACGTCCAGGACGGCGCCGGTGAGCGGGTCGGTGACCAGGCGGCGCCAGGTGCCGCCGGCGGCCAGGGCGCGGGCGACGTCGGGGGTGATGGGGCCGTAGCCGGCGAGCTCGGCGACGTCGTCGTCGGGCTGGTCGAAGAGGTCGGCGGGGTCGCCCGGCGGTGCGGCGCCCGGCGGGGCGGCGCCGGGCGGGGCGGCGCCGGGGACGCTGTCGCCGGATCCGGGGACGGTCGGGGGGCCGGGTGGTGGCATGGCGACCGAGAGCGGGACGGTGACCCGGATCTGGGCGTGCGTGGCGGACAGGCGCATGGCGGGCGGGAGGGGGATGCCGGCCGGGGTTCCCGGGGGGCCGGCGGGGCACGGCGCCGTCCGGCGTGCCTGCCGGCGCAAGAGCGCGGCCCGCCGGGCGGCGCGCCCGCGGTGCCCCGGCTCGGGTGACCGGGCCGGGTGCCCGCGGCGGCGGGCCGGGTGCCCGCGGCGGGCCGGGTGCCCGGGGCGTGGGGCCCGGGCGGCGGGGCCGGGGCCGGGGGGACCCGCCGGGGTCGTGGCGGGCGGGGTGCCGGCCCAGCCGGTGGTCAGGGCGTGGGCGGCGAGGGTGGCCAGGGTGTCGAAGCGCAGCTGGTCCAGGGTGCGGGGGTCGCCGTCGGCCTTCGCGGCGCGGGCGCCGGCCTCGGCGGCCAGGTCCAGGGCGATGAGGTCGGGGGCGGGGCCGACCAGGCGCATGGCGGCCTGCCCGTCGGGCAGCGGGCGCAGGCGCTCGGCGCGGCGGGCGGCGCGGGCGGCACCGGCGCGGGCGGCGCCGGCGTGGGCGTCGGCCGCGAGCAGGGCCCGGGTCAGGTCCCGCAGCAGCTGGGGCTGGGTGCGCAGGGCCGCGCCGGGCAGGACCGCGGCCTGCACCGCCCAGGCGGTCGGGCCGGCGTGGCCGTGCAGGGTGGTCACGATGGTGTGGGCCTTGCGCGCGTCGATCCACCCGCTCTCCAGCGCCTCGGTGGTGGGGGCGAGCGCCCCGCCGAAGGCCCGGCCCAGCGCGAT
The DNA here is from genome assembly GCF_043952095.1 of Georgenia sp. AZ-5. Lineage (NCBI taxonomy): Bacteria > Bacillati > Actinomycetota > Actinomycetes > Allobogoriellales > Allobogoriellaceae > Georgenia > Georgenia sp. AZ-5. The sequence goes on from NZ_JBINOU010000001.1 coordinate 1,173,854, forward strand.
GGTGCGCCGGGCCTCGGCGCAGGTGACGCCCAGGCGCAGGGCGATCTCCTCCGCGGCGGCGCTGACCGTGCGGGCCCGCCCGGTGGGCAGCACCTGGGTGGCGGTCATCGCCGGGCGGGCGGCCACCGCGGCGGCGGTGCGGGCGGTGCGGGCCGCGGCCCAGGACTCCAGGCGCTTGTAGCCGGCCAGGACCTCCACCGCGACGTAGTCGTCCACCGCGCCCAGGTCGACGCCCTCCAGGACCCGGGCCAGCTCCGGGCCCGGGGCCAGCTCGCGCAGCGCCGCCACCGCGGCCCGGTCCGCCCCGGGTGGGCCGTCGACGTGGAAGAACACCGCCACGTCCCGCGCCAGCGGCGCGACGTCCCGCTCGACCAGCTCGCTGCTGCGGGCATTGCCCGGATGCACCCGGCAGCACCCCAGCGTGCAGTGCAGGCACGCCCCCGCGGCGTCCGCGTCCCCGCCCCGGGCCTCGCCGTCCGCCTCCCTCGACATGCGTAGAACATATGTTCGACCACCGACATTCGAGCGCGAGCGTGTGTGAGTACGAGCGCGCGTCGAGGGCGGCCTGTGGTGTTCTGCCCGTCGGGGGTGTGTGGGTGTGTGGGTGTGTGGGTGTGTGGGTGTGTGCGGTTGGGTATGTGGTGCGGAGTGCGCGGGCACGGGGGCCGAACTCGGACGGCGTCGCGGCGCGAACGGGAACCTCATTCCGCGTGCGGGGCCGCTGTGCGTGAGGCGTCCGGCGGGGCGAGGCGTCTCGTGGCCACGCTCGAGGATGGCGAGGATGGCGAGGTTGGCGCCGTCGTCGCCCCCCGCCGGGCGTGTCTGGCGAGGTCGTGCGCCGGGCTCGAGCCGGCGCTTGCCGGTGGCCGGGTGCGTTCCGCCCTCCGCCGGGGTGCGATCCGGGCGCGTTTCCGGGCGTCCCCGACCGGTGTGAGTGGACTCACGCACCTGCCGGCCCATCCGGATTTCACGTTCGGCCGCGGCGGCATGTAGGCTCGTTCGCGCTGCCCCGATAGCTCAGTCGGCAGAGCGTCTCCATGGTAAGGAGAAGGTCAAGGGTTCGATTCCCTTTCGGGGCTCTGGTCTACGGACCGCCACCACCATCCACGCGCAGCGGGTAAAGTGGTGCGGTCCGCTAGGTCCGAGGCGGGGTAGCTCAGTTGGTGAGAGCGCACGACTCATAATCGTGAGGTCGCGGGTTCGAGCCCCGCCCCCGCTACCAGGAATGAACCAGACGATGCAGCCGGGAATGGCCGCTCGCACGATCGATACGTGAGGAACAGCCGTGGCCAGCAAGTCCACCGACATCCGCCCGAAGATCACCCTCGCGTGCGAGGTGTGCAAGGAGCGCAACTACATCACCAAGAAGAACCGTCGGAACAACCCCGACCGGCTCGAGCTGGCGAAGTACTGCCCGCGCTGCAACGCCAAGACCACGCACCGCGAGACCCGCTGACCCTCCCGGTCCGCCCTGGATAGTCTGGGGCGATGACCGAGAGCAGCAACCGCCCCACCGGCGTCGACCAGACGCTCGTGGGGCGCACTTATGCCCCCACGGAGACCTACGAGGTCTCCCGCGTGAAGATCGCCGAGATGGCACGCGCCACCGGCGCCACGCACCCCGCGCACTACGACCCCGACGCGGCCTGGGCGCTCGGCTACGAGGACGTCGTCGCACCGCCCACCTTCGCCGTGGTCGTCGCCCAGCGCGCCGAGCAGGCCTACGTGGCCAGCCCCGAGTCGGGCATCGACTTCTCCCGCGTGGTCCACGCCGAGGAGCGTTTCACCCACCACCGCCCCATCGTCGCGGGCGACCGCCTGCGCACCGCTGTGCACGTGGACAAGATCGTCGAGCGCGGCGGGATCACCCTGGTCACCACGCGCGCCGAGATCGCCGACGAGACCGAGGCCCCGGTCTCCACCGTCGTCTCCGTCCTGGCCGTGCGGGGGGAGGACCGATGAGCGACCACGAGACCACCGCGGAGACGACCGACCGTCCCTCGCGCCCGGTCCTCACCGAGCTCGAGCCGGGCCGGGAGCTGTTCTCCCGGACCTTCGCGGTCGACCGCGACCTGCTGGTGCGCTACGCGGGCGCCAGCGGCGACTTCAACCCCATTCACTACAACGACCGCTTCGCCCGCGAGGTGGGCCTGCCCGGCGTCATCGCCCACGGCATGGCCACCATGGGGCTCGCCGCCACCGCGGTCGTGGACTGGGCCGGCGACCCGGGCGCCGTCGTCGACTACGGCGTGCGCTTCACCCGGCCGGTGGAGGTCCCCGACCCCGGCCACGCGGAGGTGAGCGTGGTCGGCACGGTGGCCGCCGTCGACCTCGCCTCCTCCACCGTGCGGCTGAGCCTGGCCGTGACCTGCGCCGGGGTGAGCGTGCTCGCCAAGGCGCAGGCGGTGGTCCGGCTCGGGTGACGGCTCGGGTGACGGCGGCGTGACGACGCCCGGCCCCGGCGTGACGGGCACCGCCGAGGGCCGCGTGGCAACTCGTGCGGCGTGGGCCACGTTCGTGGTGTTCGCCCTGAACGGGCTGGTGTTCGCCAATTGGGCCTCCCGGCTGCCGGCGGTGCGCGACGCGCTCGGCCTCAGCCCGGCCCAGCTGGGGGTGCTGCTGCTCGTCGGCTCGCTCGGCTCGGTCGTCGCGCTGCCGCTGACCGGGGCCCTCGTCCAGCGCGTAGGGACGGCCCGCGCCGTGGTCGGCGCCGCCACCGTGAACGTGGCGGCCTTCGCGCTCGTCGCCCTCGCCGTCGGGGCGGGGGAGGCGGCCTGGCTCGCCCCGGCCCTATTCGTGGCGCAGATGGGCATCGCCGGGTGGGACGTCGCCATGAACCTCGAGGGCGGCGCCGTCGAGCGGACCCTCGGGCGGTCGATCATGCCCCGCTTCCACGCCGGCTTCTCCCTCGGCACGGTCCTCGGTGCCGGCTTGGGCGCGCTGGCGGCGTGGGCGGAAGTCTCCGTGACCGCTCACCTCATCTCGGTGTACGCGGTGATCTGGGTGGCCCTCCTCGTGAGCCTGCGCTGGTTCCTGCCCGACGACGCCGCCGCGCACCCGCGCCCCGACGGCCACGCCGACCGCCGCGCGCGCCTGCGGCACGCGTTCGGCGCCTGGCGCGAGCCGCGCACGCTGCTCATCGGCGTCGTCGTCCTGGCCGCCGCGCTGACCGAGGGCGCCGCGAACGACTGGCTGGCGCTGGCCGTCGTGGACGGCTTCGCGCAGCCCGACGCGGTGGGCGCCATCTTCTTCGGGATCTTCGTGGCGGCGATGACCGCGGTGCGGCTGGTCGGCACGGAGCTGCTGGACCGCTACGGCCGCGTCACGGTGCTGCGCCTGTGCACCGCGGTCGCCGGCGTCGGCCTGCTGCTGTTCACCCTCTCCCCGGGCCTGCCCGGCGCCCTGGTGGGCGCCGTGCTGTGGGGCGCCGGGGCGGCGCTGGGCTTCCCGGTGGGCATGTCCGCCGCGAGCGACGACCCGCTGCACGCGGCGCCGCGCGTCTCGGTGGTCTCCTCCATCGGCTATACCGCCTTCCTCGCCGGGCCGCCGCTGCTCGGCCTCCTCGCCGAGCACGTCGGGTACCGCGCGGCCCTGCTCGCGATCGTGGTGCCGCTGCTGGCCGGGCTGCTGGTCGTGCCCGCCACCCGGCCGCCCGGGGCCAAGATCACAGGGCGGCCCGGCACCGGACGCCCGTAACCTGGGAAGGTGACAGCCACCCCGTCCTCCGCCGTGACCTCGCTCGCCGCCCCGACGGGCGCGCCGTTCGCCGGCGCCACGCCCACCCTCGCCGAGCTGACCACGCTGCGGGTGGGCGGGCCGGTGGCCTCCTACGTCGAGGCGTCCAGCGAGGCCGAGCTGGTCGACGCCGTGCGCGCCGCCGACGAGGAGGGCACCGAGGTCCTCGTGCTCGGCGGCGGGTCGAACCTCCTGGCCGCGGACGAGCCGTTCCCCGGCCTGGTGGTGCGCGACGCGCGCCGGTCCATCGAGGGGACCGCGGACAGCAGCTGCGCCGGGGCCGCCCTGACCGTCCCCGCCGGCCAGCCGTGGGACGAGGTCGTCGCCACCGCCGTGGAGCACGGCTGGATGGGCCTCGAGGCGCTCTCGGGCATCCCCGGCTCCACCGGTGCCACGCCCGTGCAGAACGTGGGCGCCTACGGCCAGGAGGTGGCCGAGACGCTCTCGTCGGTGCGGGTGTACGACCGGCTCGAGCGCCGCACCCGCATGCTCGCCGTGGGCGAGCTGGGGCTGGGCTACCGCACCAGCGTCCTCAAGCGCTCCCTCACCGATCCCGCCGCCGGGGGCGGGCGGACCTGGGGCCCGACCCCCCGGTACGTCGTCCTCGAGGTCTCCTTCCAGCTGCGGCTGGCCACCCTCTCGGCGCCCGTGCGCTACCCCGAGCTCGCCCGCACGCTGGGCGTCGCGGTCGGGGCCCGGGTGCCCGCCGGGGACGTGCGCGCGGCCGTGCTCGAGCTGCGCCGCGGCAAGGGCATGGTGCTCGACGGCGGCGACCACGACACGTGGTCCGCCGGCTCCTTTTTCACCAACCCGATCATGCCCGTCGAGGAGGCCGACCGGCTGCTGCCCGCCGAGGCCCCGCGCTACGCCGTGAGCGACCACACCCGCATCGGGCAGATCGGCGCGGCCGCCCCCGTGGTGGAGGGCGTGGTCAAGACGTCGGCGGCGTGGCTGATCTCCCACGCCGGCTTCGAGAAGGGCTTCGGGCTGGGCGCGCCCGCGAGCCTGTCCACCAAGCACTCCCTCGCCGTGACCAACCGGGGCGGGGCGACGGCGGCGGACCTGCTCGCCCTGGCGCGCGCGGTCCGCGACGGCGTGCGGGACGCCCTCGGCATCGAGCTCGTCCCCGAGCCGGTGCTCCTCGGCGCCACCCTCTGACGGCTCAGCGCGGCGCCAGCTCCGCGACCGCGCGCGCGACCTCCGCGAGGGCCTGCGGGTCCGCGAGCACCCGGAAGTGCCCGGAGGCGGCGACCTCTACGTTGCGGCGCGCCCCCGGCAGCCGTGAGCCGCCGGGGATGTGCGGGTCCCAGGCCGGCACGAGCGCGACGATCCGGTCGTCCACGTCCCGCTCGCGGGCGAGCGCGAGCAGGCCGCGGTCGCGTGGTGACAGCCGGCGCACCGGGGACCAGGGCGGGAAGAAGGCGGCGTAGGACGAGCCCGCCCAGGGCGTCGCGACGGCGACCATGCCGGCCACCCGGGCTCCGCCGTCGCCGCGCATCAGCGCCTTGCCGATGAGCCCGCCCTTGGAGTGGGCCACGACCACCACCCCGCTCAGGTCGGCCTGCTCCAGGTACGCGGCCGCCCGGGCGGCGCCGTCGGTGACGTCGCGCCAGTTCAGCCCGAGCGTGCTGACCACGTGCACGCGGTGCCCGGCGGCGCGCAGGTGCGTGGCCACGGGCTCCAGGAAGCGCCACGACTCGTAGATACCCGGGAGCAGCAGCACCGGCGCGCGCGCGGAGGCGCCGCCCTCCAGCCGGAACGCCTCCGGGCGGGAGCGGCGCAGCCAGCCGGCGCCGGCGCGGGCCAGCCCCCGCGCGGCGAAGGCGTAGTCCGCCGCCCACGCCGGGAGGGAGAATCCCGGCTCCCGCCTCACCGCGCCGCCCCGGCCCGTCCCTGCGTGCCCACGGGGGCGGGCGCCGGCGCGTCGGCGGGCGGCCGGGCGAGGGCGACGGCGGCCGCGGCCACCTCGGCCGGACGGCTGTACATGACAGCGTGCGCCCCGCCGGGCACGGTCCGCGCCGTTCGGGGCGGGCCTCCCGCACGGGTGGGCACCGCCGCCAGCGACTCCACCCACGACGCCGGGGCGACGGCGTCGTTGTCGCCGCGCAGCAGCGTGACCGCGCCGGCGACGTGCGCGAGCCGGTCCTCGATCCGGTAGCGCATCATCTCGGGCAGCACCGCCAGGTACCACGGCGCCCCCGCCCGCACGTACGAGGCGGCGACGGCGACGCTGACGCGGACGGGCTCGTGCGCCGTCGTCCGCGCGAAGCGCAGCAGCTGCGCGGCCACGCTGCGGGCGGAGGCGTCCACCACCGGCCCGACGAGCACCGCACGGGAGTAGCCGGCGTGGCCGGCCAGGAGCTCGACCGCGACCTGGGTGCCCATGGAGTGGCCCACGAGCACCGGGTCCCGCACGCCCCCGGCGCGCAGCACGCCGTCGACCACCGCGGCGAAGTCGGGCACGGACAGCCGGCGGGGCGGGTCCGGCAGGCCGGCGAACCCGGGGAGGTCGAGCACGTGCACGACGCCGTGCCGGGACAGCTCCTCCGCGAGCGGCCGGAAGTACCGCCCGGAGGCGCCGATCCCGTGCAGGAGCAAGAAGGCCGGGGCGGGGGCGCCCGGGAGGCCGTGGGGCAGCGCCGGGTCCACCGGGGCGGTGCCGACGCGGTGCAGCCGCACCCAGACGCCGTCGCGGTGGAGGAGCGAGCTGGTGACCCGCCGGCCCAGCGAGCGGCCGAGCATGCCCTGCAGGGTGACGGGCCGCAGCCGCCGGCGGCCCGGCCCCCGCGCGCCGGTCATGCCACGGGCACGACGTCGGCGGCCAGCCACGCGTCGACGTCGGCGAGCATCGCGCGCTTGGAGGCCTCGGAGGCCAGCGACGCCCGGATCGAGCTGCGGGCCAGCTCGGCGAGGGCGGCGTCGTCGAGCCCGTGGGCCTCGCGCGCGATGCGGTACTGGTCCACCAGGCGGGAGAGGAACAGCAGCGGGTCGTCGGCGCCGAGGGCCACCTGCGCGCCGGCGTCGAGCAGCTGCGGCACGGGTACGTCCCGGGCGTCGTGGTAGACCCCGAGCGAGACGTTCGAGGCCGGGCAGACCTCGAGCGCGATGCCGGCGTCGACGATCCGCGCCAGCAGGTCAGGGTCCTCGGCGGAGCGGACGCCGTGGCCGAGGCGCGCCGGCTTCAGGTGGGCCAGGACGTCGCGCACGTGCTCGGGGCCGAGCAGCTCCCCGCCGTGGGGCACGCCCGCGAGGCCCGCGTGGCGGGCGATGCGGAACGCCGGCGCCCAGTCCGCGGTGCTGCCGCGCCGCTCGTCGTTGCTCAGCCCGAAGCCGATCACCTGGCCCGGCCCGTCGCCGGCGTGCTTGGCGGCCAGGCGGGCGAGGGCCCGGGCGTCGAGCGGGTGGCGGGTCCGCGAGGCGGCGACGATCACGCCGACCTCCACGCCCGTGGCCGCCCAGGCGGCGCGGGCCTCGTCCAGGACGATCTCCAGCGCCGGGGTGATGCCGCCGACGAACGGGGCGTAGGAGGTGGGGTCCACCTGGAGCTCCAGGCGGCGGGACCCCTCCGCGGCGTCGTCCTCCGCCGCCTCCCGGACGATGCGGCGCATGGCCGCCTCGGAGCGGACCACCGCCCGCGCGGCGTCGTAGCTGCGCTGGAACCGGAACCAGCCGCGCTGGTCGGCGGGCACGTGCAGGGGGTCGGCGTCCAGCAGGTGCTCGGGGAGCTTGATGCCCTGCTCCCGCGCGAGCTCGGCCAGCGTGGAGGTGCGCATGGACCCCGTGAAGTGCAGGTGGAGATGTGCCTTCGGGAGGCTGGCCAGGTCACGCATCTTGACGAGTGTGCCACCTGCGCCGCTGTGGACGCAGGCGCAGCCCGCGGGATCGTGTCCGCCGCCGGGCGGCGGCACGGGCGTGGTGAACTTGTCCCATGAGCGTCCCCGCCGCTGCCCGTCACGAGCCGGCCGACGTCGCCCTGCTCACGGGCCCGGAGGCGGGCACCATGCTCGCCGGCGCGCTCGGCGCGGAGGGCGGGAGCCTCGTGGACTGGCACGTGCACACGGTGCACCACCGCCCCGGCGCGGGCGTGACGGTCGGGTACACGGCCACGGTGGAGCGGCGGGCGCCCGACGGCGACGGCCGGGTGCGCACGGAGGAGTACCTGTGCGCGACGACGGCGCGGCTGAGCCACGGCGCCGGGCCCGGGCTGGTGCGCCTCGAGCAGGAGGGCGGGGGCCCCGCCGTGCACCTGTGGCGCCACCCGGCCGACCCAGAGCTGCCGGCCCTGCCGGTCGCGTGCGACGCCGCCGCCCTGAGCCGGCGGCTCGGCGCCCCCGTCACGGTCGAGCTCCTCGCCTACCGGCCGACCCGCCGGGCGGTCCTGCGCGTGCGGCGCGCCGAGGAGCCGGCGGTCGCCGCGTACCTCAAGGTCGTGCGGCCCTCGGGGGCGCACGTCTTCGTCGACCGGCACCGGATGCTCGCCTCCGCCGGGGTGCCCGCCCCGCAGGTGCTGCGCGCGGACGACGACGGCCTGGTGCTGCTCGCCGAGGGGCAGGGCACGCCGCTGGCGAACCTGCTCGCCCGCGGGCTCGGGCGCACGGCGCCCAGCGTGCTGACGGCGCTGCTGCGGACCCTCGACACGCTGCCGGCCGCGGCGCTCGACCTGCCGCGCCGGCCCGCCTGGTCGGAGCGGGCCCAGCACTACGCGCACGCCGCCGCCACGGTGCTGCCCCAGCACGCCGCCCGCGCCCGGGCGCTCGCGGACGGCATCGACGAGCTCCTGGCGGTCTCCGACCCCGGACCCGTCGTGCCCACCCACGGAGACTTCTACGAGGCCAACGTGCTCATGGACCCCCAGGAAGGCGTCCATTCGGTGACCGCGCTGCTCGACGTCGACGCCGTCGGGCCGGGGCACCGGGCCGACGACCTGGCGTGCCTGCTCGGGCACATCAGCGTCCTGCCGCACCTGGCCCCGAGCACCTACCCGCACGTGCCGGACGTGCTCGAGCAGTGGACCCGCGCCTGCGAGCAGCTCGTCGATCCCGTGACCCTGCACGCCCGGTGCGCCGGGGTGGTGCTGTCCCTCGTGGCGGGTGCCCGGCGGTCCGACGGCGGTCAGTGGCGCGCCGACGCCGAGGGCCGCCTCGCCCGCGCCGAGGGATGGCTCGCGCGCGGGCGGGAGCTGCTCGCCCAGCGCGGCCCGCACTGACCGACCGGCGCGGAGCATGAGAGCTCCCTCATGATGCCCTCCTCGTCCTCTCACGACGAGCCGAGAGAGTTGTCCCAGCGGGCCGGAGCGGCCCGCGTGGACGAGGAGGAAGTCACGAGCAGGAAGTTCTGGGCCATCGCCGGCTCGCTGGGCGTCGTCGGGGCCATGGGCGGCATGACCGCGGCCGTCGCGGACACCCCGCACCGTCGCCGTCCGCGGACTGACGGCTGCGGCGCGGGGAGCGGCCGCAGCCGTCGCCTCACGCGCTGCCGTCGCCTCTCGCTGCTCTCGGCGTTCGATAGCCTCGGTCCGCCGTCGCGTCGGGAGGAGCCGGGATGATCGCCGTCGTCGGACCAGGGGCCGTGGGCGGGCTGCTCGCCGCGCTGCTGCACCGGGCGGGGGAGGACGTCGTCGCCGTCGCCCGCCCGGGGACGGCCGAGCGGCTCGCCGCGGACGGGATCGTCGTGCGCTCCGAGCACTTCGGCGACCTCACGGCGCACGTGCCGGTCGCGACCGCGGTGCCCGAGGGCGCCGCCGTCGTCCTGGCCGTGAAGGCCCCGGGGCTGGACGACGTCCTGCCCGGCGTCGTCGCGGCCCGGCCCACCGAGGTCGTCGCGCTGCTCAACGGCACCGGGCACGCCGCGGCGCTGCACGCCACCGGCCTGCGGGCCTCCTGCGCCGCCATCCAGGTGGAGTCGGCCCGCGAGGACGGCGTCATCGTCCACCGCGGCGGCTACTGCGTCGTGACCGTCCCCGACGACGCGGCCGGGTGGCAGGTGCCCGCCGCCCTGGCCCGCGCGGGCGTGACGGTGCGCCAGGGCGGCTCCGAGACCGAGGTGCTGTGGCGCAAGTACGGCTTCCTGGCCCCCACCGCCCTGCTGACGAGCTGGACCGACCTGCCCGTCGGGGCGGCGCTCGAGCGCGAGCCCGCCACCGCCGACGCCCTGGCCCGCGAGGTCGCCGCGGTGGCGACCGCCGACGGTGCCCCCACCGACGCCGCGCAGGTCGCGGCGGCCCTGCGCCGGCTGCCGGCGACGCTGCGGTCGTCCCTGCAGCTTGACCTGCTCCGCGGCGGCCCGAACGAGCTCGAGGCCATCGGCGGGAACCTGGTCGAGCTCGGGCGCCGGCACGGCGTCCCCACGCCGGCCGCGGAGCGGGTGGTCGAGGACCTCCGGCGGCGCGCGGGGCCCTGAGGCCCGGTGCCTGCCGGCCCGGTCAGCGTGTGACGTCGACTAGCCGGTACCCCATGCCCCGCACGGTGACGATGGGGTCCGGGTCAGTCTCGCACCGAACCCGGGGTCGGGGTCCCGGAGCGGTCCCCGTCGCGGCTGCCGGGCGCCGCAGGCGTCGGGGCCGCCGCAGGATGATGCGGCGACATGCCGTGGCGCGTGTACCGGCCCGTCGGCTCGCTCGGTATCCTCGCCCGATCCCGGGCGCGTGGCACAGGCCACAGCGTCCGCCGAACGGGGAGGGAGAAACCGTGGAGCAGATCGCGCGCATGCTGGCGGACGCCGGCTCGGTGGTGTGGGGACCGTTCGTCCTCATCCCGCTGCTGCTGGGGACTGGCCTGTACCTCACCGTCCGGCTGGGCGGCCTGCAGTTCCGCAAGCTCGGCCCGGCGCTCCGCCTGGCGCTGGTCCAGCGCGCGGACGAGGGCGCCGACGGCGACATCTCGCACTACCAGGCGCTCACCACGGCGCTGGCCGCCACCGTGGGCGTGGGCAACATCGCCGGTGTGGCGACGGCGATCCACGTCGGTGGTCCGGGTGCCCTGTTCTGGATGTGGGTCACCGGCCTCCTCGGGATGGCGTCGAAGTACTCCGAGGCGTTCATGGGCGTGCGCTTCCGCACCACCGACGCACGCGGGGAGAAGTCCGGCGGCCCGCAGTACTACCTCGCCCGTGCCATCCCGAACCGGCTCGGGCTCGTGCTCAGCGTGCTGTTCGCCGTCTTCGCCGTGCTCGCAAGCTTCGGCATCGGCAACATGACGCAGTCGAATACGGTGGCGACATCAGTCGAGGGCTCCTTCGGCGTGCCCACCTGGGCGACCGGTCTGGTGTTGACGGTGTTCGTCGGGGCGGTGCTCATCGGCGGGATTCGGTCCATCGGCAGGGTCACCGCCGGGTTCGTGCCGATGATGATCGTGTTCTACGTCCTCGGGTCTCTCGTGGTGCTGCTGCTGAACGTCGGCGACATCCCCGCCGCGCTCGTCCTGATCCTCACCGACGCCTTCACCGGGACGGCGGCCGCCGGAGGCTTCCTCGGGTCCACCTTCATCCTCGCCCTGCAGTTCGGCGTGGCCCGCGGGATCTTCTCCAACGAGTCCGGCATGGGCTCCGCGGCGATCGCGGCCGCCGCCGCGAAGACGCGCCACCCGGTGCGCCAGGGGCTGGTCTCGATGACGCAGACCTTCATCGACACCTTGATCGTGGTGTCGATGACCGGGCTCGTCATCATCACCACGGGCGCGTGGGACAGCGGCATCGAGGGCGCCGGCATGACCGCGGAGGCCTTCAACGAGGGCCTGCCCGGCGGGTGGGGCCACTACCTGGTGACCATCGCCGTGGTCTTCTTCGCCTTCTCCACGGTGCTGGGCTGGGCGTACTACGGCGAGCGCTGCGTGGAGCGGCTCGTCGGGATCAGAGGTGTCGCGCCGTACCGGGCGGTGTTCACCCTCGTCGTGCTCCTGGGTGCGACGACCCAGCTCGACGTCGTGTGGAGCTTCTCGGACGTGATGAACGGGCTGATGGCGATCCCGAACCTGGTCGGGCTGCTGTTGTGCTCCGGGCTGATCGCGCGCGAGACGCGGTCCTACCTCGCGCTCGATCCTGACCTGCGCCACGAGCCGGCTATGCACACCCTGGACGGGCCGGTGGCGGTGGAGCGCGGCAGACCCTGACCCCGCCCCGGGCGCCGGGCCGGTCCCGCCTACTCCTCCGCGCCGACGGGCTCCGCGGGCACTGTCTCGGCGACGGCGCCCCCGGCCGGCAGGTCGAGGGTGAACGTCGAGCCGGCGCCCGGCCGGGAGTCCAGGCGCACCTCGCCGCCGTGGGCGCCGGCGATGGCCGCGACGATGGCCAGCCCCAGGCCGGCGCCCTCGCTCCCCCCGCCCCGCGCGAAGCGCTCGAAGATCCGCTCCTGGTCCTCCGGCGCGACGCCGACGCCCTCGTCGCGCACCCACAGCAGGAGCCGCCCGCCGCGCAGGGCCGAGCCGAGCGCGATGGTCGAGCCGGGCGCGGAGAACTTCACCGCGTTGGCGGCGAGCCGGAGCAGCGCCTGCGTGAGCCGCTGGGCGTCCACGTCGACGTGGGCCTCGAGCCGCGCGTCCACGAGCCAGCGCCGGTCGCCGAGCGTGCGGGCCTGGTCCAGGACGTTGTCGGTCAGCTCGCCGACGGAGGTCGGGGAGCGGCGCACGAAGTCCGGCTGCTCGGCCTTGGCGAGCAGGACCAGGTCGTCGGCCAGCCGGTGCATGCGGTCGAGCTCGCTCAACGCCAGCTCGCGGGTGGCGGCGGCGTCGTCCGGGTCGGTGGGGTCCATGAGCTCCAGGTGCCCGCGCACGATCGTGATCGGCGTGCGCAGCTCGTGCCCCGCGTCGTCGAGCAGCCGCCGCTGGGAGGTGAAGGCGTCCTCGAGCCGGGAGAGCATGGCGTTCACGGTGCGGGTGAGGTCGGAGAGGTCGTCGTCGCCGCGGACCTCGATGCGGCGGGACAGGTCCGTGTCGGTGATGGCCTCGGCCGTCTCCCGCAGCTGCCGCACTGGGGCGAGCAGCCGCCCGGCCAGCGCCCACGCGAGAAGGGTCAGGACGACGAGCGCGCCGACGCACAGCGGCGCGTAGGAACGGAACGTCTCGTCGACGGCGGCGAGCTCGGCCGTGCGGTCGAAGGCGACGACGAGCGCGCCGCCGCCCCCGCCCGTCACGGTCACCGGCATCACGGCGTAGCGGGTACTCCGACGTGGCCGTCTCCGCCGAGCCGATCCGGCCCCGTCCCTCCGCGACGACGTGACTGAGGTGGGCGACGAGCTCGGCGTCGCCGTTGATGTCCAGGCCCGTTGGCAGCACCAGCTCCAGGCTCGTGCCCACGAACCCGGCCATGCCCTCGTGCTCGGCCGGGACCTCCCGCTGCATGCCGGCGAAGAGCAGGCCCGCGACGTCCGCGAACCGCGCGCCCGTGGCCGGGTCCACCGCCTGCGCGGCGAACGTGGAGAACTCCTCCACCGTGCGCCGCAGGCTCGCGTCCATGCTCGCGTCCACCCGGTCGCGCTGGAACAGCCAGGCGGCGCCGCCGGCCACGGTCAGGGTGAACGCGGTCAGCGCCACGACTGAGACGGTGATGAGAAACGCGTGAGGCCGCCCCGAGGGGCGGCCTCACGGCGGATGGGCGGGCTCAGGCCAGCAGCTCCTGGATGCGCCCCACGCCCTCGGCGAGGTCGTCGTCGCCCAGGGCGTAGCTCAGCCGCAGGAACCCGCTGGGGCCGAAGGCCTCGCCCGGCACCACCGCGACCTCGACCTCCTCCAGGATGAGGGAGGCGAGCTCGGCCGACGTGGTGGGCGTGCGGCCCCGGATTGTGCGGCCCAGCACGCCCTCCACGTCAGGGTAGGCGTAGAACGCGCCGCGCGGGGTCGGCAGCTCCACGCCGTCGATCGCCCGCAGCATCTCGGTCATGGTGCGCCGCCGGCGGTCGAACGCCGCCCGCATCACCCCGACGGCCGAGAGGTCGCCCGCCAGGGCGGCGATCGCCGCCCGCTGGGAGACGTTGGCGACGTTGGAGGTCAGGTGCGACTGGAGGTTGGTCGCGGCCCTGATGACGTCCTTGGGTCCGATCATCCAGCCCACGCGCCAGCCGGTCATCGCGTAGGTCTTCGCCACGCCGTTGAGCACGATGGAGGTGTCCACGAGCTCGGGCACGGCGCGCTGGATGGGCGTGAACACGGCGTCGTCGTAGAGGAGGTGCTCGTAGATCTCGTCGGTGATCACCCAGATGCCGTGCTCGACGGCCCACCGGCCGATCGCCTCGGTCTGCTCGGGGGAGTAGACCGCGCCGGTCGGGTTGGAGGGCGAGCAGAACAGCAGGACTTTCGTGCGCTCGGTGCGCGCGGCCTCGAGCTGCTCGACGGTGACCAGGTACCCCTGGTCCGCCCCGGCGAAGACCTCCACCGCACGGCCACCGGCCAGCTTGACGGCCTCGGGGTAGGTGGTCCAGTACGGCGCCGGCAGCAGGACCTCGTCGCCCGGGTCGAGGACGGCGGCGAAGGCCTCGTACACGGCCTGCTTGCCGCCGTTGGTCACGAGGACGTCGTCGGGGGAGACCTCGTAGCCGGAGTCCCGCAGCGTCTTGGCCGCGATGGCCTCCCGCAGGGCGGGCAGCCCCTTGGCGGGGGTGTACCGGTGGTTGGTCGGGTCCTGGGCAGCGGCGACGGCGGCCTCGACGATGTACTCCGGCGTCGGGAAGTCCGGCTCGCCGGCGCCGAAGCCGATCACCGGCCGGCCGGCGGCCTTGAGGGCCTTGGCCTTGGCGTCCACGGCCAGGGTGGCGGACTCGGCGATCGCCGCCAGGCGTGCGGACACGCGCGGCTTGGTCACGGGGGTGGTGGGTGCGCTCACGGCGCCTATCGTGGCACGGGGGTGCCGGGCGGCACAGGCTTCGCCCAGCCCGTGGGCGCGGGGCCGCGGTCGCCGCGGCTCGGCGGGCCCGGGAGCCGTGTGATGAGCGTCCCTGGGCGTCCGGTTCGACCTACGGGGGTCGGAGGCCGTACACTCGACGCCGGTGGTCGACGTCCGCCACGCTGGACCGTGCCCGTGAGGGCGGCCGGGGTGGCGCCGAGGACCGCTGATAGGGCAGTGGCGCAATTGGTAGCGCACCGGTCTCCAAAACCGGCGGTTGTGGGTTCGAGTCCCTCCTGCCCTGCCAGGGCGGCGTACGTGCGCCGACCTCCGGCCTCGCCACGCGGCGGGCCGAACCGCCCGGCCCCGGGCGGAAGGACCTGGCCGGAACCGTGAGGAAGAACCTGTGAGCGAGTCTGCTAGCGCGACCTCGGGCCGGCCCGAGCGCGCCCGCAGCGCGTCCGGGCCGGACGCCAAGAAGCGAGGGTTCTTCGGCCGCATCATCCTGTTCGTGCGGCAGGTGCTGGCCGAGCTGAAGAAGGTTGTCCGGCCCACGCGCAGCGAGCTGCTGACCTACTTCGCCGTCGTGATCGTCTTCGTGCTCGTGATCATGGCCTTCGTCGGTGTGCTGGACCTGTCGTTCGGCCGGCTCGTCCTGTGGGTCTTCGGCTGAGCCTGATGTCGCCGTCCGCCCGCCCGTCGCTGGCTGACCCGCCAGCGAAGTCCGATCCGATCAGAAAGCAGGTCGCCCGTGCCTGAGAACCTCGAGCCTACGAACCTCGACGAGGCGTCGGCCGAGCCCGACCAGCCGGAGGTCCCCGCCGCCGCGGGCGACGTCGACGTGCCCGATGACGCGACCGGCGCCGACGAGGCGCAGCAGCTGCAGACCCCTGAGACCGACGAGGAGCCCGCCGGCGAGGACCTCCTCGCGGACGAGCCCGCCGGCGAGGACCTCCTCGCGGACGAGCCCGCCGGCGACGCGGCGGCCGAGGACGTCCCCGCGGAGGAGACGGCCGCCGAGGAGCCCGAGGACGAGGACCCCGCCGAGGCGTTCCGCAAGGAGCTGCGCTCCCTGCCCGGCCAGTGGTACGTCGTGCACACCTACGCCGGCTACGAGAAGCGCGTGAAGACGAACCTGGAGAACCGCATCCAGAGCCTCAACATGGAGGACTACATCTACCAGGTGGAGGTCCCCATGGAGGAGGTCGTGGAGATCAAGAACGCGCAGCGCAAGATCGTCAACCGCGTGCGCGTCCCCGGCTACACCCTCGTGCGCATGGACCTCACCGACGAGTCGTGGGGCGCCGTCCGCCACACGCCCGGCGTCACCGGCTTCGTGGGCAACACCCACCAGCCCGTGCCGCTGACCGAGGACGAGGTGTTCTCCATGCTCGCCCCCACCATCCGCGCGCAGGCCGGGGGCGCGGCCCCCGCCAAGGCGGCCGCCGGCGGTGCGACGTCGACGCCGATCAAGGTGGACTTCTCGGTGGGCGAGTCGGTCACCGTCACCGACGGGCCGTTCGAGACCCTGCCCGCCACCATCTCCGAGATCAGCCCCGAGAGCCAGAAGCTCAAGGTGCTCGTCACGATCTTCGGCCGGGAGACGCCGGTCGAGCTGTCGTTCTCGCAGGTCGCCAAGATCTGACGGGACGACTCCCGCACCCCGCCGGGCTCCTCCGGCGGGACCCAGAGGAAGAACCGTAAGGACCCCGAACATGCCCCCCAAGAAGAAGGTTGCAGGCCTGATCAAGCTCCAGATCCAGGCTGGCGCCGCGACCCCCGCGCCGCCGATCGGCCCCGCGCTGGGTCAGCACGGCGTCAACATCATGGAGTTCTGCAAGGCCTACAACGCGGCCACCGAGTCCCAGCGCGGCAACGTGATCCCGGTCGAGATCACGGTCTACGAGGACCGCTCCTTCACCTTCGTCACGAAGACCCCGCCGGCCGCCGAGATGATCAAGAAGGCCGCCGGCGTGGCCAAGGGCTCCGCCACCCCGCACACGGTCAAGGTCGCCACGATCACCCGTGAGCAGGTGCAGGAGATCGCCCGCACCAAGCAGGAAGACCTCAACGCCAACGACATCGAGGCCGCCGAGAAGATCATCGCCGGCACCGCCCGTTCCATGGGCATCACGGTCGAGGGCTGACCAACACATCCGTCAGCGCCCCCTGAGGGGCGCGAAGTGGCAGGGTCCGCGCGGACCCGCAGACCACGACTGCACAGGAGAAGCAGATGGCAACGCGCAGCAAGAACTACCGCAAGGCCGTGGAGAAGATCCACGACGGCGAGGTCTACCCCCCGCTCCAGGCCGTCCGCCTGGCCAAGGAGACCGCCACCACCAAGTTCGACTCCACCGTCGAGGTCGTCTTCCGCCTCGGCGTCGACCCCCGCAAGGCAGACCAGATGGTGCGCGGCACCGTCAACCTGCCGCACGGCACCGGCAAGACCGCTCGGGTCCTGGTCTTCGCCGTCGGTGAGCGGGCCAACCAGGCCATCGAGGCCGGGGCGGACGAGGTCGGTGGCGACGAGCTGATCGAGAAGGTCGCGGCCGGGTACACCGACTTCGACGCCGCCGTGGCGACGCCGGACCTCATGGGCAAGGTCGGCCGTCTCGGCCGCGTGCTCGGCCCCCGTGGCCTCATGCCGAACCCGAAGACCGGCACCGTGACGATGGACGTGGCCAAGGCCGTGTCCGACATCAAGGGCGGCCGCATCGAGTTCCGCGTGGACAAGCACTCCAACCTGCACTTCATCATCGGCAAGGCGAGCTTCGACGAGAGGGCGCTGGTGGAGAACTACGCCGCCGCCCAGGAGGAGGTCCTGCGCCTGAAGCCGGCCAGCTCGAAGGGCCGGTACATCACCAAGGCGACCGTCACCACCACGATGGGCCCGGGCATCCCGCTCGACGCCACCAAGACGCGCAACCTCACCACCGAGGACGCTTCCTGACGTAGCCCGTCGCACGCCGGCTGGCCCGGTCCCCGCTCGGGGGCCGGGCCTGATCGCGTGTGCGGGTGTCTGCCGCCGGTTCCCGGGCGGACGGTTGCCGCCGCGTGCGCGCCGGGCTGCGCCGTCGTCCACAGAACCCCTCGGGCGCGGTCGCGGGCGTGCGGCCGCCTCGGGCACCGTGGCGCCGTGGACGAGAGCCTCGCGGAACCGCCCGTGCTGCCCCAGCCCCTGCTCGTGCGCGAGCTCGGCAGGGCAGAGGTCCGCGCCGCGCGCCGTGACGCGCGCCTGGTGCGGGTGCGCAACGGCGCCTACCTGGCCCCCGACCCCGGATGGGACCGGTGGAGGCAGCGCGAGGCGGTCGCCCTCGCGGCGTGCGTGGCCGTGGCGAGCAGCCTGAGGTGCGAGTACGCGTTCAGCCATGCCACCGCCGCGCTCATCCACGGCTGCTGGCTCTGGGGCGTGGATCCGCTGACCCATATCACCCAGCCCACGCCGCCCAGCAGCCTCGTGGTGGGCGGGGTCAAGCGCCACCACGGGAGCCTCCCGGACGACGACGTCACGCTGGTGAACGGGCTGCGCGTGACGAGCCTCGAGCGCACCGTGGAGGACTGCGCGCGGACCATGAGCGCGCGGGCGGCGCTGGCGGTCGCGGACAGCGCCCTCCGCATGCTCGCCAGGGCCGACCGGGGCGCGCGGGACCGGTCCTCCGCGCAGATGGAGGAGGTGCGCCGCCAACTGCTCGCCCGCCTCGACGCCACGCCGGGAAGGCGGGGACTCGTGCGGGCCCGTGCCGTCGTTCGTCATGCGGACGGGTTCGCGGAGTCCGCCGGTGAGAGCGACCTGCGCTGGATCGCCCTGGCCCGGGGCCTGCCGAGGCCGACGGCGCAGCTTCCGGTGGTGACCGGGCAGGGTCGGTTCTTCGGCGACGTCGGATGGCGGCTCGCGGAGCCGGGCTCCGGATCGAAACCGTGGGCGGTCGTCATGGAGTACGACGGTGCCGGGAAGTACGAGCCCCGGGCGGGTGAGGCGCCCGGGATGGCGCTGTACTCCGAGAAGTCACGGGAGGACGCCATGCGGGAGGCCGGCGTCGTGGTGCTGCGCTTCGGCATGGCAGACCTGCACCAGCCGGAGGCGACATTTGCGCGGATGTGCCGGGCCTTCCCGCCCGCGTTGCTTGCGCGGCTCAGGCCCATCCCCGGCCTGCAGATGCATGTGGTGAGCAGGAATCCAACGGCGTCCTAGGGGCGGGCGGTCGCACGGCCCCCTTCCGGCCAGGGCCATACGCGAGCCGGTAGGTTTGCGTCTCGAAACAGGGCGTTCGTGTCGCGAAACAGTGGATTCGTGTCGAGACAGTTGGGAAATCCCCGCTGGTTGGACACATAACAACTGGGTCGACACCGAAAGCCGCTGGTTGCGCGCCGGAATCCCCTGGGTGAACGCGAATGGCCCCTGGTTGGGCGCCGGAAGCGCTGGATTGCTGCCGCAAGCCGCTGGTTGGGCGCCGCAAGCCGCTGGTTGGGCACCGGAAAGCCTCGGCCGAACGGGCCTGCCGGTGCACCGCTCGCCGGACGGTGGCCGACGCGCCCGCTCGACGGTGGCGGACGTCATAGCAGGGCGGATCCCGCGGCGTTTGCCACCGGACGTCGCCGGCCGGTACCGTGTTCCCTGCCAAAGACCGCCGGTCGCCCGTGCAGACGGGGCCAAGTCCGCAGCAGCGGAGCCAGCGCAGGTGAGTACAAAGCTTCCCGCCCTCGTGGCGGTCCGAGCCCCGTGCCTGCCTGCACGGGGCTTCTTCGTTGTCCAGGACCGACGACCGTGCGTCACTACCGGAAGGAGGGCCATGGCGAGGCCTGACAAGGCGGCAGCGGTTGCCGAGCTCGCGGAGCAGTTCCGTGGGTCCAGCGCCGTCCTGCTGACCGAGTACCGCGGGCTCAGCGTCGCCCAGCTCAAGCAGCTGCGCCGCTCGCTCGGCGGTAACGCAAGCTACGCCGTGGTGAAGAACACGCTGACGGCCATCGCGGCGAAGGAGGCCGGCGTCGACGTGCTCGACGGCGACCTCACCGGCCCGACGGCGGTCGCCTTCGTGACGGGCGAGCCCGTCGAGGCTGCCAAGTCGCTGCGTGACTTCGCCAAGGCGAACCCCCAGCTCGTGATCAAGGGCGGCGTCCTGGAGGGCCGGAAGCTCTCCGCCGAGGACGTCACCAAGCTCGCCGAGCTCGAGTCCCGCGACGTGCTGCTGGGCAAGGCAGCCGGCGCGTTCAAGGCCGCGCTGTTCCAGGCTGCCTACCTCTTCACCGCGCCGGCCACCAAGGCCGCGCGCACCATCGAGGCCCTGCGCGAGAAGCAGGCCGCCGAGGCCTGATCCCCCCGGGGACAGGCACCGGCACGCACCACCCACACCCTCTGCTCGCGTAGCAGGACAGTCAAGGAAGGAACGCCACCATGGCGAAGCTCAGCACCGAAGAGCTCATCGAGGCTTTCAAGGAGCTCACCCTCATCGAGCTCTCCGAGTTCGTGAAGCAGTTCGAGGAGACCTTCGAGGTCACCGCCGCCGCCCCCGTCGCCGTCGCCGCCGCGCCGGCCGCCGGTGGTGCCGCCGGTGGCGAGGAGGCCGCCGAGGAGAAGTCCGAGTTCGACGTCATCCTCGAGTCGGTCGGCGACAAGAAGATCCAGGTCATCAAGGAGGTGCGCGCCCTGACCTCCCTCGGCCTGAAGGAGGCCAAGGACCTCGTCGACGGCGCCCCGAAGCCCGTCCTGGAGGGCGTCGCCAAGGACGCGGCCGACAAGGCCAAGGAGCAGCTCGAGGGCGCCGGCGCCACCGTCACCCTCAAGTGACCCCCTCCGGCGACAGGCGCCACGCCCGGCGCGACGCCTGATCGCCGGCAGCTCGAGGACGAGGCCCGCACCAGCAGGTGCGGGCCTCGTCCTCGTACGAGCGCCGCTGGACACGCACACACCCGGCGGCTATGCTGTCGCTTTGCGCTGACCTGTGCCCGTCAGGATCCCACCCGCTCCCACGCTGGTCAACGCGTGTGCCACCCATTCGCAGGGAAGGACCCCCTTTGGCTGCCTCGCGCACCTCTTCTGCACCTACTGCTGACGCTATCGCGAACCGCACCGCATCGCGGCGCATCTCGTTCGCCAAGATCCACGAGCCGCTCCAGGCCCCGAACCTGCTGGGCCTGCAGACCGAGAGCTTCGACTGGCTGCTCGGGAACGACGCCTGGCGCGCCCGCGTCCAGGCCGCGGCCGAGGCCGGCGACACGAACGTGCCCACCACCTCGGGCCTGGAGGAGATCTTCGCGGAGATCTCCCCGATCGAGGACTTCGGCCAGTCGATGTCCCTGAGCTTCCGGGACCACCGGTTCGAGCCCCCCAAGTACACCGCGGAGGAGTGCAAGGAGAAGGACTTCACCTACGCGGCGCCGCTGTTCGTCACCGCCGAGTTCGTCAACTACACCACCGGCGAGATCAAGTCGCAGACGGTGTTCATGGGCGACTTCCCGCTCATGACCGAGCGCGGCACCTTCATCATCAACGGCACCGAGCGCGTCGTCGTCTCGCAGCTGGTGCGTTCCCCGGGCGTCTACTTCGAGAAGGTCGCCGACAAGACCTCCGACAAGGACGTCTACACCACCAAGGTCATCCCGAGCCGCGGCGCCTGGCTCGAGTTCGAGATCGACAAGCGCGACACCGTGGGCGTGCGCATCGACCGCAAGCGCAAGCAGTCGGTCACCGTGTTCCTGCGCGCCCTGGGCATGACCGAGTCGGAGATCCGCGAGGAGTTCGCGGACTTCCCGGTGCTGCTCGAGACCCTGGAGAAGGACAACGTCCACACCCAGGACGAGGCGCTGCTGGACATCTACCGCAAGATCCGTCCGGGCGAGCCGCCCACGGTCGAGGCCGGCCGCACGCTGCTGGAGAACTACTACTTCAACGCCAAGCGCTACGACCTCGCCAAGGTCGGCCGGTACAAGATCAACAAGAAGCTCGGCATGACCACCGAGCTGGCCGAGTCCGTCCTGCGCATCGAGGACGTCACCGCGGCGATCAAGTACCTGCTCGCGCTGCACAAGGGCGTCGAGGAGCTCGACGGCACCCGCAACGGCGAGCCGGTCAAGGTGCGCGTCGAGACCGACGACATCGACCACTTCGGCAACCGCCGCATCCGCGCCGTCGGCGAGCTCATCCAGAACCAGGTCCGCACCGGCCTGTCCCGCATGGAGCGCGTCGTCCGCGAGCGGATGACCACCCAGGACGTCGAGGCCATCACGCCGCAGACGCTGATCAACATCCGCCCCGTGGTGGCGTCGATCAAGGAGTTCTTCGGCACCTCCCAGCTCTCGCAGTTCATGGACCAGAACAACCCGCTGGCCGGCCTGACGCACAAGCGGCGTCTGTCCGCGCTGGGCCCGGGTGGTCTGTCCCGTGACCGCGCCGGCATGGAGGTCCGTGACGTCCACCCGTCGCACTACGGCCGCATGTGCCCCATCGAGACCCCTGAGGGCCCGAACATCGGCCTCATCGGCTCGCTGGCGACCTACGCCCGCATCAACCCGTTCGGGTTCGTCGAGACCCCGTACCGCAAGGTTGTCGACGGGCACGTCACGGACGAGGTGGTCTACCTCACTGCCGACGACGAGGACCGCCACATCATCGCCCAGGCCTCGGCCCCGGTCGGCGACGACGGCAAGTTCGTCGAGGACCGCGCCCTGTGCCGCCTCAGCGGCGGCGAGCCGGCCCTGGTGCCGGTGGACGAGATCGACTACATGGACGTCTCGGCCCGCCAGATGGTGTCCGTCGCGACGGCCATGATCCCGTTCCTCGAGCACGACGACGCCAACCGCGCGCTCATGGGCGCGAACATGCAGCGCCAGGCGGTGCCGCTGCTGCGCAGCGAGGCCCCGCTGGTCGGGACCGGCATGGAGCGGCGCGCCGCCGTCGACGCCGGGGACGTCATCGTGGCCAACAAGCCCGGCGTCGTCACCGAGGTCTCGGCCGACGCCGTGCACGTGGCGGCCGA
The DNA here is from genome assembly GCF_043952095.1 of Georgenia sp. AZ-5. NCBI lineage: Bacteria > Bacillati > Actinomycetota > Actinomycetes > Allobogoriellales > Allobogoriellaceae > Georgenia > Georgenia sp. AZ-5. The sequence continues at coordinate 1,196,371 of NZ_JBINOU010000001.1, forward strand.
CGACGGCACGAACCAGATCTACCGCGTGGCGAAGTTCCGCCGCTCCAACCAGGGCAACTCCTACAACCAGCGCGTGCTGGTGGACGAGGGCGCCCGGGTGGAGGTCGGCTCGGTGCTCGCCGACGGCCCCGCCACCGACGAGGGCGAGCTCGCCCTGGGCAAGAACCTCCTCGTGGCGTTCATGTCCTGGGAGGGCTACAACTACGAGGACGCCATCATCCTGTCCCAGCGCGTCGTCTCCGACGACCTGCTGACCTCGATCCACATCGAGGAGCACGAGGTGGACGCCCGCGAGACGAAGCTGGGCGCCGAGGAGATCACCCGGGACATCCCGAACGTCTCCGAGGACGTGCTGGCCAACCTCGACGAGCGCGGCATCATCCGCATCGGCGCCGAGGTCAGCTCCGGCGACATCCTCGTCGGCAAGGTGACCCCGAAGGGCGAGACCGAGCTGACCTCCGAGGAGCGCCTGCTGCGCGCCATCTTCGGCGAGAAGGCCCGCGAGGTCCGCGACACGTCCCTGAAGGTCCCGCACGGCGAGTCCGGCATCGTCATCGGCATCCGCGAGTTCTCCGCGGACAACGACGACGAGCTGCCCCCGGGCGTGAACCAGATGGTCCGCGTCTACATCGCCCAGCGCCGCAAGATCACCGAGGGTGACAAGCTCGCCGGCCGTCACGGCAACAAGGGCGTCATCTCCAACATCCTCCCGGTCGAGGACATGCCGTTCCTGCCCGACGGCACCCCAGTGGACGTCATCCTCAACCCGCTCGGCGTGCCCGGCCGCATGAACGTCGGCCAGGTCCTCGAGCTCCACCTGGGCTGGATCGCCGCGCAGGGCTGGGACGTCACCGAGGCACGCAGGGCGGCCGAGGAGTGGACCCGGCACATGGGCGACGACGCGGTCGTCGCCGCGCCGCGCACCCCCGTCGCCACCCCGGTGTTCGACGGCCTCCAGCACGAGGAGCTCACCGGGCTGCTCGCGCACACGACGCCGAACCGCGACGGCGAGCGCATGGTGGGCGTCGACGGCAAGGCGCAGCTCTTCGACGGCCGCTCCGGCGAGCCGTACCCGGAGCCCATCTCGGTCGGCTACATGTACATCCTGAAGCTGCACCACCTGGTGGACGACAAGATCCACGCGCGCTCGACCGGCCCGTACTCGATGATCACGCAGCAGCCGCTGGGCGGTAAGGCCCAGTTCGGCGGCCAGCGCTTCGGCGAGATGGAGGTGTGGGCCCTCGAGGCCTACGGCGCCGCCTACGCCCTGCAGGAGCTGCTCACCATCAAGTCCGACGACGTCACCGGCCGCGTGAAGGTGTACGAGGCCATCGTCAAGGGCGAGAACATCCCCGAGCCGGGCATCCCCGAGTCCTTCAAGGTGCTCATCAAGGAGATGCGGTCGCTGTGCCTGAACGTCGAGGCACTGGACGCCGAGGGCAACGCCATCGAGCTGCGTGACGCCGACGACGAGGTGTACCGCGCCGCCGAGGAGCTCGGCATCGACCTCTCGCGCCGCCCGGACGCGAGCAGCGTCGACGAACTCTGAGCCCGCGGGCCGGCCGCCGGCGCCGGGGGGACGCACGGAACACGTCCCCCCGGCGCCCGGCGGCACCGACGGCCGCGGCGCTCAACTAATGCTGTACACGGTGTTCTACCGGAGGAAGTAGGAACCCTTGCTCGACGTCAATGTCTTCGACCAGCTGCACATCGGTCTCGCGACCGCAGCCGACGTGCGCGAATGGTCGCACGGTGAGGTCAAGAAGCCCGAGACGATCAACTACCGCACGCTGAAGCCGGAGAAGGACGGCCTCTTCGGCGAGCAGATCTTCGGTCCCACCCGGGACTGGGAGTGCGCGTGCGGCAAGTACAAGCGCGTGCGCTACAAGGGCATCATCTGCGAGCGCTGCGGCGTGGAGGTCACCCGCTCCAAGGTCCGCCGCGAGCGGATGGGCCACATCGAGCTCGCCGCGCCCGTCACCCACATCTGGTACTTCAAGGGCGTGCCCTCGCGCCTGGGGTACCTGCTCAACCTCGCGCCGAAGGACCTCGAGAAGGTCATCTACTTCGCGGCCTACATGATCACGGAGGTCGACGACGAGGGCCGGCACGACGACCTGACCATGCTCCAGAACGAGATGGACCTGGAGAAGAAGCAGGTCGAGAACAAGCGCGACGCCGACATCGAGGCCCGCGCCCAGCGCCTCGAGGCGGACCTGGCCGAGCTGGAGGCCTCCGGCGCCAAGTCGGACGCGCGGGAGAAGGTCCGCAAGTCCGCCGAGCGCGAGATGGCCCAGATCCGCAAGCGCGGCGACCAGGACCTCGAGCGCCTCGAGCGCGTGTGGGACCGGTTCAAGAACCTCAAGGTCGGTGACCTCGAGGGCGACGAGCTGCTCTACCGCGAGCTGCAGGCCCGCTACGGCATCTACTTCAAGGGCGCCATGGGCGCCGAGGCGATCCAGAAGCGCCTGGAGACCTTCGACCTGCAGGCCGAGGCCGAGTCGCTGCGCGAGACCATCGCCACCGGCACCGGGCAGCGCAAGACCCGCGCCCTGAAGCGGCTGAAGGTCGTCAACGCGTTCCTGACCACCGGCAACTCGCCGATGGGCATGGTGCTCGACTGCGTCCCGGTCATCCCGCCGGACCTGCGCCCGATGGTGCAGCTCGACGGTGGCCGCTTCGCCACGTCGGACCTGAACGACCTGTACCGCCGCGTCATCAACCGCAACAACCGCCTCAAGCGGCTGCTGGACCTGGGCGCGCCCGAGATCATCGTCAACAACGAGAAGCGCATGCTCCAGGAGTCCGTGGACGCGCTCTTCGACAACGGCCGCCGCGGGCGTCCGGTGACGGGCCCGGGCAACCGCGCCCTGAAGTCGATCTCCGACATGCTCAAGGGCAAGCAGGGCCGGTTCCGCCAGAACCTGCTCGGCAAGCGCGTCGACTACTCCGGCCGCTCGGTCATCGTCGTCGGCCCCACGCTGAAGCTGCACCAGTGCGGCCTGCCGAAGCAGATGGCGCTGGAGCTGTTCAAGCCCTTCGTCATGAAGCGGCTGGTGGACCTCAACCACGCCCAGAACATCAAGGCCGCCAAGCGCATGGTCGAGCGGTCCCGCCCGCAGGTGTGGGACGTCCTCTCCGAGGTCATCCGCGAGCACCCGGTGCTGCTCAACCGCGCGCCCACGCTGCACCGCCTGGGCATCCAGGCCTTCGAGCCGCAGCTGGTCGAGGGCAAGGCCATCAAGCTCCACCCGCTCGTCTGCGGCGCGTTCAACGCCGACTTCGACGGCGACCAGATGGCCGTGCACCTGCCGCTGAGCGCCGAGGCGCAGGCCGAGGCCCGCATCCTCATGCTCTCGAGCAACAACATCCTCAAGCCGTCCGACGGCCGCCCGGTGACCATGCCCTCGCAGGACATGATCATCGGCCTGTTCCACCTCACGTCGGACCGCGAGGACGCCAAGGGCGCCGGACGCTCCTTCTCCTCGGCGGCCGAGGCGATCATGGCCTTCGACGCCGGCGAGCTGGACCTCAACGCCGTCGTCAAGGTGCGCTTCCCCGAGCTGGTCCCGCCGCAGGGCTGGACGCCGGCGGAGGGCTGGGAGGAGGGCGAGCCGATCGTCCTCGAGACCACCCTGGGCCGCGCGCTGTTCAACGAGCTCCTGCCCGTGGACTACCCGTACATCAACGGCGTCGTCGACAAGAAGGTGCTCGGCGCCATCGTCAACGACCTGGCGGAGCGGTACCCGAAGGTGGAGGTCGGGGCGAGCCTCGACGCGCTGAAGGAGGCCGGGTTCCGGTGGGCGTCGCGCTCCGGCGTCACCATCGCCATCTCCGACGTCGTGGCCCCGGAGGCCAAGGCCCACATCCTCGAGAAGTACGAGGGCGAGGCGGAGAAGATCCAGGACCAGTACGACATGGGCCTGATCACCGACGACGAGCGCCGTCAGGAGCTCATCGACATCTGGACGCAGGCCACCAACGAGGTCGACGAGGCGATGCGGGTGAACTTCCCGCAGCGCAACACCGTCTTCCGGATGGTCTCCTCCGGTGCCCGTGGTAACTGGATGCAGGTGCGCCAGATCGCCGGCATGCGTGGCCTCGTGGCGGACCCGAAGGGCGAGATCATCCCGCGCCCGATCAAGTCCAACTACCGCGAGGGCCTGTCCGTCCTGGAGTACTTCATCGCCACCCACGGCGCCCGCAAGGGCCTCGCGGACACGGCCCTGCGCACCGCCGACTCCGGGTACCTCACCCGTCGTCTGGTGGACGTCTCGCAGGACGTCATCGTCCGCGAGGACGACTGCGGCACCCGCATGGGCCTGACGATGACCATCGCCGAGCCGGGCGCCGACGGCGGCCTGGTGCGCGCCGACACGGTGGAGACCTCGGTCTACGCCCGCACGCTGGCCGTCGACGTCAAGGACGCCGAGGGCAACGTGCTGGCCCAGGCCGGGGACGACGCCGGCGACGTGCTCATCGAGCGCCTCGTCGAGTCCGGCGTCACCGAGGTCAAGGTGCGCTCCGTGCTCACCTGCGAGTCGCGCGTCGGCACCTGCGCCAAGTGCTACGGACGCTCCCTGGCCACCGGCAAGCTGGTGGACATCGGCGAGGCCGTCGGCATCATCGCCGCGCAGTCCATCGGCGAGCCCGGCACGCAGCTGACGATGCGTACCTTCCACACCGGTGGTGCCGCCTCCGCGGAGGACATCACCCAGGGTCTGCCGCGTGTCCAGGAGCTGTTCGAGGCCCGCACCCCCAAGGGCGAGGCCCCGATCGCCGAGGCCGCCGGCCGGGTCAAGATCGACGACACCGAGCGCACGCGCAAGATCGTCATCACCCGCGACGACGGGCAGGAGGACGCCGTCTACCCGGTGACCAAGCGCGCCCGCCTGCTGGTCGAGGACGGCGAGCACGTGGCCGTGGGCAGGCAGCTCATCGCCGGTGCCGTGGACCCGAAGAAGGTCCTGCGCATCCTCGGCCCGCGCGCCGCGCAGAAGCACCTGGTGGAGCAGGTCCAGGAGGTCTACCGCTCGCAGGGCGTGGACATCCACGACAAGCACATCGAGGTCATCGTGCGGCAGATGCTGCGCCGCGTCACGGTGCTCGACTCCGGCGACTCGCGCCTGCTGCCCGGTGAGCTCATGGAGCGCACCCGGTTCGAGGACGAGAACCGCCGCGTCGTCTCCGAGGGTGGCACCCCCGCCTCCGGCCGTCCGGAGCTGATGGGCATCACCAAGGCCTCGCTCGCCACCGACTCGTGGCTCTCCGCCGCCTCCTTCCAGGAGACGACGAAGGTGCTCACCGAGGCGGCGATGAGCAGCCGGCGCGACCCGCTGCTGGGCCTGAAGGAGAACGTCATCCTCGGTAAGCTCATCCCGGCCGGGACGGGCCTGCCCCGCTACCACGAGGTGGTCGTGGAGCCGACCGAGGAGGCCAAGGCCCAGGCGTTCAGCCGCATGGGCTACAGCGACATCGACTTCGCCCCCGCCAGCCAGGGCTCCGAGTCGATCCTGCTCGAGGAGCTGGACTTCGGCCCCGACACCTACGGGCTCGAGTTCCGCTGACCCCAGCGGTGAGGAGGCGGGGCCGGGGGTGCGCCCCCGGCCCCGCCTCGCACGTCCGGGTCCCCGCCCGTGCGGCGGGCCCACGACCGGGTCCCCGCCCGTGCGGAGGGCCCAGCACCAACGCAAGAACCGGGCCCGACGGCGGCCCCGCCGTCGCCGGCCCACGTGGCGCACCCCACGCCGGGGCCGCCCGCCACGCTTTGACGCCCCGATCCGCCGCAGAGTACTCTGGTCGGCGGTGCCCGCGACATCGGGCTCTCGTGCGTGCGCCTCTCACGTCGGTCATGGCCCCCCGCGGCCGCGGCAGGAGCGGGGTCCGCAGGCGTCTTCGCCAGCTGGGTTGCCCGGCGTCCGCCCCCTCAGACGGTGGCAGACCCAGGGCGTCCGGGGCTGGTCGACACGCCCGACAACGGGGGCAGGGGGAGCGAGCCTGGACGGGCCGCACGGCCCGGGCCGGTCGACCCCCATGGTCGGGCGAGCAGCAATGACACAGCAAGAGAACTTCGAGACGGAGACGTAGTGCCTACGATTCAGCAGCTGGTCCGCAAGGGCCGCAGCCGCAAGGTCGGGACCTCCAAGACGCCGGCCCTCAAGGGCAGCCCGCAGCGTCGTGGTGTGTGCACCCGCGTGTACACCACGACCCCGAAGAAGCCGAACTCGGCCCTGCGTAAGGTCGCCCGCGTGCGCCTGTCCAGCGGCATCGAGGTCACCGCGTACATCCCCGGTGTCGGCCACAACCTCCAGGAGCACTCGATCGTGCTCGTCCGCGGTGGCCGTGTGAAGGACCTGCCCGGTGTCCGCTACAAGATCGTCCGCGGCGCGCTCGACACCCAGGGTGTTCGCGGTCGCCAGCAGGCTCGCAGCCGCTACGGCGCGAAGAAGGAGAAGAAGTAATGCCTCGTAAGGGCCCCGCCCCGCAGCGCCCCCTGGTCGTCGACCCGGTCTACGGCTCGCAGGTCGTCACGCAGCTCGTGAACCGCGTGCTGCTGGACGGCAAGAAGTCCACCGCCGAGCGCATCGTCTACGACGCCCTCGAGGGCGTCCGCGACAAGACCCAGAGCGACCCCGCCGTCGTGCTCAAGCGCGCGCTGGACAACATCCGGCCCTCCCTCGAGGTCCGCTCCCGCCGTGTCGGTGGCGCCACCTACCAGGTCCCGGTCGAGGTCCGCACCTCCCGGCAGACCCAGCTGGCGCTGCGCTGGCTGGTCGGCTACGCCCGCTCGCGCCGCGAGAAAACCATGACCGAGCGGCTCATGAACGAGATCCTCGACGCGTCCAACGGTCTCGGTGCCGCGGTGAAGCGCCGCGAGGACACGCACAAGATGGCGGAGTCCAACAAGGCGTTCGCGCACTACCGCTGGTAGTCCCGGCTGCGCCGCCGCCCCGCGGCGGCGCACCCCTCCTCCAGACCCGACACGACCCGAAGAGAGCCTCACGTGGCACTTGACGTGCTGACCGACCTGACCAAGGTCCGCAACATCGGCATCATGGCGCACATCGACGCCGGCAAGACGACGACGACCGAGCGGATCCTGTTCTACACCGGCATCAACTACAAGATCGGCGAGACGCACGACGGCGCCTCGACGATGGACTGGATGGAGCAGGAGCAGGAGCGGGGCATCACCATCACCTCCGCGGCCACCACCTGCTTCTGGAAGAACAACCAGATCAACATCATCGACACCCCCGGCCACGTGGACTTCACGGTCGAGGTCGAGCGCTCGCTGCGCGTCCTCGACGGCGCCGTCGCCGTGTTCGACGGCAAGGAGGGTGTGGAGCCCCAGTCCGAGACGGTGTGGCGCCAGGCGGACAAGTACGACGTCCCGCGCATCTGCTTCGTCAACAAGATGGACAAGCTCGGTGCGGACTTCTACTTCACCGTCAAGACCATCGAGGACCGCCTCAAGGCCACGCCGCTGGTCATGCAGCTGCCGATCGGCTCCGAGAGCGAGTTCGCCGGCGTCGTCGACCTGGTGGGCATGCGCGCCCTGACCTGGCACGGCGACGTCAAGATCGGCGAGGACTACACCGTCGAGGAGATCCCGGCCGACCTGCAGGACAAGGCCGAGGAGTACCGGGCCCGGCTCGTCGAGCAGGTCGCGGAGTCCGACGAGGAGCTGCTGGAGAAGTACCTCGGCGGCGAGGAGCTGACCGAGGCCGACATCAAGAAGGGCGTGCGCGCCCTGACGGTGTCCTCCCAGGCCTACCCGGTCTTCTGCGGCTCGGCGTTCAAGAACAAGGGCGTGCAGCCCATGCTCGACGCCGTGATCGACTACCTGCCCTCCCCGCTGGACGTCCCCGCCGTGCAGGGTCACGCCGTCGGCGACGAGGAGACGGTCGTCGAGCGCAAGCCCGACGAGAAGGAGCCCTTCTCGGCCCTGGCGTTCAAGGTCGCCGCCCACCCGTTCTTCGGCAAGCTGACCTACGTGCGCGTGTACTCCGGCAGGGTCTCCCAGGGCGTGCAGGTGCTGAACTCCACGAAGGGGAAGAAGGAGCGCGTCGGGAAGATGTTCCAGATGCACTCCAACAAGGAGAACCCCATCGAGGAGGCGCACGCCGGCCACATCTACGCGTTCATCGGCCTCAAGGATGTCACCACCGGTGACACCCTGTGCGCGATCGACGCCCCGGTGGTCCTGGAGTCGATGACCTTCCCCGAGCCGGTCATCCACGTGGCCATCGAGCCCAAGACCAAGGGCGACCAGGAGAAGCTGTCCACGGCCATCCAGAAGCTCGCCGAGGAGGACCCGACCTTCTCCGTCGAGCTCGACGAGGAGACCGGCCAGACCGTCATCGGCGGCATGGGCGAGCTCCACCTGGACATCCTCGTGGACCGCATGCGCCGCGAGTTCAAGGTCGAGGCGAACGTCGGCAAGCCGCAGGTCGCCTATCGCGAGACCATCCGCCGCAAGGTCGAGAAGGTCGACTACACGCACAAGAAGCAGACCGGTGGCTCCGGCCAGTTCGCCAAGGTGCAGGTCACCTTCGAGCCCATGGACACCGCCGAGGGCGAGCTGTACGCCTTCGAGAACAAGGTCACCGGTGGCCGCATCCCGCGCGAGTACATCCCGAGCGTGGACCACGGCATCCAGGACGCCATGCAGTCCGGTGTCCTCGCGGGCTACCCGCTGGTGGGCGTCAAGGCGGTCCTGCTGGACGGCGCCTACCACGAGGTCGACTCCTCGGAGATGGCCTTCAAGATCGCCGGTTCGATGGTGCTCAAGGAGGGGGCCCGCCGCGCGGACCCCGCGCTGCTCGAGCCGGTCATGGACGTCGAGGTGCGTACGCCCGAGGAGTACATGGGCGACGTCATTGGCGACCTCAACTCCCGCCGTGGCATGATCCAGTCGATGGAGGACGCGAGCGGCGTCAAGATCGTCCGCGCCCTCGTGCCGCTGTCCGAGATGTTCGGCTACGTCGGCGACCTCCGGTCCAAGACCCAGGGTCGTGCGGTGTACTCGATGCAGTTCGACAGCTACGCGGAGGTTCCTCGGAACGTCGCCGAGGAGATCATCAAGAAGACCCGGGGCGAGTGAGTCCCACAGGTCGACCCTGCAAGTAACCCATAACCGACCCGTAGGATCCCATCCGCCCCGGCGAGAGCAGCCCGCACCCGCCAGAGCTGTGAGACAACTACCCAAGTCCCAGGAGGACCCCAGTGGCGAAGGCCAAGTTCGAGCGGACCAAGCCGCACGTCAACATCGGCACGATCGGTCACGTCGACCACGGCAAGACGACGCTGACCGCTGCCATCACCAAGGTGCTGGCTGACAAGTACCCGGACCTGAACACGTTCACGCCGTTCGACCAGGTCGACAACGCTCCTGAGGAGCGCCAGCGCGGTATCACGATCAACGTCTCGCACGTCGAGTACCAGACGGAGAAGCGTCACTACGCGCACGTCGACGCCCCGGGTCACGCCGACTACATCAAGAACATGATCACCGGTGCTGCCCAGATGGACGGCGCGATCCTGGTCGTCGCCGCGACCGACGGTCCGATGGCCCAGACCCGTGAGCACGTCCTCCTGGCCCGTCAGGTCGGCGTCCCCTACCTGCTCGTGGCGCTGAACAAGTCCGACATGGTCGAGGACGAGGAGATCCTCGAGCTCGTCGAGATGGAGGTCCGCGAGCTGCTGTCGTCCCAGGGCTTCCCCGGCGACGACGTGCCGGTCATCCGCGTCTCCGCGCTGAAGGCGCTCGAGGGCGACCCGCAGTGGGTCAAGTCCGTCGAGGACCTCATGGAGGCCGTGGACGAGAACGTGCCGGACCCGGTCCGCGACATCGACAAGCCCTTCCTCATGCCGATCGAGGACGTCTTCACCATCACCGGCCGCGGCACCGTGGTCACCGGTCGCGTCGAGCGCGGTCAGCTGAAGGTGAACGAGGAGGTCGAGATCGTCGGCATCCGTCCCGACAAGCAGAAGACCACGGTCACGGGCATCGAGATGTTCCGCAAGCTGCTCGACACCGCGGACGCCGGCGAGAACGTCGGTCTGCTCCTGCGCGGCACCAAGCGCGAGGACGTCGAGCGCGGCCAGGTCGTCTGCAAGCCGGGCTCGATCACCCCGCACACCAGGTTCGAGGGCCAGGTCTACATCCTCGCCAAGGACGAGGGCGGCCGTCACAACCCGTTCTACTCGAACTACCGCCCCCAGTTCTACTTCCGGACCACGGACGTCACCGGCGTCATCACGCTGCCCGAGGGCACCGAGATGGTCATGCCCGGCGACAACACCGACATGACGGTGGAGCTCATCCAGCCCATCGCCATGGAGGAGGGTCTCGGCTTCGCCATCCGCGAGGGTGGCCGCACGGTCGGCTCGGGTCGAGTCACCAAGATCATCGAGTGATCTGACGCCGGGTTCACCCGGCCAGCGGTACCCACGAGGGCCCGGCAGCGCCAGCTGCCGGGCCCTCGGCCTGTCCCCGCCCCGCGGCGAGACGTCACTCGCTCCCCGAGACGTCACTTGCTCCCCGCTGTCACTTGCTCCTCGAGTCGTCACTTGCTGCGCGAGTCGTCACTTGCTGCCCGATGGGTCAGCGTCCCAGACCCGCCCCGTCCCGCGGTTGTCGTGACCGGTACCGATGTCCCGTCGTGGCCCCGCACCGGCAGGCCCACGCCTGCCGTGCGGCCGGCCGAGCGGGCCACCGGGCCGTGGCGCGGGCGGTGGGGCCCCGCCACGTCTCGCGGGGTGGGGGAGGGGCGGTGGGCAGCCTCACAGGGCCGCGGTGTCAAGCAGGCTCGCGGGCCGGGCGGGTCGGCTGGTAACGTAGCGGAGCCGGTGTGCGCACGTGTGCACCTGCCAGGCGTGAGCGGCCTCTCAGCCCGAGAGCCGCCGTCGATTGGCCAAGCGGCCCGTCGGTCTGGCAGACTAGACCGGTTGCCTGGGGCCCTGCCCCAGACGTCATGACTGCTGGAGCGGGCGCACCGCACGTTCCCACAAGCATCACAACGACCAACCCCGTACCGGGGAACCCGGTCGGCGTGTGCCGCGAACCGCGACACGCCCGAGTGCGGGGGTCGGTACAGGTAGCGGTACGAGAGAGGTTAGACGACGCCATGGCGGGACAGAAGATCCGCATCCGGCTCAAGTCCTACGACCACGAGGTCATCGACAGCTCGGCGCGCAAGATCGTCGACACGGTGACCCGCGCTGGTGCGACGGTCGTGGGCCCGGTGCCGCTGCCGACGGAGAAGAACGTCTTCGTCGTCATCCGTTCGCCCCACAAGTACAAGGACAGCCGCGAGCACTTCGAGATGCGCACGCACAAGCGGCTCATCGACATCGTCGACCCGACGCCCAAGGCCGTCGACTCGCTCATGCGACTCGACCTGCCGGCGGACGTCAACATCGAGATCAAGCTCTGAGGACTCCTGCAATGACTACGACTTCCCAGCAGGCTGCTGGCACCGCCGTCAAGGCGCTGCTCGGCACGAAGCTCGGCATGACCCAGGTCTGGGACGAGGCCGGCCGCCTCGTGCCCGTCACGGTCGTCCAGGTGGGCACGAACGTGGTGACGCAGGTGCGCACCCCGGAGACGGACGGCTACAGCGCCGTCCAGCTCGCCTTCGGCCAGATCGACCCGCGCAAGGTCACCCAGCCGCTCAAGGGCCACTTCGGCAAGGCCGGGGTCACCCCCCGCCGCCACCTGGCCGAGATCCGCACCGCCGACGCCGCCGAGTACAGCCTCGGCCAGGAGATCACCGCGGAGGCCTTCGAGGCCGGCGCGCGGGTCGACGTCGTCGGCACCACCAAGGGCAAGGGCACCGCGGGTGTCATGAAGCGCCACGGCTTCGCCGGCGTCTCCGCCTCCCACGGTGCGCACCGCAACCACCGCAAGCCGGGTTCCATCGGCGGCGCCTCCACGCCCTCGCGCGTGTTCAAGGGCCTGCGCATGGCCGGCCGGATGGGCAACGCCCGCCACACCACCCAGAACCTGACGATCCACGCGGTCGACGCCGAGAAGGGTCTCCTTCTCGTCACCGGCCCCGTGCCCGGCCCCAAGGGCGGGATCGTGCTGGTCCGTACCGCCGCGAAGGGGGCGTGAGCCGCATGGCAAACACGCAGACCGTCGACGTGCTGGACGCCGCGGGCGCCAAGGCCGGCCAGGCCGAGCTCCCCGCGGAGGTCTTCGACGTCCAGACGAACGTTCCGCTGATCCACCAGGTCGTCGTCGCGCAACTCGCCGCCGCGCGCCAGGGCACCCACGCCACCAAGACCCGCGGCATGGTCCGCGGCGGTGGCAGGAAGCCCTACAAGCAGAAGGGCACCGGCCGCGCCCGCCAGGGCTCGACCCGCGCCCCGCAGTTCGCCGGCGGTGGCACCGTCCACGGCCCGCAGCCGCGCGACTACTCCCAGCGGACCCCCAAGAAGATGAAGGCCGCCGCCCTGCGCGGCGCCCTGTCGGACCGCGCCCGCGCCGGCCGCGTCCACGTGGTCAGCTCCCTCGTCGAGGGTGAGGCCCCGAAGACCGCCGCCGCGCTGGCCGCGCTGCGCAACGTCGTCGCCGAGCGCACCGCGCTGGTCGTCGTCGAGCGCACCGACGAGCTGACGGTGAAGAGCCTGCGCAACGTGCCCACGGTGCACCTGCTCTGGGTCGACCAGCTCAACACCTACGACGTCCTGGTCAACGACGACGTCGTGTTCACCGCCGGCGCGCTGGCCACCTTCGTCGGTGGCGGCAGCGAGGAGGAGTCCAAGTGAGCATCGAGGCGAGCAAGAACCCCCGGGACATCATCATCAAGCCGATCGTCTCGGAGAAGAGCTACGGCCTGATCGACGAGGGCAAGTACACCTTCGAGGTCGACCCCCGCTCGAACAAGACCGAGATCAAGAACGCCATCGAGAAGATCTTCGACGTGAAGGTCGCCTCGGTGAACACCGCGAACCGGCAGGGCAAGACCCGCCGGACGAAGTTCGGCCTCGGCAAGCGCAAGGACACCAAGCGCGCGATCGTCACGCTGCGCGAGGGCTCCATCGACATCTTTGGCGAGGTGGCCGGCTGAGGCCGGCTCCACCAGAGGGATTGAGGATCGACACCCATGGGAATCCGTAAGTACAAGCCGACGACGCCGGGCCGCCGCGGTTCGAGCGTGGCCGACTTCGTCGAGATCACCCGGTCCGAGCCGGAGAAGTCGCTGGTCCGCCCGCTCAGCAAGTCCGGTGGCCGCAACGCCACCGGTCGCGTGACCACCCGCCACAAGGGCGGCGGCCACAAGCGCGCCTACCGCGTGATCGACTTCCGCCGTCACGACAAGGACGGCGTGCCGGCGAAGGTCGCGCACATCGAGTACGACCCGAACCGCACCGCGCGCATCGCGCTGCTGCACTACGCGGACGGCGAGAAGCGCTACATCATCGCGCCGAACAAGCTCAAGCAGGGCGACCGCATCGAGCAGGGCCCGGGCGCGGACATCAAGCCCGGCAACAACCTGCCGCTGCGCAACATCCCGGTCGGCACGGTCATCCACGCCATCGAGCTGCGGCCCGGCGGCGGCGCGAAGATCGCCCGCTCCGCCGGCGCGTCCGTCCAGCTCGTCGCGAAGGACGGCCCGTACGCCCAGCTGCGCATGCCCTCGGGCGAGATCCGCAACGTCGACGCGCGCTGCCGCGCCTCCATCGGCGAGGTCGGCAACGCCGAGCAGTCGAACATCAACTGGGGCAAGGCCGGCCGTATGCGCTGGAAGGGCAAGCGCCCGACCGTCCGCGGCGTCGTCATGAACCCTGTCGACCACCCGCACGGTGGTGGTGAGGGCAAGACCTCCGGTGGTCGCCACCCGGTCAGCCCGTGGGGTCAGCCCGAGGGCCGTACCCGCCGTCCGAACAAGCCGAGCGACAAGCTCATCGTGCGCCGTCGCCGCACCGGCAAGAAGCGCTGATAGGGAGAGGGCGACGACATGCCGCGCAGTCTGAAGAAGGGTCCCTTCGTCGACGACCACCTGCAGAAGAAGGTGGACGTCCAGAACGAGAAGGGCACCAAGAACGTCATCAAGACCTGGTCCCGCCGGTCCGTGATCACCCCCGACTTCATCGGGCACACCTTCGCGGTGCACGACGGGCGCAAGCACGTCCCGGTCTTCGTCACCGAGTCGATGGTCGGCCACAAGCTCGGGGAGTTCGCCCCGACCCGCACCTACCGCGGGCACGACAAGGACGACCGCAAGGCCCGCCGCCGCTGAGGCGGGGGTCTTCCACCCGAGCAGACACCGACAAGTAAGGCAGGAACATGGAAGCCAAGGCGCAGGCGCGATTCGTCCGCGTCACGCCCCAGAAGGCGCGCCGCGTCGTGGACGTCGTCCGCGGCAAGGGCGCCGATGAGGCTGTGGCGGTTCTGCGGTTCGCCCCGCAGGCGGCGGCCGAGACCGTGCGCAAGGTCGTCGAGAGCGCGATCGCGAACGCTCGCGTGAAGGCCGACGAGGCCAGCGAGGCGTTCGACGAGAGCAAGCTCGTCGTGCTGGAGGCCTACGTGGACGAGGGCCCGACCCTGAAGCGGTTCCGGCCGCGCGCCCAGGGCCGTGCGGCCCGCATCCTCAAGCGCACCAGCCACATCACCGTCGTCGTGGGCGAGGCTCAGAGCAACGGCGCGGCCAAGAAGGCCGCCGGCACGAAGGGGAGGACCCGCTAGTGGGTCAGAAGGTCAACCCGACCGGGTTCCGGCTCGGCATCACCACCGATCACCGTTCGCGCTGGTTCGCCGACAGCACCAAGGCCGGCCAGCGGTACCGCGACTACGTGCGCGAGGACGTGGCGATCCGTCGCCTCATGTCCGCCGGGCTCGAGCGCGCGGGTATCTCCAAGGTCGACATCGAGCGCACCCGCGACCGCGTGCGCGTCGACCTGCACACCGCCCGCCCGGGCATCGTCATCGGGCGCCGCGGCGCGGAGGCCGACCGCCTGCGCGGGGAGCTGGAGAAGCTCACGGGCAAGCAGGTCCAGCTGAACATCCTCGAGGTCAAGAACCCCGAGGTGGACGCCCAGCTGGTCGCCCAGGGCATCGCCGAGCAGCTCGCGAGCCGCGTCTCGTTCCGCCGCGCCATGCGCAAGGGCATGCAGTCCGCCCAGCGCGCCGGCGCCAAGGGCATCCGGGTGCAGTGCTCCGGCCGTCTCGGCGGCGCGGAGATGTCCCGCTCGGAGTTCTACCGCGAGGGGCGCGTGCCGCTGCACACGCTCCGCGCGAACATCGACTACGGGTTCTTCGAGGCCCGCACCACCTTCGGCCGCATCGGCGTGAAGGTGTGGATCTACAAGGGTGACCAGACCGAGAAGGAGTACGCCCGCGAGCAGGCCGACTCCGCCTCCCGCGCCCCGCGTGGTCGTGGCGAGCGCCGTGGCGGCGCCCGTCGCGGCGCCGAGGGCCGCGGCGGCGAGTCCCGCGCGCAGGAGGCTCCGGCGGAGCAGGCCGCTCCGGCGGCCACCGACACCTCGGCCAACACCGGAACGGAGGCCTGAGCCGTGCTCATCCCCCGGCGGACCAAGCACCGCAAGCAGCACCACCCCACGCGCCGCGGCGTGGCGAAGGGTGGCACCACGATCGCGTTCGGCGAGTACGGCATCCAGGCCCTGGAGGGCGCGTACGTCACGAACCGGCAGATCGAGGCCGCTCGTATCGCCATGACCCGTCACATCAAGCGTGGCGGCAAGGTGTGGATCAACATCTTCCCCGACCGTCCTCTGACGAAGAAGCCGGCCGAGACCCGCATGGGTTCCGGCAAGGGCTCGCCGGAGTGGTGGATCGCCAACGTCAAGCCCGGCCGCATCATGTTCGAGCTCGCCGGCGTCGATGAGGGGCTGGCACGCGAGGCCATGAGCCGCGCGCAGCACAAGCTCCCGATGAAGACGCGTTTCGTGCGTCGTGAGGGTGGTGAAAGCTGATGGCCATCGGCACCAAGGGGCTCAGCCCCGCTGACCTGGACGGCATGGACAACGACCGTCTGGCCGAGGAGCTGGACAAGGCCAAGGCCGAGCTGTTCAACCTGCGGTTCTCCGCGGCGACCGGGCAGCTCGAGGACCACGGCCGGCTCAAGGCCGTGCGCCGGGACATCGCCCGCATCTACACGATCGTGCGCGAGCGCGAGCTCGGCATCCGAACCGCGCCCAGCAGCGAGAAGTGAACGAGGTCCCAGTGAGCGAGAACCAGACCGTCGAGCCGGCGGAGCAGCGCAACTTCCGCAAGACGCAGCGCGGCTACGTCGTCAGCGACAAGATGGACAAGACCGTGGTGGTGGAGGTCGAGGACCGCGTCAAGCACGCGCTCTACGGCAAGGTCATCCGCCGCACCAAGCGGGTCAAGGCGCACGACGAGACCAACCAGGTCGGCATCGGCGACCTGGTCCTCATCATGGAGACCCGCCCGCTCTCCGCGACCAAGCGCCACCGCGTGGTCGAGATCCTCGAGAAGGCCAAGTAAGCCCGGCCTCCCAGCCCACCATCCGTTCGGCCAGGCTCGCGAACGGCGAGAACCGGCACGACGACAGGAGTACACGTAATGATCCAGCAGGAGTCGCGGCTGAAGGTCGCCGACAACACCGGTGCCAAGGAGATCCTTTGCATCCGTGTGCTCGGCGGCTCGGGCCGGCGCTATGCCGGCATCGGCGACACCATCGTCGCCACCGTCAAGGACGCCATCCCGGGCGGCAACGTCAAGAAGGGTGACGTCGTCAAGGCGGTCGTCGTCCGCACCGCCAAGGAGCGGCGTCGCCCGGACGGCTCGTACATCAAGTTCGACGAGAACGCGGCCGTCATCCTCAAGGGCGACGGCGAGCCTCGCGGCACGCGCATCTTCGGCCCCGTGGGCCGGGAGCTGCGTGACAAGAAGTTCATGCGCATCGTCTCTCTCGCGCCGGAGGTGCTCTGACATGGCGAAGATCAAGAAGGGCGACCTGGTGGTCGTCATCGCCGGCCGGGACAAGGGCAAGCAGGGCCGGGTGCTCGAGGTCCGCAAGGACGACGACCGCATCGTCGTCGAGGGCGTGCAGCGCGTGAAGAAGCACACCAAGGTTGGCCAGTCCAGCCGCGGCGCGCGCACGGGTGGCATCGAGACCGTCGAGGCCCCCATCCACGTCAGCAACGTGATGCTGGTCGACCCGGAGACCAAGAAGGGCACCCGGGTGGGCTACCGCACCGAGCAGGTCGAGCGCGACGGCCGGACCCGCACCGTGCGGGTCCGGGTGGCCAAGCGCTCCGGTAAGGACATCTGAGCATGAGCGAGACCACCACCCTCCCGCGCCTGAAGCAGCGCTACCGCGACGAGATCGTCGGCGCGCTCCGCGAGGAGTTCCAGCACGCCAACGTCAACCAGGTCGCCGGGCTGACCAAGATCGTGGTCAACATGGGCGTCGGGGACGCGGCACGCGACTCCAAGCTCATCGAGGGCGCGATCCGCGACCTGAGCCTCATCACCGGCCAGAAGCCGCAGGTGACCAAGGCCCGCAAGTCCATCGCGCAGTTCAAGCTGCGCGAGGGCCAGCCGATCGGCGCCCACGTGACGCTGCGCGGCGACCGCATGTGGGAGTTCCTCGACCGCCTGCTCTCGCTCGCGCTGCCCCGCATCCGCGACTTCCGCGGCCTGAGCGCCAAGCAGTTCGACGGCCACGGCAACTACACGTTCGGCCTGAACGAGCAGTCGATGTTCCACGAGATCGACCAGGACAAGATCGACCGCGTGCGCGGCATGGACATCACGGTCGTCACCTCGGCCACAACCGACGAAGAGGGGCGGTCGCTGCTGCGCCGCCTGGGCTTCCCTTTCAAGGAGGACTGAGATGGCGAAGACCGCCCTGATCCAGAAGGCGAACCGCAAGCCGAAGTTCGGCGTGCGCGCCTACACCCGGTGCCAGCGCTGCGGGCGCCCGCACTCGGTGTACCGCAAGTTCGGGCTGTGCCGCATCTGCCTGCGCGAGATGGCCCTCGCCGGGCAGCTCCCGGGCATCACCAAGTCCAGCTGGTAACACTGACGTCGCAGGTCCCGCGAGGAAACCGCGACGAGGAAGGGCCGAGGCCCGATGACTATGACAGACCCCATCGCAGACATGCTCACGCGTCTGCGTAACGCCAACTCGGCGTACCACGAGTCGGTGACCATGCCGTACTCGAAGCTCAAGGCGAACATCGCGGAGATCCTCAAGTCCGAGGGCTACATCGCCGGCTGGAAGGTCGAGGACGCCGAGGTCGGCAAGAAGCTGACCCTGGACCTCAAGTTCGGCCCCAACCGTGAGCGCTCGCTCGCGGGTGTGCGCCGGGTGTCCAAGCCCGGTCTGCGCGTGTACGCGAAGTCGACGAACCTGCCCAAGGTCCTCGGCGGCCTGGGGGTGGCGATCCTGTCCACCTCCTCCGGCCTGCTGACCGACCGTGAGGCGCAGAACAAGGGCGTGGGCGGGGAAGTCCTCGCCTACGTCTGGTGACCAGGAAGGAGATCAACCATGTCCCGAATCGGTAAGGTCCCCGTCCCGGTCCCCGCTGGCGTCGACGTCACCCTCGAGGGTGCCGACGTGACGGTCAAGGGGCCCAAGGGCACCCTGACGCACACCGTGGCCGCCCCCATCACCGTCGCTCGCGGCGAGGACGGCGCCCTCGTGGTGACCCGTCCGGACGACGAGCGCGGCTCGCGCTCGCTGCACGGCCTCACGCGCACGCTGCTCGCCAACATGATCACCGGCGTCACCCAGGGCTACACCAAGGCCCTGGAGATCGTCGGCACCGGTTACCGCGTGCAGGCCAAGGGCTCGAACCTGGAGTTCGCCCTCGGCTTCTCGCACCCCGTGACGGTCGAGGCGCCGGAGGGCATCACCTTCGAGGTGCAGGGCCCGACGAAGTTCTCGGTCAACGGCATCGACAAGCAGCAGGTCGGCGAAGTCGCGGCCAACATCCGCAAGATCCGCAAGCCGGAGCCCTACAAGGGCAAGGGCGTTCGCTACGCCGGCGAGCAGGTCCGCCGCAAGGTCGGAAAGGCTGGTAAGTAAGCGATGGCTATCACCGTCAAGGGCAAGGGCAAGGCCGTCGCCCGCGTGCGGCGCCACCAGCGCCTGCGCAAGCGGATCTCCGGCACCTCCGAGCGTCCCCGCCTCGTGGTCACCCGCTCCGCGCGTCACATGGTCGCCCAGCTGGTGGACGACACCACCGGCCGCACGGTGGCCTCGGCGTCCACGCTCGAGGCCGACCTGCGCGGCGCCGAGGGCGACAAGACCGCCAAGGCCCGCCGCGTGGGCGAGCTCGTCGCCGAGCGTGCGAAGGCCGCCGGCGTCGAGGCAGCGGTCTTCGACCGGGGCGGCAACAAGTACCACGGACGGGTCGCGGCGGTGGCCGACGGCGCCCGCGAGGGTGGCCTGACCCTGTGACCACGCTGACCGTACGAGAGCAGAGGAACATCTGATGGCTGCACCGCAGCGAAGCAGGACCGGCTCCGGTCCCGCCACCGGCTCGGGCGAGGGCCGCGACGGCGGCAACCGTCGCGAGGGCCGTCGCGGCGACCGTCGCGACAACCGCCGCGGCGCCGAGGAGAAGAGCAACTACATCGAGCGCGTGGTCACGATCAACCGCGTCGCGAAGGTGGTCAAGGGTGGTCGGCGCTTCAGCTTCACCGCCCTGGTCGTGGTGGGCGACGGCGACGGCACCGTCGGCGTCGGCTACGGCAAGGCCAAGGAGGTGCCCGCGGCGATCGCCAAGGGCGTGGAGGAGGCGAAGAAGAACTTCTTCCGCGTCCCCCGCGTCAAGCGGACCATCCCGCACGCGGTGCAGGGCGAGGCCGCCGCCGGCGTCGTCTTCCTGCGCCCGGCCTCCCCGGGTACCGGGGTCATCGCCGGCGGCCCGGTGCGCGCCGTCCTCGACTGCGCGGGTGTCCACGACATCCTCAGCAAGTCGCTCGGCTCCTCCAACGCGATCAACATCGTCCACGCCACCGTGGCGGCGCTGAAGATGCTCGAACAGCCGGAGGCCGTCGCGGCCCGCCGCGGCCTGCCGCTGGAGCACGTGGCCCCGGCCGCGCTGCTGCGCGAGCGCGCCGAGGGCGAGGCCAAGGACCGCGAGGCCAAGGCCGCCGCGGGCGAGCAGGTCGGGGTGGGTGCGTGATGGCCCAGCTCAAGGTGACCCAGACCAAGTCCGTCATCGGCGGCAAGCAGAACCAGCGTGACACCCTGCGCACCCTGGGCCTCAAGCGCATCGGCGACACCGCCGTGCGCGAGGACCGCCCCGAGGTCCGCGGCATGATCACCACGGTGGCGCACCTCGTCACCGTCGAGGAGGTCGACTGATGTCCGACACCACGAACAACGGCGCGCCCCTGCGGGTGCACCACCTTCGTCCGGCCCCCGGCGCCAAGACCGCGAAGACCCGTGTGGGTCGCGGTGAGGGCTCGAAGGGCAAGACCGCCGGCCGCGGTACCAAGGGCACCAAGGCCCGGTACCAGGTGCCGGAGGCCTTCGAGGGCGGGCAGATGCCGCTGCACATGCGGCTGCCCAAGCTCCGGGGCTTCAAGAACCCGTTCCGCACCGAGTACCAGGTGGTCAACCTGGACAAGCTCGGCGCGCTGTACCCCGAGGGTGGCTCCGTCACCGTCGAGGACCTGGTCGCCAAGGGCGCCGTGCGCGCCGGCCGGCCGGTGAAGGTCCTCGGCACCGGTGAGCTCGGCGTCAAGCTCGAGGTCGCCGTGGACGCGTGGTCCGCGTCGGCGAAGGACAAGATCGAGGCCGCCGGCGGGACCATCTCCGCCAAGTGAGCCAGCGAGCGGGCGGTCCGGCACCAGCCGGGCCGCCCGCTTCGTCGTACCCGGCGGGCGGGCGCGGCGCCGACGCAGGCCCCGCGGAGCAGTGGCCCGGCCGTTCCCGGCCAGGGCCGCATCCGCGATAGTCTGACCGGCGGCCCGTGCCGCACGAGCGGCCAGCAGGCCCACGGGCCCAATCAGCAGGAGGATAGATTGCTCGGCGCATTCGCCCAGGCGTTCCGCACGCCTGACCTGCGGCGCAAGCTGCTGTTCACCCTCGGGATCATGGCGCTGTTCCGGCTGGGGACCTTCATCCCCGCCCCGGGGGTGTCCTACGCCAACGTCCAGCAGTGCCTCGCCCTCGCCGGCACCGGCGACCTGATGGGGATCGTCAACCTCTTCAGCGGCGGTGCGCTCCTGCAGCTGTCGATCTTCGCGCTCGGCATCATGCCGTACATCACCGCGAGCATCATCGTCCAGCTGATGCGCGTGGTGATCCCGCGCTTCGAGGAGCTGCACAAGGAGGGCCAGTCCGGGCAGTCCAAGCTGACCCAGTACACCCGGTACCTCACCATCTTCCTGGCGATCCTGCAGTCCGCCGTCATCGTGACGGTGGCGAACAACGGCCTCTTCCCCGGGTGCACGGTCCCGCCGATCCCGGACGACTCGCCGCTGGCCCTGCTGCTGACCATCACGGCGATGACCGCCGGCACCGGCCTGGTGATGTGGCTCGGCGAGCTCATCACCGAGCGCGGCGTCGGCAACGGCATGTCGCTGCTGATCTTCACCTCGATCGTGGCGAGCTTCCCCTCCGCGGTGGTCTCCATCGCGGGCGGCACCAACGGCGTCGTCAACGCCCTGGTCATCGTGGGCCTGCTGCTCGTCGTGACCCTGCTGGTCGTGTTCGTCGAGCAGTCCACGCGCCGCATCCCGGTGCAGTACGCCAAGCGCATGGTGGGCCGCCGCCTGTACGGCGGCTCGTCCACCTACATCCCGATCAAGATCAACATGGCCGGCGTCATCCCGGTGATCTTCGCGTCGTCCCTGCTCGCGCTGCCCACCCTGGTCGCCCAGTTCGGGGACCAGTCCGCGCGGTGGGTGCAGTGGGTGATCGTCAACGTCGCCGACCCGCAGGCGCCGCTGTACATCGCGATCTACGCCGTCCTGATTTTGTTCTTCACCTACTTCTACACGTCGATCACCTTCAACCCCGACGAGGTGGCCGACAACATGAAGCGGTACGGCGGGTTCATCCCCGGCATCCGCGCCGGGCGGCCCACCGCCGAGTACCTGCAGTACGTCCTCTCCCGCATCACCACCGCCGGCGCGCTGTACCTGACCCTGGTGGCGCTGCTGCCCACCATCGTCATGGCGCAGATGAACATCACCCAGCTCGTCCTGGGCGGCACCTCGATCCTCATCGTCGCCGGCGTCGGCCTCCAGACCGTGCGGGAGATCGACTCCCAGCTCCAGCAGCGTCACTACGAAGGGTTCCTCAGATGAGCGCACGCCTCGTCCTCCTCGGCCCGCCCGGGGCCGGCAAGGGCACCCAGGCCGCCCGGATCTCCGAGCGCCTGGGCGTCCCGGCCATCTCCACCGGCGACATCTTCCGCGCCAACGTGGCGGAGCAGACCGAGCTGGGCAGGCGCGCCCAGCGGTACATGGACGCGGGCGAGTACGTGCCCGACGAGGTCACCAACGCGATGGTCCGTGACCGCCTGGCCCAGCGCGACGCGGCGGACGGCTTCCTCCTCGACGGCTACCCGCGCACCGCGGACCAGGTCGCCGAGCTCGACGGCATGCTCGCCGACGCCGGCACGGAGCTGACCGCCGTCGTGGAGCTCACCGCCGACACCGACGAGGTGGTGGCCCGCATGCTCAGGCGCGCGGCGGAGCAGGGACGCCCGGACGACACGGAGGTGGTCATCCGCCGGCGCCTGGAGGTCTACGCCGAGCAGACCGCCCCGCTGGCGGACCGCTACGCCGGGCGCGGGCTGCTGCTTCGGGTGGACGGCCTGGGCGGCATCGACGAGGTCACCGAGCGCATCATGGGCGCGCTGGCGTCCCGCCTCGGCTGACGGCACCACCGACCACGCGGCGCGGTCCGGCACGGACCGCGCCGCTGCGCCATCTAGGAGCGAGCATGTTCGGCCGCGAGAAGATCGAGTACAAGACCCCGGACCAGGTCAGGGCCATGCGCCGGGCCGGGCTGGTCGTGGCCGACATCCACGCCGCGCTGCGCGAGGCCGTCGCCCCCGGCATGACCACCGCCGACCTCGACGCGGTCTCCGCCGAGGTCATCGCCCGGGCCGGCGCGAGGCCGAACTTCCTGGGCTACCACGGCTTTCCCGCCACGGCGTGCATCTCCGTCAACGAGGTCATCGTGCACGGCATCCCGGGCGACCGGGTCGTCCAGGCCGGGGACGTGATCTCGTTCGACTGCGGCGCCGTCGTGGACGGCTGGCACGGCGACGCGGCCTTCTCCATGGTCGTCGGCGGGGCGGACCCGCAGGACCAGGCCCTCGTCGACGTCACCGAGGACGCGATGTGGGCGGGGATCGCCGCGCTGGCCACCGGCTCCCGGCTGGGGGCGGTGGGCGACGCCGTGGAGGACGTCGTCGAGGAGGCAGCGGCGACCCGCGGCGTCCCGCTCGGGATCGTCCAGGAGTACGTCGGGCACGGCATCGGGACCGCGATGCACCAGCCGCCCGAGGTCCTGAACTACCGCACCCGCGACAAGGGCCCGCGCCTGCGCCCCGGCATGGTGCTGTGCGTCGAGCCCATGCTCACCGCCGGCAGCCCCGACAACACGGTGCTCGAGGACGACTGGACCGTCGTCACCCTCGACGGCTCGCGCGCCGCGCACTTCGAGCACACCGTGGCGCTGGGGGAGCGGGGCATCTGGGTGCTCACCGCGCCCGACGGCGGGGCGGAGCGGCTCGCCGCGTTCGGCGTCGAGGTCGCGCCGCTCTAGCGCGGAGGGGGCGCTGCGCGCCCCGCGCCGCGGCACCGCCCGGCTGGTCCGGGTGAGCCGCAGGCTCACCCGGGCCGGGCCCGGCTCACCCGGGCCGGGCCCGGCTCACCCGCCGGCCGCCGTCTCCCGCTCCGGCCGGTCACCCGCCTCATCCCCGGACTTTCGGGCACGCCTCACCTCCGGCCCCGCGCCGCCGTCCCGGGCCCGGCTGGTTGCCTCGTCCCACAGCGGCAGGCCGCCCGGGTGGTCGACGGGCGCCACGGAGACGGAGGCGTGCGGTGGTCAGGCGAGACGGGACGGCGAGGGCCGTCGGTGCGGCGGGAGCGGTGGCATGGCCGTCGCGGTAGCGCGCCTCCAGCCCGCCGTCCGCGCGCCGCGGGTGAGGGGCACCGCGGCCGGCAGCGCCCCCGCCGGGCCGGTGCTCGGCGGGAAGGGCGCCTACTGACGAACACCGAGCAGACCGTGGCCGTGGGCCGCGGCGACGACGGGCCGGCGGCCCGGGAAGGAGGCCCCCGGGCCGCACGACGACCTCACCCCCGCCTCGCCACTCACGGGCGGACGGGCACCCCCGCATGCCCCCTAAACATGGGGTGATCGTTCCGCAACGACAGATGTGGACGATCGCCTACTGTGGGGCGCGCCGGGGCGGTCTCCCGACCGCCGCGGCCGGCGCGGCGCTCGTGCGGCGCTCGGTGCTCGGGTGGGGGTGACATGGTCGACGTTGCACCGGAAGTGGTGACCCGGCGCCCCCGCACGCCCCGGAATGTCGTGGTCGAGCCCGGGCTCCTGGAGCTGCTCGCGGCGCGGGCCCCGCTGACGGTGGTGCGCGGGCCGCGCGGCTTCGGCAAGACCACCCTCCTCGGCACGTGGCTGGACGGTCTGGAGCCCGGCGAGCCGGTCGTCTACCTGCGGCTGACGGCCGAGTGCAACGACGCCGAGACGTTCTGGCGGTGGCTGGCGCACGCCGTGCGGGCGGCGGGCGTGGAGGTGGACGACGGCGGCACGCGGGCCGGCGTGGTCGCCGCGCTGTCCGCCCGGCCCGAGCCGCTGACCATCGTCATCGACGACTACCACCACGCCGGGCGCCGCGACGCCGCGGCCGACATCGACGACGAGATCGTCGAGCTCGTCCGCCAGAACGACCAGCTCTACGTCGTCGTCGCGACGCGCACCAGCCGGGTGCTCGAGACCACGGGGTCGCTGTCGATCGACGTCACCGTCATCTCCCCCCGCGAGCTGCGGCTGTCCGCGCCGGCCGTCGCCGCGCTGGCCGCCCGGACCGGCGTGGCGATCGCCGAGCCCGCCGCGGCCCTGCTCGCGGACGGCTTCGGCGGGTGGCCGGCCGCCATCCGGGACGTGCTGGTGCGCTCCCGCGGGGACGGCGGGCGGGTCAACCTCGCGCTCGCGGACCAGTACATCGCCACCATGGTCCGGGACCTGCGCCACGAGGCGGTGCGCAGCTTCATGCTCCGCACCGCCGTGCCCGAGGAGTTCGACGCCGAGCTGGCGCGGCTCGTGGCTCCGGACGAGAACGTCCTGACCATCCTGCGCAACGTGCGCGCGGCCGGTCTGCTGCGCGAGGAGATCCGGGACGAGCGCCGGGTGTACTCCTACGCCCCGCTGGTGCGCCAGGCGCTGGTGCGGGTGCTCGCCGAGAGCCGCCCCGAGCAGCTCCGCGAGGTCCACACCACCCTCATGGACCGCCACCTGGCGGCGGGCGACCCGGTGCGCGCGATCCTGCACGCCGTGCACGCCGAGCAGTGGGCCGAGGCCGAGCGGCTGCTGCAGGAGCACTGGCCGCGGCTGATCACCCAGGAGCCGTGGTCCCTGGTGGCCGCGGCCCAGCTGGTGCCGCCGGAGGTCGCCGCCGCCCGGCCGCTGCTGCGGGTCGCGCGCGAAGAGGTCGGGCCCTCGCTGGCGCAGGAGGACGCGCTCGCGGTGCAGGGCTGGCCCACGGGGGACCTGCGGGGCATCACCGCCGAGCTGGTCGGCCAGGACAGCGCCGTCCAGCACGACGAGGCCTCGCTCGCGCTGCTGCAGTGGGGCGTCGCCGCGGTGATGGCCGGGGACCTCGGCACCGCCCTGTACGCCTTCGGCCGGTGCCGCGAGCGGGCGCACCAGCTGCCCGGCGCGGAAGCCACGGTCCAGGCCGCGACGGCCGGACTGGCCGCCGCCCACGCGCTGCTGGGCGACGTCGACATCGCCGCGGAGTGGCTCGCCGACCCGGTGCTGGCCGAGGTGCCGCTGCGCGGGGCCGGCACGGAGCCCCTGGCCGCGACCGCCGTCCGTATCGCCCGGGTGCTCGTGGCCATGGACGGCCTGCACGAGGACCTGCCCGAGCTCGTCGACGCCCTGGGCGAGCGGCACCGGCGCGACGAGGTGTGGGCGCTGATGGTCTACGTGCGCGCCGCGCACGCCGCGCTGGGCGGCGGCGCCGGCGAGGTCGCCCGGTGGGCGGCGAACCTGCGGGCCGCCCGCCACTACCTGCCACGCGCCGGGCTTGCGGAGAGCCTGCTGCGGACCGGGCTGGTCGAGACCCTGCTGGCCGGCGGCATGACCGCGGCGGCGCGCCAGGCCGCCGAGGACCTGCCGGTCTCCGCCGTGAGCCTGTCGGTGCTCGCCCGGCTCAGCCTGGCCGACGGCGACTACTCCCGGGCCCTGGCGCACGCGCGCACCGGGCTGGCCCACCCGCGGCTGAGCCAGCGCTCCGCGCTCGAGTGCCACCTCGTCCTGGCAGGCGCCCACCACGCCCTGGGCGAGCGCCTCGCGGCGCGGCGCGCGTTCGGCCGGGCGGTGGAGGTCGCCCTCGGCTCCGGGCTGCGCCGTCCGCTGCTGACCATGCCCTACCCGACCTTCACCCACCTCGCCGGCGACGACGCCGAGACGCTCGCCCTGTGGCCGGCCCGGCTGCGCCCGGCCCTCGCCGAGACGCCCACCCTGGTGCCGGCGCGCCCGGCCGAGCCGCTGAGCCGGCGGGAGCGGCAGGTGCTCGAGGCGCTCGCACGGCACGCCGGCGCCGTGGGCGTCGCGCACGAGCTGGGCCTGTCGGTCAACACCGTCAAGACTCACCTGCGGGCCGTCTACCGCAAGCTGGGCGTGGGCAGCCGCGAGGAGGCGCTCGTCGCGGCCGCCGGCCGGAGCTCCTCCGGGCCCGGTGCGGTGTGGGCCGAGGGCTGACGTGCGTGCGCAGCTGGGGGCCGGACTGCCCCGGGTCTCGAGCACCTTCTCGCCGACGGAGCGCGCCCGCGCCGCGCTGGGCGGGCTCCCCTCGGTCGTGGTGCTCCGGGCGCCGCGCGGGCACGGCAAGTCGAGCACGGTGGCGCACTGGCTGCGCCGGACCGACCTGCCCGACCACGACGTCGCCTGGCTGACGCTGCCGCGGACCGCCGGCCGCGACGAGCTGTGGCGCGCGCTGGGGGCGGCCGCGCGCCGGGCCGGCCTGACCCCCGGGGAGGACGGGCGGGGCTGGGACGACGTCGCCCGGGCGGCGCGGCGCCGGCGCCGCCGCGTCGTGCTGGTCGTGGACGGGCTGGACCGGGTCCGCGACGAGGACGTGGACGAGGAGCTGGTGGGCCTCGTCCAGGAGCACGAGGAGCTGCACCTCGTCCTGCTCATGCGCACCCAGCGGCCGGTGGAGGCGCTCGCACGCGTGGCGCTCGACACCGTCGTGCTCCAGCGCGAGGACCTCGCGCTCGACGCCGCGCACGTGACCGAGCTCGCCCGGGCCGCGGGCCGGCCGGTCTCACCGGCCGAGGCGCGGCGGCTGAGCGAGGAGCTGGGCGGCTGGCCCGGGCTCGTGCGGGCGGCCCTGCTGACGGCGGGCCGGGGGGACGGGGGCGAGCTCGTGCTCGACGCCGCCAGCCTCGCCGACTACCTCCGCCTGGTCCTGCAGGACGCCGAGCTGGCCGAGATCGCCCCGCACCTGGCGGCGCTCGCCGTGCCGGACCGGGTCACGGACGACGTCGCCGCCGCCCTGCTGGGCCGCGACGGCCGGGCCGCGGTGCTGCAGCGGGCGCGCGCGGCCGGCCTCGTCAACCAGCACGGCGGCGCCCTGGTCTACCCGGCCATCGTGCGCCAGCTGCTCCGCCGCGTGCTGCGCGAGGACGCCCCGGACAGGTACCGGGCCCTCAACGAGGCGATGGTGGAGCACCACCGGCGCGAGGGCGACGCCGTCGGCGCACTGCGTCACGCGGTGCGCGCCGAGAACCCCTCGGTGGTCCTCGACGTCGTGGAGGAGGCCTGGGACCGCCTGCTGCGCGCCCCGGGGGCCTTCCGGGACGCCCTGTCCCGGGTCCCCGCGGACGCCCTGGGGGCGAGCGCGAAGGGCGTCGTCGCGCGCGAGCACGTCCGCCCGGCGACGGTCGCCGACTCCTTCCAGCTGGCGCTGGTGAGCGGGCTGCGCCCGGGCGTCGGCTGGGAGGGCGCGCCCGCCAGCCACTTCGACGGGCAGATGGCCCCGCTGCTGGTGGAGGTGGGCACCCGTGCCCTGCTCGACGGGGAGCTGCTGCGGGCGGCGCACGCGTTCGCCGACGCCGTCGTGCAGGCGGAGGGCGGGGAGGCGGGGGAGGGGCGCGCCGGCGCCGCCCTGAGCCTCGCGCTGCTCGGGCACACGGGGGCCGCCCGGCGGTACCTCGAGGCGACCGGCGGACCCGACGGACCGGGTGCGCCCGGCGGCACGGACGGGGGCCCGCTCGCACGTGTCGCGGGGGCGCTGGTGCCGGCGCTGCTGGAGCTGGACCGGCTCGCGCCCGTGGACCTCGCCGCCGACCTCGACGTGCCGGCCGAGCTGGCCGGCCTGGGCGCCGTCGGCCTGTACGTCCGGGCCGGGGCCGCGCTCCTGCGGGGGGCGGGCAACGAGATGACCGGCGAGCTCGAGCGGTTCCGGCACGGGCCCGCGGGCGACGTCCCGCTGGCGGAGGGCCTGCTCGTCGCCGCCCTGGTCGACCTCTACCTCGCCGCGGGACGCGGCGACCGCGTGCGCCACCTGCTCGCCGGGCTCCCCGCCGGGCGCCGGGACGGCTGGACCCGGACGGCGCGGGCGCGCGGCGCCGTCTACGCCGGCGAGCACGACCTCGCCCTCCAGGTCACCGCCGGCGCCGTGGAGCTGGCCGCGCTGCGCCCCCGGACGGCGCTGAAGCTCAGCCTGGCCCGCGCCGTCGCCGCGCACCGGACGGGCCGGCGGCACGTGGCCACCGAGGCGCTGGAGCTCGCCTCGTCCCTGGCGGGCGGGACCGGCATCGTCCGCCCGTTCGCGATGGTGCCCCGCGGCGACCTCGAGCAGGTGGCCGCGGTGGCCCCGGCCGCCCGAGCGGTGCTCGACCGGCCCGAGCTGGCCGTGTCCGCCGAGCCGCTGCCGCCGCCGGCGTCGGTGCGGCTCTCGCGCAGCGAGCTGCGCGTGCTGGGGGAGCTGGCCACCGGCCGGCCGGTGACGCACGTGGCGCGCCGCCTGTTCGTCTCCGAGAGCACCGTCAAGACCCAGGTGCGCAGCATCTACCGCAAGCTCGACGTGCACACCCGCGCCGACGCCATCGCGCGGGCCCGCGTCCTCGGCATCCTGCCGCCGCAGTGACCCCGCCCGGTGCGCACGGCGGGCGCCGCCCAGGGGTGCGGGCGCGTGAGGGCGGTCACCGGCGTCC
The DNA here is from genome assembly GCF_043952095.1 of Georgenia sp. AZ-5. Lineage (NCBI taxonomy): Bacteria > Bacillati > Actinomycetota > Actinomycetes > Allobogoriellales > Allobogoriellaceae > Georgenia > Georgenia sp. AZ-5. Next base: position 1,225,748 of record NZ_JBINOU010000001.1, read on the forward strand.
CGGTTCCACCGGCCTGGGCGATGCCGTAGGATGATCCGCTGGGCATGGCTTCACTCCTCCGTCAGGCGGCGTGGGCCGGCACCACGACGAGATCAACTACGTTAGCGGGGGTCATGGCGAAGAAGGACGGCGTCATCGAGATCGAGGGCAGTGTCGTCGAGGCGCTCCCCAACGCGATGTTCCGCGTTGAGCTGAGCAACGGGCACAAGGTCCTCGCCCACATCTCGGGCAAGATGCGCCAGCACTACATCCGGATCCTCCCCGAGGACCGGGTGGTCGTCGAGCTCAGCCCGTACGACCTCACCCGGGGTCGCATCGTCTACCGCTACAAGTAACCACCACGATCGCAACGCCGTCGTGACGAGCCCTGGCTCGTCCATGCGCGGCGGCGGAGGAAACATGAAGGTCAAGCCCAGCGTCAAGAAGATCTGCGACAAGTGCAAGGTCATCCGCCGTCACGGCCGCGTGATGGTGATCTGCGAGAACCTGCGCCACAAGCAGCGCCAGGGCTGAGGCCCTGAACCGCCGGGTCTCCCGGCACCACGCACCACTGCCGCAAGGCAACCCTCGGTTCGGAGGCCGGGGCCCGCAGCAGCGGGAGGGTGGTGCACAGACCTCCGACCCACAACAGGAGTGAAAGTTGGCACGTCTCTCTGGCGTCGACCTCCCCCGCGAGAAGCGGCTCGAGGTTGCGCTCACCTACATCTACGGAGTCGGGCGCACGCGCGCCAAGGAGACTCTCCAGGCCACCGGCATCAGCCCGGACCTGCGCGTCAAGGACATGACCGACGCGGACCTCGTCGCGCTGCGTGACTACATCGAGGGCAACTTCAAGGTCGAGGGTGACCTCCGCCGCGAGGTCGCCGCGGACATCCGCCGCAAGGTGGAGATCGGCTCCTACCAGGGCCTGCGGCACCGCCGCGGCCTGCCGGTGCACGGCCAGCGCACCAAGACCAACGCGCGTACCCGCAAGGGCCCGAAGCGCACCGTCGCCGGCAAGAAGAAGGCCGGCAAGAAGTAGTAGTCCGATCCGGCGCCCCGGCGCAGGACCGGTCCGACGACCTCTCCAGGAGAAGAAAGCCCCACATGCCTCCCAAGACCCGTACGGCGACCGCGGCCCGCAAGCCGCGCCGCAAGGAGCGTAAGAACGTCTCCCACGGCCACGCCTACATCAAGAGCACCTTCAACAACACCATCGTCTCCATCACCGACCCGACCGGCGCCGTCATCGCCTGGGCGTCCTCGGGCCAGGTCGGCTTCAAGGGCTCCCGCAAGTCCACGCCGTTCGCCGCGCAGCTGGCCGCCGAGGCCGCGGCGCGCCGCGCGCAGGAGCACGGCATGAAGAAGGTCGACGTCTTCGTCAAGGGGCCCGGCTCCGGCCGTGAGACCGCGATCCGCTCCCTGACGGCCGCCGGCCTCGAGGTCGGCTCGATCCAGGACGTGACGCCGCAGGCGCACAACGGCTGCCGCCCGCCCAAGCGCCGCCGCGTCTGAGCGGTACCGGGCAGCGGGGTGTGCGCAAGGCGCACACCCCGCTCCCGCGCCCCACAGCCTCACCCTGCCGGACGGACCGATGACCGGCAGGTCCTCGCCGTGGCGTCATATAGCGGACGCCGGCTGAAAGGAACACTCAAGTGCTCATTGCACAGCGCCCCACGCTGACCGAAGAGGTCGTCACCGACTACCGCTCGCGGTTCGTCGTCGAGCCCCTGGAACCGGGCTTCGGCTACACCCTCGGCAACTCCCTGCGCCGCACCCTGCTGTCCTCGATCCCGGGTGCCGCCGTCACGTCGATCCGCATCGACGGCGTCCTCCACGAGTTCTCGACCGTCCCCGGGGTCAAGGAGGACGTCACCGAGATCATCCTCAACATCAAGAACGTCGTCGTCTCCTCGGAGAACGACGAGCCCGTCGTGATGTACCTGCGCAAGCAGGGCCCGGGCGTCGTCACCGCCGGTGACATCACCCCGCCCGCGGGCGTGGAGGTCCACAACCCCGACCTGCACATCGCCACGATCAACGCCAAGGGCAAGCTCGAGATCGAGCTGACCGTCGAGCGTGGCCGCGGCTACGTCTCCGCCGTGCAGAACAAGAGCGCGGACGCCGAGATCGGGCGCATCCCGGTGGACTCGATCTACTCCCCGGTGCTGAAGGTGACCTACAAGGTCGAGGCCACCCGTGTGGAGCAGCGCACCGACTTCGACAAGCTCATCGTGGACGTCGAGACGAAGAACGCGATCAGCCCGCGCGACGCGCTCGCCTCCGCCGGCAAGACGCTGGTCGAGCTCTTCGGGCTGGCCCGTGAGCTCAACGTCGAGGCCGAGGGCATCGAGATCGGCCCGTCCCCGACGGACGCCGCGCTCGCCCAGGACCTGGCGCTGCCCATCGAGGACCTCGGGCTGCTGTCCCGCTCGTACAACTGCCTCAAGCGCGAGGGCATCCACACCGTGGGCGAGCTCGTCGCCCGCAGCGAGGCCGACCTGCTCGACATCCGCAACTTCGGTGCGAAGTCGATCGGTGAGATCAAGGAGAAGCTGGCCGGCCTGGGCCTGAGCCTGAAGGACAGCCCGGCCGACTTCGACCTCTCCGCCCACGCCGCGGCTGAGGACGACGCCTACGGCGACATCCAGTTCAGCGACGAGCAGCCCAGCTGACCTGCTCACCCGACACATCTACTAGGAGTAACCATGCCTACCCCTCCCAAGGGTCCCCGTCTGGGTGGCAGCCCCGCGCACGAGCGGCTCATGCTGGCCAACCTGGCCACGGCGCTGTTCGAGCACAAGAAGATCACCACCACGGAGACCCGCGCCAAGCGCCTGCGCCCGGTGGCGGAGAAGCTGATCACGCTCGCCAAGCGCGGTGACCTGGCCTCGCGCCGCAAGATCCTCACCACCGTGCGCCGCAAGGACGTCGTCGCGGAGCTCTTCGAGCAGACCGCGCCGCAGCTCGCCGAGCGCAACGGCGGCTACACCCGCATCACCAAGGTCGGCCCCCGCAAGGGCGACAACGCCCCCATGGCCGTCATTGAGCTGGTGCTGGAGCCGCTGAGCCCGAAGCAGGCCACCGTCCGCGAGGCCGAGAAGGCCACCCAGCGGGCCGCCGAGGCTCCCGCCGCCGAGGCCGCCGAGGCTCCCGCCGCGCAGGCGGAGGAGGCCGAGGTCGCCGAGGTGACCCAGGCCCCCGAGGTCGCCGAGGCCATCGAGGCCGAGACGAAGACCGACGCGGTCGACGGCGAGTCGGCGCAGGAGCAGCAGGTGGCCGCCGCCGAGCAGTCCGCCGCCGCCGAGAGCGCCCAGGCCCGCGACGCCGAGGCGAAGCAGGAGTGGGGCCCGCAGGACCGTCGCGCCTGATCCCACACCGCCCGCCAGTGGGCGACCCGAGGCCCGGCTCGTGGAACGAGCCGGGCCTCGGGCGCATCAGTGGCACGCTTCCCACGTGACCACGTTCGGAACGCGCGCGCCGGCGCCCGCGCGCCCCACTTGTGCCGCCACGCCCGCCCCGCCGCCGACGGTGCTCCTGGTCCACGGCATCCGCACGTCCGCGACGATGTGGCGGCGCCAGGTCGAGGCGCTCGGCGCCGCGGGCGTGCCCGCCGTCGCGCCGGACCTGCCGGGCCACGGCACCCGCGGCGGCGAGCGGTTCACCGTCGCCGGGGCGGTGGCGGCGGTGGAGGAGGCGGCGGCGCGGGTGGAGGGGCCCCTCGTCGTCGCGGGGCTGTCCCTGGGCGGGTACCTGGCGGTGCACTGGGCCGCGCTGACGGCGCACCGCGTGGACGCGGTGGTCGCCGCCTCGTGCAGCACCCAGCCGCGGGGCGTGCCGCTGTGGGTCTACCGGCGCCTCGCCGGCCTGATCGGCCGGCTGCCCGACGCCGGCGCCGGGCTCAACGACCGCCTGGCCCGCCGCTTCCTGCCGCCCGACGCCCTCACCGACGTCATCGCCGGCGGGATGACCGTGTCGGTGATGGAGAACGTGCTCGCCGGCATGGCAGACATCGACACCCTGGCCGACCTGCGCGCCATCGACGCGCCCGTCTGGCTGGTCAACGGCCGCTGGGACCACTTCCGGGCCGAGGAGAGGCGGTTCCTGCGTGCCTGCGCGGACGGCCGGCTCGTCGTCGTCCCGCGGGCGACGCACCTGGTCTCCCTCGTCCAGCCGGTCGCCTTCAACAGGATCCTGCTCGACGTCGTCGAGCACGCGCGGGCCGCCGCCTGAGGGCCCTCACCCGCCGGGCGGGGCGCCGCGGCCGCGCCGCTAGCGCAGCCGCAGCTCCCAGGCGCGCACGCCGCCGATGATGCCGGCGCTGTTGGGGACGATCACGACGTCGTCGCCGAGCTTGTCCACCACCTGCGGGGAGATCCGGCGGGAGTTGCCCCCGCCGAGGTAGAGCCGGTCCCACAGGTACATCGGGCGCATGACCTCCACGAGGCGGCGCACCCGCCGGGACCAGTGCGCGTCGCCCAGCCGCAGCCGCTCGTGCTCGCCGATGAAGTCGTCGTAGGTCAGGCCCCACCGGATCGGGCCCTGGCTGAGCTCGACGTGCGGGGCGAGGACGCCGCCGTCGAAGACGGCGTTGCCCAGGCCGGTGCCCAGGGTGACGATCATCTCCAGGCCCGCCCCGGCCACGACGCCGGCGCCGTGCACCTCCGCGTCGTTGAGCACGAGGACCGGCACGCCGAGCGCCTCCTCGAGGGCGTGGCGCATATCGAAGCCCGACCAGTGCAGCACCAGCTCGGGCAGCACGCGGGTGCGCGGGCCGGCGCGGGTGATGTAGTGCGGGGTGGCGACGACGACGCCGTGGCGGAGCATCCCCGGCATCCCCACGGTGACCCGGGCGGCCGGCGGCAGCTGCCCGGCGAGCGACACGATCGTGCTGACGAGCCGGGTGGGCGGCAGCGGGTAGGGGGTGGCGGTCCGCACGGGCGGGGCGTGGACCGTGCCCGCCTCGTCGAGCACGGAGGCCTTGATGCCGCCGCCCCCGCAGTCCACAGCGAGGGTCATGACGGGCGGCTGCACGGCGCCGACACTACCGTGCGGCCACCTCGCGGCGGTCGTCGGGCAGGCGGCGGGTGAGTCCGCGGCGGTCCAGGTGTTCCAGCAGGGGCAGCACCACCCGGCGGGAGGTGCCCAGGTGCGCCCGGGCGGCGCTGGTGGTGAACGGCTGGTCCAGCTCCGCCAGCCGGGCCACCGCCCGCGCGGCGGCGTCGGCGGGCAGCACGATGCCCGGCGCCGGCCGGAGCAGGCGGCCCGCCCGGGCCGCGGCCGCCAGGGCCCGCTCGTCCAGGCCCAGCTCGCGCAGCCGGTCCGCGGTGGGCGCCGCGAACGGCGCGGCGGCCAGCTCGCCGTCGAGCGCGGCGAGCGCCCGCTCCACCTCCGCCGGCAGGCCGGTGGCGCCCGCCGTCACCCGCCCCGCCACGAGCCGGAGCGGCGGGCGCAGCACGGCGGGCAGCACCCCCGCGGGGAGCCCGACGCGCGCCGCGAGGGCGGCGGGCGGCACGCCCGGGTCGAGCGGGTGGGCGGCATCGTGCTCGCGCACGAGCCGCTCGGCGTCCCGCGCGGCGGCGGCCGCGCGGGCGTCGGAGACGAGCCAGTCCCCGGCGCGCACCCCCGGCGCCGCGTCCGGGACCGGCACGCCGATGCGCCGCAGGAGCCCGGCCCCGGCCACGCCGCGGCGCCGCAGCTCGGCGGCGAGGTCGGGGACGCCGGTGGCGCCGGCCAGGGCTCCCGCGCGGGCGGCGGCCGCGCCCCGGCGGTCCAGGGCGGGCGGGGCCGGGTCCAGCACCGTGACGCCCCACAGGGCGCGGCTGCCGGGGTCACGCAGGATCGCCCGGTCGCCCACGCGCAGCGGCAGCGGACGGCGGAGCACGAGCCGGGCCAGGCCGGGGCCGAGGGGCCGGTGGTGGACGGCGACCGACGTGGCGCCCACGTGCAGCAGCGGCCGCGCCGGGGGCGTCGCCGGCGACGCGGCGCCCGCCGGGCCGGCGCCCGGGAGGGCGACGGCGGACGGATGGAGCCGCACGTCCACGACGGTCGTGGCGTGCCAGGCGCCGGGCGTGACCAGGACGTCGCCGCGGGCGAGGTCCTCGACGTCCCCGGCCAGGTTCAGCGCCACCCGGGCCACGCCGGCGGCCGCCTCGACGGGCACGCCGAGGGACTGCACGGACCGGACCCGCACCTCGCGGCCGTCGTGGTCGAGACGTTGCCCGGCGGCGACGCGCCCGGCGGGCAGGGTGCCGGTGACCACCACGCCCGCCCCGCGGACGCCGAAGCGCCGGTCGACCCACAGGCGGACGTCCGCGGCCGGGTCGGGGTCCGGCAGGTCGCGGAGCATGGCGGCGAGGGCGGCGCGCAGCCGGTCCAGGCCCTGCCCGGTGCGCCCGCTGACCGCGAGGACCTCCGCGGCCGCGAGCGAGGTGCGGGCCAGCTCCACGCGGGCGCGGGCGGCGGCCGGCGCGGGGTCCGCGAGGTCCGCCCGGGTGACCGCCACGACGCCGTGCCGCACGCCGAGGGCGTCCAGCGCCGCGAGGTGCTCGGCGGTCTGCGGCATCCACGGGTCGTCGGCTGCGACCACGAGCAGCGCGGCGGGCACCGGCCCGATGCCGGCGAGCATGGTCGGGACGAACCGCTCGTGACCGGGGACGTCGACGAACGCCACGTCCCCGACGTCCAGCCGGGTCCACGCGTACCCCAGCTCGATCGTCAGCCCGCGGCGCCGCTCCTCGGCGAGCCGGTCCGGGTCCGTCCCGGTCAGGGCGCGCACCAGGGTGGACTTGCCGTGGTCGACGTGCCCGGCGGTGGCGACGACGTGCATCAGCCGGCCTCCACGGCGGCGCCGAGCGCGGCCCGCGCCGCGGCGACGACCACGGCGTCGTCCTCCGGCGGGACGGCCAGCAGGTCGAGCAGCAGCCGGTCCCGCTCCACGTGGCCGACCACCGGCACGGCTCCCAGCCGCAGCGGCGCGGCCAGCCCGGCCGGCAGGGCGACGGCGGCGGAGGGCAGCTCCACCCCGGGCGCGCCGCCGCCCCCGACCGCGCCCGTGGACCGCACCGCAGCGGCCGGCGGGCCGAGGGCCGCCGCGATCGCCTGCGCCCGGGCGAGCAGCGCGGCGGGGTCGGCCGCGAGGGCGGCGACGACGGGCGGCGGCGGCCCGGTCAGCGTCGCCTCCAGCGCGGCCAGGGTCAGCTTGTCCACCCGCAGGGCGCGGGCGAACGGGTGCCGCCGCAGCCGTTGCACCAGGCCGGCCTCGCCCAGCAGCAGGCCGCACTGCGGCCCGCCGAGCAGCTTGTCGCCGGAGGCGGTCACGAGCGTGGCGCCGGCCCGCAGAGTGCTGGCCGCGTCCGGCTCGGCGGGCAGCCGCGGGTGCGGGGCGAGCAGGCCCGAGCCGATGTCCGCGACCACGGGCACGCCCACGGCGCCGGCGAGCTCGCGGACGCCGACCGAGGCGGTGAACCCGGAGACGACGAAGTTCGAGGGGTGCACCTTCAGCACGAAGGCGGTGCTCTCGTCGACGGCGGCGGTGTAGTCCGCCAGGCGTACCCGGTTGGTGGTGCCGACCTCGCGCAGCATGGCCCCGACGGCCTCGAGGAGCTCGGGGATCCGGAAGCCGTCGCCGATCTCCACGAGCTCGCCGCGCGCGACCACCACGCTGCGCCCCGCGGCCAGCGCGAGGGTGACCAGCGCCAGCGCGGCCGCGCCGTTGTTCACCACGTGCGCGTCCCCGGCGTCGGGCACGGCGGCGCGCAGGGCCTCCAGCGCGCCCCGGCCGCGCTTCCCCCGCCGGCCGGTGGCGAGGTCCAGCTCGACGTCGGTGGCGCCGGCCGCGACGTTCACGGCCGAGACGGCCGCGGCGGACAGCGGAGCCCGGCCGAGGTTGGTGTGCACGACCACCCCGGTGGCGTTGACGACCGGGCGCAGCCGCGTGGCCGCGGCGGGCAGCGCCGCGACCGCCGCGTCCGGGACCTCCTCGGCGGTCAGGTCGCCGGCCCGGAACCGCTCCTGGGCCGCGGCCACGGCCCGCCGCACCAGGCGGTCGCCCAGCCGGCCCGCGGCCTCGCGCAGCCGCGGGTCGGCCAGCACCAGGTCGGTGCGCGGCGTCGCCCGGCGTCTGTCCTGCAACGGCTCCTCCTGAAGATGGCGGAGGCGGACGGGAATCGAACCCGCCTGGCCGAGGTGCTCGGCCACTACGGTTTTGAAGACCGCGCCCGTCACCAGACGAGGTACGCCTCCGTGGCACACCCTAAGGCCAACGGCGTGACGCCCGTCACCACGCGGGGGTGCCGGCCCGGCGCCAGGACAGTGCCGCGGCCCGGCGCCGAGAATGCGCTCAGCTCCCGTCCGAGCCGGGAACGGGAAGCCAGGGCATTCTCGGCGCGGCGCGTCCCTCTGCGCCGGCGGCCGGGGGCGCCGGGGCGGCCGGGGCCTGGACCTGCGCACGCCCGGACCCTAGGGTGGCGCGCGTGACCGCCACCACACCCGGACTGCGCCTGACCCAGTACGCCGCCGGCGGCGGGTGCGCCTGCAAGGTGCCACCCGGTGAGCTCGAGCGCGTGCTCGGCGGTCTGCCGCTGGCGCACGGCGAGGACCTGCTGGTGGGCCTCGAGCACGGCGACGACGCCGCCGCCGTGCGCATCGACGCCGACCGGGCCCTCATCCTCACCGCCGACTTCTTCACCCCCGTGGTCGACGACCCCTACGAGTGGGGCCGGATCGCGGCGACCAACGCGCTATCGGACGTCTACGCCATGGGCGGCACGCCCGTGGTGGCCGTCAACCTGCTGTCCTGGCCGCGGCAGAAGATCCCCTTCGACGTGGCCGCCGAGGTGCTGCGCGGCGGGGCCGACGTGTGCGCGGCCGCCGGGACGTTCCTGGCCGGCGGGCACAGCGTGGACGACCCCGAGCCCAAGTACGGCCAGGCGGTCACCGGCCTGGCCGACCCCGCGCGGCTGCTGCGCAACGACGCCGGCGAGGCCGGGCTGCCGCTGACGCTCACCAAGCCGCTCGGCCTCGGCGTGCTCAACAACCGCCACAAGGCCACGGGCGAGTGGTTCGAGCAGGCGGTCGCGCAGATGACCACCCTCAACCAGGACGCCGCCCGGGCGGCGCTCGCGGCCGGGGCGCGGTGCGCCACCGACGTCACCGGCTTCGGGCTGCTCGGCCACCTGTACAAGCTGGCCCGCGCGTCCGGCGTCAGCGCCGTCGTCGACACCGCCGCGGTGCCCTACCTCGACGGCGCCCGGGACGCCCTCGCCGCGGGCTTCGTGCCCGGCGGCAGCCGCCGCAACCTCGACTGGGTGCGCCCGCACCTGGACGCCTCCGTCGGGGAAGACGAGCTCGTCCTCCTCGCCGACGCGCAGACCTCCGGCGGGCTGCTCGTGGCGGGGGAGGTGCCCGGGTACCCGGTCGTCGGCGAGCTCGTGCCCGCCCGTGAGGCCACCGTCGTCGTGCGGTGACGTGGACCGGGAGCCCGCGGGAAAGCCGCGCGCCGGACCGGCCGCCAGCGACGGGGCGGCGGGCCGGGAAGGCCGGCGGCGTCGTCGTAACCGGGTGCGTGGCCGCGCCCGCCCGGGTAGGGTGCCGACCATTCCCGAGGAGGGGACAGCGCGATGGCTAAGACGTTCCTGTCCTGGCCGGTGGTGCGCCAGCTCACCGGCAGCGACCCGCTCGGCCGCGGGCCCGCGGTGCGCTCGCCGCGCACCGACGCCCTCACCGCCCGCACGGAGACCGCCGACCGGGTCGCGCGCAGCGTGTGCCCCTACTGCGCGGTCGGGTGCGGCCAGAAGGTCTACGTCAAGGACGAGAAGGTCATCCAGATCGAGGGCGACCCGGACAGCCCCGTCTCGCGGGGGCGCCTGTGCCCGAAGGGCTCCGCCAGCAAGAACCTGGTCACCTCCCCGCTGCGCCAGACGAAGGTGCGCTACCGGCGCCCGTACGGCTCCGAGTGGGAGGACCTCGAGCTCGACGTCGCCATGGACATGATCGCGGAGCGGGTCGTCAAGGCCCGGCAGGACGGCTGGCAGGACCTCGACGAGAACGGCCGGCGGGTCCGCCGCACCATGGGGATCGCCGGCCTGGGCGGCGCCACGCTGGACAACGAGGAGAACTACCTCATCAAGAAGCTCTTCACCGCCCTCGGCGCCATCCAGATCGAGAACCAGGCGCGCATATGACACTCCGCCACGGTCCCCGGTCTGGGGGCCAGCTTCGGGCGTGGCGGCGCCACCGGCTTCCAGCAGGACCTCGCCAACTCTGACTGCATCGTCATCCAGGGCTCGAACATGGCCGAGGCCCACCCGGTGGGCTTCCAGTGGGTGGTGGAGGCCAAGGCCCGCGGCGCGAAGGTCATCCACGTCGACCCGCGCTTCACGCGCACCAGCGCGCTCGCGGACACCTACGTGCCCATCCGGGTCGGCACCGACGTCGTCTTCCTCGGCGCGATCGTCAACCACGTGCTCAGCAACGAGCTCGACTTCCGCGAGTACGTGCTGGCGTACACCAACGCCGCGACCATCGTCAGCGAGGACTACCGGGACACCGAGGACCTCGACGGGCTCTTCTCCGGCTTCGACCCCGAGACGCGGACGTACGACACGTCCTCCTGGCAGTACGCCGGCCAGGAGGGCGGCGGCTTCGACGAGGACGAGCACGCCACCCAGCGCGCGACGGCGGCCGGCCTGCAGCACGAGGTCCACGGCACCCAGGTCGGGGGTCACCCGCCGCGGGACGAGACGCTGCAGCACCCCCGGTGCGTGTACCAGATCCTCAAGCGGCACTTCTCCCGCTACACCCCCGAGCTGGTGGAGGAGGCCTGCGGCATCTCCCGGGAGGCCTTCCTCGAGGTGGCCGAGGCGTGGACGCGGAACTCGGGCCGCGAGCGGACCACCGCGCTGGTCTACAGCGTCGGCTGGACCCAGCACAGCGTGGGCGTCCAGTACATCCGCACCGGGGCGATCCTGCAGCTGCTGCTGGGCAACATTGGCCGCCCGGGCGGCGGGATCATGGCGCTGCGCGGGCACGCAAGCATCCAGGGCTCGACCGACATCCCCACCCTGTTCAACCTGCTGCCCGGGTACCTGCCCATGCCCAACGCCGCCCAGCACCAGAGCCTGCAGGAATGGATCGACGGTTCCCGCAACCCCGGCTCGAAGGGGTTCTGGGCCAACGCCGGCGCGTACGGCGTCAACCTGCTCAAGGCCTACTGGGGCGACGCGGCGACCCCCGAGAACGACTTCTGCTTCGACTACCTGCCACGCCTGACCGGCGACCACGGCACCTACCGCACCGTGCTCGACATGATCGACGGGAAGGTCAAGGGCTACTTCCTGCTCGGGCAGAACCCGGCGGTGGGCTCCGCGCACGGCCGCGCGCAGCGCCTCGGCATGGCGAACCTCGACTGGCTCGTGGTGCGGGACCTGTTCGAGATCGAGAGCGCGACGTTCTGGAAGAACTCACCGGAGGTCGCGACCGGGGAGATCGTGGCGGCCGAGTGCCGCACCGAGGTCTTCCTGCTGCCGGCCGCCTCGCACGTGGAGAAGGAAGGCACCTTCACCCAGACCCAGCGCATGCTGCAGTGGCGGGAGAAGGCCCTGGACCCGCCGGGCGACTGCCGGTCCGAGCTGTGGTTCTTCTACCACCTGGGCCGCCTCGTCCGGGAGAGGCTGGCGGGCTCCTCCGACGAGCGCGACCGCCCCGTGCTGGACCTGGCGTGGGACTACCCGGTCCACGGCGAGCACGCCGAGCCCGACGCCGAGGCCGTCCTGAGGGAGATCAACGGCTACGAGATCGCGACCGGGCGGCCGCTGGCCTCCTTCACCGAGATGAAGGACGACGGCTCCACGCTCGGCGGGTGCTGGATCTACACCGGGGTGTTCAAGGACGGCGTGAACCAGGCCGCGCGCCGCAAGCCGCGCACCGAGCAGAGCTGGGTGGCGCCGGAGTGGGGCTGGGCGTGGCCCGCCGACCGGCGGATGCTGTACAACCGGGCCTCGGCCGACCCCGAGGGCCGTCCGTGGAGCGAGCGCAAGGCCTACGTCTGGTGGGACGAGGAGGCCGGGGAGTGGACCGGGCACGACGTGCCCGACTTCGAGAAGACCAAGCCGCCGTCCTACCGCCCGCCCGAGGGCGCCGACGGCGTGGCGGGCATCGCCGGCGACGACGCGTTCATCATGCAGGGCGACGGCAAGGGCTCGCTGTTCGTGCCGAAGGGCCTGATCGACGGGCCGCTGCCCACCCACTACGAGCCGGTGGAGTCCCCGGTGCGCAACCCGCTGTACGGGCAGCAGTCCAACCCGACCCGGGTGGAGTACCGGCACGCCGCCAACGTGCTCAACCCCAGCCCGCCCGAGGCGCACAGCGAGGTCTTCCCCTACGTCTTCACCACCAGCCGCCTCACCGAGCACCACACGGCCGGCGGCATGAGCCGGTACCTGCAGTACCTCGCCGAGCTGCAGCCGGAGATGTTCGTGGAGGTCTCCCCGGAGCTCGCGGCGGAGCGGGGCCTGGAGCACGGGGGGTGGTGCCACGTGGTCACCGCCCGCTCGGCGGTGGAGGGCCGCGTGCTCGTCACCGACCGGCTCACCCCGCTGCGGGTGGAGGGCCGCACCGTGCACCAGGTGTGGATGCCCTACCACTGGGGCAGCGGCGGCTTCGTCACGGGGGACTCCGCCAACGACCTGTTCGGCATCACGCTCGACCCCAACGTGCTCATCCAGGAGTCCAAGGTCGGCACGTGCGACGTGCGGGCCGGGCGCCGGCCCACCGGCCGGGCGCTGCTGGACTACGTCGAGGGCTACCGGCTCCGCGCCGGCGTCGGGCACGGGCACGTCAAGCCCATCGTCACCACTGCGGCGGCCGGCACGGCCGGAGAGCACGAGGAGCGGACATGACCGGCAAGCGCAGCGTGTTCCGCCCGAACAGCCTGTTCGGGCCGGTCGACCCAGCCGCGGAGGCGGGCTACGAGGACCCGCCGCCGCGGAAGGGCTTCTTCACCGACACCAGCGTGTGCATCGGGTGCAAGGCGTGCCAGGTGGCGTGCAAGGAGTGGAACGGCGTCCCCGACGACGGCTTCGACCTGCTCGGCATGTCCTACGACAACGCCGGCTCGCTCAACGCGAACCAGTGGCGGCACGTGGCCTTCATCGAGAAGACGGGGCCGCCGGCCCCCGCCCGCCCGGCCGTGGACCTGGGCATGCCGACGGTGGGGCCGCCGCCCGTCGAGGAGGCCGCCAAGCCGGACTTCCGCTGGCTGATGTCCTCCGACGTGTGCAAGCACTGCACCCACGCGGCGTGCCTGGACGTGTGCCCCACCGGTGCGCTGTTCCGCACCGAGTTCGGCACGGTCGTGGTCCAGGACGACGTCTGCAACGGCTGCGGCTACTGCGTGGCGGCCTGCCCCTACGGCGTCATCGACCGGCGCCACGGGCCCGAGGGCGCGAAGAACGTCGGCATCGCCCAGAAGTGCACGCTGTGCTACGACCGGCTGGGTGCCGGGCTCGAGCCAGCGTGCGCCAAGGCGTGCCCCACCGACTCCATCCAGTTCGGCGACCTCGACGAGCTGAGGGAGCGGGCCGCCGCCCGTGTGGAGCACCTGCACGAGGCCGGGGTGGCCGAGGCGCGGCTGTACGGCAACGACCCCGAGGACGGCGTCGGCGGCACCGGCGCGTTCTTCCTCCTGCTCGACGAGCCCGAGGTCTACGGCTTCCCGCCCGACCCGGTCGTCACGACCCGGGACCTGCCGAAGATGTTCCGCCGCGGCACCGCCGCCGCCGCCGCCATGCTGGCCGGGGCGGCGCTCGCGTTCCTGGGCGCGCGCCGATGAGCGGCACGGGCGCCGCCGGGCAGTCGGAGATCCCCGCGGGGCAGGGCCCGCAGGACGCGGCGGGGCAGGGCCGGGAGCCGGAGCGGCGCCGCAGGCGTCGCGGTGAGCGCCGCGGCGACGGCGAGCAGTCCATGGTCCCCGAGGCCACCTTCACGTCCTACTACGGCAGGCAGGTCGTCAAGCCGGCGCCGTGGGAGAACGACATCCCGGCGTACATGTTCGCGGGCGGCCTCGCCGCCGGGTCCTCGATCCTCGCCGCCGGCGGGGACCTGACCGGCCGGCCGGCGCTGCGCCGCGCCGGCCGGCTCACGGCCATGGGAGCGCTCGGGTTCTCCATGGTGGCGCTGGTGCACGACCTGGGCCGGCCCGAGCGCTTCCTCAACATGATGCGGACGGTGAAGCTCACCTCGCCCATGTCCGTGGGGACCTGGATCCTCGCCGCCTACTCCCCGCCCATGGGGCTGGCCGCCGCCTCCGAGCTCGTGGACGTCCTGCGCCCGGGCACCACCCGGGGGCCGCTGCGCCTGGCCCGTGCGGTGGGCCGGCCCGCCGGGGTGGCGGCGGCGGCCCTCGCCCCGCCGGTGGCCGCGTACACCGCCGTCCTGCTGGCCGACACCGCCACCCCGTCCTGGCACGAGGCCTACCGCGAGCTGCCGTTCGTGTTCTGCGCCTCGGCGCTCGCGGCGGCGAGCGGCGCGGCCATGGTCGCGGTGCCGGTGGCGCAGACGGGGCCGGCGCGGCGGGTGGCGCTCGGCGCCGCGCTGAGCGAGATCGCGGCCGAGTGGCAGATGGAACGGTCGATGGGCCTCGCCGCCGAGCCGCTGCACACGGGCAGCCCCGGGCGGCTCATGCGCGCGGCGCGCTACCTCACCGCCGCGGGAGCGGCCGGCAGCCTGCTCGCCGGCCGCAGCCGCGTCGCGGCGGCGCTGTCGGGCGCGGCGCTGCTCGCCGGCTCGGCCTGCACCCGCTTCGGGATCGTCAAGGCGGGCATCGCCTCGGCCAAGGACCCCAAGTACACGGTCGTCCCGCAGCGGGAGCGGGTCGACCGGGGAGAGCGCGTCCGTCACCGGTAGACGGGCCGCCCCTGGCCCGCGGGGAAGGAGCGACCACGGCTCAGCGCCCCTCTCCGCGGCGGGACAGGGGGCGCCCGGTGGGAACCGCTGGTTCGTCGTCGCCGGCGGGCCGGCGGGCGGCAGGGGCGGGCCGCCAGGGCACCGGACGCGCGGACGGGGCCCGGCGCCGCCGGCGCCGGACCCCGTCCAGCGGTCCTCAGGCGACCTTGATCATGTCGTTCGGGTTGAGGACGTACTTCTTGGCGGCGCCCTTGTCGAAATCGGCGTAGCCCTGCGGCGCCTCCTCGAGCGGGATCGCGGCGGCGTTGACGTTCTTCGCGATCTGCACCTTGTCGTGCAGGATCGCCATCATCAGCCCCCGGTGGTACTTCATCACCGGGCACTGGCCGGTGGTGAAGGCCAACGCCCTCGACCAGCCCAGGCCGAGCCGGATCACGAGGTCGCCGTGCTGCGCGGCCTCGTCCTGGGCGCCCGGGTCACCGGTGACGTACAGCCCGGGGATGCCCAGCGCCCCGCCCGCGGCGGTGAGGTCCATGAGGGAGTTGAGCACCGTCGCCGGCTGCTCCTTCTGCGCCTCCTTGCCGTGGCCGCGCGCCTCGAAGCCGACGGCGTCGACGCCGCAGTCGACCTCCGGCACGCCGAGGATCTGCTCGATCTGGTCCTTCGGTTCCCCCTTGGAGACGTCCACGGTCTCGCAGCCGAAGCTGCGGGCCTGGGCCAGCCGCTCCTCGTTGAGGTCACCCACGATGACGACGGCGGCGCCGAGCAGCTGCGCGGCCGTCGCGGCCGCCAGCCCGACCGGCCCCGCGCCGGCGATGTACACGGTGGAGCCGGTCGTCACGCCGGCGGTGATGGCGCCGTGGTACCCGGTGGGGAAGATGTCCGAGAGCATGGTCAGGTCCATGATCTTCTCCATGGCCTGGTCCCTGTCCGGGAACTTCAGCAGGTTCCAGTCGGCGTAGGGCACCAGCACGTACTGCGCCTGCCCGCCGACCCAGCCGCCCATGTCGACGTAGCCGAACGCCGAGCCGGGCCGGTCGGGGTTGACGTACAGGCAGATGTGCGTCTTGCGCTCCTTGCAGTTGCGACAGCGGCCGCAGGAGATGTTGAACGGGACCGAGACGAGGTCACCCTCCTTGATGTACTCCACGTCCCGGCCGACCTCGACCACCTCGCCGGTGATCTCATGGCCGAGCACCAGCCCCGCGGGGGCCGTGGTGCGGCCGCGGACCATGTGCTGGTCGGAGCCGCAGATGTTCGTGGCGACCGTCTTGAGGATCACCCCGTGGTCGACCTTGCGGCCGACGTTGGCCGGGTTCACGCCCGGGCCGTCCTGGAGCTCGAACGTGGGGTAGTCGGTGTCGACGACCTCGACCTTGCCCGGACCTGCGTAGCTGACTGCCTTGTTGCCGCCCACTGCGGGGCCTCCTTCGTGTCGGACGTCGTTGTACGGACTCGAAAGCGGCGGGGACCCGGTCCCCGGCCACCTCCACCCTGCCACGCCACCGCCGAAGCCGGAAGGGGCACCCACCGGACGGTTCCCGCCGCCGGCCGGGCTGCGCGGGCGCCGGCGCGGGCGCCGCCGCGCGTTAGCCTGCCCCGGTGAGCACCGGACCTGATCCCGCGGCCGTGCGGGTGCGGCTGGACCTCTCCTACGACGGGTCCGCGTTCGCCGGGTGGGCGACCCAGCCGGGCCTGCGCACCGTGCAGGGCGTGCTCGAGGACGCCCTGGCGACCGTGCTGCGCGCGCCCGCCCGCCTGACGGTGGCCGGCCGGACCGACGCCGGCGTGCACGCGCGCGGGCAGGTGGCCCACGTGGACGTCCCCCGGGAGGCGTGGGCGGCGCTGCCCGGGCGCGCCGACCGCACCCCTGGGGACGCCCTCGTGGTGCGGCTGGGCGGCGTCCTCGGCCGCGGGGGGTCGCCGCGGGGCACGGCCGACGTCGTGGTGCGCCGCGCCGCCGAGGCGCCGGGCGGCTTCGACGCCCGCTTCTCCGCGGTCTGGCGCCGGTACGCCTACCGCATCGCCGACCACCGGGACCGCTGGGACCCGCTCCGCCGGCACGACGTGCTCTGGCACGGCCGCCCCCTGGACGTGGCGGCCATGGACGACGCCGCGGCGCGGCTGGTCGGCGAGCACGACTTCGCGGCCTACTGCAGGCCCCGGGAGGGCGCGACCACGATCCGCACGCTGCTGCACCTGGGCTGGCGCCGCGTGCCGGCGGGTGAGCCCGACGCCGGCCTCGTGGTGGCGACCGTGCGGGCGGACGCCTTCTGCCACTTCATGGTGCGCGCCCTGGTCGGGGCGTCGCTGGCAGTGGGGGAGGGCCGCCGGGACGCGGGCTGGCCCGGCGCGGTCCTCGCCGCGGGCGTGCGCGACGCCGCGGTGGGCGTCGCGCCCGCCCACGCCCTGACGCTCGAGGAGGTGGCCTACCCGGCCGACCACGAGCTCGCCGCCCGGGCGCAGCAGGCCCGGGCCCGCCGCAGCCTGGACTGACCGTGGCACGGCCCGCGGCCCGCCGCCGCGGCGGCCCGGCGCGTGGGGTGCCGGATCACGCCAGGACGCGCTCCGCCCCGGCGTACACGTTCACGCGGTCGCCCCGGCTGAACCCCACCAGCGTCATGCCGGCGCTCGCGGCCAGCTCCACGGCGAGCGTGGACGGGGCGCTGACCGCCGACAGGGCCGGGACGCCGGCCATCCAGGCCTTCTGCACGAGCTCGAACGAGGCCCGCCCGGAGACCTGCAGGACCGTGCGCCGCAGCGGCAGGCGGCCCTCGCGCAGCGCCCAGCCGACGACCTTGTCGACGGCGTTGTGCCGGCCGACGTCCTCCCGCAGGCACACCAGCTCGGCGCTGCCGTCCTCCGCGACGGCGAAGAGACCGGCGGCGTGGACTCCGCCGGTGGAGTCGAAGATGCGCTGGCCGTCCCGCAGCCGGCCGGGCAGGGCGAGCAGCTCGGCGAGGGGGAGCTCGAGATCGTCGTCCGCGACGGCGAACCGCGACGCCCGGCTCACGGCCTCGATGGACGCCGTGCCGCAGATGCCGCACGAGCTCGAGGTGTACACGTGGCGCGCGAGGGAGGGGTCCGGGCCCGGCCGGCCGGGCGCCAGGCGCACCTCGACGACGTTGTAGCTGGGGGAGCCGTCCGGGTTCACGCCGGCGCCGTAGGCGAGCGAGGCGATCTGGGCCGGCTCCCACACCACCCCCTCCGAGACGAGGAACCCGGCGACGAGGTCGAAGTCGCCGCCGGGCGTGCGCATCGTGACGCTGTACGGGGCTCCCGCCACCCGGATCTCCAGCGGCTCCTCGCCGGCGAGCGTGTCGGCCCGGTCACGGCTGGAGCCGTCGGCGCGCAGCTGCACCACCGGCCGCAGCTTCGTCGCTCGCACAGGCACCTCCCTCGTGGGTGCGAGCAGTCTAGGGGCCGACGCCCGCCGGCCGGTGGCTACTGCAGGTCCTCCTCGGCCGCCTCCTCCGTGGCACCCTCCTCCGTGGCGTCCCAGTCCGCCTGCTCCGGCGTCTCCTCCGGCGCGGCGGGATCGATCGTGCTGCCCTCGTCGACGGCGAGGTCGTCGCCCTCGGTGACGTGCATCGCCGACTCCTCGGGCAGGAAGCGGGCGGCGTCGCGGCCGACGTCCTCCGCCAGCACGTCCTGCTCCTCGCCGACCTGGTCGGTGGCGTCGTCGTCGTCCGGCGCGGCCACGAGGCGGCCGACGCCGGCCTCCGCGACGTTGTCCGGGGCGGGCTCGCCGGACGGACCCGGGCCGGCGTGGGGCGAGGCCTCCGCGTCCGGCTGCTCCTCCCACGCCTCGGGCAGCTCGCGGGCCACCCGCTCGTCGAGGGTGTCGCCCTGCTGCATCTCGGCGTGGGTCAGGTGCTCGCCCACGAGCGGGTCCTCGTCGGGGGCGGTGAGGCCCTCGTCGAGCACGTCGTCGGTGGGGTTGTCGAGGAGCATGTCCTCCTCGCCGGGCTGCCAGGACTCGTCGGCAAGGAACTGGTCGCCGGCGGGGGAACCCTCGGTGCTGGGGATCTCGGTGTTGCCTTCGGTGCTCATGCCGCCAGCGTGCCACCGGCCCGGCCGGCCCGCACCGGGAGCCCCGGCCCGCCGCAGGCGGCGCGGACCCGCGGCGAGGGCTCGGGAGGACGACGGCGTGGGCGGCGGCTGACGCCACGGACGTGGCAGGTCTCACGCGAGGTCGTGCGCCGGATCTTTTGACCGTGCCGCTCCGGAGGCAGTAGCCTGGGCTGTCGTTGTGCATCCCCATGCGCTCCCGGTGCCTCCCACTCGCCGGCTGGCCGCGCGGATGCGCGCAGCGAGTACCACACCGACCAATTGGGTCCAGCGCCGCCATAGCTGCACCCGACGCTGAAGAAACGAAGGCTACGCCCGTGCGCACGTACACACCGAAGCCCGGCGACGTCACGAAGAACTGGTACGTCATCGACGCTACCGACGTCGTCCTCGGCCGACTGGCGACCCAGGTCGCCGCCCTGCTCCGTGGGAAGCACAAGCCGACCTTCGCCCCGCACGTGGACAACGGCGACTTCGTCATCGTCATCAACGCTGACAAGGTCGCCTTGACCGGGAGCAAGCGCGAGCAGAAGCTCGCGTACCGCCACTCCGGCTACCCGGGCGGGCTGAAGGCCACCACCTACGCCGAGCTCCTGGCCAAGCGGCCGGAGCGGGCCGTGGAGAAGGCCGTCCGCGGCATGCTCCCCAAGAACTCCCTGGGCCGCGCCCAGCTCAGCAAGCTGAAGGTCTACGCCGGTGCGGACCACCCGCACAGCGCGCAGAAGCCGCAGACCTTCGAGATCACCCAGGTCGCCCAGTAGCCCCGGCGCTGCAGGCACCCGCACAAGGACTGAAGGAGAACTGTGGCTGACACCACTTCGGACATCGAGCTGGACGACGAGAACGTCCCCAGCAGCTACACCACCGAGAGCGCCGCTCCCGCCGGCGGGCTGGGCGAGTCCCTGACCGCTCCCGGCAACGCCCTGGGCCGCCGCAAGGAGGCCGTCGCCCGCGTGCGCCTCGTGCCGGGCACCGGCGAGTGGAAGATCAACGGGCGCACGCTCGAGGACTACTTCCCGAACAAGCTGCACCAGCAGCTCGTCCGCTCCCCGTTCACGCTCCTCGACATCGAGGGCCGCTTCGACGTCGTCGCCCGCATCCACGGCGGCGGCATCTCCGGGCAGGCGGGCGCGCTGCGCCTCGGCATCGCCCGCGCGCTGAACGAGATCGACCGCGACTCGAACCGTCCGGCCCTGAAGAAGGCCGGGTTCCTCACCCGCGACGCCCGCGCCATCGAGCGCAAGAAGGCCGGCCTCAAGAAGGCCCGCAAGGCGCCGCAGTACTCCAAGCGCTGACCGGCGCCCCCGCGGCCCCGCCACGCAGCAGCGTGCGCGGGGCCGTGGTGCGTCCGGGGCCGGCCGTCCGCGCCAGGGCCGGGCGCCGGAGGTGGCACCATGGACCCCGGTCAGTGCCCGCGAGGCGGGCAGCTCACGGCGCCCCTGCACCGGCGCAGGCGGCCAAAGGGCCCCGCGCTGCGGGGCCCAGGCGCGGGACGGCCACGGGCCGCGCGCCGGACGAAATCGGAGGTAGGACATGGCACGACTCTTCGGGACCGACGGTGTGCGCGGGCTCGCGAACCGCGACGTGACGGCCGAGCTGGCGCTGGAGCTGGGCGCCGCGGCGGCGCGCGTGCTCGCCGCCAAGGGTGACTTCGCGGGCCGGCGGCCGCGGGCCGTGATCGGCCGCGACACCCGCATCTCCGGGGAGTTCCTCTCCTCCGCCGTCGCGGCCGGTCTCGCCAGCGCCGGGGTGGACGTGACCCAGGTCGGCGTGCTGCCCACGCCCGGCGTCGCGCACCTCACCGCGAGCACCGACGTGGACCTCGGCGTCGTCATCTCCGCCTCGCACAACCCGATGGCGGACAACGGCATCAAGTTCTTCGCCCGCGGCGGGTTCAAGCTCGACGACGCCGTCGAGGACGAGATCGAGGCGCACCTGTCCGGCGAGTGGGAGCGCCCGGTCGGCGCCGACGTCGGCCGCATCGAGACCGGGTCGGCCCTGGCCGACCGCAACTACATCGACCACCTCGTCGCCGCGGCCGGCGGCCACCTGCGGGGCATCCGCATCGCGGTGGACTGCGCCAACGGCGCCGCCAGCGACATCGCCCCGCTGGCGCTGCGGGAGGCCGGCGCGGACGTCGTCGTCCTGAACGCCTCCCCGGACGGGCGCAACATCAACAAGGACTGCGGCTCCACCCACCCCGAGCAGCTCCAGGCGGTCACCGTCGCCTCCCAGGCGGCGTTCGGCGTGGCCTACGACGGCGACGCCGACCGGTGCCTGGCGGTGGACCACACCGGCGCGCTCGTCGACGGCGACCAGATCATGGGCCTGCTGGCCACCGCCATGAAGGAGGCCGGCACCCTCGCCCAGGACACCCTCGTGGTCACGGTCATGAGCAACCTCGGGCTGCTGCTGGCCATGAAGGAGGCCGGCATCGCGACGGTCCAGACCGGCGTGGGGGACCGCTACGTCCTGGAGGCCATGCGCGCGGGCGGGTTCACCCTGGGCGGGGAGCAGTCCGGGCACATCATCAACTCCCACCACGCCACCACCGGCGACGGGATCCTCACCTCCCTGCTGCTGGCGGCGCGGGTCGTCGCCACCGGCCGCACCCTCGCGGACCTGGCCTCCGTCGTCACCCGGCTGCCGCAGGTGCTGGTCAACGTCAAGGGCGTGGACAAGGCCCGTGCCGGCACCGACGAGGCCCTGGCCGAGGCCGTGGCCGCCGTCGAGGCGGAGCTGGGGGAGACCGGCCGGGTGCTGCTGCGCCCCTCGGGCACGGAGCCCCTGGTCCGGGTCATGGTCGAGGCCGGCACGCAGGAGGAGGCCACCTCGGCGGCCAACCGCCTCGCCGTCGTCGTGCAGGAGCGCCTCGGCGCCTGACGCACCCCCGGGGCGCCGCCCGGGGTGGCCCGGGGGTATCTCAGGGGAAGACCCGATGCCGTCCGGCCGGGGGCCGTGACGTACCGTTGGGGGCACGCGCCACGAGGCGCTCGCGCCGCCGGCGCCGGCCCCAGGGAGTGACAGCCAGTGGACTTGCACGCCGTCGAGGAGCTCGTCCTGGGTCTCGCGGGCTCGCCGTGGATCCTCCTCGCGGTGGTCCTGCTGGCCACGATCGACGGCTTCTTCCCGCCGGTGCCGAGCGAGTCGGTGGTCATCGCCATCGCCGTCCTCACGGTCGCGGGGGACGGGCCCAGCCTCTGGCTGCTGGTCCTGGCGGCCGCGGTGGGCGCGTTCTGCGGTGACCTCATCGCGTACACCATCGGCACGAAGGTGCCGATCGACAGCCTGCGGGTGTTCTCCTCGCCCCGTGGGCGCTCCTCGCTGGCGCGGGCCAAGCGGGCGCTCGCCCGGCGCGGCACCGTGTTCATCCTCTCGGCGCGGTTCGTGCCCATCGGCCGGGTCGCGGTGAACATGGCCGCCGGGGCGGTCGGCTTCCCGAGGCGGCGCTTCGTGATCATCGCGGCCATCGCGGCCGTCGTGTGGGGCGGGTACTCCACGGCGATGGGGCTGAGCGCCGGGGTGTTCCTGCACGAGCACCCGCTCGTCGGGATCGTCGTGGGGGTGGCCGGCGGCGTCGGGCTCGGCATGGTCGTCGACCGGGCCCTCGGCGTGGTCCAGCGCCGCTGGTTCCCCTCCCTGCCCGACCCTGAGGAGATGCTCGAGGACTCCGGCGCCCCGGGCGCGACGCCGGAGGCGGCCCCGGCACGTCCGGAGGAGAGCTGGAAGCTGCGTGACGAGGGCGGGGAGGCGGCCCGCGGCGCCTGATCCCTCCGACGCCGGACGGGCCGCGGCCCGGCCGGGTCAGAGCTTGCGCAGCCGCATCCGGTGCATGCTGTGGTCCGCCGACTTCGTCAGCACCAGCGTGGCGCGCCCGCGCGTCGGCAGGATGTTCTGCACGAGGTTCGGGGCGTTGATCGCGTCCCAGATCGACTCCGCGCGGGCCACGGCGGCGTCGTCGTCGAGCCCGGCGTACTTGTGGAAGTACGAGCTCGGGTCCGAGAACGCCGTGCGCCGCAGCCTGAGGAACCGGTCGACGTACCAGCGCTTGACGTCCGAGGTCCGCGCGTCGACGTAGATCGAGAAGTCGAAGAAGTCGCTCACCGCGAGCGAGGAGGTGCCGTTCGCCGTCGCCCGCGCGGGCTGCAGCACGTTGAGCCCCTCGACGATGAGCACGTCGGGATGGTGCACCACCTGGTGGGCGCCGGGGACGATGTCGTAGGTGACGTGGTCGTACAGCGGCGCCGCGACCTCCGCGGCCCCCGCCTTGACCTCCGCGACGAAGCGGAGCAGCGCCCGCCGGTCGTAGGACTCCGGGAAGCCCTTGCGCTCGAGCAGGCCCCGGCGCCGCAGCTCGGCGTTGGGGTAGAGGAACCCGTCGGTCGTGATGAGCTCCACCTTCGGCGTCTGCGGCCAGCGGCGCAGCAGCTCGCGCAGCAGGCGGGCCGTGGAGGACTTGCCGACCGCCACGGAGCCGGCGACCCCGATGACGTACGGCGTCCGGGTGGCGCGCTCGCCCAGGAACGTCGAGGTCGCCTGGTGCAGCGCCCGGGTGGCGGCGGCGTAGAGCTGGAGCAGGCCGGACAGCGGCCGGTAGACGACGTCCACCTCTGCCAGGTCCAGCGGGTCGCCCAGCCCGCGGAGGTTCACCACGTCCGCGTCCGTCAGCGGCAGGGGGGTCGAGGCGGCCAGCCGGCTCCAGGACTCGCGGTCGAACTCCACGAACGGGGAGGCTGCGGCTGTCATGGCACGCGGGACGGCTGGCACGGCACCAGTGTGTCGCACGTGCGCGCCGGGCCGCGACGACGCCCCGCCGCGGCCCGGCCACCGCCCCCGGCCAGGGGACGCGGCGGGCGGTTATCCTGGCCCGCATGTGTGGAATCGTCGGGTACGTAGGCCCCGCAGCGCCGAGCAACCGCCCCCTGGACGTCGCCATGGAGGGGCTCGCCCGCCTGGAGTACCGCGGGTACGACTCCGCCGGCGTCGCCGTCGTCACCCCGGACGGCCTCGCCAGCGCCAAGCGGGCCGGCAAGCTCGGCAACCTCCGGGAGCAGCTCGAGGCCCACCCGCTGCCGGCCGGCTCCGCCGCCATCGGCCACACCCGCTGGGCCACCCACGGCGCCCCGACCGACGTCAACGCCCACCCGCACCTGAGCGAGGACGGCAGGCTCGCCGTCATCCACAACGGCATCATCGAGAACTTCTCCGCGCTCAGGGCCGAGCTCAGGGAGGCCGGGGTCGCCTTCGCCTCGGAGACCGACACCGAGGTCGTCGCCCACCTCCTCGCCCGCCAGATGGACGGCAGCACCGACCTGACGGGCGCCATGCTCGCGGTCACCCGCCGTCTCCAGGGCGCGTTCACCCTGCTCGCCGTGCACGCCGACGCCCCCGGCACGGTCGTCGGCGCCCGCCGCAACTCCCCGCTGGTCGTGGGCCTCGGCGAGGGGGAGAACTTCCTCGGCTCCGACGTCGCCGCCTTCATCTCGCACACCCGCGAGGCGCTGGAGATGGGGCAGGACCAGGTGGTCAGCATCACCGCCGACGACGTGCGCGTGGTCGACGCGGACGGCAGCCCCGCCGAGGGGCGCCGCTTCACCGTGGACTGGGACGCCAACGCCGCGGTCAAGGGCGGGTTCCCGACCTTCATGGACAAGGAGATCCACGACCAGCCCAAGGCCGTCGCGGACACGCTCCTGGGCCGCACCGACGCAGCGGGCCACCTCGTGCTCGACGAGCTGCGCATCGACGAGGCGGTGCTCCGCAGCGTCGACAAGATCATCGTCGTCGCCTGCGGCACCGCCGCCTACGCCGGCCACGTGGCCAAGTACGCCATCGAGCACTGGTGCCGCATCCCGGTGGAGGTGGAGCTCGCCCACGAGTTCCGCTACCGCGACCCGGTCGTGAGCGAGAAGACCCTGGTCGTGGCCATCTCGCAGTCCGGCGAGACGATGGACACCATCATGGCGATCCGCCACGCCCGCGAGCAGGGCGCCAAGGTGCTCGCCGTCGTCAACACCCACGGCTCGACGATCGCCCGCGAGTCCGACGCGGTGCTCTACACCCACGCCGGGCCCGAGGTGGCCGTGGCCTCGACCAAGGCGTTCCTCGCGCAGATCACCGCGACGTACCTGCTGGGCCTGTACCTCTCGGAGCTGCGGGGCAACAAGTACGTCGACGAGGTCGCCGGCTACCTGGAGGAGCTCGGCAAGCTGCCCGCGAAGATCCAGGAGATCCTCGACCGCCAGCAGGAGGTGCGCGACGTCGCCCGGGCGATGAAGGACGTCAGCTCGGTGCTGTTCCTGGGCCGGCACGTCGGCTACCCGGTGGCGCTGGAGGGCGCCCTGAAGCTCAAGGAGCTGGCGTACATCCACGCGGAGGGCTTCGCCGCCGGCGAGCTCAAGCACGGCCCGATCGCGCTGATCGAGGAGGGCCAGCCGGTCTTCATCGTGGTGCCGACCCCGCGCCGGCCCACCCTGCACGCCAAGGTCGTCTCCAACATCCAGGAGGTGCGCGCCCGCGGCGCCCGCACGCTGGTCATCGCGGAGGAGGGGGACGACGCGGTGAACGAGTTCGCCGACGTCGTCTTCCGGGTGCCCCGGACGCCGACCCTGATGATGCCGCTCGTGACCGTGGTCCCGCTGCAGATCTTCGCCTGCGAGCTGGCCACCGCCAAGGGGCTCGACGTGGACCAGCCGCGGAACCTGGCCAAGTCCGTCACCGTCGAGTGAGCGCGCGGGCCCAGCGGTGATCGTCGCGGTCGGGATCGACGTGTGCGACGTCGCCCGGTTCGTCGCCGAGCTCGACCGCGTGCCGCGCCTGCGGGAGAGGATCTTCACCCCCGAGGAGCGGCACCTGCCCGACGCCTCCCTGGCGGCGCGGTTCGCGGCCAAGGAGGCGATCGCCAAGGCGCTGGGCGCCCCGGCGGGCATGCGCTGGCACGACTGCACCGTCCACCGCGTCTCCGGCGCGGCGCCGCTGGTGGAGATCCGCGGGACCGTCGCGGCCCGTGCCGCCGAGCTGGGCATCACCCGCTGGCACCTGTCCATCTCGCACGATGCCGGGATCGCCTCGGCGATGGTGGTCGCGGAGGGCTGAGCGAGGCCGCCGGTGCGGGAGACGCGCGGTCGCCGGCTTCGGTCGACAATGCGCTGAGTCCCCGTTTCGCCGGCATCCGGGGCCCAAGCGGATTCTTGGGCGGAGCCCTGTCCCGCCCCGGGGCGTCGCGCGGCAGGATGGGCCCATGATCCGCGCCCACACCGCCGCCGCCGTCCGGGAGGCCGAGGAGCCGCTGCTCGCCGCCGGGGAGCCGCTCATGGACCGCGCCGCCTTCGCGCTCGCCACCCGCGTGACCGCCGAGCTGCGCGGCCGCGGCAACCGGGTCCCCGGCTCGACCGTGCTGCTGCTCGTGGGCGGCGGCAACAACGGCGGCGACGCCCTGCTCGCCGGGGCCCGGCTGGCGCGGCGCGGCTGCCAGGTGCACGCGGCCCTGCTCGGCGCCGCCCCGCACCCGGCGGGCCTGGCGGCGGCGCGGGCGGCCGGCGTGCGCCTGCACGAGGTGCTCGACCACCCCGACGTCGCCGCCGCCGTGGTCGCCCTCGCGCGCCGCGCGGGGGTGTGGGTCGACGCCCTGACCGGCATCGGCGCCCGCGGCCCGCTGCGCGCGCCGCTGGACGGCGTGGCGGCCGCCCTGGCCACCGAGCGGGCGGCGTCGCCCGACGAGCCGGTGGTGGTCGCCGTCGACGTGCCCAGCGGGATCGGCGTCGACGACGGCGCGGTGCCGGGGCCGGTGCTGCCCGCCGACGTGACGGTCACCATGGGCACCGCCAAGCCGGGCCTGCTGCTGCCGCCGGCGTCGGCCCTGGCCGGACGGGTCGAGGTGGTCGACCTGGGCCTGGACGGCCCCCTGGCGGCGGGGGCCGCGCCCGCGGTGTGCCGCCTGCAGGGCACCGACGTCGCGGACGTGTGGCCGGTGCCCGCCGTCGGGGAGCACAAGTACACCCGC
Source organism: Georgenia sp. AZ-5 (assembly GCF_043952095.1). NCBI lineage: Bacteria > Bacillati > Actinomycetota > Actinomycetes > Allobogoriellales > Allobogoriellaceae > Georgenia > Georgenia sp. AZ-5. The sequence goes on from NZ_JBINOU010000001.1 coordinate 1,252,704, forward strand.
GGGGTGCTCGGCGTCGTGGCGGGCTCGCAGGTCTACCCCGGTGCGGCCGTGCTCGCCGTCGCCGGCGCGCTGCGCACCGGCCTGGGCATGGTGCGCTACCACGGCCCCGAGGTGCCGACCGCGCTGGTGCACGCCCGGCACCCGGAGGCCGTCACAGCCCCCGGCCGGGTGCAGGCCCGCGTGATCGGCCCGGGCATCGACCCGGGGGACGTCGCCCGGGCCCGGGAGATGGAGGACCACCTGGCGGCCGGGCTGCGCGCCGGCACGCCCACGGTGCTCGACGCCGGCGCCCTGACCCTGCTGCACGACGACACCTACCCCGACCTGCCCGCCACCGTCGTCCTGACCCCGCACGCGGGCGAGCTGGCGGCGCTGCTGAGCGCCCGCGGCGAGGAGACGACCCGCGCCGCGGTGGAGGCGGCGCCGGCGCGGCACGTCCGGCTGGCTGCCGAGATCACCGGCGCCACCGTGCTGCTCAAGGGCGCCACCACCGTGGTCGCGGCCCCCGACGGGCCGCTCTACGCCCAGGCGGACGCCACACCCTGGCTGGCGACCGCCGGGGCGGGCGACGTCCTCGCCGGCGTCCTCGGCGCGCTGCTGGCCGGCTACGGCGACGCGCTGGCCGCGGACGAGATCGGCGAGTGGGCGGGGCTGCCCGCGTGCCTGGCCGCCGCGGCCGCGCTCGTCCACGGCCGCGCCGCCCGTCTCGCGGCGGGCCAGCCCGGCGCGGGGGAGCCCGGCGCGCCCATCACCGCGCTCGACGTCGCGGAGGCGCTGCCCGCGGCGGTGCGCTCGGTCCTCTGACGCGGCCCCCGGCGGCGCTGCCCGGCCCGGCGGCCCGCTGGTGCGACACTGTGGGGCGTGAGCCTGCCCGTCCCCGCCCGGTCCGCCGCGCCCTCGCCCGGCTGGTCCGCCGCGCACCCCGCGCGCGCCGTCGTGGACCTCGGCGCCATCGGCCACAACGTGGGGGTGCTGCGCGCCGCCGCACCCGGCGCCGAGCTCATGGCCGTGGTGAAGGCCGACGCGTACGGCCACGGCCTGCTGCCGGTGGCCCGCGCCGCGCTGGCCGCCGGCGCGACGTGGCTCGGCGCCGCCCAGCTGGCCGAGGCGCTGGAGCTGCGGGCCGGGCTGGACGCGGGCGCGCCCGCGGGGGCGGCCCGGCCGCGGATCCTCACCTGGATCTTCGCCCCGGGGGCGCCGCTGGAGCGCGCCCTGGCGGCGGACCTCGACCTGTCCGCCTCGGCGCCGTGGGCGGTGGCGGAGATCGCCGCGGCCGCCCGCGCCACCGGCCGCACGGCCCGCGTGCACCTGAAGGTCGACACCGGCATGGGGCGCGGCGGCGCCCGCCCCGAGGCCTTCGGGGACCTGGTGGACGCCGCGCTCGCCGCGCAGGCCGAGGGCGCGGTGCGGGTGGTGGGCGTCTGGTCGCACCTGGCGTGCGCCGACGAGCCCGAGAATCCCGCGACGGCCCGGCAGGTCGAGGTCTTCACCGCCGCCGTCGCCCAGGCCGAGCGGGCCGGCGCGCGACCGGAGGTGCGGCACCTGGCGGCGTCCTCGGGGACGCTGCTGCACCCGGCGACCCACTTCGACCTGGTCCGCCCCGGCATCGCCGTCTACGGCCTGACCCCCGCGCCGGCCGTGGCGTCCTCCCGGACCCTGGGCCTGCGGCCGGCCATGCGCCTGGAGGCCCGGCTGACGGTCGTGAAGCCCGCGCCGGCGGGCACGCCGCTGTCCTACGGGCACACCGCCGTCACCACCGCCGACACCCACCTGGGCGTGGTGCCGCTGGGCTACGGCGACGGCATCCCGCGCGCGGCCTCCGACGCCGGCCCCGTGATGGTGGCCGGCCGCCGCTACCACGTGGCCGGCCGGGTGTGCATGGACCAGGTGGTCGTGGACCTCGGTCCCGAGGGCGCCGACGTGGCGGTGGGTGACACCGCCGTGCTCTTCGGGGACGGCGCCGGCGGCGGCCCCACCGCGGACGACTGGGCCGGCGTCGTGGGCACCATCAACTACGAGATCGTCACCCGGCTGGGCTGCCGGGTGCCCCGGGTCTACGCCGGGGGGACGGGGAGCGAGGACGCATGACGAACGTGACCGTGCAGGCGGCGGACGCGGAGGCAACGCGCGAGCTCGGCGCCCGGCTGGCGGGCGTGCTCCGGGCCGGCGACCTCGTGCTGCTCAGCGGGGCGCTCGGCGCCGGCAAGACCACCCTCACGCAGGGCATCGGCTCCGGGCTGGGCGTGCGGGGCCACGTGGCGTCCCCGACCTTCATCATCGCCCGCGTGCACCCGGCGCTCGGTGCGGGGCCGGACCTGGTGCACGTGGACGCCTACCGCCTCGGGTCCCTCGAGGAGGTCGACGCCCTCGACCTGGACACCTCCCTGGAGGACTCCGTGACGGTCGTGGAGTGGGGCGAGGGCAAGGTCGAGGCGCTGGCCGAGGACCGGCTCGAGGTGGAGGTGCGACGCCCGCGCGGCGGCGACGACGCCGCGGGCGCCGAGGAGCTCGCCGAGGAGAGCCCCCGCGAGATCGTGGTGCGCCCCGTCGGCCCGCGCTGGGACGGCGTCGACCTGGCCGCCGCCCTGCGCCCGTGACGGCCCGCCCGGCGGCGGCCCTGGCGGGGCTGGCCGTGCTGGCCGGGGCCCTGCTCGGGCCCGCCCTGCCCGCGGGGGCCACGCCGACCTCGCGCGCCGCGACGTCGGGGCGGACGGCCGAGGACGCGGCGCCGGCCGGGCCGGTGCAGACCGGCCCCGGGGTCCCGGCGGACGTCGCGGAGTGGTTCACGAGCCAGGCGGGCGACGCCGTCGCCGCCCGCGGCGTGGGGGAGCTGGACGTCACCGTGGCCGAGCGCGGGGAGCTGCGCCCCGGCGTCGTCCGCACGGTGATGACCTGGTCCGAGGGGCTCGTCCAGGGCACCGACGTGACCCCGCCCACCCGGGAGACGGACCACTGGATCGCGCCGCTGCTGCTCGACGGCTCCGCCGTGGGCGCCCTGGTCGCCGCGCGGGAGGACGGCGCCGTCGACGTCGCGGACGTCAGCGGCGACACCGACCTCGCGGAGGAGCTGCAGTCGCTCCCCCTCGCCACGCACGTCGTCCACGACGTGCCGCTGGACGCCTGGTTCACCGTGGAGGAGGGCGAGGTCAGCCCGCTCGACGCCGCCGCCCGGGACTCCCTCGCCGGGGCCGTGCCGGTGGAGGTGTACCAGCGCTTCGTCGAGGAGCGCCACGCCACGGGCGACGCCGACGAGCCGGGCTCGGCGGCGCCCCAGCCGCAGGACGCGGGAGACGCGGCCAGGGCCGTGGCCTGGGTCGCCGCCGGGGCCGCGGCGCTGCTCGTGTGGGCCGGCATCCAGGTGTGGCTGCGCCGCCCGGAGGAGCCGGGCCGGGAGCGGGCGCGCCGGTCGGGCGCCGGCGGGCGGCGGTCGCCCCGCCGGCCCTCCCCCGACGACAGGCACTGACCCCGGCGCCCGGCCGGCGCGCACTACCCTGGGCTGGTGCGGATCTTGTGCATCGACACCTCCGGCGGTACCGCCGTCGCCCTCGTGGACGTCCCGGGCCCCGGGCCCACCGCGGTCCTCGGCGCGGCGCGCAGCGACGACCCGAGGCGCCACGCGGAGGTGCTGACCCCCCTGATGCGGGAGGTCCTCGGCGCGGACGGCATGGCGGGCGTCGACGCCGTCGCCGTAGGCACCGGCCCGGCGCCCTTCACCGGCCTGCGGGTGGGCCTGGTCACCGCCCGGGCCCTCGGCCGCGCCGCCGGCGTGGACGTGCTCGGGGCGTGCTCCCTCGACGTGCTGGCCCGCCAGGCGCTCGACGCCGGCGCGGAGGAGGTGCTGGTCGCCACGGACGCCCGCCGCAAGGAGGTCTACTGGGCCCGCTACCGGGCCCGCGGCCGCGACGACGTCGAGCGGCTCGACGGCCCGCAGGTCGGCCGCGCGGCCGACGTGGCGCGGCCGGAGGCGGCGGTCGTCGGCTCCGGCGCGGCCCTGTACCCCGCGGAGCTGCCGCCGACGCCCGGGCTGCCGGACCGGCTGGACCCGGCCGTGCTCGCCCGGGTCGTGCGCGACCGGCTGGCCCGGCGCGCCGCGGGGGAGGACGTCGAGCTCGGCACCGAGCCGCGGTACCTGCGCCGCCCCGACGTCCACCTCGCCGCGGCGCCCAAGCGCGCCTCCTGATGGACGGCGCCGTCGGGGTGCGGCTGCGGCCCCTGGCCCGCGAGGACCTCGGCCGGGTGCTAGAGCTCGAGCCGCAGCTGTTCGGCGCGGGCGCGTGGAGCCGCGGCGTGTACCTGGAGGAGCTGGCGACGCCGGGCCGCACCTACCTCGCGGCCGTCCTCGACGCCCCGGACGGCGGCGAGCTGCTGGTGGGGTACGCCGGCCTCGCCGCGGGCGAGGAGGCCCAGGTGATGACCGTGGGCGTCGACGCCCGGTACCGCCGGCGGGGCATCGCCACCGCCATGCTCGAGGCGCTCGTGGAGACCGCCCGCGCCGGGGGCGCGCGCAGCGTGCTGCTGGAGGTGCGCGCCGGCGACGACGGCGCCCAGCGCCTGTACGCCCGCGCCGGCTTCCGGCCGATCGGCCGACGTCGGAACTACTACGCCGCCGAGCGCGAGGACGCGATCGTCATGCGCAAGGTGCTCCGCGGCGCCGGGCCGGTCGGCAGCGAGGCCGCGCCGTGAGCCCCCGCGGGGACGTGCTGGTGGAGCCGCCGGAGCTCGCCCGCGAGCTCGCGGGCGAGCTGCCGCCCCTGGTGCTCGACGTGCGCTGGTCGCTCGCGGCGCCGGACGGGCGCCCGGCCTACCGCGCCGGGCACCTGCCGGGCGCGGTGTTCGTCGACCTCGAGCGGGAGCTGGCGGCGGCCCCCTCGCCGGCGGCCGGCCGGCACCCGCTGCCCCAGCCGGGCCGGCTGCAGGCCGCCGCCCGGCGGTGGGGCCTGCGGGACGGGCGCGCCGTCGTCGCCTACGACGACGTGGGCGGCACCTCCGCGGCCCGCGCGTGGTGGCTGCTGCGCTGGGCGGGCCTGAACGTGCGCCTGCTCGACGGCGGGCTGGCGGCCTGGCGCGAGGCCGGCCTGCCCGTGGAGACCGGGGAGGTCCGCCCGGAGCCGGGCGACGTCGTGCTGCCGCTGGCGGCCGGACGGGCCGGGCCCGGCATGCCGACGACCGACGCCGACGGCGCCGCCGCGTGGCCGCGGCACGGGGTGCTGCTGGACGCGCGCGCCGGCGAGCGGTACCGCGGCGACGTCGAGCCGGTCGACCCGCGCGCGGGGCACGTCCCCGGCGCCCGCAGCGCTCCCACGACAGAAAACCTCACCCCGGCGGGGCGGTTCCTGCCCGCGGCCGAGCTGCGCGCACGGTTCGCCGCGCTGGGCGCCGACGGCGACGCGCCCGTGGCCGTGTACTGCGGGTCCGGCGTCACGGCCGCCCACGAGGTGGCGGCGCTGGCCAGCCTCGGCGTGGCCGCGGCCCTCTATCCCGGGTCGTGGTCGCAGTGGTCGGCCGACCCGGCCCGCCCGGTGGCCACCGGCTGACCCGCCCTGCCGGCGCCTCCTCGTCCCCCGCCGCGCCCGCTGCGCGAACGCGACCGCGGGCGAGTGGTGCGGAGGCGGTGCCGCCGCCGGTTCGGACGGTCCCTCAGCGAACGCCTGACGCCACGGCGAACGCCGGAAGCCCGTGGGCGTACGCGCCCCCGGCGGCGCGCCACGCCGCGATGCCCTCGACCGGGCGACGCCGTGGTGTGGCGCTCGTCACAGGCCGTGCGGGTCAAGACGGTCCAGGTCCGCAAACCGCACACCGTCGTCGCGGGCGAGGCTGGCCACTATGCGAACATCGTTACGAAGACCGAACGGACGGTGGCGGTGCTGTGACGCGGAACTCGCTACGATGCAGGACCATGGCCACGACCACTGCGCCGACGAAGCCGCGCCGCGCACGCAACACCACCGTCGCCCTCAAGGTCGCGATGGCGGTGTCCGGGGTGCTCTTCGTCCTCTTCGTCCTCCTGCACATGTACGGCAACCTCAAGGCCTTCTCCGGCCAGGAGGCCTTCGACGGTTACGCCCACAGCCTGCGCGACCTGCTGTACCCCTACCTGCCGCACTCCGGCTTCCTGTGGATCCAGCGCGTGGTGCTGCTGGCCGCGCTGGTGGTGCACGTCTACGCCGCGGTGGCGCTGTGGTGGCGCGCGCGCAACGCCCGCCCGGACCGCTACGTGATGCACAAGCGCCAGGTGCAGTCCTACTCCTCGCGCACCGTGCGCTGGGGCGGGCTGATCCTGCTGGCGTTCATCGTCTTCCACCTGCTGCAGTTCACGACCCTGACGATCAACGTCGGCGGCACGTTCGACAGCCCCTACCAGCGCCTCGTCGCGGCGTTCCAGCCCGAGTACTGGTACGTCTACCTGGTCTACCTCGTCGCCGTCGTGATGCTGACCATGCACGTGCGCCACGGCGTGTGGAGCGCCCTGCAGACCTTCGGCGTGAGCGACCGGCGCCGCCAGCGCGGCATCAACCTCGTCGCGTACGTGGTGGCGGCCGCGCTCCTCGTGGGGTTCATGGCCCCGCCCACGGCCATCCTGCTCGGCTTCCTGAACTGAGGATCTGAACCATGACGTCGACTGTCGAGACCCTGCCCGGCGAGCTGATCAACGGCCTGTACCGCGAGGGCAGCCCCATCGCCGACACCAAGGCGCCGAAGGTGCCGCTGCGGGACCGGTGGGAGGAGCGCAAGTTCAACGCCCGTCTGGTCAACCCGGCGAACCGGCGCAAGATGCACGTGATCGTCGTCGGCACCGGCCTGGCCGGCTCCTCCGCCGCCGCGACGCTGGGGGAGGCGGGGTACAACGTCTCGGCGTTCTTCTACCAGGACTCCCCGCGCCGGGCCCACTCGATCGCGGCGCAGGGCGGCATCAACGCGGCGAAGAACTACAAGAACGACAACGACTCGGTCTTCCGGCTCTTCTACGACACCGTCAAGGGCGGCGACTACCGCGCCCGCGAGTCGAACGTGTACCGCCTGGCCGAGGTCAGCGCGAACATCATCGACCAGGCCGTGGCCCAGGGCGTGCCGTTCGCCCGCGAGTACGGCGGCCTGCTGGACAACCGCTCCTTCGGCGGCGTGCAGGTGTCCCGCACGTTCTACGCCCGCGGCCAGACGGGCCAGCAGCTCCTGATCGGTGCCTACCAGGCGCTCGAGCGGCAGGTCGCGGCTGGGACGGTGCAGACCTTCCGGCGCCACGAGATGCTCGAGCTGATCGTCGTGGACGGGCGGGCCCGCGGCATCGTGGTCCGGGACATGGTCACCGGTCAGGTCGAGACCCACCTGGCCGACGTCGTCGTGCTCGCCACCGGCGGGTACGGCAACGTCTTCTACCTCTCCACCAACGCCATGGGCTCGAACGTCACGGCCACGTGGCGGGCGCACCGCAAGGGCGCCTTCTTCGGCAACCCCTGCTACACGCAGATCCACCCCACCTGCATCCCGGTCTCCGGCGACTACCAGTCCAAGCTCACCCTGATGAGCGAGTCGCTGCGCAACGACGGGCGCATCTGGGTGCCGAAGAAGAAGGGCGACGACCGCGACCCGCGGCAGATCCCCGAGGACGAGCGCGACTACTACCTCGAGCGGCGCTACCCGGCCTTCGGCAACCTGGTGCCGCGCGACATCGCCTCCCGCGCCGCGAAGCAGGTCTGCGACGAGGGCTACGGCGTGGGCCCGAGCGGACGTGGCGTGTACCTCGACTTCGCCGAGGCCATCGGGCGCATGGGCCGCGCGGCCGTCGCCGCCAAGTACGGCAACCTGTTCGACATGTACCAGCGCATCACCGGCGAGGACCCCTACCAGGTCCCGATGCGCATCTACCCGGCCGTGCACTACACGATGGGCGGGCTGTGGGTCGACTACGACCTGCAGTCGTCCATCCCGGGCCTGTTCGTGACCGGCGAGGCGAACTTCTCCGACCACGGCGCCAACCGGCTCGGCGCCTCGGCGCTCATGCAGGGCCTGTCCGACGGGTACTTCGTGCTGCCGAACACCATCAACGACTACCTCGCGGACGCCCCCTTCGAGAAGGTGCCCGCCGACCACCCGGCGGTCGTGGACGCCGTGGAGTCGGTGCGCGCCCGCATCAACCACTTCCTCACGAACAACGGCACGCGCTCGGTGGACTCCTTCCACAAGGAGCTCGGCCAGATCATGTGGGAGTACTGCGGCATGGAGCGCACCGAGGAGGGCCTCAAGCACGCCATCGGCCGCATCCGCGAGCTTCGTGAGGAGTTCTGGCGAGACGTGAAGGTGCTGGGCACCAACGAGGAGCTCAACCAGGCCCTCGAGCGTGCCGGGCGCGTGGCGGACTTCCTGGAGCTCGGCGAGCTCATGTGCGTCGACGCCCTGCACCGCCGCGAGTCCTGCGGCGGGCACTTCCGCGCGGAGTCCCAGACCGAGGACGGCGAGGCGCTGCGTCACGACGACCAGTTCGCCTACGTCGCGGCCTGGGAGTGGACCGGCCTCGGCGAGCCGCCGGTGCTGCACAAGGAAGACCTGGTCTACGAGAACGTCGAGATGAAGCAGCGGAGCTACAAGTGAAGATCAACCTCAGGGTCATGCGCCAGGCCGGCCCGAACGCCGAGCCCCGCCTGGTCAACTACGAGCTGGTCGGCATCTCCGAGGACATGTCGTTCCTGGAGATGCTCGACGTGCTCAACGAGAACCTCACCGAGCGCGGCGAGGACCCGGTGGCCTTCGACTCAGACTGTCGCGAGGGCATCTGCGGCATGTGCGGCATCGTGATCAACGGCGTCGCGCACGGGCCGGAGCGCACCACCACCTGCCAGCTGCACATGCGCTCGTTCAAGGACGGCGACACCATCACCCTCGAGCCGTGGCGCTCCAGCGCGTTCCCGGTGATCAAGGACCTCGTGGTGGACCGCTCCGCGTTCGACCGCATCATCGACGCCGGCGGCTACATCTCCGTCAACACGGGCGCGGCCCCGGACGCCCACGCCGTCCCGGTGCCCAAGGCGAACGCCGACCGCGCGTTCGAGGCGGCCGCCTGCATCGCGTGCGGCGCCTGCGTGGCGGCGTGCCCGAACGCCTCGGCCATGCTGTTCACGGCCGCGAAGGTCACCCACCTGGGGCTGCTGCCGCAGGGCCAGCCGGAGCGTGAGGCGCGCGTGGTCAACATGCTCGCCCAGCACGACGCCGAGGGCTTCGGCGGGTGCACCAACATCGGCGAGTGCGCCGCGGTGTGCCCCAAGGAGATCCCGCTGGACGTCATCAGCACCCTCAACCACGACCTCAACCTGGCCCTGGCGCACAACCGCTGACGGCTCCGCGACGGCGCCGCTCCCTCAGCGGCGCCGTCGCGCGTCCGGGCCCCCGTCGTCGCGCGACTACCCTGGAGCGGTGAGCGAACCCCTCATCCTCGGCATCGAGTCCTCCTGCGACGAGACCGGCGCCGCCCTCGTGCGCGGCCGCGAGCTGCTCGCCGACGTGACCGCCTCGTCGATGGACGAGCACGCCAGGTACGGCGGCATCGTCCCCGAGGTCGCCTCCCGCGCCCACCTCGAGGCGTTCGTCCCCACGGTGGACGCCGCCCTGGAGAAGGCGGACGTGGACCTGGCCCAGGTCGACGCGATCGCCGTCACCGCCGGGCCGGGCCTGGTCGGCTCCCTCACCGTCGGCGCCGCGGGCGCCAAGGCGCTCGCCCTGGCGACCGGCAAGCCGCTGTACGGGGTCAACCACGTGATCGGCCACGCCGCGGTGGACGAGCTGGTCCACGGCGCCTTCCCCGAGCGGTTCGTGGCCCTGGTGGTCTCCGGCGGTCACACGTCGCTGCTGCTGGTGGACAACATCGCGACCGGCGTCACCGAGCTCGGTCAGACGCTCGACGACGCGGCAGGGGAGGCGTTTGACAAGGTCGGCCGCCTGCTCGGCCTGCCCTACCCGGGCGGGCCGCACGTCGACCGGCTGTCCCAGACCGGGGACCGGGACGCGATCCGCTTCCCGCGCGGTCTCACGAGCGGCAAGGACAAGGCCCGCCACCCCTACGACTTCTCCTTCTCGGGCCTGAAGACGGCCGTGGCCCGCTACGTCGAGGGCTGCGAGGACCGCGGCGAGGAGGTGCCGGCGGCCGACGTCGCGGCCGGCTTCTCGGAGTCCGTGGCCGACGTGCTCACGGCCAAGGCGCTGCGGGCGTGCCAGGTCAACGGCTGCGACACGCTGGTCGTCGGCGGCGGCTTCTCCGCCAACTCGCGCCTGCGGGCGCTGGCGGCGGAGCGGGCCGGGCAGTACGGCGTGACCGTGCGCATCCCGCCCATCCGGTACTGCACGGACAACGGCGCGATGATCGCGGCCCTGGGCTCGGCGCTGGTGCGCGAGGGCGCGGCGCCGTCGTCCCTGGACCTGCCGCTGGACTCCGGCATGCCGCTCGAGACCGTCCGCGTCTGACCGCCTCGCGCCCACCCGCACGCGCACCCACCCACTCCGCCGAGATGTCATCCTCTCCCGCGTGGCGCCTACCACCTCCCCGTGCGGTCTGACATCTCGGTGAGGAGATGACATCTCGCGCCTGTGCCTGTTCCGAGGGGCTGGGCCGATGGGCTCACAGCGGGTGACCGGCGCGCATCTCGCCGACGAGGGAGGCCACGACGTCCTCGAGGTCGCCGTCCGCGGCCACCCGCAGCTGGCGCTGGTAGGAGGCGCCGCCGTCGAGGATCTGCCGCACGTCGGCGAGCTCCTCGGTGCACCCCAGCCGCTCGGCCACGGGCGCCAGCTCCTGGAGCATGCGGGCGACCGTCTCGGTGACGAGCTCCTCCTCCCCGGCGTCGTCGAGGATGAGGATGGCGTCCATGCCGTAGCGGGCGGAGCGCCACTTGTTCTCGGCGACGAACCAGGGCGGGACCGTGGGCAGCGTCTCGCCGGCGTCCAGCCGGGCGGAGAAGTCCTCCACCAGGCAGTGGGTCAGTGCCGAGATCGCCAGGACCTCCTGGAGGTTGGTGGCGGCGTCGCACACACGCACCTCGATGGTGCCGAGGCGGGGGGAGGGGCGGATGTCCCACCGGATCTCGTCGAAGGTGTCGATCACGCCGGTGCGGGTCATGTCCCCGACGTAGCCCTCGAGGTCCGCCCACCGCCGGAACTGGTACGGCACGCCCGCGGTGGGGAGCTGCTGGAACATCAGCGCCCGGTTGGAGGCGTAGCCGGTCGCCTCGCCGGCCCAGAACGGCGACGACGCCCCCAGCGACTGCAGGTGCGCGAACCGGGTCATCAGCGCCCCGAGGATCGGCAGCACCTTGGCGCGGTCCTCGATGCCCACGTGCACGTGGACGCCGTAGAGCAGCATCTGGCGGCCCCACCACTGGGTGCGGTCGATGAGGGTGGCGTAGCGGTCCTTGTCGGTGACCTTCTGGTACGCCGGGCGGGCGAAGGGGTGGGTGCCGGCGCTGGCGAGCTCGATGCGCAGCGGGTCGGTCACCGGGCGCAGGTCGTCGATGGCTCGCTGCAGGTCCGCGCCAGCCTCGCCGACCGTGCGGCACACCCCCGAGACGACCTCGACGGTGTTGAGCAGCAGCTCGGGGTGGATGCCGGGGTGGGGGGCGCCGCCGGGGCCGGCCACCCGGTCCAGGACCGTCGCGGCCGCCTGCCGCAGGTCCGAGGAGTCGGCGTCGATGAGCTGGAGCTCCCACTCGATGCCGACGGAGGAGCGCGCGGAGGCCGCGAAGGGCATGGTCACCGCGCCAGTCTGCCGCCTCCGCGCGGGGCCGCGCACGCAGGCGCCGGCGCAGCTCCTGCTCGGCGGCCGTGAAGGCCTCCAGGCCGGCGGGTCAGACGGGCTCGACGACCAGCACGCTGTGTCGGCCGGCGACGCGGGAGAGCACGATCGTGGCCGGCCTGCTGCCCTTGAGCGCGAGCTGGCGGCGCAGCTGCTCCGGCTCGACGGCGGTGCCCCGCTTCTTGATCGTCACCGCACCGACGTCCCGGGCGCGCAGGTACGCCCGCAGCGGCTTGAGCGCGAAGGGGAACTGGTCGAGGACGCGGTAGGCGGTGGCGAACGGGGTGGGCACGAGGCTGTCGCCGGTGAGGTAGGCGATGTCCGGGCTGAGCAGACCGGCGCCGAGCAGCTCGGCCACCCGGGCCACCAGGCCCGCGCGGATCACCGCGCCGTCCGGCTCGTAGAGCACCTGGCCGGGCGGGCGCACCGCCCCGGCCCGGGCGGGCGCGCCGGGCTCGTGCGCTCCCTCGGCGTCGCCCCGCTCGGTGAGGACGGCGGCGCGCTCGCCGGCCAGGACGAGCGCGGACCGGCCCGGGCCCTCGGGCGCCAGGCCACCGAACCAGAGCCCCGCCTCGACGACGTCGCCCGCAACGCTGACCCACTGGGCGTGGGCGTCGGCGGGCAGGGCGGAGTAGGGGATGCCGGGCGCGACCTTCACGCCGAGGTCGGGCACCTGACGCCGGAGCGCCAGCACCGCGTCCAACGGCGGGGCGTAGGCGGTCGGGTCGAAGATCCGCCGTCCCCCGCTGCGCCGCGCGGGGTCGGCGAAGACGGCGTCGACGCCCTCGGCCGGCAGGTCGAGCGCGAGCGCGTCACCGTGCCGGACGACGGCGCTGGGGAAGGGGCGGAGGTTCTCCGCGGCGAGGGCCGCGGTCGTCGCGTCCGCCTCGACCGCCAGCACGGGGACGCCCAGCTCGGACAGCGCGAGGGCGTCACCGCCCAGGCCGCAGCCGAGGTCGGCGACCAGGCGGCTGCCCGCGGCGGCGTACCGGCGGGCGTGCACCTGCGCCACGCCGAGCCGGGTGGCCTGCTCCAGCCCGGCCGGCGTGAACAGCATGCCCGCCGCGCGGGTGCCGAGCTTCGCCGCGCCTCGCGCCCGCAGCCGCGACTGAGTGAGGGCGGCGGCGAGCAGGTCGGGGTCCACGCCTCGCGCGTGCAGCGCCGTGGACAGGGCCAGCGCGCCGGCCGCCGAGTACGGCGGCAGCTCGGCGAGCAGGGCACGGCCCTCGGGCGAGAGCAGCTTGGCGAGGGTCGCGGGATCCACCGCTCGATCCTGCCACCGCCGATCGTCGCGGCGCGGGCCCCGGCCCAGGTCCGGGGCCCGGTACCAGGCGGGGCGCACGTCGCCGGCTCCGCGCCACGCGTTGGCACTCGCCTTGACCGAGTGCTAACGCCGCCCCTAGATTTGGACCAGGCGCGGCTCTTCGGGGCCGCGGCTGCACACCGGTTCCTCCACGGCCGACCCCCGCGACGGCGGACGTGAAGAGAAGGTGCGCAAACCCTGAACCGTTATCCCACTCATGCGAAGGGGAGGTCCGTAGTGTCGGTCTCCATCAAGCCGCTCGAGGACCGGATCGTCGTGCAGACGCTCGAGGCAGAGCAGACCACGGCTTCCGGTCTGGTCATCCCGGACACCGCGAAGGAGAAGCCCCAGGAGGGCACCGTCATCGCCGTGGGCCCGGGCCGTATCGACGACAACGGCAACCGCGTGCCGCTCGACGTGGCCGTCGGCGACGTCGTCATCTACAGCAAGTACGGCGGCACGGAGGTGAAGTACTCCGGTGAGGAGTACCTGATCCTCTCCGCGCGCGACATCCTCGCGGTCGTCGAGAAGTGACGAGCTTCTAGCTGACAGGGCGGAGCCCCGGGCCCGACGGGTCCGGGGCTTCGTCGTGCCTGCCGGCGCACCCAGCCGCTGCGACACGAAGCCCCGGACCACGCGGTCCGGGGCTTCGTGCGGAATGGGGGCCGTCAGGAGGCGCGACGCTCCGGACGGGACAGGATGAGCTGGCGGTCGTCCTCACTGAGACCGCCCCAGACGCCGTAAGGCTCGCGGACCTTGAGGGCGTGCTCGCGGCACTGCTTGATCACGGGGCAGGTGGCGCAGATGGCCTTGGCGGCCTCGTCGCGCCGGCGGCGGGTGCCGCCGCGCTCGCCCTCCGGGTGGAAGAAGAGGTTCGGGTCAGCCTCTCGGCACGCGCCCTGGTACTGCCACTCCCACAGGTCCATCACGGGTCCGGGAAGCCTCGAGAGTTCTGCCATGTCACCTGTCCTTCCGTCGGTGCCGCTGGTCCGCGGCTTGTTCGCCGCGCTGCTGCACAACGTAGCAACCGATGCACAACTTGTTCAAGACCCCCGCGAAAGTTGGTCAACCGGGGAGAGTCCGTCCGCTTGCGGCGCGCCCGAGTGGCACCGGTGTCGTTAACGCGTCAGGATCGATTCATGGAACGCAGAAAGGTGCCCGGTGATGGCCGCGTCCTCGATGCGTGACCTCCACGGCGAGGGCGGCGGGACGGAGTCGTCCACCCGCCGCCGGTCGTCGGGACGCGGCGACGGGGGCGCCCCGCTGACCGTCGCGGCCGTGGCCGCGCGCCTCGGCGTGGCGGCGTCGACCCTGCGCACCTGGGACCGCCGCTACGGCCTGGGTCCCTCGTCGCACGAGGCCGGCAGCCACCGCCGGTACACGCCTGCGGACGTGGCGCGCCTCGAGCGCATGCGCCACCTGACGCTGCAGGGCGTCGCCCCCGCGGACGCCGCCCGGGCCGCCAAGACCGAGGGCGCCGATCGCGTGCGGACGTGGCCGCGGGAGGCGCCGCGGGAGGAGACCCCGCACGAGCGGCTGCTCGTCGACCCGCTCTCCCTCGCGGCCGCGGCCGTGGAGCCGGACGAGCCACGGGTGCACCGCATGCTCGAGCAGGAGGTGCGCGACGTCGGCATCGTCCGCGCGTGGACGGCCCTGGTCAGCCCGGCGCTGGCGATGCTCGCCCAGCGTGAGCGCTCCGACCGGCCGGGCGTGGACCCCGAGGAGATCCTCACCTCCGCGGTGCTCGCGGCGGTGCGCGAGACGATGGTCGCCGCCGAGCGGTCCCGCGAGGGCGCGATGCACCAGAACTGGTCGCAGGAGGGCCGTGAGCCCCGCTCGGTGCTGCTGTGCGCCGGCGCGGAGCGCCGGCTGCGCGCGCACGTCATCGGCGGTGGCCTGGCCGAGCGCGGCGTGCGCGCCCGGGTGCTGCGCGCGGAGGGCGCCGGCGACGCCCAGCAGATGGTGGGCACGCTCGCCGCCCGGGGCGCCGCCGTGCTGGCGGTCCTGGGCAACCCGCCGGGCGCGGAGGGCTTGGTCCGCGCGGCCTCCGAGCGCGGCGACGTGGAGATCTTCCTGCTCGGCTCCGACCCGCCCGACGTCTGGTTGCCCCGGGTGCGCCGCGTGCGCACGGCCACCGCCGCCGTCGAGGAGATCGCCGGGTACCTGGACGAGGGCTGACCCGTCGCCGCCCGCGCGCCGGGCGGCCCGGCCGGGCCCCCGGCGGGAGCCGTGCGCCCGCGGACGGCGGACGGTGCCCGCCGGCGTGATGGACGTCGCTGCGGCCGCCGTCGGTGCGCACGTACTATCGCGGTGTGACCGAGACGCACGCCAATGACCCGTTCGGCCTGGTCGGCCTCACCTACGACGACGTCCTGCTCCTGCCCGGCGCGACGGACGTGATCCCCTCGGAGGTGGAGACGACCTCGCGGCTCACCCGCGGGATCAGCCTCAGGGTGCCGCTGGTGTCCGCCGCGATGGACACCGTCACCGAGGCGCGCATGGCGATCGCCATGGCACGGCAGGGCGGTATCGGCATCCTGCACCGCAACCTCTCCATCGCGGACCAGGCGCAGCAGGTCACGGTCGTCAAGCGCTCGGAGTCCGGCATGGTCACCGACCCGGTCACGGTGAGCCCCGACGCCACCCTGGCCGAGCTCGACGCCCTCTGCGGCCGCTACCGCGTCTCCGGCCTGCCCGTGGTGGACGGCGACGGCGTGCTGCTCGGCATCATCACCAACCGCGACCTGCGGTTCGTACCGCCTGCCGAGTTCGACCTCCGGACCGTGCGCGACTCGATGACGCCCATGCCGCTGGTCACCGGCCCGGTGGGCATCAGCTCCGACGACGCCGCAGCGCTGCTGGCGAAGCACAAGGTCGAGAAGCTGCCGCTGGTGGACGACGCCGGCAAGCTGCGCGGCCTCATCACCGTCAAGGACTTCGTGAAGTCCGAGCAGTACCCCAACGCCACGAAGGACGCCGAGGGCCGGCTCATGGTCGGCGCGGCCATCGGCTACTGGGGCGACGCGTGGGAGCGCGCCACGGCGCTCGCCGAGGCCGGCGCCGACGTGCTCGTGGCGGACACCGCCAACGGCGAGGCCCGGCTGCTGCTCGACATGATCGCGCGGATGAAGCGCGACAAGGCGTTCTCGCACGTGCAGATCATCGGCGGGAACGTCGCCACCCGCTCCGGCGCGCAGGCGCTCGTCGACGCGGGCGTCGACGCCGTCAAGGTCGGCGTCGGCCCGGGCTCCATCTGCACCACGCGCATCGTCGCCGGCGTCGGGGTCCCCCAGGTCACCGCCGTCCACCTCGCCGCCCAGGCCTGCAAGCCGGCCGGGGTCCCGGTCATCGCCGACGGCGGCCTCCAGTACTCCGGCGACATCGCCAAGGCGCTGGTCGCCGGCGCGGACACGGTCATGCTCGGCTCGCTGCTGGCGGGCTGCGAGGAGTCCCCGGGCGACCTGGTGTTCGTCAACGGCAAGCAGTTCAAGCACTACCGCGGCATGGGCTCCCTCGGCGCCATGGCTTCCCGTGGCCGGGTCTCCTACTCCAAGGACCGCTACTTCCAGGCCGACGTCGACACCGACGACAAGATCGTCCCCGAGGGCGTAGAGGGCCAGGTGCCCTACCGCGGTCCGCTGTCGAACGTGGCCTACCAGCTGATCGGCGGCCTGCACCAGTCGATGTTCTACGTCGGGGCGCGGACCATCCCGGAGCTGCAGGAGCGCGGGAAGTTCGTCCGCATCACGCCCGCCGGCCTGAAGGAGTCGCACCCGCACGACATCCAGATGACGGTGGAGGCGCCCAACTACGCCGGGCTCCGCTGAGCCTCGGCCCGCCACGCGGGCGGGCCCCGACCGACGCCGCGGGAGCGCGGCGGAACGGGCGCGAGGACACGAGCGCGACGCGAAGAGCGCGGCGGACCGACGGCCCGCCGCGCTCTTCGCGTCATGGCGTCCGCCGCGATCTCCGCGTCGCGACATCCGCCGGATGTGCGCCTCACGGCACAGCCTGGGCCGCCGGGTCGGGCCGCGGAGGCAGGGGCGCCGCCGCCGGAGCCGCCAGCCCCGCCTGGGACGCCGCCGGCGCGGGCAGCGGCATCGGCCAGCCCGGGCCGGCGCCGGGGCCGGTGAGGCCGTTGCGGAGGCGCCAGGCGTTGAGGTCCTCCGCCCACTCGCGGTGCTTGTCCACCTGCCAGGCGTGGACCTCCTCCAGCGGCGCGGCGGCCATCTCGGGATAGCGGGCGGCCATCTGCGCCAGCACGTCCAACGTCGCGACGACGTCCACCTCGGCGGTGTGCAGGTGCTCCTGCTCCGGGACGGCGTAGTGCAGGCAGAGGTCGCCCAGCTTGCGCTTGCCGGTGCGGTCGCGGTCGAGGCCGCGGTCGAGCACCAGGGGGTCCAGCACCGGCAGGCAGTCCCGCCCCAGGCGGTCCGCGAGCCGGGGGAGCCCGTGCCGTGCCAGCTCGTTCTCCAGGATCGCCAGGTCGAAGGACGCGTTGAACGCGACCAGCGGCACGCCCTCCAGCTGCGCCTCGGTGATGAGGGCGGCGATCTCCCCCAGCGCCTGCGCCGGCGGCACGCCCTCCGCCCGGGCACGCCCGGTGGTGATGCCGTGGATCGCCGTCGCCACGGCCGGGATCTCCACACCGGGGTCGATGAGCCAGGTCCGCACGCGGCTGCCGCGTGCGTCCCGGTGCACGAGCGCGGCGGTGACGATGCGGTCCTCCGTCACCTCCACGCCGGTGGTCTCGGTGTCGAACCCGAGGAACGGCCCTGCAGCCCAGCCCATGGTGGCCTCCTTCGTCTGGGACGCACTGTGCCAGCGACCGCCCACATCGCCGCGGACCTCGCCGGGCGTGGCACGCCCGCGCCGGCACGCACCCGGCCGGCACCTCTCCTACGCTGGGGCCCGTGAACTCCGTCGTAAGTGGTCCAGGCCCGGTGGCCGGGGACGCGCGGGGCACGTCGGCCGGTCCCGCGCCGGACGGCGGCGTGCACCTCGCACCGAAGGTGGGCGCCGCCAGGGCGGCGCTCGCCCGGCTCGGTGCGCGGGCGCGCCAGGGTGACGTGGGCCTGCTCGGCGGGGTGCACGCGTACGACCCGGACGTCGCCGCGACGTACCGGGCCGCCGCGGTGCTGGTGCTGCTGTCCCCGCCGGCGGACGACGGCGCCGGGGACGGGCCCGCGACCGGCGCCGGGCCGGACCTGTTCCTGGTCCAGCGCTCACCGCACCTGCGTCACCACCCCGGTCAGATCGCGCTGCCGGGCGGGCGGGCCGAGCCCGGCGACGGGGACCTCGCCAACACGGCGCTGCGCGAGGCGCACGAGGAGATCGGCCTGCTCCCGGACCACGTGGAGGTGCTCGGAGAGCTGCCGCCGGTGCTGGTGCCGATCTCCCGCTACGTCGTCACGCCCGTGCTCGGCTGGACCACCCGGGCCGACCTGGCCACCCGCGTCGACCCGGGGGAGGTGCTGCACACCATCCGGGTGGGCGTCGGCCGGCTGCTCGACCCCTCCGCGCGCGCCGCGGTCACCGTGCGCGGCCACCGCAGCGCCGGGTTCCGCGTGCCGAGCGGCTGGGTGTGGGGCTTCACGGGCAACCTGCTCGACCACCTCTTCACCGAGCTCGGCTGGACCCGCCCGTGGGACACCTCCCGCGAGGTGGCGATGGCCTACGACGCGGTCCAGGGGCTGATCGTGCCGGAGTAGACGCCCGCTGCGGGATGCACCGCCGGGACGCCGGTGCGAGGCTCGAAGGGCCAGCCGGACCACGAGCAGAGGGAGTCATCCATGGCTGACCTGAGCGGCAAGAAGGTCGCGTTCATCACCTCGCAGAAGGGCGTCGAGGACGCCGAGCTGACCGGCCCGTGGCAGGCCCTGCGCGACGCGGGGGCCTCGACGATGCTGCTGGCGCCGGAGCAGGGCGAGGTCGCCACGGTCAACAACGACGACGAGCCCGCCGACAGCTATCCCGTCGACCAGGCCATCGGCGACGCGGACGCGGACGAGTTCGACGCCGTCGTCATCCCGGGCGGCACGATCAACGCGGACACCCTGCGCCAGGACCACGACGCCGTCGCGTTCGTCACCGAGATCGCCGGCGCCGGCAAGCCCGTCGCAGCCATCTGCCACGGCCCCTGGCTGCTCGTCGAGGCCGGCCTGGCCAAGGGCCGGCGCACCTCCTACCCGTCGCTGAGCACGGACCTGACGAACGCGGGCGCCGAGTGGGTGGACGAGGAGGTCGTCGTGGACCACACGGGCGAGACGACCGTGATCACCTCCCGCAACCCGCAGGACGTGCCCGCCTTCAGCGAGGCGGTCATCGACGCGCTCAGCTGAGCGCCCTTCGGCGCGGGCCGCGGACCGGCAGGCGACCGGTCGGCGGCCCGCCGCCGCGCAGACGGTAGCCTCGTCGGGTGACAAACGAGATCGAGATCGGCCGCGGCAAGCGCGCCCGCCGCGCGTACAGCTTCGACGACGTCGCCGTCGTCCCGTCCCGCCGCACGCGGGACCCCGAGGACGTCTCCGTCAGCTGGCAGATCGACGCCTTCCACGTGGACATGCCCGTCCTGGCCGCACCCATGGACTCCGTCATGAGCCCCGCGACGGCCATCGAGCTGGGCCAGCTCGGCGGCATCGGGGTGCTCGACCTCGAGGGCCTGTGGACCCGCTACGAGGACCCGGCCCCGCTGTTCGAGGAGATCGTCGCCCTTCCCGCGGACCGCACGACCGCGCGCATGCAGGAGATCTACTCCGAGCCGGTCAAGCCCGAGCTCGTGACGCGGCGCCTCGGCGAGGTCCGCGCGGCCGGCGTCACCGTCGCCGGCAGCCTGTCCCCGCAGCGCACCCAGGAGCACTGGCGCACCGTGGTGGAGGCCGGCGTCGACCTGTTCGTCATCCGCGGCACCACGGTCTCCGCCGAGCACGTCTCCTCGCGCGCGGAGCCGCTGAACCTCAAGCGCTTCATCTACGAGCTCGACGTGCCGGTGATCGTCGGCGGCGCGGCCACCTACACCGCGGCGCTGCACCTGATGCGCACCGGGGCCGCGGGCGTGCTGGTCGGTTTCGGCGGCGGGGCCGCGCACACCACGCGCCGCTCGCTCGGCATCCACGCCCCGATGGCCACGGCCGTCGCCGACGTCGCCGCGGCCCGCCGGGACTACATGGACGAGTCCGGCGGGCGCTACGTGCACGTGATCGCCGACGGCGGCGTCGGCCGCTCCGGCGACCTGGTGAAGGCGATCGGCTGCGGCGCCGACGCCGTCATGCTCGGCGCCGCCCTGGCGCGCGCCGAGGAGGCGCCCGGCCGCGGCTGGCACTGGGGCTCCGAGGCGCACCACCCGGAGCTGCCGCGCGGCGAGCGGGTGCACGTCGGGACCGTCGGCACGATGGCGGAGATCCTGCACGGCCCGAGCCGGACGGCGGACGGCACGCTGAACCTGATCGGCGCCCTGCGCCGCACCATGGCGACCACCGGCTACTCCGACGTGAAGGAGTTCCAGCGCGTGGAGGTCGTCGTCTCCCCGTACACGCCGTACTGACGGCCGTCGCGCCCGCCGCGCCGATCGGGCGGGGCGGGGCGGGCGACGGGGACGCGGTCGTCGAGCCGTGGCGGGCTGCGGCCCGACCCGGCCCTGGAACGACCCGCTGGCGGGCCTGGCGCGGGCCCGCTCGGGCGCGACGTCGACCGTGGCGCGCCGGGACGGGCGGGTTGTGGGGACCGGCGGCCCGGGGACTTCCGCCGCGCGCTCGGTCACGCCGAGCAGGAGTGCGTGTGTCCGCCGGTGGCTGCAGCCGGCGGGCTGTGCGTCGCTATCCTCGGTTGTGAGCCGGAAGTCGTCCGGAACATCGCAGGAAGGAACGCCATGGCCCAGCGCAGTGCCGTCGTCGCCTCCAGGGTGGGGCTCCACGCCCGCCCCGCCGCCCTCTTCGCCAGGGCGGCCGCGGAGGCCGGGATCCCGGTGACCATCGCCAAGGACGGCTCCGGCGCCGTCGACGCCGCCAGCGTCCTCGCGGTGATGACCCTCGGCGCCCAGCACGGCGACGAGGTCACCCTCACCGCCGAGGGGGAGGACGCGGAGCGGGTCCTCGAAGAGCTCGTCACCCTGCTGACGACCGACCTCGACGCCTGACCCTGCCCGCGGGAGGGGCGCCGTCGTGACATCGCTCACCACGGTGCGAGGATGGAAGCACCACGACCGAGGCGGGCTCGCGCCGTCTCAGAGAAGGAGCAGCAGTGACGCAGCAGCAGACCGGTGAGACCGCGCAGGAGTACCGCATCGAGCACGACACGATGGGGGAGGTGCGGGTGCCCAAGGAGGCCCTCTACTCCGCCCAGACGCAGCGCGCGGTGGAGAACTTCCCGATCTCGGGCCGGGGCCTGTCCTCGCACCACATCGCCGCCCTCGGCCAGGTCAAGCGCGCCGCGGCGCTGGCCAACGCCGAGCTGGGGGTCCTGCCCGACGACGTCGCGCAGGCCATCGCGGCGGCGGCGGAGGAGGTCATCGCCGGCGGGCACGACGACCACTTCCCGATCGACGTCTTCCAGACCGGCTCGGGCACGTCGTCGAACATGAACACCAACGAGGTCGTCGCCACGCTGGCCAGCCGCCGGCTCGGCCGCCCCGTGCACCCGAACGACCACGTAAACGCGTCCCAGTCGTCCAACGACGTGTTCCCCTCCTCGATCCACATCGCCGCCACGCAGGCCGTGGTGGACGAGCTGCTGCCGGCCCTCGACGTCCTCGCCACCTCCCTGGAGGCGAAGGCGGAGGAGTTCAAGGACGTGGTGAAGTCCGGGCGCACGCACCTGATGGACGCCACGCCCATCACGCTGGGCCAGGAGTTCTCCGGCTACGCCACCCAGATCCGGTACGGCATCGACCGGGTCAACGCCGCGCTGCCCCGCCTGGCCGAGCTGCCGCTGGGCGGCACCGCCGTCGGCACCGGCATCAACACCCCGCCCGGGTTCTCCCGGCGCGTGATCGAGCTGATCGCCGAGCACACCGGGCTGCCCCTGGTGGAGGCGAGGAACCACTTCGAGGCCCAGGCCGCGCAGGACTCCCTCGTGGAAACCTCCGGCGCGCTGCGCACCATCGCGGTGTCCCTGACGAAGATCGCCAACGACCTGCGCTGGATGGGGTCCGGGCCCCGCACCGGCCTCGGGGAGCTGTTCCTGCCGGACCTGCAGCCGGGCTCGTCGATCATGCCGGGCAAGGTCAACCCGGTCGTCCCGGAGGCGACCGTTCAGGTGGCCGCCCAGGTGATCGGCAACGACGCCGCGATCGCGTTCGCGGGCGCGCAGGGCAACTTCGACCTGCTGGTCATGCTGCCGGTGATGGCCCGGAACCTGCTGGAGTCCATCACCCTGGTGGGCAACGTCTCGCGGGTGCTCGCGGCCAAGACCGTCGACGGCCTGGTGGCGAACGTGGAGCGGTGCCTGGAGCTGGCCGAGTCCTCACCGTCCATCGTCACCCCGCTGAACCGGATCATCGGCTACGAGGCGGCCGCGAAGATCGCCAAGCACTCGGTGAAGCAGGGCATCACCGTGCGCGCCGCGGTGGAGGACCTCGGCTACGTCGAGCGCGGGGAGATCACCCCCGAGCAGCTCGATGCCGCCCTCGACGTGCGCAGCATGACGGGCCCGGAGCAGGTCTGAGCGTTCCGCGCTCCGCGCGGGCCGGGGCTCGCCCCCCCGCGCGAGATGTCATCTTCTCCTCGAGATGTCATCCCGGCGCACCAGCGACGACGGCGCCCTCTCCCCGACGGGAGGGGGCGCCGTCGTGCAGGCGGCGGCGTCAGTCCAGCCGCTCGACCCAGCCCCACTTTCGCCCCTGACGGGCCGCCCGCCAGGGGCGATCGTGACTCGCGGATGACAAACGTCTCGGGGAGAGCTTGACGGCTCGGGGAAGACTTGACCTCCCGGGGAAAACTTGACGTCTCGGGGAGAGGTTGACGTCTCGCCGGGGGGAGGGGCGGGGGTCAGAGCAGAGACATCGCCTGACGGGCGATGGCGAGCTCCTCGTTGGTGGGGATGACCATGACGGTCACCCGGGCCCCGTCGGGGGAGATGACCCGCGGCTCCTTCGAGCGCACCTGGTTCTTCTCGAGGTCGATCTCGACGCCGAGGAACTCGAGCCCCTTGACGGCGCCGGCCCGAACGACGTCGTCGTTCTCGCCGACGCCGGCGGTGAAGGACAGCACGTCCAGCCCGCCCATCACGGCGGCGTAGGAGCCGATGTACTTGCGCAGCCGGTGCGTGTAGACCCCGAGGCCCACGCGGGCGTTCTCGTCGCCGGCGTCGATGAGCCGGTGCACCTCCCGCAGGTCGTTCTCGCCGGTCAGGCCCTTCAGGCCCGAGCGCTTGTTGAAGAGGTTGTCGATCTCGTCGACGCTCATACCGCCGTTGCGGGCCAGGTGGAAGACCACCGCGGCGTCGATGTCGCCCGTCCGGGTGCCCATGACGAGGCCCTCGAGCGGGGTGAGCCCCATGGAGGTGTCGACCGCCCGGCCGCCCACGACCGCCGAGGCGGAGGCGCCGTTGCCGAGGTGGAGCACGATCTGCTTGAGGTCGTCCCGGCCGAGCATCTCGGCGGCCTTGGCGGAGACGTACTGGTGGGAGGTGCCGTGCGCGCCGTAGCGGCGCACCGAGAACTTCTCCGCGACCTCCCGGTCCAGCGCGTAGGTCGCCGCGTCGTCGGGCAGGTTGCGGAAGAAGGCGGTGTCGAAGACGGCGACGTGCGGGACGTCGGGCAGCAGCATCCGGCCGACCTGGATGCCGGTGAGGTTGGCTGGGTTGTGCAGCGGAGCGAGCGGCGAGAGCTCCTCGATGACGCCCAGCACGTCGTCGTCGATGCGCACCGGCCCGTCGTAGGCGCTGCCGCCCATGACCACGCGGTGGCCGACGGCGACGATGCCCGCCTCCGCGAGGTCCGGCCCGACCTCCTCGAAGAGCGCGAGCACCTGGCGCAGCCCCTCGCCGTGGTCGCTGACCCGCTCATAGCGCTCGGTGACCTGCCCGCCGGCCTTGTGCTCGATGTGCCCCTCGGCCTCGCCGATGCGCTCGACCAGCCCCGAGGCGAGCGCCTGCCCGCCCTCGGGGTCGACCAGCTGGTACTTGATCGAGGACGAGCCCGAGTTGATGACGAGGACGGTGGCGGTCATGCGGTGATCTCCTTGTTGGTCGGGGCGCCGACGCCGGCAGCGGCGGCCTTGTCGGCCTGGGCCTGCACCGCCGTGATGGCGACGGTGTTGACGATGTCCTGCACCAGCGCGCCGCGTGACAGGTCGTTGACCGGCTTGTTCAGGCCCTGCAGCACGGGGCCGACGGCGACCGCGCCGGCGGAGCGCTGCACCGCCTTGTAGGTGTTGTTGCCGGTGTTGAGGTCCGGGAAGACGAAGACGGTCGCGCGGCCGGCGACCTCGGAGTCGGGGAGCTTGGTGCGCGCGACGGAGGCGTCAACCGCGGCGTCGTACTGGATGGGGCCCTCGACGGACAGGTCAGGGCGGCGCTCCCGGACGATCCCGGTGGCGGTGCGGACCTTGTCCACGTCCGCGCCCGAGCCGGACTGCCCGGTGGAGTAGGACAGCATCGCCACGCGCGGGTCCACGCCGAACTGGGCGGCGGTGGCGGCCGAGGAGATCGCGATGTCGGCGAGCTGCTCGGCGGTGGGGTCGGGGTTGACGGCGCAGTCGCCGTAGACGAGCACCCGGTCGGCCAAACACATGAGGAAGACCGAGGACACGATCGAGGTGTCCGGCTTGGTCTTGATGATCTCGAAGGACGGCTTGATGGTGTGCGCCGTCGTGTGCGCGGCGCCGGAGACCATCCCGTCGGCCAGGCCGAGGTGGACCATCATGGTGCCGAAGTAGGACACGTCGCGGACGATCTCCCGGGCCCGCTCGATGGTCATGCCCTTGTGGGCGCGCAGCTCGGCGTACACCTCGGCGAAGCGCTCGAGGAGCTCGGAGCTCGCCGGGTCGACGACCCGCGCGCCGTCGAGGTTCAGCCCCAGCTCCGCCGCGCGGGCGCGCACCTGCGCCTCGTTGCCGAGCAGCGTCAGGTCCGCCACCTGGCGGGAGAGCAGGGTGGACGCGGCGCGCAGGATGCGGTCGTCGCCGCCCTCCGGCAGCACGATGTGCCGGCGGTCCGCGCGGGCGCGCTCGAGCAGCGTGGACTCGAACATCAGCGGCGTGACGACGTCGCTGCGCGGCACGTCGAGGATCCGCATGAGGGAGGCGGCGTCGACGTGCTGCTCGAAGGTGCCCAGCGCGACGTCCTTCTTGCGCTGGGTGCCGCGGGAGACGACGCCGCGGGTGGAGGCGACGACCTTGGCGGCGTCGTAGGTGTCCAGCGCG
The DNA here is from genome assembly GCF_043952095.1 of Georgenia sp. AZ-5. Classification (NCBI taxonomy): domain Bacteria; kingdom Bacillati; phylum Actinomycetota; class Actinomycetes; order Allobogoriellales; family Allobogoriellaceae; genus Georgenia; species Georgenia sp. AZ-5. Next base: position 1,278,139 of record NZ_JBINOU010000001.1, read on the forward strand.
GTGGAGATCACGGGCAGCCGCTGCCCGAGGCCCTCTACCATCCGGGTCACCTGGGGGGAGGGGCGGTAGCCGCCGTTGAGCACGATGCCGGCGAGGGACGGGAAGGTCTCGGAGGCGTGCGCCGTGACGAGGGTGATGAGCACCTCGGGGCGGTCGCCCGCGGCGATGGCCAGCTGCCCCTCCTTGAGCCGCTCGAGGATGTGCTCGGTGTTCATGCCGGAGACGAGCATGTGCTCGGCCTCACGGTCCAGCAGGGCCTCGTCGCCCAGGATGAGCTCGCCGTCCAGGGCCCGCATGACGTCGCGCACGACCGGCGCGGAGAGCAGCGGCACCTCCGGCAGCGCCCAGGCGGGCAGCCCGAGGCGGCCGAGGGCGTCGCGGACGGCGTCGAGCTGGTGCGGGGCGCAGCGGTTGGCCAGCACCCCGACGGTGGTGGCGTGGCCCTGGGCGATCTCCCCGACCGCCAGCTCCGCGACGGCGGCGACGTCCTCGGGGGTGCGGTCCAGGGCGCTGACGACGAGAAGCACCGGAGCGCCCAGGTTGGCGGCGACGCTGGCGTTGAAGGCCAGCTCGGCCGGGCTGGCGACGTCGGTGTAGTCCGACCCGACGATGACGACCGCGTCGTTGTCCCGCTCGACGGTGCGGTACCTGTCGACGATGCGGCTCAGCGCGGCGTCGGCGTCCGTGTGGACCTCCTCGTAGGTCACGCCCAGGCCGTCCTCGTAGCTGACGTTCACGCCGCCGTGCCCGCGCAGCAGGTCCACCACTGTGTCCCGCTCGCCGCGGCCGCGGGTCACCGGCCGGAAGACCCCGACCTGACCCACGCTTCGGGTGAGGAGGTCCACCAGCCCCAGCGCGACGGTCGACTTGCCGGTGTGCCCCTCGGGGGAGGCGATGTAGATGCTGCGCGCCACGGCGGTGCTCCCTGTCTCCTCGGGCCCGCCGCCTCCGGCGGGCCGGGCCCCGCTGAGGGGCCCTGTCGTATCCAAGGCGGCGGGCGAGAACGGCCGGTGGGCCCAAGGACCCACCGGCCGCCTCACGCCGCCGCCGCGGCGGTGTGACGAGTGCTACTCGTTGTCGCCGCCGGTCATCTGCGTGGCGTTCGGACCGCCGCGCTCGGTGCCGGTCTCGCCGACGTCCGGCCACACCCAGCTCGCCACGACCGGGATGTCCTCGCCGTGCTCGCGGGCGTACATGCGGGCCTCGAGGCGGGCGTCCATCATCTTCTGGCGCAGGCCGGCGTGGCGCTTGGCCAGGCCGGGCACGCGGTCGATGACGTCCATGACCAGGTGGTACCGGTCGAGGTCGTTGAGCATGACCATGTCGAACGGCGTGGTGGTGGTGCCCTCCTCCTTGAAGCCGCGCACGTGGATGTTGCTGTGCCCGTGCCGGCGGTAGGTGAGGCGGTGGATGAGCCACGGGTACCCGTGGTAGGCGAACACGACCGGCTTGTCGGTGGTGAAGTAGGTGTCGAACGCGCGGTCGCTCAGGCCGTGCGGGTGCTCCTTCTCGTCCTGCAGGCGCATGAGGTCGACGACGTTGACCACGCGCACCTTCAGGTCCGGGACGTGCTGGCGCAGCAGGTCCGCCGCGGCCAGCGTCTCCAGGGTGGGGACGTCACCGGCGCAGCCGAGGACGACGTCGGGCTCCTCGCCCTCCACCTCGGTGCCGGCCCAGTCCCAGATGCCCAGGCCGCGGGTGCAGTGCTTGACGGCCTCGTCCACGCTGAGGAAGTTCGGCGCGGGCTGCTTGCCGGCCACGACCACGTTGACGTACTGCTTCGAGCGCAGGACGTGGTCGTAGGTGGCGAGCAGGCTGTTCGTGTCCGGCGGCAGGTACACCCGGATGATGTCGGCCTTCTTGTTGACCACGTGATCGATGAAGCCCGGGTCCTGGTGCGAGAAGCCGTTGTGGTCCTGGCGCCACACGTGCGAGGACAGCAGGTAGTTCAGCGACGCGACGGGCCGGCGCCACGGGATGTGGTTGGTGACCTTCAGCCACTTGGCGTGCTGGTTGAACATCGAGTCGACGATGTGGATGAACGCCTCGTAGGAGCTCATCAGGCCGTGGCGGCCGGTGAGGAGGTAGCCCTCGAGCCAGCCCTGGCACTGGTGCTCGGAGAGCATCTCCATGACGCGGCCGGCGCGGGCCATGTGGTCGTCGGAGTCGGTCGGCAGGTACCCGGCGTTCCACTGCTTCGCGGTGACGTCGTAGACGTCCTGCAGGCGGTTGGACGCCGTCTCGTCCGGGCCGAAGATCCGGAAGTTGTCCGGGTTGAGGCGGACGACCTCGGTGAGGAACTTGCCGAGCACGCGGGTGGCCTCGGCCATCGGGGCGCCGGGGGTCTCGACGTCCAGGGCGAACTCGCGCCAGTCGGGCATGCGCAGGTCCTTCAGGACCAGGCCGCCGTTGGTCACCGGGTTCGCGCTCATGCGCAGGTAGCCGGTGGGGGCGATCGAGGCGATCTCCGGCTTGAGCCTGCCCGCCTCGTCGAAGAGCTCGTCGGCGCGGTAGCTCTTGAGCCAGGACTCGAGGTCCTGGAGGTGCTCGTCGGTGTCGCGGGCGCTGGACAGCGGCACCTGGTGGGAGCGCCACGAGTCCTCGGTGCGCTTGCCGTCGATCTCCTTCGGGCCGGTCCAGCCCTTGGGGGTGCGGAAGACGATCATGGGCCACAGCGGGCGCTCCAGCTCGTCCTCGGGCGTGGCCGCGGCCTTGGCCTTGATGTCGGCGATCTCGTCCAGCACGACGTCGAGGAGCTCGGCGAAGCGGCGGTGGAACGCCGCCGGGTCCTCGCCCTCGAAGCCACCGGTGAAGAAGTGCGGCTTGTGGCCGTAGCCGCGCATGAGGTCGGCCAGCTCCTCCTCCGGGATGCGGGCCAGCACCGTGGGGTTGGCGATCTTGTAGCCGTTGAGGTGCAGGACGGGCAGCACGACGCCGTCCTTGGCGGGGTTGACGAACTTGTTCGAGTGCCAGGAGGTGGCCAGCGGGCCGGTCTCGGCCTCGCCGTCGCCGACCACGGCGAAGACCAGCAGGTCCGGGTTGTCGAAGGCGGCGCCGTAGGCGTGCGAGAGGGCGTAGCCCAGCTCGCCGCCCTCGTGGATGGAGCCGGGAGTCTCGGGCGCGACGTGCGAGGGGATGCCGCCCGGGAAGGAGAACTGCTTGAAGAGGCGGCGCATCCCCTCCTCGTCCTGCGTGATGTCGGGGTAGGTCTCGGTGTACGTGCCCTCGAGGTACGTGTTGGCCACCAGGCCGGGACCGCCGTGGCCGGGGCCGGTGACGTACATCGCCGAGACCTCGCGCTCGGAGATCGCCCGGTTCATGTGGGCGTAGAGGAAGTTCAGGCCGGGGGTGGTGCCCCAGTGGCCCAGGAGGCGCGGCTTGACGTCGTCGCGGCTGAGCGGCGTGCGCAGCAGCGGGTTGTTGAGCAGGTAGATCTGGCCCACCGACAGGTAGTTCGCGGCCCTCCACCACGCATCGACGCGCTCGAGCGTCTCGTCGTCAAGCGGGGCGCTCGTGCTGTCGGCCCGGTGCCGCCACGCGGTGGCGGCAGCGGTGGTCGTGGTACTCATCCGGATCTCCTCGATCTTGTGTCTTCCAGACGCGGCCCCTGGCGCACCACAGCCGGCTTCGGGGGAGCCGCCGACCGGTCGAGGCCTGGTTCCGACCCCGTCAGTGTCCTCCATGTGAGGCGTCGCCGCCCCTCCCGGGAGGCCGCGATCCCTTAGTTCTAAAGGCCTTTGTGGGCGATGACACAGGCGGAGGGGCACACCGCGCGCCACGTAGGCTGGGCCCGTGGACCCACGCCCCGAACCCGTGCGCGCCGGCGCGGACGACGCCGCCCGTGCGCGGTCCGGGGCGGCTGGGACTGCCGCGTCCGACGACGGCGCCGCGCACCCGGGCGGCATCGCCACGGCAGCAGGGGGACCTCCCGCCGGCGACCCGCACGCCGCACCAGATGCGGCGGACTCAGGCGCTGCCGCGGGCCCCGGGCCGCGCGTGACCGGCACCCGCTCGGACTACCTGCGGGCCGCCGTGACGCCGCGCCTGCTCGGGCTGTTCGTGCTGCTGCTCGCCGCCGCGGTGGTCTGCGTCCGGCTCGGCGCCTGGCAGCTGGACCGCGCGGCCATCCGGGGCGCGGAGAGGGCGGAGACGGCGCACGCCCAGCGACTGGCCGCCGACCCGGTGCCGCTGGAGGAGGTGCACCGGGCCCAGACGTCCTTCACCGCCGAGGAGCTCGGCCGCGCGGTCGAGGTGACGGGGGAGTACGACCCCGCCCAGCAGGTGCTGGTCCCGGGCCGGTCGGTCGACGGTCAGGCCGCCACGCTCGTGGTCACCGCGCTGCGGGTGACCCAGGGGCCGGACGCCGGCGCCATGCTCCCCGTCCTCCGCGGCTGGGTGCCGGCCGACGCCGTCCGTGTGCAGGACGGCGCGGCGACCCCCGCCGACGCCGCCACGGCCGCCCTGCTCGAGGTGCCGGCGGGGGAGCGGCGGGTGACCGGGCACCTCGGCGGCTCCGAGGCCGCGGTGACGGAGGACCACCCCGACGGGATGGTCGGGGCGATCAGCACCGCCGAGCTCACCAACCTCTGGGGCGGGCCGACCTTCGGGGGCTACCTCGTGGAGTTCACCGAGACCGGCGAGGGCCGGGCGGCGACGGCGCCCACCGGCCTGCCGCACGCGCCCCCGCCGTCGATGGCCCAGGAGACGGGCCTGAACATCCAGAACCTCGCCTACGCCGTCGAGTGGGTGATCTTCGGCGGCTTCGCGCTGTTCATCTGGTGGCGCATGGTCCGCGACGAGGTCACCTACCGCCGCGAGGAGGCCGGGCTCGCCTAGCGGCGGGGCCGCCTCCTCCGGGCCGCGGCCCGGCCGCCCTTCCCGGCGCCCGCGCCCTTCCCGGCGCCCGCGCCCTTTCCGGCGCCCGCCCTTTTCCCGGCTGGTCCGCTGCCGCCGCCGCGGCCCTTGGCACCCTCCCCGCCGCCGGTCCGCTCGGCGCCCTCAGCGGTGCCGTCGGTGGCGGCCGCGCTCCCGCGGGTGCTGCGCTCGGTCCGGCCGCGCACGATGCCGATGAAGGTCTCCAGGCGCGGGTCCTCGTCGCCCGCCCGCCACGCCAGGCCGACCTGGGACTGCGCCACGCCGGTCACCGGCCTGCTCACCACGTCCTTGCGGTGGTGCAGCCGGGCGACCGACATGGGCAGCACCACGACGCCCGCGCCGGCCGCCACCACCTCGACGGCCTGCCGGGTGGTCATGGCCGGCACCTCCGCGCGGGTCCCGTCGCGGACCTCCGTCGCGACGTCGCGCCACCCCGGCACCTCGCCGGGGTCCTGCAGCAGGTGCTCGTCCGCGAGGTCGGTGACGTCGACCTCCTCGAACGCGGCGACCGGGTGGTCCTTCGGCACGACGACGACGGGCACCTCCCGGTACAGCGGGATGACGTGCAGGCCCTCGCGGTCCACGGGCAGCCGGACGAAGCACATGTCCGCCTCGCCGGTGCGGAGCACGTCGAGCTGGGCGCCGACGTCGACGGGCGCCGCCTCCAGCGGGTTGCCGGGCATGCGGGCGGCCCAGGTCTTGAGCCACTTGTCCGGCGTCACCCCGGGCACGAACCGGATGCGGAACGGCTCCGTCATCTCGCGGTCCTCCTCGTGGTGGGGCGGTCCACACGAGGCTAGGAGCGTGGGTCAGTAACACGCCAGGCCTGGTCCGCTATTGACGGAGCTGCGGGCGGGAGAATCGGGGTGTGACGGGTGAGGACTACGGGGCGTTGTTCGAGGCGGAGCCGTTCCGGGTGGAGCGGGTCAAGGACGAGCGCGACGGCGGCGGAGCGGGGGTGGACAAGACATTCCGGGAGTTCGACCCGCACCAGGTGCTGTTGCTGCCGCCCTCGCTCGATGACTGGCTGCCGGCGGACCATCTGGCCCGGTTCGTCGCGGACCTGGTCGATGAGCACCTGGACTTGTCCCGGATCTACGCCGCCTACCGGGAGGGGCGCGGGGCCCCGCCGTACGACCCGCGGCTGATGGTGCGGCTGCTGGTCTACGGCTACACCACCGGGGTGCGCTCCTCCCGGGCGATCGAGCGGGCCTGCACCGACATCGTCGCCTTCCGGTGGCTCGCGGCCGGGTCGGCCCCCGACTACCGGGCCATCGCCCGGTTCCGCCGCCGGCACCTGGCCGCCCTGGCCAACCTGTTCCTCCAGGCGCTGGCGCTGTGCCAGGCCGCGGGGATGGTCAAGCTCGGCCGGGTCGCCCTGGACGGGACGAAGCTGCGGGCCAATGCCTCCAAGCGCAAGGCCATGTCCTACGCGCGGCTGACGGAGAAGGAGAAGATCCTCGCCCAGGAGGTCAGCGAGCTGCTGGCCGCCGCGGAGGAGACCGACAGGGCCGAGGACGCCAAGTACGGCAAGGACCGGCGCGGGGACGAACTCCCCGACGCGCTCGCCCGCAGGGAGTCGCGCCTGGCCAAGCTGCGCGAGGCCAGGCAGGCCCTGGAAGACCAGGCCAGGGCCGAGGCCGGCGCGAAGGCCGCGGAGAAGGCGCGCGAGCGTGGCGAGGACGAGGACACCGTCGCCGAGCGGGCCGCCCAGGCCGCCGAGCGCGCCACGCCGAAGCCGAAGGCGCAGCGCAACTTCACCGACCCGGAGTCGAAGATCATGCTCACCGGGGACGGGTCCTTCCAGCAGTGCTACAACGCCCAAGCCGTGGTCGACGCTGAGCATCAGGTCATCGTGGCCACCGACCTGAATGATTGCGCCGCCGACGTCGCCAACCTCATCCCGCTGACCGAGCAGGCGGTCGCGAACACCGGGCAGGTGCCCAAGGCCGTGCTCGCCGATGCCGGATACTGCTCGGCCGCCAACCTCGCCACCGCCGCCGAACTCACACAGCGGCAGGGCACCGAGTTCTACATCGCTACCGGGCGGCGCCGCCACGGCGAGCCCGCCTCGATCGCCCCGCGCGGGCCAATCCCGAAGAACGCCTGGCAATCCCCTGGAACCGTGGAGACCTGATTAGTGGGCGTCCTGTCCGCGTCCTGGCTCGCGGGCGGGGTCGCAGAGGCTCCGGGGTCAAGGGCGGCCGGAGGCCGTCGCGCAGCGATCGCGCAGCGACCCTTGAGGCCGGAGGGGCGGCACCGCCACCCTGGGCCGCGCGGGCGGTGCGCCGGATGAGATCGGGCGGCGCAGCCGCCTCCGCCTGCTTGTGCGGCGCAGTTCATGCCGCGAGCTTGTCCCGGTGGCCCTGGCCGGTGGCGAGGGAGCGTTCGTACTCGACGGGGCTGAGCATGGCGTCGGTGGAGTGCCGGCGGGTGGTGTTGTACTCATCGATCCATCCGGCGGTCACGCGGCGCGCCTGCTCGCGGGTGGCGAAGTGGTGCCGGCGCAGCAGCTCGAACTCGACGGTGCTGTTGAAGCTCTCGCTGACCGCGTTGTCCAGCGCGGAGCCGGTGCGGCCCATCGACTGGGTCACGCCGGCGCTGCGGCAGGCCCGGGCGAAGATCTCCCCGGTGTACTCCCCGCCCTGGTCGGAGTGGAAGACCACGCCGGCCACGGACCCGCCGCGGCTCGCGATCGCCACGCACAGGGCCGCCCGGGCCAGCGGGGCGTCGTGGTGGGCGTCCATCGCGAAGCCGACGCAGCGGCGCGAGTGCAGGTCCAGCACCGCGGCGAGGTAGAACCTGCCCTCGTCGGTGGGCAGCTCGGTCAGGTCCCCGCACCAGCGCTGATCGGGTATCGGCGGCGGGGCGAAGTCGCGGCCCAGGGCGTCGGGGGCCTTGCGGGCGCGCCGGTCGGCCCGCGTGGTGCCGCGGCGTCGGCGCTTGGGCCGGGCGGCCAGGTGCTGCTCGGCCATCAGCGCCGCGACGGTGTTCACCGAGACCCGCCAGCCGGCCGCACGCAGGTCCGCGGTGATCCGCGGGGAGCCGTAGGTGCCGTGGTGCCGGGCGAAGAGATAGGCGACCTGGGCGGCCAGCGCCGCCCGGCGCTTACGCCGCACCGAGACCTCCCCGCCGACCCACTTGTAGAACCAGGCCGGGGAGACCCCCAGGGCGCGGCAGGACACCGCGTACGGGACGTGGTGCACTGCCCTCTGGGCGGCGATGAAGGCAGCCAGGCTCAGTGCCCCATCGCTTCCTTGACCCAGAGGGCGACCGAGCGCTTGAGCACATCACGCTCCATCGCCAGCTCGGCGTTCTCCTTGCGCAGCCGGCGCAGCTCGGCGCGCTCGCTCTCCTCCAGCGTGCCGTCCCCGCCCTCGCGCGCCCGCCGGTCGAGCTCGACCCAGTTCCCCAGCGTGCCGTCGTTGATGCCCAGCTCCCGTGCGACCTGCGCGATCGGCTTGCCGGTCTCCCGGACGATCCGCACCGCGCCCTCCTTGAACTCCCGGTCGAACCTCCGCCGCGTCTCCATCGCCGTTCCTCCTTGGGGGCGATGCCTCCACGATAAGAGGGGAAGCCCACGCCACGGCCAAGCAGCGCATGGCCCGCAAGCTGACCACGAAGACCGGCCAGGCGGCCTACGCCCGCCGCAAGGCCATCGTCGAACCCGTCTTCGGGCAGATGAGCATCCTCCAGGACGCCAAACGCCTGCTGCTACGCGGCCTCTACGGCGCCAAGGGTGAATGGTTCCTGCTCGCCGCCTGCCACAACCTGCGCAAGCTCCACCGCCACCTCGGCTCCGCCGGGCTCGCCGGCCTCCGCACCGCCTGACCGGGCCGGCCCACGGCCGGCCCAGGCGCCCGACAGCGCCCCGCGGCCACGCACCGGCCCCGAACCGAGCGATGATCTCTGGCAACCGGACCCGCCACCGACGATCAGGCACACGCCGCCCTACGCGATCGCCCGCGCGCCATCGCACCGATACCGACCCGCGCTCCTAGTGCAGGTCGGCTGCGCCGCCGCGCCCTACGCTGTCAGGCGTGAGACAGCCGCAGACCATGAAGCCGCAGACCGCCGCCCGCAAGCTGGGCGTGCTGCTGTCCGCGACACCCCCGGAGTTCCAGGAGGGGGAGGTGAGCCGCACGGAGCTCGACGACCTCCAGGCCGACCCGCCGCAGTGGCTGGTGGAGCTGCGGCGCAACGGCCCGCACCCGCGCCAGAAGGTCGCGCGCCGGCTGGGGGTGTCGGCGTCGGGCCTGGCCCGGGCGGGCGTCACCGAGCCGCTGACGACGGAGCAGATCAAGGCCCTGCTCGAGGAGATGCCGCAGTGGCTCGCCACCGAGCGGGCCACCCAGGCGCGCGTGCGCGAGGAGAGCGCCCGGCTCAAGGCCCGCGCCGCCGAGCAGGCGCAGGCCGGCCGGAAGGACGGGGCGGCCCGGAAGGGCAGCGCCGGCCGCGAGAACGGCTCGTGACCCTCCCGGCGTGAGGCCCCTGCCCGTGAGACGCCACTTGTGCCGCGGGAAGTCACCTGACCTCTGGTGGCGCAGGTGACCTGTCTGCGGGGAGGTGGCCTGCTGTGTCTCGGGACGCCTCTACCGGGGCCGTCGGGGCGTCAGCCCTGGCGTTTCGGCGCCCGGCTCTACGGGTGAGAGACTGTGGCCAGCCGACCGAGAGGACGTGACGTGACCACCCCCGAGAACGCACCCACCGAGCAGGAGCGCAAGGCGCGCGGGGCCTTCGGCTGGTACCGCACCATGGCGTTCGTGACCGGCGCGATGCTGCTCGTGCTGTGCCTCGAGATGGTCATGAAGTACGGCTTCAACGGCGGCGAGCCCGTGCTGGGCACCTGGGTGGCGATCGTCCACGGCTGGATCTACGTCGTCTACCTGGCCACCGTGTTCAACCTCTGGTCCACCATGCGCTGGGGTTTCGGCCGCATGGTCGCGCTCGTGGCCGGCGGCGTGGTGCCCGTGCTCTCCTTCGTCATGGAGGGCCGGGCGCGCGGCTGGTTCGAGGCCGACCTGCCGGCCATGCTCGCGCGCGCCGCCGCCCGGGCCCGCTGAGGCGCTGGTCCCGGCCGACCCCGGCGCCCGGTCGGGCGCTGCTGGGGGACTTCACCGCGCTGGCGGGTCGCCGTCGTGCTGCTGGGGATCATGAGCCTCACCGCCCTGATGGGCGGCCGCGCGCTAGGGCTCCTCGCGTGCCACCCGCTGCTGCGTCGCCGACCCGATGCTGGTGTTCGCGGCATTGGCAGTCGTGGGGACGCCGACGCCGGAGCCCACGTCGCTGTTCTCCTTCTCGTGCGGCGGCTACTCCCGGGCCGACGTGGAGAGCTGGGCGGACCTGCTCTGGGCCCTGCACGCCGTTCTGAACCCGTGCCATCGAGCCGCGGCTGGTGGATTGATATCGTGCGCCGACCGGATATTTTGCCAGCGGAGACGCCCGGGCGGGCGCCGAGGAAGGACCCGAGATGATGCACCGACCGAGGGCAGGTGCGGTGGCGGCGGCGACCGCGTGCGCGCTCGTGCTGGTCGCGCCCATCGCCGCGGCGAGGACGCCGGAGGTCGGGTCCGAGCAGCTGCCCGTCGAGGGCACCTTCCGCTACCCCGAGTTCTTCCTCAGCTCCGGCGTGGAGGTGGTCGGCGCCGTCCACGCCGTTCGCCGCGTCGAGGGCGGCACGGCTCTGTACTTCTCGGTCGGCGTGCCCGAGGGTGAGGCCGACTCCTTCCACGGCGGCATCGCCTTCGAGCCGGCGGTCTTCGAGGACTACGACCTCGTCCAGGTCGCGAACGTCAACCTCGTGGACGCGGCCGCCCTGACGGCGTACCGGCCGCTGCTCGGGGACGCGCAGCTGACCTCCACCACCGTGGGGATGGAGGCCGAGGCCGGTCAGCTCCTCACCGTCTTCGCCATGTTCCCGGAGCTGCCCGAGGGCACCAAGACCGTGGACGTGCGTCTGGAGTGGGGCGTCACGGTCACCGGCGTCCCGGTCGGCGACGGTGCGCTCGAACCGGCTGTGGACGAGCCGTTCACCATCTTCGGCGAGGGCTGGCCGGCGCTCCCCACCGCCTCCGAGCTGGCTACCGCCGACCCCGCCGCGGTGACCTTCGACCTGGTCTCCCGGACGGAGGACCTCGCCGGCGCGGCAGCCGTGGCCGAGACCCCCGAGCTCGTGGAGGTCACGTTCGACGCGAACGTGCTCTTCGCCGTCGAGTCCGCCGAGGTCTCCCCGGACGCCCGGGCCCGCGTGGAGGAGATCGCGCAGGACATCGCCGCCCGCGGGACCGGCGAGGTGGCAGTCACCGGCCACACCGACTCCGCCCAGGGCACGGTGGACAACCAGCTTCTCTCCGAGCAGCGAGCGCAGGCCGTGGCTGATCTCCTCCAGCCCGCCCTGGACGGCACGGGGGTAAACCTCACCGTGGCCGGCAAGGGGCCGAGCGAGCCGGTCGGTGACAACGCGACGGAGGAGGGGCGTGCCGCGAACCGGCGCGTCACGGTCCTCTACCAGGTGGGAGGCGAGCGATGAGGGCGCTGCGGGGGGTCGTCGCCGCGGCGGCGGCCGTGCTGGTGCTGGCCGGGTGCTCGCAGAGCGACCCCGAGCCGGCGGGGGAGACCACGGGAAGCCCCGCCGCCGAGGAGACGGGCAAGGCCGCCGAGGAGGTCACGGCGGAGGTGTTTGGCTCGGAGGCCGACGCGGAGCCCCTTGCCGAGGGAGACGGCGTGGTCACGGACGGTCCGCGCCAGACCCCGGTGCGGGTGGAGGTGCAGGCCGTGGAGGCGACGCCGGAGAGCACCGTGGTGACCTTCACCCTCTACGGCACGACCGAGGAGGAGCAGTCCCTGCCGCTGGACGCCTTCAACTCCACCCGCATGCTCATGATGGACATCCGCGACGTGTCCATCGTCGACGAGGGCGATGAGACCCGCTACGCCCCCTACCTGGGTTATGAGTCGGGCGGCACGGTCGCCGAGGCGCAGTTCTGCATGTGCTCCCACGCGCCCAAGACGGTGAGCGCGGAAGGGGTCCTGCTCTACGCCACCTATCCGCCGCTCGCCGAGGGGTCGGAGACCGTCACGCTGGAGATTCCTGGCTTCGAGCCCATCGAGGGCCTGCCGGTCACCCGCTGAGCGTCCGTGCACGGCGGCCGGTCGCCGCCACCGGGCCTGGGCCCGGCTCGGGCCGGTCGGGCCCACGTTGGGCCAACGTCCTGGATCGACGCCACCAATGTTGCCGCCGCGTCCGGGCAACCCGCCCTCATCCCGCCGAACGCCTTCAACCCGAGCACCCCGGCGCCGGACGACGGCTTCTCGAACCTCTTGTACGAGGAGGCCCGGACCAGCCACCTCCTCTACGACAACGTGTCGGACGGCTGGTCGTTCGGTGCCGAGTTCGCGCTGGGCTTGAAGGTAGGGGCGAACCTCGGCAGCGAAGAGAAGACCGCCACCGTGCAGGACGCGAACTTCCTCGGCGCGCCGGGGCAGGACGGAACACGCCCAATGGTCGGCTTCGAGACCTGTGTGATGGAGTGAGCGCCGGCTGATGAGTCAGGTACCCGTGCTCCACGCACGAGACATGTGATGTACGCGCAACAGGAAAGTGGTCGATGATGCTGACAGGCACCTGGGGACGACGCGCGCGATCGGTGATCGCGGCGCTGGCGGGCTCCACCTTGCTGGTTGCGTGCTCCGGGACGTCCACGCCCGAGGGGTGGGCGCGGGTGGAACAGGGATGGCTCGCGGTCGACGTCCCCGAGGACTGGGTGGAGGTGCCCGAGCAGGCGGCCGGGCACCTGGACCTGGTGCTCCAAGACTCCGAGGAGGACCCGACGGTCCAGCTCGTGGCCTCGACCGAGTACGGCGACGTCCCTGCCGGCACGACCCTGGTGGCCGTCAGGACGGACCGCCCCTTCGGCGAGCTGGACGATCCCGGTGTCTTCTCCGACGTCGAGCGGGATGACGAGCAGGCGACGAAGCGCTGGGACTTCACCTATGAGGACGGGGAGTACCGCGGCGTGGCATGGGCCACCCACGACGCCGAGCTGGGGCGCACCGTGTTCGTGGCGGTCACCGGCAGCGAGCTGGGTGACGAGACGGTCCAGCAGATCGAGGAAAGCATCGAGGTGCTCGACGGCGACCCCGCCGAGGGACCCGCCGGCGCGTGAGCCGGTACCACGAACGGAGATGATGATGAACGTCCGTGCTTTCCTCCGCCCCTGGCTGGGCTCTGCCCTGACCTGGATCGTCGTGATGCTGCTCAGCGGGTTCCTGTACTCCCCCGAGCTGAGCCTGGAGATGACGCTGGTCCTGGCATACGGGTCCATCGTGGCGATGCCCGCGCTCTCCGCCGCCGTGGGGGTGCTGCTGCTGCGCGAGCCACCGCGTCACCGGGTCGCTGCTCGCCTCGTCGCCGGGACGCCGGTGACCGTGGTGGCCCTCGTGCTGACGGCGGTGGTGAACCCCGAGAACACGGAGCGGACTGTCGCCGCCGCCGGTGTCCTGCCGCTGATCGCGCTGGTCCTGCTCACCGCGATGGTCTCGCTCGCTGTCGGATGGCTGCGCGCCCGCGTGGCGGGGCCCGCCGGGGTCAGGACGGCCGGCCGGGCGTCGTACTCGGCAGATGGTCGGCCCCGGCGTCTGCCCTGACCTCCGGGTGTCCCGGACGGGTGCCCGCGTGTGGAGCGGGGCGGTGAAGGTGCCACAGGGTCGGCGGAGGAACGATGGTGAGGAGAACCGGCGGATGGTAGGCAGCGTGGCGCGGGCGGCGGTCGCGGCGGCGGGGGCGGGGACGCTGGTCGCCGGTTGCGCGTCCGGTACGCCGGAGGGATTCACGCGCCTCGAGCAGGGGTGGCTCGCCGTCGACGTCCCCGCGGAGTGGGTCGAGGTCGCGATGGAGCAGACAGGCCCCTACGACCTCGTGCTGCAGGACACCGAGTCCGCCCAGGACGCCGAGCTCCAGCTCGCTGCGGCCACCGAGTACGGCACGCACCCCGCCCGTGGCACTCTCAGCCTGGTGCGGGCGGGACAGCCCTTCGGACCGATTGACGACGGCGACAAGCTCTCCGAGGTCGAGGGCCAGGACGGCCAGGAGCTGTGGCGGTGGGACTTCACCTACGACGACGGCGGCTACCAGGGCGTCACGTGGGTGGCGCACGACCCCGAGGCCGAGCGCACGGTCGTCGTGGCGCTCACCGCGGAGGAGCTCGACGAGCGGACCGTGCAGGACGTCGAGGACAGCATCGAGGTGCGGGTCGAGGACGCGTAGCGTCCCGAGGGTCCGGGTCCCGGGCGCCCACGGCGGCGGGGCGGAGGCGCGACTATCCTGACCTGGTGAGCATCCCAGAGCAGCCGAGCCCGACGGCTACCGAGCCCACCGAGGCACCCGGCACCGAGCGACCCGTGGTGGTGGTCGACTACGGCGCCCAGTACGCCCAGCTCATCGCCCGGCGTGTGCGCGAGGCCAACGTGTACTCCGAGATCGTGCCGCACTCGATGAGCGTGGACGAGATCCTCGCGAAGGACCCCGCCGCGATCATCCTCTCCGGCGGACCGTCCTCGGTCTACGAGGAGGGGGCGCCGTTCACCGACCCGGCGCTGTTCGAGGCCGGGGTGCCGGTGCTCGGCATCTGCTACGGCTTCCAGTCGATGGCCCGGGCGCTGGGGGGGCAGGTGGCCCAGACGGGCTCGCGGGAGTACGGCTCGACCGTGGTGCGGCTGCAGTCCTCCGGCGAGCTGCTGGCGGGCTCGCCCACGCAGCAGACGGTGTGGATGTCTCACGGCGACGCGGTCCAGGCCGCGCCGGAGGGCTTCGAGGTGCTCGCCACCTCCGAGGGCTCCCCGGTCGCCGCCTTCGAGGACCGCGAGCGGCACCTCTACGGCATGCAGTGGCACCCCGAGGTCAAGCACTCGGTGCTCGGCCAGGAGGCCCTGGAGCGGTTCCTCTACGAGGGCGCCGGCCTGCGGCCGAGCTGGACGCCGGGCAACGTCATCGCCGAGCAGGTCGAGGCCATCCGCGCCCAGGTGGGCAAGGACCGCGTCATCTGCGGGCTGTCCGGGGGCGTGGACTCCTCGGTCGCCGCCGCGCTGGTGCAGAAGGCGGTCGGGGACCAGCTCACCTGCGTCTTCGTCGACCACGGCCTGTTGCGTGCCGGCGAGGCCGAGCAGGTCGAGGAGGACTTCGTGGCCGCCACGGGCGTGAACCTCAAGGTGGTGGACGCCTCCCAGACCTTCCTCGAGGCCCTCCGGGGCGTGACGGATCCGGAGACCAAGCGCAAGATCATCGGCCGGGAGTTCATCCGGGCGTTCGAGAAGGCCGCCCGCGAGATCGTGGCGGAGTCCGGCGACGCCGACGGCGAGGTGAGGTACCTCGTGCAGGGCACCCTCTACCCCGACGTCGTGGAGTCCGGCGGCGGCGAGGGCGCGGCCAACATCAAGTCCCACCACAACGTCGGCGGGCTGCCCGAGGACCTGCAGTTCGAGCTGGTGGAGCCGCTCCGCACGCTGTTCAAGGACGAGGTCCGCGCCGTCGGGCTCGAGCTGGGCGTGCCCGAGCCGATCGTGTGGCGCCAGCCGTTCCCCGGCCCGGGCCTGGGCATCCGCATCATCGGGGAGGTGACGGCGCAGCGCCTGGAGACCCTCCGCGCCGCCGACGCCATCGCCCGCGAGGAGCTCACCCGGGCGGGGCTGGACCGCGACATCTGGCAGTGCCCCGTGGTGCTGCTCGCGGACGTGCGCTCGGTCGGCGTGCAGGGCGACGGCCGCACCTACGGCCACCCGGTCGTGCTGCGCCCGGTCTCCTCCGAGGACGCGATGACCGCCGACTGGTCCCGCGTGCCCTACGACGTGCTGGCGACGATCTCCACCCGCATCACCAACTCGGTGCCGGAGGTCAACCGGGTCGTCCTCGACGTCACGTCCAAGCCCCCGGGCACCATCGAGTGGGAGTGAGGCGTGCGGGTCGCGCACGTCTCTGACTGCTTCCCGCCGCGGACCGGCGGTATCGAGTCCCAGGTCCACGACCTCGCCGTGAACCAGGCGCGCTCCGGGCACGACGTGCACGTCCTCACCGCCACCGGCGCCGGCGCGTCCGCCGTCGGTCGCCCGGGGGCCGGCCGGGCGACCTCCCGGGAGGCGGACGGGATCACGGTGCACCGGCTGTCGACACCGCTGACGCTGGGCGTGCCGGTGCACCCGCTGGAGCGCCCGCTGCTGCGGCAGGAGCTGCGCCGGCTGCGGCCCGACGTCGTGCACGTGCACGCCGGGGTGGTCTCGCCGTTCGCCTACGCCGGCGCCCGCGCCGCGCGCGCCCTCGACCTGCCGTTGGCGGTCACCTGGCACTGCATGCTCGACGGCATCGCGCCGGTCTACCGCGCCGGCGCGCGGCTGACAGGATGGTCGCGCGCGCCCCTCGCCGCCTCGGCGGTCTCCGGCGCCGCGGGCAAACGGGTGGCCGAGGTGCTCGGCCGGACGCCGGGAGAGATTCTCGTCGTCCCCAACGGCCTCGACGTGGACGCGTGGGTGCCGCACGACCCGGGAGGGGAGGCGGGCCTGCCGCCGCTGCCGCCCGGCGGCGTGCTGCGCGTGGTCGCCACCCAGCGGCTGGCGCCGCGCAAGCGGCCCGTCCAGCTGCTGCGCGTGGTCGCCGAGGTCCACGAGCGCCTGGGCCGGGACGCGAGCGGCGCCCCGCGGGTGCACCTGACCCTGATCGGCGCCGGACCCGCCGAGGCGGCCCTGCGGGCCGAGGTGGCGCGGCGCCGGCTGGGCGACGTCGTGGAGCTCACCGGCAAGCTCCCGCGCACCGAGCTGACGGCCCGGTATGCCCGCGAGCACGTGTTCGTCGCCCCGGCGCGGCTGGAGGCCTTCGGGATAGCGGCGCTGGAGGCCCGGGCGGCCGGCCTCGCCGTCGTCGCCGGGCGGGGGACGGGCGTGAGCGAGTTCGTCCGCGACGGCGTCGACGGCCTGCTCACCCCCGACCGCGGCGACGGGCTCGACGACGCGGCCGCCGACGCCGCGCTCGCGGACGCGCTCGAGCGGCTCGCCACGGAGGCGGGCCTGCTCGGCCGCATCCTCGCCCACAACCGTGCGGTGCCGCCGGCGGCGGCCTGGCCGGACGTGCTCGGCGCGGCGGAGGCCCTGTACGACCGGGCGCGCGCCCTGCACCGCTGAGCTTGTAGCTCCCCGGCACATTTCCCGCCGCGTTCCTGGGACCTGCGGGCCTCGCTGTTCACCTCGGTCGTCGCCTACGGCGTCGCCGCGCTCGTCGTCGGGCTCGGCGTGCTCCTGCTGATGATGGGGTGGGCCTTCAACGCCCTCTCCCGCCCCACCGCCGACCGGCACTGACACCGGCCGGCCCACGGAAGCCGGGACGACGAGGGCCGGCGCGGGGATCCCCGCGCCGGCCCTCCGTCTGCAGGGACTGCTCACACCTTGCCGGGCGCCTCCTCGCGGCGGCGGGACGCGCGGCCGCGCACCAGGGCGACGCCCAGCAGCGTCAGCGCCGCCAGCAGCAGGAGCGCGATGAGCACCAGCTGCATGTCGAGGCTGTAGCCGAGCGCGACGAGCACGGCCACCGCTCCGAGCACGACGAGCACCAGCCCCAGGACGAGCGTGCCGGAGCGGGGCCCGCGCGGGCGCTCCACGAGCGGTGCGGTGCTCGCCGACCACACCGCCGGGCCGCCCTCCGCCCGGCCGGACCACACCGGCGGCTCGGCCCTCGAGTAGGCGCGTGCGTCCGGCCCCGTCGCGTCCCGTGACGCCTCGCTCTCCCCCGCGCGGGGGAGCGGGCTCGTGACGTCCGCCTCTTCGCCCCCCGCCCGGAGCTGCTCGGTGACGTCCGCCTCCCCGCCACGGCCGGCCGGCAGCGCGGCCGTCTCGCCCGCCTCGTGGCGGGGGAGCGGGGTCGTCTCGTCGGTCGGCAGCTGGGCCGTCTTGTCGGCCGGCAGCGCGGCCGTCTCGCCCGCCTCGTGGCGCGGGAGCGGGGTCGTGACGTCCGCCGCGGTCGCGCCGGAGGGGGGCGGCGTGGTGGCCTCTGCGTCGCGGCCCTCGTGCTCGGGGCCCGCGGGGTCGCCCTGGGGCCTGATGTCCTGGTTCATCGCTGTTCCTCGTCATAGGCGGTGATCCCGGGTCCGACGACCACCGTGGGTTCAGTCTGCAGGGCGGTGGTGCCGGCGTCGTCGGCCGGGCTCTCGACCACGTTCACGCGGCCGGCCCCGACGTGGACGTCGACGACGACGTCCGGATCGCCGTCCCGTGCCTCGGGTGAGGACAGGGACGTGTCGATCCCGAGCCCGTTGTGCCAGCTGCGGGTCTCGCCGGTGCCTGAGTCGCCCGTGGAGCCGAAGCCCTCGCCGTCCGTCCAGCCGGGCCCGGTGCGGGTCTCCACGGCTCCCGCCCCGACCTCGGCGTCGACGCGCACGGCGGCGCCGTCGGGCACGCGGATGGTGATGTCGCCGGCCCCGACGTCCACCGGGATGGTGACCTGGTCCTCGCCGGCGCTGAGCTCGCGCAGGTCGAGGTCCAGGTCGCCGGCCGCGAGGTCGTAGCCCCGCGCGGCCTCGTCCGGGCTGGCCGGAGCGACAGAGAGGTCGCCGACCGGCGCGCCGGGGCCGACCCGGAAGCTGCCTGGGACGATCGTGGTGGCCATCGTCGCGGGCACGACCAGCAGCGCCAGCAGCACGCCGAGCACGGACAGGGCACCGCCGCGCCGCCCGCGGGCACCGGAGACCAGGACGCCGAGCCCGAGCAGGCCGAGCACGGTGCCGCCGATGAGCAGCGGAAGCTGCCAGCCGATGGGGTCGATCCGGTCCACCAGCAGCAGGGCCGCGACGGCGAGCAGGCACAGCGCCAGCACCACCGCGACCACAGCCTGCCCCGGGCCGGGGACGGCGGGGCGTGGCGGGGGCGGCGCGGGGACGGCCGGCCGCGGCGGCACCGGTGGCGCGCCAACCGGTCCGTACCCGGCGAAGCCGGTCTGTGGCGGCGCCGGCTGCCACACCGGTCCGCCGGTCTCGCGCCACGACTGGCCGGCCGCCGGGTCGACGCCCGGCGCCGCGGGGCGAGGGGAGCGGCCGGGTCCCGCCGGCCGGGGCTCGCCGGCGGCGGCCGCCGCGGCCGCGCCGAACGCTGCGCCCTCCGGTGGGAAGGAGCCGGCGGAGCTCGCGTGCGACGCCGGGGCGCCGGCGGCCTCCTGCCAGCCGCGCGCCGGCGCGCCCCCCGCCACGTCCGGCCCGGGGCCCGCCCACTGACCGCGCGGCGGGGGCGGCGTGCGCCGCGACCCCCGGCGCGCGAGCGCCACGATGCCGACGACGATCAGCACCACCGTCGCCACGGAGACGATGGACCAGAAGAACCCGTCGCCCCAGGACACCCAGCCGCCCCACCACACGCCGGGCCGTGACAGCCCGATGACGGTGAAGGCGATCGCACCGGCCAGGGCCGCGTCGACGTTGCCGCGCAGCGCCTCCTGCAGGTGGATGCGGCCGTCGGACTCCTCCGGCAGCAGCGCCCAGGCCACGCCGTAGAGCAGCAGGCCCAGCCCGCCGAAGAGGGTCATCACGACGAGGACACCGCGGATCAGGAGCGGGTCGACGTCGAGCCGGCGGGCCACGCCGGCGGCCACGCCGCCGATCCAGCGGTCCTGGCCGCGCCAGATGCCGCTGCGGCGCAGCGAGTCGAAGAACCCCGAGGCGACGGGCCGCCCCGGCCCGGGGCCGTACGCGCCGGCCCCGTACGGGCCCGGTCCGTAGCCCCCGGGCCCGCCGGGTCCGGAGCCGCCGGGGCCGTAGCCGCCGGGCGCGCCGGGGCCGTAGCCGCCGGGCGCGCCGGGGCCGTAGCCGCCGGGCGCGCCGGGGCCGTAGCCGCCGGGCGCGCCGGGGCCGTAGCCGCCGGGCGCGCCGGGGCCGTAGCCACCGGGCGCGCCGGGGCCGGGGCCATGGGCGGCGCGCGCGCCGGAGGCACCCTCGGGCCCCGGCCCGCCGGAGCCGCCCGGGCGGTACGCTCCCGCACCGGGCCGGGCGCCCAGCGCGCCGGGCCCCGGCCCGTAGGCGCCGCCCGGCTGGCCCGGGCCCGCGCCGGTCGGCTGGTACCCGGTCGGTTCGGGCGCCTGCTCGCGGGGGCCCTGCTGGCCGGGGCTCTGCCGCCCCGGGTCGCCGGGGCCCAGGGGGCCGGGTCCGGCGGGAGTGTCGGTGGTGTTCATGGCACCAGCCAACCGTCCGGCGCACGTCCCCGACCATGGGGGACCACCCTGGTCCGACCCTGAAGTCGCCCTCCCGGCACCCTGGAACAGCTCCGGTGACGTGGTTCCTCGTCGTTCTGACCTGACACGATGGGGCCGTGTCCAGCGCCGCCGCGCACCCGCGCCGCCTCCCGCTCCGCCGCCCCCGGCGGGGCCGGGTCGTCGCGGGGGTGTGCGCGGGCGTGGCCGCCCACCTGGGGTGGCCGGTCGCCGCGGTGCGGTGGATCTTCGTGCTCACGACCCTGCTGGCCGGCGCCGGCGCGGCGATGTACGCCTGGCTGTGGATCACCGTGCCCGCCGGGGACCCCGGCGAGCCGCCGGCGGTGCGCGCACGTCTCGCACCGCGCCTGCGCCTGGGCCCGCTCGGCCCCGGCACGCGCGACCTCACGATCGCCGTCGTGCTCCTCGGCACAGCCGCGCTCCTGCTGCTCTGGCGCGGCGGCGTCGCCGAGCCGGCCACCTGGCTCGTCCCCGCCCTCATCGCCGCGGCCGGTGCCGCGCTCGCCTGGGGACAGCTCGCGGAGGTCGCGCAGGCGGGCGGCCCCGGCGCCTCCCGGCGGCGCGGCACCGTCGTCGTCCGCGTGACCGCCGGCGTCGCCCTCGCCGTCCTGGGGGCGCTGCTGCTCGTCGGGCGCGGGGAGAGCCCCATGGTGCTCCTGCGCGGCGCCGCGGCCGGCCTGGCCATCGTGGCGGGCGTGGCCGTGGTGCTCGCCCCGCTGCTGCTGAGGCTCGTGCGCGAGCTCGGCGCCGAGCGAGAGGCCCGCGCCCGGGAGGCCGAGCGGGCCGACATCGCCGCGCACCTGCACGACTCGGTGCTGCAGACCCTGTCGATGATCCGGGCCCGCGCCGACGGCAACGAGGTCGTCGCCCGCCTGGCCCGCGCCCAGGAGCGCGAGCTGCGCGAGTGGCTCTACACCGACCGGCCCGCGCCCGGCACCTCCACGGCCGACGAGCTCCGGCAGGTGGCCGCCGAGGTCGAGGACCGCCACGGCGTCGCGATCGAGGTGGTCACCGCCGGCGACGCCGTCCCCGACGAGACGGTCCCCGTCGTCGCGGCGGCCACCCGGGAGGCGCTCGCCAACGCCGTGCGGCACGGGCGGGCCCCGGTGACCCTGTACGTCGAGGTGCGCGCGGACCAGGTGGAGGTGTTCGTCCGCGACCGGGGCGACGGTTTCGACGTCGCCGCCGTGCCGGCCGACAGGCACGGGGTGCGCGAGTCCATCATCGTGCGGATGCGCCGCCACGGCGGCGACGCCGAGGTCCGCGTCCGGCCCACCGGCACCGAGGTGCACCTGACCATGCCACGAAAGGGCGAACAATGAGTGAGACCGCCGAGACTGGTGCGCCCCGCATCCGCGTGCTGATCGTCGACGACCACGCGCTCGTGCGCACCGGCGTGCGCGCCGAGCTGGCCGGCCACGGCCCCGACATCGACGTGGTGGGGGAGGCCGACGACGTCGAGGGCGCCGTCGGCGCCGTCCACGCGCTGGCCCCCGAGGTCGTGCTGCTCGACGTGCACCTGCCCGGGGGCCGCGGCGGCGGCGGCGCCGAGGTCGTCGCGGCCTGCGCGGACGTGCTGGCCACCACCCGCTTCCTGGCGCTGTCCGTGTCCGACTCCAGCGAGGACGTGGTGTCGGTCATCCGGGCGGGGGCGCGGGGCTACGTCACCAAGGCGATCGGCGCTGACGAGCTCGTGGACGCCATCCGCCGCGTGGCGGCCGGCGACGCCGCGTTCTCCCCGCGCCTGGCGGGCTTCGTGCTCGACGCCTTCGGCACCGGGGACGTGGCCGTGCACGACGACGAGCTCGACCGCCTCACCGCCAGGGAGCGGGAGGTGATGCGGCTGATCGCCCGCGGCTACGCCTACAAGGAGGTCGCGGCGGAGCTGTTCATCTCGATCAAGACGGTCGAGACGCACGTCTCGGCCGTGCTGCGCAAGCTGCAGCTGTCCTCCCGGCACGAGCTCACCCGGTGGGCGGCCGCCCGCCGGCTGCTCTGACGTGACCAGCCTCTCAGGGCGGTGTCCCGGCGCCGCCAGGCCCCAGAACCTTCCATAGGGTGTCCGCTATGGACATCCTCACGGGCATCATCCTCGTCGTGCACATGGTCGGCTGGGCCATCGTCCTCGGCGGCACCCTGACCAGCCTCCGCCCCCCGCGCATCGCCAAGGGCGTCACGCACGGCGCGGTGACGGCGCTGGTGGCCGGGCTCCTCCTGGTGGGCCTGGCCGAGATGGGCGACGGCGACGTCGACCACGTCAAGATCGCCGTCAAGCTCGTGGTGTCCCTCGTCATCACCTTCCTGGCGTTCTACGGTGCGCGCCGCGAGGAGAGGGTGACCACCGGTCTGGTCGGCGGCATCGCCGGCCTCACGGTCCTCAACATCGCCGTCGCCGTCCTCTGGCGCTGATGGACCCCCTCGCCGAGCTCCTCGTCGGGCTCGTCATCGTCGTCGGGCTCGTCGGCGCCGTCGTCCAGGTGTACCCCGGCGGCCTGGTCGTCCTCGCGGCGGTGGCGGTGTGGGGCGTGGTCACCGGCGGCGCCGTGGGCTGGGTGGTGATCGCCGTCGCCGCCGTGGCGGTGCTCGGGGCCGGGGTGGCCAAGTACCTCCTCGCCGGCCGGTACCTGACGCGGGCCGGCGTGCCGGGTCGGACGCTGCTGCTGGGCGCCGTCGTCGGCGTGGTCGGGTTCTTCCTCGTCCCGGTGGTCGGCCTGCCGCTGGGGTTCGTGGCCGGCGTGTACGTCGCCGAGCTGAGGCGCCGCCGCAACCAGCCCGAGGCGTGGCGGGCCACGGTGGTGGCGATGAAGGCGACCGGGCTGACGATCCTCGTCGAGCTCGCCGGCGCGCTGCTGGCCACCGGCGCCTGGGTGGTGGGCCTCCTCGCGACGTGAGCGGGGCCTCCGCGCGGGCGGCGCCCCGGTGTGGGTGCGCACGCTTACGCTTGAGGCGCGATGACGTCACTGTTCGAGAACCTGCCCCTGACCGGCGTGCCCGCCCAGGACCTGCCGCCGCTGCCCGCCGCCGTCCCCCCGCGCGACGGGCCCGACGACGGCTGGGTGAGCGTGGAGCCGCCGGCCCCGGAGGTCCCCGAGGCCCCGCTCGCGGAGGACCCCGTGGCCCGCGCGCGCCGGCGCGCCGCCCAGGCGGGCGGCCCGGCGCGCCCGCGCCTGGACCCGGCGAAGCTGGTGGAGGGGCTCAACCCTCAGCAGCGCGCCGCCGTCGTGCACTCCGGCTCCCCGCTGCTCATCGTGGCCGGCGCCGGGTCGGGCAAGACCCGCGTGCTCACCCACCGCATCGCGCACCTGCTGGCCACCGGCCGGGCGCGGCCGGGCGAGATCATCGCCATCACGTTCACGAACAAGGCCGCCGCCGAGATGCGCGAGCGCGTCGAGGCGCTGGTGGGGCCCGCCGCGAACCGGATGTGGGTCTCCACCTTCCACTCCGCGTGCGTGCGGATCCTGCGCCGGGAGCACGCCGTGCTCGGGCTGCGCTCGAGCTTCTCCATCTACGACGCCGCGGACTCCCAGCGCCTCATGGCGCTGGTGTGCCGCCAGCTCGACCTCGACCCCAAGCGCTACCCGCCGAAGTCCTTCTCCCGCAAGGTCTCGGACCTGAAGAACGAGCTGATCGACCCGGACACCTACGCCGGCACGGTCAGCGACTCCAACGCCTTCGACAAGGCGCTCGCGCAGGCGTACCGCCTGTACAACGAGCGGCTGCGCCAGGCCCACGCGCTGGACTTCGACGACCTGATCATGACCACCGTGAACCTGCTGCAGGCGTTCCCGCCGGTCGCCGAGCACTACCGGCTCCGGTTCCGGCACGTGCTGGTCGACGAGTACCAGGACACCAACCACGCCCAGTACGTGCTCGTCCGCGAGCTCGCCGGGGTCGACCGCGACGACGACGGCGCGGGGGACCGGGACGGCCTGCCGCCGGCGGAGCTGACGGTCGTGGGGGACGCCGACCAGTCCATCTACGCCTTCCGCGGCGCCACGATCCGCAACATCCTCGAGTTCGAGGAGGACTACCCCAGCGCCACGACGATCCTGCTGGAGCAGAACTACCGCTCCACGCAGAACATCCTCACCGCCGCCAACGCGGTCATCTCCCGCAACCCCGGACGGCGGGCCAAGAACCTGTGGACCGACTCCGGCGCCGGGCCGCTGATCGTCGGCTACGTCGCGGACTCCGAGCACGAGGAGGCGCGCTTCATCGCCGAGGAGATCGACCGGCTGGGGGACGAGCACGGCACCCGGCCCGGCGACGTCGCGGTCTTCTACCGCACCAACGCCCAGTCCCGCGCGCTGGAGGAGGTGCTGGTCCGCACCGGCATCCCGTACAAGGTCGTCGGCGGCACGCGCTTCTACGAGCGCAGGGAGATCAAGGACGCCATCGCCTACCTTCGCGCGGTGGCCAACCCCGACGACGCCGTGAACCTGCGCCGGATCCTCAACGTGCCCAAGCGCGGGCTGGGGGACAAGGCGGAGGCCATGCTCGCCGCCCACGCCGAGCGCGAACGCGTCTCCTTCGGCCAGGCGATCACCGACGCCGCCGCCGACCCGGGGGAGCTGCGCGACGGGCGTCCCGTACCCGAGGTCATCGGGCTGGCCACCCGCGCCCGCACCCAGGTGCGCGCATTCCACGAGCTGCTCACCGGGCTGCGGGAGATGGCCGACGCCGGCGCCACGCCGGCCGAGGTGCTCGACGCCGCGCTCGACCGTTCGGGCTACCTCGCCGAGCTGCGCGCCAGCGAGGACCCGCAGGACGCCACCCGGGTGGAGAACCTCGCCGAGCTGCACGCCGTCGCCGCGGAGTTCTCCGAGCAGGACCCGGAGGGCAACCTGGGCGACTTCCTGGAGCGGGTGGCCCTGGTGGCCGACTCGGACCAGATCCCCGACGCCGCTGGCGCGGACGACGGGCAGGTCACCCTCATGACCGTCCACACCGCCAAGGGGCTGGAGTTCCCGGTCGTGTTCGTCACCGGCCTGGAGGACGGCACGTTCCCCCACCAGCGCTCCCTCGGCGAGGAGGACGAGCTGTCCGAGGAGCGGCGCCTGGCCTACGTCGCCCTGACCCGGGCGCGGGAGCGGCTGTACCTCTCCCGTGCGGCGGTGCGCACCGCCTGGGGCATGCCCCAGGAGCTGCCCGCCTCGCGGTTCCTCGGCGACATCCCCGAGGAGCTGGTGGACTGGCGGCGAGCCGAGTCCTCCATGGACGCCCTGCGCGGGCGCGGCTCGAGCGGCTTCGGCTCGAGCGGTTACGGCTCCGGCGGCTACGGCTCCGGGTCGACCTGGGGCCGCGGGAGCGACGGCCTGCGTGGCGGTTCCGGCGCCCGCAGCGGGCCCGTGCGCACGGGCAAGCTCGGCGCCACCGCGACGACGACGCCCTCCACCGGTGCGAAGTTCGGCTCCGCCACGCCGCGTCCCGACACGGACGTCCCCGGCCTCGACGTCGGGGACAAGGTGACCCACGACAGCTACGGCGTCGGCACCGTGATCGCGCTGGAGGGCGCCGGGTCCTCCGCCGTCGCGAAGATCGACTTCGGCGGCGGGCAGACCAAGCGCCTCCTCCTGCGCTACTCGCCGGTCACGAAGCTGTAGCGGCCACCGAGCCGGCGCGGGTGGCGTGCGCCACGCCACCGCGCGCCTTCCCCGGGGATGTCCCACCCCGCCCCTAGCCTCGGTGACAAGGGGTCGTCGGGCCAGGGAGGCAGGCCATGGGGACACAGGTGGCCGAGGCACGTCCGGCGAGCGCCCGGCAGCCGGGGCGAGGACGCACGGCAGGGTTGCTCGCCGACGCCGGACGCATCGAGGGGCTCGACGGGCTGCGCGCGCTCGCCGTCGCCGCCGTGCTGGTCTACCACCTGCGCCCGGCCAGCCTGCCGGGCGGGTTCCTCGGCGTGGACGTCTTCTTCGTCGTCTCCGGCTTCCTCATCACCACGCTCCTGCTGCGCGAGATCGCCACCCGCGGCCGGATCGACCTGGCCCGGTTCTGGCTGCGGCGGGCCCGGCGGCTGCTGCCGCCCCTCCTGGCCGTGGTGGTGCTCAGCGTCCCGCTGGCGTGGCTCGCCAGCACCGACCTGCTCGTGGGCATCGGCCGGCAGGTGCTCGGCGCCGTGACGTTCTCCAGCAACTGGCTCGAGATCGGCGCGGGGTCGAGCTACTTCGACGCCACCGCGCCGCAGCTCTTCGTCAACTTCTGGTCGCTGGCGGTGGAGGAGCAGTTCTACCTGCTGTGGCCGGCCGCCGTCGCGGCGCTCGTCGCGGCCGCGGGCGGGCGGAGGCGGACGCGCGTCGCGCTCGTCCTCGCCGCGGTCTCGGCCGCCTTCATGGCCGTGCTCCACACCCCGGGCGAGGACGCCACCAGGGTCTACTACGGCACCGACACCCATCTCTTCGGGCTCATGATCGGCGCGGCCCTCGCCTTCGCCTTCGCCACGCCGGGCACGGCCCTGCGCCCCCGGCGTGGGGACGGCGCAGGCGCGACATCGGGGCCGCGCTGGCCCTGGCGGGCCTCGCCGCGCTGATGCTCACGCTGCGCCAGTCCCACGCCTTCACGTTCCGCGGCGGCATCCTCCTCGGCTCGATGCTGGCCGCGGTGCTGGTGGCGGCGCTGCTCGGCCCGGCGGGGTACTACCAGCGGCTCCTGCGCCTGCGTCCGCTGGCCTGGCTGGGGGAGCGCTCCTACGCGGTCTATCTCTGGCACTGGCCGGTGATCCTCGTCCTCGACGAGCTGCTCCCGACCGCTCACGACTCCGCCGCCCACTGGGCCGTGCGCGCTCTCGCCGTCACCGTCACGCTCGCCCTGGCCGCGGCGTCCTACCGGCTGCTCGAGCAGCCCGTGCGCCGGCACGGCTTCCGGGGTGCCGGGCGCCGGGCCCGGCGAGCCCTGACCAGCCGGGTCCCGGCGCGGAGGGTGGTCGCCGGCGGGCTGGCCGCCCTGACCGGCGCCGCGACCGTGGTCACGGTCGCGGCCATCGCGGTGGCGCCAGAGCGCTCGCAGACCCAGGCGCGCATCGAGGCTGCGCAGGGGGCCGTGGACGCCTCCGCCGTGGACGCCCGGGCCGTCGACGTCACGAAGGGCGACTTCTCCGTGCCCACCGGCAAGGAGATCACCGGGTTCGGCGACTCCATCGTGGTGACCAGCGCCGACGGCCTCGAGGCCCGCTTCCCGGGGATCATGCTCGACGCCCGGTCCGTGCGCCGCTGGACCGACGGCGAGGCGGCCGTGCGCTCACGCCTCGCCGAGGGCACGGTCCGGCGGGCGGTGTTCCTCGACTTCGGCACCAACGCCGGGGTGAGCGACGAGGCGCTGGTCCGCCGCGTCCTGGACGCCCTCGGGCCCGACCGGATGATCGTCGTGGTGAACCTCTACGGCGCCAGCGAGTGGATCCCGACGGCGAACGAGACGCTCGCGAACATCGTCTCCAGCTACTCCAACGCCATCATCGCCGACTGGCACGGCGCGATCTCCGCCCGCCCCGAGCTGCTCCAGGCGGACGGCGTCCACCCCGGTCTGGAGGGCGCGCACCTGTACGCCGACGTCGTCGCGCGGGCCTTCGCCGAGCTGTCGGAGCGCCTCACGGGGGTGCCGGTGGACCTCTCGGCCGAGACGCCGTCCGAGCTGCCGGAACGCGTCACGGGCGAGGGCGGAGCAATCTCCGGCGGGGCGGACGACGCGGGCGCGCCGGCCGGCTCCGCGGAGACCGGGGACGACCCCGCCGCTACCGGAGGGGACCCGACGGCGGACGGCACCGGCGGCACCGGCGACCCGCGCGCCACTGATCCGAGCGCCGCGGACGACACGGCTGGTCCCGCGGCCGCGGGCGGCACCGCCGGGCCCGGTGAAGGTTCGGACGGCCCGGCGGTGGGGACCGACCTGGGGACGGACCCGGCGGCGGCCGGCGCGGAGCCGGGTGCCGCGAGCCCGGCCGGTCCGACCGCCCCCTGATCCCGAGCCGCCGCACCCGACAGCCCCATGAGCACGCCGTCGTTGCAGCCGCCGGCACGGCCCGACAGCCCCTCGAGCGCGCGTCGGGGTTGGGTCCCTCACCGCGGACGCACGTGAGACGTGCGCCACGGCGCGGTAGGCTCACCCGAGATGTCTCGATGTCGAGGCATCCAGTGATGTCAACGGAAGGACGCAGCGGGGTGGACCTCTTCGAGTACCAGGCTCGGGACATTCTCGAGAAGCACGGCGTGCCCGTGCTCGGCGGGATCGTCGCGACCACGCCGGAGCAGGCGCGGGAAGCCGCGGAGAAGCTGGGCGGCGGCACCGTCGTCGTGAAGGCGCAGGTGAAGACCGGTGGGCGCGGCAAGGCGGGCGGTGTCAAGCTCGCGCACAGCCCCGAGGAGGCTCAGGCCCGCGCGGCCGAGATCCTCGGCATGGACATCAAGGGCCACACGGTGCACCGGGTGATGATCGCCGAGGGCGCCAAGATCGCCGAGGAGTACTACTTCTCGGTGCTGCTGGACCGGGCCAACCGCCGCTACCTGGCGATGGCCTCGGTGGAGGGCGGCATGGAGATCGAGCAGCTCGCGGTCGAGCGGCCCGAGGCCCTCGCCCGCGTCGCCGTGGACCCCATCGCCGGCATCGACGAGGCGAAGGCCGCTGAGATCGTGCAGCAGGCCGGCTTCGCCGCCGAGGTGGCCGACGACGTCGCCGCGGTGATCCGCAAGCTGTGGGAGGTCTACGACCAGGAGGACGCCACCCTCGTCGAGGTCAACCCCCTCGTGCGCACCGAGGGCGGCGCGATCATCGCCCTGGACGCCAAGGTCACGCTCGACGAGAACGCCGCCTTCCGGCACCCCGACCACGCCGAGCTGGAGGACAGGGCGGCCGCCGACCCGCTGGAGGCCAAGGCCAAGGAGCTCGACCTCAACTACGTCAAGCTCGACGGCGAGGTCGGCATCATCGGCAACGGCGCGGGTCTCGTGATGTCCACGCTCGACGTCGTCGCCTACGCCGGCGAGCAGCACGGCGTGAAGCCCGCGAACTTCCTCGACATCGGCGGCGGCGCGAACGCGGAGGTCATGGCCAACGGCCTGGACGTCATCATCGGCGACCAGCAGGTGCGTGCGGTGTTCGTCAACGTCTTCGGCGGCATCACCGCCTGCGACGAGGTCGCCAACGGCATCGTCAAGGCCCTGGAGATTCTGGGCGACAAGGAGACCAAGCCGCTCGTCGTCCGCCTGGACGGCAACAACGTCGACGAGGGCCGGCGCATCCTCGCCGAGGCCAACCACCCGATGGTCACCCTGGTCGGCTCGATGGACGACGCCGCGGCCAAGGCCGCCGAGCTCGCGGCCGCGAAGTAAGGACGGAACACCAACACCATGTCGATCTTCCTCAACTCCTCCTCCAAGGTCATCGTCCAGGGCATGACCGGCTCCATGGGCCGGACGCACACCCAGCGCATGCTCAACGCCGGCACCCAGATCGTCGGCGGCACCAACCCCAAGAAGGCCGGCACCACGGTGGACTTCGACGTCCGGCCGGCCGGTCCGGGCGCCGAGTCGCGGCACGCGGGCCCGGTCTCCGTGCCCGTGTTCGGCTCCGTCGCCGAGGCCCGCGAGGCCACGGGCGCCGACGTGTCGGTGATCTTCGTCCCGCCCGCGGGCACGAAGGCCGCCGTAATCGAGGCCGTCGACGCCGGGGTGCCGCTCGTCGTCATCATCACGGAGGGCGTCCCGGTCGCCGACACGGCCGAGTTCTTCGCCTACGCCCAGTCCAAGGGCGTCCGCCTCATCGGCCCGAACTGCCCCGGCATCATCACCCCCGGCCACTCCAACGTCGGCATCACCCCGGCGAACATCACCGGCCCGGGCCGCATCGGGCTCGTGTCGAAGTCCGGCACGCTGACCTACCAGATGATGTACGAGCTCTCCGACATCGGCTTCACCACCTGCATCGGCATCGGCGGCGACCCGATCATCGGCACCACGCACATCGACGCGCTGCAGGCGTTCCAGGACGACCCGGACACCGAGCTGATCGTGATGATCGGCGAGATCGGCGGGGACGCAGAGGAGCGTGCCGCCGACTTCATCAAGGCCAACGTCACCAAGCCGGTCGTGGGCTACGTGGCCGGCTTCACCGCGCCCGAGGGCAAGACGATGGGCCACGCCGGCGCCATCGTCTCCGGCTCCTCGGGCACCGCGGAGGCCAAGAAGACGGCGCTCGAGGCTGCCGGGGTCAAGGTCGGCAAGACGCCGTCCGAGACCGCGCGCCTCGCCCGCGAGCTGCTCACCTGAGCGTCGCGCGGCCAGGTGCCGCGCCCCGGTCGCAGGCCCCGGCAGGTGGTTCGTCCGCCCGCCGGGGCCTGCGCCGTCGTCGAGAGCATCGGAAGTACCTCGCCCGCCGCCGTTGCGCGGGCCACGGCGACACGCCGCCCCGCTACCCGGCCCACGCGCGCCGCAGGCCGGACGATGGTCGCGATGCCCACCACCACCGAGCCCACCGTGCCGCGCGTCATCGAGGTCCCGACGCTGCGGCCGCGGCGCGGGGTGCCCGAGGGCTGGCTGCGCGGGCTCGTGGCCGGCCTCGAGTCGGCGGTGATGGGCTGGCTCGCCGTCGCCGTGCCCGCCATCGCCACGTACGTGGCGACGGCGGCCGCGCCCGCCCTGGGTGAGGCCACCTGGCAGGCCGCCGCCGGGGTCGGCACCTCCCTGTGGTTCCTCGGCCACGGCGGCGCCCTGCTCACCGGCCCGGGCACGACGATGTCGGTGGTGCCGCTCGGCGTCACGCTGCTGAGCCTGGCGCTCGTCTACGGCGCCGCCCGCCGCATGCGCCTGCGCTCGGTGGGCGCGGGCGCCTTCGTCCCCGCCGGGTACCTGCTGGCCGCCCTGGTGCTCTTCCCGTTCGCCGCCGTCCCGGTCGCGCCGCTGCAGGCGCTGCTCGGGGTGGTGGCCCTCCCCGTCGTCGGCACCGTGCTGGCGCTGCGGGGCCGGGTCCCGGCGCCGGCCTGGTGGGCCCGTCTGCGCGGGGCACCCGACGCCGTGACGGCCGGGCTCGCCGGGGCGCTGCGCGCCGGCGCGGCCCTGCTGGCCCTCGCCGTCGTGCTTGCGGCCGTCGCGGCCGTCACGGGGTGGGACCGCCTGCTGGGCATCCAGGCGGGCTACGCCCCCGACGCCGTCAGCGCCGTGGTCATGGTCATGGCGCAGCTGATCTTCGTCCCCACGCTCCTGGCGTGGGTGGTGGCCTGGCTGGCGGGGCCCGGGTTCGCCGTCGGCGCGGGCACCGTCTTCTCCCCGGCGGAGGTGGTCACGGCGCCCCTGCCGGCCCTGCCGGTGCTCGGCCTGCTGCCCTCGCCCGCATCGCCCGAGATGGGCTGGGCGGTCCTGGCGCCCGTCCTCGTGGGCGCCGCCGTCGGCGTCTGGCTGGACCGGCGCCGTCGCCGGCCCACGCTCCCCGGGGCGCTCGCGTCCGCCGCGGTGGCGGCCGGCGCGACAGCGCTCGGCGTGCTGCTGCTCGCCGCGGCGGCGTCGGGTTCCGTCGGTCCGGGCCGGATGGCCGTCGTCGGCCCCGAGCCGCTGCTGCTGACGGCCCTGGTCCTCGCCGAGGTCGGTGGGGGCGCGGCGCTGGCCGTCGTGGCGCTGCACCCGCGCACGGCCGAGGCGGTGCGAACCGCTGTCGAGGCGGCCCGGACCAGGACAGGACACCCGGGTGACGGCGCCGGCGCATCCGGCGCCGGGGCGGAGACCCGCCCGGCCGGCGGGGAAGGCGGGGGCGCGGAGGGCCCGGCAGCCGAGGACGCAG
Organism: Georgenia sp. AZ-5; assembly: GCF_043952095.1. Classification (NCBI taxonomy): domain Bacteria; kingdom Bacillati; phylum Actinomycetota; class Actinomycetes; order Allobogoriellales; family Allobogoriellaceae; genus Georgenia; species Georgenia sp. AZ-5. The sequence goes on from NZ_JBINOU010000001.1 coordinate 1,310,006, forward strand.
GCGGCGGTCGCGGCCACCCGGACGACGGGACGGCGGGCGTCGAGGACGCCGACGCGCCGGTCGGCGCCGGGACCGGGGAGGCCTCGGGGACGGCGCTGCCGGGCGGTGCGTGGCCCAGCACCGGCCAGTCGTCACCGGCGGGTGGGGCGGGCGGCTGGCGCGGCCCGCGCCTGTCCGACTTTCAGGACGACTGAGGCACCAGCTCGCGCTGCATGCGCTCCAGCCGCTCGTCGAGGGAGCGCTGCAGCTCGGCCTCGCAGGCGTCGCGCGCCTGGCTCGTGAGGGCCGAGCGCAGGCAGCCGGTGTAGGCGTCGTACTCGCGCCACAGCATGGCCTGGCTCACCGAGCCCAGCGCCAGCATGCCCGCCAGCACCATGCCGACCACCAGCACGGGCGTCAGCGCCCCGGGGATCCGCGCGGCACGCACCTTGACCAGCGCCACCACGCCCAGGACGACGGCGGCGAGGCACAGCGCCCCGGCGACCAGCGGCCACGGCCAGGGCAGCGCGAAGAGGCCCACCGCGAGACCGGCGAGCAGCACGAACCCGAACCCGCGCACCCAGCGCAGCGCGTCGGACCTGGCCTGCTCCGAGACGGCAGGCTCGGGCCGCCGCCACCCACCCTGCGGGCCGGGCGCGCGGGGGTCGGGAGGGCCGGGCTCCGCGCGCCAGGGGTATGGCGACGGCGGCTGGGCGCCGGGCGGGGCCTGGCCGGTCCACGGTGGCTGGGCGCCGGGCGGGGTCTGGCCGGTCCACGGTGGCTGGGCGCCGGGCGGAACCTGCCCATGCCCCGGCCGCGTGCCGTCCGGCGAGGGCGGTGCCTGGCCGTCGCCCGCCCACGGGTGCGGCGCAGGACCTGGGGACGTCGGGCCCGCAGGCTCCGTGCCTGCGGGCTGCTCGCGCCGCGGCGGGTTGCCGGGCGGACTCGACTGGATGGGCATGGGCACATCATCGCGCACCGGACGGTTACGCTCCCGCACGTGAGCACTCCCGGCAGCCCCGCAGCCCCCGCCCGACTCGTGGTGCTGGTCTCGGGCGGCGGCTCGAACCTCGCAGCCCTGCTCGAGGCCGCGAAGGACCCCGCCTACGGCGCCGTCGTGGTCGCCGTCGGGGCCGACCGCGCCGGCACCGGCGGCGTGGAGCTGGCGCATCGAGCCGGCATCCCCACCTTCGTCGAGCGCCTCGGCGACCACGCCACCCGGGACGACTGGGACGCCGCCCTCACCGAGCAGGTCGCCGCCCACGATCCCGACCTGGTGATCTCCGCCGGCTTCCTCAAGCTCTGCGGCCCCCGCTTCCTCGAGCGCTTCGACGGCCGCTACATCAACACCCACAACACGCTGCTGCCGGCCTTCCCGGGTATCCACGGCCCGCGCGACGCCCTGGAGTACGGCGTGAAGATCACCGGCGCCACCCTCTTCTTCGTCGACGCCGGCGTGGACACCGGCGCGATCGTCGCGCAGGTCGCGGTGCCGGTGCTGGACGACGACGACGTCGAGGCCCTCACCGAGCGGATCAAGGCCGCCGAGCGCGCCCAGCTCGTCGAGCAGGTCGGCCGCCTGGCACGGGAAGGCTGGCGGATCGAGGGCCGGAAGGTCGTCGTCGGGAGCGCGCGCTAAGATCGGTCGCGGCCGTGACTGGCGAGGAAGGTGGCGTCCACCACCGGGGAGCGGCCGGAAGTCCCCTGCAGAGCACCGCGCGCCTGGGTGCCTGGGTCGGGTGCCCGCGCGGCACCCTGCACGCCCGCCATCGACCCAGGAGCGCAGCCACATGACCTCCCAGCCCACCACAGTCGAGCCCGTCGGGGACAAGGTCCCCCTGCGCCGGGCCCTCCTCTCCGTCTACGACAAGACCGGGCTCGAGCCGCTCGCCCGGGCGCTGCACGCCGCCGGGGTGCAGATCGTCTCCACCGGCTCCACCGCCCGGACGATCGCCGCCGCGGGGGTGCCCGTCACCCCGGTCGAGGACGTCACCGGCTTCCCCGAGTGCCTCGACGGCCGGGTGAAGACCCTCCACCCGCGCGTGCACGCGGGCGTCCTGGCCGACCGCCGCAAGGCCGCCCACCGCGAGGAGCTCACCGAGCTGGGCGTCGCCCCCTTCGACCTCGTCGTCGTCAACCTCTACCCCTTCACGCAGACCGTCGCCTCCGGCGCCGGGGTGGACGCTTGCGTGGAGCAGATCGACATCGGCGGGCCGACGATGGTGCGCGCCGCCGCGAAGAACCACCCGTCCGTGGCCGTGGTCGTCGACCCGGCGCGCTACGACGACGTCTCCGCCGCGGCCGCCGGCGGCGGCTTCACGCTCGCCGAGCGCCGGCGCCTGGCCGTCGCCGCCTTCGAGCACACCGCCGCCTACGACGTGGCCGTGGCGTCCTGGATGAGCGGGGTCTTCGACGAGGAGACCGACGGCGCCGCCCGGCTGCCCGGCTTCGCCGGCGGTGCGTGGCAGCGCCGCGCGACCCTGCGCTACGGCGAGAACCCGCACCAGCGCGCCGCGCTGTACGCCGCCGACGACGTGAGCACGGGCATCGCGAACGCCGAGCAGCTGCACGGCAAGGCGATGAGCTACAACAACTACGTCGACGCCGACGCCGCGGTGCGCGCCGCCTACGACCACACCGGCCCGGCGGTGGCGATCATCAAGCACGCCAACCCCTGCGGCATCGCGACCGGCTCCGACATCGCCGAGGCGCACCGCAAGGCCCACGCGTGCGACCCGGTCTCCGCCTACGGCGGCGTGGTGGCCGCCAACCGGCCCGTCACCGCGGCGATGGCCGAGCAGATCGCACCCGTGTTCACCGAGGTCGTGGCGGCCCCGGCGTTCGAGCCGGCCGCGCTGGAGATCCTCGAGCGCAAGAAGAACGTCCGCCTGCTCGTGGTGGACCCCGGCGAGCGCGGCGGCGTGGAGCTGCGCCCGGTCTCCGGCGGCGTGCTCGCCCAGGACCGCGACGCCGTCGACGCCCCCGGCGACAGCCCCGAGGGCTGGACGCTGGCCGCGGGGCCGGCCGCCGACGAGCAGACCCTCGCCGACCTCGTCTTCGCCTGGCGGGCGGTGCGCGCCGTGCGCTCCAACGCGATCCTGCTCGCGGACGACGGCGCCAGCGTCGGCGTCGGGATGGGCCAGGTCAACCGGGTGGACTCCTGCCGCCTGGCGGTGGAGCGCGCCAACACCCTGGGCGCGCCCGTGGCCGGCGACGTCGAGGGCGCCGGCGGCGCCCAGAACGCCGACGACGCCGCGCGCGCCGCGGCGCCGGAGCGCGCCCGTGGCGCCGTGGCGGCCTCCGACGCGTTCTTCCCGTTCGCGGACGGCCTGCAGGTGCTCGTCGACGCCGGCGTCCGCGCCGTCGTGCACCCGGGCGGCTCCATCCGGGACGAGGAGGTCATCGCCGCCGCGAACGCCGCCGGGATCACGATGTACCTCACCGGCACCCGCCACTTCGCGCACTGAGCGACGGTGCGTGGGGCGGGGCGTCCCGCCCCGCGCACCGACTTGCCCGCGGCCGGGCCGGTACGGTCACGTGCGGGCGAGGGGGTACGGCTGGGCACAGCCCGGGCCGGTCCGGCTACGCGACCGCCTTGCGCAGGGGGACGGCCGGGTCGGTGGCGCGCGCCAGGTCCAGCACCGGCCGGGCGCCGCCGGCCAGGAGCTTGCGCAGCGGGCCGACGTCGCGGGGCCGGTCGACGGTGAAGCCCGCGGTGAGCCGGCCGCCGGCGGCGTCGGGCTCGACGAACAGCGCGGTCCACGCGCCGTCGGCGTCCCCGCGCAGCACCAGGAGCGCCCCGGGCACCGGCGCGCCCACCATCGCCAGCTCGTGGCCGAGCTGGGTGGAGAAGACGTAGGGCGCGGCGGGGGCCGGGACGTCAGCCCCCAGCAGGCCCGCGACCAGCGCGGTCGGGTGGGATAGCGCGCCGTCCCAGTGCCCGCCCGGCACGAGGCCCACGCCAGGCACCTCCATGTCGGCGCAGTCGCCGACGGCGCGCACCGGCGCGGGCGCCCCGGCGACGCGGCCGGCCGCGTCCACCGGGAGGGCGCCGCGCGCCGTGAGCGGGAGCGTCCCGTCGAGCCAGGCCGTGGCCGGGCGGGCGCCCACCGCGGCGAGCACGACGTCCGCCCGCAGCGTCTCGCCGTCCGCGAGCACGACCTCGCCGTCCACCACCGCCGTCACGGGGCTCGCGCACCGCAGCTCCACGCCGGCGGCCGCGTACCAGGGGACGGTGCGCGCGCCGAGGTCCGCGCCGATCTGCCGGTGCAGGGGAGTGGGGGCGGCCTCCACGACCGTCACGGCGCACCCGTGGGCGGCCGCCTGGCCGGCGATCTCCGCGCCGATCCAGCCGGCGCCGATCACCGCGACCCGGGCGCCCGGGACCAGGCGCGCCCGCAGCGCCGCGGCATCCGCGGCGGTGTGCAGCACCGCCGCCGACGACCACCCGGCGGGCCGGACCGGCTCGGCGCCGGTCGCGAGCACCACCGCGGACGCCTCGAGCCGCTCCCGCCGCCCGCCGTCGGCCACGGTCACGGTGGCGCCGTCGTCGCCGGCCTCCAGGCGCACGGCCCGGTGCCCCAGCAGCACCCGGTCGGCGAGCGCGTCCAGCTCGCCGTACCCCTCCCCGGACAGCCACACCGGCTCCGGCCGGGTGAAGATCTCCTTGGACAGCGGCGGGCGGTCGTAGGGCGGGAGGCCCTCGGCGCCCACCACGGTGACCGCGCCGGAGAACCCCTGGGCCCGGAGCTCCGCCACCGTGCGCAGCCCCGCAAGGCCGGCGCCGACGACCACCACGCCGGCCCGTGCGCCCGCGTCGCCGCGAGTGAGGAGGGGGAGGTTGGCCACGAGGGCCACGGTAGTCTCGCCACATCATGCCCAGCACCAAGGTCGTCCGCATCACCGTCATGACGGGGTTGCTCCTCGCCATCGCCGTCGTCTGCGTGCTCGGCGTGACGGTCAGCGGGCGGGCGGCCGTGACGGCGCTCGCCGGGCTGCTCGCGCTGTGGGCCGCCGCCCGCGCGTGGGCGCCGGACACCGTGGTGCCCGGCGCGCGCTCGCGGGCCTTCGACGTCACCTTCCTGCTCGCGCTCGCGCTCGTCCTGGCGTACCTCTCCCCGTGGGGGAACGCCATGGTCCCCGCCGCCGCCTGACGCCCGCCGGGGCCGCGCGACGCGCCGGGGGTGACCGGCGCGACCTGTGGGCCTCGCCACGCGCCCCGGTGCGCGGCGCCGGGCCGTGTGATCATGGGGCGGTGAACGACCCCGCGGTCAACATCCTCCTCGTCCTGCTGTTCATCCTCGTCGGTGGGGTGTTCGCGGCCTCGGAGATGGCGCTGGTCTCGCTGCGCGACAGCCAGATCCGCTCCCTGGCCGCCCGCGGCGGCGCCGGCGCGCGGATCGCCAAGCTCACGGCCGACTCCAACCGCTTCCTCTCGGCGGTGCAGGTGGGCGTCACCCTCGCCGGGTTCTTCTCCGCCTCGTTCGGCGCCGCGCAGATCGCTCCGCTCCTCTCGCCGCTCATCGAGTCGTGGGGCGTGCCCGAGGGCCTGGCCTACGGCATCGCGTTCGTCGGCACCACGGTCGTCATCTCCTACCTCTCGCTGGTGTTCGGCGAGCTCGTGCCCAAGCGGCTGGCCATGCAGAGCGCCGAGAAGATCTCGCTCCTCGTCGCCACGCCGCTGGACTGGGTCGCGACGATCCTCCGGCCGGTCATCTGGCTGCTCGGCGCGTCGGTCAACCTCGTCATGCGGCTGCTGGGCCGGGACCCGCAGGCGCAGAAGGAGGAGATGGGCACCGAGGAGCTGCGCTCGCTCGTGGCGCAGCACGAGGCGCTCGGGGCGCAGGAGCGCAACATGGTCGTCGACCTGCTCTCCGTGGGCGACCGCACGGTGCAGGAGATCATGACCCCCCGCACCGAGGTGGAGTTCCTCGCTGCCTCCATGCCCATCGAGGAGGCGCAGCCGCTGGTGCGCACGCTCGAGCACTCCCGCTACCCGGTGCGCCGGGAGGACAACGACGACGTCATCGGGTTCATCCACGTCCGCGACCTCATCCACCCGGACCCCTCCGTGCGCACCGTGGGCGACCTCGTGCGGGAGATCATGTTCTTCCCCACGGGCAAGAAGGTCCTGACCGCGCTGACCGAGATGCGCCAGCGGCACGCGCACCTGGCCGTGGTGGTCGACGAGTACGGCGGCACCGACGGGATCATCACGCTCGAGGACGTCGTCGAGGAGTTCGTCGGGCAGATCCAGGACGAGTACGACCGCGAGCCGCCCGAGAGGGTCGCGAAGGGCGCCACCGAGTCCGTCGCCGGCCTCCTGGGGCGCGCCGACGTCGCGAGGGTCCTCGGCCGCGAGCTGCCGGAGGGCCCCTACGACACCCTGGGCGGCTTCATCATGGCCGGCCTCGGCCGCGTGCCGCGGATAGGTGACTCGGTGACGTGGGACGGCGTGGCCCTGACGGTCACCGCCCTCGACGGTCGCCGCGTCGACCGCGTGGAGGTCCGCAAGGTGCCCGGCGCCTCTGCCGCCGCGACGAGCGTCGCCACCGCCGCGTCCTGACCCGCGAGTGGCGCCCGTCCGCCGTGGCCCCCGCGTCGCCGCCCGTCCGCCGTGGCGCCCTCGTCGCCGCCCGCCGCCCGCCTGGTGAGCCCCGTCACCCGATTATCTCGATGTCGAGTAATCTAGGTCTGGCGCCGGGGCCCCGGCGCACTGCGAAGTCGAGGCGCCCCCCGGGGTGGTCAGGAGTGTGGCAGGACATGGCGAAGATCAAGGTCGCGGGCCCGGTCGTCGAGCTCGACGGCGACGAGATGACCCGGATCATCTGGCAGTTCATCAAGGACCGCCTCATCCATCCGTACCTCGACGTCGACCTGCGCTACTACGACCTGTCCATCCAGAACCGCGACGCCACCGACGACCAGGTGACCATCGACGCGGCCAAGGCGATCAAGGAGCACCACGTCGGCGTCAAGTGCGCCACCATCACGCCGGACGAGGCCCGCGTCGAGGAGTTCGGGCTGAAGAAGATGTGGGTGTCGCCCAACGGCACCATCCGCAACATCCTCGGCGGCGTCGTCTTCCGCGAGCCGATCATCATCTCCAACGTCCCGCGCCTGGTGCCGGGCTGGACCAAGCCGATCGTCATCGGCCGTCACGCCCACGGCGACCAGTACAAGGCGACCAACTTCAAGGTGCCCGGCCCCGGCCAGCTCACCATCACGTTCACCCCGGAGGACGGCTCCGAGCCGATCCAGCACGTCGTCGCCAACTACGGCGACGACGGCGGCGTGGCGATGGGCATGTACAACTTCAACAAGTCCATCGCGGACTTCGCGCGCGCCTCGTTCAACTACGGCCTGCAGCGCGGGTACCCGGTGTACCTGTCCACGAAGAACACGATCCTCAAGGCCTACGACGGCGCCTTCAAGGACATCTTCGCCGAGATCTTCGCCAGCGAGTACAAGGACAAGTTCGACGCCGCCGGCCTGACCTACGAGCACCGCCTCATCGACGACATGGTCGCCTCCGCCATGAAGTGGGAGGGCGGCTACGTCTGGGCCTGCAAGAACTACGACGGCGACGTCCAGTCCGACACCGTCGCGCAGGGCTTCGGCTCCCTGGGCCTGATGACCTCGGTCCTCATGACCCCCGACGGCCAGACCGTCGAGGCGGAGGCCGCCCACGGCACCGTCACCCGCCACTACCGCCAGCATCAGGCCGGCAAGCCCACCTCGACGAACCCGATCGCGTCGATCTTCGCCTGGACCGGCGGCCTGAAGCACCGCGGCAAGCTGGACGGCACGCCGGAGGTCATCGGCTTCGCCGAGACCCTCGAGGACGTGGTCGTCAAGTCCGTGGAGTCGGGGAAGATGACGAAGGACCTCGCGCTGCTGGTCGGCCCGGACCAGGAGTGGCAGACCACCGAGGAGTTCCTCGCCACCCTCGACGAGAACCTCTCGGCCCGCTTGGCCTGAGAACCGACGACGAAGGAGTCCAGCTTATGACCACGCCCGTGAACGTCACCGTCACCGGGGCCGCCGGCCAGATCGGCTACGCCCTGCTCTTCCGCATCGCCTCGGGCCAGATGCTCGGCCCGGACACCCCCGTGAAGCTGCGCCTGCTGGAGATCCCGCAGGGCGTCAAGGCCGCCGAGGGCACCGCGATGGAGCTCGACGACTGCGCCTTCCCGCTGCTGGCCGGGATCGACATCTTCGACGACCCGAAGCGGGGCTTCGAGGGCGCCAACGTCGCGCTGCTCGTCGGCGCCCGCCCGCGCACGAAGGGCATGGAGCGCGGCGACCTGCTCGAGGCCAACGGCGGAATCTTCGGCCCGCAGGGCGAGGCGATCAACGCCGGCGCCGCCGACGACATCAAGGTCCTGGTCGTGGGCAACCCGGCCAACACCAACGCCCTCATCGCCCAGCGGCACGCCCCGGACGTGCCCGCGGACCGCTTCACCGCGATGACCCGCCTGGACCACAACCGCGCGCTGAGCCAGCTCGCCGCCAAGACGGGCACGCCGGTCTCGGAGATCCAGAAGCTGACCATCTGGGGCAACCACTCCGCGACGCAGTACCCGGACATCTTCCACGCCACGGTCGCCGGCAAGCCGGCCGCGGACCTGGTGGACGAGGAGTGGCTGGAGAAGGACTTCATCCCCACGGTCGCCAAGCGCGGCGCCGCGATCATCGAGGCGCGCGGCGCGTCCTCGGCCGCCTCCGCCGCCAACGCCGCGATCGACCACGTCCGCGACTGGGTGCTCGGCACGCCCGAGGGCAGCTGGACCTCGGCCGGCATCGTCTCGGACGGCTCCTACGGCGTGGAGGAGGGCCTGATCTCCTCCTTCCCGGTCACCGCCAAGGACGGGAGGTGGGAGATCGTCCAGGGCCTGGAGATCAACGAGTTCTCACGCGGCAAGATCGACGCCTCCGTCGCCGAGCTCGCCGAGGAGCGCGACGCCGTCAAGGGCCTCGGCCTGCTCTGACGTAGCCCGGCCCGTCCGGACCGCTCGACCGGCGCCCCGGTTCCCGTACAGGGAAGCCGGGGCGTCGTCGTTCGTCTCGTCGGCCTCTGGGCGTCGCGACGTTCCCGGTGGCCGTCTGGTCGTCGTCGCGGGTGCTCCCCTCTGCCACGGTCGCCGCGGTGCTCCGCCCTGCCGTGGTCGCCGCGGCACTCTCGTGAACCAGGCCGCCGCTCACCGGACGAAGCTGAGCGCCGTTTCCCGAATAATTGTCCTGAAACCCTTGCTGCAAGCGTTTCAGTGTCGCTAGCCTCGGCTCCACCCGCGCGACGACGCTGCGGGCACACCTGCGCGACGACGCGCAGCCGACGAAGGAGCCCCATGGCCACGCACCGTGCCGTCGCCGCCCTCAGCACAGCCGTGCTCGCCCTGACGGGCGTCGCCGTCGCCCTGCCGCCGGCTGACGCGGCGGGCCGGCAGGTCGTCCTCGTCGGCTCCCTCCAGGACGAGCTCGGGTGCGCGGCCGAGTGGGACACCGGGTGCGCGCAGACCACCATGACCGCCACGGAGGCCGAGGGCGTCTACGCGCTGGAGGCTGAGGTCCCGGCGGGGAGCTACGCGTACAAGGTCGCCCTGGACGGCACCTGGGACGAGTCCCACCCCGCCGACAACCGGCCCCTGCACCTGACCGCCCCCGCCACCCTGCGGTTCGTCTTCGACGACGCCACGGACCGCGTCAGCCTCGAGGCCCGCACCGTGGCGGGGCAGTACACCGCTGAGGACGACGCCCTCGTCGCCGAGCCGGCGCGCGACCCCGCCGCGGGGGAGAGCTTCTACTTCGTCCTGACCGACCGCTTCGCCAACGGCGACCCCGCCAACGACACCGCGGGCCTGGGCGACGACCGGACGGTGTCGGGGTTCGACCCCACGGACAAGGGCTTCTACCAGGGCGGCGACCTCGCCGGGCTGCGCGAGCGGCTGGACTACCTCGAGGGCCTGGGCACCACTGCCATCTGGCTGACGCCGTCGTTCAAGAACAACCCAGTCCAGGGCGAGGGCGCGGCCGCCTCCGCCGGTTACCACGGCTACTGGATCACCGACTTCACGCAGATCGACCCGCACCTGGGCACCAACGCCGAGCTCGAGGCGTTCATCGACGACGCCCACGGCCGCGGCATCAAGGTCTACTTCGACATCATCACCAACCACACCGCGGACCTCATCAGCTACGCGGAGGGCAGCTACGGCTACGTGGACAAGGCCACGGCGCCCTACCGCGACGCCGCGGGCGACGTCTTCGACCCGGCAGAGCACGCCGGGCGGGACAGCTTCCCCGAGCTGGACCCGGCCACGTCCTTCCCCTACACGCCGGTCCGCGACGCGGAGGGCCCCGCGATGGTGCCCGAGTGGCTGAACGACGTGACGCTCTACCACAACCGCGGCAACTCGACCTGGTCCGGCGAGTCGGTCACGTACGGCGACTTCGACGGGCTCGACGACCTCATGACCGAGGACCCGCGCGTCGTCGACGGCATGGTGGAGATCTACCGGACCTGGATGGACCTCGGCATCGACGGCTTCCGCATCGACACCGCCAAGCACGTCAACTTCGAGTTCTGGGAGCAGTGGACCGCGGCCATCCAGGACCACGCCGCCGCCACGAACCCCGGCTTCTTCACCTTCGGCGAGGTCTACGACGCCGACGCCCGCCTCACCGCCCCGTACGTGCGCGACACCGACATGTCCGCCGTCCTCGACTTCGCCTACCAGTCCGCCGCCCTGAGCTACGCCAAGGGCTTCACCGCCCGGGGGCTGTCCGGGCTGTTCGCCTCCGACGACTACTACACCACCGCCGACTCCTCCGCCGACGCCCTGCCCACCTTCCTCGGCAACCACGACATGGGACGCGTCGGCTACCTGCTCCAGGGCGCCGGCAGCGAGCTCGAGCGCTCGGCGCTGGCGCACTCGCTGATGTACCTCACCCGTGGCCAGCCGGTGGTGTACTACGGCGACGAGCAGGGCTTCGCCGGCGTCGGCAACGACAAGTCGGCCCGGCAGTCCCTCTTCGCCTCGAGCACCCAGGAGTACGTCGACCAGAAGCTCCTGGACGGCACGACCTTCGGCACCGACGACCACTACGACACCGGCTCCGCGCTGTACACCCACATCGCCCGGCTCGCCGCGCTGCGCGACGCCCACCCGGCCCTGGACACCGGCGCGCAGATCGAGCTGCACGCGGACGACGGCGCGGGCGTGTACGCCTTCGCCCGCGTCGAGCGCACCGAGAAGGTCGAGCACCTCGTCGCCGTCAACAACGCCACCACCGAGCGCACCGTCACCCTCACGACCCTCACGCCGGGCGCCGCATACGCCCCGCTGCACGGCACCGAGGCCCCCGTGACGGCGGACCACGCGGGCTCGGTCACCCTCACCGTCCCGGCCCTGTCCGCCGTCGTGCTGCGTGCCGACCGCACCGTGGGGGCGCCCTCCGGGCCCGGCTCGATCACGCTCACGCCGGCCCACGGCGCGAAGGTGGAAGGCCTGACCCCCGTGAGCGCCGACGTGGCCGACGACGTGTGGTCCGAGACCACCTTTTCGTACCGGCTCGTCGGCGAGCAGGGCTGGACCACGCTCGGCACCGCCGAGGACGACACCCCGCGCGTCTTTCACGACACCACCGGCCTGCCCGCCGGCACCCTGGTGGAGTACCGGGCGGTCACGGTGGACGCCGCCGGCAACCGCACCGCCGCCTCCACCGTCGGTTCCGTCGGCGTGGACGTCTCCGCCACGCCCGGGCAGCCGGCGCCGGGCGGCGAGCTGGTCACCGTGCCCGGCAACCACAACGCGGCCATGGGCTGCAGCGCCGACTGGCAGCCGGGCTGCGCCGCCGCGGCGCTCACCCTCGACGAGCAGTCCGGCAAGTACCTCGGCACGTTCGACCTGCCCGCAGGCAGCTACGAGTACAAGGTGGCCGTCGGCGGCAGCTGGGACGTCAACTACGGAGCCGGTGGGGTGCCGGGCGGCGCCAACGCGGCCTACACCCACGCCGGTGGCCCGGTGACCTTCTTCTACGACCCGGTCACGCACGACTTCACCAACACCTCGCAGGGGCCGATCATCACCCTCCCCGGTTCCTTCCAGAGCGAGCTGGGCTGCGCGGGCGACTGGGACCCGGCCTGCATGGCCACCTGGATGCTCGACCCCGACCAGGACGGCACCTTCACCTTCAGCACCGACGACCTCGCCGGCACCTACGAGGTCAAGGTGGCGCACAACCGCTCCTGGGCGGAGAACTACGGCGCCGGCGGCGTGCGCGACGGCGCCAACCTCACCTTCTCCGCCACCGCCGGCAAGGCCGTGACGTTCTCCTACGACATCGACAGTCATCTGCTCACCGTCGAGGTCACCGACCCGCCGCTGCCCGGCCTAGGGCAGCAGCGCGCCCACTGGCTGGACGCGCGCACCATCGCCTGGCCCGCCGACCTGCTCGGCGGCGCTCCGGCCGGCCTGGCCTGGACGCTCCACCACGCGCCGGACGGCGGCCTCGAGCTCGCCGGCGGCGCCGTCACCGGCGGCGAGGAGGTGGCGCTGCGGCACGTGCCCGAGGGCCTGGGGGCCGACCTGCGCGCGCGGTTCCCGCACCTCGCCGGGCACGTCGCGCTCGCCGTCGACGGCCTCGACGCCGGGCGCGCCCGCGAGATCCTGACCGGCGAGATCGCCGTGCTCCAGAGCGCCGGCGACACCCCGACCGCGTTCACCGGCGTGCAGCTGCCCGGCGTGCTCGACGACCTGTACGCGGCGGACGCCGCCGACCGGGAGCTCGGCGCCAGGTGGCAGGGCGGCGCCCCGTCCCTGGCGCTGTGGGCCCCGACCGCCAAGGACGTGGACCTGCTGCTCTACACCGACGGCGCGGGGACCGGTGAGCCCGAGCGCCTGGACATGGCGCGCCAGGACGACGGCGCCTGGACCGTGGCCGGCGAGGCCGCCTGGGAGGACCGGGCGTACCTGTACGAGGTGGACGTCTACGTGCCGGCCACCGGCGCGGTGGAGACCAACGTCGTCACCGACCCGTACTCCGTCGGGCTGACGCGCAGCTCGACCCGGTCGGTCCTGGTCGACCTGGACGACGAGACCTGGGCGCCGCGGCTGTGGGCCGCCACCCCGGCCCCCGTGGTCGAGGACCCCGTGGACCGCACCATCTACGAGCTGCACGTGCGCGACTTCTCCGTCGCCGACGCAACGGTGCCGGAGGAGCTGCGGGGCACCTACGGCGCGTTCGCGCTGGAGGGCACGGCCGGCACGGAGCACCTGCGCGCGCTCGCCGAGGCCGGCATGAACACCGTGCACCTGCTGCCCACCTTCGACATCGCCACCATCGAGGAGGACCGGGCCGCCCAGGCCGTGCCGGAGATCCCGGCGGACGCCGCGCCGGACTCACCGGCCCAGCAGGCCGCGGTCGCCGCCGTCGCCGACGCCGACGCCTTCAACTGGGGCTACGACCCGTTCCACTTCTCCGCCCCCGAGGGGTCCTACGCCTCCGCGGGCAACCAGGACGGCGGCGCCCGGGTGGCCGAGTTCCGCTCGATGGTCGGCGGCCTGCACGACGCGGGCCTGCAGGTCGTGCTCGACCAGGTCTTCAACCACACCGCCGCCTCCGGGCAGGCGGAACGGTCGGTCCTCGACCGCGTGGTGCCCGGCTACTACCACCGCCTGTCGGCCACCGGCTCGGTGGAGACCTCCACCTGCTGCCAGAACGTGGCGACCGAGCACGAGATGGCCGAGAAGCTCATGGTCGACTCGGTGGTGACCTGGGCGGCGGACTACCACGTCGACGGCTTCCGCTTCGACCTCATGGGCCACCACTCGCGCGAGAACATGCTCGCCGTCCGCGAGGCGCTCGACGCCCTCACCCTCGAGGAGGACGGCGTCGACGGCGAGGCGATCTACCTCTACGGCGAGGGCTGGAACTTCGGGGAGGTGGCGGACGACGCCCGCTTCACGCAGGCCACGCAGGGCCAGCTCGGCGGCACGGGCATCGGCACCTTCTCCGACCGGCTGCGCGACGCCGTCCGCGGCGGCGGGCCCTTCGACGAGGACCAGCGGGTGAACCAGGGCTTCGGCTCCGGCCTGTTCACCGACCCCAACGAGGTCGCCGCCGGCACGCCCGCGGAGCAGGCCGCCCGGCTGGCGCATGCGAGCGACCTGGTGCGTCTCGGCCTCGCCGGGAACCTGCGGCAGTACTCGTTCCTCACCAGCTCCGGGGAGCTGCAGCGCGGCGAGGACCTGGACTACAACGGGCAGCCGGCGGGGTATGCCGACAGCCCGGAGGAGGTCGTCACCTACGTCGACGCGCACGACAACGAGACCCTCTTCGACAACCTCACCCTCAAGCTCCCGGTGGACACGCCGATGGCCGACCGGGTGCGGATGAACACGCTCTCGCTGGCGACGACGGCGCTCTCGCAGACGCCCAGCTTCTGGCACGCGGGCGCGGACCTGCTTCGGTCGAAGTCGCTGGACCGCAACAGCTACAACTCCGGCGACCACTTCAACCTGCTCGACTGGAGCGGGCAGACCAACAACTTCGGGGTCGGTCTCCCGCCCGCGGCCGACAACGAGGACAAGTGGCCGGTCATGGCCCCGCTGCTGGCCGACCCCGCGCTGAAGCCGTCGCCGGCGGACATCGACGCGGCCGCCGCCCAGGCGCAGGACCTGCTCCGGCTGCGCGGCTCCACCGGGCTGTTCCGCCTGGGCTCCGCAGAGGCGATCCAGCAGAAGGTCACCTTTCCCGGGTCGGGGCCGGACGCCACCCCGGGGGTGATCACCATGAGCATCGACGACCTCGTGGGCGAGGACGCCGACCCGGCGCTCGACGGGGTCCTGGTGGTGTTCAACGCCTCGCCCGAGCCGGTCACCCAGACCGTCGAGGCGCTCGCCGGCCGGGGCTTCGCCCTCTCGCCGGTCCAGGCCGGCGGCGCCGACGACGTCGTGCGGGCGACGACGTGGGACGCCCCGACCGGCACGGTCACGGTGCCGGCGCGGACGGTCGCCGTGCTCGTCGACGCCCACGGTGACGGCGGCGGAGAGCCGGGCGAGCCGGGCAAGCCCGGCACCGGGAAGCCGTCTGACCGGCCGACGGGCCCGGGCAGGCCCGACCGGACGCCCGTGGGCCCGCCCGCGGACCGTCCCGGCAAGGGGCCGGAGCACCGCGGCCGGTGACCACGCCCTGCGACGGCCCGCCGCGGCGGCGGGCCGTCGCAGGCCGCGCCGTCAGAACCCGTCGGAGCGGTCGCCGACCCCCGCGTCCTGGAGGCACTGCTCCAGGCCGGCCGGGTCGTCGGAGAACTGCTCGACGCACCTGTCGAACTCGGGACCGAAGATGTCCGGGGCCACCTCGGAGACGACCCAGGACCCGAAGATCGTCGAGCCGATGCCCAGCAGCACGGAGAGGGCACCGAGGACGATGGCCGCGATCGGCACCCCGCGGCTGGTGGCCTCGCCCCGCTTGACGCGCCCGAGGGCCACGATCCCGAGCACGATCGCCACGATCCCGCCCACCACGCTCAGCAGCCCGATGAAGGGGACCCACGCGATGAGGAAGGACGCCGCCGCGACGATCAGGGCCGCGATGCCCATGCCGTTGCGCGCCTGGTACGGCTGGCCGGCGTACCCCTGGGCCTGGTAGCCCGGCGGGCCGTAGGGAGCGCCGTAGGCGGGCTGGCCATACCCCGGACCCTGCTGGCCGTATCCGCCCTGCTGCCCGTACCCCTGGCCGCCGTACGCGGGGTCGCCCTGCTCCGGGCCGCGCTGGCCGTACCGGGGCTCCGGGTACGCGCCGGCCGGCTGACCGTAGCTCGGCTCGCCGGGCCGGTACGACGGCGGTGGCGCGGAGCCGTCGGTCTCGGCGGGTCTGTCATCGGGGGGAGGTGTGCTCATGTCGTCATCTCCTCGTCACGTCGGTGCTCGCATCGTGTCACCATGCCCTCCGGGGGCGCCCGGCGAGCGCCGCGCTCAGCCCTTCACCGAGCCGGACATCAGCCCGCCCACGAAGTACCGGCCCAGCAGGATGTAGACCAGCAGCGTCGGCAGCGAGGCGAACAGCGCGCCGGCCATGGACGTCCCGTAGTTCTGCAGCAGGGCGCCGTTGGCCAGGTTGTTCAGCGCGAGCGTCACGGGCCCGTTCTGGCTGGAGGAGAAGAACACCGCGAAGAGAAAGTCGTTCCAGGCCGAGGTGAACTGCCAGATGAGGACGACGACGAAGCTCGGCACCGAGATCGGCAGCACCACCGACACGTACGTGCGGAGCATGCCGGCGCCGTCGACGCGCGCCGCCTCGATGAGCTCCCTGGGCACCGACTCGTAGTAGTTGCGGAAGATGAGCGTGGTGATCGGGATGCCGTAGATGACGTGCAGCGCGATCAGGGTGGGGATGCCGCTGGGCAGGCCGACGCCGAGCACCAGCTGCGTCAGGGGGATCATCACCGCCTGGTAGGGGATGAACATCCCGAAGAGGATCAGCGTGAAGACGATGTTCGCGCCCTTGAAGGACCAGCGGGACAGCACGAACCCGTTCATCGAGCCCAGGAAGGCCGAGATGACCGCCGCCGGGACGACCATCTGCACCGACCGCCAGATCGACGGCGCGAGCGCCTCCCACGCGGCCAGCCAGTTCTCGGTCGTCCACAGCGTGGGCAGGGCCCAGGCACGGGCGGGCGTGGCGTCCCCGGGACCCTTGAAGCTCGTCACGAGCAGCACGTAGACCGGGATGAGCACGACGACCAGGGAGACGAGCAGCAGCGCGTAGCGCACCGTCCGGCCCCACGAGTAGCGGCTGGGCGGCCGGCGCACGTCGGCCGGGCGCCCTGCCACCAGGTCGCTGACGCCCGGGGGTGCGGGCGTGGAGGTGGTGGTCATCGCGCCCGCTCCTTCCGGGTGGTGTGGATCAGGTAGGGCACGACGAGCACGGCGACGATGATCAGCAGGATCGCGCCGACCGCCGCCGCGTTGGCGTAGTCGAAGCTGGACTTGAACACGTACATGTCCACCGCCGGCACCTTGGTCTGGTAGTTCGACGGCTTCGAGATCGACATGATCAGGTCGAACGCCTTCAGCGACATGTGCCCGATGATGATCAGCGCCGAGAGCGCCACGGGGGAGAGCTGGGGGAAGAGCACGTGGCGGTAGAGCTGCCACTCGCTGGCGCCGTCGATGCGTCCCGCCTCGCGCAGCTCGTCGGGGATGCCCCGGAACCCGGCGAGGAAGAGCGCCATGACGTAGCCCGACAGCTGCCAGACCGCCGGGATGGCGATGGCCGCGATTCCCCACGAGATGTTGTTCCACCAGGGGTTCTGCAGGAAGTCCAGGCCGACCATCTGGAACAGCCGGTTCAGCCCGAGGGCGCTGTTGCCCTCGTTGGAGTTCAGCAGCCAGCGCCACACGACGCCGGAGGCGATGAAGGAGACCGCCATCGGGAAGAGGTACACCGAGCGGAAGAACCCCTCCCCGCGCGTCGGGCGCTCCAGGATCCACGCCCACAGGAACCCGATGGCCATGGTGCCGACGAGGAAGACGGCGGTGTAGAGCACGAGATTCTTCAGGGAGTGCTGGAAGTCCTCCGAGGCGAGCAGGTCCAGGTAGTTCTGCAGGCCCACGAACGCCGACGGAGCCTGGCCCGTGGCCTGCGCCGCGGTGTGGTTGTCGGTCGCCGAGGTGGCGAAGTTGACGGCGATCAGGCCGTACACGAAGACGGCGACCAGGAGCAGCGAGGGGGCGAGCAGCAGCAGCGGCGGTCCCCAGCGCCGGACGGTCTTCACGAGGTGCTCCTTCGAGGGAGAGCGGTCCGGCGGTGCCCGCCTCGGCGGGCACCGCCGGGAGCTGCCCGGACGGCCCGCGGTGCTCAGGCGCCGGCCGCGGCGACCAGCTCTTGCTGGTAGGTGGCGAGATCCGAGGCGCCGGAGGTGAACTTGCTCGTGGCGTCGGAGACCTCGTTGAGCCACGCGATCGGCGTGGCCGCGCCGTGAGCGAGCGAGGGCACGATCGTGTCGTTCGCGTAGGCCTCGATCGCCGCCTGCTGGTACTCGGAGAACTCCGCGGGGTCGGCGTCCGTGCGCGCCGGGATGGAGCCCTTCTCCTTGCTGAAGGCCACCTGGCCCTCGAGCGACCCGATGGTCTCCAGCCACGCGCGGGCGCCGTCGGGGTTCGGGGCGCCGACCGGCAGGGTGAAGGAGTCGGCGAGGAAGCCGAACATGCCGTCGGAGCCGGGCACCGGGAAGTCGACGAAGTCCGTGCCGCGCTCCATTCCCTGCTGGTCGAAGGCGGCCAGCGCCCAGTCGCCCATCACGGTGTAGGCGGCGGTGCCGTCGATGACCAGCTGCGTGGCCTCCGGCCAGTCGAGGCCGTCCCGGTCGGTGTTGGTGAAGCCCATCAGGGTCTCGAAGTGCTCGAGGGCCCCGGTCACCTCCGGCCCGGCCCAGTCGGTGTCGCCGGTCCACAGGCCGTTGTAGGCCTCGGCGCCGAGGTCCGCCATGAGCACCGTCTCCAGCAGGTGCACCTGCGTCCAGGTCTGCCCGACGGCGAGCGGCGTGGCGCCGGCGGCCTGCACCTTCTCGAGGTCGGCGATCCAGGCGTCGATGTCGGCGGGCACCGCGGCCGGGTCGACGCCCGCGTCCTCCAGCACCGTCGGGTTCGCCCACACGACGTTGGAGCGGTGGATGTTGGAGGGGATCGAGTAGATGGCGTCCTCGACCGTGAGAAGCTGCAGCAGGTCCTCCGGGAAGGCCTCGCGCAGCCCGAACTCGTCGTAGAGGTCCGAGACGTCCTCGACCTGCGCCGCGTTGATGTAGTCGGTGAGCTCCTGACCGGCGTGCGCCTGGAAGGTGTCCGGCGGGTCGCCGGCCTGCAGGCGGGTCTGGAGCAGGTCCTTCGCGGCCGAGCCGGCGCCGCCGGCGACCGCGCCGTTGATGAACTCGACGTCGGGGTGCTGCTCCTCGAAGACGGCCTGCAGCGCCTCGAGGCCGGCGAGCTCCGAGCCCTGCGCCCACCAGGTGAAGACCTCCACCTGCTCGCCGCCGCCCTCGGCGCCGCCACCCTCTCCGGTCGCGCCGCCGTCACCACCTCCGCCGCCTCCGCCGCATGCCGCGAGGAGGAGACCCGCGGCCGCGAAGCCGGCCGCTGCTGCGCTTCGTCGCATCTGACTGCTCCTTCGAAACGTCGTTGTCCCGTCGGCCTGGCAGGGGGCCGTCGTCGCTGCCGGGGCAGCGATTCCCACCATTGTGATCCGCTGTGCCCCAGATGGCCACGTTCCGGCGGAATCGTGGCGATCTCGTTGCTCGAGGCGACGACGCGCGCGCGAGGCCGGCCGCGGGCGGCGGCGGTGTGCGGGCGGGGCGACGGCGGAGCCGCCGGCCTCAGGGGAAGACGACCGTGCGGCGCCCGTCCAGGAGCACCCGGTGCTCGGCGTGCCAGCGCACCGCGCGGGCGAGCACCCTGCGCTCGACGTCCTGCCCGCGGGCGACCATCTCCGCGACGTCGTCGGCGTGGGTGACGCGCTCGACGTCCTGCTCGATGATCGGGCCCTCGTCGAGGTCCGCGGTGACGTAGTGCGCCGTCGCCCCGATGAGCTTCACACCGCGGCCGTGCGCCTGCGCGTAGGGACGGGCGCCCTTGAAGCTCGGCAGGAAGGAGTGGTGGATGTTGATGACCCGGCCCTCGAGCTCCGCGGTGAGCTCCTCCGAGAGGATCTGCATGTACCGGGCGAGGACCACGAGCTCCACGTCCTGCTCGCGCACGAGCTGCATCAGGGCGTGCTCGGCCTCCGCCTTGGTGTCCTTGGTGACGGGGATGTGGTGGAACGGGGCGCCGTAGAAGCTCGCGATGGGCTCGAGGTCGGGGTGGTTGGCCACGACGCCGACCACCTCGATCGGCAGTCTCTGGAATCGCTGGCGGAACAGCAGGTCGACGAGGCAGTGCGCGTCCTTGGAGGCCATGATCAGGGTCCGGACGGGGCGCCCGACCTCGTCGAGCTTCCACGTCATGGCGAACTCTTGCGCGATGCCGGCGAGCCCCTCCTCGAGCTCGCCGCGTGGGGCCTGCGTCTCCACCTGGACCCGCATGAAGAACAGCCCGGTGGAGGGGTCGCCGAACTGCTGCGACTCGGTGATGTTGCCGCCGTGCTCGACAAGGACGCCGGAGACGGCGTGCACGATCCCGGGCCGGTCGGGGCAGGAGAGGGCGAGGATGAGGTGCGCGGAGCTCACCTGGCGGAGCGTAGTGGGCGCGCGCACGGTCCGTCGGCGCAGTCCGTGTGGCGACGCGGCGCGGACCAGCGGCTTCGCCGCCGTCCGGTGGGCGGGTGGCGGCGCGTGACCCCCGCGGCGGATGCCAGACTGTGCCGCATGGACGACGTCAGGATCGACCTCATCACCGAGGAGGAGGCCGGGGAGCTGCTCACCGTGCGTCGGGCGGCCTTCGTCACCGAGGCGCAGCTGTACGGCGACCCGAACCTGCCCGCGCTGACCCAGTCGCTCACCGAGCTCGTGGCGGACATCGCGCGCCCCGAGGTGGTCACGCTGGGCGCCTGGATCAGTCACCGGCTGGTGGGCTCGATCCGCGTCGAGCTCGAGGCCGACCGGGCGAACCTGGGCCGGCTCGCCGTCGTCCCGGACCTGCAGGGCCGCGGGATCGGCACCCAGCTGCTGATGGCGGTGCTGGAGTACCTGCCGGAGCAGACCAAGGAGGTCTGGGTGTTCACCGGGCAGGACTCCAAGCAGAACCTGGCCATGTACGCCAAGCAGGGTTACGAGCACCAGTACGACCAGCACACCGGCGACCTCACGTACGCCTACCTGCGCCGCATCCTCGGCGAGGGTGAGCCGGAGGACGGCGGCGAGCTCCCGCTGGCGGACCCGGGGCTGCCCGGGCGCCCCTGACGCCACGCCGTCCTGCTCACCGGCTCCGGCTCACGCCTTCTTCCCAGCGCCGCCTGACCCGCGCCGTCCCCTGCCCGCCGTGGCCCGGCGGCGGTGGTCGTACTTGCGAGCCGGGCGGCTTCGGCCCCGCCCGGCCGAGTTGGTAGTCTCGGCGACGTCGCGACTGGCGCCTGAGGTGGGGAACCACCGGGGAGCGACATCAGCACCGATTCGAGGTCGTCCGCCTGGGCCGAGAGTCACCACACCGAGTGCGCGCGCACACCGTGTGTGCGTGAACGACCAGCGGAGGAAGCATGAGCCAGACCACCCCCGGCAGCGCCACGTCCGTGGCCGACCAGTCGCTCGCCGAGCTCGACCCGGAGATCGCCGCCGTGCTCGACGGCGAGCTCGCCCGCCAGCGTGAGACGCTCGAGATGATCGCGAGCGAGAACTTCGTGCCCCGCGCCGTCCTGCAGGCGCAGGGGTCCGTGCTGACCAACAAGTACGCCGAGGGCTACCCCGGCAAGCGCTACTACGGCGGCTGCGAGCAGGTCGACGTCGCCGAGAGCCTCGCGATCGAGCGGGCGAAGTCGCTGTTCGGCGCCCAGTACGCCAACGTCCAGCCGCACTCCGGCGCGCAGGCCAACGCCGCCGTCCTGCACGCGCTGGCGAACCCGGGCGACACCATCCTGGGCCTCTCGCTCGCGCACGGCGGCCACCTCACGCACGGCATGAAGATCAACTTCTCCGGCAAGCTCTACGACGTCGCCTCCTACGGCGTGGACGAGCAGTCGCACCGCATCGAGATGGAGACCGTGCGCGCCAAGGCCCTCGAGGCGCGCCCGAAGGTCATCATCGCCGGCTGGTCCGCCTACCCGCGCCAGCTCGACTTCGCCGCCTTCCGGGAGATCGCCGACGAGGTCGGCGCGTACCTGTGGACGGACATGGCGCACTTCGCCGGCCTGGTGGCCGCCGGGCTGCACCCCTCGCCCGTGCCGCACTCCGACGTCGTCTCCTCCACCGTGCACAAGACCATCGGCGGCCCCCGCTCGGGCTTCCTGCTCTCCCGGGACGAGGAGACCTTCGGCAAGAAACTCAACTCCGCCGTCTTCCCCGGTCAGCAGGGCGGCCCGCTCATGCACGTGATCGCCGCCAAGGCGGTGGCCTTCAAGATCGCCGCCGGCGAGGAGTTCAAGGACCGTCAGCGCCGCACCCTCGAGGGGGCGCGCATCATCGCCGAGCGCCTCAGCGAGCGCGACGTCGCCGACGCCGGCGTCTCCCTCGTCACCGGCGGCACCGACGTGCACCTCGTGCTCGTCGACCTGCGCGACTCCGCCCTCGACGGCCAGCAGGCCGAGGACCTGCTGCACGCCGCGGGCATCACGGTCAACCGCAACGCCGTGCCGTTCGACCCGCGCCCGCCGCGCGTGACCTCGGGCCTGCGCATCGGCACCCCGGCCCTGGCCACCCGCGGGTTCGGCGCCGCCGAGTTCACCGAGGTCGCGGACATCATCGCCACCACCCTGGTGGGCGGCGCGGACACCGACGTCGAGGCCATGCGCGGCCGGGTGAAGGCCTTGACGGACGGGTTCCCGCTGTACCCGGGGCTGCAGCAGTGACGGCGCGGGTCCTCGACGGGCGCGCCACCGCCGCCACCATCAAGGCCGAGCTCGCCGAGCGGGTCGCCGCGCTCCGGGAGCGGGGCGTCACGCCCGGCCTGGGCACCGTGCTGGTGGGGGAGGACCCCGGCTCCAAGGCGTACGTGGCGGGCAAGCACCGGGACTGCGCCGAGGTCGGCATCGCCTCCATCCGCGAGGACCTGCCCGCCACCGCCACCCAGGCCGACGTCGAGGCCGCCGTCGCGCGGCTCAACGCCGACCCGGCCTGCACCGGGTACATCGTCCAGCTGCCGCTGCCCCGCGGGATCGACACGAACGCGATCCTGGAGATGGTCGACCCGGCCAAGGACGCGGACGGGCTGCACCCGACCAACCTCGGCCGCCTGGTGCTCCGGGTGAAGGAGGAGGTCACCTCCCCGCTGCCCTGCACGCCGCGGGCGGTGCTCGAGCTGGTCGCCCGGCACGGCCTGGACCTGGCGGGCAAGGAGGTGTGCGTCGTCGGGCGCGGCACCACGGTGGGCCGCAGCATCGGGCTGCTGCTGACCCGCAAGGACGTCAACGCCACCGTCACGCTCACCCACACGGGCACTGCCGACCTGGCCAAGCACGTGCGCGAGGCGGACGTGGTCGTGGCGGCCGCCGGGCAGCCCGGCATCATCACCGCGGACATGGTCAAGCCCGGCGCGATCGTGCTCGACGTCGGCGTCTCACGGGCCGTGGACCCGGCCACCGGCAAGGCGAAGCTCCGCGGGGACGTCGCCGACGGCGTGGCCGACGTCGCGGCGTGGCTCTCGCCGAACCCGGGCGGCGTGGGGCCCATGACGCGGGCCATGCTGCTCGCCAACGTCGTGGACACCGCCGAGCGGCTGGCCGCGCGGTCCTGAGGCGGGGAGGTGGCCGGCGGCCCGCCGGCCGCCTCCGCCGCCCGGCCGCCTCCGCCGCCCGGCCGCCTCCGCCCCTCCCGCCGCCGTGCGTCCGAACGACGCCCGCGCGAGACTGGCCACGGAGCCCCCGGCCCTCCGTCGTGCCGGGGAGCGAGACGGCGGGGAGCTGACGATGACCGGGATCCTGCAGGAGAGCACCTGGCACGGCCGGGTCTTCACGGGGCGGTGGGCCGAGGCACGGGGCGGCGTCGTCGAGGACGTCGAGCCGGCGACCGGCGAGGTCCTGACCGTCACCGGCAACGCGAACGCCGAGGACGTCGCCGCGGCCTGCGCCTCCGCGGCGGGGGCCCAGCCGGACTGGGCGGCGCGGCCCTACGGCGAGCGCGCCCAGATCATGCTCGACGCCGCCCGCCACATCCGGGACAGCTACGACGAGCTCGCCGGGTGGATCATGCGCGAGTGCGGCGGCGTCCGGGCGAAGGCGGCCACCGAGCTCGACGACGCCGTCCTGCGCCTCACGCACGCCGCGGGGCTCGCCCTCGAGCCCTACGGCCAGCTGGTGCCCACGGCGGTGCCCGGGCGCTGGAGCTTCGCCCAGCGCGTGCCGCTCGGCGTCGTGGGGGTGATCTCGCCGTTCAACTACCCGCTCATCCTCTTCCATACGCTCGGTCGCCCCGGCGCTCGCGCTGGGCAACGCCGTCGTCCTCAAGCCCGACGCCCGCACGCCCGTCTCCGGCGGGTTCCTCATCGCCCGGGTGCTCGAGGAGGCGGGGCTCCCCGAGGGCGTGCTGCACGTGCTGCCGGGGGTGGGCGCGGAGGCGGGGGCGGCGCTGGTCGAGGACCCCAACAACCAGGCCATCTCCTTCACCGGCTCCACCGCCGTGGGCCGCAAGATCGGGGAGGCCGCCGGGCGGCTGCTCAAGCGGGTGGCCCTCGAGCTGGGCGGCAACAACCCCTTCGTCGTGCTCGAGGACGCGGACGTCGAGCTCGCCGCGACGGCGGGCGCGTTCGGCTCCTTCATGCACCAGGGCCAGATCTGCATGGCCACGGGGCGCCACATCGTGCACTTCTCGCTCGCCGCCGACTACGTCGAGGCGCTGACGAGCAAGGCCGCGGCGCTGCGGGTCGGGGACCCCTTCCGCGACGACGTGGACCTCGGGCCGATCATCGACGCCCACCAGCTCGACCACATCGACGGCCTCGTCCGGGAGACCGTCCGGGGCGGTGCGCGCGTCACCACGGGCGGCGAGCACGACCGGCTGTTCTACCGCCCCACCGTGCTCGCCGACGTCGGCACCGACGCGCCCGCCTACCGGCAGGAGGTGTTCGGCCCCGTCGCGCCGGTCGTGACGTTCCGCGACGACGAGGAGGCCGTGCGGCTCGCGAACGACTCCGAGTACGGGCTGAAGGCGGCGGTGCACGGCGGGTCCTACGAGCACGCGATGGAGGTGGGGCGCCGCCTGGAGGCCGGAGCCGTCCACGTCAACGACATGACGGTGAACGACGAGGCGGTCGCGCCCTTCCCGGCGGTCAAGGCGTCGGGCAACCAGACGGCGTTCGGCGGGCCCGCCGACGTCGGCGAGTTCACGCGCTGGCAGTGGGTCACGGCGCGCGAGACGCCGAACCCCGTCCCGATCGGCGGGGCGTGACCCTCGCCGCCCGGGGCGGGTGCCGCCGCGCGGACGCGGTGCGGCGGGTGGACGGCCGCGCGGCCGTGTCGGTGCCGTCGGCGATACTTGCCCGGTGCTGAGCATCGCCACCGTCAACGTCAACGGCATCCGGGCCGCGTTCAAGCGCGGCATGGACGCCTGGATCCGTCACCGGGACCCCGACGTCCTGCTGCTGCAGGAGGTCCGCGCCAACGACGACATCCTCGCCGAGCACCTCGGCGGGGGCTGGCACATCGCCCACCAGGCGTCCGACATCAAGGGCCGCGCCGGGGTGGCGGTGGCCTCGAAGCTGCCCGCCTCGGCGGTGCGCGTGGGCCTGGGCGACGGCGAGCCGCCGGTCGACACCGGCCGGTGGGTGGAGATGGACCTGGAGCTGCCGGGCACCGCCAAGCCGCTGACGGTGGTGTCGGTGTACGTCCACTCCGGCACGGTCGGCACCGAGAAGATGGACGCCAAGTTCGCGCACCTGGAGAAGGTCACCGCCCGCCTCGGCGAGCTGGCGGAGCAGGCGCGCGCGGGGGAGCGGGAGGTCGTCGTCGGCGGCGACCTGAACATCGTCCACCGCGAGGTGGACATCAAGAACTGGAAGGGCAACCACAACAAGGTCTCCGGCGTCCTCGACGAGGAGATCGCCTACCTCGACAAGTGGTTCGCCGACGACTGGGTCGACCTGGGCCGCCGCCTTGGCGGGGACGGCCCCGGGCCGTTCACGTGGTGGTCCTGGCGCGGCAAGGCGTTCGACAACGACTCCGGGTGGCGCATCGACTACCAGCTGGCCACCCCCGGCGCCGCCCGGCGGGCGACGGCCGCCGTCGTGGACCGCGCGGCCGCGTACGACCAGCGCTTCTCCGACCACGCCCCCGTCGTCGTCACCTTCGGGAGCTGAGCTCCCGGCCCTCAGTAGCGGATCGCGTCGATGGGCCGCACCCGCACGGCCACGACGGCGGGCAGCAGGCCGGCCAGGGCGCCCACCCCGGCCGCGGCGGCGAGTCCGCTGAGCGCCGCCGAGAGCGGGAAGGGCGGGGCGTCCTGGAGGCTGAAGCCCAGCAGCTGCTCCAGGGGCAGGTTCTCGACCACCGCGATCGGGAGGCCGACGCCCACCGCGCCCGCCACCACGGTCGCGACGACGGACTCGAGCATGATCGAGAAGAAGACGCGGCCAGAGGTCGCCCCGAAGGACCTCCGGATGCCGATCTCCCGGATGCGCTGGCGCACCGTGACCAGGGAGATGTTGACCAGGCTGAGCGCGCCGAGCATCAGCACGAGCGTGCCGATGCCGAGCACCACGAGCCGGAAGGTGTCGTCGAAGGCGTCCTGCCCGGAGAGGTCGTTGCTGTACACGTCCACCGTCGCGCCCTCACCGAGCGCCGCCGAGAGGTCCCGCCGCACCGTCTCCATGCCCAGCTCGGCCACCCCGGGCGGCACCCACAGCTCCATCTGGGGCGGGGCGAACATCGCGGGGTCGGCGTCCGGGGCGCCGGCGACGCGGGTCCAGGAGTCGTAGAGCACGAAGGCGGTGGGCATCTCCTCCGGCCAGCGGTTCGCCATGACGCCGGTGACGACGAAGGTCACCGGGTCGGCACCCGGCAGCGTCGCGGTCGGGTGGGCCTCGAGCCCGGGAGCGCCGAGCGCGGCGAGGAAGGACTCGTTGACCACGATCGCCGGTGCCAGCCGCTCCTCGTCGCCGAGCGCGAACCACGCGCCGTCCTCCACCGCTACGCGGTGCATCGTGCCGTAGGGCTGGTCCACCAGCCGCAGCTCGGCGTCGAACGTCGCGCCGCCCGCCCGGAACCGCGACGGGAGCCACTGCACCACCGAGGAGTGGTCGACCTCGTACCGCTCGGCGAGCGCCCGCATGGCGGGGACGACGCCGGCGGTGGCTCCCGGCGTGGCGCCGTACGCGTTGACGGTGAGCGTGGTCTGGCGCCCCGAGTCGCGATCCATGAGCTCGCTCTGCGCCTGGGCGGTCATCTGGCCGACGGCCAGGACGGCCGTCATGGCTGCCACGGAGACGGCCACGCCGACGAGGGACAGCAGCACGCGCAGCTTGTGCATTCGGAGCTCGTCCCACGCCTCCACCAGCGCGCCGAGCACGCCGGTCATCGCGCGACCGCCCGGGGCTCGGCCGCGCCGGCGCTCGGCCCGCTGCCGCCCGGCCCGGCGACGTCCGAGCCGACGAGCGACTCCAGCGAGCCGCCGTCGCGCCGCGCGATCTCGATCGGCGTGAGGACCCCCTCGCCGAGCCGGACGTGGCGCCGGGCCCGGGAGGCGACCGCTAGATCGTGCGTGATCGCGATCAGCGCCGCCCCGGTGTCGCAGGCGATG
Source organism: Georgenia sp. AZ-5 (assembly GCF_043952095.1). Taxonomy (NCBI): domain Bacteria; kingdom Bacillati; phylum Actinomycetota; class Actinomycetes; order Allobogoriellales; family Allobogoriellaceae; genus Georgenia; species Georgenia sp. AZ-5. Next base: position 1,337,355 of record NZ_JBINOU010000001.1, read on the forward strand.
CGGTCCAGCATGTCGACGATCTGCGCGCCGGTCTCGACGTCGAGGGCGCCGGTGGGCTCGTCGGCGAGGATCACGCGCGGGGACCGCACCAGCGCCCGCGCGATCGCCACCCGCTGCTGCTCGCCGCCGGACAGGTGCGCCGGCAGGGAGTCCATCCGCCCGGCGAGGCCCACCCGCTCGAGGGTCTCCTGCGCGATGCGCCGGCGTCGCCAGAACGTGCGGCCGCGGGCGTAGAGCAGCGGCGCGACGACGTTCTCCAGCGCCGTCCGTCCCGGCAGCAGGTTGAACTGCTGGAAGACGAAGCCGAAGTCCTCCCCACGGCGGCGCGCCCGCCGCCTCGCGCCCAGGCGGGCGACGTCGGCGCCGTCGAGCCGGTACTCCCCGGACGACGGGGAGTCGAGCAGCCCCAGGATGTTCAGCAGCGTGGACTTGCCCGTGCCCGAGCGGCCGACGACCGAGACGTGCTCGCCCGCCTCCACCGTGAGGTCGACGCCGCGCAGGATGTGCAGCTCGCTCAGGTCCGGCAGGCGCACGGTCCGGGTGACGCCGCGGAGCTCGAGCAGCGGCATCAGAAGCCCCGGCCGATCGGCATCTCGCCGCCCGCGGGCGGGACGTCCCCGACCGGGATGAACTCCAGGACGGTGTCGCCCTCGGTCAGGCCCTCGGTGACCTGCACCATCTTGCCGTCGGTCATGCCCAGGCCGACCCCCTTCTTCACCGGCTCGGCGCCGTCGGCACCGACCACCCACACGTTGCCGGTGGCGAAGAGCCCCTGGACCGCCGTGACCGGGACGAGGAGGGCGTCGGCGGCCTGGCCGGCCGTGATCGTCATGGTCCCGGCCAGGCCGGGGAAGACCTGGACGTCGGCAGGGACGGCGCACCGGACCTGGACGGTGGCGCTCGGCGCGGGGGCCGCCGCGAAGGGCTCGACAGGGACGTTCGGGTCGGAGGTCCCGGGGCTGACCTCCGTCCCGGTGGACAGGCCGGTGCACGTGAACGGCGCCGGGCCGCCCCGGACCGGGACCTCCTGGTGGATCACCACCAGCGGGGCGCCGACCTCGACGTGCGCGCCGTCGGCCACGGCGAGACGGCCGACCGTGCCCTCCATGGTTGCCTTGGCCTCGACCGCCGGGTCCGCCTCGACGGTGGCGTCGACGGTGACGGTGTTGGCCACGGTTCCCGTGGTCACCGTCGCGACCGCGTCGGTGAACACCGCGCCCGGCTGGGCGGGCGGCGGGCCGGCCGAGAGGGTGGAGGCGCCGCCGAAGAACGCCAGCTTCACCAGCGCGGCCGCGATCACCGCCCAGACCAGCAGGCGCAGCGCCGGGAAGAGGATGTGGCGGGCGAAGGCCATGTGGTCCCCAGTCGGTCCGGGGCGGTCACCGCAGACCACCCTGTCGTCGCGGAATCGACCGGTAGCCGTCCGTAGTGGTGTGCGAATGGGCGGGCGGGCCAGCCCTAGCGCCGCCCGGCGCAGGCGACGCACGTCGTCGCCGTGGGCCGGGCGGCCAGCCGGGCCGGGGCGATGGGGCGCCCGCAGACCGCGCACCTGCCGTAGGTGCCCTCCGCGAGGCGGGCGAGGGCCGTGTCCACCTCCCCGAGCGTGCCGCGCGCCCGCCCGGTCAGCGCCGCCACCTGGGCGCGCTCGAAGCCGATGGTCGCGCCCTCGGGGTCGTGCTCGTCGTCGCTGTTCGCACCCGCCGCGGCTGCCACCACGTCGTCGAAGCTGCGGTCCAGGGCGGCCAGGCGTCCCGCTGCTGCCGCGCGCAGGTCCAGCAGGCGCGTGCGGACCGCCTCGTCGTCGACCGCCCTCTCGTCGGCGCCGACCGTCTCGCCGCCGGTGGCGCCGCCCGTCTCGCCGCCGGTGGCGCCGCCCGGCACACCGCCCGGCACACCGCCCGCACCGACCGACTGGCCGCCCGCACCGGACGACCGGCGGCCCGGCGTGGCGTCGCCGGCGGCCGTGTCGTCCCCGCCCTCGCCGATCGCCATGCCGGCATCGTCCCAGAGCGCCGGCAGGAGCGGCGGTCCCCGGCCCGACGCGGGCGCCGGGCGAGGGCGCTCAGGCGCCACGTGCGACGGACCCACGGCGGCACAGCCCGCCGCCCGGCGATGCGGACCATGGGTGGCCACTTCCTGCCAGCCCCTCGTGATGGGGGCACGTTCCCTGAGAGCCGCCCACCTGCCAGGATGGGGACGTGACACGTCCGCCGCTCGCCGTCGAGCCGAACCCGCGCGCCGCGAGGAGAGGCTGAGATGCACCTGCCCGAGCGCGTCGGGGACCAGGTGCGCATCGGCGTCGCCCTGCAGATCCCCGCGCCCTACGCCACGCTGATCCAGTCCACGCGGATCCGGCTGGGCGACCCGCTGGCGCGCTCCATCCCGCCGCACGTCACCCTGCTGCCGCCCACCGTGCTCGAGCCGGAGCAGCTGCCGGACGTGATCGACCACCTCGGCGAGGTGGCTGCCGCCCACCCCCCGTTCGTGCTGACCCTTCGCGGCACGGGCACCTTCCGCCCGATCAGTCCCGTCGTCTTCGTGCGCGTGGAGCAGGGGGCCGGGCAGTGCGCCGTCCTGGAGCGCGACGTCCGCTCGGGCGTCCTCGCGCAGGAGCTGCGCTTCCCCTACCACCCGCACGTCACGATCGCGCACGAGCTCGACGACGGGGCCCTCGACGCGGCCGAGCGCGCCATGGCGGACTTCGAGGCGACGTACGCGGCGGGCAGCATGCGCCTGTACGAGCACGGCGACGACGGCATGTGGCGGGTCATCGCGCGAATGCCGTTCACCGGCACGGCGGTGACGCACCAGGCCGGCTGACGCCCCGCACCGCTCCGCCGACTGCCAGAGCGGCGCCCGGCCGCCCGCGCAGGTGCGGTCCCGCAGCCCCCGCGAGGGTGCGTCCTGGGCGCCCAGGCTCGCGCCCCCGACGAACCTGCGCGGGGCCGCCCTTGCAAGGGGCGCCCGGTCGCCCACGCGGCCCCTTAGGGTGGCGGTCATGTCCGACGACGTCGCCCCCTACCTGCACGCCATCATCCCGGCCGGCGGGGCCGGTACCCGGCTGTGGCCGCTCTCGCGCCGCTCGGCGCCGAAGTTCCTGCTGGACCTGACCGGGTCCGGGCGCTCGCTGCTGCAGCAGACGGTCGACCGCCTGCGCGCGCTCACCGGTGACGCCGGCGTCACCGTGGTCACGGGCGTCGCGCACGCGGACGCGGTCCGTGCGCAGCTGCCCGGTCTGGGCGAGGGGGACCTGCTCACCGAGCCGAGCCCCCGCGACTCCATGGCGGCCATCGGCCTGGCTGCAGCGGTGCTCGCCCGCCGGCACGGCGACGTCGTGGTGGGCTCCTTCGCCGCCGACCACGTCGTCCGCGACGCCGCTGCGTTCGAGGCGGCGGTGCGCGAGGCGGTGGACGTCGCGCGCGGCGGCTACGTGGTGACCATCGGCATCGAGGCGGACCACCCGTCCACCGCCTTCGGGTACATCCGCGCCGGCGAGCTGCTCGCCGACGCGGCGGACGTCGCCGCGCCCACCGCTGCTGCGCCTGCCGCGCCCGCCGCACCCACCGCCCGCCGGGTGCTCGGGTTCACCGAGAAGCCGGACGCCGCGACAGCCGCCGCGTACCTGGCGACGGGGGAGTACCGGTGGAACGCGGGGATGTTCGTCGCCCGCGCGCAGGTGCTGCTGGACCACCTCGCCGAGCAGCGTCCCGAGCTGCACGCCGGCCTGCTCGAGATCGCCGCCGCCTGGGACACCCCGGACCGCCGGGAGGTGCTGGAGCGGGTGTGGCCGGGCGTGGAGAAGGTGGCGATCGACCACGCCATCGCCGAGCCGGTCGCCGCCAAGGGCGGCGTCGCCGTCGTGCCCGCCGCGATGGGCTGGAACGACGTCGGTGACTTCGCCAGCCTCGCCACCCTCGTCCCCGCGGGTGACGGCGTGCGCGTGCTCGGCGACGCCGCGGAGGTCCTCGCCGTCGGCGCCGACGGCGCGCTCGTGGTTCCGGGCAGCGGGCGGACGGTGGCCGTCGTCGGCCTGCCCGACGCCGTCGTCGTGGACACCCCCGACGCCCTGCTGGTCACCACGCGGGCCCACGCCCAGCGGGTCAAGGAGGCCGTGGACCGGCTGCGGGACGGCCACGAATCCCTGCTGTAGCACCACGCCGGGCCCGGCCAGGGCACGGCGTGGGGCGCCGGGCTATCGTCGGCCTGTGCAAACCATCCCGGCCACCACCGACTCCGCAGTCGCCCGACGCATCAACGCCGTGGTCGCCGCGCTCGAGCCCGAGCTCCTCGAGGTCCGCCGGCACCTGCACGCCCACCCCGAGCCGGCGCGGATGGAGCACGGCACGACGAACTACCTCGCCAACCGGCTGCGCGCCGCGGGCCTCGAGCCCCGCCTGCTGGAGGGCACGGGGCTGGTGGTCAACATCGGGGCCGACCCCCGCCAGCCGGGCCGGCGGCGGGTCGGCCTGCGCGGCGACATCGACGCGCTGCCGGTCACGGAGACCTCCGGGCTCCCGTTCGCGTCGGTCAAGGAGGGCTTCGCCCACGCCTGCGGGCACGACATCCACACCACCGCGCTGTACGGCGCCGCCCTGGCGCTGAAGGCGCTCGACGACGCCGGCGATCTCGCCGTGGGCGTGCGATGCATCTTCCAGCCGGCCGAGGAGGTCCAGCCGGGCGGGGCGGAGTCCGCCATCAACCAGGGCGTGCTCGACGGCGTGGAGCAGATCTACGCGCTGCACTGCGACCCCAAGCTCGACGTCGGCAAGGTGGGATCGCGCATCGGGGCCATCACGGCCGCGTCCGACACCCTGACGGTCACCGTGACGGGCGAGGGCGGGCACACCTCCCGCCCGCACCTGACCGGCGACGTCGTCTTCGCCCTCGGTCAGCTCATCACCCAGCTGCCCGCCATACTGGGCCGGCGGCTCGACCCCCGCGCAGGTGCCAACCTCACCTGGGGATCCGTGCACGCCGGCAAGGCGTCCAACGCGATCCCGGCGTCGGGGACCGTCTCCGGCACGCTGCGCTGCCTCGACGGACGCGTGTGGCAGCGCGCGGCGAAGGTCGTGCAGGACGCCACCGAGCAGGTGCTCGCGCCGTACGGCGTCGATGCGGAGATGACCTACGTGCGGGGCATCCCGCCGGTGGTCAACGAGGAGCGGTCCGTGCGCATCATCGACGCCGCGGCGAAGGACGTCATCGGCCCCGACACCGTGGTGCTCACGGAGCAGTCCCTCGGCGGCGAGGACTTCGCCTGGTACCTCACCCGGATCCCCGGTGCGCTGGTGCGCCTGGGCACGCGCACCCCCGGCGGCCCCGCCTACGACCTGCACCGCGGCGACATCATCTTCGACGAGCGGGCGATCGGCATCGGCACGCGGCTGCTGGCGCGCACCGCCGTCCTCGCCGGGGACGGCTCGCTCGAGCACGCCCGCCTGGGTAGGCGCCCGCCCCTGTCGGACGACAGTGTCGCTCGTTCGACCGGGAGGGAAACAGTTTCATAACTCTTTGCCACCCGGTCTCGCGGGTTGGTCACCCGCACCCTCGCCGGGCGACTAGGGTCACACCTGATATCCGCCGATCCCGGACTGCGCTGACGGTGCTCTGAGAGGCAGAGCGTGCCCCCGGCCCCGCAGGCCCTCGGCCCCACACAGCAGGAGACACGCGTGAAGAAGAGCATCTACGCCGCGGCGCTGGCGACCACGGTCGCCCTGACGCTCGCTGCCTGTGGCGCAGCTCCTGAAGAGGAGGAGCCCGGCGGCGGCGAGGCGACCGGCGGGGCGGCCGAGCAGGTCGACTACTCCGCCTGCGTCGTCTCCGACGCCGGTGGCTGGGACGACAAGTCCTTCAACCAGTCCGCCTACGAGGGCCTCATGCGGGCCGTCGACGAGCTCGGCATCGAGGCGAACGACGCCGAGTCGCAGTCTGAGACGGAGTTCGGCCCGAACGTCGACTCCATGGTGCAGGCCGGCTGCGACCTGACCTTCGGCGTCGGCTTCCTCCTCGAGGACGCCGTGCAGGCCGCCGCGGAGGCCAACCCCGACACGAGCTTCGCCCTCATCGACTCCGCCTTCTCCGAGGGCGAGCAGCAGGTCGACCTCGAGAACGCCAAGCCGATCCTCTTCAACACCGCCGAGGCCGCCTTCCTGGCCGGCTATGTCGCCGCGGGCATGACCCAGACGGGCACCGTCGGCACCTTCGGCGGTCTGCAGATCCCGTCCGTCTCCATCTTCATGGACGGATTCGCCGACGGCGTCGCCGCCTACAACGAGGACCAGGGCGCCGACGTCCGCCTCGTCGGCTGGGACAAGGAGGCGCAGACCGGCGCCTTCGCCGGCACCTTCGACGACATCGCGGCCGGCCGTCAGCAGGCCGACCAGCTCATCGCCCAGGGCGCCGACATCATCATGCCGGTGGCCGGCCCGGTCGGGCAGGGCGCCGCCCAGGCGGCCGTGGAGTCCGACGGTGCCGTGCGGATCATCGGCGTCGACTCCGACTGGTACGAGTCCACCGAGTACGGCGAGGTCGTCCTGACCTCGGTGCTGAAGGACATCAGCCAGGCCGTCTTCGACACCATCGAGCAGGGCGTCAACGGCGAGTTCTCGGGCGAGGCGTACGTCGGCACGCTGGAGAACGAGGGCGTGGGGCTCGCGCCGTTCCACGACTTCGACTCCCAGGTCCCGCAGGAGCTGAAGGACCGCGTCGCCGAGCTGCAGGAGGAGATCGTCTCCGGCGAGCGCACCATCGAGACGGTGAACGCCCCGTCGGCCTGATCCGAGCGCACACCGTGACGGCCCGGCCCTGGTGGCCGGGCCGTCACGGTCCGTGCTGAAGTAGTGTCGACGGACCAGGAACCGCGCACCGGGGGTGCGCCCGACACAGGGAGCTCAATTCCCGTGAAGCTGGAGCTGCAGGGGATCACCAAGACCTTCGGTCCCCTGGTCGCCAACGACCACATCGACCTGGTGGTCGAGCCCGGCGAGATCCACGCACTCCTGGGCGAGAACGGCGCGGGCAAGAGCACTCTGATGAACGTGCTCTACGGCCTGTACCAGCCCGACGGCGGGCGGATCCTGCTCGACGGCGAGGCCGTCGCCTTCAGCGGCCCCGGCGACGCCGTGGCGGCCGGCATCGGCATGGTGCACCAGCACTTCATGCTGGTCCCCGTCTTCACCGTCGCGGAGTCCGTGGTGCTCGGCTACGAGCCCACCGGCGGGGCCGGTCTCATCGACATCGCGGAGGCGCGTGGGCGCGTCAGGGAGATCTCGGACCGGTTCGGCTTCGACGTCGACCCCGACGCCCGCATCGAGGACCTGCCCGTCGGCGCGCAGCAGCGGGTGGAGATCATCAAGGCGCTCTCCCGCGACGCCAAGGTCCTGATCCTGGACGAGCCCACCGCCGTGCTGACGCCCCAGGAGACCGACGAGCTGATCGAGATCATGCGCCAGCTCAAGGCCAGCGGCACCTCCATCGTGTTCATCACCCACAAGCTGCGCGAGGTGCGGGCGGTGGCCGACACGATCACCGTCATCCGACGCGGGAAGGTCGTCGGCCAGGCCACGCCCATTTCCACCGAGACCGAGCTGGCCTCACTCATGGTGGGCCGGTCCGTCTCCCTCGGGGTGGCCAAGGAGCCGGCGCGGGCGGGCGACGAGGCCTTCCAGGTGCGCGGGCTGACCGTGCTGGACCCGACCGGCAAGGCCGTCGTCGACGACCTGACGTTCTCCGTGCGCCGCGGCGAGATCCTCGCCGTCGCCGGCGTGCAGGGGAACGGCCAGACGGAGCTCACCGAGGCCATCCTGGGCCTGGTCGAGCCGGTCGCGGGCTCGATGACGCTGGACGGCGAGGACCTCCTCGGCCGCGGGGTGAAGGACCGGCTGCGGGCCGGCATCGGGTTCGTCCCCGAGGACCGCTCGACCGACGGCGTCATCGCGAGCTTCTCGATCGCCGAGAATCTCGTGCTGGACATCTACGACTCCGAGCCGTTCGCCCAGGGCCTTGCGATGAGCCCCGCGGTGGTGCGCGCCAACGCCGAGAAGCGCGCCAAGGAGTTCGACATCCGGCTCAGCTCGATCGACGACCCCATCTCGACGCTCTCGGGCGGCAACCAGCAGAAGGTCGTCATCGCGCGCGAGATGTCCCGGACGCTGCGCCTGCTCGTGGCCTCCCAGCCCACTCGCGGCCTCGACGTCGGCTCGATCGAGTTCATGCACGAGCGCATCGTGGAGGAGCGGGACAACGGCACCCCCGTGGTCATCGTCTCCACCGAGCTCGACGAGGTCCTCGCCCTCGCCGACCGCATCGCGGTCATGTACCGCGGGCGCATCGTCGGCATCGTCGACGGCGGCACGGACCGCGACGTGCTGGGCCTCATGATGGCGGGCGTCCCGCTGGAGGAGGCCCAGGTCCAGGCGGCCGAGCACCGCACGGCCCTCGCGACGGCCGACTCCGTCGCCGACCAGGAGGGAACGCTGTGAGCGACTCCGAGATCGACAACCCCCGGCCGCCGGCGCACCCCGGCGACGTCGTCGCGGAGTCCGCAGAGGCCGAGGTCGTCCGCCGGCAGGAGCCGGCCGAGCCGACGCGCTCGGCGCAGCTCGTGCGCGACCTCCTCTCCGGCAGCTGGCTCGTCTCCGTGCTCGCCGTCGTCGTCGCGCTGGTCATCAGCGGGGTCCTCATCGCCCTCGCCGACCCGCGGGTGCTGGAGACGGCCAGCTACCTCTTCGCCCGGCCGAGCGACTTCTTCCTCGCCGTCTGGGACGCCGTCTACGGCGCGTACCGCGCGCTGTTCCGCGGCGCGATCTACGACTTCGAGGCCGACACCCTGGCCCGGGCCGTGCGGCCGCTGACGGAGACGCTGGTCTTCGCCACGCCGCTGATCCTCGCCGGCCTGGGCATCGCCGTGGCGTTCCGCGCCGGCCTGTTCAACATCGGCGGGCAGGGGCAGATCATCCTGGGCGCCATCTTCGGCGCGTACATCGGCTTCACCTTCGACCTGCCCGTCGTCCTGCACGTCACGCTCGCCGCGGTGGGCGCGGCGCTCGGCGGCGCGATCTGGGCCGGCATCGCCGGTCTCCTCAAGGCCCGCACCGGCGCCAACGAGGTCATCGTGACGATCATGCTCAACAACGTCGCGATCTACCTCATCGGGTACCTGCTGACCACCGCGGCGTTCAAGGTGCCCGGGTCGCCGTTCCCGAAGTCGCCGGAGATCCCGTCCGACTCCGCCACCTACCCGCTGTTGCTCGGCCCCTCGTTCCGGCTGCACGCCGGCTTCCTCGTCGCCATCGCGGCGACGGTGCTCGTGTGGTGGCTGCTCGAGCGGTCGACGTTCGGGTTCGAGCTGCGCGCCGCGGGCGCCAACCCCTCGGCGGCGCGCACCGCCGGCATCTCGGTCGGCCGGGTCACCGTGCTGACCATGGTGGTCGCCGGCGCGCTGGCGGGCCTGGCCGGCTCCGCGCAGATCCTCGGCACCGAACCGGCGCTGACCGCGGGCGTGGCGGCCAGCTACGGCTTCGACGCCATCACGGTCGCGCTGCTGGGCCGGTCACGGCCGCTGGGCACGTTCCTCGCGGGGCTGCTGTTCGGGGCCCTGCGCGCTGGCGGCGTGCTCATGCAGTCGGCCACCGCCACCCCGATCGACATCATCCTGGTGGTCCAGTCGATCATCGTGCTGCTGATCGCGGCGCCGCCGCTGGTCCGCGCGATCTTCCGGCTGCCCACGCCCGGGGCCGCCGCCCCGCGCAGGAGGACCGCCACCCCGGCCGTGAAGGAGGCTGCGGCGTGAGCGCTCCGACGACGACGGCCGTCGCGCCGCGTGAGTCCACCGCCGTCCTGGCGCCCATCTCGTGGAAGTGGCCGGTCATCTACGGCGTGCTCGCCCTGGCGGCGCTGGCGTTCTTCACGCTGCTGCCCCAGGGCGGCCGGGAGACCACCTTCCAGGTCTCGCGCCAGACGGACCTGGTGGCCATCCCCAACTTCTCCGTCCCCTCGACCGGGACCAACTGGGTCCTGTCGATCGTGATGGTGGCGCTGGTGGCGCTGGTGACCTGGCTGACCATGAACCGGCGCAAGGTGCCGGTGTGGGTGCCGGTGGTGTTCGGCGTCTGCTTCGTGCTGGCGTTCCTGGTGTGGTCGGGCGCGGGCGGGGAGAGCCTCATCCCGCTGACCACGCTGCTGCAGGGCGCGTTGGCGCTGTCGGTGCCGCTGGTGTTCGGCGCGCTGGCCGGGGTGCTGTGCGAGCGCTCCGGCGTCGTCAACATCGCGATCGAGGGCCAGCTCCTCGGCGGCGCGTTCTTGGCCGCCGTCGTCGCCTCGCTCACCTCCAGGGCCTACCTCGGCATGGTGGCCGCCCCGATCGCGGGCGCCCTGGTCGGGGCGCTGCTGTCGTTCTTCGCGGTGCGGTACTGGGTGGACCAGATCATCGTCGGCGTCGTGCTGAACGTGCTGGTCATCGGCGTGACCAGCTTCCTGTTCTCCACCCTCCTGACCGAGAACGCCGAGACGCTCAACGCCCGCCAGGGTCTCCCGCGCCTGCCGGTCCCCCTGCTGTCGGAGATCCCGGTCATCGGGCCGGTGCTGTTCAACCAGAACCTGCTCGTGTACCTGATGTACGCCGCGGTGGTCGTGCTGCAGATCTTCCTGTTCCGCAGCCGGTGGGGGCTGCGCGTGCGGGCCGTGGGTGAGCACCCCAAGGCGGCGGACACGGTCGGCATCAAGGTCAACCGGACGCGCGTGCGCAACACGATCCTGGGCGGTGCCGTCGCCGGCCTGGGCGGCGCGTTCTTCACCGTGGGTTCGGGCCTGGCCTTCGGCAAGGAGATGTCGGCCGGCAACGGCTACATCGCCCTCGCCGCGATGATCCTGGGCAAGTGGAACCCGACCGGTGCGCTGGCGGCGGCCCTGCTCTTCGGCTTCTCGAAGAACCTCGCCAACCTGCTCGGCACCATCGGCGCGCCCATCCCGTCCGACATCCTGCTCATGCTGCCGTACGTGGTGACCATCTTCGCCGTGGCCGGGTTCGTGGGCCGGGTGCGGGCGCCCGCCGCGGAGAACATCCCGTACATCAAGTGATAGGCGGCGGGCCGGGCTAGGGCCCGGACCGCCGAGCCGGTGGGCCGGACCCGACGGGGCCGGCCCACACCCGACCAGCCCGTGGGCCGGCGGCCCACGGGCCGCGCGTCCCGGAAGGAGCCGCACGGTGACCATCTCCGACGACACCTGGGCCGCGCTGCGCGCGCTGGCCATCGAGGCCATGGATCGCGCGTACGCGCCGTACTCGAAGTTCCCGGTCGGCGCCGCCGCGCTCGTCGACGACGGCCGCACGGTCTCGGGCTGCAACGTGGAGAACGCCGGCTACGGCGTGACGCTGTGCGCGGAGTGCGGGCTCGTGTCGGAGCTGGTCCGCAGCGGCGGCGGGAGGCTGGTGGCCTTCACCTGCGTGGGCGCAGGCGGCCAGGTGCTCGTTCCCTGCGGGCGCTGCCGGCAGCTGCTGTGGGAGCACGGCGGGCCGGAGCTGCTCGTCGAGCTGCCGAGCGGCGTGCACCCGATGACGGAGGTCCTGCCCGAGGCCTTCGGGCCGCAGGACCTGCAGGTGGGGGCGCGGGCATGAGCGAGCCCTTCGACGCGGTCGACGTGATCCGGACCAAGCGTGACGGCGGCACCCTGGCGCCTGCGCAGATCGACTGGGTGATCGACGCCTACACGCGCGGGGTGGTGGCCGAGGAGCAGATGAGCGCCCTCGCCATGGCCATCTTCCTCAACGGCATGGAACGGGCCGAGATCGTGCGCTGGACGCGGGCGATGATCGCCTCCGGCGAGCGCATGGACTTCTCGTCCCTGTCCCGGCCGACCGCGGACAAGCACTCCACCGGCGGGGTGGGGGACAAGATCACCCTGCCGCTGGCGCCGCTGGTGGCCGTCTTCGACGTCGCCGTCCCGCAGCTCTCCGGGCGCGGGCTCGGCCACACCGGCGGGACACTGGACAAGCTCGAGTCGATCCCGGGCTGGCGGGCCGCGCTGAGCAACGAGGAGATCCTCGCCCAGCTGGACCGCGTCGGCGCGGTCATCTGCGCCGCCGGCTCGGGCCTGGCGCCCGCCGACAAGAAGCTCTACGCCCTGCGGGACACCACGGCGACAGTGGAGGCGATCCCGCTCATCGCGAGCTCGATCATGAGCAAGAAGATCGCCGAGGGCACCGACTCGCTCGTCCTGGACGTCAAGGTCGGCTCCGGGGCGTTCATGAAGGACGCCGACCGGGCGGGCGAGCTGGCCCGCACGATGGTGGAGCTGGGCACCGACGCCGGGGTGCGCACGGTGGCGCTGCTGACCGACATGTCCACGCCCCTCGGTCTGACCGTCGGCAACGCGCTGGAGGTCCGGGAGTCCGTCGAGGTGCTTGCCGGAGGTGGGCCCGCGGACGTCGTCGAGCTCACGGTGGCGCTCGCCCGGGAGATGCTCGACGCCGCCGGGAGGCCCGACGCGGACCCGGAGGCGGCGCTCGAGGACGGCCGCGCGATGGACGTGTGGCGGCGGATGGTCGCCGCGCAGGACGGCGACCCCGACGCCGTGCTGCCCACCGCGCGACACACCGAGAACGTGCTCGCGGAGTCCGACGGCGTGCTGACGACGCTGGACGCCTACGACGTCGGCGTCGCCTCCTGGCGCCTCGGCGCCGGGCGGGCCCGCAAGGAGGACCCCGTCCAGGCGGTCGCGGGCATCGAGATCCACGCGAAGCCGGGGGAGCGGGTGCGCAAGGGGCAGCCGATCCTCACGCTGCACACCGACACGCCGGAGCGGTTCGAGCGCGCCCTGGAGGCGCTCGACGGCGGGATCGTCATCGACCCCGCCGGGGCCGAGGTCCCCGGGCGCCCCGCGACCGTGCTGGACAGGGTCGCCGGCTGACCCTGCGCCCGGGCTCTACGGGCGACGCACTTCACGGGCTCGGGGGCACGTGGCCGGGGCCGGTGGTGGGGCGCCGTCGGCGCGCGGCCGCGTCCTGTTTGACGCCCCCGCCGAGGTAGAACGTCTTGGCCGAGGTAGAACGTCTCGGCCGAGGTAGAACGGGGCAGCACGGCGTGGCGTTCTACCTCGGCGCAGAAGTTCTACCTCAGCATCGGCGCTACCTCGGGGGGCACGCGCGGCGGCTCGGAGAAGGCCCCGCGGCCGGGTAGCCGGTCCGGGCGTGCTCGGGCACGCTGGACGGCATGTCGCCGACCTCGCGGTTGTCGCTGAGCACCCTTCTCGCCCCGTTCTTCCGCCCCGTCCGTTCTGCCCGTGCCGACCGCGCCGTCACGGCGCCGGTCTCACGCGATGACGACGCGCAAGGCGCCGCGCCCGGCGTCCGGCCCGCGTCGTCCGCGGGCGGCTCGACCCGCGTGCCGGCACCCGGGGGCGCCGGCACCTCCAAGGGTGGCGCCCGCGCTGATACGGCCGCGCCGAGGGCGGAGGGCCTGCCGGTGACGCTCGGCGGTGCGCCCGCCCGGCAGGTGGACGGCACGACGTGCGGGTCCGCCGCCCTCGTCATGCTCGCCGCGACCGGTGACCCGGCGCTGGCGGGCTGGCTGCTGCACGGCTCGCTCCCCGATGCCCGGCCGCCGGAGATCCCGCCCGAGATCCCGTCCGACGGCGTGGGCCCGGCCGGCCGGTTCGCCGCGGCCCAGCGGCACGTCAAGGCGCGCACCAGCCGCCGTGGTCTCGGCCTGCTGCCGTGGCCGGGCGCGCTGGGCACGCCGCCGTGGACGGCCGCACGGGAGGCACGGTTCCCCGGTGTCCGGTACCGGTCCCTGCCGGTGGACGATGCGTCGTCGCGGGCGCGAGCGGTGCTCGCGAGCGTGTACGGGGCGACGCTGGCCGGTGCTCCGGTCCCGCTCTACGTCGGGGACGACCTCCGGCGCGGACCGGCCCGGGCGGTTCCGCGTCACGTGGTCCTCGCGGTGCCGCCGCCCGCGGACGTACCCCACCGTGGTCACGACGAGTCGGGGCAACCGCTCCTGCACCTCTACGACCCCTCCTCGGCGCGCGTGTACCCGGTCCGGGTGCACGAGCTGCTGGCTCGCCAGGAGCCGCATCGCGCGCTCGGTGGGTGGACCCACGTCAACTGGGTGGTGCTCCCCGAACCCGTGTCAGGGCACGTCAGCGGCGCGGGCTGAGGCCCGTTCGCCCGGGGCCAGGCGGATGGCGGCAGCCGCTCACGGGTCGGTCGGCGCCCTTGCGTCCGAGGTTGGGGCGCGGCACGCTGGCCAGGTCAGCGACCACCCCGAGGAGGCGTCATGAGCACTCAGCGACCCGACCCCACAGCCGAGACCGCTGCTGTCGAGCTCGACCCCGAGGTGCTCGGGGAAGAGCACGTGGTGGACGAGAACCTCGAGGCCGAGCCCGAGGAGTACGTTCCCGCGGTCGAGGTGGACGAGCCGATCCGGGAGGCCAGCCCGGCGGACGTGGCGGAGCAGATCGCCGAGGTGCCTGCTGACGACGACGAGGAGCTGCTCGCGGAGGAGGAGTTCTGACCCACCCGACGCCGTGACGGTCCGGCCGGGAGGGTGAACCTGGATCAAGCTGGTGAGCCCGTCCCCGATCGGTGTGCCGTCCGTCGGACCCCGCGGGTCTGGCCGTGGGCCGGAGGACGTCTGTCAGGCCGCGAGGCTTTGGCCGTGGGCCGGAGGACGTCCGTCTGGCCGCGCAGGTCTGGCCGTGGGCCGGAGGACGTCTGTCAGGCCGCGCAGGTCTGGCCGTGGGCCGGAGGACGTCTGTCAGGTCGCGAGGTCTGGCCGTGGGCCGGAGGACGTCTGTCAGGTCGCGAGGTCTGGCCGTGGGCCGGAGGACGTCCGTCAGGCTGCGGCGGCTCTGCTCCGATCAGGGTGCCGTCCCTCCGGATGAACACCCAGCGCCGCCTGCGGCGCTCGATCGCGATCCCGTGGGCGTGGACGTAGTCGTGGTGGTACCAGCACAGGAGTGTCCCGAGCTTGGTGTTCGTCGAGCCGCACTGCGCCCACCACCACACGCTGTGGTGGATCTCACCCTCGCCCGGCGGTGCGTTGCAGTGCGGGTACTGGCAGCGCTTGTCGCGAGCGATGATGGCCCGCGTCTGGGCGGCGCTGAATAGCCGCTCCTCGCGGCCGAGGTCCAGCACCTCCGAGTCCGGTCCGAAGACCACGCGGTGCAGGCCGCTCGAGCACGCCAGGCGCCCGAGGAGGGCCGGTGAGAGGGGTGTGCCGTCCTCGAAGGTCGCCGGCTCCGCGGTGGCCATCGCCGCCGGGTCCACCGCGGCCTCGATGAGCTCCGCTCCGTCGATGCCGCAGGTGCACCGTTCGTGCGTCGCCGGGGCGTCGGTGCCTCCACCCGCGTCCCGTGGGCCCGTTGCCGGCACGGATGAGGCCGGGGACGGGGGCGGGACGCCCCCACCCAGGAGGCTCCGGCGGCTGGACCGGTCCGTGCCGGTGAGGTCCTGCGGGACGCCGAGCGCGGCACCGGGATGGTTCGCGAGCCGGCAGCCGGGGCGGTGCTTGGGCGCGGAGGCCGCGGCCAGCCGCTGCAGCGTCTCGAAGGGCACGGTGACCGTCAGGTGGGGCCGGATCCGTGCACCGGGCCGGAGCGTGCCGGAGTCCAGCGCCAGCTGCGCGATGCCGACCAATGCGTTGGCCCGGCGCTGACCCGGCGTCCGCCTGTCCGTCCGCGACGGGGTGCCGGTACGTGCGCTCAGGGCTGTCAGGACGAGCTTGCCGCTGGTCTTGGAGAGCCACCCGCCAGGGACGTACCCGTCGGTCGTCTCCGACAGGAAGAACTCTTCGCGCGCGATGTCCTCCCTGTAGCGGCGGTCGGACGCGTCCGGGTCGGCCTGCAGTCCCCATTGCTGGACCGCTACGGAGAAGTCGGAAGCGTCGAGCTGGACGGCGTGCTCGAGGAGCAGGGCCTCACCGACCTCCGGGTCCCGGAGAAGGTTCTTGCGGGTGTCGGTGTCCGTGGTGTGACGCACCATGGCGTGGACGTGGTCGACGCTGATCCGTCCTGCGGCGAGCGCGCGGGCGGTGGCCGGCAGATGGTCTCGCAGTGCGCGTGCCTGACGGATCTCGCGGGCTGCCGCCGCGTGGTGCTTGCCCGATCTCGCGCGGTACCAGGCGGCGAGGGAACGCGCGCCGTCGAGCGCCCAGCTTCCGTCGGCCTCGATCACGGCCAGGGCCCGCGCAGCCAGCGCCTCGGCCTGCCGCCGCAGCCGTTCCACCTCGTCGAGTGCGGCGACCACCGTGGGGCCGGGCACGCCATGGAGGTCGACGGTGTTGAGCTCGGCCATGATCGCCCGTGCCTGGGCCAACCCGGCCTCGAGGGCGCCGGCAGGGGTTTCCACTTCGTCCAACAGGGACATCCGCCACCCCCTCGTCAAGAATCGCGCTTTCCGACCCGATGAACGAATGCTATCGAACGTATGTTCGACAACGCAAGAGCGTGAGGACATTTCAGTCAAAATTGTGGAAGAAGTGGCATCACGCGGCCGGTTAGCGATATCCACAGGCGCTTGTTGTGGAAAACCATGGCGCTAAGTGGTGTTTCGCTTTGACGCCGCACGTGCGACGTTGGAAACGCTAGCTCGCTCGGACCTGCGGGCGGGGTGCACCGTGCGCGATCGGTGCGCTGTGGTCCCAGACTATTTTGGATGTAAACCGACGAAAACAGTCCGCGCAGTGGCACAACCGGTCGACCGGCAGGAAAGCGATCTGTGCTGCTCTCGCGCCTGCCGCGCCGATACGGAGGATTGCTCGGGCCGTCCTCACGGGAATGGCTCATCGGGGTCGCACGCCACCGGAGTCGCAACGGCTTCTGGGCGATGTGCTGTGAGCGCGAACGGCCCCACACTTCATGAACAGACGCGACATGTGACCAAAGTCGGTGACGGATGCCGTCCGGTAATCGCACAATGCGGACATGACCGACCCGTACCCGACCGAGGCCCAGCTGGAATCCATCCGGGGATTCGTGGGGACGCCGCACGCCCTCGTCTCCCGGTTGCGCGAGATGTGGTGGCCGGAGGGCGACTACTACATCTCGGACGAGCTGATCCAGGACCACAAGGTCGTCGAGGTGCGGCTCGCGACAGGGGGCTGGTCCGGGAACGAGCAGATCGTCTCCGAGCTGCGCGGCACCTTCTTCTACCTGATCTACTGGCACATGACCCAGCGAGGTGGGCTGCACGCGTTCCACATTCCCGCCGAGCGCTACGACGCCGAGCAGGATCTTGGCTCGCTGCTGCCGGCGACACGCGGCTGACCGTCAAGCCTGGGTCCTCCCACCGCGCGGTCCGGATCGCCCCCGACGACCACGCCGCCCTCCGTGCCGGCTCGGCAGGGCCGGGGCCGCCCACGCCGCCCTCCGTGCCGGCTCGGCAGGGCCGGCGCCGCCCACGCCGCCCTCCGTGCCGGCTCGGCACGGGCCGGGGCCGCCCACGCCGCCCTCCGTGCCGGCTCGGCACGGGCCGGGGCCGCCCGCGACGGCTACCGTTGGACGCCGGACATGCCGAGAACGAACCACGCGCCAGAGACGCAGCTCCAGGAAGAGGAACGATGAGCCCGACCCGTACCGAGGTCGCCCGGATGGTCGACCACACCCTGCTCAAGCCCGAGTCCACCGCGGCCGACGTCGTCGCCCTGGTGGCCGAGGCGCAGGAGCTGGGCGCCTTCTCGGTGTGCGTCTCACCCAACCAGCTGCCGCTGACCGGAACCGGCGAGGTCAAGGTCGCCACCGTGTGCGGCTTTCCCTCCGGTGCCCACCATGCCGACGTCAAGGCCGCCGAGGCGGCACGATCCGCGGCTGACGGCGCGGACGAGATCGACATGGTCATCAACCTGGGACTGGCCACCACCGGTCAGTACGACGCGGTCCGTGACGAGATCGCGGCGGTCCGTGCGGCCGCCCCCGACGTGCTGCTGAAGGTGATCATCGAGTCCGCCGCCCTGACCGACGAGCAGATCGTCGCCGTCTGCCAGGCCGCGGAGACCGCCGGCGCCGACTTCGTGAAGACCTCCACAGGCTTCCACCCGGCGGGCGGGGCCAGCGCCCACGCCGTCGAGCTGATGGCGAAGACCGTGGGTGGCCGCCTGGGGGTGAAGGCCTCCGGCGGCATCCGCACCACCGAGGCGGCGCTGGAGATGATCGCCGCCGGCGCGACCCGCCTCGGGCTCTCCGGCACGCGCAAGGTCCTCGAGGGCCTCAGCGGCTGAGCACGCTGCAGCGTCAGGGCGCCCCGGGTCCACGTTCCCCGACGTGGGCCGGGGCGCGCGACGTTCGGTAGCGACGGTGCCCGGGAGGGCCACGGCTATGCCCCCCAGGACCTACGTGGCGCCCGCAGGACCTGCGACCGCGCCCGCAGGACTCACAGTGTCGCAGCCGCGGGACCTGAGACGTCGCCCGCACTACATGCCGACGGCGGCCGCGACGTCGGCGCGCAGGCGCTCCAGCCTGGCGGCGGCCACCCGGCGGGTGGCGGCGACGTCGTTCGGGTCCTCCACCGGCACGACCACCTCGAGGTAGCACTTGAGCTTGGGCTCGGTCCCCGAGGGCCGGACGATCACCCTGTCGTTCTGGGCGGTGACGTAGAGCATGCCGTCGGTGGGCGGGAGCTCCGCCGAGCCCAGGGCGAGGTCGGTCGTGGTGACCACCCGCGAGCCGGCGAGCGTCGCCGGCCCCGAGCTGCGCAGCCGCGTCATCGCCTCCGCGATGCGGGTCAGGTCCTCCACGCGGATGGACAGCTGGCTCGTCGCGTGCAGGCCGTGGCGGCGCGCGAGCTCGTCCAGCGCCTCGACGAAGCTGGACGCCGAGTCGCGCAGCTGCGCCGCCAGGTACGCCAGGCGCAGCGCCGCCGAGATGCCGTCCTTGTCGCGGACCGCCTGAGGGTCGACGCAGTACCCGATGGCCTCCTCGTAGCCGAACACCAGACCCTCGGTGCGGGCGATCCACTTGAAGCCGGTCAGGGTCGTGCGGTGCTGCAGGCCGTGGGAGTGAGCGATCCTCTCCAGCAGGCGGGAGGAGACGACGGAGCTGGCGAGCACGCCACGACCCGTGACTGCCGCGGCGGCCCCGGTCTGGGCACCCAGCAGCGCGCCGATCTCGTCGCCCGTGAGCTGGCGCCAGCCCCCGGGGACGGAGGGGTCCGGCACTGCCATCGAGCAGCGGTCGGCGTCGGGGTCGTTGGCGAGCACGAGGTCGGCGTTCACCGCCCGGGCCAGCGCGAGGGCGAGGTCGAGCGCGCCCGGCTCCTCCGGGTTGGGGAACTTCACGGTGGGGAAGTCCGGGTCCGGCTCGGCCTGCGCCGCGACGACGTGCACGTCGCCGAACCCGGCGCGGCGCAGGGCCTCGGCCGCCGTGGCCCCGCCGACGCCGTGCATCGGGGTCAGCACGATCCGCACGTCCCGGGTGTGCCGCGCAGGGAGCAGCGAGACGACCCGGCGCAGGTACGCCTCGCGCACCTCGGGCCCGAGCACCTCCCAGCCGCTCTCGGCGAGCGCCACCTCGTTGGCCGGCCCCACGGCGGCGATCTTCTCGGCGATCCGCGCGTCGTACGGTGGCACGATCTGCGCGCCCTGGCCGGCACCGGTGACGGCGCGGCCGCCGAGGTAGACCTTGTAGCCGTTGTCCTGCGGCGGGTTGTGCGAGGCGGTCACCATGACGCCGGCGTCGGTCCCCAGGTGCCGGACGGCGAACGCGAGCACCGGGGTGGGCAGCGGCGCGGGGAGCAGCCTGGCGCGGCCGCCCGCGGCGGTGACGACGGCGGCGGTGTCCCTCGCGAACTGGGAGGAGCCGTGCCGGGCGTCGTAGCCGATGACCACGGTGAAGTCGGGGCCGACCTCCTCGGCGAGGAACGCCGCCAGACCCGCGGCGGCCTGGATGACCACCGCACGGTTCATCCGGTGCGGCCCGGCACCCAGCGCGCCGCGCAGCCCCGCCGTGCCGAACTCCAGGGGACCGGCGAAGCGGGAGTCGAGCTCCGCCTGCGCGACGTGCGCACCGTCGTCGCCCCGCTGGGCCCGGGCGAGCAGCTCGGTGAGCTCGCCCCGCGTGGCGGGGTCGGGGTCGGCCGCGATCCAGGCGCGGACGGTCTCGGCGGTGACGGTCATGGTGCTCTCCTCGGGTGCCGTCGTCGGGGCCGGCGTGCGGTGTGCGCGCCCCGGCGTGGTGCGGTGCGGTGCCCCGCCGCCGGCGGGTGCGGTGGGCGGGTGCGTGCGGGTGCCCCTGCGGGCGGGTGCGGTGGGCGGGTGCGTGCGGGTGCTCCTGGTGGCGGGCGGCGGTGCGGCTCCGCGCCACGGTGGGGTGGCTCGTCAGCTCTGACAGGGAGCGCCGCCCCGCCGCCCGTCACAGACGCCGGACGATCTGGGCGAGCAGCCGCGAGATGCGCGGCCCGGCCGCGCGGCCGGCCTCCAGCACCTCCTCGTGAGAGAGCGGGGCGGGGGAGATCCCGGCCGCCGCGTTGGTCACCAGCGACAGCCCGAGCACCTCGAGACCCGCGTGCCGGGCGGCGATCGCCTCGAGCGCCGTCGACATGCCGACCAGGTGGCCGCCGATCCGGCGGGCCATCTGGACCTCGGCGGGCGTCTCGTAGTGCGGGCCGGGGAACTGCACGTAGACGCCCTCGGGCAGCGACGGG
Organism: Georgenia sp. AZ-5; assembly: GCF_043952095.1. Taxonomy (NCBI): domain Bacteria; kingdom Bacillati; phylum Actinomycetota; class Actinomycetes; order Allobogoriellales; family Allobogoriellaceae; genus Georgenia; species Georgenia sp. AZ-5. The sequence goes on from NZ_JBINOU010000001.1 coordinate 1,357,987, forward strand.
TCCACCTCGCGCGCGAGGTCGCGCAGCCGCGAGGAGTACAGGTCAGTCAGGTCCACGAAGGTGGCGCCCTCGAGCGGCGAGCGGCCCGTGAGGTTGATGTGGTCGGAGATGAGCACCGGCGTGCCGGGCGCCCACTCCTCCTCGAGCCCGCCGCAGCCGTTGGTGAGCACCACCGTCGAGGCGCCGGCGGCCGCGGCCACCCGCACGCCGTGGGCGACGGCGCGCACGCCGCGGCCCTCGTAGTAGTGGGTGCGCGCCCCGATCACCAGGGCGTGCTTGCCGCTGCCCTCGATGCGCACCGACGTGAGGTGGCCGCCGTGGCCGACAGCCGCCGGGGCGGAGAAGCCCGGCAGGTCGGTCGCCGGGAGCTGCGCGACCGTCTCACCGAGCAGGTCGGCCGCGCCGGCCCAGCCAGAGCCGAGCACGAGCGCCACGTCGTGGCGCTCGACGCCGGTCCGCGCGGCGAGGTGCCGGGCGGCGTCGGCGGCGACGGCGAACGGGTCGATGGCGGGGTCGTCGAGCTGGCCCACGGCGGGGGCGTCGTCCTGCGCGGTCATGGCACGACGCTACCGCTAAGGCGCATGCCGTCCGAGTTCGGCAGAATGACTCGGCGTGAGCACCGCAACCGGCCCCGTCCCCCCGCCCACGACCGAGCTCGTCGGCCCGCCGCCGGGGGAGCCCGTCACGCCGCAGGCGCCCGAGCAGCGCCGGGCCCCCGAGCCCGGCGCGGGTGGCTCGCCGGTCCTGGAGGGCTCCCGCGTGGTCATCATCGGCGGCGGCCCCGGCGGCTACGAGGCCGCCCTGGTGGCCAGCCAGCTCGGTGCGCACGTCAGTGTCGTGGAGCGCCAGGGCATGGGCGGCTCCGCGGTCCTCACCGACGTGGTGCCCTCCAAGACCCTCATCGCCACCGCCGAGTGGATGACCCTCACGGAGCAGGCCGGCGAGCTGGGCATCGGGGCCGACGGCGGGCCCGACGGTCAGGCGGGCACCCTGCGCGCCGACATGGACGTCGTCGACCGGCGCGTGCGGCGGCTGGCCGACAAGCAGTCCAGGGACATCCGCACCCGCCTCGAGCGCGAGGGCATCAGGGTTGTCGAGGGCACCGGCCGGGTGGACCCGGAGATCAGCCCGGCCGGCAGCCGCCGGGTGCACGTGGCCGAGAACGACGGCGGCACGCAGGTCCTCGAGGCGGAGGTCCTCCTCGTCGCGACCGGCGCATCCCCGCGCGTGCTGGACACGGCGAAGCCCGACGGCGAGCGCATCCTCACGTGGGCGCAGATGTACAACCTCACCGAGATCCCGGAGCACCTCGTCGTGGTGGGCTCCGGCGTCACCGGCGCGGAGTTCGCCAGCGCGTACAACGCGCTCGGCGCCGAGGTCACCCTCGTCTCCAGCCGGGACCGGGTGCTGCCCGGCGAGGACGAGAACGCCGCCGAGCTGATCGAGGGCGTCTTCCTGCGCCGCGGCATGCACGTGCTCTCGCGCTCGCGGGCCGCCGGGGTGCGCCGCGTGGGAGACGGCGTCGAGGTGGAGCTCACCGACGGGCGGGTCGTGAAGGGCTCGCACTGCCTCGTCGCGGTCGGCGGCGTGCCCAACACCGCCGGGATGGGCCTGGAGGAGGCGGGCGTGTCCCTGACCCGCTCCGGGCACATCGAGACCGACCGGGTCTCCCGCACCCGCGCGCCGCGGATCTACGCCGCCGGCGACTGCACCGGCGTGCTGCCGCTGGCCTCCGTGGCCGCCATGCAGGGCCGCATCGCCATGTGGCACGCGCTGGGCGACGCCGTCGCGCCGCTGAACCTCGACACCGTCGCCGCGAACATCTTCACGGCGCCGGAGATCGCCACCATCGGCGTCACGCAGAAGGCGATCGAGGCCGGCGAGGTCGACGGCGCCATCACCCGGCTGCCGCTGGCCCGCAACCCGCGCGCGAAGATGCTGGGCATCAAGGAGGGCTTCATCAAGCTCTTCTCGGACCGCTCCACCGGCACGGTGCTCGGCGGGGTGGTCGTGGCGCCGCGCGCGGGGGAGCTGATCTACCCGATCAGCCTCGCGGTGGCGCAGCGCCTGACGGTGGACCAGCTCGCCAACGTCATCACGGTGTACCCGTCGCTGACCGGCTCCATCGCGGAGGCCGCCCGGGTGCTGCACCGCGCCTGACGGCGCCGGCCACGCGGACGGCACGGGCCCCGCCCGCCGACGGTGCCCGTAGGGTCGGGTCCCATGAGCACAACCCTCCTGCCGGACCTGGCCACCTGCGACCTCGCCGACCTCACCGCCGCCGTGTGCGACATCCCCTCGGTCTCGGGGGAGGAGGGCGCGCTCGCCGACGCGATCGAGGCGGGCCTGCGCGCCTGCGCGCACCTGGAGGTGCTGCGGGACGGTGACGCCGTGGTGGCCCGGACCAACCTCGGCCGCGAGCGGCGCGTGGTGGTGGCCGGTCACATCGACACCGTGCCGATCAAGGACAACGTGCCGACCTGGCGGCGCACGGCCGCGGACGGCGTCGAGGAGCTGTGGGGCCGCGGGACCGTGGACATGAAGGGCGGGGTCGCCGTCGCCCTGCACCTGGCCGCCAGGCTCGCCGCCCCCCGCTGGGACGTCACCTGGGTCTTCTACGACCACGAGGAGGTCCAGGCCGAGCTCAACGGCCTAGGCCGGCTCGTGCGCGTGCACCCCGACTGGGTGACCGGCGACGTCGCGATCCTCGGGGAGCCCACCGACGGCGGCATCGAGGGCGGCTGCAACGGCACGCTGCGGGCGGAGGTGCGCACCACCGGGCGCACCGCCCACTCCGCCCGCGCCTGGCGCGGGGACAACGCCGTGCACAAGGCGGCGGGCATCCTCGACCGGCTGGGCGCCTACACCGCCGCGGAGGTGGAGGTGGACGGCCTCGTCTACCGCGAGGGGCTGAGCGCCGTGGGGATCCGCGGCGGCATCGCCAACAACATGATCCCCGACGAGTGCGTCGTCACCGTGAACTACCGCTTCGCGCCCTCCCGCACGACCGCGGAGGCGGAGGCGCACGTGCGGGAGGTCTTCGCCGGCCACGAGGTCACGATCACCGACCTCGCCGGGGGTGCCCGCCCGGGCCTGGACTCCCCGCTCGTGGCCGGCTTCGTGGAGGCCGTCACCGCGACCACCGGCGCCGTCCCCGGCCCGAAGTACGGCTGGACGGACGTCGCGCGGTTCGCGGAGCTCGGCGTGCCGGCGGTGAACTTCGGCCCCGGCGACCCGATGCTCGCGCACGCCGACGACGAGCGCTGCGCCATCGACCAGGTCCGAGCCTGCGCCGCGGCGCTGGCGGCGTGGCTCGCCTGAGGCGGCGTCCCGCGCCACGGCGCGCCTGGGAGGCGGCGCGCCGCGCCACGGCCTGGCTCGCGAGATCCTCGCACCGGCGAGGACACTGGTCCCCATGACACGTCAGGTGCACGCCAACCACGACCACGGCGACGGCTACCGTCGCGGGCCCGTGATCCTTCGCGGCGACCAGATCCCGCAGGAGACGACCGACGCCCGGCTGCTCGCGCCCGAGCAGGACACCAGCTGGGTCCACCAGGACCCGTGGCGGGTGATGCGCATCCAGGCGGAGTTCGTCGAGGGCTTCGGTGCGCTCGCGGAGATCGGCCCGGCCATCTCCGTCTTCGGCTCGGCCCGCGTGCAGCCGGGGGAGCCGGAGTACGCCATCGCGGAGGAGGTCGGCCGCCGGCTGGTCGAGGCGCGCTTCGCCGTCGTCACCGGTGGCGGGCCCGGGATCATGGAGGCCGCGAACAAGGGCGCCTGCGAGGCGGACGGCGTGTCCGTCGGCCTCGGGATCGAGCTGCCGTTCGAGCAGGGCATGAACCGCTGGGTCGACCTCGGCGTGAACTTCCGGTACTTCTTCGCCCGCAAGACCATGTTCGTCAAGTACTCCCAGGGCTTCATCGTCCTGCCCGGCGGGTTCGGCACGATGGACGAGCTCTTCGAGGCGCTCACCCTGGTGCAGACCCAGAAGGTGTCCTCCTTCCCGATCGTCCTGGTCGGCAGGCGGTACTGGGCCGGCCTGGTCGACTGGATCCGGACCACGATGGTCGAGCGCGGCACGATCAACCCCGCCGACGTCGACCTCATGCCCGTGGTGGACACCGCGGAGGAGGCGGTCGAGGCGGTGCTGAGCCGTGTCGAGGTCCTCGCGAGGGAGCGACAGGCGCAGGAAGCCGCGGCTGTCGAGGCCGGCGGCGCGGCCGAGTGATCTAGACTTACCACCAGCGACAGTCCGAACGGAGCCGGGAACCCGCCCGGTGGCGAGGGCTGGTCAGTGACCACGAGAAGAGGGGTGCACCACATGGCCGCGATGAAGCCGAGGACCGGAGACGGGCCGCTCGAGGTGACCAAGGAGGGCCGCGGCATCGTCATGCGCGTCCCGCTCGAGGGTGGCGGCCGTCTGGTCGTCGAGCTCACCCCGGCCGAGGCCGGCGAGCTGAGCGAGGCGCTCAGCGCGGTGGCCGGCTGAGCTCAGCCACGCACAGACCACACGAGACGGCCGGTCAGCCCCGCTGACCGGCCGTCTCGGTGGTCCGGCCGGGTGCCGGCGCGCCACGACCAGAACGAAGGGGACCATGCACACACCCACGCTGCCCGAGGTCGTCCTCCTCGCCGAGCACCTCGACGGCGCCGCATGGCGCGAGTACGCGCCCGGCGTCGTCGCCGTGCCCGTGGCGCCCGCCCCCGAGGGCGAGGACGAGGTCCAGCCGCGCGGCGGCGTGGCCGACGCCGCGGCGCTCTACGGCATCGACCTCATGCACGAGGCCGAGCGGCAGGACGTGAAGGGGCAGGCCGGGCAGACGGCGGTCGTCCACCTGCCCCGCGTGCTGCCGGGCGTCGCGCAGGTCCCGTGGGCCGGTCTCCCGCCGGCGGTGGTGCTCCTCGGCATCGGCGACGGCGGACCCGCCGCCCTGCGCCGGGCCGGCCTGGCCCTGGGCCGGGCGGCCGCCGGTACCGGCACCGCGGTGACCACCGTGGGCGCCGGACCGGCGCCCGAGGCGCTGCGCGCCTTCGTCGAGGGCTTCTCGCTGGCGGCCTTCCGCATGCCGCGCTCCGGGCGCACGGACGCCCCGGGCAAGCCGCCGGCCGAGCGCCTGGTCCTCCTCGGCGCCGCCGGCGCAGAGGCCGAGGCCGCCGTGGCCGCCGCATGCGCCGGCGTGCGCGCCACCTGGCTGACCCGGCTGCTGGCGGCGACGCCGTCGAACACCAAGAACCCGGCCTGGCTGGCCGAGCGCGCCGCGGAGCTCGCCGCGGCCGCCCCACAGGCGGGCGGCTCGCTCGAGGTGGCGGTGCACGACGAGGAGTGGCTCCGCCGCCAGGGGATGGAGGGCATCCTCGCGGTGGGCGGCGGGTCCGTCACGCCGCCGCGCCTGGTCACCGTCGCCTGGACCCCCGCCCGCACCGCCGCGACCACCCGCACGGTGGTCCTGGTCGGCAAGGGCATCACCTTCGACACCGGCGGCATCTCGCTCAAGCCGCGCGAGGCGATGATCCCGATGAAGACGGACATGGCCGGGTCCGCGACGGTCCTGACCACCGTGCTCGCCGCCGCCGAGCTGGGCCTGCCGCACCGCGTCGTCGCCGTCCTGGCCCTCGCCGAGAACGCCATGGGCGGGGCCTCCTACCGGCCCGGCGACGTCGTGCGCGTGTACGACGGAACCACCGTGGAGGTGTCGAACACCGACGCCGAGGGCCGCATGGTGCTCGCCGACGGGCTCGGCTGGGCGCGCGCCACCCTGCGGCCGGACGTGCTGATCGACGTCGCCACGCTCACCGGCGCGGCGACGCTGGGCCTCGGCCGCGGCCACGCCGCTCTCTACGCCACCGACGAGGACCTGGCCGCCGCCCTGGTGGGCGCGGGGGAGGCGGCGGGCGAGCACGCGTGGCGCATGCCGCTCGTGGGGGACTACCGGCCCGCGCTGGAGTCGGAGGTCGCCGACATCGCCCACGCCAGCGCCGACCCGCACGTGGGCGCCGGCTCCATCACGGCGGCGCTGTTCCTGCGGCACTTCGTGGGGGACACCCCGTGGGCGCACCTGGACATCGCCGGGGCGGGACGCACGGGCGGCAAGCATCACGAGCTGCCCGCGGCCGCGCCCACCGGCTACGGTGCCCGGCTGCTGCTGCGCTATCTCGAGGGCCTCGGCTGAGGTGCGCCGGCCCGAGAGGTTCGACCTCGCGGGCGCACGACCCGGGCCGGGGGGCCCGGCAGGGGCGGCTAGCGCCGCACGCCCACCAGCAGGCCGTCGCCGCTGGGCAGCAGCGCGCTGACCAGGCGCTCGTCGGCGCGCACCATCTTGCCGAGCTCACGAACGGCCACGGTGGTGTCGTCGCGGCGGGCGGGGTCGGCGACGCGGTCGTGCCACAGCGCCGCGTTGACGGCGAGGATGCCGCCGGGGCGCAGCAGCCGCACCGCCTGCGCGACGTCCTCGGCCGCCTCGCCCGGGTCGCCGTCGACGAGCACGAGGTCGTAGGCGCCGTCCGCGAGGCGGGGCAGCACGTCCAGGGCCCGGCCGGCGATGAGGCGGGTGCGGGCGTGCCGGACGCCCGCGGCGGCGAACGCCTGCCGCGCCGCGCGCTGGTGCTCCGACTCCACGTCGATCGTGGTCAGGACGCCGTCCGGGGCCATGCCGCCCAGCAACCACAGCGCGCTGACCCCGGTGCCCGTGCCCACCTCGGCGACCGCGTGCGCCCGGCCCGCCGCCGCGAGCACGCGCAGGGCCGCCCCGGTACCGGCGGAGACGGGGGTGACCCCGAGCTCCTCGGCGCGCAGGCGGGCGTCGGCGATCGCGTCGTCCTCCGGGACGAACTCTTCGGTGTAGGCCCAGGACTGGACCTTGTCGGCAACGATGGTGGGCCTCCGGGTGGTGCGGGCGGGGGGCCGCCGGGACGAGGCGGGCCAAAGGGTGATGCTACCGGTGGGAGGCGTCTTCCCAGGCGGTGTCCAGGTTGCCTCCGTACGATGACTGCCATCGAGACCGAAGGACTGGACATGGCTGACGACGACCTCTCCTCCCCGGCGCCCCTCCTGGAGGGGGCGGAGGGCGGCTGGGCGCCGCCGTCCTGGGAGCAGATCGTCACGGAGCACTCCGGGCGGGTGTACCGGCTCGCGTACCGCCTGACCGGCAACCGCGCCGACGCGGAGGACCTCACCCAGGAGACGTTCGTGCGGGTCTTCCGCTCGCTGCACTCCTACAAGCCGGGCAACTTCGACGGCTGGCTGCACCGCATCACCACCAACCTCTTCCTCGACCAGGCGCGGCGGCGCTCCAGGGTGCGCCTCGACCCGATCGGCGAGTCCACCGAGCGGTTGCCCAGCCTGCACGACGCCGAGGAGCCCGAGCGCGGCTTCGAGCACGCGCACCTGGACCTCGACGTGCAGGCGGCGCTCGACTCCCTGCCGCCGCGCTACCGCGCCGCCGTGGTGCTGTGCGACATCGAGGGCCTGAGCTACGAGGAGATCGCCACGACCCTGGGCATCAAGATGGGCACGGTCCGCTCGCGGATCCACCGGGCCCGCGCCATGCTCCGGGACCAGCTCGAGCACCGCCGTCCCGCCGGCAAGGCCGCGGACGCCGCGCACGACCGCGCCGCCGCCGTCGCCGGGGGCGCCGGATGAGTCACCTCGGCGACGACGTCAGCGCTCTCGTCGACGGGCAGCTCCCGCCCGAGCGTGCCGAGGAGGCCCTCGCGCACCTGGTCACCTGCGACGTGTGCGCGGCTGAGGTCGCGGCCGAGCGGGCGTCCCGGCGCCGCCTGTCCCAGGCGCGCGACGTCCCGCCCAGCACCGAGCTCACCTCCCGCCTGATCGGCCTCGCCAGCCGGCCGCCCGAGCCGCCCCGCGGCGGGTGGGCGGGGCGGGCGTGGGAGCCGCTCGCCGACCCGCGCGCCCGGCACCGCCTCGTCACCCGCTCCGGGCTCGCCCTCGCCGGCGCGGCCGGCGTGGTGGGCACGCTGCTGGTGGTGGGCACCCTCGCGGAGCGGCCCGGTAACCCGACGGCGATGCTGGCGCAGGTCACCGGCCCGGACGGGGGCGAGACCGAGCTGGTGCTCAGCCCCTCCAGCGTCTTCCTCGAGTCCGGCCCCGACGTCGACACCACCCGCGCCGCGCTGGCGTGGCTCGAGGAGCACGACTGGGCCGCGCCCCGGACGGTGCCGGACGAGCTGCACGTGAGCGCGCTGGAGAGCGTCGAGACGGCGGCGGGGGAGACGCTCATCGAGCTCGAGCTCGTGGGGCAGGGCCACCAGGTGACGGTGGTCCAGCAGCGAGGGGTGCTCGACGCGGCCTCCGTGGCGCACCTCCCGGCGGTCGACCTGGGCAAGGCGCAGGGGTACGAGGTGCCGGTTCCCGGCACGGCGCTGGTGATGCAGTGCGACGACGTCGTGACCCTGGTGGCGTCGCGCGGTCCCGAGGCGCTGGTGCGGGCGGTGGCCGCCGAGCTGCCCGTGACGGCGCCGGGATCCGGGATGGCCGACCGTCTGGGCCTCGGGTGGCAGACACTCGTGGGGTGGACGGACCTGATCGGGCAGAACCCGTGACCCTCGACGGCGAAGGCCGGGACGTGCCCCAGGACGCCTCGGGCCGTGCCGCGGGTCGCGCGGCGCGGCCTGACCCGGCGCGGCCTGACGACCCGGCGCGGCCGGACGACCAAGCCCGGCCGGACGACCAAGCCCGGCCGGACGACGGCGCCGACGCGAGCGCTCAGGCGCCCGGCGCCGGCGGGCCTACGCCCGCGCGCGGGCCCACCGCGGGCGGCCCGGCCTACGACTACGCGCCCACGCCGCCGCCCCGGCCCGAGCCGTACCACCGGGTCGGCGGTTCCGGCTCCTTCGCCGCGCCGTACGACCCGTACGCCAGGGCGCCCCAGGCGGGGCAGCCGTACCCGCCGCCGAGCGCGCCCGTGGCTCCGTGGCGGTCCGGGCAGCCCTACCCGCGCCGGCTCCGCCACGGCGAGCCGGACCGCGGGGCGCCCGTGCCGCCGTCGGGGCCCGGCCTGCGCCCGTGGCGGCGCCGGGGACCCCACCCGGCCGCCGGCGACCCCGCCGCCGGCCAGGCGCACGAAGCCGCGGCCGGGTACGCCCACCCGGGGGGTCCCGCGGCCGGCGCGCACGACCTGGACCGGGACGGCCAGCCCGCACCGCATCCTGCGGCGCACCAGGAGCCGCCCGGCGGGCGCGGTGGCGACACCGGCGCCCACCCCGGTGGGCCGTCCGGTCAGCCCGGCTACGACGGCCGCTCGGCGCCCACCACCTACAGCCGGCTCGACGACGTCTTCGCCTCCGCGTCGGACCGGCCCCACCGGCCGCGCCGCACCGTCGCCGCGGGCGTGGTCGTTCTCCTCGTTATCGTGGCGCTCCTGGCGGGCATCCTCATCGGCGGCCTCGGGGCGCGGACGTTCTTTGACGTCGGCAGCCCCGGGACCGTGACCCTGCCCACCTCGGCCGGGGCGGACGCGGACCGGGCGCCGGAGTCCGTGGCCGGCATCGCCGAGCGCGTCCTGCCCTCCACCGTCTACATCGAGGCACGCGCCGGCGGCCAGGGCAGCTCCGGGACCGGCATGGTGCTGCGCGAGGACGGCTACGTCATCACCAACAACCACGTGATCGAGCTCGCCGTGGACGGCGGGCAGGTCGTCGTCGTCTTCCCGGACGGGCGGGAGGAGCAGGCCGAGGTCGTCGGGCGCACCCCGGACTACGACCTCGCCGTGCTGAGGGTGGACCGGCAGGACCTCGAGCCGCTGGTGCTCGCCGACTCCGACACCGTCGCCGTGGGCGACCCGGTCGTCGCGGTGGGCGCCCCGCTCGGCCTGCAGGGCACGGTGACCACCGGGATCGTCAGCGCCCTCAACCGGCCGGTGCGGGCAGGCGGGGGCGGTGCGTCCACCTTCATCAACGCCATCCAGACCGACGCGGCGATCAACCCCGGCAACTCCGGCGGGCCCCTCGTGGACGCCGCCGGCCAGGTGGTCGGCATCAACACCGCCATCGCGCAGGCCTCCGGCACGCCGCAGGCGACGGGCTCGATCGGGCTCGGCTTCGCGATCCCGTCCAACCAGGTCCGGCGCACCGCGGAGCAGATCATCGCCGAGGGCCGGGCAACCTACCCCGTGCTCGGCGTGGCGCTCGACACCAGGTACACGGGCGAGGGCGTCCAGGTGCTCCCGGGTGACGAGGGCGGCCAGACCGCGGTGACCCCCGGCGGTCCCGGCGACCTCGCCGGGATCCGCCCCGGGGACGTCATCGTGAGCATCGACGGGCGCCCCGTGACGGACCCCGACGAGCTGATCGTCGCCATCCGCTCGAAGGCGCCGGGCGACACCGTCGAGCTCGAGGTCCGGCGGGACGGCGACCAGCGGACCGTCTCCGTGGTGCTGGGCGAGGAGTCCAGCTGAGGCGACGGCGTCACGCGCGGGGCCTCCGGCCCCCTATCCTGGCCTGGTGATGGGGATCTCGGGCGGCGAGCTGGTCGTCCTCCTCGTCCTCGCCTTCCTGCTGGTGGGGCCGGAACGGCTGCCCGAGCTGGCCCAGCAGCTCGGACGCCTCACCCGCGAGCTCAAGAAGCTCGCCACGGGCGCCAAGGAGCGCGTCCGCGAGGAGCTGGGCCCGGAGTACGAGGACCTGTCCAAGCTCGACCCGCGGCAGTACGACCCCCGCCGGATCGTGCGCGAGGCGCTCCTCGACGAGCCTGCGCGACCGGCGAGGCGCCCGCCCGCCGCCCGGCGCAGGCCGCCCGCCCGCGCCGCGGCGGCCGCCGGGGCGGCGGCGGGGGCCGCCGTCGTCCCACCCACCCCGGCCGAGGGGGCCGACGCTGCCACCGGTGCGGCGCGCCCCGACCTCCCGGGCACCGGCGGCGCGACCGCCACGACGACCGCCGTCCCGCCCACGGACGAGGCGCCGGCGACCGCGCCCGCCGGCAGCTCCGCGCCCACCGGCAGCTCCGCGACGGCCGACGCCGCCGCACCCGCCGCGGCGGCGCCCGCCGGCGCAGCGTTCGCCGGGGACGCCGCGGCGCCCGCCGACGCCGCGGCCTACGTGGTGCCGTTCGACGACGAGGCCACCTGAGCGGGCGCACCTGGTCGGCCCGCCCTAGCGTGGGACCCATGAGCGAGAACCCCGACACCATCAAGGACCCCGAGGAGTGGACCACCGGCGAGGAGCCGGCCACGGGCGCGCAGCTGAGCTACCTGGGCACGCTCGCGCGCGAGGCCGGCCGGGAGGTGCCCGAGAACCTCACCAAGGCGCAGGCGTCCAGCCTCATCGACGAGCTGCAGGACAAGAGCAAGCGCGTCTCCGGCCAGGACTGACGCCGGCCCCGCACCGCGCGGCCGGCCGGCGGCCCAGGAGGGACGACGAGGCCCGGCCACCGCCGACGGCGACCGGCCCCGGGCGTGCCTCGTCAGCGCCCCACCGGGCTGATCCCGAGCGAGCGGCCGGCCAGGCCGCGGGCGCGGTGGGAGAGGCGCCGGGCCACCGACCGCAGCGCCTCGGCGGCGGGGGAGGCGCCGTCGCCGAGCACGAGCGGGGTGCCTGTGTCGCCCGCCTCGCGCAGCGGCTGCTCCACCGGGACCTGCGCCATGAGCGGCACCTGGTAGCCCAGCGCCGTGGACAGCTCCTCGGCCACGCGCGCGCCGCCGCCGGAGCCGAAGAGCTCCACGTGGGTGCCGTCCGGCTGCTCCAGCCAGGACATGTTCTCCACGACGCCGACGACGTGCTGGTGCGTCTGCGCGGCGATGACGCCCGCCCGCTGCGCCACCTCGGCGGCGGCCACCTGGGGGGTGGTCACCACGAGGATCTCGGAGTTCGGCAGCAGCTGCGCCACGGAGATGGCGATGTCGCCGGTGCCGGGCGGAAGGTCCAGCAGCAGCACGTCCAGGTCGCCCCAGAACACGTCGGCGAGGAACTGCTGCAGCGCCCGGTGCAGCATCGGCCCGCGCCACACCACCGGGGCGTTGTCGCGGGTGAACATGCCGATGGAGATGACCTTCACGTCCTTGGCCACCGGCGGCAGGATCATGTCGTCGACCTTGGTCGGCGGGTGCTCGACGCCCAGCATGCGCGGGATCGAGAAGCCGTAGATGTCGGCGTCGACCACGCCCACCTTCAGCCCGTCGGCGGCCATCGCCGCGGCCAGGTTCGCCGTGACCGAGGACTTGCCGACCCCGCCCTTGCCGGAGGTGACGGCGTAGATGCGGGTGAGGGAGCCGGGCTGCGCGAAGGGGATCACCGGCTCGGCGACGCCGCCGCGCAGCATGGTGCGCAGGTCGCGGCGCTGCTCGTCCGTCATCACGCCCATCTCGACGCGCACGCCGGTGACGCCGTCGAGCGCCCCGACCTTCGTCGTGACGTCGCGGGTGATGGTGTCCTTGAGCGGGCAGCCGGCGGTGGTGAGGTCGACGCCGACCACCACCTCGCCGTCGTCGCCGACCACGACGGAGCGGACCATGTTCAGCTCGGTGATCGGGCGCCGGATCTCGGGGTCGATGACGCCCGCGAGCTCGGCGCGGACCGCCTCGACGGTGGGAGCACTCATGCCCTACATCGTAGGCGGGTCCGAGGAGGCCCTCGGACCGGATCCCCGGGAGCGCTCGTGGGCCTCGTGCATGGCGGCCAGCTCCCGCTCGAGGTCCCGGATGCGCTCGTCGCGCTCCTCCACGATGTCCTCGAGCACGCTGCGCAGCTCCGAGCGGACGAAGTCGCGGGTGGCGACCTCGTTCAGGGCCAGCCGCACCGCCGCCATCTCTCTCGCCAGGAACTCGGTGTCGGCGAGGTTGCGCTCGGCCCGCTGCCGGTCCTGCTCGGCCGCGACCCGGTCGCGGTCCACCTGCCGGTTCTGCGCCAGCAGGATCAGCGGCGAGGAGTAGGAGGCCTGCAGGGACAGCATGAGCGTCAGGGCGGTGAAGCCCAGCGCGGCGGAGTCGAACTGCAGGTGGCGCGGGGCGAGGGTGTTCCACAGCAGCCAGGCGGCGCAGAACAGCGTGAGGTACAGCAGGAACCGCGGCGTGCCGAGGAACCGGGCGATGGCCTCGGAGACCCGGCCGTAGGCCTCGGGGTCCACGCGTCGGCGCGGCAGCCAGCGGCGCCGCGCCTCCAGGGGGGTGTCGAGCCGCTCAGCCATGGGCGCTCCTGTCGACGGCCTGGTCGGTCACATCCTCGTCGGCGTCGCGCCAGTCTGCGGGGAGCAGGTGGTCCAGGACGTCGTCGACCGAGACCGCGCCGAGCAGCCGGCCCTCGTCGTCGACCACCGGCATGGCGGTGAGGTTGTAGGTGGCGAGCAGCCGGGTGACCTTGCCGATGCCGTCCTCCGGGTGGAGCGGGTCGATGTCCTTGTCCAGCAGCGAGCCGAGGAGCTCGTGCGGGGCCTCGCGCAGCGCCCGCTGGAGGTGCACGACCCCGAGCAGCTTGCCCGTCGGGGTCTCCAGGGGCGGGCGGACGACGAAGATCATCGCGCCGAGGGCCGGCGTGACGTCCTCGCGCCGGGCGTGGGCGAGCGCGGCGGCGACAGGCGCCTCCGGCGGCATGATGATCGGCTCGGTGGTCATGAGGCCGCCGGCGGTGTTCTCCTCGTAGGCCAGCAGGCGGCGCACGTCCTCGGCCTCGTCCGGCTCCATCCGGCGGAGCAGCTCGGTCGCCGTCTCCGACGGCAGCTCCGAGACCAGGTCCGCGGCGTCGTCGGGCTCCATCGCCTCCAGGACGTCGGCGGCGCGCTCGGGGTCCAGGCCCGAGACGATGGAGACGCGGTCCTCCTCGCCGAGCTCCTCGAGGACGTCCGCCAGGCGCTCGTCCTCCAGCTCGCGCGCCACCTCGAGGCGGCGGGCGACCGGCAGGTCGCGCAGCACGTCGGCGATGTCCGCGGGCTTGAGGTCCTCCAGCGTGGCCAGCAGGGCCGTCGCGCCCTGCTGGGCGGGGCTGCCCGCGAGGCCGGTGACCTCCGAGACGTCGACCACCTGGGTCTCGCCGCGGCGCAGCAGCCCGCCGCGGCTGCTGCGGCGCACGAAGAGCTTGGTGACGTGCCAGTCGCGGTTGCGCTGCTGCTCGATCGCGACGTCCTCGACGGTCGCCACGCCGGAGCCGTCCCGGAAGGTCACCTGGCGGTCGAGGAGCTCGGCGACGACGAGCGTCTCGGTGGCGCGTCGCTGGAAGCGGCGGATGTTCACGAGGCCGGTGGTGATGACCGCGCCGGCGTCGATGCTCGTCACGCGCGTGAGCGGGAGGAACACCCGCCGCTTGCCGGGGACCTCGACGACGAGGCCCACGGCGCGGGGGGCGCCCTTCACGCGGACGAGCACGACGACGTCGTGCACCCGCCCGACCTGGTCGCCGAGCGGGTCGAACACGGGGGTGCCGGCCAGTCGCGCCACGTACACGCGGCTCGGCGGCGCGCTGCTCCGGGTGATGGTGGTGCTCACGGCGGCAAGCCTAGGCCCGCCCCGGCCGCGGGTGCGTCCGGGGCCCGCCGCGGGAACGCCGCAGGTGGCGGGAACGGGGCGCGCAGAGGGGCGTCACGGGGGTGCGCGGGAGCGGCGCGGTGGGCGGACGTGGCACGGGGCTGCCCGCTGGAGGAAGATCGGGGCATGGCCATGGTGCGCAAGCAGAACGACACGTCGGTCCCCACGATGCCCACCGGGGTCGAGGTGGCGTCCTTCGCGACCTACCTCGAGGCGCAGAAGGCGGTCGACCACCTCTCGGACGAGGCGTTCCCGGTGCGGAACGTGACGATCGTCGGCTCCGACCTCCGGCTCGTGGAGCGGATCACCGGGCGGCTGACCTACGCCCGGGTCGCCGGGGCGGGCGCGATGAGCGGCGCCTGGTTCGGGCTGATGATCTCGCTGCTGTTCTGGTTGCTCACCCCCTCGGGCGAGTTCCCGTTGCTTGCCGGCGTCCTCATCGGCGCCGCCTTCGGGATCCTCTTCGCGATCGTCTCGTACGCCTTCACCGGCGGGAAGCGGGACTTCACCTCCGCCAGCCAGGTGGTGGCCTCCCGCTACACCATCCTGTGCGCGCCGGAGAGCGCCGGCGAGGCCCGCCGCCTCCTGAGTGACGCCGGGCAGCGCGGCTGGGCGCCGCCGTCGGGCCGCCCAGCGACGACGCCCCCGGCCGCGCCGTACAACCCGTACGGCACGCCGCGGCCCGCCGACCCCGGCGCCGCGCAGCCGGGCGCCGCCGAACCCGGCGCGACCCAGCCCGGTGGCCCTGCAGGCGCCGGGCAGCCGGGGCAGCCGGGGCAGCCGGAGACCGCCTCGCGGCCCGCGCCGGCGGCTGAGCGGCCCCGGTACGGCCTGCGCCTGGAGGACCTGGAGCAGGCGGGCCCGGCGGGGCCCGCGGCCCCCGGCGCGCCCGCCGGTGCGGGGCCGGCCGGCGCGCCCGGCGGTGGCGGACCCACGCACGAGGCCGCGGGGGAGGATCCCGGCGCGCGGGGCGCCGGGGAGCCCGGCACGGACGACCGTGGCCCGGGCCGCGCATGAGCGCGCCCATCCCGGTGGGCCTCTCGACGTCGTCGGTGTACCCGGGTGGTGTGGAGGAGACGTTCGCCCTCGCACGCGACCTCGGCTACGACGGCGTCGAGGTCATGGTCCTGCGCGACCCCGACAGCCAGGACGCCGCGCGCCTGCGGCGCCTCAGCGAGGAGCACGGGCTGCCCGTCCTCGCCATCCACGCGCCCACCCTGCTGCTCACCCAGGGCGTGTGGGGCAAGGACCCGTGGGACAAGATCGACCGGTCCACGGAGCTGGCGCACGCCGTCGGCTCCGACGTGGTCGTGGTGCACCCGCCGTTCCGGTGGCAGCGCTCCTACGCGGAGCACTTCGTCGGCGCCATCGCCGAGCGCGAGCGGCTCGACGGGATGCGCCTGGCGGTGGAGAACATGTTCCCGTGGCGCGCCCGCACCCAGAAGCGGGAGCGCACCATGCAGGCCTACCTGCCCGGCTGGGACCCGCTCGAGCACGACTACGGCTCGGTGACGCTGGACCTCTCGCACACCGCGACGGCCGGGCTGGACCCCGACACCACGCTCGCCATGGCCGACGAGCTGTTCCCGCGGCTGGCGCACCTGCACCTCGCCGACGGCACGAACACCTTCATGGACGAGCACCTCGTTCCCGGCAAGGGCGACCAGCCGTGCGCGCAGGTGCTGCACATGCTCGCCGCGCAGCGGTTCGCGGGCTCCGTCGTCGTCGAGGTCAACACCCGCAAGATGTCGGGGGTCGGCCGGCGTTCCGCGCTGGCGGAGTCGCTGGCCTTCGCGCGCAAGCACCTCGACGGCGCAGCGGCGGCCGCGCGGCCGTTCGCCGAGGAGGACGTTCCCGAGGAGAGCTGACCGCGGGGCGGTGCGGGCCCGGCCCCCGCGACCGCCCGCCCCGCCGACAGACGCAGGGCCCGCGGCGCGCTCGCGCGCCGCGGGCCCCTGGTGGTCGGTCAGCCGCGGAGGGCCGCCATCCACGCCTCGATGTCGTCCGGCGTGCGCGGCAGCGCGGCGGAGAGGTTCTCCACCGAGCCGTCCTCGCGGACGAGGATGTCGTCCTCGATGCGCACGGCGATGCCGCGCAGCTCCTCGGGGACCTTCAGGTCGTCCGCCCAGAAGTACAGCCCGGGCTCGATGGTGAAGATCATCCCGGGCCGCAGGTCCGCGTCGAGGTACATCTCGCGCCGCGCCTGCGCGCAGTCGTGCACGTCCAGGCCCAGGTGGTGGCTGGTGCCGTGCACCATCCAGCGGCGGTGGTACTGCCCCTCCGGCGCCAGGGACTCCTCGGCGGTGCCCGGCAGCATGCCCCACCCGGCCAGCCGGGCGGCGAGGACCTCCATGGCGGCGGCGTGCAGGTCCCGGAACTTCGCACCCGGCTGCCCGGCGCGGGCGAAGGCGGCGTCGGCGGCGTCCAGCACGGCCTCGTAGACCTTGCGCTGGGCCGGGGTGAAGACCCCGTCGACCGGCAGCGTGCGGGTGACGTCGGCGGTGTACAGCGAGTCGACCTCCACGCCCGCGTCGATGAGCACCAGCTCGCCCGGCCGCACGGCGCCGTCGTTGTTGATCCAGTGGAGGGTGTTGCCGTGGTTGCCGGCCGCGGCGATGGTCTCGTAGCCCAGGCCGTTGCCCTCCTCCCGGGCGCGGGCGCCGAAGACGCCCTCGATCACGCGCTCGCCGCGGGGGTGCTCGACCGCCCGGGGGAAGTTGCGCACGATGTCCTCGAAGCCCCTGGCCGTCGCGGCCACGGCCGCGCGCACCTGCTCCACCTCGTGCTCGTCCTTGCGCAGTCGCAGCTCGGACAGCGTCTCGGCGAGCGCCGCGTCGGCCTGCGCCGCGTCGGCGGTCAGCCCGGCCTGCTCGCGCACCGCCGACACGCGCGCCTCGACGGCGGCGTCGGACTGCGGGACGACCCGAAGCTGCACCTGGCCCGCGCCGACGTCCTTGGCGAGGGCGTCGCCCAGGGAGTCGATGTGCTCGGTGCGCAGGCCGGTGAGGGCCCCGACCTCCTCGAGCGAGGGGCGCGCGCCCACCCACAGCTCGCCGTAGCGGGAGTCGGCGTAGAACTCCTCGGTGTCCCGGCCGGCGCGCGGCCGGAAGTACAGCACGGCCTCGTGCGTGGGGGCGTCCTCCGGGGTCTCGCCGGCCGCGCGGGCCTCGCCGGCGGCCTCGAGCGGGTGCAGGACCAGCACGGCGTCCGGCTCCTGGTCCGTGCCCAGACCCGTGAGGTGCGCGAAGGCCGAGTGCGGCCGGAACCGGTAGTCGTTGTCGTTGTTGCGCCGGACCAGCTGGCCGGCGGGGACGACGAGCCGCTCGCCGGGGAAGAGCCGGCCCAGGGTGGCGCGGCGGGCCGCGGCGAAGTCGGCGGCGGGGGAGCGCTCCGGCAGGCCGTCGGGGCGCGGGCCCCAGCCGTCGGCGATGAAGGTGCGGAAGGCCTGGCTGTTCGGCTTCTGGGATCGGTTGTTGACGCGCTCGCTCAGCGGCTGCTCGGTGGACTCGGTCATGCCCCCATGCTCTCACCGGACGGCGACGGCGCCGCCGGGCACCGGCGTCCGGTCCGTCACGCCGCTGTTCGGCCCGCCCCCGGCGAGGCTCTACCCTGGCCCCTGTGCCAGCATTTGAGACGGTTCGCGTCGACCCGCACACCCACTCGTCGGCGTCGGACGGGACGGAGTCGCCCGCGGAGCTGATGCGCGCCGCCGCGGCGGCGCGCCTGGACGTCGTCGGCCTCACCGACCACGACACGGTGCGCGGCTGGGCCGAGGCCGAGGCGGCGGTGCCGGCGACCGGCGTCGCCCTGCTGCGCGGCGCGGAGGTCTCCTGCCAGTGGCGGGGCGTCACCGTGCACCTGCTCAGCTACCTGCACGACCCCGCCGACGCCGCCCTCACCGCCGAGATGGAGCGCGCCCGCGGTTCGAGGGAGGACCGCGCCCGCACCATGGTCGAGCGCATCGCGGAGGACTACCCGATCACGTGGGAGTCGGTGCAGGCCCAGCGCTCCGACGACGCCACGGTCGGCCGCCCGCACATCGCCGACGCGCTCGTGGCGGCCGGCGTCATGCCCGACCGGGACACCGCGTTCGAGACCGTGCTGTCCGCCCGCGGGCCCTACTACGTGCCGTACCACGCCCCGGACGCGGTGGAGGCGGTGACGCTGGTGCGCGCCGCCGGCGGCGTGCCCGTGATGGCCCACCCGCGCGCCGGCCTGCGCGGGCGCGTGGTGCCCGACTCCGTGATCGCCCGCATGGCCGAGGCGGGGCTCGCCGCCCTGGAGATCGACCACCGCGACCACACGGTGGGCGCGATGGAGGAGCTCGCCGCGCTCGCCGACCGGCTGGGCCTCGCACGGACCGGCTCGAGCGACTACCACGGCCAGGGCAAGCCGAACCGGCTGGGGGAGAACCTCACGGGCGCCGCCGTGCTCGAGCTGATCGAGGAGCAGGGCGCCCTGCCGGTGGTGCGCCCGTGAGCGCAGTGGTCGACCTGACGCTGCTGTCGACGACGTTCTTCACGCTGTTCGTCATCATGGACCCGCCCGGCTCGGTGCCGGTCTTCCTCGCCCTCACCTCCACGATGACGGCGCGGCAGCGGAGCATCGCGGCGCTGCAGGCCACGGCGGTCGCGTTCGGCGTCATCCTGGCGTTCACGCTGTTCGGGCGGTACATCCTGGACTTCCTGCACATCTCCGTGCCGGCGCTGCAGCTCTCCGGCGGCCTGCTGCTGCTCCTGGTGGCCATGGAGCTGCTGACCGGAAAGATGGAGGACCCCGAGCCCTCGGCGAACGGGGTCAACGTGGCGCTGGTGCCGCTGGGCACGCCGCTGCTGGCCGGCCCCGGCGCGATCGTGGCCGCGATGCTGGCGGTGGAGGACGCCGACGGGTCGGTGGCCGACTGGGTCGCGATCGGGGTCGCGCTGGTGGCCATCCACGTGGTGCTGTGGGCGTTCATGCGCTTCGCCGGCGTCATCCACCGGGTGCTCGGCGACGGCGGCACGACGCTCGTCACCCGGCTCGCCGGCCTGCTGCTGGCCGCGATCGCCGTCCAGCTCATGGCGGACGCCGTCTTCGCCTTCATCGACCAGAGCGTCTGAGCCCCCGGCCGCCGGTCCCGCACAGCCGCGGGCCCGTGGGGGCCACCGCACGCCGCGGCGCACGGGCGCAGCCCTGCCGACGCGGTCAGGTCGTGGGAGAATGGATGCGCTTCCCGGGGGAGGTGGTCCATCGGCTGCGCGACGAGGTGGTCCATCGGCGGGGGCGGTGGCTCCCCGCCGGCGTGCGGGCACGCCCTGCCCGCGAGGCGAGGAAAGATCGACGATGATGACGACGGAAGAGCGCGCCGGGATGATCCGGCGCGTGCTGGACGCGCTGTGGAACGAGGGCGACCTCGGCGCCTGCGACGAGCTGTACGCGGAGCACTGCTCCTTCCACGACCCGACCTTCGGGATCGACGGCGTGCAGGGGCTGAAGGACTTCGTGCGGGAGCTGCGCATGGCCGAGCCCGACCTGCACATGAACCTGCACGACGTCGTGGTCTCCGAGGGTATGAGCGCGCAGCGGTTCACGCTGGGCGCGACCCACAAGGGCGAGTTCCGGGGGCTGCCCGCCACCGGGAAGACCTACGTGATGACCGGGCTCATGATGGGCAAGTGGGAGGGCGACCGCATCGTCGAGGAGTGGACGAACTACGACGCCCTCGGCGCTTTCCAGCAGCTGGGGTTCATCCCCGAGCGGATCATCCACGAGTCCACCGCGTGAGGGCGCATCAGGGGCCGGCGGCCGGCAGCCGCCGGCCCTGCCGCGCCACGACGACGGGAGCCCGCCGCCGCAGCAGCGGGACCACCGCCGCCGCGGCAACGAGACGCCAGGAGGAGGACGAGCGCCACCTCGTGGCGGGTGACGCGGTCCCAGACGGCCACGGGGGATCAGCCCTGGGCGCCCTCGGTGGGCCTGCCGCCACGGGTGCGGCGCCGCGGGCGGCGCTTGCGCGGACGCTCGGTGTCGCCGTCGGCCTGCCCGCGAGGGCCGTCGGACTGGCCACGGGCGCCGTGCGGGGCGCTGCCGTGCCCGCCGCGACCGCGGCCGGCGTGCTTCTTGCCGGTCTCGCCGAGGTCCTCGATCTCCTCGGCGTCCAGGCCGGCGCGGGTGCGGTCCCCGCGCGGCAGGCGCCCGGTGGTGCCCTCCGGGATGTTGAGGTCCGCGTAGAGGTGCGGGGAGGTGTGGTAGGTCTCCACGGGCTCCGCGGCGCCGAGGTTGAGGGCCTTGTTGATCAGCGACCAGCGCGGCATGTCGTCCCAGTCCACGAACGTCACGGCGGTGCCGGTGTTGCCCGCGCGGCCGGTGCGGCCGATGCGGTGCAGGTAGATCTTCTCGTCCTCGGGGCACTGGTAGTTGACCACGTGCGTGACGTCGTCGACGTCGATGCCGCGGGCGGCGACGTCGGTGGCCACCAGCACGTCGATCTTGCCCGAGCGGAACGCCCGCAGCGCCTGCTCGCGGGCGCCCTGGCCGAGGTCGCCGTGGATCGCGCCGGAGGCGAAGCCGCGCTCGGCGAGGTCCTCGGCGACGCGGGCGGCGGTGCGCTTGGTGCGGGTGAAGACGATGGTCAGGCCGCGGCCCTCCGCCTGGAGGATGCGGGCGAGCATCTCGACCTTGTTGAGGGCGTGCGCGCGGTAGACCACCTGGCGGGTGTTCTTGACCGTGGCGCCCTGGTCGTCGGGGTCCTGCGCGCGGATGTGCGTCGGGCGCGTCATGTACCGGCGCGCCATGGCGACGACGGCACCGGGCATGGTCGCCGAGAAGAGCATGGTGTGGCGCGTGGCGGGGGTGCCCGCGAGCAGGGTCTCGACGTCGGGCAGGAAGCCCAGGTCGAGCATCTCGTCGGCCTCGTCCAGGACGACGGTGCGCACGCGGGAGAGGTCGAGGTGCCGCTGCTTGAGCAGGTCGATCATGCGGCCGGGGGTGCCCACGACCACCTCGGCGCCCTGCTGCAGGGCCTCGATCTGGGGCTCGTAGGCGCGGCCGCCGTAGACCTGCACGACGCGGACGGTGCGCCGGCGCGAGGCGGCGGCGAGGTCCTCGGCGACCTGCTTGGCGAGCTCGCGGGTGGGGACGATGACCAGCGCCTGGGGCCGGCCGGCGTCGGGGAGCTCGTCGAAGCCGGGTTCGCCAGGCGCCACGAGGTGCTGGAGCAGCGGGATGCCGAAGCCGAGGGTCTTGCCCGTGCCGGTCTTGGCCTGCCCGATGATGTCCTGGCGTCCCAGCGCCACCGGCAGGGTGAGCGCCTGGATGGCGAAGGGGTGGGTGATGCCGACGTCGCGGAGTGCGTCCACGATGTCGGTGCGCACGCCGTAGTCGGCGAAGGAGCGCTCCTCGAGGTGGTCGGTGCGGCCCTCGTCGGTGATGTCCGGGGTGACCTCTTCGACGACGGGGGCGGGGCCTGCGACGGCGTCGAGCACGCCGGAGGTGGTGTTCAGCTGGGTCATGTGTGCCTTGTCGCTTCCGTGGTGGCACGCGCACCGGACGGGAACTGCCCGTGGCGCAGGGGCCGTGCCACCTGCTCGTGGCAGCCGATCGTGATCATGTCTGCCGCGATGGCGGCTGGGCTGAGGCTGTTGCGAGACGACCGGGCAACCGTGTACCAACCCAGGGTAGCGGGTCGGGCCGGTCCGCCGCAGTGGTGGCGGTCACCATCGTTCCGGAAAGCGTGCCCGAGGCCTCCGTCCCGGCCCGCCCGCCGTGTGCCGGGCCCCACGGCTCCCCGGGTGCCGGACGGGCCGGTGACCTAACCTGGGCCCATGCCGGAAGCCGTCGAGAATCCCGCCGTCGTCGACCTGGTGGGGCTGCACTCGTCCATCCAGCTCTCGGCCTTCACCCGTCTCGCCAAGGACGCCCAGCACGCCCCAGACCTGCCCGGGCGGGTGACCCTCTCGCGCATGGCGGCCGGGGAGCTGGCGCACCTGGACCAGCTGGAGCGGCTCGCCGGCCGCCTGAACGCCGACTTCTACGGCGCGCTGGGGGCCTTCGACGGCCTCATGGGTGACCTCGACCGGCGGACCCCGCCGGGTGACTGGTGGGAGCGGCTCATGAAGACCTACGTCGCCTTCGGCGTGCTCACCGACCTGCAGCGGGAGCTCTCCGGCGACCTGCCCGCGCCGCTGGACGACGTGGTGGGGGACATCCTCGCCGACAACGGGCACGCCGACTTCGTCGTCGCCGCGCTCACGCCGGTCGTCGCGGCCGAGCCGCAGCTCGGCGCCCGGCTGGCGCTGTGGGGCCGCCGCGTGGTCGGGGAGGCTCTCGGCATCGCCCAGCGCGCGCTGGACGAGCATCCCCGGCTGCTCACGCTGCTGGGGACGCAGGGCCCGGAGGGGGACCCCGCGGCGCGGGTGCGCCACGGGCTCTCCGGCGGCCACGCGCGTCGCATGGACCGGCTGGGCCTGACCGCCTGACTGGCCTGACCGCCTGACTGGCCTGACCGCCCGACTGGCCTGACCGCCCGACTGGCCTGACCGGCGGCCGGCACGCGTTGCCGGCAGCGGCCCGACGCCCCGACCGGCTGGACGACGACGGGGCCCGGCCTGCCGGCCGGGCCCCGTCACGTCTCGTGGCGGCTCAGACGAGCCCGAAGCCGACGCGGCGCTGCTCGGCGGGGCCCAGCTCGACGAAGCCCAGCGCCTCCGCGGGGACCACCACGTGGCGACCCTTCTCGTCCTGCAGGACCAGGGTGGTGCTGTCGGCGAGCGCCTTGTCCACCGCGGCGAGGACCTCGTCCGGGCTCTGCGTGGACTCGAGGGTGATCTCGCGCGAGACGTTCCGGACGCCGATGGTGATCTCCACAGTCTCTCCTCCTGTACACGGCTGCGAGCATCCGCCCGTGCGGCGCTCCAGTGCTCCGCCCATCGTAGGTCCCCGCGCGCCCGCGACGCCGACCGGGGCGCGGGGCGGCGGGCACGGACCCGTCGCCGGGCCCGCGTGGCTCCCCCGGGCGCCGGCGCGGCGGGTGCGAGGATATGTCCGTGCCCTCCCTCCGCCGTGCCCTCGCCGTGCTCGCGCTCGCGGCGGCGCCGGCGCTGGCCGGCGGCGTGCCCGCCGTCGCGGCGCCCCCCGCCGCCCCCGTCGCCCTCTCGCCCTCCGGCGCCGAGCGGGACGGGGACGAGCGCGACGCCCGGGCCGGGCGGCCCACGGGCCTGCCGCCCAAGGCGGCGCTGCCCTGGCTGCGCTCGAGCGTCGAGTCGGTCCTCGTCGCCGAGCGGCACCGGGCCGGGCTCACCGCGGACGCGGTCCCCGAGAGCGCGAGCGGGACCCTCGTCGTCGTCCCGGGCAGCGCGGAGCCGCCCCGCGATGCTGCGGCCGTGCACACCGTGCGCGTCGAGGTCGAGGAGGGGCTGCCGGTCGACGGCGCCCGCTTCGCCGACTTCGTGCTGGGCACCCTCAACGACGAGCGCGGCTGGGGGCACGACGGCTCCGTGGCGTTCGCGCGCACCGACGGTTCCGCCGACCACCGCGTGATCCTCGCCTCCGGCGCCCTCACCGACCGGCTGTGCCACCCGCTGCGCACGCTGGGGGAGGTCTCCTGCGGGACCGCCGGCCGCGCCGTCCTCAACGCCGAGCGCTGGTCCGACGGCGCCGAGCCCTTCCAGGAGGGCGGCGGCACGGTCACCGCCTACCGGCAGTACCTGGTCAACCACGAGGTCGGGCACCTGCTCGGCCACCCGCACCGCGCGTGCCCCGCGCCGGGCGCGGTGGCGCCCGTGATGGTCCAGCAGACCCTCGGCCTGGGCGGCTGCCTGCCCAACGGCTGGCCGGCGCCGTGATGTCGGTGGTCGCTGCTTCGATCGACGCATGGACGCCGCCCCCGCCTCCCGCACCCCGTTGCGGCTGAGCCTGCCGCCGGCCGCGCCCCCCGCTCCGTCGCTGGACGAGGTGCAGGCGCGCGCCGCCGCGTGGCCCGCCGACGCCGGCCACCTCCTCGTGGTCGGCGCCCCCGGCACGGGCAAGACCACCACCGCGATCGAGGCGTTCCTCGCCCGCGCCGCGTCCGCCCCCACCGCCGTGCCGGGCGGCGCCGCCGGCGGGGACCAGGGCGTCCTCATGCTCGTGCCCACCCGGCGGGGCGCCGCCCGCGTGCGGGACGCCGTCGCCGCCCGCCTCGGCCGCACCACCACGCAGGTGATGGTGCGGACCCCCGCCTCCTTCGCGTACTCGGTGCTGCGGCTGCGGGCCGCCCTGGTCGGGGCGCCGCCGCCCACCCTCATCACGGGCCCGGAGCAGGACCAGGTGCTCGGCGAGCTCCTCGCCGGCCACCGCGCGGGCGTCGGCGCCCACGTCGGCTGGCCGGCGAGCATCGGGCCGGAGACGCTGGCGCTGGGCGCCTTCCGCGACGAGCTGCGCGACCTGTTCATGCGCGCCGCCGAGCTGGGGCTGGGGCCCGAGGAGCTCGCCGAGCGCGGCCGGCGGTACGGGCGCGCGGAGTGGGTCGCCGCGGCCGCGCTGCTGCAGGAGTACCAGGACGTCACCGCGCTGGGCGAGATGACGCCGGACCGCGGCGCGCGGCTCGACGCCGCGCGCATCGTCGACGAGGCCACCGCCGCGCTGCGCGCGTGGGAGGCGGAGGTCCCCGGCCATCCCCGCCCCCGCTGGTCGGCGGTGGTGGTGGACGACCACCAGGACTCCACGCTCGCCGCCGCGCGGCTGCTGCGGGTGCTCGCCGAGGACGGCGCGCAGCTGCTGCTGCACGGCGACCCCGACGCCGGCGTGCAGGGCTTCCGCGGCGGCACCCCGGCGCTGGTGGCGCGCGCCGAGACCACCGAGCCGCTCGGCGGCTTCGGCGCCACGCGGCTGGACCTGCCCACGGTCCACCGCGGGCACGCCGGGCTGCGGCGGGCCGCCGCGACCGTCACCGCGGCCGTCTCGACGCTGGGTGCCGTGCGGCACCGCCGCGCCGCCGCGGCCGAGCGGCGGTACCCGGACGGCCTGTCGCACGGTGTGGAGGCGGCCGTGCTGCGCTCCGGCGCGCAGGAGGGCGCGTTCATCGCCCGGCGGCTCCGCGAGGAGCGGCTGCACCACGGCACGCCGTGGTCGCAGATGGCGGTCGTGGTCCGCTCCTCGGGGGACCTCACGCGGATCCAGCGCATGCTGCGCAGCTGGGGCGTGCCCGCCGGCGGCACCGCCGCGCCGGGCGTGCTGCGCGACGACCCGGCCGTGCGCCCGCTGCTGGTCGCGCTGCGCACCGCCCTGACGGGGCGCGTGGAGGCCGAGGAGGCGGTGGAGCTGCTCACCTCCCCGCTGGGCGCCCTCGACGCCGTCTCCCTCCGTGCGCTGCGCCGCACCGTGCGCGGCTGGGAGCGGGCCCGCGGCGGCAACCGGCCGGTCGAGGAGCTGCTGAGCGAGCTGCTGGGGGACCCGGCGCTCGCCGAGACCCTGCCCGCGCACGTGCGCCCGGGCGCCCTCCGGGTGGCCACGGTGCTCGCCGCGGGCCGCACGGCGCTGGCCCAGGACGGCGTGACGGCCGAGACCGCCCTCTGGGCGCTGTGGCACGCCAGCGGGCTGGCCGAGCCGTGGCGCGAGCGGGCGCTGGCCGGCGGCGCGGGCGCGGAGCGCGCCGACGCCGCCCTTGACGCGGTCATGGCGCTGTTCAAGGCCGCCGAGCGCTACACCGACCGCACGGTCGGCGGTGGGCCCGCCGGGTTCCTGGACCACCTCACCGCCCAGGACCTGCCCGCGGACTCCCTCGCAGCCCGTGGCGTGCGCCCCGACGCCGTGCAGGTCCTCACGCCGGCCGCCGCCGCGGGGGAGGAGTGGGCAATCGTCGTCGCCGCCGGTCTGCAGGAGGACGTCTGGCCCGATCTGCGGCTGCGCGACTCCCTCCTCGGCGCCGGCGCGCTGGCCGACGTCGAGGCCGGCCGCTCCCTGGACGGTCGCCGGGCCCTCGGTCCGGCGCGCCGTCAGGTGCTCGACGACGAGCTGCGCATGCTGGCGGTGGCGGTGTCGCGCGCCACCCGCCGCCTGATCGTCACCGCGGTGCTGGACGAGGACCAGCGCCCCTCTTCCTTCTTCGACCTGCTGGCCCCCGACGACGCCGCCACCGAGGAGCTCGTCCGCGCCGCCCCGCCGGCCCTGGACCTGCGCGGCCTCGTGGCCGAGCTGCGCTGCGTCGTCGAGGCCGAGCCCGCCGGCCCCGAGGACGCCGGACGCCGGCGCGCCGCGGCGGCGCTGCTCGCCCACCTCGCCGACCAGGGCGTGGAGGGCGCGGACCCGGCCGAGTGGGCCGGGCTGGCCCCCGTGAGCACCGACGCGCCGCTGCGCCCGCCGGGCGAGCCGGTGCCGGTGAGCCCGTCCGCCGTCGAGCAGGCGACGAGCTGCGCGCTGCGCTGGGCGCTGGAGCAGGCGGGCGGGCGCGGCGAGCGCAGCCTCGACCAGTCGGTGGGCTCGCTCGTGCACGAGATCGCCGCCGAGCACCCGCACGGCACGGCCGAGGAGATGCACGCGGCGCTGGACGCCCGCTGGCCCGGGCTGGGCCTGGGGGAGGGCTGGGTCGGGGCCCGGCAGCGCCAGCTCGCCGACGCGATGATCGACCGCCTCGCCGCCTACGTCGCGACGGTGCCGGGTGACGTCGACGTCGAGCGGGAGTTCACCGCGGACGTGGGCCGGGCGCACCTGACCGGCCGCATGGACCGTGTCGAGCGCCTCGACGACGGTCGGGTGCGGGTGGTGGACCTCAAGACCTCCGCCAGTCCCGTGAGCAAGGAGAAGGCCGCGGAGCACGCACAGCTCGGGGCCTACCAGGCCGCCGTGGACGCCGGCGCGTTCGGCGGGGCCGCCTCCGCCGGCGGGCGGCTGGTGTACCTGGGCACCGGCAAGGCGGCGGCGCTGCGGCCTCAGCCGGCCCTCACCGACGCAGAGGACCCGCGGTGGGCGGAGCGGCTGGTGACCGAGGCCGCCGAGGCCATGGCCGGCTCGACCTTCCTGGCCCGGCAGAACGAGCAGTGCCAGCACTGCCCGGTGCGCACCTCCTGCCCCCTGCAGGACGCGGGGCGGAGGGTGACCGGATGACCGCCGCGACGACGACCCCCGAACCGACGAGGACGGAGCCGCCCGTGCGCTACTCGGCCCGCGACATCGCCCGGGCGCTCGGGCAACCGACCCCCACCGACGAGCAGCAGGGGATGATCGAGGCCCCGCTCGAGCCGCTGCTCGTGGTGGCCGGCGCGGGCTCGGGCAAGACGGAGACCATGTCCGCCCGCGTGGTCTACCTGGTGGCCAACGGCCTCGTCGACGCCGAGCAGGTGCTCGGCCTGACCTTCACCCGCAAGGCGGCCGCCGAGCTCGCGCAGCGCGTGCGCAAGCGCCTGCGCAAGCTGCGCGAGGTCGGCCTGGTCGGCCACGGCGCCCCGCCGGCCGACGCCACGGGCACCGGCGCCCCGGCCGCGGGCCCCGGCGCCCCGGCCGCGGGCCCCGGCACACCCGGGGCCGGCGCGGCCGACGGCGGTGCCGGGACCGCCGGCCGTCCGGGCGCCACCGGCGCCGGCGGCGCCGGGGCGCTGCTGGATGCCGACCGGCCCAGCATCGCCACCTACAACTCCTTCGCGGGCGGTATCGCTCGCGACCACGCCCTGCGCGTGGGCGCCGATCCTGACGCGCGGCTCATCACCGAGGCCGCCGCCTGGCAGCTCGCCGACGACCTCGTCCGGTCCTGGGCCGGTGACCTGCCCACCGACCGCTCGCCGGCCACCGTCACCAACGCGGTGCTCGCGCTCGCGGGCTCCCTGGGAGAGCACCTGCTGGGCCCGGGCGAGGCGCGCGAGCTCATGGAGGACCTGCACGCCGACCTGGTCGAGAAGCAGCCCGACGGCAAGGTGAAGGCCCCGAAGCCCGACGTCACCAAGGCGGCCGTCGCGCTGCGCGAGCGCATCGCGCTCATGGACCTCGTCGCCGCCTACACCCGCGTCAAGCGCGAGCGCGGGCTCATGGACTTCGCCGACCAGGTGGCGCTGGCCGCCCGGATCGCCGCCGAGGTGCCCGAGGTCGGCGCGCAGCTGCGCGAGCAGTACCGCGTCGTGCTCCTCGACGAGTACCAGGACACCTCCGTCGCCCAGCTGCGGCTGCTCTCCGCCCTGTTCGGCGAGGGGCACCCGGTGACCGCGGTCGGGGACCCGAACCAGGCGATCTACGGCTGGCGCGGCGCCTCCGCGGCCGCCCTGGCCACGTTCCCGGAGACGTTCCGCACCGCGGCCGGCGCACCGGCCCGCACCCTCGCCCTGTCCACCTCCTGGCGCAACGACCGGGCCATCCTCGACGCCGCCAACACCGTCTCCGCGCCGCTGCGCACCGGGCGCTCCGACGGTCCCTCCGTCGAGGTGCCGGTGCTGCGGGCGCGCCCGGACGCCGGCCCAGGCGAGGTGCTCGGCGGGTACGTCGTCGGCCAGGCTGAGGAGTCCCGGCAGGTGGCGGCGTTCCTGGCCGCGCGGTGGCGGCCGGGGACGGGCCGGACCGCGGCCGTGCTGTGCCGCAAGCGCTCGCAGTTCCCGCAGGTCGTCCAGGCCCTGGCGGAGGCGGGGCTGCCCGCCCGGGTGCTGGGGCTGGGCGGGCTGCTGGCGACCCCGGAGGTCGTGGACCTGCGCGCCACCCTGCAGGCTGCGCACGACGCCGGCCGCGGCGACGCGCTCATGCGGCTGCTGACGAACCTGCGCCTGGGCGCCGCGGATCTGCACGCCCTGCAGGACCACGCCCGCGAGCTCGCCCGGGCGGCGGCCGCGGAGCTCAGCGAGGACGACGAGCGCCGGCTCGACCCGCGGGACGAGGCCAGCCTCGCCGAGGCCGTCGACCGGCCGCCGGCCGCGGGGTGGACCAGCCGGCGCGGGCACACGCTCTCGGCCGAGGGCGTCTCGCGGGTGCGGCGGCTGGGCGGCCAGCTGCGGCAGGTCCGGGCGATGTCCGCCGTGCCGCTGCCCGAGCTGGTGGTCACCACCGAGCAGCTGCTGGGCCTGGACATCGAGGTCGCCGCCCGCGCCGGGCGCGGCGGGGGCGCCGCCCGCACCGCGCTGGACGCCTTCGCCGAGGTCGCCGCACGGTTCGCCGCGGACGCGGACCGTCCCACGCTCGGCGCGTTCCTGGCGTGGCTGGACGCGGCGGAGGAGCGCGAGCGTGGGCTCGACGCCGCGGAGCCGGCTGCGGACGAGCCGGACACGGCGGTGGTGCAGGTGCTCACCGTGCACGCGGCCAAGGGCCTGGAGTGGGACGTGGTCGCCGTGCCCGGGCTGGTCGAGAGCCAGTTCCCCGGCTACGACGTGCGGCCCACGGCGGACGGGTCGGTCACCGACTCCGGCTGGCTGACGGACGTGCGGGAGCTGCCGTACCCGCTGCGCGGCGACGCCGAGTCGCTGCCCACCCTCGACGTCGCCGGGGCCCAGACCCACACGGACGTGGACGAGGCGCGCAAGCAGTTCCGCGCCGACGCCGGCGCGCACCGGGTCGCGGAGGAGCGGCGGCTGGCGTACGTGGCGCTCACCCGCGCGCGCAGCACGCTGCTGCTCACCGGGTCGTGGTTCCGCACCGGCAAGACGTCCCTGCCGCCCTCCCGGTTCCTGACCGAGCCGTACAGCCTGGGCCAGGTCGCCGACATGCCGCTGCTCGCGGGCGAGCCCGAGGAGTCCGCCGCGGACGGCGGCGCTCGGGCCGCCGGGCCCGACGCGGACGCCGGCACCCAGGGCACCGGGTCGGCGTGGGCGCCGCGGCCGGAGGACGGCACCGAGAACCCGGCGCTCACCGAGGAGGTCACCGCCGCGTGGCCGGTGGACCCGCTCGGCACCCGCCGGCCCCGCGTGGAGGCCGCGGCGGCCGCCGTCCGGGAGCAGGCGGCCGTGCAGCGCCGGCGCCCTCTCGTGCTGGGGCGGGCCGAGGGGGACGACGCCGCCGGCCGCCCGTGTGCCGACGTGCCTGCGGGTGCCGACGTGCCTGCGGGTGCCGACGTGCCTGCGCGTGCCGATGTGCCTGCGGGTGCCGACGAGCCCGGGGAGGCGCGCCGCTGGTTCGAGGACGCCCGGCTGCTGCTCGCCGAGCGTGACGCCGCCCGGGACCGCGGGCAGGACGTGCCCCTGCCCGGGCACCTGTCCGCCTCCGCGGTCGTCAAGCTGGTGGCGGACCCGCGCGCCTTCGCCCGCGACCGGCGCCGTCCCGTGCCGGCCGAGCCCACGCTGGTCTCGCGCCGCGGCACCCGCTTCCACGAGTGGGTGGAGCACTTCTACGGCCAGGGGGCGCTGCTCGACCTCGACGACGTCGCCGGCAGCGGCGAGGACCTCGGCGACTTCCCCACGCTGACCGACGCCGAGCTCGTGACCCTGCAGCGCACCTTCGCCGCCTCGGAGTGGGCCACGCGCGTGCCCGTCGCCGTCGAGGTCGACCTGGAGACCCCGGTGGCCGGCACGGTCGTGCGGTGCCGCGTCGACGCGGTCTTCGACGGCGCCGACGGCGTGGAGGTCGTGGACTGGAAGACCGGCCGGCCGCCCCGCGGCACCGAGGAGCTGGCCGAGCGGGAGATGCAGCTCGCCCTCTACCGGCTGGCCTGGTCGCGGGCGACCGGCACCCCGCTCGAGCGGGTGGGCGCGGCGTTCTACTACGTCGGGCACGACGAGACGGTGTGCGCCGGGGAGCTGAGCGAGGAGGAGATCGTCGCCCGCATCACCGCGGCCATCGAGGCGGGCGCCGCCCCCGGGGCCTGAGGCGCCGGGCCCGGGAGCAGGCGGCGGCACTTCCTGGGAGGCGAGCAGAAACGCTGCCTGAAGGTGCCGACGAGGCCCAGCCGGTCAGGAGGGAGCAGACACTCCGGGTCGAGGTCAGCGGGTCGCCGCCTCGGGGGCGTCCGGCTTCCCGGTCGCCGTCGCGCCCCCGCCGGGTGCGTCGTCGGGCCGGTCGCCGCCGGCCCCCCGGCCGGCGGGGCCGCCGGCGTCCTCGAGGCTTCGGTTCTCCCCGCGGGAGTCGCCGTCGCCGGGCTCCGAAGCGTCCCCGCGCGGACCACCGTCGTCCACGAGCCCCGCACCGTCCACGCGCAGCCCGGCGTCCTCGCGGAGGAAGTCGGGCAGGTTGCCGCTCAGGTTCAGCGGCTCCGTGACGGCGCCCTCGTCGGCGCGAGCGGCGCCGGCG
This sequence comes from Georgenia sp. AZ-5, assembly GCF_043952095.1. Taxonomy (NCBI): domain Bacteria; kingdom Bacillati; phylum Actinomycetota; class Actinomycetes; order Allobogoriellales; family Allobogoriellaceae; genus Georgenia; species Georgenia sp. AZ-5. The sequence goes on from NZ_JBINOU010000001.1 coordinate 1,389,600, forward strand.
GGCCATGCGGAGCGCGGGTGCTCGTCGGCCGCGGGCTCGTCCGCGTCGCGTGCGTCCGCCGGGGCGTCGTCCGCGTCGCCGCCGTCCTCCGCACCATCGTCGGGGAGCGCGCCGTCGCTCGCGGCCCAGCCCTCGCCGTCCTCGGCCCAGCCCTCACCGTCCTCGGCCCAGCCCTCGCTCTCCTCGGCCGGCTCCTCCCAGCCGTAGTCGGCGACGACGACCGGCTCGCGCGCCCCGATCGGCGGGGAGTCCTCCACGTCCTCGGCGAGCGCGCGGAGCATGGCGTCGGCGTCGTCGACCACGGCCTGCTCGCCGGTGCGCACGCCGTGCAGCAGCCACCGGGCCAGGGCCAGCTCGGAGACCAGCAGCGCCCGGTCCAGCAGGTGCACGTCGGCGCTCTCGGTGCGTGCCAGGGAGTACGCCTCCTCGATGGCGTCGAGGGCGTCCTCCGGCGCCAGCGCCGTCAGCCAGGCGAGGTCCTCGGCGGGATCACCCACGTGCACGTCGGCGAAGCTGAGCATCGCGGTGATCTCGCCCTCGTGGACGAGGACGTGCTCGGGGGCCAGGTCGCCGTGGACGGGGGTGGTGCGGAACCGCCACAGCGCGACGTCCTCGAGCGCGTGCTCCCAGCGGTTGAGCAGCACCGACGGCACGTGCCCGGTGCGGGCGGCTTCGTCCACCTCCGCCAGGCAGCGGCGCCGGTAGGCGTCGGCGTCGTAGACGGGCAGCCCGGAGTCGGCGACCACCGAGGCGTCGATCTCGTGGAAGGCGGCGATCGCGCGGCCGAGCCGGGCCGAGAGCCCGGGGCCCGCGGTCAGGCGGGTGAGGTCCAGGGGCCGGCCGACCAGCTCGCGGTAGACCATGGCGCGACCGCCCTCGGGCAGGGCGGCGAACCCCGCCGGGCGCGGGACGTCGAAGGGCAGCTCGCCGGCGTCGACGACCTTGGCGAGGTTGCTCAGCAACGCGACCTCGCCCTCCAGCGCGGCGCCCGCCGCGGCGTGCAGCGGGGCGCGCACCACCCAGTGCCGGCCGCCGGCGTCGAGCACCCCGGTCGTCTGGAAGTCCGTGGTCGCCCGCTGTGGTGGGCGCGTGGCCACCACGTCGAGGCCGGGAACGGCCGCGGTCGCGAGGGCGGCGAGGGCGAGAGATGAGCGAACCACAGAGCAACCGTAGGCGGGCCGGACGCGCCGTGCGTGCCATACGCGCCGGAACGGCCGCCCGTCAGAGCGGGTCGAGGATCCGGCGCAGGAACTGCCGGGTGCGCTCCTGGCTCGGGTTCCCGAGCACGTCGCGGGGTGCGCCCTCCTCGACGATGGTGCCGCCGTCGAGGAACACCACGTGGTCGGCGACCTGCTGCGCGAACCGGATCTCGTGGGTGACGACGACCATCGTCCAGCCCTCGGCCGCGAGGTCGCGCATCACGGCGAGGACCTCGCCGACGGTCTCCGGGTCCAGCGCCGACGTCGGCTCGTCGAAGAGCATGAGGGCGGGGCGCAGCGCCAGCGCGCGAGCGATCCCGACCCGCTGCTGCTGGCCGCCGGAGAGCTGGTAGGGATAGGCGTCGGCCCGGTTGCCCAGCCCGACCTTCGCCAGCAGGCTGCGGGCCTCGGCCTCGGCCTTCGCGCGGGGCCGGCGCTGGGCGTAGATCGGTCCCTCGGTGACGTTCTCCAGCGCGGTCCGGTGCGGGAAGAGGTTGTGGGCCTGGAAGACCATGCCCGACTGCGCCCGCAGCCGGCGCAGCTGCGCGGGGGAGGGAGGGCCAGTGAAGTCGACGCTCACCTCGCCGATGCGCACGGCGCCGGCGTCCGGGACCTCCAGGCCGTTGAGGCAGCGCAGGAGCGTGGTCTTGCCGGACCCGGACGCGCCGATGAGCACGGTGACGCTGCCCTGCCCGACCGCGAGGTCGATGCCGCGGAGGACCTCGTGGTCGCCGAAGGACTTGCGCAGTCCCTCCACCTGCAGCAGGGGCATGGTCGTCCTCCTCGGGTGCGGCGCGGCGGCGGCGTTGGTGGTGTGGCCGCTCATACGGTCACGTACCTGGACAGGTGTCGCTCGAGACGGGTCTGGCCGGCCGACAGCACGGAGCAGATGAGCCAGTAGATCGCCGCCGCGAGCGTGTACAGCTCGAGGAAGGCGTAGGTCGGTGCGGCGATCTCCTGGGCCTTCCGCAGCATCTCGGTGACCAGGATGGTCGAGGCCAGCGAGGTGTCCTTCACCAGGGAGATGAAGGTGTTCGACAGCGTGGGCACCGCCACGCGCAGCGCCTGGGGCAGCACCACCCGGCGCATCGTCAGGCGGTAGCCCATGCCGACGGTCTGCGCCGCCTCCCACTGCCCGCGCGGGACGGCGAGGATCGCGGCCCGGATCGCCTCGGAGGCGTAGCCGCCGACGTTGATGGAGAACGCGGCGACGGCGGCGGGGAACGGGTCGATCACCACCCCGAAGGAGGGCAGCGCGTAGAAGATGATGAACAGCTGCACCAGCAGTGGCGTGCCGCGCACCACCGACACGTACGCGCGCGCGATCGCGGACACCACCCGCAGGCGCGACAGCCGCATCAGCGCCACGACGAGCGCGATGACGAGGCCGAACGCGAAGGAGAGCAGCGTCAGCGGGATGGTGCCCGCGATGGCGCCGCCGAGCAGCGGCCCGACCGACGCGGCCAGCAGGTCCCAGCTCACGTCCACGACGGCATCGTCCCCCGGCTCGCCGCTCCCCGCGTCACTGGGTGACGTCCTCGCCGAACCACTTCTCGGAGATCTCGGTCAGCGTGCCCTCCTCCCGCAGCTCGCCCAGCGCGTCGTTGACGGCGTCGAGCAGGCCGGAGTCCTTGCGCATCGCCAGGGCCTGCTCGGTGCTCTCGCCGGTCTCCAACGCGATCTTGACCTCGGTGTCGCCGGTGGACCTCAGGTAGTCCAGGACGGCGAGGTTGTCGTTGAACGTCAGGTCGATGCGTCCGTCCTTGAGCAGGGCGATCGACTGGGTCAGCCCCTCGACGGCCTGGACGTTCGCCCCGGCCGCCCGGGCGGCGTCGTTCCAGTTGGACGTGGCGCTCTGGGCGGCGGACTTGCCCTCGACGTCCTCGATGGAGGTGATGTCGGCGTTGTCCGCGCGGGTCACGACGACGCCGGTGGAGACGGTGTACGGCTCGGACAGGTCGTACCTCTCCTGCCGCTCCTCGGTGACGCTGACCTGGTTGGCGATGACGTCGTAGCGGCCCGACTCCAGGCCCGGGAAGATCGCGTCCCACTGGGTCTCGTAGAACTCCGGCTCCACGCCCAGCTTCTCCGCCACGGCCGTGACCACGTCGATGTCGTAGCCGGTGAGCTCGTTGGTCGTGGCGTCGTGGAAGGTGAAGGGCGCGTAGGTGCCCTCCGTCCCGACGCGCAGCACGCCGGACTCCTGGACCTCGGCGAGCGCGGAGCCGCCCTCGGGGCTGGCAGCGCCGGTGCCGTCCCCGGCGGGCTGTGAGGAGCAAGCGGCCAGGGCCGCCGTCACTGTCGCCGCGAGGGCGATCGCGTACCGGGTGCGCTTCATGTTCTCTTCTCCTGCTCCGTCGCGCCGCGTCCGGCGCGTGTCCCGCAGCGTGGTGGTCCGCGCTGCCTTGTCCCGGCCTGGCATCCCGGGCCGGGCGTCGTGCGACCCGCCGGGGCTCGCCGGCGGGTGTGCTGGTGACCGCAGGGCCCCCGGTGCGACCTGTGCCGGCGGCCCGCCGGGCACCGTGAAGGATGCCTCAGAGGCGCCCGAGCGCCTCGTCGAGGTCCGCGACGAGGTCGGCGACGTCCTCCAGCCCCACGGACAGCCGCACCACGTTCTCCGGGACGGCGAGCGGGGTGCCGCGCACGGAGGCGTGGGTCATGGCGTCGGGGTAGCCGATGAGCGACTCGACACCGCCGAGGGACTCGGCGAGCTGGAAGACCGAGGTGCCCTCCGCCAGGGACCGGGCCGCCTGCGGCCCGCCGGCGAGGGCGAGGGAGATCATGCCGCCGAACCGGGACATCTGCGCCGCGGCGACCTCGTGGCCCGGGTGGCCGGGCAGGCCCGGGTAGTACACCCGCTCCACCGCCGGGTGCTCCACCAGGTGCTCGGCGACGGCCTGCGCGTTGGTGCTGTGCCGCTCCATCCGCACCGGCAGCGTCTTGATGCCGCGCACGGTCAGCCAGGCGTCCATCGGCGCCGAGACGGCGCCGACCGCGAACTGCAGGAAGCCCACCTTCTCGGCGAGCGCGTCGTCGTCGAGCACGACCGCGCCGCCGAGGACGTCGGAGTGCCCGCCGATGTACTTGGTCGTGGAGTGCACGACGACGTCGGCGCCGAGGCTCAGCGGGTTCTGCAGCGCGGGGGAGGCGAAGGTGTTGTCGACGACGACGGTGAGCCCGGCCGCGTGCCCGATCTCGGCGAGGGCCGCGATGTCGGTGATCTTCATGAGCGGGTTGCTGGGCGTCTCCACCCAGAGCACCTTCGTCTCCGGGCGGATGGCGGCCCGGACGGCGTCGGGGTCGGACATCTCGGTGGCGGTGACCTCCACGCCCCAGGCGCGCAGCACCCGGTCGAGCAGCCGGTAGGTGCCGCCGTAGACGTCGTTGCCGAGCACCACGTGGTCGCCGGGCGCGAGCAGCGCCCGCAGCAGGGTGTCCTCGGCGGCGAGGCCGGAGGCGAAGGAGTAGGCGTGCGCGCCGCCCTCGAGGGAGGCGAGCAGCGTCTGCAGCGAGTCCCGCGTGGGGTTGGCGCTGCGGTTGTACTCGTACCCGCCGCGCAGGTTGCCGATGCCGTCCTGGACGTACGTGGAGGTCTGGTAGATGGGTGGGATGACCGCGCCGGTGGTGGGGTCGAACTCCTGCCCGGCGTGGATGGCGCGGGTGTCGAAGCCAGTCATGAAGGTCCTTCCTCAGGCGCCGGCGTAGGCCAGCAGGTCGTGGCGGGTGAGGACGCCGACCGGCTTGCCGGCCTCGGTGACGAGCAGGGCGTCGGCGCCGGTGAGGGCGGTGCGGGCGGCGCTGACGGGCTCGTTGACGCCGATGAGGGGCAGCGGCGGGCCGCTGACCTTGGACACCGGGTCGGTGAGCTGGGCCTGCCCGGAGAAGACGAGGTCCACCAGGGCCTTCTCGCTGACCGACCCGGCGACCTCACCCATCACCACCGGCGGCTCGGCCAGCAGCACGGGCAGCTGGGAGACGCCGTACTCGGTGACGATGTCGATCGCCTCGCGCACCGTGTCGCCGGGGTGGACGTGCACGAGGTCGGGCAGCCGGCCGGTCTTGGCGCGCAGCACGTCCGCCACCCTGGGCTCCTCGCCGCTCGGCTGGAACCCGTAGGAGCGCATCCAGGTGTCGTTGAAGATCTTGCCGAGGTACCCGCGGCCGCCGTCGGGCAGCAGCACGACGACGACGTCGTCCTCCGTGAGGTCCTTCGCCGCCCGCAGCGCGGCGACCACCGCCATGCCGCTCGACCCGCCCACGAGGATGGCCTCCTCCTGGGCCAGGCGGCGGGTCATGGCGAAGGAGTCGGCGTCGGAGACGGCGATGACCTCGTCGACGACGCTGGGGTCGTACGCGCCGGGCCAGAAGTCCTCGCCCACGCCCTCCACGAGGTACGGCCGGCCGGTGCCGCCGGAGTACACCGAGCCCTCCGGGTCGGCGCCGATGATCCGCACGGCGTCGCCGGAGACCTCCCGCAGGTACCGGCCGGTGCCGGTGATCGTCCCGCCCGTGCCGACGCCGGCCACGAAGTGGGTGATGCGGCCGTCGGTGTCGCGCCAGATCTCCGGGCCGGTGGTCTCGTAGTGGCTGCGCGGGCCGTTGGGGTTGGAGTACTGGTCGGGCTTGAACGCGCCGGGGATCTCGGCGGCGAGCCGGTCGGAGACGCTGTAGTACGACTCGGGGCTGTCCGGGGCCACCGACGTCGGCGTGACGACGACCTCGGCGCCGTAGGCGCGCAGCACGTTGCGCTTGTCCTCGCCGACCTTGTCGGGCACGACGAAGATGCAGCGGTACCCGCGCTGCTGCGCGACGAGCGCCAGGCCGACGCCGGTGTTGCCGGACGTCGGCTCGACGATGGTGCCGCCCGGCCGCAGCTTCCCCTCGGCCTCGGCGGCCTCGATGATGCGCCGGGCGATGCGGTCCTTGCTGGAGCCGCCCGGGTTGAGGTACTCGAGCTTGACGAGCACCGTGGCCCGCACGTCAGCCGTGACGTGCTGGAGCTTGACGAGCGGGGTGTTGCCGACGAGATCGACGACGGTCTCTGCGTACTTCATCTAGGTGTCCTCACGGGAGCACGCGCGCTAGCGACGTGCGGGATGGTCGAACGGTGACAGGGTCGGAGCGGGGACGCTCAACAACACAGCTGGATCACCGGGGACATGCCGCGACTGTAGCCCAGCGTCCGCATCTGCGAAACCCCGTCCCGTGCCGCGGGCGGGCGGCCGGCGGCGCGAGGTGGTGAAGTGGCTTGAAGGAACCGTCTACGAGAGGCAGGACAGTGGTACTGGTCGACAACGCCGTCTACATGAACGGGAGGCGCACGGCGCAGCCCGCGACCCTGGGGGAGACCTTCGCGGAGCTGGAGGCGCGCGGGGGGATGGCGTGGATCGGGCTCTACCGGCCCAGCGAGGACGAGCTGTTCCAGCTGGCGGACGAGTTCCACCTGCACCCGCTGGCGGTGGAGGACACCACCAAGGCGCACCAGCGCGCGAAGCTGGAGCGGTACGGGGACACGATCTTCACCGTGCTGCGCCCCGCCCGGTACATCGACAGCACGGAGAAGGTCGAGTTCGGCGAGCTGCACGTCTTCGCGGGCCGCGGCTTCGTCGTCACCGTCCGCCACGCGGAGTCGCCGAACCTCGCCGCGGTGCGGCGGCGGCTCGAGACCCGGCCGGAGTTTCTGCGGCTCGGGCCGCCGGCCGTGCTGTACGCGATCTTCGACGAGGTCGTCGACGAGTTCGCGCCGGTGGTCGCCGGCCTGGAGAACGACATCGACGAGATCGAGGACCAGCTCTTCAGCGGCGACCCGTCGGTGTCGCGGCGCATCTACGAGCTCTCCCGCGAGGTGATCGAGTTCCAGCGCGCCACGCATCCCCTGGTCGGGATGGTCGAGGACCTCGAGCGCGGCCTCAACGGCGAGCAGCTCGACGTCGAGCTGCGTCACTCGCTGCGGGACGTGCGAGACCACGCGCTGCGGGTGGTGGAGCGCGCCGACGCCTTTCGGCTGCTGCTCCAGAACGCGCTGTCCGTGAACGCCACGCTGGTCACGCAGCAGCAGAACGAGGAGATGCGCCGCCTGAGCGAGGCGGGCTACGAGCAGAACGAGCAGGTCAAGCGGATCTCCTCGTGGGCGGCGATCCTGTTCGCCCCCACGCTGGTGGGGACCGTGTACGGGATGAACTTCGAGCACATGCCGGAGCTCCACTGGACCCTCGGGTACCCGATGGCGCTGCTCCTCATGCTGGCCATGGGCGTGGGGCTGTTCGTGGTGTTCAAGAAGCACAGGTGGCTGTGAGGGACCGGGGGCGCGGGCGACGGCGCAGCCCCCGCCCGCCTCAGTCACACACCGATACGTGGCAGGCATCACTGCGCGGCGCGGTCGAAGGTCCCAGGATCCCGCCGCGGCCGGCGACGAGGATCGAGGCGTGGCAACACCCTCCGACTCCGGCTACCCCGCCTCGTTCGCCCGCGCCCGCAAGGCGCTCGGCCTCGACAAGCCGCAGGTCAAGGACCCGACGCCCGAGCCGCGACGCTAGCTCCCGCGAGCGGGCCCGGCGAAGCCGGCCCGGCCCAGCGGCCGCGGCAGCCACCGGGTGCCCCGGGTCGGCGCGGGCGGCGTGTGCCGGGGTCGGGGCAGCCCGCGTCAGCTCTCGCCGAGCACCCTGGCGAGGACGTCCGGCCGGTCGGTCATGATGCCGTCGACGCCCCAGCGCAGCAGGCGGCGCATGTCGGGCACCTCGTCCACGGTCCACACGTCGATGCGGAGGCCGCTGTCGTGGGCGGCGCGCACGAGGCCCTGCGTGGTGATCGGTAGGCCCTTGTAGGTGTCCGGCGGCTGCACCGCCTGGAAGGGCGTGTCGTAGACGCGGCCCAGCCGCACCATGCTGAGCGCCCGGAAGGCGACGAGCTCCCCCCGGGAGGACGCCGTGGCCACCGCGTTGCCGGACACCTGCCGGAACCGCTTGATCAGGGCGCCGCTGCTGGCGACCACGAGGGTGCGGTCCTGCGCGCCCGCGGCCTCGATGACGCGCCACGCGGCCTGCTCCACGCCGGGGCGCTGCCCCTTGAGCTCGATGTTGACGGGCCGGTCGGGGAACTCGCGGTAGATCTCCTCGAGGGTCGGGATCCGCACGCCGCGCCCGCGCCACGGGAAGGTGGCGCCGTCGTCGGGCGTGAAGCGGTAGCCCGCGTCCAGCGCCTGCAGCTCGGCGAGGGTCTTCGCGGCGACGAGACCGGTGCCGTCGGTGGTGCGGTCCACCCGGTCGTCGTGGATCACGACGACGGCGCCGTCGGCGGAGAGCTGGACGTCGAGCTCGACCACGATCTCGCCGCACCTCATCGCCTCCCGGAAGCCCTCGACGGTGTTCTCCGGCACCACCTTGCGCCCGCCCCGGTGGGCGAAGTTCACCGGCCAGCCGGTGGGCGTCGGCGGTTTCGCGCGCACGGTCCGGCCGCTCATGCGGGCGGCGAGCATCGCGCCGGCGGCGCCGGCGACGAGGCCGAGGAGGAACGGCCCGGCGCCGAGGCGCAGCTCCCAGATGTTGTCGGCGACGACCGCGCCGGCGCCCGTCTGCTTGATGATCGCGTTGCTCACTGCGCCCCCTTGCCCTCCCACCCGCCTCGCCGGCGGCTGTGGCACCCATGGTCCCGTCTCGCGGCGCGCGACAGGGGCGGTTCACCGCGGCAACTCGCGCGACGCCTCCCTACGGCTCGGTCCGGCTGCGCATGGTGTCCGGATCAGCGGCCCCACTCGCGCAACGCCCGGGAGCAGGTCCGCGCAAGCAGCGTGCGTCCGTCGGGCCGCGGGCCGAGCAGACCGGCCTCGGGCTCCGTCCCGGCCCGGAGCGTCGCGCGCAGCTCGTCGTCCTCGCCGATCCGGTAGACGAGCTCGCTCACCGCCGTCTGGGGGAGCCCCTCGATGTCCGGGTCGGCGACGCCCATGAGGGTCGCCACCTGGGCCCGCACCTGGTCCCGGCCCTCGTCGGCGAGCACGCTCTGCAGCCGGCCGACGGCGCCGTCCGCCGCGGCCCGGGCGGTGACGGCGTCCAGGTCGCCGAGCTCCGGCAGGCCGGCGGCGAGCAGCCCGTGGGCGTCGACGATCCCGACGCCGAGGCTCGCCGCGTCCCACCCGGGCGGCACGTAGTGGCCGTGCGAGCGGAGCAGCGTGAGGAAGGCGGCCTGCACGTTGCCGCGGCCGTATCGCGCGACGATCGTCTCGTGCCCGTGGTGGGCGACCCACAGCGCGGCCACGCCCGCGAGGCAGGCCACCGCGAAGGAGGTGCCGTGGCCGCGGCACTCGCGGAAGGTCGGCGGGTTGGTGGTGCTGTCCACGGACGCCGCCCACACGCTCTCGCCCGGCGCGGCCAGGTCCACCATGGACCCGCGCGAGGATTCGACCCAGGGCCGGCCCTGGGCGTTCGTGGCTGCGACGGCGAGGCACTCCGGGTAGGAGGCGGGCGCGACCACCACGCCGACCTTGTTGCCCGCGGCGGCCATCACGATGATGCCGTCCGCCACGGCCGCGCGGATCGCGTCCTGGAGCCCGATGAACCCCCGCCCGCCCAGCGACATGGTGATGACGTGGGCGCCCCGCTGGCGCGCCACCTCGACCGCACGGGCGACGTCGCTGTCGAAGACCTGCACCACGCTCTTGACCGCCCGGATCGGCACGACGGTGCAGCCCGGGGCGACCCCGACGATCGTCCGCGCCTCGCGGCTGGCGATCACGCTGGCGGTGTGGGTGCCGTGGCCGGGGGTGTTGAAGGGCATGTACCAGGGCCGCTCGAGCGGGTCCCGGGCGTCGTCGTCGCCGGTCAGCGCGTCCCAGTCGCGGGTGAGGTCGAACATGCCCGCGACCTCGGGGTGGTCGGTGTAGCCGGTATCGATGGAGGCCACCACCGCGCCCTCGCCCTTGCTGCGGCCGTCGGCGGGCGGCGCCACGGCCCACGCGGCGCGCGCCCCGACCGCGTCGAGCGCCCAGGTGCGCGGGTCCGACTCCGGCAGGTGGGTGCCGGAGCAACCGGGCCCGGCAAGCGCGGACGGCGTGCCGTCCGCGCCCAGTTCAGGGGCGACCGGCGGCGGCTCGACGCCGTAGGCGCTCGAGGGCAGGTCCGGCTCCACCACGTCGCCGGTCACGGCCGCGAGCCGGGCGGCGAGGTCGTAGGCGGTGCGGGAGGCGTCGTAGGCGACGATGGAGGGCGCCGCGCCGGACACCACCCAGTAGTCCGCGAGCCGCCCCTGCGCGCCGTCGGGGAAGAGCGGCTCGACCCGCCACGGCCGGCCGGCGTCGTCCGTCTCGCCGAGGGCTGCCGTCGCCGCCGCCCGCATCCGCCCGTCGCTGGCTCTGTCACCGTGGGGGAGCCGGGCTACGAGGCGGACGGTGGTGACCGACGGGTCGTCGCGCGGCATCTGGTACCTCTCGATCCGATCGGCGGAGCGGAATCTAGCGTCCCGACGTTATCCGGACGTTCCCACGTCGTGACCGGCGGCGGGCACGACGGTCTCCGGGCGACGGCCCCCAGCACGCGCCGATTGTCCGGACATGGTGAGCCAGCGGGCTTGGGTGGTGAGCCAGCGGTTTCGCGTGGTGAACCAGAGGTGGACTCGAAACTACTGCCTCGCCACACGAACCCTCTGTCTCGACGACAGCGCTCAAGGCGAACTACGTCGGCCAGGACGCGCGAGGGTCCTACTGGTTTGAACCTGAACAACACCGCCGAGGGGTTGAAGATCGGCACCGGGACGGCGCGCCAGCAGGCGCAGCTGCATGGCTGACAGGCCGGCCGCGTCTGCGGCAAGGTGCCGTCCCGGTCTGGGCGAGCCCGGGCGTCCGCCCCGTCGGAGCGGCCCGCGCACCTCTCCACGCTCATGCCTGCCATTCGTTCGGCACCGGCGGCCCGGATGCAGCTTCCCCGCGCAGGCGTTCCTCCACAGGCGTCGCCAATCCGACCCGCGGGGGCGGATCGTCCAATAGGTTCTGGCCTACGTGTCGCGCCGTTCTCCTGGGGGAGGGGTGGTGGTCGATGGACGACGGTGCCCTGCTGCTCGAGTCCGAGGTGCGTGAGCTGGTCCGGCGGCGTGGCCTGGACCCCGCCCGGGACGTCGACGGCGTGCGGGCGCTGGTCGCCGACGCGCTCGCGGACTACGACGACCGGTCCCTGGCGGGCCTGGTGCCGCCGCTGCCGGACCCGGAGCTGGCTGCGAAGTCGGTGGTCGACGCGGTCGCCGGGCTGGGTCCGCTGCAGCGCTACCTCGACGACCCGGAGATCGAGGAGATCTGGATCAACGAGCCGGAAGGGGTTTCACTGCAGGTCAGCGACCTGCGCGGGCGTGGAGGTCCGCGGTGAGTCCGCAGCCGAACCAGGCTTCTGGGCGATGATCCGGTCCACGAGGCAGTAGCGCTCGATCCACGTGGCCGGGACGGGGGCGATCCACCCGGCGATCTTCCGAGCGTCGTCGTGGAGGCGAGCCAGGTGTTGGTGGTGGATCGGCTCATGGTGGGCGATCCGGTTCCGCAGGGCGTAGACCCGCCCGACGGTGGTGCTGATCTCTTTAAGTTTGGCATTGGCGTGGGGCATGCAGCGGCGCAGGCCGGGAACCCAGAGCGTGGGGTGGTACTTGGGAGTGAGGAGGTACCGCCAGAAGCCGAAGTTGAGCTCGGCCACAACCTTGCCGGGCGTCTCGGGGCGGCCGCCCCTGGTCGCTCGCTCTTGGGCCTTGGCGATGTCCTCGCGGGCCTTGGTGTCCAGCGTGGAAGCCAGGGTTACGTACCACCGCTCGGTCGAGGGTACGAGCCTGCTAAGTTCTCGATGCGCCGCATTTCGGAGCAGCACCTCGACGTGTCCAAGACAGATCGAGAAGGCGGCCGAGACGGTGGAGTTCCACCTGTACAGGCCGAGTGCCGCGGTGATGTCATGGCCGCATCGGTCCATGTACGGTCCCAGACGCTCGGGGGAGAGGTGCTCCTCCACGACGAGGAGGTCTTGGACGTTGAGTGGACCTTCGTTGGACATCGGGACCCTTCGCAATTAGTGTTACTCCCGAAGACCCCGGTAGCCCCTGATGCCTCGCGCATCATGCCGCCGGGGTTACGACTTTCATGGACAGTGCGGTCCAGCATCTCACTCACCGCCCGCGCTTCGAGCACCGGCCGGGTATGTGAGACGGCGAGGCTGCGACCCGCGACCCGAGTATGAGGTCTGCCGCGCGGCGACTTTCAGCCGCCAGGATGCCCCCGGCGCTCAGCCGTCAGCGCCGGCCTCCACTGCGGCATCCGTCGTCTGGAACTGAAGCGTCTCCGCAAGCATCGCGGCCACCGCCTTGCGCGTCCGATCCTCGGCCGAGGGCCATAGATGGCTGTATGTGTCCAGGGTCATCGACGGTCTGGCGTGGCCCAGCGCGCGCTGAACGGTGACGACGTCACAGCCCTTTGCGATGAGGCCGGAGGCGAAGAAGTGCCGAAGGCCATGCAGATGCACGCCAGTGATGCTCGCGGCCGTGGTGGTGCGCCGCCACCACGAGTCGACAGTCGACGGGGGGAGTGGCTTGCCTGCGACCGTGGAGAACAGCCATCCGTCTGGGGCGGTTCCGTGCTGCTCGACGTGGGCCGCCAGGATCTGCAAAAGGCCCTCGGGCAGGTAGACGGCGCGCTTGGAGCCGTACTTGGGGTCCTGAATCTGCGCCCCCTTGCCGGGGGCGTCCTGGATCTGACGCTCGACGTGGAGAGTGCGGTGCAGGAAGTCGATGTCGTCGAGCTTGACGGCCGAGGCCTCGCCGAGGCGAAGCCCGGCGAAGGCGCACAGCGCGATGTACGCGCGCATCCGGGGTTCGGTGGCCCGAAGCAGAGCGCCGACCTGTTCCGCCCGGGGAAGTTCCAAGCGGTTGTCCCGGCGCGGCTTGCGCGGTGTCTTCACGGAGGCGGTGGGGTCCGCGGGGATGCGGCGGTCGGTCACGGCGGCGCGGAAGATGGTCCGGACGGCGGTGAAGCGCGAGGCGATGGTCGTGGGCGCAAGGCCGGCGTCCTGGAGTCTCTTCACCCACATCTCGACGTGCGCCGTCCGGATGCCTCGTAAGGGGATGTCGGCGAAGGTCACACACCGAACCGCGGTGTCCATGTGGGAGATGGTTCGCGGGGCCCAGATCTGCCGGGTCTTCCAGTCCTCGTAGAACTGCCGGAACGTCAGCTTCCCGGCGGTGGGGTCGACGTACTGCCCGGTCAGCTTCGACGCGGTGACTTCGTCCTCGAACCGCTTGGCGTCCACCTTGCGCTTGAAGTGCCGGGCGCGCTCCTTCCCCGCCTCGTCCCGGTAGCGCACCCTGTACTTGCCGTCAGGGCGCTTCTGGATGCTCAAGATCTGCCTCCCCGATGAGTTCTTCCAGGCGCACGCCAATGGTGTCTGCCAGCGCGTAGGCCTCCTTGAGCTTCACCTTGCGCTGCTTGTTCTCGATCTTGGCCAGCGTCGTCTGGTGCCAGCCGAGCCGGAACGTCTCGTTGATGGCATCGACGATCTCCTCCTGGGAGCGGCCGGCGCGGATGCGGCTGCTGCGGACCCGCTCCGCGAATCTCTCGTCGATGTCGTAGATCAGCCAGTGCCGGCGGTCGACATTCCGGCTGAGCTGGAGCCTGCCCTCGTGTGGTGTGGTCACGAGGGGAGACGTTAACCGATGAGAGGTTGAAACGACTAGCGGCATCTGTCATGCTCCGTCCGTAACTTCAACCGATGAGAGGCTGAAACGATGAACAGAACGATCCTGACGCTGAAGGAGGCCGCGGAGATGCTCCGCGCGTCCGAGAGCACGCTCCGGTACTGGCGGCATCTGGGCGTGGGCCCGCGCAGCTTCAAGCTCGGCCGCCGAGTGGTCTACGCCCGTGAGGACCTGGACCGCTGGGTTCACGACAACTACGACGCCGCGCACGGGCACGGCATCGGCTGATCGCCGTGCGAGAGCTCAGGGCACCGCCGGCCCACAAGGCGAACGCCCTCAGTGACGGAGTGGCGGCTCCGTGTGTCACTGAGGGCATCCAGCAGCAGCACCCCCAGCCATCAGCAAGGAGAACCACGCATGCTCAGTATGTCGCACCGTCCCGGCGTTCCGGCAACGGACGTCCCTGACCTTCCGCTCGTGTTCACTGTGGAGCAGGTCGTCGAGTACTTCGCCGGTATGCCTACCGACCCCACCGCAGAGCAGATCGGCCGGGCGGCCCTCCGCGTCGGGGTCGGCTGGTACCCGGCCCTGGTCTACATGCTCTTCCTGGAGGGGCTGCTCGCCCCCTCGGCCGCCGCGGCGTGTGTGCCGGCCGCCTGGCAGACGTGCCTCTGCCCCGAGCTGGAGCTGGACGAGCAGGAGTGGCGGGACCTCTTCGCCCACGCCGGTGTGGGGGAGGAGCGGGCATGACGGACTCTGCGCACAGCCCGGGCATGCTCAGTGCGGCCCTCGACCTCGCCGCTGCCGGCTGGGAGGTCTTCCCGTGCTGGCCCGGGGGAGACCGAGCCAAGGCCCCGATGACTCCCCACGGGCACCTCGACGCGACCACAGACACTCACCGCATCTGCGGCTGGTGGACGCGGCACCCCACAGCGATGATCGGCGCGGCCGTGCCCCGGTCGCTGCTCGTGCTCGACATCGACCCGCGCAACGGCGGCTCTCGACCGAATCTCGAGGCGGTCACCGGCCCGCTGCCGCCCACCCAGATGGTCACGAGCGGGCGTGGCGACGGCGGCGTGCACCTGTACTTCCTTCGACCCACCGCGCTCGTGACGTCGACCCGCCTCCCGGCTGGGGTAGACCTGAAGGTCAACGGCTACTGCATCGTCCCGCCCTCGCGGCACCCGGCCACGCAGCGGCCCTATGCATGGAGCTACCTTCCGCCCCAGCCGCTGCCGGCGCAGGCCCTCGCTGTCCTGCGGGCGCAGCCCCATGCGCCCACCCATACGCCGGCCTCCCGGTCGGCGTCCTGGGGGGCTCTTGCCAGGTTCGTGGCCGCCCCTGAGCCCGGTGAGCGAAACCAGCGCCTCTTCTGGGCGGCATGCCGCGCGGCCGAGCTCGGTGCGGACGAGCGCACCTTCGACGACCTGCGTGATGCCGCGGTCGTCGTCGGGCTGCCCGACAGCGAGGCGCGCCGCGCCGTGGACTCCGCCCGCCGCAGGATCGGAATGCGGGCATGAGCGCGCCCCAGGTCCCGCTCCTGCCGGGGCCCCGAGCGGGTGCAGAGCTTCTCAACCGTGTGCGTTCGGTCTTCGCCAGGTACACCGTCCAGAGCAGCGACCACGCCCTGACCGCGCTGAGCCTGTACGCCCTGTACACGCACGCCGCGCACGCCTTCGACTTCGCGCCGCGACTGCTGCTGACCTCGGCCGAGAAGCGTTCGGGCAAGTCCAGGACGCTGGAGGTGCTCGGCGCACTGTCTCGGGCACCGCTGGTCGCGGCCAACGCCACGGTCCCGGCCATCTTCCGCAGCATCGACCCCGACAAACCGCGCACGCTGATCTTCGACGAGGCGGACACCATCTTCGGGACCAAGATCAAGGCGGAGATGAACGAGGACCTTCGGGGTCTGATCAATGCGGGCTTCCAGCGCGGCACGCCCGTCCTGCGGACCGTGGGGCCCAACCACGTCCCGACGGAGTTCGCCACCTTCGCCCCCGTGGTGATGGCAGCCATCGGCACGCTGCCCGACACCATCGTCGACCGGGCCGTCAACATTCGGCTGCGTCGTCGCAAGCCCTCCGAGGTGGTGGCACCGTTCCGAGCCGGGCGGCACGCGCCCGAGCTCCACCAGCTGCGCGACGAGCTGGCCCTGTGGGCCGGCGCTCACCTGGCGGTCCTGCGAGACCTCGAACCGGAATCTCCGCTCGAGGATCGGGCCGCCGACCTGTGGGAGCCGCTGCTCGCGGTTGCGGACACCGCGGGAGGGTCCTGGCCGTCTCGGGCCCGGCAGGCGGCCGTGGCCCTCGTGGCCCAGGCCGCCGACGCCGACGGCGACCACTCCCTGGGAGCCGAGCTGCTCCGTGACATCCAGATCGTCCTTGAGGGGACGGCACGTGAGTTCATCCAGACCAGCGCGCTGCTCGAGCGCCTCCGAGAGCTGGAGGACTCCCGCTGGGGGGAGGAGGGGCTGAGCGGTCGACGGCTCGCCGATCTCCTCAAGCCGTACGGGGTCACACCCGGGCGCGACAGCTCGGGGAACGCACGCGGCTACAGGCTGTCGGTGTTCGCCGACGTCTTCGAGCGATACCTGACCGCAGCAGCGTCACAAGCGGCAGAAGCGACAGAATCGTTCGCACCGCGCCTTCCCGAGCCTGTCGCTTCTACCTGACTGTCACATGGAAGCGACAGCCCGCCAGGAACCGACAGCGGCATGCTGGCGCTGCCGCAACGAATCTGTCGGGTCTGTCGCTCCGCTGGGTCCAGGGCCGCGCAGCCGCGTCAGCGGCCCTGGACTCGCACCAGCACCCCGCGGCTGGCATGCGGACGACGGTCTCATCTGGGTCGCCGTCCTCCTCCGAGAGTCCGTGCCCATCTCACTTGTGACGTCGGGCGTCGACCGGGAGTTGCCGGCCGGCATTCCTCCAGGAACGTGCCTCAGCCGCAGCACGCAGGGGGCACCAGGTAGCGCCGAGATGGCCTACAGTCGGCAGATGCCTACGCAGAAGTCGAAGTCGACCGAGTTCTGTCCCGCCTGCGGCGAGACGGTAACGGTGCACTGGTCAAGAATCGTGGAGAAGAACGCGGCAGGCGAAACGCTCATTGACAACACCGAGGGCCGCTGTGCCCAAAACCATCTCTTCGAGAAGTAGCAGAGTTGCCTGCCACGGATAAGTGGCTCGGGAGTTGCGCCCGCCAAGGGTGGCGGTGTGGAAACTGATGGCGACGTGGGCCTGGACGCACGTCCCCATTGAAGCGGTGACGTCCTGAGCGCTGCGTACAACGGCTACGAGCGGCTGGCCGCGAACCCCCGGCACTCCAGGCCGTGGTCGGCCCGGCCCGTGAGCAGTACCGGCGCGGCGGGCGCGTGCCGGAGCGGTGCGGGGTGGACCTGTCGCTCTGCTGGGCCTTCCTGCTCGAGCACGAGGACTACTTTGCGGGCGGCGGCATGCTCGGGCACGTGTGGGTCGCCGTGCTGGACGCCCTGCGCGCACGCCCGCATGCCGGACAGGCTGCCGCGCGCGATGTGGTCGGTCGACCTCGAGAGGCTGCGGCTGTCCACCACGTTCAGCCTCCGTCCCCGCCTGCACGACAGGTCCGACTTCCATCTCCGCCGAGGTTGTTCGGCTGGGGGAGCCCCGTGTCGCGCCGGTCAACGCCTTCGTTTAGCCGATCCGCGGCAAGCCGGTGCCCGGAGGAGTTGCCTCCATGTCGGTCCGATAATCTCGTCTGCGAGCTTCTGGCGAACGAGAGAGTAGGTCTATGGCGGCGGAGCAATGGGCCTTGCTGGGCGTGATCGTGGGTGGCGTTTTGGGTGGACTCGCGCAGATCGTCGCCCGCTCCCTGAGTGAGCGGCAACGCCACCAGCAGTGGCTGAATGAGCAACGCATGGGCATCTATCAGCGTTACCTGGTCGAATGGCGGTCGCGTTACGAAGGCCTGTGGACTCATCACTTCGACGGCTATTACCAGGGGCCCGACCCGGACGAGGACTACCTGTCGCCGCTCTTCGACCTGACGTCGGACATGGAATTGTTTGGGTCCAAGAAGGCGGTAAAGGCCGCCGAGAAGGCTCGTGGGGCGCTGGTTGAGTACTGGAACGCCAGCACGAAGCAGGCAAAGGAAAAGCAGGACGCGGCCAAGGCGGCTTTCGACGGTTACCTCGACCAGATCCGCGCGGACCTTCGCGTGCGGTGAGAGCGTGTCCTCGAATACCTCTCTCGGGATGGTGGCCGCTTGAGGCTCAGAGTTCGACTGACAATGGGCGCGCCGCCGGAGAAGTCACCGGCTCGACTTGGTGCTCGACCATGAAAGGCCCCGCCAGCGGATCGGCGAGGTTAGCGTGGGACACCCTCACGGGTGCACCCGCGTTCTCGAGCCGATTCACGAGATCCTGTCGGCTGTCCCACCGTCCGTCGAGCTTGACCCAGTTGAAGCCGTGAATGTCTGAAATCTCGCGCGTCGGTGCCGACTTGACGAAGATGGTCTTCGCCGGGGCGGACGCAAATGCCATGCCCGCTTCCAGGATCACATTCTGTCGAGCTTGGCCCTGCGCATGAAGGTCAGGGTCCCCGGCCTCCGCCAGGGCGGGATTGATCCGCGCTTCGTCATCCGGGGAGAAAATCACAATGACGGCCGCAGCTGCGTCGATTCCCGTTTTCACGATGTCGTAGGTGTGCGGCTGCGGATTGCCGGTGAGACTTACGGCTTCTGACCAGCTCATCATGCGCAACCCGATGAAAAACAGGAACTGCCGCAGCACGCCCACGGGGCGCATGTCTCGGCCGTGGACGACAAAGACGCTCTGCCCCGGGCGCGGCTGGGATCCCACCAGCCCGCCCTGCATGCTTGTAGCGCCCCGGCCGGTGGTCGTGGGGTCTCCGGGCGATGCCGCAGGAGGCCATGCCGGCCGGCGTGTTGTGCTGGACGCTGTCTGCCCAGCAGGGGTGTCGGCGTATGAGTAGCCGTCTTGCGAGAGGCGAATACCGCGTGGCTGCAGGACCTTCTCGTCCAGTCGGCGGTACTCCTCGTGCTCCATACGTAAGTCGGCGGCGGAGTCCTCCACGAAGAGATGATTGAGGAGATCCAAGACCGCCTCGTCCGTGTCCTCTTGTCCCTCGAACAGGTGCCTGATGATCGCCGCCGCTCGGGCGTCCTTGTTCCCGGCGGTCTTTTGCATGCCGAGACCGGCCTCGTAAACGTCAGTCCTCCATGGGAGAGGAACTCTGCCAGCGCACGGGCGAGAAGCCGTCGGTCAGCTTTCTGGAACCTTGACGATGTCATGAAAGCAGAGAGTAGTCACGGCACGGACAGGCCCAGGTCTTGCTGGCGGCTGAGGTGGCACCTGCGGCAAGCCCGCGCCAGGAGCTGTGGTCGTGTGTTTAGTCCGAACACACGGTGCCGCGTGGTCCCTGGTCAGCGGCGTGTTGGCGGGGCTGGGAGCGCCGCGGTCCGCGGGCGTGCGGACCGCTCGACGTGGTCCCGCTCGTGCCTGTGGTGGGCACAATGAGGCGGGCTGTTTCGTACGGAGGGAGTCTTGGTGCGGGGAGCGGGAGCGCGCGCACGGCGGGTTCCGGCGGCGTGCGCCGTGGCCGCTGTCGCGGTGCCGCTCGCCGCCTGTGGGGGACCGCCGTTGCACCCGAACCGCCGGCGGCTGCGGAGGTCGCCGTGGCCGGGCCGGATTGCCTGGCCGACGAGGTGCTGTCCGGGCTGATGGGCGGCGTGCCCGTCCGTACCGGCAGGGTCGCTCCCGAGGCTGGCGCGGTGCCGCGCGAGTTCGAACCCGTGACGGTGGTGGCCTGCCGGCTGGACGTCGGTGAGCCCCTGGCCGAGCCAGAGACGCCCGAGCCGAGGCCTCTTGCCAGTGGTTACGACCCCTCCCAGGCAGAGCCGGCCGTCCCCGGCGGTGGCACGGACGCGGGTACGTGGTTGTCCGTCACGGTCGAGGAGGTCACGTTGACCGGCGACCTCGAGCCGCTGCTCGAGGCGCTGTCGCGCCCGTCCGAGCTCATCCCCGACGGGCTCGCCTGCCCCGCGATCATGGAGACGAAGCCTGAGATCTACCTCGTGGACGCCGGCGGGCGGGCCGTGCGACCGCAGTGGCCGGTGACCGCGTGCGGGTTCCTCCACGACGGCGCAGCAGAGACGCTCAGTGCGCTGCAGGAGGTCTCCTCGACGACGGGAGTGGCCACGGTGGAGGCCGGCTGACGGCGCGAAGAAGCCGCCTTGCTCGTGGTGCGCGTGCGTCGAGTAGTCCTCCCGTCATTACAGGCCTCAGGGCCGGGCCGAGGGCTTAGCCAGCCGCGGTCTGCGACGGTGTCGTTCTCGCGCCGGCGAGGCCGGGTGCTTCTCGCCGCCGACGCACAAAAAAATGGGTGAGCGGGGGCCGCTGCCACGGTTGTGGCAGCGGCCCTGTGGGTGGTGTGGCGAGTGAGTGGTTGTCGTGGTCGTGCTACGGGTGGCCCGGGGGAGGGGGCGTCGTCCCGTGCGGCTCGTTAGGAGCCGTCGCTGCGTCCCGGGTCCGGTACCGGGTCCGCCGGGCGAGGACGCGCCCGTCGACGATGGCGTTGGCGACGTGCACGAGCGCGACGGTGACCAGCATGCAGACGAGCAGGAAGGTGAAGTAGGTGTCCGCGTAGCGGTCACCCAGGACGGTTCGCTCCAGGCCGATCAGGAGCCAGTACAGCCCCATGCCCCAGATGTCCCAGAACCAGTCACGCTTCTGCGGCATCGTCACCACCCCCGTCGCGCCTACTGTGCACCACGCACGGCGGCGCTGGCCCGGTTACGCCCATCCGCCGGGGCCCGTGACGGCGGGCCGGACAGTCCCTTCGACGACCGTGGGCAGGCGTGGGTTGGGTGCGCGACGAGTGGCCGTAGACGTCGAGGGTGGTCGTGCCTTGGGTGGCCGAGGGTGTGCTGCTACTACGGCGACGCCCGACATGACGGCCGGCCCCAGTTGGGAGTTCTGCCCAGGCGATGTCTGGGCCGCCGTCTGTTACGGGCAGGGGATGGGTTTGTAGGTCTTGCCGCCCGGCTCGTATGCCCGGCACCCGGTGTAGCTGTCGCCCCCTCCGGAGCCGCTTCGCCCGCTGCTGCCCGAGCTGCCGGAGCTAGACGACGATGACCCGGCTCGGTCCGCGGCCTGGCGGCGAAGGCGCTCCCGCTCGGCTTCCTCGGCCACGCGCCGAGCCTCCGCCTCCGCGGCCACGCGCTGGGCCTCGGCCTCCGCGGCCACGCGCCGGGCCTCCGCCTTGCGTGCTTCCTCGGCTAGGCGCGCCCTTTCGGCTTGGAGAGCCTCTGAGATGGTCACGGTGGACGTGGCAACGCGCTCGCGCGCCACCTCCACCCGCCGCACCACCTCCGCATGGCCGTAGCCCGGCGCGCCGTTCCTCGCAGCAAAGATGAGCATCGGGAAGGAGCCGCCGTCCGAGGCGAGGATGCGTTCGAGATCCCTACCGGCGGCCATGGTGGCGCGTTGCAAATCCCCGTACCCCAGCAGCTCGTCGACGGAGCGCCCCTCGGCGATGGCCGCCTTGTCGGCTACCTCCTCGGCTCCGTCCTCGTACGCCTCGACCTTGGCCGGGATCGTGCAGCCGATGGCGGGCGAGTACAGGCCGCTCGCCGCTGCGACGGCCTCATCCTGTGCGGCGAGCACGTCCGGATAGAAGCGGTCGTTCGGTTCGTAGACGACGGCGACGCCCAGCCCTTGCCGAGCGATCTCGGCGTTGACGAGGCTGCCGTCCTTGAAGACGCCGGCGAGCTCCCGGCCGTACCTGTCGAGGCGCTCGACGTCATACTCCAACGTGACCTCGGTGCCGACCGGGAGCATCGCCCGGAGGAACTGTGTGGCCTCCGGGCCCAGGCACTGCACCGCCTCGTCCGGGTCGACGGTCTCCGGTGTGTCGACGTTGAGCAGACGCACACGAGCCTCGCGGCGACCGTAGTCCACGTCGATGGTGTCGCCGTCGACGACGGCGGTGATCACCGCAGTGGTGTCGGCAGCTGCGACGGCCGATCCGATGGCGACGGCCAGCCCGGAACCGGCGACCATGACAAGGGCACCGGCGAGCACCTTGTGCGCCCAGACGAACTTCATCAACGCACTACCCACAGCCCCGCAGTCCTCCTTGGTGAGGTGTAGCCACCGCTGGGAAGAGCCGACGGCCTTGCGGGTGACGATCACAATATCGGCAAGCGTGCGGCTGATTTTCGGCTTTCCAGGATGCCCGCGAACAGCACGACTCGTCCGAGAGCACGAACTCGCCGCCGACCAGCGTGCGGCCTGCTCGTCTGCGGGCTCGCCGCTCTGGCCATCAGCCAGGTCACCGGCCGGATCGTCTGGCGGCACGATCTGCGACGGGCCGCCGAGCGGAAGGAGTAGGTCCGGCCCGCCATGCCGGGCCGCGACGTGCCGGGAACGCAAAAAAGGGGAAGGCGCGGGGGCCGCCACCGGGCGTGGTGGCAGCCCCCGCGGGTGCTGACTCTATGGCGCGTATGTAAGGCGCGTGTGCTGTGTTGTGCCCGAACTCCACACAGAACTCGTGCCCAGGTCAGCGGCTCGGACCGGGGCAGGATGAGCCGACGGTCCGCAACACCGCGGACCCTTTGTGCTGCTGGACGCAGCGCTCCGGTTCAGAGACTGCGGTCGACGAGGTAGTCCAGGGCGGCGGCGGCGCGGTAGATCCCCACGAGGGTGACGATCATGCCGATGAGGCTGACGATGCCGCCGACGACGATCCCCGCGCCGCTGGGCTCACCCAGGTAGAGCAGCGTGTCGAAGTAGGTCTGGATGCCGACGGACCCGATGATCGTCCCCACGAGCGCGACTACGACTCCGACCACGATGAGCGTCGCGCACGGCGCGGGCTTGGGACGGGCCAGCGGCAGCGCAGACGACGGCGGCAGCGTGGGCGTGCGCAGCGCGGGCGGCTCGCCCTCGAGGCTCATGCGAAAGTCGGGCGAGGTAAGCCGCATCAGATCCGCCTCGAACCTCCGGAGCCGGCCCTTCGCGCCAAGGCGCGTCTTCCCGTCGTCGCCCCGGCGGTTCACGTTGGCGGCGTCATTTCCTGCGGGAATGGTCATAGGAAGCTCCAGGGTGGGAGGACGTGGCTGGTGCCGAGGACGGGGTTGAGCGCGTCGAGAAGCTCCTGGGTGTGCCCACGGGCGACCGTGTAGGTGGCCGCGGCGGCGGGCACGTCGTAGGTGATCTCGTCGGCGGCGCGGTCGTAGAACTGTTGGAGCGTCGCCAGCCTGGCCAGGTAGTGGGCCGGGTCCTGGCCCGGTGGGACGCCGGCGTCGTGGAGACGGTCCATGTTGTCAGCGAGGTTCGCTAGGGGTGCCCAGCCCATGATGTCTGGTCGGTCGTGGAATCGTTCGTCGGCCGACGCAACGTCCTCGACGAGCCATTCCGTGACGGTGGCGGCCCGGTCCTCGTGGAAGTTGTCCTCGGTTGTCTGGGCGGGGGCCGGTGCCGGCCCGAGCGCGGGTGTCGGGGCGGAGGTGCGGGGGGCCGGGGGGGCGCTGGCCCGGGGTGGCGGGGCGGCCGGAGCGCGCGGGTCGCTCGCCACCTCCGGGGCGGGGGCGGCGCTTGGTGCCGGTGCCGCTGCCGGTGCTGCTGGTGTGGGCGTCGCCTCGGCCGTCGGTATGCACCACGCGGCGTAGTCGGCGTTGCCCAGCAGGGTCGCGGCCTCGCTGGCGGGGGTCGTGCCGGCATCGATCTCGCCGTCGATGAAGAGCAGGAGGTCGGCGAAGTCGGACTGGGCGTCGGCGTTGACCACGGTCAGGGCCTCGGCCATCGAGGTGGTGCCGGCGGCGTAGCCGGTGATCGTCGCCGCGAGGACCTCGTCACAGGTCTGGCCCTCGCCGGCGACCGGCTCGTCGGTTGCCACCGCGCTCGTCGCCGCGGCCGTAGGGGTGGGCCGGTCGGGGGAAGGGGTGGCGTCGGGCTCGGCCGCGGGCGCGCCGCAGCCCGCGGCGGCGAGGAGCAGCCCCAGGGCCAGCAGCGGGCGCACAGTTTTGGTCGGCACGGGCCTCATTGAAGCCCCCCGGTGGCGTCTCCGGAGACGAATGACGGGACCATTTCGGGGTCGCGCTCGTCCGTCACATGGCCGCGGTGATCCAGCACGTGGCCGTACACGTCCAGCGTCGTCGACGCCCGGGCGTGGCCGAGGGCGCGCTGGACGCGGAGCACGTCGACGCCCTGGGCGAGGAGGAAGCTCGCGTAGAAGTGGCGCAGGTCGTGCAGCCGCAGTCCCGGGTGCAAGCCGGCGGCGGCCTTGGCGGCGCTCCACCGCCGCGCGAGCGTCGTCGGGTGAACCGGCCGACCGTCGCGGCCACCGACGACCCACGCACCGGGAGACCGTGAGGAGGTGGCCCGGCGCAGGCGGTCCGTGAGGTGGGCGGGCAGGGTGATGGTGCGGACGGAGCCGTACTTCGGTGCGGTCGCCTCCCAGCCGCCGCCGGCGGTGGCGCGGACCTGCCGGCGCACCGTCAGGCGGCCCGCGAGGAGGTCGAGGTCGCCGACCTGCAGGCCGCGGATCTCGCCCAGGCGCAGCCCCGCGTGGGCGGCCAGGGCGATGGCCACCGCCAGGCGTCGCTCGGCCACCGCAATCAGCCTCTCGACGTCCTCGGGCGTCGGCAGGACCGCTTCGCGCGTCCGCGCGGCCACGCGGGGGAGCCGGACCCCGGCGCACGGGTTGTCCACGATGAGCCGGTCGCGCACCGCCCCGGCCAGCACCGCCCGCAGCGCGGCCACGCGCGCACGCACGGTGGAGGCGGCCAGGCCGGCATCCGCCATCGCCTTCGCCCAGCTCTCGACGTCGGCGCGGGTGAGCCGACTCAGCTCCGTGCCCCCGAGCGGGCACGTCGCCAGGGCATGGTCCACGGCGCGGCGGGTGGTCGGCTGCCAGAGCTGTCGGGCGGCGAACCGGGCGTAGTAGTCGGCCAGCGTGATCCGCCCGGCGCGGGGGTGGACGTAGCGGCCGGTGAGGCGGTCGGCGGTGGTCTCGTCGAGCCAGCGCCGGGCGGCAGCACGGGTGAGGAAGTGGCGGGCGTGCTCGACGCCGTCGGCGTCGCGGTAGCGGGCGCGCCAGCGCCCGTTGGGCCGCTTGGCTACCGAGGACATGTCTTCCTCCTTGCATGGAAATGGCCCGCCCTCAGGAGGGGGCGGGCCAGGACACGGGTGGGCATGGTTTGGTCGGCGCTTCCTTGCCGGTTTGTTGCGGAATGTTTGAGAATCTGACGGGAGGCGGCATTGCTGCCCGGTACTCCGCTTAGCCGCCGGATCGCCGCAAGAACGCCTCCGCCTGACAAAGGGCGCGACTCAACAACGGCGTCACAAAGACACCAGCGGCAACATTGGCTCGAGAAAGAGGCCAAATGAGCATTGCCGCCACAATGACGCAGCAATGCCGCACGGCGCGCGGTTAGCTCGGCTCGGCGCTGACCCAGCCCGGCGGCAAGCCGGCGTCGAGGACCTGCTGGAGCAGCACGGCCAGGCGGTCGGTCGCCTCGATGGTCCGGGCCTCCTCGAGGTGGCGGGCGGCCAGCGCCCCCTGGCCCGACCACCAGGCGATGAGGGCCAGCAGCGTTCGGGGGGCCACCTGGTGCCGCGGGGGCGAGCAGGCGACGACCTCGGTGAGCACCGCCCGGTGCGCCGCCACGTCCGAGGTAGGGACGGCGGCGATGAGCGGGTTGAACAGCCGGTCCATGACGGCATCGGCGAGGTCGTCATCGTGGTCGCCGGCCTCGAGGCGGCGCGCGTGTGCCTCGGGCGCGCCGGTGATGAGCGCGACGGCGGCGTCGCGGTGGGCGGGGTCGGTGAACCACGCGGCGACCGCGCCGAGCAGGGGCGCGGGCACGGTGACGCCAGCGGCGGCGAACGCCACCGCCGCCCGGTAGGTGTCCAGGCTCGTCTCGGCAGTGGCGTCCAGGGCTCGGTGGACGGCCTGCCGCCGTGCGGTGCTCGCGGAGGTGATGATGCCAAGGTCGGCCCGGCGCGGGCCGGTGACCGGGGTGTCGACCAGGATCGTGGCGTGCCGGAGCAGCCCCAGGTCGCCAAGCAGGGCGGTGATGTCGGCGTCGATGGCGGCGAGGGGGAGGATGCCGCCGTGCGTGTAGTAGGCGACGGCCACGGCGTCGGGCCGGGCGGTGCGCAGCGGCGCGGCGAGCAGGGCGATGAGTCGGGTGCGGTGCGCGGGATCGGCGAGGGAGTCGAGGTCGAAGCGGGCGGCCATGCCGTCGCGGCCGTCGGTGTGGATGGCGGCGAGGACGACGGACTCTTCGGGCACGAAGCCGAGCCGGCGCTCGATGAGGGCGCGAGTGCGTGCCCGGTGATCGGTTCGGGTCACGAACATGGAACTCCTCCAAAAATATGGGCGGGCCCCGCCGGTGTGGCGGGGCCCGGGGGATGGGAGACAAGAAGAGCCCCGCCGGGATGGCGGGGCTCGGGAAAGGGCGGGGTCAGGCGCTGGCGAGGACCTGCTGGAGGGTGTGCCAGGCCCGGTGGTCGGTGGCCGCGAAGTCGCCGGTGACGGTGCGGAGCATGTTGCGCTCGGGCCGGGTGGTGCCACGCACGGGCCGGGCGTGATGCTCGTAGGTGTTGACCGCCTGCAGGACCGCGTGGGCAGTGCCGGCCCAGGGGGTGACCCAGGAGTCGTGGGAGTGCATCTGGGTGATGGCCTCGCGTTTGCGCACGGCGAGCGTGAGCGCCTTGCCGGTGAGGCGGTCGCCCGTGCCGTCGACGGTGGGGGCCCAAGCGTCGAGGAACCGGGCGAAGGTGCGGTGGTCGACGCGGATGCGGCACAGCGCGGCGACCTCGGCGGCGAAGTCCTCGGCAGTGGTGTGCACCATGGCCAGGGCCTGGCGGGCCGAGGCCAGCTTGAGGGAGCTGTGTCGGGAGTGGCGGACCTTGATCTGCTGGCCGGTCTCGCCCAGGGCCGCCTCGCGGGTGTTGTCGCAGACGACGTCGGTGACCGTGCGCTTGTAGGTGGTGGCCAGCGAGCCGTCGAAGGTGGTGGTGGCCAGCAGGTTGGGCCGGAAGGTCACCCCCTCGGGTGTGGTGATGGACTCCGGGACGGAGACCTCGACCCAGGCGATGGCCCCGTCGCGGAGCAGCCCCGCGGAGGAGATGGACAGGGTGTCGTCGAGGAGGTTGGCCACCGAGGTCAGCAGCCACTCGCGGTACTGGTGGGGGACGTAGGCGTCGGTGAACACGCCCATCACGTGCCCGTCGGTGCGGTCCGAGCGGACGATGGCCTGCCGGCCCTCGACCGGCACCCACCGTGCGGGCAGCCCACTGGCGTCCAGGTGCGTCATGGTGGCCGGGTCGGCCGGCCGCTCCACCGCCAGCGGGCGGGAGTCGGCCTGCCAGGCGAAGAGTCGGCGGGCGACGTCGGCGACCGGGATCGGCCCGGGGTAGTGGTTGGGCTCGTCGCCCTGGTGCTCGGCCCGGTAGTGCCAGGCCGTGCCGCGGGCGGCGGTGTGCCCGATCAGGGTGTGGGTGTTCAGGTCCTGCAGGGTCTCCTTGGACATGGTGCGCTCCTTCAGACATGACGAAGCCCCGCACCGGGGCGGTGCGGGGCGGGGTAGAACGTTTCGACGCCGTGGCGGTCGGCACCGCGGGCGTCAGGCGAAGACGGGGCCGTCGTCGCCGTCGGGGCCCTCTTGGAGGTGGCGCACGGCCTCCAGGACGATCTTGAGCAGGAGGACCACCAGCCACAGCAGCGTCGCGCGCGGCCCGCGCCCGACCGCGTTGAGCAGCCCGCGCAGCACCCCCAGGAGGGCGGCGCGGTAGCCCGGGTCGGACCGGGCCCGGGCGCAGTGCTCGCGCCACAGCGCGGCGACGTCCCGGCGCAGCCCGGCCAGCTCCGCCCGCAGCCGGCCGAGCCACCGGCCGAACTCGAATGCGGGTCCTCGGGGAATCGACATGGACCTCTCCCTTCCGGAGAAACGAAAAAGAGCCCGGCCCGCTGCCGCGGGACCAAGCTCTGGCGAGATATCAACCGACCCATTATTTCGGGTGACGGCACTAGGTTTGGATAGACCTCCGGTTGATGGTCTCATTTTACCATCATTCTGGTTTCATTACTTGCTTTTTAAGGATGCGGTGGGTCACCTGTTGGTTCTAGGTGTGTCCGAACAAGGAAGGCATGTGCCATTTCGTACTACGCTGTCCGTACTGGCGGCGGTGAAGCTGCAGCGGCACATGGAGGTTCCGTGACGGAGACGTACTCGCCGGCTGAGCAGAGGGCCCGGCGGCTGATCGACGCTCAGCTGAAAGCCACAGGGTGCATCGTGCCGAGCTGCGAGTGCCAGGAGTTCGCCAAGTGAGCGAGCGCAACCAGTTTCTGGGCAAACGGTGCCCGGACTACCCCAAGGAGAAGTGAGTCTTTGCTGCTCGACCTACGCCTGAAGACCGACCCGGGCTGGCACCGCCAGGTGGACCTGTCCCAGCTGCCCCAGAAGGACGAGGCGATCCTGCTGGGGCCGGACCTGCTCACCGCGGAGTGCTTCGTCGTCCTCCTGCGCATCTGGCACACCGAGGGCGACACCGTCGCCACGCTTGTCGGCGACCTCACCGCCGGTACCGAGCCACCGCTGACCGAGGACGAGCTCCGCAACCTCAAGGACCCCACGAAGGACAACGACAAGTGACACAGCCATTTCCCCCATCGCCCCAGCAGCAGCCGGCCGACCCGAAGGCGGCCAAGGCGCTGAAGAAGGCCCAGCGGCCCTGGTACAAGAAGAAGCGGTTCATCATCCCGCTGGCGCTGGTCTTGCTCATCATCCTGGGCCAGGCCGTCGGCGGCGGCTCCGAGGAGGAGCCCGCCGCGCAGGAGACCACCGCCGCCCCGGCGGCCGAGGAGTCGGAGGAGCCCTCAGCAGCCGAGCCCACGCAGGAGCCGGCACCAGCCCCGCCTGCCCCGACGACGGAAGCACCCGCACCCGCCCCGGCCCCCGAGCCGGAGGGCACCGTCTCGCAGCAGAACGCGCTCAGCAAGGCCCAGGACTACCTCGACTACAGCGCGTTCTCGGCCAGCGGGCTGGTCTCGCAGCTGGAGTTCGAGGGCTTCTCCACCGAGGACGCCACCTGGGCCGTCGAGCGGGTCGGCGCGGACTGGAACGAGCAGGCCGCGAGGAAGGCTCAGGAGTACCTGGACTACAGCTCCTTCTCGCGCTCGGGCCTGAAGGACCAGCTCATCTTCGAGGGCTTCACCCCCGATCAGGCCGAGTACGGCGTCAGCCAGACGGGGCTCTGACATGCGAAGTGCTTGTCGTGCTGCCCGACCTCAGCGTCGAGGGCTCTGAGACCGTCCAGACCCGTGGCATCGAGCTCCCGCAGGTCCCGCGGGTGAACGACGGCATCGAGTTCGAGGAGGGCACCTTCGTCATCCGGGGCGTGCTCTGGAAGACCAACGGGCGAGCACGTCGCCCATCTCCTCGCGCGCCTGCCCGAGGAGGTCGACAGGCCCTGGCCTCACGACCGCCCGCGTGAGGAGACGAATTGATGAACCCATACGCCGAGGCCGAGAGCCTGCTCGCGGACGTCGAGCGGGAGAACTACGGCGAGCTGGGCACGTCGGACATGATCGAGATCGCCAAGTTCAAGGCGCTCATGGCCATCGCCGCGCAGCTCGAGGACGTCCAGGGCGCGATCACCCGCGTCAGCATCTAGTCGCGCACGACCGAGCCCCCCGCCAAGACCTGGCGGGGGGCTCTGCGCAGTACCTTCCACGGTGCGCGCCGGCCAGGGGCTCCGTGGAGTGGGTTGGTCGCATGTCAGTCCGTGAAAAGTCCGCGCAAGGACCAGCAACAGCAGGAAATGGCACACCGCGGCCGTCATTTCGGACCGGCATGCCCAGTCCCGGAATTGGCTGCATAGCAACGACTCCAGTTAACGGTCGACGAAAGCCGTAAACGTACCGTCTTGTCTCCGGAGGGTCATGAAGAGTCCTGGATCAACGAGCCGGGCAAGGTGTTCGTCGCGCGGGGCGGGCGGCCGGAGCTGACGACGACGATCCTGGACGAGGCGCAGGTGCGTGACCTCGTCGAGCGGATGCTGCGGGTGTCCGGGCGCCGGCTGGACCTGTCGACGCCGTTCGTGGACGCCTCCCTGGTCACGGGCGAGCGGGTGCACGTCGTCATCCCGGACGTGACGCGCTCGGCGTGGGCGGTCAACATCCGCAAGTACGTCGCCCGCGCCCGGCGGCTGGCCGACCTGGTGGCGCTCGGCTCGCTCACGCCCGCCGCGGCCGCCTTCCTCGACGCCGCCGTGGTCGCCGGGCTGAACATCCTCGTCTCCGGCGCCACGCAGGCGGGCAAGACGACGATGGTGGGGGCGCTGGCCGGCGCGATCCCGGCGAACGAGCGGGTGATCACCTGCGAGGAGGTCTTCGAGCTCCGGCTCGCCAACCGCGACACGGTGGCCCTGCAGACCCGCCAGCCCAACCTCGAGGGCGCGGGGGAGGTGCCGCTGCGCCGCCTGGTGAAGGAGTCGCTGCGGATGCGCCCGGACCGCATCATCATCGGCGAGGTCCGCGAGGCGGAGGCGTTCGACATGCTCGTCGCCCTCAACGCCGGCGTCCCGGGCATGTGCACCATCCACGCCAACTCCGCCCGCGAGGCCGTCACCAAGCTGTGCACGCTGCCGCTGCTGGCGGGCGAGAACGTCACCGCGGCGTTCGTGGTCCCGACCGTGGCGGCCGCCGTCGACCTCGTCGTCCACCTCGATCTCGACCGCCTGGGACGCCGCACCGTGCGGGAGGTCGTGGCGGTCACCGGTCGGGTGGACGAGGGCGTCATCGAGACCGCGGAGATCTTCGTCCGCCACGCCGACCGGCTGGTCCGCGGCGGCGGCTACCCCGGCAGGCGTGACCGGTTCGAGCGGGCGGGGTACGACGTCGCCGCGCTGCTCGCCACCGGGGACGGCGGGTAGCGGTGGGCGTCGTCGTCGGCCTGCTGCTGGGCGCGGGCCTGCTGTCGATCTGGTTCACCCTCTTCGAGCGGCCGGCGCCGCGCCGGCGGTCCCGGGCCACGTGGGGCGAGGGCACCCAGGACCTGCTCGTCCAGGCCGGCGCCCCGTCGGTCAGCCCCACCGCGCTGCTCGCCACCTCCGCGGCGCTGGGCGCGCTCGTCCTCGTGGCGGGGCTCGCCCTCACCGCCTCGCCGCCGATCGCGGCATGCTTCGCGGCGATGACGACCGCGGCACCGATGTTCCTCGTCCGCTCCCGCGCCCGGCGGCGGCGCACCGAGCTGCGGGCGGTGTGGCCGGAGGTGATCGACGACCTGGTCTCGGGCGTCCGGGCAGGGCTGTCCCTTCCGGAGGCGCTCGTCGCGCTGGCGGAGCGCGGTCCCGAGGAGGTCCGCGCGGAGTTCCGCCGCTTCGCGGAGGACTACCGGGCCACGGGCCGCTTCGACGACGCGGTGGAGGCGCTCAAGGCCCGGCTCGCCGACCCGGTGGGGGACCGGATCGTGGAGGCGCTGCGCCTGACCCGGGAGGTCGGCGGGACCGACCTCGGGCGGCTGCTGCGCACGCTGGCCCAGATGCTGCGGGAGGACCAGCGCACGCGCGGGGAGCTGGAGGCGCGGCAGTCGTGGACCGTCAACGGCGCCCGCATGGCGGTGGCGGCGCCGTGGGTGGTGCTGCTCCTGCTCTCCACCCGCCCCGAGGCGGCTGCCGCCTACAACTCCGGGGCGGGCGTGGCGGTGCTGGCCGCCGGGGCGGGGTGCTCCGCGCTCGCGTACTGGCTCATGGTGCGCATCGGCCGGCTGCCCGAGGAAGCGCGGGTGCTCCGGTGACGCCCCTAGCCACCGGCGCCGGCGTCGGGCTCCTGGGCGGGCTGGGGCTCTGCCTGGTGCTGTGGCGCCTGGGGGCCCGGCGGATCACGCTCGAGGACCGGCTCGCGCCCTACCTGCGCGCGCGCCCGCGCACCTCGCGCCTGCTCGCGGAGCGGCAGCACCACACGCCGTTCCCCACGCTCGAGCGGCTCGTCACCCCCTGGCTGGCCGACGCCGGCCGGCTGCTGGAGCGGCTCGGGTCCTCCTCCGTCAGCATCCGCCGGCGCCTGCAGCTCACCGGCGGGCAGCTCACCCACGACCAGTTCCGGGTGGAGCAGCTCATCTGGGGCGCGGTCGGGCTGGCCGGCGGCCTGTTCGCGGCCCTGGTACTGGGCACGACGCGCGGGGCGCCCGTGGTCCCGCTGCTGCTGGGCGTTCTCGTGTGCGCCGTCGGCGGCGCGGTCGGCCGCGACCAGGCCCTCACGCAGGCGGTGCGACGCCGCCGGGAGCGGATGACGGCCGAGCTGCCGGACGTTGCGGAGCTGCTCGCTCTCGCGGTCGCGGCGGGCGAGGGGCCGGTGGGGGCGCTCGAACGCATCGCAAGGTCCACCCGCGGGGAGCTCACCGACGAGGTGCGGCGCACCCTCGCCGAGGCGCGGTCCGGCGTGCCGGTGGCCGTCGCCCTCGAGCGGATGGCCACTCGCACCGACGCGCCGGCTGTGGCCCGTTTCGTCGAGGGCATCGCGGTGGCGCTCGAGCGTGGGACCCCGCTCGCCGAGGTCCTGCGCGCGCAGGCGCAGGACGCCCGCGAGACGGCGCGGCGCCAGCTCATGGAGGCCGGCGGCAAGAAGGAGATGGCGATGATGGTCACGGTTGTCAAGCGGTAGCCTTGCTACATGAAGGCAGCCATCTACCTACGCATCAGCCTGGACACCACCGGCGAGCGCCTCGCCGTCGACCGCCAGCGCACCGACTGCCAGCGCATCGCCCAACAGCGCGGCTGGGAGATCGTCGAGGAGTACGTCGACAACTCCGTCTCCGCCTCACGCCGCGACGTCAATCGCCCCGCCTACGACTGCATGGTCGCCGACTACGCCGCCGGCCGATTCAACGCGCTCATCTGCTGGGACCTCGACCGCCTCACCCGCCAGCCCCGCCAGCTCGAGGACTGGATCGACGCCGCCGAGGAGGAGGGTCTGCGCCTCGTCACCGCCAACGGCGAGGCCGACCTGTCCACGGACGGCGGCCGCATGTACGCCCGCATCAAGGCATCCGTCGCTCGCGCCGAGGTCGAACGCAAGGGCGCCCGGCAGCGCCGCGCCAACCGCCAGCGCGCCGAGGGCGGGCACATCGGGTGGACCCGCCGGCCGTTCGGTTTCGACCGCGACCGCGCCCGCGACAGCGTCGTCGTCGTGGAGGAGGAGGCCGAGCTCATCCGCGCCGCGGCCGCCCGCGTGCTCGCCGGGGCGCCGATCGGGGCCCTGGTGAAGGAGTGGAACGCCGCTGGCATCACCACGTCTACTGGCGGCACGTGGACCACCACCACCTTGCGGAGGGTGCTGCAGAACCCGCGCCTGGCCGGCCGGGCCGTCTACCGTGGCCAGGACATGGGCGAGGGCGCCTGGCCGGCCATCCTTGAGCCTGAGACCTTCGCCCGGCTGGAGGAGACCCTGCGCGACCCACGCCGCCGCACCGCCCCGGACACGACCGCCCGGAAGCACCTGCTTTCCGGGCTCGCCCGATGTGGTGTCTGTGAGCAGCCCCTGTACGCCTCGCCGTACGGGTCGAAGGGGCGCCGGTACATGGTCTACCGCTGCCACGCCTACCACATCACCCGGCGCATGGATCTCGTCGACGGTGTCGTCGAGAACACCGTCAAGGCCACCCTGGCGCACCCCGGCATCATCGCCAGGCTGACCCCGAACGTGGACGTGGACGGGCTGCGCGCCGAGGCCGTCGAGCTGCGCGACCGCAGGGACGCCCTCGCCAGCATGCTCGCCGAGGGCCTCATGTCCGGCGCTGCCGTGCGTGAGCAGGCCGCGAAGATTACGCGTCGCATCCGGGCCCTCGAGGAAGCCATCGCCGCCGCCACGGGCGACAACCCGGCCGCCACCCTCGCCGCCGCCCCCGACGTCGCCGCCGCGTGGGACGCCGCCGACCTTGCGACGAAGCGGGCCGTCATCGACACCCTCATGGCGGTCACCCTGCTGCCCGCCGGCAAGGGCACCCGCTTCCGCGAGGAGCACGTGCAGATGAGGCCGAGGGTCTGACGACACGCCGGGGAGCGCGCGACACGCCGCGAGATTCAGAGGGTCGGGGGTTGTGGATAACTGGCTAGGGCTTGTAGCGATCTGGCGCTACAGCGGCCGGCAGCGTGCACCACTTCACGACCGCGGGCTTAGACGAGCGGCAACCGGACTTGTAGACGCGCTGTCTACATTTTGTCCATGCATTCGCGCAAGGGTGCAGGTCAGCATATGCGGCAGGCTGGACACCTGCGTCTACCGACTTGTACAAATGCGACCGGCGGAACTAGACGCGAGCGCCGGGACCGTTCACCAGGGCATGTGACCTGCAGTGATACACACAGCCCCGACCCGGGGGTTGTGGATTTCCGGTCCCCGTCATTAGGGCGCTCGGAGGTTGCTTACAAGCGTGTAATCCCTCGCCTAGCATGGTCTTGTCCGGACAGGAATTGACCGGACGGGGCCGGGCGACTGGCCTCAGAAACAGAGCGGCCCCACCCGTCCGCCACGTGCGCCAACACGTGGACCGCCGGACGGAGGGACCGCCGCCCACCCTCGAAAGTAGGCATTGCCATGCTTGCACAAATGCAAGCGGGAGTGAACCTCCCGCCCTACGTGAGTCTCAAGGAAGCGGCGTACCTGCGGGGGGTGAGTGAACGCACCATCCGCCGCATGATCGCCGCCGGCAAACTCCCGGCCGAGCGCCTCGGCGCACGCATGATCCGCATCAGGACCGCGGACCTCGACAGGATCGGCCACCCCATTGGCGGTGATGCCGCGTGAGCGCCTACACCGATCGCATCGCGGCTCAGATCGCCGCCGCCCTCACCGACGAGCAGCTCGACAAGCTCGCCGTCCTCCTCCGCCCCCAGGTGCAGGAGAACGTCCGCCCCCTCACCTCGAGGAGGGCCGCATGAGACCACCAGGCGCCCAGGAACGAGAAAGCCGCCCCGCGGGCAACGGGACGGCCACTCGAAACAACATCGCCGGGCAGGCAACCACCACTCTAGCGGCCATTCCCTCCACGGGTGAGGACAGCACGGCCGCCGAGTTCTTCCGTGACTCCTACGCCGTGCTCGTGCGGGGCAAGACCGTGCGACGCCACCTCTATTTCAACCTCCCCGCCGCGGAACGCGCGATGAAGCGTGCAGCCGCCCAAGGTGACCGGGCGAGCATGGTCCTGGTGCGCCTGGTCCCCATCACGGGGGGTGAGGCGGCATGAGCGCCCCCACCACCACGGCTCCGGTGGAGCCGTCCGCGTGGCTCCGCGGCCGCATGGCCCAGCTCGTCAACGCCGCCCAGGCCGCCGGCCTCGACCCGCACCACGGCCGCGCCGTCATCGTGCAGCCCCTCGGCACCACCGGGAAGCCCGGCACCCGCGCCGACCGGGAGTGCGACCGCTGCGCCACCTACGTTCCCCAGGGTCAGCCGCTCTACCCGCTCGTGATCCAGCCGGCCGCGCGCATGGTCCTGTGCGGCGGACTCTGCGACGCCTGTCACCGCAAGGAGGTGGGCGCGTGATCACCACGACCACCACCGCCACCCTGGCTGACGTCCTGGCCGAGCTGCACCACCCCGGCGAGCACGTCAGCGTCTGCACCGCGCTCCCCGGCGGCATCTTCCGTCCCGTCGTCATGGCCGTGGCCGACGTTCCCGCCGAGCTGCCTCAGGACCGGAACGTGTGGTTCGGGATCAACCCCGTGGCGCCGACCATGACCGGGCGGGGAACCGCCGAGGACGTCACCCGGTGGGCCGCCTTGTGGGCCGACCTCGACGTGAAGGCGGGCAGCCTGCCCACCCTCGAGGCCGCCCAGGCCGTCGTGGACACGCTCGCCACGATGCTGAACACCCCGCCCGCGTTCGTGACGCACTCCGGGCACGGGCTGCAGCCGCTCTGGCCGCTCGAGCACGACGATCCCGCGGCGGACACCACCGACCCCGATACCCGTGCGCGGGCGCAGGCCCTGCTGCGGCGCTGGGGACGTCTGGTGGCCCGCGTGGCGGCCGACCATGGCGCCACGGACGTGGACAGTGTGTTCGACCTCCCGCGCGTCCTCAGGGCGCCCGGGACGGTCAACGTGAAGGACCCCGCCAGGACGGTGCCGGCCACTGCCACCACCCACGGCGGGCACGCCCTGAGCGTGGCCGAGGTTGCCGAGGTGCTGGACGCCTATGGGGTGGCCGAGCTGCCCGAGGACACGCAGACGCTCGGGACCGTCGTCGCCCCGCCGGCTGCGTGGACGTTCGGGGAGTCGACGTGTGGCTACGTGGCCGCGAAGGTGCGGGGCTGGGCCACGGACGCGCCCACGGCCCGGCACCCGTGGCTGGTGTCCCAGGCGGTCAAGCTCGCCGCCGCGCACCGCCTCGGGTGCATCACCGCTGCCGACCACGCCGCCGCCTGGCAGGCCCTCGCCGCCCGGTTCCGGCACCTGCTCACCACCGGGCAGGCCCGCCGCGAACACCCCCGCGAGGTGCAGGACGCCGCCGCGTGGGGTGTCACGGCCGCCGCGTGCATGACCGAGGACCGGGCACGGGCGGAGCTGGGGAACCACAAGCACCGCGGCGACGACCTCGCCGGGCTGGTGGATCTCTCCCAGGCCCCGCCCGTCCTGGCGCCCGTCTCGGCCGCTGGCGACGCTTCACCGGCCCCTGAGGACGCCGAGGACACCACGCCCGCCCCGGGTGCGTCGTGGCGGCCCGTGGACCTTGCGGACACCGTGGCCGGGCTGCTCGCCGGGACGATCAAGCGGCACGCCCCCACGATCGGTACCCGTGAGGACGGCGCCGCCCTGTTCTACGCCGGGAAGGTCAACGGCGTGGCCGGCGCCTCCGGTTCGGGTAAGACGTGGACCGCGCTGCACGCCTGCGTCCAACAGCTCGAGGCCGGCCACCACGCCGTGTACGTCGACCTCGAGGACGACGCGGCCGGCGTCGTCGGGCGCCTGCTCGACCTCGGCACCGACCCTGAGCACGTCCTCGCACGGTTCCACTACGTGCACCCTGACGAGTCGTTCGGGACGTTCGCCGCCGCCGAGCTCGCCGCCATCATCACCACCCACCAGCCCGCCCTGGTCGTGATCGACTCGACCGGGGAGAGCATGGCCCTCGACGGGGCGAAGCCCAACGACGACGACGACACCGCACGGTGGTTCCGCCGCCTGCCCACCGCGATCGCGAACGCCGGACCCGCCGTCGTGGTCCTCGACCACGTGGTGAAGGCCGACGAGGGCGGGCTGTGGCCCATCGGGTCCCAGCGCAAGCGGGCGGCCATCTCCGGGGCCCAGTACATGCAAACCACGGTGCGCCCGTTCGCGAAGGACGCCGCCGGCCTCGCGAAGCTGGTGTGCGCGAAAGACCGTCACGGCAACTACCGACCCGGGCAGAAGGTGGCCGAGCTCGCCGTGACCCCCGGCCCGGACGGCGTGCACCTGGCCCTCAGGGCGCCCGGCGAGGCATCGGAGGCGGGACCGGTGACCTTCCGGCCCACGGCCCTCATGGAGCGCGTCTCGCGGGCGCTCGAGACCGCCGGGGAGCCGCTGTCGTTCCGCGACGTCGACGGACGGGTGACCGGGAAGCAGCAGCACGTGACGACCGCGCTCGAGGTGCTCGTGGCCGAGGGGTACGTCAACCGGGCGGACGGGCCGCGCCGGTCGAAGCTGCACAGCATCGTGCGCCCGTACCGGCAGGCCGACGACCCCGAATCCGACGCCTACGTGAGTGCATCTGCGACTGTCTCCCCTTCCTTAGAAGGGGAAGGGGGAGACAGACACTCGACCCCTTCCGGGAGACAGTCGGGAGACAGTCGGGATACACACGTCAACCCCAACGATTCCAACGATTCTGACGGGCTACACACTGGGAGACAGTCAAGGGGAGTTGGCGCGACTGTCTCCCCGGTGTATCCCTCCCCGTCAGCGGCTGTCATGCCGCCCGCGGCGGACCCGTGCCGCGAGTGCGGCGACGACCTCAACGGCCCCGGCCTCATGCGCAAGTGCGTGAGCCTCCACCGTCAGGCGGCGACCGCATGAACACGAACCGCGAACGTTCCAGTGGGGCGCCGTGCGTGCACGCGCACGTGAGGGAGGCCGGGCGATGAGGCTCACCGAGTCCGTGGTCATGGTCGAGGCCACCGTGCACGGGTGGATGACGAGCGCGTCGGGGTGGTGGGTGTACCGGGACGAGCGCACCCGCCGGAACCCTGCCCGGCCGTCGTTCGTGGCCCTGCACCCCGGCCTCGGCATCACGCTCGCCGTGTACGCCCGCCCGCGGCGCCTGCACCCGTCAGAGCTGCCCGACCCGTCGGTGCTGCCCGCCGGCGTGGTCGCCGCCGTGTGGCACCCGGGCGTGGCCCGCCAGGTCCGGGTGTGGCTGTCACGCCCGTTCGAGGACCCGCCCGGGGTGCTCGGTTGACCGCCCAGGGTGCGCTCGTGGCGGCGCTCGAGGAGCGCGGGCCCTCCCCGTGCCAGGTGTAGCCGGTGCCGGTGGCGTGGGACTTCGACGCGTATGTGCCGGGGTCGATGGCGTTGGCGGAGGAGGCGAAGGCCGCGTGCTGGTCGTGCGCCGTCCGGGTGGAGTGCCTCGCGGCCGCTCTGGAGGCCGGGGAGCGGTTCGGGATCTGGGGGGCGCTGGACCCGGCCGAGCGGCGGAGGTTGGCAGCATGAGCGCCGCGGGGCGTGACCCGGCGGCGTACATCCGGGGCTCTGAGGTGGTGGTGCCGGCGCCACTGGCAGGCCCGTTGTTCGCGCTGCTGGTGCCGGCGCTGCGCGACCGGGTGCGGTCGTCGGCGCTGCCGATCACGGACGAGCTCGCGGGGTTCTTGGAGGCGTTGCACGCGGTCGACGTCGCTTCCGAACGGGCCGTGTCCGTTAGCGGTCACGCGCGGGCGGAGGTTGGCAGTGTGGCGGGTATGAGTAGCGCAGCGGAGGCAGCGGACGCCGTGGGCTTGTCGGCCCGGCAGGTGCGCCGTCTGTGTGCCCGTGGGCTGGTGGCCTCGCAGAGAGTGGGCACGCGGGCGTACCTGGTGGACGTCGGCAGCCTCCGGGCCTACCTGCGAGGGGAGGTGGCGGCGTGAGCGTCTCTGAGGAGGTTCGCGCCGCCGCCGACTTGGCCGCGCTGCTCCCGATCGACCATCCGCTGGCCCGTTTGGGCCGCCTTCGACTCGATGCCGCTGTGCGGCGGCAGAACCAGGAGGACACCATGACCGTCGAACTCACGCCACGCGACCACAACACCGATATGGCCGGCGCGTACATCTACCGGGGCGCGTTGCAGGACGCCCTGGAGTTGCCGTGCGAGCACTGCGGGAAGCGCACCAACGGGCAGGCGTACTCGCACGACCTGGAGTGCCCCAACTACCGGCCGCACCCGTCTTCGGTGGCGGCCCACAAGATCAAGGAGGCGGAGTGGGAGCGCGCCCGCGCCGCGGGTGAGGTGGCGGCGCGATGACTCTCGACTTCACGCAGCAGCTCGCCCGGCAGAGGGCACAGGATGCCCGGCAGCGTCTTGCCGCCGCCCAGCAGCGGGCGACGCAGATCAACCTGGAGCTGCGGAACCAGCTCGATGAGGCTCGGCGCTACCAGGACCCTGACCTGACTGCTGAGGGGCTGCGGAAGCGGCAGGAGCAGATGGCCGCGACCGCCCGCGACGTGGCGTCTCGCAAGCTGGCGGAACTCAAGCAGGACGTCGAGACGGCGACGGCGCAGGTGCGGTCGTGGGCTGACCCGCTGCGGCCGAAGGTCGGGGACGATGCGGCTTCGCTGATGCGGTTGCAGTTCGCGTGGGACCGGGCGCGGATGCTCCTGGAGTCTGGGCGCACCGTGCCCGAGGTGCTCGTGAACGCTGACGCTGACGTGGCGTTGGCGGTGCGGGAATGGGGCCCGGACTGGGTGAGGGCGCAGACTCCTCGAGCGCAGGGCATGGCCCGGACGTTGCAAGAGGAGCCGGACACGTCCGGCCTGGTGCGTTCCGCCGAGGCACGCCTTGCCGAGGTCCTCGGCGGGCAGTCGGCAGCAGCCATCGAGGCGCTGCGGGACGTCGACGTCGTGCAAGCGAGTCTGGTGCCCACCGTCGCGTTCATCGACCGTCAGGTGTCCGGCGTGCCGGCTGACAACAGGGCGCTGATGTCCGCGGCGCTGGAGTCCCGCTTCGCCGCCCAGGAGGCCGTCCGCGGCTTCCAGCAGCCGGCAGCTACAGACGTGCAGGATCACGCGGCGTCGGCCGCAGGACAGGAGCGCTGACGTGGGTGACTACTCCCTGATCGGCTGGCAGAACGAACCGTCTAACCGCACTCCCATCTCGGATGCGAACCTGAACAAGATGGACGTGGGTATCAAAGCTGCCCACGATGAGCTGAACCAGGTGCCGGCCAAGGTGGCTGAGTCCTTGGGGAAGCCGGGGAGCCCGGCGGCGGCGATCCTCTTCGGTACGGGTGGGAACGTCCGGGCCTACCCGACTGCGGCCGACGCTCACACGGAGAACACGGTTGTCTACTACCCGCCCGGGGACGCTGGTGCGGCGGGGAATATCTACGGCATCAACTACACCAGCGCCATTGGTCCCCGGTGGCAGGCGGGCGCACCGGGCAGCCCGACCACCGATGCGAAGCCGGTCATGTGGGTGCAGAAGTACTCGAGGGCCAACCGCCCCGGCGAGATGGCGAACGAGTGGGACCAAGGGCTCTACGCGGCGATCACAAAGGAATCTGGCGGCGCGTACACGGCCGGTATCACCGGGTACGTGCGGAACCAGGGCGGCACCGGCCAGTCCATCGGGATCCACGGCCGCGCATCTGGGTACACCGCCGACAGTGACGTGTTCGGCATGTGGGCCTACGCCGCCGCCGCCAACCCCAACATCGTGCCGCGGTCGATCATCGGCACGGAAATCGACATGAACAACATGGCCCCGGATCAGGGCTGGGAAGCGTCCGTCGGGGCGTCGCGCGGTCTCGTCGTGGTGGGCGCAGACGGGTCCAATCCGCTGACCCGCGGCATCGAGATTGGTGCGAACGGCGCCTCACCTAACGGGAAGTTTTGGACCGGTCTGCTGCTTCGGAAGAACGGGACCATGCCCAGTGGCCCGAACTCCGCTACGCAGGTCAACAACGGTGAGGCGGTCCGGTTCGATGGCGCGACGGCGGCAGCCGACAGCTACAACGCGATCCGGTTCATGGGCGGCCACTTCAGCACCGGTATCAGCTTCACCGAGTCGTCGTTTGGGAACAACGCCGCGATCCTGATGGGCGATAACCAGCGGATTGTCGTCGGCCCCGGCCCTGCCTCCAGCACGTACCTGAGCTTCAACAAAACGACGTCTGTGGCGAATTTCAACAACATGGCCGTCCAGGTGAACGGCACGCAGGTGCTCACGGGCAGGCGGTCCGGATGGGGCGTCAATGCTGGGACCGCTACCCGGACTGCGTTCGATACGGCCACCGTGACCCTGCCGCAGCTGGCCGAGCGTGTGAAGGCGCTCATCGACGACCTCAGGACCCACGGACTGATCGGAGCCTGACCCCATGCAGATTGACCCCGCTGCCGTCCTCGCCGTCATCAGCGGCCAGTCGCACCACATCGCGACTCTGACCGCAGAAAACGCCCAGCTGCGCCAGGCCCTCACCGAGCAGCAGACAACGGAGGATGACCGTCTGGCTAGGAGGCAACCATGAGTTCTCTCGACCTCGGAACGCTCAGGGGCCACGTCGAGCTCGACATCGACGCGTTCGAGCGCAAGTACGGCGAGGTCGACAAGCTCCTCGCCGAGCTCGAGCGCCGCCAGGTCAAGGACGTCGCCATCGGGGCGGACGTCACCGACGCCGAGGCCAAGATCGGCCAGGTCCAGGACGTCCTGGCGAAGGTCGACGGCACCACGGCTGTGGTGCAAGCCATCGCTGACACGGCGAAGGCTGAGTCCGGGCTGGGGGGCGTTGACCAGGCCCGCAAGACCCTCGACGGCACCACCGCTGACGTGACCGTCACCGCTGACACTTCGAAGGCGGAGTCCGTCCTCGACAACTTCGAGGGCACCGCCGGGTCCGCCGGCGGGGACGGTGCCAAGGCGTTCGGGGCCGGGTTCGTCGGCGGGCTCATGGCGACCCCGATCGCGGGGGCGGTCGCTGGGCTCATCGGCGACGTCGTAGGCGAGTTCCGGGACGCCCTGTCTATTGAGGCCGACCGGGACATGTTCGGCGCCCGCACTGGCTTCGACGGGGCCACCGCCGCGAAGTACGGGCGGGCAGCCGGTGAAGCCTACGCGGACGCGTGGGGGGAGTCGGTAGAGGGCAACCTGGACACGGCACGGATCGCGCTGCAGAACGGGCTGCTCAACGCTGACGCGGCTCAGGCTGACATCGAGCGTGTGGTGTCCTCGCTGTCTGGGGTCACGGACATCATGGAGGCGGACATCCCGGCCGCCGCCCGCGCCGCGGGGCAGCTGCTGAAGACCGGGCTGGTCGACACCGCGGACCAGGCGTTCGACGTCCTGATCGCCGGGTACCAGAACGGCGCGGACGTCGCCGAGGACTTCCTCGACACCCTCACCGAGTACCCCACCCACTTCCGTGACCTCGGCCTGACGGCAGAGGAAGCCGCCGGCCTCATCATCCAGGGCATGGAGGGCGGCGCCCGGAACACCGACCTGGTCGCGGACGCCCTCAAGGAGCTCACGATCCGGGTCAAGGACCTTTCCGCCGAGGATGCGCTCGAGAAGTTGGGTTTGGACGCCGAGAAGATGTCTGACGCGTTCGCCACCGGTGGGCCAGCTGCCCGGGATGCGCTCGAGGAAATCACGTCGCGGCTGAACGAGGTGGAGGATCCGAGCGACCGGGCAGCCCTGGCCGTGCAGCTGTTCGGCACCCAGGCCGAGGACATGGCGGTGGCACTGGCCAGCCTGGACCTGTCCACCGCCATCGCCGAGCTGGGCGACTTCGAG
Source organism: Georgenia sp. AZ-5 (assembly GCF_043952095.1). Classification (NCBI taxonomy): domain Bacteria; kingdom Bacillati; phylum Actinomycetota; class Actinomycetes; order Allobogoriellales; family Allobogoriellaceae; genus Georgenia; species Georgenia sp. AZ-5. The sequence goes on from NZ_JBINOU010000001.1 coordinate 1,432,396, forward strand.
GGCGCGGCGGCGAAGGCGTTGGACCGGCTGGGGTCGAACGACCAGGCGAAGATCGACTCCGCGATCCGGAACGTCGAGGTCGCCGCCAACGGCATCAAGGGTGCCCTCGCGTCGGCGTTCTCCGACGAGCTCGGCGGCGCCGCGGACTGGGTCGCGCGCAACCGGGGCCCGATGATGGAGTTCCTCCTCGACGCCGTGAACGCGGCCTTGGACTTCGCCTCGTCGTTCGTCGGCGGCCTGTCCGAGAGTGGGGTCGCGATCGGTGATTTCCTGGCCGGCCCGGTCGCCGACCTCCTCGATGGGATGGGGTCGGTCGTCCGCTCGATGGAGTGGATGCCGGGCGACCAGCACTCGATCATCGAGGGCATCGAGGCGACCGCCGACGCCGCCCGAGAGACCGGCAAGACGCTCGCCGAAGAGTCCGACGGGATGGGGGAGAACTGGGGCGCCGCGCTCGACGAGATGCGCGGCCAGGTCAACGACTGGGCGGCCCCGGAGATCATCTCCGCGCACATCCACGACGCCGTCCTCGCCGCCACCGAGCGGCTCGGGGAGCTCGAGACCGCGATCAACGAGACGGGCGGCACGGTCACCATCAACGGGGACGAGCGCAACGCCCAGCAGGTCCTCGACATGATCGTCGGGAACATCGACGAGGCGGACGGCACCGTGGTCATCAACGGCAACCGTGTGCCGGCCGGGGACGCCTTGGACACGGTCATGGGGCTGATCCGGGACTCGGAGGAGGACGTCAAGATCGGTGGTGACTCGACCACCGCCCAGGGTGACGTTGCAGGGTTCAAGGTCTGGTCCAGGGAGCAGAAGGCGTGGGTCCCGGTCGACGCGAACACCGGGCCCGCGGACGCAACCGTGGGCCGCTGGCAGCCGCCGCCCAAGACCGGAATCGCCACCTACTGGGCGCAGTCCTCCAGCCAGCTCGCCAACTGGTCGCCGCCGTTCAAGATCGGCAAGGTCGAGTACCGGGTCACGTCGCGTGGCGGGGTCATGGACATGCCGATCCCGACCGGCCGCGCGGGCGGCGGGTGGATCGGTAACGGTCTCGCCGCCGGCGGGTGGGTCCCCGGGGAGAACCCCGGCCCCGGAATCGACAACATCCTCTGGCCGCTGGCCGGTGGCGGCGAGGTCCTCTCCCAGCCGCTCGCGGGCGGCGAGTACGTGACCAAGGCGTCCCAGGCCGGGCTGTGGGGGCCCCTGCTCGAGGCCATCAACGGCGGCCTCAAGCCCGGCGACCTCACCGGCGGCACCACGGCCACCACCACACCGGTTGCCGGGATTACGTCGGCGCAACTTGCGGCCCAGGACCGCCAGCTGATGCGTGAGTTCATCAGCACGGCCGCAGGGCTGGCGAATCGTCCGGTGGAGACGAAAGTACAGATCAACGGGCGTGAGCTCTTTACGGCTGTCGATCAGGCGTACCACAGCTACGGCGTCCGCAAGGGCGGAGTTGGGTCAAAGGGCTGGGGGCACTAGGACTGAGCAGCCTGAACCCGGATCGTGACCACGCCGATCCAGCCGTGGATCTGGACTGCCTCGAGGTCGGTGTCGACATCGATGTTGGCGCCGAAGTTGGTCAGGGACCGCGCTTCGACGTCGTCGACCCTCGTGACCTCAAATCCGAGGTCGAGGATCTGCTGACGGAGGCCCATCGCGTCATTGATCGCCGCGGCATGATCCCCGTGAATCGTCTTCGTGGCGGCCCGCACGAGCGCGGAGGTTGGCTCCGGGGCCCCGTCCATCACAAACCCCGGCCGGGCCTTCAGCTCCCAGGCAAGTGGGTGCTTGTCATCCATAACCGGGTCCTCGCACCGAGCGTTGTCGGCGAGGAAAGCGATGAGCTCTGTCCATTTCTCCATGGCGCGCACGATAGCGGGTCGCCACTGGTTGCGTTTCTTGCGCCCCCCACGCGCGCAGGGAAGTTTCGGCCGCCCCTTGCCCCAGTCTCGAACGCTGGGGCGCCTACTCGCGGTACCGCTCGGTCGGGAGCGACAGCACCCAAGCGTCGAGGTCCGCGGCGCGGAAGAGGAGCTTCCCCTGCTTCTCGCCCGCGTAGCGGGGCACGAGGTCACCGTTACGGATTGCCAAGCGCAGGGTCGCCGTGGACACGCCGGTGCGGTCGGCGGCGTCGTCGAGGCCACAGCTGATGAATGAGTACACGGGCGGTTGCTCCACGGGATCGAAGATGAACCGTTCAGCCCACCGGTGTCCACCGTCGTCGTGTGCCTCGCGGTATGCCTCCCATGCCGGCGCCCAGCGGAACAGGGTGGCGGCCCGAATTAGCGCCTTCCCGCGGCGGTGGCCGGCATGGTGGAGGTCGAAGTCGCCCCACCATGCGCGGGCCCGTATCAGCTGCCTGGGCAGTCCGGTGGCCTTCTCGGCGGCCGGCAGGGACAGGGCGATGACGTCGTACACCGGCAGGTCCGTCATGCCTAGCGTCCTCTGCGGCGTCGGTTCTCCCAGTACGCCTGGGATCTGGGTGTCCGGGCCATGAGCCGGTGCGGGTCCACGACGGGCGTGACCCGCTGGGACTCTTTCCACGCGTCGAGGTCGGCCCTGGTGATCCGCCACCGTCTCTCGCTGAGGCGGTATGCGCCGGGGATCTTCCCGGACGCGAAGTACTGGCTGATCGTCGTGGGGGAGACGCCAAGCTCGGCCGCGACCTGCTTGGTGGACAGGTCCGGCGGGTGCTGCTGGTGGTCGCTCATGGGTTGCAGGTTGTCGTGTCTGAGGTTGTCGCCATGCTGCGGACGGTAGTGGCCGCATATGCACTCGAGGAAGGGGGGCAGGGGTTGCAAGAGTCGCCGTTCTTGCGGTGCCCCCCACGCGCGCGCACCCCCCGTGGCCGCGATGCGAAACCGCCACGGAACCGGACGGCGCGGGGTAGATTCCGCGTCCATGCGACGTCTTCCGACTGCTTTCGTGGCCGTGATCGCAGCGGCTGCCCTCGCCGGGTGTGCCGCCGAGGCGGAAACGGCCCAGCCCGCCACAACCGTGGCTCCGACCACTGAGGCTGCGACCGCTGAGGCCGCCGAGCCGGACCTCGTGGCGATGCAGCGAGACGTGCTAGACGAGTTCTGGGACGAGCTGCCGGCCAAGGACCGCGAGGTGCTGTGCCCCTACTGGCAGTCCGACATCGAGGCAGCAGTAGATCGCTTCACCGGCAGCGAGGTGCCCGTCAGCCGAGTCGTGTTCGAGGAGTGGATGAACGACGTGTGCTAATCGCGCCCCTCGCGCGCGAAACGCCCCGACCCCTACGGGAGTAAGGTCCGGGGCGTTTCCTATGTCCTGGGCCGGTTTCTGTGCGCCCTTGGGGGTGGCCCGCGGCAGCCAGTGCCGTAGTTGTTCCAGAGGATCACCGGCATGTCCTAGACGTGCGCGGGCGCGGGGCCGTCGCTGTGGTGCCAGCCGACGTAGGCGCAGGCGCCGCTCTCGTCGTCCGCGGGGTACACCCACCAGGGCGTCTGCTCGGCGGCGGCGTTGCCCATCAGGACGGTCTGAAGCACCCGGTCCGCGCAGTCGACGAGGTAGTCCAGCCGCTCGGCTGGGTTGAACTCCGCGAGATACGTGTTGTCGTCGAGGAACCACGTCAGGTCGACAAGCCGGCCCGGGTCCATCTCGTGCCCCCAGCGCACGTCGATCCCGAAGACCTCCAGCTGCGCCATCGCAGCCTCGAGATCTTCGAGCGTGGCGGTTGTAGTGTCGTGCATGTCCTTCTCCTTCTAGACCAAGGGGTTGGGCTGGCCCGTTCGGTGTTCCAGCACCGGGCGGGCCGTTCTATGTGGGACGTCAGCCCAGGAGACGGTCCCAAGCGTCAGCGTGAGCCGCCGCGGCCTCGGCGATGAGGCGGAGAGCCTCCGTGTTTTCGTCCTGGCCGATCCAGTAGGCCGCATCACGCAGCGCCGTTGCCGCGTGGTGGTCGGCCGCCTCGGTGGTGCCGGCGGAGCGGATCAGCTCGACGTCGCGGTCCCGGTGGCGGGGGAGTGCCGCACGGTCGGCACGTGTGTAGTGGGTGGTCATGCGACCACGGCCAGGGTGGGCACGAAGGACACGTGGCAGCGAGTCATCGTCGCGCGGGCGTTGGACGCGCACTCCAGGCAGGCGGCCTCGGTGATCCTGCCTGCGGGGCCGGTGATGGTGAGGGTGCCGCCGGCCCGCGCGCTCTCGCAGACCTCGCACGTGGTGTCTGTAACCTTGAACATGGTGCAGCTCCTATCTGCGCCGTGCCCCGTTCGACGTTGCCGCGTCGGGCGGGGCGTTTTTCGTCGGAGGGCAACCTCCGCGGGTAAGAGGAACACTGCACCTTTGTGGTGCCCGTCGTCTTCCTGGTGCTGCCGGTCACGGTGCTCTTCTGTCAGTTGCCTAGGCCCGCGAGAGTTGGCCAGTAGGAACGAGAGCGTGGCGAGAGTGGTGCCCGGAAAGATGAGAGCGCTGCTCGGAGAGCCACCACGTGCGGGCGGCGCGCTCCTCGGCAGCGAACGTCCGTGGCGTTCCAGGCGCACCATTCCGGGTTCGTAAACTTGCCCGCCTGCTGCTGTGTGTTGGTCTACCCTGGAGCCGTGCCTGGAAAAGACGCGAAGCGAGGCGATGTTTATCGCGTACACAGGGCGGCTACTGCGGACGGGAACGATACGCGGGACGCGCACCCGATGGTTTGCGTGGCAGAGCAGCCAGCTGACCCGAACGCCTGGAAGGCGATGCCGAGGGTAACGACCGGAGCTGACCGGCAGGACCTCCCGAGCCCACAGCGCTCGGACTTGCCGTTCACCCGTGACGGTTACTGGACTTACCGATTCACTAGGGCAGTCAAGAAGCGCCTCACCGGTGATCCCTATCTGTGTCGCTTCATGGTCACTCTGCCCGAACCAGTTCGCTCTGAGGTCCTCGATCACTACAAGAACCGACCGCGCCAGCTCGACAGCACAGTTTCAAGGCAAGGCACACGCTGACCTCGACATGACCCGCCTCTCCCTCTCGTTAGCACCCGATGGCATCACCAATCCCAGTGTCTGGGTCAACGGCGAGCCAGGCGAGGCCGCTGTCGGCGACCTCTGGCTGCTCTCCTGGAACGGGGAAGGATTAGGCCTTGTTGTCATCTCAGCGCGTCTGGCCGACTTCGTTCTGACATGGCCAGCCACGCTGCCACGCGACAATGGACACGCGCCGGCAGTTCGCGTGGACGAAAGCCCACTCGGTGTGCCGGTCGATGTGTGGCCGACACGCGAGACAGGTATTAGCAAGGCCCTGCTGCACCGCAGGCTCGGACACTTGCTGCCGCCGCGCCTGATGGGAAGTATTGGCGACGCCCTCGATGAGGGAAATGAGCCGCCCGTTCCATTCGCGCCACCCGCAGCCGACATCGAAGGTCAGCGCATCCGTGATGAGGCAATGATCGACTACTGGGAGGAAATTTGCCTGATCCAGTGGCCGGCGCTGGTGCCCGCCACTCCTCGTCTAAGCCCTGACCTCGCGCGAGAGGCGCAACTGACCCCTAGCCAGGTTGCGGAACTCTTTGGCATTGAGGCCGCTGACGCGGTCGCTCTTATCCGGGGAGAGGTTGACCTCACGCCTGATCAGGCCCAAGAGATCGCGCAATATTTCGACCGACCCGTTGGGGAGCTCGCCGTAATGCCGCAAGACCCTGCCGCCGTAGCACTCCTGAATCCGGTTTGGAAAGAAGACATCGTCCAGCTCGCGCAGCGACGCGACGTCGACGAAGCTACTGCGCGGAATCTGGTCGTCGACGAGTTCGCACTCGCCGCCCGATCCTCTAACGCAGTTGAGGACCGGTTGCGCGCCGTGTTCGCACGCCTGATGAATGAGTGAAACTGTTGTGAGCATCGACTTCCATGACCTTGCAGCGAGGCACGATTACAGGGGTATTGCTGCAGCGCTTATCGACTCAGAAAGCGCCCGAGGCGTCTACGACTTCGCGCGCCTGGCGGACGACCCAATCGAGGAGATTGAGCGAGGCGGCGAGCTGGAAGTGCACCTCGACCAAGTCACCCCCAGCGACTGCGGTGTTGCTGGCTACTACCGGCCGCGAGGCCCTCGCGGCCCGCAGATCGTGGTGCACCCCTCGTGGACGATCACCCGCGACAACTTCACCGTGCTACACGAGTTCGCGCACCACTTGCAGCGCACCCACCTGCAGTGGGCAGATGTTTGGTGCCTGCTCCCTGAGCGTGAATCATCGCTAATCAACGAGCGAGCCGCAGACGCCTTCGCAGCCGAGGTGCTGTTGCCGGGTGACCGCGTGGGCCTCGCGGCCTCGGAGGTCACAGCAAGGGACCTGGCGCGAGTGCACCTTGAGGCGATGTCTGCCTCGCGCTCGGCGATCGCGCACGGAGCACTACGCGAGGCACGGCCGGCGGACAACGTCGCGGTTGCGGTCGTGGACCTGACCGGTCAGGTGGTCTACGCCAAGTCGGTGGGAACCGTCATGGCGCCCCGCCGCGGCGCGGTCCAGAATTCAATCGCTCGATTGGTGCGGCGCGCGGTCGACGGCGATGGGCAAGCGTCGGGGGTGCTCGATCCGGGACTAGTCACGGCATCTGGCTACGTGCAGGACAACTTGGTCGCCACCCTGGCGCTCGACGCGACGGGCCACTATGCCTTCGTCGTCGTTCGGCCACTGCACCGGCGCGCCGCCCCGACGTGGCGTCGGGAAGAGTACGAGTGCCAGGTCCCAGCGTGTGCCGCGGTGTTCGTCAGTTCCGAGAGCACAAGGTGGTGCGGACAATGCGAAGGCCCGCACTGCCCCGAGTGCGGATCGTGCGCATGCGACTTGGAAGCATCTAACACGTGCACCAAGTGCCAGATGGCTCTCAGCGTCGTCGAACGTACCGACCCGTCGCTGCATGAGTGCTGGTGAACTCCTTACGCGCTCACTCGCGAAGGGAGTCAGAGCGGTCCCGGTACCGAGCAGGAGACACTTTCGTAGCAGCCCGCTAGTGTCCTGCGCCAGTAGTTCGTTGAAGAAGTCTTCGGAGTGAGTCGAGGATCTGTTCGGCCGTCTTGGTCCACACGAAGGGCTTGGGGTCCTCGTTCCAGGCCTTGACCCATGTGCGGATGTCGGCCTCGAGGGCCTGGACGCTGCGGTGGTCGGATCGCTGGAGGAGGTCGGCGGTGACGTAGGCGAAGAACCGCTCGACCTGGTTGATCCAGGAGGAGTAGGTGGGGGTGAAGTGCATGTGGAACCTCGGGTGCGCCTCAAGCCACTTCGTCACCGTCGGGTGCTTGTGGGTGCCGTAGTTGTCGCAGACCAGGTGCACGTCGAGATCGTCGGGGATCTGGTCGTCGATCTTGGTCAAGAACTTCTTGAACTCGCTCGCCCGGTGGCGCCGGTGGAGGCTGGAGATCACCGTGCCGTCGTCGATGTTGAGCGCCGCGAACAGGCTGGTTGTGCCGTGGCGGACGTAGTCATGGGTGCGTTTCTCGGGCATGCCGGGCATCATCGGGAACGCCGGCTGGGACCGGGCCAGCGCCTGCACCTGGGACTTCTCGTCCACGCACAGCACGACCGCGGCCTCGGGGGGATTGAGGTACAGCCCCACGATGTCGTAGACCTTCTCCACGAACAGCGGGTCGTTGGAGATCTTGAACCCCTCGGCCCGGTGCGGCTTGAGGTCGAACGCCCTCCAGATCCGCCCGATCGTGGACTTGCTCAGCCCGGTGCGCTCGGCCATCTTCGCCCGCGACCAGTGCGTCGCGTTCTTCGGCGTCGACTCCAAGGTTGCGACCACGACATCCTCGACCTGGTCGGCACTGATCACCGGGGGCCGTCCCGGCCGCGCCTCGTCACCGAGCCCATCGAGGCGTTGCTCGACGAACCTCGCCCGCCACTTGCCCACCGTGGCCGCCGCGCATTCCAACCGCGCCGCAACCGTCTTGTTGTCCAAGCCCTCCGCGCATGCCAGCACGATCCGCGCCCGCAGCGCCAGCGCCTGCGAGGACTTCGCCCGGCGCGACCACCTCACCAGCTGCGCGCGCTCGTCAGCGGACAAGACCAACTCGGCTTTGGGACGCCCAGAACGAGGCATACCCCAGTCTACGACTTATCCAGTGAGTTTCTGGCGCAGGACACTAGAGGTTCGCATTTAGCATGCGGTCACGGAGTGGGCGAAGCAGAGTGTCGTTCACAGGTGAAGACTAGAACGACCCGCCAACAAGTTGCGGCGCTCCCGCAACTCCAGGCGAAGAGCGGACCTTGCCGCGAGATGTCAAGGGGGCAAGAACTCGTCGATCAGCTGCGGCCGGGCCGCGGGCTTGCCGCTTAACCGCCCGGCGTCACGGGCGGCGACGTAACGCGCGACGGTGTGGTGCGAGACCCCGGCGAGCTCGCCGGCGTCTCGATATGACCCTGTCAGATCGAACGCTTCGAGAATTTCCATGATCTCCTCGGCAGACTTCACGTGTCCCTCCTCGGGGCGATGGGCGCTTCAGCACCGCTATCGCACCCGAGGAGGGGCCCCGCCGTCCGTAACGGACGGGGCAGACGATGTCGTGTCGGGCAGATCCCATGACCGCCAGCGGGCAACTCTCATGTCCGCCACCGGGCAGCTATCTGGCCGCCTCCGGGCAGTTTCTCGTGGCCGCCAACAGCGAGACGCTGGACTCGCTCACAGAACGCCATCGGAGTCTGCAGCAATCTTGCAGGAACAAGCCGTCTGAGGCGTTGCAAGATCAACTGCCATGGCGCCGTCTTCTGGCAGGAACGAGACATCGTCGCCAGCTTCTTCTTGCGCCGATGCTCGCGACCGAGTGAAGTTGCGAATCGAGCGGTGCGGTGAGAATCGGCGCACGAGCGTGAGAATCGACGACTTCGGTGATGTCGGCGACGCGTGAAAACTGACCCCGTGGCGACGGGGCGGGTTCCAGTCAACGTCGCAACACGGACTGTGTTGGTGAGGCTAACAGCGCCTGGAACAACTCGGCGGGAGCGTGGTCGTCGAGGACGATCCGTTGCCGGTGATTGAGCTCGTTCTCCACGGCGAGGAGGTGTTGGGGCGAGTGCAGGCTCAGGTCGGTGCCCTTGGGAAAGTAGTCCCGCAACAGTCCGTTCGTGTTCTCGTTCGAGCCGCGCTGCCACGGTGAGTGGGAGTCGCAGAAGTACACGGGAACGCCGAGCGATCCGGTGATGGTGCGATGGCCGGCCATCTCGGTTCCCTGGTCCCAGGTGATCGAGCGCAGCAACCCGGCCGGCAGGTCGCTCAGCCGCGCGGTCAACGCCGCGTGCAGACTCTCGCCGTCGCGCTGCGGGAGGTGCAGCAGCCGCACCAGCCGGGTCTGACGCTCCAGCAGGGTCCCGATGGCCGAGCCCTGGGCCTTGCCGATGATGAGTTCTCCTTCCCAGTGCCCGGCCTGGGACCGGTCGGCAGGGACGAAGGAGCGCTCGTGGATGCTCAGCATGGGCTGTTTGAACCGCGGCCGTCGCCGGTCGACCTTCTGGTGCGCCCGTCGATGATCGCGTCCGGAGCGCAGCGGTGAGCGAGGATCGGGAGCCACGCCCGAGGGGCGCAGGAGCACCGATCCCGGCTGGTAGAGCGCCTGGTAGATGCTCTCGTGGCACAGCCACATCGACCGGGGAAGCGGCGTCGCAGATAACGGCTGATCTGCTGCGGGCTCCACCGTTGCCCCAGCAGCTCGACCACCATCCGCCGCAGGTCAGCATGGGTCTCAAGGCGCCGGGGGTGATGGCGGGCCCGGCGTGCGGTCGCGTGCCGGTGCGCCTCGAACGGCCGGTACCCCGCGCGGCGGCCGCTACCGGCGTTGCGGCGCAGCTCGCGCGAGATCGTCGAGGGCGCCCGCCCCAGACGCCGGGCGATGCCGCGCACGCTCACCCCGGCACGGACCAGATCAGCGATCTCGATCCGCTCGTCCTGCGACAAGAACCGGGGACTGATCTGCCGCACGGCCAATAGCTCCAGCGGCGGCACGAACCCCTTCACCCCGCCCTTGCGGTAGGTCGTGTACCCCCGCGCCCAGTTGTTCCCCGTGGTCCGCGACACCCCCACCTCACGAGCCGCGCCCCGAATGCTCCAACCTCGAGCACGCAGCTCCATGAACCGCTGCCGCTTGGCCGACTGCGGACGCCGCCCCGGCCCCTTCTTCACGCGACGAGTCGATGCCATCACACCCCCACAATTACGGAAGTGTGCGACCACGACTGGAAACCGCCCGGATGAAAACGGACCTCCTCCGCAACGCTGAGGAGGGTGATGACCGTGGAGGACTGGGCGGAGATTCGCCGGTTGCACCAGGTGGAGGGGATGGCGATCAAGGCCATCGCTCGCAGGTTGGGCATCTCGCGTAACGCGGTGCGGCGGGCGCTGGCCCGCGACAGCCCGCCGAGGTACCAGCGCGCGGCGACCGGCTCGATCGTCGACGCAGTCGAGCCGACATCCGGGAGCTGCTGCGGGAGTACCCGAAGATGCCGGCGACGGTGATCGCCGAACGCATCGGCTGGGACCGATCGTTGACGGTGCTCAAGGACCGGGTGCGGGTGCTGCGCCCGTTCTGCCTCCCGCCCGATCCGGCCTCCCGGACGGAGTACGACCCGGGGATGCGGGTGCAGTGCAACCTGTGGTTCCCACCGGTCGATGTGCCGCTGGGTGCCGGGCAGGTGGGGCGCCCGCCGGTGCTGGTGATGGTCTCGGGCTATTCGCGGATGACGTTCGCGCTGATGATCCCCTCCCGCCAGGGCCCGGACCTGATCGCCGGGCACTGGGCGCTGTTGGGCCGCATGGGCGCGGTCCCGCGCGAGCTGATCTGGGATAACGAGGCCGCGGTCGGGTCCTGGCGGGCCGGGAAACCGAAGCTGACCGAGGAGTTCGAGGCCTTCCGTGGCACGTTGGGCATCGGGGTTCACCAGTGCCGGCCCCGCGACCCGGAGGCCAAGGGGCTGGTCGAGCGGGCCAACCGGTACCTGGAGACCTCGTTCCTGCCCGGGCGCACCTTCACCGGCCCCGGGGACTTTAACGCCCAGCTGACCGACTGGCTGGCGAGGGCCAACGCCCGTCATCATCGCCGGATCGGCTGCGCCCCGGCCCAGCGGTGGCAGGCCGACAAGGCGGCGATGCTGGCGCTGCCGCCGGTGGCGCCCCTGGTCGGCTGGCGCACGCAGATCCGCCTGCCGCGGGACCACTACGTCCGTCTCGATTCCAACGACTACTCCGTCGACCCGGCCGCGGTCGGGCGCACGGTCACCGTGACGGCCGACCTGGACACCGTCACGGTCCGCCTCGGCGACCGGGTCGTCGCCGCCCATCAGCGGTGCTGGGCGCGCCACCAGAGCCTGACCGACCCCGCCCACCGGGCCGCCGCCCTCGCCCTGGCCGCAGCCGCCAGCAGGTCGGCTCGACCACCGCAGCCCGATGACGAGATAGAGCAGCGCGACCTGACGGCCTACGACCGGCACTTCGGCCTGACCGAGGTGGCCTGATGCCGACGAGCACGCCCGCGCGGGACCTCACCGCCGAGCTGGCCTACCTGACCCGGGCGTTGAAGGCACCCACCCTGCGCGAGTCGGTCCCGCGGCTGGCCGAGCGGGCCCGCGAGGCCGGCTGGTCCCATGAGGAGTTCCTCGCCGCGTGCCTGCAGCGCGAGGTCGCCGCCCGCGAGTCCCACGGCGGGGAGGGCCGCATCCGCGCCGCGAAGCTCCCCGCCCGCAAGTCCCTCGAGGAGTTCGACTTCGACCACGCCCGCGGCCTCAAGCGCGACCTGATCGCTCACCTGGGCACCCTGGACTTCGTCGCCGCCAAGGAGAACGTCGTCTTCCTCGGCCCGCCCGGCACCGGCAAGACGCACCTGGCCACCGGCCTGGCCATCCGGGCCTGCCAGGCCGGCCACCGGGTGCTGTTCGCCACCGCCTCCCAGTGGGTCGACCGCCTCGCCACCGCCCACCACGACGCCCGCCTTCAAGACGAGCTGCGCCGCCTAGGCCGCTACCCGTTGCTGGTCATCGACGAGGTCGGCTACATTCCCCTTCGAGCCCGAGGCCGCGAACCTGTTCTTCCAGCTCGTCTCCTCCCGCTACGAACGCGCCTCGCTCATCGTGACCTCGAACAAGCCCTTCGGCCGCTGGGGCGAGATCTTCGGCGACGACACCGTCGCCGCCGCGATGATCGACCGCCTCGTCCACCACGCCGACGTCGTCGCCCTCAAGGGCGACTCCTACCGGCTCAAGAACCGCGACCTCGGCCGCACCCCGACCGGTGCGACCGACGACTGACCGACAACCAGATCAGGAGAGGGATCCATTTTCAGCCGTCGCCAGGGGGTCCACTTTCAGCCGTCGTTGACAGATGAGAAGCGAGCAGCCTTGTGCAGGCGGCTCACTCGGGACATGCCAGGATGAAGTTCACCCGCCGATGCCGTCCTGGCTCGACACGGACGGGCATGCGCGTTCTGTGCGCAGAAGGATGGTCCTCATGGCGACCCTAACGATCCGGAACCTTGACGACGACTGTCAACGGACACCGGAACTTCCCCGTGGGCGGACATTTGATCTCCCCCTCCGTGGACAGTTCATCTCCCTGCGCGCGGACAGCTGATCTCCCTTGATCACAGCATATGAAGAACCGCCCTCGACTGCGACTTTACTGAGACTCCAGATGAGGCAGCGCCGTGGACGATGGAAGTAGAACTACATCGCCCGACAACTTCGCTTGGATCCCGATCTCGTCGGGAGACCTTCCGTCGGCGTCAGCAAATCCTGCTCCCAAACGCGACTGCTGTCGGAGCGAGTTGTCGGTGGGGGCCTGTCATCCCGCTGGGGCATCACCGAGCCACGTCCTCAGTTGCTCCTCCGTTGGCACGTCGTTGAGGTCTCTCAGAAGGTCGTTCCTAAGCGATGACACGAAATCACCGAGCGTCCCTGGCTGAACTGCTATGACGTTCCTCTCCAGCAGGGTGCGCGTTATATCGATTCGCCACGTCGCTAGATCGTCCGGTACGGAAAGCGCGAGGGAGGCAACCGCGCGTATGTAGTCGGCGCGAGCGGTGCTTCTGCCGAGATGTGCGGCCAACCTCCATGGCCGCTGGGCCATCACGCTTTGCGGTGTTGATGCACCAACGCTCGCTAACCCATCTTTGTCCGCTGCCAGGGTTGGTAATGAAAGGAAATCGGTGGCTGGGGCCCTATTGAACGCCTCGCGGTACCTCAAATGGGTCCTGAACTTCTTCAATTGCGGATCCTTACGGTGCCACTGACTTAGGTCGGGGTGGGCCGTGGCCGCACGCAGATGCTCCAACGCACGCGCATAGTCAACGTCTTCAATCCCGCCATACTCCGGACGACACGCGTAGTAGCATGCCCACGAGTATTCAGCATACGGATCGGCAGTTCCGGATGGGACAGTGATATCCGGCGGATAAGCAACTGGTCCGAGATTCGTAAACGCAACGATCGCTTCTAGAGACCGCTTGGTTCGCTGCGCCAGAGCCGCATCGTCTTTTCTGGACCAGTTCTCCGTCATCTCTAGAGTGGAGGCGGCGGCGGGCCGAAGGATCGCAGGAAGCGGCGGGCCGCCTGGCTCCAGATACATGGCGTTGATGCTGGCGACCAAGTACGAGTGCCGAGCTCGGAGCGCTAGGGGGTAATACGTCTCTGGATCGGCCTCTGTCTCCTCGATTATATTGTTCAGGAGGTTTATGTACGCGAGGAGCTCAGGTAGGTGATCACTCGTGCGGTATCGATGGTGCCAAAGCGCCAAATGAGCGGCTCTGTTGCTTGGATCAGCATCGACCGCTTGAGCTAGCACGTCTACGGACGGCTTCGACGTCGCCAGATCGGTGGTCGCGACGTAGTGCAGTCCGAGGCTCTTCCACTGGGTTGCTCCGTACAACCGCGGCATTTCGTATTCCTCGTGCAACGCTGCCAAGATCACTGCTGCTGTCATGCGCTGCAGTTCCGGGAATTTCTCTTTGCCGTCGGCACCCTTCATGGGCACGCCGGCTGAATCCGTTACGGGGATGCGAAGTCCGAGTACGTCACGGTCGATAGCCGCGGAACGTACTTCGCGCCCGTGATGAGACACCGTTACGGCGATCAGGTCCCTGGAGTTCACGCCAACACTGACATCCCAGGGCGACCTCGGGACCATCAGATGGATCAGGTTGTACAGAGCCTTGGCCACTCGCCCCTCGGGAGTCGTCGTGAACCCAGCTGCCTGAAGAATTGTCTCGTCCGTACCGAGTGGGTACTCGATGCCGACTGGAGCGGCGCCTCCTAGATCACGGGCTAGCGCGATTACATGGGCGGCCTCACCTGAGTCTTCCTTCCCGTCCGCTCCGATCACTCTTACGACTACACGCGTCGCTTGACTGAACGCCCATGCCAGGAACAGTGAGCCGAAGAGCATCGGCACAACGGGCAAGAGCCATTGTTGGAGGGAGGATGTCTCAGCCGGTGACTCGGTAACCGCTATGATCCCCGCCGCAATTAGGAGTGCGAGTCCAACCAGGAGCGATCTGAGGCGCATCCGCCGCGTGATTTCTATGGATACGCGCGGGTCTTGCCTGCGAGTTCGCTTGTCCAGTCGGCCCACCTGTGGCGCGATCAGGCGTGCCACAATGAGGCCCACGCCAATCAGCAACATCGAGGCAACTGCCGGCTCGTTGAGAGGCGCGATGTTCGCTTCCGCAAATCCGCTCCAGTTACTGGCCAGTGACTGACTCGGTGTCTTAGGCTCCGCGATGACGACCTCGCTGTCACACCCCTTGGCGATGTCGGCGAGCTCTGCTCGCGTGGCGGCAGAAATGCCCTGTCCCGTTGCCTGCGCAGGGCACGACGGCGTTTGAGCGGACGTTCCTGCAGTTACCGAACCCGCGGCCGTTCCTGGCGTTACCGAACCCTCCGGTTGGACGCGTGCCGCGAGGACGGCCATCTGTTCGGCGACCGAAATGCGCCGGAGCGCTTCGTTCCGCTCCTCGACACAGCCGAGGCGGTCGGACGCCAAGGTCTGCTGCGCGTCCTCCGCACCTTCCGTTCGCGTGGATTCATTGACTTTGTCGACAAGCGCAAGCGCTTGCTGCGGGAGGGCGGCTACGTTCAGCGCACGGGCCTGCGCACAGACCGCTTCTTCGGGTGCCGCCCCGTCAGCCTGCGCGAACGACTGGCTAGGGGTCGCTCCAATGAGCAGGAGAGCGCTCACGGCGGCAAGGCATGCACGGACAAGCGTGGCGCGCGGGCCAACCCCCGAGGCACTGCGAGGAGTCGAACGGGCGCAATAAATCATTCGCATCAGAACTCCCGGCGTGGCACGTCGTCGGACCAGCGGGACTGGAGGAATCGTGCCGCGGCGAGCACCGAAAAGCAAGAGTTTGGCGGGCCCCGATTCTTGGGGGCGTGCAGGCGAGCACCGTCCCACGAGGTCCTGGCACAAAAAGCCCTGTTGAAGGGCATCACCGACGCGGACATGGTCGCCGTGGACCGGTTCCTCGCCGTGCAGCACCGCGCGGCCGTGCTAGGGCGTGTCTCCCAATAGTGGGGCCGGTGGACTGAAACGCTGCGGTGGTGTCACGTTATGCCGTGCTGACGGATGCCCAGTGGGAGTTGATCGAGCCGTTGATGCCGTCCTCGGAGGGCCGTCGGGGACGGCGGTTCCGGGACCACCGCGCGGTGGTGGAGGGCATCGTCTACCGCTACCGCACCGGGATCGCTTGGCGGGACCTGCCCGAGTGCTTCGGCCCGTGGCAGACGGTGTGGAAGCGGCACCGCCGCTTCAGCGGCGACGGGACCTGGGACAAGATCCTCACCGCCCTGCTCGCGCAGGCGGATGCGGCCGGACTGGTCAACTGGGAGGTGTCGGTGGACTCCACGATCAACCGTGCCCACCAGCACGCCACGAACCTCCCGAGGGACACAGGGGGAGCTGTCGAATTACATGAAACCCGGCGAGGAGCCGCCTGATCACGCCATCGGCCGCTCCCGCGGCGGACTGAGCACGAAGATCCACCACGTCTGCGACGGCAACATGCGCCCGCTGGTGATGGTGCTCGGACCCGGGCAGGGCGGGGACTCGCCAATGTTCGAGCACCTCATGAACTCTGTGAGAGTGCCCCGGCTGGGTCCTGGGCGGGCCCGGACCACGCCGGTGCGGGCCCTGGCCGACAAGGCCTACTCCTCCCGGGCGAACCGGGCGCTGCTGCGCCGGCGCGGCATCCAGGCCGTCATCCCCGAACGCTCCGACCAGATCGCCAACCGCAAGCGACGCGGGTCCAAGGGCGGCCGGCCCGTCACCTACGACGAAGAGGCCTACAAGCGGCGCAACGTCGTCGAACGCTCCTTCAACGTCTTCAAGCAGTGGCGCGCCCTGGCCACCCGCTACGACAAGCTCGCGCTGACCTACCGCGGCGGCGTCGTCCTGCGAGCGATCACCATCTGGCTCAAGGCATTAAGAGACACGCCCTAGCTGCGACCGATGAGGCGGTCGAGAAGCCGGGGGCCAGTGTTCGACCGGTTGCGCGACGCCTGACGGACCAATGAGACCCCATCGCGGGGGTCTAGCCGTCGATCTAGAACTTCGCCAGAGTACGACCATGTCGCTGTCGACCCCGCGGCGTCCCTGGCGGTTGGCCGTTGCGGGCGTCGTTGGTTGGGTAGTGCTCACTCTCCTGAGCGCGCTCGTGCAGGGCGACACTGCGTTGCACGAGACGGCGCGAGACGGGCTCCGCGCAGCAGCTGCAGCGTTCGCGACGTTGGCGCTTGGAGGCGGTCTGCTGGAGTTGTGGCAGCGCAGAGAGTGGCGCCGACGAACGCAGTGGGTCGCTTTCGATCTCATCGATCGATCGATGCGGCGTCTGGCGAACGTCGCCGCCGGTGGCTTTGACGTTGTCACAGCCTCAGCCCCGGTCCTGTTGTCGCAGGTGTACTGCCTCCCATGGACAGTTGTACGCGAGCGTGCCGTAAAGGAGTGTGCGGAGGTTGTCAGCACGGCACTGGTCACCCAGGCTCTCGCGGAGTGGGGCGAGGGAAACCCGCCTGACAACGTGCGCCATCATGCCGATGACGTGGCCACCCTCGGACATCTTCAGGACCGCGCCGACGACCTCTGGAGCGTCGTCCAAGAGTTGAGTGCCTACCTTGATGACCAGCTCGGCCCGGAACTGCTGACCGCCGCGGGCGAACTTCACTCGGCGGTGCGAGGCGTCGTCGAGCCAGCACCCGGCGACGTCGTCCCCGAGTCTCTTGTTCTCCCACTCGTCGCGACGCAACTCGGGAAGGTGATCGCTGGTACCGAGCCGGTAGCTCGCTGCCTCGACCGCGCTTATGCCGAAGCGCTTCGGCACGTGACCGATGAGAAGCTTCGCGAGCGGCTGGAGCAGGAAGAGCACCACTGTTCGAAGGGGGAGAAGGGGCTAAAGGCGCTCCTCGACGCGTGGGTCGAGGAAGCGAGGCAACACCGCGAGCTCGATCGCGCCTCCACGAGCTTCACTGAAACCGGGGCCGACTTGATCGGGACCTTGCGCGAAGTGATTGACGCACCGGATGCTGACGCCGAGACGGTGAGGCTCGTCCGCGAAGCACTGGAGGAGGTCGAACGAGTTACCGACGAGTTGCTGAAACAGCTCCGGGACCCAGGTCAGGACTAAGTTGGGTCAGTGGCTGTTCCAGCGCCGGAACGGCAAGGCGCGCGCGGACTCGGGCGCCGTCAGCCCGCTTCTGCGTCTCTGTCGGCCTCTTAGCCTCGATCCACCGATGGGCCGGACGGGCGTGAGGAAGTTGCTCCTACTAGCCTCGGCCTTTCACGCCGGTCGCTGATGACACGGTGCCGGGATAGCGGAAAGTGCCCGTCTGGTGCGGAAAACTTGGGCTTGTCGAGAGTCCAGGTAGTCGCTCCAGAGAGGCACTTTCCGGGTGAAGCGTAACGGGTCGCTGCGACGGTTGAAGGTCAGCGCGGACGGCGAGGGCGTCGTGTCCCACGCCGGGGTGGGGATGCTGCGGGAGCTGGCCGGGTACACCGGCCTGGTCCAGGCGGTGGACGGCGCGCTGCTGGACACCTACCGGGGGGTGCCGATGCACGCGCCGGGGCGGGTGCTGACCGATCTGGCGGTCGCGGTCGCCGACGGCGCGGACGCGATCAGCGGGATCGCCGTCCTCGGGGACCGGCAGGACGTCTTCGGGCCGGTGGCCTCGATGCCGACGGTGTGGCGGGTGTTGGACCGGGTCGACGCCGACCACCTGCCCGCGGTGCGCGCGGCCCGGGCGGCGGCCCGGGAGCGGGCGTGGGCCGCCGGGGCGGGCCCGGACCTTTCCGAGGAGTTGCGGATCGACTTCGACGCCACGATCACCATCGCGCACTCGGAGAAGGAGAACGCCGCCGCGACCTGGAAGCGCACCTTCGGATTCCACCCGCTGCTGGCCTTCCTCGACCGCCCGGAGATCGCTGGCGGGGAGGCACTCGCTGGGCTGCTGCGCAAGGGCAACGCCGGGTCGAACACTGCCGCCGACCACGTCGCCGTGCTCCAGATGGCGCTGGCCGCGCTGCCCGAGCATGCCCGGCCCCGCCCCGGCGAGGCGGACGGTCCGCGGGTGCTGGCCCGGTCGGACTCCGCCGGCGCCACCCACACGTTCGCCGCCGCGTGCCGCGAGAAGGGGGTGGGGTTCTCCTTCGGGTTCCCCGTGGACTTCCGGATCAAGGACATCGTCGACGCCATCCCCGAGCGGTGCTGGCACCGGGCCATCGAGACCGACGGGCTGCGCGAGGGCGCCTGGGTCGCCGAAGTCACCGACACCGTCGACCTGACGGCCTGGCCCGAGGGCTCCCGGTTGATCCTGCGCAAGGAACGGCCCCATCCCGGGGCGCAGCTGACCTTCACCGACGTCGACGGCATGCGGATCACCGCGTTCCTCACCGACACCCCACCCGGCGTCGTCCCCGGGCAGATCGCCGGCCTCGAACTACGGCACCGTCAGCACGCCCGCGTCGAGGACCGCATCCGCCAGGCCAAGGCCACCGGGCTCCGGAACCTGCCGTGCCGGGCCTGGAACGAGAACAACGCCTGGCTCGAGGTCGTCCTGATGGCCACCGACCTGATCGCCTGGACCAAGCTCATCGCCTTCCCAGGCGACCCCGCGCTGGCCAGGTGCGAGATCGCCGCCTTCCGCTACCGCGTCCTGCACGTCGCCGCCCGCATCACCAAAGCCGCCCGGCAGACACGGCTGCGCATCGACGCCACCTGGCGCTGGGCCACCGCGATCGCCACCGGCTGGAGCCGGATACGCACCGCCTTCGGCTGACCGCCGACCCTGCCCCTCCGACCTAAAGGACCTCGGAACCCCGCCCACCCGGCGCGACAGCCGGGCCCTTCCAATGCCACGGCCTCCACCACGAGGCCAGAACCGGTCAAACCCGGCACACCGGACCACGCCCGCCGGCTGCATGAAACACCGAGGCTAGAGGCCCTTCTTGAACTCGCGATACGGACCTTGGTGACGCCCCGGACCCCTAGACGAACACAAAAGGGGCGGGCCATGAGGAGGCGAACTCATGGGAAGTTGGACCAGCCTCAACGCCGATGCTGGCGGCGCTTCGCTGATAGTAGGTTAGCCGTCATCTTCTGATACCGAACGAACAGCACGGCTTGGCGCTCCCGTTCACTCATCTCCTTCTTCGTTGCACCGAACGCGCGATCGACAACGTCATCGAGCACAGCGTGCGCGTTCACTAGCTCTTCGGCCATCCCCGACGGGCGGTAGTGGTCGACGAGAGACCGCTCCGGGTGCAGAGCTCGGGCATCAAGCACACCCTGACCAGCCGCGATGATCTCCTCGCGGACACCGGCTCCGAGCAACGGCAGGGGCAACGTGTTCCACACCATGGTGCTGCCGAACCGTAGATCAGACTTCAACCGTCCACCGACTGTCTTCTGCCAAGTTAGAAACATTGACGATGAGATCACGGAAAACTGGAAGGCGTCCGGGTCGTCGACGGTGAAGGCAGAGTCGCTGGTGATGACCTCTGGCGGCAACCAGTCGGCCGTGAAAAATGGGCGGTTCTCGCTGATGACACGTGGCACGCACAGGTACCGGCGGTCCCGCTTGGCGCGCTGGGTAAATAGGTGGGAGATCCTTGCGAACTTGCGGGTGGAAGGTGCGCGGCTCGCGAGGCGGAACGCTCTAACCGCAGCGACGCGTTCTCTCAGGACCGGACTGCTGGCGATCTCGGCCTCGTCTACGCCGTCGAGCCAAAGGCACCACCGATCGACCCCCTTCAGGAGTTCGGTGGTCCCTCGGTAAGGGTGCACGTACTTCGCTGCGATCGGGTCTGCCATGACCCGGTCGTAGTCTTCCGCCTCGACGACCAGGTTGCCGCCGTCCTTGGGCATCGACCCGAGCGCAACGGGAGCAAGATCGGGCGCGAGAGGGTCGCTCCGCTTCTCCACAAGCACATCAGGGCCGTCGACGAGGTAGGCGTTCACGTTCTTGGCCGGCACCTCGTGGGCGGGCCCCTTGATGTTGGGGTACTCGAATAGGCGTGGCGCCACCTTGCCGCGGGTATAGCCGATGATGACGCAGTGGACGGCTGCCTCCCCGGTCGCCTCGGAGGTCCAGGCGAACGTGCGGTGAGCGAACTTGATGCGCCATCCGGCGTTGAAGATGGCACCAAAGAGACGCGGCACCTGGTCGCCCTGAACGATCGAGTTCGTGGTGACGAACGCCCATCGGCCCTCGACGTTACGGAAGTAGTCCAACGCCTTTGCGTGCCATCCGGTGACGTAATCTAGGCGGCCGAGATCAGAGCGGCCCCACACGTCCTGCAGCTCCTCGAGTTGTTCGGCCGACCGGCTGTGCGGCCCGAGGAACGGGGGGTTGCCGACGATGACGACATCGGGACTCGGAGGGACGACGTGCTTCCAATCCCGCCGCAGGGCGTTGTCGTGCACGATTCTGGGCGCGACTTTGATCGGGAGGCGGTCTGGAGCTATCCCAAACTCTTCCTCCATGGCTTGGTTCGCGAGGTGGTCGACCAGGAGCATGGCAGTCTCGGCAATCCTGGCAGGCCACTCCTCGATCTCGAGGCCGTAGAAGTGGTCCAGGGTGACTTTGATGTCGCCGGAGACGTCCAGAGTCATCTGACCTAGATACCGCTGCTGTCCCGATGTCTTGCCGTCAGCCTCGTCGAGGTCCCGGCGGCGCTTGAGGATTTCTAACTCCAGGGCGCGTAGCTCCCGGTAAGAGACGATCAGGAAGTTGCCGCAACCACAGGCTGGGTCCATGATCTGGAGCCGGCCGAGGTCGTTGTGCAGTCGGGTGAGTTGGCGCTTGTCGTCCCACGCCTGCTCGAGCCGGTCGTGAAGCTCGTCGAGGAAGAGTGGGTTGATGGTCTTGAGGATGTTCTCCTCGGTTGTGTAGTGCTCGCCGCCCTCGCGGCGGGCCTCCTTGTCCTTCACGACCTGGAACATGGACCCGAAGATCGCCGGAGAGATCAGGGACCAGTCGAAGTCGCAGGCGGCGAGAAGCCCGTCGCGGAAATCCTCCTTGAGCGGTGGCAGAACGAGCTCGTCGCGGTACAGCCCACCGTTGACGTACCGGAACTCCGCGAACGGGCTGCCCTCCGGCAAAGTTCGGTCCCGTTCGGCGGTGTTGAGCACGTTAAACAGGTCGGTTAGGTCTCGCTGGAGAGTCGCTTCGCTGGTGTGGTTGACCAAGTAGTCGCGGAACATGTTGGTCCGCCACATCCCGGAGTCGTCCCCGAAAAGCAGGAACAGCAGCCGGGCCAGCAGCAGGGTGGCGTCGTGCCCGTTGACCTTCGACTTCTCGAGGTCGGTGTAGAGCCGGTTCATTAGTCGTGCGGCGGCGACCGACGCGGCTTCGGCCTCAATGTCGAATGCGGACCGCATCTTGGCGAGCACTTCGACCAGGCTCGGGTCATCGTCGAAGTCGATGGCGATTGCGGTGAGCTGGTCGACCAGGTGCTTGTCGTCCTCACCAACGATGTGCTGGTGGACGAGCAGCTTGGCGTTGACGCCGCCGGTCTGGGCGCGGCGGGGCCACCGCCACTCCTGCTGGATGTCGCCGGTAAAGATGACCAGGCGTTCGAGATTGTCCTTGGCGACGGCTTGGTCGATGGCCCGCTGTGTGCGGCGCCCCGGCAGTTGGGGGCAGTGCCAGATCCGCATGCCCTTGTAGCCGGCGACCTGCCGCAACGTGTAGTCGGCGCCCTCAACAGTAATGGTGCGGGGCGGCTGGTCGGGGTTGTCCCAGCCGAGCTCCTCGACGAAGAGGGTGCGGAAGTCGGCCCGGTCTACCAGAGGCAGGAGGCGGGTGCTGGCCAGTACGGCGGCGGTGGCAGTCATGCGCGGATTCCCATGCTAGAGACGATGCGGATCGGGTCGGATCCGGAAGCTGATTCGATGACGAGCTGGCCGTCCCGGTGCAGGGCGGTGATACGTGCTGCGAGCCCCTCGTCGTCCACGCCGCCGCGGATGGCCCGGCGCAGGCGCCGCTCCGCCTCCCCGGCAAGGGGGTGCTGGTAGAGGGCTTCGAGGGCGGCCTGCGTTTCGGGGCTGTGGGGCGCGTAGGCGAGGGTCTCCCCAAGCCGGCTCCAAACGGACCGGCGCACGCCGCGCAGGCGGCCGGCCATGTTCTGCGGGGTCGAGAGGGGGCCGCGCACGAGGGAGGTGACGAGGTCCTCGTGGTCCTCGCGCAGGTTTAGGCCGGGCTCCTCCGGGGTGGCTTCGAAGACCTTGAGGGCCTCGTGGCCGGTCAGGAGGCGCGGCTCTCCGCCGGGTGGCGCGAACCCGAACCCGTCGACGCCGGCCTGGGTGCGCACGAAGCACGCGACGCCTTCGTGGCGTTCGGTGATCCGCTTGGCGCGGGTGGCGTCGATTAGGTCCGGCAGGTTGGCGACCCTATTGGTCAGCTCAGGGGCGGCTTCCTGGGCGTTGCGCCAGTATTCGTACGCCAGGGACGAGGCGTCGACGTCGTCGCTGGCTTCCGTGTCCTCCAGGGTGCCGGTGTAGAGGTCGTTGATGATTTTGACCTCGCCGTCGGTGCCGAAGAACTGCTCATCGGATCCAAACGCTTCGGCATTGGCGGACAGGCGCCGGGCGATCCGTGAGCGCAGCGAGATGACGTTTTCGACCGACTCGTGGAAGAAGGAGTAGATGCGCACGGTGTCGGACTTCTGGCCGATGCGGTCGACACGGCCGGCGCGTTGGATGAGCCGGATGATGGCCCAGGGCAGGTCGTAGTTGACGATGATGTGGGCGTCCTGGAGGTTTTGGCCCTCGGAGAGGACGTCGGTGGCGACGAGGATGCGCAGCTCATCCTCGGCTGCGACGGGTGCGGCCTTGCCGACGAGGGTGTTCGACTGCGGCGAGAAGCGATGGGCGATCCGGGTGGGGTCCTCGGACTGGCCGGTGACCACGCCGACCGCGTCGACGCCGGCCCTGCGGAGCTCGGCAGCTACGTAGACGGCGGTGTCCTTGTACTCGGTGAAGATCAGCACCTTCTCGTCGGGGTGTTGGGTCTCCACGAGATCGAGGAGGGCGGCGAGCTTGGAGTCGCGCGCCGGGTCCCAGTCGCCGAAGGAGTCGAGCAGGTCGCGCAGGGCGGTGGTATCGGCGTCGAGGTCGCGGCGCAGGGCCAGGGTGAACAGGTCCGGACGGACCCAGGTGACGCCGGAGGGATTGGCCGCCTCGAGCGCCTGGTACCGGCGGCCCGGGTCATCGCCGATCCGCTCGGCCGTGTCGAGGTCGCTGCCAGCGGACTCGTCCTCGTCGGTGGCGAGGTTGAGGTCCATAATGGTGCCAGTGGGCACCGGCAGGTCGTTGTCGATGGCGTAGACGAACAGCTCGTTGCGGGCAATATGCCGGCGCAGGGACAGGGCGAACGCGTACCCGCCGGAGGAAAGACGCTTGTAGAAGGTCGTCTTCACGAAGCCGGCGACCTGCCCACGCCCGCGGGTGAGGTCCTCGACCCAGGCCCTCTCCTCCTCGTCGAGCACCGCGGCCTTGTTGACGTACTTTGCCAGGTCGTAGCGGGGCAGGAGCAGGCCGTCGATCGTGTACAGCGTGTCGTCGGAGGCCATGATCCGGGCCGGGTCGTTGTCACCGAAGGAGTGGCTGATCGGGGTCGCGACCCGGGTGGGGAAGGTGAAGCGGTCCCCATTGGCAAACTGAAGGTACTCGCGCCCCTCCGCGTCCTTCTCGGTGAAGTTGGCGCGGATGAAGGACCGGGTGCGCCGCACCAGGTTCTCGCTCATCAACCGCTTCCAGTCGTCCGGGTCCTCGGACTTGCGGAATGCGGCCAGGGTGGTGATCTTCCCGTCAACCTTGTCGATCAGCTTCGGGTCGGCGACAAGGGCGTTCGTCGGGGAGATGCCCAGGTCGTCATCGTCGTCGATCCACAGACCGAGCTGGTTGGCCACGTCGCTGAACTGGATGTTGTACGGGGTGGCTGTCAACTCGAGCACCTTGGACTCGTTGCGGCGGATGTACTCCCAGATGGCGACGTAGTCTCGGCGCTCGTTGTTCCGCAGCGTGTGGGACTCATCGACGATGACGAAGGGATAGCGGCGCAGCTCGGGCAGCACCGAGTGGACCATTGAGTACGGGACGACCCGGCCGTGTAGTTCGTAGGCCTCGAGGTGGTCCTCCCACATCTCCGCAAGGTTTTTCGGGCACACGACGAGCGGCATGTAGCCGTGCTCGTCCCGCAGCATCAGGGCGACGGCGATCGCGGTCAGCGTTTTGCCGAGACCCACGACGTCACCGAGCATCGACCCGCCCTTTGTCATGATCCGCCGCGCAAGGGTCCGCACTGCGGTGGTCTGGTACGGCAGGAGCAACTGGGCGATCTCGGGCGGGATCGAATACTCCGCCAAGCCCTCGCGCACGTCGCGAGAGAGGTCGTAGCAGACCTTGAGGAATACCTCGTAGGGCCGGCGCACGACTGGGGTGGCCCAGGACTCGTCGAGCAGGTCGAGGATCTCCTTGGTGACCTCTCGGCTGAACCGGTCGTTCCACCGCTCTTCGAACCATTGGGCCAGGTCGGCGGCTGCGACGTTGTCGACGACATCGACGTTGAGTTCGAAGTTGGAGTACAGGCCCGGCCCGGTGAGATTAGAAGAGCCGACGAACCCGATGATCGGCAGGTTTTGATCCTCGCGGTAGAAGACGTACGTCTTGCCGTGCAGCGGCCGGCGGGTGAACACCTTGATCTGGATCTTTCCCTCGTCGAGCAGGTCGCGGAGCGACTGGAGCGTCTTGCGGTCCACCGAGGTAGGAAGGCCACGCATGAGCTGGGTGCGGACCTGCTCGAGGAGGTGGCTCTTGCGCTCGGTAGAGGCGGTGCGGTCGGCCTCCATCTGCTCAGTGGCGTCGACAGCGGCCTGGAGGCTGGCGAGGGTCTCCTGCTGGGGGCCGCCGGTGACCATGCCGATGAGGATCCGCGCGACGGGCTGCCCGTTGCTGAGGGCCTTGGCGCGGACGAGCTCGTCGAAGACGTTCCAGCCGCGCAGGTTGAAGTAGCCGACAGCGACGTCCATGCGATCGAACTGGGTGAGCGTCGTTCGGAGGTGGGCGCCGAGCTTGCGCTCATCGTTCCCGGGGCTGCGCTCGATGTTGTCCAAGATGCGTGTCACCGGGAACCTCACCTTCTTCTTCCCGCCGATCCCCTCCGACTCATGCTATCCGTACATCCGTACGGACCCAGATAGTTTCGGTCGGGGATAGGGGTGAACCAAGCCTCTGGCTGATACGGCCGGAGGGGAGGTAGACGGAGCCTCCCGCTCGGCGTCGCTTTCCCCTGGCTCGGGACTCACCCGCGAAATCCCGTTGCCTCGATGGCCACACCGTTTCGGCGTGTCCGGTCCGCCACTGGTGGTAATTGCGGACACCAACTGATAGAGACGCAGATGACTGAACGGCTGACCGAAGGACAGGAGGCGCCGGTGTACGCCGCGGCGGAGGAACTCGGTGCGTTGCTCTCCCGGGAGCGTAGGCACCTCATCCCGACATATCAACGGGACTACGAATGGACCGAAGAGGGCCAGTGGCAGCTGCTGATGGATGACGTTATCGACGTCACTGACAGATTGCTGGGCGCCCGGAAGACCGCTGAGTTCAACGGGCAGGACCTCGCCCTGGCTGAGAAGGAAGTCGGGCCGCACTTCCTCGGCGCAGTGGTTTTCGAAGCATTGCCGCCACGCGGCGCGCACGTCGCCACCTGCTCCGTTATCGATGGCCAGCAACGGCTCACCACGATCTACCTCCTGCTTCGGGCGCTGCTCGATGTGCTGACGAGCCATGGCTTGAAGGACCGTGCGCGGCAGATCCGCAAATTGATTCTGATTCGAGCAGATGATGTGGTCGACGCAGAGGAGGTGTTCAAGCTCTGGCCGAGGCGCCGTGATCGGGACGCCTGGGTCGCGGTCATGGACGACGAGCGACCGGACACGGCTCACCGCTATAACGAGGCGCGGCAGTACTTCGCAGACAGGATCGAGGCCGCTGTCGAGAACGTCGAGTCGCCGGAGTCGTTCCTCAGCGTCCTGGTCGATGCCCTGAGTCACAAGATCAAGCTCGTCGTCGTGGACCTTGAGCCAGGGGACGACCCGCAACTCATCTTCGAAGTCCTCAACGGCCGACAGACACCCTTGTCGGCGGCGGACCTCGTCAAGAACCTGCTTTTCATGCGGGCCACCCTGCCCGAGGAGCAGGTGGATGCCCTCTACGACAAGTACTGGAGCCCGTTTGATGCCAAGTGGTGGTCCGGCACCATCGGTCGCGGCCACGCCGCCCGCGGACGCCGGGACCAACTCCTCGCCACCTGGCTCACCATCCAGACCGCTGAAGAGGTCAATCTCGGCCGCCTCTACGGCGAAGCGCGCACATACCTCAGCAACTCAACGGCCAACCTCCCCGATCTCTTGCGCGACATCGCCGGCCTCGCACAGGAGTACCGACACATCTACGAGCGCCCTGACGGCGTCCCGAAGGAGATCGCGGGCGTCTACCGGCGCATGGAACGCCTTGGCGTCACCACCGCCGTGCCGCTGCTGGCATGGCTCCGGACACTCTCGGCTCAGCGCCTCACCCCGGCTGAGCACCTGCGGGCGGTGCAGGCCATCGACTCCTTCGTCGTCCGCAGGATGATGATCTCCGCGCAAACCCGCGGCTACGGCCGAGCCTTCCTCGACATACTCCAGAAGGCCAAGGCGGCACCAGCCGGGCAACGGATCGACGCTGTCATCACCGACGCTCTCCTCGCCGCCCCTCACGGACTGGAGTGGCCCACCGATGAAGAAATCACCGACGAGTTCCTGGCACGGTCCTTCTACGGCCGGATCAGTCAGGAACGCATACGCATGCTCCTCGGCCCGATCGACGCCCACCTGCAGGAGCAAGCCGTCAAGAGCGAGCAGGCGTCTTTCGACTACGACTCCCTCACCATCGAGCACGTGATGCCGCGCCAGTGGGAGAAACACTGGCCCGTTACCGCAGACGACCCCGCAGCAAGACTCGCCGCAGAGCAGGACCGCGAACGGCACATCAACCGCATCGGGAACCTCACGCTGATCACCGGCAAACTGAACCCGTCACTGAGCAACCGGGAGTGGAGCGTCAAGGCGCCCGCTCTGGACAAGCACTCCAAGCTCGAGCTCTCCAGGGAGATCGTTGGCCTCACCACCTGGGACGAGGCCGCCATCGACCGGAGATCGGAACGCCTTGCTCGCGCGGCATGCGCGGTGTGGACGCGGCCCCTACCCATCGCCCACGCTGCTCCTGTATCTGCCAGCGCGGGCGCCGCGCTCGACATGTGGAAGCAGGGGTAGTCACCGCCGTCCGATCACTTAGCCTCGATCCACCGATGGGCCGGCTGCCGTAGCTAGGCGCGGGAAAGCGAGAATGCCCTTCTGACCGGGGAAGATACGACTTGTCTAGGGCACGTATCGCCAGTCAAAGAAGGGCATCTCGTAGATGCAACTCTCTCATACCCGTCCCGTTGTCTCCGCGGTCTTCGACGAGCCGAACCTCGTGTCGTCGGCGGGCTTGGTTCCGGTGATGGGCCTGGCCCGGCGGGCTCGGCTGCGCGAGCTGGGTGATGAGCACCTGAGCGTGCCGACGGACAAGGGCGCGAACGCGGGGCTGAAGATCGCCTCCCTGGTGGCGGGCATGGCCGCCGGGGCGGACAGCATCGACGACATGGCCCTGTTGCGCCACGGCGGGATGGGCAAGGTCTTCGCCGGCGCCTACGCCCCCTCGACGCTGGGCTCGTTCCTGCGCGCGTTCACCTTTGGGCACGTGCGTCAGGTCGACGCCGTCGCCTCGCGGTTCCTGCTAAACCTCGCCGGCGAGAGCGGGCTGATCGGCGTCGCGCAGGACACCGGGACGGTGATGGTCGACATCGACGACACCATCATCGAGGTCCACGGATATGCCAAGCAGGGCGCCGCGTTCGGGTATTCGGGGGTCCGCGGCCTGAACGCCCTGCTCGCCACGGTCTCCACCGACACCGTCGCGCCGGTCATCGCCGCCCAGCGGCTGCGCAAGGGCAGCGCCGGCTCCCCACGCGGGGCCGCCCGCCTGGCCACCGACGCCCTCGCGCTGGTGCGCCGCACCCACCTGGCCGGCCGAGAGGTGCTGGTGCGGGCGGACTCGGCGTTCTACTCCCACGCCCTGGTCAGCGCCGCCTTGAACGCCGGCGCGGACGTGTCGATCACCGTGCGGATGGACCCGGCCGTTCGGCGCGCCATCGCCACCATCGACGCCGACGCGTGGGAGACGATCAAGTACACCGACGCGGTCTACGACGAGACCACCGGGGCGTGGATCTCCCGGGCCGAGGTCGCCGAGATCCCGTTCACGGCGTTTACCTCGAAGAAGAAGGCCGAGCAGATCCCCGGGCGCCTCGTGGTCCGTCGCATCCCGGACCTGAACCCCAAGAAGGGCCAGGGCCAGGAGACGTTGTTCGAGACCTGGCGCTTCCACGCCTTCTTCACCACCACCGATCCCGCCGAGGTCGACACGGTCGCCGCGGACCAGACCCACCGCCGGCACGCGATCATCGAGAACGTCCACGCCGACCTCAAGGCCTCCGCCCTGGCCCACCTGCCCTCCGGGGTGTTCACCGCCAACGCCGCCTGGCTGGTCTGTGCCGTCATGGCCTTCAACCTCACCCGCGCCGCCGCCACCCTGACGAAGGCACCGACCCTGGCCCGGGCGACGACCGCGACCATCCGGCGCAAGCTCATCGCCGTCCCGGCACGGATCGCGACCTCCGCCAGGCGCCTGCACCTTCACCTGCCCACCGCCTGGCCCTGGCAGACCGCGTGGTCAGCCCTTTACGACGCGCTCTTCGCTCGAGCAGCCACCGGGACCACCTGACCGTCCGTCCCGCCGGCACGAGAAGGAACCCCAGTGGAAGAGCCGGGAAGACCGGCGGCTTGCTCACGCCCTCGCGCCGCAACGACCACGTCGGCCGAAATCAGGCCACCCCACCCGCTCCGTCGGTGGATCGAGGCTTAGCCGGCCGGGGCGCGACCGGCATGCTTGGGACGTGGCGGCGCGCCGTAATCCGGCCCGGTCGAACACTGCAGGGGAGGGCACCGGTGGCACACGCGCGACCCGACGTTCATGTCGGTGAGCGGTGGGCTTACCGCGCCAGGGGCGTCGACCCCTTGGTGCAGGTGGCCGTGGAGAAGATCGGCACGACTCGCCCAGCTCGTGTGAAGGTCCGATTCATCGAGGAGAGGTTCGAGGGGTTAGAAGAATGGGTGCCTCCCGGACGGCTTAAGGCGCCGTGGGATCAGGTAGCGGCCTACGAGGCGCGGGAAGCTCGTTGGGAGGCGGTGGCGAGCGAACTGGACCGGCGCGACACCCCGGAGGAACTCGCCGCGAGCACGGTGTTCGACATGCTCATCAACCACGACCTCGTCAGCCTCGAGCACCGCGCAGCCACGGAGGGCGTCTCCGTCATCCACGACGTCGAGGGCCTCGCACGCTTCCTCGGATTCGAGACAAGCCGGCTGACTTCCTCCCCGCTCGTCTTCGAGGAGGACGGGAACCATGTGGTGCCGTGGAGCGTGACGGAACTAATCGCACGGACCGCCGCTTCCCGTGACCCGCAACCGATCTTGGCGCACGTCGACGAGGACGAGGCGGAGGCGAGCCGCAAGAAGATCTACGGGGAGCGCTATATCACTCGTGACGGGCGCACCCACACCCTGGAGCCGGAGTACTTCCAGGAGGCGGATGAGGAACACTTCGGCCGCCCGTGGCGCGACGTGCTGCGCTCGTGGTGTGGCCAGGAGGCGGTCGAGCGGCGAGATGAGCTCAAGGAGCTGCGCAAGGAGGTGGCTCGGCTGGGCCAACTTGTTCTCACGGCCACGGCTGCACTCAGGCGGGCCGTCAACCACCGGGAGGCTGAGCGGATCGAGCGTGATCTCGGCGTGACGGTCGAGGAACTACGCCGGCGGCCCTGATTACCGCCAGCGCTCGGGTTCTTCGCCGGGCGGATGGCGCACCGTCATCCCGGGCGGCATGTACTTGTCGAGCTCGTAGGTGCTGAGCGACTCGGGGACCGCGAACCCGACCGACTCCGGGCGCGCGAGGGGGTCAAGCCTGCGCGCCTCCCGGTCGATCCACCCTGCCCAGGCCGCCAGGCGCCGGGAGAGGCTCCGATCCTCGGCCCGGCTCGCGGCATCTCGGACGGCCGCCGCGTACGCCCGCAACCGCTCGGCCTCGTGCCAGGACGCTGACTGCTTCGCCGCGCGTTCGGCGTTGAGGCGGCCCAGGAGGCGCCGGCGGGCTTCCGGGACCGATTGCTCCCACAGCAGGCGCCGCTCTTTACGCTCTCCGGCGGCCCGCTCCCGCCGCTCGCGCGCGGACGCCGCCTGATCTTCGACGTAGGAGAAGAGGTCTGGGAGCTTGTCTTCCAGGCGCCAGCGCTTCCGGTCCGCCCAACGAACCGGCTGGTACCCGGCGCCCAGCGCGCGGATGGTGAGCCGCCCGGAGGCGACGGTGACCTTGGTGCGACTCACCCGCTGCCACGGGTACTTCTTGCCGGCGATCTCCTCATCGGGGTACGTCTCAACGACCGCCTCCTCCTCACTGATCATGAAGGTGGTCGCGTCCTCGTCGACCGACACCCCGAAGTGACCACCCTCGCCGGCGGGCGGGCCGAACCCGTGGCCGCGCCGAGCGCACTCCCGGCGGATGCCTTCGAGGATGCGGGCGGCCCTAGGGCGTGTCTCTTAATGCCTTGAGCCAGATGGTGATCGCTCGCAGGACGACGCCGCCGCGGTAGGTCAGCGCGAGCTTGTCGTAGCGGGTGGCCAGGGCGCGCCACTGCTTGAAGACGTTGAAGGAGCGTTCGACGACGTTGCGCCGCTTGTAGGCCTCTTCGTCGTAGGTGACGGGCCGGCCGCCCTTGGACCCGCGTCGCTTGCGGTTGGCGATCTGGTCGGAGCGTTCGGGGATGACGGCCTGGATGCCGCGCCGGCGCAGCAGCGCCCGGTTCGCCCTGGAGGAGTAGGCCTTGTCGGCCAGGGCCCGCACCGGCGTGGTCCGGGCCCGCCCAGGGCCCAGCCGGGGCACTCTCACAGAGTTCATCAGGTGCTCGAACATTGGCGAGTCCCCGCCCTGCCCTGGTCCGAGCACCATCACCAGCGGGCGCATGTTGCCGTCGCAGACGTGGTGGATCTTCGTGCTCAGTCCGTCACGGGAGCGGCCGATGGCGTGATCAGGCGGCTCCTCGCCGGGTTTCATGTAATTCGACAGCTCCCCCTGTGTCCCTCGGCAGGTTCGTGGCGTGCTGGTGGGCACGGTTGATCGTGGAGTCCACCGACACCTCCCAGTCGACCAGGCCGGCCGCGTCCGCCTGCGCGAGCAGGGCGGTGAGGATCTTGTCCCAGGTCCCGTCGCCGCTGAAGCGGCGGTGCCGCTTCCACACCGTCTGCCACGGGCCGAAGCACTCGGGCAGGTCCCGCCAGGCGATCCCGGTGCGGTAGCGGTAGACGATGCCCTCCACCACCGCGCGGTGGTCCCGGAACCGCCGTCCCCGACGGCCCTCCGAGGTCGGCATCAACGGTTCGATCAACTCCCACTGGGCATCCGTCAGCACGGCATAACGTGACACCACCGCAGCGTTTCAGTCCACCGGCCCCACTATTGGGAGACACGCCCTAGCGGCGGCTCTTCGCCGGCGGCGACTTGAGCCATGATATGACGCCATCTGGCCGCTGAAACCGGGATGATCCTCGGCGTGGTCAACGTAAACGCAATGGGGCCGTCGTTGTCAAGGACTGGTTCTAACACTGTGAGGTTGGCGCCAAGGGCAGTGGCGTCATAGATCCGGTGATTCGGGTCGAGATCTTGGCCGGTGATTGCCTCAACCCAGGTACGCACCGCGTTGAACCACGGATCTATAACACGAGCGAGGTGATAAGGCTCGTTCGATATCCCGCCTTGGCGTCGGGTTTGCACGATGATCCTGCACAACGCAGTTGACTCGGCATCTGCGTCCGGCGTGAACGCCGCGAACCGCTGAGTCCAGACGAGGAGTTCGCCCGAGCCTGCCTGATGGGTCGGTATCTCGACGCCCTCGACTACCGGCGCGGCACCGACAGGGCCGTCGGGGCTAGGCATGACTACGTCGAACATGACCGACCCAAACCCGCTGGTGATGTGCTCTCCGAGAACTTCTGTCGAGATCCAGATGGGAACCGGCAGTTCGTAGATGGCGACGACTCTCACTTCAGCTCCTCAGTTTTGGAGAGAGCATAGGCGTCGGCACTCTGAGTGCGGACGTCGTGACCGCACACCGCCGCGAGATTAGGCGAGCGTGGGACGCGAGCGCCTTCGCCGCTGCGAGGTTCGAGCCCATACGCAGACACAGGCAGCACGTGGCCTACGGCTGTCCATCTCGGCAACCGGCCACAAAACAGATAATGCGGCCGTGGGGTTGACCGAATCCGCGATGTGGGGAACGACGCGAACCACGAGCTCTGGATGTCGCAGGCCTGGAGGTAGGACCGAAAGGTGCGCGGAGATGTGACGGTGGGACAGCGTGTGTTTGTCATGCCTCCTTATGGGCGGCCGGGCGTTGGCGAGGCGCTCGGCGAACGGCTACTCTCGCGCCTTGTCCTCCTCATCGCCGCCTGCCTCGAGGACCTGCTTACGACGCTCGAACGCTTCGGGGATTCCCAGCACGCCTGCCGCGATGAGATTCCACGGTGGGGGCACAGCCGTACCCGTGACGATGACGACGAGCACGACGACGAACACGACATTGGCTAGCACGCGCCGCGACTTCGTCCTGCCCCAGGGAGTAGATGCTGCATCGGCGGCTTCGTCAATGGCCTGTGCGACCTCGGGTGCTTCTCGCGCGATGACTTCGAGTAAGGAATCAGCGAATGCCTCCGCTTCCGGATCGCCGTCAGTGACTACCGCAACGTCGATTACCTCATCCTTCTCGAGCTGGCCTGTCGCATCGAGCAGGCTCGACGAGGCATGGCGTGCGTTCATTTGCTGGGCAAAGGAGTCCAGGAGTGCGCGGACGCCTTCGATCTGCGCCGGCTCGATCGCACGGGAGGTGGCCATGCTCATGACTTGCAAGCTCCGGCTCAAAGATGCTGTCAGGCCAGCTGCCACCTCCGCGTTCTGGAGCATGGGCTGCACGGCGGCCCGGATCGAGGAGGACCATTGCTGCAGCTGGGCAGCGGGGACGGCCTTCCACGTGAGCAGGCTGATGTTCCGCGAGAGTTCTTTGAAGGAGGGGTCGTTGGTAAGCGCTTGAGCGATTGCGTGGCGAAGTTGGTCGAACTGCTGGCGTTGCGTTCCGTTAGACCGCTCGTCGGGCTGTGTCATGAATGCGAAGGTACTGTCGACCGCGCGGTGACGCAGGTGACTGGATCTTCGACAACCCATGGGGCCTGCCGATGCACACCACGGACGTCGAGGGTCTCCGAACACTCCGCGACAACGAGCGACGCCTCCGCCAGTACAGCTGGTGGTCGACTCAGTATGCGAAGCTCGCCGTGGTGTACGACTGGATGCGTTACGCGCGTCCGGTGACCGAGAGCCCGTAAGGCCTAGCGGGTGGTTCCCGCTAACCGCTGTCGGCTTTCCTGGGGCCGGGTTCCCGCAGCATGTGTAGGCCCACCTTCGTAGCTTCTCAATGCCTGCCCTACTCCGTGCCACCCCAGCATTCGAGCGGCGCCCAACCAGCGGGGCACGCATTACTGAGGTCACCCCTTGCCAGCAGCTCGCAGCCGACGACCCCTGCTACCGCCCGAGCCCGTACGCGCTCGAGGTAGCACTTCCCGTGGGAGAGCTTGGGCAAGTCGAGTCGTGGAGCCCGACGACCTCGGGCCTCCTTTCCCAAGGGATCATTGTCTTCAGAGCCTGGCTATGGGATATGACAGCTCTGCTCCTCGCCGGCGTCACTGGTCTGCTCCGGCGTTCATGACCGATGTGTCTCAACCTCTTCTGGTAAGCCCTGTCATACGCTGGCAAGGTGTTTGTACCGCCAACCATCGCTCGAGTGTGACGCGGAACGTCACCAGGCCAAAGCCATCTCCTCCGGCAGGCTAAGGGGAGTCGCCAGCCGCTGTTGTGTTTCCATGCGGGCACAAGCGCCAGCCGGCGGCGAACCGGTCTTCCCCCGTAACCGGGGGTGCTTCTTTGAGGCGGGCGCGTAGTGGCCACGGCGATGGGTGTT
Source organism: Georgenia sp. AZ-5 (assembly GCF_043952095.1). Taxonomy (NCBI): domain Bacteria; kingdom Bacillati; phylum Actinomycetota; class Actinomycetes; order Allobogoriellales; family Allobogoriellaceae; genus Georgenia; species Georgenia sp. AZ-5. The sequence goes on from NZ_JBINOU010000001.1 coordinate 1,467,083, forward strand.
CCCGCAATCGCGGGGGTGCCTCGATTGCGGGCGTCAATTTGAGGCTGATGGCGACCAAGTCCTCGCGAACAGCCGACACCGGGCGAAACTTACTGTGGCGTCGCCTACGGATTTTTGTGCTTGCGCCACATGTGAATAGTCCCGGCTATGACCGCGAGGCCGAGAAGCGCGAAGGCGCCTCGGCCGAAAGAGTCGGTGTCTTCGTAGACTAGCCAGTCCGAGAACACCAACGTTGCAGCGAAGCCCAGACCCGCGGCTCCCGCGACGACCAATATTGGAACCATTGCGTACTGCTCGACCCTATCTTCGCCGAGCAAAAGGGTCCCGACTAGGACAAGGATGCCACCCGCCATGATCGCCATAACTACGCCGAAGTAGGTGACTACTGCAGCGGCTCCCACGTAGAAGCCAGCCTTCTGCAGAGTGAACTCGGCGCCGGTCGAGATCGACATCAGCGTCCTGATCGTCCCCAGAGCCGCGATGGCCGCGCCTATAAGACCCCAGATAAGACCGGCGTGCTGCTTCACGGCGTCGACTATCATGGCCGCCCCAGGTCGGTTGTGGCATCGACTAGTGCACTCCTATCGGCCGGTTCGGGCAAGCCCTTAATCTGTGGGGCAATAACGACGGTGACCACCCGGCCGCCCGGCTCGGCGGCGTACCGCGGTCACGTGCAAGCTTTAGTCGCTTGGTCGCCACTGATCCTGAGCGCTTCGACTCCTTCCCTCGAGGCAGGACCAACTGATCGGCGCGCCGCGCTACACCCTCAAAGTCAAAGGCCGCGATGTCGAGTTCATATTTTCATACATCAGGTGTACTCAACTGCAGACCTGCCTGCTCCACAGCGTGACGAGCGACGGGCGAGAGCGTTGATCCGGTGAGTCGAATGATCAGTCTGGCGGCCCCGTCCGAGACCGCCTCGACGTTGGACTCGGGGTGATCGACTTCGGCGCACGCAATCCAGGCCCACGCGAGGGAGTCCGTGAACCTGGCGGAAAGCCGCCCGGCGAGGTAGCGGCCACCCGATCTTGCGTGGCACTTCAGTGTCCAGCGCGACGCCCACGCCGCCCCGCTCGCCGGCTTGGTTCCGCACGGGCACTGGGGTGAGGGTCAACGCCGCGCCGGCCGACGACGCGAGCCCGACTCGGAGCGCCCAGGGATCGCTATCAAGCACCTCCGCTGTCGGCGCATGGTGCAGAGCACGTTTCTGCTGCCTTCTTCGCGATCCTGGCACGCATCAGCGCCCGCAATCTATACCTCAATCCATCCGTCGGTCCGGTCCGGGACGATGACCGCAAACCGGTCGCGCCCTAGCGCGTCGGAACCCGCTCAGTCCGTCCACCTTTCCCAGACCGCGTCACGCAGCATGCGCGCTGACTTCCCACCCAGACGGGGAGCCGTGGGTGGCAGCGCATGGTAGGGGCGCTTCAGCCGCCCCGCAGTCCACCTCAACTAGGGCGTGTCTCCTAAAGGGTGCGCGGTCTGGCTGAAACGCTGCGGTGGTGTCGCGTACTGCCGTGCTGACGGATGCCCAGTGGGAGTTGATCGAGCCGTTGATGCCGTCCTCGGGCGGGCGGCGGGGTCGGCCGTTCCGGGACCACCGCATGGTGGTGGAGGGCATCGTCTACCGCTACCGGGTCGGCATCGCCTGGCGGGACCTACCTGAGTGCTTCGGGCCGTGGCAGACGGTGTGGAAGCGGCACCGCCGCTTCAGCGGCGATGGGACGTGGGACAAGATCCTCACCACCATGCTCGCGCAGGCGGACGCGGCCGGGCTGATCGACTGGGAGGTGTCGGTGGACTCCACGATCAACCGTGCCCACCAGCACGCCACGAACCTGCCCCGGGACACAGGGGGACCTGTCGAATTACATGAAACTGCGCGAGGAGCCGCCTGATCACGCCATCGGCCGCTCTCGCGGAGGGCTGAGCACGAAGATCCACCACGTGGGCGACGGGAACATGCGCCCGCTGGTGATGCTGATCGGCCCCGGCCAGGGCGGGGACTCCCCGATGTTCGGGCACGTCATGAACTCCTTGGGCGTGCCCCGGCTGGGACCAGGACGCGCCCGGACCACGCCGGTGCGGGCGCTGGCCGACAAGGCTTACTCCTCCCGGGCGAACCGGGCGCTGCTGCGCCGGCGCGGCATCCAGGCCGTCATCCCCGAACGCGCCGACCAAGTCGCCAACCGCAAGCGCCGCGGGTCCAAGGGCGGCCGCCCGGTGTTCTACGACACCCAGGCCTACAAGCGGCGCAACGTCGTCGAGCGCTCCTTCAACGTCTTCAAGCAGTGGCGCGCCCTGGCCACCCGGTACGACAAGCTCGCCCTGACCTACCGCGGTGGCGTCGTCCTCCGCGCGATCACCATCTGGCTCAAGACATTAAGAGACACGCCCTAGCAGTCGTCGCCCCATCTCCCGGCGCGCAATTGTCTCCGTGCCGGCCGACCGGTTTGTTGCGCGCTCGTACCTTAACTATGCACGACGGGATGGGGAGCAGGGCGTGAGTTGCAGGTCGCTACAGCTTCGCCACCCTTCATGTTGGCGAGGCGCCACACTCAGCGCCCTCGAAGAACTGCACTTCACCGGCCTTGAGGTTGACGGCAGGGTCCGACCCCTGCGAAGGGTGACGCTGAACTTGGGTTCGGATCGCTCGGTTTGAAGATCCTTCGCGCCGCTGTCACGCGGATAGCAGTAGGAATTGCACTATCCGCGACGGCGCTGAGCGGCTGCGGCGACCAAGAAGTGGAAGATGGAGGTGGCGGCGGAATTTAGGGAGCGGGCGCGCCCGGCGACTTGAGTGTGAGCGAGATGATCCGGGTCGGTCAATGTTGTAACCAGGCGCTTCCAACCGAGGACTGTGACGGCGACGGCGTGCGGAATAGCGCCGACCTGCGGCCCTACGAGGCCGATAACGCTGATAGTGATGGTGACACCGTCATAAATGCGCAAGATAAGCATCCGGGCAGTGATGATACGACGTTCGACCTCGACGGTGATGGAATTGCCGATCATCTCGACACGTTCTTGGGTGACAATAATCTGGACGCCGATGGGGACGGATTGTTGAACGGCGTCGACATGCAGCCATATAGTGCGCCACCCGCCGGAAATGCGACGCCACAACCTCCGTCGACTTGCAATAACGAGCAACTCATCCAGGAACTTCTACGAGAGCAGATGAGGCGGAAGTTCTACCGAGAGCCGATATTTGAGCTGGATGCCGACCTCGACGGTATACCCGATGACAAGGACCGTGCGCCTGACCTGTACACGAATGACCGCGACGGTGATCATGAACCGGATTTCTATGACCCCGAGCCGGGAGACCCGTATACAGATTCACGAAATGATCCTTTCGATTCACGGAACGACGAATACTGGGAGGACTGAGAGTCGGTCCTACCGGCGGTCGACGCCTGTTGCCCTGGGGACTTACGAGCATTCCCATGAATATCGGGGGCGAAGAAGGAGGGCGGTCTGCCAACCGTAGAGGTTGTGCGTCGACGCTTCAGCGGGTGTCCACGGAACTATGAACATCAGGTCCGGCAGCGTGAAGAAGCGCCGGACCCGTATGAGTCTTGTCAGACCATGACTCGTTCTATTTGCTGCGGCGGGCGCCAGTTTTACCGACGCACAGTCATCCGACGACGGGCTCGCCGAAGGCGAGGCAGTGGCTGGCGCGAAATAGATCCGGGGGCGAGGGGGCGAGCAGTCGTAGGAGTGGCTGCAGCAGTCTAGGGAGACTGACGACCGCGCACGGGTGCTGACCTACAACGCGGACCATGCGCGTGCCACGGTCGCGCCGCGCGACGGGATATGGCGGAAGTACACGCCTCGGCCGGTAGCGTGAGCGCCGTGCCCTCTAAGTCGCCGTGCGCCTGCTGCGGCGGCGAGTTCATCGGTCCCACCACCAGCTCGGACGACTTCGACTTGTGGGACGACACGTTTCCCGACGCCCTCCTCGACGTGGTCTGTGAGGTCTGCCTGCAGGCGGCCGGTAAGGGGGATGCGATTGTCGACGACAACTTCACCCAGGAACGCTTTCTGGACCAGCTCCGCCGGCTCGACCACCTCGTCGGCCGACTTCCCGTGCACGGCGGCTGGCGGCGCGAGATCTTCTTCCGCGACGTTCCGCTCGACCGGCTCGTCCAGGCCGTCACGATTGCGGGCGACATGCCGACCATCCGGAAGGTCCGCTGGCATTACGGCTCCTGGGCCGGTGCGCTGGTGGCCGCCGGAGTGGCCGAGCCCGACACGCGGGAGAACAGCCGTGGGATCCAGTCCCGAGCCACCGACGGCCACCTTTGCTACTCCCTCGGCGAACTTCTTATCGACGACTGGCTCACGGCCAACGAGATTGACCACGAGAGGGAGCCGCGATACCCGGACTCCGATCTGCGTGCCGACTTCCTCGTCGGGGACCTGCTGATCGAGTTCCTCGGACTGGCCGGCAACGCGGAGTACGACGCCATCACTGAGCGCAAACGGCGACTCGCAAAGGAGTACGACCTCCGCCTGTTCGAGATCAACCAGATGCACATCAAGAGTTGGAGTCGGACGAGCGATCGCCTGGCGCAGGCGCTGGGCATCACCTCCCGCACAGTGCAGCCCGCGCCACCGAGCGTCGGGACGGCGCCTCCTAGCACGCGTTACATCCGGCTCGCGGACGCGCGGGCCGCAGCCTTGGAATATGTGCCGCTGACGAGGGAGCCCGGCTGGTATCCCGACCCCTTCGGCGTCGGGTACGCCCGCTTCCACGACGGACGCTGGTGGACCCGGAAGGTCCAGACGAGCTCCGGATATCACTTCGTTCACACGCCGAGCGTCTCGCTGGCGGTCGCCCGCGAGACCTGGGAGATCATGGACGACGAGGATCGCCGCTTCGAACTCTGGGATCGACTGGCGGAGATCACGGCCAGCGCGGGCAAAGGTCCCGTCCCCACGCCAGTGCTCGAGTGGCTCCTCGCCTGGATGGACGCCGGCGAGAACCACGTCGTGAAGTGCAGAAACGAGCTTCTCGCGCGGGGCGAGGAGCCCTGGAGCGGTCTGCAGCCCTGGCGCGAGCCGTACAAGCGGACCATCGACCTGTTCGTCGTTGCGGGCATGGTGGAGGCCGAGCTCGCGATCCGCATCCGCGAGGCGGAGGTTCGCCCGAGAACGTTCCGGACTCGTGAGTTGAAACTGCTCAACCTCGGCTACATCCCCGACGACCTCGCTGCGGGCCTGGTAGTCCCCGAGTAGGCCGGCTCAGCCCACGCGACCGCCGTAAGGCAACAGGCATGGTGGCAAACGGCGAACTCCCCGACGAACTTGCCCGAGGACGGGGCCTGGCCGGGGACCCCGGTGGTGCCTGGTACGTCCGCGAGGGTGCACATCGCGACCATGAACTGGGAGAGACAGGTCGGAAGCGCAGCAGGGTCGAGTGGGGTTACAAGCTCGAAGTCGTCAGTCAGGTCGTTAACCATGCCGACCGTCTCAAACAGCGGGGCGGCAGGCGCATCGCTTCGCACCCGCGAACGGGGCATTCGCGTTATCCCAAATTTCAACGACTTCCTGCTTCGCAGGAAGGGTGATTCACACGCTTAGCTCGGGAATCACACCTGAACACGGCTGCTAATCACGGTTCCGGCCGTCGTCGATCTCGGATCGGGGCGCGGGAGGTGCACACCTACAACGAGTTCCTGTGCGCGGAGGTCCGAGTGCCCTGAGTGCTTCAGGCTACGTTCAGCAGTTCAGTCGAGTGCAGCGTCGCGCCCCTTCTCGTGCTTTCGGTGAGGTGCGCCTTGGGGCCGTGGCAGGTGGCGCAGTGGCTGCCGGTTCACTGTGCGTACGGCTGCCCGGTATTGCTCGGCGAGGAACAGGTCAACAGCCGCCACAGTGGCGAACCCGGAGCCCGGGTGCTTAACCAGGCTAAGGGATGACTATAATGTGACGGGGCCAGGCTGTTGTGGGGACACCTCTACAGCCGTCTGCTCACCGCCTCGTCAGCTGGGGCACCTTCTCCGGTAGACCGAGGACTTTGGCCAAGACGTCGGCGTCGCCCCCGAACCACCTGTTGGCGCAGTGCTTGATGATCTTGTTGCGCCGCGCGCGGGTGAGGTGAGCGGCCGCATGCTCGGCTGTCCGGAGCTCGTCGAGGGCTGCCAGGGCGTCGGTGCGCCACAAGGTCTCGAAGTAGGCGGCCAGGTGCCGGTCGTCCCAGCGCCGCCGGTGGCTGCCGATTACCTGGAGCAGCTCTGAGAAGCTGCTCCTAAGCTGGCCGATCAGCGCCTCGCCCTCCAGGTACTGGTCGTCGCCCAGCGCGCTTTGGTGCCGTTCATCGGCCGCCATCAGATCGACGTAGATGGCCTCGTCGACGCCGTGCCCAAGCTTGTCGAGCGTCTCGCGCAGGTTGTGCTGGTAGGCCGGCAGTTCGTTGATCGCTGGTTCGGCAACGACAGCGCAGTAGGTGCGGTGGCAGCAGGCGAGGACCCCGACCCAGAAGAGGACTGCTGGACCGGCTGTATCCGCCGCGCGGAGCAGTGCGCCGTCGGGGTCCGGGTCAGGTGTCGCGCGCGTAGTCGTCTGTGCGGCCCACAGCCGGGCAAGGTCTGCGGTGGTCACCTCGTCGAGGAAACAGAACGGTTCCCCCACCAGCGCGAAAGCCAGCGCATCCATGCCACGCGGGTAGCGGGGCATGTCGTGGATTGTGAGCCCGTCGCTCCAGGCAGACAGTTGTTCCCAGGCGGCCGTGAGGGCCGCGATACGCTCGCGCACCGCTTCCGGGAAGGGCAGAGCCGCCAGCGCTGCCGCACGCTCCTCGCGGCCTCGATCCTGAGGAGCGCTGGGATCGCCTGGCAGCCAGACGTACACGCGCCCGGACCGAACCTGCTCGACCAGCTCGCCGGCCATGCGCAGCAGGTACACCCCGTGGACGACGCGCCAGTCCGGCTTGTCGGTGTCTGGCTTGACCCGCCTTGCGATCTCGCTCTGACCGATGCCTGGGTTGTCGCCGACGACCTCGCGGATTGCCCTGAACTCATCCACGAGGTCGGCGTAGCAGTCCGCGTCCGCGTTGGTCCCGGAGAAGTGTGGTGCGAGAGCCCGCAGCTCGGCGATGAGGCTTCGGTCGCCGAACATGGCGGCGGCGTCTGCGCCGTGCTGAGCGAACTCGTCGGGCATACTCCACACGGTTCGGGTGATGCGTCCGCCGGCGGCGACGACGTGCGCTAGGGCGTGGACCCCGTCGGCGAACAGTGCGTGCAGGGTGCGGTAATCGCGCCGGCTCGCGTACTCGGCCGCCAGCTCGTTCGCGGCCGCCTTCGCCGCCCCATGCCCCTTGTTGACGCTCACGCGAGAACCATATGGCTCAGCCGACCGATAGCCAGTCACTCATGGTGGTCCGGGAAGGGCAGGGCCAATCCGGTTAGCAGTCATAGCCAATAGGGTGCCTTCGTGAAACCACCAACCTTCGACAACTGGCTTGCTCACGGATGGGGCATCGAAGTCGACACCCCTCATCAAGTGCTTCGGCTGATCAGTCACATCGCACTCCTCGCTAAGGACCGGACTTACGCGTGGCGTGGCCAAAACGACTCCGCGTACGCCTTCAGTTCGTCGCTATACCGGCGCCTCACCGTGGATGGGCAGGAGGTTACGGAGGCGACGATGCGCGAGGCCGAACTCGAGATCATCAAGGAGGCGCGACGCTGGGGACTCGGCCGCGACTTGGGGCCGTCGGCGACGGACTTGCATCTTCTTGCAGTGCTTCAGCATCACGGGGTGCCCACCCGGCTTATCGACGTCACTTCGAATCCTATGACCGCGTTGTGGTTCGCCACGGAGGAGCACCGCCCCGACGGCAATGGAGACGTGCGGAGAAGTCCAGGCGTGCTATTCGCGGTCGACGTCACGAGTACGGAGTGGTACGAGACGTTTCAGCATGCGGAGGGGCAGACCTGGGGACACATGACTCATCCCTTGGGGGCCACGTACGAGCAAGCGCTGACGAAGTCTGAAAAGACTCGAGCGATTTTTAGGGCCTTCCCTGCCCTGCCGGACGAGCGAATGAAGGCGCAGGAGGGGTTTTTTCTAGGCAGCGCCGTTCCTAAGCGGCACAGGGTGCCGGGAGTGCTTGGGCTCAACCCAGATGGCGCGGCTCCAGGCGAGGAGAAGTTGAAGAAGTTGTTGGCGTCTGCAGGTGGTCCAGGAAGGCCGGTCAACCTCCCGTTTTGTGCGATCGTGATCCCCGCGGCCGTGAAAGACAAACTCCGGGACCCGCTGAAGCGCACATACAACCGTCGACGTCGCGTACTTTTTCCCGACGTCGACGGGTTCCGTGAAGCGCTTCTGCGTGGGCAACTCGACTAGTTGCAGCTCTCCGCCGTTGGGCCCCGAATCGAGGCAGCGGTGGTGGCGGAAGGAAGAGGTCGAAACACGGGCACGACGCACCAGCGCGCATACTCTCAGCTCCGCTAGTCACGCCGTGGCTGTCTCTCCAATGTGGGACGGTAGCGCCACAGTTCGCGGCGGCGGCCACTCTCGCGGCCGTAGGCAACCGACAAGCCTCTTCTTCGCCATCTTCCCCGGGCTCGCCGTGCTGCGGGTGGGCCTGTGACCGCGCTGGCCGCGCCGTGGCGCCGACCCGCCGCGCCGCACCGACAACCAGGAGGCACGACTTATGTGGACCAGGCTCGCAACACTCCTCGCGGCCCGGACGGCGCCGCCCGGCCGACGGCCCGACCTGCAGCGAGGCGACGTGCCGGGCTGGGTGCTCGTCACGCTCATGACCGCCGGGCTCGTCATCACCATCTGGGCGCTGGCGGGACCGGCGCTGGAGAACGTCTTCCAGACGGCGATGAACCGGGTCCTCAGCTTCTGAGGCACCCCGCGCAGGAGATACCGGCGGGACGACGACCGTGACGCGCCCATCCGACCGGCACCGCCCCGGGAAGACTCGCGACACCGGCTCGAGAAGGACATCCCGCGCTCGCCGCCTCGACGGCGGCGCGGGCGACGGCGGCTCGGCGCTGGTGGACTTCCTGCTCGTGTCGGTGCTGCTGGTGGTGGTGATCATGGCGTTGGTCCAGCTCACGCTCGCGCTGCACGTGCGCAACACCCTCATCGACTCCGCCTCCGAGGGGGCCCGGCACGCCGCGCTGGCCGGTTCCTCGCTCGACGCGGGCGCCGCCCGCACGCGCGAGCTGATCGGCCTGACGCTCTCCGAGCGCTATGCCGGGGACGTCACGGCGCGCACCGTGCCCGACGGAGCCGGCGAGCGGGTCCAGGTGGTGGTGACGGCGCCGCTGCCGGTGCTCGGGCTGGTGGGGCCGGCGGGCGTGGTCACGGTCCGCGGGCACGCCGTGGTGGAGGACCAGGCGCCGTGACGCACCGGCGCGGGGCCGCGGCCCGCCGCCGCTGGCCGGTCCTGCGCGACGGGCACCGGGGCAGCGCGGTCGTGGAGTTCCTCGGCGTGAGCGTGCTGCTGCTGGTGCCGCTCGTGTACCTGATCCTGACGCTTGCGCGCGTGCAGGCGGCCACGTTCGCCGCCGAGGGTGCGGCCCGGGAGGCTGGGCGGATCATCGCGCAGGCCGCGGACATGACCGAGGCCTCCGCGCGCGCCGGGCGGGCCGTGGAGGTGGCGTTCGCCGACCAGGGGTTCGACGTCGACGGCGAGACGGCCCTGCGGGCCACCTGCGTGGAGGATCCGTGCCTGGGCCCGGGGGCGCAGGTGCTCGTCGAGGTCGGCGTCGACGTCGACCTGCCCCTGGTCCCGGACTCCGTCGGCGTCGCGGTGCCTGTGCACGTGCCGGTCGCCGCGGCGCACCTGGCGGTCGTGAGCGAGTACCGGGAGGCGCCTTGAGCGGCGGTGGACAAGGACCGGCCCGCCGCACCGGCGACGGCGGCCGGTGCGGTTGGCAAGGACCGGCCAGTCGCACGGGCGACGGCGGCCACATCATGCTGCTCAGCCTCGCCTTCGGAGTGCTCGTGCTGGCCTTGGTGCTTGTGGTGGCGAGCGCGTCGGCGGTGCACATCGAGCGCAAGCGGCTGCTCGCGCTGGCGGACGCGGCGGCGGCCGACGCCGCGGACGCGATGGACGCCGCCGCCTACTACGCCTCCCAGGACTCGCTCACCGACACGTCCACGGCTTCATGTTCGCTGCCCGGCGCCTACTCTTCTTGTTCTTTCTTTCTTCGTCACCGCCACCACGCTTGCGGAGCAGGTCGGCAAAAAGCCGCTCGGGGTTCGCTGTGACGGTCGTTGCGGTGGGGGCGGTCCGGAACCTTGGGGACACGCCGAGAGTCTCGCACCCTGCGCCGCGGATCCGGGGACTTCTTATGTGTGTTGTGGACGAACGTCTCTTGGATCTGTTGTGGTACAGAGTTGCCTCAGGAAATTCACCGCACTGTTCTTAGCGGGTTGGACCTGTAGGGGGCGGAGATGGACAAAGTGCCAGACAGCTCGGTGTGGGTGCGTCGGAACCCGACGGGTAACCGACGTGTTCGCTATCGAATCCAAGACCTCGAGGACCTTCATTGGGCAATTCGTCAACGGCCGCCGCCTTGTTTCATGCCTTCGTCTCCTGTGCTGGAGCTATCGAGGGTGACTTGCCGCACGTCGGGATGGCTGGTCAGCACCCGCATCGGGTGAAGGTCTGTGTCTTGCCTAAGGACAATGGGGGCCCGGACAGCTTATTGCGTCTGAAGCGTTGGGCATCAGCTCCAACGTGGGACGGCTAGGGCGTGTCTCTTAATGCGTTGAGCCAGATGGTGATCGCTCGCAGGACGACGCCGCCGCGGTAGGTCAGGGCGAGCTTGTCGTAGCGGGTGGCCAGGGCGCGCCACTGCTTGAAGACGTTGAAGGAGCGTTCGACGACGTTGCGCCGCTTGTAGGCCTCGGTGTCGTAGGTGACGGGCCGGCCGCCCTTGGAACCGCGGCGTTTGCGGTTGGCGATCTGGTCGGAGCGTTCGGGGATGACGGCCTGGATGCCGCGCCGGCGCAGCAGCGCCCGGTTCGCCCGGGAGGAGTAGGCCTTGTCGGCCAGGGCCCGCACCGGCGTGGTCGGGCCCGCCCAGGACCCAGCCGGGGCACGCGCACAGAGTTCATCAGGTGCTCGAACATTGGCGAGTCCCCGCCCTGCCCGGGTCCGAGCACCATCACCAGCGGGCGCATGTTGCCGTCGCAGACGTGGTGGATCTTCGTGCTCAGTCCGCCACGGGAGCGGCCGATGGCGTGATCAGGCGGCTCCTCGCCGGGTTTCATGTAATTCGACAGGTCCCCCTGTGTCCCTCGGCAGGTTCGTGGCGTGCTGGTGGGCACGGTTGATCGTGGAGTCGATCGAGACCTCCCAGTCGACCAGGCCGGCCGCGTCCGCCTGCGCGAGCATGGTGGTGAGGATCTTGTCCCAGGTCCCGTCGCCGCTGAAGCGGCGGTGCCGCTTCCACACCGTCTGCCACGGCCCGAAGCACTCGGGCAGGTCCCGCCAGGCGATCCCGGTGCGGTAGCGGTAGACGATGCCCTCCACCACCGCCCGGTGGTCCCGGAACCGCCGTCCCCGACGGCCCTCCGAGGACGGCATCAACGGCTCGATCAACTCCCACTGGGCATCCGTCAGCACGGCATAACGTGACACCACCGCAGCGTTTCAGTCCACCGGCTCGACTATTGGGAGACACGCCCTAGGGCAACTGAGGACTGGGGCGGATCGATTTTGGCCCCATGGTGGGGGAGGGGCTGGGGTAGTTCCCCACCGATTCAGCGACGAACCGAGGTCAGTTTCACCGTCGTGATGAGGTCGAGCATCTCCGCACCGCCGAAGGCGGCGCCGTTTCCGGAGCTTTTCCAGCCCACCATGGGCGTTCGCGGGTCGTCGTGGTTGGTGACGTCGTTGATGCGAATTGTGCCAGCCGGGATGCGAGCGGCGAGTGCCTGGGCCCGGTCGATGTCGACCGTGTGGATCGCCGCGACGAGGCCGAAGGCCGAGCGACGGATCGAGGTCAGGGCTTCCTCGGTGCTTGCTACGGGTCTCAGAGGAGCGATCGGCCCGAACGCCTCGTCGCACCAGGCAGGCGCCTCCGTCGCGATATCGCTGAGCACGGTTGCGGGGAAGAACCGGCCGGTCGGTGTTCCGCCCAGCCGGAGGACGGCGCCCTCGCCGACTGATCGCTCCACCATGCGGGCCAGGCGAGCGACCGAGCGGTCGTCGATGATCGGACCCATGTCGACCGTGTTGTCACGCCAGGGGTCCCCGACCCGCAGTCGTGCGGCCTTCTCCACGATGAGCTCGACGAACTCCCCGTAGACCGCCTCGTGCACGAGATACTGCCCGGCTGCCATGCAGATCTGCCCCGAGTGAAGGAAACTGCTCGTCACAGCGCAAGTGGCGGCCGCCTCGAGATCCGCGTCTTCGAGGACTATCACTGGGTTGTTGCCCCCGAGCTCGAGCCCGACCCGCTTGAGCGTCCGGCCGGCGGCCTCGCCGACCTTGTGTCCCGCTTCAGTTGAGCCGGTAAACAGGACGGCGCGGATTCCTGGGTGGTCGCTCAGTCTCGCCCCGACGTCCGCGCCGCCAGGCAGGACGCTCAGGAGGCCACCGGGCAGGCCCGCATCCTCCAGGAGGGCTGGGTACTGGAGCCCTCCGGAGACCGCCGTGCGGGGATCGGGCTTGAGAATAACGGCGTTGCCGACGGCGAGCGCCGGCGCGACCGCGCGCATGGCGAGCACGAGCGGGGCATTGAAGGGCGTAATTACGGCGACGACGCCTACCGCCAAGCGGTTCACCACGTGCTGCCGCTCCTCCGTGGTGACCTGGCGGCCGGCCAGCGAGCGGGCGAGGTTGGTGGCGTGGTCGAGCTCGGCGCGGGCGGCCCTCAGTTCTCGCTCGGCCTTCTGCCGCGTGGCTCCCGCCTCCCGCACCAGCCAGCAAGAAAGGCGCTCGGCGTGCCTAGCGATGACGTCCCGGAGCCGCTCGAGCCCTTCGGCGCGCTCCTCGGCGCCACGTGCCGCCCATTCCCGCTGTGCCGCCTCGGCCACCCGCACAGCGGGGTCAACGTCATCCGCCCCAGCCAGACCTGCCACCGCAAGGGTCTCGCCGGTGGCGACCTCAGTGACGTCGAGCGTGCCGGCGGAGCCGGGACGCCACCCGTCGATGTAGATGGACTCGGACCACTCAGTCATGCGCAACCGCCTAGCTCTTTAAGTAGTCGACATTGCTTGCGGTACCGGGCGCACATCATTGGATGACGACGCGGGAGAGGTCCTGGCCGACCACGACTTCACCGGTGAACCCGCCCTCGCGGACGTCTTTCTCGAACGCCGCCTCGTCCTCTGGCGTGGTTGGGGCCGGCTCGAGGTGGGTGAGGACCAGCCGGGCGACGCGGGCCTCCGCTGCGAGCGCGCCCAGGGCCACTGCCTCGGCGTGGTACTCGCCGATGTAGCCGCGCTGCTTCCCCAGCAGCGCCGGGCGGACAACCTCGTGAACGAGGACGTCCGCGCCGTGCGCGAGCTGGCTGACGCCGTCGCACACCCGAGTGTCACCGCTGACCACCACACTCGTGCCGGCGTCGGTGTCCACCCGATAGGCGACGGCCGGCTCGACCGGCTGGTGCTGGACGAGCACGCTAGATACGCGCACCTTGCGCCCCTCCCAGACCACGGTCGGCCGCCCGGTGGCGTCGAACGCCCGCCACGCAGGCGCAGGCATGGGCGCGCGGCCGGTGTGCTCCTGGCGGATTCGCAGGTCCTCGGCCCAAAGATCCAAGACGTGCCCGCCAAATTCGGTGAGGGGCCCGTCCGGCGCGACGACGACGAGCGGCTCGGTCGCTCCCATGACCCACCGGCTGATGAGGAGGTCCGGGACGCCTATGACGTGGTCGGAGTGGTGGTGAGTGAGGAAAAGCGCGTCGAGCCTGTTGCAGGCAAGCCCCGCTTCTGCGAGGCGCATCGCGGTGGCCCGTCCGGCGTCGATCTGGATGCTTTCGTCATGGTGCTGGACGAGGACTCCGGCACCGGCGCGTCCCGGCGCCGGACGCGGCGTCCCGGTGCCGGTCAAGGTGACAGTAGTGGTCATGGAATTGAACCCCTTAGATGGAGCGCGGTGTGGACGTGATGGGACACGGTGTGCCGCGGGGCCCCTTCCCACGGCAGCACTTCTTCTTTCAGCGCAGGGGGTGGGTGTGGGCCCATAGGCGAGAGATGGTGTTCGCGGCGGTTCTCACCGCGTGGGCGAAGCGTTGGACCTCGGTGCTCGTGTTGACGGGCACGACGAGGGACAGGGAGGCGATGGCGTGCCCTTCGAGGCCGATGACCGGCGCGCCGACGGACATCGTGCCGAGCGAGTTCTCCTGCTTGGCCATCGCCCAACCACGCTCGCGGATTTCCTGCAGCTGTTCCTCCAGCTCCCGGCGCGAACAGATCGTGTGCTGGGTGATCCGCGGTAGCCCACGCTGGAGGACCTGCTCGACCAGCTGTGGTGCTGCGAAGGCGAGCAAGGTCTTGCCGTTGGCCGTGGCGTGCGCAGGCAGCCGGGCACCGCTGCTCGCCGGAGTACGAACGGAGCGCTTGCCGGTCAGCTGTTGTATGACGAGGACGCCGTCGGGGTCCAGGATTCCGAGGTGGACGTTTTCCCGCGTGGCACCATAGAGGTCCTCCATGACCGGGAGCGCCACCTCCCGCAGGGTGCGCTGGACCGGCGCGCGCATCCCCAGTTCGAAGAGGCGGGCGCCGATTTGGTAGCGGTTGCCGTCGACCCGTTCGAGGAAGCGCACGTCACACAGCTCGCGCAGCATCCGCAGCACCGTCGAGGTTGGCAGGTCGGCCCGCCTGGCCGCCTCGGACAGGGACAGCGGCTGGGTGTCCTGCTCGAAAGCCAACAGGACGGCGAGCAGCCGCCGTGCGGTGCCCTGCCGGGCAGCTGGCTCGTTGGCTGCGTCCTCCCCCTGGGCGCTGGTGGCGGGCATGACGACCTCATCGTCGGTCATGGCTCTCACCGTGCGGGGTTCGAGGCGTCGGCGGGGACGACGACCTCGATGAGGGCTGGGCCCTCGACAGACCCCTGGTCGTCGAGCGCGGCCCGTAGCTCATCGATGGAGGTGACCCGGGTGGCGCGGAGGCCGAAGCCGGCCGCCACCATGGTGAGGTCGGTCCCACCGAGGTCGGTGCACGGGTAGCAGCCGTTGTCCGCGGCCGAGCCGCCGAACTTCCTCAGTGCGAGTGCCACGGCGTGGTAAGCCTGGTTGTTGACGACGATGAACGTCACCGGTAGCTGCTCCGCGACTGCTGTGTGGAGAGCGGGCAGGCCGAACTGCACCACGCCGTCGGAGACGACGCCGAAGACCCGATCGTATCGGCCTGCCATGGCCACCCCGACGGCAGCCCCCAGGCCCCAGCCCAAGGCCCCGCTCCCGGTGGCGTAGAGCTCCCGACCCGGGCCCCGGGGCGTCAGGCGAAACAGTGTCGACGTAGCGGTGACGGCGTCGAGCACGATTGGTCCCGGAAGCGGCCGCACCTGGAGCTCGGCGGCTAGCGCTAGGACGGTGAGTTGCCCGTCGTCACCGCGGGTCGGGCTGCCCAGCTGCTGGAGTGAGTCGTGGTGCCAGGCGGTCACCTCGGCGAGGAACTGACGCCGCTCGGTTGCGGCCTGGCGCCCGTCTGCCGCTGATCGGCGGACCGCCGCGATCAGGCGTGCCAGTGTGGGCACGTAGTCCCCGACGAGTGGCGTGCTCCCGGGCATGAGGTCGGCGGCGTGGTCGAGGATGTGGACGACGCGCGCCGACGGCGGGAGCAGCCCGGGCCCGTCGTCCGGCTCCTGGAAGGCCGGTGTGCCGGTGATCACGATGACCGCGTCCTCGAGCGCATGGGCGCCGTAGGAGAGCAGCCCGGCGTAGCTGGGGTGCGAGGTCGGGACCGTCTCTCGCTCCAGTTCCCGCCATGGCGCCTCCATGATTGGGGCCCCGAGCGACTCCGCGAGCTCGACCGCCAGAGGGGTCGCGCCGGCGGCGGCGAGGTCGCTGCCCGCCACAACCAGGACACGTCGCGCGTCCGCTAGCTGCGAGGCCACCGCCACGATGGCAGCGTCGTCGGCCACCGTGGCCGGTCGTGTGAAGGTGACTGGTGCTGTACCGCCCGAGGCGGGCATAGCGAGCAGGTCCTGCGGAAGCTCCAGGTAGACCGGGCCCGAGGGCGCGTTGTGCAGCCGCTGCAGTGCCTGGCGGATGTCCGCCTCCACGCTCGTGAGAGAGGTGACGGAGGTTGCCTGGACAACGAACGGTGCGGCCACAGCCGTGGACTCGGCCGTCTGGGTGAATCCCCGGCGGTTGCGGGTGCTCGTGGGCTTTGTTCCGTTGAGAACCAGGACACGGGACCTACCGATCCGCGCGGCCTCCACCATCGCGAGGCCGTTGGTGAGGCCGACGTTGGCATGGAGGAGGGCGACCCCAAGCTTCCCGGTCGCGCGGGAGTAGGCGTCGGCCGCGGAGACCGTGGCCGTTTCGTGGGTCGTCAGTACGAAGCGCGGGGACCGGTGCCGGACGGAGGCATCGAGGAGCGGGACCTCCGTGGTGCCCGGGCATGTGAAGATGACGTCGACGCCGGCCGCCTCAAGTAGCTCCAGGGTCAGGTCAGCGTTGGTGCGTGGCATAGTCACTCTCTCGTTCCTGATGACCGCGGTTCCTCTGACGGGCCTTGCCCCAGAAGGTCGCGATGACGATGAGCGCCAAGGGAACTGCGACGATCGTGAGGGGCAGGGGAAGTAGCAGAAATCCGTAGCCATGGATGTTGGTGGCGAGCAGGTAGTTCCGCTCGAGCAGGTCCGCGAGGACAAAGCCGATGATCATCGTCGCCCGCGAGTAGCCGTGGAGCTTCATGAGGTAGCCGAACACACCGAGCCCCAGGGCGATGGGCACGCTGGCGAAGGAGTCATCGGCCTCGACCACGCCGAAGAGGGCTAAGGCGATGATGATCGGCACGAGGTAAACCGATGGCACGAAGGTCAACTTCGCCAGTGGCTTGACCGCGCCGATGCACAACGCGACGGCGACGACGTTCGACATCACGAGGATGAGGATGACCAGCCAGAGGAACCCCATGTTGTCGTTAAGTAGGTCAGGTCCCGGCCGGATGCCAATGATGACGAGGCCGGCGAGCAGCAGCGCGGCGATGGGGCTGCCGGGGATGCCGAGCCCCAGTGAGGGGGCCAGCGCGGCGGAGTCGGTCGCGTTGACCGAGGCGTCTGCGGCGATGACTCCCTCGATGCGGCCCTTCCCGAACTGTCTGCCGTGCCGCGATGTCTTTTTCGCCAGGGAGTAGGCAAGGAACTGGGAGGCGGAGCCGCCGATTCCGGGGAGAATCCCGATGACGGTGCCAACGACGCTGCTTTGGAGGACCGTGCGCCACGAGTGGGCGATGTCGCGGAAGCTGTCGGTGATCCTGTGCCGCCGGTAGACGGCGTGCTCACCGCTGGCGATGGCGCCGCCGCGGGCGATGAGCTCAAGCATCTCGGCGATGCCGAAGATGCCGATGGCGAACGTGGCGATGGAGATGCCGTCCCACAGGGCCAGTTGGCCGAAGGTGTAGCGGAGGACGCCGCCGCTGCTCTCCTGCCCGATGAACGCCAGGAGGAGCCCGAGACCACCCGCAATGAGCCCCTTCATCACGCTGCCCTCACCCAGGAAGGCCAGGAACACCAGAGACACCAAGGCCAGGGCGAACAGCTCTGGCGGCCCGACGGCGACAGAAATTGGCTTGGCGAAGGGGATGAGCAGGGCCAGGATGGCAGCGCCGATGATGCCGCCGATCGCCGAGGAGATGAGCCCGGCGAGGATCGCCCGGCTGGCCTCACCGCGCCGCGCCATTGGGTGCCCGTCGAACAGCGTGGCGACACCGGCCGCGTTGCCCGGCACGCCGAAGAGCACGGCGGTGATGGTGTTGCCCGTCCCGCTCGTGGCCGCGGCGCCGACGAGTAGGCCGATGGCTGCGGACTGGTCCATCGTGTAGAGGAACGGGAGGATCAGGGCCAGCAGGAGCTGGGCGCTGAGGCCAGGGATGATCACGACGACCTGGCATATGACGATTCCCGCGAGCATCCACGCGAGGAGCTCTGGGGTGAGCATCGACAGTCCGTCGATAATTGCTTGCATCGGTCTTTCCCTTACCGGAGCTGCTCAAGGAAGACGCCGCGGTACAGGCTCTCTTCGAGCAGGACCTCGGTTGCGACGAAGAACGCCACCGCTGTCCCCACCGTCACGATTAAAGTCATCCGCCATGGTTGGTGACCCCGCCAGCGCATGAGCGAGGTGCTGAAGAGCACGAGCGCCCCGAGTGCCCCGAGCAGGTAGAAGGCCGCCGCGTAGGTGGAGATCCAGGCATAGGGGTTCTCGATGAGCCGTCGCCGGGCGGTGCGGCGTCGTCCGCTGCGCCAGCGAGTGATCTCCTGGATTAGGACCACGGCGGCAAGCGCGGCAGTGGGGACGGCCACGATCAGTGGAGCCAAGCCCGCGCGGCCGGCGAAGTCCAGCGCTACGACGGCGGCCGCGCCAGCGCCCACAAGGCACGACAGCGCGAAGAGGACCGCGGACACCGTGCCTTCGATGCCTGCCGGCGCCGCCTCAGCCGTAATCGCCGACGCATGCCTGGATTCCTTCTGCTCAGTCCCCGCCCCCGCCGTTGCCAGGTCCGGCGAGGCGGTCTCCATCGAGCGGCGCCCACCGTCGATCTCGTTCACAGTCATCACCTCCCCGTGTCGCCTCTTGTATTCCTCAGCTCATTCCTGAGCCAGTTCGTCGATAAGGGCTTGGTAATCGGCGGGGACTTCCAGGAGCGTCGGCACAAGTTCCTGGACCTCCTCGCCGGTGAGATACTCCTCGTCCGGCGCCATAGCCAGCCCCCGCTCGTTGAGGTCCGCCAGCACCTCCTCGTCGTTGGCGACCGCCCAGAAGGCTTCGCGCAGCTCCGAGAGGACCCCGTCCGGCATGTCGGCCGGGCCGACGACGGTGAAGAACAGGGACGCCATGTCGAAGTGCGTCTGGAGGAGTTCTTGGTCCTGCTCGCTCAGGCCCTCAAGCTCGAGCGCGGTCGGAACTTCTGGGAACTCCGCGTGCCGCTGGTTCGCCAGACGCAGGATGGGCCGGACGTCGTCGAGGCGGCCGATGGACTCGTAGGTCCGGACAGGGCCGATGACGCCGTCGGCGTCCCCGCGCTCGATGGCGGCGAGACGCTCGCCCTGGTCCGCGTAGCCGGTGATGAACTCGGCGTTGAGGCTGAAGAGCCTGTCGACGACCTGCTGCGAGGTGTAGCCGAGAGACCCCAGCTCACCGGACGCGAAGGCGAAGTTCTTGGCCGCCCTGAGGTCCTCGATGCTCTGGATATCTGAGTTCTGATGCACGAAGAGCATATGGTCGGCGTCGGCGAAGTTGCCGATGTAGGAGAGCTCGGCGACGTCGAACTGCACCTGCTCGATGCCCTGCAGCTGGGCGATCGCGACGGGCCCCATCTGCCACAACGCGATGGTGGACCCGTCCGGCTCGGTCTGAGCCATCTCGTTGAGCGCGACGAGGCCGCTGGCGCCGGGCCGGTTCTCTACGAGGATGTCGACACCTAGTTCCTCGCCCAAGTGTGGGGCTACTGCGCGGGCAAAGGTATCGAACGAGGCGCCGGGCGGTACCGGGACGAGCAGCGTCACGCGCTCTGCCTTGAAAGAGGCCTCCTCCTGGCCGGCGGCTGGGCTGTCCTCCTCTGCGCACGCGGCCAGCGCGAGGGATGCGCTGACGGCCGTTATGGCGGCGAGCCGCAGCCGTGAGTTCATGCTCTTGGGCATCGTTGCCTCCGGGCTCGGGGTCTTTTTCTGACTCCGAAGTGTGCGTGGTCCGTTATGTCGTACTGACGGACACGCAGCATGCCGTCAGATGGCACAGTGCACAAACAACCTTGCCGCTCAGTGGCAAACGGCTCGCTCGCTCTCTGGCCGAGGGCAGATGATTGGCTTGAGGCTGCTCGCGTCGGAACGTCCCGAGGACAAGAGCTAGTCGCGGTCAACCGTCAATTCGCTGAGCGCCGAAGCGGCGAATCGGTGCGGAGTCATCGGGGCGACGTGCGACTAATGAACGTCTGCTGCCGTGGACGGGGAGTGAGTCCGCGTAGGCTCTGACGTTCCCACGGATTGTCGGACGATGGCCGCTGATGCGTTCGGAGGGTGAGATCGTGACCAGGGAGAGACCTTTGGCTGGCGATGACAGGCGGTTCCCTCGTCGGGTCTACGGCTCGGGATCTGAACCCGACGTGCGCTTCTCATTGGCGAACGAGCGTACGTATCTTGCCTGGATCAGAACTTCGTTGGCCTTGCTCGCGGTTGGGATCGCCCTCGAGGCACTGCAGTTGCCTATCGAACGTGGATTCAGTGTCGTCGCTACCTTCATCTTCATCGCGCTCGGTGCGCTGGCTCCTGTCCAGGCGTGGCTGGGCTGGATGCGCACCGAGCGCGCCCTCCGCTCGGACAGACCTCTTCCTGCGCCAATGCTCGCGGGCCCGCTTGGAGCCGGTACCTTCATCGCCGCTGCCCTGCTGCTCGTAGGCCTACTCCTGCGATGACGACCCGGGATGCCGCGTTGTTTGACCCAGGACTGCAGCCAGAACGAACGGCGCTGGCGTGGCGCCGCACCGCTCTCGCCCTCACCTTGGGTCCGCTCGTGGCTGCACGCCTTCTCGCGCCCCAGCTCGGTCTACTGACGGCGGTCGCTGCCCTGCTCGGGCTCGTGGTGGGCGGTTCCATCGCTGGCGCCGCATGGATTCGCTACCGAACCATGCACCGCGCGCTGACCGGTGAAGGGCACCGGCGTCACCTGCCTGGTGGTGCACTGCTCCTGATGACCGCGACCGTACCGTTGGCCGGTGGCGTCATCGCACTCGGCGTACTTGTCGCGCGGCTATAGCGATTCGACGTCTTGGCGTTATTATTCAGGCGAACATCCGAGTGTATCTCCGGCCGGTCGGAAGGTCGTGTAGTCCCGTAGCAGCCGTAGATATTCGGCGACGCGGGCTTATGGCGTGTTGTTGAGATACGGGACACTCATGTGACCGATAGCAAACCCAACTAAGCAAAAAGCTCGAACACCCACTATGAGTGCGCACCGGTGTACTTCCCGCCCCCACTGACGAATCTCCCAGCCTCGGAGCGGCCTCGCCGCCGGCCTCTCCGCCCGCGCACACTCTCATGTTCACCGCACAAGATAGCCGTGGCGCTCTCAAGTTGGCGGGCAGCGTCGCAGGCAGGGGGGCCACGCGGTCTCCTGGTCACTGGCACCTGACATCTTCGCGATCTTCCCCGGGCTCGCCGTCCTGCGGGTGGGCCTGTGACCGCGTTCGCCGCGCCGTGGCGCCGAGCCGCCGCGCCGCACCGACAACCAGGAGGCACGACCCATGTGGACCCGGCTCGCAACACTCCTCGCGGCGCGCACGGCGCCGCTCGGCCGACAGCCCGACCTCCAGCGCGGCGACGTGCCCGGCTGGGTGCTCGTCACGCTCATGACCGCCGGGCTCGTCATCACCATCTGGGCGCTCGCGGGGCCGGCGCTGGAGAACGTGTTTCAGACGGCGATGAACCGGGTGCTCAGCTTCTGAGGCATGTCTTGCAGAAGATACTGAGGCGACGGCAGTGAACGGCCGGTCCGACCGGCACCGAGCCGCGGCGACCGCCGGCGCCGGCCCGGGTAGGACGCGCCGCGCTCACCGCCTCGACGGCGGCGCGGGCGATGGCGGCTCGGCGCTGGTGGACTTCCTGCTCGTGTCGGTGCTGCTGGTGGTGGTGATCATGGCGTTGGTCCAGCTCACGCTCGCGCTGCACGTGCGCAACACCCTCATCGACTCCGCCTCCGAGGGGGCCCGGCACGCCGCGCTGGCCGGTTCCTCGCTCGACGCGGGCGCCGCCCGCACGCGCGAGCTGATCGGCCTGACGCTCTCCGAGCGCTATGCCCGGGACGTCACGGCGCGCACCGTGCCCGACGGAGCCGGCGAGCGGGTCCAGGTGGTGGTGAGGGCGCCGCTGCCGGTGCTCGGGCTGGTGGGGCCGGCGGGTGTGGTCACGGTCCGCGGGCACGCCGTGGTGGAGGAGCAGGTGCGGGTGCCGTGACGCACCGGCGCGGGGCCGCGGCCCGCCGCCGCTGGCCGGTCCTGCGCGGCGGGCACCGGGGGAGCGCGGTCGTGGAGTTCCTCGGCGTGAGCGTGCTGCTGCTGGTGCCGCTCGTGTACCTGATCCTGACGCTTGCGCGCGTGCAGGCGGCCACGTTCGCCGCCGAGGGTGCGGCCCGGGAGGCTGGGCGGATCATCGCGCAGGCCGCGGACATGACGGAGGCCTCGGCGCGCGCCGGGCGGGCCGTGGAGGTGGCGTTCGCGGACCAGGGGTTCGACGTCGACGGCGAGACGGCCCTGCGGGTCACTTGTGTGGAGGGTCCGTGCCTGAGCCCGGGGGCGCAGGTGCTCGTCGAGGTCGGCGTCGACGTCGACCTGCCCCTGGTCCCGGACTTCGTCAGCGTCGCGGTGCCGGCGCACGTGCCGGTCGCCGCGGCGCACCTCGCGGTCGTGAGTGAGTACCGGGAGGCGCCATGAGTGGCGGCGGACAAGGAGGGGCCGGCCGCACGGGCGACGGCGGCCGGTGCGGTGGCCAAGGACCGGCCGGCCGCACGGGCCACGGCGGCCGGTGCGGTGGGCAAGGACCGGCCGGTCGCACGGGCGACGGCGGCCGGATCATGCTGCTCAGCCTCGGCTTTGGGGTGCTGGTGCTGGCGCTGGTGCTGGTGGTGGCGAGCGCGTCGGCGGTGCACATCGAGCGTAAGCGGCTGCTCGCGCTCGCGGACGCGGCGGCCGCTGACGCCGCAGACGCGATGGACGTCGCGGCCTACTACGCCGCCGAGGGCTCGCCCGCGACGCGGGTGCCGCTCAGCGACGCCTCCGTGGACGCCGCGGTGCGGGACCATCTCGCCGCCGCACCCATGGTGACGGCGCAGTTCGACGACCTGCGGGTGGCGGAGCCGACGGGCACACCGGACGGCACCACCGCGCAGGTCACGCTGACCGCCGTCGCCCGCCCGTCTCTCGTGCCCTGGGCGCTCGTGCCGTGGGCCGACGGCGTCGGTCTGCGCGTCACCGCCAGCGCGCGCGCCGGATGAGTGCCGGATCAGTGCACCGACCGGTAGATGTCCAGCAGCCGGCCGCCAGCCGGCATGACGAAGGGGAGGAGCGGGTCTTGGGAAGGTACGTCGTGTGCAACATCATGTCGCTGGACGGGTACTACGAGGGGCCCCGTCGCAACGTCATGGCCATGAACATGGACGAGGCGTTCGACGCGTACAACCTCGAGCGCATCGCGCTGCCGGCACCGTGCTGCTCGGCCGGGTCTCCTACGAGGGGTTCAGCTCCTACTGGCCCGGGATCGCGGACGCCCCCAGCGATCCCGGCAACCGTGCGTTGAGCGAGGACAACCGCGAGCTGAGCCGGACCTACAACAGACTGCGGAAGGTGGTCGTGTCCGACACCTACACCGCACCCCGGACAACCCCTGGTACGGCACCACCACGGTTGTCCGCCGCGACGAGGTCGCCGGCTGGCTGGCCGAGGAACGCCGCGGGGACGGTGGGGAGGTCCTGACCTTCGGCAGCCGGACCATGTGGACCGCCCTGCTCGCGCAGGGACTCGTCGACGAGCTCCATCTGGACGAGCTCCATCTGATGGTCGGGCCGGCCGCCCTGTGCGGCGGCACCCCGGTCTTCGAGGCGCCGGTGTCGCTGCGACTGCTGGAGGCGCGCCGTTTCGACGGCTCGGACAACGTGCTGCTGCGATACGGGGCCGCCGAAGCGCGAGGCTGAGCGAGCGCCGCCGCACGGCCCTCGCCACCCCTTGCCCCTCCGGTGCATGACCTGTCGGCGGCGGACATGGCAGCGGCCGCACCCCGGAAGCTCTGGGGCGCGGCCGCTGCGGTCCGTCGCTCGCCCGGCGGCCTGCACCGGGCCCAGCGCCGGTTACTCGGAAACCGACACTCCGACGTTGACGTCCACCGAGGCGGTGGCGTCCGCGGCCGGGATGGCGGCCGGGTCGGTCGGGTCGGTCACGGGCGCGGGCTCGGGCTCCGCGGTGATGGGCTCGTCGGCCGGGGCCTGCTCGGTGATGGGCTCGTCCGTGGGCGGGAGCTGGTCGGTCGGCTCGTCGGCCGGGGGCTGCTCGGTGATGGGCTCGTCGGCCGGGGGCTGCTCGGTGATGGGCTCGTCCGTGGGCGGGAGCTGGTCGGTCGGCTCGTCGGCCGGGGGCTGCTCGGTGATGGGCTCGTCGGCCGGGGGCTGCTCGGTGATGGGCTCGTCCGTGGGCGGGAGCTGGTCGGTCGGCTCGTCGGCCGGGGGCTGCTCGGTGATGGGCTCGTCCGTGGGCGGGAGCTGGTCGGTCGGCTCGTCGGCCGGGGGCTCCTCGGTGATGGGCTCGTCCGTGGGCGGGAGCTGGTCGGTCGGCTCGTCGGCCGGCGGCTGCTCGGTGATGGGCTCGTCGGCCGGGGGCTGCTCGGTGATGGGCTCGTCCGTGGGCGGGAGCTGGTCGGTCGGCTCGTCGGCCGGGGGCTCCTCGGTGATGGGCTCGTCCGTGGGCGGGAGCTGGTCGGTCGGCTCCTCGGCGGGCGGCTCCTCGTCGGCCGGAGGCAGCACGACCACCGGGGCGTGCGCGTGCTTGAGGTGGCCCAGGCCGTTGGCCTTCAGGTGCCCGAGGCCGATGAAGTGCCCCAGGCCGCGCACGTGGCCGAGCTTGCGGCCCTCGCCGTCCTCAGCGCCCTGCTCGTTCTCGAGGTCCGCGCCGAGGTCGGCCCGCGCGAAGAAGGTGCTCTGCCGGACCTCGTCGGTGGACTTGGCGTCGTGCACCGGGTGCGCGACGGCGCCGCTGGCGCCGCCGACCACACCGAGCCCGGCGAGGCTGCTGACGATCCAGATCTTCTTGCTGTTCAAGGGTGTCCCCTCTCTCAGACGTGACCGACCGGATTGGCCGGCCGCGCCCAAACGTAGATATGGACGGTCACCGGCGAAAGCGGAACGCGGCGACCCCTCCAGCGGATCGGCAGCAGATCGCGGCTCGCTCGGCGTGTCGGCTACGCCCGCCGTCGAACGACTGCCGGTGAGGCATGTTTCCCGCGACATTTCGCCGTCAACGGCCCTGAGGCCTCGAGAAGCAAGGTCTTTCGAGGCCACCCGCCGGCGCCAACCACGAGCGGGGCGCCGGTGCACGGCACCGACGCCCCGCCCGCGAGCCGACGCTCAGCGGGCCTTGCCGCCCGGCACGCGCAGGTCCACCCACACCAGCCGGTGGTCCGACGTCGGGAACGGGTAGGCGCCGGTGAGCTCGGCGCCCGGCTCGCCCTGCTCCGGCCAGAAGACGCCGGAGCCGAAGACCGGCAGGTTGCGCGACGGCAGCACGTAGTCGGCGCGGAGGTTCCCCGGTGCGGTGTCGGCGAAGTCCGCGGTGTCGAGAGCGGGGTCGCCCTCGTGGCTCGCGTTGGCGCCGCCCTGGAGCGCCGCCGCCTCGGCGCCGCCCTCGGAGGCGGGGAGCGGGTCCTGGATGCGGTTGTGCTCGAGGAGTTGGTCGATGGCGCCGTCGTAGGCGTCGCCGTCGTGCGGGTCGGCGTTGTAGTCGCCGGCGATGACGAACCGAGCCCCGGCCTCAAGACCGCCCTCGACGCCGGCGTCGTCGTAGATGTAGTCGGCGCCGCGGACGTAGTCCGCCCAGAACCGGATCTCGTCGTGGTTCTTCCGCCCGTTGCGGTCCTCCGGCCCGTCGAACGTCGGCGGGGTGGGGTGGGCGGCCAGGACGTGCACGGTCTGGGTCCCGACCTCGATCGGCACGTCCCAGTGCGACTTCGACGACAGCGGGAGCCCTGCGAGCTCCTCCTCCGTGTACCAGTCCTCGGGGATGACGTTGCCGGGCATGTCCTGCCAGCGGAAGTTCTGGAAGGTGCGGACGTCGTCCTTGGCGATGGGGTGCTTGGAGAGCAAGAGCATGCCGTACTGACCGGGGAAGGCGCCGAAGCCCCAGGCGTCGTCGGGCCCGCCGACGGTGCCGTCGTTGTTGAGGTCGAAGCCCGAGGGGACGCCGGTGTTGACAGGGGCCCAGAAGGCGTAGGGGTACTTGACCGCGTCCTGCCCGCCCTGGGGGACCTTGAGGTAGTTCTCGCGGAAGAGCTCCGCTGAGGTGCCCTCGGCGTCGTGGTCGAACTCGTTGAGGAGGACGACGTCCGGGTCGGCCGTCTGGATCGCCTCGGCGAGCGCCCGGGCCTGGGCGTTGTCGGGCGTCGCGAGGT
Organism: Georgenia sp. AZ-5; assembly: GCF_043952095.1. NCBI lineage: Bacteria > Bacillati > Actinomycetota > Actinomycetes > Allobogoriellales > Allobogoriellaceae > Georgenia > Georgenia sp. AZ-5. Next base: position 1,493,376 of record NZ_JBINOU010000001.1, read on the forward strand.
CGGCGGCGAGCCCGCCCTCCGTGGCCCGGTTGAGGGAGACGTTGTAGGTGGCGACGCGCAGGTTGGTCCGCGGGTCGCGGTCGTCGGCCGCGGAGGCGGCGGGTGCCGCGACGGCGGCGGTGGCGCCGACGGCGATGATCGTGGCGAGGGCAGCGCGCAGGGTGCGAGGTGTCATGACCCGGACCTAGGGCGGGGCGCGGAAGACCCGGTTGCCGCCCGTTGACGGCAAGGTGAACGGACCCTCCCCGGCCGGATCGGCGCGCGCCGCAGCGAAGCGGGCGCCCGCCGGCCCGGACGTGCCGGGGCGCCGCCTACCGCTGGCGCGGCCGCCGGCGTCAGGCGGTGTGGGTGCGGGACCTCGTGTGCCGGGTGGTCAGCTGCCGGCGGCCCGGGCGGGACGCGCGCCCGGCGGGACGGGCCGAGCCCGGCTGGAGCGGCCGGTTCGTCTGCGGGGTGGCCCGGCCCGCGCGGGCGAGGTGGTCGCGGCCGGCGGCGAGCCGCGCCCGGCCGGCCTGCGCGAGGCGGCGGTGGCGCCGGGCCTCGGCCGCCAGGCGGGCGGCGATCACGCCGCGCTTCATGGCGAGCACGGCGAGGACGCCGATGAAGATCCAGATGATGTTCACGACGGCGGAGGGCAGGGCGCCGTTGACGAGCGCGCTGATGCCCAGGGTCCCCGCGCCGAAGATGTTCAGCGCCTGGTACCGCACGGTGTCGGTCGCCAGCTTGCGCTGCGTCACGGCGATGTACGTGCCCAGGGACACGAGGGCGCCCGTCCAGCCCAGGACGGTGACGGCGGAGGTGGCGAGGTCGTTCACACGGACAATGGTGGTCCGCTTCTGGGTAAAGATCAATCGAAGGAGCTCGTATCCGGTATACAGTCTTGCTTCATGGAGATCGACCCACGGAGACTTGGATTTCTCTTGGCCGTCAGCAGGTCAGGAGGAGTCCTGGCGGCGGCCGACTCGCTCGGCGTCAGCCCCTCCGCCGTCTCCCAGCAGATCGCCCGGCTGGAGGCGGAGACCGGGGTGCGCGTCCTCGACCGGCAGCCCAGCGGCGCCACCCTCACGGCGGCGGGCAAGCTGCTGGCCGACGCGGCCGAGCGCGTGGAGACCGAGATCGGGGAGACCCGCCGCGCGCTGGCCGCGCTGGAGGGCGACATCTCCGGCGTCGTGGTGGTCGGCGCCTTCCAGACGGCCATCCGCGCCGTGCTCGTGCCGCTGCTGGCCGAGCTCGAGCAGACGCTGCCCGGCGTCGAGCTGGTGGTGCACGAGGTCCCCGAGGAGCAGGGCCGGCGGGCGCTGCGCCGCGGCGAGCTGGACCTGCTGGTCATCGAGCACGACGTCTCCACCCCGACGCCCGCACCGCAGGGCACCCGGGACGTGCCGTTCCTCGACGAGCCGTGGGTCGTCGTCCACCCGCCGCAGGACCCGGCGCCGAGCACGCTGCTCGACCTGGCCAGCGCCACGTGGCTCTCGCCGGACCCGGGCGGTGCCGCCGACCGGGCGATGAAGCGCATCTCCACCGAGCTGGCGTTCACGCCGCGCACCGCCCACCGCTACCTCGACTTCGACGTGGCCCTGGCCATGGTCGCCTCCGGGCTGGGCATCGCCTTGGTGCCGGAGCTGGCGCTGCGGCGTCAGCTGCCCGAGAGCGTCCAGTGGACGGCGCTGCCCGGCCTCGGCACCCGGCGGCTGTTCATCCGGCACCGGGCCACCCGGACCGAGCCGCGCACCGCCACCCTGGCCGTGCTCGAGCAGATGGTGCAGGTGGCGGCCAATCTCGAGCCGCTCTGAGCGTGCCTCCTCGGCCCGCTTCCGATGACGTGCCGGCGCAGGCGCGCCCAGGCCGTCCTGGCGAGCGGCCCCAGGTCGCGTCGTCCCCGGTGGCGACCCGGCGGGGACGGGCGCATCCTGGCCGGTGAGGCGGATCATGCGACGGGCCCGCGGCAACGGTTTCGCGAACCGCGTCGCGGCCGGCCGGCAGCTCGGGCAGGAGCTCGCTGCGATGGGGCTGGGCGACGTGGTGGTGGCGGGGCTGCCCCGGGGCGGGGTCCCGGTGGCCGCCGAGGTCGCCGCCGCGCTCGGTGCGCCGCTCGACGTCGTGGTCGTGCGCAAGCTCGGCGTGCCCTGGCAGCCCGAGGTCGCGATGGGGGCCGTGGGGGAGGAGGGCGCGTTCGTCGTCAACCCGGAGATCGCCGCCCGGGTGCCCGAGTCCGACCTGGCCGAGGCCACCCGCCGCCAGCGCGCGGAGGTGGAGCGCCGCGTGCAGGCCTGGCGGGGCCCCGAGGACCGCGTCGAGGTGCGCGGGCGCACGGTCGTGCTGGTCGACGACGGGATCGCGACCGGCGCCACCATGCGCGCCGCCGTGGCGGTGCTCCGCGCCCGCGGCGCGGCCCAGGTGATCGTGGCCGTGCCCGTCGCGGCGAGCGACGCCCTCGAGATGCTCCAGCCGCTCGTGGACGACGTGGTGTGCCCGCTCGTCCCGGAGGAGCTGTACGCCGTCGGGGCCTGGTACGACGACTTCCGCCAGGTCGACGACGACGTCGTGCGCGAGCTGCTCCGGCGCGCCCGCCGTACCGGCGTGGGCGCTGGCGCCGCCGTGGCTTCGTCGGCGCGCCGGCCGGAGGGCGCCATCGGTGGTTCGGGCGAGGTGGCCCCCGCGGGCCGGGGGGAAGGCGCTGCCTCCCCGCAGGAACCGCGCGCCGGGGGCGACGCCTTCCCGCACGATCCGCGTGCGCCGAGCCACGCGCGCCCGGAGGCGGGCCAGGCCGTACCGCACGCCGTCCCCGGTCTTCCCGAGCCGGCCGAGAAGGGCGTGCGCACGTCCGCGGGCATCCTGCCCGCCTTGGTCGCGGTGCCCCACGGCGCCGGCGGTCTCGTGCTCTTCGCGCACGGCTCGGGCAGCAGCCGGCTCAGCCCGCGCAACAACTTCGTGGCGAGGATGCTCAACGAGGCCGGGCTGGCGACCATGCTGCTCGACCTGCTCACGGTGACCGAGGCGCGGGAGCGCTCGCGGGTGTTCGACATCGAGCTCCTCGCCGAGCGGCTGATGGACGCCACCCGCTGGGCAGGCGCCGACCCGCTGCTCGGTCGGCTGCCGCTGGGCTACTTCGGCGCCAGCACCGGCGCCGCGGCGGCGCTGCGCGCGGCGGCGGAGCGCCCCGCGCGCCTGGGGGCAGTCGTCTCGCGCGGCGGGCGGCCCGACCTCGCCGACCATCACCTGGGCCGGGTCGCCGCCCCCACCCTCCTGGTCGTCGGCGAGCTCGACCAGCAGGTGCTCGAGCTCAACCGCTGGGCGCAGGCGGGGCTGACCTGCCCGAACGAGCTCGCCGTCGTGCCCGGCGCGACGCACCTCTTCGAGGAGCCCGGCACGCTCGAGCAGGCGGGCGCGCTGGCTACGGCGTGGTTCGGCCGGTACCTGACCGGCGGCTGACCGGCCGGCGCGGTGGCCGACGACACCGCCGCAGGATCGGGCCCATCGCGTAACCTTGACGTCCGTGGCCACCGACTTCTCGCTGGAGATCCAGCACCTGCGCAACACCTTCGAGTCCATCCGCGCCGTGACGGACCCGGAGGCGCTGCGCGCCCGGATCGCCGAGCTGTCCGAGCAGGCCGCCGCCCCGGACCTCTGGGACGACCCCGAGGCCGCCCAGGCGGTGACCTCCCAGCTCTCCCACACACAGTCCGAGCTCGAGCGCGTCGAGAAGATGGGCGAGCGCATCGACGACCTCGAGGCCCTGGTCGAGCTCGGCCAGGAGGAGTCCGGCGAGGACGCCGCCGGCGCGATGGCCGACGCCGAGCAGGAGCTCGCCGAGATCCGCAAGGCGCTGGGAGAGCTCGAGGTCCGCACCCTGCTGGCCGGCGAGTACGACGAGCGTGAGGCCGTCGTGACCATCCGCGCCGGTGCCGGCGGCGTCGACGCCGCGGACTTCGCCGAGATGCTCATGCGCATGTACCTGCGCTGGGCCGAGCGGCACGGCTACCCCACGACGGTGCTCGACACCTCCTACGCGGAGGAGGCCGGCCTGAAGTCCGCCACCTTCGAGGTCAAGGCGCCCTACGCGTTCGGCACGCTGTCGGTCGAGGCCGGCACGCACCGCCTCGTGCGGATCTCCCCGTTCGACAACCAGGGCCGCCGGCAGACCTCCTTCGCCGCCGTCGAGGTCATCCCGCTCATCGAGCAGACGGACCACATCGACATTCCTGAGTCCGAGATCAAGGTCGACGTCTTCCGCTCCTCCGGCCCCGGCGGACAGTCGGTGAACACCACCGACTCCGCCGTCCGCATGACCCACATCCCCACCGGGATCGTCGTGTCCATGCAGAACGAGAAGTCGCAGATCCAGAACCGCGCCGCCGCCCTGCGCGTGCTCCAGTCCCGCCTGCTGCTGCGCCGCCAGGAGGAGGAGAACGCCGCCAAGAAGGCCATGGCCGGCGACGTCAAGGCGTCGTGGGGCGACCAGATGCGCTCCTACGTGCTCCAGCCGTACCAGATGGTCAAGGACCTGCGCACCGAGCACGAGTCCGGCAACCCCTCGGCCGTCTTCGACGGCGAGATCGACGACTTCATCGACGCCGGCATCCGCTGGCGCAAGAACCAGGAGCAGGCCGCCGCCACCGTCTGACGGCGACGCTCGCCAGCCGCCGTCCGGAGCTGACGGCGGCGCTCCGCACCGCCGGTTGGTGCCGACCGCGGCGCTCGAGCACGGCCGTGCGGAGTCGCCGGCCGCACTCCAGCACCGCCGTCGCGAACCGACGACGTTGCCCCCGGCGCTGGGTCCGAACCGGCCAGCGGCACCCCCGTGCCGCCGTCGGGCCCCGCCCCTACGAGGCGATCCCGTGCCCGCCGCTGCGGCGTGTCTGCGGCGAGGGCGCCCCAGGCCGTGCCTAGTCTCGGACCGGCCAGGTTAAAACCTTCCCCCACCGTCGAGACTGGCCGCCCACGAACTTGTGATCAGATTCGAGAACGTCTCCAAGGTCTACGCCCGGGGCGCCCGTCCCGCGCTGGACCACGTCAGCCTGGAGGTGGAACGGGGCGAGTTCGTCTTCCTCGTCGGCGCCTCCGGGTCGGGCAAGTCCACCTTCCTGCGCCTGGTGCTCCGCGAGGAGCGGCCCACCTCGGGGCAGATCTTCGCCCTCGGCCGCGACCTGTCCCAGGTCTCCCGGTGGAAGGTCCCGCACCTGCGCCGGCAGATGGGCGCGGTGTTCCAGGACTTCCGGCTGCTGCCGAACAAGAACGTCTTCGACAACGTCGCCATCGCCCTGCAGGTGATCGGCAAGCCCCGCCACCACATCCTCACCACGGTGCCCGAGACGCTGGAGCTGGTGGGGCTGGACGGCAAGGAGAAGCGCCTGCCGCACGAGCTCTCCGGCGGTGAGCAGCAGCGCGTGGCCATCGCTCGCGCCATGGTCAACCGCCCGCAGCTGCTCCTGGCGGACGAGCCCACCGGCAACCTCGACCCCACGACCTCGATCGGCATCATGCGCCTGCTCGACCGCATCAACCGCACCGGCACCACCATCGTGATGGCCACCCACGACGACGAGATCGTGGACCAGATGCGCAAGCGCGTGGTCGAGCTCTCCGACGGCGTGACGGTGCGTGACCAGTCGCGCGGCGTCTACGGCGCGGCACGGTAGGGGGCCGGTCATGCGTCTTCGTTTCGTCCTGTCCCAGGTCGGCCAGGGGCTCTCCCGCAACCTGGCGATGACCATCTCGGTCGCCCTGGTCACCTTCGTCTCGCTCACCTTCGTCGGCGCCGCCGCGCTGCTGCAGATGCAGATCGGGAACCTCAAGAACGACTGGTACGACAAGGTCGAGGTCTCCGCGTTCATGTGCCCGGAGGGCTCGGCCCAGCCCGCGTGCGCCTCGGGAGAGGCCACCCAGGAGCAGATTGCCGCCATCGGCGAGCTCCTCGAGTCCGACGCCCTGGCCCCCTACGTCGACGAGGTCTACCTCGAGACCAAGGAGCAGGCCTACGAGGCCTTCCAGGAGCAGATGGCGGACACCGTCTGGGCGCAGTCCCTGACGGTGGACCAGATGCAGGTCTCCTACCGCGTCAAGCTGGTCGACCCCGAGCAGTACCAGATCGTCGCCGACGAGCTGGAGGGCCGCGCCGGCGTGGAGACCGTCGTCGACCAGCGCGAGCAGCTCGAGCCGCTGTTCGACATCCTCAACAGCGCCACGCTGCTCTCCCTCGGCCTGGCCGGCGTCATGATCGTCACCGCCGTCCTGCTGATCACCACCACGATCCGGCTCTCCGCCATGTCGCGGCGCCGGGAGACCGGCATCATGCGCCTGGTCGGCGCGTCGAACCTGTTCATCCAGCTGCCGTTCATGATCGAGGGTGCCATCGCCGCCCTCGCCGGCGCGGTGCTCGCGGTCGTCGCGCTGTTCGTCGGTGTCAAGTACCTCATCCAGGGCTGGCTGACCCAGTCCACCCCGTGGGTGCAGCTGGTGGACACCGGCGACGTCCTGACCGTCGCGCCGTTCCTCGTGCTGGCCGCGATCGTGCTCGCGGGCATCAGCTCCGTCGTGACACTCGGCCGCTACACGAGGGTGTGAGGAGACCATGCAGAAGACACTTCGCCCCCTGCGCCGCCGCGCCCGCCTGCTCACCCGCGCCGGGTTCGGCGCCCTGCTCGCCCTGACCCTGGTCGGGCCGGCGTCCGTCGCCCAGGCGGACCCCCGCGACGACCTCGTGCGCCAGCAGCAGGAGAACGCCGCCGAGCGCGAGAAGCTCGAGGCCTCCCTCGAGGGGCTCGACGTCGAGATCATCGACGCCTACGTCCAGCTCGAGAGCGCCCGCGCCGAGCTGCCCAGGGCCGAGGACCGGCTCGCCGGGGCGCAGGAGGCGCTGGCCGCGGCGGAGCGCAAGCAGGAGCAGGTCGCGGGGCGGCTCGGGATGGCGGAGGCCGAGGCCGCGGACCTCGAGACCGAGATCGCCGAGGGCACCGAGAAGATGGACTCCACCCGCGCGGCCATGGGGGAGCTGGCCCGGAGCACGTACCGCGGCGACCACACCGTCAGCACCGTGGACGTCGTGCTCGACGCGTCCTCCACCGAGGACTTCCTGCAGAGCTACTCGGTGGTCGAGACGGCGGTGCGCGCCCAGACCCAGGTGCTCGACGAGCTGGAGACCGCCGCCGCGGTCAACCGCAACCAGCGCGAGCGCCAGGCGGCGGTGACCGAGCGCATCGGCGAGCTCAAGGCCGAGGCCGACGCCGCCGTCGCCGAGGCGGACGCCGCCCGGGCCGCCGCCGAGCAGCACACGGCGGAGGTCCGCCAGCTCGAGGCCGACATGACCGCGCTCACCGCCACGCTCGAGACCGAGAAGGAGGCCGTCAACGGGCAGATCTCCGCCATCCACGCGGAGAACGACGCGCTGAGCGCCGAGATCGCGGCCATCGACGAGGCCAACCGCAAGGCCGAGGAGGAGCGTAAGCGCCAGGCCGCCGAGGAGGCCGCCCGTGCCGCCGCCGCCGGCAGGCCCGCCCCCGCTCCCGCGCCCGCGCCCGCCCCGCAGGGCGGCGGGGGCGGTGGCGGCGCGCTGCTCACCCCGCCGGTGCCGGCCCCGCTGTACGTGACGTCCGGCTACGGCATGCGGTGGTACCCGATCACCGGCGGCTACTGGATGCACCTCGGCGTGGACCTCCGGTCGGCGTGCGGCAATGCCCAGTACGCCGCCGCGGGCGGGACCGTGACCGCCGTCAAGCCGCACCCCAACGGCACGCACGGCAACCAGGTGATCATCAACCACGGCACCCTCGGCGGGAACTCCTACGTCACCGTCTACAACCACCTCTCCCGGTTCGCGGTGAGCAAGGGCCAGCAGGTGTCCCAGGGCCAGGTCATCGGCAACACGGGCGCCACCGGCAACGTCACCGGCTGCCACGTGCACTTCGAGGTGTGGAAGAACGGCAAGACCATCGACCCGATGGGTCTGCCCGGGTTCTGAGTGCCGACGGCGCGGCGGTCCCCGGGTCCTGAGGGCCAGTGGCGGGGTGGTCCCCGGGTCCTGAGGGCCAGTGGCGGGGTGGTCCCCGGGTCCTGAGGGCCAGTGGCGGGGTGGTTTGCCGGCCTTGTGGCTCCGCAGCCCGGGCGCACCCGGCGGCGACCATCCTCGTCAGTGGGGAGAGTTTGTCAGGCTATGCCTGACGAACTCTCGCCACTATCAGTGGGTCCGACCGGAGGGGCGCCGGGCGGCGGCGCGCCCCACTACCGGCGGGCCCGGCGGGAGGGGGCCGCGGCGCTCTCCTCACGACCGGCGGGTCCGGCTGGGAGGCGGGCGCCGAGTCGCGGCGCTCCCCTCGGTCGTGCCAGGTCCCCCACGGCGACGCCCCCGAGCCCCGTGGCACCCCGGGCCTTGATCGCCCTGAGCAAATGAGGTCGTCGGTCGGAGGCGTGGCTGACTAGGCTGGGACGTCGGCGCGCGCAGGGCGCGTCGACGCGGCGCGGTGGCGCCCGAGACGGAGGTTGGGACAGTGGCTGGCACGAAGGCACCCGGGTCGAAGAAGCCGACCCCGGGGCAGCGGGCCAAGGCCGAGGCGGACGCGCGCAAGGTCGTCGCCCGCAACAAGAAGGCCCGCCACGACTACCACATCGACGACACGCTCGAGGCGGGGATCTCCCTGACCGGCACCGAGGTGAAGGCCCTGCGGATGGGACGCGCGTCGCTGGTGGACGGCTGGGTCGAGATCGACCGCGGCGAGGCGTGGCTGCACAACGTCCACATCCCCGAGTACGCGCAGGGCTCGTGGACCAACCACGGCCCGCGGCGCAAGCGCAAGCTCCTGCTGCACAAGCAGGAGATCGAGAAGCTCGCCGTCAAGACGCGCGAGAAGGGGCACACCATCGTCCCGCTCGAGCTGTACTTCATCCGCGGGCGGGTCAAGGTCGAGGTCGCGCTGGCACGAGGCAAGCAGGAGTGGGACAAGCGCCAGACGCTGCGCGAGAAGCAGGACGAGCGTGAGGCGCAGCGGGCCATGAGCCTGCGCCGGAACCTCTGACCGCGGCGCCGCTGCGCCGGAACCCCTGTGGGGACGTCCGCTGCGCCGGAACCTCTGACCGCGGCGCCGCTGCGCCGGAACCCCTGTGGGGACGCCCGCTGCGCCGGAACCCCTGACCGGGGCGCCGCTGCGCCGGAACCCCTGTGGGGACGCCCGCTGCGCCGGAACCCCTGACCGGGGCGCCGCTGCGCCGGGACCCCTGAGGGGCGCCCGCACTGCGGCACGGTGGCGCCGGCGTTACCGTGAAGCCGTCCCGCCGACGCACCGCCGGAGGTTCTCGTGGGTCTGCCGATCAAGCTGCGTCACGTGCCCGCACGGGCGGCGGCGGGCGCGTTCATCCTCGACTCGGGCCTGGCCAAGCGCGGCATCCCCGACGAAGGCGCTGCCGGGCTGCAGAACATGGCCGCGCACGCCTTCCCCCAGCTCGCGGACATGTCGGCGAAGGACTTCGCCAAGCTGATCGCCGCGTCGGAGATGGCGCTGGGCGCGGCCCTGCTCCTGCCGGTCGTGCCCACCTGGCTGGCCGCGCTGGGCCTCGCCGGATTCTCCGGCGCCCTGCTGCGGATGTACACCAAGGTGCCCGGCCTGACCATGAGCGACGGGATCCGCCCGACGGCGGACGGCAACGCCGTCGCCAAGGACGTCTTCCTCGCCGGCATCGCGGGGTCGCTGCTCCTGGACGAGCTGACCTCGCGCGGCCGGGGCTGACAAAGCTCCCCACGCCGCCGAGGGCGGCCAGGGCCTCGCCGGTCTCGTCGCCGCGGCTCGCGGCGGCTCCGCACCCGGCGCACGTGGCGGCCGTCACGGGCCGACCCGGAATACCGAACGGGCGCGCGCGTTGGCCAGAACATGGAGCTCGGCATCTACACCTTCGGCGACCTGGACACCCGGACCGGCGCCGAGCGCGTCAGCCCAGGGCAGCGCATCCGGGACATCCTGGAGCGGGTGCGCCTGGCCGAGCAGGTGGGCCTGGACCACGCGGGCATCGGCGAGCACCACCGGCCGGACTATGCGATCTCCTCGCCGGCCACGGTCATCGCCGCGGCCCTCGCCCAGACCGAGCGCATCCACGTCGGCTCCGCCGTCACCGTGCTCTCGACCGAGGACCCGGTGCGGGTCTACCAGCAGTTCGCCACCATGGACCAGTTCTCCGGCGGCCGCGTCGAGCTGCTCGCCGGGCGCGGCTCCTTCATCGAGTCCTTCCCGCTCTTCGGGGCGAACCTGGAGGACTACGACGAGCTGTACGAGGAGAAGCTCGACCTCCTGCTGACCATCGACGCCGGCAACCCGGCCACCTGGTCCGGCAGGTTCCGCCCACCGCTGACCGACGCGCAGATCCTGCCGCGCCCCACCGACAAGCCGGGGCTGGGCGAGCGGCTGCGGATCGGCATCGCCACCGGCGGTTCCCCCGCCTCCTCGGTGCGGGCCGGCACCCTGGGCCTGCCGGTCGACTACGCGATCATCGGCGGCGAGCCCCGCCGCTTCGCCCCGCTCGTCGAGCTCTACCGGCAGGCGCACGCCAAGGCCGGCCACCCGGCGCACACCCGACGGGTCGCCGTCTCGGTCCACGGCTTCCTCGCCGATGACGACACCACGGCCCTGGAGACCTTCTACCCCTACCAGCTCGACGCCGGCACGAAGCTGGCCCGGGAGCGCGGTTTCGCGATCCCCAACCGCATCTCCTACGAGATGCAGGCCGGCAAGCACGGCGCGTTCGTCATCGGCTCGCCGGAGTCGGTCGCCGAGCGGGTGCTCACCCTGCACGAGGTGCTGGGGCACGACCGGCAGAGCTTCCAGATGGACGTCTCGGGCGTCCCGCAGCGTGAGTCGCTGCACGCCGTCGAGCTCCTCGGGAGGGCGAAGGAGCTCGTGGACGCCGAGCTGGGCGCGGGACGGCGCGCCTGAAGCCTCAGCCCCGGACCAGCGCGCGGGTCAACTGCGCCAGCCGGGTGACCGTGTTCCAGTTCCGCGCCGTGCCGTCCACGCCCAGCACCCCGGCCAGCCGCTGCAGGTCCACCGTCGCGCCCGACATGAGGTGGGGGAGGAAGGCGTACAGCTCCCGCCCCCGGACGACGACCCGGTCCGGGCCTGTGTCCATCGCCTCGACGGCCCGGACCGCCTCTCGTCCGGGTTCGCGGCGCAGGAACGTCACGTGCAGCGTCCTCGGCTCCGCGGCGGCGGCCGGGAACGGGTTGTCCGCCACCACGCGGTCGAGCTCGTCGGCCGAGCGCAGCAGCACCGGGACCCGCAGCCCGACGTGCCCGGCGAGGACCTGCTCCAGCCTGGCCTCGAGCGCGGCGGCGTCCTCCTCGGGATGGGACAGCACCACGTTGCCGCTGTTGACGTAGGTGCTCACGTCGGCGGCGCCGGCCGCCTCGACCAGGGCCCGCAGGTCGGCCATGGCGATGCGCTTCTTCGTGCCGATGTTGACGCCCTGCAGCAGCGCGGCGTAGACGGGCATGCTCGGCCTCCTGGTCGGGCGGTGCTGCGGCGGTCCGGACCGCCCGGACGCCCGGTGCGGCCGACGTCACACCGGACCCGCGAGGGAGCGGCAGGAATGAAGATCGCCACAGAGGTGGTTGACCACGTAGCATGGAGATCCCGGACGAGCCCGCGAGGGTGAGGCCGGCGACAACTGCACAGGGGGATGATCGGTTTCGACGATGGTCGTCGTTCCAGGAGAAGCGGGTCGAGGATGCAGAGTCATCTCGTCAACGCTCTCTGCAAACCAATAGGTGCCGATTCCAAGCGCACCGAGTTCGCCCTCGCCGCCTGAGCGAGTCCCGAACTCCGTCAGCCCGGGCTAGCTCTCGTCCCGGTTCCTGGCGTCATCTAGAGAGCCACTGCTCGTAGCCTTCGTCACCGGGGCTGCGGGAACACTTAGGTGACTGAGCCCGTCAGCGACTTGTCTGCGTGATCGCTGGGGCCGAGAAAATCAGCAGCAGACTGCACCCGGAGAAGCCCTGGTTCCACGCCGTCGGACGCGGGTTCGATTCCCGCCATCTCCACCCTCGTGATGTCGCGAGACATCCGTAGCAGGCCGGACCCTCAGTCGAGGGTCCGGCCTTTGTCGTGGTGCTCGCCGGTGGTGCGCACGCGGTCGTCGCGCCGGGCTGCTGGTGGGGCGCCCCGTTCGCCGGCCCTTGCGCACCGTATCTCCCGGGATGTCGAGCGTTCGACATCCTGCGGCGTCGGGGCGTTCGGCATGGGTACGGCGGCGCGGCGGCGATATCCTCGTCACGAGTCGTGGACCGTCTGCTCCGCCGGGGAGCGGACTCGCGTGAGAGCGAGCGGGCGATGGATGCACAGGGACCGACGGCCGGGGGTGGCGCAACGAGGCGCCGCTACCTGGTGGTGGCGAACCAGACCCTCGACCGGAGGGAGCTGGCCGAGGTGATCCGCGAGCGGACCGCCGCCGCGCCCTCGGAGTTCTGGGTGGTGGTGCCCGCGACGCCCGTTCGTGAGCTCGCGCCCACCTACCCGCCCATGCCGGTCATGGGCGGGATTCCGGCCATGCCCGCGCCGCCCGAGGAGTCCCGCCGCCACGCCCAGGAGAAGCTGGGCGCGGCCGTGGAGCAGCTCACGGCGCTCGGCGCTGCGGTCGGTGGCGAGGTGGGCGACCCCGATCCCCTGCGCGCGGTCGAGGATGCGCTGAGCCGTCGTCAGTTCGACGAGATCATCGTCTCGACGCTGCCGGAGCACCTGTCGCGCTGGCTCCACCAGGACCTGCCGCACCGCCTCGAGCACAAGTTCCACCTGCCGGTCACCCACGTCGCCGCGGAGGCCTGACCCGCCCTTCGCCCGCTCGGCCGCCGGGCTGCGCGGCCCGAGCCGCTGCCTGTCGCGGCGCGGGCTGTCATCTTGCTGCGTGGCCCGAGCAGCCGCCGTCTCACCGTGCGGTGGGCCCTCACCTGTGGAACCGGGCACCGCCCCGGCTAAAGGTTTGCGGCGCCGCGCTGACGGGGTTCAGGAGCGCCGCCCCTGGCTGACGGCGGCACGCACCTCGTCCTGGGTGGGCGGGTTGGCACCGGGGCGCGAGCACGTGATGGCGGCGACCATGGCCGCCTCGTCGAGGATGCTCTCGAGCGTGGACCGATCGATCTCGGCCAGGGACCGACGGCGCTGGCCGCCGAGGAGATCGGCCCGCCCGAGGCCGTCGAGCATGCCGGAGGTGAACGAGTCGCCGGCGCCGACGGTGTCCACCAGCTCGATCGGCACAGCCGGGCGCCGTAGCTCCAGGTCCCGGGTGACCGCGTAGACCCCGGAGCCGCCGCGTGTCACGACGACCATGGCCGGCCCCGCGGCCAGCCAGTCGTGGGCCACCTGCTCGTCGTTGCGGTCCGGGTAGAGCCAGTGCAGGTCCTCGTCGCTGACCTTGACGACGTCGGAGAGGGCCACCAGCCGCTCGATGTCGGGCGCGGCCCGTCCGGGGTCCCCGAGCAGCGCGGGCCGGACGTTGGGGTCGTAGGAGATGGTCGCCCGGCCGCGTTCGCGCTCCCGGACGATCAGCTCGAGGACGTTGGCGTTCCCGGGCGGCAACGCCGTCGCCAGGGAACCGGTGTGCAGGCACCGGGTCTCGATGGGCAGCGGGTCGAACGGGCCGACGTCCCACCCGATCCGGAAGTCGTAGGACGCCACGCCGGCCGCGAGCGACGCGATCGCCAGGCTCGTGGAGATCCCGGCGTCGGAGCCCTCGACGCGCACGCCGCTCGACTCCAGGTGGGTGCGTACCATCTCGCCGAAGGCGTCCTGCCCGAGCTTCGTCCACAGGATCACCGGATCACCGAGACGGGCCAGGCCCAGCGCGACGTTCGAAGGACTCCCGCCCGGGTGGGCGACCCACGTGCGACCGCCTCGCTGGCCGACCAGGTCGACCAAGGCCTCTCCGACGACGACGAACATCGCTGCACCCCACTCAACGCCGAGCCTGGACCGCGGAGTCTCGCCCGGCCAGCATAGGCAGGCGTCGACCCGGCGGCGCGGCGAGAGTCGCCGTCCTCGCGGACGCCCGCCGCGGTTCGGCGAGAGGCAGGCGCCGTGCTGGGGTAGGAATGGACGCATGAGCGACAACGGCGGTCCTCTGTTCCTCGTCGTCACGATCAAGCCGCGGCTGGACCGCAAGGAGGAGGCCGAGGCACAGCTGCAGTCGATGCGGCGGCACACCCTCGAGGAACCGGGGTGCGTGTTCATGCACCTGGTGCAGCCGGAGGACGACCCGGACTCCTGGCTGATGCTGGAGATGTTCAGGTCCCGGGAGGCCTGGGACGAGCACATGCGCCAGCCCTACAACACGGAGGGCAACCGCATCCTCGAGGACCTCCTGCGTGAGCCGTCCGAGCTGCGGCTCTGCCGCGAGAAGTAGCCCCTCCCCTTTCGGGTCCGGCGGGGTTTCGTACCCCTCGCGGCTGTAGAAGACCCGGCCCTATGGTGGCGGCGTCAGGCTGTCACCGGGGTGCCGCAGGCGGTCCCCAGGGGCAGATGGGCGCTCCTCACCAGGTGGTCGACATGGCGGAGATGGCCGTCCCTCACAAGGAACCGATAAGTCCTGCGGGAGCGAAGCCGGGGTTGGTCTACCCCGGCCTCACGGTCCCCTTCATCCTTCTCGTCTTCTGCTTCGCGGCGTGGGGATCGGCCGCCAACCTCACGGACGTGCTGGTCGGCGTGTTCCGCCACATCTTCACGATGTCCAACTTCCAGTCGGCGCTGGTGCAGTTCGCGTACTACGGCGCGTACTTCGCGCTCGCGATCCCGGCGGCGTTCATCAACAAGCGGTTCGGCTACAAGGCGGGCGTGCTGACGGGCCTGGGGCTGGCCGCCGTCGGCGGTCTGATGTTCCTCCCCGCGAGCCAGGTGCTCGCGTACAACTTCTTCCTCCTGGCCCTCTTCGTCCTGGCCGCCGGCATGTCCATCCTGGAGACGTCGGCCAACCCGTTCGTCATCGCGATGGGCCCGGAGCGCACCGCGACCCAGCGGCTCAACCTCGCCCAGGCCTTCAACCCCGTGGGCGCGAACATCGGCGTCCTCCTCGGGGCCCTGCTCATCCTGCCGCGGATCACCCCCGAGGAACAGAAGGAGGGAATGACCGCCGCCCAGCTGCGCGCGGCGCAGGAGGCCGACCTGGGGCTGGTGCTCGGGCCCTACATGGGCATCGCCGCGGCGCTCCTCGCGATCTGGCTGCTCATCGCCTTCCGGAAGATGCACACGCCGCAGGAGCACCTCGAGGCCGAGATCGAGGTCGGCGCCGGCAGGTTCGGCCGCCTGCGGCGCAACCGGCACTACCGGTACGGCGTGGCGGCACAGTTCTTCAACGTCGCCGCCCAGGTGTGCGCCTGGACGTTCACCATCCAGTACGCGCAGGACGTCGTCGGCGTGCCCGTCGAGGACTCGGGCTGGTTCCTGCAGGCGAGCCTGATCGTGTTCCTCATCTCGCGGTTCGTGATGACCTACCTCCTCGGGATCTTCCGGCCGACCAAGCTGCTGTTCGCCATGGGGGCGCTCGGGGTCGTCCTGTCCCTCGTCGCCGTGCTGTCGCCCAACATGATCGGCCTGATCGCCGTGGTGGGGATCTCGGCGTCGCTGTCGCTGATGTTCCCGACCATCTACGGGGTCGCCCTGCAGGGGCTGGGCGAGGACACGAAGTTCGGTGCCGCCGGCCTGGTGATGGCCATCCTCGGCGGCGCGCTGCTGCCGCCCGTCCAGGGCCGGGTCATGGACGCGGCGAGCACCAACATCGGCTTCATTGTCCCGGCGGTGTGCCTGGCGCTGGTCACCGCGTACGCGCTGTTCGACCTGCGCGCCGCGCGGCACGGCGAGGCGCGCGCCACCGCGGCCGCGGCCTCGTAGTCGGCCTCCGGCTGCGGGCGATACACCCGTCCGGAAGTCGGCGCAACGGCCACCTGCGGCTGGACGACAATGCCCCCATGACCGCGCGTGGCTTCACCAGCGACAACGCCTCCGGCGTGCACCCCGCCGTCCTCGCCGCCCTGGCCGCCGCCAACGACGGGCACGTGCCGTCGTACGGCGCGGACCCGTACACCGCGGCGCTGGAGGAGCGGGCCCGCGACGTCTTCGGTCCCGACGCCACGATCTTCCCGGTCTTCAACGGCACCGGCGCCAACGTGGTGGCCGTGCAGGCGCTGCTGCAGCGCTGGGACGCAGTCGTGGCCACCGTGGACTCCCACATGGTCAACGACGAGTCCACCGCGCCGCAGCTGGTGGGCGGCGCCCGCCTCCTCACCGTTCCCTCGGAGGCCGGCAAGGCGACGCAGGAGCTGCTCGCGCCGGCGTTCGACTCCTACGACGGCAGCGTCCACCACGCCCGGCCATCCGCCGTCACCCTCGCCCAGAGCACCGAGCTGGGCACCACCTACACGGTGGCCGAGCTCGAGGCCCTCACGGCCTTCGCGCGCTCCCGCGGCGCGCGCGTGCACGTCGACGGTGCCCGGCTGGCGAACGCCGCCGCGCGGCTCGGTGTGCCGCTGCGCGCCGTGACCACGGACGTCGGCGTGGACGTGCTGTCCTTCGGCGGGACCAAGAACGGCCTGCTGCTCGGCGACGCCGTCGTCGTGCTCGACCCCGCCCTCGCGGAGCCCGTCGCCCGGCTGCGCAAGGCCTCCACCCAGCTGGCGTCGAAGATGCGGTTCGTCTCCGCCCAGCTCCTCGCCCTGCTCGAGGACGACCTGTGGCGCCGCAACGCGCTGCGGGCGAACGCCGTCGCCGACCTCCTCGCCGCGCGGCTCCGCGAGCGGGGGATCGAGCCCGTCTACCCGGTGGAGGCCAACGCCGTCTTCATCCCCGTCCCGCCGGAGGCCCTGCCGGCCGTCGTCGCCGAGGCGCCGGTGCTCGCCTGGGACGCCCGCGCCGGCGTGGTGCGCGCCGTCGCCTCCTTCGACACCACCGAGGAGGACGTCGAGGCCCTGGTGGAGGTCCTCGACCGGCACCTGCGAGCGCCCCGCCCGGCGTCGGCGCGCCGCAGGCGAAGCGGGCCACCGGAGGCCCGTTTCCCCGCTAGCGTTCGGGACGGGCCCACCGGCGCCCAGGACGGAGCTGCCCGACGATGACGGCCGACCTCGACGTGACGACGGCCGGCGCCGGGGCGCCCTGGCCCGAGCTGCCGGTGCCGTGGGGGCACGCGGCGGAGGCGGACGACGTGGCCGTCGGGGGGCCCCGCCGGCGGTGGGGCGGCCCGCTCGACGTCGAGGGCCTCGCCGTGGCCGGGGTGCGCGAGACCGCCCGGGCAGCGCGCGCCCTCGGCTCGGCGCGGGGAGCCGCCCCCGTGCTGGCCGTCGACAGCCGGGACGTGACCGCGGCCTTCGACTCCCTCGGGCACCTGCGCGTGGACGGCCGGGCGCTGCAGCCGTGGGCGCCGCTGTCGGCGTTCTTCCCGGCCGCCGAGGGCTGGGTGCGCCTCCACGCGAACTACCCCCACCATCGCCGCGCGCTCCTGCGGGCGCTGACGGTCGCCGCCTCCGGCGCCGACGACGACGCCGCCCGCTCCGGGGTGGCCGCCGCCGTCGCGGCCCTGCCCGCGCACGCCGTGGAGACCCGGGTGCGGGCGGCCGGCGGGATCGCCGCCGCCCTGCGGACCCCGGGGGAGTGGCGCGGGCACGAGCAGGGCCGGGTCGTGGCTGCCCAGCCGCTCGTGGAGCTCGGCACCCGTGTCGGTGACGCTGGGCCCACCTCCGGGCGCGCGGGCGCCCGGTCACTCCCGCCCACGCTCGGCCTGCCCATGGCGGGGCTGCGGGTGCTCGACCTGACGCGAGTCATCGCCGGCCCCACCGCAACGCGGGTGCTCGGCGCGCTCGGCGCCGACGTGCTGCGGATCGACCCGCCGGGCAACCCGGAGCTGCCCGACGCGCACCTCGACACGGGCTTCGCCAAGCGGTCGGCCCTCGCCGACCTCGCCGAGCCGGCCGCCCGGCGCCGGCTGGAGGCCCTCCTCACCGCCGCGGACGCCGTCGTCACGGGCTACCGGCCCGGAGCGCTCGCGGTCCACGGGTTCGACGCTCTGTCCCTGCTCGGGCGGCACCCGCACCTGGTCGTCGCCGAGCTCTCGGCCTGGGGGCACGCGGGTACGTGGGGGCGGGAGCGCGGCTTCGACTCGATCGTGCAGGTGGCCACCGGGATCGCCGACGTCTGCGGCGCGCCGGCCGGCGGGCGGCGTGGCGAGGGGTGGCGGCCAGGCGCCCTGCCCGTCCAGGCCCTCGACCACACGGCCGGGTACCTGCTCGCGGCGGCGGTCATGCGCCTGCTCGCGCGCCGCGGCGAGGAGGGCGGCGGCCACGCCCGCCTCAGCCTCGCGGGGGTGGCCAGGGAGCTGCTGGCCCTGCCGGGCAGCCATGCCCGTGCGGAGACCGACGACGCCCGTCGGGCTGGGGACGGGCACCCCGGAGCCGGTCCAGCCGGGGTCGCGGACGTGCCCACTCGCCGGCGGGGCTCCTTCTACGGCGAGCTCGAGTACGTGCCGGCGCCCCTCCGGCTCGACGGCGACGCACTTGACTACCCGAGCCCGCCGGACCGGTACGGGACGGCGGCGCTCTCCTGGCGCTGAGGGGGCCGGCGCCCACCCGGTGCACGTGGCCCTTGACTGGGCACGCCCGGGCGCGTCACCAGCGACTGTGCACCTGCGGGCGGAGCCGCTGGTCGTAAAGGCGCTCGACCGCGGCGAGGAGCTCGTCGGACAGCGGGGGCAGCTCCGCCGCCGCGGCGTTGGCCCGGGCCTGCTCGGCGTTGCGGGCGCCGGGGATCACCGTGCTCACGCCCGGTTGCTGCATCACCCAGCGCAGCGCCACCTGGGCCGGCGTCGCCCCGGCGGGCCCGAGCCCGGCCACGAGCTCAGCGAACGCCCGGGCGGCGTCCACGCCGGTCTCGTAGCCGACCCCGGAGAACGTCTCGCCGACGTCGAAGCTCTGCCCGTCGCGGTTGAAGGAGCGGTGGTCGGTGGCCGCGAAGACAGTCGCGCGCGTGTACCGGCCGCTGAGCAGCCCGGACGCGAGCGGCACGCGGGCGATGATCCCGACGCCCCGCTCGCCGGCGACCGGAAGCACCTCCTCCAGCGGCTTGCGGCGGAACGCGTTGAGGATGATCTGCACCGTGGCGAGGTTCGGGTGCGACATCGCGTCGTGCGCCTCCGCGACCGTCTCCACGCTGACGCCGTAGGCGGCGACGCGGCCCTCCTCCACGAGGGTCTCCAGCGCGTCGAACACCGCGTCGCTGGCGTGCACGCTCGACGGCGGGCAGTGCAGCTGGACGAGGTCGAGCCGCTCGGTGCCCAGATTGCGGCGGGACCGGTCCGTCCACTCCCGGAACGCCTCCAGGGTGTAGGCCTCGGGCACCTGTGCCACGCGGCGGCCCATCTTGGTCGCCACCATGACCGGCGTGCCGGGGTTCGCCCGCAGGAACTCCCCGATGAGCCTCTCGCTGCGGCCGTCGCCGTAGACGTCCGCCGTGTCGAAGAACGTCACCCCGGCGTCCACGGCTGCGGCGAGGACGGCCGTCGCCGCCGCGGGGTCCACGTCGCCCCAGTCGGCGCCGAGCTGCCAGGTGCCCAGACCCACCACCGAGACCTTGCGGCCGGTGCGGCCCAGCGTGCGGTGCTCCATGTGCATCCCTTCCTCGGCGCGCCGCCGCGCGCGACGCCGGCGCCCATCCTGCCCCCACCCGGCCCTCGGGACGAATGCCCCCCGCCGGCGCCTGGAGCGGCGCTCCGCGACGTCGCGGCACCGTCCCAGCCGGTGCGTCTCACGGACGGCGGCGGCGCCCATGGACGGTCCTGACCGGGCTGCACGCGCCCCGAGGGGCCGTCCCAGGCGCGCAGACACGCCGAAAAACCGGCGCGTGAAGCGACAACGGCGGCGCGCTGTGCGTAATGTCTGGCGCAGCGGCGCCGATCGAAGGGCGCCCGAACCGAACGATGAGAGGGTTTCCATGTCCGTCAACCGCACCGAGCTCGTCGCTGCCGTCGCCGAGCGCTCCTCGCTCACCAAGTCGCAGGCCGACGCCGCTCTGTCGGCACTGCAGGAGGTCCTGGTGGACTCCCTCAGCAAGGGTGAGGCCGTCAAGGTCACCGGCCTGCTGAGCGTCGAGCGTGTCGAGCGCGCCGCCCGCACCGGCCGCAACCCCCGCACCGGTGAGGAGATCCAGATCCCCGCCGGCTTCGGTGTCAAGATCTCCGCCGGCTCGGCGCTGAAGAAGGCCGTCGCCAAGTGACGTTCCGCTGAACCAGGGAACGGGCAGGGCCATGACGGTCCTGCCCGTTCTTCGTTCTCCTACGGTGTGCCTCGCCCGCCGCGAGCGCGTCCGCGCTTCCCGCCGCGCGGCAGACCTTTTTCCGTCGCCCGTGTGCGCCACACCCCTGCGCGCGAGCCGCCCGGCGGCGGTGCGCGTGCTTAGACTTGCTGCCATGAGCACTCCCGACGAGCCCACCGGTCCGCAGCCGCCGTCGTCGCCGTCGCAGCCCGGCGCCGGCACCGGCGTGCTGGAGCGCGAGGAGCTGCGCGAGCAGGTCTCGCCGGGCGACGAGGAGCGCTACGCCCACTACGTCCGCAAGGACAAGATCACCGCGTCGGCCGTGACCGGCCAGCCGGTGGTCGCCCTGTGCGGGAAGGTCTGGACCCCCGGGCGCGACCCCAAGAAGTACCCGGTGTGCCCCACCTGCAAGGCCATCTACGAGGGCATGAACCCCGACGGCGGGGACGACGCCGGCAAGGGCCGTGGCTGGCCCTTCGGCCGTGGCCGTGGCCACGGCTCCTCGGGAAGCGGGGAGTGAGCGCCCCGCACCAGCGCAGGTCGACGCCGACCCACCCCGCCGGGCCCGCTGCCGTCTCCACGGCCGCGGCCGAGCAGCTCTCGCCCGCCTTCCCGGCGCGCGCCGCGTGGGGAACGGCGTCACGCCTGCGCGCCTGGCAGGCCGAGGCGCTCCAGCTCTACCTCGAGCGGCAGCCGGAGGACTTCCTCGCGGTCGCCACACCCGGCGCGGGTAAGACGACGTTCGCCCTGCGCATCGCCACCGAGCTCCTCGCGCGCGGGATCGTCCGGCGGGTGACGGTGGTGTGCCCGACCGAGCACCTCAAGACCCAGTGGGCCGACGCCGCCGCCCGGGTGGGCGTGCAGATCGACCCGACCTTCAAGAACGCCCAGGGCCGGCACGGGGCCAGCTTCGACGGCGTCGCGCTGACGTACGCCCAGGTCGCCGCCAACCCGGCCCTGCACCGCAACCGCACCACGGCGGAGCCGACACTGGTGATCCTCGACGAGGTCCACCACGGCGGTGACGCGCTGAGCTGGGGCGACGCCGTGCGGGAGGCGTTCGAGCCGGCGCGGCGGCGGCTGTCCCTGACGGGTACGCCGTTCCGTTCGGACACCGCCGCGATCCCGTTCGTGACGTACGAGCGCGGCGCCGACGGCATCCGGCGCTCCAAGGCCGACTACTCCTACGGCTACGGCGACGCCCTGCGCGACGGCGTCGTGCGCCCGGTCATCTTCCTCAGCTACTCCGGCCAGATGCGCTGGCGGACCCGCGCCGGGGACGAGGTCGCCGCCGAGCTCGGCACGGACATGACCAAGGACATGGCCGCCCAGGCCTGGCGCACCGCCCTGGACCCCAAGGGCGAGTGGATCCCGGCCGTGCTCTCGGCCGCTGACCAGCGCCTCAGCGAGGTGCGCCGTTCCGTGCCCGACGCCGGTGGCCTGGTCATCGCCACCGACCAGACGGCGGCGCGCGCCTACGCCAAGACCCTGCACTCCATCACCGGCGAGCCGGCCGTCGTCGTGCTCTCCGACGACGACGGCGCCAACTCCCGCATCGAGGACTTCGCGGCGGGGGAGCAGCGGTGGATGGTCGCGGTGCGCATGGTGTCCGAGGGTGTGGACGTGCCGCGGCTCGCCGTCGGCGTGTACGCCACCGCGACCTCGACGCCGCTGTTCTTCGCCCAGGCGGTGGGCCGCTTCGTGCGTGCCCGGCGCCGGGGGGAGACCGCCTCGGTCTTCCTGCCCTCCGTCCAGCACCTGCTCGGCCTGGCCGGCGAGCTCGAGGTCGAGCGGGACCACGCGCTGGACCGGGTGCTCACCAAGGAGGAGAAGGGCGACTTCTTCAACCCCGAGGACGCCCTGGTCGCCCAGGCGAACCGGGCCGAGAAGGCCTCCGACGACCTGATGCTGCCGGGCTTCGAGGCCCTCGAGGCGCAGGCCTCGTTCGACAAGGTGCTCTTCGACGGCGGCGAGTTCGGCACCGGCGGAGAGGTCGGCTCCGTGGAGGAGCAGGACTTCCTCGGGCTGCCCGGCCTGCTCGAGCCCGAGCAGGTCACCGAGCTGCTGCGGGCGCGGCAGGCGGAGCAGATCAAGCAGCAGAAGCGGCGCCTCAAGGCCGACAACGTGCGGCGCCAGAACGCCGGCATCGACGACCACCGCCGCCGCGCCGCGGCCCGCAAGGAGCTCAACACCCTGGTCTCCGCCTGGTCCCGCCGCTCCGGCAAGCCCCACGGCGTGGTGCACACCGAGCTGCGCAACAGGTGCGGCGGCCCGGAGGTCGCGCTGGCGCGCACGGAGGAGATCGAGGCGCGCATCACGATGCTGCGCAAGTGGTTCGTGGGCAGGGCCTGAGCCGGGCGCCTCGCCGCCGCCGGCGCGGGCCGGCCGGGCCCGCCGCGCCGGGGTCCGTCAGGGCGCCAGAACCCCGCTCGACGTGCGGAGACGCGAGCGGGCTGCCACGCTCTGACCAGACGAGACACGTCTGACCGGCGTCACACGGCGCCGGCCGTCCCGGAAATGGAGGACTCCATGTCCCTCTGGCTCATTCTCATCATCGTCGGTGTCGTCATGCTGGTTCTCGGCGTGGCCGTCGAGGCAGCCCAGGTGCTGATCTGGGTGGGCGTCGCCGTCATCGTGGTGTCGCTGATCATGACGCTGATCAACCGGGGCAAGACGAGGGTCTGACCCGACGCCGGGCACCAGGCCCGGCGCACACAGGTGGCCCGGCCGCGCGAACGCGGCCGGGCCACCTGTGCGTCCGGCGCCGGAACCCTCCGGCGCCCGGGCCGTCCGGCACCGACGCCCGGCGCCCGGGGCAGCTGGAGACCGGGGCATCACGCGCCCGGCGTCAGAGGGCGTACTCGGGCTCGTCGCCCCCGTCGATGTCGACCATGCGGGTGGGGATGGCAGGGTCGCCCTCGCTGAGCCGCCAGGCCGCCTGCGGCAGCTCGGCGCGCGAGGCGAGGTGCCGCTCGCGGGCGGCCTCGAGCGCTTCCTCGCCGCGGTGCTCCTCGACGATCTCGCCGTTCCGCACCAGCGCGACCTGCAGCGGGCGGGCCCCGGCCTCGCGCAGCGCCGCGAGCCCCTTCCCGACGTCCGTGCCCGCCACGACCAGCTCCTCGACCGCCCGGCCGTCGTCGTCGAGCACGCGGCCCGCCACCTTCCGCCCGCCCACGGAGGCCTTGAGCGCCGACGCCTTGGCGACCTCCTCCATCCGGCCGTCCCGGTCCTCGCGGGCCACCAGCTTGTAGACCAGCTCGGCGGTGGGGTGCCCGGACCCGGTGACGAGCTTGGTGCCCACCCCGTAGGCGTCCACCGGTGCGGCGTTGAGCGCCGCGATGGCGTACTCGTCGAGGTCGGAGGTGACGGTGATCCTCGTGCCTGCCGCGCCGAGGGCGTCCAGCTGCTGGCGGACGGTGAAGGCCTGCGCCACCAGGTCCCCGGAGTCGAGGCGCACCGCGCCGAGCTCCCCGCCGGCCGCGCGCGCGGCCCTCACGGCGCGCTCGACCCCCTGCGGGACGTCGTACGTGTCCACCAGCAGCGTCGTGCCCGGGCCCATGGTGGCGACCTGGGCGGCGAACGCGGCCTCCTCGTCGTCGTGCACCAGGGTGAACGCGTGGGCGGCGGTGCCGATGGGCCGGATCCCGTAGGACCGGCCGCCCTCGAGCACCGAGGTGCCGGCGAACCCGCCGACGACGGCGGCCCGCGCGGCGGCGACCGCCGCCCCCTCGTGGGTTCGGCGCGCGCCCATCTCCAGGCACGGGCGGCCGTGCGCGGCGGTGGTCATGCGGGAGGCCGCGGCGGCGACGGCGCTGTCGTGGTTGAGGATCGACAGGATGACCGTCTCCAGCACGACGGCGTCCGCGAAGGAGCCCTCCACCGTCATGATGGGCGAGCCGGGGAAGTAGCACTCGCCCTCGCCGTAACCGGTGACGTCGCCGCGGAAGCGGTACTCGCGCAGCCAGTCCAGCGTCTCGTCGCCGACCACGCCGGCGGCCTTGAGATAGTCGATCTCCCCGGGCCCGAACCGGAAGGCCTCGATGGCGTCGAGCACGCGCGCGGTGCCGGCCACGACGCCGTAGCGGCGGCGGGCGGGCAGCCGACGGCCGAAGACCTCGAAGACGCTGCGCCGGTGCGCGGCCTGGGAGCGTAGTGCGCTCTCGATCATGGTCAGCTCGTACATGTCCGTCAGCAGCGCCGTGCTTGCCGTATTCAGCATGGGCCAACCGTAATGCGCGGTGCCTGCAGCGGATATTGGGCGCCCGGCCCGCGGTCGTGCCGGGTGCCCGCCCGCCGGGCCGAGGGCGCCGCCCACCTACAGTGGACCCGTGACGCCCCCGCCTCCCACGCTGCCCCGCCTGCGCGTGGCCACCGCGCCCACCGGGCAGGAGGCCACCTCCGAGGAGACGACGGCGGTACCGGACCGCGCCTGGCGCACGGTCGTGTGGGACGACCCGGTGAACCTCATGAGCTACGTGACCTGGGTCTTCCAGACCTACTTCGGGTACGACGAGCCCACCGCCACCCGCCTGATGATGCAGGTCCACACCCGGGGCAGGGCCGTGGTCTCGCACGGCCCGCGCGAGCAGATGGAGGTGGACGTGCAGGCGATGCACTCCTACGGGCTCTGGGCGACCCTGGACCAGGAGGGCGCGTAGTGCACGCGTTCGTCCCCGTGCCCGGCGGCAGCGCGTCCCGGCTCAAGGCGGCCGAGCGCACCGTGATCGCCCGCCTCGTCGCCGACACGGCCGAGCTGCTCGGCACCCCGCTCGACGACGGCGCCCCGGCCGCGCCCGGCCCCACCACCCCGGACGGCGCGGACGCCGTGCTCGCGGCGCTCGACTTCGACCCGGCCGCCGACGCGGTGCGCGACGCGCCCGCCGACCCGGCCCTCGCCCGGCTGCTGCCGCCGATGAGCCACGACGACCCCCGCCTGTCCGCCGAGCTGCGGGCCCTGACGGAGGACTCGCTGCGCGCGGGGAAAGTGGCGCGGCTGGAGACGGTGTGGCGCGAGCTGCGCGAGCCCAGCGGGCCCAAGGGGGTGGTGGTGGTCCGCACCGGCCGGGAGGGCCCCTGGCTCGCCGCGCTCACCGACGTGCGCCTGGTGCTCGCCTCCCGCCTGGGCATCGAGGACGACCAGGACGCCGAGGCCGTCTACGACCGGGCGCAGCGCGCCGACCGGCTCTCCGGCGAGGACGCCGACGACGCCGTCAGGGACGCGCTGGCGACCATGTACGCCGCCCTGACGTGGTGGCAGGAGTCACTTCTGGAGGCGATGCGGCGGCCTCGGCGAGCCCACTAGGCTCGTCCGCTATGGACGACGCTCCCATCGGGATATTCGACTCCGGCGTGGGCGGCCTGACCGTGGCCCGCGCCGTGATCGACCAGCTTCCCGGGGAGTCGGTCCTGTACCTCGGCGACACCGCCAACGGCCCGTACGGGCCCCAGCCGATCGCGCGCGTGCGCGAGCTGGCGCTGGAGGTCATGGACCGGCTGGTCGTCTCGGGCGTGAAGATGCTCGTCATCGCCTGCAACTCCGCCTCCGCCGCCGTGCTGCGCGACGCGCGCGAGCGCTACACCGTCGACGCCGGCGTCCCGGTCGTCGAGGTCATCCAGCCCGCGGTCCGCCGCGCCGTCGCCGCGACCCGCAGCGGCCGGGTCGGGGTCATCGGCACCCAGGCGACCATCGACTCCGGCGCCTACCGGGACACCTTCGCCGCCGCGCCGCACCTGCAGCTCACGATGGCCGCCGCGCCCCGCTTCGTGGACTTCGTCGAGCGGGGCGTCACCTCCGGCCCCGAGGTCCTGGCGGCCGCCGAGGAGCACCTCGCCCCGGTCAGGGCCGCCGGCGTGGACACGCTCGTGCTCGGGTGCACCCACTACCCGCTGCTGACCGGCGTCATCTCCTACGTCATGGGGGAGAACGTCACGCTCGTCTCCTCGGCGGAGGAGACGGCCAAGGACGTCTACCGCACCCTGCTGGCCCACGGCATCGCCCGGGACCCGGACGCCGGCCCGCCCGAGCACCGCTTCCTCGCCACGGGCGACCCGGACTCCTTCGCCCGGCTCGCCCGCCGGTTCCTGGGCCCGGAGGTCACCGCCGTCCACGGCGTCGCCGAGCTGGAGGGGGTCCGATGAGGCTCACCGTGGTGGGCTGCTCCGGGTCGATGTCCGGCCCCGGTTCCGCGGCCTCGTGCTACCTGGTGCAGGCCGCCGGCGAGGACGAGGACGGCAGCCCACGCACCTGGACCGTCGTCCTCGACCTCGGGTCGGGCGCGATGGGCGCGCTCATGACCCACGTCGACCCCGCCGAGATCGACCTGCTGGCGGTGTCCCACCTGCACGCCGACCACATGGTCGACCTGATCGGCATGCAGGTCTACCGCCGCTGGCACCCCGGCGGCCCGCTCGGCCCGCTGACGGTGCTCGCACCGGCCGGCGCGGTGGACCGCCTGCGCGGCGTCGGCGGGGACGGGCCCGACGAGGACTACGCGGGCGAGTTCACCTTCCGCGAGCACGACCCGGCCACCCCGGTGCACGTGGGGCCGCTGCGCCTGGAGGTCTTCCCGGTGAGACACCCGGTGCCGGCCTACGGCATCCGCATCACCGGGCCCAGCTCGCTGGGCAACGGCGAGGTCTCGCTGGCCTACACCGGCGACACCGACAGCTGCGACGGCGTCGTGGCCCTCGCGCGCGGCGTGGACCTGCTGCTCAGCGAGGCCGCGTTCCAGGAGGGCCGCGACACGGTGCGCGGCGTGCACCTGACGGGCCGGCGGGCCGGCGAGGTCGCCGCCGCCGGGGGCGCCGGCCGGCTGGTGCTGACGCACCTGCAGCCGTGGACCGACCCCGAGATCGTGCGCGACGAGGCCATCGCCGTCTACGACGGGCCGGTCGACGTGGCGGTGCCCGGCGCCCGCTGGACCCTGTAGCGGCGCCGCCCGCCGCGCGGACGCGGCGTCGTGTGGGGATCGCCACGTGGGCGGCGGGGCGCCGTCGCCCTCCGCGTCGGTAGCCTCGACCCATGACCGAGGCAGCCCGACCGACGTCCGCACCGGCAGAGAGCCGCGGCGCGGCCAGCCACGAGATCCCCGAGGAGATGCGCCGGGACGTGAGGTTCCTGGTGGGCCTGCTCGGCGAGATCCTGCGCGAGTACGGCGGGGACGGGCTGTACTCCGACGTCGAGCGCCTGCGCGAGCTGGCGATCGCCGCGCTGGAGGACCCCGCCGCCGGCCACCTCGCCGACGCCGAGGCGCTGGTGGACTCGTTCTCAACCGAGCGCGCGGAGGAGGTGGCCCGCGCCTTCACGTGCTACTTCCACCTGACGAACCTCGCCGAGGAGCTCCACCGCGTCCGCACGCTGCATGCCCGCGAGGGGCAGGTGCCGCTGGCCGAGCAGCGCCCGTCGGACTCGGTGGCCGCCGCCTTCTCGCACCTGGCGGCCGAGGTCGGGCAGGAGGAGGCCGAGCGGCGGCTGGCGGCGCTGCGGTTCCACCCGGTGCTCACCGCGCACCCCACCGAGGCGCGGCGCAACGCCGTCGCCAGCAGCATCCGCCGCATCACCGAGCTGATGACCGACCGCAACGACCCGCGGTG
Source organism: Georgenia sp. AZ-5 (assembly GCF_043952095.1). Lineage (NCBI taxonomy): Bacteria > Bacillati > Actinomycetota > Actinomycetes > Allobogoriellales > Allobogoriellaceae > Georgenia > Georgenia sp. AZ-5. Next base: position 1,521,224 of record NZ_JBINOU010000001.1, read on the forward strand.
GGGGCCCGGCGCGCTGGAGGAGAACCGCCGGGAGCTGCTGGCCGAGGTCGACAACCTGTGGCGCACCGCGCAGCTGCGCCCGTCCAACCCCTCGCCGCTGGACGAGGTGCGCACCTCCCTCGGCGTCTTCGACGCGACCCTCTTCCAGGTCTTCCCCGAGGTGTACCGCCGCCTGGACGACTGGATGCAGGGCGAGGACCGCGGGCGCAAGGCGCCCAAGGCGCCGGCCTTCGTGCGGCTCGGCACCTGGATCGGAGGGGACCGGGACGGCAACCCCAACGTCACCGCCGCGATCACCCGGCAGGCCGCGGCGCAGTCCTCCGACCGGGTGCTCGTCGCGCTCGAGCGGGTCGCCCGCGAGGTGGCGCTGAGCCTGACGCTGGACGACCGCTTCACGCCCCCGTCGGAGCAGGTGGCCGCGCTGTGGGGCCGCCAGCGGCAGGTCTCCCCGGAGCTGACCGCGCAGGCGGCGGCGCACTCGCCGGGCGAGACGCACCGGAAGGTGCTGCTCGTCGTCGCCGAGCGGATCGGCGCGACCCGCCGCCGCGACGCCGACCTGGCCTACGCCACCGCCGGGGAGCTGCGGGCCGACCTCACCGCCGTCCAGGACTCCCTGGTGGCCGCGGGCGCGCCGCGCGCGGCCTACGGGCAGCTGCAGCAGCTCATCTGGCAGGTGGACACCTTCGGCTTCCACCTCTCGGAGATGGAGGTGCGCCAGCACTCCAAGGTGCACAGCCAGACCCTCGCGTGGATCGCGGACCCGGAGTCCGTCCCCTCGCCGGCCGTCCCGCCGGAGGAGGTGCTCGAGACCTTCCGCGCCATCGCGGCCGTCCAGAAGCGCCACGGGTTGGACGCCTGCCGCCGGTACATCATCTCCTTCACCCAGTCCGCGCAGAACATCGCCGACGTCTACGCCCTCGCCGAGCACGCGCTCGGCTCGGCCGAGGCGGCGCCGGTACTCGACGTCATCCCCCTGTTCGAGACGTTCGACGACCTGCGCGCGGCCCCAGGCATCCTCGACGAGATGCTCGCGCTGGCGCCCGTGCAGCGGCGCCTGGAGCAGACCGGCCGGCGGCTGGAGGTCATGCTCGGCTACTCCGACTCCGCCAAGGACGTCGGCCCGGTCTCCGCCACGCTCGCCCTGTACGAGGCCCAGGCCCGCATCGCCGCGTGGGCGCGGGAGAACGACATCGTCCTCACCCAGTTCCACGGCCGCGGCGGCGCGCTCGGCCGCGGCGGCGGCCCCGCCAACCGGGCCATCCTGGCGCAGCCGCCGCACTCGGTGGACCTGCGGTTCAAGGTCACCGAGCAGGGCGAGGTCATCACCGCCCGGTACGGCAACCCGGACATCGCCGTGCGGCACATCGAGCAGGTGGCCGCCGCGACCCTCATGGCCTCCGCCCCCTCGATCGAGCGGCGCAACGCCCAGGCGGCGGAGCGCTACGCGGACCTGGCCGCGCAGCTCGACGCGGTCTCCCGCGAGCGGTTCTTCGACCTCATCCACGCCGACGGGTTCGCGCCCTGGTTCGCCGAGGTGACCCCGCAGGAGGAGATCGGCCTGCTGGCCATCGGCTCGCGGCCCTCCCGGCGCGGCCTCAGCGTGGAGTCGCTGGAGGACCTGCGGGCCATCCCGTGGAACTTCGCCTGGACGCAGGCGCGCATCAACCTCACCGGCTGGTTCGGGCTCGGCTCGTCCCTGGAGGCGGTCGGTGACCTGGACCTGCTACGCCGCGCCTACGCCGAGTGGCCGCTGTTCGCCACGATGATCGACAACGTCGAGATGTCGCTGGCGAAGTCGGACCCGCGCATCGCCCGGCGCTACCTGGAGCTGGGGGACCGGCCCGACCTGGGGGAGAAGGTGCTCGCCGAGCTCGAGCTGACCACCCGGTGGGTGCTGGCCATCACCGACCACACCCGCCTCCTCGAGGGCCACCGGGTGCTCGGCCGCGCGGTGCAGCTGCGCAACCCGTACGTCGACGCCCTGTCGCTGCTGCAGCTGCGGGCTCTGCGGGTGCTGCGTGACGCCTCCCACGAGCTCGGCGAGCAGGAGGTCGCCGACCAGCAGCGCCTGCTGCTGCTGACGCTCAAGGGCGTGGCCGCCGGCCTGCAGAACACCGGCTGACGCAGGGAGCGTGGGCGGGCGCGGGTAGCCTCGGGGCATGAGCTCAACGACCCCCTCGACCACCTCGGCCCTGCGCGCGGACGGCCGCCGCCCCGACGAGCTGCGGGAGGTGCGCATCACCCGCGGCTGGCTCGACGAGGCCGAGGGCAGCGTGCTGGTGGAGTTCGGCCGCACCCGCGTGCTGTGCGCCGCCTCCTTCACCGAGGGCGTGCCGCGCTGGCGGCAGGGCTCGGGGGAGGGGTGGGTGACCGCCGAGTACGCCATGCTCCCGCGGGCCACCTCCACCCGCAGCCAGCGCGAGTCCGTCAAGGGCCGCATCGGCGGGCGCACCCACGAGATCTCCCGGCTCATCGGCCGCTCGCTGCGTGCGGTCATCGACTACTCCGCCCTGGGCGAGAACACCATCGTCCTGGACTGCGACGTGCTCCAGGCCGACGGCGGCACCCGCACCGCGGCCATCACCGGCGCCTACGTGGCGCTCGCCGACGCCGTTGCCTGGGGCACCGCCAAGGGGCTGATCACGCCCAAGGCGGCCAAGCCGGTCCTCACCGACTCCGTCTCGGCCGTCTCCGTCGGCATCATCGACGGCCGGCCGGTGCTCGACCTGCCCTACGTGGAGGACGTGCGCGCCGAGACCGACATGAACGTCGTCGTCACCGGCTCCGGGGACTTCGTCGAGGTTCAGGGCACCGCCGAGGGCGCGCCGTTCAACCGCGCCGAGCTCGACTCGCTGCTCGACCTCGCCGTGGCGGGCACCGCCCAGCTGCGCCAGATCCAGGCCGACGCCCTCGCCCGGCCGCTGGAGCAGCTGAAGTGAGCGTGCGCGTGCCGGGCGGTGTCCGCGTGCCCCCCGGCGCGCGGCTGCTGCTGGCGACCCACAACGCCCACAAGGTGCGAGAGCTGCGCGAGATCCTCGCGCCGCTGCTCCCGGGCCTGGACGGCGAGGCCGTGCACGGCGCGGCGGACCTCGGCGCCCCGGAGCCGGTGGAGGACGGCGTCACGTTCGCCGAGAACGCGCTCATCAAGGCCCGCGCCCTGGCCGCCGCCACCGGGTTGCCCGCCGTCGCCGACGACTCCGGCCTGTGCGTCGACGTGCTCGGCGGCGCGCCGGGGGTGTTCTCCGCCCGCTGGTGCGGCCGTCACGGCGACGACCGGGCCAACCTCGAACTGCTGCTGGCCCAGCTCTCCGACGTCCCGGAGCGCCACCGCGGCGCCCATTTCGCCTGCGCGGCCGCGCTCGTGACGCCGTCGGGCCGGGAGGTGGTGGAGGAGGGCACCATGCCCGGCACGCTGCTGACCGCCCCGCGCGGGGAGGGCGGCTTCGGGTACGACCCCATCCTCCTGCCCGACGGCGAGGACCGGTCCGCCGCGGAGCTGACGCCCGCCGAGAAGAACGCCATCAGCCACCGCGGCAAGGCGTTCCGGGCCCTGGCCCCGCACATCGCCCAGCTGCTGCGCTGAGGGGCCGGCCCGGACGTCGCCGAGCCGCCGGGCTGGCCGCGGGACCTGCGTCGGGACGAGCGTCCCGGACCCGCGGCCCCACGGGCGGTTCACTGCCGCCGCGCTGGCTTCGTCGAGCCCGGCGCGCCGCGGTGGGCCGGGCCTCACCGGTCGCTCCGCTCCATCGACTGGCGCAGACCTACATCGGCCCCGGCGCCGCGTTCCCACCCATGCCGGACCCGCCACCGGGCCAGGTCCTGCACATCGAGGTGCGCCGCGTCGGAGGTTTCGGGCCGTGGCACGACTCCCGAGCGCGACGTTCCCGCCCGTGGTGACCGCGGTGCGTCCTCAGCCGCCCCGCAAGACGCCCCGTGGTGCTGCGGGACAGGGACCACGGGTCAGAGGTAGCGCGCCCGCCGCGCCCGGCGCCGCTCGACCACCTCGGGCACGACGCGCCACCCGATGAGCAGCACGGCGAGCACGATCGCGGTCACCAGCGGGAACGCGCCGGAGACGCCGTCGCCGCTGGCCCAGCGCAGCGCGAGCCCGACCGCCGTCGTCACCGCCCACACGATGACGCCGGTGGGCCAGATGATCAGCGGCACGTCGCGGGTGCCCGGCGCCATCCAGGCCACCGCCAGGCCGACGACGAACGGCCACGCCGTCTGGAAGTACTCCGACAACGCCGAGCCGTGCATGAGCATGCCGACCAGGGCGAAGACCAGCACGCACGCCAGGTCCAGGCCGAACCACCACCACGGGTTGACCGGGCTGTCGGCCACCGGCTCCGGGTCTGTCTCCATCAGCGCAGCCTCCCCAGGTGGGCCAGACCCTGCCGCAGCAGGCTGGCGTGGCCCTCGGACATGTCGCCGAGCACCTCGGGCGTGAGGGCCTCGGCCGGCGTCAGCCAGGTCATCTCCAGGGTGTCATGGCTGGGCTGGCAGTCACCCACCACCGGCACGACGTAGGCCAGCGAGACGGCGTGCTGCCGAGGGTCGTAGAACGGGCTGCCCGGGGTGGGGAAGTACTCCCCGACGGCGTAGGGCAGCGGCGACAGCGGGATCCGGGGCAGGGCCATGGGGCCCAGGTCCTTCTCCAGGTGCCGCTCGAGGGCCTCACGGATCGTCTCGTGGAACAGCACCCGGCCCGAGACGAGCGCCCGGGAGATCGTGCCGGCCGCGGTGGCCCGCAGCAGCAGGCCCACGGCCTCCAGGTCGCCGTGGGCGTCGACCCGCACGGGCAGGGCGTCGATGTAGAGCATGGGCACCTTGCTGCGGACCATGGCCAGGTCTTCGGGGGAGAGCCACGGACCGAGGTCACCGCTCGCGATGTCACTCACCCTCCGTTTCTATCGCGAGAGCGCCTCCGGCGCGAGGTCGTCCCGGATGTCGCGCGTCCGGGCGCGCCTTGGGACGGCGACCGGCCGCCCCGCCGGGCCGACCGGCCGGGTCACCGGGGCGACCAGCCGCGCCCCAGGTACGGCCAGCCAGCCGTGCCGACAAGGTCGTAACTGCCCGTCCTGCGCTCAGACGGGCAACTAGGACATTCTCGGCGGCCTCGGGCGCCACGCACGGGCTTGCCGGCCAAGTCCGCGTTGGTCGAGTCCCCGTGGTCGAGTACTTGCCCGCTCTCGGCGGCCGAGTCCGGGTCGAACAGGTGCTAATCCGGCGTTTCGAGGCCGGGACGCCGGATTAGCGCCTGCTCGGCGCGGTGGCGGGGGCTTGGTGGCGCGGTGGCGGGGGCTTGGTGGCGCGGTGGCGGGGCTTGGTGGCGCGGTGGCGGGGGCTTGGTGGCGCGGTGGCGGGGCTTGGTGGCTCGGCGCGGTAGCGGTGGCTCGGCGCTGTGGCGGGGGCCTGGTAGCTCGGCTGTCAGAGCCCTCTCGGTGAGCTCGGCGATGCGACCCTGCCGGCCGAAGCGTCAGGGACGCCACGTCTGCCGGTGGTCCGGGTGGTCGGCGTAGACCATGGCGAGGGCGCGGAGCGTGGGGCACGGATAGCCCTCGGTGGTGTCGGCGACGTTGCCGCACGTGAGGCAGCCCTCGAAGCCCCACGGGTCGGTGGCCCCCGGGTGCAGGGCGACGATCGCGCGCTTGGCGCGGCACTCCGCGAGGAGGCGGGAGCGGCACCCGGCCGGGGCCCGGCCCGCCCGGCGCCCGGCCGGGCGATCGCCGTCAGGGGACGCGGCGGCGTCCGCCTCGCCGGGCCGGTCGCCGTCAGGGGACGCGGCGGCCTCCGCCTCGTCCTCGGCGATGCGGGCGAGCAGGAACTCGACGATGCTCACCCGCCGATCGTGGCACCGCGGCCGGCGCTGTGGGATGGATGTCGCAGTGAGGGTCAGCCTTGTAAGGGGGTAGGCTCGGGAGCGCCGGCCACCCTTCGCCAGGTGCCCGGCAGACCCCCGGAGGCTTCCACCCTCCGGGGGTCACCTCCTTCGGGGGCCGGTAGCCGCTCAGGTTGAGCCATTGAGCGATGCTCGAAGTGCGCGAGAGGGGACTCGAACCCCTACGCCCGAAGGCACCAGGACCTAAACCTGGCGCGGCTGCCAATTACGCCACTCGCGCTCAGGGGTCAGCCTATGCGGCCAGCCCCAGCAGCTTGCGCAGCCGCGCGACGTGGCCCGTGGCGCGCACGTTGTACTGCGCCAGCGTGACGGTGCCGTCGGGCGCCAGGACCACGGTGGAGCGGATGACGCCGGTGTAGGTGCGGCCGTAGTTCTTCTTCTCGCCCCATGCACCGTAGGCCTCGAGCACGGTGTGCTCGGCGTCCGAGGCGAGCGGGAAGGTGAGCGACTCGGCGTCGGCGAACTTCGCCAGCTTGTCCACGCCGTCGGGGGAGAGCCCGACGACGGCGTAACCGGCGGCCTGCAGCGCGGCGAGGGAGTCGCGGAAGTCGCAGGCCTCCTTCGTGCACCCGGGCGTGGCCGCTGCCGGGTAGAAGTACACGATGACGCCCTTGTCCGTGGACCGGCGCAGGTCGGCGAGGGCGACCTGGCCGCCGTCGGCGGTGGGCAGGGTGAAGTCGGGCGCGTGGTCGCCGGCGTCGAGGCGGGGCAACGGGTCCTCCTGGGGAGCGGGTGGGATGTCAGGGGCGGGCGGGAACGTCGGCCGTCGCTCTCGCTGCGGCGTCCACGCCGAGCTCCGCGCGCAGGGCGGCGACGTGGCCCTGCGGGTCGACGTCGTACTGGGCGAGCAGGAGCGTGCCGTCGGAGCGCACCACGAACGTGGAGCGGTGCACGCTGTCGAACGTGCGGCCGCCGAACGTGACGGGCCCCCAGGTGCCGTAGGACTCCGCGACCGCGTGGTCGGCGTCCGAGGCCAAGGGGAAGGTCAGGTGCTGGTCCGCGGCGAAGGCCTCCAGGTCGGCGACCGGGTCGGCGGAGAGCCCGACGACGGCGTACCCGGCGCCCTGCAGGGAGGCGAGGCTGTCGCGGAAGTCGCAGGCCTCGGTGGTGCAGCCCGGCGTCGCGGCCTTCGGGTAGAAGTACACGATCACGCCCTCGGCGCTGCGATCGCGGAGCTCAGCGAGGGAGACCTCGCCGCCGCCGGCGACGGGCAGGGTGAAGTCGGGCGCGGGCTGGCCTGGCTGAAGGCGGTTCATGGGTCCTCCGGGGCGACGGCGGTCTGGGGCACATCCTGTCACCCGACCGTCGATTACGTGAGTCCTGGTCCACAAAAGGGCCCGGCTGGCGCAGCGATGTGCGACGTTCCCCTGGCCGGACCGGGCTCTCCGGTGAACCCTGGGCGCATGGATGCGAAGACGCGCGACCGGCACTGGCGGCTCCTGCGGCGGAGGATGCCCGGCAGCCCGACCGAGCTGCCCGGCCCGACGTGGCGGTACGCGTTCAAGCGTGCGGTGAGGGAGTTCCTGCGGAACCAGCTCACCGACAAGGCGGCCGCGCTGACGTTCTACAGCGTGCTGTCCCTGTTCCCTGCGCTGATCGCGTGCGTGTCGATCCTCGGCGTCGTCGGTCAGGGCCAGGCGACGACCGAGGCGGTCATCGGGATGCTCAACGACTACCTGCCCGACGAGACCGCGCGCCAGCTCGAGGGCCCTATCAGCGGCATCACGGAGAACACCCGCGCCGGCCTCGGCCTGGTCATCGGCCTCCTCATCGCGCTGTGGACGGCCTCCAACTACGTGAACGCCTTCAGCCGCGCGATGAACTCGACGTACGAGGTGCCCGAGGGGCGCCCGATCTGGAAGCTGCGGCCGATGATGTACGCCATCACGGCGATGCTGGTGGTCCTGGGCGCCGTGGCCGCGCTCATCCTGGTCGTCAGCGGACCGGTGGCGCGCTGGGTGGGCGACCTCATCGGCCTGGGCGCGACGGCGGTGGCGGTGTGGGACGTCGCCAAGTGGCCGGTGCTCGTCGTCGTCGCGATCGTCATGATCGCGGTGCTGTACTACTTCACGCCCAACGCCCGGATGCCGGAGTTCCGCTGGATCAGCCCGGGCGCGGCGCTCGCCATCGTCGTCGCGGGCCTCGCCACCGCCGGGTTCGGCTTCTACGTCGCGAACTTCGGCAGGTACAACGCCACCTACGGCGCGCTCGCGGGCATCATCATCTTCCTTCTGTGGCTGTGGATCATGAACGTGGTCCTGCTGTTCGGGGCCGAGTTCGACGCCGAGCTCGAGCGTGCCCGCGAGCTGGAGGGCGGCCTGGCGGCCGAGGAGCACCTCCAGCTCCCGCCCCGCGACACCACCAAGAGCGACAAGGACGCGGAGAAGTACCAGGGACTCGTGGAGGAGGCCCACCGCATCCGCACCGCCACGGGGCAGAAGCAGCCGGCCGAGCCCGGGACACGCTGACCGGCCGGCGATACCGCCGCCGCGGGCGCCGTCCCTCGGCGCCAGGTCGGCCGTAACGGCGTAGTAACGCGGCTGCCGGACTCTGGAGGGGGACCGGCGGCGACGGTGTGCCACCGCGGAGCGTTGCCTGCAGAACGCCCGTCGAAGGGTCAGACATGAGAACACCCGACCGCCCGGCCGGCGCAGCGCAGGGCGACTCGGACGCCGGCGCGGCGTCCGAGGGCTCCCGCACCGGCGGGCCGCCGGACTCGAACCGCGGGCGGTCCGGGCCGCCCGGGAGGCGCGCCAGCCCACGACCAGCCGCGGCCGGGCACGCCTGTCCGACCATGAGCTCGGCATCCATCTGACCGGTGCCCGGCTGGACACGCCGCGGCCGCAGCCGGCGGGGTCCATCGTCGTGCTGGTCCCGCGCCGGCTGGGCGCCCGGATGCGGATGTTCCGGCTCATGGACGACGCCCGACGGCGGATCGACCTCGCCGCCTCCCGCGAGGTGGTCCTGCGCGGGGGGCCGCGGGTGAGCGGGTAGGGCGGCGTCGGCGCCGACGTCTCCCGGCAGCTCCGGCGGGCGGGACCACCGGGCCACGGAACGAGAAATCCCCGCCCTGCGGAGCAGGACGGGGACCGTTGTACACCGCCTGGGACTCGAACCCAGAACCCGCTGATTAAGAGTCAGCTGCTCTGCCAATTGAGCTAGCGGTGCTTGACGCGAAATGAGACTTTACCGCACCGCTCGAGGGCCCTCAAAGTCAGCGGGGGCCTCCGGGCGGGTGACATCGGGCACAGCGTCCCAGGCTGCGCGACCGGGGCGTGGGTGACCGGTCGCCGCTGGAAGGTCGGCGGACGGCGGCGACGGAGCCGACACACCGCCGCGCGGCCGCGCCCGCCTCGGCTCCCGTGGGTCAGCGGTCCGCCGGCAGCGCGCACGCGTCCTGCGCCGTCGCGACCACCTGCGGCCGGGCCGGGACGGCGGGCCGTGCGCCGGCCTCCCAGTCCGCGCCGGTGAGGAAGCCGTGCCCGGCAAGCGCCTCCGACTCGGCGTCGCTGAACACTCGCGACCTGGTCAGGAAGCGCACGCCCTCCGGGCCCTCGAGGCTGAAGCCGGCGCCGCGGCCGGGCACCACGTCGAGGATGAGCTGGGTGTGCTTCCACAGCTCGAACTGCGGCCCGGAGATCCACACCGGCACGCCGTCATGGTCCCCGGGTGGCTCCGTGCCGACCTCCCCGACGCCGAGCCGCAGGTCGAGCACGCCGAGCAGCACGTCCCGGTCGCCCACGATGAAGTCACCCTGCGCGTAGCACATGGGGGAGGAGCCGTCGCAGCAGCCGCCCGACTGGTGCATCATCAGCGGCCCGTGCCGCTCGCGCAGTGCGCGCAGCAGCTCGGCGGCGGCGGGCAGGGCCACCACGCGCGGCTCGGTGGGTGGCGTGGCCTGTTCCGGCGAGACCGGGTGGGTGCCCGAGGTCGGTGCGGACATGGCGCCTCCTTCGTGAGCGGGTGATGCCGGGCGGGTGTGCCGGACGTCCTGTCGACGTCCGGCACACCCGACGGCTCGGGCGGGAGCGGCCTAGAAGAAGCCCTGGGCGCCCTCGGCGTAGGAGACCAGGAGGTTCTTCGTCTGCTGGTAGTGCTCGAGCATCATCAGGTGGTTCTCCCGCCCGACGCCCGAGTTCTTGTACCCGCCGAACGCGGCGTGCGCGGGGTACTGGTGGTAGGTGTTCGTCCACACCCGCCCGGCCTGGATGTCGCGGCCGGCCCGGTAGGCGACGGCGCCGTCGCGGGACCACACGCCGGCGCCCAGCCCGTAGAGGGTGTCGTTCGCGATGGCGATCGCGTCGTCGTAGTCCTTGAAGGTCGTCACCGCCAGCACGGGCCCGAAGATCTCCTCCTGGAAGATCCGCATGCCGTTGTGGCCCTTGAACACCGTCGGCTGGATGTAGAACCCGCCGCCGATGCCCTCGACCTCGTCCACGCCGCCCCCGACGAGGATCTCGGCGCCCTCCGCCCTGCCGATGTCGAGGTAGCTGCGGATCTTCTCGAACTGGTCGGAGGAGGCCTGCGCGCCGATCATCGTCCCGGTGTCCAGCGGGTTGCCGCGCTTGATGGCCCTCGTGCGGGCGATGGCCAGGTCGATGAACTCGTCGTAGATGGACTCCTGGATCAGTGCCCGGGAGGGGCAGGTGCACACCTCGCCCTGGTTGAAGGCGAACATCGTGAAGCCCTCGAGGGCCTTGTCGCGGAAGCCGTCGTCGGCGCGCATGACGTCCTCGAAGAAGATGTTCGGGGACTTCCCACCCAGCTCCAGGGTGACCGGGATGAGGTTCTGGGAGGCGTACTGCATGATCAGCCGGCCCGTGGTGGTCTCCCCGGTGAAGGCGATCTTGCGGATGCGGGGGGAGGAGGCGAGCGGCTTGCCGGCCTCCGCGCCGAAGCCGTTGACGACGTTCACGACGCCGTCCGGCAGCAGGTCCCCGATGAGGCTCATCAGGTACAGGATCGACGCCGGCGTCTGCTCCGCCGGCTTCAGCACCACGGCGTTGCCCGCGGCCAGCGCCGGGGCGAGCTTCCAGGTGGCCATGAGGATCGGGAAGTTCCACGGGATGATCTGCCCGACCACGCCCAGGGGCTCGTGGAAGTGGTAGGCGACGGTGTCGTCGTCGAGCTGGGAGATGCTGCCCTCCTGGGCGCGGATCGCGCCGGCGAAGTAGCGGAAGTGGTCGACGGCGAGCGGGATGTCGGCGCCGAGCGTCTCGCGCACGGGCTTGCCGTTCTCCCAGGTCTCGGCGACGGCGAGCTTCTCGAGGTTCTCCTCGATGCGGTCGGCTACGAGGTTCAGGACGTGGGCGCGCTCGGCCGCGGAGGTCCGGCCCCAGGCGGGCGCCGCGGCGTGGGCGGCGTCCAGCGCCAGCTCGATGTCCTCGGCGGTGCCGCGTGCCACCTCGCAGAAGACCTCGCCGGTGACCGGCGTCGGGTTGCCGAAGTACTGGCCCTTGACGGGCGGCACCCACTTGCCGCCGATGTAGTTGTCGTAGCGCGCCTCGTAGCTCATGACCGCGCCCTCGGTGCCGGGCGCGGCGTAGGTGGTGCCGGTCGGCTCGTCGGCGATGGTGGTGCTCTCGGCCTGCAGCGTCATGCCATGCGTCCCCTCTGTCGGCGGCTCGTCGTCGAGCCTGCTCGCGCCCTCGTGGGGCGCCGGCTCGTCGTTGAGCCGGCCCGCCCGACCATAGGCGAGTTTCCGCCGTCCGAATAGGGCTTCTTCGTGGGGCATGCGAGACGGCCCCGGGCGTGCCCGGGGCCGTCTCGCGGCCGGCGTCGGTGGCCGCCGACGCGGCGGGGCGTCAGCGGTGCAGGACCCGCCGGGCCAGACCGTTGCCGAGGAACTGCACCACCTGCACCAGCGCCACGATGACGAGCACCGTGATCCAGGTGACGCCCCAGTCGAAGCGCTGGTAGCCCTGGGTCAGCGCGAAGTCGCCGAGCCCGCCGCCGCCGATGATGCCCGCGAGGGCCGACATGTCGACAACGGCGACGAAGATGAAGGTGTAGCCCAGGATCAGCGGCCCGAGTGCCTCGGGGATGACGACCGTGGAGATGATCCGCATCGGCGAGGCGCCCATGGAGCGGGCCGCCTCGATCATGCCGGGATCGAGCGCCACGAGGTTCTGCTCCACGATCCGGGACGTGGCGAAGGCGCACATGATCGACGCGGGCACGATGAACGCCTGGGTGCCGATGCGTGAGCCGGTGAGGAGGATGGTCAGCGGGCCGACCGCCGTCAGGAAGATGACGAACGGGATCGGCCGGATGAAGTTGACGAGAACGTTGAGCAGCGTGAAGACGGTGTTGTTCTCGAACAGCCCGCCGCTGCGGGTGGTGTACAGCGCGAGGCCCATCACGAGGCCGGCGATCCCGCCCAGCACCATCGCGATGGCGACGATGTAGATGGTCTCGCCGAAGGACTCGAGGAAGAGCGGCCAGTTGTCGGCCCAGTCGAACTTCATCGCTGCTCCTTGCTCTCGTGCGCCGTGGCGGCGGGGGCGCCGCCGGTCAGCTCGGGGTACTCCTGGACGGTGGTGAACGACCGCAGGTCGGCCAGCGCGGCACGGATGGCGCCGCCGTCACCGGTCAGGGCGAGGGTGAGCGAGCCGAAGGGGCGCACCCCGATCTCCGTGATGCCGCCGTAGACGATCGCGCCCTGTACGCCGTGCTCGGCGAGGCTGTTCATCAGCCGCGCGCTGGAGCCGGTGTCCTCCTGGATCCCGACGGTCACCAGCGTGCCGGGATGGGTCCCGGCGAGCCGCTCGAGCACCTCGCGGCTGGGCCGGTCGCGAAGCGAGGTCCCGACGAACCGGCGGGTGACCTCCCGCCGGGGGCGGGAGAAGACGTCGTAGACCGTGCCGAGCTCGACCACCTTGCCGTCCTCCATGACGGCGACCCGCTCGCACATGTACTTCACGACGTCCATCTCGTGCGTGATCACCACGATCGTGATCCCGAGCTCGGCGTTGACCCGGCGCAGCAGCGCGAGCACGTCCCGGGTGGTCTCCGGGTCCAGGGCGGAGGTGGCCTCGTCGGCGAGCAGGATCTTGGGCTGGCGGGCCAGCGCGCGGGCGATGCCGACACGCTGCTTCTGGCCGCCGGACAGCTGGGGCGGGCGCGCGCCGGCCTTGTCCGCCAGGCCGACGAAGTCCAGAAGCTCGGCGACGCGCGCGTCGCGGCGGGCCTTTTCCCAGCCGGCCACCCGCAGCGGGTACGCCACGTTCTCCGCGACCGTCTTGGAGGGAAAGAGGTTGAACTGCTGGAAGATCATCCCGATGTCGGCCCGCACGCCGCGGAGCTGCTTCTCGCCGAGGGCGGAGACCTCGGCGCCGTCCACCACCAGGCGGCCGGACGTGACGGACTCCAGGCCGTTGATCAGCCGCACCAGCGTGGACTTGCCCGCGCCCGAGTAGCCGATGACGCCGAAGATCTCTCCCTTGTCGATGGTCAGGGTGACGTCGTCGACGGCGTGCACGGCCCGTGGGCCGTCACCGAAGGTCTTGTGCACGCCTTCGAAACGGATGATCTCGCTCATGAGGATTGATTTTCCCGGTTCTTGTCGAGCACGCGACGGGGCCGGCGGTGCTTGTCCACCGCCGGCCCCGTCGCCGCTGTCACTGGTTGAGGCTTGCCTCGACCTCGGCGAGGATCTGCTGCAGCTCCTCGGGCGACTGGTCGGCGATGGACGCCGTGCCGCCCGAGCTCTCCTGGAGCGCCTCGACGACCTCCGGGGACTTGTGGATCTCGACGAGGCGCTGGTACGTCTCGTTCTCCGCGTCCTCCGCCCGGGCCACCCAGACGTTGATGTACGGGCGGGCGCCCTCGCTCGCGGCGTTGTCGGCGAAGATGGCCTCCTGGGGGTTCAGGCCGGCGTCGTCGACGAAGTCGTTGTTGACCACCGAGGCGTCGACCGAGTCCAGCGCGACGACGGTCTGGTTGGCCTCCACCGGCGTGACGGTCACCTTGGAGCTCGCCTCGTCGACGTCCGTGGGGTCGGGCACGAGCGGGGCGTCGTCGTTGAGGGCGATCAGACCCGCCTCCTCGAGCACGTACAGCGCGCGGCCCTGGTTCGTCACGTCGTTGGGGATGGCGACCTCGCCGCCCTCGGGGATCTCCTCCACGCTGCCGTGCTTGAGGGAGTACAGCCCGAGCGGGTACACGGCGGTGGCGCCGATGGGGGTGAGGTCCTGGTCGTCCGCCTGGTTGTACTGCGCCAGGTAGAGCAGGTGCTGGAACTGGTTCAGGTCGAGGTCGCCGTCGGCCAGGGCCGGATTCGGCTGGTTGTAGTCGGAGAAGTTCTCGATCTCGACGAAGATGCCCTCCTCCTCGGCGAGGTCCTGGAAGATCTCCCACTGGGGGTCGGAGGCGCCCACCACGCCGATGCGCACCGGGTTGTCCTCGGTGCCCTTCTCGGCGCCGCCGGCCGCGCCGCCGGACTCTTCGGTACCGCCGCCGCAGGCGGCGAGGGTCAGGGCGAGGGCGGCGGAGGCGGCGATGGCCGCTCCGCGGCGCAGTCGGTTGGTCATCATGGTCCTTCTGTCATGTCCGGCCCCGGCGCCCGCAGGGCAGGGGCGCCGGCCTCCGGCTTCTTGTGGGCGGCGCTGGCCGCTGCACCAAGGGTTCGCGCCGCCGGCGGCAGGCGCGACCCGGGATGGGACGGATCTCACGATGCGAGAGGGTGGGCTTGACAAAGTGACAGAGGTCACTTCGCCGGGTAGTTGGGACCCGGCGCGGATCGGGGGCGCATTCGCGCACCGGAGCGGGCGGGCGCGGGCACCATGGGCGCATGACGGCGGACGGCCCGGGGCGTCTGGAGCTCACCTTCCTCACGTTCGTCCCGTACGAGGAGCCCGGCCACGCGGCCCGGTCTCTGCGGGAGGCGCTCGAGCTGTTCGCGTTCGCCGAGGGGCTCCGCTACGACGTCGGCTGGGTGCGCGTGCGCCACCTGGAGCGGTTCCTGTCCTCGCCGTTGACGTTTCTCGCCGCCGCCGCGGGGGTGACGAGCCGGATGCGGCTCGGCACAGCCGTGCTGCCGATGCGTTACATGGACCCGGTGCTGCTGGCCGAGGACGCGGCGACGGTGGACCTCCTCTCCGGCGGGCGCCTGGAGCTTGGCCTGGCCGGCGGCATCGCGCCGATGGCGCCCGTGCTCGACCGGGTGTTCGGACGGGCCGAGCGCGGCTTCGGCGAGGAGGCCTGGCACCGCATCGGCCGGCTCCGGGCGGCGCTGCGCGGCGAGCCGGTCGCCGTCCTCGGGAAGGACGGGCCCTACGGGCGGGCGGGCACAAAGCTGACCGTCACCCCGCACGCTCCCGGCCTGGCGGACCGGCTCTGGTACGGGCCGGGCTCGCGGGCCACCGCCGAGCGCACCGGCCGGGAGGGCATGAACCTGCTGGTCTCCACGCTCAACACCGAGGACACCGGCCAGAACTTCGAGGAGGGGCAGCGCCAGCAGATCCTGGCGTACAAGGAGGCCTTCGACGTGCCCGGCCGCCTGCCGCGGGTCAACGCCGGCCGGATCGTGCTGCCCAGCGTCACCACGGCGGACGACGACCGCTTCCGCGACTACGTCGAGTGGTACGCCGGGCGCTTCGACGAGCGCGGCCGGCCCCGGGACGGGTCCATGGGCGTGTTCGGCCGTACCCACCACGGCCGGCCCGAGGAGGTGGTCGCTAGCCTCCGGGCGGACGTCGCGCTCGCGGAGGCCACCGGTCTGGACGTGGTGCTCCCGGCCAACGCCACGCTGGACATGAGCCGCCGGATCCTGGAGAACGTCGCGGCGCACGTCGCGCCAGAGCTGGGCTGGACGCCGGCAGGCTGAGGGGCGCGCGGGCGGTTCGTGCCCGACGCCGGCCCGGTGGCGGTGCGCCAGGGCCCGGCCGGCGGTGCCCACGGCCCCGCCGCAACGGTCGTGCCGCGCGCCTCACGGTAGGTTGGCAACGTGTCGAAGCCGATCGTGACCCTAGCCACCTCCGCCGCGCTGCCCAACCTCGCCGAGGACGACGCTCCGCTGCCCGACGCCCTCGCGGAGCGCGGCATCGAGCCCCGCATCGCCGTGTGGGACGACCCCGACGTCGACTGGAGCGAGGCCGGGCTCGTCGTCCTGCGCTCCGTGCACGACTACGCCGGCCGGCGCGAGGACTTCCTGCGGTGGGCCGAGTCGGTGCCCAAGCTGGTCAACCACGCCGACGTGGTGCGGTGGAACACCGACAAGCACTACCTCATCGAGCTGGCCAACCGCGGCATGCCGACCATCCCCACGATCTGGCTCGAGCCGGAGCGCAACTACAACAAGCACCAGCTGCACACGCGGTTCCCGGCGAGCGGGGACTTCGTCGTCAAGCCCGCCGTCTCCTCCGGCGGGCAGGAGGCGGGCCGGTACACCTCGGTGGACGGCATCTCCCGCCGTGACGCCATCAACCACGCGATGGACCTGCTCCAGCACGGCCGCAGCGTGATGGTGCAGCGGTACATGGAGTCCGTGGACACGCGCGGCGAGACCGCCCTGATCTACATGAACGGCCTGGTCTCTCACGCCGTCGAGAAGGAGGCCATGCTGCACGGCGGCTACCACCCCGGCCAGACGGCGCCGGCGGAGGTCACCCACGCGCGGCAGGCCAACCCGGCCGAGTGGCAGATCGGCGAGCAGGCCCGGCAGGCCATCCACTCCTACATCAAGGACCGCCTGGGCCGTGACGAGCAGCTGACCTTCTGCCGCATCGACGTCGTCGAGGGCCCGAACGGGTCGATGAGCGTCATGGAGGTCTCCCTGGTGGACGCCTCCCTGTACCTGTCGACGACGCCCGGTGCGGTGGACAACTTCGCCGACGCCATCTCGGTGCGCGCCTTCTGGTGACCCAGGGGCCGCGGGGCCGCGCCGCGCGGCCGCGCTGGTGCACGACCGCTGACGCGGCAGCTGTGGGTCTCGCCGGGTTCCGTCAGGCGCTGCCCTGACCGGCCCTGGATGAACCGGGCCAGTGCCGTCGTGCGATCGCGGTGACGGCCGAGGCGGGTTCCCGTGCGCGTCGGCGCATGGCGTCGGTGCGTGTGCGGCACGATCAGGGCGAGCGAAGGAGGCGGCATGCGCACCAGCGACCGCGGCGGCACCCGGGGAGACTCAGCGACACGGGTGGTGCTCGACCCCCGCAACATCTGGCGGATCGGTCTGGTCGTCATCGGCCTCATCGTGCTGGTCATCGTCGTCCGGTTCGTGCTCAGCCAGGGCAGCTCGCTGCTCTTCAGCATCGTCATGGCGTGGTTCGCGTCGCTCGCGATGGAGCCGGCGGTGAGCCGGCTGGCCCGCCGGATGCCGCGCGGCGCTGCGACCGGGCTCGTGATGCTCGGAGTCGCCCTCTTCCTCGGGCTCTTCTTCGCGCTGTTCGGCCGGCTGGTCGCCGACCAGGTCGCCAACCTGGTGGAGGCGGTGCCTCAGCTTGCCCAGGACGGCCTCGACTGGGTCAACGGGCGGTTCGGCACCGACTACACCGTCGACGACCTCCTGGAGAACCTCAACCTGACGTCGGAGCGCGCGGCCAGCGCTGCCGGTCAGCTGGCGGGTGGGCTGCTCGCCGTGCTCGGCTCACTCGCCGGCGCGGTGGCGAGCTTCTTCGTGTTCGCGCTGTTCCTCTTCTACCTCTCCGCCGACGGACCGAGGCTGCGCCGGTGGATCGCCTCCCTCTTTCCGCGCCGGATCCAGGAGAAGACGGTGGTGGTCTGGGACACCACGGCGGAGAAGACGGGGCGGTACGTCAGCGCGCGGCTGGTCCTTGCCGCGGTGAACGCCACGGCGAGCGGCGTCGTCTTCCTCATCATCGGACTGCCGTCCTGGCTCGCCCTGGCGCTGTGGACGGGGCTCGTGGCCCAGTTCGTCCCCGCGATCGGCACCTACATCGCGATCGTGCTTCCCGTGCTCGTCGGGCTGCTGAGCCCCAACCCGTGGCTGGGCGTGATGGTCCTCGCGTGGGGCATCCTGTACCAGCAGGTGGAGAACCTCACCATCGAGCCGCGCATCAGCGCCCGCGCGGTCAACGTCCATCCGGCGGTGAGCTTCGCGTCCGTGATCCTGGGCACCGCGATGTTCGGCGTCGCGGGCGCGCTCCTCGCGATCCCGGTCGTCGCGATGCTGCTGACGCTGCTCGACCTGTACCGCACACGCTACGAGCTGCTGCCCGAGCTGCACGAGGAATCGGACGCGAGCGAGGACGTCGGGGGCGACGCGTAGAGGAGGCACCGCGGACCCGGCCGGGCGCGTTCGCGACTCCCAGGACACCCGAACGAAAGATCGGCGTGGTCCTGCGGATTCCCGCAAGACCACGCCGATCTGTATCAGGGTGAGTAACGGGGCTTGAACCCGCGACCTCCTGGACCACAACCAGGCGCTCTACCGACTGAGCTATACCCACCATCGCTGCCGGCGGACCATCCCGCGGCAGTGGTCAAGCATACCGGATCCGAGCCGTGCCCCTCACGCGTCGACGGGTGGTCTGGGTCACGCAACCCAGCGTGCGGGGTCACGCCTCGCCGGCCGTACCCGCCGCGGTGGTGCCGGCCGTGCGCTGCGCGAACTTGGCGATGGCCAGCGCGGTGGAGCTGGCGGTGACCTCTGCCGCGGCCTTCTTGGCGACGGCGCTGTCGGGGCCGTCACCGGCGGGGAAGAGGGCCGCGCGGTAGTAGCGCAGCTCGTCGATGGACTCCAGGATGTCCGCCAGCGCGCGGTGGCCGCCGTTCTTCTCCGGGGACTGGAAGTAGGCGCGCGGGTACCAGCGGCGGGCGAGCTCCTTGATGGAGGAGACGTCGATGATCCGGTAGTGCAGGTGGTCGACCAGCTCGGGCATGTCCCGGGCGAGGAAGGTGCGGTCGGTGCCCACCGAGTTGCCGGCCAGCGGTGCCTTGCGACGCTCGGGGACCCACCGGCGCACGTACTCCAGGACCCGCTGCTGGGCGTCCTCCATCGACAGCCCGTCGGCGAGCTCCTCGAGCAGGCCCGAGGCGGTGTGCATGGTCCGCACCACCTCCTCCATCCCGTCGACGGTGCCGGGGCGCGGCGCGATGACCAGGTCGATGCCGGCGTCGAGCGGACGCAGCTCCGAGTCGGTGACGACGACGGCGACCTCGATGAGGGAGTCCTTGTCGAGGTCCAGCCCGGTCATCTCGCAGTCGATCCAGACGATGGGGTCCTGCGGTGCACTGTTACGGCTCACCACGCCAGGGTAGTCGCGGGCGGCCGGCGGCCTCCCGTCACCGTGCTTTCGCTCCGACCAGCTGGCACCGCAAGAAGCAAGAGGCGTGCCGAGCCACAACGGAGTACCCACCGTCGACATGCAGCCGCGACAGTTCACGCGAATAGCGCCCCCGGCAGGACTCGAACCTGCAACCTACGGATTAGAAGGCCGTTGCTCTATCCATTGAGCTACGAGGGCACGACCATCCAGAGTAGCGGCACCGCCTGGACGCCCGCGGACTCCTGGTCCGGTCGGCAGGCCAGGAGGTGGCCCCGAGCCCGTGTGATGCCGCAATCGGGTCCCTGCTCGGCGCGCTTAGCCCGTCACACCCGGAAAGTCACCGACAATGGCCGGGTGACCGCGCAGTCCTCAGACCTCATCACCGGGAGCGACGACGGCCCGGTCCGGTACGGACAGGACGCCGCAGCGGCAACGGCCGGACCGCACGACCCACTCGCCCCGGTCCCCGACGGGGTCCCCGTGGAGGGCACGCCGGTGCGCGCGCCCACCATCGCCGAGCGCAGGGGATCGCCGGCGCTCGTCGCCGGCGACGGCACATCGTCCGCCGCGACGCCGGCAGAGCCGAAGTCCGAGCAGCAGCCCGAGCCACTTCCGCGCGAGGCAGTGCTGACGGACCTGCTGAAGGAGGTGGAGGCCGCCCAATTCCCGCTGGACCTCCCCGGCGCGGCGGGTCTGCGTGAGGCGCGCGAGCAGGTGCTCACCCAGATCGGCACGCGGCTGCTGCCGCGGTTGCGCCAGCCGACCGCGCCGGCCGTCGTCGTCCTGGGCGGGTCCAGCGGCGCCGGTAAGTCCACACTGCTGAACTCGATCGTCGGGGCCCCGGTCAGCGCCGCCGGGGTGCTGCGCCCCACCACCCGCCGGCCCGTCCTCGCCGCCCACCCCGGCGACGCCCTGGAGGGTCACCCGCTCGCCGAGGTGGCCGACGTCGTCACCGACGACGGCGTGCCGGCCGGCCTGGCCGTCCTCGACGCGCCGGACCTGGACTCCGTCCACGCCCCCAACCGGGCGCTCGCGGCCCAGCTGCTCGAGGCCGCCGACCTGTGGGTCTTCGTCACCACCGCCGCGCGCTACGGCGACGCCCTGCCCTGGCGCACCCTCACCGACGCGCAGGACCGCGGCATCACCACCGCCGTCGTCCTCAACCGGGTGCCGCCGCGGGTGCTGGGCCAGGTGCGCGGCGACCTGCTGCGCCGGATGGACGCCCTCGGGCTCGGCTCGGCGCCGCTGTTCGTGATCCCCGACGTCGGCCCGCACGACGGACCCCTCGACGCCGGCACGGTCGCCGAGCTCGACGCGTGGCTGCGCCTGGTGGCCCGCCGCCAGCAGTCCGCCGGCGTGGTGCGGCGCACCACCCGCGGGCTGTGGACCGGGCTGCGCGAGCAGCTCTTCGCCCTCGCCGACGGCGCCGACGAGCAGGTGGCCGCCGCGGCCGAGCTGCGCACGGCGGCCGAGCGAGCCCTCGAGGAGCCGGTGCGCGAGCTGCTCGCCGCCCTCGGGAGCGGGCGCGCCGCCGAGGGCGCGCCGACCGCGCGCTGGCTCAGCCTGGCCTCCGCCGGCGGCCCCCTCGCGCCGCTGGCCGGCGGCCGGGCCCGCAGGGGCTGGCGCGGCCGCGCGCTGGCCGCCCGTGGCGCCGCCGCGGGCGAGCTGGGGGAGGAGGTCGCCGCCGCCTTGCGGATCCTCCTCGTGGACGGTGTCCGCGATGCCGCCGCCGCGGTGCGCGAGGCGTGGGAGGGGGCCGGCCCGGCCGGCCGGACGCTCCTCCGGGACCTGGACGACCGACGCGGCGCCGCGGGGGCCACCGGCGCCGCGCACGGACCGGCGGAGCCGGCCGACGCGGCCCGACGGTCCGCCGACGCCACCGTCGCCGCGTGGCAGGACCGGGTCCTGGCCGACGTCACCCCGTTCGCGCCCGCCGTCACCGGGGCGCTCGACGCCGAGGGCCTCGCCGCCCTCGTCCAGGCGGGCGCCGTCGGGGTCTCCGGTGCTGCCCGAGCCGTCCAGGCAGTGCTCGGCAAGGCCGCCTCGGCGCTCGTACGCGCCGCCGCTGACGATCTGCTTGCCAGGGCCGAGGAGGCGGCCCGCGCCGCCGCGCGGCCCTACGCGGAGATGCTGGACCGCGCCGACGCCGCCCCGGGCACCGGGCTGCGGCTCCGCGCTACCGAGCTGAGGGAGCTCGCATGACCACCACGCCCACCGCCGTCACCGCAGCGCCGGCTCCCGCCCCACCAGCGCCAGAGCCCGACGCCGCCGGGCTCGCCGCTCGCGAGGCGGCGATCGCCGACGCCCTCGACGCCGCCGGCGACCAGGTCGACCCCTTCCTCGCCGCCCGCGCCCGGGAGGACCTGGCCGCCGTACGCTCCCGCCTGGCCCTGGGCGCCGACCGCACCGTCGTGGCCCTTGTCGGCGGCACCGGCTCGGGGAAGTCCTCGCTCTTCAACGCCATCTCCGGGCTGATCTTCGCCGACGTCGGCGCCCTGCGGCCCACCACCGACGAGGCGGCGGCGTGCGTGTGGGGCGTCGACGCCGAGGCGCTGCTGGACTTCCTGCACGTGGCGCCCACCCGGCGCATCCAGCGCGAGTCCGTGCTCGACGGCGACCACGAGCGGGCGCTGCACGGCATGGTGCTGCTCGACCTGCCCGACCACGACTCGATCGCCCTCGACCACGCCGAGCAGGTGGACCGGCTGCTGCCGCTGGTCGACGTGCTGGTGTGGGTGGTCGACCCGCAGAAGTACGCGGACAACGTGCTGCACGAGCGGTACCTGCGTGCGCTGCGTGGCCGGCAGGAGAGCATGCTCGTGCTCGTCAACCAGGCGGACACCATCCCCACCGGCGCGGTGGACCAGGTCCGCGAGGACGTCAGCGTGCTGCTCGCAGCCGACGGGCTGCACCGGGTGGAGGTGCTGGCCACCTCGGCGCTCGAGCACACCGGCATCGACGCGGTCCGCGACCGGCTCGCCCGCGCCGTAGCCCGGCCCTCGATGGTCGCGCGCACCGCATCCGCGGAGATGGACGCCGTCCGCGGCCGCCTGGCGCCCGCGGTGGCGGCGGCCGAGCCCGCGCTGCCGCCCGCGACGGAGCCCGCCGCCGAGCTGGCGCGGGCGGCTGGCGCGGAGGCGGTCGCCGCCTCGATCCGCACCGCCGTCGCCCGCACCGCTCCGGCGGCCCTGGCCGCGCCGGAGGCGCCCGCGCCGGCGACCGTGGCCGCCGTGCGCGACGGGTGGCTGGCCCGGGCGACGGCGGGCCTGCCCCCGCGCTGGGCCCGGGCCGTGGAGGCCGCGGTCGCCCCGCCCGAGCAGCTCGGCGAGGCCACCGCCGCCGCGGTGCGGGCCGTGGAGCTGCCCTCCCAGCGCAGCGCGCGGGCGCTGCGCTGGACGCTCGGCGCGGCCGCCCTGGCGCTCCTCGCCGTCGTCTACGTAGTGCTCGGGCTGGGGCAGGGCATGAGCCCCGCGGCCGTGGTGGTGCCAGCCCTGGCCGGCGCCGCGGCGGCCGGGGCGCTGCTCGGCGGAGCACGGTCGGCGCGCGCCCAGGACGCCGAGGCTGCCGCCCGACGCTACGCCGAGGAGGCCGCGGCCCGCACGGCCGAGGTGGCGGAGGAGTGCCTCGTCCGCCCGGCGGCGGCCGTCCTGGCCCGGCACCGCCTGCTCCGCGAGGCCGTGCGGGGATAGCCGCTCGCGCGCCCCGCGGCGTTGCTCACGCGCCTCGCGGCGTCCGCGCGCCGCGTCCCGCTTGCTCCGATCGGTCGTCCACATCTGCCGTCGGCTGCCACCGGATGCACAGCGCTCCGTCGGCGACGCCCGTCGCCGTGGCCGCCTGTAGGCATCGTGGCGCCCGTGGCCGGCGCTGGGCCGGCCGGGAGCGAGGAGCCAAGATGAGCGACAGGAACGAGATCACCGTGCGCGGCCGCCTGGGCGGCGACCCCGTCCGGCGCGTCGGGGCCAACGGGAGGAGCTGGGTCACCTTCCGGCTCGGCTCCACGCCGCGCTACCGGGACGCGGTGACGGGGGAGTTCAAGGACGACCGCTCCGAGTGGTTCACGGTCAAGGCCTGGGGCGAGCTGGCGGAGAACGTCGGCCTCTCCCTCCGCAAGGGCAACCCGGTGATCGTGCGCGGCAAGGTCTTCGTGGACACCTGGGCTGGTGAGAACGGCGAGCGGTGGGACCACGTGATCCACGCCGACGTCGTCGCGCTCGAGCTGAGCAGGGGCACGGCGACGTACGTCAGGACCGTCCGGGAGGCCGCCGCCGAACCGCAGGCCGCCACGGGTATCGTCACCGGCCCGGACGGGCGCCAGTGGGAGACCGAGGAGGTGCCCGAGGGCGAGGACGCGACGGGCGAGGCGGGTACGGACGAGGAACCGCTCGCCTACGAGATGTCAGCGGCGGGCGACGGCACGGCAGGGTGAGGCCGCGTCACCCGGCGAAGGTGTGAGCATCGGGACGTGGCGGCGTCGGGTGGGGAGACGGGCGCTTGGTGCGCGGGCAGGCAGCAGACGGCCGGGGGAGGGCGGCGCCGGGGTAGCGCATCCCGCCGGCTCACCCGCTCGCCCGTGCCCGGGCGTGGTGTTCGCTACTGACCGGCGGGTACCCGCGACCGGTGGCCTACCCTGGATGCCGAAGAGGTCTGCCCAGCGGCAGGCCGGCCCCGAAGTTGATGCGGAGAGCAGTGGCTGAGTACATCTACTCCATGGTCCGTGCGCGCAAGGCGCACGGCGACAAGGTCATCCTCGACGACGTGACCATGGCGTTCCTGCCGGGCGCCAAGATCGGCATGGTCGGCCCCAACGGCGCGGGGAAGTCCACGATCCTGAGGATCATGGCCGGGCTGGACACCCCGTCCAACGGTGAGGCGCGGCTCTCGCCCGGCTTCAGCGTGGGCATCCTGCAGCAGGAGCCGCCGCTGAACGAGGAGAAGACCGTCCTGGGCAACGTCCAGGAGGGCGTGGCCGACATCCTGGCCAAGGTCGAGCGCTTCAACGAGATCGGCAACCTCATGGCCGAGCCCGACGCCGACTTCGACGCCCTCATGGAGGAGATGGGCAAGCTCCAGACCGAGATCGACGCCGCCAACGCGTGGGACCTCGACGCCCAGCTCGCCCAGGCCATGGACGCGCTGCGCTGCCCGCCGCCGGACGCCGACGTCACGCTGCTCTCCGGCGGTGAGCGCCGCCGCGTCGCGCTGTGCAAGCTCCTGCTCGAGCAGCCCGACCTGCTGCTGCTCGACGAGCCCACGAACCACCTCGACGCCGAGTCCGTGCTCTGGCTCGAGCAGCACCTGTCGAAGTACCCCGGCGCCGTCATCGCCGTCACCCACGACCGGTACTTCCTCGACCACGTCGCCCAGTGGATCGCCGAGGTCGACCGCGGCCGCCTGTACCCCTACGAGGGCAACTACTCCACGTACCTGGAGAAGAAGCAGGACCGCCTGCAGGTCCAGGGCAAGAAGGACGCCAAGCTCGCCAAGCGCCTGAAGGAAGAGCTCGAGTGGGTCCGCTCGAACGCCAAGGGTCGCCAGGCGAAGTCCAAGGCGCGTCTGGCCCGCTACGAGGAGATGGCCGCCGAGGCGGAGCGCACCAGGAAGCTGGACTTCGAGGAGATCCAGATCCCGCCGGGCCCGCGCCTGGGCTCGGTCGTCATCGAGGCCAAGAACCTGCGCAAGGGCTTCGACGACCGGATCCTCATCGACGACCTGTCCTTCTCGCTGCCGCCCAACGGCATCGTCGGCGTCATCGGCCCCAACGGCGTCGGCAAGACGACGCTGTTCAAGACCGTCGTGGGCCTGGAGTCCCTCGACGACGGCGACCTGAAGATCGGCGAGACGGTCAAGCTCTCGTACGTGGACCAGTCCCGCGCCGGCATCGACCCGAAGAAGACCCTGTGGGAGGTCGTCTCCGACGGGCTCGACTTCATCCAGGTCGGCAACGTCGAGATGCCCTCGCGCGCCTACGTCTCCGCGTTCGGGTTCAAGGGCGCCGACCAGCAGAAGCCGGCCGGCGTGCTCTCCGGTGGCGAGCGCAACCGCCTCAACCTTGCGCTCACCCTCAAGCAGGGCGGGAACGTGCTGCTGCTGGACGAGCCCACCAACGACCTCGACGTCGAGACCCTCGGGTCGCTGGAGAATGCGCTGCTGGAGTTCCCCGGCTGCGCCGTCGTCGTCAGCCACGACCGGTGGTTCCTCGACCGGGTCGCCACCCACATCCTGGCGTGGGAGGGCGACGAGGAGAACCCGGCCAAGTGGTACTGGTTCGAGGGCAACTTCGAGTCCTACGAGGCCAACAAGGTCGAGCGGCTCGGCGCCGACGCGGCACGCCCGCACTCGGTGACCTACCGCAAGCTCACCCGCGACTGATCAGACGCGACCGGGCGGCGCCCTGCGGGGCGCCGCCCGGTCGCGTCTGGACCCGCTGCGACAACCGCCCGGGCGAGCGACGGCGACGACGAACGCCGGGGACCGGCGGAGAGGACAGGCATGGCACGGCTGACCATCCCGGTGCACCTGCGCTGGAGCGACGTCGACGGCTACCAGCACGTCAACAACGCGAAGATGTTCACCATCCTCGAGGAGACCCGCATCGCCGCCTTCTGGGCGAGCACGCCGGGCGACGCCCTGATGGAGGGCGCCCGCGCGGGCGGGGACACCGGCGTCGATGACCCGACCGCCGCCGAGGCTGACCGCGACCCCGACGAGGGCGAGACCGGCCCCGTGGCGCCGCCGGCCGCCGCCGCGGCGAACGGGACGCCCGGCACCAAGGTGCTGGCCACCGGCCCCGGCTCGGGCACCAACACCTACATCGCCCGGCAGGAGATCGAGTACCTCGCCCCGCTGCCCTACACCCTCAAGCCGTTGCAGGTGCAGCTGTGGATCTCCCACCTCGGCGGGGCCAGCATCGACATCTGCTACGAGATCCCCGGGCCGGACGGCATCGCTGTGCGTGCCATGACCACCCTGGTCCTCATCGACGAGGCCAGCGGCAAGCCGCGCCGCATGACCGAGCAGGAGCGCGCCACCTGGGCGCCGTACCTGGACGAGCCCGTGCGCTTCCGCCGTCGCCCCCGCGACACCGACGCCTGAGCCTCAGCCGAGCAGGCCGCGCACCGCGTTCTCGACAGCGCCGCGGGTGTCCGGCGGGCTCATATCCTCGGCGGTGCCCACCTTCCTCGCAAGCGCCGGGTCGATGGTCTGCCCGCGCTGGCCGAGGCTGATGACGCGCGCGTCGACGTAGGACGCCCGCGCCACGGCCGGGGTGTTGCCCAGATACGCGGCCACGGACTTCACCGCCGCACGCTCGGCACGCTTGCGGGCGGTGCGGGTGACGGCCTCCGGGGAGCGCCTGGCGAGCTCCAGCGCCGCCAGCACGGTGCCGTGCCAGGTGCGGAAGTCTTTGGCGGAGGCGTCGGCGCCCAGCCGCCGCTTGATGTAGTCGTTGATGTCGCTGCTGGTGACGTCGTGCCAGCCACGGTCGTCCTGGTAGGCGAGCAGGTCCTCGCCGCCGCCGCGCCGCCGGCGCATCATCGTCAGCGGCGCCACCAGCTCGTCGTCGCGCAGCTCGAGGCGACGAGCCTGCCCGGACTTGGCCCGGTAGGCGAAGGTGAGGCGGCCGTCCCGGCCGATGCGCACGTGCTGCTTCCGCAGCGTGGCCAGGCCGTAGCTGCCGTTCTCGTCGGCGTAGGTCTCGCCGCCCACCCGGAAGTAGCCCAGGTCCAGCAGCCGGAAGGCCACCGCCAGCGCCCGCTCCTTCGGCATGCCGGGCCGGCGCAGGTCCATGGTGACCCGGCGGCGGGCGGGGGGCAGGCGCTCGGCCAGCTCCAGGACCCGCTCGTGCTTGGCGGCGTCCCGGGTGGCGCGCCAGGCCGGGTGGTACACGTACTGGCGCCGCCCGGCGTCGTCCGTGCCGACGGCCTGGATGTGCCCGTTCGGGTAGGGGCAGATCCACACGTCCCGCCACGCGGGCGGGATGACGAGCGACTTGCAGCGGGCGACGACCTCCGGGTCCGTCACCCTGGTGCCGTCCGGGGTGAGGAAGTAGAAGCCCTTGCCGGCGCGGCGGCGGCCGTACCCGGGCTTGTCCGGGTGCGACCGCCGCAGTCGTACGCCGACAACCGTCTTCATGGGCTCAGTCTGGGTAGCGAAGCGGGGCGGCGCCACGCGAGATGTCAGGGCCCAACTGCATCACCAGGGAGAGGGAGTAAGGCCACGTATGCGGGCAACCCGGGCAGCCTCACTCCGTTCCGTCCGCTTCACCGATAAGGTGATGTTGACGAAAGGTGGCTGTCCCGTGACTCATTACCGGCTCGAAGACGTCTTCAAGTTGTCCGGCGTCCCTGAGGTGACTTTCGTGGAGCCGGTGGAGTTCTCTCGACTTCTCGTGGCGCTCCGCACGAAAGGGCGCGGCGTCGTCATCGAGGGTCCGTCCGGCATCGGAAAGACGAGTGCGGTGACCAAGGCGCTTGCACGGATTGAGCCGGAATCTGAGCAGGGCGCCCTGCGACTTTCGGCCCGTCGACGCGACGACCGGGAGCTCATTGCGGAGCTTCCGAACATGGATGATGTCGGCGTGGTGGTCATTGATGACTTCCACAGGCTCGAGCCAGAGGTGAGGCTGGGCATCGCGGATCACCTGAAGGTTCTCGCGGACGAAGAGCGCGAGGACACCAAGATCATCGTAATTGGAATCAATCAGGCCGGGGAGTCGCTCCTGTCCTTTGCGCCTGATCTCAGTGGTCGTATTGAAGTTATCAAGTTTGAGGTAAACCCGGACGATTACGTCAAGGAGCTAGTCAAGAAGGGGTGTGAAGCGCTCGACATTGATATTCCCGTTGAGGACGAGATTGTCCAGGCTGCAGACGGCAGCTTCAATATCGCACAGATGCTATGTCATGACGCCTGTCTCACGGGCGGTGTGACAGAGACGGTGCCCTCGCACCGGACAGTTGATGCCTCCTATGAATTGGTTCGTGAGCGTGTGCTCGACCGACTGTCCGGAACCTTCTACAAACGTGCGGAGGTCTTCGCGAAGGGTAAGAAGTTGCGGCGCGAAGGCCGGGCGCCCTACCTGCAAATCCTTCGCTGGCTTTCCCTTAGCGATGAGTGGACAATCGATCTCGATCGTGAGATGTCCAAGCACCCGACCCTTCGCGGAAGTGTTAGTCAGGTTGTGGAGAAGGGGCACCTCAAGAACCTACTGGAAGAGCAGGCAGACTTGCTCGGTGACCTACTGCACTACGATGCAGGGGCCAGGGTTCTAGCAGTTGAGGATCCCAAGTTCTTCTTCTTCATCAAAAATCTGTCGTGGAACCGATTCGCTGAGCGGATCGGGTACTTCGACGTTTCATTTTCTAGTCGTTACGACTTCGCACTCTCGTTCGCGGGCGCGGACCGCGATGTGGCCGAAATGCTATTTGAGGCACTCAGTGAACTTGAGCATGAAGTTTTTTACGACAGGAATGAGCAAGCGCGGATTCTTGCCGAAAATGTAGAGGAATACCTGGCCCCGATATACAAGAGCGAAGCGAGTTTCGTGGTCGCGATTCTTGGTCCCGAGTATCCGTCGCGAATCTGGACCAAGTTCGAGTCTGACCAGTTCAAGAAGCGATTCGGTGAAAAGGCGGTCATTCCGATCTGGTTTGCGGGCCAGACCTACGGGGCTTTTGACATCTCCCGGGATGTCGGCGGGGAGACAATCGACCGGGCGCAGCCGCTCGAACCCCAAGTGGCTGCCATCGCGGAGCGGCTTGCAGCAAAATTGACTGCGCACAGGATCGGGGGAGCGGCCGAAGGCACCTGAGTGCTGGCGGCGTAGGACTCGGCAGCACGGCTCGTAGGTGTCTCCTGCGGTGGCATGGGATGCAGTGCCCGCAGGCGCCTGGCGGCCGTCTACGACCGGTCATGCGGCAGTCGACGGACGTAAGCGTCTCAAACTGCGACTCGAATGCCCTCCACTGTGGTTCCGTCCGTATGCGGACCGTCGACTGACGGCGAGGAGACCGAACAGACCACCCGCCCCTTTAGGGCCGTCTCGAACCGGAGCATGTTGCGGTGCAGGTGACGACGAAGGTGCCAGACGATACCGCGTCTCAACACGGTCCCGATGTCGGCCAGCATGCGCTGGCACGCGGGGCGATCCTTGCCGCTGCACGCACTGAAGTCGTCATCCGCATACTCCTCGCCCTCGGTCCAACCGAAGCTCTTCGCGAGGGCGCGGCAGTCTTCGGGCTAGCGAGTGACCTCCGCTCCGTCGCGTTCACCGTTGGGAGACGCGCGTTGAGATGGCCGCCGACGTCGTCGTCGCCATAACGGGGCGTGCATCAGCGATTCCGCGGCAACCCGATGAGAGCGATTCCGCGCGCAACACCACGACCAATGCTGTACAGCCGAAAAGGAAGGGCTACCGCAGCGACGGCCGCTTCCACTCCTCCTCGGCGCGCACCGCAGCAGACGCCTCCAGGTCGTCCGGCACCCGCACCATGCCCTCCTGGGCGATGGTGGCCACGTGGTCACCGGAGCGGTCGAAGACCTTGGCGATCCCGAGGCCGCGCCCGCCCTGGGCACTGGGGGAGTGCTGGACGAAGAGCAGCCAGTCGTCCACGGCTACCGGCCGGTGCCACCACATCGAGTGGTCGAGGCTCGCCACGCTCAGCCCCTTGGTGCGCCAGCTCAGCCCGTGCCGGCGCAGCACCGGCTCGAGCATGACCTGGTCGCAGGCGTAGGCCAGCAGCGCCCGGTGCTGGAGCTGGGTGACGCCGTCGGGCAGCGGGGTGCGCGCCCGCACCCAGAGCATCTGGGTGTCTGTGCGCTCCGCCGTCGGCCGCATGTAGACGCTCTGGCCCACGTGCCGGATGTCGAACGCGGCGATGGAGGACATGAACTTCGCGACCGGGTGGTCGACCGAGTCGAACAGCTCGATGGCGCTGGTCAGCGTCTCGGGGTCCGGCGCCTCCGGCGCGGTCTCCGCGTGGTCCCGGCCCGGCTGGTCCTCCTGCCACGAGCTGATCATCGACAGGATGGGCCTGCCCTGCTGCAACGCGTGGGTGCGGCGGGTGCTGAAGGACCGGCCGTCGTGCAGCCGCTCGACGGCGAAGGTGATCGGCAGGTCGAGCTTGCCCGGCCGCAGGAAATACCCGTGCACCGAGTGGAGCTGGCGGGTGCCGTCGTCGTCCACGACCAGCGTGTCCCCGGCCGCGACGATCCCCTGGGCCAGCACCTGGCCGCCGTAGATCCGCCCGTTGAGCTGGGACAGCGAGACCCCGGAGTAGTGGTCCTCCTCGAGCCGCTCGAGCCGAAGGGTCCGCAGCACCGAGGCCAGCGGCTCGGCCGCCGTGACCGGCACAGCGAGCACGTCGTCGGTCGTGGCGGCCACCGCCGGGGTCAGCATCGGGTGGTCGGGCATCGGTGCTCCTTCGTGGGCGGCGGCAGGGCGGCAGTCAGATCAGCGGCGTGCGGGTGGCGTCCGGGGTGTTCACCATGGCGCTGGCCGCCCGCACCAGGTAGTCCCACAGCAGGTGCTCCAGGTCCGGCGCGAGCTCGAGCTCGTCCAGCGCCGTGCGCATGTGCATGAGCCAGTGCTCACGGGCCTCGGGCGTGACCGCGAAGGGCATGTGCCGGCGGCGCAGCATCGGGTGGCCGCGGGTGTTTGAGTACGTGGTCGGCCCGCCCCAGTACTGCTCCAGAAACAGCCGCAGCCGCTCCTCGGCGCCGGCCCAGTCGTCGTGCGGGTACATCGGGGAGAGCACCTCGTCGGTGCGCACGCCCTCGTAGAACCGGTGCACGAGCCGCCGGAACGTCTCGTGCCCGCCCAGGGCGTCGAACAGCGCTCCGGCGTCTGAGGGGTCGGTGGTCACCGACCCATCATCGCATCGCCGCAGCCCCGGACCGGCGCCGTTCGGCCGGGCGGCCAGTTACAGCCCGAGCTCCGCGAGCACCGGCAGGCCGGCCCGCACTGCCGCCCGCGCGGACTCGGCGGACTCGGCGTCGACGGCGGCCCGCGCCAGCTCCCGGCACCGCTGCAGGTCCGTCGCCGCCAGCACGGCCGCCACGTCCGGCAGGGCCCGCGGCGTCATGGACAGGCTGGAGACGCCGAGGCCCACCAGCACGACGGCGAGCGCGGGATCCGCGGCCGCCTCGCCGCACACCCCCACCGGCCGGTCCTGCTGCGCCCCGCCGCGACAAGTTGCCGCCACGAGCTGCAGCACCGCGGGGTGCCAGGAGTCGGTGAGGTCCGCGAGCGAGCCGAGGGTGCGGTCGGCGGCCATGGCGTACTGGGTCAGGTCGTTGGTGCCGATGGAGGCGAAGTGCGCCCGGGCCAGGATCGGCCCGGCCAGCAGGGCGGCGCTGGGCACCTCCACCATCACCCCGGCCATGGGCAGGCCGTGGCGGGCGCACGCGGCGACGAAGTCCTCCGCCTCCGCCACCGTGGCGACCATGGGCGCCATGACCCACACGTCGGCCTGCTCGGCGGCCGCCGCCGCGGCGATGGCCCGGAGCTGGTGGTCGAGCACCTCCGGCGCCCGGCGGGCGGTGCGCAGCCCGCGCACGCCGAGCGCCGGGTTGGCCTCGGCGGTGTCGGTGACGAACGGCAGCGGCTTGTCGGCGCCGGCGTCAAGGGTGCGGACGACGACCTTGCGGCCGGGGAACTGGGCGAGCACGGGCCGGTAGGCGGCAACCTGCTCCTCGACGCCCGGCTCCTCGGCCCGGTCGAGGAAGCAGAACTCGGTGCGGAACAGGCCCACGCCCTGCGCGCCCGCGGCGGCGGCTGCCCGCGCGCCGGCCGGGTCGCCGACGTTCGCCAGCAGCGCGACCAGGTGGCCGTCGGCGGTGCGGCCGCGCCCGTCGAACGTGCGCACCTGCGCCGCCCGCTCGTTCGCGCGGCGCACGGCGGCCTCGTCCGGGTCCGGCGTGACGGTGCCCGCGCCGCCGTCGACCAGCACGATCCGGCCGTCCGCCAGCCCGGCGACGCCGTCGCCGGCGCCGACGACGGCGGGGATGCCCAGCGCCCGGGCAAGGATCGCGGTGTGGGAGGTGGGCCCGCCCTCCGCGGTGACGACGGCGCGCACCTGCGCGGGGTCCAGCAGCGCGGTGTCCGCCGGCGCCAGGTCGGCCGCGACAAGAACGAACGGCTCGGGCCGCCGCGGCACGCCGGGCACCGGCGCCCCGGTCAGCTCGGCGATGATCCTGTCGCGCACGTCCCCGACGTCCCGGGCCCGCTCGGCCATGTAGCCGCCCAGGGCCCGCAGCTGCTCGGCCACCCGGCCGGCGGCGTCCCACACGGCCCGCGGGGCGGTCACGCGCGCCTCGCGCACCTGCGCCGCGGCCGCCTTGAGCAGGGCGGGGTCCGTGGCCATCTGCGCCGTCGTCTCCAGCAGGTTGCGCCGCTCGCCGTCGACGGTGGCCGCCAGCCCTGTCAGGTCGGCCGCGACCGTCCGGGCGGCCTCGGCGATGCGGGCGGCCTCCGGGTCGGCGTCGGCGCCGGCGGGCAGGTGCGAGACGGCGGGCTCCCCGGCCGGGGGCGCCAGGCGCGCGACCGGCCCCGCCGCCAGCCCGGGGCTCACGCCCACACCCCGCACCACGTCCGGCGCGAGCGTGCCGGGGGTTCCCGTCCGCTCCGGTGACTGGCTCATCTGCGCTCCCGTCGACGGTGACTGTCCGGAGCCATCATGCCCGGCTGCGTCACCGCCCGCGCCGGGTCCGTGGTCCCGGGTGTGAGCCACGCCCCATTCCGGCTGGGCCGGCCGGGCCCGGCGCGGGTAGGCTCGGCTCAGGAAGCAGGCGCACGGCCGGATCCGGCCGTGCGCCCGACGTTAGCGAGCAAGGAGTGGCGATGACCAAGGCCCAAGACATCGTGGCTGCACTGGGGGGCGCGCCGAACGTCGTCGACGTCGAGCCGTGCATCACCCGGCTGCGTGTGGAGGTCCGGGACCCCGCGGTGGTCGGGGAGGCGGACCTGAAGTCCACGGGTGCCTTCGGCGTCGTCCGCTCCGGCCGTGTCGTCCAGATCGTCGTCGGCCCGGAGGCGGACGGGCTGGCCGAGGAGATCCACGAGCTGCTTTGAGCGATGCCGCCGGCAGCTCCGGCCGGCGGCCGCGACCGGGACGGACCCGCACACGGTGCGGGTCCGTTCGTCGTCCCCGGGTGCCCTGACCGGCGACCGGGTGGGCGCCCGCCGACGTGACGGGCGGAGGGTGTCGCCGCCGTCGGCGGGTGCGCGCACCGTCCGCGCGGTGGCATGGCCGGTGCGCCAGCGGGCGACGCGGGCCGACGTGCTGGCAGGATCGCCCGTGGCGACGGCGACGGGCCGCGCGGCCGCAGGACCATTCAGGAGCGAGATGACCACCACCCCAGTGCCGGCGTCGCCGGACGTACCTGGCGACGAGCTGCGCCGGCTGGCCGAGGCCTACGGCGTAGCCACCGACTTCTGGGACTTCACCGGTACCCACCGCACCGTCTCCGCCGCCACGATCAGGGCCGTGCTGGCCGCGCTGGGCGTGCGCGCCGGCACGGACGCCGAGGCGTCCGCCTCGCTGGCCGACGCCGAGCTGGCGGCGTGGCGCTCGCCGCTGCCGCCGTCGATGGTGGTCCGTGCCGGCCGCGAGAATGACGTGCCGGTGCACCTGCCGGACGGCGCCGACGTCGCCGTCCGGGTCGAGCTGGAGGACGGCGGCACCCGGCCGCTCGGCCAGAAGGACCTGTGGGTCCAGCCCCGCGAGGTCGACGGTGTGCTCACCGGGCGCGCGACGTTCGTGCTGCCCGCTGACCTGCCGCTGGGCTGGCACGAGCTGGTCGCGGAGATCGGCGGCGTGGGCGAGTCCCGCGCGCCGCTCGCCGTCACCCCCGACCGGCTCCCGGAGCCGGCCCTGGCGACCGAGCGTGGCTGGGGCTTCATGGCGCAGCTGTACTCGGTGCGCTCCGCGGGGTCCTGGGGCGTGGGCGACCTGGCGGACCTGGCCGAGCTCACGGGGTTCTTCGGCGAGCTGGGCGCGGACTTCCTGCTCATCAACCCCCTCCACGCCGCCGAGCCCACCGGGCACATGACGCCGTCGCCGTACCTGCCGGTCACGCGGCGGTTCGTCAACCCGCTGTACATCCGCCCGGAGGCGATCCCGGAGGTCGCGTACCTGCCGGGACCGCAGCGGGCGCTGGTGGAGTGGGCCGCGGAGGAGGTGCGCCCGGCCAACGCCACCAACGACCCTATCGATCGCGACGCCGCCTGGGAGGCCAAGCGGCGCGCCCTCGAGGTGGTCTTCGCGGCCGGCCGCTCCCGCTCGCGGCAGCGCTCCCTGGAGCGGTTCCGCGGCGAGGAGGGGCAGGGCCTGGAGGACTTCGCGCTGTGGTGCGCCCTCCGGGAACGCTACGAGGGTGAGCAGTGGCCCAGCGAGCTCACCGACGTGCGGTCGCCGTTCGTCGCGCGGGCGCGCCGGGAGCTGGCCGACCGCGTGGACTTCTACGTGTGGCTGCAGTGGGTGGCCGACGAGCAGCTCGCCAACGCCCAGCGGGTCGCCCGGGAGTCCGGGATGGGCCTGGGCGTCATGCACGACCTCGCCGTGGGCGTGCACCCCGACGGCGCGGACGCGTGGTCGCTGCGGGAGGTGTTCGCGCACAACATCGGTGTGGGCGCCCCGCCGGACATGTACAACCAGCAGGGCCAGAACTGGAGCCAGCCGCCGTGGCGCCCCGACGCGCTCGCGCGCACCGCCTACGCCCCGCTGCGGGAGATGGCCCGGACCGTGCTGCGGCACGCCGGAGCCGTCCGCGTCGACCACATCCTGGGCCTCTTCCGGCTGTGGTGGATCCCGAACGGCATGGGCGCCGGCGAGGGCACGTACGTGCGCTACGACCACGAGGCGATGGTCGGCGTCCTGCTCCTGGAGGCGGCACGCGCCGGCGCCGTCGTCATCGGCGAGGATCTGGGCACGGTGGAGCCGTGGGTGCGCGACTACCTCACCAGCCGCGGCGTCCTGGGCACCTCGGTGCTGTGGTTCGAGAAGGACGAGCGACAGCAGCCACTGCCCCCGGAGGCCTACCGGCACCTCGTGCTCGCGACCGTCGACACGCACGACCTGCCGCCCGCCGCCGGCTACCTCGCCGAGGAGCACGTGGACCTGCGCGAGCGGCTCGGGCTGCTCACCGAGCCGGTCGCCAAGGTGCGCCTGGAGGCGCGCACCGAGCGCGAGCGGATGGTGGCCCGTCTGCGCCAGCACGGCCTGGTGGGGGCGGATCCCACCGAGCGTGAGCTGGTGGAGGCCCTGCACGCCTACATCGTGAGGACGCCGGCGGTGCTGCTCGGCGTCTCGCTCACCGACGCGGTGGGGGAGCGGCGGGCGCAGAACCAGCCGGGCACCGACACCGAGTACCCGAACTGGAAGCTGCCCCTGGCGGACGGCGCGGAGCAGGTCGTGCTGGTCGAGGACCTGCCCGGTTCCGCGCGGCTGCTGTCGCTCGTCGCCACCGTGCGAGCGGCGCTGGGGGAGGACGACCGCCTGGCGCAGGACTGAGTCCGCGCCGGGATCTTCGAGAGAAGAGCCCACGCCTTGTCGGGGCGTGGGCTCTCTCCGTCGAGGCGGGGCTCAGCGCAGCGGCGTGCCCCGGCCGTCGTCGTCCCGCGCCTTCTCGGGGGCGGACGTGCCGGCATCCTCGCCGATGCGGCCGGCGGCGTCCCGGCGGCGGGCGGGGGCGCCGTCGGCCTCCGCGGCGCGCTTGCCGGTGCTGACGGCCGCGGCCTCCTGGGCCTCGTCGAAGACCGACGGAGCGCCGGTGCCCTCGGCGCCGTCCTCCTCACGGCCCGGCGTGCGCAGGTTCCACTTCCGGATCACGAAGCTGAACAGGAAGTAGTAGATGACCGCGTAGCCCAGGCCGATCGGGATGATCCACAGCGGGCGGGTCGCGATGCCGAAGTTGAGCAGGTAGTCGATCGCGCCGGCCGAGAAGTTGAAGCCGTGGTGAATATCGAGGGCGTTGACCAGGGCCAGGGACGTGCCGGTGAGCACCGCGTGGACGACGAAGAGCGGGTAGGCCACGTAGGCGAAGGCGTACTCCAACGGCTCGGTGATGCCGGTGAGGAAGGACGTCAGCGCGACCGAGATCATGATGCCGCCGGTGACCTTGCGGCGCTCCGGGCGGGCGTTGCGCCAGATGGCGAGCGCGGCCGCCGGCAGCGCGAACATCATGATCGGGAAGAACCCGGTCATGAAGGTGCCCGCCGTGGGATCGCCGGCCAGGAAGCGGAAGATGTCGCCCTGCGCCACCTCACCGGTCTCGGGGTTCGTGAACTCCCCGAACTGGAACCACGGCAGGTTGTTGAGCAGGTGGTGCAGGCCGAACGGGATCAGCAGCCGGTTGACCGTGCCGAAGACGAACCCGCCCAGCACGGTGTTGCCGGGGTTCGTGACCCAGTCGCCGAAGCCGCCGATGACGAAGTCGAACGCCGGGTAGACGAGTGCGAACAGCACAGCCACGACGACGGCGACGAAGGCAGTGAGGATCGGGACCAGCCGTCGCCCGCCGAAGAAGGCGAGATACGGAGGGAGCTTCGTGCGGTAGAACCGCTGCCACAGCAGCGCGGCGATGATGCCGATCGTGATGCCGCCCAGCACGCCGTAGTTGATGACTTCCTCGCCCTCGGCACCCGAGCCGAAGTACGGCGCCAGGGCGTCGAGCACCGCGGCGAAGGTGAGGTAACCGACGACGCCCGCGAGCGCCGTCGAGCCGTCGGACTTGCGTGCGAACCCGATAGCGACGCCCAGGGCGAAGATGAGCGGCAGATTGAGGAAGACCGCATTGCCTGCGTTGGCCAGCACGTCGGCGATGGGCTGGACCCAGCTCATGCCGTTCCAGCTCGCCACTCCCCGCTCGCCCAGCATGTCCGGCTGACCGAAGCGCAGCAGCAGGCCGGCGGCCGGCAGGGTGGCGATCGGCAGCATGAGCGAGCGGCCGACCCGCTGGGCCTGAGCGAACCCGGGGATGTGCCGCTTCTGGCGGGCACCGGCGGCACCCGCGGTGGTGGTGGTCATCCGTGCTCCCTGTGCGTCGGAGGGCATCCGTCCACCGGCTCGGTCGTCGAGGCGGTGCACCACCACCCGCCGCAACGGGTGGACGGGCCCAACTGCCCCGTTCCTGGACCTGTGGCGCACACTGAATCGCCCCGCCGTCACCCTGTCAAGGCACCCCGCCGCAACCCGGTGCGCGCCGCCTTGACACCGTTGCCGCGGGGCTGTGTCATCAGCATGTCCGGGCCGGCCGGCCCGGTGGGGGCGCCCGTCGGCGCGAGGCGGGCCCGGCCCGCCGGAGGAACACGGCCGCGGCCGTGAAGAAGGAGCGACACATGAGCCAGGCGGAGCAGATCCTCGCGGCGTTGGGTGGGGACGCGAACGTCCTCGACCTGGAGGCCTGCATCACCCGGCTGCGCGTGGAGGTCGAGGACCCCGCGAAGGTCGACGAGGACGCCCTCAAGGCCGCCGGCGCGTTCGGCGTCGTGCAGCAGGGCTCGGCGGTCCAGGTGGTCCTGGGGCCGCAGGCGGACACCATCGCCGAGGACATCGAGGACCTCAGGTGACGTTGCGCGTCCTCGCGCCCGTCGCCGGAACCGTCCTGGACCTCACAGAAGTCCCCGATCCCGTCTTCTCCGGGGCCATCGTCGGCCCCGGGGTCGCGGTCGACCCGGGGGACGCCGAGACGGCCGAGGCCGTGGCCCCGGTCGCCGGCACGATCATGAAGATTCACCCGCACGCCTTCGTCATCGTGACCGAGGCGGGGCGCGGCGTGCTGGTCCACCTCGGGCTGGACACCGTCCAGCTCGGCGGCGAGGGGTTCACCCTGCACGCCGCCGAGAAGGACGTCGTGGAGCAGGGTCAGGTCCTGGTCACCTGGTCGCCCGCGGCGGTGCGGGCCGGGGGACGCTCCGCCGTTACGCCGGTGATCGCGCTGGAGGGCAAGGCCGACCAGCTCACCACCACCGCCACCGCCGGGCACACCGTGAGCCCCGGGGACGAGCTCTTCGCCTGGTCCTGACGCCGCGACCCGGCGCCCCGGCGTCGCGGCTCCCTGACGGCGGCGGCGCGCTCCGACGCGCTCGCCACGCGGCCCGGCGCGCCGACCGCATACCGTGGAGGCGTGACGACGGACCTGGCGGTGCGGGAACGTGTGGGCGCGGCGCTGCGCGCCCCGGGGGCCGGGCTGCTGCTGGACCTCGACGGAACTCTCGTCGACTCCGAGCCCACCCACCGCGCCGCGTTCCACCGGTACTTCCGCCGGCGCGGCTGGCAGGTCGACGACGAGACGGTGCGCGCCTTCGCCGGGCGGCGCGGCGCCGAGGTGTTCGCGTCGCTGGAGGGCCCGTGGTCGGGGGAGGACCCGGTGCTCCTGACGCGGGAGGTCCTGGCGTGCCTCGACGTCGTCGCGGACCCGCCCGCCGCCGTGCCCGGCGCGGCCGACGCGATCGCCGGGTGGCGCGGCGCCGGGGTGCCGGTGGCCGTGGTCACCTCCGCGACGCGCGCCTGGGCGAAGACCGTGCTGGCCATGCTGGGCGTGCCCGACGGTCTCCCGCTGGTCACCGCCGAGCTCACGCCGGTGGGCAAACCCGACCCGGCGCCGTACGTGCGCGGCGCCGAGCTGCTGGGGGTGGACCCCGCGGCGTGCGTCGCCGCTGAGGACACCCCTGCCGGGCTGGCCGCCGCACTCGGTGCCGGCGTGAGCCTGGTGCTCGGTGTCACGACGTCGCAGCCGGAGGAGGCGCTTCTCCGCGCCGGGGCCCACGCCACGGTCGGGGACCTCACCCACCTGGTGCCGGCCGCGGTCTGACCGGCCACGCCCGCGTCCCTGGCCCGGGCGCGGCCGCCCGGTGCGCCACGGCAGGATGGCCGCCATGAACGCCGAGCGCACGAGCCCGGGCTCCTCCGCGCTGTACGGATGCATGGGCCTGGGCGGCGCCTGGGACTCTGAGGGCTACGGGGCCGCGGAGGTCGACGCGGCCACGGCGGCCGTCGAGGCGGCCCTTGACGCCGGGATCACCCGCTTCGACCACGCGGACATCTACGGCCGCGGCAAGGCCGAGGCGGTGTTCGGTGAGGTGCTGGCCCGCTCTGCCGGGCTGCGAGAGCGGATCACCATCCAGACGAAGTGCGGAATCCGGCTGCGGGGCACGGAGCTGCCCGGCATGTACGACCTGCGCGGGCCCACCATCACCGGCCGCGTCCAGGAGAGTCTCGAGCGGCTGCGCACCGACAGGATCGACGTCCTCCTGCTCCACCGGCCGGACCCGCTGGTCGAGCCGGCCGAGAT
This sequence comes from Georgenia sp. AZ-5, assembly GCF_043952095.1. Taxonomy (NCBI): domain Bacteria; kingdom Bacillati; phylum Actinomycetota; class Actinomycetes; order Allobogoriellales; family Allobogoriellaceae; genus Georgenia; species Georgenia sp. AZ-5. Next base: position 1,560,638 of record NZ_JBINOU010000001.1, read on the forward strand.
CGCGGAGGCCGTCACGTCGCTGCACGAGCAGGGGCTGGTGCGCGAGATCGGGGTCTCGAACATGAGCGGCCAGCAGATCGCGCAGCTCCAGGCCCACCTGGACCTGCCGCTGGTCGTCGACCAGCTGGAGATGAGCCTGCACCGGCGGGACTGGCTGGAGGCGGGCGTGCTGGTCAACACCGCGGAGGCCACCGCCAACGGGTTCCCCATCGGCACGCTCGAGCACTGCCAGGCCCACGGCATCGAGCTGCAGGCCTGGGGCGCCCTGGCGCAGGGACGGTACAGCGGACGGGAGGAGACCGCCGCGGAGGTAGCGACCGCCCAGCTCGTCGCGCGCCTCGCGGAGGCGAAGGGCACGACCGCGGAGACGATCGTGCTGTGGTGGCTGCAGCGGCACCCCGCCCGCATCGCCCCGGTGGTCGGCACGACCAACGCCGACCGCATCCGCGCCTGCTCCGACGCCGTCACCCGGCAGCCCGAGCTGACGCACGAGGAGTGGTTCGAGCTCTGGATCACCGCGCGCGGAGAGCCGCTGCCGTAGGCGTCGCCCCCCAGAAATCGCCGACAGCGACTGCCCCCCGGGAGCCGCCGGCGGGTCTGCTGGTCATGACGGTCTGGGCACACCAGGCCCGGCAGCCGGTGCGGACTGTCGTGCCACAGCTGGCGTGCGGCGGCACAACGGACCTGTCGCGGCACTTGTGACGTGTCGCGACAGGTCAGTTGTGCGGCCGGGTCGTGCTCAGACGGCGACGCGGCGGTCGGCCTCCTGGGCGCGGACGGCCCGGCGGGCGGCGTCGAGGTTCTCCACCACGAGGCGCCGCAGGGCGGGCGCGGCGTCGGGGTGGGCGTCCAGCCAGTCCTCGGTGAGAGCGATGACGTCCACGCCGTGCTCCTCGGCGAGGCCGGCCAGACCCCGCGGGTAGAGCCCGATGACGATGTTCTGCGCCATCTCGTTGGTCTTCTCCGTCCACACCCGCTCGAGCGCGTCGAAGTACGGCGCGGTGAAGGGCACCAGCAGCCCGCGGTCGTGGACGTGCGCGAAGCCGCCGATGACGTTGGACTGCACCGCGTTCGGCAGCGCGTCGGAGTCGACGACGTCGGACCAGGCCCGCTGCTTGTTGTCGGCGGTGGGGATGGCCGCGCGGGCGCGCGCCGCCTGCTGGTGGCCGGTGGCGGTGGCGTCCCGGGCCAGCTCGGCGTCGATCTCCGCCGCGCCCGTGCGGCCGCCGGCGACGAGGCCCTGCAGCAGCGTCCAGCGCAGGTCGGTGTCGACCGTCAGGCCCGCCATGGGCGTGGAGCCGTCGAGCAGGCCGGCGAGGGCGTCGAGCTGCTCGGGGGTGACGGCGTGGGCGGCGACGGCGCGCACCAGCTGCAGCTGGGTGTCCGAGCCGGCGGCCGCGCCGCGCGCCAGGGACAGCAGTTTGTCCGCCACGGACGCGGCGAGCTCGCGGCGCGTCTCCGGCGCCGAGTAGGAGTCCAGCGCGGTGGCGAGCTGGCGCAGCAGCACCTGCACCACCGTGGAGTCCGTCTCGGTGGCGACGGCGCCGAGCACCAGGTCGATGTAGTCCCGCGCCGCCCACTCGCCGTCGCGGGTCATGTCCCACGCGGCGCCGAGCACCAGCGCGCGGGGCAGCGACTCCGCGAACCCGGAAAGGTGCGCCACCGCCGTGCGCAGGGACCGCTCGTCCAGGCGCACCTTGGCGTACGCCAGGTCCTCGTCGTTGACCAGGATCAGGTCCGGGCGACGCCGGCCGGCCAGCTCCGGCACCTCGGTGCGGGCGCCATCGACGTCGAGCTCCACGCGTACCACGCGCCGCAGGCCCGCGCGCGCGCCGTCGCCGACGACGTCGTAGCCGCCGATCACCAGGCGGTGCGGGCGCAGCGTGGGGTGCTCGGCCGGGGCCTCCTGGACCAGCGCGAAGGAGGCGATCGTCCCGTCCGGGCCGTCGGTGATCTCCGGGCGCAGCAGGGTCACGCCCGCCTCCTCCAGCCACACCTTCGACCACGCCGCCAGGTCGCGCCCGGACGTCGCCTCCAGCTCGGAGAGCAGGTCCGGCAGCTCGGTGTTGGAGAAGGCGTGCTTGGCGAAGTAGCGCTGCAGGCCGGCCAGGAAGGGGTCGCGCCCGACCCACGCGACGAGCTGCTTGAGCACGGAGGCGCCCTTGGCGTAGGTGATGCCGTCGAAGTTGACCTCGACGTCCTCCAGGTCGTTGATCGGCGCGACGATCGGGTGGGTGGAGGGCAGCTGGTCCTGGTTGTACGCCCAGGACTTCTCCAGCGACGAGAACGTCGTCCAGGCGCTGGTCCACCGCGTGGCCTCGGCGGTGGCGAGGTGGGAGGCGAACTCCGCGAAGGACTCGTTCAGCCACAGGTCGTTCCACCAGCGCATGGTCACCAGGTCGCCGAACCACATGTGCGCGAGCTCGTGCAGGATCGTCACGGCGCGCCGCTCGACGGTGGCCTCGGGCACCTTGGAGCGGAAGACGTAGTTCTCCAGGAACGTCACCGCCCCGGCGTTCTCCATCGCGCCGGCGTTGAACTCGGGCACGAAGAGCTGGTCGTACTTGGTGAACGGGTAGGGGCGGTCGAACGCCTCCTCGTAGAACGCGAACCCCGCCCGGGTGATGGCCATGATCTCGTCGGCGTCGAGGTGCTCGGCCAGCGAGGCGCGGCAGTACACGCCGAGCGGGATGGTCCGCCCGTCCCGGGACGTCAGCTCCCCGGTGACGCCGTGGTAGGGCCCCGCGACGATCGCCGTCAGGTACGAGGAGATCAGCTGGGTGGGGGCGAAGCTCCACGTCGCCGCGCCGTCCCCGGCGGGCTGGGGCTCGGGGGTGGCGGTGTTCGACACCACCGTCCAGTGCGCCGGGGCGGTGACGGTGAAGGTGAACGTGGCCTTGAGGTCGGGCTGCTCGAAGACGGCGAACACCCGCCGCGAGTCCGCGACCTCGAACTGCGAGTACAGGTACACCTCGTCGTCGACCGGGTCGACGAAGCGGTGCAGGCCCTCGCCCGTGTTCATGTACCGGCACGTCGCCTCGACCACGAGCTCGTTGCGGGCGGCCAGGCCGGTCAGGGCGATTCGCGAGTCCGCGAAGGCCGCCGTGTCGACCTCGGCGCCGTTGAGGACGATGCGCTCCACCGACTCGGCGATGAGGTCGATGAAGGTGCTCGCGCCCTCGGTGGCACCGAAGCGCACCGTGGTGGTCGAGCCGAACACCCGCTCGCCCCGGGTCAGGTCCAGGACGACGTCGTAGCTCTCGGTCGCGACGGTCCGGGCCCGCTCCTGGGCCTCGACACGGGTGAGGTTCTCTCCGGGCATGGGTCTCCTCCGACAGGGCGGGCGGCCGGCGGCACCACCGGCGGGGCGTGCGCTCGCACACCGCAGACGATCCTGCCACGCGGGCACCCACCGCCCCGACCGGAAACCGGTGCCGGGGAACCACCTCACCTGCCGTTTCGCGTCCCGGCGGTCCGTACCGCGAAGATGGGGCCATGAGCACCGACACCGCAGACTTCTGGTTCGACCCGATGTGCCCCTGGGCCTGGATGACGTCCCGCTGGATGGGCGAGGTCCAGCAGGTGCGCGACGTCGAGGTCCGCTGGCACGTGATGAGCCTCTCGGTCCTCAACGAAGGCCGCGACCTGCCCGAGGACTACGCCGCCCTGATGGAGCGCGCCTGGGGCCCGGTCCGCGTCGTCAACGCCGCTCGCGAGCTGCACGGCGACGACGTCGTCAAGCCGCTGTACGACGCCCTCGGCACCCGGATCCACCCCCAGGGCCGGGGCGAGGACCTCCCGGCCGTCATCGACGAGGCGCTGAGGGAGGTCGGGCTGCCCGCCGACCTCGCGCGCTACGCCGGCACCGACGAGCTCGACGAGTCGCTCCGCGCCTCGCACCGGGAGGCGATCGACCAGGTGGGGCAGGACGTCGGCACGCCCGTCGTCGCGGTCAACGGCGTGGCCTTCTTCGGCCCCGTGGTCACCCCGGCACCCAAGGGCGAGGACGCCGGAAAGCTGTGGGACGGGGCCGTGGCCGTGGCGTCCACGCCGGGGTTCTTCGAGATCAAGCGCACACGGACCTCCGGACCGGTCTTCGACTAAATGGCGTAGCGTGAACCGCCGCGGCCGCCGTCGCCGCGGCGGGTGACTCCTGCCGGCGACCGGGCGCCGCGCGAGCAGCCCGGGACGGGCGCGTGCGCCCGCGGCGGCGCGGTGGGGGACGAGCAAGGAGCAGTCATGGCCAAGGCAGGATCACGGGGCAGGCTCAGCGGCGGCGAGATCGCGGTGGTCGCGGTCAGCGTCGTGCTGGTGCTGGCCTTCGTCATCATGATGACGACGCGCCTCACCGGCGGGGAGGCCTCCGCCGAGCCGGGCGCGACCCCCACGGCACCGGCCGCCACGGCGGCCCCGTCGCCGACCGCCACGCAGGCGCCGGAGGGCGAGGACCTCTCCGACGTCGCCTTCGACTTCGCAGCCCCCAGCGGCAACATCGCCTGCGCCATCGAGACCGACCGGGCACTGTGCGGCATCGCCAGCTTCGGCTACGCCGACGACATCCCCGCCGCCGACGTCGAGCGCTGCGACGGCACCATCGGTCACTTCCTCCAGGTCACCGCCGAGGGCTCCTCGCTGGTGTGCGACACCTCCGGGCAGACCCTCAGCATCGACGCCGCCGGCCTTCCGGTGCTGGACTACGGGCAGGAGCAGAGCGCCCGGGGCTTCACCTGCGCCTCGGACGAGACCGGGATGACGTGCGCCCACGAGAAGTCGGGCTACTCGTTCTCCGTCCGCCGCGCGGCGTACGACCTGTCGTGACAGGAACCTCAGGCACCGAGGAGCCCGCCGCGCTCGGCGGGGAGCCCGGCTCCGCGCAGCTGCCCGGCCCCGCGCCCCTGTCCGGTGGCGAGCCCGCGGCCGCCTCGGCCACGGGACTGCGCGGCCCCCTGCAGCCCCGGGCGCTCGCCCTGGCCATCCTCGCGATGGCAGTGGGCAGCTTCGCGATCGGCACCACCGAGTTCGCGACCATGGGCCTCCTGCCCCGCATCGCGGACGACGTGGGTGCGACCATCCCGCAGGCCGGCTACCTCGTCTCGGCCTACGCGCTCGGCGTCGTGGTCGGGGCGCCGCTCATCGTGCTGTCGCTCCCGCGCGCTCCGCGCACCACCATGCTGCTCGGGCTCGCGGTCGCGCTCGCTGTGGGCAACGCGCTGTCCGCCCTTTCCCCCACCCTCACCACCGCGCTCGGGGCCCGGTTCCTGGCCGGGCTGCCGCACGGGGCATACTTCGGCATCACGGCCGTCGTGGCCGCTTCGATCTCCCCGCCGCAGCGCCGGGCCCGGTCGGTCGCAATGGTGATGATGGGCCTGACGGTCGCCACCATGTTCGGCGTGCCGGTCTCCACCTGGATGGGGCAGGTGCTGGGCTGGCGGTCGCTGTACTGGCTCGTCACCGTCATTGCGCTGGTCTCCCTCGTCGCCATCTGGCGCTGGGTGCCGCAGGTCCCGGCCCGCGCCGGCGCGACGGCGCGGCGCGAGCTGACCGCGCTGCGCTCGGGCCAGCTGTGGCTGGCCGTGGCCATTGGATCGATCGGATTCGGCGGGATGTTCGCCGTCTACAGCTACATCACGCCCACGATGGTGGCCGCCGGGATCGCCGAGCGGCACGTGCCGTGGGTGCTGCTGCTCTGGGGCGCCGGGATGACGCTCGGCACGGTGCTGAGCGGGCGCCTGGCCGACCGCACGATGTTCGGGGCCATCTTCACCGGGCTGGTCGGCATGGCCGTCACGCTGGCCGTGTTCTCGGTCGCGGCAACCGGCCCGGTCACGGCCGTGGCGCTCGCCCTGCTGGTGGCGGTGGCGAGCCAGTTCATCGGCCCGGCGCTGCAGACGCGGCTGCTCGACGTCTCGCGCGAGGGACCCTCGCTCGGTGCGGCCCTGAACCACAGCGCCCTCAACATCGGCAACGCCCTCGGCGCCTGGGTGGGCGGTGCCGTGCTCGCCGCGGGGTATGGCTTCCGGGCCCCCGCGTGGGCCGGTGCGCTGCTGGCGGTCGCGGGTCTGGCCGTCGCCCTCGTCTCCTACGCCCTCGAGCGGCGCACTGCCGCCCGCTCGCAGGCTTAGGACGCGGGGCGCTCCCGGTCGACGCGGCGTATCCCGGTTCACCGGCGAGCGTGCCCGACGTCGTCGAGCTCGACCACGTCACTGTGCGGGTGGAGGTGCGCAGACGGGCGGGCCCGGCACCCTCGGCGAGGAGGATGCCGGGCCGGTGGTCCGTCCGTGAGGACGCGGCACCAAGGGGCCGTAGACCTGGCCGTTGTAGAGGTGCAGCCCCTGCGCCTCCGGGTCGCCCGACGTCGACTGGTAGGACATCCGCGCGTTGGTGAGCTGGCGGACCAGGGCGTAGGGGTGGGACCACTCGATGCCACGCAGCAGACCCTCGCCGTCCGCCGGCTGGTTGATCTCCCCGGGGACCGGCTCCCCGCCGTCGATCGAGACGGTGACCGTCGAGTCCGTGGTGCCCGCCCAGACGTCGGCCGTCAGGTAGGTGCCGCCCTCGAGGTCCGCGCGGGTGATCATGCTCTGGTCACCGAGGTCACCGAGGTCACCGAGGTCACCGAGGTCAGCGGGGGCACCGCGTCCTTGTGCTCGTTCCCCCAGGTGACAGGGCGCTCGAGCCGCCAGTCATGTACAGGGTCTGGGCCCATTTCGCGGTAGTGCGGGGAGCTGACCCGGCCCCATCTGGTCGCCGTCGCGGCCGGTGGAGTGGAAGGCGTGCTGGTAGTCGGCTCCGGAGAAGTCGGATCCAGCGCGCGAACAGGCCCTAATCCGTCGAAATCCTTCCAGATCGACGGTTGGGGCCTGTTCGGCGCGTGCGGGGTCCGGCGGCTCGCTCCGGCCGCGACAACGAGGCGGATCCGTCAGGGCATGCCTGACGGATCCTCCTCGATGCCCGCGGGCGTCATGCCTGACGCCGGGCCGTCACCAGATGCGCACACGCTCCTCGGGGCGCAGGTACAGGCCGTCGCCGGGCCGGACGTCGAACGCCTCGGCGAAGGCGTCGATGTTCCGGACCACGCCGTTGCAGCGGAACTCCGCGGGGGAGTGCGGGTCGATCGTCAGCAGCCGGATGAGTTCGGCGTCGCGACCCTTTTCCCGCCAGATGCGGCCCCAGGAGATGAACACCCGCTGCAGGCCGGTCAGGCCGTCGATCACCGGGGCGTCCGCCAGACCGCCGAGCCCCTGCGCGCGCAGCGCTATGTCGTACGCCTTGATGGCGATGGACAGACCGCCGAGGTCGCCGATGTTCTCCCCGACGGTCAGCGCGCCGTTGACGTGGTGCGAGCCGTCCAGCTGTGCCGGGGTGTACACGTCGTACTGCGCGATGAGCGCCTTCGTGCGCTTCTCGAACTCGGCGCGGTCCTCCTCGGTCCACCAGTCCGTCAGGCGGCCGGTGCTGTCGTACTTCGAGCCCTGGTCGTCGAACCCGTGACCGATCTCGTGGCCGATGACCGCGCCGATTCCGCCGTAGTTCCAGGCGTCGTCGGCCGCCGGGTCGAAGAACGGCGGCTGGAGGATCGCGGCGGGGAAGACGATCTCGTTCCAGGTGGGGTTGTAGTAGGCGTTGACCATCTGCGGCGGCATGAACCACTCGTCGCGGTCCATGGGGCGGCCGAGCTTGTCGAGGTCGCGCCGCTCCTCGAAGAGGTGGGCGGCCCGGACGTTGCCGAGGAGGTCCGCGGGGTCGATCTCCAGCCGGGAGTAGTCACGCCACTTGTCGGGGTAACCGATCTTGGGGCGGAACGTGTCGAGCTTGGCCAGCGCCCGCGCCTTCGTCTCCTCGCTCATCCAGTCCAGCGCGGTGATGGACTCGCGGTAGGCGGCGATGAGGTTGTCCACGAGGCGCTGCATGGCGGCCTTGTGCTCGGGCGGGAAGTGCCGGGCGACGTAGAGCTCGCCCACGGCCTCCCCGAGCGACCCCTCGGTGAGGGCGACGCCGCGCTTCCACCGCTCGCGCAGCTCCTCGGCCCCGGTGAGGGTGCGGCCGTAGAAGTCGAAGTTCTCGTCGACGAACGCCTGCGGCAGGTAGGGGGCGCGGGCGTGGACGACGTGCCAGGTCAGCCACATCCGCAACGAGTCGGCGTCGAGATGCTCCCAGGAGCGGGCGAAGTGCTCCATGTACGAGGGCATGGCGACGATGAGCTGGTCGAACGCACCCTCGGGCACGCCCAGCGCCGTGCGCCACAGCTCCCAGTCGAAGCCGGGTGCCGCCGCGACCAGCTCCTCCCACGTCATCGGGTTGTTGATGAGGTCGGCCTCGCGGGACTTCACCCGGTCCCAGTGGCCGGCCGCGAGCGTCTTCTCCACCTGCATGACCCGCTCGGCGGCGCCCATGGCCTCGTCCTCGGTGACCAGCCCGGTGAGCGCGAGCATGGTCGCCACGTGGGCGACGTAGGCGGTGCGGATCTCGGCGAACTGCTCCTCGCGGTAGTACGACTCGTCGGGCAGCCCGAGGCCGGACTGCCAGAAGAACATGATGTACCGGTCCGGGTCGTTGAGGTCGGTGTCGACGCCGTAGCCGGCGCCGCCCGTGACGCCGGTGGGCTGGAGCGAGCCGATGGCCCGCGTGAGGGCCTCCTTGTCGAGCGCGGCCGTGAGCAGCTCCAGGTCCGCGCGCAGCGGGTTCGTGCCGAGCGCCTCGATGCGCTCGGTCGCCATGAAGGAGGCGTACAGGTCGCCGATCTTCTTGGCATTGGCCGCGTCGGCCGCGTCGCCCGCCTCGGCCGCGTCGCCCGCCTCGGCCGCATTGGCCGCGTCGCCCGCGTCGGCAGCGTCGCGGGCCGGGTCGGCGCCGGGGGCGTCCGCGCCCGCCCTCCCCGCCCGGGCGGCGGACTCCTCGATGATGGCGCGCACCCGCTCCTCGGACAGGTCGCGCAGCACCAGGAAGGAGCCGTCGCGGGCGCGGTCGGCGGGGATGACGTGCTCGCGCAGCCAGGTGCCGTTGACGTGGCGGAAGAGGTCGTCCTGCGGGCGCACCGAGGCGTCCATGGCCTCGAGGTCGCTCATGGGTCCCTGTGCGCCGGTGACATCGGTCGTCGTCATCCTCCGACCCTAGCCGGAGCCGCCCGCGCGGGGCTCGCGCACCGGCCGGGCTCCCGGCCGGCCCGCGGGCGGGCGGCGCGGGCACACCGTGGCACTTGGCACAATGACGCTCATGCGTATCCATATCGCCGCAGACCATGCGGGATTCGAGCTCAAGGCAGCGCTCTCCCGGCACCTCTCCGCTGCCGGCCACGACGTCGTGGACCACGGGGCCCAGGAGCTCGACCCCGACGACGACTACCCGCCCATGTGCCTGGCGGCGGGCGAGGCCGTCGTGGCCGACCCCGGCTCCCTGGGCATCGTCCTCGGCGGCTCCGGCAACGGCGAGCAGATCGCGGCGAACAAGGTCAAGGGCGTGCGCGCGGCGCTCGCGTGGAACGTCGAGACGGCGAAGCTGGGCCGGGCGCACAACGACGCCAACGTCGTCGCGCTCGGCGGCCGCATGCACTCCCTCGACGACGCCCTGCAGATCGTCGACGCCTTTCTCGCCGAGCCGTTCTCCGGCGACGCGCGCCACCAGCGGCGCATCGACCTTCTCGCCGCCTACGAGGAGGCGCACAAGGCCTGAGGTCGCCGGGGCCGGCCACGCGGTCCCGGCCCGGCGGCTGCCTGCGCGACGCGGGGTCAGAAGCCCCAGGTGGTGCCGGGCGCGACCGGCCAGCCGAAGGCCGCGGAGGCCGGCGCCAGCGCGCCCGGCGTCAGCTCGGTGACCCGCCCGGCCAGGGCCAGCGCGCCCAGCGACGTGCCGCCCAGGTACGCCGCGGCGAGGTCGGCGACGTCCAGCGCGAGGTCGGCCGGCCCGGTGGCCCGGGTGACCTCGGCCCCGCCGGGGCCACCGCGCAGCCGCCACCGGCCGTCGTTGCCGGGCAGGACCGCGTCGCGCACCTGGAGCACCACGTCGACGTCGCGCTGGTAGCGCCGGCGCGTCAGGGCCGCGGGCGCGTCCAGCAGGCGCAGCCAGACGTCGTCGTGCTCGACGACGCGCGCCGCCCGGTGGTCCACCAGCAGGCCGTGGAGGGGGTCGTCGGTGGGCAGGTGCCGGGCCTCGACCGATCCCATGAGGTCCAGGTCCGCCAGCGTGCCCCAGAGCGCCCGCGCGGCGGCGGCGTCGAGAGCCACGGCCTCGCGCACCTGGACCACACCCTGTGGCAGGTGCGCCTCGGACCACACGGAGCGGCGGCGGAACAGCGCGTACGCCCGCGGCGCGCCGTCACCGGCCCGCACGACGGCGATGCGCAGCGCCTCGGCGCCGCGCCGGTCCGAGGGCCGGTCCACCAGCACCCGCGCGCGCATGGCGGCGGTGTCGCGGGTGAGCCAGCCGGGCCGGTCCACCGAGGAGTGCACGGCCTGGACGAGGCCGGCGTGCCGGTCGCGGTCGGCGGTGTCCAGCTCGACGACGAGATCCTCGCTGCCGGGCACCGCCCGGAGGGTCGCGCCGCGGCCCACGGTGACGTGGAGGTGGTGGGTGGCGACGCCGTACCCGTAGCGGCCGTAGATCCCCACCTCGGCCGCGTTGAGGGCCGAGAGGACCTCGCCACGTGCGAGGGAGCGGTGGAGGTGGGCGGTGAGCATCGCGCGGGCGAGCCCGCGGCGGCGGTGCCCGGGGTGCACGCTGACCCACGTCAGCCCGGCTGTGGGCAGCCGGTCGCCGCCCGGCACAGGCATCGCGAAGGCGTAGGAGGAGTGGAAGGCGGCCAGCCGGGGCGCCCGCGGGTCCCGCTCGTCCCAGACCCCGACGGACCGGCCCGGCTCGAGCGGCCAGACCCTCGCGGCCGCGTCGGCCTCGTCGGTCTGCTCCGCGAAGGCCCACTCGTCGACGTCGATGACGGCCTGCCGGTGGACGGTGTCGTCGACCTCGGCCAGGCGGTAGCCGGTGGGGAGGGAGACCTGGGGAAGGGTGGTGACGGTGCTCACGGCGGCCAGCATGCCAGCGCGGCGGCCGCGACGACGACGAAAATTGGCGGGGCGGGACGTCTCAGGCACTCGTCCGCGGCGACGGTGCGCCGGACCCGCGTGGCGCGGCGCGTCCTACCGGCCCTGCCGTCTCCGTGCCTGGGCAACGACGCCGACCACCGCGAGCGGCACGAGCACGACCACCAGCGCCGGCAGCGGCGTCAGCGCCCACACGCACACGGCCACCGCCACGGCCTGGAGCAGCCAGCTCACCGGTTCGCGGCGCCCTGGGCGGCGGCTGCGGGCGACGGCGGCGCTCCGGGCCCGCTCGCCGGCCTCGCCCGGCTGGAGCAGCAGCGCCCTGTAGGTGCGGGCGCGGGCCAGCGCGGCCAGGGCGCCGCACAGCAGCCACGCGGCGCCCGCGACCAGCGCCACGGCCCACCCGCCCCCGGTGAGCAGGGCCACGGCGAGAGCGACGAGGGGGGTCAGGGCCGCCGTCGTGAAGGAGCCGGCGAGCACGGCGCCGGAGTCGGCCAGCCGGGCCCGGGTGGCGCCCAGGACGCCGAGACCGGCCAGCGTGGTGACGACCCAGCCGGCGACGGTCACGCCGAGCGCCGTGAGGGCCGGGGCGGTCCCCGCCGCGACAGCCGCCAGCCCGGCCGCCGCGCCAGCGGCGACGGCCGACGCCGCCGTCATCCAGCCGGCCTCGCGCAAGGCGTCGCGGCGCGCGCCGGCGACGACTGCCTTGATGTCGAGGTGCTCGTGGGGGACGGAGTCGTTGCAGTGCTCGCAGTAGTGCGGTTCGGTGGCGCGCGGCCCGGCGGCCGTGGTGTCGTTCGTCATCGTGCCTGCGATCATATGCGGGTGCACCCAGAGCGGACGGAGCTGACCGAGCTCGTGCTGGACGTCGTCGACCAGGTCCCGCCCGGGCGCGCCACCACCTACGCCCTCGTCGCCGAGGCCGTGCGGGCGCGCACCGGTCACGGGCACGCCCGGCACGTCGGGGCGGTCATGGCCACCTATGGGGCGGAGGTGCCGTGGTGGCGCGTGGTGCGCGCGGACGGGACGCTACCGCGCCCGCTGCGCGAGCGTGCGATGGCGCACTACCGGGAGGAGGGCACGCCGCTGAGCCCGTTCGTGCCCGGCCGGGTCGAGCTGCGGCACGCCCTGTGGGACGCGCCGACCTGCTGGGAGGCGCCCGCCGGGGTGAGACCGGCCGATGCCTGAGGGGCACACCGTCCACCGGCTCGCGTACGCGTTCGCCGAGCTCTTCGGCGGTCAGCGGCTCGAGGTCAGCTCTCCGCAGGGCCGGTTCGCCGACGGCGCCGCCCTGCTGGACGGCCACACGCTGGTGACGACGGAGGCGCACGGCAAGCAGCTCTTCCTCGGCTTCGCGCCCGACGGCGCCGCGCCAAACGGCGCGCAGGCGCCCCGCGACGCCGCGCCCGGCGAGGCCACCCCCGGAGAGATCACGCCCTGGGAGACCCCGCCCGACGGCCTGCGGTGGCTGCGGGTACACCTCGGCCTGTACGGCTCGTGGACGTTCGCCGGCGACAGCTCCTTCCGAGCCCCGCACGCGATCGGCGCTCCGCGGCGCCGCGTCTCGGAGGAGGAGACGGCGCTCCCGCCCCTGTCGGCCGAGTCGGCCGCCTCGCCCGGCGGCTCCGCGCCCTCGCCCGACGACGCACCGGACGACGTGCCCGCGCCCGTCGGCGCGCCGGCGGGGGAGGGGCCGTCTGGGGACCCGGGCGGGCGCCGCGCACCCGAGGCCGTGCCCGCCGGTGCGGCGGCGGAGCCCTCTCCGCCGGGGGCGGGCACCGGCCCGCTCGCCCTCCCGGCCTGGCACCCGCCCGCACCGCGCGGCGCGGTGCGGGTCCGGCTCCTCGGCGAGCACGGGGTCGCGGACCTCACCGGCCCGACGGCGTGCGAGGTGGTCACCTGGGAGGAGAAGGCGGCGGTGCACGCCCGCCTCGGGCCCGACCCGCTCCGGCGCGACGGCGACCGCGACGCCTTCGTGGAGGCGGTGCGCGCGCGGCGGCGGGCGGTCGGTGAGCTGCTCATGGACCAGTCGGTGGTCTCCGGCGTGGGCAACATCTACCGCGCGGAGGCGCTGTACCGGGCCCGGCTGCACCCGCTGCGCCTGGGCCGCGACGTCCCGGCGGCGCGGCTGAGGGCCATGTGGGACGACCTGGCCGCCCTGATGGCCGACGGCGTGGCCACCGGACGGATCGTCACCACCCGGCCGGAGCACCGCCGCGACGACGACGACCGGTGGTACGTGTACCGCCGGTCGGGGGAGGGCTGCCTCGTGTGCGGGACGCGCGTGGCGGAGACGCCCATGGCGGGGCGCCGGGTGTTCTGGTGCCCGCGCTGCCAGCGGGCGCCGCGAAGCTCCTGACCGGTCGCCGTCCCGCCGGCCACCGCCTCAGATGTAGACCGCCGGGTCGGCGTACGGGTCCGCGACGATCGCTGCCGGCGCCGGCCGCGGCCGGGCGGGCACGCCCACGGCGACCGCCCCGGCCGGGACGTCCTTGACCACGACGGCGTTGGCGCCCACCCGGGCGTCGGGGCCGATGGTCACCGGGCCCAGGACCTTGGCGCCGGCGCCGATCATCACCCGGTCGCCGACGGTGGGGTGGCGCTTCCCGCGGCTCATCGACGTGCCGCCGAGGGTGGTGCCGTGGAACATCACCACGTCGGCGCCCACCTCGGCGGTCTCGCCGATGACGACGCCCATGCCGTGGTCGATGAACAGCCGGCGGCCCAGCCGCGCACCGGGGTGGATCTCGATCCCCGTGCGCGCCCGCGCGAACTGCGAGAGCAGCCGGGCCGGCAGCTTCAGCAGGGGGCTCGCGTGCCACATCCGGTGCGCCAGCCGGTGCATCCACAGCGCGTGGACGCCGGGGTAGGCCAGCGCCACCTCCGCCAGGCTGCGCGCGGCCGGGTCGCGGCGGCGCGCAGCCTGGAGGTCCTCCAGCAGCTGCTGGCGGAGCGGCACGTGCTCGTCGGGCACGTCAGTCGACCAGGCCCTCGAAGAGGATCGTCGAGAGGTAGCGCTCCCCGGAGGACGGGATGACGACGACGATCGTCTTGCCCTCCATGTCCGGGCGGTGGGCGATGTTGACGGCGGCGGCGAGCGCGGCGCCGGAGGACAGCCCGACGAGCAGACCCTCCTCGGTGGCGGCCCGGCGGGCCCACTGCACGGCGGTGTCGGCGTCGACGTCCAGGACCTCGTCGTAGATGGCGGTGTCGAGGATCTCCGGGACGAAGTTCGCGCCGATGCCCTGAATCTTGTGCGGCCCGGGCGCGCCGCCGTTGAGGATCGGGGACTCGGCCGGCTCGACGGCGAACATCTTCACCTCGGGCTTGCGGCTCTTGAGCACCTGGCCGACGCCGGTGATGGTGCCCCCGGTGCCGATGCCGGACACGACGGCGTCCACGGCGCCGTCGGTGTCGTTCCAGATCTCCTCCGCGGTGGTCTCGCGGTGGATCTTGGGGTTGGCCTCGTTGGCGAACTGCCGGGCCAGGACGGCGCCCGGCCGCTCGGCCGCGATCTCCTCGGCCTTCTCCACCGCGCCCTTCATGCCGGCGGCGGGCTCGGTGAGGACGAGCTCGGCGCCGAAGGCGCGAAGCAGCGCCCGGCGCTCCTTGCTCATGGACGAGGGCATGGTCAGCACGACGTCGTAGCCGCGGGCGGCGCCGACCATCGCCAGCGCGATGCCGGTGTTGCCCGAGGTGGCCTCCACGATGGTGCCGCCCGGCGGGAGCTGGCCGGAGGCCTCGGCGGCGTCGACGATGGCGACGCCGATGCGGTCCTTGACGGAGCTGGCCGGGTTGTAGAACTCGAGCTTGGCCAGCACGGTTGCGCCGGCGCCGTCGGTGATCTTGTTCAGCCGGACCAGCGGGGTGCGCCCGATGAGCTCGGTGACGTCGTTGTAGATGGTGGCCATGGGTCTCCTCTTCCTTGGGGGCGTGCCTCGGCCGGGCACGGGGTGAGCGGGGCGGTCATCGGAGCGCCAGGCATGCGGGATGCCCGCACGCTAGAGCCCGGCGCTCTACAGACAGGGGCGGCATGCGGGCACCACGGCGGAGGCGCGGGCGACGAGCATGCTGCTCACGGCGGCGGCGTCCCTTTCGTTGGTGCGCGGGGCTGGCCCTCCGGGCCGGCCTTGAAGCCTCAACAACCCTAGCGTGTGATTTCCCTCGCGCGCGTCACAGCGGGTGCTCCACGACTGCCGTGCCGCCGCGCCGCGGCGTGACCGTCCCCGAGGTGAGGGCCGCCAGCAGCCGGGCGACCGTGCCGTCGTCCGGCCCGGCCAGCGTGAGCGTCACGGCGCCGGTGCCGTACTCCGCGCCGGTCACGGGGACCCCGCGGCCCATGAGGTCGGCCTGCACGCGCCCGGCGTCGCCGTGCGGCAGAGCCACCTCCCACAGCCGCAGCCGCTCCAGGCGGACGACGGGCGCGATCGTCAGCGCGGCGTGGACGGCGCCGAAGTACGCCCGGACGAGGCCGCCGGTGCCCAGCTTGATGCCGCCGAAGTAGCGGACGACGACCGCGGCGACGTCGCTGAGGCCGGACCCGCGTAGCACCTCGAGCATGGGCATGCCGGCCGTGCCGGCGGGCTCGCCGTCGTCGGAGGAACGCTCGACCGCGGACGTACCGGGCACCTCGACGATGTAGGCGGAGCGGTGGTGCCGGGCGTCCGGGTGGCGCCGGCGCGCGTCCGCGACCAGCCGGCGGGCGGCGTCCTCGTCCTCGACGCGGCGCAGCAGGGTGATGAACCGGGAGCGGCGCACCTCGGTCTCGGCGACGACGTCTTCGCCGCGGGCCAGCCGGAGGTCCCTCACCAGGGGAGTATCCCGCGCCGGGAATGATTCCCGGGCACCGGTGTTCTACCCGACGGCCGAGAACGATTCTCAGGAAAGGGGCCGGGCATGGCCAGGCGGAGCACCGAGACCAGGCCCGTCGTCACCCTGCGCTCGGGTGCACGCACCGGGCACGCCTACGTGACGCGGAAGAACAGGCGGAACGACCCGGAGCGGCTCGTGCTGCGCAAGTTCGACCCCGTCGTCCGCCGCCACGTGGAGTACCGCGAGGAGCGGTGACGTCGCCGCGCGGCGGGCGCGGGCGGGAGGCATCCTGGAGGCCTCTCGGCGTGGCGCCGCAGGAGAGGAGCAACCATGAAGCCGAACATCCACCCGCAGTACCGGCCGGTGGTCTTCCGGGACACCGCAGCGGACTTCGCGTTCCTGACGCGGTCGACGCTGACCTCGGACAAGACCATCGAGTGGGAGGACGGGAACACCTATCCCGTGGTCGACGTGGACATCTCGTCGGCCTCGCACCCGTTCTACACGGGCCGCTCCCGCGTGGTCGACACCGCCGGCCGCGTGGAGAAGTTCCGCCGCCGGTACGGGCAGAAGCAGTAACCGCCGCCCTCGGCGCGGTGCCGCCGGTACTCGGTGGCGCCGCGACCGGGGTGCGCCCAGAGGGCAATCTCACAGGTGCTGTAGGCTGCTCAGGTTGGTCAGACGCCCCCTGCACGTGGGAGGGTAGGCGTCGGCAATTTAACCCCTATCGACGGAAGGAGCGGCAAGGGCATGGCAGTTCCGAAGCGCAAGATGTCCCGCAGCAACACCCGCTCTCGCCGGTCCCAGTGGAAGGCCGAGCTCACCGAGCTCGTCGCCGTCCGCGTCCAGGGCCGCGAGGTGAAGGTGCCGCGGCGACTGGCCAAGGCTTACCAGAAGGGCATGCTCGTCGAGGACTGATCCTCGGCAGCACCTTCGCGAGAGCCCCTCACCCGTTCCGGGTGGGGGGCTCTTGTCGTGGCGCGGCCGGCAGGGGAGGGGCCGGATGGTGGTGCGGGGAGGCGCGGTGAGCGACGCGCGCCTCAAATCGGGTCGACCCGACTGGCGCTGGAGCGGGTGACCAGAATCGAACTGGCACCATCTGCTTGGAAGGCAGAGGCTCTACCATTGAGCTACACCCGCGTGCGGTGGCTCCGCAGAGGGAATTCTAACCACAGCTCTCCGGCTCCGGCGCCGCCGGCGGCGAAGGCTGTGCCGGACGCGGCTGCCCGGCCCGTAGAATCGCCGCTGGCGCCGTCACCGGCGCGACGGGATGTGGCGCAGCTTGGTAGCGCGTCCGCTTTGGGAGCGGAAGGTCGTCGGTTCGAATCCGTCCATCCCGACCGAGATGGGTTGCTGACCTGCACAAAGCAGGTCGAGACCCATCTTTCTTGCCCTCAGATCGGCCGATGACCAACAAACGACCAACTTCCAGAACTACCGCGGTCTCCGAGCGGTGAGCGAACCGGGCACGCCTCACACCTGGGCGGCATGAGCAGCGCCGCGGACCTAGAGCCGCTCTTGATCACCCAGCAGCTCGTCGGCGTCCAGCAGCAGGAGGCGGTCCGCGGCGGCGTGGACCTCGTCGACATCGAGAGGGGTCACCGTCTCGGAGATGCCGCGCTTGGGCCCGGAGCAGACGACTGTCAGCGGGCCAGCAGGAGGAGCGCGAGCCAGTAGGACGCGTCGACGGCATCGTCGCTGCCTTCGGAGCTGCGGGCGGTGAGGGTCGGGTCGGGCTCGCCGTCGCTGACGTAGCGAGGGTCGAGGGTGGTGCCGTCGGCGACACGGATGGCCAGATTGAGCGGGTGGGCGACGGGCGCGCCCTGGTGGTTGCGGCCGATGACCCGGTAGTAGAGGCCGGGGACAGGTCGGCGGGTGCGCACGGCGACGGCGAGCTCGATGCCGGACGGATAGCACCGCAGCGGATTGAGGGCCACGATTATCTCCGGGCCTCGGTCGAGGACGACGGCGGACAGCACGTCCTGCGGTGGGCCGACCCGCAGTGGCGGGGCATGGCCGGGGCGGAAGTGCATGCCTGGACCGTGGCGGGGTCCGGTTCATGGTGAGGCTGACCGGAAGCACAGAACTGCGTGCTCGCACGGCAAGCGCCGATGACCGTTGGCCGACTTCTAGTGGTCGCCTCTGCGCGAGCGGGTGAGGGCGATGCCGACGCCGATCGCGAGGACTCCCGCGGTGATGGTTCCCCGGCCGCCGGAGTCCGCGCCGTTGAGGGCGAGCTGGAGCGCGCCGGCCAGGAGGAAGGCGACGCCGATCGCGATGAGCACCGCGGGGCGCCGTCGCCGCGGAGTCGTGGCCATGTCCGGAGCGTAGTGCTCGGCTATCGCCGTGCCGCGTGCGTGGGCGCTAGGTGGCGAGCACGCCTCGCAGGTCGCGGCCGTCGCCAGGGCAGTGACCGGACTCGATGCACCGGCAGAACATGATGTGCGCGCGGCCCGCGTTGTCCCTCCGCAGAACGCAGTTGCCTGCTGGGAAGCGTTGTTGCCCGTGGATTTCTGCATCGCCCTCGCGGGCTTGGTCACGCTGGACGGCCCCGGCGGCCTTTTCCGGCCCTATCTCGGCTGCTTGACATGACCGGTGTCCTGCGCCTCATCATGCGGCAAGGACTGGAGACCGTATGACGCCGACCGACGAGCCGACGATCCTAGCGGTTGACATAGGAACCTCGGCGATCCGGGCCACCGTGCTCTCCCTCACCGGGGACGTGCTGACAAGCAATGGGCTGCCCACCCCCATCGAACGGGCGCGTCCAGACGAGGCCATTCTCGATGCGGAACGCTGCTGGAGGCTGACGGCGCAGGCGGTCCGGCGCGCGGCCACCGGCCACCGCGTGGCGGCCGTCGGGGTCTCGGCGCAGCTCGGGCTCGTGCTCGTGGACCGCCATGGCGCCGCCCTGACCCCGATCTTCCTCTGGCCGGACAGGACGGCGGACGGATATCTCGACGACGTCGGCGGGCGACTTGCCGACTCACCGGTTCCGCTTGGCCGACGGTTGGCCGTCGAGCTGCCCGGCGTGCGGCTCCGGATGCTCGCGGCCACGCAGCCGCACGTGGTCGACGACGCCGCGGCGATCCTCAGCGTCAAGGACTATGTCGTCGCCAGGCTGACCGGCGAGCACGTCACGGATCCCACGCACGCGAGCTACACCCTCGTGTTCGACGTCGCGCGTGGGCGGTGGTCGAGCGAGCTGGCCCGCCGTCTGGACGTCCCCGGCGCCCTCCTGCCGCCCGTGCGACGCGCCGACGACGTGGCGGGGTGGGTCGGTGCCGCAGCGTCCGTGGCGTGCGGGGTGGGGCGGGGCACGGTCGTCGCGGTCGGCGGCCCCGATGGGACCATCGGTTCGCTGGGCGCCGGGGCGACCGCGCCGGGGCGGACCGTGGACATCGCGGGAAGCACCGACGTGCTGGTCCACGTCACGGATGCGCCCGTGTTCGACGACCGAGGGGTGCTCACGACGAACGCTCACCCGCTCCCGGCGCTGTGGACGGTCGGCGGTGCGACCGGCTTGACGGGCGGCGCCATCGCGTGGCTGGCGGGGCTATTCGGCTACCCCGGCGTCGAAGCCATGTACGAGGATCTCGACCGCGCGCTGCTGGCGGTGCCGGCAGGGTCCCGGGGCGTGCTCGTCGACACCGCGCTGACCGGGCACCGCTTCCCGTACTGGGACCTGCGCCGGGTCGGCAGCATCCGCGGCCTCACCGCCGACCGGCGACGGGAGGACATTCTGAGTGCGGCCCAGGAGGGTGCCGCCTTCCTTATGGCGGACGGCCTCCGGGCCCTGGCCGCCGCCGGGCGCACGGTGGATTCCGTCGTGGTCGTGGGCGGCGTGGCACGTCGGCCGGACATCCTCCGGTTGCGGTCCTCGACGTGGGGCCTGCCCGTGGAGGGTGTCGGGGACGGGATGGCGACGAGCCGTGGCGCGGCAATGCTGGCCGGCGTCGCGGCGGGCCTGTACTCCTCGGTGGAGGACGCGGCACGACACCTCATCCCCCGCGGGGAGGTCTACGAACCGGACGCACGCGCGCGAGCTTCGCTCGCTGATGCGTATGCCGCCTGGGCGGCCGCGTTCAGCCATGACGCCGCCCGGTGACAGACCCGGCCGCGCAAGCAGCGGCAACCATGCGGGCGTGGCCTGCTGAGCCGGCCGTGCCTCCGGACCGGGGCGCCCACGTGATGGCACGTTGGCTGGCCGGAAAGGTTGACAGCGGGCGCACGGTCGCGTTCCCTAGTTATCTAGATGTCTAGCGAAGTTCGCAAGGAAGCGAGCGTCCATTGGTTCCTGAGTACCGCCGCATCCGCGAGACGCTGCGAGCTCAGCTCGAGGCCGGCGAGTGGCAGCCAGGTCAGCGGATCCCCACCGAGCGCGAGCTCATGGAGCGGTTCGGTGTCGCCAGCATGACGGTCCGCCACGCCGTCGACGGCCTGGTGCGCCAGGGCCTGCTGGTCCGGCGCCGCGGGTCCGGGACATTCGTCGCGAAGAACCGCGCGGTGTCCCGCTCGATCGACCGGCTGCGCGGCTTCACCGAGGATGTCGACGGGGCGACGGCGGGCGCACGCGTCGTCGTCCAGCGAGAGACCGATCCGGACGAGGACGTCGCCGAGCTGCTCGAGCTGCCTAACGGGGCCAGGGTCGTCGAGCTGGTACGGGTGCGCACCATCGACGGTAGGCCGGTGTCGCTGAACCAGGTCTGGGTCCCGGTGCGCGTCGCGCCGGGGCTCGCGTCGGCCGACATGAACGACGCCTCCCTCTACGAGTACCTGGCGACCACCGGCGTGGAGCTGCAGCGCGCCGAGCAGAAGATCCTCGCCGTCGCCGCCACCGAGTGGCACGCGCGTCTGCTGGGGGTCGCCGAGGGAACGCCGCTGCTCGCGAGCGAGCGGCTCACCCGCGCCACCGCCAACGTCCCCGTCGAGTTCGCCCGCAGCTGGTCGCGGCCCGAGCTGCCCGTCTGGGTCGAGATGCGTCGCTGACCGCCGCACCCGAACAAGGAGAACGGAGCCCCCAGTTGAATGCCACCACGGACGACCTCAGGTCCGACATCACCAGCGGCAAGAAGGTCTGGACCGGCGGTCAGCTCGTCGTCGAGACGCTCAAGCGAATGGGGATCGGCCGTATGTACGGGGTGCCCGGAGGGCAGACCCTGGCGATCACCGACGCCATCCTCGACGAGCCCGGCTTCACCTTCGTGACCACCCGGCACGAGGGGGCGGCGGCCGTGATGGCGGACGCCGCGGGCCGCATCCAGGGCGTGCCCGGCGTGTGCCTTGCGACTACCGGGCCCGGGGCCACCAACCTGCTCACCGGGGTCGGCGGGGCGCTGCGCGACTCGAGCCCCGTGCTGGTCCTGACCTGCAACAACCGGGCGCCGTACATCGACCGGGATGACGCGCAGAACGCGGACCACGTCTCGATCTTCCGACCGCTGACGAAGTGGGCGACCCTGGTCACCGACACGGCGTCGATCCCCGGGGTCCTGCAGGAAGCCGCGCTCAGGGCCACCCTCGGCAACCCCGGACCCGTCCTGGTCGATCTCGCCCGCGACGCTCTGGAGGGCTCGGTCGAGCTCGGCCCTCTCGAGCCGGTCGCGCCGGCTCGGGTAGCTGCGCAGCGCCCGGTCGGCGACCCCCGGGCGGTCGACCGGGCGGCTGAG
Organism: Georgenia sp. AZ-5; assembly: GCF_043952095.1. Lineage (NCBI taxonomy): Bacteria > Bacillati > Actinomycetota > Actinomycetes > Allobogoriellales > Allobogoriellaceae > Georgenia > Georgenia sp. AZ-5. The sequence goes on from NZ_JBINOU010000001.1 coordinate 1,582,152, forward strand.
CTGATCGTCAGCTCGCGGCGGCCGATGCTGTGGATCGGCAACGGTGTGCAGATCTCCCGGGCAGCCGACGCCGTGCTGCGGCTGGCCGAGGCCTATGACCTCCCGGTGGTGACCACCTTCAACGCGATCGGCGCCGTCCCGAGCGGCCACCCCCACGTGTTCGGCTCGGTGACCCGCATGGGAACGTCGCTGGGGCACAAGGTGCTCCGCGAGGCGGACCTGGTGGTCGCCGTCGGCAACAGCATGAACGCGATCTCCACCTCCCGGTGGGCGGTCCGGCTGCCCGAGACGTTGATCCAGATCGACGTCGCCCCCGAGTACCTCGGCCGCAACTACCCCGGGCGCACCTTCGGCATCCTCGGCGACGCGCGGCTGACTGTGGAGGCGCTGCACGAGGCTCTGGCCCGCGGCGGCGCGGGCTCCACGGACGCCGGCCGCCGTCGCCTCGAAGCCCTACGGGAAACCAAGGCCGAGTGGTGGCGCCGGGCCGTGGACGTGGACATGGCCGCTGCGCCGATGGCGCCGGCCACGGCGATCAAGGCGGTACGCGACCAGGCGCCGGACGACACCATGCTCATCGTCGACGCCGGTAATCCCGGCGTGTGGTCCTACCTGTGGCAGGTCCGGACGGCGGGGACCTACCTGAAGCCGGTGGGCTTCGGGAACATGGGGTTCGGCCTGCCGGCCGCCATCGCAGCCAAGATGATCAACGGCGAGCGGCCGCTGGTCGCCCTCATCGGGGACGGTTCCCTGGGCATGACCCTCGGCGAGCTCGAGACGGTGGTTCGCGAGGAGACCGCGGTCTGCCTGGTGATCATGAACGACTCCTCGTACGGCAACATCCGCCAGGAGCAGGACCACCTGTTCGGCGAGGGCCGCAACATCGGCGTCAGCTTCGTCGAGTCCGACTACGCCATGGTCGCTGCGGCCTTCGGCATCCCCAGTTACCGCGCGAACACCGGGGAGGAGCTGGCGCGGGCCGTGGGCTCGATCCTCGACAGCCGCCGTGCCGGTCTGGTCGACGCGCGCATCGATCCCGAGGTCAGCGCCTGGACGTTCCCCCTGTTCAGCACCGACAGCGAGGTGATGAACACCGAGGAATGAGGAGGCGGGCCTCCGCAAGCCATGGACACCTAGCGGCAACGACGCCATGGGGATGGTGAAGAAATGAGACGAGGAAAACTCAAGCGTCCTGCCTTCGCGGCAGCGGCCTCCGGCGTCACGCTCACGCTCACGCTCGCGCTCGTGGCCTGTGCGGGCGGCGGTGACGGCAACGGCGCCGGGGAGTCCCCCGAGCCGGCGGATCTCGAGGGACAGACGATCCGCGTCCTGGTGAGCTCCGGGCACCAGCAGTTCAACCCGGTGTGGGACCGGCTCGGCGAGTTCGAGCAGGAGACCGGCATCACGGTCGAGCTCGACGAGGTTGGCACGGTCGACATCGAGGGCACGTTCCTGCGGGACGTCACCGCGGGCGGGTGCACCTACGACGCGGTGGAGATGCTCGACGGCGCCCTGCCCGGGGCGGCGCAGCACATGGCCGACCTCGGGGCCTTCCTGGATCGGGACGGGTCGAGCCCGGAGGAGCTGCTCTCCCGGCACGTGGGCTGGGCCGAGGGCGCCATGACGTACGACGACCAGCTGAAGTACCACCCGTACTATTCCGGCAGCAAGGCGATTGCCTACCGCCAGGACTTGTTCGCCAACCCGGACAACCAGGCGGCGTTCGAGGAGCGGTACGGCTATCCGCTCCCGGTGCCCCCGGAGACCCCCGAGCAGATCGTGGACGTTGCGGAGTTCTTCACGGGCAACGGCACCGAGTACGGCATCGTGTTCTCCGGGCAGGGTGACTCAGCCGAGACCACGGTCGCGGATCTGATCTTCCGGCACGGGGTCGTCGGGTACCAGGACGAGCAGGGCAACGCCCTGTGGGGACCCGAGCACACCGAGAACCAGGAGATCGTCGCGGACGCGGCGACCTGGATCACCGACTTCGTGCGTAAGGGTCACGCGCCCAGTGAGGTCACCGCCATGGCCACGGGCGAGGCGACGTCCTTCTACACCGACGGGCGCGCCGCGATGATCTACGACCACATCTACCTGCCCTGGGCGCAGTTCAACGCCGAGAACGTCACGTCCCGGATCGGCCCGTCGGGGTCGTTCGAACCACCGAACTTCGCCGAGGACGGCAGCGGGATCGTGTTCTTCTGGGGCTACGGCATCCCGGAGTGCGCCGACGCGCAGGACGCCGGCTGGGAGTTCATCACGTGGCTGATGACGGAGGAGAACCTCCAGCTGGCGCTCAGCGAGGGCGAGGGCGTGTTCGTCCCGACGGACCTCGAGCCGCTCGAATGGGCGACCGCGGAGAACCTCATCCCCGAGGGCGTGGCCCAGACCGTCGAGAACTCGCAACCGTACCGGATCACCACGGCCACGGGCCGCATCCGGCAGGCGGTCAACATCCCGCTCGTCGAGCAGCTCTTCCAGGGCCAGCTGTCCCCGGAGGAGTACGCGCGGACCAGCGGTCAGGCCATCCAGGAGGAGGCCGAGGCCTCCGGCGTCGTGGACTGAAGGCCGATGTGCACCGGCACCGGACAGTCGGACGGCCGATCGTGCGGGCCGGCGGGGCGGGCAGCGCCCGTCCCGCCGGCCACCTGACCACGGAGAACGAGGAGAATCCGTGAGCGACATCCCATCGGGCACCGTGACCGGCGGCGGCACCGCCGTAGTCATCCGGGCCACACCGCGAGGCGCCGCACCACGGGGCCCGGAGACAGCCCCCGGGCGGGGCGTGCGCCGCCCCAACTACTGGCTCTTCATGCTCCCGGCCCTGGTCGCCATCCTCGCCCTCATCGTCGTCCCGCTGGGCTACGCGGTGTTCCTCAGCCTGCGCCGGTACGACCTGCGGCGCGGGATCGACGAGTTCGTCGGGCTGCAGAACTACGCCGAGATCCTCTCCGGCGGAGACCCTGCGTTCGTCGCGTCGCTGTTGCGGACGCTGCTGTACGTCGTCGTCGTCATCACCGCGGACTTCCTCATCGGGTTCACCCAGGCGCTGCTGCTGTTCTCCATGCGACCGGCGGTGGCGAAGGTCTTCCGCATGCTGTTCATGCTGCCCATCCTCATCATCCCCACCGCCTCCGCGGTGTTCTGGCGCACCATCATGTGGGCGCCGCCCAACCAGCAGTTCCTGCGCACGCTCGGCCTCGAAGGAGTGATCCCGCCGCCACTGGGGGAATCGAGCCTGGCGCTGTGGGCGATCATCATCACGGTCATCTGGGCGTGGTCGCCGTGGGTCTTCCTGCTCCTCGCCGGTGGGCTGGACAGCCTGGACCGGAACGTGATCGACGCGGCCCGGGTGGACGGGGCCTCGTACGTCCAACGGCTGCGGCACATCATCCTTCCGCTGATGAAGCCGGTCATCTTCGTCACCCTCAGCTTCAAGGCCGTCGACTCGTTCCTGTCCTTCCCGTTCATCTGGGTGATGACCGAGGGCGGGCCTGGTGGTTCTACGCACCTGATGAGCACCTACATCTACGAGCAGGCGTTCCAGTTCCTCAACTACGGCTTCGGCTCCGCGCTGGCGATCGTGATGCTGCTGATCTCCTCCGTGCTGTCGATCGGCTCCGTCCTCTACTGGAACCGCACGCACGGAAAGGAGCTGTGAGATGAGCCCCCGCGTGCGACGCCGCATCCTCGAGGCGCCGAAGTACCTGCTGCTAGGGCTGATCCTGCTCTGGGTCTTCGTCCCGCTGTACTTCCTGGTGGCGGTGTCCTTCACCCGGCCGGGGACCACGCTCGACGGCCTGGAGCGGCCGCCGGTGGTCACGACCCGCAACTACGACTTCGTGCTGTTCGGTCAGAACGTCATCTGGCCGTCGCTGCAGAACTCCGCCATCCTCACGGTCGGTGCGACCCTGCTCGCGCTCCTTGCCGCCGTGCCGGCCGCGTACGCGCTCTCGCACCTGCGGCACCTGCGCAGCGGGCGCGGCGTGTACCTGAGCTTCTTCGTGCTGCGTGGCGTCCCGCCGGTGGCGCTCGCGCTGCCGTTCTACGTGCTCTTCGCCCGGGCCGGGCTGCTCAACACCCTGCACGGCCTGATCGTTGCGCTCGTACCGCTGGCGCTGCCTTATGCGGTGTGGACGCTGCGGGTGTTCTTCGACGCCATCCCCCGCGAGATCGAGGAGGCGGCCAGCGTCGACGGGGCGGGAGTGTGGCGCACGTTCTTCTCGATCGTGCTGCCCACCGCCCGGCCGGGCATCGCGGCCACCGGCATCCTCTCCGCCCTGCTGGTGTACGTCGACTACCTGATCGTCGCGACGCTCGCCGGCCCCGCGACCACCGCGTACCCGGTGTACGTCACCGGCTTCCAGCAGGACTACGTCGCGCTGGTGGGCCCGCTCGCAGCTGCGTCGCTCCTGGGTGCGCTGCCGATGATCGCCATGTTCGCCTTCTCCCAGCGCTACATGCGCCGGCTGGCGACGGCGGGGATCCACTGATGGGCACCCCCACGGCCGGCGGGCCCCCTGGCCACGTCCCGACGTCGGGCGGCCTCCCGGGGGGCGGCCCTGCGGGCGCCGTCCCGTGGGCCGGGGTGACGGACCCGCCGTCAGTGCACCCGCACCCGGCGCGCGGTATCGACCATGTCGGCGTGGTCGTCGCCGATCTGGTCGGGACGACCAGGTTCTACGTCGAGGAGCTCGGGATGGTCCCCGACGGCGAACCCGTCGAGCTGGCCGACCGCGGCGTGCGGGTGCAGTTCCTGCGTGCCGGCGCCGACCGGCTCGAGCTGCTCCAGCCCACCACGGCCGACGGGCCGCTGGCCCGGTTCCTCGCCAGGCGCGGGGAGGGCCTGCACCACGTCTGCCTCGAGGTCGAGGACATCCACGGCGCGGTGGAGCGGCTGCACGCCCGGGAGGTGCGCATGGCCGACGACGCGCCGTGGCGCAGCCCGCACGGATGGGCTGCCTTCCTCCACCCGGCCGCCGCGCACGGGTGCGCCATCGAGCTGCGGGAGCACTACCGATGACCCGAGACGGCACGGTCCGGTGGGGGCTGCTGGGCGCGGCCAAGATCACGGAGGTGGAGATGGGACCCGCGTTGCTGCGCACGCCGCGGTGCCGGGCGCAGGCCGTCGCCAGCCGGCGGGTCGGCGCGGCCCGCGCGCTGGCGGAGAGGCTCGGGGCGCCGTCGGCGTACGGATCCTACGAGGAGCTGCTGGCGGACCCCGCCGTCGACGCCGTGTACAACGCGCTGCCTAACGCGCTGCACAAGGAGTGGACCGTCAAGGCGCTGGCCGCCGGCAAGCACGTGCTGTGCGAGAAGCCGATGGGTATGACGGCCGAGGAGGTCCGTGAGATGGCCGACGCCGCCCGGGCGGCGGGCCGCGTGCTGATGGAGGGCTTCATGTGGCGGTTCCACCCGCGCGTCGCCCGCGTGCGCGAGCTCGTCGACGGCGGGCGAGTCGGCCAGGTGCGGCTGGTGCGCACCACCTACACCTTCGACCTTGCCGCGGCCGGAGACGTGCGCAGCGGGAGCGTCGACGACGACATCCGGCTCGACCCGACGCTGGGCGGCGGCGCCCTGACGGATCTGGGGTCCTACTGCGTCAGCGGGCTGCGGGTCTACGCCCGCTCCCGCCCCACCCGGGCGGTCGGCCACCGCAGCAGTGCGGCCGGGCGCCGGGTGGAGACGCAGATCTCCGGGGAAGTCACCTTCGCCGGCGGCGTCGTCGGACAGTTCTTCGCGGCGCTCGACCTCCCCGGCGGCGGCCACGTCGAGATCCTCGGCACCGGCGGGCGGATCCGGATGGCCAACGCGTTCCGCATCCGGCCCAGCCAAGGCCCCTTCGCCATCGAGATCTCCACCCCGGACGGCACCTGGACCCAGGAACCGGTGCCGTACCTCGACCAGTACGAGCTGGAGCTGCAGCACTTCGTCTCGGTCCTGCTCGACGGCGCGGACCCGATGGTCACGCTCGAGGACTCGCTGGAGAACGCCCGCACCCTCGAGGCGATTCGCAGCTCGTGGACCGACGGCCCCGTCGACATCGCCGGGGACGGCTGAGAGGGGCCGGGATGGGAACGCTCTCCGGGAAGGTCGTCGTGGTCGCCGGGGGCGCCGGCGCCCAGGGCCGCGTGGGCGCGGCCCTGTTCGCCGGGGAGGGGGCGCGCGTGGTCGTCGCCGACGCCTCGGGCTCCGGCGCTACGGCGGTGCGTGACCGCATCGTCGCCGGCGGGGGCGCCGCGACCTGCCGGCAGGTGGACGTCGGCAGCGAGGACGACTGGGCCACGCTCGTGGACCACGCGGTCGGCACCTACGGCCGCCTCGACGGGCTGGTCAACTACGCCGCCGTGCTCAGCCGCGCCGGGGTGGAGGAGACGGAGCCGGAGGCGTGGGAGCGCACGCTCCGGGTCAACCTCACCGGCGCCTGGCTCGGCCTGAAGCTGGCCGTGCCGGCGATGCGCGCGTCCGGCGGCGGCTCCATCGTCAACGTCGGCTCGGTCGACGCACTGGTCGGCCGTGGTGGGGGAGCGGCGTACCAGGCCTCCAAGGGCGGGGTGCGGCTGCTCACCAAGTCTGCGGCGACCCAGTACGCCCGTGAGGGCATCCGGGTCAACGCCGTGCACCCGGGACCGATGGAGGCGCGGATGTCCGAGATCGTCGGCCCGCGGGCGGACGCCACGGCTACCAAGGAGCTGGAGGCCAGACTCGTCGCACAGGTCCCCATGGGGCGCCTGGGCCGCCCGGCCGACATCGCGCACGCCGTGCGCTACCTGCTCTCCGACGAGTCCGCGTTCGTCACCGGCATCGATCTGCCGGTCGACGGCGGCCTCACCGCCCAGTAGCACCCTCCCACACGACAGGGAACGACATGACGCACACAGGCAAGCTGGCATCGATGGCAGAGGCGGCGCGCGCCGTGCCGGACGGGGCGTCGCTGACCTTCAGCGGCTTCGGCCACTCCGGTCACCCGATGGCGTTCGTCCGCGAGCTCGTTCGGCAGGGCCGGGGCGGGTTCACCCTGCACGCCGTCGCCGAGTGCTGGCCGGCGGAGTTCCTCACCGGCGCCGGGCGCGTGCGCCGCATCAACCTCTCCAACCTGATGTTCGAGGGGCTCGGGCGGTGCCGGGCGATCAGCCGTGCGGTGGAGACCGGGGCGGTCGCCGTCGACGACCACAGCCACCTCGCGCTGTGGATGCGACTCAGTGCCGCCGGGTGGGACGTCCCGTTCCTGCCCCTCCGGTCCATGGCCGGGACCGACCTGGCCCGGATCCAGTCCGGCGCCCAGCCCAAGTACGCGCAGGTGGAGTCGCCCTTCGGGGACGGCCCGGTGGGTGTCGTCTCGCCGTTGCAGCCCGACGTGGCCGTCATCCACGTCAACAAGGCCGACGACCAGGGCAACGGCGTCGTCTACGGCGCCATCTCGGTCATCGACGCGCAGGTGCGCTCGGCGAAGACGGTGATCGTGACGGCGGAGCGCATCGTCCCGGCCGACGAGATCGTCGCGGACAACCAGCTCGTCGCGGTGCCCGGCATCCTCGTCGACGCCGTCGTGCACGCGCCGTTCGGTTCCCACCCGGGCGCGATGTACCGCGAGTACGACGAGGACGTCGAGCACATGGCCCAGTACTACGCGGCCTCCCGGGACGAGCGCACACTCGCGGCCTACTTCGACGACTACGTCCTGGGTACGGCGGACCACGACGCCTACCTGGCCCGGTTCGGCGCCCGGCGGCTGTTCGGGCTCATCGTCGACCCGGCGCTGCAGGTCGCGAGGAGAGGAGAAGGCGCATGAGCGAGTACTCCATGGACGAGGTGATGACCGTCGCGACGAGCACCTTCATCAGGGACGGGTACACGGTGTTCATCGGCACGGGCCTGCCCATGGTGGCGGCGTATCTGGCGAAGGCCACCCACGCCCCGGGCTGCGCCCTGCTCTTCGAGTCCGGGGTGCTCGCCCCCGAGCCGAGGTCCATCGCCAAGGCCGTCGGCGACCCCAGGCTGGTCTCCACCGCCCGGCGGGTCAGCGGCATGGGGGACAGCCTGCTGCTGCTGCACGGCGGGCGCGTGGACCTGGGGGTGCTCGGCTGCGCGCAGATCGACCCGTTCGGCAACGTCAACACGACGGTGATCGGCCCTGGCGGGTACTTTCATCCCACCACCCGCCTGCCCGGCAGCGGCGGCGCCAACGACATCGCCAGCACCGCCCGGCACCACGCGATCGTCACCCGGCACACCCGCCGGACCTTCGTCGAGCGCCTGGACTACCTCACCACCCCGGGCCACCTGACCGGGCCCGGCGCGCGGGAGGCTGCCGGCCTGCCCGGAGGCGGGCCCGTCGGCGTGGTCACGGACCTGTGCGTGTTCGGCTTCGACGAGGCGACCAAGGAGATGGTGCTGCGGAGCCTGCACCCGGGCGTCTCGCTCGACGACGTCCGGGCCGCGACGGGGTTCGACGTCGCGGTGCCGCGCGACCTCGGCCGCACCCCCGAGCCCACGGCGGAGCAGCTCAGCGTGCTCCGCACCCGGATTGACCCCGAGGGGGTCTACCTCAAGCAACCCGCCGCCCGGCGGGCCGCCGAGCCCCAGATGGAGAGGTGACGAAGGTGTCAGACACGCATATCCCGGTGCGGCTCACCGGGCTGGAGGAGGCCGTGGCGGCCATCCCCGATGGGGCCTCCGTGGCGCTGGGCGGCCACACGCTGCGCCGCCACCCGATGGCGCTCGTCCGCGAGCTCATCCGCCAGGGCAAGACGAACCTGCACCTGCTGGGCTGGAACAACGGCATGGACTTCGACATCCTCGTGGGCGCCGGCGTCGCCAGCGTCGTGGAGACGTCCTACGTCGGCATGGGCGCGCTCGGCCTGGCCCGGAACCTGCGCCGCGAGGTGGAGTCGGGGCGGGTGAAGGTCGTCGACCACTCAGAGACGACCGCCATCGACATGTTCCGGGCGACCGCGATGGGCGTGGACTTCCTGCCCAACGGCACGCCGTTGGGCACCGATCTGATGACCTACAACGAAGGCCTCGTCGAGATAGAGTCACCGTTCACCGGGCGCAAGTACGCGGCCGTCCGGGCCGCCCGGCCGGACTTCGCGCTCGTCCACGCGCACATGGCGGACGTGCACGGCAACGTCCAGCTGGACCCGGCGAACTGGATGGACAACTCGGTAGACACCTACATCGCACGCTCCGCCGAACGCACCATCGTCTCGGTGGAGCAGGTGGTGAGCACGGAGCACGTCCGCCAGCACCCGCTGCAGACGTTCCTGCCGCGCGAGTACGTCTCGGCCGTGGTGCACGCCCCGTTCGGCGCGCACCCGTGCTGCTGCGACTCCCGGTACGGCTACGACCAGGACGAGCTGCGGCGGTACTACGAGGCCTCGCGGTCCCGCGAGACGATGGAGGCCTACCTCGACGACCGTGTGCGCGGGGTGGCGGACCACTGGGAGTACCTGGACCGGGTCGGCGTCGCCGGGCTGCTGACCGCGGCGTCGCGGGCGACGTCGACGGTCGGGGCGGAGAAAGCCTCGACGGTGGGAGCGGAGAAGTGATGGCGGACTACCAGATCGAAGAGCTGCTCGCGGTCCAGGTCTCCCGCGAGCTGAAGGACGGCGAGCTCGGCTTCATCGGCCTGGGCACCGGCGGGCGGGCCTTCGCCTTCGCCGTCGGCGTGCCCAGCGTCGCCGCCGCGCTCGCCCACCGGCGGGGGGTGGACTTCATCGCCCAGTACGGCGTGGCCCTGGAGCCGGACATCGAGCACGCGCCGCGGTGCTTCGAGGACCGGAACCTGCTCGCCTGGCCGGCGTCCGCGCAGATCCCCGTGGAGATGGCGCTCGACGGTTTCAAGCGCGGGAAGATGAACATCGGGTTCCTCTCGGGGGCGCAGATCGACGTGTACGGCAACCTCAACAGCGTCGCGATCGGGGACTACGACAAGCCGGACATCCGACTGGTCGGCGCCATCGCCCTGCCCGACCACGCCGCCAACGCCGAACGCACGATCATCATCCTTCCGCACAGCCGCCGCACCTTCGTGGAGAGGGTCGACCACCGCTCGGCCTTCGGCTACGGCGACGGCTCCGGCCACCGCGAGCGGCTGGGCCTGATCGGCGGCGGGCCCGGAAAGGTGTTCACCGACCTCGCGGTTCTCGACTTCGAGGACGACAGCAAGCGGATGCGCGTGGTCTCGGTGCACCCCGGTGTCACGAAGGAGAAGGTGAACGAGGAGACGGGGTTCGAGCTCGTCTGGCCGGACGGCGTGCCGGAGACGCCGGCGCCGACCGCCGAGGAGCTCGCCGCGATCCGCGAGATCGATCCCGACGGCGCCCTCCTCAACGCCCGGATCTTCTGACCGTGGCCATCCCCACGCCCGCGCCGGCGTCGCCGGGAGCGGGCCTGCGCGACCGGGTCTGCGTGGTCACGGGCGGCACCCGGGGCATCGGCGCGGCCATCGCCCGCGGCCTGGCGGGCGCGGGCGCCCGCGTGGTGGTCTTCGGGCGCGACCCGGAGCGCCTGGACCGGTTCGCGGAGCGCACCCGGGCCGAGTACGGCGCGGCCGTGCTGGCGCTGGCCGTGGACGTGGCCGACGACGGCGGCGTGGAGCGGGCGTTCGCGCGCGTCGTCGACACCTGGGGCACGGTGCACGCACTGGTGAACAACGCCGGGGTGACGAAGGTCGGCGCGTCGCTCGACTACGACCTGGCGGACTGGCGCCGCATCCTGGACGTCAACGTGACCGGCCTGTTCGCCTGCTGCCAGCAGGCCGCCCGGGTCATGGCCGGCGCCGGGGGCGGGAGCATCGTCAACATCGCCTCGATTGCTTCCTTCGTCGGCCAGCCGGAACGGGCGGCGTACGTCGCGTCGAAGTCCGCGGTGCTCGGCGTCACCAAGGCACTCGCGGTGGAATGGGGACCACTGGGCATCCGGGTCAACGCGATTGCCCCCGGCTACATCGAGACGGACATCGTGGCGGACCTCTTCCGGCGCGGCGTGCTGCGCAGGGATCTCATCGAGTCCCGGACGCCGCTGCGCCGCCTCGGCGCGCCGGAGGACCTCGTGGCCGGGGCGCTGTACCTCCTCAGCGAGCAGGCTTCCTTCGCCACCGGCCAGGTCCTGACCCTCGACGGCGGCTGGCTGGCCAACGGGTACATCCGATGACCACCGGTTCTCGCGCCACACCGCCCGGGCTGGGCCACCTCGGCGCGATTGCCGTCGTCCGTGCGACCGCCGGGCGCGAGGGGGCACCGTGATCACGGTTCCCGGCATGTTCTCCTCGCTGGCGGCATCCAGGCGCACCGCTGCTGCGCCGGCCGTCGTGGGGGCGGAGACCGTGACATTCGCGGAGCTGTACGACCGCGCGCTGCGGCGTGTGAGCGAGCTCGCCGAGCTCGGTGTGGCCGAAGGGTCGATCGTCGCCGTCGTCGCGTACAACGAAGAGGCAATCTTCGAGTATCTGGTCGCAGCGGGCCACCTCGGCGCCGCCCTGATGCCGCTGAGCCCCGCACTGCCCGACCGGGACCTGCGCCACCTGCTCGAGAAGGCCGAAGCCGTGACCTGCCTGTGCACCCCGCGGCTGCCGCCCGCCCGGGTGGCCGAGCTCGCCGCCACCGGGATCCGCGCCACGACCATCGGTCCACCACGCCGCGAGCCGGCCCGGGACGCCCGGTTCCCAACGCCCGACGCGACGTGCTGGGTCTCGACGACCGGCGGCTCCACCGGCGTGCCCAAGTTGTACGCCGTGTCGCACGAGCGGCTGCTGACCAACGTCGCCCTCAACGCGGTGGAGTGGGGCTGGGCGCGTTACGGCGCCCACCTGGCCGTATCACCGCTGGCCCACGGCATCGGCTTCAGCCACGCGGTGGGCCAGCTCGCCACCGGCGGGACGGTCGCGCTCGTCGAGCGCTACTCGCCCGGGGCCGCACTGGAGGTTGCGGCGCGCACGGGATCGTGCTGGACGGCGATCGTCCCGACCATGCTGCACGACCTGCTCGAGCACGAGGAGCGCCTCGATGCATCGGTGACGAGCCCTGATCTCGTCGTCTCGGCCGGCGCTCCGCTCTCCGCGGTACTGCGGGAGCGGGCCCTGGCGTCGGGCCGCCGGCTCATCGAGTACTACGGGTCCACCGAGCTGGGCTGGGTGACCTGGACCGAGCACGTCCCCGGCGAGCCGCGGAACAACCTGGTCGGCGCACCCACGCTGGGCACCACGGTCCGCATCGTGGATCACTCGGGGGCCGTGGTCGACGACGGCGTCGTGGGCCTTATCCAGAAGCGCGGTCGTCCCTACGCGATCCCCGTGGCGGGCGGCGCCTCGGCGTACCACGCGAACGCCACGGCGTGGGAGACGTCCGGTGACCTGGGGTACGTCGACACCGACGGGGCGCTGGTCCTGGCGGGGCGGGAGGACGACATGGTCGTCGTCGGCGGCCTGAACGTCTATCCCGTCGAGGTTGAGGCCGCGTTGCGTGAGCACCCCTCGGTCCGCGAGGCCCTGGTACGGGGCGAGGCCAACGAGCGGCTCGGTCAGCAGCTGACCGCGTTCGTCGAACCCCTCACCGGCGCAAGCCTCGACGCCGACGAGCTCGCCGGGTTCTGTCGGACACGGCTGGCCAAGTACAAGCGGCCCGCCCGCATCACCGTCGTGGCCGCGCTGCCACGCAACACGGCGGGGAAGATCGTGCGGACCGCGCCTATCGCGTAAGGGACGGGCCGCGATCACCCGGCGCCTCCCAGGCGGAGTGCGAACGATTCATGTCGACGACGCCGCGGTATGGACTTGGCGCCGGGGACCGACCACACAGCCAGGGGCGGCCGCTTCGGCTGGGTCTCGGTGGCCCGGCCGGTGCGCTAGGCGGTGCCCGACCCGTCAGCCCCGACCACGGTGAGGGGAAATCCCTCCGCGTCGTGGTGGACGAGGCGCATGGAGAACCGCTCGAACGAGGCGTCGATGAAGTCCTGCACGTTCTCGGCCGGCACCCGGAAGCGCACGACCGGCAGGTGACCCAGCTTGGCCGCGAGAGCCATGAGCTGGCTCCGGCCGGAGATCTCGTACTTGGCGTGGTCGATGGCGTAGACGGCGACGGCGTCCACGCCCTGCCAGCGCCGCACGTCGACGGCGAGGATCGACCAGCGGTCCCGGTCGAGGCCGGCCTTGGCGTACATGTCCGTGACCCCGGCGGTGACGTCCCCCTCGTCCGCGGCGGCGGTACCGCTGAAGTCGCTGGACCGGGCGGCGGCTGCCTCGGGGACGTCCTCGTCGCTCACGCCGCCAACCTACCGACGTGCCGGCGAGCGGGCACCGGTACGGACGGGCGGTCCTCACCCCCCGTGCGGCCCGTGCCCGCGCTGGTTCCCGGAACCGGCCTCGTCGGGCGGGTCTGCGCCCTCCTCGTCTGCGCCCTCCTCGGCCGTCATGTCGTCCAGCAGCGCCCGCCACTTGGCCGACCTGCGCCGGGTCTCCTCGTCGGGCTCCCGGCGGACGCGGTACCGGGGGGTCCCCGGGCCGCGGCGGCGCCCGCGCCGTGGCTCGTCGCGCTCCGCCATCGGTTTCGTCCTCCATCGCCGGGTCCGTGCCCGAGACGTCCGTCCCGCCCGCCGGGGGAGGATGGACAAACCTCTTGCCGGTCCTACGTCCGGGCGCGGCATCGGGATTGCCCAGGTGGCGATCCGTCGTCCGGGCGATGCGCCCGGCGCCTACGCCAGGTGCGGGCGCGGCCGGGGCGAGGGTGTCCCGCCCCGGCCGCGTGCCCTACCATTGGTCGGTCTGTCCACAGCGACCAACCGCCGTGGCGCAGGCGCCGAACTTGCCCGCCGCCTCGCCGGCGGGAGCTTCTGACCGACCATTGAGTGGAGTGCAACGCAGTGAAGAGCGCCGTCGAGAACCTTGAGCCCACCCGGGTCAAGCTGACCGTGGAGGTGTCGTACGACGAGCTCAAGCCGAGCCTCGACCACGCCTACTCCCACATCGGTGAGCAGGTCAACGTGCCCGGCTTCCGCAAGGGCAAGGTGCCGCCCCGCATCCTGGACCAGCGGGTGGGCCGCGGCGCCGTCATCGAGCACGCCGTGAACGACGCCCTGCCGGGCTTCTACAGCCAGGCCGTCGCCGAGACCGAGGTCAAGCCGCTCGGCCAGCCGAGCATCAACGTCACGGAGATCCCGGCCGTCACCGGCACCCCCGGCGGCCAGCTGGTCTTCGAGGCCGAGGTGGACGTGCGGCCGGAGATCAACCTGCCGGCCCTCGGTGACCTCGAGGTCACCGTCGACGAGGTCGCCGTGGGCGACGAGGACGTCGAGGAGCGCCTGACCGCCCTGCGCGAGCGCTTCGGCTCCCTGGTGGGCGTCGACCGCCCCATCGGCGACGGCGACTTCGTCGTCATCGACCTGTCGGCCAAGGTCGGCGACGAGGAGGTCGACTCGGTCTCCGGCGTGTCCTACCAGATCGGCGCCGGCAACATGCTGGACGGCCTGGACGAGGCCCTCATCGGCGCCAGCGCCGGCGAGACCAAGACCTTCAAGGCGCCGCTGGCGGGTGGCGAGCACGCCGGCGAGGAGGCGGACGTCACCGTCACCGCCACCGCGGTCAAGGAGCGCGACCTGCCGGCCGCCGACGACGAGTTCGCCCAGCTCGCCTCGGAGTTCGACACGATCGAGGAGCTGCGCGAGGACCTGCGCAACCAGGTCGCCAAGGACAAGACGTCCGACCAGGCCGTCCAGGCCCGCGACGTGCTGCTCGAGCAGCTGCGCGAGGCCACCGACTTCCCGGTGCCCGCGGGCGTGGTCGACGCCGAGATCAAGCGCCACCTCGAGGCCGAGGGCAAGGCCGAGGACGACCCGCACGGCGAGGAGGTCCGCGAGGAGGTCACGGACATGCTCCGCGACCAGCTGCTGCTGGACACCCTCGTCGAGCAGCTGCAGGTCGGGGTGACCCAGAACGAGCTCCTCGAGTTCCTCGTCACCAACGCCCAGCAGTACGGCATGGAGCCGAACCAGTTCATCCAGGCCGCCGCCCAGACCGGGCAGCTGCAGGCCTTCAGCGGCGAGATCGCCCGCAACAAGGCCCTGGCCGTCGCGCTGCGCCAGGTGACCGTCAAGGACGGGGCGGGCAACGCCGTCGACCTGAGCGAGTTCATCGGCTCGGACGAGCTCGACGCCGCCGGGCCCGAGGGCGCCGCCGGCCCCGAGGGTGCCGACGTCGCCTCGCCGGCGTCCGCCGAGTCCCCGGAGTCGCCGGACTCCCCGGAGTCGCCGGAGTCGGCGGACTCCCCGGAGGAGGCCGCCGAGGCCGAGGCTGCCGCGGCCCCCGAGGCGGACGCCGAGGACGAGCCTGCCGAGAAGGCCCCCGCCAAGAAGGCCCCAGCCAAGAAGGCGCCGGCCAAGAAGGCCGCCCCGGCCGAGGCGGAGGAGGCCGACGCCGAGGACGAGGCAGCCGAGAAGGCCCCGGCGAAGAAGGCCCCCGCCCGCAAGACCCAGGCGAAGAAGGCCGACGAGGCCGATAAGCCCGCCGCCAAGAAGGCGCCCGCGAAGAAGGCCCCGGCCAAGAAGGCCGCGGAGAAGGCCGACGACGCGGAGTAGTCCCTCCCGCCCACGGGCCCGGCACCACGCGGTGCCGGGCCCGTGGCACACCTAGGGGCGGGATGGGCGCGGATCGCGTTTGCGGAGCGCGGCGAGGGTCGCGACCGTTCCCGCGCGGGCCGCGCCGCTGGGTCCGCGGCGCGCGGGCGGGTGCGCCGTCAGCGAAAAGCGCCGCCACGAGAATGGATCCCCTCCCCGGCGGCGTTAGTGTCCATAGACACCGCAGCAGGTCGAGCTGGCCGGGCGAGGGCCCGGGCGAGAAGGAGCGTGCAGTGAGCGAGCAGATGCCGCAGGCGAGGACCGAGACGGCCCCCATGGGCCTGACCGACAACATCTACAACCGGCTGCTCAAGGAGCGCATCATCTGGCTGGGCTCGGAGGTGCGGGACGACAACTCCAACGCCATCTGCGCGCAGATGATGCTCCTCGCCGCGGAGGACCCCGAGAAGGACATCTACCTCTACATCAACTCCCCGGGCGGGTCCATCACCGCGGGCATGGCCATCTACGACACCATGCAGTACATCCAGCCCGACGTGGTCACCGTGGCGATGGGCATGGCGGCCTCGATGGGGCAGTTCCTGCTGTCCTCCGGCACCAAGGGCAAGCGCTACATCACGCCGCACGCCCGGGTGCTCATGCACCAGCCGTCCGGCGGCATCGGCGGCACGGCGACGGACATCCGCATCAACGCGGAGCTGATCCTCCACATGAAGCGCACGCTGGCGGAGCTGACCGCCGCGCAGACCGGCAAGACCGTCGACCAGATCAACAAGGACGCCGACCGCGACCGGTGGTTCACGGCGTCCGAGGCGCTCGAGTACGGCTTCGTCGACCACCTGGTCGAGACGTCCGCCGGCGTGCCCGGCGGCGGTGGCACCAGCGGCGCCACCGGCAACGGCGAGAGCAAGTGACGCTGGACCGGCCGACGACGACACCCAAGGAGCACCCGTGAGCATCAATCCCATCGCCCAGGCCGGCCGCATGCCGGTCGCCACCGCGCCGGCCATGCCGACCGCCCGGTACGTCCTGCCCCAGTTCGAGGAGCGCACGGCCTACGGCTACAAGCGCCAGGACCCGTACACCAAGCTCTTCGAGGACCGCATCATCTTCATGGGCGTCCAGGTCGACGACGCCTCGGCCGACGACATCATGGCTCAGCTGCTGGTCCTGGAGAGCCAGGACCCCGACGGGCTGATCACCATGTACATCAACTCGCCGGGCGGCTCCTTCACCGCCATGACGGCGATCTACGACACGATGATGTACATCAAGCCGCAGATCCAGACCGTGTGCCTGGGCCAGGCGGCCTCCGCGGCCGCGGTGCTCCTCGCGGCAGGCTCGCCGGGCAAGCGGCTGGCGCTGCCCAACGCCCGCGTGATGATCCACCAGCCCTCCCTCGAGGGCGGCGGCTACCTGCAGGCCTCGGACATCGAGATCCACGCCAACGAGGTGCTGCGCATGCGCACCTGGCTGGAGGACACCATCGCCGAGCACTCCGGCACGCCTGTGGAGCAGGTCCGCCGGGACATCGAGCGTGACAAGATGCTGACGGCCGAGCAGGCCAAGGAGTACGGGCTCGTGGACCAGGTCCTCGAGTCCCGCAAGACCCCGGTGCTGACCCGTTCCTGACGGCGACCGCGCTGCGTGACGCCGGGGGGAGGTGCCTCGCGACCGGCCGGTCGCGACGGCCCCGCCCCCGGCGTCGTCACATATCGGAGCAGGTGGTGTCCATCCCGCGCGGCGGGCAGGACAGGACGGCGCCTGGTGGTGTGGAATGGACGGGTGGGGGCTCCCAGGGCCCCGCGCGCGGCTGGACGAGACTGAGAGGGTGGTGGAGCCCGGTGGTTCGCACGGGTGAGGGAGCAGACCTGCTCAAGTGCTCGTTCTGCGGGAAGAGCCAGAAGCAGGTCAAGAAGCTCATCGCGGGTCCTGGCGTGTACATCTGCGACGAGTGCATCGACCTGTGCAACGAGATCATCGACGAGGAGCTCGCCGAGTCCAGCGAGCTCGGCCTGGTGGACCTGCCGAAGCCGCGCGAGATCTACGACTTCCTCGAGGAGTACATCATCGGGCAGGACACCGCCAAGCGGTCCCTGGCCGTCGCGGTCTACAACCACTACAAGCGGGTCCAGGCGAAAGAGTCCGCCGGGCAGGACGACAGCGGTGTCGAGATCGCCAAGTCGAACATCCTTCTCGTCGGCCCGACCGGGACCGGCAAGACCTATCTCGCCCAGACGCTGGCCAAGATGCTCAACGTCCCGTTCGCCATCGCCGACGCGACGGCCCTGACGGAGGCCGGGTACGTCGGCGAGGACGTCGAGAACATCCTCCTCAAGCTCATCCAGGCCGCCGACTTCGACGTGAAGAAGGCCGAGAAGGGCATCATCTACATCGACGAGATCGACAAGATCGCCCGCAAGAGCGAGAACCCGTCGATCACCCGCGACGTCTCCGGCGAGGGCGTGCAGCAGGCCCTGCTGAAGATCATCGAGGGCACCCAGGCGTCGGTGCCGCCCCAGGGCGGGCGCAAGCACCCGCACCAGGAGTTCCTGCAGATCGACACCACGAACGTGCTGTTCATCGTGGCGGGCGCCTTCGCCGGGCTGGAGGACATCATCTCGGCCCGGGTGGGCCGCCGGGGCATCGGCTTCGGCGCCCCGCTGCGCTCGGCGGACAAGGACGTGGACCTCTTCGGCGAGGTGCGCCCCGAGGACCTGCACAAGTTCGGCCTGATCCCCGAGTTCGTCGGCCGCCTGCCGATCGTCGCGACGGTGAGCAAGCTGGACCAGTCGGCCCTCGTGCGGATCCTCACCGAGCCGCGCAACGCCCTCGTCAAGCAGTACCAGCGCATGTTCGAGATCGACGGCGTGGAGCTGGAGTTCAGCGACGACGCCCTCGAGGCCATCGCCGACCAGGCGCTGCTGCGCGGCACCGGGGCCCGCGGCCTGCGCGCCATCATGGAGGAGGTGCTGCGCGAGGTGATGTTCGAGGTGCCCTCCCGCGACGACGTCGCCCGCGTCGTCATCACCCGCGAGGTGGTGCTCGAGAACGTCAACCCCACCCTGGTGCCCCGTGAGACGGCCTCGAAGCGGCGCACGCCGCGCGAGAAGAGCGCCTGAGCCCGACCGCTCCACGGCAGGGCCGGCACCGATCACCCGGTGCCGGCCCTCCGGCGTTCCGGGCGTCAGGCGGATTCCGGCCGCTTGACGGCGTTTATCCCGCCACGGGCGTGCGCAGGGTGCGGGACTGGGGTGGCACCGGCCCCGGCACTGCGCGAGAGTGGGGAGACCACCGAACCCCGACGTAGTGAGGTGTCTCATGCGACTTGACCGGATCACCGCCGACATCCCTGATGACGTCCCCGTCGCCACCGTCGTGCTGGACTGCACGCGGGAGAGCGAGACGGGCGACCAGGCGGTGCTCACGCGGTGGCGGGACCTGCGCCGCGACCTGGAGGTGCAGCGCGCGGACGAGGCCACGCTGGAGGCGATCGGAGAGCGTATCCGCACCATCAGCAAGGCCGGCGGCAGGCACGGGCGGGTGCTCGTGGGTGCCCGGGGCGAGGTGCTCCTGGACTGCGCCCTCAGCGAGCCGCCGGCGGCGGACGAGGCGATCTACGACCGGGGTCCGCACGTCTTCCCGCTCGCCCGCGTGGCGGACGAGCACGTGCGGTACCTGATCGCGTCGGTGGACCGGTCCGGGGCGGACCTGACGTTCCACGAGTCGGCGAACGCGCTGACGGCGGGGGCCGAGGCGGAGACGGTCGAGGGCGGCCACGACGACGTCAAGAAGGCGAAGAACGTCGGGGGCCGCCTGCAGGGGCGGATCCAGAACCGGGCCGAGGACTCGTGGGAGCGCAACGCGGAGGCGGTGGCCGCGGAGATCGACCGCATCGTCTCGGAACGGCGTCCCGAGCTCCTTATCGTCACCGGCGACATCCGCGCCCGCACCCTCGTCGTGGACCGGCTCGGCCGGGCGGCCAAGGAGACCCACGTCGTCGTCGACGGCGGCTCCCGCTCCGAGGGCGTCAAGCCGGAGGTCTTCCAGGCCCGCGTCGCCGCGGCGCTGGAGCAGCTGCGGCTGCGGCGCCGGGAGGCGGTGCTGGACAAGCTCCGCGAGGCGCAGGGGCAGGACGGCCCGACGGTGACCGGCCGCGTCGACGTGCTCGACGTGCTCCGCCGGGGGCAGGTCGCCGAGCTGGTCGTGACCGAGGCGGTGGCCGGGCCGCCGTCGTCGCTCGCCGGCAAGAAGCTGTGGGTGGGCAACGGCCCGCTGGAGATCGGCCTGAGCCAGCAGGACGTCCTCGACCTGGGCGCGACGGCGCCGCACCAGGTGCGCGCGGACCTCGCCCTGGGCCGCGCGGCCCTCGCGCAGGGGGCCGGCGTCACGGTGGCCGACGAGGCGAGCGTCCGCCTGCCCGACGGCGTCGGCGCCCTGCTGCGCTGGGAGGACGCCGCCACCCCGGACGACCACGTCTTCTCCCAGAGCGCGGACCCGCACCGGGAGGGCCGCAGCCGCGTCGGGCGGTCCCAGGCGGTCCAGGCGCCGCGCCCGTAGGTCTCCTACGGTGCGGGGGCGCCGATCGCGGCGGCGGGCCGGTCGGCCGCCCGGGCCAGGCGCTCGCGGATGGAGTCGTGGCAGCCGCCGCACCCCGTCCCGGCCCGCGTGACCTTGCCGACCTCGGCCACGGTGGCGCAACCTGCCATGACGGCTTCGTCGATGCGCCCGAGCGTGGCGCCCGTGCACCGGCACACCATGCTCTCCGGGCCCGCCGGCGCCACGGCCACCTCACCGTCGGCGTCCAGGCGGAACAGGCTGGTGCGGTCCGCCGGCAGCTCCGCGCCGCGCTCGTAGAGGAGCACGAGCTCGGCGGCGGTGCGCGGCATGCCGACGCAGACCAGCCCCTCCAGGACGCCGTCCCGGGTGACCATCTTGGCGTAGCGGCCGTGCTCGGGGTCCGCCCACTGCGCCACCCGCAGGGGTGCCCGGCCGTCGGCATCGTCGATGTCCCACGGCTCGGGGCTGACGTGGCCCGCCGCCGCCAGGTCCAGCGCCCGGGCCTTGAGCAGGACGACGCTGGGCCGCTCCGGCTCCAGATCGCCGGCGCCGTCGGCGGTGCCGGCGCTGAGCCGGGCGGCCAGCCACTCCGCCTGCCGCCAGCCCGGCCCGATCAGGCCCGAGGGCCCGCGCCCCTCCCGGCCGGCGCACTCGCGGCAGCCGGGTTGCCCGCACAGCACCTCGGCGCAGTCACCGATCGCGAAGACCCGGCCCTCGCGGTCGGCCTGCAGGCGGTGGTCGACGAGGACCCCCTTGCCCACCGGCAGGGCGCAGGTGCGGGCCAGCTCCACGCGCGGGCGGACCCCGCAGGAGAGCAGCAGCTGGTCGCCGGGCACCTCGGTGCCGTCGTCGAGCACAAGCGCGCGGAACCAGGGCAGCCGGTCCGGCCCCGGCGCGGTGTCCACGCCCGTGGCCACCGCGCCGGCCACGATCCGCACCCCGTGCGCGCGCAGCGCGGCGGCGAGGACGGTCCCCCCGCCGTGGTCGAGATTGCGTGCCATCGGCCGGGTCCCGGTGTGCACCAGCGTCACCCGGGCACCCTCCTCGGCGGCGGCCAGGGCGGCCTCCAGCCCCAGGACGCCGCCGCCCAGCACGACGAGCTCGCGGCGGTCCCGCACGGCCGCGAGCAGCCGGGCCGCGTCGTGGAGGTCACGCAGCGCCGTCACCCCGGCGGGCAGGCGGCCCGCCCCGGGGTCGAGACCGGCCAGCGGCGGGACCGCCGCGCGCGCCCCCGTGGCCAGCACCAGCCGGTCGTACCGGGCCGTGCGGCCGTCGGCGAGAACGACCTGCCGGCTGACGCGGTCCACCGCCACCGCCCGTGTCCCGGTCATGACCTGCACCCCCTCCGCCGCCAGCTCGGCGGGGTCGGACAGCCCGATGGCGTCGGCGGTGGTGCGGCCGACGCCGACGTCCGCCACGAGCACCCGGTTGTACGCCGGGGCGTCCTCCTGGCCCAGGACGAGGAGCTCGAGGCGGCCCTCCCGGACGGCGGGCAGCAGCTCGTCGACGAGCCGGGCGGCGACGGGGCCGTAGCCGACGACGACCACGCGTTCGGGCGTGCCAGGGGTGCTGGGGCGGCTCATGCGGTCTCGGCCTCCTCGCGGGCAGTGATCCAGACGGCACTTGTCTTGAACTCCGGCATGCCGGAGACGGGATCGGTCGCGGCCTGGGTGACCAGGTTGGCGCTGCCGTCGCCGGGGAAGTGGAAGGGCAGGAAGGCTGTGTCGGGCCGGACGGCCGGGGTCACCCGAACCCGGGCGATGGCCGCCCCACGGGCGCTGGCGACCCGGGCCAACTGCCCGTCCGCGACGCCCACCCGCCTCGCCGTGGTGGGGTGCAGCTCCAGCCGCGGTTCCGGCTGGGCGGCGGCGAGCTCGGGGACCCGGCGGGTCTGGGCCCCGGACTGGTAGTGCTCGAGCAGCCGGCCGGTCAGGAGCGTGACGGCCCCGTCGTGGTGCAGCGGCTCGGCCCCCGCGGCGGGGGCGACGGGCACGAACCGTGCCCGGCCGTCGTGGTGGCCGAACCGGTCGAGGAAGAGACGCGGGGTGCCGGTCGAGCCGGCCGGATACGGCCAGTGCGCCGCGGCGCCGGAGTCCAGGAGCCCGTAGTCGATGCCCGAGTAGTCCGCCGGGCCGCCGGCGGAGGCGCGAGCGAGCTCGGCGAAGACCTCCTCGGGATCGGCGCTGAACCGCGAAGGCGCATCCAGCCGGCGGGCGAGCTCGGCCAGCAGCCACAGCTCGCTGCGCACCCCGTCCGGCGGGGCGGTGGCCCGCCGGCGCCGGAGAACCCTGCCCTCCAGGTTCGTCATGGTGCCCTCCTCCTCTGCCCACTGGGCCACGGGGAGGACCAGGTCGGCCAGGGCCGCCGTCTCGGAGAGGAAGAAGTCGGCGACGACGAGGAAGTCCAGGCGGCGCAGGCCTGCGAGGACCGCGCCGGCGTCGGGGGCGGAGACGGCCACGTTGGAGCCGTGGACGAACAGGCACCGCACGCCCCCCGGCCGGCCCAGGGACATGAGCATCTCCACGGCGGGCAGGCCCGGGCCGGGGAGGGACTCGGCCGGCACCCCCCAGACGGCGGCCACGTGGGCGCGCGCCGCGGGGTCGGTGATCTTGCGGTAGCCGGGCAGCTGGTCGGCCTTCTGACCGTGCTCGCGGCCGCCCTGACCGTTCCCCTGACCGGTCAGCGTGCCGTAGCCGCTGTGCGCCGTGCCCGGCAGGCCGAGGAGGAGCGCGAGGTTGACGGCCGCGGTCGCGGTGTCGGTGCCGTCGACGTGCTGCTCGACCCCGCGGCCGGTCAGGATGTACGTCCCACCCGCCCGGCCCGAGCGGGCGCGCGCGGCGCCGGCGGCGAGCCGGTGCGCGGTCGCCCGCAGCAGGTGCGCCGGGACGCCGGTGACGGCCTGCACCCGCTGGGGCCACCAGGCGCCGATGCTGCGCACGAGCGCCGGGTAGCCGGTGGTGCGCGTCTCGACGAAGCGGGTGTCGACCAGGCCCTCGTGGACCACGACGTGGCACAGTCCGAGGAGCAGGGCGAGGTCCGTGCCCGGGGTCGGCTGGAGGTGCAGGCCGGCGCCGTCCGCGGTGAGCTCGGCGGTGGCGGAGCGGCGCGGGTCGACGACGAGGAGGCCGCCGTTGGACCGGACGCCGGCGAGGTGCTGGACGAAGGGCGGCATGGTCTCGGCGACGTTGGAGCCGAGCAGCATGACGGTGTGGGCGTCGTCGAGGTCGGCCACCGGGAACGGCAGGCCGCGGTCGATGCCGAGGCTGCGGCTGGCGGCCGCCGCCGCCGAGGACATGCAGAAGCGGCCGTTGTAGTCGATCCGCGAGGTACCCAGCGCGACCCGGGCGAACTTGCCGAGCTGGTAGGCCTTCTCGTTCGTCAGCCCGCCGCTGCCGAAGACCCCCACGGCGTCGGCCCCGTGGCGTGCCCGGGTCTCGCGCACCGCCTGCACCGCCCGGTCCAGGGCCTCCTCCCACCCGATGGGGTGCAGCTCGCCGTCCACGCCGCGCAGCAGCGGGGACGTGAGGCGCTCGGGGGAGCCCAGCAGCGATGTCGACGTCCAGCCCTTGCGGCACAGTCCGCCCCGGTTGGTGGGGAAGTCCCGGCCGGTGACATCCGGGGTGCCCGGCCCGGGCCCGAGGGTCATCGCGCACTGCAGGGCGCAGTACGGGCAGTGCGTGGCGGTGCCCACGGTCACACCCCGGCCCTGGCGAAGACGGAGGAGCGCCGCAGGTAGCACAGCCAGGTGACGCCCAGCATGAGCGCGTAGGCCGTGACGAAGCCGTAGAACGCGGCGTCGTAGCTGCCGGTGGTGGCGGCCGACGCGTTGAGCACCTGGGGGATGACGAAGCCGCCGTAGGCGCCGATGGCAGAGATGAGCCCGAGGGCGGCGGAGGCCTTGCGCTCGCCGCCGACAGAGCCGGTGCCGGCCCGGCCGCGGACCGCGAAGATCGTCGGGATCATCTTGTAGGTAGCGCCGTTGCCGAACCCGCTGGCGGTGAACAGGGCGAGGAAGAGCACGAGGAAGAGCCAGAAGTTCGCCAGCGGCAGCGTGAGCACGACCGCCAGGGCGATGAGGGCCATCGCGGCGAAGGCGGTCACGGTCATGCGCGCCCCGCCGAAGCGGTCGGCCAGCCTCCCGCCGTACGGGCGCGTGAGAGACCCCACCAGGGGGCCGAGGAACGTCAGCGACACGGCGGCGCCGCCCACGGCGAAGGAGGAGAACCCGGGGAAGACGTCGTTGATGAGCTTGGGGAAGACCCCGGAGAAGCCGATGAAGGATCCGAAGGTGCCGATGTAGAGGAAGGCCATCACCCACAGGTGCGGCTCGCGCAGGGCGGCGAGGGAGCCGGCCAGGTCGCCGCGAGCGTGGGTGAGGTTGTGCATGTACCGGCGCGCGCCCCAGGCCGCCAGGAGGATCAACGGCACCCAGACCAGCCCTGCGAGCGGCAGCCGCAGCGTGGCGGCCGCGCCGAGGCTGATGACCACGGGCACCACGAGCTGGGCCACGGCCGCGCCGAGGTTGCCCCCCGCGGCGTTCAGGCCCAGGGCCCAGCCCTTCTCCCGCGCCGGGTAGAAGTAGGTGATGTTCGCCATCGAGCTGGCGAAGTTGCCGCCGCCGAAGCCGGCGAGGCCCGCGAGCACCAGCAGGGTGGTGAAGGAGGTGGTCTGGTCCGAGACGGCCACCGCCAGGCCGATCGTCGGCGCGAGCAGGAGGAGGGCGGATACGACGGTCCAGTTGCGCCCGCCGAGGAGCGGGACCATGAAGGTGTACGGGACACGCAGCGTGGCCCCCACCAGGCTCGGCATCGAGATGAGCCAGAAGACCTGGGAGGAGGTCAGGTCGAACCCGGCGGCGGGCAGCTGGACGGCGACGATGGACCACAGCTGCCACACGACGAAGCCCAGGAACTCGCAGAACACCGACCAGCGCAGGTTCGTCCCGGCGATGGCGCGGCCCCGAGCGGCCCAGAACGCCTCGTTCTCGGGGTCCCACCCGTCGAGCCAGCGGCCGGGCCGCATGTGCAGCCCGGGCTCGGTGCCGGGGCTGGCGGGCGCGGCGGCCGGCTCGGCGACGTCGACGCCGGCGCGGTGGGTTGGGTCCATGGTCACGGGAACCTCCGATGCGGGTGGGGATGGTGACGGCCACGCTAGGGACCGGGTGTTTCGGCTCAGCCGCCGGGCAGTTAAGACTCGGTCACCGTTCCCTCACGCCCTCCGCGAGGGCCGGTGAGGTGGGAGGATGCGCGCGGGCCTCGGGCCGGTGGTCGCGTGGTCAGACCTCGAGCCGGTAGCCGCGCTTGACGACGGTGGCGACGAGCCTTGGGTCGGGCAGGGACTGGCGAAGCCGGCTCATGGCCATGTCGAGGGCGTGCTCGTTCGCCGCCTCGGGCAGGTGGTCGACCAGCTGCCCGCGGCTGAGGATGCCGCCCCGGGCCGCCACCAGCGCCCGGAAGATCGCCAGGGGCGCCGGGGCGAGGGAGCCCACCTTCCCGGCGAGGACGACCGAGCGGCCGCGCAGCTCCACGGTGCCCAGCCGCGTGGGGATCTCCTCGACCTTGTGCAGCGCCAGATGCTCGCAGACGAGCCTGACCAGGGCGCCCATGCGGTAGCGCTCCGGGAGGATCGGCACGACGCCGGCGGCCTGGAGAGGGGCGGCCGTCACCGGGCCGACGGCGGCGGCGACGACGTCGGTGCGGAGGGTGTCGAGCAGCTCGTCCAGGAGCCCGGCCCGTGCCGCCGCGGAGAGGAAGGCGTCGACGGCCGGGGCGGAGGTGAACGTGACCACGTCCAGGTTGCGGGCCGCGGCGGCCTCGATGAGCCGGGGCAGGCGGTCGATCCCGTCTGGCCTGACCCAGCGGTAGGGCTCGACGGTCAGCACCGTGGCACTCGCCTCCCGCAGGCGCTCGAGCTGGTGGCCGTCGGTGTAGCCGTGGAGCTGCACGGCTACGGTGCGGCCGGCCACCCCCTCCGCGACGAGCATGTCCACGACGGAGGAGGTGCGCTCGTCCTCGGCGATGCCGGTGTCGTCCAGGCCGGCGGCGCGGACGGCGCCGCGGGCCTTGGGACCGCGCACGAAGATCCGCGAGGCGGCGAGGACGTCCATGAGCTCCTCGCCCAGGCCCGCCGCGTCGGCGCCCTCCGTCCACCGGCGCATCCCGTAGGCGGTGGTCACCACGGTGATGTCCGGCCCGGCCGCCACGATCGCGCGGGTGTCGGCGATGAGCTGGACGTCCTCCGCCACCGGGGCGATGCGCAGGGCCGGGGCGTGGAGCACCTGGGCGCCGCGGCGCTCGAGCGCGGCGATGAGGTCCTCGGCGCGCCGGTCGGAGGTCACCCCGATGCGAAAACCCCTGAGCTGGTCGGCGCTGAAGGCGACCGCCTCCTCCGCCGTGGTGGTCATGCCACCGCCCCGGTGAGGGCCTCCACGCCGGCGGCGATCCCGGCAGGGCAGTCGCGCCCCAGGCGCACCACCTCGCCGATGACGACGACGGCGGGGTTGGTGCAACGCGCGAGCGTGCCCCGCGAGGCGGCCTCGCCGACCGTGGAGTACGTGGTGGCCTGGTCCAGCCGGTAGCCCCGCTCCACGACGGCGACCGGTGTGCCGGGGGCGAGCCCGGCGCGCCGCAGCCCGGCCAGGAGCTGGTGCAGGGTGCCCATCCCCATGAGGACCACGATGGTGCCGCCGAGCCCGGCGAGGTGCTCGTGCTCCGCCTCTGTCAGCGGGGCGTGCCCGGAGACGACGGTGAACAGGTGGCTGACCTCCCGGTGCGTCACCGGGATGTCCGCGGCCGCCGGGACCGACACGGCGCTGGTGACGCCGGGGACGACGCTGACCGGGATGCCGGCGGCGACCGCCGCGGCGACCTCCTCGCGTCCACGCCCGAAGACGTAGGGGTCCCCGCCCTTGAGCCGGACCACGGTCTTGCCGGCACGCGCGTGGTCGACCATGAGCGCCTCGATGTCGCGCTGGGGGACGGCGTGGTGGCCCGGCCGCTTGCCCACGTCGACCAGCTCGGCGCCGTGGGTCAGCTCGGCCAGGTTCTCGCACGGGCCGAGGCGGTCGTAGAGGACCACGTCCGCCTCGCGCAGCGCCTTGCGCGCCGCGAGGGTGAGGAGGTCCTCGATCCCGGGCCCGCCGCCGATCAGGATGATCTGGCCGCCGGGTGCGGCCGCGGGCTCGGTGACGACGAGGAACCGGGAGCGCAGCCCGTCGAGGACCGGCGCCCAGCCCGGGTCGCCGTCGGCCACGGCGGCCACGAGGTCGATCCCGGTCAGGTCCGCCGCGGCGACCTGACCGGGCGCGGTCAGGGTCCGCACGCTGGCGGCGGCGTGGGCGTAGCGGCGCAGCGCGCGGCGCGCGGCGTGCGCCGCGCCCAGGACCAGGACGGTGCGGCCGGTGAGATCGGTGTCGAGGATCATGCGCGGGCCTCCTGCTCGGCCTGGCGGACCGGGATGCTGGTGCCGGCCACCAGGACCGGCTCGGGCGCGGGCACGTCGGCCCAGGTGATGCCGTCGGCGAGCTCGCCGGCCCGCTCGGCGGCGGTCGCCGGGCGGCGCTGGCCGCGGTCCAGGACGTAGGCGGTGGAGTCGTCGGGCTCGGTGGGGGCGTTGACGAAGGAGCGGAAGCGGCGCAACCGGTCCGGGTCCTGCAGCGTGGCGGCCCACTCGTCGGCGTAGCCCTCGACGTGCCGCGCCATGGCGGCCTCGAGGTCCGCGCCGATGCCGAGCGAGTCCTCGACCACCACCTGGTGGACGTGGTCGATGCCGCCGTCGAGGTCCTCCATCCACCGGGCGGTGCGCTGCAGCCGGTCGGCGGTGCGGATGTAGTACATGAGGTACCGGTCGATGTAGCGGATGAGCGTCTCGTCGTCCAGGTCCTTCGCGAGCAGCTGGGCATGGGCGGGCGCGGCGCCGCCGTTGCCCCCCACGTAGAGGTTCCATCCGTCTGCGGTGGCGATGACGCCGACGTCCTTGCCGCGCGCCTCGGCGCACTCGCGCGCGCAGCCGGAGACCCCCATCTTGAGCTTGTGGGGCGAACGCAGGCCGCGGTAGCGCAGCTCGAGCTGGACGGCCATGGCGACGGAGTCCTGCACCCCGAAGCGGCACCACGTGGACCCCACGCAGGACTTCACGTTGCGCAGCGCCTTGCCGTAGGCGTGCCCGGACTCGAAGCCGGCCTCGACCAGCTCCTTCCAGATGTCGGGGAGCTGCTCGAGCCGGGCGCCGAACATGTCGATGCGCAGCGCCCCGGTGATCTTGGTGTACAGGCCGTACTTCTCGGCCACGCGCGCGATGACGGCGAGCTTGGCCGGGGTGATCTCACCGCCGGGGATGCGGGGGACGACGGAGTAGGTGCCGTCCTTCTGCATGTTCGCCAGTGCCCGGTCGTTGGTGTCCTGCAGGCCACCGCGCCCGCCGTCGAGCACGTACTCGTGCCGGGTGGAGGCGAGGATCGAGGCGACCGCCGGCTTGCAGACGTCACAGCCACGGCCGGTGCCGAGGCGGGCGAGAATCTGCTCGAAGGAGGTCAGCCCCAGCGCCTGCACCGCCTCGAAGAGCTCGGCGCGGGAGACGCCGAAGTGCTCGCACATGGCCTTCGAGACGGTGACGCCCGCCTTCGTCAGCTCGCGGTCCAGGGTCTTCTTGAGCATGGGCAGGCAGCTGCCGCACTGGGTGCCTGCCCGGGTGCAGGCCTTCAGCCCGCCGAGGTCGTGGCACGGCTCGGCGCCGTGGTCACCTCGGACGGCGGCCCGGACCCGGCCCACGGGCACGTTGTTGCAGGAGCACAGGGTCGCGTCGTCGGGCAGCTCGGTGTCGGGGGCGTCGCCGCCGCCGGCGGCCGAGAGGAAGGCGCCGGGCTCGGCGCCGAGCTCGCGGCCGAGCAGCGGCCGCAGCGAGGTGTACGGCGTGGCGTCGCCGACGAAGATGCCGCCGAGGAGCGTCTTGGCGTCGTCTGTGACGACGATCTTCTGGTACATCCCGCGCGCCGGATCGGCGTAGACCACCTCCAGGGCACCGTCGGTGGCGGCGAAGGCGTCGCCGAAGCTGGCGACGTCCACGCCGGAGAGCTTGAGCTTCGTGGCGGTGTCGAAGCCGGGGAAGGTCGCCGCTCCGCCATGGATGTTCTCCGCGCACACCTCCGCCATCGCGTTGGCCGGGGCCACCAGACCGACGCAGCGGCCCTCGAAGGCGGCGACCTCCCCGATCGCCCACACGCCCGGGGCGGACGTGGCGCACCTGGCGTCGATGACCGCGCCGCCGCGGGGACCGAGCTCTAGGCCCGCCTCACGGGCGAGGCCGTCGCGCGGGCGCACGCCGATCGCGACGACGACGAGGTCGGCGGGGATCGGCCCGGCGTCCTTCAGCTCCAGCGCGGTGACCGCGCCGAGGTCGTCGAGCGCGACGGCGGCGGGCAGCACCCCGCACCGCACCTCGATGCCGGTGGCAGTGATGAGGCGCCCCAGCGCCTGGCCGGCGCCCTCGTCGAGCTGGGCGTTCATGAGCCAGCCGGCCACGTTGACCACGGTGGCCTCGGCGCCAAGGTCCTGCATGCCCCCGGCGGCCTCGAGGCCGAGCAGGCCGCCACCGACGACGACGGCGCGTGGTCGGCGGCCCAGCTCGGCCGTGAGGCGGCGCACCTCGGACCGGAGGGTCTCCACGTCCTCGAGCGTGCGGTAGACGTGGGTGGCCTCGGCACCGGGGATGCTCAGGCGCGCCGGGTTCGAGCCGGTCGCGAGGACGACGTCGTCGTAGGGGAGCTCGGTGGCGGCGGTGCGCACGACCTTGGCGGCCGGGTCGATCCCGGTGGCGGGCTCGCCGGTGCGCAGCTCGACGGCGGGGTGGCGCCACAGGGCGGGGTCGCCGAGGGTGAGGTCCACCTCCCCGGTCAGCGCCTTGCTCAGGGCCACGCGGTCGTAGGGCAGG
The DNA here is from genome assembly GCF_043952095.1 of Georgenia sp. AZ-5. Taxonomy (NCBI): domain Bacteria; kingdom Bacillati; phylum Actinomycetota; class Actinomycetes; order Allobogoriellales; family Allobogoriellaceae; genus Georgenia; species Georgenia sp. AZ-5. The sequence goes on from NZ_JBINOU010000001.1 coordinate 1,612,212, forward strand.
TGCGGCTCCTCGGCAAGGACCGTCACGCGGGTGCCGGTGACGTCACGGGCGCACATCGCCTCGACGAAGCGATGTGCTGCGGGGCCGCCGCCGACGACGACGACGTGACGATGGGGGGTCTGCTCGGTCATGTGCCCGGTCCTCCTGGGTCGGTCAGGAGGCACCGACCGTACGGAGGCCCCGTTTCGCCACGATCTCCCCCGTGTAAAGCCGCCGTAACACCTCCATCACCATCGGGCGCAAGAGGTGTGAGGAGAAGTTCACGAAGAGGCAACGCGGCCCTGCCCGCGGCGAAACATCGCGTTCGTAGCGTCGACCGCGGCAGCAAGACGACCGAGCCTGGGAGCCACGATGACCGAGAGCCTGCTGGAAAGGCCACGCACCGCCGGGGAGCCCGTCTGGTTCCGGGTGTGCCGGGTGGACGAGCTGGAGGCGGGCTGGGGCGAGGCGGCCCTCCTGGACGACCGCCAGGTGGCCGTGATCAGGGTGGCCGGGGACGAGGTGTACGCCGTCAGCCACCGTGACCCGGCGACAGGTGCGCACGTGATGGCGCGTGGCATCGTCGGCTCGCGGACCCGGCGCGGGGAGGAGCGCGCCACCATCGCGTCACCGCTGCACAAGCAGGTCTACGACCTCGCCACGGGTGAGTGCTACAGCGCTCCCGAGCTGCATCTGCCCACCTACCCGGCGCAGGTGGTGGACGGGTACGTCGAGGTCGGGATCGCCCGGTGATCGCCACCATGGACGTGGCCGCGCCTGCCCGGGGCACGACCGGGACGGGCCGCCCGGCGCTGCTGGCCTGCTCGCACGGCACCTCGTCGCCCGCCGGCCGGGCCGCGATCGCGGCACTGGTGGACGCCGTGGCGGCCCGCCGCCCGGACCTACGCGTGGCGCCGTCGTTCGTGGACGTCCAGCAGCCCGACGTCCCGACGTCGCTGGCGGCGTTGGGGGAGCGGGCGGTGCGGGTCGTGCCCCTGCTGCTCTCGGCCGGGTACCACGTGCACGTGGACCTGACCCGCGCCGCACGCGCCGCATCCCACGCTCAGGTCCGCCCCGCCCTGGGGCCCGACGTGCGCCTCGCCCGGCAGCTGGCCCGACGCCTGGACGCCGTCGGGCTCGCCGCGGAGGACAGCGTGGTGCTGGCCGCGGCCGGCTCCTCCGACGCCCGCGCCGTGGCCGACTGCGAGGTCATGGGCTCGATGCTCGCCGACGTGCTCGCCCGCCCCGTCACGTGCGGGTACATCTCCGCGGTGCAGCCCGCGCTGGCGGACGCCGTCGCCGCCGCGCGCGGACGCAACCCGCGCGGCCGGGTCGTCGTGGCGACCTATCTGCTCGCCCCGGGGTACTTCGCCGACCTCGCGGCCGCCTGTGGCGCGGACCTCGTGAGTGATCCACTTCTGACGCCGCAGGAGGAGCCGGTGCCCGAGCTGGTCGACCTGGTGCTGGAGCGTTACGGGGGCTGAGGCGCCGGCTCGCGGATCGCTGCCCGGGCGCGGGGCGCGGCGCACGTAGGATCGGCCGCATGACACAGGGGATCCACCGCAGCAACGAGCCAGCCGAGGTGCCCGACGAGCTCCGCGAGGCGCGGGCGACCATCGACAACATCGATGCGGCGCTGGTCCACATCCTCGCCGAGCGCTTCCGGTGCACCAAGAAGGTCGGTCTGCTCAAGGCGCACCTGAACCTCCCGCCGTCGGACCCGGGCCGCGAGGAGCGCCAGGTGGCGCGGCTGCGGGCGCTCGCCGAGGAGGCCGGGCTCGACCCGGTGTTCGCCGAGAAGTTTCTCAAGTTCATCGTGGAGGAGGTCATCCGCCACCACGAGGACATCGCGGACACGATGACCGGTGGCGTGGCGCAGGAGGCGCCGGGGCGCGTCTGACCCGGCCGACCCCCAGGGCGGCCTGCGCGGGTCAGGCCCGCCACCACCGGCTCTAGGTGGACAGCGGGGAGCTTTCGTCAGGCACTGCCTGACGAAAGCTCCCCGCTGTAGCGGTCACGGGTCGATGTGGCCAGTCACGGCACGACCGACCGCATCGCGGGGCGGTCAGCTGTAGATCGACTCGATCTCGTCGGCGAAGTCCTTGAGCACCAGGGCCCGCTTCACCTTCTGCGACGGCGTCAGGTAGTCGTTCTCCAGCGTGAAGTCGGTGGTGAGCACCTTGATCTTGCGGATCGACTCGGCGCGGGAGACGGCCTCGTTCGCGCGGGTGACCGCGCGGTCCAGCGCCGCGAGCACGCGCTCGTCGGTGGCCGCCTGCTCCACCGTCATGGCGGGCAGGCCGTGGTTCCTCAGCCAGCCGGGCAGCATCTCGGCGTCCAGCGTGACCAGCGCGCCGATGAACGGCCTGTTGTCGCCGACGACGACGACCTGGGAGACCAGCGGGTGCCCGCGCAGGCGGTCCTCCAGCACGGCCGGGGCGACGTTCTTGCCGCCCGCCGTCACGATGATCTCCTTCTTGCGCCCGGTGATCCGCAGGTAGCCGTCCTCGTCCAGGGCGCCGAGGTCACCGGTGATGAACCAGCCGTCCTCGTCGAACGCCTCGGCCGTGGCCTCGGGGTTGTTGTGGTACGCCCGGAACACGTTCGCGCCCTTCACGAGCACCTGCCCGTCGTCGTCCACGCGCACCGAGGTGCCGGGGTAGGGCGGGCCGACGGTGCCGATCTTCACCAGGCCGGGCCGGTTGACGGTGGTGGGCGCGCCCACCTCGGTGAGGCCGTAGCCCTCGAGGACGACGACGCCGATGCCGCGGAAGAAGTGCCCAAGTCGCTCGCCGAGGGGGCCGCCGCCGGAGATGGCGTAGTCAAGCTCCCCGCCCATGGCGGCCAGGATCTTGGCGTAGACGAGCTTCGCGGCCACGGCGTGCTGCGCCTTCAGGGCGGCCGAGGGGCCACCCGGGGTGTCGAGGGCGCGGGAGTAGGCGATGGCGACCTTGGCGCCCCAGCGGAAGATGCGCTGCTTGGTGCCGGAGCCGGCCTTCGCGTCGGCGGCGTTGTAGACCTTCTCGAACACGCGCGGGACGGCGAGCAGGAAGGTGGGCTTGAAGGCGCCCAGGTCCGCGACGAGGTTCTTGGCGTTGGGCACGTGGCCCATCACGGCGCCCGAGTACACGCACAGCACCTCGACGAAGCGGGCGAAGACGTGCGCCAGCGGCATGAACAGCAGCGTGCGCTTGTTGCCGCCGCGCACGACGTCGCTGAAGTTGGGGTCGTCGGAGCCGTTGACCACGAGCGAGATGAAGTTCCCGTGGGTCAGCTCGACGCCCTTGGGCCGGCCGGTGGTGCCGGAGGTGTAGATGATCGTCGCGAGGGAGTCCGTGCCCAGGGCGGCGGTGCGGGCGGCGACCTCCTCGTCGGGCCGGTCCGCCCCCAGGGCGGCGAGCCGGGTCAGCGCGTCCTCGAAGATGACGAGGACGTGCTCGAGGCCGGGCACCTTCCCGATGAGCTGCTCGGCCAGCGCGGCCTGCGCCCGGGTCTCGGCGAAGACCACCCTCACCGCGGAGTCGGAGACGATCCACTCCACCTGGGAGGCGGAGGAGGTCTCGTAGATGGACACCGGGACGGCGCCGGCGGACCAGGCCGCGAAGTCCAGGACGGACCACTCGTAGCTGGTCTGGCTCATGATCGCCACGCGGTCGCCCGGCTGGACGCCCAGGGCCAGCAGCCCCTTGGCGGCGGCGAGGACCTCGTCGGCGAAGACGCGCGTGGTCACCGGCACGAAGCCGGAGCCCAGCGCCGTCTGCCGCTCGAAGATGGTGCCCTCCGGCTCCCGGGCCACCCGGTCACGCAGGATGCCGGGGATCGACATCTCCGGCGTCACCCGGCCCACCGCGGGGGTGCTCGCCTCCCGCAGCGCCTCGCGCTCCTGCGTCGCTGGCGTGTCAGCCATCCATCTTCCCTTCCGGCCGCACGGCGCGGCCCGCTCGCCCGCCGGTGGCGGGATGTCCCGGTGCGGCGGGCCGGGCCCGCCGCGGTGCCCCTAGCGGCGCGGCTCGGGCTCGTCGAGCTCGTGCTCGGTCACCGAGGCCTGCTCGGCACCGCTCGCGCCGACGATCTCCAGGTCCCCGCGCACCCGGCCCGCTGCGCGCAGGTCGCCCAGCGCCTGCTGGACGAACGGCACGGCGTCGGCCGGCAGCTCGAGACGGACGCGGGCGAAGGTGGTCCGCTGGGAGACCTTTGCCTCGGACTTGACCTTGCGCAGCGCCGCCAGCGCCTGGCCGGTGGCGCGGATCAGCTCGGCGTCGCCGTCGGCCGCCGCGGCGCGCAGCGGCGCCGCCTCCGGCCAGGAGGCCCGGTGCACCGAGCCGGTGCGGTACCAGCTCCACACCTCCTCGGTGGCGAAGGGCAGCACGGGGGCGAACAGGCGCAGGAACGTGTCCACCGCGATCGCCAGCGCGGCGCGCGCGGAGGCCGCCTCCGCCGCGGGCAGGACGCCGTCACGGTTGTAGGCGCGGTCCTTGACCAGCTCGAGGTAGTCGTCGCAGAAGGTCCAGAAGTAGGTCTCGGAGACCTCCAGGGCGCGGGTGTGGTCGTAGGCCTCGAAGGCGGCGGTGGCGGTCTCCACGACCTCGGCCAGCCCGGCGAGCATGGCGCGGTCGATCGGCACGGTGACCGCTGCCGGGTCGAGCACGAGCGGGGCGTCGCCGCCCATCGTCAGGGCGAACTTCGAGGCGTTGAGGACCTTGATCGCCAGGCGGCGGCCGATCTTCATCTGCCCGACCTCGAACGCCGCGTCCGTGCCCAGGCGCGCCGAGGCGGCCCAGTAGCGCACCGCGTCGGACCCGTGCTCCTCCAGCAGGCCCATGGGCGTGACCACGTTGCCCTTGGACTTGGACATCTTCTTGCGGTCGGGGTCGAGGATCCAGCCGCTGATCGCGGCGTGCTTCCAGGGCAGCGCGCCGAACTCCAGGTGCGCGCGCACCACCGTGGAGAACAGCCAGGTGCGGATGATGTCCTGGCCCTGGGGGCGCAGGTCCATGGGGTAGACCCGCTCGAAGAGGTCGGCGTCGCGCAGCCAGCCGCCGGCGATCTGCGGGCTGAGCGAGGACGTCGCCCAGGTGTCCATGATGTCCACCTCGCCGACGAAGCCGCCGGCCTGGCCGCGCTGGTCCTCGGTGTAGCCCGGCGGGACGTCGATGCTCGGGTCCACCGGCAGCTGCGCCTCGTCCGGGGCGAGGACGGCGCCGTGGTCGACCTCGCCGTCCTCGCGCACGGCGTACCACACGGGGATCGGCACACCGAAGAAGCGCTGGCGGGAGATGAGCCAGTCGCTGTTGAGGCCGTTGACCCAGTTCTCGTACCGCACGCGCATGAAGTCCGGGTGGAACTCCAGCTCGCGGCCGCGGGCGAGGAGGTTCTCGCGCAGGTCCCTGCCGTTGGCCTCGGTGTGGGGCCGGCCGCCGTTGCGGATGTACCACTGGCGCGAGGTGACGATCTCCAGCGGCTTGTCGCCCTTCTCGAAGAAGCTCGTCTTGCGCTGGGTCGGCACCGGCTCGCCGTCGAGGTCGCCGGAGGCGCGCAGCGCGTCCACCACGACGTTGCGGGCCGAGAAGGTGGTCTTGCCGGCCATCTCCTCGTAGGTCGCGCGGCCGGCGTCGGAGGCCAGCCACTCGGGGGTCTCGCGCACGATGCGGCCGTCGCGGCCCAGCACGGAGCGGGTGGGCAGGTCGAGCTCGCGCCACCACTGCACGTCGGTGAGGTCACCGAAGGTGCAGCACATGGCGATGCCGGCGCCCTTGTCCATCTCCGCGGCCGGGTGCGCCAGGACGGGCAGCTCGACGCCGAAGACGGGCGAGGTGACCGTGGTGCCGAACAGGTCCCGGTAGCGCTCGTCGTCGGGATGGGCGATCAGCGCCACGCAGGCGGGCAGCAGCTCGGGGCGGGTGGTCTCGATGTAGACGGCATCGGAACCGTCCGGGCCGGGCTCGGTCAGATGGAAGGCGACCTTGTGGTAGAAGCCCGGGTAGTCGCGGGCCTCGAGCTCGGCCTGGGCGACCGCCGTCTGGAAGGTGACGTCCCACAGGCCCGGCGCGGCGGCCTGGTAGGCCTCACCGCGGGCCAGGTTGCGCAGGAACGCGGCCTGGGCCACGAGCCGGGAGTCGCGCCCGATGGTCTGGTAGTGCTGCTGCCAGTCCACCGACAGGCCGAGGTGGCGCCACAGCGCCTCGAACTGCTGCTCGTCCTCGGCGGTGAGGCGCCCGCAGAGCTCGACGAAGTTGCGCCGGCTGATCGGCACCTGGTCCGCGGCCTTGATGGACTTGCCCTCGCCGCCGACGTGCGGCGGGGTGAAGTCGGGGTCGTAAGGCAGCGACGGGTCGCAGCGCACCCCGAAGTAGTTCTGCACCCGCCGCTCGGTGGGCAGGCCGTTGTCGTCCCAGCCCATCGGGTAGAAGACGGCCTTGCCCCGCATGCGCTGGTAACGGGCGACGACGTCGGTGTGGGTGTAGCTGAAGACGTGACCGACGTGCAGCGAGCCCGAGACGGTGGGCGGCGGCGTGTCGATGGAGTACACCTGCTCGCGCGTGGCGGTGCGGTCGAAGGCGTACGTGCCCGCCTCGGTCCAGGTGCCGTTCCACCGGTCCTCGAGGCCGTCGAGGCTCACCTTGTCCGGTACCGACGGCGCGGGAAGGGTCTCGGCCTCGGGGACGGTTCCGGTCAGGGGTGCTTCGCTCATGGTGGCTGATTCTTCCACGACGGCGGCAGTGACCGCCCTCACCGCCCGGCGCCGTGGCCGCCGGGCCGTCAGCGCCGCGCCAGGGCGATGAGCCTGTCGAGGATGTGCTCGCCGTCGGTGCGGATGCCGTCGTGCTGGTAGTCGTTCGTGATCCACGGGCGCAGGCCGCGGATGGATCGCGCCGTCTCCATGGACAGCTCGAACGGCACGAACATGTCGTCGACGTAGATCGCGGCCGCCACCGGGACCTCGTTGTGGGCGAGCGCCCGCGCGTCGTACAGGGCGGGGAAGTCCTCCTTGGCGGCGAGCAGGTCGGCGGCGTCGGCCAGGGGCGCCAGCGCCGGGTCCTCACGCAGCTGCCAGGGGTAGATGTGCTCGCCGGTGAGGTAGTACGGGGTCGCCGGCCAGGCGGGGTCGGCGTCCTCGGCCAGCGTGGCGAACTCGCTGCGCACCCGCTGGGCCGCCCAGTGCGTGGCCTGCCGCTGGGCGTAGATCGTCTCGTGCAGCACCGCGTACAGCTCCCGTCCGGCGTAGCTCAGGATCGCGCCGGCGTCGGCGAGGAAGGCCCGGGTCAGCCGCCGGGTGCCGTTCACGGTGACGAACGGCTCCTCCAGGAGGTAGTGCAGCGCGTCGAAGCCCCGGTCGGCGCCGAGCTGGATGCCCACCTGCCGCAGCCGGCGCGGGGAGAGCCGCTCCCCGCTGGGCAGCAGCTCCTCGGTGCCGGCGAGGTGCTGCGCCACCTCGCGCAGGCGTCGCTGGTCGTCGGGGTAGCGGGCGAAGTACTGGGCGTTGCGGCGGGCGGTCTTGGCGTAGGTGAGCCGATAGACCTGCTCGGCGGGGGTGCTCAGCCCCGGCAGCCCCGCGGTGATGAGGGCCTCGCGCAGGCCCTGCGGGGCGGCCGAGAGGTAGGCGGTGATCACGAAGCCGCCATAGGACTGACCCAGCGCCGCCCACGGCTCCCCGCCCGTGAGCTCCGCGCGCAGCAGCTCGGCGTCGGCCACGATCGCGTTCGCGCGGAAGTGCGCCAGGTACGCCGCCTGGGCGGCGGCGTCGCCGCGGGCGGTGACGGTCAGCGCGTCGGCGGGGGAGGAGTTCCCCGTGCCGCGCTGGTCCAGCAGGACCACCCGGTAATCCCGCAGGGCGCGGTGGACCCACCCGGTCAGCTGCGCCGGCCGGTCGCCCCGCCCGCCCGGGCCGCCCTGGAACCACACCAGGTACGGCTTGCCGGCGTTGCCGTCGCGAACGATCTCCCGCGCGAACAGCTGTATGGTCTCCCCGCCGGGGTCGGCGTGGTCGAGCGGGACGGCGAGACGGTGCTCGAGGACGTCGTGGCCGTCCAGGCGGTAGCGGGAGGTGTCCATCCGCACATTCTGGGCCCGGGTGGCCGCGAGGGGCAGCCCTTCGGGCGCCCGCTCACTCCGCGCGCAGCCGCACGGGGACCGGGTCCGCCGGCGTGGGCGTGGTGGGCTGGGCGTCGGAGCGGCGGGCCATGGTCGCCTCGGCCCGGCGCACCCGCGCCAGCGCGTGCCCGGGCAGCACGTCGGCGAGGAACTCGTAGCGGTCCGCCGTCGCGCGGGCGGCGCGGTCCCCGGTGCGGGCCGCGCCCACCGTCGCGTCCCACCAGTCGGCGATGTCGCCCCACCCGGGGGCGGCGAGGGAGCCGCCGAAGTGCTGGACCGCCAGCCCCGAGCAGAGTACGGCGAAGCGCAGCCGCTGCTCCAGGCCCCACCCGCTCAGCGTCCCGGTCACCAGGGCGGCGGCGAAGACGTCCCCGGCGCCGGTGGCGTCCAGCGCGTCCACCCGCAGCGGCTCCACCCGCGCCTCCTGGCCGGTGGCGGCGTCGACGGCGAGCGCGCCCTCCGCGCCCAGGGTGACGACCACGAGAGGCACGTGCTCGGCCAGGGCGCGCGCCGCCTCGGGCGGGGTGGCGGTGCGGGTGTACGCCATGGCCTCCACGGCGTTGGGGCTGAAAGCGTAGCAGCCGTCCAGGCGCCGCAGGTCGGCGGCGTCCCACGCCTCGGAGGGGTCCCAGGCGGCGTCGGCGAAGACGAGGGTGCCGGTGTCGGCGGCCGAGCGCCACCACGGCTCCGCGCCGGTGGCCGTCTGGGTGAGCTCGGCGACGACGGCGCCGGCCGGCGGCGCGGCGGCCACCAGGTCGGTGGCCGGCTCGGGGTCGGGGTGGCCGTGGGTCACCATGGCGCGGTCCCCGCCGGACGCCATGGACACGGTCACCGAGGTGTGCCAGTGCCGGTAGCGGCGCGAGGCCGACAGGTTCACGCCCTCCTGCTCGCCGAGCACCGCCCACAGCCAGTCGGCGTAGGCGTCGTCGCCGAACGCGGCCGCCAGGCCGGTGCGCAGGCCGAGCCGGGCGGAGGCGATGGCGAGGTTGGCGATGCCGCCCGGGGCCGAGCCCATGCCGGAGGCCCACACCTCGGTGCCGGCGCGGGGGGCGGAGGGCAGGCCGGTGAAGATCAGGTCCAGGAAGACCGGGCCGGAGACGAGGACGTCCAGGGCGTCGGCGGGGTCGGCGCTCATGATGGGCACGATCCTGCCATTACGGTGGGCCGGTGAAGCTCACGATCCTCGGCGGCGGCGGGTTCCGCGTGCCGCTGGTGTACCAGGCGGTGGCGGGCGGGCGCGGGCGCGTGGACGTGGACGAGGTGGTGCTGCTCGACGACGACCCCGCCCGCCCGCGGGTGATGGGCAACGTGCTGGGCCAGCTCGGGGCCGGCACGAGCGGACCGGCGGTGCGCACGACGACGGACCTCGACGACGCCGTCGCCGGGGCGGACGTCGTGTTCTCCGCCATCCGGGTGGGCGGCACCGCCGGGCGCACCCACGACGAGCGGGCCGCCCTGGACCTGGGCGTGCTGGGGCAGGAGACGGTGGGCGCCGGGGGGCTCGCGTACGCGCTCCGCACGGTGCCGGTCGTCGACGAGGTGGCGCGGCGCATCGCCGCGCTGGCGCCGCAGGCGTGGACGATCAGCTTCACCAACCCGGCCTCGATCGTCACCGAGGCGATGCGCACCCACCTGGGCGGGCGCGTCGTCGGCATCTGCGACACCCCGATCGCGCTGGTGCGCCGGGCGCTGCGCGCCTGCGGGCTGGACCCGCGCGCCTTCGACAGGGGCGAGGCGGAGGTGGACTACGGCGGCCTGAACCATCTGGGCTGGCTGCGGGGGCTGCGCGCGGGCGGCCGCGAGCTGCTGCCCGGGCTGCTGGCCGACGACGCCGCGCTCGGTGGCCTCGAGGAGGTCCGCCTCATGGGGGCGGACTGGGTGCGGGCCCTGCGGGCGCTGCCCAACGAGTACCTGTACTACTACGACTTCGCCCGCGAGGCCGTGGCGGCCATCGCCGCCCAGCGCCGCACCCGGGGCGAGTTCCTCGCCCGTCAGCAGGGCGCCTTCTACGCGCGGGCCGCCGCCGAGCCCGGCCGCGCGCTGACGCTGTGGCACGAGACCCTCGCCGAGCGGGAGGCGACGTACATGGCCACCGAGCGGGAGACGGCCGCGGCGGGCGACCGCGAGGCAGAAGACCTCGGCGGCGGCTACCACGAGGTCGCCGTCGACCTCATGGCCGCCCTCGTCGGCGGGGAGGAGCACCGCATGATCCTCGACGTCGCCAACACCGGCGACGACGGTGCGCCCCTCCTGCCCGGGCTGCCGGCGGACGCGGTGGTCGAGGTCCCGGTGCGGGTGGACGGCGCGGGCGTGCACCCGCTGCCGGTCCGCACCCCGCTCGCCCCGGCGATGCTGGCGCGCGTGGCGGCGGTCAAGGCGTCCGAGCGACTGGTCATCGAGGCCGCGCGGACCGGGTCCCGTGAGACGGCGTGGCTCGCCTTCGCCATGCACCCGCTGGTGAACTCCGCCGACGTGGCCCGCCGGCTGGTGGACGCCTACCGCTGAAGGGCGCGGCGCAGCGCGCCGGCGAGCCGATCGGGCGCCGGTCCGGCCGCCGGCGAGATCGTCGGGCAGAGAAGAACTCCTGTGTGCCGCTCTGCTCGGCGCCGGGAGCCGTGAGGTGCCGCACACGGGGCCCCGCCTTGCCCGGAGGGCGCCCGGACGTGAGTTACAGTCTTGGAGCGCTCCGGGGATCGAGCCCCGGCACGCGGATGTGGCTCAGTTGGTAGAGCATCACCTTGCCAAGGTGAGGGTCGCGGGTTCGAGTCCCGTCATCCGCTCGCTGGAAGCCCCCGAACCCTCGGTTCGGGGGCTTCGTCGTGCCGGGCGAAGGCGTCGCCAGGGGCGCGCCGGCGTCGCCGCGCATCCCGCTGGCAGCGGCGCGCGCATCCGCCGTCGGCCCGCGGGCTCTGGCCAGCAGCGGCGAGTGTGACGTTCTGGTCGCTCTGACGTGCGGCATAACCGCAAGATCGCCACATTCGTCGCCACCGTGGCGCGCACCCCGACTCTCCGCCGCCGCCGTGGCGCGACACCCGATCGCCCTGCGCGGCAGCGCCGCCTGCGGGAGGCTAGGGCCAGGCGCCCGAGCTGCGGGCCGAGACGGGAGGGAAGGCCGATGACCGTTCGACTCTGGTCGCGCGAGGGCGAGCCCGAGCATGGCGCGGAGTTCCGCCGCGTGCTCTGGACGGGCGAGCACAGCCAGCTCGTCGTCATGACGCTCCCGCCCGGGAGCGAGACCGGCGAGGAGACGCACTGGGAGACCGACCAGATCCTCAGCTTCGTCTCCGGTTCCGGCAAGGCCGTCGTCGAGGACGAGGAGCGGTTCGTCGCCGCGGGGGACATCGTCGCCGTCCCGGCCGGCACGCGCCACAACTTCGTCAACGTGGGCCCGAACCGGCTGGTGCTCTACACGATCTACGGCCCGCCGGAGCACCCCGACGGCGCCGTCCACCGCACCAAGGACGAGGCGGACGCCGCGGAGCAGGTGGGCCGCGAGGAGCCGCGGCGCTGAGCCCGCGGGGTGGTGAAGAGGAGCTGAGCCCGCGGGGGTGCTGAGCCGCAGCGCTGAGCCCGTGGCGGATCAAGGAGCTGCCCGGGCGGCTGTCGCGCCGCGTGCGGCCGTGCGGAGACCCGAGTCGCGTCCCGCCCGTCAGGGCCGGCGCCCGACGACGACGGTCGCGTCGAGCTCGTCGGAGCGGCTGACCCGGGGGACCAGGCCCGCGGCGGCGACCGCCGCGGCGGTCTGCGCGGCCTGGCGCCTGCTGGTCTCGAGGAGCAGGCTCCCGTCCGGTGCCAGCCACCTGCGTGCTGCGGCGACCACCCGGCGCTGGACGTCGAGGCCGTCCGCGCCCCCGTCCAGGGCCGCCACCGGCTCGTGGAGGCGCGCCTCCGGAGGCATCGTGCCCAGCTCCCCGGTGGGCACGTAGGGCGCGTTGGCCATCAGCACGCCGACGCCGCCGAGCAGGGCGCGGGGCAGCGGGGCATCGAGGTCCCCCTGGTACACCCGGCCCCCGGCCGCGGCCACGTTCCTGAGTGCGCAGTGCACGGCCGCGGCGTCGACGTCGACGGCGTGCAGCTCGATCCCGCCGACGGACGCCGCGACCGCGGCGCCCACCGCCCCCGAGCCGCAGCACACGTCCACCACCACGGTCCCGGGCTGGGCGAGGGCGACGGCCTCCCGGACGAGGAGCTCCGTGCGCCGGCGGGGGACGAACACCCCGGGGTCCACGGCCACCCGGAGACCGCAGAACTCCGCCCAGCCGAGCAGGTGCTCCAGCGGCTCGCCCGCAGCGCGCCGCTCCACCAGCCCGGCGACCTCCTCCGGCGTGCCGGCGGCCTCCAGCAGCAACCGCGCCTCGTCCTCCGCGAACACGCAGCCCGCAGCGCGGAGCCTCTCGGCCACGGCGACGACGACGGTCCCGGAGGTCAGGGTCACGGCGCCACGCTAGGGCGGGCGCCCGGCCAGGGGAAGGTCCTCCCCGGGTGCGGCACGATCGCCGGCGGGCGGCGGGGCGCGGCCTCCGGCGTCGCTGGGCAACGGGCAGAAAGGGGCGTAAGCCGGCTGGGCAACGGGCAGAAAGGGGCGTAAGCCGGCGCGGGGCCTGGCGGCGCAGGGCCGGGCCGCCACCTGCGGGCATGGTAGACGGACGGCTCCTGTCCGCACGGCCGCGGGCTGCAAGGATGGCCCCATGACGCTGACGATCGGATATGCGGCCGCGCTGGAGCAGTTCGCGCCCATGGAGGCGGTGCAGTACTCGGCGCTCGCGGAGCGGCACGGCTTCTCGGGGGTGATGGCGGCCGACCACTTCCAGCCCTGGACGCCCGCGCAGGGCCAGGCGTCGTTCGTGTGGAACGTCCTCACCGCGGTGGGGGAGCGCACCCGCGGGGACCTCGGCCCCGGCGTGACCGCGCCGACGTTCCGGTACCACCCGGCGATGGTGGCGCAGGCGTCGGCGACGCTGGCGGCGATGTACCCGGGCCGGCACTGGCTGGGCCTCGGCTCGGGCGAGGCGCTGAACGAGCACATCACGGGGCAGTACTGGCCGGAGGCGCCCGAGCGGATCAACCGGATGTTCGAGGCGATCGAGATCATCCGCAGGCTCTTCACGAGCTCCCTGGCGGGCAAGGACACCAAGCACGCCGGGCAGTTCTTCAAGCTCGAGTCCACCCGGCTGTGGACCATGCCCGAGCAGGCCCCGCCGATCTACGTGGCGACCGGCGGCCCGGTGACGGCGAGGCGGGCCGGCAAGCACGCCGACGGGCTCATCACCGTCGGGGCGCCGCTGGAGAAGATCTCCGGGCTGTTCGACAAGTTCGCCGCCGGCGCGCGGGAGGCCGGCAAGGACCCCGAGGCCATGCCGAAGGTGCTCCAGCTGCACCTGTCCTGGGCGCCGACGGACGAGGAGGCGCTGGCCAACGCCATGGACCAGTGGCCCAACGGCGGCATGAAGTTCCCCAAGGCGGACATCCGCTCGCCGTACGACTTCGCCGCGATGGCCAAGCTGGTCCGCGAGGAGGACTTCGCCGGGCGCATGGTCATCTCCGCCGACCCCGACGTCCACCGGGCGGAGATCCAGCGCTACGTCGACCTCGGCTTCGACCGGATCTACCTGCACAACGTCGGCCGCAACCAGGCGGAGTGGCTCGAGGTCTTCGGCCGCGACGTCCTAACCAAGCTGGCCCGATGAGCGCGACGGCCAGCCGGACGCCCGCCGACGGGACCGGGGCCGGGACCCCCGCCGACGGGAGCGGGGCCGGGACGCCCGCCGAGGGAATGACGGCCACCGCACCGGCGGACCTGGTGGTGGCGCAGGCCCCGGACGGCGTGCCCACGATCACCCGCGGCGACGACCTCGCCGCGCGCCTGACCCCGGTGCTCGCCGCCCTGGCCTGGCCGGACGGGAGCACGGGCCTGGCGGAGGGGGACGTCGTCGTCGTCGCTTCGAAGATCGTGGCCAAGGCGGAGGGCCGGCTGGTGGCCGCGCGCGACGCCGGGGAGCGCGACGCCGTCATCGCCGGCGAGACGGTTCGGGTGGTGGCCACCCGGCAGCGGCCGGACGGGTCCGTGCTGCGCATCGTGGAGAACCGGCAGGGGCTGGTGATGGCCGCGGCCGGCGTGGACTCCTCCGACGTGCCCGCGGGCACCGCGCTGCTGCTGCCGGAGGACCCCGACGCCTCGGCGCGCCGCCTGCGCCGCGGCCTGCACGCCCGGCTGGGCGTGCGCCCCGGGGTGCTCGTCACCGACACCGCCGGCCGCCCGTGGCGCCGCGGCGTCGTGGACATGGCCATCGGCGCCGCCGGGGTGCTCGTGCTGGCCGACCACCGGGGCCGCCGCGACCCCTACGGGCGCGAGCTGCGCTCCACCGTGGTCAACCTGGCCGACGAGATCGCGGCAGCCGCCGAGCTGGTCAAGGGCAAGGCGGCGGGCCGCCCCGTCGCCGTCGTGCGGGGCATGGGCCACGCCGTGACGGCCGAGGACGGCGACGGCGCCGCAGCGCTGATCCGCCCGCCCGCCGAGGACATGTTCCGCCGCGGCGTGAGCGAGGACTGACCGCCGTGCTGACCGGGCTCTCGGCGTTCCCGATCACCCGGCGGACGGCTCCGGGCGGGTGGACACCGGTGCGCTCCGGGCACTCGTGCGCCCGATCGTGGATGCCGGCGTCGACTCGGTCGGGCTGCTCGGCAGCACGGGCTCCTACCCGTACCTGTCCCGTGCCGAGCGGCGCCGCGCGGTCGACGCGGCTCGGGCGGAGGCCGGCGAGACCCCGCTCGTGGTGGGCGTCGGTGCGCTGCGGACGGACGACGCCGTGGACCTTGCCCGCGACGCGCGGGACGCCGGCGCGTCGGCCGTGCTGCTCGCGCCGGTGTCGTACATCCCGCTGACCGACGACGAGGTGGTCGAGCACTTCGCCGCGGTCGCCGCCGCCGGGGTGCCGGTGTGCGTCTACAACAACCCGTCGACGACGGGGCGCGTGGTCACGCCCGGGCTGCTCGCCCGGCTCGCCCGCCTCCCCGGCGTCGTCGGCGTGAAGAACCCCGGCTCGCCGGCGAAGGAGGTGGCGGCCGAGCTCGGGCGCCTCCGGGGGGTGGTCCCCGCCGGGTTCTCGTGCGGGTACAGCGGCGACTGGCACGCCGCGGGCGCGCTGCTGGCGGGCGCCGATGCCTGGTACTCCGTGCTGGCCGGCAGCCTGCCGGAGGTGTGCGTGCAGCTGCACGCCGCGGCGCGCTCGGGGGACGTGACGGCGGTCGCCGCCCTCGATGCCCGGCTCGGGCCCGTGTGGGAGCTGTTCCGGGAGCTCTCCAGCTACCGCGTCGTCCACGCCGTTGCCCGCCTGCGGGGCGTCGCCCCGGCTGACCCGCCGCGGCCCGTCCTGCCGCTGGGCGACGCCGCGCGGGCACGTGTCGGCGCCGTGCTGAGGGACGCGGGGCTGCTGTAGCGCTCAGCCCTCCATGAGGGAGCTCGCGTGCTGCCGCTCCCCGGCCGCGAGGACGCCGGGGGCGGTGGTCAGCAGCCGCCACCGGACCGTCCCGGCGGGGCCGTCCAGGCGGCCCCGCTCCAGCGCCCGGCCGATGCGGCGGCGCACCTCCTCCTCGCGAGCCGGGTCGGTGACGAACACGATCCGGAGCCGCACCCCGCCTCCGCGGCGCTCCGCGGCGGTGTGGTGCGGGGCCAGCGGGCAGGGCGGCTCGTGCTCCCAGTGCCCGCACAGCTCCTGGGTCACGGCCGCCCCCGGCGCGCGCGTGTCCGCGTCGGCGGCCATGGCCAGCGCCGCGTCGTGGGCGTACGCCTCTCGCACCGTCCCAGTGTGACGCCGCGGCGGCGCGGTGCGCTCACGCCGGGTCGAAGAGCAGCAGCTCCCGGCCGGCCGCGCCGAGGCGGCGCGCGCGCACGCCGTAGACCGCGCCGACCAGCTCGGCGGTCAGGACGTCGTGCGGGTGCCCGGCGGCGACCACCCGGCCGCGGTCGAGCACGAGCACGTGGTCGCAGTACCGCAGCGCGTGGTTGAGGTCGTGCAGCGCGGCGAGCACCGTGACGCCCTCGGCGGCCAGCTCCCGGGTGAGGCCGAGCAGGTCGAGCTGGGCGGCGACGTCGAGGTGGTTGGTCGGCTCGTCCAGCAGCAGCACGCCGGGCTCCTGGGCCAGCGCCCGGGCGAGGTGCACGCGCTGGCGCTCGCCGCCGGAGAGGGTGGCGAAGCTGCGGCCCTCCAGCGCGCCGGCGCCCGCGCGGGCCAGCGCCCGCCGCGCGACGGCGAGGTCCTCGGGGGCGTCCGCGCCCCACCGCCGGTGCGGGGTCCGGCCCAGCAGCACCACGTCGAGCACCTCGTGGGCCACCTCGGCGGGGGAGTCCTGCTCGACCAGGGCGAGCCGGCGGGCGCGCTCGCGGCGGGAGAGCCGCCCGAGGTCGGTGCCGGAGAGCAGCACCGCGCCGGCGTCCGGGGACAGGGCGCCCACCAGCAGGCGCAGGAGGGTGGACTTGCCCGAGCCGTTGGGGCCGACGACGGCGCTGACGGCGCCCGCCGGCACCGCGGCGTCGACGCCGTCGAGGATGGTCACGGCGCCGGCGCCGTAGGCCAGCCCCCGGATGTCCAGGGCCGCGGGCGCCCCTGCGGCCGGACCTGTCGGGGCCGCCGTGCCGGGCGCCGCAGCGGAGGGCGCCGCCGCGCCCGGCACGGCGGTGGTGAGCTCGCCGCGGCCGGTCATGGCCGCCCCCGGCGGCGCAGCAGCACCGCGAACACGGGCGCCCCGATGGCCGCGGTGAGGATCCCGACCGGCAGTTCGCGCGGCTCGAACAGGCTCCGGGCGGCGGTGTCGGCGGCGAGCAGGAACGTCGCACCCGCCAGGGCCGCGACGGGCAGCAGCCGGTGGTGGCGCGGGCCGACCAGGAAGCGGACCGCGTGCGGCATCACCAGCCCGACGAACCCGATGGAGCCGGCGACCGACACCAGCAGCCCGGTGAGCAGGGCCGCCGCGCACAGCAGCACCCACCGCGAGCGGGTGACGTGGACGCCGAGCGAGGCCGCCGAGACGTCCCCGAACGTGAACGCGTCGAGGGTGCGGCCCTGGAGCGCCAGGAACGCGCCGACGACCGCCGTCGCGCCGCCGGCGACGGCCGCGTCGGACCAGGTGGCTCCGCCGAGGGAACCCATGAGCCAGGAGAGCACCTCCCGGTAGGAGTCCCCGCTGGCCGACCAGAAGATCACGAAGCTGACGATCGCCGAGCCCGCCTGGGCCACGGCCACGCCGGCCAGCACCGCCCGCACCGGCGACAGGCTGCCGTCCCGCCCGGTGGCCAGGGCCAGCGTGAGCACGAGCGCGGCCATCGCGCCCACGAAGGCCGCGGCCGGCAGGGCCGCCGTCAGCCCCAGGACGAGCACCAGCACCGCGCCGACCGACGCCCCGGAGGAGACGCCCAGCAGGTACGGGTCGGCCAGCGGGTTGCGGGTCAGGGCCTGCATGACGGCGCCGGCCAGCGCGAGCCCGGCGCCCACCGCGGCGGCGGCGACCACGCGCGGGGCGCGGCCCTGCCAGATGATCGCGTCCTGGATCGTCGTGAGCGGGTCGGCCGGGCAGGAGCCCACGCCGAGCGCCGCGCACGCGTGGGACCAGGCGGACGTCCACACCTGCGCCACGGTGATGTCGGCCTGGCCGAGCGTCAGCGCCCAGCCGGCCGCGGCGACCAGCAGGGCGAGCAGCGCCAGCAGGACGACGACGAGGGGCGGCCGCCTTCGCGGGCGCGCGGCGGCGGCCGGAGGCGGCGTCGCCTCCGGCCGGGGCCGCCGCACCGTCGTCGTCACATCCGCGCCTCGAGCGCGGCGAGCTGGGCGGCGAGGTCGGTGACGGCGGGGACGTTGCGCACGCCCGCCTCCGTCGCGGGGAACGGGACGGTCAGGTACCTGCCCTCCCGCACCGCCGGCAGCGCCGCCGTGACGGGGTTGGACTCGAGCACCTCGATCTTGTGCTCGGCGGTGTTCCAGGCGGAGTCGACCAGCACGATGACGTCGGGGTCGCGCTCGGCCACGGCCTCCCACGCCAGGGACGTCCAGGTGTCGGCGACGTCCGCGGCGATGTTCTCCAGCCCCGCGGCCTCCAGGATCATCTGCGGCGCGCCGATGCCGGCCCCTACGTACGGGGTGTCGGAGCCGGAGGAGTACCACACCGCCGTCAGGCCGGCGCCCGAGGGCGTGACCGCGTCCAGCTCCGCCCGCTGCCGCGCCACGAGCTCGGCGGCCGCCTCCGGCTCGCCGAGCACCTCGCCCATCTCGGTGATCTCCTCGAAGACCAGGTCGAAGGTCAGCCGGTCGGGCTGGTGCTCGGGCGCCTTGCACGCCGACGGGGAGACGTAGGTGGCGATGCCCAGGTCCTCGTAGGTGCTCCGCTCGCCGGCGCCGTCGGGGGAGAGGTTCGACTCCCAGCCGGCGTAGACCAGGTCCGGCTCGAGCTCCAGCACGGCCTCGGCCGAGGGGTTCTTCTCGGCGAGGACGGGGACGTCCGCGACGGCGTCGGCCAGCTCCGCGGGGACCTCGCCGTCGGGGTAGGCGGTGCCCACCAGGCGGTCGCCGGCGCCCAGGGCGAGCACCATCTCGGTGGCCGAGGACTTGATGGTCACGATCCGCTCCGGGGGCGCCTCCAGCGTGGTCTCCACGCCGCAGGTGGCCACGGTGACGGGAAACCCGGGCTCCGCCGTCGTGCTGCTCGGGCTCGCGGGCGCGTCGTCGGCGGGGGCCCCGGCGGCGCCGCAGGCGGCGAGCGTGAGCGCGGCGCCGAGCACGGCGGCGAGGGACGGGTGGACGTGACGGGGCACGGGGCTCTCCAGGGGCCGGGAACGGGTGACCGGTGACGCAGTCACCGCGCTGCGCCCGGAACGGGGAAGGACCGCGGGCCCACGTCCAGGCCCGCCCTCCGGACCACTCCCGGCCCGGCGTCCGGGCCCCATGCTAGCCCCGCACCGGGCCGGCCCCGGCAACGGGAGTGCGCCGACGTCAGCGCCGCCCGTGGATCTCCAGGTCGACCCACACCAGCCGGTGGTCGGAGGTGGGGAACGGGTGGATGCCGGTCAGCTCGGAGCCCGGCTGGTCCGCCTCGGGCCAGAACACGCCGGCGTCCTCGACGTCGAGGCGCTTGGAGGGCAGGACGTAGTCCACGCGCAGGTTGCCGGGCTCCGTGTCGGCGAAGTCGGCGGTGTCCAGGCTGGGGTCACCGAGGTGCTGGAGGTTGGCGCCGCGCTGGGTGGCGTCCGCCTCGACGGCGCCCTCGGACGACGGCTCCGGGTCGCGCACGCGCCGGTGGGAGAGCAGCTGGTCGATCGCCCCGGGGACGGAGTCCCCGTCCACCGGGTCGGCGTTGTAGTCGCCCACGATGACGAACCGGGTGCCCGGGCGCAGCCCGCCGCGGCGGCCGGCGTCGTCGTAGATGTAGTCGTCGGCCCGCCGGTCCGCGACGTAGTTCGCCCAGAACCTTGTCTCGTCGTGGTTGCGGCGCCCGTTGCGGTCCTCGGGCCCGTCGAAGGTCGGCGGGGTGGGGTGCGCGGCGAGGATGTGCAGCGTGGTGCGGCCGACCCGGACCGGGACGTCCCAGTGCGACTTGCTGGACAGGCGGACCCGCTCGAGCTCCTCGGGCGAGTACCAGTCCGCGGGCTCCGGGGTGGCCGGGTCGTCGGGCAGGAGGGCGCCGGGCATGTCCTTCCACAGGAAGTTCTGGAAGGTCCGCACGTTCTCGGTGTCGATCGGGTACCGGGACAGCACCACCATGCCGTACTGGCCGGGGAACGCCCCGAAGCCCAGGGCGTCGTCGGGGCCGCCGACGGTGCCGTCGTTGTTGAGGTCCAGGCCCGAGGGGACGCCCGTGTTGACCGGGGCCGTGTACGCGTAGGGGTAGTCGACGGCGTCCCGGCCCTGCTGGGGGACCGCGAGGTAGTTCTCCCGGAAGAGGTCCACGGCGCGGCCCTCGGCGTCGTGGTCGAACTCGTTGAGCAGCACCACGTCGGGCGCGGCGATCTGGATGACCTCGGCGACGGCACGGGCCTGCGGGTCGTCCGGGGTGGACAGGTCGGCGACGAGCTCGCCCTCCGTGGCGCGGTTGAGCGACGCGTTGTAGGTGGCCACACGCAGCTCCGTGCGCTTGGGGGCGGTCTCCGTGCGCTCCGAGGCGGCCGACGACGGCGCCGCACCGGCAACGGCCGGTGCGGCCGTGCCCGCCGCCACGACGGCGGTCACCGCCAGGGCGCCGAGTGCCCGAGTCCGCCCACGCATGTGGCCAAGGTAACAACGCGCCCCCCGATAGGGAAGGGCCGCGGACAATATCGCACGTGGGGGCGCGCGGGCGCGTGGGCCCCGGGGCGCGGGGCGCGCCGCGCCGGGCCGTCACATCCCGGGGCACGCGCCGCCCTCGGCCTCCGCCGGCTGCGCCGTAGGCGTGCCCGTCCCGCTGCCGCGGTCGGCGCCGGCCGGCTGCGCGGCTGACGTGTCCCGACGCCCCGGCGGAGGCCCGCGGATCAGCCCTCGGCCAGGGCGCGGTCCCGGTCGATCGTCGCCTGGACGCCGCGGACGACGGCGGGGGTGAAGCCCGCCTCCTCCATCGCGACGACGCCGGCGATGGTAGTCCCGCCCGGGGACGTCACGGTGTCCACGAGGTCGGCGGGGGTGACGCCGTCGGCCGCGCGCTCGAGGACCATCCGGGCGCTGCCGAGGACCGTCTGCGCCGCGATGCGCACCGCCTTCGCCTTGGGCAGGCCGTTCTTCAGCCCGCCGCGGGCGAGAGCGTCGATGAAGGTGAACACGAACGCCGGGGCCGCCCCGGCGACGGCGGAGAAGGCCGCGAAGTCCCGCTCCGGCAGCACGATGGCCGCGCCGACCGCCTCGAAGAGGCCCACGACGGCGTCGACCTCCTCGTCGGTGGCCTCGGCGTTCCCGCACACCGCGGCCATGCCGGCGCGGATCTGGGAGTTGACGTTGGGCATCACCCGGACCACGGCCTGCCCCTCGGGGAGCATGCCCTCGAGCGTGGCCAGTGGCGTGCCCGCCGCCAGGGAGACCACCAGGGAGCCGTACTCGGCGAGCAGGTCCCGCAACGGCGCCAGGACCTCGGGGATGACGTGCGGCTTGACCGCGAGCACGACCACCCCGCCCGCGCCGACCTGCTCCACGAGCTCCTCGTTGGTCTCGAGCACGTCCACGCCGGCCTCGCGGGCCAGGGCCCGCGCCGAGTGGCCGTGCGCGCTCGTGACCACGATGTCCTCAGCGGCGACCGAGCCCGACGCCACGACGCCGCGCACGATCGCGCTCGCCATGTTGCCCGCCCCGATGAATCCGACCTTCATGGTGCTCCCCTCTGATGGCCCGGTCGTTCGTCAGTATGACGCCCGCGCGCAAGAATCGACGGCATGTCGACCCTTTCCAGCACGTCCGCCCCCCGCGCCCTCGTCACCGGTGCCTCCTCCGGCATCGGTGCGGCCACGGTCCGCCGTCTGCGAGCCGAGGGCTGGGCCGTCCTCGCCACCGCCCGGCGGGCCGACCGGCTCGAGGCGCTCGCCGCCGAGACCGGCTGCGAGACGTTCCCCGCCGACCTCACCGAGCCCGCGGACGTCGCCGCGCTCGCGGACCACGTCCGCGCCGGCGGCCCGCTGCGCTCCCTGGTGAACAACGCCGGCGGTGCGCTGGGGACCGACCCGGTCGAGCGCGGGAACGTCGACGAGTGGGCGCGGATGTACGAGGTCAACGTCCTCTCGACGCTGCGCCTGACGCAGGCCCTGCTGCCGCACCTGCGCGCCGACGGCGGCGGCGACGTCCTCGTCGTGACCTCCACCGCCGCGCACGGCACCTACCCCGGCGGGGGCGGCTACGTAGCCGCGAAGCACGCCGAGCGCATGATCCCGGCCACCCTGCGGCTGGAGCTCGTCGGCCAGCCCGTGCGGGTCATCGAGATCGCGCCGGGCATGGTGCGCACCGAGGAGTTCTCCCTGAACCGCTACCACGGCGACGCCGCGGCGGCCGCGCAGGTGTACGCGGGGGTGGCCGAGCCGCTGCTCGCCGAGGACGTCGCCGACGCGATCGTCTGGACGCTCACCCGGCCCGCGCACGTCAACGTCGACACCCTCGTGATCCGCCCACGGGCCCAGGCGTCGAACACGGTCGTGGCCCGGGAGGGCTGAACGCCGCCGGGTGGCGAAGCGCTGCCCCGCCACCCGGCGGCGGCCCGGGAGGGCTCAGTGGGCCGGGCGCCGTTTCCGGAGCCGAGGTAGGGGTTTCCGGCGAGGTAGGCGCCTACAGCCCACCACCTCGCCGGGAACCCCCTACCTCGCGGCCACCCACGCCGTCGAGCCCAGCACGCCGGCGGCGCTAGACTGCCCCGTACAGGCATCGACCCGGCCATCACCGGTGAGCCTCCGGAAGAACAGGACGCGCCAGCGCCCCCAGTAGAACCGGACGGGTAGGCCCGTCACAGCCGTCGCTCGAGAGGTCACGGCCGGCACGCGCCGGGCGGGGCAAGCGAGGTGGTACCGCGGCACCGCGCCGCGCGGGCCGGTGGCCCGCCGGTGGGCGTCGTCCTCGCGTGCAGCAGCCGTCACCGACCGAGGAGCACCATTGGCCGACCAGCCGCAGCGCTACCCCCTCCACCGCCCGGGCAGCGAGGTGGACGCCTCGCCGAGCTTCCCCGCGCTCGAGCGCGAGGTCCTGGCGTACTGGCAGGACGACGACACCTTCCAGGCGTCGATCGACAACCGGCCGGCCGGGGAGAACGGCGAGAACGAGTTCGTCTTCTACGACGGCCCACCCTTCGCCAACGGCCTGCCGCACTACGGCCACCTGCTCACCGGGTACGTCAAGGACGTCGTCGGCCGCTTCCAGACCCAGCTCGGCCGCCGCGTCGAGCGCCGCTTCGGGTGGGACACGCACGGCCTGCCCGCCGAGCTCGAGGCCGAGCGCATCCTCGGCATCAAGGACAAGTCCGAGATCGAGGAGATGGGCATCGAGGCCTTCAACAAGGCCTGCCGCGACTCGGTGCTGCGCTACACGGACGAGTGGCGCGACTACGTCACCCGCCAGGCCCGCTGGGTCGACTTCGACAACGACTACAAGACCCTCGACGTCACCTTCATGGAGTCGGTGATCTGGGCCTTCAAGCAGCTCTACGACAAGGGCCTGGCCTACGAGGGCTACCGCGTGCTGCCGTACTGCTGGCACGACCAGACGCCGCTGTCCAACCACGAGCTGCGCATGGACGACGACGTCTACCAGATGCGCCAGGACCCCTCGGTCACGGTCGGCGTGCGCCTGGAGACCGGCGAGCTGGCCCTGATCTGGACGACGACGCCCTGGACCCTGCCGTCCAACCTGGCCGTCGCCGTCGGGCCGGACATCGAGTACGTCACGGTGGCCCCCGCCGAGGGGCCGCTGGCGGGGGAGCGGGTCATCGTCGCCGCCGCGCGGCTGCACGCCTACGCTCGCGAGCTCGGCGAGGATCCTGAGGTGCTCGACCGCTTCGCCGGCGCCGCGCTGGCCGGGCGGCGCTACGCCCCGGTCTTCGACTACTTCGCCGGCCGCCCCGACGACGAGGCGCCGGGCCCCAACGCCTGGCAGCTCGTCGTCGCCGACTACGTCACGACCGAGGACGGCACCGGCCTGGTGCACCAGGCCCCGGCCTTCGGCGAGGACGACATGGCGGTGTGCCAGGCGAACGGCATCGGCACCGTGGTGCCCGTCGACGCCGGTGGCCGCTTCACCTCCGAGGTGCCCGACTACGCGGGGCAGCAGGTGTTCGAGGCGAACAAGGCGATCATCGCCGACCTCAAGCACGGCACCGGCCCGCTCGGCCGCCGCCCGGAGGGCGAGCGCGCCGTCCTGGTGCGCCAGGAGACCTACGACCACTCCTACCCGCACTGCTGGCGGTGCCGCACGCCGCTGATCTACAAGGCGGTGAGCAGCTGGTTCGTGCGGGTCACGGACTTCCGCGACCGCATGGTCGAGCTCAACCAGGACATCTCCTGGGTGCCCGACCACATCAAGGAGGGGCAGTTCGGGCACTGGCTCGCCGGGGCCCGGGACTGGTCCATCTCCCGCAACCGGTACTGGGGCACCCCCATCCCGGTGTGGGTCTCCGACGACCCGGCCTACCCGCGCACCGACGTCTACGGCTCCCTCGCCGAGCTCGAGGCCGACTTCGGCCGCCTGCCGCTGGGCCGCGACGGCGAGCCCAACCTGCACCGGCCGTTCATCGACGACCTCACCCGGCCCAACCCCGACGACCCCACCGGCAAGTCGACCATGCGCCGCATCCCCGACGTCCTGGACGTCTGGTTCGACTCCGGCTCGATGCCCTACGCCCAGGTGCACTACCCGTTCGAGAACCGCGACTGGTTCGAGCACCACTACCCGGGCGACTTCATCGTCGAGTACATCGGCCAGACCCGCGGCTGGTTCTACACCCTCCACGTGCTGGCCACCGCGCTGTTCGACCGGCCCGCCTTCCGCAGCTGCGTCTCGCACGGCATCGTGCTGGGCTCGGACGGGCGGAAGATGAGCAAGTCCCTGCGCAACTACCCGGACGTCAACGAGGTCTTCGAGCGCGACGGCTCCGACGCCATGCGGCTGTTCCTCATGGGCTCGCCCGTGGTGCGCGGCGGGAACCTCGTCGTCACCGAGGAGGGCATCCGCGAGAACGTCCGCCAGGTGCTGCTGCCGCTGTGGAACACCTGGTACTTCTTCGCCCTCTACGCCGGCACGCTCGACGGCGGGAAGGGCTACCTGGCCCGCCCGGTCGCCCTCGACGACGGCGACGAGGTCGCCTCCCTGCACGTGATGGACCGCTACCTGCTCGCCCGCACCCGCGACCTCGCCGCGACCGTGCGCGCGCAGCTGGAGGCCTACGACGTCCCCGGCGCCGTGCAGTCGCTGCGCGACCACCTGGACCTGCTGACCAACTGGTACGTGCGCACCTCCCGCGACCGGTTCTGGGCCGAGGACCACGGGGCGTTCAACACGCTGTACACCGCCCTGGAGGTGCTCGCCCGCGTGATGGCCCCGCTGGCGCCGCTGGTCGCCGAGGAGATCTGGCGCGGCCTGACCGGCGGGCGCAGCGTGCACCTGACCGACTGGCCGGAGCTGCCCGAGGCCGTGCGCGACGACGAGCTCGTCGCCGCCATGGACGCGGTGCGCGACGCCGTCTCCGCCACCCTGGGGCTGCGCAAGGCCAACGCCCGCCGGGTGCGCCAGCCCCTGCGCGCCCTCACCGTGGTGGTGGACGATCCCGCGGCGCTGGCGCCGTTCGCGGACCTGGTCGCCTCCGAGGTCAACGTCAAGTCCGTGGACCTGCGGGCCCTGGGCGACGGGGTGGCCGAGGAGTTCGGCGTCGTCACCAGGCTGACCGTCAACGCCCGCGCGGCGGGCCCGCGCCTGGGCAAGGACGTGCAGCGCGCCATCAGGGCCGCCCGTGAGGGCTTCTGGGAGCAGCGCGAGGGTGACGACGGCGTGAGCGTCGTCGTCGACGGCATCGAGCTGCTGCCCGAGGAGTTCACCCTGACCACCGAGGTCGCCGACCGCGAGGGCGGCTCCAGCGTGGCCGCGGTGCTGCCCGGCGGCGGGTTCGTGGTGCTCGACATCGCCGTGGACGACGAGCTGGCCGCCGAGGGCTACGCCCGCGACGTGGTGCGCGTGGTGCAGGACGAGCGCAAGGCGGCGGACCTGTACGTCGCCGACCGCATCCACCTCGACCTCGTGGTGCCCGCCGAGAAGGTGGCGTGGGTGGAGACCCACCGCGACCTCATCGCCCGCGAGACCCTGGCCCTCGAGCTGGAGGTCGTCGCGGGGGACGTGACCGACCCGCAGGCCACCGTGACGAAGCTGGAGAACGCATGAGCGAGCGCACCGACGGCGGCGAGCACGGCCGCCGCACCCCCGAGGAGGCCGAGCGCGAGGCCCAGCAGCGGATCGCCGACTTCATGGCCGCCGCCGACCTTGAAGACGCGGACGCACCCCAGGAGGCCGGCGGGGAGACGCCGGCCGAGGACGAGCACGACGCCGGGCTCCGCACGCTGCTGAGCTCGCCGCTCTTCGCCGGCCCGGACCCCGGGGTCGCCGACGAGGTGCTGCACGAGGAGGACGCCGGGCCGAGCGACGCCGACAAGCGGGCCGCCGCCGTCGCGCACGCCCAGGCCGAGGACGCGGTCGGCCGGATCTACCGCGACATCCTCACCCGTGCCCCCGAGCACGACGTCCAGCCGAGCCTGGACCGGGTGCGCGCGGTGCTGGAGCTGCTCGGCGACCCGCAGCGCTCCTACCCGGTGATCCACCTGACCGGCACCAACGGCAAGACCTCCACCGCCCGCATGATCGAGCGGCTCCTGCGCGAGAAGGGCCTGCGCACCGGCCGGTTCACCTCGCCGCACCTGCACTCCGTGCGGGAGCGCATCGCCCTGGACGGCGAGCCGATCAGCCCCGACGCCTTCGTCGCCACCTGGGAGGACGTCGCACCCTACGTCGCCATGGTCGACGAGCGGTCGCAGGCGGAGGGCGGGCCCCGGCTGAGCTTCTTCGAGGTGTTCACCGTCATGGCCTACGCCGCCTTCGCCGACGCGCCGGTGGACGTCGCCGTGGTGGAGGTCGGGATGGGCGGGCGCTGGGACGCGACCAACGTCGTCGACGGCACGGTCGCGGTGCTCACGCGCATCGACCGCGACCACGAGCGGTGGCTGGGCCACACGCTCGAGGAGATCGCCGGCGAGAAGGTCGGCATCATCAAGGACCGCGCCACCGTGGTCTCCGCCGACCAGGAGGAGGAGGTCGACGCGGTCGTGCTGTCGGCCGCCGCCCAGCGCGGCGCCCGGCTGCTGCGCGACGGGCAGGAGCTCGCCGTCGTCGAGCGCCAGCTCGGCGTGGGCGGGCAGATGCTCACCCTGTCCACCCCGGCGGGGGTCTACCAGGACGTGTTCGTGCCGCTGCACGGCGAGCACCAGGCGCACAACGCGCTGCTGGCGCTGGCGGCGGTGGAGACGTTCTTCGGCGGCGGCGCGCTCGACGGCGGCGTGGTGGAGCAGGCGTTCGCGAACGTGGACTCGCCCGCCCGCCTGGAGCTCGTCCGGCGCAGCCCCACCGTGCTGGTCGACGCCGCCCACAACCCCGCGGGCGTAGAGGCCCTGCGCGCCGCGGTGGAGGAGGTCTTCGCCTTCTCCCACCTCGTCGGCGTGGTCGGCGTGATGGCCGACAAGGACGCCGAGGGCATCCTGGCGGGGCTGGAGCCGATGCTGTCCGACGTGGTCGTCACCCGTGCCACCACGGACCGGGCCATGGACGTCGAGGAGCTCGCCGAGATCGCCGTCGACGTCTTCGGCGAGGAGCGCGTGCACGTCGCCGAGCGGCTCGACGACGCCCTCGACAAGGCGGCCACGCTCGCCGAGGCGGACCCGGAGGAGGTCGTGACGACCACCGGCGTGCTGGTCGCCGGCTCGGTGCTGCTGGCGGCTGAGGCGCGGTCGCTGCTGGGGAAGACCACCGCCTGAGCCTTCCGGGGCGACGGGCGCCCGCCCCTCCCGCGGGTGGTGTTGCCTGGTCGGTTCCCGGCTGGAAACGTGGCTCCGGACAGGACGAGGCGAGAGGATGTGGCCGTGGTCCGTGCGACGGACCTTCCCGGCTACCGAAGGAGCACGTCGGTGAAGAAGCTCATCAACAATCCCCAGAACGTCGTCCTCGAGTCGCTGCGGGGCTTCGGCCGCGCCCACCCCTCGCTCGTGCGGATCAACGAGGACCCGCTGTTCGTCTGCCGTGCCGAGGGCGCCGTGCGCGGCAAGGTCGGCCTGGTGTCCGGCGGCGGGTCCGGGCACGAGCCCCTGCACGCCGGCTACGTCGGCCTCGGCATGCTGGACGCCGCCGTGCCCGGCGCCGTGTTCACCTCGCCCACGCCCGAGCCGATCCTCGAGGCGACCAAGGCCGCCGACGGCGGCGCCGGCGTGCTGCACATCGTGAAGAACTACACCGGCGACGTGCTGAACTTCGAGACCGCGGCGGAGCTGGCCGAGGCCGAGGACATCACCGTGCGCGCCGTCGTCGTCAACGACGACGTCGCCGTGGAGGACTCCCTGTACACCGCCGGGCGCCGCGGGGTGGGCGGGACGGTGCTGGTGGAGAAGATCGCCGGCGCCGCGGCCGAGCGCGGGGACGACCTCGACGCCGTCGCCGGCGTGGCCGAGAGGGTCATCGGCAACGTGCGGTCCATGGGGGTGGCGCTGACGGCGTGCACCGTCCCGCACGCCGGCAAGCCCTCGTTCGACCTCGCCGAGGACGAGATCGAGATCGGCATCGGCATCCACGGCGAGCCCGGCCGGCACCGCATCCCCATGGCGGGCGCGGACGAGATCACCGAGCGGCTGCTCACCCCCGTGCTGGAGGACCTCGAGGTCGACCGCGGGGAGAATGTGCTGCTGTTCGTCAACGGCATGGGAGGGACGCCGCTGTCCGAGCTGTACCTGGTGTTCAACCACGCCTGGGACGTGCTCGACCAGCGGGGGCTGAACGTGACCCGCTCGCTGGTGGGCAGCTACATCACCTCCCTGGAGATGCAGGGCGCGTCCATCACCGTGCTCCGGCTGGACGACGAGCTCGCCGGGCTCTGGGACGCCCCGGTCGACACGCCCGCGCTGCGGCGCGGCATCTGAGAAGGAGGACGCATGAACGCTGCCACCCTGGGGACCGACTGGGCCCTGGACTGGGTCGCACGGGCCGCGAAGGTCGTCTCCGACCACCGCATCGACCTCATCGAGCTCGACCGCGCGATCGGGGACGGGGACCACGGCGAGAACATGGACCGTGGGTTCACCGCGGTGACCGGCAGGCTCTCCGGCGCCACGCCGGAGAACCCCGGCGACGTGCTCAAGCTCGTGGCCACCACGCTGATGTCGACGGTCGGCGGCGCCGCCGGCCCGCTGTACGGCACGGCGTTCCTGCGCGGGGCCAAGGCGGCCGACGGCGAGGTCGACGCCGCCGGGGTGGCGGACGTCCTGGAGGCGGCGCTGGAGGGCATCAAGGCCCGCGGCAAGGCCGAGCCGGGGGAGAAGACCATGGTGGACGCGTGGACGCCGGCGGCCGAGGCCGCCCGTGCCGCGGCCGAGCAGGGCCGCAGCCCCGCCGAGGCCCTGCGCGCGGCGGCCGACGCCGCGGCCGCCGGGTCCGACGCGACCATCCCCATGGTGGCCACCAAGGGCCGGGCGAGCTACCTCGGCGAGCGGTCGGCGGGGCACCGGGACCCGGGCGCCGAGTCCTCCGCGCTGCTCATCGCGGCGGCGGCCGACGCAGCCGAGTCCCGGTGAGCGAGGGGAGCGGGCGGCCCGGAGGCCCACGGGTCGGGCTCGTCCTCGTCTCCCACTCGGCCCGCCTGGCCGAGGGGCTCGTCGAGGTGGCGGCGCAGATGGCCCCGGATGTCGCCCTCCGCGCGGCGGGGGGCACCGACGACGGGCGGGTGGGCACCAGCTTCGAGAAGGTGGAGGCGGCCGTCACCGGCCTGCTCGAGGGGCCGGACGTCTCGGGCGTGGTCGTGCTCACCGACCTGGGCTCGGCCACCATGACCGCGGAGTCCGTGCTGGAGATGCTCGACGACGACGCGCGCGGGCGGGTGCTGCTCGCTGACGGCCCGCTCGTCGAGGGCGGCGTCGCCGCGGCCGTCGCCGCGCAGGGCGGCGCCGCCGTCGCCGACGTCGCGCGGTCGGTCGAGGAGGCGGTGCGCAGCTTCGCCGCCGCGCGGGCCGGGGGCGGCACGCCGCCGTCCCCGGCCGCCGGGGAGGCGGGGGAGGCCGGCGGCGCCGGCGCGGAACACGAGCTGACCACGACGCTCACGCTGCGCAACAAGGTCGGGCTGCACGCCCGGCCCGCGGCCCTGCTGGCGCGGCTCATCGCCGGCCTCGACGCCGAGGTGACCGTCAACGACGTCGACGGCGACAGCGTGCTGGCGCTGATGGGGCTCGGCCTGGAGCAGGGCGACCAGATGCACGTGCGGGCCCGCGGGCCGCAGGCCGCGCACGCCCTGGACGAGGTGACGCGCGCGGTCGAGGAGGGCTTCGGCGAGGAGCTGGGGGACCCCGCCGGGCAGCGGGCGTAGCGCCGGCGCGGCGCCCGCCGCGGTCCCCCGGGCGGGCGGCCCGGCCGGCCGCCCTGGCGCCCCGCGGGCATGGGGCCGGGCCGGCGCCCGGTAGCCTGGGGCCCGTGAGCAACCCGTCCCCGGCCGTGCCAGGCCCGCCCCGGCCGCCCGGCTCGGC
This sequence comes from Georgenia sp. AZ-5, assembly GCF_043952095.1. NCBI lineage: Bacteria > Bacillati > Actinomycetota > Actinomycetes > Allobogoriellales > Allobogoriellaceae > Georgenia > Georgenia sp. AZ-5. The sequence goes on from NZ_JBINOU010000001.1 coordinate 1,642,516, forward strand.
GCGCCGCCAGTTCGCCGCGACGGTTCTCGTCAGCGAGGTGCTCATCGTCCTGTTCGCCTCGCTCGCCGCCTTCGCGCTCGACCTCGCAGCACCGGCCCAGGTGTGGGGCGTCGGGGCCGTCGTCATGGTGGCCTGCGCCGTGGCGGCCGGGCTGCTGCGCACCCGGGCGGGCTACGTCATCGGGTCGGCCGTCCAGCTGCTGCTGCTCGCCGCCGGGTTCGTGCTGGCGATGATGTTCGTCGTCGGCCTGATCTTCACCGTGCTGTGGGTCGTCTCGCTGCAGGTGGGCGGGCGGATCGACGCCGAGCGCCGGGAGCGGCACGCCGCAGAGGTGGAGCACTACCGCACGCACGGCGCGTCCTGACGGCACCGACGGTCTGAGAGCCGGCCTCGGGCGGCCCGGCCACGCGGGACGCGCGGCCGGGACGCCGGGCGGCGCGGCAGCGAGCCGGTAACGTGCCTGCACGTGACTACTACCCCGGACACCCCCGCAGCCGAGCGCACCCTCGTCCTCGTCAAGCCCGACGGCGTCGCGCGCAACCTCACCGGCGAGGTGCTCCGCCGGATCGAGGCCAAGGGCTACCGCCTCGTGGCCCTGGAGCTGCGCACCGCCGACCGCGAGCTCCTCGCCCAGCACTACGCCGAGCACGAGGGCAAGCCGTTCTTCGAGCCCCTCGTCGAGTTCATGAGGTCCGGCCCGCTCGTGGCCGCCGTCGTCCAGGGGGAGCGGGTCATCGAGGGCTTCCGCACCCTGGCCGGCGCCACCGACCCCACGAACGCGGCGCCCGGCACCGTCCGCGGAGACCTCGGCCGGGACTGGGGCACCACGGTCGTGATGAACCTCGTGCACGGCTCGGACTCGGCCGAGTCGGCCGCGCGCGAGATCGCGCTCTGGTTCCCCGCCCTCTGACGGGGCGCACGCGCCACCCGGCGCACGCGCCACCGGCGCACGCCCCCCAAGGGCGCGTCCGCCGGCGTCGTGGGTCCTTCCCGCCCGCCTCGCCCTCCGCCGGACGTGACGGGAACCACCCGCGCGGGGCGCCATACCGGCATCCGCCAGCGAGCGCAATAGGCTTCGCCCCGTGCATCTGAAGACGCTGACGCTGCGGGGGTTCAAGTCCTTCGCCTCGGCGACGACCCTGCACCTCGAGCCGGGCATCACCTGCGTGGTCGGCCCCAACGGCTCCGGCAAGTCCAACGTCGTCGACGCGCTCGCCTGGGTCATGGGCGAGCAGGGCGCCAAGACGCTGCGCGGCGGCTCGATGGCGGACGTCATCTTCGCCGGCACGTCCTCGCGCGCCCCGCTCGGCCGCGCCGAGGTCTCCCTCACCATCGACAACAGCGACGGCCTGCTGCCGATCGAGTACACCGAGGTGACGATCTCCCGCACGCTGTTCCGCTCCGGGGGCTCGGAGTACGCCATCAACGGCAGCCCGTGCCGCCTGCTGGACATCCAGGAGCTGCTCTCCGACACCGGCATGGGCAAGGAGATGCACGTCATCGTCGGGCAGGGCCGGCTCGACTCCGTCCTCCAGGCCAGCGCGGAGGACCGGCGCGGGTTCATCGAGGAGGCGGCCGGCGTCCTCAAGCACCGCCGCCGCAAGGAGAAGGCGCTGCGCAAGCTGGAGGCGATGCAGGCCAACCTCGCCCGCGTCACCGACCTCTCGGCCGAGATCCGGCGCCAGCTCGGCCCGCTCGCCAAGCAGGCCGACGTCGCGCGCCGCGCCCAGGTGGTGCGGGCGGACCTGCGCGACGCCCGCGCCCGGCTGCTCGCCGACGACCTGGTCCAGCTCACCGCCACCCTGGCCCAGGACGTTGCCGACGAGACCGCCCTGAGGGAACGGCACGCCGCGGTCGAGACCGCCCAGGACGCCGCCCGGGCCCGGCTCACGGCGCTGGAGCAGGCCGCGGCGGCCGCCGCCCCGCGCCTGGGCCAGGCCACCGACGTGTGGTACCAGCTCTCCGGGCTGCGCGAGCGGCTGCGCTCGCTCGCCAACGTGGCGGCCGAGCGGTGCCGCCTCCTCGGCACGCCCACGGCCGAGCCCGCCGGCGGCCGGGACCCGGACGAGCTCGACGCCCGCGCCGCCGCGGCCCGCGAGCAGGAGGAGGCCTTCGCGGCCCAGCTGGCCCAGGCCCGCGCCACGCTCGAGGCCGCCGTGGCCGCCCGCACCGAGGCCGAGGAGGCCGAGCGCGACGCCGAGCGCGCGCTGGCGGCCGTGCACCGCGGCGTCGCGGACCGCCGCGAGGGGCTCGCCCGGCTGACCGGCCAGGTCGGCGCGCGCCGCTCCCGCCTCGAGGCCGCGGAGGGCGAGCTCGGCCGGCTGCGCGAGAGCCTGGCGGCCGCCGAGCAGCGGGCCACCGCCGCCCAGAAGGAGTTCGACACCCTCGAGCAGCAGGTCGCCGGCGTCGAGGAGGGCGAGGAGGGCCTGGACGAGGCCCACGAGGCGGCCGTCGCGGAGCTGGAGGAGGCCGAGGGCGCCGTCGCCGCGCTGGTCGAGGAGGAGCGCGCCGCCGAGGCCGAGCGCACCACCTGGGCGGCCCGCCGCGACACCCTCCAGCTGTCGCTGCGCCGCAAGGACGGCACCGGCGCGCTGCTGGACTCCGGCCTGCCCGGGCTGCTCGGCCCGCTGCCCGAGCACCTCGCCGTCGAGGCCGGCTGGGAGAACGCCGTCGCCGCGGCCCTGGGCCCGTCGGCGGAGGCGGCCGTCGTGGAGTCCGTGGACGTCGCCGTCGACGCCGTGCGCAAGGTCCGCGACGACGACGCCGGGCAGGTGCGTCTCGTGCTCGCCGGCGCCACCGGTGCCCCGGGCGGCGAGGCGCCGCCCGGGGCCACCTGGGCGACCGACGTCGTCACCGCGGACGCGGCCCTGCGCGGCACGGTCGAGACGCTGCTGGCCGGCGTCGTGCTGGTGGAGGACCTCGCGGACGCCCGGCGCGCGGTCGCCGCCGCGCCGCACCTGACCGCCGTCACCCGCGCCGGCGACGTGCTCTCGGCGACCACCGCGCACGGCGGCGCGCCCGGCGCGCCCAGCGTGCTGGAGCTGCACGCCGCCCACGAGGAGGCGGCCTCGGGGGTCGCGGCCGCGACCGCCCGGGCCGAGCAGGCCCGCTTCGCGCTCGGCCCGGCGCGCGAGCGGGTCGCCGCCGCGCAGGAGCGGGCCCGGGCGACCCTGGAGGACCTCCACGCCTCCGACGCCCGCCTGGCCGCCGTCGCCGAGAAGCTCGGCCGCCTCGGCTCCACGCTGCGCGGGGCGGAGGCGGAGGCCGAACGGACCCGGCCCGCGATCGAGCGCGTCGAGGCCGAGATCGCGGAGCACACCTCCGAGCTCGCCGCGCTGGCGGAGCGGCTCGGGGTCGCCCAGCGCGAGCCGGCGCAGGCGGAGGAGGACCTCGCCGGGGCCACCGAGGCCCGGGACCGGGCCACCGAGGCCGCCCGCGCCGCCCGCACCGCCGAGACCGACGCGCGGCTGGCCCTGCGCACCGTCGAGGAGCAGGCCAAGGCCCTGGCCGGGCGCGCCGCGTCCCTCGCCGCCGCCGCCCGCGCCGAGCGGGAGGCCAGGCGCCGCGCCGCCGAGCGGGAGGCCCGCCGCGCCGCCCAGGCGGAGGTCGCCGCCGAGGTCCGCGACGGCGCCGCCCGTGCGCTCGCCGCGATCGACGGCTCCGTGGCCACGGCCGCCGCCGAGCGGGAGGCCGCGGAGAACGAGCGCGCCGAGCGGGAGGCCGCGCTGGCGGCCGTGCGCGGCGAGCTGGAGCAGGTCGGCCAGGAGCTGGCGAAGCTCACCGACGCCGCCCACCGCGACGAGGTCGCCCGCGCCGAGCAGCGCCTGCGCATCACCCAGCTCGAGGAGCGCGCCGTCGCCGAGCTGGGGCTGGACCCCCGGGTGCTCGTCGACGAGTTCGGCCCGGACCGCCCGGTGCCCTCCACTGCGCCCGTGCCAGACGCGCCCGACGGTGGGGTGTCGCCGTCACCGAAGCCCTACGTGCGCGAGGAGCAGGAGAAGCGGCTGCGCGCCGCCGAGCGCGACCTCGCCCGCCTGGGCAAGGTCAACCCGCTGGCGCTGGAGGAGCACGCGGCGCTGGCCGAGCGGCACAAGTTCCTGACCGACCAGCTCGCCGACCTGAAGAAGTCCCGCGCCGACCTCATGCAGATCGTGCGCGAGGTGGACGAGCGGGTCGAGCGGGTCTTCTCCGAGGCGTTCGCGGACACCGCCCGCCAGTTCCAGGACGTGTTCCCCCGGCTGTTCCCCGGCGGCGAGGGCCGGCTCGTGCTGACCGACCCCGACGACATGCTCAGCACCGGCATCGAGATCGAGGCCCGGCCCGCCGGCAAGAAGGTCAAGCGCCTGTCGCTGCTCTCCGGCGGGGAGCGGTCCCTGACCGCCGTCGCCCTCCTGGTGTCCATCTTCAAGGCGAGGCCGAGCCCGTTCTACGTGATGGACGAGGTCGAGGCGGCGCTCGACGACGTCAACCTGGGCCGGCTGCTGGAGATCTTCACCGAGCTGCGCGCCAGCTCCCAGCTCATCGTCATCACGCACCAGAAGCGGACCATGGAGATCGCCGACGCGCTCTACGGCGTCACGATGCGCGGCGACGGGGTGACCACGGTGATCTCCCAGCGGCTCGCCCGCGAGCCCGAGCCGGTCGCCTGACGGACCGCCCGTGGGCGTGAGCAACCTCACGGCCCCCGCGGCGCGCCCGGGTCCCGCCTCGGCGCGCGACGCACAGCCCCCCGGCGATACTGGTGCCATGACGGGGGCTGTGATGGGGATGCTCGTGGCCATGCTCTGCGCGCTCGCCGTGCTCGCGGTCCTGGCGGTCGAGCGGCGGCCGGAGGGCGGCTGGTCCGCCTGGCTGCGGGAGAGCCTGCGCGCGTGGCGCTCCGACGACGGCGACGCGCTCCGGGCCGGCTCGGGCAGGGCGCGCGACGTGCCCCTGGAGGACCTCTTCAGCCTCGGCGAGCCGGACGAGCCCGCCTACGCCCGTCCCGAGGAGCTGCGCCAGCGGTTCGAGCAGGCCCGGGAGCAGGCCCGCACCGCCGTCCGACGCTGACATCCGGAGCAGGCAGCCGACCGCCGGCTCAGCACACCCCGGCCGACCGGTCGCGGCCGACCGCCGCCGGGTCGCGGCGCGGCCGGTCAGCGGGTGTCAGCGCCGTGGGCCACACTGGGACGCGTGACCGACCTAGCCTGGATCATCGTCTCTGTCCTCGCCCTCGCCGCGGTGGTGGCCGTGGTGGGGGCGTTCGCGCTCGTCAGCGGCCGACGCCGGTCGCAGGGTCCGTCGGCGACCCTGCCGCCCGTCGAGGTCAGCCCCTACGAGGTCGACCAGCCGCCGGCGGCCGGCGCGACCGCGGTGGCCGAGGCCGAGCCGGCCCCCACGCCCGTCCCGACCCTCGAGCGGCCCGAGCCCGTCGAGGGGCGCCTGCAGCGGCTGCGTGCCCGTCTCGCCCGCTCCGGCGCCCTCGGGCAGACGCTGCTGTCGATCCTCTCGCGCGGCGACCTCTCCGAGAGCGACTGGGAGGAGATCGAGGACACCCTCCTGCTCGCCGACGTCGGCATGGGCCCGACGACCGAGCTGATGGACAAGCTGCGCACCGAGACCAAGGTGCTCGGAACCACCGACCCGCAGACCGTGCGTGAGGTGCTGCGCCGCGAGCTGCTCGAGCTCGTCGACCCCACCATGGACCGCCGGCTGCACGTGGAGCCGGTGGTCGGCGACGACGGCAACCCGCACCCGGCGACGGTGCTCGTCGTCGGGGTCAACGGGACCGGCAAGACCACCACGGTCGGCAAGCTGGCCCGCGTGCTGGTCGCCGAGGGGCACGACGTCGTCCTGGGCGCCGCCGACACCTTCCGCGCCGCGGCGGCCGACCAGCTCACCACCTGGGGCGAGCGCGTGGGTGTGCCCGTGGTGCGCGCCGACCGGGACGGCGCCGACCCCGCCGCCGTCGCGTTCGACGCGGTCAAGGAGGGCCACGAGGCCGGCGCCGACGTCGTCGTGGTCGACACCGCCGGGCGCCTGCAGAACAAGGCCGGCCTCATGGACGAGCTCGGCAAGATCAAGCGCGTGATGTCCCGGCAGGCCCCGGTCCGGGAGGTCCTGCTCGTCCTCGACGCCACCACCGGGCAGAACGGCATGCGCCAGGCCCAGGTGTTCGCCGAGGCCGTCGACGTCACCGGCATCGTCCTGACCAAGCTGGACGGGACCGCCAAGGGCGGCATCGTCGTCGCCGTGCAGCGCGAGCTCGGCGTGCCCGTGAAGTTCGTCGGTCTGGGGGAGGGGCCCGACGACCTGGCGCCGTTCGAGCCGGAGGAGTTCGTCGACGCCCTGCTCTCCTGACGGACTTCCGGACGCCTGCCGCGTCTCGCATCGTGAGCGGAACCGGGTGGCGCAACATGAACTTCACACGTGGCCGGCACCCGTCACCTGCACGAAACATTCGGGTGCAGCAGGTGAAACATCCGGCTAGGAATCTGGTTCCCGGTCAGCCGTCCGTGCTGGCAAGGGAGGAACCATGGAGGAGCTCAGCTACGGGGCAACGGCGTGGATGCTGATGTCGGCATCCCTCGTGCTCCTGATGACGCCCGCGCTGGCGTTGTTCTACGGCGGCATGTCGCGGTCGAAGTCCGTTCTCAACATGATGATGATGTCGTTCGGCGCGATGGCCCTCATCGCGGTCATCTACGTGCTGTGGGGCTGGTCGACGTCCTACGGCAGCGACATCGGCGGCATCGTCGGCAACCCGTTGGACCAGTTCGGGCTCTCCGGGACGCTGTACGACGCCGAGGGCGGGTTCGCCCTCGACGCCTACGGGGTGCCGGTGGTCGTGGGCGTCGCTTTCCAGATGACGTTCGCGATCATCACCACCGCCCTGATCTCCGGCGCGATCGCCGACCGCACGAAGTTCTCCACCTGGATGGTCTTCGTCGCCCTGTGGGTCACCCTCGCCTTCTTCCCCATGGCGCACATGGTGTGGAGCCCGGGCACCGGCCTGCTGAGCGTCGACGGGCCGTTCTCCGGGATCGCCAACCCGATCGACTTCGCCGGCGGCACCGTGGTCCACATCAACGCCGGTGTCGCGGGCCTGGTCCTCGCCCTGATCATCGGCAGGCGCAAGGGCTTCGGCTCGGTCCCGATGAAGCCGCACAACCTGCCGCTGACGATGCTCGGCGCCGCCCTGCTGTGGTTCGGCTGGTTCGGCTTCAACGCCGGGTCCGCCTTCACCGCGGACGGCCTGGCGGGGCTGGCCTGGGTGAACACCACCGCGGCCACGGGCGCGGCCGTGCTGGGCTGGCTCGTCACGGAGAAGATCCGCGACGGTCACGCCACCTCCCTCGGCGCCGCCTCGGGCGTCGTCGCCGGCCTGGTCGCGATCACCCCGGCCGCCGGTGCGCTGAACCCCGTCGGGTCGATCGTCCTCGGCCTCGTCGCCGGCGTGCTGTGCGCGCTCGCCGTCGGCCTGAAGTACCGCCTGGGCTACGACGACTCGCTCGACGTCGTCGGCGTCCACCTGGTCGGGGGTCTTGTCGGCACCGTCGGCATCGGCTTCCTGGCCACCGAGACCGGTCTCTTCTTCGGCGGCGGCGTCAGCCAGCTGGCCGTGCAGGTGATCATCGCCGTCATCGCGATGCTGTTCTCCGCCGTCGTCACGGCCGTCATCGGGCTGGCCCTGAAGGCCACCATGGGCTGGCGGGTCGCCGAGGACGTCGAGGTTGCCGGGATCGACCAGGCCGAGCACGGTGAGAGCGCGTACGAGGGGCTGACCACCGGTAGGTTCGCCACGGAAGCGAATGTCGGCGCGGCTCGCGCCACGACGGAGGCAAAGGCATGAAGCTCGTGACAGCAATCGTCCAGCCGCACCGGCTCGACGACGTCAAGAAGGCCCTGGAGGCGGCGGGCGTCCACGGCATGACCGTCTCGGAGGCCAACGGCTACGGCCGCCAGCACGGCCACACCGAGGTCTACCGCGGCGCGGAGTACACCATCGACCTGGTGCCGAAGGTCCGTGTGGAGGTCGTCGTGGCCGACGCCGACGCCGACGCCGTCGTGGACGCCGTGGTGGGCGCCGCCCACTCCGGCCGCATCGGCGACGGCAAGGTCTGGACGGTCCCGGTCGACGAGGTCATCCGGGTGCGGACCGGGGAGCGCGGGCCCGACGCCCTGTGACCCCGCCTCCCGGACGCACGACGGAGGAGCCATGACGGGCCTGGCGCACACCCCCACCACGGTGGCGGTGCTGCGCCAGGCCCGTCTCGCGCTCCCGGGCCCCGGCACCCGTGGCGGTCGCCGCTACCGCAGCGCCCTGGCGGACCTCACGGACGCCGCGCTGCGCGCCCTGTGGGACGACGCGGCCCGCCGCACCGGCCTGGATCTCTCCCGGGGCGTCGCCCTGACCGCGGTGGGCAGCCTCGGGCGCCGCGACGGCGGGCCGCTGTCGGACCTGGACCTGCTGCTGGTGCACGACGGCCACTCCCTGGCCCCCGCCCGCCTCGCCGCCCTGGCCGACGCGCTGTGGTACCCCGTCTGGGACGCCCGGCTCGACCTCGACCACTCCGTCCGCAGCCTGGACCAGTGCCGCCAGGTCGCCTCCGCCGACCTCCCGGCCGCCGTGGGCCTGCTCGACGTGCGGCCCCTGGCCGGGGACGAGGCGCTCGCCGCGGCGGCGTCCCAGGCGGTGCTCGCCGACTGGCGCGCCGCCGCACGCCGGCGCCTGCCCGAGCTGCTGGAGTCCGTGGCCGACCGAGCGGAGCGGGCCGGGGAGCTGGCCTACCTGATCGAGCCTGACCTGAAGGAGGCCCGCGGGGGCCTGCGCGACGCCGTCGTCGTCCGGGCCCTCACCGCCTCCTGGCTCACCGACCGCCCGCACGGCGACCTCGACCGGGCCTACGCCCACCTGCTCGACGTGCGCGACGCCCTGAGCCTGAGCACGGGCCGGCGCAGCAACAAGCTGCTGCTCGCCGACCAGGACGACGTCGCCCGCCGGCTCGGACTGGGCCGGGCGGGCAGCGGCGTCGTCGTCGCGACGACGTCGCGCGGCGCGCCCGTCTCCGACGCCGCCGACGACCTCCTCGCCTCCGTCGCGGGCGCGGCCCGGGTGATCTCCGCGGCGCTGGACGGCACCGTGCGCCGCGCCCGCCGCGCCGTCGCCAAGCCGCGGTTCTTCCGCCCCCGCGTGGTCCGCGGCCGCGCCCAGCCGCCGCACCTGACCTCGATGGGGGAGGGCCTGGCCGAGCACGACGGCGAGCTGGTCCTCGCCGGCGGCGCCGACCCCGGACGTGACCCGCTCCTGGCGTTGCGGGCCGCCGCGACGGCGGCCCGCGCGGACCTGCCCCTCTCCCCGGTGACGCTCACCAGCCTCGCCGCCGCCGCCGCGCCGCCGGACCCCTGGCCGGGCGAGGCCCTGGCGCTCCTCCTCGAGCTGCTCGCCCAGGGCCCCGCGCAGGTGCCCGTGTGGGAGGCGCTGGACCTGGCCGGCGTGGTGACCCGGTGGTTCCCGGAGTGGGAGCAGGTGCGCAACCGGCCCCAGCGCAACGCGATCCACCGGTTCACCGTGGACCGGCACATGGTGGAGACCGCGGCCCAGGTGGCCGCGACCGCAGCGCCTGTGCCGGCAGGGGCGGTGCCGGCCATGGCGGGGATCGCCGGCGGGTTCGGCACCAGCGCGGGCGGGGAGTCGGCCGGACGTGTGGCGGACGAGCCGGCCGGCGCCGGCCTGGCGGGACCGGTGCCGCCGGCGGCCGCGACGCGCGCGGCACCGTCGGCGGGGGAGGGGCGCGAGGACCTGCTGCTGCTCGCGGCGCTCTTCCACGACATCGGCAAGGTCCCCGGCGGCGGGCACCACGCGGACCTCGGCGCCCGGCTGGTCGCGCCGATCATGGACCGCCTCGGCCTGCCGCCCGCCGACCGGGACACCGTCGTGCTGCTCGTGCGCGAGCATCTGCTGCTGCCGGCGGTGGCCACGCGGGAGGACATCGCCGACCCGCGGGTGCTGGACCGGGTGGCGGACGCCGTCGGGCGCCGTGGGGACGTGCTCGCGATGCTGCGGCGCCTGACCGAGGCCGACGCCCGCGCCGCCGGACCCCAGGCGTGGACGGGGTGGCGGGCGCAGCTGGTGGAGACCCTTACCACTCGGGTCGCGGCCCGCCTGGCATTACCCTGATCCTCAGTCCTTTCCCTGACGACCTGAGGTAGTGCCTTGTTCGCCAACCTGTCCGACCGGCTCACCGCCTCCTTCAAGCAGCTCCGCGGCAAGGGGCGGCTCTCCGACGCCGACATCGACGCGACCGTCTCCGAGATCCGGCGCGCGCTGCTCGACGCCGACGTGGCCCTGCCGGTGGTGCGCGCGTTCGCCGCGAACGTGCGCGAGCGCGCCAAGTCCGCCGAGGTCTCCCAGGCGCTCAACCCGGCGCAGCAGGTCATCAAGATCGTCAACGCCGAGCTGGTCGAGATTCTCGGCGGCGAGGCCCGTGACCTGCACTTCGCCAAGCAGCCACCGATGGTGATCATGCTCGCCGGCCTCCAGGGCGCCGGCAAGACCACCCTGGCCGCCAAGCTCGGCCGGTGGCTGCGCGAGCAGGGCCACACCCCGCTGCTCGTGGCCGCCGACCTCCAGCGGCCCAACGCCGTCACCCAGCTGCAGGTCGTCGGCGAGCAGGCCGGCGTGCCGGTGTGGGCCCCGGAGCCGGGCAACGGCGTCGGCGACCCGGTCGCCGTCGCGCGCTCGGGCGTGCAGCACGCTCGCGACAAGCAGTACTCGGTCGTCGTCGTCGACACCGCGGGGCGCCTGGGCATCGACGCCGAGATGATGCAGCAGGCCGCGGACATCCGCGACGCCGTCGACCCCGACGAGATCCTGTTCGTGCTCGACGCGATGATCGGTCAGGACGCGGTGACCACGGCCAACGCGTTCGCCGAGGGCGTCGGCTTCACCGGCGTCGTCCTCACCAAGCTCGACGGCGACGCCCGCGGTGGCGCCGCGCTGTCCGTGCGCGGGGTGACCGGGAAGCCGGTGCTGTTCGCGTCCACCGGCGAGAAGCTGTCGGACTTCGAGCGCTTCCACGCCGACCGAATGGCCTCGCGCATCCTCGACATGGGCGACATCCTCACGCTCATCGAGCAGGCCGAGCGGGCGTTCGACGCCGAGCAGGCCGAGGAGATGGCCGCGAAGATCGCCGGCGACGGCGAGTTCACGCTCCAGGACTTCCTCGTCCAGCTCAACCAGATCAAGAAGATGGGCTCGATGAAGAAGATGCTCGGCATGCTGCCGGGCATGGGCCAGATGCGCGAGCAGCTGGAGAACTTCGACGAGCGCGAGGTGGACCGCGTCGAGGCGGTCGTGCACTCGATGACCCCGGCCGAGCGGGACAACCCCAAGATCCTCAACGGCTCGCGGCGCCAGCGCATCGCCCGCGGCTCGGGCACCACCGTCGCCGAGGTCAACTCGCTGGTGGAGCGCTTCGAGCAGGCCAAGACGATGATGCGGCAGATGACCCGCGGCGCCGGCCGCGGCGTGCCCGGTATGGGGATGCTGCCCGGCGGCGGGAAGAAGTCCAAGGGCCGCATGCAGGCCCCGCCCAAGAGTCAGCAGAAGGGCAAGAAGGGCAAGTCCGGCAACCCGGCCAAGCGTGCCCAGCAGGAGCGGGAGGCAGCGACGAAGGCGGCGCAGCAGCCCGCCGCCGGCTCCGCGTTCGGCCTCGGCAAGCCGCAGCAGCCCCAGCAGGTGCCCGACCTCGAGGAGCTGCAGAAGTACCTGCGCTGACCCCGCAGCCTCCCACGCCCGAGACGTCACGCTCTCCCGCGCCCGGGATGTCACGCTCTCCCGCGCCCGCCTGTCAACTTCTCCTCGAGACGTCAGCTTCTCGCCGACATGAACACCCCCGAAGGACCTCTCGTACCCGCGCGGGAGAACCACCATGGCCCACCTGACCCCGGAGCTCGTCGCCGCCGCACGCGCCCGGCGCGCGGCTGAGGCCTACCGAGACGCGGGGGACGACGACCTGCCTCGTGGCGTTCCCCTGCGGGCCGATCGAGCGGGTTCCCCGCCGGCAGGCCCGCCCTTGGCGGGTGAGGCGGAGGCCCGCGCCTGGGCGATCGAGCTGGCCAGCTGAGGCGGCTGAGAACGGAACGCCGTAGCGGGACCGCGTCCGCTCACCCTGGCGATTCCTACGGAGCAGCGCCGGTGTCAGGGCGCCCGGGCAGCTGACATTTCGACGAGGAGATGACAGGTCGAGGAGGAGATGACATCTCGCGCGCAACGGGGCGCGGGCGGGCGTGAGAACGTACCGCCATGGAGGAGCTGCTGCACCTGTGCGGGACCGTCGTGGTCGACGACGCCATCGAGCTGCCTGAGGTCTGGGTGGCCGACGGGCGTCTCACCCTCACCGCGCCGCCCAGGGCCGAGCGGGCCCGGCAGATCAGCGGCTGGGTCCTGCCCGGGCTGGTCGACGTCCACTGTCACATCGGCCTGGGCCCCGCGGGAGAGGTGGACGAGGAGGAGGCGCTGCTCCAGGCGAAGGCCGACCGGGACGCCGGCACGCTCCTGGTGCGCGACGCCGGCTCGCCCATGGACAACCGGTGGGTTCAGGCCCGCCCCGACCTCCCGCGGCTGATCCGCGCCGGCCACCACCTGGCGAGGCCCAGGCGTTACCTGCGCGACTACGGGCTCGAGCTCGACGACGTCGCCCAGCTCCCGGACGCCGTCGCCGAGCAGGCCCGCTTCGGCGACGGGTGGGTCAAGATCGTCGCCGACTGGATCGACCGCTCCGCGGGTGCCGACGCGGACCTGCGCCCGCTCTGGCCGGCTGACGTCCTGCGGGACGCGATCGCCGCGGCCCACGACAACGGTGCCCGCGTCACCGCCCACACCTTCGCCCGGGAGACGATCGACCCCCTGCTCGACGCCGGCATCGACGGCATCGAGCACGGCACCGGCATGGACGCCGACCACATGGCGGAGGCCGCCCGCCGGGGCATCCCCGTCACGCCCACGCTGCTGCAGGTCGGCTACTTCAGCGCCTTCGCCGAGCAGGCCGGCGCCAAGTACCCGGTGTACGCGACCCGGATGCGCCGGATGCACGAGCGGCGCTACGAGCAGGTCCGCGCGTTCCACGACGCCGGGGTCCCGCTGCTCATGGGCTCCGACGCCGGCGGCACCATCGCGCACGGCTCGCTGCCCGCCGAGGTGGCCGAGGTGGCCCGCGCCGGGGTCCCCGCGCGCGACGTCGTCGCCGCCGCCGGCTGGCGAGCCCGGGAGATCCTCGGCGTCCCCGGCATCGCCGAGGGCGCGAGCGCCGACGTCGTCGTCTACGACGCCGACCCGCGCCAGGACGTCGCCGTGCTCGCCCGCCCGGCGGCGGTCGTCCTGCGCGGGCGCCTCGTGCAGCGCGACGACGGCACTCGCGGCCTGGCTGTTCCGTTGGTCCTGACCCGGCCGGGCCGAGTGCCGCCACCAGGGCGCCGCCCGGGCCGGCGGGCGTGACGAGCCACACGCCGCCGCCGGGGCGCCGCCCGGTTTCGGCCCGGGCCACGGATCTGGCAGAATGACCCGCTGTACTCGGCCCGGCCGGCCCCTCTCACCGCCCGGCGCCGCGTCCTGCGACCAACCGAGACGCCGTAACCCACCGGGGTCCTGCGAGGTCCACCCCATCACGAAACCAGGAGTGACCACCTAGTGGCAGTCAAGATCCGTCTCAAGCGCATGGGCAAGATCCGCGCGCCGTACTACCGCGTCGTCGTCATGGACTCGCGCACCAAGCGCGACGGCCGTGCGATCGAGGAGATCGGCAAGTACCACCCCACCGAGGAGCCGTCGCTCATCGACATCGACTCGGAGCGGGCGCAGTACTGGCTCTCCGTGGGCGCGCAGCCGACCGAGCAGGTGGCGGTGCTCCTCAAGGTCACCGGCGACTGGCAGAAGTTCAAGGGCCTGCCCGGTGCCGAGGGCACCCTGCGCACCAAGGACTCCTCCGCCGAGGCGCAGGCCCAGGCCAAGGCCGCCGCCGTCAAGGCCGCCGAGGACGAGGCCGAGAAGCGCAAGGCCCGCGCCGCCGAGGCCAAGGCCGCCCCGGCCGAGGAGCCCGCCGGTGACACCGAGGCTCCCGCCGAGGAAGCCTGATCCGGCGTGCTGGCTGACGCTCTCGAGCACCTCGTGCGCGGCATCGTCGACCACCCGGACGACGTGCGGGTCTCGGCCCGCAGCCTGCGCCGCGGGGAGCTGCTGGAGGTCCGCGTCCACCCGGCCGACCTCGGCCGCGTGATCGGCCGCTCCGGCCGCACCGCCCGCGCGCTGCGCACGGTGATCGGCGCGCTCTCCACGTCCGGCCCCGTGCGGGTCGACGTGGTGGACACCGACCGCCGCTGAGCTCAGCACCCACAGGCCCGGCCCGCCACGCGGGCCGGGCCTGCTGCCACCCGGGCAACCCCGTCACCCTCACGTCCACGAGCACAAGGAGCCGGCGTGCTGCTCACCGTCGCCATCATCACCTCGCCCCACGGACTCAAGGGCGAGGTGCGCCTGGACCTGCGCACCGACGACCCGGCCCGCCGCCTCGCCGTCGGCAACGTGCTCGAGACGGAGCCGGCCGACGCGGGCCCGCTGACCGTGGTCCGCACCCGGCAGACGGGGGACTCGACGTTCGTCGTCTTCGAGGAGGCGCGCGACCGCAACGCGGCCGAGGCGCTGCGCGGCGTGCGGCTCGTCGTGGAGACCGACGAGGACGAGGACGGCGGCGACGCGGACGAGGGCTGGTACGCGCACCAGCTCGTCGGGCTGCGCGCCGTCCACGTCGACGGCCGGGAGCTCGGCACCGTCGCCGACCTCGAGCACCTGCCCGCCCAGGACGTCCTGGTGATCAACGAGCCCGACGGCGCCGAGGCACGCGTGCCCTTCGTCGCCGACCTCGTTCCCGAGGTGGACACAGACGCGGGCACCATCACGCTCGACCCGCCCCGTGGCCTGTTCGCCGCGGACCCGGCGGACGAGGACGAGGAGGCGGGCGAGCCGTCCGACGGCGCCGCCCACGGAAGCGACGCGGGCAGCAGGGCCTGACGTGCGCATCGACGTCGTCTCGATCTTCCCCGGCTACCTGGACGCCCTGGACCTCTCCCTGGTCGGCAAGGCGCGCCGCGACGGGCTGCTGGACCTGCACGTGCACGACCTGCGGCGGTGGACCGCGGACCGGCACCGCACCGTGGACGACACCCCGTTCGGGGGCGGCGCCGGCATGGTCATGCGACCCGACGTGTGGGGCCTGGCGCTCGACGAGGTCCTCGACGCGCCGCTGCCCGCCGGCCGCCCCGCGCGACGCGTCCTCCTGATCCCCACGCCCTCGGGCGAACGGTTCACCCAGGCCATGGCCGAGGACCTGGCCTCCGCCGACCAGCTCGTGCTCGCGTGCGGACGCTACGAGGGCATCGACGCCCGGGTCGCCGAGCACTACCGGCGCTCGGGCACGGTGGAGGTCCGCGAGCTCTCGCTGGGCGACTACGTGCTCAACGGCGGCGAGGTGGCCGCCCTCGTCGTGGTCGAGGCCGTGGCCCGGCTGCTCCCCGGCGTGATCGGCAACCCCGACTCGCTCGTGGAGGAGTCGCACGGCGCAGCCGGCCTGCTCGAGTACCCCGTGTACACCAAGCCGCCGGTGTGGGCGGGGCTGGAGGTGCCCGAGGTCCTCACCTCCGGCCACCACGGCAAGGTCGCCCGCTGGCGGCGCGACCAGGCGCTGGCGCGCACCGCCGAGCGCCGGCCGGACATGGTCGCCGCCCTCGACCCCGCCCGGCTCGACCGCGCCGACCGGGCGGTGCTGGCCGCCCACGGCTGGTACGTGCCCGCCGGCGGGGCGCCCGCCCGCGTGCGGGTGCGCCGCGCCGTCGCCGACGACGCCGCGGCCCTGGCGGGCCTGGCCGCGGCGACGTTCCCGCTCGCGTGCCCGCCCCACATGGCGGCCGAGGACGTGCGGGCGTTCATCGCCGACCACCTGTCCGTCGAGCACTTCGCGGCGTACCTCGCCGACGACGCCCACTACGCGGTCCTGGTGGCGGAGCCCGTGACGGGCGGCGCGGGCGGGCCCGCCCTGGTCGGCTACACGCTCCTCGTCCTGCCGCTGGACCCGGCGGAGCCGCCCTACGCCGACGACGTCGCCGTTCTCGTCCGGCAGCGGCCCGCGGCCGAGCTGAGCAAGTGCTACGTGCTGCCCGCCTACCAGGGCACCGGCGTGGCCGGCGCCCTGCTGGAGGCCACCATCGCCGCCGCGGAGTCCGCCGACGTGGCCGGGGAGCCGGTCGCCGCGCTGTGGCTGGGGACCAACCGGGCGAACAGGCGGGCTCAGCGCAGCTACGCCCGGCACGGCTTCACCGTCGCCGGCACCCGGCGGTTCCGGGTGGGGAAGGCGCTGGAGGAGGACGTCGTGATGGTCCGCCCGCTGCGCGGGGTGGCCGAGACCACAGCACCGCCCGCCGCCGCACGTTAGCCGGGGCCCGCGCGCTGTGGCAGACTAGGACGGCCGTGCGCCGCGACGCATGCCCGACCGACCTGCCGCAGGGGGCCGGAGGACGCCCGCGGACGCCGAGCACCCCATGACCGACGTGGCGGCCCCCCGCCCCGACCTGCGCGCGTGACCTGTGGCACGAGCGGGAAGAGATCACACCATGCAGACCCTGGACATCGTCGACAACGCGTCGCTGCGCGACGACATCCCCGCCTTCCGGTCCGGCGACACCCTCAAGGTGAACGTCAAGGTCGTGGAGGGCAACCGCTCCCGCATCCAGGTCTTCCAGGGCGTCGTGATCGCCCGCTCCGGCTCCGGGGTGCGCGAGACCTTCAAGATCCGCAAGGTCAGCTTTGGCGTGGGCGTCGAGCGCACCTTCCCGGTGCACTCCCCGTCCATCGACTCGATCGAGGTCGTCACCCGCGGTGACGTGCGTCGCGCCAAGCTGTACTACCTGCGCGAGCTGCGCGGCAAGAAGGCCAAGATCAAGGAGAAGCGCGAGACGCGCTGACCGACCTGCGGTCGTCCCGTCTGCCCGGCACACTACGGTGTGCCGGGCAGCGTCGCCTCCGGGGAAGTTATCGTCATCCAGTGGCCCTCGCACCGTCCGGTGCCGGCCCTGTCCGGCACCTGCAACAGAGGGGAGCGTGAGGTTTGAGCACCGGAGCGTCCGACCCCGCCGCACCGATCCCGCGCCGTGAGCGGGCCGAGACCCGCCCAGACCCGCTCGCGCACGACGTGATGCCGTCGAGCTTCCCGCCCGGCGCGCCGCGCGCGATGCCGCCGCGGCCCGAGGTCCCGGCCGCCGGCGAGGACGGCCCGCCGCAGCCGGCGAAGAAGCAGCGGCGCGGCGGGTGGCTCCGGGAGGGACTGACCGTGATGGTCTCCGCCCTCGTGCTCTCGATCCTCATCAAGACGTTCCTGGCACAGGCCTTCTGGATCCCTTCCGGGTCCATGGAGGACACCCTCGCCGTGGGCGACCGCGTGATGGTCAACAAGCTCGTGCCCGGCCCCTTCGAGCTCCAACGCGGCGACATCGTGGTGTTCGTCGACCCCGGCGGGTGGCTGGGCGAGCTACCGGAGGACACCCGTCCGGAGTGGCAGCAGACGGTCACCGAGGTGCTCACCTTCATCGGCCTGCTGCCCCAGGACGCCGGCCACCACCTCATCAAGCGCATCATCGGGCTGCCGGGGGACCAGGTCGCCTGCTGCGCCGAGGACGGCCGGCTGACCGTCAACGGCGAGCCGATCGAAGAGCCGTACCTCAAGGACGGCACCGCCCCGAGCGAGGCGACCTTCACCGTCACCGTGCCGGAGGGGCACGTGTGGCTCATGGGCGACAACCGGTCCAACTCAGAGGACTCCCGCGCCCACCTCGGCGACCCCGGCGGCGGGATGGTGCCCATCGACAGCGTCGTCGGGCGCGCCTTCGTGGTGCTGTGGCCCGCGGACCACTTCACGATCCTGAACACCCCGGAGGAGACTTTCGCCGAGGTCCCCGAGGAGCCTGCGGAGGTTCTGGAGCCGGCACGATGACCCAGGAGGCCACGACGCGGCGTGCCAGCCGGCGCCGCAGCGCAACCGGGCGGCGCCCCGCGCCGGCGCGCCGGCCGCGGCCCTCGCGCGTCCTGGAGACCCGGCTCGCCGCCGACCTCGGGGCCCCGGCGCTCGTGGCGGGCATGGACGAGGTCGGCCGCGGCGCGCTGGCCGGTCCCGTCACCGTGGGTGTCGCCGTCGTGGGGCCGTCGACCTCCCGGCGCATGCCCAAGGGCCTGGCCGACTCCAAGCTGCTCACCCCGAGGGCGCGCGAGGACCTCGTCCCGCCGGTGCGGGCCTGGTGCACGGGCAGCGCGGTGGGGCACGCCTCCCCGGAGGAGATCGACGAGCTCGGGATCATCGCGGCGCTCCGCCTCGCCGGGCGCCGCGCCCTGGCCGCGCTCGCCGCGGACGGTCTCGTCCCCGGCGTGGTGATCCTCGACGGCGTGCACGACTGGTTGAGCGAGCCGGCGCAGGGTCAGCTCTTCGCGCCGGAGCCGCCGGAGGTGCTCGTCCCCGGCACAGGAGCCCCGCCGCCGCCGATGCCGCCCGTGCGCACGCAGGTCAAGGCCGACCAGAGTTGCGCCGTCGTCGCGGCGGCCAGCGTGCTCGCCAAGGTCGAGCGGGACGCCATCATGGTCGGCCTCGCGGCCGAGCAGCCCGCCTACGGGTGGGCCGGCAACAAGGGCTACAGCGCCCCCGAGCACATCGAGGCGCTGCGCGAGCACGGCCCCTGCGCCCTGCACCGCCGCTCCTGGCGCCTGCCGGGCCTGGACGACGGCGTGGAGGCCTGCCTCGCCGACGCGGCCGACCTCGCCGGGCTGGGCGAGCTGGGCCCGGACGAGGACGCGGAGCTGGCGGGCCTCGGCGACGACCTCGAGGCGGACCTGGACGTCGACGAGGCCGAGGACCCCGCGCTCGACGCCGGGCGGCCGGGCGGCGCCCAGTGGTTCGTCGAGCCGACCCTCGCGTTCGCCGACGCCGCCGAGGACGGCCCCGGCGAGGCCTCCGCGGACGTGCTGGTGCGAAGGGCATGATGATCCGGTGAGTGCTGAGGACCTGGAGAACTACGAGACCGAGCTCGAGCTCGACCTGTACCGCGAGTACCGCGACGTCGTGGGCCTGTTCTCCTACGTCGTGGAGACGGAGCGGCGGTTCTACCTCGCCAACAACGTCGACGTCCAGGTGCGCTCCACCGGCGGCGAGGTGTTCTTCGAGCTGACCCTCACCGACGCCTGGGTGTGGGACGTGTACCGGTCCGCCCGGTTCGTGAAGTCGGTGCGCGTGGTCACGTTCAAGGACGTCAACATCGAGGAGCTGGCCAAGCGCGAGCTCGAGCTGCCCTGACGCCGCCCGGCGCGGGCGCTCACGCCAGAGCGGGCGAGCCGGCGGGCCACGCCTGAGCCCCGGGCGCGCGACTGGCGCTCCGCCCGTCGGGCCGGGACGCGTCCACACCGCACCGACCTGACGCCGCGTCCACAGCCCACCCCGCGCCCTCCGCGCGTCGGGCGCACCTCACGCCAGGCTCGGCGCGGGGGTGGTGCACGTGAGGGCCAAGGACGCTGTCGGGGCGTACGGCGAGCGGGTCGCGGCGCGGGCGCTGGCCGAGCGGGGGCTGGAGGTCATCGAGCGCAACTGGCGGTGCCGCCACGGCGAGATCGACCTCGTGGCCCTGGACCGCGCCACCGGCGAGGTCGTGTTCGTCGAGGTCAAGACGCGGCGGTCGGCGCGCTACGGTCACCCGGCCGAGGCCGTCACCCGCGCGAAGCTCGGGCGCCTGCGCCGGCTGGCGGGGATGTGGCTCAGCGAGCACGACGTGCGGGCGGGCGGCGCGCGGCTCGACGTCGTCGCCGTGCTCGTGCAGGCCGGCGGCGCCGCGCGCGTCGAGCACCTGCGGGGGGTGGGCTGAGTGCACCTGGGCCGCACCTGGACCGTCTGCCTCGTCGGGCTGGAGGGCCACCTGGTCGAGGTCGAGGCGCACCGCAGCTCGGGCCTGCCCGCCTTCACGCTGGTGGGGCTGCCCGACGCCGCGGTGAACGAGGCCCGCGAGCGGGTCCGGGCGGCCGTCAGCTCCGCGGGGCTGGCGTGGCCCGCCGCGCGGCTGACGGTCAACCTCTCCCCGGCGTCGCTGCCCAAGAGCGGCACCGGGCTGGACCTCGCCCTCGCCGTCGCCGTCCTCGTCGCGGACGGCCTGCCCGCCGCCGACGCCGCGGCCCGCACCGTCCACCTCGGCGAGCTCGGGCTCGACGGCCGGGTGCGGCCCGTCCGCGGCGTGCTCCCGGCCGTCGCGGCGGCGGTCGCCGCGGGGCGCGCGGACGTCGTCGTGCCCGCCGGCAACGCCGCGGAGGCGGCCCTGGTGCGCGGGGCGCGGGTCCGGGGCGTCACGCACCTCGCCGAGGTCGTGCGCGCCTACGGCGGGCGGGCCCAGGTGCCCGAGGGGCCGGCCGGCCCGGCCCGCCGGTCGCCGGCACCCGACCCTCCGGGCAGCGACCGCCCGCCGGACCTCGCCGACGTGCTGGGCCAGGACGACGCCCGGTTCGCGCTCGAGGTCGCGGCGGCGGGCGGGCACCACCTGTACCTGCTCGGCGCGCCCGGGGCGGGCAAGACGATGCTCGCCGCCCGGCTGCCGGGGCTGCTCCCGGACCTGTCGGACGCCGAGGCGGTGGAGGTCACCGCGGTGCACTCCGTCGCGGGCACGTTCGACCCGGGAGGCGGCCTGCTGCGGCGGCCGCCCTTCGAGGACCCCCACCACACGGCCACCCCGGCCGCGGTGATCGGCGGCGGGTCGGGGATCCCGCGGCCCGGCGCGGCCAGCCGCGCGCACCGCGGGGTGCTCTTCCTCGACGAGGCGCCAGAGTTCTCGCCGCGGGTGCTGCAGACGCTGCGGGAGCCGCTCGAGAGCGGCGAGCTCGTCCTGCACCGCGCGGCCGGGTCGGCGCGCTACCCCGCCCGGTTCCAGCTGGTGCTCGCGGCCAACCCCTGCCCGTGCGGCAAGGCGGTGGGCAAGGGCCTGAGCTGCACCTGCACACCGCTCGAGCGTCGGCGTTACCTCGGCAGGCTCGGTGGCCCGCTGCTGGACCGGATCGACATCCAGGTCGACGTCGCACCGGTCACGCGGGCGGCGCTGGCGGTCGCGGGCGCGGCCGAGGGCACCGACGCCGTGGCGGCGCGCGTGGCCGCGGCGCGCGACAGGCAGCAGGCGAGGCTGGCGCCCACCCCGTGGCGGAGCAACGCGGAGGTCCCCGGCGCGTGGCTCCGCGGGCCCGACGGCGGGCTGCCGCCGGCGGTCCGCGGGACGCTGGAGCGGGCTCTGGACCGAGGGTCGCTGAGCATGCGCGGCATGGACCGCGTGCTGCGCCTGGCGTGGACGCTGGCCGACCTCGCCGGGAGCGAGCGCCCCGGCACCGACGACGTGGGCGTCGCGCTCGCGCTGCGCACCCACGGGGGGACCGATGGCTGACCTGCCGTTCGACGCCACGGACCCGCGCCTGGCCGCGGCCGCGTGGAGCCGGATCGTGGAGCCGGGCGACCCGGCCGCCGGCACGCTGGTCGCCCACGTCGGCGCGGTGGACGCGCTGGACTGGCTCGTCCGGACCGTCCGGGAGGGCCGGGCGGCGACCGGCGGCTCGCGACCGTGGGAGCAGGCGGTCGGCCGGTGGGCACCGCGGCTCGACAACCTCGACGTCCGCCGCGAGCTCGACGTGCTCGCCCGGCTGGGCGGCGCGCTGGTGGTGCCCGGCGACCCGGAGTGGCCGGCCAGGCTGGACGACCTGGGGGAGCGGCGCCCGTTCGCGCTGTGGGTGCGCGGCGGCCTGGCCCAGGTCGGCGCGCCGGCCCCGGCGCCCGGCGGGGCGCCGCCCGCGCCGCCGGCGCCGGTCGCCCCGGGTGCGGCCGTCGCGGTCGTCGGCTCGCGCGCCGCCACCGCGTACGGCCAGCGGGTCGCGGCCGAGCTGGCCGCCGGGCTGGTCGCCGAGGGGGTGAGCGTGGTCTCCGGCGGCGCGTACGGCATCGACGCGGCCGCCCACCGCGGCGCCCTCGCCGCCGGCGGGCACACCGTCGCCGTCCTCGCCGGCGGCGTCGACCGGCTGTACCCGGCCGGCAACACCGCCCTGCTGGAGGCCGTCCTCGCCGCCGGCGCCGTCGTCGCCGAGGTGCCGCCCGGGTGCGCCCCGAGCCGGTCGCGCTTCCTCGCCAGGAACCGGCTCATCGCGGCGCTCGGAGCCGCCACCGTGGTCGTCGAGGCGGCGTGGCGCTCCGGTGCGCTCAGCACGGCCGCGCACGCCGCCGGGCTCTCGCGCCCGGTGGGAGCGGTGCCCGGGCCGGTGACCTCGATGGCGTCGGCCGGCTGCCACCGGCTGCTGCGCGAGCAGGGCGCCGTGTGCGTCACGGACGCGGCCGAGGTGCTCGAGCTGGTCGGCCCCGCTGGTGAGCACCTGCCCGAGGACCCGCCCGTCCAGACCGGGCTGCTCGACGGGCTCGACCCGCGCGCCGCACGGGTGCTCGACGCGCTGCCGGTCCGCGCCGCGGCGCCCGTCGCGAACGTGGCCCGGACGGCGGGGCTGGCCGTCGCCGAGGTGCGTGCCGTCCTGGGACTGCTGGAGCTCCAGGGCCGGGCGGAGCGGTCGGGCAGCGGCTGGCGACGGCGCGCCGCGACGGCTGCCGCCCCCTCCCGCGGGGCCCGTCGTACGGTGAGGACGTGAACGATGCCGGAGCCGGCCGGGCGGCAAGCGAAGAGAGCCTGCTCGAGGCCTTCTCGCGCTTCCTGAGCCTCCAGCGCGGGCTGAGCGTGCACACCGTGCGCGCCTACGTCGCCGACGTCACCCAGCTCCTCGACCACCTCGCCGGGCGGCAGCCCGCCGACGATGTCCCCGCGCTGGCCGGCCTGGACCTGGCGACGCTGCGCGCGTGGCTCGCCGACCAGCAGCGCCGTGGGATGTCCCGCGCCACCCTGGCCCGCCGCTCCGCTGCCGTGCGCACGTTCTGCACCTGGGCCTACCGCGGCGGCCATCTCGCCGAGGACGTCGGCCTGCGGCTGCGCAGCCCTCGACCGGACCGTCACCTGCCCGCGGTCCTGGCGGTGGACGACGCCGCCCGGCTGCTGGAGACGGCGCGGCAGCGGGCGGACGACGACGATCCCGTCCACCTGCGGGACTGGGCCGCCCTGGAGCTGCTGTACGCCACCGGCACGCGCATCAGCGAGCTCGTCGGCGTCGACGTGCCCGACGTCGACCTCCGCGAGCGGACCGTCCGGGTGACCGGCAAGGGCGACAAGGAGCGCGTGGTGCCCTTGGGCGTGCCTGCCGCCGGCGCCCTCGAGACGTGGCTGGCGCGCGGGCGGCCGGCGCTGGCCGGCCCGGCCTCGGGGCGGGCGATGTTCCTCGGCGCTCGCGGGGGACGGGTGGACCCCCGCACGCTGCGGGGCGTGCTGCACCGGCTCACCGCCGTCGCCGGCGTCCACGACCTCGCGCCGCACGGCCTGCGGCACACCGCCGCCACCCACCTGCTCGCCGGGGGCTCGGACCTGCGCACCGTGCAGGAGGTGCTCGGGCACGCCTCGCTCGCCACCACCCAGCGCTACACCCACGTCACCCCCGAACGGCTGCTCGCCGCCTACAACCAGGCCCACCCGCGCGCCTGACCGTCGATCCGCGACCGGGTCGTCGAGCGCGCCGGGTCCCAGCGGCCGCGGGCGGCGGCCACCGGGCCGCCGCGGCCCGGAATTCCCGGGTCAGGGGAGGCCGACGTCGTCGGGCAGCAGGCGCACCACCACCTCCGCGCCGACCAGGGAGAGCGGGTCGAGGTACGCGTCCCGGCCCGTGCGGGCCCCCCAGTGCAGGCAGCCCGGCTTCCACGGCGGGCAGTGCCCCGCGCCCAGGTGGCCCAGGACGTCCCCGGCCGCCACCCGCTGGCCGGCCACGACGGCGGGGACGACCGGCTCGTAGGTGGTGCGCACGCCGTCCTCGTGCTGCACCGAGACGACCGGGCGGTCCACCACCGTCCCCGCGAAGACGACGACGCCGCCGGCAGCGGCCAGCACCGGGGCGCCGACCGGATGAGCCACGTCCACGCCGCGGTGCCCGGCGTCCCACGGTCGCCCCGGCGGGTCGAAGGCCCGGACCACCTCCGCCGGGGCACCGGTGGGCCACGAGTACTCGGGCGCGGCCACCGTACTGGCCGCGACCTCACCGGCCCGCGCGCCCGAGGTGCCACCCGCCGCGCCCTCGTTGCTCGCCACGGCGCGCGCCCCGTTCGCCGGTGCCGCACCCGCGCCGCCCCCCGACGCCTCCGGCCCCGCCGCGGCGGCTGCGCCGTCGACGGCGGTGCCGCCGCCTGGGAGCGGGCCGGGGGCGGCGGCGAGCACCCCCAGGGACAGCGCGCCGGCCGCCGCGAGGCCGGCCACGAGCGGGAGACGGGAGCCGAGGAGAGCCATGGGGCCACCATCCCGCCGGCCGCCCCGCGGCCCCGCCGTGCGCGCCGCGGGCTGTGGACCGGGTGCCCGAGGGCGGCCGCTGTGCGTAGTGAGGCGCCTCCCACCCGCCCGCGGGCCGGGGCCCCAGACGATCGGCTACCATATTCACCGCAGCCGGCCTCGGTCGGCTGACATCGCGTGCCCGCACGTCGCCGCACCACCGAGCCCCCGCGGCCTCCGGTCCGGCGAGGCGAGGGAGCAGCGGTCCCGCCCCCGGGCGGGTGCTCCCTCACCGCGGGCACCAGGGTCCTCGGCCACCCGGCCGCGGACGGACAACCGGAAACCGGGCTACGGGCGCCGCGCGCTCGCAGGCCCCTCGCGTGCGGGTGACCGCACAGATAAGGACGTGCCATGGCCGTCGTCACCATGCGCCAGCTCCTCGAGAGCGGCGTGCACTTCGGGCACCAGACCCGCCGTTGGAACCCGAAGATGAAGCGCTTCATCTTCACCGAGCGCAACGGCATCTACATCATCGACCTGCAGCAGTCGCTGAAGGACATCGACCGCGCCTTCGAGTTCGTCAAGGAGACGGTCGCCCACGGCGGCAACATCCTGTTCGTCGGCACGAAGAAGCAGGCCCAGGAGGCCATCGCCGAGCAGGCACAGCGCGTGGGCATGCCGTACGTGAACGAGCGGTGGCTGGGCGGCATGCTCACCAACTTCGGCACCGTGCACAAGCGCCTGCAGCGCCTCAAGGAGCTCGAGCAGGTCGACTTCGACGACGTCGCCTCCTCCGCCTTCACCAAGAAGGAGCTGCTCATGCAGCGCCGCGAGCGGGACAAGCTCGCCCGCACCCTCGGCGGCATCCGCGACATGGCGAAGGTCCCGTCCGCCGTGTGGATCGTGGACACCAAGAAGGAGCACCTCGCCGTCGCCGAGGCCCGCAAGCTCAACATCCCGGTCGTCGCCATCCTCGACACCAACTGCGACCCGGACGAGGTCGACTACCCGATCCCGGGCAACGACGACGCCATCCGCGCCGTCTCGCTGCTGACCCGCGTGATCGCGGACGCGGTCGCCGAGGGCCTCGTGGCCCGCCACGGCGGCGGCGCCGGCGCCACCCCGGCCGAGGAGCCCCTGGCCGAGTGGGAGCGCGAGCTCCTCGAGGCCCACGAGGCCGACACGAGCACCAAGACCTCCGTGGTCGCCGCCGAGGCCAAGGACGACGAGCTCGCCGCCGCGCAGCAGACCGCCGGTGCGCTGCACGACGCCCAGCAGGTCGCCGAGGCCGCCGAGGCCGAGGGCGAGGCCGGCGGCCCCGACGTCGCGGGCCCGGACACCACCCAGGTCGCCGACAACTCCGTCGCCGCCGAGGACGCCAAGTCCGCCGAAGAGCAGGCCTGAGACCCACCGGAAGATCTGGAGAGGATCACCACATGGCGAACTACACCGCCGCCGACATCAAGGCTCTGCGCGAGAAGACCGGCGCGGGCATGCTGGACGTCAAGAAGGCTCTTGACGAGGCCCAGGGCGACCAGGACAAGGCGTTGGAGATCATCCGCGTCAAGGGCCTGAAGGGCGTCGCCAAGCGCGAGGGCCGCACCGTCGCCGAGGGTCTCATCGCCGCGGAGGTCACGTCCGACGGCGACGGCGAGACCGGTGTGATGGTCGAGGTCAACTCCGAGACCGACTTCGTCGCGAAGAACCAGACCTTCATCGACTTCGCGAACAGCGTGCTCGCCGCGGCCGTCTCCTCCAAGGCGGCGGACGTCGACACCCTGCTGGGCGCGGAGGCCGACGGGCAGACCGTCCAGGCCAAGGTCGACAACGTGGCCGCGACCATCGGCGAGAAGATCGCCGTGCGCCGCGTCGCCCGCGTCAGCGGCGAGAAGGTCTCGGTCTACCTGCACCGCACCGCCAGGGACCTCCCGCCGTCGGTGGGCGTCCTCGTGGCCACGGACGCCGCGGGCGCCGAGGTCGCGCGCGACGTCGCGATGCACATCGCCGCGTTCTCCCCGAGGTACCTCTCCCGGGACGACGTCCCGGCCGACGTGGTGGAGAACGAGCGCCGCATCGCCGAGGAGACCTCGCGCAACGAGGGCAAGCCGGAGGCCGCGCTCCCGAAGATCGTCGAGGGCCGCATGAACGGCTTCTACAAGGAGAACTGCCTGCTGGACCAGGCGTTCGCCAAGGACCCGAAGAAGTCGGTCGGCAAGGTCGTGGAGGAGGCCGGCGGCACCGTCCTCGGCTTCGTCCGCTTCCGCGTCGGCGCCTGACGCACCATCCCGGTGGCCCCGGCCCTCGCGAGGGCCGGGGCCACCGGCGCACGACCCCAGGCCGTGCGCGCGCCGCGGGGCGGCCAAGGCTTCGCGGCGTCACCGCAGCACCGCACCACCGACAGCACGCCCGCCCTCGCAGGAGGTCCTGACTTGTCCGAGCAGACCAGCGGCAGCGCCGCACCGGCCCGCCGCGTTCTCCTCAAGCTCTCCGGCGAGGTGTTCGGGGGAGGCCGGGTCGGCCTCGACCCCGACGTCGTCTCCGACGTCGCCCGCCAGATCGCCGCGGCCGCGGCCGACGGCGTCCAGGTCGCCATCGTCGTCGGCGGCGGGAACTTCTTCCGCGGCGCGGAGCTGTCCCAGCGGGGCATCGACCGCTCGAGGGCCGACTACATGGGCATGCTGGGCACCGTGATGAACGCCCTGGCCCTGCAGGACTTCCTCGAGCAGGCGGGGGTCCGCACCCGCGTGCAGACCGCCATCGCGATGGGACAGGTCGCGGAGCCGTACATCCCGCTGCGTGCCATCCGGCACCTGGAGAAGGGACGCGTCGTGATCTTCGGCGCCGGCGCCGGGATGCCGTTCTTCTCCACCGACACCGTCTCCGCCCAGCGCGCGCTGGAGACGCACTGCGCGGAGGTGCTCGTCGGCAAGAACGGCGTCGACGGCGTCTACACCGCCGACCCCAGGACCGACCCCACCGCCACCAAGCTGGACCACATCACCTACGCCGAGGCCATCCAGCAGGGCCTGAAGGTCGTCGACGCCGCCGCCTTCAGCCTGTGCATGGACAACGGCCTGACGATGCGCGTGTTCGGCATGCAGGAGCCCGGCAACGTCACCCGCGCCCTGCGAGGTGAGAGGATCGGAACGCTCGTGACCACGAGCCAGCACACAACGAAGGAGTGACGCCGTGATCGACGACGCCCTGCTCGAGGCCGAGGAGAAGATGGACAAGGCGGTGGAGCGGGCCCGCGAGGAGCTCAGCCACATCCGCACCGGACGCGCCAACGCCGGCATGTTCAACCCCATCCCCGTGGACTACTACGGCGCGCCCACGCCGCTGCAGCAGCTCGCCTCCCTGACCATCCCCGAGGCGCGCACCGTCCTCCTCCAGCCCTACGACCGCTCGGCGACCCCGGCCATCATCAAGGCGCTGCGCGAGTCGGACCTCGGCGTCAACCCCACCGACGACGGCAACGTCATCCGCGTGGTCCTGCCCGCCCTGACCGAGGAGCGGCGCAAGGAGTACGTCAAGCTCGCCCGCACCAAGGGCGAGGACGCCCGCATCGCGGTCCGGGCCGTGCGCCGCAAGGCCAAGGAGGAGCTGGACCGCATCAAGAAGGACGGCGACGCCGGCGAGGACGAGGTCGACCGCGCCGAGAAGGAGCTCGAGGGGCTGACCAAGCGGCACGTCGAGACGATCGACACCGTCCTGGAGCACAAGGAGCGCGAGCTGCTCGAGGTCTGAGCGGTAACTGGACCATGAGCGAGCAAGGAGCCGACCACCTCACCGCCGCCCTGCGCCGCCTGAACGAGGCGAGGCGCCGCGCCCGCACGGAGCTGGTGACCCCACCGCCGCCGCGGCCGCGGGATCCGCTGCCGCCCACCGGGCGCGCCGGGCGCAACCTGCCCGCCGCCACCGGCGTGGGGCTCGGGCTCCTCGCCGTCGTCGCGCTGAGCCTGTTCACCCGCCGCGAGGCCTTCGTGTTCCTCGTGGTGGTGGCCTGCTTCGTCGGGCTGTGGGAGGTCGCCCGGGCGGTGGCCCAGCGCGGGATCCGCATCCCGCTGCTGCCGCTGTGGGTCGGCACGGTGGGCATCCTCGTCTCGGCGTGGAGAGCCGGCGCGGAGGCGATGCTCATGGCCTTCACGCTCACCGCCGGCGGGGTGTTCCTCTGGCGGGTCCTCGACGGCGGGGGCCGGGGCGCGGTGCGGGACGCGGCCGCGGCCATCTTCGCCGCCGCCTACGTGCCCTACCTCGCCGGGTTCGCGCTGCTCATGCTGCGCCAGCCGGACGGCGCGTGGCTGGTCGTCACCTTCATCGTCGTCACGATCGCCAACGACGTGGGCGGCTACGCCGCCGGGGTCCTGTTCGGCAAGCACCCCATGGCGCCCTCGATCAGCCCGAAGAAGTCCTGGGAGGGCTTCGCCGGTTCGCTGCTGCTCTCGGCCGCCCTCGGGGCGCTGCTGGTGGCGCTGCTGCTGGGCCAGGCGTGGTGGCTCGGTGCCGGCCTGGGGGCCGCGGCGGTCGCCGCGGCGACCACCGGGGACCTCGCCGAGTCCCTCCTCAAGCGCGACCTCGGGCTGAAGGACATGGGCTCGCTGCTGGCCGGGCACGGCGGCATCATGGATCGCCTCGACTCGCTGCTGGTCTCCGCCCCCGTGTGCTACGTCATCCTCGCGGGGGCTACCGGACAGCCCGTCCTCTGAGAGGATGGTCCGCGTCATGACGCAGCAGACCCCAGCCCCCGTCCAGGTCAGGCCCTCCCACCAGGTGGAGCCGGGCGGCCGGCCGACCTTGACCTTCACCGCGAGGCGCCGCGGCAAGCCGCCCCGCCACCTCGCCGACCTCACCACCGCCGAGCGGTCCGAGGTCGCCAAGGAGCTGGGCCTGCCCGCCTTCCGCGCGGACCAGCTCTCCCGGCACTACTTCGCCCACCTGACCCGCGACCCCGCGGACATGACGGACCTGCCGGCCGCGGCACGCGACCAGCTCACGGCGACGCTGGTGCCCGAGCTCGTCACCAAGGTCCGCGACATGACGGCGGACAGGGGCGCCACGGTGAAGTCGCTGTGGCGGCTGTACGACGGCGCCATGGTGGAGTCGGTGCTCATGCGGTACACCAACCGCACCACGCTGTGCGTGTCCTCCCAGGCGGGCTGCGGCATGGCGTGCCCGTTCTGCGCCACCGGGCAGCAGGGCCTGACCCGCAACCTCTCCACCGCCGAGATCGTCGAGCAGGTCCGCCTCGCCGCCAAGGCCTCGCGCGACGGCGAGCTCGCGGGCGGGCCCACCCACCTGCGCAACGTCGTCTTCATGGGCATGGGGGAGCCGCTGGCGAACTACCGTGCGGTGGTGGGCGCCGTGCGCCGGATGGTCGACCCCGCGCCCGCCGGGCTGGGGCTGTCCGCCCGCAACGTCACGGTCTCCACCGTGGGCCTGGTGCCGGCCATCGACAAGCTCGCCAAGGAGGGGCTGCCCGTCACCCTCGCGGTGTCCCTGCACGCCCCCGACGACGAGCTGCGCGACGAGCTCATCCCCATCAACTCGCGCTGGAAGGTCGGCGAGCTGCTCGACGCCGCCCGCCGCTACTTCGAGGCCACCGGCCGGCGCGTGAGCATCGAGTACGCGCTGATCAAGGACATGAACGACCACGCGTGGCGCGCCCAGCTCCTCGCGGACGAGCTCAACGCCCGCGGCCGCGGCTGGGTGCACGTCAACCCCATCCCGCTGAACCCCACACCGGGCTCCATCTGGACCGCCAGCGAGCGGGACGTGGAGCAAACCTTCGTCGACACGCTGCGAAACGCCGGGATCCCGACGACCGTGCGCGACACTCGGGGGAGCGACATCGACGGCGCGTGCGGCCAGCTCGCCGCCGAGGTCCTGGTGGAGAAGAAGGTTCCGGCGAAGGAGCAGCAGCAGGGATGAGCACGATGTTCCCCCCGGCGGGCAGGACCCGGACGGGATACGACCGCCAGCAGGTCGAGGAGTTCTTCGCCCGCGCCCGGGCCGCGTACGAGCAGGGCCCGGCGCCCACGGGCGCCGCGGGCACGGCCGGCGGGTCCGGCGCCTTCGACGAGAAGGACGTGCGGGCCGCGGCCTTCGACCTGGTCCGTGACGGCTACGCCACCGCCGCGGTCGACGCCGCCCTGGACCGGCTCGAGGCCGCCTTCGTCCAGCGCCGCCGCACCACGTTCGTCGCCCGGCAGGGCGAGGCGGCGTGGATGGAGCACATCGCCGAGCTCGCCACCACGCTCTACCCCCGGCTGCTGCGCCCCGCCGGGCAGCGCTTCCGCGCCCCGGACCGGGGCCGCGGCTACGACCGGGAGGCCGTCGACGCGCTGCTCGAGCGCCTCGTGGCGTACTTCGACGACGGCGGCGAGCTGACCGCCGCCGAGGTGCGCGCGACGACCTTCCCCGCCGCCCGTGCCTCCCGCGCCTACCACGAGGGCACCGTCGACGCCTTCCTCGACCGCGCGGTCGAGGTGCTCGTCGCGGTCGAGTGAGCGGCGCGGCGCCGCCCGGCCCGGGCGGGACCATGACGGACCACGGCGACCTCGGCTCGCGGCCGGCCGTCCGCGGCGGCGCCGACGCCGTCGCGGCCGGACCCGCCGGTGCGCCGGCGGCCGCGGCCGGGCGCAGCGCGGGGCCGACGGACCTGGTGCTGCTCGGCTCGACCGGGTCGATCGGCACCCAGGCGCTGGAGGTCGTCGACGCCGCGCCCGCGGGGACGTACCGCGTGCGGGCGCTGTCCGCCGGCGGCGGCCACCTCGAGCTGCTCGCCGCGCAGGCGGTCACTCACGACGTCGAGGCCGTCGCCGTGGCGACCGAGGACCCCGACGACGTCGCCCGGCTCCGCGCCCTCCTCGCGGACGAGCTCGCCCGCGCCGGGCGCGACGGCCGCGGCCCCGACATCCTCGCCGGCCCGGACGCCGCCACCCAGGTCGCCGGCGCGCTCTCCTCCCGCGCCCCCGGCGCCGGCCGCGCCGTCGTCCTCAACGGCATCACCGGCTCGGTCGGCCTGGCCCCCACGCTGGCGGCGCTGCGCTCGGGCGCGACCCTGGCGCTGGCCAACAAGGAGTCACTGGTCGTCGGCGGCGCGCTGGTGCGCCAGGCACAGAGCCGGCCCGGCCAGGTGGTGCCGGTCGACTCGGAGCACTCCGCCATCGCGCAGGCGCTGCGCTCGGGCCGCCACGAGAAGGGCATGACCAGCCCCGTGGTCACCGGCCGCACCGAGGTCGCCCGGATCGTCCTCACCGCATCCGGCGGGCCCTTCCGCGGCCGCCGCCGGGACGACCTCGCCGGCGTCACCCCGGCGCAGGCGCTCGCGCACCCGACGTGGTCGATGGGCCCGGTGGTGACCGTCAACTCCTCGACCCTGGTGAACAAGGGCCTCGAGCTCATCGAGGCACACCTGCTGTTCGACGTGGCCGCCGAGGACATCGTCGTGGTGGTGCACCCGCAGTCGGTGGTCCACTCGATGGTGGAGTTCCTCGACGGCTCCACGATCGCCCAGGCCTCCCCGCCGGACATGCGGCTGCCCATCGCGCTCGGCCTGACCTGGCCCGAGCGGGCGCCCGGACCGGCGCGGCCCTGCCGCTGGGACGAGGCCGCGGCGTGGACCTTCGAGCCCCTCGACGAGGACGTGTTCCCGGCCGTGCGGCTCGCCCGGCAGGCCGCCGCAGCGTCGGCCACCCACCCGGCGGTGCTCAACGCGGCCAACGAGCAGTGCGTCGCGGCGTTCCTCGACGGACGGCTGCCCTACCTGGGGATCGTCGAGGTCGTCGAGGAGGTGCTCGGCGCCCACGACGGCCGTGGCGAGCCCGACCTGGCCGACGTCCTGGGCACCGAGGACTGGGCCCGCGCCCGGGCCGAGGAGCTGATCGCCCGCCGGGCGTGAGCTCGCCGGAACGGGGCGCGCGTGAGGCCGTGCTGCCGGTGCGAGTCCCTGCGGGAGCCGGCTGGCGGCAGCCGTCGCAGGCGGCGCCGGCGGGCGTGCGGCCCGGGAACCACGCCCCGCCGCCGGCCGTTGAACCGCCGACGGTGCGGCCCGGCCAGGAGAGGGATGATGGTCGCGTCCGGCTAGCCCGCCCTGACCCGCGCACGACCCCGCCCGCCCGGGCCAGGCCACCCGTCCGGCCGACCCCAGCCCCCCGTCCGCCCTACGACCACCGGAAGGAGCCCCGCCATGGACTTCGTCATCGGCGTCCTCATCCTCGTGGTGGGTCTCCTGCTCTCCATCGCGCTGCACGAGATCGGCCACCTGGTCCCCGCCAAGAAGTTCGGCGTCAAGGTGCCGCAGTACATGGTCGGCTTCGGCAAGACGCTGTGGTCCCGGACCGTGCGCGGCACCGAGTACGGGATCAAGGCGCTCCCGCTCGGCGGTTACGTCCGGCTGGTGGGGATGTACCCGCCGGCGCGGGCGGGCCGGCGCCGGCAGGTCCGCGGCGACGGGCGGCTGACCCTCGTGGAGGAGGCACGCGCGGCGGCGCTCGAGGAGATCGGGCCGGGGGAGGAGCACCGCGCCTTCTACAACCTCTCCGCGCCCCGCAAGCTCGTCGTCATGCTCGGCGGGCCGGTGATGAACCTGCTCATCGCCACCGTCCTGATGGCCGTGATGGTCACCGGGCTGGGCCTGGCCCAGCACACGAGCACCATCGCCAACGTGCAGCAGTGCGTCCCCGCCGAGCCCGGCCAGGAGTGCACCCCCGCCGACCCCGCGGCGCCCGGCGCCGTGGCCGGCCTGCGTCCCGGCGACCAGGTCCTCCGGTGGGGCTCCGCCGAGGTCGAGAGCTGGGAGGACGTCTCCGCCGCCATCGCCGGCGGCGGCACCGGGACCGTGCCGGTCGTCGTCGAGCGGGACGGCGAACGTCGCACCGTCCGGGTCACCCCGCAGCTCACCGAGCGGCCGGTGGTGGACGATGAGGGCGCGCCCGTCCTCGACGCCGACGGCGACCCGGTCACCGAGACCCGGCCCTACGTCGGCATCGGCCCGACGTTCGAGCTGGTCCGACAGCCCCTCACAGACGTCCCCAGCCTGGTGTGGAACCTGTTCACCGGCACCGTCGAGGTGGTGCTCACCCTGCCGCAGCGGCTGGTGGACGTGGCCGAGGCGGCCTTCGGCACGGCCGAGCGCGACCCCGGCGTGGTGGGCGTGGTCGGCGTCGGGCGCTTCGCGGGCGAGATCGCGTCCGTCGACAGCACCCAGTACAGACTGACCGAGCGCAGCGCCGACATGATCTCCCTGCTGGTCTCGCTCAACATGGCGCTGTTCGTGTTCAACCTCGTCCCGCTGCTCCCGCTCGACGGCGGTCACGTCGCCGGCGCGCTGTGGGAGGGGGCCCGCCGCCAGGTGGCGCGGCTGCGCGGCCGGGCGGACCCGGGACCCGTGGACACCGCACGGATGCTGCCGCTGACCTACGTCGTCGTCGCGTTCATGGTGGGCATGAGCCTGCTGCTGGCCTACGCCGACATCGTCAACCCGATCACCCTCACCGGCTGATCGCGGGGGCCCGGCCCGCCCCTCCCTCGCCCCGCGGCCCGGGCGGCGGCTCGGCTCCGCCGGCGCCCCCGCCGCGCGGGCGGGCGGCCCCGCCCGGCCCACCCCTCCCTCGCCCCCGCGGCCCGGGGGGGCGGCTCGGCTCCGCCGGCGCCCCCGCCGCCCGGGCGGGCGTTGGTCACACGTGGCCCCCGGCAGTAGAGGTGGCCCCGGCGCCTGATGCGATACTGGGCCGGTGAGCGTACCTATCTCGCTGGGAATGCCGACCGTCCACGAAGCCCCGCCCGTCCTCGCGCCGCGCCGCAAGACGCGGAAGATCCGGGTCGGGTCCGTCGAGGTCGGCGGCGACGCCCCCGTCTCCGTGCAGTCGATGACGACGACGAAGACGCACGACATCAACGCCACGCTCCAGCAGATCGCCGAGCTCACCGCGGCCGGCTGCGACATCGTCCGGGTCGCGTGCCCCACGGACAAGGACGCCGAGGCGCTCCCGATCATCGCGATGAAGTCCCAGATCCCCGTCATCGCGGACATCCACTTCCAGCCGAAGTACGTCTTCGCCGCCATCGAGGCCGGGTGCGGCGCCGTGCGCGTCAACCCGGGCAACATCCGCAAGTTCGACGACCAGGTCAAGGAGATCGCCCAGGCGGCCAAGGACGCCGGCGTCTCCCTGCGCATCGGCGTCAACGCGGGCTCGCTCGACAAGCGCCTGCTGGAGAAGTACGGCAAGGCCACGCCCGAGGCGCTGGTCGAGTCCGCCGTCTGGGAGGCCTCGCTCTTCGAGGAGCACGAGTTCCACGACTTCAAGATCTCTGTCAAGCACAACGACCCGGTCGTGATGGTCCGCGCCTACGAGATGCTCGCCGAGAAGGGCGACTGGCCGCTGCACCTCGGCGTGACCGAGGCGGGCCCGGCGTTCCAGGGCACGATCAAGTCCGCCACCGCCTTCGGCGCCCTGCTGAGCAAGGGCATCGGCGATACCATCCGCGTCTCCCTCTCCGCCCCGCCGGTGGAGGAGGTCAAGGTCGGGTCGCAGATCCTGGAGTCGCTCAACCTGCGCCCCCGCAAGCTCGAGATCGTCTCCTGCCCCTCCTGCGGCCGCGCCCAGGTGGACGTCTACGAGCTCGCCGACTCCGTCACCGCCGGCCTGGAGGGCGTGACCGTGCCGCTGCGCGTGGCCGTCATGGGCTGCGTCGTCAACGGCCCGGGGGAGGCCCGCGAGGCCGACCTCGGGGTCGCCTCCGGCAACGGCAAGGGGCAGATCTTCGTCAAGGGCGAGGTCATCAAGACCGTCCCCGAGGATCAGATCGTCGAGACCCTCATCGCCGAGGCCCAGCGCATCGCCGCCGAGATGGGCGAGCCCGACGGCGCGGTCCCGGCCGGTTCGCCGGTCGTCACCGTCCGCTGAGGTTCCGCCGTGCCGCTGTGGCGCCGGTCGACCCTTGCGGTCCGCCCGCTCGTCGCCGAGGACCGGGAGGCGGCCCTGGAGGTCTGCCGCCGCGACGCCGTCGGGTCCGTCCTCGCCGGCGTGCAGGCGGAACGGCTGGGCTCGGCGGGGCCGCCCGGCGCTGAGCTGCTCGGCATCTTCGATCCCGACGACGCCGACGCCCGCCCGGCGGCGCTGTGCTGGGCCGGGGCGAACCTCGTCCCGGTGCAGGTCTACGGCACCCTGCTGGACGACCTCGTGGAGTACGTGCGGCGCCGCGGGCGGCGCTGCTCCTCGATCGTGGGCCCGGCCGACCAGGTGCTGCCGCTGTGGGAGCGCCTGGCGCCGGCGTGGTCCCGCCCGCGCGAGGTGCGCCGCGACCAGCCGTCGATGGTCATCGACACCGACCCGGCCGTGGAGCCCGACCCCCGCGTCCGCCTCGCCACCCCGGACGAGGTCGCGCTGGTGCTCCCGGCCTCCGTCGCGATGTTCACCGAGGAGGTCGGCTACGACCCCACGCTGGTCGGCGCCTCCTACGCCGCGCGGGTCGCGGAGCTGGTGGGCACCGAGCGCACGTACGTCCGCGTCGAGGACGACGGCGAGGGCCCCCGGGTGATCTTCAAGGCCGACGTCGGCGCGCTCGCGCTCGGCGTCGCCCAGATCCAGGGCGTGTGGGTGCACCCCGAGCTGCGCGGGCGCGGGCTCGCCACCGCCGGCATGGCCGCCGTCGTCGCCGACGTGCGCGCCCGCCTCGCCCCCGTGGCGTCCCTCTACGTCAACGACTACAACACCCCGGCGCTGCGGGCCTACCGGCGGGTGGGCTTCCGCCAGGTCGGCAGCTACGCCACGGTGCTGTTCTAGCGGGCGCGCGGTCGACGAGCCGATGCTGCGGTCCGGCGGTGAGGCCGCCCGCCACGGCGTGCTTCGGTGCCGGCCCCTCGTGAACGACGCGCCGTCGCCGGTCTCGCGGGCAGGTGGCAGGGTGGCCGCATGACGATCGAGGTGCGACCCGCGACGGTGTTCGCCGACGTGCGGACGATGCTCGGGCCCAAGCGGCCCGACGCGAACGTGTGCTGGTGCCTGAGCTACCGCCTCTCCTCCAAGGAGAATCTTGCCCTTCGCGGGCCCGAGCGTGGCGATCTCGTGCAGCGGCTCGTGCGGCAGGACCCGCCTCCCGGCGTGCTCGCCTACGACGGCGGCGAGGTCGTCGGGTGGGCCGCGGTCCACCCGCGTGCCGACACGAGCTTCGCCCGCAACCGCAAGATCCCGCATGTCGGGGATGTCGAGGCGTGGTCGGTGTGGTGCTTCCGGGTGCGGCCCGGACATCGCGGCAAAGGCATCTCGCACCACCTGCTCCAGGGCGCGGTCGCGTTCGCCCGTCGATACGGTGCGCTCGCGATCGAGGGCTACCCGGTCGACAACCAGGGCAAGAAGGTCGATCTCACGATGGCGTACGTCGGGACCCGCAGCTTGTTCGAGCGAGCCGGGTTCAGGAAGGTGGCAGACACCCGGTCGGTGCTGAACGGCTTCCCGCGCGTGCTGATGCGTCTCGACCTGCGCTGAACCGCCAACCGCGGGCCGTCACCGGGCCACGAGGTGCCTGACATCGCTACCCTTCGGCCGTGGCCGCCCCTGTCCCGCCGGTTCGCGACCGAGCCGGTCTTCCGCCGACGGCCGGGCGTGCCCAGGACGGCACACCTGACAGGTCACATGTGTTGCTGCTGCTGTCAGCGCAGAAGCTTCGACATCCGCCGGTCGGCGAGGATCTTCCCGCCGGTCTGGCAGGTCGGGCAATACTGCAGGGCGGAGTCGGCGAAGGAGACCTCGCGGACGGTGTCCCCGCACACCGGGCAGGGCAGCCCGGCCCGGCCGTGCACCCGCATGCTGCGGCGCTTGGCGTCCTTGAGCTCGGCCGCCGGTTTGCCCGCGGCCTCGGCGACGGCGGCCGCGAGCACCTCGTCCATCGCCTGCAGCAGGCGGGCGACCTCCGCCTCGTCGAGCGAGCGGGTGAGGGCGAAGGGGCTGACCCGCGCCGCGTGGAGGATCTCGTCGGAGTAGGCGTTGCCGATCCCGGCGATCACCGACTGGTCCCGCAGCAATCCCTTGATCTGCTGGTTCCTTGCGGCGAGCAGGGCCGTGAGGCCCTCGAGCGTCAGCTGCGCCGGCTCGACGCCGAGCGTCGCGATCGCGGGGACGTCACCGGGGGAGCGCACGACGTGGACGGCGAGGCGCTTGCGGGTGCCGGCCTCGGTCAGGTCGAACCCGGCGCCGTCGTCCAGCCTCGCGCGCAGGGCGATGGGTGAGCGCCCCGGCCGCAGGTGCGCGGCGGGGGCGGCGTCGTACCAGCGCAGCCATCCCGCCTTGGCCAGGTGGAACACCAGGTGCAGCTCCCCGTCGGCGTCCGTGGCGACGTCCAGCCACTTGCCGTGCCGGGCCACGCCGGTGACCGCGGCACCCACGAGCGCCGTCGGGGCGGGGGAGAAGGTCTTCAGCGCGCTGATCGCGCCGACCTCCACGGCGGCCAGGGTGCGGCCCACCGCCCGCTCGCGCAGGAACTGGACCAGGCCCTCGACCTCCGGCATCTCCGGCATGGCACCATCCTGGCGCGGCGGGCCCGCCCGCGCCGCCCGCCTCTCCGGGCGGCCGAGATGCGGACTTACGCGAGCGGATTTATGGTGGGGAAAAGTAGTTGGACCGATCAGACCATCCGGAGGTGGAGAGATGACAGACACCGCATATCGCGGCGCCGTGCTGACCGACTACCGCGTCCTGGCGGAGTTCCAGGAGTACGCACACGCCCAGGAGCTCGTCGACCGGCTCTCCGACCGCGGCTTCCCCGTGGAGAACGTCCGCATCGTCGGGACGGGGATCCGCTCGGTGGAGCAGGTGACCGGGCGCCGCACCAAGGGCAGGGCCGCGGCGGGCGGCGCGGCGGCCGGTGCCTGGTTCGGCCTGTTCATCGGCCTGCTGTTCTCGCTGTTCGTGATCGCCGGGCCGTGGAGCTGGCTCTCGATGGTCGTCACGAGCGCCGTCATCGGTGCCGTGTTCGGCGCCGTCTTCGGGTTCCTCGGCCACTGGTCCACCGGGGGCCGCCGGGACTTCTCCAGCGCGAGCGCCTTCCAGGCCACGCAGTACCAGGTGGAGGTCGCCGCCGGTTACCGCGAGGAGGCCGCCCGCGCCGCGGCAGCGCGCTGACCCCCCGCAAGCGCTGACGCCGCGCGGCCGCGTCGACGACCCACGGCGGGGCCCGTCGACGCGGCCGTGCTGACCCGTGCGGGCGACGGCGGCTTCGCCGCCCCTCACGGGCCCGGCCCGGCGGCCCTCGCCCAGCCCACCGACGCGGCGCACTAGGCTTGCCCGCGTGCTGATGAAGATGTCGTCCCTTTTCGTGCGGACCCTGCGTGAGGACCCGGCCGACGCCGAGGTCGCCAGCCACAAGCTCCTCGTGCGGGCGGGCTACATCCGCCGCGCGGCGCCCGGGATCTACTCCTGGCTGCCGCTGGGGCTGAAGGTGCTCGCCAAGGTGGAGCGGATCGTGCGCGAGGAGATGGACGCCATCGGCGCCCAGGAGGTGCACTTCCCGGCGCTGCTGCCCAAGGAGCCCTACGAGGCCACCGGCCGCTGGGTCGAGTACGGGCCGAACATCTTCCGGCTCAAGGACCGCAAGCAGGCCGACTACCTCCTGGCGCCGACCCACGAGGAGATGTTCACCCTCTTGGTCAAGGACCTGTACTCCTCGTACAAGGACCTGCCGCTCGCGCTGTACCAGATCCAGACCAAGTACCGCGACGAGGCACGGCCGCGAGCGGGGCTGATCCGCGGGCGCGAGTTCATCATGAAGGACGCCTACTCCTTCGACGTCGACGACGAGGGCCTCGAGCGGTCCTACAACCTCCAGCGGGAGGCCTACCAGCGCATCTTCAACCGGCTCGGGCTCGAGTTCGTCATCGTCAAGGCCATGAGCGGGGCGATGGGCGGTTCCCGGAGCGAGGAGTTCCTCCACCCGACGGCGATCGGGGAGGACACGTTCGTGCGCTCGCCGGGCGGCTACGCAGCGAACGTCGAGGCCGTGACCACCCCGGCGCCCGAGCCCGTCAGCCCCGACGGGCTGCCCGCGGCCGAGGTGCTGGACACCCCCGACTCGCCGACCATCGAGACCCTCGTGGAGGCCGCCAACCGCCTCCACCCCCGCCCCGACCGGCCGTGGACCGCGGCGGACACCCTCAAGAACGTGGTGCTGGCCCTCACGCACCCCGACGGCGCCCGCGAGGTCGTCGTCGTCGGGCTGCCCGGCGACCGCGAGGTCGACCTCAAGCGGCTGCAGGCGGGCGTGGAGCCCGCCGAGGTGGAGCCGGCCACCGAGGAGGACCTGAAGAAGCACCCCGAGCTGGTCAAGGGCTACATCGGCCCCGGCGTCCTGGGCCCGAACGGCGCCCCGCGTGCCGACGGCGAGGACGGCAGCCGGACCGACGGCGCCGTGCGCTACCTGCTCGACCCGCGCGTCGCCCGCGGCACGGCCTGGATCACCGGCGCGGACGAGGACGGCAAGCACGTGTTCGGGCTCGTCGCCGGCCGGGACTTCACCGCCGACGGCACCATCGAGGCGGCCGAGGTCCGGGAGGGCGACCCCGCCCCGGACGGATCCGGCCCGCTGGAGCTGGCCCGCGGCATCGAGATCGGTCACATCTTCGCCCTGGGGCGCAAGTACGCCGCCGCGCTCGACCTGAAGGTGCTCGACGCCAACGGCAAGGCCGTGACCGTCACGATGGGGTCCTACGGCATCGGCGTCACCCGGGCGCTCGCCGCCCTGGCCGAGGCCAACCACGACGACAAGGGCCTGGTCTGGCCGATGCAGGTCGCGCCGGCCCATGTGCACGTCCTCGCCACCGGCAAGGGCCAGGAGATCTTCGACGCCGCCGAGCGGCTGGCCCGCGAGCTGGAGGCGGCCGGGCTCGAGGTGCTCTACGACGACCGCCCGAAGGTCTCCGCCGGCGTGAAGTTCGCCGACGCCGAGCTCCTCGGCGTGCCGCTGTCGGTGGTGGTCGGGCGCGGGCTGGCGGACGGCGTCGTGGAGGTGCGTCGCCGCGCCACGGGCGAGCGCGAGGAGATCGCCCCCGAGCTTGCCGTCGCGCGGGTGCGCGAGCTGGTCGACGAGGCGCTCACCGAGGCACCCGCGTAGGCATCGGGCTCGGCCCGGGTCGCCGCGGCTCGCCGCGTCGACGGGCTGCCGCCGTGCGCCCGGGTTCTGACACGCCGCCCATTGGCGAATGTGACGTTCTTGCACGTATGAGCCGGCTCATACCTGCAAGAACGTCGCAATGGGCGGAACCGCGCCGGCGGTGCGTGAGGTGCGGAGTGCGCGGTGGGCGGGGTGCGGCGTCCTGGGTGCGAAAGCGAGGTGCTCCCGAGCGTCTCCATATGTACCCCCTTCCCGGCCGCGGAAACGTGGGCGTAGGCCGTCGTCCCCATCGGCCGGTGTCCACAGTCAGCACCGCGGCACCGCCCCGGCGCGCCGCATCCGCTGCAGACTCGCGCCGTGAGTCGCAAGGCTGTCGCTCACGCGGCCCTGTCACGCGGCCCCTTCACGAGGGCGACAGCGCTGCGTCACATCACGCCGGGCCAACTGCGCAGCGGTGCTTATCGGCGCGTGACCCAGGGCGTCTACATCGCGCGCGGCGAGTGCGACCACGGCGACATGATCCGTGCGGCGCGGCTGATCGCACCGGGGCCCGCGGTTCTCCGGGGGCGGAGCGCCCTGTGGGCGCTCGGCGTGCGCCTCGCCGACCCCACGGACCCCGTCGAGATCGCCGTGCCGAGGGATCGACGCATCAGGCGGCACGAGTTCTTGCGGGTCACGACCGAGTCGGTGCACGAGGCGGAGATGGCGAAGACGCCCTTCGGGTGGGCGACGAGCCCCTCGCGTACGGCGTTCGACCTGGCCCGCCTCGGCGGCCCGCTGCAGAGCGCCCCCTTGCTGGACGCTCTGGTCCGCGCCACTGGCGTCAGCCGTTCCGAGGTCGAGGCGGTAC
Source organism: Georgenia sp. AZ-5 (assembly GCF_043952095.1). Lineage (NCBI taxonomy): Bacteria > Bacillati > Actinomycetota > Actinomycetes > Allobogoriellales > Allobogoriellaceae > Georgenia > Georgenia sp. AZ-5. The sequence continues at coordinate 1,683,896 of NZ_JBINOU010000001.1, forward strand.
GCGCGGCGAATGCGGGTGCCCGCTCGTCCGCCCGGGTGCCAGCGGCGCTCGATCTCGTCGACCCGGGAGCCGAGTCGCTCCCCGAGTCGAGGCTGCGGGTGCTCCTCGTCCTCGCGGGGCTGCCACGACCGAAGACCCAGGTGAAAATCTGCACGGCCTCGGGCGAGTTCGTCGCGAGGGTGGACCTCGGCTGGCCGGAGCGGCGCGTGGCCGTCGAGTACGACGGTGCGTACCACGACGATTCCGCCCAGGTCGCGCGCGACCGTGCGCGTCTGAACGCGCTACGGGCCGTGGGATGGGTGGTCCTCGTGGTCGACCGCGCACAGCTCGCACGGCCCGACGATGTGGTGGAGATGGTCGGGCGGGTGCTGGCGCGGGCCCGATCGCGACCCTGACGAGCCGATGGGACGGCGTCCGGGCAGGCGGGCGAGGTGGTGCGTTGTACGGCTGGTCGGGGGCGGGTGCTGGCGCGGCCCCGATCGCGACGCTGACGAGCCGATGGGACGGCGTCCGGGCAGGCGCGAGGTGGTGCGTTGTTCGCCTGGTTGGGGCGGGCGGTCGGGAGCTGAGTGGGCCGCTCAGCCCAGTCCAGGCAGCGCGGGCAGCTCTCCGCCCCACGCGCGCAGCTGGACGGCGGCGTGCTCGGCGGCCGCGAGGACCGACTCGCGCTCGCCGGCCGGGGTCCGGCCGATGTTGGCCACCCACAGCTCCAGCAGGCTCCGCTCGGCGCCGACCGCCACGGCCTGCTCCGCGGTGAGGTCACCGACGCCGAAACCGTCCGCTGCCACGTCGTCGTCAGGGCTCTCCGAGCTGTTCGCCGTCGCGTCGGCGTCAGGGATCCCCGAGCCGTCCGCGCCGGCGTGCGAGCCCATCGCCCCGTCGGCGCCCGGCTCCGCGTCCGGGCCCGCCGCCGCGTTCTGGGCGACCAAACCGAGGTCGTAGGCCGCGCTGCGCTCGTCCGGCGCGCCCGCGGCCAGCGCCGCGTCCACCAGCGCCTGCAGGTGCTCCGCACGTTCCCAGGCTCGTTCACGGGCAGCGCCGTCCGTGCGCGCCGCGACCGTCTCAACCGCGAAGCGGGCCGAGTCGAGCAGCCGCACCGTCGCCTCGCCGGGCCCGTGCGTCAGCAGCGCCTCCGGCGTGAGCGGAGCGCCGGCGGGCAGGTCGGCGGAGACACCGAGCGCGGCGGCCAGCCGGCGGGCGTCGTCGGCGCGGGAGAGCGAGACCGCGGCCAGGGCGGCGGCCAGGTCGTCGTCGGTCGACGTCAGCGCGGCCTCGCGCGCGCTCGCCGCGCCCTGGACAAGCAGCCCGAGAACGCCCTCCGGGGTCGCCGTCGCGGACGGCGTCTCCACGGGCTCCGGCGTCCGGGCCCCCTCCGGTGCCCCTCCGGGCCAGGGCTCCCACACCCCGCCCAGGGCGCCGGCGTGCGCCTCGGCGTTGCCCGCGACACGCGCGAGGACGCCCGCCACGTCCGCGCCGGCGTCGGTGATCCGGGCCACGTCCGCGATGGCGGCCGACAGGATCGCCTCCTCCTGGCGCTGCACCTCGACGGCGTCTGGCCGGGGCGGCTCCGCGGGCGGCGTGTCCAGCCGCACCGCGCCGCAGCCGGCGAGGGTCGCGGCCAGCACGGCGACGCCGGCCACGGCGCGCCACGGGCGCCGGACCGGCCGGGCGGTACGGGGGCGCGCGGGTAGGGCGAGAAGGGGCCTGGGCATCGCGGCCGATCCTCCCACGCCGGAGGCGGGGGATGCGCGCACGGGTAGTGTGTGGGGTTGACCTGACCAGCGCTCACGCCCCTAGGAGAAGCCCTCGATGAGCCCCGCCCGTCAATCCGAACTGCTCGACCGGCTGCGGTCCGCCGTCGAGCCGGTGGTCGGCGCCGCGGGCCTGTTCCTCGAGGACGCCACGGTGGCCGCGGCGGGGCGGCGCAAGGTCGTCCGGGTGGTCGTCGACCTCCCCGACGGGCCGGGCGGGGTGGACTCCGACCGGCTCTCGGACGTCTCCCGGGAGATCTCCACGGTGCTCGACGACGCCGACCTCCTCGAGGGCGCCTACACCCTGGAGGTCTCCACACCCGGCACCGACCGCCCGCTGACCGAGCCGCGGCACTACCGGCGCGCCCTGGGCCGGCTCGTCGCGGTCCGCACCGCCGCCGGCCGGGACACCACCGGGCGGCTGGAGGAGGCCGACGACGCCGGGGTGGTGCTGGAGTCCGACGGCCGGCGCGAGCGCCTGGGCTACACCGAGATCTCCCGCGCCCGCGTCGAGATCGAGCTCAACCGCCCCGACGAGGACTGAGGAGGACCGCATGGACATCGACATGACAGCTCTCCGCCTGGTCGAGAGCGAGCGGGGCATCAACTTCGACGTGCTCGTGCGCGCCATCGAGGAGGCCCTCCTGCTGGCCTACCGCCGCACCCCCGGCGCGGTGGACAAGGCCCGGGTCGAGCTCGACCGCAAGACCGGCCGCGTCACGGTGTGGGCCACCGAGATCGACGAGGAGGGCAACGAGGCGGGGGAGTTCGACGACACCCCGTCCGGGTTCGGGCGCATCGCCACCGCGACCGCACGCTCGGTCATCGTCCAGCGGCTGCGCGACGCCGAGGACGAGCAGGTGATGGGCAACTACCGCGACAAGGCCGGCGAGCTCATCAGCGGCATCGTCCAGCAGGGCCGCGACCCGCGCGTGGTCCTCGTCGACATCGGCGACCTGGAGGCCGTGCTCCCGGCCCACGAGCAGGTCCCGACCGAGCGGTACACGCACGGAGACCGGTTGCGCGCCTACGTGCTGGAGGTCACGCGCGGGGGCAAGGGCCCGCAGGTCACCCTCTCGCGCACGCACCCGGCGTTCGTCCGGAAGCTCTTCGCCCTGGAGGTGCCCGAGGTCGCCGACGGCAGCGTCGAGATCGTCGCCATGGCCCGGGAGGCGGGGCACCGCACCAAGATGGCGGTCCGCGCCACGGTGCCGGGCCTGAACGCCAAGGGCGCCTGCATCGGCCCCATGGGCCAGCGCGTCCGCGCCGTGATGACCGAGCTGAACGGCGAGAAGATCGACATCGTCGACTACTCCGACGACCCCGCCCGGTTCGTCGCCAACGCCCTGTCGCCCGCCCGCGTCAGCAGCGTCGAGGTCGTGGACCCCGAGGCCAAGGCCGCCCGCGTCGTCGTCCCCGACTACCAGCTCTCCCTCGCCATCGGCAAGGAGGGGCAGAACGCCCGGCTCGCGGCCCGTCTCACGGGCTGGCGGATCGACATCCACTCCGACACGGAGGACCTGGCCGCGCCCGAGGGGGCCGCCACCGCCGCCGTGCACGAGGAGTCGACTTCGCCACACGGTGAGCAGCCAGGGGCGGCGCAGGGGTAGAGTGTCCGGTGGGCACGCGCCCGGAATCCATGAGTACACGCAGCGAGACACCCACGCCCGTTACCGGGCCGGTGCGGACCTGCACGGGATGCCGGGGACGGGCCACGAGGTCTGCCCTGGTACGCCTCGTCCTGGACGCGGCCACGCAGCGCGTGGTCGTCGATCCGGGTCGCAGCGCACCGGGCCGGGGCGCCTGGCTCCACCCGAGCCGGGAGTGCCTCGACCTCGCCCTCAGGCGCCGGGCCATCCCCCGGGCCCTGCGAGCCGCGGGGCCGGTGGACACCGGCGCCCTGGGCGGGTGGTTCGACCAGCACGCTCATCCGGCGCCCGATGCGCCGGGTGAGGCAAGAGTCATCGACGAAGAAAGCGGGTTGGAAGCCGATGGGCACCCGATGAGTACCCAGCGATGAGCTGCCAGCACTAAGAGCGGTCCTCCCTGTCCCGGGACGGACCGAGACAGGAGAGTTGTGGCAAAGGTCCGCGTCCACGAGCTCGCGAAGGAGCTCGGCGTCGACAGCAAGACGGTGCTCGCGAAGCTGCGCGAGCAAGGGGAGTTCGTGAAGTCGGCGTCGTCGACGATCGAGGCCCCGGTCATCCGTCGGCTGCGCGAGGCATTCCCCGCCCAGCAGGCCGGGGGAACCCCCAACGGCGGCACGAGCGCCGCCAAGCCCGCCGCGAAGCCGGCCGCCCGTCCGGCGGCCCCGAAGGCGGAGGCTCCGCAGGAGCCCACCCAGGCCGCGTCCGCGGCACCGACCCCCGCGCCGGCGGCACCGAAGGCCCCCGCGCCCCAGGCCCCGGCCCCTCAGGCACCCGAGGCTCCCGCGCCTCAGGCGCCCGCGGCCAAGCCGGCCGCGCAGGCGCCGGCCCCGCAGGCACCCGCCCAGCACGCCCCGGCCGCGCCGTCGGCGCGTCCCGGCGCGCCCAAGCCGGGTTCCACCCGTCCGGCGGGCGGGCCCGACTCGAAGCCCGGCAGCGCCCCCCGGCCTGGCGCCGACGCGCCGCGCCCCGGCGGGCAGCGTCCGGGCGCGCCGCGCCCGGGCAACAACCCGTTCGCGACCTCTCAGGGGATGCCCCGTCAGGGCGGCTCCGGCTCCGCCGGTCCGCGTCCGGGCGGTCCGCGTCCCGGCGGTCCCCGTCCGGGGAACAACCCGTTCGCGACCTCCCAGGGCATGCCCCGTCCGGGCGGCTCCGGCGGCCCGCGCCCGGGTGGCACCGGCGCGGCCGGCCCGCGCCCGGGTGGTTCCGGGGGCCCGCGGCCCGCGGCGCCGCGTCCCGGCGGCCCGCGCCCGAACCCCGGCATGATGCCCGGGCAGAGCTCCGTCGGCCGTCCCGGCGCGCCGGCACGCACCGGTGGTGGCCGCGGCCGTCCCGGCGGTGGCGGTCCCGGTGGTGGCGGCGGCTTCGCCGGCCGTCCCGGCGGTGGCGGTCCCGGTGGCGGCGGCGGCTTCGCCGGCCGTCCCGGCGGCGGTGGCCGCGGCGGCCGCGGCGGCACGCAGGGCGCCTTCGGGCGCGCCGGCGGCCGTCCGGTGCGCGGGCGGAAGTCCAAGCGTGCGAAGCGCCAGGAGTTCGAGCAGCAGTCCGCGCCGTCGCTGGGCGGGGTGCAGGTCCCGCGCGGCAACGGCAGCACGGTCGTGCGCATCCGCGCGGGCGCCTCGCTGGCGGACTTCGCCGACAAGATCGACGCCAACCCGGCGAGCCTGGTGACGGTGCTCTTCCACCTGGGCGAGATGGCCACGGCCACCCAGTCCCTGGACGAGGACACCTTCAAGGCCCTGGGCGCCGAGCTCGGCTACCTCATCGAGGTCGTCTCCCCGGAGGAGGAGGAGCGCGAGCTCCTCGAGAGCTTCGACATCGACCTCGAGGCAGAGGAGGCCGGCGAGACCGACGAGGACCTCCACGGCCGTTCGCCCGTCGTCACGGTCATGGGCCACGTCGACCACGGAAAGACCAAGCTCCTCGACGCCATCCGGTCCACGGACGTCGTCGCGGGCGAGGCCGGCGGCATCACGCAGCACATCGGTGCCTACCAGGTGACCACCCAGCACGAGGACACCGAGCGCCCGATCACCTTCATCGACACCCCCGGCCACGAGGCGTTCACCGCCATGCGTGCCCGTGGCGCGCAGGTGACGGACATCGCGATCCTCGTGGTCGCCGCGGACGACGGCGTCATGCCGCAGACCGTGGAGGCGCTCAACCACGCCCAGGCCGCCAACGTGCCGATCGTCGTGGCCGTGAACAAGGTGGACAAGGAGGGCGCCAACCCTGCCAAGATCCGCCAGCAGCTGACCGAGTACAACCTCGTGGCCGAGGAGTACGGCGGCGACACCATGTTCGTCGACGTCTCCGCCAAGAACCGCACGGGCATCGACGACCTCCTGGAGGCCGTCCTGCTCACCGCGGACGCGGCCCTGGACCTGCGGGCGAACCCCAACAAGGACGCCCGCGGCGTGGCCATCGAGGCGAACCTCGACAAGGGCCGTGGCGCGGTGGCGACCGTGCTGGTGCAGTCCGGCACCCTGCACGTCGGCGACGCGATCGTGGCCGGCACCGCCCACGGGCGCGTGCGAGCCATGTTCGACGACCACGGGGAGAACATCACCGCGGCGCCGCCGTCGTTCCCGGTCCAGGTGCTCGGCCTGCAGTCGGTGCCGCGCGCCGGTGACAACTTCCTCGTCGCACCCGACGACCGCACCGCCCGGCAGATTGCCGACAAGCGCGCGGCCGCCGAGCGCGCCGCGACGCTGGCCAAGCGCCGCAAGCGCGTCAGCCTCGAGGACTTCACCAAGGCGCTCGAGGAGGGCAAGGTCGAGAACCTCAACCTCATCATCAAGGGCGACGTCTCCGGTGCCGTCGAGGCGCTGGAGGACGCGCTGCTCAAGATCGATGTGGGCGAGGAGGTCGCGCTGCGCATCATCCACCGCGGTGTGGGTGCCATCACGCAGAACGACGTCAACCTCGCGACGGTGGACAACGCCGTCATCATCGGCTTCAACGTCCGTCCCGCCGAGCGGGTCGCCGAGCTGGCCGACCGCGAGGGTGTCGACCTGAAGTTCTACTCGGTGATCTACGACGCGATCGACGACGTCGAGAACGCCCTCAAGGGCATGCTCAAGCCGGAGTTCGAGGAGGTGCAGCTGGGCACCGCGGAGATCCGCCAGGTGTTCCGGTCCTCCAAGTTCGGCAACATCGCCGGTTCGATCGTCCGGTCGGGCCTCATCCGCCGCAACGCCAGCGCGCGTCTCACGCGTGACGGGGTCGTGGTGGCCGACAAGCTCACCATCGAGTCCCTGCGCCGGGAGAAGGACGACGTCACCGAGGTCCGCGAGGGCTTCGAGTGCGGTATCGGTCTCGGCTACAAGGACCTCCAGGAGGGCGACATCATCGAGACGTTCGAGATGCGCGAGAAGCCGCGCGCCTGACGCTCTCACCACCCCGGCGGCCCCGCGGCGCACATATCGTGCCCGTGGGGCCGCCGTGGTCCCACCACCAGCAAGGAGACACCCATGGCCGACGCGCCCCGCGCCCGCAAGCTCGCCGAGCGCATCCAGCAGATCGTGGCCCGCATGCTCGACACCCGGATCAAGGACCCCCGCCTGGGCTTCGTCACGGTCACGGACGTCCGGGTGACCGGCGACCTGCAGAACGCGACGATCTTCTACACCGTGCTCGGCTCGGAGGAGGAGCGGCGGTCCTCCGCCGCGGCGCTCGCCTCGGCGAAGGGGCTCATCCGCTCGGAGGTCGGCAAGCAGACCGGTGTGCGCCTGACGCCGACCATCGAGTTCGTCCTCGACGCCGTCCCGGAGACGGCCGCCAGCCTCGAAGAGGCGCTGCGCACCGCCGCCGAGCGGGACGCCGAGGTCGCGGCGCTGGCCTCCCGGGCGAGCTACGCCGGCGAGCCCGACCCGTACCGCCGGCCCGCCGAGGAGGACGAGGACGAGGCCGGCGACGGTGAGCCCGCCGACGCCCAGCCGGCCGACGACCTCGGCGACCGGCGCGCGTGACCGCCCGTCAGGCTCCCGCAGGGAAGGGGCGCGCCCACGAGCGGGTCACGGTCCCGCGCGGGCACGTCCCGGCCGCTGACGGGCTGCTGGTCGTCGACAAGCCGCAGGGCTGGACGAGCCACGACGTGGTCGCCCGCACCCGGCGCCTCGCCGCGACGAGGAAGGTCGGCCACGCGGGCACCCTCGACCCCATGGCGACCGGCGTCCTCATCCTCGGCATCGGCCGGGCCACCCGGCTGCTCACCTATCTCGTGGGCGCCGACAAGGAGTACACCGCCACGGTCAGGCTCGGCCAGGCCACGGTCACCGACGACGCGGAGGGCGAGGTGACGGCAGCCGCCGGCGCCGAGGCCGTGCTGCGCGCCGACGGCGGCGTCGACGAGGCGGCCCTCGAGCGCGGGCTCGCCGCGCTGCGCGGGCCCGTCGCCCAGGTGCCCAGCGCCGTCTCGGCCATCAAGGTCGACGGGCGGCGTGCCTACGCGCGGGTCCGGCAGGGCGAGGACGTGGCGCTCCCGGCCCGCCCGGTCACGATCCACCGGCTCGAGCTCACCGCGCCGCCGCGCGTCGTGCGGGTGGGGCCGGACGGCCCGACGCTCGTGGACGCCGACGTCGTCGTGGGGTGCTCCTCGGGCACCTACGTGCGCGCCCTGGCACGCGACCTCGGCTCCGCGCTGGGCACCGGCGGTCACCTGACGGCGCTGCGCCGCACCGGCGTAGGGCCGTTCACCCTCGAGCAGGCGCGCACCGTGGAGGAGCTGGCGGCCGAGGTCACGGCGGCCGCCGACGCCGCGCTCCCGGCCGGGCTGAGCACCATGAGCCTGACGGAGGCGGCCACGGCGTGCTTCCCCGTGCGCCACCTCGACGAGGGGGAGACGGCCGCCGTGCGCTCGGGCCAGTTCCTGCCGGCGACGGCGGCAGCGGGCGTCACGGGGGCCGGCGCCACCGGGGCCGCCCGCGCCGGCAAGGCGGGGGAGGCGGTCGTCGCGGCACTCGCCCCCGACGGTCACGTCGTCGCCCTGCTGGCGGACAGGGACGGGCGGGCGAAGCCCGTGCTGGTGCTGGATCCGGCCTAGAGTTTGCCCAGGGGTGCACCGGACGCCCCTGGAGAGGACGCATCCATGAGCGAGACCACTGCTGACACCCGGGACGCGGAGCAGCCGGGCGGCTGCGCCTGCGGCGGCCACGGCCACGATCACGGCGAGGGCCACCACCACGGCGAGGGCCACCACCACGGCGAGCGCCACGGCCTTCAGGTGCGGGACCTGGCCGCGGGCCGGCGCAACCTCGGGCTCAAGGCCGCGCGCCCCGGCGAGGGGACCGACGAGGCCGAGCTGGCGGAGCAGGGGCCCCGCCCGGGCGGCGGCTGCGCCTGCGGGCGTCACTGAGGTAGCTCGCACGCAGGTAGGGTCGACTGGTCGCCGGCGGCGCCGGCCCGCCCGGCCTGACCGGGCAGGGACCGCGCGCCCCGGCGACCGCCCCACGGGGTGCCGTCACAGCTTCAGCCAGGAGGGCTTGCGTGCAGGTGTGGAGAGGGGCCGCGGAGGTCCCCGCTGACCTCGGGCCCACCGTCGTGACCCTGGGCATCTTCGACGGGGTGCACAAGGGCCACCAGGTGGTCCTCGGGGCGACGGTGGCCGAGGCGGAGGCCTCGGGCCTGACCTCGGTGGCCATCACGTTCGACCCGCACCCCGCCACCGTGCACCGGCCCGACCAGCACTTCGAGCTCATCGCGTCGCTCACGGACCGGCTCGAGCGCCTCGCCGCGACCGGGCTCGACGCCGTCCTGGTCCTCGAGTACACCCTCGACCTCGCCCACAACTCCCCGGAGGAGTTCTCCCGGCGGTACGTCCGGGACCTGCTGCACGCCGCCGTCGTCGTGGTGGGGGAGGACGTCCGCTTCGGCTGGCAGAACTCCGGCGACCAGCACACCATGGTCCAGCTCGGCCACACGCTCGGCTTTGGGGTGACCATCCTCAAGGACATCGTCTGCCAGGACAACGGCCGGCGCTGGTCCTCCACCTGGGTGCGCGAGCTGCTCGCCCAGGGCGACGTGGCCGGCGCCGCCGACGTGCTGGGCCGCCCCCACCGCGTGCGCGGGGTGGTCGTGCACGGCGCCAAGCGCGGCCGCGAGCTCGGGTACCCCACGGCCAACCTGCTCGCCGACGACCTCGGCGTGGTCCCCGCGGACGGGGTGTACGCCGGGTGGCTCATCCGCCCCGACCACGCGCCCGACGACGGCACCTCCAAGCGCCTGCCCGCCGCCGTCTCCGTGGGCACCAACCCCACCTTCCACGGCGTCGAGCGCACCGTCGAGGCCTACGTGCTCGGCCGGACGGACCTGGACCTGTACGGCGAGGAGGTCGTGGTCGAGCTCGTGGCGCGGCTGCGGCCGATGGTGGCCTTCGACGGCATTGCCGCGCTGCTCGACCAGATGGCCGACGACGTCCGCGCCACCGCGGAGATCCTCGGCGTGCCGGGGCCCCGCCGGCCCGACGCCGCGGCCGGCGTCCCCGCCGCCGCCCCCGAGGCCGGCTGACGGGTGTGGCGAACGCCCGCTCGTGGCCGCCGCCGGAGCCTGATACGCTGACCTCTGCCGTCAAGCCGGCCACGGATGCGTCATGCCCGGGTGGACATGCCCCGGAGCTCCGTGCAACGACCAAGAAGGAGAACCATGGCCCTCGCTGCGGACGTCAAGCAGTCCATCATCAAGGAATACGCCACCCACGAGGGTGACACGGGTTCCCCCGAGGTCCAGATCGCTCTGCTCAGCCAGCGGATCAAGGACCTCACGGAGCACTTCAAGACCCACAAGCACGACCACCACTCCCGTCGTGGTCTGATGCTGCTGATCGGTCAGCGCAAGCGCCTGCTCGGCTACCTGGCCCAGGAGGACATCGAGCGCTACCGCAGCCTCATCGCGCGGCTGGGTCTGCGCCGCTGAGCGACCGACCGGCTCGGACCTGTGGGTCCGGGCCGGTCATGCATGCCCGCCCGTGCGGCGGGCACGGTGTCCGGGTCGCGGCCCGGCGCCCCAACTGAAACACATCAACCACACCGCACCGCTCATGCGCGACCGGTCCTCGGTAGTGGCCTCCGGAACGCGGGCGACTGCTCCCTTCCGTGGGCCTCGATCGATGACCGCCGGGCATCGGGTGCGGACGGACCCGAAGGAGGGCACCCGTGGAGGGACCCGAGATCAAGTTCGCCGAAGCCACGATCGACAACGGCAAGTTCGGCACCCGCACAGTCCGCTTCGAGACCGGACGCCTGGCCCGCCAGGCCGCCGGCTCGGCGGTCGCCTACCTGGACGAGGACACGATGGTGCTCTCGGCCACCACGGTGGGCAAGCACCCCAAGGACCAGTTCGACTTCTTCCCGCTGACGGTGGACGTCGAGGAGCGCCAGTACGCGGCCGGCAAGATCCCCGGCTCGTTCTTCCGCCGGGAGGGCCGCCCCTCGACCGAGGCGATCCTGGCCTGCCGCCTCATCGACCGCCCGCTGCGCCCGTCCTTCGTCAAGGGCCTGCGCAACGAGGTCCAGATCGTCGAGACGGTCCTGGCCATCCACCCCGACGACGCCTACGACGTCCTCGCCATCAACGCCGCCTCGATGTCCACGCAGATCTCCGGGCTGCCCTTCTCCGGCCCCATCGGTGGCGTGCGCCTGGCGCTGATCGACGGCCAGTGGGTCGCGTTCCCGCGCTACACCGAGGTCGAGAAGGCCGTCTTCGCGATGGTCGTCGCCGGCCGCGTCGTCACCAAGGACGACGGCACCACCGACGTCGCCGTGATGATGGTCGAGGCCGAGGCCACCGACAACGCCTGGACGCTCATCAAGGAGCACGGCGCGCAGGCGCCGACGGAGGAGGTCGTGGCCGACGGCCTCGAGGCCGCCAAGCCGTTCATCCAGGCCCTCGTGGAGGCGCAGCAGCAGCTCGCCGCGGAGACGGCCAAGCCGACCGCCGAGTTCCCGCGCTTCCTGGACTACGAGGACGACGCCTACGCCGCCGTCGAGGAGCACGTCTCCGCCGACCTGGCCGAGGCCATCACCATCCCGGGCAAGCAGGAGCGCGAGGCTCGCCAGGAGGAGATCCGCGCCGGCATGCTCGAGGCGCTCGCCGAGCGCTTCGAGGGCCGCGAGAAGGAGCTCTCCGCCGCCTTCCGCGCCGCCACGAAGGAGGCCGTGCGCCAGCGCGTCCTCAAGGACGGCGTGCGCATGGACGGGCGCGGCCTGAAGGACATCCGCACCCTCTCCGCCGAGGTCGAGGTCATCCCGCGGGTGCACGGCTCGGCGCTGTTCGAGCGCGGCGAGACCCAGATCCTGGGCGTGACCACGCTGAACATGCTCCGCATGGAGCAGCAGCTGGACACCCTCAGCCCGGTCACGCGCAAGCGCTACATGCACAACTACAACTTCCCGCCGTTCTCCACCGGTGAGACCGGCCGCGTGGGCTCGCCCAAGCGCCGGGAGATCGGCCACGGCGCCCTGGCCGAGCGCGCGCTCACGCCCGTGCTGCCCAGCCGCGAGGAGTTCCCCTACGCGATCCGTCAGGTCTCCGAGGCGCTCGGGTCCAACGGCTCGACCTCGATGGGCTCCGTGTGCGCCTCCACCCTGTCGCTGCTCAACGCCGGCGTGCCGCTGCGCGCGCCCGTCGCGGGCATCGCCATGGGCCTGATGTCGGACACCGTCGAGAACGAGGCCGGGGAGTCCGAGATTCGTTATGCCGCGCTGACCGACATCCTCGGCGCCGAGGACGCCTTCGGCGACATGGACTTCAAGGTCGCCGGCACCCGCGAGTTCGTCACGGCCATCCAGCTCGACACCAAGCTCGACGGCATCCCCGCCTCCGTGCTGGCCGGCGCGCTGACCCAGGCCCGCGACGCCCGCCTGTACATCCTCGACGTGATGAACGAGGCGATCGACACCCCGGACGAGATGGCCCCGACGGCGCCGCGCGTCATCACCGTCAAGGTCCCCGTGGACAAGATCGGCGAGGTCATCGGCCCCAAGGGCAAGATGATCAACCAGATCCAGGAGGACACCGGCGCGGACATCTCCATCGAGGACGACGGCACCGTCTACATCGGCGCCGTCGACGGCCCGTCGGCCGAGGCCGCCCGCCAGGCGGTCAACGCCATCGCCAACCCGCAGATGCCCGAGGTCGGCGAGCGGTTCGTCGGCACGGTCGTGAAGACGACGTCCTTCGGCGCCTTCGTCTCCCTCACCCCCGGCAAGGACGGCCTGCTGCACATCTCGCAGATCCGTCGCCTGGTGGGCGGCAACCGCGTGGACAACGTCGAGGACGTGCTCCAGGTGGGCCAGAAGGTCCAGGTCGAGCTCGCCGAGATCGACCCGCGCGGCAAGCTCTCGCTCCACGCCGTCGTCGAGGGCGAGGAGAACGAGGGCGAGGGCGGCGAGCCCGACGGCGAGCTGCCCGCGGCGGAGCGCACCGAGGGCGGCCGGGAGGACGGCCGCCGGGAGGGCGGCCGCCGGGAGGGTGGCCGCCGCGAGGGTGGTCGCGACGGCGGACGCCGCCGTGAGCGCACGCGCACGCGCCACCACGACGGCGACGCCGAGGGCGGTGCCCCGGCGGAGACCGCCGAGGCCGACGCCTGAGGATGCCCCAGCCGCTGATCCTGGGCCCGGCCGGGGCACCGGGCACGGAGGTCCGCACCGAGCAGGACGGCAGCGTCATCCGGCGCTCCGTCCTGCCCGGCGGCATCCGGGTCCTGACCGAGGCCATGCCGGCCCAGCGCTCGACGGCGGTGGGCGCGTGGGTGGCCGTCGGCTCGCGTGACGAGACCGACGGCCACCACGGCTCCACCCACTTCCTCGAGCACCTGCTGTTCAAGGGCACGACCAGCCGCTCCGCGCTCGACATCGCCGAGGCGTTCGACGCCGTGGGCGGGGAGGCGAACGCGGCCACCGGCAAGGAGCACACCTGCTACTACGCGCGGGTGCTCGACGCCGACGTGCCCATGGCCGTGGACGTCATCACCGACATGGTGACCTCCTCGCTCATCGACGCCGAGGAGCTCGAGACCGAGCGCGGCGTCATCCTCGAAGAGCTCGCCATGAACGACGACGACCCGACGGACGTCGCGCACGAGCGCTTCACGGCCGCCGTCCTCGGCGACCACCCGCTCGGCCGGCCTATCGGCGGCACCCCGGAGACCATCCGAGCCGTCCCGCGCGACGCCGTTGTCGAGCATTACCGGCGCACCTACGTGCCCCGCGAGCTGGTGGTCACGGCCGCGGGCAGCGTGGACCACGACGCCCTGTGCGCCCAGGTGCTGGAGGCGGTGGAGGCGGGCGGCTGGGCCCTCGACGCCGGCGCGGTGCCCGCCGAGCGGCGCCTGGGCGCCGTCGTCGCCGGCGCGCGCGGCGTTGTGCCCGGCTCCGGCGCCATGGTGGTGCCGGGCCCCGAGGCCGCGCTCATCCCGGAGGCGGGCAGCGCGGTGACCGTGCGCCGTCCCACCGAGCAGGCCAACGTCGTGCTCGGCGGGCACGGCATCGCCGCCGGGGACGATCGCCGTTACGTCCTCTCGGTCCTGACCACGGTGCTCGGCGGGGGCATGAGCTCGCGCCTGTTCCAGGAGGTGCGGGAGAAGCGCGGGCTGGCGTACTCCACCTACGCCTTCGCCTCCTCCTACGCCGAGGCGGGCACCTTCGGTCTCTACGCCGGCTGCGCGCCGGCGAACGTGCCGCAGGTCGTCGAGCTGCTTCGCACGGAGTGGGAGCGCCTCGCCGCGGACGGCATCACGGCCGAGGAGCTGCGGCGCGGCGTCGGCCAGCTGCGCGGCAACATGGTGCTCGGGCTGGAGGACAACGGCTCGAGGATGTCGCGCCTCGGCCGCGCCGAGATCGTCCACGGCGAGCTGACCAGCCTGGACGAGATGATCGAGCGCATCTCCGCCGTCACGGCGGAGGAGGTCGGCGGGCTCGCCGCCGATCTCGCCGCGTCGCCGCGGTCCCTCGTGGTGGTCGGCCCCTTCGACGACGACGCCGCGTCGCGCCTGCTGCACGGCTGACGGAGGCTGCGGGCCCCGCCCGGCGCGCCGCTCCCGGCGCGCCGTGTGGTCACGCCGGCGGCGCGAGGCCCAGCACCTCGCTGAGCCACCCCGTGACGGCGGCGCGCACGGCCGGCACGTCCTTCTTCAGGGCGTGGTCGCCCGCCACGACGACCACGCGGCGGCCCGGCCCCTCCGGCGGCACGCCGAACGCGTCCCGCTCTCCCTGCACCACCAGCGTGGGCACACCGGCGCCGTCGAGCTCCGGCAGGCGGCTCGGGCGGTCCGCGCGGCCGGGCGGCTGCAACGGGAAGGCCAGGCACAGCACCCCGATCGCCCCCACGGCGCTGGCCGTCCGGCACGCCACCCGGGCACCGGAGGAGCGCCCGCCCACGACCAGGGGCAGCCCCGAGAGCTCGGCGGCCCGCAGGCGGGCGGCGACGGCCGTCCAGGCGGCGTCGAGCTGGCGGGCCGGCGCCGGCGCACGGCGCCCCGCCACCCGGTAGGGCTGCTCCACCAGCGCAACGCTGAGCCCCAACGCGGCGGCCGCCGCCGTGGCGGCGCGCAGGTCCGGCGCCTGGATGCCGCCGCCCGCGCCGTGGCCGAGCACGAGCGCGCCGCGCGGGGACGCCCCCGGCCGCAGGTGCACGCGCGCCGGACCGTGCGGGGTGTCCACCTCCGTCGTGGTGTCCGTTGTCGGGTCTGGCGCCGGGGCGTCCGGGCGGCGGGCGGTCACGGCCCGATCGTAGGCGTGCACCGGATCGTCCAGGCCCGCGGCCGTGCGTCGCCCCAGACGGCGCCGCACCGACACCGGAGGCAACCAATGGCAACTTATTGCCATTGGCGTGCCGGACGCAACAGAGTGACGTCGTTCCCGAGGATCAATTGGGAAGACGTCCGGTTCGAAGCCGAGCCGGGCTGCCGGGTCCCTCGCGATCCGGCACGCACAGCGGTACGGGGGCACCGCGGCAGGCGCGCGTGCCCGACGAGGTCGAAGGAGACCGAATGAGCAGCACCAGGAAGCGCCGGGGAGTCGCGGGCGTCCTTCTCGCGATGCCCCTCACCATCGGGTTGGCCGCGGGCGCCCTGGCGGCCCCGCCGAGCCACTCCAGCGCCGGCGGCAACCCGCCGGCGCACTCCAACGCCGGCGGCGCCAAGTCCCCGGACGTGGAGTCCCGCGTCAAGCCCATCATCAAGAAGGGCCAGCGCGAGTTCCGCGACCTCAACGCCAACGGCAAGCTCGACGTCTACGAGGACTGGCGCAAGCCGACCGACGAGCGCGTGGCGGATCTCCTCGGCCAGATGACGATCGACGAGAAGGCCGGTCTCATGCTCATCCAGACCCTGAACGCAGGGTGTGAGGGCGCGGTCGTGAATCCGGCGACGGACTACATCGAGAACCAGCACATGCACCGGTTCATCTTCCGCAACGTCGTCGGCTCCACCGCCTCCGCGTGTGGTGCTCCGGGCACCCCGCAGGTCACCCCGGCGCAGGCGGCGGAGTTCACGAACTCGGTGCAGGAGATGTCGGAGGCCACGCGCCTGGGCATCCCGGCCCTGTTCAAGTCCAACGCCCGCAACCACATCGAGCACGACGCCCGGGTGGGGATCAGCGAGGCCGCGGGTGCGTTCAGCGCGTTCCCGAAGGAGGCGGGCATCGCCTCGGCCGCTCTCGGCGACGAGGAGTACATGGGCGTGGTGGAGGACTTCGCCTCGGTCATGGGCGAGGAGTGGTCCTCGGTCGGCCTGCGCGGCATGTACGGGTACATGGCCGACCTCTCCACCGACCCGCGCTGGTACCGCGTGCACGAGACCTTCACGGAGGACGCGGACCTCGGCGCGGACATCATGGGCACGCTCGTCGAGACGCTGCAGGGCCCGGTCGACGAGAACGGCCTGTCGCTCAGCCCGGACACCGACGTCGCGCTCACGATGAAGCACTTCCCCGGCGGCGGCCCGCAGGAGCTCGGGCTAGACCCGCACTACGCCCACGGCAAGACGCAGGTCTACCCCGGGGACGGCTTCGAGGAGGCCCTCAAGCCCTTCGAGGCGGCCATCGACGCCGGTGTGTCGTCGATCATGCCGTACTACGGCGCCCCCATCGACGTCACCTACGACGGCGTCACCTTCCAGGAGACCGGCTTCGCCTTCTCCGGTGAGATCGTCAACTGGTTGCTCCGTGACCAGATGGGCTTCAAGGGTTACGTCAACTCTGACACCGGCATCATCAACGACCGCGCGTGGGGACTCGAGTCGGCCACCGTCCCCCAGCGCGTGGCGGCTGCCGTCAACGGTGGCACGGACACGCTGTCGGGCTTCAACGACGTCCAGACCATCCTCGACCTCGTGGACGCCGGGCTCGTGACCGAGGAGCGGGTCGACCTCGCTGCCGAGCGCCTGCTCGCCCCGCTGTTCGACCTCGGCCTGTTCGAGGACCCGTACGTCGACCCGGCGGTGGCGACGGCGACCGTCGGCAGCGACGAGAACCGCGAGGTGGCCCAGCTGGTGCAGCGCAAGTCCGTCGTGCCGCTGCAGAACTCCGGCGTGCTGCCCCTCAAGGCGGGGTCGAGCGTCTTCGTCATGGGCCAGTACAACGAGGACCAGGTGGCCGAGTTCGGCTACGACGTCATCAACGGCAACGAGGAGGGTGTCGAGGCCGCCGCGGACGCGGACGTCGCAGTCATCAACGTGACGGCCGCGACCGACCGGACGGTCACCGGCGCCTACCGGTCGAACTTCAACGACACCGGCTGGTTCAACCCGAGCACCAAGTCGTTCAGCGACACCGACGACCCGAGCACGACCGCCGACTTCTACGTCGTCGGCGGCCTCGACCCGGAGTACGGTGTCAACCCGGTCGTCATGGACGGCGTGCCGGGCCTCGACGGCAAGAGCCCGTGGGGCGCCTCGGACCGCTGCGTCGCCGAGGGCGGCGAGGCCGCGATCAACAACCCCAACCCGACGCCGTCTTGCACGGACAACCGTCTCGGTTTCGGCGGGGCGCTGCCGTGGGAGTCGAACGTCCTCGACTTCACCGGCATGGCCCAGTCGCAGTCGTGGCGCGTGACCCCCTCGCTCGAGGAGATCCAGACCGTCATGGACGAGGTCGGCGCGGAGAACGTCGTCCTCAGCGTCTACTTCCGCCAGCCGTACGTCCTCGACGAGGCCAGCGGGCTGCAGGACGCGGGCGCGATCGTCGCCGGCTTCGGGGTCACCGACTCCGCGCTGTGGGACGTCCTCTCGGGCAACTTCACCCCGCAGGGCAAGATGCCGTTCGCTCTGGCGAACAACGTCGAGGCCATCGCCACGCAGGCACCTGACCTTCCGGGCTACGCACCGGAGGACACGTTGTTCCCGCTCGGCTTCGGTCTGACCTACTAGGGAGTTGCTGGTCCGGGGGCCCGTGCTGCCGGCCACAGTCCCATGGAGGACCCGCTCACCTCGGTGGGCGGGTCCTCCGCCGTCTGGGCGACGACCGGGCGCTGCTTGGGCCGGCATCCGAGCCAGCGAAGGCCGTGCTTCGGGAACAGCCCGGCGGCGCTGACGAACATCTTCTCCGGCGACTTCGCGCCGCAGGGCCGGATGCCGTTCGCGCTGGCCGGCACCCGCGAGGCGATCGAGCGGCAGAACAGCGACACGCCGGGCTAGGACGAGACAGACGACAGCGCACTCTTCGAGTACGGCTTCGGCCTCACCTTCGAGGACGCCAAGTCGTGACGAGAGATTGACCGGCAACACCTGGCTGCGCCCAGGCGGGCCGCACCACCGGTCGGGCCCGCCGTCACGTCCGCCGCCCCGAGGGCGGTCCGCATGCCGTCCGTGACGGTGCCGGCCGGCGCCACGAACTAGGCTCCGTCGACGTGACTTCATCTCTTGCTGTGGCCGTGGTGGGTGCGAACGGCCGGATGGGCCGGGCGGTGTGCGCGGCGGTCGACGGCGCCGCGGACCTCGAGCTGGTGGCCCGGCTGGGCTCCTCGGACAGCATCGACTCCCTCGCCGGCGGCGCGGCGCGGGTCGCGGTGGACTTCACCGTCCCGGCCGTCGCCGAGCCCAACGTGCACGCGCTCATCGACGCCGGGCTGCACGCCGTCGTGGGGACCACCGGCTGGACGGACGAGTCCCTCGGGCGGGTCCGTGACCACCTCGCCGAGGCCAACGCCGCACGCGCCGGCGAGCCAGGCGCCGAGGACGGCCCGCTCGGCGTGCTCATCGCCCCGAACTTCGCGCTCTCCGCCGTGCTGGCCATGACGTTCGCCCAGCAGGCCGCGCGCTTCTTCGAGTCCGCCGAGGTGGTCGAGCTGCACCACCCCGACAAGGTGGACGCCCCTTCCGGCACCGCGCTCACGACGGCGCGGCACATCGCCGCCGCGCGGGCCGACGCCGGCCTGGGCCCGGTGCCGGACGCCACGTCCAGGCAGGTCGACGGGGCGCGCGGCGCCGTCGTCGACGGCATCCACGTCCACGCGGTGCGGCTGCGTGGCCTGGTGGCCCACGAGGAGATCCTGCTGGGCAACCCGGGGGAGCAGCTGACGATCCGCACGGACTCCTTCGACAGGTCGAGCTTCATGCCCGGCGTGCTGCTCGCCGTGCGCGAGGTGGTGCGCCGCCCGGGGCTGACCTTCGGGCTGGACCAGGTGCTCGACCTGGGCTGAACACCCGACGCGCGGCAGCGGGCGTCAGAGGTCCGCGTACCAGCAGATCTCCGTGACCGGCGCGCCGGCGACGTCCAGGGTGCGCCGCAGGCCTGCCGGGGCGAAGCCCGCCTGGCCGAGGAAGCGCGCGCGGCACTCGTCGCCCTGCACCGCCCATGCCTGCACGCGGGCCGTGCCCTGCTGGCGCAGCAGGTCCGCGCACGCCGCGAGCAGGCGGGAGCCGTGACCCTGCCGCCCGTGCTGGGCGGGCACCTCCAGCGCCACGATCTCCGCCACCGCCTCCTGCGCCGGGGGGCCGTCCCGCCCGGGGCCGGCGTCGCCGTCGAGCTCCACCCCGACCTCCGCGGGGGCGAACGCGGCGAAGCCGACCACCTGCGCGCCCGCCACGGCCGTGAGCACGCGGTGCCGGGGCGAGGGCGGCGCGGTGATGGCCTCGCGCCAGGACGCCGCCAGCGACGTCGCGTCGAGGGCCGCGAGGACCTCCGGGCCGAGCTCCTGCCCCGTGCCGGCCGTGAGCGTGGCGCGCAGGGTCCGGGCGTGGATGGCGCCGAGGAGGGGCGCGTCGTCGGGCACGGCGGGGCGCACGGACACGTCGGCGGACGGGCGCTCGGCGTGTGCGTGACCCGCGTGCGGATCGGCGTCGGCGCGCGGGCCCGTGTCCCCCAGCAGCCGGCCGAGCAGGTCGTCGCGGGCGCCGGGCGCGTCGGGGGAGGTCACGGCACCAGGCTAGTGCTGTCGCGGGGCACGGCCCCACCACCATGTGGGATGGCGCACTGACCGGTCCACGCGTGGGCGCTACCGTCGGGGCATGACGCAGCAGACCGACTCTCGCATCCCGTCGCGCACCTTCGGGTCCGTCTCGACGGCGATGGTCACCCCGTTCCACGCCGACGGCTCCCTCGACATCGACTCGGCGGTGCGGGTGGCGGTCAAGCTGGTCGACGACGGGTGTGACGCCCTGGTGCTCAACGGCACCACCGGGGAGTCCCCGACCACCCACCAGCCGGAGAAGGACGACCTCGTCCGAGCCGTGGTGGACGCGGTGGGGGACCGGGCGATGATCATCGGGGGCGCCGGTTCCAACGACACCGCCCACGCGGTGCGCATCGCCCAGGGGGCCGAGCGCTCCGGCGCCCGCGGCGTGCTCGTCGTCTCCCCGTACTACAACCGGCCCTCGCAGGAGGGCGTGTACCGGCACATCAAGGCCGTCGCCGACGCCGTCGACGTGCCCGTGCTCCTGTACGACATCCCCGGCCGCACGGGCGTCGCCATCGCCGACGACACCCTCGACCGGCTCGCCGATCACCCCAGGATCCTCGGCGTCAAGGACGCCACCGGCAACGTGCCGGCCGGCTTCGAGCGCATGGCCCGCACCGGCCTGGAGTTCTACTCCGGCGACGACGGCCTCAACTTCGACTGGCTGGCCCACGGCGCCTCCGGCGTCGTCTCCGTGGTCGGCCACGTCGCGGCCGGGGCCTACGCCGAGATGGTGCGGGAGGTGGACGCGGGCGACCTGCCCGGCGCGCGGGACGTCGCCGCCCGCATGCGCCCGCTCGTCGCGGCGATCATGGGCGGCGGGCAGGGCGCCGTCATGGCGAAGCACGCCCTGTACCTGCAGGGCCTCATCGAGAGCCCGGCGGTGCGGCTGCCGCTGGTGGAGGCCGCGCCGCAGGAGGTGGCGGCCCTGGAGCGGGTGCTGCGCGAGCACGCGCTGATCAGCGCCTGACGGCGCGGCGGCTGCCGCGCCCGGCTGGACCGGGCCGGGGCGCGCCTGCCCCCTCCGGGCCGGCTCGGGGGCGCCGTCACGGCGGCCGGCCCGCGTCGCCGCGGGCCACGACGGAGCGTCCGGCCAGGGCGCGCTGTCGGCCACGACGGAGCGTCCGGCCGGGGGGCGCCGTCAGCCCGGGCCGCCGCGGGCTGGCAGGATGGGGCTGTGAGTCATCCGCATCCTGAGCTGTCCCTGCCCGGTCCCCTCGCCAGGGGAGGGCTCCGCATCGTCCCGCTGGGCGGCCTCGGCGAGGTCGGGCGCAACATGACCGTCTTCGAGCACGCCGGGAAGCTCCTGATCGTCGACTGCGGGGTGCTCTTCCCCGAGGACCACCAGCCCGGCGTGGACCTGATCCTGCCCGACTTCGACCACATCGCGGACCGGCTCGACGATGTCCAGGCCATCGTCCTCACCCACGGGCACGAGGACCACATCGGCGGCGTGCCATACCTGCTGCGGCTGCGCCGGGACATCCCGCTGATCGGCTCCCAGCTCACGCTCGCGTTCGTCGAGGCCAAGCTCAAGGAGCACCGGATCAACCCGGTGACGCTGGCGGTGAAGGAGGGTCAGGTCGAGCAGCTCGGCCCGTTCGGGCTGGAGTTCGTCGCCGTCAACCACTCCATCCCGGACGCGCTCGCGGTGATGATCCGCACCTCCGCCGGCAACGTGCTGCACACCGGCGACTTCAAGATGGACCAGCTCCCCCTCGACGGGCGGGTCACAGACCTGCGCGCCTTCGCGCGCCTCGGCGAGGAGGGGGTGGACCTGTTCATGGTCGACTCCACCAACGCCGAGGTGCCGGGCTTCACCGCCCACGAGCGCAACATCGGACCGGTCCTGGACAACGTCTTCGGCCAGGCCGAGGGGCAGATCGTGGTGGCGAGCTTCGCCTCGCACGTCCACCGCGTGCAGCAGGTGCTCGACGCCGCCGCGCTCCACGACCGCAAGGTCGCCCTCGTGGGCCGGTCCATGGTGCGCAACATGACGATCGCGTCCGAGCTCGGTTACCTCAAGGTGCCGCCGAACACGCTCGTCGACGTCAAGAAGGTCGACGACTACGCGCCCGAGGACCTGGTCCTCATGTGCACCGGCTCCCAGGGCGAGCCCATGGCCGCCCTGAGCCGGATCGCGAACAAGGACCACCGCGTCTCGGTGGGCCCCGGCGACACGGTGATCTTCGCCAGCTCCCTCATCCCGGGCAACGAGAACTCCGTCTTCCGGGTCATCAACGGGCTCATGCGCCTCGGCGCGAAGGTGGTGCACCAGGGCAACGCGAAGGTGCACGTCTCCGGTCACGCCAGCGCAGGCGAGCTGCTGTACTGCTACAACATCGTCCGGCCCCGCAACGTCATGCCGGTGCACGGGGAGATCCGCCATCTCGTGGCGAACGGCGCGCTCGCCGTCTCCACCGGGGTGCCGGCGGAGCGGGTGGTGCTGGCGGAGGACGGCGTCGTCGTCGACCTGGTGGACGGCAGGGCCCGCATCGCCGGCGCCGTGCCGTGCGGCTACGTCTACGTGGACGGCTCCAGCGTCGGGGAGATCACCGACGCCGAGCTGAAGGACCGCCGCATCCTCGGCGAGGAGGGGTTCATCTCCATCTTCGCCGTGGTGGACACCGCCACCGGCCGCGTCCTCACCGGGCCGCACATCCAGGCCCGCGGCATGGCGGAGGACGACTCGGTCTTCGACGCGATCCTGCCGGACGTCACGCAGGCGCTGAGCGAGGTGGTCGGCCGCGGCAACGCCGACACGCACCAGATGCAGCAGGCCATGCGCCGCGTCGTCGGGCGCTGGGCGGCCAAGCGCCTGCGGCGCAGCCCGATGATCATCCCCACCGTCGTCGAGGCCTGACTGCCGGCCTGACCCCGTGGTGCTCAACGGCGCCGCGCCCCTCCCCGTGCCCCGCGAGATGTCATCTTCTCCGCCACGTGTCATGACATCTGACGGAGAAGATGACATCTCGCGCCGATGTGGGGCTGCGCCCCGCACGTGCAGGTTCGCTCTAGCATTCGCCCTGTGAGCACCGACTGGCAGGCGCGCGCCGAGGAGGCGGCCGGGCAGCTGCGCGCCCGGCTCGGCCTCGCGCGCGCCGACGTCGGCGTGGTGCTCGGCTCCGGCTGGGGGCCGCTGGTGCACTCCTGGGGCGCGCCCGCGGCCGCGGTCCCCATGGCGGAGGTGGCGCACTTCCGTGCGCCGGTCGCCCCCGGCCACGCCGGCGCCCTGCTGCGCTACGACCTCCCCGCCGGCGGCGGGGACGTCACCGTCGCCGTCCTCTCCGGCCGCACCCACCTCTACGAGGGCCACGGGCCCGGGCAGGTCGCGCACGGCGTGCGCACCCTCGCCGCCCTCGGGGCCGGGTCCGTGCTGCTGACCAACGCTAACGGCACCCTTCACCCGGGCTGGCCGCTCGGGCAGGTGGTCGCGCTGCGCGACCACCTCAACCTCACCGGCGCCTCGCCGCTGAGCGGCGCCGACTTCGTGGACCTGACCGACGCGTACGACCCCGCCCTGCGGGAGGAGACGGTGCGCGCCGCGGCCGACGACGGCGTCCGGCTCGAGACCGGCGTCTACGCCATGCTCGCCGGCCCGCACTACGAGACCGCGGCCGAGGCGGGCATGGTGGCGGCGCTCGGGGGAGACGTGCTCGGCATGTCCACCGTGCTGGAGACCATCGCCGCGCGGGCGGCGGGCCTGCGCGTGCTCGCGCTGTCCACCGTCACCGCCCACGAGGCGTCGGGCGAGGCGATCGACCCCGACGACGTCGTCCGCGTCGCCGAGGCGGCCGCCGCGCGCCTGGGCCCCGTCCTGCGCCGGGTGCTCGCCGGCCCTGCGGCCACGCCCGCCCCCGGGCGCGGCACGCCTATCGAGGAGATGCAGCCGTGACCGACCGTCGCGTACCCAGCAGCGAGGGCCAGACCTCCGCCTTCAGCGTGGAGATGACCGGCATCGAGGTGATCGCCGACGCCGACCGGAAGGGCCGTCCGCCGTCGCTGTTCTGGCCCTGGTTCGCCGCCAACGTCTCCGTCTTCGGCATCAGCTACGGCGCCTGGATCCTCGACTTCGGCATCTCCTTCGCCCAGGCCACGTTCGTCGCCCTCGTCGCCACGGCTCTGTCCTTCCTGCTGGTCGGGGTCGTCGCGCTCGCCGGCAAGCGCGGCTCGGCGCCCACGCTGACCCTGTCCCGCGCACCCTTCGGCGTGCGTGGCAACATCGTGCCGGGCATCGTCTCCTACCTGCTCCTCGTGGGCTGGGAGATCGTCCTCGTCTCGCTGGCCACCTTCGCCACCGACGCCGTCATCCGGCAGATGGGGTGGTCGGGCGGCAACACCGCCATGGTGATCGCCTTCCTGGTGGTCATCGCCATCGTGGTGGGCGCCGGGATCCTCGGCTTCGACATGATCATGCGGGTCCAGACGGTGCTGACCATCGTGCTCGGCGTGGTCACCCTGGGCTACATCGCCCTGACGTTCGACCGGATCGACCTCGGCGCGCTGGCGCAGCTGCCCGCGGGCTCGTGGGAGTCCGTCCTCGGCGCCTTCATGCTCGTCATGACCGCGCTCGGGCTGGGCTGGGTCAACGCCGGGGCGGACTACAGCCGCTACCTGCCCCGCTCCGCATCCTCCGGCGGCGTGGTGTTCTGGACGACCTTCGGCGCCTCGCTCGCGCCCGTGATCCTGATCGTCTACGGCCTGATGCTCGTCGGCTCCGACCCGGACCTGTCCGCGGGCATCTCCGGCGACCCGATCGGCACGCTCGCGAGCCTGCTGCCCACCTGGTACCTCGTCCCGTTCGTCCTGGTCGCCGTCGGCGGGCTCGTCTCGGGCGCGGTGCTGGACATCTACTCCTCGGGCCTGACCCTCCTCGCGGTCGGGGTCCGCATCCCGCGGTGGGCCGCCGCCGCGCTGGACGGGGCTCTCATGATCATCGGCACCATCGTCATCGTGTGGTTCGCCGAGGACTTCTTCGGCCCCTTCCAGGGCTTCCTCATCACCCTCGGCGTGCCGATCGCCGCCTGGGCCGGGATCTTCATCGCCGACCTGGTCGTGCGCCGCCGGGACTACGACGTCGTCTCCCTCTTCGACGCGCGCGGCATGTACGGCGCGGTCAACTGGGTCAACGTCGGCGCCATGCTCGTCCTCACGGCCCTCGGCTGGGGCCTGGTCACCTCCGCGGTGCCGGGGCTGACCTGGCTGGGCTACCTCTTCGAGCCGCTCGGCCTCGACGTCGCGACATGGGGCTTCTCGGGTGTCGGCGTGGCGGTGGCGCTGTTCGGCGGCCTGCTCGTCGGGCTGGCCGGCGCCGGCCGGGTGCGCCGTCAGGAGGCGGCCACGCCGGTCGCCGTCGGGGCATGACCGCGGACGCCGCCGCAGCGCAGCCGGACCGCGCCCGGGGGGCGCTGTGGGGCCTCGCCGTGGGGGACGCGCTCGGCATGCCCACCGAGGGCCTGTCGCGCGCGGACGTGGCCGGCAGGTACGGCCTCGTCGACACGTTCCACGCCGGCCCGGCCGACAGCGACATCGCCGCCGGCCTGCCCGCCGGGCACGTCACCGACGACACCGACCAGGCCGTCATCGTCGCCGAGCTGCTCCTCGAGGGCGCCGGGACGGTGGACGCCGCCGCGCTCGCCACGCGGCTGCTGGACTGGCAGCGACGGATGACCGCCGCCGGCGCCCACAGCCTCCTCGGGCCCTCGACGCTGCGCGCGCTGCGGACCATCGAGGCGGAAGGCCCCTCGTCCACCTCCGGGCGGTGGGGCGACACCAACGGCGCCGCCATGCGCATCGCCCCCGTGGGGGTGGGCGTGCCGCCCGAGCCCCTCGAGCGGCTGGTCGGGGCGGTCGTCAGCGTGTGCGAGCCCACCCACAACACCCACGTCGCCCTCGCCGGGGCCGCCGCCGTGGCGGCCGCGGTCTCCGCCGCCGTGGCGGGCGGGAACCTGGCCGCCGCCGTCGAGCACGGTCGCCGGGCGGCGCTGGCGGCCGCGGCCCACGGCCACTACACGACCGCGCCGTCCGTGGCCGCCCGCCTCGACGGCGCGGTGCGGCTCGTGCGGGAGCGGGTCGAACCGGTGGCGGACCCGGGGGAACGCATCGAGGCCGGCAGCCGGGTGATCGACGAGCTGGTGGGCACCTCGCTGGCCACGCAGGAGTCGGTCCCGGCGGCCTTCGCCGTCCTGGCGCTCGCGGACGCCGTCGCGCCCGGCGGCGCGGCGGACCCCTGGCTGGTGTGCCGCATCGCCGCGAGCCTCGGCGGCGACAGCGACACCATCGCCGCCATGGCCGGGGCCGTCTCCGGAGGGCTCGGCGGCAAGCGGGCGCTGCCGCCGGCGGCGGTCGCGCAGGTCGCCGCCGCCAACCCCGGGCTGCGCCTCGACGAGCTGGCGGACGACCTGCTGAGGCTGCGCCTGGGCGGCACGGCGTGACCGGCCCGGTGGTCCAGCCGCCGGCAGGCGCCCGGCTCGTCTCCACGGGCTCGGTGGTGGCCGACCTGCCGCTGTACGTGCCGCAGCTGCCGCCGCGCGGCGGGGACGTCCTGGCCACCACTCCGGGCACAGTCGCCGGCGGCGGGTTCAACGTCGTCGCCGCCGCCGCGCGCCACGGTGCCGCGGTCGCCCTCGCGAGCCCGGTCGGCACCGGGCCGCACGGCACGCTCGTGCGCGAGGCGCTGACCCGCGAGGGCGTCGAGCTGGTCGTGCCCGCCGCCGCTGGGGAGACCGGCCTGGTCGTCACGCTGGTCGAGCCCGATGGCGAGCGCACCTTCGTCACGACCGTCGGCGTCGAGGGGCGGCCGCGGGCGGAGGACCTCGCCGCCGTGGCCGTGCGCCCGGGGGACGTCGTCTACGTCTCCGGCTACGACCTCACCTATCCCGGCGCTGGTGTGGTCGCAGCCTGGGCGGCGGGGCTGCCTGCCGGCGTCCGGCTGCTGGTCGACCCCGGGCCCCTCGCCGGCGAGATCGCCGCCGAGCTGCTCGGCGCCGTGCTCGCGCGGTGCGACGTGCTGACGATCAACGCCCATGAGGCCGCGACCCTCGCAGCGAACGGCGATGCCGGGGCCCGCCCGGACACCGAGGCGGGACCGGCCGACCTCACGGCGCTGCGGGCGCGCGTGCCGCCGGGGTGCGCGGTGCTCGTCCGGGTGGGGGCGGCCGGCTGCTGGGTGAGCGAGGCGGCCGGCGCGGCGGCGGTGCTGGTGCCGTCGACTCCGGTGCGTCCGGTCGACTCCACCGGGGCCGGCGACACGCACACCGGCGTCCTGGCCGCCGGGTTGCTCGCCGGCCGGCCGCTGGTCGAGACGGTCCGGCGCGCGAACGTGGCGGCCGCGCTGAGCGTCCTGCGGCCGGGGCCCGCGACCGCGCCCACCGCCGCGGAGCTCGACGCGCACCTCCTGAGGGGGCCGACGGGCGAGGCGCGACGCGCGCCCCGCGCCTGAGACGGCCGCGCAGCTCCACGCGCGCCTCGGCGCCTGATCAGGCCTGGAAGAAGGGCCGGGCGCGCCGGTGCCCGTGGTGATGCGGAGCACGCCCGGCGCGGCGGCGGCGTGGCACCTGCGGGCCGGCGCTACGTTGGTCCTCATCATGGCTACCCGTGCGACTGGACGGTCGGCCTCGACGGCACGTGGATCGTCCGCGGGCGGTACTCGCGGAGGCAAGGGATCCCGTGGCGGCGGGCGCGCGACGGCATCGTCGCGCCCGAAGCGCAAGTCCCTGCTGGTGCGCGGCGTCCGTGGCATCTGGATGGGAGGAGCGCACGTGGTGGCAGGAACGGCCCGCAGTGTCGGGACCGGCGCGAAGGACCTGGACCCGGCGCTGCGCCGGGACGGACTCGCCTTCCTCCTCCTGGCGGTGGCCATCGTCATCGCGCTGCGCGAGTGGTTCTCCCTCTCTGGCATCGCCGGCGACGTCATCCACCACGTGGCCGCCGGCGTCGTCGGGGTCCTGGGCGCCCTGCTGCCCGTCGTGCTGGTCGCGATGGCCGTGCGGCTCATGCGCCACCCCGAGCGCACGCAGGCCAACGCCAGGGTCTCCATCGGCCTGGTGATGATCACGACGGCCGTGTGCGGCCTCATCCATATCGGCTCCGGGCTGCCCCGCCCGCAGGAGAGCTTCGCCGCGGTGGAGTCGGCCGGCGGGCTGCTGGGCTGGGTCGCCGGCACGCCGCTGTCGGTCCTGCTCTCCGTGTGGGGCGCCGTCCCGCTCCTGGTGCTGCTCGCCGTGTTCGGGCTGCTCGTCGTCACCGCCACGCCGGTCGCCGCGGTGCCGCACCGGCTCTCCGCCGGGATGGACTGGTTGCTCGGCCGCGGCCCGCAGGACGCCGACGCCGCCGAGGGCGCCACCGAGCTCGTCGCCGCGGACGGCACGACCCGCCCGCCCAGGCCCCGCCGCCGGAAGAAGAAGGCCGAGGAGGCCACCGAGGTCCTGCCCGGGCAGTACACCGGCGACGAGGCGTTCGTCCAGCCCCACGAGCTCGCCCCGGCCGGGGAGGAGCACGCGGCCGCCGGCCGGCGCGGCCGCGGCCGCAAGCGGCTCGAGGCCGAGACGGCCCCCACCGCGGACACCGCCGCCGGCGTGGATGAGGGCACGCCGGCGAAGGGCGAGCTCGAGGCGCCGCCGACGTCGGCACTGCCGGCCCGCGCCGAGCAGCTCGAGCTGGCGCCCGACGTCATCTACACGCTCCCCGCGGACGACGTGCTCATCAAGGGCGCGCCGCACAAGGTGCGCTCCGCCGCCAACGACCGTGTCGTCGAGGCGCTGACGCAGGTGCTCACCGAGTTCAACGTGGACGCCAAGGTCACCGGGTTCTCCCGCGGCCCGACGGTCACCCGCTACGAGCTCGAGCTGGGCCCCGGCGTCAAGGTCGAGCGCATCACCGCCCTGAGCAAGAACATCGCCTACGCCGTCGCCAGCGCCGACGTGCGCATCCTCTCGCCCATCCCGGGCAAGTCCGCGATCGGCGTGGAGATCCCCAACACCGACCGTGAGACGGTCGCCCTGGGCGACGTCCTGCGCTCCTCCGTCGCCCGGCGCACCGAGCACCCGCTCGTGGTGGGCGTGGGCAAGGACGTCGAGGGCGGCTACGTCGTCGCGAACCTTGCGAAGATGCCGCACCTGCTGGTGGCCGGTGCCACCGGCGCCGGCAAGTCCAGCTTCGTGAACTCGATGATCACCTCGATCATGATGCGCGCCACCCCCGAGGAGGTGCGCATGGTGCTGGTCGATCCCAAGCGGGTCGAGCTGACCATCTACGAGGGCATCCCGCACCTGATCACGCCGATCATCACCAGCCCCAAGAAGGCCGCCGAGGCCCTGGAGTGGGTGGTGCGGGAGATGGACGCCCGCTACGACGACCTGTCCGCGTTCGGCTACAAGCACATCGACGACTTCAACGCGGCGGTGCGGTCCGGCAAGGTCCAGCCGCTGCCGGGCAGCGAGCGGAAGATCTCCCCCTACCCGTACCTGCTGGTGATCGTCGACGAGCTCGCGGACCTCATGATGGTCGCCCCTCGCGACGTCGAGGCCTCGATCCAGCGCATCACCCAGCTGGCCCGCGCCGCGGGCATCCACCTGGTGCTGGCCACCCAGCGGCCGTCGGTCGACGTCGTCACCGGCCTGATCAAGGCCAACATCCCCTCGCGCCTGGCGTTCGCCACCTCCTCCCTGGCCGACTCGCGCGTCGTCCTGGACCAGCCGGGCGCCGAGAAGCTCATCGGCCAGGGTGACGCCCTCTTCCTGCCGATGGGCACGGCCAAGCCCATGCGCGTGCAGGGCGCATGGGTGACGGAGTCCGAGATCCACGCCGTCGTGGAGCACGTCAAGGCGCAGCTCCAGCCGACCTACCGCGAGGACGTCATCGCCCCGGCGGTGAAGAAGAAGGTCGACGAGGACATCGGCGACGACCTGGACCTGCTGCTGCAGGCGGCCGAGCTGGTGGTCACCACCCAGTTCGGTTCGACCTCGATGCTCCAGCGCAAGCTGCGGGTCGGCTTCGCCAAGGCCGGGCGGCTCATGGACCTGCTCGAGTCGCGGGAGATCGTGGGCCCGTCCGAGGGCTCCAAGGCCCGCGAGGTGCTCGTCCAGCCCGACGACCTGCCGGCCACGCTCGCGCTGCTGCGCGGCGAGGAGCCGCCGGCGGCGGACGACGACGGCGACGCCCCGTACGACGTCGAGGCGGACGAGCCGGCGGACCGGTACGCGGACGGCATCGAGGGACACGCCCCGCCCGCGGCGGAGCGCTGGGACGACGAGGACGACGACGCCGGCGGCGAGGACGCCTGGCAGCTGACGGGCCGCTAGCCGCCCGGTCCCGGGTCCGCCGCCTCCCTGGCCGGCCCGGGCCTAGTCCCGGCCCACGACGCGCGGCCCCGGGCCGGTGGGCCGCGGCGGCTCCGTGCGCTCCGGCGTCCCCATCACCTCGGTCACCCGGGCGGCGCGGGCGCCGATGGTCGCCGGATCCAGCGTGAGGCCGGGCGGGCGCGCCCCCGCCGCCAGCTCGTGCAGCAGGTGGACGCGCTGGCCGCCGGCGCGATCCACGGTCACCGCGGTCCAGCCGGCCTCCACCGTGACGTCGCCCCGCGCGGGCACGCGGACGGTGGCGGTCACGAGCACACCCGTCGCGGTCTCCATGACGCAGCACACGACGTCCTGGTTGGAGATGAAGTTGCCCATGCTCCACGCCACCCACATCCCCTCCCCGCCGGGGCCGCCCGGCAGCTCCTCGAGCGGCTGCGCGACGTGCGGGTGGGCCCCCAGGACGAGGTCGACCTCGCCCGACCCGGCGAGCGCCTGGGCGGCGCGAACCTGCTCGGCCACCGGGGCGAGGACGTACTCGGTGCCCCAGTGCAGGCTCGCCACGACGACGTCGGCGCCCGCGGCCCGCGCGGCCGCAGCCTGCGCGATCAGCTCGCCGACGTCCAGCCGCCGCAGCGCCCACTCGGCACCGGCCGGGGGACCGGGGCCGTTGACCACGCTGGTGGCCGCAATGTGCGCGACGACGACGCGCCGCCCCGCCCGCTCGAGCTCGTAGAGCTGCGGGGCGGCCGCCTCGGCCGGGCGCCGTGCCGTGCCCACGTGCCCCAGCCCGACGGCGTCGAGCACGTCGAGGGTGTGCGCCGCGCCCTCCAGGCCGCGGTCGAGGGCGTGGTTCGTGGCCGTGCTGCACCCGTCCCAGCCGAGCTCGGCGAGGGAGTGGACGAGCTCTTGGGGCGCGCCGAAGACGGGGTAGGCGGTGACGGGTTCGCCGGGCGGCGCCAGCGGCACCTCGAGGGAGCACAGCGCCAGGTCGGCGCCCGCCGTCCAGGGCTCGAGCGCGGACATCAGCGGTACGTAGTCGTAGCTGCCGTCGCCGCGCTGCGCCGCCACGTTGACCGAGTGGTGGGGGAGCACGTCGCCGGCGGAGAGGATCGTGAAGATCACCTCGCCCGGCGCGTCGTCCCCGCCCGTCGTGTGCTCTTCCCTCCCGCCGCCCGCCCCCGCGTCGTCATCGCCCGGCGCGCCGTGCCCGTCGGCACGGGCCGTGCCCTCCCCGGCGCCGGGCTCGCCCCGGCCCCCGTCGCCGTCGGAGCCCGCCGGGCCGCCCGCGCCGCCGGGGCTGCCGGGTCCGCTGGGGCCGCCGCCCGGAGCCCCGCGGCCGCTCTCGTCCGGCCGCTGAGGGGCGGCGGGAGCGTCCGCGGCGGACGGGGGAGGAGTGGGCGTGGCGCCGGTGGAGCCCTCGCCGGGGACGCCGCCCTGGCACCCGGTCAGGAGCGCGGCGGCCCACGCGAGCGCAGCGATCCGGCGCCGCCGTCGCGGCGCGCGGCCGGGGGCCACGGTGCCCATGACTCACCGTACGGCGGTGGCTGGCGCACGCGAGGTGCCACGCCGGGACCTACGCTGGGCGGGTGACGACCGACCCCGCGATGACGCCGTCCGGCGACCGCGCACCCCTGCCCGTGCCCGTGCCGCTGTGGAACATCGCCAACGTGCTGACGATGCTCCGGATCGCGATGGTGCCGGTCTTCGCGGCGCTCCTCCTGCAGGGCGACGCGACCACGCGGCTGTGGGCCGCGGTGGTGTTCGTGCTGGCCGCCGCGACGGACAAGCTGGACGGGTCGCTGGCCCGGAGCCGGGGGCTCGTCACCAACTTCGGCAAGCTCGCCGACCCCATCGCCGACAAGGCGCTGGTGATCACCGCCCTCGTCCTGCTCTCGATGGACGACTCGCTGTCGTGGTGGGTCACCGTGGTCATCATCGTGCGCGAGCTCGGCATCACCGTGCTCCGCTTCTTCATGGTCCGCCGCGCGGTCATGGCGGCCAGCAAGGGCGGCAAGCTCAAGACCTCGCTGCAGGTCCTGTTCATCACCATGCTGCTCGTGCCGTGGGCGACCTTCCTGCCCGGCGGGATCGCGGACGGCATCAACGTCGTCACCGAGGTCGTCGTGCTGGTGACAGTCGCGGTCACCCTGATCACCGGCCTCGACTACGTGGTCCAGGCGATCCGGATCTCCCGCGGGGAGCCGGCCGGGCCGGCGCTGGGCGAGGCCGAGTCCTGATGCGGGCCGCCGAGCGGGTGGTCGCCGCGCTCGAGGCCCGCGGCGCCACCCTGGCGGTGGCAGAGTCCCTCACGGGCGGCGAGGTCAGCGCCGCCCTGGTGGCCGTGCCCGGCGTCTCGGCCGTGCTGCGCGGCGCCGTCGTCGCCTACGCCACCGACCTCAAGGCCGGGCTGCTCGGCGTCGACGGCGACCTGCTGGCCGGGCACGGCCCCGTGCACCCCGAGGTCGCCCGGCAGATGGCCGCCGGCGTCGCGCGCCGGCTGGGCGCCAGCCACGGCGTGGGCACCACCGGGGTCGCCGGCCCGGGCCCGGCGGACGGTCAGCCGGCGGGCGCGGCCTTCGTCGCCGTCCACGGACCCTCCGGGACGCGGGTGCGTCACCTCACGCTCGCCGGCCCGCGCCCGGCCGTGCGGGCCGCCGCCACCGGGGCGGTCCTGGCGCTGCTCGACGCGCTCCTGGAGGACGAGCGGGCCGCGGACCGGCGCGCGCCGGCGCCGGCCCCGGGGCGGCCGGCGCCCTGAGGACGGCCAGCTGCACCCCTCACCCGGCGAGCGCAGCAAGGGAACAAGTGTCGCCCTGCTGCCGTTGTAAAGAGTGATGACATCGAACCAGTACGCGTACCGCGCGAGCTCGCGCGGCCCCGCCGGTGCACCACGCCACCCGCAGGGACGTCCCGGTGCGCGGGTGGGCGGGCGCCCCGTCCCCCCGGCAGGGTACGGTAGAACCACATCGCCCAGCAGGGCAGGGGAGGAGGGCCGCACGATGATCCTGCTTCGCCGCGAGATCGGGGACGTGCTCCGTGACGCACGGCAGCGTCAGGGCCGGACCTTGCGCGAGGTTTCCTCGGCCGCCCGTGTGTCCCTCGGCTACCTCAGCGAGGTCGAGCGGGGCCAGAAAGAGGCCTCTTCCGAGCTGCTCGCATCCATCTGCGAGGCGCTCAACGTTCCCATGAGCTTCGTGCTCCGAGCCGTCTCCGAGCGAGTCGCGGTGGAGGAGGGCGTCCACGTGCCCGACACCGTGCCCGACGAGCTGGTGCGCCGCGAAAGCCTGCTCACCCCCGTGGGCTGACGCCGCACAGGAGCCTGACGGCGAGGCCCGGACCCGAGCGGTCCGGGCCTCGTCGCGTCCGGGGCCACGGACGCTCAGGGGCGTGGCTGGCAGGCGGGGCAGTAGTACACGTCCCGGTCCGTCGGTGCTCGGCCCACCCTGTCCCGCACCACCGGGGTGCCGCAGCGCGGGCACGGCCGGCGCTCGCGGGCGTGCACGTTGCTGGTGCGGCGCGTGTCGCCCGTGGCCGTCGGGGTGCGGGCGGCGACGGAGCGGAGCATGAGGCGGCGCGCCGTCGTCACGAGGTCCCGGGCCGTGGGGCCGAGGTCGCCGGCCGCCGTCCACGGCCAGACCCTGTTGGTCCAGAGCGACTCGGCCATGTAGACCGTCCCGAGACCGGCCACGACCGTCTGGTCCAGGAGCACCTCGCCGATGCCGCGCGGCCCCTGGGCGAGGATCCGGCTTGCCGCGGCGTCGGCGTCGAGGTCGGGCGCGAGCACGTCCGGCCCGAGGTGCCCGACGAGCAGCCCCTCGTCCCGGGTCGGGACGAGGTCGAGCATGCCCAGGTTCACACCGAGGCAGGTCCACCGCTCGGTCGCCAGCACCGCGCGGACGTGCGCGGGGCGGTCCGCCCGGCTCTGCCCGGACGTGAGGTCCCCGGTGCGCACGATCCGCCACATGCCCTCCATCCGCAGATGGCTGTGGAGCGTCCGGCCGTCCTCCAGCCGGGTGAGCAGGTGCTTGCCGCGGGTGTGGTTGCCCAGCACCCGCACGCCGGCGAGGTCGACGCCGCCGAGGTTCGGCCAGCGCAGCTCGCCCCGCGCCAGCACCTGGCCGGCCAGCGCCGCGTCCAGCCGGCGGGCGACCCGCACCAGGATGTCGCCCTCAGGCACGGGGTGCCTCGCTCGCCCCGGCGGTGCGCACGGCCGGCGCCTGCGCGGCGGCGCGCGGCTCCTCCCCGGCTCCGGCGGGCGACGGCGCGTCGCCCGTAGCCGCCGCGTCGCCCGTCGCCGCCGCCTCGGGCGGCCGGCCCTGGTCCTCGCCCCCGAGGGCGAGCGCCGCGGGGTGGCCGCGCTCCTGCCGCCACGCGGGCAGATACAGCGGCGCGGCGAGCGCGAGCACCGCGCCGCCCACGGCGATGGCCACGGACACCGAGGCGCCGTCGGCGACGGCGGTGAGCACGATGGCCCCCACGGCGCCCGCCGGCTGGGCGACCATGGAGTTCAGCGAGATCACGGTCGCCCGCCGCTCCGCGGACACCCGCCGGTGCAGCAGCGTCATGTGCGCGGGGCCCGCCGCTCCGTGCACGACGTAGCACGCCAGATACGCGGTGAGGACGCCGACGACGCCGCCGAGCAGGCCGATGCCGAGCACGGCCACGCCCTGCAGGACGCGCATCGCCGCGGCGGCGCGGGCCATGCCGAGCCGGCGCCCCAGCCACGGCACGCAGGCGGCGCCCGCGGCGGACGCCAGCCATGCCGCCGAGCTGGCCGGGCCGGCCACTACCGCCCCGGCGTCCGCGCCCCCGACGAGCTCCGCGAGCCGCACCGGCGTCAGCGACTCGAACGCGACCATGCCGAAGCCCCAGAACAGCTCGACCGCCACGAGGGCGAGCAGCACGCGGTCCCGCCGGAGCAGCCCGATGCCGTCGGCGACGGCGCGCGGGGTCCCGGCCGAAGCCCGCCAGGGCGACACTCCAGCAGTCCGGCCAGGCTCGGCCATGAGCGCGACGAGGCACCCCAGGCCCGCGACCTGCATCAGCAGGGACGCGAGCACCGGGACCGCGATCGGGTCGAGCCAGGGGAGGGGGTCCCAGGCGACCAGCGCGCCGCCCGCGGCGGCGCCGGAGGCGATCGCGACGCCGAGCACTGTGCCGGAGGCGCTGAGGCCCTTGTCGATGCGTGCGCGCGGGTCGGCCGCCAGGGCGGCGTCCACGTACCACGCCTCGAGCGGGCCGCTGTCGAGCGCACGAAAGGCGCCCTGCAGGGCGAAGACGACGGCGAAGAGCGCCAGCGAGTCCGCCACGAGGTAGAGGGAGGTGGCGACCAGCCCGACGGCGGACGCCAGCAGCAGCACGGGGCGGCGCCCGAGGGAGTCGGCCATCCCCCCGGTGGGGAGCTCAAGGGCCAGGACGACGAAGCCCTGCAGCGAGACGGCGAGGCCCACCTCGCTCAGGCTGAGGCCGCGGTCCAGCGGCAGCAGCACCGTGACCGGGATGACGAGACCGACCGGCAGCCAGCGCAGGGCGGTGAGGACGAGGAAGCGGCGCTCGGCCGCCCGCGGCGCGGTCACGGGGCGATCTCCGGGAAGGCGTGCAGGTAGAGGAAGACGCGCCGCCGGCGACCGGAGGGTGCGGCGGCCGCCGGCGCGGTGCGGTACCGCTCGATCAGCTCGTCGAGCTCGCCCTCGAGCGTCGCGAGCTGCTCGGGCGTGAGGTCGAGGACGTAGTCCGAGCTGCCGGCGGCGTCGCGCCACTCGCCGGGGAGGCGGGACTGGCCGGCGAGCCAGGACTCCGCCCGGGCCTGGAACTGCCGGAGGTACTCGCCCTGGAGCCACGTCATCGCCGCCGCGGCGTCGGGGAGTCCTGGACGTCGGTGGGGAAGAAGGAGTGCCGCTCGTGCGCCGCGCGCCACCAGCGCTCGCGGCCCGAGCCGGCACCGGTGTCCTCGACGAGGCCGGCCTCCGCGAGCCTGCGCAGGTGGTAGCTGGTCGCGCCCGTGTTGGTGGACAGGGCGCGGGCCAGCGCGGTGGCGGTGGCCGGGCCCTCCAGCCGCAGCGCGCTGAGGAGTCGCGAGCGCAGCGGGTGCGCAAGGACCTTCAGCGCGCGGGCGTCCAGGCGGACCGTCGTGGCGTCGTCCATGGCGGTGCACAATACGTATGCATAACTTCTGTGTAGAGCGGCGCTCCGCCCCGCGACGCGGGCGGAGGGTCCGCGGGAGGACGCCGGTCGGCCGTTCCTCGCGGGCCCTCGCTGGGTCACGTCGCGGGCTGCCCGGGTGGGCGCGCCCCGGGGTGACCTGGGTGCTCACGCCGCTGGGAGCGGTCCCCGAGGGTGCGCCTTGCCCGACTTGCCGGCGCTGCGCTCGCCGTTGATCGACGCCGATGTCCCTTACATGAGCGAGGGTGATCGCCGCGTGCGCGATCGCGTCGCTCATGATGTCCAGCGCCTCCACGTTGACGTGGGAGAGGTCGTCGCCCGCTGTGTGGTAGTTCGGGTCGTACGTGGTACCTGCCGTGCCGCCGAACATCTCGGCCTCCGCCGGGGTCTTGGTGCCGTCGCCGCCGGTGAACAGGCCCGAGGCGGGGACCCCGTACTCGATGAACGCCTGGTAGTCCGACCGGCCGGAGAACTCCGTGTCCACCCACGGCCGGCCGATGCCGTCGAAGTAGTCGGTGAAGACGGCCTCGCTCTCGGCCGAGCCGCCGGGCACCTCGACGGGCGCCTCGTGCGTCGACTCGTCGGCGTCGTACACGCCGATCACGTAGTTGGGCGAGGCGACCACGTCGAAGTTGAGGTAGGTGGCGATGTTCCCGAGCTCGGCGCGGTCGTTGGCGTACAGGTCGTCCATGTAGTGCCAGGACCCGAGCAGCCCGTTCTGCTCGGCGCCCCACCACACGAAGCGCACCTGGTTGTTGAGCCTGTTGACCTCCGCGAGCTGGATCGCGGTCTCGAGGATCGCGGCCGAGCCGGAGCCGTTGTCGTTGATGCCCGGGCCCTCGAGCGCGCCGTCGAGGTGCGCGCCCAGCATGACCACGTTGTCCTCCCGGCCGGTGTCCGTCTCGGCGATGACGTTGAAGGTCTCGCGGTCCTCCTGCAGCGTGCGCAGGTCGAGGGTGACGGTCACCGGGCCGCCGGCCAGCTCGGCGAGGACCTCCTGTCCGAGCGCCTGGGTGATGCCCGTGGTGGGCACCCCGACCACCTCGCCGAGCGTGCCGTTCAGGGCGCCGTCGGCGTTGTTGTAGATGATCGCGGTGGCCGCCCGCCTGCTGGGCGGCCACCGACTTCTCGGCAAAGGTGCAGGTGCCGCGCTGCACGAGGGCGATCTGGCCGGCGACGTCGATCCCGTCCCAGACGGCGGCCGCGCACCCTAGCGGGTCCTTGGGGGCGACGAGGCGGCCGGTGATCCCGCCGTCGGGCGTGGAGGTGGAGTACGTCATCGGGGTGTTCGGGTGCGTCTCGGCGTCGGGAGAGGTCTCGACGAGGGAGTCGGCCAGGGTCTCGGAGTAGGTGAAGGTGAAGTACTGCCGCTCGGCTGGGACCCCGCGAGCTCGACCGGTACCACCTCGTGCTGAACACCGGGCGGCTGGACCTGGACGCGTGCGTGGCGGTCGTCGTCGCCGCCGCCCGGATCCGCGCCGGCGCGTCCGCCTGAGCACCGGTGGGGTGGGCGCAGTCCGGGGCTGGCGGCCTCGCGGCGTCGGCTCGACCCGCTGGGCGCTCGCCCCGCACGGGTTCGGCTCCCTGGACGCCGGCGCGCGGCCGTCAGCTCGGGGCGGGCTGGAGCGCCCGCAGGCGCAGCCCGCGTGGGGTGGGGCCGAAGCCCGCCTCGTCCAGGGCACGGCGGAGGGGACCGGTCGCCTCCAGCGCGGGCGTGCCGTCCAGCCGCTGGAGCGTCAGCGGGCCCAGCGCCCCGGTCCCCGCCACCTGCGCCAGCGCGCCGGCCGCGGGCCCGAGCGCGGCCGGGTCGTCGGCGAAGGAGAGGAGCGTCCGTCCGCCCCGCTCGACGTACAGGGCCAGCGCCCCGTCCACCAGCACCACGACGGCGCCGGCCTTGCGGCCCGGCCGGTGCCCCTCGCCCTCGGTGGTGGGCGGCCAGCCGAGCGCCGCCCCGTAGGGGTTGGCCGGGTCCGTGGCGGCGAGCAGGTGCACGCGGGGCCGCGTGACGCCCGCCGCCGCCCGCTCGCGGCGGGCGGTGAGGTCCGCGGCGTCGCCGCGGAGCCGGTCGACCACCTCGGGCAGGGCGAACTGGGCGGCGCCCAGCCCCTCCACGAGGTACCCGCGGCGCACCTGGCCGGACTCCTCCAGGCGCCGCAGCACCTGGTACGCGGCCCCGAAGCCGCCGGGAAGGTCCTCCAGGCCCGCAGCGCCGCGCACCAGGACGCCGTGACGCTCCAGCAGCGACACGGTCAGCGCGGTGACGCGGGCGGTGCGCGCCTCCTCCTCGCCCCCGGGCAGCGGCGGTCGCTCCACCAGCGACCACCGGCCGGCGGCGGCCGGCACCTGCACGGCGGACGCCGGCCGGGCACCGGCCAGGGCGGCCCGCGAGAACGCGGCCCGGCGCAGCCCGGCGCCCGGGCGCAGCGAGCGGGTGCGTGCCGGCGTCCGCGGCGCGGTGTGCGCCGGCCGGCCGCCGCCCAGGCGGGCGCGGACGGGGGCGAGCGTGTCGTTGGTGACCAACCCGGCCCAGACGAGCTCCCACAGCGCCTCGAGCACCTCGGCCGGCGCGGCGCTGGCGGCGCGGCCGTCGGGTCCCAGGTCGTCAGGCGGGACGAGGTCCCGGAAGAAGTGGCCGCCGCCAGTGCCGAGCAGACCGAGCAGGTGCTCGTGCAGCGCGGAGAGGGCATTCTCGGATCGCGGTGCCAGCACGGCGGCGTCCGCCGGCAGCAGCGTGAGCAGGCCGTCCACGCCGGGCAGCGCCCCGCCGCCGACCCACAGCACCTCTCCGGCGCTCGTCAGCTCGTCCAGCAGCGAGGGGGAGTAGTCGCGGACGCGGGCCGGCAGCACGAGGGACTCCAGCGCGGACGCGGGCACCAGCGCCCCGGCGAGCTGGTCCACGACCGTGAGCACCCCGTCGGCCCCGCGCAGGTCCGGCCGGGCACCGACCGGCGCCACGTGCTGCCAGCGGGGGGTGAACACGCCGAGGGTCTGCGGCACCACGGGCTCGACCTCGCTGCGGAGGCGGGCCAGCGACCGCCGCCGGATGCGGCGCATCACCTCGGCGTCGCAGTACTCCACGGCCGGGGCGGCGACGGGCTCCAGCCCGTCGGGCCCGAGGAGGGTCAGCGCCCCGTCGCCCGGCTCGGCGTCGTCCCGCCCCGCGGCGCCATGCCCGGCGCCCGGTCCCGCGGCGCCCGGCTCGGCAGGGGCCGGAACGCCCGCCGCGCCGTCGCTCCCGTCGGTCGCAGCCCGGGCGGGGCTCAGCCGGCCCTCCACGAGCACGCCGGTCCGCACGAGGTCCGCGAGCACGGCCTGCACCGCACCCGGGGCGAGGCCCAGGCGGGCGGCGACGTCACGGGCGGTGAACGGGCCGTGGGTGCGCGCGTGCCGGCGCACGAGGTCCCCGAGCGGGTCCGGCACGGGCTGGAGCACGGAGTCGGGCAGCCCGAGGGGCAGCGCGGTGCCGAGCGCGTCCCGCAGCCGGGCGGCGTCCTCGATGGTGGCCCACTGCTCCTCGCCGGCCACGCGGACCGGCATGACGCGGCGCTGGTCCTGCAGCTCGGCGAGCCAGCCGGGCACGTCGTCCGGCGCGACCGACCGGTCGGCCAGGCCCGCCGCGGGAATGGGCCCGAGCCGCCGCACGAGGTCCACCAGGCCCTCGGTGTCCTTGGCGCGGGCGCGCTCGGTGCGCAGGCCCACCTCCGCGGCCACCTCGGCGACGGCCGCGGGGTCGAGCAGGTCGGCCAGGTCGCCCAGGTCCGAACCCACGAGCTCGGCGAGCAGCGACGGGTCCAGGGTCAGGGCCGCCGCGCGCCGTTCGGCGAGCGGGGCGTCGTCACCGTAGAGGAACTGCGCCATGTAGCCCATGAGCAGCGACCGCGCGAAGGGCGAGGGCGACTGCGTGGTGACCTCCACCACCCGGACCTCGCGTTCGGCCACGCGGCGCATCAGGTCCGCTAGGGCGGGCACGTCGAAGTCGTCCTGGAGGCACTCGCGCACCGCCTCCAGCACCACGGGGAAGTCGGGGTAGCGGGCTGCGACCGCGAGGAGCTGGGCGCTGCGCTGGCGCTGCTGCCACAGCGGCTGGCGACGGTCGGGCCGGCGGCGCGGCAGGAGCAGGGAACGGGCGGCGCCCTCCCGGAACCGGGCGGCGAAGTGCGCGGACCCGGTCAGGGCCGCCACCACCAGGCCGGAGACCTCCGCGGGGTCGAGGAGCAGCTCGCCGACGTCGAAGCGGCCGAGCCCGGTCTCGCTCCCGTCGACGTCGGGCAGGCGCAGCACGATGCCGTCGTCGCTGGGGGAGGCGTTGACGTCCATGCCGGTCGCCTCGTGGAGCCGGGCCGCGAGCACCATCGCCCACGGCGCGTGGACCCGCGCGCCGTAGGGGGAGTGGATCACGACGCGCCAGTCACCGAGCTCGTCGCGGAACCGTTCCACGACGATGGTGCGGTCGTCGGGCAGGCGGCCGGTGGCCTCTTTCTGCTGCCCCAGGTACGCCACGACGTTGTCGGTGGCCCAGGCGTCGAGGCCGGCCCCCGCGAGCCGCTCGGCGGCGGTGCCGTCGTCGAGGTGGGCCGCC
This sequence comes from Georgenia sp. AZ-5, assembly GCF_043952095.1. Classification (NCBI taxonomy): domain Bacteria; kingdom Bacillati; phylum Actinomycetota; class Actinomycetes; order Allobogoriellales; family Allobogoriellaceae; genus Georgenia; species Georgenia sp. AZ-5. The sequence continues at coordinate 1,724,718 of NZ_JBINOU010000001.1, forward strand.
AGCTGCCGGGTGGTCGCGCCGAGCGCCCGGCCGAGCTCCGCCGGCCGCCCGGGGGAGTCGCCCTTCCAGAACGGCAGGCGGCCCGGCTGACCCGGAGCCGGGGAGACGAGCACCCGGTCCGGCGTGATCGCCTCGATGCGCCAGGTGCTCGTGCCGAGGGTGAAGGTGTCGCCCACCCGCGACTCGTACACCATCTCCTCGTCGAGCTCGCCCACGCGGCGGCCAGCGCCCCGCGCCCCGGCCGTGACCGTCGCGGACCCGGCACCCGAGCCGCGCCCGCCTTCCTCCGGTACCGGTCCGGTGGCGAGGTAGACGCCGTACAGGCCACGGTCGGGGATGGTGCCGCCGGAGGTCACCGCCAGCCGCAGCGCGCCCGGTCGGCCGCGCAGCACGCCCGCCGTGCGGTCCCACACGATGCGCGGGCGGAGCTCGGCGAAGTCCTCGCTGGGGTAACGCCCGGCGAGCATGTCCAGCACGGCGGTCAGCGAGCGGTCGCCGAGCGCGGCGAACGGCGCGGCCCGGCGCACCAGCGTGGCCACCTCGTCGACCGTCAGCTCCTCGACGGCGAGCATCGCGACGATCTGCTGGGCCAGCACGTCCAGCGGGTTGGCCGGGACGCGGACCTCCTCGATGAGGCCGGCCTGCGCCCGCGCCGTCGCCACCGCCGCCGGCAGCAGGTCCCCGCGATAGGTGGGCAGCACGACGCCGTGGGAGACCGCGCCCACCTGGTGCCCCGCCCGGCCGATGCGCTGCAGCGCCGAGGCCACCGACGGCGGCGCGCCCACCTGGACGACGAGGTCCACCGCCCCCATGTCGATGCCCAGCTCGAGGGAGGAGGTGGAGACGACGGCGCGCAGCTGGCCGGACTTCAGCGCCGTCTCGGTGCGCACGCGCTCCTCCCGGCTCATCGAGCCGTGGTGGGCCCGGGCGACCACGTGCCCCGTCGGCAGCGCCGTGCCGGACTGGGCGGGCGCCTCCGCCGCGCGCGCCGAGCCGGCCGCCGCCAGCACCTCGACGGCGGCGCGCCCCTCCCGGCGGGCCTCCCACTCCTCGTTGATGCGGGCCGTGAGCCGCTCGGCGGAGCGCCGGGAGTTGGCGAAGACGATCGTCGAGCGGTGCTCCCCGACCAGGTCGACCACCCGCTCCGTCAGGTGCGGCCAGACGGACGGGTGCCGCTGGTCCGGCGGTGCCCCGGCGGCGCTGCCGGACAGGTCCGGGCCGTCGTCGTCCGCCACCGCGGCGGCGCCGCCGCGCAGCGGCGTGGCCGAGGGGTCGGAGAGGTCCTCGACCGGGACGACGACGTCGATCCGCAGCTCCTTGGTGCTCGCCGGCTGGACCACGCGCACCGGCCGCCCGCCCTCCGCCGGCGGGCGGTGACCGGCGAGGAAGGTCGCGACCGTGGCCACCGGACGTACGGTGGCGGACAGCCCGACCCGCTGCGCCGGCGCGGGCAGCAGCTCGTCGAGGCGCTCGAGAGAGAGGGCGAGGTGGGCGCCGCGCTTGGTGCCGGCCACGGCGTGGACCTCGTCGACGATCACGGTCCGCACCCCACGCAGCCCTTCCCGGGCCGAGGAGGTGAGCACCAGGTACAGCGACTCCGGCGTGGTGATGAGGATGTCCGGCGGGTGTGTGGCCATCCGGCGGCGCTCGCCCACCGGGGTGTCGCCGGTGCGCATGCCGACGCGGATGTCGTTCACCGGCCGGCCGAGCCGCGCCGCCGCGGCGGAGATGCCCACGAGCGGCGATCGCAGGTTCCGCTCGACGTCGGCGGCGAGCGCCTTGAGCGGGGAGACGTACAGCACGCGGCACCGCTCGCCGTCCTCGGGCACCTCGCCGGTGAGCATCTGGTCGATCGCCCACAGGAACGCGGCTAGCGTCTTGCCGGATCCGGTGGGCGCCACCACAAGGGCGTGCTCGCCCGACGCGATGGCGTCCCACGCCCCGGTCTGGGCCGCGGTCGCCCCGGCGAAGGCATCGCCGAACCAGGCGCTGGTGGGCTCGGAGAACGGCACGGACGACATTCTGCCGCCCGGCGGTGACACCGGCCGGTCGTGCGGGCGGGGGCGGGCGGCGCAGGGCGGCGGGCGTCGGCCGGGCCCGCCCGTGGCACCCTGGAGGGGTGAAGCACTCGGAGTTCTGGCAGGTGGTCGAGGAGACCTTCGGCGCGGGCTACGGCCGGTCGCTCGCCGAGGACCTCGTCCTTGCCGGCGCGGGTGGGCGCACGGCGGCGCAGGCGCTCGCCGACGGCGTCCCGCCCCGCGAGGTCTGGGACGCGATGTGCGACGAGATGGAGCTCGACGACGCCACCCGCTGGCGGCACCGGCGCGACCCGAAGGAGCGCCGGGGCCGCGGCCGACCCTGACGGCGAGGCCGCAGAGCCGGAAGCCGGTACGCGCACCAGCTCACGGCGTCCCGGCGGCCTGGCGCTCATACGATCACGTGGACGAGGTCACCGCGGCCGTTGCGGCGTCCCACCTGTTTGCGCTGCCGACTGCGGTGACGGGGGCCGTGCTGCACGGGGCCCGGGTGCAGCGCGTGCCGGCGGGGTCCATGACGCACCACGCCGGCGAGCGTGGGCCTCACCTCGAGCTCGTCGTCGACGGGGTACTGCGGGTGCTCGTGACCGCACCGGACGGGCGCACGCGCTGACCATCCGGTACTGCCGTCGGGGCGCGCTCTCGGCGTTCTGACGCTCTTCGCCCCAGCCGACCTCGCGCTGCCCGTGTCGATCCAGGCGCTGACCGACGCCTCGCTGCTGCGGCTCTCGCCGACCGTCGCCCGCGCCCTGGCGGCGAGCGACGTCCGGGTTGCGGCCGTCTTCCTCACCGAGCTCAGCGAGCGCGTCCAGCAGTTGGTCCTGGAGATTCCCGACGACGTCTTCATGACCGTGCCGCAGCGGCTGGCCCGTCACCTGCTCGACCTGGCGTCCGCGCGGATCGGAGAGGCCGGACCGGCGGACCGGGCCGCCGAGCTCGTCGTCACGGCTCCGCAGCGCGAGCTGGCGGAGGCCGCGGGGACGGTGCGCGAGGTGTGGTCAGGGAGCTGCGGCGGCTCCGCGAGGCCGGCGTCGTCCGCACGGACCGGGACGGGATCGTCATCCTCGACCCAGCCCGCCTGAGCCGGTGGAACCCAGGTTCCTGACGGCCCCGCCCCGCGCACCGACCCTGGAGCCATGGACGCATCGCTGCCCACCACCGTCGCCGCCGTGGTCGTGGGTGCCGGGCCGGCGGGCCTCGCGGCGAGCGTGGCCCTGGCTGAGCGGGGCATCGACCACGTGGTGCTCGAGCGGGACGACGTCGGTCAGAGCTGGCGAACGAAGCGCTGGGAGTTGCTACGGCTCAACAACCCCGGGTGGATGAACCCCATGCTCGGCACGCAGGACCCGCACACCTACCTGCGGGGTGCCGACGTGGTGCGGCGGCTGGAGCGGATCGCCGGCCACGCACCGGTGCTCACCGGCGTGGAGGTCCGCGAGGTGGCCCGGCGGGACGGGCGGTGGCGGGTACGGACATCGGCCGGCGAGCTCATGGCGCGGGACGTCGTCGCCGCGACCGGAGGAGAGAACCTGCCCCGGATACCGCCGCTGGCCCGCGCTGCCGCCAGGCGTCGGGCAGCTCTACGCGGCCGCGTACCGCAACCCCCGGCAGCTGCCCGACGGCGGCGTGCTGGTGGTGGGTAGCGCGCAGTCCGGCTGCCAGATCACGGAGGAGCTCAGGTCGGCCGGCCGTGAGGTCCACCTGGCCGCGCGTTCCTGGAGGGAGTGATCACCGCCTCCGGTCGGCCCGCCCCGCACGTGGAGGAGGACGCCGACCAGCCCGTGACCCGCCAACGGCGTGTCGGGCTCAGTTCGAACACTCGTTCGTCGTAGGCTCGTCCACAGGCGACGACGGGCAGGGATCTCCACACGGCGTGGGCGGCCCCGGTCCGGATGTCAGTGGTCGGGCATAGCGTCGCCGCAGGTTGCCGTCCGGAGAGGGCGGGCCCTGTACCAGACCAGCCCTGTCCGAACACTGGGCCGCCCCCCGGGCGGCCCGCCTGCCGAGAGGTGAACCGACATGCCCGCACCCGTTGCCGACCGCAGCAAGGCCCTGGAGGCCGCGCTCAGCCAGATCGACCGCCAGTTCGGCAAGGGTTCGATCATGCGGCTGGGCGACGACACCCGCCCCAAGGTCCAGGTCATCCCCACCGGTTCCGTCGCCCTCGACGTGGCGCTGGGCATCGGAGGCCTGCCGCGCGGCCGCGTCATCGAGATCTACGGCCCTGAGTCCTCCGGCAAGACGACCGTGGCGCTGCACGCCGTGGCAAACGCCCAGCGCGCCGGCGGCATCGCCGCCTTCATCGACGCCGAGCACGCGCTGGACCCCGAGTACGCCAAGAAGCTCGGTGTGGACACCGACGCCCTCCTGGTCTCCCAGCCGGACACCGGCGAGCAGGCCCTGGAGATCATGGACATGCTGATCCGGTCCGGGGCGCTGGACATCGTCGTCATCGACTCGGTCGCCGCGCTGGTGCCCAAGGCGGAGATCGAGGGCGAGATGGGAGACTCGCACGTGGGTCTCCAGGCCCGGCTGATGTCGCAGGCCCTGCGCAAGATCACCGGTGCGCTGTCCGCCTCTGGCACGACCGCCATCTTCATCAACCAGCTGCGCGAGAAGATCGGCGTGTTCTTCGGCTCGCCCGAGACCACCACGGGCGGCAAGGCGCTGAAGTTCTACGCCTCGGTGCGCCTGGACGTCCGCCGCATCGAGACCCTCAAGGAGGGCTCCGAGCCGGTGGGCAACCGCACCCGCATCAAGGTGGTCAAGAACAAGATGGCCCCGCCCTTCAAGCAGGCGGAGTTCGACATCCTCTACGGTCACGGCATCTCCCGCGAGGGCGGGCTCATCGACCTGGGCGTGGAGAACGGCATCGTTCGCAAGTCCGGCGCCTGGTTCACCTACGAGGGCGACCAGCTCGGGCAGGGCAAGGAGAAGGCCCGGGCGTTCCTCAAGGACAACCCCGAGCTCGCCGAGGAGATCGAGAAGAAGATCCTCGCCAAGCTCGGCATCGGGCAGAGCGCCGAGAACGCCGAGGCGAACGGTGCCGCCGGCAAGCCCGGCGAGGTCCCGGTCGACTTCTGAGCCGGATGACGCGCACCACCGGTGGCGGCCGGCGGCGGCCCTCCCGTCCCCGTGACGAGCTGGAGCCGCCGCCGGCCGGCGCCGCCGCCGAGGATGCGGAGCCGGACGCCGAGGAGGTCGCGAGGGCCATCGCCCTGCGCCAGCTGGCGGCGGCGCCGCGTAGCCGCGCCCAGCTCGAGGAGACGATGGCCCGGCGGGACGTGCCGGAGGAGATCGCCGCCCGGGTGCTCGACCGGTTCACCGAGGTGGGGCTCGTGGACGACGCCGCCTACGCCGAGATGCTGGTGCGCACCCGCCACTCCGAGCGGGGGCTGGCGCGCCGGGCCCTGGCTGCCGAGCTCCGGAAAAAGGGCATCGACGACGAGACGGCCGCCGATGCGCTCGAGCAGGTCGACGACGAGGCGGAGGAGGCCGCGGCGCGCCGCCTCGTGGAGAAGAAGGCGCGCAGCACCCGGGGCCTCGACCGGCAGGTCCGCCGCCGCCGGCTGACCGCCATGCTCGCGCGCAAGGGGTTCGGCCCCGGCGTGGCCCTGCGGGTGGTCGACGAGGCGCTCGCCGAGGAGGACGGCGGCGACGACGTCCCGGACGACTGGTGGGGCGCCTGGAACGACTGAGGCGACCGAAGACCGCCGGGGATGGCGGTGAACCGCCCTGGCGCGCCACCGACCAGGGAGCACCGAGGGCGCCCACCCCCGCGGGGTGGCCGCCCTCGTCGCATGCGGGGCGTGGCTCTGCCGACGCCCCGTCGGGTGCGTCAGGGCGTCCGGCCGCCGCCTCCGGGCAGGCCCCCGCCCGCCTCCGCGGCCGCGCCGGTGGGGTCCCCGGCAGTGGCCCGGGCCTTGCCGGCGGTGCGCTTGTCGAGCCGCCGGGCGACCACCTCGGCAACCTTGGTCAGGGAGTAGTTGATGACGATGAAGATCACCGCGGCGACGAGCAGCGCCGGCAGCAGGTTGGCGTTCGAGGTGCCGACCAGGCGCGCCTGCCGCAGCAGCTCGCTGTAGGTGATGATGTAGCCGAGGCCGGTGTCCTTGAGGATGACGACGAGCTGGCTCACCATCGACGGCATCATCGCGATGAGCGCCTGCGGCAGCTCGATCAGGCGCACGCTCTTGGCATGCGTGAGCCCGATGGCGAGGGCCGCCTCCCGCTGCCCGCGCGGCAGGTTGTGCACGCCGGAACGGACGAGCTCGGCGATGACGGAGCCGTTGTACAGCGTCAGGCCGACGACAACGCCGTAGAACGGGGCGCTGCCGGCGTCCACGTAGCCGCCGTAGGAGAACACGCTCCAGAAGAAGATCATCAGGATCAGCACGGGCACGGCGCGGAAGAACTCCACCACGGCCGAGCTGACCAAGCGGACCGGGGCGAGCTGGGAGAGTCGCCCGATGCCGAAGATCAGGCCGAAGAGGTTCGACGTCACGATCGCGACGGCGGCCGCCTTGACGGTGTTCCACAGGCCCGGCAGGAAGTAGTCCTCCCAGACCGAGGCCGTGAGGAACGGCTGCCACTTGGCGGCGGTCAGCTGCCCCTTGCCGGCCAGCGCCCACACCACCCAGGCGAGGATGCCGAGGGCGAGGACGACGCCGACGATGTTGAGGGTGACGATGCGCCGGCGGCCACGGGGCCCCGGGGCGTCGAACAGGACGGTGCTCATCGGGCGACCCCCAGTCGGCGGGAGAGGAAGGTGGCGACCAGGCCGATCGGCAGCACGATGACGAGCCAGCCGAGCGCGATGACGAGGAAGATGGCGACCATCAACGAGGACTCGAACTCGATCATGGTCGTCATGAGGGTGGCGGCCTGAAGCACGCCGGCGGCCTGGGCGACCGTGGTGTTCTTGGCCAGGGCGATGAGCGTGTTGCCCAGCGGGGCGATGGCCCCGCGCAGCGCCTGCGGCAGGATGATCATCCGCACGGACTGGCCGAAGCTCAGGCCGATCGCCCGGGCGGCTTCCGCCTGGCCCGGGGGCACCGTGTTGATCCCGGAGCGCAGTGCTTCGCACACGAACGCCGCGGTGTAGACGGACAGCCCCAGCACCGCCAGCCGGAAGTTGTTGGACTCGAGGAAGGTCGGGGACTCCCGGTCCGCGAGGACCACCCCGAGCTGCCCCCACAGGCCCAGCGACGAGGCCAGGATGATCAGGGTGAGCGGGGTGTTGCGCACCAGGTTGACGTACGCGGTGCCGACCCACTGCAGGCTGGGCGCTGGGGAGACCCTCATGATCGCCAGGGCGGTGCCGATGACGAACGAGAGGATCGCCGACCAGAAGGTCAGCTCGATGTTGACCCAGAATGCTCCGAGGACGTCGTAGCTGCCCAGGAGCTCTGCCATGTCGGCGAAGTAGTCGCCCACGTGGTCCTCCGATCAGCCGCCCGGAGGGCGGCGGAAAGCGGTGCCCGGACCGGCGTGGCCGGCCCAGGCACCGCGTCGTGCCAGGTCAGGCGCAGGCCTCGAACTCGGTCGGCGGGTTCAGGTCCGGGTCGGGGGTGTAGTTCTCGCCGGCGTTCTTGGCGATGAGCTCCTCCCAGGTGCCGTCATCGATCATCTCCTGGATGGCGGCGTTGATGTCCTCGCACTGGTCGTTCTCCTGCGGCAGCCCGACGCCGTAGCGCTCCTCGGAGAACGGGTTGCCGACGACCTTGAGCTGGCCCTCGTACTGCGGCTGGGCCGCGAGGCCCGCGAGGATGATGTCGTCCGTCGTCACCGCGTCCACGGTGCCGGCGGCCAGGCTCTCGACGCACTCGGAGTAACCCTGGTACTCCTGCAGCTGGGTGCCGGCGGCGTACTCGTCCTTGACTCGCTGGGCGGAGGTCGAGCCGGAGACGGAGCACAGGATCTTGCCCTCGAGGTCCTCCGGGCCCTGAATGTCCTCGTCGTCGGCACGCACCAGCAGGTCCTGCCCGGCCACAAAGTACGGCCCGGCGAAGGCGACCCGCTCCTTGCGGTCGTCGGTGATGGAGTAGGTCGCGAAAATCATGTCGACCGAGCCGTTCTCGAGGAGGGTCTCGCGCTGGGCGGAGACGGCCTCGGTGAACTCGATCTGGTCCTCGGAGTAGCCGAGCTTCTCCGCGACGTACTTGGCGACGTCGACGTCGAAGCCGGTGTACTCGTCGCCTTCCTTCAGGCCGAGGCCGGGCTGGTCGAACTTGATGCCGATGGTCAGACCCTCGCCACCGGCGCCGCCCTCGCCGCCTTCCTCGGCGGCGGTGTCGCCGCCGGCCGCCGGCTCTTCCTCGCCGCCGCCACCACATGCCGCCAGGGTGAGGGCGGCCGCCAGCGTCAGTGCCACGCCGGCTGCCTTACGCGTGCCTCGCATCTTGTCTCCTTGCATTCGGCTCCCAGGGGGAGCGGTTGAGGTACTGCTCCTCAGTGGGTGAGCAGCTTGGAGAGGAAGTCCTTCGCCCGGTGGGACCTCGGGTTGGTGAAGAACTCCTCCGGGCTCGCCTCCTCGACGATCTGGCCGGCGTCCATGAACACCACCCTGTCGGCCGCACGACGGGCGAAGCCCATCTCGTGGGTGACCACGAGCATCGTCATGCCCTCCCGGGCCAGCGACGTCATGACGTCGAGGACCTCGTTGATCATCTCCGGGTCGAGCGCCGAGGTCGGCTCGTCGAACAGCATGACCTTGGGCTGCATGGCCAGCGCGCGCGCGATGGCCACCCGCTGCTGCTGCCCGCCGGAGAGCTGGGCGGGGTGCTTGCCCGCCTGGTTCGCCACGCCGACCCTCTCGAGCAGCGTCATCGCGCGCTGCCTGGCCTCCGAGGGCTTGACCCCCTTGGCCCTGACCGGGCCCAGCGTGACGTTCTCGAGGATCGTCTTGTGCGCGAACAGGTTGAAGGACTGGAACACCATGCCGACGTCGGCGCGCAGCCTGGCGAGGTCCTTGCCCTCCTCGGGCAGCTCCTTGCCGTCGATGGTGATGGAGCCGGAGTCGATCGGCTCCAGCCGGTTGATCGCCCGGCACAGCGTGGACTTGCCGGACCCGGAGGGTCCGATCACCACGACCACCTCGCCGCGCCGGACGGTGAGGTTGATGTCCTTGAGCACGTGCAGCTGGCCGAAGTGCTTGTTCACGCCGGTCAGGCGCACGAGCGGATCGCCGAGGGTCCGGCCCTGCACCGCCGGGCGCTCCGCGGGGAGGGCGGTGGTCTGCTGCGGGTCCGTCATGGTGGTCAACCTAACTGCCGAATGTTTCGTGATCTGTGACGCATCGGTAACAGTCAGGACACAATAAGCCCTCCGCTTGACGACCCGTTGACCAAAGCCGTCGGGGACAGCCTGTCGGCCTTGGGATAGGTGACCGCACCCGCCAGGGGCTCGCCGTTCCGCTCGGTCGGCAGGATCCCTGGCGAAGCCCTGTCCGGGACGGCACCTCGGCCGGTCTCGTGCGGCGTTGTGGCGCGCGCTCACAAATCGTCGGCGACGTCAAGCGGCGAGCGCCGCGCCGGTGCCGGCTGCCAGCGGCTCGCGAAGCACCGATGGTTCGGTGGCCGCTCGTGGGCTCGGCGGATGATCGCGCCGTCGGTGTCAGTTCGCGGCATTAGCAGCTCGCGTCGACCGCTCGTGGCACAGGTGACCGCGGCGTTAGTGACGGTTCGCGGCGTTAGTGACGGTTGGCGGCGTTAGTGACGGTTGGCGGCGTTAGTGACGGCTCGCGGCGTAGGCGACCGCTCGGGCCACTGGGGGCGGGGCGGGGAGACGCGACGCCGCGGCTCAGCGCGCCCGCTCGTAGTCAGCGCGCCCGCTCGTAGAACGGCAGCTCCACGACCACGAACGGCTCACGCCGGCCGCGGACGTCCACGTCCAGCGCGGTGCCGACGGCGGCGTGCTGCTGGTCGACGTAGGCGAGCGCCACCGGGAACCCGAGGGTGGGGCTGGGCGCGCCGGAGGTCACCTCCCCGACGACGGCGTCGCCGGAGACCACCGGGTGGTGGGACCGGGCGGCGCGGCGTCCTTGCCCCTGCAGGCCGACAAGCACCCGGCCCTGCCCGGCGTCGTGCGCGGCCCTGGCGGCCTCGAGGGCGGCGCGGCCCACGAAGTCGGCCTCCTTGCCCAGCGCCACGACCCCGCCCAGGCCCGCCTCGTACGGCGTGACGTCGCGGGAGAGCTCGTTGCCGTACAGCGGCATCCCCGCCTCGAGGCGCAGCGAGTCCCGCGCGGCCAGGCCCGCCGGGACGAGCCCGTGCGCGGCGCCGGCCTCGAGCAGCGCGGCCCAGACCCCTGCCGCGTCCGCGTTGGGCAGGAACACCTCGAAGCCGTCCTCGCCGGTGTACCCGGTGCGGGCGAGCAGGACGTCGACGCCCGCCACGGTCGCGTCCGTGGCGGCGTAGTAGCGCAACCCCGTCACAGCGTCCGCCTGCCCGGCCGGGACCAGCGCGCGCACGACCGCCTCGGCGGCCGGACCCTGCACCGCGACGAGGGAGGTGGCGGCGGACGCGTCGTCGACGGTCACGTCGAAGCCGGCGGCACGCCCGCCCAGCGCGGCGGCCACCGTGGCCGCATTGCCGGCGTTGGGCACCACGAGGTACCGGTCCTCGGCGAGCCGGTAGGTGATGAGGTCGTCGACGATCCCGCCGTCCTCGGCGCACAGGAGGGAGTACTTGGCCCGGCCCACGGCGACCGCGGAGAGCCTGCCCACCAGGGCGTGGTCGAGGAGGGCGCCGGCTGCGGGCCCCGTGACCCAAACCTCGCCCATGTGGCTGAGGTCGAACAGCCCCGCGGCCCGGCGCACCGCGTGGTGCTCGGCGAGCTCCGAGGCGTACCGCAGCGGCATCTGCCAGCCGCCGAAGTCGGTGAAGGTGGCGCCCAGCGCGGCGTGCTCGGGGTACAGGGCGGTGGTGCGGCCGGTGGTCGTGCCGGTCATGCGCGCTCCTCGAAGTCGGTCACGGGCGGGCAGGCGCACACGAGGTGGCGGTCGCCGTAGGCGCCGTCGATGCGGCCCACCGGGGGGAAGTACTTGTCCCGGCGCACGCCCGGGAGCGGGAAGACGGCCTGCTCCCGGCTGTAGGGGCGGTCCCAGTCCGCCGCCGCGATGGCCGCGGCGGTGTGCGGCGCGAGCCGCAGCGGGCTCGCCTCGACCGGGAGGTCCCCGGCGGCGACCTGGTCGATCTCGGCGCGGATGGCGATCATCGCGTCGACGAACCGGGTGATCTCGCCGAGGTCCTCGCTCTCGGTGGGCTCGACCATCAGCGTCCCGGCCACCGGGAACGCCAGCGTGGGGGCGTGGAACCCGAAGTCGATGAGCCGCTTGGCGACGTCCTCGGCGGTCACGCCGGTGCGGGCGGTCAGCTCGCGCAGGTCGAGGATGCACTCGTGCGCGACCAGCCCGGACGCGCCGGTGTACAGGACGGGGAAGTAGGGGTCGAGCCGCCGGGCGACGTAGTTGGCCGCCAGCAGCGCGCTCTTGGTGGCCGCGGTCAGACCCTCCGCGCCCATGAGGGCGACGTAGGCCCAGGAGATCGGCAGGACGCCGGCCGAGCCGTAGCGCGACGCGGACACCGGCACGCCCAGCGCGCCGGGCGCGCCATCGGCGCCGGTGGCTGCGGCGTCGGCGGGCAGGAACGGCGCCAGGTGCTCGCGCACGGCCACCGGTCCCACGCCCGGCCCGCCGCCGCCGTGCGGGATGCAGAACGTCTTGTGCAGGTTGAGGTGGGAGACGTCCCCGCCGAACCGGCCGGGCTGCGCCAGGCCCACGAGCGCGTTGAGGTTCGCGCCGTCGATGTACACCTGCCCGCCGGCGGCGTGCACGGCGTCGCAGACCTCACGCACGTCGCCGTCGTAGACGCCGTGCGTGGAGGGGTAGGTGATCATGATCGCGGCCAGGTCGTCGGCGTGCTCGGCGATCTTCGCGCGCAGGTCCGCCGCGTCGATGGTGCCGTCGGCGGCGGTGGCGACGACGACCACGCGCATCCCGGCGAGCACCGCCGAGGCGGCGTTGGTGCCGTGCGCCGAGGCGGGGATGAGGCAGACGGTGCGGCGCTCCTCGCCCCGGGAGCGGTGGTAGCCGCGGATGGCGAGCAGCCCGGCCAGCTCGCCCTGGGAGCCGGCGTTGGGCTGGACGGAGACGCGGTCGTACCCGGTGATCACCGCCAGGCGCCGCTCGAGGTCCTCGATGAGCTCGCGCCACCCGGCCGTCTGGCTGTCGGGGGCGAAGGGGTGGACGGAGGCGAACTCCGGCCAGGTCATCGCCTGCATCTCGGTGGTCGCGTTGAGCTTCATGGTGCACGAGCCCAGCGGGATCATCGTGCGGTCCAGCGCCAGGTCCTTGTCCGCCAGGCGGCGCAGGTAGCGCAGCATCTGCGTCTCGGAGCGGTGGGCGTGGAAGGTGGGGTGGGTCAGGTACGCGGACGTGCGGGCCAGGGCGGCGGGCAGGACCTCCGGAGCGGCGCCGTCGGCCACCGCGGCGGCGGCCGCGTCCACCCGGGCCGCGGCGCCGGCGACGCCGAAGGCCTGCGCGACGGCCGCCAGGTGGGCGGGCGTGGTGGTTTCGTCGCAGGAGACGCCGACGTGGTCGGCGTCGACCAGGCGCAGGTTGACCCCGGCGGCCTCCGCGGCGGCGACGACCGCGCCCGCCCGGCCGGGCACCCGTGCGGTGAGGGTGTCGAACCAGCTCTCGTGCACCAGCTCCACGCCGTGCCCGGCGAGGACCGTCGCGAGGGTCCGGGCCGCGTCGTGGGCGTGGCCCGCGATCGCGCGCAGCCCCTCGGGGCCGTGGTAGACGGCGTACATGCTGGCCACGATCGCGAGCAGCGCCTGAGCGGTGCAGATGTTGGAGGTGGCCTTCTCGCGGCGGATGTGCTGCTCGCGGGTCTGCAGCGCCAGGCGGTAGGCGGGGTCGCCGGCGGAGTCCCTGGACACCCCGACGAGCCGCCCGGGCAGGGACCGCTCCAGGCCCTTGCGCACGGCCATGTACGCGGCGTGCGGGCCGCCGTAGAACAGCGGCACGCCGAAGCGCTGGGCCGAGCCGACGGCGACGTCGGCCCCCTGCTCGCCCGGCGGGGTGATCAGCGTGAGGGCGAGCAGGTCGGCGGCCACGGTGACCATGGCGCCGCGCTCCTTGGCGGCGGCCATGACGCCGGAGGCGTCCCACACCCGGCCGGAGGTGCCGGGCTGCTGGATGACGACGCCGGTCAGCTCCCCGTCCGGCAGGCCCGCGGCGAGGTCGGCGACGACGACGTCGAACCCGAGCGCCTCGGCCCGGCCACGCACCACGGCGATGGACTGGGGCAGGAGGTCGGCGTCGAGGACCACGGCGCCGGCGGCCCGGGCCTTGTTGACGCGGCGCATGAGCAGCACGGCCTCGGCGACGGCGGTGGCCTCGTCCAGCAGGGAGGCGCCGGCGACCGGCAGGCCGGTGAGGTCCTCGACCATCGTCTGGAAGTTCAGCAGCGCCTCGAGCCGGCCCTGGGAGATCTCCGGCTGGTACGGCGTGTAGGCGGTGTACCAGGCCGGGGACTCGAGGACGTTGCGCTGGATCACCCCGGGCGTGACCGTGCCGTGGTAGCCCTGGCCGATCATCTGCACGCGCATGGCGTTCTTCTCCGCCATCTCCCGCAGGCGGGCGAGGACCTCGGTCTCCGACAGGGCCGGGGGCAGGTCCAGCGGTCCGGCCTGCCGGATGCCCGCGGGCACGGCGGCGTCGGCGAGGGCGTCGAGGCTGGGCAGGCCGAGCTCGTCGAGCATGGTCGCCGTGTCGTCGGGCCGGGCGCCGATGTGGCGGTCGGCGAAGGTGGCCGCGACCGGCTCCGTCAGGGGGGCGAGGGTCTGGTGTGCCATGGCGGACTCCCGGGTCGGGCGGCGCGGGCGCGCCGACGATGAGGTCCTCCCCGCTCTGTCACGTGACCTGAGAGTTTCCGCGGGCCGGGGCCCGCTTGCACCGTCGGTGAGCGGCGCCTGGCTGGCCGTCGCTGCTCTTCAGAGTTGCCTCGTCACGGCGGTGCCGGTGCCTGAGAGATTCCTGGGGAGGAGTTGCTCCTTCGGCGCCCGCTGCGCGCGGGACTCTCCCGCCGCGAGTCGTCGGCGTGTGAAGTTGTGGCCGGCAGCGCTAGCGGGCGCTGCTCGGCGTCGCCCCGAGTGTGTCAGATTTCCGTTTCGGGTGGGTAGCCCGTCCGCGCGCGCAGGGCCGTGGGCCGGCGGCGCCCGGCAACCTAGACTGCTGCCACCATGACTGCTGCTCCACCGGCCGAGACCGCCCCCGCCGTGCCCGCCCCCGCCGTGCCCGTCCCCGCCGTGCCCGTCCCCGCCTCGCACGGACTCCCGCGCACCTACCTGGTGCGCACGCTGGGCTGCCAGATGAACGTGCACGACTCCGAGCGCCTCGCCGGCATGCTGGAGGCGCAGGGCTACGTGCCGGTCGAGTCCGTGCCGGAGGCAGCCGCCCGCGCCACGGAGGCCGGTGACGGCGGCGCGGACGTCGTCATCCTCAACACCTGCTCGGTGCGCGAGAACGCCGCGACCCGCCTGTTCGGCAATCTCGGCCAGCTCGCCTCGGTCAAGCGCACCCGCCCGGGCATGCAGATCGCCGTCGGCGGCTGCCTCGCCCAGCAGATGCGCTCCGGCATCGTCGAGAAGGCGCCGTGGGTCGACGTCGTCCTCGGCACCCACAACCTCGACGTGCTGCCCGCCCTGCTCCAGCGCGCCCGGCACAACTCCGAGGCGCAGGTGGAGATCGAGGAGTCCCTCAAGGTCTTCCCCTCCACGCTGCCCACCCGGCGCGAGTCCGCCTACGCGGCGTGGGTTTCCATCTCGGTCGGCTGCAACAACACCTGCACCTTCTGCATCGTCCCGCACCTGCGTGGCAAGGAGCGCGACCGCCGGCCCGGCGACGTCCTCGCCGAGGTGCAGGCCGTCGTCGCCCAGGGCGCCATCGAGGTCACCCTGCTGGGACAGAACGTCAACAGCTACGGCGTCGGCTTCGGCGACCGCGGCGCGTTCGCCAAGCTGCTCCGCGCGTGCGGGGAGATCGAGGGCCTCGAGCGGGTGCGGTTCACCTCCCCCCACCCGGCCGCGTTCACCGACGACGTCATCGAGGCGATGGCCGAGACGCCCAACGTCATGCCGAGCCTGCACATGCCGCTGCAGTCCGGCTCCGACGCCGTGCTGCGCGCGATGCGCCGCTCCTACCGGCAGGCGAAGTACCTCGGGATCATCGACCGGGTCCGCGCCGCCATCCCCGACGCCGCCATCACCACCGACATCATCGTCGGGTTCCCGGGGGAGACGGAGGAGGACTTCCAGGCGACGCTTGACGTCGTCGAGGCCAGCCGGTTCTCCTCCGCGTTCACCTTCCAGTACTCCCGGCGCCCGGGCACCCCGGCCGCGGACCGCGAGGACCAGGTGCCCCAGGAGGTCGTCACCGAGCGCTACCAGCGCCTGGCCGCCCTGCAGCAGCGGATCTCCACCGAGGAGAACGAGCGCCAGGTGGGGCGTACCGTCGACGTGCTCGTCGCCGAGGGGGAGGGGCGCAAGGACGGCGCCACCCACCGCATCACCGGCCGCGCCGCCGACAACCGGCTCGTGCACGCGGCGCTGCCCCCCGGCCTGACCGAGGGCGAGCGCCCCCGGCCCGGCGACATGGTCACCGTCGAGGTGACCCACGGCGCCCCGCACCACCTGGTCGCCGACTCCGCCCTGGCCGGCGGCACGTTCCGGCTGCGCCGCACCCGCGCCGGCGACGCCTGGGCACGCCGCGCGGGTCTGGTCGAGGAGCCGCACGGCCACGGCGAGCCCGCGCCCGCCGGGCCGATCACGCTCGGGATGCCGACGCTGCGGCGCTGAGCCGCGGCGGCGGCCGGCCCGCGCGGCCCCGCGCCAGCCGCGGCTCGCGCTCAGAACTCCGGCGAGGGCTCCTCGATCGGCGGCATGGACCGGCCGAGCGCCTGGAAGAACTGCACCCCGGCGGCGAGCCCGCCCTCGATGATGTCGAGCAGCTGGCGGTCGGTCGCGCCCGCGCCGACGTCGGCCATGATCTCGGTCCGCACCGTCAGCCCGTCCTCGGTGGGCGCGGTGAACACGGTGGGCCAGATCTTGTCCCGGTTCCAGTCGTTGACGGCCTGCGCGACGGCGGGCACCAGCTCGTCGGGGATCAGCCGGCCCCACGTGCCCCGGACGCTGAGGAAGTCCTGCTCCTCCCCGGCCAGGCGCAGCTGGAACTGGTAGCCGTCCCACATCCCCGACAGCGACGCGTCCGGCTCCGCGCGCACGTGGTAGCCGCGGCCGGTCACGACGTCGTAGATGCGGGTGGCCGTGACCGGCGTGGTCCGTTCCGCCGGCGGCCCCGGCAGGTGCCGCGGCTCCGCGCGCGCCACGGGCGGCTCGGGTGCGGACCGCGGCTCCTCCACGGGCTCGGGCCGGTCGCCCGGGCGGCGCTCGGGGCGCTGGCGCCGCCACCAGCTCACGACAGCGCTCCGGGGGCCTGCTCGGCCGGGTCGGGGTAGCGCAGCTCGAGGTCCCGCATCATGCGCATGCCCTGGCCGATCCCGCGCTGGATCAGGCGGGTGAGCTGCTCGTCGCTCACCCCGGCGCCCAGCGGCGTGGACACCTCCGCGACGACGCTGAGCCGGCCGTCGTCGAGCACCCGGACGTAGCACTTGGGGCCGACGTACTCCCGGTTCCAGCTGTCGATGAGCTCGAGCACCTCGCCCAGCCGCTCGAGCGCCAGCCGCCGGTGCCAGGAGCCGCGCACCTGGAGCACGGACTGGTCGGGGCCGAGCAGGTACAGGTGGAAGACCGCCTGCGCCCACATCGCCCCGAGGTCCCCGTTGCGGTCGCGGAAGTGCGGGTAGTCCAGCTCCTGCAGGGCGGCCTCCAGCCGCGCCCGGGTCAGCGGCAGCACGACGTCCCGGGCGCCGGTCGCGCCGGTCGTCGCACCGGGGCCGCCCGGTGCCCCCGGGCGCCGCCCCGATTCCTCGAAGCCGGGCCTGGCCATGGTCCGAGGGTACGCGCGGGGGTGCGGGCGCGCGCCAGGTAGGTTGGGCACTCGTGCGGCAGGCGACGGACGAGGCGGGCGGCGCCGTGCGCGTCGTCGCCGTCGTGGGCATGACGGCGACCGGCAAGTCCGCCCTGGCGCTCGACCTCGCGGAGGCCCTCGGCGGGCCCGGCGCCGTGGAGGCCGTCAACGCCGACGCGATGCAGCTCTACCGCGGCATGGACATCGGCACCGCCAAGCTCCCGCCCGCGGAGCGCCGGGGCATCGTCCACCACCAGCTCGACGTCCTGGACGTGCGCGAGGAGGCCACCGTGGCCGCCTACCAGCGGGCCGCACGCGGCGACGTCGAGGCCATCCGGGCGCGCGGCCGCCTGCCCGTGCTGGTCGGCGGGTCCGGGCTGTACGTCCGGGCGGTGCTGGACCGCCTGGACTTCCCGGGCACCGACCCCGCCGTGCGCGGGGCGCTGGAGGAACGCGCGGAGCGCCTGGGCACCCGCCCCCTGCACGACGAGCTCACCGCCCAGGACCCGGCCGCCGCCGCGCGCATCGACCCGCGCAACACCCGCCGGGTCGTGCGGGCACTGGAGGTCATCGCCCTGACCGGCCGGCCCTACTCCGCCTCGATGCCCGAGCACGTCTACGAGGTCCCGGCGGTCCAGCTGGCCGTCGCCGTCCCGCGCCCGGAGCTGGACCGGCGCATCGCGGCACGCGCGGCGCAGATGATCTCCGGCGGGCTGGTGGAGGAGACCGAGGCCCTGCTGGCCCGGGGCCTGGCGGAGGGCCGCACCGCCCGGCGCGCCGTCGGCTACGCCGAGGCGGCCGAGGTGGTCGCCGGGCGCATGACCCGCGAGGAGGCCGTGGAGGCGATCACCGTGGCGACCCGCCGCCTCGCGCGGCGGCAGGAGAAGTGGTTCCGGCGCGACCCGCGCATCACGTGGATCCCGGTGGCCGAGCCCACAGCCATGGTCCGCGCGGCGCTGCGTACCCTTGGCCTATGACATCCCCCTTCGGTGCCCTCGCCGGGCGTGCCCTGACCACCGGGCACGGCACGGAGAACGACTTCGTCCTCGTGCCCGACCCGGACGGCGCCCTGGAGCTCACCGCTGCCGAGGTCGCCGCCGCGTGCGACCGGCACGCCGGTGTGGGGGCCGACGGGCTCATCCGCGTGGTCCGCTCCGCCGCGCTCCCGGAGGGGGCCGACATCCTGGCGCAGGACCCGGGCGCGGAGTGGTTCATGGACTACCGCAACGCCGACGGGTCGCTGGCCGAGATGTGCGGCAACGGGGTGCGGGTCTTCGTGCACTACCTGCGGGTGCGCGGGCTCGTCGAGCTCGGCGCGGGGGAGAGCGTCGTGGTCGGCACCCGTGGCGGGCCGCGGCGCGTGACGTTCGACGGCGAGCTGTACACGGTCGAGATGGGCACCTGGGCGATGCCCGGCGGGCTGCCCGCCGTCCAGGCCGGCTACGACGTCGTCGTGCAGGTGCCCGGCCTCTCCGGCCCGCGCGCGGGCCTGCGGGTCACGGTGCCCAACCCGCACACCGTCGTGGCCCTGCCCGACGAGGCCGAGCTCGCCGGGGCGGTGCTCACCGGCGGCGCCTCCTACGAGCCCGCGCCGCCGGAGGGCACCAACCTCGAGCTGGTCGTCCCCCTGGGGGAGGACGACGGCGACGGCGAGGCCGTGGGCCGGGTCCGGATGCGGGTGCTCGAGCGCGGCGTGGGGGAGACCCGCTCGTGCGGCACCGGGACGTGCGCCGCGGCGCTCGCGGTGCGAGCCTGGGGCGGTCCCGGCGCGCCGGACACCTGGCGGGTGCTCGTGCCCGGCGGCGAGGTCGTGGTGCGGGTGCTCGGCGACACGGTCACGCTCACCGGCCCAGCCGTCCTCACCGCGGACGTCACGCTGCTGAACTGACCGGCGCCGGCGTCGGCGTCGGTCGTCCGGCGTGGTCGCGGTCCGGCGTGGTCGGGCTCCGGCGCTGTCGCGAGGGCGCGGCGGGTAGCGTGGACGGCTGTTGCAGCCTCGAACGGGACGGACGATGCCGAAGAAGAAGCACAAGCCGCGCAGGACCGCCTCCCAGCGGCGGCGCCACCAGGGCGCGCCGCGGCGTGACGCCCACCGGGCCGTGCCCGCGGACACCGGCGCGCTGCTGCAGGAGCTGGAGGACTGGGCGCGCGGGCTCGACCTGTTCCTCGAGGACAGCACCTGGCTCGTCGACACGGCCATCGACCTCAAGAGCGACTTCCTGGACTCCCCGGACCCCACGGCCTGGACCGAGGCGGAGATCCGCACGGTCCTCACCGAGCTGTTCCCCCGCAAGGTGGTCACCGACGCCGGCGACCGGCGCCTGCTCGCCCCTGCGATGACCTTGTTCTTCACCTTCCTGCTCGCCACCGGGCGCTGGCGCTCACCGCTGGGCGAGGCGGAGGTGACGGCGCTGATGGAGCAGCTCGCCGCCGACGTCCCGCAGGCCTTCGAGGACGCCTCGCGGCGCACCATGGGCGGGAACATCATCGAGCACGCACTCCAGGACGGGGTGGACGTCCGCGACCCTGCCGCCCTCGCCGACTTCGTCGCGCGTGACAACAGCCTCCCGTACGACGAGCGGGTGGCGATCAGTGACGGTGTGGCCCCGAACACGGACGGGCCGGAGGGGGCTCTCAACCCGTTCGCGTCGATCTGGCCGGTCACGCTCGGTCCCACGCCGCGACTCGATGTGCTCGCCGCCGGCCCCTTCGAGGCCGCCGAGGTCGCCGCCTCGTTCGAGCGGTCCCCGATCCTGCGCCGTGCCCGGGCCCTGGTCGGGTGGGTGGGTGCGGGAAGGCCCGTGACCTCCACCGGCGCCCTGCGCCGCGCCGACACCCTGGAGCTCATGCGGCTCACGGGGATCGAGCGGGACGAGGAACCTCGGTCCATGTGGGAGGTGCCCGAGCTGGCCGTCGTCTGGGTGGCCGTGGCGCGAGCCGGCTACGTCGAGATCGGCAAGACGCGCGTGACGCCGGGCGGGCGGGCGCTGCCGCCGGTGGACGGGCCCGCGGAGGCGGTGGCCGGCGCCGGTGCCGGCCTGCACGCCGCGGTCCTCCACGCCCTCCTGGACGACCGCGGCGGGGAGGGGAGCATCGCCCACGAGCCGGACCTCCTGCTCGGCGCGCTCCTGCGCGCCGCGGAGCCGGAGGGGTTCACCTGCCCGGAGCCGCCGGTGACCGGCGACGACTGGGACCCGGCCGCGATGCCGGCGCTCCTGCTGCACGCCGACCTCGTCCAGCTGGCCCGGATGGGCATCGTCGAGCGGCAGGCGGACACGTTCCGGCTGCCCGAGCTCCTCCACCCGGTGGTCCCCGCGGCGCTGTCCATGCTCACCACGGATTGAGGGCCGGCCGGGCGCCCGCACGTGAGGGCGGCCGCGTGCCGTCCTGACTGGCACGGCGGGCGCTCAGGGGCGCGGCGGCCGCACCGTGAGCACGCGGAAGCCCTTCGAGCTCGCCGTCCGGGCCACGTCCATCCCGAGCTCGTCGGCGAGCCACCGGTGCAGCGAGTCCGCCCCGAGGTTCTTCTGCACCACGAGCTGCGCCCGGCCCCCGGGCGCGAGCAGCCCCAGCCAGCCGCGCAGCAGCTCGTGCAGCGCCGCCTTGCCCACCCGGATCGGCGGGTTGGACCACAGCTCGTCGATCCGGGTGCCCTCGGCGGCGAACCGCTCGAGCGCCTCGCCGGCCTCGAGGGCGGTGACGTTCGCCAAGCCCAGCGCCGCGGCGTTGCGGCGGGTGAGGTCCAGCGCCCGGGCGTTGACGTCCACACCGACGACCCGCGCGCCCGGGGAGGCGAGGGCCATCGCGAGGGTCACGGGCCCCCACCCGCACCCGACGTCGACGAGCGTGCCCTGCTCGGGCGGGTCGTCCACGGCGTCGAGCAGCACCCGGGTGCCCAGGTCGAGGCGGTCGCCCGAGAAGACCCCCGGCGCCGTGGTGACCCGCACCTCGTGGCCCCGCAGCCGCACGTCGAGCGTGCGCAGCTCTCCGGGGGAGGCGGGCCGGGCGGTGAAGTAGTGGTCGGGCGCGCTCACCCAGCCAACCTATACGCCGCCTCCCGCGGCGGCCGCGGTTGCCGGCCGCTGCCCCGCAGCGGCCGGCTCCGGGTGCCCGCCGCCACGTCCACCGATTTCCCTCTGGGGATAACAGATGGCCGTGGCACTCCCGCCGTGGGATCCTGGAGGCATCCACGGAAGGACACCATGACCCCCACCAACCCCACTCACGCCGAGCACCTGGACGAGACGGCGGGAGGCGCCCAGCGAGCCGCCGAGGACGTCGTCGCACGCATCCTCGCCCGCGCCGGGAACTCGCTGAGATCCACCGAGGGGACGGCCCTGGAGTCCGGCGACGGCGCCCCGCCGGAGACGGGCGAGGACTGGGACGGTGAGCAGCTCGAGCGTGAGGAGCGCGCGGCGCTGCGTCGCGTGGGCGGCCTGTCCACCGAGCTCGAGGACGTCACCGAGGTCGAGTACCGGCAGCTGCGCCTTGAGCGCGTCGTCCTGGTCGGGCTGTGGTCCACCGGCACGGCGGAGCTGGCCGAGGTGTCGCTGCGCGAGCTCGCGGCGCTCGCGGAGACGGCGGGCTCCGTCGTCCTCGACGGGCTGCTCCAGCGCCGGCTCACGCCCGACCCGGGCACCTACCTCGGCTCCGGCAAGGCCGCGGAGCTCGCGGAGCTGGTGCGCGCCTGCGGCGCCGACACCGTAATCGTCGACGGCGAGCTCAGCCCCTCGCAGCGGCGCGGGCTGGAGGACGTCGTCAAGGTCAAGGTCATCGACCGCACGGCCCTGATCCTGGACATCTTCGCCCAGCACGCGAAGTCCCGGGAGGGCAAGGCCCAGGTCGAGCTGGCCCAGCTCGAGTACCTCCTCCCGCGCCTGCGTGGCTGGGGCGAGTCGATGTCCCGCCAGGCCGGCGGCCGGGTCGCCGGCGGCGCGGGGATCGGCTCGCGCGGCCCCGGTGAGACGAAGATCGAGCTGGACCGCCGCCGCATCCGCACCCGCATGTCCCGCCTGCGCCGCCAGATCAAGGACATGGCCCCGGTCCGCGAGACCAAGCGCGGTTCCCGCCGGCAGAACCAGGTGCCCTCGGTCGCGATCGCCGGGTACACCAACGCCGGGAAGTCCTCCCTGCTCAACCGGCTCACCGGCGCCGGCGTCCTGGTGCAGAACGCCCTGTTCGCCACCCTGGACCCCACGGTGCGGCGCGCCACGACGCCGGACGGGCGCGCCTACACGCTGGCCGACACGGTCGGTTTCGTCCGGTCGCTGCCCACCGAGCTGGTCGAGGCGTTCCGCTCGACGCTGGAGGAGGTGGGCGAGGCCGACCTGCTGCTCCACGTGGTCGACGCGGCCCACCCCGACCCCGAGGGGCAGGTGCGGGCGGTGCGCGCCGTCGTCGCCGACATCCCCGGCGGGCCGGAGGTGCCCGAGCTCGTCGTGCTGAACAAGGCAGACCTGGCCGCGCCCGAGGACCTCGCGGCCCTGCGCACGCGCTACCCGGAATCCGTCGCCGTCTCCGCCCGCACGGGCCAGGGCATCGAGGAGCTCGCGCACCGCATCGCCGAGCTGCTGCCCCGGCCCGCCGAGGAGGTGGACCTCGTCGTGCCGTACCCGCGTGGCGACCTCGTCTCCCGCGCGCACACGGACGGGGAGATCCTCCACGAGGAGTACGTCGAGGGCGGCACGCGCCTGCAGGCGCGCGTGGACCCGGAGCTGGCCGCGGACCTGCGTGCGGCCGCCTCCACGGGTGCCGACGCCCCCGCGGCCCGCTCCGCCTCCTGATGGCGGACGTCCCCGCCATCCTGGCTGACGCCGTCGCGTCGCTGGGCGGCGCGGCGCGGCCGGGCCAGCAGAAGATGGCCGACGCCGTCGCCGAGGCGCTGAGGTCGGGCGAGCACCTCCTCGTCCAGGCGGGCACCGGCACCGGCAAGTCGCTCGCGTACCTGGTGCCGGTGCTCGCGCACGCCGTCGAGGCCGGGCAGCGCGCCGTCGTGTCGACGGCGACCCTCGCCCTCCAGCGGCAGGTCCTGCTGCACGACGCCCCGCGGGTGGCGGGCGCCGTCGCCGAGCACACGGGCCTGCGTCCCGACGTGGCCCTGCTCAAGGGCTGGCACAACTACCTGTGCAAGCACAAGGTCGCCGGCGGCTACCCGGTGGACGAGGAGCCGGGGCTGTTCACCGTCTCCGCGGCCACCGGCGCCGATCCCGCGGCGGGAGCCGGCGTCACGCCGGAGCGATCCTCGCTGGCCGAGCAGGTCGTGCGGCTGCGCGAGTGGGCCGAGGAGACCGCCACCGGCGACCGCGACGACCTGGTGCCCGGGGTGAGCGAGCGGGCCTGGCGGCAGGTGTCGGTCACCAAGATGGAGTGCCTGGGCGCGAAGTGCCCCATGATCGCCGAGTGCTTCCCCGAGGCGGCCCGGCAGGCGGCCCGGGACGCCGACGTCGTGGTCACGAACCACGCCATGCTCGGCATCGCCGCGGCCGGCTCGCCCAACGTCCTGCCCGAGCACGACGTCCTGGTGGTGGACGAGGCGCACGAGCTGGCCGACCGCGTCACCGCCCAGTCGACCCTCGAGCTCAGCGCCGGCGTCGTCGAGCGCACCGCACGGCTCGCGCGCCGCCACGCCGGGGTGAACAACGAGACCCTGGAGAAGGCCGTCGCCGCGCTGCGCCAGCGCCTGGAGGTGGTGCCCGACGGCCGGCTGCCGGACGGGCTCCCCGCCGGGGTGCACGACGCCGTCGTGCTCGTCGAGGCCGGCGCCCGCGAGGCCGTCAGCGCGATGAAGCCCACGCCGGGCGCGGAGGACGCCGGCGGCCGCGCGATGGCGCGCTCGGCGATGGTCGTGCTGCTCGAGGTGGCGGAGCGGCTGCTGGGCGACGGCGTCGCGCAGCGGCGGGACGTGCTGTGGTGCGAGCGGCCGCGCGTGGGCAACGAGCAGCCGCGGCTGCGCCTGGCGCCGCTCGACGTCGCCGGGGCCGTGGCCGAGCGCCTGCTCGCGGGGCGCGCCGCCGTGCTGACCTCGGCCACCCTCACGCTGGGCGGGACGTTCGACGCCATGGCCCGCTCCCTCGGCCTCACCCTCGACGACGAGCGCGCCTGGCGGGGGCTTGACGTGGGGTCGCCGTTCGACTACCCGCGGCAGGGCATCCTGTACGTCGCCCGGCACCTGCCGCCGCCGGGCCGGGACGGCACGAGCGAGCAGGCCCTGACCGAGCTCGTCGAGCTGGTCCGCGCGGCCGGGGGCGGCACCCTCGGCCTGTTCTCCTCGCGCCGTGCCGCCGAGGCCGCCGCCGAGCGGCTGCGCGCCGAGATCGACACCCCGGTGCTGTGCCAGGGCGAGGACCAGCTGCCCACCCTGGTGCGGCGCTTCGCCGAGGACGACGCCACCTCTCTCATGGGCACGCTGTCGTTGTGGCAGGGCGTCGACGTGCCCGGGCGCACGTGCCGCCTCGTCGTGATCGACCGCATCCCGTTCCCCAGGCCGGACGACCCGGTGAAGTCGGCGCGGTCGGAGGTCGTCGCGGCGGCGGGCGGCAACGGGTTCATGTCGGTCGCCGCCACCCACGCCGCCCTGCTGCTCGCCCAGGGCGCCGGGCGCCTAGTGCGCTCGACCACCGACCGCGGGGTCGTGGCCGTGCTCGACCCGCGCCTGGCCACCGCCCGCTACGGCACCTTCCTCACCCGGTCCATGCCGCCGCTGTGGCGCACCCACGACGGCGAGGTGACGCGGGGGGCGCTGCGGCGCCTGGCCGCGGCGGACGCGGCGCCGGTCGGCGCCCCCGGCTGACCGGGTCTCGTACCGCGCCCCCGGGTGGCCTGCACCGGCGGGCCTGCCCGGCGCCGCCTAGGGTGGCGGAGGAAGAAGGACCGAGCGGGAGGTAACCATGACGGAGCGGGCCGACGTCGGCGGGCGCAGCGAGCTGCTCGGCACGTCCGGACCGGGGGAGCGCAAGGCCAGCAAGGTCGCCATCGTGGGGGCCGGTGCCGTCGGGTCGACGCTCGCCTACGCCTGCCTGCTGCGCGGCGCCGCTCGCGAGGTGGTGCTCTTCGACGTCAACAAGGCCAAGGTCGAGGCCGAGGCGCTGGACATCGCCCACGGCATCCAGTTCACGCCCATGGGCTCGGTCGGCGGCTCGGACGACATCGGGATCTGCGCGGGAGCCGACGTCGTCGTCATCACCGCCGGCGCCCGGCAGAAGCCGGGGCAGTCCCGGCTGGACCTCGCCGGCGCGACCATCGACATCATGCGCGACCTCGTGCCGCGCGTGGTGGAGGTGGCGCCCGACGCCGTCTACATCATGGTCGCCAACCCGGTCGACGTCGTCACCTATGCCGGGCTGAAGATCTCCGGCCTGCCGGACAACCAGTTCTTCGGCTCCGGCACCGTGCTGGACAGCAACCGGCTGCGGTACCTGGTGGCGCAGGAGTGCGGGGTGGCGGTGCAGAACGTGCACGCCTACATCGCCGGCGAGCACGGCGACTCGGAGATCCCGCTGTGGAGCTCGGCCATGATCGGGGCGGTCCCGCTCCTGCAGTGGGGGCAGACCGTGACCGGCGGCATGCTCGACGACACCGCGCGCGCCCGGATCGCCGCCGACGTCGTGAGCTCGGCCTACCGGATCATCGAGGGCAAGGGGGCGACCAACTACGCCGTCGGGCTGGCCGTGGTGCGCATCATCGAGGCGGTGCTCCGCGACGAGCACCGGGTGCTCTCGGTTTCGTCACTGCTGGAGGACTACCTCGAGATCTCCGACGTGTGCATGGCCGTGCCGACGATCGTGGGCAGCTCCGGCGTCGGCCGCCGGCTCGTGCCGGTGGTGACGGAGACGGAGCGTGCCGGCCTGGCCCGCAGCGCGGAGTCGATCCGGTCCGTGGCCAAGCGCTTCGGGTTCTGAGTCAGAGGCTGCGCAGCACGGTCACCACGCGGCCCAGGATCTGCGCCTGGTCGCCCGGGATGGGTGAGAAGGTCGGGTTCTGCGGCAGGAGCCAGACGTGGCCGTCCCTGCGCTGGAACGTCTTGACGGTGGCCTCGCCGTCGATCATCGCGGCGACCACCTCGCCGTTCTCGGCCACGGGCTGACGGCGCACGACCACCCAGTCGCCGTCGCAGATGGCGGCGTCGATCATGGACTCGCCGACCACCCTGAGGAGGAAGAGCTCACCGTCGCCCACCAGCTGCCGGGGCAGCGGGAAGACGTCCTCGACCGCCTGCTCGGCGAGGATCGGTCCGCCCGCGGCGATGCGCCCGACGATGGGCACGTAGGTCGGCGCCGCGGCCTGGAGCCCCTCGCCGTCGAAGGCGCCCACGGGCACCGGCGTGTTGCGCGGGTCCTCGATGAGCTCGATCGCGCGCGGACGGTTCGGGTCCCGGCGCACGTACCCCTTCCGCTCCAGGACCCCCAGCTGGTGCTTGACCGATGACGGGCTGGTGAGGCCGACGGCGTCGCCGATCTCGCGCATGCTCGGCGGGTAGCCGCGGGAGGCCACCGCGGAGCGGATGGTCTCGAGGATCAGCACCTGCCGCTCCGTGAGATCCCCGGCGTCGGGCTGGACCTGCGTCGGCTCCTCGGAACTGCTCACGTCGGTGGTCCCTTCCTCCCGCGCCCGACAGGGCGGCGGCCGGCGGCGGAGCCGGGCGGGTCCGCCGATGTCAGTGGTCGCTGGTGTGCTTCAGCGTAGAAGCGAACAGCCCGTATATCAAACGTCTGTTCGACGGTGTGTCGACAGCAGGGTGAATTCGCCCTAATCTGTCGTACACATGTTCTACGAACATAAGTTCGAGGAGGAGCAGTGAGCGCTCTCGTAGCCCAGCCGGCATGGCAGCCGGCCCCGCGCCCGGGCACCCGGGGCGGCCGCCGTCCGGCGCGCCCGGGCGACGCACGCCCGGACCGCAGCCCGACGCCGCGCCGCGGCAACCTGCAGCTCGTCGGCCCGGGCTTCGTCCCGCCGGCGGCGGCCCGTCCGGCCGGCATCGCGGCGCCATCGACGGCTGTCACCGTGCCGGTTCCTGCGCTGGAGCGAGAGCGCCGCTCCGCGGCGGTGCGGGGACAGCTTCGCCTGACGGCGCTCGGCCGGCGTGTGGTGGCTGCGGCGGTCCTCCTGCTCGCGGCGTCGATCTCCGTCGGGCTGGGCCTCGGGCTCGGCGGCGCGGCCGCCCCGGGGACGCCCGGTGAGGTCGAGACCGTCACGGTGGCCGCCGGGGAGACGCTCTGGACGCTGGCCGGAGCCGCCGCCGCGCCGGGGGAGGACGTGCGCGACGTGGTCGCGCACATCAGCGAGCTGAACGCCCTAGACTCCGGCGAGCTCCGGGCCGGGCAGCAGCTCCTCGTGCCGGCGCGCTGAGCCGGCAGGCAGGCGCCGACGGATGGGGCTCGAGACCTGGCCGGCGTGCCGGCCGCTCCCGGCGCCGCCCGCGCCGGGACGCCCGGCCGCGGCCGATTGCGCTTCCGAGCCGGACGGTCCTACCGTGGCGGGGACGTCCGCACCGAGGTGGGCGGACCCGGGACGCCAGGTGCCCGGGGTGCCCGGCCGGACACGGCCCGACGAGGGGAGAAGTGCAGGCGTGCACTGCCCGTTCTGCCGCCACGGTGACTCGCGTGTGATCGACTCCCGCACCACCGAGGACGGCTCGATGATCAGGCGGCGTCGGCAGTGCCCCAGCTGCGGTCGTCGCTTCACCACCCTCGAGACCTCGAGCCTGACCGTGGTGAAGCGCTCCGGCGCCAGCGAGCCGTTCAGCCGGGACAAGGTCGTCGCCGGCGTGCGCAAGGCGTGCCAGGGGCGCCCCGTCTCCGACGACGACCTCGCTCTCCTCGCGCAGCAGGTCGAGGAGACCGTGCGCGCGAGCGGCGCCGCCCAGATCGACGCCCACGAGATCGGGCTGGCGATCCTCGGGCCGCTGCGTCAACTGGACGAGGTCGCCTACCTGCGGTTCGCCAGCGTGTACTCGTCCTTCAGCTCCCTGGAGGACTTCGAGGACGCCATCGCCGCGCTGCGTGCGGAGCGGCAGGGGCGCACCTCCGCGCCGGAGGGCCGGGCGGAGGCCCCCGACGGCCCCGCCTCGGCCGCCGACCGTGCTGCGCCGAACATGCGGACGGACGCCCCGCGCTCCGCTAGCCTTGGCGCAGCCGGCGTGCCCGAGCAGTCACCGGCGCACTGACACCGTCGGTGGCGGCGGAGGGGAAGCCGCCGCCACCGACGGTCAGCCTCTGTCCGGGCGTGGGCGGCGCGCTGTCGCGGTGATCCGCCCGGCGCGCCGGGAGCGCCCCGAGCGGGCGCGCCTCAGGAGGCGTCGGCATCCTTGCGCGGGTGAAGCCGGCCCGCCCCGCGCAGCTGCTCCCCGACGCTGTGGACCTTGGCCCCGACGGACCCCACCTGCTCCCCGACCTCGAGGAGCTGGTCGCGGACCTTGCGCCGCAGCACCTTGCCGAGCTGGGAGCGCGGCAGCTCGTCGAGCACCGCGATCCGCCGGGGCATGGCGTAGTGGGACAGTCGTTCGTGCGTCCACCGGCGCACGGCCTCCAGGTCCACGCGTGCGCCGGGCTCGAGGACCAGGGCGGCCACGACCGACTCCCCGCTCGCGCCGTCGGGAAGCCCCACCACCGCGACGTCCCGCACGCCGGGCATCGAGCGCACGGCGTCCTCGACCTGGGACGGGTAGATGTTGAACCCGCCCGAGATGATCAGCTCCTTGATCCTGTCGGCCAGCACGACGTAGCCGTCGTCGTCGAGCCGGACGATGTCACCGGTGCGCAGCCAGCCGCCGTCCAGCAGCACCTCCGCCGTCTCCGCGGGCTTGCCGTAGTACCCGGCGAACACCTGCGGCCCGCGGATCAGCAGCTCCCCTGGGGAGCCGGGCGGCACCTCCAGGGCGGGCTCCTCGGGGTCGACGACGCGGATCTCCGTGGAGGGGAACGGCACGCCCAGCGCGCCGGGGCGCCGGTCCGGGCCGATCGGGTTGCCGAGCGCCACCGGCGAGCACTCCGTCATCCCGTAGCCCTCGATGATCAGCCCGCCGGTGACGGACTCCCACCTGCGGGCGACCTCCCGGTCCAGGGCCATCGCGCCCGAGATGGCGAAGCGCACCGAGGACAGGTCGGCGCCCCGCTCCTCGGCGGCCTGGGCGAGGCGGTCGAACATCGGCGGCACGCCCGGGAAGAACGTCGCCGGTCGGCGCCCCATGGCGGCCAGGGTCATGTCGACGTCGAACCGGGGGAGCACGACCTGCGTCGCCCCCATCCGCACGGCGAAGGTGAGCGAGAGCGTCAGGCCGAACGCGTGGAAGAACGGCAGGACGGCGTAGAACGTCTCCTCGCCCTCCACCAGGCCCGGGACCCAGGCCCGGCCCTGCGCCACGTTGGCCATGAGGTTGCGGTGGGTGAGCGCGACCGCCTTCGGGGTGCCGGTCGTGCCGCCGGTGTGCAGCAGCACGGCCAGGTCCTCGGGCCCCGGCTGCGGGTGCCCGGCCGGGAGGGGCCGCGCGGACCGCTGCCCCGCCTCCCAGCTGAGCACCCCGGCGGGGACCGGCCCGCGCATCGCGTCGCGCTGCTTCCGCGCCGCGGCCACCGGCAGGCGCAGCAGCAGGCGGGACCGCCGGGGCAGCGCCGCGGTGAGGTCGACCGCCAGGACGGTGCGACCCTTCCGGTCGCCGCCCGGCGCCACGCGGTCGAGCGCCTTCTCCCAGCAGACCACCACCCGCGCGCCGTGGGCGTCGAGCTGCGCCTGGATCTCCGTCGGCGGGGCCAGCGGGTTGTGCTCGGCGACGACGGCGCCCAGGCGCAGCGCGGCGTAGAACGCCACGACGTGCTGGGGGCAGTTCGGCAGCACGAGCGCCACGCGGTCACCCGCGCGGACGCCGGCCGCGGCGAGGACGGCGGCCGCGCGGCCCACCTGCTCGGCGAGCTCGGCGTACGTGGTTGTCGCACCGAGGAAGTCGAGGGCCACCTTGGGGCCGTGCGCCTCGGCGGCGTCGTCGACCAGGGTGGGCACCGGCCGGTCGGGCACGGTGATCTCGGCCGGGACGCCGGGTGCGTAGTGCGGGCGGGCGGGGGAGCGCGTGTCGTTGTCGCTCATGAGCCTCGTTTCGCTCGAGGGACGGAGCAGCGGGTGCTGACGGGCCGCCGTGGACTGAGGCCGCCGTGGACTGAGGCGACTGTAACTTACGGCACCGTAGGTTCGCGCGAGGGGGCGAAGCCGCCAAGGTGGAGACCCCGGTGCCGACGGCGGCCCCGAGGTGGAGCGCCCACGCCGTGCGTGCAAGCCCGCCGGCCGAAGTCTGTGCGGGTCCGGTCCGCACCACCACCGGGTGCGGCCCGCTGACGCGGGCGACGGTCCCCACCGGGCGGGAGACCGCGCCGCGCTGGCGATCCCCGCTGGCACCTGACTGCGGCGCCTACAGGTCGGACGACCGGGCGGCCCAGATGTTGATGTCCTGGTCGACGGCGTGCTCGTCGATACGGGCGAGCTCCTCCTCGGTGAACTCGAGGTGGTCGAGCGCGGCCACGGAGTTCTCGAGCTGGGTGACGCTGGAGGCGCCCACGAGCGCCGTCGTCACGCGCGGGTCGCGCAGCACCCAGGCGATCGCCATCTGGGCGAGGGTCTGGCCGCGGCCCTCGGCGATGTCGTTGAGGGCGCGGACGTGGGACAGCGACTCGTCGTTGAGGAACTCCTCGCGCAGCGGGCCCTGGCGAGCGGCGCGCGAGCCCTCGGGGATGCCGTCGAGGTAGCGGTCGGTGAGCATGCCCTGCGCCAGCGGCGAGAAGACCACGGCCCCCATGCCCCGCTCGCCGAGGACGTCCAGCAGGCTCGGCTCGCCCTGCTCGATCCAGCGGTTCAGCATCGAGTACGACGGCTGGTGCACCAGCAGGTCCAGGCCGATCTCGTCGGCGATCGCGAACGCCTCGAGGGTGCGCTGCGCGGAGTACGAGGAGATGCCGGCGTACAGCGCGCGGCCGGAGTCGACGGCCGTCTTGAGGGCGCCGATGGTCTCCCGCAGGGGCGTCGTGTCGTCGAAGCGGTGCGAGTAGAAGATGTCGACGTAGCCCAGTCCCAGGCGTTCCAGGGACTGGTCCAGCGAGGCCAGCAGGTACTTGCGGGACCCGCCGTTGCCGTAAGGGCCCGGCCACATGTCGTAGCCCGCCTTCGTCGAGATCACCAGCTCGTCGCGCAGCCCGCGCAGGTCCTCGGCGAGCATCCGCCCGAAGGACCGCTCCGCCGAGCCGGGCGGGGGCCCGTAGTTGTTCGCCAGGTCGATGTGCGTGATGCCCAGGTCGATCGCGCGCAGCACGATGTCCCGCTGGGTCTCGTACGGGTTGGCCTCGCCGAAGTTCTGCCACAGGCCCAGGGCGATCGCGGGCAGGTCCAGGCCGCTGCGGCCGCAGCGGCGGTAGGTCATGGAGTCATAGCGCTCGGGCGCGGGAACGTACATGCTCCGACCGTACTGCGGTCGTTCCCGCCCCCGCGCCGGCCGTCGTCGCGTGAGCTCAGTCCTCGGGGTTCGGGCGAACCATGACGCGCAGCCGGAGGGTGTCCTCCATCTCGCGCACCGCCTCCACCGCCTCGCGCGGCAGCTCGGAACCGATGTCCGTGACCACGTAGCCGATCTCGCCGCGGGTGCCGAGGATCTGGCCCTCGATGTTGGCGCCGTGCTCGGCGAAGGTCTGGTTCACGAGCGCCAGCACCCCGGGGGTGTTGCGGTGCACGAAGGCCACCCGGTAACGGGCGGCGTCGGAGGGCTCGAGCGCCAGCCGAGGGAGGTTGACCGACAGGTCGGTGGAGCCGGTCCGCAGGTACTTGGAGAGCTTGCCCGAGACGAAGGAGCCGATG
Organism: Georgenia sp. AZ-5; assembly: GCF_043952095.1. NCBI lineage: Bacteria > Bacillati > Actinomycetota > Actinomycetes > Allobogoriellales > Allobogoriellaceae > Georgenia > Georgenia sp. AZ-5. The sequence continues at coordinate 1,756,614 of NZ_JBINOU010000001.1, forward strand.
TTCTCCTGCGCCTCCTGGGTCGAGCCGCCCACGTGCGGGGTGAGGATGACGTTCGGCAGCCCGCGGAGCTCGGACTCGAAGTGGTCGCCGGTGCGCTTGGGCTCGTTGGGGAAGACGTCGACGGCGGCACCGGAGACCGAGCCGTCGAGAATCTTCTCCCGCAGCACCGAGTAGTCCACGAGGAAGCCGCGGGAGAGGTTGAGGAACGCCGCCCCGTGCTTCATCTGCTCGAACTGCTCGCGGCCGAACATGCCGGCGTTGCCCTCGCGCCCGTCGACGTGGAGGGTGACCACGTCGGCCACGGCGAGCAGCTCGGCGAGGGAGCCCATGCGCTGGGCGTTGCCCAGCGCGAGCTTCTCGGCGGTGTCGAAGAAGACGACCCGCATGCCCAGCGCCTCGGCCACGACCGACAGCTGCGTGCCGATGTTGCCGTACCCCACGATGCCGATGGTGCGCCCACGGACCTCGTGCGAGCCGGTGGCCGACTTGTCCCAGGTGCCGGCGTGCAGCGCCTTGTCGCGCACCGTGAGGCGGCGGGTCAGCGCGATGATCTCGGCCACCGCGAGCTCGACCACGGAGCGGGTGTTCGAGAACGGCGCGTTGAACACGGCGATGCCACGGCGGGCGGCGGCGCGCAGGTCGATCTGGTTGGTGCCGATGCAGAACGCGCCGATGGCCACCAGGTCGGGGTGCTTCGCGAGCACCCGCTCGGTCACCTGCGTGGTCGAGCGGATGCCGAGGATGTCGACGCCGTCGAGCGCCTCGATCAGCTCGCCCTCGTCGAGGGCACCCGGGTGCCGGACGACCTCGAGGCCGGCGCGGGCGAGAACCTCGTCGGCGTTGCTGTGCGGGTTTTCCAGGAGGAGTGCGCGTGCCACCGGGTCATCGTCCGCCTGTCTCGCGATGCGGAGCAAGTAAGTCCACCACGTGGGCGAAGTGGGATCGGTCACCCGTGCCGCTGTGCCGCTGTGCCCCGCCGGGCCGGGACGGGCGGGGACGGCCGCGGCGAGACGGGCGTGGACGCCTCGCCCGACGCCGCGCCGTCCTCCCGCGTCACTCCGGTCGAAAGCCCTCCGGCAGCGGCCGCTCGTGCACCACGCGCAGCCGGCGGGTCGGCCGCGTCATGGCCACGTACAGGTCGCCCGTGCCCCCGCGGAGGATGTCCGCGGGCTCGGCGAGCACGACCACGTCGAACTCCAGCCCCTTGGCCTCGTGCGGGTCCAGCACCGCCAGGCGCGCGCCGAGCGGCTCGTTCTCGCCCGAGGCGAGCGCGGCGCGCAGGTCCGGCACGCCGGCCAGCTCGGCGGCCACCTCGGCCCGGCGCGCAGCGGGCACGATGACGGCCACCCGGCCGGCGCCGACGCCGTCGGCGGCGTCCAGCCCGGCGAGCTCTTCGCGGGCGGCCCGCCCGACGGCCGCCGGGACGCCCCCGGCGCCGGCGGTCGTCAGGGTGAGGGCGTCGGGCAGGTCGCGGGCGGCGCGCACCGGGTAGGCCGGCGCGGCGTCGAGCGCGGCGAGGACCGCCGTGGCGGCGTCCATGACCGTGGCGGGCGTGCGGTAGCTGATGGTCAGGACGGCCTCGCGCAGGTGGGCGCCGGCGGCGCGGCCGAGCACCTGGCCCCAGGACCGCGCGGGCTGGTGGCCGCTGCGCTGGGCGAGGTCGCCCACCACCGTCATGGAGCGGGAGGGGCAGCGGCGCAGCAGGGCCCGCCACGCCATGGGGGAGAGCTCCTGGGCCTCGTCGACGACGACGTGGCCGTACGTCCAGGAGCGGTCGGAAGCCGCGCGCTCCGCCGTCGTCAGCCGCGGGCCGGTGGCGGCGAAGCGCTCGGCCAGCATCTCGGCGCTCACCATGCCCATGCCCAGGCCCTGCGAGGCGATGGCCTCCTGGGCGAAGCGCAGCTCCTCGGCGGCCTGGATCTTGGCCTCTGCGGCGGCGCGGTTGGCCTCCGCCTGCTCGTGCACGCCCAGCAGCTCGGCGAGCTCGTCCAGGAGCGGGATGTCGGCGACCGTCCAGGCCGAGCCCGGCTCGCGCTGGAGCAGGGTGCGGTCGCGGGCGGACATGCCCCCGGTGTAGCGGGCCAGCAGGTCGGGGCGGGCGTAGAGCTTCTCGAGCAGGCCGTGCGGGGTGGTGGGCATCCAGCACAGGTTGATCGCCACCCGGACGTCGCGCGCGGTGCGCACGTCCTCCATGAGGAAGGCGCGCTCGTCGGCGTCGTCCACGCCCTTGGTGCCCGCGTACTCGCGGACGAGGTGGTCGAGCATCGTCCGGGCGAACGTGTCGCGGGCCTGGTTGTGCGGCAGGCCGGTGCGCCGCGCCCTGGCCATGGCCGCGCGCACGTCCTCGGGCCGCAGGTGCAGCGTGGTGCCCTCGACGCGCAGCTCGCGGACCTCGTCGGGGACGCGCTGGAGCCCCCGGACCGCCCGGGCCAGCACCTGGGCCATGGCCGCGCGGCCCTTCACCGCGGCGACCTCCTCCGGCTCGTCGGCGGTCGCCGTCGTGCCCGGCAGCAGGTCGCCCATGGTGGTGGCCACGACGTCGGTCTCGCCGAGGGAGGGCAGGACCTGGTCGATGTAGCGCAGGAACACCCGGGAGGGGCCGACGAGCAGCACGCCGGAGCGCTCGAGGCGCTCGCGGTGGGCGTAGAGCAGGTACGCCGCCCGGTGCAGGGCGACGGCGGTCTTGCCGGTGCCCGGGCCGCCCTGGACGACAAGGACCCCGTCCAGCGGCGAGCGGATCACCGCGTCCTGCTCGGCCTGGATGGTCGAGACGATGTCGTGCATGCGCCCGGAGCGGGCGGCGGACATCGCCGCGAAGAGCGCCCCCTCACCGGTCAGGCCGCTGGCGACCGCCTCGTCCAGGTTCTCGTGGTCGAGCAGCTCGTCCTCCACGCCGACGACCGTGCGCCCGCGCGTCATCAGGTGCCGGCGGCGGACGACGTCGCCCGGGTGTGCCGCGGTGGCCTGGTAGAAGGGGCGCGCGCTGGGGGCGCGCCAGTCGACCAGCAGCTGGTTGTGCTCGGCGTCGGACATCCCGACCCGGCCGACGTAGCGCGGCTCGCCCTCCGCCCGCAGGTCCAGCCGGCCGAAGACGAGCCGGTTCTCCACGTGGTCCAGGCGCGCGACGGCGTCGGCGTAGTGCGCCGCGAAGGCGTCCCGCTCCGACCGGTTCTGCGGGGATCCCGACGGCCCCTCGCGGCGCACGTCCGCCAGCCGTGCCTCGTAGGCGGCGCGCAGCTCGTCCAGCCGGGTGTAGACCGTGTCGACGAAGACCTGCTCCTCCTCGACGGCGACCTGAGACACCGCGGCGGCGCGCGAGCCGTCCTCGGGCGTGTGGGCCGGTCCTGGCACGCGGGCTCCTGTGAGGTTCGGTGGCCACCGCTGGCGCGGTGGTGTGCCGGCGGCACGGCCATCCATTATCCGACACCTGGCCCCGCGTCGCAGTAACTTCCGCCACCCGGCGCGGGCGTGGCTGCCGGGCGCGGCGGCGCGCCGGCGTGCCCGCCGGGCGCGTTCTGGCAGGCTGTGCCGGAGGTCACGGCAGGTCGGCGCCCAGGTGCGCGCGGTCGCGGAATGACGCGACGGCCTGCAGCGTTGTGCCCGGCAGAACCTGAACGTGAGAGGAGTCCATGATGAGCGATCCCCGGGACCTCTACGCCGTGAGCCCGCAGGCGTACGACGTCGCGCCCGTCCCCGTGCTGGTGCACGCCATGCGCGGCTCGCTGGACGCCGGGCACGCCGGCGCGCTGGTCGCCCGCCACCTCCTCGACTCCCTGCCCACCGAGCGGCTCGCCACGTTCGACGCCGACGCCCTGATCGACTACCGGTCGCGACGCCCGGCGATGGTCTTCGAGGACTGGCGGTACACGGAGTACGAGGAGCCGGTGATCGCCCTGGACCTGCTCCGGGACGACGAAGGCACGCCGCTGCTGCTGCTCCACGGGCCGGAGCCGGACCTGCAGTGGAACGCCTTCACCGCCGCGGTGCTCGGGCTGGTGGAGGCCCTGGGCGTCCAGCGCACCATCGGCGTGCACGGCATCCCGATGGCGGTGCCGCACACCCGCCCCGTCTCGGTGACCGCCCACGCCACCCGGGACGGCCTGGTCGACCCGCAGCGGCACATGATGGGCGCCGTGCAGGTGCCCGGCTCGGTCATGGGGCTGCTCGAGCTGCGGCTGGGCCGGGCCGGCCACGACGCGATCGGCTTCTCCGCGAACGTGCCGCACTACCTCGCCCAGTCCGAGTACCCGCAGGCGGCCGCCGAGCTGGTGCGCCAGATCTCCGGCAACACCGGTCTGGCGCTGCCGGTGGGCGAGCTCGAGGCCGCCGCCGCCGAGACCATGCAGCAGATCGAGGCGCAGGTCTCGGGCTCGGCCGAGGTGGGTGCCGTGGTGCACGCCCTGGAGCAGCAGTACGACGCCTTCATGGAGGCCGCGGCGCAGCCGGGGCAGCGCACTCTTCTCGCCCAGCCCGACGACATGCCCACCGCCGACGAGATCGGCGCGGAGCTCGAGGCCTTCCTCGCCGAGCAGTCGGGCGGCACCGGGGCCGGCCCCGAGGACGGCGCCGGCGCCCCGGACGGGCGCCCCGACGGCCCCGTCGGCGGCCGGGACTGAGCGTCCCGGCGGCGGCCGGAACGGGCGTCCCGGCGGCGGCCGGGACCGGGCGCCCGACCTGACGGTGCCCCCACCCGCGCGGGTGGGGGCACCGTCGTGTGAGCAGCCTCATGACGACCGCGGCGGCGTCCGACCGACGGAACCGGCGGCTCCGCGAGACAATGACGGCGATGTCCCCCTTCCGTGATCCCGCGCCGGCACGGCTCGCGTACACCGTGTGGGGGGCCGGGCTGGCGGCGTACGTCGTCGCCGTCACCGGACGCACCTCGCTCGGCGTCGCCGGGCTGCAGGCGGTCGACCGTTTCGAGATCAGCGCCGCCGCCCTCTCGATGTTCTCCGTGGTGCAGCTCGCCGTCTACGCCGCGGCGCAGGTGCCGGTGGGGATCGTGCTCGACCGGGTGGGCAGCCGGAAGGTGTTAGTCACGGGGGCCGTGATCCTCGCGGCCGGGCAGGCCATGCTCGCAGTGGTCGACACCCTGCCGATGGCGCTGGTCGCCCGCGTCCTGGTGGGCGTGGGCGACGCCACCGCGTTCGTCTCGGTCCTGCGCCTCGTGCCGGCGTGGTTCGCCGCCCGTCGCGTGCCGGTGCTCACGCAGATGACCGGCATCATCGGCTCGACCGGGCAGATCGTCTCCGCGGTGCCGTTCATGGCGGTGCTGCTCGACCACGGGTGGACGCCGGCGTTCCTCTCGCTCGCGGGCCTGGGCCTGTTCATGGGGGCCGTGGCGGCGATCGTCGTCCGTGACCGTCCCGGGCCGGCGCAGGGCGCGCTCCCGACCGGCGGTCGGCCGACGGACGGCGGCCGCGCGCAGGGGTCCGGGCGCGGCGAGGCCGTCCAGCCGGTGGGCACCGGCGCCGAGGTGCCGGCCGCGGCCGTGGACGCCCCCGCGCGGCAGAAGGTCTCCTTGCGCGACGTGCTCGCCGAGCCCGGGACGTGGCTGGGGTTCTTCACGCACTTCGTGTGCCTGTTCCCGACCAACACCTTCACCCTGCTGTGGGGCGTGCCGTTCCTGACGGAGGGGCAGGGCATCAGCGCCGGCGCCGCCAGCGCCCTGCTCACGCTCTCGGCGCTGGTGGGCGTCGTGACCGGGCCGGTCACCGGCATCCTGCAGGGGCGCCACCCGCTGCGGCGCTCGTGGCTCGTCCTCGGGGCCGTCGCCGCCACCATCCTGGTCTGGGCGTCGGTGCTCGTGCCCTCCACGCCGCGCCCGATGTGGCAGCTGGTCCTGCTCGTCGTGGTCCTGACGATGTCGGCCACCGCCTCGAACATCGGCTTCGACTTCGCGCGGACCTTCGTGCCGCCGGCCCGGCTGGGCACTGCCACGGGCGTGGTCAACGTGGGCGGGTTCGCCGCCTCGCTCGTCTCCGTCTTCCTCGTGGGGCTGGTGCTGGACCTCGCCGCCCCGGCCGGCGGGTACGTCCTCGAGGACTTCCGCGCCGCGTTCGCCACCCAGGCGGTGCTCTGGGTCGTCGGGCTGACGGGGCTGCTCCTGGCCCGCCGGGCCACCCGGCGGCGCATGGCCGAGCGCGGTGTCGTCGTACCGCCGGTGCGTGAGGTGGTGGCGCGGATGCGCCGGCAGCGTCACGAGCGCTGACGCGGGCCCGCGTCCGGTCCGCCGGCACCCCGCCTGTCTCTCCGAGCCCGCGTCCGTCCCGGACCGGCCTCCGCCGTCCGTCCCGGACCGGCTCCGCCGTCCGTCCCGGACCGGCTCCGCCGTCCGTCCCGGACCGGCTCCGCCGTCGGTGGGGCCCCGGAAGCGCGCGCCGAACGGGGAGCGGCGGTCCGATGTCCGAATCGCTGGATAGCCGGTGTGACTTCTGCCATGCTGGCGCCGTTGCATCTGCGTTTCCCTGACGTGCGGTGCGGGACCGGCGGGAGCCGGCCCCGGGGACCGGCCCTCCCCGGCCGGGACCAGCAAGGAAGTGGGACGGCACTGCGGCACGAACGGGGTCGGCACGGGGCCGGCCCACCAACGTCCCGGAAGGACACAGCAAGATGGCACAGGGGACCGTGAAGTGGTTCAACGCTGAGAAGGGCTACGGCTTCATCGAGCAGGACGGCGGCAACGCCCCCGACGTATTCGTCCACTACTCGGCGATCCAGTCCGACGGTTACCGCTCGCTCGAGGACGCGCAGCGGGTCGAGTTCGAGATCACCCAGGGGCCCAAGGGCCCGCAGGCCGAGAACGTCCGGGCGCTCTGACTCACCGTCACGACTGAGGACCACGGCTGAGGGGCCCGCGCACCGGCGCGGGTCCCTCAGCCTTCCCCGGGAGCGACCTGGTCATGGACAGGCGGCGCCGTGCCCCGGAACGCGTCCAGCGCCGCTCCGTGGACGAGCCGCACGGGCAGCGGCAGGCGGCGCAGGTCCCGCTCCAGCGACTCCACCGGCAGCGGCGCGTCCGAGGCGGCCAGCACGACGTTGCCGTACCGGCGCCCGCGCAGGATGGCTGGGTCGGCGATCAGCGCGACGTGACCGAAGACCGCCTCGAGGGTGGCCACCTCGCCGCGGGCGCCGTGCAGGGGCGGGCGGTCGGTGAGGTTGACGAGGTAGATCCCGCCGGGCGTCAGCACCCGGTGCACCTCGGTCGCCGCCTCGACGGTGCGGACGTGACGCGGCACCCGGCCGGACGCGAAGACGTCCCGGACCGCCACCTCCCAGATCCCGTGGGCGAGCGCGGCCGTCACCGCTCGGGCGTCCCCGGTGCGGATGCGCAGCCGCGGCGCCCGCGGCAGGTCGAACCACTCCCGCACCAGGTGGGCGAGGACCTCGTCGAGCTCGACGGCGAGCTGGGTCGATCCCGGCCGTCGTGCCTCCAGCGCCCGCGGCAGCGCGCAGCCCGCGGCGCCGAGGTGCAGGGCGCGCACGGGCCCCGGCGGCCGGGCGGCGTCGAGCACCACAGCCATCTGCTGCATGTACTCGAACTCCAGGTGGGACGGGTCGGCCAGGTCCAGGTGGGAGCTCTCCGTGCCGTCCAGGAGCAGCGTGACCCGGTGGGGCGCCCCGGGCTCCCGGCGCACGCTCGCCGTGCCCAGCGATGTGCGGACCGGCTCGGAGGGCAGGTCGCGCTCGGGGCGGCGCGGAGAGGCGCGGCGACGACGGTCGGGCACCCGGCCACGTTAGCCTGGGGCGGGCAGGCGAACCGGGGGTGACGACATGAGCCGAGCCCCGCGCAGCGAGGCGGCCAGGCGCTCCTGGGGCGAGGACGACACCGGCTGCACGATCCTCCACGTCGACATGGACGCCTTCTTCGCGTCCGTCGAGCTCCTCGACCACCCCGAGCTGCGCGGCCGGCCCGTGATCGTGGGCGGCCAGCACCGCGGCGTGGTGAGCGCGGCCAGCTACGAGGCGCGCGCCTACGGCGTCCACTCGGCCATGCCCGTGACCCGCGCCCGGCTGCTGTGCCCCCAGGGCGTGTTCCTCCCGGGCCGGCACGCCCGGTACGCCGAGGTCTCCCGCGAGGTCATGGCCGTCATGGCGGAGGTCACGCCCGTCATGGAGCAGGTCAGCATCGACGAGGCGTTCCTGGACGTCGCAGGCGCCGTCCGCCGCATGGGCTCGCCGGTGACCATCGCGCGATGGATCAGGCGGGAGGTCCGCTCCCGCACCGGCGTCCCCGCGTCCGTCGGCGTCGCCGCCACCAAGCACGTCGCCAAGCTCGCCTCCGCCCACGCGAAGCCCGACGGCCTGCTGCTGGTCCCGGCCGACGCCACCGTCCCGTTCCTGCACTCGCTGCCGGTAGGGGCGCTGTGGGGCGTGGGGGAGAAGACCCGGGCGGCGCTCGAGCGCCGGGGGCTGGACACGGTCGCCGACGTCGCCGCCACACCCCTGCCCGCGCTCCACCGCATGCTCGGCGTGGCCGCCGGGCAGAAGCTGCACGAGCTGGCGTGGGGCATCGACCCGCGCCGCGTCGTTCCCGGGCGCGTGGAGAAGTCCGTGGGGACGGAGACGACGTTCGTCGAGGACATCACCGACCGGGAGGTGCTGGAGAGGGTCCTGCTCGACCAGAGCCACCAGTGCGCGGCCCGGCTGCGCGCCGACGGGGTGCTGGCCGCCACCGTGGCGATCAAGGTGCGCATGGCCGACTTCACCACGCTGACGCGGTCGCGGACGCTGCCGGCGCCGACGGACCTCGGCCAGCAGATCGTCGCGGCCGCCCGCGACCTCCTGGCGGGCGTCCAGATCTCCGCGGACGGTGTCCGCCTGCTGGGTGTGCGGGCCGAGAACCTCACGAGCGTGCGCTCCAGCGGCATCCAGGCCGCCCTCGACGAGGACCCCCAGAAGGCGCGCGCCGAACGCGCCATGGACGGCGTCAGGGCGCGCTTCGGTCCCCAGGTCCTGCGCCCCGCGTCGCTGTTGGACAACAAACGGCCTTCGGCTTTCCCGGGCGCTCGCCGGGACATATCCTGATGCACACACCGTCGACAACGGCGGGCGGCGGTCTGGCGGGAATCTGGAGGTCCCATGCCTCTCTCCGAGTACGAGCAGCGCATGCTCCAGCAGATGGAGCAGCAGCTGCGTTCCGACGACCCCCGGCTCGCCAGCGCCCTCGCGGACAAGCCGCGAACCGACGTCCGCCGGCTGAGCCTGGGCGTGCTGCTCTTCCTCCTCGGCCTCGGCGGGCTCGTCGGTGGCGTGGCCACCGGTTGGGTCTGGCTCGGGGTGCTGGGCTTCCTGGCGATGCTCGGCGGCGTCATGCTGGCCATCAGCGGCCCCCGTGGGGCGGCCGGCAAGCGCAGCCGCGCGAAGAAGCCCGGTGGTCCCGGCGCCCCGACGTCCGGGAGCTTCATGCAGCGGCAGGAAGACCGCTGGAACAAGCGCAACGAGGAACGCGGCCGATAACGCACCCTCTGCGTCCTCGGTGCCGAGGATCGGACGGCGAGTAAGTCACCAGCCCGTGGCCCAGTGCCACGGGCTGCGTGCATCCCGCGCCGTAGGGCGGCGCGCGCCGAAGCGTTGAGGTGCGTCGCCTTCCGGCGCTCGCTCCCCGCCGGCGCTACTCAGCGCCCTCCACCCCCTCCCCGCCGACGCTCCACCCCGCTCCCCCCCGGCGCCACGCAGCGCCCTCCACCCCGCTCCCCGCCGGCGCCACGCAGCGCCCTCCACCCCGCTCCCCGCCGGCGCCACGCAGCGCCCTCCACCCCGCTCCCCGCCGGCGCCACGCAGCGCCCTCCACCCCGCTCCACCGGGGCGGGCGCGCCACCTCGCGCCACCGGTCAGCTGACCTAGCCCGGCTCCGCAGAGGCGGGTCCTTTCGCCGGGCGGCCCGCTCTCCACCGTGCGCCACCGCCGACGCGCTCCCTCCACCCGGGCCGGCGCTCCGCCGCCCCTGGGGCCGGTTCAGGAGCTTCGTCCGCCTCCAGCAGCGGCGATTGCGACACTCTGGTCGCTTTGACGTGCGGCATAACCGCAAGATCGTCACATCCGCCGCCACCCTGGCGCTGTCGCGACACCTCTCCGCCATCGCGCTCCACGGGGCTCCACCGCGCGGCGCCGTCGCCACCTGGCACCACCTCGCGGCGCCGTCGCCATCCCGCCCCACCGCGCGGAGCCGTCGCCATCTGCCCCCACCTCGCGGCGCCGTCTCCACGCCGCTCCACCTGCCGGGAGGCCCTGACGCGAGCGGCGCCCCTGTTGCGGGCCCCACATCCCTCCACCGCTCGGACCCGTCGGCGGCAGACGGGCGATCGGATCGGCGGGAACCCGCCATTCCTGCTCGCCGAGCGAACGGCGGCGTCCCGGACTCCACCGCGCGGGCAACAGCGTGGCCCCCTCGGGGCGCGCATTTCCCTCCACCCCCCCGCCACCGGCCGTGACCTGCGGCATCACCGCGCAGGTTCGCTTTTCTGCGCCGATTTCGCATTGACGGGGGAGGGATGTGGAGTAATGTGGGGCACGCGGGGGGAAAGGGGTGTTTGCGAGGGAGGGGGGTGCCGGTGTGTTCCTGGGGACGTACGAACCTCGTCTGGACGACAAGGGCCGGCTCATCCTGCCCGCGAAGTTCCGCGACCAGCTCGCGCCCGGGATCGTCCTCACGCGCGGCCAGGAGCGGTGCCTCTACGCCTTCCCAGCCCGCGAGTTCGAGGACATGCACGACCGTCTGCGCCAGGCGCCAGTCACCAGCAAGCAGGCGCGCGACTACCTGCGCGTCTTCCTCTCCGGTGCCAGCGACGAGGTGCCGGACAAGCAGGGCCGCATCACCATCCCCGCGAACCTGCGGCAGTACGCCGGGCTCGACCGCGACCTCGCCGTCATCGGCGCCGGGGCGCGCATCGAGATCTGGGACGCGACCGCCTGGTCCACCTACCTCGCCGAGCAGGAGGAGGCCTTCGCCGAGACCGCCGAGGAGGTGGTCCCCGGCCTCTTCTGACCGACCCGCCTGACCCGATCCCGCACGAACGACCGCCGGACCTCCGCACGACGAGGTCTCTCACCGCGACTCTGACGCACTTCCCCGGCGCCAGAGCAGGCGGAGGGAGTCCTGGCCGGGCGGCGGACCGGCACCGAAACACCCAGCCCCACCCCCACGCACCAGGAGAGCCCCATGAGCCAGGCGGACGCAGCGTCGCTGCACGTGCCGGTCATGGCGGAGCGGTGCCTGGAGATCCTCGGCCCGGCGGTGAGCGCGCCGGGCGCCGTTCTCGTGGACGCCACGCTCGGCATGGGCGGGCACGCCGAGGCGGCCCTGGGGCGCTTCCCCGACCTGCTGGTGGTCGGCATCGACCGCGACCCGCAGGCCATCGCGCTCGCCGGCGCGCGCCTGGCGGCCTACGCCGACCGGTTCACCGCCGTGCACGCCACCTACGACCACATCGACGAGGTCGCCGCGGAGCACGGCGCCGGCGGCCGGGTGCAGGGCGTGCTCATGGACCTGGGCGTCTCCTCCCTCCAGCTGGACGAGGCGGGACGGGGGTTCGCCTACGCGCAGGACGCCCCGCTGGACATGCGCATGGACCAGTCCGCCGGGCGCTCGGCGGCGGACCTGCTCGCCGAGGCGAGCGAGGCCGAGCTGCGCCACATCCTGCGCGCGTACGGCGAGGAGAAGTTCGCCGGCCGGATCGCGGCGGCCATCGTGCGCCGTCGCGAGACCGAGCCGCTGAGGCGGACCGGCGAGCTCGTCGAGATCGTCCGCGAGTCGATCCCGGCGGCCGCCCGGCGCACCGGCGGCAACCCGGCCAAGCGGACGTTCCAGGCGCTGCGCATCGCCGTCAACGGCGAGCTGGAGGTCCTCGAGCGGGCCCTGCCCCGGGCGGTCGAGGCCCTCGCCGTCGGCGGGCGCATCGTCGTGGAGTCCTACCACTCGCTGGAGGACCGCGCGGTCAAGACGGTCCTCGCCCGGGGGGCGACGTCGTCGGCGCCGCCGGACCTCCCCGTCGAGCCCGAGAGCCACAAGCCGTACCTCCGCCTGCTCACCCGGGGCGCGGAGGAGGCGGACGAGGCGGAGAAGGCCCGCAACCCGCGGGCGAAGTCCGTCCGCCTCCGCGCCGCCGAGAGGCTGCGCCCCACCCCCGCCCACCTGATCGACCGGACCAGCCCCCGGAGCCGAAGGAGTCCCGCCGCATGAGCGCCGCCCCCGCCCGCGCCCCGAGAACCGCCGCCGCGTCCGCCCCCAGGCCCGCACCCAGCCGGCGGCCCCGCCTCGCCGTCGTGCCCAGCCCCGCGCCGGCACGCAGCGTGGTGCCGTACCTGCTGCTGTGCGCGGCGGTCCTCGCCGCATCGCTGCTCGGCGCGCTGCTGCTCAACACCCACATGGCCGCCACCGCCTACGAGATCCACGACAAGCAGGTGGCCCTGGGCCGCCTCGACGAGGCCGAGGCCTCCCTGCGCGCCCAGGTGGAGGAGGCCGGCTCGCCCGCCTCGCTGCAGCAGCGGGCCGACGAGCTCGGCATGGTCCCCGCGGAGAACCTGCGCTTCATCCGGCTGTCCGACGGTGCGCTCCTCGGTCCCGCGCCCGAGAGCGCCGGATGACGACCCGCCCAGCAGAGGTCGGCGACCGCCGACGTCGCCGTCAGGCCGTCCTCATCGCGGTCATGACGGTGATCTTCTTCTTCGGCGGCCGCCTGGTCTACGTCCAGGCGCTCCAGGGCCCCGACCTGGCCGCCGAGGCGCGCGACTCGCGCACCCGCACGTCCGACATCCGCGCCCCGCGCGGGAACATCGTGGACGCCGACGGCGAGGTCCTTGCCACGTCGGTGGAGCGTTACAACGTGGGCGTCAACCAGCAGCTGGTGCGCAACTACGTGCGCAAGGACCCGGAGACCGGCGAGGTGCTCGGCACCGGCGCGGCGGAGGCCGCGGAGGTGCTCGCCCCGCTGCTGGACCGGGACAAGGCGGAGCTGGGCGCCGAGCTCGTCGGCGACTCCACGTTCGTCTACCTCGCCAAGGGGCTGACCCCGGAGCAGTGGCGGGAGATCGAGGCGCTGAACATCCCGGGCATCGAGCCCGAGGAGACCACCGAGCGGCTGTACCCCAACGGCAGCACGGCCGGCAACATCATCGGCTTCGTGGGGCGCGAGGGCCAGGGCCTCGCCGGCCTGGAGCTGACCTTCGACGAGCAGCTGACCGGCACCGACGGCAGCCTGACCGTGGAGATCGGCGGCACCGGCCAGGTCATCCCGACCGGGCTGCGAGAGGAGGTCCCCGCCGAGCCGGGGCAGACGGTGCACACGACCATCGACAGGGACCTGCAGTACTTCGCCCAGCAGTCCGTCGACGAGGCCGTCGCGAAGTGGGGCGCCCAGTGGGGCGCCGTCGTGGTCGAGGAGGTCGGGACCGGGCGGATCCTCGCCATAGCGGACTCCAACACCGTCGACCCCAACAACTACCAGGACTGGGACCAGGCCGACTGGGGCTCGCGCGCCGTCCAGGCCCCCTACGAGCCCGGGTCGACGGGCAAGCTGCCCACCTTCGCCGCCGCGCTCGAGGAGGACGCCGTGGAGACCGACACGGTCTTCACCGTCCCGGACACCCTGACGATGCCGAACGGCCAGACGTTCTCCGACAACGACGACCACCCCACCGAGCAGCTGACGACCACCGGCATCCTCACGGACTCGTCCAACACCGGCACCGTGCAGATCGGCGACCTCATCGACGACCGGGTCCGCTACGGCTACCTGCGGGCGTTCGGCTTCGGCGAGAAGACCGGCATCGAGCTGCCCGGCGAGACCTCCGGCGTGCTGCGCGAGCCGGAGAGCTGGGACTCGCGCACCCGGTACACCACGATGTTCGGCCAGGGCATGAGCGTGAGCCTCCTGCAGAACACCTCGATGGTGGCCACCCTCGGCAACGGCGGCGTGCGGATGGACCCGCACATCGTCGACGGCCTCACCGACGGGGAGGGCGAGTTCGCGCCCACCGAGGTCGGCGAGGGGGAGCGCGTCGTCAGCGAGGAGACCGCGGACCAGATGGTCGCCATGATGGAGTCCGTGGCCGCCGACGGCGGTACGGGCGTGCTCGGGCAGGTCGAGGGCTACCGCGTCGCCGCCAAGACCGGCACCGCGCAGATCGTCGACGGCTCCGGCGGCCTGAGCAACCGGCTGGGCTCCTACGTCGGGCTGGCCCCGGCCGAGGACCCCAAGGTCGCGGTCGGCGTGGTCATGTACAAGCCGCCGGGGATGTCCTACGGCGGCGTCATCGCCGCGCCCGTCTTCTCCGAGGTCACCGGATTCGCCCTGCGCCAGATGGGCGTGCCGCCATCGACCACGCCTCCGGCGATGCTGGCGCGCACCCCGGGGGAGGGGTGAGCCGGGCCACGTCGGCTGGCCGGGCCGTCGCGGGCCGCAACAATGGAGCAGTGACAGACCAGCCCGACGCCCTGCGCCCCACCGACCCGCCCGCCCACCGCCTGGGCGACCTCGCCACCACCTTCGGCCTCGACCCGGCCGGTCAGGGCCCCGGCTGGCAGGACGTCACCGTGCGCGGCGTCAGCGCGGACAACCGGCGCCTCGCCCCCGGCGAGCTGTTCGCCGCCCACACCGGCGGGCACGTGCACGGCGCCCGCTTCGCGCCCGCCGCCGTGGCGGCCGGGGCGACGGCGGTGCTCACCGACCCCGCCGGCGCCGAGCTGCTCGCCGGCCGGGAGCTGGGGGTGCCGGTGCTCCGGGCCCCCGACGTGCCCGCCGTGCTCGGCGAGCTCGCCGCGGAGCTGTACGGCCACCCCGGACGGGCGCTCGGCACCTTCGCCGTGACCGGCACCAACGGGAAGACCACGGTCGCGTTCATGGTCGACCACGCGCTGCGCGCCCTCGGCCGCAGGACCGGCCTGGTCGGCACCGTCGAGGTGCGCGTGGCCGACCGGGCGGTGCCCGCGACGCTGACCACCCCGCAGCCCGCCGACCTCCAGGCGCTGCTCGCGGCGATGGTCGAGGCGCGCGTGGACGACCTCGTCATGGAGGTCTCCTCCCACGCCCTCGCGCTGGGCCGGGTGGACTCCCTGGTGTACGACGTCGCCGGGTTCACCAACCTCACCCAGGACCACCTGGACTTCCACGGCACGCTCGAGGACTACTTCCAGGCCAAGGCCTCCCTCTTCACCCCCGCCCGGTCCCGCCGCGCGGTGGTGCTCGTCGACGACGAGTGGGGCCGGCGGCTCGCGGAGCAGACCCGCGCCGCCGGGGGCGCCGACCGCGTCGTCACCGTGGCGGTGGGCGCCGCCGCCGACGCCGACTGGCGCGTGGGTGACGTCGAGGTCGGCGCCGCCGGCACGGCCTTCACCCTCACGCACCGCGACGGGCGCGCGCTGCGCACCGCCACCGCGCTGCCGGGGGCGTTCAACCTCGCCAACGCGGCGCTGGCCGCGGCCATGGTGCTGGCGTCCGGCGTCGACGTCGCCGACCTCGACCGGGCGCTGCGCGCCGCGGGCGGGCTGAGCCCCGCGGTCCCCGGCCGGATGGAGCAGCTCTCCACGCGCCCCCGCGTGATCGTCGACTTCGCGCACAACGCCGACGCCCTCGCCCAGGCCCTCGCCGCGCTGCGACCTTCCACCACCGGCCGCCTGTGGGTGCTGTTCGGCGCCGCCGGCGAGCGGGACCGCACCAAGCGCCCCGTCATGGGCCGCCTGGCCGCCGAGGCCGCGGACGTCGTCGTCGTCACCGACGACGACCCGCACGACGAGCCGCCCGCGCAGATCCGCGAGGAGGTGCTGACCGGCGCCCGCGCTGTGACCGGTTCCACCGTGCGGGAGATTGGGCGCCGAGAGGAGGCCATCCGTACGGTGGTACTCGAGGCCGGCGAGGACGACACCGTCCTCGTGGCCGGCCGTGGTCACGAGACCGTGCAGGAGATCGCCGGCGTGGCCCACCACCTGGACGACCGCGACGAGGTGCGCGCCGCCCTTGAGCTGCGCACCGGAGGACACGCTCGATGATCACCATGAACCTCGCGGAGGTCGCCGCCGTCACCGGCGGGCGCCTCGCGGGTACGCCCCACGCCGCCGTCGTCACCGGCGAGGTCGTCGCCGACTCGCGCGCCGCCGCCCCGGGCGACCTCTTCGCCGCCTTCGTGGGCGAGCGCGTGGACGGGCACGACTTCGTCGCCGCCGCGCTGGCGGCCGGCGCCGCCGGGGCGCTGGTCTCCCACCCCGGGCCGGTGCTCGCCGCCGGCGCCGACCCCGGCCGGCTCGTCGTCGTCGAAGACGTCGCGGCGGCCCTGGGTGCGCTGGCCCGCCACGTCCTCGCCGAGCTGCGCCGCCGCCGGCCGGAGGGCGACCCGCTGCGCGTCGTCGCCGTGACCGGCTCTTTCGGCAAGACCACCACCAAGGACCTGCTGGCCCGGCTGCTCGAGCCGCTCGGGGAGCGGATCGCCCCCCCCGGGTCGTTCAACAACGAGATCGGCCTGCCCCTCACCGTGCTGCGCGCCCGCGAGACCACCCGGACGCTGGTGCTGGAGATGGGCGCCGACCGCGTGGGCAACCTCGAGTACCTCACCTCCGTGGCGCCGCCGGACGTGGCCGTCGTGCTGGCCGTGGGCCGCGCCCACCTCGGGGAGTTCGGCGGCATCGAGAACGTCGCCCGCGCCAAGTCGGAGCTCGTGGCCGGCCTGCTGCCCACCGGGACCGCGGTGCTCAACGCCGACGACCCCCGCGTGGCCCCCATGGCCGCCCTCGCCCCGGCCCGCGTGCTGACGTTCGGCCGCTCCGCCGGCGCGGACGTGCGCGCCACGGACGTGACGCTCGACGACGCCGGCCGGGCCGCCTTCACCCTCACCGCGCCCGCCGGCAGCGCCCCGGTGCGGCTGGCCCTGGTGGGGGAGCACCACGTCGGCAACGCGCTGGCCGCCGCCGCCGTGGCGCTGGACCTGGGGCTCGCCCTCGAGGACGTCGCGGCCGCCCTCGCCACCGCCGGCGCGGCCAGCCCGCACCGGATGGACGTGCGAGACCTGGGCGACGTCCGCCTCATCGACGACTCCTACAACGCCAACCCCGACTCCATGCGCGCCGGGCTGCGCGCGCTGGCCACGCTCAGCGAGGCCGGCCCGGCCGGCTCCGCGGCGCGACGCCGCGTCGCCGTCCTGGGCGAGATGCTCGAGCTCGGCGCGGACTCCGCCGCCGAGCACACCGCGGTGGGCGCGGATGCCGTGGGCGCCGGCGTCGACCTGCTGGTGACGGTCGGGCGGGGCGCCGCCCCGCTGGCCGCCGGCGCGCGCGCCGCCGCCGGGACCGAGACGCCCGCCGGGAGAGCCGCCGCCGGCGCCCCGCCGCCCCGGCGGGCGCAGGTCGTCGAGGTCGCCGACGTCGACGCCGCCCGCGCCTACCTGGCCGAGTCGCTGCGGCCCGGTGACGTGGTGCTGCTCAAGGGCTCGAACGGCTCGGGCATCTGGCGCCTGGCCGACTCCCTCGTCGCCGAGGCCGCGACCGTGGTCGCGCCGGCGGGTCCGGGGCAGTCCGCGCCCACCGCGACGGAGCCCGCGCCCGCCGCACAGGGCGACGCGGCCGCCGCACCGGGCGCGCCGGTCGAGACCTGGGGCCGGGTGATGCCCTCATGATGGCGGTCCTCATCGCGGGCGCCGTCGCGCTCGTGCTCGCACTGCTCGGCACCCCGCTGTTCATCCGTCTGCTGGTGAAGAAGAACTACGGCCAGTTCATCCGCGAGGACGGCCCCACCGCGCACTTCACCAAGCGCGGCACGCCCACCATGGGCGGGGTGGTGATCATCGCCGCGACGGTGCTCGGCTACGCGATCGCCAACGTCGCCACCGGCCGCATGCCCAACGCCTCGGGCCTGCTGCTGCTCTACCTCATGGTGGGCCTGGGCCTGATCGGCTTCCTGGACGACTACATCAAGATCTCCAGGGAGCGCTCCCTCGGACTCAACCCCAGGAGCAAGATCGTCGGGCAGGCGCTCATCGGGATCTCCTGGGCCGTGCTGGCCCTGCAGTTCCCCAACGAGAACCACCGCACCCCGGCCTCCACCGAGATCTCCTTCATCCGGGACACCGGCATCGACCTCGCCTGGGCCGGTGCCGGGCTGGGCCTCGTGCTGTTCGTGCTGTGGGCGAACTTCCTCATCACCGCGTGGTCGAACGCCGTGAACCTCACCGACGGGCTCGACGGCCTGGCCACCGGCGCGTCGGTGCTCGTCTTCGGCGCCTACACGGTGATCACCATCTGGCAGTCCAACCAGTCCTGCCAGTACCTCGCCGGCCCGGACCAGGGCCTGGCGGCGTGCTACGAGGTCCGCGATCCCCGCGACCTGGCGATCGTCACCGCCGCCATCGTCGGCGCCTGCTTCGGCTTCCTGTGGTGGAACACCTCCCCGGCGCGGATCTTCATGGGTGACACCGGCTCGCTCGCCCTCGGCGGCGCGCTGGCCGGGCTGTCGATCCTGACCCGCACCGAGGTCCTCGCCGCGATCATCGGCGGCCTGTTCGTCATCATCGTCATGAGCGACGTGATCCAGATCGGCTTCTTCAAGATGACCGGCAGACGGGTGTTCCGCATGGCCCCCCTGCACCACCACTTCGAGCTGAAGGGGTGGGGCGAGGTGACGATCGTCGTGCGCTTCTGGATCATCGCCGCGCTGTTCGTCGCCGGCGGCGTCGGCCTCTTCTACGCCGAGTGGGTCTCCCAGCTATGAGCCGGCCCGACACCACCGATCTCGCCGGCGCCCGCGTCGCGGTCGTCGGCCTGGGCACCTCGGGCCGGGCCGCGCTCGAGGCGCTCGGCGGCACCGGCGCGACCCTCGCCGGCTTCGACGCCGCCGAGGCCGCGCTGGACGCCGTCCGCGACGCCGGCGCCGCCCCGGCCGCCACGCACCTGCGGGCCGCGTCCGACCCGGAGAGGCTCGCCGAGGAGGTGCTCGGGTGGCGGCCGGACGTCGTCGTCGTCTCGCCGGGGATCCCGGCGGTCTCCCCGCTGCACACCCGGGCCGCGGCGGCCGGCGTCGCGACGTGGAGCGAGGTGGAGCTCGCCTGGCGGCTGCAGGCGGCCCGCCCCGACGGCACCCGGGCGCCCTGGCTGACGCTCACCGGCACCAACGGCAAGACCACCACGGTCGGCATGCTCGCCTCCATCCTCACCGCGGCGGGGGAGCGGGCGGTGGCCGTCGGCAACGTCGGCGCCCCGATCGTCACGGCCACCACCCGCCGTGGCGCCGACGCGCCCGAGGTGCTCGCGGTGGAGCTGTCCAGCTTCCAGCTGCACTCCACCCGCACGGTCTCCCCGCAGGCCAGCGCCTGCCTCAACGTCGCGCCCGACCACATCGACTGGCACGGCTCCTACGAGCGGTACCGGGCCGACAAGGCACGGGTGTACGAGCGCACCCAGGTCGCCTGCGTCTACAACGAGGCCGACCCGCAGACCCGCCGCATGGTCGAGGAGGCCGAGGTCGTCGAGGGCGCCCGCGCCGTCGGCTTCACCACCGCCACGCCCGCCGTCGGCCAGCTGGGCCTGGTCGAGGAGTTCCTCGTCGACCGAGCCTTCGGCCCCGACCGGCAGCGCACCGCGCTGGAGCTGGGGACCCTGGAGGACCTGGCCCACCTCGCCCCCGCCGGCGGGGAGGTCCCCGGCCACGTCGTCGCCAACGCGCTCGCCGCGGCCGCGCTGGCCCGCGCCCACGGCGTCGCCCCCGCGCAGGTGCGCGAGGGCCTGCGCGCCTTCCCCGCCGGCGAGCACCGCATCGAGCTCGTGGCCCGGGTGGACGGCGTGGCCTACGTCGACGACTCCAAGGCCACCAACGCCCACGCCGCGGCCGCGTCACTGCGGGCCGTGCCCGCGGGCACGTGCGTCTGGATCGCCGGCGGCCTGGCCAAGGGCGCCCGGTTCGACGACCTCGTCGCCGCGCAGCGGGAGCACCTGCGCGCGGCCGTCCTCATCGGCAAGGACCGGGAGCCGCTGCGCTCGGCGCTGGCGCGACACGCGGCCGACGTCCCCGTGATCGAGGTCGACGCCGACGATGATCGGGTCATGCCGACGGCCGTCGCGGAGGCAGCCCGGCTCGCCCGACCCGGCGACACCGTGCTGCTGGCCCCTGCGTGCGCGTCGATGGACCAGTTCCGCAGCTACGCCGCCAGGGGCGAGGCGTTCGCCCGCGCGGCACGCGAGCTTGGGAGAAGCGGCAGATGACCACGCTCGACGGCGTTCGCGGCCCCCGCGGGGGTGCGCGCGGCGGCGCACGGCCGGCCCGGGGGGCCCGGCTGGGCTCGCGCCAGGCCGGGGGCGCGGGTGCCGCCCGCGCCGCGGCCGCCGAGCGGCGCGAGCCGGCGGCGCTGAGCTACTTCCTGGTGGGCGGGTCGGCCCTGCTGCTGCTCGCCATCGGCGTGGTCATGATCCTGTCGGCCTCGACCATCGAGTCGATCCGCGACAACGACGGCAACCCCTACGCCGAGTTCTTCGGCCAGCTGAAGTTCGTCCTGGTGGGCCTGCCGCTCGGCCTGGCGGCCTCGCGGGTCCCGGTCGAGTGGTACCGGCGCCTGGCGTGGCCGACCTTCGTCGGGACCATCGGCCTGCAGCTGCTGATCTTCACCCCGCTCGCCCGAGGCCAGGGCGGCAACGTCAACTGGATCTACGTGCCCGGCATCGGCCAGACGGTCCAGCCCTCGGAGTTCCTCAAGCTGGGGCTGGCGCTGTGGCTCGGTCTCGTCCTGGCCCGCAAGGGCCGGCTGCTGGCGGACTGGAAGCACGTCGTGCTCCCCGGCGGCGTCGGCGCCGGCGCGGCGATCCTGCTCGTCCTCGGCGGGCACGACATGGGCACCGTCATCATCCTGGCGGCCCTGGTGGCCGGGGCGTACTTCGTCGCCGGGCTGCCGCTGCGGTGGTTCGGCGCGGCCGGCGTCGTGGGCCTGGGCGCCGTCGCCTTCCTCGTCGCGTCGTCCCCCAGCCGCATGACCCGCGTGCTGTCCTTCCTCGGCCTGACCGAGGCGGACCCCTCCGGTGCCGGCTTCCAGACCATGCACGGGCTGTGGGGCCTGGGCACCGGCGGCGTCTCCGGCGTCGGGCTGGGCGCCTCCCGGGAGAAGTGGTCCTACCTGCCCGAGGCCCACAACGACTTCATCTTCGCGATCCTCGGCGAGGAGCTGGGGCTGCTCGGCACCCTGCTGGTGCTGCTGCTGTTCGCGGTGCTCGCCGTGGGGATGTTCCGGGTGGTGCGGCGCCACCGCGACCCCTTCGCGCAGATCACCACCGCCGCCATCGCGACGTGGATCCTCAGCCAGGCGCTGGTCAACATCGGCGTGGTCATCGGCGTGCTGCCCGTCATCGGCGTGCCGCTGCCGCTGGTCTCCGCCGGCGGCTCGGCGATGATCTCCACGCTCATCGCCATCGGCGTCGTCCTCGCCTTCGCCCGCAGCGAGCCGGGCGCCGCGAAGGCCCTGGCCTCCCGGCGCGGCGTGGTGCGCCGCTCGCTCGCCGTCGTGGGGGTGGGGCGCCGTGGCTGACCTGGGCGTGCTGCTGGCCGGCGGCGGGTCCGCCGGCCACGTCAACCCGCTGCTGGCGACGGCTGCCGCGCTGGTCGCACGGCCCGGCGGCGCCGACGTGACCGTGCTGGGCACCGCGGCCGGGCTCGAGCACACCCTCGTGCCCGAGGCCGGCTACCCGCTGCGGATCGTGCCCCGCGCCGCCCTGCCGCGCCGCCCCTCCCCGGAGCTGCTGCGCCTGCCCGGCAACCTCCTCGGCGCCGTCCGCGCCGCCGCCGAGGCGATCACCTCCTCCGGCGCCCAGGTCGTGGTGGGGTTCGGCGGCTACGTCGCCACGCCCGCCTACCTCGCCGCAAGGCGGCTGGGGGTCCCCGTGGTGATCCACGAGCAGAACGCCCGCCCCGGCCTGGCCAACCGGCTCGGCGCCCGGTGGGCCGCCACGGTCGCCCTGACCTTCCCGTCCACCCCGCTGCGCGCCCCACGCGGGCGGACCGAGGTCACCGGGCTGCCGCTGCGCGCCGCCGTCGCCGCGCTCGTCACGGACCGCGCGACGGCGGAGGGCGCCGCCTCCCGCCGCGCCCGCGCCGCCGCCGAGCTCGGCCTCGACCCGCGGCGCCGCACCCTGCTGGTCACCGGCGGCTCCCTCGGCGCCCAGCGGCTCAACGAGGCCGTGCCCGCGGCCGCCGCCGAGCTGGTGGCGACCGGCGCCCAGGTGCTCCACCTGACCGGGCGCGGCAAGGACGCGCCCGTGCGCGCCGCCGTCGCCGCCGCGGCCGAAGGGGAGCCCGACGTCGCGAGCCGCTACCACGTGCGCGACTACCTCAGCGCGATGGAGCTCGCCTACGCCTGCGCCGACCTGGTCCTGTGCCGCTCCGGAGCGGGCACCGTCAGCGAGCTCGCCGCGCTGGGCCTGCCGGCCGTCTACGTCCCGCTGCCCGTGGGCAACGGCGAGCAGCGGCTCAACGCGGCGGACGTCGTCGCCGCCGGCGGCGGCGTGCTCGTCGACGACGCCGACCTGGACGGCGCGTGGGTGCGCTCCCGCGTCACCGCGCTGCTGGCCGACGGCGGCGCGCTCGCCCGCATGGGTGCGGCGGCGGCCGGGGCGGGCCCCCGCGACGGCGCCGCGCACCTCGCCGAGCTGGTCGCCGAGGCGGCCGCGACGGGGGCGCGGCGTGACTGAGCGCTTTCACCTGGTGGGCGTCGGCGGGGCCGGCATGTCGGCCGTCGCCGAGCTGCTCGCCGCCCGCGGGCACGAGGTCTCCGGCTCCGACCAGCGCGACTCCCCGGCGCTGCGGCGGCTGCGCGGCCTGGGCGTGCGCACCTTCGTCGGCCACGACGCCGCGCACGTGCCGGACGGCGCGTCGGTGGTGGTCTCGACGGCCGTGCGCGAGACCAACCCCGAGCTCGCCGCGGCGCGGGCCCGCGGCCTGCGCGTGCTGCACCGCTCCGAGGCGCTGGCCCTGGCCGCGCAGGGACGGGACTTCGTCGCGGTGGCGGGCGCGCACGGCAAGACGTCCACGTCGGCGATGCTCGCCGTCGCCCTGCGGGAGGCCGGCCAGGACCCGTCCTACGCCATCGGCGGCACGGTGCTGGCCCTGGGCACCGGCGCCCACCTGGGCGAGGGACGGGCCTTCGTCGCGGAGGCCGACGAGTCCGACGGGTCGTTCCTGAACTACGCGCCCAGGGTGGCCGTGGTGACCAACATCGAGCCGGACCACCTGGACCACTACGGCTCCGAGGCCGCGTTCCGCCGGGCCTTCGAGGACTTCACCGGCCGGCTCGTGCCGGGCGGGCTGCTCGTCGCCTGCGCGGACGACCCGGGCGCGCTGGCCCTGGCCGAGCACGCCGCGGGGCGCGGCACCCGGGTGATCACGTACGGCACGGGCCAGGGCGGGGCGCCCGGCGCCGCGCACGTGCGGGTGACGGGCACCGAGCTGGTCCCGGGCGGCTCACGGGCGGTGCTGCGCGGCGGGGCGGGCGGGGACGTGCCGCTGGCGGTCTCGGTCGGCGGGGCCCACATGCTCCTGAACGCCACCGCCGCCTGGTGCGCCGGCGTGGAGCTCGGGGTGGGGCCGGAGGCGATGGCCCGGGCCCTGGCCGCGTTCACCGGCACCGGTCGGCGGTTCGAGGACAAGGGTGCCGCGGCCGGGGTGCGGGTGGTCGACGACTACGCGCACCACCCGACCGAGATCGCGGCCACGCTGCGCACCGCGCGGCTGGCGGCGGGGGAGGGCCGGGTGCTCACGCTCTTCCAGCCGCACCTGTACTCACGCACCCAGAACTTCGCCGAGGCGTTCGCCCGGGCGCTGGCGCTGGCCGACGAGGTCGTCGTCACGGACGTCTACGCCGCCCGTGAGGACCCGGTGCCGGGCGTGGACGGGTCTCTCATCACCGACGCGATGGGCCGCCAGGGCGCGGGCGCCCGGGCGCGGTACGTCGCGGACCGCCGCGAGGCTGCCCACGAGGTCGCGGCCGCGGCAAGGCCCGGCGACCTGGTGCTGACCGTGGGCGCGGGCGACGTCACGGAGCTGGGCCCGGTGATCCTCGCCGACCTCGAGGGCCGCGGATGAGACCGCCCGCGGCACCCCGCCCGCCCCGCCGCCCCGCGGCCGGGCAGCCGGCCGAGCGGGCTGCCGCCGCGCCGCCGCGGCCGCCGCGCGGGCAGGGCCCGGCCCGGGGTCGGGCCCGGCCCGGCCAGGGCGACACCGGCGGGCGCCAGCCCGCCAGGGGCGCGGAGCCGGCCGCCGGGGCCCGGCCCGCCGACGGCCCGGGGAGGAACGCCTCCGCCTCGGGCGGGAAGCCCGCAAGCTCCACGCGCGTCGCCACGAGCGCGGCCGGCAGGAAGCCCGCCGGCAACGCGCCTTCCGGCACGAGCGCGGCAGGGCAGGAGACCGGCGTCACCACGTCCGCGGGCACGGTGGCGACCCGCTCCGGCGCCGTGACGCGCCCGGGCGGCGGAGCAGCGGGGGAGGCCGCCCGGCGCGTCGACGCGGGCCCGATCCGGACCGCCACGCGCCGCGGACGCTCCAGCGTCAGCACGGGGCTGACCGCGCGCATGGCCGAGCGCGACGCCGCCGCACGCCGGCTCGTCCTCGTCCGCGTCGCCGTCGCGGCGGGCGTGGTGGCGGTGCTGGGCTTCCTCGCGTGGGTGCTGCTCGCCTCCCCCTGGCTGGCGCTCGAGGCGGACGGGATCGACGTCCGCGTCGAGGGCACCACGGTGGACGAGGCGGCGGTGCGCACGCTGGTCGAGCCGGCCGTGGGCACCCCGCTGCTGCGGGTGAGCACCGCCGGGCTCGCCGAGCAGGTCTCGGGCCTCGCCGCCGTCAAGGAGGCGCAGGTGTCGCGGGCGTGGCCGAACGGCCTCAGCGTCGACATCGTCGCCCGGGTGCCGGTCGCCGCCGCCCCGGCCGACGGCGGCTGGGCGCTCCTCGACGGCGAGGGCGTGCAGGTCATGACCGTCCCCGAGGTGCCCGAGGGACTGCCCGAGGTCACCGTGCCGCTCGGGGCGAGCGAGGAGACCGGGCCGGCGCTGGAGGCCGTCCTCACCGTGCTCGGCGCGCTGCCGGAGGACCTGCTCGGGCAGGTGGCGCAGGCGGGCGCCAGCGGCCCGGCGCACGTCACCTTCACGCTGGCGGACGGCGCCACGGTGCGGTGGGGGAGCGCCAAGGACAACGAGCTCAAGACCGAGGTGCTGCGGGTGCTGCGGCAGCAGCCGGCGGGCGTCTACGACGTGACCGTGCCCCGCTCGCCGACCACCGCATGACCGGCGCGCGGCGTGTGCGAGAACCGACACAGCGATTCACCTGCGACACACCTGGCGCGGTGATTGCCCCGCCCCGTCGCGGGACCTAGCGTCCCTGTACGGGAGCAATATGACATAAGTCTAACCCTCAGGTAAAGGTTTAGGGTTGGGCGAGGATGACGACGAGAGGGACCGACGTGGCGGCACCGCAGAACTACCTGGCAGTGATCAAGGTGGTGGGCATCGGCGGTGGCGGCGTGAACGCCGTCAACCGGATGATCGAGGTCGGTCTCAAGGGCGTGGAGTTCATCGCCGTCAACACCGACGCCCAGGCCCTCCTCATGTCCGACGCGGACGTCAAGCTCGACGTCGGCCGTGAGCTGACGCGCGGCCTCGGCGCCGGCGCGGACCCGGAGGTGGGGAAGAAGGCCGCCGAGGACCACGCCGAGGAGATCGAGGAGGTCCTGCGCGGGGCCGACATGGTCTTCGTGACCGCCGGCGAGGGCGGCGGCACGGGCACCGGCGGCGCCCCGGTGGTGGCCCGCATCGCCCGGTCGCTCAGCGCCCTGACCATCGGCGTGGTGACCCGGCCGTTCACCTTCGAGGGCCGGCGGCGTGGCGTCCAGGCCGAGTCCGGGATCGAGGCGCTGCGCGCCGAGGTCGACACCCTCATCATCGTCCCCAACGACCGGCTGCTGTCGATCAGCGACCGCAACGTCTCGGTGCTCGACGCCTTCAAGTCCGCCGACCAGGTGCTCGTCTCCGGTGTCCAGGGCATCACCGACCTCATCACCACCCCGGGGCTGATCAACCTCGACTTCGCCGACGTCAAGTCCGTCATGCAGGGCGCGGGCAGCGCCCTCATGGGCATCGGCTCCGCCCGCGGCGAGGACCGCGCCGTTCAGGCGTCCGAGCTGGCGATCTCCTCCCCGCTTCTCGAGGCGAGCATCGACGGCGCCCACGGCGTGCTGCTGTCGATCCAGGGCGGCTCCGACCTGGGCCTGTTCGAGATCCACGAGGCGGCGCGCCTGGTCCAGGAGGCCGCGCACCCCGAGGCGAACATCATCTTCGGTGCGGTGATCGACGACGCCCTGGGCGACGAGGTCCGCGTGACCGTCATCGCCGCGGGCTTCGACGAGGGCAGCGGCCCATCCGGCTCCACCGCGAAGCTCGGCGCCCGCCCGCAGGTGACAGCGCCGCCCACGGTGCCCGCCCCGGTCGTGCCGAGCGTGCCGTCCCCCGAGGCCGCCGAGCCGGCGCACCGGGCGCCCGCCACCCCGGCCCCGCCGGCCCCGGTGGCCGAGCCGGTCCTGGCCCCGGCCGGGAACCAGGTGCCGGCCTTCATCGACGAGGACGGCGAGCAGCGCCAGCGCGCCTTCGAGGTTCCCCGCATCTTCGACGAGGAGCCCCCGCGCTCGCGCCGCGACGAGGACCTGGACATCCCCGACTTCCTGAAGTGACGGCAGGCGCGGGCGTACCCGCCGTGGGGCTCCTGCCGGCCGAGCTCGGCCCCGGCGCGCGTGGTGGGTTCACCACGCGCGCCGGGGGCGTCTCCGCGGGGCCCTACGCGGGGCCCGGCGGGACCGGCGGGCTGGACCTGGCGCTGCACGTGGGGGACGAGCGCGCGGCCGTCCGGGAGAACCGCCGGCGGGTGGACGCCGCCCTCGGCGCGCCGGTGGCCTGGATGGACCAGGTCCACGGCAACGCCGTCCGCGTCGTGGACCGGGCGACGGACGCGACAGGGGAGTGCGACGCGCTGGTCGCCGTGCCCGGCGCGGCCACCGGCTCCGGTGCGGCCCCCGGCGTCGGCGTGCTGGTCGCCGACTGCGTGCCGGTCCTGCTCGCGGACCCGCGCGGCGCCGTCGTCGCCGCCGTGCACGTGGGGCGGCAGGGGCTGGTGCGCGGCGTCCTGGAGGCCGCGCTGGCCGTCATGGCGGAGCGCGGCGCGCCCGCCGCGGAGCTGTACGCCGCCGTGGGACCGAGCATCTGCGGGCGCTGCTACGAGGTACCGGCGGCGCTGCGCGACGAGGTCGACGCCGTGGTGCCCGGCACGGCGGCGACGACGTCGTGGGGGACGCCGTCGCTGGACCTGCCCGCGGGGGTGCTCGCGCGGCTCGCGGCCGCGGGCGTGCGGCGGGTGCACCACGTCGCCGTGTGCGCGGCCGAGGACGAGAGGTTCTACTCCTACCGCCGTGCCGGCGGGGCCCCGACCGGACGCTTCGCGGGCGTGGTCGCGGCCGGCGCCTGACGGGCACGGTCGACGCGTCTGGCGGGCTCGGCGCACGAGCGACTGACGGGCTTCTCGCAGGCGCCTGCTCCGCGCCCTATCGGGCGCCGACGGGGCCGGGTAGGCTGCGACACGCCGCCCGACGTGCTCAGACGTCACCTCGGCCTGGTCTAGCGTCGGGCACAGCGGCCTGCGTGAGCACGCGCCCGGCCGGCGGATGAGCAACGAGGAGCAGCGATGGCCGGAACCATGCGCAAGATGATGGAGTACCTGTCCCTGGCGGAGCCGGACGACGAGCTCTACGACGACGCGCCCGAGGGTCCGGCCGACGAGGACTCCAGGCCGGAGCGGCCCGAGCCCCGCGAGCGGGTCGAGCACACCGCCGAGGTCACGCCGATCTCGCGCGTGGCCGCCTTTCACACCGAGGAGCCCGCCGCCGTGGAGGACCTTCGCCGCATCGTGACCGTGCACCCCGCGACCTACAACGAGGCCCGGGTCATCGGCGAGGCGTTCCGCGACGGCACCCCGGTGATCATGAACCTCACAGGCATGAGCGAGTCGGAGGCCAAGCGCATGGTGGACTTCTCCGCCGGGCTCGTCTTCGGCCTGCACGGCGCCATCGAGCGGGTCACCAACCGCGTGTTCCTGCTCTCTCCGGCCACCGTCGAGGTGGACTCCAACCGCCCCGACGGCGACCGCATCCCCGGCCGCCTCTTCAACCAGAGCTGAGACTTGAGCCTCATCCTCGGCATCGTCGACTGGATCCTGCTGCTCTACGTGTACGTCCTCATCGGACGGCTCGTGATCGACTGGATCCAGGTGTTCGCCCGGAGCTGGCGCCCCACGGGCGTCGTCCTCGTGCTCGCGAACTTCCTCTACGGCCTGACCGACCCGCCGCTGCGCTACCTCCGGCGTCTCATCCCGCCGCTGCGCATCGGCCCGGTCGCGATCGACCTGGCCTTCATGGTGCTGTTCCTCGGCGTCCTGATCGCCAGGACGCTCATCCGCATGCTCGCGTTTTCTCTGTGACTGGAGTGACGACTAGTGTCAGTCCCGGCACCCCCCTTCGAAGGTCCGCTACGGTTGCACCCGTGAGCAGCGGCATCGAAGGCTCATGACCGAACGACACGACACCGAGGTGACGACTATGGCGCTGCTCACGGCAGACGACGTCCTCAACAAGAAGTTCCAGCCCACGAAGTTCCGTGAGGGCTACGACCAGGACGAGGTCGACGACTTCCTCGACGAGGTGGTCAACACGTTGCGCGTGGTGACCGGCGAGAACGAGGAGCTCAAGGCCAAGCTGGCCGCCGCTGAGCGTCGCGTCGCCGAGCTGAGCCGCGGCGAAGGCGCCGAGGCCCGCGCCGCCGCCGAGCCCGAGCCCGTCGTCGAGGCGCCGAAGCAGCAGCCCGCGCCGGCCCAGCCCGCGTACGCCGCCCCCGCCCAGGGCGGCACCTCCGAGCCCGAGTCGGCCACCGGCATGCTCGCCCTGGCCCAGCGCCTGCACGACGAGTACGTGCGCAACGGCAAGGAGGAGGGCGACCGCATCATCGCCGAGGCGCAGGCCGAGGGGCAGCGGATCGTCAAGGAGGCCGAGGACCAGCACAACCGGACCCTGACCCAGCTCGAGCAGGAGCGGTCCCTCCTGGAGCGCAAGATCGACGAGCTGCGCACCTTCGAGCGCGACTACCGCACCCGCCTCAAGAGCTACCTCGAGTCGCTGCTGGCGAACGTCGAGGGCGGTGCCAAGGCCGAGGCCATCTGAGCCCAGCACCGACACGACGGCGACGACCCCCCGGGGCCGTCGCCGTCGTCGTACGTGCGAGACTTCTCGGGATGGACGACGAGCACCTCAGGGCCGCACCGGCCGTGCAGCACCCGGAAACTGACCCCACGGCCGACCGCCCGCGCCCGGGGGGCCCGCAGGAGGACGGCGGTGCCGGCGCCGCGGCGGCCGACGGCGGCGTCCCCGCCCCGGCCGGCCAGGGCGACGCCGAGGTCGCGACCCCCACGGACGCCCCCGTCCGGGTTCCCGCGGACGCGCGGCGGCGGCGCCGCCTCGTCGGGCTCCTGCTCGGCCTGACGGCGGTCGTCGCCGTCGTCGACCAGGTCACGAAGCTCCTCGCCGAGGAGCGGCTCGAGCCCGGCGTCGTGACGCCGTTGCTGGGCGACCTCCTCGGCCTCCAGCTGATCTACAACCCGGGCGCGGCGTTCTCCTTCGCCACCGGCATGACCTGGATCTTCACGCTCATCTCGCTCGTGGTGCTCGTCGTGATCCTGCGGGTGGCGCGCCGGCTGGGATCGGTCGGGTGGGCGGCCGCGCTCGGTCTGCTGCTGGGCGGCCTGCTCGGCAACCTCTACGACCGGCTCTTCCGTGAGCCCGGCTTCGCCGTCGGGCACGTTGTCGACTTCATCAACTACGGCGGGTACTTCGTCGGGAACGTCGCGGACATCGCGATCGTGGGGGCGGCGGTGCTCATCGGCATCCTGGCGCTGCGCGGACGCGAGGTCGACGGCACGCTCGCGGGGGAGGTCGTGGCGGCCGGCGCGTCCGAGACCGCTGGTGCGGCCGCGGCGGCCGGCGCGTCCGAGACCGCTGGCGCGCCCGTGGCGGCCGGCGCGTCCGAGACCACCGGCGCGGCCGGGACGGTCGGCGCGGGGGAGGAGCGGGATGCCTGAGGTCCGTTCGCTCCCGGTGCCGGACGGACTGGTGGGCGAGCGGGTCGACGCCGCCCTGGCACGGCTGCTCGGGCTGTCCCGGAGCCGCGCCGCGGAGCTGGCGACCGGCGGCCACGTGACGCTCGACGGGCGCACGCTCGGCAAGTCCGACCGGCTGGTCGCCGACGGCTGGCTGGAGGTCACGCTGCCCGACGCCGTGCCCGCCGCCGAGCCGGTCCCCGTGCCCGTGGAGGGCATGGAGATCCGGTACGAGGACGACGACGTGGTGGTCGTCGACAAGCCCGTCGGCGTGGCGGCCCATCCGAGCCCCGGCTGGGACGGCCCGACCGTCATCGGCGCGCTTGCCGCGGCGGGGCACCGCATCTCCACGTCGGGGGCGGCCGAGCGGCAGGGGATCGTGCATCGGCTCGACGTCGGCACCTCCGGGCTGATGGTGGTCGCCCGCTCCGAGCGCGCCTACACCGCGCTCAAGCGCGCGTTCAAGGAGCGCACGGTGGAGAAGGTCTATCACGCGCTCGTCCAGGGGCACCCGGACCCCTCCGCGGGAACCATCGACGCGCCGATCGGCCGCCACCCGAGCCTGGACTACAAGATGGCGGTCGTCGCCGGCGGCAAGGAGTCGGTCACGCACTACGAGACCGTCGAGGCCATGCCCGGCGCGTCACTGCTCGAGATCCACCTGGAGACTGGCCGTACCCACCAGATCCGCGCGCACATGGCGGCGGTGCGGCACCCCTGCGTCGGCGACGTCACCTACGGCGCGGACCCCAGGCTCGCCGCCCGCCTGAGCCTGTCCCGGCAGTGGTTGCACGCGGTCCGCCTCGGGTTCGAGCACCCCACCACGGGTCAGTGGATCCAGGTGACGAGCCCCTACCCCGAGGACCTCGCGGCGGCGCTCGAGACGATGCGGGACGGGGGCCGCTGATGGCGCGGACACACGGCGTCGCGGGATGGGCCGAGGACCTTGACGGCGGGCCGGTCGGCGACGGCGCCGGAGGGCTCGCCGTCGTCCGGGTGACGCGCCGCGAACAGCTCGAGCAGGCCTGGGCCGTGCGGATGGAGGTCTTCGTCGACGAGCAGCACGTGCCCGCCGAGGAGGAGGTCGACGACCTCGACACCGCGGAGACGACCACGCACGTCCTCGCCGTCGACACCGCCACGGGCGCGGTGCTCGGCACCGGCCGCCTCCTCACGGACCCGGCACACGCCGGCGAGGTCCATCTCGGCCGACTGGCGGTGCGGGCGGCCGCGCGCGGCCGCGGCGTGGGCGCCCGGCTCGTCGTCGCCCTCGAGGGCCTCGCGCTCGCCGAGCACGGGGTGGCGGCGAGCCGGCCGGGAGCCGGGGACGAGGCCCTGGCGGTCACGGTGGTCCTCTCCGCCCAGGAGCATGCGACGGGGTTCTACCGGCGGCTCGGCTACGAGCTTCTCGACGGGCGGCGCTACCTCGACGCCGGCATCTGGCACCGGGACATGGCGCACCGCATCAGCTCCTGAGACGCCCGCCGCCGGGCCCGACCGACAGCCGCGCCCGTGTGGCGTGTGCCGCTCGGGACACGCGCGGGGCGTCCCGGGAGTGTCTGCGGGGCCACCTAGACTGACCCGCATGGCAGCCGGAGGATCTGAAGATTTCGTCCACCTCCACGTGCATACCGAGTACTCGATGCTCGACGGCGCCGCCAAGCTGGACCCGCTGTTCGCCGAGGTGAACCGGCTCGGTCAGAAGGCCATCGCCATGACCGACCACGGCTACATGTTCGGCGCGTACGACTTCTGGGCCAGGGCCCGCAGCGCCGGCGTGAAGCCCATCATCGGAGTCGAGGCGTACCTCACCCCGGGCACCGCCCGGGCGGACAAGACCCGCGTGCGCTGGGGCGACGAGTCCCAGGCCGACGACGACGTCTCGGCCCGCGGCTCCTACACGCACATGACGATGCTCGCGCGCACCACCGAGGGCATGCACAACCTCTTCCGCATGGCCTCCCTCGCCTCGCTGGACGGGCAGATGGGCAAGGCCCCGCGCATGGACCGCGAGCTGCTCACCACCTACGGGAAGGGGCTCATCGCCACCACCGGCTGCCCCTCCGGCGAGGTGCAGACGCGCATCCGTCTGGGCCAGTACGAGGAGGCCCGCCGGGCGGCCGGGGAGTTCCAGGACATCTTCGGCAAGGAGAACTACTACGTCGAGCTGATGCAGCACGGTCTCGACCTCGAGTCCCGGGTGATCCCGGACCTGCTGCGGCTGTCCAAGGACATCGGCGCGCCGCTGCTGGCGACGAACGACTCCCACTACGTCAAGGCCGAGGACGCCACCACGCACGACGCGTTGCTGTGCATCAACTCCGGCTCGGTCCTCGCCGACCCCAACCGGTTCAAGTTCACCGGCGACACGTACTACGTCCGATCCGGCGCCGAGATGCGCGAGGTCTGGCGGGACTACCCCGAGGCGTGCGACAACACCCTCCTGGTCGCCGAGCAGTGCGACGTCTCGTTCCGCACCACCAACGACGGCGCGAACTACATGCCGCGCTTCGACGTCCCGCCGGGGGAGGACGAGCACTCCTGGTTCGTCAAGGAGGTCGAGGCCGGGCTGCACTACCGGTTCCCGGACGGCATCCCGGACGACGTGCGCAAGCAGGCCGAGTACGAGGTCGGCATCATCACCCAGATGGGCTTCCCGGGGTACTTCCTCGTCGTCGCCGACTACATCAAGTGGGCCAAGTCGAGGGGTATCCGTGTGGGCCCGGGCCGTGGCTCCGGGGCCGGGTCGATGGTGGCCTACGCGATGCGCATCACCGACCTCAACCCGCTCGCCCACGGCCTGATCTTCGAGCGGTTCCTGAACCCGGACCGTGTGTCCATGCCCGACTTCGACGTCGACTTCGACGAGCGCCGGCGCGGGGAGGTCATCGACTACGTCACCAAGAAGTACGGCGACGACCGCGTGGCGCAGGTGGTCACCTACGGCACCATCAAGGCCAAGCAGGCGCTGAAGGACTCCTCCCGCGTGCTGGGCTACCCCTACGCGATGGGGGAGAAGCTCACCAAGGCGATGCCGCCGTCGGTGATGGGCAAGGACATCACCCTGCACGGGATCTTCGACCCCAGCGACAAGCGGTACGCCGAGGCGGAGGAGTTCCGCCAGGTCTACAACGCCGACCCTGAGGCGCAGAAGATCGTCGCGACGGCGCAGGGCCTGGAGGGCATCAAGCGGCAGTGGGGCGTGCACGCCTGCGCCGTCATCATGTCCTCGCACCCGCTGATCGACATCATCCCGATCATGCGCCGCCCTCAGGACGGCGCCATCATCACGCAGTTCGACTACCCGACCTGCGAGGGCCTCGGCCTGCTGAAGATGGACTTCCTGGGCCTGCGCAACCTCACCGTCATCGGCGACGCGCTCGACAACATCGTCGCCAACGACAAGGACCCGGTCGACCTCGAGCGGCTGGGGCTCGACGACCCCAAGACGTACGACCTGCTCGCACGCGGCGAGACGCTCGGCGTGTTCCAGCTCGACGGCGGCGGCATGCGGACGCTGCTGCGACTCATGCGCCCCGACAACTTCGAGGACATCTCCGCCGTCGGCGCCCTGTACCGCCCGGGCCCGATGGGTGCGAACTCCCACACGAACTACGCGCTGCGCAAGAACGGCCAGCAGAAGATCGAGCCGATCCACCCCGAGCTCGAGGAGCCGCTCAAGGACATCCTGGGCACGACCTACGGCCTGATCGTCTACCAGGAGCAGGTCATGGCCATCGCGCAGAAGGTGGCGGGCTTCACGCTCGGCCAGGCCGACCTGCTGCGCCGCGCGATGGGCAAGAAGAAGAAGTCGGAGCTGGACAAGCAGTACGCCGGCTTCGAGGCTGGCATGCTCGAGCGCGGCTACTCCAAGGAAGCCGTCAAGACGCTCTGGGACATCCTGCTGCCCTTCTCCGACTACGCCTTCAACAAGGCGCACTCGGCCGCCTACGGCGTCGTCTCGTTCTGGACCGCGTACCTCAAGGCCAACTACCCGGTCGAGTACATGGCGGCGCTGCTCACCTCGACGCAGGACAACAAGGACAAGCTCGGCATGTACCTCGCCGAGTGCCGCCACATGGGCATCACGGTCCTGCCGCCGGACGTCAACACCTCCGCGGCCAACTTCACCCCCGTGGGCAACGAGATCCGCTTCGGCCTGGCCGGTATCCGCAACGTCGGCGCCAACGTGGTGCAGGCGATCCTCGACACCCGCGAGGAGAGGGGCGCGTTCACCTCGTTCAACGACTTCCTCGACAAGGTCCCGGTCGTCGTCTGCAACAAGCGCACCATCGAGTCGCTCGTCAAGGCAGGCGCGTTCGACACGCTCGGGCACACCCGGCGCGCGCTGGTGGCGCGGCACGAGGAGGCCGTCGACGCCGTCGTCGACGTCAAGCGCAACGAGGCCGTGGGCCAGTTCGACCTCTTCGCGGCCCTCGGCGGGGACGACGGCGGGGCCGGGGCGGGGTTCAGCGTGGAGATCCCGGACCTGCCCGAGTGGGACAAGAAGCAGAAGCTCGCGTTCGAGCGGCAGATGCTGGGGCTGTACGTCTCCGACCACCCGCTCGCCGGCCTGGAGCACGTGCTGCAGCGGGCGGCGGACACCCAGGTCGCGTCGTTGCTGGAGGACGACGCACGGCCGGACGGCTCGAGCGTGCACATCGCCGGCCTGGTGACCTCGCTGCAGCGGAAGATGACCAAGAACGGCAACCCGTGGGCCATCGCGACCGTCGAGGACATGACCGGTTCCATCGAGGTGCTGTTCTTCCCGCAGACCTTCGCCACTGTCTCCACCGCGCTGGCGGAGGACACCATTGTGACGGTCCGCGGCCGGCTCAACCGGCGCGACGACATCCCGACCATCTACGCCCAGGAGATGACGCTCCCCGACGTCTCCGACGCCGAGGACGGGCCAGTGAGCCTGACCGTCGCCGCGAACCGGTGCACCGGGCCCGTGGTGGAGCAGCTCCGGGTCGTCCTGGCCAACCACCCGGGCTCGTCGGAGGTCCGGCTGCGCCTGACCAGCCCCGGCCGCGCCACTGTCATGAAGCTTGCGGACAACCTGCGGGTGGCGCCGAGCTCGGCGCTGTTCGGTGACCTCAAGGCGCTGCTCGGGCCGAGCTGCATGGTGCACTGAGCACGTTCGGGCAGATGGCCGGTCGTCTCCTGCTTCCAGTCCGGTCGAGCTGCCGTGTGCGCTGCCGATCGCGGCTTGCGGGCTGTCGTTCGCACCGGCCGCTCTGTCGGGGCGCCCGGCGCCGCGACGGCCCGCGGTCCTGAGGGCTGGCCGGTGTGCGAGACCGGCCAGCCTGCTCGGTCACTGAGCCGTCGGCGTTGCGGTGCGCGCGTCCGCGTCGTGCGTGACGCCGAAACGGCGCCAGATGGCGGTGAGCAGGAGTGCGGAGAGCACGGCGCAGGCACCGAACAGGACGAAGTTCGAGCCCACGCCGAGCCCCGCGGCGAGGAGCAGCCCGCCGACCTGCGGGGCGGCCACGGCGCCGACGCGGCCCATGCCGAGCCCGAAGCCGAGGGCCGTCCCGCGCAGGTTGGCGGGGTAGTAGGTGGCGATGGCGGCGATGATGAGGGCCTGCGTGCCGTGCGTGCCGACGCCCGCCAGGACGAGGATCAGGTAGACGGCTCCGACCGGCGGCTGGGTGACGAGGAGCAGGAGCGAGACGCCCGCCAGGCCGGCGGCGACCAC
This sequence comes from Georgenia sp. AZ-5, assembly GCF_043952095.1. Lineage (NCBI taxonomy): Bacteria > Bacillati > Actinomycetota > Actinomycetes > Allobogoriellales > Allobogoriellaceae > Georgenia > Georgenia sp. AZ-5. Next base: position 1,792,449 of record NZ_JBINOU010000001.1, read on the forward strand.
ACCGGTGGGGACGGTCCCGAACCGGTCGCCCGCCCACGCGGTCACCACCGAGCCGGCTACCGCGCCGAGGTTGAGGGCGAGGGCGAACATGAGCGAGGAGCCGAGGTCGTAGCCCGCGATCTCCATGAGGTTCGGCAGCCACGTGCCGAGGCCGTACCAAGCCATCAGCGTCACCACGGTGGTCAGGGCGAACAGGACCGTGACGAGCAGGAACGGCGGCCGGAGGATCGTGCCGAAGCCAGGCCGATGCGGGGGGTCCGCGTGGGTGCGGGCATGCCCGGCGTCGGACGGGAGGACCTTGATCGCCAGCGGCACGAGCACCAGGAGCGCGACGAGCGCGACGGCGAACATCGGCCGCCACCCGAACGCGGGGATCACCGGGATGCCCAGCAGCGCGGCGAGGGAGCCGCCGATCGGGACGCCAGACATCATCACCGTCGCGGTGGCCGCGCGCCAGCGCGTCGGCACCAGGTCCGCGGCCAGCGCGTTCGCACTCGGAACGAGGCCGCCGAGCCCCAGGCCGGCGAGGAAGCGCAGTGCGCCGAAGGTGATCGGGTCCGGGGCGAGCGCGCAGAGCGCGGTGAAGATCGAGAGAACCACGGCCGACCCGATGATGGTCCGCTTGCGGCCGATGTGGTCGGCGAGCCGGCCTGCCCCCAGGGCGCCGAGCATCATGCCGAGGAAGGCCACGGAACCGACCGTGCCCGCCTGTGCGCTGTCCAGCCCCCACTCCTCGCGCAGCCGGGCCTGGACGGTGCCGTAGACGATCAGGTCGTAGCCGTCGAAGACGACGAAGAGCCACGCCACGAGCACCGCGGCGAGGGCGCGGGGACCGGGGGTGCGCTCGGTCGAGGGCGGGGGTTCTGTGGGCAGCGTTCGTACGGGCATCGTCGCCATGGGTGTCTCTCCTGCGAGCGGGACAGGCGGGGTGACCGCCAGCACATTTGCCGAAGACCTTAGGCGTGCCTTCCGGCACGGGCAATAACAGGGCGGACCGTTCTGCACAACGGAAAAGATCCTCGACGTGGGTGCGTATGGATCGGCCGCCGGGATGCGCTCCAGCCCGTCGGGGCAGGCGTACCAGCGCGCGCGTCTCGCTCGCTTGCCCGTCTTGACACCCGCCCGCCTGGTCACCGCCGAGGAGCGCCCGGCGTCACCCGACGCGCGCTGACACCGTCCCCGTCGGCGTCTCCACCGCCACGACCATGCCGTGAGAGAGCTGGCGGCCCCGGCGCGTCTCCACGGCGCCGTCGACGCTCACCTCGCCGTCGGCGATGAGGTCACGAGCATGGGCGCCCGACTCGGCCAGGTTCGCCAGCTTGAGGAACTGCCCGAGGCGGATGGTGCCGGTGGTGGGAACGGTGGGGATGTAGTCGTCCGTGGTCATGAGCCCATCGTCCGCCCTCCTGGCCGTGGAGGCGGCACGCGGGCCCCCTCCGTGTGCCGGGAGGTCCCCAGGAGCCCAGGGCTGGCGCCGTTAGGATCGAGGCCATGCTCAAGCGCATCGACCTGCGTGGTCAGACCCTGTCCGCCGCCGAGCTCGCCGCCGTGCTCCCGCGCGCGGCGCTCGACGTCGAGGGCGCGATGGCGCAGATCAGGCCGGTGCTCGAGGACGTTCGCGCCCGCGGCGCAGCGGCGCTGCGGGACCTGGGGGAGCGCTTCGACGGCGTGCGCCCGGAGCACCTGCGGGTCCCGGCCGCGGTCATCGCCGAGGCGCTCGAGCAGCTCGACCCCGCCGTGCGGGAGGCGCTGGAGATCTCCATCGAGCACAACCGCAAGGGGCACACCGCGCAGCTCCCGCGCGAGACCAGCACCGAGATCGCGGACGGCGGTGTGGTCCGCCAGCGCTGGGTACCGGTGCGCCGGGTAGGTCTCTACGTACCCGGTGGGCTCGCCGTCTACCCCTCCAGCGTGGTGATGAACGCCGTCGCCGCGCAGGTCGCGGGCGTGGAGCAGCTGGCCATCGCGAGCCCGCCCCAGAAGGACTTCGGCGGGCTGCCCCACCCGGTGATCCTGGCGGCCTGCGCGCTCCTCGGGGTCGGCGAGGTCTACGCGGTCGGCGGCGCCCAGGCGGTGGCCATGTTCGCCTACGGCGCCCGCGCCGAGAACGACACCGACCGGGCGGACGCCGCCGCGGCCGGCCTGGCCGGCGAGGAGCTGTGCGAGCCGGTCGACGTCGTCACCGGCCCGGGCAACATATACGTCGCCGCCGCCAAGCGGGCCGTGATGGGGACGGTGGGCATCGACGCCGAGGCCGGCACCACCGAGATTGCGGTGCTGGCGGACGGCGGCGCCAACCCGGCGTTCGTCGCCGTCGACCTGATGTCCCAGGCGGAGCACGACCCCGCCGCGGCCTCCGTGCTCATCACCGACTCGACCGAGCTCGCCGACGCCGTCGACGCGGAGATCGCGCGCCGCGTGCCGGCCACCAAGCACGCCGAGCGCATGCGGACCGCGCTGGCGGGGCCGCAGTCCGGGACGGTGCTCGTCTCGGACATGGACCAGGCCGTGGCCGTCGCCGACGCCTACGGCGCCGAGCACCTGGAGATCCAGACGGCGGACGCGGCGGCGGTCGCCGGACGGATCCGCAACGCCGGGGCGATCTTCGTCGGCCCGTACTCCCCGGTCCCGCTCGGGGACTACCTCGCCGGCTCGAACCACGTGCTGCCGACCGGCGGCACGGCCCGCTTCGCCAGCGGTCTCAACGTCACCGCTTTCATCCGCTCCGTGCAGGTCATCGAGTACGGCGAGACCGCCCTGAAGGGGCTTGCCGCCCCGCTGACAGCCCTGGCCACCTCCGAGGACCTGCCGGCCCACGCCGAGGCGGTCAACGCGAGGTTCTGACGCCGGCGCGCCAGGTCCCGGGGCCGAGCCTTGCTTCCCAGGACCTCAGCGCTGCGCGAGCACGAACGGGTGCACGGCGGCCGCGCCGGCCTGACGCAGCATCCGGGCGGCGACAGCGAGCGTCCAGCCGGAGTCGGTGTAGTCGTCCACGAGGACGACGGTCCGCCCGGGCAGCCCGGCCAGTGCCGCCTCGCTGAGGCCGAGGTGCAGCCGTCGTTGGACGCCCGCCAGCCGCTGGGCCGAGTTGACGTCGTGCCGCCCGGCCGCCCGGTCCGGGGCCGGCGACACCTCCCCGACGACCGGCGCACGCAGGATGTGCGCCACGCCGCGGGCGAGATGGGTCACCAGCTGCGGCCGGGTCGCGGAACCGATGACGATGACGCCGTCCACGCCTGCCGTCCCGTCGCCGCGCCGGAGCGAGCCCGTCCACTCCTCGAGCACCTGCTGCACGGGCTGGCGAAGGGCGGCCGGAAGGAGGCCGTCGTGCCCGCGCACTGCCTCGGCCGTGCTCGTCCCGGCCCGGGACCCGGCCGTGCCGCGCCCGGGTGCTTCCGGTCCGCGCCCAGCTGTCGCCACGTCTGCCCCGGGCTCTGCTGAGCCGGCGGGGTCCGTGACCGACCGGGTGCCGTCCCGAGACTCCTCGGCCGCCGGTGCGCCCCCATCGTGGCCCGGCTCGAAGAGCTCACGCAGAGCGACCGACCATCCCAGCCCGTCCAGTCGTGCGAGGGCCCGACCCGGCTCGGCGCGCTCGGCGTCGGGAATCTTCCCGCGCAGGTCCAGGCCGAGAGCGTCCATTCCGGTGGGCCACTGGCGCCGTGGGGTGATCTCGATGCCCGGCCGGTCCAGGGCGGCTCGTGCCTGCCGCACGGCGGCGCCGTCGACCGATCCCTCGAGCGTCATGCCGCCGCACAGGTCGCAGCGGCCGCAGCGCCATCCGTCGGTGAGCTCGGGGTCGTCGAGCTGGGCGCGCAGGTACGCCATGCGGCACGAGCCGGCGGGCAGCTGCTCGTAGCCGAGCATGGCCTGCTGCTCGGCCTCGCGGGTTGCCGCGACCCGGGCGTACCGCTCGGCGTCATAGGTCCAGGCCTGGCCTGTCGCCTCCCAGCCGCCGCGCACCCGGCGCACCGCGCCGTCGACGTCGAGCACCTTGAGCATCGTCTCGAGCCGGTTGCGCCGCAGGTCCACCTGCGTCTCCAGCTTCGCGGTGGACATCGTCCCGCCCTCGGCCAGCGCGGCCAGCGCCTCGCGGACGGACCTTTCGGCGGGGAAGGCGAGGGAGCCGAAGTAGTCCCAGATGTCCCGGTCCTCCTGGCCGGGCAGGAGGACCACGTCCGCCCGGGCGACGCCGCGTCCGGCACGGCCGACCTGCTGGTAGTAGGCGATGGGGGAGGACGGGGCCCCCAGGTGGATGACGAAGGCGAGGTCCGGCTTGTCGAAGCCCATGCCGAGCGCCGACGTCGCGACGAGCGCCTTGACCCGGTTCTCCTTCAGGTCCGCCTCGAGCTGCTCGCGTTCCGCGGTGTCGGTCTGGCCGGTGTAGGGGCGGACCTCGTGCCCCGCGGCGCGGAGCTGCTCCGCGACCTGCTGTGCGGCGGCGACGGTGAGGGTGTAGATGATGCCGGAGCCCTCGTAGCGGCTCAGCTCGCGCGACAGCCACGCGATGCGGCTGGGCTGGTCGGGCAGCCGCAGCACACCCATGTGGAGGGAGGGGCGGTCAAGAGACCCGCGGAGCACCAGCACGCCCGCCTCGGCCCGGCCGACGCCGAGCTGCTCGGCGACGTCGGCGCTCACGCGGGCGTTGGCCGTCGCGGTGGTCGCGAGCACGGGAATGCCGTCTGGAAGCTCGCCGAGGAGGGTCTTGATGCGGCGGTAGTCCGGGCGGAAGTCATGGCCCCAGTCGGAGATGCAGTGCGCCTCGTCGACGACCACGAGGCCGGCGCTCGCGGCCAGGCGCGGCAGCACCTCGTCGCGGAAGCCCGGGTTGTTGAGCCGCTCCGGCGAGCACAGCAGCACGTCGACCTCGCCGGCGGCGATGGCGGCGTGTATCTCGTCCCACTCGGTGACGTTCGACGAGTTGATGGTGACCGCCCTGATGCCGGCGCGTGCGGCGGCGCCGATCTGGTCCCGCATCAACGCCAGGAGGGGCGAGATGATCACCGTCGGGCCCGACGGCGGTCGGCCGGCCGCCCCGGCGCGCAGCAGGGCGGTGGCGACGAAGTAGACGGCGGACTTCCCCCAGCCGGTGCGCTCCACGACCAGCGCGCGCCGGCGACCCGCGACGAGCGCCTCGATCGCCGTCCACTGGTCCTCGCGGAGGCGGGCGTCATCTCGGCCCACCAGCGCCCGCAGGGCGGCCTCGGCCTGGACCCGGAGCGCACCGTCCGGCAGAGCCGCCTCGCCGTGGGGGCGCACGTCGGCGCCCGGTGCGGTCGCGTCGCCCTGAGTGCGCACGTCGCCGCCCGGTGCGGTCGCGTCGCCCTGAGTGCGCACGTCGACGCCGGGCGTGGCGGTGGTCGGCGCGACGGCGTGGTGCTGATCGCTCATGGTGGTCCTCTCGTCGGCCTCCACGCTCTCACACGGCGGTGACGCCGGAGCCGGGGGTGTGCAGAGGCGCGCGACAGCCGTGATCCCGGAATGTCAGTGGTGGCTCTTAGCGTGGGGTCATGGTCGAGGAGGACGTGGCGGGGCTTCCGCCGGGCGGCGAGGACGGCGCGGTGGGCGCCGTCTCGGTGCTTGAGCGGGCGCTGTCCCGCACGCCCGCGGCGGCCGCGGCGATCGACCTGGCGTATGACTTCCCGTGGCGCACCGCCAAGGAGGCCGAGGCCGGGCGGGTGGTGGTGGAGTACGCCCCGCGGCTGGTCTCGCGGTACGGGATCTCCTCGGCGCGGGCGGTGGCGCTGGAGCACCGGGCGCCGGGCTGGCCGCTGGCCCGGGCCCTGGCCGGGTTGGCCCTGGCGGACGCCGATGACGCGACGGTGGTCGAGGCGATCGCCGGGTGGGAGCGGCTGGCGTCCTGGGCGGCCTCGCAGCAGGCCCGGGCGGTGCTGGAGCTGACCGACCGGCGCGGGCCGTCCACCGCCGGCGCGGCCAGCGCGGCCGCGGAGATCGCCGCCCGCCTGGGCATCACCCACCACGGCGCCGAGGCCAAGCTCGGCTTCGCCTCGGCCCTGGACCTCTACCCCGAGGTCGCCGACGCCCTCACGGCCGGGCGGATCGACAAGCGCAAGGCCGAGGTCCTCGCCGCCACCGAGGCCGGGCTGAGCGTGCCCGAGCAGCGCCGCGTCCTGGCCGACCTGCTCACCCCCACACCCGACACCACCCCCGGCACCGGCGACGCGGCGGATGGCGCTGAGGGCGCGGGGGATGGCGCTGAGGGCGCGGCGGACGGTGCTGAGGGCGCGGCGAACGGCGAGGCGGGCACCGGCGCCGAGTCCGGGGCCGGAGGCCTGGGGCCGGTGGTGGAGGTGGTGGAGGACCTGACCGGCCCGCAGCTGCGGGCCCGGCTGCGCAGGGCCGCGCTGACCACCGGCGGGCCCGCCGCCGGGGCGAAGCGGCGGGCGAAGGCCTTCGCCGACCGGCACGTGAGCATCACCCCCGCCGGGGACGCCATGGCCTGGGTCGTGGCCCTGGTCCGTGCCGACCACGCCGAGGCCACCCGGGTCCTGCTCGACGCCCTGGCCGCCGCCGCCAAGGGCCCGGCCGACCCGCGCACCCTGGACCAGCGCCGCGCCGACGCCCTGACCGACCTGGTCACCACCACCCTGGCCCGCGGCGTGGACCTCACCGGCGCGGAGCTGCCCACCTTCCACGGCACCAAGCCGCACATCCAGGTCACCATCGCCGCCACCACCCTGCTCGGCCTGGACGAGGGCGTCGCCGAGCTCGGCGGCTACGGGCCCATCCCCGCCGACCTCGCCCGCGCCATCGCCGCCGACGCCACCTGGCGCGGGCTGTTCACCGACGCCGCCGGCCACTTCGCCGCCCTGGGCACCAAGGGCTACCGGCCCGGGACGAACCTGACCCGCCAGGTCATCGCCCGCGACGTGGTCTGCACCTTCCCCGGCTGCCGCCAACCGGCCTGGAAGGCCGACCTGGACCACATCAGCGCCTACGACCCCGCCCTGGCCGAGCGCCTCGCCCAGACCACGACCACCCGGCTGCAGGCCCTGTGCCGGCGCCACCACAACCTCAAGACCACCAAGTACTGGACCGCCGTGCGCGACCCCCGCGGCCACATCCGCTGGACCGCCCCCACCGGCCACACCTACACCTCACCACCGCCCACCCCACCGGGCGCCCCACCCCCGCCAACTCCGCCCGACCGTGACCCGCCAGCAAACACCCCGCCCGACCGCGACCCGCCCGACGACCCACCCCCCTTCTAGCCAGACCGAACGACGGCCGCCGCGCTCCGCGGGCTGCCCGACAACCGCCGCCGGCGGGATCCACGCCACCACGGGCAGGCGGCGAGCACCACGTGCTCGCCACCTGCTCTGGAGGGGTACAGCCGTCCGCGCACTGGCCGAGATCCTCGCGCCGTGCGGCGCCGCCTAGACTCGCCCTGTGACCCTCCCTCCCACCACCGAGGCCACCGGCGACCGTGTGCGCCTCCCGCTGCGCGCCGGCCTGGAGGGCCTGGAGCCCTACGGTGCCCCGCAGCTCGACGTCCCGGTGCTGCTGAACGTCAACGAGAACCCCTATCCGCCGTCCGACGCTGTCGTGGCCGACATCGCCGACGCCGTCGCCAAGGCGGCGCACGGGCTGAACCGCTACCCGGACCGCGACTTCGCCGAGCTGCGCTCCGAGCTCGCGGAGTACCTGCGCGCCGAGTCCGGGGTGAGCTTGCGGCCGGAGCAGATCTGGGCCGCCAACGGTTCCAACGAGGTCATGCTGCACCTGCTCCAGGCCTTCGGCGGCACGGGCCGGACCGTCCTGTCGTTCGCGCCGACGTACTCCATGTACCCCGAGTACGCGCGCGACACCCTCACGGGGTGGGTCACGGGCCGCCGGGAGCAGGACTTCACGCTGGACGTCGACCACGTCCGGGCACAGATCGCCGAGCACCGCCCAGCGGTGATCCTGCTCGCCAGCCCGAACAACCCCACCGGCACCGCGCTGGACCTCGCCACCATCGAGGCGGTCTGCGAGGCCGCGGCCGAGTCGGGGCCGACGGGGCCCGACGGCGCGCCGACGGCGTCCGTCGTCGTCGTGGACGAGGCCTACGGGGAGTTCCGCCGCGAGGGCACGCCCAGCGCGCTCACCGTGCTCGACCGGTACCCGCACCTGGCCGTCTCCCGGACGATGTCGAAGGCCTTCGGCATGGCCGGTCTCCGGCTCGGGTACCTGGCCGCCGCGCGCGAGCTGATCGACTACCTGCGGGTCGTGCGCCTGCCCTACCACCTCTCGGCCGTGACCCAGGCGGCCGCGCTGGCCGCGCTGCGGCACCGCGCAGAGCTCATGAGCCAGGTGGCGTCCCTCCGCGCGGAACGCGACGCTCTGGTGGACTGGCTGCGCGGCCACGGGCTCCGCGTGGCAGAGTCGGACGCCAACTTCGTGCTGTTCGGGCTGTTCGACGACCGCCACCAGGTGTGGAATGGTCTGCTGGAACGCGGCGTACTGATCCGTGAGGTCGGGCCCGAGGGCTGGCTGCGGGTGTCCGTCGGGACGCCGCAGGAGACGGCCGCCTTCAAGGCGGCCCTGGAGGAGGTGCTGGGCTGGTGACGCAGCAGGGCGTGGACACGAAGGTGGCCGAGCGGCCCGCGAACGCGCGCACGGCTCGTGTGGCGCGCAAGACGTCGGAGTCCGACGTCCTCGTGGAGGTCAACCTCGACGGCACGGGCCGCACTGACATCTCCACCTCGGTGCCCTTCTACGACCACATGCTCACCGCCCTCGGCAAGCACTCGCTGATCGACCTACGCGTGCACGCCACCGGTGACACCCACATCGACGTGCACCACACCGTCGAGGACGTCGCGATCTCGCTCGGCGAGGCGCTGCGGCAGGCGCTCGGCGACAAGCGTGGGATCGCCCGCTTCGGCGACGCGCTGGTGCCGCTGGACGAGGCGCTGGCCCAGGCCGTCGTCGACGTGTCCGGCCGGCCCTACCTCGTCCACACCGGTGAGCCCGCGGGGCAGGAGTACCACCTCATCGGCGGCCACTTCACCGGCTCCCTGACCCGGCACGTCCTCGAGTCGATCGCGCACCACGCCGACATCTGCCTGCACGTGCGCGTCCTCGCCGGTCGCGACCCGCACCACATCGTCGAGGCCCAGTTCAAGGCCCTGGCACGCGCGCTGCGCGCCGCCGTCGCCCTGGACCCGCGGGTGGAGGGCGTGCCCTCCACCAAGGGAGCACTGTGACCACCAACGACGACCGGCCGGAGCCGGACGACGTGCCGCCGGCGGACGCCGCAGCCGGCCGGGACGACACCGCCGCCGGCGGCGACCCCGCCCGGGGCAGCGGCGGCACCGTGGGCGGCAGCAGAGGCGCGGGGAACGAGGACGACGACGCCACCCGGGGTAGCGGCGTCTCCCGGCGGGGGAGCGAGCCCGCGCCCGGGGACGCACCGTTGACCGAGGAGGAGGTCGAGCGCATGCTCGCCGCGCTCGGCGCGGTGGAGGAGACCACCGAGCCCGGCTCGTCCGACGCCGCCGGCTCGTCGGACGCCGCCGGCTCCCCGGCGCCCGAGCCAGCCGGCCCCGGTGCCGCTCGGGAGCGCCCGGGCTCCATCGCCCTCGTCCTCACCCCCGTCGCGTCGGCCTCCGCCCTCGCGGGGCTGTGCGCCATGAGCGGGATCGACGTCGACGTGGTGCCCTCCGGGTCCGGCGCCATCGCCGTGCTCCAGATCGCCCCGAAGGCGCCCACCGACGAGTGGGACATCTCCGAGCTCATGGGCGCCGACGGCGGAGCCAGCGTGCCGCCCGAGGCGGAGGAGCTGGCCGTCACCCTCTCGAAGCTCCTGCGCGCCGGGGTCCTGCTGCTGACCGCGGAGCTCGCCACCGACGTCGGGATCGAGTCCGGGCTCTCGGGCCAGGTCCACGCCCGGCGCTACACCGGCGGGGAGTCCGACGGCGACGTGCCGGCCGGCCTGATCCTCGCCAGCGCGGACCAGGTGGTGGAGGACCTCGTGCTCGGCCGCGTCCGCCCGGAGGACGTGCGCGGTCACGAGCGCACCGGGAAGCTGCCGAGATGGAAGGCCGCGCGGATGTTCGGTCGGGGCCTGCGAAGGAGGAAGCCATGACCCGTGTGGTCGTCCTGGACTATGGCTCGGGCAACGTGCGCTCCGCCGTGCGCGCCCTCGAGCGGGTCGGTGCGGACGTCGAGCTGACCGCCGACGCCGACGCCGTCGCCGCCGCGGACGGTCTGGTCGTCCCGGGCGTCGGCGCCTTCGCCGCCGTCATGGAGCAGCTGCGCGGGGTGGGCGGCGACCGCCTGATCGAGCGCCGCCTCGCCGGTGGCCGCCCGGTGCTGGGCATCTGCGTCGGCCTGCAGATCATGTTCACGAAGGGCACCGAGCACGGCGTCACCACCGCCGGCCTGGACCAGTGGCCCGGCGAGGTCGAGCGGCTCAAGGCCGACGTCGTCCCGCACATGGGCTGGTCCCCGGTCGAGGCGCCGGAGGGCACCGTGCTCTTCGAGGGCATCGAGGACGAGCGGTTCTACTTCGTGCACTCCTACGGCGTCCAGACGGACCCGGCCGAGGCGCTGCGCGGCGACACCCCGCTGCGCGAGCCGCTGGTCACCTGGGCCGAGCACGGCTCCCGGTTCGTGGCGGCCGTGGAGAACGGCGCGCTGTCCGCAACCCAGTTTCACCCCGAGAAGTCGGGCGACGCCGGCGCGCAGCTGCTGCGCAACTGGGTCACGTCCCTGGACTGACGGCCGGGCCGCCACCCGCCCACCGGCCGAGCCAACGTCGAGAAGAGAGAGAAGTACACACCGCATGAGCACACCGCGCCTGGAGCTGCTGCCCGCCGTCGACGTCGTGAACGGTCAGGCCGTCCGGCTCTTCCAGGGGGAGGCCGGTTCGGAGACCGCCTACGGCGACCCGGCGGAGGCCGCCCGGGCCTGGGCCGAGGAGGGCGCCGAGTGGATCCACCTCGTCGACCTCGACGCCGCCTTCGGCCGCGGCAGCAACCACGACCTGCTCGCGCGGATCGTCTCCGAGCTGGACGTCAAGGTCGAGCTCTCCGGCGGCATCCGGGACGACGGGTCCCTCGAGCGGGCCCTCGGCTCGGGCGCCCGCCGGGTGAACCTCGGCACGGCGGCCCTGGAGAATCCCGAGTGGACGTCCAAGGTCATCGCCGAGCACGGCGACCGGGTCGCGGTGGGCCTGGACGTGCGCGGCACCACGCTGGCCGCACGGGGCTGGACCCGCGAGGGCGGCGACCTGTGGGAGGTGCTGGCCCGCCTCGAGGCGGACGGGTGCGCCCGCTACGTCGTCACCGACGTCACCAAGGACGGCACGCTGCGCGGCCCGAACGTCGAGCTGCTGCGCGAGGTGTGCGCCCGCACCGAGGCCCCCGTCGTGGCCTCCGGGGGGATCGCCAACCTCCACGACATCGAGGCACTGCGCGAGCTCACCGCCATCGGCGTGGAGGGCGCGATCGTGGGCAAGGCCCTGTACTCCGGCGCCTTCACGCTGACCGAGGCGCTCGACGTCGCCGGCCGGCCGTGAGCTGGCGGCGACGCCGTCCCGCGCCTGGGCAGGACGTGCACGACGCGGGGCCGACCGCTGGGGGCCTAACCGGTGAGGGCGCGACCGGTGCCGCCCCGGCTGCCGACGACGCGACCGGTGCCGCCCCGGCTGGCGACGACGCGACCGGTGCCGCCGGCGCCCCGGCAGGTGCTGCCGACGCCGCGGAGAGCGCCGGGCACGACCACGCCCATCACGTCCTGGCCGGCCACGAGCGGGTGGCGCCGGGAGCCCGTCCGCCGCTGCGCATCGCCGAGGGCCTGACCGCGGCGTCGCTCGCCGGGCCCGCCGACTCCGCGGGGCAACCCTGGGCCGGCCGGGTCCTCAAGTCCAACCCGTTCTCGGGCGACGACGGGAAGGTGCAGCCGGCCATGGCCGCCGCACTGGCCCAGACCGACCCCGCCGAGCGGCTGCGCGCCGTCGTCGAGGCGCTGCGCACCGGACGCGTGCTGGTCCCGGTCGTCGCCCACGAGCACCCGGGGACGGACGCGGAGGGCCACGTCGCCGCGCACGACCCCGACAAGCTCCGCACCGGTGACCGTGCGGCCGACGCGATGGCCTCGGCGGCCATGGTGTCGGTGCGCACGGCGGACGGGCGTGCCGCCCTGCCGGTCTTCTCCAGCGTCGAGGCGCTGCTGGCGTGGGACCGCACCGCGCGGCCGGTGCCCGTGGAGGCCACACGCGCCGCGCTGTCGGCGGTGGGCGAGGCCGACTCCCTCGTGGTGCTCGACCCGGGCACCGAGCGCGCCGTCCTGGTTCCCCGTCCCGCCGTGTGGGCCCTTGCCCAGCAGCGGCCGTGGACGCCGTCGTGGGAGGACCCCGAGCTGCCGGGCCTGGTGACGGCGGCGCTGCGCGGCATCACGGGGCTGGTCGGGATCCGCCTCGAGCGCGGCGGCCGTGCCGAGCTGCGGGTGGTGCTCGCCGTCCGCGCCGGGCTGACACCCGAGCAGCTGCAGGACGCCGTCGCGCGGGCCGGCCGCGCGCTGTCGGAGGACGCCGCCGTGCGTGAGCGAGTCGACTCCCTCGAGCTGTATCCCGTCGCCGCGGCGGGGGAGGCGTAGTCAAATTCCGTCGCCGCGGCTCGGGGCTTAGGGCGTGTCTCTTGATTCCATGGCCCAGATGGTGATGGCGCGCAGGATGACGCCGCCGCGGTAGGTCAGGGCGAGCTTGCCGTAACGGGTGGCCAGCGCGCGCCATTGCCAACGCGGCCCGCCCGCTCAGCTGTCCGCCCCTCCACCATCCTCCCTGAACCCCTTCCGCTCCAGGTTTCTCAGGACGAGCGCGAGCGAGTCGCGGGCGGCCACGGCGTGGGGTTGAAGCACGTGGTGGGCACCGGCGGCGTCGAGCAGCTCGGCGTCCATCTCCGTGGAGGCGGTCACCACCACCGGCCCGTCGTACCCGGCCGCGCGGAGCGAGTGCAGCAGGGCGGTGGCAACGCCGCGGTCCGGGATGGTGCTCACGACGCACCGCGCGTCGCGCAACGGCAGTTCACGGATGAGTTCAGGCTCCTCGGCGTCCCCGTAGAGTACGTCGACGTCGCCTTCGTGGAGCGCCGTCAGCGCGGCCGGGTTGTGATCCACCACGAGCACGTGATGGCCGGCCTCTCGCAACTGGTGCGCGAGGCGGCCGCCGTGCCGCCCGCCGCCGAAGACCACGACGTCGGCCGTCCGCGGCGGTTGGGTGGTCTCTGTCCGCAGATGGTGGCGCCGCTCGAAGATCGTGAGCCGGTCCGCGAGCACTCGGTAGAGCGGGTGAGAGTAGATGATGAGGTAGGTCGACAGCCCGATGGTGATGAGCCCCACGAGCGTGATGAGGCCGACGGTGTCGACGTCGATGTGCCCGAGGGTCAGTCCTAGGGCTGCGAGGATGAGTGAGAACTCACTTATCTGGGCCACAGTGAGGCCCGCGAGGAAGCCCACGCGCTTGCGGTAGCCCATGATGCCCATGAGCACCATGACGATGAACGGGTTGCCGATGAGGACGAACGCCGAGAGCACAAGTGCCGGCCCGATCTGGTAGCCCGTCCCCGCCAGGTCGAGGCGCGAGCCGAGATCGATGAAGAAGAAGAGGAGGAGGAAGTCCCGCAGCGTGACGAGGCGGGAGCCGATCGCTTCCCGGTAGGGCGTCGAGGCGAGCGAGACCCCGCCTAGAAAGGCGCCCACCTCGCGGCTGAAACCGAGGACATCACCCAGTGCCGCTAGCGCGACCGCCCAGGCGAGCGCCGCGAGCACGAGCAACTCGTGGGACCCGGCCAGCCCCCCGAACAGGCGCGGCAGCACCCACCGGCTAGCAACAGCGACGGAGCCCAGGAACAGCACACCTTTGACAACGACGAGCGCGATCGAGAGGCCCAGCGGCCGCCCGTCCTCCGCGGCGAAGGCCGTCAGCGCGATCATCGCGAGGACGACCACAATGTCCTGGACGATGAGAAAGCCGACAGCGATGCGGCCGTGCAGCGTGTCGAGCTCCCGCTTGTCGGACAGAAGCTTGACGATGATGATCGTCGAGGAGAACGTCAGCGCAACGGCTACGTACACCGCCGGCAGCGGCGCCAGCCCCAGGAGAATCCCGATCCAGTAGCCGATCAGCGAGGTGAAGACCACCTGGCCGAGGCCTGTCACGACGGCGACGGCGCCCGTCGTGCGGATGAGCTGGACGTCAAGCTTCAGTCCCACGAGGAAAAGGAGGACTGCGATACCCAGTTCGGCCAGGATCACGACGCCGCTGCTCTCCTCTACCCACCCGAGCGCGGCCGGGCCCACCAGCACACCGGCGGCGATGAAAGCGACGATGAGAGGCTGGCGGAGCCGGGAGGCGACAGCACCGACGGCCGCGGCGACGAGCAGCACAAGCGCCACGGTGATGAATGTGCTCTCCTCAGACACCGCCCTCACCTCCGGTGCTCCCAACCTACGGGCGGGCGGCGCACGGGCCATGGGTTTCGGCGCCCACCCGACGCGGGGGGTGCTAGCGCACGGTCATCGCGGCACCGGGTTGGGCCCCTGGCCCGTGCTTCCCTTTCGGCCGCTGCTCATGGCGTCTCACGCGCAAGATCTTCACTTGTGGGGCTGTCGCTGGAGGATGTCGCACGGAGGCTGGGGGATCACGTCGCCGTGCTGGGCATCATCGACGACCAAACACCCGAGCTTGAGGATGCCGACCGGCGAACCCGGCCAGGCACCCGGCTCGTGATGGCCGCGGGCGCGCCATCACAACCCCATACCGACCCGCGCTCCTAGCCGGGCTTCGTCGCCGCGGCGTGCCGCCCGACCGGCCCCCGGGAATCAGGCGCAGGGCTCCAGCGGCGCGAAGGCCGCCTCGTCCGCCAGGAGGCCGGAGAGCACGCTGAGCGGCACGAGGAAGCTGTGCCCGTTGTCGTCGGCGGCGTAGACCACCCCGACCACCCGCCCGTCCGCGTCGAGCGCCGCGCTTCCCGAGCTGCCCGGCACCGCCTCGGCGTCGGTGACGATCACGTCGCCCATGCCCGTGCCGAGCGGGTCCGGGACGGTGTCGAGGACGTGGCCGCTGCTGGTCGTCAGGCGGCCCCCGCTGGGATAACCCACCACGGTCACCGGCGTGCCGGCGGCCGGGTCCGTCTCGGCGAGGCCCGGCACCTGGGGGAGCGGCTCCGTCGTGCGCACCAGCGCAAGGTCGGCCACCTGGGCGGAGCTGACCGAGACGACGTCGAGGTCCCGGCCGTCGTAGGTGGACACCTGGAGCTCGGCCGAACCCTCGACGACGTGCCGGTTGGTGACCACGGTGTGCTCGTCGAGGGCGAAGCCGGAGCCGGTCGAGAGCGTGCCGCACCCGACGTTGCGGACCCGCACCGCCATCCGCTCGGCGGCCGCCACGCCGTCCGGGGTGAGCGACCCGCTCTCGCCCACGCGGGGCGCCGCCACCTCCGGGACGTAGGACGACGGCATCTCCCCGGGCATCGGGGGCAGGACCCCGCAGCCCGCCAGCGCCGCGCACAGCGCCGCGGCGGACGCCAGCCGGCGAGCCGGGGACCCGACGTGGCGCCGGAGCATCCCGGACGCCGGCCGCTCCCGGCCTGCCGGGCCCGCGAGCGGGCGCCCGCCCGGCCCGGCCCTCACCGGTCCAGCTCGCGCTGCAGTTCGGCGTTGGCCTCCACGGCCTGGTCGCAGAACACCGTCACGTCGGCCTCGAACTGCTGCAGCTGGGCCTGGTCGTACCGGTCCGGCTCGCGCAGGTACCCGATCAGCTCCTCCTGCCCGGATACGCACTGCTGGAGCGCCGACGCCACGGACGCCGCCGCCGCCGAGACCTGGGCCTGATACTCGGCCAGCTGGCGCTGGATCTCCCGGTCGTCGCCCGTCTGGGCCTTCTCGTCGGCGAGCTCGACGATGCGGTCCTCCGCCGCCTGCAGCTGGCTGCGCGCCGTGCCGAGCTCGGTGGTGCGCTGGTCGAGGTCCGCCTGCGCCTGGGCGAGCTGGGCGCCCAGGTCGGCGGCGGTGGCGTCGAGGGCCTCGGCGCGGTCGGACCACGCCCGGGCGAGCGCACCGAGGTACACCGCACCGCCCAGTGCCGCGACCAGCATGACCGTCAGGACCACGACGGGCCACCGGCGGGGGCGACGGCGCTCGCCGGGAGGGAGGTCGGTTCCGGGCGAGCCGGCGAGCTGCGGGACGACGACGGCGCCCGGGTCGGCGGGCTCTGCAACGCGGTCGTAGGTCGGGGCCTCGGCCGGGCGTGGGACGGCGTCGCCCGGCTCGCCGGCGGTGCGGGAGTCCCAGTGGCGTGCCTCGGGACGGAGGCCTTCGTCGCCCGCCGCTGGAGCCTGCGCTGCGGTGTCCCCGGGCTCCCCGCGCACGGGCAGCCGTGTGGTCGGCCTCTCGTCGCTCATCACCGGGCCCCGGTGGATTCGGGCGTCATGCGTGGTAGTCTTGCAGATCGACCGACCTGGTCGGCTGCGCCGTGCGCGCGGCACGACTGGGTGCGCAAGTGGAGATTCTCCCACCTGGGTCTCGACAGTCCGAAAGGACGACAGGGGCCGGGTCAGGTCAGCGAGGGTGTTCCCTCGTGCGCACGCGGCGCCGTCAGGCGTCGCATGCGCGTCGACCTCGAGGCCTCCGCGTGCGCTGCACGACGGAGGCCTTCTTCGTCTCAGGGTCGCAGCAGACACGAGATAGAGGAGTCAGCATCAGCGAGCCCCGCATCAACGACCGGATCCGCGTGCCCGAGGTGCGTCTTGTCGGACCCGCCGGCGAGCAGGTTGGCGTCGTCCGGGTGGAGGACGCCCTGCGCCTGGCCCAGGAGGCCGACCTCGACCTGGTCGAGGTGGCCCCCGACGCGCATCCGCCCGTGTGCAAGCTCATGGACTACGGCAAGTTCAAGTACGAGTCCGCGATGAAGGCACGCGACGCGCGTCGTAATCAGGCCAACACGGTCCTCAAGGAGATCCGCTTCCGCCTCAAGATCGACCCGCACGACTACGAGACCAAGAAGGGTCACGTCGTCCGGTTCCTCAAGGGTGGCGACAAGGTCAAGGTCATGATCATGTTCCGCGGCCGCGAGCAGTCGCGCCCGGAGATGGGCATGCGTCTGCTGCAGCGCCTGGCCGACGACGTGGCCGACCTCGGCTCCGTCGAGTCCGCGCCGCGCCTGGACGGGCGGAACATGACCATGGTGATCGGTCCGCACAAGAAGAAGGCCGAGGCGAAGAGCGAGCAGCGCCGCAAGCGCGAGGAGGAGCGCGCCGCGAAGGAGGCGAGCCCCGACGCCGCTGCGGCCCCCGCGCCCGCCGACGTCGCGGGCGAGGCGGCCGCCGCCGAGCCCAGCGCCTCCTAGGCGCACCGAAGACAGCAAGGACGCCCTGGCCCCCGCCGGGTCCAGGGCAGGACAGACCTGCGCCCAGGCGCAGCAACCGAGGGACGAACATGCCGAAGATGAAGACGCACTCCGGTGCGAAGAAGCGCTTCCGGACGACCGGCAGCGGCAAGCTGATGCGGGAGCAGGCCAACAAGCGTCACCTGCTCGAGCACAAGTCGAGCCGGCGCACCCGCCGCCTCGCGCAGGACCAGGTTGTCGCGACCGCCGACGTCAAGAAGATCAAGAAGCTGCTCGGCAAGTAACGCCGCCCCGAACCTAGAAGGAGACTGACGTGGCACGCGTCAAGCGGGCGGTCAACGCCCAGAAGAAGCGCCGGACGACCCTCGAGCGCGCCAGCGGTTACCGCGGCCAGCGCTCGCGCCTGTACCGCAAGGCGAAGGAGCAGGTCACCCACTCGATGACCTACGCCTACCGCGACCGCCGGGCGCGCAAGGGCGACTTCCGCCGTCTGTGGATCCAGCGCATCAACGCCGCGGTGCGCGCGGAGGGCATGACCTACAACCGCTTCATCCAGGGCCTCCACGCCGCTGGTGTCGAGGTCGACCGCCGCATGCTCGCCGAGCTGGCCGTCAGCGACCCCGCCGCGTTCAACGCGCTGGTCGCCACCGCCAGGGAGGCCCTGCCGGCGGACGTGAACGCCCCGGCCGCCTGAGCCGGACGGACCACCGCCCCCACGGGCGGAGCCCACACATGACCGAGCGCCTGGACGCCCAGCTGACCAACCCCCGCTCCGAGCGGGTCCGTAGGGTCGCTGGACTGTCCAGGCGCTCGGCGCGTTCCCGGCACGGCCAGTTCCTCGTCGAGGGGCCGCAGGGCGTGCGCGAGGCCGTCCGCCACGCCGCCGCCCAGGTCCGGGACGTCTACCTGACGCCGGCCGCCGGGCGCCGCTACCCCGAGATCGCCGGCGAGGCGCGGGCGGCGGGCCTGTACGTCCACACCGGCACCGCCGAGGTGCTGGCGGCGATGAGCGCCGACGCCCAGGGCGTGCTCGCCGTCCTCGACAGCGCCGGTTCGACCACGTCCGCCACGCTCGCCGACCTGGCGGACCTGCGAGGCGGCGCCGGCCCCCGCCTGGTCGCGGTTCTCGCCCAGGCGAACGACCCCGGCAACGCCGGCACCGTCATCCGCGCCGCGGACGCGGCCGGCGCGGACGCCGTCGTCCTCGCCGCCGGCAGCGTGGAGGTGCTCAACCCCAAGGTGGTGCGCTCTACCGCCGGCTCGCTCTTCCACCTGCCCGTCGTCTCCGGCCCGGCGCTGGAGGAGACGCTGGCGGCCCTGCGCGCCGCGGCCGCCCGCCCGGCCGTGCTGGCCGCGGACGGGTCGGGGGAGTGGGACCTCGACGAGCTGCAGGACCGCGCCCACACCGGGGCGCTGGGCGCGCTCACCGGCTGGGACGACGAGCTGGCCGCCACCTCGCTCGTGGCGCCGGACCTCGCCGCCCCCACCGTCTGGCTCTTCGGCAACGAGGCCCACGGGCTCGACGACGCCCAGCGCCGGGCGTGCGACGCCGTCGTGCGCGTCCCCGTGCACGGGCGCGCCGAGTCTCTCAACCTCGCCATGGCCGCGACCCTGTGCCTGTACGCCTCCGCGCGGGCGCAGCGGCGCCAGACCGGCCGTGGCTGAGCGTCTGGACGCAGCCCCCGCGGACCTCGGCGCGCTGGTCGACCGGGTCGCGGCCGTGCGGCGGCGCGGGGGAGCGGGCCGCGCGGGCCGGGCGCTCATCGGCCTCGTCGGCGCGCCGGGCGCGGGCAAGTCGACCGTCGCCGGCCTCCTCGCCCGCGCGCTGGAGATCGGGGGCACCCCGTGCGCCGTCGTCGGCATGGACGGCTTCCACCTGGCGCAGCGTGAGCTCGACCGGCTGGGCCGGGCGGACCGCAAGGGCGCTCCGGACACCTTCGACGCCGAGGGGTACGTGGCCCTGGTGCGGCGCATCCGCGTGCAGCGGCCGGACTCGCCCATCGTCTACGCCCCGCTCTTCGACCGCCACCTCGAGGAGCCGATCGGCAGCGCGGTCCCCGTCCCCGCCGCCACGCCGGTGGTGCTGACCGAGGGCAACTACCTGCTACTGGACGCCGAGCCGTGGCGCCGGCTCCCACGGCTGCTGGACGAGACGTGGTACGTGGAGGTCGACGACGCCGACCGGCGCGAGCGGCTGCTCGCCCGCCACCTCGCGCACGGCCGCAGCGCCGACGTGGCGCGCGCCTTCGCGCACGGCTCCGACGAGCGCAACGCCGAGCTCATCGCGGCGACGCGCGAGCGCGCCGACGTCGTGGTGCGCTGGCGAACGACGACGGGCGCCTGAGGCCGTAGCGCTAGCCGCGTCCCGCCCACCCCATCGCGCCGGCGTGACGCACGGACCGGGTCGCCACGCGCGTCCCCTCCGCGAGCGCGCCGCGCCACGCGGCCCCCGCCGCCAGGTGGAACGCCACGGCGCCGTGCAGCACGTCGCCGGCGCCCAGGGTGTCCACGACCTCGGCGGCCGGCACGTGCGCGACCTCGATGCGCTCGCGCGTGCCGTCGCCCACCGCCTCGACCGGACCGGCGCCGTGCGACTGCGCCACCACCGGCGGCCCCAGCGCGGCGACCGCGTCCAGCAGGTCGGTGTCCGCCGGGCGCCCCGGCACGTCGAAGTCGCCGGACACCAGCGCCAGGTCCACGTGCGCCAGCACCGCCTCCAGCCCCGGCTTCCACGAGCCGCCGTCGAGGAGGACGGCGCAGCCGCGGCCACGGGCGGCGCGCGCGAGCACCGTCTGGGCCGGGAGCAGATGCCCGTCGACGAGCAGCGCGCCGGCGCCGTCCAGCACGGCGGGGTCGGGCTCGCGCACCCGGCGCCCCACCGCGTTGGTGGAGACCACCGCGCGCTGGCCGGTGGCGGCGGTGACCAGCACGGTCGACAGCGCGGGCCCCGCGTCGTCGTCGGCGAGGTCCACCACGTCCACGCCCTCGGTGGCCAGGCCGGCGCGGACGAGCCCGGCCAGCGGCCCCTGGCCGACGGCGGTCACGAGCGTGGTGCGGGCGCCGAGCGCGGCCGCGGTGCGGGCCGCATTGGCGGCCGGGCCGCCGACCGCGACGTCCACGGACCGGGCGACGACCTTCTCGTCCGAACCCGGCACCCGCTCGACCACCTGCGTCACGTCGAGCGTCGTCAGCCCGCAGCACACCACCGTCGTCACGTTCGCGATCGTGCCACGGGAGATCGGGGATGGTTCTTTACGGCACGGCCCCGTGACGTTATATGGTTAGGTAATGCTTACCTCAGTGACCGGAGCCACGCGCAGCGCGGCCAGGGACGACCGCCCCGCGTACCGGCCCTTCGCCGCACGCGTCGCCGGCGTGCGCCGGCTCAGCCCGCACTTCACGCGTGTCACCTTCACCGGCGAGGACCTGGCGTGGTTCGGCACCGACGGGCTGGACCAGCGGGTGAAGATCGTCCTGCCGCTGGAGGACGGGCGGCTGTGCGACCTGGGCGCCGACGACCCCGAGGTCGTGCTCGGCGGCACCTGGTACGCCCGCTGGCGCGCCCTGCCCGACGGTGAGCGCAACCCGTTCCGCACGTACACGGTTCGCGCGGTGCGACCGGCGGTCCGCGAGGTCGACGTCGACATGGTCACGCACGCCGACGGCGGGCCGGCCGCGCGCTGGGTCGCCCGCGCGGGCGCCGGCGACGCGGTGATCCTGGTCGGCCCCGACGCCCGGTCGAGGGAGTCCCACATCGGGATCGACTGGGCGCCCGGCACGGCCACGCAGCTGCTGCTCGCCGGCGACGAGACCGCCGCCCCGGCCATCTGCTCGATCCTCGAGTCCCTCCCCGCCGGGCGCTCCGCCCGCGCCTTCGTCGAGGTGCCCACCGCCGCGGACGCCCTCGACGTCCGGCTGTCCTCGGGCGCGCAGGTGACATGGCTGCCGCGCGACGGCCGGCCCCACGGCGAGGTGCTGGTCCCCGCGGTGCGCGAGTGGGTCGCGGCCAACGCCCGGGTGGTCGGCGACGCCCGCGCCGTCGCGGCGCAGTCGCTGGAGGACGTCGACGTCGACAGCGAGATGCTGTGGGACTCCCCGGCCGTCCAGGTGCTGCCCGTCGACCTGTGCGGGCGCGGCGGCGAGCGGTGCGGCAGCGACTTCTACGCCTGGTTCGCCGGCGAGGCCGGCGTCATCAAGACGCTCCGCCGCCTGCTGGTGAGCGAGGCCGGGGTGTGCCGGCGCCGGGTCGCGTTCATGGGCTACTGGCGGCTCGGCCGCTCCGAGGCCCAGTGACGCCCCGCCGCCCATGACCACCCTGACCGTCACCGCGGCCGCGGCGCGCCCGCGCACGCACGGTCGCCGCCGCCCCGTCGGGCTCCTCGCCGCGCTCGCCGTGCTCGGCGTCGTGGTCCTCGCCTCCCTCGCCTTCGGTGCCCGCGACATCGCGCCGGCCGACGTCCTCGGCGCGCTCGTGGACCCGGTCCCCGGGAACCCGGACCACGACGTCGTGCTCGACCAGCGCGTGCCGCGCACCGTGGTCGGCCTCGTCGTCGGGGCGGCGCTGGGCCTGGCCGGCACGATCATGCAGGGCATCACCCGCAACCCGCTGGCCGACCCGGGGCTGTTGGGCGTCAACGCCGGCGCCTCGCTGTTCGTCGTCCTGGCGATCACCCTGCTGGACCTGACCAGCCCGGGCGCCTACGTCTGGTTCGCCCTCGCCGGCGCCGCGCTCGCCGCTGCCGTCGTGTACGGCGTCGGGTCGATCGGCCGCGAGGGCGCCACCCCGGTCAAGCTTGCCCTGGCCGGCACCGCGCTCACCGCCTGGAGCACCTCGGTCATCACCCTGGTGCTGCTCTCCGACTCCGACACCCTCAACAGCTACCGCCGCTGGTCCGTCGGCTCCCTGGCCGGCCGCACCACCGACATGCTCCTCCCGCTCGCCCCGTTCCTCCTCGTCGGGCTGGTCCTCGCGCTGGCCACGGGGCGCACCCTGAACCTGCTGGCGATGGGCGACGACGTCGCCCGCGGCCTGGGGCAGGACGTCCGGCTCGCGCGGGTCCTCGCCGCGTCGGCGATCGTCCTGCTGGCCGGTGCGGCGACGGCGGTGGCCGGGCCGATCGTCTTCGTCGGGCTCGTCGTCCCGCACCTCGTGCGCCCGTTCACCGGCCCGGACTACCGGTGGATACTGCCCTACTCCGTGGTCCTGGGCCCCGTCGTCCTCGTCGCCGCCGACGTCATCGGCCGCCTCGTCGTCCAGCCGGGTGAGCTCGAGGCGGGCCTGGTCGTAGCCGTCGTCGGCGGACCCGCGCTCGTGGCGATCGTGCGCCACGTGAAGCTGGCGGGGCTGTGAGGACGCGATGACCGGCGCCACGACGACGACCGCGCCCGTGGAGACCCCGCTGCGCCGCGCCGGCCACCGCAGGGCCGTCGTGGCCGCGCTGGCCGCCGTCGTGCTGGCGCTGTGCTGGGCGAGCCTGACCCTCGGCGGCTCCACCGCCGACGTGCTGCGCACGCTCGCCGGCCAGGGCGACGGCGGGGAGGCGTTCGTCGTGCTCCGGCTGCGCCTGCCCCGGCTGCTGCTCGGGGCGGAGGTGGGCGTCGCCCTGGCCCTCGCCGGCGCGCTGTTCCAGACGGTGCTCCGCAACCCGCTCGCCAGCCCCGACATCCTCGGCGTCAGCGGCGGCGCGTCGCTCGCCGCGGCGACGGCGATCCTCGTCGGCGGGCTGAGCGGCGCGGCCGTCTCGCTCGCCGCCCTGGGCGGCGCCGTCGCCGTGGCCGTGGCGATCTACCTGCTCGCCTGGCGCGGAGGGGTCAGCGGCTACCGCTTCGTGCTGATCGGGGTGGGCATCGCCTTCATGGTCAACGCCGGCATCGGGTACCTCATCACCCGCGCGGACGTGAACGACGTCCGTGAGGCTCTCGTGTGGATGGTGGGCAGCCTCGGCACCCCGCCGTGGGGCGACGTCGCCGTGCTCGCCGTCGCCCTCGCCGTGCTGCTGCCAGGCGTGGCGGCCCTGGCCGGGCCCCTGCGCGTGCTCGAGCTCGGCGACGACACGGCCGGCGGTCTCGGCGTCCCCCGCGAGGCCGCCCGGCTCGCCGTGCTGGGCGTCGCCGTCGCGCTGGCCGCGGTCGCCACGGCCTTCGCCGGCCCCGTCGCCTTCGTCGCGTTCGTCTCCGCGCCGGTCGCCCGGCGCCTCCTGCCGACGGCGGGGCTCGCGCTGGTCCCCAGCGCCCTGGTGGGCGTCGCGCTGGTCCTGGCCGCGGACCTGGCCGGCCAGCACCTGCTCGGCCTGAAGGTGCCTGTCGGGATCGTCACGGGAGTCATCGGCGCTCCCTACCTGTTGTGGCTGCTGGCCACGTCCAACCGGAAGGGGCGGGGAGCATGAACGACCGCAGGCCGGCGCACGAGCTGCGGGCCGAGGGCCTGAGCCTCGCCTACGACGGCGACCTCGTCGTGCGGGACCTGGACCTCCACGTCCCCGACGGGGCCGTCACCGTCGTCGTGGGCGCCAACGGGTGCGGGAAGTCCACGCTGCTGCGCGGCATGGCTCGGCTGCTCCGCCCGCGCTCCGGCGCCGTCCTCCTCGACGGCCGCCCGGTGCACACGCTCCCGGCGAAGCACGTCGCGCGCGTCCTCGGCATCCTGCCGCAGAGCGCCACGGCGCCCGAGGGCATCACGGTCGCCGACCTGGTGGGGCGGGGACGCTACCCCCACCAGGGCTGGTTCCGGCAGTGGACCAGCTCCGACGACGCCGTCGTGCGGGCCGCGCTCCAGGCCACCTCCACCCTCGACCTCGCCGCCCGGCGCGTGGACGAGCTCTCCGGCGGCCAGCGGCAGCGGGTCTGGATCGCCATGGTGCTGGCGCAGGACCCCGACGTGCTGCTCCTCGACGAGCCGACGACATTCCTCGACGTGGCGCACCAGCTCGACGTCCTCGACCTTCTGCACGAGCAGAACCGGCAGCGTGGGACGACCGTCGTCATGGTGCTGCACGACCTCAACCTCGCCGCGCGCTACGCCGACCACCTCGTGGTGATGGCGGAGGGGCGGGTGCTGGGAGTAGGGGCGCCGTCCGCGGTGCTCACGCCGGAGCTCGTGCTGGAGGCCTTCGGGCTCGCCGCCCAGATCGTCCCGGACCCGGTGAGCGGGACGCCGATGGTGGTTCCCGTCGGCCGGGCCCGCGGCGGCGCCGGACCCACCCGCCCGCACACGGGCCGGCCGCGGCCCAGGGACGCCTACCTCAGCCACCACTAGACCCCACGCCCGCCATGAGCCACCACCAGACCCCACGCCCGCCATGGGGTCGTGACAACGGCCCCCACCGACCCTTCCGCCCGCGGGCGGCGTCCACCGACGTCCTGGCGCCCGCCAGGCCCCCGACCCGCACCACCCACCAGACCCCCGCCCCGGCGGGCCGCACCACCCACCAGACCCCTGCCCCGGCGGGCCGCGTCACCCGACGCACCCACACCCCTAGGAGACGAGATTGTTCGCACGACCCCGACCCGCCCGCCTCGCGGCCGGCGCGGCCGCCCTGCTCGCGCTCTCGGCATGCTCCGGCACCGGCGGGGATGAGGACGCCGGAGCCGCGGACGGCGGCGGCGACTTCCAGACCGTGACGATCGAGCATGCCTTCGGCACCACCGAGATCACCAAGCAGCCCCAGGACGTCGTCACCCTCGGCTGGGGCAGCGCGGAGGCCGCGATCGCGCTCGACGTCGTCCCGGTCGGTATCGAGGCGCAGACCTACGCCGCCGACGAGGAGGGCCGCCTGCCCTGGGTCGCCGAGGCGCTGGAGGAGGCGGGTGCCGAGCCGACGATGATCCCGGCCACCGTCGAGGAGCCCGCCTACGAGGACATCGGGGCGCTCGAGCCCGACCTCATCCTGGCGCCGTACTCCGGCCTCACGGAGGAGCAGTACGAGCTGCTCAGCCAGATCGCGCCCACGGTCGCCTACCCGGAGGAGCCGTGGACGACCCCGTGGCGCGAGGTCATCGCCACCGTGGGGGCCGCCCTCGGCAAGGACACCGAGGCCACCGCGCTCGTGGAGGAGATCGACGGCCAGATCCAGGCCGCGGCCGAGGCGCACCCCGAGCTCGAGGGCAAGTCGGTTGCCGCCGTGTGGGACGTGGGCGGCACCTTCTACGTCTACAAGCCGCAGGACGCGCGGGTGGACTTCCTCCTGGACCTCGGCCTGGTGAGCGCACCCGCCGTCGAGGAGCTCGCCACCGACGAGGAGACCTTCGTCTACTCGCTCAGCTACGAGGAGACCGACCGTCTCGAGTCGGACATCCTGGTGAACTACGCGAGCACCGAGGCGGAGGTCGACACCTTCCTGGGGCAGTCCTACGCCCAGACCATCCCGGCCGTGCAGTCCGGGGCGGTCGCGAACATCACCGGCGACGAGCTGATCGCCGCGATGTCCCCGCCGACCGCCCTCTCGGTCACCTGGGGCCTCGACACCTACGTCGACGCCATCGCCGCGGCCGCCGCGAAGGTCCGGTAGGGCGTTGACGCGGGCGCCGGGCGCGGGCACCATCCGGTCATGACGGTGGTGCCGCTCCCGCCCCGCTCCCGCTGGGTCACCGACCCGCGCGGGGAGGGACGCGGGCTGCGCGTCACCTCCCACCCGGAGGCCGGCGTCGTCGTGGTGAGCGTGTGGCGGGCCGACGAGTGCGTGGCCACCGTGCACCTGCGCCCGGACGCCGCCGCCGCGCTGGCCGGGGCGCTCGCGGACGGGCTCGCCGCCCTGACGGGTCAGGGGCCCGCGGTCGCGGGACCGGCCGGCGGCCACGGCGGCGCGGCGGGACCGCGGCTCGTGTCTTGAGCGGCGCCGGGCTGGGGCTGGTCTCCTGACCCGCCACAGCCAGCACCGCCGCCGCCGCCAGCACCGCCGCCACCGCGGCCGCCGCCACCAGGCGCCGACCCCGCCGGTGCCAGGCCGCGGTGTCGGTGCCACCATGTGGCGATGAGGCTCTTCGTCGCCCTGCCGCTGCCGCGCGCGGTCCAGGAGCACCTCGACCTCGTGGTGAGCGCCATGATGCCCTCCGGCGACCCGGGCGGCGCCGGCGGCCCGCACCCGGTGCGCTGGGTGCCGCTCGAGCAGCGGCACATCACCCTGGCCTTCTACGGGGAGGTGCCGGACGGCGCGGTTCCGGCCCTCGCCGCCGATCTGACGGGCGAGCTGGCGCGCCACGCCCCGATGCGCCTGCGCCTCGGCGGGGCGGGCACCTTCTCCAGGCGCACCCTGTGGGTGGGCGTCCACGTGGTGCGCGACGAGCAGGCCGGCGACGGCGCGCCGGACGCCTCCCGGGAGGACGTGCGCAGCCTGATCGAGCTCATGGCGGCGTGCGAGGACGTGGGCGAGAGCTACGCGCGGATCGAGCGGCGCGACCGGCACCGCGCCCACGTCACCATCGGCCGCCTCAGCGCGCGCCGCCCGGCGGCGGACGAGCTGGCCGACCGGGCGCACGCGCTCTCGGTCTACTCCGGCCCGGTCTGGACGGCGACCCACGCCGAGCTCCTGTCCTCGCAGCCGGGGGCCGGGCGCAGCGGCGGGCCGCTGTACGAGGTGGTCGAGCGGCTCCCGCTCGGCGGTGCGCCGGCCCCGCCGGCCCCGCGACCGGAGGGCGGCAGGGTGGCGGAAGAGCGGCCTGGCCGGGCAGGACAGGAAGGCGGCGCGAGGCGCGCGAACCGCTGACAGGTCGGGCCCGGGTGCCTACCCTCGGGCCCCATGATCACCGCCGTGCACTCCGCGACCGTCATCGTCGGCGACCAGGAGGGGGCCCTGACCTTCTACCGCGACGTCCTCGGCTGGGAGGTGCGGGAGAACAACAAGACGCCCGGCATGTGGTGGCTGACGGTGGCCCCGCCCGGCTCCTTCACCACCCTCGCCCTGGGCGACCCCCAGGCCAACGGCCGTCCGGCGCCCACGCCCGACAACCCGGTCTACACCGGCATCTCGCTCCTGACGGACGACATCGAGGCCGACTACGCCACGCTCGGCGGGCGCGGGGTCGCCTTCAAGCAGCAGGTCGGAACCATGCCGTGGGGCGACCGCGCCACGTGGTTCAGCGACCCCTGGGGCAACGAGTTCTACCTGATTCAGCCGACCGGCTCCGGCGGCGGTCTGTGACGGGCGCTCCAACTGCCCGGCCCGGGACGACTCCGCCCGGCGGCGCCTGACGCGCCCCTCCTTCCACCTCGCCGCCCCCGGCCGTACGCTGGCGTGCCTCCGGTGCAGCGCCGCACCAGGATCGGTCGAGGAGGTGGGGGAGACGGTCATGTCAGGTCGCGTGGTCCACTTCGAGGTTCCGTTCGACGACGCCGAGCGGGCCCAGCGCTTCTACCGGGAGGCCTTCGGCTGGAACATCCAGCACATGCCCGAGTTCGACTACTCCTTCGTCACCACGGGCCCGACGAGCCCGGAGGACGGGGCGCCGACCGAGCCGGGCTACATCGGCGGCGGCATGATGCAGCGGGGCGAGCCCTGGAAGACGCCGGTGATCACGGTCGACGTCGACGACATCGACGCCGCGCTGGCAAAGGTCAACGAGCTCGGCGGGAAGACCGTGATGGAGAAGCAGCCGGTGGGCGAGATGGGCTTCACCGCCTACTTCACCGACAGCGAGGGCAACCTCATGGGGATGTGGCAGAGCGCCAGCCCGGCTGGCTGAGACCGGCCGACACCAGACGCGCGCGGACTGGGGAAGATCTGTCAGGCAATACCTGACGAAGTTTTCCCAGCGGAGCCCGGCGGGTTCCCTCCCTGCGACCGCTCCTCCGGGGCGCCGGGCCGCGGCTCTCTCCGCCCGGCCCTCGCCGGCTCCGCGGGCTGTGAGAGCGCCCTCGCCGGCTCCGCGGGCTGTGAGAGCGCCCTCGCCGGCTCCGCGGGCTGTGAGAGCATGGGGCCATGCGTCCAGCACAGCTGGTGCCCGGCCGTGCCGGGCGATTTACCGGGCCCGCCCAGGGCCCGGTCCCGGTCGTGCGCTGAGACCTTTCCATGCCCGGGCGGGCGTCCCAACTAGACTGACCCGCTGGCACCGCGTGCACCTCTCGCCGCGCGTGCCGGCCTGAGACCCGCCCGGAAGGTTTGCATGTCTGCTGACTCGACCACCATCTCCCCGTTGGACACCGGGGCGGTGAACGCCGCCGTCGAGGCCGGACTGGCCGCCGTCGCCGCCGCCGGGTCCCTCGACGACCTCAAGCAGGCCCGCCTCGCCCACACCGGCGACAAGAGCCCCCTCGCGCTGGCGAACCGGGCCATCGGCGCCCTGGAGAACAAGGACAAGGCCGCCGCCGGCAAGCTCGTCGGCCAGGCCCGCGGCCGGCTGAGCAAGGCCATCGCCGCCCGCCAGGTCGAGCTCGAGGCCCAGCGCGACGAGGAGGTGCTGCGCACCGAGACCGTCGACGTCACGCTGCCCACGGAGCGCGCGCCCCGGGGCGCCCGCCACCCGCTGGAGACGCTCATGGAGGACGTCTCCGACTTCTTCGTCTCCATGGGCTGGGAGATCGCCGAGGGTCCCGAGGTCGAGCACGAGTGGTTCAACTTCGACGCGCTCAACTTCGGTCCGGACCACCCGGCCCGGCAGATGCAGGACACCTTCTACGTCGCCTCGCCGGCCGGCGTCGACGACGCCCACCTGGTGCTGCGCACCCACACCTCCCCGGTGCAGGCGCGCACGATGCTCTCCCGCGACGTGCCGATCTACATCGCGTGCCCGGGCAAGGTCTTCCGCACCGACGCCCTGGACGCCACGCACACCCCGGTCTTCCACCAGGTGGAGGGCCTGGCGGTGGACAAGGGCCTGACCATGGCGCACCTCAAGGGCACCCTGGACCACTTCGCCCGCGCGATGTTCGGCCCGGAGGCCCGCACGCGCCTGCGCCCCAGCTTCTTCCCCTTCACCGAGCCCAGCGCCGAGATGGACCTGTGGTTCCCCCAGAAGAAGGGAGGTGCGGGCTGGATCGAGTGGGGCGGCTGCGGGATGGTCAACCCGAACGTGCTCGTCGCGGCCGGCATCGACCCGGACGTCTACTCCGGCTTCGCCTTCGGCATGGGCATCGAGCGCACGCTCATGCTCCGCCACGGCATCGCCGACATGCACGACATGGTCGAGGGCGACGTCCGCTTCTCCCAGCAGTTCGGCACCACCGGAAGGGGCAACTGAAGATGCCGTACGTCCCGCAGGAATGGCTCGCCGAGCACGTCGCCGTGCCCGCCGGCACGACAGCCGCCCAGCTCGCTGCCGACCTCGTCAAGGTCGGGCTCGAGCCGGAGCGGATCGTCCCGCCCGCCGTCACCGGCCCGCTCGTCGTCGGGCACGTGCTGACGATGGACACGCAGACCCAGAAGAACGGCAAGCCGATCAGCTACTGCCGCGTCGACGTCGGCGAGCACAACGACGCCCCGGGCACCGGCGCCGAGCCCTCGGACCTGCCGAGCCGCGGCATCATCTGTGGCGCCACGAACTTCCGGGCCGGCGACCACGTCGTCGTCGCGCTGCCGGGCGCCGTCCTGCCCGGAGACTTCGCGATCGCCGCGCGCAAGACCT
This sequence comes from Georgenia sp. AZ-5, assembly GCF_043952095.1. Lineage (NCBI taxonomy): Bacteria > Bacillati > Actinomycetota > Actinomycetes > Allobogoriellales > Allobogoriellaceae > Georgenia > Georgenia sp. AZ-5. The sequence continues at coordinate 1,822,351 of NZ_JBINOU010000001.1, forward strand.
ACGGCCACGTCTCCGACGGCATGATCTGCTCGATGCGTGAGCTCGGCCTGGGCGAGGACCACTCCGGGATCATCGTGCTCGAGGACCTGCTCGGCGCGGAGCACGTGCCCGCCCCCGGGACCGACGCGCTGGGCCTGCTCGGCCTGGGCGCCGAGGTGCTGGAGATCAACGTGACCCCGGACCGCGGCTACTGCTTCGCCATGCGCGGCGTGGCCCGCGAGTACTCCCACTCCACGGGCGCGCCGTTCACCGACCGCGGCCTGCCCGGGAACCTGCCCCGCGGGGGCGTGCCGGCCCCGACGGCGGACGGCTTCGCCGTCGAGGTCGACGACGCCGCCCCCGTCAACGGCGCCGTCGGCTGCGACCGGTTCGTCACCCGCATCGTGCGCGGCATCGACCCGGCCGCGCCGAGCCCGGCGTGGCTGAAGGAGCGCCTGACGCAGGCCGGGATGCGGCCGATCTCCCTGGCCGTCGACGTGACCAACTACGTCATGCTCGACCTCGGCCAGCCGCTGCACGCCTACGACCTCGCCAAGGTCAGCGCCCCCATCGTGGTGCGCCGGGCGTCGGCGTCGGACCGGCTGACCACCCTCGACGACGTCGAGCGCAGGCTCCACCCCGAGGACCTGCTCATCACCGACTCGCCCGACGGCGCCCGCGGCTCCCGCGTGCTGGGCCTGGCCGGCGTCATGGGCGGGGCGGAGACCGAGGTCTCCGGCACCACCACCGACGTGCTGATCGAGGCCGCCCACTTCGACCCGGTCTCCGTCGCGCGCACCGCCCGGCGCCACAAGCTGCCGAGCGAGGCTGCCAAGCGGTTCGAGCGCGGGGTGGACACGGCGCTGCAGGCGGTCGCCGCCCAGCGGGTGGTCGACCTCCTGGTCGAGCACGGCGGCGGCACCGCGGACCCGGCCGTCTCGGACCTGGACACGACGACGCCGCCGGCCGCCATCGTCTTCGACCCCGCGGAGGCCGCCCGCCTGGTCGGCGTGGCCTACCCGCGCGAGCGGGTGCTGGACCTGCTCCGCCAGATCGGCTGCCAGGTGGCGCCGGACGCCGACGGCCCGTTCAGCCCGGCGGGCGACGGCGACGACGACGCGCTCGGCACCGTCGTCGTCACCCCGCCCACCTGGCGGCCGGACCTGACCGGCCCCGCGCACCTGGTGGAAGAGGTCGCCCGGCTCGACGGCTACGACGAGATCCCCTCGGTCCTGCCCGCCGCCCCCGCCGGGCGGGGCCTCACGGTGGCCCAGCGGCAGCGGCGCGACGTCGCACGGGCGCTGGCCGAGCACGGCCTGACGCAGGTGCTCTCCTACCCGTTCGTCGGGGACGTCCACGACCGGCTCGGGCTGCCGGCGGACGACCCGCGCCGCCGCGCGCTCCGCCTGGTCAACCCCCTGGCCGACGACGCGCCCGCCATGCGCACGTCCCTGCTGGACACCCTCCTCGACACCGCGCGCCGCAACGTCGGCCGGGGCGCCGCCGAGCTGGCCGTCTTCGAGATCGGGCTGGTCACCCGGCCGGACGGCCTGGTCCCGACCGAGCCGCCCGGCGTGCACCGCCGCCCGACGGACGCCGAGCTCGCCGCCCTGCACGCGGCCGTGCCGGCGCAGCCCCGGCACGTCGCCGGCGTGCTGGCCGGGCAGCAGGTGCCCGACGGCGTGTGGGGCCCCGGCCGCGCGAGCGACTGGGCGGACGCCGTGCAGGCGGCCCGGGTGACCGCCCGCACCGTGGGCGTGGAGCTGACCGTCCGGGCGGGCGCGGTGGCGCCGTGGCACCCCGGCCGGTGCGCCGAGCTGGTGGTGGACGGCCGGGTCGTCGGCCACGCGGGCGAGCTGCACCCCAAGGTGTGCGCCGCTCTGGAGCTGCCCGCCCGCACCGTCGCGTTCGAGCTCGACCTCGACGCCGTGCTGGCCGCCAGCCCCGGCGAACCGGTCCAGGTCGCCTCGGTCTCCACCTTCCCCCTCGCCAAGGAGGACGTCGCGCTCGTCGTCGACGCCGCGGTGCCCGCCGCCCAGGTGCTGGCGGCCGTGCGCGACGGCGCCGGGGAGCTCGCCGAGGAGGTCCGCCTCTTCGACGTCTTCACCGGCGAGCAGCTCGGCGAGGGGAAGAAGTCCCTCGCCTTCGCGCTTCGCCTGCGGGCGCCCGACCGCACCTTGACCGCCGAGGAGACGGCGGCCGTGCGCGAGCGCGTCGTCGAGGTCGCCGGGGCCCGTGTGGGCGCCGTCCTACGCAGCTGATGCCCGAGCAGGTCCCCGGCGGGCGGCAGGGCCCGCCCGCCGGGGAGGCGGTGGTCCCGCCCGCGCGCACCGCGCTGGTGACCGGCGCGTCGCGCGGCATCGGCCGGGCGATCGCCGTGGGCCTCGCCCGCGCCGGGCTGGACGTCGCCGTGCTCGCGCGCGACGAACGGCGCCTGGCCGAGGTGGCGGGGGAGATCCGCGGGCTCGGCCGCCGCGCCGTCGTCCTGCCCGCGGACGTCGCCGACCCCGAGGCCGTGGGCGCCGCCGTCGCGACGGCGGAGGCGGAGCTCGGCCCGGTCGACCTGCTGGTCAACAACGCGGGACGCATCGACGCCGAGGTCCCGCTGTGGGAGGACGACCCCGACGAGTGGTGGTCGGTGGTGGAGACCAACGTGCGCGGGCCCTTCCTGCTGGCGCGCGCCGTCGTCCCCGGCATGCTCGCCCGGGGCGGGGGCCGGGTGGTCGACCTCAGCTCCGGTGCCGGCACCCGGGACAACGCGGACGCCACGGCCTACAACGTCTCGAAGACCGCGCTCCTCCGGATCGGCGGCGGCCTCCACGAGGCGGGGTTCGCCCGCGGCCTGCGCGCGTTCGAGGTCGCGCCCGGCGTCGTCTCGACGGACATGACCCGCTCGATGCGCGCCCACTCCGCCCGCACCGAGTGGACGGACGTGGCAGACGTGGTCGAGCTCGTCGTGGTCATCGCCCGCGGCGGTCTGGACGACCTGTCCGGACGGTACCTGCGCGCGGGCACCGACACGGCGGCGTCGCTGCGGTTCCTCGCCTCTCTCGGCCGGCTCGACGACGCCCGCCGGCTGCGCGTGCGCGACTGGCCGCGCTGAGCGTGGCGGGGACATTGGTCCCGCGACCCGGGCCGCCTGGGCCGTCAGGGTTGAGGGATGAGGATCCTCGTCGTCGTCGCGTCCAAGCACCAGGCCACCGCCGAGATCGGTGACGCCATCGTGCAGGAGCTGCGCGCCGCCGGCCCGCTCCGGCGAGGTGGCGGACCCCGCCCGGGCCTCCACGCTCGTCCGGCAGCTGAGCCCGCGCGGGTACACCACGTTCAAGGGCCGCCTCGACGCCGCGGCGCTGGGGCTGCGCGAGCGGTCGGTCACCCGGATGAGCGCCACGCCCGAGGGCGACTACCGCGAGTGGGAGAAGGTCCGGGTCTGGGCCCGCGGCATCGCGGCCGAGCTGGGGCAGCACAGCCGCGCGGGGCTCTCGCCGGTCGGGTGAGAGGCGCGGAACCCCGCCGGGTGACGGCGCGCGCCGCAGCGGCGCCGCACCCGGCGGTGGCGCGCCGCAGCCGGCGGTCGCGGGCCGGCGCCGCACCCGGCGGTGGCGGGCCGGCGGCGCAGCTCCGCGCCGGGCGTCAGGGGACCAGGAGCACCTTGCCCGTGGTCGCCCGCCCCTCCAGCGCCTCGTGCGCCGCCCCGGCCTCGGCCAGCGGGAAGCGCGCGCCCACCCGGACGTCGAGGGCGCCGTCCGCCGCCGCGCCGAAGATCTCCCCGGCCCGCCACACCAGCTCCTGGCGGTCCAGCGTGTAGTGGGCGAGCGTGGGCCGGGTGAGGAACAGCGACCCCGCGGCGTTGAGCCGCTGCGGGTCGAACGGCGGCACCTGCCCGCTCGCGCCGCCGAAGAGCACGAGCATCCCGCGCGTGCGGATGGAGGCCAGCGAGGCGTCGAAGGTGTCCTTGCCGACGCCGTCGTAGGCGACGTCCACCCCGACGCCGCCCGTCAGCTCCCGCACGATCGGTGGCAGCTCGGCGGTGACGTCGTCGAGCTCGGTGTATCGGATGACCTCCGCCGCGCCGGCCTCGCGGGCCAGCACCTCCTTGTCGTGACTGCCGACCAGGCCGATGACCCGGGCGCCGCGCGCCGTCGCCAGCTGGGTCAGGAGCAGCCCCACCCCGCCGGCCGCCGCCGTGAGCAGCACCGTCTGCCCCGGCTGGACCGGGAACGTCGACGCCACCAGGTAGTGGGCGGTCATGCCCTGCAGCGGCAGCGCGGCCGCGGTCTCCAGCGACAGGCCGTCGGGCACGGGCAGCGCCTTGTCCGCCCGCACGAGAACCTGCTCGGCGTAGGAGCCCGGGGCGTCCGCCCACGCGACGCGGTCGCCCACCGCCACGCCCGTGACGCCGGCGCCGACGGCCCGGACGGTGCCCGCCCCCTCGGCGCCCGGCACGTGCGGGTAGGACATCTTGTAGACGCCCGCCCGCTTGTAGGTGTCGATGAAGTTCACCCCCGCGGCGGCGACGTCGACCAGCAGCTCGCCGGGGCCCGGCTCGGGCTGGGGCAGGTCGACGACAGACAGGACCTCGGGGCCACCGGCCTGGGTGGCGTGGATCGCGCGCATGGCGCTCAGCATGCTCCGGACCCGTCCGGTAAGACAAAGGCGTCTCGCCGGCCACGCGCCGAGCGTTCTGCCAGTCCGAGCCGCATCCGGGGAGACGCGTGCTGCGGGTGCTGGGCCGGCCCGCGTCCGCCGCCCCGCCCGGAGCGGTGGCCGAAGCGTGTCCAGAGCCATGCCGGACCGCCTCCGGAGCGACACATGGCGAGACGCCTCGTCAAAGCATGCATGAGGCTGTATCGTTATGCAGGTGACATTCACTGCAGCGGTGGCCGGCGCCTCCGGCTACGCCGGCGGAGAGGTGCTGCGCCTGCTCCTGGGGCACCCCGAGGCGGAGGTCGGCGCCGTGACCGCGCACTCCAGCGCCGGGCAGCGCCTGGGCGAGCACCACCCGCACCTTCTCCCGCTGGCCGACCGCGTGCTCGAGCCCACCGGCGTCGACGCGCTGGCCGGCCACGACGTCGTCTTCCTCGCCCTGCCGCACGGCGCCTCCGGCGAGGTGACGGCGGCGCTGGAGGCCGCCGGCTCGACCGCCCTGGTGCTCGACTGCGGCGCGGACCACCGCCTCACCGACCCCGCCGCCTGGGAGCGGTTCTACGGCAGCGCCCACGCCGGGGCCTGGCCGTACGGCATGCCCGAGCTGATCGTCGACGGCGAGGCCCGCGGCCACCAGCGCGACCTCCTGCGCGCCGCCCGCCAGGTCGCCGTGCCCGGCTGCAACGTCACCGCCGTGACTCTCGCCCTCCAGCCCGGCGTGGCCGCCGGCGTCGTCGATCCCGCCGACGTCGTCGCCGTGCTGGCCGTGGGCTACTCCGGCGCCGGCAAGGCCGCCAAGCCGCACCTGCTGGCCGCCGAGGCGCTCGGCTCGGCCGCCCCCTACGGCGTCGGCGGCACCCACCGGCACATCCCCGAGATCGAGCAGAACCTGCGCGCCGCCGGCGCCGACGACGTGCGCGTCTCCTTCACCCCGGTGCTCGTGCCCACCTCCCGCGGGATCCTGGCCACCGTCACGGCGCCGCTCGCGGGCGACGCCGCCGCCGTGCGCGGCGCGTGGGAGAGCGCGTACGCCGACGAGCCGTTCGTGCACCTGCTGCCCGAGGGCACCTGGCCCACCACCGCCATGGTCACCGGCGCCAACGCCGCCGCCGTCCAGGTCGCCGTGGACGAGCGCGCCGGCCGGGTGGTCGCCCTGTGCGCCATCGACAACCTCGTCAAGGGCACCGCGGGCGCCGCCGTGCAGTCGATGAACCTCGCCCTGGGGCTGCCCGAGACCGCCGGCCTGACCACCGTGGCGGTGGCCCCGTGAGCGTCACCGCCCCCCAGGGGTTCCGCGCCGCCGGCGTCACCGCCGGCCTGAGGGCCTCGGGCCGGCCGGACCTCGCCCTGGTCGTCAACGACGGGCCCGAGCACGTCGCCGCCGGGGTGTTCACCACGAACCGGGTCGTCGCCGCCCCGGTGCTCTGGTCGCGCACCGCGATCGGCGACGGCGTCGCCCACGCCGTCGTGCTCAACTCCGGCGGCGCCAACGCCTGCACCGGCCCCGAGGGGTTCGCCGACGCCCACCGCACCGCCGAGCACGTCGCCCGGGTGCTCGACGTCTCCGCCGGCGACGTGGTGGTGTGCTCCACCGGGCTGATCGGCGAGCGGCTGGACGTGCCCGCCCTGCTCGGCGGGGTCGACGCCGCGGCCGCGGCCCTCTCCGAGGGGGGCGGCGCGGACGCCGCCACCGCGATCATGACGACCGACACCGTGCCCAAGCAGGTGGTCGAGGAGCGCGGGGACGCCGCCGGGCGCTGGGTCGTGGGCGGCATGGCCAAGGGCGCGGGCATGCTCGCCCCCGGCCTGGCCACCATGCTGTGCGTGCTCACCACGGACGCCGTCGTCAGCGCCGAGGACGCCGACGCCGCGCTGCGGGCGGCCACCGCCGTCACCTTCGACCGGGTCGACTCCGACGGGTGCATGTCCACCAACGACACCGTCGTGCTGCTCGCCTCGGGCGCCTCGGGCGTGCCCGTGGGCGCCGGCGACCTGGCCGAGGCCCTCACCGCCGCGTGCGCCCGGCTGGCCCGGGCGCTCGTCGCGGACGCCGAGGGTGCCAGTCACGACATCGCCGTCACCGTGCGCGGCGCGACCTCGGAGGCCGCGGCCGTGGCGGTGGCCCGGGCGGTCACCCGCTCGAACCTGTTCAAGGCGGCCATCTTCGGCAACGACCCCAACTGGGGCCGGGTGCTCTCCGCCGTCGGCACCGTCCCGGAGGACGTGGCGCCCTTCGACGCCACGGCCGTCGACGTCGCCATCAACGGCGTGACCGTCTGCCGCGCCGGCGGGGTGGGGGAGGACCGCTCCCTCGTCGACCTCGCCGCGGCGCGCGAGGTGCACGTCGACGTCGACCTGCACGCCGGGGACGCCGGGGCGACCGTGTGGACCAACGACCTCACCCACGACTACGTCCACGAGAACAGCGCGTACTCGACATGAGCGGACCCATCACCGTGCCGGAGGACTTCGACACCGCGCGGGACCTCTTCGCCTACCAGAAGGCCGAGGTCCTCATCCAGGCGCTGCCCTGGCTGCGCCGCTTCTCCGGCGCCCGCGTCGTGGTCAAGTACGGCGGCAACGCCATGGTCGACGAGCGCCTCAAGCGCGCCTTCGCACAGGACGTGCTGTTCCTGCACCAGGTGGGGCTGCAGCCCGTCGTCGTCCACGGCGGCGGTCCGCAGATCAACCACCTTCTCGACCGCCTCGGCCTGGTCTCGGAGTTCCGGGGAGGGCTGCGCGTGACCACCCCCGAGGTGATGGACGTGGTGCGCATGGTGCTCACCGGGCAGGTGCAGCGCGAGCTGGTCAGCCTGCTCAACGCCGAGGACGCCCACGCCGTGGGCCTCTCCGGCGAGGACGGGCAGATGCTCCGGGCCGAGCGCCGGCCCGCGATCGTGGACGGCCAGCCGGTCGACGTCGGGCAGGTGGGCGACGTCGTCGCCGTGGACGCCCGGCCGGTGGAGGATCTCCTGGCGGCCGGTCGCATCCCGGTGGTCTCCACCGTGGCCGTCGACACGAGCGACCCCGGCCAGGTGCTCAACGTCAACGCCGACACCGCGGCCGCGGCACTGGCCGTGGCGCTCGACGCCACCAAGCTCGTGGTGCTGACGGACGTGGAGGGCCTGTACGCCGCGTGGCCGGACCGGTCCTCGCTGGTCAGCCAGATCGGCGCCGCCGAGCTCGCGGGCATGCTGCCGCGACTGCAGTCCGGGATGGTGCCCAAGATGGAGGCGTGCCTGCGCGCCGTGCGCGGCGGCGTGCCCCAGGCGCACGTCATCGACGGGCGGCAGGAGCACTCGATGCTGCTGGAGATCTTCACCGACGCCGGGGTGGGCACGCTCGTGGTGCCCGACGAGGAGGGCCAGGGATGACGGGGACGACGAGCAGCCCGGCGGCGGCCGGCACGCCGGCCGCGGTGACGGCGGCCGGCGAGACGGGGGGCGCGTGGGCGGGGCGCTACGGCGCCGCGCTGATGAACACCTTCGGCCCGCCCCAGCGGGTGCTGGTGCGCGGCGAGGGACCCTACGTCTGGGACGACGCCGGCCGGCGCTACCTGGACCTGCTCGGCGGCATCGCCGTCAACGCGCTCGGTCACGCCCACCCGGCGCTGGTCGCCGCGGTCACCGAGCAGCTGAGCACGCTCGGCCACGTCTCGAACTTCTTCGCCACCCCCGCCCAGGTCACCCTCGCCGAGGAGCTGCTGCGCGTCGTCACCCCCGGCGGGGCGCCCGCCGGCTCGCGGGTGTTCCTGGCCAACTCCGGCGCCGAGGCCAACGAGGCCGCGTTCAAGATGGCCCGCCGCCACGGCGGCGCCGCCCGGCCGCGGATCCTCGCCCTCGAGGGCGCCTTCCACGGGCGGACCATGGGCGCCCTGGCGATCACTTACAAGGCCGCCTACCGCGAGCCGTTCGAGCCGTTGCCCGGCGGGGTGGAGTTCCTGCCGTTCGGCGACGTCGCCGCCCTCGAGGCCGCGATGGGCCCGGACGTCGCCGCGCTCTTCCTCGAGCCGGTGCAGGGGGAGGCCGGCGTGCGGCCGCTGCCCGCGGGCTACCTCACCCGCGCCCGCGAGCTCACCGCCCACGCCGGCGCCCTGCTCGTCCTGGACGAGGTCCAGTCCGGCATGGGGCGCACCGGGACCTGGATGGCCCACCACCTGCCCCACGTCGGCGGGGGCGTGGTGCCCGACGTCGTCACCCTGGCCAAGGGGCTGGGCTCCGGGATCCCCGTCGGCGCCGCCGTCGCGCTGGGCGAGCACGCCGCCGGGTTGTTCAGCCCCGGCCAGCACGGCACCACCTTCGGCGGCAACCCGGTGGCCGCCGCCGCCGCCCTGGCCACGATCCGCACCATCGAGTCCGACGAGCTGCTGGGGCACGTCGCCGAGCTCGGCGCCTGGCTGCGCGAGCGGCTCGCGGCCGTGCCCGGCGTCACGGAGGTGCGCGGCGAGGGGCTGCTGATCGCCGTCGCCCTCACGGCGCCGGTGGCCAAGGACGCCGCCGCGGCGCTGCTGGACGCCGGGTTCGTCGTCAACCCGGTGCGGGAGGACGCGCTGCGGCTGGCGCCGCCGCTGATCCTCACCCGCGCGCAGGCGGCCACGTTCGTCGCCGCCCTGCCGGCCGCACTCGCCGCGGCAGGGGTGGGCGCATGACCGACGTCGAGCCCGGCACCCGGGTCGCGGCCACGAAGGCGGGACGGCACGCCGTCATCGCCGAGATCCTGGCCCGGTCCGCCGTCCGGTCGCAGGCCGAGCTGCGCGACGCCCTCGCCGAGCGCGGTGTCCACGCCACGCAGGCCACCCTCTCGCGGGACCTGGACGAGCTGCGCGCCCTGAAGGTCCGCGGGCCGGACGGCGACCAGGTCTACGCGCTGCCCCGGGAAGGTGGCAGCGCCGCCGCGCAGACGAGCGAGCAGGAGCAGATCGCCGCCCGGTTGCAGCGCTGGTGCGCCGAGGTGCTCGTGGCCGCCGACACCACGCTGAACCAGGTCGTGCTGCGCACCCCACCCGGGGCCGCCCAGCTGCTTGCCTCGGCGATCGACCAGTCCGTGCTGCCCGGGGTGCTCGGCTGCATCGCCGGCGACGACACCGTGCTCGTCGTCACGCGCGACACCGCCACCGCCGTCGGCCTCACCGCCCGGCTCCTGGCACTCGCGGGGCGCGAGCGGCCCCAGCCGGGCACGACAGCAGAGATCGGCACCCCTCAGACCCCCGCCAGCACGGCGGGTACGAACCACGCAGGAGACGGAAGATGACTGAGAACCAACCCACGACCACCGGCACGAAGGAGCGGGTCGTCCTGGCCTACTCCGGTGGCCTGGACACTTCCGTCGCGATCGGCTGGATAGGTGAGCGCACCGGCGCCGAGGTCATCGCCGTCGCCGTGGACGTCGGCCAAGGTGGCGAGGACCTCGAGGTCATCCGCCAGCGGGCGCTGGACTGCGGCGCCGTCGAGGCCTACGTCGCGGACGCCCGCGAGGAGTTTGCGACTGAGTACTGCATGCCGGCCCTGAAGGCCAACGCGCTGTACATGGACTCCTACCCGCTGGTCTCCGCCCTCTCCCGCCCCGTCATCGTCAAGCACCTGGTGCGCGCCGCGAAGCAGTTCGGCGCCACCACCGTGGCGCACGGCTGCACCGGCAAGGGCAACGACCAGGTCCGCTTCGAGGTGGGCATCACCTCCCTGGCGCCGGAGCTGAGGTGCCTGGCGCCGGTGCGCGACCTCGCCCTGACCCGCGACGTCGCCATCGACTACGCGAACAAGCACGACCTCCCCATCGCGACGACGAAGAACAACCCCTTCTCGATCGACCAGAACGTCTGGGGCCGCGCCATCGAGACCGGGTTCCTCGAGGACATCTGGAACGAGCCGACGAAGGACGTCTACAGCTACACGGACGACCCGACCTACCCGCCGCTGCCCGACGAGGTCGTCATCACCTTCGCCGAGGGCGTGCCGGTCGCCATCGACGGCCACGCCGTCACCCCGCTGCAGGCCATCCAGGAGCTCAACCGCCGCGCCGGCGCCCAGGGCGTGGGGCGCATCGACATCGTCGAGGACCGCCTGGTGGGCATCAAGTCCCGCGAGGTCTACGAGGCGCCGGGAGCCATGGCGCTCATCGCGGCGCACAAGGAGCTCGAGAACGTCACCGTCGAGCGCGAGCAGGCCCGGTTCAAGCGGGGCGTGGGGCAGCGCTGGACCGAGCTGGTCTACGACGGCCAGTGGTTCTCCCCGCTCAAGCACTCCCTCGACGTCTTCATCGACGACACCCAGCGCTACGTCTCCGGCGACATCCGCATGGTCCTGCACGGCGGCCGCGCCACCGTCACCGGCCGGCGCAGCGAGCAGAGCCTGTACGACTTCAACCTCGCCACGTACGACACCGGTGACGCCTTCGACCAGTCGAACTCGAAGGGCTTCATCGAGATCTACGGGATGACGTCGAAGCTCGCCGCGGCCCGCGACGTCACGTTCGGCAAGGGCGTGGACCTCTCCGCGGTGCCCACCATCAAGGCCTGAGGAGGCGCGCGCGGGTTGCCGGCAGCGCCGGCCAACCCGCGCTTCTCCGGCCGCCCGGCCGCCCGGCCGCCCGGCCGCGCGGCCGCCGGGCCCCGCACGCGCCGAACAGGCCCTAATCCGGCGATCTGCAGGGATTTCGACGGATTAGGGCCTGTTCGCGCCCTGGATCCGCGCGCTCAGCCCCGGCGGCCGGCCATGAGCTCGGGCCCGGGCGGGGTGGCGGCCCTCGCCGCGCGGAACTCATGCGTTCGAGGCCTCAGGTCCAGGATTGGGTGACCTCGACGGTGTCGAGCCCGCACGGGCACGGCCAGCCCGTCCGCACGCGACCGACAGGCCTGAACGCGGGCGGCGGGCGGTGCGCCCCGGCCGGTCATGCCAGCGTCGCGACGAGCACGGCCTTGATGGTGTGCATCCGGTTCTCGGACTGGTCGAACACCACCGAGGCGGGCGACTCGAAGACCTCGTCGGTCACCTCGAGGGCGTCCATGCCGGTGCGCTCGTAGATCTCCTGCCCCACCGCGGTGCCCAGGTCGTGGAACGCGGGCAGGCAGTGCAGGAACTTCGCCTCGGGGTTGCCGGTGGCCGCCATCACCTCGGCGTTGACCTGGTAGTCGCGCAGCAGCGCGATGCGCTCGTCCCAAGCCTCCTTCCTCTCGCCCATGGACACCCACACGTCGGTGTAGAGGAAGTCCGCGTCGCGCACGCCGGCGGCCACGTCGTCGGTGACGGTCAGGCGGGCCCCCGTCGTCGCGGCCACCGCGCGGGCCTGCGCCACCACCTCGGTCGCCGGCTGCAGCGGCGCGGGGGCGACCAGGCGCACGTCCATCCCGAGCAGCGCCCCGGAGACGAGCAGCGAGTTGGCCGTGTTGTTGCGGGCGTCGCCCAGGTAGGCGAGCACGAGGTCGGCGTCGGGCTTGGGTGCGCCGCCCACGAGGGGGGCGTGCTCGCGCATGGTCAGATGGTCGGCGAGCATCTGCGTGGGGTGCCACTCGTCGGTCAGGCCGTTGAAGACCGGGACGCCGGCGTACCGGGCGAGGGTCTCGGCGTCGGCCTGGCGGGCGCCGCGGTACTCGATGCCGTCGAAGATGCGGCCCAGCACGCGGGCGGTGTCCTTGACCGACTCCTTGTGGCCGATCTGTGAGCCCGCCGGGTCCAGGAGGGTGACGTGAGCGCCCTGGTCGTGAGCGGCCACCTCGAAGGCGGTCCGGGTGCGGGTGGAGGTCTTCTCGAAGATCAGGGCGATGTTCTTGCCGGCGAGCCGCCGCTCCTCGGTGCCGGCCCGGCGTGCCGCCTTCAGCTCCGCGGCGAGGTCGAGCAGGGACCGCCATTCCCGGGGGGAGAAGTCCAGCTCCTTCAGGAAGCTTCGTCCGCGCAGCTCGCTCGTCACGCCGTGTACCCCTGTTCTCGTATGCCTCAGTTTCCCTCCCGGATCGTAGGACAGCTCATGCAGTGCGGGCCGCCGCGTCCGCGGCCCAGCTCCCCGCCCGGCACGGCGAGCACCTCCACGCCCATGTCCCGCAGGTATGCGTTGGCTGTGGTGTTGCGGTCGTACGTCACGACGACGCCCGGTGAGAGCGCCAGAGCATTGCAGCCGTCGCTCCACTGCTCCCGAGCTGCCGAGCGGACGTCCTGCTCAGGTGTGAGGATCCGCAGTCCGGTGACGCCCATGGCTTCCGCGATCGCCGCGTGCATGTGCTCGGCCTCGTGCTGCACCACACGCAGGCCCTCGCCCCCGGGCGTGATGGTCGCCGACGCGAGCATCCCCAATCCGCCGTACTTGATGAACGAACGGGTGTCGACCATCGTCATCACCGTGTCGAGGTGCATGAACTGCCGCGCCTTGGGCATCGTGAGCGCCACGACCCTGTCAGCGGCACCGGCGGCGAAAAGTCGCGAGGCGAAGAGTTCCACGCCCTGCGGCGTGGTGCGTTCCCCCATGCCCACGAGGACGGCACCGTCGCCGAGCACCAGCACGTCCCCGCCCTCCACCGTGGTCGTGCTGTCGGCCAGCGGGGCCGACCACCGGCTGCGTGCGCTCCCGGCGAACCGCGGGTGCCAGCGGTAGATCGCTTCGTAGTGGACCGACTCCCGGACTCTCGCGGGCAGGCGCATGGAGTTGACGGCCACGCCGTCGTAGACCCACGTCGAGGTGTCGCGGGTGAAGAGGTGGTTGGGCAGCGGAGGCAGCACCAGCTCATCGATGCCGATACCGTGCATCACCAAGGAGGGCGGCTCGGAGATCTGCTCGAGCATCTCGCGCTTGGTGAGGCCGCCGATGAGGATCCCGGTCAGTTCGGCGTCGTCCATGCCGTCGGCCATCTCCCGGAGCACCGGCGCCGCGACGGGACCGTGCAGGCGTACGCCGAAGACGTGGTCGATCACGTAGGAGCGGGCCTCAGGCACAGCCAGCGTCTCTCGCAGGAGGTCGGTGAGCAGGAGTACCTCCACACCGGCACCCGCGAGGAGCGCGACGAACTCGTCGTGCTCCTCCTGCGCACGCTGCACCCAGAGCAGATCGTCGAAGAGCAGCTCTTCCTTGTTCTCCGGGGTGAGTCGCCCCAGCTCCGGGCCGGGGCGATGCAGGATGACCTGGTGCAGGCGCGCCACCTCTGAGGCGACTCCGAGCGGGCGCACGGTCGTGGCCGGTGCGGCCACGCTCTGGTCTGGGACTGTCTGTTCAGAAGACACACCAACCATGCGATCACCGTCTCACGGTCCTAGCCGCCACCGCAGGGGATCGGTCAACCGTCGGAGTCCGAGGACCTGGCGACGGCTTCGGACGAGGAGGCACGACCAGCGGCGGCGCGCCGACCCCACGCGGCCGGTGACCGGACGCGCGTGGCACCGGGGCCGCCCGACGCGGCAAGATCGCCCCCATGGACTCCTCAGCGACACAGCCACGCCCCGACGCCCCCGCCGAGCACCTCAGCCTGTGGGGCGGGCGCTTCGCCGGCGGCCCGGCCGACGCCCTGGCGGCGCTGAGCAAGTCCACCCACTTCGACTGGCGGCTGGCCGGGTACGACATCGCCGGCTCCCGCGCCCACGCGCGGGTGCTGCACCGGGCGGGCCTGCTCGACGACGGGGAGCTCGCCGGCATGCTTGACGCCCTGGACCGGCTCGAGGAGGACGTGGCGTCCGGGGCGTTCGTCCCCGCGCCCGACGACGAGGACGTGCACACGGCCCTCGAGCGCGGCCTGATCGAGCGCGCCGGGGCGCAGCTGGGCGGCAAGCTGCGGGCCGGCCGTTCCCGGAACGACCAGATCGCGACCCTGGTGCGGATGTACCTGCGCGACAGCGCGCGCGCGCTCGCCGCCGGCGTCCTCGACGTCGTCGACGCGCTCATCGGCCAGGCGGCGGCGCACCCGGACGCCGTCATGCCCGGGCGGACCCACATGCAGCACGCTCAGCCCGTCCTGCTCGCCCACCACCTCCTGGCACACGCGTGGCCCCTGATGCGGGACGCGCAGCGGTGGGCCGACTGGGACGAGCGGGCGGCCGTGTCCCCCTACGGATCCGGGGCGCTCGCGGGCTCCTCCCTCGGGCTCGACCCCGACGCCGTCGCCGCCGACCTCGGCTTCCGCGCCTCGGTGGAGAACTCCATCGACGGCACGGCGGCGCGGGACGTCGTCGCGGAGTTCGCGTTCGTCGTCGCCATGACCGGGGTGGACCTGTCCCGTCTGAGCGAGGAGGTCATCCTCTGGGCCACCAAGGAGTTCGGCTTCGTCCGCCTCGACGACGCCTACTCCACGGGTTCGTCGATCATGCCGCAGAAGAAGAACCCCGACGTGGCCGAGCTTGCCCGCGGCAAGGCGGGCCGGCTCATCGGCGACCTCGCCGGCCTCCTGGCGACGCTCAAGGGGCTGCCGCTGGCGTACAACCGGGACCTGCAGGAGGACAAGGAGCCCGTCTTCGACGGCGTCGACACCCTCGAGCTGCTGCTGCCGGCCGTCGCCGGCATGGTGGCGACCCTGCGGTTCGACACCGACCGGATGGCCCAGCTCGCCCCGCAGGGCTTCTCGCTGGCCACGGACATCGCCGAGTGGCTGGTCCGGCAGGGCGTGCCCTTCCGCGTCGCCCACGAGGTGGCCGGCGCCTGCGTGCGGGAGTGCGAGGCGCAGGACAAGGAGCTGTGGGACCTCACCGACGCCGAGCTGGCGGGGATCAGCGAGCACCTCAACCCGGCGGTGCGCGAGGTGCTGACCGTGGAGGGCTCCATCGACTCCCGCGACGGGCACGGCGGCACCGCGCCGGTGCGGGTGGTGGAGCAGCTCGCCCGGGCGGCCGACCTCGCCGGCGCCCTCCGCCGCTGGGCGACCTCCGACGCGGACCTCCCGATCTCCGACGAGGACCAGCCCGCCGACGCGTTCGGGACTGGCGACGACGGGGGCGAGCGCGCCGACGACGGGGGACCGGCGACCGCGTGAGCACGGCGGAGGCAACCCTCGAGGACTGGGCCGCGCTGCTGCGCCGTCCGGCGGAGGAGGTCGCCCCGCGGCTGCTCGGCTCCGTGCTGGCCGTGCGCGGCGGAGCGGCCGGCGGCGTGCCGGCGAACGCGGACGGCCGGCGTCCGGACGGCGAGCGGGTCGCCGGCGAGTCCGACGCCGTCGTCGCCGTGCGGCTGACCGAGGTCGAGGCCTACAGCGGCGAGCGGGACCCGGGCTCCCACGCCTACCGGGGCCGCACCGTCCGGACCGCCCCCATGTTCGAGCCCGGCGGACGGCTCTACGTGTACTTCTCCTACGGGATGCACTGGTGCGCGAACATCGTGTGCGGGCCGGCGGGCACCGCCTCCGCGGTGCTGCTGCGGGGCGGGGAGGTCGTCGAGGGGCAGGAGCTGGCCCGGGCCAGGCGCGCCGCCGCCCGCTGGGACCGCGACCTGGCTCGCGGCCCGGCCCGTCTGGCCCAGGCACTGGGGCTCACCGGGGCGGACAGCAACCTCGAGCTGCGGCCCGGCGGGCGGGCGGAGCTCACGCTCGGGGAGCCGGTGGACCCGGCTCGGCTGCGCTCGGGCCCGCGGGTCGGCGTGGCCGGTCCCGGCGGGGACGCACGGACCTTCCCGTGGCGCTACTGGATCGACGGCGAGCCCACCGTCTCGGTGTACCGCCCGGCCGCGCCGCGGCGTCGCTAGCCGGCCGCCGGACGACGTCCGGGCGCCCTGGCGCGTCCGGCCGCCGGGAGGGGAGGCAAGGCCCCTCCGCGACGCGGCACACTGGTACCCGTTCCCGGGTCCCCGGGAGGGAAGAGGAGAGGTAGTAGAAGAGTGACCGACATCCTGGACGAGCTCCACTGGCGGGGGCTGCTGTCGCAGTCGACCGACATCGACGGGCTGCGGTCCGCCCTGGCCGACCGGCTGGTCACGTTCTATTGCGGCTTCGACCCCACGGCACCGAGCCTGCACCACGGGCACCTGGTGCAGCTGATCCTCATGCGCCACCTCCAGCGCGCCGGACACCACCCCATCGCGCTCGTCGGTGGGGCCACCGGAATGATCGGCGACCCGCGCATGTCCGGGGAGCGGGTCCTCAACGACAAGGAGACCGTCGCTGGCTGGACCGACCGCCTGCGCGGCCAGATCGAGCGCTTCCTCGACTTCGAGGGGGACAACGCGGCGCAGATGGTGAACAACCTGGAGTGGACCGGCCAGCTCTCGGCCATCGACTTCCTGCGCGACATCGGCAAGCACTTCCGGCTCGGCACCATGCTCGCCAAGGACACCGTCGCTCGTCGGCTGGCGAGCGACGAGGGCATCTCCTTCACCGAGTTCAGCTACCAGATCCTGCAGGGCATGGACTACCTCGAGCTGTACCGCCGGTACGGCTGCACGCTGCAGACCGGCGGGAACGACCAGTGGGGCAACCTGGTATCCGGCGTTGACCTGATCCGCAAGGCGGAGGGGGCGAGCGTCCACGCAGCCACCACGCCGCTGATCACGAAGGCCGACGGCACCAAGTTCGGCAAGTCCGAGGGCGGGGCCATCTGGCTCGACGGCGAGATGTTCAGCCCGTACGCCTTCTACCAGTTCTGGCTCAACACCGACGACGCCGACGTCGTGCGCTACCTGAAGGTCTTCACCTTCCGCAGCCGCGAGCAGATCGAGCAGCTGGCCGACGCGGTGGCGGAGCGACCCCAGGCCCGGGAGGCGCAGCGGGCGCTCGCGGAGGACGTCACGACCCTCGTCCACGGTGCGGAGGCGACCGAGCGGGTCCGCCGGGCCTCGCAGGCCCTGTTCGGCCGTGACGACCTCCGGGAGCTGGACGGCGCCACGCTCCGGGACGCCGTCGCCGAGCTGCCGCGCGGTGAGGTCACCGCGGGGGAGTCCACGGTCGTGGACCTCCTGGTGGCCACAGGCCTGGAGAAGGGCCGGTCGGCAGCCCGGCGCACCATCGCGAGCGGCGGCGCCTACCTCAACAACGAGAAGGTCGAGGACGAGGACCGCGTGCTCTCGGTCGAGGACCTGCTCGACGGCGGGTACGTGCTGCTGCGCAAGGGCCGGCGGCACCTGGCTGTCGGGGCGGCCGCGGACGGCTGACGACAACCGGACCACCAATGACCGGACGGGCGCGCCATCGCGGAAGCGGCGGCGCGCTCGTCTGCTTCTCGGCCCCGGCCCCGGCCCCGGCCCGGCGCCGGCCCCGGCCCCGACCGGAGTGCGTCGCCGCCCCTCGCGCGTCGACGAGCACAGGTCGCTGCCGAGGCGGGCAAGCCGACGCGCCGTGCCACCGCTGTGCTTCAAGTCTCCGGGGCGGGATCGGGCGCCTCTGACCGCTCAAGTGCCGCTAGGCGGCGGCGAACCCGCAGGTCAGAGCGCCGTTCGGGCCCGCGTAACCCGCCGGCAACCTCGAGTTGACCGGTGCGGAGGGGCGTCGTAATGTACTTCCTGCTGCTCCGGACGGGAGGCACGGACGAAGGACCGAGAGGTCCGCGGCCGGTCCCGGGAGCGGATCCCACGGACGACGACGAACCGGTGACACGATCACCGGTCACGAGGCGTCCGCGGGGGGCTGGTCGGTAATGCAGGTCACGCCGGTGAGGAATTCGCCGGAGTTGACAGGTGGAAATCGGCCGGGATAAATTAGTGAGGTTGCCCCGGAGGGGTCGGGAACTTCGGTTTCTGGGTCTGATGGTGTGTGTCTGTTCTTTGAGAACTCAACAGTGTGCCAAGTTTTTGATGCCATTTGATCCTGGGTGTCGCTGGTCGGTCTGACTCGTTGTGGGTCGGGCCGGTGGTGGCGTCCGTGGGTTTGTTTTGTTTTGGTTGCGTGCCATGTCCTGGGCCCCGTCCTGGGGGTGGTGCGGATGCCATGGATTGGCTCCCGGCCGTTGGTTGGGGGTTGTCTTCGTATGGTTTGTCGGTGCGTGCGCGTTCTTTGGGGGCGTGTGGGTGCCGCGGGTTTTTTACGGAGAGTTTGATCCTGGCTCAGGACGAACGCTGGCGGCGTGCTTAACACATGCAAGTCGAACGATGAAGCCAGCTTGCTGGTGGATTAGTGGCGAACGGGTGAGTAACACGTGAGTAACCTGCCCCCGACTTCGGGATAACGCCGGGAAACTGGTGCTAATACCGGATATGACACTCCAGCGCATGTTGGTGTGTGGAAAGTTTTTCGGTTGGGGATGGGCTCGCGGCCTATCAGCTTGTTGGTGGGGTGATGGCCTACCAAGGCGGCGACGGGTAGCCGGCCTGAGAGGGTGACCGGCCACACTGGGACTGAGACACGGCCCAGACTCCTACGGGAGGCAGCAGTGGGGAATATTGCACAATGGGCGCAAGCCTGATGCAGCGACGCCGCGTGAGGGATGACGGCCTTCGGGTTGTAAACCTCTTTCGGCAGGGAAGAAGCCCCTCGGGGTGACGGTACCTGCAGAAGAAGCGCCGGCTAACTACGTGCCAGCAGCCGCGGTAATACGTAGGGCGCAAGCGTTGTCCGGAATTATTGGGCGTAAAGAGCTCGTAGGCGGTCTGTCGCGTCTGCTGTGAAAACGCGAGGCTCAACCTCGCGCCGGCAGTGGGTACGGGCAGACTAGAGTGCGGTAGGGGAGACTGGAATTCCTGGTGTAGCGGTGGAATGCGCAGATATCAGGAGGAACACCGGTGGCGAAGGCGGGTCTCTGGGCCGTTACTGACGCTGAGGAGCGAAAGCATGGGGAGCGAACAGGATTAGATACCCTGGTAGTCCATGCCGTAAACGTTGGGCACTAGGTGTGGGGGCCGTTTCCACGGTTTCCGTGCCGCAGCTAACGCATTAAGTGCCCCGCCTGGGGAGTACGGCCGCAAGGCTAAAACTCAAAGGAATTGACGGGGGCCCGCACAAGCGGCGGAGCATGCGGATTAATTCGATGCAACGCGAAGAACCTTACCAAGGCTTGACATGCACCGGAAACGTCCAGAGATGGGCGCCCCGCAAGGTCGGTGCACAGGTGGTGCATGGTTGTCGTCAGCTCGTGTCGTGAGATGTTGGGTTAAGTCCCGCAACGAGCGCAACCCTTGTCCCATGTTGCCAGCGGGTTATGCCGGGGACTCATGGGAGACTGCCGGGGTCAACTCGGAGGAAGGTGGGGATGACGTCAAATCATCATGCCCCTTATGTCTTGGGCTTCACGCATGCTACAATGGCCGGTACAAAGGGTGGCGATGCCGCGAGGTGGAGCGAATCCCAAAAAGCCGGTCTCAGTTCGGATTGGGGTCTGCAACTCGACCCCATGAAGTCGGAGTCGCTAGTAATCGCAGATCAGCAACGCTGCGGTGAATACGTTCTCGGGCCTTGTACACACCGCCCGTCACGTCACGAAAGTCGGTAACACCCGAAGCCGGTGGCCCAACCCTTGGGGGGGAGCCGTCGAAGGTGGGACTGGCGATTGGGACGAAGTCGTAACAAGGTAGCCGTACCGGAAGGTGCGGCTGGATCACCTCCTTTCTAAGGAGCGTTCCGGAACACCCACGGCCTGTAGTACGCCGGCTGCTCGCAGCCGGCGGGAACCGGGTCGGCTGGGTGGGTCTGGTGGCCACGTCCCGCGGCGAGGGTCCGTCGGGGTGGTTGCTCATGGGTGGAACGTCAGGAGCTTGGGCACGCTGTTGGGTCCTGAGGGAACAGGCCCCACCGGGTCCGGCGCCGCCGGACGCCCCGCGAACGCGGGTGGTGGGTTGCGGTTTGCTCTGGTGGCCGCCCCGGCCCGCGATCATCGGTTGATGGTGGTGGGTGGGTGTTGGTGCGTAGCTTGAGAACTGTACAGTGGACGCGAGCATCTTTGATCTTTTGTGGTCAAGTTTTTAAGAGCATTCGGTGGATGCCTTGGCACCAGGAGCCGAAGAAGGACGTTGTAGCCTGCGATAAGCCTCGGGGAGCTGGCAAACGAGCTGTGATCCGAGGGTGTCCGAATGGGGGAACCCGGCCGCAGTCATGTGCGGTTACCCGCGCCTGAATATATAGGGCGTGTGGGGGGAACGTGGGGAAGTGAAACATCTCAGTACCCACAGGAAGAGATATTCCGTGAGTAGTGGCGAGCGAAAGCGGATCAGGCTAAACCGGGGGTGTGTGAGAGCCGGCGGGCGTTGCACCTCCGGGGTCGTGGGACCCACTGACCGCCTCTGCCGGGGCGGTGGGGAGTTGACAAAGCTCGGGTGTAGTCGAACGGTCTGGGAAGGCCGGGCACAGTGGGTGAGACCCCCGTAGACGAAACGCCCGGGCCTCCTTGTGGGGATCCCGAGTAGCACGGGGCCCGTGAAATCCCGTGTGAATCTGCCAAGACCACTTGGTAAGCCTAAATACTACCTGGTGACCGATAGCGGACTAGTACCGTGAGGGAAAGGTGAAAAGTACCCCGGGAGGGGAGTGAAATAGTACCTGAAACCGGATGCTTACAATCCGTCGGAGCCTCCCTAGCAGGGGTGACGGCGTGCCTTTTGAAGAATGAGCCTGCGAGTTAGTGGCATGTGGCGAGGTTAACCCGGGTGGGGAAGCCGTAGCGAAAGCGAGTCCGAACAGGGCGGTTCAGTCGCGTGCTCTAGACCCGAAGCGGAGTGATCTACCCATGGGCAGGTTGAAGCACGTGTAAGAGCGTGTGGAGGACCGAACCCACTTAGGTTGAAAACTGAGGGGATGACCTGTGGGTAGGGGTGAAAGGCCAATCAAACTCCGTGATAGCTGGTTCTCCCCGAAATGCATTTAGGTGCAGCGTCGTGTGCTTCTTGCCGGAGGTAGAGCTACTGGATGGCCGATGGGCCCTACAAGGTTACTGACGTCAACCAAACTCCGAATGCCGGTAAGTGTGAGCACGGCAGTGAGACTGCGGGGGATAAGCTTCGTAGTCGAGAGGGAAACAGCCCAGATCACCGGCTAAGGCCCCTAAGCGTGTGCTAAGTGGGAAAGGATGTGGAGTTGCCCAGACAACCAGGAGGTTGGCTTAGAAGCAGCCATCCTTGAAAGAGTGCGTAATAGCTCACTGGTCAAGTGATTCCGCGCCGACAATGTAGCGGGGCTCAAGCACACCGCCGAAGCCGTGGCACTCACGCGTGACCCCCGCCAGTCCTTGAGGCTGGTGCAGGGGCGTGGGTGGGTAGGGGAGCGTCGTGTGGGAGGCGAAGCGCCGGGGTGACCCAGGCGTGGATCCCACACGAGTGAGAATGCAGGCATGAGTAGCGAATGACGGGTGAGAAACCCGTCCGCCGAATGACCAAGGGTTCCAGGGCCAGGTTAATCCGCCCTGGGTAAGTCGGGACCTAAGGCGAGGCCGACAGGCGTAGTCGATGGACAACGGGTTGATATTCCCGTACCGGCGAAGGACCGACCATACCGAGCCCGGTGATGCTAACCACCCAACGGCGGCCATCCGTCCCCTTCGGGGGGCACCGGCCGCCCGCGCGTGGGACCCGATCCGGCAGTAGGTAAGCGTGTTAACAGGGGTGACGCAGACAGGTAGCCACCGCGTGCTTAATGGCAATGCACGTCTAAGGATGCAGGGCGGGGTGCAGGCAAATCCGCACCCCATATGAGCCTCAGGTCCGATGGTGACCCCGTAGGGGGAAGCAGGGTGATCCTATGCTGCCGAGAAAAGCCTCGACGCGAGGGACTAGCCGCCCGTACCCGAAACCGACTCAGGTGGTCAGGTAGAGCATACCAAGGCGATCGAGAGAATCGTGGTTAAGGAACTCGGCAAAATGCCCCCGTAACTTCGGGAGAAGGGGGGCCTGAGGGGTGAAGCCACACGCTGGCTAGCCCTTTTGGGCCGCAGAGACCAGGGAGAAGCGACTGTTTACTAAAAACACAGGTCCGTGCGAAGTCGCAAGACGATGTATACGGACTGACGCCTGCCCGGTGCTGGAAGGTTAAGAGGACGGGTCAGCCCATCAGGGCGAAGCTCAGAATTTAAGCCCCAGTAAACGGCGGTGGTAACTATAACCATCCTAAGGTAGCGAAATTCCTTGTCGGGTAAGTTCCGACCTGCACGAATGGCGTAACGACTTCTCCGCTGTCTCGACCGCGAACTCGGCGAAATTGCACTACGAGTAAAGATGCTCGTTACGCGCAGCAGGACGGAAAGACCCCGGGACCTTTACTATAGCTTGGTATTGGTGTTCGGTACGGCTTGTGTAGGATAGGTGGGAGACCGTGAAGCGCCCACGCCAGTGGGGGTGGAGTCGCCGTTGAAATACCACTCTGGTCGTACTGCACATCTAACCTCGGTCCGTGATCCGGACCAGGGACAGTGCCTGGTGGGTAGTTTAACTGGGGCGGTTGCCTCCTAAAATGTAACGGAGGCGCTCAAAGGTTCCCTCAGCCTGGTTGGCAATCAGGTGTCGAGTGCAAGTGCACAAGGGAGCTTGACTGTGAGACTGACGGGTCGAGCAGGGACGAAAGTCGGAACTAGTGATCCGGCGGTGGCTTGTGGAAGCGCCGTCGCTCAACGGATAAAAGGTACCCCGGGGATAACAGGCTGATCTTGCCCAAGAGTCCATATCGACGGCATGGTTTGGCACCTCGATGTCGGCTCGTCGCATCCTGGGGCTGGAGTAGGTCCCAAGGGTTGGGCTGTTCGCCCATTAAAGCGGTACGCGAGCTGGGTTTAGAACGTCGTGAGACAGTTCGGTCCCTATCCGCTGCGCGCGCAGGAAACTTGAGAAGGGCTGTCCCTAGTACGAGAGGACCGGGACGGACGAACCTCTGGTGTGCCAGTTGTTCCGCCAGGAGCACGGCTGGTTGGCTACGTTCGGGAGGGATAACCGCTGAAAGCATCTAAGCGGGAAGCCTGCTTCAAGATGAGGTTTCCACCAGGCTTGTCCTGGGAAGGCCCCCAGCAGACCACTGGGTTGATAGGCCGGACGTGGAAGCGGGGCAACCCGTGGAGCTGACCGGTACTAATGGGCCGACAACTTGCCCACAACAAAAAGCAGCAGAGCACTGCACGCGTCCACTGTACGGTTCCCGAGATACGCCCCACGACCAGCCCAGGCGCTGGTCGGGCCGGACATCTCCACAGAGTTACGGCGGTCATAGCGAGGGGGAAACGCCCGGTCCCATTCCGAACCCGGAAGCTAAGCCCCTCAGCGCCGATGGTACTGCACGGGAGACTGTGTGGGAGAGTAGGACACCGCCGAACATTCTTTACAAGGAGGCCGCAACATCAACGTTGCGGCCTCCTTGTTGTTTCAGCAGCATTGAGTTCAGCTGCACGCACGCACCGATCCAGTAGAGGAAATGATGGCCACCGAGCACGATGGGCAGGGCGCCGAGCGTCCCCGACGCGACTGGGACCGCTCCGCCGGTGCGGACCGTGGAGGTCAGCGAGGGCGTCCGGGGCGGTCCGACGGGGCCGGCGCGGGGGCGAAGCGCGATCAGGGCGACCGTCGTGGTGATTACCAGCGTCGTGACGATGACCGGCGCGGTGGGTATCAGGGGCGGGGCGGTGACCGTCCCGGGGGCGGTGCCCAGCGCCGCGATGGTGATCAGCGTGGTGGTGGTTACCAGCGTCGTGACGATGACCGGCGCGGTGGGTATCCGGGGCGGGGCGGTGACCGTCCCGAGGGCGGTTTCCAGCGGCGTGAGGGTGACCGTCGTGAGGGTGGTTTCCCGCGTCGCGATGGCGACCAGCGTGGTGGTGGTTACCAGCGTCGTGACGATGACCGGCGCGGTGGGTATCAGGGGCGCGGGGGCGACCGTCCCGAGAGTGGTGCCCAGCGCCGCGATGGCGACCAGCGTGGTGGTGGTTACCAGCGTCGTGACGATGACCGGCGCGGTGGGTATCAGGGGCGCGGGGGCGACCGTCCCGAGAGTGGTGCCCAGCGCCGCGATGGCGACCAGCGTGGTGGTGGTTACCAGCGTCGTGACGGCGACCAGCGTGGTGGTTACCGTCGCGACAGCGACCAGCGTGGTGGTTACCAGCGTCGTGACGATGACCGGCGCGGTGGCTATCAGGGGCGCGGCGGCGACCGTCCCCAGGGTGGTTTCCAGCGCCGCGATGACGATCAGCGTGGTGGTTACCAGCGTCGTGACGATGACCGGCGCGGTGGCTATCAGGGGCGCGGCGGCGACCGTCCCGAGGGCGGTTTCCAGCGTCGCGATGGCGACCAGCGTGGCGGTGGTTTCCAGCGGCGCGAGGGTGACCGTCGTGAGGGCGGTTTCCAGCGCCGCGATGGCGACCAGCGTGGTGGTTACCAGCGTCGTGACGATGACCGGCGCGGTGGCTATCAGGGGCCCGGCGGCGACCGTCCCCAGGGCGGTTTTCAGCGTCGCGATGGCGACCAGCGTGGCGGTGGTTTCCAGCGCCGCGAGGGCGACCAGCGTGGCGGTGGTTTCCAGCGCCGCGATGGCGACCAGCGTGGTGGTTACCAGCGTCGTGACGATGACCGGCGCGGTGGCTATCAGGGGCGCGGCGGCGACCGTCCCCAGGGTGGCTACCAGCGTCGCGAGGGCGACCGTCGTGAGGGCGGTTTCCAGCGCCGCGATGGCGACCAGCGTGGTGGTTACCAGCGTCGCGATGATGACCGGCGCGGTGGCTATCAGGGGCGAGGCGGCGACCGTCCCGAGGGCGATTTCCAGCGTCGAGAGGGCGACCAGCGTGGCGGTGGTTTCCAGCGTCGCGATGGCGACCAGCGTGAGGGTGGTTACCAGCGTCGTGATGATGACCGGCGCGGTGGCTACCAGGGGCGAGGCGGCGACCGTCCCCAGGGTGGCTTCCAGCGTCGAGATGGCGGGTACCGCGACAGCCGTCCGGCCCGCCAGGACAACGACCGGCCACGTCGCGAGGCCCGGCCGGATCGACCGGAGGAGCCCAGCATCCCCGAGGACGTCCAGCCGCAGATGCTCGACCGGGGGGCTCGCGCCAGGCTGCGCACGCTCGGGAAGAACAACGCGGACCTCGTCGCGCGGCACCTCATCATGGCTGGCCGCCTGATCGACGACGAGCCTGAGCTGTCGTACGCGCACGCCCAGGCCGCGATGCGTCGCGCGGGCCGTGTCGACGTCGTCCGGGAGGCGCTCGCCGTTACCGCCTACTCCACGGGCCGGTACGCGGAGGCCCTGCGCGAGCTGCGCACGGTCCGCCGGCTCTCGGGCATCGACGCGCACCGTCCCATGGAGGCGGACTGCGAGCGTGGGCTCGGCAGGCCGGAGCGAGCTCTTGCCATCGTCGCCGAGACGGACACCTCGGAGCTCTCGGAGGAGGACAGCACCGAGCTGGCCATCGTGGCCAGCAGCGCACGAGCCGACCTCGGCGAGCACGAGGCGGGCCTGCTCGTGCTGGAGTCGCCGCTCGTCGAGAAGGTCACGCGTCCGGACCTGACGCGTCGTCTCGCCGTCGTGAGGGCCGAGCGTCTCGAGGAGCTCGGCCGCACCGACGAGGCGGCCGCACTGCGCGAGGCCATCGGACCCGAGCCCGAGCCCGAGGAGGACATCGTCGTCGTCGACCTCGCCGAGGAGTACGACGCGGGCGAGGACGACGACGTGGCCGAGGACCGACCGGGGTACGACAGCGCCGACGAGAGCACCGAGCGATCGGTCGACGAGCCGGAGTCCGATGCCTTGCAGGAGCCGGGTGAGGTAGGGCAGTCGGAGGAGGTCGAGCCGTCCGGCGCACCGCAGGCGACAGACGCCGCCGAGCTGGCCGGTGACGCCGACCAGTCCAGCGGCCCTGAGATCACCGAGGACGACACCTCCGTGAAGGAGGACGACGCCGCTTCAGTGAAGGAGGACGACACTCCCGTGGAGCAGAGCACCGCTCCGGTCGGGGACGCGGCTCCCGCGGGCGAGCAGAGCTCGGCCGACGTCGATGGCGCGGGGGAAGACCCCCAGTGACCACCACGACGGCCACGCTCCTGGCCAGCGCCGAGCCGCTCGCGTCCGCCTACGACGTCGCGCTGATGGACCTGGACGGGGTCTGCTACCGCGGCCCGGAGCCGGTCGATCACGCCGATACCGGCGTGACGGCCGCCCGTGACCTCGGGCTCCGGATGATGTTCGTGACCAACAACGCCGCGCGCGAGCCGCAGACCATCGCCGACCAGCTGTCATCCCTCGGGATCCCCACGACGGCCGAGGAGGTCATGACCTCCTCCCAGGCGGCCGCCGCCATCCTGGCCGAGAGCCTCCCGGGCGGTTCCCTGGTGCTCCCGATCGGCGGCCCCGGCCTCAGGATGGCGCTCACCGAGGCCGGCTTCCGGCTGGCGGAGTCGGCGCAGGACGAGCCCGTCGCCGTCGTGCAGGGCTTCGCCCCCGACCTGGGCTGGCGAGACCTGTCCGAGGCGGCCTACGCCATCGCCGCCGGCGCCCGGTACGTGGCCACCAACCTGGACGCGACCCTTCCCACCGAGCGTGGCATGGCCGTCGGCAACGGCTCGCTGGTGGCCGCGGTGACCAATGCCACGGGCGTCGCGCCCGTCTCCGCGGGCAAGCCCGAGCCCGAGATCTTCCGGCAGGCCGCGGCCCGCGCACACGGCAGACGGCCGATCGCCGTCGGCGACCGCCTCGACACCGACATCGCGGGGGCGCGGGCGGCCGGCATCCCGGCCCTGCACGTGCTCACCGGGGTCAGCGACGCCCGTGACGTGCTGCTGGCGGCTCCGCACGAGCGCCCCAGCTTCCTCGCCACCGACCTGCGCGGCCTGTCCGCCCCCCACCCGGCCCCGGTGCCGGACGGCGAGTGGTGGACCTGCGGCGCGGCGGCGGCACGGGTCACCGGGCCGGAGCCGCACCTCGAGGTGAACCTCCGGGGGAGGACCGTGGAGCTGGACCCGGCCGAGCCGGTCACCGTTTCCCTGGACGCCTGGCGCGCCCTGGCGGCCGCCGCCTGGGCCGCGGCCGACGCCGGCACGCCGCTCACGGTGCGGCAGGTGCCTGTGCTGGAGGTCGTCGCGCCGCGATAACCTCATCCCGGACCGCGACCGACGAGCCACAGGGCGGGAAGGAGCCGACGATGGACGTGACGCCGGCGGACCTCGCCGCCCGGGCGGATTCGGCGGACCCGCTCGAGCGCCTGGACGACCTCGAGAACATCCCGCTCGGCGAGCAGGTGGCCGTCTTCGAGGCTGTCCACGACCACCTGTCGGCGCGCCTGAAGAGCGCCGAGCACTGACGTGGCGCGCAGGGTCCGTATCGACACCGAGCTGGTCCGCCGAGGGCTGGCCCGGTCGCGCCAGCACGCCGGGGAGCTCCTCGCCGCCGGCCACGTGCTGCTCGACGGGGTGGTCGTGACCAAGCCCGCGCGCCAGGTGGACCCGGCGCAGGCCCTGCGCGTCGACGTCCCCGAGCAGGACGACTTCGTCTCACGCGGGGCGCACAAGCTCGCCGGCGCGCTCGACGCCCTGGGGCCGGACGCCCCGGTGGTCGCCGGCCGCCGCTGCCTCGACGCCGGCGCCTCCACGGGCGGCTTCACGGACGTGCTGCTGCGCCGCGGCGCGGCCCACGTCGTCGCCGTCGACGTCGGCTACGGCCAGCTCGCCTGGTCGTTGCAGACGGACCCGCGGGTCACCGTGCTCGACCGGACCAACGTCCGCACCCTCACGCCCGAGATGGTGGCCCCCGCGCCCGAGCTTGTCGTGGGCGACATGTCCTTCATCTCGCTGACGCTCGTCCTCCCGGCGCTCGCGCGCGCGGCTGCACCCGGTGCCGACCTGCTCCTGATGGTGAAGCCCCAGTTCGAGGTGGGCAAGGAGCGGCTGGGCCACGGCGGCGTCGTGCGGGACCCGGCGCTGCACGTCGAGTCGGTCCTCAAGGTCGCCGCGGCGGCGGCGCAGGAGGGCCTCGACACCTGGGCGGTGGTGCCCAGCCCGCTGCCGGGACCGTCCGGCAACGTCGAGTACTTCGTGGCGCTGCGCCGCGACCACCCGGGCGCCCTGCGGGACGAGGTGCTCGAGGCCGCCGCGGCCGAGGCCGTGCGCACGGGCCCCGCCGGGAGCGCGCCGGGCCCCGCCGGGAGTGCGCCGGGCCCTGCCGGGAGTGCGTCGGGGCCTGCCGGGAGTGCGTCGGGTGCCGCCGCCGACGCCGCGCCCTTACCCAGTTCCGAGCCCCGTCAGGAGAGTGCATGAGCCGACGCATCCTCGTCGTCTGCCACGAGGGACGGCCCGAGGCGGTGAGCGCCGCCGACAAGGTGAGCGAAGACCTGCGGGCGCACGGCATCGAGGCCGTCCGCGACGGCACCGCCGAGAGGGCCGAGCTGGTCATGGTGCTCGGCGGCGACGGCACCATCCTGCGGGCCGCCGAGCTCGCCCGGACCCACGACGTCCCGCTGCTGGGCGTGAACCTCGGGCACGTCGGCTTCCTGGCCGAGGCCGAGCAGGAGGCCCTGCCCTACGTCGTCGACCGCGTGGCGGCCCGGGACTACGCCGTCGAGCAGCGCATGACCCTCGACATCGGGATCATCACCCCAGACGGGCGCGAGCAGCACAGCTGGGCGATCAACGAGGCCGCCGTCGAGAAGGGCGAGCGGGCGCGCATGGTCGAGGTCACCATCGGGGTGGACGGCCGCGGCCTGTCCACCTTCGGCTGCGACGGGCTCATCCTCGCCACCCCCACCGGCTCCACCGCCTACGCCTTCTCGGGCGGCGGACCCGTGGTGTGGCCGGACGTCGAGGCCCTGCTCATCGTGCCGCTCGCGGCCCACGCCCTCTTCGCCCGCCCCATGGTGGTCGGCCCCAGCTCCGTCCTCGAGGTCGAGGTGCTGCCCTACGAGGACCGCAACGCCGTGGTCTGGTGCGACGGCCGCCGGATGCTCGACGCCCCCGCGGGCTCGCGCATCACCGTCGGCCGCGGCGCGCAGCCGGTGCGGCTCGCCCGGCTGGCGCAGGTGCCCTTCTCGGGGCGGCTCGTGGCCAAGTTCGCCCTGCCCGTCCAGGGCTGGCGCGGCATCAGGGAGCGCGCGTGATCGAGCAGGTCCGGATCGAGAACCTGGGGGTGATCGCGGGCGCCGAGCTCGACCTCCACCCCGCGTTCACCGTCATCACCGGCGAGACCGGCGCGGGCAAGACCATGGTCCTCACCAGCCTCGCGCTGCTGCTCGGCGGCAAGGCGGACCCCGCGCTGGTGCGCCACGGCGCCGACCGCGCCGTCGTCGAGGGCGCCTTCGCCGTCCCCGCGGACGGCGCCGTCGCCGCCCGCGCCGAGGAGGCCGGCGCCGCGGTGGAGGACGGCGAGCTGCTGGTGGCGCGCACGCTCCCGGCGTCCGGGCGCTCGCGCGCCCACCTGGGCGGACGCACCGTGCCCACGGGCGTGCTGACGGAGATCGGCGAGCAGCTCGTGACCGTCCACGGCCAGTCCCAGCAGCTCCGGCTGCGCGCCCCGTCCCAGCAGCGCGCCGCCCTGGACGCCTTCGGCGGCCCCGAGCACGCCGCGCTCGTGGCGGGCTACCGCGCCGCGTGGGCCGAGCTCGTCGCCGCCCGCGAGGAGCTCGCCGCGTGGGAGCGCGAGGCGGGCGCCCGCGAGCACGAGATCGCGCTGCTGCGCGCCGGCCTGGAGCAGGTCGACGCCCTGGACCCGCAGCCGGGGGAGGATCACGCCCTGCGCGAGGAGGCGCTGCGGCTGGGCAACGTCGAGGAGCTGCGCACCGCCGCCGGCCTGGCCCACCAGGCCCTGACCGGCGACGTCGACAGCCCCGAGTCGGTGGACGCCACGACCCTCGTCGACACCGCCCGCCGCAGCCTCGAGCAGTCCGCCGACAACGACGCCGCGCTCGGCGGGTGGGCCGCCCGCCTGGCCGAGGCCTCCTACCTGCTCTCCGACGTCGCGACCGAGCTGGCCGGCTACCTCGACTCCCTCGACGCCGACCCGGCGCGCCTGGCCTTCGTGCACGAGCGGCGCGCCGCCCTCGCCGAGCTCACCCGCACGCACGGCCCGGAGGTCGACGACGCCCTCACCTGGGCGGAGCGCGCCCGCGCCCGGCTCGCGTACCTCGACGGCCCCGAGGACACCGCCGCCGCCCTCCGGGAGCGGCTGGCCCGCGCGGAGGCGGCCGTCGCGGAGGCCGGCGCCGCGCTCACCGCGTCCCGCAGGCGCACCGCTGACGCGCTGTCGACGGCCGTCGACGCCGAGCTGGCCGGCCTGGCGATGGCCGGCGCTCACCTGACCGCCCGGCTCACCGAGCTCGACGAGCCGGGCCCGCACGGCGCCGAGGGCGTCGAGCTGCTGCTCGCCTCCCATCCCGGCGCCCCCGCCCGCCCGCTGGGGCAGGGCGCCTCGGGCGGCGAGCTGTCCCGGGTGATGCTCGCCATCGAGGTCGCGCTCGCCGCCGCGGAGCCCGCCGACGGCGAGCTGCGCACCTTCGTCTTCGACGAGGTCGACGCCGGGGTGGGCGGCAAGGCCGCCGTGGAGGTCGGCCGCCGACTGGCGCGCCTGGCCGGCAGCGCGCAGGTCGTGGTGGTGACCCACCTCGCGCAGGTGGCCGCGTTCGCCGACCGGCACCTGGTGGTGAGGAAGAACACCCCCGACGACGACGCGGTTGTCACCGCCACCGACGTCACCACCGTGGAAGGGCGAGATCGCGTGCGGGAGCTGGCCCGGATGCTCTCCGGCCAGGAGGACTCCGACACCGCCCTCCGGCATGCCGCTGAGCTCCTCGAGCGCGCTGGCGTGCAACGATGAGGCGGTGAGTGCCCTCTTCCGACGCCGTCGCGCCGCCGTCGCCAGCCGGCCCGGAACCGCCGGGCCCGCCCGTGTCGACGCCCGCACCAAGAACCTCACCAAGCGGCTGCAGCCCGGCGACGTCGCCGTGATCGACCACGAGGACCTCGACCGCGTCTCCGCGGAGGCGCTCGTGGCGTGCAGGCCCGTCGCGGTGCTCAACGCCGCCCGCTCGACCTCCGGGCGCTACCCGAACCTGGGGCCCGGCATCCTGCTCGAGGCCGGGATCCCCCTCGTGGACGACCTGGGTCCCTCCGTCATGTCCGTGCGGGAGGGCCAGGAGCTCGTCGTGGCCGGCAACGAGGTCCGCTCCGGCGACCAGCTGATCGCCGAGGGCGCCCTCCAGGACGCCGAGACCATCGAGCAGAACATGGCGGCCGCCCGCGAGGGCCTGACCGTCCAGCTCGAGGCGTTCGCCGCGAACACGATGGACTACGTCCAGCGCGAGAAGGAGCTCCTGCTCGACGGCGCGGGCGTGCCCCACGTGCGCACCGAGTTCGAGGGCCGGCACGCGCTGGTGGTGGTGCGCGGGTACCACTACAAGGAGGACCTGGCCATGCTGCGGTCCTACATCCGCGAGTACCGCCCGCTGCTCATCGGCGTCGACGGCGGCGCGGACGCCATCCTCGAGGCCGGCATGACCCCGGACATGATCGTCGGGGACATGGACTCGGTCTCCGACAAGGCGCTGACCTCCGGCGCCGAGATCGTCGTGCACGCCTACCGTGACGGCCGGGCCCCGGGCCGCCGCCGCGTGGAGGACCTCGGCGTCGAGCACGTCGTCTTCCCGGCCACCGGCACGAGCGAGGACGTCGCCATGCTGCTCGCCGACGACCTGGGGGCCGAGCTCATCGTCGCCGTCGGCACGCACGACACCATGATCGAGTTCCTCGACAAGGGCCGCTCCGGCATGGCCTCGACCTTCCTCACCCGGCTGCGGGTGGGCAGCAAGCTCATCGACGCCAAGGGCGTCTCGCGCCTGTACCGCACCAGGATCTCCACCTGGCAGCTGGTGCTGCTGGCCCTGGCGGGGCTCCTCGCGCTGTTCGTCGCGCTGGCCACGACGAACGTGGGGCAGACGACCTTCGGGCTCGCCGGCGCGTGGTTCGACGACCTGGTGAGCACCTTCCGGTCGCTGGTGGGCATCAGCCCCTCGGCGCCGACGACCTGACCGCTGGAGAGAAGATTGATCGACTTCCGTTACCACCTCGTCTCGCTCATCGCGGTGTTCCTGGCGCTGGCCGTCGGGATCGTCCTCGGTGCCGGGCCGCTGCGTGACACCATCGGCGACACCCTCACCGGCCAGGTCGAGGAGCTTCGCGCCGACCGGGACCAGCTGCGGGCCGAGCTCGCGGGCGCCGAGGCGGACGTCACCGAGCGCTCCGCCTACCTCGACGCCTCCGCCCCCGTGCTGCTCGACGGCGCCCTGGCCGGCCGGGACGTCGCCGTGGTGACCCTGCCGGGCACGACCGAGGACGACGTCCAGGAGGTCCGGGACCGGGTCGGGCAGGCCGGCGCCGAGCTCGTCGGCGAGGTGGCCGTGACGGAGGCGTGGACCGATCCGGACAACCGCTCCTTCCGGCAGTCCTTCGCCGGCCAGCTGCTCGGGTACCTCCAGCCCGCCCCGGCCGCCGACGCCGGCATCGAGACCATCTTCGGCCTCGCGCTCGGCCACGCCCTCACCGGCGCCGGCCCGGACGGCGCGCCGACGCCCGACGCCGGCACCCTGCTGGACCTGCTCACCTCCGCCGACGCGCCGCTGGTCACCATCACCACAGAGCCCAGCGCCGCGGCCGACGCGACGATCCTCGTCGGTCCCCGCCCGGCGCCCGTGCCCGCGGAGGGCGAGGAGGACGAGGAGCAGGCCGAGACGGTCGAGGCCGCGCTGACCGGGCACGTCCAGCTGGCCGCCGCCCTGTCGGGCGTCACCGCCTCGGTCACCGTCGGCGCGGCCGCCACGGAGCGGGACCTCGTCTCGGCCGTGCGCGCGGACGACGCGGCCGCCGACTCGACGACGACCGTGGACTCCGTCGGCGAGGTCACCGCCGCCATCTCCGCGCCGCTGGCCCTGGCCGTCGAGCTCTCCGGCGCCACCGACCACTACGGCTTCCAGCAGGGCGCCAACGAGCCGGTCCCGCCCCGCGTGGAGCTCGAGCCCGCGCCCGCCGTGGAGCCCGCCGAGGTGGGTGCCGGCGAGGAGGCCGCGTGAGCCTGCTCGACCTCGCCGTCCCCGCCGCCGTCGGGGCGGCGGCCACCACAGTAGCGACCGCCGTGCTCGAGGGCCGCGCCCCCGGCGGCCGCGGCCGCTGGGACCGGACCAACTTCGCGGGGCGCACCGTCACCCTGCTGGGCGGGGCGGCCGCCGGCGCCGGCGCCACGGCCGCGCCGCTGGTGACCGCGGCGGGCCAGGGCCGCGGCGGGCGCATCGCCACCGCGGCCGCCCTCGCGGCCGGCGCGGGCGCCGCCATGGGCCTCGTCGACGACCTCGGCGAGCGGGACTCGCGCACCAAGGGCCTGCGCGGCCACCTCGGCGCCCTGCGACGCGGGGAGCTGACCACCGGCGCGCTGAAGATCCTGGGCATCGGGGCCGGCGCCCTGGCCGCCGCCGCCGTCGCGACCCCCCGCGGCGCCGCCCCGGCCGTCCGCGCCGCGGAGACCCTCGCCGGCGCGGCGCTCGTGGCCGGCACCGCCAACCTGCACAACCTCTTCGACCTGCGCCCGGGCCGGGCGCTGAAGGTCGCCGCCGTCGTCAGCGCCCCCCTGGCCCTGAGCGCCCCGGCCACCGCGCACGGCACCCTCGCCGCCACCGCGCTCGGCGTGGCCGGCGCCGCGCTGCCGGACGACCTCGCGGAGCGCACGATGCTCGGCGACACCGGCGCCAACGCCGTCGGCGCCCTCGTCGGCACCGCCCTGGCCGCCCACCCCTCGCGCCCGCTGCGCGCCACCGCCCTGGCCGGCCTGGTCGCGCTGACGCTGCTGAGCGAGCGGGTCAGCTTCTCCGGTGTCATCGAGTCCAACGCCGTGCTCCGGCGCCTGGACGCGCTGGGCCGGCGCGCCGGCTGACATGCCCGGCCGGCTGAGGAGCCTGCTGGGCGGCGTGGTCGGCGCCGCCGGGCTGATCGCCGTCGTCACCCTGCTCTCGCGCGGCGTCGGGTTCGTCCGGTGGCTCGTGCAGTCCTGGACGCTCGGCGCCTCCGAGGCCGCGACCGCCTACGAGGCCGCCAACACCGTGCCGAACGTGCTGTTCGAGGTGGCCGCCGGCGGCGCGCTGGCCGGCGCGGTGGTGCCGCTGCTCGGCGCGCCGCTGGCGAGGCACCTGCGCGCCGAGGTCGACCGCACCGCCTCGGCGCTGCTGAGCTGGACGCTGCTCGTGCTCGTCCCGCTCGCCGCGGTCCTCGCCCTCGCCGCCGACCCCGTGGCCGGCCTGCTGCTCGACGAGGACGCCGCGGCCGGGATGCGGGAGCTGGTCGTCACGTTCCTGCGGGTCTTCGCCGTGCAGATCCCCCTGTACGGCCTGGGTGTCGTGCTCTCCGGGGTGCTGCAGGCGCACAAGCGGTTCTTCTGGCCTGCGTTCGCGCCGCTGCTCTCCTCCCTCGTGGTGATCGTCAGCTACCTCGCGTTCGGCGCGCTGGCGGCCGGCCGCCAGGACGACCCTGCGGCGCTGCCCGCGGAGGCGGTCGCCTGGCTGGCCTGGGGCACGACCGCGGGCGTGGCGGCGATGAGCCTGTGCCAGCTCGTGCCGGTGCTGCGCACCGGGGTGCGGCTGCGGCCGGCGCTGCGCTTCCCGCCCGGCGTCGCCCGGCGCGCGCTGCGGCTGGCCGGTGCGGGCATCGGCGCCCTGCTGGCGCAGCAGGCGAGCGTTGCCGTCGTGCTGTACCTCGCGCTGAACTACGGCGAGACGGGGACCATCAACGTCTACCGGTACGCCCAGGCGGTGTACTTCCTGCCCTACGCGGTGCTGGCCGTGCCGCTGTCCACGGCGGTCTTCCCGCGCCTGTCCGAGCGGGCCGGGGCGGGGGACCGGCGCGGCTTCGCCGCCATGGTGGCCGGCTCGACGCGGCTGGTGGTGGCGGCCTCCCTGGTGGGCCTGGCCATGCTGGTCGCCGTGGCGCCGGCCGCAACGGCCGTGTTCTCCCTGCGCGACGAGATGGCCGGCATGACCGCGGGGATCACCTGGTTCGCGCCCGGCATCGTGGGCTACGCCCTGATCTTCCACCTCTCGCGCGCCCTGTACGCGGTGGACCGGGGCCGCGCGGCGGTGGTGGCGACGGCGACCGGCTGGCTCGTGGTCTCGGCGGCCTCCTGGGCCGGGGTGCTGGCGCTGGCGCCGGGCGGCGACGACGGGCCGGCCACCCTCACCGCCCTGGCGGCGGGCTCGTCGGCGGGCATGGTGGTCGCCGGGATCCTGCTGCTCGTCGCGGTGCGCCGCGCCGGCGGGCGTGGCGCGGTGGCGGGGCTGGGCCGGACGCTGGCGGTGGGCGGCGCGGGCGCCGCCGCCGGTGCGGTGGCCGGCCGGTGGACGGTCGACGCCCTGCTCGCGGCGCTGGGCGCGGGCCTGCCGGGCGCCGTCGCGGCCGCCGTCGCCGGTGCGCTCGTGTCCGCCGCGCTGCCGGCACTGGCCGTGCTCGCGCTGGACCGGGGCACCTGGCGCGTCCGGGCCTGGTCGCAGGAGCCCGTGCCGGCGCCCGGGCCGTCGCGCTGAGGCGCGCGCCGGCGGCCGCGGCGAGGACACACCGGGAAGTCACGACGAGGAGAGGGACGCACATGCGGGTGCTGCAGCTGACGGGGTCGAGCGCGGGCGGCGTCGCACGTCACGCCCGGGAGATCAGCACGCTCCTGGCCGAGGCGGGGGACGACGTCGTGCTGGCCGGCCCCGCGGACGTCGTCGCGCCGGTGGCCACCGACCAGGCCGGCGGGCGGGTGCGCACGGCGGTCGTCGACATCGCCGACAGGCCGCGGCCCCAGGACCTCCCCGCCATGGCGGCGCTGCGCCGCCTCGCTGCCGGGGCGGACGTGGTGCACGCCCACGGGCTGCGGGCCGGGGCCCTGGCGGTCCTGGCGCTGCGCGGCCGCCCCGGCCGCCGCCCGCGCCTGGTGGTCACCGTGCACAACCTCACCGTCGGTGGGGCCCGTGTGCGGGTGGTCGCCGCCGTCCTCGAGGCGCTGGTGGCCCGCGGCGCCGACGCCGTCCTGGGGGTCAGCGGTGACCTCGTCGAGCGGATGGGGACCCGCGGCGCCCGGGACGTGGCCCGCGCGCTCGTCCCCGCTCCCGAACGGGCGGCGTCCGGCGCGGCGCCGGCACAGGTGCGCCGTGCCCTGGGCCTGGCGGAGGGGGAGCGGCTGCTCCTGACGGTCGCCCGCCTCGCCCCGCAGAAGGGCCTGGACCTGCTCGTCGACGCCGCCCGCACGCTCGCCGCCGACGCCGGCTGGCGCTGGGTCGTGGTGGGCGACGGGCCGCTGCGCGAGAGCCTCGCGGCGCGCACCCGCGGCCTGCCCGTGATCCTGGCCGGGCGCCGCGACGACGTCCCCGACCTCCTCGCGGCCGCCGACGTCGTCGTCTCCACCGCGACCTGGGAGGGGCAGCCCATCGCGGTGCAGGAGGCGCTGCGCGCCGGCGCCGCACTCGTCGCCACGGACGTGGGCGGCACCCGGGAGGTCACCGGGGACGCCGCCCTCCTGGTGCCGGGCGGGGACGCTCACGCGCTGGCCGCGGCGGTCCGCGAGGCGCTGCGGGACGAGAGCCGCCGCGACGCCCTGCGGGCCGCCGCCCGGCGCCGCGCCGCGGAGCTGCCCGAGCCGGCCGCGGTGCTGGCCCAGCTGCGGGCCGTCTACGCCGGCCGCGCCTAGGCGCACCTCGCGGGTCGCGGCGGGCCGCCGCGAGCGGGTCAGCAGGGACCCGGGCGGGCGTGGGGCCTTCCACCGCGAGGTCAGCCGGCGGACCGTCGTTCCCCCAGCAGCCCGGCGGCCCGCATGATCTGCTCGCCGATCGGGCCGGGGTTGTAGGCCACCTCCCAGCGGTAGCCGTCCGGGTCGGCGAAGTAGCCGGACCGGCCGCCCCAGTCACGGTCCTCCGCCGCGGCGAGAAGGGTGGCCCCGGCCGAGACCGCCTCGGCGAGGACGGAGTCGACCTCCTCGGGCGTCGGCACGTTGTGCGAGAGCGTCACCGGGGCCGTGCCGGGCTCGCGGTTCAGCCGCCCGGCCTCCGCCTCGAAGGCGTCCGCCCGCCACAGCGACAGCACGATCGTCGGTGCCATCCGGAAGAAGACGACCTCGCCCTCGGCCTCGAAGGCCGGCTCCCAGCCGAGCCCCTCGGCGTAGAACCGGCGGGAGGCGGACGGGTCCGGCACCGCCAGGGTGATGAAGTTCAGTCGCTGGTCCACGACGGCGACCGTAGCCCCGCACCGGTCCCGCGGCGCGCCGGTCGCCGGGGCCACGCCGGGCCGGCCGGGCCGGCGCGAGGCCCTCGAAGGGCCGGGCGCCTTCCGTCCGTAGCGCACCCGGCGCGGCGGGCGGCCCGAACACGCCGGGCCGGCGCCGGTGGCTGATCGCACACCGCACGTGCGAGCCGGGCACGGGCGTGTCGCGGTGCCGGCTGCTAGGGTCGAAGTCCGTGGTCAACCAACCGAGCCGGCTGCCCGGCAACCAGGCCAGCATCCCCCGCCAGATCTTCGTCACCGGCGGCGTCGTGAGCTCCCTGGGGAAGGGGTTGACGGCGTCCAGCCTCGGCCACCTCCTCCGCGCCAGGGGCCTGCGGGTCGTCATGCAGAAGCTCGACCCGTACATCAACGTCGACCCGGGCACGATGAACCCGTTCCAGCACGGCGAGGTGTTCGTCACCGACGACGGCACGGAGACCGACCTGGACATCGGCCACTACGAGCGCTTCCTGGACGTCGAGCTGTCCGGCAAGGCGAACGCGACCACCGGCCAGGTCTACTCCACCGTCATCGCCAAGGAGCGGCGAGGGGAGTACCTCGGCGACACCGTCCAGGTCATCCCGCACATCACCGACGAGATCAAGGCGCGCATGCGCGCGCAGGCCGAGCCGGTGGGCGGCGAGGAGCCGCCGGACGTCATCATCACCGAGATCGGCGGCACGGTCGGCGACATCGAGTCGCTGCCCTTCCTCGAGGCCGCCCGGCAGGTCCGCCAGGACCTCGGCCGCGACAACGTCTTCTTCCTGCACGTCTCCCTCGTGCCCTACATCGCGGCCAGCGGAGAGCTCAAGACCAAGCCGACGCAGCACTCCGTCGCGGAGCTGCGCTCCATCGGCATCCAGCCCGACGCCATCGTGTGCCGCTCCGAGCGGGAGCTGCCCGAGAGCGTCAAGGCCAAGATCGCGTCCATGTGCGACGTCGACCGCGAGGCCGTCGTCATGTGCCAGGACGCGCCGAGCATCTACGAGATCCCGGCCGTGCTGCACGCCGAGGGCCTGGACGCCTACGTGGTGCGCCGGCTCTCGCTGAGCTTCCGGGACGTCGACTGGACGGTCTGGGACCGCCTCCTGGAGCGTGTGCGCCATCCCAAGGACTTCGTCGAGGTCGCCCTCGTCGGCAAGTACATCGACCTGCCCGACGCCTACCTCTCCGTCACCGAGGCGCTGCGCGCCGGCGGCTTCCACCACCGCGCCCGGGTGAAGATCCGCTGGGTCGCCTCGGACACCTGCCAGACCCCCGAGGGGGCCCGCAAGGCGCTCGAGGGCGTCGACGCGGTGCTCGTGCCCGGTGGGTTCGGCGTGCGCGGCATCGAGGGCAAGCTCGGCGCGCTGCGCCACGCCCGCGAGAACCAGGTCCCGACCCTGGGCATCTGCCTCGGCCTGCAGTGCATGGTCATCGAGGCCGCCCGCAACCTGCTCGGCCTCGGCCAGGCCAGCTCCACCGAGTTCGACCCCGCCACTCCCGACCCCGTCGTGGCCACCATGGAGGAGCAGCTCGCGATCGTCGGCGGTGAGGGCGACCTGGGCGGCACCATGCGCCTCGGCCGCTACGAGACCGTCCTGGAGGCCGGCTCCCTCGCGGCCGAGGTCTACGGCGCCGAGCGCGTCACCGAGCGGCACCGCCACCGCTACGAGGTCAACAACTCCTACCGCGAGGTTCTCGACGGCGTCGGGCTGAGGATCTCCGGCCGCTCGCCCGACTCGAGCCTGGTGGAGTTCGTCGAGCTCGACCGCGAGCTGCACCCGTACTACATCGCCACCCAGGCGCACCCGGAGTTCAAGTCCCGGCCCACCCGCGCCCACCCGCTCTTCGCCGGCCTCGTGGGCGCCGCGCTGGAGCGGCAGCGCTCCACCCGGCTGCTGGACATCGAGGAGCCGGAGACCGTCGGCCTCGAGCACGCCGAGCCGGTGGCCGCGGCGGCCGCCGCCGAGAACGGGCGCCGCGAGGCCGGGGCCGAGGAGTGAGCCTGGGCGACGGCGACCCCGCCGGCGCCGGTCCGGCCGACGCCAAGGACCCTTCCCGCGAGGTGGTCAGCACCCGGACGCTGCACGAGGGCCGGGTGTTCGACGTGCTCGCCGAGGAGGTGCGGCTCGACCCGCAGGACGGCGCCCCCGTCCTGCGCGAGTACGTCCACCATCCCGGGGCGGTCGCGATCGTGGCCCTGCGGGAGACGGACGCGGGGGAGGAGGTGCTGCTCCTCCAGCAGTACCGTCACCCCGTGCGCGCCCTCCTCTGGGAGGTGCCGGCCGGCCTGCTCGACGTCGACGGCGAGGACTACGTCGCCGCCGCCGCCCGCGAGCTGTACGAGGAGGCCGACCTGCGCGCCGGCCGCTGGGACGTGCTGGTGGACTACTTCACCTCGCCGGGCGGCTCCGACGAGTCCCTGCGCGTCTACCTCGCCCGCGACCTCACCGACGTCGACGGTGACGAGCGGCACGAGCGGGAGGACGAGGAGCGCGACATGCCCACGGTCTGGGTCCCGCTGGACGCGGCCGTCGCGGCCGTCCACGCCGGCCGGGTGCACAACCCCAGCGCCGTCGTCGGGATCCTCGCGGCCTTCAGCGCCCGCGCGCATGGGTGGGCGACCCTGCGCCCCGCCGACGCGGAGTGGATGCGCTGACGTCATCCGGCCC
This sequence comes from Georgenia sp. AZ-5, assembly GCF_043952095.1. Taxonomy (NCBI): domain Bacteria; kingdom Bacillati; phylum Actinomycetota; class Actinomycetes; order Allobogoriellales; family Allobogoriellaceae; genus Georgenia; species Georgenia sp. AZ-5. The sequence continues at coordinate 1,862,664 of NZ_JBINOU010000001.1, forward strand.
CGGTCGGGGCCGACGCGACGCAGCCCTCAGCATGCTGACCGCGGCCGCGTCGTGTGATGCGCGCGAGGATGGGCCACCCGGAAGGTGACCGGGTCCCGTGGCCCCCACCTCGCGGGGCGAGGTCGCCGGCGCTCGACCGGGTCCGGTGGCGTCAGTGCGCGGGGACGAGCTCGTCGCGGATGTAGAAGGCGCTGCAGGCGTAGGTTGCGGCGACGACCACCAGCGCGGCGCCCAGCATGTGCAGGCCGACCAGCAGCTCGGGCAGCCCGAGGACGTGCTGCGTGTACCCGATGACGCCCTCGAGGGCGAGGACGGCGAGGAACCACGGCCAGGCGCGGCGGGCCCGGTCCAGGCGGCGGTCGCCACGGGAACGGCCCAGCACCACGGCCGCGGCCACCGCGACGATCACGAGCAGCCAGACGGATCCCGAGTGCAGCTTCGTGACGGTCAGCGGGTCGAGCGCGTAGCGGAAGGCGGCGTCCTCGTCGCCCGAGTGCGGGCCGGCGCCGGTGACGACCGTGCCGAGCGCGACCACCGCCGCCACCAGCGCGGCGAGCACCCAGGGCAGCTGCCGCAGCGCCGGGGGCGCGAGGCGCTCGACGGGCCCGTCGCCCTGGCGCAGCCGCACCAGGAGGTAGGTGGAGAGCGCCACGAGCGCCAGCGAGATGAGCATGTGCGAGCCGACGACGGCCGGATGCAGGTCCACCCACACGGTGATGCCGCCGACGACCGCCTGCAGGGCGATGCCCACCAGCGGCAGCCACGCCAGGCGCCGTAGCGCCGCGGGCCGGGAGGCGGTGGGCTGGCGCCGGTACACCGCCCACAGCAGCGCCACCGCGATGACGCCGAGGACCCCGGTGAGGGTGCGGTTGCCGAACTCGATGTAGGGGTGGATCGAGGTGGCCTCGTGGAACACGGGCGTGAACGACCCCGGCTCACACATCGGCCAGGTGGAGCAGCCCAGGCCGGAGCCCGTCAGCCGCACGGCGCCGCCGGTGACGATGATGCCGACCTGCGCCGCGAGGTTCGCCACGGCCAGCGCCCAGGTGAGCCGGTCCACCCGCGGCGGGGCGGGGGCGAGGGGGGCGCCGCCGCCGGGGCTGGCGCCCTCGTCGGTCGCCGCGCGGGCGCCGTCGTCGGGACGGCTGTTCGTCGTCGTGCTCACCGCACCAGGGTACGTGGGCCGGTGCCGGCGCCAGGACCGTCGGGGCGTGCCGGGGGTGCCCTCCCGGCGTGGGGTGCCGTGCCCGGCCCCGGTCAGTCCCAGCGGAAGAACCGCGCGGCCAGCCAGGAGCCGCCGGCCGCCCACACGGCCAGGACCGCCACGGCGCCCAGGTCCAGCCCGCCGCCCGTGGCCAGCGTGCGCAGGCCCTCGCCCAGGGCACCCGGGGGCAGCAGGAACACGACCGCGGCCAGCGGCTCGGGCAGGGTGCCCAGTGGCACCACCAGCCCGCCGCCGGCGAGCATGAGCACCCACAGCAGGTTGGCCACGGCGAGGACCGCCTCGGGACGCAGCGTGCCCCCGACCAGCAGCGCCAGCGCCACGAACGCCGCGGCACCGAGCAGCACGAGCAGCAGCGACCCGGCCGCCGCCCCGATGCCGGCGCCCTCGCCGCGCCATCCCAGCCCCAGCGCGACCGCGACCAGCACGACGGCCTGCACGGCGAGCACGCAGAGCACGGCCCCGAGCTTTCCGGCCAGCAGGCCGCGCGGCCCCAGCGGGGTGGTGGCGAGCATCCGCAGCACGCCCCAGCGACGGTCGAAGGCCACCGCGATCGCCTGGGAGGTGAACGCCGTGGAGGCGACCGCCAGGGCCAGCACCCCGGCGAGCGCCGCGGGGGCGCGGGTGGCCCCGGGCAGGGGCACCACATCGGTGCGCACCAGCAGCACCAGCGCGATCACCGGCAGGATGAACGTCAGCAGCAGCTGCTCGCCGTTGCGCAGCACGGCGGCGGTCTCGAACCCCGTCTGCGCGAGGACCCGGCGGGCGCCGGGGCGCGTCGTCGTGCTCAACTCTCCTCCTCGTCGGCCGTGCGCAGATCGCGCCCGGTGAGGTCCAGGAACGTGTCCTCCAGCGTCCGGCGGTGCAGCCCGACCCGGGCGCCGGCGTGCCCCGCCGCGGCGAGCGCGGTCGAGACGACGGCGAGCGTCCCGGCGTCGACGTCGTCCTGGGTGAGCACCTCCACGGCCCCCTGCCGGGTCACCACGGCGAGGTCGGCGCGGCCGGCGGCGTCCAGGCCCGCGCGGAGCGCGGCCTCCAGCTCGGCGGGTCCCGCCCCCGGTGGCGGGTCGACCCGTACCCGCGCCCCGCCCGTCAGGGCCGACGGCGTCCCCTCCGCGACCACGGCGCCGCGGTCGATCACCACGACGTGGTCCGCCAGCTCCTCGGCCTCCCGCATCAGATGGGTGGTCAGCACGATCGACGTGCCGCCTGCGCGCAGCTCGCGCAGCAGGTCCCACACCGCCAGCCGGGCCTGCGGGTCCAGCCCCGCGGACGGTTCGTCGAGGAAGACCAGCTCGGGCCGGCCGATGATGGCGCCCGCCAGGGCGAGGCGCTGACGCTGGCCGCCGGACAGCCGCCGCACCGGGGTGCGGGCGACGTCGGCCAGCCCCAGCCGGTCGAGCAGCGCGCCGGGGTCGAGCGGGTCGGCGTGCAGCCGCGACAGGTGCGTGAGGACCGCGCCGGCGCGAGGCGCCATGGGAAGGCCGCCGTCCTGCAGCATCACCCCGACCCGCTCGCGCAGCCGGGCGTCGGCGCCCGGGGCAGCCCGGTCGAGGCCGAGGACCTCCACGGTGCCGCCGTCGGGGCGGCGCAGGCCCTCGCAGCACTCCACGGTGGTGGTCTTGCCCGCACCGTTCGGCCCGAGGACGGCCGTCAGCTCGCCACGCCCGGCGTCGAAGGACAATCCGCGCACCACCTCGCGGGCGCCGTAGCTCTTGCGCAGCCCGCGCACGGCCAGCGCCGGGGTCGCCCGCCGGTCTGTCGGTGCCGGGTGGGACCCTGCTCGGGACGAGGGGAGGACGCGCACCCCGACAGCGTAGGTGGCGCGCGGGGGTGCCCCGGTGCAGGTGGGCCCACGCACCCGCCGCCGCGGGCCTCCCACGGCCCCGCGGGTGGGCGGCCTCACAGCCGGGTGAGGGTGACCTTCCTTGCCGGGAAGGTTTTTGGGCACGACAATGTTTCCTAATGACTGGGGCGGAACGGCCCAGACACCCTGCGGGCGGCGCCCGCAAGCACGAGACGAGTTTCGAGGGAGGTCCACGCCCATGAGCACCTCCGAGGCGACGACCGCCCGCCGCCGCGACCTCGACGAGTCCGGCACCCGTGAGCGCGTGCTGGAGCTGATCGTCGAGCGCGGGCCCGTCAGCGCGGGCACGCTCGCGCAGGTCCTCGAGCTCACCCCGGCCGCGGTGCGGCGCCACACGGCGCACCTGGAGGAGTCGGGCGAGATCGTCGTCCACGAGCCCGCCGGCGGCGGGACGCGCGGGCGGGGGCGCCCCGCCCGGCACTACGTGGCCACCGACGCGGGCCGCGCGGTGCTCAGCGACGCCTACTCCGACCTGGCCACCCACGCCCTGGAGTTCCTCCGCGACGTCGCCGGCGCCGACGCGCTGGAGGCGTTCGCCGACTCCCGGGTGGGGGAGCTCGAGCGGCGGTACGCCCCGCTGCTGGAGCAGGCCGGGCCCGTCCCGGCGGCCCGGGCGCGCGCCCTGGCCACGGCGCTCGCGGCGGACGGGTACGCCGCGACCACCCGCGCGGTGGGGCCCAAGGGCTTCGCGCTGCAGCTGTGCCAGGGGCACTGCCCGGTGCAGCAGGTCGCCGAGGCCTTCCCCCAGCTGTGCGAGGCCGAGACGCAGGCCTTCTCCCGCCTCCTGGGCGTGCACGTGCAGCGCCTGGCCACGCTCGCCACCGGCGGGCACGTGTGCACCACGCACATCCCGCTGTCGGCCGTGCCGACGCCGATGACCACTGCCGGCGCGCCCCGTTCCGCGGCCGGCCCCGCCCCGACGTCCTCCCAGACCACCACGCCGCCCGCGGGCGGCGTCACGGAAGGAAACTGATGACAAGTCCCACCCAGCAGGAGGTCAAGGCGCCCGACGCGCCCATGACCCAGGACGAGACGATCGCCTCGATCGGCAGCTACAACTACGGCTGGCACGACCCGGACGTCGCGGGCGCCAACGCCCGCCGCGGCCTGGACGGCGACGTGGTGCGGAACATCTCGGCCCTGAAGAACGAGCCGGAGTGGATGCTCAAGCGCCGGCTCAAGGCGCTGAACCTCTTCGACAAGAAGCCCATGCCGCACTGGGGCGCCGACCTGTCGGGCATCGACTTCGACACGATCAAGTACTTCGTGCGCTCCACCGAGAAGCAGGCCACGAGCTGGGAAGAGCTCCCCGAGGACATCAAGAACACCTACGACAGGCTGGGCATCCCGGAGGCGGAGAAGCAGCGCCTCGTCGCGGGCGTCGCCGCCCAGTACGAGTCCGAGGTGGTCTACCACCAGATCCGCGAGGACCTCGAGCGTCAGGGTGTCATCTTCCTCGACACCGACACGGGCCTGCGGGAGCACCCGGAGATCTTCGAGGAGTACTTCGGCTCGGTCATCCCCGCCGGGGACAACAAGTTCGCCTCGCTGAACACCGCCGTGTGGTCCGGCGGCTCCTTCGTCTACGTCCCCAAGGGCGTGCACGTGGAGATCCCGCTGCAGGCGTACTTCCGCATCAACACCGAGAACATGGGCCAGTTCGAGCGGACGCTGATCATCGCCGACGAGGGCTCCTACGTGCACTACGTCGAGGGCTGCACCGCCCCGATCTACCAGTCCGACTCGCTGCACTCGGCCGTCGTGGAGATCATCGTCAAGAAGGACGCCCGCGTCCGGTACACGACGATCCAGAACTGGTCGAACAACGTCTACAACCTGGTGACCAAGCGCGCCACGGTCGAGACCGGCGGCACCATGGAGTGGATCGACGGCAACATCGGCTCCAAGGTCACCATGAAGTACCCGGCCGTGTACCTGATGGGCGAGCACGCCCGCGGCGAGACGCTGTCCATCGCCTTCGCGGGCGAGGGCCAGCACCAGGACACCGGCTCGAAGATGGTGCACCTGGCCCCGAACACCTCCTCCTCGATCGTCTCGAAGTCGGTGGCGCGCGGCGGCGGCCGGGCGTCCTACCGCGGCCTGGTCCAGGTGCTGGAGGGCGCCACGCACAGCAAGTCGAACGTGCTGTGCGACGCGCTGCTCGTGGACCAGATCTCGCGCTCGGACACCTACCCGTACGTGGACGTGCGCGTCGACGACGTCGAGATGGGCCACGAGGCCACCGTCTCGAAGGTGAGCGAGGACCAGCTGTTCTACCTCATGTCGCGCGGCATGCCGGAGACCGAGGCCATGGCGATGATCGTCCGCGGCTTCGTCGAGCCCATCGCGCGTGAGCTGCCGATGGAGTACGCCCTCGAGCTCAACAGACTGATCGAGCTGCAGATGGAAGGGGCCGTCGGCTGATGACCGCCACCACCAACATGTCCACCGACCACAGCCGCGCCACCGCCGATGCCGCCCACACCCACGGCGGTGGCTCGGTGCCGGAGGCCTCCCGCGCCGACCGCGCGACGTCCTTCGAGCTGACCGACTTCCCGGTCCCCACGGGCCGGGAGGAGGACTGGCGTTTCTCCCCGGTGGACCGGCTCCAGCGGCTCTTCGCCGGTGACCTCACCGGCACCGGCCCGGCCGTGACGGTCGAGACCGACGACGCGGTGCGCGTCGAGCGCGTCGGGCGCGACGACGCCCGCCTGGGCAGGATCGGCGCGCCGGGCGACCGCGTCTCCGCCGCCGCGTGGCAGTCCTTCGGCGAGGCGCTCGTGGTGACCGTGCCGCAGGGCCACGTCGGCCAGCGGCACACCATGATCGCCATCAACGGCGACGAGGCCTCCGCCGCCGCACCCGCGGCCCAGCACGTGCTGGTCGTGGCCGAGGACCTCAGCGAGTCCCTCGTGGTCCTGGACCACCGCGGCGCCGCCGAGGTCGCCCAGACCGTCGAGATCGACGTCCGGGACGGCGCCCACCTCACGCTGGTGTCGGTCCAGGACTGGGAGAGCGGCGCCGTGCACGTGGGTAACCACCGCATCCGCCTGGGCCGCGACGCGCACCTGAAGCACATCGTGGTCACGCTCGGTGGCGACATCGTCCGCCTGACCCCCGACGTCGCGTTCACTGCCCCGGGCGGGGACGTCGAGCTGCTCGGCCTGTACTTCACCGACGCCGGCCAGCACCAGGAGCACCGGCTGTTCGTGGACCACGCGGTGCCCAGCTGCAAGTCCCGCGCGACCTACAAGGGCGCCCTGCAGGGCGCCGGCGCGCACTCCGTGTGGGTCGGCGACGTGCTCATCCGCCACGAGGCCGAGGGCACCGACACCTACGAGCTCAACCGCAACCTCGTGCTGACCGAGGGCGCCCGCGCCGACTCCGTGCCCAACCTGGAGATCGAGACCGGCGAGATCGAGGGCGCCGGGCACGCCTCCGCCACGGGCCGGTTCGACGACGAGCAGCTGTTCTACCTGCGCTCGCGCGGCATCCCCGAGGCGGAGGCCCGCCGGCTGGTGGTGCGCGGCTTCTTCGCCGAGCTCATCAACCAGATCGGCGTCCCGCTGGTCCAGGAGCGCCTCATGGAGGCCATCGAGCTCGAGCTGAGCAGGACCATGGAGGCCCCGGCCCGATGACCGCCCAGCACGCCTGCGACACCGCCGACCTCGAGCCCGGCGAGGCCATGCGCCTCGACCTCGAGGCCGCGGACGGATCGCCCCTGCCCGTCGCGCTGGTGCGCGACGAGGACGGGGAGTTCCACGCCCTCTCGGACATCTGCTCCCACGGGCAGGTGAGCCTGTCGGACGGCGAGGTCGAGGGCTGCACCGTCGAGTGCTGGCTGCACGGGTCCACCTTCGACCTGCGGACCGGCAGGCCGCTCAGCCTGCCCGCCACCCAGCCCGTTCCCGTCTACCCCGTGACCGTGGACGGGGAGCGCGTCCTGGTCGACGTCGACGCCACCGCCGACGTCCCCGGCTGACGCCCCCCGCACCGCACCCTCAGACCCAGGAAGAGAAGGACCAGATGTCCACCCTTGAGATCAAGAACCTCCACGTCAGCGTCGAGACCAACGACGGCCCGAAGCCGATCCTGCGCGGCGTGGACCTGACCATCCGCTCCGGCGAGATCCACGCCATCATGGGCCCGAACGGCTCCGGCAAGTCCACCCTGGCCTACTCCATCGCCGGGCACCCGAAGTACACCGTCACCGACGGCGAGGTGCTCCTCGACGGCGAGAACGTCCTGGAGATGAGCGTCGACGAGCGCGCCCGCGCCGGCCTGTTCCTGGCCATGCAGTACCCGGTCGAGGTCCCCGGCGTGACGGTGTCGAACTTCCTGCGCACCGCCAAGACCGCCATCTCCGGCGAGGCCCCCGCGCTGCGCAAGTGGGTCGGCGACGTCAAGGACGCCATGACCAAGCTGCGCATGGACCCCGAGTTCGCCCAGCGCGACGTCAACCACGGCTTCTCCGGCGGCGAGAAGAAGCGCCACGAGATCCTCCAGATGGAGCTGCTCCAGCCCAAGTTCGCGGTGCTGGACGAGACCGACTCCGGCCTGGACGTCGACGCGCTGCGCATCGTCTCCGAGGGCGTCAACCGCGTGCACGGGGCCACCGGCCTGGGCGTCATGCTGATCACGCACTACACCCGGATCCTGAAGTACATCCAGCCCGACTTCGTCCACGTCTTCGTCGACGGCCGGGTCGCCGACCAGGGCGGCCGCGAGCTCGCCGACCGGCTCGAGGACGAGGGCTACGACCGCTACCTGACCGCCACGGTCTGAGAGGTACCCGCATGACTGCTGCCGGAACGTCCTCCGCGGTGGCCGGCGTCGCCGCGCTGGCCGCCGGCCCCGCCCGCTCACTGAGCGCGGCGGAGCTGGCGGCCGTGCGCGCCGACTTCCCGCTGCTGGGACGCACCGTGCGTGACGGCCGGCCGCTGGTCTACCTCGACTCCGCCGCCACCTCGCAGAAGCCCCAGTGCGTCATCGACGCCGAGGTGGAGTTCTACGAGCGCACCAACGCCGCCGTGCACCGCGGCGCCCACGCCCTCGCCGAGGAGGCCACCGAGGCCTACGAGGCGGCCCGTGCCGCCGTCGCCCGCTTCGTAGGGGTGGACGAGGACGAGGTGGTCTGGACCAAGAACGCCACCGAGGGCATCAACCTCGTCACGTACGCCATGTCCAACGCCTCGCTCGGCCGCGGCGACGACCGCGCCCGCGAGCTGTTCGGGCTCGGCCCCGGCGACGAGGTCGTGGTGACCGAGGCGGAGCACCACGCCAACCTGGTGCCGTGGCAGGAGCTGTGCGCCCGCACGGGCGCGACCCTGCGGTGGATCGGCCTGACCGACGAGGGGCGGCTGGACCCGGAGACCTTTTCCGTCATCACCGAGCGCACCCGCGTCGTCGCGCTGACCCACGCCTCCAACGTCACCGGGGCGCTGAGCCCGGTGGCCGACGTCGTCGCGCTGGCCCGCCGCGCGGGCGCCCTGGTGGTGCTGGACGCCTGCCAGTCGGTCCCGCACCTGCCCGTGGACCTGCGGGCCCTGGACGTGGACCTCGCCGCGTTCTCGGGCCACAAGATGCTCGGCCCCACCGGCATCGGCGTGCTCTACGGCAAGCGGGACCTGCTCGCGGCCATGCCGCCGTTCCTCACGGGCGGGTCCATGGTGCAGGTCGTGACCATGGAGTCGACCACCTACGCCGCGCCGCCCGCCCGCTTCGAGGCCGGCACGCAGATGGTCGCGCAGGCCGTGGGCCTGCGCGCCGCCGCGGACTACCTCGGCGAGCTCGGGATGGACGCCGTCGCCGCGCACGAGGCGGAGCTGACCCGGCTGCTGCTCGACGGCCTCGCGTCGGTTCCCGGCGTCCGGGTGCTCGGGCCGGCCGACCCGGCCGACCGCCTAGCCGTGGTGGCGTTCGCGGTCGACGGCGTGCACCCGCACGACGTCGGGCAGGTGCTGGACGACGACGGGATCGCCGTCCGGGTGGGGCACCACTGCGCCCAGCCCGTGCACCGGCGCCTGGGCGTGCAGTCCTCCGCCCGCGCCTCGGCCGGGCTGTACACCACCGCCGAGGAGATCGAGATCTTCGTCGACAGGCTCGGCGGGGTGCGGAAGTTCTTCGGGGTGGACCATGGCTGACGCGCTGCAGCAGATGTACCAGCAGGTGATCCTCGACCACGCGCGCGAGCGCCACGGGGCGGGGGAGATCGACCCGTTCGACGGGGAGTCCTTCCAGGTCAACCCGACGTGCGGGGACCAGGTGACCCTCCGGGTCCGGCTCGACCACTCCGCCGGCCGCCCGCGCGTGGCGCAGGTCGGGTGGGTCGGCCAGGGCTGCTCGATCTCGCAGGCCTCCCTGTCCGTGCTCAACGACCTGGTCACGGACAGGGACATCGCCGACGTCGACCACCTCAACGAGACCTTCCGCGAGCTGATGCACGGCCGCGGCAAGGAGCTCGAGCCCGACCGCTCGGATGAGCTCGAGGACGCCACCGCCTTCGTGGGCGTGGCAAGGTTCCCCGCGCGCATCAAGTGCGCGTTGCTGGGCTGGATGGCCCTGCGCGACGCCCTCGCCCACGCCCTGACGGCGGAGCCGTCCGGGCCCGCCCCCGCCGACCCCAAGGAGATCGCATGAGCGAGACCACCAACCCGCCGACGGCGACCAACCCGTCCCCGACCACGGCGGCGGACGTCGAGGAGGCGATGCGCGACGTCATCGACCCCGAGCTGGGGATCAACGTCGTCGACCTCGGCCTCATCTACGGCATCACCGTGGACCAGAACAACGAGGCCGTGGTGGACATGACGCTCACCTCGGCGGCCTGCCCGCTGACCGACGTCATCGAGGACCAGGCGTCGATCGCGCTCGAGGGCCTCGTCTCCGGCGTGCGCATCAACTGGGTGTGGATGCCGCCGTGGGGCCCGGAGAAGATCACCCCCATGGGCCGCGAGCAGCTGCGCGCCCTCGGGTTCAACGTCTGAGCCGCGCCCCGCGGAGGTGTACCTCTACCGGGGCGAGGACCAGCGGTTCGACGTCGGGGTGGACACCGGGTCCCTGGCGGGGGATGACGCGGCGACGGTCCGGCGGATCGTCGGCTACGTCGTTCGCCGTCCCCGGGAGGGCCGGTGAACGGGGCGGCCGGTCCCCGGTGCGCGCACCGCGCCACGGGCAGCGCGACCCCCTCGCTGCGGGGCGGGCGGCGGGGCCGGTCGGGCGGCGCCCGGTGCGCTCAGAGCGGGGAGGCGGCGAAGGTGTCGCAGGCGGCCATGGTGCCCTGCTCGTACCCCGCGGTGAACCAGCGCGAGCGCTGCTCCGCGGAGCCGTGGGTCCACGCCTCCGGGTTCACCTGCTGCCCGGCGCCGGCCTGGATGCGGTCGTCGCCGACGGCCGCTGCGGCGTCCAGCGCGTCCTGGACCTGCGCGGGCGTCGGGGGCTGGATGAAGGTCTGCCCGGAGTCGGGGTCCACCACCGTGGCCGCGCGCCCGACCCACAGGCCGGCGTAGCAGTCCGCCTGGAGCTCCAGGCGGACCCCGTCGGACTCCGGCCCGGTGCCCTGGCGGTCGATCGTGGCCATCGTGCCCTGCTGGTTCTGGATGTGGTGTCCCCACTCGTGCGCCACGACGTACATCTGGGCCAGCGGGGCGTTCTCGGCCCCGAGCTGGGTCTCGAGCTGGTCGAAGAAGGCGATGTCGAGGTACACGGAGGCGTCGGCGGGGCAATAGAACGGCCCGACGGCGGAGGTGGCACTGCCGCACCCGGTCGGCACGGACTGCTCGAAGATCTCGAACCCGGGCAGCTGGTAGTCGATGCCCGCCTGCTCGGGCAGCGTGGTAGCCCAGTACTCGTCGAGCGCGTCGGCGGTGTAGACCATCCGGCAGTCGGTGTACCGGTTCGCGTCCGCGCCGCTCTGGCAGTGCGCGAAGCCGTCCACGGCGCCGGAGGTCGCCGGCTCGCCTGGGCCCCCGACCGTGAGCCCGGAGATGTCCACGCCGGTGAAGAGGTACACCAGCAGGGCGACGAGCCCCGCGCCGCCGCCGATGGCGGCGCCCCGGCCGCCGCGCGAGCGCCGGACCCGCCCGGTGTCGGCGCGGACGTCGTCGTTGAAAGTCATGGCGGTGAACGTAGTGGCCGCCGGGGGCGCCCGCCCCTCGGCGTCGTGCTCCCCGGGGGAGCCGCGGCTCGCCCGCGGGCCGTTCGCGGGAGCACCGGGTGCCGGCGCGTGCGGTGTGACGAACAAGAACTAGGGTCACGGCAGGGGGCGGCCGTAAACTGCTGGGGGTGCGCCGTCGCGCGCCGTCCCCCACACCTGTCGAGGTACGCCCCTGTGATCACCGCCCACGACGTCTCCGTGCGCATCGGCGCCCGCGAACTCCTGCACGAGGCGTCCTTCCGCGTGGACACCGGGATGCGCATCGGGCTCGTCGGCCGCAACGGCGCCGGCAAGACGACGCTGACGAAGCTGCTGTCGGGGCAGGAGGAGACCGCCTCCGTCATCCAGCACACCGGCCAGATCGTGCGCACCGGGGAGATCGGCTACCTCCCGCAGGACCCGCGCACCGGTGACGTTCACGTCCTTGCCCGCGACCGCGTGCTCTCCGCCCGCGGCATCGACGACATCGTGCGCCGCATCCGCAAGGCGGAGCACGCCATGGCCACCGAGACCGGCGACGCCCAGGCCAAGGCGATGGAGCGCTACGCCCGCCTGGACGCCGAGTTCGACGCCCAGGGCGGGTGGGCCGCGGAGTCCGAGGCCGCCCGGATCACCTCGAACCTGGGCCTGCCCACCCGCGTGCTCGAGCAGCCGCTGGAGACGCTCTCCGGTGGTCAGCGGCGCCGGGTGGAACTCGCGCGCATCCTGTTCTCCGGCGTCGACACCCTGCTGCTGGACGAGCCCACCAACCACCTCGACCACGACTCGATCATCTGGCTGCGCGAGTACCTGCGGAGCTACAGCGGCGGCTTCGTGGTCATCAGCCACGACGTCGAGCTGCTGCGCGAGACGGTCAACCACGTCTTCTACCTCGACGCCACCCGTGGCGTCCTCGACGTGTACAACATGGGCTGGGACGCCTACGTCAAGCAGCGTGAGGCCGATGAGCGCCGCCGCCGCCGGGAGCGCGCCAACGCCGAGAAGAAGGCCGGGACTCTCATGGCGCAGGCCGACAAGATGCGGGCCAAGGCCACCAAGACGGTCGCCGCGCAGAACATGGCGCGCCGCGCCGAGCGGCTGCTCTCCGGGCTTGAGGAGACTCGCCGCGCGGACAAGGTCGCGCACCTGCGCTTCCCCGACCCCGCCCCGTGCGGCAAGACCCCGCTGACGGCGGAGGGGCTGAGCAAGTCCTACGGCTCGCTCGAGGTCTTCACCGACGTCAACCTCGCCATCGACCGCGGGTCCAAGGTCGTCATCCTGGGCATGAACGGCGCGGGCAAGACCACCCTCCTGCGCATCCTCGGCGGCGTGGAGGACCCCGACACCGGTGAGGTCGTCCCCGGCCACGGCCTCAAGGTGGGCTACTACGCCCAGGAGCACGAGACACTCGACGTCGAGCGCACCGTGGTGGAGAACCTCCGCTCGGCCGCCCCGGACCTGGACGAGACCGGGGTGCGCAGCGTGCTCGGCTCGTTCCTGTTCTCCGGCGAGGACGCCGACAAGCCCGCCAAGGTGCTCTCCGGTGGAGAGAAGACGCGGCTCGCGCTCGCGGTCCTCGTCGTCTCCTCCGCCAACGTCCTGCTCTTGGACGAGCCGACCAACAACCTCGACCCGGCCAGCCGCGAGGAGATCCTCGGCGCGCTGCGCAGCTTCACGGGCGCCGTCGTCCTCGTCACCCACGACGAGGGCGCGGTCGAAGCCCTGGAGCCGGAGCGCGTTCTGCTGCTGCCCGACGCCGACGAGGACCTCTGGAACGACAGCTACCTCGACCTCGTCACGCTCGCCTGAGCGGCCCGCCGGCGGTCGCGCGGCCGGCGCGTCGTCGTGCGCTCACGCCTGGCCGTCGCCCTCCGGCGCCGCCGGGCGCTCCTCCTGCGGGGCGGGCAGCGCCGCCCGCGGGCCCGCGCCCGCCGGGAGCGCCTGCGCGCGGGAGGTTTGGGTGTACACCTCCAGGTCCTCCTCGAGCTCCGCGCGGCTCATCGTGCGCACCGGGCCCTGCCCGGCCCGCTCGGCGGCCTCCCGCCGCGCCAGGACGACCAGGGCGGCCAGCGCGCCGACGGAGAAGAGCCCCCACTGGAAGGTGTAGGACAGGTTCAGCGCGTAGTTGAACGACGGCTCCGGGAAGGCGCCCAGCTCGGTCGCCGCGGCCGGGTCCTCCTCCGTGGCGGCGACGTACCCGTCGAGCACGGCCACGCCCGCCGCCGCGGCCGCGGCGCCCACGCCGGCCGACTCGAGCACCTGGCCGGGGTCCAGCGCGTGGACCTGACCCTCCGGCCGGGCACGGTCCGACGGCGCCTCCGCCTCGCGGAGCCGGCCCGTCACCGCCACGCGCCCCTCCGGCGGCTCGGGCGCCACCGCGCCGACCGCCTCCAGCCGCGCCGAGGGCAGCCACCCGCGGTCGACGACCAGGAGGGTCGTGCCGCCGTCGACCTCGGCCTCGAACGCGGCCAGCACGTGGGCGGCCGGCGTGCCGTCGACCGGGCGGTTGCGCAGGAGCACCGTGGTGCCGGGGACGTACCGCCCTGTGAGCTCGACCGGCAGCCACTCGTCGGCGGGGCCGACGACCGGCGCGTCCAGGGCGTCGGCGAGGGCGACGGGGGCGTCGTCGTAGACGGCCTCCACCTGCCGCGCCTCGGCGAGGTGCGTCTCGTAGCGGCTCCACTGCCACCGGGCGAGGAAGACGCACGCCACCGACACGGCGACCATGAGCGCGATGAGAGCGAGCCAGCGGGGAGTGGTGAGGAATCCGTAGCTGCGCCGGGGCAGGTCGCTCACCCGTACGTCTCGTCGAGCTCGTCCACGCCGATCACCTCGCGCAGGAAGGAGCGTGCGGAGAGGAACCGGGAGAGGTGCTCGCGGTGCGCCTCGCAGGCCAGCCAGACCTTGCGCCGGCCCGCCCGGTGCAGCCGGGGGTTGTTCCACACGAGCGCGTGCACCGCGGCCTCGCGGCACCCCTTGGCGCTGCAGACAAGCTCGTCGACGTCGCCGGCCGGTGCGGCGTCAGGGCTCATGCGAGGTACTCCGTGTCGGGGTCGTAGGGCAGGCGGGGCAGCTGTCTCGGGGCGTCGGGGTCCGTGGTGGGGATGAGGTTCTCGGCGGGCGCCGGGCGCTCGCGGCCCGCGTTCGCGAGGAGCACGGCCAGCATCGGCAGGAAGATCGCGCCGAGCCCGCAGACCCACTTCCACCAGCCTGGCACCACCAGCAGCAGCAGCATGCACGTGGTGCGGATACCCATGGACGTGAGGTACCGCACGGTCCGGGCGTGCACGTCCTCCGCCAGGGCGCGGGGCGCCGAGGTGATGGAGTAGATCTGCGCCCGCTTGCGGCTGCGAAGGCCCCTCACCCCTCAAGGTTACGCCGCCGCGGGCCCGTGGTCCCGCCCCGGGCCGGGCGCGACGGACCCCGCGGCCCCGCCCCGTCGGGCGGCCCAGCCCCGTCGGGCGGCCCCGCCCTTGGGCGGTCGTCGCCCGGCGGGTGCCGGGTCGGCTACGGTTTCCCCGCAGGTGACCGGCAGACGAAGGGAAGTTGACGGGTGAGCGATCAGGGTGCGCGCAGCGTGCTGGTGACCGGGGCGAACCGGGGCATCGGCCGCGCGATCGCGGAGCGCTTCGTGGCCGCCGGGGACGCCGTCGCCACGATCTACCGCTCCGGCGAGCTGCCCGAGGGCGTGCACGGGGTCGTGGGGGACGTGCGCGACACCGCCTCGGTGGACGCCGCGTTCGCCGCGATCGAGGAGCACCAGGGCCCCGTCGAGGTCGTGGTCGCCAACGCCGGCGTCACCCGCGACCAGCTCCTCATGCGCATGAGCGACGAAGACTTCGCCACCGTGCTGGACACGAACCTCGGCGGCGCCTTCCGCGTGGCGCGCCGGGCGAGCAAGGGCATGGTCCGGCTGCGCCGCGGACGGATCGTGCTCATCTCCTCGGTCGTGGCCATGTACGGCGGGCCCGGCCAGGTCAACTACGCCTCCTCGAAGGCCGGGCTCGTCGGCATGGCCCGGTCCATCACCCGCGAGCTGGGCGGGCGGGGGATCACGGCCAACGTCGTCGCGCCCGGCTTCATCGACACCGCCATGACCCAGGCGCTGCCCGAGAAGAAGCAGCAGGAGTACCTCGGGGCCATCCCCGCCGGGCGCTTCGGGAGCGTGGACGACGTCGCCGCGGCGGTGGAGTTCCTCGCCGGCGACGCCGCGGCCTACATCTCCGGCGCCGTGATCCCGGTCGACGGCGGCCTCGGCATGGGCCACTGACACACATTTCCGGCGCGTCAGCGCCGCCGACCAGCGGGCACGACCCGCGGCAAGACAAGGAGAAAACACGACAATGGGCCTGCTCGAGGGCAAGACGATCCTGGTGACCGGGGTGCTGAAGGACAACTCCATCGCCTTCCACGTGGCGCGGCTGGCGCAGGAGCAGGGAGCCAAGGTCATCCTGTCCTCCTTCGGCCGGCAGTTCCGCCTGACGGAGGTCACCGCCCGCCGCCTGCCGCAGCCGGCCCCGGTGGTCCAGCTCGACGTGCAGAGCGAGGAGGACCTGGCGAACCTCGCCGACGCCGTGCGCGAGCACGCGGACCACCTCGACGCCGTCGTCCACTCCATCGGCTTCGCCCCGCAGTCCGTCATGGGCGGCAACTTCCTGGCGGGGGAGTGGAAGGACGTGGCGACCGCCATCGAGGTCTCCGCCTTCTCCCTGAAGTCGCTCGCCGTGGCCGCGAAGCCGCTGATGGGCGAGGGCGGGTCCGTCGTCGGGCTCACCTTCGACGCCAGCTTCGCCTGGCCAGTCTACGACTGGATGGGCGTGGCCAAGGCGGCGTTCGAGTCCACCGCCCGCTACCTGGCCCGCGACCTCGGCCGCGACGGCATCCGGGTCAACCTTGTCTCCGCCGGCCCGGTCCGCACCACCGCGGCGACCTCGATCCCCGGCTTCGACCAGGTCGAGGGCGGCTGGTCCGAGCGCGCCCCGCTCGGCTGGGACGTCACCGACGCCGAGCCGACCGCCCGCACCGTCGTCGCGCTGTGCTCGGACTGGCTGCCCGCCACCACCGCCGAGATCGTGCACGCCGACGGCGGTGTGCACGCGATGGGGGTCTGAATGACCCACACGCTCGTCCTGCTCCGCCACGCGAAGGCGGAGCCGGAGGGGGAGCTCGGGGACGCGATGCGGCCGCTGGCGGCCAAGGGCCGCAAGCAGGCCTCAGCGCTGGGGCCGCGGCTCGCGGAGATCACCGGGGCTGTCGACGTCGCCCTGGTGTCCTCCGCGCTGCGCACGACCGAGACGCTCAAGCTGGTGGCCGCGGGCCTGCGGGTCCGGGAGCAGACGGTGGTCGAGGACCTCTACCAGGGCGGCCCGCGCAAGGTGCTGGGGCTGCTGCAGGAGCTCGAGGAGTCGGCCGGGACCGTGCTCGTCGTCGGCCACGAGCCGACGATCTCCGGGCTGGCGTACCTCCTCCACGACACCCGCGACGACCTCGCACGCGAGGTGAGCCTCGGGGTGCCGACGGCGACCGCCTGCGTGCTCGAGGTGACCACCGCCTGGCGCGAGCTCGACCGCTCGACGGCGCACCTGACCCGGCTGGTCCGTCCCCGGCACTGACTGACGGTCTCCGCCTCCCCACCAGGTGTGGTGCCAGTCACCTTCCGGGCGCACACTGGAAGGTGCGGCGAAGGGAGTGACCATGTGCTACGACCGCTACTACAGCGAACGCTTCTGGGCAGAGAAGGAGCGGGAGCGCCGCAGCAGGGAAGAGAAGGCCAGGGAAGAGAAGGCCAGGGAGACGGAGACGGTACGGCCCGAGCCGGCCGAGGTCCCCGACGTCATGATCGAGGAGGAGTTCACGCCCGCGGCCCGCTGACGAGGCGGCTGCGCACGCCCGCCGGCGACCCGTCGCCGGCGGGCTTCCGACGCCCTGACCGGCCGGCGGCCCTACGGCCCCGGCCGGTCAGCGGCCCAGCAGCCCGAGGACGGCGTCGAGGCGCGGGAAGCTGACCGCGGCGTCGGCCTCCGCCTGCACCACCGGCTTGGCGCAGAACGCCACGCCGAGACCCGCGGCGGCGAGCATGTCGAGGTCGTTGGCGCCGTCGCCCACCGCGACGACGCGCTCGAGCGCGACGCCGTCGGCCCGGGCCCACTCGCGCAGGTGCCGCTCCTTGGCGGTGCGGTCCACCACCGCGCCGGCCGTGCGGCCGGTGAGCCGGCCGTCGTCGACCTCCAGCACGTTGGCCACCATGTGGTCGATGCCGAGGGACGTGGCCAGCGGGGCCACCACCTCAGCGAAGCCCCCGGAGACGACGCCGACCCGCCCGCCGGCGTCGTGCACGGCGTCGACGAGCTCGCGCGCGCCCGGCGTCAGGGTCACCGCGGCGCGCACGTCGGCGAGCGCGCCCGCGTCCAGGCCGGCGAGCATGGCCACGCGCTCACGCAGGCTCGCCGCGAAGTCCAGCTCGCCGCGCATCGCCCGCTCGGTCACGTCCGCCACGAGGTCCCGGGTGCCGGCGTGCTCCGCGAGCAGCTCGATGACCTCGGCGGTGATGAGCGTGGAGTCGACGTCCATCACCAGCAGCCCCACGCCGTCGGTGGCCAGCTCCCCGGTGACGAGCGCGGTGTCCACGCCGAGCGCGGTGGCGGGGCCCCGCAGCTCCTCTCGCGCCGGCCCGGGCCGTGCGCCGGGCCGCAGCGTGCCCGAGACGGCCAGCCCGTACCAGCCCGGGCGGGAGGTGTCGGTGACCTTGACGGCGTCGGCCACCTGCTCGACGACGGTCACGGCGTGCCTCAGGAGCGCGGCGGGGACGGGACGGGGGGAGACCAGGCCGGCGCGCACGGTGCCGGCGGGGACGGGGGCGCTCACGGGCGGCAAGCCTACGGTCCGCGGCGGGCCCCGTGCGGCGACGTCCGACCCGCGGCACGCTGGGCCCGTGGACGCCACCGTCGTCCTCCTGCACAGCCCGCTCGTCGGGCCCGGGACCTGGGCGGGCGTCGCCGCCGAGCTCGCCGCACGGGGCCACCGGGTGGTCGTGCCCGACCTGCGGGTGGCCCCGGCGCCGCCGCCGTGGTGGCCCGTCGCCGTCGAGAGCGCCGCCGCCCCGCCCGCCGGCACGACCGAGGTGGTGCTCGTGCCGCACAGCAACGCGGGGCTGCTCACGCCGGCGGTGACGGAGCGGCGGGAGGCCCGCGGCGTCCGGGTGCGGGCCTGCGTGTTCGTCGACGCCGCCCTGCCGGGCCCCTCGGGCACCGCGCCGCTCGGCGCGCCGCAGCTGATGCCGCTGCTGCGGGAGCTCGCGGTGGACGGGTGGCTGCCCCCGTGGACCGGCTGGTGGGACGCGGAGGACGTCGCCCGCCTGCTCCCCGACCCCGCGGTGCGCCGGGCGGTGACGGCCGAGGAGCCGCGGCTGCCGCTGGCCTACTTCGAGCAGCGGGTGCCCGTGCCCGCCGGCTGGGACGCGCGGCCGTGCGCCTACCTGTGGTTCGGCGGCGCCTACGACGACGACGCGGCGCGGGCGGTCGCACGCGGCTGGCCGGCGCGCCGGCTGCCCGGCGGGCACCTGCACGCCCTGGTCGACCCGGCCGCCGTGGCGGGCGCCGTGGTCGACCTCGCCGGCCTGCGCGGCTGACACGCGCCTTCGGCGCGCGGCCGCCGCTCAGCGCTTGACGACGGAGCCCTTGGGCACGACGGTGATGCCGGACTCGGTGACGGTGAAGCCGCGCTCGATGTCGCGCTCGTGGTCCAGCCCCACCTGGGCGCCCTCCTCGACCTGGACGTACTTGTCGAGGATCGCGCGGCTCACGGTGGCGTTGCGGCCCACGTTGACGCCGTCGAACAGGACGGAGTCGCGCACGGAGGACCAGGAGTTCACGCGGGTGCCGGGGGAGAGCACGGAGCTGACGACCTCGCCGCCGGAGACGATGACGCCGGGGGAGACGATGGAGTCCAGCGCGTGCCCGAGGCGCTCCCGGTGACCGTAGACGAACTTCGCCGGCGGCAGCCCGGTGTAGCCGGTCAACAGCGGCCACTGGTCGTTGTAGAGGTTGAACACCGGGAAGACGGAGATCAGGTCCTGGTTGGCGTCGAAGAACGCGTCGACGGTGCCGACGTCGCGCCAGTAGTTGCGGTCCCGGTCGGTGGAGCCGGGGACGTCGTTGAAGGTGAAGTCGTACAGCCCCGCGGCGCCGTCCGCCACGAACGCCGGGACGATGGAGCCGCCCATGTCGTGCTTGGACGACTCGTCCTTGGCGTCGGCGCTGACCGCCTCGATCAGGGCGTCGGCGTCCATGACGTAGTTGCCCATCGACGCCAGGACCTCCTGCGGGGAGTCCGCCAGCCCGACCGCGTCCTTGGGCTTCTCGAGGAACTCGCCGATCTTGTGCGGGTTGTCCTGGTCCGCCTGGATGACGCCGAACTGGTCGGCCAGCGACAGCGGCTGCCGGATCCCGGCCACGGTGAGCGGGAAGCCGGAGTCGATGTGCTGCTCCACCATCTGGGAGAAGTCCATGCGGTAGATGTTGTCCGCGCCCACGATGACCACGATGTCGGGACGCTCGTCGTCGAGGAGGTTCAGCGACTGGTAGATCGCGTCGGCGCTGCCGAGGTACCAGTGCTTGCCCACGCGCTGCTGCGCCGGCACGGGGGCGACGTAGTTGCCCAGCAGCGTCGACATCCGCCAGGTCTTGGAGATGTGGGTGTCGAGGCTGTGCGACTTGTACTGGGTCAGCACCACGATCTTGAGGTAGCCGGAGTTGACCAGGTTCGACAACGCGAAGTCGATGAGCCGGTAGATGCCGCCGAAGGGCACGGCCGGCTTCGCCCGGTCCTCCGTGAGCGGCATCAGGCGCTTGCCCTCGCCGCCGGCCAGGACGATCGCGAGCACGCGTGGGGATGCCATGTGCCGACCATATTGCCGTGCCCGCCTCACCGCTCGCGAACGGCAACAAAGTGCATCGTGTTGCCCAGATCACCGCAGATGTGTGCATCCTGGGCGGGCCGCACCGACGCGGCCGCCCTGTGGGCCGACGACGCAGACACAGAAGAATGAGGGCCAGCCATGAGGGTCGACCTCCTCACCCGCGAGTACCCGCCGCACGTCTACGGCGGTGCCGGCGTGCACGTGACCGAGCTGGCCCGGGTGCTGCGGCGCAGCATCGACGTGCGCGTGCACGCCTTCGACGGCCCGCGCATCAACGGTGACTCGGAGCACGACGTCGAGGTGCCGGTCACCGGCTACGACGAGCTTGCCGAGCTGCAGCACGCCAACGCCGCGCTGCGGACGTTCGGCGTGGACCTGCAGATCGCCGCCAACGTGGCCGGCACCGACCTGCTCCACTCGCACACCTGGTACGCGAACCTCGCCGGTACCCTCGGCGGGCTGCTCAACGGCGTCCCGCACGTGCTCTCCGCGCACTCCCTGGAGCCGCTGCGCCCGTGGAAGGCCGAGCAGCTCGGCGGCGGGTACGCGCTGTCCAGCTGGGCCGAGCGCATCGCCTACGAGGGCGCCGACGGCGTCATCGCCGTCTCCGCCGGCATGCGGGCCGACATCCTGCGCGCCTACCCGCAGGTCGACCCAGACAAGGTCCACGTCGTCCACAACGGCATCGACCTGGACGGCTGGCGCCGGCCCCAGGACGACTCCGGGCGCGCCGCCGCGGAGGCCACCCTCGCCCGGCTCGGCATCCAGCCCGGCCGCCCGACGGTCGTCTTCGTCGGGCGCATCACCCGGCAGAAGGGCATGCCGCACCTGCTGCGCGCCGCCGAGCTGCTGCCGCCCGAGGTGCAGCTCGTGCTGTGCGCGGGCGCGCCGGACACCCCGGAGATCGCCGCGGAGGTCACCGGGCTCGTCGAGGGCCTGCAGGACCGGCGCGAGGGCGTGATCTGGATCGAGGAGATGCTGCCGCGCCCCGAGCTCATCGCGGTCCTCGCCGCCTCGACCGTCTTCGTGTGCCCGTCGATCTACGAGCCGCTGGGCATCGTGAACCTCGAGGCGATGGCGGTCGGGCTGCCCGTGGTCGGCACGGCGGTCGGCGGGATCCCCGAGGTGGTCGACGACGGCGTGACGGGCACCCTCGTCCCGCTGGAGCAGGTCGCCGACGGCACCGGGGCGCCGCTGGACCCGCAGACGTTCGAGCGCGACCTCGCCGCGGCGCTGACGGCCATGGTCAGCGACCCCGACCGTGCCGCGCAGATGGGCGTGGCGGCGCGGCGCCGGGTGGAGGAGCACTTCTCCTGGGACGCCATCGCCGAGCGCACCATCGACGTCTACCGGGCGGTGCTGGCCGGTCAGCCGGCCTGACGCCGGCGGCCGTGCGGGCGAGAGCGGAACGGGGCGCCGGCTGCGCTCAGCTCGGCCCGGCGGCCCGGGTGGCGCTCGCCGCGCACAGGGCGTGGCGAGCGGCCCGGCCGACGTGCGCCAGGGCGGCGCTGCGCCGGTCCACCTGCGCGGCCGTGACCGCCCCGCCGTCGTCGTCCAGCGCGAGGTCGACGATGGCGAGAAGCCGGGCGGCCCGCTCCAGGACGTCCACCCGCCGGGGCTCCAGCCCGGGCGGCAGGAGCCGGTCCGGGATGGTCGCCAGGGACAGGTCGAGGAGGTGCTCGGCCAGGTCGGGCCTGTCCCGGGCGACGTCGAGGTCCTCCAGCGCCTCGACCGCCTCGGTGAGCGCGAGCTGGATCTCCCGGCGGGCCTGGGAGAGGGAGTCGATGCCCGCGAGCAGCAGGCTCGGCGCGGGCACCAGGTCCGTGATGTCCTCCTCCACCAGCCAGGTCACCAGCTCGCCCGGCTCGACGGGGCTGCCGTACGCCGAGCGCATGGGCACGACGACGCCGCACACCTCCGCCCCCGCGCCGTTGGTGCGGCGCAGCAGCAGCCCCTCGCCGGCGTCCAGCAGGTCCGCCGAGCGCGCGGCAGGGGCCCCCATCGGGTCCCCGGCGCGCGGCAGCACGGCGCCGACCTCGTCCACCGGGGACAGCTCGGCCAGCAGCCGGTGCAGCGCGGCGGTGGAGGAGACGCCGATGCCGCCCCGGCGGCCGGCGGCGTCCCCGGGGTCGTGCAGGCCCGGCCCGTGGGCCGTGGCGCCGCGGGCGTGCACCTCGTGGTGCTCGCCCGCCCGGGCGACCGCGCGGGCGGCTCGGTAGGCGGAGTCGCGGTCGCGGACCACCGGCAGCCACAGCGCGAGCGTCACCGAGGCGGGGAGCTCGAGGATGGGTGGGCCGGACACGGGGACAACGATACGAACATCCGCACGGGCCAGCGCCCGCGGCCAGGCACACGGCGCTGCCGGCGGGTGCCGGACGGCGCCCGCGATCCCGGACTCCCGGGGCGCCCGGCGGGGGCGCGGAGGGTGTCCGCCCGCGCGTGGGAGGCGGGGGCGAGCGCGTCGCCTCGACTAGGGTCGTGCCCATGGGTGATGTGCTCGAGCTGGACGCCGTCTCGGTGCGCCGCGGGACCAAGACGATCCTCGACAGCGTGAGCTGGTCGGTGGACGAGGGGCAGCGATGGGTGGTGCTCGGGCCCAACGGCGCGGGCAAGACCACGGTCATCCAGCTCGTGGCGGGACGGCTGCACCCGACGTCGGGCACCGTCACGATCATCGGCGAGCAGCTGGGCAAGGTCGACGTCAGCGAGCTGCGGCCCCTCGTCGGGCTCGCGTCCGCCGCGCTGGACCAGCGGCTGCCCGCGGGCGAGACGGTCATCGACGTGGTGCTCACCGCCTCCTACGGCATCACCGGGCGCTGGCGCGAGCGGTACGAGGAGCTCGACGTCGACCGGGCGCAGGCGCTGCTCGAGGTGTTCGGCGTCGGCCACCTCGCCCACCGCACCTACGGCACCCTCAGCTCCGGCGAGCGCAAGCGCGTGCAGGTGGCCCGGGCCCTCATGCCCGACCCCGAGGTGCTCCTCCTGGACGAGCCGGCCGCCGGGCTGGACCTCGGGGGCCGCGAGGAGCTCATGCAGGCGCTCGCCGAGCTCGCGGGGGACCGCCGCTCGCCCGTGATCGTGCTCGTCACCCACCACGTCGAGGAGATCCCGCCGGGCTTCACCCACGCGCTGCTCCTGCGCGAGGGCACGGTGGAGGCGGCCGGCCCGATCGACGACGTCATCACGCCGCAGCATCTCTCCCGGGCGTTCGGCCTCGAGCTGGAGGTGGAGCGCCACCGCGACCGCTTCAGCGCACGCGCGGCCCGGGCGGGCGAGCGGGCGGCGCTGCCCGCCTCCTGACCCGTCGCCGGCCGCCTCGGACGGCGTGGCCGGCCGCCTCCCGACGACCTGGCTGCCCGCCTCCCGGCCTTCGACCTCTCGCCTTCTGGCGACCCGGCTACAAGCCCCAGGGCACGTATCGGACGCCAGCGGACGGTTCGGGGCCGAAGCGGTCCGGCAGACGGTGTGCGACCGCTAGGATCTGAGTGACAGTCCGCTGCGTCGGTGCACGCCACCGGCCCGGCACGAGAGGGAGTCGAGACGATGGCGTGGCTCTGGTGGCTGGGTGCGGCGCTCGTGCTCGGCGTCGTCGAGCTGATCACCGTCGACCTGATCTTCCTGATGTTCGCGGGCGGTGCGGCCGCCGCGACCGTCGTCGCGCTGCTCGGCGGGCCGTTCTGGGCGCAGGTGCTCGTCTTCGCCGCCGTCTCCGTGGTCCTGCTCTTCGGCGTGCGGCCCTGGGCCAAGCGCATGCTCGAGCGCTCCACCCCCGAGACGCGCACCAACGTCGAGGCCCACGTGGGCCGCGAGGCCACCGTGCTGATGGACGTCACCGATCGCGCCGGGCGCGTGAAGCTCTACGGCGAGGTCTGGACGGCCCGCGCCGCGCGCCCGGGCGTCGTGCTGCCCGCCGGCACGACCGTGCGTGTGGTCCGGATCGACGGGGCGATCGCCGTCGTCGAGGCCACCGCGGACACCACCCTGTACGGCTGACCCGACGAACCGAAGGAGCGACATGATCGACAACGTCGGCAACATCGTCGTCACGTTCATCCTCATCCTGCTCGCCGTGGTGGTGATCACCGCGATCTGGCGGGCCGTGCGCATCGTGCCGCAGGCCGTGGCGCTGATCGTGGAGCGGCTGGGGAAGTACCAGACGACGATGCACGCCGGGCTCCACTTCCTCATCCCCTTCGTCGACCGCGTGCGCTCGAGCGTCGACCTGCGCGAGCAGGTCGTCTCCTTCCCGCCCCAGCCGGTCATCACGTCCGACAACCTCGTGGTCAGCATCGACACGGTCATCTACTTCCAGGTCACCGACCCGAAGTCCGCCACGTACGAGATCGCCAACTTCATCACCGGCATCGAGCAGCTCACGGTCACCACGCTGCGCAACGTCATCGGCTCGATGGACCTGGAGCAGACCCTCACCAGCCGCGACCAGATCAACGGCCAGCTGCGCGGGGTGCTCGACGAGGCGACGAGCCGGTGGGGCATCCGCGTCAACCGGGTCGAGCTCAAGGCCATCGACCCGCCCGCCTCCGTCCAGGGCGCGATGGAGCAGCAGATGCGCGCCGAGCGTGACCGCCGCGCCGCGATCCTCACCGCCGAGGGCGTCAAGCAGTCCCAGATCCTGACGGCCGAGGGCGAGAAGCAGTCGGCGATCCTGCGCGCCGAGGGGCAGGCGCAGGCCGCCATCCTCAAGGCGCAGGGCGAGTCCCGCGCCATCCTGCAGGTGTTCGACGCCATCCACCGCGGCAACGCCGACCCGAAGCTGCTGGCGTACCAGTACCTGCAGACCCTGCCGAAGATCGCCGACGGCACCTCCTCGAAGATGTGGGTCATCCCGACCGAGTTCACCGCCGCCCTCGGCGCGATCACGTCGGCGTTCGGCGGCGACGGCCGCATGGGCGACGGCGGGAACGGCGGCGACGGCGGCTCCCCGGTGGACTTCGGCCCGCAGGGCAGCGCGCTGGCCGAGGGCCTGCGGGACACCAACCTGCAGGACCCAGACGAGGCGCTTGCCGAGGCGCGCAGCTCGGCCCAGCGGGCCACCTCGGAAGCCACGACCGCTGGCACCGCGTCCGGAATGCCGTTCTCTCCGACGGCCGAGCAGGGCCAGCGCCCGGCCGAGGACGAGGCTGCCCGCGGCGGGCGGCGCGCGGCCCCCCGCGCGGCCGCGGACGACGCCCTGGCCGCCGCGGGGGAGCGGGCCCGGCGCGAGGCCCTGCGCCGCGCCGAGGAGCTGAGCGAGGGGGAGGACGCCTCCCGCTTCGCCCCGCCCGGAGACACCAGGGACGAGGGCACCCCGCCCGCCCGCTGAGCCGGCGCCGCGGCCAGCCGCGGTGCCGGCCGCGGACGACGTGCCCGAGTGCTTCCCCACGGGGCCCGTCGCCGTCCATCCTGTAAGGCGGGGCGGCGACGGGAGGCTGCCATGTGCGCGGTGCTGGCGCTCGCGGGCGACACGATGCTCGGTCGTGGCGTCGCGGAGTGCCTGGCCGAGGACCCCGCGGCGCCGCTCGTCGGGCCGCGGCTGCGCGAGGTACTGGCGGGCGCCGACGCCGTCGTGCTCAACCTCGAGTGCTGCGTCTCCGACCGCGGGGAGCGCTGGCCCGCCCCCGGCAAGGCCTTCTTCTTCCGCGCCCCGCCACTGGTGGCGCAGCGCCTGGCCGAGCTCGGCGTCCGTGCGGTGACCCTGGCCAACAACCACGCGCTCGACTACGGCTACGAGGGGCTCACGGACACCCTCGACCACCTCACGGGGGCAGGCATCGTCACCGTCGGCGCCGGTCACGACCTGCGGGAGGCCCGGCGGCCGGCGTCGTTCCGGGTGGCGGCCGAGCCCCTGATGCTCGTCGCGCTCACCGACCACCCGCCGGACTTCGCCGCCGGGCCGCGCACACCGGGCGTGGCCTTCGCCGACCTGCGCCGCGGCGTGCCCGCCTGGGTCGGCGCGGCCGTGCGCGAGGCGGCGCTGGCCGCCCCGGTGGTCGTGACGCCGCACTGGGGGCCGAACATGGTCCCGGAACCCGTGGGCCACGTGCGGCGCGCCGCCGACGAGCTGGGCGCCGTCGGACCGGCGCTGGTGGCCGGGCACTCCGCCCACGTCGTCCAGGGCGTGGCCGGGCGGGTGCTGTTCGACCTCGGCGACTTCATCGACGACTACGCCACCCACCCGCTGCTGCGCAACGACCTGGGCGCGCTGTGGCTGGCGCACCTGGAGGCGGGCGTGTTCGACTCCGTCGAGGTGGTGCCGCTGCGGCTGTACCGGGCGGTCACCGAGGTCGCGACCGGCCCGGACGCCGCCTGGGTGCGGCGCCGCCTCATGGCCGCCTGCGCGCGGCTCGGCACCCCGGTGCGGGGCGTCGACGGCCACCTGCTCATCTCGCTCGACGACGCCGGCTGACCGCCGCGCGCGCCGCCGCGGCGCAGCCGTCCGTCCGGTTTCGCTGTCGGTGGAGAGCCGCGGCCCGCCCGGGACGGGCGCATAGTGTGAGCTGGGCCGCGGCCGGCGCGGCGCGACTCACGAAGAGGGCCCATGCTGCTCAAGGTGCTCCGGCGGTTCCTGCGCCCCTACCGCCGCGACGTCGCCGCCGTCGCGGTCCTGCAGGTGGTCCAGGCCCTCGCCGCGCTGTCCCTGCCGACGCTCAACGCCGACATCATCGACAACGGCGTCGTCCGCGGCGACACCGCGTACATCATGCGCACCGGCGCGGTCATGCTCGCGATCACCGGCGTCCAGATCGTCTGCACGATCGCCGCCGTCTATCTCGGCGCCCGTACGGCGATGGGCGTCGGGCGCGACCTGCGAGCGGCGACCTTCGACCGGGTGCAGCGCTTCTCCGTGGCGGAGGTGGGCCGCTTCGGGGCGCCCTCGCTCATCACCCGCACCACCAACGACGTCCAGCAGGTCCAGATGGTCACGCTGATGACGTTCACCATCATGGCGATGGCGCCCATCATGATGGTGGGCGGCGTGGTGATGGCCCTGCGCCAGGACGTGGGGCTGTCCGCGCTGCTGCTGGTGATCCTGCCGGTGCTGCTGGCCGTCATGGGCGTCGCGGTGCGGAAGATGCGCCCGCTGTTCCGGCAGATGCAGGAACGGATCGACCGGATCAACCAGCTCATGCGGGAGCAGGTGGCCGGGGTCCGGGTGATCCGCGCGTTCAACCGTCAGGCCGACGCGCGCGAGCGGTTCGCCGGCGCCAACGCCGCGCTGACGCACACCGCGCTGGCCGTCGGCAAGCTGATGGCGGTGCTCTTTCCCGCCGTCATGCTCATCATCAACGTGTCCTCGGTCGCCGTCGTCTGGTTCGCCGCCGGCCGGATCGACAGCGGCGAGATGCCGGTCGGCGCCCTGGTCGCCTTCCTGAACTACCTCATGCAGATCCTCATGTCCGTCCTCATGGCGGTCATGATGTTCATGATGGTGCCGCGGGCGGAGGTCTCGGCCGAGCGCATCGACGAGGTGCTGGCCACCGAGCCCGCCATCGTCGCCCCCGCCGAGCCGGTCCGGCTCGCGGCGCCGGCCCGCCCCGGGCGGGCGGCGGCGTCCGACGACGTGGCCACGGCGCGCGGGCTCGTCGTCGAGCTCGACGGCGCCACCTTCGGCTATCCCGGCGCGGACGCCCCGGTGCTGCGCGACGTCCACCTGCGGCTGGAGCCGGGCCGGACGACGGCCGTCGTCGGCACCACCGGCTCCGGCAAGACCACGCTGGTCAACCTCGTCCCGCGCCTGGTGGACGTCACCGGCGGAGCGGTGCGGCTCGGCGGCGTGGACGTGCGCCGCCTGGACCCGGCCGAGCTGCGCGAGCACATCGCCGTCGTCCCGCAGAAGGCCTACCTGTTCTCCGGCACGATCGCCTCCACCCTGCGTCACGGCCGCTCGGACGCGACCGACGCGGAGCTGTGGGCGGCGCTGGAGGCGGCGCAGGCCCGCGACTTCGTCGAGGACCTGCCCGAGGGGCTCGCCGCCCCGGTGGAGCAGGGGGGCGCCAACTTCTCCGGCGGGCAGCGCCAGCGCCTGGCCATCGCTCGGGCGCTGCTGCGCCGGGCCGACGTGTACTGTTCGACGACTCCTTCTCGGCCCTCGACTACGCCACCGACGCCCGCCTCCGCGCGGCGCTGCCCGCCGCGACGGGCGGTGCCGCGGTGCTCGTCGTCGCCCAGCGCGTGGCGACCATCCGCGACGCCGCCCAGATCGTCGTGCTCGACGGCGGCACCGTCGTCGCGGCCGGGACGCACCAGGAGCTGATGGGGTCGAGCCCGACCTACCAGGAGATCGTCCTGTCCCAGCTCAGCGCGGAGGAGGCGGCATGAGCGGCCCCGGCCTCCACGGCCGGCCGGGCATGGCGCCGGCCGCGAGGTCGATGCACTTCGGCGCCTCCCTGCGCCGGCTGCTGCGCACGCTCCGGGCCGAGCGCACGTG
This sequence comes from Georgenia sp. AZ-5, assembly GCF_043952095.1. Taxonomy (NCBI): domain Bacteria; kingdom Bacillati; phylum Actinomycetota; class Actinomycetes; order Allobogoriellales; family Allobogoriellaceae; genus Georgenia; species Georgenia sp. AZ-5. The sequence goes on from NZ_JBINOU010000001.1 coordinate 1,891,232, forward strand.
GCTCGCCCTCGTCCTCGTGCTGGGGGCCGCCTCCGTCGCGCTGTCCGTGCTGGGTCCCAAGGTGCTCGGCGACGCCACCAACATCATCTTCAACGGGGTCGTCGGGCGGACGCTGCCCGAGGGCGTCACCCAGGAGCAGGCCGTGGCCGGCCTGCGGGCACGCGGCGAGGGCCAGCTCGCCGACATGGTCTCCGGCATGGACCTCGTGCCCGGCCAGGGCATCGACTTCGAGGCGCTGGGTCGCACGGTCCTGGCCGTGCTGGCCATCTACGTGCTCTCCGCCCTGTTCCTGTGGCTGCAGGGGCGGATCCTCGCCCACGTCGTCCAGCGGACCGGTGCGCGGCTGCGCACGGCCGCCCAGGCGAAGGTGGACCGGCTGTCCCTCGCGCACCTGGACCGCCAGGCCCGCGGCGACGTGCTCTCCCGGGTCACGAACGACATCGACAACGTCACGCAGAGCCTGCAGCAGACGCTGTCCCAGATGGTCACGAGCGTGCTCACCGTGGTGGGCGTGCTGGCCATGATGTTCTGGCTGTCGTGGCAGCTCGCGCTCATCGCGCTGGTCACCGTCCCGCTCTCGGCGGTGATGACCATGGTCATCGCCAAGCGGTCCCAGCCGCAGTTCGTGGCGCAGTGGAAGTCCACCGGGGACCTGGGCGGGCTGGTGGAGGAGGCGTTCACCGGCCACGAGGTGGTCACCGCGTTCAACGCCGAGGAGGCCTTCGCCCGCGCCTTCTCCGAGGAGAACGAGCGGCTGCACCGGGCGAGCTTCCGGTCGCAGTTCATCTCCGGCACGATCATGCCGGCGATGACCTTCGTCTCGAACCTCAACTACGTGCTCGTCGCCGTCGTCGGCGGCCTGCGCGTGGCGTCCGGGGCGCTCACCCTCGGCGAGGTGCAGGCGTTCATCCAGTACTCGCGCCAGTTCAGCCAGCCGCTCGGCCATCTCGCCTCGATGGCCAACCTCGTACAGTCCGGCGTCGCGTCCGCCGAGCGCATCTTCGAGCTCATGGACGCCGCGGAGGAGGCGCCCGACCCGGAGCCCGGCGCCCGCCCGGCCGCTGTGCGTGGCCGCGTGGAGCTCACCGGCGTGAGCTTCCGCTACGAGCCGGACACCCCGCTCATCGAGGACCTGGACCTGGTGGTCGAGCCCGGCCAGACGGTCGCCGTCGTCGGCCCCACCGGTGCGGGGAAGACCACGCTGGTCAACCTGATCCTGCGGTTCTACGAGATCGACGGCGGGCGCATCCTGCTCGACGGCGTCGACACCCGGGAGATGACGCGGCAGGACCTGCGCGACCAGATCGGGATGGTGCTGCAGGACACCTGGCTGTTCCGCGGCACGATCGCCGAGAACATCGCCTTCGGCCGGGCGGGCGCCACCGAGGAGGAAGTGCGCGCGGCCGCCCGCGCGACGAGCGTCGACCGCTTCGTCAGGTCACTGCCCGAGGGCTACGGCACGGTGATCGACGACGAGGGCGGCGGCGTCTCCAGCGGCGAGAAGCAGCTGGTCACGATCGCCCGGGCGTTCCTGTCCGACCCGCAGATCCTCATCCTCGACGAGGCGACCAGCTCGGTGGACACGCGCACCGAGCTGCTCGTCCAGCACGCCATGGCCGAGCTGCGCAAGGGCCGGACGAGCTTCGTCATCGCGCACCGGCTCTCCACGATCCGCGACGCCGACGTGATCCTCGTGATGGAGCGCGGGCGGATCGTCGAGAAGGGCACGCACACCGAGCTGCTCGCCGCGCACGGGCCCTACGCCCACCTGTACGAGTCGCAGTTCGCCTCAGCGGTGACCGGGGGCGCCTGAGGGCCGGGGGAGAATGGCCCGGTGCCGCTCATCCGCATCACCGATCCCGACGACGACCGCCTGGGCGACTACACCCACCTCACCGACGTCGCCCTGCGCTCGAAGCACGAGCCGGCCAAGGGCCTGTACGTCGCCGAGAGCTCGAACGTCATCCGCCGGGCCGTGGAGGCGGGCCACCGGCCGCGGTCGTTCCTCATGGCCGAGAAGTGGCTCACCTCCATGGAGCCGGTCGTCGCCGCGGCGGCGGGCGGCGCGGACGTCCCGGTGTTCGTGGCCGAGGAGCCGGTGCTCCGCGCGATCACCGGGTTCCACCTGCACCGCGGGGCGCTCGCGGCGATGCACCGCCCGCCGCTCGCCGGCGTCCGCGAGCTGCTCGAGAGCGCGCGCGGCGGCCGGGGCGCCCGGCGCGTCGCCATCCTGGAGGACATCGTCGACCACACCAACGTCGGTGCCATGTTCCGCAGCGCCGCCGGGCTCGGGGTGGACGCCGTTCTGGTCACGCCGCGGTGCGCGGACCCGCTCTACCGGCGGTCGGTGCGGGTGTCGATGGGCACGGTGTTCCAGGTGCCCTGGACCCGCCTGACGACGTGGCCCGGCGGGGTGGACAAGCTGCGCGACGCGGGCTACACCGTCGCCGCCCTCGCGCTCAGCGACGACTCGGTCACCCTGGAGGAGTTCGCCGCCTCCCCGGCGGTGACCGGGCCGGACTCGCGGGTCGCGCTGGTGCTCGGCACCGAGGGCGACGGGCTGGCGCGCCGCACCATCGAGGCGGCGGACGTGGTCGTGCGCATTCCCATGGCCGGCGGCGTGGACTCGCTGAACGTGGCCGCCGCGTCCGCCGTCGCGTTCTGGGCGACCCGCGCCTAAGCCGCCGCCGGCCCGCCCGCCGGGCAGGCGCCGCCCGGCGGGCGGACGTCGAGGACGAGGGAGTCGGGGACGCGCGCGACGCCGAGCAGCTGACGCACCACCGGCGGCGCCCACGCGCGGGTGGGGTCACGGACCAGGCGCGGAGCGCAGAGCTCCACCCGCCGCCCGCGCACCACGACTATGCACCCGCCCGCGGCGAGGACGTTGCGCACCCAGTCCGTCTCGCGCCCGTAGGTCAGGGCGATCCGGTACCGGGCCCCGTCGCGGAAGATGTTCACCGGGACGGCGTACTCCCGGCCGGTCCGCCGCCCGCGGTGCACCACCACGGCGAAGCCCGGCAGCCGCGCCGCGAGCGGCCGCATCACCCGGTTCAGCGCGCGCCGGTTCAGCCGGCCGACCCACCGCGGGAGCGGACTCATCGCAGGATCTCCACCATCAGCACCCAGGCGTCGAGCATGGAGCCGATGATGGTGAGGACGACACCGCCGGCGACCCACGCCAGCCCGGCCCCGGACCCCGCCAGCAGGACGGCCGCGCCCACCAGCAGCGGCACGAGCTGCAGCAGGACGAGCGGGACCCGCAGGATCCGCCCGAGCAGGGCGACCTCCGTGAGCCGGGCGGACTGGCGCAGGTAGACGACGTGGAGCAGCGTCGCGACCGCCGCGCACGCCAAGACCTCCGCCCCGAGCAGCGCGGCGGGTTGCTCCGGGATCAGGGCGACGCCGGAGACCACCACGACCAGCACGAGCGAGCCGACGGCCGCACCGGCCCGCGCCGGCAGGGAGGGGAAGGACAGGATCGCCTTGATGTTGACCGAGATCGCGACCATCACCAGCCCGGCGAGCGCGGCCGAGCCCCCCGCCATGGCGACGAAGAAGTCCTCCCACCCCGCGGTGGGCGCGACCGCCATGGCGGGCACGCTAGCTTGGTGAGCCGGCCGCGGCCACGGATGAGCGGCGCGACGTGCGGCCACCACGCGCGGGTGGAGCTGACGGGGCGCGCGACGCGCCGTCGAGGGACGCCCGCCGGGCGGGCGGGGCTCCACAAGGGGGCCCGTGCCCTCGTGTCCACAGCGACGGGTCGCTGCGCCGCCGCGCCGCTCCGCCGTCGCGCACGCTGCTGCCGAGGAGCCGCCTCCGGCGGCGCGGAGGGGGGCGGACGATGGATCGGAGCACGGGCGAGGCCGGACGGGCCGAGGCGGCGGGGGAGCTGTACGGGCCCCGCGGTTGGAGCGTGCGTGCCGGCGTGTGGGAGGTGCTCGCGCCCTTCACCGCCCGCGGGCACGTGCCGTGGGCCTACCCGGGCGTGGGGGCGGCGGTGGGCGCCGACGGCCGGCCGGGCCGGGATCACGTGGCCTTCGCGGGGCTCGACGGCGCCGCCGCCCTGGAGCTGCTGGAGCGGCTGCCGCCGGCGCAGCTGGTGGACCGGCAGAACGCCGCGCCGACGCTGGGCTCGATGCTGTGGGCGGCGGCGCGGCACCCGGGCACGGTCGAGGTGCACGGCTACGGCATCGGCCCGCAGCGCGCCGACGAGCGCGTCAGCGCCGAGGGCCTGGTGGTGTACGCCTTCGCCGACCTCGCGGTGAGCCCCAACCACGCCCCCGGCTGCCGGTGCCAGGAGCTGTGGGCCCTCGTGGAGGACGTCCTGGAGCTCGAGGGGGACGGCGGCTCGCCGGACGAGATCCACCGCTCCCGGCCGCCGTGGGCGCGCGACCGGGAGGGATGGTGGCTGTGGTGGGACTGACAGCTGCACCGCGCTGCGCGGCCCCGAGGCGGCGGGTGCGAGGTGGTAGCCACCGTCAGCGGTCAGTCGCCGACGGCGGGGCGCTCGGTCACGCGGAGGTCGGCCGGCGAGCGCTCGCGCCGGCTGAGCAGGAGGAACGGCAGGCCCAGGACGGTGATGCCGGCGCTGACGACGAACGACGGCGCGTACCCCCACACATCGGCGGTCCGGCCGAGCAGGGGCTGCGCCCACACCCCGCCGGCGGAGGTGTTGAGCGAGTCGAACGAGAGGATCGTCGCCCGTTGCTGCGAGGGGATCATGCCGTTGAGGTAGGCCTGGCGGACCGGCTCGGCGGCGGCGTAGAGCAGGCCCCACACGACGATGACCACCATGACCACCCAGAACTCCGCCACCGTGCCGATGAGCGCGAGCGCCGCCGCGCTGGCCGACGCGGCCACCAGGAGGGCGGAGGTCCGCCGGCGGAAGAGGCGTCGCAGCCGCGGCGCGGCGAGCCCGCCGAGCATCTGGGAGCCGGCCACGATCGCGGCCACGAGCCCGGCGATCGAGTATGCCGAGGGGTCGCCGTAGAGCTCGAGCAGGTAGGGCTGCAGCGCGTAGAACACGTAGATCCCGACGCCGCCGGTGACCAGCGCCTCGAGCATGAGCCACCGGACCGCGGGGCGGCGCCAGCCGTGGTCGACGGACGCCCGCAGGATGCGGCGGACCTCCTCGGTCGCCGACGCGCCGCGCCGCGGGGTGAAGCCCAGGTCGCGCATGACCAGGTACGCCACCAGGAACATCGCCACGAGGATGACGCCGCGCAGCACGTACGGGACGCCGAGGTCGGTCGCCTGGGCGAGCACGCCCCCGCCGACCGAGCCGAGCAGCATCGCGGCCCCGGAAATCACCTGACCGCGGCCGAAGACGGCCTCCAGGTCACCGGTGAAGCCGACCGCCTCCAGCGCGTCCACCAGCCACGCCTCCACCGCGCCGGAGAAGAACGTGAACCCGAGCCCGATGAGCACCGAGACGACCGCCCAGAGCCAGAACGCGGCGTCGGCGTACCAGAGCAGGACGTACAGGAGGGTGGAGACGGCGAGCGTCACCGTGCCGAGCAGGTAGGAGGAGCGGCGTCCCACGGTGTCCGCGACCACCCCGGTCGGCACCTCGAACAGGACCATGCCGGCGGTGTAGAACGCGTTGGCGGCGAAGGCCTCGAGGTTGGTCAGCCCGGCGTCGAGCAGGAAGATCGTGTTGATGCCCCAGATCAGCGACGCGGCCAGCGTGTTCCCCAGCAGCAGCACCAGGTAGACCCGCACGATCGACCGCGACGTCGCCATGGTGGCTCAACGACCCGGCTCCCGTGGCTCTTCCCGCACGCGCCGCGTGACCTCCGGCGACACCCGCGCTCACACGGCGCCGGGGTACCCGTGCTGCCGCCAGGCCTCGTAGACGGCGATGGCGGCGGAGTTGGACAGGTTGAGCGACCGGATGCCGGGCACCATGGGGATGCGGAGGCGGTCGGTCAGGCGGCCGTCGGCGAGGATCTCGGCCGGCAGGCCGGTGGGCTCCGGCCCGAAGAGGAGCGCGTCGCCCGGCTCGTACGCGACGTCGGCAAAGCTGCGGCTGGCGTGACCGGTGAACGCGTAGACCCGGCCCGGGGCCACCGCGGCCAGGGCCGCGTCGAGGTCGCGGTGCACGTGGACGTCGGCCAGGTCGTGGTAGTCCAGCCCGGCGCGGCGCAGGTGCGCGTCCGACAGGTCGAAGCCCAGCGGCTCCACCAGATGCAGGGTGGTGCCGGTGCACGCCGTCATCCGGATGGCGTTCCCGGTGTTCGGGGGGATGCGGGGCTCGTAGAAGATCACGTGGAACACAGGCGTCCATGCTCCCACGGACCCCGGCCGCGCCCTTCGCGGCGCACCATGGTGCGACCGGCCCCTTGCCGCGCACCCGGGACGCGACGCGACCGGACCGTTACAGCGCCCCGCCCGCCGCGGCGGGAGCGTCCGCCGACTCCCCGCTGTCGCCGATGCGCTCGCGGGCGACGTAGTTCTCCAGGTCGAACAGGTTCGCCCCGGCGCGTTCCGCCACGGTCAGCAGCGTGGTCGCGGCCGCGACCTCCTCAACCTGCTCCTTGAGGAACCACAGCATGAACTGCTCGCCGAGCGGGTCGCTCTCCGCGCGCGCCGCCTGGAAGATCGCCTCGATCTGCGCCGTCACCTGCTTCTCCTGCTGGAGCGCGAGCGCGATCGGCTGGGTGGGCTCGGTGAAGTCGTTGCGCACGGGGGAGCCCGGCGGGATCTCCACCGGCAGGTTCCGGTCGAGCATGTACTGCACGATCATCATCGCGTGGTTGCGCTCCTCCACGGCCTGCCGGTAGTAGTGGCGCGCCACCTGCGGCAGGTCGTGCCTGTCGAACCACACCGCGATGGCGATGTACTGCTGATGGGCGTCGAACTCGTGGCCCACCTGCTCGTGGAGGAGCCGCAGGAAGCTGGACGTCGTCGCCGCGCTCATGGCGACAACCTAGCGCCGTCGCCCGCGCCGGTCGACGGATTCGCGGGTGGCCGGCCCGCCGCTGTGCGCCGCCGGCCGGTGGCCCTCGTCAGGCGGTCGGCACCTCGAGGCCCAGGGCCTCCACGACCTCGGCGCCGGGGAGCGCGGCCAGCACCTCGCCGGGCAGGAGCAGCTTGGACGAGCGCCTGCCGGAGCCGACGATCGCCGGGCCCGCGGTGACGCGGCCGTCGAGCAGCAGCCGCCAGCCCGCCGGGACGCCCACCGGGGTGATGCCGCCGTACTCCATGCCCGAGGCCGCCACGGCCTGCTCCATCGGCCAGAACGAGGCCTTGCGCACGTCCAGCAGGCGCCGGACGGCCCCGTTGACGTCGGCGCGGGTGGTGGCGCGCACGACGCAGGCGGCCACCCGCTCCTCCCCGCCGCGCTTGCCGGCCACCAGCACGCAGTTGGCGGACGCCTCCAGCGGCAGGCGGTAGGCCTCCGTCATCGCGGCCGTGTCGGCGAGGCCGGGCTCGATCGCGGCGACCAGCACCCGCGCGGCCGCGTCCGGGGCACGCTCGGCGAGGGCGGCGAGCGCCGCCCGGACCGGCTCGGCGAGCAGGTCCGGGCGGCCCAGCGCCGGCGTCCACCGCAGGGCGCCGAAGGCGACGGCGCCCGGCTCGCCGGGCACCGCCGCCGGGGGGACGGGTTGCGCGCTCGAGGGCGTCTCCATCCGTTGTCCCGTGTCAGCTCTTGAACGTGGTCACCAGGACCGCGCGGGCGAGGGTGTGCGCCCGCGCCGCGCCGTGGGCCAGCCCGGGCATGGTGTCCTCGTCCAGCTCGAGGGTCTCGGTGTCCAGCGCGTGCACGGCGAAGTAGTAGCGGTGCTCGCGGTCCCCGCGCGGGGGGTACGCGCCGGTGTAGGCGTGCTCGCCGTCGTCGTTGCGCAGGTGGAAGGCCGCGCCGGGGAGCATGAGGTCCGACTGCCCGGCGCCCTGCTCGAGCTCCGTGATGTCGGCGCCCAGGTCCACCACCGTCCAGTGCCACCAGCCCGACGGCGTGGGGGCGTCGGCGTCGAAGCAGGACACCATGAACCCGCGGGTTCTCTGGGGGAAGCCCGACCAGGACAGCTGCGGCGAGACGTTGCCGCCGTCACGGCTGTGCAGCGCCGGCATGGGGCGGCCGCCCGCGATGTCCGTGGAGGTCAGCGTGAAGGAGGGGACGGCGGGCAGCTTCTCGTAGGGGTCCTGGGCAAGCGGGCGGTCAAGACTCATCGATTACCTCCGGTGCTCGGCGGCGGGCCGGTTTAACGGCGGCCCTCGGTTCCCAACCTAGGCGCTGATGCGGCCGGACGTCGCGAGGCCGGCGTGGCGCGCCTGGCCTGGGGCGATGCACCGGAGCGTCGGCTGTGGGCGGCGTGCCGGCGACGGCGGTCGCGGGGTCAGGTGCCGACGGTCGCGGCGTCGGGTGCGCGCGGGCGCTTCCCGAACCCCGGGGGGAGGGGGATGATGCGGCCCAGGGAGGTCACGATGCAGGTGCCGAGGCCGAGCGAGGAGGACAAGGCACGATTCCGCGCGCTCCTCCCCGACGACCCGCGCGTCGAGGTGAGGCCCATGTTCGGCAACCTCGGCGCGTTCATCGGCGGCAACATGTTCGCCGGCCTCCTCGGCTCGGACATCGGGGTCAAGCTGCCCGAGGACGAGCTGGCAGACCTCCGGCGCCGCGGGGCCGGCGACTTCGGCCCCCCGGATCGCCCGATGGGAGGCTACGTCTCCGTGCCGGAAGAGGGCGACGCGCGGGCGCTGCTCGAGCGGGCGGCCACCCACGCCGCGACGCTGCCGCCGAAGAAGAAGCGCTAGGCCAAGCCGGGCGGCTCTTCGGCCGGGTCCGGGCCCACCGGCGGCGCCGTCCCGGGGTCGGCGCCGTCGTCGTAGCCGCTCGTGTCGCGCTCGATCTCGTCGGGCCGCACCTCGACGACCTCGCCCGCCGGGGTCAGGTGAAACATCGTGAACGCCATCGCGTCGTGGTCGTGGACGCCATGCGGCTCGTGCCCCTCGTGGGTGCCGTGCCCGTCGTCCGCCCCGCCCATGCCCCGCGCCTCCTCGCCGTGCGCGTCGTGGTGGCCGCCGCCGGCGGCGGCCACCGCGTCGAGGCCTCCCCGCCCGCCGACGGGGCTTCCCTGTCCGCCGGCGGGGCCGTGCTGCCGCCCGCCGCCGGGCACCGGACCGGCGGCGCCGGCCAGGCTCCGCGCGTCCGGCTCCGGGCCGGTGCCGGGCTGGGGCCGGGCGCCCGCCGGGATTGCGTCACGGAACGGCGCGACGGGCGGCGCCTGCCCGGCGCGGCCCGCGACGGTGGTCGCCGTGAGCTCGACGGCCCACGTCCCCACCGTGAGCGGCGCGCCCGGGCCGCCCGGGGCGTCGTAGCCGTCGGTGTCGACGATCGAGGCGGCGATCGTGGCCGTCCCCGTCTGCGGCATCCCGACGGGCCCGCGCGCCTCGTACGCCACGGGCACGAGCGCCGCCACGATCTCCGAGACGGGGTCGTGCTCCACGGTCACGACGTCCGGGTCGCCGGGGGCGAAGCCGTCGCCGGTGACACCGGTGAGCCGGAACGTCACCGGCTGGCACGTCCGCACCGAGAACGCCACCGGCATCTGCGCGGCGCTCCGCTCCGGCACCTCGCCGAACGGGACCGCCGGGCTGGCCAGCGTGATGCCGGGCAGGTCGGTCCGGTACCGGCCGAGCCGCTGGTGGTCCTGGACGTCGTTCGGCCGCCGGTGCAGCACGGCCGCGAACCAGGACGGCGTGGCGAGGTTGACCATGGGGTCGTCCCCGTTGTGCCCGGGGTCCGCCGTCCCGGCGGCCTGCGGCCGGTGCTCGGGCGTGGTGGTCCTGCGCTGCCAGATCGCCCAGAGCCGGTCGACGTTGCAGTGGTGCAGCCAGAAGACCGGGTCGTTCACCGCCGTCGCCGGGAACGTCATGTGGCCGCCGTCGCGCGGCCGGCCCTGCGGGTCGAGCTCCCAGGCGTCGCCGATCCACACGTGGACGCCGTCGTGGAGGATGCGCTCGAGGTACTTGCGGAACGAGGCGAGGACCTGCGCGTCCGTCAGCGGCGTGGAGGCGTCGTTCCACGGCGGGCCGTCGTACACACCGGGCCACGGGCCGCCGGCCGGGACGCCGACCCCCAGGCCGAAGAGCGCCTCCTCGCGCGAGGGCAGCTGGGCCGGCGTCGGGACGCCGCGGGAGCGCTTGAGCGTGAGGTCGGCGTCGCCCCGCCGCCTGATGTTCATCCGCCACGACGCGGGACTGCCGAACGGCCCCGTGGTGACGTACCCGGTGGTGGGACCGGGGCCGGCGTTGCCGAACCCGCCCATGAGGTCGGTGGTGAAGGGCCAGCCGGGGGAGGCGGCGTCGCGGTCGGTGGTCCAGTCCCAGTACGGGATCGTCAGCTCGGCGTCGCCGCTGACCTGCTGCAGGTCGAGCTCGAGCTGGTGGAGGAACTCCCGGTGCCAGGGCCCGAACGCCGGGCCGCGGTGCGCGCCGAGGCCGACGGTGTTGTGCAGCCAGACGTAGTCGTCGTACCGGTTCGGGGTGCCGCCGCCGGCGACCACCGCCGCCTGGGCCGCCGGGATCCTGCTGGGTGCCGAGGCCTTGAGGTCCAGGAACGCCTGGACGAGCCGGGCCTTCTCGCCGCGGGTCAGCTGCGAGACGTTCTTCCGGCATGTCATCCGGCACCGCCGTCGTCGAGGGGGTCGCCGCAGGGAGGCGCGCACCTGGGAAGGTAGCCGGAGGGCGTTATCGCCGCGTTACGGCCGGCCGGTCGGGGTCGCCGCCGGGATGTGGGTGGGGGGCGCGAGGCTGTGCCGGTCGGTTGACAACGCGGACCCTCCGACGAAGACTAGAGATCGAACGGGTGTTCGAAAACAGTGGCGGCGGGTGTCCGCGCCGGGAGCGAGGAGGAGCCATGGGGACCGTGCTCACGGCCGTCCACGACGCGCTCCACCACGACGCCCACCCACCCGCCCAGGGGCCGGTGTCCCGGGCCGACGGTGCGGCCGGGACGCGTCCGCCGGGGCGGGCCACCGACCCGCAGGCGCGGCTGGCCGCGGCGCGCGCCGCGCTGAGCCGGGCGGAGATGGCCGCGGGCCTGCGCACCCGGTTGACGCGCACCCATGCATCCCCCGGCGGGGCGGGCGCCCCGGCGGGCGCGCCGGCCTCCGGCGCCGGTCCGCACCTGATGACCAGTCCCGCCCTGGCCGCCGTGGCGCCGGTCCCCCCGGCGTCCCCGGCGCCCGGTCCCGACGGCGACCCTCCCGACGCCGCGGAGGGTTACCTCCCCGTGCCCGGCGCCCTGGCCCCGCTCTTCCCCGGCGGGGCCCTGGCCCGCGGCAGCGTCGTGCAGGTGACGGGCTCGACCTCCGTGCTCCTGGGCCTGGCGGGTGCCGCCAGCGCGGACGGGGCGTGGTGCGCGCTCGCGGCCCTGCCCGACGTCGGGTGGCGCGCAGCCGCCGCGGCGGGCGTGGCCCTGGACCGGGTGGCCGTGGTGCCGCGGCCCGGCCCGGACGCCGCCGGGGTGGTCGGGGCGCTCGTCGACGGCTTCGACGTGCTCGTCGTCGGCCGCTGCCCGGCGCTGGGCGAGCGCGACCGGCGCCTGATCGGTGCCCGGCTGCGCACCCGGGGCGCCGTGCTGCTGAGCACCCATCCCTGGCCCGGCGCCCAGCTGGTGCTCCGGGCGGCGGGGCAGAACTGGGACGGCCTCGGCCAGGGCTGGGGCCACCTGGAGGAGCAGGAGTTGACGGTGCGCGCCACCGGCCGGGCGGGGGCCGCCCGGGCCCGCGAGGTCCGCGTCCACCTCGGCCGGGGCGGCCTGCTCGCGGCCGCGCAGGGGCCGCTCGTCACCGTCGCTGACCCGCCCGGCGCCCGCCTCCTCGCGCCCGACGCCGGGTCGCTCACCCGCGCGGCCGCGCCGCCCGCGGCCGGCCCGGCCGCCGCGGCGCCGGACGACGCGCCGCTGCTGCAGGCGGTGTGACGTGGCCCCGGTGAGCCAGGCGGCGCGCCGGGGCGTGCTGTGGGTCCCGGACTGGCCCGTCGCCGCCGCCGTCGCCGAGGGCACGGTCGACCCGCAGGTGCCCGTCGCCGTGCACGACGGGCGTGGCGTCCTCGTGGCCTCCGCCCCCGCCCGCGCGGCCGGGGTGCGCCGCGGCATGCGCCGGCGCAGCGCCCAGCAGGTCTGCCCCGAGCTGGTGCTGCTGGCCACCGACCCGGCGCGCGACGCCCGCGCGTTCGAGCCGCTGGTGCAGGCCGTGGAGACCGTGGTCGCCGAGGTGGAGGTGGTCCGCCCGGGGATGGTGGTCTTCCTCGCCCGCGGCCCCGTGCGCCACGTCGGTTCCGAGGAGGCGCTCGCCGACCAGCTGGTCGGCACGGTGGCCACCGAGACCGGTGCCGAGTGCCAGGTGGGCATCGCCGACGGCCTGCTCACCGCCATGCTCGCCGCCCGCGCCGGGGTGCTCGTTCCGCCCGGGGCCACCGGCGCCTTCCTCGCCGCGCAGGACGTCGGCGCCCTGGCGCACGCCGCCAGCACCCGCCAGGTGGCCGCGGAGATCGACGAGCTCGTGGACCTGCTGCGGCGCCTGGGGCTGCGCACGCTCGGCGCCTTCGCGCGCCTGGAGACCGGCGACGTCGCCGCCAGGTTCGGCACCCGTGGCCTGGCGGCCCACCGCCTGGCCCGCGGGCTGGACGCCGCGCCGGCGACCTCCCGCCGCCCCGAGGACGACGTCGTGGTGGCCACCGAGCTCGACCCGCCCGCCGAGCGCTCGGATGTCGCCGCCTTCGCCGCGCGCGCCCTGGCCGAGCGGCTCTCCGAGCGCATGCTGCGCCGCGGGGTGGTGTGCGCCCGGCTGCAGGTCGCGACCCGCACGGAGGACGGCAACGAGCTGGTGCGCACGTGGAGCATCGACGGCGCCCCGACCGCGGCCGAGCTGACCGACCGGGTGCGGTGGCAGCTGGAGGGGTGGCTGTCCGGGCGCAGCGGCCGGGCGCCGTCGGCCCCCCTGACCCACCTGGGGCTGACCGCCCAGGAGGTCAGCCCCGCCGGCGCGGTCCAGGACGGGCTGTGGGGCCGCTCGCTGCGCGGGCAGGTCCAGGCGGGCCGCGCCGCGCTGCGGGTGCAGGGCCTGCTCGGCGCCGAGGGTGTGCTCGTCCCCGTGCTCCAGGGCGGGCGGGACCCGCGCTCGGCGGCCCGCCTCGTGGCCTGGGGCGACGAGCCGGCCCCGCTGCGCCGCCCGGACGCGCCCTGGCCCGGGCAGATTCCCGAGCCCTGGCCGGCGACCGTGCCGGCCGAGCCGGTGGCGGTGCGCCTCGTCGACGCCGCCGGCGCCCCGGTGGGGGTGGACGCCCGCGGCCGCGCCAGCGCCGCGCCGGCGTGCGTCGTCGTGCCGCCCGCGCCCGCGGCGCCGCCCGGGCAGCCGGGCGCGGCGGTGGTGGAGGCGGGGGAGTACCCGCTGCGCGGCTGGGCCGGGCCGTGGCCGGTGACCGAGCGGTGGTGGTCCGCCGAGGGGCGCCGGCGCGCCTACGTCCAGGTGGTGCCGGACGGCGCGCCGGCGCTGCTGCTCGCCCTCGAGGGCGGCACCTGGCAGGTGGAGGGCGTGTACGACTGACCGTGCCACCGCGAACGCGGGACACCCGGCCGCCGGCGCTGCCAGGATCGTGCCGTGACCGTGTGGATCTGCCGGACGTGCGCCGTCGAGCACGCCGACACCGCAGAGCCGCCCGAGGTGTGCGCGATCTGCGCCGACGAGCGCCAGTGGGTGCCCGCGGAGGGGCAGCAGTGGACGACCATGGCCGAGCTGCGCACCGCGGACCGCAAGATGGCGGTGGAGGAGGTGGAGCCGGGCCTGTTCGGGATCACCGTCGCCCCGCGGGTGGGCATCGGCCAGCGCGCGCTGCTGGTGCGCACCGGCGCCGGCAACCTGCTGTGGGACCCCACCGGCTATCTCGACGACGACGGCGTGCGGCGGGTCCGCGAGCTCGGCCGGGTGCTCGCGATCGCCGCCAGCCATCCGCACATGTTCGGCGCGCAGGTGGAGTGGAGCCGCGCGCTGGGCGGCGTGCCGGTGCTCGTCAACGCCGCCGACGCGCGCTGGGTCGCTCGGCCGGACGGCGCCATCGAGCCGTGGTCGGGCACCCACGAGGTGGCGCCGGGGCTGACGCTGCACCAGCTCGGCGGGCACTTCCCGGGCAGCGCCGTCGCGCTGTGGGCGGACGGCGCGGACGGCGCCGGGGTGGTGCTGAGCGGGGACACCGTCTTCCCCAACCCCGACCGGAAGAGCGTGGGCTTCATGCGGAGCTATCCCAACCTCGTCCCGCTCTCCGGCGCCGTGGCGGGCCGGCTCGCGCGCGACCTCGAGGCGCTGGCGTTCGATCGCTTGTACGGCAACTTCGGCGGGGTGGTGCCGAGCGACGCCAGGGCGGTGGTGCGGCGCTCGGCCGACCGGCACGCGGCCTGGGTGCGCGGGGACCACGACGACGAGACCTGAGGTCGGCGCCGCGGAGACCGCGCCGGTACGCTCCCGGCGTGATCCGGCGCTTCGACGAGGTCAGCACCCCCCGCCTGCTCATGCGGCGCTGGCGCGAGGAGGACCGGGAGCCGTTCGCTGCGATGAACGCCGATCCGGAAGTGATGCGGTACTTCCCGGCCGTCCTGGACCGCGCGGAGAGCGACGCCCTGGTCGACCGCATCGAGCTGCACCTGGTCCGGCACGGCTTCGGGCTGTGGGCCCTCGAGCTTCGCGCGACGGGCGACCTCCTCGGGTTCACCGGTCTGAACCCGATGCCCGACGGGGTACCCGGAGCCGGTGGCTACGAGATCGGCTGGCGGCTCGCCCGTGGCGCCTGGCACCAGGGCTTCGCCACCGAGGCCGCGCGGGCCGCGCTCGACGTGGGGCTCGGGTCGCTGGGGCTGCCGGAGATCTGGTCGATGACGGCGCTGGTCAACACGCCCTCGCAGGCGGTCATGCGGCGGCTCGGCATGCGGCGGCACGGCGAGTTCGACCACCCGCGCGTCCCCGAGGGCCCGCTGCGCCGTCACGTGCTCTACCGGTTGGCGGCCGACGAGGCCCGGAGGCCGGCCCCGGCGGCGGAAGGTCCCGCGCCCGGGGAGGGTGGGGCCTAGCCGCGCTCGCGAGCATGGGCGAACGGTTCTCTGTCGAACAGACGTTCGATATCATGGTGGCATGTCGGCGCGGTACGCCGAGCTGCACGCGCACTCGGCCTTCAGCTTCCTCGACGGCGCAAGCCAGCCCGAGGAGCTCGCCGCCGAGGCCGCCCGGCTGGGCCTGGAGGCGCTGGCCCTGACCGACCACGACGGCCTCTACGGCGTCGTCCGGCTGGCCGAGGCCGCCCGCGCCCTGAGCCTGCCCACCGTGCTCGGCGCCGAGCTGAACCTGGGCACCACCGGGCGGGCCGGCGCCAGCGCCGGCGCGGTGATGGACCCCGACGGCACGCACCTGCTCGTGCTCGCCCGCGGGCCGGAGGGGTACCGGCGCCTCTCGCGGGCCATCGCCCAGGCGCACCTGGGGTCGGGGGCCAAGGGGCGGGCCGATTACGTCCTGGAGGACCTCGCCGCCCAGGCGGCGGGGGAGTGGCTCGTGCTCACCGGCTGCCGCAAGGGGGCGGTCCGCCGGGCCCTCGAGGGCGGCGGCCGGAGCGACGGCGCGCGGGCCGCCCGCGCCGAGCTCGACCGGCTCACCGCCCTGTTCGGGCGCGACAACGTCGCGGTGGAGATCACCGACGGCGGCTCGCCGCTGGACTCCGCCCGGAACGACGCCCTCGCCGGCCTCGCCCGGGCCGCGCGTCTGCCGCTGGTCGCCACCGGTGCGGTGCACTGCGCCCGGCCGGGCGACCAGGTGCTCGTCGACGTCCTGGCGGCCACCCGGGCGCGGGCCAGCCTGGAGGAGATCGACGGCTGGCTTCCGGCCGCCCCGGCGCACCTGCGCTCGGCCGCCGAGATGGCCGCCCGGCACCACCGCCACCCCGACGCCGTCGCCGCCTCCGTGGCGCTCGCCGCCGAGTGCGCCTTCGACCTGCAGCTGGTCGCCCCGGACCTGCCGCCGCACCCCGTCCCGCCCGGCCACACGGAGGCCACCTGGCTGCGCGAGCTGACCTACCGCGGCGCCGCCGAGCGCTACGGCCCGCGGGGGGCGGAGCGGGTGCCCGGCGCCTACGACATGATCGAGCACGAGCTCGGCATCATCGAGGACCTGCACTTCCCCGGGTACTTCCTCATCGTCCACGAGATCGTGGAGTTCTGCCGCAGCCGGCACATCCTGTGCCAGGGCCGGGGGTCGGCGGCCAACTCGGCGGTGTGCTTCGCCCTGGGGATCACCGCCGTGGACGCCGTCCAGCACCGCCTGCTCTTCGAGCGCTTCCTCTCGCCCGGGCGCTCGGGGCCGCCGGACATCGACCTCGACATCGAGTCGCGCCGTCGCGAGGAGGTCATCCAGTTCGTCTACGAGCGCTACGGGCGCGAGCACGCCGCCCAGGTGGCCAACGTCATCTCCTACCGGCCCCGCTCCGCGGTGCGCGACGCCGCCCGCGCCTTCGGCTACGGCGTCGGCCAGCAGGACGCGTGGTCCAAGGGGATCGAGCGGTGGCGGAGCCTGCGGGGGCCGGACGGCCAGCACGGCGTGGTGACCCGGGACGGGCCCGCGCCGGAGCCCGCGGACGACCTCGGCGGCATCCCGGACCACGTCGTCGACGTCGCCGAGCAGATGCTGCGGCTCCCGCGGCACCTCGGGATCCACTCCGGCGGCATGGTGCTGTGCGACCGGCCCGTCATCGAGGTGTGCCCGGTGGAGTGGGCGACCATGCCCGGGCGCACCGTGCTGCAGTGGGACAAGGACGACTGCGCCGATGCCGGCCTGGTCAAGTTCGACCTGCTCGGCCTGGGCATGCTCACCGCGCTGCGGCTGGCCTTCGACGCCATCAACGCGGCCGAGGGGCGCGGCACGCCCGGCGGTCCGCCCGAGCTGGGCCTGCACAGCCTGCCCCAGGAGGACAGGTGCGTGTACGACCTGCTGTGCGCGGCGGACACGGTCGGGGTGTTCCAGGTGGAGTCCCGCGCGCAGATGGCGACGCTGCCCCGGCTGCGGCCCCGGTGCTTCTACGACATCGTCGTCGAGGTCGCGCTCATCAGACCCGGCCCGATCCAGGGCGACTCGGTCAACCCCTACATCAACCGGCGTGTGGGCCGGGAGGAGGTGACCTACCTGCACCCGCTGCTCGAGCCGGCGCTGTCGAAGACCCTCGGCGTGCCGCTGTTCCAGGAACAGCTCATGCAGATCGCGATCGACGTCGCCAACTTCTCCCCGGCCGAGGCGGACCAGCTGCGCAAGGCCATGGGGTCGAAGCGCTCGACCGAACGCATGGAGGCCCTGCACGGCCGCCTCCTGGCGGGCATGCAGGACAACGGGGTCACGGGGCCGGTGGCCGAGGCGGTCTACGAGAAGCTCAGGGCCTTCGCGGACTTCGGCTTCCCCGAGTCCCACGCGTTCTCCTTCGCCTACCTCGTGTACGCCTCGGCCTGGCTCAAGGTTCACCATCCCGAGGCCTTCTACGCCGCGCTGCTGGCCGCTCAGCCGATGGGGTTCTACTCGCCGCAGTCGCTCGTGGCCGACGCCCGCCGGCACGGGGTCGCGGTGCTGCGTGCCGACGTCAACGCCTCGGCGGTGCAGGCCGAGGTGGAGCGGGCGTCCGGTGGTGGCGGGCGGGTGCCCGGCGGTGAGGAGCGGGCGCCCGGTGGTGAGGAGCAGGGGCCCGGTGGTGGCGAGCGGGTGCAGGGGGAGCCTGCCCGGTCGCAGGCCGAGCTGGTCCATCCCCATCCCGACCTCGCGGTGCGGCTGGGCCTGGCGCCCGTACGAGGCGTGGGGGAGAAGACCGCCGAGCGGATCGTCACCGAGCGGGAGAAGGGCGGGGAGTACAGGGATCTCGCGGACCTCGCCCGGCGCGTCGACCTGTCCGCCGCCCAGCTCGAGACCCTGGCGACCGCCGGCGCGCTGGGGTGCTTCGGTCTCGAGCGGCGCGAGGCGTTGTGGGCCGCGGGTGTGCTCGCGGGAGAGCACGGCACCCGGCACGCACGGGGGCGCGGTCGGGGTGGCACCACCCGCGCCCGGTCGGCGGAGGACGGCAACGGCGTGTGGTACCAGCCGCCGTTGCCGGGTACCGCCGTCGGGACCGATGCTCCCGCGTTGCCCGGGATGGACCCGGTCGAGACCGCCGTGGCGGACGTCTGGGCCACCGGGGTCTCGCCGGACTCGTTCCCGACCCAGTTCCGCCGGGCGGACCTGACAGCGGACGGGGTGCTGTCGGTGGCGGACCTGGCCAGGCGCGGGCCGGGGGAGCGGCTGCGGGTGGCCGGTGTGGTGACGCACCGCCAGCGGCCCGGGACGGCCGGCGGGGTGACCTTCCTGTCGCTGGAGGACGAGACGGGCCTGCTCAACGTCGTCTGCTCGGCAGGCCTGTGGGCGCGCTACCGGCAGGTCGCCCGCCGCAGCGCCGCGCTGGTGGTGCGCGGCACCCTCGAGCGGGCCGACGGCGTGACGAACCTCGTCGCGGACGAGCTCTCCCCGTTGAGCCTCGTGGTGCCGTCCGTCTCCCGCGACTTCCGGTAGGTGATCGTCCCTCCACCAGTCACAGCGCAGGGACTGTCACCGCCGGCCGGGGCCACTTCCGCCTCAGTCGACGATGCGGTCCGTCCGCCGGACGACGCCGCGGGCGGCGGGCAACGCTCCCTCCAGCGGCGGCTCCACCTGCCGCAACGCGGAGTAGACCGCCCAGATCACGGCCAGCAGAGGGATGGCGATGACGGCGCCGAGCAGGCCGCCGAGGAACGTCCCGGCGGTGACGCCGAGCGCGACCACGACAGGGTGCAGGGACACCTGCTTGCCCATGACCAGCGGCTCGAGGATGTGTCCCTCGATCTGCCCGATGGCCGCCACGCCGATCGTGACGATGAGGGCGGCGACGAAGCCCTCGGCCGCGAGGGCGACCACGGCCGCCACGATCATCGCGGCGGGCGCGCCGATGAGAGGGATGAACGCCCCGATGAAGACCAGCACGGCGAGCGGCGCCGCCAGCGGCACGCCGACGATGGACAGAAGGATGAAGGCCAGCACGCCGTCGAAGCTGGCCACGATCATCGTTCCCCTGGCATAGCCGGAGAAGGTGTACCAGCCGGCGCTCGCGGCGGCGTGCATCCGCTCGCGGTTCCGCATCGGGAGCTGGCTGAGGAACCACTGCCACATGTCCTTGCCGCGGGCGAGGAAGAAGATGGTCACGAACAGGCTCAGGGCGAGCACGGTGAAGATCAGGACGAGGGCGCCGGCGTTGCTGAACAAGGTTCCTGCGAGGTCCGCGGCGTTCTCCTGCAGATATGTGCTCGCCTGGTCGACGAGCTGGTTGATCGCCTCGTTGATCTCGGCCTGGGTGAAGTGGAACGGTAGGGGCCCGCTCTCGAAGAACTCGAGGATGGTGTCGATGCCGTCGCCGAACCGTGCCGCGAGGGTCGACCACTGGCCGGCGACGGAGGTGATGACGTACGTCAGCAGTCCGGCGACCACACCGAAGCCGCCCAGCAGCGCAAGCACGGTCGCCAGGGGGCGGGGCATGTAGCGGGCCAGCCCCGTCACGATCGGGTCCAGCACCGACGTCACCACGAGGGCGATGAAGACGGCGATGAAGACCGCCTGGATCCGCGAGGTGGCGAAGACGATCATCCCGACGACGACGACGATCCCGATGAGCAGCCAGGAGGTCAGGCCGTACTTGCGGATCCACCGGGGCACGCCGTCGCCCGGTTCCACCCGTGCCGCCCGCTCGGGCAGGCGCCGGAGGGTGAGGCGCGCGGCGGCGGACGGGCGCATGGCCAGGTACGTCGTCTGGTTCGTCGTGGGCCGCGTCCGTGGCGGCTCGTCCGGCTGGGTGATGACGTGGTCGATGGAGCTGGGCCGTGAGCGGCGCACGCGGTGCGGCACGCGTCGTCCGACCTGCCGGCCCACCTGGCTCAGCACGCGCCTCGATCGGTCGCCCCACGTTTCCATCGGTCTCAGTCTGCACCACGCGTGGGCCAGCTCACGTGTCCGCGGTGCCGGGGGGAGTGCGTCGGCCCGGTCAGCGAGCTGGATCAGACCAGCCGGGCCCAGGCCTTCGCCTCAGCGAGCTCGGTCAGGGCGCCGGTGCGGTCGCCTAGCTCTGCCGCCCGCCAGAGCGCGGACTCGCACGAGCGCGCCAGCGACCAGGCGGCCACCCGGTCCGGCTCGAGGCCGCCGGCGGCAGCGCAGAGCACCCTCGTCCGGGCACGCAGGGCCGCCGTCCCCTCCCCGGCGACGGGATCGCCGAGCTGGCTGAGCATCGGCCAGGGGTCGTACGCCGGGTCGCCGGTCATCGGCTTGGGGTCGATGGCGACCCAACGGTCGCCGTCCGCGTCCCGGGCGAGGACGTTGCCGGGGTTGTAGTCCCCGTGGAGCAGGACCCGGCGTCCGGCGCCGGCGGGCAGCTCCTCGAGCAGCGTCGCGGCCTCGGCGACCAGGCCGCGGTCGGCCTCCAGCGTGGTGGCGTGCCGCTGCAGACGCTCGCGCAGCAGCTGGGCCCAGCCCGTGGCCACGTCCGCGAGGTCGGCGACGCCCGACGGGTTCGCGCCGCCGACGTCGGCGCCCACGCCGTGCAGCATCCCCAGCAGCTCGCCGGCCAGCTCCAGGCGCGTCTCGTTGCGGCCCTCAGCCAGCGGGCGGTCCTCCGCCAGGGAGTGGCCCGGACGGCAGCGGCGGAGCAGCAGGGTCGCGGCCCCGGCGTCGAGATCGAGCAGCTCAGCGGCGCCGCGGCCGGCCCACGCCCGCAGCGCGACCGCCTCTCCCGCCGTCTCCGGGTGCGGGAAGACGATCTTGACCACGGCGTCGTCACCGTCGGCGGTGCGCGCCGGGGCCGTCCACGCGGCCCGTCCACCCTCGAACGGTGGCTCGAGGCGCAGCCCCCACCGCGTGCGCGCGCGGTCCACCAGGACGGGCAGGCGGCGCAGCCAGACCTCGCCGTCCCGGGTGGGCGCGAGCGCCGCGGCGAGGGCCGCCGGCACGGGCACCGGGTCCGGGCCGCTCGGTGCCTGCCCGCTCATCAGGCGACCGGCACCGCGACGCCGAGCAGCGCGGCGAGCTCGGCGGCGTCGGCGGCGACGGCGTAGGCGCCGTCCGCCTCGTCCTGGTGGCCGTAGCCCCAGCCGGCCAGCACGGCGGGCACGCCGTGCGCGGCGGCGCCCTCGACGTCGTGGTGGCGGTCGCCGACCATGACGGCGCCCGTGACGTCCGCGCCCGCGGCGCGCAGGGCCGCGAGCGCGTCCTGGACCACCTCGGCCTTGGTGCTGCGGGCGTCGGTCGCCCCGCACACGGCGGTGAAGCACTGAGCCAGGCCGGTCCCTTCCAGGATCGGCGAGGCCATGGTCAGGAGCTTGGAGGTGGCGAGGGCGAGGGGCAGCCCGGCGTCGTGCAGCGCGCGCACGAGCTCCGGCATGCCGGGGTAGACATCGACGTCGAGCATGCGGCCGGTGTACGTCGCGCGGTAGACCTCGACGACGTCCTCGAGGTCCGCCGCCCGCACGCCGCCGATCTCGGTCAGACCCACGCGGATGGGCGGGCCGACGAACCGGCGCAGCTGGTCCGGGGCGGGCGCGGGGTACCCGAAGGCGGTCAGCGCCTCGACGATCGAGGTCGTGATGGCGGCGCCGGAGTCGGTGATGGTGCCGTCAAGGTCCAGGAGGACCGCGGTGGGGCGCAGGGGTGCCGGGGCGGCGGCCGAGGTGAGGGTGCCGGTGGGCGAGGTCATGGGTGGGGCGCTCCTTAGGGGGGACCAGCCCAGGGTAGGCGGCGGTCGCCGTCCTAAGGTGTGCCGGTGACCACACCCGTGCGTGCCGACGGGCTCCGGCCGCGCACGCCGGCGTACCGGCGGGCGCTGCTGGCGCTGTTCGGCACCGGGCTGGCCACGTTCGCCCTCCTGTACATGGTCCAGCCCCTGCTCGCGCTCGTCGCCGCGCAGTTCTCGGTGGGCGCCACCGAGGCGAGCCTGCTGCTCTCGGTGCCGACCGCCGCCATCGCGCTGGCCGTGCTGCCGCTGGCGCGCCTGTCGGAGCTGCTGGGGCGGGCGCGCGTGATGGGCCTGGGGCTGGCCGTGGCCGCGGTCGCCGGCCTGGCCCTCGCGGCGGCCCCCGGCTGGCCCGCGCTGCTCGCGCTGCGCGCCGTGCAGGGCGTGGCGCTCGCGGGCGTGCCGGCGGCGGCGCTGGCTTGGGTCGCGGAGGAGATCCATCCCTCCGCGGTCACCCGGGTGGGGGGCCTGTACATCGCCGGGACGACGGTCGGCGGCATGGCCGGGCGCCTGCTCGGCGGCGTGGCGGCGGACGTCTGGGGCTGGCGCGGCGCGGTGCTGCTCGTCAGCGCGCTCGCGGCGCTCGCCGCCGCCGCCGGGCTGTGGCTCCTGCCCGCCGCGACGCGCCGGCCGCCCGGCGGCGCACCGGCCACCGCTGGCGCTACCGGCCGGCGCGCGGCGCGGGTGCGGGCTTACCTGGTGGGCGGGCTGGGCATGGCGATGTTCGTGGGCGTGTTCAACGTCGTCGTCTTCCGCACCACCGGAGCGCCGTACGACCTCGGTGCCGCCGCGGCGTCGTCGTTCTTCCTCACCTACCTCGCCGGCACCTTCACGTCCGCGCTCGCGGGCCGGCTCACCGGGCGCGTGGGCCTGCGGTGGGCCGTGCTGATCGGCCTGGCGGGCTGCGCCGTCGGGCTGGCGGTCACGCTCGCGGAACCGCTCGCCCTTGTCTGGCTCGGCCTGCTGCTCGTCGCCGCCGGCTTCTTCCTGGCCCACGCGGTGGCCAGCTCGACGGCGCCGCGGCTGGCCGAGCGCCCCTCCGCGGCTTCCGCCCGCTACACGCTCGCGTACTACCTGGGCTCCTCCGCCGGCGGGGTGCTGCTCGGCCAGGCCTGGGAGCGCGCCGCCTGGGGCGGGGCCGTCCTCGCCGGTCTGGCGCTGCTCGTGGCCGCGGGCCTGGCCGCCGCGGGGCTCCCCGGCCGGCGGGTCGCGACGCGCGGACGCGGCTGAGGCACAGGGCGCCGCGTGCCGGGGCACCGCGCACGCGACCGCCTGCCGCGGCACCGAGGCGCGCCGCCGCTACGGGCACCGGCGCACGCCGCCGTCCGCGAGCATTGCCGTGCGGCGCGCCGGACGAGGCCGTGGCAGGCTGGCAGCAGCGCCAGCACGCGCCGCGAGGACGTCAGGAGGTACCCGTGGGGAAGGTCGGAACGCTCATCAAGGTGGCCGTCGCCGCCGGGCCCACGGTGTGGGAGACCGTCCGCAGGCTCGCTCCCGTGCTCACCAAGCTGCGGCAGGAGAACCCCGAGGTGTTCAACGCCGTCACCGAGCAGGTTACGCGTCTGGCGCGGGCCCGCCGGGAGGGGCGGGGCCCGGAGGCGCTGCGCCGCCGCATCGACGTCCTGCGCGAGCAGGTGGCCTACCTCGTGGCCTCGGCCGACGACGAGGGGGAGCGCCGTCGCGCCGAGGGGTGGCGCCGTCAGCTGGACAAGCTGGAGGCCTCCCTGCCGCTGCTCGGCGCCATGAGCAGCCATGCCGGCGCCCGCGAGGCCAAGCACATCGACGAACGGATCGACGCCCTGTCAGAGGAGGTCCTCTCCGCGTTCATCGACGAGCAGCGCGAGGACCACCAGATCGAGCAGTGAGCGGCAAGTTCGTGCAACCCGAGGGCCGTGCGCGCCACGGCGGGCTAGCGTCGGGGCATGTCTGAAGCCTCGATCGCCGTCGATCTGCCCGCCTCCGTGACGCTCGCCGGGGGCGAGGGCGGCCTGCCCCTGCTCCGGGTGGACACCCCCGTGGCCACCGGTGAGGTCTACCTCCACGGCGCGCACGTCTCCGCCTGGACCCCGGCCGGGCACGACCCGGTCATCTGGATGTCCCGGGCGAGCATGTTCGCCCCCGGCCAGCCCATCCGCGGCGGTGTGCCGATCTGCTTCCCCTGGTTCGGTGGCGGCCGCGAGCCCGGGATGGCCCCGGCGCACGGCTTCGCCCGGCTCGCCGACTGGACCCTGGTGGGCGCCGAGGAGGTCGACGGCGTCGTCACCCTCGCGCTGCGGCTGACCGACGCCGACGTCGCGGGGCTGCCCGGGGTGCAGGCCTGGCCCCACGCGTTCGAGGCCACCTGCACCGTCACGTTCGGGCCCGAGCTCGGCCTCGAGCTCAGCGTGCGCAACACCGGCGCGGAGGAGTGCTCCTTCGAGGAGGCGCTGCACACCTACCTGCACGTCAGGGACGTCACCGCGGTCACCGTGGAGGGGCTCGACGGCGCCCGGTACCTGGACAAGGCGCCCGGGGCCGGCACCGACCTCGTCGCGCAGTCCGGCCCCGTCACCTTCAGCGGGGAGACCGACCGCGTGTACCGCTCGACAGGCACGGCGACCGTCGTCGAGCCCGGCGTGCGCACCATCACCGTCGCCAAGGAGGGTTCGGCGAACACCGTCGTCTGGAACCCCTGGACGGCCAAGGCGGTGGCGATGCCGGACTACGACGACGCGGAGTGGCCCACCATGGTCTGCGTCGAGACCGCGAACGCCCTCGACGACGCCGTGTCCCTCGTTCCCGGCGAGAGCCACACGATGCGGGCGCGCATCTCGGCCGCCATCCAGGCGTAGCCCGACCGCAGCACGCCCGACCAGGGAGCCCGGCGGCGACCGGCTGCGGGGCTCCTGCGCGCCGCCCGGCCCGGCGGGCTGCCCGCCCGAGCACGACGAGGCAAGCACGCCCAAGACACGACGGACTCATTTACTTGAGTAGTTCCAGATTGGGTGACAGGATACGGACCATGACCACGGCCTATCCGGAGATGCTGCGCAAGGCAAACCTGCGCGTGACGGCGCCCCGGGTCGCCGTGCTGGCCGAGGTCGACGCGCGCCCCCACGCCGACGCCGAGACCATCCGCGCCGCGGTGCACGAGCGGCTGGGGTCGGTGTCCACGCAGGCCGTCTACGACGTCCTGCATGCCCTCACCGAGGCGGAGATCCTCCGGAGGATCGAGCCCGAGGGGTCGCCGGGCCGCTATGAGCTGCGCCGGGGCGACAACCATCACCACCTCGTCTGCCGCGCGTGCGGCCGCGTCGAGGACGTCGCCTGCGCCACCGGTGCGGCGCCGTGCCTGCACGCGAGCGAGGACCACGGCTTCGTCATCGACAGCGCCGAGGTCATCTACTGGGGCACCTGTCCCTCCTGCCTGTCCGAGTCCGAACCCACGAAGGAGAACGCATGACCGAGACCAACGGGGCGCTGCCCACCGGGAACCGGGGCACCGGGTCCACCACCGACTTCGGCGCGCCGGCCGTGTCCGACCGCAACTCGCTGAGCGTGGGCTCCAACGGCCCGCTGCTGCTCCACGACGTCCGCCTCGTCGAGACCCTCGCGCACTTCAACCGCGAGCGCGTGCCGGAGCGCAACCCGCACGCCAAGGGCGCCGGCGCCTTCGGCGTGTTCGAGACCACCGAGGACGTCTCGCGCTACACCAAGGCCGCCCTGTTCCAGAAGGGCGCCAAGACGGACATGCTCGCCCGGTTCTCCACCGTCGCCGGCGAGCAGGGCTCGCCCGACACGTGGCGGGACGTGCGCGGCTTCTCGCTGAAGTTCTACACGACCGAGGGCAACTACGACCTCGTCGGCAACAACACGCCCGTGTTCTTCGTGCGCGACCCCATGAAGTTCCCGCACTTCATCCGCTCGCAGAAGCGCCGCGGCGGCAACGGCCTGCGCGACAACAACATGCAGTGGGACTTCTGGACCCACAACCCCGAGTCGGCCCACCAGGTCACCTACCTCATGGGCGACCGCGGCCTGCCCAAGACGTGGCGGCACATGAACGGCTACGGCTCGCACACCTACATGTGGGTCAACGCCGCAGGCGAGAAGTTCTGGGTGAAGTACCACTTCCACACCAACCAGGGCCTGCAGAACATGAGCAACGACGAGGCGGAGCGCCTCGCCGGGGCCGACGCCGACTTCCACCGCCGTGACCTCTCGGAGGCCATCGACCGCGGCGAGTTCCCGAGCTGGGAGATGTCGGTCCAGGTCATGCCGTACGAGGAGGCCAAGACCCACCGCGTCAACCCCTTCGACCTGACCAAGACGTGGTCCCACAAGGACTACCCGCTGATCAAGGTCGGCACCATGACGCTGAACCGGAACCCGGAGAACTTCTTCGCGGAGATCGAGCAGGCCGCGTTCGCGCCGTCCAACCTCGTCCCCGGCATCGGCGTCTCCCCGGACAAGATGCTGCTCGGCCGCGTCTTCGCCTACGCCGACGCCCAGCGCGCCCGCATCGGCACCAACTACGCTCAGCTGCCGGTCAACAAGCCGATCAACGAGGTGAACTCCTACACCTTCGACGGCAACATGACTTATCAGCACCGCGGCGACGCCCCGGTGTACGCGCCGAACTCCTACGACCGCACCTGGTCCGACGAGACCGGCCCGGTGGACGACGGCTGGGAGGCCGACGGCGAGATGGTGCGCAGCGCCTACTCGCTGCACGCCGAGGACGACGACTTCACCCAGCCGGGGATTCTCGTGCGCGAGGTGTTCGACGACGCCCAGCGTGAGCGCCTGGTCCAGACGGTCGCCGGCCACCTCGCCGGCGGCGTGAAGGAGCCGGTCCTGTCCCGCGCGTTCCAGTACTGGAAGAACGTCGATCAGAACATCGGCGAGCGGATCGAGCGGGCGTACCACGCCGCGAAGACCGACGACAGCCCCGGGGCGACCTCCGACGCCCCCGAGCGCCCCGCCGGTGAGTCGGTGCTGGCCGACGCCCGCACCCACGCCGGCTGACGACGACGGACGATGGCCCGGTGACCGCACGGTCGCCGGGCCATCGTCCTGTCCGGGCTCGGACCTGCCTGGCTTCGCGCCGGGTTGCCGGGGCCTGCTGGGCGCGTTCACGGGTCTTGGCGGCCAGGGCCGCCCGAGGTCGGCAGCCAGCACGGGCAGGTAGACGGTCGAACGCACGTTCGAACTCGCGCTAGGATCGTCGCGTGGGCGTCGAGCAGGTTCCGTTACGAGACCAGCCGGACAGCCTGGGCCCGCCGCAGTACGGCCGGCCGGTCCACCAGGCGGACGAGCCGCTGCCCGTTACCGCGTGGATCCACACCCGCTCGGGCCACCAGCGCGTGGAGGGGGTAGCCGTGGCGTGGACGGCGAAGGCGGTGCGGCTGCGGTACATGGACGACCACGGCCGCGAGGGGTACGCCTGGGTCTGGGCGAACGCCGTCACCCGTCGCTGACGGCGGGCGCAACGCGCGACGGCGGCGGCTTCCGGGGCCGGTTTCCGCCGGAAACTGGCGCCAGCACGCGGATTTCCGTGCTGACACGGCCGACAGGTTCGTTCAGGTTCCGTTCAGCCAGTCTTCTGCACAGTTGCGACGCCCGATGTACCCAACGAGAAGGAACTCCGATGCATCGCAAGCTCGTCAGCGGCGCCGCAGCCGCTGCTCTCACCCTGGCCGCGCGGCGTGGGTGCGCGGCCGCTCCGCACGGGCCACCGGGGGCGGTCGGGAGGGATCCCGGCCGCCCTCCGCCGCACCCCCGGGTCTACCTTGGGAGAGTGCGCCCGTGCGGACGGCGGGGAGGCATGGTGCGCGTCCTGGTGGTGGAAGACGAACGGCCGCTCGCGACCGCGGTACGGCGAGCGCTCGAGGCCGAGGGCTTCAGCGTCGCCGTCGCAGGTGACGGCGTCGACGGTGACTGGCGGGCCTGCGAGCAGAGCTTCGACGCCATGGTCCTGGACGTGATGCTGCCAGGCATGTCCGGCTACGACGTCTGCCGGCGGCTGAGGGAGCGGGGCGATGCCACGCCGATCCTCTTCCTCACCGCGAAGGACGGCGAGTACGACGAGGCCGACGCGCTGGACATCGGCGGGGACGACTTCATCTCCAAGCCGTTCTTGCCGGTCGCGCTCGCGGCCCGACTGCGCGCCCTGACCCGCCGGGTCACCCGGGGTGGGGAGCCGGCGATCCAGGTGGGACCGCTCCGGGTCGACGCCGGCCACCAGCGGGCCTGGCTCGATGGCGAGGAGCTCCACCTCACGGCCCGGGAGCTGGCGCTGCTGACCTACCTGGCTCACCGCGGGGAGCACGTGGTCAGCAAGGCGGAGATCCTCGAGCACGTCTGGGACCCGGCGTTCGAGGGTGACGCCAACGTCGTGGAGGTCTACGTCGGCAGGCTGCGCCGCAAGCTCGGGCCCGAGGTCGACATCCTGACGGTCCGGGGCGTCGGCTACCGGCTGAGCGGGCGAGCGAGATGAGGCCGGCGCGGCTCGGCATCCGCGCCCGCACCACGCTCACGGCGACGATGGTGGTCGCGGTGATCCTGGTGCTCGCGGGGACGGCGCTCACCTTCCTGCTCCGTGGTGAGCTGAGGGCCGGGTGTGGACGCCTCAGCCCGGGAACGGGCCGAGCACGTGGCCTCTCTGCTCGACACGGAGGCGCTGAGGACCGTCGTCGAGGCCGAGCACGACTCGAGGAGCCTCGTGCAGGTGCTCGACAGCACCGGCCGGGTCGTCGTGGCGAGCGGCAGCATCTGGGGCGAACCGGCCGTTGCCGAGCCGACGCCGGAGGCGCGCCTGACGACCCGGACCGACCTTCCGGTGGACGAGGGGCAGGCCTACCGCGTCCTTGTCCAGCCGGTGGAGGACCCGGCCGGGGCGGTGGTCGTCGCGCTCTCCCTCGCCCCCGTGGACCGTGTCGTGGCAGACACGGCCCGGCTGGTGCTCGCCATCTTCCCCGGGGTGCTGGCCCTCACCGTGCTCGTCTGCTGGGCCAGCGTCGGGCGGGCGCTCGCGCCGGTGGAGCGGATCCGGCGCAAGGCGGCGACCATCGGCGCCGGTGACCTCTCCCAGCGGGTGCCGCTCCCGCGCGCGCACGACGAGCTGCGCCGGCTCGCCGAGACCATGAACTCGATGCTGAGCCGCATCCAGGACGCCCACGAGCGGCAGCGTCACTTCGTCTCCGACGCCTCCCACGAGCTCCGGAGCCCGCTCGCCAACGAGCAGGCCATGGTCGAGGTCGCCCTCGCCCGCAAGGACCTGCGGCTCTGGCAGGAGATCGGGGCCGACCTGCAGGTCGAGCAGGCACGGATGCGCGACCTCGTCGACGACCTGCTCCTCCTGGCCCGGCTCGACGGCCACGTCCCGCTCCGTCAGCGTGAGGTGGGCCTGGACGAGGTCGTCCACGAGCACGCCAGCCGGCTTCGGCGGTGCGGGCGGTTGCGGGTCGTCGTGGCGCCGCTGCCGGCGCTGCGGGTGCATGGCGACCCGGCGCAGCTCACCAGGGTCGTCCGCAACCTGACGGACAACGCGCGGCGCCACGCCGCCACGACGGTGACCCTCGAGCTGGCTGCGGACGGCGGCCAGGCCGTGCTGCGCGTCGGCGACGACGGCGCCGGGGTTCTGGAGGACCAGCGGGAGCGCATCTTCGACAGGTTAACCCGGCTCGACGAGTCCCGGGGCCGGGACCACGGCGGCACCGGCCTGGGGCTGCCGATCAGCCGGGCCATCGCGGAGGCGCACGGCGGGTCGCTCGTGCTGGCGCCGACGGGGACCGGGGCGGGGGCGGTGTTCGAGCTGCGCCTGCCCTTGCTGCCGGAGGAGCCGCCCGGGCGCGGGCCCGACGCCGTTCCCGAGCGGCAACGACAAAGCCCCTGACCCGCGCGTCCGCTGGTCAGGGGCTGTGCCGTCGCTGTCTCGACGAGTGTCCGGAGGGGGACTTGAACCCCCACGCCCGATAAAGGGCACTAGCACCTCAAGCTAGCGCGTCTGCCTATTCCGCCACCCGGACAGGTGGTGCTGCGGCCGGTTCGCGAGGGTGTCTCTCCTCGTCCGCCCGGCTGGGCAACGCCGTAAAAGATAGCACGCGGCGGTCGCCCGGTCCGAACCCGCGGGGCCTGCCGGGGGAGTGATCCCGGACACGGCCGTCCGTAGCGTCGGGGAGCATCGGCGGCGCTGCCGCGAGGACGTATCGTCGGCGCCATGGAGCCCTTCACCCTGAGCACCCCGGACGGCACGCTGCTGCTGAGCACGCCCACCGCGGACGACGTCGACCGGATCGCGGCGATCTGCGCCGAGACCGAGGTGCAGCGGTGGACGACGGTGCCCAGCCCCTACACGCGGGCCGACGCGGAGGGGTTCGTCGGCACCTTCGTCCCGAAGGGCTGGGCCGCCGGCTCGCCCACGTGGGCGGTGCGCACGGTCACCGACGGCCGGACCACCCTGGTCGGGATGATCGGGCTCGCCGGCGTCACCGACGGCAAGGGGGAGATCGGCTACTGGATGGCCGCCGAGGCGCGGGGCCGGGGCATCATGACGCGCGCCGTCGGGCTGGTGCTGGACGCCGCGTTCGGCTCGGTCGGCCTGCACACGGTGCTGTGGCAGGCGGCCGTGGGCAACTGGCCCTCCTGGCGCGTGGCGTGGCACCACGGCTTCCGCAAGGAGGGGACCGTGCGGGCGCTCACCCACGCCCGGGGGCAGTGGTCGGACGGATGGATCGGCACCCTGCAGCGCGAGGACCCGCGCGAGCCGGTGGCGCCCTGGGACGGGCCCGGTACGGAGGCGGGCGCCGTCGCGCCGCCGTCGCCGCGTGACCCGGAAGCGCTGGTGCGCCAGTTCCACGACACCTACCGGCTGCCCGTGGTCTCCGACGCGCCGAGCGTGGACCGCGACCGCGTGCACATGCGCATGGCCCTCGTCGCGGAGGAGCTCGCCGAGCTGGTCGAGGCGGTCTACGGGGAGGCGGCCGGGGCGGAGATGTCCGCGGCGTTCACCCGGGCGGTGGCCGCGGACGACGGCACCCGGGACACCGTCGAGGCGGCCGACGCCCTCGGCGACCTGACGTACGTCATCTACGGGATGGCGCTCGAGTGCGGCATCCCGCTCGACGAGGTGCTCGGGGAGATCCAGGCCTCCAACCTCTCCAAGCTGGGGCCGGACGGGCGGCCGATCTACCGGGAGGACGGCAAGGTGCTCAAGGGCCCGGGCTTCTTCCCGCCGGACGTCGCCGGGGTGCTGGCGCGGCACGGCTATCGGCCGGGCCGCCGCTGAGGCGCCCGCAGGGGCACGGCCCTCCAGGCGCGGCCGAGGAGGTGCCGGGGGCGTGTGGGCGCGAGCGGGCACAATGAGCGCCATGCCTGCTGACCTCCCGCGCACCGCGCCGGTGTCCCTGCTCGACGCCGGCAACCCGTTCGCCGCACCGTCGGCCCTGCCGTACGAGCTGCCGGACTTCGCCGCGGTGCGGGTGGAGCACTTCCGGCCCGCCATCGCCGCCGGGATGGCGGCCCAGCGGGAGGAGTGGGAGGCGGTGGCCACGGACCCCGCCGTGCCGGACGTGGCCAACACGCTCGAGGCGATCGAGCGCTCCGGCACCCTGCTGCGCCGCGTGATGACCGTCTTCCACACCCTCGCCAGCTCCGTCGGCGGGGACGAGATCCACGCGATCGAGTCGGAGGTCGCGCCCCGCCTGGCGGCCCACGGCGACGCCTTCTGGCTCGACCGGCGCATCTACGCCCGCCTGGAGTCCCTCGCCGCCGCGGCCCCGCTGCTGGGCCTGGACCCCGAGACGCAGTGGCTGCTGGACACCTACCGCAAGAACTTCCAGCGGGCGGGCATCCGGCTCGACGACGCCCAGCAGGAACGCCTCCGGGGGCTGAACCGGCGGATCGTCTTCCTGCAGACCGAGTTCTCCCAGCGCGTGGTCAAGGGTCTGGAGGCCGGCGCCGTCCGCGTGACCGACCCCGCGGAGCTGGCGGGGCTGGACGAGGGCACGGTCGCGGCCCTGGCCCGCAACGCGGCCGACAGGGCCGGGTCGACGCTGTCCATGCCGGGCGGCGGCCACCTGGTGACACTCATGCTGCCCACCCAGCAGCCCCTGCTGGCGCGGGCCGCGGACCGCGGCCTGAGGGCACGGCTGCTGGCCGCGTCGGTCAGCCGCGGCACCGGTGTGCACCCGGACCCCGACACCCGTGCCACGCTGCTCGAGCTGGCCCGGCTGCGCGCCGAGCGGGCCGGGCTCCTCGGCTACGACCACCACGCCGCCTACGTGGTCGAGGACGGCACCGCGGCCACCACCGAGGCGGTCAACGAGATGCTGGCCCGCCTCGCCGGCCCGGCGGCGCGCAACGCCACCCGCGAGGCCGCCGAGCTGCAGGAGGTGCTCGATGCCGACCCCGCCGTGGCCGACGGGACGCGCCTGGCGGCGTCCGACTGGGCCTACTACGCGGAGCGGCTGCGCAGGGAGCGCTTCGCCGTCGACGACGACGTCCTGCGCCCCTACCTCGAGCTCGGCACCGTGCTCGAGGAGGGCGTGTTCTTCGCCGCGAACCGGCTCTACGGCATCACGTTCCACGAGCTGCCCCTCGCCGGGTACGCCGACGGCGTGCGCGTGTGGGAGGTCAGGGAGGGGGACGGCGCCGGGCTGGGCGTGTTCGTCGGCGACTACTACGCGCGCGCCGGCAAGCGCGGCGGGGCGTGGATGCACACGCTCGTCGACCAGTCGCACCTGCTCGGGCAGCGGCCCGTCGTCGTCAACAACCTCAACATCACCCCGCCACCGGCCGGCCAGCCGACCCTCCTGACCTGGGACGAGGTGCGCACGTGCTTCCACGAGTTCGGCCACGCCCTGCACGCCTTCTTCTCCGACGTGCGCTACCCCTCGCTCTCCGGCACGTCCGTCCCGCGCGACTTCGTCGAGTACCCCTCCCAGGTCAACGAGATGTGGATGGCCAACCCGGCCGTCGTGGCACGGTTCGCCCGGCACCACGTCACCGGCGAGCCGCTGCCCCCGGAGCTGCTCGAGAAGGTCCTCTCCGTGGGCGCCTACGGGCAGGGCTTCGCGACGACGGAGTACCTCGGCGCCGCGCTGCTCGACCAGGCGTGGCACCAGGTCACCTCCGCGCAGGTGCCGACCGACGTCGCGGACGTGGCCGCCTTCGAGGCCGAGGCGCTGGAGCGTGCGGGGGTCGCCCTGGAGCTCGTGCCGCCGCGCTACCGCTCGACGTACTTCAACCACACCTTCGGCGGCGGCTACGACGCGGGCTACTACGCCTACATCTGGTCCGAGGTGCTCGACGCCGACACCGTGGAGTGGTTCAAGGAGCAGGCGCGGGACGGCGACGGCGGCCTCAACCGCGTCGCCGGCCAGCGCTTCCGCGAGGCGCTGCTCTCCCGGGGCTACTCGCAGGACCCCCTGGAGTCCTTCCGCGACCTGCGCGGGCGCGACGCGCACCTCGACCCGCTGCTGGTGCGGCGCGGCCTCACGGACTGACGACGGCGGCCCGCCCAGAGCGGGCACCGGCGAGCGCCGCCGTCCTCAGGCGGCGTGCGCCGCTCCACCAGCTCGGCGCCCCCGGCACCCTCGCGTGCCGAAGTTGCGCCCGGAGCGTGCCGACCCGCGTCATCGGCGTCACCAGTCTGCGAGCCGACGAGCTCGGCAACCGCGTGCTCCCGGGAATGGGCGTCCTGCTCGCCGTCCTCGTCTTCGCCGGCGGCCTGGTGTGCACGCCGAGGCGAGCGGATACGACTTCCCGGCCGCCGACGTCGCGGCGTTCCGGGACGTCATCGGCCCGCGCCTGGCGCGGGCGGGCTGAGCCGGTACCAGGTTTCCGGGCCAGCCGGCATCAGGCCTCGATGAGCGCGAGCGTCGCCCCGGCGTCCACGCGGTCCCCGGCCGCGACCCGGGGTTCCAGGACGCCGTCGCGGTGCGCGACCACCTTCGTCTCCGTCTTCATCGCCTCCAGGAGGACGACCGCGCTGCCCTGCGCCACCCGCGACCCCGGCTCCGCCAGCCACCTGATGACCGTGCCGCCCATCGGCGCGGTCACCGCCGCGCCGTCCTCCTCGGCGCCGGGAGCCCCGCGGTCGCCGCCGCCCGCGCCGGCCGGACCGGCGGCGAGACCGGCGAGCAGGTCGGCCGGGAGGCCGAGCACCACCCGGCGGCCGTCGACGTCGACGACCACCCGCCGGCGCTCGGGGGCGGCCGTGCCCTGCGCGAAGTCCGGGTCGGCCTCGACGCGGGCGGCGAACTCGCTCTCGATCCACGTCGTGTACACCCCGAGCCGGTCGGGCCCCGCGAAGTCCGGGTCGGCCAGCACCGCCCGGTGGAAGGGCAGGACCGTCGCCACGCCGCCGACCTCCATCTCCGCCGCCGCCCGGCGTGCCCGGCGCAGCGCCTGCTGCCGGTCGGCGCCGTGCACGATCACCTTGGCGAGGAGGGAGTCGAAGTCGCCGGAGACCACCGACCCGGCGCGCACGCCCGTGTCGACCCTGACGCCCGGCCCGCTGGGCGCCGCGAAGGTGGTGATCGTCCCGGTGGAGGGCAGGAAGCCCCGGCCGACGTCCTCGGCGTTGATCC
Source organism: Georgenia sp. AZ-5 (assembly GCF_043952095.1). Classification (NCBI taxonomy): domain Bacteria; kingdom Bacillati; phylum Actinomycetota; class Actinomycetes; order Allobogoriellales; family Allobogoriellaceae; genus Georgenia; species Georgenia sp. AZ-5. The sequence continues at coordinate 1,925,602 of NZ_JBINOU010000001.1, forward strand.
GCAGCTCGATCGCGTGGCCGACCGGCGCGGGATCACCTCGCAGCGGGAGCCGCTCGCCGTCGGCGACGGCGAGCTGGGCCTGCACGAGGTCCACCCCGCTGGTGACCTCGGTGACCGGGTGCTCCACCTGCAGGCGGGTGTTGACCTCCAGGAAGGACAGCGACCCGTCCTGGCCCAGCAGGAACTCCACCGTGCCGGCGCCGACGTACCCGGCCTCGGCGCAGATCGCCCGGGCGCTCTCGTGGACCCGGCGGCGCTGGTCCTCGGTGAGGAAAGGCGCCGGCGCCTCCTCGACGAGCTTCTGGTGGCGCCGCTGCAGCGAGCAGTCCCGGGTGCCGACGACGACGACGTCGCCGTGGGCGTCGGCCAGCACCTGGGCCTCGACGTGGCGGGGCCGGTCCAGGAACCGCTCGACGTAGCACTCGTCCCGCCCGAACGCGGCGAGGGACTCCCGCTGCGCCGAGGCGAAGGCGTCCCCGACGTCGTCGAGGTGGCGCACCACGCGCAGCCCCCGGCCCCCGCCGCCGAAGGCGGCCTTGATGGCCACCGGCACCCCGTGCTCACGCGCGAACGCCCGGGCCGCCGCGGCGTCCGGCACCGGCCCGTCGCTGCCCGCGACGAGCGGGGCGCCGACCCGGCGGGCGATCTCGCGGGCCTCCACCTTGTCCCCGAGCACCCGGATGGTGCGCGGCGGCGGGCCGATCCAGCTCAGCCCGGCGGTGAGCACGGCCTCGGCGAACGCGGCGTTCTCGGCGAGGAACCCGTAGCCGGGGTGCACGGCGTCCGCGCCGCTGCGCCGGGCGACGTCCAGGAGCTTGCCGACGTCGAGGTAGGTCTGGGCGGCGGAGGAGCCCGGGAGGTTGTACGCCTCGTCGGCGAGCAGCACGTGCAGCGCCCCGGCGTCGGGGTCGGCGTACACCGCGACCGAGGTCAGCCCGGCGTCGGCGCAGGCGTGGACGACGCGGACGGCGATCTCGCCGCGGTTGGCGATGAGGACCTTGCGCACGGTGGGCTCCTAGGCTCGGGCGAACCGGAGGGCGTCCCCGGGCCGCACCTGGGCCAGCCGGTCCAGGTCGGCGTGGCGGACGACGGCGATGACGGGGTACCCGCCGGAGGTGGGGTGGTCCGCGAGGAGCACCACGGGGAGCCCGGACGCCGGCACCTGGACGGCCCCGGCGACGGTGCCCTCGCTCGGCAGCTCCTGGGTGCGCGCCCGCGACAGCGGCTCGCCGTCGAGGCGCAGCCCCACCCGGTTCGACCGGTCGGTGACGGTCCACGCGGCGGCGTACAGCCGCGCGACCGCGTCGGGCGTGAACCAGTCCTCGCGCGGGCCGGGCACCACGGCGAGGGTCACCGGCCCGTCCGGCCAGTCCCGCGCCGGGTCGGGGCCGGCGACGACGGCGCCGGGGCGCGGGGGGAGCACCGGCACGCCGGCCCCCGCCTCCAGGAGCGCCGGGCCGATGCCCGACATCGTGTCCGTGGACCGGCTGCCCAGCACGACGGCGGCGTCGAGGCCGCCGCGGACGGCGACGTACGAGCGCAGGCCCGCGGCCGGCGGACCGAGGCTCAGCGTGTGGGAGTCGCGCAGCGCGAACGGCGCGTCGGTGCGCGGGCGGAGCACCACGGCGCCGTCCGGCGCGGTGACGGTCAGCGGCGCCGGCGCGCCGGTGACGGCGAGCACCTGGTCGCCGCGGGCGGTCAGGCGCAGGCCGCCCATGACGGTCTCCACCACGGCCGCGCCGCGGTCGTTGCCGACCAGCCGGTTCGCCCGCACCGCGGCGCCGCGGTCGAGGGCCCCGGACGGGCAGACGCCCAGGTCCAGGTAGCCCGGGCGGCCCAGGTCCTCGACGACGCTCTGCAGCCCGGGCTCCGCGACGACGAGGGCGCCACCCGGCGGCTCGGCACCCGGCGCGTCGGCGACGTCGCGGGGTGCGGTCGCCGGGGCGCTCGGGATGGCCGCGACGTCGTCGGCGGTGCTGGTGCTCGCGACGATCTCCCGGACGGCGCGGTACCGGACGCGGTTGCCCGGCCGCACCAGGGCCGGCTCCGGCCGGTCGAGGTCCCACATCCGGGCGCCGGTGCGCCCTATGAGCTGCCAGCCGCCGGGGGAGTCGCGCGGGTAGACGGCGGAGAAGTGCCCGGCGAGCGCCACGGAGCCGGCCGGCACCGAGGTGCGCGGCGCGGCGCGCCGGGGCACGTCGAGCGCGTGGTTCTCGCCGACCAGGTACGCGAACCCCGGGGCGAAGCCGCCGAAGGCCGCGGTCCAGGTCTGCCCGGTGTGCGCGGCCACCACGCCCTCGACGCTCAGGCCGGTCAGGTCGGCCACCTCGGCGAGGTCGGCGCCGTCGTACACCGTGTCGATCGTGACGAGGCGGTCGTCCTTGGCCGCGCCACCGCGGGCAGGCAGCACGGCGAGCTCGGCGGCGAGGCGCTCCACGTCGGCCGGGTCGCCGGCCAGCACGAGCACCGTCTCGGCCGCGGCGAGGACGTCGAGCTGACCCTCCAGCGGGTCGGCCACGAGGGTGTCGTGGAGGTCGATGACCTCCTGCAGGCTGCCGCAGCCGACCAGCACGGCTCGGTCCCCGACCGCGCGGACCTCACGCACCGGCACCCAGGAAGCTCGTCACGTTCACCCCCGCATCCTCCAGCGCCTCGCGCACCGCGGTGGCGATGGCGACGGCGCCGGGGGTGTCGCCGTGCACGCAGATGCTCTCGGCGTCCACGGCGATCGTCTGGCCGTCGATGGTCTCCACCGTCGAGTCCGTGGCCATCCGGACCACCCGGGCCGCCACGGCGTCCGGGTCCTCGATGACCGACCCCTCGAGGCGGCGGGAGACCAGGGAGCCGTCCGCGTTGTAGGCGCGGTCCGCGAAGGCCTCGACGACGGGGCGGAGCCCGGCCTCCCGCGCCTCCCGCTGGATCACGCTGTTCGGCAGCACCAGGATCGGGAGCGAGTCGTCCAGGGTCCGGATGGCCTCGACGACGGCCCGGGCCTGCTCCCGGTGGTGCGCGATGGTGTTGTACAGGGCGCCGTGCGGCTTGACGTAGCGCACCGTGGTCCCCGCCGCGGCGGCCATCGCCTGCAACGCCCCGATCTGGTAGAGCACGTCGTTGGTGAGCTCGGCGGGGGAGACGTCCATGAACCGGCGGCCGAAGCCGGCGAGGTCGCGGTAGGCGACGTGGGCGCCCACGGTCACCCCCTCGCGCGCCGCGGCCTCGCACGTGGCTCGCGCGGTCACCGGGTCGCCGGCGTGGAACCCGCAGGCCACGTTGGCGCTCGAGACGACCCGCATGATGGCCACGTCGTCCCCCATCGTCCACGAGCCGAAGGACTCACCGACGTCGCTGTTGAGGTCCATGGCCCGATTGTTCCCCCCTCCCGTGGCGGTCGTCACCCCGGCGCCTGGGTAGCCTGCTCCCCATGACCGCCCAGCCCCGCCCGGCACCGGCGACGGTCCGGCCCGAGGACGAGGTGGTGGGGATCTGCCGGGACCTCATCCGCATCGACACGTCCAACTTCGGCGATGACTCAGGGCCGGGGGAGCGCGCCGCCGCCGAGCTGGTCATGGGCCTGCTCACGGAGGTCGGCTGGGAGCCGGAGCTCGTCGAGCCCCGCCCGGGCCGCTCCAGCGTGCTGCTGCGCATCCCGGGCACCGACCCCACCCGGGGCGCCCTCGTGCTGCACGGCCACACCGACGTCGTGCCCGCCGAGGCCGCCGACTGGTCGGTCGGCCCCTTCGCCGGCGAGGTGCGGGGCGGCATGCTGTGGGGCCGCGGCGCGGTGGACATGAAGGACATGGACGCGATGATCCTGGCCCTCGTGCGGGACATGGGCCGCACCGGCTGGCGCCCGCCGCGCGACGTCGTCGTCGCGCTCATGGCGGACGAGGAGGCCGGCGGCAAGCTCGGCGCCCACTGGCTGGTCGAGCACCGGCCGGACGTCTTCGCCGGCGCCACCGAGGCGGTCAGCGAGGTGGGCGGGTACTCCGTGGAGGTCGACGGGCGCCGGGTCTACCTGCTCCAGACCGCCGAGAAGGGCCTGGCGTGGCTGCGCCTGCTCGCCGAGGGCACCGCCGGGCACGGCTCGCAGGTCAACGAGGACAACGCGGTCACCCGGCTGGCGGGCGCCGTGCACCGCATCGGCGAGCACGCCTGGCCCACCCACCTGACCGGCACCGTGCGCCGGCTCCTGACCGGGGTGGCGGAGCTGACCGGCACCACCTTCGACCCGGGGGACCCCGAGGGCGTCGCCCGCCTCGTCGACGCGCTGGGCCCGACGAAGAAGTTCGTCGGCGCGACCCTGCGCACGGGCGCGAACCCGACCCAGCTGCGGGCGGGGTACAAGGCCAACGTCATCCCGGGCGGGGCCAGCGCCGCCGTCGACGTGCGGCCCATCCCGGGCGACGAGGAGGAGGTCTACGCGACCATCGAGCGTCTGGCGGGGCCGGGCGTGGAGATCGAGGCGATCCACCAGGACTTCGGGTTCGAGGTGCCGTTCGAGGGCGGCCTGGTCGACGCGATGGTCGCCGCCATCGACCGGGAGGACCCGGGGGCCGTCGTCCTGCCGTACATGCTCTCGGCGGGGACGGACAACAAGGCGCTGCGGCGCCTGGGCATCACCGGCTACGGCTTCGCCCCGCTGCGGCTGCCGGCGGACCTGGACTTCGCGGGGATGTTCCACGGCGTCGACGAGCGCGTGCCCACCGACGGCCTGCGCTTCGGCACACGGGTGCTCGAGCACCTGCTGCGCACCTGCTGACGGCGCGCGCGGACGTCCGTCGGCGTGCTCAGAAGAGTGTGCTGGGCACCTTCATGGCCTTGCGGCGCAGCCACACCTTCCGGGTGCCGCCGACGTAGATGCGGGTCCTGGCCAGCTCCCACCGGCCGTACTCGGCCTCGTCGGTCAGCAGGCGGCGCACGTCGCCGCCGCTGACGGTCCTCGGCAGCGTGACGGTCCGGTACTCGTAGTAGGTCGCACCGCCGTCACGCTGGGACGCGTAACGCTGGTTCATCCTCGGCATCCCCACATGCTCCCTCCCCCTCGCCGTCGACGGAAATCCTGGGGCGTCAGCCCAGGTCAGCATGGGCTGTGCCGTACCTGCCGTGGCGCTAGGCTCGGCCCATGGCTAACGACCCCCGTGCTGCTCTCGACCGACTCATCGCCGCGTTCGAGGCACACTACGACGCCGTGGCGGCGGCGCAGGACAGCGACGCACCAGCAGTCGTGGCAGCCGCGAACACCCTCATGGACGCCTTCGACACCTACGACGACGCCCTGTTCACCGGCTTCGGGGTCGACACGCCCTTCGACATCTACTCCGACGAGGACGAGGACGACGAGGAGGACTTCGAGGACGACGAGGACCTCGAGGACGACCTCGACGAGGAGCTCGACGACGAGGAGCGGTGACCACCCGCTCCCCGGCGGCCCGCGGGCCGCCGGGGAGCGTTCTGCTCAGAACCTCTCGGGGTAGCCCAGGTCGATGCCGGTGACCTCGTCCAGCACCGACCGGATCGGCTGCGGCAGCTCCAGGTCGGTGGCCGCCAGCACGCCGCGCAGCTGCCCGGCGGTGCGGGCGCCGGCGATCGCGGCGGACACGCCCGGGGCGTCGCGCACCCAGGCCAGCGCCACCTCCAGCGCGCCGCGGCCCAGGCCGGCCGCCGCGGTGGTCACCGCCTCGACCACGCCGTGCGCGCGGTCGTTGAGGTAGGGCTCCACGAAGCCGCGCAGGTGGGGCGACGCCGCCCGCGAGCTCGCCGGCACCGTGCTGCGGTACTTGCCGGTCAGCACGCCCCGGCCCAGCGGGGACCACGCCAGCACGCCGGCGCCGAGCGCCCGCGCGGCCGGCACCACCTCCCGCTCCACCCCCCGCTGGAGGAGGGAGTACTCCACCTCCACGGCGGCCAGGCCGGGGCCGGCCGACCCCCACGCCCCGCCGGGCGCGAGGAGCGTGGCCGCCCGCGCCGTCGTCCACGCGGGGAAGTTGGACAGGCCGACGTAGCGGGTGCGGCCGGAGCGCACCGCGTGCTCGAGCGCGCCGAGGGTCTCCTCGAGCGGCGTGGCGGGGTCCGGGGACTGCACCAGCCACAGGTCCAGGTGGTCGGTGCCCAGGCGGGCCAGCGAGGCGTCGAGGGTGTCCAGCAGGGAGCCGCGGGAGGCGTCCACCACCCCGCCGCCGTCGGCGGTGCGGCGGGTGCGCACCCCGGCCTTGGAGACCAGGACGAGGTCCTCGCGGTCCACCTCGCTGGCCAGCAGCGCGCCGATGACCCGCTCCGCCTCGCCGTCGCCGTAGGAGGCGGCCGTGTCCACGAGGTTCCCGCCGGCGTCGAGGAAGACCTCGAGCTGCTCGGACGCCTCGTGCTCGTCGGTGTCCCGGCCCCACGTCATGGTGCCCAGCCCGACGCTGGAGACCGTGAGACCCGTCCGACCGACCCTGCGCTGCTGCATAGCCCCACGGTAGTGGCCGAAACGGCGGCGGGCCGTGCGCGTGGGCTTCGCCACGCGTGCTCCGTCGCGGGCGCCGCGCCCGGCCCCGCCGTGGGGCCCTGACGTAGGGTGACCCACCGTGACGTGGCTGGAAGCAGTGATCCTCGGGCTCGTGCAGGGCCTGACCGAGTTCCTCCCCATCTCGTCGAGCGCCCACCTGCGCATCGTCGGTGACCTGATGGGGTCCGACCCGGGCGCGGCCTTCACCGCGATCACCCAGATCGGCACCGAGACGGCGGTGGTCCTGTACTTCCGCAAGGACATCGGCCGGATCATCAAGGCGTGGATCGGGGCGCTGCCGGTCGGCCCGTGGAAGAACACGGTGCCGCGCACCGACCCCGACGCCCGCATGGGCTGGTACGTCATCGTGGGGTCCGTCCCGATCGTCGTGCTCGGCCTGCTGCTCGAGGACGCGATCGACGACGTCTTCCGCAACCTGTACCTGACCGCGCTCACTCTCGCCCTGTTCGCGCTCATCCTGTGGTTCGCGGACGCCACCTCGCGGCGCACCAAGATGCTCGAGCACATGACCTGGCGCGACGGCATCCTCTTCGGGCTCGCGCAGGCGATGGCGCTGATCCCGGGCGTGTCCCGCTCGGGCGGCACCATCACCGCCGGGCTTCTCATGGGCTACACCCGTGAGGCCGCCGCCCGGTACTCCTTCCTGCTCGCCATCCCCGCGGTGATGGGGTCCGGCTTCTACAAGCTCTTCACCGACGGGCTCGACGGCGGCGTCGACCCGGGCCCGACGCTCGTCGCGACCGTCGTCGCGTTCGTCGTCGGCTACGCGGTCATCATCTGGTTCCTCAAGCTCGTATCCACGCGCAGCTACCTGCCGTTCGTCATCTACCGGCTGCTCCTCGCGGTGGTCGTGGTGGTCCTGCTCGGCGCCGGCGTCCTCCAGGCGATGCCCGAGGTCACCGTCAGCACGATCGGCTGAGCCGCGGCGCCCGGCGTCCCGGCCGGGCGGGTCGTTCCGCTCCCCGGCCCCCGGCGGAGGAGGGGCGACGCCGCAGGTTAAGGTCACCTTCGTGCATGCCTGGACCGCCCCCGACCTTCCCGACCTGCCCGACGGCGGTGCCCTGGTGCACCTGCGCGACACGACGGCCGGCGCGCTCGCACCGACCCGCCCGGCCGGCGAGCCGGCCACCCTGTACGTCTGCGGGATCACGCCCTACGACGCCACGCACCTCGGCCACGCCAACACCTACGTGGCGTTCGACCTCCTGGTGCGGGCGTGGCGCGACGCCGGCCGCGACGTGCGGTACGTGCAGAACGTCACGGACGTCGACGACCCGCTGCTGGAGCGGGCGGCGGAGACCGGTGAGGACTGGCGCCGCCTCGCGGAGAGCCAGACCGAGCTGTTCCGCTCCGACATGACGGCGCTGCGCGTCCTCCCGCCCGACCACTACGTCGGCGCGGTCGAGGCGATCCCGCTGGTGGTCGAGGCCGTGGAGCGCATGCTGGCCGAGGGCCAGGCCTACCGGGTGCCCCTGCCGGAGGGCGCCGGCGGCGACGACCCCGGGCTCGGGGACGTCTACGCGGACGTGACGGCCGACCAGCTCTTCGGCACCGGTGCGCACCTTGAGCCGGCGCGCATGCTCGAGGTCTTCGCGGAGAACGGCGGCGACCCTGACCGGGCCGGCAAGCGGCACGCGCTGGACCCGCTGCTGTGGCGCCGCACCCGCGAGGGCGAGCCGGACTGGGACGGCGGGTCGCTGGGCCGCGGCCGGCCCGGCTGGCACATCGAGTGCGCCTGCATCGCGCACCGGCACCTGGGCCCGCTGGTGGAGGTGCAGGGCGGTGGCCGGGACCTGGTGTTCCCGCACCACGAGATGAGCGAGTCGCACCTGCGGGCGATCACCGGGCAGCCCGCCCCGGTGCTGCTGCACGCCCACGGCGGGATGGTCGCCTACCGCGGCGAGAAGATGAGCAAGTCCCTCGGCAACCTCGTGCTCGTCTCCGAGCTCGTGGCCGGCGGCGCCGACCCCATGGCCGTGCGGCTGGTGCTGCTCTCGCACCACTACCGCGACGACTGGGAGTACACCGACTCCGACCTGGTGGCCGCCGGCGAGCGGCTCGGCCGGTGGCGCGCCGCCATGTCCGCCTCGGCCGGCCCGGACGCCTCCCGGCTGCTCGCCGCGGTGCGCGCGGCGCTGGCCGACGACCTCGACGCCCCGGCGGCGCTGGGCGCGGTGGACGCCTGGGTCGACGTCGCGCTGGCCGGCGGCGACGGCGTCGACGGCGCACCGGACCTGGCGCGCCGCACCGTCGACGCGCTCCTCGGCGTCGCCGTCTAGGCAGCGGGCCGGCGGCCGGCCCGGGGCCCCGGGGCCGCCCGCCGGCCTGGGCCCCCGGCCGGCCGCCGCGGCTCAGATGCCGGAGGGCCCGGGCGGGCCGCCCTTGTCGCCCTTGTCCCCGCGCAGGTCGCGGCGGCGCAGGTAGCGCTCGAACTCCCGCGCGATCGCCTCGCCGCTCGCCTCGGGGAGCTCGGCCGTGTCCTTGGCCTCCTCGAGCTGCTGGATGTACTCCGCGACGTCGGGGTCCTGGCCGGCGAGCTCGTCCACCCCGGCCTGCCAGGCGCGCGCGTCGTCGGGCAGGTCGCCGACCGGCAGCGGCTCGCCCACGAGCTCCTCCAGGCGCAGCAGCAGGGCCAGCGTGGCCTTGGGGGAGGGCGGCTGGGCCACGTAGTGGGGCACCGCCGCCCACACGCTCAGCGTGTGCAGCCGCCGCTCGGACGCGGTGTGGACCAGCACCCCGACGATGCCGGAGGGGCCCTCGTAGTCCGACCCCTCCACGCCGAGCAGCGCCTGGACCTGCGGGTCGTTGGAGGTGGTCTGCACCGGGATGGGCCGCGAGTGCGGGACGTCCGCCAGCAGCGCGCCGATGCCCACCACGGTCCCGACGCCGAGGCCCTCGGCGACGTCGAGGATCTCGTCGCAGTAGTCGCGCCACCGGAAGGACGGCTCGACGCCCTGGACCAGCACGAGGGTGCGCCCGGAGATGGGCGTGCGGGTGACCGAGATCGTGGTGGACGGCCACGTCAGGGTGCGCCGGCCGTCCTCGTCCACCCCCACGTGCGGCCGGTTGACCTGGAAGTCGTGGTAGTCCTGCGGGTCGAGCTCGTGGACGACCTCGGCGTCCCAGGCCTCGGCGATGAGGTCCAGCGCCTGGGTCGCGGCCCCGCCGGCGTCGTTCCAGCCCTCGAAGGCCGCCAGGAGCAGCGCGGGAGGCACGTCCTCGTCGGGCGTCGTGGCCCCGGGGGCGGCCTCGGCCGCGGGGGGCGGCTCGTGGCGCGGCGCCCGGGGGTCGGCGTCGGAACTCGTCATGTGCCCACCCTAGGCGCGCCCGCCCGCCCGGTCGCACCCGGCGGGTAAGGTCGGCGGGTGAGCACGCCCGACCTTCCCGCCGCGGTCCTGTGGGACATGGACGGCACCCTGGTGGACACCGAGCCCTACTGGATGGCCGCGGAGGCGGCGCTGGTGGCCCGCCACGGCGGCACCTGGACGCACGAGCAGGCCCTGCAGCTGGTCGGCAGCGACCTGCGCGCCGCCGCGCGGACGATCCGCGAGCAGACCGGCATCCCCGGCACGGACGACGACATCGTCGCGGCGCTCCTCGAGCGCGTGGTGGCGAGCGTCGCCGAGCAGGGCGCACCCTGGCGTCCCGGCGCGCTGGCGCTCCTGGCCGGCCTGCGCGAGGCCGGCGTGCCGTGCGCGCTCGTGACGATGTCCTACACCGTGCTCGCCGAGGCGATCGTGGCCGCGGCCCCCGCGGGCACCTTCGCGACCGTGGTCACCGGGGACCAGGTCGCCCGCGGCAAGCCCCACCCCGAGGCCTACCTGACCGCCGCCGCGCGTCTGGGCGTGGACGTGACACGCTGCGTGGCCGTCGAGGACTCGCCGACCGGCGTCGCGTCCGCGCTGGCGGCCGGGGCACGGACCGTCGCCGTCCCGCTCATGCTGCCCATCGGGCCCGCCGACGGGCTGAGCCGCCTGCGCAGCCTCGAGGGCGTCGTCCTCGACCTGCTCGCCCGCGTCGCCGGCGGCGAGGTGGTGGACGAGCTGACCGCCGTCGCGGCCCGCTGACCCGTCAGCGCGCCGCCTGCGCCGTGAGCAGGTGATCGATGCCGTCCTCCGGCGCGGTCGGCGGGCGTCCCCCGAACGCGGGGCAGTGGGCCTGGAAGCTGCACCAGTCGCACAGCCGGGACGTCCTGGGCGCGAAGTCGCCGGAGCGGGCCGTGGCGGCGATCGTCCGCCACAGCTCGTCCAGCTCGCGCTCGAGCTGGACCAGCTCGGCCTCCTCGGGGTCGTGGGCCAGCGTGCGGCCGTCCCCGAGATAGACGAGCTGCAGCCGGGCCGGCACGGTGCCGTGCAGCCGCCAGAGCACGAGCCCGTAGAAGCGCATCTGGAAGAGCGCCTCGTCCGCGAAGCGCGGCCGCGGCGAACGTCCCGTCTTGTAGTCCACCACCCGCACCGCGCCGTTGGGCGCGACGTCGAGCCGGTCGACGAACCCGCGCAGCAGGACGCCGGAGCTCAGCTCGGTCTCCACGAGCAGCTCACGCCGGGCGGGCTCCAGGCGCGTGGGGTTCTCCATGCGGAAGTACTGGGTGAGCAGGCTGCGGGCCTGGGCGAGCCAGGCGCCGAGGTCCTCAGGCCCGGTGAACATCGACAGCACCTCGGGCCGCCGCTCCTGGAGCTCGGCCCACTGCGGGTCCAGCAGCCGCTGCGCGGCGTCCTCGGTCCGCTGCGCGGCGGGCAGGTCGAACAGGTGCTCCAGGACGGCGTGCACCAGGGTCCCCTTGACGGCCGCGACCGACGGCGGCTCGGGGAGCCGGTCCACGGTGCGGAACCGGAACAGCAGCGGGCACTGCTTGAAGTCCTTCGCGCGGGACGGCGACAGGGCCGCCCGGCGCCGCGCGGCGCCGGTCTCCTCGGGGCTCGCCGCGCTGCCGGGCGTGGGTGCGGCGGCGACGTCCGCCTCGGGCGTTGCGGTGGCCGGGCCCCCGAGGGGCGCCGCGGCGCCCAGGGCCTCGAGCTCGGGGGAGGCGACGATCTGCTGCATGGCGCCACGCTAACCGCCGGCGCCGACATCCCCGCGGACCGCTGTGGGTGAGGCGCGGGACCGGCGGCCCCCACCGGCCGGGCGGGCGCCGCCGCAACCGGCGACCTGGCGCCGCCCCCGGCGGGGGAGACCTCCCCCGTAGGCTGAGGACGTGAGCCGCCCCACCCCCGACCAGGCGCGCGCCCCCCGTGTGGGCTCGCGCACCACGACCGGCTGGGTGATCGGGAGGGTCGGCGGGACCCCGGTGGTGCTGGCGCCGTCCTGGTTGCTGATCGCGGCGGTGCTGATGCTGATCTACTTCCCGACGGTGCGCGCGTGGGTCCCCCGCGCGCCCACCGGCACGGTCGTGCTCACCACGGTGGCGTTCGTCGTCATGCTGTTCGTCTCCGTCCTGGTGCACGAGTTCGCCCACGGGCTGACGGCCCGCCGGTTCGGGGTGCACCCGCGCGAGTACGTCGCCACCTTCTGGGGCGGGCACACCTCCTTCACGCAGGAGCTGCCCACCGCCGGCGCCTCCGCCGTCGTCTCCGCGGCCGGGCCGGCGGCCAACGCGGCCCTGGCGGGGCTGGCCTGGCTGGCCACCTCGCTGCTCGAGCTGGACATCACCGCCTGGCTCGTCCTGGCGGGGGCGGTGTTCTCCAACCTGCTGGTCGCGGGCTTCAACCTGCTGCCCGGCCTGCCGCTCGACGGCGGGCGGGTGCTCGAGGCGCTGGTGTGGGCGGTCACCGGGGACCGCGCGCGCGGCACGGTCGTCGCGGCCTGGGGCGGGCGGGTGGTCGTGGTGGCCGTCGCGGCGTGGTTCCTGCTCGAGCCCCTGACCCGGGGCAGCAGGCCTTCCGTCACCACGCTGCTGTGGGTCGCCGTCCTGGGCTCCTTCGTGTGGTCCGGCGCGGGCCGGTCGCTCGAGGCGGCTGCGCTCCAGCGCTCCGCCCGGGACCTGGACCTGCGGGCGCTCGCGGCGCCCGCGGTGACGCTGCCCGCCGCCGCGCCCCTCGCGGAGGCGGACGGCGCGATCGCCGGCGGCGCCGCCGTCGTTCTGCAGCAGGACGGGCTCCCGGTGGGGCTCGTGGACCCGGCGGCGGCCGCGCGGGTGCCGTGGAAGCAGCGTCCCGTGACCCCGCTGCACGCGGTCGCCCGCGCCCTGAGGCCCGAGCAGGTCGTCTCCCAGCTGGCGGGTCCGGAGGCGCTGGACGCCGTCGCGCGGGCCCAGCGGCACGGCCCGGCGGTGGTGCTCACGGCCGCCGGCGTCGTCGTCGGCGTCGCCGAGGTCGCCCGGGTGGCCGCCTACCTCAGGACGCGCGGCTAGCGTCCGCGCGGCCAGGCCGGTGCAACGCGCGGTGCCGGCGTGCCGGTCGCGGACCGTAGACTCGCCCGTCGTGACCAGCGAACACTCCGACGACGCCCCGCTCGGCCCCGCCCGCCGGCGCGGCCTTCTGCGCGCGGGGGAGCGGGTGCAGCTCACCGACTCCAAGGGACGGCTGCACACGATCCTGCTGACCCACGACGGGTACTTCCAGAGCCAGCGCGGCTCCTTCCGGCACTCCGAGCTCATCGGCCGGCCCGAGGGCACCGTGCTCACCACCGCCACCGGCCACCAGCTGCTGGCGCTGCGGCCGCTGCTGAGCGACTACGTGCTGTCCATGCCGCGCGGCGCCGCCGTCGTCTACCCCAAGGACGCCGGCCAGATCGTCCAGATGGGCGACATCTTCCCCGGCGCCCGGGTGGTCGAGGCCGGCGTCGGCTCCGGCGGGCTGAGCATGAGCCTGCTCTCCGCGGTCGGCGAGCGCGGCCACCTGCTGTCGGTGGAGCGCCGGGAGGACTTCGCCGACATCGCCCGCGGCAACGTCGAGTCCTGGTTCGGCGGCCCGCACCCGGCCTGGGACGTGCGCGTCGGCGACCTCGCCGAGGTGCTGCCCGCCGCCGTCGACCCGGGCAGCGTCGACCGGGTGGTGCTCGACATGCTGGCCCCCTGGGAGAACCTCGAGGTCGTCGCCGACGCCCTCGCGCCCGGCGGCGTCCTCGTCGCCTACGTCGCCACCACCACCCAGCTGAGCCGGTTCGCCGAGGACGCGCGCGCCACCGAGCGCTTCACCGAGCCGCAGGCGTGGGAGTCCATGGTCCGCACCTGGCACCTGGAGGGCCTGGCCGTGCGCCCCGACCACCGGATGGTCGCGCACACCGGCTTCCTCGTCACCACGCGCCGCCTCGCGCCCGGCACCACGCCGCCGCAGCGCACCCGCCGCCCCGCCAAGGGCGCCTACCCCACGGACGGCGAGTGGTCGCCGGAGGACGTCGGGGAGCGGAGCATCTCCGACAAGAAGGTCCGCCGGGTGCGCCGGGACATCCACCGCCGCGCGGAGATCGAGGTGAGCGGGATGGCCTCCCAGCCGGGCAGCCGCCCGGCCGGCCCCGAGGCCGGCGAGGACCTGCTGAGCCACCCCGAGGAGTAGCCGCGCCCGACGGCGCCCGCCGCACCGGACTGCCGCGGCGCCCGCTCACGCCCCGCCCGGCGGGCCCGCGACCCTGAGACGCCCCGGCGCCGCCCCTGCGGCAGCGCCTAGGCTGGGACCAGACCGACGAAGGGACCGTCATGGCAGATGCGGACCGCTACGGCGAGGCTCGCGCCCGCGAGCTCGAGCAGCAGGCCGTCTCCCTGGCGAGCAAGAACGACCGGCTGGCGCAGGCGCTCGACACCGCCCGCCAGCGGCTCGTCCAGCTCCAGGACCAGCTCGACTCGATCTCCAGGCCCCCCGGCTCCTACGGCACCTTCCTCGCCGCCCACCTGGAGGAGCGCGAGGCGGACGTGTTTGTCGGCGGCCGGAAGATGCGCCTCGCGGCCTCCGCGGCCGTCCCGCTCGGCGCGCTGCGCCCGGGCCAGGAGGTCCGGCTCAACGAGCAGCTGCTCATCGTCGGCGTCGGCGCGTACGAGACCACCGGCGAGCTGGTCACCGTCAAGGAGGTCCTCGACGGCGACCGCGTCCTCGTCCTGGCCCGCTCCGACGACGAGCGCGTCATGCGCCTCGCCGGGCCGCTGCTCACCACCAGCCTGCGGGTGGGCGACGCGCTCACCGCGGACGTGCGCACCGGCTTCGTCACGGAGCGCGTCGTGCGCTCGGAGGTCGAGGAGCTCCTCCTCGAGGAGGTCCCGGACACCGACTACTCCGACATCGGGGGCCTGGGCCCGCAGATCGAGCAGATCCGCGACACCGTCGAGCTGCCGTTCCTCCACCCCGAGCTCTACCGCGAGCACGGCCTGAAGCCGCCCAAGGGCGTGCTGCTCTACGGCCCGCCCGGGTGCGGCAAGACGCTCATCGCCAAGGCCGTCGCCACCTCGCTCGCCACCACCGCCACCCAGCGCCGCGCCGAGCGCGGCGACGAGGCAGTCACGGGCTCCCCGCGCAGCTACTTCCTCAACGTCAAGGGTCCGGAGCTGCTCAACAAGTACGTCGGGGAGACCGAGCGGCAGATCCGCGTCATCTTCGCCCGGGCGCGGGAGAAGGCCGCGAAGGGCATCCCCGTGGTCATCTTCTTCGACGAGATGGAGTCGCTCTTCCGCACCCGCGGCACCGGGGTGTCCTCCGACGTCGAGACGACGATCGTGCCCCAGCTGCTCAGCGAGATCGACGGCGTGGAGAAGCTGGAGAACGTCATCGTCATCGGCGCGTCCAACCGCGAGGACATGATCGACCCCGCGATCCTGCGGCCCGGCCGGCTGGACGTGAAGATCAAGGTCGAGCGCCCCGACGCCGACGGCGCCCGCGAGATCTTCGGCAAGTACCTCACCACGGACCTGCCCCTGCACGCGGCGGAGCTCGCCGCCCACGACGGCGACCCCACCGCCACGGTGGCCGGCATGATCGACGCCGTCGTCGACGCCCTGTACGCGACCGGCCCGGAGAACGAGTTCCTCGAGGTCACCTACGTCAGCGGGGACCGCGAGGTGCTGTACTTCAAGGACTTCGCCTCCGGCGCCATGATCGCCAACATCGTCGACCGGGCCAAGAAGCGCGCCATCAAGGAGCTCCTGGCCACCGGCGAGCGCGGCCTGCGCACCCGGCACCTCCTCGCGGCGCTGGCCGCGGAGATGCGCGAGAACGAGGACCTGCCCAACACCACCAACCCCGACGACTGGGCACGGGTCAGCGGCAAGAAGGG
Organism: Georgenia sp. AZ-5; assembly: GCF_043952095.1. Lineage (NCBI taxonomy): Bacteria > Bacillati > Actinomycetota > Actinomycetes > Allobogoriellales > Allobogoriellaceae > Georgenia > Georgenia sp. AZ-5. Next base: position 1,941,308 of record NZ_JBINOU010000001.1, read on the forward strand.
CGAGCGGATCACCTACATCCGCACCCTCGCCGGCCGCGTGGGCGCCGACGAGGCCGGCGTCGCCGTGCCCGTCACCGGCCCCGGCGGCGACGGGCACGTGCCCGCCACGACGGTGCCCGGCGCGCACGGCACCGACGGCGTGGACGGGCGCGACGTCGACACCGTCACCCCCGCCGGCGGCTACCTGTGAGGCGGGCGGGATGAGCGTGCACCGCCCGATGGGCATCGAGACCGAGTACGGCCTGGTCGAGCCGGGCAATCCCGGCGCCAACCCGATGGTGCTCTCCGCGCACGTCGTCGCCGCCTACGCGGGCCGGCCCGGCGGCGCCGGCGCCGGCGGCCACGTGCGCTGGGACTACGCCGGCGAGGACCCCCTCGCCGACGCCCGCGGCTTCCGCCTCGACCGCGCCAGCGCGCGGCCGTCCCAGCTCACCGACGACCCCGAGCACCCCGCCCCGCCGGAGGAGGGCGCCGGCGCCGACCCGCGCGAGCTGCGGACCGACGGCGCGGTGCGTGCCACCACCCTGCGCCGCCCGACGCCGGCCGAGCTGGCCCTGCCCACGGCCACCAACGCGGTGCTCACCAACGGGGCGCGGCTGTACGTCGACCACGCCCACCCGGAGTACTCCAGCCCGGAGGTCACCAACCCCCTGGACGCGGTGCGCTGGGACCGGGCCGGCGAGCTGGTGATGCGCGGGGCGATGGACACGCTGCGCGGCACGAGCGCCCTGCCCGACGTCGTGCTGTACAAGAACAACGTCGACGGCAAGGGCGCCGCGTACGGCACCCACGAGAACTACCTGGTGCGCCGCGAGGTCAACTTCGGGGACATCATCAGGTACCTCACGCCCTTCTTCGTCACCCGCCCCATCTTCTGCGGGGCGGGCCGGGTGGGCATCGGCCAGCGCAGCGAGCGGCCCGGCTTCCAGATCTCCCAGCGCGCCGACTACGTGGAGAACGACGTCGGCCTGGAGACCACCTTCAACCGCCCCATCATCAACACCCGCGACGAGCCGCACGCCGACGCCGAGCGGTTCCGCCGGCTGCACGTCATCGGCGGGGACGCCAACCTCATGGACGTCTCCACGTACCTCAAGACGGGCACCACCTCGCTCCTGCTCTGGCTCCTGGAGTCCGACGCCGTCCCGCTGGAGCTGGACAGCCTCATGCTCGCCAACCCGGTCGGGGAGACCTGGGACGTCAGCCACGACCCCACCCTCACCCACCGGCTGACGCTGGCCGACGGGCGCGAGCTGACCGCGCTGGAGATCCAGCGGACCTACCTCGAGGTGGTCGCCGACGCGCTCACCCAGGCCGGCGGCACGGACCCGGCCACCCGGGACGTGCTCGAGCGCTGGGCCGGGGTGCTGGACCGGCTCGCCACCGACCCGGCGAGCGCGGCCACCGAGGTGGAGTGGGTCGCCAAGCTGCAGCTGCTCGAGCGCATGCGCGAGCGGGAGCGGCTGCCGTGGGACCACCCCCGGCTCGCCGCCCTGGACCTGCAGTGGTCGGACCTGCGCCCGGAGCGGTCGGTCTTCGCCCGGCTCGTCGCGGCCGGGCGCGTGGAGCGCCTGGTGAGCGACGCGGACGTCGCGGCCGCCGAGCACACCCCGCCCGCCGACACCCGCGCGTGGTTCCGCGGGCAGGTCGTCGCCCGCTACCCGGGCCAGGTCGCCGGCGCCAGCTGGGAGTCGGTCGTGCTGGACATCCCCGGGCACGAGCACCTGGTGCGCGTGCCCATGACCGACCCGCTGCGCGGCACCCGCGAGCACGTCGGCCCCCTGCTGGAGGGGGCCGGGACGGCCGCCGAGCTGCTCGCGGCGCTGACCGCCGGATCGGCGGACCGCGCCGACGCCGCCGCCCGGCGGCCATAGGATCACCCCATCGAGGAGGGAGCCCGAGATGGCACAGCAGGAGCAGCGCCGGACCACGCGCCGCGACGAGCCGGGCATCGACCCGGAGCCGCCCGTCGCCGTCGCCGCGCAGGCCCGCACCCAGCAGGTGGACGACCTGCTCGACGAGATCGACTCCGTCCTGGAGGCCAACGCCGAGTCCTTCGTCCAGGGCTTCGTGCAGAAGGGCGGGCAGTGACCGCCCGGCGCATCTTCGGCGTCGAGACGGAGTACGGCATCACCTGCGCCCCCGCGCCCGGCGCGGCGGCGACCCCGCCGCTGACGGCCGACGACGCCGCGCGGTACCTGTTCCGCAAGGTGGTGCAGTGGGGGCGCTCGTCCAACGTGTTCCTGCGCAACGGCGCCCGGCTGTACCTGGACGTCGGCTCGCACCCCGAGTACGCCACGGCCGAGTGCGACGACGTCCACCAGCTCGTGGTGAACGACCGCGCCGGCGAGGTGATCCTGAACAGGATGAGCGAGGACGCCAACGCGGTCCTCGCGCAGGAGGGGGTGCCCGGCACCGTCCACCTGTTCAAGAACAACGTGGACTCGGCGGGCAACTCCTTCGGCTGCCACGAGAACTACCTGGTGCGCCGCCGGCGGGACTTCCAGGCCATGGGCGAGGCGCTGGTGCCGTTCTTCATCACCCGGCAGATCCTCACCGGCGCCGGGCACATCCGTCCCCGGGCGGGCGGCGGGGCGTCGTACGCCTTCTCCCAGCGGGCCGACCAGATGTGGGACGCCATGAGCTCGGCGACCACCCGGTCCCGCCCCATCATCAACACCCGCGACGAGCCGCACGGCGACGCGGACCTGTACCGGCGCATGCACGTCATCGTCGGGGACTCCTCCGTGGCGGAGACCACCACCATGCTCAAGGTCGGCATGACCGACCTGCTCCTGGCCATGCTCGAGGACGGCGTGAAGGTGCGCGACCTGGCCCTCGCCGAGCCCATGCGGGCCATCCGGGAGATCTCCCACGACACGACCGCCACGGTCCCGGTCGAGCTGGCCAGCGGCCGGCGGATGAGCGCGCTGGACATCCAGGAGGACTTCCTCGCCCGGGTGACCGGCTACCTCGACGCCGAGGGCCTGACCGAGACCCTCACCGGCGTCCAGCGCCGGGTGCTGGAGCTGTGGGAGCGCGGCCTGCGGGCGCTGCGCGCGGGGGACCCGTCCCTCGTGGACACCGAGCTCGACTGGGCGATCAAGGGCAGGCTGCTGGAGCGCTACCGCGCCCGGCACACCCTCGCCCTCGACGACCCCCGGGTGGCCCGGCTCAGCCTGGCCTACCACGACATCTCGCCGGCGCACGGCCTGGCCGCGTCCCTGACGGCGCGGGGCCTGATGGCCCGGATCACCACCGACGAGGAGGTGGCGGCCGCCGTCGACCGCCCGCCGGCAACGACCCGGGCATGGCTGCGCGGCAACTTCGTGGCCTCCGCGCAGGAGCGCCGGCGCGACGTGACGGTGGACTGGGTCCACCTGAAGATCAACGACGCCGCCCAGCGCACCGTGGTGCTCAAGGACCCGTTCTCGCCGGTGGACGAGCGGGTGGACACCCTCATGGCGGCGCTGCGGGCCTGACCTGTGGGCCCCGCCACGGCGGGCGCCCGGCGACGGGACGTAGGCTGCCCCTCGTGCAGCGTCTCTCCATCCCCTCCCGCGCCCGTCGGGTGCTGACCGCCTGGGTCGGCGCCCTGCTCGCGCTCGTCCTCCTCACCTCCTGCACGGACCGCGAGCCCGCCCCCGAGGAGACCCTGGGTGTCGAGGTCAGCGGCGCGTTCGGCTCCCTGCCGGTCGTGACGTTCGACCCGCCCCTGCCGCTGGAGGAGTCCAGCGTCGAAACCCTCATCGAGGGCGACGGGCGCGAGCTCGTCCCCGGCGAGCCCGTGGTGATGACGCTGACCGCCTACGACGGCGAGGACGGCGAGCTCGTCGAGGAGCGCGGCGTCGGCGACGCGCGCACCCTGCTGCTCACCCCCGAGGACGTCGGGGAGGACCTGTACCCGGTGCTGGTGGGCACGAAGGAGGGCAGCCGGCTGCTGGTGCGCCAGCCCGTCGAGGAGGAGGGCGTCGAGCGCATGCTCGTCCTCGTCATCGACGTGCGGTACAGCCGGGCGCGCGGCGAGCCGGTCCAGCCCCCGGAGGGCCTGCCCACCGTGCAGGTCGCCGAGGACGGCACGCCGACGATCACGCTGCCGGAGGGCGACCCGCCCGCCGAGCTCGTCGTCCAGCCGCTGGTGCGCGGCGACGGCGCGCAGGTGCGGCCGGGGCAGGACGTCACCCTGCAGTACACGGGCATCACGTGGGAGTCCGGGCAGCCGTACGACTCCACCTGGGACCAGGGCAAGGTGCCCCGCACCGTGGTGCTCGGGGAGACGATCCCCGGCCTGCGCGACGGGCTCGTCGACCAGACCGTCGGCTCCCAGGTGCTCCTCGTGATCCCGCCCGCGCAGGCACGCGGCACGGACACCCTGGTGCTGGTCGTGGACATCCTGGCCACCTCCGGCGGCGACGAGGGCTCCGTCGTCCAGGGCGGCTGACCTCAGGCGGTGCGCAGCACCAGGTCGGCGACCCCGGGCGCGTCCCGGCCGTCCAGCAGCGCCTGCTCCTGCGCCGCCCACGCGTCCCACAGGTGGGCCCAGCTCCCGCCGTCGCGGGCCATCGCGCGGCGCCGCCGCTCCGGCTCCGGAGCCTCGAGCCAGACCAGCACGTCGACGAACGGCGCGCACGCCCGCGAGCCCGCGCCGCACCCCTCGACCACCAGCACCCGGGGGAGCGGCAGGTCCGGCGGCGGCACGTGCATGACCCCGTCGACGGCGCCCGCCGCCCAGTCGTACCGGCGCACCGCGCCGCGCAGCCCGCGCGAGAGCGGCTCGAGCACCTGCGCGGCGACCACGCCCACGCCCACGCCGAGCCCGTACCACCCGCGGTAGGCGTCCTCGAGGGCGAGCAGGCCCACCGCGCCCGGCCCCTCGAGCCCGGGCCGCTCGCGCAGCGCCGCGACCACCGACGCCGCCAGCCCGGACTTGCCCGAGCCGGACCGGCCGTCGATGCCCACCACCACCGGGCCCGGGCCGCCGTGGCCGGCGAGGGCCGCCGTCGCCAGCTCCAGCACGGCGTCCACGGGGCCGGGTGAGTGGTCGGTCATAACCGGAGACGCTACCGGGCGGCTACCCTCGATCCCGGTCGCCGGCTCGGGGGCCGGGAAGGAGCAGCAGATGAGTGTGGCGGTCCGGGTGATCCCGTGCCTCGACGTCGCCGACGGGCGCGTGGTCAAGGGAGTGAACTTCCAGGGCCTGCGTGACGCGGGCGACCCGGTCGAGCTCGCCCGCCGGTACGACGCCGAGGGCGCGGACGAGCTCACCTTCCTGGACGTCTCGGCCTCCGCCGAGGCCCGCGAGACGACGATGGAGGTCGTCTCCCGCACCGCCGAGCAGGTCTTCGTGCCCCTCACCGTCGGCGGCGGGGTCAGGTCGGTCGCCGACGTGAACCGCCTGCTCAAGGCCGGCGCGGACAAGGTCGGCATCAACACCGCCGCGATCGCCCGGCCCGAGCTCATCAGCGAGGTCGCGGAGCGCTTCGGCAACCAGGTCGTCGTGCTCTCGGTGGACGCCCGGCGCGTGACCGGCGAGACCCGCACGCCGTCGGGCTACGAGGTCACCACGCACGGCGGGCGGCGCGGCACCGGCATCGACGCCGTGGAGTGGGCGGTGCGCGGCGCCCGGCTCGGCGCGGGAGAGATCCTGCTCAACTCCATGGACGCCGACGGCACCAAGGACGGCTACGACCTCGAAATGCTCGAGGACGTCCGCCGCGAGGTGCACGTGCCCCTCATCGCGTCGGGCGGGGCCGGCAAGGTGGCGGACTTCACCGCCGCCGCCCGGTCGGGCGCCGACGCCGTGCTCGCCGCCTCCGTGTTCCACTTCGGCACGCTCACCGTCGGCGAGGTCAAGGCCGACATGCGCGCCGCGGGGCTGCCCGTGCGCTGAGCCCGCCGGGTCCTGCCGTCCGCCGGGCCTCTCCGGCCGGCCGGCGCCCTACCGCGCCGGTGAGCGCTGCCGGCCGAGGAACCGGTCCACGGTGTCGCGGCGGCCGTGGACCTCGACGTCGGCCGCGGCCCGCCGGCCCGAGGCGTGCAGCGCCAGCTCGACCGGGTCCCCGACGACGACGACCGCCTCCCGGCCCCTCCGCACCACCTTGCGCGGGCCGCCGGGGACGGCGAGCACGACGCCCACCGGGCTGCGCCGGTAGCCCAGGCGGGCGAAGCCGGGGAGCAGCGCCCAGACGGCGCGGACCTGGTCGGGGTCCAGCACGCGCGGGGGCACGGGCCGCGGCCCGCCGCGGCGGACGTCCTCGTGGTGGATGACGTACTCGAGGTGGTGGGCCAGGTCCCCGGGCCACCCCACCGGGTTCCACCGCGACACCCCGGCGGCGAACCGGTCCACCAGCCCCGCGTACCCCTGCGGCGTGCGCGCGGCCGCGACCAGCGGGCCGAGGAACCGCTCGTGGCCCGGCTCCCGCCGCGCCAGCGCGTCCAGGGCGGCGCGGACCGGCTGGTGCTCGCGCTCGACGAGGTGCGCCACCAGGTGCCGCACGTCCCAGCCGGCGCAGAGCGTGGGCGCGTCGGGGTCGGCGGCGCCCAGCGTCGCAACCAGCGCCGCGCGCTCGGTCTCCATCCACGCCACGGGGCGTCCTCCCTCCTCCGGTGCCGCCATCGTGGCAGCCCGCCCGGTCCCGCGCGCGACGGGTGCGGCGCCGGCAGGCGGGACCGGCGGCGTGCCGCGAGCGGTGGGTGTGCGAGGATGCGGCGCAGGTCCGGGGCCGCGGCCGCCCCGGGAAAGGAACGCCGTGCCCCAGCGTGACCCGCTGCCCTACGCGCTGCCCGGCGGCACCTCCCGCCGCAGCGCCGCGCTGGTGTGGCGCGGGCTCCGCGACGCCCCGCGCACCTCGGCCGTCGCCATCCTCGCCTCCGCGGTCTACGGCGTGGGCACCGTGGCCTCCGGCTGGCTGCTGGGCCGGGTGACCGACACCGTCATCGCCCCCGCGATCGCCGACGGCGCCGCGCCCGCCCGGCTCTGGCAGGCCGGCCTCGCGCTCCTGGCCGTCGGGCTGATCACCGCCCTGGGGGTGGCGCTGCGCCGGGTCTACGGCGGGTGGGCCACGTACGAGGTGCAGGCGGCGCACCGGCTGCGCGTGACGCGGCAGTACCTGCGCCTGCCGGTGAGCTGGCACCGCCGCCACCCCACCGGGCAGCTGCTCTCCAACGCCAGCGCCGACGCCGAGGCCGCGGCCGGCGTCTTCATGGTGCTGCCCTGGGCGCTGGGCGTGGCGGTGATGCTGGCCGTGGCCGCCGCGGCCATGTTCGTGGTGGACCCGGTGCTCGGTGCGGTCGGCGTGTCCGTGCTGCCCCTGGTCGTCCTCGCCAACGCCGTCTTCCGCCGGCGGATGGCTCCCGCGGTCACCCGCTCGCAGCGGCTGCGCGCGGAGGTCGCCGACATCGCCCACGAGAGCTTCGAGGCGGCCCTGCTGGTGAAGTCCCTCGGCACCGAGGACGTCGAGGAGGCCCGGTTCGCGGCGCGGACCGAGCAGCTGCGGGCCGCGAACGTGGCGATGGGCCGCATCCGGTCCGTGTTCGACCCGGTCATCGAGATGCTCCCCTCCGCGGCGACCCTGGCCGTCATCGCCCTCGGCGCCCAGCGGGTGAGCGCGGGGACCGCGGCCACCGGCGACGTCGTGACGATCGCCTACCTCCTCACCGTGATGACGATGCCGACCCGGGCCATCGGGTTCTTCCTCGGGGAGCTGCCCCGCTCGCTCGTGGGGTACGACCGGATCGCCCGCGTGGTGGACGCGACCGGCGCGCCGGCCGACGGCGACGCCGCCCTGCCCGGCACCGCGGGCCTGGACGTGCGGCTGGAGGACGTCACCCTCACCGTCCCCGCGCGCCTGGCGACCCCGCCGGGGGACGCGGCCGCGACGGGCGGCGCCGGGGCCGCGTCGGCGGACGCGGCCGCCGCGCCGGGCGCCTCCACGGCGCCGGACCGGGCCGCCGCCGTGGACCTGCTCCGCGGCGTGAGCCTGCACCTGCCGGCCGGCGCCGCCGTGGCGCTCGTGGGGCCCACCGGCGCCGGCAAGTCCACCCTCGCGGCCGTGGCGGCGCGGCTGCTCGACCCGGCCGCCGGACGGGTGCTGCTCGACGGCGTCGACGCCCGCGCGCTCAGCGCCGCGGCACGCACCGGGGCGGTGGCCCTGGTGAGCCAGTCGACGTTCGTCTTCGACGACACCGTGCGCGGCAACGTCACGCTCGGCGACGCCGCCCTCACCGACGAGGAGGTGTGGGCGGCCCTGCGCACGGCGCGCGCCGACGGCTTCGTCCGCGCGCTGCCGGCGGGCCTGGACACGGTGGTGGGGGAGCGCGGCGCGACGCTCTCCGGCGGGCAGCGCCAGCGCCTGGCCATCGCCCGGGCCCTGGTCCGCCGCCCCAGGTTCCTGGTGCTCGACGACGCGACCTCGGCCGTGGACCCGGTGGTGGAGCGGGAGATCCTCGCCGGGCTCTCCGCCGCCTCCTCGGGCGTCACTGTGCTGCTGGTCGCCTACCGCACCGCCTCCATCGCGCTCGCCGACCGCGTCGTCCACCTCGACGCCGGCCGGGTCGTCGACGCCGGCACGCACGCGGAGCTGCTGGCCCGCGACCCCGGCTACGCCGAGCTGGTGACGGCGTACGCCCGCCGCGCCGCCGAGCATGCCGGGCGCGCCGACGAGGGTGCCGCCGAGGGCCCGGCCCCGCGCGACGGCGCGGCCGCGCGGTACGCCCCGGCCGCGCGCCGGGGGGAGGCGGGATGAGCGCGCAAATCTCCTCGGCGAGCGAGCTGGGCGTGGTGGCCACGGTCCGCCGCGGGCTCCAGCTCTCCCCGGCCATGGCCGAGGGCATCGGCGTCACGCTGGCCCTGGCGGTGCTCGCCACGGCCGGTCGCGTCGTCGTGCCCGTGACGATCCAGCAGGCCACCGACAGCGGGCTGCTCGCCCCGGACGGCCCGGACGTCGCGCAGGTGCTCCGGGTGTGCCTCGCCGGGCTGGCCGTGCTGGCCGTGACCGGGTGGCTGAGCGCGCGGGTGAACGTGCGCCTGTACCGCAGCAGCGAGGAGGGGCTGGCGCAGCTGCGGGTGCGCACCTTCCGTCACGTGCACGACCTGTCCGCGCTCACCCAGTCCGCCGAGCGACGCGGCTCGCTGGTCTCGCGGGTGACCTCCGACGTCGACACGATCTCGATGTTCGTCCAGCGCGGCGGGCTGATGCTGATCCTCAACGCCGGCCAGCTCCTGCTCGCCACGGTCGCCATGCTCGTCTACTCCTGGCGGCTCGCCGTCGTGGTGTGGCTCTGCTTCCTGCCGATGGTCGTGCTCGCCCCGCGCGCGCAGCGGGCGATCTCCGCGGCGTACGCCGGCGTGCGGCTGAAGATGGCCGCCATGCTCGCGGCGATCTCGGAGTCCGTCGTGGGTGCCGAGACCATCCGCGCCTTCGGCGCCGAGCGGCGCACCCAGCGGCGCATCGACGCGGCGGTCCGCGACCACCGCCGGGCCGCCGTGCGGGCGCAGACGCTGGTCTCCCTCGCTTTCTCCTCCGGCGTGGTGCTCTCCGGCGTCGCGCTGGCGGCGGTGGTGGTGGCCGGGACGGTGCTGGCCGCCCGGGGCGAGCTGAGCATCGGCGCGCTGCTGGCGTTCCTGTTCCTCGTGCAGATGTTCACCGGTCCCGTGCAGAACGCCACCGAGATGCTCAACGAGCTGCAGAACGCCGTCGCTGGGTGGCGACGGGTCATCGCGGTGCTCCAGACCCCCGCCGACGTGACCGACCCGCGCCCGTCCGAGACGACGGGCGCGGGCCGGTCGGACGCCCCCGGCCCGGCGGAGGCCACGGCGGACCGCGCCCGCGCCGGGCGCCCCCGCGCGGACCGCGCCCGCGCCGGGCGCCCCCGCGCGGACCGGGCCGCGGGCGTGGAGGTCCGCGGCGTCCGGTTCGCCTACCCCGGCGGCCCGGAGGTGCTCCACGGCATCGACCTGACGATCCCGCCCGGCACCCGGGTGGCCCTGGTGGGCGAGACCGGCTCGGGCAAGACGACGCTGGCCAAGCTCCTGGCCCGGCTCATGGACCCCACCGCCGGCGCGGTGCTGCTCGACGGCGACGACCTGCGGCGGCTGCGCCTGCGCGAGCTGCGCTCCCGGGTGGTGCTCGTGCCCCAGGAGGGCTTCCTCCTCGCCGGCTCCCTGGCGGACAACATCGCCTACGGGCCCCGGCCGCGCACGCGCGAGGAGGTGCGCGCCGCCGTCGCCGCGCTCGGGCTCGACGCATGGACCAGCGCGCTGCCCGACGGGCTGGACACCCCGGTCGGCCAGCGCGGGGACGCCCTGTCCGCGGGGGAGCGCCAGCTGGTGGCCCTGGCCCGGGCCTGGCTGGCGGACGCCGACCTGCTCATCCTGGACGAGGCCACCTCCGCCGTGGACCCGGCGACCGAGACGCGCACCGCCCGCGCCCTGGAGCGGCTCATGGCCGGGCGCACCACCGTCACGGTCGCCCACCGGCTGTCCACCGCGCAGGCCGCGGACGTCGTGGCCGTCATGCACGACGGCCGGCTGGTGGAGGTCGGCACGCACGCCCAGCTGCTCGCCGCCGGCGGGCGCTACGCCCGCATGTACGGCTCCTGGGTGAGGCAGACCCGGTGACCGGCGGCCCGGGACGCCCCGGCACCGCGCGGGCGCGGCGTGGCAAGATCGTCGGGTGCCCGACACCACCTCCCTCGACCCCAGCATCGCCGCCCGCCTCAAGCGGGACGAGCACGGCCTCGTCTGCGCCGTCGTCCAGCAGCACGACACCGGCGAGGTGCTCATGGTCGGCTGGATGGACGACGAGGCCCTGGGCCGCACGCTCACCGAGGGCCGGGTGACCTTCTGGTCGCGCTCGCGGCGGGAGTACTGGCGCAAGGGGGACACCTCCGGCCACACCCAGCACGTCAAGAGCGTGGCCCTGGACTGCGACGGCGACGCCGTCCTGGTCCGGGTCGACCAGGTCGGCGCCGCCTGCCACACCGGCACCCGCACCTGCTTCGACGCCGGCGGGGACCTGGGCGCCGTCGTCGGGCAGGCCCCGGGGACGCGGGCATGAGCACCGAGACCACCTACCTCGCCTCCGCCCGCGTGGAGTGGGGCGAGACCTGGCCCGCGCTGCCCGAGTTCCGGCGGATGGCCGCCGAGCGCCGCGTGATCCCGGTGGTGCGGCGGCTGCTCGCCGACGACGTCACCCCCGTGGGGCTGTACCGCCAGCTCGCCGGCGGCCGGCCGGGCACCTTCGTCCTGGAGTCCGCCGAGCACGACGGCGCCTGGTCGCGCTGGTCCTTCGTCGGCGCCGCCTCGCGGGCCACCCTCACGAGCCGGGACGGCCACGCCCGGTGGACCGGCGACGTGCCGGTCGGCATCCCGGCCTCCGGGCCGGTGCTCGAGGTGCTCCGGGCGGCCCTGGACGAGCTGCGCAGCCCCGCCATCCCGGGCCTGCCGCCGCTGACCGGCGGGCTGGTCGGCGCCCTGGGGTGGGAGATCCTGCGGCAGTGGGAGCCGACCCTGCGCGCCGTCGCGCCGGTCGAGCACGACACCCCCGAGGTGGCGCTGTGCCTGGCCACGGACATGGCCGCGGTGGACCACCACGACGGGTCGGTGTGGCTGATCGCCAACGCGGTCAACTTCGACAACACCGACGCACGGGTGGACCTGGCCCACGCCGACGCCGTCGCCCGCCTGGACGCCATGCAGGCGGCCATGACCCGGCCCACCACGACGCACGCCGCGGTCCGCGTGCCCGGCCCCGAGCCCGAGCTGCGCTTCCGCACCCCCCGGGAGGACTTCGAGAACGCCGTCGTCGCCGCCAAGCAGGCCATCTACGACGGCGAGGTCTTCCAGGTGGTGCTCTCGCAGCGGCTGGACATCGACTGCGCCGCGGACCCGCTGGACGTCTACCGGGTGCTGCGGACCATCAACCCGTCCCCGTACATGTACTACCTCCAGCTCGCGGACCCCGACGGCCCGCCGGCGGACGGCCGGCCCGGCACCTTCGCCGTCGTCGGGTCCAGCCCCGAGACGCTGGTCCACGTCCAGGACGGCACCGTGACCACGTTCCCCATCGCCGGCTCCCGCCCCCGCGGCGCCGGCCCCACGGAGGACCGCGCCCTGGCCGAGGAGCTGCTCGCCGACCCCAAGGAGATCTCCGAGCACGTCATGCTCGTGGACCTCGCCCGCAACGACCTCACGAAGGTGTGCCGCCCGGAGACCGTGGAGGTGGTCGAGCTGATGGAGATCAAGCGGTTCAGCCACATCATGCACATCTCCTCGACGGTGGCCGGGCGCCAGCGCGACGGCGTCAGCGCGCTGGACTGCCTGACCGCGACCTTCCCGGCCGGGACGCTCTCCGGCGCCCCCAAGCCCCGGGCGATCGAGCTCATCGACGCCCTGGAGCCCGCCCGCCGCGGGATCTACGGCGGCGTCGTCGGGTACATCGACTTCGCCGGCAACCTCGACATGGCGATCGCCATCCGCACCGCGGTGATCCGCGGCGACCAGGCCTCCGTCCAGGCCGGCGCCGGCATCGTCGCGGACTCGGTGCCCGCCACGGAGTACGAGGAGACCCGCAACAAGGCCGCCGCGGCCGTGCGCGCGATCCAGGTGGCGGCCCAGCTCCGCCCGCTCGGGGCGGCGACGGCGTGAGCCGCCTGCTGCGGCGGCGCACCGTCGTCGCCCTCGCCCTGCTCCTGGCCGTGGCGCTGCTCGGGCTGGGCGCGCTGCCCTGGGTGCGCGCGCAGGCCCCGACGGTCATCGACGTGCAGGAGGTCACGGTCGCGGGGACCGCGGCCGCCCCGGCGCTGGGCGCCGCGGCCCTGGTCGTGGCGGCGGCGGCGCTCGCCGTCGGCATCGGCCAGCGGGCCGCGACGGTGGTCGGCGGCGTGGCGCTGCTGGGGGCGGCGGCCCTCGTCGTGGCCACCACGGCGGACCTCCTCGGCGACCCCGCCCGCCCCGCGCTGAGCGCGGCGGCCGACCGCAGCGGGGTGCCGCAGCTCGCCGGCGAGGCGGCGGTCACCGCGTGGCCGTTTGTCACGCTCGCCGCCGCGGCGGCCGTGGCGGCGCTCGGCGTGGTCGTGCTCGTGCGGGGCGGCCGGTGGCAGGCGGCGGGGCGCCGGTTCGAGCGGCCCGCGCAGGCGCCCCGGGGCCGCTCCGCCTCCACCGACGCGACCGACGCCCGCAGCCGCGCCATGGACGACTGGGACGCCCTCGGCCGCGGGGAGGACCCCTCCGCCCCGGACGCCGACGGCGCGCCGGGGCCGGCGGACCGCTGACCCGGCGCGGCGCGGCGGGGGCTTGCTGGGGCGGCGGCTCGGCGGCGGGCCCGGCCGTGCCGGGTGCCGATAGGCTGACGGCATACAGACCGCCTGAGCCCGCCGAAGGGACACGAAGATGCCTCAGCTTCCTGAGCAGCAGACCTACACGCTGCCGCCCGCCGCTCCGCACACCAACCACGGGCGCACGCCCGCGGCCTGGCTGCTCATGCTCGGGGTGTGCCTCGGGTTCGCCGTCACCGGCATCGGCCTGATCCTGTCCTACGACTGGCTCGCCCTGACCGGCGTGGGCGTCGTCGTGCTGGCCGTGGTCGTGAGCCTCGTCCTGCGCGGCATGGGGCTGGGCCAGCCGGCGCCCACGCCGGTCCAGCGCGAGGAGAAGGACTGGTACAGCGCCTGACGGCCCGGGCCCGGCCACCCGCCGGGACCCCTCCGGCCCGGCTCGAGCGGCGTCGCCGCCGGCCGGGCCGCGCCGTTCGGCGGACCGGGCCGGTGTCCCTCACGTGGACACCGGCCCGGGCTGTCGGTGGCCCGGCCTACGATGGGCGCGTCGTCGATGAGGGGAGACAGCGCCGTGACCGTGCTGGAAGAGATCGTCGCCGGGGTCCGCGAGGACCTCGCCGAGCGGGAGGCGCAGCGACCGCTGGACGTCCTCAAGGAGATGGCGCAGCGCCGGCCGAGCGCCAAGGACGCCGAGGCCGCGCTGCGGGGCGAGCACGAGGCCGTCACGATCATCTCCGAGGTGAAGCGCTCCAGCCCGTCCAAGGGCGCCCTGGCCGACGTGGCCGACCCCGCCGGCCTGGCGGCGGAGTACGAGGCGGGCGGCGCCAGCGTCATCTCCGTGCTCACCGAGCGGCGCCGCTTCGGCGGCTCCCTGGAGGACCTCACCGCCGTGCGTGCCGCGGTCGACGTCCCGGTGCTGCGCAAGGACTTCGTCGTCACGCCCTACCAGGTGTGGGAGGCGCGCGCGTTCGGCGCGGACATGGTGCTGCTGATCGTCGCCGCCCTGGAGCAGGAGGTCCTGACCTCCCTCGTCGAGCGGGTGCACTCGCTCGGCATGACCGCCCTCGTGGAGGCGCACGACCGCGAGGAGGCGCGCCGCGCCGTCGACGCCGGCGCCCGCGTGGTGGGCATCAACGCCCGCAACCTCCACACGCTGCAGGTGGACCGCGCGGTGTTCGGCCAGGTCGTCGACGTGGTGCCGGACCGGCTGGTCCGCGTCGCCGAGTCCGGCGTGCGCGGCCCGCACGACGTGCTCGACTACGCCCGGGCGGGCGCGGACGCCGTGCTGGTGGGGGAGGCCCTGGTCACCCAGGGCAACCCGCGCCAGGCCGTCGCCGACATGGTCGCCGCCGGGTCCCACCCCTCGCTGCGGGCGGTGCGCCGGTGAGCGCGCAGGACACCGCGGGCCACGCGCCGGCCGGAGGCGCGGAGCGCGGGCACCTGTCCGAGGCCCCGGGCCCCTACTTCGGGGGCTTCGGCGGCAGGTTCGTCGCGGAGGCGCTCGTCGCCGCCCTGGACGAGCTCGCCCAGGCCTGGGACGAGCTCAAGGTCGACCCGGCGTTCCTGGCCGAGATGGACCACCTGAACCGCACCTACACGGGGCGGCCCAGCATCATCACGGAGGTGCCGCGCTTCGCGGAGCACGCCGGCGGCGCGCGCATCATCCTCAAGCGCGAGGACCTCAACCACACCGGCTCGCACAAGATCAACAACGTCCTCGGCCAGGCGCTGCTGACCCGCAAGGTCGGCAAGAAGCGGGTCATCGCCGAGACGGGCGCCGGCCAGCACGGCGTGGCGACCGCCACCGCGGCGGCTCTGCTCGGGCTGGAGTGCACCGTGTACATGGGCGAGGAGGACATGCGCCGCCAGGCGCTGAACGTCGCCCGCATGCGCCTGCTCGGCGCCGAGGTCGTGGGCGTCTCCACCGGCTCGCGCACCCTCAAGGACGCCATCAACGAGGCGTTCCGCGACTGGGTGACCAACGTGGAGACCACCAACTACCTCTTCGGCACGGCCGCCGGCCCCCACCCGTTCCCGGCGATGGTCCGGGACCTGCAGAAGGTCATCGGCGAGGAGGCCCGCCAGCAGGTCCTCGACCTCACCGGCAGCCTCCCCGACGTCGTGTGCGCCTGCGTGGGCGGCGGCTCCAACGCCATCGGGATCTTCAACGCCTTCCTCGACGACGCCGGCGTGCGCCTGGTGGGCCTCGAGGCGGCCGGCGACGGGGTCGAGACCGGCCGGCACGCGTCGTCCATCACCGGCGGCTCGCCCGGCGTCCTGCACGGGGCCCGCACCTTCCTGCTGCAGGACGAGGACGGCCAGACGGTGGAGTCCCACTCCATCTCGGCCGGCCTGGACTACCCCGGCGTGGGGCCCGAGCACTCCTGGCTCGCCAGCATCCACCGGGCGGAGTACCAGCCGGTCACGGACGCCGCGGCGATGGAGGCGTTCCGGCTGCTGTGCCGCACGGAGGGCATCATCCCGGCCATCGAGAGCGCGCACGCCCTCGCCGGCGCCATCCGCATCGGGCTGGGGGAGCGGGCCGCCGGGCGCCCCGCCCCTACGATCCTGGTCAACCTCTCCGGCCGCGGGGACAAGGACGTCGAGACCGCCGCCGCCTGGTTCCGGCTCCTGGACGCGGACGAGCACGACGTCCCCGTCCCGGAGAGCGCCCCCGGGCCCCAGGACGACGCGAAGACCGGCTCGGTGGACCGGGCCGGCTACGAGGCCACCGGCAGCGTGGAGAAGTGAGCACCGTGACGACCAGCACCACCACCCCCACCGCGGCGACGTCCAAGAGCGCCGCGGCCATCGACGCCGCCAGGAGCCGCGGCGGCGCCGCGCTCGTGGGCTACCTGCCGGTCGGGTTCCCGGACGTCGACACCTCGGTGCGGGCCGCCCGCGAGCTGGTGGCCGCCGGCGTCGACGTCGTCGAGCTGGGCCTGCCCTACTCCGACCCCGGCATGGACGGGGAGACCATCCAGCGCGCCACCCAGGCGTCGCTCGACGGCGGCACCCGCACCGCCGACGTGCTGCGGGCCGTCGAGCAGGTGGCCGAGACCGGCGCGGCCGTGCTGGTGATGACCTACTACAACCCGGTCTACCGGTACGGCGTGGACCGCTTCGCGCGGGACCTCGCCGCGGCCGGCGGCGCCGGGCTGATCACGCCCGACCTCATCCCCGACGAGGCGGGGGAGTGGGTCGCCGCCGCCGACGCCCACGGCCTCGACCGGGTGTTCCTGGTCGCGCCCAGCTCGACCGACGCGCGGCTGCGCATGACCGCCGAGGCGTGCCGCGGCTTCGTCTATGCCGCGTCCACCATGGGCGTCACCGGCGCCCGCGCCGCCGTGGACACGCACGCCCGCGAGCTCGTCGAAAGGACCCGCGCCGCCGGTGCGCAGCGGGTGTGTGTGGGCCTGGGCGTCTCCAGCCGCGCGCAGGCCGCCGAGATCGCCCGGTATGCCGACGGTGTCATCGTCGGCTCGGCACTCGTCCGCACGCTCATGCGCGGCGACGGCGACACCACCGCCGCGCTCCGGGACCTCACCGCGCTGACGGAGGAGCTGGCCGCCGGCGCCCACGGGGCCTGACCGTCGAGCCGGGGTGCCGCCGAACCGGGCGCGCCCGGACGGCCGAGGCGGCGGGGCGGGTGGCGCCTGCCTCCTGCCGCCCCGCCGCGTGAGCGTCAGGCGAGCTCGGGCTTCCCGAAGAGTTCCGCGTACCCGCTCTGGAGCTGGCTCAGCAGCTGGTTGAGCTGGCCGCCGCTGATGGCCTCGGCCACGGTGGTCAGCACGGCGCTGGCATCCCACAGCGCCGTCTCCCGCGTCGCGTCGACGGCGGATGCCAGGCGGGCGACGAAGTCGTCCGGTCCGAACGTCCCACCCTCCTGCGGCGCGGTGCGCAGGGCGTCTCCGAGGTCTCCGGGCAGCTGGGCCGCCAGATCGTCGGCCTCGGCGCCGGTCAGCCGTTCGCCGAGCATGCCGAGCACCGCGCGCGTCACGCGCTCGGCCTCGGCGTTGTCGGCGTACTCGCCGCGCTCACGTACCTTCGCGAGGAACTCGTCCTGCCTCATCGTCACTCTCCCTCCATGCGTCTGGCGTCAGGTGGGATGTGTCGCTGCCGTCCGTCGGGGCGGACCGCCAGGACCCTTCCTGGCTACCACGGAGCGGGGACCGAGGCAACGCGTGGCGCACCGGACGGCCCGCACGAAAGCGGGGCCGTGGCGGCGGTGGCGGCCGGAGGAGAGGGACCGGCCAGGCCGGAATGCTGGGCGCCGTCCGAGGGGTCCGCCCGTACGAGTGCATTTCGGCGTCCGGACGGATGGAGGTCGAGATGGACATGACGCGGTTGTACGAGCTGGAGCAGCGGTTCGCGGCGCTGGAGCCGCAGCTGGAGAACTCCCCGGTCGAGGAGTCGCTCTCGGTGATGCACGCCATCACGGGAGAGATCCTGAGCCTGGCCGCGGTCGGGGACGACGCGCCCCCGCGGCCTGACGTCGCCGAGCTGTTCTACGTGGACGGCGAGTGGCTCATGGCGCCGAGCGTGGGCCGGCTCCGGGCGGCGCTGGTCCGGCACGGCGCGTGGTGAGCCATGGCGAAGGGGGAGTGATGATGGCCCGGGTGATGGTGTGCCCTTCCCGCGGCCGCAAGAACCGTGTCCCCGTCACGGCGGCGGGGCGCCCGCGCTGCCCGTGCCATGGCGAGCTGCCGTGGGTCGTCGACGTCGCCTCAGAGCGGTTCGCCGAGGCGGTCGAGCGGGCTGAGGGGCCGTGCTGGTGGACGTGTGGGCGCCGTGGTAGCGGGCCGTGCCGGCAGGTCTCGCCCGTGCTGGACCAGCTGGTCCGGGAACGCGCCGGGCGGCTGAAGCTGGCGAAGGTCAACGCCGACCTGGAGCCCGACGTCGTGACGCGCCACCAGATCCGCGGCATCCCGACCCTGCTGCTGTACCGGGGCGGGCGCGAGGTCTCCCGCGTCGTCGGCGCGCAGCCGGCGAGCGCGCTGCGGCGCTGGCTCGACGAGCAGCCGGCCGAGCCTGCCGGCCCCGGCCGGGACGCCGCACGGTGAGGCCGGCGGGCGCCGCCGCCCGCCGCGTGGCGGCCCGGCCACGCCGCCCGCCGCGTGGCGGCCCGGCCACGCCGCCCGCCGCGTGGCGGCCCGGCCTCCGGGCGGTGACGCGTCCCGTCCCGGCGGGCGGCACGGCTACCCTTCAGGGGTGCTGAACGCCGCCGTCCTCGCCTCGATCCCCAGCCCCCCGGAGGGCGTCTGGTACATCGGGCCGGTCCCCGTCCGCGCGTACGCGATCGCCATCCTGATCGGTGGTGCGCTTGCCTGGTGGATCCTCGACCGTCGCTACACCGCCAAGGGTGGCCCCAAGGACACGGCGATCGACGTCGTGTTCTGGATGGTGCCGTTCGGGATCGTCGGGGCGCGGCTCTACCACGTGATCTCGACGCCGGACCCGTACTTCGGCCCGGACGGCAACCCCTGGGACGCCTTCAAGATCTGGACGGGCGGGTTGGGCATCTGGGGCGCGGTGGCGCTCGGCGCCCTCGGTGCGTGGATCGGGCTGCGGCGCCGCGGGCTGCGGCTCGCGCCCTTCGCCGACGCCCTCGCCCCGGGCCTCCTCGTGGCGCAGGCGGTCGGGCGGCTGGGCAACTACTTCAACCAGGAGCTGTACGGGCGCCCCACCACCGCGCCCTGGGGCCTCGAGATCGACGACGCCCACGCTCCCGGCTACCCGTCCGACACCCTGTTCCACCCCACGTTCCTGTACGAGATGCTCTGGAACCTGGCCATGGTGGGCGTGCTGCTGTGGGCGGAGCGGCGATTCCGGCTCCGGCACGGCCGGGTCTTCTGGCTCTACGTCATGCTCTATACCCTCGGCCGGGTGTGGATCGAGGCGCTGCGCATCGACACGGCGGAGACGGTCCTGGGCCTGCGGCTCAACGTGTGGACCTCGATCGCCGTCTTCCTCCTCGCGCTCGTCCTGTTCGTCGTCATCGGGCGGCGCACCCGCGGCCAGGAGGAGACCCTGTGGCTGCCCGGGCGCCAGCCCGCAGCGGCCGGCGGCGCCGGCACGGCGAGCGGCGGGGACGCCGCCGCTGATGAGGGCGCCGCCCGTGGCAAGAACGTTGCCCGTGGCGATGACGCTGCCGGCGGAGAGGACGCCGCCCGTGGCAAGAACGTTGCCCGTGGCGATAACGCTGCCCGCGGCGAGGACGCCGCCGGCCCCGGCGCGGCCCTCGCCGGTGGGGGCGCGGAGGACCGTCCCGACGCCGGCGCCCGGCAGACCTGACGCCGGACCCGTGTACGGGCGGGCAGCACGGTCGCCGCTCGCGAACGCCGGGCGCGGCTGCAGCGTGCTCGGCAGCGGCAGCGGCAGCGACACGCCGAACTCCGAACGCCCGCAAACGTTCGCCCGGCCCTCGGCAGCGGCCCTGCGTGCCCGGGCGGCTGGGGCCCACGCCCGCGCCGCACACGCCGGCGCACCCGCGCCCGCCGAGGTAGACCACGCGTGCCGAGGTAGACCACGCGCGCCGAGGTAGAACGCGCGCGCCGAGGTAGAACGCGCGCGCCGAGGTAGAACGCGCGCGCCGAGGTAGAACGCGCGCGCCGAGGTAGAACCTCGCAGACGGTCGCAGGGCTCTACCTCGAGCCGATCGTTCTACCTCGCGGCGCGTAGGAAGCGCTACCGGCCGGCCGCCCGCCAACAGCGGCCAGATCGGGTGGACCACGCTTCCGAGCCGAGCCGAGCCGGGCCGCGCGGAGCGGAGCGGAGCCGCGCGGAGCGGAGCGGAGCCGAGCGGAGCGGAGCGGAGTCGAGCGGAGTCGAGCGGAGCCGGGCCGAGCCGAAGCCTGCGCGGATGCGGGTCCGCCTGCCGGCGTCCTACTTGACAGCGGCACCGGCCAGCCTTTCCCTGGGAGCGGAGGGTTTCCGCCCGCCAGGCGCAAGTGTCAAGAATGTGGACACGTCGCGTTACCTGCCAGTCATCTGCGAGTAACATCTCGCCCCCAGGGACGACGACGACCCACCTGCATCACACTCTCGACGATGCGGGGAGTCCGTCAGGGCCTCCCGCGGTGAGGACGACACGCGGATGGAACCAGCTCAGGGTTCGCCGAGCCCGTTTTCCGCCCAGCCACGCCTGGGCCTGTACGACCCGGCCAACGAGCACGACGCCTGCGGCGTCGCCTTCGTGGCCACCCTGCGCGGCACCGCCGGGCGCGACATCGTCGACGCGGGCCTGACCGCGCTGCTCAACCTCGACCACCGCGGCGCGGTGGGCGCCGAGGAGGACACCGGCGACGGTGCCGGCATCCTCACTCAGGTTCCCGACGCGTTCCTGCGCGGCGTCGTCGACTTCGAGCTCCCGGCCGCCGGGTCGTACGCCGCCGGGCTGACCTTCCTGCCCGGCGCCTCCGAGCCGGACGAGGCCCGCGCGGAGGCCGTGGCGGGCATCGAGAGGATCGCCGCGGAGGAGGGCCTGCAGGTCCTGGGCTGGCGCGACGTGCCCGTGGACGCCTCCATGATCGGCCCGAGCGCCCTGGCCGCCATGCCGTCCTTCCGGCAGCTGTTCGTGGCCGACGGCGGCTCCGCCGGCCTGGCGCTGGACCGCCGCGCCTTCCGGGTGCGCAAGCGCGCCGAGCGGGAGCTGGGCCTGTACCTCGCCTCGCTGTCCGCGCGGACGATGGTCTACAAGGGCATGCTCACGACCGGCCAGCTGCGCCCGTTCTTCCCCGACCTCTCCGACGAGCGCTTCGCCAGCGAGATCGCCCTGGTGCACTCGCGCTTCTCCACCAACACGTTCCCGTCCTGGCCGCTGGCCCAGCCGTTCCGCCTCGTCGCCCACA
This sequence comes from Georgenia sp. AZ-5, assembly GCF_043952095.1. NCBI lineage: Bacteria > Bacillati > Actinomycetota > Actinomycetes > Allobogoriellales > Allobogoriellaceae > Georgenia > Georgenia sp. AZ-5. The sequence goes on from NZ_JBINOU010000001.1 coordinate 1,962,433, forward strand.
ACGGCGAGATCAACACCGTGCGCGGCAACCGCAACTGGATGGGCGCCCGCGAGGGCACGCTCGCCTCCGACGTGCTCGGCGACCTCGAGCCGCTGCTGCCCGTGTGCACCCCGGGCGCCTCCGACTCCGCCACCTTCGACGAGGTCCTCGAGCTGCTCCACCTCGGCGGGCGGTCGCTGCCGCACGCGGTGCTGATGATGATCCCCGAGGCGTGGCAGAACCACGACTCCATGGACCCCGACGTGCGCGCGTTCTACGAGTACAGCTCCGCCCTCATGGAGCCCTGGGACGGCCCGGCGGCCATGACGTTCACCGACGGCACGCTCATCGGCGCGGTCATGGACCGCAACGGGCTGCGCCCCGGCCGCTACTGGGTGACGGACGACGGCCTGGTGGTCATGGCGTCGGAGTCCGGCGTGCTCGACCTCGACCCCGCCAAGGTGGTCCGCAAGGGCCGGCTGGAGCCCGGCCGGATGTTCCTCGTGGACACCGGCTCCGGCCGCATCGTCGAGGACGAGGAGATCAAGCGGTCGCTCGCGGACCAGCACCCCTACCGCCGGTGGCTGGACGAGAACCTGCTGTTCTTCGACGACCTGCCCGACCGCGACCACGTGGACCACTCGCGGCTGTCGGTGGTCCGCCGCCAGCAGACCTTCGGCTACACCGAGGAGGAGCTGCGGCTCATCCTCGCCCCCATGGCCGCCACCGGTGCCGAGGCGATCGGCTCGATGGGCACCGACACCCCCGTGGCCGTCCTGTCCGCGCGCCCCCGGCTGCTCTTCGACTACTTCTCCCAGCTCTTCGCGCAGGTGACGAACCCGCCGCTGGACGCGATCCGGGAGGAGCTGGTCACCGCGCTGGGCGGCGCCATCGGTCCCGAGCCCAACCTGCTCGAGGACAGCCCCGAGCACGCCCGCAAGCTGGTCGTGCCCTTCCCGACGATGGACAACGACGAGCTCGCGAAGGTCAAGCACGTCGCCCGGACGCCGCGCAAGGGCCACAACTTCTCGGCCGTGGCCATCTCCGGCCTGTACCGGGTCTCCGGCGGCGGCGCGGCGCTGAAGGAGCGGCTGGACGAAATCTTCGCGGAGGTCGACGCCGCGATCGACCGGGGCGTCAGCTTCATCGTCCTGTCCGACCGCGACTCCACCGCCGAGCTGGCGCCCATCCCGTCGCTCCTGCTGACCTCGGCGGTGCACCACCACACCCTGCGCCGCCGCACGCGCACCAAGATCTCCCTGCTGGTCGAGGCCGGCGACGTGCGGGAGGTGCACCACGTCGCGCTGCTCATCGGCTACGGCGCGGCCGCGGTGAACCCCTACCTGGCCATGGAGAGCGTCGAGCACCTGGTGCGCTCGGGCATCGTCACGGGCGTGAGCCCGGAGGGCGCCGTCAAGAACGTCATCAAGGCCCTCGGCAAGGGCGTGCTGAAGGTGATGTCCAAGATGGGCATCTCCACCGTCGCCTCCTACCGCGGCGCGCAGGTCTTCGAGGCCATCGGCCTGTCCGAGGACCTGGTCGAGGAGTACTTCACCGGCACCCCCAGCCCGCTGGGAGGCGTCGGCCTGGACGTCATCGCCGCCGAGGTCGCCGCCCGGCACGCCACCGCCTACCCCCGCTCGGGCATCTCACCGGCCCACCGCACGCTGCGCATGGGCGGGGAGTACCAGTGGCGCCGCGAGGGTGAGCCGCACCTCTTCGACCCCGAGACGATCTTCCGGCTGCAGCACTCCACACGCACGCGCCGGATGGACATCTTCCGCAAGTACACCGAGGGCGTGAACAACCAGTCCCAGCGGCTGATGACGCTGCGCGGCCTGCTGCGGCTCAAGGAGGCGCCCACCCCGGTCCCGCTCGACGAGGTCGAGCCGGTCAGCGAGATCGTCAAGCGGTTCTCCACCGGCGCGATGAGCTACGGCTCCATCTCCGCCGAGGCGCACGAGACCCTCGCGATCGCCATGAACATCCTGGGCGGGAAGTCCAACACCGGCGAGGGCGGGGAGGACGCCGACCGCCTGCACGACCCGCGGCGCCGCTCGGCGATCAAGCAGGTCGCCTCCGGCCGGTTCGGCGTGACGGCCGACTACCTGACCAACGCCGACGACATCCAGATCAAGATCGCCCAGGGCGCCAAGCCCGGCGAGGGCGGCCAGCTGCCCGCCCACAAGGTCTACCCGTGGGTCGCCTCCACCCGGCACTCCACCCCCGGCGTGGGGCTGATCTCCCCGCCGCCGCACCACGACATCTACTCGATCGAGGACCTGGCGCAGCTGATCCACGACCTGAAGAACGCCAATCCCTCGGCGCGGATCCACACCAAGCTCGTCAGCGAGATCGGCGTGGGCACCGTGGCGGCCGGCGTGGCCAAGGCCCACTCCGACGTCGTGCTCATCTCCGGGCACGACGGCGGCACGGGCGCGGCCCCGCTGACCTCCCTGAAGCACGCCGGGGCGCCGTGGGAGATCGGGCTCGCGGAGACCCAGCAGACCCTGGTGCTCAACGACCTGCGCGACCGGATCGTCGTCCAGGCCGACGGGCAGATGAAGACCGGCCGCGACGTCATCGTGGCCGCGCTGCTGGGCGCCGAGGAGTTCGGCTTCTCCACCGCCCCGCTGGTGGTCGAGGGCTGCATCATGATGCGCGTGTGCCACCTGGACACCTGCCCGGTGGGCGTGGCGACGCAGAACCCCGAGCTGCGGGCCCGCTTCACCGGCAAGGCCGAGCACGTGGTGGCGTTCTTCGAGTTCATCGCCCAGGAGGTGCGCGAGCTGCTCGCCGCCCTGGGGCTGCGCTCGATCGACGAGGCCGTGGGCCGCGTGGACCTGCTCGACGCCGCGGAGGCGGTGGAGCACTGGAAGGCCTCCGGGCTGGACCTCACGCCGCTGCTCACCCCGGTGGAGCCCAAGGAGGGCTCCGCCCTGCGGCACGTGCGCGGCCAGGACCACGGGCTCGACAAGGCGCTCGACAACAGGCTCATCGAGCTGGCCCGGCCCGCGCTGGACCGCGGGGAGCGGGTCACCATCGACCTGCCGGTGCGCAACGTCAACCGCACCGTCGGGACCATGCTCGGCCACGAGGTCACCAAGCGGCACGGCGCCGAGGGCCTGCCGGACGGCACGATCGACGTCACCCTCCGCGGCTCGGCGGGCCAGTCCTTCGGCGCGGTGCTGCCGCGCGGGGTGACCCTCCGCCTGGTCGGCGACGCCAACGACTACGTGGGCAAGTCCCTCTCCGGCGGCCGGATCGTGGTGCGCCCGGACGAGCGGTCGCTGTTCCCGGCGGAGGACAACGTCATCGCCGGCAACGTCATCGCCTACGGTGCCACCTCGGGCGAGCTCTACCTGCGCGGCCGCGCGGGGGAGCGCTTCGCGGTGCGCAACTCCGGCGCGACGGCGGTGGTCGAGGGCGTGGGCGACCACGCCGCCGAGTACATGACCGGCGGCACGCTCCTCGTCCTCGGCCCCACCGGCCGCAACCTGGGCGCGGGCATGTCCGGCGGCACCGCCTACGTGCTCGACCTGGACACCGCGCAGGTCAACGCCCCGGCACTGGCCGGCGGCGACCTGATCCTGGGGCCGCCCGACCCCGAGGACCACGCGATCGTCGTCGACCTGCTGCGCCGGCACGCCGAGCTCACCGACTCCCCGGTGGCCGCGGCCCTGCTGGCCGACCTGGACACCCTCGACGCGCGCATCACCAAGGTGCTGCCGCGTCAGTACGCCGCCGTCTCCGCCACGCTCGTCAAGGCGGCGGAGGACGGCCTGGACCCGAGCTCGCCGGACGTGTGGGCGAACATCATGGAGGCAAGCCGTGGCTGACCCGCAGGGCTTTCTGAGGTATCGCGAGCGGGAGCTCCCGCGCCGCCGGCCCGTGCCGGTGCGGATCATGGACTTCCGCGAGGTGTACGAGCGCCGCGCGGAGGACGCCCCGGCGCTGGTGCGCCAGGCCACCCGGTGCATGGACTGCGGCGTGCCGTTCTGCCACAACGGCTGCCCGCTGGGCAACCTCATCCCGGAGTGGAACGACCTGACCCGCCAGGAGGACTGGGCTGGCGCCATCGAGCGGCTGCACGCCACGAACAATTTCCCGGAGTGGACCGGCCGGCTGTGCCCGGCCCCCTGCGAGACGGCGTGCGTGCTGGGCATCAACCAGCCGGCGGTGACGATCAAGAACATCGAGCAGTCCATCATCGACAACGCGTTCGACCGCGACCTGGTGGGCCCGCAGGTGCCCGAGCGGCTCACCGGCTTCACCGTCGCCGTGATCGGCTCCGGCCCCGCCGGGCTGGCCGCCGCCCAGCAGCTCACCCGCGCCGGGCACACCGTCGCGGTGTACGAGCGGGACGACAAGATCGGCGGCCTGCTCACCTACGGCATCCCCGACTTCAAGATGGAGAAGGAGCAGGTCACGCGCCGCCTCGCGCAGATGGAGGCCGAGGGCACCCGCTTCCGGCCCGGCGTGGACGTCGGCGGCACCGGCGAGGGCTCCCTCTCCGGCACCGACCTGCTCGAGCGCTACGACGCCGTGATCCTCGCGATGGGCTCGACCCTCCCGCGCGAGCTGGACGTGCCCGGCCGGGACCTCGGCGGCATCCACTACGCGATGGACTACCTGGTGCAGGCCAACCGGGTCGTCGACGGCCAGGAGGTACCCGGCCAGATCCTCGCCACCGGCAAGGACGTCGTCATCATCGGCGGCGGGGACACCGGCTCGGACTGCCTGGGCACCGCGACCCGCCAGGGGGCCCGCTCCGTCGTCCAGATCGACATCAACCCGGTGCCGGGGGAGGAGCGGCCGGAGAACCAGCCGTGGCCCACCTACCCCAAGGTGTTCCGCACCTCCACCTCGCACGAGGAGAACGGTGAGCGGGTCTACGCCAGCTCCACGGTCGAGCTGCTCTCCGACGGCTCCGCCGGCGAGGGGCAGGTCACCCACCTGCGGCTCGTGGACGTCGACCGCACCTCCGGCCGGACGGTCCCGATCGAGGGCACCGAGCGGATCATCCCGGCGCAGCTCGTGCTGCTGGCCCTCGGGTTCACCGGGGTGCCGGCGGGCGGGCTGGTCGAGCAGCTCGGGCTCGAGCTGGACGCGCGCGGGCGCATCGTGCGCGATGAGAGTTTCGCCACGTCGACCCCCGGGGTGTACGTCGCCGGGGACGCCGGCCGCGGCCAGTCGCTCATCGTCTGGGCCATCGCCGAGGGGCGCTCCGCGGCCTCCGCGGTGGACGCCTATCTGCGAGGCGAGACCGAGCTTCCCGCACCGATCCTGCCCTCCACGGTGTCCGTCTCCGCGTAGCCGGAGGCGCCCGCGACGACGGCCCGGCGGTCCCCTGCGGGGGGACCCGCCGGGCCGTCGTGCAACGGGTGGCACGGGGACCTTGGCCAAGGCAGCACCGGACGGTCAGGCCCTAGGCTGGGGCCCATGCGTAGAGCGAAGATCGTGTGCACCCTCGGCCCCGCCACAGAGTCCCCCGAGCGAGTCCAGGAGCTGGTCGACGCCGGCATGGACGTCGCCCGGATCAACCGTTCCCACGGCGCGGTCGAGGAGCACGAGGCGGTGTACCGGAACGTGCGCGCCGCCGCGCAGGCCTCCGGCCGCGCCGTCGCCGTCCTGGTGGACCTGCAGGGCCCGAAGATCCGCCTCGGCAACTTCGCCAACGGCAAGGAGCAGCTCAAGGAGGGCGACACCTTCACCATCACGACGGAGGACGTCGCCGGGACCAGGGAGCTCGCCTCCACCACCTACAAGGGGCTGACCGGCGACTGCCAGCCCGGTGACCGCATCCTCATCGACGACGGCAAGGTCGCCGTGCGCGTCCTGGAGGTCGACGGCCCGCGTGTCATCACCCGGGTCGAGGTGCCTGGCCCGGTGTCGAACCACAAGGGCCTGAACCTGCCCGGCGTCGCCGTCTCCGTGCCCGCCCTGTCCGAGAAGGACAAGGAGGACCTGCGCTGGGCCCTCAACGTCGGCGCCGACGTCATCGCCCTGTCCTTCGTGCGCTCGGCGTCCGACATCGAGGACGTCCACGCGATCATGGACGAGGTCGGCCGCCGCGTGCCGGTCATCGCCAAGGTCGAGAAGCCCCAGGCCGTGGAGAACCTCGTCGAGATCGTCGACGCCTTCGACGGCATCATGGTCGCCCGCGGCGACCTGGGGGTGGAGCTGCCGCTGGAGCAGGTCCCGCTGGTCCAGAAGCGCGCCATCGAGCTCGCCCGCCGCAACGCCAAGCCGGTCATCGTGGCCACGCAGATGCTCGAGTCCATGATCAGCAACCCCCGTCCGACCCGCGCCGAGGCCTCCGACGTCGCCAACGCCATCCTCGACGGCGCCGACGCGGTCATGCTCTCCGGCGAGACCTCCGTGGGTGACTTCCCGATCGAGACGGTGCGGACGATGGCCCGCATCGTGGAGAACACCGAGGAGAACGGCGGCGAGCGCATCGCCCCGCTCGGCTCCAGCCCGCACACCCGCGGCGGCGTGATCACCAAGGCGGCCTCCGAGATCGGCGAGATGCTCGAGGTCAAGTACCTCGTGACGTTCACCCAGTCCGGCGACTCGGCCCGCCGCATGTCCCGCCTGCGCTCGGCGATCCCGCTGCTCGCCTTCACGCCGGACACCAACGTGCGCAACCGCCTTGCGCTGAGCTGGGGCGTGCAGACCTACACGGTGCCCGAGGTGAGCCACACGGACGACATGGTCAACCAGGTGGACCAGATCCTGCAGACCACCGGTCTGGCGGACGAGGGCGACCGGGTGGTCATCGTCGCCGGCATGCCCCCGGGCAAGGTCGGCTCCACCAACTCCATCCGCGTGCACAAGATCGGCGAGACCTACACCAGGGCCTGATCCGCCACGCGCACGAGACGGCCGGCCCCGGAAGGGGGCCGGCCGTCGCCGTCCCCGCGGCGCACCGGACGGCGGGGCCCGTTCCGGACGCGCCGCGCGGCGAGGGCGGACGGTGGTCGGCGACCATCGCCGGCCGCGATAGCCTGATCCCCGCCCCAGAGCTCCTGTGGTGGAACTGGCAGACACACCGCACTCAAAATGCGGCGCCGAGAGGCGTGCGGGTTCGAGTCCCGCCGGGAGCACCATGCCGGTCCGGGCGGCCCGCCGGGCGGGCGGCCCGCCGCGCCGGGCGTGTCCGCCCCCGCCCCCCGCCCCCGGGGCGGCGGCCCGAGGTGCCCGGCGGCTCCGGCCGCGGCCGCGGGCCCCGTGTTGCGCTGATCACCCATGCCGCAGGCTGCTCGTGCCCTGGGCGCGCTATAGGCTTGCCGCCGTGACGACGAAGAAGCAGAACGATGCCGCGACCACCGACGCGACCGCGGAGGCCATCGAACTGCCCGGACCCGAGGCCGGCGTCTCCGAGGAGCCCACGGCCCGGCGCCGCATCGTGGTCGCCGAGGACGAGACGCTCATCCGTCTCGACATCGTCGAGAGCCTGACCGAGGCCGGGTTCGAGGTCGTCGGGGAGGCGGCGGACGGCGAGCAGGCCGTGCGCCTGGCCACCGAGCTCGAGCCGGACGTCGTCGTGATGGACGTGAAGATGCCGGTCATGGACGGCATCACGGCCGCCGAGCGCATCATCGGCAACCGCACCTGCGCCGTCGTCATGCTCACGGCCTTCTCCCAGAAGGAGCTCGTGGAGCGCGCGCGCGACGCCGGGGCGATGGCGTACGTCGTCAAGCCGTTCACCCCGGCCGACCTGCTGCCGGCGGTCGAGATCGCCATCTCCCGCCACCAGGAGATCACCTCCCTCGAGGCCGAGGTCGCGTCCCTGGCCGAGCAGTTCGAGACCCGCAAGCGGGTGGACCGGGCCAAGGGCCTGCTCATGACGAAGATGGGGCTGACCGAGCCGGAGGCGTTCCGGTGGATCCAGAAGACGTCCATGGACCGCCGGCTGACCATGCGCGAGGTCGCGGACGCCGTCATCGAGCAGGTCGGCTCGAAGTAGCGGGAGCTGGTCTCGGCGTCGCTCGGCGGGGCTGGGCTGGCGAGCGCGCCGGACGCGGGTCCGGCGCCGCCGCAGCCATGGCGGCACCCGAGAATCGCTGCCGGCGCGGGCCAGCGGTGACTTCTGACCGTCGTCCGCGCGAGCACCGCCTCGTCGGTTGATCCACGGCGGGCGCTGGCCATGTGTTGCCAGGCCGCCTGCTCCTTCCGGCTGCGGCAGGCGGTCTGACCTCGTCCCAAGGCCCCGCTACGGACTCGAACCAGCCGAACGTGACTCACGTCACAATCGTGACCTTTTTGTTACGCGCTGGGCGCGTAATCGCCGGGACATGGACACGTGTAGCCAATACGTTGGCGCGCAGGGACGGCGCACCCGGCCGATGATCCGGCGTGCCGCCGACCCGACCGGACGAAGGAGAAGGCATGATTCGCAGGAAGACAGCGCTCAGGCCGCTGGCTCTCGCCGCCGCGGCGGCCCTGATCCTTGGCGCGTGCGGGGCGGCGGAGGACGGCGGCGAGGGAGGCGGCGCGGCGGGTGCCGGCCAGGCGGGTGGCGAGGGGTTGCTGCTGGGCACCCTGCTGCCGCAGACCGGTTCGCTGTCCCAGCTCGGCCCGCCGGAGATCGCCGGCGTCGATCTGGCCGTGCAGGAGATCAACGAGGCCGGCGGCGTCCTCGGCTCGGACGTGAGGGTCTCGCACAAGGACTCCTCGGACGCGGACAACGCCCAGGTCGCCACCCAGTCCGTCACGGAGCTGCTCAGCGAGGGCGTGTCGGCCATCATCGGCGCGGCCTCGTCGCAGGTGACGCTGAACGTCATCGATGACGTGGTGGGGTCGGAGACCCTCATGGTCTCTCCCGCCAACACCTCGGCCACCCTGTCCGGCTACAGCCCCTTCTTCTTCCGCACCGCGCCGCCGGACACGGTCCAGGGCGACGTGCTGGGCAACCTGATCGTCAGTGACGGCAACGCGAACCTCGGCATCCTCGTGTTCAACGAGGACTACGGCACGGGCCTGCGGGACGTGGTCAAGAGCACGGTCGAGGAGGCCGGCGGCACGGTCACCTACGGCAACCCCGGCCAGGAGTTCGACCCCACCGAGCAGAACTTCTCCACCATCGTGGGCAACGCGCTCGCGACCCAGCCCGACGCGATCGCGATCATCGCCTTCACGACGCAGACGCCGCTGATCATCCAGGAGCTCGTCAACCAGGGCTTCGACATGTCGAAGGCATACTTCGTCGACGGCAACCTGCAGAACTTCGGCGATGACTTCGACCCCGGGACCCTCGAGGGCGCGCAGGGCACCCAGCCCGGTGTGTTCCCGAGCGAGGAGTTCCGCAACCGCCTCCGGGAGATCGATCCGGACCTGAAGGACTTCAACTACGCGGCGGAGTCCTACGACGCGACGATGCTCGTCGCGCTGGCTGCCGTCCGTGGCGGCGGCGTGGACGGGCCGACCATCCAGGAGAACCTGGCCGCGGTCTCCGGCGCCGAGGGCGGCACGAAGTGCACCGGGCTCGAGGAGTGCGCCCAGCTGCTGGGGGACGGCGAGCAGATCGACTACGAGGCGGTCTCCGGGATCGGACCGTTCAACGAGGACAACGACCCGTCGGCGGCCAACATCGGCATCTACCGCTTCGACGGCGAGAACAACAACTCGTTCCAGCGGGTCGAGTACGGCGAGGTCAAGTAGCGACCCACTCCGATGCCGTGACGCCGGACGGCCCGGCGGCTGTGAGCCCGCCGGGCCGCCCGCGACGGCGGTGCGGAGGCCTCCACCGGCCGTCGCGGTTGGTGGACGGCGCGGCGGTCCCGCCCGCGCGCGCCGCGTCAGGCCGGCGACGCCGGCGCGGAGCCGGCGCGGTCGGCGTCGGCCTTCTCGACGTCGGCCGCGAGCGTGCCGAGATAGAGCTGGACGACCTTGGGGTCGTCCATCAGGTCGCGGCCGCGCCCGGAGTACGCGTTGGCGCCCTGGTCCAGCACGTAGGCGCGGTGGCAGATCTGCAGGCAGCGGCGGGCGTTCTGCTCCACGATGACGATGGACACTCCGGACCTGTTGATCTTGCGGGTGCGGATGAACGTCTCGTCCTGCCGCACGGGGGACAGGCCCGCCGAGGGCTCGTCGAGCAGCAGCACCTCGGGGTCCATCATGAGCGCCCGGCCCATGGCGACCATCTGCCGCTCGCCCCCCGAGAGCGAGCCGGCCCGCTGCTTCCGGCGGTCGCCGAGGGTGGGAAAGATCTCCACGATCGCCTCGAACCGCTCCGCGAACCGCCTGGGGGACTGGAAAATCCCCATCTGCAGGTTCTCCTCGATCGTCAGGCTCGGGAAGACGTTGTTGTTCTGCGGCACGAAGCCGATGCCTCGCCGCACGAGGGAGTCCGCGCGGTGGTTCGTGATGTCCTCGCCGCCGAGCGTCACGGTGCCGGAGCGCACGGTGACGAGCCCGAACAGCGCCTTGAGCAGCGTGGACTTGCCCGCGCCGTTGGGCCCGATGATGCCGACCAGCTCGCCGGGGTGCAGCGCGAGGCTGCAGCCGCGCAGGATGTTCACGCCCGGCAGGTAGCCGGCGACGAGGTCGTCGGCGAGGAGCAGCGGCTCGCCGGCCGGGGCGCCCGCGTGCGGGTCGGTCTGGCTGACCGTGGTGCTCATCGGGGTGCCTCCTCAGTCTTCGAGCAGCGCGTCGGCGCCGAGGTCGGTGTCGTGGTGCGCGCCGAGGTAGGCGTCGACGACCGCCTGCTCGTGCATGACCGTGTGGGCGGGCCCCTCCGCGACGATGCGGCCCTCCGACATGACGACGACCCAGTCCGAGACGTGGCGGACCATGTGCATGTCGTGCTCGATGAACAGGACCGTCATGCCCTCGTCGCGAAGCTGCTTGATGTGACCGAGCAGGGACTGTTTCAGGGCGGGGTTCACGCCCGCCATGGGCTCGTCGAGCATGAGCATCCTGGGGTCGGTCATGAGGGCCCGCGCCATCTCGAGGAGCTTGCGCTGGCCGCCCGACAGACTGCCCGCGTAGTCGTCCTTCTTGGCGTCGAGCTTGAAGCGCTCGAGCAGGGTCATCGCCTTGTCGGTGATCTCCTGCTCGCGCCGCCGCCACAGCGCGGGCACCAGCGCGGTGGCGAACCGCTCGCCCTGCTGCCCGGTCGCGCCCAGCCGCATGTTCTCCAGGACGGTCATGCGGTTGAGGGCCTTGGTGAGCTGGAAGGTGCGGACCATGCCCGCGCGGGCGGCCCGGGCGGCGCTGAGCTTGTCGGCGGGCTGCCCGTCGAACGTCCAGCGCCCGGATTCGGCCTTGTCGAAGCCGGTGAGCAGGTTGAAGAGGGTGGTCTTGCCGGCACCGTTGGGCCCGATGAGGGCCGTGATGGCGTGGCGCGGGATCTCCAGGTGTGCGACGTCGACGGCCTTGATGCCGCCGAAGCTGCGGGTGACGTCGTCGGCCACGAGGATCGGGTCGGCCTTTGCCGCGCCGGGCAGGTGCTCGGCGTTCTCGAGGCGCGGGGCAGGCGCGACCCCCGCGGCGGGCGTGGTGTCAACGGGCATCGATCGCCAGCTCCTTCTTGTCGCCCATGATGCCTTGCGGCCGGAAGATGATGAGCAGCATTAGCGTCACGCCGACGACGATCCAGCCGAAGGCCTCGATCTCACCCACCGTCATGACTTCTGGCGGGACGGCCACCCGCATGACGGACTTGATGAGCATGAGGCTGGCCCAGAAGATCATCGAGCCGAGGATGGGCCCGAAGACCGTGGCGGCGCCGCCCAGCAGCAGGATGGTCCACACCCAGAAGGTGGTGGGCCGGCCCAGCGCGTCCGGCTGCACCGCGCGTGGCAGCACGAACAGGATCCCGGCCAGCGCGCCCAGCACGCCGCCGAGCACGAGGGCCTGCATCTTGTAGGAGAAGACGTTCTTGCCCAGCGCGCGTACCGCGTCCTCGTCCTCGCGGATGCCCTTGAGCACCCGGCCCCAGGGGCTCTTCATGAGCCGCCACACCAGCAGGCAGGCCAGCGCGACCAGCGCCCAGGCGACGAGGCGCAACCACCAGCTGTTGGAGGTGTTGAGGGCGTAGGTGAAGGGCCCGAGGGTGAAGTTGCCGTCGGGGAAGGGGGAGGCGCCGGAGAAGGTGTGCTTGAAGGAGTTGCCGAGCAGGCCGTTGGAGGCGCCGGTCAGGTCCGTGAGCGCCGTTGACCGCCCCACCAGGCGCACGATCTCCGCGGCCGCGATGGTCACGATGGCCAGGTAGTCCCCGCGCAGCTTGAGCGTGGGGACGCCAAGGATGACGGCGAAGACGACGGCGCAGGCGATCGCCACGGCGACCGCGGCCCACAGGGGCCAGCCCGCGATGGTGGAGATCGCGAAGCCGTAGGCGCCCAGCAGCATGAACCCCGCCTGGCCCATGTTGAGCAGCCCGGTCAGGCCGAAGTGCACGTTCAGGCCGATGGCGGCCAGCGCGAACGCGGCGGTCGTGGGCGCGAAGAGCTCCCCGGCGACGTTCGTGAGCAGGTTCGACAAGTCCATGTGAGCCCTTCCGCTAACCCACGCGCTCGGCCCGGCCGAGGATGCCCTGCGGCCGCAGCAGCAGCACGAGGATGAGGATCACCAGCGCCGCGGCGTACCGCATGTCGCTCGGGATGAACAGCGTCGACAGCTCGACGACGAGGCCGATGACGAGGGAGCCGACCAGCGCGCCGAACGCGGTGCCCAGGCCACCGAGCGTCACGGCGGCGAACATCAGCAGGAGCAGGGCGGTGCCCATGTTCCAGCGGGTGGCGCTCAGGTACAGGCCGAGCAGCACCCCGCCCAGCGCGGCCAGGCCGGTCCCGGCCGTCCACACCAGCCGGATGATCCGGTCCACGCCGATGCCCGACGCGGCGGCGAGCGCGGCGTTGTCCGACACCGCCCGGGTGGCCCGGCCCACCCGGGTGCCGGTGAGGAAGTACGCGACGCCGATCAGCACGAGGCTCGCGATGACCACCGAGACGGCGGACTGCAGCGTCAGCCGGACCGGTCCCAGCTCGACGATCTGCGGGTTGGAGGTGACGATGCGGAGCACGCCGCCGCCGGCGAAGAGGTTGAAGGCGTACTGCAGCGCCAGGGCGAGGCCGATGGTGACGATGATCTGCTGGGTCAGGCCGATCCCCCGCCGGCGCAGCGGCCCCCAGATCGCGCGGTCCTGCAGGTAGCCCGAGACGAGGCCGGCGACGACGGCGAGGCCCCCCGCGACGGGCAGCGACAGTCCCATGGGCTGGGCGAAGAGGTATGCCAGCAGCGCGCCCAGGGTCACCTGCTCGCCGTGGGCGAAGTTGCTCAGCCCGGTGGTGCCGTAGATGAGGGACAGGCCGACGGACGCGAGCGCCAGCAACAGCCCGAAAATCAGGCCGCTGACGACGAGCTGGGCCACGCGCTCGCCGGTGGACGCGCCGGCCGCGGCGGCGCTCTCGGCGGACACCACCGCCTCCCCGCCACCCGCCTCCGGCTCCGCACCGCCGGCGTCCGCGCCGGTGCCCTCCCCCGCGGGGGTGGTGCCGGCCGGCGACGGCGCCGCCCCCGTCGGCGCCCCCAGCGGGAACAGGGCGCCCGCGCTGCTGCCCAGCTCCACCGTCACGGTGCGCGGGTTGTTGGCCGGGTCCCGGAGCCTCTCCCCGGCGGGCAGGGTCGCCTCGTCCAGGGTCACGGTGTACTCCCCGGCGGCGGTCATTGCGGCGGCCCACCGTCCGGCGTCGTCGGTCGTCGCCCGCACCGTGCCGCCCGGACCCTCCACCGTCAGGACCACGCCGACGGCGGGCTGCCCGGCGGCGGTCCGAATCGTGCCGCCCAGGCACGCCGTGGCCTCACCTGGCGTGCAGGCCCCCTGGGCTGCCGCCCCGGCCGGGCCGGCAGCCCAGGGCGCGAGGACGAGGAGCGCGGCGGCGAGCGCCGCCACGAGGACCGCTGTCGCGCCGCGCCGGGCGCGGGCGGGGGTGGCACCGGATGTCACCGGGAGCCTCCGTCCTTTCGGCTGCTCGTCGCACCCGCGGCCTCACGGGGCGCCGGAGTGGTCCTGAGCCTAGAGGACGAAAGGTTGCCAGAGTGTGACCGTCGCCACACCTTTACGGCTTCGTTATCGGGGCGTGACCCTCGTCAGCCCGTGCGCGCCTCGAGCAGCATGCAGGTCAGGCGCGCCGTGCAGACGCGTCGCCCGTCGTCGTCGACGATGACGATCTCGTAGCTCGCCGTGCGGCGGCCCTCGTGCAGCGCCGTCGCCGTCGCGGTGACCCACCCGGCGGTCGCGCTGCGGTGGTGCGTGGCGTTGAGCTCCGTGCCCAGGGGCACGCGGTCCGGGCCGGCGTGGATGGTCGCGGCCATGGAGCCGGCGGTCTCGGCGAGCGCGGCGGACGCGCCGCCGTGCAGCAGCCCGAACGGCTGGGTGTTGCCGGCAACGGGCATGCGGGCGACCACCCTGCCGGGCACCGTCTCGACCAGCTCGATGCCCAGGCGCTCGGCGAGGGTGCCGTGCAGGGCGCCCTGGAGGGTGTGGAGGAGGTCCGTGTCGATCATGTGCCTAGCATCTCAGGCCTGGGCCGGGTCTCCCGGTCCCGGGTCGGTGCCGGACCCCTCGCGCCGGCGGCGCTCCGCGGTAGTCTCCAGCTCCTGGAAGACCGTCACGGTCAGGCCGGCCGGCCCGGCCACGCGCGCGTTCAGCGACCGCCACGGCGTCGGCGTGGGCGGGGCGATCCCGGCGGCGCCCGCGCGCAGCAGGTCGGCCGTCACCGTCGCGGCGTCGTCCACCTCGAGGGCGAGCCGGATGGCCGGGCCCTCGCCAGACCCGGTCTCGAGCTGGTCCACCACGCGGCGGTGCAGCGGGTTCGCCAGCTCCAGCGTGGCGCGGCCGGCGTCCAGGATCGCGACGCGCTCGTCGTCGTCGCCGCGGTAGGCGAGCTCCTCGGGCATGCCCAGCACGTCCCGGAAGAACGTCAGTGCCGCGTCGTAGTCCTCGGCCTCGACGACGAGCCGGAGCTGCCGGACCCGTGGGCCCTGTGATCCCTGCGGCGACATGGGGTTCCTCCCCGGAGCTGGACCGGTCACGGCGCGCCCGTCGAGCGTGGACGGACGCCGGCGACGTCGCTCTCGCGACGGGCGACGTCGGCGACGTCGATGATGCCCGCTACGGGGCGTGCGGGCGAGGCCGCACGCCGCCGGCTCCGCCGTCTTCGCCGTTGTGGGCGGGGCAACTTAGGGTGTCCCCGTGACCCAGCCCCCGCGTCTCCTCCTGATCGACGGCCACTCGATGGCCTTCCGCGCCTTCTACGCCCTGCCCGTGGAGAACTTCTCCACCAGGACCGGTCAGGTCACGAACGCGGTGTACGGGTTCCTCTCCATGCTCATCAAGCTCCTCGCCGAGGAGCAGCCGACCCACCTCGCGGTGGCCTTCGACGTCTCCGACCAGACCTTCCGCACCGAGGAGTACGCGGAGTACAAGGGCACCCGCGACGCCACGCCGCAGCCGTTCAAGGGCCAGGTGCCGCTGATCCAGGAGATCCTGCACGCTATGAACGTGCCGGTCCTGGAGAAGGAGAACTACGAGGCCGACGACATCCTCGCCACGCTGTCCACCCAGGCGTCGTCCGCCGGGCTGGAGGTGCTCATCTGCTCCGGCGACCGTGACACGTTCCAGCTCGTCGACGAGCAGGTGACCGTGCTGTACCCGATCCGGGGCGTCTCGACGCTGACCCGCATGACCCCCGAGGCGGTGCTGGAGAAGTACGGCGTCGGCCCGGCGCGGTACCCCGACCTCGCGGCGCTGGTGGGGGAGACCAGCGACAACCTGCCCGGCGTGCCCGGGGTGGGGCCGAAGACCGCGGCGAAGTGGGTCAACCAGTACGACGGCCTGGACAACGTCGTCGCGAACGCCGACCTGATCGGTGGCAAGGCCGGCCAGAGCCTGCGCGACAACCTCGACCAGGTGCTCCGCAACCGGCGGCTGAACCGCCTGCTGACCGATCTCGAGCTCTCCGTGGGCGTGGACGACCTCGCCCGCCGCCCGCTGGACCGCGAGGAGATCCACCGGGTCTTCGACGCGCTCGAGTTCGACACCCTCCGCCAGCGGCTCTTCGAGACCCTGCCCGAGGAGGCCCCGGCGCCCGAGGAGGGCATCGAGGTCGAGGTGGTGGACGTCGCCGGGCTCGGCGGCGGCCTGCTGGCCTGGCTCGACGCCCGGCGCGGCCGGCTCCTCGGGGTGGACGTGACCGGCACGGCCGTGCAGGGCACCGGCGACGCGTGGGCGCTCGCGGTCGCGGACGACGAGGGGCACGCGGTGTCCATGGACCTGACCGCGCTCGGCGAGGAGGACGAGTCGGCCCTCGCCGCCTGGCTCGCCGACCCGGACGCCGCCAAGGCGCTGCACGAGGCGAAGAACGCCTGGCACGCCCTGGACGGGCGGGGCCTGCGGCTGGAGGGGGTCACCTTCGACACGGCGCTCGCCGCCTACCTGTGCTACCCGGACCAGCGCCGGTACGCCCTGCCGGACCTCAGCGTGCGCCACCTCAAGCGCGAGCTGCGCGACGACGACGAGAGCGACGGGCAGGGCGTGCTCAGCCTCGAGGGCGAGAGCGCCGACACCCGCGGCGGCGTCCGTGCCAGCGCGGTGGTGGAGCTGGCCGGCGTGCTCCAGGCCGAGCTGGCCGACCGCGGCGCGGGCGAGCTCTTGGGCGGGCTGGAGCTGCCGGTCCAGCGCGTGCTGGAGCGGATGGAGAAGGCCGGCATCGCGGCCGACGTGGCGAACCTGCGCGAGCTGCAGGCGGGCTTCGACCACGCCGTCGAGCGGGCGGCGTCGCTGGCCTTCGAGGCCATCGGGCACGAGGTGAACCTCTCGAGCCCCAAGCAGCTGCAGGAGGTGCTGTTCAGCGAGCTGGACATGCCCAGGACCAAGAAGACCAAGACGGGCTACACCACCGACGCCGACGCCCTGGCGGACCTGTACGCCAAGACGGAGCACCCGTTCCTCCAGCACCTGCTGGAGCACCGCGACCAGATCCGGCTGCGCCAGACCGCCGAGGGCCTGCTGCGCGCGGTCTCCGCCGACGGGCGCATCCACACCACGTTCCACCAGACCATCGCCGCGACCGGCCGGCTGAGCTCGACCGACCCGAACCTGCAGAACATCCCGGTGCGCACCGAGGACGGCCTGCGCGTGCGCGAGGGGTTCGTCGTGGGGGAGGGCTACGAGTGCCTGCTCACGGCCGACTACTCGCAGATCGAGATGCGGATCATGGCGCACCTGTCGGACGACGCCGGGCTCATCGAGGCCTTCCGCTCCGGGGAGGACCTGCACTCCTTCGTCGCGTCCCGGGTGTTCGACGTGCCCACCGACCAGGTCACCCCGGCCCAGCGCAGCAAGATCAAGGCGATGAGCTACGGCCTCGCGTACGGGCTGAGCGCCTTCGGCCTGTCCCGCCAGCTCAAGATCGACGTCTCCGAGGCCAAGGCGCTGATGGAGGGCTACTTCCAGCGGTTCGGTGGCGTCCGCGACTACCTCCACGGCGTCGTCGACGAGGCCCGCCGGACCGGCTACACCCAGACGATCATGGGCCGGCGGCGGTACCTGCCGGACCTCACGAGCGACAACCGGCAGCGCCGCGACATGGCCGAGCGGATGGCGCTCAACGCGCCGATCCAGGGCTCCGCGGCGGACATCATCAAGGTGGCCATGGTCGACACCGCCAACGCGCTGGACGACGCCGGCCTGCGCTCGCGGATCCTGCTGCAGGTGCACGACGAGCTCGTCCTCGAGGTGGCGCCCGGCGAGCGGGAGCGGGTCGAGGCGCTCGTGCGCGAGCGGATGGGCGGTGCGGCGGACCTGAAGGTGCCGCTGGACGTCTCGGTCGGCACGGGCCGCTCCTGGCGCGACGCCGCCCACTAGCGATCCTTGGTCACCAGCCGAATCCGGCTGGAGACCAGGGATGGGTCGCCCGGCGGGCTGGCCGAGGGCAGCTGGCTGGATCGACGCCGTCGGCGCGGACGGGGTCGAGTACAGCGCGCGAGCTGGCTCGGCGTGCGCGGCCCGACGACGGGCTCGACCGGGTGGGACCGCTCGAACCGGGGGAGACGGCGACCGTCGCCCCTGTGCCACGCCGTGCCGGCCGCGCCGTTGACGGCGGCCGCCTGTGGCGTCCGGGCCTTGGGGAGGGCGCGTGGACCGCGTTCCGGTCACAATCGCATAACGGCAGGTCACGGCCCCGGCCCAGACACCAATAAATCGGGCGTGCACCAGATGCAACTTTTGGCAACCGGTTGTCCCCCCGCTCGGGCCCTGGCGTACTGGTCCACACGTGCGAGCCAACGGAGTACTCGCACGATCCGGCCGTCCCCGCGGCCTCAAGCGAAGGATTGACGATGAAGTCACGCACTCTGGTAGCGGCCGTCGCCACAGGTGCTCTCCTCCTCACCGCCTGCCAGTCCGGGGGGGCCGACCCCGAGGAGAGCTCTGACACGCCCGGCCTTCAGCAAGGCGCCAAGGGCGACACGCTGCGCCTCGGGATCGTCCAGGAGCCGCTCTCGTGGGACCCCGCGCAGGCGCACGTCGGCCACACCCTCCAGCCGTACCAGCTGGCGTACGACACGCTGCTGCTGCGTGAGCCGGACGGGACGCTCTCCCCGATGCTCGCCACGACGTGGGAGTACACGAACGAGGACAACACGGTGCTGAGCCTTGAGCTGAACACCGACGTCACGTTCTCGGACGGCGAGGCCTTCAACGCGGAGGCCGTGAAGGCGAACATCGAGCACTTCAAGGCGGACAACGGCCGGCAGGCGTCCCAGGCCGCTGCGATCGAGTCCGTGACCGCGGTCGACGAGGACACGGTCGAGATCAACCTCTCGCGTCCGGACCCCGCGCTCGAGTACTACCTCAGCCAGGCGCTCGGCCTGATGGGTTCGCCTGCCGCCATCGGCACGGACGAGGTCGACCGGGTGCCGGTCGGGACCGGCCCGTACGAGATGGTCCCGGACGAGTCGGTCGTCGGCTCCCAGTACGTCTTCACCGCGAAGGACGGCTACTGGAACGAGGACCTGCAGGACTGGAACCGCATCGAGCTCCGTTTCCTGGCGGATGTCACCGCCCGGGTGAACGCCATCGTCTCGGGTGAGATCGACGCGGTGCTCCTGGACGGCCCGACGATGGAGCAGGCGCAGGGCGCGGGGCTGGAGCGCCTCGACTACACGACGGACTGGATGGGCGTGCTGCTGCTCGACCGTGCCGGCCAGGTGAACGAGGCTCTCGGCGACGTGCGGGTGCGCCAGGCGATCAACTACGCCTTCGATCGCGAGGCCCTCCTGCAGGAGCTGCTGCAGGGCAACGGCGAGATCACGAGCCAGGTGTTCGGTCCGGAGACGGCCGGGTACGACCCCGAGCTCGACACGTACTACACGTACGACCCGGAGCGGGCCAAGGCGCTCCTGGCCGAGGCGGGCTACGAGGACGGCCTCACCATCGAGATGCCGGTCCTCACGCCGGGCGCGGAGACGATCATGACCTTCGTCCAGCAGCAGCTCGCCGACGTCGGCATCACGGTCACGCTGACCTCGGTCCCCGGCGCCGACTTCCAGGGCGAGCTCGGCCAGGGCAAGTTCGCGGCCGCGTGGTTCAGCCTCTTCCAGGGCCCGGACTGGGTCGCCGTGTCGCAGATGATCCTCCCGGACGTGCTGTACAACCCGTTCGACTCCAGCACCCCGGAGGTGCAGGGCTGGATCGAGGCGATCCGTGCCGGTGGCGACGACGGCGACGCCGCCGCGAAGGGGCTCAACCGGTTCCTCGTCGAGGAGGCGTGGTTCGCGCCGTGGTTCCGCCCGAGCCAGATCTACTTCTACAACCCGGACGTCGTGCAGCCGGAGCCGCAGGTCCAGATGGCCGTTCCGTCCATCTACAACTACCACCCGGTCGGCTGAGCGCGATCGTGTCGTGAGCCGGGGGCGGGTCTTGTCCCGCCCCCGGCGCCGCCTCCCCACCCGTAGGAGCTGTTTCATGCTCATGCACATCGCTCGGCGACTCGTCTCGGGGGTCGTCGTCCTGATCGTCGTGGCCTCGCTGGCCTTCGTCCTGCTCTTCATCGGCTCGAGCAACATCGCCCGCAACATCCTGGGCGACCAGGCGACCGAGGAGGCCGTGGCGCTCAAGGCCGCCGAGCTCGGCCTCGACCAGCCGATCCTCAGCCGGCTGGGCGACTGGATGCTCAACGCGGTCCAGGGCGAGCTCGGGCGCTCGTGGTTCAGCAACCAGGACGTGTTCGAGGCGATCCTCAGCCGCCTCCCCATCACGCTCGTCATGGTCTTCGCGTCAATCACGCTCATCGCCGTCGCCGCGACGGTGCTCGGTATGGTCGCCGCGGTGCGGCGCGGCTGGGTCGACCGTGTCGTCCAGGTCGGCGCCGTCCTCGGCAGCTCGCTGCCGGGCTTCATCATCGGCGTCTTCCTCGTGACGATCTTCGCGGTCCAGCTCGGCTGGTTCGACGCCGTCTCGCGCATCCGGCCCGGGGCGGGGGCCTGGGTGTGGGTGAGCTCCCTCACCCTCCCGGTCGTCGCGCTGCTCATCAACGGCGTAGCCGGCACCGCGCAGCAGATCCGTAGCGCGTTCATCAAGCAGCTCGAGCAGGACTACGTCCGCACGCTGCGCAGCCGGGGGATCCCCGAGCGGGAGATCCTCTTCAAGCACGTGCTGCGCTCCGCTGCTCCCGCGGGCCTTACGGTCCTGAGCCTGCAGTTCATCGGGCTGCTCGGTGGTGTCGTGATCATCGAGAGCATCTTCGCGATCCCCGGCATGGGCAAGCTCGCGGTCGACGCGACCACGCAGTCCGACCTGCCGCTCGTCATGGGGGTCGTCATCTACACGGTGATCATCGTGATCATCGTGAACCTGCTCGTCGACATCCTGAACGGATGGCTCAACCCGAAGGTGCGTGTCTCATGACGGAGGTCACCGCGTCCGTGGGGCAGGCCCCGCCGGCAGCCGCCGTGCTGCGGTCCTCGCCCTGGCGCCGTCTTCTCAAGAACCCCATGGGCCTGACGGCGATCGTCATCCTCGCCGGCACGGTCCTGGCAGCGGTCCTCGCCCCGCTGCTCGCCCCGCACGACCCTACGTTCGCGAACCTCTCGACCGTCCTGCTGACGCCCGGCGGGGACTACCCGCTCGGGACGGACAGCGCCGGCCGGGACATCCTGTCCCGCCTGCTGTTCGGTGCCCGCGTCACGCTGGTCTCCGCCGCCATCTGTGCGGCGGTGGCGATTGCGATCGGCCTGCCGTCCGGCCTGGTCGCCGGCTACTACGGCGGCAAGTTCGACGGTCTGGCGAGCTGGGCGACGAACGTCCTGCTGGCTCTCCCGGGCTTCATCGTCCTGCTGGCCGTGCGCGCGGCCGTCGGGCCCTCGACGTGGATCGCGATGATCGTCTTCGGACTGCTCGTGAGCCCGGGGTACTTCCGGCTCACTCGCACCGCCGTCCAGTCGGTCCGCAACGAGCTGTACGTCGACGCGGCGCGCGTGTCGGGCCTCTCCGACGCGCGCATCATCGGCCGGCACGTGCTCACCGTGGTCCGGGCGCCGATCATCATCCAGACCGCCGGCGTCTGCGGCGTCGCGATCGCCATCCAGTCCGCCCTCGAGTTCCTCGGCCTCGGTGACCCGACCGTCCCGACCTGGGGCGTCATGGTGAGCGACGGCTTCCGGTCGATCTACCGCGAGCCGCTGAACCTTCTGTGGCCCACGCTGGCGATCTCGATCGTCATCGGCGGCTTCGTCCTCCTCGGCAACGCCCTGCGCGACTCGCTCGAGGACCTCGAGGTCATCAAGGAGAAGAAGCCGGCGAAGGCGGCCCCCTCGGTCCAGCTGTCACACCGCGCCGAGGTCGAGGCCGCCGAGGCCGCGGCCCAGCCGCACCTGCTCTCCGTGAAGGACCTGCGGATCGCGTACCCGCAGGCGGGGGGCGTGCGCAAGACGGTCGTGGACGGCGTGAGCTTCCACGTGGACCGCAACGAGGTCGTCGGCCTCGTTGGCGAGTCGGGCTCGGGCAAGACGCAGACCGCGTTCGCGATCCTCGGGCTTCTGCCCGCCAACGCGATCGTCGCGAGCGGCTCCATCGTGTTCGACGGCGTCCAGACCGTCCGCACCGGCGAGGGGAAGATCGACCAGGAGGTGCTGACCCAGCTGCGCGGGAAGCGGATCTCGTACATCCCCCAGGAGCCGATGAGCAACCTGGACCCCGCCTTCACGGTCGGCGCCCAGCTGGTCCGGCCGATGGTCAAGGTGCTGGGCATCTCCAAGGAGGAGGCACGCAAGCGGGCGTACGACCTGCTCGCGAGCGTCGGCATCCCGGACCCGAACCGCACCCTCGCGGCCTACCCCCACGAGATCTCGGGCGGTATGGCGCAGCGCGTGCTCATCGCGGGCGCGATCTCCTGCGAGCCGGACCTGATCATCGCCGACGAGCCGACCACGGCCCTCGACGTGACCGTCCAGGCGGAGGTGCTCGACGTCCTCCGCAACCTGCAGGCCCGGCTCGGCATGGGCATCATCGTCGTGACGCACAACTTCGGCGTCGTGGCCGACATCTGCGACCGGGTGCTCGTCATGCAGGCCGGCAAGATCGTCGAGGCCGGCGACGTCCGGGAGATCCTCCGGACGCCCGAGCACCCGTACACCTGGATGCTGCTGTCCTCCATGCTGGAAGGGAAGGAACCCATGACCCGGCTCCTCACGGACGACGACACCGCGGCGGTAGCACCGTGACCGCGGGGTACGCGCCGGTCCCGACGACGACCCGCCGCAAGGACCTCCTCACGGTCGAGGACCTGGTCGTCGAGTATCCGGGCAAGGGCCTGTTCGCCAAGCCGTTCCGCGTCCTCCACGGCGTCTCCGTGGAGATCGCCGAGGGCGAGACGCTCGGCCTCGTGGGTGAGTCCGGCTCCGGCAAGACGACCCTGGGGCGCGCGGTCCTGGGCCTGGCGCCCGTGACCGGCGGCACGATCACCTTCCAGGGCAAGGACATCAGCCACGCGTCGCGCAAGCAGCGTCGTGAGCTGAGCCAGGACCTGCAGGTGGTCTTCCAGGACCCGTACACGTCGCTCAACCCGTCCATGACGGTGGGGGACATCCTGGCGGAGCCGCTCGGCATCCAGGGGATCTCCGGCCAGCAGGCGCGTCGGCGCGTGCAGGAGCTCCTCGACCGCGTAGGCATGCCGCTGGACGCCATGGGCCGCCTGCCGCGTGAGTTCTCGGGTGGTCAGCGTCAGCGCATCGCCATCGCGCGGGCGCTCGCGCTCAAGCCGCGGCTCATCGTCTGCGACGAGCCGGTCAGCGCGCTCGACCTCTCGACGCAGGCCCGCGTGCTCGACCTGCTCCTGGAGATCCAGGCGCAGACGGGTGTCTCGTACCTGTTCGTGTCGCACGACCTCGACGTCGTCCGCCACGTCAGCCACCGCGTCGCGGTGATGTACGAGGGCCAGCTCGTCGAGCAGGGCGACGCACGCCAGGTCACCCAGGAGCCGAGGCACCCGTACACGCAGCGTCTGCTGCTGGCCTCCCCGGTGCCCGACCCGGACCGCCAGGCGGCGCGCCGGGAGGCGCGCCGTGAGCTCGCGGAGCAGCACGCGACCGTCACCGCCTGACCTGGCTCAGCCGCCCGACCGGTGCGTGACGAAGATGGCCGTGCCAGGCAGCAGGGCGCCGCGCTCGGGCCCCCACCCGCCCCACACCGCCCTGTTGTCCGGCGGCCACTCCGGCTCCACGAGGTCGTCGACCACGAGGCCGGCACCGACGACCTCGCGCACGTGGTCGCCCAGGGTGCGGTGGTACTCGGCGTAGACGGGCGCGCCGGTGTCGTCGGTCTCCACGTACGGCGTGCGGTCGAAGTAGGAGCGCACCACGGTCAGCCCCTGGCGGGTGGGGTTGTCAGGGAAGGCCCACCGCACCGGATGCGTCACCGAGAACACCCACCGTCCCCCGGGGCGCAGTACGCGGGCGACCTCGGCGTGCACGCGGCCGGCGTCGGGCACGAAGGGGATGGCACCGAAGGAAGTGAAGGCGACGTCGAAGGACGCGTCCGCGAAGGGCAGCCGCCGGGCGTCGGCGAGCACGGTGGGCACCACGATGCCGGTGCGGGCATCAAGTTCGACGGCGAGGGCGAGCATCCCGGGCGCGACGTCGGTGGCCACGACCGGCACGCCCTGCCCGCGCAGCCACCGCGCGCACTGCGCGGCGCCACAGCCCAGCTCCAGGACGCGCCGCGCGCGCAGGGCGCCCGGGTTCCCGAGCAGCTGGGCGTCCCGCTCGCGCAGGCCCTCCGGGCACCAGCAGAAGTCCGCGTCACCGAGGAACGCGCCGTGCTCGGCCAGGTAGGCGCCCGCCTCCGCGGACCACCAGGCGGCGTTCGCGCGGGCGGCGGCCGCGCCATCAACCTGCTCGAAGCCGGCCCGGGTCGGCCCGGTCGAGGGCGGTGGAGGGGCCGGGAGCCTGGAGTCGGTCGGCGCGGTCGGCACGCGTGCGTCGTGGTTCGTCACGGCACCACTCTGCCTCTGGTCGCGTGTGCGATGTGCAATGGCTGGACCTCGGCCCTGCATGAGAACGCCGTAGACAGACAGGTGTGAGGGCTGCCTCACGCACTCGGATGGCGGTGTCTCGGGGCCTCACTCCCATGGCGCGGTCGACCGTCGACCCCTGGGGCGGCGTTGCCCAGCGTGGGCGCGAGCGGCTGTTCGACGATGAAGGCGAGCAGCACCGCCGCGAGCAGCGCGAGCGGTGCGATGAGCAGGAGCACCGGGGGCAGCGCCTCGGTGTAGGACGCCACCACAGCCTCCCGGGCGCGCTCGGGCAGGTCGGCGACCATGGCTGGGGTGAGCGAGCCCGGCTGGGAGCCCGGCAGCCGCTCGCCGAGCAGGGTGACGACGCGGGAGGCGAAGACGCTGCCCACGACGGCCGCCCCCACCGACGCTCCGACTTGACGGAAGTAGTTGTGCCCGGCCGTCACCGTCCCGACCAGGGCGTGCGGGAAGGCATTCTGCGCCACGAGCACGAGGATCTGCATGCCCGGGCCGAGGCCGGCGCCGAGGAGGCCGAGCTCGGCGCTGATGACCCACACGG
This sequence comes from Georgenia sp. AZ-5, assembly GCF_043952095.1. Taxonomy (NCBI): domain Bacteria; kingdom Bacillati; phylum Actinomycetota; class Actinomycetes; order Allobogoriellales; family Allobogoriellaceae; genus Georgenia; species Georgenia sp. AZ-5. The sequence goes on from NZ_JBINOU010000001.1 coordinate 1,987,492, forward strand.
GCGTGGCCGGCGTCGTCGCCGACAGCAGGGCGAGCGCCCCGGCGACTGCCACGGTGCTGACCACGGTCAGGGTGCGGTACCGGCCGGTCCGAGCCACCAGGTGCCCGGCGGCCATCGATGTCACCAGGAGCATGCCCATCATGGGCACCATGAGCAGGCCAGCGACGCTTGCGCTGGCCCCGGTCGCCATCTGGAGGTAGGTGGGCATGTAGCCGAGCGTGCCGAACATGGCGACGTGGGTGAGCAGCCCGCCGAGGGTGGTGAGGACGAAGTTGCGGTTGCGGAACAGGTGCGGCGGGAGGACGGGCTCGGCGGCGCGCCGCTCGACCATGACGAACAGCACCGCGGCGATGAGGGTGGCCGCGGCGGTCGCGAGCAGCGTGGTGGAGTTCCACGCGTACGTGGTGCCGCCCCAGGTGCCGACCAGCACGGCGCCGGTGGTCGCCGCGGTGAGGAGCGCCATGCCGAGATAGTCCACGTGGACCCGGGTGCGCGCCCGTGCGGGTACCCGCACGAGGACGAACGCCGCGAGGACCGCCACCGCGCCCAGCGGGAGGTTGACCCAGAACGCCCAGCGCCATCCGGGTCCTTCGGTGAACCACCCGCCCAGGAGTGGCCCGGCAACCGAGGAGACGGCAAAGACACTGCCCATGATGCCCATGTACTTGCCGCGGTCCCGTGCGGGGACGACGTCGGCGAGCAATGCCTGGGAGAGGATCATCAGGCCGCCGCCACCGAGCCCCTGCACGACCCGCGCCACGATCATCGCGTCCATCCCGGTGGCCAGCGCTCCGATGACCGAGCCGGCCATGAACAGGACGATCGCGGCGACGAGGAGGCCCTTGCGCCCGATGGCGTCGCCGAGCCGGCCGTACACGGGCATGGCGACGGTCGAGGCGAGGATGAAGGCGGTGACCGCCCACTGCATCCGGTCGACGCCGTCAAGCTCGCCGACCATGGTGGGCAGTGCCGTCGCCAGGACGGTCTGGTTCAGCGCCGAGAGCAGCATGGCGAGCATGAGCCCGACCATGAGAAGCGGCAGGTTGGTGCGCTGCCGCGCCGCGTCACCGGCGCGCGGCGCGGCGGCGGTCACAACAGGTCTTCGTAGCCGAGCGCGACGAGGTTGTCGCGGGAGATCTTCAGGCAGTCGTACGGGTCGCGGCCGTACTGCTGGTCCTGCTCGATGAGCAGGTACTCGGCGCCGGAGGTCAGCGCCTGGTCGATGATCTCGGTCCACTCGAGGTTGCCCTCGCCGACCTCGCCGAACTGCACCACCGCGGCAAACGCCTGCATGAACGTGGCGTAGTCCCCGGTCTGGAGTGCCTCGAAAGCGGCCGGCTCGATCTCGCCGATGCGGTAGTCCTTCAGGTGCACGAGGTCCACCAGGCCGGAGTACTTCTCCAGCGTGCGGACGGGGTCCTTGCCGCCGCGCTGGACCCAGTGCACGTCGATCTCCAGCCGCATCGTGGGGGCCTCGGCCCGGATGATGTCGAGCAGGGTGCTGCCCCCGCGCTTGGCGAACTCGACGTGGTGGTTGTGGTAGTAGAGGCTGATGCCCTCGGCGGCGAGGCGGGTGGAGACCGTCTCGGCCTGGCGGCAGAAGTCGAGCAACGCCTCGTGTGACGCCAATGCGGAGAACGGCATCATCCCGATGCGCAGCCGGGTGGCGCCCAGGTTCCGGGCGTCGTCGACGATCTTGTCGAAGTCGTCCAGCAGGGAGTCGTTCGGCCCGCCGTCCAGACTGGCGGACAGGGCGCCGAAGTCGGTGCCGAGCTCGTCCTTGGCGCGGCGCATCTCCGCCACGTTCTCCGGGGTCATGGCGATCTGCGAGACCTCGACGGCGTTGAAGCCGGAGTCCTTGAGGCGCCGGAGCACCTCGTACGGGCCGGTCTCCTCGACCTTGTTCTTCAGCATCATCATCTGGACGCCGATCCTGGGCATGGGAACTCCTTCGTTGGGTGGATATGGCCGGCTTCGTACGGGCCCCGGTGGCGATGGGTGGATGTCAGCGTGCGGGGGTGGCGAGCCGGGGCTGGTCGACGCCGCTCTGGGCGTAGACGTCCTTGAGGATGCGCAGGGACTTCATCGCCTCACGCGGGGTGATCCAGAACGGGGCCTCGTCGCCGAGCCGGGCGTAGAAGTCCCGGATGAGCATCTCGTGGGAGACGCCCCAGTAGGAGCGACCGCCCGAGGGGGCGCGACGCTCGGGGACGACCTCGACGCGGCCGTCCGGGTGGGTGACGGTGAGGTCGCCGCGAATGGACAGGCTCCCTCGCTCGGCGGTGACGTCGATCGTGACGGGGGCGTGGACGACGTTGGCGAGGGAGGCGTAGACGATGCTGCGGGCTCCGCCGTGGTGGGTCAGGAGCATCTCGGCGGTGTCCTCGACCTCGATGACGTCCCCGTAGAGGCGGGTGGCCGCGTGGCCGCTGACCTCAACGACGTCGCCGACGAGCCACTGCACCAGGTCAAGTGTGTGGATGGCCTGGTTGATCAGCAGTCCGCCGCCGGCGGTTCTCCACTTCCCGCGCCATGGCTTGGCGCGGTAGTAGTCCGGGGTGCGGGTCCACATCACGGTCGCGGTGGCCCCCAGGACGGCGCCGAGCTGGCCCGAGTCGATGAGCTGGCGGGCGGCCTGTGATGTGGCGTTGTATCGGTTCTGGAAGCACACGCCGATGCGCGCGGAACTGTGCTCGGCGGCCTCGACGAGGCGCTGGGCGTCCTCGAGGGTGTGCGCGAGCGGCTTCTCGATCAGCACGTGCACGCCTGCGTCGAGGAGGTCCAGCGCCACGGGCACGTGCTGATGGTGCGGGGTGCAGACATGGGCGACGTCGGGGCGCACCGCAGCGAGCATCTCGTGGTGGTCGGCGAAGCCTGGCACGCCGTACCTCTCGACGGCGGCGGCGCGGGGCGCGGGGTCGGTGTCGACTACTGCGACGAGGTCGATCCCCTCGATGGCGTCGACAGCCTCGAAGTGGACGGTCGAGACGTCTCCGCCCCCGATCACTGCTGCTGTGGTCATGTCTTCTCCTTCAGGCGAGGACCGGCGCGAGGACGGGCGTTGCCCATTCGTACGCGCGCTGGTAGGCCTCGTACACGGAGCACCAGCTCGGACGCGCGATCTCGACAATGAGGTCCCCGTCGAAGCTCGGCGGCAGCGCCGCGAGCATGCGCTCGAACTCGACGACGCCGTCCCCCGGCACGGCCCACACCCGCCCGGTGCCGACGAGTTGTTCGTAGCCCTTCCCGCGCCCGCGCCGGGTCGGCTGGGCGTAGTCGGGAAAGACGTCAGAGAGGTGGACCGCGCCCACGCGGTCCGCGAAGCGGGCCACCATGACGGCGGGGTCCATCCCCGCCCAGCGAAGGTGGCCGGTGTCCGGGCCGAAGCCGATGACGTCCGGCCCGAGGGTCTCCAACGTCGCGACGACCTCCGCCTCGGTCTCCACGAGCCCGCTCACGCGGGGATGCAGCAGGGGCCGTAGCCCGCCTCCGGCGAGGACCCGGGCGGTCGCGCCGATCTCGTCGACGGCGCGCGCGAACCCGCCTGGGACGTGCGCGGCGCCGACCGCGGGACGGGCCATCCGGGCGGGGACCGGGTCGGCGAGGAGCATCACCCGGTCCAGGCCGAGCGTGGTGTGCTCGGCGGCGGTGCGCCGTGCCCGCTCCAGGATGTCCGGCAGCTCTTCCTGGCCGTCGAAGGTGGCGGCGAAGATGCCGACCGCCGGGGCGAGCCCGTAGATGCCTAGCCAGTGGGCGTAGTCATCCAGCGGAAGACCGTCGGGAACGTCGACCCGCACGGCGGTGAAGCCGATGTCGTGCAGGTCCGCGAACGCCTGGGCAAGCTGTTCCAGCGGGGTCTGACTGACCGAGCCGCGAACGTACCCCAACGGGCTGGCGGCGAGCCTTGGCCGCGCCGTCGTCGTGGTCATCGGTAGTCGATGCCCTCGTCTTTCAGCAGCGTGGTGAATGCCTGCCACGCTTCGGTGAACAGGTCCGGGCCAGAGAAGCCGCCGAGGCTGTGCGCCTGGGACAGGTGCGGCTCGAGGGAGAAGAAGCCGTCGAAGCCGTCCTCACGCAGCGCGCGGATCGTCTCCACAACCTCGCCGTCGCCGCGGCCGGCGGCCACCACCTCGCCGTTGCTCAGGTGCGCGTCCTTGATCTGGACGTACTCCAGGTGCGGGCGGATGGCGGCGAAGCCCTCAGTGAAGGGGCGGACGCCGACCTGGACGAAGTTGGCGGCGTCCCACGCCGCGCGCAGGTGCGGCGAGCCCACCGACTCGAGGATGTCGACACAGCGGCGCGGGATGTCGCCGTAGATGTCCTTCTCGTTCTCGTGCAGGAGGATGACGCCGCCCTCCTCGGCCACGTCGGCCAGCGCCCGCATGCGGCGGATGACCTCGTCGCGGTGGTCGTCCGGGTCGTCGTCGGCGCGGATGAAGAAGGAGAAGATCCGGATGTACGGGGCGCCGAAGTGGTGGGCCACGTCGACGGCGTGGCGGGCCCGGTCCAGGTGCGCCTCGAAGTCCTCGTCGACGAAGATCTTCCCGATCGGGGACCCGATGCTGGAGACCTTCAGGCCGTGGGCGTCGAGGATCTGCCGGGCCCGGGTCAGCTGGTCGTCGTCCAGGTCGAGCACGTTGGTGCCCCAGGCGCTACGGAACTCGAGGTAGGACATCCCGAGCTTCTTGACGAGGGAAGTCTGCTCCTCGAGGTCGGGTGAGATCTCGTCCGAGAATCCCGAAAGTGTCCACATGGGTGCAGCTCCTCACTGAGCGTGGCCGGTGATGTCGCAATTACCGTTCACCTTCGTGTGGCTCTCCGGAGGTTGGCTACGAGTTGCCAGATGTTGCCTTTTCCGTGCTCTAGCCGGCGCAGGTAGCCCTCCATGCCGCCATGTGGCCAGATGTCAGCGCATCGACGTGTCTCCTGCAAGGCATCAGTCGCCAGCATCTTGGACATAGGCAACTTTTGGCAACTGCTTGGTCGGTGGGGGGATCGACCACAGTGTTGGGCGCACGCAATGGTGCCGTCCCGCCAGAGCAAAGCAGCGATGGAAAGAGGGAACCCGTCTATGGCTAAACGACGGAGCGCTTGAATTCAGTTTGTCGGCTCGCCCCTGGTATTGCTCGCGGAAGCCAAGTCAGCGTCGGCGAGGACGCCTGGGTGCCACCGCTCCGCCGCCCGCTTGCCGACTGCCCAGACCCATTACGGCGGGCAACGCAGCAGCGACTGATCAGTAGGTGAAGGGCTCGTTTCCCGAGTCCACGAACGAACGGAGAACCGCCTGTGTCTGACAACAAGGTCAGGCTCGGCATCATCGGCCTGGGAGCGCAGGGGTCGATGTACGCCAGCTTCATCAAGGATGGCATGGTCCCCAACATGGAGATCGGCGCCATCGCGGACATCGACCCCGCCAAGCGGGAGGTGGCCGCCGCGAAGTACGGCGTGCCGGTGCACGCGGACTATCAGTCCCTGCTCGCCAGCGGTGACGTGGACGCCGTCGTGACCACCGTGCCGCACTACCTGCACCCGGAGATGGGGATCGCCGCCCTCAAGGCGGGCATCCACGCGCTGGTGGAGAAGCCGGCCGGCGTCTACACCAAGCAGGTCAAGGAGCTCAACGAGGTTGCCGCTCAGCACCCCGAGCTGACTTTCGGGATCATGTTCAACCAGCGCAACAACCCGCTCTACCAGCGCATCAAGGAGATCGTCGACGCCGGCGAGATCGGGAAGATCCGCCGCACGAACTGGATCATCACGACCTGGTGGCGGCCCCAGGGCTACTACGAGCAGTCCGCCTGGCGCGCCACTTGGGGCGGGGAGGGCGGCGGCGTCCTGGTCAACCAGGCCCCGCACCAGCTCGACCTGTGGCAGTGGATCTGCGGCGTGCCCAAGTCGGTCTACTCCAAGGTGGCGTACGGGTTCCGCCGTGACATCGCCGTCGAGGACGAGGTGACCGCCGTCGTCGACTACGGCGACGGCGCCACCGGCACCTTCGTGACCGCCGTCCACGATCTCGTCGGAACCGACCGGTTCGAGATCCTCGGCGACAAGGGCAAGATCGTCGTCGACGGCTCCAAGACCGCCACCGTAACCCGCCTGATGGAGGACGAGCGTGAGCTCTCGGACTCCATGGGCATGGAGGACGTGCGCAAGCTCTTCATGGGCGAGATGGACCCGACCACGTACTACTCGCAGGAGGTCGTGGAGTTCGACTCCGCCTGGGGGGCACAGCACTCTGGCGTGCTGGAGAACTTCGCGGCGAACATCCTCGACGGCACCCCGCTCCTCGCCCCCGGCTCGGACGGCATCAACGGCGTGCGCCTGGCCAACGCCATCCACCTGTCCAGCTGGCTCGGCCAGGAGGTGCCGCTCGACTTCGACGAGGACCTCTACCTCAAGGAGCTGAACCAGCGCATCCGAAGCGAAGGCACGTTCCCCGAGCGGGAGGCGCAGACCGTGGGCGCGACGGCGGGAGACAGGAAATGACCATGGGTACGACCAGCACCGCGACCGGCGCGACCCAGACGGCCGTCCGCAAGCCCCTCACTCTGCGCAACTACCTCGCCTACGCGGCCGGTGACGCCGCGAACAACCTGTCGTTCACGATGGCGGGGATGTTCCTCATCCTCTACTACACGAACGTCGTGGGGATCGAGGGTGCGGTCATCGGCACGATGTTCCTCCTCGTGCGGTTCATCGACGCGTTCACCGACCTCATCGCCGGCCGGCTCATCGACGCGAAGAAGCCTGGGAAGCTGGGCAAGTTCAAGCCCTTCATCCTGTGGTTCTCCCTGCCGCTGCTCGTGACGAGCATGCTCATCTACTCGGCGAGGTTCTTCTTCCCCGACATCTCCGGCACCGCAGCCGTCGTGTACATGTACGTGACGTACCTTCTCATGGGGTCGGTGTTCTACACCCTCGTCAACATCGCCTACGGCTCGATGGCCCCGGCGATCACCCAGAACCCGGTCGAGCGCGGCAAGCTCGCCGCCTTCCGCGGGTACGGCGCCTCGGTCGCGGTGCTCGCGCTCGCGTTCATCATTGCCCCGCAGATCCGCGGCAACGCCGACAACCCCGAGGCGCTCCAGACGTCGCTGTTCTGGACGACGGCGGCCTTCGTCGTCGCCGGCATGGGCCTGTATCTGTTCCTGGTCTTCAACACCCGCGAGCAGGTCGTGCGGTCGGCGAACCCCGTCTCGTTGCGGGACAGCCTCAGGACGTTGACGACGAACAAGCCGCTCGTGTGGCTCTCGGCCGGAGCGGTCCTGTTCCTCACGGGGGTCACGGCGTTCAGCACGCTCGGGTCGTACATCGCCATCTACGTCCAGGGGGACGCCCAGTACATCGCGTGGAACACGCTCGCCCAGACGCTCGCCCTGTTCGTCGTGGGCCCGCTGATCCCCACGATCGTCCGCACGATCGGCAAGCGCTCCGGGTATCTCCTCTTCGGCGTCGTCGGCGTCGCCGGTGCGGCGATCCTCGGGCTCGCCCCGCTCCAGACGGCACCGTGGCTCGGCCTGGTCGCCTTCTTCTTCCTCGGCGCCGGCCTCAACGGCGTCAACACCCTCATGTGGGCTCTGGAGGCGGACACGGTCGAGTACGGGGAGTGGAAGACGGGCACTCGCACCGAGGGCACGACCTACGCCGTCTTCTCCTTCACCCGCAAGATGGGACAGGCTCTCGGGGGGTTCGTCGGCGGGCTCGCGCTCACCTGGGCCGGCTTCAGCGCGGCGACCGCGTCCAGCGGGGGGCAGCAGGCCGAGGGCGTCGCCGCCAACATCCAGCTGTGGGCGGGCGGGCTCACCGCCGGGTTCTTCCTGCTCTCGCTGCTCGTCATGGCGCTCTACCCGCTCACCGAGGCGAAGTTCCGGGAGATCTCCGAGGAGATCGCCGCCCGCCGGGCCAGCGTGGGCTGACCGGACCCTGGTACCGACCCGCAGATCGACGACGAACGCCCCGCCCTCCAAGCGGGGCGTTCGTCGTCCCCGGGGCCTACGGGCCCGGTTCCTCCTGCCGGGAGAGGGCGCCCAAGATCGGCCAGCAGCGGTTACTTCTACGGTGAGCGGTCAAAGATCGGCCAGCAGCGGTAACTTCTACGGTGAGCGGTCACTCTTTCGGTGAGCGGTCACTTCTTCGGCGGTGCGGTCTTCGGTAAGCACAGGCTGGCTCAGCGAGCAGTCGCGAAACAGTGTGGGACCGGCGTCAGGAGAGCAGGTAGCAGGCGGCGACAACCGTCAGCAGGAGAACGAGCCGGTCGAACACCGACTGCGACAGGTGCCGCACCAGCCGCCGGCCCGCTAGGTGTCGCCGCGGACGCCGCTCGGATGCCGCGTGCTCACGAGCAGACAACCGCTCTGTGGCGTCTCTGAAGTGGTGCGACGTCTCCGCGTCCTTCACGATCCGGTCAGCGGTCTTGGTCCCAGTGTGCCGGGCGTCCCGCACCCGCTTGTTGCCCGGCCGAGTCGCCGCTCGGTAGGATCGCCCGAGGCGCACGTGTGCTCTGGCACCGTGCCGCCCGGAAGCACGACCAACATGTCCGCACTATCCCTGTCCGCATCGGAGTCCACAGCTCAATGACCACCACTACGCCCACGCAGCCGACGTCCCCGCAGGTTGCCGTCAACGACATCGGCTCGGAGGAAGACTTCCTCGCCGCCGTTGACGAGACCATCAAGTACTTCAACGACGGGGACATCGTCGAGGGCACCATCGTCAAGGTCGACCGGGACGAGGTCCTCCTCGACATCGGTTACAAGACCGAGGGCGTCATCCTCTCGCGCGAGCTCTCCATCAAGCACGACGTGAACCCCGACGAGGTCGTCTCCGTCGGTGACCACATCGAGGCGCTCGTCCTCCAGAAGGAGGACAAGGAGGGTCGTCTCCTCCTCTCCAAGAAGCGCGCCCAGTACGAGCGCGCCTGGAGCACCATCGAGAAGGTCAAGGAGGAGGACGGCGTCGTCACCGGCACCGTCATCGAGGTCGTCAAGGGCGGCCTCATCCTCGACATCGGCCTGCGTGGCTTCCTCCCCGCCTCCCTGGTGGAGATGCGCCGCGTCCGCGACCTCCAGCCGTACGTGGGCAAGGAGCTCGAGGCCAAGATCATCGAGCTGGACAAGAACCGCAACAACGTCGTGCTCTCCCGCCGCGCCTGGCTCGAGCAGACCCAGTCCGAGGTCCGGTCCCACTTCCTGCAGACCCTGCAGAAGGGCCAGGTCCGCCACGGTGTGGTCTCCTCGATCGTCAACTTCGGTGCGTTCGTGGACCTGGGCGGCGTCGACGGCCTGGTGCACGTCTCCGAGCTGTCCTGGAAGCACATCGACCACCCGAACGAGGTCGTCGAGGTCGGCCAGGAGGTCACCGTCGAGGTCCTCGACGTGGACATGGACCGCGAGCGGGTGTCGCTGTCCCTCAAGGCCACCCAGGAAGACCCGTGGCAGGCCTTCGCCCGCACCCACGCCATCGGCCAGGTCGTGCCCGGCAAGGTCACCAAGCTGGTGCCGTTCGGCGCGTTCGTGCGTGTCGAGGACGGCATCGAGGGCCTCGTGCACATCTCCGAGCTGGCCCAGCGCCACATCGAGCTGCCGGAGCAGGTCGCGAAGGTCGGCGACGAGGTCTTCGTCAAGGTCATCGACATCGACCTCGACCGTCGCCGGATCTCCCTCTCGCTGAAGCAGGCGAACGAGGGCGTCGACCCCACCAGCGAGGACTTCGACCCGTCGCTGTACGGCATGGCCGCGGAGTACGACGAGCAGGGCAACTACAAGTACCCCGAGGGCTTCGACCCGGAGACCAACGAGTGGCTCGAGGGTTACGAGGCCCAGCGCGAGGCGTGGGAGGCGGAGTACGCCAAGGCCCACGCTCGCTGGGAGGCCCACAAGAAGCAGGTCGCGGCGGCCATCGACGCCGACGCCGAGGCTGCGGAGACCGGCACCCCGGGTGCCGGCACCGCCGGCCCGACCTCCTACACCTCGGCCCCGGCCGAGGCGCACGGCACCCTGGCCTCCGACGAGGCCCTGGCCGCCCTGCGCGAGAAGCTGACCGGCCACTGAGCCTGACGGTCTGACAGCACGAGGCCCGCCGCCCCTCCGGGGGCGGCGGGCCTCGTCGATCCGGCGGGCTGGTCCGGCGGTCAGGCCAGGTTGGCCGTGAGGGTGATCTCGGTGCCCGTAAGGGCCTGGCTGACGGGGCAGCCGACCTTGGCCGACTCGGCGACGCGCTGGAAGTCCTCCTCGGCGATCCCGTCGACCTGCGCGTCGACCGTGAGGTGGATCCCGGTGATGCCCTCACCGACCACGAAGGTCACCTCCGCGCTGGTGTCGAGCTGGGTGGGCGGGGTGCCGTTCTTCGCCAGCTGGCTCGAGAACTCCATGGAGAAGCAGGTGGCGTGCGCCGCGGCGATGAGCTCCTCGGGCGAGGTGGTGCTGTCGTGGCTCTCCGAGCGCGCCTTCCAGTTCACGTCGAACGTGGCGAGCCCCGAGCTCATCAGCGAGGCGCGGCCCTTGCCGGAGACCAGGTCGCCGTTCCAGACGGCGCTGCCCTTGCTCACGACGGGTCTGGGCATGGTGATTCCTCCTCTGTGGCGTTTCACTGCCCGGCCGGGCCGGGCACGCTTGCCCACCCATCCTGCCCGCCGCCACCGGTCGCCGCAGCCGCAGGCCGGGACGCCCCTCGGCGCGGGGCCGCAGCGGAGCCACACCCCACGGCGCGGGGCCGCAGCGGAGCCCCACCCCACGGCGCGGCCGCAGCACGGTAGCGCACCGGACGGCCTCGGCGTGTCGGCTAACCTGCCGCAATGACCACGAACCCCACCCCGCCCGCCGCCCTCGCCCGCGAGCGGGTCCGTCATCCGCTGACGGTGAGGCGCCTGCGCGTGCTCCGGCGTGCGCGGCTCAGCGCCCGGATGCTCCGCCTCACCGTGGGCGGCGAGGAGCTGGCCGGGTTCGCCGCCGAGGGTCCCGAGGACCACGTCAAGCTCTTCGTCCCCGACCCGGTCACCGGTGAGCTGCACGTGCCGGAAGCCGGTCCGGACGGCCTCGTGCGCCCGGCCGTCCCGCCGACGGTGCGGGATTACACCCCGCGTGCGGTGCGCCCGGGCGAGCTCGACCTCGACGTCGTCCTCCACGACGACCGTGGCGCGGTGTCCCGGTGGGCGGGCGACGCCCGCCCGGGGGACGAGCTCGCCGTCGGCGGACCGCGCGGCTCGGTGCTGCCCCCGGCCGGCGCGGACCACCTGCTGCTCGGCGGCGACGAGACGGCGCTGCCGGCCCTCGCCCGCTGGCTCGAGCTCGCCCCGGCCGGCACGCCGGCCGACGTCCTCGTCGAAGTCTCCGACCCCGCGGACGAGGCGTACCTGGCCCCGCGCCCGGAGCACACCGTCCGATACCTGCGGCGCGGGAACGCGGCGCCCGGCACCACGACCCTGCTCGCCGACGCGGTCCGCGCGCTGCCCCCTCGGGACGGCGTCGGCTACGCCTGGTTCGCCGGCGAGGCCGGCTCGCTGGTGCCCGTGAGGCGGTGGCTGCGCGCGTCGGGCTACCGGAACAACGTCAAGGTCGACGGCTACTGGAAGCGGGGCGTGGTGGCCCTGGACCACCACGCCCCGATCGATCCCGACGACGCCGGCTGACCGCGCCTCAGCGATCCTGCCGGCCGCTCGTACCCCTCGGCCATGACTTCGGGCGACAAGCGGTGCAGCACCTCCTGGCGGCACTGCGCCGGCTCGATCGCGCGACGGCGTCGATGGCCACGTGCATCCCGTTGTCGGGCGAGCAGCGGCCGAGGAAGAGGACCCAGTCCGCCCTGTCGGGCCGGTAGGTTAGCTCGGCCGGGTCGACGGCGTTGTGGACGGTGCCGGCCCAGTTCGGATCAGCGCGGCACGACGTCGCAGGGGCAGGGTTCCGGACCCGGCTCGAGACCCGCCGGCAGCCCCCTGAGGCGCGGGCGCCCGTCGCGCAGCTCGAGGTCCACCCGGGCGTCCGCCAGGGGAACCCCGGTCAACCGCAACTCGCCGGGCAACGCGGGCAGCGGGTCCAGGCGCAGCCGGCCGTGCGGCACGCACGGGCGCGCGCCGAGGAGCACGCGGAGCAGCTCGACCGGCGTGGCCGACGCCCACGCCTGCGGCGAGCACGCGGTGGGGTAGGGGATGGGCCGGGCGTACGCCAAGCGGTCGAACCCGCAGAACAGCTCGGGCAGCCGGCCGTCGAAGGCGCGCGCCGCCTGCAGCACCGCGCCGGCAACCCGCGCCGCCTCGGCGTCGTGGCCGTAGCGCCGCAGACCCGCCGCGATCACGGCGTTGTCGTGGGGCCACACCGACCCGTTGTGGTAGCTCATCGGGTTGTACGCCCCCATGGACGTCGCGAGGGTGCGCACCCCCCACCCGCTGAACATCTCGGGGGAGAGCAGCAGCGCGGCCACCGCCCGGGCCTTGTCGGCGTCGGCCGCCCCGGTCCACAGCGCGTGGCCCATGTTGGAGGTGAGGGCGTCCACCGGCGTCTTGTGCCCGTCGAGGGCGAGGGCGTACCAGCCACGGCCGGAGAGCCAGAACCGCTCGTTGAACGCGCGGCGGAACCGCGCGGCCCGCTCCTCCCAGGCGCGGGCGGCGCCGTCGCCCTCGAACACCGCCGCCAGCAGCGCCCGGGCCCGGTAGGCGCCGTAGACGTAGGCCTGCACCTCGCACAGGGCGACCGGCCCCTCGGGGATGCGGCCGTCGGCGAAGGAGATGCCGTCGAAGGAGTCCTTCCAGCCCTGGTTCACGAGGCCGCGGTCCGTGGCCCGCTCGTACTCGACGAACCCGTCGCCGTCCGCGTCCCCGTACCTCTCGACCCACTCCAGCGCGCGGTCGACGTGCGGCATCAGGCCGTGGACCCGCTCGCGGTCGTAACCCCAGCGCAGCAGCTCGGCGACGAGCATGACGAACAGGGGCGTGGCGTCCGCGGTCCCGTAGTAGACGTTGCCGCCCAGAGAGGCCGTCGCGTCCACGCCGAAGCGCAGCTCGTGCGGGATGCGGCCGGGTTCCTCCTCCGAGACCGGGTCGACCTTCTCGCCCTGGTGCCGGGCGAGCGCCTGGGCCGTGCCGAACGCCAGCGCCGGGTTCATGCCGACCGTCATCAGCGCGGTAAGGAGGGAGTCGCGGCCGAACAGCGCCATGAACCACGGCGCCCCGGCGGCGACCGCCACCTCGCCGGGATGGGCGGGGTCGTCGATGCGCAGCGACTCCAGGTCCTCGCTGCTGCGCGCGAGCGTGCGGCGCAGCGCGTCGTGAGCGTGCAGGCGCGGCGTGTCGCCGAGCCAGGCGGAGCGGCGCACCGCCGGCCCCGCCCGCTCGACGGGCTCGTCCGCGGGGAACGTCGTCGGCGGCTCCTCGCCGTCGGCCACCGGCGCGAGGTGGATGGTGGCGCGCCAGGTACCGCGTGCGGGCACGACGGCGCGGAAAGTCAGGATGTCCGGCCCGGTGGTGGCGGCGTCCGGGGCGCTGACCCGGAGCTCGCGGGTGTGGTCCTGCCAGCTGCGGGACAGCCGGATCTCGCCGTCGCCGTGCCCGATGGAGTGGCGACCGCGCGGGCGCACCCGGCCCTGCTTGACCTCGAACAGGTCACCGAAGTCGGCCGCCACGTGCACGGAGAGCACGCACGCCGCCGGCTCGCGGCCGAGGTTGCGCAGCACCAGGTCCTCGCGCATCCCCGCGCCGACGAACCGGTGCCGCTCCACCAGGAGCGTGCTGTCGGCGAGGCCCGCCCGGGGCCGGCTGCGCCCCACGAACGTGCAGCGGTAGGACCCTTCGCCCAGCACCGTCAGCGGCTCGACCGGCTCGTCGTCGATGCGCAGCTGCCAGCTCGACAGCACCCGGGTGTCCCGCACGTACAGCCCCTGAGCCGAGCCGGGCAGCACGTCCCCGCCCTGGTCGCTGAGACAGAAGGAGGAGCCCGAGAGCACGGTCACGGTGGGGCCGACCACGTGCGCCGGCTCACCCGCCTGGGTCCACGCCTGAGTCACCAACCACCTCCACACGTCGGTCCGAGAGCTCCGGTCGCCGCGCTCCGGGCGTGGCGACCGGATCCGTCGGGAAGTTTAGTCCGGACGGCTCAACTCCGCGCACACCGCCGTCCGCTTCTGGGTCGCGGCGGTAGGCTCCGGGCGTGCTGAAGATCGGGCTCACCGGCGGGATCGGCGCGGGCAAGTCCACGGCCGCCCGCGAGCTGGCGCGGCTGGGCGCCGTCGTCATCGACGCCGACCGGATCGCGCGGGACGTCGTCGAGCCGGGGACGCCGGGGCTGGCGGCGGTCGTGGCGGCGTTCGGTCCGGGGATCCTGCGCGCCGACGGGTCGCTCGACCGCGCCGCGCTGGGGCGCCTGGTGTTCGCCGACCCCGACGCGCGGCGCCGGCTGGGCGAGATCACCCACCCGCTCGTCGGGCGGGAGAGCGCCCGCCGCGAGGCGGCCGCGCCTCAGGAGGCGATCGTGGTGCACGACGTGCCGCTCATCGTGGAGAACGGCCTGGCCGGGCGCTACAACCTCGTGGTGGTCGTCGGTGCGGACGAGGACGTGCGGGTCGGGCGGCTGGTCCGCGACCGCGGCATGACCCGGGAGGAAGCGCTCGCCCGGGTGCGCGCCCAGGCGACCGACGAGCAGCGGCGTGCCGTCGCCGACGTCTGGCTGGACAACTCCGGCACGCCGGAGGAGCTGGTCCAGCAGGTGCACCGGCTGTGGGAGGAGCGGCTCGTGCCGGAGAACGAGCGGCTGCTCGCGACACGGAACTAGCGCCGACAGTGCGGCCCCACCGTCGGCGGCGTCGCCCTGGCCCGGCCGGCGGCGGTCACTCCTGGTGCGGTCGGCCGCGCAGCCGCTCCCGGAGCCGGCGGGAGGCGTCGCTGGCCTCGATCGGCCAGTTCGGAGGCGTGTCCGTGCCGCCGAGCTGCCCGACCACGGCGGAGACCAGCCGCTCGCGCACCATGGCCCGGCGAATTCGTTCCGCGGCCTCGTGGTCCGCGCGCAGCGAGCGGAACAGGCCCACGCACATGGCGATCATGATGACGCTGAACGGGGCGGCCACGAGAATCGCCATCGTCTGCAGCGACGCCAGGCCGCCCTCGGTGCCGCCCGTGCCGAGAAGGACAGCGGCGATCGCGCCGGAGAGCGCCGCCCACACCAGCCGCACCCAGAGCTGCGGGCTGGGGTCGCCCCCTGAGGAAAGCATCGAGACCACGTAGGAGCCGGAGTCCGAGCTCGTGACGAAGAAGATCACGATGATGAGGATCGCCAGGCCGGAGAGCGCCGGGCCGCCGGGCAGGGCCTCGAGGACCGAGAAGAGCGCGGTGTTGTTGTCCACCGCGCCGTCGGCGCCGATGAGCCCGCCAGCGCCGAACAGCTCCCGGTACAGCGCCGCGCCACCCATGATGGAGAACCACAGGAACGTCACGAGGGTCGGGACGAGGAGCACCCCGGCGATGAACTCGCGCACGGTGCGGCCGCGGGAGATCCGGGCGATGAACACCCCCACGAACGGTGACCAGCTCATCCACCAGCCCCAGTAGTAGGTGGTCCAGCTCGCCAGCCAGCTCTCGCCCTCGGCGCCCTGGTAGGGCAGCGTCGCGAAGGACAGCCGCATGAAGCGCTCGAGGTACGCCCCGATCGACTGGACGAACTCCCGCAGCAGGAACAGTGTGGGCCCCAGCGCCAGCACGGCCAGGAGCAGCAGCCCGGCGAGGAGGAGGTTGGCGTTGGACAGCCACTTGATGCCGGCGTCGAGGCCGGTCGCCACGGAGATCATGGCGAGGCCCGCAATCACGGAGATCAGCACGACCAGGGCCGTCCGGGACAGGTCCATCACGCCGAGGTGGTCCAGCCCCGCGCCGACCTGCACGACCCCGAACCCCAGTGACGTGGCGATCCCGAACATCGTGCCGACGATCGCTACCACGTCGATCGCGTGGCCCCAGCCGCCTTCGACCCGTCGGGTGCCCAGCACCGGCTCGAGCGTCCAGCGCAGGGAGACCGGCCGGCGCCGCCTGTGCACGACGTACGCGACAGACAGGCCCACGACGATGTAGATCGCCCAGGCGTGCAGCCCCCAGTGCAGGAAGGTGTAGGTCATCGCGCCCTGCGCGAGGACCTCGGGGGAGCCCTCAGCCCGCGGCGGCGGGGTCGCGAAGTGGTTCAGCGGCTCGGCGACGCCCCAGAAGACGAGGCCGATGCCCATGCCGGCCGCGAAGAGCATCGCGAACCAGCTCCGGACGCCGTACTGGGGCTCCTCGTCGTCGCGGCCCAGCTTGATGCTGCCCAGCCGCGAGAATGCCAGCGCCAGCGAGAACACCACGAACCCGGTGACGATGAGGACGTAGTACCACCCGAGCGAGTTGACCACGACGTCGTTGGCCGCGGTGATGAGCCCGCTCAGCCAGTCCGGGAAGGCCACGGCGACGAGCACGAACGCGAGCACGAGCGCCGCGGCCGGGTAGAACACGCGCCGGGCGACGCCGTGGGAGGTGTGCACCGCCCTCGGCGTCGCGGTGACGGCGTCGAGCGCGAGCGCCGGCTCGGGCACGCGGTCGCCGGGGTCCTGGCTTGCTTCGGTCGTCATGTCGTCCCTTCCTACACGTACACGTCGGCGGCCGGTGCACCCGGTGCCCCGCGGGCGGGTGAGTCGCCCGCCGGGCCGCCGTCACGGGGCGCGCCGTGGCCCGGTGACCCGTGCGCCGCCCCCACCATCTGCGGAACCTGGACCGGGCGGTCAATGCCGGCGGCCGCGTATGCCTCGGCCTCGTCGAGGGTCTCGCGTTCCATCAGCGCCCGCACGATGGACTCGTGCTGGGACGCGTGCTCACGCAGCAGGCGACGGGCCTCGGCGTAGCAGGCGTCCAGCAGCGCGCGGACCTCGTCGTCGACCGCCTCGAGCAGTCCCTCCGAGGCGCCGTTCTGGCGGGCGTCGCCGTCGGCCGGGTAGACCTGGACGGGCCCGATCTTCTCCGACATGCCCCAGCGCCCCACCATCTGCCGCGCGATTGCCGTCGCGGTGGACAGGTCCGACTCGGCGCCCGTGGTGATCACGCCGAAGATCTCCTGCTCGGCCGCCATGCCGCCGAGCGCCCCGATGATGCGGCCCTTGAGGTACTCGACGTCGTAGCCGTACTTGTCCGTCTCCGGCGTCGACAGGGTCACGCCGAGCGCACGGCCGCGGGGGATGATCGAGATCTTCCGGACCGGGTCGGCGCCCGGCTGCAGCATGCCGAGCAGGGCGTGCCCGGCCTCGTGGTACGCGGTGCGCAGCCGCTCCTCCTCGGGCATGACGACGGCGCGCTCGGCGCCGAGCTGGACCTTCTCCAGCGCGTCGGCGAAGTCCTTGGCGGTCACGTGGTCCCGCTCGCGCCTGGCGGCGAGCAGCGCGGCCTCGTTGACGAGGTTCGCCAGGTCGGCCCCGGTCATGCCGGGGGTGGACCGCGCCACGCGGCCCAGGTCCACGTCCGGTGCCAGCGGGACGGACCTGGTGTGCACCCGGAGGATCTGCTCGCGGCCGTGCGCGTCGGGCGGCGAGACCGTGATCTTGCGGTCGAAGCGCCCGGGCCTCGTGAGGGCGTCGTCGAGCACGTCCGCGCGGTTGGTGGCGGCGATGACGACGATGCCCTCGGTGCCCGTGAAGCCATCCATCTCGGTGAGGATCTGGTTCAGGGTCTGCTCGCGCTCGTCGTTGCCGCCCATGGACCGGGCGCCGGAGCGGGACCGGCCGATGGTGTCGATCTCGTCGATGAAGATGATGGCGGGCGCGACCTTGCGCGCCTCCTCGAAGAGCTCGCGGACCCGGGAGGCGCCGACGCCGACGATCATCTCGATGAACTCCGAGGCGCTGGCCGAGAAGAACGGCACGCCCGCCTCGCCCGCCGTCGCGCGGGCCAGCAGGGTCTTGCCCGTGCCGGGGCCGCCCTCGAGCAGCACGCCCTTGGGGGTGCGGGCGCCCAGCCGGCGGTACTTCTCGGGGTTCTCGAGGAAGTCGACGATCTCGGAGATCTCCTGCTCGACCTCGTCGATGCCGGCGACGTCGTCGAAGTTCACGCGGACGTCCTGCGGGTCCACCCTGCTGGGCTTCTTCTTGCCCATCAGGCCGCCCATGCCCTTGGTCTGACGGCGGAAGAACCACACGTAGAAGCCGACCAGCAGCGCGATGGGCAGGAGCGAGATGAGCAGGTTGGGCAGCAGGCCCCGTCCCTGCGCGACCGGGGTGGCGCGCACCACGGCGCCCGAGGCCTCCAGCTGGGACAGCAGGTCGTCCTGGGCGAACGCGGGGCGCTCGGTGGTGAAGTGCGTGTACGTGGCGCCCTCGCCGGCGGGCTGCTCCGCCCCGGCGGCGTCCTCGTCCACCGGCACCTCGGCCTCCTCCCGCAGGACGCCCTCGATGGTCTGCCCCTGCGAGTAGACCTCCGCGACGTTCCCGGCTCGCACCTGGTCGGTGAACTCCGTGTAGGGGACGGAGGCGACCCGCGAGGAGGAGAGGTCTTGCAGCGTGGTGAGCACGAAGAACGCGAGCCAGCCGATGAGGACCCACGCGGCGATCTGGCCCCACCTCGGCTTCTTCGGCCCGTCCTGCCGGGGCAGGCCCTCGGTGCGCCACGGGCGCTGGCCCGGCGGGGGTGTCGGTGCCGCGGCACGCTGGCGTCCGGCGGCACGCTGGCGCCCGGCGGCGCGCTGGCCGCCCCTGGGCGGCCGCTGCTCCTGCCGTGCGTCCTTCTCGGGGGTCCGGGGGGCGTCCCCGCCGTTGTTCTCGACCATGGGTGCTCCTTCGGCGAACGGCCGGACAGGTGGTTGGTCGGTGCCAACCATACAAGAGGTCAGGGCCGCACCCCGAGGCATTGGTTGGTGTAGCCTCACCAATATGTCCGAGCTGGATGAGCGGAGGTCCGCGGGGCGGCGGCCCGCGCGTGGTGACGCCGCGCGCGCGGGGTCCGGTGCGCCACCGGTCCCGGACGCCGTCGGCGACCGCGACGTCCCTGGGGTCCCGGCCCCGGCCGAGGGTGACGAGTCGGCCGAGCGCATCCAGCGGGCCGTCGTCGCGCTCCTGCGGTGGGCGAGCCGCTCGACCGTGCGCAGCCGGCTGTGGGCCGGCGAGGGCGTCGACCTGACGGCCACCGACACGTGGCTCGTGGAGGCGCTCGCCGCGCACGGACCCATGCGGCTGACGAGCCTCGCCGCCTGGCAGGGGGTCGACAAGTCCACCGTCACCCCGCAGGTGCGCCGCCTCGAGCGCGCCGGCCTGGTGGAGCGGGCGCCGGACCCGCAGGACGGGCGGGCCTCCCTGCTGAGCCTGTCCGAGCGCGGCCGCGACGTGCTCGAGATGGTCCGCTCCTCCGGCGGCCGGCTCCTGGTGCAGCCCCTGGAGTCGTGGAGCGCCGAGGACCGCCGCGCCTTCGCCGAGCTCCTCACCCGCTTCGCCCGGGGGCTCGAGGACGGGAACGGGGAGCACGCGCGAACGAGGTGAGGTGGGTCGCGCGGGTGCCCCGGTGTCGGTGGCGCGACGTACCGTTGGGGCATGCGCCCAGTGACCGACCTGCAGCGTTCGGTGGCTCCGTTCGAGGTCGTCTCCGAGTACCGGCCGTCCGGTGACCAGCCCACCGCGATCGCGGAGCTCACGGAGCGTCTGCGGGCGGGGGAGAAGGACATCGTCCTGCTCGGCGCCACGGGCACCGGCAAGTCGGCCACCACGGCATGGCTCGTCGAGCAGGTGCAGCGGCCGACGCTCGTGATGGCACCGAACAAGACCCTCGCCGCGCAGCTGGCGACGGAGTTCCGGGAGCTGCTGCCCAACAACGCCGTCGAGTACTTCGTCTCCTACTACGACTACTACCAGCCCGAGGCCTACGTCCCGCAGACGGACACCTACATCGAGAAGGACTCGTCGATCAACGACGAGGTGGAGCGCCTGCGCCACAGCGCCACCAACTCGCTGCTGACGCGTCGGGACGTGGTGGTGGTCGCCTCGGTGTCGTGCATCTACGGCCTGGGCACCCCGCAGGAGTACGTCGACCGGATGGTCCAGCTGCGGGTGGGCCAGGAGATCGACCGGGACGAGCTGCTCCGCAGGTTCGTGCAGATGCAGTACGTCCGCAACGACATGGCCTTCACGCGCGGCACGTTCCGCGTCCGGGGAGACACGATCGAGATCATCCCGGTGTACGAGGAGCTGGCCATCCGCATCGAGATGTTCGGCGACGAGATCGACTCCCTCAGCACCCTGCACCCGCTGACGGGTGACGTCGTGCGCACCGAGGACGCCGTGCACCTCTTCCCGGCCACCCACTACGTGGCCGGCCCGGAGCGGATGGAGCGCGCCATCGGCGGCATCGAGGCCGAGCTCGCCGAGCGCCTGGACGAGCTCGAGCGCCAGAACAAGCTCCTCGAGGCGCAGCGCCTGCGCATGCGGACCACCTACGACATCGAGATGATGCGCCAGATCGGCACGTGCTCGGGCATCGAGAACTACTCGCGGCACATCGACGGCCGCGGCCCCGGCACCCCGCCGCACACGCTGCTGGACTACTTTCCGGAGGACTTCCTCCTCGTCATCGACGAGTCCCACGTGACCGTGCCGCAGATCGGCGCCATGTACGAGGGGGACATGTCCCGCAAGCGCACCCTGGTCGACTTCGGCTTCCGGCTGCCCTCGGCGATGGACAACCGGCCGCTGCGCTGGGAGGAGTTCCTCGAGCGGATCGGGCAGACGGTGTACCTCTCGGCCACGCCCGGCCCGTACGAGCTGAGCCAGTCCGACGGCGTGGTCGAGCAGATCATCCGGCCCACGGGACTGGTGGACCCCGAGGTGGTGGTCAAGCCCACGAAGGGCCAGATCGACGACCTGCTCGGGGAGATCCGCGCGCGGGTCGAGCGGGACGAGCGCGTGCTGGTGACGACGCTGACGAAGAAGATGGCGGAGGACCTCACCGACTACCTGCTGGAGCGCGACGTGCGGGTGCGCTACCTGCACTCCGACGTCGACACGCTGCGCCGCGTCGAGCTGCTCCGCGAGCTGCGCCTGGGCCAGTACGACGTGCTGGTCGGCATCAACCTGCTGCGGGAGGGCCTGGACCTGCCCGAGGTCTCGCTGGTGGCGATCCTCGACGCCGACAAGGAGGGGTTCCTGCGCTCCTCGACCTCCCTGATCCAGACCATCGGCCGCGCGGCCCGCAACGTCTCCGGCCAGGTGCACATGTACGCGGACACCATCACGCCGTCCATGGCGCACGCCATCGAGGAGACCAACCGCCGGCGGGAGAAGCAGGTCGCCTACAACACCGAGCACGGCATCGAGCCGACGGCGCTGCGCAAGAAGATCGCCGACGTCACCGACATGCTCGCGCGCGAGGACGTCGACACCGCCGAGCTCCTCGAGGGCGGGTACCGCGGCGCGGGCAGGGGGCCGGGCGGCAAGGACCGGAAGAGGGCGGGGGAGTCGGTCCGCGAGAAGCTCGCCGGGGCGGCGGCCAGCGACCTGGCCCAGCTGATCCAGGACCTGTCCGGTCAGATGCACGCCGCCGCCGAGGAGCTCCAGTTCGAGCTGGCCGCGAGGTTGCGCGACGAGATCGCCGACCTGAAGAAGGAGCTGCGCCAGATGACCGCGGCGAACGCCTGACCCCCTACGCGTCCGGTATGCCCGATACGCCGGAGTCGAATCTCACGGCGTGTGGGTCTCGCGACCCCGCGGGGCGTGACGTAGGGTTCGGGGAGCGGAGGGGAGTATTCCCCGAACAGTGGTGCCGTCATCACGGTGGGTGACGTTGCTCGCTCGGTGCCACCGGCCCGGACCATGACGGTCATCCTTGTCGAGGACGAGGATTGCCCGGACCAGGCGGAAGAGACCTCCGGTACTTGTCCCTACGTACCGGAGGAGAGCCGTGGAAGTCCACGCCCTTGGGTGGATCGTGCTCATCGCGATCATTCTCGTCATGATCACGGTCGACATCGTCGGCCACGTGCGCACGCCGCACGCGCCGTCGATGAAGGAAGCCGCCTGGTGGTCGGTCGCGTACGTCGCGATGGCGATCATCTTCGGCCTGATCATCTGGGCCGCCTACGGCTCGCAGTACGGCGGGGAGTACTTCGCCGGCTACATCACCGAGAAGAGCCTCTCGGTGGACAACCTCTTCGTCTTCGTCATCATCATCGCGGCCTTCCGGATCCCCCGGAAGTATCAGCAGGAGGTCCTGCTCGCCGGCATCATCATCGCCCTGGTGCTGCGGGCCGTCTTCATCGCGGTCGGCGCCGCGGTGATCGAGAACTTCTCCTGGGTCTTCTACCTCTTCGGCGCCTTCCTGCTGTGGACGGCCATCTCGCAGGCCCGGCAGGGCGTCGAGGAGCCGGACGAGCACGAGGAGTACAAGGAGAACGGCTTCGTCCGCATGGTCCGCCGCTTCGTGCCCGTGACCCCGGGCTTCGTCGGCGGCAAGCTGGTGCACCGCCACCACGGCAAGACGTTCATCACCCCCATGCTGCTCGCCATCCTCGCCATCGGCAGCGCCGACATCCTCTTCGCGGTCGACTCCATCCCGGCGATCTTCGGCCTGACCCAGGAGCCGTACCTGGTCTTCGCCGCCAACGCGTTCTCGCTGCTCGGCCTGCGACAGCTGTACTTCCTCATCGACGGCCTGCTCGACAAGCTCGTCTACCTGCACTACGGCCTGGCCGCCATCCTCGGCTTCATCGCGGTGAAGCTGCTCATCCACGCCCTGCACACCAACGAGTTGCCCTTCATCAACGGCGGCGAGCCGTGGCACGGCCTGCCCGAGCCCACCACCGCCGTGTCCCTGGGCTGGATCGTCGGCGTGCTGGCGATCACCGTCATCACCAGCCTGCGGAAGAACAAGAAGACCGCTGCCCTCGCCGCCGCGGAGCCCAAGACCCTGGACGCCGGCGAGCCGGCCGCCGGCGGCATCCCGGCCGCGACCGACGGCGCCGGCCGGGAGGCCGGCGAGGTCGACCCCTTCGCGGACGACCGCGAGTCGGCCGGCCGCACCAGCGAGTGACGGCGTGGTGACGCCCGGGGCCCGCTGATACGCACCGCCCGGCCCGTCGCACCGACCAACCGCCGGCCCCGGCACACGCCCTCTCGCGCGTGGTCCGGGGCCGGCGGCGTCACGGGGCAGCCCCCGGCCGTGGGCCGGGCCGCCAGGGGTGCCGGCCGCTAGCATGCCGGGATGGAAGATCGCGACAGGGGCCGGCGGATGCCCCCCGCCCGGCCGCCCGCCGGAGCCGTCCGGACCGGCGGCGCCCGGGCCGTCGGTGCCGAGGCCCGGGCCGCGGGTGCCGAGGCCCGGGCCGCCGGTGCCGAGGCGCGCGCCGCCGACGGCCCAGAGCCGGCGCGCGGCGCGGAGGTCATCCGGTCACTGGAGCGCGGTCTCTCGGTCATCCGGGTCTTCGACGCCGGCCACCCCCGGCTCACGCTCAGCGAGATCGCGAGCCGGTCGGGGATGACGCGGGCGGGCGTGCGCCGGGCCATGAACACCCTGGTGGACCTCGGGTACGCGGCGCAGACCGGCCGGGAGTTCTCGCTGCGCCCCCGCCTGCTCGACCTGGGCTTCGAGCAGCTCGCGGACCTCACCCTGGCCGACGTCATCACCCCCCACCTGCAGGCGCTCTCCGCCCGCGTGGGCGAGTCCGCGTCCGCCTCAGTGCTCGACGCGGGGCAGATCGTCTACATCGCCCGGGTGGCCACGCGGAGCATCATGCGCGTGCGCATCAGGACCGGTACCCGGTTCCCGGCCGAGTCGACCTCCATGGGCCGGGTGCTGCTCGCCTCCCGGTCGGAGGACTGGATCGACGGGTTCATCGCCTCGGTGCGGGTCGAGCGGCGGTCGAGCTACACGACCACCGACACCGCGCAGCTACGGGCGATCCTGGCCAAGGTGCGGCGGCAGGGCTACGCGCTGGTGGACCAGGAGCTGGAGGAGGGGCTGCGGTCCCTGGCCGTGCCGGTGCACGACCGGGACGGCAACGTCGTCGCGGCGATCAACGTGGCGACGGCCGTCGTGCCCGGCACGCCCGGCGACCTCGTGGAGCGCGTCTTGCCGGAGCTGCGCCGCACCGCGGCGGCGATCGACGCCGACCTGCGGCCGCTGGGGCACCTGGAGGTCTGAGCCCCCCGCCGGGGGGCGGCGCGAGCCCCGGCGAATGCCGACGACGGCGACCGGCGCCCGCGCGGCGGCGTAGGCCCGCGCCGGTCGGCGCAAGCCCGGCGGTGGGCATGGGGCCGCACCGTTCGCCAGCCGATGCAGTCGTGCGCTTGCCGAACGGTATGCTCGGGGCGGGTCCTTGTGGCGCCGCCACGGCGCCCGCGTTCCCTCGCCGCGCCGGGGCGTGGAGCCGGCGCTGGGCACAGCGGCGGCGACGGAGCTGGAGGAGACATGGAAGAGGGTCAGGGCGCCCCCGAGGAGCTGCAGTCCCTCGCGCGTGGCCTCGCGGTGATCAAGGCGCTCGCCGGCTCGGAGGAGCCGCAGACCCTCGCCCAGGTGGCGCAGGCGGCCGGCCTCAACCGTGCCGTGACCAGGCGGGTGCTCCTCACCCTGGTCGAGGTCGGCTACGTGCTCGCGCGTGGGCGTGAGTTCAGCCTCCGGCCGCGGGTGCTGGAGCTGGGGGAGGCGTACCGGTCGAGCCTGCGCGTGCCGAGCCTCGCCGCGCCGTCCATGGCCCGGCTGGTCCAGGTCACCGGCCAGTCGTGCTCCATGGCCGTGCTGGACGGCGCCGACATCGTCTACGTCCAGCGCATCCCCGGGCGGCGCATCATCGACGCCGTCCTGCACGTCGGCACCCGCCTGCCCGCGCACGCCACGGCCATGGGCCGGGTGCTGCTGGCGGCGCTGGGCGAGGAGGAGCTCGCGGCCGCTCTCGAGGACTCCGACCTCGGCGCGCTGACCGAGCGGACCATCACCGACCGTGCCGCGCTGGTCGCCGAGCTCGCCCGGGTGCGTGAGCAGGGCTACTGCCTCATCGACCAGGAGTTCGAGCGGGGCCTGACCACGCTCGGGGCGCCCGTGCGCGACGCCCGGGGAGACGTCGTCGCCGCGATCAACCTGCCGCTGAGCTCCTACACGCTCGGCGGGAACGGCGTGCCGGCGGAGTTCGTCGACGCGCTGCTGCGCACCGCGGAGGAGATCAGCGGGGCGGTCGCCCGCCACGAGCCGACCTCGCGGCGCCGCTGACGGGCCGCGGCGCCGCTGACGGTCCCGGCCGGGCGTCGCCGCGGCACCCCGGGCGGGCGTGGCCCGCCCGGGGCCCGAGAAGGCAGGCGGAGCTCAGGCCTCCAGCACGACCGCCAGGCCCTGGCCGACGCCGATGCAGATCGCGGCGACACCGACGCCGCCGCCGCGGGCCTTGAGGGCGTGGGCGAGGTGGCCGACGATCCGGCCGCCGGAGGCGCCGAGCGGGTGGCCGATGGCGATGGCGCCGCCGTCGACGTTGACCTTCTCCGGGTCCAGGTCCGGCCACTGCTTCAGGCAGGCCAGGGACTGCGACGCGAAGGCCTCGTTGAGCTCGACGAGGTCCACGTCGTCCCACGTCTTCCCTGCGCGGCGCAGCGCGATGTTGGCCGCCTCGACCGGGCCGGCGCCAAACAGCTGGGGCTCCAGCGCCGAGACCCCGCGGGAGACGACGCGGGCCAGGGGCTCGCCGTCGAAGCCCTCGCCGGCGAGCAGGACCGCCGACGCGCCGTCGTTGAGCGGCGAGGCGTTGCCGGCCGTGACCGACCCCTCGTCCGCCGGCCGGAAGGCGGGCTTGAGCTTGCCGAGGGCCTCCATCGAGCTGTCCCGGCGGATGTTCTCGTCGCGGTCGAGGTCGACCCCGGGGACCGGCACCAGCTCGGCGTCGTAGCGTCCCTCGTCCCACGCCTTCGTCGCGAGCTGGTGGCTGCGCAGCGCGAAGGCGTCCTGCTCCTCGCGCGAGATCCGGTACATGTCCGCGAGGATCTCGGCCCCCTCGCCGAGGGGGACGGTCCAGTCCTTCGGCATCCTCGGGTTCACCAGCCGCCAGCCCAGCGTCGTGGAGACGAGGGTCTGGTCCCCGGCGGGGAAGGGCCGGTCGTTCTTGAGCAGCACCCAGGGGGCGCGGGACATGGATTCGGTGCCCCCGGCGAGGATCACGTCGGCGTCCCCGGTCTCGATGGCGCGCGAGCCCTGGATGACCGCCTCCACGCCGGAGCCGCAGAGCCGGTTGACGGTCACGCCCGGCACGGACACGGGCACGCCGGCGAGGAGCGAGGACATGCGCGCCACGTCGCGGTTCTCCTCGCCCGCGCCGTTGGCGTTGCCGAAGATGACGTCGTCGATCCGCGCCGGGTCGAGACCGGGGTTGCGCTCGAGCACGGCCTTGATCACGGTGGCGCCGAGGTCGTCGGGGCGCACCTGTGCCAGGGCCTTGCCGTAGCGCCCGAACGGCGTGCGGACGGCGTCGTAGATGAAGGCTGCCATGGGGGCTCTCTCTTCTCGGGGCGGTGCGTCAGCGCACCGGGACGGTGGCGTCGATCAGGGGCAGGCCGGTCGTCTCCCGCAGGGACTCGACGGTGTCCTCGCCGAAGACCTCGGTGACGGCCACGCCGTCGGGCGTGATGTCGAAGACGGCGACGTCGGTGTAGACCCGGCTGACGCAGCCCAGGCCGGTCAGGGGGTAGGTGCAGCTCTCGACCAGCTTGGACTCGCCCTTCTTGGTGAGCAGCTCCATCATCACGAAGGTGCGCTTGGCGCCGATCGCCAGGTCCATGGCGCCGCCGACGGCGGGGATCGCGCCCGGCCTGCCGGTGTGCCAGTTCGCGAGGTCGCCCGTGGCCGAGACCTGGAAGGCGCCCAGCACGCACAGGTCCAGGTGCCCGCCGCGCATCATGGCGAAAGAGTCGGCGTGGTGGAAGTAGGCCGCCCCGGGCAGCTCTGTCACCGGGATCTTGCCGGCGTTGATGAGGTCGAGGTCGATCTCGTCGTCGTGCGCCTCCGGGCCCATGCCCAGCATGCCGTTCTCCGTGTGCAGGGTCACCTGCCGGTCCGCCTCGAGGTAGTCCGAGACCTTGGTGGGCATGCCGATGCCGAGGTTGACGTAGGCGCCGCGCGGGATGTCCCGCGCCACGCGCTCCGCGATCTCGTCGCGGGTCAGGCGCTCGCTCACTGTCCGACCTCCTCGTGGGCGGGCGCCGGCGTGACCCGCACGACGCGGTCGACGTAGATGCCCGGGGTGATGACGTTCTCGGGGTCGATGGCCCCGGTGTCCACGATCTCCGAGACCTGCGCGATCGTGGTGGTCGCCGCGGCGGCCATGATGGGCCCGAAGTTCCGGGCGGTCTTGCGGTAGACGAGGTTGCCGACGCGGTCCGCGCGAAGCGCCTTGACGAGGGCGAAGTCGCCGCGGATGGGGTATTCGAGGACGTAGTCGCGCCCGTCGATGCGGCGGGTCTCCTTGCCCTCGGCGAGCAGGGTGCCGTACCCGGTGGGGGTGAAGAAGGCACCGATGCCGGCCCCGGCCGCGCGGATCCGCTCGGCCAGGTTGCCCTGCGGGACGACCTCGAGCTCGATCTCGCCGGCGAGGTACCTGGCGTCGAAGTGCCAGGAGTCCTTCTGCCGGGGGAAGGAGCAGACGATCTTCCGGACCCGGCCCAGCCGGATCAGCTCGGCGAGGCCGACGTCGCCGTTGCCGGCGTTGTTGTTGACGACGGTCAGGCCGGTGGCGCCCTGCGCGATCAGCGCGTCGATCAGCTCGACCGGCTGCCCGGCGGTGCCGAAGCCGCCGATCATGACGGTGGCACCGTCCGGAATGCCGTCGACCGCCTCGGCGATGTCATCGGTGATGTGCAGCATCCGCGCCGCTCAGCTCCCTGTGTTCGGCATGCGCACACGTGCGCGTAATTGATGCCCATGATCCGTTGGCGGGCCGGGGGTGTCAAGGAGACGGGTCGCCCGTGGGCGCGCGGGGGCGATCAGGTCGCCGACCCTCTCAATAAGGTGGGCAAAAGGTATTTGCGCGACCTAGTGAGCGCTCCCTACGATCGCGGAACAGTCGTGGCACGCATCACACGCGACACGGACCGAAGGGGAAGCGATGGAGCTCCGGCACCTGCGGTACTTCGTGGCGGTGGCGGAGCTCCGGCACTTCGGCCGGGCTGCCGAGCACCTCCACATCTCGCAGCCACCGCTGTCGCAGCAGGTGCGCCAGCTCGAGAAGGAGCTCGGCACACCGCTGCTCACGCGGACCACGCGCCGGGTGGAGCTGACCGAGGCCGGCCGTGCCTTCTACGCGGACGCCGTGGCGATCCTCGCCGACCTCGACGCCGCGCGGGCCCGCGTCCGCGCGCTCGCCGAGGGCTGGTCCGGGCTGCTCCGCGTCGGCTTCACCGGCTCGGCGTCCTACCGGCAGCTGCCGCAGGTGGCCCGGCTCAAGCAGACCTACCTGCCGGACGTCGAGCTGCAGATGCACTCGGAGATGCTGACGCCCGCGCAGGAGCACGCGCTCGTGGAGCGGCGTCTGGACGTCGGCGTGCTGCGCCCGCCGGTGCGGGTGCCGGGGGTGAGCACCCGGTCGCTGTCGGTGGAGCCCCTGGTCCTCGCCGTGCCCGCGGCGCACCGCCTCGCCACGGCGCCGGCCGTGCGCGTGACGGACCTGGCCGGGGAGGTGCTGCTCACCTACCCGGGCGGAGCCCGGTCGGTCGTCGGCGCCGAGGTGGACGCCGCGCTGCGCCGCTCGGGGACCGCGGTGGCGCGCTCCCACGAGGTGGAGCAGACCTCGAGCATGATCGCGCTCGTCGCCGCCGGGCTGGGTGTCGCGCTCGTGCCGGACTCCGTCCGCGCTCTCACGCTCGACGGCGTGCGCTACCGCCCGGTCGACGGCGTCGGCACGGTGGAGCTCGCCCTCGCGTGGCGGGCGGACGACATCTCGCCCGTCACCGCCCGGTTCGTCGACATGCTGGCCGAGCACCTCGGCGGCACGGCCCCGGCCGAGGAGGTGGCATGAGGATCACCCGTATCGAGGCGGTCCCGTACTCGATCCCGTACCGCAAGCCGCTGCGCTTCGCCAGCGGCGAGGTGCACGAGGCGGCCCACGTGCTCGTTCGCGTGCACACCGGCGACGGCGTCGTCGGGGTGGCCGACGCCCCGCCGCGCCCCTTCACCTACGGCGAGACCCAGCCGTCCGTCGTCGCCGCCGTCTGCACGCTCTTCGAGCCCGCCCTCATCGGGCTCGGCCTGCTCGAGCGGGAGAAGATGCATGCCCGGATGAACCGCACGGTCGGGAACCCGGCGGCCAGGGCCGCCGTCGACATGGCGGTCTGGGACGCCCTGGGCCGGCACCTGGGGCAGAACGTCTCGGCCCTCCTGGGCGGGTTCGCCGACGGGATGCGCGTCTCGCACATGCTGGGCTTCGACACACCCGAGCGGATGGTCGAGGAGGCCTGCCGAGTCCGGGCGGAGCACGGGGTCACCACCTTCAAGGTCAAGGTGGGTCGCCGCCCCTTCTCCCTCGACGTCGCGGTGTGCCGCGCCCTGCGCGAGGAGCTCGGGGACGGCGTCGACCTCTACGTCGACGGCAACCGCGGCTGGACGGCCGAGGAGTCGGTCCGCGCGCTGCGGGCGATGGCGGACCTCGACCTGCTCTTCGCCGAGGAGCTCAACCCGGCCGACGACGTCCTGGGCCGGCGGCGGCTGGTGCGCCAGAGCCCGGTGCCCGTCGTCGCCGACGAGTCCGCGACCCGGCCCGGCGAGGTGACGCGCGAGCTGCTGGGCGGCTCCGCCGACGCGATCAGCATCAAGACGGCCCGCACCGGGTTCACCGGCTCCCAGCGCGTGCTGTTCGAGTGCGAGGGGCTGGGCGTGCCGGTGATCATCGGCAACCAGATCGACGGGCAGCTCGGCACCGCCTGCTCCGTGGTGTTCGGCGCCGCCTACGAGGCGACGACGCGGCACGCCGGCGAGCTGTCGAACTTCCTCGACATGAGCGACGACCTGCTGACCGACCCGCTCGTCATCTCCGGCGGGCGCCTGCCGGTGCCCGCCGGGCCGGGCCTGGGCGTCGCGATCGACGAGGACAAGCTCGCGCACTACCGCCTGGACTCGCCAACAGGCCCTACCCCCGGGGCGCGCCCCGCCGACCGTCGCCCGGGCGCCGCCTCGCCGACCACCGCATGACCGCAGCACCGCACCGCCCGCCAGGAACAGGACGAAGGAGTTCATCGTGAGCCACACCGACGCCCCCGCGGCCGCCGCCTCCGGCGCCAGGGCCACCGACAAGTTCCGCCACAAGGAGGTCAGGGCCGACACCCCGCCGGAGCGGCTGTCCGCCATCATCAACGACACGCTGCAGGGACTGTTCGAGGTCATCCGCAGGCACAAGATCACCTACGCCGAGTACGACG
Source organism: Georgenia sp. AZ-5 (assembly GCF_043952095.1). Classification (NCBI taxonomy): domain Bacteria; kingdom Bacillati; phylum Actinomycetota; class Actinomycetes; order Allobogoriellales; family Allobogoriellaceae; genus Georgenia; species Georgenia sp. AZ-5. The sequence goes on from NZ_JBINOU010000001.1 coordinate 2,017,846, forward strand.
CCGTCAAGGCGTGGCTGATCAAGGTCGGCGAGGACGGCGAGTGGCCGCTGTGGCTCGACGTCTTCGTCGAGCACGAGGTCGAGGAGGTCAGCACCGCGCACCGCCAGGGCTCGAAGGGCTCCATCGAGGGGCCGTACTACGTGCCCGGCGCCCCCGAGCTGCCGGCGCGGGCCAGGATGCCGATGCGGCCGGACGAGAAGGGCACACCGCTGCTGTGGAAGGGGCAGGTGACCTCGGTCGAGGGCACGCCGCTGGGCGGCGCCCAGGTCGAGCTGTGGCACGCCGACGACGACGGCTACTACTCGCAGTTCGCCGAGGGCATGGGCATCCCCGAGTGGAACCTGCGCGGCACGATCGTCACCGACGAGGAGGGCCGGTTCGAGATCCAGACGATGCAGCCCGCCCCGTACGCCATCCCCATGGACGGCGCGACGGGCCAGATGACGGTGGCGGCGGGCTGGAGCCCCTTCCGGCCGGCCCACCTGCACGTGAAGGTCTCCGCGCCCGGGCACGAGCAGCTCACGGCCCAGCTGTACTTCCGGGGCGGGGAGTACACGGACGACGACATCGCCTCGGCGGTCAAGCCCGAGCTGCTCCTGGACCCCCAGCCGCGCACCGACGGCGGCGCCGGCAAGGAGGTCACCTACGGCTTCGTGCTCGACCCCGTCGCGTAGCGCGACTCATCGCGCGATCTCGGGCGGCCGTCGCAGGCAGGCGGCGGCCGCCCGTTCGCGCCCCGGGAGCGGCGCTCAGGCGATGGAGCCGATGGACGGCTGCCACGCGCGGGCGCTGCGCTTGGTGATCAGGTGCGCCCGGTGGAAGGGGTCCGGGTCCAGGGCGGCCATGACCGCTTCGTGGCTGTCGCCCCGCACCAGCAGCAGCGCGCCGGGCGCCGCGGCGTCCATCCACGGCCCCGAGGCGATGAGCATGCCGGCCTCGTGCAGCCCCTTGAGGAACTCGCGGTGCTTGGGCCGGAGGGTCTCGATGTCGCTCGTGCGGCTGATGTCGTACCGGTACTCCACGGCGAAGATCGTCGTCATACCGGCAGGGTAGTGCCGCGCGGGGGCGGGCCGGGGAGGTCTCGCCACCCGACTCCGACACCGGCGCCGGGTCAGGAGCAGAAGTCGAGCACCGCGGCGGTGAACTCCTCGACCGCCTCCCGGTTCGAGATGTGGGCGGCGTCGAGCTCCACGTAGCGCGCCCCCGGCACCGCCTCGGCGATGCTGCGCGTGGCGGTGGGCGGCGTGGGGAGGTCTCCGCTCGCGCCGATCGCGAGCGTCGGGGCGGTGATGCCCGCGATCCGGTCGCGCACGTCGCCGGCGGCGAGGGCGTGGCAGGTGGCCGCGTATCCCGCGTCGTCCGTGCCGAGGAACATCTCGGTGAGCTCCCGCAGGGCCTCGGGGTGCCGGGCCGCGAAGCCGGGCGTGAGCCACTTGGCGACGACGCCCTCGGCGATGGCGCCCAGGCCGGAGTCGGCGACGGTCTGCGCGCGCTCGTGCCAGGCCTCGGGCCGGCCGATCCTCGGAGCGGTGTTGGCCACCACGAGCCGGTCGACCCGCTCGGGGTGCTCCACGGCGAGGTACTGCCCCGTCAGCCCCCCGACCGAGATGCCGACGAAGTGGGCCTTGTCGATGCCGAGCGCGTCCAGGAGGGCGACGACGTCCCCGGCCAGGTCGGTCATCGAGTACGGCCCCTCCGGCGTCGAGGACCCGCCGTGGCCGCGGCTGTCGTAGCGGACGACGCGGAACCGCTCTCGCAGGGCCGGCAGCTGGGGGTCCCACAGCGACAGGTTCGTGCCGAGAGAGTTGGACAGGACCAGCGGGGGCAGCCCCGCCTCGGCCGTGTCCTCATAGTTCAGCGTGCCGCCGGGGACCTGGATGGTCGGCATGTGCGGTGTCTCCTTGGGCGCTTCGGGTCTTGCGGGCGGGCGGGGGCTACCTGATCGAGGAGCCGTGGGTCGCGAGCGGGGTGACGCTGATGGTCATGTAGGGGAAGAGCGGGAGGTTGCTGAGGATCTCGTGGAGCTCGTCGTTGCTCGCGACGTCGAACACCGAGTAGTTCGCGTACTCGCCGACGACGCGCCAGATGTGCGCCCACTTCCCCTGCCGCTGCAGCTCCTGCGAGTAGGCCTTCTCGCGGGCCTTGACCGCCTCCGCCTCCTCGGCCGGGACCGTGCCTGGGATGTCGACGATCATGTGGACCAGGAACAGCATCGGTGTCTCCTCCTCACGGCCGGGACGCCGTGCCGGTCGGTACCGGGTGTGCGCCATCCGTACCGGTGTCTGGGTGTCGAACGGATGTTATGCCCCTCACACCGCCCGGTTCCAGCCGGCGGCGGGGCGGGCGAGCGGCACGACCGGGAGTGCGGGTGAGCCGGCGTGGCCGGGAGTGCGGCTCGGGCGAGCCGGCGTGAGCGGGCGCGCGGCCCGGCCGCGGCGCGGGTCAGCCCAGGACCTTGAGCCCGATGACGCAGCCGACGATCCCGGCGAGCAGCAGGATCTTGACGGCCGACACGGCCTCGGCGCCCGTCGCCATCGCGTACAGCACGGTGAGCACGGCACCGAGGCCGACCCAGACCGCGTAGGCGGTGCCGACGGGCAGCTCCCGCAGCGCGTAGGCCAGCCCGGACATGCTCAGGGCGAGGGCGACGAGGAAGACGACCGACGGCCCGAGGCGGCTGAACCCCTCGGACCTCTCCAGGGCGGTGGCCCACACCGCCTCGAGGGCGCCGGACAGGACGAGCACGAACCAGGACATGACAACCTCCACGGGCCGTCTTGTCGCGCACCGGGTACGGCACCACCTCGTCCGGGAGCCTGTCGGGCTCACCCCCAAGATCGCAACGCCCGCCCCGGGGAGTCAACCGGAGGAGGGGTGATCCCCACCTCCCGCCGTCACCAGCCGCGCGCCCACCACTCCTCCAGGTGGGGCCGCTCCCGGCCCAGGGTGGTGTCGTCCCCGTGCCCGGGGTAGACGCGCGTGTCGTCCGGGTAGCGCTCAAAGATGCGCTCGACGACGTCGGTCATGAGGCTGCGGAAGTCCTCCGGCGAGGTCGTGCGCCCGACGCCGCCGGGGAACAGGGAGTCCCCGGTGAACAGGTGCACCCGTCCAGGGCGGGGGCCGTCGTCGGGCTCGGCCAGGGCGAGGGCCACCGAGCCGGGCGTGTGCCCGCGCAGCGCGATGATCTCCAGGGACAGGCTCCCGGCCGCCACCTCGTCCCCGTGGCGCAGCGCCCGGTCCACGGCGACGGGGAGCGCCGGGGCGTCCGGGGCGCCGGCCAGCGCCGCGGCGCCCGTCGCGGCGACCACGTCGGCCAGCGCCCGGTGGTGGTCCCAGTGCTGGTGGGTGGTGACCACCGCATCGAGCCGGCCCGTGCCCTCCGCGACGAGCGCGAGCAGCCGCGGGGCGTCGTCGGCGGCGTCGACGAGGACCTGCGCGCCGTCGGGCGCGGTGAGCAGGTAGGCGTTGTTGTCCTGGGCGGAGACGCTCGCCTTGCGGACGGTCACCGCGCCCAGGTCGTGGACCACGGACGGGCCACCGGGGGAGACGTGCGCGCCGGGCAGGTCGGTGCTCATGCGCTCATCCTGCACCGCTTCCCGCCCGGAACCGTGGCGCGACGGCGGTGCCCCGCCCCAGGATGAGGGCATGGTGGAGCTGACCGAGCTGCTCGTCCCCGACGCGGCGGCCTGGCACGCCTGGCTGGCCGAGCACCACGCCTCCTCGCCCGGGGTGTGGCTGGTGCTCCACAAGAAGGGCGGCGACCGCACCACGCTGACGTACGCCGAGGCGCTCGACGAGGCGCTGTGCTACGGCTGGATCGACGGGCAGACCAGGTCCCGCGACGACGGCTCCTACCTCCAGCGCATGACCCCGCGCCGGCCGGGCAGCAGGTGGTCGGCCCGGAACGTCCAGCACGTCGCCCGGCTCGAGCGCGAGGGCCGCATGCAGGAGGCGGGCCGGGCGCAGGTGCGCGCCGCTCGGGCGGACGGCCGCTGGGACGCGGCGTACGGCGGGCGGGGCGAGACCGAGGTGCCGGAGGACCTCGCCGCCGCCGTCGCCGCCGAGCCACGCGCGCAGCAGATGTTCGACGTGCTGACCGCGGGCAACCGGTTCGCCGTCGTGTACCGCGTCACGTCGGTCAAGCGGCCCGAGACGCGGGCGCGCAAGATCGCCGAGCTCGTCGAGATGCTCGCCCGCGGGGAGACGGTCCTCCCGCAGAAGCGACGGCCGGAGGGCTGGGACTGACGGCTGCGCCGCGGGCAGCGAGCGGTGCCGCCGCGTGGGGCGTGACAACCGAGCGGTCGAACACATGTGCGGCGTGTCGGCGCGCCCCCTTATCATCTTCCGGTGAGCGATCACCTTCTCGTGCGCGGGGCACGCGAGCACAACCTCCGCAACGTCAGCATCGACCTCCCGCGCGACCAGCTCATCGTATTCACGGGCCTGTCGGGCTCCGGCAAGTCCTCGCTGGCCTTCGACACGATCTTCGCCGAGGGCCAGCGCCGGTACGTGGAGTCCCTGAGCTCCTACGCCCGCATGTTCCTCGGCCAGATGGACAAGCCGGACGTCGACTTCATCGAGGGCCTCTCCCCGGCCGTGTCCATCGACCAGAAGTCCACGAACCGCAACCCGCGGTCGACCGTGGGCACGATCACCGAGGTCTACGACTACCTCCGCCTGCTCTACGCCCGCGCCGGCACGCAGTACTGCCCGGTGTGCGGGGAGCGGGTCACGGCGCAGACCCCGCAGCAGATCGTCGACCGGCTGCGCGAGATGCCCGAGGGCACCCGCTTCCAGGTGCTCGCCCCCATGATCCGTGGGCGCAAGGGCGAGTACGCCGACCTCTTCCGGGACCTGCAGAGCCAGGGCTTCGCCCGCGTGCGGGTGGACGGCGAGGTGGTGCCGCTGTCCGACCCGCCGCAGCTGGAGAAGAAGCTCAAGCACACCATCGAGGTCGTCGTCGACCGGCTCGTGGTCCGGGAGAACGTGCGCCAGCGCCTCACCGACTCCGTCGAGACCGCGCTGCGCCTCGCGGACGGGCTCGTCGTCGCCGACTTCGTCGACCTCGACCCGAAGGACCCGAACCGGGAGCGCCGCTTCTCCGAGAAGCGGGCCTGCCCGAACGACCACCCGCTCACGCTCGAGGAGATCGAGCCGCGCACCTTCTCCTTCAACGCCCCCTACGGCGCCTGCCCCGAGTGCGACGGCATCGGCTCGCGCCTCGAGGTCGACCCCGAGCTGGTCGTCCCGGACACCGAGCTCAGCCTCGCGGAGGGCGCGGTCGTCCCGTGGGCCTCCCAGTCCGAGTACTTCCTGCGCCAGCTGCGCGCGCTCGCCGAGCAGCTCGAGTTCTCCGTGGACGCGCCGTGGCGGGCGCTGCCCAAGCGCGCCAAGGACGCCGTGCTGTACGGCAACGACTTCGAGGTCAAGGTGCGCTACCGCAACCGGTGGGGGCGCGAGCGCGCCTACACCACCGGCTTCGAGGGGGCCATCCACTTCATCGAGCGCAAGCACGCCGAGACCGAGTCGGAGTGGTCCCGGGACCGGTACGAGGGCTTCATGCGCGAGGTGCCCTGCCGGGTGTGCAAGGGCAAGCGGCTCAAGCCCGAGGTGCTCTCCGTGCGGGTGGGCGAGCTCAACATCGCCGAGCTGTGCGACCTGAGCATCGCCGACGCCAAGGCCTACCTCGACGACCTGACCCTCGGCGTGCGCGAGGCCGCCATCGCCGGGCAGGTGCTCAAGGAGATCCACGCGCGCATGGGCTTCCTGCTCGACGTGGGGCTGAGCTACCTCACGCTCTCCCGGGCCGCCGGGACGCTGTCGGGCGGCGAGGCCCAGCGCATCCGGCTGGCGACGCAGATCGGCACCGGCCTCGTCGGCGTCCTCTACGTGCTCGACGAGCCGAGCATCGGGCTCCACCAGCGGGACAACCGCAAGCTCATCGACGCCCTCACCCGCCTGCGGGACCTGGGCAACACCCTCATCGTCGTCGAGCACGACGAGGACACCATCCGCGTCGCGGACTGGATCGTCGACATCGGGCCGGGCGCCGGCGAGCACGGCGGCAAGGTGGTGCACTCCGGCGACCTCGCCGGCCTGCTCGCGGCCGAGGAGTCGGTCACGGGCGCGTACCTGTCGGGCCGCCGGCACATCCCGACGCCCGTGAAGCGGCGCCCGGTGGACAAGAAGCGGCAGCTCACGGTGGTGGGCGCGCGGGAGAACAACCTCAAGGACGTCACCGTCTCCTTCCCGCTGGGCTGCTTCGTCGCCGTGACGGGCGTGTCCGGCTCGGGCAAGTCGACGCTGGTGAACCAGATCCTGTACCAGGTGCTCGCCAACGAGCTCAACCGTGCCCGCGGGGTGCCGGGCCGGCACACGCGGGTCACCGGCACGGACGGGCTTGACAAGGTCGTCCACGTCGACCAGTCGCCGATCGGCCGGACCCCCCGGTCCAACCCGGCCACGTACACCGGCGTGTGGGACCAGATCCGCAAGCTCTTCGCGGAGACCACCGAGTCGAAGGTGCGCGGGTACGGGCCGGGCCGGTTCTCCTTCAACGTCAAGGGCGGCCGGTGCGAGGCCTGCAAGGGCGACGGCACCATCAAGATCGAGATGAACTTCCTGCCGGACGTCTACGTCCCGTGCGAGGTGTGCGCCGGGGCCAGGTACAACCGCGAGACGCTCGAGGTGCACTACAAGGGCAAGACCGTCAGCGACGTCCTCCACATGCCCATCGAGGAGGCGGTGGACTTCTTCGGGCCGGTGCAGCGCATCACCCGGTACCTCCAGACGCTCGTCGACGTGGGCCTCGGGTACGTCCGCCTGGGCCAGCCCGCCCCGACCCTCTCGGGCGGCGAGGCGCAGCGCGTGAAGCTGGCCGCCGAGCTGCAGCGCCGGTCCTCCGGCCGGACCGTCTACGTGCTCGACGAGCCGACGACGGGCCTGCACTTCGAGGACATCCGCAAGCTGCTCGACGTCCTGCAGGGACTGGTGGACAAGGGCAACACCGTCATCGTCATCGAGCACAACCTCGACGTCATCAAGAACGCCGACTGGGTCGTCGACATGGGACCCGAGGGCGGCTCGGGCGGGGGGACGGTCGTGGCGACCGGGACGCCCGAGAAGATCGCGTCCGTGCCCGGGTCGTACACGGGGCAGTTCCTCGCCGAGGCGCTCGAGGGCCGCGGGGCGCTGCTCGCCGCCCGCTGACGAGCCGCCGCCACCCGCCGACGGCCGCCACCCGCCGACGGCCGCCACCCGCCGATGGCCGCCACCCGCCGGGCGGCGGGCCCGCCGGCCGGCCGTGGTCGCCTGGTCGGCCGGGCGGGGCCGGCCCGTCAGTCCTGCGCGAGCGCCAGCACCGCGGGCTCGACCCGCACCGGGAAGCTGACCGAGCGGGCGATGTGGTTGTGCTCGCGCGCCTCGTGGTGCAGCCGCGCGGCCAGCTCGTCGCTGACGCTCGGGTCGGCGTAGGTCACGCGGGGCCGCAGCACCACCTCGACGAAGGGCCCCGACCCCGCGCCCTCGACCCGCTGGGTGCCGGTGGCCTTGTCCGCGTACCCCAGCACCACGACGTCGTGCTTGGCGGCGGTGCGCAGGAACCACAGCATCTGCGCCTGGGAGATGGAGCCCACGAACAGCTCCTCCGCCCGGTACCGGCTCACGTCCGAGCGGACCTTCAGGTCCGACGTCGCGAGGAGCGTCGGCTTGCCCTCCACGCGCACCTCGTGGTCCCGCGAGTAGCTCGTGTAGCTGGCGGTGCCGCGCTCGTCGGCGCCCGTCCAGTCCACGGTGACGCTGTACGTCTGGAGTCCGCCCATGGCCCCACGCTAGCCGTGGCCCGGGCCTGCGGGGAGGGGTTCACGCTGACGTAGGCTCGAAGCATGGCCGACCCGTCCACGTACCGACCGCGGCCGGGGGAGGTGCCCGACTCCCCGGGCGTCTACCGCTTCCGCGACCCGCACGGTCGCGTCATCTACGTCGGCAAGGCGAAGAGCCTGCGCAACCGCCTCGCCAGCTACTTCCAGGACCTCTCCGCGCTGCACCCGCGCACCCAGCAGATGGTCACCACGGCCGCGTCCGTGGAGTGGACCGTCGTGGGCACCGAGGTGGAGTCCCTCGCGCTGGAGTACGCGTGGATCAAGGAGTTCGACCCGCGGTTCAACGTCAAGTACCGCGACGACAAGTCCTACCCCTACCTCGCCGTCACGATGGGCGAGGAGGTGCCCCGCGTGCAGGTGTTGCGCGGGGCCAAGCGCAAGGGCACCCGGTACTTCGGCCCGTACACCCACGCCTGGGCCATCCGCGAGACGGTCGACCTGCTGCTGCGGGTCTTCCCGGTGCGGACCTGCTCGGCCGGCGTCTACCGCCGCGCGCAGGCGTCCGGGCGCCCGTGCCTGCTCGGCTACATCGACAAGTGCGCCGCGCCCTGCGTGGGCCGCATCTCTCCCGAGGACCACCGGGCGCTGGCCGAGGAGTTCTGCCGGTTCATGGAGGGCGAGACCGGGCCGCACCTGCGGCGCCTGGAGAAGGAGATGCGCGAGGCGTCCGCGGCGCTGGACTACGAGCGCGCAGCCCGGCTGCGCGACGACATCGCCGCCCTGCGGCGCGTGGTCGAGAAGAACGCCGTGGTGCTGCCCGACGGCACGGACGCCGACGTCTTCGCCCTCGCGGCCGACGAGCTCGAGGCCAGCGTGCAGGTCTTCCACGTCCGCGGAGGCCGGATCCGGGGGCAGCGGGGCTGGGTCGGCGAGCGGGTGGAGGAGCTGGACGACGCCGGCCTGGTCGAGCACCTGCTCCAGCAGGTCTACGGCGACGCCGAGCGCGACCCGGTCGCGCCCCGGAACACCGGGTCGGTGGGCAAGGCCCGCGCCCGTCGCGCCGACGGGCAAGCCACGAGCGTCGACGACCGGGCGCACACCCCGACCACCGCGGTGCCCCGCGAGATCCTGGTGCCGGTGCTGCCCTCGGACGCCGAGGAGCTCACCGACTGGCTGTGCGGCCTCCGCGGCGCCCGCGTGACCATCCGCGTGCCCCAGCGCGGCGACAAGCGGGCCCTGATGGAGACGGTGCACGCCAACGCCGAGCAGGCGCTGAAGCTGCACAAGGCCCGCCGCGCCGGCGACCTCACCACCCGGTCCAAGGCCCTCACCGAGCTGCAGGACGCCCTCGGGCTGACCGACCCGCCGCTGCGCATCGAGTGCTACGACATCTCGCACACGCAGGGCACCCACCAGGTCGGCTCCATGGTGGTGTTCGAGGACGGCGTGCCCAAGAAGTCGGAGTACCGGCACTTCGTGGTGCGCGGGGAGGACGGCGCGGGCGCCCGGGACGACACCGCCGCCATGGACGAGGTGCTCCGGCGCCGGTTCCGGCGGTACGTCGCCGAGCGCGAGGCCCTGGAGGCGGGGCCGGACGCCGTCGCGCCCGCCGACCCCGTAGCCGCGGCCCTGGAGGGTGAGGACCCCGACCACGCGGGCCCCGACCTCGACGCCCTGGACGACGACGGCGTCCCGCTGCGCTCGGGCCCGGTCGACCCGGCGACCGGCCGCGCCCGGAGGTTCGCCTACCCGCCGAACCTCGTCGTCGTCGACGGCGGCCCGCCGCAGGTGGCCGCCGCGCAACGGGTGCTCGACGACCTCGGCATCGACGACGTCGCCCTGGTCGGCCTCGCCAAGCGGCTGGAGGAGGTGTGGCTGCCGGGGGACGACTTCCCGGTCGTGCTGCCCCGCACCAGCCCCGCGCTGTACCTCCTGCAGCACCTGCGCGACGAGTCGCACCGGTTCGCCATCACCCACCACCGCTCCCGGCGGGCCAAGGCCATGACGCGGTCCGTGCTGGACGGCGTGCCCGGCCTCGGCCCCACGCGGCAGGCCGCACTGCTGAAGGCCTTCGGCTCGGTGAAGAACATCCGCGCCGCCTCGGTGGAGGAGATCGCGGCGGTCAAGGGCATCGGCCCCCGGACGGCGCGGGCCGTCCTCGACGCGCTCGGCGGCGCCGGGGACGGTGCGGGTGATCCCGCGCGGGAACCCACCGCCCCGGGGCGGGCGACGGACGCCGCCGGGCCCGGCGCCGGGGCCGCCACGGCGGCGGACGCCCGGACCGCGCAGGCCTCCCACCTGGCATCCTGATCGTTATGGACACCGAGGGCGCGGACCGCAGGCCACCCACCGTCCCGGAGGGCATCCCCCTCCTGGACGACCAGGCGCGCCTGCCCGAGGCCAACCCGCCCGAGCTGCTGATCATCACCGGCATGTCGGGCGCGGGCCGCTCCCGGACCGCCGCGGCGCTGGAGGACCTCGACTGGTACGTCGTGGACAACCTGCCGCCGCGGATGCTGGCGGCGCTCGCCCGGATGATGACGCCGACGGGCGGGGGCGTGCACCGCCTCGCCGCCGTGGTCGACGTGCGCAGCGGCGAGTTCTTCGCCGAGCTCGTCGCCGTCCTCGACGAGCTGCGCCTGCAGGGCACCGACTACCGCATCGTCTTCCTCGACGCCGACGACGACGTGCTGGTGCGCCGCTACGAGTCCGTGCGCCGCCCGCACCCGCTGCAGGGTGACGGCCGCCTCCTGGACGGCATCACCGCCGAGCGCCGGCTCCTCGCGCACCTGCGCCGGCGTGCGGACGTCGTCATCGACACTTCCGACCTCTCCGTCCACGACCTGGCGCGCAAGGTCCGCGAGCTGGTCGCGGGGGAGTCGGACCGGCCGCTGCGGCTGACTGTGGTCTCCTTCGGCTTCAAGTACGGCCTGCCCCTGGACGCCGACCACGTCGTGGACGTGCGCTTCCTCACCAACCCGTACTGGGTCTCGGAGCTGCGGCACCTGACCGGGCAGGACGAGCCCGTGCGTGACTACGTGCTCGGCCAGGACGGCGCCGAGCAGTTCGCCGAGCGCTACGTCGACGCGATCGCCCCGGTGCTGGACGGCTACATCAACGAGCTCAAGCCCTTCGTGACGATCGCCGTGGGCTGCACCGGCGGCAAGCACCGGTCCGTCGCCATGGCGGAGGCGATCGCCACGCGGCTGCGCGAGCGGGGCCAGTCCGTCCGCACGCTCCACCGGGACCTGGGCCGCGAATGACGGCGCCGCGCACCGGCGACGACGCGGCCCGGGACGACGTCCCCGGGCCCGGCCCCGGCGTACCCGCGGGCGACCCCCGCGCGGGGGACGGTCCCGCCGGGGCCCGGGCGGCCGCGCCGGTGCCCGACCCCCGCGAGGTCCCGCGGCTGGCGGCGGCGGACGCCGCGCTGGCCGCGCTCGTCGGGCGGCTGCCCGGGGCGCGCGGCGCGGGCGGCTCCCTGCAGCCCGGCGCCCGCGGCCCCGCCGTCGTCGCCCTCGGCGGGGGGCACGGGCTCGCGGCGACGCTGGGCGCGCTGCGGCACATCTCGCAGAACCTCACCGCCGTCGTGACCGTCGCCGACGACGGCGGCTCCTCCGGCCGCCTGCGGGAGGAGCTCGGCGTGCTGCCCCCGGGCGACCTGCGCATGGCCCTGTCAGCGCTGTGCGACGACGGCGAGTGGGGACTGACCTGGCGCGACGTGCTCCAGCACCGGTTCACCTCCGACGGGCCGCTGAACAACCACGCCGTCGGCAACCTGCTCATCGTGGCCCTGTGGGAGCTGCTGGGGGACGAGGTCACCGGGCTGGACTGGGTCGGCCGCCTGCTCGGCGTCCACGGCCGCGTGCTGCCCATGGCCGCCGTCCCGCTGGAGATCGAGGCCCGGGTGCGGGTGCGGGGCCGCAGCACCACCGTGCGCGGCCAGTCCAAGGTGGCCGTGAGCCCCGGCCCGGTGGAGCAGGTGCGCCTGGTCCCGCAGGACCCGCCGGCCTGCCCCGAGGCGGTGGCCGCGGTGCGCGCCGCCGACTGGATCGTGCTCGGGCCGGGATCCTGGTACACGTCGGTGATCCCGCACCTGATGGTCCCCGAGCTCGCGGACGCGGTCCAGTCCACCCCGGCCCGGCGGGCGCTCACCCTCAACCTCTCGCCCCAGGTGGGGGAGACCGACGGGATGACGGCGGCCGACCACGTGCGCAGCCTGCACGAGCACGCGCCCGGGCTGCGGCTGGACGTGGTCGTGGCCGACCCGGCCGCGGTGGAGGACCTCGACGACCTGACCGCCGCGGCGGCCGGGTGCGGCGCCAGCGTGCTGCTGCGCCAGGTGGGCATCGGCGACGGCTCCGCCCGGCACGACACGCTGCGGCTGGCGGCGGCCTACCGGGACGCCTTCGAGGGCGTGCTGGGGGACGTGGACGCAGGCGAGGAGGGAACCACCCGCCGATGAGTGCGAAGATGGCCGGCATGTCTTTGACCTCTGCCGTGAAGGATGAGCTCGCCCGCCTGCGGGTGGAGAAGGTCACCGCCCGCAAGGCGGAGGTGGCCGCGACGCTGCGGTTCGCCGGCGGCCTCCACATCATCTCCGGGCGCATCGTCGTCGAGGCAGAGCTCGACACCGGCATCGCCGCCCGGCGCCTGCGCCAGACGATGCAGGAGGTCTACGGCCACTCCAGCGACATCGTGGTGGTCTCCGGCGGCGGGCTGCGGCGCGGGAACCGGTACGTCGTCCGCGTGGTCAAGGACGGCGAGTCCCTGGCCCGGCAGACCGGGCTGCTGGACAACCGCGGCCGGCCGGTGCGCGGGCTGCCGCCCCAGGTGGTCTCAGCCGGCGTCGCCGAGGCGACCGCCGCCTGGCGCGGCGCGTTCCTCGCGCACGGCTCGCTCACCGAGCCGGGACGGTCCAGCTCGCTGGAGGTCACCTGCCCGGGCCCGGAGGCCGCGCTCGCCCTCGTCGGGGCCGCGCGGCGGATGAACATCGTCGCCAAGGCGCGGGAGGTGCGCGGCATCGACCGCGTCGTCATCCGCGACGGCGACGCGATCTCCGCGATGCTCACGCGCATGGGCGCCCACGACGCCGTGCTGGTGTGGGAGGAGCGGCGCATGCGCCGTGAGGTGCGCGGCACCGCCAACCGGCTGGCCAACTTCGACGACGCCAACCTGCGCCGCTCGGCCCGCGCGGCCGTCGCGGCGGGCGCCCGGGTGGAGCGCGCCTTCGAGATCCTCGGCGACGACGTCCCGGACCACCTGCTGCAGGCCGGGCGCCTGCGGCTGGAGCACAAGCAGGCCAGCCTCGAGGAGCTCGGGCAGCTGTCCACGCCGCCGCTGACGAAGGACGCCGTGGCCGGGCGGATCCGGCGCCTGCTCGCCATGGCGGACAAGCGCGCCCACGAGCAGGGCATCCCCGACACCGAGGCGATCCTGACCCCGGACATGCTCGACCTGTGAGCCCCGCCGGACCCGTTGTGAGGGGCCTCACAACGGCCCGGCGGACCATGGTCCCCGGGGTGGTTCGTCCGGACGATGGCTAGACTTCAAGGGCTGGCGACGACCCGGTCGGCAGGCACGTGAGCCCGCGGACCACCGGCGCCAGGAGCACCCTCGGGTGCTGACGGAATCCGGACAATGCGTGCGCCGAGCGGCGCACTCCAGGAGGACATAGTGACCATCCGCGTCGGCATCAACGGCTTCGGCCGCATCGGCCGCAACTTCACCCGCGCCGTGCTGGCCTCGGGCGCTGACATCGAGATCGTGGGCGTCAACGACCTGACCGACAACAAGACCCTGGCGCACCTGCTGAAGTACGACTCGATCCTCGGCCGCCTGGACCGGGAGGTCAGCTTCTCCGAGGACAGCATCACCGTCGGGGACATGACGTTCAAGGCCCTGGCCGAGAAGGACCCGGCCAACCTGCCCTGGGGCGAGCTGGGCGCCGACATCGTGATCGAGTCCACCGGCCGGTTCACCGACGCCACCAAGGCCAAGGCGCACATCGACGCCGGCGCCAAGAAGGTCATCATCTCCGCGCCCGGCTCGAACGAGGACGCCACGTTCGTGATCGGTGTGAACCACACCGACTACGACCCGGCGAACCACCACATCGTCTCGAACGCCTCCTGCACCACGAACTGCCTGGCCCCGCTGGCCAAGGTGCTGGACGACGAGTTCGGCATCGTCCGCGGCCTGATGACCACGGTCCACGCCTACACGGCCGACCAGAACCTGCAGGACGGCCCGCACAAGGACCTGCGTCGCGCCCGCGGCGCGACCCAGAGCATCATCCCGACGTCCACGGGCGCCGCCAAGGCCGTGTCCCTGGTCCTGCCCCAGCTCAAGGGCAAGCTCGACGGGTACGCCCTGCGCGTGCCGACGCCGACGGGCTCCGCCACCGACCTGACCTTCACCGCCGAGAAGCCGGTCACGGTCGAGGCGGTCAACTCCGCCCTGAAGAAGGCCTCGGAGCTCCCGGAGTGGGAGGGCATCCTCGCCTACACCGAGGACCCGATCGTCTCCGCCGACATCGTCACGGACCCGCACACGTCGATCTTCGACGCCGGGCTGACCAAGGTCATCGGGGACCAGGTGAAGGTCGTCTCCTGGTACGACAACGAGTGGGGCTACTCCAACAGCCTCGTCAAGCTCGCCACCTACATGGGTGAGCGCCTCTGAGCCTCGGCACAGCCAACGGACGTCCGCGTGCGCAGCATCCCGCTCGCGCACGCGGACGTCCGCGCGTCAGGGCCGGACGGCCCCGCGCCTACGACGACGTAAGGAGAGTTTGCGTGAAGACCATCGAGGACCTCGGCGACCTGCGCGGCAAGAGCGTGCTGGTCCGCTCCGACTTCAACGTCCCGCTCGACGGGGCCACTATCACCGACGACGGCCGCATCCGCGCCGCGCTGCCCACCATCCAGGCGCTGACCGGCGCGGGGGCGAAGGTCGTCCTGACCGCGCACCTCGGCCGCCCGAAGGGCGCCCCGGACCCCAGGTACTCCCTCGCGCCCGTGGCGGACCGCCTCGGCGAGCTCCTCGGCGCCGACGTCAGGCTCGCGAAGGACACGGTCGGCGAGGACGCCAGGGCCGTCGTCGAGGGCCTCGCCGACGGCGAGGTGGCGCTGCTGGAGAACATCCGCTTCGACGCCCGCGAGACCTCCAAGGACGACGCCGAGCGCGGGGCGCTGGCGGACGAGCTCGCGGCGCTGGCCGACGCGTACGTCTCCGACGGCTTCGGCGTGGTGCACCGCAAGCAGGCCTCGGTCTACGACGTGGCGCAGCGGCTCCCGCACGCCGCCGGCAAGCTGGTGTTCAAGGAGATCGACTCCCTCTCCCGGGCCACCGAGAACCCCGAGCGGCCCTATGTCGTCGTGCTCGGCGGGTCCAAGGTCTCCGACAAGCTGGGCGTCATCGCCAACCTGCTCGGCAAGGCCGACCGCCTCCTCATCGGCGGCGGCATGGTGTTCACCTTCCTGGCGGCCAAGGGCCACCAGGTGGGCACCTCCCTGCTCGAGGAGGACCAGGTCGAGACGGTCAGGGGCTACCTCAGCCAGGCCGAGGAGAAGGGCGTCGAGATCGTCCTGCCGACCGACATCGTGGTCGCGCCAGAGTTCAAGGCCGACGCCCCGGCCACCACGGTCGCGGCCGACGCCATCCCGGCCGACCAGATGGGCCTCGACATCGGCCCGGAGTCCGGAAAGCTGTTCGCCTCCAGGATCGCGGACGCGAGGACCGTCGTGTGGAACGGCCCCATGGGCGTCTTCGAGTTCGACGCCTTCGCGGCCGGCACCAAGGCCGTGGCGCAGGCGATGAGCGAGGCGTCCGGGTTCACCATCGTCGGCGGCGGCGACTCCGCCGCGGCCGTGCGCACCCTCGGCTTCGACGAGGGGACGTTCTCGCACATCTCCACCGGCGGCGGCGCGTCGCTGGAGTTCCTCGAGGGCAAGTCCCTCCCGGGCATCGCCGTTCTGGAGGACTGACATGGCCGCCACCCGCACCCCGCTCATGGCGGGCAACTGGAAGATGAACCTCGACCACCACGAGGCCATCGCGCTGGTGCAGAAGCTCGCCTGGACGCTCAAGGACGCCCGGCACGACTACGCAGGCGTCGAGGTCGTCGTCCTGCCGCCGTTCACGGACATCCGCTCCGTGCAGACGCTGGTGGACGGCGACAAGCTCGACATCCGCTACGGCGCGCAGGACGTCTCCGCGCACGAGTCGGGCGCCTACACGGGCGAGGTCTCGGCGGCGATGCTCGCCAGGCTCGGCACGAGCTACGTCGTCGTCGGGCACTCCGAGCGCCGGCAGTACCACGCCGAGGACGACGCCCTCGTGGGCGCCAAGACCAGGGCCGCGCTCGGCAGGGGCATCACCCCGATCGTCTGCGTCGGCGAGGGCCTCGACGTCCGGAAGGCGGGCGAGCACGTGGCGCACACGCTGGCCCAGGTGGAGGGCGCGTACGCGGGCATCGACGCGGAGCGGGCCGCGAGGACGGTCATCGCGTACGAGCCGGTGTGGGCCATCGGCACCGGCGAGGTCGCCACCCCGGAGGACGCGCAGGAGGTCTGCGGCGCGATCCGGGGCAAGCTCGCCGAGCTGTACTCCGACGACGTCGCCGGTGCGGTGCGCGTGCTCTACGGCGGCTCGGTGAAGTCCTCCAACGTCGCCTCGATCATGGCGAAGGACGACGTCGACGGCGCCCTGGTGGGCGGCGCGAGCCTCAAGGCCGAGGAGTTCGCCGCCATCGTGCGCTACCAGGACCACCAGGTCGGCGTCTGACCTACCCGCGGCGCGGCGGCCGGCCGCGCCGCGGGCCCCGCCCGTGAGACGTGGCGGCGTGAGACGTCACTTGCGGCGCGAGCGGTCAGCTGTGGCGTTGGTTGGTCTCGGGCCCTGGCGTCCGCCGCGTCGGCGCCGCATCCCGAGCGGCGGCTACCTAGCCTTACCCGACCAGGCGATCGCTTATCCTGGTCGCGGCGCCCGGTGCGCCGAAGCGACTGCAACGACGAACGAACGGACACGGCGCGTGGACGTACTGCGGATCATCCTCCAGGGGCTGCTGGTGCTCACCAGCATCTTCCTGATCCTGACCATCCTCATGCACAAGGGGAAGGGCGGCGGTGTGTCCGACATGTTCGGTGGCGGCTTCTCGAGCAGCGTCGGCTCGTCCGGGGTCGCCGAGCGCAACCTGAACCGGATCACCATCGCGATCTCGCTGATCTGGGTCACCTGCATCGTGCTCATCGGGCTGATCCAGAAGTTCGAGCTGTAGAGGAGACTGACGTGGCTGGTGGTAGCGCGATCCGTGGCTCCCGCGTCGGTGCGGGGCCCATGGGCGAGACCGAGCGGGGCGAGATCGCCCCGCGGGTGTGGGTGTCCTACTGGTGCGCGAACGGGCACGAGGTGCGACCGAGCTTCGCGAAGGAGCCGGACATCGTGATCCCCGAGACCTGGGACTGCCCGCGGTGCGGCTTCCCCGCCGGCCAGGACCGGGAGAACCCCCCGGTGCCGCCGAAGAACGAGCCTTACAAGACCCATCTCGCGTACGTGAAGGAGCGCCGGTCGGACGAGGACGGCGCCGCGCTCCTGGACGAGGCGCTGGCCGCGCTGCGCGAGCGCCGCGGGGGCTGAGACCGGCCGCAGAGCCGGCGCTCACGGGCGCGGCTGAGACAGGACGGACGAGGGGCCGGCTTCCTTGCGGAAGCCGGCCCCTCGGCGTCGTGCCGGTCAGACCAGCTCGAGGATGAGCAGGCCCTCGGTGAGGACCTCGCCGTAGACCTCGTCCGGGTCGAGGCGCCGGAGCTCCTCGATGAGGCTGTTCTGGAGGGAGCGCTGGGGCAGGTTGATCCGCTGGTCCACGCGCCCGGGGCGGGTGAGCGAGGCGACGGTGGAGCCCTGCGCGCGGGTCAGGCTGATCGGCCCGGAGGGGCGCTCCAGCACCACCCCGCTGATCGCGTCGTGCCCGTCCGCGACCATCGTGACGGGCACCTCCAGGCGCGCCGCCAGCCACCCGGCGAGCAGCGCGATGGACGGGTGCGACTCCGACCCGGAGACGGTCGCGGAGGTGATCGGCTCGAACGGCGGCTCGTCGAGGGTCGCGGCGAGCACGCTGCGCCAGATCGTCAGGCCCGCCCACGCCAGGTCGCTGTCGCCGGGGGCGTAGTTCGCGGACAGCTTCGCCAGCACGGCGCCGGGGTCGGCGCAGTGCATGGAGTTGGTGATCCGCCGCTGGGCCATGAGCCCGATCGGGTCCTGCGACGGCGCGGCCGGCGGGGAGTCCACCCACCACGCCACGATGGGCGCGTCGGGCAGCAGCAGCGGCATGACCAGCGTGTCGGGCCGGCCGCCGGCCCCGCCCCGCGGGCGCAGGACGACCACCTCGGAGGCGCCGGCGTCACCGCCGACGCGGATCTCGGCGTCGAGCCCGGCGGAGGCCGCCGGGTCCGCGGGCCCGTCGGGCAGCACCACGATCACGCGGGCGGGGTGCTCGTGGGAGGCGGCGTTGGAGACCCGGATGGCCTCCTCCGCCGCCTCCTCCGTGTCCGCGAGGATGACCAGCGTGAGCACGCGCCCCAGCGCCACCACGCCGCCCTCCTCCCGCAGGGAGACCATGCGGTTTCCGACGGCCGACGAGGTGGTGTCGTGCAGGGTGACGATCATCGTCGCTGGTCCTTCCAGGTGTGGTGCGCCGGGGCGGCGGCCGCCGCCCCGGGGTGCCGGGCCGTCACGGCCGGCGCCAGCTGCGCCCGTCGCGGGCGAGCATGGCGTGCGCCCCGGCGGGGCCCCAGGAGCCGGGGGCGTAGGGCTCGGGCTGGCCGAGCTCCTCCCAGGCGGCGATGATCGGGTCGAGGATCTGCCACGACAGCTCCACCTCGCGCTGCCGCGGGAAGAGCGGCGGCTCGCCGAGCAGCACGTCGAGGATGAGCCGCTCGTACGCCTCGGGCGAGTTCTCGGTGAACGCGTGGCCGTAGCCGAAGTCCATCGTGACGTCCCGGACCTCCATCGCGGTGCCCGGCACCTTCGAGCCGAACCTGATCGTCACGCCCTCGTCCGGCTGGACGCGGATGACCAGGGCGTTCTCGCCCAGCTCCTGCGTGGCCGTGGCGTCGAACGGCAGGTGCGGGGCCCGCTTGAAGACCACGGCGATCTCCGTGACGCGGCGGCCCAGCCGCTTGCCGGCGCGCAGGTAGAACGGCACGCCCGCCCAGCGGCGGGTGTCCACGTCCAGCCGCATCGCGGCGTAGGTCTCGGTGATCGAGTCCGCCGGGATGCCCTGCTCGTCCAGGTACCCCTTGACCTGGGCGCCGCCCTGCCACCCGGCGGCGTACTGGCCGCGCGCGGTGTGCGCGGCGAGGTCGGCGGGCAGCCTGACGGCGGAGAGGACCTTCTCCTTCTCGGTGCGCAGCGCCTCGGGGGAGAAGGACACCGGCTCCTCCATCGCGGTGAGCGCGAGGAGCTGCAGCAGGTGGTTCTGGATGACGTCGCGGGCCGCGCCGATGCCGTCGTAGTACCCGGCGCGGGTCCCGATGCCGATGTCCTCGGCCATGGTGATCTGCACGTGGTCGACGTAGTGGGCGTTCCACACCGGCTCGAACATCTGGTTCGCGAAGCGCAGCGCCAGGATGTTCTGCACCGTCTCCTTGCCCAGGTAGTGGTCGATGCGGAAGACCGAGTCCGGCGGGAAGACCTCCGAGACGACCTTGTCGAGCTCCTGGGCGGAGGTCAGGTCGTGGCCGAAGGGCTTCTCGATGACCACCCGGCGCCAGCCGTCGGCGTCCGGGCCGGACAGGCCCGAGCGGGCCAGCTGGCGCAGCACGACGGGGAAGGCGTCCGGGGGCACCGACAGGTAGAACGCGTGGTTGCCGCCGGTGCCGCGCTCGGCGTCCAGGGCGCCGACGGTGGCGGCGAGGCGGTCGAACGCCTCGTCGTCGCCGAACTCGCCCTGGACGAACCGGAAGCCGGAGGCGAGCTGCTGCCAGGTGCGCTCGTCGAACGGCGTGCGCGCGTGCTCGCGGACGGCGTCGTGCACGACCTGGGCGAAGTCCTCGGTGCTCCAGTGCCGCCGCCCGAAGCCGGTGAGGGCGAACGAGGGCGGCAGCAGGCCGCGGTTGGCGAGGTCGTAGATGGCCGGCATGAGCTTGCGCTTGGCGAGGTCGCCGGTGATCCCGAAGATCACCAGCCCGGCGGGGCCGGCGATGCGGGGGAGGCGGCGGTCGCGCGGGTCGCGCAGCGGGTTCCGGGTGCCCGCGACCGTGACGGGGGCGGTCATGAGGCCCGCACCGAGAGCACGCCCGCGAGCCACGCCAGGGCGTCCGGCGAGGTCACGTGAAGGCGCAGGACCGGCCGGCCGTGCTCGGCGAGCACGCCCGCGTCGCCGGCGGCCTGCGCGGAGACGAGGGTGGCGAAGTCGAAGTCCCGGCCCGGGATCTGGACTTGGTGCCTCGCGGCGCCGGTGATCTGCAGGAAGACCCCGACGGCGGGGCCGCCCTTGTGGTACTGGCCGGTGGAGTGCAGGAACCGCGGGCCCCACCCGAAGGTGACCGGCCGGCCGGTGCGCTCGGCCAGCGCCGCCCGGACGGGGGCGAGGGCGTCGGCGGCCCGGCCCTCGCGGTCCAGGTACGCCATGACGGCGAGGTAGCCGTCCTCGCCCAGGCGGCCGAGGAGGTTGGCCACGGCCTCGTCCACCGTGGTGGCGCCGGCGAGCAGGTCGGCGGGGCCGCGCACCTCCACGCCGGAGTCCTCGAACGCCGGCGGCTCCGGGGCGGGCGTGGCCTCGAGCAGCCCGCGGGCGGCGGCCTTCGCGGACTCGACGTTGGGCTGGTCGAAGGGGTTGATGCCCAGCAGCCGGCCGGCGACGGCGACCGCGGCCTCCCACAGCAGCATCGTGCCACCGAGGGTGCCGGCGACCGTGACCTCCGTGCGGGCGGCCGCCTCCTCGTCCGCGCCGGCGTCCTCGGTCTCGTCCGTCAGCGGGGTGAGCACCACGGGCAGCACGTCGGCCGCCGGGGCCGCGAGCTCGGGGGCGTGGGGCCCGGCGACGACGGGCAGCAGCCCGGTGCCGTCCTTGCCGGTGGACTCCGCGATGAGCTGCTCGGCCCAGTCCCCGAAGTGGAACAGGCCCGAGCCGGCGTCGCGGATGACGAGCTTGTCGCGCAGCGGGGACGTGCCGCCGATCGCGGCGCCCAGCACCAGGGCGGGGTTGGCGTCGGAGTCCTCGGCGAAGAACGGGGCGACGGCGGCGGCCTCGTCGAGCAGCTGCTCGACGTCCACGCCCGCCAGGGCCGCGGGCACGAGCCCGAACGCCGTCAGGGCGGAGAACCGCCCGCCGACGCTCGGGTCCGCCTCGAACACGGCGCGGTAGCCGGCCTCCTGGGCCGTCTTCTGCAGCGGCGAGCCGGGGTCGGTGACGACGACGATGTGCCGGGCGGGGTCCAGGCCCGCCGCGGTGAAGGCGGCCTCGAAGGTGCGGCGCTGGGAGTCCGTCTCGACGGTGCCGCCGGACTTGGACGACACGACGAGCACCGTGGCCCGCAGGTCCCCGTCCAGAGCGCGCTGGACCTGGTCGGGGAAGGTGGAGTCGAGCACCACGAGCTGGGCGCCGGCCGAGCCGGCGAGGACCTCGGGGGCCAGCGAGGAGCCGCCCATGCCGGCGAGGACCACCCGGTCGATGCCCTCGCCGGCCAGCTCGGCGCGCAGCGCCGCGAGCGGCCCGAGCAGCGCGCGGGACGTCTCGTGCAGCTGCGTCCAGCCGAGCCGGATGGACGCCTCGGCCTCGGCGGCCTCGCCCCACAGGGCGGCGTCCCTGGCGAACAAGCGGCTGGCCACCTTGTCCTGGACGAGCGCGGGCACGTGCTCGCGCACCGCGCGGGCGGCGTCGCCGGTGGCGGTCACCTCGATGAGCGCGCCCTCCTCCGGGCCCGCCCACGCGATGGTGGCGGCGGGGGCGCTCACTTGGCCACCGCCTGCTTGCCGCGCGCGAGCGCGGCGGCGACCGTCTCGACCAGCTCGGCCCAGCTCTGCTCGAACTTCACGACGCCCTCGTCCTCCAGCAGGTCGGTGACCTCGGCGTAGGAGACGCCGAGACGCTCGAGCTGGTCGAGCAGGGCGCGGGCGTCCGCGTAGGTGCCGTGCACGGTGTCGCCGCGCAGGTTGGCGTGGTCCGCGGCCGCCTCGAGGGTCTTCTCCGGCATCGTGTTGACGACGCCGTCGACGACGAGCTCGTCGACGTACATCGTGTCGGGGTACGCCGGGTCCTTCACGCCGGTGGAGGCCCACAGCGGGCGCTGGGGGTGGGCGCCGGCCTCGGCCAGCGCGGCCCAGCGCGGCGTGGAGAAGATCTCCTCGTAGGCCTCGAAGGCGAGCCGGGCGTTGGCGATGCCGGCCTTGCCCTTGAGGGCCTTCGCCTCGTCGGTGCCGACGGCGTCGAGGCGCTTGTCGATCTCGGAGTCCACGCGGGAGACGAAGAAGGAGGCGACGGAGCGGATGGTGCCCAGGTCGATGCCGGCGCGCTGGGCCAGCTCGAGCCCGTCGAGGTAGGCGTTGGCGACCGCGTGGTACCGGTCCAGGGAGAAGATCAGCGTGACGTTGACGCTGATGCCCTCGCTGATGGCCTTGGTGATCGCCGGCAGCCCCTCCTGGGTGGCGGGGATCTTCACCATCGCGTTGGGGCGGTCCACGGTGGACCACAGCAGGCGGGCCTGCTCGATGGTCCGGTCGGTGTCGCGGGCCAGGCGGGGGTCGACCTCGATGGACACGCGGCCGTCCTGGCCGCCGGTGGCGCGGTAGACGTCCGCGAACAGGTCCGCGGCGTCGCGCACGTCGTCGGTGGTGACGGTCAGCACGGCGTCGTCGACGCTGGTGCCCGCCTCCGCCAGGGTGGCCATCTGGGCGTCGTAGTCGCTGCCCTTGGCCAGCGCGCCGGCGAAGATGGTGGGGTTGGTGGTCACGCCCACCACGTGCCGGGTCCGCATCAGCTCGGCGAGGCCGCCGCCGGTCAGGCGCCCGCGCGAGAGGTCGTCCAGCCAGATGGAGACCCCGTTCGCGCTCAGCTCGGCCAGGCGGTCGGCGTTGGTGTTCTCACTCATTGCTACAGCTCCAGACATGTGGGGGTGTGGTGGGCGTGACCGGGGATCACTTGGGCAGGTCGCCGGTCCCGGCCTGCGTGGGGGCGGCCTGGCCGGCCGGGGCGGCGTCGCCGCGGGCGGCGGCGATGGACGCCCTCGCGGCCTCGACGACGGCGTCGGCGGTGATGCCGAACTTCTCGTAGATGACCTTGTAGTCGGCGGAGGCGCCGTAGTGCTCGAGAGAGACCGCGCGGCCGGCGTCACCGATGAGGTGGTGCCAGCTCATGGCCAGGCCGGCCTCGACGCTGACGCGGGCGCGCACCGCCGCGGGCAGGACCTGCTCGCGGTAGTCGGCGTCCTGCTCCGCGAACCACTCCTGGCTCGGGACGGACACGACGCGCGCGCCGACGCCCTCCGCCTCGAGCTGCTCGCGGGCGGCCAGGGCCAGCTGCACCTCCGAGCCGGTGGCCAGCAGGATGACCTCGGGGGTGCCGGACCTCGCCTCGGCGAGCACGTAGGCGCCGCGCAGGGTGCCCTCCGCGCTGGCGAGGGTGTCGCCGGCGGCCTCGCCGTCGCCGCGGGCGGGGTTGGGGACGTCCTGCCGCGTCAGCACGATGCCTGCCGGGCGGTCGGTGCGCTCGAGGATGCCGCGCCAGGCGTACGCCGTCTCCGCCGCGTCGGCGGGCCGGACCACGTCCAGGCCGGGGATGGCGCGCAGCGCGGTGAGGTGCTCGACCGGCTGGTGCGTGGGGCCGTCCTCGCCCAGGCCGATGGAGTCGTGCGTCCAGACGAACGTCGACGGCGCGCCCATGAGGGCCGCCAGGCGCACGGCGGGGCGCATGTAGTCGGAGAAGGTGAGGAACGTGCCGCCGTAGGGGCGGGTCAGGCCGTGCAGCGCGATGCCGTTGAGGATGGCGCCCATGCCGTGCTCGCGGATGCCGAAGTGCATCGTGCGGCCGTAGGGGTGGCCCGGGAACATCTTGGTCGAGCGCTCCTCGGGGAGGAACGACGGCTCGCCCTTCATGGTGGTGTTGTTCGAGCCGGCCAGGTCGGCGGAGCCGCCCCACAGCTCGGGCAGCGTGCCGGCCAGGGCGGAGAGCACCTCGCCGGAGGCCTTGCGGGTGGAGACGGCCTTGTCGGCGTCGAAGGCGGGCAGCGCCTCGGTCCAGCCCTGCGGCAGCTCGCGGCCGCGCAGGCGCTCGAGGAGCGCGGCGCGCTCCGGGTTGGCCTCGCGCCAGGCGGCGAACGCGCCGTCCCAGGCCTCGTGGGCGGCGGCCGCGCGGGCGGCGGCGTTCTCGCGGGTGTGGGCGATGACCTCGTCGGCGACGTCGAAGGACTTCTCCGGGTCGAAGCCGAGGACCTCCTTGACGGCGGCGACCTCGTCGGCGCCGAGCGCGGAGCCGTGGATGGCGCCGGTGTTCTGCTTGTTGGGGGCGGGCCAGCCGATGATGGTGCGCAGCGAGATGATCGAGGGGCGCGAGGTCTCGGCCTTGGCGGCCTGGACGGCGGCGTGGAGGGCGCTCAAGTCCTCCACGTAGTCGGTGCCGCCGTTGGTGAAGTCCACCCGCTGGGTGTGCCAGCCGTAGGCCTCGTAGCGGGCGAGGACGTCCTCGGTGAACGCGATGTTCGTGTCGTCCTCGATGGAGATGTGGTTGTCGTCGTAGATGACGACGAGGTTGCCCAGCTGCTGGGTGCCGGCGAGCGAGGAGGCCTCGGAGCTGACGCCCTCCTGCAGGTCGCCGTCGGAGGCGATGACGAAGATGTGGTGGTCGAACGGGCTGGTGCCCTCGGCGGCGTCGGGGTCGAGCAGGCCGCGCTCCTTGCGGGCGGCGAAGGCCATGCCGACGGCGGAGGCGATGCCCTGGCCCAGCGGGCCGGTGGTGATCTCCACGCCCTTGGTGTGGCGGTACTCGGGGTGGCCCGGGGTCTTCGAGCCCCAGGTGCGCAGCGCCTGCAGGTCCTCCAGCTCCAGGCCGATGCCGGCGAGGTAGAGCTGGACGTACTGGGTGAGGGAGCTGTGGCCCGCCGAGAGGACGAACCGGTCGCGGCCCAGCCACTGGTCGTCGGCCGGGTCCAGGCGCATGACCTTCTGGTAGAGCAGGTACGCGGCGGGCGCCAGGGACATCGCGGTCCCCGGGTGACCGTTACCGACCTTCTGCACGGCGTCGGCGGCGAGCACGCGGGCGGTGTCGACCGCGCGCTGGTCGAGCTCGGACCACTCCAGGTCCGCTGCCGTGCTGGTGGTGGCGGGCGTTGCGTTCACAGATCCTCTTTCCGTCCTGGGCGCGGCGCCCAGGTCTGCTCTGACGGGGTGCCCAGGAGCGGCGATCGGCCGCCCTCCGCACCCCAGGATTTCTCGCGTCGACCTTACCGGCGGGGCGTACCGGGTGGCTTGTCGGCACCGCATGCTGGCGCCCGCCGTATGGCGACCCCGACAGGCCGCTCTCCCGACCTGGGCCCGGTGTCCACGTACGATGGAAGCACCAGGGGCGGGCCGGTATTCCGGTCCTCGCCCACGTGTGACGCGCGCCGCATGCGCGTCCCGACCAGACGAGGAGCACCGGTCCGCGTGCGCAGAGCCCATCCCGCAGCCCCCCGGCCCGCCGGCGAGGCGCCCGGCGCCGCGGCGGCGGACAGCCGGGCCGACCGCGACGCCGGGCCCGCGGGCTCCGGGCACGACGCCGCCGCGGCCGCCGGCCCGCTTCACCCCACGGCCGCGGCCGCCGGCCCGCTCCACCCCGCGGCCCCGAAGGGGCGCGCGAAGCTCTGGGCGTACGTGGCCCTGACCAAGCCGCGGATCATCGAGCTGCTGCTCATCACCACGGTCCCGACGATGATCGTGGCGGCCGGCAGCTGGCCGGGGTGGGGGCTGACCGTGCTGACGCTGGTGGGCGGCTCCTTCGCGGCGGGCTCCGCGAACGCGTTCAACATGTACCTGGACCGCGACATCGACCGGCTGATGAACCGCACCAGGCAGCGGCCGCTCGTCACCGGCGAGCTCACGGACCGGCAGGCTGTGGTCTTCGCCACGGTGCTCGGCGTGGTCTCGGTGCTGTGGTTCGGCCTGCTCGTCAACTGGGTGTCCGCCGGCCTGACCCTCGCGGCGATCCTGCTCTACGTCGTCTTCTACACGATGATCCTCAAGCGGCGGACGTCGCAGAACATCGTGTGGGGCGGGGCGGCCGGCTGCATGCCGGTGCTCATCGGCTGGTCCGCCGTCACCGGCTCGCTGGACTGGGCGGCGCTGGTGCTGTTCCTCATCATCTTCTTCTGGACGCCGCCGCACTACTGGCCGCTGTCGATGAAGTTCAAGAAGGACTACGCCAAGGCCGGCGTGCCCATGCTGCCGGTCGTCTCCTCCGACGTCGTCGTGGCCCGCAACATCCTCGGCTACGCGGTCGCGATGATCGCCTGCACGCTGCTGCTGGTGCCGGTGGCCGGGATGGGCTGGGCCTACGCCGCGGCCGCCGTCGTCTCCGGGGCGTGGTTCCTGTACACGTGCGTGCGCCTGTACCGCCGCGCCCTGCACCCCGAGCGCGGCAAGCTCGCGGCGATGAAGGTCTTCCACGGCTCCATCACCTACCTCACGGTCGTGTTCGTCGCCGTGGCGGTCGACCCCCTCCTGCCGTACTGAGGTCACCGATGACGGCGGGCGTGGCATGACGGCACCGGGGCGTGCCTCCGGCCTGGACGCCCAGCTGCGTGACTACCTCGCGCACCTCGCCATCGAGCGCGGCATGAGCGAGCACACGGTGGCCGCGTACCGGCGGGACCTCGAGCGCTACAGCGCGTACCTGGCCGGCCGCGGGATCGCCTCGCTCGCGGACGTGCGCGAGGCCGACGTGACCGGGTACGTGGAGACCATCCGGTCGGGCTCGGACGGGCGCACGGCGCTGGCGCCGTCGTCGGCGGGCCGGGCCGTGACGGCGGTGCACGGCTGGCACCGCTTCGCCCTGGACGAGGGCACGACGGCGGACGACCCGTCTGCGGCGGTCCGCCCGCCGGCCGCCGGGAAGCGGCTGCCGAAGGCGATCAGCGTCGAGGAGGTCGAGCGGCTCCTGGAGGCGGCGTCGCTGGGGGAGGGGCCGCTGCCGCTGCGGGACCGGGCGCTGCTGGAGGTGCTCTACGGCACCGGGGCGCGCATCAGCGAGGCGGTGGGCCTGGCGGTGGACGACCTGGACCTCGACGGCGAGGTGGCCGCGATCCGCCTGTTCGGCAAGGGCCGCAAGGAGCGGGTGGTGCCGGTGGGCCGGTACGCCGTCGAGGCGCTGGAGGCCTACCTGGTGCGCGGCCGCCCCGCCCTGGCGCGGGCGGGCCGCGGCAACCCGGCGGTCTTCCTCAACACCCGCGGCAACCCGCTGAGCCGGCAGAGCGCCTGGGCGGTGCTCCAGCAGGCGGCCGGCCGCGCCGGCCTGGACCAGCGCATCTCCCCGCACACGCTGCGCCACTCCTTCGCGACCCACCTGCTCGCCGGCGGCGCCGACGTCCGCGTGGTCCAGGAGCTGCTCGGGCACGCGTCCGTGACGACCACGCAGATCTACACCCAGGTGACGGTCCAGACGATGCGCGAGGTCTACGCCGCCGCCCACCCCCGGGCCCTGGCCTAGCCGGTCGCGGGTTCATGTGCCGCGCAGGAGCTTGTTCTGGTCGGTCACCACGTACGGGAAGCCGTCCGCGTCGACGCTGACCCGCAGACCGCCGCCGGGCGCCGACGCCCAGCCCTCGCCGTTCCACGTCGCGACGGCGTAGCCGCCGCTCACCGCGTCGGTCCCGATGATCCACACGGTGCCGTTGGCGCCCACGCCGACGTCTCGCGCCGTGCCCGGCTGACGGCTCCACTCCGAGCCGGTCCACCGCGCGATGTACCCGTCCGCGTCGACGATCCACGGCTCCGGCTGCAGCCTGACGTCGGGATCACCCCGCGAGTACACGTCGAGCGCGACGGCGCCGCCCGGTGCCTCCTCCCACATCGCCTCGGTCCACCGGTAGATGTGGTAGCCCCCCGGCGCCGGCTCAGTGCCGACGATCCAGACCGACCCGTCGGCACCGATGCCGATGTCATGGGCGGTCCCCGGCCGCTCGATCCAGCCCGCCCCGTCCCACTCGAGGATGCGGTTCTCCGCGTCGACGACCCAGGGGTGCCCGGTCGGCGCCACGTCGATGGCGACGGCGCCTCCCTCCACGGTCTCCCAGTCCGTGCCGTTCCAGTAGCTGATCTCGTAGCCGCCGGGCACGGAGCCCCCGCCCACCGCCCACAGCGACTGGTCCTCGCCCACGCCGCCGATGCCGACGTCCACCGTCGAACCCGGCAGCTCGCTCCACGCGATGTCGATGGACTCGGGCGGCTCGGACAGGGCCTGGTCGGCGGCCGGGGATGGCCCCGGCGCGGTCGTCTCCGCCGTCGCCGGCTCCTCGCTCGCGGGCTGGGACCCGCCCTCCTCCGCGGTGCAGGCCGTGAGGACCGGCCCGGTCAGCAGCGCCGCGCACAGACCCGCGAGCCCGCGGGCGAGGGCCCTGCCCGCCGGCAGCACGGCCTGCTCCTCGTCCCGCCCGTGGGCGTGAGCGACAGCCGCGCGCCCCGGCACCCGCGCCTCCTCGCGCGCGCCCACGCTCAACACCCCGTGCCCACGACGGTGACGCCGTTGGACGTCAGGTCCAGCAGCGCAGAGGCGGTGTTGTTGGCCGTGTCCTTCTCCGCCAGCAGGCCCAGCGGGTCGGCGGTGGCAGCCACGCAGTACCGGCCCGGCAGCGCCAGCCCGGTCAGGTCGATCCACTGTCCCCACACGTCGAACGGATAGGGGTCGCTCCAGCCGACCGAGATGCCCTCCCTCGCCGACCGGCTGTCGGGCAGGCCCTCGGCGCAGCTGCGGTACTCGCCGGCGCCGTCGGGCGTCCCCTCAAGGGCCGTGCCGTCCACGAGGCAGAACCCCTCCTTGTGCGCCACCCGCGGCTCGTCCTCACCGGGCGCCTCGAGGGTGTACCGGGCGGCGTCCTGCACGTGCCAGTGGGCGTGCCCGTCGGCCGAGGCGTACCGCATCACGGCGTCGGTCGGGACGGACACGTAGCCCCCACCGGGCTGCTCGATGCGCTGGACCACGGCCATCTCCGGCGTCGAGGTGGAGGTCCTGGTCCCGACCACTTCGAGCGGGCCGTCGCCGCGGTTGCCGATGCTCGCCGAGAACCGAACGACGCGGCGGCCTTCGACGATCTGGACGCGGAAGTCGCTCAGGGGCTCCACCAGGAGGTCGGGCAGGAGGCCGTCGGGCGTCGCCACGCGTGACGACGCGGTGTCCGGTTGTGCCACGGAGGGCACAGCGACGCCGAGGAGCGTCGCGGAAGCGGTGACGAGGCAAGCAACAAGTCGACGCACAATCGGGACCTCCTTCTTCCGGAGCCCAGCGGGGCTGCTCATGCTTCCGGCCGCGTTCGGGCCGTGTCAACGGAGGCGGCCGGACCGCGGGGGCGACCGGGCACGCGCGCCCCGGGGACTTGGGGGGCGGGGGGACAAGGGGCGTGCGGCGCGCGGGGGCGCGGGGGACGAGGGGCGCGGCGCGCGGGCGGTGTTCGGGGGCGCGCGCGGGCGGGACCGGCCGGCGCGGCGGGTACGGCGTGAACGCGGGGTGCGAGGACCACGGTGCCCAGGGCCCGGGGCGTGGCGCGTGCTGCCCTGGCCGGAGGCGGGTGGCACGCCACCCGCCCCGCGGCGGCGTCGTCCTCCCGCCCGTCGACGACGCGCGCGGCCGAATGGCGCGGGCGCCCGTGGCCGGTCGACTACCGTGGCGGGGTGAGCATCGAGCAACCCGGACTGATCTCGAAGACAGCCGCACGCGCGGGCGCGAGCCCCGACGGCGCGGTAGAGGACTTCCCGGTCCCAGCCCCGCTCCACGCCCACGGACCGGCCCGCGTCATCGCCATGGCCAACCAGAAGGGCGGGGTCGGCAAGACCACGTCCACCATCAACCTCGCCGCCGCGCTCGCCGAGTACGGCCGGCGCGTGCTCATCGTCGACTTCGACCCGCAGGGCGCCGCCTCGGCGGGCCTGGGCATCAACGGGCACGAGCTCGACGAGACGATCTACAACCTGCTCATGTCCCCGCGCTCGGACGTGCGCGAGATCATCGAGCACACCATCGTCGAGGGCCTGGACCTCGTGCCGGCGAACATCGACCTCTCCGCCGCCGAGGTCCAGCTGGTCAACGAGGTCGCCCGCGAGCAGGCGCTCAACCGGGTGCTGCGCCCGGTGCTGGACGACTACGACGTCATCCTCATCGACTGCCAGCCCTCGCTCGGCCTGCTCACCGTCAACGCGCTGGCCGCCGCGCACGGCGTGATCATCCCGCTCGAGGCGGAGTTCTTCGCCCTGCGCGGCGTCGCCCTGCTCGTGGAGACGATCGAGAAGGTGCAGGACCGGATCAACCCGCGCCTGCGCATCGACGGGATCCTCGCCACCATGGTCGACCTGCGCACGCTGCACTCGCGCGAGGTGATCGAGCGGGTGCGGGAGGCCTTCGCCGAGAAGGTCTACACCACCATGATCTCCCGGACGGTGAAGTTCCCCGACGCCTCGGTCGCGACCGAGCCGATCACCACCTACGCGCCCACCCACCCCGGCGCGGAGGCCTACCGGCGCCTGGCGCGCGAGCTCATCGCCCGTGGCGACGCCGCCTGACCTGCCGGCGGCCACCACCTCGACGGCGACCGGCGGCGCCGCGGCGACCGCCCCGGAGAACCCCGCGCCGTCCGGCGCCCGCGCCTTCGAGCTGAACCTGGAGAACTTCTCCGGCCCCTTCGACCTGCTCCTGAGGCTCATCGCCAAGCACCGTCTGGACATCACCGAGGTGGCCCTGGCGCAGGTCACCGACGAGTTCATCGCCTACATCTCCGCGCAGAAGGACTGGGACCTGGGGCAGGCCAGCGAGTTCCTCGTCATCGCCGCCACGCTGCTCGACCTCAAGGCCGCCCGGCTGCTGCCGCGCGGCACCGTCGAGGACGAGGACGACCTCGAGCTGCTCGAGGCCCGCGACCTGCTCTTCGCCCGGCTGCTGCAGTACCGCGCCTTCAAGGAGGTCGCCGAGGACCTGGCGGAGCGCTGGGCCGTCCAGGGCAGGACCTACCCGCGCAGCGTCCCGCTGGAGCCCCACCTCGCGGCCCTGCTGCCCGAGCTGGTGATGCAGGTCGGGCCCGAGGAGCTCGCCCGCCTCGCCGCCGGCGCGTTCGCCCCCAAGCCCGGCGAGCCCCAGGTGGACATCGCCCACGTGCACGACCCGGTGGTGCCCGTGCGGGAGCAGGCCGCCCTGCTGGTCGAGCGGCTCCGCACGCTGCGCGCCGCCACCTTCCGGACGCTGACGGCGGACGCCGCGGCGACCGCGGTCGTCGTCGCCCGCTTCCTCGCCCTGCTGGAGCTCTTCCGCGAGCGGGCCGTCTCGTTCGAGCAGGTGGAGCCCCTCGGCGAGCTGACCATCCGGTGGTCGGGCACGGAGGAGGGCGAGGTGTCCGTGGGCGCGGAGTACGACGACGAGCCGGCGGCGCCGCCCGGGACGGCTGTGACCGGGGCCGCCCCGCGGCCCGGGCGGGAGGCGGGCGCCACCCGCCCGGAGGAGGAGACCGATGAGTGAGCCTCGGCAGAGAGCCGTGCCGGACGACGCCCCGCCCGCCGAGCACCTCGCCGCCCTGGAGTCGGTGCTCATGGTGGTCGACGAGCCGGTGCCGGCGACCCAGCTCGCCAGCGTCCTCGGCCTGCCCGCCGGGCGGGTCACCGAGCTGCTGGGGGAGCTCGCCGCGGAGTACCGCGGCGAGCGGGGCGGCCGCGCCCGGGGCTTCGAGCTGCGCGAGGTCGGCGGCGGCTGGCGCGTGTACTCCGCCCCGGCCCACGCCGACGTCGTCGGCCGGTTCGTCCTCGACGGGCAGACCGCGCGGCTGACGCAGGCCTCGCTGGAGACCCTCGCCGTGATCGCCTACCGCCAGCCGGTCTCCCGCGGCCGGATCGCCGCGATCCGCGGCGTGAACGTCGACGGCGTGGTGCGCACCCTCCTCGCCCGCGGCCTGGTGGAGGAGGCTGGCCGCGACGGCGAGGGCGGGGCCATGCTGTACCGGACCACCTCCTACTTCCTCGAGCGCATGGGCCTGGGCTCCCTGGAGGACCTGCCCGCCCTGGCGCCGTACCTGCCCGACATGGACTCGATCGACGATCTGGACGGAGAGCTGCGATGACCGACCCGCACGTGCCCGGTGGCGTGAGGCTGCAGAAGGTTCTCGCCGGCGCCGGCCTGGGCTCGCGGCGCGCCTGCGAGGAGATCATCGCCGCGGGCCGGGTGAGCGTCGACGGCCAGGTGGTGCGTGAGCTGGGCATGCGGGTGGACCCGGCGACCGCCGTCATCCACGTGGACGGCCTGCGCGTCCAGCTCGACGACTCGGTCGTCACCCTGGCGCTGAACAAGCCGGTGGGCGTCGTGTCCACCATGGACGACGACCGGGGCCGGCCCAGCCTGGCGCAGTACGTCGCGGACCGGCCCGAGCGGCTCTTCCACGTCGGCCGGCTCGACGCCGACACCTCCGGGCTGATCCTGCTCACCAACGACGGCGAGCTCGCCCACCGCCTGGCGCACCCCTCGTACGAGGTGCTCAAGACCTACCTCGCCACCGTCGAGGGCCGGGTGCCGCGCGGGCTGGGGGAGCTGCTGAAGAAGGGTGTCGAGCTCGAGGACGGCCCCGTGCAGGTGCACGCCTTCACCGTCAAGGAGACCACCGCGGACGCCTCGCTGGTGGAGGTGGTGCTGCACGAGGGCCGCAACCGCATCGTCCGGCGGCTGCTGGCCGAGGTCGGCCACCCCGTGACCGCCCTGGTGCGCACGCGCATCGGGCCGATCAGGCTGGGCAACCTGCGTCCCGGCAGCACGCGGGTGATCGCCGGCAAGGAGCTCGGCACGCTCATGCGGGAGGTCGGCCTCTAGAGCCGGCCGGCTCACGGGGCCCCGGCGCGGGCCGCTCGTCCCCCGGCCCCGGCCCGAGCGGCCGGGGTCACAGGACCGTATGCCGGGGCGGCCGGGGTCACACGCTCCCTTCCCGGGTGGCCGGGCGCGTGACGGTAGTCTGCCGGGGTGCCCGAGAACATGTCGCGCCCGGCCGTGGCCACCGCCGGCCCCGTGCGCGTCGTCGGCACCGGGCTGCTCGGCGCGAGCCTCGGCCTGGCGCTGAGCGGCGCCGGCGTCGACGTCCAGCTCGAGGACATCTCGCCCACCGCCGCCGCCCTGGCCCGTGACATCGGCGCCGGCCGGCTGGCCGGCGCGGACGGCGCGGCGCCCGCGCTCGTCGTCGTCGCCACCCCGCCCGACATCGCGGCCGAGAACGTGCTGGCCCAGCTGCGTGCGCACCCCGGCGCCGTCGTCACGGACGTCGCCTCCGTCAAGGCGCTCGTCGCCGAGGAGGTGGAGGCCCGCGCCGGCGCCGACGTCGCCCGCTACGTCGGCTCCCACCCCATGGCGGGCCGGGAGCGGTCCGGGGCGGCGGCCGCCGACGCCGACCTGTTCGTCGGCCGCCCGTGGGTCATCGTCCCCGGCCGGCGCTCCGCGCCCGAGGCGGTGCTGGCCGTCCGGTCGCTCGCCGTGGACGTCGGCGCCGCCCCGGTCACGCTCGGCGCGCAGGAGCACGACGACGCCGTCGCCCTCGTCTCCCACCTGCCGCAGGTGGCCGCGTCCCTGGTGGCGGCGCGGCTGCGCGAGGCGTCCGAGGCGGCGCTCGGTCTGGCCGGCCAGGGCCTGCGCGACGTCACCCGCATCGCCGCCTCGGACCCGCAGCTGTGGGCCGCGATCCTGGTCGGCAACGCCGGGCCGGTCGCGAAGGCCCTGCGGGCGCTGCGCGCCGACCTCGACGCCGCCGTCGAGGCGCTCGAGCGGGCGGCGGCGCGGGGCCCGCTGGCCGAGGGCACCACGGGGCCGCTCGCCCGGGTGGTCGCCGCCGGCAACGCCGGCGTGGGCCGCATCCCGGGCAAGCACGGGGGAGCGCCGCGCCGCTACGCCGAGGTCACCGTGCTGGTCCCCGACGAGCCGGGCGAGCTCGGCCGGCTCTTCGGCGAGGTCGGCGAGGCCGGCGTGAACATCGAGGACCTCAAGCTCGAGCACTCGGCCGGCCAGCCGGTCGGCCTGGCGATCCTGTCGGTGCTGCCCGCCGCGGCCACCCGCCTGGAGGCGGAGCTGGACCGGCGCGGGTGGCGCGTGGTCGCGGGGTGAGCGCCGCCGCGCGCGCGGACGTCCTCGCGGCGGTCGCGCCGGGACATGACGTCGGACACGATCAGGAGGACACGGTGGAGCAGGCAAGCAGCGGGCGCGGGCTCGTGGTGGCGATCGACGGGCCGTCGGGCTCGGGGAAGTCCACCGTCTCCAGGCGCGTGGCCGCCGAGCTGGGCCTGGCCTACCTCGACACCGGGGCCATGTACCGCGCGGCCACGTGGTGGTGCCAGCACGAGGGCATCGAGCTGACGGACGCCGCCCGGGTGGCCGAGGCCGTGCGCGCCATGCCGCTGGAGATGGGCACCGACCCCGCCGCGCCCCGCGTGGTGTGCGCGGGCGTGGACATCACCGACGCCATCCGCACCTCGGCGCTGTCCGCCGTCGTGTCCCAGGTGGCCACCAACCTCGAGGTGCGTGCGGAGCTGTGCCGCCTGCAGCGGGCCGCCATCGAGGCCGAGGCGACCGGCGCCGCGGGCAGCCGCTCCGGCGGCCGGGGCATCGTCGCCGAGGGCCGGGACATCACCACGGTGGTGGCCCCGGACGCCGACGTGCGCATCCTGCTCATCGCCGACGAGGAGGCGCGCCTGGCCCGCCGCGCCCTGGAGCTGCACGGGACCGCGGACGCCTCGACCATGGCGGCCACCCGGGACGAGGTGGTGCGCCGCGACGCCGACGACTCCACCGTCTCCACCTTCATGACCGCCGCCGACGGCGTCACCACCGTGGACACCTCGGGCCTCACCCTCGAGGACTCCTTCCGGGCGGTGCTCGGCATCGTCCAGGGCGCCGGGGAGCGGCGCTGATGGCGGCGTCCCGCGGCGGCGTCACCCGCGGGCAGCGGGTGCGGCCCGAGGACATCTACCGCTGGGGGCCGGTCTGGTCCCGGCGCGTGGGCTGGGTGCTCGACCACGTCTGGTGGAACACCGAGGTGCACGGCGCGGAGAACGTCCCCGCGAGCGGGCCGGTCATCATCGCCTCCAACCACACCGGCATCGTCGACGGCCCGGTGCTGCACGGCGCCCTGCCGCGCGGCTCGCACATCCTCGTCAAGCAGGAGTTCTTCGACTCCAGGATCGGGTTCCTGATGACGTGGGCCGGGCAGATCCCGGTCGACCGCGCGTCGGGCCGGGCGGCGCTCGCCACCGGCAAGGCGCTGCTGGACGAGGGCCGCGTCGTCGGCATCTTCCCCGAGGGCACCCGCGGCCGCGGCGACGTCAGCGAGGTGCGCGCCGGCGTCGCGTGGCTCGCCGTGAACACCGGCGCCCCGATCGTGCCCGCCGCCTGCCTGGGCACCCGCCGCTCCGGGGACCGGCACGGGTACGTGCCGCCGCCCCGCTCGAAGCTCCACGTGGTGCTGGGCGAGCCCATCACCATCGCCCCGCCCGCGGGCGCCAGCCGCCGCGAGCGGATGAACCACGCGATCGAGGCGATCGGTGCCGGGCTGGCGGCGCACGTCGCACGGGCCGTCGCGATCACCGGGCTGGCGCTGCCGACCGGTGACGCCGAGACCCGACCCGGGCCCACCGGGCCGCTCGCCGCGCCGAGCCCCGGCGATGCGGGTTCCGCCGGGAGCCCCGCCGATGCTGGACCGGGCCGCACAGGCCCCCCGGTCGGCCCCGGCCCCGCCGACAAGGAAGAATGAGCCCCATGAGCACCGACCACCCCCGCGAGGGCACGATCCAGGGCGACGACGTCGCCGTCGACGAGCGCACCGCGGAGCAGATCGCCGAGGACGAGGCCGAGGAGGAGCGCCGCGCCGAGGCCCTGCGGGCCGGGCTCGCCGACTACGTCCTGGAGCAGGAGGACCTCGCCGTCCTCGAGGGGGCCCAGGCCGGGGCCGAGGAGCAGGCGCACGCCGGGCTGCCGGTCCTCGCCGTCGTCGGCCGGCCGAACGTGGGCAAGTCGACCCTGGTCAACCGCATCCTGGGCCGCCGCGAGGCCGTCGTGCAGGACACCCCCGGCGTGACCCGGGACCGGGTCAGCTACCCCGCCGAGTGGGCCGGGCGCCGCTTCACCCTGGTGGACACCGGCGGCTGGGAGGTCGACGTCGCCGGGATCGACGCGCGCGTGGCGGAGCAGGCCGAGGCCGCGATCGAGCTGGCCGACGCCGTCATGTTCGTCGTCGACGCCACCGTCGGCCCCACCGACACCGACGAGCGGGTGGTGCGGCTGCTGCGCCGCTCGGGCAAGCCGGTCGTGCTGGTGGCCAACAAGGTCGACTCCCCGATGCAGGAGGCCGACGCCGCCACGCTGTGGTCCCTGGGGCTGGGGGAGCCGTACCCCGTCTCCGCGGTCCACGGCCGGGGCTCGGGCGACGTGCTCGACGCCGCCATGAAGGTGCTGCCGGAGGTCTCCGCGGTCGCCGGGCGCCTGCCGGAGGGCGGCCCGCGCCGGGTGGCGCTGGTCGGCCGGCCGAACGTCGGCAAGTCCTCCCTGCTCAACACCCTCGCCGGGTCCGAGCGTGTCGTCGTCCACGAGACCGCCGGCACCACCCGGGACCCGGTCGACGAGCTGATCGAGCTCGGCGGCAAGCCGTGGTGGTTCGTGGACACCGCCGGCATCCGCCGCCGCGTGCACCAGACGTCGGGCGCGGACTTCTACGCGTCGCTGCGCACCCAGGCGGCGCTGGAGAAGGCCGAGGTCGGCGTCGTCCTCATCGACGCGTCGGTGCCCATGACGGAGCAGGACACGCGCGTGATCCAGCAGGTCATCGACGCCGGGCGGGCGCTGGTCATCGCCTACAACAAGTGGGACCTCATGGACGAGGACCGCCGCCCGTTCCTCGAGCGGGAGATCGAGCTGGACCTCGTGCAGATCCGGTGGGCGCCGCGGGTCAACGTCTCGGCGAAGACCGGATGGCACACCAACCGCCTGGTCCGTGCGCTGGAGACGTCGCTGGCGTCGTGGGACATGCGCATCCCCACCGGCAGGCTCAACGCCTTCGTGGGCGAGCTGACCGCCGCCCACCCGCACCCGGTGCGCGGCGGTAAGCAGCCCCGGATCCTGTTCGCGACCCAGGCGTCGAACCGGCCGCCGCGGTTCGTCATCTTCGCGACCGGGTTCATCGAGGCCGGCTACCGCCGGTTCATCGAGAACCGGCTGCGGGAGACCTTCGGCTTCGAGGGCACGCCGATCGAGATCAGCGTGCGGGTGCGGGAGAAGCGCCGCCGCTGATGGGCGCGCCCGGGCCCCGGCAGGTGCGCGGGGCCGCTCGGCAGGCCGGTGCGGCGCCCGAGCGGCCCAGCCGGCTGCTGCGCTGGGGCCTGCCGCGGGACCCCCACGCCGTCGAGCACATCACCGGCTTGGTGATCACCACGGTGCTGACCATCGTCGTGACCCGCGGCTACCTGCAGCTGGCCGGCTTCCCGCAGATCGGCGGGGGAGGGCTGCACGTCGCGCACGTGCTGTGGGGCGGGCTGCTGCTCGCGGTGGCCGTGGTGCTGACGCTGTCCTTCGCCGGGCCGGTGGTGCGGCCGGCCGCGGCGTTCCTCGGCGGCATCGGGTTCGGGCTGTTCATCGACGAGGTCGGGAAGTTCCTCACACAGGACAACGACTACTTCTACGCGCCGGCGCCGATGATCATGTACGTCACGCTGGTGCTGCTGATGATTCTCGCCGACGTCATGCACGGCCGGCGTGCGCACCACCCCACCGAGTACCTCGCCGCCGCGGCCGACCACGCCGTCTCCGGGCTCGCGGGCGGGCTGAGCGACCGGCGCCGCGCCGTCGCCGAGGAGCTCCTCGCCAAGGGCCGCGGCGCCCGCGGGGCCGCGGAGACCGAGGCGCTCCTGGCCGCGATCCCCGCCGACGACGCCGAGGCGCCGGACCCCATCGACCTCGTCCGGCGCAAGGTGCGCGGCGGACTGGGCGCCGTCGTGACCCGGCGGTGGGCGACGCGGACGACGACGGCCCTGCTGCTGGTCCTGCTCGCCGCCGCCCCCGCCACACTCGCGCTGCACCGGGCCCAGGGGCAGGTGCCGCCCGGCTGGGCCGGCGTCGGCGCGCTGGCGGCGACGGCGCTCACCCTGGCGGTGGCAGCGCGCGGGTGGCTGCTCCTGCGGACCGACCGGTACCGCGCCTTCCGGTGGCTGCGCGGGGCAGTGCTGGTCAACCTCCTGCTCACGCAGGTCGCCCTGTACCGGGTGGAGCCGTGGGCGGCCAGCGCGGGGCTGCTCGTGGCCCTGGTCGCGCTCGGCGTCGTCGCCGCGGAGCAGCACCGGCTCGAGCGGCTGGGGGCCGGCCGGGCGTAGCGCCGGGGAAGACGACGACGGGGGCCCGGGTCCCCGGCGCGCACCGGGGACCCGCGCCCACCGTTTCAGTCGGTCGGTTCCTGACCGGTGGCGATGGTCTCCTCGCCCTCGAAGGTGTCGCCCTTGCCGGCGCCGAGCCCGGCGCCGGACTCCTTGTTGGGCACGTCGCCCTCGGCCGCGGACTCCTGGGTGTCGCGGCCGTCCTGGGGGATCATGCCGCCAAGAGGTTCCTTGTCCTGCTCGCTCATGGTGAGCCTCCTTCGGTCGGTGGTGGCACCTGAGTGTGTGGCAGGTGGTGCTGACCGGCAACCGCCGGCCGAGGCACCGGCGACTGGCGTGGGGACCGGGGCCTGGGCGGGGATGTGAGGCGACGCTCACACCTGGGGATTCGGTCCAGCAGGTGCCCCTGAGGTAACCTCTACGAGGTCCGCACAACGGGCGGACGGGCTGTGGCGCAGTTTGGTAGCGCACTTGACTGGGGGTCAAGGGGTCGTGGGTTCAAATCCCGCCAGCCCGACGTATGTGATGTCGCAAGACATCCCGGACAGCCCGGACCCACGTTTGTGGGTCCGGGCTTTTCCGTTATCGGGGTTGGTAGTCGCGTGTGGGGTCGAGGGTGAGCTCGCGCAGGATCTCGCCGGTGGTGGCGTCGGCGATGGTGATGTGCAGGTCTTGGATGACCATGACGACCGGGGTGCGGGCGTGGGCTCGGCCGACGCCGATGTGGTGCAGTCGGCCGTTGTAGCGCAGCGTGACTTTGCCCTGGCGGCAACGTCGCTCGCGCAGACCTGACCCCACCGAGTCCCTGCCAGCATTCCTCCCCGCTCCCGCCGCCGCCCTCGGACTTGCTTGAGCCGGATGCTCTGAAAGGGGCACGTCCGGTTCTGAGGGGGCCCCGACCCGGCAACGGGTCGGGGCTACCCGACAGACCGACCAACCGCCGGGCGCGCGTGAGGGCCGTCTCGTCCAGGCTGCGCCCGTCGCCAGTGCTCTTGACGAACCGCGGGGTGCGGGCGGCCTTCTCTCCGGCGATGACCGCGCGGGCCCGATTCTCCTGCGCGGTGAGCGTCTTGTTGTCCCGGGCCGCGCGCTTGGCGGAGTAGGCCCATACCGCCCGCCACGAGCCCGGGTGCCGCTGGGAGTCCCAGACCGGTTCGGGACGCAGGGCCGTGTCGTTCTCGCTGCGCTGGCCGGTCCTGGGGGTGATGGTGTCGATGACCTGCCCGTCGGCGAACGCGTCCCCGTGCCAACGGAAGTGCGAGGCCAGGTCGTTCGGGGCCTTGGTCACCCGTGAGCCGACGATGAACCGCAGGTTCGCCTCGTCCAGCTCGCGCAGGTTCGCCGCCGAGAGCATGCCCGCGTCGGCGACCACGACCATGTTCTCGATGTCGTGGCGAGCCTGGAACTGCTTGATGACCGGGATGATCGTGGCGGTCTCTGCCTTGTTGCCCTCGTAGCAACCGATCTCGAGGGGGAACCCGCGCCGGTCGACCAGCAGGCCCACCACGATTTGGGGATCGACCCGGCGTTCCTTGGAGTAGCCGACCTTGCGCAGGTCGTCCTCCTTCTCGGCCTCGAAGTACAACGTCGTGACGTCGTAGAGCACGAGGGAGACGTCACCGCTGGTGACCGAGTGTTCGAAGCACAACGTGGCGACCTGGTCGCGGTACTTGCCCGCCGCGGCCCGGGCCAAGGTGCGCTTCA
Organism: Georgenia sp. AZ-5; assembly: GCF_043952095.1. NCBI lineage: Bacteria > Bacillati > Actinomycetota > Actinomycetes > Allobogoriellales > Allobogoriellaceae > Georgenia > Georgenia sp. AZ-5. Next base: position 2,057,916 of record NZ_JBINOU010000001.1, read on the forward strand.
TCGTCGCGTAGCTGGCCGGGACCCGACCGAGGTCGGTCAGGACCCGCCCGGAATCCAGCAGCGAGGTCGGCTCCACGATCCGGGCGATGACCAGGTCCCGGAACACTTCATCGCCGACCGCGTCGAACCCCAGTGTGGTGAACACCGAGGCCAGCGCCTCGAACAGCACCCGCGAGTCCGTCGACACCACGCGACCCGCACTGTCCCGGCCGCGGTCCGGCGCTGCCGGCCGCGCGTCGAACAGACCCGGTTCACAAGCCGGTGGCACCAACGACCTCACCCGCGGCGTCGGCTCGACACCAAGGTCGAGAACGCCCTGGGCGGGGTCCTCGAGCAGATCTTGAGCCTTCTGGAGCAGGACCCCCAGCTCAGCGTCGGTATGGGCCGAGCCGACATGTCTGACGATCCGCTGACGCCCGCCGGCGTACTCGGCGATCTGGACCGCCGTCGCCCCCGACGCGGTCCGCACCCGCCTGATGAACGCCACCCCGCGAGCGTAGGAGGACACCCCTTAGTGCGTGAAAACGCACTAAACCCGTGCCGTCACCGCAGGTCAGCGCGCTGCCGTCCATCGAACCCTGGCGCGTGAGCCAACTCAGGTTCAATGAAACGATCGGCTGATGCTTGGCGGATTCCACCAGCAGCTAACGGCGCGCCGCCCGCAGCCCGCGGTCGAGATTGACCCGTTCGATCCGCATGTCGGGGTGTTCGGTCTGGCTGCGGCACAACTCAGGGTTATGGCGCCGTCTACGCAGGGTCGAAGACGAGGAGGTCGCGCCCGCCGGTGCTGACGCGGTGCGCGCGAACCCCGTAGACGCGCCCGACCAGCTCCTCGGCCAAGACCTCGGCGGGGTGCCCGGCGGCGACCACGTGGCCGCGGTCGAGCACGAGCACGTGGTCGCAAAAGCTCAATGCGTGGTTGAGGTCATGTAGGGCGGCAAGTACGGTGCCGCCGTCAGTGGTGAGCGTGCGCGCCAGGCCTAGGACCGCCAGCTGGGCGCCGACGTCCAGGTGGTTCGTGAGCTCGTCCAGCAGGAGTACTCGAGGTTCTTGGGCGAGTGCTCGGGCCAGGTGCACGCGCTGGCGCTCTCCGCCAGAGAGGGAGGCGAAGTCACGGTTTGCCAGCGCGGCGGCACCGGTGCGGACCATGGCGCGGCGCGCGATCTCGAGGTCGCCGGCGGAGTCGGTCGCCCAGCGGGGCCGGTGCGGGGTGCGCCCGAGGAGGACGACGTCAAGGACGTCGCGCGAGACGTCGGCGCTGGAGTCCTGCTCGACCATCGCCAGGTGACGAGCGCGCTCTCGCCGTGTCATCCGCCCGAGGTCCCGGCCGGAGAGCAGGACGGCGCCGGTGTCGGCGGGCAGGGCGCCGACGAGGACGCGCAGCAGCGTTGACTTGCCAGAGCCGTTCGGGCCAACGATCGCGCTGACGGCTCCGACGGGCACGGAGGCGTCGACGCCATGCAGGATCCTCACGTGGCCCACGGTGGACGTCAGGGCCGCGATGTCGAGCGTTTCGCCGTGCATGCCGGTGTTGGCGTCGGTGACGGTATCGGCGACGGCGACCTGAGAGTCCTGGGTGTGCGTGTGCCGGGTCTTCAATCCGCGCTCCGGTGGCGTCGCAGTAGCAGTGCAAAGACCGGAGCGCCGATCGCGGCGGTGAGAATTCCGACGGGCAGCTCGCGAGGCTCGAAAAGGCTGCGAGCGGCGGTGTCGGCGAGGAGGAGGAAGATCGCGCCGGAGATGGCGACCACCGGCAAGGTCCGGTGGTGGCGCGAGCCCACCAGCAGCCGGACACCGTGGGGAATGACGAGCCCGACGAAGCCGATGGAACCGGCGACGGAGACGAGCACGGCGGTGAGCAGCGAGCTGGTGCACAGCAGGGTCCACCGGACTTGTGTCACGGCGATCCCCAGGGAGGCCGCGGAGACGTCCCCGAAAGAGAAGGCGTCCAGGGTGCGGCCCTGGGTGGCCAGGAGGGTGCCGACCACCGCGGTCACTCCCAGGGCGAGGAGTGCCTCGGACCACACGGTCCCGGCCAGGGACCCCATGAGCCAGGACAGAATCTCCCGGTAGGAGTCCCCCGTGGAGGACCAGAAGATCACGAAGCTCACCACGGCAGAGCCGGCCTGCGCGACCGCGACGCCCGCAAGCACGGTACGCACGGGGGACAGGCGCCCGTCCCGCCGGCTGGCCAGCGCCAGGGTCGTGAGCAGCGCGGCCAGCGCACCGACGAGTGCCGAGGCCGGCGTCGCCACGGCCAGGCCGAGGACGAGTACGAGCACCGCGCCCACGGAGGCGCCGGCGGAGACCCCCAGCAGGTAGGGGTCCGACAGTGGGTTGTGGGTCAGGGTCTGCATGACGGCACCCACCAGCGCCAGGCCCGCGCCGACCGCGACCGCGGCGACCACGCGCGGGGCTCTCCCTTGCCAGATGATGGCGTCCTGGATCGTCGTCAACGCGTTCGCCCGGCACACGCCCGTCTCGGGCGGGGCCCCAGCTTCGATGCACAGGTGGTGCCAGGCCGACGCCCCCACCTGCCCGACCGTGATGTCGGCTTGGCCCAAGGTCAGCGCCCAACCCGCCGTGCTCGTCAAAACAGCGACCAGAGCGAGCAGCACGACAACGAGCGGCACACTGCCACGACGCTCTCGCGCGGCTGTGGCGGGGCGCCGAGCTTGCGGGCGCGGCTGGGTGGCCGGCGGGTCCGTGCAGGCCCGGCTGCGCTGCGCCGTGGAGATCACCGGCTCGCCTCAAGCGTTGCCAGCTGGGTGGCGAGGTCGGTCACGGCAGAAACATTGCGAACGCCGGCCTCGGTGGCCGGGAAGGCGACGGTGAGGTAGCGGCGCTGCTGAACGGCGGGTAGTGCCGCGGTTACCGGGTTGGCCTCGAGCGCCTCGATTTTGTGTGCGGCGGTGTTCCACGCGGAGTCCACAAGAACGATGACATCGGGGTCGCGCTCGGCCACGGCCTCGAAGGACAATGAGGTCCACGTGTCGGCGACGTCTGCCGCGACATTGTGCAGGCCCACGGCCTTCATAATCATTTGCGGTGCCCCGGTGCCCGCGCCCACGTAGGGCGTTTCCGAGCCGGAGGAGTACCAGAGGGCGCTCAGCCCAGCTTCCGACGGCTCGACGGCGGCAAGTTCGGCCCGTTGCTCCTCGACCAGGGCAGCCGCGGCCTCGTTCTCGCCCAGAATCCTCCCGGCTTCCGTGATCTCGTTGAAGACGTCATCGAAAGTTAGCTTCTCGGGTTTGAACGCGGCTCCCTTGCATGCCGACGGCGAGACATAGGTGGCGATGCCCAGTCCCGAATACATAGTGCGCTCGCCCGCGCCTTCGGCGGACAGGTTGGACTCCCATCCGGCGTAGACGAGCTCCGGCTCCAGCTCGAGTACCGCCTCCGATGAAGGGTTCTTCTCCGCCAGGACCGGCACGTCAGCGGCGGCGTCCGCCAAGTTGCGGGGGACCTCACCGTCGGAGTACGCCGTGCCTACCAGCCGGTCACCGGCCCCGAGGGCAAGGACCATTTCCGTCGCCGAGGACTTGATCGTCACGATGCGCTCCGGCGGTGCGGTCAACTCCGCCTCGACCCCACAGCTGGAAACGGTTAGCGGAAAGCCGCCCGACGCGCCCATGGAAGGGGCGCCGGGGGAGCCGCTCCCACCACCGAGTGGGGCAGCACCGGCCTCGGGGCCGGTGGAATCTCCGCAACCGGCCAGTAAAACCATGCCGAACGCTGCGGCAGCCACGATAAAGATGCGGGCATGCGGGACATAAAGACGGGACACGGAAGCTCCAGGGTGGACAACGGGAGAGGCGTGATATAGACGCTTATGCTGCGTCCGGACCAACCGCCCAATCCCGGGCTGGCGCACTAGGCCAAGTCGAGCCCTGAGTCCAGGATCACATCATGGATCTTAGATCGCGGTTCTGGGGTCTTTTCGGCTCCACGGATCCCGAAGGAAGTGGTCGGTCCAGCGAAAGCAGCGGGCGTGGGAGGGCTCAATCGCGAGAAACCGTCGACCGAGCGTGCGGAGGGCTCTATGCTGCCTCGGTGCCAGCCATCAGCCAGAGCGTGACCCTGCTTTCCGGAGGGGGCGGCGGCGCGAAGCTTGCGCATGGCATGGCCCGCGCGGTCGAGGACCTCACGGTGGTCATCAACACGGCCGACGACGCCGTCGTGTATGGGCTTTCGGTCAGCCCGGATTTGGACACGGTGATGTATACCCTCGCCGGCGAAGCGAACTCCGTTACGGGCTGGGGCATCGAAGGCGATACGCACGCGACGATCGAGGCGATGGTCCGGCTGGGCGAGGACGCGTGGTTCAGCCTCGGCGACCGCGACCTTGCGACCCAGATCGTGAGGTCGGCACGCCTGCGTGCCGGTGCCGCTTTGTCGGAGGTGACCGCGCAGTTCTCGGCGGCGCTCGGAATCGGGGCGCGCCTGCTGCCGATGACGGATGAGCGGGTGGCCACGCAGGTCGATACCCCCGCTGGCCGGCTCGGGTTCCAGGAGTACTTCGTGGCGCACCGGCACTCGGACAAGGTCCTTGGCCTGGTCTTCGATGGAGTGGAACGCGCGCGGCCCGGGCCGGGGGTGCTCGCGGCAATGACCACGGCCGATGTCGTCGTCATTGGGCCCTCCAACCCTTTCGTGAGCATTGGTCCGATCCTCGCTGTCCCCGGCATCCGGGAGGCCCTCGAAGAGACCCCCGCTCGTCGGGTTGGGGTCAGCCCGATCGTTGGCGGAAGGTCCCTCAAGGGTCCTGCGGCGGCGATGCTCGCAGCCCTGGACCACGAAGTTTCCGCCCTCGGAGTGGCGCGCCTGTACGTCGGCCTGCTGGACATGCTGGTCATCGACGAGCAGGACCAAGACCTCGTCTCGGCGATCGAGGCGCTGGGCATGTCCGTCCTCGTCACCCAGACCGTGCTCGGTGGCGCCGACGACCGTGAGCGCCTCGCGCGCGAGCTCCTCATGGCGGCCTCCTGAGCGTGTCGTGAGTGCCTGGAAGACGCCGGACACTGGGGCAAGACCAACTACCGCCGTCGTGCCCTTGCGGGACGGTCGCTCGGGCAAGACACGCCTGGCCGGCGCGCTCGGACCGCAGGAACGCAGCCACCTCATCGCGGCACTAGGCCGTCACGTCGTCACCACTTTGCTGGCGGCGGGAACGGCTCGCGTGCTAGTCGTAACCCGTGACCCTCAGTTCGCGACCGACGCCCTTGCGCCGGTGGACACGCGTGTCGAGGTGGTCCGTCAGCCCGAGACTCGGCGGGGCCTCAACGCGGCCGTCTCCATGGGACATGAGCTAGCCGCGACGGGGGCGCAGGGTCGTCTCCTCGTGATTCACGCAGACCTGCCCCTGCTAACGCCCGACGACGTCTTCGCGCTCCTGCGGCCCCCCACGCCTGTGGTTTTGGCGCCCGACCGAACGGGCAAGGGTACTAATGCGCTCGTGCTCGACCAGGTCGTCTGCGGCTTCCGATTTTGGTTCGGCTCCGACAGTCGGGCCGCGCACACGCAGGAAGCCGCTGCACTCGGTCTGCATACCGCCATGGTTCGGCGACGGGGCACGTCGACCGATCTCGACACCCCCGCTGATTTGGCCGCTCTGCCCGAGACGGTCCGGAGTCGGCTGGTATGGAGAGCCGTCTCGGGTCAGCGGGACCAGTGACCGCGGTGGACGACCTCCTGGACTGGTCTGCGCCTTCTTGAAGCAGGTGACCCCTGCAAACGCTCGGCCGGCGCGGGGTGGCCCACGGTGATGGCACCGACTGGGGTGAAGTCGGACGGAACACCGAACGCGGTGCGCAGCGCCGTGTCCCGCCCGGGCGGGATCCCAAAGAAGCACGCCCCGAGCCCCTCGTCCACGGCCGTCAACAGGATCAATAGCGACGCCATCCCGGCGTCAACATGCCAGTAGGGCACGGCCCACCGTGACTCGTCCCGGTCGGTCCAGCCCTTGTCTTCCTCGGCGTATCGCGTCAGGTAGGCGTCCTTGGACGAGAACGGAACGATGATCACCGGTGCGGTCCGCATTCTGCGGAGCCACGCGTCGGGCCGAGCCACCCTGTCGGGCGGCGTGCTCGCCTCCCAAAAGAGCTCTATGTCGGCTCGCTGGTCCAGCACGAGGTAGGCCCAGCCCTGGCTGACCCGGCGTTGGGGGGCACGTACGGCGTTGCGTAGCAACCGGTCTACCGCTGCCGAATCAACAGGCTCGGGGGAGTAGCGGCGCACCATGCGCCGCCGACGCAAGACGTCCTGAAACTCTATGGGGATGATCATCCCCTGATCTGCGCTCTCTACCGAACAGGCCGTCCGTCGCCACCAACGTGTGCGAGGTCCGTTCTCGGTGACGACGCTGTAGAGGCCTGGACCGGTACCGTGCTCGAGCGGCCCCAGTAACGTCTGGGCCTGGTGCAACTTCTCCTTTCGGCGACCTCGCCTAGATCGGCGCCCGTCCCGGTGCGGTTCGGCCGCCTCTTCTCGGCGTCAGGGTGCCGGTATGACTAAGCCTCGATCCACCGACGGGCTGGTTGCCGTAGGTAGGCGCGGGAAAGCGAGAATGCCCTTCTGACCTGGGAAGATACGACTTGTCTAAGGCACGTATCACCAGGCAAAGAAGGGCATCTCGTAGATGGTGCGACACGAGGTCGCATGCGCAAGCGGCGCGTTGAAGTAGGAGGTCGGCGGTGTCGTCGATGACGTAGCCCGGGTAAGTGTTCGATGGCCCGTCCCCGCTCTGACGTGCGTCGCCGGCAACGGTGGGGTGCGAAGCTCAGGGAAGAAGCCGAAGCGTCGCTCGATCCATCCGAGTGCGTAGGCAAGGGGAAGGCTGGACGGGTGAACGTGAGTGAACCGCCGATACGTCTTGTCAAGGTGAGCCTCGGGTGGATGGATGCTGGACCGGGGTGCAGGGCTGGCCGCTGAGAAGCGGCAGGCGGCGACCGGGGGCATTTGACCGGTCGTGCGTGTCAACGCCGCCCCGGGATCGAGGCGGCACCCTCCCCGGCCGGGTCTTGCGCATGTGGAACGCGGAAACCCCGCCCCGGTCCGAGCCGTGGCTCGGTGGGCTGACCGTGAGGAAGGTCGAACGCCGGGGCGGGAACAGGATGGCCCAAGAAGCCAACGCCGGTGGCTGAAAGGCGACAGGAAACCGGGTCCCGTGGTGCCGCTCTCCTCCGAGCGACGGACTCGCATAACTGGCCGGATACCGCGCATGACGCGGACCCCGTGAGGGTTGCTGACGGGGGCCAGGTGAGCCTTTGGAGCAACGACGATGGCGACGCCAGCACTTGCGGACAAGTTAGACGCCGACGAGGTGAACGGACCGCAAGACGACTACCTGGACTGGGATGCGATCTATTGGCGACCGGTCGAGGACGACGTACGGCGGCTGCGGCGGAGGATCTTCAAGGCGTCGCAGGATGGGGACCTCAAGCAGGTCCGCAACTTGCAGAAGTTGATGCTGCGGAGCCGGTCCAACACGCTGCTCAGCGTGCGGAGGGTGACGCAGCACAACGCTGGCCGCAAGACCGCGGGCATCGACGGCGAGGTCGCACTGACCTCACCAGACAGGGCGGCGTTGGCCGTGGACCTTCACCGCCACACCACGCCCTGGCTTGCCCGTCCGGTCAAGCGGGTCTACATCCCGAAGGCGAATGGGAAGCAGCGCCCGCTGGGGATTCCGGTGCTGCGCGACCGGGTGCAACAGGCACGGGTGCCAACGCGCTGGAACCGGAGTGGGAGGCGCGGTTCGAACCGCGCTCGTACGGGTTCCGGCCCGGACGTGGCAGTCACGACGCGATCGAGTCGATCTATTGGACGCTCAAGGGCCGCCGGTCCAAGCGGCAGTGGGTGCTCGACGCGGACCTGTCGGCCGCGTTCGACCACATCGACCACGACCGGCTCCTGGCCCACCTGGGCACGTTCCCCGCGCGGGGAATGGTGGCGGGATGGCTAGTGTCCTGCGCCAGAAACCCACTGGATAAGTCGTAGACTGGGGTATGCCTCGTTCTGGGCGTCCCAAAGCCGAGTTGGTCTTGTCCGATGACGAGCGCGCGCAGCTGGTGAGGTGGTCGCGTCGGGCGAAGTCCTCGCAGGCGCTGGCGCTGCGGGCGCGGATCGTGCTGGCATGCGCGGAGGGCTTGGACAACAAGACGGTTGCGGCGCGGTTGGGATGCGCGGCGGCCACGGTGGGCAAGTGGCGGGCCAGGTTCGTCGAGCAACGCCTCGATGGGCTCGGTGACGAGCCGCGGCCGGGACGGCCCCCGGTGATCAGTGCCGACCAGGTCGAGGATGTCGTGGTCGCAACCTTGGAGTCGACGCCGAAGAACGCGACGCACTGGTCGCGGGCGAAGATGGCCGAGCGCACCGGGCTGAGCAAGTCCACGATCGGGCGGATCTGGAGGGCGTTCGACCTCAAGCCGCACCGGGCCGAGGGGTTCAAGATCTCCAACGACCCGCTGTTCGTGGAGAAGGCCCTCCACCTGACGATGTAGCCGCTCCGCTGACCACTGTTGCGCCATGTGCAGAGGTGCCGCAGACGTATCTGTTGCAGTGGCCCGGAAGGGATCTTGGTGCAACAGGGAGGACTTGTCCAACGCGGTGTTGCCTGGGGTGCACGCCACCGCGACGAGTGCGACGCCCAGAGTCTCCCAGGCATGTCGCAGAGCGTCGCGGCAATCTGTGCCCTGTTTTCTCAGGGGGTGAGGAAGCGGGCCAGGGTCTCGGCGAGCTCGTGAGGCGCTTCCTCTGCCATGTGGTGGCCGGAGTCGATGACGGCGGTCTGAACAGGTTGGGTGCACCAGCCTGCCCAGATGCGGCGGGATCGCCGTAGAGACGCTCCATGTCGTCGCGCCTGGACCAGGCGACGAGGGTGGGGCACTGGATGCGGGGGCTTGCGGCGCGGTCGGCAGCGTCGTGGGCGCGGTCCACGTGCAGCCCGGCCCGGTAGTCCTCCAGCATGGCTCGGACTGTGCCGGGCCCGGTGATGGCCGCGACCATGTCGTCGTAGTTGTCGGCGCCCATGCGGTCGCGGTCGGGGCGATACCACGCCATCGGGTCGGCGGTGATGACTCGTTCGGCCTGGTCGGCGGCGAAGAAGAACCAGTGCCACCACAGCTCGGCAAACTCGGCGTCGGCACGTTCGAGGGCTTCGATGACGGGGACACTGTCCAGGCCGGCCAGCTGCGTGACCCGGTCGGGGTGGTCCAGGGCGGTCCGATAGGCCGCGACGTGACTGCCGCGCTCGTGGCCGACGACGGCGAACCGCTCGTGCCCCAACGTGCGCATCACTGCTGAACAATGCGTGTCCCTGCCCGGCGGGTGGGTTGGGGTCGGGAACGCTTGGGGCATGCAGGGTCGAGCGCGGGATCAGCGGGATCTGTTCGACGCGGAGTCGATGGCCGGTGAGTTGCTTGAGTCGGGCGGCGGGTTCGCGTTCCTGGCCGAGCACCGGCTGGCGTTGTTTCCGGAGGAGTTGTTCGCGGACCTGTTCCGCTCGGGCCGGGGCCGCCCGTCGGTGCCGGCGGACGTGGTGGCCACGGTGCTGGTGCTGCAGAGCCTTCATGGCCTGTCGGATCGGGAGGCGACCGAGGCTGTCACGTTCGACCTGCGGTGGAAGGCGGCGTGTGGTTTGCCGGTGCAGGCGCCGGCGTTCCATCCGACGACGTTGACGTACTGGTGCCGCCGGCTGGCGGCCAGCGAGCGGCCGAACCGGATCTTCGAGGGCGTGAACGCTGTCGCGCTGGAGAACGGGGGTGCTGCGGGGGAAGAACCGGCGGGCGTTGGATTCCACGGTGCTCGAGGACGCGGTCGTCACCCAGGACACCGTGACGCAGCTGATCGCGGCGATCCGCAGGGTCGCCCGCGAGGTCACCGGCGGGAAGGAGGCCGTGGCGGTGCACTGCACCCGCCACGACTACACCCGGCCGGGCAAGCCCAGAATCGCCTGGGACGACCCGGCCGCCCGGGACGAGCTGGTCTCGGCGTTGGTCACCGATGCGCTGGCGCTGCTGGACCACCTCGACATCGAGGCCCTGCCCGAGGAGCAGGCGCAGGTGGTGGCGTTATTGGCGGTGGTCGCCGGGCAGGACGTCGTGCCGGCCGAGGGCTCGGCCGGCACGGACGGGCGCTGGCGCATCGCCCGCAAGGTCGCCTACGACCGGGTGATCTCCACCGTCGACCCGCGGACCCGGCATGCGCACAAGACCGTCCATCAGCGCCGTGACGGGTTCAAGGCGCACGTCGTCGTCGAGCCGGCCGCTGGGCCCGACAACGCCGACGGCGCCGTCGGCACCGGCCTGCTGGCCGCCGACACCACCCTGACCCCGGACAACGCCGAACAAGGTGATCGGAACGCGAGCGACACCGAGGAGCGCGAACCCACGGCCGGTCGCTCAGATCCCGGTCGAGGTCCTCGCCGACTCCGCCTACGGCACCGGCGAGGCCTTGGCCGCGCTGGAGGCGGCCGGGCACACGCCGGTCATTAAGCCGTGGCCGTTGCGCCCGGCCGTGCCGGGCGGGTTCCCCTCGAGGACTTCACCGTCGACCAGGCCGCCGGCACGGTGACCTGTCCCAACGGCCTGCCCCGGAGCGTCAGTGCCAAGCGCAAGGTGACGTTCGGGGCCGGCTGCCGCGGCTGCCCGCTCCGGGCGCGCTGCACCACCGCCGCGCGCGGCCGCAAGCTCGACCTGCATCCTCACGAGGCGCTCCAGCGCGCGCACCGCGCCCGGGCCCAGCAGCCCGGGGTCCAGGAGACCTACCGCACCTGGCGGCCGATGGTCGAACGCCCGATCGCCTGGCTCACCCGCAGGAACCGCAAGGTCCGCTACCGCGGGATCACCAAGAACGACCACTGGCTGAACCACCGCGCCGCCGCAATCAACCTCAAGCGCCTGCTCCGCCTCGGCCTGCAGCGCACCGCCGGGTCCTGAGTGATGATCACGGCCTGACCGGCTGGGCCCTCGCCCTGGCCCGCACGGGACCGCCAGGCGCATCATGGATACGACGGGCAGGCCCGACCTCGATGTCCAGCCAAGCGCTGTGACCGCCGAGAGACGGCCGTGAGGCGACCTGCCCGCCCACACTTCTCCCACGCGGAGCGGAAACCGCCGTCTTGAGCAGCCTCCTAGGGAGAGACCCGGGCGGACGGAAGGATCAGACAATGGGCAACTTCAAGCTCGACAAGAAGGGTATCGCCGACCAACCCGCGCCGCCGGCAGCCCCGAGCCCAGGGCGGCGATGCCCAGGGAGTAGCCAAGTTCGGCGCTCGCCTCCGACGTCGCCGCTGCGGAACCCGCCTTTTCGGGCGGGGCGCTGCCGACGACGATGTCCGTGCTCAACGGGAATGTTGACCAGCTGAGTGTTCCCTCGGAGATACATCGGCCGAGGGAATCTGTACGTCACAGGTCCAACGTAGGGTCGCCGATGGTGGCTGCGTCGTGCGAGCTCCGCGGGGGCTTACCGAGCAGCGTGCGGGGGTCTGGAAACCCGAGAGTCGTGTAGCCGGGTGCGCGCTTGGCCAGGGAAGCGGCGAGCACCGGGGCGCCGGCATCGTGGTAGTCGAACACCTCTGCCGTCGCCTTGCCCGGGTGGGCGCGCACCACCCGGCCGACGTACTGCACGAGTAGGCCGTCGAAGGAGATTGGCATGGTCAGGAAAAGCGTGTCGAGCGCGGGTGCGTCGAACCCCTCGCCGATGTAGGGCGTGGTGCCCAGCACCGCCAGGCCTGCGCCGTCGACCACGTCCTCGATCCGACGCACGCCCTGCCGGTGCGCCTGTGCGCCCATGCCGCCGTGGAGGATGACGGGGTCGTGCCCGCTCTCGCGCAGCGCACCGGCGAGCAGCTCGAGATGTGCTGTCCGGCGCGTGAGCACCAAACACCGACGGCCGCGGGCGAGGGCGTCGGTCACGTCGCCGAGTATGAGTGCGTTCCGCGCGGGATCGGCGATCAGTTCGCCGTAGAGGGCGGCCATGCCTCCAGGCTCGCCCGGGTCCACGGTTCCCGCCCCGCGGAATGCAGTGCGTCGCACGTGCAGCACCGGTGCCGGGGCGTTGGCGCGACCGGACAGGTCACGGGCGGCGCCCTCGAGGGTGTCGTGCGCGGGAGTGGCGAAGGTGTGCCGGACGGGCCCGAGTTGCCACCGGACGAGGTCGTCAAGGCGGTCCCGGCGCCGGGGTGTGGCGGTCAGTCCCAGCCAGAACTGGGCGCGAATCTGCTTGACCGAGTGGTCGTAGGCGGCGGCCGCGATGTGGTGACACTCGTCGACCACCACCTGCCCGTACGAGGCGGTCAGCGTGGCCACGTTGTCCCGACGGGCCAGGGTGGGCAGGAGGGCGATGTCGACGATGCCTGTGGTGCGCGACCTTCCGCCACCGATCTGCCCGGGAGTGATGCCGAGGAACTCGGTGATGCGGCTACGCCATTGGTCGGCCAGCGCCTTGCGGTCCACCAGCACGAGGGTGGAAATCCCGCGCTCGGCGATCAGGGCGCACGCCATCACGGTCTTGCCCGACCCGGGTGGGGCCACCAGCACGCCGTCCTCGTGGGCGACCATCGCCCCAACGGCGTCCTGCTGCTCGGGCGTCAAGGTGACGTCGGTAGCCACGTCGATCTCAGCGCCGGCCATCCGTTCGTCGGCAACCTCGAGCCGGGAGTCGGCGTCGCGCACGATGTCCGAGACGAGGTGGCGCAGTCCACGGGGGAGCACCAGGTCGCCATCGACGGTCTCGTCGTAGCCCCTGAGGAACCGTGGGGTATCCCAGGTGCTCTTGCGCAGACGCTGGAGCTCATAGTATTTCGGGTTGGCCAGGGATGCGGCGTGCTTGAACGTTCCCAGCGCCGCGGGCGTCAGGTCGGCGGCGTGCAGAGTGAGGCCCGCACCGAGCGTGGCGTGAACGACGGAGGGCAGGCGCGGCCTGGTCCGGGTGGCCGGCGGCCGGGCGAGTTTGTCCACGGCTCCGCCCATGACGACAGCGCCGGCCCGGGTGGTGGCGCGCCGCAGCTCCGCCGGGGTAAGCCGATCCATGGTCGACAGGTACGCCCACTGGTCGTCCCATGGCTCGAGGGTGGCCAGGTCGAGGAACACGGTGGTGCCGTCCCGGCGTCGCAGGCCCTGGAGCGGCGCGGCGATGAGGTTGCCTAGGCCACCGGCGGGCAGGACGTCTTGCGACGGGAAGAGCCGGTCATAGGTGCGCAGGTCCATTGCGCCGCGTAGGTGCACCGCCTGGTGGACCAGTGCGGTGCCGAGCCGGCGGGCCGCCTCCGCCGGAACGGCCTCGGTAAAGAACGCCCACACGTGCGCCCCGTTGCCGGACTGCGAGATCTCCAGGCCTACCGGGACGCCCGTAGCGCGGGCGGCCTTGACGTAGGCGAGGGCGTCGAGCATGGCCGCCGGGCCGTCGAAGTCGGCAGCCAACCAATGGCAAGTGTCATCATCGAGCAGGGGGTACAGCCCGACGAAGGTCTGCCCTCGCAGGTGCGCGTCGAGCACGTCGGCGGTCAGCGGCAGGTGCCGGGCGGTGCGCCGGTCCATACCCTTGCGCCACCCGCCGGCCACGGCAGGCATCCAGCCGGCCCGGCCGTCCCGGCGGTTCTCCCAACGAACGGCGTAGACGTCGGTCCGGGCCCTGAAGAGCGAGGCATACAGCGCGAGCTTCGCCCGGGAGTCGGACTCCATCGTCACCTGCCCGGCCGGGGCGACGGGGGCCGCGGCCTGCTCCGGGGTGGGCGCGGTGCTCGTGCCCGCAATCTTCAGCAGGCGGCGCAGACGGGAGTTTTCCGCCCGGAGCGCTTCGAGCTCGCGGCTCGCGGCGTCGGCCGGGTGGCGGGGGAGCGGGGGGCGGTGCGGCTGGGACATCTCGAGGACAGTCTTACCCATGGGCCCGAGGACGTATACGAACCGCTCCCGAATCTCCGGTTGCCAGGCCCCAGAACCTCAACGCCTCCTGGGAACGGTTTTCGAGTGGGCCGAGGATCGGCTGGCCGGCCTGGTGATAAGGGGCAAACATGGGTTTGTCCCTCCCGCGGGCGTCGTACACCAAGGGCAGGAAGTGAACCCGTCGGTGCAGTCTCTGATACGACTGGTTTCGGCGCCGCGGTGCTCACTCTGGTAACCGGTCCGAAAGGGATACACCTGTTGAGGTGTAAACCTCCTGCGTTGTAGAGTAGGTCCTGGTGTGAACCATCGACGTCGAGCTCGTCGAGGATTGGCTGGAGGCGCTCGATCAAAGCTCGTACGAGCAGGTGGTCGCTGCGCTGGAGCTGCTTGCGGAGCGCGGACCGCAGCTTGGGCGTCCCCTGGTCGACGCCGTGCGCTCACGGCACAAGAACATGAAGGAGCTACGTCCGGGGTCTAGCGGCCGCTCGGAACTGCGGGTGCTGTTCGCCTTCGACCCGGAGAGGCGAGCCATCCTCCTGGTCGCGGGCGACAAGGCCGGCAACTGGCAGAAGTGGTACCGAGTGAACATCCCCATCGCCGATGATCGTCTCGACGAGCATGAGCGCAGGCGGCGAGGAAAGGAGGGGGCGTGATGGCGAGAACTCTCGAGGACATGCAGGCGAAGCGGCCGGTCGATCGTGATGCAGTTGACGCGCACAAGAAGCGGATGCTTGAGGAGGTTCGTGCCTATCGGCTGCGCGAGCTACGTGAGGCCTCGGAGCTGACCCAGGTGGAGCTGGCCGAGCGATTGCACGTGAGTCAGAACCGTGTCTCGCGAATCGAGCACGGCGAGATCGAACGCACGCAGGTCGACACGCTGCGCAGGTATGTCGAAGCCGTCGGGGGTACGCTCCGCGTCGAGGTCGAGCTTGGTGACGAGCGCATCCAGATTGCCTAACTCGACCGGCGGGTAGGGGGCTATTCAGCATGCTGCAGAGGTCCAACTGTTGCACGTGTAGCCAAAAATGTAGCCACGAGACGGAGGTCGCCCCGGTTCGGACAGGTTCACCGGTGTCGGCGAAGACTCCCTGACGTGCAGTGACGTATCGGGGACGGGTGCGGATGGGGTGCCTTGATCTGGGGGTCAAGGGGTCGTGGGTTCAAATCCCGCCAGCCCGACCGCCAGCCCGACACCGCCAGCCCGACACCGCCAGCCCGACACCGCCAGCCCGACGTATTGCCGCAGGTCAGAGCCTCGATCGGATTATTCGGTCGAGGCTCACTGCCTTTCTTGAGACCGATAGCGACATTCATCTGCGTATCGGTGCTTGTGTCAGAGCGGTCGTGGCGGGGGAGCGCACGACGGCGCCGAGCCGACTCGGACCGCGGCCGACGACGTTCAAGACCCGCGGAATGTTGCCGATTCCGGTGCCAGGAGCGCCGCCGGTCGGCGGCGCCGGCGGGCGAGTGCCGCCACCCGAGTGCCCGGTGGCGCCCTTGTGCCCCGGTCAAGGGCTCTTGCGTTCCAGCATTGATCGTTCTTGAGACGGCTCGCCGGAGTCCAAACCACGGCACTTCTCGCGTCCACAACCCGTCTCAGAACCGGCCGTGTGGTCCGCAGGTAATGCGACCCTTGCCAATGCTCGCACGGTCGCGAAGTATCTCGTCTAGCTTGCTCGCGTCTCCACCACCAACGCGCAGGACGCCCAGCTGCAGCGCGACGCCCTCCGGGGGGCGGGGTGTATCTGGATCTTTGAGGAGAAGATCACGAGCCTGTCCAACGATCGGCCTTGGCTTAGAGCTGCGGCAGGCACGCGCGCTGCTGATGGAAAGCGCATGGGCTCGGAGTGGCGAGTCGTGGGGCCTCGTCCAGGCGTGGTCAGCGTGTGATGCTGCTGATGCCTCGACGCGGCCTCAGGCTCCACCTCCGCTTGGCCCCGCGATAGGTGAGCCGATCCTGCGGTTTGTGGCTGCGCGCATCCCGACCATGCCCATGACGGCGGTTGTGCTGAGGCAGGCAATGAGCACGGTGGCCCATCCGTCCGAGGTGTCGTGAAGCCAGCCGAGGAGGATCGGGCCGACCGCGCCCAGCCCGTACCCGACGGACTGGACGAGGGCCGACACGTCGCGGCCGTAGTCGGCGTCGATCGGGCGCACCGCGATGAGGGCCAAGGCGAGACTGATTCCTGCGCCTTGGGCGAAGCCACCAATCAGTACCCAGGGCAGCCAGACGACTGGGCCCAGGTCGAGGCCGGCGAAGAGGATGAGCCACCCGGCCGCCGACACGAGGGCGACGTGTCGGGAGGTGCCGAGGTGTCGCATCAGCAACGGCACGGAGAGCATTCCGCCGATGCCGACTAGGTGAAAAACCGCGGTTGCGGTGCCGGCAACCTCATCGGACACACCTGCGCCGTCCCGCAGCATGCCGGGCAGCCAGGTGCTGACTCCATAGAAAAGCGCGGACTGCAAACCGAAGAAGACCGCAAGCCACCAGGCGTCACCGTTCAACCAAGCGGCCGACCTCTTGCCGGCTGGTCTTGTGTCATCGACAGCGAGGACCTCTGCTGACGCAGCTGCCCCCACCTTCGATACTCCGCGGCTGTCCGTCCCATGCCGCATCCTGAGGACCCAAGCGCACAGCGCAATCGCGGCCGGGCCCGCGAGGGCGGCGAGCGCGCCGCGCCAACCAAGTACGTGCGAGAGGGGCACTGCTGCGGCTGTGGTCAGCGCCGCGCCCGCACCGTAGGAACTGGTCAAGATGGCAGTCAAGACTCCCGTGCGCCTGCCGGCGTGGCGTCGAATGACAACCGGGGTCACCACGTTGGACACGGCGATTCCGAGGGCCGCAACGACGGTCCAGAACACGAGCTGTCCTGCTGAACCCCACGGGCGGGCGGCGGTGGCGATGACCAACAGAGCCAGACCGGCCACCAGGGTGAGGTCTAGCCCCAGCCAGCGGGCGATGACCGCGACGAGGGGAGAGGTGAGGGCCAGGCACAGGAGGGGCAGAGAAGTGAGAAGCCCAGCCGTGGAGCCCGAGAGGTGAAGGTCTGCCGAGAGCTGCCCGATCAGCGGGGGAACGCCCACTATGGGCCCTCGCACGCTCATCCCGATGAGAGCGATCGTGACCGTGAACGCCACCGGCCACTTCGCCGTGGGGCTCACGGGCGACCACTTCGTCGTTGGGACACTGCGGCACCCCTCTAGGAGCCCGACGCGCCAGTACGCGCCTCGTTGACCAGGCGGCGGCGGTCGGCCTTGGCGGTGCCCTTCTCCTTCAGCGGCAGCTCGACGTTCTGGGCGACGGTGAGCCAGGGGAAGAGGGAGCGGCCGTACTCCTGGAAGACGACGGCCATGCCCTTGGGCGGGCCGGAGACCTGCTGGCCCTTGAGGGTGACGGCGCCGCCAGTGGGCGGGAGCAGGCCGGCGATGCAGCGCAGCAGTGTGGTCTTGCCGGCGCCGGAGGGGCCGACGATGCAGACCATCTCCCCGGACCTGATCTCGAAGGTGAGGTCGCGGATGGCCTCGGTGTCGCCGGTGGGCGAGCGACAGACGTTGCGCAGGCCACGCCTGCACAGCATGGGGCTGCCCGGGGTGAGGCGGTTGCGGCGGTCGTGTCGGGCTCCTCGTTGGGGCCGTCGCAGGCCCCGGTAACGGATTTGATCGGCGCCGGGCGCTCGGCGGCACGGAAGATCAGCGACAAGGCGACGCGGATCAGGCCCAGCAGGTGCCGGTCCACATCTTCGGCAGGGCGAAGCCGTGCCGGAACTGCAGCGACATCGAGGGCTTCGGCGAGACAGCCGCGCCTCCGTACTGGGCGAAGCGGCGGTCAACGGCGTCATGGCAAGAGGGTCTCCACGTCCACCGGTTTCCCGATGAGGCCGAACTCCTGAGCGAGGGCGGACTGCTCCCTGAGGTGTTCGACGTCGATCTCGCCGTCGAACCGGGAGAGGGTCATTTTCTCCAGGGCCTCCGGCGGGATCTCCGTGTACTCACCGATGATCGCTCGCAGCTCGTCGGGGTTCTCGTCGGCATAAGCGAGAGACTGCTCCATTGCCGTTGTGAAGGCTTCGGCGACCTCAGGGTTCTCCTCGACGTACGGGGCCGTGGTGAAGTAGCCCGCGATAAGGAACTCGGGGTCCGTCTCCGCCCAGTTCCAGATCACGGCTTCGGCGCCCTGCTCCAGTGCCCCTGACAGGAAAGGCTCGACCAGGACGGCGGCATCGACCTGCCCGTTGACGAGCGCGGCTGTCTGATCCGGCCAGGGGATCTCTGTCCACTGGATTGCGTTGGGGTCGCCGCCGTCGCTTTGGACGACATGGCCGACGGTCATCACGAAGTTGTTTCTCAGAGTGTTGGTGGCGACGGTTGCCCCAGCGAGATCAGCTGCCCTGTCGACGCCGGTCTCCGGCATCGTCACGACGGCCGCGACATCACGGCCAACCTCACCGGTGCTGAATGCGCCGGGTGCGATGAGCTTGAGCGGCAGGCCCTGGTCGGCGGCGACGAGGATCGACCCGAAGTTGGAGAATCCGAAGTCGTACTCACCACTGACGACGGCTGGGATAACAGCGGCGCCGCCCTGACTCACCTGGAGCTCGATATCTAGACCGGCCTCCTCGAAGAAGCCTTGATCGATTCCGAGGTAGATCGGTGCGACGTCGGCGTTGGGTAGCACGCCGACTGTGATGCTCGTGGTCTCGCCTTCCGCGGCGGGGCTCCCGCCGGCCGCCTCCCCGTCCGGTGATCCGCACGCCGTCAGCACGAGCACGCCGGCGGCGCTGGCGACTGCTGTCGCTCTCCAGACCTGCATGTCAAGACTCCCTTGTCCGATGACGTTCTTTCGTCGGTCAGGCGACCGGTGCGGCGTTCGCTGCCGGGTTGCGCAGTGCCGCCCGGACGTCGACGGGCTTCCACCACGGGGTCAGGCCGAGGTCCTCAGCGATGATTCGCGAGACGATGTAGCCGGCGCCGCCGGAGATGGCACCGCCCGGGTGCGTGGGGGACCCGGCCATGTACAGGTTCGGGATAGGTGTGCGGTAGCCGAAGTGGTTCCACATGCTTTGCTCACCTGCGAACGAGCCGACGAAGATGTCGCCCCTGACCATGTTGATGATCTCCCGGGTGTAGTCGTTCGCCGTGTACGTCCACGCGTGGAGGATGTTGTCCCGCGTCATGTTGGGGGCGTAGCGTCGCCAGACCTCAAGGATCCGTTCGGTGATCTCGGCCTTCACGGGCTCGATGTTGTTTGGGTCACCGCCCGGTGCGTAAGGCATGGCGTACCACGCGTAGGCCGTGTTGTGCCCCGGAGGAGCCTGGGACGGATCGAATTGCGTGATGTGCCCGGTACCGAAGGAGGTCAGGTCTGGGATACGGCCCTGAGCAACCTGGTTGTGGAGCTCGAAGAGCTCCTCCATCGTCTCGGCGCCGACGTTGTACTTCAGGGCATGGTTGATGTTGGCGTCGAAGTCTGCGCCGATGTAGCTGGGGGCGTCCTTGAGGGCTAGGTGGACGCCGAACAGGCTCCAGGCTGTCTGCTGGAAGTTGTCCACCTTGGTGCGGTACTCGGCTGGTAGCTGCTCCTGCCCGACGAGCCTGTTGAACGTCTGCGGGACGTCGATGGTGCTGGCGACGAACTGGCGCGTCTCGAGGCTGCGTCCGTCGCTCAGCTCGACACCAGTCGCACGGCCACCGTCGACGCTGATGCTGGCCGCCTCGGCGTGGTTGAGGAAGGTTCCACCGGCCCGGATGAAGCTCTCCATCAGCCCGCGGGCGAGGTTCCAGCTGCCACCGACGCAGACCTGGTACCCGGCCGAGAGGTCAAACCCACGGACGGCTGCGCCCATCGGGCTCTTCTGCGTCACGGCGTCGTAGAGGACGGTGCCGAAGAGCGAGAGCTTGAAGAGCATGAGGAGCTGGACGCGCTCGTTCTCGAACAGTTGCTTGATGAGGTCGAGCGGCTGGCGCTCGATGATCTGAAGGAAGTCACGGCCGATAGCGCTCTGCGAGAGCAGCTCGTTGCGCTCGGCCTCCGCGAGCGGCTCGGAGTACCGCTCTGCCAGGAAGATGGCGTTGCTGATGGCCTCTGCTCGCCGGTTCCAGTCGCGGAACGTTTCGGCGTCCTTCTTGGAGAAGCGTGCGATCGAGGCGACGGTCTCCTCGACGTCGCGGGAGATCACCAGTGAGCTGCCGTCGAGGTGCGGCTGGGCGAACTCGTACCGGGGGGTGACGTAGCGGACGGTGGACGCTAATTCGAGGTCCTTGTACCAAGGCGTCTCGGTGATGTTGAAGTGATTGATCGAGTGGGGGTTCTGGTAGAAGCCCGGGGGTCCGGGTTCGATGGTGCTCAGTCCGCCGCCGTACATGAGCCGGCGCTCGAGGACCGCAATCTTGAGGCCGAGCTTCGACAGGTAGGTGCCAAGGATCAGGCCATGCTGGCCCGAGCCGATGATGATGCCGTCGTAGGTGTCGGCCACGGCGCTACTCCCCTTCGAGTCGGATGTAGATGTTCTTCTGCTGGGCGTACGAATAGAGCTCTTCGAGTCCCTCTTCCCGCCCCACGCCGCTGTTCTTCACCCCGCCGTATGGCGCACCGGGGATGTGGTTGGAGCTCGCGTTGACCCAGACGTAACCGGCCTCGAGATCCCGTGTGGCTCGCAGCGCGGTGCCGAGGGAAGAGGTCCACACACTGGCGGTGAGGCCGAACGAGAGGGCATTCGCCCGGGAGATGACCTCGTCGTAGTCGTCGAAGGGGACGACGGAAAGGACCGGGCCGAAGATCTCCTCGTTGAGGACTGGCGAGTCGCACTCGCCGCCCTCGAACGCGAATACGGTCGGGGTGACGAACAGGCCGCTCTCGTCCCGGCGCGTCGCGCCGACCACGAGCTTCGCGCGGTGGTCGGTGAGACCGGCGTCGACGTACCGGCCGATCTTCTCGAACTGGACTCGGCTGACGATGGCTCCGACGTCGGTGGCATCGTCCAGGGGGTCTCCCACGGTGAGGCCGGTGATGGCCGCGGACACCCGGGTGAGGAAGTCGGTCCACACCGAGCGGTGGACGTAGGCGCGAGACGTCGAGCCGCAGGACTGCCCCTGCCATGTGAAGTTCATGCCATGGACGGCGCCGGCGACCGCACCCTCTAGGTCGGCGTCGGGAAAGACGATGAGTGGGTTCTTTCCCCCCAGCTCCAGCGTCACGGTCTTGACCTGCTCGGCAGCCGCTTGGCGCTGGATGCGCAGACCGGTCTCGACGCTGCCAATGAAAGCCACTCGGGGCACGTCAGGGTGGGAGGTCAGTCGGACCCCCACTGTTGCGCCAAGGCCTGTGACGACGTTGACGACACCAGGGGGAAAGATCTCCGCACACAGTTCCCCGATGCGCAGTGCGGACAGCGAGGTGTGTTCGGAGGGTTTGAGCACGATCGTGTTGCCGGCCACCAGCGGGGCGGCCAGCTTCGTCGCAGCGAACATCAGCGGGTGGTTGAACGCGACGATCCGGCCGACCACGCCGAACGGCTCGAGAACCGTGAAGTCGACACCACCGCGCGCCGGAATCGACTGTCCGCGCAGCTCAAGCGCCAGGCCGGCGAAGTATCGCAACTGCTGGACGGCGATCCGCACGTCATTGCGAAGCATCCTCAGCGGTGAGCCGTAGTCGAGGGCGTCGATCCGAGCGAGCTCCTCACCGTGCTCTGCGATGGCGTCGGCGAGGAGCCCGACGAGCCGGCCTCGCTCTGCGGCCGGGGTGCCGCGCCACGCTCGGAAAGCCTTCTTCGCGGCCGCGACGGCGCGGTCGACGTCGTGGGCGGTGCCGGCCGGGATCCTGGTGAGCACCTCTCCTGTCGCCGGGTTCACGACGTCCAGGACGTCGCCATCCCCCCGGACCGGCCCACCGTCGATGATCATGCGCCAGTCCCGCTCGACGAGGGGCTTGACTTCAGAAAGCGCCGCCACTGGCTCTGTCCCCTTTGCTGGAACGAGATGCGTTCGGCTCTGCAGAACTATAGACCGCGCAGGCGAACACATGTGATGCTAAGCGCGCCTGGCGAGCCCGGTCAAGGGCGTCGGGCAGCGCTGGGTGTGTGGGCACGAAGGGGAGGAAGACACGTGGCAACTAGGAATCAGGCGCAGCCGGCGCTCGAGGCCGGCCCCGACCGAGCCCTGGAGGGAAAGGTCAGCATCATCACGGGGGCCGGTCAGGGCATCGGTCGCGTCTTCGCAGCAGCATTCGCCGCCGCCGGTGCCCGAGTGGTGGTGGCCGACCTGGACGCCGAGAACGCGTGGAAGACGGCCGACGAACTCACCGGGGCCGGCTACCACGCGTTCGCTGTCGGGGTGGACGTCTCCGACGAGTCGAGTGCCGAGGCCATGGTGGCGGCGACGATGGAGCGCTACGGGCAAGTTGACGTCCTGGTCAACAACGCGGCGATCTTCTCAGCGCTGACCATGAAGCCGTTCGACGAGATCAGTGCGTCCGAGTGGCGGCGAGTGATCGACGTCAACCTTACCGGCGTCTTCCTGTGCTGCCGCGCGGTGGCCGGTGCACTGCGCCAGGAGGGCGGGGGATCGGTCATCAACATCTCATCGTCCACCGTCCTGGGCGGACGACCGAACTACCTGCACTACGTCACGGCGAAGGCCGGCGTGGTTGGCCTCACCCGCGCGATGGCGCGCGAGCTGGGCAGCCATGACGTCACGGTCAACGCCCTCATGCCAGGGTCCGTCGACACCGGCATCCCACGGGACTCCGCCCAGCCGAGCGCCGTCGACCAGATCGTGGCGAGTCAGGCCCTGCGCCGTCGTCTCCGGCCCACCGACATCGCCGGTGCTGCCGTGTTCCTGGCTTCGGACGCGGCGCGGGCCATCACCGGCCAGACCATCGTGATCGACGGAGGCATGAACTTCCTATGACCCGCGCAAGCCACGACTCGAGCTGACGCTCGCCATCAACGACTCCGCCCAGGTCCGCGACGTCGCACCGGGCAGGTGCCCGTCACCGGCATCGCCCTCAGGACCCTGCACTACGAGGTGGAGGAGATCTCCTTCCGCTTTACCAAGTTCCGGGAATGGGATCTCTCCGAGATGTCGCTCGGGAAGTACTGCTCACTGCGGGCCCGGGGCGACGAGTCCGTCGTTGGCCTGCCCGTCTTCCCATCACGGTCGTTCCGGCACCCCGCGATTTTCGTCCGTGCGGACGGGCCGGTAGATCACCCGGAGGCCCTGGCCGGGGGCCGCATCGGGTTCCCCAAGTGGACGGTGCGCGCGACCGTCTACCCAGCGTGCCCTGTTCCAGCACGATTCGGCATCGACCTCACCGCCGTGGACTGGAGGTCGTGCAGCTCTTCTCCGACGTTGTCGCCGTCGAGCAGGACTACTACCGCCGGACGGGGATCTTCCCGATCATGCACCTCCTCGTGCTTCGCGGGGACGTGTACGAGAAATACCCGTGGGTGGCGCCAAACCTCGTCACCGCCTTCACCGAGGCGAAGAACCGGAGCCTCGCCCGGATGCTCGACGCGACCGCACCGCACATCCCGGTTCCGTGGGGCCGGACCGGGCACGTGCCGCGACCGACATCTTCGGTCCCGACCTCTGGCCCTACGGCATCGAGCCGAACCGACGCACCCTCGAAGCCTTCACCCAGTACGCGTGCGAGCAGCGGCTTACGACCGACCGCCTGACAGTCGAGAAACTTCTCCCCGCATCCGTCCTGGCGACGCACCGAGTCTGACCGGGGAGGGGCGCGAGACTATCCCGGCAAGGAGGAGCTGATCCGCTCAGCACCGCCGGTCAGCGTCACCGCTACGGTCGCGGCCTCGTCCTCGAGCAGGCGCGACGGGGGCGCCGCGACGGCCAGCGCCGCCGCCACGCGCCCGTGGCTGTCCCGCACAGGCACAGCAACCGAGGCGACCTCCTCCTCACTCTCGCCGAAGCTCGTTGCAAAGCCCTGCTGGCGCACGGTCGCGAGCAGGGCTTCAAGCTCGGCCCGGCTCGTCAGCGTCCGAGACGTCAGCCGCGTCAACCCAGATGCCGGCAAGAGGCGGTGCAGCTCGTCGTGATCCAGCTCAGCCAGGAGCACTCGACCCGCCGCCGTCGCGTGCGCCGGACGCGTGATCCCCGTGCGGGCGCCCACCCGGAGGGCCTTGGACGTCTCAATCGACTCCACGAAGAAGATCTCCGTGCCACGCAGCACGCTCAGGTGCACTGTCTCCCCCAGCTGCTCCACCAAGTCCGCCATCACCGGACGCGCCACCGTCCTGAGGTCCAGGCCGCGCACCACCGAGACCGCCATCCTGATGAGTGCGGGCCCCGCGGTGTACGCCCGGGAGTCCGGCTCCTGCTCGACAAATCCGTGAGACTGGAGTACCTGAAGCAGACGATGCGCAGTGGAACGGGCAACCCCCAGGTGTCGGCTAGCCTCGGCAACGCGGACGTACCGCTGCTTCTGAAACATCTCAAGAAGCCTGAGCGCATTGTCAACCGACCCGATCGGGTAACTCGGTACGGGTCTGGACCCGTCACCATCGCTTGTCATCTAGTCCCCGAAACGTGCATCCGACCATCTTGAGACCACGTCATCCTATGGTGCAGAACAGAGTTCTGGCCTGTGGCCAGGGTCGGGTTTATGGGTGGCCACCATCGTAATCCCGGGCCGTGGCCTGCCCTGCAGGTCCGCGGAGAGGTGGCGTGACACGCCGACGTGGGCAGGCGCCTTGTGCAGAGGCTTCCCGAGACCCGGCGGGGCGTGGGTTCGTCCCGAGCCTCTCATGGGAGTGCGACCTGCCGCACGGTGGGTGCCCCCCGGGCACTGTGACCGAAGTCGGGTCAAGTCGGCGGGGCGCCCAGGCGTGCGGAGATTTGCGCCGCGGTGCTCGCGCAGGAACGGCCCAGCTCCTCGACGCGCTCCCTTTTGACCCGGTATAGCGGGGCGGCCAGGAGGACGCCCGCCACCGTCTCGCCACGGTGGTCTCGCACTGGTGCCGAGATGCCGACCTCCTCGGGATAGGTGTCGCCGTAGTTGACCGCGAAGCCGCGCTCCCGAGTCCTGCTCAGCCGGCTCAGCAGCTCCTCCACACTCACGCGTGACTCCGCCGGCGGTGCCGCCACGCCTCCGTTGATGAGCTCGCGGGCCCGATCGGCCGACAGCTCGGCGAGGAAGACCTGCACGGAGGCGTTGAGCGCAGACGTATACCGGGTGCCCAGTGGAGTGGTGTGCTTGATGTTCTGCGCGCTGGGGACCTGTTCCACGGTGACCGCTTCCGACCCGTCCCAGACGACGAGCGCGATGGTCTCCCCGGTCTCGGCGGACAGGTCCCGCAGCATTGGCAGGGAGACGCGCCGCACGTCCAGGTTGGCCAGCAGCGGACCGGCCACGGCGATCAGACCGAGCCCGAGCCGGTACTTCCGGGAGGCGTCGTCGCGCTCGACGATGGCCTCGCGCTCCAGGGTGGCCAGGATCCGGGACACGCTGGACTTGTGCAGCCCGACCCGGGTCGCGATCTCGGTCACGCCCTGCAGCGGCTCCTCGACGGTGAAGCAGCGCAGCACATCGATGACGTTGAGGATCACGGAGGCCGCGCGCGGCCCGGACCCTTCGCCGTTTAGGCCGGCCGGCTGCGTCGTCGCGCCTGCCACATCTCGCCTCCGCTCTATGAGTACGGCCAAGCCCGACCTGCCCTCTTGTGGCGGTCGGCTCGCCGTCCGACCGGCGAGAGGCTCATTATGGCCGAGCCCGAGCCCGAGCCCGAGCCCGAGCCCGAGCCCGAGCCCGAGCCCGAGCCCGAGCCCGAGCCCGAGCGCGGCAGGTCATCCCACCCGCTCCGCGGCCAGCGACGACGCCGGGCGCCGGCCCAGCTCGGCGGTCAGGTCCTCGGCGAGGTCCCGGGTGACCTGCTCGAACAGCAGCCGCCCCTTGGCGGCGTCGGCACCGCGCGGCGCGGACAGGCACCCCGTCGCCGGCGTGCGCCCGGGCACCACGGGGAGCCGGTCGAACCGGGGCAGCTGTGCCGGCTCGTGGTCCACCGCCCGGTCCATGCGGACCAGTTCCGGCTCCAGATGAAGCATCAGCGCCGTCTCCAGGACGCCGCCGTGCTCCACGTCCCAGCCGGGGAAAGATCCCTGGTAGACCGCGTCCAAGGTCTGCTCCGAGACGTAGTCCCAGTAGGACAGCAGCAGGACGCACCGCTCGTCCTCCGCCTCCAGCCCCAGGTCCCGGATCGCCAGGTCGACCCCTTCGTAGAGGAACTGGTAGTTCTCGTAGTGGCCATTGACGAGCACCACGTGCCTCACGCCCTGGTCCAGCAGGCCGCGCACGAGGTTCCGGGTGATCCCGATCAACGTCGCTGCGTCCAGGCTGGTGGTCCCCACGAGGTGGTCACCGCCTCCGGACTTCTGCTGCGAGCGGTAGCCGTAGGTGATCGGCGGGGCCACGAGCGCCCCGGTCGAGGCGGCCACCTCCCGGGCGATCCGTTCGGCCAGGATGGCGTCGGTCCCCATTGGCAGGTGTGGGCCGTGCTGCTCCAGGGCGCCGACCGGCACCAGGACGGTGGGCGTGCCGGAGCTGATCCAGTCGGCGAAGGTGTGGGCGTCCAGATGGGCCAGCTTGACCTCACCGGTGGGTGGCGTCTGCATGGTTCTCCTGACGGTCAGATGCGGGGGGTGGACGTGGGTGGCGTGGTCAGCTCCGGCGCCAGCGGGAGGCCGTCCGCTCCGACGAGGTCGTCGTCGGGCCGGTGGCGCGGGTCGTTGACCTCCTTCTCGAGCTGTTTGACCGCCTTGTCCCGGTAGCGCAGGCGCCGCACCAGGTTGGCGATCATGAGCAGGATGACGAAGGAGAACGGGAACGCCCCGATGATCGTGCCGGTCTGCACCGTGTCCACCACGGCCGTGCCGCCGATCGTGAGCAGGAGCAGCGCGACCGAGCCGATGCTGACCACCAGCACCACCCGGAAGAACGGCCCGGACTTCTTGGGCGCCGACACGAACTCGGCGAGGGCATACGTGCCCGAGTCCAGGCTCGTGACGTAGTAGGTGGCGACCAGGATTGTGGCAACGACCAGGAGGACGCCGCCCACGGCGGGCACCATCTCCAGCATTGAGAACAGGCCGCTGGAGGTGTCGGCCGCGACGTCGTCGGAGATCGAGCGTGCGGTGGCGTCGTCGTAGTAGAGGGCGGCCGAGCCGATGACCCCGACCCAGATCATGACGATCAGCGAGGGGATGACCGTGACGCTGATGACGAACTCGCGCAACGTCCGCCCGCGCGAGATCCGGGCGATGAAGCCAGCGACGAACGGGGAGAAGGCGATCACCCAGCACCAGATGAACACCGTCCACCAGCCGTTCCAGCTGTCCTGCCAGCTCGCGAGCGGGGAGGTGGCGGCCGAGGCCTCCGACCAGAAGCTCATAGGCACGAAGTAGTAGACGAAGGAACCGAAGGTCTGGGAGATGTTGGACAGGATGTAGATCACCGGGCCGAAGACGAGAACGGCCAGCACGAGGACGATGCTCAGGATCGAGTTCGCCTCACTGATCCGCTTCATGCCCTTATTCACGCCCAGGAAGGCTGACACGGCGGTCAGGCCGCCCAGCACGCCGATCACCGCCATCCACACGGCCGGCCCCGGCTCGATGCCGGTGAAAGATGCCAGCCCCGAGGTGAACTGTAGTGAGGCGAAGCCGAAGGAGGTGGCCAGCCCGAGGACCGTGGCGATGATGGCGAGCAGCTCGACGATCACGCCGGCCGGGCGACGAACCTTGCGCGGCAGGATGTCCACCGTCGCCTCGCGGAAGGTCAAGGTCTTGCCGAGGTTGTGGTGCGAGTAGGCCAGGCACACCGCGACCACGCAGTACATCGCCCAGGCCGTCAGCCCCCAGTGGAAGTAGGTCCACACCATGCCGCCCTCGCCGGGGTTGTCGCCGGCCGGGATGAGCGGTGCCTCGTCGCGGAGCATGATCGGCTGGGCGACCGACCAGAAGATCAGGCCGATGCCCTGGCCGCACGCGAACAGCATGGAGTACCAGGCAAAACGGCTGTGCTCGGGGCGTGCCTTCGGCCCGCCGAGCCGCACCTTGCCGACCTTACTCACCGCGATCCAGGTGCAGACCGCGACGGCGACCACGGAGTAGAGCACGAAGAACCAGGTGAAGCCGGAGGTGACGTGGGTGCGCAGCCCGCCGATGACGTTCGCGGCGCCGTCAGGGTCGTTGATGACCGCGACGACGGTGGCGATGATCAGCACCGGCGGCAGTGTCTTGATGATCGCCCGGTCCAGGGGTGGGATGACGTGGCCGCGGAAGCGAGGCAGCTCGACCGTGCGTGCGCGTCGCTCGGACCCGGCGCGGGCGGTTCCGCCGTCGGGGGTACCGGGGGCCCGGTGGGGCTCGGCCGGTTCCGTTGAGGAGGGCGTGGGCGTCGTCGTGGTTTGGCGGTGGTTGGACATGGCGCTCCGTTCGGGAGGACGCGGGACCAGGGGCGGTCCTGCGAGCCCGGGGGCGGTCGTCGTTGACCGCCCCCGGGCGCGAGCCGTTGTCAGCAGGGGATGATGTTGTGCTCCGGGCCGAAGCCGAACTTCGTGATGTTTTCGGCGCCGTTCTCGTTGACCACGAGGATGTCGTGCTCGCGGTAACCGCCGGCTCCGGGCTCACCGTCGGGCACCGTGATCATGGGTTCCATCGACACGACCATGCCCGGCTCGAGGACGGTGTCGATGTCCTCGCGGAGCTCCAGCCCGGCCTCGCGGCCGTAGTAGTGCGACAGCACGCCGAAGGAGTGCCCGTAGCCGAACGTCCGGTTCGCGAGCAGGCCGTAGCCGACGTAGATCTCGTTGAGCTCGGCGGCGATCTCCTTGCACACCGCACCGGGCTTGATCAGCTCCAGCCCGCGCCCGTGCACCTCGACGTTGATGTTCCATAGCTCCAGGGAACGGCTGTCCGGCTCCCCGAGGAACATGGTGCGCTCGAGCGCGGTGTAGTAGCCGGAGGTCATGGGGAAGCAGTTCAGCGACAGGATGTCACCCTTGCGCAGCTTCCGGGTCGTGGACCAGTTGTGCGCGCCGTCGGTGTTGATGCCGGACTGGAACCACACCCAGGTGTCGCGGATCTCCGAGTCTGGGAAGGTCCGGGCGATCTCGTGGGTCATCGCCTCGGTGCCGATCAGGGCGACCTCGTACTCGCTGATGCCCTCGCGCAGGGCGGCCTTGATCGCCTCCCCCCCGAGGTCGGCGATCCGGGCGCCGTGCTTGATTACCTCGATCTCCTCGGCCGACTTCACCATGCGCTGGCGCATGGCGTCCTGGGCGACGTCGACCAGTTCCGCACCCTCGAACAGGGCCTGGAACTTGGCGTGGGCGTCGAGGGAGAGGGTGTCGAACTCGGCACCGATCCGCCGCGGGGTGATGCCGCGCTGCCGCAGCACCTCGCCGACCGCGTGCTGGTAGTTGTCCCTCCGCCAGTCGGTGTAGACGAGGTTCTCCCCGTAGCTGCGGCGCCACGGCATGCCGGCGTCGATGTTCGCCGTCACTGTGACCTGCTCGTCGGGCGTCACCACGAGCGCGTAGGAGCGCCCGAAGTACGTGAACAGGAAGTCGGAGTAGTACTTGATGTTGTGGTAGGAGGTCAGCACCACGGCGTCCAGGTCCTTGGCCGCCATGATGTCGCGCAACCCGCCGAGGCGGCGCTCGAACTCGGCGTCCGAGAAGGTGAGCGGGACCTTGGCGCCGTTGTGCAGGACCTTGAGACGCTCCAGCTCCGTGACTGAGGCCGGAGATTGGCCGACTGTCATGTCGTTGTCCTTTCGTCGGGTGGGGCTTGGTCGATGCGCGGCGGCGCCCTGCTCGTCCCGGGAGCCAGGGCAGCTGCCACGAGGGCGATGAGGGTGGTCGCCGTCAGGTGCCACCGGAGGCGACGTCGCTGCCGCTCCGCGTACTCAGAGTGCGGTGCCGCCGCCGATGAAGATGAGGGGTTGTGAGCTAACGGGGGAGGTGGGAGTGCCGGACGGTCGTGCGTAACTGCTTGGCCGGGCCCAGTGGGTCTGGCGCTCGGTGTGGGACCCGCGTCCGCGGCCGCTGCGGGCTCGAACTCACCAAAGTCAGCGGTGCGGCCGTTGACGCGTGGTTGTCGGTCATCGTTGTCCGATCCGGTCATCGTTGCAGCCTTTGCAACGATGTTGCGTGAAGTATGGCGACCCCTCCCGCTGCCGTCAAGGGTTTCTTGTCCGCAACCAAATCCTGGCCATGACGCCGGCCGGTCGTCCCGGATCTGCGGACGTTGGGGGCGCCGACGCGACCGCCCCCGGCGTCGCGGCGTGAGGTGCTGCGAGTCCCGCGCTACAGGACCTGCCTGACGGACTCCTCGAAGCGCGCTACGTGCCGGCCGGCCAGCGCAGCGGCTCGTTCCGCGTCGTGGTCGACGATTGCCCGCAGGAGGTCGACGTGCTCGTGGATGTGCGCGGCCACGGCGGGCAGGCGGTCCAGGACGAGGCACCAGATCCGAGTGGCGAGGTTGTCGAGCCGGACGAGGGTCTCCTCGATGTGGGGGTTGCCCGCGGCTCGGTAGATGAGCCGGTGCACCTCGAGGTCGTACTCCATGAGCGAGCGCCCGTCGGCAAGCTCCTGAGCCATCGCGCCGATCTGCTCGGCCTTGGCAGCCAGCTGCGCGCGAAGCTCGGGCCGGGCGTGCCGCGCCGCGCGGGCGGCTGCGACCGGCTCCAGCACCTGGCGCAGCTCGCTGATGTCGGCCAGGTCGGTGATGTCGACGGGCGTGGCAAAGGTGCCTCGGCGTGGGTAGGACACCACCAGGTGGTCCTGCTCGAGCTTCTTCAGGCCCTCGCGGATCGGCGTTCGGCCGATGCCTAGCTCGAGCGCCAGTCGCGCCTCGTTGATGACGGAGCCCGGCGGGATGTCGAGCAAGATCAGCTGGTCGCGGAGCTCGTGGTAGGCCCGGTCGGCCAGGGATTCGTAGTGGCGCTCGGTGACCTCGCCGGCCATGGATCCTCCTCGCGGCCCAGCAAATCCGGGCAAGACCGTTGACGCTTTCGGGGTGCGCACCTAGTGTGACGCAACACTTGATATATCAGCCGTCGACAACACGTCGTGGTGTCGCTCGCGCCAGACCTGCTGGAGGATCCATGAGACAGCCCGCCCTATCCCGGTCCCTCCTCGACGCGTCCCTCGCCGACGTCGACGCCGAGGTGGCCGGCGCCATCGATGCCGAGCTGGCCCGTCAGCAGGACACCCTGGAGATGATTGCCTCGGAGAACTTCGCACCGGTGGCTGTCCTCCAGGCGCAGGGATCGGTTCTGACCAACAAGTACGCCGAGGGCTACCCGGGCCGCCGCTACTACGGTGGCTGCGAGCACGTCGACGTGGTCGAGTCCCTGGCCATCGACCGGGTGAAGAGCCTCTTCGGTGCCGGGTTCGCCAACGTGCAGCCGCACTCCGGTGCCCAGGCCAACGCGGCAGTGATGCATGCGCTCCTTGCCCCAGGGGACACCATCCTGGGGCTGGACCTGGCGCACGGCGGCCACCTCACCCACGGGATGCGGCTGAACTTCTCCGGCAAGCTGTACAACGTCGTCGCCTACGGCGTGCGGGAGGACACCCACCTCGTGGACATGGCCGAGGTGGAGCGGCTGGCCCGCGAGCACCGGCCCCGGATGATCGTCGCCGGCTGGTCGGCATATCCCCGGCACCTGGATTTCGCCGAGTTCCGCCGGATCGCGGACGAGGTGGGCGCGCACCTGTTCGTGGACATGGCCCACTTCGCCGGGCTGGTCGCCGCCGGCCTGCACCCCTCCCCGGTGCCGCACGCCCACGTGGTGTCCTCCACGACGCACAAGACGCTCGGTGGGCCTCGCGGCGGGGTGATCCTCAGCAACGACGCCGAGATCGCCAAGAAGATCAACTCCGCCGTCTTTCCCGGTCAGCAGGGCGGGCCGCTGGAGCACGTCATCGCCGGCAAGGCGGTGGCGTTCAAGGTCGCCGCGACGGAAAACTTCCGGCAGCGTCAGGAGCGCACGCTGCAGGGCGCCCGCGTCCTGGCCGAGCGGCTGTCCGCACCGGACGTGGCCGAGCGCGGCATCAGCGTGCTCACCGGCGGCACGGACGTGCACCTGGTGCTGGTCGACCTGCGCGACTCCGAGCTGGACGGTCGCCAGGGCGAGGACCTGCTGCACTCGATCGGCATCACGGTCAACCGCAATGCCGTGCCGTTCGACCCGCGGCCGCCGATGGTCTCCTCCGGGCTGCGCATCGGCACCCCGGCGCTGGCCACGCGCGGCTTCGACGCCGCGGCGTTCGCCGAGGTGGCCGACGTCATCACCACGGCACTGTTCGGGGGCCTCGGGGCCGACCTCGCCCCGCTGCGGGACCGGGTCAGAGCGCTAGCCGCCCGTTTCCCCCTCTACCCCACCGTCGGGAAGGCGGTCCGATGAACCAGCGCCACCTGCCCGCGCACCCCGACTTCCTGTGGACCAACCCCGAGCCCCGCAAGAGCTACGACGTCGTCATCGTCGGCGCCGGCGGCCACGGCCTGGCCACCGCCTACTACCTGGCCACCAACCACGGCATCACCAACGTGGCAGTGCTCGAGCGCGGCTGGCTGGCCGGCGGCAACATGGCCCGCAACACCACGATCATCCGGTCCAACTACCTGTGGGACGAGTCCTCGGCCATCTACGAGCACTCCCTGAAGCTGTGGGAACGGCTGGAGGAGGAGCTGGGCTATGACGTGTTCTTCTCGCAGCGGGGCGTGCTCAACCTGGCACACACCCTGCAGGACGTGCGCGATTCCGTCCGGCGGGTGGAGGCGAACCGGCTCAACGGCGTGGACGCCGAGTGGCTGGACCCCCAACAGGTCAAGGAGGTCTGCCCGATCGTCAACATCGCCGAGGACATCCGCTACCCGGTCATGGGCGCGACCTACCAGCCGCGCGCCGGCATCGCCAAGCACGACTGGGTCGCCTGGGCCTACGCCCGCCGCGCCAGCGAGCTCGGGGTGGACCTGATCCAGAACTGCGAGGTCACCGGGTTCACCTTCGACGGCGACCGCGTCACCGGCGTCGAGACCACCCGCGGCCGGATCGCCGCCGGCAAGGTGGCCCTGGCCGCTGCCGGGCACACCTCGGTGCTCACCGAGCTGGCGGGCTTCCGCGTGCCGATCCAGTCCCACCCCCTGCAGGCCCTGGTCTCGGAGCTGCACGAGATCATCCACCCCACCGTGGTGATGTCCAACCACGTGCACGTCTACGTCTCCCAGGCGCACAAGGGCGAGCTGGTCATGGGCGCCGGGGTGGACTCCTACAACGGCTACGGCCAGCGCGGCTCGTTCCACATCATCGAGCACCAGATGGCCGCCGCCGTCGAGCTGTTCCCGGCCTTCTCCCGGGCGCACCTGCTGCGCACCTGGGGCGGCGTCGTGGACGTGACCCTCGACGCCTCCCCGGTCATGGGCCTGACCCCGGTCGACCAGCTTTACGTGAACTGCGGATGGGGCACCGGCGGATTCAAGGCCGTCCCCGGCGCCGGCTGGGCCTACGCGCACACCATCGCCCACGACGAGCCGCACGAGCTGAACCGCCCGTTCGGCCTGGAGCGGTTCGTCACCGGTGCCCTCATCGACGAGCACGGCGCCGCGGCCGTCGCCCACTGATCCCACGGCATTCGACCATTGCGAGGACACGCATGCTCACCATCGACTGCCCGTACTGCGGGCCGCGCCCCGAGACGGAGTTCAGCTACGGCGGCCAGGCGCACGTCGCCTACCCCGAGGACCCCTACGCCCTGTCGGACGAGGAGTGGGCGGCCTACCTGTTCTACCGCGACAACCCCAAGGGCGACTTCGCCGAGCGCTGGGCGCACTCGGCCGGCTGCCGCAAGTGGTTCAACGCCGTGCGAGACACGCGGACCTACCAGATCGCCCACGTCTACACCCTGACCGAGCCACGACCCGAGACCATCAGCAAGGGAGCCTGAGCATGGGGACCGATCAGACCCGGCGACTGGGTGCCGGCGGCGCCATCGACCGCTCCCGCCCGGTCGAGTTCGTCGTCGACGGCACGCCGTGTACCGGCTACGCCGGGGACACCGTCGCCTCCGCACTGCTTGCCGCGGGACGGGTGCGCGTCGGCGACTCGATCTACCTGTCCCGGCCCCGCGGCGTGCTCACCGCGGGCGTCGAGGAGCCCAACGCCCTCGTGCGGGTTAGCGGGGCGCACGACGAGTCGATGCTGCCGGCGACCACCGTCGAGATCGTCCCGGGCATGGACGTCACCCTGCTCACCGGCATCGGGGT
The DNA here is from genome assembly GCF_043952095.1 of Georgenia sp. AZ-5. Classification (NCBI taxonomy): domain Bacteria; kingdom Bacillati; phylum Actinomycetota; class Actinomycetes; order Allobogoriellales; family Allobogoriellaceae; genus Georgenia; species Georgenia sp. AZ-5. The sequence continues at coordinate 2,092,088 of NZ_JBINOU010000001.1, forward strand.
GCTCGACCAGCGACCGGACCCCGCCGAGTACGACACGATGAACGTGCACACAGACGTCGCCGTCGTCGGGGCCGGTCCCGCCGGCCTGGCGGCAGCGCGCGCGGCCGCCGCGACCGGCGCGCGGGTCGTGCTGTTCGAGCAGGACTTCCTGCTCGGGGGCAGCCTGCTGGCCGACCCGGGACAGATCGTCGAGGGGGAGCCCGCCGCCAACTGGGTGGAGGAGGTGCGCGCCGAGCTCGAGGCGGCCCCGGACGTGACCGTGCTCACCCGCACCACGGTGTTCGGCAGCTATGACAGCAACTACCTGATGGCCCTCGAGAAGCGTGGTGAGCAGTTCGGCGGCACCCCGCGTCCAGGCTTCTCGCGGCAGCGGGTCTGGCGCGTCAGCTCCCGGCGGGTGGTGCTGGCCACCGGCGCCATCGAGCGGCCGATCGTGTTCGCCGACAACGACGTCCCCGGCGTCATGCTGGCCTCCGCCGTTCAGGCCTACCTCGGGCGGTATGCCGTGCTGCCCGGTCGAGAAGCGGTCGTGTTCACCACGAACGACTCCGCGTATGACACCGCGCACGCGCTGCGCGCGGCCGGCGCCGACGTGACCGTGGTCGACGCGCGTGAGGAGTCCGAGCCCTCCGCCGCCCGCGACCGGGCAGCCGAGGCCGGGCTGCCGATCCGTTCGGGTTCGGCCGTCATCGGGATCGACGGCACCACCGCCGTGCGGGCGGCCTGGGTGGTCCCCATCGACGCCGCCGGCAGGCCCACCGGTGAGCCGGACCGGATCGCGGCCGACCTGGTCGCTGTCTCCGGCGGCTGGAGCCCCGCCGTGCACCTGCACAGCCAGCGGCACGGCGCGCTGACCTGGGACGATGAGCTGGCCGGGTTCATGCCAGAGACACCGGTACGGGATCAGAACCTGGCCGGGGCGGTGACGGGGACCTACTGGACCGAGGGGTGTGTGGCCGAGGGGCGCCGGGCCGGCCGGTCGGCCGCCGCCGCGGCCGGCTTCCCGGGCACCGGTGAGGGCAGCGACACGGCAGGGGAGACCGACCCGGCCGCACGGCGACGGGCCCGGGCCGGTTCGACCCGGCAGCTGTGGATCGTCCGCGAGGGGAGCTACGACACCCACATCGTGGACCCGCAGCGGGACCAGACCGTCGCAGACGTGCTGCGCGCGACCGGCGCAGGCATGCGCTCGGTCGAGCACATCAAGCGCTACACCTCGATCGGCACCGGGGTGGATCAGGGCAAGATCGCAGATGTCACCACGATCGGCCTGCTCACCAGGACGCTCGGCCACGAGGCGTCCGACGGCGGGCGACTGACTCCCGGGGAGATCGGCACCACCACCTTCCGGGCCCCATTCACCCCGGTCGCTTTCGCTGCCCTTGCGGGACGGCACCGCGGCGAGCTGTTCGACGCGGCACGGACCACCCCGGCGCACCCATGGCATGTCGCCCACGGCGCGGTGTTCGAGGACGTCGGGCAGTGGAAGCGGCCCTGGTACTACCCGCGCGACGGAGAGGACATGGACGCCGCAGTCGCCCGGGAGTGCCGCGCCGCGCGCCAGGGAGTGGCATTTATGGACGCCACCACCCTGGGCAAGATCGAGATCCGCGGTGCCGACGCGGGAGAGTTCCTCAACCGGGTCTACACCAATGCGTTCAAGAAGCTGCCTGTCGGCAAGGGCCGTTACGGGGTGATGTGCACCCCGGACGGCATGGTCTTCGACGACGGCGTCACGCTGCGGCTGGCCGAGGACCGCTACTTCATGACGACCACGACGGGCGGGGCGGCCAAGGTGCTGGACTGGCTCGAGGAGTGGGCCCAGACCGAGTGGCCCCAGCTCGACGTCGTCTTCACCTCGGTGACCGAGCAGTGGGCGACCACCGCCGTCGTCGGCCCGCGGTCCCGGGAGGTGATCGCCCGGATCGCCCCCAACCTGGACATCTCCCGGGAGGGGTTCGGCTTCATGGAGTTCCGCGAGACCGTCCTGGCCTCCGGGATTCCCGCCCGGATCTGCCGTATCACCTTCTCCGGCGAGCTGGCCTTCGAGGTCAACGTCGCCACCTGGTACGGCCTCAAGGTCTGGGAGGACATCGCCGCGGCCGGCGCGGACCTGGGCATCACGCCGTACGGCACCGAGACCATGCATGTGCTGCGCGCGGAAAAGGCCTACCCCATCGTGGGGCAGGACACCGACGGCACGGTCACCCCCCAGGACCTCGGGATGGACTGGATCGTCTCGAAGACCAAGGACTTCATCGGCAAGCGGTCCTACTCCCGGCGCTCGCACACCGAGGGCAGCCGCAAGCAGCTGGTCAGCGTGCTCCCGGTGGACACGTCGCTGCGGCTGCCCGAGGGGGCCCAGCTGGTCGAGCCCGACGCGCTCGGCGGCTACACCGGTGAGGGGCTGCCCGCGCGGCCGGTGCCGATGCTCGGGCACGTGACCTCCAGCTACCACAGCCAGGCACTGGGGCGCAGCTTCGGCCTGGCCCTGATCAAGGACGGGAGGACCCGGATCGGCGACACCGTCCTGGCCTCCTTCAGCGGACGCTTCGCCGAGGTCCGGATCGACGAACCCGTGCTCTACGACAAGGAAGGAGCCAGGCGAGATGGCTGACATGGCGACGACAGTCGGAAGCGACCCGGCGACCCGGCGCGCGGAGGTACTGGCCCACCGGCGCAGCCCCGCCCACCACCTCCACACCGAGATGGAGCAGGGCTCCGCCGGCGCCGTACGGCTGCGCGAGGTCCCCTTCCTCACCCAGATCGCGCTGCGCGCCGTGCCCGGCACCCCCGCGGGCGAGGCACTCCAGGCCGCTCTCGGCACCTCCCTGCCGCGGCACGTGGGCGAGGTCAGCGAGGGCCCCGACGAGCTGCGCGTGCTGTGGCTGGCACCCGACGAGTTCCTCGCCGTCGCGCCCGACGAGGCCGAGACCGGGGTCCTCACCACGGAGTACGCCGAGGGGCTGGCGGCGGCCCTCGGCCGGTCCGGGCAGGTGGTCGACGTCTCGGCCAACCGGACCACCCTCGAGCTGTCCGGCGCCGCCGCCCAGTCAGTGCTGGACAAGAGCTGCCGGCTCGACCTGCACCCACGGGCGTTCCCGGTGGGCGCCGCCGTCGCCACCCAGCTCGCCGGCACCCCCGCGGTCCTGTGGCGCACCGCGGACCAGACCTGGCAGGTCATGGTGCGCTCGTCCTTCGCCACCCACGTCGTGCGCTGGCTCCTGGACGGGATGCGGGAGTACGCCTGATGGCCCTCAGCGCCCTGGACCTTTTCTCGATAGGGATTGGCCCGTCCTCCTCGCACACCGTCGGTCCCATGCGCGCCGCGCAGCTATTCGCCGCCGGGCTGGCCGCCGACAGGCTGCTGGACCGCACCTCCCGGGTGCGGGCCCGGCTGTTCGGCTCGCTCGGGGCGACCGGCCACGGGCACGGGTCCGACCGGGCGGTGCTGCTCGGGCTGGAGGGCGAGGTTCCCGAGACGGTCGACCCCGACCACGCGGTGGCCCGGGTAGCCGCGCTCCGTGAGGACCAGAGCCTGCGCCTGAACGGCACTCACCGGATCGCCTTCGATCCAGCCGAGGACCTGGTGCTGCACCGGCGCAAGGCGCTGCCGGCCCACCCCAACGGCATGACGTTCGAGGCGTTCGACGACGCAGGGGCCCTGCTGCGGGAACGCACCTACTACTCGGTGGGCGGCGGCTTCGTCGTCGACGAGGCGGCTGCCGGCGCGGACCGAATCGTGGCGGACTCGACCCCGTTGAGGTATCCGTTCAGCACCGGTGCCGAGCTGCTGCACCGGTGCCGGGAGGCGGGCACCTCTATCGCCGGGGTCATGCTGGCGAACGAGCTGAGCTGGCGGTCCGAGCAGGAGCTGCGGACAGCCCTGCTGCATATCTGGGACGTCATGCAACAGTGCGTCGAGAACGGTTGCACCCGGACCGAACGGACGCTCCCGGGCGGGCTGAAGGTGCAGCGCCGGGCGCCGCGGCTGCGAGAGCGACTGCGCGCCCAGGAGGCCGAGGCCACCAAGGACGGCAGAGCGATGACCGACCCGCTGTGGGCGATGGAGTGGGTGAACTTGTACGCCCTGGCGGTCAACGAGGAGAACGCCTCCGGCGGCCGGATCGTCACTGCCCCCACCAACGGGGCGGCCGGGATCATTCCCGCGGTGCTGCACTACTACACCCGGTTCGTCGACGGGGCGGACGAGGACGGGGTGGTCGAGTTCCTGCTGACCGCCGCGGCGATCGGCATCCTGTTCAAGATCAACGCCTCGATCTCCGGGGCGGAGGTCGGCTGCCAGGGCGAGGTGGGCTCAGCCTGCTCCATGGCCGCCGCCGGCCTGTGCGCCGTGCTCGGCGGCACGCCGGAACAGGTCGAGAACGCCGCGGAGATCGGCATCGAGCACAACCTCGGACTGACCTGCGACCCGGTCGGCGGCCTGGTGCAGATCCCGTGCATCGAGCGCAACGCCATCGCATCGGTCAAGGCCATCAACGCCGCCCGGCTGGCCCGGCAGGGGGACGGGTCCCACAAGGTCAGCCTGGACCAGGCGATCAAGACCATGCGTCAGACCGGCGCCGACATGAAGATCAAGTACAAGGAGACCTCCCGTGGCGGTCTGGCGGTCAACGTCATCGAGTGCTGACCCGGAAGGATCGACCATGACGCGAGAAGCGACCACCCCCGGTCCGGGGCCGACGTCCATCCCCGCCACCGCCCCCGGCCCGGGCCGGGGCGTGCCGGTCGGGTCGGCGTACGTGCTGACCCTGGACTGCCCCGAGCGACCAGGCTTGGTGCACGCGGTGACCGGCTTTCTGACGCAGCACCACGGGGACATCCTGGAACTGAAGCAGTTCGACGACTTCCGGGCCGGCCACTTCTTCCTCCGGGTGCACTTCGTCATCGGCGAGCCGCACCCCGACCCGGGCGCGGGCGCGTTGCGGACCGCCTTCGCCGAGTTGGGATCGCAGCTGGGCGCCCGGTTCGAGATTCGGGAGGCGGGCGCCCGGCGGCGCGTCCTGGTCATGGTGTCCCGGTTCGCGCACGCCCTCAACGACCTGCTCTTCCGGACCCGCACCGGTGACCTACCGGCCGAGATCGTCGCCGTGGTGTCCAACCACCCCGACCACCGCGACCTGGTGGAGTGGCACGGCATACCGTTCTTCCACCTTCCCGTGACGGCCGGGACAAAGCCCGAGGCCGAGGCCCGGTTGCTGGAGCTGGTCGACCGGTTGGACGTGGAGCTGGTCGTGCTCGCCCGCTACATGCAGATCCTCAGCGACGAGCTGGCCACCCGGCTCACCGGGCGTGCGATCAACATTCACCACTCTTTCCTGCCCAGCTTCAAGGGCGCTCAGCCCTACCACCAGGCCTACGAGCGCGGGGTCAAGACGGTCGGCGCCACCGCCCACTACGTCTCCAGCGACCTCGACGAGGGGCCGATCATCTCCCAGCAGGTGCAGGAGGTCGACCACGCCCTCGGCCCGGAGGAGCTGGTCGCCGCCGGCCGGGACACCGAGTGCAAGGCACTGTCGAACGCCGTCCGCTGGCACTGCGAGAGCCGGGTCTTCCTGCACGGCAACCGGACCGTCGTGCTGCGCTGAGGCCGCCCGGCGCCCGCGGGAGTGGAGAGGCGGTTCGCCGGTAGCCGGATCTACCAAATGCCCGGTGGTGTGTCGGGGAAAGCTCGCTAGTGCACCCGCTGCGCAACCGACGGCACCGTGGTGGTCATCGAATCCGAGCACGACCAAGCCGTCATCTTCGGGGTGACGGCCACAGCAGCTTTCCGGTGCCCAGGGTCCTGCCGTGATCGAGGAGGACTTCTGTGTGCGCGGCAGGACCTCCTTTGGGCGCAAGGAGAGACGGTTCCGGAGGTCGCTCGGAGATGGCGCATGTAGCCAGAAATGTAGCCAGGAGGCACCGGTCGCCCCGGTTCGGAGGGGTTCACCAGGGTCGGGGAAGGGTTGTGACCTGCAAAGAAGTATCGGGGCGGACGGGGCGCGGACAGGGGTGCCTTGATCTGGGGGTCAAGGGGTCGTGGGTTCAAATCCGAGGTTCAAGAACCGCGGAATTGTGCCGATTTCGGTGTCATGAGGGCCATCGGTGGGCGGCGCCTGTCAGTGCCGGCGGGGTGTCGCAGGGATCCGGCACCGTGCACCCCGTCGCCTCGCCGGTCCACGGCTGCGGCGCCGCGGGCAGGACGCCGGCCAGCGGGTTGACCGGCGGGGCCGCCGGGCCCACGACGTCCGCGCCCGGCGCCGCCTGCCAGACCGCGAGGCCGCCGAGCCCCAGCAGCAGCATCGCGCGGGACCGCAGCGCGGCCGCGCGCCGGCGCACCTGCCGGCTCGCGTGCGTCTCCCGCGCGACCACCACGGCACCACCTCAGAACACCGGGGGGCGGCGGGGGAGTGCCAGGCGCGGTGGGCTAGCCCCTCGTCCACCGCGCACACCGCTCAGCAGCTCGATTGTTCGCGCGCGACCAGGGGCAGTGGGGCACCGCCCGCCAAGAGGGCCGGGGCTGTCGCCCAGAGTGGAGGAGTGACTGGCCCAGCCACCAGCTTCCGGGGAGCTTTGGTTGGGAACGGGCTCGTTGGGCAAGAGCCGGCCGGGCGGTACTCCTCTGGGGTGTATTGCCCGGCTGGTCAGCGGCCCACGCGGGAAAGGATCGCGGTGAGGGCCGCTTGCACCCCGGTGGACATGGTCGGTTCGATCGCTGGGGCGAAGAACGGGGAGTGGTTTACGGGCACCGGCCCCTCACCGTCAAGGGTGGCCTGGTCGTGGCCGCCGAACATCCAGAACACCGACGGCACCCCGATCGCCGTCGCGAGGGCTCCGAAGTCTTCCGATCCCATCAGCGGCTTGACCTCCACCACGTTCTGTTCTCCCAGCCCCCTCTGGAAATGCTCGATCAGAGCAGCGGTGGCGTCGGGATCGTTGTAGTTGCGCGGGAAGGTAGAGAGGACCTCGATGGTCGGTTCCGGGGCTCCGGAGGCGGTGGCTTCAGCGGTGATGATTCGCCGCAGCGCTGCGAGCACGTGGTCGCGGACGGCGGGGTCCAGAGTACGCACGTTGAGGGTGAATTCGGCCGATGCGGGAATGATGTTTTCCTTGAGTCCGCCGCGGAAGGTGCCGACGGTGACCACTGCGGCCCGGTGCGGGTCGATCTCCCGGGAGACGATGGTCTGGATCCGGGTGATGATGTGCGCCCCGAGCACGATGGGGTCGGTGGCGTCTTGGGGCTGTGAGGCGTGTGCCCCCCTGCCGTGGAGGGTTACCCTCCACGAGTCGGCAAGTGCCGTGGCATCCCCCGCCGAGTAGCTGATCGTGCCGGCCCGCGACGGCATCACGTGCTGACCGAAGATCACCTCCGGGACCGGCGCCTTGGTCCACAGCGCGTCCTCCAGCATGGCTATCGCCCCCGCGGCGGTCTCCTCCCCCGGCTGGAAGATCAGCACCACGGTCCCTGCCCAGGCGTCCCGCGCCTCGGTCAGCAACTGAGCGGTGGTCAGCAGCACCGCCATGTGCATGTCGTGACCGCAACCGTGCATGACTGGCACCTTGGTGCCGTCCTCCAGGCGTCCGGTGGCGGTGCTGGCGTAGTCGACCCCGGTGTCCTCGGCCAGCGGCAGTCCATCGGTGTCGGCACGAAAGCCGACCGTAGGTCCGTTCCCGTTGCGCAGCACGCCCACCACCCCGGTGCCGCCGCACCGGAAGTGCTCGACGCCGAGCTCACCGAGCTTGTCCTCGAGCAGCTGCGCGGTGTTGTGCTCCTGCATCGATAGTTCCGGGTGAGCGTGCAGGTGACGGTAGAACTGGTGCATCTGCTCGCGCAGTTCCGCGGTGAGCTGCGGGGTGGTGACGGTGGTCATGTGCTGCTCCTACAGAGGGCTGGTCGTGAATGCTGTGCCGGGTCGGCATGGGGTTCAGCTGCGCTCGGGCTGCTCCTCGCGCGCGGAAGATGGCTCGGAAGGGGCGGCCGAAGCGGGCTTCTCGCGCAGGAGCCAGGCCAGCATGGCGGTTGTGATCACTGCGATAGCGGTGCCGAAGAAGGCCAGTGCCGGCATCGCCGGCACCAGCACGAACACCACCGCTGTGGCGACGACCCCGGCGATGATCGTTACCCGCGGCTGGCGCATCGAGACGATCGCCTGCACGAGCACCGCGCCGAGCACCGAGGGCAAGATGTAGGTCTGGAGCACGGCGACGATCTCGGCCGGGACGACGCTGACCAGCCAGGACCCGAAGAGGCCGACAAAGATCAGCAGCGAAACCAGGTGCACTACCGCCGCTCCACCGATGGCCATGACCGCCGCCAGTTCCCCGCGCCGTGTACCCGGCTTGGCGCCGATGGCGGACTGGGCGATCAGTGCCGAAGGCAACAGCTTGTTGGAGATGTTGCCGATCATGAACGCCTGATACATCGAGGCTTGGCCCAGGATGGGGTAGTAGGTCAGCGGTTCCACGAACCACAGCACCCCGAAGGTGCCAGCGATTGCCAGCACAGCGGTCCAGATCCGGCTGTGGTCCACCTCCAGGCCGCTGAAGAAGACCAGATAGGCCGGCCCCGCCAGGGAGAACAGCAACGCGGCGATCATGGTCAGCCGACCCCACCGAGCCGTGGTGGCATCGAAGCGCCGCAGGGCAGCAGCAGAAGAATTCATAGAAGTCATGACAGATGTCCTCCTTTGGTCTCGGGGATCAGGCTGCGGTGAAGACGCCGGCGCCGACGACGAAGTAGGTGACCACCAAGGCAGTCAGGATGGCGACACCCAGCGACCACTCGGTGATCCACCGACGCTTCAGCACCTTGGCGACCCCAAGGCACACCGCCATCGCAGCCGCGGAGGCTAGAAAGGCCACCACATGGTTGCCCGACTTCGGCAACTCACCGAAGCCCAGAGCGAAGAACGCCCCGAGCAGAGCCGCCCCCGGAACGACGGTCATCACCGCGGGATTGACCTTGCGCATGCCGGCGTCGCCGCGCTTGAGCAGTGGGGTGAAGACCAGAGTGGCGAGCATCCACCCTGCCCCACCGAGGCTCATGGCCATGAACGCCACCGCGAACACGCTCTGGGTATAGGCGGGGCCGCCCAAATCAGCCCCCATTGTGCCGGCGGCAATGCTGGCGGCCCCGGTCTCGAATCCCACGCTCCCGATCAGCCCGATCCGCACCAAGACAGCGGGAGTACCGAACACGGTCGACAAAGCCACGGCTACCAGCGCCACGGCGAGGGACGGGCCGATCGCCGCAACCGCCCCGGCACGGAAGGACGTCTTCAACTCTGCCGGACTTATCCCGATAGCCGGGCCCTCCGCGCGGGCGGCTCGGACGTAGATGAGGGTCTGGACAGTGATGACGGCGAAGACACCGAGGGCGCAGATCCAGAGCACGGGCAGGTTAGCCACGGACAGGATGTCGGTGGAGGCGCCGTCGACAACGGTGCGCACAGTCATGAGGGCTCCCTAGAGAGGATCGGGCGAACGCAGGGCTCAGAGTGCGAGACGTGGTTCCTTGCGGGTCGATATTCGCGATCCGGACCATGCAGCCGAGCAGGAGTTCCTCCTGCGGGGCACATCAGGCAGTCCCTGGTTGGTGGTGCGGGCAGTGACGAGGCCCCCGCATACCTATGGATCACGAGCGGTCGGGTCGAGATGCGGTCGACCAGCTGGGGAAGGGGCAGTGAATGCGAGATGTCCTTTCGGTAGGTTGCTTCTTGCCCTGAGGGTGGTGTGATGTTGAACACTGCCCTGCAGTATTCGCGAATTGATGCACCGGGGCGCCCTCGGACCGAAGGATCGAGCATGGAACTTCCTCTCGCTGATCTCGAACTCGTCCATGCCTTGCAAATCGCGCCGCGGGCTAGTTGGTCCCAGCTGGCCGCCGCGCTCGGCCGGCACCCCACGACGCTGGCCGCCCGGTGGGACCGACTTCGGACCGATGGCCGCGCATGGGTCACCGGCCATCTCGGCATTTCGGGTACGCAGGGCTGTTCCACGTTCATCGGCGTCGAGTGCAGACCGGGTCGCCGGTCAGAGGTGCTGGAGCGGCTGTGCGCGGCAGCGGAAATCAACACCGTGGAGGAAGCTGCGCGAGCATGGGACATCCGCCTTACCGTCCTGACACGAAGCTGGCAACAGATGGCTCGGGCTGTGCTGCCGCTGGTACGGGCGGATCCGGCGATCCTGCGTGCCCAGGTCAACGTGGTCACCCGCTTGTACGCAACCGCCAGCAACTGGCGCCTTGACGTCCTCACACCTGAGCAGCAGCGCCGCGTAGCCACCCTGCGACTTGAGACGCTCCGTAAGCGCGGCGCCACTCCATCTCGCTTCGGGGAGATGACCGCCGTGCTTCAGCGCGATGGACGGGCCACCGCAGCGGAGATCGCCAGGACGACGCGAACTCACCCAACAACGGCGGCCCGACAGCTGCGGCAAGCACTTGAGACGGGGCTGATCACCCTCCGGTGTGAACTAGCTCAAGAACATTCCGGCTATCCCGTGTCGTGCCAGTGGTACGTCCGTGTACCACCGGCCCAGCTCGAGGCGGCGGTGCGCTACCTCCGCTCTTATCGAACCCTGCGCCTGTGCGCCTCCACCACGGGAGACACCAACCTCACGTTCCAGCTCTGGCTCCGCACCCCCGGCGACATCTTCGACGTCGAGGCAGGGCTGCAAACCGCTGCACCGGGCGCCCAGGTGGTCGAGTCGGACGTCGGGGTCCGAACCTACAAGCGCATGGGCTGGATGCTCCGCGAAGACTCAACCGCAACCGGCGAGGTAGTGGTTCAACCCCAAGGAGCCGGCCCGCAAGGAACCGCGTCTGGTCAAGCTGCACCCGAACGCAATGACGGCGCACACCAGTACGGATGGCCCGGATCACCACACTCCTATGCGGCGACGGCGGCCAGGACCGGACCTTGAAGCACGGAGCGACAGTGCTCTCAGCGGAGCGCTGGCTCAACAGATTCGAAGTCTCTTTGGGGCGCAGCGCGTACCTCAACCGGGCCGCCGACGCCGTCGAGGCCTCCGCCGACGCACTTGCCGAGCTGCTCTCCCGCGAGCAGGGCAAGCCGCTCAACGGCCCGAACGCCCGCTTCGAGGTCGGTGCCTGCGCCGCCTGGCTGCGGGCGACGGCGTCGTTCGGGCTAGAGCCTGAGGTCGTCGTCGACGACGAGGGCGGCCGTGCCGAGCTGCACTACCGGCCGCTTGGCGTCGTGGGTGCGATCGGCCCGTGGAACTGGCCGATGATGATCAGCACCTGGCAGCTCGCGCCCAGCCTGCGGATGGGCAACACCGTGGTGATGAAGCCGTCCGAGTACACCCCGTTGTCCGTGCTCGCCCTCGCGCACGTGTTGAACACCGCCCTGCCGGCCGGAGTGCTGCCCGTGGTTTCGGGTGGCCGCGAGGTCGGGCGAGGCCTTGGCCGCCCACCCGGCGATCGACGAGATCATGTTCACCGGTTCCACCGCCACCGGCAGAGCGATCATTCGCTCCTCTGCCGAGACCGTGAAGCGGCTCACCCTTGAGCTTGGTGGCAACGACGCGGGCATCGTCCTCCCCGACGCCGACCCGCGCGCCATCGCAGAGGACCTCTTCTCGGGCGCGTTCGTCAACACCGGCCAGACCTGCGCCGCCCTGAAGCGGCTGTACGTGCACGAGGACATCTACGACGACGTCTGCGACTCGTTGACGGAAGTCGTCCGGCGGACCCCGATGGGCGTCGGCCTGGATGAGAACAACGTGCTCGGCCCGCTGCAGAACAAGGCCCAGTTCGACATCGTCGCCAACCTCGTTCAGGCGGCGAAGGACGCGGGCGTACGCGTTCTCGTCGGGGGCGACCCGGCCACCGAGCAGGCCGGCTACTTCTGTCCGGCCACGCTGGTCGCCGAGCGCTCCGGAATCCTCGACGGCGTCAGTAGCTCGCGCGCGCGCCGTCGCGTGTCGTGGGCACGAACGCGGCCGCGAGGGCCTCGGAGCCGCGCGCGAGGAGCGCCACGTCGGCGCCCACGAGCACGAAGGAGGCGCCGGCCTCGATGTACGAGTTCGCGACAGCCGGGTCGAACGCGTTGACGCCGACCGGCTTGCCCGCCGTGCGCACGGCTGCGAAGGCGCGGCGGACGGCGGCGACGACGTCCGGGTGGCTCTGCTGCCCGAGCAGCCCCATCGATGCGGAGAGGTCGGACGGCCCCACGAAGACCCCGTCGACGCCGTCCACGGCGGCGATGGCGGCGGCGGCATCGACGCCTTCCGCGGTCTCGATCTGCACGAACAGCGAGACGTGCGCGTCGGCATCCGTGAGGTAGCCGTCGACGCGGTTCCACCGCGCGGAGCGGGCGAGCGCCGAGCCGACGCCGCGGCGCCCGCGCGGGGGGTACCGCACGGCCTCGACGGCGGCCCGCGCGTCGTCGGCGGAGGAGACCATGGGCACCAGCAGGTTCTGCGCGCCGAGGTCGAGGACCTGCTTGATGGTCACGACGTCGCCGATCGGCACCCGCACGACGGGGGTCACCGGATACGGGGCGACCGCGTGGAGCTGGCCGAGCACCGACTCGAGGCCGTTGGGGGAGTGCTCCATGTCGATGAGCACCCAGTCCAGGCCCGACCCCGCGCAGATCTCGGCGACCAGCGGGCTGCCCGAGCACACCCAGATTCCGGCGAGGGGGCGGGCTGCCGCGCCCCGTTCCTGCTGGGCCGCGAGTGCGTGGCGGAATGTCGGCGTCAGACGAAGCGGCATGAGATGGTCCCCAGGTCTCGGAAGTCGGCGAGCACGGTGTCGCCCGGGTGCACCCACATGGGTCGGGTGAACGAGCCCGCGAGCACGATCTCGCCGGCCTCGAGCCGGTCGCCGTGCTGGGCGAGCTTGTTCGCGAGCCACGCGACGCCCATCGCGGGGTGGTTGAGCACGGCGCCGGCGACGCCGGACTCCTCGATGGTCTCCTGGCGGTACAGCAGCGCCGAGACCCAGCGGAGGTCGACCTCGCCCGGGGCGACCGGGTTGCCGCCGTAGACCATCCCGCCCATCGCGGCGTTGTCGCTGATCGTGTCCACGATCGTGCGGCCGTCGAGCTCGATGCGGGAGGAGAGGATCTCCAGCGCCGGCACGACGTACTCGGTGGCCCGCAGCACGTCGAAGACCGTGGCATCTGGACCATCGATCGCCGCTGCCAGCACGAAAGCGAGCTCGACCTCGATGCGCACGTTCGAGAACCGCGCGTGCTCGATGACGGAGCCGTTCTCGAACACCATGTCGGCGAAGATCGCCCCGTAGTCGGGCTCGGTGATGCCGGTCGCCGCCTGCATCACCTTCGACGTCAGCCCGATCTTGCGGCCGACGGGCCGCCGGCCCGCCTCGATGCCGCGGCGGCGCCACTCGTTCTGCACGGCGTACGAGTCTTCGACCGTCATCCCCTGGTGTCGCGCGGTCAGCAGCGGCACCGTCGTGCGGTCGCGCTCGGCGACGGCGAGCTCGTCCGCGATCGCGGCAATGGTCTCAGGCGAGAGCATCCGTTCCTCCTGGTCTCCTGGTGTCGGATCCGCCGGCGGACAGCGGGAAGGGCGGAGTCACAGCTGGTGGCCGAGCTTGTACTCGCCCTGCTTCCAGCTCGGCAGCTCGTCGGCCTCGTCGTCCTTGCGGGTGTAGGAGAAGCCGTCGGCCCCGATGGTGACCGCCATCTCGCTCGAGTCGGTGCGCGCGACGACCGGCTTGGGGTTGCCGTCGAGGTCGAGGACGAGGGATGCCTCGGTGTACCACGACGGGACGACGGGGTTTCCCCACCAGTCGCGCCGCTGGTTGTCGTGCACGTCCCACGTGACGACCGGGTTGTCGGGGTCGCCGGTGTAGTAGTCCTGCGTGTAGATCTCCACCCGGTGGCCGTCGGGGTCGCGCAGGTAGAGGTAGAAGGCGTTCGAGACACCGTGGCGGCCGGGGCCGCGCTCGATGTGGTCCGACAGGCGCAGCGCGCCGAGCTTGTCGCAGATCGCGATGATGTTGTGCTTCTCGTGGGTCGCGAAGGCGACGTGGTGCATGCGCGGGCCGTCGCCGCCCGTCATCGCGGTGTCGTGCACGGTGGGCTTGCGGCGCATCCACGCGGCGTACGTGGTGCCCTCGGCGTCCTGGATGTCCTCGGTCACGCGGAAGCCGAGGTCCTCCATGTACGCCACGGCCCGTGGCACGTCGGGGGTGACCTGGTTAAAGTGGTCGATGCGCACGAGCGCGCCGGGCGTGTACAGATCGTAGCGCCACGCGAGGCGCTCGACGTGCTGGACGTCGTGGAAGAACTCGTACGGGAAGCCCAGCGGGTCCTCGACGCGGACCGAGTCGCCGATGCCCTTGGTGAAGCCCTCCGCGCGCCGCTCGACCCGGCATCCGAGCTCCTCGTAGAACGCGACCGCCTTGTCGAGGTCCTCCGGCGTGCGCACCCGGTACGAGAACGCGGCGACCGCCGCGACCGGGCCCTTGCGCAGCACGAGGTTGTGATGGATGAACTCCTCGAAGCTCCGGAGGTAGACGGTCTCCTCGTCCTCTTCGGTCACGACGAGGTCGAGCACGTCGACGTAGAAGTTGCGGGATGCCTGCAGGTCGGTGACGACGAGCTCCATGTAGGCGCAGCGCAGGATGTCCGGAGGCGGCGACGCCGGTGTGGGGATGGCGTTACGGGCGCGGATGGGGTCCTCGGCGGTGACGACCGGCTCGGGGGCGTGCGGGGTGATGGGTGTGGTCACGTCAGCGTCCTTGCCTCTCGTAGGTGATGGGTGCTCAGCGCGGGTCCGGGTCGTCCAGGTCCGTCGCGGCGTGATGGTCGACCTTGCCGAAGGTGGGGTTGTGCACCTTGCCGAGCGTGATGTGCACGGCCTGCTGGTCGGTGTAGAAGTCGATCGAGCGGTAGCCGCCCTCGTGGCCGAGGCCCGAGGCCTTGACCCCGCCGAACGGGGTGCGCAGGTCGCGGACGTTGTTGCTGTTGAGCCACACCATGCCGGCCTCGACCGCCTGGGCGAAGTTGTGCGCGCGCTTGAGGTCGTTCGTCCACACATAGGCGGCGAGGCCGTACTTCACGCCGTTGGCGAGGGCGAGGGCCTCCTCCTCGGTGTCGAACGGGGTGATCGCCACGACCGGCCCGAAGATCTCCTCCTGGAAGATGCGGGCGTCGGGGGCGACGTCGGCGAAGACGGTCGGGACGACGTAGTTGCCCGTCGGGAAGCCCTCGGGACGGCCACCGCCGGCGACGAGACGGCCCTCGGTCTTGCCGATCTCGATGTAGCTCATGACCTTCTCGTAGTGCTCGGGGTGCACGAGCGCGCCGACCTCGGTGTTCGGGTCGTGCGGGGGGCCGACGACGACGCGCTTGGCCTGGGCGGCGTAGCGCTCGACGAACTCGTCGTAGACCTCGCGCTGGACGAGGATGCGGCTGCCGGCCGTGCAGCGCTCGCCGTTGAGGGAGAACACCCCGAAGATCGTCGCGTCGATCGCGGCGTCGAGGTCCGCGTCGGCGAAGACGACGGCGGGGGACTTCCCGCCGAGCTCCATCGACAGGCCCTTGAGGTACGGCGCGGCGTTTCCGAAGATGATCTGCCCAGTGCGGCTCTCGCCGGTGAAGGAGATGAGCGGGACGTCCGGGTGCTTGACGAGCGCGTCGCCCGCGTGCTCGCCGAACCCGTTGACGAGGTTGAACACGCCCTTCGGCAGGCCGGCCTCCTCGAAGATGCCCGCCCACAGGGACGCCGACAGCGGGGTGAACTCGGCCGGCTTGAGGACGACCGTGTTGCCGGTCGCCAGCGCCGGGCCGAGCTTCCACGACTCGAGCATGAACGGCGTGTTCCACGGTGTGATGAGCCCGGCGACGCCGATGGGCTTGCGGTTGACGTAGTTGATCTGCCGGCCGGGCACCTTGTAGGTGTCGTCGGCCTGGGCGACGACGAGGTCGGCGAAGAACCGGAAATTTTCGGCGGCCCGGCGGGCCTGGCCGAGCGCCTGGGTGATCGGCAGGCCGGAATCGAAGCTCTCGAGCTCGGCGAGCCGGGCGTCGCGGGACTCGACGAGGTCGGCGACGCGGTGAAGGACGCGTGAGCGTTCGCGCGGCAGCATCTTTGGCCACGGGCCCTCCTCGAACGCGCGCCGGGCCGCGGCGACGGCGCGGTCGATGTCGGCCTTCTTGCCGGCTGCCGCGTGCAGGTACGTCTCGTTCGAGACCGGGTCGAGGACCTCGAACGTGGCGCCGTCGGCGGAGTCGACGAACTCGCCGTCGATGTAGTGCTGGATGCGGTCGGGCAGGTCGGCGGGGAGGTGACGGGGGACCGTCGCCGTCGCCGGGTCGATACTGGTCTCGCTCATGGTTGCCTCCGGTCAGGGTGCGGTGGTCACGCCGGACTGGGCCGGCGCGTCGTGGTCGGGGTGCTCGTGGCTGAGGTAGGCGGCGAGGGTGGCCGAGCGGTGCCCGCGGGCCGCGCGTTCGATGTCTGCGAGGGGGGCGCCGGCCTCGATGAGGTCGACGATGTGCGCGTGCTCGCGCACGGACTCCTGCGCACGGCCGGGCACGAAGCTGAACGTCGAGTCGCGCAGGCGGCCCAGGCGGACCCACTCCGCGTCGACGAGCTCGAGCATGCGCGGGTTCGGGCAGGGGGCGAAGAGGACCGAGTGGAACTTCTGGTTCAGCGAGGTGAACAGGCGCGGGTCGAAGTGGTCGAGGGACTCGATGAGGAGCCGGTTGATCTCCCGCGCCCGGCGCACGTCGTCCCCGGTCAGGTGCGGGGCCGCCAGCGCGGTGGCCGCACCCTCGAGGATCGCCAGTGTCTCCATGCTGTGCCGGTACTGGGAGTCGTCGATCATCGACACCCGCGCTCCGACGTTGCGCTCGAACGTCACGAGTCCCTCGGCTTCGAGCTGGCGGATCGCCTCGCGCACCGGCACGACGCTCATGTTCAGCTCGGCCGCGATCGACGTGAGAACGAGGCGGTAGCCCGGGGTGAACTCCTCGTTCGCGATCCGCTCCTTGAGCCAGTGGTAGGCCTGCTGCGACTTGCTCCGCGACGGGGCCGCCGCGGTCACCTGCTCGCGTGCCATGCCTCGTACCTCGCTCTCCACTCGGCGTTCATGGGAAACAGTCCGTCGACCGGGTGCCCGGCGGTGACCTGCTCGGCGATCCACGCATCCTCGTCCTCCTGGGCGAGGGTGGCGTCGACTACCTCCTCGACGAGCGCCGGGGGGATGACGACGACGCCGTCCCGGTCGCCGACGACGACGTCGCCGGGCTGGACGGTCGTGCCGCCGCACGCGACCGCGACGTCGACGTCCCACGGCACGTGCCTGCGGCCGAGGACGGCCGGGTGCGGGCCGCCCGAGTACACCGGGATGCCGACGACGGCGACGGCGTCGTGGTCGCGCACGCCGCCGTCGGTGACGATGCCGGCGGCCCCGGCGGCGTGGGCGCGCAGGGCGAGGATGTCGCCGAGCGTGCCCGACCCGGTCTCGCCGCGGGCCTCGATGACGATGACCTCGCCCTCGCCGACGGCGTCGAACGCGCGCTTCTGTGCGTTGTAGCCGCCGCCGTGGCTGGCGAACAGGTCCTCGCGGTTGGGCACGAACCGCAAGGTGCGGGCAGTGCCGACGAGCTTGGTGGCGGGGTGCATCGGCCGCACGCCGTCGATCGTGACGTTGTTGAGGCCACGCCTGCGCAGCTGCGCGCTGAGCCCGGCTACTGGGGCCTTCGCGAGCTTCTCGCGCAGCTCGGGCGTGAGGCGGAATGGCTCCGGTTCCGGCTCCAGGCCGGCGGCGGCGCGCGAGCCCCATGCCTCCGCGCGCTGGACGTCGTCGACGGCCGGCAGCGACCCGAGGTCGCCGTCGAACCCGTGCTCGCCCTGGGTAACGGTGGTGATGAGCCGGCCCGAGGTCGGCGCCCCGGGCGCCTCGGGCGCGTCGACCTCGACCTCGACGACGTCGCCGGGGACGACGACGGAAGAGCCGGCGGGGGTGCCGGTGAGGATGACGTCGCCCGGTTCGAGCGTGAAGTGCTGGGAGAGGTCGGCGACGAGCTGGGCGAGGGGGAAGATGAGCCCGGCGGTCGTGTCGTCCTGGCGAAGTTCGCCGTTGACCCAGGTGCGCAGCCGCAGCGCGGCCGGGTCGACGGTGCGGGCGTCGAGGAGGGCCGGGCCGATGGGGGTGAACCCGTCGCCGCCCTTGGAGCGGAGGTTCGAGCCCTTGTCGTTCGCGCGCAGGTCGTAGAGCCCGAAGTCGTTCGACGCCGTTACCCACGCGACGTGGTCCCACGCGCTCTCGAGCGTGGCGCGGCGGGCCGGCGTGCCGATGACGAGCGCGATCTCGCCCTCGAAGGCCAGCAGCTCGGTTCCGGCGGGACGTTCGATCGTGCCACCGGAGGGCGCGACCGAACTCGAGGGCTTGAAGAAGTACGACGGGTGGGCGGGACGGCGGCCGCGCTGGTCGGCGCGCGACGCGTAGCTGAGGTGGATCGCGACGATCTTGCCCGGACGGCCGGGGAGGGCCGAGAACCTGGGGTCCGTCCCGTCGCCGATCGTGATGTCTTCAGTCATGAGCTCCCTCGCCCTTGCGTTGTATCCGAAATCGTATATCATCGTTGCGCACCGGGCAAGCCGAACTCCCTCGGCGGCCTGGAAGACAGCGTCGTCGCATGACAGAGGAGTCCACAGTGAGCCCCATCAACGCCAGTTCGGGCCCCACGGCCCCCGGAGCCGTCGACACCGTCGACCGCCGGCGCGTCGTCTTCGCGACCGTCATCGGCACGACGGTGGAGTGGTACGACTTCTTCATCTACGCCTTCGCCGCCGGACTGGTCTTCGGCCAGGCCTTCTTCGCCGGCCTCGGCGCGAACAGCGTGCTGCTTTCGTTCGCGACCGTGGGCGTGAGCTTCCTCTTCCGCCCGCTCGGCGCGTTCCTCGCCGGCCACCTCGGCGACAAGTACGGCCGCAAGCTCGTCCTCATGGTCACGCTCATCCTGATGGGCCTGGCCACCACCCTGATCGGCGTGCTGCCGACCTACGCGACCATCGGCGTCGCCGCCCCGATCCTGCTCGTCCTTCTGCGCATCCTCCAGGGCATCTCGGCCGGCGGCGAGTGGGGCGGCGCGGTCCTCATGGCTGTCGAGCACGCACCGGGGAAGCGGCGCGGCCTCTTCGGTGCGGGCCCGCAGACCGGCGTCCCGCTGGGGCTGCTGCTCGCCTCCGGCGTCATGGCAGTCATGGCGATGATCGCCCCCGGCGACGAGTTCCTCACGTGGGGCTGGCGGATCCCGTTCCTGCTGAGCGTCGTCCTCATCCTCGTCGGCTACTACGTGCGCCGGAAGGTCGAGGAGAGCCCCGTGTTCGCCGAGCTGGCCGAGCGCAAGCAGGAGGCGCAGATGCCGATCCTGCGGCTCTTCCGCAAGCACACGGTCCTTGTCATCGTCGCCGCGCTGGTCTTCGCCGGCAACAACGCCGTCGGCTACATGACGACTGGTGGATACATCCAGAATTACGCGACCGACCCCGAGGGCCCGCTCGCTCTCGACCGCGGCCCGGTGCTGTGGGCCGTGACCGGCTCCGCCATCACGTGGCTGCTCTCGACGATCGTGGCCGGCTGGATCTCCGACCAGATCGGGCGGCGCTCGACGTACCTCCTCGGCTGGGTGCTGCTGCTCGTCGGCGTCTTCGCCCTGTTCCCCCTGGTGAACACCGGCAACGTCGTCCTGCTGTTCGCGGGACTCGCGTTCCTCACGCTCGGCCTCGGCCTGACCTACGGTCCGCAGGCGGCGCTCTACGCCGAGCTCTTCCCGGCATCGATCCGGTTCTCCGGCGTGTCGATCTCTTACGCGATCGGCGCGATCTTCGGCGGTGCCTTCGCCCCGACGATCGCGACCGCGCTCGTCAACGCGACGGGCGGGACCGCGGCCGTGACGTGGTACCTCGCCGGGATGGTCGTCATCAGCCTCCTCGCGACGCTCCTCCTGCGGGACCGCACCGGCATCCCGCTCGGCCCCGACCACGAGCTGGAGCAGCAGGTGAGCCCGATCCGCGGACTCACGAAGGTCTGAGCCCAACCGTCCAGCCACGCCTCGCAGTCCTGTCCCGGCGCGCGGGCCTCCGCGCGCCGGGGCGCGGTTGTGGAGGGGAGGTGCCTGCACGCACGGGGAAGCGGCGAGGGGCGGTCACCGGGTCGACGAGACAAGGGGAGCGGGATGGTGCGGGCGAAGCCTGGCGCGAGCACCTCGGCCGAGCGGCTGTGGACGCGGGAGTTCACGCTCACCACCGTCGCCAACGCCCTGGTCATGACGATCTTCTACCTGCTCATGACGACGATGGCCGTCTACGCCATCCAGCAGTTCGGCGCCTCGGCCACCGGCGCCGGCCTGGCCTCGAGCATGTTCATCGTCGGCGCGGTCGGCGCCCGGCTGGCGGGCGGCCAGCTCGTGGACGCCACCGGCCCGCGGCGCGCGCTGCTCGTGAGCCTCGTCGTCGCCGTGGTCATGACCATGGCCTACCTGCCGGCGGACAGCCTGGGCCTCGTGCTCGCCGTCCGGTTCCTCCACGGCGCGGCGCACGGCATCGCCCACACCGCCGTGACCACCTTGGCGCAGTCGGTCATCCCGCCGCTACGCCGCGGGGAGGGCACCGGGTACTTCACGATGGGCGTGCCCGCCGCCGCCGGCGTCGGCCCGCTGCTCGCCCTCTGGCTCATCGACCGCTGGGACTACGACGCCCTGTTCCTCACGTGCGCCGCCGTCTCCGCCGCGGCCTGGGCGGTGGCCGCCGTCGCGCGACCGGCCGAGCCGGTCGCCGGCCGCGGGACCGCCCGGCCACGGTGGCGCGAGGCGGTGCACCGCGACGTCCTGCCCCTCGCCACGTTTATGCTGCTCATCGGCGTGGCCAACGCCGCGATCCTCACCTACACCCACCCCTTCGTCGACGCCCTGGGCATGGCGGACGCCGCGGGGACGTTCTTCCTCGTCCAGGCCCTCACCGTCCTGGGCGCCCGGCTGGTCACCGGGCGGATCCAGGACCGCCACGGGGACAACGCCGTCATCTACCCCGCATCGTCTTCTACGCGGCCGGGATGGTGGTGCTCTCGCAGGTCGGCACGACGACGGCGGTGGTCGTGGCCGGCGCGCTCGTCGGCGCCGGGTTCGGCACCCTCATGCCCGCCGCGCAGGCAGCCGTCGTGCGCATCGCCGACGGCAGGCGCGTCGGCCTGGCGGTGTCGACGTACTACCTCTTCCTCGACCTCGGCACCGGGCTGGGACCGCTCGCGCTCGGGCTCGTCATCGGCGCCGGGGACCACCGGGTGATGTACCTGGCCGTGGCGGGCCTCGTCCTCGCCTCGGCGGGGCACTACCACGCTCTCCACGGCCGGCGCGCGCGTCTCGCCGTGCGGGGCTGACGGCCCACCCGCCGGACGAGGACGGCGGGTCAGCTGTTCACCCGGACGATCTCCTCCTGGTAAGGCGCGACGACGGCGCCCGAGACCCGCAGGTCGAGGAGCAGGAACGGTCGGTCCGCCGCGGGCCGCGGCGCCCACGCCGCCAGCACGTCGAGGTCGTCGAGCGAGCGCACGACGACGCCCTGCGCGCCGACGGCGGCGGCGAGGCCGGCGAAGTCGACGTCAGGGATGAGCATCGGCTCCCGGGCCAGGCCCTTGCGTCCGTACAGGTGCACCTCGGCCCCGTAGGCGGCGTCGTTCCACACGACGGCGAGGCCCCGGCCGCCCGCGACCCGCACCGCCGACTCGAGGTCGGCCAGCGCCATGAGTCCGCCGCCGTCGCCGGTCGTGAGCACGACGGTCGCCCCGGGCCGGGCGAGCGCCGCGCCGAGGAGGCTGGGGAACCCGAGCCCGATGGCCTGGAACGCGGTGCCGACCATGATCATCCGATCCGGCGAGGCCACCGGCCAGTACATGTTCGCCCAGCCGATGAAGTGCCCGCCGTCGGAGACGACAACGCGGTCCTGCGGCAACAGCTCGCCGATGCGGGCCGCGGCCGAGCGGGGGTCGAGCCGTCCGTCGGGAGCCTTCCCGTCGCCCGGTTCGTACCGGCGCGCGGCGGCGACGTCGATCGACTCGCGCCACCCGCTCGGCGTCGCACCGTCGAGCTCGGCAACGAGCGCCGCCGCAACCGCCGCGGCGTCCCCGCGCACGTACCCGCCGACGTGCGGGTGGGTCGCGGCCGGGGCGACGTCGACCTGGAAGACGCGGGTGCCGGGCGCGAAGAGCTCGCCGAACCGCATCGTGAACTGGTTGAGCGACGCCCCGACGACGACGGCGACGTCGGCCTCGCGCACGAGGCTCATCGCCCCCTCGGCGCCGAACCCGCCGGCGACGCCGAGGTCGAACTCGGGGCGGGCGAAGATCCCGCGCCCGAGGGCGGTCGTCGCGGTGAGTGCACCGGTCGCGTCGGCGAGCGCGCCGAGGGCCTCACCCGCGCCCGCCACCCACGCGCCGCGGCCGGCGAGGAGGAGGGGCCGGCTGGCCGAGGCGAGCGCCGTCGCGATCTCGCGCACCATGGCGTCGGCGAACGGCCCGCGCGGCGCGAGCGGCCCGGGGAGGCGCGGGGCCGGCACCTCGGGCACCGGGCCGGCGTCGAGCGTGGCGACGTCGTAGGGGATCGCCAAGACTGTGGGCACGCGGTAGGTCAGGGCGTGCTCGACGGCGATGACGGTCGTGGCGGCGGCGTCCGTGCGCCCCACCGTGTACGTACGGGCGCCGACGGCCGAGGCCATCGCGATCTGGTCGACGTCCCACGGGCGCGGCCCTGACGTCGGCTCGTCGCCGACGACGAGGACGAGGGGCACGTGCGCCTGCACGGCCTCGGCGAGCGCGGTGAGCGTGTTGGTGAACCCGGCGCCGTACGTCGTCGTCGCCGCGGCGAGCTGACCGGACGCCCGGTGGAAGGCGTCGGCGGCGACGACCCCGCCCGCTTCGTGCCGCACCGCGGTGAACTCCGCGGAGGTCTGGCGCGTCAGGGCGTCGAGGAAGTACGCGTTGCCGTTGCCCATGACGCCGAAGACGTGGTCGACGTGGGCGGCGAGGGTGACGGCGACGTGGGCGGAGACCGAGGGCATGGCGAGGACATTTCCGTAGGGCGGGGCGACAGTGACTCGTGCGGGCCCCGCCGGGCAGGTCACCCGGCGGCCGTGCCGGGTGCTGGGCGCCGGGGACGTCGCACCGGACGCCCATGGTAGCCATTGGCTCGGGCGATGTGTGCCCGTCAGCCGCCCAGCGCGTCCCGGATCGATGTCGCGCTCGTGGCCAGCCGCGCCGCAATCGCGGAGGGTTCATGGTCGCTCGCGACGTAGACGACGGCGACCGCGGCCGGCTCGCGCCCGCGCAGGCGCAGCGGCACCGCCACCGACTGCACGCCTGGGATGACCTCGTCGTGGCTCTCGGCGTAGCCGCGGACCGCGGCCGCCATCGCCTCCGTCTCCAGCTGCCCGGAGACGCCGGGCGGCCAGGCGGGCCGGGGGAGCGCGCCGAGGATGACCTTGCCGGGCGCGCCGACGGTCATCGGGTGTCTTGTCCCGGGCCGCTGCGCTACCGAGGCGACCGCGTGCCGCGGCTCGACGCTCGTCAGCGTCACGCACTCGTCGTGGTCGAGCACCGCCAGGAAGCACGTCATGCCGAGCTCGTTGGCGACGGCGGTGAGCTCGGGGAGGGCCTCAGCCTGCAGGTCGGGCGCGACGCCCGCGGCCAGCGCCGCCATCCGCGCCCCGAGCGCGACCCGCCCGGTCGTGTCGCGGCGGACGAGCCCGTGATCCTCGAGGGTGCGCAACAGCCGGTAGGCGATCGAGCGGTGGACGCCGAGCCGGTCGGCCACCGCGTCGATCGTCAGGGGCTCGCGGGCGTCGGCGAGGATCTCGAGGATCCGGATGCCGCGGCTGAGCGTCTGCGACGCGGGCGCGGGCCGCGACGGCACACCTGCGGGCTCCACCGTCATCGACCGTCGCACTCCCGGCGGCTCCACCGCCGACGGACGTCGCCCTCCAGGCTCTTGCACGTGGCGCACGGGCTCTTGCACGTGGCGCACGTCATCATATACGATCCGTTCAATAGTAGAACCTCGTGTTCGAAAGTAGAACATGCGGTTCGCTCCGACAAGTACCTCGACAGCGAAGTCCGAGGAGGAATCGCATGCAGTTCCACCACTACGGCTACGTCTCCGGCGATCCGCGCGTCCAGCCAGCGGCAGGCGTCGGTCTTGACCGGCCAGAGGAGCTCCCCGACGAGGTCGACGTCCTCATCGTCGGTACCGGGCCGGCCGGGATGATCACGGCGGCGCAGCTGTCGCAGTTCCCCGACGTCACGACCCGGATCGTCGAGCGCCGCGGCGGGCGGCTGGAGATCGGCCAGGCGGACGGCATCCAGGCGCGCACCGTGGAGACCTTCCAGGCGTTCGGGTTCGCCGGGCGGATCATCGAGGAGGCGTACCGGATCACCGAAATGTGCTTCTGGCGTCCGGATCCGGCCGACCCCTCGCGCATCGTCCGCGGGGAGCGGCCGGCCGACGACCCGACCGGCATCAGCGAGTTCCCGCACCTCATCGTCAACCAGGCGCGCGTCCTCGACTACTTCGCGGAGGTCATGGCGAACTCGCCGAGCCGGATGAAGCCGGACTACGGCTACGAGTTCCGCAGCCTCGAGGTAACCGAAGGCGCCGAGTACCCGGTCACCGTCAACCTCGTCCGCACCAAGGGCGAGGACGTGGGGCAGGAGAAGGTCGTCCGGGCAAAGTACGTCCTCGGCGCCGACGGCGCCCGCAGCGGCGTGCGGCAGTCGATCGGCTGCACGATGGAGGGCGACCAGGCGTTCCACGCGTGGGGCGTCATGGACGTCCTCGCCGTCACCGACTTCCCGGACATCCGCACGAAGTGCGCGATCCAGTCGGGCTCGGGCGGCAACATCCTGCTCATCCCCCGGGAGGGCGGCTACCTGTTCCGCATGTACGTCGACCTCGGGGTCGTTCCGCCGGACGACCACGGCGCGGTGCGCAAGACGTCGATCGAGCAGATCATCGCCAAGGCGAACGAGATCATGCGCCCCTACACGCTCGACGTGCGCGACGTCGCCTGGCACAGCGTGTACGAGGTCGGCCACCGGGTCACCGACCGGTTCGACGACGTGCCTCTCGACGAGATCGGCACCCGCAGCCCGCGCGTGTTCATCGCCGGCGACGCCTGCCACACGCACAGCGCCAAGGCCGGCCAGGGCATGAACGTGTCGATGCAGGACGGGTTCAACCTCGGCTGGAAGCTCGGTTACGTCCTCTCCGGACGCAGCCCGGAGAGCCTGCTGGCCACGTACTCCGCCGAGCGTCAGGTCATCGCCCAAAACCTCATCGACTTCGACAAGGAGTGGTCGACGCTCATGGCGAAGAAGCCCGAGGAGTTCGCCGACCCGGCGGAGCTCGCGGACTTCTACGTGCGGACCGCCGAGTTCCCGTTCGGCTTCATGACGCAGTACCCGCCGTCGATGCTCGTCGCAGAGCCGACCTATCAGGAGCTCGCCACGGGATTCCCGGTCGGCAAGCGGTTCAAGTCAGCGCCGGTCGTCCGCGTCGCGGACGCGAACCCTCTGCACCTGGGGCACCAGCACCGCGCCGACGGTAGGTGGCGCGTGTACGCGTTCGCCGACGGCGTGCCCGGGGAGGCGTCCGCGCTGACGGAGTGGGCCGAGTGGATGGCCGGCTCACCGGATTCCCCGGTCCTCGCCCACACCCCCGAGGGGGCCGACCTCGACAGCATCCTCGACGTCAAGGTGATCTATCAGCAGAAGCACGTCGACGTCGACATCACCAAGGTCCCTGAGCTGTTCCTGCCCCGGAGCGGGCCGTTCCAGCTCATCGACTACGAGAAGGTCTTCGCCACGCACCCTGAGGACGACATCTTCGACCTACGCGGCATCGATCGTGTCGCCGGGTGTGTCGTCGTCGTCCGCCCCGACCAGTACGTCGCGGCCGTCCTCCCGC
The DNA here is from genome assembly GCF_043952095.1 of Georgenia sp. AZ-5. Lineage (NCBI taxonomy): Bacteria > Bacillati > Actinomycetota > Actinomycetes > Allobogoriellales > Allobogoriellaceae > Georgenia > Georgenia sp. AZ-5. The sequence continues at coordinate 2,118,049 of NZ_JBINOU010000001.1, forward strand.
TCGACGCCACGGAGGAGCTCGCCGCGTTCTTCCGTCAGCACCTGCTCGTACAGAACCGGCAGCCCGTGGCGTAACGGATCTCTCCCGCAACACCGCGCACAGACCGCCGAAGCCTCCACCAAATGACGCTGGACGGGGTCCAAGCACACGACTGTCCTACCTGAACGACGGATGCTGCGGCATCCGACGATGACGACGAAGGAGTCCTATGAGCGACAACCGCGAGACCGCGCTGCTGGCGAGAGTGCCGGACCGCCTCCTCATCGGAGGCCAGTGGCGCCCCGCCGAGGGCGGCAGGACGCTCAACGTCTACGACCCCGCGACCGGGGACCGCGTCAAGACAATCGCCAACGCCTCGCCCGCTGACGGCCTGGCGGCGCTGGAAGCAGCCTCCGAGGCGTTCCCCGCCTGGGCGGCGACGCCGGCGCGCGAGCGGGCGGAAATCCTGCGGCGCGCGTTCGACCTCCTGCAGGAGCGCAAGGAAGACTTCGCCCTCCTCATGACGATCGAGATGGGCAAGCCGCTCGCCGAGGCCCGCGGCGAGGTGGCGTACGGCGGCGAGTTCATCCGGTGGTTCAGCGAGGAGGCCGTGCGCGTCCAGGGCCGGTACGGGCCGAGCCCCGAGGGCACCGGCCGGATGGTCGTCTCCCAGCACCCCGTCGGGCCGTGCTTCCTCATCACGCCCTGGAACTTCCCGCTCGCCATGGCGACCCGGAAGATCGCGCCCGCCCTCGCCGCCGGATGCACGGTCGTCATCAAGCCGGCCGAGCTCACGCCGTTGACGACCCTGTTCTTCGCGAAGCTCCTCGAGGACGCCGGGGTTCCCGGCGGCGTCGTCAACGTCTTCACCACCTCGACATCGGGAGCGGTGTCCGAGCCGATCATCCGCGACTCCCGGTTACGGAAGCTGTCGTTCACGGGATCGACGCCGGTGGGCCAGCGGCTCCTCGAGCAGGCGGCGCACGGGGTGCTGCGCACCTCGATGGAGCTCGGCGGCAACGCGCCGTTCGTCGTCTTCGACGACGCCGATCTCGACAAGGCTGTCGACGGCGCGATCGCGGCGAAGTTCCGCAACGTCGGGCAGGCGTGCACGGCCGCGAACCGGTTGATCGTGCACCGCGCGGTGGCCGACGAGTTCGCGCGCCGCGTCACCGAGCGGGTCCAGGGTTTCGCGGTCGGCCGGGGCACCGAGGAGGGCGTGACGATCGGTCCGCTCATCAACGAGGCCGCGGTGGAGAAGGCCGCCGCGCTCGTGGGCGACGCCGTGCAGCGCGGCGCGACCGTGCGCACCGGCGGCGGCGCCGTCGACGGCCCCGGCAACTTCTACGAGCCCACGGTCATCACCGACGTGCAGCCGGGCAGCGACATCCTGCGCGAGGAGATCTTCGGACCGGTGCTCGCGATCGTCCCGTTCGACACCGAGGACGAGGCAGTGCGCATCGCCAACGACACCGAGTACGGCCTGGTCTCGTACGTCTACACCGAGAACCTCGCCCGCGGGCAGCGCATGATCGAGCGGCTCGAGACGGGGATGATGGGACTGAACGTCGGCGTCGTCTCCAACGCCGCGGCGCCCTTCGGCGGGTGGAAGATGTCCGGGCTCGGCCGTGAGGGCGGCGCCGAGGGCATCCACGAGTACCTGCAGACCAAGTACACGCTCACGCCGAACCCGTTCTGACGTGGTACAGGCCGACCCCCTGAGGCTGTGGCCGTGCCGGCTCCCCGCGCCGTCGAGGGAGCCGGCAGCGTCACGGGACGGCGACGGCCGCCTGGCCGTCGCCGGAGACCCTGCGGTCGCGCACGGCGACCGCGAACGCGAGCAGCTGGCACACGGCCACGGCTCCGAACCCCGACGGCGGCCTGCTATGCGTCGGCACCGACGACATCGAAGGAGATGCCTGTGATCATCGCGTTGCCCATCGCGGTGCCGATGCGGTCGGCCCCGCGGTTGCTCGCTCGCTGTATGTGCGCGAGCCGCCCAGCAGCGCTGCGCTCTCCCGACGGTCCAGGGCCCTCGGCAACCGTCGCGGCCCGCGCAGCCCAGCGCGGAACGACGTCTTGTCGGCGACGGTCGAAAACAGGCCAGAAACAACGGGCGAGTTCGAGTATTGGTGATAACACTCCTGGAAGACGGTGGGGTGTGGAGATGCTGGCAGTGCCCCGCCGGACCAAGGGGTCAAGGAAGTCACAACTCATGGCGGACGGATGCCCAGGGACTGCGCCAGTCCTCGGTGGCGGTCCAGACGCTCTTGGTCTTCATGTGCTGTCCGATGGCCTCGTCGCCCATCTCGAGGCCCACGCCGCTGGCCTTGTAGCCACCGTAGGGCGACCCCGGGTGCAGCATGTGGACGCAATTTGTCCACACGATTCCGGCCTGCAGCGCAGCCGCGAGCTCGGTCGCGAGAGCCAATTCCGAGGTCCATATCGACGCGGCCAGCCCGTAGGGCGTGTCGTTGGCGAGGTCGACCGCCTTTCCGACGTCGTCGAAGACGAAGACGGACAACACGGGTCCGAAGATCTCTTCCTGGGCGATACGCATCGTCGGCTCGACGTCGGTGAAGATCACGGGTGGGTGGAAGCAGCCCCCCTCTGGCACTTCGAGGGCCACGTCGATGGGTTTGGCGCCCTGCTCGAGGCCCGATGCGACGTAGGCGCGGACCGTCGCTAGCTGTCGCTGCGAGACGATCGGACCAATATCGGTGCCTTCGTCCAGTGGGTCCCCGATGCGGAGCACCGCGAGGCGCTCCTTCATGCGCCCGAGCATGTCGTCGGCAATCGATTGGTGCAGGAGCAGCCGCGTACCCGCCGTGCACGTCTGGCCTGCGTTGAGGAACGCGGTGTAGACGGCGGCGTCCGCCGCCCCGTCGAGGTCGGCGTCGGGAAACACCAGCATCGGACTCTTGCCGCCGAGCTCGAGGCTGACGGACTTCAAGAGCTCGCCGCACCGGCTGCCGATCTTGCGGCCCACTTCGGTGGACCCGGTGAAGGTGATCTTCTCCACCGCAGGGTGGCCGACGATCGCCTCGCCCGTCACGTCGCCGGGACCGGTGAGGACGCTGACGAGGCCCGCCGGTAGCCCGGCGTCGAGAAGGCACTGCCCCAGGAGCAGGGCGGAGAGGGGAGAGTCCTCGGCCGGCTTGAGCACCACTGCATTTCCGGTGGCCAGGGCGGGAGCGAGCTTGGTTGCCGCGTTGGTGAGGGGGTAGTTCCATGGCGTGATGGCACCCACAACCCCGTAGGGCTCGCGCAGCACGACGTTGAAGAGGCCGGGCTGGACGGGAACGGTGGCACCGCGCAGCCGGTCGGTGGCGCCCGCCCAGTACTCGAAGAGGCGGGCGGCACGCTCGGTGTCCCGGGTGACGGTGTCGCGAATGGGCCTGCCGACGTCCAGCGTGTCCGCCAGGCCGAGGTAGTCCGCGCGGTCACGTATCAGATCCGCGACCTTGCGCATGGCTCTGGATCGGTCCTGCCCGTCGGTGTTCCACCATCGGGCGCCCGCTTCTCTCGCGGTGGCCACCGCATGGTCCACCGTGCTCGGCGCAGCGATCGTGACGTCGGCGAGGGAGCGCCCGGTGGTCGGATCGATGGTCTCTCGAGTGTCCGGGCCACCGGGGACCCACTCACCGGCGACGAGGTTGGGAAGGGCCGTGCCGCCAGCGCGGGGAAGCGCGGACCGCAGCTTCTCCATGGCCGCCGCGTGCTGTGCCTCTGCATCGTTGCGCACGGCTTCTCCCTTTGGTCGGCTCCCCCGGGCGGAGGGGCACCTGCTGTCACGAGCCCTCGGGCGGGTACATGATGGAGCGGTCGAACTCGTCCAGGGTCTCCGGCGTCACCTCGACTGGGACCAGGTACGCCTCCTGCTCGACCTCCTCGCCGTTGAGTTTTTGCACGATCGTGTCGACGACGACCCGGCCGAGCAGGACGGAGCCCCCGACGCTGGTGTGCTGCACCCAGCCGTCCTTCATGAGCCGCTCGAGGTCGGGATCGATGTCGACCGTCGTCACCTGCACCTCTCCCGGCTGCTTGCCGGCAGCCTGCAGGGACTGCGCGACGGCCTGGGCGACGACGCTGTTGAAGGCGTAGAAGCCGGCGACCTCCGGGTCGGACTGCAGGACGTTCTCCGCCGCGGAGAGGGAGTTGGGCAGGTCGCTGAGGTTGTTCAGGGCCTTGGCCACCTCGACGTCGGTGCAGCCGGAGAGCGCCCGGCGTACGCCGGTCTCGCGCAGCTTGATGAGGTCGATGCCCGGCGGGCCGAGGAGCAGCCCCACGCTGTCGCCGTCCCCGAGCTTCTCGCAGAGGAACTCGCCGGAGTTGAACCCGGCGCGCTCGCTGTCTTCGCCCCGTTTGATGATCTCCTCGGACTCGGGGAACACGCCGTCGCCGACGACGAGCACGCCGGCGTCCTGGGCGGCCTCGAGGGCGGGCACGGTCCCGGTGCTGCTGGTGACCGCGATCGCGATGGCGTCGAAGTCCTGCTGTACGGCGTTCTCGATCTGGGAGATCTGCCGGTCGATGTTGGCGTAGCCGCCGGCGTCCATGAACTCCACGCTGACGCCAACCTTCTGCGCCTCGTCCCGGTACCCGTAACTCTTCTGCTGGAAGTACGGGTCCCCGGCGTTGGGGAACAGGACCGCGATGCGATAGGAGCTGTTGGCCTTCAGCCCCTCGACGACCTTGGCCTCGGGCAGGGGCGCCGGTGTGCCGGTCAGGGTCTCGGTCGGCTCGGCGGTGGACCCCGCCTCGCCGTTGTCACCGCCGCCGCCGCAGGCGACGAGCGTCAGCGACAGGGCCGCCGCGGCGAGGAGGCTGGGGCGGTGCTTGTGCTCGGACATGGTAGGTACCTCTCTGGAAGTTGCGGTCGGACGAGGTCTCAGCGGTTGCGTCCCCCCTCGCGGAGCACGGTGAGGAGCACCGCGAGGATCGTGGCGGCGCCGATGACGATGCGCTGGATGAAGGTGGACACGCCGAGCAGGTCCAGGCCGTTGCGCACGATCCCGACCAGGAGGACGCCATAGATGGTTCCCATGAGCCGTCCGCGCCCCCCGAACAGCGAGGTCCCGCCGATGACCACCGCTGCGACGGTCTCCAGCTCGAGCCCCTGCCCCAGTAGCGGCTGCCCCGAGCGGACCCGCGCGCTCAGGATGATTCCGCCGAGCGCCGCACTGAGGCCGCTCAGCAGGTACACGGACAGCTGGACCCTCGCCACCGGGATGCCGGCGAGGCTCGCGGCGTTCTTGTTCCCGCCGACGGCGTACACGTGGGTGCCGAACTTGGTCCGGTAGAGCACGAGCCAGAACAGCGCGAACCACACCAGGGCGATGACGACCGGTATCGGGACGGGCCCGAGGAACCCGATGCCGAGCCCGAAGAACCAGGAATCGGGAAGCTGGAAGATCGGGTCCCCGTTCGTGAGCGTGAGCGCGGTGCCGCTGACGATGGAGAGCATGCCAAGGGTCACGATGAAGGGGGTGACCGCGGTGAATCCGATGATGAGCCCGTTGACCAGGCCGACGGCCAGCCCCGCCGCCAGCGCCATGGCGATGCCGGCCCACGGGTTGCCGTCCCGCAGGCCCATGGCCGCCAGGACGCTGGCCAGGGCGACGACGGAGCCGACGGAGAGGTCGATCCCCGCGGTGAGGATGACCATCGTCTGGGCCGTCGCGATGAGGCCGAGTACGGCCACCTGTCTGGCGACGTTGGCGAAGTTCGAGATCTCGGCGAAGTTCGGTGCCTGGATCGCGAAGAAGACGAAGAGCGCGACGAGGACGATGGGCAGGCCCACGGTCTCCCAGTCGATCCCGCGCAGCCGGGTAGCGAGGGCGTTCGAAGCGTTCACGGGATCTGCCCATCCTCTAGCAAGGCGGCCTGGAGCAACGCCTCTTGGGTGACCTGCCTGCGGGGGAACTCGGCGCGCAGGCGTCCGTGGCTCATGACCAGGATGCGGTCACTCAGCCCGATGACCTCGGGCATGTCGGAAGAGACCACCAGCACGCCCTTGCCGTCGGCGGCGAGGCGAGCCACGAGCTCGTAGATCTCGATCTTCGCGCCGATGTCGACCCCGCGGGTAGGTTCGTCGAGCAAGATCACGTCGCTGCCCGCGGCCAGGGCGCGGGCGATGACCACCTTTTGCTGGTTGCCGCCCGAGAGGTTGCGCACGGGGACCTTGACGTTCGGTGCCTTCACCCGCAGGGCCGCGGTGAAGCGCTTCGCGAGCGCCTCGAGGGACGGCCTCGACAAGAAGCCGAACGAGCTGCAGTCGTCCAGGGACGACAGGCAGACGTTGTCGCGGATGCTGAGCGGGAGCACCAGGCCCCACCCGTGCCTGTCCTCCGGGACGAGGGCCAGGCCGCTCTCGAGGGACCTGCGAGGGGATCCGCCGGGGACCAGCTGCCGGCCGCGCAGCGTGGCCCTGCCGTGGGCGGGCTCCAGGCCGTACAGGCCACGAAGGAGCTCGGTCCGGCCCGCGCCGACGAGGCCGAAGATGCCAACGACCTCGCCCGCTCGGAGAGTGAATGTCGCGCCCTCGACGCGCCCGGGCACCGAGAGGTCCTCAACCGTCAGCAGGGTTTCGCCCAGCTCGACGGCGCGATTCGGGAACTCCTCCGCCAGGTCCCTGCCGACCATGAGCCGCACGAGCTGGGGCAACGGCGTGCTCGCCGGTAAGCCCTCCCCGACGACGCGGCCGTCGCGCATGACCGTGACACGGTCAGCGATCCGCTCGAGCTCCTCGAGGCGGTGGGAGATGTAAATGACGCCCACGCCCTGGCGTGTGATCTGCCGAACGCGGTCGAAGAGCTCGTCCGTCTCCTGCTCGGAGAGGGAGGAGGTGGGCTCGTCCAGGATGAGGACTCGGGGCTCGCGGGAGAGTGCCCGGACGATCTCCACCACCTGGCGCACGGCGAGGCTGAGGCGGCGCACGGGCGTGGCGGGAGCGACGTCGAGGCCGACGGCCCGGAGCAGGGCCGCCGCCTCGCGATTCATCCCGCGGCGGTCGAGGAGGGGCGTGCCCGTGCTCGTGATCTCCCGCCCCAGGAAGAGGTTCTGGGCGACGGTGAGGTCGGGGACGAGGGATAGCTCCTGGTGGACCGTGCTGATCCCCGCCTGCTGCGCCGCGTGGGGGTTGGGCAGCGTCACCGGCCGGCCCATCACCTCGATGGACCCGTCGTCCGGCTGCACCGCGCCCGAAAGGATCTTCACGAGGGTGGACTTGCCCGCGCCGTTCTCCCCGAGGAGGACGTGCACCTCGCCCGCGCGGACCTCAAGGGACACGCCGTCGAGGGCTTGGACGCCCGGATAGCGCTTCGACAGCCCGCGCACCGTGACCACGGCCGGTGCGGCGTTCAAGACGCCCGCTCCAGTATGGCGACCACGTCGTCGCGCTGGACCGGTCGCGGGCTGCCGGCGACGACGAGGTCCTGCATCACGGCGTCCGCGAGCGCGCCGAGCTCCTCCTGTCTTACTCCCAGCTCACCCAGGCTGGCGGGGAGCCGGAGATCGCCGACCAGCCGTTCGACCTCCGTCGCTGCCGCCTCGGCGGCTTCCTCGTCGGTCATGGCGGCGGTGTCGACACCGAACGCCGAGGCGATGAGGGCCTGCCTCTCCGCCGTCGCGGGGGTCAGCCACCGCATGACCGAGGGGAGGACGGCGCACGTCGTCCAGCCGTGCTGGACCCGGTAGCGGGCACCGATCTGGTGACCGATGGCGTGGGAGAGTCCGAGGGTGAGGTTCATCTCGCCGAAGTAGGACTCCCACGCGCCCAGCTGTCCCTCGCACCGGGCGTCGACGTCGCTGGGGTCCCGCTGCGCGGCGCGCAGGCTGGCGGACAGCCGGCGAACCGCGTCGAGGGCGAGCGCGTCCGTGATGGGCCCGCGCCGGGGGGAGTAGACGGTCTCGATCGCGTGGTCGAGCGCCCGCATCCCGGTGCTCGCCCACAGGTCGACGGGCGTGGTGACGCCCAGCTCGGGGTCCAGGAGCACCGAGCGGGGCGTGAGCTCGTCGGCGATCAGCAGGTCCTTGGTCTGGCGGTCCTCGTCCGTGACCGCGCCGGCGTTGGCGAACTCCGCGGCCGAAAGGGTCGTAGGGATGGCGACGATGGGCAGGGCGCGGCCGCTCGTCGTCGGGATGTCGGTGGTCGCCGGCGGAACGAACGTGGCCCGCCAGCGCGCCAGGTCGACGGCGGACCGGAGCCCCTCCCCGGCGGCGAGGGCGAGCGCCCGGGCCGCGTCGACGACACTCCCGGACCCCAAGGAGACCAGGACATCGGGGGTGCGGTCGTGGATTGTTTCCAGCCCCGGCTGGAGGCACCCGTACGGCACGTGGGGCCGCACGCCATCGAACACCGCGACGAGCCGGTTCCCGAGTAGGTCCTGCACTCGGTCGCCCAGCCGGGGGTGCGCGCGGACCGTCGGGGAGGTCACCACCATGGCCCTGCGGGCATCGAGCCGGTCCAGTTCCGCGCCGAGCGCCTCCACGGCGCCCGCTCCGTAGTGCACCACGTCCATGGGCAGGTACCAGAACTGCCTGGTCGCGCTCATGGGGCATCGCCCCAGCCGTGCTCGAGGAGGTCGTCGATCAGCGCAACCAGGCCGAGCACCCCGGCCTCGAGCGCGTTCTCGTCGACATCGAACCGCCCGTCGTGGAGGGAGCGACTGCCCAGCGTCCCGTCGGGGGACCGGACGCCGAGCTTGAGGTACAGGCCCGGCCGCCGCTCGGCGTAGAGGGCGAAGTCGTCGGCCGTCATGGGAGGGTCGTCGAGGACCTCGAGCGCGAGGACCGGGTGGGCGGCAAGGACCTCGATCGCGCGGCGCACGAGGCCAGGGTCGTTGCGCACAGCGGGCATCTCATTCTTCCAGTCGACGACGGCCTCGACGCCGACGGCGGCCGCCGTCCCGGCCGCGACTCGCTCGACAGCGTCCCTCAGGCGCAACCCCACGCCCTGGTCGACGCTGCGGATGGTGCCAGTGAGCTCTGCGTTCGGCGCGACGATGCTCTGCGACCTGCCGCCGGCGATCGTTCCCACGTTCAGGGCGGCTCGCGCCCCGGAGTCCGTCTCGCGCCCGAGCAGCACGTTGAGGCCGAGCACGATCGAACTCGCCGCCAGCACCGCGTCTTTGCCTCGGCTGGGTGTGGCGGCGTGGGCACCTGACCCGTGCACGGAGATTTTGAACGCGTGCTTCGTCGCCATGGCGACGTCCTGGTCCACACCGATGGTGCCCACAGGCAGCGCCGGCCAGCAGTGCAGGCTGAGGACCACGTCGACGTCGTCGAGGACGCCCGTCTCGAGGACCGCCGCCCCGCCGCTGGTCTCCCCGAAGGGGATTTCCTCGGCGGGCTGGAAGACGAACGTCACCCGTCCCTTTTGCAGCGGCCGCCGTGCCAGGGCCTCCGCGACGCCGGCGACCACCGTCGTGTGGACGTCGTGACCGCAGGCGTGGGCCACGCCAGGTTTGTGCGAGGCGTACTCGGCCGCCGTCAGATCCGGAGTGGGAAGGGCGTCCATGTCGGCTCGAAGGAGCACGTGGGGACCAGGTCTGCTTGCTCGGAGCCGGGCAACGAGCCCGGTGACGGCCACCGTCTCGGCCTCTAGCCCAAACTCCTGCAGGTAGTCGGCCACCATCGACGCAGTGCGGATCTCCTCGAAGCGCAGCTCGGGGTGCCTGTGCAAATCGCGCCGCAACGCGATGAGGGAGGCCACCACGTCGTGGTCGAGTCGCTCCATAGAGATGTCCTAAATTGGACCTCAATGCGGATGACTTAGGGTGCGCCTTCGAAGTAGGGCTGTCAATAGGCGCTTCAGCGGCGAGGAAGCAGACGGTCGAGGTCGATGCTGTAGACGAGTTGGGGCCTGCCCGCGCCCGGCGCGCCGTCGACGCCACGGACCCTGGCAACGCCTGCCCGCTCGAGCCGCGCCATCAGGCGGCCGGCAGAGCGCGGCTGGACCCCGTAGGCCTGGGCGATCTCTCGGACGGTCACCGACTCCGGGTCGAGATCGCGGAGGGCGACCGCGAGGCGAGCCAGCGTCAGCGTCCGGACGCCAATGCTGCGCGCGTGAGCGAGGTACTGCTCGTCCGTCTCCCGCAGGTGCAGCGTCATGGACCCGTGCGTCTCGGTACCGACCACCGACCCATCAGCCAGCACGGTGACGGCTCCATGCCCTGGCCGTCCAAGCTTTAGCGCGTGCCGGGCGTTGAGCTCAGCGTCGGGCAGCGTCGCCCCGACGCCAAATCCCAGCTTCCAGTCGGGCGAGAACCCACCCTCCGAGAGGAGGAACGACTCCAGGGCCCGGTAGTTGGTGTTCACGCGCCACCAGCCGTCCGCCATCTGCTGAAGCTCTCCCCGTAACCGCTGCGCGTACGCCTGGACGGCAGTGTCGTGCGTGGGCGAATGCGCAGATGACCGTGAGTCCTTGGCCGGCCTGAGTAGAGCGACCGCGGGTCTGGCGCCCTCCGCCTCGAAGCTCCGGACCGCGAGAGAAGCTCGGGTCAGGGCGTGGTGCAACGTCGGTCGGGTGTGCTCGATCCGGCTAACGGGCAAACCAAGTTCGTGGAGTCGCTGGTTCACGGCGCCGAGACAGGTCAGGCTCAGCTGTGCTGAGCCGCTGCGTTGGGCCTGCACGTGGAAATCGATCACCTCCTCGAGATCGCGCAGCCTTCGGCCGTCGATGTCGAGGCTCAGAGAACGGATCGGTGGGGCTAGCCCCAGGTCCTGGCACACCTCCTCGACCACTTGCTGCTCGATTGTGTCGATCACGAAGGCGGGGACGGCACCGTCGTTGCTTCGCAGCACGAGAGCAAGCGTCCGGTACAGGTCAATGGCGGAGTGAGGAACGAAGTCGAGAGTTGCACGAAGCGGTGGATCCAGGCCCAGCGCTGCCGCATACGGGAGGCGACCGGTAAACAGCAGTACCCGACACAGCACGTCGAGGTCGCGGGCGATGGCGGGCGCCTCGCTGACGGACTCGTAGGCGCGCCCGATCAAGTGATCAGCGAGGCCCCTTTCGGCTGCCACCTGAAGGGCGAGCCGCACGGAGTCTTCCGAGCCGATGACGCCGATCATTCTTGCCTTCTCACGCGGAGCACCGTACCCGCGCGTCACGAGGCGTCGTGAGCACATCTTCACGGTCGGCGGCTGGTTGGACGAAGAGCCTGGGCCGGTTCTGGTGTCTCATCATGCACCGTCCTCGCCCCTCCCGACAGGGGCCGGATCCCCGCGGCAGCGTTGCTCGGGCTCGCGCACAATAATCCGATGATCGGCGACCAGAACGCGGGGGGTCCTCGTGCGAGCCGTGATCGCGATTAGGGAGCACGCGAATAGGTGACGCTCTGCAAGTTCTGCATCGCTCGGTCGAGGAACATGGGGCCTCCCGCTCCGACGGCGCCGTCACCATCTGGCGAGGCTATCGAAAGGTCCCGGTGGCCGCACCGGTCATCGGCTGCTCCGTCCCGGGACGCGCGGAGCGCGCCCAGCGATCACGATCAACGTTCTTCATGTCCGTGACGTCCCGCCACGGTGATGCTTTCGGGTACCGCCGCGGCTAGGGAGCGCACGCAGGAAACACCGCGGCCGCCCCGTGTCCCGTCCCCACGACACGGGGGCGTCCCGACGACGCCTCCAGGGCGCCCCGTCCCGCCAAGACCGTCGCCATCGACGACGGTGAGATCGTCTACGTGGGCGACGACAACCGGATCATGAAACGCACCGCATCCCGCTCACCAGCCTGGTATTGGGCCAAAAAAAGGGCTCCTGCAGCGTCGAGGAGAAGGCGACGTTGGGCACGGCGGCGAGACCGGTCAGGCTGGCCTCCTCATCGGTCGAGTAGTCCGCGTGCGACGCCGCGGCCTCGGTGGACATTCCGGACATCAGCCGGTTGGTGGTCGCTCCCATCAAGATCAAGATGGTGTAGCCGCCCTCCGGCTGTTGGTCAAGCCAACCAGATACTCGGGACCCTCGAGCCCCCACCACCCGGGCCAGCCTTCCGCCGCCGCATAACCGTCCAGCGACACGATGAAGTCCACCAACAGTTCCTGCATCGAGGTCCCCCTGTGACACGGCGCGATCTAGATGTGAACTCTCGGAGAGACAACTTACTTGCACGACTCAAGCACGCTTCGCATCGTCGTCGGGCAGGACCACCTGCGCACGCCCGGGCGGCCTGCCCCGGGGCGCCGCCGAGGCGACGGCGAAGCGCGCGTCCAGCGCCTGAGCCGGCCCGCGCCGCGAGTCAGTGGCCAGGCTGCCGGGGCGACGGTAAGTGCGCGTGTGTCGTCGTGGCAGTGGCGGTGTAGCCGGTCCAGGCTGTCGGGGTCGGTGCGGGCGTGCTCCCCATCGAGCGCGGTCGCGCTCTCGTCCTACCGGTGCCGGACTGCCCCCTAGCCGCAACCTGGCGAGCCGCGCCCGACGGCGTGAGAGCACCATGACGACGTAGCCCACCCAGGAGAGCGTGACGATGACGCCCGCGCCGAACCGGACCAGGCCGAGATACTCCTCCGGGTAGACCTGCCCCGTGAGGTATGTCGCGATGAACCCTTGGTCGCCGAGGTCGGGCTCGCCGGCCCTGCGCCGGAGAACATTCTCGAGCACGGTCAGTGGGCAGTCCCAGCTGAAGATGACGGCGAGCCCGCCCCACGCGACGGCCATGAAGTGCGCGACGATGGTCATCGACCAGCGCCAGGCAACGAAGCCACCCACCACCATGTAGAGCAAGTAGCCGAAATGCGCCGCCATGGTCAGATCGGCGAGGACGCCGTCCATGCCACGAGTCTCCCCCGTGGGCTACCAGTCCGCCAGGCCTCGACGTCCTGGCACTGGCCGCCGGCTCGGGCGCGCTCTTCCTGCCGCACGTCAGCATCAGCTTCTTCTGAATGTTGAAGAGCTGCTCGGCCTCTCTACGCGCGGCACGTTCGAGGCCCACACCATCGCGATGAGCCTGGCCTCGATCGTGTCACTCGCCCTGGCGCTGGTCCTCAGCGCAGTGATGTGACCGACGTCGGTTGGCCGGTGAGGCCATCGACGACGATGAAGCGGCCGGCGCCCTTGGCTGCCGGCGCTCGCTTTCATGCGGCGATCGCTATCCGACGTTCGACATACGTCAGCCGCAAGCGAAGGGAAATTTGTATCGCCGTATTGGTGGGCGTTGTGCGCGAGCGTTGGGGTCCCTCTAGCTACCTCCCACTCCCGACGAAGGCCTCATGACTCGTCGGCGTAGTCAACCGCCCGAATCGCCCATGGGAAGAACTGGTCTAGGTGGAAAGTCACCGACGCGCCTGCAGCGCTCCATCGGGTGGCTGCAGAAGGCTGAGGTCCAGGCGGCGGGTACGGCCGAGCCCGTGCCTGGACGGTTGAGTGCGCTCGAACTGCAGGCTGTGGCTACAGCTGTCGTCCCAGCCTGGCGGCGTGGTTTTGCAGGACCGGCAGGAACCTCTCGTCCAGTTCTTCCAGGGACACGCGGGCAGCCAGCGTGCTCACGCTCATGGCGGCCTGTGTGCGCCCTGCCGAGTCCTGGATTGGCACGGCTAGCGTCCGGATTCCCATCTCGAGCTCCTCGTCGGTGAGGGAGTACCCGGCTCGGCGCGCCTGCTCGACCCGTTTTCGGATGTCCCCGGCAGTGAGGAGCGTGCGGGGGGTGGTCTGCACCGGTTCACAGCCGGCCAAGCGCGCGTCGAGCTCGGGATCGGGGAGAGCGGCGAGCAGGACGCGTCCGGATGCGGATGCATGGGCGGGTAGTTGCGCGCCCAGCCGGACCGCCGCCGTGACCAGCCGTTGCACCTCGGCGCGAGCGACGAAGACGACGGAGTCGCCCTCGAGCACCGCCACCGACACGGACTCGCCGAGCTCGTCGCGCGCGGCCGTGACGTGCGGCTGAGCGAGCACCGGCAGCGAGGCTGTTTCCAGGTAGGCGGCGCCTAGCCTGACCATTCGTGGGGTCGGGCGGTAGAACTTGCCGTCGTGGCTTAGGTAACCGAGGTCTTGGAGGGTGAGCAGGCATCGCCGGGCCGTCGCCGGCCACATTCCCGTGATGTTCGCGGCGTCCGTGACGGTCATCTGCGTCCGGCGCGGACCGAAGGCCTCGATGATGGCGAGGCCTTTGGCGAGCCCGGCCATCCCCTCCACGCCGTTACCGGTCTGCTCGGCCGCCTTCTTCGCGCTCGAGGACGACGCCATGCGTTCAGGCCTCCTTCTGTCGGGCCCAGGCTCGACGCGTGCGACCGGGGCGGCCCGGGCAGTTCGCCTAGGCCTGCGGAAGCTCGTCTCGGTCCACCACGACGGCCTCGAGGTCCACGCCCTCCTCGATGATGCCCTGTTCCACCATGAGGTCCTGCAGCGTGTCGAGGTCGGAGAGGTCGCTGTCCTCGGCGAGCCCGGGCGGGTTGAGCTGGGTGACGAGCTCGGGCGTGATGCTGGTGTAGGTCGGAATGATCTCCTCCAGTCGCTCGGGCTCGTCGACGGCGATGCGCATGGCCTCGTCCATCGCACGCACGAACGCCGCGACGGTGTTGGGGTTCTCGGCGACGAACTGCTCCGTCGCTACCCATCCGGCGACTGGGAGGTTTTCCGTGGGTCCCTCGAAGGCGCTGACGATGCGCTTGGCGTCCGACGTCCCGGTGGCCAGGGTGATGAAGGGCTCGACCAGCCAGGCGGCGTCCACGTGCCCTTCCTCGAGGGCGGCAGGCATGTCGGCCGGGGGCAGCTCGACGAACTCCAGGCTTGCCGGATCCACCCCATGGGACTCGAGCACGGCCCGAGCGGTGAGTTCTTGAATGTTGCCCAGGCTGTTCACAGCGATCGAGCGGCCCTCCAGGGCGGCGGGGTCGGTGATGCCGCTGTCCGGCATGGCATAGATGCCCTGGGGCCCGGAGCGGTTGTTCTCGCGGACGATCTGGAGGGGCAGGCCTTCGCCCCTGGCCTCCAGGACGGAGACGTAATTGCTGTAGGTGAGGTCCAGGTCCCCAGCCACCATCGCGGCGATCTGTGCCGCGCCGCCGGAGGCGACGTTCGCTTCGACCTGCAGCCCCTCGTCCTCGAAGAGACCGTCCTCGATGGCGAGGAAGAACGGGGCCAGGTCCGCGAGCGGCAGCACGCCGACGGTGAGTTCGGTCTTCTCGGGCTCGCCCGCCGCTGGCGGGGAGGCGTCCCCACCCCCGGCTGGTGCTTCTGACTGCCCGCCCCCGCATGCCGTGAGGGTGGCGCTCGTGAGGAGGAGTGCGGCCAGGCCGGCGGTGCCGCGCGCTACGTTGCGCTTGATCATGGGTGTCTCCCTGTCGGCTCACTCGAGGATGGCTAGAGGCGAGCGATCGCCGCCTCGGCATCGGTGACCGCGTCGTGGTCGTAGATCCACCTGCGGAACTCGGTGGATGCGGCGATCTCGGCATCGCGGACGCTGAGGTCCTCGTAGGAGGAGTCGTACCGCAAGCCGTTCTCCCGGGCGCCGCGCTGGACCGCGCTCGTGCGCTCGCGCCGGACGTGCTCGTACACCTGCAGCGCGCGGGGAGCGGACGCACGGTCGGCGTGAGCGAGCACGGTAGCCAGGGCGGCGGCATCCTCCATCGCCTGGTTCGCTCCCTGTCCCAGGTGGGGCAGCATGGGGTGGGCCGCGTCCCCGAGCAGGGTGAGGCGGCCCGCGGACCAAGTCGGCAGCGGCTCGCGGTCATAGAGGCCCCACCAGTACGTCGTCTCCACTTGGCCCAGGAGGTCCTCGACGCGCGGGTCCCACCCCGCGAAGGCGGCGCGCAGCGCGTCCGGGTCCCCGGGAGCGGACCACGACTCTCGGGTCTGCTCGTCGCTCGGGACGAAGCCGACATAGTTGATGAGCGTGCCGGCCCGGACGGGGTAGACGAGGAAATGCTTACCTTCCCCCATCCACAGGCGGGAAGCGCCGGTGGGCCACTCCGGGACGCTCTCGTGGGCGACGAGGCCACGGTAGGCAACCGATCCGGAGAACACCGGCATCGACGGGGGAACGACGTGGTGCCGGAGGGCGGAGTGGATGCCGTCGGCGGCGACGACGACATCGGCCTCGACAACGTCACCGTTGCCAAAATGCAGGCGCGCCACGTCGTCGCGTTGCTCGAACCCCGTGCAGCGGTGACCCGTGAGGAGGGACTCCGCGGGCAGCGGCCGCGCGAGGATGTCGATGAGGTCCGCCCGGTGCATACCGAAGACCGCGTTCCAGCCGCTGGAGTCCGTGGTGAGGATCGGCGCAACCGGCGTGCCGTCCTGCCGGAAGTAGGTCGAGCCCTCCCCAAGCCGGGCGCCTGCGGCCACGACGTCGTCCCACAACCCCCAGCGCTGGAGCTGACGCGCTCCGTTGGGGGCAAGGAAGACGCCGGCGCCGACCTCGCCGAGCGCGGGTGCCTGCTCGTGCACGGTCACCTCGATGTCGCGATGCCGCAGCGCATTCGCGGCCGCGAGGCCGCCAATGCCTCCGCCCACGACCGCCACCCGAATCCTCGTGTCCGCCATGCCGTCGCCTCGTTTCGATAATCGAACACTTTGGCAACTCTGCCTAGAAGGTAGGGGCGCAGCCCTATGAGGTCAAGACCGCCATCAGTCGGCGGCAGCGCGAGAAAGCAGCCCAGGAGCAGCCTGACGCGCAACAGGTTCGCGATGCGATAGCCATGGACGGGCGGGCGAATCGGTCGGGCAAGCCCGGCGCAAGACTGTCAGGCTTGAGTGATGATCTTGGTTCTCCGGCGGCTCAGTGAGCGTTTCTGGGTCATCCCGGCGCTGTTGTGCGTCGCAGCGGTGGTTGCGGCCGAGGTGCTGATCGCGGTGGACGAGCGAGTGGGCAGGCTGTCGTTGCCGAGTTGGGCCAGTGCGATTTTTTACCGGGTGGGGGAGAGCGGCAGCCGTGACATCCTCGGTGCTATCGCGACCTCTGCGCTTGCTGTGGCTGGCACGACGTTCTCAATCACCATGGCGGTCCTCGCGCTGACCTCGTCTAGCTACGGGCCTCGGCTGGTGCGCAACTTCATGGCGGACCGGGGCAACCAGGCTGTGCTTGGCAGTTTCGTGGCGACCTTTCTTTACAGCCTTCTGGTTCTGCGGTCGGTTCGCGCCATCGGGGACCCGGGTGACCCGGAGGCGGAGGTCTTCATTCCGCACCTCGCCGTCAACGGCGCGGTGGGGCTGGCGGTGCTCAACGTGGCGGTGCTGGTCTACTTCATTCACCACATCTCCGACTCCATCCAGGTATCGACGATCGCTCGACGGGTCAGGTCCGATCTGTACGCCAGCGTTGACGGGCTCTATCCCGAACATCTCGGCCACGGCGAACGCCCGGCGCCATCAGCGGCCGTGCTACCGGAGGATCTCGAGGAGACGGGTCGTCCCGTGGAGGCCGGGGCGACGGGCTATATCGCCGAGGTCCGAACTGATGCGCTCATGTCCGTGGCCCGCGAGCACGATGTTCTCCTGGTGCTCACAGTTCATCCCGGTCAGTACGTCATGGCCGCTAGCACAGTCTGCCGCGTCTCTCCTCCCGAGAGGGCGGAAGAGTTACTGGAGCGGCGAATCCGCTCGGCGGTCTCCGTGACGGACGCGCGCTCCCCCCACCAGGACATCGAGTTCGCGGTTCAGCAACTGACCGAGCTGGCCGTCCGAGCACTGTCGCCGGGCGTCAACGACCCCTACACGGCCGTCAACGCGCTGGATGATCTCTCCTCGGGGCTGGTGCGCCTCGCCAGCCGGCGCATCCCGTCACCGGAACGGTTCGACGACGACCATGTCCTGCGGGTTTATGCTCCGCGGCCCGACGCCGTATCGCTGACCTCAGGCGTGCTGGACAGCATCCGCTGGTACGCGGCATCCGCGCCGCCGGTGATGCACGCGGCACTCAGTCTCGTCGAGCGGGTCGGCGGCCAGACCGAGGATCCGCGCCTGCTGGAGAACCTGGTCGCCCACGTCGACCGGCTCTCGGACGCCTTCAGGCGGGCCGGCAACGACCCGCACGACGTCGAGGGTTTCGCCGCCCACGCCAGGGAGGTGGCGACGAGCCTGAGTCGGTCGCAGCGTTAGGGCATGGCTCTTCACGCGGGGCGGTGAGGGATTGTCTGCAGGCGCGGGTGATGGCCGGGGGATGCGGGATGGTGGCGAGCGTGGAGCCGAATGCCACCGTGACCACGAGATCGAACGCGTTGAGCTTGGCGAGGGACCGCTTCCCGGTGACTCGCAGGCAGAGAACCAGGACGGCATACGCGGCGGCGCCGACGAGGACGATGCGGAGCAGGTCGGACCAGGAGTCGAACCACATGTCTGCCTCCGGGCTCAGCGATGAGCGCGCGTGGTGGTCGTGTCGGGCATCGCGGAGCGGGCGTAGAGCTGCCGGCCGGGGGACGACGTCACGCCGAAGGCGAGGATGCTCGCGGCGATCATGAGGCTCGCGGCGGCGAAGAAGTCCGGGTCGGTGACTCCTTTGTCCATGCTGTGCGCGATGTAGAAGATCGAGCTGGCGCCCATGGGGCCGAACCACCCGAGAAAGACCGCTTCACGTCGCCGGAACGCCAGCGGCCGCGCGAGTGCGAGCACCACCGGCAGGCGACGCAGCACCAGGACCAGGACGACGAACACGACCGCGGCTGGACCGAACGCCGCCCACTCGTCCCAGGGCAGGACGACCCCGAGCACGAAGAACAGCGGCAGGCACAGGTAGCGGTTGACCGCCTCGTCGAGGCCCTGCTGCGGCTCACGCTCCTCGCCGGCGACCATGCCGTTGTAGACGGTGCCGGCGACGAACACCCCAAGAATGCCGTCCGTGGACGCGGCCCGCCCCAGTCCCAGCACGGCCACGGCGAGGAGCACCGTGAGGATCAGGTTCGGCGCTGGTTCCAGGTCGTCGTCCTTGGTCGCCAGCCGGACGGCGAGCGCGGCGAGGGCGCCCGCGGCACCGCCGATGAGGACGCTGCCGAACACCTCCCAGGCGATCCGGCCGGCCTCGGCTCCCGGGGAGGTGGCCGGCAGGACGACCGCGAGGGCGACAGCGACGAGAGGCAGCGCGAGGCCGTCGTTGATACCGCTCTCCACGCTGATGGTGTGCCGGACGCGCTCGGGTAGATCTCTTTCCGCAGGCTTGCCGGAGACGATCGAGCCGGCGAGCACCGGATCGGTCGGGCACAGGCAGGCTCCGACGAGCGCGGCGAGGGCGACCGGCAGCCCCAGGGTGAGCACCGACGCGCCGGAGATGACGGCGGCCAGCGGCATGACTACGGCCAACAGGATCAGCACGGGTCGGGCGACCTGACGCAGATGCGTCGCCGGGAACCGGAGGGCAGCGCCCATCACCGAGATGGCGACGATGATCCGGCTGCCCTCGAGCAGGACCAGGTCACGCACCGGCACGGGGAGGTCCACCAGGCCGAGGACGTGCGGCCCGGCCGCGACGCCCAGGATGAGCGCGAGAAGTGGCTCGGAGAGAGGCAGGCCCCGCATGCGGCGACTCACCAGCGCCACCAGGAAGGCGAGCGCGCCGACCAGGCCGTAGGTCAGGTGCAGCTCCGTCATCGGTCCTCTCCTGCCGCCTGGACGAATGTTGGCGCCGAGAGTGAAGGCGCGCCAGCGATCGTGCCCACGGGATTGATCGCCATGTGCTCATGCTGGCTTGCCCGGTTTGCGAGTGGCTACTCGACCCCTCGGCCGGCGGTCAGGCGGCCGCGTTGAGCAGCTCCACGCAGGCCTCCTCGCACACGGCGCAGGCCCTCGGGAGCACACCTTGCATTGCTCCTGCATCTCGGCGTGCTCAGCGCACTGGTCGCCGCAGGCCTGCACGCCTGGACGCAGGAGAGGAGCTGTGCTCGGGTGATGTTGGCGTCGTCGCCGGCGTGGCGGGACAGGATGAGGGCGGTGGTGTCGCAGATGTCGGCGCAGTGGAGGTTGGAGCGGATGCACTCGTGCAACTGGGCGCCGCTCTAGCGGTGATTGTGGCGACCGTGGTGCTGTACGTGACCTTCATCGTCCTGACCCGGTTCTTGGGTCAGCTGGTGCTGGCGAGTGGGCCTCGCAGACACACGCGTGCCGGGCCCGTCGACCCGCCGCGGGGCAAGAAGGCACGGAAAGAAACCCGGTGTGGCTTCGCTCGATCCACACGCGCGCCATCGCGCTATCGAGTTGATAGTGCTCCGATAGCGCCATCGCTTTCATGGTTCGGTGTGGCCTGGGCAAGCGTCTCCCGGTGGCCTTGGGCGGTCTCCTCGGCGGAGATGGCGGGGGTGAGGATGGCGCCGGGGGCGTCGATGGTGGCGACGGTGATGTCCGTGGTGGCGGCGAAGTTGACCAGGTCGTGGCGGGCGCTTCGACGGTGATGGCGGGACCGTCCGGGCCGAGCGCGATGGTGGGGCAACGCTTCTCGTTCGGCAGCAACAGTGGGAGCGCAGCGGTCAGCTGCGCGTCTGGGCCGCGGCGTAGGCGCTGAGGATCTCGGAAGTCGAGCCGCCGGTAGCTCTCGGCGTATTGAGTCGGGCCATACGGATCTGCGCAATGCCGGCGTGAGGTCATCAAAAAATTCGGGCGGCGGTGACTTCGCCGAGCTGGTCGACGTCTTGGAGAATGCCAGCGTCGCGCAAGGTCGCGATGCGAAGGGAGCATGCGTGCCACAACGCGTGAAACGCGTCCCACAGCACCGCTGCCATCAGTGCGGCACCGATCACGGAGACGAAGCCCCACGGGTCGCCCCTTCCTTCGGCGTCTGTATCACCACGCGGCTGGCGGCGACGACGCCAGCATCGGCACGCCTCACGGTGACGGAGGTGCGCCGCCGTCGTCGTGCGACCCGGTAGCAGCTGGTGACCCGCCGTGCTCGTAGACGTCGGGGATGCCGTCGGCGTCGCTGTCCACGCTCTCCTCGGCCTCGATGGCCTTGTAGCGCCTGTTCCGGGCCGCGAGCACGACCGCGGCGAGCAGGGCGGCGATGACCGACGCGGCCAGGATGCCGACCTTGGCGTGGTCGTTGCTCGGCTCGCCGACGGTGAAGCTGAGGTCGGCGATGAGCAGCGAGACGGTGAAGCCGATGCCCGCCAGCAGCGCGACGCCGACCAGGTCGATCCACCGGAGCGACCTGTCCAGCTCGACGGGCGTCAGCTTGGTCAGCAGCCAGGTCGTGCCCACGATGCCGATCGGCTTGCCGAGCACCAGACCGAGCACGATGCCGATGGTCAGCGGATCCCCGATGGCCGACGCGAGGCCCTGGGCGCCGCCCACGGCGACGCCGGCGGAGAAGAACGCGAACACCGGAACGGCGAAGCCGGTGGAGAGGGGTCGGAAGCGGTGCTCGAACACCTCGGACAGGCCCGGCCCGGCGGTCGGGCCGCCGCTGGCCTGGCTGCGGATGACTGGGACGGCGAAGCCGAGCAGCACGCCGGCGATGGTGGCGTGGATGCCGGAGGCGTGCACCAGGGCCCAGGCGACGAACCCGATCGGCAGGAGGATGAACCAGGCGGCGGCGGGCTTGAGCCCGAAGAACCGGCGGTACTTCTGGGCGAGGAAGGTGTAGGCGGCCAGCGGCACGAGCGCCCAGAGCAGCGGGGCGAGGTGGAGGTCGTCGGTGTAGAAGACCGCGATGAGGGTGATGGCGATGAGGTCGTCGACCACCGCGAGTGTGAGCAGGAAGATGCGCAGTGAGCTGGGCAGGTGCGAGCCGACGATGGCGAGGACGGCCACGGCGAAGGCGATGTCCGTGGCCGTGGGAATCGCCCAGCCGTTGAGGTTCTGTGGGCTCGAGGCGTTGACGCCTGCGTAGATCAGGGCGGGGACGACGACGCCGCCGACGGCGGCCGCGATCGGGACGACGGCGCGTCTCGGGTCGCGCAGGTCGCCGGCGACGAGCTCGCGCTTGAGCTCGAGGCCGACGAGGAAGAAGAAGATGCCGAGGAGCCCGTCCGCTGCCCACGCCCCGAGGGTGAGGTCGAGGTGCCAGGGCTCGT
The DNA here is from genome assembly GCF_043952095.1 of Georgenia sp. AZ-5. NCBI lineage: Bacteria > Bacillati > Actinomycetota > Actinomycetes > Allobogoriellales > Allobogoriellaceae > Georgenia > Georgenia sp. AZ-5. Next base: position 2,139,957 of record NZ_JBINOU010000001.1, read on the forward strand.
AGCCGACGCGGACGTCCCGCAGCGTGAAGTAGCTGTCGGCGGCGGGCGAGTTCGCCCACACGATGGCGATGGCTGCGGCGAGGACGAGGATGATCCCGCCGACGGTCTCCCTGCGGAGGATCTCGCCGATCCGCAGGGCCTCGCGATAGCTGCCGTGGCTCGGGACGGGGGACCGCTCGGAGGTGTGGGACGACGCGTGAGGCATCGATGGGCTCCTGATTCGGGTTCGACGTGCTGACATGCCGACCAGACTTCCCGGCTCACCGGGGATCCACAGTAACGGCCGCATTGCTCATCGGTGATTGGCCGCGTTCGCCGAGCTGAAGCGTGACCTCATCCGGGAGCGGACGATGGCCGGCCTCGCCGCTGCTCGGGCGCAGGGCCGCAACGGGCGGCCGACGGTCATGAGCGCCGCCGACAGGACCGCCGCGGCACTGGCCGCCGAGCTCGTGGGGGAGAGCCCGACCCAGATCGCCAAGCCTCTCGGGATCTCGCGCGCCAGCGCGTAACGCCACCGCCACCTGGCGACAGCCGAGAGCGTCAGTAGCACCGAGAGCTGTGAGGCACCCCGCCCCGTTCAGGGGCTGCCACCGTCGTGGAGCGCGATCCTGGTGAACTCCGTTATTCCGAACCGTCGGCATACCTCTTGATTACGGGCGTCTGAGGCTCGGCAGGCTGGGCGCATGAGGTCGTCCATACCCAGGCCTCCAAGCGTCGCACGCCTCGATCCCGCACCCCATCAGCGCCGTCTCACTCAGCGCTTGTCCCAGAACAAGGGAGTAGAGCCCGCGTCCTTCAAGCACCGTCTTCGACCGACTCGACGATGTGCGCAAGTTGGGCGAGGGTTGAGGAGGAAGCGGACCTGGTCTGGTGGGTCGATGAACCTGAGCCGATGGGGGTAGCGGTGGCGAAGACTGATGTCGAGCTCGCCGGAGAGGCGCCGCATCGGCCGACGTCGACACGCGGATGGAGCCTCTGGCTTGCGGAGCCATGGTGGTGCTTGGTGCTCGTCTCTGTTCGGTCTCTGCAACGCCGCGGGCGCGTTGGGAAGACGACGGTGGTTGAGCCACGGCAACCTACGGGGTGGTGAGGTGCCGATGGCCCGCTTTGCAGCGGGCCATCGGCTGGTGCTCTCTCTCGACGTGATGGGCTGGTGTGGTCAGCGCAGGACGCCGCAGACGGCGGGGTCGGTGGCCTCGGCGGGCAGGGTGGGGTCGAGCTCGCTGGCGCCTTCCTTGCTGAGGCTGTAGGCGCCGTTGCCGTCGTAGTCGATCCCGTGGATGACCACGACTCCTTCGCCGTCGCGGACGGCGTCCGCGATCTGCCTGGCGGTGCCGACCCCGCCGTCGTAGCCGGTTCCCTCCACGTCGGTGAACTTGATGTTGCTGCGGCTGTAGAGGTACCAGCCGTGCTGGGCGACCGGGAACCGGTCGACCGCGAGAAGGCTTGCGGGGGAGGTGTCGCCCTCGGTGGTGAGCGAGACGACCACCGGACCGTAGGCTGGGACGCCCTCGAGGGTGGTCAGGCGCCCGTCGTCGTTGCTGTCGTCGAACGCCGTGGGGCACTCGTTGCGGGCGTCGTCGCCGAAGTGGATGTGCTGGGCGTGCGGCGCGTCGGGCGTCAGCCCGCTGGCGTGGACCTGGACGTGCTTGATCCGGCTGTTCTTGACGACGACCGTCGCGCGGCCGGAGGCGCCGGAGTCGTTGAGCTCGTCCAGGTCGGCGTGCAGGACGGCCGTCCTCTGCTGGCGCGGGTGGTCCCAGGACCGGTCGCCGTGGGCGAGGGCGGGTCCGGCCCCGACGAGTGCTAGGGCGGACAACGCCACAGCCGAGGAACCGACGGCCGTCATAAGGCTTCGCTTGGTCACGGTTGTGCTCCTTGCGGTGAGAACCGACGGGGCGGTCCCGCTGGTACCCGGAGTTCGGAGCCCGTGGCCCAGAGGATGGTTGTGCGAGCAGATCTCTTTCTGGCGGCGTCGTTGAGGCTCTCCGAGAGCCGGTGCTGCTGTCGCGGTCGCTGCCGACCGCCTCACCCCGGTCTTTCGCCATCCGTCTCCCCTCAGGGGGACTTCCGTTCAGATGCCCGTAGGGAGGGCCACGATCGGTGTGGTGGTGGGCTGCTCGGAGCCGCCGGCCGGTTCGACGGTGATGGCGAGCACGCTGTCCGCAGGGAGGTCATCGATCTCGGTGCTCACCAGCCCCTGCTCCGGCTGCATGACACCTGCCGAGGACGCCTCTCCCTGGTCGACGATCCACAGCTGGTAGACGCGCTGATCCGTGAGGGCGGGCAGGTCCTGTGCGGCGAAGATCGTGACCTCGTCCGTGACGACGGCGACGGCGCGGCCACCGCCTTCGACGTTGGCGCCGAGGAGCTGCGCGTCCGGCCGGGCGAGCGCCTCGGCGAGGGCGGTCACCTCGTTCTCGGCGCGCTGGGCCCGCTGGGCCTGCTGTACGGCGAGCCCGGTCGGGATCGCCGCGACGAGCAAGATGGCGGCGGCGGCGAGCCAGCGAGCACGGCGGTGTCGGCCCGACGCGGTGATCGCGGCGTTGGCGCGGCGGGCCCGCCGTTCCTGGGGGGGCGACGGGCGGGGGTTCTGCTGGGCGGTCTCGGCGACGGCGGCGAGTACGTTGTCGCGCACGCCGGCCGGCGGTTTCACGGCGCCGTCGGCCGCGAGGAGGGCGGCGGTCTCCCGCAGCGTGCGTGCCTCCTCGGCGAGCTCGGGGTCTGCACGTATCGCGCGCTCGAGCGCGGCGCGCTCGACGTCGTCGACGGCATCGAGCGCCCAGGCGCCCAGGAGCTCGCGCTCCGCGTCGTTGTCGTTCATCAGTCCACCCCCAAGCACGTGCGTAGTCGGTGCAGACCGTCCCGGATCCTCGTCTTGACCGTCGGCAAGGAGGCTGCGAGGTCCTGAGCGACCTCGCGGTAGGTGCGCCCGCCGTAGTACGCCCGCACCACGGCCTCACGCTGGAGGTCCGTGAGCGTCTTCAGGCAGTCGTGGATGTGGTCCTGCTCGGCGGCGCGCTCGGCGGCCTCCGCGACGTCGTCGAAGGGGCGGTCGTATTCCCGGGCCGAGAAGAGGTCGTCGCGGGTGCGCTGAGCTTGGACGGAGCGCACCCTGTCGACAGCTCGACGGTGGGCCATCGTCGCGATCCAGGCGAAGACGGTGCCGCGGGTGGGGTCGAACTGACGGGCGCCGCGCCACACCTCGATCATGACCTCTTGGGTGACCTCCGCCGCCAGGTCGCGGTCGCGGAGCACACGCAGGGCGGTGCCGTGGACCATCGGGGAGGTCTCGTCGTACAGCGACGCGAAGGCGCGGCGGTCACCGCCGGCCACCTCTTCCATCAGCAGACGCAGGCGGTGGGCGCGTCGGTCGCGCTCGGTCGACGTGCCGCGCGAGGCTCGTCCCGGTGACGTCACCTTGCCATTGTGGTGCGCTCCTGGCCGAGCGCGCGGCGTACCTGGCGTCGTCACAGAGGACCCTCCGGCGTGGTGCTCGGATGACGGGCCTCAGCTTCGTGGTCGGCCCGTCATCCGAGTGCGATGGAGCAGGCCGGCCTGGGCCGGGGCCTCGCTCAGGAAGTGGATCGCTCCGGAACTCCCCGGCCCTGGCCCGGTAGCTGTCGTGCTCGGTCAGTGCCTTCTGCGCGGTTTGGTCGTCAGTGGCACCGGCGTTGGCATCGTGCACAAGAGTGGCTCTTCCCTCCCTGTCCTGCTCTGTCACGGGGAGTTCGGAGCAGAGGATCCCCCGGATGGGTCCGCGCAGCGGCAACGAGTCCCGGCCCCTTGATGCGAACCACGCTCACGAGCACGGCCGGGGTCAGGATGCCTCCTCTGGCAGCGTCTCAAAACCAAGGGGTTGCGACGCTCCTCCCTGCGGGCCGTGACGGTTCGGGTCAGCGTGAGAGGGCTCTGCGCACGGCCGTCGCGGTGTGGATGGCCGCGCGGGCGGCGGGCCGCCGGAGCCGGTGCTGCACGTCTTGGATGGCGGCGTGCCAGGGTCCGTCGCCGTAGGTGGGGTAGGCGTGGGTGGTGGCGGTCAGGTCGCCGGTTGTGAGCTTTTTGCGGACGGCGAGCGTGAGTTCGGGCAGGCTCTCACCGGCGCGGGGGCCGACCACGGTTGCCCCGGTCACGCGGTTGCGGTGTCCGAGCACCAGGCGCGAGAAGCCCGCGGTGAGTCGGTCGGTGATGGCGCGGTCGATGTGCTGGTGGGCCTGTGTCACGGTCCGCGGTGCCGGGCCGGAGTCGTTCCAGGTTGGTGCGCCGACGGCGGCCACCTCCGGATCGGTGAAGGTGACGCGGGGGATGGCCGCGGTGTCGATGGTGCGCCGCAGGCCTAGGACGGCGTTGGTGGCCGCCACAGAGGCGTGCACCCCGGCGAGGTGTGTGAGCTGGGGGTGCCCGGTGAGGTCACCGGCCGCCCACACACGGCGGTTGGTGGTGCGCAGCGCCGCATCGACCCGGACGGTCCCACGTTGGTCGAGTTCGATGCCAGCGACGTCAAGGCCGAGGTCTGCGGTGCGTGGAGTGCGTCCGATCGCTATCAGGAGAATGTCGTACTCGAGCCGGTAGCGCCCGTCACCACCCACCAGGACGGCCTCCCCGGCGCCTCGTGGGCAGCCTTTCACCTCGGCGAGTCGGTGACCGGTCAGGATCGTGACGCCGTCGCCCTCCAACGCTGTGCGGACGATCCTGGAGGCGTCGGGATCTTCCGCCGGCAGGAGTCGCGGCGCGCGCTCCACGATGGTGACCTCGGATCCCAGCCGGGCGAACCCCTGTCCCAGTTCACTGCCGGTCGTACCGCCGCCGATGATGACCAGCCGACGGGGCAGCCGCGTCAGTTCCCAGATCGTCTCGCTCGTCCACGGGTCAGCCTCGGGCAGGCCGGGCGTCGGCGGGAGGGTCGGCGTGGCCCCGGTTGCCAGCAGTGCGCGGTGAAACTGCAGCGTCCGGCCCTCGGCGGCGATGGTGCGGGGCGAAGTGAACCGGGCCTCCGCGTGGACGGTTTGCACCCCGGCGGTGCGTAGGGCCTCGGGGGAGTCGGTGGGAGCGATGGCTTCGACGGCGTCGTGGATGTGCGCCATGACCCTTCGGAAGTCCACCTCGACGGCTGTGGCGGTGACGCCGAGCTCGCGGGCTCTGCGGGTGTGGGCGGCGGCCGATGCTGAGGCGAGCAGGGCCTTGCTCGGGACGCATCCGGTCCACAGGCAGTCGCCCCCTGGTCGGTCGCGCTCGATCAGGGCCACCCGGGCGCCGAGCCCGGCGGCCGTCTTGGCGCCGATGATGCCCGCCGTCCCTCCGCCGACCACCACGAGGTCCCACGTTGGTTTCGTCGGCGTCATGGGTTGTCCCCTCCGTCAGGCATGGCACGGTCATGCGCATCCTCCTGGGAAGCGCTGGGTCGCGCGAGGCTTTCGCTCACCTGACGTCGAGCAACTTGACAAGGCGGCCGGTGGAATCGGCGCGGCGGGGCCCGGGTTTCCCGCTCGAGCGGATGTCGCACGGACGTCCCCCGCACGAGGAGGCTCTGATGAGTGCGTCAACCACGGCTACGCGCGTCGCCGTCGTGGTCTACGAGGACGCCGCTCGGGACTTCCGAATGCCACCTGACGCGCTGCTGGCCGGCCCCTGAAGAAGGCTGGCGCGCCGGGGTGGGTTGCCCTGGGCCGCGTGTCCACTGCGGCCGCGATGCGCTCGCAGGACGACGGCGCAGGCGTACGAGTGTCCAGGGGCCGACCGGCGACCCTTGATGTGCAGGAAGGATGGGCCGGTCGTGGGGCCCTCCTTTGGTTCCTTGCCCCGATCCCGTCGTCTAGTCGCTCACCTTCACCCCGCGCCAGAAGGCGACGTGACCGGCGATCTCGTGGGCCGCGGGGGAGGGGTGCGGGTAGGCCCAGGCGACGTCGGCCGCGGCCTCGTCCCCGCCCTTGATCGACCAGCAGTGGGCTTGGCCCTTCCAGTGGCAGCGGGTACGGGTGTGTGAGGGCGTGAGGAGGTTCCAGCGGACTGCCTGAGGCGGGACGTAGTGGTTCCCTTCCACGACGACGGTGTGGTCGCTCTCGGCGGTCACGATGCCCTTCCAGATGGCGCGCATGGCCTGGTCCCTTTCATGGGCACGCCTCGTGGTGAGGGAACCCGGCCAGGAGCGATGGTGCTTCCAGGTGCTGGCGTGCTCAGTGGTTCTTGCGGGCGGTGAGCCGGAGCAGGGGCACCGGCAGGTGGCGGTCCGGTCCCGCCAGGGCTGTCAGGGCCTGCTCCGCCGCCGCTAGCTGGGCGGGGGTTCTCCTGGGTGTGTACAGGCTCTGGACCGCCAGGTGGGCGTCGTGGCGATCGCGCAGCGGGAACTCGAACCGGTGGGTGTCGGCGTGGACGACGGTGAGGCCTGCCTCGCGCAGCAGGCGCGTGAGGTGGCGGCGGGTGACCAGCTGCGGCATGGACCCCGGACCATGCAGGTGAAAGGTCAGCGCGAGGAGGGGGCGCACGTCGGACGGGCGGACGGGCCAGGCAGCTGGGAGAAGGAAAGCGGCGGTCCCGTGTGGCCGCAGGACGCGTGCGATCTCGCCGACCGCGGCGCTCAGGGGGTGAAGCAGCATCAGGCCCATCGACGAGACCACGGTGTCGACCGCGGCGTCCGGGAGCGGTAGCGCGCGGGCGTCCGCCTGGATCACCGGCCCGCGGCCGCGGGCGCGGGCGGCGCGCAGCTCCGACTGGGAGATGTCGACACCGAGATAGGAGGCGGCCGCCGACAGTCTTGGCTGGAGCACGGCGTTGCCGCAGGCCACGTCCAGAACGTCCCCGGCCTCAGTGGGCACGGCATCGACGAGCCAGTCGTGCGGGGAGCCCAGGCGTGCATCACGGGCGTGCTCGAACGCCCGCTCGGTGATGCCCGGGTGCTCGCGGTGGTACGTCTCGAGATACCGGGACCAGGGCGTGGTCGGCACGGTCAGGCGGGCGGCTCGGACAGGTCGTCGGCGAAGGCCCGCAACCGGTCCAGGGCGGCGGGGTCCACACCGTTGTGCCCGCCGGCGGTTGCGCCGATCGCCACCTTGATGGCCTCGTACGTGCGGGCCTCAAGCCCGCAGCGCCGGCAGTACTCGAGGTGCTCGGCGACGAGGCCTGTCGAGGCGGGGTCCAGCTCGCCGTCGAGGTAGCCCTGCAGGAGCCGGGCCACGCGGTGGCACTCGGAGCGCGACAGCATGGACGAGAACATCACATCCCACCTATCCGGGGTGCAAGACCCGCGACGTCGAGCGTCGCCCGAATCCGGGCACGGGCACGGTGCAGCCGGCTCATCACCGTTCCTCTCGGCACCCCGAGGACGTCGGCGGCCTCCTGATAGGACAGGCCTTCGATGTCGACGAGCGTGACGACGGCGCGGTGCCTGTCCGAGAGGCCCTCCAGCGCTTCGGCCACAGCGGCCTCGAACTCCTCGCTGATGGCCACCTCCTCGGCCGAAGCGACCCAATCACCGGAACTTTCCAGGTTGCGTTCCACCGACTCCCCGTCCCTGAGGAGAAGAGGGCGGCGTCCCCTGACCCGGTTCAGGTGCGCATGGCGCAGGATCGTCAGCAACCACGCCCGGGGATGGGCGCCGTCGAACCGATCGACGGCCTTGAACGCCCGGACGAGGGTGTCTTGCACGAGGTCCTCGGCGTCGGCCGGCTGACCGGTCAGGGACAGCGCCACCCGGTAGAGCACGGGGATCTCGGGAACGACATAGCGGTTGAAGGCCACGTGCTGGCCATCGCGCGCCGTGCGGGTCACCCCATAGGAACCCGCCGGGGGGACCCGTGATTCCGCACCCGCCGAGGAATCGTTGCGGCGATCACCGGGGTTTCGAGTCCATGGACTTCTGGCAGCACCTGCGGCTTCGCACCTGGGTCGAGCCGTATGTGGACGGTGAGCTCGATGCGTCCCGGTCAAGGGAAGTCGCCGAGCACCTGAACGACTGCCGGGGGTGCAGCGGCCTCGCGGAGCTGCAGCGGTTGGTCCGTGCGGCCGCTGCGCCGCCGTGGCCACGACGCCCCGGTGTCATTGTCGGTGGCACGCCTGCGGCTCTTCGCCCAGCGGTACGCCCAGCGCTGAGAGCCGGTGTGTTTGCCGGGCTGACGACGGCGGGGCAGCTCGCTGCGTCCATGCCGGTGTCCGCCGGACGAGGCAACTACCTGCCGAAGCGCGGGACAAGACCCGAGCCGGGGGTGGAAGCGGTCCGGCGCCAAGGCGGGTTTCCAAAGTGTCGAGCCGCACAGGCTCGTGAGATGGAGGAGGAGTCATGACCCAGACCCAGCCCCCGCAGGCCGCGACGAGGAATCGTGCACTCGGGCTGGCCGTGCGCGGCGCGGTGGGCGGCATCGTGGCCGGAATCGTCTTCGGTGCCGTGAACATGTGGTACGCCGCCAGCACCGGGATGCCGGCGGAGATGCCGCTGCAGATGATCGCCACCATCGTCCAGGGGGAGGAATCGCTCGCCGCGGGTACGGCCAGCGCCCCGCTCGGGCTGGTGGTGCACATGGTGCTGTCCATGGCGTTCGGCGTGACGCTCGCCCTCCTGGTGCTCCGCCTGCCCTCGGACGCCATGCGGGCCATGGTCGGCCTTGTGTTCGGCGTCGCGCTGTACCTGGTGAACTTCCTGGTGATCTCGCCGCTCGCCTTCCCCGTGTTCCAGGAGGCCAACCAGCCGCTCGAGCTGGCCACGCACGTGATCTACGGAGCCGTCGCCGTGCTGTTCCTGCTCCACTGGCGGCCGACCCGATCCCACTGACGTCCCGTTTCCAGAGACGGCGGCGACGGGGCGTTCGAGTCACCGTGCACGCCGAGGTCAGTCCCCAGACCCTGCCTGACTTGAGCCAGAGGCCGTCATGAGCGTGCCCATCGCCGATCATGCCCTGATCGGGGACACCCACACCGGGGCCCTCGTCACGCTGAACGGGACCATCACCTGGCTGTGCCTGCCCCGGTTCGACAGCCCGGCATGCTTCGCCTCCCTGCTCGGCGATGAGGGAAACGGGGAGTGGGCGCTGGCTCCAGCCGAGTACGCCGGGGCCACCCACCGCTACCATCCCGGCACCCTGGTGCTAGAGACGGAGTTCGCTGCCGGGACCGGAACGGTCCGACTCACCGACTTCATGCCGCACCGCCATGACGCGCCGACGGTCGTGCGCATCGTCGAGGGCCTTCGTGGCAGCGTGCAGATGCGCACCCACCTCCGGCTCCGGTTTGACTACGGACGCACGGTGCCCTGGGTCAGGGCAGACGGTGAGGGGCTGAGCGCCGTGGCCGGATCGCAGAGCATCACCGTGGAATGCCCCGTCCCGCTGGTCCCCGACAACGGCGGGCACGCCGCGCAGTTCACCGTCAGAGCCGGAGACGTCGTGCCGTTCATGATGACCTGGCGGGAATGGGGGCGGCCGGCGCCGACCCGACGCCACGCCAAGGAGCTGTTGCTCGACACCATCGAGGAGTGGACGGCATGGAGCAGCCGGCTCCGCGTGCACGGGCCCTGGGCCGACATCGTTTCCCGCTCGCTGATCACCCTCAAGGCCCTGACCTACGAACCGTCCGGCGCGCTCGTCGCCGCGCCCACCACCTCCCTTCCGGAACAAGTCGGAGGGGTGCGCAACTGGGACTACCGCTACACCTGGCTGCGCGATGCGTCCTTCGTCCTGGATGCCCTCACCGGCAACGGATGCCTCGCCGAGGCCATCGCGTGGCGGAATTGGCTGCTGCGCGCCGTGGCCGGGGACCCGGCGCAGCTGCAGATCGTCTACGGCCTCAACGGTGAGCGCTGGCTGCCCGAGCTTGCCCTGCCCTGGCTTGCCGGACACCGGGGCAGCGTCCCGGTCCGCGTCGGCAACGGCGCCGCCGAGCAGTTCCAGCTGGATGTCTACGGCGAGGTCCTCGCTGCCATGCACGCGGCGCGGCAGGCCGGGATGCGCCCCGACCCCGACGCGTGGGCCCTGCAGCGCGCGCTGGTGGAGCACGTCGCCCTGCACTGGCGCGAGCCGGACGAAGGTATCTGGGAGGTGCGGGGCGGGCGACGCCACTTCGTCCACTCCAAGGTCATGGCCTGGGTCGCGTTCGACCGAGCCGCCAGAGCCGTCGTCGAGCACGGCCTGCCCGGAGACGCCGACCGCTACCGGCATCTCGCGGATCAGGTCCACACCGAGGTCTGCCACGAGGGCTACGACCCCAGGCGCGGCACCTTCGTGCAGTCGTACGGGTCTGCCAGCCTCGACGCGAGCCTGCTGCTGCTGCCCGCCGTCGGTTTCCTGCCGGCCACCGACGACCGTGTCGTGCGCACGGTCGATGCCATCGCCGCCGAGCTCACCCGGGATGGCTTCGTCCAGCGCTACCTCACCGACCCGCCGCAAGAGGCCTCGCCCGACGGGCTGGGCGGGCCGGAGGGCAGCTTCCTGCTGTGCACGTTCTGGCTCGTGGACGCCCTCGCCCTGCGCGGCGACTACGCACAGGCATCGCGTCTGTTCGAACGTGCGATCACCGCCGCGAACGACGTTGGTCTGCTCGCCGAGGAATACGACCCCGTCGCGGGCGAGCCGTTGGGCAACTTTCCCCAGGCCTTCTCCCACGTCGGACTGGTCAACTCGGCACGGCTGCTGGCAGGCGGCGGTCGCCGGGCGCTACCTCACCTCCGGCCAGTGCGCCCGCTGACCCGGCATGCCGCAGAAGGGCATCGATGACGACACCAGGCCAGAACTAGTGAAGGAGAGATTGATGGGATCGAAGGATGACAACTGCAGACCCCGACCCGGGACCGGGCCAAGGTGCTCGCGATCGTCAAAGGCCGCCGCGGAACGACTCAAGGCAGCCGGTGAAGCGGCCGCCGTGTACGGCACCGATCACGCGGTGCCCTGGAGGAGGCGCGCGCTGGTCGAGTCCTGGCCCGACGCGCCGAAGGCGACAGCCGTGCAGCTGTTGGACCACTACGGGCCACCCTGGCCGTAGAAATCGTCGAGGGTTCCCGGACGGTGGCAGAGGCGCGAGACCACTACGCCCACGCGGCGGCCGCGTACACCATGGGCCGAGACGCCCCCTATGCCGAGCGGCTCCGGTTCGCCCCGCCGGCCGGGAGCACGGCGGACCCGGACGAGGCCGTCATCGGCCCCGCCATGGCCGAGCAGATGCTCGAGAAGGTCAAGGACGTCTTCGGTGCCGGCCAAGCGCCGGGCGAGCTAGCACCATAACGGCGGCCGTGCGCTGGAGACGGGGTCACCGGGCGGCAGGTGCGGCGGTTCAGGCGGCCCAGGATGACGCGTGCCCCCTGTACGCAGGCGCGTAGTCGCCCGGTTGATGATCCGGGATACTCCGGAACCAAGGCGCCCATGCTGAGGAGGCTGCGTGAAACCTGTCGTGATCGTCTTCGACGTCAACGAGACCCTCTCCGACATGTCGCCGATGGCCGAGCGGTTCGCGCAGGTCGGCGCGCCCGGCGAGCTAGCCAGGCTGTGGTTCACCGCCCTGCTGCGCGACGGCTTCGCCCTGACCGCCACCGGGGACAACGTCCCCTTCGCCGACATCGCCACTGAGGTGCTCCGTCCCCTGCTGAGGGGGACCGGCGTCACCGACAACGGCGCCGTCGACCACGTCCTGGACGGCATGTCCTCCCTCAAGCTGCACCCCGACGTCCCGGAGGCCGTCCGGTCCCTGACCGCGGCTGGGTACAGGCTGGCCACCCTGACCAACGGGTCCACCCAGGTCGCCGAGAGGCTCTTCACTGCCGCTGGCATCAGAAAGGACTTTGAGGCCCTGCTCTCGGTGGAGGACGCCCGGGCCTGGAAGCCGGCAAGGGCCGCCTACCAGCACGCCGCCGCCATGTGCGGGACGGCGCTGGAGGAGATGGTGCTCGTCGCGGTGCACCCATGGGACATCCACGGCGCCGCCCGCGCCGGGATGCGCACGGCCTGGGTCAACCGCGCCAGCGAAACCTACCCGGGCCACTTCGCGGATCCACACCACATCGTCACGGCCCTGACCGACCTGCCCGCCGCGCTGAGGGAGCCCACTGGGCCGCCGTAACCCGCCCTTCCCAAGGGCGCTGCTGATGGCGATGGTTGGGTGGTTCAGGCAGCGCAGCAGGAGAGCTTGGCGACGTCACGGGTGTAGGTCAGAGCGGCGAGCTTGAGCCCTTCGGCCATGGTGAGGTACGGGGACCACATCTCGGCTATCTGCTGCACCGTCATGGTGTTGGCAAGGGCGTAGACGGCGCTGGCGATCACCTCGCCGGCGCCATCGGCGATGACGTGGGCGCCCAGCAGCCGCCCGGTGTCGCGCTCGGCGACGAGCTTGACCAGGCCGCGGGTGTCCCGGTTGACCACCGCCCGGGGCACGTGTTCCAGGGGCAGCACCCGGCAGTCACAGGCCAGGCCCTGGGCCGCGGCCTGGGCCTCGGTGAGCCCGGCCGCGGCGATGGCCGGACGGGTGAAGGTCGCGCGCGGGAGCTCCCGATAGTCCAGGGTGCGGGCCGCGCCGGCGAGGGCGTTGTCGGCAACCAGGGAGCCGTGGGCGGCGGCCACGTACACGAACTGCGGGTCTCCGGTGACGTCGCCCGCCGCCCAGATCCGGGGGTTGGTCGTGCGCAGGTGCTCATCGACGACGATCTCGCCTCGCTGCCCGGTGCTGACCCCGACCGACTCCAGGCCAAGTCCGCCGGTGACCGGGCGACGGCCGGTGGCCACCAGGAGCTGCTCGGCCTGGAGGCGGAACACGCTGCCCGTGCGGGCGGCGATGAGGGTGTAGCCGCCCTCGTCGCGACGCACCGCGGTGACCGTGGTGTCCACCCCCACGCCGATGCCCTCGTCGCGGAAGACGTCCCCGAGCACGGCGGACACTTCAGGCTCCTCGGACGAGGCGAGTCGATCCAGCGCCTCGACCACGGTGACGCTCGTGCCCAGGCGAGCGAAGAGCTGGGCCTGCTCCAGGCCCACGTACCCACCGCCGATGACCAGGAGGGACTCGGGGACCTGGTCGAGCTCCATGGCCGTGGTCGAGGTGAGGTAGCCGGCCGCCGCCAGCCCCTCCATCGGCGGAGCCGAGGGCGCCGAGCCGGTGGCGACCAGGTAGTGCTCGGCGCGCAGCGCCTCGGAGTTGCCGTCGGCAGACGTCACCTGCAGGACCGGGGCCTCGGGTGTGCCGGCGAAGGCGGCGTCACCTCGGCGTAGCTCCCACCCGTACTGGTTGATGAGGTCGACATACTTCTCGCTGCGCATGGAGTCGACCAGGGCGTCCTTGCCGCCGATCAGGGCCGGCATGTCGACGGGACCCCCGGTGGCGGCGATGCCGGGGAACCGGGCGGCGTCGACGGCGACGTGGCGGGCCTCGGCCGCGGCCAGAAGTGCCTTGGAGGGCACGCAGCCGGTGTTGACGCAGGTACCGCCGACCGTGCCGCGCTCGACCATCACCACGCGTCTGCCAAGGCTGGCCGCCCGGATCGCGGCGGCGAATGCGGCGCCGCCGGAACCGATGACGGCCAGGTCGTATTCGCTGATCTCGTGGGGGTCCGGGTGCATGAGGGTTCCTCCTGGCGCGCTCATTGTTGTGCGTGTTGCCGCGAGTCAGACTGGACCTTCCAGTGCCGGGGAAGGTCAAGGGGGCGAGTGATGCGGATCGGTGAGGTCGCCGAGGCGGCGGGCACGACGACGAAGACCCTCAGGTTCTACGAGGGCGCCGGCCTCCTGCCCGCGGCAGGCCGGACGCCCGCGGGCTACCGCGACTACGGGCCTGAGGTGCTCGGCCGGCTGGCCTTCATCCGGCGTGGCCAGGCCGCCGGCCTGACGCTGGCCCAGATCCGGCAAGTCTTGGACATCCGCGACGGCGGGGAGCCGCCGTGCGAGCACGTGACCGACCTGCTCACCGCCCGCCTCGAGGACATCGACCGCCAGATCACCCAGCTGCAAGAGCTTCGGGCGACCGTCGCAGGTCTGCGGGAGCAAGCCGCCACAGGCGATCCAGCCGCATGTCCCCCCGGTGCGGTGTGCCGCTACCTATAGACCCGGCGTCGCGAGCGGCTCTCATTCATCGTCGGACAAGTCGTCGTCGTGCCTAGCTGGCTACGACAGCCGGCCCATCGGTGGATCGATCGGAGGTCGACCACCGCGAGGGCGGTCGCCGCCCGCTGAGAATGCGAGCTTCCCGCCCGGCGTTTGTGCCGGGCGGGGGAGCTTGGTCGGTGGTCAGGCGGTCGCGGGGGCGACCGCGTCGTCGGTGCGCCGCGATTTCAGGTATCGGTGCCCGGCGACCGCGAGGGCCAGGATGACCAGTGCGACGCCGTACTGCCACCAGCCGTCGACCATCGACAGCTTCCCGGAGGCGTTGAAGGAGGCGTGCAGGAGGCCGATGGCCAGGACGCTGCCGCCGGTCCCGACCAGGGCGCCGCCGAGTGCGTACCGCATGAACGGGGCGATGGCGACCGTCACGCCGTAGCTCAGGGCGACCTCGCTCCACGAGATGGCCGAGAGGTCCTGCTCGGCGAACGCCAGCGGCAGGTGGACGAGGGCGAACGGGATGGCGGTGGGCATCGACCCGGCGAACATGCCGTGGCGGTCCATCAGGCGGGTCTGGACGAAGCCGCCCCACGCCATCTCCTCGGCCAGGTTCCCGGCGATGCCGAGGACGAGCAGGCCCATGACGACGTAGCTGATCGCCTCGGCTGTCCAGCCGCCGTCGGGGGCGTGGTAGGTCCCGGTGGCGAGGGCCACCAGCCGCGCGGGCCAGCGGCCGGACGGACCCGGGAGCGCCGCGCTGGCGGTCGCCATGACGCTGCCGTACGCGGTGCACCGGATCTTCCCGATGAGCGCCCTGGCCGTGGGGCTCTCCGCGGTGTTCGTCTATTCGCTGCTGCACTTTCCGGCGTACCCGGGAATCAACGCGTTCGTGCTGCTGCTCGGCGTCGCCCTGCACAGCGACCGCCGCCGCGCCCTCATCGCCTTCGCCGCGACCGTCGCGGTGATGATGGCCTCTCTGTCGGCGCAGCCGGCGTCGGTGGCGAACCCGTCGGACTGGGTCGCCACCACGCTGATGACCGTCGTCGCGTACCTGCTCGGCGAGAACTGGAGACTCCGGCGGGTGCGCTGGTCGGCGCTCAGGAGCGCACCGAGCTGCTCGAACGCGAACGCGCGCTGCTGGAGCGCCAGCGAGACGAGCGGGCCCGCCAGGCCGTGACCACGGAGCGGCTGCGCATCGCGAGCTGCACGACGCCGTCGCGCACGCGATGAGCGTCATCGCGGTGCAGGCGGGGATGGGGCATCACGTCATCGACACCCAGCCCGCGGAGGCGAAGCGCGCGCTGGCGGCCATCGAGACGACGACCCGGATCGCACTGGTGGAGATGCGCAGGATGCTCGGCGTCCTGCGGGACGAGGGCGAGCCCGACGCCTCCCTCGGTCCGGGCCACGGCGTCGACGACGTCCCCGACCTGATCGCGGCGGCCGGCGACGGCGGCGTGACCGCCACTCTCGCGATCCGCGGAACCCCGCGCGAGCTCCCGGCCGGCGTGGACGTGTCGGTGTACCGGATCGTCCAGGAGGCGCTGACAAACACCATCAAGCACGGCGGGCGGACCGCTCGGGTGGTCCTGGACTTCTCCGGTGACGAGCTGCGGGTCGAGGTGACCGACGACGGGGCTCGGCCGGCCGGTGACGGCGCTCGCTCAGCCGAGCAGGATGCTGCCCCGGCACGCGACGGCGCTGCCCCTGCCGGCGATGGCGCCCCCGTGCCGGCCGGCGCGCCGCCCGCCGCCGTCGCGAACGGCGCGCGAGCAGGTGCAGGTACGACACCCCGGCCCCCCGCCACGACGGCGCACGTCCCGGGCTCGGCCGATCCGCGGTTGGGAGCGGCCGTCAGGCACGTCGGCAGCGGCCAGGGCCTGATCGGGATGCGTGAGCGGGTCGCCGTCCTCGGCGGGGAGCTGTTCGCGGGTCCGGTGCCCGGCGGCGGGTTCCGCGTGCTTGCACGCGTGCCGCTCGGCGTGAGTGCCAGGTGATCCGGGTCGTCGTCGCCGATGACCAGGCCCTCGTGCGCGGGGGATTCCGTGTGCTGGTGGACTCCGCACCCGACCTGGAGGTGGTGGGCGAGGCGGCCCACGGGGCGGAGGCGGTCGACATGGTCTTGCGCCAGCGCCCGGACGTCGTCCTCATGGACATCCGGATGCCCGTGATGGACGGGATCGAGGCCACCGGGCGAATCCTCGGGGCCCGACCCGAGGTCAGCACGAAGGTGCTCGTGCTGACCACCTTCGAGCTCGACGAGTACGTCTTCGGTGCGCTGCGGCTCGGCGCCAGCGGCTTCCTGCTCAAGGACACCCCGCCGGCCGACCTGCTCGCCGGCATCCGCACCGTCGCGGCCGGCGAGGCGCTCCTGTCTCCCCGCGTGATGCGGCGCCTGATCGAGGAGTTCGTCGCCCGTCCCGACCCGCACGTCACTGCCCCACCTGTGCTGACCGGGCTGACCGAGCGGGCGGTAGAGGTCCTCACGCTCATCGCCCGCGGCTGGTCCAACACCGAGATCGCCGAGCGCATCTACGTCACCCCCGCGACCGTGAAGACCCACGTCAGCAGGCTCCTCATGAAGCTCGGCGCACGGGATCGGGCCCAGCTCATCGTCATCGCCTACGAGAGTGGCCTGGTGACACCCCGACGGCCCGAGCCCTGAACGCGAACGGCGACGGAGGGTCGAGCGGGCATACGCCGGGTCTTCGAGGCCTCAGTTCGGATGCCGCCGCAGGGGCCAGGGCCGGAGGGGCGCGTGAAGAAGCGGTGTCCGCAGCTTCAGCGTCTCGCGCGCCAGGTACTCCGGTAGCTAGCCAGCACCGCCATCAAGCACTTGCGGCGGGAGCCCGTTCTGCAGCAAGCCTGGCGGCCCGGACCCCGGGCTGCGGCCGTCGGGACGACCGGCGGCAGAAGTCCTCCCGGCCGGGTTCCCCGCCGCGGAGGAGCCGAGGGGGATGCCTACACGGCGCCCTAGTGACGACTTGCGCGGAGAGCCGCGCTTGGGCGCGTGGGCTGATCGCGTGAGGTCCGCTGAGCCGGCCATGCTCGTCTGCCTGCTGTGGCGCTGATGGATCTGCCCGCCTCGTGCTGGGCTGGCACGACTTCGCTGCGCCCGTCCCGGATGATGGGGACGACGTCCGCAATTTTCCACGGTGCGAGACAGTGGCGAATGATTGTCGGGAAGCGGGCGCCGTCGCCCTAGCATCACCCGCATGGAGACGACGACGTCCACTCCCCGCCGCCAGATCGTGGGCAGGCTCGCAAGAGAGCTCGCGGGGCGCGCCGGCGACGGCATGCTCAAGGTGGCGATCGACGGGCCGGATGGCGCCGGGAAGACGACGTTCTCGCGTGACCTCGACGATGCGCTCAGGCCGCTGCTGGGCGACAAGGCCGAGGTGCACCGGTTCAGTGCCGACCATTTGCTGATACCGGTCTCGATCCGTCGCTCTGAGCAGGCGGCCGACCCGCGCTGGCTTTACGGGCACATCTGTGACTGGGAGCGGATTCGGTCCATCGCCGCCGGGGCGCCGGGATTCGATGCACGCGGCTCCGTCTTGCTCGTTGACGGCATGACCCTTCAGCGGCCCGAGCTCGCCGACCTGTGGGACGTGACCGTCTACCTCACCGTGCCCGAGGAGGTGACGGTGCAGCGCATCTTGGCGCTCACGTCCACGCTCGAGGAACCCGACGCGGCGATCGAGGCCCGCTACACCGAGCGGTATCTGCCGGCCCTGCGGATCTACGCCGACGCGGTGGGTCCAATGTCCCGTTCCGACATCGTCATCGAGATGAGCGACTTCCAGCGGCCCACCGTGCTGCGCTGGGGGCAGGACCTAGGAAACCGCTGAGCAACAAATGACCTGCGGCCCGGGTGCCGGTATGTGGACTTAACTGGTCACCTCGCCGCGCCGGAACGCGAGCCGGTCAGGCAGAACCCCGACGGCCTCCTCGGGGCGGCCCACAGTTCTCGGCAGAGCCATGGCGTCACTCAGCCCCAGCGACCGGGCACGAAGCTGGGTTCGAGGCGCTACTTGCGGACACCGAAGTGCTACCTGCCCGAGGTGCGGCTGCCGCGCCCATCCCTGGCCGCCGGGCCGAGCGACTTCGAACTGTTTTGAGGGATCCGCCGGCGTCTGAGGACCAAGGACATGAGACCGCGCTCTTAGCCTTGCGCCTCATGATCTAGAGACCACTGGCTCGCCGTGCTTCGAGACTGTTGTGGGCAGGACCGCGGGCTGGCCGTGGCCGTCACCGGGACCGTTCGGCCGCCATGTGCGCGGCCTGCGCGCCATGCAGGTGCGCGTGGACGTGCCATCTGCCGATCGGGACGACGAGCGGGCGTCCGGGACGGAGTCGGGAACGATGGTGGCGCGCAGCCCGAAGACCTCGTGCAGGACATCCTCGGGGTCTTCGGTGCTCCGCATCCTCAGCGCCTACCGTCATGGCGGCGGCGCACCCCTGTCGCATCTCTTGCGCGTCGGACCCTGCACCGCGCGGCCGGCCCGCGCCCGACCGGCTGGTCGCACCGGACGGCGGGGTAAGGTAGCCGCCGACGCGGGGTGCCGTGCGGACGCACGGCTGAGAACACACCCGTTGAACCTGATCTAGTTCGTACTAGCGAAGGGAACGTCGCGGATGTCCGCACCTTCCAGCACCGACCTGTCCCACCAGTCCGGCGGCGCCATCGCGCCCGAGCACCTGGGCGCCGCCCTGGCACGCCTTCGCGAGAGGCAGCCTCTGGTGCAGTGCCTGACCAACATCGTCGTGGCGCAGTGGACGGCCAACGTCCTGCTCGCCGCGGGGGTGAGCCCCGCCATGGTCGACACCCGCCACGAGGCCGCCGCCTTCGCCGCCGTCGCCGACGGCGTGCTCGTCAACCTCGGCACCCCCCAGGACGACACGGCCGCCGCGATGGCCCAGGCGGTGGCGGGCGCGGCCGGCGCGGGCACCCCGTGGGTGCTCGACCCCGTCGGCGCGGGAGGCCTCGCCTGGCGCACGCGCATCGCGCTGGACCTGCTGTCCGAGTCGACCCCCGCCGTCGTCCGCGGCAACGCCTCGGAGATCCTCGGCCTCGCTGGCGGGCAGGGCGGCAAGGGGGCCGACAGCGCCCACACCCCGGAGGCGGCGCTGCCCGCCGCCCGGGAGCTGGCCCGTGCGCGCGGCACCGTGGTCGCGGTCAGCGGCGCGGTCGACCACCTCACCGACGGCGGGCGGGTGGTACGGGTGGGCAACGGCACCGTGCTGCTCACCCAGGTCACCGGCGCCGGCTGCGCCCTCGGCGCCCTCATGGCCGCGTTCGCCGGCGTCGTGGAGGACCCCCTGCTCGCCGCGACGGCGGCCACGGCAACCCTGACGGTGGCCGCCGAGGCCGCCGCCGGGCACAGCGGCGGCCCGGGCAGCTTCGCCGTCGCGCTGCTCGACGCGATCGCCATGCTCACCCCCGCGGACCTGACCGACCGCGCCCGCCTCTCCTGACCGAACATGATCGCCACCACCGCGGGCCGGCCAGCGCCCGCACGCGCCCCGCTGGACCTGTCCCTCTACCTCGTCACCGACACCGCCCTGTGTGCGGACGTCGGAGTCCCCGGCACGGTCGCCGCCGCGGTCGCCGCCGGGGTCACCGCCGTCCAGCTGCGAGACCCCGGCGCCACCGACGCCGAGCTCGTCGCCCTCGGCCGGGAGGTGCGCGCCGCGCTGGCCGGAACCTGCGTGCCCCTGCTCGTCAACGATCGGGTGCACCTCGTCGAGGAGATCGGCGCTGACGGCGCGCACGTCGGCCAGGGAGATCTCGGCATCAACGAGGCGCGTGCCCTCCTCGGCGAGACATGCCTGCTGGGCCTGTCGGTGCAGCAGCCCGACCACGTGGCGGTCGCCCTGGAGCACGGCCCCGAGGTCGTGGACTACCTCGGCGTGGGGCCGGTGTGGGCCACGGCGACCAAGCCCGACCACGCCTCGCCCGGCGGCGTGGAGCGGGTGCGCGACATCAGCGCGGCCAGCCCGTGGCCGTGCGTGGCCATCGGCGGCATCACCGCCGAGCGCGCCGCCCTGCTGCGCGGCACGGGCGCCGCCGGGATCGCCGTCGTCAGCGCCATCTGCGGGCAGGGCGACCCGGCCGCCGCCGCGGCCAGGCTCCGCCGGGCGTGGGAGGGGCGATGAGCAGACCCCCCGTCGCGCTGACCATCGCCGGCTCGGACCCCTCCGGCGGCGCGGGGATCCAGGCGGACCTGAAGACGTTCTCCGCGCTGGGCGCGTACGGCACCGCCGTGATCACCGCCCTGACCGCCCAGAGCACCCGCGGCGTCACCGGCGTCCACACCGTCCCACCAGACTTCGTCCGCGAACAGCTGGACACCCTCATGGCGGACGTGCCCGTCGACGCCATCAAGATCGGCATGCTCTCGACCGCCCCCACGGTGGAGGCCGTCACCGCATTCCTCGCCGAACGGACGAACCGGCCCGCGGTCGTCCTGGACCCGGTCATGGTCTCGACCAGCGGATCCCGGCTCCTGGACGACGGCGCGGTGGCCGCGATGCGCCGCCTCCTGCCCCATGCCTCGGTGATCACCCCCAACCTGCCGGAGGCCGCGGTCCTGCTCGGGCAGGACCAGGCGACGGACGAGGTCACCATGCGTGCGCAGGCCCACGCCCTGCGCGAGCTGGGCGCCCGCCGCGTGCTTCTCAAGGGCGGCCACCTCACGGGCGCGGACGCCACCGACCTGTGGCTCGACGACCACGGCGAGCGGCTGCTGCGCGTCACACGGGTGCCGACCCGCAACACCCACGGCACCGGCTGCTCCCTGTCCTCCGCCCTCGCCGCCCTGGCTCCGCAGTCGGGCTCGTGGGAGGAGGCCGCCTCGGAGGCGAAATCGTGGCTGACCGGCGCCCTGGCCGCCGCTGACACGCTGGACATCGGCACCGGTGCAGGGCCCGTCCACCACTTCTACGACCTCTGGAGAAGCCGATGACCGCACGCACCCCGCTCCCCACCGAGGCAGGAGCCGGCCCGGACCGGGGCGCGCCGTTCAGCGACACGGCCTGGGAGCGCACCGCGCCCATCCGGGAGGCGATCGACCGCCTGCCCTTCCTTCTCGGCCTCGAGGAGGGCACGCTCCCGCGGGAGACGTTCGCCTACTACATGGCGCAGGACGCGCACTACCTCGCCGACTACGGGCGCGTCCTGTCGGCGTGCGCCAGCCAGGCCGTCGACGTCGCCGAGCTCCTCTTCTGGTCGTCCAGCGCGAGCAACACCGTGCTGGTGGAACGGGAGCTGCACGCTGCCCACGTCGCAGACCTGACGGGAACGGAGAAGTCGCCGACGTGCACCGCGTACACCTCCTACCTGCTGTCCCTGACCGCGGGGGGCCGCTACCCCGAGGTGGCGGCGGCGGTCCTGCCGTGCTTCTGGATCTACGAGGACGTGGGCACCCGGCTGAAGGGCCGTGTCCAGGATCTGGCCACTCACCCCTACGGGGACTGGATCGGGACGTACGGGGACCCGGCCTTCGCCGAGTCGACGCGCACCGCGCGGCAGATCGTGGACAGGCTCGCCAACCACGCCGGGCCGACGGTGCGTGGCCGCATGTACACGGCGTTCCGGCGCGCTGCCCAGTACGAATGGATGTTCTGGGACGCCGCCTGGCGGCAGGAGGCGTGGCCCGTCTGACTTACGGCACGCCCTTGGTGCGCAGGGGTCACCGGTGTCGACGTTCATGTGTCTGATGGTCGCATCTCGTCCCGAAAGGGTGCCTTGATCTGGGGCGAGGGGGCGTGGGCTCAAATCTCGCCAGCCGACGTTGTGATGTCGCAAGACATCCCCGACACACAGCCCGGACCATCAGTTAGAGGGTCCGGGCTGGGCACCGCGACTACACGGCCACCGAGTGCCCGGGCGAGCGCCTCTACGACCCGCTTCCCGCCGTCCGGGAACGGGTGGCCGGCAACATGGCGGCGCCGCCGGACAGCTCTGGGACGACCGGCTCCGTCCACGTCGGTGACCTCGAGGGCACCGCCCAGGGCCGGCGGGGCGGGAGCGTCGGTCATCATCGCCGTCGTCGACGCCACCGGAGCCGGCACCGGCGGCGTGAACGTCCAGGGCACGTGGACCACCACCGGCACCGCCGTCTCCTGCACCACCGGAGCGGACGGCACGTGCTCGGTGTCGTGCGGCGCGTGCCCAGGAGCACGGAGCCGCTGACCTTCAGGGTCGACGGCCTGTCGCACGAGACGCTGGCCTCCGAGCCGGGCCAGAACAACGACTCCGACGGCGACTCCGACGGCACGACGACCAGGGTCGCGAAGGGCGGCTGACGGCAGGCGCACCCGCCCGTAGGGCGACCGCCGCCACGGCACGCGCCGCAGGCCGAAGGCATGCGTGCTGCGGGGCGCCGTCCGCCGCGTGCCCTCAGCCTGGTACCACCGCGGGCGGCGCGCGTACGCTTGGGCCACGAACCGGCACGATCGGTGGGTGGCCACGATGGACACGTCGGCTGTGACGACAGGAAAGCGCGAGCGTCACCGGAGGGCCGGCCTCGCCGCTCTGATAGCCGGGATCCTCATGATCGTCGGGTCCGTGGGCAGCGCCGTCGTCGACTGGCTCTGGGTAGCGGTGCTGCTCGGCTTCCTCGGCATGATCCTCGGAATCCGAGGCATCCACCGCTATCAGGCGCCGGCCGACGGCGCACCGGGAAGGGTGGGTGCATGGCTCGTCGTTCTGGGCGCCGCCGTCATCGTGCTGCTGGGCCTTGCGTTTCTCGTGTGGGAGGCGGTGGGCGGCCTACCCGAGGCGGGCCCCGCCGTGGTGGACGTGGCCTGGATGGTCGGCTTCGCCGCCTTCGTGCTGGGGGTGATCCTGTTCGCCATCGGCATCATCAAGGGCAAAGTGCTGCCGGCCGGGTCGGCCGTGCTCATGCTGGTGGGGCTGCTTGCCGCGATCGCGATCGACATGGCCACCGGGGCGTTCTTCGAGGACGAGCCGACCACCACGGAGTGGGGCTTCTTCCTCGGCGTGCCTCTCTTCGCCCTCGGCCTGTGCTGGGCCGGCTACGCGGTGTGGAAAGGGCGGGCCTCCGGGCGTAGCCCCGAAGCGGGGGTGCGCTGACGGGCGGATCGAAAACGTGATTGCGGGACCGGCAGGGAGGGCTCGAGCCGGCGGCGTGCCCGCAGCGGCAATCGAACCCGCGAACCTTTCCGTAGGCGGACGCAGGATCACGCGGTGACCGCACTCGTCGACGACGACACGCTCACCGGGCTACCGATACACCACTCTGTGGCGGCGCTTGACCTTGATCCCCTGGCGGCGGCCGCCTGATCCTGGCAGGGAGGACGGCGGAAGACGCCGGCCATCTGGCTGCAGGGGCGGGCGCCGGCTCGCGTTGAGCTCCTCGAGCGGCCGGCGGTGGGACCATCACTCACCATTCCGCGAGGGAGCCGTCGTCATGCCGCCATATGGGGTTGCGCCACCGGTGCCCGGCGGCGGCGCGCTCGCGTACGTAGTTCTCGTCGACCTCGATGCCCAGCCCCGACCCGGAGGGGATGGTCACCCAGCCGTGGTCGTAGGTGAACGCCGTGGGCTCCAGGACGTAGTCCAGCAGGTCGTTGCCGACGTTGTAGTGGATCCCGAGGCTCTGCTCCTGGATGAAGGCGTTGTAGCTGACGGCGTCGAGCTGCAGGCAGGCGGCCAGCGCGATGGGCCCGAGCGGGCAGTGCAGGGCCAGCGCGACGTCGTACGCCTCGGCCAGTGTGGCGATCTTGCGGGTCTCCGTGATGCCGCCGGCGTGCGAGGGGTCCGGCTGGGCTACGTCGACAGCACCGGAGGCGAGCAGATCCCGGAAGTCCCAGCGCGAGTAGAGCCGCTCGCCCAGGGCGATGGGCATCGGTGCCGAGCGCAGCACGTCGACGACCGCCGGCACGTGCTCGCTGAGCACCGGCTCCTCGACGAACATCAGGTGGAAGGGCTCCAGCTCCTTCAGCAGGACCTTGGCCATCGGCCGGTGCACCCGGCCGTGGAAGTCCACCCCGATCCCCACGTGCGGCCCCACGGCGTCCCGCACGGCCGCCACGCTCGCGACGCACTTCTCGACCTTCTCCCAGGTGTCGACGTACTGCAGCTCTGCGGTGCCGTTCATCTTGACCGCGTGGAAGCCGCGCCCGACGGCGGCCCGGGCGGCGCGCGCCGTCTCGCCGGGCCGGTCCCCGCCGATCCACGAGTAGACCTTGATGCGGTCGCGCACGCGGCCGCCGAGCAGCTCGTGGACCGGCACGCCGTGGTGCTTGCCGGCGATGTCCCACAGCGCCTGGTCGATCCCGGCCAGGGCGCTCATCAGGACCGGGCCGCCACGGTAGAACCCGCCGCGGTAGAGGACCGTCCAGTGGTCCTCGATGCGGAGCGGGTCCATGCCGACGAGGTAGTCGGCCAGCTCCTCGACCGCCGTGGCCACCGTGGCCGCCCGGCCCTCGAGCACCGGCTCGCCCCATCCGGTGATGCCCGTGTCCGTCTCCACCTTGAGGAACAGCCACCGCGGGGGCACCACGTAGGTCGTCAGGGACGTGATCCTCACGGGGTCACCGCGTACGCGACCGGCCGCCCGGCCAGGGCGTCGAGTGCGTTGCGCACGCAGCGGGCCTTCAGGGTGCCCATCGACTCCTCGGAGTACCAGCCGGCGTGCGGGGTCACCACCACCCGGGGGTGGCGCAGCACGGGGTCGGACCTGTCGGGCGGCTCTGACTCGAGCACGTCCAGCGCCACCCCGCGCAGGAGCCCCGAGTCCAGCACCCGCATCAGGGCCTGGATGTCGATGAGCCCGCCCCGGGCGGTGTTGACCAGCAGCGCCTCCGGCCGCATGAGCCGGAGCCGCCGCTCGTCGAGGAGGTGATGGGTGGCCGGCAGGTAGGGGACGTGCAGGCTCACCGCGTGGGACCGGGCGAGGAGGTCCGCCAGGGTGACGAACGGCGTGCCGTCGTCGGCGGTCGTGCCGGGGTCCGCCGTCACCTCGTGGGCGATGACCTCGTACCCGAGCCCGCGGGCCTTGCGGGCCACGACGCGGCCGATGGCCCCGAACCCGACGACCCCGAGCACGCTCCCTTGGATGCGGTGCAGCGGTCGCTGCAGCGCGGCGTCCCAGGAGCCGGCCTTGACCGAGGCGTCGTACCACGCCGTCGCCCGCGCCAGCGTGAGCAGCAGGGCGACGGCGTGGTCGCTCACCTCCTCGGTGCCGTAGTCCGGGACGTTCGCCACCACCACCCCGCGCCGGCTCGCCGCCGCGACGTCGACCGTGTCGACCCCGACGCCGTAGCGGCTCACCACCTTGAGCCCGGGCAGCGCATCGAGCACCCGCCCGGTGATCGGCGCGTACTGGACGAGCAGCCCGTCCGCGTCGGCGCACCGGGCGACGACGTCGTCCTCGGTCCGGCACTGCTCGAGCCGGAGTTCGACGCCGCCGTCGGCGGCGGCGCGGCGCTCGATGTCGACGTCGGGGTGGTCGCAGTCCGTGATGACGATCCGCATGGCTGCCTCAGGCCCCGCCGCCGAGAAGGTTCGAGATCTGCTGCTGGAAGGCGAGGAACGCGAGCACGCCGAAGAGCAGGAAGGACCAGATCATCGTGCCGGCCCGGAACCCGCTGATGCGGATCGGCTTGGGCAGCATCTTGCGGTTGGTGACGAGCAGCAGCATCGAGTAGACGAACATCATCGTGCCGCCGGTGACCGCCGCGATGACGATGAGGAGCAGCGGCTGGCCCAGCCCGACAGCGATGACGATGATGCCGATGAGGCACAGGCCCCAGACGAGGCCCGCGTAGAGCTTGGACTCGGAGACGTTGGGCAGGTACGCCGTCTTGAGCACGTCGGCCGCGAGCCGGCTGGTGTAGTCGACGATGCCGAGCGCCGCCATGAACAGGGCGATGGCGCCGATCACCCAGAAGAAGTAGCCGAACCAGGTGCCCACCCGGTCCATCAGCACGTTGCCCTCGACCTCGAGGAAGGAGATGTCCGACGCCAGCCCCTCGCGGCCGAAGACGGTGGCGTAGGCGAGCATCGACATGAACATGATGGACAGGAACGAGATGAGCACGAAGGTGAGCAGCTGCTCCTTGTTGGCGAAGCGCCACCATCCGCGCCAGTTCGCCAGGTTCTCCGGCGTGGGTCGGAAGATGAACCCGACGCGGCCGCGGGCCTCGGGCTGGCCCGTGATGGGGGAGACGATCTTCGGCACGTAGGCCCCCATGCCGAACCCCTTGTCCCGGATCCAGTTGCTCTGGCAGAGGTTCTGACCGCCACCGGCGCCGGCGAACGCCATCGCGCTCATGAGGAGGGCGAAGCCGAGGGTCGCGGCGGGGAACTGCGGCTCCGTCACGATGGTGGGCACGTCCCGCCACGCCGGACCGATGGCGAGCAGGGCGCCGACGACGATGAGGATGAGGAGCGCGGCGACCTTGATCATCTGCGCCCGTTCGAGGGCGTTGTAGACGATCGGTGCCAGGGTGAGGATCGCGCCGACCAGCAGGAGGATGACGATCGCGATGATCTCGACGCTGCCGCCGAAGATGTAGGTGATGAGGGTGGCCGAGCTCGTCGCCCACGCGGGCCAGATGTTGGCGAAGTAGGCGCCGATGGCGAAGACGAGCCCCCAGTGGCGCCACATGCGGCTGAACCCGGTGAGGATGGTCTCGCCGGTCGCGAGCGTGTAGCGCTCGATCTCCATGTTGAGGAAGTACTGGGTGATCAGCCCCACCAGCGCCGCCCACACGAAGGCCAGACCCACCTGCGACGCGATGTAGGGGAAGAGGATGAACTCGCCGCTGGCCATACCGACGCCGGCGGCCACGATGCCTGGTCCCACGAACTTCCACTGGTTCGCCGGGGGAGCCGGCAGATCGCGGAGCTGCGGGTAGGGAAGGTACTTGGTGGGGAACGAGCGGAGCGATTCGTCGATGGCCATCTCAGAGCTGCCTTCCTGGGATGTCGGAAGAACCGAGGGAGCCGCCGAGGAGGCGGCGGTCAGCGTTGGACGTCCTCCTGGGCGGTGAGCAGGGTGAGCTCGTGCGGCCGGGGGAACGCCTCCCAGTCGCCGGGCGCGGTGACGGCGAAGGCGCCGGTGATCGCGGTGATGCGCAGTCGTTCGGCGGGGTCGGCGCCGAGGACGCGGTAGGCGAGGTAGCCGGCCACGAACGCGTCCCCGGCTCCGACGCTGTCCACGGCCTGCACCGGCACGGGTGGGGCCTCCATGAGCTCACCGTCGAGCAGGGCGGTCGCTCCGCGCCGGCCGAGCTTGATGACGACCTCCCGGGGGCCCAGCTCCTTCAGCCCTGCGGCGAGCCGGTCCGGCCCGGCCTCGGCGAAGTCCTCGCCGAGGGCGATCCGGGCCTCGTCGTCGCCAGCGAAGACTATGTCGGCGGCCGCGACGTGCTCGCGGAACACCGGGGCCGCCGTGGCGGCGTCCCACAGCCGGGAGCGGTAGTTGAGATCCAGCGAGACTGGCACCCCGCCTTCCCTGGCACGGCGCAGCGCCTCCCTGACGGCGGCCGCAGGTCGCGGGCCGAGCGCCGGAGTGATCCCCGTGAGGTGGAGGACGGCGGCGCCCTCGATGACGCCGTCGGGAAGGTCCTCCGGGGCCAGGTGCGAGCCGGCGCTGCCGCGGCGGTAATAGATGACGTTGGCCGTGGTGGACGTGCGTCGCTCGCGCAGCATGAGCGCGGTGGGCGCCGGGTCCCGGGTCGCGAGGCAGTGCACGCCCTCGGCGAGCAGCTGCCGCTCCACGAGGTCCCCGACCGGGTCCCGGCCGAGGCGGCCGATCCACGTGGCGGGGATCCCGAGTCGTGCGACGCCGATGGCGACGTTGGACTCCGCCCCTCCCATGGACAGGGTCATGTGGCGGGCCAGGGAGAGCGGTCCGACGTCGTCCGCCACGAGGAGCCCGAGGGTCTCCCCGAGCGTGACGAGCCCGGCCGCCCTTTCCGTCATGCTGCCGCCTCGGTGAGCACGGCGCGGGCACGCTCGGCGAGGGCGCTGAGGTCGCCGTCGCCGTCGAGGGCTCTCCCGATGAGCGGGCTACCGAGGCCGACGGCGTAGGCGCCGGCGTCCAGCCACGCGCGGACGGAGGCGATGTCGATGCCGCCGGTCGGGATGATCGGGATGTCCGGTAGCGGGGCGCGGATCGCCTTGAGGTAGCCCGGGCCGAGGGCGCCGCCCGGGAAGAGCTTGACCGCGCTCGCGCCGGCCTCCCAGGCGAGCTGGATCTCGGTGGGGGAGAGGGCGCCGGGGTAGGCGGCGAGCCCGCGCGCGGAGGCGGCCGCGACGACCTCAGGGACCACGGTGGGCGAGACGACGAACCGGGCGCCGGCGTCGGCGCAGCGCTGGACGTCCTCGACGGTGAGTACCGTGCCGACGCCGAGGTCGATGCCGTTCGGCAGGTTCCGGGCGAGAGTCTGGACGACGTCGAGGGCGCCGCGGGTGGTCAGCGTCAGCTCGAGGCAGCGGATGCCGTTCTCGACGAGGACCCCGACGACGTCCCCGGCGCGCGCTGCGTCCACGGCGCGGAGGATGGCGATGACCCGAGTTTCCTTCAGCGCCTGGCTCGTCGGTGTCCGTTCGGTGATCAGCACTCCGCACTCCTTCGTGCGCGTCCGCTGGGCATGATGCCGTCTGGATCTCCGTCGCAGGAATGATCCGGCAGACGCCCAGACCGCACAAGCGGGGGTTCTCGCAGTGGTGCCCTCGATGGCGGCTGGAACCACGGCGATGCTGGTTCTCGTAATCCATGCAATCCTCGCAATCCTCGTGGTCCTCGTGGTCTCGCGGCCGCAGGGGTCGTGGAGATGGCCGTGCCCTGCACCTGAGACAGGCGGTAGCATGAGAACCTCACCGACTCCCATCACGGACCGCTCGCGACGACGAGCCGTGCGCTGAGATCGGTGATCGGCCCTCGTGCGAGGGGTCGGAGGTTCCACGGTGGGCGGGCCGTTCGAGTGCGACGCGTCGATCTCTACGTAGATCCGCGAGGCCGGCTCACGTCCCGGAGGGCCAAGTCAGGCCCGCTTCCATCGACGTCCAGCGGCCGGGCCGCGGGGCTGTGCGCGGGTTTGTCCCCGCCGTGGTGACCGGTCGGAAACGCTAGAGGAGGACTCTGTGGCTCGAGGAGCCCAGCGCCAGTCGGGCGCGCGCAGTACCGCTCCACGCAATCAGCGACGGGCCCGCAACCACGACGACGACGGCATCATGCCGGTGCTCGCCCGGGTCGCGCGGGAGGTCGAGGCGGCCGTGCAGCGCGGTCGAAAGGCGCCTTCGGTACGCACGAAGTTCCAGGTCGTCGCGCTGCTGGTGCGCGAGGAGCGTGCCCGGCTGAAGGCGGACACGACCATCGGTGAAGCCCGGCGCGGCGAGCAGCTCAAGCGCCTCGACGGCATCGCCACCATCCTCGCGAAGACTGCGGCCCGCGATACGTCCTTGCTGGCGCTGCTCGGCGCCGACGCGGTCCTCACGGACGGTGCCAGGTCGCTCAAGCGCGAGCTGCTGCATGAGATCGGCGTCGAGGTGGCCCCCGACGAGGTCGCGACGGAGCCTCCCGCGACTTCCGCGCCCCCTCCGCGCCGCGTCGTGCCACAGTCGGTCGTGTCGCGGCAGCTCGCCAACCCCTTCCTCGCACCAGACTTCTCGGCCGTCGACAGGCGGAGGGCTCAGCCGCGCCGCCTGGCCGGCTGGGAGCTGCTCGAGCCCCTGTTCAGGTCGTTCGAGATCGGCGGGTCCTCGTCCTGCATGGACCTGCCCGAGCCGTCGTCGGTCCGCGTACCGAGCGGCCTCCAGCTGATGCCGCACCAGGCGCGAATGGTTGCTGCCGCCGCGGCGGGGCACCGGACCTTCCTGCTCGCCGATGAGCCCGGTCTGGGCAAGACGGCACAGGCGCTGCTTGCCGCGCAGGCGGCGAACGCCTACCCGTTGCTCGTCGTCGTGCCGAACGTCGTCAAGACCAACTGGGCACGCGAAGCCGGTCTCTGGACACCCCACCGTCGCGCGACCGTGATCCACGGAGACGGTGACACGGTCGACGGCTTTGCGGACATCGTCATCATCAACTACGAGGTGCTCGACCGGCACGTGGGGTGGCTCGGCGACCTCGGGTTCCGCGGCATGGTGGTCGACGAGGCGCACTACATCAAGAACAAGAAGTCGCAGCGCTCCCAGCACGTGCTGCAGATCTCCGAGCGCATCCGCTCCCGCACGGGGAGTCCGCTGCTGATGGCCCTCACCGGCACCCCGCTGATCAACGACATCGAGGACTTCCGCGCCATCTGGCAGTTCCTGGGCTGGATCGACGACAAGAAGCCGCTCGGCGAGCTGATGGAGGCTCTTGAGGAGACCGGCCTGACTCCCGCCGACCACGCCTTCTACGCCGCGGCACGCACCAGCGTGATCGACCGCGGGATCGTTCGTCGCCGCAAGATCGACGTGGCCGCCGACATCCCGGCCCGTCGCGTCGCCGATCTGCCCGTCGAGCTCGACGACGAGGCCGGGCGGTCGATCCGCGCGGCCGAGCGCGCGCTCACGCGTCGCCTCGTGTCGCGCTACGAGAAGGCGCTCGAGGCGCGTCATACCAACGTCGTCGTCGAGGGCATCGACCATGACCTCGTGCGTCAGGTCGCCAGGTGGGAGAGGGCCGACAAGGCCACCACCAAGTCCGACGAGAACGTCTTCAGCATGATGCGACGCATCGGCCAGGCGAAGGCAGGCCTCGCGGCCGACTACGCCGCACAGCTCGCGCGCAGTGTCGGCAAGGTCGTCTTCTTCGCGAAGCACATCGACGTGATGGACACCGCCGAGGAGTCCTTCGCCCGGCGCGGGATTCGATTCGCGTCGATTCGTGGCGATCAGACGGCGTCGGCACGGCAGAAGAATGTCGACGCCTTCAGAGAAGATCCTGACGTCGCCGTCGCGGTCTGCTCGCTGACTGCCGCCGGGGTCGGGCTCAACCTGCAGGTCGCCTCCAACATGGTGCTCGCGGAGCTCTCGTGGACCGACGCGGAGCAGACACAGGCCATCGACCGCATCCACCGCATCGGGCAGGAGGAGCCGGTCACGGCGTGGCGGATCATCGCCGCACAGACCCTCGACGCGCGGATCGCGGAGCTGATCGACAGCAAGGCGGGGCTCGCCGCCAGGGCGCTCGACGGGTCGGACGAGGAGATGTCCTCCTCGACCGACGTGCAGCTGGACGCGCTCGTCGCGCTCCTCACGGACGCGCTGTCTCAAGTCACGGGTCAGCGCCTAGACCCGATCCGCAAGACCTCCGCCTGATCCTGGGTGGCCGTGGGCAAATCGGTCGCCCGCGTCGCGGTACGCGCTGACATGCCGTACTGTTACTGGGGTTGCAGTGTGTCGAAGTCTTGTGTGTCCCCGGTCTCGGTCGGGTTTGCGGTTCCTTCATGGAGCAGACATAGATTCACCGTGACAAACGGCCGCCGACTGGCGCGGTCGTTTGACAGCTTCAAGAAGGAGTAGCCATGGCCACCGGAACCGTCAAGTGGTTCAACGCCGAGAAGGGGTTCGGCTTCATCGCCCCCGACGACAACACCGCCGACGTCTTCGTCCACTACTCGGCCATCACGTCGAGCGGTTACCGCTCGCTCGACGAGAACCAGAAGGTCGAGTTCGACACGACGCAGGGCCCCAAGGGCCCGCAGGCGGAGAACGTCCGCCCGCTCTGAGCCCAGCTCAGCACCGAGGACCCCGGCACCATCGTGCCGGGGTTCTCGCGTCCCGGGCCGCGGCAGGGCGTGAGCCGGGCTGCCTGGGCGAGGACTTCGCGCGCCTGACGGTCTTGCCCTCACTGGCACGACCGGTCACCCCGCCCGGCGACTGCCTTCAGGTTTGACCGACCGGGTGGCGACGCCGCCGGGCACAGCGCAGGCCTCAGGCTTGCGCGGGCACGGCGGTCGGTGCCTCCGCCACCGAGCCGCGGCGCACGAGCGGACAGTCGACGAGCTGCAGGGGTGGGACGGCCGCGGCCGGGTCGCTCACCAGGCGCAGGAGACTGCGGGCGGCGACGGCGCCCATGGCGCGGTGCGGCAAAGCGACGGTGGTCAGCCCTGGCCGCATCTCCCGCGCGACCACGTAAAGATCGTCGAACCCCACGACGGAGAGGTCGCGGGGGATGCGCAGGCCCCGGTCCTCGGCGGCGTGGTAGGCGCCGACGGCCATCTCGTCGTTGAACGCGAAGACGGCCGTGGGCGGCTGGGGCAGGTCCAGGAGAGCCGCCACCGCCTCCCGGCCGCCGGCAGAGCTGGAGGTCGCGCGGACCACCAGCGTGTCGTCCCGGGGGAGCCCCCGGGCGTCCAGCTCAGCGCGGTAGCCGGCCAGCCGGCCCGTGACCGCGGGCCCGTCGTTGCGGTCGAGGACGAAGCCGATGCGGCGGTGGCCGTGGTCGGCCAGCGCGGCGACGGCGGTACGCGCGCCGGCCTCCTCGTCGGGGACGACGGCGGGCACGTATCCCCGGGCCGGGCGCGCGTCGAGGAGGACGACGGGAAGCCCGGTGAGCAGCTCCGGGACCTCGACGTGCCGGTGATACATCGTGGCGTAGAGGACACCGGCCACCTGCTGCTGGCGCAGGGCGCGGATGGCGCTGCGCTCGAGCTCGCTGTCCCCGCCGGTGTCGACCAGCATGAGGAGGTACCCGGCCTCCCAGGCTGCCTCCTGCGCCCCTTGGATGAGCTGGCCGGCGTACGGCGTGGTCGCGATGACATCGCTGATCAGCGCGAGAATGCCGGAGCGGCGGGTCCTAAGGCCGCGCGCCAGCCCGTTGGGGAGGTAGCCGAGCTCGCGCGCCGCTGCCTGAACGCGCTCGCGGGTGGCCGTCTTCACGCGCGCCCCGGGGACATCGTTGAGGACCACCGAGACGGTGGACGGCGAAACGCCCGCCAGCTCGGCGACCTCCTTGATCCTCGCTCTTGTCACGGTCCGTCCCCTGCCTGGTGCGGTGGTCGGCTCGTTCGCCTGACAGCAGTATCGCGTTCAACGCCCGCGCGCAGGTGTCCCGACCCTCAGCGTGCCGTCGGGCGAGACGAGGACAGGCATGGGGTCGCTGAGGGCACCGACGAACGCGCCGGCGTCGTCGAGGTTCTCCCACGCGAAGAAGTGCCACCGGCCGTCGTGCTCGAGCATGCGCCCGGCGTAGTGGCGCGCTCGCTCGTCGCCCACCAGGAACTCGTCGGTCTCGAGCCGGTACGGGCCCAGCCGGTCCTCGGCCACGAGGTAGTGAGTGCCGCCGTGGGCGATGACACCCGGCCGCGACAGGCGTGCTGCGCTGTGCTCGCCGGCGGTCACGCAGTACAGGACCCGCCAGAGCCCGCCGAGGTGGACCAGCTGGGGAACCTCGAGGTGGAAGAACTCGCCGGGGCTCGACACGGGCGGGCCCGCCTCCCAGTGCTCGAGGTCCGCGGAGGTCGCGTGCCCGATGACGCCGCGGCCGTCGAGAGGCCCGCGGTCCGCACGCGCGGTGAGCAGCATGTGGAACCGGTCGGTCGGCTCGTCCCACCACACCCACGGGTCACGCCACGCCTCCTCGCGCACGGCACCGTGGAGCTTCTCGTACCAGCGCGGGTCCGCCTCGAGCACGGGCCCGTGCCGGGTCCAGGTGAGGAGGTCCGGTGAGCTCGCGCGACCCACCCGCTGCACCGCGCCGTGCTCGGCACGGGAGACGCCCGTGTAGAACATATGCCAGCGCTCGCCGGCCCGGACGACGCTCCCCGTCCAGGTGGCGAGGTCGTCGAAGGCGCCGAGGGGTCCCGGGCCGAGGGCATCAGGGAGCACGTGCCACCGGTGCAGGTCCCGGGAGACCGCGTGCCCGATGGTGGCGTGCTGGTGGCGCAGGTCCGGGTCTCCGAGTGCGCGGGGCGCCTGGAGGTAGAACACGTGAACGTCCGCGCCGTCCACGGCGAACCAGAAGTCCCAGAGCCACCTGTCGGTCAGCGTCAGCGCCATGTCGTTCCCGCCTCTCCGCGGGCGTGCCGTCCGTGCGCGCGCTGCGCCGCCGTCATCCCTTCAGCCCCGAGGACGCCAGGCTCTGGACGAACCACCGCTGGAAGAGCAGGAAGACCACGAGCACCGGGAGGACCATCAGCACGCCGAAGGCGAAGATCTGGCCCCAGTCGTACGGCGGCTGGCCCTGGAAGACCGAGATGGCGAGCGGGAGCGGACGGCGCTGCGGCTGGTCGATCATCATCACGGGCCACAAGAACGACCCCCAGGTGGTGAGGAACGTCAGGATCGTGACCGTGGCGAAGACGGGCCGGGACACCGGCACCACGATTCTGAAGAAGGTGCGCCACGGGCCCGCGCCGTCGATCCGTGCCGCCTCCTCGAGCTCCTTGGGGAGGCCGACGAAAAAGGAATAGAAGAGGTAGATGGAGAACGCGCTCGCCACGAACGGCAGGAACTGGACGTAGTACGTGTTGCGGTGGTCGTTGAGCAGGTAGAAGAGCGGCACGGCGATCGCCTCGAAGGGCAGGATGGTCAGCGCCACCACCCCCACGACCATGAGGTCGCGCCCCCACCAGCGCAGCCTGGCCAGGGCGTAGGCAGCCGCGGAGTTGACCAGCAGGCCCACGAGCACGACGACCGACGTCACCAGCAGCGAGGTGAGGTAGAAGTCGCCGAAGTAGCCCGTCGCCGGGCTGTCGAAACGGTCCAGCATGCCGTTGTAGTTGTCGAGGGAGAGGTTCGCCGGCGCGAACCCGGCCAGACCGTCGATCACCTCGTTCGACGGCTTCAGGCTGCCGATGACGAGGTAGGCGACGGGGGCGACGAAGGCGAGGGCGAGCACGGTGAGCGCGACGTAGGTGAGGAGGGTCCGCACCGGGTTCCTGCGGCGTCCGGCGGTCACGACACCTCACGTTCCTCTCTCAGAAGGCGGCGCTGCAGGAGCGCGACTGACAGCACGATGAGGAAGAACAGAACCGTGATGGCCGACGCGCGCCCCACGTTGTTCGCATCGAACGCGCTGGTCACTGCCTGGTACATCACCGTGGTCGTCGACTGCTGGGGCCCGCCCTGGGTCATGATGTAGATCTGGTCGAAGAGCCGGAAGGACAAGATCGTCGTCACGAGCACCACGAAGACGAGGGTGTTGCGCAGGCCCGGGAGGGTGACGTGCCGGAACTGCCGCCACCGGCCGGCGCGGTCCAGGGACGCGGCCTCGTACAGCTGCTGGGGGATGCCCTGGAGGCCGGCGAGGATGATGACCATCTGCAGGCCGGCGCCCTGCCACACGGACATGACGATGATCGCTGCAAGCGCCGTGCGGGGATCACCGAGCCAGTCGTACGGTCCCAGTCGCCCCAGCGAGAGCGTGTCGACCACCGCGTTCAGCATGCCGAGCTCACCGCGGGAGTAGATCGCCTTCCACACGACCGCGACAAGGGCCATCGGGAAGACCACCGGCATGAAGAAGAACGTGCGGAAGAAGGCCATCGCGCGCAGCGGACGGTTGAGCAGCAGGGCGAGGCCGAGGGCGAGCGCGGTCTGGAGGGGGACCACCACTGCGGCGAAGACGGTGTTGTTGAGCAGGCCGCGGTAGAACTCCGCGCTGAAGTCCGGGTCGAGCAGGATCCGGCGGTACTGCTCCAACCCCATCCAGCTGGGCGGCGCCGGGGTGTCGAGGCGGACGTTGTGCAGCGAGAGCCAGCCTGCCAAGAGGAACGGCACGACGACGAACACGGCGAGCGCGACGCCGGCGGGTGCGAACATCGCCCAGCCGGTCCCCGCGTCCGGTCGGCCGCCGGCGCGCCGGCGGGTGCGGGGCGCTGGTGCCACTGTCATCAGTTCTCCTTCCCAGGCCGGGGTGGGCGGCGAGCGCCTCCCCACCCCGGTGCCGGCTCAGCGGAGGCCGTAGCCGTCGTTGTCCTGGTAATCCAGATCGATCGTGCGGGCGGCCTTGTCGAGCAGCTCCTGGGCGTCGCCGCCCTCGTAGGCCCCGAAGAAGGCCTCCGAGAACTGCTGGCTGATGACCGGGTAGGCGGGCGTGACCGGGCGCGGCACCGCCACGCAACCCGGGCTGAGGGCGCCGTCTCCGCATGTGCGCTCGAGGGAGTCGGCGAACAGCGCGAGCGGCCCCTCCGGGCCGTAGAGCTCGCTGGCCCCAACGGCGCTCGTGGTCGCCGGGGGCGCAGCGTTCGCCATTGTCATGGTGGTGACCGCATCGTCGGAGGCGAGGTGATCGAGGAACGCAGCGGCACCCTCGGCGTTCTCGGACTCCGGGTTCACGCCCCAGGCCCATGAGCCCTGACCGCTCTTGGGGCCCTGGCCGAAGTCCGGCAGGGGCAGGACGACGAGCTTGTCACCCAGCGCCTCGGCGTAGGTGTTGTACACCCAGTGCCCGACCCAGCTCAGCGCGACCCGCTCGTCGACGAAGGCCGCGTCGTCGGTGTTCGGGTCCACGAAGGGCCGCCAGGCCGCGAACCGCTCGACCGCTGCGACGGCGGAGGCGCTGTTGAGGTGACCGTCCGCCTGGCCGTCCTCGACGAGCCGCTCGCCCGCGGACCAGAGCACGGGGAGGAAGCCGTAGGTCGGCCACTCGGCGCCGTAGTTCTCCTTGATGTCGAGCACCTGCCCGTCCGGGTCCGACGCCTGGAGGGACTTCAGCGCGGCCTCGAACTCCTCGGCGGTCCAGGCGTCGTCGAGGCCCTCGGGGTAGTCCACGCCGGCGGCGTCGAGAAGCTCCCTGTTGCCGTAAATCCCCAGCGACGCGTCGAACTGGGAGATGCCGTAGACCTTCGAGTCGCCGGGGAAGGTGTTTTGGGCGAGCACGGACGCCGTCTGGTTCTTGAGTGTCTCGGGGGCCACCAGGTCGCCGACCGGGGCGAGCTTGCCGGCGTGGACCAGTGAGGCCATCATCGGCCCGTCGTACTCCAGGACGTCCGGCAGCTCGCCCGGGTCCGTGGTGGTCAGGGTGCTCGTGTAGTCAGCCTCAGGGACGAACTGCAGCGTCGCGGTGTACTCCTGCTGAGAGGTGTTGAAGTCCTCGATGATCTCCTCGAGGGCCTGGACCTCCGACTCCTGCCCCTGGTGAGCCCAGACGGTGACCTCTCCGGTGCTGGAGGCGTCGCCGCCGTCGGTGCCACCGCTCCCGCCGCATGCCGCCAGGATCGAGGCGGTGGCCGTGACCATGACGGTCGTGCCGACCTGCCGAACTCTCTTCATCGAGACCTCCGTGGGATCGCCCTCGTTGCCGAATCGTTTTGGCAGACTCGCAGAGGGGAGTAGGACTGTCAAGAGGTGGGCGTCCATATACGGGATGGTGGAGTGCGCCGCGACCGTTCCGACGGCAGGCGGATCGACGAGTCCCTGGCCGCCTGTCAGAACGCAGCAATCACCTCCGGACTGCGTTCTCACAGACGTCGGCGGCAGAGCGCCGTAGTCCTCACCGGGTGCGCGGCAGCGTGAGGGCGAGGGCAGCGGGGACCAGAGCCACGGTGCCAGGTTGCCGAGGGCGGCGCCGGCGCCGCGCCGGTGAAACCGCCGGGATCATCACCGGGGTTGCGGCCCGCGCGACGCCAGCGACGGCGCGACATCGGTTGCGGAGCCATCGCGAGCAGACGGCATGCACCGCGAGGCCGTGCGGGGGATGCTGGTCGCCGCCGTCACGCGCGCGATTGTCCGCCGTGGACGGACCCAGGAACTTGACGCTCATGGTGGGGAGGATCTGGATGAGTGCTGCGTCAGCCGTCGAGGCGGTCCTTCGTGGTCAGGCGGAGATCGGGGAGTGGCAGGAGGGGTTGTACCGGGACCTGCACGCGCATCCCGAGCTCGGCCATCAGGAGACGCGCACGGCGGGGGTGGTCGCGGCGGAGCTGCGGCAGCTGGGGTTCGTGGTGCACGAGAACGTTGGGGGCACCGGCGTCGTCGGGGTGCTCGTCAACGGCGACGGGCCGGTGGTGCTGATGCGGGCCGACATGGACGCGCTGCCGGTCGCGGAGGCGACCGGGCTGCCCTATGCCAGCGCCGTGCGCACGACGGAGGTGCCGGGAACGAAGTGCCCGTGATGCACGCCTGCGGTCACGACGTCCACGTCGCCTGCCTGCTCGGGGCGGCGCGTCTTCTCGCGGGATCGACGCCGTCCTGGCGCGGGACGTTCGTGGCGCTGTTCCAACCGGCGGAGGAGCTCGCCGAGGGCGCTGACCGCATGGTCGCTGACGGGCTGGCCGCGCTGGTCCCGAAGCCGGACGTCGTCTTCGGCCAGCATGTCCTGGCCCATCCTGCCGGCACCGTCGGGACCCGCTCGGGCCCGTTCCTCTCGCTCGCGGAGAGTGTGCGGGTGACGGTCTACGGTCGCGGCAGCCACGGGTCGATGCCGCACCTGGCCGTCGATCCCGCGGTGCTTGCCGCCATGATCGTCATCCGCCTGCAGACCGTGGTCTCCCGGGAGCTGCCCCCCGGGGAGTTCGCGGTCCTCACGGTGGGCCGGATCGCCGTGGGCGCGAAGAGCAACATCATCGACGACCATGCGTTGCTCGAGCTGAACCTGCGTGCCTACAGCGAGCAGACCCGGGCGCGGATGGTCGCCGCCGTGAGGCGGATCGTCCGCGCGGAGTGCGCGGCCTCGGGGTCACCGCGGGAGCCGAAGTTCGAGAGCTACGACCGCTACCCGTTGACCGACAACGACCCGGACGTCACCGCGAGGGTCACCGCCGCGTTTCGCGAGTACTTCGGTGAGGCGGCCGGAGACTTCGGGCGTCAGACCGCCAGTGAGGACTTCTCGGCGGTGCCTGACGCGCTGGGAGCCCCGTACACCTACTGGGCCATCGGCGGCATCGACCCGGACCTCTACCGGACCGCTGCGGCGCGGGGCACTCTGGCCGAGGATGTCCCGGGCAACCACTCGCCCACGTTCGCGCCCGTGATGCGGCCGACCCTGCGGACCGGCACCGCTGCCGCCGTCGTGGCCGCACTGGCGTGGTTGGCGGCGTAGCGCCGGCTGGTGGAATCATCAGGCCTGGCGGCGCCTGTGGCGACGCAGCCGCCAGCGTCATGGCGCGAAGGGGACCTCCGGTCGGGATCGGGCACCGCCGTCGCCGGCGGGACCCGAGCGGTGCAGCACCCCGCCGGAGCCGAGCGATGCAGCACCGGGGCCACGGTCCGCGAGGTCGCCCGGGAGCCCGCCGATTCAGGGTGTTGCCGTTCTCCCAGGAAGGGGAGTTGCCGTGTCCGCCGCTGACGCCGTCCGTGCTCTGGATCTGCTCGGTGTCTTCGCCTTCGCCGTCAACGGAGCCTTCACCGCAGCGGAGAAGACCCGGGTCGACATCGTCGGGATCCTGACGCTGGGCGTCATCACCGCCCTCGGTGGCGGCCTGGTTCGGGACCTGTGCATCGGGGCGGTGCCTCCGGCGGCGTTCACCGATCGGTACTACCTGGCCGTCGCCGCCGGCGGCGCCCTCATCGCCTTCTTCGTCAGCCAGCTTCCCCGGCTGATCCACCACTCGATGCTCGTTCTCGACGCCGTGGGACTGAGCGTGTTCGCCGTGGTGGGTGCGCAGAAGGCGATCGCGTTCGGTCTCGATCCCGCACCGGCCATCCTCCTCGGTGCCGTGACGGCGGTGGGCGGCGGGACGATCCGGGACGTGCTCATCCGCGAGATCCCGTCCGTGCTCGCCAGCGGTCTCTACGCGGTCCCGGCCGTGATCGGCGCTGCCATCGCCGTGGCCACCGCCCACCACCCGGTCCTCGGGGTCTCTGGCGCGGTGCTCGGCGCCGTCGTGTGCTTCACGATCCGCATGCTGGGCCTGCGGTTCAACATCGACGCCCCAGCCGCTCGCCGCCGTCACGACCGCGAGAAGTCGTGAGAGCGGAGGACGGCCGCCGTCCCGGCATGGCGGTCTCCCGTCCACGTCCGGCTGGCGTCGGTACCGGGCGTGGGAGCTCCGCCGCGCCCGGGCGGGAGGGCTTCCGTCGGCCGCGCGCCCGGGCGGGTGGGCTGGTGCTCAGCGGGGCCGACCGGAAAGCAGCGGCAGCACCGCCCCCACGACGATGAGCCCGGCGCCGAGGACGGCCAGGAGCGAGACCGACTCGCCGAACGCGGCCGCCCCGATCATCATCGCCACCACGACCTCCCAGTACGACAGGCCGGAGAGCTCGGCGGCGCGCAGGTGCTTGCCCGCGACGACCAGCAGCCCCAGCGCCAGAAGACCGCAGACCAGGAAGAACCCGCCGGCCCAGACCCAGTGGGTCGGGGTCATCCCGGACAGGTCGGGACGAGCCAGAGCCACCATGGCCCCGGTGGCCACGGTGCCGAAGGTGAAGTTCCAGAAGCTGCGAACGTCGGCCGGCATGTCGGACCTGTAGCGGTAGCACAGCAGCGCCGCCCCGTAGAAGACGCCGGAGACGACGCCGAGAACGACCCCGAGGGTCTGCTGGTCGGAGGCCGGGGACGGCGCCCCGCCGACCAGACCGGCGGCCAGCATCATCCCGAGGAAGCTGGCGGCCAGGGACAGGAGGTCGGGGTGGGTGATGCGCTCCTTGAGCATCACGCGGGCGAGCAGCGTCGCGAGCGCCGGGCCGATGTAGTGCAGCACCACGGCGAGCGAGAGATCGATGAGCACGGTCGCGGACAGGTATGTCGCGAGTGAGATGCCGAGAAAGACCCCGCCGAGCACGACCGACCAGGACAGGCGGGCTCGGCGCAGCTGGCCGAGGTGACGCGAGACCGTGAGCAGGACGAGCATGCCGAGCGCCCCGACGAGCATGCGGCCCAACGTGAGGGCTTCGCCGATCACCGCGTCGGCCGGAGTGGCCAGCCGGCCGAACAGCCCGGCGGCGCCCATCGCTGTGGCCGAGGCGACGATCGCCACGACACCGAGACGACGGTTCGTCCGCGGCGCGACCGGCCGGGCGGAGAGGCGATGAGAATCTTGCACGCGCGTGGGCGCGTCGATGGAGAGAGCCACAGAACTCCTCAGGACAGGGTGCGGCAGGCGCACCGGGGATGGTGTCTCCCCGCTCTGTCATCGGACCTGAGAGCTTTCGCGGGTCGGGACCCGCTTGCACCGTCGGTGAACCCCGCAGGGTTGCTTTCCAGAGGAGCCTCGCCGGCGGCGGTTTGGGGGCCTGAGAGATTCCCGGGGAGGTTGCTCCTTCGGCGCCCGCTGTTGCGGGACTCTCCCGCCGCGGTTCGGTGGCATGTTCAGTTGTTGACGGGACAAGTATGCCGCATCGGACGACTGCAGCTGCCAACGTGTCCAGTTAGCCGTCTCACCGTGAACCGTCCCGGGTGGGGTGGCGGAGCGTGGCTCGACCCGTGGCACCACGGCAGGGCGCCCGAGATCCGGATCCGTCGATGTCGGGCGTCGGGGCCCTCACCCGCGAGCCGGCCCGCGGGCTGCGCCGCAGGAGCGATACCCCATGGTGGAATGTCCGCGCCTTTCCATTGCGGTATGGGGGACCGGTTCCTAGTTTGCTGCTCACGGCACAGGTGGCACCCCCACATGCACGTCGGCAAGCAAGGAGGCTTGGGCCGCATGGACGTTGATCTCGAGGAGCTCGCAGCGATCATCGAGCAGCTCGACAAGACCGACTTCACGGACTTTCTGTACGAGAAGGGCTCCCTGCGGATCCACGTGCGCCGCGGTGGCTTCCTGAGTGAGGCGGAGGCCCGGAGCAACGGC
Organism: Georgenia sp. AZ-5; assembly: GCF_043952095.1. Classification (NCBI taxonomy): domain Bacteria; kingdom Bacillati; phylum Actinomycetota; class Actinomycetes; order Allobogoriellales; family Allobogoriellaceae; genus Georgenia; species Georgenia sp. AZ-5. The sequence continues at coordinate 2,181,596 of NZ_JBINOU010000001.1, forward strand.
GTCGCGGCCTCACGCGAACCGGCCCCGCCGGTGCCGCACACCCAGGAGCGTCGCCCGCCGGCGGGTGACGACGCCCCGGGCCCGGCCGGCGAGCATCCCATCGCCGGCGGCACCGTCGTAGACCGCTCCGCCGGGCCGGTGCCGCCACCGACAGCCCGAGCCCCGCCGTGCTCGCCACCCTGCCCGCTCGCGACGAGAAGGACGTCTCCCCGGAGGCGCTGCCGCCGGGGCACGTGCTCGTGCGGGCCCCGATGCTCGGCACCTTCTACCGCTCGCCCAAGCCGGGCGAGCCGCCGTTCGCGGAGCCGGGCGACACGGTGGAGGCGGACTCGGTGCTCTGCATCATCGAGGTGATGAAGCTGATGAACTCCGTCGTCGCGGGCGTCGCCGGCGAGGTCGTGGCGTCGTACGCCCGTGACGGGGAGCTGGTGGAGTTCGACCAGCCCCTCTTCGTGATCCGGGAGGCGTCATGACGCCCCGGGTCTTCGTGGCCAACCGCGGGGAGATCGCGGTGCGGATCATCGAGGCGTGCCAGCGCCTCGGCCTGGAGACCGTGCTCGGTGTCTCGACGGCGGACCGCGCGACCCTGGGCGCGCGGCGCGCCGACCGGACGGTCACCCTCGGCGGTCCGCGGCCGACCGAGAGCTACCTGAACGTCCCGGCCGTGGTGCAGGCCGCTGTCTCCACCGGCTGCACCCTGGTGCACCCGGGGTACGGCTTCCTCGCCGAGCGGGCCGAGTTCGCCGAGGCGTGCGCCGAGAACGACCTCGTGTTCGTCGGGCCCAGCCCGGAGGCGCTGCGCGCGCTGGGGGACAAGCTGGCGGCCCGGGACCTGGCCGAGTCGGTCGGTGTCCCCGTCTCGGCGGGCGGCCGGGCCCGCACGCCCGAGGAGGTCGAGCGCCTGGCGGAGCAGATCGGCTATCCCGTCCTGGTCAAGGCCGCGCACGGCGGCGGCGGGCGGGGGATGAAGCGGGTCCAGGACCCGCCAGGCCTCCACGAGGCCTGGCGGGTCGCCTCGGCGGAGGCGCAGTCCGCCTTCGGGGACGGCACGGTGTTCCTCGAGCGTTTCGTCGAGGATGCCAAGCACGTCGAGGTCCAGGTCCTCGGCGATCGCCACGGCAACGTGGTGCACCTGGGCGAGCGCGAGTGCTCGGTGCAGTTCCGCTACCAGAAGGTGGTCGAGGAGTCCCCCTGCGCCGCCCTGCCGGCGCCGACCCGCGAGCTGCTGCACGACAGCGCCGTTCGCATCGCCCGGGCCCTGCACTACGTGGGCCTGGGGACCGTGGAGTTCCTCTACGACGTCGACCGCGACGAGCTCGCCTTCCTGGAGGTCAACCCCCGGATCCAGGTCGAGCACCCCGTCACCGAGGCGGTCACCGGCGTCGACCTCGTCCGCGAGCAGCTGCTCGCGGCGCTGGGCGAGCCGCTGAGCCTCTCCCAGGACGACGTGACCTTCCACGGCCACGCGATCGAGGCGCGGATCACCGCGCAGGACCCCGAGAACGGGCTCGCCCCGTCGCCCGGCACCGTCACCCGGTGGCGTCCCTCGGTCGCCGGGGGCCTGCGCCTGGACTCGCACATCTACGAGGGTTACCGCTTCCCGCCCTTCTACGACGCGCTCATGGCCAAGCAGGTCGCGTGGGGGCCGGACCGCGCCGCCGCCGTCGACCGCCTGCGCGAGGGGCTCGAGCGCTTCGAGATCGGTGGGCTGACCACGTCGCTGCCGCTGCTGCGCCGCATCGTGGCGGAGCCGGCGTACCGGCAGAACACCGTCACCACCCGCTGGCTCGACCGCCTGCTGACCGACCCCGCGCCGGCGGCCGACGCGGCGGCCGCAGCGTCCCCCCTGCAGGAGGCCCGATGAGCGACATCTCGCTGGTGGACGTCTCCCTGCGGGACGGCAACCAGAGCCTGTGGGGCGCCACCGGCGTGACCACCCGCATGGTCGAGGGCGTCACGCCCGACCTCGACCGGGTCGGCTACCGCGCCGTCGAGCTCCTGACCTCCACGCTCATGGCCACGGCGGTGCGCTACCACCGGGAGGACCCCTGGCAGCGGCTCCGGGCGGCGCGCGACCGGATGCCCCGCACCCGCCTCGGCTTCCTCACCACGGGCAAGCGGTTCATCACCTTTCACCGCACGCCCGACGCCGTCTTCGAGCTCGCCTTCACGCTTCTCGCCCGCAACGGCATCAGCCGGCTGTGGGTCATCGACCCCATGCACGACATGGAGGGCGCCAGGCGCACCGCGGAGATGGCCAAGCGGGTCGGCTTCGACGAGGTCGTCGGCGGCATCTGCTACACCACCAGCCCGGTCCACACCGACGAGTACTTCGCGCGGAAGATCGCCGAGCTGGACGACTCGCCGGCCATCGACAGCATCTACCTCAAGGACCCGGCCGGCCTGCTCACGCCGGACCGGGTGAGGACGCTCGTGCCCGCGCTCCAGGGCAGCCTGCGCCGCAAGAAGCTCGACGAGATCCACTCCCACAGCACCACCGGGCTCTCGCCGATCACGGTGCTGGAGGCCGCGGACCTGGGCATGACGACCATCCACTGCGCCCTGCCGCCGCTGGCCAACGGCAGCTCGCACCCGGAGGCCCAGCGCCTGGTCGCCAACCTCCGCGCGCGGGGCCACGACGTGGACGTCGACCTGGACGCGATGGACCGCGCCTCGGCGTACCTCGTGCGCCAGGCGAGGATCAAGAACCTGCCGGCGGGCACCCCGAACCAGTACGACGAGGCCTACTACCGCCACACCATCCCCGGCGGCGTGCAGTCCACCACCCGCCGCCAGCTCGCCGAGATCCGCCGCCCCGAGCTCTTCGACGCCGTCATCGAGGAGTCCGTCCAGGTCCGCGAGGACCTCGGCTGGCCCATCGTCATGACGCCGTTCGCCCAGTACATCGTCGCCCAGGCCACCCTCAACGTCATCGCCGGCGAGCGGTACAAGCAGATCTCCGACGAGGTCATCGACCTCCTCCGCGGCGACTTCGGGCCCCTGCCGGGCCCGGTGAGCCCCGAGCTGCTGGACCGGGCCCTGAGCACCCGGCGCGGCCAGCAGGCCGTGAACGAGGGCGGCGACATCACCATCGCGGACCTGCGCCGCCGCTTCGGCAAGCACATCAGCGACGAGGAGCTGCTGCTGCGCGCGGTGATGCCGGCCGAGCAGGTGGACGCCATGTACGCCGCCCGCACGGAGCCCGCGCGCTCGCTCACGCGCCTGCTGGCGGCGCTCGACGAGCGCCCCTCGGTGACCTCGATCTCCGTCGACGACGGCACCACCCGGCTCAGCCTCGAGCGCAGCCCCGCGGGAGGAACGCGATGACCACGCCGCCGTCGACGGCCGTCGAGACGCTCCGCCGCGCCCGCGCCTGGGTGCTCGACGTCGACGGCTGCCTCATGCGCACCGCCCGCGCCGGCGGCGCCGGGGGAGAGGCGATGCCCGGGGCGGGCAGCCTCCTCACCGCGCTCAGGCGGGCCGGGCACAGCGTGGTCGTGTGCACCAACGCCTCCCAGCGGCCGCCCCGGGAGTACGCCGCACACCTGCGCGGCAAGGGGATCGACGTGGCGGACGAGGACTTCGTCACCGCCGGCAGCGCCGCGGCCGAGTACATCGCCGCCCACCACGCCGGCGCGCGGGTCCTGGTGGTCGGGGACGACGGCGTGCGGGAACCGCTGCTCCGGCTCGGGTTCGACCCCGTGAAACCCGGGGGCCCGGAGCTGGGCGACGTCGTGGTCGTCGGCGCCGCGGCCGGGTACACCGCCGAGCTCCTCAACGCCGCCTGCCTCGCCGTGGACGCCGGCGCACCGCTCTACACGACGGTCGAGACCCCGTGGTTCCACGGCGGCCTGGCGAAGTCGGTGGCCGTGTCCGCGACCATCGCCCACGCCATCGGCTGGGCGACCGGTACCCGGCCCCACGTCCTGGGCAAGCCCTCCGCCTCCCTCGCCGAGACGCTGCTGCGCCGCCTGCCCGCCGAGCCCGACGAGATCGCCGTCGTCGGGGACGCCACCGCGGAGATCGGGCTCGCCCGCGCCATGGGCGCCACGAGCGCCCTCGTCCTCTCCGGCGCGACGACGCCGGAGAAGCTCGCCACCCTCCATGGCGCACACCGGCCCGACGTCGTCCTCCGGGACGTCGCCGAGCTGTACGACCTGCTGTCCGAGTCCCTTCCGACGACGTAAGGAGCCCTCCCATGACCGAGACCGCCCCCCGCTTCCCCTTCTTCGACGAGGCCGCGCCCCCCGCCGGGGCCGAGGGCTGGGAGTCGATGTACCCCTACTACCTCGTGCCCTCCGAGGAGACCCGGGAGCACGAGAACGCCCAGTTCTGGTTCGCCGACACCATGCACTGGTCCCGCGGCTGCCACCCCTTCGACAGCATCGGCGCCGAGGCGGTGTACCTCGGGGTCGGGACGTTCAGCACCCGCATCTTCGCCCTCCCCGTCTCCCTCGGCCTGGACGTCCGGGTGGTCCACGGCTACGTCTACATCTCCCCGCTCAACGTCACCGACCCCGAGGAGATCCAGCGCCGCGCAGCGCTGTTCCAGGAACGAGCCGGGTACTACTACGCCAACTGGGACGAGCTGTACGGCAAGTGGAAGACCAAGATGGAGTGGGCGATCGAGTCGCTGCGGTCCGTCAGCTTCCCGCCGCTGCCGGAGTTCGACCCCGCCGAGGTGGTCACCGAGGCGCGCGGGCGGTCCACCGCCCTGGCGATCGTCGAGAACTACCACCGCCTCGTCGACGAGTTCTTCGCGATCTGGCAGTACCACTTCGAGTTCCTCAACCTCGGCTAGGGCGGCTACATCACCTTCTTCCAGTTCTGCAAGCAGGCCTTCCCGCTCATCACCGACCAGACGATCTCCCGCATGGTCGCCGGCGTGGAGGTCCTGGCCTTCCGGCCCGACGACGAGCTCCGCAGGCTGGCCGCGCTGGGCGTGGAGCTCGGGCTCACGGACCGCCTCACCTCGGAAGGCAACCCCGAGGAGATCCTCGCCTCCCTCGCCGGCAGCGAGGAGGGCCGCCGGTGGACGGAGGCCTTCGAGCGGGCGAAGACCCCGTGGTTCAGCTACTTCGCCGAGTACGGCTTCACCCACGACCAGCAGACCTGGGCCTCCGACCTGTCCATCCCGCTGCAGGGCATCGCCCGCTACGCGACCAAGATCGCCGCCGGCGAGGACATCTCCCGCCCGGTGGAGCGGCTCCGGGCCGAGCGCGACGAGATCGTCGCGGAATACCGCGCGCTGCTGACCGAGGACGAGGCCAAGCAGTTCGACGAGCTGGTGGGCCTCGCCGGAAAGGTGTTCCCGTACATCGAGGAGCACAACATCTACGTCGAGCACTGGGCCCACGACGTCTTCTGGCAGAAGGCCTGGGAGCTCGCGGACCTCCTGCTCGCGGCCGGCTTCACCGAGCAGCGCGACGACATGTTCTACCTCAACCGCTTCGAGCTCGACACCGTGCTCTTCGACGTCGTCGACTCCTGGGCCATCGGCGTGCCCGCCCGGGGCAAGCGGCGCTGGCAGGAGGCGATCGCCCGGCGGCGGGGCGTCGTCGCCGCGCTGCAGGCCGCGCCGGCGCCGCCGGCCTACGGCATCCCGCCGCAGCAGGTCACCGACCCCTTCGCCGTCATGAACTACGGCGTGACCACCGAGCGCGTGGCGGACTGGCTGGGCACGGGCGACGGCGGGACGACGACGCTCAGCGGCGGGCCGGGCTCGCTCGGCGTGGTCGAGGGCCGCGTGCGGGTGCTCAAGTCCGAGGTCGACCTGCCGAGCCTGCAGCCGGGCGAGATCCTCGTCGCCCCCATCACCGCCCCGTCCTGGGCGCCGGCCTTCGCCGTCGCCGCCGGGGTGATCACCGACATCGGCGGCATGATGTGCCACGTGGCCATCGTGTGCCGCGAGTACGGCATCCCCGCCGTGGTCGGCACCGGCTTCGCCACGACGCGGCTGACGACGGGCCAGCGGGTCCGCGTCGACGGCAAGGCCGGCACCGTCACCGTCCTCGACGCCCCCGGCACCGACGCCGGCCGGCGCGAGCCGGCCCGCACCAGCGAAGAGATCAGCGGCTAGGAGACGCCATGTACACCGTCCAGTTCACCGAGGAAGCGTGCCGGGACGTCCGGTCCGTCGGCGGCAAGGCCGCCGGCCTGGCCGACATGGTCGCCGCCGGGCTGCCCGTGGCGCCGGGCTTCGTCCTGACCGCCGAGGCCTACCGCGCCTACCTGGCGCAGCAGGGGCTGGCCGAGGTGGTCTCCCAGGTGCTCGACCGCCTCGGGGCCAGCCGCGACCAGGGCGACTTCGACCGGGCGGAGGCGGAGATCGCCGAGCACCTGCTCGGCGCCGCTCTGCCCGCCGACGTCGAGGAGCAGGCGCGGGCCGCGTACCGGCGGCTGTGCGCGGACATCGGCGTGCCGGAGGTGGCCGTGGCGGTGCGCTCGAGCGCCACCGCGGAGGACTCGGTCGGCGCCAGCTTCGCGGGGGAGTTCGAGACCTGGGTCGACGTCGTCGGCGAGGACGCGGTGCTCGAGCACGTGGCCAGGTGCTACCGCAGCGTCTTCTCCGGCCGGGTGATGTCCTACCTGGCGGAGAAGGGCATCGCGCCGCACGCCATCGAGATGGCGGTGGTGGTGCAGAAGACGGTGCGCGCCCGGGCCGCGGGCGTCATGTTCACCCTGAGCCCCACGAGCGGGGACCGGTCCAAGGTCGCCATCGAGGCCAGCTGGGGGCTGGGGCTCGCCGTGGTGGGCGGCGAGGTCACGCCGGACCGGTTCCTCGTGGACAAGGTCGGGCTCGGCATCGTCGAGCGCACCCTCGGGCGCAAGCACCTGGAGTACCGGCGCGGCGACGCGCCGGTGCCGGTGCCCGAGGAGCGCCGGGACGTCGCGTGCCTGAGCGACGCGGAGATCACCGCGCTGGCCGAGCTGGGCAAGCGGCTCGAGAAGCTGCACGGGGCCCCGCAGGACATCGAGTTCGCCGTGGACGAGGAGCTGCCGCCGGGTTCCGACGTCATCCTGCTGCAGTGCCGGCCGGAGACCGTGTGGTCGGCAGCGGAGCGCAAGCCCGCGTTCGACGCCTCCGCCGGGCTGATGTCCTGGATCACCGGCAGCATCTCCGGCGCGCCGGCCGGCGGGAGCGCCGCCGGGCACCAGCACGAGCGCGGGACCGGCTGATGGCGGTGCCACCGGGGACCGTCCTGCGGCCGGCGCCCGCCAAGGAGGAGTGGGGCGCGAGCGAGCTCGGCCGGTTCCTCCTCGGCGTGGAGCGGCGGACGGGAAGGCGCTTCGCCACCTACGAGGACGCCTGGCAGTGGTCCGTCGACGACCTGGAGTCCTTCTGGGCGCTGCTCTGGGAGCACTTCGGCATCGTCACGCACTCGCCGTACACGGCGGTGCTCGAGCGGGAGACCATGCCGGGGGCCCGCTGGTTCCCCGGGGCGACGCTCAACTATGCCGAGCACGTGCTCCGCGCCCTGGCGGCGCGCCCGGAGGCCGTCATCGTGGTGGCACGCAGCCAGACCACCGGCTCCCGGGAGTGGACGGCAGCCCGGCTCCTGGAGGAGATCCGCCGCGTCCAGCACGGCCTGACCAGGTTCGGCGTGCGCCCCGGCGACCGGATCGCCGCCTACCTGCCGAACGTGCCGGAGACCCTGGCCGTCTACCTCGCCGCCGCGGCCATGGGCGTGGTGTTCTGCGCGGTGCCGCCCGAGACGGGGCCGCGCGGGGTGCTGGACCGCATCGGCCAGCTAGAACCGGTCCTGCTGCTCACCGTGGACGGGTACCGGTGGGGCGCCAAGGATGTCGGGCGCGCCGCCGAGGTCGAGCGGGTCCGCGCCGGGCTGCCGGGCGTGCCCACCGTCCTCCTGCCCTACCTCGACGCGGGCGCGGCGCCGCCGCCCGGCGCGGTCTCCTACGCCGACTTCACCGCGCAGGACGGCGAGATCACCGTCCGTCCCGTGCCGTTCGACCACCCGCTGACCGTGCTGTTCTCCTCCGGGACCACCGGCCGGCCCAAGGCGATCGTCCACTCCCACGGCGGGCTGCTGCTCGAGCACTACAAGGCCATCGCGCTGCAGTTCGACCTCGGACCCGACGACCGGGCGTTCTGGTTCACCACCACCGGGTGGATGGTGTGGACGCTGTCGGTCTCCTCCCTGCTCACCGGCTGCGCGCTGGTCCTGATGGACGGCGACCCCTCCTGGCCGCGGCTGGACGGGGAGTGGTCCCAGTGGGCCGTGGCGGCGGAGACGGGCGCGACCTACCTGGCCTCAGGCTCCGCCTACCTCGCCGCGTGCGCCCACGCCGGGCTGCGACCCGGGACGACGTGGGACCTCAGCCGGCTCCGCCAGATCAACTGCTCCGGCTCGCCCCTCGCCGCCGACGTCGCGGGCTGGGTCTACGACGCGGTCGGCGACGCGCTGCTGCTCGGCCCGACCTCCGGGGGGACGGACGTGTGCACCGCGTTCGTCGGCGGCAACCCCCTTGTCGCCGTCTACGCCGGGGAGATGTCGTGCCGGCCGCTCGGGGCCGCGGTGGACTCCTGGGACGCGCAGGGGCGGCCGGTCCGGGGGGAGCCGGGGGAGCTGGTGGTGACTCGGCCGATGCCGTCGATGCCGGTGTTCTTCTGGGGCGACGAGAACTTCGAGCGTTACCGCGCCAGCTACTTCGACGTCTATCCGGGCGTGTGGTGCCACGGGGACTGGCTGGTGCGGACCGAGCGCGACACCTGGGTGATCACCGGCCGCTCGGACGCCACGCTCAACCGCGGCGGCGTGCGACTGGGGACGGCGGAGTTCTACGCCGTGCTCGACGGCATGCCGGAGGTGGCGGACAGCATGGTCCTGCACTTCGAGGACGGCACCGGCATGGGCAAGCTCGTCCTCCTCCTGCAGCCCACGGGCGGGGACAGGGCGGACGTGGAGCGCCGGGTGCGGACCACCCTGCGCCGCGAGCTCTCCCCGCGGCACGTCCCGGACGTCGTCGTCTTCGTCCCCAGCGTGCCGCGCAACCCCGCCGGGAAGCGGCTGGAGATCCCCCTCAAGCGCATGGTGCAGGGCGCCGCCGTCGACCAGGTCCTGGACCTCGGGGTGGTCGTCCACCCCGGGGACGTGCCCGCCGTCGTCGCCGCGGTGAGGGAGGGGCTGGACGCCGCCGCCGCCGTGGCCGGCTGAGGGTCACCGGGTCCCGGTCGCGCGCCGGGCCCGGAGGAGGTCCTCGGTATGCTGGGCCGCCTCGCGCAGCGCCGTCACGTAGTCGCCCATGTCCGACTCCTGGAACCGGGCGCGGGGGAGGGCGATGGTGACGGCACCCACCGGCCGCCCACCCTCGCCGTGCAGGCACACCCCCAGGCCGATGACGCCGCGTTCGGTCTCCTCGAAGTTCGTGCCGAAGCCGGCCCGCCGCGTCTCGGCGAGATGGCGCCTCAGCTGGGCGAGGGTGCTGATCGGGCTCGACGGCCACGGCGGGAGCCCGCCACGGTAGACCTGCTCCAGGTCCGTGGGGCTGAGCTCGGCGAGCATCGCCTTGCCGCCGGCGGAGCAGAAGGCCGGCATCTGGTCCCCGATGCGCACCCCGACGCGCAGGTTCGCGCTGCCCTCGATCCCGTCGACGAACTGGATGTTGCCGCCGCGCAGGATCATCAGCTGCACCGTCTCACCGACCCGCACGTTCAGCGCCGTCATCGGCTCGCGTGCGGCCTCGCGGAGCTGGCGCAGGGTGAGGGGCTCGGTCGAGGCCTCCCCGATGGCGGCGCCCGGACGGTAGCGCCGGTCGCTGCCCTGCGCGGCGAAGCCCCGGTAGGTCAGTGCGGTCAGCAGGCGGTGCGCGGTGGACGGCGCGACGTCCAGGCGTTCCGCGGTCTCCTTGACCGACAGCGGCTGTCCCGCGCGCAGCAGCAGGATGAGCTGGAGCGCCTTGTCGACCGAGCCGAGCGGCGAGGCGTCGCCATTCCTCATATCAGAATGATGTCACGATCTGTTCCTTCATGTGGCGGCGGGTGGCAGCGTAGCGGTCAACACCCCGACGGAGAGGCGAGAACATGTCGGTCCCAGGCGCCGTGCCGGCTCCCGCTGTCCTGCTGGAGACCCTTCCGCTCAGCCCCGTGCGTGCGGCGGCCGCCGTCGTCGGCGGCGCTGCGGTGATCGCTCTGGTGGGGCAGGCGGTGGTGCAGCTTCCCTTCACGCCCGTGCCGCTGACGCTCGGGACGCTGGGTGTGCTGGTCGTCGGCGCCGCCCTCGGCCCGGTCCGCGGGGCGCTGAGCGTGGCCCTGCTCGTGCTGGCCGGGCTGGCCGGTCTTCCGGTGTTCGCCGACGGCACGAGCGGGTGGGCCTTCGGCTCCTTCGGGTACGTGCTGGGCTACCTGCCCGCCGCCGTCCTGATGGGCCGGCTGGCCCGTCGCGGTGGGGACCGGTCGCCGTGGCGGACCGTCGGCGGCGCGGTCCTGGCCACGTCGACCGTCTACGCGCTCGGCGTCCCGTGGCTGATGGCGTTCCTCGGAGTGGGCCTCACCGACGCGCTCGCTCTGGGCGTCGCCCCGTTCCTGGTCGGCGACGCGGTGAAGGCGGCGGTAGCCGCGCTCTGCCTCCCCGGGACGTGGCGGCTGCTGCGCGCTTCCCGCGGGAACCGCACCGCCAGCCGCTGAGCCGGCGGACATCGCCGCCCTGGTGCTTTTTCTGGCCGGACCGCACGCGCGGACGATCGGGCAGATGTTCCCCATCGACGGAGACACCCAGTCCACCCAGTGACCCGGGAGTGCTGTGGAAGGACGAGGAGGCCCAGCCGGAGACCACCCTCATCGGTCGCCCGCACCTGTCCCCGAGCCAGGTCTACTCCGTGAGCGGGCGGATCCTCGACGCCCTCGCCGAGGCCGGCAAGGACACCGTGAGCATGCGGACGGTGCTCAGCGCCTCCCCGAAGGTCGTCGCCCGGTTCAAGGCGGAGGACCCGGCGGCCTACGCCCGGGTGATCAGCGCCGGCATGTCGCTGTCGCCCTGGGCGGCGCGGTCAGCGGCGAGAGCGTCGTGACCCGTCAGGGCTTCAACACCCTCGCCTGCTACTTCAGGGGCATCACCACCGGCAGCCCGGTCTGCAACGACCAGAACAACCCGGACCTGTACCAGAAGGTCGTGGGCGGCAAGGTGCTCTGCCTGCCGCAGACCATCGGCTCGACGACGGGCGGGATGATCCCGCAGAGCGCGGCCAAGGTCGGGATCGCCCGGTCGCCATGCTCTACGCCGACCACATCGACACCGTCTCCGCGGCCGGCATCGTCCTGGCCGACGTGTGGGACGACAACCGGATCGTCGCGATCGACCAGCTCGGTCAGGACTTCCTCGACCACGTGCAGGACGGCCAGGCGACCGAGATCGCCGACGGCACGGTCACGGTCGCTGACCGACCACGGCCCGTCACTCCCGCTCCCCGTCAGGAGCGGGGTGACGTGGGTGGCCGTCCGGGCTGTCGCGTTCGCGGCATCGTCCCTCGTTTCGCTGCGTCTCAGGGTTAAGAGACTGGGCGCCGGCGCCCGCCGGCGCCGCCCCCGGCGCCCGTCAGGGCGGCGTCGTCATCGGGTGTCGCTCCTGGACGGCGGCAAGGCTCATCCGCGCCGGTTCCCGAGGGCTGGGTGTCCGGTCAGATGTCGGCGGGGTCGACGACGGGGAAGTCGATGTCGACCTGTGCTGCCTTGTTGAAGAAGTTGGTCAGCGTGTTGAGGGCGACGTTGCCGACGACCTCGGTGGCTTCCTCGGGCGTGATGCCCGCGGCACGGGCGGCCTGGACCTGCTCGTCGGTCACGGCGCCGCGGGTGGCGACGATGGCGGCGGCGAGCTTGAGGATGGCGTCGGTCTTGGGGTCCCCGGAGGAGGCGCGGCGGGCGGCGAGGACCTCGTCCTCGCTGATGCCGACGCTGGGCGCCTTGGCGGTGTGGACCGACAGGCAGTAGCTGCACTCGTTGGCCTGGGCAACCGTCAGGGCAATCTTCTCGCGCGTGATGGCGTCCAGCTTGCCGCCGCCGAGGGCCGCAGACAGGCGCAGGTAACCCTTGAGGGTCGCGGGGCTGTTGACCATGGCCTTGGCCATGTTCGGCACGGCGCCCATGCCCCTCTGGACCTGGCCGAGGAGGTCTGCGGCCGTGCCGGTCGTGTTCTCGATCTCGTTGATGGGCATGCGAGCCATGGTTTCCTCCACTGTTTCTCACGGTTACGGGTGGGTGTGTCCGTAAGGAGAACACACGCTCACGGATGCAAGCCGCTGTTACCATGAGAACCATGGATCGGGCTCCCTACGTCGGCGGTGCGCCGCTCCTCGCCGACGCGGTGGCGCTCGACCTGGCCAACACCCACTACGCCGTGCGCGGCAGGCCGCGGGAGGGGCTTGGCTCCCCGGCCGACGTCGCTGCCTGGGCCCGGGAGATCGCGCCTCGTCTGCCCGGCGTCGACGTCGCCGGGCTGCCGCACCTGGCGGTCGAGGACCGCGACGTCGAGCGATTCCTCGAGCTACGAGCCTCGGTACGTGCCATCGCCGGTGACCTGGTCGGCGGCCACGTACCAGCCGTCAGCGACACCGCTGTCGTCAACGCGGCGGCCGACCGTGCGCCATCATCACCTGCGCTGGCCATTACTCCCGAGGGCGTCCTCACCAGGCGGTCGCGGGCCGCCGCACCGCTCCTCGACCAGATCCTCGCCGGGCTCGCCGGCGACGCCGTCGACCTCTTCGCAGGCGAGCGCGCCGCCCGGCTGCGCGCCTGCCAGGCACCCGGGTGCCCCCTCTTCTTCCTCAAGGACCACCCGCGCCGGGAGTGGTGCAGCCCCTCCTGCGGGAACCGGGTGCGCGCCGCCCGCGCCTACCGCAAGCGCACGCAGCGAACCACGCCCAGCCACGGCGGAGAGCTCCGGGCGACGTCGGACCAAGACGGGCGGCGGCAAGAAGGGCGGGACGGTGGCATGGGGTCGCTCCACGAAAACCCGGCGTGATGCCGTCCTGAGGGATGCCCCCGCCGAGGACCTGCCCGACGCCGGAGCCGGCGGCGGTCAGTTTCCGGCGGCTCGGTACTTCTCGACCACCTCTGCCTTGATCCGGCCGCGTGGGCTGACCTCGATGCCCTGGCTGGCTGCCCAAGCCCGTACCGCGGCCGGGTCGAAGGCGCGCTTCTTCGTGCTCGAGGCGGAGGTGCGTCGGCGTTGTCCTTCGATCTTGCGACCGGCCTCGAGGTAGGGCCTGAGGGCGTTCTCGAAGTCGGCCAGCTCGTCGTTGGTCAGGTCGACCCGGTACAGGACTCCCTCGTAGGAGAAGTCCACGGAGCGACCCTTGCCCTGCTCGATGGGCTTGCCGGAGATGTCCGAGACCAGCTCGGTGATCGTCTTGGTCGCCATGGTTGTCAACACTAGGCGGGCGGGCGCAGACGTGCCGCTGCTGTCGGCTCCTTCTGGCGGGTGGCTCTACGCGCCTCGGGGCGCCAGGCGGATGGTGGTGCCGGCCGCGTGGGGCCCGGTGACTGTGCGGACGAGGGCGGGCCCGTAGCGCTCGTACTTGGCGTGGTACGCGGCGTCGACCTCGGCGTGGACGTCGTCGTCGGGCAGCTCGAAGGTGACGTCGCGCTCGAGGCCGCCGGCGCGGACACGTCCGGCGCCGCTCGCCCGGGCGCGGACGAACCAGGGGTTGTCGGCTCCGTAGGCGGAGCGGACGTAGAGGTCCTGCCCGGCGCGCACGACCCAGATAGTCACGTACCGGCGCAGCGTGCCGTCGGCGCGCAGCGAGGCGATCTGCAGCTCCTCGGCGCCCCCGATCCGGGCCAGCTCCTCATCGGTCCATGCGGTCATGGTCAGGCTCCCCGTTGTGGCGGTTCGAGCTGACTTGGCGGGCCCTCGACGGGCCGCCGACACCGGCCTCACGCCGCTCGTCAACACCGCCGAACCCGGCACCGCCACGAGCGACGCCCTCGCGCTGCTTGCCAGCTGGGCGGCCCCCAGCACCACGCGGAGCTGTCGCCCAGCGAACAGGCCGGACACCTTCAGCCACGACGGGCAGACGCCTCTCCCGCCCGCACCAGGCCGCAGACGACGAGGTCGCCGATCCCAACACCGCCGCCGCACGCCTCGGCGTGCAGGGCAACCGGTACAACGACGTGGGCATGGGGATGGTCGGACTCCGATGGCTCACGACCCGGCCGGGTTGACGGGGAGGCCGGTGAGGCGGCGGACGGCGGCGAGTCCGTCGGGAGTGCCGGGCCAGTGCCGGTCCAGCGCCTCCTGCCCCGCGTGCCTGACGACGGAGCGCAGCACGGCGGCGACGACGATGGCGTCGTCTGCGTACCCGAGGACGGGGACGAAGTCGGGGACCAGGTCGAGCGGCATGGCCAGATATGCCAGCAGCAGCCACAGGCGGATCCGAGTGCCGCGCGGCAGCGAGCGGTCGCCGGCCAGGCGGGGGATGAGCCGGAGCAGGTCGGGCAGCAGCCGGACTGCCTCCGTGAGCAGGTTGCCGCGGGGGCGGGCGATCGCCAGGGCGGCCAGGGCCAGCAGCCACAGCATGGTCAGCCCGCCGGCCACGGCGAGCGCGGTGGCGAGCCAGCCGTTCACGGCTGGCGTCCACGAGCAGTAGGCGGGTACATCACCTACGAAGACTCGAATCGGGATTTCCGGCGGTCGCGGTGGGACCGTGGACGGCGGCGGTGCTCGCCGGTCGGCGCAAAGGCTGCGGCGACGTCAGTCGTCATCGTCGTCGTCCTCGACGAGCTCGCCCTCCCAGGCCTCCCGGCCTTCGTGGATCGCGAAGGCGGCGATGACGAACCCGGCGACGGGGTCGAGCCAGGCCGCTCCGGTGAGCTGGTACAGGCCGACACCGAGAAGGGTCGAGACGCTCAGCAGCACGCAGATCCTCGTCTCGGCCGCGTCGGCGAGGATCAGCCGGTCGCCACCGAGCTGAAGAGCCAGACGCTTCTTGGCGGCGGCCAGCAGGGGCATGACGATGATCGAGGCGATCAGCAGCACGATGGACACCGGGGAGCTGTACGGCGCCTCGCCCTCTATCAGGCTGCGGACACCCTCGAAGGCGACGTAGGCGGCCAGGACGAAGAAGGTGACGGCGACCAGCCTCAGAGCCCGCCGTTCCTTGGCCTCGTCGGTCTCGCCGTGGCGCAGCCGGGCGGCGAGGCGCAGGCCTACGAGCACGGCGGCGACGGACTCGATGGCGGAGTCGATGCCGAACCCGACGACCGAGACGAGGCCGGCGAGCAGGCCGGCGGTGATGGCGACCGCGCCCTCGATGACGTTGTAGGCGACGGTGAACTGGGCCAGGTGCAGTCCCTTGCGGGTGAGACGTTCCGTCTCACGGCCGGTCAGAGCGGTGGGCGTCGGAGTCATGAGGTCGCTTCTTCCTGTGGCGGGCGTGGCTCTGATCCGGCCGCGGTCAGCTGGCGGGCGCGCGGCCTGGGCCGTGGTTGGGGCACAGCTCGACGGCGTAGCCGGTGACCTCCAGGAGCCGCTCCGCACCGGCGAGCACGGCGAGCAGCTCGTCCTCGGTCGTGAGGGAGAACATCGAGGCTCGCCCCTGAGGCCTGGAGGTCACCAGCCCGCAGTCCCTCAGGCACGCCAGGTGCGCGCTGACGGTGGACTGGGCCAGCCCCAGGTGCTCGGTCAGGTCCCGCACGCGGTGCTCGCCCAGCGTCAGGTGCTTCAGGATCGCCAGCCGGGCGGGGTCGGAGAGGCTGTGGAACAGCGCCGCCGCCGGGGTCAGGTCGCCCGCTCGCCGAGGTAGCACACCTTCATCCCGCTCCGGCGTCGTCATCGTCATACGGCGATACTAGCCCGGGTGACGATCCGTGTGCGCGCCGACCCCGGGTCGGCAACGGCTGCCGCCACCGAAAGCGGCGGACGCTTCGTCACGGGCATCCGGTGACAGGTTCGGCCGCGCCGGACGAGCCGTCGAGCTGGGCGGCCCGGGCACGCCCGAGGTTCCACGAGAGCACGTCGTCGGGGGAGCGGTCCAGCTGCGCGCCGACGACGCAGCGGGCCAGGTCCTCCGGCAGGCCCTCGACGATCGTCGGGGTCGCGTCAGCGCCCAGGGTCGCGAGATAGGCCGTGTCGATCTTCCCCGTCCGGTGGTACCGCTCGATGTTCTGCCGCGCCACCCACGCCTCGGGGTTGCCCAGCCCGATCACGAGCAGGAACGCCGCCCCGGAGACGAGCGCCGCCCGGGGGAGCCACCGGGCGGACCAGCGGATCCCGGCGACCATGACCAGGACGACGATCAGGCCGAGCCAGAGCTCGAAGGCGTCGACGAGCACCCGGAGCACCGTGAAGCCGAACGCCTGCTGGTACACCGCCATGCGGAACAGGGCGGAGGCGACCACCACGAGGGTCAGGACGCAGAGCACGCCGAGGGCGACGCGCAGGAGGAGGCGGTCGCGGCCGGTTCGCCGGGGCGCCTTCCGCACCGCGAGGGCGACCGTGGCCAGGGTGAGCGTGGTCGCGACCGTCAGCTGGCCGAAGCCCTGGTGGACGTACTCGGCATAGCTCAGGCCCGTCACCCGGCGCACGTAGTCGTGACCGCCCCACATGGCCGACGCCTGCGCCCCGACGAACCCGGCGAACACCGTGATCACGAGGCCTACGGGCACGAGCCACTCCCACGCCCGTGCCACGGGGCGCGGCTCGGGCAGGCGGACGGCCTCCACCCGGGGTGGGTTGAGCGCCAGGTAGCAGCCGGCCAGCACGACGCCACCGACGACGACAAGGACGAAGGACCGGAGGATCAGACCGTCCCAGGCAAGATCCGGGATCAGGCGCGCGACCCAGGACCCGAAGACGGCGTCCCCGGAGGCGAAGAGCCCGCCGAAGACGACGAGCGCGACCAGCGAGATCGCGGCAGTGCGCAGCACGGGCCACAGCAACCGGTGGCGGGTCATGGCGGCGAGCGTCCGGCTGAGCAGCGGCAGGCCGCGCACGGCGGCCAGGACCCCGGGAGTAGTCCCCGGTGGCCATGCGGGCGGCGGCCGCGGTCATCTCGCGCAACGGCGCCGTCATCCCGCGCGCGAGCCACTGCGTGACCGCGAGGGCGGCCGCCATGGTGACCGGGAGAGTGAGCCACACCGGTACGCCGGCGCGGTTCCCGATCTCGGACACCAGCGCGGCCGTGACGACGCTGAGGCCGACGAGCAGCCCGATCTTGACCTTGATGGAGCCGACCCGGTCCAGGGGGCGTGCGGGCGTTGGCGGGCGGGCGGTCATCGCTCGGCCTCCACGGCGTAGCCGACGCCGTGCACGGTGCGCACCCGCGACGCCCCGATCTTGGCGCGCAGGGCTCTGACGTGGGTGTCCAGGGTGCGCGTGCCGCGGGCGTCCGCCCACCCCCACACCTGGAGCATGAGCTCCTCCTGGGTGCGCACCGCCCCGGGTTCGGCGGCCAGCATCACGAGCAGGTCGAACTCGAGCGGCGCCAGGTGGACCTCGTCGCCGTGGACCCAGACCCGGCGGGCGGCACGGTCGATCGCCAGGTCACCGAGCTCCACCCGGGCGGGAAGCCAGCCCGCGGCGAGCTCGCGGGCGCGCTCGACGCGCCGCAGCAGGGCCCGGACCCGCGCCACGACCTCGCGCATCCGGACCGGTTTCGTGACGTAGTCGTCTGCCCCGACGCCCAGCCCGACCAGCACGTCCGTCTCCTCGACCCGGGCGGTGAGCATGACGACCGGCACCGGACGGACGGCCTGGACGCGGCGGCACACCTCGATGCCGTCGAAGCCGGGGAGCATGACGTCGAGGACCACCAGGTCCGGTCGGTGGCGTTCGAACGCCGCCACCGTGCCCGGGCCGTCGTAGGCCCGGACGACCTCGAAGCCCTCCGCCAGCAGCCGGTCGGTGAGGGCCTGGTTGATGGTCGGGTCGTCCTCGACGACGAGCAGCGTGGGGCTCCCCGCGTCGGTCTGGTGGGTCATGGTGCCGAGCCTAGGAGCGAGCTCCTTCGTGGCCCGTCGTCGAGATGTGAGGGTCTTGCAAGGATCGTCCGGCCCCGCCGGTGCTTCGGGCACAGGTCCTCCGGGGCAACATGTGGCAACTGGTTGCCATCGCGAATTGTGGTCGCGAGAGTCCCCATACGCCGGTGCAGCGACGAGGCTCGTCCGGCAGGGGCCCACGGGGGAGGCCACCGCGGAAGGAGACAAGGCTCCGAGATTCCCCCGGTCCGCAGCTCGCTGATGTCAAAGGGGACAGATCATGCGTAAGCGCCACACCCGCTCCCACGGCCAAGCCGTGGCGGCAGCAGCACTAGCCGTTCCACTCTCGCTGGCCCTGGCCGGCGGAGCGCTCGCGGCCCCGCCCGGCCACTCCTCGGCCGGTGGGAACCCGCCCGGTCACTCGAACGCCGGTGGCAAGAACGCGCCTGACGTCGAGGCCCGGGTCAAGCCGATCATCAAGAAGGGCCAGCGCGAGTTCCGCGACCTCAACGCCAGCGGCGAGCTCGACCCCTACGAGGACTGGCGCAAGTCGCCCGCCGAGCGTGCCCAGGACCTGGTCGGACGGATGACGCTCGAGGAGAAGGCCGGCCTCATGCACATCACCTCGGAGCGGCGGGGCGCGCCGGCCGGGACGGTGGTGGACGACCCGTACGCCCCGACGGTCGGGTACGTCGAGGACCGCAACATCCGCTACCTCGTCATCCGGGACAACCCCACCGCCTACCAGCTCGCGGATCGCGCGAACGACTACCAGGAGATCGCCGAGGCCTCTCGCCTGGGCATGCCCGTGGTCTTCACCTCGAACCCGCGCAACCACGTCAACCCCGACCAGCAGTTCGGGATCAGCGAGGCCACGGGACACTTCTCGCTGTGGCCGGGCAGCCTCGGCCTGGCCGCCTCCCACGACCCCGAGGTGGTCCGGGAGTTCGCAGAGATCGCGCGGGAGGAATGGCGCGCGGCGGGCATCCACAAGATCTACGGCTACCAGATCGAGACGGCCACCGAGCCCCGGTGGAACCGTGTCTCGGGCACCTTCGGCGAGAGCCCGGACCTGAACGCGGACATCGCGCGCGAGCTGGTCCTGGGCTTCCAGGGCGAGGAGCTCGGCGAGACGTCGGTCGCCCAGACGATCAAGCACTTCCCCGGGGACGGTGCCGTGCTGCGGGGCCTGGACCCGCACAACGAGAACGGCCAGTGGGCGGTGTACCCGACCGAGGGCAGCCTGTACGACTACCAGCTGCCGCCGTTCCAGGCGGCCATCGACGCCGGCGCGAGCGCCGTCATGTCGTACTACAACGTGCCCAACAACGAGCTCAGCGCGAACCAGCTGCCCAAGCACCTGTGGTACTCCGAGGACCAGCAGTTCGAGGAGGTCGCGGGCGCCTACAACAAGGCCATCATCGACGGCCTGCTCAAGGGCGAGATGGGCTTCACCGGCTACGTCAACAGCGACAGCGGCATCCTCACGACGACGGCGTGGGGCGAGGCGATCCAGGCCATGACCCTCGAGGAGCGCTACGCCAAGGCTGTCGACGCCGGCATCGCGCTCTTCTCGGACTACAACGACCCCACCGGGCTGATCAACGCCGTGAAGCAGGGGCTGCTTGCCGAGTCCGAGCTCGACCCGCACGTCACCGCGCTGCTCGAGGAGATCTTCACGCTCGGCCTCTTCGAGGACCCCTACGTCGACCCGGGCCACGCCCAGCAGGTCGCGGACTCGGCCGAGTCGCAGGCCCGCGCCGACGAGGCGCACCTGAGGTCCGTGACGCTCCTGCGCAACGACTCCGCGCAGCTGCCCCTGACCGACGAGACGCTGACGGGGACCCGGCTCTACGTCGAGGTCTTCACGAGAACCGGGGCCGCGACCCAGACCGCTGCGCTCAAGGAGGTCATCCGCAAGGCCGACCCGTCCGTCGAGATCGTCGACACCCCCGAGGAGGCCACCGCCGCGCTCGTACTCGTCCGGCCGAACAGCTACGAGCTGCCCGACGGGTCGGCCAAGTCCGTCGAGCTGGACGCCAACACGGGCGTCGACGTCGTCCGCATCCAGGACATCGAGGCCGCGGTCCCGACGATCCTGGCGGTCAACGCCGTCCTCCCCTGGGTCATCGAGGACATCGAGCCCGGCGCGGCGTCGGTGATCGCCACGTTCGACGTCAAGACCGAGGCCATCTGGGACGTGGTCCGCGGACGCTTCAACCCCACCGGCAAGCTCCCGGTCAGCCTGCCCGCGGACCAGGCCGCGGTGGAGACCAACGCCTCCGACGTCCCCGGATACGCCGAGGCCTTCGACTACTCCTACGTGAACGAGGCCGGGGACACCTACGAGTTCGGCTTCGGCCTGAGCTACGAGGACTGAGCGCCCGCCAGCGGCGGCGGGACCGGCGTGCTCGCGAGAGCACGGCGGTCCCGCCGTGCCGGGCGCCGCATCGTCGCGGATACCGGCGCCGGGCGCTGCTGCGCGCGAGCCCTCCGGCGCCACGACGACGTAGGACGGTGGGTCGCCCACGACGACCTCACGAGTCGAGGCTCACGTCGCAACCGGGTTCCATGACTCAGCCCGGACGGTCCAGAATTGATATGGCGCCGTCCGGCGTCGTCATCCGTAGAGAGGTCGTCGCCGCCCTCCGTAGATTTCACTGGAGGGCCCGATGTACACGTTCAGGTTCCGGCGACTGCAAGGCTGGCTCGCCGGGGTACGCGACCGGATCGCCAACCAGACCCCGGAGGGCGCGCCGCTCCTGGTCACCGGGCTGACCGCGCCGTTGCACTATGTCGCCCGTCCGACCGCTCGGACCGGAATCCCGAGCCGGCCCGAGCGTGGGGCACGCGTCGATCAGGTCGCGGAGTGGGCGGCGTCCGGCCAGATCACGTGGGGCGAGGCCGAGCTGCTCATGGCGCTCGAGGAGACCACCGCCTGGGAGGCTCCGCCGCGTCGCTGCTGAGCGTCGTCCTGCCCGGTACGGCGGGCCGCGTCGACCGCCTCCGCAGCGGACTCCGCACCCTAGCCCTGCGGCAGCCCCACCAGATGCCCGGTGGTTCCGCCGTCGTCCCATGTGACGGTGCCGTCGGGGCGGAGGCGGAGGCCCGCCGAGACCGGATGGGGCTGCAGCCGCCCGTCGTGCATGAGATGGCGGACGTCGGCCTCGTGCACGGCCGCGGCGACGTCGGCCACCAGGCGCCGGTGGCAGCGCCACCACACCGCCTCGCTGCACATGACCACGGTGCGCCTCGACGCGGCCTCGGTCAGGACGCGCCCGAGCGCCTCGGAGAACTCCGGCGTGCGGGTGTGGGCTGCATAGGCCCGGAACTGCTCCACCTGCCACCAGCTGTCGACCGGCGGCTGCCCCGGCGGCAGACGGCGCCGCCCGCCGAGGTCGGGCTCCCACCGGTAGCCGATGCCGGCGTCCGGCAGCCAGGCCTCCAGGGCCTCGCGGCGCGAGTCGGGATTGGCGCGGCTGCCGGGATAGCGCCGGATGTCGACGACGAGCTGCACGCCCGTGGCCGCGAGCAGGGCGAGGAGGCCGGCTCGGTCCAGGCGGCCGTGGCCGACGGTGAGCAGCTCGGGCACGGGATCATCGTTGCCGTGCTGGCGGCGCCTGCGCCACCGGCGGTGGACGGAGCCGGACCTCGGCTCGAGCCGACCCGGGCAGGACCGCGACCGAACCTCCGGCGTCGGCGCTCGCTCACATCCGGTCCGGAGCCACCGTCCGAGGGGGACGATGGGCGAGACATCGACCGGCATCACGCAGTGTCTCTCGTTGCGACCGTCCCGCTCTTCTTCTGGGAGCTGTCGCTCGGCGTCTGGCTGGTCGTCAAGGGCCTCTCCCGTCACGGCTGGGATGGTGCCTGCCGGCAGCCCGCCCGCCTAGCTCGCCGCCGCGGCCTCGCCGGCGACCACGCCCCTCCGCCCCGGGTGGACGGCCACCTCCAGACCGTCCTGGCTCGAGGGACGGCGGGCGGCGGCACCCCGTCGGGCGGGTCAGCCGCCGAAGAGGTTCCCGAGGCCGCCGCCGCCCGAGCTGCCCGAGCCCTGGGACCCACCAGGTACGACGGACTCGCTCGGCTGGACGAGGACGTAGCCCTGCCCGCCGAACGCCATCTGGAAGGTCTCGCCGGTCCCGCCGCGGACCATCGACTTCAGGCCGCCGGTGCTGACGCGGATGTCCATGCTCACCCCGGCGGTCCACAGCACGACCGCCTGTGCGTCGCCGAAGGTGGGGGCGCTGGCGACGTCGAGGGCCACTGGCTCGCCCTCGGTGGTGATCGCCACGAAGCCCGTGCCGCGCAGGGAGACGTTGTACAGGCCGCCCGTCATCGCGGCGCCCCGGGCCTGGATGCGGTGGATGTCCCAGTCGATCGATGACGAGAAGGCCAGGACGTTCCTGCCGTTGACCGACACAGCGTCGTTCTCCAGGTACAGGATCTGTACGTCAGCCGCGTTGTCGGCGACGAAGAGCTCGCCGACGCCCGAGCAGTGCATCAGGTCGACGCCCTCACCGGTCACCGCCGACTTGAACATCTTCCCGAGGCCACCCGCGCCCTTGTTCTCGAACCGGACGTCACCCTGGTAGGCGACCATCGAGCCGCTCTTCGCCCACACCGGCCCCTGGCCCATCTGGATCTTGAGAAGCTTCTTGTTCTGCAGCGAGAACGGCTCGGGGGACGCGTTCTCCCGGAACTCGTGGAACAGCGATCCGTGGATGGCCATGGCTATTCCCGTCGTGGGTGGTGGCGCCCGTCACAGGGGCGGTGTCGTCCGAAGACTAGCGGGCGCAGGCCCGCCGTGGTCCGCCGGTCGCGAGGCCCGTGTCAAGCATCCCGCGCAGCTCCTCCGGCCGGAGCACCACCGAGAGCATCGGACAGGCGGTCAGGCGTGAAGCGCAGGACGATGGGGCAGCGAGATGCCGTGCCGGGCCGCCGGCCAGTACCGGCAGCCGCGGGTCGACAAGGCAGGGGAGGTCGCCGTTGAAGAAGAAGGTGAGCAGCGCGTCGGTCGCCGCCACCGGCCGCTGGACGGACCCTGACGGCGCGCGGATGCCCGCGGGCGAGGTGCATGCGTGGGGGCAGGGCACCAACCAGACCGTGTGCGGGCTCGCGCTCAGCCGCGAGGCGCTCCAGCGGTTCCCGCACGTCTCGTGGGCGGACGTGCAGCCTGCCACCGGACGTCACGCCGATGAGGTGACGCACGTCTGCCGGAGGTGCGCAGCCGGCATGGGCGCCCGCCGCGATGAGCAGCGGTGGAGCCGTATCGACCCACGCCCCTAGGGCGGGAGGCGGGACGTGCCCGACCGCCCGATGTGCGCACCGAAGGGGCAGCGTCCCGCCAGCGGGGGCTCGACATCCTCCTCACCGGGCTCCAGACGCTGCTCGCCCCTCTCGCTGACCGCCGGCCCTCCCACGGCGCCGCTGCCCCGAGCGCCGGGGGCACGGAAGGGGCTGCATCGTTGCAGGTGTTGCGCGCTATCGGACGAATGGCGGCATGAGTTGCGCATTTACGATCCAGCGCTTCCGTGAACTCGATCACCCCGGTTAGCGTCAGTTGTCGTCAAGCCGCTCGGCCGCGTGGCCGAGCGCAGGAGGGCCGCCATGAACGACGAACGCAACTGGACGTCCCGCGCAGCGTGCGCGAAGGCCGAGCCGGACGACCTCTTCGTCCGCGGCGCCGCGCAACGGTCGGCGCGGCGAATCTGCTTCAGCTGCCCGGTACGGCGCGCATGTCTCGCCGACGCGCTGGACTCGGCGACCGAGTTCGGTGTCTGGGGTGGGCTGACCGAGCGGGAGCGGCGCGCGCTGCTGCGTCGGCACCCCGACGTCACGGACTGGGCCGCCTGGCTGGAGGAGCACGGCGAGGAGATCATTACCGTGCCGTACGGCGGGCGGCGCAGGACCACCAGCGTCGACTACGCCCTCGCCTGAGAGCGTGGCGCCGCCGTACGGGGCGAGGAGGGCGCGGTGCGTGTCACGACCAGCGTGGAGGAGCTCGTCGCAGCCGTCGAGGTGCTCTACCCCGGGGTGGTCTCGTCCGCCTCCGGCGCCGGACGAAGCGTCACGGTCCGGCTCGACGCCCGGCGGCTGGCGGAGCTGCCCGAGGTCCCGGGCGTCGTGGCCCTGCTCGGGACGGTGACCGTCGACGCCACGCTGCTGCACTGCACCGACGGGGTCGCCGCGCTCCGGGTGACGTCCAGGGCCCGGGTGCTGCCCCTGGAACGGCTCCTCAGGCCGGCTCTGTTCGCCGCCCAGCGGCTCGGCGGGGTCGACCTCGCCAGGTTCGTGACGGTGGAGACGGGCGCGTCGGGCGTCACCGTGCTCGCCCAGGTGCGTCAGGCGGTCGCGGCCGCGACCGCCTGGGTCCGCGTCGACGACCTGGACCTCCAGGACGGGAAGATCACGGTGGACGTGGCCGCGACGCCGGTGAGGGCTCCCGCGCCGGCCGCCGCCGTGCCGGACGAGGCGCGCGCTCCGGGGCCGGCCCGCCCTCCCGAGGAGCCGGCTCCCGGCGAGGCTCGCGCGGGCGACGGCGCCTGACACGCGGTCCCACGGCTGACGACCCGCGCCGCCCCCCGCGACGATGCGAGCGGCTCGCCCTACGCTGGAGGAGCCGGACAGCCATTCTCGGTCTGTAACGACGACGCCAGGGAGCGCGAGATGCCGACGGACGAACGCCACGACCCCCGGTCAGCCCTGCTCCGGGCACTGATGGAGAAGATCCAGGAGGATCCCTACCCGTCGGCGACGATGCTCGACATCGTCGAGTCCCTGCTCACCCCTCGCGACGTGCCGGCCTACGTGGACGAGCTCGTCGAGCGCATCCGCGCTGACCAGTTCCCCAGCATCGACCTGATCCAGCGCGTCCAGAACCTGTTCTGAGAGCGTCCGCCGCCCGGGCACGCCGACGCGGAGAACGCGGCCCGAACGACCCCCCGAAGTGGGGCGTTGACCACCCCAGGACAGGGGCGAAGACTCTCGCCTGTCCCGCGGCGGGCGATGGCACGCGCCCCCCGGTCCGCGACCCGCACCTGGTGCGCTGGGTCGCGTCGCGGCCGGAGGTGTCCCATGCGCAGAAACCGCTCCGTCGCGGCCGGCGCCGTCGCGGCGTCCCGGCTCATTCCCTACCTCGGCATCGCCTCGAGCGCCGCCGACGGCGGTGGAGACGACGACGCGCCCACCCTCAGCGACCGTGAGGTGGTGGCCTCGGGGCTGGACAACCCGCGGGGACTGACCGACACCGAGGGGGCGACCTCTTCCTGGCGCAGGCGGGCAAGAGCCCGGGGGAGGGGAGGACCGCGCACCGTGCGTCGGCAGCGAGGTCGGCGAGATGCGCCTGGGCAGCACCGGCAAGATCTCGTGGATCGATGCCGACGACGGCGGTGACGTCCGCGACGTCGTCACCGGTCTGCCGTCCCTCGCGGGGCCGGACGGCTCCGCGGTGCCGGAGGGGCAGCTGCGCGCCGGTGGGCTCGTCCTCGTCGACGGCGACGACCCCGATCGGCAGCACCGGTCCACCGGGCACGACCTCACCGCCCCCGGCGGGCTGACCGTGCACGGCGACACCCTGTACGTCTCCAACCGGGCGGTCGTGGCGGACGGGGGCGAGGTGGTGAGCTTCGAGCTGGACGACTGAGCGCGGCTGCGCCCCGATGGCCGCTGCACGGACGGTGGTCCACACTCCTGCCATGCCTCCCGCGCCCGGCGGCCCGCCATGACGGCGCTGCTCTGGCTGCGCCGGGACCTGCGCCTGCACGACCTCCCGGCCCTCGTCGCCGCCCACGAGGCCGGCGGGGGCACCGTCCTTCCCGTGTTCGTCGCCGATCCCACGCTCCTGGCCTCCGCCGGCGCCGTGCGGCGCGCACACCTGCGCGCCGCCCTCGTGGCGGTTCGGGAGGCCTACGACGGCGCGCTCGTCGTGCGCGAGGGACGCCCGGAGGAGGTCGTTCCCGCGCTCGCCGCCGAGGCCGGCGCCTCCAGCGTCCACGCCAGCCGGGAGACCACCCCTACGGCCGCCGGCGCGACGCCCGGGTGGTGCGCGCGCTGGGAGCGCGGCTCGTGGTCACCGGCACGCCCTACGCCGTCGGCCCAGGACTGGTCCGCACGGAAAACGGCCTGCCCTTCCAGGTCTTCACGCCCTTCTCCCGCGCCTGGCACGCGCACGGCTGGCCCCTGCCGGCACCCGTCCCGGCGGGCCTGCGCTGGCAGCGGGGCGTCCACTCCGACCCGCTGCCCGGTGCGGACGACCCGCCCGCCCGCGTCCTTGGCGAGCGCGCCGCCCGCGAGGCGTGGGCGGCGTTCCTCCACGGGCGGCTGGAGAGCTACAGCGAGGACCGCGACCGCACGGACCTCACGGGCACCTCGGGCATGTCGGTGCACCTGAAGTACGGCGCGATCCATCCGCGCACGCTGCTGGCTGACGTGGCGACGCATCCGCCGGGCAGGTCCCCGGGTGCCCGCCGGTTCGTCACCGAGCTGTGCTGGCGCGAGTTCTACGCCGACGTGCTCTGGCACAGGCCGGACTCCGCCTGGGCGGACCTGCGGAGCGACCTCGGCGCGATGGTCTACGACGACCCCGCGGGCACCGCCGCCGCTCGGGTCGCGGCGTGGCGCGAGGGCCGCACCGGCACCCGTTCGTCGACGCGGGCATGCGCCAGCTCCTCGCCGAGGGGTGGATGCACAACCGCGCCCGGCTGGTCACGGCCAGCTTCCTCGTTAAGGACCTGCACGTGTGGTGGCCGCACGGCGCCCGCTGGTTCCTGGAGCACCTGCGCGACGGCGACATCGCCTCGAACAACCACGGCTGGCAGTGGGTGGCCGGCACCGGGACCGACGCCGCCCCGTACTTCCGGGTCTTCAACCCCGTCACGCAGGGGGAGCGTTTCGACCCGGAGGGGGAGTACGTGCGGCGGTTCGTCCCCGAGCTTGGGCACGTCCCCGGCCGGGCGGTGCACCGGCCGTGGGACGCGCCCGGCGGGCTCGCGCACGGGTACCCCGAGCGGATCGTCGACCACGCCGCGGAACGCGCGGAGGCGCTGCGGCGTTACGAGGCGGCCCGTGACGCCACGCGGGCGCGGGACTGAGGCGGTCAGCCCTGCGTCGTGGCCCAGAGGTTGAGGATGTTCCCGTCGGGGTCCTCGAACCAGACGGCCATCTCGTTCCCCATGGTCGCCACGCCGTCGGACCAGGTGGCGCCCTCCATGTCGAACGTCTGGAAGTTGACGCCCCTGTCCCGCAGCGCCGCGACCTCCTCCTCGAACGCCTCGGGCGGTACCGGGAAGGACACCGCGGTGGCCTTGTTCGTCCCGGCGTAGGCGGAGGTGTAGACCAGCACCTCGCCCGAGCCGGCGGCGTACCGGACGCCGCCGTCGGTGTCCGCGGCCGGGGTGAAGCCGAGGACCCCCTCGTAGAACTGCCGGGCCGCGTCGAGGTCCTTGACCGCCAGCGTCGGCATCGGCGTGTAGGTGGACAGCATGCCGGCCTCCCAGATCGAACGTCCGTCGGTCGATCGCTCCTCGAAAGTAGGCCGGGGCGGGCGGGGGGTCAAGGCCGTCAGACGGCGGAGCGCTCGGCGTCCTTCCCGTGCCCCTCCGCCGGTCGCGGACCACCGCGCCACGAAAGCAGCAGCACGCAGACGTCGTCGTGGCCCTGCTGGTCGCGGAGGAAGTGCTCGGTCAGGGTCGGGACCACCTCGGCCGGCGGCAGCCGCCGGAGGCCGGCCGCCACGTCGGCCAGCGCCTGCAGCCCGGTGACCAGGGGCCGGTCCCGCCGCTCGACCAGGCCGTCGGTGTACAGCAGCACCCGGTCCCCGGGCCCGAGCCGGAGCTCGGCCTCGGTCCGGTCCTTGCCGGGCAGCACCAGTCCCAGCGGCGTGGAGCGGCCGTCCCACACCAGCCGCGCCTCGCCGTCGGCGGGCAGGAGCAGCGGGGGCAGGTGGCCGGCGCAGGCGTACCGCACGGACCCCGTCCGCAGCTCGACCTCGGCGTAGGCCAGGGTCGCCGACGCCGCCGCGGGTACCTGCTGGACGAACCGGTCGAGCCGGGACAGCAGCCGCGCGGGCCCGACCCCCGGGCCCGCGACGGCGCGGACGGCGCTGCGCAGCTGGCCCATGGCGCTGGCGGCGGCCAGGCCCCGGCCGACCACGTCACCGACCACGACGGCGAGCACCTCGTCCTCCACGAGGAAGGCGTCGTACCAGTCCCCGCCCACCTCGAGCGTCTCCACGCCCGGCCGGTAGTCCGTCGTGACGACGAAGCGCTCGTCCTGGGGCACCTCCGCCGCGAGCAGCGACTGCTGCAGCTGGTGCGCGACGGTGGCGCTGTGCTCGTACCACCCGGCGCGGTCCAGGGCGGTCCCCGCCTGCTGCCCGACGGCGGTCAGGACGTCCAGGCCGACCGGCTCCGCGCCCGGGTCCGTGCGCGGCGCCAGGGACAGCACGCCCTGCAGGCCGGACTGGCCGTGCAGCGGGACGACGACGCGGTCACCGCTGACCCTGGCGACCGTCTCCTCGACGGCGTCCGCGGGCGGCGGCACCGTGCCGAGGTCCTCGCCGGAGGCGGTGTGGGGGACGAACCCCGCCCGCGGGTCGTAGGTCCACAGCGTCGCCGCCCGCGCGCCCAGCGCGCCGACCGCGGCGCTCACCAGCGCGTCGGCCACGGCGCGGATGCCCACGCCGGTGGACAGCGCGGCGGTGACCTGCTGCAGCGTGCGCGTCCGGGCCGCGGCCCGGTCCGCCGCCGTGCGGGCGGCGAGCAGCTCGCGCTCGTACCGCGAGCGCTCGCGGGCGCTGGAGAGCACGACGCGCACGGTGGTGCCCTCCGCCTCGGCGCGGACCACCGCCGTCATGAGCACGGGCAGCCGGCCCCCGGGGGAGCGCAGCTCGACGGCGACCTCGTCGACGCGGTGGTCGGCGTGGAGCATCGGCGCGAGATGGGTCTCCCAGAAGATCCGCCCGCCCGCGGAGAGCAGCTCGCTCAGCCGCACCCGGCCGACGACGTCCTCCCGGGCGCGGCCGACCCACTCGAGGAACGTGTCGTTGGCGTCGACGACGAGGCCGTGCACGTCGAGGTTCACCAGGCCGCAGGGGGCCTCCGCCCAGGCCCGGGCCCGCTCGGTGAGACTCACGCCGGCAGGTAGGCCTTCATCGCGTCGACCAGCGCGGCCGGTGCGCTGAGGTTGGGGCAGTGACCGATCGCGTCGAGCACGACCATCTCGCTGGAGGGCAGGTGCTCGTGCACGTACGTCCCGACCTCGATCGGTGCGATCACGTCGTCGCGGCACTGCACGACCAGCGACGGCGTCGCGACGGCGGGCAGGTCCGCCCGGTTGTCCGAGAGGAAGGTCGTGCGCGCGAAGGTGCGCGCGATCGCGGGGTCCATCCGGCAGAAGCTGTCCGTGAGCTCCTCGCCCAGCTCGGGGCGCCCGGGGTTGCCCATGATCACCGGCGCGACGTGGGCCGACCACCCCAGGTAGTTGTCCTCCATCGTCTCGAGCAGCTCGTCGATCTCGACCTGCGTGAACCCGCCCCGGTAGCCGTGGTCGTCGATGTAGCGCGGGCTGGGCCCCACGAGCACGAGGCGGTCGAAGAGCTCGGGCCGCTGCTTGGCCGCCAGGAGGCCGATCATCGAGCTGACCGAGTGACCCACGAACGTCACGGGCCCGAGGGCGAGGGCGTCGAGGATCTGGACGACGTCGGCGGCGTACCCGTCGAGGCTGGAGTAGCGGGCGGCGTCGAAGGCCGCGACGTCGGAGCCGCCGGCGCCGACGTGGTCGAACAGCGCGACGTGGTGGGTGTCCTCGAACTCCGGGGCGACGAAGCGCCACATGCCCTGGTCGCAGCCGAAGCCGTGGGCGAAGACCATCGGCGGGCCGTCGGCCCGCCCGGTGAGTCGCACGTTGTTGCGCGCCAGGACATCCATACGGGTGACATTACGGGACGTCGCGCGCGGCGCGCGCCGCACCCGGCACTTCCGGACGGACCGCTTCCCGCGCGCGGCCCTCATGCGGCCCGCTCCTGTGGCTCGAGGACCACGAGGTCGATCCGGCGCGCGGTGCGCGACTGGTACCGCGCGTACCCGGGGTATCGGGCGACCACGCGGGGCCAGAGCCGGTCGCGCTCGCCCGGGGTGGCGACGCGCGCGAGCATCGTGACGGCGGGCCGGCCCTGGACGACGACGCGCGTGACCGGGTCCGCCCGGACGTTCAGCAGCCACCCGGGAGGGCGGTCGTCGCCGCCGCGGGAGGCGACGACGACGAGCGCCGCTCCTAGCTGGACCGGCGAGGTCAGCATCACCCGGTGCGGCCGGCCGCTGCGCCGCCCCGTCGTGGTCAGCTCCAGCACCGGCATGCCGGCCACGTGCCAGCCGATCAGGCCCCGGCTGACCCGCAGCAGGGCGAGATGGGCCGCGTTGAGCGCCTTGAGGGTGGTGTCGCGGGGCACGGGGGGACGGTATGCCCGCGGCCCTCGGCGCGCCGCCCACGCGATCAGGCCCCCGCCGTCCGGAGGACGCGGGACGTCCCGTTGGCGCGGCCCTCCGGCGGTGCTTGACTTGCTCCACCGGCACCGCCGCCGGTACGTGGCACAGGGGTCACAGATGAAGCAGACACAGGGCACCCCGTCCCTGCAACCATCGGGGAACCCGTACCTCGACGTGCTCAGTCTCGGCTCGCACCACGGCCGCCGGCTCGTCCTCGCCCAGCAGGCGCTCGTCCTGGGGAACGGGGAGGGGTGCGACATCCGCTTCGACGACCCTCAGCTCAGCCCGACCCACGCCGCCGTCCGCCACGAGGACGGCGTCGTGGTCGTGGAGGACCTCGGCTCGGCCCTCGGGACGTTCGTCAACGGCGTCGCCGTGACCGGCACGAGCGAGCTGCACCCGGGCGACGTCGTCACGCTCGCCGACGTCCGGCTCCGGTTCGGGACGGGCGCGGCGGTGTCCGACGACGCCGAGGAGCTGCTCGTGCCGGAGCCCGCCGACGACGCCGACCCGCTGGCCGTGTTCGAGGACGAGCCGCCGCCCGTCACCGGTGCCGTCCGGCCGGCGCAGTACGCCGAGCAGGTCGTGCGGCACCGGGAGGGGCTCCTGGCCGCGGCCGCGGTCACCCGGCGGCACGGCAGGCGCCTGGTCTGGGTGGGCGCCCTGGTGTTCACGCTCGGCTGCGCCGTCTTCCTCGTCGGCGTGCTCGCGTACACGGGCGTCGCGGGTGTGGTGGTCGACCGTCTCGGGCGCCCGCCCGACATGCTCGGCTGGAACCTGGTCGGGGTGCCGTCGGGGCACGTGGGCTGGGCGTTCTGCGTGGTCGGTCTCGGCCTGGTCGCGGTCGGCGTCGTCCTGCACCTCGTGGCGCGCTCGCGCACCCGGCGGGTGGAGAGGGAGATCCCGGCGCCGCCGCCGGCCTGGCAGGTCTCCGGCTGAGCCGCGCCGGTCGGCACGTCCCGCGGTCGCCCCGGGTCGGGCGCGCTCCCGTCGGTGCGACGTAGGGTCGGACCGTGCCCGGGACCGAGCTGGCGAACACGCGCGTGGACAGCTGGCTGTGGGCGGTCCGCCTGTTCAAGAGCCGCTCGCAGGCCACTGCGGCGTGCCGTGCCGGTCATGTGCGCGTCAACGGCGAGCGCGCCAAGCCGGCCACGGGTGTCAAGGTCGGCGACGAGGTGGTGGTGCGCGGCGGCGAGCGCGAGCGCGTCGTCGTCGTGCGGCGGATCCTCGCCAAGCGGGTGGGCGCCGCGGTGGCGGCGGAGGCGCTCACCGACAACAGCCCGCCGCCCCCGCCGCCCGTCGTCCGCGCCGCGGTGCCCCAGCGCGACCGCGGCGCCGGGCGCCCGACCAAGCGCGAGCGCCGCGAGCTGCAGCGGCTGCGCGGGTACTGAGCCCGGCCGCGCCGGCCGGGGCCGGCCGGCGCGCGGCGTGGCGGCCGCGACGGTCAGGCCACCGGGTCGGTGACCGGCGGGCGCCGGCGGGCGCGTCAGGCGACGAGCTCGGCCAGCGTCGCGACGACGTCGACCAGCGCGCCGCGGCGGAACACGGTCACGGCGAGCGGTCGGCCCACCTCCGTGCCGAGCATGAGCCGCTGCAGGTCCTGCGGCGTGCGCACCGGGGCGCCGGCCGCGGCGACGACGACGTCACCGAGGAACAGGCCCGCGTGCGCCGCCGGGCCGCCGGGAACCACCTCGGACACGTGCAGGCCGGTGCGCTGCCCCAGCCGCTCGGCCAGCTGCGGCGGGAGGGGCCGGGTCGCGCCGGCGATACCCAGCCAGGCGCGGCGGACCCGCCCGGTCGAGGCCAGCTCGGACAGGATGCGGCGGGTCGTCGTGTTCACCGGCACGGCGAGGCCCAGGCCGAAGCCGGCCACCGCGGTGTTGACGCCGACCACGGTGGCGCCCGCCTCGGCGAGCGCGCCGCCGCTGTTGCCCGGGTTGAGCGCGGCATCGGTCTGGATCACGTCGTCGATGGAGTGCGCGCCGCGGGGGGTGCGAACCGGCAGGGAGCGGCCAAGCGCGCTGACGACCCCGGCGGTGACGGATCCGGCCAGGCCCATCGGGTTGCCGACCGCGACGACGAGCTGGCCGACGAGGAGGCGGTCGGCGTCGCCGAGCTCGACGGGCGGCACGAGCCGCGGGCGGGTGCGCAGCACTGCGAGCTCGGAGAGCCGGTCGGCGCCGAGGACCTCGAACGGCGCCTCCTCGCCGTCGGCGGAGACCACCCCGCCGCCGCTGACCCCGGC
Organism: Georgenia sp. AZ-5; assembly: GCF_043952095.1. Classification (NCBI taxonomy): domain Bacteria; kingdom Bacillati; phylum Actinomycetota; class Actinomycetes; order Allobogoriellales; family Allobogoriellaceae; genus Georgenia; species Georgenia sp. AZ-5. The sequence goes on from NZ_JBINOU010000001.1 coordinate 2,214,255, forward strand.
GACCACGTGGGCGCTGGTCAGCAGCAGCCCGTCGTCGGTGAAGGCGACAGCCGAGCCGGCGCCGCCGACGCGCCCGCTGCGCACCAGCACGGAGAGCACCGAGGGCTGCACCGCCGCCGCGACGGAGCTCACGACCCGGGAGTAGGCGTCCATTGCCTCGTCCATGCCACCTCAACCACCGGACGGCCTGCGCCATGCCCGCGCGGCGTTCGCCGCGGGCGGACCCGGCGGCGCCGAGGCCGGGCCGGAGACCCGCGCGAGGGGAACGTCCAGGGCGACCGGGACGGCGACCGCCCAGGCGGGGTGCGACGAGGTGGCCCCTGGGCAGGGCCGGTGTGCGGGCCTGCGAGGGGCCCGGCCCCCCCGGTTGGGGGCGGGGACGGGCAGGCGGCACACCGACGCGGACCCGGCGTGGGGCGGGACAGCAGGCCCCACCCCCGGAGGGGTGGGGGCCGTCTTGGGGTGCCCGGGGCCCGAACTCGCACCTCACAAGCTTGTCCACCTCCCGCGCCGCGCCGACGCCCCATCGCGGACGTGATCGTCCCCCCTCACCCCTGTTCTGCGAAGAGCCGGATTCACCTACCCACGTCACCACCGTGGGTCACCAAACCCGTCCTCCCTGTGGGAAGGACCGGACCGATTACCGATGTGACGCTCGTCGCGCTGTCCGTACGTTCGGCTTCAAATGTCGACTACCCGCGACAGCGACGGGGGAACCTTCGTGAAGCTTGCAGTGCCGTTCTCGACCCCATGGCTCCCCAGCGGGCCGGCCACCAGCGGGCGAGGGCGAGTCCCGCAGGACTCGGCCACCCGCCGCAGATCGGCGCCTCCCTGGACATGCGCCGACCGCCAGCATCAGCAGCCCGCGCGTACGGCATCCGCCCGGCACTGCGGGGGGCTGAGATGACGGAGCTTCGAGAAGCGCTGGGATCCATGGGCGGCAAGGCGGGGCGCGCGCCGGCCCCGGCCCTCGCGGGCGGCCGCACAAGTCAGTGCGCGCGCTTCCACCACTACTTCGAGCGGACAGCTGACCGTATGCCCTCCGCGACCGCTCTGGAGTGCGACGGCAGCACGCTCACCTACGCCGAGGTCGACGAGCTCGCCAACCGCCTGGCGAACGTCCTGCTCGAACGGGGGCTCGTCCCCGGGGCCCGCATCGGGGTGATGATCCCGAGATCCGTCGACATGTACGTCGCCGTGCTCGCGACGCTCAAGGCGGGCGCGACGCTCGTGCCGATCGACCCGGGCGCACCCGCGGACCGGGTGGCATACATCGCCACCGACTCGGCCCTCGATCTGGTGCTCCTCGACACCGAGCTCGCGCCGGTGAGCGAGCACCTGGCCTGCGACACGGTGGACCTCGACTCGCTGAGGGAGGAGGCGCGGCGGGCGTCCGCCGCCCGTCCGGGTGCCGAGGTGCCTGGCGATCCCGTGGCCTACGTCATCTACACGTCCGGCTCGAGCGGTCGCCCCAAGGGCGTGGAGGTGTGCCAGTCGAGCATCTGCAACTTCCTGGCCGTCGTGCCGGAGATCTACGACGTGCGGCCCACGGATCGGGTGTACCAGGGCATGACCATCTCCTTCGACTTCTCCATCGAGGAGATCTGGCCGACGTGGGCGGTCGGCGCCACCCTGGTGGCGGGCCCGACGGACGGCCGGCGCATCGGTGCCGGGCTCGCCGACTTCCTCGAGGCCTCCGAGATCACGATGATCTACTGCGTCCCGACAGTGCTGGCCACGCTGGACCGCACGATCGCCTCGATACGCACCGTCAACGTCGGTGGTGAGGCCTGCCCGCCCGAGCTCGTGGAGCGGTGGGGCCCGGGACGCCGGATCCTCAACACCTACGGCCCCACCGAGGCCACGGTGACGTGCACCTGGGCAGAGCTGGAGCCCGGCCGGCCCGTGACGATCGGCCGGGCGCTGCCCACGTATCGCATCACCCTGCTCGACGAGACGCGCCGTCCGGTGCCCGTCGGAGAGGTGGGCGAGATCTGCGTGGGCGGCCCCGGGGTGGCTCGCGGCTACGTCGGCCGGCCGGACCTGACAGCGGACCGTTTCATCCCCGACCCCGACCGTCCGGGCGGCGCGCGCGTCTACCGCACCGGGGACCTGGGCCGCATCCTGCCGGACGGGCAGATCGAGTACCTGGGCCGGGCCGACAGCGAGGTCAAGGTCCGTGGGCACCGCGTCGACCTGCAGGAGATCGAGAACCTGCTCATCGGGGACCCGGACGTCGCCGTGGCCGTGGTGAAGCTCCTGACCGCGCCGGGCGCCTCGGGAGAGCTCGCCGCCTACGTGGTGCTCACTGACACGGCCCCCGGCGCCGGCTCGCTGGTGCCCCGCCTGCACGCGGAGCTGCGGCGCAAGCTGCCCGGGTACATGGTGCCCGCGTACCTGGAGGTCGTCGAGAGCATCCCGATGATGCCCAGCGGCAAGGCCGACCGGAAGGCGCTGCCCGATCCGGTCGCCCCCCGACTGGTGACCGGGGACGTCGAGTACGTACCGCCGGAGACCGCCACGGAGGAACGTGTCGCAGCAGCCTGGGAAGCGGTGCTGCGCCTGGAGCCGGGGACGGCCTCCGTCCAGGCGGACTTCTTCGACGACCTGGGCGGGCACTCGCTGCTGGCCGCCACGGCCGTCTCCCGGCTGCGCGCGGAGATCGGCGACTCGGGACTTTCCATCATGGACCTGTACGCGCACCCGACCATCCGGGGGCTCGCGCAGCGTCAGGACGAGCTCCTCCGCGAGCACGCCTCCATGGAGCCGGCGGGCGAGGCCCTGCCGCGGCCCGCGCCGGCCGGCCGTTGGCGCGTGGCGCTCTTCGGCACGACCCAGCTCGGGTGGGTCTACACGATGCTCGTCGTCTTCATGCTGCCCATCGGTGTGATCTATGGCATCAACGACGGCGAGCCGTCACTGCTCATGATCGGGCAGCTTACGCTGACCTTCCCGGTCGCCTACCTCGTCGGGCGGTGGGTGCTGCCGCTGACGGCGGTCAGGCTGCTGTGCGCCGGGCTGCGCGAGGGCACCCACCCCCTGTGGGGGCAGGTCCACCTCCGCGTGTGGGCGGCGTCGAAGGCCATGACGCTCTCGCCCCTCAACATGCTCTCGGGCTCGCCGTGGGCGGAGACCTACCTGCGGCTTGCGGGCGCCCAGGTGGGGCTGGCCTGCCACATCGGCACGGCCCAGGTGCCGCTGCCCAGGTTCGTGCGCCTTGGTGACGGCGCCACCGTCGGCTACGGCGTGCACCTCAACGCCTACGACCTCTCGGAAGGCGTCCTCTCACTCGGGCGCATCGAGATCGGCCCCGACGCGGTGGTGAACGCCAACAGCGTCCTCCAGGCGCCGTGCGAGGTCGGCGCCGGCGCCAGCCTCCGCGAGCAGTCCCTGCTGCAGGCCGGCGAGCGCATCCCCGAGGGGCGCACCTGGGCCGGCTCGCCCGCCAAGGAGTCGGACACGCCCGGCGATCCGGTGCTGGAGCTGATGACCCGCTGCGAGCTCGCGCCGCGGACGTGGCCCACCAGGCTGCTGCCGCTCTTCGCCGTCGGCCTCGCCGTCCTGGAGCTGCTGCCGCTGGCGGCACTGGCCCCGCTGGTCGCCCTCGTGTGGTGGGTGCTGCTGACCTACGGCGAGATGGCCAGCCTGCTGGTGACCGCCGCGGGCGGACCGCTGTTCGTGCTGACGACGTGCGTCCTCATCCTGGGGGTGCGCCGCCTGGCCCTGCCCGCTACCCCTGTGGGCGTGCATCACCTGCGCTCGCAGCTGGGTCTGGAGAAATGGTTCGGGGACAAGCTGCTCGAGCTGAGCCTGGACCTGAACAACACGATGTACTCCACGCTTTACACCCCCATGTGGCTCCGCGCGCTCGGCGCGCGGGTGGGCCGCGGGGCGGAGGTCTCCACGATCGCGAACATCGACCCCGACCTGCTCACCCTCGGGGACGACAGCTTCGTGGCCGACATGGCGAGCGTCGGCAGCGCCACCTACTGCAACGGCCACGTCGCGCTGCGGGCGACGGACGTCGGCACGCGGGCGTTCGTAGGCAACGCCTCCTTCATCCCCTCCGGCATGCATCTGGACGACGGCTCCCTCATCGGCGTCCAGTCCGTGCCGCCGCCCACCGGGGTGCCAGCAGGGACGAGCTGGCTGGGCTCGCCCGCCTTCTTCCTCCCGCGGCGCGAGATGTACGAGGAGTTCACCGAGGCGCAGACCTTCCGGCCCTCGCGGCGGCAGGTCCGCAACCGGTACATCATCGAGTTCTTCCGCATCGTGATGCCGGCGTCGATCCTCTCCCTGTCGACCTTCGGCACCCTGTACTCGCTGAGCTTCGTGGCGGACGCCACCTCGACCCTGGTCACGGTGCTGCTCACGCCGGTTCTCGCGCTGGCCTTCAGCCTCGTCGTCGTCCTCCTGGTGGCCGCGCTGAAGTGGCTGCTGGTGGGCCGCTACGTGCCGCGGGTGGAACCGTTGTGGAGCGGGTTCGTCCGCCGGACCGAGTTCGTCACGGGCATCTACGAGGCCGCCGCGGTGCCGGCGCTGCTGGAGATCCTCACGGGCACGCCGATTCTTGGCCCGTTGCTGCGCCTGTTCGGCACGAAGGTCGGCCGACGCGCTCTGGTCGAGACCACGTACCTCACGGAGTTCGATCTCGTCCGCATCGGTGACGATGTCGCGGTGGGCCCGCACGCGTCCCTCCAGACCCACCTGTTCGAGGACCGCGTGATGAAGATGTCCACGGTCACCCTGCGCGACCGGGCCAGCGTGGGCGGCCGGGCGGTCGTCCTGTACGACTCCGAGGTGGGCGAGGGCGCCACGCTGGCGCCGTTGTCCCTGGTGATGAAGGGCGAGCGTCTGCTGCCTGACACCGTCTGGTGCGGCATCCCTGCCCAGCCCGGCCGTCACCGGCGCCGTCCCGGCACGGTCACGGCCGCGGCGGAGGTGAGCTCATGACCACGCCCGCTGCGGGACATGCGGTGGACATCCCGCACGCCTGCGAGCCGACGACGCTCGAACGACCCGCCGCGGCGCCCGCGCAGACTGGCGGTCAGCGGCCCGACCGCAAGGGCGGGCGCCTCATCGGTGTCGACGTGGCGCGGGGGATCGCCCTGCTCGGCATGATGGCGGTGCACCTGTTCTCCCCGGCGACCCCGGACGGCGACATGTCGCTGCCCTGGATCATCGCCGCCGGCAAGTCCGCCGCCCTCTTCGCCGTCCTGGCGGGCGTCGGGATCGCCTTCAGTGCCGGGCGCGACCGGCTGCAGGGACGACGCCACGCGGCGGTGGCCGTCTCCCTGGTGGTCCGTGCCGTGATCATCGGCGTGGTCGGCCTCCTGATCGGATCGCTCGTCCACCTCGATGCCGCCCGCGTGATCCTGCCGTACTACGCGGTGCTGTTCGTGCTGGCGATCCCCCTCCTGCGGCTCAGGGTGCGTTCCCTGGCGCTCCTGGGAGCCGCCGTCGCGGTGCTCATGCCGGTCGCCAGCCACGTGCTGCGTGCCGACCTGCCGACGCCGCCGCTGGGAAACCCGGGCCTCGGCCGGCTGCTCGAGGACGGCACCGGCCTGCTGACGCAGCTGTCCCTCACCGGTGTCTACCCGGCGCTGCCGTGGCTCGCCTACCTGTGCGTCGGGATGGCGGTGGGTCGCTCACGCCTGTCCTCCCGCGGGGTGGTCATCCGTCTCACCGTCGCCGGGATCGCCCTGGCGGTGGCCGCGAGCGCGGCCTCGTGGTTCGCGCTGGACTTCCTCGACGGCCGCGCCCCGCTGGAGGCGGCGGCGCTGGAGACGATGTCGCCCGAGGAGTACACCGACCTCGTGGTCTGGGGCGGCGCGGGCACCCTGCCCACGACGACGCCGTGGTGGCTGGCCGTCCTGGCGCCGCACACCTCGACGCCGGTGGACCTCGCGTACACCATCGGCACCTCGCTGGCGGCGCTGGGGGTCGCCATCCTGCTGGGGCGCGTCTGGGGACGGGTCCTGACCCCGCTCGCGAAGGCCGGCAGCATGACGTTCACCCTGTACGTGGCACACCTGCTCATGCTGGCCGCCCCTCTCAGCGCCGGCAGCGAGGCGCTCGACTTCGCCATCCAGGTCGCCGTCGTGGTCGGCTTCGCCGTCCTGTGGGGTCGCCGCTTCGGCAGGGGCCCGCTCGAGTCGGTGGTCTGGCGTGCCACCCGCCGGACCAAGGCGCTCGTCATGGGGAGGGCGGGCGGGCCCGGCGAGGGCCCGCGGGCCCAGCCGGTTCTCGCCCGGCGCGCCGGCGGGAGCCACGTACCGCTGCACGCCCGGCCGAACAGTGCCTGGCGGATGCACCTGGCGGAGAGGTGCCAGCCGCCTACGCACGCCAGGCAGCCATGAGCGGCGCCGCGCTGGTCTACCGCGGACCGGCATCGCTGCCCGGGTGCCCCGAGGCCGTCGCGAACCTGCTCGCGGTGTCCGGCTGGTTCGACGACGTGCGCTACGTGGGGCCGGCCGAGGAGCTGCCCCTCACCGCCGACGCACTCGGCCGGGCGAGCCTCTACGCCCAGCCGGGGGGCGGCGAGCTGCGCCGGGCCTACCGGCGGCTGCGCCACCAGGCACCGGCGGTGCGCGACTTCGTGCACGCCGGCGGCCGGTACCTGGGGTTCTGCCTGGGCGGCTACCTTGCCGGGGAGCCGGGATTCCGCCTGCTGCCGGGTGACTCGGACCAGTACATCGCCTCCCCGGGGGCCTCCGTGCGGGACGAGCGGGACGCCCTCATCACCATCCGCTGGCGGGGCCGGCCGCGGCAGGTGTACTTCCAGGACGGCCCCTACTTCGACCTCGATCAGGCACCCGGCTCCGTCGTGCTGGCCGAGTACGACAACGGCCTGCCCGCGGCTGTGGTCTGCCGGCGGGCGCGCGGCGTCGTCGGGGTGGTCGGTCCGCACCCCGAGGCCGGACCCGACTGGTTCACCGACGCGGGCCTGCCCGTCCCCGCACCCGCAGCCACCGACCTCGGGCTGGATCTCGTCGACGCGGTGATGCGTGCGTGAGCGTGCGCTGCTCCGTGTGGTGGGCACCCGTGTCGGACGACCCGGCCCTCGGCGCCCTCCTCTCGCCGCGCGAGCAGGCCCGCGCCGAGCGGATCCGCGGCCGCGCCGACCGGGCACGCTACGTCAGCGGGCACGCAGCCGCGCGCCTCGTGCTGGCGCACGTCACCGCCGCCGACCCCGCCGCCCTGCGCTTCGACACCACGTGCCCGCGGTGCGGCGGGGACCACGGCAAGCCGCGGCTGGTCGGGGAGGAGACCGTCCGTTTCAGCCTCTCACGCTCCGGCGACCGTGTCGCGGTCGCCGTTGCGGAGGGCGCGGACGTGGGGGTCGACGTCGAGCGGGTCGATCCTGTGCCGCCGAGTGCGGGTCCCGGCCTCGCCGCGGCGGCGCTGGCCCCCGGCGAGAGGGCCGAGTACGAGCGGCTGCCGCCGGGAACCCGGCCCTGGGCGCTGCTCGTCTGGTGGACCCGCAAAGAGGCCGTCCTCAAGGCCACCGGAGACGGCCTGGCGATCTCCCCGGCGCGGGTCGAGGTGAGCGCACCCGGCACCCCCGCCGCGTTGAGGCACTGGTCCGGCCCCGGGGACGTGCCGCGGGTGGCCCTCGCCGACCTCATTCGCCCCCGGTACGTCGCGGCTGTGGCCGCGGTCGGGGGTGAGCCGCTGAAGGTGAGCGAGCATGACGTCGACACGCTCCTGGGTACGGTCGGCCGTCCCGGCCCGCGACGCGCCGCCCGCGGCTAGCGTGGGTGCATGAGGCGAGCGTGGATCGCGGCCGCCGCGGCGCTCGCCCTGGCGGCATGCACCGCCGGTGACGAGCCCGGCCCGTCCGGTGTCTCCGCAACCGCCACCTGGCCCGCGCCGGCCGCCGACCGCCCCGTCGTGGAGCTCCGCTTCGACGTCGCCGAGGACCTGCGGTCGGTGGACGGCCGAGAACGGGTGAGCTTCACCCCGGATCTGCCGGTGTGCGAGCTGGTCTTCCGGAGCTGGCCCAACAAGCCGTACACGGCGCGGGCGGGCAGCTCGCTCGAGGTACGGGCCGTCACGGTCGGGGGCGAGCCGGCCCGCTTCCTGGTCCTGCCCGGGGGGGCCCCCGAGGGCGCGCCGGGCACGCTGGTCGAGGTGCCGCTGCCCCGGTGCGTCGACGCCGGCACGACGGTGGAGGCCGAGCTCGACTTCGACCTCACCCTCGGGGAGGGGGTCGACGAGCGCGTGGGCGTGGCTCCCGAGGCGCAGGTCGCGTGGTTCGGCTCCGCGTTCCCGCTGCTGGCGTGGGAGACGGGACGTGGCTGGGCGCGGGAGGACGCCGTCGACGTGGCCGGTGAGGTCGCCACCTCCGAGACGTTCGACCTGCGGTCGCTGGAGGTGCTCGCCCCCGCCGGGCACGAGGTGCTGGCGGCCGGGGAGTCGCTCGGCACCGCTCCGGCGGGTCAAGGGCGCGTGCACCGCTTCGGGGCCCCGGCCGTACGGGACGTGACCGTCACCGTCGGGCAGCTGGACGTGCTGACCCGGGAAGCCGGCGGCGTCCGGGTCCACCTCGGCGCCCCGGCGGCGGGGACCCGCGTCCCCCTGCCGACGTGGGCGGACCAGGTGGAGCGATCGCTGGGCGAGCTCACCGCCCTGCTCGGTCCCGTCCCGTACGACGACCTGTGGATCTCGGTCCTGCCGGGCGGCGCCGACGGGGTGGAGTTTCCCGGCGCGGTGCAGATGCGGGACACCGACCCTGGCCGTGACCGGTGGCTCGTCACCCATGAGCTCGCACACATGTGGTTCTACGGACTCGTGGGCAACAACCAGGGACGCGACCCATGGATCGACGAGTCGTTCACCTCCATGGTCCAGCGCGTCGCCGACGAGCCGGACCAGGACCCCGCTCCGAGCGGAGAGGCGCTCTCGCCGGTGGCCGACGAGGTCGGCCGCCCCATGCGGTACTGGACGCGCTTCGACCGTCCCTCGGCGGCATACGTCCAGGCGGTCTATGTCGCGGGCGCCGACGCGCTGCTCCGCGCGCGCGGCCGCGTCGGCGCGGAGGCTTTCGATGCCGCTCTGCGCGGCTACCTGCGCGACAACGCGCACCAGGTGGTGGAGCCGGCCGACGTCAGACGAGCGTTCGAGGACCTGCCCGCGGTGCTCGTGGAGCTGCGCGAAGCCGGCGCGCTCCGCGGGTGACGAAGGCCTACTCCTCCAGGTCGAGCTGCAGGTCGCCCTCGTACTCGGCGATGAGCCAGCCCGGGTCTCCGGTGCCGGGCGCGGGCTCGAGCTGGAACGTCATCGTCTTCCGCGCCGCGAGGCCGTAGGGCGTATCGGCCTCTTCATAGGTCAGGGTGGCGCTCTGCCGGAAGCTCACCGCCAGGCGCGCGGGCGTGTCCGACGTGGCAGCAACGAGGCCGATCTTGCCGTCCGTGATCGCCTGCGAGCTCACCACCTGCCCATTCCCGGGCACCCGCGAGCCCGGCGCGTCGACCTGGAAGAGCGTGAGGAGCTGCACGTCCTCCTGCGCCTGGGTGCTCCCGCCCAGCGCGGCGGCGACGAGCTGCGACCAGCCCTCGCCCGCGTCCGGTGTCATGCGGGGCACCACGCCCCTGGTGAGCTCCTCGGGCGTGTACGAGGACTCCCGAGGATCGACGAGCCTCTCCTGGAAGGACGTCTCGAGCGCGAAGGACGTGATCTCGTCCCAGGCGTCCTCCACGGGCCCGGCCCCGAAGGCGTCCCTCGCGTCGGGCGCGACCACGGGGTCCCCCACGTACACGTCCGGAGTCACGTCAGCAGGACTGGTCACGATGGCGCAGCTCGTCAGCAGACCGGCTGCCAGCAGCAGCGCCGCGGGACGGCGGTACGGCACGGTGACCCCCCGGACAGTGCAGTGTCGTCAGACCATCGACAGCCTAGGCGCGAGACACCCCCGGCACGACGCTTCTGGGTCTGCCGATGCGCGGGGCGGCCGGCGCCGGCGTCGTCGCCATCCCGCGCCGTTGCTCACCCTCGGCGTGCGAGGGGAGACAGCCGGGGAAGAAACCGCGGCGTCGCGGCGGCATACCGCTGATAGGTGGCGCCGAACCGCTCGGCCAGGGCCCGCTCCTCGAGGACCGACTTCGAGCCCAGCACCGCCGCCAGCGCGAGGGCCGAGGCGAGGGGCAGCGGGCGGCGCCGCAGGACGGCCGTGCCGGTCGCCGCGAGGGTGAGCCCGGCGTAGACCGGGTTGCGCAGGTGCCGGTAGACGCCGGTGGTGACCAGCGGCGCGCCCGGCCGGGGCCGCACGCGGGGCGTGAGGTGGCCGCGCAGCGGCGCCGCGCCCGCCAGCGCCAGGGTGCCGCCGCCGGCGGCCACGGCCCCGGCCGCCAGGCGTGCGGCGGCCGGCAGCGGCCAGCGCGGGCGGCCCGGCGCGAGGACGCCGGCCAGCGCCACGACCTGAGCCGCGACGAGCCCGTCGGTGCGGTCCACGCCATCAGCATCGCACGCGGGCCCCGGCTCAGTCCGCCGGTCGGCGGCGCAGCCGCTTGGTCTCGCTGCGCCGGCGCTTCGTCTCGGCGCGCCGCCGCACGGCTCCGCGGGAGGGCCGGGTCGCGCGCCGGGGCCGCGGCGGCGGGGCGAGGGCCTCATGGAGCGTCGCGACCAGCCGCTCCAGCGCGGCCCGGCGGTTGAGCAGCTGCGAGCGGTGCTCCTCGGCCGCCACCGTGAGGACCGTCCCGGCGAGACGGCCCGCGAGCGCGGCGAGCGCCCGTTCCCGCTGCACCTCGCTCAGCGCGGGCGTGGCGGCCAGGTCGAGGGAGACCTCCACCCGCGAGTCGGTGGTGTTCACCCCCTGGCCGCCCGGTCCCCGGGCCCGGGAGAACCGCCACCGCAGCTCGCCGGGGTCGAGCTGCACGGAGGCGGTGACCCGGATGTGCTCCCCGGTCATGCCTGCTCGTGCGACCGGCTCCGCAGCACAAGCGGCACCACCAGCCACGCGACGACGAGCAGGAACATCACCCCGCCGGCGGCCCACAGCGCGGCCTCCCGGGAGAGGACGACGTCGAAGATGAGCAGCACCGTGCCCGTCACCACCAGGCTCAGGCCGGTCAGGCCGGCCAGCACGATCCGGTGCGCGGCGCGCACGATCTCGGGCTTGAGGCGGCGCTGGAAGAGCAGCCGGTGCAGGCTGACCGGGCCGACGACCATCGCCGTGGTGGCGGCGGCCAGCAGCACCAGCACCAGGTACATCGTCACCTGGGTGTCGTCCAGCTCCTCGAAGCGGGACTGGAAGGGGAGCGTGAGCAGGAAGCCGGTGAGGATCTGCACCCCCGTCTGCGTCACGCGCATCTCCTGGAGGATCTCGATCCAGTTCCGGTCCGAGCGCTCCTCGGGAGTCTCGTAGCGTCCCCGCGACAGCGCCTGCTCCGTCGACTCCGCCGCGCCCCGCCTGCTCACGTCCGCCCCCTCTCGCCCGCCCCGGCAGGTGCCGGGCGCGGCCAGCATAGGCGCGCGGTAGGCCCGGGCGGTGCTCAGCCACGGGAACGCGTACACGACGTGCACGGATGGCCCGCCACCCGCCGCAGGTGGTTGGCTGCCCAGGTGAGAACCCCCACCGCGAACCTGACCCGCACCGAGGCCCGCGCGCGCTCCGCCGCGCTGGAGGTGCGCGACTACCGCGTGGAGCTGGACCTGCGCGGCGCGCCCGACCCGGCCCGGCCGTCCTTCGGCTCGGTGACCACGGTCCGCTTCGCGGCCGCGGCGCCGGAGACGTTCCTGGACTTCCTCGGCGAGGTGCGCTCCGTCGTCGTCAACGGCCGCGAGGTCGACGCCGCGGACTCCCACGACGGCGCCCGCATCCGCCTGACCGGCCTGCGCCAGGGGGAGAACGAGGTCACCGTCGTCGCCGAGGCCGCGTACTCGCGCACCGGGCAGGGGCTGCACCGCTTCACCGACCCCGTGGACGGCGCCACCTACCTGTACACGCACTTCGAGCCCGCCGACTCCCGGCGGGTCTTCGCCGTCTTCGAGCAGCCCGACCTCAAGGCCGCCTTCACCTTCGTGGTCACGGCCCCCGAGGGCTGGGAGGTCCGCTCCAACCAGGCCGCCGAGCGTGTGGAGACCGCCCCGCCCGGCGGCGCGGGGCGCCGGTGGTCGTTCCGGCCCACCGGGCGGATGTCGAGCTACCTGACCGCCGTGGTCGCCGGGCCCTACCACGAGGTGACGGGGGAGTGGGCCGCCCCCGGCGGCGGCCGGGCGGTGCCGCTGGGCGTGCTGTGCCGTGCCTCCCTGGCCCCGCACCTCGACGCCGCGGAGATCCTCGCCGTCACCCGCCAGGGGCTGGACTTCTACGACGCAGCGTTCGGCTACCCCTACCCGTGGGGCAAGTACGACCAGGTCTTCGTGCCGGAGTACAACATCGGCGCCATGGAGAACCCCGGGTGCGTGACGTTCACCGAGCACTACGTGTTCCGCTCGGCGGCCACCCGGGCCCAGCGCCAGGCGCGCGCGAACACGATCCTGCACGAGATGGCGCACATGTGGTTCGGGGACCTGGTGACCCCCCGCTGGTGGGACGACCTGTGGCTGAAGGAGTCCTTCGCCGACTACATGGGCGCCCACGCCTCCGTGGCCGCGACCGAGTTCACCGACGCCTGGGTGGCCTTCGCGAACCGGCGCAAGTCCTGGGCGTACGCGCAGGACCAGCTGCCGACCACCCACCCGGTGGCGGCGGACGTCGCGGACGTCGAGGCCGCCCGGCAGAACTTCGACGGCATCACCTACGCCAAGGGCGCCGCCGTCCTCAAGCAGCTCGTCGCCTGGGTGGGCACCGAGGCGTTCTTCGACGGCGCGCGCGCCTACTTCCGCGACCACGCCTTCGGCTCCACGACGCTGCCCGACCTGCTCGCCGCGCTCGAGGGCGCCTCCGGCCGCGACCTCGCGCCGTGGGCGCGGGCGTGGCTGCAGACCGCCGGGACGGCCACCCTTCGGGCCGAGGTCGCAAGCGACGGCGACGGCCGGATCGCGCGCCTGGTCGTCCACCAGGACGGCGTCGACCCGGTCACCGGCGCGCAGGTGCTGCGGCCGCACCGGCTCGCCGTCGGCCTGTACGCGCTGGGACGGGGCGAACGGCCGGCCCTCGTCCGCACGCACCGCCTGGAGCTGGACGTGACCGGGGCGCGCACCGAGGTCCCCGGCGCGGTGGGCCTGCCCGCGCCGGACCTGGTGGTGCTCAACGACGACGACCTGACCTACGCCAAGGTCCGCCTCGACCCGCGCAGCCTGGCCACCGCTCGCCGGCACCTCGGCGCCCTCACCGAGGCCCTGCCGCGCTCGCTGGTGTGGTCGGCGGTGTGGAACGCGGCCCGCGACGCCCTCCTGCCCGCCGAGGAGTACCTGGACCTGGTGCTGCGGCACGGGCCCGCGGAGAGCGACAGCGCCGTCCTGGCCGGCCTGACGCTCAACGCGCGCACCGCCGTCGAGCACTACGTCCCCGCCGGACGGCGGGCGGCGGCCCGGGCACGGCTCGCCGAGGGGGCGTGGCAGCGGCTGGAGGCCGCCGCGCCCGGCTCGGACGCCCAGCTCGTGTGGGCCCGGGCCGCGGCCGCGGCATCCGCGGCGGTGCCCGGGTCCGGGCCGCGGGTGCGCGCGCTGCTCGACGGCGCCGAGATCGTGCCCGGCCTGCCGCTCGACCCGGAGCTGCGCTGGTCGCTGTGGCAGGCGCTGGCCGCCACCGGCGCCGCCACGCGGGCCGATCTGGACGCGGAGCTCGAGCGCGACCCCACGGCCGACGGCGCCCGGCAGCACCTCGCGGCCGTCTACGGCACCCCGGACGACGCGGTCAAGGCCGAGGCGTGGGCGCGGCTGCTGCGCCCCGGCGAGCTGACGAACGAGCAGGTGGACGCCGCGCTCGCGGGCTTCGCGCAGCCGCTGCACGCCGGCCTGACCGCCCGGTACGCCGAGCCGTACCTCGGGGCGCTGCGGCGGCTCTGGGAGGAGCACAGCGCGGAGATCGCCACCCGGCTGGTGCGGGGCCTGTACCCCGCCCGCCAGGACGCCGAGCCCGGGCACCGGGCGGAGGAGCACCCCGTGGCGCGGGCGACCACCGCCTGGCTCGAGGCCAACGCCGACGCTCCGGCGGCGCTGCGGCGCCTGGTGATCGAGGAGCGCGACCACCTCCGGCGGGCGCTGTGCGCCCAGCTCGCCGCGATGTGAGCGTCAGCGGGCCGCGCGGCGGGCCAGCCGCCCGGAGACGGGCCCGATCACGAGCAGCGCGGCCCAGGTCAGCCTGCCGGCGTTGGCGCCCCACGCCAGGGCGACCGGGACGGAGGCGGCGAAGGTGACCGGCGTCGTGAGCGCGTCCAGCACGTAGGCGGTGTTCTGCCGGCGGGTCATCGGCTCCACCTCCAGCCAGCGGCGCCGGGCCACCTCGAACATGGCGAGCTGCGCCAGCGAGGCGAGCGCGAGGTTGACCGCGTACACCACCGTCGGCAGGGTGTAGGACGCGGTCCGCGGGTCGCTCATGGCCTGCGTCGTGAACGGGATGAGGACGACGAACGCCGCGGCGAGGAGGTTCGCGGCGGTCACCGCGGGGTCCATCGCCGAGATGCGCTTGACGAGGTGGACGTTCATCCGCCAGAAGGCGGCGATCACGACGAAGCTCAGGGCGAAGCCGCCGAGCTGGTGCAGCACCCCGGCCCGGACCAGCGTCCCCGGGTCCAGCCACTCCTCCGGCAGCGGCACGTCGACGTTGTGCACCAGCAGCGTGATGGCCACGGCGTAGATGGCGTCGAAGAAGAACAGCCCGCGGTCGAACTCGCTCGTCTCGCGCTCGAGCAGCTTCGCGCGAGTCCGCGCCGCCGCGCCCGCCGCGGGACCCATGCGCTCGGGCCGCGCCTCGCCGTGCTCCCTCGCCACCGTCCCAGGGTCCTCGCAGCCTCCGCCGTCGCGCAACGGTCCCCGGCCCGCCCGCGCGACCCGGTGACGTCCGGCGGCGCAGCCGTGATGATGGTGCGGTGGACCTGAGGAGGGCGGCGGACGCCCCGCGGCCGCGCGAGGGCGGCGCGCGCTGGTACCGCCGGTTCGCGGCCGACGTGGTGCTCGCGGGCCAGCGGGTCTTCTTCCTCGTGACCACGGTCCTGGTCGGGTGGGCCATCTACGACCTCGTGGTCGAGGAGATCGACGACCGCGCCCGGCAGCCGTGGCTGTTCCTGGTGATCTGGGTGCTGGCCGCGTACGTCCTGCTGCCGCACGTGCACCGGATGCTGACGCGGATCTACGTCCCGAGCTACTTCATCGGCAGGGCCCGGACGGCCGACGGGCTGCTGGCGGACCCGGTCAACCTGGCCGTCGTCGGCACGCCCGGGCAGCTGCGCGCGGCGATGCTCTCGCAGGGCTGGGCCGAGGCGGCCCCGGTGACGGCGGGCAGCGGCCTGCGGATCGCGCTGGCCTCCCTCGCCCGCCGCAGCTACGCGGCCGCGCCGGTGAGCGCGCTGTTCGTCTTCGGCGAGAAGCAGACCCTTGCCTTCGAGAAGGAGGTCGACGGCAGCCCCGCGCAGCGTCACCACGTGCGGTTCTGGGCCTGCCCGGCCGGGTGGAAGCTCCCGGGCGGCTTCGCGGTGGACCTGGTGGGCGCCGCCACCTACGACCGCCGGGTGGGGCTGTCGCTCTTCACGTTTCAGATCACCCACAAGATCGCCGAGAACACCGACCAGGAGCGGGACCTGGTCGTCAGCGCCCTGAAGGCCGCGGACGCGCGGGTGCAGGTCATTCGCGACTTCTCCACCGGCTACCACAGCCGCAACGGCGGCGGCGACGCGATCGAGACCGACGGCGACCTGCCGATCGTCCGCCTCAGCGCCGCCGCCTGAGCCTCGCCCGCTAGCCTGGCTGGCGACCCACCGCCGGCCCGGCGCGCCGGCGCCCGCTCTCCCGATCCCTCACGGAGGTTCCATGGCTCCGACCCGGACGTTGCTGACCGTGCTGGCCGGGGGCGCCTCCCGGCTGGAGACGCTCACCGACTCCCGGGCCGCAGGACACCTGCGCGTCGCCGGCACCCACCGGCTCATCGACTTCCCCCTCTCGCACGCCCGCAACAGCGGCATCTCCGCGGTGTGGGTGCTCGAGCCCGCCTTCCCGGCGGCCCTGGGCGAGTACCTCGCGGGCGGCCGCCCGTGGGACCTGGACCGCACCAGCGGCGGCCTCATGGTGCTCGGCGGCACCCTGAACGGCGCGCGGCGCCAGCCCGGCGGCGCCGACCTGCTCTGGTCGCAGGCCGCCGCCATCGACGCGCACGAGCCCGACGCGGTGCTCGTCGCCCCGGCGGACTGCGTCTACCGGCTCGACTACGCGGACGTCGTCGCCACCCACCTGCGCTCGGGGGCCGAGGTCACCGTGGTGACCACGCGGTACGACGGCGACCGGTCCCGCCACGGCGTGGTGGTCGCCCGTGACGGGCGGGTGCTCGGCTACGAGCACCGGCCGCGCCGGCCCCGCACGGACGTCGTCGCCACCGGGGTCTTCGCGTTCCACCCGCGGGCGCTGCTCGCCGGCCTCGACCAGGTGCACCGGGAGCGCGGCGCCGGCCGGCTGGGCGACCTCGGCGACCACCTGCTGCCCGCGATGGTGGAGGCCGGCGTGGCCGCGGAATTCCGGCACGGCGGCTTCTGGCGGGCCGTGGGCTCGGTGGACGAGTACTGGCAGGCGCACCTGGACGTGCTCGGCCGCCCGCCGTTCTCGCTCGACGACCCGGCCTGGCCGATCCTGACCCACCACGCCCGGCAGGCCGGCGCGCGCGTGCACGGCGGCGGCGTCGTCGAGGACTCCGTGCTCGCGCCGGGCGTGTCGGTCGAGGGCACCGTCCGCCGGAGCTTCCTCGGGCCCGGCGTGCACGTCGGGGCCGGGGCGGTCGTGGAGGAGTCCGTCGTGCTCGACGACGTGCGCGTCGGCCCCGGCGCGCGGGTGCGGCGCGCGGTGGTCGACGAGGGCGCCCGCGTGCGGGGGCGGGCCCTGGTCGGCGGGGACGAGGACGACGCGGCCGTCGCGCTCGTCGGCGCGCGGGCCGTGGTGCACCCGCGCAAGCGCGTGCCCGCGGGCGGCCGGTACCCCGAGGCCTGAGGCGGCCGCGCGAGCCCGGCCCGGCTCAGGCCCGGCCGGCGCCCGCCGCGGCGCGGGTGGCGTCGACGAGGTTCCCCGGGAGCGGTTCGTAGTGGTCGGGCACGGCCCGGTAGTGGCCGCGGCCGGCGGTCAGGGCCCGCAGGTCGACGGCGTAGCGGCGCAGCTCGGCGGTGGGGACCAGCGCCTGGATGACCTCCTCGCCGCCCGCGCCGCCGCCGGTGTCCACCACGCGGCCGCGCCGGGTGGCCAGGTCGGCCAGGACGTCGCCCTGGCTGGCGGTCGGAACGGTGACGGTGACGGCGGAGACGGGCTCGAGGACGACCGTGCCCGCCTGCTGCAGCGCCTGCTGGAGCCCGAGCGAGGCGGCGGTGCGGAAGGCCATGTCGGAGGAGTCGACCGAGTGGTACTTGCCGTCCACGCACTCCACCCGCAGGTCGGTGACCGGGTGGCCGACCGGCCCGCCCTGCCGCATGGCGTCCTCGACGCCCTTCTGCACGGCCGGCAGGTAGTGCCGCGGGATGGCGCCGCCGACGATGGAGTCGACGAACTCCAGCCCGGTGCCCCGCTCCGCCGGGCTCACCTGCAGCCGCACGACGGCGAACTGCCCGTGGCCGCCCGACTGCTTCTTGAGCTTGCCCTCGACCTCCACCGGGCGGGCGATCGTCTCCCGGTAGGGCACCCGCACCTCCCCGGTGGCCACCTTGACGCCGAACTTGCGCTCGAGGCGCTCCAGGGCGACCGCGAGGTGGGTGTCGCCGACGGCGGTGACGAGCGTCTGCCCGGCCTCCTCGTCCTGCACGACCACCAGGCCCGGGTCCTCCGCGCACAGCCGGCGCAGCGCCTCGGGCAGGCGGTCGTCGTCGGTCTGCGTCAGGGGCCGCACCGCCTGCGTGTAGCCGGCCGCCGGGGCGGGCAGAGGGGGGAGCGCCACCGGGCGGCCGGGGAGGGCCAGCAGGGAGCGGGTGGGGGAGCCGGAGAGCTTGGCGACGCCGGTGATGTCCCCTGCCACGACCCGCACCGCGGGGAGGTGCTCCTTGCCGCGGGGGAAGAACAGCCCGTGCAGCCGCTCGTCGGTCTGGGTGGTGGTGTTGACCAGGTGGTCGTCCCCGTGCAGCGTGCCGGAGAGCACCTTCAGCAGCGACACCTGCCCGACGAACTGGTCCGCCACCGTGCGGAACACCTGCACCAGCGGCTCGGCGGCCGGGTCGGCGGGCACGTCCGCCGGGTCGCCGCCCACGAGGATGCGGGCGGGCCGCTGGTCCGGGGAGGGGCCCAGCTCGCAGAGGAAGTCGGCGAGGCGGTCCACGCCGACGCCGGACGCGGCGGAGCCGAGGAGCACGGGGAAGACCTCGCAGGCGCGGACCTCGCGCGCGAGGGTGCGCTCGACGTCGGCGGGGGAGATCGGCTCGCCCGCCAGATAGCGCTCCAGCTGCTCGTCGTCGCCGCTGACGACCTCCTCGACGAGCTCGTCGTGGCGGCGGCGCTCGTCCTCGAGCTGATCGGCGGGCACCTCGACCCGCGAGCCGCGCCCCTCGCCGTCGTACTCCCGGGCCGTGTCCGTGAGCAGGTCGGTGACGCCGTGAAAGCTCTGCTGCGCGCCCACCGGCAGCTCGATGGGGACCACGGCGGTCCCGAAGGCGTCGCGCAGCTGGGCCAGGGTTCCCTCGAAGTCCGCGCCTGCCTTGTCCTCCTTGGTCACGAACACCAGCCGCGGCAGGCCCAGCTCGGCGCACCGGGCCCAGGCGCGGGCGGTGCCGGCCTGCACGCCGTCGACGGCGCTGACCACCACGACGGCGAGGTCGGCCACGGACAGGCCCGCCTCGACCACCTGGGAGAAGTCGTCGTGGCCTGGGGTGTCGAGCAGGTTGATCTTGCAGGCCTGGCCCGCCTCGGTGGTCCAGTCCAGCGCCGCGACGGCCAGCGTGAGGGTGGCGCGGCGCCGCACGGACTCCGGCTCGGCGTCCAGGACCGAGGTGCCGTCGTCGACGCGGCCGAGGCGGGTCGTCGCGCCGGCGCGGTACAGCAGCATCTCCGCGAGGGAGGTCTTCCCGCTGCCGGAGTGCCCGAGCAGCACGACGTTGCGGATGGCGGTGGTGGCGACCTCGCCCATGGCTCACTCCCCGTCGAGCGTGTGCCGGGGCCGGGACCCGGCTCTGACCAACGATCCTAGTTGCCGCGCCGCGCGACGGGCCCGGGTCCCGGGGGCCGATGTGCCCCGAGATCGAGGTCGCTACGCGCCCGCCGCTCGCCGTGGCGCACCCGCACCACCGCCGTGACGTGCGCGCCGGCGAGGACGCCGCGGCTGACCGAGCCGAGGAGCAGACCCACCAGGCCGGTGTGCCCGCTGCGGCCCACGACGACGACGCCCGCCTCGTGCGAGGCCTCCAGCAGCGCGTCCACGGGCGTCTCCGCGACCTGGCGCAGCTCGACCGGCACGTCCGGATGGCGCGCCTGCCACTCCTGCACGCGCTCGCGGGTGCGCTGCCCGGCGCGGCGGCGGTAGTCGGAGACGAACCGGCGGGTCTGGTCGTCCCGGACCTCGCCGCGCGTGCGGGCGTGCTGCCACGCCTGCAGCACCACCACCCGCACGCGCCGGCGGGCCGCCTCGTCGAAGGCGTAGGCCATGGCCTCCGGTGCGCCCTCGTTGGGATCCATGCCCACCACCACGGGGCCGTCGGGGTGGGGCGGCCGGTCCCGGAAGACGATCACCGGGCCGTGCGCGTGCGCCGCCACCTTCTGCGCGACCGAACCGAGCGAGCGGGCGAGCCCGCCGTGCCCGACGGCGCCGATCACGACGACGGCGGCACCGGCGGACGCCTCGACGAGCGCGAACGCCGGGTCCGCCACGGTCACCTGCGTGGTGACCGTCAGCCCGCCGTGGGCGCTGCGCACGCGCTCGGCCGCGTCGCGCACGAGCCCCCGGCCGGCGTCGAGCGCCTCTGCGGGGGGTGCGAGCTCCCACGCGCGGGCGCGCGCCAGCCAGGGATACGCGTAGAGGACGTGCAGCCCGGTGCCCCGCCGCGCCGCCTCCTCGGCCGCCCAGTCCACGGCGGCCTCCGCCTTCGGGGATCCGTCGGTGCCCGCGACGACGGCGCCGGTGGGGACGACATCGCTGGTCACGTCGAACCTCCTGGGAGCGGTCCGCGCGGGGACGCCTGCTCCCAGGTTGGCACGTCGGCCCCGGCCGCGCAGGAGAACCAGCGGTCCAGGACCGGCCGGCCGCTCGCCGCCGACGTCGCCGCGCGTGGCGGGCGGGGTCGGCCGCGTCCGGCCCCGGAACCAGGCGTCAACCGCGGGCAGGCGCGGCCGCGTCCGTCCGGGCTGGGTGCAGCTTCCGGTGGGTGTTAGGAAAGCTGAACCGGCGCACGCGGATGGTGCGTGGCGTCAGCTCCACGCGGAAGGCGGTACACGTCGCGGAGCGTCCTGCGGGGGAGGGGGCTCCGCAAACGGAACTGTGGGTTCAGTACGGCGGGGTCCCGCGAGGGGCGGGGCGAGCACCCGCCTGTGGGGTTCGGCCGCGGCGGGGTCCCCGAGGCTCGGCGAGCGTGGCCCTGTGGGGGCTGGCACGGCGGGTCCCGCTTGGGGGGCAGGCGAGCCTGGCCTGGGTTCGGCACGGCGCTCCCGCGGGGAGCACCGAGCACCCGCCTGTGGGGTTCGGCACGGGCTGGGGTGGGCGTGTCCGCGCGGCGGGCGGTGTTATGCCGTAGGAAGGTGTCCCGGGCGCGGCGGCCGCGCCCGGGAGGGGAGAGACGTTGGCGGGCAAGACCTGGTCCACCCAGACGGAGCTGGGCGCGATGTTCGCGCTCACCGCCCGGCAGGTGGGCACGCACCTCACGCAGCTCGGCCTCAAGGACGGCACGAGCGCCACCGAGCGCGCGGTGGGCGAGGGCCTCGCCCGGGACGCGAAGCTGCGCGACGGGACGGTGTTCTACGTCTGGCACACCGAGCGGGTCGCCGAGCTGCTCGCTGCGCAGGGGCTCGGCCGGGCCGAGGCGGCGCCGTCCCGCTCGAGGGGCTCGGCGCGGGGCGAGCGGGCCGCGGCGGCTCCGACACCGGCGCGGCCGGTGGACGGCTACGGGAAGGTGGTCGCCACGGACGGGTCCGCGCTCGGCAATCCCGGACCGACCGGCTGGGCCTGGGTGGACCAGACCACGGGGGAGACGGGCTCGGGCGGGCTGGCGCACGGCACGAACAACATCGGCGAGCTGCTCGCCCTGCTCGGCGCACTCCGGCACGCCGGCCCGGAGCCGGACCTGCTGGTGCGCGCCGACTCGCAGTACGTCATCAACATCGCCACCAAGTGGGCGCAGGGGTGGAAGCGGCGCGGCTGGCGCAAGGGCGACGGGAAGGTCCCCGAGAACCTGGAGCTGGTCCAGGAGATCGTCGCCCAGCTCGAGGCCCGTACCGGCCGCACGGACTTCGAGTGGGTGCGTGGCCACGCCGGCGACGTGCACAACGAGCGGGCCGACGCCCTCGCCGTCGCCGCCGCGAAGACCGCCCGCCGGCCCGGGCAGGCCTGAGACCGCCGAGAGGGCGCCGGCTGGTGGCTCCGGTCGCCCCGGGCGGTGGCTGGTGGCTCCGGTCGCCCCGGGCGGTGGCTGGTGGCTCCGGTCGCCGAGGGCGCCTCGACACCGCGAGGGCCACACTTGCAACTGTGGCCCTCGACGCGTCGAGGCGCCCTCGGTGGTCGGCGCGCCGACACGAGCACCACCGCCGGTCCTGATGCTCGTCCCCGCCGGGTCCTGACGCTCGTCCCCGCCGGGTCCTGACGCTCGTCACCGCCGCGTCCGACGCTCACATGAGCGCCGGGATCACCTCGCGCTCGAACAGCTCGATGCTCTCCGTCCCGTACGCGGCGTCCGGGAAGTAGAAGATTCCGTAGCTCATCCCGGCCTCGCGCAGAGCCGTCAGCTTCTCCACGATCTGCTCGGGGGTGCCGTACGCCGGCAGGTCCCGGAAGCCGCGCACCTGTCGCTCCACGTCGTCGGCGCCCATGTGCGGGCTCAGGCGCGCGACCAGCTCCTGCAGCTTCTCGGCCACCTCGGACTCGTCCCGCCCGATCGTGACGTTGTAGTTCGCGGAGCGGGTGATCTGCTCGAAGTCGGTGCCCACCTCCGCGCAGTGCTCGCGCAGGATCGCGCTCTTGCGCGTGAAGCCCTCGAGCGTGCCGTCGAAGTTGGTGTACCGCGCGTGCCTGGCGGCGATGCGCAGGGTGACCTTCTCCCCGCCGCCGGCGACCCAGAGCGGGATCCCGCCGGGCTGGAGCGGCAGCGGGCGGCAGATGGCGCCGTCGACGTCGTAGTGCTCGCCGTGGAAGGTGGCGACCCCGTCCCGCCAGGCCTGCTCGAAGATCTCGATACCCTCCCGCAGCCGGGCGAGCCGCTCGCCGGCCCGGGGGAAGCCGTACCCGTACGCGCGCCACTCGTGCTCGTACCACCCGCCGCCGATGCCCATCTCCAGGCGGCCGCCGCTGACATGGTCGACCGTGGCCGCGACCTTGGCGAGGTACATCGGGTTCCGGTAGCTCATGCAGGTGCACATCTGGCCGAGCCGCACCCGGTCGGTGCTCGCCGCCAGCGCCGCCATGAGCGTCCACGCCTCGTGCGTCGCCTCCTCGCTGGGCACCGGCGTGGTGTGGAAGTGGTCGTAGACCCACAGCGACTCCCACACCTCGCCCGCGTCGGCCCGGCGCGCCAGCGCGTTCATGGTGGGCCAGTGCTGCGAGTCGTCGATGCCGACGAGGTCGAAGCGCCAACCCTGGGGCAGGAAGAGACCGAAGCGCATGCGGGGAGCCATGCGCCACAGCCTAAGGACGCGGCCTCGCCCCGCCAGCCGCGCGCACGCCCGGCGGCGTGGACCCGTGCACGCCCGGCGGCGTGGACCCGCGCACGCCCGGCGGCACCGGGTGGACCCGCCGCGGGCGCGGCGGTGCGTACGCTGAGCCGGTGAGCACGCATTCCGAGGACGGCGGAGCGCCGTCCGCGGCGTCGTCGCGGATCTGGACCCTGCCCAACGTGATCTCCGGGCTCCGGCTGCTGCTCGTCCCCGTGTTCGGCGTGCTGATCTTCACGGGCCGCGACGCCGCCGCGCTCGTCGTCCTCGTGCTCGCGGGGGCGAGTGACTGGTTCGACGGCGTCATCGCCCGGCGCTTCAACCAGATGAGCCGGCTCGGCCAGCTCCTGGACCCCGCCGCCGACCGCCTGTACATCTTCGTGTCGCTGGTCGGGCTGGCCTGGCGCGAGCTGGTGCCGTGGTGGCTCGTGGCCGTCATCGCCGCGCGCGACGTCGTCCTGGCCGCGATGCTGCCGATCCTGGACCGGCACGGCTATGGGCCGCTGCCGGTGCACCTGGCGGGCAAGACCGGCACGTTCGCGCTCATGTACGCCTTCCCGCTGCTGCTGCTCGCGAACGTCCCCGGCGCCGTCGGGACGGTCGCCTGGACCTTCGGGTGGGCCAGCGCCCTGTGGGGCATGGGCCTGTACTGGTTCGCCGCCGTCCTCTACCTGGAGCAGGTGGTCCGCATCGTCCGGCAGGACCGACGCCCCGCCCAGCTGCGATGACGACGCGCGACCACGCGCCCAGCGCGCCCCCGACCCGGCCGGACCAGCACCCGCGCCGGCCCGACGAGTCCATGTCGCTGCTGCGCGAGATGCTCGAGAACCCGCTCGACGCCGGCTACGGCGCCACCGCCGCCCGGGAGGGCGTCGTGGCCACCTCCGCGCTGCCGTGGTGGCGCAAGGCGCTGCTGGTCGCCGCCTGCGCCGTGATCGCCGCCGGGGCGGTGTGGTCGGCGCGCGAGCTCCGGCCGGCGCAGCAGCCCACCGGCGCGCGCGCCCTGCTGGTGGAGCAGATCGACGAGCGGAGGGCCGAGGGGGACGCCCTGGCGGCGCAGAACGAGGCGGCCATGCGCGAGATCGAGTCCCTCCGGGACGACGCGCTCGCCGGTGTGGACGAGGACCTCGTCGAGCGGCTCCGTCATCTCGGCGTCGCGTCCGGGACGTCCCGCGTGCGGGGGGAGGGGCTGGCCATCGAGCTCACCGACTCGGCCGCCGCCCAGGCGGGGCAGCCCGGGAGCGAGGAGGAGCGGGTCCA
Organism: Georgenia sp. AZ-5; assembly: GCF_043952095.1. Taxonomy (NCBI): domain Bacteria; kingdom Bacillati; phylum Actinomycetota; class Actinomycetes; order Allobogoriellales; family Allobogoriellaceae; genus Georgenia; species Georgenia sp. AZ-5. Next base: position 2,238,423 of record NZ_JBINOU010000001.1, read on the forward strand.
GGACGTCGACCTGCAGGTGCTGGTGAACGGGCTGTGGGCCTCGGGCGCCGAGGCGATCGCTGTCGACGGGCAGCGGCTCAGCGCCACCAGCGCGATCCGCTCGGCCGGCCAGGCGATCCTCGTCAACCTTCAGCCGGTCGTCTCCCCGTACGTCGTCGAGGTGATCGGCGACCCGGTGGAGCTGCAGACCAACCTGTCCCGGACGGCGGCCGCCAGCCACCTCAACGTGCTGCGCGACACCTACGACATCACGATCGACGTGCGGCAGGAGGACGAGCTCGTGCTGCCCGGCGACGGCGAGCGGACCCTGCACTTCGCGCGGCCGGCGGGGCAGGACGATGTGGCGGAGGAGTCCGCCGGTGTGGAAGATTCGGAGGCCGACCGGGACACGGGTACCGGCGGGCCGGACGGAGAGGTGAGCTGATGCTGGCGGTTGTCGGCCTGGTGATCGGGGTCGTGGCCGGTGTCGCGCTCGACCCCACCGTGCCGCTGTGGCTGCAGCCGTACCTGCCGATCGCGCTGATCGCGGCGCTGGACGCGCTCTTCGGCGCCGTCCGCGCCCGCCTGGACGGGGTGTTCAGCGACCGGGTGTTCGTCACGTCGTTCGTGTTCAACGTGGTCGTCGCCGCCTTCATCGTCTTCCTCGGCGACCAGCTCGGCGTCGGCTCCCAGCTCACCACCGCCGTCGTCGTCGTCCTGGGCATCAGGATCTTCTCCAACGCCGCCGCCATCCGGCGGCACGTGTTCAAGGCGTGACGATGGACGAGAAGGCGACGGGCGAGCGGCCGACCGCCACGGCCACCGGCGGTGCCGGAGGCGCAGGCGGAGGCGAGCGGCGCGGCTGGTGGGTCCCTAGGCTGACCCGCACCCAGGTGGTGGCCGCCGTGCTGTGCGCGGTGCTGGGCTTCGGCATCGCGACGCAGGTGCGCCAGACCCAGACCGACGTGCTGGCCGGCATGCGCCAGGACGACCTGGTCCGGCTCCTCGACGAGCTCACCCGGCGCAACGCCGAGCTCGACGACGAGCAGGAGCAGCTGCGCGAGCAGCTGGCCGGGCTGCGGTCCAGCTCGAGCTCCCGCCGGGCGGCGCAGGAGGCCGCGGAGGCGCAGGCGCAGGTGCAGGGTGTGCTGGCCGGCACCCTGCCGGTGACCGGGCCCGGCGTCGTCCTCACGATCGAGGACCCCGAGGGGGGTGTTCGCGCGCAGATCCTGGTGAAGATCCTCGAGGAGCTCCGCAACGCGGGGGCCGAGGCGATCGAGCTCAACGGGCAGCGGCTCACGGCCAGCAGCTGGATCCTGGACGACGACGTCGACGGCGTCGTCGTCGACGGCACGCCGGTCTCCCCGCCGTACGAGTGGAAGGCCATCGGTGGGCCGGAGGACATGGCGGTCGCCCTCGGCATCCCGGGCGGGGCGCTGGCGTCGGTGCGCAACGCCGGCGGTGAGGACGAGCTCGAGCAGCGCGAGGATCTGGAGATCACCTCGGTGCGCCGGCTCGAGGAACCCCGGTACGCGGAGCCCGTGGCCCCCGGTGACGAGGGGTGAGGAGAAGCGGACGGTGCCCCTACCTGGGCACCGACCTCTAGAGTGGACCCAGCACACCGGGCGACGGCGACCGCCCGACACCCGCGCGAACCCCAGGAGGCAGGCAGATGACCAGCACCCCGGACCAGCCCGACCGCCCCGACATCACCAGCACCGCCCGGTTCGGTGCCATCGGGTACGACGTCGAGTCCGAGGCCGCCGTCCAGGGGATCAGCGTCGACGACGCAGCGGCCGTCGAGGCCCTCCCGCCGTCGTCCGCCCTGCTCATCGTGCAGCGCGGCCCGAATGCGGGCGCGCGCTTCCTGCTCGACTCCGAGCGGACCACCGCCGGCCGGCACCCCAGCTCGGACATCTTTCTCGACGACGTGACCGTCTCCCGCAAGCACGCCGAGTTCCTGGCGGTCGAGGGCGGCTTCGCCGTGCGGGACGTCGGCAGCCTCAACGGCACCTACGTCAACCGGGAGCGCATCGACTCGGTGCCGCTCAAGGCCGGGGACGAGGTACAGATCGGCAAGTACCGGCTCACCTACCACCCCAGCCCCCAGCGCGGTGCCGGCGCCGCGGCCGCGGACGCCCGGTGAGCCCGGCCGCCGAACGGGCGGAGGATGCGGACGCCGGGCGGCCGGCCAAGGGGCAGGGCGCCCCGGAGGGGCTCTCGTGGCCCCCGGGCGTCTCGCACGAGCCCTCGATGAGCATCGGGGCGGTGCTCGCCGTGCTCAAGCCCGAGTTCCCCGCCGTGACGATCTCCAAGCTGCGCTTCCTGGAGGAGCAGGGGCTGGTGACCCCGCGGCGCACGGGCTCGGGGTACCGCATGTACTCGCGCGCCGACGCCGAGCGCATCCGGTTCGCCCTCACCGCGCAGCGGGACAGCTACCTGCCGCTGCGGGTCATCCGTGAACAGCTTGCGGACCTCGACGCCGGCCGCGCCGTCGAGCAGCCGTCGCACGCGCGGGTGGTCACCCGGGACGGCGAGCTCGTCGCCCCGGCCGCCGGGGCGCGCGTCAGCGCCGCCGAGATCCGCGAGCTCACCGGGGCCACGGAGGCCGAGCTGGACGAGATGGCCCAGGCGGGGCTCATCCTGGCCGACTCCCGCGGGCGCTTCCCCGGCCGCGCCGTCCAGGTGGCCCATGCCGCGCTGGCGCTGGGCCGGCACGGCATCAGCCCGCGACACCTGCGCACGGTACGCACGAACGCCGAGCGGCAGGCCGACGTCATCGACCAGGTCGTCGCGCCCCTGCGGGCCCAGCGCACCGGGGCCGCGCGGGAGCGTGGCGCGGCCCAGGCGGCCGAGCTCGCGGAGCTGTACTCGAGGCTGCACGCGGAGCTGCTGCGCACCGCCGTCGAGCAGCTGGGCTGAGGCGTTCCGGCCGATGACGGCCGCGCCGGTTCCGGGCGCGGCGGACCCGCGAGCGACGTACCGTTGCCGCATGCGGGAGATGGTGGTGCTCGGTGTCCGGGTGAGCGTTCCCGGCAACGAGGTCGTGGTCGTGCTCGGCGAGCCCGGGGGCGACCTCGTGCTGCCCATCGTCATCGGCCCGCGCGAGGGCGCGGCGATCGCGTCCGCCCAGGCGGGTCTCGTCCCGCCGCGGCCGCTGACCCACGACCTGCTCGTCTCCATCCTGGACAAGCTCGGCGTGCGGGTGACCGAGGTGCGGGTCACCCACGTGCTGCACGGGATCTTCCACGCCGAGCTGGTGCTCGACGGCGGCCGCGTGGTCGACGCCCGCCCGTCCGACGCCATCGCCGTCGCGCTCCGTGCGCACTGCCCGGTGCTGTGCGACGAGAGCCTGCTCGCCCTGGCGGGGGTGCCCATCGAGGACGCCGGGCTGGACGCGAGCGAGGTCGGCGAGGCCGCGCGCGCCGCGCAGGCGGCCGCGGGCGAGGCGGCACCGGAGGTGCTGGAGGAGTTCCGCGTCTTCCTGGAGGGCGTCGAGCCGGAGGACTTCGAGGACCCGGGCAAGGGCGAGACCGGTGGCGGTGGCCCGGCCGGGGGCCGGGGCCCGAAGCACCGGGCCGGGGGAGCGGACGCCGAGAACGCCCCGCCCGAGGAGGGGCCCGAGGAGCCCGAGGGGCCCGCCGGCCGCTGAGCGCCGGCCGCCGTCTGGGCGAGCCGCGCGAGCACGGCGCGGCCAAGCCGAGCGACGCGGGGAGCTGCGCCGGCGCGTTGCGGGAGGCGCTGAGCCCCTTCGGGCGAGCCAGGTCGCGCACGACTCCCGCGGTCACCGACGGCCGACGGGCGCGACAAACCTCACGTTCAGGTCGAGGGTTAGACACGCCGACTCCGACACGCCGGTGCGGCGCGCGGCCAGCCTCGTTGACCTGCCCCCGGCGGGGTCCTAGCGTGTGCCTCAGGACAGCGACACAGCAGTATCCTCGACCGTAACGCGGCCTTCGAGGGACACGCAGACGAAACGGAGAACCCTGTGAGCGGCACTGATGCGACGGCCGGCGCCGTCCCCGGGGTCCCCCAGCGCGCCCAGGGCATGCTCTTCGGGGACACCCTGCCCGACCTCGACCAGGACACGGGTTACCGCGGGCCCACCGCGTGCCGCGCCGCCGGGATCACCTACCGCCAGCTGGACTACTGGGCCCGCACCGGCCTGGTGGAGCCCAGCATCCGGGGCGCCAAGGGTTCGGGGAGCCAGCGCCTGTACAGCTTCCGCGACATCCTGGTGCTCAAGGTGGTCAAGCGGTTGCTCGACACCGGTGTCTCCCTCCAGCAGATCCGCGCGGCGATCACCCACCTGCACGAGCGCGGCGTCGAGGACCTGGCGCAGATCACGCTCATGAGCGACGGCGCCTCCGTGTACGAGTGCACGTCGGCCGACGAGGTCATCGACCTGGTGCAGGGCGGCCAGGGCGTCTTCGGCATCGCCGTCGGCCGCGTGTGGCGCGAGGTCGAGGGAGAGCTCGCCCAGCTCCCCACCGAGCGCGCCCACGACGAGGAGACCCTCGCTGTGGAGGACGAGCTGGCGCGCCGGCGCGCGGCCCGCTCCGCCGGCTGATCTTCACCCGCCAGACCCCGGCCGGCGGCCGGGGTCTCGTGCTGCTCGACCCCTGCCGCAGGCGGGCGCGCCCCGGGACCGGCGTCGTGCCGCCCGGTTCCTGCCGCGGCCGCGCGACGGCCACGGCTGTCCGCAGCCTCCTACGGGTTCACCCTCGGGCGGCAGCCCAGCGGTGGACGGTTCGCCGAGCGCCCAGGGCTCGCGGGTACGCTCGCGGCGTGTACCCCCTCCTCTTCCGCACCGTTGCCGTGCGCCTGGACCCCGAGACGGCGCACCATCTGGCGATGGGCCTGATCCGCACGGTGAGCCGGGTCCCGGGGCTCTCGCACGCGGTCCGCGCGACGCTGGGACGGCGGCCCGCGCGCCCGGTGACGGCGGTCGCCGAGGCGGGCCCGTTCGCCCGCCCCGTCCCGGGCCTCCTCGGCCTCGCGGCGGGCATGGACAAGGACGCCGACACCGTGCTGGGCATGGACATGCTCGGCTTCGGCTTCGTGGAGGTCGGGACGGTGACCGCCCGCGCGCAGCCCGGCAACGAGACGCCGCGGCTCTGGCGCCACCCCGAGATGCGGGCGCTGCGCAACCGGATGGGCTTCAACAACCGCGGGGCGGCGGCCGCCGGCGAGCAGCTGCGCCGCCTGCGCGCCGGCAGGCGGGGCCGCTCCGTCGTCGTCGGCGCCAACATCGGCAAGAGCAAGGTCACCCCGCTCGCCGACGCCGTCGGAGACTACGAGACCTCCGCCCGCGAGGTCGCGCGCTGGGCGGACTACCTCGTCGTGAACGTGTCCTCGCCCAACACCCCCGGGCTGCGCGACCTGCAGGCCGTGGACGCGCTGCGGCCCATCCTCGCCGCGGTCCAGCGGGCGGCCGACGGCGCGGCCGGGCGGCGCGTGCCGCTGCTGGTGAAGATCGCCCCTGACCTCGCCGAAGCCGACGTCGACGCCGTCGCCGAGCTCGCGCTCGAGCTGGGCCTGGCCGGGGTGGTGGCCACCAACACCACCATCGGTCACGACCTCGGGCCCGGTGGCCTGTCCGGCGAGCCGTTGCGGGAGCGGTCGCTCGCCGTCGTTCGCCGGCTCCGGGAACGGCTGGGGGAGGAGCCGGTCATCATCGGCGTCGGCGGGATCTCCTCCGTGGCCGACGCCGAGGCCATGCTGGACGCCGGCGCCGACCTGCTGCAGGCCTACACCGCGTTCATCTACCAGGGCCCGGCGTGGCCGGGGCGGATCAACAGGGCGCTGGCCGCGGGGCGTGCCGGGGCGCCCACGCGCTGATCAGGACGCGACGCCGGCGCCCGGCGCCCGCCCGGGCTCGCCGAGCCCCCGGGGTCCGGCGAGCCCGGGGCGTCAGGACGGGAACTGGCCGCGCTTCACCTGGGGCTTGGGCTGGCGCAGCCGCCGCCAGTAGAAGCTGCGGCTGAAGGCGTAGAACCCCGTCCAGCCCGGGATGTCCTGCTCGTCGAACTTCTTCCGCAGCCGCCGCTTGAGGAGGAAGACCATGATGAGCGAGTCGATGATCGCCACGAACAGCACGGCGTACATGCCGAACACGACGACGGTGGCCAGCTCGGGCACGGACCCGGCGAAGAACATGACGACGATCATCAGCAGCGCGACGGGCATGAAGAACTCCGCCACGGACCAGCGGGCGTCGACGTAGTCCCGCACGTACCGCCGGACGGGGCCCTTGTCGCGCGCCGGCAGGTACCGCTCGTCGCCGGTCGCCATGGCGCGACGCTGGCGCGCGTAGGCCTCGTTGCGGGCCTCGCGGGCGCGCCGCTTGGCCTCCTTGCGGTCGTCGGGCACGAGCGGGCGGCGGTTCCGGGCCTCGGCGACCTTGCGCTTGGGGGTGGGGCGGCCCTTGCCGCCGCGCACCTCCTCGACGGGGGGCTCGGGCTCGGCGGGGGGCGTGCTGCGGCGTCCGATCACCCCAGCAGGGTAGTCGCCTCCGGCCCTGGCGGGTGCGCGGGTCTTGCCCCGCGCTCGTCAGCGGAAGAGCTCTGCCTGGTCCTTCAGCAGGATCGCGGCCGCCAGCAGCACGAACCACACCGCCACCGCCGCGTGGTCGACGCCCATCCTCAGCCACGAAGTCACCCGGTCTCAGCCTCGTCGCCTCGTCCGTGCTGTCGGTGGACGCCGTGCGCTGGCGGCCGACCCCGGGACGGTCCTCGCCTGGGAGGCCGGCATGACGGCGAAGGCCCGCCTGGCCGTGCGGACGTGGTCAGGCCCGGTGACGTCGTCGGGCCCGCGGGCCCAGGCCGCGGCACGGTCCCCGCGGCGCCGGGCAGTAACCTCGGCGCGTGATCACCGTCGACGATCTTGCCCGCCGCACCCGCGAGGCGTTCCCCCGGGTGCGGGCCGACCTCGAGGACCTCGTCCGCATCCCCAGCGTCTCCGCCCCCGCGTTCGACCAGGCGCACGTGCGCGCCAGCGCCGAGGCGGTCGCCGCCCTCCTGCGCGGGGCCGGCATGGACGCGGCGGACGTGCTCGAGGTCGAGCTGCCCGGCGGCGAGAGGGGCCGGCCCGCCGTCGTCGCGCACCGCGCGGGGCCCGACGGCGCCCCCACGGTGCTGCTGTACGCGCACCACGACGTGCAGCCGCCGGGCGAGGCGTCCGGGTGGACCTCGGACCCCTTCGAGCCCGTCCAGCGCGGGGAGCGGCTGTACGGCCGTGGCGCCGCCGACGACAAGGCCGGGATCATGGCCCACGTCGGCGCCCTGCGGGTGCTCGGCGAGGAGCTCGGCGTCTCGGTCACCGTCTTCGTCGAGGGCGAGGAGGAGATCGGCTCGCCGACCTTCCTGCCGTTCCTGCACGCCTACCGCGACCGCCTGGCCGCCGACGTCATCGTCGTGGCGGACTCCAACAACTGGAAGGTCGGCATCCCCGCGCTGACGACGTCGCTGCGCGGGCTCGTCGACTGCGTGGTCGAGGTCCGCGTCCTGGGGCACGCGGTGCACTCGGGCATGTACGGCGGCCCCGTCCTGGACGCGGTGACCGTGCTCGCACGCCTGATCGCCACGCTGCACGACGACGACGGCAACGTCGCGGTCGCCGGGCTCGTGTCCCGCGACGAGGCGGACGTGGACTACTCCGAGCAGGAGCTGCGCGCCGACGCCTCGGTGGTCGAGGGCTACCGGCTCGCCGGCACCGGCCCGCTCGCGGCGCGGCTGTGGACGAAGCCGGCGATCTCCGTCATCGGCCTGGACGCCACGACCGTGGAGAGGTCCTCCAACACCATCGCCCCCGCCGCCCGGGCGAAGCTGTCCATGCGCATCGCGCCCGGGCAGGACCCCGAGGAGGCCGAGCGCGGGCTCCACGAGCACCTGCTCACCCACGCCCCGTTCGGGGCGCAGGTCACCGTGGCGCCGGGGGAACGGGGAAAGCCCTTCGACGCGGCCGAGGACACCGAGGAGATGCGGTCGGCGCGGTGGGCGTTCACCCAGGCGTGGGGCCGTCAGCCGGTGGACATCGGTGTCGGCGGCTCCATCCCCTTCATCTCCGAGCTCCAGGAGGTCTTTCCCGGGGCGAGGATCCTCGTCACCGGCGTGGAGGACCCGGACTCCCGCGCGCACAGCGAGGACGAGTCGGTCCACCTCGGCGAGCTGGAGAGGGTGGTGCTGGCGGAGGCGCTGCTGCTGGCGCGCCTGGGCAGGCAGGTCTGAGAAGTGCGCGTGCTCGTCGCGCCCGACCGCTACTCCGGCACCCTGACGGCCGTGGAGGCGGCGCGCGCGCTCTCGCAGGGGTGGGGCGAGGGCGCGCCCGGGGACGAGGTGGTGGCCGTGCCGATGTCCGACGGCTCGGCCGGCCTCCTCGAGGTCGTGGCCGCCGTCCGCGGCGGCGAGCTCGTGCCCGCCACGGTCACCGGGCCGCTCGGCGCGTCGGTGCCCGCGGCGGTGCTGCACGTGCCCGGGCCCGGAGGTGGGACCGCGTACGTCGAGGCCGAGCAGGTGCTCGGCACGCAGCTCGTGCCGGCGGCCGACCGGCTCACGGCCGCGACGTCGGGCACGTCGGCGGGGCTCGGCGAGCTGCTCGGCGTCGCCGTGCGCTCCGGCGCCGGCCGCGTCGTCGTCGGGCTCGGCCCGGCCGTCGTGCACGACGGCGGGGCCGGCCTGCTCGCCGCGCTCGCCGCCGCGGGGGGTGCCGTGGGCGCCGGGCCCGACGCCGGGTCGCGCCGCGCCGCCGCGGGGGCCGACGCGGGGGGCGGGCCCCTGCTGACGGGCGGCCTGGGGCTGGGCGAGCTGACCGACGCCGACGCCGCGGTGGTCCGGCCCGCCGCCGCCGCGCTGGAGGGGGTGGACGTGGTCCTGGCCCTGGCCGAGGACGCCCCGCTCCTCGGGCTGCACGGCGCCGGCGCGGTGCTCGGCCAGGATCCCGCCGTCGGGGCGGAGGTGGCGCAGCGGCTCGAGCGTGCCCTCGGGAACGCGACCGCGCGGCTGGAGCGCGCCGCCCCTGAGCGCCGCCCGACGCTGGCCCTCGCAGCCGCCGCCCCCGGCGCACACCGGCACGGCGGTGCCGGCCGCCTGGCGAGGCAGGACGGCACCGGGGCCGGCGGGGGAGCGGCCTTCGCGCTGCGCCTGCTCGGGGCGCGCGCCCTGGCCGGCGCGGACGTCGTCGCCGACGCCGTCGGCCTGGCGGCGCACGTCGAGCGCGCCGACCTCGTGCTCACCGGAGGTCGGGTGCTCGACGCCGCCAGCCTGACCGGCTCCGTGATCGCGACCGTCGGCCGGCTCGGCATGGCCCGGGGGCTGCCGGTGGTGGTCGTCGCGGAGGAGGTGCACACCAGCCGCCGGGAGGTGGCCCAGATCGGCGTGAGCGGGACGTACGAGGTCCTCACCCGGCGGCGGGACGGCTCCGTCGTCCCGCCGGCCGCGCCTGGCGCCGGCGCCCAGCTCGCCGAGCGCGCCCGGCGGGTGGCGCGCACCTGGTCGCCGTGAGGCTCCGGCTCGGCCGCCGGAGCACCGTGCGCCGACCCCGGGTGAGGACGTACCCTGCTCGGCAAGGCGTACGCCCCGGGAACAAGCCCGCCCGCCGGGCGGTTCTACCTGGTTGAAGCGTCCGAAGACGAAGCGGAGAGACTTATGAGCGAGACCACCGAGGTTGCGACGCACGGCGTGGAGCTGACCGACGTCGCGGCGAACAAGGTCAAGACCCTGCTCGAGCAGGAGGGGCGCGACGACCTGCGCCTGCGCGTGGCCGTGCAGCCGGGTGGCTGCTCCGGGCTGATCTACCAGCTCTACTTCGACGAGCGCCTGCTCGACGGGGACGCCGTGCGTGACTTCTCCGGCGTGGAGGTCGTCGTCGACCGCATGAGCGTGCCGTACCTCGACGGCGCCACCATCGACTTCGCCGACACGATCGAGAAGCAGGGCTTCACGATCGACAACCCCAACGCCACCGGCTCCTGCGCCTGCGGCGACTCGTTCCACTGACGGACGGCCACGCCGTCACCCGCACGCGGCCCCACCCGGCATCCCCGGACGGGGCCGTCGTGCTGTCCGGGCCGGGCCCGGGCACGTCCCGCCCCTCATCGACTGGAGAATCGTGCGCCGTCGTCCCACCGTCCTGACCTCGCTGGCGGTCGCCGCCGCCCTGACCCTCGCCGCCTGCTCGGGCGGCGAGGAGGAGCCGGCGGCGCAGGAGTCCGCCCCGGCGGAGGAGTCCGCCTCGGCGGAGGCCACCCCCGCCGGCACGGAGCTGCCAGGAGTCGAGGGCGCGTTCGGGGAGGAGCCGACCATCGAGTTCCCCGGCACCGGGGCGCCCGCCGACCTGCAGGTCGAGGTGCTCCAGGAGGGCGACGGGCGCGAGGTCGGCGCCGACGACTTCGTGGTCGCAAACTACAAGGGCCAGGTCTGGGACGGTGACGTCTTCGACAGCTCCTTCGAGCGCGGCGCGCCGACGGGCTTCAGCCTGAACGGCGTCATCCAGGGCTGGAAGCAGGGTCTGACCGGCACGCAGGTCGGTGACCGGGTCCTGCTGTCCATCCCGCCGGACCTCGGTTACGGAGATCAGGAGACCGGCGGCATCCCGGCCGGCTCCCACCTGGTGTTCGTCGTCGACGTCATCGACGCCTACGCGCCCGACGCCTCCGGCGAGGCCGGGGCCACGCCGGCGAGCCCGGCGCCGGACCTGCCGGTCACCGTCGAGGGTGAGCTCGGTGCGCCCGCGACGATCTCCGTCGAGGAGGGTGCGCCGGAGCCAACGGAACGGAGCACCACCGTGATCGCGACGGGCTCCGGGGAGCCGGTGACCGCCGACGCGGGCGGCTCGGTCATCGTCCAGATCGCCGAGACGCTGTGGGACAACAGCCAGAAGTCCTCGACCTGGGAGACCGACGGCGTGCGGGCCGTCGGCATGGGCCAGGGCGGGCTCTTCGACCAGCTGGCGGGCGTGCCGGTCGGCTCCCGCGTGGTCTTCCAGCTGCCCGCCGCGGAGGCCTCCGCGGCGACGCAGGCGGTGCCGGCCTTCGCCGCCGTGGTCGACGTCGTCGGCTTCGTGCCGGCCCCCTGACCTCCCGCACCTCCTCCAACCGCCCCGGCCCCGGCCGGCGCCCGTACCCCGGCCGCCGGCCGGGGCCGCGGCGTCCCTGACCCAGCCCGGTGGCTCCCAGGTTACGGCTCGGCCGGCAACCGGACATTCCCCACCAAATCGGCCCGTCCTGATCTGACAAGCCGTCAAGTCCTCGGTTCCGGACCGCCGTGGCGGACGCGAGAGCAGCGAGAACACCGGTACTGTGAGGCGGGGACGTTGGTCCCGGTCCTGCTGTGCCCGCGCACCGTTGCGCGCGGGTGGCCGGCTCCGGAACCACCCCCGCCAGAGCAAGCACAGCGTCGGAAGGTCAGATCCCGTGCGATCACCGTCTCAGCACCAGGGCAGGCGCCCGGTGCGCTCCCTCGTCCTCGCAGCAGCGGTGGCGCTCGTCGCCGCCGCGTGCGCGCCCGCGGACCAGTTTCCGAGCGAGCCGGGCCTGGGTGTCGACGTCGGCTTCCTGCCCAGCGAGCGGGGCATCACCGACCGGACGGCCGGGATGATCGACCTGTGGAACGGGTCCTGGGTCGCGGCGCTCGCCGTCGGCGTCCTCGTGTGGGGTCTGACGATCTGGTGCGTCATCGCCTACCGCAAGCGGAAGAACGACGACCGGCTGCCGGTCCAGCTGCGCTACCACGTGCCGCTGGAGCTGATGTACACCGTCATCCCGGTCCTCATGGTCGGGACGCTGTTCTTCTTCTCCAGCCGCGTGCAGGGCGAGGTCCAGGACGTCACCGCCGACCCCGACGTCGAGATCGAGGTCTACGGCAAGCAGTGGAGCTGGGACTTCAACTACCTCACCGAGGACGTGCACCTGACCGGTCAGCGCGTCTCGCTCACCGGCGAGGAGGGCGTGGAGGACCAGCTGCCCGTCCTGTACCTCCCGGTCGACGAGACGGTCGAGTTCACGGTGAAGTCGCGCGACGTCGCGCACTCGTTCTGGATCCCCGCCTTCCTCTACAAGGTCGACGCGATCCCCGGGCGGACGAACACCTTCCAGGTGACGCCCCAGCGCGAGGGCGTCTACTCCGGCAAGTGCGCCGAGCTCTGCGGTGAGTTCCACGCCGAGATGCTCTTCAACGTCGAGGTCGTCGACCGCGCCACCTACGACCAGAAGATGGACGAGCTGCGCGACGCCGGCCAGACCGGCCGCCTGGGCGCCGAGCTCAACCGCAATTACAACGTCGGTGGCGAGACGCCCGCCGACGAAGGGAACCAGGAGTGATGGCAGCCACCCTCGAATCTTCCCCCGAGACGATCCCGGGTCTGCGCCCGCACAAGCAGAAGCTGGGCCGCACGATCGTCTCGTGGATCACCTCCACCGACCACAAGACGATCGGGTACATGTACCTGATCACCGCCTTCGTCTTCTTCTGCATCGGCGGTGTGCTGGCGCTGCTCATCCGCGCCGAGCTGTGGGAGCCCGGCATGCTGCTCCAGTCCAAGGAGCAGTACAACCAGCTCTTCACGATGCACGGCACGATCATGATGCTGCTGTTCGCGACGCCGCTGTTCACCGCGTTCGGCAACATCCTCGTGCCGCTGCAGATCGGCGCGCCCGACGTGGCGTTCCCGCGGCTGAACATGTTCGCCTACTGGCTGTACCTGTTCGGCGCCATCATCACCGTCGGCGGCTTCCTCACCCCGAAGGGCGCGGCGAGCTTCGGCTGGACGGCCTACACGCCGCTGTCCAACGCCACCTTCTCGCCCGGGCTGGGCGGTGACCTGTGGGTCCTGGGCCTGGCGATGACCGGCTTCGGCACGATCTTCGGGTCGGTCAACTTCATCGCCACGATCATCACCATGCGTGCGCCCGGCATGACGATGTTCCGGATGCCGATCTTCACCTGGAACGTCCTCATCACGTCGATCCTCGCGCTGATGGCGTTCCCGGTGCTCGCCGCGGCCCTCTTCGGCCTGGCGTACGACCGCGTCATGGGCGGGCAGATCTACAATCCCGAGGCCGGCGGCGCGCTGCTGTGGCAGCACCTGTTCTGGTTCTTCGGCCACCCCGAGGTGTACATCATCGCGCTGCCGTTCTTCGGCATCGTCTCCGAGGTCATCCCGGTGTTCTCCCGCAAGCCGATCTTCGGCTACAAGGGCCTGGTCTACGCCACGATCGCCATCGCCGCCCTGTCCGTGACCGTGTGGGCGCACCACATGTTCACCACCGGCGGCGTGATGCTGAGCTTCTTCTCGCTGATGACGATGCTCATCGCGGTCCCCACCGGCGTGAAGTTCTTCAACTGGATCGGGACGATGTGGCGGGGCAAGCTCACCTTCGAGACGCCGATGCTGTACTCGCTGGGCTTCCTGGTGACGTTCCTGTTCGGCGGCCTGACGGGCATCATCCTGTCCAGCCCGGCGATGGACTTCCAGGTCCACGACAGCTACTTCGTCGTCGCGCACTTCCACTACGTCGTCTTCGGCACCGTGGTGTTCGCGATGTACGCGGGTTTCTACTTCTGGTGGCCGAAGTGGACCGGGCGGATGCTCGACGAGAAGATCGGCAAGATCCAGTTCTGGCTGCTGTTCATCGGCTTCCACGCCACGTTCCTGGTGCAGCACTGGCTGGGCGCGCAGGGCATGCCCCGGCGCTACCCGGACTACCTGCCCGAGGACGGGTTCCAGCTCTACCACCAGTTCTCGACGGTGGGCTCGGTCGTCCTGGCCGCGTCGACGCTGCCGTTCATCTACAACGTCTACAAGACGATGCGCGGTCCGCGGACGGTGTTCGTGGACGACCCGTGGGGCTTCGGCAACTCGCTGGAGTGGGCGACGGCCTCGCCGGTGCCGCGGCACAACTTCACGTCCCTGCCCCGCATCCGCTCCGAGCGTCCCGCGTTCGACCTGCATCACCCCGAGGTCGCCGCGCTCGACCACGTCGAGCCCAACAGGGACGCCCTGGAGTCGGTCTACGCGGGCCCGGAGTCGACCGGCCGCGAGCAGGTCATCGAGCAGCGCGCCGAGCGCCGTGACGAGGGGAGTCAGCGATGAACGCCGACCGGCACACCGGCCAGCAGCACGCCGGCGGGCACACCGAGCAGAAGCAGTCCAGGCCCATGTGGGTGGAGGCGGTGCTGTTCACCGCGGGCATCCTCTTCTTCCTGCCCGTCGCGCTCATCTACGGATGGGTGAGCGACTGGGAGTCCGTGGGCACCATCAGCCTGTTCCTGCTCTGCCTCATGTTCGCCCTCTCGGGCGGCTACCTGATCCTCACCAGCCGGCGAATCGACCCGCGCCCCGAGGACAACCCCACGGCCGACATCGAGGACCGCACCGGGGAGGTGGGCGTCTTCTCCCCGCACAGCTGGTGGCCGCTCGTGCTGGGCATCGGCGCCGCGATCGCCTTCTTCGGCGTCGCCATCGGGTGGTGGCTCGTCGGGATCGGCGCCGTGGTGAGCATGATCGGCCTGACCGGTCAGCTCTTCGAGTTCTCCCGCGGGCAGCACGCGCACTGACCTGAGAGATCGCGAGCGAGGGCCCCGGGCCGCCGAGAGGCGCCCGGGGCCCCTGCCATGTGCGGCCCCGTGCGCGCTGCGCGGCGGCCACCTGGCGACCGCGGCGCGCGGGATCGACGGAGCCACCGCCCCGGCGCCTTCCCGGCGACCGCCGCACGCGCCCGGCGGTGAGGCGAGCACCGACACCCGCGCACCGCGCAGGCCCGCCGACCCGGGCGGCCAACCCCGCGCCCGCCTCCAGCCGTCGGACGCCGTCGCGACGGGGTAGGCGCGCAGCCCTGCCGAGGGCGCGAAAAAGGCCCCCAGGAGCGATCCTGGGGGCCTTTCGAGCCTGTGGTGGCCCCCGCCCCCCTCACGGGGCGGGGGGCGGCGCGTGTGGCGCCTGATCAGGCCGGGACGATGAGGCCCGACGCCTGCGTGGTCGCCTTGGAGAGGCGCGCGGCGACGTCCTGCCAGTTGACGATGTTCCAGAACGCCTTGACGTAGTCGGCCTTGACGTTGAGGTAGTCGAGGTAGAAGGCGTGCTCCCACATGTCCAGCTGCAGCAGCGGGATGGTGCCGACCGGGACGTTGTTCTGCTGGTCGAACATCTGGAAGATGACGAGCCTGCCCGAGACGGAGTCGTAGGCGAGCACCGACCAGCCGGAGCCCTGGATGGCCGTGGCGTTGGCGCTGAAGTGGTTCTTGAACTTCTCGAAGTCGCCGAAGGAGTCCTTGATGGCCTCGGCGACCTCGCCCTCGGGCTCGCCGCCGCCCTCGGGGGAGAGGTTGTTCCAGAAGATCGTGTGGTTGATGTGCCCGCCGAGGTTGAACGAGAGGTTCTTCTCGTACAGGTTGATGGCGGCGAGGTCGCCGTTCTCGCGGGCCCCGGCCAGCTTCTCCAGCGCGGTGTTCGCGCCGTCGACGTAGGTGGCGTGGTGCTTGTCGTGGTGCAGCTCCATGATCTTGCCGCTGATGTGCGGCTCGAGGGCGCTGTAGTCGTAGGGAAGGTCGGGGAGCGTGTACACGGCCATGAATGTCCTCCTGGCTTGTCAGCGGTGCCTGGCACCGGCATTGCTCTGTCGTCCCGGGAGCGAGCCCGGTCACATGGGACAACCTATGCGGTCCGGTTCTGTTCCCGCGCGTCCGCGCCGTGAGACGTGCACGGGCCGCACTACGGACGATAGCCGCCCTACGTCGTGACCTGCGCAGACGGGGAACTGGTCGCGACGGCGCAGCGGCGGGGCGCGGGACGACGGCGCAGCGGCAGGGCGCGGGACGACGGCGCGGCCGGGGCGAGCGGGCGGCGCGACAGCCCGGCGAGCCCCGGATGCAGCCCGCAGACGACGAAGCGGCCGGGCTCCCGAGGGAGCCCGGCCGCCAGGGTGGGGTGGTCAGCCCTGCCGGGACCTGGCGAGCGTGGCCACGGAGCTGCTGGCCGGCACGCCGGGGTCGTGGTGCCCGTGCGACGGCTCGAGCTCGACACCGACGCCGCCGCCCCGGACGGGGTGGACGGGGCCGTCGTCGCCCTCGATCTCGCCGTGGTGGTCCACCGAGACGAGCTCCGCCGGGGTCACCGGCTCGACGCGGTCCTCGTAGAAGAACCGGGAGAGCTTGTACCGCATCAGGTCCTTGCGGTAGCCGGGACGGTCGACGCCGTTGCGGTCGGTCGCGGGCTCCACCTCGAGCGGACGCTTGGGCTCGTGCTGGACCAGCACCCACCGCTCGTGCTCGTCCAGCGGCTTGTGGACCTCCATGAACGCGCCGGAGGGCAGCTGCACCACGCGGCCCGTCTCGTGCCCGTGCAGGGCCAGCTCGCGGTCACGCCGCTGCAGCGCCAGGCAGACGCGCTTGGTGATGACGAACGCGAGGACGGGCCCGACGAAGAACAGGATGCGGAACGCCCAGGTGATGTCGTTGATGGACAGGTCGAAGTGCGTGGCGATCAGGTCGTTCGAGCCCGCGGCCACGAGGATCAGGAACTCGACGACGATCGCGACGCCGATCCCCGTGCGGACCGGGACGTTGCGCGGCCGGTCGAGGACGTGGTGCTCCTTCTTGTCGTTGGTCGCCCAGGCCTCGATGAACGGGTAGACGGCGAGCAGCCCGAAGAGGATGCCGGGGATCACGAGCCCGGGGATGAGGACGTTCAGCGAGAGCGTGTACCCGCCGATCACGACCTCCCAGCCCGGCATGAGGCGCAGCGCACCCTCCATGAAGAGCATGTACCAGTCGGGCTGGGCGCCCGCGGAGACGGGGGAGGGGTCGTACGGCCCGTAGTTCCACACCGCGTTGATCGAGAGGAACGCGCCCATCAGCGCGAGGACGCCGAAGGTGATGAAGAAGAAACCGGCCATCTTGGCCACGTAGTTCGGGAACGCCGGGTAGCCGACCACGTTGTTGTTCGAGTGCCCGGGCCCGGGGTACTGCGTGTGCTTGTGCACGACCATGAGGATCAGGTGCACGGTCACCAGCGCGATGATCAGGCCGGGGATCAGCAGGATGTGCACGGTGAACAGCCGCGGGATGATGACGGTGCCGGGGAACTCGCCGCCGAAGAGCCCGTAGCTCGCGTAGGACCCGATGATCGGGATCGCCTTCGCCACGCCGTCGGCGATGCGCAGGCCGTTGCCGGAGAGCACGTCGTCGGGCAGCGAGTAGCCGGAGAAGCCGGCCAGGAGCGCGAGGATCAGCAGCGAGAAGCCGACCAGCCAGTTGAGCTCGCGCGGCTTGCGGAACGCGCCCGTGAAGAACACGCGGAACATGTGCACCACGGCGCCGCCGATGAAGACCAGCGCGGCCCAGTGGTGCATCTGCCGCATGAGGAGGCCGCCCTTGACCTCGAAGGACATGTAGACGGTGGACGCGAACGCCTCGGACATCGCGACGCCCTGCATGCTCTCGGGCTGCGCGTCCTCGGGGTAGGTCGTGTGCGCCATGGACGGGTCGAAGAACATCGTCAGGAAGATGCCGGTCAGCACCAGCACGACGAAGCTCCACAGCGCGATCTCGCCGAGGAGGAACGACCAGTGGTCCGGGAAGATCTTGCGGGCGAGGAGCTTGACCGCCTTGCCCGCGGAGACCCGGGTGTCGAGGTAGTCCGCCGTCGCCGCCATCGGCTTGGAGGGCTGGTACCCGCGCGCGCGGGTGGTGGACGTGCTCACTTCAGACGCTCCCAGAAGCTCGGGCCGATCGGCTCGCGAAAGTCGCTGCGCGCGACGAGGTAGCCCTCGGTGTCCACCGTGATCGGCAGCTGCGGCAGGGGCCGCTTGGCGGGGCCGAAGACGACCTTCGCCTCGTCGCCGATGTCGAACGTCGACTGGTGGCACGGGCACAGCAGGTGGTGGGTCTGCTGCTCGTACAGCGCCACGGGGCAGCCGACGTGCGTGCAGATCTTCGAGTACGCGACGATGCCGTCGTAGGACCAGTCCGCCTTCTCCGGCGACTCCTTCAGGTCGCGCGGGTCGAGGCGGACCAGGAGGACGACGGCCTTCGCCTTCTCCTCGTAGTAGTGCTCCTCCTCCGTCAGCCCGTGCGGGATGACGTGGAAGACGGAGCCGATGGTGACGTCGGAGGCCTTGATCGGGGTGTCCTCCGGGTCACGAGCCAGGCGGCGGCCCACGGAGCCGTCCGGCAGCGAGCCGAAGGTGCCCTCGGGGGTGTCGCCCCAGATGGTGTGCCTGAACTTCGAGACGTTCCAGTCGTCGCCGAGGTTGCCCACGAGCGGGACGAGGATCGGCAGCGGCGCGAGGGCGGCGGCGCCGGCCAGCGCCCCCTTGAGGACGGGCCGGCGGGCGATGCCGGAGTCGTTGACGCCGTCGACCATCATCTGGGCGGCCACGCGGCGGCCCTCGTCGTCCAGGCGCTGCGCGTGGCGCAGCTCCACCCGGACCGTGTCGTTCATCAGCGCCTTCGCCCAGTGGATGGCGGCCATGCCGATGCCGAGCATGCCGAGGCCGAGGCCCGCGCCGAGCACGGCGGTGGACAGCCGCAGGTTGAACAGCGTGCCGTCCAGCGGGATGAGGAAGTACGCCACGAGCGCGGCGACGGACGCGAGCACCGAGACGAGGAAGAGCAGGACGACGATCCGCTCCGCGCGCTTGTTGGCGCGCGGGTCGACGTCGGTCAGCCGGGGCTTGTGCTGCTCCAGGCCGGGGTTCGGGAAACGCTCCGGCACCTCGGGGGAGGCGGTGGCGTCGTACTGGTCGAGGGTGCTCACGAGGACTTCGCTCCGATCCACACGGCGAAGCCGATGAGCCCGCCGATGCCGATGACAAACGCCCACACGAACTCGGCGACGGGGCCGAGCGCGCCGAGCTTGAGGCCGCCGGGGGAGGTCTCGCGCTGCTCGTACAGGAAGGCGATGATGTCCTGCTTGCCCTGCGGGTCGATGTTGGCCTCGTTGAACACGGGCATCGACTGCGGGCCGGTGAGCATGGCCTCGTAGATCTCGGTCGGCGTGGAGTCGTCGAGGGACGGGGCGTACTTGCCCTCGCTCAGCGCACCGCCGGCGCCGACGGCGTTGTGGCACATGGCGCAGTTGGTGCGGAAGAGCTCCATGCCGCGGGCGGGGTCGCCGCCGGCGGGGTCGACCTGCTCCGCGGTGGGGATGGCGGGACCGGGGCCGAGGGAGGCGACGTACGCCGCCATCTGGGTGATCTCCTCGGTGTTGAACTGCGCGGGCTTCTCCTCGGCCTGCGGGGAGTTGTTCGCCATGGGCATCCGGCCGGTGGAGACCTGGAAGTCCACGGAGGCGGCGCCGACGCCGATGAGCGAGGGGGCGATGTCCGTGCCCTGGGCGTCCAGGCCGTGGCAGGTCGAGCAGTTGGCCTGGAAGAGCTCCTTGCCCTGCTGGGTGTCCTGGGCGTTGCCCGTGGTCGCCGCGGTGGCGGGCTTCGGGGCGAGGGCGGCGTACAGGCCGCCGATCAGGAGCAGGGCGAGCAGCACGAGGAGGGCCGGGGCGTACCGGCTCCTCCTGCTGGCGGCGAGTGCCTTCACGATGGTGGTTCCTCGTTCGGGTCGGGGGCGGGCAGGTCGGTGAGGAAGGGCGCGCGCGCCGGTCACCTCAGGATGTAGATGATGAAGAACAGGGCGATCCAGACCACGTCGACGAAGTGCCAGTAGTACGACGTGACGACCGCGCTGCCCGCCTCGAGGTGCCCGAACCGCTTCGCCGCGAAGGCGCGGGCCAGGACGAACAGGAAGGCGACGAGACCGCCGATGACGTGCAGGGCGTGGAAGCCGGTGGTGATGTAGAAGACGGAGCCGTAGGAGCCCGAGGAGATCGTCAGCCCGTGCTCGACGAGCTCCGCGTACTCGGTGACCTGCCCGGCGACGAAGAACGCGCCCATGAGGAAGGTCAGCGTGTACCACTCGATCATGCCCCAGCGGGCCACGTTGAGCAGCGAGCCCGTCCGCGAGGCCTGGAAGCGCTCGGCGGCGAAGACACCCATCTGGCAGGTGACCGAGCTCAGCACGAGGACGGTGGTGTTGGCTGCCGCGAACGGGAAGTTCAGCACGCTGGAGGAATCGGCCCAGATCTCCGGACCTGCGACGGAGCGGTGCGTGAAGTACATCGCGAAGAGACCCGCGAAGAACATCAGCTCGCTGGAGAGCCAGACGATGACGCCGACCGACAGGGTGTTCGGGCGGGTCACCTGCACGTGGGCAGCGCTCGGGGCGACGGTGGTGGTTGACGACACGCTGTCATTATGGCCCAGGTCAAGGCCTGGATCGCCAGTCAATGACCGGGCGAGTCGCCCCGGAGGGGCGGGACGAGCGTGGTTCCGCCGAAAACCTGCGCGGCGGGGCCTCGGTCCCGCGCCGGTGGCGGCCCCGTGGGCGGGCGACATGTCCGGTCCGCCCGGTTGCCGGCGGGTGTCGTCAGGCCCGTCGCCGGCGCGCCGGACGGCGCCCGCAGGCGGCACGAGGTGCCCGGCCGGCGGCGCCACGGGCCCCGCGAGGTGTCCGGCGGGCGGGGCGCCGCGGGGCCAGGTGCCCGTGCCCACTAGCATGAGCGCCAGGACGGTGACGCGTGCGCCCCGCCCGCGACCATCAGCACCGGCGCGGCCCCATCCGCGCCGCACGGGACCTGCCCTGGAGGACGACGATGACGAGCACCCAGACCCCACCCGCGCCCACGGCGGAGGAGACGGGGACCGTCGACCTGCTCATCTACAGCGACGACGTCGACACCCGGCAGGCGGTGATGGCCGCCGTCGGCCGGCGCGCCGCGAAGGACCTGCCGCTGATCCGGTGGACGGAGGCGGCCACCCACGCGGGCGTGGTGAAGAAGGTCGAGGAGGGCAGCTTCGCCCTGCTCGTGCTCGACGGCGAGGCCGCCAAGGTGGGCGGCATGGCCGTGTGCCGCCAGCTGAAGAACGAGGTCTACAACTGCCCGCCCGCGCTCGTGCTGACCGCCCGGCCGCAGGACGCCTGGCTCGCCGCGTGGGCCGAGGCGGACGCGATCGTCTCCGCCCCGCTGGACCCCGTGGAGCTGCAGGAGGCAGTCGCCTCCCTGCTGCGCCGGGTCGCGAAGTGACCGCGGCGCAGGACGGCCGGCACGACAGCGAGCCGACCTGGCCCGGCCTGCTGGTCCAGCTCGTCAACCGCCGCGACCTCACGGCCGACGAGACCGCGTGGGCGATGGACCAGGTGATGGAGGGCCTCACCACCCCCAGCGTGCTCGCGGGGTTCCTCACCGCGCTGGCCACCAAGGGCGAGACGGTCGACGAGCTGCGCGGCCTGGCCGACGCGATGCTCGACCACGCCCTCCCGATCGACGTGCCGTCCGAGGTGGTCGACATCGTGGGCACCGGCGGTGACCGGCTGCACACCGTGAACATCTCCACGATGGCGTCGCTCGTCATCGCGGCCGCCGGCGTCGGCGTGGTCAAGCACGGCAACAGGGCTTCCAGCTCCTCGTCGGGCTCCGCCGACGTGCTGGAGGCGCTCGGGGTGGACCTGAACCTGGAGATCCCCCGCGTCGAGGAGGTCTTCCGCGAGCTCGGCATCACCTTCCTCTTCGCCAACCTCTTCCACCCGTCCATGCGGCACGCGGCCCTGACCCGCAGGGAGCTCGGCATCGGCACGGCGTTCAACCTGCTGGGGCCGCTGACGAACCCCGCCCGCCCGCGGGCCGGCGCGATCGGCGTCTCCGACGCGCGCACCGCCCCGCTGGTGGCCGGGGTGCTCGCCGGCCGCGGGAACCGCGCCCTGGTGTTCCGGGGCCGCAACGGCCTCGACGAGCTCAGCGCCACGGCGGTGAACGAGGTGTGGGAGGTCCGCGACGGCTCGGTCACGGAGCACACCCTGGACGCCGTGGCCGAGCTGGGCCTGACGCCGGCGACGGTGGAGCAGCTGCGGGGCAAGGACCCGCGGTACAACGCGGGCGTGGCCCGGGAGGTCCTGGCCGGCAGGACGGGACCGGTGCGCGAGGCCGTGCTGCTCAACGCCGCCGCGGCCCTCGTCGCCGACGGGACCCTGCCGGGCACCTCCGGCGAGGGCGGCCTCGCCGACCGCCTCACGTCCGGCGTCGAGCACGCGACGCGCGCCGTCGACTCCGGCGCGGCGGCCGACCTCCTGGAGCGCTGGGTCGCCCTGACGCGCTAGCCCGCGCCGGCAGCAAAAGCCCCCGGGACGGGACCGTCCCGGGGGCTCTGCTCGTCCGGGTGGCCGGCCACGCGGTCCCCGCGAGCCGGTCCGCCTGCGGCACGCGGCCGGCCCGGCGGGCCGTCAGTCCAGGCCGATGTGGAAGGCCTGCTCGAGGTCGTGCTGGGAGTACGCCTGGAAGGCGATGTACGTCTTGGTCCCGACCACACCGTCCACCTTGCCGAGCTGGTCGGCGACGACCTTGGCGAGGTCCTCGTGCTCGCGCACCCGGGCGATCGCCACGAGGTCGACGTCCCCGGTGACCGAGTAGACCTCGCTGATGCCGTCCAGGTCGGCCACCTCCTGGGCGACCTCGGGGATCTTCGCGACGTCGGCGTCGATGAGCACGATGGCGGTCAGCATGTTCGCTCCTTGGGCTGCGGGCCGCGCCGGGGCTGCGCCGGACGCGGGTTGGGACGCTTCCATCATCCCCTGGCCGGGAGCTGATGTCGTGCAGCCCCGCGCACGGGGCACGCCAGCGGCATCACACCCGGCTCGACCTCCACCAGGCGCACGCCGGGCTGCTCGAGCCAGGAGGCGACCAGCTCGGACTCCTCCACGGGGGCGGCGCCGCACGCCGTCGCCGGCGGTGGGACGGCCTCCGCCGTCGCCCGCAGCGCCTGGGCGACCGGCATCGGGTCCGCGCCGGGCTCGCTCGCCGCCGTCCCGGCGAGCCTGCCGTGGCGCACCAGGACGAACTCCCAGCCGCCCCGGTCCCGGCGGCGGGCCGCGAGGATCTCCGGCGTGGTCACGAGGGGCCGGAGCCGCTCGCTGCGGCGGGCGCCGGCCAGCAGCGCCTGGAGACGGTCGCGGTGCGTCGCCGCCTCCTCGTAGCGCTGCTGCGCGGCCAGCGCGCGGATCTTCCCGCGCAGCACGCCCACGACGTCGTCCACGTCTGTGCCGAGCACCGTCCGGGCCCGGGCCACGACCCCGGCGTAGCCCGCGACGTCCTGGCCGCCCACGCACGGGGCCCCGCACCGGCCCATCTCGGCCAGCGCGCAGGCGCTCGCGCCGGCGCGCGGGACCAGCGGGAGCCGAGCCGTGCAGCGGCGCACGGCCACCGCCTCCTGCACCGCCTCGAGCGCCTCGGTGGCGGCCCGGTGGGAGGTGAACGGTCCCAGGGCGGCGCCCAGCTGCTCGGCCGGCAGGTGGCGCACCAGGCTCAGCCGCGGGAAGGGCTCGTCGGTGAGGCGCAGCCAGGGTCGCCGCTCCGGACGGCGGGAGCGGCGGTTGTAGGGCGGGTCGAGCTCGGCGATGAGCCGGAGCTCGCGCACCTGCGCCTCGAGCACGGTCGCGCACGGGATGGTGCGGACCCCGGTGGCGACGTCGAGCATCTCGCCGATGCGCGCGCGCTTCTCCGCGGCGGTGAAGTAGCTCCGCACGCGCCGGTGGAGGTTGACCGCGGTGCCGACGTAGAGTACCTCCCCGCCGGGGCCGACGAACTGGTAGACGCCGGGGCCGTGCGGCAGCCCGTCGGCCATCGTGGCCTTGCGCCGGCGCTTCTGGGGGACCGGGTCGCTGGCGGTGTGCAGGTCCTCGAGGTGGGTGACGCCCAGCGGCCCGAGCCGGCCGAGCAGGGCGTGCAGGACGTCGACCGTCGCGCGGGCGTCGTGCAGCGCGCGGTGGTCGGGGGTGACGGCGGTGGAGAACAGCGCCGCCAGGGTGGACAGCTTGTGGTTGGGCGCCTCGTCCTTGGTGACGACCCGGCGGGCGAGCTTGACGGTGTCCACGACCGGCGGGCGGGGCCAGGTCAGGTCCATCCGCTCGGTGGCGTGGCGCAGGAAGCCTGCGTCGAAGCCGGCGTTGTGCGCCACCAGCACCGCGCCGCGGCCGAAGCCGGCGAACTCCAGGAACGCCGGCAGGACCTCGGCGATCGGCGGGGCCTGGATGACCATCGCGTTGGTGATGCCCGTGAGCACGGTGATGGTCGGCGGGATGGGCATCCCGGGGTTCACCAGCGTCTGGAACTCGCCCAGCACCTCGCCGCCGCGCACCTTCACGGCGCCGATCTCGGTGATCTCCGAGCCGGCCGGCGAGCCGCCGGTCGTCTCGAGGTCGACCACGACGAAGGTCACCTCGTGCAGGGCGGTGCCCAGGTCACCGAGCCCGAGCTGGACGGGCGTCCCGCTGACGCCGGCCGACCGGGTCGCGTCGTCCAGGGGGAGTCGGCCGCCCGGGGCGGCCGCGAGGAGCGAGCGCTGCATGGGCGTCACCGTACGTGCGCCCACCGACACGGCCCGGGAGGCGGCCGGGTGTGCCGCCGCCTCCCGAGCGCCTACTGCCCGGCCGTGGCCTCGAACTCGCGCTTGGTCGAGGCGTCCGCGTAGAACGCCTCGATGGTGCCGGCGAAGTCGGCGAGGACCTTGTCCCGCTTCACCTTCAGCGACGGCGTGAGGTAGCCGTTCTCGACCGTGAAGTCCCCGGGGAGCACGTGGAAGGCGCGGATGGACTCCGCGCGCGAGACCCGGCCGTTTGCGCGGTCGACGGCCATCTGCAGGTGCTCGCGCACGAAGGGGTCCTCGGCGGCCTCCTCCACGGTGAGCGGCTCGCGGCCGTGGTTGGCGAGCCAGCCCGGCAGCATCTCGGCGTCGAGGGTGATCAGTGCGCCGATGAACGGGCGCTGGTCGCCCACGACCACGCACTGGGAGACGAGGGCGTGCGCCCGGATGGAGTCCTCGAGCGGGGCCGGGGCGACGTTCTTGCCGCCGGCGGTCACGATGATCTCCTTCTTGCGGCCGGTGATGCGCAGGTACCCGTCGGAGTCCATGGAGCCCAGGTCACCGGTGCGGAACCAGCCGTCCGTGAACGCCGCCGCGGTGCCCTCGGGGTCGTTGTGGTACCCGCGGAAGACCGGGATGCCCTTGACGAGGATCTCGCCGTCCTCGGCGATCCTGACGGCGGTGCCGGGCAGCGGCGGGCCGACGGTGCCGATCTTGATCTTCTCGGGCCGGGTGACGTTGGTCGGCGCCGTCGTCTCGGTCAGGCCGTAGCCCTCCAGCACGATGAGCCCCACGCCGCGGTAGAAGTGGCCGAGCCGCTCGCCCAGCGGTGCGCCGCCGGAGACGGCGTACTCCGCCTGGCCCCCCATGGCTTGGCGGAGCTTGTGCAGCACGAGCTTGTCGGCGAGCCGGTGCTGCGCGCGCAGGACGGCGGACGGCCCGCCGGCGTCGAGGCTGCGCGAGTAGGCGATGGCGACCTTCGCGGCCCACCGGAAGATGCGGAGCTTGAGCCCGCCCCCCGTCTTCTGCTCGGCACCGTTGTAGACCTTCTCCCACACCCGGGGCACCGAGAGGATGAACGTGGGCCGGAAGGTCGCGAAGTCGGCGACGGCCTGCTTGGTGTCGGGCGTGTGCCCCAGCGGCCGGCCGGCGAGGAGCACCAGCACCTCGACGAACCGGGCGAAGACGTGCGCCAGCGGGATGAAGAGCAGCGACCGGGCGCCGGGCGGGGCGAAGACGACGTTGATCGCCTCGATGGCCTCGAGGGAGAGGTTGACGAAGTTGCCGTGCGTGAGCTCGGCGCCCTTCGGCCGCCCGGTCGTGCCCGAGGTGTAGATGATCGTCGCGAGGTCGTCGAGGCCGACGGCGGCGCGGCGCTCCTCCAGGACGGCGTCGGGCACGTCCCGCCCGAGCTCGGTGAGGGTCGCGAGCGCGCCGTCCTCGATCTGCCACACCTCCCGCAGCGCGGGCGTGCCGCCGTCCTCGTGCCGCGCCTGCTCCACGGTGGCGGCGTTGTCGGCGTTCTCCACGAACGCGACCACGGCCCCCGAGTCGGAGAGGATCCACTGCGCCTGCGCGGGCGAGCTCGACTCGTAGATCGGCACCGGCACCGCGCCGACGTGCCAGGCCGCCAGGTCGATCAGCGTCCACTCCAGGCGGGTGCGGCACATGATGCCCACCGCCTGGCCGGGCTCCACCCCGGCGGCGACGAGCCCCTTGGCGATCTCCTCCACGCGCGCGAGGGTCCAGGTGGCGTCGTGCTTCACCCACTGCCCGCCCACCTTCTCCTCGTACAGCACCTGGGTGGGGCGCTGCCGGGCGTGGTCGACCAGGTAGTCGGTGATGCTGCGCGAAGGGTCGACCTCGACCCGGCGGGGTACCGCGAACTCGTCCATGCTGTCTCCATCGGCAGTAGGGCATGCGCAAACAGCCTATCGGCCCAGGTCACGGCATGGACAGTTTCCGCCCGACGGCGCGGCGTGCCTCTCGCGCACCGCGGGGGCGAGCCGGGACGATCAGGAGCAGCCAGGACGACGAGGAGAGACAGCATGCAGGCAGTGGGCGTGGACATCGGCGGCACGAAGATCGCCGCGGGCGTCGTCGACGAGGACGGCGAGGTGCTCGCCAGCACCCAGCACGAGACCGACCCGGACGACCCCGCCGAGATCGAGCGTGCCGTGGTCGCGGCGGTGTCCGAGCTGCGCGCCGACTTCGAGGTCGGGGCCGTGGGCGTCGCGGCGGCCGGGTTCATCAGCCCGCGTCGCGACGCGGTGCTCTTCGCGCCGAACATCGCGTGGCGCGACCACCCGCTGCGGGACCGGCTCTCCGCCGGGATCGACCTGCCCATCGTCGTGGAGAACGACGCCAACGCGGCCGGCTGGGCGGAGTTCCGCTTCGGGGCCGGCCGCGACGCCGAGCACATGGTGATGGCGACCGTCGGCACGGGGCTGGGCGGCGCGATCATCGTCGACGGACGCCTCCTGCGGGGCGCCTTCGGGGCCGCGGGGGAGATCGGCCACATGCAGATGGTCCCGCACGGCCACTACTGCGGCTGCGGGCACGAGGGCTGCTGGGAGATGTACGCCTCCGGGCGCGCCCTAGGCCGGGCGGCGCTCGCCGCCGTGGTCGCCCAGCCCGACCGGGCCGGCGCGCTCGTCGCCGCGGCCGGCGGGGCCGGCAACAAGATCAAGGGCGTGCACGTGACCGCCGCCGCCGAGGCGGGGGACCCGCTCGCCGTCGAGCTCCTCGCCGAGCTCGGCTACTGGCTCGGCGCCGGGATCTCGGACCTGGCCGCGATCGTCGACCCCGAGGTCGCGGTCGTCGGCGGGGGCGTCGCCGCGGCGGGGGACCTGCTGCTCAAGCCCGCTCGCGAGTCCTTCCGGGACCACCTCTCGGCCCGCGGCTACCGCGGCGAGCTGACCATCCAGCTCGCGGAGATGGGCAACGAGGCCGGGATCGTGGGCGCCGCGGACCTCGCGCGGCACTGAGCGCGCCGCCGGCGACGCCCGGACGACCCCACCGGCTGGTGCGTCGACCGCGCCGGCTGGTGCGGTCACACGACCGCGCCGTCGTCGCGGTCGTCGTCCCGCCGCGCGGGCATGCGCCACAGCAGCAGCGCGACGCCGCCCACCAGCGCCGCGCCCAGGCCCCCCAGGACGCCGTCCGGGAGCGGGCGCCAGACGACGGCGAGCACGAAGCCGAGGAGCACCGAGCCGACGGCGAGCACCCAGCCCAGCGTCAGCGCCGGGTCGGCGTGGGTGAGCGGCTCGGGCTCCGGCGGCACGTAGCCCTCGTCCTCGTCGTCCTCGGCGGGGGAGTAGTCGCGCGGGCCGGGGAGCGGGACCGGCGCGGCCGGGCCGGACGGGCCGGCCCGGAGCTCGGGCGCGGCCTCGCCGGCGGGCGTGGGCGAGGCGGCCGCGGCCGCGTCGGGGCCGGACCTGCCGAGGCGCGTGCCGCCGTCGTCGGCGGGCACCTGCAGCTCGCCGAGCTCCGCCGTCAGCTCCGCCCACCGGGCCGCGACGGTGGCGTCGTCGAGGGACTCGTGCGGGTCCTGCTCGCCGTCACGGGTAGGTCCAGGCATGACAATCACTCTAGAGTGAACACCCGACGCCGCGGTGCTCAGCGGGCGGCGGCTCGCGAGCGGACGGCGGAGGTCAACCAGGGTGTTCTACGGGTTCATGAAGGCGACGCTGGGGACGCTCCTGCGCGTCGTCTACCAACCGTGGATCCGCGGCGCGGAGAACATCCCGGCCACGGGTCCGGCGATCCTGGCCTCCAACCACCTGGCCGTCATCGACTCGTTCTTCCTGCCGCTGATGATCAGCCGGGAGATCGTCTTCCTCGGCAAGCAGGACTACTTCACCGGCAAGGGCCTCAAGGGCCGGTTCGTCGCCGCCTTCATGCGCGGCGTGGGCACCATCCCGGTCGACCGCTCGGGCGGCAAGGCGTCCGAGGCTGCCCTCTACACCGGCCTGCGCCGCCTGCGCGAGGGCGGCCTCTTCGGCATCTACCCCGAGGGCACGCGCAGCCCCGACGGGCGGCTCTACCGCGGCAAGACCGGCGTCGCCCGGCTCGCCCTGGAGTCCGGGGCGCCCGTCGTCCCGGTGGCCATGATCGGCACGAACATCGCCCAGCCCATCGGCAAGCGCATCCCCACGCTCCACCGCATCGGCGTCGTCATCGGCGAGCCGCTGGACTTCAGCCGCTACCGCGGCCTGGAGAACGACAGGTTCGTGCTGCGCTCGATCACCGACGAGATCATGTACGAGCTCATGCGCCTCTCCGGCCAGGAGTACGTCGACATCTACGCCGCCACCATGAAGAACCGCCTCGCCGCGGCCAAGAAGGAGCCGGGCAGGAAGCACGCCGAGGCGGTGGCGGAGGCCGCCGCGCAGGCGCCGGTGGGCGCCCCCGGCGGGCGCCCGGTGCCCGACGTCGCCGTGCCGGAGCCCGACGAGGCCGAGCTGGCCGCGGGCGCGGCCGCCGCCGCTGCCGCCGCCCACCGCCTCGCGGCCCAGGACGGCGGGGAGGGCGCGGGCGGGCAGGACCAAGAGGCCCGAGCCGGGCGCGGCTAGGCACCGCCGCGCCGCGCCGCGCGCCCCGTGGCGGTGGGGGTGCGCGCCCCTAGGATGAGGCACGGGCCGGCAGCCTCGCGGCGCGACCGTCCCGGCCGGGCGCCCGCCCCGGCCCCGCCAAGTTCAGCAACGGAAGGTTCTCGATGTCGGTCCGTCGTGTTGCCCTGCTCACCGCCGGTGGCTTCGCCCCGTGCCTCTCCTCTGCCGTCGGGGGGCTGATCGAGCGTTACACCGAGATCGCCCCCGAGATCGAGATCGTGGCCTACCAGCACGGCTACCACGGCCTGCTCACCGGCAACAAGATCGTCGTGGACGACGAGGCGCGCGCCCGCGCGGGGGTGCTGCACCGCTTCGGCGGCAGCCCGATCGGCAACTCCCGCGTCAAGCTCACCAACGCCAGGGACCTCGTCGCGCGGGGCCTCGTCCAGGAGGGTGAGAACCCCCTCCAGGTGGCGGCGGAGCGCCTGCGCGAGGACGGCGTCGACGTGCTGCACACGATCGGCGGCGACGACACCAACACCACCGCCGCCGACCTCGCCGCGTACCTCGAGGAGAACGGCTACCACCTCACGGTCGTCGGGCTGCCCAAGACCATCGACAACGACATCGTGCCCATCCGGCAGTCCCTCGGCGCGTGGACCGCCGCGGAGGAGGCCAGCGAGTTCGCCCAGAACATCATCGGCGAGCACCGGGTCAGCCCCCGGATGCTGATCGTCCACGAGGTCATGGGCCGGCACTGCGGGTGGCTCACCGCCGCGGCCGCCCGCTCCTACCGCGGCTGGCTGGACACCCAGGAGTGGGTGCCCAGCATCGGCCTGAGCAAGGAGCGCTGGGACATCCACGCCGTCTTCCTGCCCGAGATGCAGATCGACGTCGCCGGCGAGGCCGAGCGGCTGCGCGGCGTCATGGACGAGGTGGGCAACGTCAACATCTTCCTGTCGGAGGGCGCCGGCGTGCCCGAGATCGTCAACGAGCTCGAGGCGGCGGGCGAGGAGGTCCAGCGCGACCCGTTCGGGCACGTGAAGCTCGACACCATCAACCCGGGGCAGTGGTTCGCGAAGCAGTTCGCCGAGCGGATCGGCGCGGAGAAGGTCATGGTGCAGAAGTCCGGGTACTTCTCGCGGTCCTCCCGCGCGAACGGCGAGGACCTCCGGCTGATCAAGTCGATGACCGACCTCGCCGTCGAGTGCGCGCTCAGGAGCGAGTCCGGCGTGATCGGCCACGACGAGGAGGACGGCGACCGGCTCAAGGCCATCCCGTTCCCCCGGATCGCGGGGGGCAAGGCGTTCGACGTCTCCCAGCCGTGGTTCGGCGAGCTCATGGCGGGCATCGGCCAGACCGTCGTGCCGGCGCACGCCGCGGCGCACTGACGCACCTGTGGTCGCCGGCCCGGGCGGCCGGCGGCCACCGCCGCCGCGGCGGCGCTCGGCCGGCGAGCCGCTTCCGGCTCATGGACGCGCGTCCGGGAGGGGGCCGCGCGGCACCTATCCTGTCCTGGTGAGCATCAAGGCACCTGAGGACGTCCTGGCCGGGCTGCAGCACTGGCGGAACCTGCCCGCCGCGCACCAGCCCGAGTGGCCGGACGCGGCCGAGCTGAGCGCCGCGACGACCGAGCTGCGGGAGTGGCCCCCGCTGGTCTTCGCCGGCGAGGCGGACAGCCTGCGGGGGAAGCTGGCCGCCGCCCAGCGCGGCGAGGCCTTCCTCCTCCAGGGCGGCGACTGCGCGGAGACCTTCGCCGAGTCGA
Organism: Georgenia sp. AZ-5; assembly: GCF_043952095.1. NCBI lineage: Bacteria > Bacillati > Actinomycetota > Actinomycetes > Allobogoriellales > Allobogoriellaceae > Georgenia > Georgenia sp. AZ-5. Next base: position 2,269,120 of record NZ_JBINOU010000001.1, read on the forward strand.
CGGCCGACCGGATCCGCAACAAGATCCGCACCATCCTGCAGATGGCCGCCGTCCTCACGTACGGCGGCGGTCTCCCGGTCGTCAAGATGGGCCGGATGGCGGGGCAGTACGCCAAGCCGCGCAGCAACAACCTCGAGACGCGGGACGGCGTGACGCTGCCGGCCTACCGCGGCGACGCCGTCAACGGCCACCCCTTCACCGAGGCGGCCCGCACCCCCGACCCGCAGAGGCTGCTGCGCGCGTACCACCACTCCGCCACGACGATCAACCTCATCCGGGCGTTCACCCAGGGCGGCTACGCCGACCTGCGCCTCGTGCACGACTGGAACCGCGGGTTCATGTCGAACCCCGCCTACGCCCGCTACGAGGTGCTGGCCGGCGAGATCGACCGGGCCATGCGGTTCATGAACGCCGCCGGGGTCGACTTCGACGCCCTGAAGACCGTCGACTTCTACACCTCCCACGAGGCGCTGCTGCTGGAGTACGAGTCGGCCATGACGCGCATCGACTCACGCACCGGCACGCCGTACAACACCTCCGGCCACTTCCTGTGGATCGGCGAGCGCACCCGGCAGGCCGACGGCGCCCACGTGGACCTGCTGTCCCGGGTGCGCAACCCGATCGGCGTCAAGCTCGGCCCGACGACCACCGGCGACGACGCGCTCGCGCTCGTCGACCGTCTCAACCCCGACGGCGAGCCGGGCAGGCTCACGTTCATCACCCGGATGGGCGCCGGGAGGATCCGCGACGTGCTCCCCGGGCTCGTCGAGCGGGTCACCGCCGACGGGCGCCCGGCGACCTGGGTGTGCGACCCCATGCACGGCAACACCATCACCTCGCCGTCCGGGTACAAGACCCGCGAGCTGGCCACCGTCCTCGACGAGGTCCACGGCTTCTTCGAGGTCCACCATGCCCTGGGGACCGTGCCGGGCGGCCTGCACGTCGAGCTCACCGGGGACGACGTCACCGAGGTGCTCGGCGGCAGCGAGGAGGTCGACGACGCCGCCCTGGCGCGCCGGTACGAGACGCTGGTCGACCCGCGCCTGAACCACCAGCAGTCGCTGGAGATGGCCTTCGACGTCGCCGAGCTGCTGCGCGACCGCTGAGACCGTGACGCCGGACGCCGTGTCACCCGACGCCGTGCCGCCAGGCGCCGGCCTCCACCGGACCCTGCCGCCGGGCCAGCACCTGGTGCGCGAGGCGCCGGTGATGCACTACGGGCCGGTGCCGAGGCGGCGGCCCGACCGGTGGCGGTTCACCGTGGGCGGCGCGACGGAGAGCGGCGAGGAGCACACCTTCACCCTCCCGCAGCTGCTCGGACTGACCCGGGCGGAGGTGGTCGCGGACCTGCACTGCGCGACGGGGTGGTCGGCCGCGGACCTGTCGTGGTCGGGCGTCCTCGCCCGTGATGTCGTCGACCTCGCGCCGCCCCGGACGGACGTCGAGCACGTGCTGGTCTTCGCGGAGTACGGCTACAGCGCGACCGTGCGGCTGGAGGACCTGGTCTCCGGCCGCACGCTCCTCGCGACCCACCACGACGGTGCGCCCCTCAGCGACGAGCGCGGCGGGCCGATGCGGCTGATCCTGCCCCACCTGTACTCCTGGAAGGGCCCGAAGTGGGCGCGGGGGTGGAACTACCTCACGGAGGTGCAGCGGGGCTTCTGGGAGGAGCGCGGTTACCACCTGCGCGGGGACGTGTGGTGCGAGGAGCGGTACACCCACCAGGAGTGACGCGGGCCGGGTCATTGCACCAGGGCCCTGGCTACCCCGCGGCCCCACGGAACACCCGCGGCCGCCGCTGGTGAGCGCGGGCGCCGTCGTCATCAGGGACCCGCACGCCCGGTGGCGCGCCGGGTCGGGGCCTGAGCGGCCGGCCGCGGCGCCGGGGTCAGACGACCGTGAGCGTGACGACGCTGCCGCGCGGCAGCATCGTGCCCGCAGCGGGGTCCTGGGCGCGCACCGTGCCGAAGAAGCCGCCGAGGATCTCCTCCACGTCGACCTCGAAGCCGGCGCTCTCGAGCGCCTGCTGCGCCTGCTCGACCTGGCGGCCCACGACGTCGGGCACCGCGAAGAGCTCGGGCCCGCGCGAGACCACGAGCGAGACGGCGTCGCCGCGGTAGAGCTGCGCGGAGCCCGCAGCGGGGTCCTGGCTGATGACGCGCCCCGCGGCGACGTCGTCGGAGAAGGCCTCGGTGACGCTGCCGACGACGAGGCCCGCGTCCTCGAGGGCCGCGACGGCGGACTCCCGGGTCTGCCCGGTCACGTCTGGCAGGTCGACGGGCTCGCGCCCGGCCGAGACGACGAGCGCCACCGACGTCGTGTGCGGCACCACCTCGCCGGCGGCCGGGTCGGTGGAGATCACCGCGCCCGCGGGGACGCTGGCGTGGTACTGCTCGCTCACCTGTGGCTCGGGCAGACCGGCGTCGCCCAGCGCGGCGACCGCGTCGGCGAGGGTGGCACCGGCCGTCTCCGGGACGGTGACCATGAGGATGCCCTCGGAGACGGACACGGTGACCTCGGTGCCCTTGCGCACCTCGTCGCCGGCCGCGGGGTCGGTCGCTATGACGGTCCCCTCGGGCACCGTGTCGTGGTGCGTGCGCGCGACGTCCGGAACCAGCTCGGCCTCGCGCAGCGCCGTCACGGCCTCGTCCTCGGTCAGACCGGTGACGTCGGGGGTCGGGACGGCCTCGCCCGGTCCCGCCTGGAACCACCACAGCGTGCCGGCGCCGGCGGCGACGAGGAGCACCAGCAGGGTGACGACCAGGCGGGTCCAGCGGAAGGGGCGCCGGGCGCGGGACGCCGGGGGCTCGGGGGCCGGCGCGATCGCGCCGATGGGCAGCGCCACGGTGCCCCGGCCGCCGGGGAGCTCGGTGGCCCGCGTGGCGTCCGGCTCCGCGGGGGCGGCCTCGGCGGCCACCGCCTCGGGTGCCGCGACGTCGGCCGCCGGCCGGCCGGCCGTGGCGATCTCGGCGCGCCGCTCCAGCGTGGCGGGGTCGAGCGCGGCGAGGCAGCGGCGCACGAGCGCGAGGGCGGCGTCGGCGTCGGCGGGGCGCTCCTCCGGGGAGCGCGCCGTGAGGGCGGCGACGACCTCGTCGACCTCGACCGGCAGCCACCGGACGGCGGCCGAGGGGGCGGGCACCACGGAGTTCACGTGCTGGAACGCCACCTGGATGGGGGCCTCGCCGGTGAACGGCTGCGAGCCGGTGATGAGCTCGTAGAGCAGGACGCCGACGGCGTAGACGTCCGCGCGCGGGTCGGCGTGGCCGTCGGTGACGATCTCCGGGGCGAGGTAGGCGACGGTGCCCAGGATGGTCCCGGTGGACGCGGCGGTCGCCTCGCTGACCGCGCGGGCCAGCCCGAAGTCGGCGACCTTGGGGCGCCCGTCAGCGGCGAGCAGGACGTTCTCGGGCTTGATGTCGCGGTGGACGAGCCCCGCGCGGTGCGCGCTGCCGAGGGCGTCGAGGATCTGCCCCACCAGCCGGAGCGCCTGGCCGAGCGGCAGGGCACCCTGCCGGCGCAGCACGGTGCGCAGGTTGGGGCCCTCGACGAACTCCATCGTGAGGTAGATCGCGTCGCCCGCGTTGCCCTGGTCGTGCACGGCGACGACGCCGGGGTGGCTCAGCCGGGCCGCGGCGCGGGCCTCCCGCCGGAAGCGGGCCACGAAGTCGGCGCTCTCCGCCAGGTGCGGGTGCATCACCTTGACGGCCACGGTGCGCTCGAGGCGACGGTCGACGGCGCGGTAGACGGTGGCCATCCCGCCGCGGGCGACACGCGCGGTCACCTCGTACCGGTCGTCGACCAGGCGGCCGATCATCGGGTCGAGGGTAGCGGTGTCCACAGACGCCAGCCTAACCGGCGCCGGACGCAGAACCCCCGGCAGCCGGGCATGTCGTCGGCGACATCGTGCCGCGGGGCCTGGCCGCCAGGGTGGGCGCCCGGCGTCAGAAGCGCTGCATGTGGGCCTTGACGCTGGCCACGTAGCGCTTGGTGTCGGAGAACATCCCGTTGCGCTTCACCGAGCCGGCGCCCTGGTAGTAGCTGGCGATCGCCGTGTCCAGGTCGGGGCTCGTCCGGACGAGCTGGCGGATGATCGCGACGCCGGCCACCACGTTGTCGTACGGGTCCAGCAGGTTCAGGTCGCGGCCCACCAGGTCCGAGGCCCACTCGCCCGAAGACGGGATCACCTGCATCGTGCCGATGGCGTTGGCGGGGGAGACGGATGCGTGGTTGAAGCCGGACTCCTGGTAGGCGTGCGCCTGCGCCAGGACCGGGTCGACCCCCATCTGCCGGGCGACGCTGGCGACCATGGCCTGCATCTCGGCGCGGGAGGGCACGCCCATGGCGAGCAGCTGGCCCTTGTTGGCGTTGGCCGCGGCGACGGTGGAGTCCGGGTACACCCGGCCCAGGAAGGTGTTCGGCACGAGCTGGTTCGACACCGGCGTGGCGGCGGTCGGGGCGGCCGTGCCGGGGACCTTGAGCGTCTGGCCGACGTAGATGAGTCCCGCGTTGCCGAGCTGGTTCGCCTGGACGATCGCGCTCACGGTGGTGCCCCAGGACTTGGCGAGCCCGGAGACGGTGTCGCCGGCGCGGACGGTGTAGGTGCTCGCCGCCGGGGTGGCCGCCGCCGGGGCGGCCGGGGTGGGCGCCGACTTGGCCGGCGCGGCGGCGGAGCCGCCGATGGTGAGGGTCTGGCCGACGTAGATGACGGCCTTCGGGCCGAGGTCGTTGGCCGCGACGATCGCCGAGACCGTCGTGCCGTACCGCTGGGCGAGCCCGGAGACGGTGTCGCCCGCCACCACCTTGTGCGTCGTCCCCGACGACGGCGCGGCGGCCGGAGCCGCCGGCGCGGGGGCGGGAGCCGCCGGCGCGGGCGCGGGAGCGGCGGCAGGCGCCGAGCTCCCCGGGATGGTCAGGCGCTGGCCGGCGAAGATCAGGTGCGCCGAGCGCAGGCCGTTGGCGCTGACGATCGCGGACACGGTGGTGCCGTACTGCTTGGCGATGCCGGACACCGTCTCTCCCGCCCGGACGGTGTGGGTGCCGCCGGCCGTGGCGGCGGGCGCCGGGGCGCTCGTCGCGGCGGGTGCCGGGGACGTGCCGGGGGAGGGGACCCTGAGCATCTGGCCCACGCGGATCAGCGCGCGGGAGTCCAGCCCGTTCGCCTGCACGATCGCGCTCACCGACGAGCCGGTGCGCAGCGCGATGTGGGAGACGGTGTCGCCCGCCTGCACGCGGTAGGTCATGAACGGCGCCGCGGCTGGGGCGGCGCGCAGCGCCGTCGCACCGACGGTCGCGCCGTGGAGGTTCGTCGCGGGCAGGCTGGGCGCGGCCTGCGCCTGTGCCGCCGGGACGGCCACGCCCACCGCGGTGGAGGCGGCAAGGGCCAGGCCCACGCCGGCGCGGCCCGCGTTGTTGCGTGCGGCGGTGCGGGATCGTTCGGCCTTCGACATCGGTCCTCCATCGAGATGTACAGAAGTGACGGCGGGAGCTGCCCGCCGCCGACCACTCCGACGCCCCCCGTCGACCGTGGCTCGGTGACTTTCTAGACTGCTGTTGCTCATGGTACGGCTGTTAACGGGTGTGACAGTAGCGACTGATGTGTCCAGGAGACAACCCCCGTCCCGAAACGGGCCTAATCTGGCACCCGTGACGACTGCCCACGAGGAGCCTTCGGGCTGGTACTCCGTCCCCGAGCTGGCCGACCTGTTCGGCGTACGGCTGCGTGACGTGCGGACGATGCTCAGGGAGAGACGCCTGCTGGCCGTCCCGCACGGGCCCAACGCGGCGGCGTCCGTGCCCGCGGAGATGGTCCTCGGGCCGGAGGAGGCCGAGGGGCCGTGCCCGCTGCCGTCGCTGCGGGGCACGCTCATCCTGCTGGGCGACGCGGGCCTCGGTGACGACGAGGCGATGCGCTGGCTCTACACGGCCAACGACGAGCTCGGCTCCACGCCGATGACCGCGCTGCGTGAGCGCCGCACCCATGCGGTGCGGCGGGTGGCGCAGACGCTGGCGTTCTGACCGCGGCGCCGGGCGTCGGCGCCTGGTGGGCGCGGCCCTTCTGCCAGCGCCGTCGGTGCGTCAGGCGCTGCGGCGGGTGAGCGCGGTGGCGAGGCTCTCGAGCAGCCGCGCCGCCTCGGCCGGAACCCCGGCCTCCCCGAGGGCGCGCAGGCCGGCGTCCTCCCGCTCGGCGATGAGCTCCTCGTGGGCGTCCAGGGCGCCGGACCGGCGGATGAGGTCCTGCAGCGCGGCGACCTCGCCGGCGGTGAGGTCCGCGTGGCCCACCCGCGAGCGCACGAGCTCGCGGTCCGCCGGTGTGGCCCGTGCCATGGTCATCGCCAGCAGCACCGTGCGCTTGCCCTCGCGGAGGTCGTCGCCGGTGGGCTTGCCGGTCACCGCGGGGTCGCCGAAGACGCCGAGCTCGTCGTCCCTCAGCTGGAAGGCCTCGCCGAGCGGTCCGCCGACGGCGCGCAGGCGCTCCAGGAGGGCGTCGTCGGCGCCGGCGAGCGCCGCGCCCAGCAGGAGCGGGTGCTCCACCGAGTAGCCCGCCGACTTGTGCCGGATGACCTGCCGCGCCCGCTCCACGGCCCCGGCGTCGTCGTCGCCCCACGGCACGTCCTGCGAGCGGACGTCCAGGTACTGACCGAGGGCCACCTCGGCGGTCATCACGTCGTAGATCTCGCGGGCGCGCCGGCCGGCGTCCGCGGGCACGAGCGCCCGCGCCCGCTCGAGCTCCATGGCCGAGACGGCGAGGAGCAGGTCGCCGAGCACGATCGCCGAGGCGCTGCCGTAGTCGTCCGGGTCCCCGAGCCACCCCCGGCCGGAGTGGTCCGCGGCGAACCGCCGGTGCGCCGCCGGCAGCCCGCGGCGGGTGAGCGAGCGGTCGATGACGTCGTCGTGCACCAGGGCGGTGCCCTGGAAGAGCTCGAGCGCAGAACCGGCCAGGACGACCGGGCGCGTCGCCTCCTCGCCGCTTCCGCCGCCGGCGGCCAGCCATCCCGCCGCGCACAGCTGCGCGCGCAGCCGCTTGCCGCCGCCGAGCAGCTCCCGCGCCGGGGCGACGAAGTCGGTCAGCGCCGCTCCGACGGCGGCGAACCGCCCGGTGTGCTCGTCCAGGGCCACCAGGACGCGGTCGGAGACCATGTCGCGGACGTCGGCTACGGAGACTGGCATGGGACGAGCCTACGGGGGCGCGCACCCGGGGCGTGCGCGCACACCCGCGGGGCTCGTCCGGGGCGGCACCGCGGGCGCGTGGCTCCCCGTGCGCGCCCACGAGACCGTCCACAGGAGGCTCGGGCTGGCGTGCGTCCACACCGGCGGGGCGGCCCCGGCGGCCCGGGCGCTGCGATGGCGGCATGGACAAGATCCTCCGGCTGCGGGAGCCGCGTGACCTCCTCGCGCTCGTGCCGTACCGGCTCGGGTTCCATCCCGAGCGATCCACCGTCCTGGTGTCGGTGGTCGTGACCGCGGCCGGGCGCGACGAGGTCGGCCTCGTCGCACGCGTCGACACGGCCGACCTCCTGCACCCTGTCGGCGGTCCAGGGGTCGCGCGCGGGCTGGCCCGGCACCTCGAGGAGGACGGAGCGGACGCCGTCCTGGCCGTCTTCTACACCGACCTCGACGCCGGGGAGCGGTCGCTCTCGCCCGAGCTGGCGCAGGCCAGGGAGGTCCTGCAGAAGGCGCTCGGGCGTGTGCTCGACCCGTGGGCGGTGGGCCCGGACTCATGGGGCCACCTGGCTTGCGCGGGGTGCTGCCCGGCCCAGGGCCGTTCCCTGCAGGACCTCACGGGCTCCGAGGTCGCTGCGGTGATGGTGCTCGCCGGCAGGTCCGCGGCGCGCCGGCGCGACGACCTTGCGGTCGGGCGCGCCGCGGCCGGACCGCGCGCGGTGGCAGCGCGGGCCGCGGAGCACGCGGGGGTGGCCCGCCGCCAGGAGCGGCCCGGGGCGCGGCGGCTGGACGCCTCGGGGCGGTGGGACCGCGCCCTCGGGGCGGCGGAAGCGCGCGTGCCGGGTCCCGCGGTGCTCGGCGGGCTGCTGGACTCCCTGGCGGACCGGGTGGTGAGGGACGCCGTGCTCGCCCGCACCCTCGACGGCGGGAGCCGCCCGGTCCGCCACTACCTGGACGCGCGCCAGGTCGCGCGAGCGTTCGACGCCGCGGGGCCGCCCGTCCCGGGTGCGGTCGAGCCGGCGATGGCGCTCGCCGGCGCCGTCGCGGCCCACGCCCCGGACGGCGGCGCCGCGCCCGCCCTGGGCATGCTCGCGTTCCTGGCGTGGTGGTCGGCCGACGGCGCCCGGGCCGACGTCCTCGCGCGCCAGGCGCTCGACGAGGAGCCCGGTTACGCGCTGGCCGAGCTTGTGGTGACCGCCCTGCTCCAGGGCATGCCACCACCGTGGTACCGGCGCCGCGCGTGACGCGCGCGGCGCCCCAGCCGGGAGCGCCGTCCGCCGGTGGCCGTGCGCGGCCACCGGACCGGGCCTGGGACGGCCGGTCATCTAGTACCGTCGCTCACGATTCAGCCGACGGATCGCGGGCGGCGCCCGCGCGGATGGGGGACTGCATGTCGATCGTGGTGGGCTACGTCTCGACCAAGGAGGGCGACGCCGCTCTGGCCGCCGCCGTCGCCGAGGCCCGCCGCCGCGGGAACAAGCTCGTCGTGGTGCTCTCCAGGCGCGCGCAGGACGAGGACCCCGCGGCCCTCGAGGCCGAGGCGGACACCGTCCGTGACCGCCTCGACGACGCCGACGTCTCGTACGAGGTGCGTCAGCTGCGCCGCGGGTCGGACGTCGCCGACGACCTCGTGTCCACGGCCGTCGAGGACGGCGCCGAGCTCATCGTGATCGGCCTGCGCCGCCGATCCCCGGTGGGCAAGCTCATCCTCGGCTCGAACGCCCAGCGCATCCTGCTCGACGCCCCCTGCCCGGTGCTCGCCGTCAAGCCCGAGCCTGCGCCCTGAGTCCAGCGGCGCCGCCGCGCAACCGGCGGTGGCCGCCGGACCGATCCGCCCCAGAACAGGAGCCACAGATGCCCTACCCGACCGACCGGAAGTACACGACCGACCACGAGTGGATCACCGTCGACGACGACGTCGCGAGGGTCGGCATCACCGCCTACGCGGCCGAGGCGCTCGGCGACGTGGTCTACGTGGACCTGCCGGAGGTCGGCGCCACCGTGAGCGCGGGGGAGAGCTGCGGCGAGATCGAGTCCACCAAGTCGGTCTCGGACCTGGTCGCGCCCGCCACCGGCGAGGTCCTGGAGGTCAACGCCGCAGCCGTCGACTCCCCGGAGTCGGTCAACGCCGACCCCCACGGCGAGGGGTGGCTGTACGCGATGCGCGTGACGGAGCTGCCCGAGGACCTCCTGGACGCCGAGGCGTACACGGCGCTGGTGGAGGGCGAACCCGCCTGACGTCCGACGGCCGCGCGGCCCCGGGATCGGGAATGCGTCGGCGGACAGGGGCGTTGGACATGCCGTACGCCCGCGACGCACCGGCGGCCGCCGTCGGTGCTCTAGGCCGCCCTCCCGGGAGGTGTTGCACGGGAATCGGATAACCCGCGCCCAAGACCGCCCCCGGACGTTATAATTGTAGGGCTGCCGCGTTGTCGCCGGCTCAGCCGCGTCCCCCGCCGAAAGGTTCTCTGTGTCGTCCACCCCTGCCTCCAAGTCCACCCGCACGACCCGGACCACCCGGCCCGCTGGTGCGGGGGCCGCTGCTGAGGCCTCGGTCGAAGAGGCCACCGGGGAGGCCGCCGCCACGAAGAAGACCTCGCGCACGGCCGCGGCCACCGGCGAGACCTCGGCCACCGCCAAGAAGCTGGCCGCCCGCAAGGCGCCCGCCCGCAGCAGCGCCAAGTCCGCCGCCAAGCCGGCCGCCCGGGCGACCAACCTCAAGGCCGTCCCCGACGCCGCCCAGGAGACCAAGCCCGGGGACGAGGAGCCCACGGTCGAGGAGACCGGCTTCGTCGTGTCCGACGCGGACGACGACGACGCCCCGGTCCAGCAGGTCGTCACCGCCGGCGCGACCGCCGACCCGGTCAAGGACTACCTCAAGCAGATCGGCAAGGTGGCCCTCCTCAACGCCGAGCAGGAGGTCGAGCTCGCCAAGCGGATCGAGGCCGGCCTGTTCGCCGAGGAGAAGCTGGCGAACGAGGGCGACAAGCTCGAGCCGAAGCTGCGCCGCGAGCTGCAGTGGATCGCCAACGACGGGCACCTCGCCAAGAACCACCTGCTCGAGGCCAACCTGCGCCTCGTCGTCTCCCTGGCCAAGCGCTACACCGGCCGCGGCATGCTGTTCCTGGACCTGATCCAGGAGGGCAACCTCGGCCTGATCCGCGCGGTCGAGAAGTTCGACTACACCAAGGGCTACAAGTTCTCGACGTATGCCACCTGGTGGATCCGCCAGGCGATCACGCGTGCGATGGCCGACCAGGCCCGCACCATCCGCATCCCCGTGCACATGGTGGAGGTCATCAACAAGCTCGCCCGCGTGCAGCGCCAGATGCTCCAGGACCTGGGCCGCGAGCCCACCCCGGAGGAGCTGGCCAAGGAGCTCGACATGACGCCCGAGAAGGTCGTCGAGGTCCAGAAGTACGGCCGCGAGCCGATCTCCCTGCACACCCCGCTCGGCGAGGACGGCGACAGCGAGTTCGGCGACCTCATCGAGGACTCCGAGGCGGTCGTGCCCGCGGACGCGGTGAGCTTCACGCTCCTGCAGGAGCAGCTCCACGCCGTGCTGGACACCCTGTCCGAGCGCGAGGCCGGCGTCGTGTCCATGCGGTTCGGCCTGACCGACGGCCAGCCGAAGACGCTCGACGAGATCGGCAAGGTCTACGGCGTCACGCGCGAGCGCATCCGGCAGATAGAGTCCAAGACGATGTCGAAGCTGCGCCACCCCAGCCGGTCCCAGGTGCTGCGCGACTACCTGGACTGATTCCCTAAGGGGGATCGGGTTGTCAAGCGGTCCGCCTGTTGACGGGCTGTGTGGGCCCGGTCAACGATGAGGAGCGAGGAAGGTCGCCCCGTTTGCCGACACTGCGTGTGTCTGGCTGTGACTGTCCGGTAGGGACTGTCTGGGGGGCCTTCCTCGCTTTCTTGCTGCGGCGGCGGGCGCGGACCTCGGCCGGCACCGTCCAGTGCTGGCGGACGATGGCCTTGGCCTCCTCGGCGCTCACTGGGCGCCCGTCGGTGTCGCGGATGACGTAGGGCTCGCCGCGTCGCATGACGGTCCAGAACCGTTCGGCCAGGTGGGCGGCGACGACGCACAGGGCGCCGAGGTGGTCCTTGCCGCGTTCGACCATCTGGACGTAGTACAGGCGGGCGAGCTGGGGGTCTTGGTGGCGGGCGGTGTCCGCGGCGCGGATCAGGGTGGTGCGCAGCAGCGAGGAGCCGGCCTTGGACATCGGCTGGCCCTTGCGGTCGGTCTCGCCGGTCTCGGAGGCCCTGGGGGCCAGCCCGGTGTAGGAGCGAAACGCCTTGGCGTTGCGGAACCGGGCTGCGTCCCCGGTCACGGCGACCAGCGCGGGACCGCTGATCTCGGCGACGCCGGGCAGAGAGCGGGCCAGCTCTTCTGGGTCGACCTGCTGGTAGTAGGCCTCGCGGTGCTGGGCGTGTTCGGCGAGCTCGGCCTGGACGGCGCGCAGCAACCGCACCTCGGTGGCGATCTCGGCGGCGAGGTCGGCGAAGGCCACCGCGGGGTGCTCGCCGTACAGGGCCAGGGAGGCGCGGGCGGCCTCGAGCCATTGCTGGGCCCGGTCGCGGCCCTGGTGGCCGTGCGAGGCCCTCGTGATCAGCGTGGTCAGGCGCGTGAGCCCGGCCCTGGTCAGCGCCCGCGGGTCGGCGTAGCGCTCCAGGACCGCCAGATCGGCGACGCCGAGGTCACCGGTCAGCGGCGACATCGGCAGCACCTGGCGGGCCAGGTCCTTGATGCCCCGCTTGTGCTCGGCCCCGGCCCGGGTGAGCCGGTCGGTGGCCCGCACCCGCCGGTCCAGCCCGGCCCGCTCCGCGCCGGGCAGCTCCAGGGGTCGCAGCCCGGCCGGGTCGAACAGCGGCAGCCGGGCCAGGGTCTCGGCGTCGATGCCGTTGGTCTTGGTGTGCCGGGACAGGAAGCGGCGCAGGTCGGCGGCCTTGGCCGAGCTGACCCGGTGGACCAGGTGGCCGCGGGTGGCGAAGAACACCGCGATCGGCAACCACGCCGGCCCGGTCGGCTCCATCACGACCTCCAGCCGGGTGCCCGCCTCGGCGCCGGCCAGCGCGGCCTGCTCGATGCCGGTCAGGCTCTCCACGGTCGGCCAGGCCTTGCGCCTGGCCACCGTCGCACCGGTCTCGTCCAGCACCCGGACCGTATGGGCGGTCGCGATGCCCAGGTCGATGCCCACCAGGCGCCGTGTCGCCATCTGATCTCCCCTTCGTCGGTGACGGTTGACACCGGCCCGTCCGGGGTGGAGCGACGCACTACGGCCACGGTCCCAAGGAAGACACGCGGCCAACCGCGGCTCCCACTCATGTGCTGCAACCGGCACCGGCCTCGGCGGACCGGGCCACTTCCCTCAACCGGGGCATCCGTGGCCGGCCGGGAGTGGCAATCAGGCCAACGGGGCAAGCACTCCACGCGGAGCACCTCCCCAGAGCGGATCTCGACGCCACCACCCGGACCAACCGGGATGACCTACGCATACCCTGGGACCCCGACCACGTGGTGGCTCCACGCCGCCGATGTCCCTTACATGAGCAGGACGACGACGAGGCCCGCACCTTCCCCGGAAGGCGCGGGCCTCGTGCTGTCCGGTGGCGGGAGCCGTCGCGGCGCGCGGCGCTCAGCGCTCGTGCGTGTGGCGTGCGGTGGCCACCTGGAAGATGCCGAAGCACATGAGCCCGACGGTGACCACGCCGGTCAGCACCGCGCCGAGGGGCAGGGCCAGCAGCGCGCCGAAGGCAGCGTCGACGCCGCCCGCCTCATCGGGGTCGTGCCGGACCGCCGCGGCGAGGACCAGCCCGCCCAGCACGCACACCGACACGCCCCGGGCGACGTTGCCCACGCGGCGCACCCGGCGGTCCAAGGCGGGGTCGAGGTTCCCGGCGAACGTGCCCGTCCAGCCGCGATAGACGAACCAGGCGCCGAGGCCGACCGTCACGATGCCTGCGCTGGCCACCAGCACCATGACGAGAGGCAGCGCGCGACCCGCGGTCGTGCTCGCCAGCTCCCCCGAGGCGCCTGCTGGGAGGCCTCCGGGCGGCTGGACGAGCCGAGGGCGACCTGGAGCGCGAGCCAGCCGAGGAGGAACCACAGGACGCCCAGGGCGGCGCAGGCGAAGCGGCCCAGGGAGCGCAGCCACCGGGGCGCCGGGGCGGCCGGCGTCAGGCCTGTCTCGCGGGAGGCGTCCTCCACCTGGCCCGACGGCATGGGCACACAGAACCACGACGATCCCCGGCATCCCGGGTCTCGGGGGATCGGCATGCCGCCGCCCGGCACGCAGAAGGCCGCCACCCGGTCGGGCGGCGGCCTCCTGGAGCTGCAGGCGTCAGCGGGCGGCGGCGTTCTTGTCCTCGTGGAGCCTGTCGGTCTCGTCGTGGATGCTCTTCGCGACACCGGCGAGGGCGTCGGCGTGCCGCCGCGCGTGGTGGGCGCAGAAGAGCAGCTCGCCGGACTCCAGCTGCACGCGCACGTACGCCTGCGCCCCGCAGGCGTCGCACCGGTCCTGAGCGGTGAGTTCTGGCGTGGTCGTTGTTGCGGTCATGTGAGCATGCAACCAGACGCGCCCGAGATCCATGCCGCCGAATCGGCGCGGTTCGCTCCCGGCGTAGTCCGGCAGGTCGGCCGGCGAGGGACGCACGTCCCCACCAGCGCGCCCGCGGGGCCTCACCGGGGTCCCGCCGGGGAGATTTTTCCCCACCAGACGCGGGTCGGTGCCGGTCCGTGTGGGTGGGCGAACCTAAGGTAGGGCGCGTGTCAACCGCCACCGCGAACGCCGCGTCGAGCTACACCGCCCGCCACCTCTCCGTGCTGGAGGGGCTCGAGGCGGTGCGCAAGCGCCCCGGCATGTACATCGGGTCCACCGACTCCCGCGGCCTGATGCACTGCCTGTGGGAGATCATCGACAACGCTGTCGACGAGTCCCTCGAGGGCCACGCGAGCAACATCGAGATCATCCTCTACCCGGACAGCTCGGTGGAGGTGCGCGACGACGGCCGCGGCATCCCGGTGGACACGGTGGAGTCCGTGGGCCTCAGCGGCGTGGAGGTGGTCTTCACCAAGCTGCACGCCGGTGGCAAGTTCGGCGGCGGCTCCTACGCCGCCTCCGGCGGCCTGCACGGCGTGGGCGCGTCGGTCGTCAACGCCCTGTCGGCCCGTCTCGACGTCGAGGTGGACCGGGGCGGCAAGACGTACCGGATGAGCTTCCACCGCGGCGAGCCGGGCACCTACGACGACAGAGCGGGCCTGTCGCCCGAGTCGCCGTTCGAGCCGTTCACCGCGTCCTCGGAGCTGGCCGTGGTCGGCAAGGTCCCGCGCGGTCGCACGGGCACTCGGGTGCGGTACTGGGCGGACCGGCAGATCTTCCCGGCGTCGGCGCACTTCTCCTACGAGGACCTCATCGACCGCGCCCGGCAGACCTCCTTCCTGGTCCCGGGGCTGACCCTCACCGTGCGCGACGAGCGGCGCCTGCCCGGCACCCCGGGCGAGCAGGGCTCAGCGGAGGAGGTCTTCCGGCACGACGGCGGCGTGGTGGACTTCGTCGACTTCCTCTCCCCGGACGGCTCGGTCACGGACACCTGGCGGCTGCGCGGGACGGAGACGTTCAACGAGACCGTCCAGCAGCTCGACGACAAGGGGCACCTGCGGCCTGTGGACGTCGTGCGCAGCTGCGAGGTCGAGGTGGCCCTGCGCTGGGGGATCGGCTACGACACGACCCTGCGGTCCTTCGTCAACATCATCGCCACCCCCAAGGGCGGCACCCACCAGGCCGGGTTCGAGCAGGGCCTGCTCAAGACGCTGCGCAAGCAGATCGAGACGAACGCGCGCCGGCTGAAGGTCACCGCCAAGGACGGCAAGATCGAGAAGGAGGACGTCCTCGCCGGGCTCACCGCCGTCGTCACGGTCCGGTTCCCCGAGCCGCAGTTCGAGGGCCAGACGAAGGAGGTGCTCGGCACCGCGCCGATCCGCTCGATCGTCGCCAAGGTCGTCGACCGGGAGCTGACCGCCCTGCTGACCTCGTCCAGGCGCTCCGAGAAGACCCAGGCCGCGGCACTCCTCGACAAGGTCGTCGGCGAGATGCGGGCCCGGGTGTCGGCGCGCATGCACAAGGAGATCTCGCGGCGCAAGAACGCCCTCGAGACCTCCACCCTGCCGGCCAAGCTGGCCGACTGCCGCAGCGAGGACATCGACCACACCGAGCTGTTCATCGTCGAGGGGGACAGCGCGCTCGGCACCGCCAAGCTGGCCAGGTCCAGCGACTTCCAGGCGCTGCTGCCCATCCGCGGCAAGATCCTCAACGTCCAGAAGGCCTCCCCGGGCGAGATCCTGAAGAACGCCGAGGTGGCCTCGATCATCCAGGTCATCGGTGCCGGCTCCGGCCGCACCTTCGACGTCTCCCAGGCGCGCTACGGCAAGGTCGTGCTCATGACGGACGCCGACGTCGACGGCGCCCACATCCGCACTCTGCTGCTGACGCTGTTCTTCCGGTACATGCGCCCGCTGGTCGAGGCCGGCCGCGTCTTCGCCGCCGTCCCCCCGCTGCACCGCGTGGAGATGGCGGGCAGCGGCGGGAAGAAGGGCGAGGTGATGTACACGTACTCCGAGGCCGAGCTGACCGCCGTGCTGAAGAAGCTCGAGCGCTCGGGCAAGCGGTACAAGGAGCCGATCCAGCGCTACAAGGGTCTGGGTGAGATGGACGCCCACCAGCTCGCGGAGACCACGATGGACCCCGCGCGGCGCACTCTCCGGCGCATCTCCATGTCTGACGAGGCGGCCCTGAACGAGGCCGAGCGCGTCTTCGAGCTGCTGATGGGCAACGAGGTCGCCCCGCGCAAGGACTTCATCGTCGCGGGCGCCCACGCCATCGACCCGGACCGCATCGACGCCTGACGACGTCCGAGGAGCTCGGGCCGGCCTCACCGATCCGGGGTCGCGTGAGGTCGCCCCTGTCCGCCTAGGTCGGCCGGGAGGGAAGCGACGAGGGCGGCGACGCGGTCGAGGACGCCGGGGACCTCCGCGGCGCGGCTACGCCCGGAGGAGCGCCCTGAACCGCCATCTGCCGAGGTCGGTGGCGGCGAGCACGGGTGGCTCGCGTGCCCGGTATCACCGCCCGGGCGCCGGGTTGGGCGCGCGGTGCTCGCCTAGGATCGGGACCATGCCATCCGCCGTCGACCGCCCCGCCGGGCCGCTCGCCGAACGTCTGCACGTCCCGGACGTCGCCGAGCTCCCGCCGCCCCACCTGGGACTGACGTGGCGCGCGCTCACCCCGGCTGATGACGAGGCCGTCCGCGCCCTGGCGGACCGCTGCGCGCCCGTCGACCGGCCTGTGCGCCGGCAGCTCCCGGGCCAGCAGGTGGCCGCGCTCGCCACCTTCGGGGACGTCGTGGCCCACTCCCTCGGCGGCTTCGACGGTGCCGGGGAGCTGCGCGCCATGGCGCTGGTCTACCTCACCCCCGGCGCCGAGCGCGTGCTCACCGCGTACCTCAGCGCGTCCATCGACCCCGGGTGGCGCGGCCGCGGGATCGGCCGGGCGCTGCTCGACTGGCAGGACGCCCGCGCCCGCCAGCTGCTGGCCGCCGACGGCCGGGACCTCCCGGTGCGCATCGCCGCCTACGTGGACGAGCACCTCGCGGACCGGCGCAAACTCTACGTGGCCGCCGGGTTCAGCCCCAAGCGGGTGGTCCAGCGGATGAGCCGCCCCGTGGCCGGCCCGCTGCCGGAGGCGCGGCCGCCGGCCGGCGTGCGGATCGTCGACTGGTCGTCCGAGCTCGACGAGGCGGTCCGCGGCGCCCACAACGAGGTGTTCGCGGTCCGCTGGGGGGCCGAGCCGATCGGCCCCGGGCGGTGGGCCCTCGACCGCCGTGACCTCGTGCCGTCCTGGAGCAAGGTCGCCCTGACCGAGGACGGCGAGGTCGCCGGGTACGCGCTGACGTGCCGCCACGAGGAGACCCCCGCGGCCGGCGAGGGCTGCACCGAGAAGATCGGCGTGCGCGGGCCCTACCGCCGGCAGGGCGTCGCCAGCGCGCTGCTCTGCGCCGTCGTGCGCGCCCTGGCCGCGGACGGGACCGAGGTCGCCACCCTCGAGGTCGACGCCGTCGAGGGCTCGGGGGACCACCGGTTCTGCGAGCGGCTCGGGTACGAGCGGCGGGGCGCCCGGATCCTGTACACCATCGAGACGTGACGACGCCGCGCCGTCCCGGCACCAGACGCGACGCCCGCGCAGCCGACCACGTATGGTCTTCGACGTGTCCGCCGCGGTCGTGAGCCCGGGGGAGGGGACGCCCGGGCGGGCGTCTGCCCCCCTGTCCGAGCGTGCCCGGGCCCCCCAGACCCTCGCCACGCCGAACGGCGTGCCCGGCCTGCGCTGGGGCGCGCTGGACGTCGCGGACCTCGCCGCGCTCGAGAGCCTGATCGGCCGTATCGAGGAGGCCGACGACCCGCCGTACCGCACGTCCGCCGAGGAGGCGCGGGAGTACTTCGAGGCCACCCACTCCTGGAGCGCCCTGGGCGCCTGGGACGAGGCCGGCACACTCCGCGCCTTCGGCTTCGTGCGCATCCGGCGGGGCGACGAGACGCTCCTGCGCGCGTTCTGCTCGGGCGGGGTGGACCCGCACTGGCGCGGCAGAGGCGTGGGCAGCGCCCTCATCGACTGGCAGGTCGGCCGCGCGCGGCAGATGCTTGCCGCCTCCGGCAAGGAGGCCCCGGCGCGCATCGTCGTCCACGTGGACGAGGGCATGGCCGCGCTCGAGCGGCTCCTCACCGCCCGTGGCTTCACGCCGCGCCGGTGGTACATGGAGATGCGCCGCGACCTGTCCCGGCCGATCCCCGAGGTGACGCTGGGGCCGCACCTGGCGGTGGTGCCGTGGTCGGAGGAGCTCGACGACGCCGTCCGCCGGGCGCACAACCGCGCCTTCGGGGACCACTGGGGCTCCCAGCCGCACACGCCCGAGTCCTGGCGGCAGGGCCGCACCCACTTCGCGCCCGCCTGGAGC
Organism: Georgenia sp. AZ-5; assembly: GCF_043952095.1. Classification (NCBI taxonomy): domain Bacteria; kingdom Bacillati; phylum Actinomycetota; class Actinomycetes; order Allobogoriellales; family Allobogoriellaceae; genus Georgenia; species Georgenia sp. AZ-5. The sequence continues at coordinate 2,287,291 of NZ_JBINOU010000001.1, forward strand.
TTCGTCGCGCTCGACCGCAGCTCCGACCGGGCCCAGGTGGCCGGCTACATCATGTCGGGCCGCTACGAGCAGGACTGGGCGGCCATGGGCTGGACCGAGGGCTACACGGAGATGATCGGCGTGCTGCCCGAGTGGCGCGGCCGCCACGTCGCCTCCGCGCTGCTGACGGCGGCCATGCGGGCGTACGCGGCCGACGGCATGGAGTACGCCGGCCTCGACGTCGACGCGGACAACCCCACCGGCGCCGCCGGGCTCTTCGTCCACCTGGGCTACGAGCGCACCCGCGGCTCCGCCATGTACTCGATCGAGATATAGGGCGGACGCCGCGGTCAGGTGCGCCGTGAGGTCACCGGCAGAAGTGACCGCTCGGCGGCGCGTCAGCCGATCGCGGCGACGGGCACCGGGAGGGCGTGCCCCGAGCCGTCGCGGCGCTCGTCGACCGGGGGCAGCTCCACGGCCTGGCCGCCGGCGCCGACGGCGCGCGCCGGCTCGGGCCCGACCCACGCCAGCTGCAGGCGGTCCTCCCCGCGCAGGAAGCGGTGCGCCCGGACCCCGCCGGTCGCCCGGCCCTTGGCGGGGTAGCGGTCCAGCGGGGTCACCTTGGCGCTGCCCGGGACCGTGCCGGGCAGCGCGTCGGACGAACCGGCCACGGTGACGAGGACGGACGCGGAGACCGAGTCGCCCGCGACCACGCCGAGGTGGATGACGGTCGCGCCGTCGGCGAGCCGCACGCCCGCCACGCCCTGGCCCGCGCGGCCCTGGGGCCGGACCACGGAGGCGTCGAACCGCAGCAGCTGGGCGTCGGAGGTGACGAGCACGAGCTTGTCGGCGTCGTTGGCGTGACCGGTGCCCACCACCCGGTCGCCGTCGCGCAGCGAGATGACCTCCCAGGCGTCCCTGTTCGCCGGGTGGTCCGGGTTGACCCGCTTGACCACCCCGCCGGCGGTCGCCAGGACGAGCGGCGGCGCGCCGGCGTCGAGCCTGGCCAGGCCCACGATCTCCTCGCCCTTCTCCAGCGTGAACAGCTCGGTCACGGGCACCCCGCCCGACAGGCTCGGGGCGGCGCCGGTGCTGGGCAGCGCGGGGGCGTCCAGCACGTCCACCCGCACCAGCCGGCCGGCCGAGGTCACCGCCGCCACCTGCCCGCGGGCCGTGCTGGGCACGGCGTGCGCGACGGCGTCGTGGGAGCTCCGCGGCCCCGTGCGCAGCGGCGCGTCCGGCGAGGAGGTCCGCGCCAGCAGCCCGGTGCCGGAGAGCAGCACCCAGCACGGCTCGTCGGCGATCTCCAGCGGCAGCGCGCCGGCGCGCCCGGACGGGCCCGCGGCGGCCGTGGTCGCCGGTCCGCCCGCGTGCTCGAGCAGCACCGTGCGCCGGGGCGTGCCGAAGCTCTTGGCCACCTCCGCCAGCTCGTCCGAGACCAGCTGGCGGAGCAGCTCGTCGGAGTCGAGGATCGCCTGGAGCTGGGCGATCTGCCTGGCCAGCTCGTCGGCCTCCGCCTCGAGCTCGAGGCGGGAGAACTTCGTCAGCCGGCGCAGGCGCAGGGCGAGGATGTACTCGGCCTGCTGCTCGGAAAGGTCGAAGACCTGCATCAGCCGCGTGCGCGCCGCCTCGGCGTCGTCGGAGGAGCGGATGACCGCGATGACCTCGTCGATGTCCGCAATGGCGATGAGCAGGCCGGCCACCAGGTGGGCGCGCTCGTTCGCCCTCGTCAGCCGGTGCGCGGTGCGGCGGCGCACCACGGACAGGCGGTGGTCGACGTAGACCTGCAGCAGCTCGCGCAGGCCCAGGGTGCGCGGCTGGCCGTCGACGAGGGCGACGTTGTTGATCCCGAAGGACTCCTCCATCGGGGTGTGCTTGTAGAGCTGCTCGAGCACCGCCTCGGGGTTGAAGGCGTTCTTGACCTCGATGACCAGTCGCAGCCCGTGGTGGCGGTCGGTGAGGTTCTGGACGTTGGTGATGCCCTGGAGCTTGCGGGCCTGGACGGCGTCCTTGATCTTCTCGATGACACGCTCGGGCCCCACCATGTACGGCAGCTCGGTGACGACGATGCCCTTCTTGCGGGGCGTCACGTTCTCGACGCGGGCGGTGGCCCGGGTTCGGAAGCTGCCCCGGCCGGTCGCGTAGGCGTCGCGGATGCCCTCGAGCCCGACGACCTTGCCGCCCTCGGGCAGGTCCGGCCCCGGGACGAACCGGATGAGGTCCTCGAGCGTGGCGTCGGGGTGCGCGACGAGGTGCCGGGCAGCGGCGACCACCTCGACGAGGTTGTGCGGCGGCATGTTGGTGGCCATGCCGACCGCGATGCCGGTGGCGCCGTTGACCAGCAGGTTGGGGATGGCCGAGGGCAGCACGCCCGGCTGCATGATCTGGTTGTCGTAGTTGGGGACGAAGTCGACGGTGTCCTCGTCCAGGTCCGACGTCATGGCCAGCGCGGCGGGCGCGAGCCGCGCCTCGGTGTACCGGGGGGCGGCGGGGCCGTCGTCGAGGGAGCCGAAGTTGCCGTGCCCGTCGACCAGGGGCAGCCGCAGCGCGAAGGGCTGGGCCAGGCGCACCATGGCGTCGTAGATGGCGCTGTCCCCGTGCGGGTGGAGCTTGCCCATGACCTCGCCGACGACGCGGGCGGACTTCACGTGCCCCCGGTCGGGCCGCAGCCCCATCTGGTCCATCATGAAGAGGATCCGTCGCTGGACCGGCTTGAGGCCGTCGCGCGCGTCCGGGAGGGCGCGCGAGTAGATGACGGAGTAGGCGTACTCCAGGAAGGAACCCTGCATCTCCGCGGAGACGTCGATGTCGACGATCTTCTCCGGGACACGCTCGGGCGGCGTGGGGGTCTTACGGGCCATGAGGGCGATTGTCCCCGATGCCGGCCCGTTGCCGGCGCACCGACCGCGGTGTGGTTGGCCTCATGTCGCTACGCTCGGCGCCATGGAGCGCGGTGCGGACCCGGAGTACCCCTGGCACTGGGCCGCCGACGTCATCCTGCGCGACGGCGCCACTATGCACATCCGCCCGATCCGTCCCGAGGACGCCGAGGCGCTGCAGCGCATGCACGTCGCCCAGTCCGCCCAGTCCATCTACTTCCGCTTCTTCGCGCCGCTGCCCCGCCTGGGCGAGCGGGACCTGCACCGGTTCACGCACGTCGACCACCATGACCGGGTCGCGCTGGTGCTCGTGCAGGGGGAGGAGATCCGCGCGGTGGGCCGCTTCGACGTCGTCGAGCCGGGCGTCGCGGAGGTCGCCTTCAACGTCGCCGACACCGAGCAGGGCCGCGGGCTCGGGTCCGTGCTCCTCGAGCACCTCGCCGCCGCGGCCCGCGAGCTGGGCATCGAGCGCTTCGTCGCCGACGTGCTGCCCGCCAACGCCCGCATGATCCGGGTCTTCACCGACGCCGGCTACGAGGTGACCCAGCGCATGGAGGACGGCGTCATCTCGGTGTCCTTCAGCATCGAGGAGACCGAGCGGTCCTGGAAGGTCATGGCGGAGCGGGAGCGCCACGCCGAGGCGCAGAGCATGCGCGGCCTGATGCAGGCCGGGTCCGTCCTGCTGCTCGCCATGGGGCCCGCCGACGAGGAGGGGCAGGTCCTCGCCCGGCACGTGGCCCGCTCCCTGACGGCCTCGCAGTTCACCGGGCCCGTCCACCTCGTCGGCCTGGCTGACGCCGCCGTCCCGGCCGGCAGGGGCGGGGCGCCCGACGGCGGGCCCACCGCCGTCCCGGCGTCGCACGGCAGCATCCGCCGGTACGCGACGCTCCAGGAGGTGCCGCCCGGCGTCGACCTCGCCGTGGTGGCGGGGCCGCCGGACGCCGTGGTCGCCGCCGTCCCCGCGCTGCACCGGCTCGGCGTGCGGGCGCTCGTCGTCCTCTCCCACGGCTTCGGGGAGTCCGGCCGTGAGGGCATGGCGCGCCAGCGCGAGCTGCTGCGCCGGACACGGGGGGCCGGCATCCGGCTGGTCGGGCCCGCCTCCTACGGCGTCGTCGGCGTGGGCCCGGCGGGGCGGTACAACGCGACCCTGTGGACGGAGGAGGAGGCGCCGGGCACCGGCGGCGTGCGGCCCGGGCGGGGCGGCGGGATCGGGCTGTTCACCCAGTCCGTCGCCGCCGGCCTCGGGCTGCGCTCGACCGCCGCCCGCCGGGGGCTGCCGGTGACGACCTTCGTCTCCGCGGGCAACCGGGTCGACGTCTCAGGCAACGACACCCTGCAGTTCTGGTCCACGCACGACGCGACGGCGGTCGGCACGCTGTACCTGGAGTCCATCGGCAACCCGCGCAAGTTCTCCCGCATCTCCCGCCGTGTCTCGGCGGCCAAGCCGGTCGTGGCGGTGGTGTCCGGGCAGACCGGTCAGGCCACACCGCCCGGCCACGCGGTGCGCACCTCCCGCCAGCCCCGGCGGGTGCTCACCGAGCTGGTCCGCCAGTCGGGCCTCGTCCGGGCGCGCACCACCCGCGAGGCGCTGGACATCGCGGCGCTGCTGCTGTGCCAGCCCATCCCGGCCGGGCCGCGCACCGCGATCGTGTCCTCCTCGGAGACGCTCGCCGGGCTGGTCGCCGACGTGCTGCGCGCCGAGGGGCTGGAGGTCGCCGGCCAGCCGGTGCCGCTCGCGCCCATGGCCGGCGGGGAGGAGTACGACGCGGCGCTGCGGGAGCTGCGCGAGCGCGAGGACTTCGACGCCGTCGTCGTCGCCCACTCCCCGGCGCTCGGCACGCGCGACACGGACGTGGCCGCGGCGGTGGCCCGCGCGGCGGCGGCGGACGGCCGCACCTGGGTGGCGAGCGTCTACGGGCTGCACGGGCTGACGCCGGAGCTGACCCACGACGGCGTGGTCGTGCCCTCCATGAGCACGGTCGAGGACGCCGTCACGGCCCTGGCCGGCGCCGTGGGGTACGCCAGCTGGCGCACCGGCGCCGGCGACCCGCTCGTGCACCCGCCGGGGATCGACCCCGCCGCGGCCCGGCGCGTGCTGGCCCCCGTGCTGGCGTCCGTGGGCCCGGGGGAGCGGCGGGAGCTGGACGCGCCCACGGTGGCGGCGCTGCTGGCCTGCTACGGGATCGACGTGCTGCCCGCGACCCACGTCGCCGGCGAGGCCGAGGCGGTGGCCGCGGCGGAGCGGATCGGGTGGCCCGTCGCGCTGAAGACGGCGGACCGGGTCCTGCGCCACCGCGTCGACCTCGGCGGCGTGCGCCTGGAGCTGGGGGACCCCGACGCGCTGCGCGAGGCCATGGCGCAGATGGGCCAGCGGGTCGAGCAGCTGCTCGGCCGCCCGACCACCTTCGAGGTGCAGGCCATGGCCCCGCCCGGGGTCGCCTGCGTGGTGCGAGGTACGGAGGACGACCTGTACGGGCCGGTGGTGGCCTTCGGGCTGGCGGGCGACGCCACCGAGCTGCTCGAGGACGTCTCCTACCGCATCCCGCCCCTGACGCGGCGCGACGTCAGCGAGATGGTCCGCTCGGTGCGCGCGGCGCCCCGGCTGCTGGGCCACCGGGGGCTGCCGGTCTCCGACGTCGCGGCCGTCGAGGACGTCGTCGCCCGGGTCTCCATGCTCACCGACGACCTGCCGGAGGTCGCGGAGGTGCTGCTCAACCCGGTGATCGTGGGCGAGCGGGGGGCGTGCATCACGTCGGCGGTGGTGACGGTCGCCCACCCGGTGCGCCAGGACGCCGGCAGGCGGGCGCTGCCGGTCCCGCCCGAGGAGGTCCCGGCGGGCGGCTGATGCCCGCCGACACGCGTCACCACCAGCGGGGGACGACGCGGGCGCGGCGCAGTGGGATGATGTCGGGGTGCCGGACCTCAACCTCGCCGACCAGCTCCGCTCCGAGCTCGACCTCGCGGGCTACTACCCCGACCTCGTCGCCGGGGTGATCGACGTCGCGCTCGCGGACGAGCGGGTCGTGTCCTACCTCGTCCACCCCGAGACCACGTTCGACGAGACGGAGGTCTTCCGGCACCTCACCGCCGTCGTGCTCACGCCCACGCGCCTGGTCGTGGCCCACGTCGACGACGGCCCCGGCCCCGACGGGCGCCCGTCGGCGCTCGCCACCACCGAGTCCGTGCCGCTGCGCGAGGTGCGCTCGGTGGCGCTGACCCACGGGGTGAGCGACCCGGCCCGCACGCGGACCATGCGCACCCAGGAGCTCACCGTCGCGATCACCTGGGGCACCGCCGACCAGGTCGACCTCAAGCCCGACCACTGCGACGACCCCGAGTGCGACGCGGACCACGGCTACGTCGGCACCATCACCCCGGAGGGGCTCGAGCTGCGCATCAGCGCCCAGGCCGAGGGCGCCGGGGCGCTGAGCGGCGCGCTCGCCTTCGCCCGGGCGCTGTCCGCGGCCACCGCCGGGAGCACGGGCCGCGCGTGATCGACGAGTTCCTGCCGCCCGCCCCGGACGGCCTGCACCTGCGCGCCGTCATGCCGGCGGCGCTCGACGCCGTCGGCCTGACCACCACCTCGCACGGCCGGGCCAGCGGCGAGGACCGCGCCCTGCTCGGCCTGCCGGCCGCCGACAAGGTGTGCGTCGTCCTCGTCGACGGTCTGGGCGCCCGGATGATCGCCGAGCGCGGCGGCCACGCGCCGTTCCTGCGCGCCCGGCTGCCCGAGTCCCAGGTGCTCACGAGCACGTTCCCCTCCACCACCGCGGCGGCCATCACGGCCGTGGGCACCGGTGAGCTGCCCGGCCTCACCGGCATGCTGGGCTTCTCGGTGCGCGACCCCTCCGACGGCGGCGTGCTCAACCTCATCCGGTGGGACGACACCGCGCTGACCCCGCGGTCCTGGCAGCGCTGCGACACGCTCTTCGAGCAGCTCGCCGCGCGGCGGGCGGGCGGCGAGGACCTCCGCGAGGTCGTCAGCGTGGGGCCCGCCCGGTTCGTCGGCTCCGGCCTGACCGAGGCCGCCCTGCGCGGCGCGAGGAACGTCTCGGCGGAGTCGCTCGCCGACCGCGTGGACGCCGCGTGCGCGCAGCTGCGCCGCGCCGACGTCGCCGCCGTGTACCTGTACTGGGGCGACGTCGACCACGTCGCCCACGAGCAGGGCTGGGGCTCGCTGGAGTGGGGCGAGGAGGTCGAGTCGGTCGACGGCGAGCTGTCGCGGCTCGCGCGGCGGCTCCCGTCCGGGACGCTGCTGCTCGTCACCGCTGACCACGGCATGGTCGACGTCACCGACCGCATCGACGTCGCGGCCACCCCCGCCCTGGCCGCCGACGTGGAGCTCGTCGCCGGCGAGCCGCGCGCCAACCACGTCTACACCGCCCCGGGGACCGCCGAGCGGGTCGCCCGCCGGTGGGCCGACGTCCTGGGGGAACGGGCCTGGGTGGTCGAGCGCGCGGAGCTGATCGACATGGGCCTGCTCGGGGTGGTCGCGCCCGACCGGCTCGACGTGGTGGGCGACGTCGTCGCCCTCATGCGCGGGCGGCACGCCGTGCTCGACTCGCGCACGCAGACGCCCGGCTCGCTGTCGCTCGTCGGCATGCACGGGTCCCTCACCCCCGACGAGGTCGAGGTGCCCCTGATCTCGGTGGTGGTGTAGTGGCGCAGCTCGTCTTCTTCTCCGGGACGATGGACTCCGGGAAGTCCACGCTGGCCCTGCAGATGGACCACAACCACGCGGCCCGCGGCCGCGAGGGGCTGATCTTCTCCCGCAACGACCGCGCCGGGCAGGCGGTGCTCTCCTCCCGCCTCGGCCTGGCCGTGCCCGCCGTCGAGGTCACCGACGACCTGGACTTCTGGGACGAGGTCGTGCGACGGCGAACCCGCGGCGCCCGGGTGGACTACCTCATCTGCGACGAGGTGCAGTTCTTCAGCCCTGAGCAGGTCGAGCAGCTCGCCCGCCTGGTCGACGAGATGGGCGTCGACGTCTTCGGCTTCGGCATCACCACCGACTTCCGGACGCGGCTCTTCCCCGGCTCCGCCCGCATGCTCGAGCTCGCCGACCGCGTCGAGCGGCTGCAGGTCGAGGCCCTGTGCTGGTGCGGGGCGCGCGCGACCCACAACGCCCGGACCGTCGGCGGCGTCATGGTGACCGAGGGCGAGCACGTCGTCGTCGGGGACACCACCGACGCGCTCGAGGTGGTCGAGGAGCCCGAGGTCGGGTACGAGGTGCTCTGCCGGTTCCACCACATGCGCAAGGTGACGGCCGCCCGCGCGCACGCCGCGAGCCTCAGCCCGCTGACGCTGCCGCTGGGGGACTAGTCGCTACTCGGGCTTGGCGCCGAAGACGATCTCGTCCCAGCTCGGGACGCTGCGCCGGGTGGTCCGGCGCCGCCGGGGCTGTGCCTCCGTCTTCAGGGGCCGGGCGGCGGGAGCGTCGGCGGGCGCCGCCGGGGTCGCGCCGGCGGGGTTCTCCACCGGTGCGGCGGCGGCGGGCGCGTGGTCGGCGGGCAGGGCGGGCGCGGTCCCCGGCTCGGGGCCGTCGCCGGCATCGGGCCGGGCGGCCGGCTCACGGCGGGGGAGGGCCAGCACGTGCGCGTCGGTGGCGTCCTCCGGGCGCGACGCCGCCGGGTGGGCCCCGTAGGCCTCGGGGCCGGGGGCGTCGTCGTCGTCGTCCTCGGGGCCCGGCAGGACCTCGGCGCGGGTGCCGCGGTGCGCGGCCAGGTCGGCCAGGAGGCGGTCGGTGGGTGCCTCGTCCGGCTGCTCGAGGACCCGGGGCGCCGGGGGGAGCGCGGGCAGCCCGGGCGCGTCGGCGTCCTCCTGCAGCCGGCTGCGGGCCCCCACCGGGGTCAGGTGCCGGCGAGGGTGCGCCGTCGGGCCCACCTCGGTCTCGGACAGCCAGCGCGACTCGTCGTCGACGGCGTGCAGCGTGTGGGCGGAGAGGTCGACGTGCCAGCGGGCCTCCCGCTCGCGGCCGCCGGCGACGAAGGTGACCAGCACCTCCCACGGGCCGCCGGGGCGGCGCACCGCGTCCCACTGGAGCGTGGCGGTGGGCACGCCGCGGGCGGCGAGCCGGTCGACGACGAGGTCCCCGAGCCGCGGCGCGTCGGAGTCGTGCCCGAGCCGCTGGGCCTGTGCCTGCTGGACGACCCACGCGCGCTCGGCCAGCACCGGGCCCTCGTAGCGGCGCACGTGCTCCACGCTGAGGCCGGACTGCTCGGCGACCTCCTCGACGCGGGCGCCGGCGCGTATGAGGGTCTGGATGTCCTTCGGACGCAGGCTCGCCTCGCCGGCGCGCATCGCCTCGAGACCGGGCCGGTCCCGGCGCACCGCCGCACGCAGCGCGTCGTCGATGGGCAGGCGGTAGCGCCGCCCCTCGACGTCCGACAGCGTCAGGTGCTCCCCGTCACCGTGCAGCCCGAGCAGTTCGAGCTCAACCATGGGTCCTCCTTCGAGGTTCTTCCCACGAAGGGTGCCACCCGGGCGGCCGGGCGGCCGGGATTGGCGGCGGTGTGTTCGGTGTGGGGAGTTCTACAGTCGGTCCAGGGCCTGAAGTGCCCTTCCCGGACCCGATCGAGAGGCACGACGTGAGCAACCCACCCACCATCCCGGCCGCCGGCCAGCAGCGCGAGGACGGGGCCGCCGACGAGCACGCGCGGAGCGCGAAGATGCGCGCGGCCGCCGGCGAGCAGGCGCCCGGCACGTCGATGCCCGCGGGCGTGACGCCGGGACTGGTCGCCGAGCTCAAGGCGCTGTGTGAGTCGCTGGCGCGCGAGGCGGGGGAGCTCGTGCGCGCCCGGTCGGTGGACACCGTGGCCGTGGCGGCCACGAAGACGTCCGTCAACGACGTCGTCACCGCCGTCGACACCGAGGTCGAGCAGCTGCTGCGCAGCCGCATCTCGCAGGCGCGCCCGGACGACGGCGTGCTCGGGGAGGAGGAGGGGTCCGTCGTCGGCACCTCGGGCCTGACCTGGGTGGTGGACCCCATCGACGGCACCGTGAACTTCCTCTACGGGCTCCCCTCGTACTCGGTGTCCGTCGCCGTCGTCGCCGGCGACCCCGTCCCGGAGCGCTGGACGCCGCTCGCCGGCTGCGTGCACGCCGTCCGCCAGGGCACGTCCTGGTCGGCGGGCCTGGGCGAGGGCGCGTGGCGCGACGGCGCCCGCGTGCGCATCAAGGACGCGGTGCCCCTCGGGCAGGCCCTGGTCAGCACGGGCTTCGGGTACACGGTCGAGCGGCGGCGCGAGCAGGCCGCCGTCATCGCCCAGCTGCTGCCGCAGGTCCGCGACATCCGGCGCATCGGCTCCGTGGCGATCGACCTGTGCCTGGTCGCGGAGGGCCGGCTGGACGCCCACTACGAGCGGGGCCTGAACCCGTGGGACGTCGCGGCCGGCTCGCTCGTGGTGACCGAGGCCGGCGGCGTGCTCAGCGGCCTGCGCGGCCGCCCGGCGTCCACCGCCATGACGGTCGCCGGCCCCGCCGGCCTCGTGGCCGAGCTCGCCGCCGCGCTGGAGGCCGCGGGGGCGCCGGCGACGCTCTGAGGGCCGCCCGGCCGCGGAGGCGCCCTCTGGAGGGCGCCGGGGCTCCGGCGACGTCCGAGGGCCGCCGCGTCCGGGCGGGGCGCTGAGGTGGGCGGGCCCTGTGAACTCAGTCACCCGCAACCGTTCCGCACCGGTTTCCTCTGGGCAGACGCGGCACCGGTGGTGCACAATCTGGCGACCGCGGGAACAAACGAGCCTGCGGAACGTTGTCCGGGTACCTGGCGCGCAATGCGCCCAGACCCATCCACCCCACTGAAGAACCGGAGCGTGACGCCGAGATGGCGACCGACTACGACGCACCTCGCAAGAACGAAGAGGACCTCAACGAGGACTCGATCGAGGAGCTGAAGGCGCGCCGCGCTGAGAAGAACTCGGGCGCGGTCGACGAGGACGAGGCCGAGGCCGCGGAGGGCTTCGAGCTGCCCGGCGCCGACCTGTCCGGCGAGGAGCTGTCGGTGCGGGTGCTGCCCCGGCAGGCTGACGAGTTCACGTGCGCCAAGTGCTTCCTCGTGCACCACCGCAGCCAGCTGGCCTACGAGGACAACGGCCAGCTCGTGTGCTCGGAGTGCGCCGCCTGAGACAGGCGACCCCTCAGCGCCGGCCCAGCGCAGCGACGAGCTGTGCGGGCCGGCGCGTGCATATCAGCCAGTAGGGCGTGGCGTCCCGCGGGTCCTCCACCGGGAGCCGCACCGCCCCGTGCACCCAGCCGCGGTGCACCACGTACGCCCGGGCGTCCGCCTCGGTGCCCAGCGCACGGCGCAGGCCGTCGTCGTCGAGGACGGCGGGAGCGCCCAGGACCTCCACCGGGATGACCGCCCCGCCGGCGCGCAGCCGGGGCGCCCCCGGAGCGCCGCCGTCCGCGGGGTCGCCGCCGCGGACCACGCTCACCACGGGCGAGGAGCGCACGAGCAGGAGCGAGACCGCCACGGCCACGACGAGCCCCGTGGCCAGCGCCGGCATCTCCCCGGTGAAGGGCAGCGCGACGAAGAACGCGCTGCCGCCGACGACCAGGGAGATGACGTGCATGCCCGCCGAGGGCGTCAGCCGCTCGCGGTACAGCTCGGAGGAGGGGGCGCTCACACCCCTACTCTGCCAGGCCCGGGCGCGGCGCACGCCGCCGCCCTGCACGGCGCCAGCCGGGTGTGGGGCCACGCGGGTACAGTCGGGCACGACATCCCGGCCCCGGCCGGAGCACGATCACGAGGAGACCGTCCGATGGGCTTGTTCACGCGACGCAGGCGTGAGGCCACCGACCCCGCGCCCGCCGGGCATGCGCCCGAGGAGAGCGGCGCGGAGACCCCCGCCGAGCCGGCCCGCGGCCCGTTCGACGTCGCCGACGTCCCCGAGCTCGGCCGCCGGCTCGACCTCGGGGCGCTGCGCGTCCCCGCCCGCCCGGGGATGCAGCTGCGCCTGGAGATCGAGAAGAAGACGAAGAACATCGTCGCCGTGACCCTCGGGCTGGCCGGCTCCGCCATGCAGCTGCAGGTCTTCGCCGCCCCCCGCACGACCGGCATCTGGGACGAGCTGCGCGAGGAGATCGCGGCCTCGGTCGCCAAGCAGGGCGGCACCACCGACGAGCTCACCGGCCCTTTCGGCCGTGAGCTGCTGACGCGGCTGCCCGTCAAGGGCCCCGACGGCCAGGCCACGCACCGCCCGGCGCGGTTCGTGGGCATCGACGGCCCGCGATGGTTCCTGCGCGCCGTGCTCACCGGCAAGGCCGCCGTCGACGCCGCGGCCGCCGCCGAGCTCGAGGAGGTCCTCGCGGACCTCGTCGTCGTGCGCGGCGCCGAGGCCCGCGCCCCGCGCGACGTCCTGCTGCTGCACGCCCCCGGCCAGGGCGGCGCCGTCAAGCCCACCGCTCCGGCCGCGCCGGACCTTGACGTCACACGCCGCGGCCCCGAGATCTCGGAGGTCCGGTGAGCCCCCTGAGCGGCCTGCTCCACCGGCTGACCGCCAGCCGGGAGGAGATCGACGCCGACGAGGAGCGGCGCACCAGCCGCCTGCTCGGTGCCACCCCGGTCGCCGAGGTGGCCCCGCGCCGCCGCGGCAGGGTCGCCGGCGTCATCTCGTCGCTGACCTACCGCCCGCAGGGTGAGGCACCCGCGCTGGTCGCGCGGCTCTTCGACGGCACGGGCTCGGTCGACCTGGTGTTCCTGGGGCGCCACGAGGTGCCGGGCATCGAGCCTGGGCGCCACCTCGTCGCCGAGGGCATGGTCGCCGAGCACGCCGGCCGCCCGGTGATCTTCAACCCCGCGTACGAGTTGGTCGGCGGCGAATGAGCACCGTGGACCCGGAGGACGCAGGTCGCGACGGCGTCGCCCGCGACAGTGCTGCCGCACGCGCCGCGGACCCGCACGACGCGGACCCCCGCGCCACGGAAGCGGCCGCCGCGCACGCCCCCGCGGCCGGTGACGACCGCGGGCCCGCCGCGGTGGCCGGCCGGACGGGCGGCGTGCAGCAGATCCTCGGCGAGGACTTCTCGGTCGCCCAGGCCGTCGGCGGCGTGCGCGGGCTGGCCGAGGCGGTCGCGCCCGGCCTGGTCTTCGTCGTCGTCTTCATCGCCACCGGCGCGCTGATACCGCCGTTGGTCGCGTCCCTCGCGGTCGCCGTCGCGGCGATGGTGGTGCGGCTGGTCCAGCGGACGCCCGTCACCCAGGCGGCCGGCGGGCTCGTCGGCGTGGTCATCGGCGTGGTGTGGGCGTGGCGCTCCGGAGAGGCGCAGGACTACTTCGCCTGGGGGCTGTGGACCAACGCCGCGTACGCCGTCGCCCTGGTGCTGGCCCTGCTGCTGCGCTGGCCCGTGGTGGGGGTCGTGGTCTCGCTGCTCAGGGGCCAGGACTTCTCCTGGCGCACCGACCCCGCGCAGCGCGCCCGGCGGTCGCGGTACGTCCTCGCCACCTGGCTGTGGGTGGTGATGTTCCTGCTGCGCCTGGTGGTCCAGGTGCCGCTGTACCTGCAGGCCGAGGTGGCCTGGCTCGGGACCGCGCGGCTCGTCATGGGCCTGCCGCTGTGGGCCCTCACTCTCTGGGCGACGTGGGTGCTGGTGCGGGAGCGAGGAGCTGCTGCAGCTCGCTGAGGTTCTCCTCGGCGTCCGCCGCGACCACGAGCAGGAGCTCGTCGCCGGCCTCCAGGGTGTCGTCCGCGGTCGGGGCGATGGGCAGGTCCTCGCGGATGACGGCCGCGAGCACCATCCCGCTCGGCCACTCCACGCGACCCACCCGCGTCCCGACGACCGGCGAGGTCTCCGGCAGCGTGATCTCGTGCATGCTGGCGCCGGACTGGTGGAAGCGGAAGATCCGGACGAGGTCCCCGACGGAGACCGCCTCCTCCACCAGCGACGTCATGATGCGCGGGGTGGAGACCTGCACGTCCACGCCCCAGGCGTCGTCGAACATCCACTCGTTCTTCGGGTTGTTGACGCGGGCGACCACCCGCGGCACCCCGAACTCCGTCTTGGCCAGCAGCGAGACGACCAGGTTCACCTTGTCGTCGCCGGTGGCCGCGACGACGACGTCGCACCGGTCCACCTGCGCCTCGGCCAGCGCCGTGGGCTCGCACGCGTCGGCGAGCAGCCACTCGGCCTCGGCGACGCTGGCGATGCGCATCGCGGCCGGCTGGCGGTCGATGAGGGTGACCTCGTGGCCGTGGCCGAGCAGCTCGCGGGCGATGGACCGCCCGACCGACCCGGCGCCGGCGATGACGACGCGCATCAGTCCTCCTTGGCGGGCGCCTGGGCCAGCGTGCGCTGGACCGCCCCGATCCGGTCGGTGGCCACCGTCAGGTGCACCATGTCGTTCTCCTGCACCACCATGCCGCGCTGGGGCACCACCCCCTGGCCGAGCCGGGTGAGGTAGGCGACGCGCCCGCCGGTGATCCGCTCGAGGCGGGAGAGGTCCTGGCCCACCCAGCCCGGGTGGAGCTCGCAGGTGATGATGGACACCCGCGAGGAGGCGTCCTGGTACTCCGAGACGGCGCCCATCGGCAGCATGCGGCGGAGCACCTGGTCGGCCGTCCAGCGCACGGTGGCGACGGTGGGGATGCCCAGGCGCTGGTAGACCTCCGCGCGGCGGGGGTCGTAGATCCGGGCCACGACCCTGCGCACGCCGAACGTCTCGCGGGCCACGCGCGCGGCGATGATGTTGGAGTTGTCGCCGTTGGAGACCGCGGCGAAGGCGTAGGCGTCCTCGATGCCCGCCTGGGCCAGGGCGTCGCGGTCGAAGCCGAGGCCGGTGACGCGCCGCCCCGCGAAGTCGCCGGGCAGGCGGCGGAACGCGTCGGGGTTCTGGTCGACGACGGCCACGGAGTGCCCGTTGTCCTCGAGCTGGCCGGCGAGGGAGGCACCCACCCGGCCGCAACCCATGATCACGAAGTGCACGGCGACGACGCTACCGCGTGGGGCTCCTCACCAGGTCACGCGCGCCCGCCGGGCGTGACCGGGCCTAGCATGGTGCCTCGTGCCGGACATCACGGAGGCCGTCAAGCGGGCGCTCGTCGGCAGGCCGATGCGCAGCGAGCGCCTGGGACACACGCTCCTCCCCAAGCGCATCGCGCTGCCGGTCTTCGCGGCGGACGCGCTGTCGTCGGTCGCGTACGCACCGGACGAGATCCTGCTGACGCTCGCGCTGGCCGGTGTCGCGGCGACGACGTTGTCCCCGTGGGTGGGGCTCGCCGTCGTCGTCGTGATGATCACGGTGGTGGCGTCCTACCGGCAGACGGTGCACGCGTACCCCTCCGGCGGCGGCGACTACGAGGTCGTGAGCACGAACCTCGGCCGGCGCTCCGGCATGGGTGTGGCGTGCGCGCTGCTGGTCGACTACGTGCTGACGGTGGCCGTCTCCATCTCCTCCGGGGCCCAGTACCTGGCCTCCGCCGTCCCCGCCGCGCACGGGCACGAGGCCTCCATCGGCGTCGCGCTCGTCGTCGTCCTGGCGGTCCTCAACCTGCGTGGCGTGCGGGAGTCCGGGAGAGGCTTCGCGTTCCCCGTGTACCTGTTCATGGCCTCGATCGGCCTGATGGCGCTGGCCGGGTTCTTACAGGCCGCCCTCGGGACGTTGCAGCCGGCCGAGTCCGCCTTCTTCGGGATCGTGCCCGCCGCGGAGTACGAGCAGGGCCTGATGGGCCTGGCGGGCGCGTTCCTGGTGCTGAGGGCGTTCTCCTCGGGATCGGCCGCGCTGACGGGCGTCGAGGCGATCAGCAACGGCGTCCCCGCCTTCAGGAAGCCCAAGTCACGCAACGCCGCAACCACGCTGCTGCTGCTCGGCACCATCTCGGCAACCATGCTGATGTCGATCCTGTTCCTGGCCGGCGAGACGGGCGTGAAGTTCGTTGAGAACCCGGCCACCCACCTGGTCCTCGACGGCGAGCCGGTGGGGACGGCGTACCGGCAGGACCCGGTCATCGGCCAGCTCGCGGGCGCCGTCTTCGCGGACGTACCCGTCCTCTTCGTCCTCGTCACCGTCGTGACCGGCCTCATCCTGGTCCTTGCCGCGAACACGGCGTTCAACGGCTTCCCGGTGCTCGGGTCGATCCTCGCCCGCGACGGCTTCCTGCCGCGCCAGCTGCACACCCGGGGCGACCGCCTCGCCTTCTCCAACGGGATCGTGCTGCTCGCGGTCGCGGCCATCGCGCTCATCCTGGCGTTCGACGCGCAGGTGACCCGGCTGATCCAGCTGTACATCGTGGGCGTGTTCATCTCCTTCACGGCGAGCCAGCTCGGCATGGTCCGGCACTGGACCCGGCACCTGCGGGTGGAGACCGACCCCGCCGTGCGCGCCCGGATGACCCGCTCGCGCGTCGTGAACACCGTCGGCCTCGCGATGACCGGGGCCGTGCTCGTCATCGTGCTGATCACGAAGTTCACCCACGGAGCGTGGATCACGCTGGTGCTGATGTCGGTGCTGTACGTGGCGATGAACGGCATCCGCCGGCACTACGACCGGGTCGCGCGCGACCTGGCCGTGCCCGACTACGCGGCAGCCCGGGCGCTGCCCTCCCGGGTGCACGGGATGGTGCTGGTGTCCAAGCTGCACCAGCCGACCATGCGGGCCGTCTCGTACGCGCGGGCGACCCGGCCGAGCACGCTCGAGGCCGTGACGGTGCGGGTGGACCCGGAGGAGACGGAGTCGCTGCGCGCCGCCTGGGAGGCGGCCGACATCCCCGTGCCCCTGACGGTGCTGGACTCGCCGTTCCGGGAGGTCACCCGGCCGATCGTGGAGTACGTCCGCTCCGTGCGGCGCGAGTCCCCCCGGGACCTCGTGGTCGTGTTCGTGCCGGAGTACGTGGTGAGCCGCTGGTGGGAGCAGCTGCTGCACAACCAGAGCGCGCTGCGGCTGAAGAGCCGGCTGCTGTTCGTCCCCGGCGTCGTCATGGCGTCCGTGCCGTTCCAGCTGGACGAGGTGGACAACCTCGGGGCCGGCCCGGGCACGGACCAGCCGCCCGTCCGGCGGGGGTCGTCGTGGTGACCCGCGGCGGCGACCAGCCGGCCGGCCGCGGGCCGCGGCGCGCGGGGTACCGCGGCCCCCGCCGGGGTGCCCGCCCGGGCGGCGACGAGCGGCCGCGCCGGGGACGCTCCGGCGACGGCGCCGCCGGCGACCGCGCCACCCGCGACCGCGCCGTCGCCCCGGTGAGGCGCGACCGGGACGAGGCGCCGGTGGAGGCGGTCGTCACCGCCGGCCCGCCCGCGCACGGCGGGCACTGCGTGGCGCGGATGGACGACGGCCGCGTGGTGTTCGTGCGCCACACCCTGCCCGGCGAGCGGGTCCGGGTGCGGGTGACCGAGCAGCGCTCCCGGTTCTGGCGCGCCGACGCCGTCGAGGTCCTCGAGCCCTCGCCCGACCGTGTGCCGAGCGTGTGGCCCGAGGCCGGGCCCGGCGGCGTGGGCGGCGCGGAGCTCGCGCACGTGTCGCTGCCCGCGCAGCGCGCCTGGAAGTCCCAGGTGCTCGCCGAGACGCTGCGGCGGATCGGCGGGCCGCAGGTGGCCGAGGACGTCGCGGCGCTGGTCCCTGGGGGTGTGGCCGTCGAGGCCCTGCCCGGCGACGACGAGCGCGGCGGGCTGGGCACACGCACCCGGATCGAGCTCACCGTCGACGGCGCGGGGCTGGCCGGCATGCACCGGTTCCGTAGTCATGAGGTGGTGGCGCTGCGCGAGATGCCGCTCGCCGACCCGGCGTTGCTCGACCTCGGCCTGCTGGGGGAGGGCTCGCCGTGGCGGCGGACCTGGCGCCCCGGCTCCCGCGTGGAGGCCGTCGCGCCTTCGGTGGGCGAGCCGCTTGTGCTGGTCGACGGCGAGCCGGTGACCCTGCGTGAGCGCTCCGGGCCGGCCCGGCGCGCCGTGCGGGAGCGGGTGGACAGCTCGGTCGGCGAGCTGGCCTACCGGGTGAGCGCCGCCGGGTTCTGGCAGGTGCACCGGCAGGCGCCGCCGACGCTCGTGGAGGCGGTGCTCGCGGCCGCGACGCCCGAGCCGGGCGAGCGGGTGCTCGAGCTGTACTCGGGGGCGGGGCTGCTCACGCTGCCGCTGGCGCGTGCGGTCGGCGAGGGCGGCGCCGTGGCCACCCTCGAGGGTGCCGAGGCCGCCGTGCGCGACGCCCGGCGCAACCTCCACGACCATCCCGGCGTGCGGCTGCACGCCGGCCGGGTGGACGCCGCCGCGGTGCGGGACCTGGGGGAGGGGGCCGACCTCGTCGTGCTCGACCCGCCCCGGGTGGGCGCCGGCGGAGCGGTCATGGCCGCCGTCGCGGGCCTGGGGGCGCGGACGGTCGTCCACGTCGCCTGCGACCCAGCCGCCCTGGCGCGCGACCTCGCCGCCGCGCGGGAGCACGGGTACGTCGTGAGCTGGATGCGTGCCTTCGACCTGTTTCCGCACACCCACCACTTCGAGGTCGTGGCGGCGCTGCGGCGGGTGTGACGCGGCTCGGCCCGGAACCCAGGCCGGCCGGTGCCTGGTCTTTGAGGACCGCGGCCCGCCGCCGGCGCCTGCCGTCGCTGGGACCGCGGCCGGCGGCCGACTGCGCCGCCGAGGCTGCAACCGGCCAGCAGCCCGGTGGGCTGCAACCGGCCAGCAGCGCCGGTGGGCTGCAACCCGCCAGCAGCGCCGGTGGGCTGCAACCGGCCAGCAGCGCCGGTGGCTGCAACCCGCCAGCAGCCTGGTGGGCTCTCGTGACCTGCGTTGATCATCGAGCGTGTCGGTGGACACAGACACCCACGGGGAACTATCTTGATATCGAGATATCCGTGGTGCGGTCGTCGTGGGACGATGGCCGCATGACGCGCGAGGTGGCGCACGCCACGCTCTGCCGCACGCCAGCACGAGCCGAGGAGCAGATGTGAGCACTGACAGCTTCAAGTCCAAGGGCACGTTGGAGGTGGGAGGCAAGTCGTACGAGATCTTCCGCCTCTCGGCCGTCCCGGGTCTCGAGCGGCTGCCGTACAGCCTGAAGGTCCTCGCGGAGAACCTGCTGCGCACCGAGGACGGTGCGAACGTCACCGCCGACCACATCCGGGCGCTGGCCGAGTGGGAGCCGGGCGCCGATCCCAACACGGAGATCCAGTTCACCCCCGCGCGCGTGGTGATGCAGGACTTCACGGGTGTGCCGTGCGTCGTCGACCTGGCCACCATGCGTGAGGCCGTCACCGAGCTCGGTGGCAACCCCGAGCGCATCAACCCGCTCGCGCCCGCCGAGCTGGTCATCGACCACTCCGTCGTGATCGACGTCTTCGGCCGCGAGGACGCCTTCCAGCGCAACGTGGAGATCGAGTACAGCCGCAACAAGGAGCGCTACCAGTTCCTCCGCTGGGGCCAGACCGCCTTCGACAACTTCAAGGTCGTCCCCCCGGGCACGGGCATCGTGCACCAGGTGAACCTGGAGTACCTCGCCCGCGCCGTGATGACCAAGGAGGTCGGCGGCGTCGTGCAGGCGTACCCCGACACCTGCGTCGGCACCGACTCGCACACGACGATGGTCAACGGCCTCGGCGTGCTCGGCTGGGGCGTGGGCGGCATCGAGGCCGAGGCGGCAATGCTGGGCCAGCCGGTCTCCATGCTGATCCCGCGGGTCGTCGGCTTCAAGCTCTCCGGCTCCATCCCCGCCGGGGCCACCGCGACGGACGTCGTCCTGACCATCACCGAGCTGCTGCGCAAGCACGGCGTGGTGGGCAAGTTCGTGGAGTTCTACGGCGAGGGCGTCGCCGAGGTGCCGCTGGCCAACCGCGCCACCATCGGCAACATGAGCCCCGAGTTCGGTTCCACCGCCGCGATCTTCCCGATCGACGACGTGACGATCGACTACCTGCGGCTCACCGGCCGCTCGGAGGAGCAGGTCGCGCTGGTCGAGGCCTACGCCAAGGAGCAGGGCCTGTGGCACGACCCGTCCCGCGAGCCCGAGTTCTCCGAGTACCTCGAGCTCGACCTCTCCACCGTCGTGCCGTCCATCGCCGGGCCCAAGCGGCCCCAGGACCGCGTGGCACTGTCCGCCGCGAAGGAGTCCTTCGGCAACGCGCTGCTGGACTACGTCGAGGACGGCCAGGAGGAGGAGACCGGTCTCGACGAGAGCGTCGCCGAGACGTTCCCCGCCTCTGACCCGATCGCCGCGGCGGAGCACACGGACGGCACGGACCGGCCGCACGAGCACCACACGGGCCCCGTGAGCGACCGGCCGCACAAGCTAGTGCCGGTCACGCTGGAGGACGGCCGCCAGACCGAGATCGACCACGGCGCCGTCGTCATCTCCTCGATCACCTCCTGCACCAACACCTCGAACCCCTCCGTCATGCTCGCCGCCGGCCTGCTGGCCAAGAACGCCGTCGAGCGGGGCCTCCAGGTCAAGCCGTGGGTGAAGACCTCCATGGCGCCCGGGTCGAAGGTCGTCTCGGACTACTACGACAAGGCCGGCCTCTGGCCGTACCTCGAGGACCTCGGCTACCACCTGGTGGGCTACGGGTGCACCACCTGCATCGGCAACTCCGGCCCGCTGCCCGAGGAGATCTCCGCGGCGGTGAACGAGAACGACCTCGCGGTCGCGTCCGTGCTCTCCGGCAACCGCAACTTCGAGGGACGCATCAACCCCGACGTGAAGATGAACTACCTCGCGTCGCCGCCCCTGGTCATCGCGTACGGCCTGGCCGGCACCATGGACTTCGACTTCGACAACGAGCCGCTGGGGAAGGACAAGGACGGCAACGACGTCTTCCTCAAGGACATCTGGCCGAGCGCGGCCGACGTGGACGCCACCATCGCCAGCTCCATCGACAGCGAGATGTTCACCAAGGACTACGCCGACGTCTTCGCGGGCGACGAGCGGTGGCGCTCCCTCGAGACCCCCGAAGGCAACACCTTCAAGTGGCAGGACGACTCCACCTACGTGCGCAAGCCCCCGTACTTCGAGGGCATGGCGCGCGACCCGGAGCCCGTGCAGGACATCAGCGGGGCGCGCGTGCTGGCCAAGCTGGGCGACTCGGTGACCACCGACCACATCTCCCCGGCGGGGTCCATCAAGCCGGACAGCCCGGCGGGCAAGTACCTGGCCGAGCACGGGGTCGCCCGCCGCGACTTCAACTCCTACGGGTCCCGTCGTGGGAACCACGAGGTGATGATCCGCGGCACCTTCGCGAACATTCGGCTGCGCAACCAGCTCCTCGACGGCGTCGAGGGCGGGTACACGAAGAACTTCCTGAGCGGCGAGCAGGACACGATCTTCGACGCCGCCATGGCCTACGGCGACGCCGGGATCCCGCTCGTGGTCCTCGGTGGCAAGGAGTACGGCTCCGGCTCCTCGCGCGACTGGGCCGCCAAGGGCACCCGGCTGCTCGGCGTGCGGGCGGTCATCACGGAGAGCTTCGAGCGCATCCACCGCTCGAACCTCATCGGCATGGGCGTCCTGCCGCTGCAGTTCCCGGCGGGGGAGTCGGCGGAGTCGCTCGGCCTGGACGGGACCGAGACCTTCGACATCTCCGGCGTGACCCAGCTCAACGAGGGCGTGACGCCGAGGACCGTGAAGGTGACCGCCACGAAGGAGGACGGCAGCAAGGTCGAGTTCGACGCCTTCGTGCGCATCGACACGCCCGGCGAGGCCGACTACTTCCGCAACGGCGGCATCCTGCAGTACGTGCTGCGCCAGCTGGTGACGGCCTGAGCCAGGCCGGCCCAGCTCGGCCCGTGCGTGAGTGACGCTGCCACGTCACCCTGATGAGGGCCGGGGCTGACGCTGCGGCCCCGCCCTCGTGAGGCCGGGCCGACGCCGGAAGCGGGCCCCATCCTTCGGGACGGGGGCCCGCTTCGTGTGCCTTCCATCCCCGCTATGCGGCTGCTCGCCGTCACCTCCCCGGCGAGCGCCCAGGGTGCGAGGAAGACGTCCCAGGCGTCTGCCTCACGTCTGCCGGGCGCCGGGCGGCAGACGACGTCGCGGACGTGACTGCTCGCGGCGGGAGTGTGGCGAACCAGTCTCGGCAGGCGCTGGGCCGCCGTCGCCGGGAGCGGCCCCGCTCGGTCCCACCATGCCCAGCATCGGCCTGCGGTCCGATGTCAGTGGCTCGCCATAGTCTGTACGTATGTTCGAAGCGTGCGATGGTGCACTCGAGAGCGGGCCTGTTGGCGCAGGCGAGCCACCGGGCGCCGCAGCGCCCGCCCCGGAGCCCTGCTGCGACGTCGCAGCGGACGGCGGCACCTGCGGGCACATGGACGCGTGGCTGGCCGCCGAGGTGGCGGCCGACGCCGCACAGGATGCCGCGAGGTGGCGTGAGCTCCGCGCCATGGAGCACTTCGACCTGGTCGCACTGGCGCGGGACGGCTGGGATGACGCGATAGCAGCGCTCGGCTGGGTGGACGAGGAGGCCGCAGCTTCGGCGCCGCCGGCCGATCACCTCCGCCTGAGCGTGGCCGAGATGGACCGGATCTCCGCGCCACGGACGGACGAGTCCCGCGTGCGGCCCGGGGCGGTGGCGCAGGACCTTCATCCTGAGGTGCTGGCCGAGATGGCCGCGGACGCGGGCCTCGCAGCGGTCCTGGAAGGCGTGGACCCAGAGTCTCTCGGCACGTTCGAGGCGGTGGAGGTCGTCGCCGCCTTCAAGAGGGTGGAGGCCTGGGCGGCCGGGCAGGCGGCGTTGGCCGCGGCCGCGCTCTCCAGGATGTCGAGGATGAGTGCGCCGATGCCGGGCGGTAGCCCCTGGGACCCCCTCGTGAACGGCACCGCCGAGGAGCTCGCCATGCGTCTGGCGACGACTCGAGCCGAGGCCGCCCGGTTGGTGAAGGTCGGCCAGGGACTGCGGACGACCTTCACGGACACGGCAGCCGCGCTCTCGGCCGGAGTCATCGACTGGCGGAAGGCCTGCACGATCGTCTCCACGCTCTGGGACTCGCCCTCGCCGGTCGCGTGGACGGTCGAGCAGGAGGTGCTCGAGGGAGCCGCTCACCGCACGCCGACGCAGCTGAGCCGTGACCTGGCGAAGGCGCTCGTGGCCGTCGATCCGGAGGAGGCGGAGGCGCGCCACCGCCGGGCACGACGCAAGCAGCACGTGACGCATCCGCGCCCGTTGCCGGACGGGATGGCATCGATGTACATCCTGGCGGGAGCCGAGGACGCGGTCCCTTTCGACCTTCTGCTGACGGCTGCCGCAGCGGCTGCGCAGGCGGACGGCGACACCAGGAGCACCGACGAGCTGCGGGCCGAGGCGCTGTTCGCCATGGCCGCCGGCGCGATGCACACCGGCGTCGTCGGTGTGCCCGAGGGGCACTGCACGTGTCCGTCGCACCCCGCGGCTGCGGAGGCAGCGCCGGGCGTGGCAGCGGCCGGCGGTTACTCGCACTCGGGCACCGAGGCGGGCGCTCCTCCGGCCGGCGACTCGGACCCGGGCAGTCCGACCGACGCCGACCAGACCAGCACCCGAACCGGGCCTGCGGGCACCATTCCCGTTGAGGGACAGCGCAGAAGGCTCGAGAGCTGGGCGGTCCCCGGCGCTCAAGACCCCGGGGCGACCGCCGCTCCTGACGCTCCCGCCGCTCCTGACGCTCAGGCCCCTCCTGACGCTCACGCCGCTGCCGACGCTCACGCCGCTGCCGAGACGCACGACGCCGCCGACGCCCCGCGGGACGCTGCGTGCGCTCCGAGCTCAGCCGGTCAGCCGGGTCTGCCGGCCCTGCATCTCCTGCTGCGACAACGTCGTGGCATGCGCCTGGGTCCCCCCGGTTCGTACCGGACGGAGGTGCGCGTCACCGTGCCCCTCAACCTGCTGCTGCCCCCGGCACAGAATTCGTCCGCGCTCGCAGGTATGGGTACGAGCGGGAGCGAGCGGAGGGACGAGGACTTGCCGTTCGATCGTGCGCCCCTCGAGGCCGTACCCGAGCTGGCCGGCTACGGGCCCATCGCCCCGGACCTGGCAAGGGCGCTAGCGGCCGGCGGCACGTGGCGCCGGCTCGTCACCGACCCGGTGTCCGGCAGCCTGGTCGACATCGGGCGCAGCCGGTACAAACCGCCCCGCGAGCTGGCTCGATGGGTTCGTGAACGGGACAGGACGTGCGTCTCGCCCGGCTGCACGGTGCCGGCTTCACGGTGCCAGATCGACCACACCGTTGCCTGGTCGCAGGGCGGCGTGACCGCGCACCACAACACGGGCCCGCAGTGCGGCCGGGACCACCAGCTCAAGACGGCGGGCCTCTTCAAGGTCACCCAGCCCACGCCGGGCGTCTTCGAGTGGGTCACCCCGTCCGGGCACGCGTACCGTCGCGAGGTGGACGGCAGCGTCACGCCGCTGCGCGTCAGCCCGTTCGCCACGCCGCAGTACTGACGCCCCCGGCCGGTCCCGCGGGCGGTGAGCCATGGTGGGCGCCGGCCCTCCGCCCGCCGTCGTGGGCGATCCCACTGCTCCGAGGCGCGCGCCAGGGGTCCCGTATGTCGCACCTGCGTCCGCCCAGTTCTAGAGTGGGACGTTGGTGCGTGCCGAGCGGCTGCCCGCGCCCGAGGGAGGAGCACCATGACGTATCTGGAGCGCATCCGGCGTCCCGCCGATCTGCGTCGACTCGCTGCGGACGAGCTCGAGGTGCTCTCCAAGGAGATTCGGGACTATCTGGTCTCAGCCGTGGCCAAGACGGGTGGGCACATGGGGCCCAACCTCGGCGTCGTCGAGCTCACCATCGCCTTGCACCGTGTCTTCGACTCGCCCCGGGAGCGGATCGTCTTCGACACCGGCCACCAGGCGTACGTGCACAAGCTGCTGACCGGGCGTCAGGACTTCTCGGACCTCCGGCAGCGCGGCGGCATCTCGGGGTATCCCTCCCGAGCCGAGTCCGACCACGACGTCGTCGAGAACTCGCACGCCTCCACCGCGCTGAGCTGGGCGGACGGCATCGCCAAGGCCAACGAGCTCCGCGGCCTGGGGGACCGGTCCGTCGTCGCCGTCATCGGGGACGGCGCGCTCACCGGGGGCATGGCCTGGGAGGCGCTCAACAACATCTCGGAGGGGCAGGACCGCTCCCTCGTCATCGTGGTCAACGACAACGGCCGCTCCTACGCGCCGACCATCGGTGGGCTGGCCCGGCACCTCGACGCCCTGCGCACCGCGCCGAGCTACGAGAAGGTGCTCGACTGGGGCAAGCGCACGCTCCAGCGCTCCGGCACGCCCGGCCGCATGGCCTTCGACGCCCTCCACGGCATGAAGAAGGGCCTGAAGGACGTCATCGCGCCGCAGGGCCTTTTCGAGGGCCTGGGCATCAAGTACGTCGGGCCCGTGGACGGGCACGACATCGCCGCCATGGAGGTCGCGCTGGCGCGCGCCAAGTCCTTCGGGGGACCTGTCATCGTGCACGCCATCACGGAGAAGGGGCGCGGCTACACCCCGGCCGAGGAGGACGTGAAGGACCGCTTCCACGCCGTCGGTGTCATTCATCCTGAGACCGGGCTCCCGGTCGCCCCCTCACGCTTCGGCTGGACCGCCGTCTTCGCGGAGGAGCTCGTGGAGATCGGGCGACGGCGGAGCGACGTGGTGGCGCTGACCGCCGCCATGCTGGCGCCGGTGGGTCTTGCGCCCTTCGCCGAGGAGTTCCCCGAGCGGGTCTTCGACGTCGGCATCGCGGAGCAGCACGCCGTCACCTCGGCGGCGGGCATGGCGTTCGCCGGCCTCCACCCGGTCGTCGCGCTCTACGCAACCTTCCTCAACCGGGCGTTCGACCAGGTCCTGATGGACGTGGCGCTGCACCGCGCCGGCGTCACGTTCGTGCTCGACCGCGCAGGCCTCACCGGCGACGACGGGGCGTCGCACAACGGCATGTGGGACATGGCGATGCTACGGACGGTCCCGGGGCTGCGGCTGGCGGCGCCGCGCGACGAGGCCACGCTGCGTTCCGAGCTGCGGGAGGCCGTCGCCGTGGAGGACGGGCCCACGGTCGTGCGCTACCCGAAGGGCGCGCTGCCGGCCGCGTTGCGGGCGGTGTCCCGCCACGGCAGCGTGGACGTCCTCGCGCGCCACGGCGGGGTGCCCCGGGTCCTGGTCGTCGGTGTCGGCGCCATGGCGCACACGGCCGTCGCGGTGGGTCGGGCCCTTGACGCCCAGGGGATCGGCTCCACGGTTGCCGACCCGCGGTGGGCACTGCCCGTCTCGGACGACCTCCTCGCACTGGCGCGCCAGCACGACCTCGTCGTGACCATCGAGGACGGGCTCGCGACCAACGGCGTCGGTTCTGCCCTCCGGGACGCCCTCGCGGCGGCCGGCACCGAAGTCCCGGTGCGCAGCCACGGCGTCCCGCTCCGGTTCCTCGAGCACGCCTCCCGCAACGAGCTTGTCGAGGAGCTGCACCTGCGCGGGCAGGACATCGCCCGCGAGGCGGCCGCCACCGTCGCGGCGCTGGTTCCCGACGCCGGCGAGGGCGCGTCGACGCAGCAGGTGCCGCCCGGGCACTGACGGCAGGACGGCTGGCGTGAGAGGCCCTTCCGCATGCTCCAGACGCCCCACAACCTGACGCGCGCGGGCTGCTGACGCACCCGAGCTGCGCCTCTCGGCATCCGCACGGGCTCATGCCCCGACGGCTGGCAGGCTCGCCTCGCCCGCCGCGTGGAAGCGCCGCCCGAGCACCGCTTCGGACGTGCCCGTGCGGTCCAGGTACGGCGTGAGGCCGCCGTTGTGGAGCGGCCAGCCGGCGCCCAGCATCATCGCCAGGTCGACGTCGGCGACGTCGTCCACCACCCCGTCCTCGAGCAGCAGCGCGGTCTCCTCGGCGAGGGCCCGCCGCACGCGGTCGAGCAGGCCGGCGGCGTCGAGCGGGTTCCCGGTGCGCCGGGAGCCGAAGAGCGCCTCGATGCCGGGATCCACGGGCGAGGTCGCGGTGGGCCGGCCTTCGAAGGTCACGAAGGACCGCCCGCTGCGGACGACCTCCGCGAGGCCGGGGGAGTCGGGGTAGCGATCGCCCAGCTCGCTGCGCAGCGTGACCAGCACGTGCTCCGCCACGGCCGGTCCGACCAGCTGGAGCAGCTGGAACGGTCCCATGGGCAGGCCCATCGGCACGAGCGCGCGGTCGGCGTCGGCGACGGTGGTGCCCTCCTCCAGGGCGCCCAGGACCTCGCCGAGGAGGCGCACCAGGAGCCGGTTGACGACGAAGCCGGGGGCGTCGGAGACGGCGACGGGCGTCTTCCGGCACGCCTGGGCGATCGCGAACGTGGTGGCGTACGACACGTCGTCGGTGCGCTCCGCCCGCACGACCTCCACGAGCGGCATCTGCGCCACCGGGTTGAAGAAGTGCAGCCCCACCACCCGCTCCGGGTGCTCGAGGTCCGCGGCCATCGCGGTCACCGACAGCGCGGAGGTGTTGGTCGCGAGGATGGCATCGGTGGCCACCACCTGCTCCAGCTCGGCGAAGACCTGCTTCTTCACCTCGAGCTCCTCGAACACGGCCTCGACCACGAGGTCGGCCCCGCGGAGGTCCTGGACGTCGGTCGTCACCCGCAGCAGGCCGCGCAGCTCGGCGGCACGCCGCTCGTCGAGGGCCCCGCGGCGGACGGCCTGGTCGATCTGGCCGTGCACGGCGGCCAGGCCGCGGCGTGCCCGCTCGTCGTCGAGGTCGCGCATGGTGACCGGGACGCGCAGCGCGCGGACCAGCAGCAGCGCCAGCTGTCCGGCCATCAGCCCGGCCCCCGCGACGCCCACCGAGCGGATCTCGCGCGGCTCGACGCCCTCGGGCCTGCCCTTCGGGCGGCGGGAGCGGCGGCCCACGAGGTCGACGGCGTAGAGGCTGGCGCGCAGCTCGTCGGTCATCACCAGGTGGGTCAGGGCCTCGTCCTCGTTGACGAAGGACTCCGCGCGTGAGCGCGTGCGGGAGGCCGCCACCGTCCTCAGGGCCAGGGCGGGGGCCTCCGCGCCGCCCGCGGCGCGGGCCTGCACGAGCCCGTGGCGCGCGTCCACGGCGGCCACCCAGGCGTCGTCGCCGGCCGGGTCGGCCGGGTGCGGCGAGGCGGGCCCGGCGACCAGCCGCCGCACCGGGATCTGACCGTCGATGGCCTGCCGGAGCCACTCGATCGCGGCGCGCGGCACGCCGCTGCGGGCGAGGGACGAGACCTGCTCCACGGATGGGCCGGCGGGGCCCGCGCCCGCAGGGGCACCCGCGTCCGTGGCGTCGGCGCCCGCGCCGGCGGGGCCCGCAGCGGCCGCGGGACCCGAACTCGCCGTGCGCGCCGCGCCGGCGGCTCGCTCGGCCGCGGCGGCTCCCTCACCCGCCGGCCCGCCCTCGCCGGTGACGGAGACGACGCCCTCCCGAGTGGCCGGCGTGGTGAGGACGACGTCGACCAGGCCCAGCGCCAGCGCGCCGCGCGCGTCGAGCAGCCGGTTGTTGCGGGCCGGGTTGTCCACGATGATCTGTAGCGCCGCGTCCGGCCCGAGCAGGCGAGGCAGGATCGTGCACCCGCCCCAGCCTGGGACGAGGCCCAGGTAGGTCTCCGGGAGCCCGATGGCGCGCACGTCCTCGGCGACCGTGCGGTAGTCGCACGCCAGTGCCAGCTCGAGGCCGCCGCCCAGGGCCGCGCCGTTGAGGTGCGCGAGCGTGGGCACGGGCAGGTCGGCCAGGGCCGCCACGATCTCGTGCCCCAGCTCTGCCACCGCGCGGACCTCCGCGGCGTCGCCGGCCTCGCGGATCCACTTCAGGTCCGCACCGGCGAGGAAGGACCGGCCCGTGCCGGTCACGACGACGGCGGCCAGGTGGCCCTCGTCCGCACGCTCGCGGGCCGCGGCGAGGGCGTCGGCGACGTTGCGCAGCCCGCGGGGGCCGAGGCTGCACGGCCGTTCGGTGCCGTCCTCCGGAGCGAGCGTCAGCACCCGGACGGTGCCGAGGTCGGTCACCTCGATGTCGGTGGTGCGGACGATGGTGACGCGCTCGGTGTACGGCGCGGGCGTCGTGGCGGCCACGGGCTCTCCTGGATAGACGGCACTGTCGGTATCGGGTAACCGGTCAGGAGCCTACCGGGGCCGGCGCCTCGCCGTCGTGGCACTCACGGCTGGTGACCGGGCCGCCGCCACCGGCAGCGCCGCGGCGGCGCGCGCTGACCGCGGCGACGCTGACCACCTGGGCGTGGCGGCCCGGCCGGAGCCCCCGGCCGAGGGTCAGGCGA
Source organism: Georgenia sp. AZ-5 (assembly GCF_043952095.1). NCBI lineage: Bacteria > Bacillati > Actinomycetota > Actinomycetes > Allobogoriellales > Allobogoriellaceae > Georgenia > Georgenia sp. AZ-5. Next base: position 2,316,265 of record NZ_JBINOU010000001.1, read on the forward strand.
CGTCGGCGACGGCGCGCGCCAGCGGCCCGGAGACCAGCTCCACCTGCCACTCGCGGGCCCCGAGGGCGGCGAGGCGGTCGCCCACCTGCGCCGGCGTGGGCCGCGGGCCCGTCTCCCAGGCGAAGCGGCGCTGCGTGGCGGGGCTGAGCAGGTTCTCCTGCGGCAGCGACAGCTGCTCGGCCAGGCCGCGCACACATGCGCGCACCGCCTCCAGCCGTGCCGCCGCGTCGGGGTTCTTCTCGCCCCACGCCCGCGGGGAGGGCAGCTGGTCCGGGTCGCGCGGCGCGCGGCGGGGCGGCAGCTGCGACTCCGGCAGTGCCAGCGCCCGGCTGATGGCGGCCTGCCAGTAGGCCGCCCGCTGCCGGGTGCCGCGGCCGGAGAACTCGCGGATCCGCACGAGCTGGCCCTCGGTGCGCGGCAGCGCCAGCGCCGCGGCGACGATCGCCGTCGCGGGCAGCACGCGGCCGGGGGAGCGGTCGCGCTGCCGGGCAAGCTCCTCGCGCGCCAGCCACAGCTCGCGCGCGACGGCCAGTCCCCGGGGGCTGCGCACGGCCTGCAGGCCCGAGGTGCGGCGCCAGGGGTCGACGCGCGGCGCCGGCGGCGGGGCAGTGCGGACGTGCTCGAACTCCTGCAGGGCCCAGGTGAGCTTGCCGGCCGCCTCGAGCTGGGCGGTGAGCGTCTCGCGCAGCTCGACGAGGAGCTCGACGTCGAGGGCCGCGTACCGCAGCCAGGACTCCGGTAGGGGCCGGGTGGACCAGTCCGCCGCGGAGTGCTCCTTGGCCAGCTCGTAGCCGAGGTTCTCGGCGACGACGGCCGCGAGGCCCACCCGTTCCCGCCCGAGCAGGCGCGAGGCGAGCTCGGTGTCGAAGAGCGCGGCCGGGACCAGGCCCAGCTCGTTCAGGCACGGCAGGTCCTGGTCGGCGGCGTGCAGCACCCACTCAGCCGGGTTGAGGACCTCCGCCAGCGCCGACAGGTCGGCGAAGGGGACGGGGTCGAGCAGCACCGTGCCGGAGCCGGCGCGGCGCAGCTGGACGAGGTACGCCCGCTGGCCGTAGCGGTAGCCGGAGGCCCGCTCGGCGTCGACGGCGACCGGTCCGGTGCCGCCGCGGAGCGCGGCGACGGCCGCCTCGAGCGCCGCCGGGGTGTCGGTGACGGCGGGGACGCCCTCGGCCGGCTCCGTCAGCGCGATTGGCGGCAGCGCGCCGGTGCCCGGGAGCGCGACGGGCGCGGCGCCGGCGGTGCCGCCAGCGGGTGCGCCGTGTCCGGCGGCGGGTGCGGGGTCCGCGGGTGCGCGCGGGCTGCTGCGGGCCGCGGGCGCGCGGCCACCGGGGGCGGCGGCTCCCGCCGCGGAGACGGAGGCATCGGTCGGCACGGCGACCACGGTACGTCCACGCCCCGCCGCGATGCCCTCGGCACGCTCAGCGGCGCGGCGTGAGGGCGGTGACATTCGGCGGCAGCGGCTCCAGCCCGGCGGCCGCGCAGGTGAGCGCGGCCCAGGCCTGGAGGTGCGGGCCCAGGTCTGCCGTGGTCGGCGTCCACGAGGCGCGGATCTCGATCTCCACCGAGCCGCCGCGCAGCTCCAGGCCGCCGAAGGTCTCCGAGAGCACGCGCGTGACGGTCCCGGAAAGGTGGTGGAAGCCCACGCCGGCCTCGGTGAGGGCGTCCGTCAGCCAGGTCCAGCCCACCTCGCCGAGCAGGGGGTCCGCGCCCAGCTCCTCCTCCAGCGTGGCCTTGGCCATGACGATGACCCGGAACGTGCCGTGCCAGGCCTCCTGGCCCGCCGGGTCGTGCAGGACGACGAACCGGCCGTGCCCCAGGAAGGCGTCCGGGTCCATGGTCCGGGGAGCGGCGTTGACCTCGCCGGTGAGCGCCAGGGCGTACGGCGCGATCCGCGAGGGCGCCGGGACCTCCTCCAGATGGAGCTCCGGACGCAGGCGGTGCCCGCGCAGGCTCTCCAGCGCGGCCTGGAAGTCCGGTGGTGCCACCGGGACGTCTTCCCTCACACGCCCAGGCTAGGTGCGCGGGGCCGCGCGGGGGAGAGGCGCGCCGGGGGCCGGTGACTACACTGACGCGGACCCCTCGGGACGCCGATCCGGACCTGCCGGGACGCGCCCGCACGACAGCTGCCGAGCCCGGGCCTGCCAGGCCGCGGCCCCCAGACGCGCGAGAAGGACCGCCCACCCATGACAACCCGCCCCATCACGCCGGTCATCCTCGGAACGGACGTCGGCGTGTACTCGATGGCGCGGTCCTTCCACGAGGCCTACGGCGTGCGCTCCCTGGTCGTCAGCGAGGGCCCGCGCGGCCCCATCGACCACTCCCGGATCATCGACAACGTCTACATGGGGCCCGGCGCCGACGACGAGCGGCTCCTGGCCACCCTCGACGGCATCGCCGCCGCGCACCCGGACGGCAAGCCGGTGCTCATGGTCAACGTCGAGCACCACATCGACCTGGTGCGGCGCGAGCGGGCCTGGCTGCAGGAACGCTTCGTCGTCCCGACGCCCCCGGACGCCGTCATCGAGCGGGTGGGCGACAAGGGCGTGCTCGACCGGGTGCTGCGCGCGGAGGGGGTGGCCAGCCCCGCGCACGTCGCGGTGGACATCCCCAGCACCGACCGCCGGGACTGGGCCGGCATGCTGGGCGACCTGGCCTTCCCCGTCGTGGTCAAGCCGGCCACGTCCGGCGAGTACGAGACGCTCACCTTCCCCGGCCGGAAGAAGGTCTTCTCCGCCGGCACCGCCGAGGAGGTGCTGGACATCCTCGGGGCGGTCAAGGAGGCCGGCTTCGGCGGCGAGATGCTCGTCCAGGAGCTCGTCCCCGGTGACGACACGTTCAACCGGGTCGTCAACGCCTACGTCGACAGCAACGGCGAGATGACCATGGCCGCGTCCGGGCAGGTGCTGCTCGGGCTGCACCAGCCGGCCTTCCTGGGCAACGCCGCGATCACGCTCGTCGAGTACGACGCCGAGCTGGTGTCCACCGTCCGGCGGGTGCTGCAGGCGGTGGACTACCGCGGCTACGCCAGCGTCGACCTGAAGATCGACCCGCGCGACGGCGTCCCGCGTCTGCTCGACATCAACCCGCGCATCGGCCGGTCGAACTACTACATCAACGTGGGAGGGGCGAACCCGGTGCGGGTGATGGTCGAGGACCAGGTGCACCACCGCCGGCACGCCCCCGAGCTCGCCACCGAGACCGGGGTCTTCCACTACGTGCCGACGTTCGTGCTGCCGCGCTACCTCACCGACAAGGCGCTGCTGGCCAAGGTGCGAGGGGTGATGCGCCGCCGCCGCGCCGTGCACCCGCTCGACTACCCGGCCGACCGCAACCCCCGCCGCTCGCTGTACCGGCTGCTGCACGGCGTCAACCAGGTGCGCGCCCTGCGCACGTACTACCCGCGCCCCACCGGCACCGGCTTCTGAGCACGCCCGGCCGCCGACCCATCGACGACCTTCCGCAGAGGAGCTCCATGACCGTCACGGTCCGACCCCTGGACGACGAGACGTACCTGCGCCTGGCGGGCGACGTCCCGCTGCCGCTCGAGCAGGCGCCCGCCTGGGACGCCTTCGACCGGGCGGTGCCGGGGCGCCGCCCGTGGCGGCGGCTGGGCCTGTGGGAGGGCGAGGAGCTGCTGGCGCTAGTCTCCCTGACCGAGATGCGCGGCCGCGGGTTCCGGTACCTGTGGGCCAAGCACGGGCCGGTGTGGCTCGCCGAGCAGACCCCGGCGCGGGAGCGGGCGGCCCGCGAGGCGCTCGTCGCCGGCGTGCGCCGCGCCGACCGTGGCCTGGCGTTCGTCCGCCTGCACGCGCGGCACCGCGCCGACGACCTGCACGAGCTGCTGCAGACGGTGACGTTCGACCGGACGGTCGTGCTGGACCTCGCCCGCGAGGAGGAGGAGATCCTCGCCTCGATGAAGAAGCGCGGGCGGCGCGACGTGCGCAAGGCGCTGCGCGACACCACCATGACCGCCGGCGAGGAGACCGGACTGAGCCGCGAGCGGTTCCACGAGCTGTACCAGCTGCTGGTGGAGACGAGCGGCCGGGACGGGTTCGGGATCTCCGACGAGGACGTCTACTGGACGATGCTCGACTCCCTCGGGAAGCACGCCCGCATCTTCGTCGCCCGCCGGGAAGGCCGGCCGCTCGCGTGGGGCATCGTCACCGTGCACGGCGCCCACGCCAGCTACTACTACGCCGCCTCGAACGCCGAGGGCCGCCGCTCCGGCGCCGCGGACCTGCTGATCTGGCACATGGCCACGGCGCTGCGCGCCTCGGGCGTGCGCGTCCTCGACCTCATGGGCATCGACTCCGACCGGGCCCCGCAGCTCAGCGGCGTGCGCGACTTCAAGACCAAGTTCAGCGAGGAGGTCACCGAGGTCGACGGCGCCTGGGACGTGCCCGTGCACCGCGCCTGGTACCGGGCCCTGGTCGTCGCCCTCGCCGCCAAGCGGGGCGCGGTCGGCATCGTCCGGGAGGCGCCCGGCCGCGCGCGGGTGCTCGCCGCCCGGCTGCGGCCAGCCCCCAAGGAGGTCGCAGCGGACGCCGGTGGCACGGCGGGTGTGGACGCTAGTCGCGAGGCGGGTGCGGGCGCCGGTGGCGAGGCGGGCGCCGGTGGCGAGGCGGGCGCCGGTGGCGAGGTCACGGACGCCGGCAAGGCCGGTGCGGCCGTCGGCGAGAGCGCCCCGCAGGGCAGGCCCGCAGCGGCTGCCGGTGGGGACGCCGGGAAGCCCGCCAGCGGCTCCTGAGCCGACGGAGAGGTCGGGGACCCGTCAGGGCGCCTGAAGGGTGGCGCGCCATCCCTGCCGTCAGGGCGCGGCCGCCGTATCCCGGACCTTCGTCCGTGGCGTGACCGACACGGTCCGCCCAGCCCACTGCGGCGACCGCCACAACTTAATTACGGCACGTGACGCTTTCGTATATGTAGGTTAGGGTCACCTTCGTTAGGTGATCCTCCCTACTGATACCTGGAGACCTCGTGCGTCCGATCTCCCGCCGCGGAACCGTTGCCACCGTCGGCACGACCGCCCTGGCCCTCACCCTCGCCGCCTGCTCGTCCTCGACCGCCTCCGACTCCCCGGCCGAGGCCGAGACTGAGGCGGGCACGGTGACCGTGGAGCACGCGCAGGGCGCCACCGAGATCCCGGCGGACCCGCAGCGGGTGGTGGTGTTCGACATGGGCACGCTGGACACGCTCGACGCGCTGGGCCTGGGGGAGGAGGTCGTGGGGGTGCCGAAGGCGTCGGTGCCCTCGTTCCTGGGCGAGTACGAGTCGGCGGACCTCGCCGACGTGGGCACCCTGCAGGAGCCCGACCACGAGGCCCTCGCCCGGCTGGACCCGGACCTGGTGCTGGTCGGCTTCCGGTCGGCGGCGGCCTATCCGGAGCTGAGCAAGGCCTTCCCCACGGTGGACGTGACGTACGAGTTCACCGAGGGCCTGGCCGGGGCGGAGCGGTCGGCGGCGCTGGTCGGGGAGATCTTCGGCAAGGAGGCCGAGGTCGAGGAGCTGGTGGCGCAGCTCGACGCGCAGGTCGAGGAGATCCGCCCGGCCGGGGAGGCCGCGGGGACCGGGATGGTGCTGCAGACCTCCGGCGGGGAGGTCACGCTCAACGGGGCGGCGTCGCGGTACGGGCCGATCTTCACCGACCTGGGCGTGGCCGAGGCGCGGACCGGCGTGGCGGCCGCGCAGCACGGGGAGGTGGTCTCCTTCGAGCTGATCCGGGACGTCAACCCGGACTGGATCTTCGCCGTGGACCGTGACGCCGCCATCGGGCAGCCCTCGGGGCAGGCCGCGGAGCAGGTGCTGGACAACGAGCTGGTCGCCGCGACCACGGCGTGGCAGACCGGCCAGGTGGTCTACCTCGACGGGGAGCGGTGGTACGTCGTCATGCACGGCCTGAACAACATCCAGGCCATGCTCGACGAGATCGGCGGAGCCCTGGCCAAGTGACGGCCGCACCCACCGCCGCCGGGCGTGGTGTCCAGGACACCGCGCCCGGCGCGGCTGTGCCCGCCGTAGCCGCGGTGACCGCCGTGCCCGCGCACGTCGCCGTCGTGCCCGGCGTCGCGGCGCGACGTGACGGTGCGCCGGAGGTCCGGGGGAGGTCCCTGCCGCAGGCGTCCGGGCCGGGGCACGGGCACAGCAGCCTCGCCCGGCCCGGCGCGCGCTGGCAGCGGCTGCAGCTGCTCGGTGGTCTGCTCGCGGTCCTGGTGCTCGCCGCCGTCAGCCTGTTCGTGGGCGTCTCGGACCTCAGCCCGGTCGACGTGCTCACGGGTGAGCTGGGCGCGGAGCAGGTGCAGACGCTGCTGGTGTCGAGGGTGCCGCGGACGCTGTCGATCGTGCTGGCGGGCTCGGCGATGGCGGTGGTGGGGCTGGTGATGCAGCTGCTGGTGCGCAACAAGTTCGTCGAGCCCTCCACGGCGGGGACCACGGAGTCGGCGGTGCTGGGCCTGCTGGTGGTGACGATCGTGGCCCCGGGGCTGCCGCTGGTGGGGAAGATGGGCGTGGCGGCGGTGTTCGCGCTGGCGGGGACGGCGTTGTTCCTGGGCATCTTGCGGCGGATCCGGCTGCGTTCGGTGGTCGTGGTGCCGCTGGTGGGTCTGATGCTCTCCGGGGTGGTCGGGGCGGTCTCGACGTTCGTGGCCTACCGCGCGGGCCTGCTCCAGGCGGTCTCGTCCTGGACCACCGGGGACTTCTCCGGCATGGTCCGGGGCCGCTACGAGCTGTTGTGGGTGGTGGGCGCGTGCGCGGTGGTCGCGTACCTGGCGGCGAACCGGTTCACGGTGGCGGGGCTGGGGGAGGAGTTCACCACCAACCTGGGGCTGAGCTACCGGCGGGTGCTGGCCCTGGGGCTGGCGATCGTGGCGGTGACCTCGGCGGTCGTCGTCGTGGTGGTGGGCGCGCTGCCGTTCCTGGGCCTGGTGGTGCCCAACCTGGTGAGCCTGGCGATGGGGGACTATCTGCGCCGGTCGCTGCCGTGGGTGGCGCTGGCCGGGGCGGGGTTCGTGCTGGTGTGCGACCTGATCGGGCGCCTGGTGATCTTCCCGGCGGAGATCCCGATCGGCGTGGTCGTCGGCGTGGTGGGCGCCGGGCTGTTCTTGTACCTGCTGCTGCGCCGGCCCGCCGATGCGCGCTGAGCCGGCGCCGACCCGGCCGGCGGGCCGGCCGGGCGGGCGCCAGCACCCCGCCGGGCCGGGGTTGCGGCTGGCGGTGCTGGGCGCGGCCGCGGTGGCCGTGGGGGTCTTCTTCGTCGCGTTCGGGGCGCTGGACGCGTTGGCGCTGATGGGGCCGATGCGGGCGCGGCGGCTGGCGACCATGGTGCTGGTGGGGGTGGCGGTCGCGGTCTCGACGGTGCTGTTCCAGACGGTGACGGAGAACCGGATCCTGACCCCGGCGATCATGGGCTTCGACGCGCTGTACGCGCTGATCCAGACCGGGGCGGTGTTCGCGCTGGGCTCGACGGCGGTGATCGCCGTGGCGCCGGTGGCGCGCTTCGGGCTCGAGGTCGCGGCGATGCTGGTGTTCTCGGCGCTGCTGTTCCGGTGGCTGTTCGGCGGGGCGCGCCGCTCGCTGTACCTGCTGGTGCTGGTGGGGATCGTGTGCGGGACGTTCTTCCGGTCGCTGTCGGCGTTCTGGCAGCGGGTGCTCGACCCCAACGAGTTCCTGGTCGTCCAGGACCGGCTGTTCGCCTCGTTCACCGCGGTCGACCCGGCCCTGCTGGCGGTGTGCGCGGTCGTGGTGGCCGGGGCGTGCGGGTGGGTGTGGACGGCGCGGCGGGAGCTGGACGTGCTGCTGCTGGGCCGGGACAACGCCGCCGCCCTGGGCGTGGACCACCACCGGCGCACCCTGGCGGTGCTGGTCGCGTGCGCGCTGCTGGTGTCGGTCTCCACCGCCCTGGTCGGGCCGATCACCTTCTTCGGGCTGCTGGTGGCGAACCTGGCCTACCAGGTCGCCGGCAGCCACCGGCACGCCGTCGTGCTGCCCGCCGCGGCCCTGCTGGCGGTGATCACCCTGGTGGGCGGGCAGGCGGTGCTCGAGCACGTGTTCGGCCTGGACACCGTGCTGTCCGTCATCATCGAGTTCCTGGGAGGCATCGTGTTCATCGCCCTGCTGATGCGAGGGGCCAAGCGGTGATCGAGACCCACGCGCTGACCAAGCGCTACGGCGCCGCGGTGGTCGTGGACGACGTGTCGTTGTCGCTGCCGGCCGGCGGGGTGACGTCGATCATCGGGGCGAACGGGGCCGGGAAGTCCACCGTGCTGGGCATGATCGCGAGGCTGCTGCGGATGGACGGCGGCACCGTGTCCGTCGACGGGCTGGACGTGGCCCGCACCCCCTCGGCGGAGCTGGCCAGGCGGCTGTCCATCCTGCGCCAGGACAACCACCTGGCGGTGCGCCTGACCGTGCAGGACCTGGTCGCCTTCGGCCGCTACCCGCACACCCGGGGCCGGCTGACGGCCGACGACCGCCGCCACATCGCCGCCGCGATGGACTACCTGGACCTGGGCCCGCTGGCCGGGCGGTTCCTCGACGAGCTCTCCGGCGGGCAGCGCCAGCGCGCGTTCGTGGCCATGGTGCTGTGCCAGGACACCGACTACGTGCTCATGGACGAGCCGCTGAACAACCTGGACATGAAGCACGCGGTGGCCATGATGCAGCTGCTGCGCCGCACCGCCGACGACCTGGGCAAGACCGTCGTCGTCGTCGTGCACGACATCAACTTCGCCTCCTGCTACTCCGACCACATCGTCGCCATGAGGGACGGCAAGGTGCTGTGCCAGGGCGGCCCGCAGGACATCATCACCCCCGAGCGGCTGCGCGCCATCTACGACATGGACGTCACCGTCGAGGTCATCGGCGGCCGCCGCATCGGCATCTACTACCAGTGAGGCTGTGGCCCACGTCGCGCGGGTCGGCGCCGGGCCCCGGCCTGCGCGCCGCCTAAGGTGTAGGCCTGCCACGAGCCCGGCGCCCGCGCGGCGCACCGGGCTGGCGAACACCCTCGGCGCTCCTGGCGCACCCAAGCACGGACCCAGGCAGGGCCGGCGGCGGCAGGCACCGGGGTGACCGGCACACGGATGACCGAGCCGGGGAACGACCGGCACACGGATGACCGGCCCGGCGCGCCGGGGCGGCACGGACAGGAGAGGCGGCGGGTGAGCGAGACAGCGCGGACGGGGGTCCCCGAGCGGCCGGCCCAGCAGCAACCGGCACGCACCGATCTCTTCCGGTACCTCACCACCGACCTCGCCGGCGAGTACCGCGCCATCATGGGCCTGTTCACCGGCACGCTCCTCGCGGACCTCTCCGCGGCGGAGGTCAGCGCCGGGCTCGCCGGCGCCGGCGTGGTCCTGTCCGTGGACGACGTCACCGCGCGGTGCGAGCAGCTCGAACGTTGGGGCAACCTCGTCCGCGGCATCCGGGACGCCCGCGTCGCCACGGTCCACGACTACGTCCGCTCCCGCGCCCGCTACCAGGCGTCGAAGCTCGGCGTCCGGGTCCACCGCGAGGCGGAGGCCCTCCTCGCCGCCGGCGACGGCGCCCGCGAGGTGGCCCGCGAGCTCCTCGGCGTCACCGCGGAGACCCTCGAGCGCCTCACCGGCCGCCTGCGCGCCGCCACCCCGGCCAGGCCCGCCGACGCCGAGGCGCTCTCGGGCGACGTCACCTCGGTGTTCAACAACCAGCGGCTCTTCTCGGACAGCGTCCGCGACTTCTACGCCTACGTGAACACGGTCCTGACCCGCTACGACCTCGCCGGTGAGGAGTACCAGCAGTTCAAGGGCCTGCTCCTGGACTACATCGACATGCTGACCGCGGACGTCGCCCACCACGCGCCCGTCGTCGCGCGACGGTTCTCCGAGCTCGCGCCCTACCTCGACGACCTCCTCGCCGCCCTCGCGACCCTCCCCACGCTGCAGGCGCCGGACTCGCGCACCGAGCGGCTGCCCGGCCGCACGCGGGAGGACTGGGAGCAGATCCGCGCCTGGTACGTCGGCACGGACGGCCGCTCGGGGCCTCAGACCCTGCGGATGGCCGCCGACCAGGCCCTCGGGCAGCTCCTGGCCAACGCCAAGCGGATGCTCGCCGGCGCCGGGACCGGCGTCAGCCGCCGGGCCGACCTGCTCAAGCTCGCCACCTGGTTCGACGCAGCCGAGCCGGAGGACGCCCACCGCCTGTACGCGGCGGCCTTCGGCACCTTCCCGAGCCGGCACCTGCTGGGCGGCCCGGAGGAGCCGGACCCGCGCGACGGCGCCACGACGTCCTGGTGGTCCGCCACCCCGGTGGAGGTGCCGATCAGCCTGCGCGAGCGCGGCGACCGCAGCGCGCGCGGGCGCACGGCCTCGGTGCCCGACCCCGGGCTGGACCGCGAGCGGCTGCTCGCCCAGGCCGAGGAGGAGGCCGACGCGCGGGCCACGGCCGTGGACGAGCTCGTCACCGCCGGCGACCTCGACGGCGCCCGGCTCTCCCGGCCCGCCCTGAACCTGCTCCTCGGCCGGCTCACGCGCCTCCTCGGCCAGCACCCCCAGCTCGACGGCCCCGCGACGTCCACCGACACCGACCTGGGGCTCGAGCTCGCCGCCCGGCCCGACCCGGCCGGGCGCACCGTCCTGCACACCCCGGACGGCGCGCTCACCGTGCACGGGCTCGTGCTCACGGCGGCACCGACGGCCGCCCGCCAGGAGGTGCCGGCGTGACCGCCCGCACCGCGGAGCTGGACGCGGCCGAGCGGCGCGAGGCGGCGCGGGCCCTGCTGCGCGCCCCGGTGCTCACCCGCGGCCGCCACCAGGAGGAGCTCGAGCTGGTCCGGCGGCACGCCCCGGCGCTGCGGCAGACGTTCGCCGCCGCCCTGGGCTACCGGCTGGTGGTCGAGTCCGGCTTCGCCCGGCTCGTCAAGCACGGCCTGGCACCGGACGCGCCGGTGCGCCCGGCCTGGCGACGGGCGGGCGGCCAGCCCTTCGCGCCCCGCACCTACACCTACCTCGCGCTCGTCTGCGCCGGTCTCCTCGCGCCCGGCAGCGCGGAGCAGGTGCTGCTCAGCGTCCTGGTGGAGCAGGTCCGCGCGGACGCCGCGGCGGCCGGCGTGACGGTCGACGACACGCTCGCCGACCGCCGCCACCTCGTCCAGGCCGTCGCGCTGCTCATCGACTGGGGCGTGCTCACGGAGACCGACGGCACGGTCGCGGGCTGGGGCGACCGGCACGACGAGGCGCTGCTCGACGTCAACCGCGCGCTGCTGCCGCACCTGCTCGCGCGCCCGCTCCGCGACGTCCGCTCCGCCCAGGACCTCCTGGGCGAGCCCGCCGCCGACGACCTCGGTCTCGAGACGCCCCGGCGGACCCTGCGCCGCCGCCTCGTGGAGGACCCCTTGGTGCGGCGGGAGGACCTCACGGAGGCCGAGCAGGTGGTCCTCTCCCGCGAGCGGGCCGCGCTGTCCCGCTCCCTGGCGGACTCCTTCGGCCTCACCCTCGAGGTCCGTCAGGAGGGCGCCCTGGCCTACGACGTCGCCGGCGAGGTCACCGACCTCCCCTTCCCGGGCCAGGGCACGGTCTCCCACGTCGCGCTCCTGCTCGTCAACGCCCTCGTCGACGACCTGGACGCCGGGCCGGGGTCCACCGCCGTCGTCGACGGCCGCGCGGTGCCCGGAGCCCTGGCCCCGTGGCCGGCGGTCGTGGACGCCGTGCACCTGCTCGTCGAGCAGTACGGCTCCACGTTCGGCGAGGCCTACGCCGCCGACCCGGCGCTGCTCCAGGCGGAGGTCGTCGCCCGGCTCGAGGCCGTGGGCCTGGCCCGCGGCACGCCCGCCGGGCTCGTGCTCCACCCGGCGTGCGCCAGGTACCAGCCCGAGCCCCAGCGCGCGCCCCGCCGCCCGGCTGCCCGGCCCGTGCCCGCCGACGACCCGCAGCAGGACAGCCTCTTGACGTCCCTCGAGGAGAACCGATGACCGAGCAGCCGACCGCGCCAGGCGCGGCGAAGGACCACCCGTACCGCTGGCGGCTGCACCGGGCCGGGATCGTCAACGTGTGGCACTACTACGCCGAGACCTTCGACTTCTCCGGCGGCCGGATGATCCTGCGCGGGACCAACGGCTCCGGCAAGAGCCGGGCCCTGGAGATGCTGCTGCCCTTCCTCCTCGACGCCGACCGGCGCCGGATGGACTCCACCGGCTCGGGCAAGGTCCGCCTCGACGAGCTCATGAAGGTCGGCGCGGAGGGCCAGGGCAACCGGCTCGGCTACCTGTGGCTGGAGCTGCTGCGCCACGTCGACGGCGCCGGCCCCGAGCACCTCACCCTCGGCGCGCTCGTGCGCTGGTCCGCCAGCTCGGGCGACGCGCGGGTCTGGTACTTCACCACCCCCCTGCGGGTGGGCCGCGAGCTGGAGCTGCTGGACGCCGACCGCCAGCCCATGTCCCGGGAGCGGCTGACCGAGCTGGTGGGCGCCGACCGGGTCACCGACAACCCGGAGGCCCACCGCGAGCGGGTGCGGTCGGTGGTGTTCGGCCTCACCGGCCCCGGAGCCGGGGAGCGCTACGACGGCCTGCTGCAGCTCATCCGCACGCTCCGCTCGCCGGACGTGGGGAACCGGATCGAGGAGGGCCACCTCCCGCGGATCCTCGCCGACGCCCTCCCGCCGCTGTCGGAGGCGACGCTCGACGACGCGGGCGGCCGCCTGGACGACCTCTCAGAGTCGCGCGAGTCCCAGCGCCGCCTCGCCACCGCGCTCGAGCACGTGACCACGTTCCTCGACACCTACGGCCGGTACGCGGCCGCCACCCTCGGCGGGGCGGCCGCGCAGACCCAGGCCGCGGCGCGGGAGGCGGAACGGGCGGCCGCCGCCGCACGGGACGGCGCCGCGCGCGGCGAGGAGCTCGCCACCCGGCACGCCGAGGCGGAGGCCGCAGTGACCGCGCTGAGCACCGAGGTCGACGAGCTCGCCGCGGCCGTCGCCGGCGTGAAGGACTCGGCGGCCTACCGCGCCGGCCGCGACCTCGTGCTGCGCGACCGCAACGTCGCCACCCTCGCCCAGCACGCCCGGTCCCAGCTGGCGGCCGCCGAGGACGCCCGGCAGGCCGAGGCCGACGCGGTCGCGGGCGCGGACGACCTGGCCCGGGAGATCGCCGCGGAGTCGGCCGAGGCCGCCGGCACGCTCGCCGCGGCCCGCGACGGCCTGGCGGGCGCGCACCTCGCGGACGCGCTGCCCACGGTCCCGGCGACGGACCTGCGACCCGCCGCGGCGCTGAGCGAGCCCGTGCGCACCGACCTCGAAGGCGCGCCCGCCCGGCTCGAACGCCCGGTGCCGCTGGTCGTCGCGGCGGACGCGGACGGGCTGGAGCAGGCGGCCGCCCGCGTGCGCGAGGTGGCCGCCGCGGCGGGCGCCCGTGCCGGCGAGGCCGGGAACCGGCTGCGCGGCGTGGAGGACGTGGCGCGCGCCCGCGCCGAGGCGGCCCAGGCTGAGCACGCCGCCGCCGACGCCGACGGGCGCGCCGACGCCGACGAGGTCACGGCGCGGGAGCGGACCGCGGAACGCGACCGCGCCGCCGGCGAGCTCGCCGAGGCCTGGTCGGCGTGGACGGCCCTGCCGCGCACCCGGGAGCTGCTCGGCGAGGTCGACTGGGCCGCCGGCCCCGTGGGACGGCTCACCGACGGCGGCGCCCCCGGGGAGGACCCCGACGAGACCGACGCGCCCTCGCTGCGCGAGCTCGACCGCGCCGCCACCGAGGCGGCCGAGCGGGCCCGGGACGAGCTCGCCCGCACCGCGGCGGGGCTCGACACGGCCGAGAAGGACGACGCGGCGACCCGCAGCCGCCACGGGGCCGAGCGGCGCGGGCTGCTCCAGGCCCGCGACCCCGAGCCGCCGGGGGCCCCGTGGGCGGGCGCGCTGCCCGAGGGCACGGTCCCGCTGTGGCGGGCCGTCGACTTCGCCGAGGGCCTGACCGAGGACGAGCGGGCCGGCCTCGAGGCGGCGCTGCTCGCCTCCGGGCTCCTGGCCGCCGGGGTCGGCCCGGACGGCTCCCTGCGCGCCGGGGACGGCCAGACCCTCCTCGTGCCCGCCGCCCCGCCGGCCCAGGCGCCCCTGCGCGCCGCGCTCGTGCCCGACACGGCCGGGCCCGTGCCGGCGACCGCCGTCACGACCGTCCTGGCCCGGATCGGGCTGGGCAGGGACAGCCACGTGACGTGGGTGGACGTGGACGGGTCCTGGGGCAACGGCCCGCTGCGCGGCAAGCACACCGCACCCGCCGCCCGGCACGTCGGCACCGCGGCGCGCGAGGCGGCCCGGGCCGCCCGGCTGCGCGAGCTCGACGGCGCCCTCGCCGAGCTGGACGAGCGGGCGGCCGACCGGGCCGGGGCGCGCGAGCGGCTGCGCACCGCCCGCGCCGAGCTCACCGAGCACGTGCGCGGCGCGCCGTCGACGGCGCCGCTCGCGCGGGCCCGCACCCTCGCCCGTGAGGCGGGCCGGCAGGCCGGCCGCAGCCGCGCCGACGCCACCCGGCTGCGTGAGCGCGCCGTCGCCCTGCACGGGGCGTCGCAGGAGCAGGAGCGCACCCACCGCGACCTGTGCGACCGGTCCGGGCTGCCGCACGACGCCGACGGCCTGCGCGCCGTCCGCGAGACGGCCCGCTCCGCCCAGGATCTCTGCGCCCGCGGTGCCGCGGCCCTGCTGACCCTGGCCGGCCGGTGGCGCCGCCACGCGGAGACGCTTCAGCGGCTGGAGGCGTACCGGACCAAGCGCGAGGCCGCCGAGCGGCGCGCCGAGGACGCCTGGGCCGAGTGGCACCGCGAGCAGGCGGAGGTCGCCGCGCTGCAGGAGAACCTCGGCCAGGAGGCGGACGAGGTCCGCCGGCGGCTGCACGCGGCCGAGGAGTCCCACGCCCGCGCCCGCAGGGAGCTGGCCGCCGCCCGCGAGGCGGCCCAGCGGCTCGGCGAGGAGCAGGCCGTCGCCCGCCGGGACGCCGAGACGGCCGCCGACGCCGCCGCGGCGGCGCAGCGGCAGCTCGCCGCCGCGGTGGACCGGCTGCGCCGGCTGGTCGCCCTGCCCGGGCTGCTCGCCGCCGCCACCGGCGACACGGAGGCCGAGCCGCCCGCGCTGGCCGCCGCCGACCCGGTGACGCCGGCAGGGGCAGAGGAGGCGGCCGCCGTCGTGCGCGACGCGGTCGCCGGGGCCGGCACCGCCGACGTCAACGCGCTCATGCGCGCCCGCCAGAAGCTCGAGGCCGCGCTGCAGGGCGGCGTCGACGTGCTGCACACCGTGACCGAGGACGTGCACCTCGTGGAGCTGGTCGACGGCGCCGGCCGGCTGCCCGTCGCCCGGGCCGCCGGGCAGCTGCGGGACCGCGTGGCACGCGCCCGGGAGGCGCTCACCGGCCGGGAGCACGAGGTCTTCACCAACTTCGTCCTCGGCGGGGTGGGCGAGGAGCTGCGCCGCCGGCTCGCGCAGTCGGAGCAGCTGGTGGCGGCGATGAACGAGAGCCTGCGCAGCATCAGCACCTCCCACGGCATCGGCGTCCGGCTGGCCTGGGTGCTCGACGCGCCCGAGGGCAGCCGCGTGCACCGCATCCGCGAGCTCGTCGCCGCGGCGCCGGGGGAGGAGGACCGGACCGACGAGCTGACCACCCTGCTGCGCGAGCTGGTCGAGGAGCAGTTCGCCCTCGACGAGACGGCCGGCTACGCCCAGCACCTGAAGAACGCGCTGGACTACCGCGCCTGGCACCACATGCGGGTGACGATCCTCGGGCCAGGCCCGCAGGACCGCCGGGAGCTGCGCGGCCGGGCGAAGCTCTCCCAGGGCGAGACCCGGTTCGTCAGCTACGTCACCCTCTTCGCCGCCGCGGACGCGTACCTGTCGGGGCTGGGCGACCGGGCGCTACGGCTGGTGCTGCTCGACGACGCCTTCGCCAAGGTCGACGAGCCCACCATCGGCGAGCTCATGGGCCTGCTGGTGCGGCTGGACCTCGACTTCTGCATGACGGCGCACAACCTGTGGGTGACCTACCCGCAGGTGCCGTGCGCCGACGAGTACGAGATCCTCCGGTCCGAGGGCACGCCCGCGGTGGCGGTGCACACCCACTGGGACGGCCACGCCCGGCACCTGCTCACGGCCTGAGGGCGCGGCCACGCAGCCGCAGCAGGTCGCCGGGCCGTGCCGCCGCGAGAGCCCGGCCCGTGACGCGGCCGCGCGGCGGTCAGCCCCGCACGACGGCGACGCAGTGGCCCTCGAGCCGCACGCCGCGCGCGCCGTCGCCGGCCAGGCCCGCCTCGCCCCAGGAGAGCAGCAGCTCGGGGTCGGGGCCGTCGTCCTCGGCCAGCGGCACCGTCACGGCGGCGTCGCTCAGGCCGACGACGACGGCGAGCCCGCCGCGGCGGAGCAGCAGCCAGGCGCCGTCCTCCGCGACCTCGACGGCGGTGGCCGACCGGTCCCCGGAGGCGATGTCCGGGACCTCGTGGCGCAGGCTGATCAGGCCGCGGTAGAACTCCAGAAGCCTGGCGTGCTCGGGCGCGTCCCGCTCCGCCCAGTCCAGCCGGGAGGCGGCCACCGTCCCCGGGTCCTGCGGGTCCGGCACGGCGACCTCGCCGCCGTAGAGCTCGGCCCACCCGTGCGTGCCGAACTCCTTCTGCCGCCCCTGCCGCACGAGCTCGCCGAGCTCGGGCTCGTGGTCGGTGAAGTACTGGAACGGGGTGGTCGCGCCCCATTCCTCGCCCATGAAGAGCATCGGTGTGTAGGGCCCGAGCAGGACCACCGCCGCGCTGCCCGCGAGCTGGCCGGGGGTGAGCACCCGGCTCGGCCGGTCGCCCAGCGCCCGGTTGCCCACCTGGTCGTGATCCTGGGAGAAGACGACGAAACGGCGGGCGTCGACGTCCGGCGGCACCGGCGCGCCCCAGTCCTTCCCGCGGAAGGTGGAGTAGGTGCCGTCGTGGACGAACACCTCCCGCAGCGCCTTGGCGAGGGTCCCGGGGCCGCCGAAGTCGACGTAGTACCCGTGCCGCTCCCCGGTGACCAGCGCGTGCAGGGCGTGGTGCACGTCGTCGTCCCACTGGGCCGTCATGCCGAACCCGCCGGCGGAGGTGGGCGTGACCATGCGGGCGTCGTTGAGGTCCGACTCGGCGATGAGCGACAGCGGCCGGCCGACCTCGCGCTCGAGGGCGGCGACGGCGTCGGACAGCTCCGCGAGGACGTGCCGCGGCGAGTCGTCCACCAGGGCGTGCACCGCGTCCAGGCGCAGGGCGTCGACGTGGAAGTCCCGCAGCCAGCGCAGCGCGTTGTCCACCACGAACGCGCGCACCTCCGCCGCGTCGTCGCCGTCGAGGTTGACCGCCGCGCCCCACGGCGTGGAGTGCCGGTCGGTGAAGTACGGGCCGAAGCTGCCCAGGTAGTTCCCGGACGGGCCGAGGTGGTTGTAGACGACGTCGAGGCAGACCGCGATCCCGCGACCGTGCGCGGCGTCGACGAAGCGCTGCAGCGCCGCCGGGCCGCCGTAGGCCTCGTGCACCGCGTACAGCGCCACGCCGTCGTAGCCCCAGCCGGCCGCGCCGGGGAAGGCCGCCACGGGCATGAGCTCGACCATGTCCACGCCCAGGTCGGCGAGGTGGTCCAGCCGCGCCACGGCGGCGTCGAGGGTGCCCTCGGGCGTGAACGTGCCGACGTGCAGCTCGTAGATCACCGCTCCCAGGCTGGAGCGCCCGGCCCAGCCGCCGTCGGCCCACTCGTGGGCGGTGGGGTCGAAGGTGCGGGAGGGGCCGTGGACGCCGCGGGGCTGCCAGGCGCTGCGCGGGTCGGGCAGGGACGGCCCCCCGTCGAGCGCGAACGCGTAGTCCGTGCCCGGCGCGAGCTCGTGCCGCGCGCGCCACCAGCCGCCCTCGGCGGCCTCCATCGGCTCCCGCCGTCCGGACGCGGGCAGCACGAGCTCGACGGCCGACGCGGCCGGCGCCCAGACCTCGGGGAAGGAATTCCTCATCCGATCCTCTCCAGCAGCGCGACGGGGTGGGCGGCGAGCAGGTCCCCGAGCCGGCGCGAGCCGCCGGGCACCGTGGCACCCGTCAGCACGTCCCGCCAGGCGCCCTCGGGCAGGACGACGGCCGCCTCCGGCAGCGCCTGCGTCGCCGTCGTCGAGGCCCACAGGCGCGTGACCACCGCGACCACCCGCGGCCCCTCGGCGTCCGTGCGGGCCAGCGCGACGGCGTGCCCGGTGGTGGTCGGCAGCGGCTCGTAGCCCGCGCCGGTGCCGACGAAGGCGTCCGGGCGGTCGCGGCGCAGGCGCAGCGCCGCGGCCGTGACCGCCAGCTTCTCGTCGTCCAGGCCGCCCGGGCGCGCGCCGCCGTCGAGCGCCGCGAGCCGGTCGGCGAGGGCGGCGAAGTCCACGGGGCGGCGGTTGTCGGGGTCGACGAGCGAGGTCTGGGTGATCTCGGTGCCCTGGTAGACGTCGGCGACGCCGAGCACCGTCAGCTGGAGCAGCTTGGTGCCCAGCACCGAGCGGCGCACCGCGTCGGCGGTGCGGGCGACCCAGCCCTCGAACGCCGTCACCACCGCCGGGTGCTCCAGCAGCGCCTCGGCGTAGCCGAGCATCGCCTCCTCCCGCGCGGTGTCGGGCGCCGTCCAGGTGGTCCAGGACTTCTGCTCGCGGGCCGCCTTCGTCAGGTACGCCCGCAGCCGGTCCGGCTCGACGGGGCCGGCCGGGCTCCACGTCCCGGCGAGGGTCTGCCACAGCAGGTTCTCGGTGCGCCCGTCCAGGTCCGCGGGACGGATGTCGGCGGTGGCCTCGCGCAGCGACCGCACGAGGGCCGCCCACTCCTGGGCGAACTCCGCCAGCACGCCGATGCGCGAGCGCACATCCTCGCCCCGCTTGGTGTCGTGCGTGGACCCGGCCGTCATGGTCGCCGGCCACGCGGCGCCGGTGCGGGCGGCCCAGCCGTGCAGCTCGTCGGGGTCGACGCCGAAGCGGTCTGGCGCGCCGCCCACCTCGCACAGGCTGACCAGGTGGGTCCACCGGTAGAACGCGGTGTCCTCCACGCCCTTGGCCATGACCGCCCCGCACACCTGCGGGAAGCGCACCATGAGCTCGGCGCGGCGGGCCTCGTGCGTGCGGCCGGCGCTGCCCGCCTCGGCGCCGAGCAGGAGGCCGACGACGACGTCGAGGGTGTCGTGCCGGTCGGGCTCGAGCCGGGTGCGGGCCACCTCGGCCGCCTCGCGCAGGGTGCGCTCGCTCGCCGGCGGCGCGGGCTCGCCGGGGACGATGTAGGCGCGGTAGCGGTCGAACGCGACGAGCAGCTCGACGACGCAGTCGCGCAGCGAGCGGAAGGTGTGGTCCCGCAGCCGCACGTCGTCGTGGCAGATGTCGGCGAGCAGCGTGCTGAGGCGGTGCACCTCGGCGTACAGCGACGTCTCGACGATCTGCCGCTTGGCGTCCTCGACCACCGCGGAGAGGTTCGCGGCCTCGCCGGTCAGCTCGTGCTGCAGCGCTGCCAGGGTGGCGGACCCGGCGGGGTCCACCTGCAGGGCGTGCAGCCGCCAGGCGGCGTCGTAGCCGGTGGTGCCGGCCACCGGCCAGTCTGCGGGCAGCTCCTCGTCCGCCTCGAGGATCTTCTCCGCGACGATCCACGCCCCGCCGGTGGCCTCGTGCAGCCGGCGCAGGTAACCACGCGGGTCGGCGAGGCCGTCGGGGTGGTCGATGCGGAAGCCGTCGACCACGCCCGCGGCGTGCAGCTCGAGCAGCAGGGCGTGGGTGGCGTCGAAGACCTCGGGGTCCTCCACCCGCACCGCGGCGAGGGTGCCGACGTCGAAGAACCGCCGGTAGTTCAGCTCCTCGTCCGCCACCCGCCAGTAGGCGAGCCGGTAGTGCTGCCGGTCGACGAGCTCGGCCAGCGGTAGGTCCGCGGTCTCCGGCCGGACCGGGAAGACGTGGTCGTAGTACCGCAGCACGGGCTGCTCGCCGGCGTCGGGGTCGGTCGGCACGACCATGTGGTCCAGCGCGAGCTCGCCGGAGGCCAGCACGTCACCGATGCGCCCGCCGAGGACGGGCATGAGCACCCCGTCGTCGGAGTCCTCCAGGTCGATGTCGAACCAGCGGGCAAACGGCGACTCCGGGCCGTGGCCGAGCACCGACCACAGCGCCCGGTTGTGCCAGGCCGGGGTGGGGACGGCCATGTGGTTGGGCACCACGTCGACCACGACCCCCATGCCGCGGGCGTGGGCCGCCGCGGCGAGGGACTCCAGCCCCTCCCGGCCGCCCATCACGTCGCTGATCCGGCTGTGGTCGACGACGTCGTAGCCGTGCGTCGAGCCGGGCGCCGCCTGGAGCACGGGGGAGAGGTACAGGTCCGTGACGCCGAGGGAGTCCAGGTAGGGCAGGGCCGCCTCCGCCCGGGCGAACGTGAGGTCCGGGCCGAGCTGGAGGCGGTAGGTGCTGACGGGCAGGCGCCTGCCCTTCCCCGGCAGGTGCGCCTGGCCCGGTCCGGCGGTCGACGGCGCGGTCACTGCTCCTCCTCCCGCGGGGAGAGCAGCACCAGCACGCTGCGTCCCTCGACCCGCACCCGCGCGCCCGCCGCGAACCGCCGGCCCGCGGCCCGCCTGCTGCTGGTGTCGAGCACGTGCTCCCAGCGCGCGCCGAAGTCGGCGCCCGGGAGGGTGAAGTCGATCGCCCTGGCGTCGGCGTTGAGCAGCAGCAGCAGGTCGTCGTCGACGATCCGCTCGCCCCGGGCCCCGGGCTCGGGGATGGCCTGGCCGTTGAGGAAAACCATGAGGGAGCGGGCGTAGGAGAGGTCCCAGTCCTCGTCGGACATGTGCTCCCCGCCCGGGGTGAGCCACTCGATGTCGCCGAGCTCGGACTCCCCGCCGTGCTGCGGGGACCCGGCGAAGAACCGGCGGCGGCGCAGCACCGGGTGGTCCCGGCGCAGCGCCACCAGCTTGCGGGTGAACTCCAGCAGGCTCGCCTGGTCCTCGTCGAGGTCCCAGTCGACCCAGCTGAGCTCGTTGTCCTGGCAGTAGACGTTGTTGTTGCCCTCCTGGGTGCGGCCGAGCTCGTCGCCGTGGGCGATCATCGGCACGCCCTGGCTGATGAGCAAGGTGGTCAGGAAGTTGCGCTGCTGCCGGGCGCGGAGCCGGTTGACCTTCGGGTCGTCGGTGGGGCCCTCGGCGCCGCAGTTCCAGGAGCGGTTGTGCGACTCGCCGTCCGCGCCGCCCTCGCCGTTGGCCTCGTTGTGCTTCTCGTTGTAGCTGACGAGGTCGCGCAGGGTGAACCCGTCGTGCGCGGTGACGAAGTTGATGGAGGCCACGGGGCGCCGGCCGGTGTGCTCGTACAGGTCCGAGGAGCCGGTGATGCGGCTGGCGAACTCGGCGAGGGTGGAGGGCTCGCCCCGCCAGAAGTCGCGCACGGTGTCGCGGTACTGGCCGTTCCACTCGGTCCACAGGGGCGGGAAGCCGCCCACCTGGTACCCGCCCTCGCCGACGTCCCACGGCTCGGCGATCAGCTTGACCTGGGAGATCACGGGGTCCTGCTGGACGATGTCGAAGAAGGACGAGAGCCGGTCCACGGCGTGCAGCTCGCGGGCGAGGGTCGAGGCGAGGTCGAAGCGGAAGCCGTCGACGTGCATCTCCTCCACCCAGTACCGCAGCGAGTCGGTGATGAGCTGCAGGGTGTGCGGCGAGCGCATGAGCAGGGAGTTGCCGGTGCCCGTCGTGTCGAAGTAGTGGGCCTCGTCGCCCTCGACCAGGCGGTAGTAGGAGGTGTTGTCGATGCCGCGGAAGGAGAGCGTGGGCCCCATGTGGTTGCCCTCGGCGGTGTGGTTGTACACGACGTCGAGGATGACCTCGATGCCGGCCTCGTGCATCGCCTTGACGAGGCTCTTGAACTCCTGGACCTGCTCGCCGCGGGTGCCGTAGGCGGCGTAGCCGTTGTGCGGCGCGAAGAAGCCGATCGAGTTGTAGCCCCAGTAGTTGCTCAGCCCCTTGCCCTGCAGGTGCGGGTCGTTGACGAACTGGTGCACGGGCATCAGCTCGAGGGCGGTGATCCCCAGGTCGCTCAGGTGCTGCACGATCGCAGGGTGCGCCATGCCGGCGTACGTCCCGCGCAGCTCCTCCGGGATCTCGGGGTGGCGCTGGGTCATGCCCTTGACGTGGGCCTCGTAGATGACGGACTCGTGGTAGTCCCGGTCCGGCGGCCGGTCGTAGCCCCAGTCGAAGTAGGGGTTGACCACGACGGAGGTCATGGTGTGGCCCAGCGAGTCGTCGGTGTTGCGCTCCTCGGGGTTGTCGAACCGGTAGGAGAACAGGGAGGCGTCGCCGTCGATCTGCCCGTCGATCGCCTTCGCGTAGGGGTCGAGGAGGAGCTTGGAGGGGTCGCACCTCAGGCCCTGCGCGGGGTCGTACGGGCCGTGCACGCGGTACCCGTACCGCTGTCCGGGCTGGGCGCCGGGCAGGTACCCGTGCCAGACGTAGCCGTCGACCTCGGTGAGCTCGACGCGGGTCTCGACGTCGTCGTCGTCGAGCAGGCAGAGCTCGACGCGCTCGGCGACGCTGGAGAAGAGGGCGAAGTTGGTGCCAGTACCGTCGAACGTGGCGCCGAGGGGATAGGGGCGTCCCGGCCATATCTGCATCTGCCAAGGTTGGCATGAGCCGCCCACAGCGGCAGGACGAGAACCGTCGCCTGGATGTGAGGGATGTCACGCCGCGCGAGCAGCCCTCCGGCGCCGTGGCCGCACGCCGTCCGGATGTGTCGGAGGTTGCGCAGACGGCAGCGGCCGGCATGCGGTGACGGCGGTTCCGCGGGGAGGCGGGTGGGGGCGCCGGGACGGGCGGACGGCGGTGCGTGACCCTCCCTCCGGGCGTGGGATGATCCGGGCGACCTCAGGAGGTGTGCCGTGCCGGTGCTCGAGATCGTCGGGTGGATCGGGTCCGCCGTCGTCGTGCTGTCGATGATGCAGCAGCGGATCCTGCGGCTGCGGGTCATCAACCTCGCCGGCTGCCTGATCATGGTCCTGTACAACGGGGTCCTGGGCGTGTGGCCGGTGATGGCCCTGAACGTCGTCCTCGCCGGGGTGCAGACCTTCCACATCTACCGGCTGCTCGGGACCCGGCACTCCGGCGCCACCTACGCCGTCGTGCGGGTCGACCCGGCGGGGGAGTACCTGCGGCACCTGCTCGGCCAGCACCGCGCCGACATCGCGCGGTTCACCCCCGGCTTCACCGGCCCGGCGCGCGGCGGGGAGGCGTACGTCATCGTGCGCGGCGACGAGAACGTCGGCTACGTCCTGCTGCACGACGCCGGGGACGGGGTGGCCCAGGTGGACCTGGACTACGTCACCGAGAAGTACCGCGACCTCACGCCCGGCGAGTTCGTCTTCCACTCCTCCGACGTCTTGCGCGAGGCGGGCTACCGGAAGGTCGTCACCGCGCCGGGCATGCGTGAGCCGTACTACTCCCGCATCGGGTTCACCCCGGTGGGCAACCGCTACGAGCTCGACCTCGCCGCTGCGTAACCCCGGCGGGCGGTAGGCGTCCCGCCGCCCGGGCACGACGCCCGGCGCGGAGCCGGCACCACCCTCGCAGCCCGGATGCGCGCCCGCGCTCGACGCGGTTCCCTGGTGCCGTGGGCCAGTCCCTGCTGTTCGGTGCCGTGGCCTCCAGCGCCCTGCTGCTGGGCTCGGTCGCCGGCGTGTGGA
Organism: Georgenia sp. AZ-5; assembly: GCF_043952095.1. NCBI lineage: Bacteria > Bacillati > Actinomycetota > Actinomycetes > Allobogoriellales > Allobogoriellaceae > Georgenia > Georgenia sp. AZ-5. The sequence goes on from NZ_JBINOU010000001.1 coordinate 2,339,910, forward strand.
TCAACCTGCCCAAGCGCGTGCTCGCCGTCCTGCTCTCCTTCGCCGCCGGCGCACTGGTCACCGCGCTGGCCTTCGAGCTCTTCGAGGACGCCCACGAGGTCGGCGGCATCTTGCGGGCCGCCCTGGGCCTGCTGGCGGGCGCCGTCGTCTTCACGGCCATCAGCGCGCTGCTGGACCGGTGGGCGCAGGCCGGAGAGCGGGCGGCCGCGCCGCGGGCGGCGACCCGCGAGAGCGTGCCGGCCGACGAGTACGCAGGCAGCGCCAAGCTCGACACCGACGCCGCGGCCCGGGAGCGCGGGCCGACGGCTGCCTCCACCCGCGGCGCCGCGGGCCTGGCGCTGCTCGCCGCCGTCACCCTCGACGGCGTGCCCGAGAACGTGGCGCTCGGGGTCTCGCTCGGGGAGGGCACGGGCGGCCTGGCGCTGCTCGCCGCCATCTTCGTGTCCAACTTCCCCGAGGCGCTGGTCGGCAGCGCCTCGATGCGGGAGCAGGGCCGCTCCCCGGCGGCCATCATCGGGCTGTGGGTCGTGTGCGGGCTGCTGCTGGTGGCCGCCGTCGTCGTCGGCGCCGGGCCGCTGTCGGGCTCCGACCCGCAGACGATCTCGCTGCCGCTGGCTTTCGCCGCGGGGGCCGTGCTCGCGTCCCTCGCGGACACGCTGATGCCGGAGGCCTACGAGCACGGCGGCCCAGCGGTGGCGATCAGCACCGCGGCGGGGTTCGTCCTGTCGTACCTGCTGTCCCTGCTCTGAGGCGTCGCCCCAGCTACTTGGCAGCGGCAGCCGGCCGGTCAGCCCTTGACAGCCCCGCCGGTGATGCCGCGGACGAAGTACCGCTGGAGCGCGAAGAACACGACGATCGGGATCACCATCGAGACGAACGCGGCGGCCGTCACGTACTGCCAGTTCCCGCCGAAGTTGGTGGTGAGGTTCGCCAGGGTGACGGAGAGCGGGTGGTTCGCCGGCACGGGCCCGAGGTAGACGAGCGCGACGAGCAGGTCGTTCCAGACCCACAGGAACTGGAAGATCACCAGCGAGGCGATCACCGGCACGCTCATGGGCAGCACCAGCCGGAAGAACGTCGTGGCGTGGCTGGCGCCGTCGATCTCCGCCGCCTCGAACACCTCCCGCGGCAGCCCGCCGATGTAGTTGCGCAGCAGGTACACCGCGAACGGCAGGCCGTAGCCGGTGTGCGCGAGCCAGACGGCGAGGATGGTGCCGTTGAGCTCGTAGCCGCCGATGGCGGCGTCCCGGAAGAGGCTGAGCACGGGGATGAGGGTCACCTGCAGCGGGACCACGAGCAGCCCCACCACCACGAGGAACAGCCAGTCCCGCCCGGGGAAGTGCATCCACGCGAAGGCGTAGGCGGCGAAGGAGGAGATCAGCACCACGAGCACCGTCGCCGGGATGGTGATGAAGAGGCTGTTGAGGAACGAGTCCCAGAAGCCCGCACGGTTCAGGACGTAGTCGTAGTTCTGGAAGGTGAACTCCCAGGGCGGGACGATGGCCGTCCACCACCCGCTCTCGTTGGTCGCGGCAGCTGTGCGGAACGACGCGACGAAGAGCCCGACCGCGGGGATCGCCCAGACGAGCATGATGGCGACGAGCACGCCGTGCAGCGTGACGCGCGGGCGGCGCCGCCCGGCGACCTCGCGGACGCGGCCGCCGGTGGCGGGGAGCTCGACGCCGACGGCGACGGGTGCCTGGGCCTGGCTCATCGGCGCTCTTCCTGCTGGCGGAACCGCTTGACGTTGAGCAGCATGATCGGCACGGTCGCGAGCAGCAGGACGACGGCGACCGTCGCCGCTCGGCCCTGCTGGCCGTTGGCGAAGAGCTCCTTGTACATGCGGTTGGCGATGACCTCGGTGCCGAAGTTCCCGTTGGTCATCACGTAGACGATGTCGAAGGTCTTCAGCGCGAAGATGATCACGGTCGTGGCCACCACCGCGATCGTGGGGGAGAGCAGCGGCAGGATGACGTAGCGGAAGACCTGCCGCTCGTTGGCGCCGTCGATGCGGGCGGCCTCGAGGAGCTCGGGGCTGATGCCCTTCAGGCCCGCGGAGAGGATGACCATCGCCAGGCCGGTGAGCATCCACACGCCCACCAGGACGAGCATGACGTTGTTCCACGGCGCCGTGCTGAGCCACCCCACCCGCGGCCCGCCCAGCCCGGTGACCACCGCGTTGAGCGTGCCGACCTCGGGGTTGATCTCGTACATCAGGCGCCAGATCACCCCGGCGGCGACGAAGCTGATCGCCATGGGCAGGAACACGACCGACTTGACGACCACCTCGTAGCGCACCCGGTCCACGAGCACCGCGATGAGCAGCCCGAGGCCCACCACGAGCAGGGGCAGCAGCACCGCCCACAGGACGTTGTTGCGCAGCGCGAGCAGCGTGTCGTCGCGGGTGAAGAACCACTGGTAGTTCTCCAGGCCCGTGAAGGCGTCGCCGCGCCGGCTGAAGAAGCTGCGGATGACGGTGGCGATCGTCGGGTAGATGAGGAAGACGCCGAGGAACACCAGCGCCGGCGCGAGCCAGAGCCACGGCCGGACCCCCGCCGAGACCCGCTTGGGCAGGTGCCCGACGACCGCCTCCACGACCAGCACATAGGCGACGAGCACGGCCGGGACGACCAGCACGACGACCAGGGCCAGCACGACCCGGCTCTCGAGGAGGTCGGTCAGCTGCACGGGGTCTCCTTGGCCGTGGGAGGGGAGGGCCGGGGCGGCGACCCTCCCGCCGCCCCGGTCACGTGTTCACTCGCTGTAGGCGTCCGCCCGCACCTCGTCGAGGTTCTGCAGGATCGAGTCCAGGTCGCCCTGGTTCTGCGCGAACGCGACGATCGCCTGGTTGAACGCGTCGGTCAGGGCCGCCGGCATGAGGTCCGAGCCGTCGAAGCGGAAGGTCTCGGTCTCCTGGAGGATCTCGGCGGACCGGCGGGACGTCTCGTCCGGGTAGGCGTCGAGCGCCACGCCGCTGTTGGCGGAGATGAACCCGCCGCGCTCGACCCAGATCTGCTGGGCCTCGGGGGTGAGCAGGTACTCGATGAGCGAGCGTGCCTCGGGCGTGTCGTTGAACATGCCGACGAGGTCGCCGCCGCCGGTGACGCTGCCCGTGTACTCGGGGTCGATGTCCGGGAAGGGGAAGAAGTCGAACTGCTCCGGTGTCGCCTGCGCCTCGTTGACGAAGAAGTCGGTGATGAACGACGCCTGGTGGTGCAGCAGGCACCCCGGCGGGTCGTCGAACAGCGGGTTGCCCGCGGTGCCGAAGTTCGTGCCGACGATGTAGTCGGCGCCCTGGTAGGAGTCGTCGAGGACCTGCCCGAAGGTCTCCCAGGCCTGCCGGATCTCCGGTGACGTCCACTCCAGCTCGCCGCTGGTCCAGGCGTCGTAGACCTCCGGCCCCGACTGCCGCAGGACGATGTCCTCGATCCAGTCCGTGCCCGGCCACCCGGAGGTGGCACCCGCCTCCAGACCCACGCACCACGTCGCGGTGTCGCCCGTCCGCACGGAGTCCGCGGCCGCCGTGAGGTCGTCCCAGGTCTCCGGCGGCTCCGCCGTCCAGACGCCGGTGTTGTACCAGATAAGGCCCTTGACCGCGGCCTTCGTGAAGACGCCGACGAGGGTGCCGTCCTCCGCCTCGCCGAGCGCGGCGAAGCCGGGTGGCGTCGCCTCCGCGTAGGCGTCGACGTCGATGAAGTCCAGCGGCTGCAGGGCGCCCTGGTCGTACCAGTCCTGCATGGGCCCGGGGCCGGGCAGGCCGGCGATGTCCGGCAGGTTGCCCGAGGCGATGCCGGTGGTCAGCTGCTGGCTGAGGTCACGCGTACCGGTGTACTCCACCGTCACGCCGGTCTCCTCCTCCCACGGCGCGACCATGGCGAGGAAGGAGTCCTGCTCCGCCCCGCTCCACGAGCCGATGACCGACACGCTGCCGCTCAGCTCGCCGTCCTCGCCACCCCCGCCGTCACCACCGCCGCCCCCGCCGCCGCCGTCGCCGCAGGCGGCGAGCAGCAGCACGGTCGCAGCGGCCGCCGCGACGACGGTCCGGATTCTCCTGGGTGCTCTCATGACGCTCCTCCGCTGTGCCGGGCCGGCACCCGGCGCGACCGCCCGGACCGGCCGGGCACCACCATGTGCCCGGCCGGGGTCCCCGCGCGGGCGCCGACCTGAGGGCCGGCGATCCCTGTGCGGTGAGGACGTGAGGAAGGTGGCAGGCTGCGACGTGCGCGGGCTCCAGGTCCGCACGTGCTGCCGACAACGCTCACGCCCCGCCTCCCTGGGTCAGGCAGGGCGCCGTGCCCCCACGCGGGCGGTGGCCGGAGCGATCTGCGTTGACCGTCAAGTGGGGCCATGCTCTGCCGTCACGACAGGTGTCGTCAACATCCCTGGGGCCCTGCTGGTGGTCACGTTCCCGTAACGATTTTGCCGGGGTGGTCGCCGCCGGGCCCGTGCGAGCGTCCGCCCCTGGGGGCCTTGGCGACGGTCCTCTCACCGCCCGTCTCGTGCGGGGCACGGTCCGCCACGCCCTGGGCTGAGAAACCGCGCCGCGGACCTGCTTACAGGGAAGGCGGCGGGGCCAGCCGAGCTCGACGAGGTCGTCGAACACGGCCTCGTCGTCGCGGGCCGCCCGCAGACCGGCGGAGAGGACTCCGGGCAGCCCGGCGAGCACACCGGCGCACGCGGCGCCTCTCAGGTGCCCTCCCAGTAGTCGGCGCAGGTCGCGCCGGTGGCGTGCACCGGCGTCGGCGCCCCTCGAGCCAGCCGCTGTCCTGCCCGCGGACTCGCCGCTGGCCACCGCGTAGTAGATGCCTTCACCCGTCAACGGGTTGACGAGCGCGGCTGCGTCCCCCGCGAGAAGGATGCGACCGTCCGGCTGGCGCCACCGCGCGCCCGACAGCGGCAGGTGATGCCCCAGCCAGTCCCTCGCTCCCTGCGCGGCCCCCGGCACCAGCGCGTCGAGCTGGTCGATCATCGCGCTGCGCGTCGGAGCCACGCGGTCGCCAGTCAGCAGCTCGCCGAACCCGACGTTCGACCACCCGTCCCCGCGGTCGAAGGCCCACGCGTAGCAGGGTGATCGTGCCCGCCCGAACCGGATGATCTGCCGGCCGTGGCGGGGCCCGGTGGTGGGTGGTAGCCACGGAGCGCCAGGGCTCGCCGCCCGGCCCCAGGCAGACCGAGGGTCCGTCGGAGCGCCGAGTAGGCGCCGTCCGCAGCGACGACGACCCTTCCCTCGATGCGGCCGTCGAGAACCACGCTGTCCGAGCCGGCTCGTGCCTCTCGTACCCGGTGCCGGCGGAACTCCGCGCCGGCGGCCACGGCGGTATGGAGCAGCCGGGCATCGAGGACGGCTCGGGGGAGGACCCACGCCCCGCGACGCATCTGCCGCACGACGCTCACCGGACCACGGCCGAGCTCCAAGGTCCGCAGCGGGACCCGGTCGTCGAGCAGTCCGGACACCCCCAGCCCGCCGAGCACGTCGAGCACGTGCGGCGCGATGCCGTCACCGCACGCCTTGTCCCTCGGAAACTGCGCGCGGTCGAGCACCAGGACTCGTGCGCCCGGCCGTTCCCGCAAGGCGGCCAGCGCAGCGGTTGCACCCGCGGGTCCAGCCCCGACGACGACGACGTCCCACACCCCAGCCAGTCTCCCGCCGCGAGACTCGTCGTGCCATCTCGGCCAGACGGCGCTCATCGTCCAGGGCTGGGCGACGACCGACGCCCGACCACGGGCATCAGGCCAAGGGCACACCGCCCTGGCGCGCGGGGCCGGCCGGCCGTGATCCTCGAGACGGTCCCACGCTCGGGGATCGAGGAGGACCATCAGGTAGTGACAGCCAGGACCCGGCGGACGAGAGGAAGCGACGATGGCGCTCTATCTATCGCGGTTCAGCTACACCGCGGAGACGTGGGCGAGGCTGATCGCCAACCCGGAGGACCGCCGAGCGGCAGCGCAGACCTACATCGAGTCCGTCGGTGGAAGTCTCCATGGATTCTGGTACGCCTTCGGCGCGCACGACGGCTACGCCCTCTGGGAAGCACCCGACAACGTGTCCATGGCCGCAGTGGCGCTCGCGATCAACGGGGGCGGTGCCCTGAGCTCCCTCGAGACCACCGTGCTCGTGACCGTCGACGAGACGATGGACGCGCTGCGCAAGGCCCAGCAGATCGCCTACCGAGCGCCCGGCGCGTAACCGGAGTACTACCGCCCCACGACCTCGACCGTGTTGTCCAGCGATCCCAGGCCGTCGGAAGTCACGCTGACCCGATCACCGGCCTTGAGCGTGATCTCAGGTTCGGGGACGATGGAGGTACCGGTGAGGAGGACGACGCCGGCAGGAAACCGCAGGGCCCGGAAGAGCCAGTCGACGAGATCCTCGGGTCGGCGGCGCATCTGCGAGATCCGGACCGAATCCTTGTACAGGAGCGTGGCGTCCCGGTTGATGGTGAGCCTCATCTCGATGACATCGAGGTCGGGCGCCTCGGCGACCGGGACGATGCAGGGGCCCAGCGCGCAGCTGCCCTCGTAGACCTTCGCCTGGGGCAGGTACAGGGGGTTCTCTCCCTCGATGGAGCGGGAGCTGACATCGTCGCCTAGGACGTACCCGACGATCCGGCCTGCGTGGTCGGCCACCACGGCGAGCTCCGGTTCCGGCACGTCCCAGGTCGAATCCGCACGGATTCCGATCGGCTCCCCGGGGCCGCGCGCCTGTCCCGGCAGGGCCTTCAGGAACAGCTCGGGCCTGTCGGCGTCGTACACCCGGTCGTAGAAGTCACCCGTGACGGCTTCCTCCTTCCTCGCTTCGCGGCTGCGCTCGAACGTGACGCCGGCCGCCCACACCGGCTGGGCGTCGGCGGGGGCGACGGTCCGGGTGCCTTCTCCGACCGCGTCGGTGCCGCGCATGCCGGCGATGTCCGCCAGGGCGGGGCCGGTGGGGCCGAGAAGGTCGGCGAGCGTGAGACCGGGGTCCAGGAACCGCTCGGGCCCCTGGTGGGGTGGGCCGACCGCGAGCCGGCGTGATCCGGCGACCTCGGTATGCCACAGTGCCATGGTGCTCACACCCTGGGTGCGATGGTGACGGTGTGCAGGGAGGTGTAGAAGTCCCGGGCCGCCTTGCCCTGCTCGCGGGGCCCGGCGCTGGAGGCCTTCTCGCCGCCGAAGGGCGCGTAAAAGTCGACGCCCGACGTCGGGGCGTTTACCCGGATCAGACCGGTGTCGATCTTTGCCACGAGGCTGAGCGCGCGGTCGAGATCGGTGGTGAACACGGACGTGACTAGCCCGTAGGCGACGCCGTTGGTGATGGCGGCGGCCTCGTCCACGTCCGCGGCCGGGATGATCGCGCAGACGGGGCCGAAGACCTCCTCGTGGAGCAGCTGGGCGTGGGCGGGAAGGTTGTCGACGAGGGTCGGGGCCACGAACCATCCCGGTTCTTCCCGCGCCGCACCGCCTCGGAGGAGCCGGCCGCCCAGTGACCTGGCCTCGGCAGCCGCCTGGTCGACTCGGGCGCGCGCGCTTTCGCTGATCACCGGTCCCACCAGGGTGGCGGGGTCGTTGGGGTCGCCGACGGGAAGGCGCTCGACGGCGCCGACGAGGGCGTCCGTGAACGGTCCGGGGTCGCCCACGACGATGGTGCGCCGCGTGGCGGTGCACTTCTGCCCGGCGTACGTCATCGCGGCCCCGGCGATGGTGGTCGCTGCGCGCTCGACGTCGGCGTCCGGCACGATGATGGAGGCGTTGAGCCCGCCCATCTCGGCCTGCAGCGGCGTGCCGAGCTCGGCCGCCAGCCCTGCGATGTCGCGGCCGACGGCGACGGAGCCGGTGAAGGAGACCACGCGGCTGGACTCGACGACGGCCCGCCCCGTCGCACCGCCGCCGGGCAGGACCGTGAAGGTCTGTGGTGGGAGCGTCGCCCCGACCAGTTCCGCCAGCCGCAGGGCGATGCCGGTGGCCTCCGGCGAGGGCTTGAGAAGGACCGAGTTGCCGAAGGCCAGCGCAGGCGCGGCCTTCCACAGCGGGATGGCGACGGGGAAGTTCCACGGGGTGATCAGGCCCGTAATGCCTCGCGGCCGGCGGTGCGTATAGAGCAGGGCGCCGGGCGGGCTGCCAGGGAGGACCTCGCCCATGGGGTCCAGCGCCTGCTGCGCGAAGTAGCGGAGGATGGCGATGCCCCGCTGGACCTCTGCAGCAGCCTCGGATCGCGGCTTCCCCACCTCGCGAACGACCAGGCCGGTGAGCTCCTCGGCGTGGCTGTCCAGCGCTCCGGCGGCCGCCTCGAGCGCCCCCGCACGTTCGAGGGCGGGCACTGCCGACCACCTGGCGTACGCGTCGCTGGCGCGCGTGGCCGCCTGCCGAACCGCTTCCGGCGAAGTCGCCGGGACCTCCACGACGACGTCCGCAGGGTTCTGCGGGGAGCGGCTGACCACGGGCTCCTCTGGTCCGGCACCGGACAAGGTGGCTCACCTCTCCGCGTCGTCGCCGGGACCGGCCTGCGGACGCGGGCGTGAGGAGGACGTGATGTCGTCGATCTCCTCCGGCGAGTAGCCCAGCTCCGCCAGGATCTCGCGCGAGTGCTCCCCTACTGCCGGCGGTGGCCGATGGATCCTCGGTTCGCCGCTGCTGTACCTGATCGGATGCCTGAGGAGCCGCACCCGGCCGGCGCGGGGGTCGTCGACCTCCTGGACGGGGCTCAGGTGCTGCACACCCGGGTCGGTGAGCATCTCGGCGTAGTCCAGCACGGGCGCGCACCACACGCCGTGGCCGCGCAACTCAGCCACGAGCTCGTCGCGCTCCCGGTCGGCGACCAGCGGACTGATGATCCGGTAGATCTCGTCCCTGCGCCCCATCATCGAGTCCCGGTCGGAGAGCTCCGCCAGTCCTGGCGGGGCCCCCAGCGCGGCGCTGACGGAGGTGATGGGGCTCAGGGACAGGACGACGTAGCCGTCCCTCGTCGGGTAGACGCCGTAAGGCGCCTGGTGGAATGCCGAGCCGATCGGCGTCGCCGGCTGTTCGACCGTGCCACCGTTCATGTAGTACACGACGGGTTCGAGCTGGAGGTCGAGCGCGGCCTCCACCATGGTGACCTCGACCTCCTGGCCCTTGCCGGTGCGTTCCCGGTGTAGCAGCGCACCCAGGATGCCCGCGGCGAGGAGCAGCGCCGCGTGCTGGTCCACCACAGCCGCGCCGGCGGGCCGGGGGACCTGGTGATCTTGCCCGCCGGCCCAGATCAGGCCCGTCAGCGCCTGGATGAGCAGGTCCTGGCCGGGGAGACGTCGGTACGGGCCGTCGCTCCGGCCGTACCCCGACGCGGACGCGTAGATGATGTCCGGCTTGATCTCCCGCACCCGGTGGTAGTCGAGCCCGAACTTCTCCATCACCCCGGGGCGGTAGTTCTCGATGACGATGTCGGCGGAAGAGATCAGGCGGCGGGCGGCGTCCTGGGAGGTCGGCTCCCGCAGGTCCAGCGCGATGCTGCGCACGTTGCGGTGGGTGAGCAGGAAGCACGCGCTGACCTCGTTGAGGAACGTGTTGCCGCCTGCCCAGGCGCGCTCCCACGAGCCGCGGACGGGCGGCTCGACCTTGATGACCTCTGCGCCCATGTCACCGAGGTACTGGGCAGCCGCCGGGCCGAACAGCCACTGGGTGAAGCCGACGATGCGCACCCCGTCCAGGAGCGCCAGACGCTCATTCACTGCTTGCTCCCTCGCCCGCCGGCCGGCGCGCGGTGGTCCGGGGCCCGTCGAGGAGGGTCTCGAGGGGCAGCCGGTCAGCCAGCACGAGATAGGCCAGCGTGAAGTAGAAGTCGCCCCACGCGGTAGCGCCGTCGAGCCCGGTGCCGTGGGGGATGGAGTAGGAGGCGTGCTGCAGGATGCCGTCGACGTCCTCCGCCGGGTTCACGTGCCGCGCCAGCGCGGTCAGCAGCTCTCGCGCCCGCGCCCGGTTGGCCCGGCGCGAGGCTTCCAGGGGCACCGAGCCGGCCAGCACCAGGGCGCCGAGCCCGGCGATCGCACCCGCGCTGGCGTCGCGGGGTGCCGTCTCGTCCTGCACCCCGAAGTCCCAGGGCGGCAGGCTGTCCGCGGGCAGGTGGCCCCAGAAGTAGTCGGCGGCGTGCTCGGCGGCTGCGAGCATCTCCGCGTCCCCCGTCGCGGCGTAGGCGAGGGCGAACCCGCACACCGCCCACGCCTGGCCGCGTGACCAGCAGGACCGGGAACCGGCGCCCTGGAACGTGCCCTGCTCGAGCAGCGCCCCCGTCCGTGGGTCGAAGCGGTTGAGGTGGTACGTCGACCCGTCATCGCGGAAGAAGGTGGCCCGGCTCGTCCGGGCGTGCCGGTGGGCAACCTCCCGCAGGTGCCCCTGGTCGTTGGCCGTACCAGCCCACCACAGGAGCGGGAGGTTCATCATGGTGTCGATGGTGCTCGTGCCGGCGCCGGTCTGATGGCCCACGGGTCCGAAGGCCTGGATGTAGCCGCCTCGGTCGTTGAAACGCTCCGCCAGGGTGCGGGCGGCGACGCGGGCGGGATCGATCTCCCGGTCGGAGACGTAACCCAGCCGGTTTCCGAGCACGAGGCTGGGCCAGAAGATGAAGCCCAGGTCGTGGGTGGTGCGGTCGGCCGCCCGCGGCGCGAGCACGGGCAGGCGGTCGCGAGCGGCGTCGGCGGCCCCGACGATCCCGGTGCGGGCCGCGAGCCACATGAGGCCGAACCAGAAGCCGAAGGTCCAGTTGCCGTGCTCGTAGTCCTCGCCTCGCCAGCTGCTGGCCTGATCGGCGGCCAGGAGGCGCCACCGGCAGTGCTCGCTGAAATGGGGGAAGAGATGGGAGTCGCGTGCGGCCCCGTTGCGCGCCTCGCGCGCCAGGGCGCCGACGAGTCGCTCCAGGTCCGGGGTCATCGCAGCGTCCCGCGTCGGCCGCCCCTGTGCGCGCTCAGGGCGACCGCCATCACGATGATGAGGCCGGTGAAGATCTGCTGCTGCGGCGTGGAGAACCCGAGCAGGATGACCCCGTTGTTCACCAGGCCGACGAGGAGCGAGCCGGCGATCGCGCCGACGACGAACCCGCGGCCGCCGCTGAGGGCTGTCCCGCCGATGATCACCGCGGCCAGGGTGGTGAGCAGGTCGGCCGCGCCGAGGTCGTACCGGGCGGTGGCCAGCTGTCCGGTGTAGAGCAGTCCGGCGAGCGCCCCAGCCATCGAGCTCAGCACCAGGACCGCGATCTTGATGCGTCCGGTGCGGATGCCCGAGTAGCGGGCGGCCGTCTCGTTACCTCCGGTCGCTAGGACGGCCTTGCCGAACGGCGTTCGGCGCAGTGTGATCGCGCCCAGCGCGCCGATCCCAAGCGTCCAGAGCAGCAGCACCGGGACCGGCCCCACGCTGCCGCCGCCGAACACCGCCCGGTAGGTCTCGTTGACGATCGGGATGGCACGCTCCTGGGAGATCAGGCGTGCGGTGCCCTCGAGGACACCGATCATCCCCAGCGTGACGATGAACGACGGGATCCCGACGAGCACCGTGATGGCTCCGTTGACCAGGCCGACGAGGAGGCCTACCGCGAGTGCCGCCGCGGCGGCAACCACCGCCGCGCCGCCATCCTCGAGCAGCATGCCGGCGACGAGCCCCGAGACCGGTGGGACGGAGGCGAAGGACAGGTCGATCTCGCCGGCGCTGATCACGAAGACCGTGGCGACGGCCATGACCGACACTGCCGTCGTCTGGCGGACGATGTTCATGAAGTTGCCGGCGCTCATGAAGCCGGTGTCCCGGAGCAGTACCCAGAAGACCCCGATCAGCGCGAGGACGACCAAGACGAGGAGCAGCGAGCTCTCTGCGGAGAAGAGGGCCGATCTGAGCCACTCGGCGGAGCTTCTCCATGAGCGCGTCCGTGGTGGTTGGAGTTGGTGCCCCCCGCCGTCGCCGAGCTGCTGGCGGGGCCGGGTCGGCTTCGTCTCGGCCATGGCTGTAGCACCCTTCGGTCCGTCTACCCACGCGTGGTGGCCCGCACGGCGGACCCGGGCTGGATGAGATGTGTGATCTCGGGTTCGGTCCGGCGCTCGGGCCAGTTGGGGACGACGTCACGGACCCTGCCGTCGGCGAGGACGAGGATCCGGTCAGCAACCCTGGTCAGCTCGCGCAGGTCGGACGTGACCCACACCGCACCGTTGCCTGCACCGACGAACGCCCGGACACGGTCGAGGATCTGGCCGCCCGCCCTCACGTCGACCCCGAAGGTGGGCTCGTCCAGCATGAGGACGTGGCCGCCGGCGTTGAACGCCTTGCCGAGCACCACCTTCTGCTGGTTCCCGCCGGAGAGACGCTCCACGGGCTCTCCGGGAGCGGGCGTCTTGATGTCCAGCTGCTCGATCGTCCGGCGCGCCAGCTCGGCGCTGCGCCGTGGGTCGTAGAGCGGCCCGGTGCGCACACGACGCAAGATCGATAGGACGAGGTTGTCCTCGACCGAGTGGGACAGGACCAGCCCCTCGGTCTTCCGGTCCTCGGGGATGAGGTAGAGCCCGGCCCTGATCGCCTCGGCCGGTGAGGTCGGGGCCGCGATGCGGCCGGCGACGCGGATGGTGCCGCCCTGTCGTGGGACGATCCCGAACAGGGACTTGAGCAGCGTGGAACGACCGCTGCCGGCCAGGCCGGCCACCCCGAGGATCTCCCCCGCCCTGACGACGAAGGACACCTCCGTCAACTTGCCCGCGATGTTCAGGTCCGCGACCTCGAGGACGGCCGGCTGCGCCACCCCCACCTCTTCCGCCGCACGGTGCGCCGGCGCGTCCTTGAGCGCGCCGCCGGCGATCGCCTCCACCACGCTGCCCATGTCCGTCTCCACCAGCGCGGTGTCCATCACCACGCGCCCGTCACGCAGGACCGTGATGGTGTCGCACAGGTCGAACACCTCCTGGAGGCGGTGGGAGACGTAGACGATGCCGGTGCCGGAGGCGGCGATCTGCCGGACGACCGTGAAGAGCCGTCGCACCTCCCGCTCGGTGAGCGCGGCGGTCGGCTCGTCGAGGATCAGCACCGACTTCGCCAGACGGAGCGCCTTGGCGATCTCGACCATCTGCTGGTCCCCGACCCCCAGCTGCTTGACGGCGAGGTCCGGCGGGATGCGGACGCCCAGCTCGTCGAAGATGCGTCGCGTCTGGTCCACCTGCGCACGCCGGCGGATAAGACCGAGCCGCTTCTGCTCGTCGTTGAGGAAGACGTTGTCGCTGACGGACAGCTCGGGGAGCACGCTGCGCTCCTGGAAGACCATGCCGATCCCGCTGCGCCGCGCCTCGACGGGCCCGTCGAAGTGGTGCTCCGTCCCGTTCACCAGCACGCGCCCGGCCGTGGCGGAGGTGGCGCCGTCCGCGATCTTGAGCAGCGTGGACTTCCCCGCACCGTTGGCGCCCACCAATGCGTGCACGCTGCCCGACCGCACCCGGAGGTCGACGCCGTGCAGCACCTCCGTCGTCCCGTAGACCTTGACGATCCCAAGCATCTCCAGGGCGAAGGGGCGTGCAGACGACGCGGAGGTCATGGTTTCCTCCAACGGTTCCGGACCGGGCAGGAGTACGTCCGGGCGCTCAGCCCTCACCGTCCAGGCAGCTCTGAGCCTCGCCCGGGAGCGGCACCACGCCGCCGTAGGCGAGGTTCCAGCCTTCTTCGAGGTTGTCCTCGGTCACGGCGAAGACCGGGACGACGATGTACGGCGGAACGTCCTCACCGAGAGCATGGAGTGCCGCGGCGATGGCGCCGGTACGGCCCCACTCGTAGACGAGCTGCGATGACATGACAAAGATGGGGCCGCCGCACGCGATGTGCTGCGCGCCGGTGAAGCCGAGGTCGATGTGGGCGACCGCGACCTCCTTCTCGGCGCCCTGGATCCCGGCCAGCACACCCTCCGCGGGCAGGTCCCACGGGGCGAAGATCACGTCGAGGTCCGGGTACCGGGTCAGCATCGCGGAAGCGATGGGCTGGGTTCGTGCGGGGTCGGACATCGGTTGCTCGGTGACGAGCTCGACGTTGGTCTGCGCGATGGCGTCGCGGAAGCCCTGCTCGCGCTCGTTGACGAGCTTGTACGTGCGGTCGAAGAAGATCATCCCGAGGTTGGCGCCGTCGGGGAACCGGTCGGCGACCGCGCGGGCCACCGCGGCACCGTTGCCGTGCGTGTCGTACGAGACAAGGGTGACGAAGTTCTCTGGCTCGCCCGTCGTCCACCCTCCCGGTGCGTTGGCGAAGGACACGATGGCCGTGCCGGCGTCCACGGCGGGCTGCAAGGCTGCCACGTCGGCCGTGGGGTCCACGCCGCTGTAGAAGATGATGTCCGGATCCAGGGCCATGACGTTCCGGACGTCGGTCTGCAGGGTTGCCTGGTCGAAGTTGTAGTTGGTCACGGCCACCATCTCGATGCCGAGCGCGTCCAGCGCGTCCTCCGCGCCGGCGAGCACAGCCTGGTTGTAGGCGCCCGAGGACCAGTTGAGGAAGGCTGCCTTCAGCCCCCTGTCCCGAACCTCCGCGACCTGGTCGTCGGTGAGGCTCACGTCGTTGTACCAGGTGGGCTCCTCGCCCACGTTCCCGCGGGTCTCCAGTGACTCGATGTCCGGAAGGGTGAGCCACTCGGGCAGTTCCTGCCGCTCCAGAGTCTCCGCGTCGCCGGCCGGCCCCTCACCGCCCGCGCCGCCGCCGGCCTCCCCGCCGCCGTCACCATCACCGCCGCCGGCGCAGGCGGCGAGCAGCGCCGCCACCGTGGCCACCGCCAGGTGTGCACGGCGACGCCGGTTCTTGCTCACCGGACGCTCCGCCTTCCGGTGCTGCTGGATCAACATCTCTGCACCTCTCCGCAGCGTCGGCGCTCCGGTGCTGCCTGCCAAAATAGAACAGCGTCTTGTTGTGCGAGACAGCCCCAGGTTAGGCTTGTCGCACGGGGTCTCGTCAAGGCCCCGGATCCCCACTTCTCGGGTCGGAAGGGACACCGCGTGGCGCACACACCACCCGGCCCCTCACGCCGCCCGCGCGCCGGGCATGTCGACGCGGGCACCGCCACCGTCCGGGGGGACGGCAGCCGGGGCGCGGTGCCGGTGGAATCAGCCCGTCGGGCGCTGCGCGTCCTCAGTTGCTTCGGCCCCGACCACGCCGAGTGGGGGGTCACGGGCCTGGCGGCCGCGCTGGGGATGCACAAGAGCACCGTCCACCGCCTCCTTCTCACGCTCGAGGAGGAGGGCTTCGTGCGCCAGTCCTCGGGCCGGTACGTGCTGACGTGGCGGCTGCTGGAGATCGCCGCGGGCATCCCGCTCAGGGACGGGCTACGGCAGACGACGCTCGACCATCTCGCCCGGCTGGTGACCAAGTCCGGGGAGACCGCTCACCTCGCTGTGCTCTACGCCGGGCAGGTGCTCTACGTGGAAAAGGTGGAGGGGACGCGCCGGCTGCGTATGCCGTCGGCCGTCGGCCGCCGGGTACCGCTCCACTGCACCGCCTTGGGCAAGGTGTTGCTCGCCGGGCTCGACGGCGCCGAGCGGCGCAGACTTCTCTTCGGCGAACCGCTGCAGGCCGTGACCGTCCACACGATCGTCGACCCGGAGCAGCTCGAGCAGCACATCCTCGAGGTGGCGCGACAGGGATACGCCATCGACCACGAGGAGATCGAGGAAGGGCTCATGTGCATCGCCGCACCCGTGTACGGCGACAACGGCACGTGCGCGGCCATCAGCATCGCCGGGCCCGCCTCCCGGCTGCAGGCACAGCTGGAGCAGCACGTCACGGCGGTGCGCGAGACGGCCGAGGAGCTCTCAGCGGAGCTCCGGCCGTGGACGCCCCAGCTTCGCGAGATGTGGACCACGAGCGGGGCCAGGGTGATCCCTGACTAGGGCGTGTCTCTTAATGTCTTGAGCCAGATGGTGATGGCCCGGAGGACGACGCCGCCGCGGTAGGTCAGGGCGAGCTTGTCGTAGCGGGTGGCCAGGGCGCGCCATTGCTTGAAGACGTTGAAGGAGCGTTCAACGACGTTGCGCCGCTTGTAAGCCTCGGTGTCGTAGGTGACCGGGCGTCCACCCTTGGATCCTCGGCGTTTGCGGTTGGCGACTTGGTCGGAGCGTTCGGGGATGACGGCCTGGATGCCGCGCCGGCGCAGCAGCGCCCGGATGGCCTTCGAGGAGTAGGCCTTGTCAGCCAGCGCCCGCACCGGCGTGGTGCGGGCGCGTCCGGGACCCAGCCTGGGAACTTCCAAGGCGCCGAGGACGTGCTCGAACATCGGTGAGTCCCCGCCCTGGCCGGGGCCGAGCAGCATCACGAGCGGGCGCATGTTCCCGTCGCACAGGTGGTGAATCTTCGTGCTCAGCCCGCCGCGGGAACGGCCGATGGCGTGATCAGGCGGCTCCTCGCGCAGTTTCGTGTAATTCGACAGGTCCCCCTGTGTCCCGGGGCAGGTTCGTGGCGTGCTGGTGGGCACGGTTGATCGTGGAGTCCACCGAGACCTCCCAGTCGATCAGCCCGGCGGCGTCGGCGTGGGCGAGCAGCGTGGTGAGGACCTTGTCCCAGGTGCCATCGCCGCTGAACCGGCGGTGTCGCTTCCACACCGTCTGCCACGGCCCGAAACGCTCGGGCAGGTCCCGCCACGGGATGCCGGCCCGGTAGCGGTAGATGATTCCCTCCACCACCATGCGGTGCTCCCGGAACGGCCGCCCCCGCCGCCCGCCCGAGGACGGCATCAACGGCTCGATCAACTCCCACTGGGCATCCGTGAGCTGGGCAGTACGCGACACCCTCGCAGCGTTTCAGACAGACAGCGCAGCCTTTAGGAGACACGCCCTAGGGCCCAGCCCCAAGGACCGAAGGGGGCACCGCGGTGTTCCTGGCATCGACGCTCTCCGACGGCGTCGCAGTGGTGACCATTGAGCGCGCCCATAAGGCCAACTCCCTGCCGCAGGCGGCCAAGGCCGCCGTCGCCGCTGAGGTGGAGCGGTGGACGCGGGACGCCGGCGCGGACGCCATCGTGCTCACCGGGGAAGGTGGTCAGACGTTCTGTGCGGGCAGCGACATCAACGAGATGCGCTTCTTCGGCATGGCCGAGATGGATCGCATGCTCGTCGAGGAACGCAGGATGTACCTTGCGGTGCTGAGCTGCCCGAAACCGGTGGTCGCCGCGGTCAACGGGTTCGCCCTCGGCGCCGGCCTGATCCTCGCCATGTCGTGCGACTACACGGTCGCGGCCCCGCACGCCGTCTTCGGCGCACCGGAGCTGACCATCGGGGTGGCCGCCCCGCTCGAGGGCCTCCTGCTCCCGTACTTCGTGGGCTTGGCGCGCGCCCGGGCCTTGTTCTACACAGGAGCCCGGCTGAGCTCCGAGGAGGCGGTCGCCGTCGGGCTCGTCAACGAGGTGGCCCCGGCGGACGGGCTGATTCCTCGGGCGGTCGAGGTGGCCCGCGCCATCTCTGGTCTCCCGGGGAGCGGCTTCCGGGTCCAGAAGGCGCTCCTGCACCGCCTGCTCTCGACGGGTGACCTCGAGACGGTCATCCGGGAGAGTCATCACCTCACCGCCCGGCAGTTCGCCGGACCCGAAACGGGCGAGGCGATGAGGCAGTTCCTAGATCGGCGTCACGGTGGGGCGACCCCGAAGCACACCCGACCCGGCGGTGCCGAAGGACTCGTGGCCGACGAGCGGCAGTGGCTCGACGACGAGGCGCGGCACATCGAGATGCGATCGGCGGCACTCGCCGGAGAGGCCGCCTGGCACCCTGCCGACCAGGAACCTGGCGAGCAGGGAAGGGCTGGAGCGGGAAGCGCGCCATGACCGAGCCCCGTGAGCTCACGATCGCGGGCGCGGCGGCCGAGATCCACACCGGAGCGCTGTCGTCCGTGGGGCTCGCCGTCTCCTGCCTCGACCGCATCGACGAGCTCAACGGCGATCTCAACGCCTTCATCCACCTCCGGCCGCACGACGACGTCCTCGCCGACGCGCGCCGGGCCGACGACCGACGCCGGAAAGGTGGCACGCTCGGCCCTCTCGACGGGATCCCGGTGGGCCTGAAGGCGAACTACGCATGCACCGGCCTCGTCACGTCGGCCGGGTCGAGGATCCTCGGCGACTGGCGCCCGACCCGGGACGCTGCGGCCGTGACGGCGTTGCGCCGGGCAGGTGCGGTCATCCTCGGGATGACCAACATGCACGAGTTCGCCGACGGGCCCACGAACGACAACCCCCACTACGGCCGCGCGCTCAACCCGCACGACCCGTCACGGATGCCCGGCGGCTCCAGCGGCGGCTCCGCCGTCGCCCTGCAGACGCACATGTGCCTGGGGGCCACCGGTTCGGATGACGGCGGGTCGATCCGCATTCCGGCGGCATTTTGTGGAGTGGTAGGTCTCAAGCCGACTTACGGCCTCGTCAGCGTGGAGGGCATCGTGCCCTTCTCCCACTCCCTGGACCACGCCGGGCCGATGGCGCGGACCCCGGGCGACGTGCTCGCGCTGCTCCGGGCCATGACCGGCGACGAGGTCGGCGGCTTCGCCGCACCGCGCCCGAGGAGGGTGGCCGTCACGTGCGCCGACTTCTTCGGCAGACACTTCCAGCCCGGCGTTCGGCGCGCATTCGAGAACGCCGTGGAGGGCCTCAGGAGCATCGGGTTCGAGATTCGTGACGTGACACTGCCGCGGATGCACCGGGCGGCGGCCGCGGTGCTGACGATCCTGTTCTCCGAGGCCGCGGCGATCCATCACCACTACCTGGAGACGCGCCTGCAGGAGTACGGCCCGGACGTCCGCCTGAGCCTCCTGTCGGGCCGGCTCTACAGCGCCGTCGACTACGTCAACGCGCGGGAGACCCGCGCGAAGTTGCGCCAGGAGCTCGACCTCGTCCTGGAGGAGGCGGACATCCTGGTGACCCCCACGGCGGTGCTCGAGCCACCGCGCTGGGACGCGCCCATGATCCGCACCGACGAGGGCGAGGTGGAGCTCCTCGAGGCGATCATCCGGTGCACCGCACCGTTCAACCTCACCGGCCACCCTGCCATCACCGTGCCCTGCGGCACCGGCGACGAAGGGCTTCCGGTCGGCCTTCAGATTGTCGGCCCGCGCAATTCCGAGGCCATGCTCGTGCACGTTGCGGATACCTTCTCGGCGGCGCGCGAGAGTGCGTGATCCAGCGGTCTCGGCGGGAGCAGACACGCCGTCGCCAAGATGGTCGGAGTCGTGGCGCGAACCGGGTCTCGTTCGACGGCTCGTCTCCGTTGTCATCGGCTGCGCTACCGACCTGAGTCGGCGTGGACCGGGCGCCACCGGTCACCGGGCTTTGTGACGTAGTGCGTGATCACGTGGCGCCAGGGGATGACGGCGAGAACGATGACGACCCAGAGGCAGGCGAAGGTCGTCTCCCAGGTGGCCGGGTCCATGCGGTCGGCGGTCCACAGCGGCAGCGCCACGACGGCGAGCCAGATCAGCTTCCAGGCCGTCTCGAACAGCAGCAGGGGCAGCATCTGCACCGGGTACCGGATCCCGAGGAGGGCCAGGAGCGACATCGCGACGAGCATGCAGACGACGACGCTGTCCATGAGGGGCCACGGCTGGGCGTGGTTGACGAGCACCGGCCACCGTGTCACGGCGAGCCCGACCGCGATGATGAGGTACCCGACCCTCAACGCGTAGAGGCGCCACAGCGGCACCCGGTCCGCCGGCGTGGTGCCCTTCGAGTCGGTTCGGCCTGGCTCGGTACGTGCCAGCCGGCGCGGCGTCGCGCCCACAACGGGATGCATCACAGCTCTCCTTCGACTCGTGTTGACCTCGGTGCGACCGTGGGGGTCGAGCGCAGGGTGATGACCTCGTGCCCGCGCAGCGCCTCCAGGAAGGGCTGGAAGCTGCCGGTGAGGAGGCAGCGCACGATCGGACCGTCGGTCTCGACCTCGCTGACGCCGGCCGCCCACTGGATCTGTACTGCGGTCGGTCTGCCGACGAATCGGATCTCGACCCGCTGGGTGGGATGTTCGGCGCTCACGGACACGACGCTAGGGAGGGCGCCGGGCGCTGCCATCAGTGGAATCCCGGGTCGAGTACTGAGTAAGTGGGACGTCGTCGTCCCAGAGCCCGGTGACGTACCGCCAGCCGGGTCGCCCGTGGGCGTTGACGCTGCCTTTCCGGAAGCAGGATCAGCGACACGAGCGAAAGCGAGGCGTGCTGCGCTGGATCACAAAGTGGTGTCAACCGCGTTGACGCCGCGCGGCCCACCGGCAGGCCGAGGCACCGCCCAGCCTTCCGCCCTTGTCGTCCTGACTGGGCCGATACGGCGGGGCGCCCGTGGGGGAGCGGAGGTGCACCCGGAGCACAATGCCGGGGAGTGGGAGAGAACGGTGATGTGTGCCGCCGTCAAGCGGAGAAGGAAATGACTGACTCACCTTCGATGACTTCCGGCGGTGAGATGGTCAGTGACGGTAGGTTCGTGCGCATGTACTCGGCCGCCGCCCGGACCGACTCCTGAGTACCGGAGGCGTCCTGATAGATGCTGACGCTGAAGGCACCATCTGATGTCTTCACCAGGTGGTAGGCGACAAAGCCAGGTATTTCACGGATCAGCTGCTCGACGTCGTCTTTCCGGCGTACCAGCTCGTCGGCGAGCTCGGGGGCGCCCTTGTAGTGCCTGATCACGACGTCCATCGGTATCTCCTGACGCGAGTGTGGGCGTGAGAGGTCGCGCGTCTGCCGGCCATCACCGTACCCTCCGCGACGGTAGACCGCCCGCGGCACCAACACCGCCGCCGCGTGCCGCGCGTCGACGCACACGGCGACAGCGACCGGCGTCTGGAAGCCGCCGTCTCGCTCTGGGGCCGAGCGCCGGGGTCGACTCCCTGTGCTGGGTCGAAGGATCAGGAGTCGCCCCCGGGCAGAGAAGGTGCAGCCGCCTACTGACGCCAGTCCGCGCTGAGTCCGCAAAAAATCGGAACCTGCTGTTGGGGCCGGCAGGTCGCGACTGGCGGCTATCGCGTCTGGGTGGTGCTTTGGGTGCCATGCGTCACGGGTAGCGGCCGCATCCTGTGCGGATCCGCTGTGCTCCACGGCGCCGTATGGGCCCGCCGCATACCGAAGGAGCTGTGAGGCCCGTGGTCGTTCCCCATGCCGTAACTGCCCCGCTGGGGTACGCGTTGGGGTACGGCGTGCTCGAGACGCCGGAAGAGCCGCCCGGATCTCTCCGGGCGGCCCCTCTGACCTGCGGTCTTGCTTGTGGGCGATACTGGGATCGAACCAGTGACCTCTTCCGTGTCAGGGAAGCGCGCTACCGCTGCGCCAATCGCCCAAGTTGTCGGCATCCGAGGTGGCGACGGGATTCGAACCCGTGTGTACGGCTTTGCAGGCCGCTGCCTCGCCTCTCGGCCACGCCACCCTGAGGCTGTGTGCCCACCGGGGGGTGGTGCCTCCGAGCGGATGACGGGACTCGAACCCGCGACCCTCACCTTGGCAAGGTGATGCTCTACCAACTGAGCCACATCCGCACGCGCTCCTCCGGCGGGCTTTCGCTCTCCGGCGGTGCTCCAGAACTTTAAACCAGGACCGCGGCGAAAGTCCAAATCCGGAGGGTGGTCTGGGGGCGTGAGGCGTGACACAGTGCCCTCATGGTCTCCGAAAATCGCGTGATCCTCTGGTTCGACGGGCGGCTCCGGGACCGGGGGAGCCCCTGCTGCGGGCGACGGACCACGGTCTGACGGTCGGCGACGGGGTGTTCGAGGCGTGCGAGCTGCTTGGTGGCCGCCCGTTCGCCCTGACCCGCCACCTCGACCGGCTCGAGCGCTCGGCGCTCGGCCTCGGGCTCCCCGCGCCGGACCGGGAGCTGGTGCGCCGCGCCGTCGAGGAGGTCGCCGCCGCCTGGGGGCAGGACCTCGGCCGCGTGCGGGTGCTCTGGACGGCGGGGGAGGGGCCGCTGGGCACCGATGCCGCCTGGGGTCCGCCGACGCTCGTGGTCGCCGCCTCCGCGGTCGGGGCGCCCAGGGCCGCGCGCGTGGAGGTGGTGCCCTGGGTGCGCAACGAGCGCTCCTCGATCGCCGGACTGAAGACAACCTCCTACGCGGAGAACGTCCGGGCGCTGGCGTGGGCCAAGGAGCGCGGTGCGGACGAGGCGATCTTCGCCAACACGCGCGGCGAGCTGTGCGAGGGGACCGGCACGAACGTGTTCGTCGAGCGCGACGGCGCCCTGCTCACCCCGCCCCTGAGCTCCGGGTGCCTGGCGGGGGTCACCCGCGCCGTGGTGCTCGACTGGGCGCGCGAGGAGGGGGTCGACGTGCGGGAGGTCGACCTCGACGTCGCCGAACTCCGGAGCGCCGCGCACGCGGCGCTTACCTCCTCGACCCGCGGGGTGGTGCCCATCAGCGCCGTCGACGGGCGCGAGCTCGCGCAGGGACCGCTCACCGAAAAGGTGGCCGAGATCTACACCCGCCGGCACCTGGACGAGCCCGACCCGTGACGCGGGGCGGGGGACCGGAGGGGCTGAACCGCAGGAACGCGCGGCTCGGGACGGCGTGTGGGCTTCATCTCACCGCCTGGCGGGCCTCCCGGTTTCACGATCCGGCCCAGCGTTCGCTAACATCTCATCTCGCAACGCAGGGCCCCCGGGCCCCGCACGGGCGATTGGCTCAGTGGTAGAGCGCCTCGTTCACACCGAGGAGGTCACTGGTTCGAACCCAGTATCGCCCACCATCACGATGGGGCCTCTGACCAGCGAAAGCGCAGGTCGGAGGCCCTTTCTGTGTCCGCCCCAGGTGGACACGAGAGGACCCGAATGCCCCCTGTGGGCCCCTGGTGGGCCCACTGGGTGCCCACGGACTGGTGATCGACAGACACCTAGTCCGTGGGAGGCGAGAAGCCAATGGCAACCGGAAGCAGGCGGGGGTTCGGCAACACCGAACGTCGCAAGAACGCGAGGACCGGCAAGACGACCGGGTGGCGTGCGCGGTACCGCGGGCCGGATCTGGGCCGGTACAACCAGACCTTCACGACCAAGATCGACGCCGAGGCGTGGCTGTACTCCGAGGAGGCGCTGATCGCGCGGGGGGAGTGGATTCCGCCCGACCAGCGGGTGGCGCGGGTCACGGTGACCCTCAACGAGTACGTCGCGGCCAACATGAAGGTCCGCAAGCTCGCCCCCCGCACCCACGAGGAGTACGAGACCTACGTGGAGAGGTTTCTCACCCACGACGAGCTCGGCAAGAAGTCGCTGCGGGCGATCTCCGCGCGCGACATCACCTCCTGGTACACCAGGGTGCAGGAGCAGACCGGCAAGACGATGACCGCGCGCGTGTACGGCTTCGTGTCCTCGGTCTTCAACGCGGCGGTGCGCGACCGGCTGGTCGATCACAACCCGTGCACGATCCGTGGTGCCTCCGAGGCGCCGCGCAGGTCGAAGAAGACCGTTGCCACACCGGAGCAGATCGCTGAGGCACTGCTGCATCTCGACGAACGGTACCGGGCCATGATCCTGCTGGCGGCCTGGTCGGGTCTGCGATCCGGGGAGTTTCGCAACCTGCGTCGCCGCAACCTCGACCTCGTCGGCCGCAGGGTCGTCGTCGAGGAGCAGATCCAGAACCTGCGCGGCCAGGGCAAGGTCGTGCGCGGGGTCAAGACCGAGGCCGGCGCGCGGATCGTGCACTTGCCGGCATCGGTGACGCACATCCTCGAGACACACATGGGGGCGTTCTCCCAGGCTGGTCCTGACGGGTTGGTCTTCCCTTCCCGGGTGGGCACGCCGATCTCTCAGTCGGTGCTCTACAAGGTGTGGGACGAGGCGCGACGGGCGATCGGCCGGCCGGACCTGCGCATCCACGACCTGCGGGCGACCGCGGCGACTCAGGCGGCGCGGACCGGGGCGACGATCGCGGAACTGCAGGCGCGCCTGGGGCACACCACCCCGAACGCGGCCATGAAGTACCAGGCGGCGGTAGCGGCGCGCGACGCTCACATCGCCGATGCGCTGGATGACTTCATCTTGGTGCCGGTCGACCTGACGGCGCGGAAGAAGAAGTCGCCCACGCCCGACGGCGGGAAGAGTTCCCAGGCGAAGGCCACCGGCGCCAACCGGTCCAGGTGAGCGCTGTGGGCCGTCCGGAGGCCCACGGGTTCGACGAGCGTAGGCCCACGGCGTCGGGCACCGACGGTCGACGGACGGCTGGTGACACGGCACGTGACCAGGACCGATGCGCCGCCCGGTGTTTGCGTGGGCCCACCGACCCGGATTCGTAGGCCCACAGGGGCCCCGCAACGACCAGTGTCGCCTGGGGCCCTGGGGGCGGGGAGTGAGTCTCAGGCGACGGTGCGCGTCGTGGTGATAGTTGTGATCAGGCACCGGGCGACCTCGTCGAGGTCGACGCGGACCATCCGGCCGATGCGATAGCCGGTGAGGGTGCCGTCGGCGATCCGCCGGCGCAGCGTCTTCGGGTGGACGCCGATGTGTTCGGCGGCAACTGCCAACGAGACGAGGTTGGCAGGGAGCACAGCGCTTCGGACGGTGGTCGTTTTTGAGGACCGCATGGTGCTCATCTCCTGTCTCGATGGTGAATCTCATCAAGGGTCGGTTCCGACCCCGCTGGGCCCGAGGAAGGTCAACCGCGGCACGCAGACGGGGCACAGGCACGCGTGCGGACGCTGTAGATCGCGGTGTCTATGCACCAGGACGATGGCGGTAACGGCGTGCGTCGCCAGTCCATGTGAGGACTCATGTCGCATCTGCCGTCAGGCTGGCTAACTCGGATGGGTGAGCCGGGCGATCGCGAGCTTCTGCTCGAGGCCCCCGCGCTTCGGCGTACTGGGCCACGAAGGCCTCGAAGTCCGCAGCCCGGTCGGTGATGGGCTGCTCTTCGACGAGGGCTACTGGTGCCTCGCCGGGCCAGGTGGTGGCGCGGGTGGGCCGGTCGCGGTCAAGGCGTGTGCCGCAGGTGGCAACTAGGGCGTGTCTCCTAAAGGCTGCGCTGTCTGTCTGAAACGCTGCGAGGGTGTCGCGTACTGCCCAGCTCACGGATGCCCAGTGGGAGTTGATCGAGCCGTTGATGCCGTCCTCGGGCGGGCGGCGGGGGCGGCCGTTCCGGGAGCACCGCATGGTGGTGGAGGGAATCATCTACCGCTACCGGGCCGGCATCCCGTGGCGGGACCTGCCCGAGCGTTTCGGGCCGTGGCAGACGGTGTGGAAGCGACACCGCCGGTTCAGCGGCGATGGCACCTGGGACAAGGTCCTCACCACGCTGCTCGCCCACGCCGACGCCGCCGGGCTGATCGACTGGGAGGTCTCGGTGGACTCCACGATCAACCGTGCCCACCAGCACGCCACGAACCTGCCCCGGGACACAGGGGGACCTGTCGAATTACACGAAACTGCGCGAGGAGCCGCCTGATCACGCCATCGGCCGTTCCCGCGGCGGGCTGAGCACGAAGATTCACCACCTGTGCGACGGGAACATGCGCCCGCTCGTGATGCTGCTCGGCCCCGGCCAGGGCGGGGACTCACCGATGTTCGAGCACGTCCTCGGCGCCTTGGAAGTTCCCAGGCTGGGTCCCGGACGCGCCCGCACCACGCCGGTGCGGGCGCTGGCTGACAAGGCCTACTCCTCGAAGGCCATCCGGGCGCTGCTGCGCCGGCGCGGCATCCAGGCCGTCATCCCCGAACGCTCCGACCAAGTCGCCAACCGCAAACGCCGAGGATCCAAGGGTGGACGCCCGGTCACCTACGACACCGAGGCTTACAAGCGGCGCAACGTCGTTGAACGCTCCTTCAACGTCTTCAAGCAATGGCGCGCCCTGGCCACCCGCTACGACAAGCTCGCCCTGACCTACCGCGGCGGCGTCGTCCTCCGGGCCATCACCATCTGGCTCAAGACATTAAGAGACACGCCCTAAGTCGCGTAGCCGGTTGCGGGCTTCGGCGAAGTCCTCGAGGAAGCCGATCGGGGCTGAGCCGGAGGCGTCCGGATCGTGGGCGGTGAGGAAGTGAGTGTGCAGTGCGGACAGTTCCCACAGCAGTTCGGGATGGCGGTGCCACAGCGGCGGGATGATCGTCGGTGGGATGCCGAACTCGTGGCGGAGCCAGTTCACCCACTCGTCCAGGGTGCGCAGCTCGTGCTCGGCACGTCGCGGAGAGAGGAACCGCCAGTCGATGGGGGCCGGCGGCGCCGGGCGGGCGGGGTCGAGATCGTCGAACTCCTCGTCGTTGTAGTCCTCCGCATCGCCCGATTCCGGCAGGTGCATCGTCCCGGGCGCGTGGGGTCCGCTGCCTCCGTTGAGGGATGTCGGCGGGACTGTCGAGATTGGTCCGGGCGGCGGCTCATGCGCCTCCGCAGCGGTGTCTGGCGGTGTGGTGGGGAGGATCCATGGGACTTCGCCGCTGGTGTGTCCGCTCATCGTGCTCACCGGCTGATCGTGGGCGCATGCTCTGCGCCGGCGGTGCGCGAGCGAGAGGACGGCGCCGACGCCGGCGGGCCCGCGCCGTTGTCCGTGCGGGCGGTCTGGGGTGTTTGTTCGGCTTGGTGCACGCCCGGCGAGGCGTCGACGTCGTGTGCGGGTCGGCGGTCGACGGTGTAACGGGTGCGCGCCAGGTCGTGCCCGATGCGCCGGGCCACGAACACCGCGCGTGGGTTGGCGTGCCCGTCACGTTCCATCGGGTAGTTCTCGACTTGGCCGTGGGCGACGAACGTGTCGCCCTTGCGGAAGATGTTCGCGGCCCGCTCCGCGGTCCGACCGGACAGCAGCAGGTCGTGGAAGGAGCTGTCCAACTTCGTGAAGGAGCCGTCGTCCTCCCGGCGCCAGTGCTCAACTCCGACCCGGTAGTGAACCCGGGTCTCGCCCCTTTCGGTGAACGACACCTCTGGTGTCGAGGCGATGAACCCGGCCAGGCTGTCCTGCGTAGGGATGGTCATGGCGCCCTTCCTGCGCTCGCGGCGGTGACCTTGATGGTCACCGCTTCCGACCTACAGGTGTGCGACGTTCAACATGTAGCCACGGCTAAGGTCGCCGTCATGGCCTCGCGAGCGTCAAGCGACGAGCACTACGTGATTGACCTGTGTGATGCGGTGCTCAGCGTGAAGGGGCTTCGCCAGCATCGGTTCCCCTGGCTGCTGGGAGATCCGTCTCCGAAGACCGGGCGGCGGGTTGCTCTCCCCGTCGATGCGTACTGGCCGGGCTTCGACCTCGTCGTGGAGTTCTATGAGCGCCAGCACGACGAGGCCGTAAGTTTCTTCGACAAGCCGGAGCGGCTGACGGTCTCCGGTGTGCATCGCGGTTTGCAGCGGGCGCTGTATGACGGGCGTCGCCGCGAGCTGGTGCCTGAGCATGGGTTGAAGCTCGTGATCATCACGCTTGACGCTTTCGAGAGCAGACGAGGGAAGATCGTTCGGCGGCCCAGCGATGATCGACTCGCCGTCGTGTCTTTGCTCGAGGCTGTCCGTTCCTGATGCCCTAGGCCCGGCGCAGCTGCTGCTCGATGGTGGCGCGGTCTGCGGCTATCCGGGCAGCGTCGGCGCGCGTGGTCCAGGCCCGCAGGTTGGTGATCATCGTTGGTGCGCTGCGCAGCAAGACCATGGCGGTGCCGAACGGCAGCATGCGGATCGTTTCGGGCGGCATGATCGGCACGCGCCGGGTGGATCGCTGAATCGAGCGTGCGCCGTGGTCGCCGATCGAGACGGAGTCGGTGAGCTCGTCGCGTTCGCCGATGAGCGCGGAGACGTCGTGCAGGTCTTTGGCGACCGATGCCCCGCCGAGGATGATCTTGACGATGGAGGCGTCCCAGATCGCGCCGGTGTTGTGGTCGCCCCACTTCGCGCGTGCCTGGGATAGCGACTGCAGGACCGGCATGGTGGTGATGCCGGTGCCGCCGCCTTCGGCCATGAGCACGGGCAGCGACGGCAGCGGCGAGAGGTTGCCGATCTCGTCGAGCGCCAGGAGCAGCGGTGGGTCGAGCCGTGCACCCGGGGAGGCGGCGGCCAGTGCCCGTGCGGTCTCGACGAGGTCTTCTATGAACGCCGCGACCAGCGACCAGGATGCCGACGCGCCGGCCCCGGTGGACAGCAGGTACAGCGTGCCGTTGCTGGTAAGGAACTCAGCGGGGTCGAAGTGCTCTCCCGGCGCGGGGCTGACGGCGTCCAGGACGCGTGGGTCGGCCAGGCAGGTCAGCGCGAGGGACACGCCCATCCAGATCGAGTCACGGGTTCTGGGGTCGGAGTGGATGGTGGACTCCAGGGACTCGGCCCACCCGGGGGCAGCGTCCGGCTGCGAGGAGAGGATGGCGACGGCGTCGGCGGCGGCCGACGGCGAGAGCGACCAGGCGAACAGCTCGCGCGGCGAGCACTGGCCAAGGGCGGCGGCGTGCAGGAGAGCTTGGAGTGCGGTGCGGGTCTTGCCTTCCCAGAACCCGCCAGACTCGACCCCGCCGGTGGACAGGCCGGTGGCCGAGGAGAATCCGGCGGCGCGGATCATCGCGGTGAGTGGGTTCTCGCACCCGCGCACCGGTGACCAGCGCAGCCCGCTGGGCAGTCCCGATGCCAGGTTCTGAGGGTCGAACACGGCGACCGGGCCGCGGCGTTCGCGGGCCGTCATGGTCGCGGTGAGG
Organism: Georgenia sp. AZ-5; assembly: GCF_043952095.1. Lineage (NCBI taxonomy): Bacteria > Bacillati > Actinomycetota > Actinomycetes > Allobogoriellales > Allobogoriellaceae > Georgenia > Georgenia sp. AZ-5. The sequence continues at coordinate 2,368,444 of NZ_JBINOU010000001.1, forward strand.
TTGTCCGGGCGGGTCGAGGTGGTGATGACCGCGCCGGGGGCGTCGAGGATGGCGTTGATGACCACATGCAGGCCCTTGCCGGAGCGGGGCGGGCCGAGCAGCAGGATCGAGTCCTCGACCGAGGCCCAGACCTGCTGGCCGCGGCAGGTGCCGAGCTGGTAGCCCACGTCTGCGGGCTTGGGCTTGATCAGGGAGGGGCGCAGCGCGCCGGACCGGGCCAGGAGCGCCTTCTGCGATGCGAGTCGGGCGACGTCGTGCGCGGTGCCGGTGCCGGCCAGGCGGCGCGGGTCGCGCACTCCCCGGCCGCGCGTGCGCCGCCCGAGTCGCCACACTCCCCACGCCGCAGCACCGAGGGCCGCGAGCAGGAGGCCGACGACGGCCCAGTACACGATCGGGTTTAGGCCTGGGGTGTCCAGGACGTCGGCGGGGGAGCCGGGGCGGAGCAGGACACCGACGCCGGCAGTGAGACTGGTCGGGGGCGGCTCGAGGCCGGACACGACCGCGGCGAGAAACCCGGCCGCGCCGAGCAGGACGCCGAGGACGACGGCCGTGACGACCAGCACGAGACCGAGGTTGACCAGCTCGTCGCCGCCACGGGGGCTCGGTGCGCTCATTACACCGCTCCTGCCGCGAGGGTCTGGTCGGTGGGGTCGTGCACGACGAGAGTCCCGGACGTCCGCCCGAACAGCACGATCACCTCGGGTAGCCGGGTCAGCAGCGCCGGCGGCAGCGGCACTTCGGCGAGCCCCTGGGCGTCGGCGGGTGCCGTTGCGACCACGACGGCGAACGCGACCTCCTCGCCGGGCAGGAAGCCGCTGCCGATGACGCCGAACGGCAACTTGGGTCCCCGGCTCGCCGCTTCGGCGAGCGTGTGTGCCGCCGGCTCGATGGGCGCGGGCGGAGCCTGGAACGGCACGGGCATGACCAGGTCGGTGAAGTGCCCCCCTCGGGGTTGAGGGCCACCACATGCACGGCCTGGTCCAGTTCCAGAGCGATGAGCCGGGCGATGTCGCGCGGGTCGCGCGGGTTGATCGGGACCGGCGGTTCGGGCACCTGGTGCGGTTCGCCGTCGAGCGTGACGCTATAGCTCCAGTCGTCGGCATAGGTGATGTGGACCTTCTTGAGGTCGGCCTGGACGTCGGGGTTGCGACGCTTCACCGGGTCACCACCGTCGAACGGGTCGTGCGGTGATCCCGTGATCGGCCCTGTCGCGGCGGAGTTGCCGCGGCCGCCTGGCGGATCGCCTCGAGGCCGGGGGGTTCGCCGTTGCCGACCTGGGCGGTGGCGAGCTTGTCCAGGATCGACGCGGCGGTCGTGCGCACTCGCTCGGCGGTGGATTTCACCACCTCGATCGGGCTCTTGCCCGGCACCGAGGATGCCCATGAGGCGACGTAGGGCACGGTGTAGGTCGTGGTGTCCAGGCCGTGGGCGGCGCCGATCATCAGGGCGACCGACTCGGCCTCGACCTCGGCGATCCCGCGGTGCAGGGCCGCGTCCGGGTTGTCCGGGCCGTGCAGCAGGACGTGGCCCAGCTCGTGGGCGAGTGTCTTGACCTGGGCCGCGGCGCCCATGTCTTGGCGCACCGATACGACCTTCGCGGCGTAGTCGGTCAGCCCGTTGGCCCCGTGCATCGTTGTCGCGTCCGGGACGCGGCGCAGACCGAACCCCGCGTCGACGATCCGCGCGGCAAGCCCGTCCCACAGCCCGTCGGGCGCCGTGCCCTGAAGCAGCACGGGCATCGGTGGCTCGGGCAGCGGGTCGCCGTCGGTCTGGGACACGTCCCACACATGCGCTCGCTTCACGCCGACCACGCGGGAGCGGAGCGCCTCGCCGGGGCCTGGTCTCTCGTACGGGGCCAACCGTCGCCACGCGTCACGCTCGGGGTCGTCGTTGGCGTACCGGGCCGTGACGGGGGCGAGGATGACGTAGCCGGCCTGGCCCTTGAGCACGTGCCTGCCCAGAGCCAGCCACTGGTGGTATCCGGCGACGTATGTCGGGGTCGGGTCGGGCACGCGGCCCTGCTCGTACGCCTGCAGGTGCTGGAGGTAGATCAGCAGCGTGTTGTTGAACGACCGTGTCCGGAAGCGTGCGGTGAACTCGAGTGCTCGGCGCCAGTCGTCCCCGGTCACCAGCGCCCCGACGGCGGCTTCGAGCATCTCTTGCGTGGCGTCGAGCTTGGCATCGCGCGCTGCGGCCCGCGCGGTCCGGTCTGCCGGTCCGGGGGTCATCGCGCACCGCCTGGTGCGGCGACTTGCCCAGACGGTCCGGTGGCGTGGTCATGCTCGGTGAGCTCGCGTGGCTCACCTGTCAGGCGTGCGGAGGTGTCGAACAGCGCGGCCTCGGCCGGATGGAGCTGGTGCTGGACGACGAACGAGCGGTCGCGGATGCGCCACAGGCCCTGCCCGGTGTCCAGGGCCGGCAGGTGCTCCCGTTCGGTGCGGGTAAGCCCGAGGGCGCGTGCGGTGGGGCCGAGCTGGTCGGACTCTTGCCGGTAGATGATTCGGATCTCGGCGTTCGCCAGCAATGAGGCCGCGATCGCGCGGTTGGCAGAGCCGGAGTTCCCGACGTTCTCCAGGTCGGACAGCTTGTGGAAGATCAGCATGTTCGCGATTCCGTAGTGGCGGGCCAGGCGCCAGTGCGCGTCCATGCGCCGCAGCAGCGCGGGATGGGCCATGAGCCGCCACGCCTCGTCGTAGACGACCCACCGCCGCCCACCGTTGGGGTCCAGCAGCGCGGCTTCCATCCAGGCCGAGGCGCACGTCATGAGGAGCGAGATGGCGGTGGAGTTCTCCGCGACGGCCGACAGGTCGAGCGACACCATCGGCAGGGTCGGGTCGAACCGGACCGTGGAGGGCCCGTCGAACATGCCGGCGAGGTCGCCGGCCACGAGCCGGCGCAGCGCATGACCTGGTAGCCGGCCGTCCTCGACCAGGCGGTGCTCGGGATCGCTGTTCGCGTCGGGGGTCAAGAGCCGGTCGACGACCATCGGCAGGATCGGCACGTCGGCGGTGCGGACCACGTCGGCCAGGGCGACGTCGATCGCGGTGTGCTCCAGCGGGGAGAGGCGGCGGTCGAGGACAGTCTCGGCCAGCGCGCTGACCAGGTCACGGCGGCGGGCGGTCAGCTGCGCGGCCCACTGGGCGTCGTCCAGCCCCGACGGCCGCGGGCCCTCATCGAGCGGGTTGAGCCGGTTGGGCAGCCCGTGCCCGAGCCGGATCGCCACGCCGCCGACAGCCTCGGCGACGGCGGTGTGCTCACCCTTGGGGTCACTCGGCACGTAGACGCGGCGCCCGAACGGGATCGAGCGGGTGTACACCGACTTGGCGAGCGACGACTTCCCGGCCCCGACGATCCCGGCCAGCACCACGTTCGGCGCGGTGATTACCCCACGCTGGTAGAGCACCCAGGGGTCGTAGACGAAGGATCCACCCGAATAGAGGTCGCGGCCGACGAATACGCCGTCGGACCCCAGGCCGCCCTCGGCCAGGAAGGGGTACGCACCTGCCCAGGTCGCGGAGGTGTCCTGGTGGCGGGGGAGCCGGAACCTGCCGGGCGTTCGCAACGCCGCCGGGCCAGGCTCGCCGGCCGCCGGGAGCAGCGCCACCGCGCGCCGTTCCGCACGCTCGGCGATCCGCCGCGCACGCTCGGCCTGCTGCCGTGCCGCCCGGTCGGCCGCGGCCAGTTCAGCCGCGGCCCGGCGGCGCATCCGACGGAGGCGGCCGCGCTCCCCGGCGGGAGAGACCAGCACGGCAGTGTGCAGGCGCTGGCGACCGCTCATCGCGACAGCCCCGGCGGAGGCGTCACGCGGCGGTCACGCTGTGTAGCGGCGTCCTTCTGCTGAGGTGGGGCCGTCGGCCGGGGCGGCTCGGTCTCGACCTTGGCGTGCGGCGGGTCGTACCAGGCAATGCGCCCGGTGCTGACCGATGCCATGTTGATCAGCCGCTCGACCTCCTCGAGCCGAAGCGACGCGCGGCGCAGCGCCGCAGCCGCGTCACGTGCGTGCCTGTGGCCCTCCTGCCGGTCGCCGGCGTCATCGTGCGCGAGCTCGCGGTGATGCATGTGCGCGCTGGCTACGTTGCCCAGCACCGCCTGCAGTCGGCGGGTGATGGCAAGGAGGTCGCCGACGACCCAATAGGTATCGCCGGGGGTTTCGAACCAGCGGGTGGCGTGGGCCAGCGCGCGCAGCGCTTCGGCGGCTTCGTCAGCTGAGGGGACGGGGCGGTCGTAGTCCGCCATGGTGAACCTCCTGGACGACGGTCGGTCACCCAGGAGGTGTGCAGGCAGCCCCCGCTTCAGTCGTCGAAGTCCGTCCGCATCGTCGTCCCTACTCGCCCCTGTTTCTTGAACTTCACGGAGTTCCTTTGCTGCTGCTGCCCGGTGAGGTGAGGTGGTTACATGGCCCTGCAGATCGGGAGGGCGGCCGCGGTGAATGCCTGCGCTTGCTGTCCCCACAGCCGGCGGGTTTCGCACGAGGACTGAATTGCGGCCTGCTCGATCGCGGCAACAGCACGCTCGAGTTCGCCGGGGCTCTCGGCGCTGAGGGTGATCAGCCCCGTGGCCCGCAGGATGCCGTGTCCGGCGGTGAGGTCGGCTTCCTGCTGCAGGACGTCGGCGTACTCCGCGGTCTGGGCGGCGTCATCGATCTGGCCGATCTTGGCGCGCTGGGCGGCGTCGGAGAGGTACTCGGTCTTCTTCTTGCGGATGTCTCGGGCGGCGATGTCGGCCCGAACGGGGGTGAACAGCATCGTGAAGGTGCGCCGCACGCCTGAGGACAGCAGCACGGGGCTGAGGAACGTGGGAAAGACATGGGCGCGGGGCCACTCGGAGATCCACAGCACCGCGTGGTGGGCGGAGTCCGAGCGGATCGATCCCGAGGTTTCGGCCACCGAGACCGGGCCGGCGGACGCGAGGTCGCGGCCGAGCTCGCCGTAGCGCTCGAGTGTTGAGGCGACGAGTGGGTCGTAGGCCGAGCGCAGCATGAGCGCCAGGTCGCCGGGCCCGAGCGGCGCCGAGGGTGCCAGCTCGGCTGCGCGCATGGCCGCGGTGAGGGTCTCGACCTCCTGGCGCAGCACCGCGACGGCGCCGCGCATGCCGCCCCCGGCGGCCTGGATCGATCGTCCGGCCGAAGAGAGGTTGAGGGCGAGCGAGATCGTGGTGGCATGCCGCTCGCCGGCCGGCCCGGCTCGCTCGATCAGCTCGCCGTAGGTGCGCGAGGGCCATGACCCGTCGAATCGGCCGCGATGGGTCCACCAGTCCGTCAGGCCCTTGCCTGAGGCGGGAAGGGTGCGCTCCATGACTTGCAGGCAGGCCAGGCGCCCCGATCGGCAGGCGGTGGCCAGGACGCGCCCCCACCCGGCGATGCGGCGCTGCTGGTCGGCGGGCTCGAGCAGGATGAACGCCGGGTGAGCGACCCCGATGACCGCGACCAGTGTCCTGGTGTGCGGATCGTGCACGTAGACCGCGCCGGTGTCGGCGTCGACCAGCTGCCGCAGCCGCGCGGCGTCTCCTGGCAGCGCGAGCGTACCGGCGGGGCGCGGCCTGCTGATCCGTGCCCGGTACTCCAGCTGCCCGGTCATCGAGCGCCGGCCCCAGCGGGCGGCGAGGGGCAGCCACTCGATGATCGGGCGACCGGCCACCCGAACGAGCGCGAGCACGGCGCTGCCGGCGATGAGCGGCGCGGTGTAGGGAAGCGTGGTTTCCCCGAGGTAGAGGGCGACCACGAGTATCGCGGCGCCGGACCCGGCGGCGACCAGCTGGGGTCCGGACAGCCCGAGCAGGACGCCTCGGCGGGACAGGCGGGAGAACTTGACCGGCTGGAGCTCGGCCTCGCCGGCCGGCCGAGAGGGGGTGGTCGTCATGGTTGTGCTCCTCGGGCGGCGGTGTCGTGCTGGGCGGCTTGTCCCGCAATGGCCCGGCCCACGCGTGGGCCGACCTTCGTGGCCTCGACGGCGACGGCACCGGCGAGGAGGGCACCGGTTGCGGCGGCTCCGCCGGCGACGGCCGCGCCACCGGCCGCGGACCCCCCGGCAGCCGAGCTGCCGGCTGCCGGTGCGCCGGACGAGGCTGTTGCCGAGCCCGCCGTCGACGGTGCCGGAGCGCCGCCGGTGCGTACCGCGGTGGGCGCGGTCCCCGGACCGCCCGTGCCTGGCTGGCCGGGCTGCCCCTGTGTGCCGGGTGTCCCGGGCGGGCCGCCAAGGACCGCAGGCGCACTGGCGCGGGGCAGGGCGCGGGTGGGAATCGGGATGGGCCGGTTGACCGCCTGCTTGGCCTCCTGCTCGGCGCCGACGGCGTGGTACATGTCGAAGCCGATGAAGCTGATCGCCTTGTACGTCAGGTACGGCGCGAACCCGGCAACGAGCATGAGGACGACGCCGGCCATCGGGTCGGCAAAGGATTGCAGGTCCGGGCTGATGGGCGCGGAAACCTGGGCGGTTGCGAGCAGGAAGATCACGACGACCACGAGCTCGGACGAGATCAGCGCGAGGACGAACGACGCCCACCGAGAGACCCACCCCCGCGTGGCGTCCCACGAGGCGCCGGCGAGGGCGAAGGGAGCGAACACGATCGCGATGAGCAGCAAGGCCTTTCGGATCAGCAGGCTGAGCCAGACGATGAACGACGCGCCGATGGCCAAGCAGGCCAGGAGGAACACCACGATGATCGGCAACGCCGGCCCGCCCGCGGCGCCGGCGTAGGTCAGGGCGGCGGTGGGCAGCGAGATGCGCTCGCCCATCTGGTCCAGGGTGGTGCCGGTGGCTTGGATGATGCCCAGGCACAACTGGTCGGTGATCTCCAGGGCGGTGGCGACCAGGGTCAGGACGACGAAGGAGCCCAGGACGGACTTGGCCAGTCCGAGCGCCGCCCGGGACAGGGCGGCCGGCTCTCGGCGGATCATCGCGGTAATGACCTGCAGCAGGAAGAACGTGACCATGATGAAGACGGCCACGCCGAAGACGATGCTGTAGACGCGGGTGAACTGACCGGTGGTGATGTCCACGAAGGTCGTGGTCTCAAACGCGGCCCACATCGTGCGGACCATCCACGCCGCGGCGGACGTCGTCAGGTCCGCCAGCACCTGAAACGGGACGAGGAGTGCGGTGGCGACCGACTCGCCGACCTTCGCGCACACCGCGGCGATGCCCGGGATCTCGCACACACTGACAGCCATGAGGACCACCTCCGTTGAGGGTCAGACCTAGACGGTCTGCCCGACGTTCCAGAAGAAGGTCACGAGGGCGACCGCGGCGCCGCAGATGACCGCGGTGCCCACCGCGATCAGGACGCCGGACTTGCCGCGACTTGCCGCGTGCGGGTTGGCGGAGTGGGCCCCCAGGGCCCAGACGATCGCCGAGATGATCACCGCGAGGACGGCCAGGATGAGCCCGACCGTCATAACGGCGCCGACAATCGTGCGCAGCTGCGCGATACCGGGCAGCCCGTCGCTGTTCGGGGTGATGGAGATCTGCGCCAGCACGGTCGTGACGGCGGACGAGTTGATGAGGGTCGACATTGTCTGCTCCGGATGGTCGGTGCGTCAGAGCCTGGCGCCGGTGTCCAGCAGCCAGTTCGTCCAGGCCAGGGCGGCACCGGTCAGACCGGCCCCGGCGAGGGCGACCAGGACGCCGGTGCGGGCGCGGGCGGCAGTGGACCAGTTGCCCGTGTGAGCGGTCAGCGCCCACACGGCCGCGCACACCACGACCATCGCCACGGCGGTGATCAGCGCGACGGTCAGCAGGGCGCCGACGACGCGCTCGAGCTCGCCGGTCGCGGCCACGGCCGCGAAGTCCGGCCTGACCGGGCCGGCACGCAGGCGGGCGGTCACGCCCCCACCGCCAGGCAGAAGTCGGGCCGCGGTGCGGGCGGTGCCCCGTTGGCGTCGGCCTCGGTGGCGGAGGACAGCCACCCGGCCGGGTCGACAGGTGACGCGTCCGGTCCGCCGCGATGGATCTGGAAGTGCAGGTGCGGGCCGGTGGACATGCCGGTCGACCCGACGTCGCCGATGTGCGCCCCGGCGGCCACGAGGTCACCGACCGCCACGCGAATCCCGCCGTCGCCCAGGTGCCCGTACACCGACGCCACCAGCTCGCCGTCGACGTCGTGCACGAGCACGAGACGGTTGCCCAGGTCGCCGGAGTACCCGGCGGCGACCACGCGACCGGCGGCGGTGGCCAGGACCGGGGTGCCCGCGGGCGCGGCCAGGTCCACGCCCGCGTGCAGCCGCCGCACGCCCAGGATCGGGTGCAGGCGCATGCCGAACGGCGAGGTGTGCGTCCACGTGCCGGCCGGCAGCGGAAAGACGGTGGCGGTCGTCGCGGGCAACGCCGCCGCGGACACCCCACCGGCGCGGTCCGGCCCGCTTTCACCGATCACGGCGGGCGGCGCGGTGAGCGCGGCCAGGATCGCCTCGGCGACCGGCTCGTAGCGTGCGTACCGGTCCGGGTAGGCGGAGACCTCGACGGCTTGGGCGGCGGCGCCCTTGGGGAGCTGGTCCCAGTCGGGGATGTCGAGCAGCCCGCGTGGGGAGCCGCCGTTGGGCCCGGTCGGCCCGCCGAAGAACGCCCTGGCCTGGTAGGTCGGGTCCATCAGGTCGGCGACCGAGCCCCACCCGGCCGCGGGGCGCATCTGGAAGAGGCCGAGCGAGTCGTGGTCCGCCCCGTCGGCGTCATGCGGGTAGGTCGCCGAGGCCGGGTACGCGCCGGTGTTGGCGTACATCAGCAGCCGCGACTCGGTCAGGGCGGCCATGAGCGCGACGAGCAGGCCGTCGCGGCCCACGCCGTCGGTGCGAGAGCCCACCGTGATGATGGTCGCGGCGTGGGTGAGCTGGGTCCGGTTCAGGCGGACGTCTGACCCGTCCGTGGCGGTCGCGGTGAGGCTGTCGGGCACCTGTCCGACGGCGAGGGTCGCCGACGCCTGGCACGAAGAGAGCGTGGACGCCACGGTGGCGGCGAGCAGGACCAGGACGAGGGCCGGGGACGCGAGCATGGCCAGCAGGCCGACGGCGAGCAGCCGGAGCATGTCAGGTCCCGCCTCTCACCGCAGGGGGTTGTCCAGCTGCGACAGGCGCAGCAGGTAGCAGGTGGGGTAGGACGGTTCGCAGACGACGAAGACGGTGAACGCGACGTCGAACTGCTGCCTGACGGGCTCGCCCTGCCACACGCCGGCCCGGTGCCGGACCCCGGTCACCGTCAACGCAGTGACGCCCGGAGCCGGCGCGTCCTCGCCGGCCGCGGCCAGCGCCCGGGCCCACTGGGCCGGCTCGGCGACGTCACGGATCTCGATCCACTGCCTGGTGGAGTACTGCGTGAGGAAGTCCCACGTCGGGGCGCTGGGCACGTAGCCGGCCAGGTCGGCGACCAGCCCGGGGGCCTCATGCCCGGTCGGGTCGGCCACGGCCAGCAGCCGGCCCTTGATCTCGGCGAGGTCGACCGGTCCGGTGGTGTCCCAGTCGAAGATTGCCCGGCTGACGTCGGTGGCGAACGCGGCCGGATCCGGCGTCGCGTCGATCGGCGCCCGTTCACCGTCCGCCGCCAGGTCCGGTGGTGCCTGCGGTGCGACGGCGCGGGGGCCCGAGCTGGTGATGACTGGGTCCGCCGCGCGGGGGTTTCGGGTGACGGTGCTGACGACCCCGTAGGCGGTGAAGCCCACCAGCAGGCATCCCAGCACGATGCCGAGCGCTAGGCGCACGCGATGCCACAGGCGGGCGGTGGGGGAGCGAACGAGCATAGTCCTCACCACCCTCATGCCACACCGGTGCGTGCCTGGCGGGCTGCGCCGACGGCCTCGAGGAACCCGACGCTCTCGGACACCACGCGCTCGAACAGGCCCCAGTCGGCATCGGAGAGCTCGGCGGCGACCTGGTCGGCGTCGTAGTGCCGCGTCCAGCCATCCAGGTCCCGCCACGTCAGCACCAGCGCCTTCGGGCTGCGCTTGACCGGGGCCGGCGGGGCCTGGTGCGCCTTGAGCGGCTGGACGCGGGCGGGCCGCTCCTTCTTGGCGCGCTCCAGGGCCGCGACCCCGAGCTGGGCGATCTGCTCCGGCGTCAACGGGTTGGGTTCGCGTTCGGCGGTCGCGATCGCCTGCATGACGGACTCGTAGGCGGGGGCGACGGGTGCGCCAGCGGCGATCGCGTCCAGCTTGGCCTCGGCGAGACGACGGATCGTCAACGGCCGGGTCTCGTCTCCGATCATCGCCCGCAGCTTGTTGATCTGCTCAAGCCGCTTGTACGACGCGGAGCCCGTCACGAAGTCCGCGGCCTCCTCACGGGTGCGCCCAGGACCACGCTCCGGCCGGGGCGAATCGCCCCGGCCTGACGTTCCGCCGTTCCCGCCCATCGGGCGGAACTGGTTCGCCGCGATCCGGCGCTGCGCGTCCTCCGCCAGGAGCGCCTTCAGCTCCCGGTACAGCTCCGCGGCCTCGATCGGGGACAGCGGCTTGCGCAGGGCGTTCTCGTCCTGCTGGGCGAGCAGACTTGACAGCTTGTCGGAGATCCCAGCCCGCACCCACACGTTGACCGTCTTGACCCCGAGCCGCTTGAGCGCCTCCAGCCGTCGGGCCCCGCACACGAGCAGGCCATCGGGCGTGACCGTGATGGGCTGCAGCAGGCCGACCCGCTGGATCGACTCCATGAGCGGGGTCAAGTCGCCCAGGTCCGTGCGGTGTCGGGCGCCCACCACGATCGAGTCGACGGACCGCTCAGCACCCCGGTACTCGCGCACCTCAGACATGACTCGCCTCCAAGGCCCTGGGCGCGGCGCCTTCCAGCAGCCGCGTGATCCGCTCGTCGGCCAGGACCTCCTCACGGGTGTGGCCCGCGATGAGCCGCCAGAGCACCCCGCGGCCGACGTCGGTGTTCGCCTCATCGCGGTGTTGGCTGCCGAGGACGACCGTCAGCACGCGCGTCCACTGGTGCTGCGTGAGGTCCAGATGGGCCCACGCCTCGACGTCGCGGCGCAGGTACTCAAACGCCGTGGCGCGGCTGCCCGCCTCGATCGTCCGGGCGCACACGGCCGCCAGCACCTGGCGGGCGTGATCCGCCTGCCACCCGCAGCGCACGAAGATCTCGACGGCGACCTGCACGGCGGCGTCGGGCCCGAGGACCGCCTGGGCGCGCCAGCGCTCGTCCCGGTCGTCCGATCCGGCGCCATGGGCGTCCAGCTGGAGTCGGATCTGCAGGGCGGGGTGGAACTCGAGCAGCCGGTGATCGGCGAACCGCGTGACGTCCCGATCGCGCGAGCGCAGCAGGTGGCGGGCCTGCTCGTCGCCGCACAGCAGCCCGTGGGCCCGGTGCTCGCGCTGCAGCGTGTGCCGCACGGCGCTGGTCACCACGCCCCACGGGTCGTTCGCCCACCGGGTAGCGGGCGCGAGCAGGACCTCAAACGCCGCCCGCGCTGCGTCAGCGGGCTCCTGCTCGTACTTGCGGGCCAGTGCCCGGTAGCGGTCGGCGCAGTAGGCCACCAGTGCCGCAGCCTCCCGGTCATCGCGCCACCGCTGCGGGTCACGATGCAGCCGGATCAGCAACTCGCGCAGCCCGGCCGAGGACGTGAACGACCATTCGGTCATCGCGGCTGCACCCCCTGCCGCGCCTGAGCGCGACGGGCCCGGATCCTGCGGGCCGCGGCCGCCGGCGCGCGCACCGCCGCCTTGGTCGCCGTGGACTGGAGGTCGAAGGTGCGCCCGACCACCCACCCCACCGCCGGAGCGAGCGCGGCCTCGGGGATGTCCGACGGACGGATCCAGCCGGAGCTGCCGCGCGACGGCCTGACACCATTTGAGCCGGCGCGGGGTCGGCCCGTCTCAGCCTGAAGCGGCTCCAGTTCGGCCGCGCGGTCGTTGGGAGCGGACGGATCGTCGAACAGCGCGAGCGCCGACGGCGGACGTCGGGTGGCCGGCGCCTGCGGGGCCGCCGGCAGGGGCCGCGGGGGGCGTGGCTCGTATGGTGTGCTCATCGCGATATCGCCTCATGGGTAGGCGGGCGGCGGCGACCGCCGCCCTTGACCGGTGTGGGGAACGGGGCCGTGCGGAAGGCCGAGCGGATGGTGGCGATCGCTTCGCGCTCGGGAAGCCCGGCGTGCTGTGCGGCGGCGCCGAGCGCGCCGAGCGTGGAGGGCAGGTCGAAGCCGTGCTCGACCATTCGGCACGCGGCCCAGAACAAGCCGTCGTTGCGCCCGCCCTCCGGCCGCGACGCCACCCACGCGGCCAGGTGCTCCGGATTACTTCCGTGCGTCGGTGCTAGACCGGCGGGCCGCTTCGGACGTGGCGGGAGGAGGAAGGACCGCAGCGCGGCCGCGTTTACCGGAGCCGGCTCGCCGTGAGCGACGACGGTCAGCTCGTAAGCCCGCACACCGCCGTCGACGGTTCGGACCCGTGAGGGCGGGGCGATGACGTAGCCGCCGTCCCCGCGGAAGTCCACGTGCGCGCCGGGTGTGGACCACGATCGCTGCTCGCTGCCGCCCGGGTGCGGGTAGTAGAGGTGGACGCCACCCGACGGGGTGCGCACGATCCATGCCCAGTTCCCCGTCAGGCCAGTCCGGCGGGCGCGGTCGAGCGCGCCGAAACCCGCTCCAGATGAGTGCACGTCGACGTCGACTACGTCGATCCCGGCCGATGCGCCCGTGGGCAAGCCGATGTTCGCCCGAGGGGACTGGCGCCACCACGACTCGACCCGCCGCGGGTCAGAGCTGGCGTCATGGAAGCCGCGCACTGTCAGCGGCGCCTTGCCCTCGGGCAAGCACGGGAACACCGCGGCGCCGGCCCTCGCGAATGCGAGCGCGGCGTCAGCAATCGTGGGCGCAGACGCTGCGCGCGCGAACGCCGCTGGCGTCCAACTTGCCGGTGCGGGGGCGTGGTTCATGGCCGCAACGCTGGCGGTGCGGTATCACCCATCTCGTACCCCTACACGGTCTACCCCCTCACCCAACATGGGTGTTCATGCAGGTCGCTGGGTATACCCCAAGACTCCATCGCGGCAAGCATGAAGGCCGGAGAAGCAGCGTGATTACCTTCCGATGGCGCGGCGACATCGCAAGGGGGCGTACTTTTCCGAGGCGGGGGATAGGCGCCAAAGGGCATCAACAGATAGACCGCACGGTCACGTGTCGTCCGCAATGAGAAGGTCGAGGGTTCGAGTCCCTCTAGTGTCCTGCGCCAGAAATTCACTGGATAAGTCGTAGACTGGGGTATGCCTCGTTCTGGGCGTCCCAAAGCCGAGTTGGTCTTGTCCGCTGACGAGCGCGCGCAGCTGGTGAGGTGGTCGCGCCGGGCGAAGTCCTCGCAGGCGCTGGCGCTGCGGGCGCGGATCGTGCTGGCATGCGCGGAGGGCTTGGACAACAAGACGGTTGCGGCGCGGTTGGGATGCGCGGCGGCCACGGTGGGCAAGTGGCGGGCCAGGTTCGTCGAGCAACGCCTCGATGGGCTCGGTGACGAGCCGCGGCCGGGACGGCCCCCGGTGATCAGTGCCGACCAGGTCGAGGATGTCGTGGTCGCAACCTTGGAGTCGACGCCGAAGAACGCGACGCACTGGTCGCGGGCGAAGATGGCCGAGCGCACCGGGCTGAGCAAGTCCACGATCGGGCGGATCTGGAGGGCGTTCGACCTCAAGCCGCACCGGGCCGAGGGGTTCAAGATCTCCAACGACCCGCTGTTCGTGGAGAAGGTCTACGACATCGTGGGGCTGTACCTCAATCCCCCCGAGGCCGCGGTCGTGCTGTGCGTGGACGAGAAGTCCCAGGTGCAGGCGCTGGCCCGGTCCCAGCCGGCGTTCCCGATGATGCCCGGCATGCCCGAGAAACGCACCCATGACTACGTCCGCCACGGCACCACCAGCCTGTTCGCGGCGCTCAACATCGACGACGGCACGGTGATCTCCAGCCTCCACCGGCGCCACCGGGCGAGCGAGTTCAAGAAGTTCTTGACCAAGATCGACGACCAGATCCCCGACGATCTCGACGTGCACCTGGTCTGCGACAACTACGGCACCCACAAGCACCCGACGGTGACGAAGTGGCTTGAGGCGCACCCGAGGTTCCACATGCACTTCACCCCCACTTACTCCTCCTGGATCAACCAGGTCGAGCGGTTCTTCGCCTACGTCACCGCCGACCTCCTCCAGCGATCCGACCACCGCAGCGTCCAGGCCCTCGAGGCCGACATCCGCACATGGGTCAAGGCCTGGAACGAGGACCCCAAGCCCTTCGTGTGGACCAAGACGGCCGAACAGATCCTCGACTCACTCCGAAGACTTCTTCAACGAACTACTGGCGCAGGACACTAGCTCACCATTGTGATGTCGCAAGACATCCCGGACAGCCCGGACCCACGTTTGTGGGTCCGGGCTTTTCCGTGTACGCCCGGCATGGGCAACTGCTAGGAGGTGGAAGTCCTCTGGGGGAGGCGGTGGTGCTAACTCCGAGTCGGAGGCAACTGCGTCACCGTGAGGTGGGGTGGGAAGGAAGCCCGAGACGTAACTCTGCACCGAGGAACACGAATCGGGTATGAGGCGTGATGGTCGGGGTGAGCCAGCACGAGATGGTGAAGCCCGTCACCACCAAGGCGGCCATTGCGTAGACGCGGCGGGGGTAGGGGGAAGTGGTTGTTCTTATCCGGGGAGACCTGTCCGGGTGTCCCGCCCCGGCGGGACGGTCAGGGCCGAGAGGGTCTGGCTGACCGGGCAGGAGTCAGCAGAGGTCGTGGTACCGCCTGGAGGGATACCCGCCGGGGGAGTCCGGGGGGATGGGGCGGGAAGGGCCGAACGTCAGATGCATCGAAGGATCTGGTGGTGCTCGTATGAGTCGTGGTGATCGCAGCCATCCCGCGAACGCGGGTCTGGCGGGGCAGGAGGCGGTGCTCCCGCCGGAATCCCGTCCAGGGCGTAGCGGCTCGTCGGCGGCCACTGGTGGCAGCGGTGCGGAGCCGGTGGGGGTGTGGGACGAGGTGTTCTCGCCCGGCAACCTCTCGGCAGCGTTGAAGCGAGTCCGCGCCAGTCGCGGGGCGCCGGGAGTGGACGGGATGACCACGGAGGAGTTGGTGCCGTGGCTGGACGTCCACTGGCCGGAGGTCCGGGCGGCGTTGGACGAAGGCACCTACTGGCCCTCGCCGGTTCGCCGGGTGGTGATCCCCAAGCCCGGCGGCGGGGAGCGGTTGCTGGGTGTTCCGACCGTGCTGGACCGCCTGGTCCAGCAGGCGCTCGCGCAGGTCCTGACCGGGATCTTCGATCCCGGTTTCGCCGAGTCCTCCTACGGGTTCCGGCCCGGCAGGTCCGCCCATCAGGCGGTCCGGGCGGGGCAGGTCTTCATCGAGGAGGGCTACCGGTGGGTCGTCGACGTGGATCTGGAGAAGTTCTTCGACCGGGTCGGCCACGATGCGTTGATGGCCAGGGTCGCGCGGAAGGTCACTGACAAGCGCGTGCTCAAGCTCATCCGCCGGTTCTTGGACGCCGGGGTGATGGTCGAGGGGGTCAAGCAGCCCACCGCGGAGGGAACTCCGCAGGGGTCGCCGCTGTCCCCGTTGTTGTCGAACATCATGCTCGATGACCTCGACCGCGAGCTGGGCAGACGCGGGCTGCGGTTCGTGCGCTACGCCGACGACATTGGCGTCTTCGTGCGTTCCAAACGCGCCGCCACCAGGGTCCTGGGCGGCATCGCAGAGGTCGTCGAGGGGCGGTTGAAGCTGCGGGTGAATCGGGAGAAGTCCTCGGTCCAACCCGCCGGTCGGGCGGTTCTTCTGGGCTTCGGGTTCTTCTTCGTCACCGGCGGCAGGGTCAAGGTCCGGGTCGCACCAAAGGCGATCGCTCGCCTGAAGACGCGGCTGCGGGAGTTGACCCGCCGGAACTGGGGGGTGTCGATGGGCTATCGCATCGGCGTCCTGAACCGGTTCGTCCGCGGCTGGATGGGCTACTTCCGGGTCGCGGACACCTCGCGGGTGTTCCGGGACCTCGACGAGTGGTTCTACCGCCGCATGCGGCAGATCTACTGGAAGCAGTGGAAGCGGATCAGGACTCGGCGCCGGATGCTCGCGCAGTTGGGCATCCCACCGCTCAGCGCGATCCGCTGGGCGGCGTCGAGCAAGGGCTACTGGCGCATCGCCGGCTCGCCCGTGCTCCAACGCGCCCTGCCCCGCCGCTACTGGGACCGTCAGGGACTGATCGGCCTGCGCACCGCATGGGAGCGCTTCAGGCAAGCGGTCTGACGAACCGCCGGATGCGGGCCCGCATGTCCGGTGGTGTGGGAGGGGGCCGGGCGACCCGGCCCCCTACCCGATTATCGGGGTTGGTAGTCGCGTGTGGGGTCGAGGGTGAGCTCGCGCAGGATCTCGCCGGTGGTGGCGTCGGCGATGGTGATGTGCAGGCGTTGACAACGCTCGTCACCGTGGCCCAGGAAACCGCAGCGAAGAGTGGCCTGGCGACATTCACCCGAGGCGTCGCGGCGGGCACCCTATTGACCCTGCCTTCTTACCTGCTGCACGCGGTCGGGTCGGCCGGCAGCCGGATCGTCCTGGCCTACCTCGTTGGTTTCTTTCTCGGCCTGGGCCCGTTCGACCACGTCGTCGTCTCGGGTCTGCAGCTCCTCTTCGGCGTGTGGCTGGGGGGGCCGGTGGCGTACGGGGACGTGGCCGCCAACGTGGTGATCGCGGCCGCGGGCAATCTCACCGGAGGCATCCTGCTCATGACACTGACTCATACCGTGCAAGCCAAGGGCTCACGTTCTCAGCACGACTGACCCTGTGGGCGCCCACCGGCCCCCACGCGGGCCCCCGGCGCCCGGATGCTTCGGCTTACGGGGGCTCGGTACCGTCCAGGCGCAGTCCCAGTGCCGGCCCTGCCGAGGGGCCGGCTACGTTCCTTGACGCACGGAGCGACGGAGATGGCTGAGCGAACCTACCGGCAGGGCGACGACCAGGTCGGCTCGCCCCAGAACCTCGATCAGGAGAGCCCGGCATCGAGCGAGGCGGCACGCGCTCAGGAAGCCCCCGCGCCGGGGGGCGAGGCGCAGTCGACATTCCCGGCCAACATCCCGAGGACGACCCCGACGCTGAGGGCAAGGACCGCTTCGACGCCGGCTGACCCCCGGCGGCGCTCGGGCACCGCCAAGCGGCATCCACGGAGCCGGCTCCAGACCCAGCTTCGGGAACCACCATGGCGGCCGCCACCACGAGGGTCCTGGCAAGCGCTCCATCAAGCCGTTGACCCGGTGCTGCGATCATGCGTCGGCGGGGCCCCGGTCGCTTTGGTCCCCGCTATCCCGCCGGGGGTGGAGTTTCCGGCGTTGTGCCGTGGTTAGCCGACGGCGCGAGCGTGGTGGGGCTCTGGCGGGGGCGCTCGAGGAAGTACGCACCCAGGGCCCCGGCCAGGGTGGCGAAAACGGCGACCGAATACGCAGCGAGCACCACTTCGAGGATGCGGGCCGCGGGGTCAGAGGCGTGGAACGGCTCTCCCGTGACGGTGGCGAGCGCAGCGGCGTGAAGGGCGTCCGCGTAGGAGTCGAACACGCCGACGATGACCAGCAGCTGGCTCGAGGCGAGGATGACCACGCCGGTCACGACCGCCAGCCATCCGATGCGCCCGCTCAGCAGACGGCTGGCTGAGCGTGATCCCCGGACCGCGCTGGACAGCACCCCACCGACGCGGGCCACTCTGGTCAGCCGTAGGAAACTGAATGCGCGAATGACGCGCAGGAACGGGACGGCGAGGAATATCACCTGCCACCAGTTGCGCCGCCAAAACCGCTTCTGGTCACGGGCGATGTACGCCCGCAGCGCGAGCTCTGCCACGAAGACCGCCCACAACACCCACCCCACGACCGAGAGCACCGATGCAAGGGCCGGCCCGGCCAGGTTCTGCCCCAGCACGACGAACAGGAACACCAGACCCAGGGCACCCATCGGTCGATCAAGGCGGCGGGCGAGTGCCTCCGCCTCACGAAGTCCCCTCCGCTGAGTACTCTCGCCGTTCAACTTCGCTACACCCCACATCCTCGACGTCCAACGCGCGGGACACGCTTCGAAGTCGCCCCACTGCCAACGGGTGGTCCTGACTGGAGCCCGCGCTCCGACTCAAGAAGCATCGCCGACCTCCCCGATGGTGGCGCGCTTCCCGAGGACAACGCGCCAGGAGGTTTCCTGCGGAACGGGCGGTGGCTGTGCTGGCGAAGATGTGGGCACCGGCTCGCCCGCCTCGGTGGCCTACGTGCTCGAGAACTTGCGGGAGAGGGCATCCATGCACCTCTTCGACGACGCGGAGAGGTGGGGCGAGGTCCTCGCCGCCTTCGACGGGCTCGCCGAACAAATCCGGCGCTGGCGGGCCGGCCGCAAGCAACCGGCCGGGCTCGCGCAGCGCATGGCGATGGCTCCGTCACCCGTCGAGCCTCGCATGAGGAGGGAGCAAGACCGCCCCGTCGTTCGAATCACTGACCGGGTCCAGCACGCGATCGTGAACCAGCTGGAGGGGAAGGCGGTCGATCAGCACAGCGGGCTTCACGGCATCGACGACTGTGTTGATCGCGTCCTGGCCACACCGACCGCAAGCGCACGCGTAGTCCACTGGCTCGTCGATCGACTGTTCATGGGCGGTGGGCGCTTCGATCCGCGATGGTCCAATCCAAGGTGATGAAGTTATTCGCTGAGATCGCCGCCTTCCAGAGCCGAGGGGAGTAGCGGCCGGCCCGCGTTGGCGAGGCACATCAGCGGGCGAGTGAGATCATCTGACCCACCAGCTGATCACACTCCTCGAGCAACTGCGCATGGCGGGCGACCCCGGTGCGCCGTCGAGGCGCAGATCGAAGCTGTCAACGGCGAGGTCGCTGAGCAGGTCCGGCCGCCAACGCTCGCTCTATCCATGCCAGGCAAGCCCCGCGGGCACAAGGAGAAAGCGGAGCGGACGTGACAAGTACTGCCCCCGACCCGAAAGCTGGAGCACATCCTGTTGCGAATTAGGCGGAGCCTTCTGCAGTCGCCCGCAGCCGGGCCCGACGCACCACCTCAGTAGCTTCACGCACGACCAGCGCAGGAAGGCCAAAGGAGCCAAGATCCTGCTCATCCAACCATTCCAGTGCGGCAGCCGTATCCATGTCACCATCGGCAATGAACTCAGAGATCTGAATCGTTGCGGTGCGCGAGAGCCCGAGAGACATCAACGACACTTCTGTAGGTCTGGAGACGCCAAGTTCGAGCATCATCGTCACGTCCGGCCTCGGCGGGTCATCAGTGGATCGGGGCGCGACTAGCTCCACGATGTCTGCATAGCACGACAGGTACTTCGGGGCACGGAAACGAGCGATCTGTTCGACGTCTTCCAGTACTGATCGAATGCAATTCGCTGAACTAAACTTGTCAGGCTTGCGCTTGCGTTCAAAGTCGATCCGCTCTGACACAAGCCAGGGGATTGGGACTCCTCGCATCCAGTCCAACAGGAAGACTGAAAGTCTTGCCTGATTGGCTGGCACGCCAAAACCTGCGCGCATATTCCGTTCACACCGCGCAAGCACCCTCACTAGGCGATCGAAAGCACCTTCATCATGGGGAGAGAGAAGTGGAAGCTCACCAGGATCCTTTGTGCGAAGATCGTCGAGTAGTCGTTGCATCGCCTGCGGGTTGATCCCTGGATGCGAGCGACGAATCCTATCAGGGATATCCAACTCATCTTCTTTTGCTTCGACTATGGCCGTCAGTTGAAGCGCCTTATCGGCCGGCAGCGCCCGCAACGATATGGAGCTTTCATTGCGAGAAGCAGCATCGAAGAGATGTGCAGCCAGAGCCTCAAGGTCCTCGTCCTTCTTAGTTCCGCGAGTGTGCTGGCCGTTGTTTGTGATGAACTCCGCGAGGCGCTCTGAGTTCTGTAGATTCGTCTCAGTAGCAAACGAAATCACTCCACTAGTACGTCGAGTAGGTGGAGGGCTTTGCCAACCGGTTCGCGTCCGAGTTCCAATGCAAATAATATTCCCAGCAAACTCCGCGCCCCAGCGACCGGCTCGTCCGGCCAGGTTCCAGAAGTCGAATGCCGACATTGGGTTACCGCGCCCACGTCGAGGATTCATGATCCAAATGTTGGTGCACGGCAGGTTCACGCCTTCGAGAAGCGTTGAGGTGCACACAAGAAAGCGAATCAACCCTGCTCGATAAAGTTCCTCAATTCCTTGACGGACCGGTTGAGGCATGTTCCCGTAGTGAAACGCGACTCCACGCGAGATCACCTCGGCTAGAAGGTAACTAGCGTGTACTGATTTTCGAATAAGATCCTTCAAGTCACCAATGCGGGAGTCGTCAGACTCTGCCGAAGTTCCTAGATACTCATATATTTGCTTCGCGCACGTTTCAGCCTCTGCTGCCGTGTTCGCGTAAACAATGTTCAGCGCTCTTGGGCCCGAGAGCTTCGCCGGAATAGCTGCCAGCCGCTTCGAAGGAGGACTTGGTTCCTCCCCCAACGAGACCTCAGCGATCTCGACCATCTCACCGTCTTGCGAACGTTCGATAGACCAGACAGGCGAGCGGCGGGGAACCGGGTTTATCCAGTAAAGATTCTGGTTGACGCTTGGTAACAGCGAGGCAAGAGCGGCGCTCTGAGTGTCACTTGCTGACCGACTCAAGAGTGCTTCGGGATTCTCAGTCATCGGGCTAGCGAAGACCGCCTTGATTGAGCTATTCCTGCGCACGGCCTCCTGTACCACTTCTTCAAGCAGTATGCCTCGATATCCTTCAGCGACTTTCTGCGCCTCGTCAAAGAATGCCGCAGTAGGCCGCAAGGACGGAAACCTATCAAAAGTGATTTGCACACGCTCTTGTGTCATTACCAGAATTCTAGGCCCCGCTTCATTCAGTCCGCTGTCCCACGGAATCGAATGAACATGAACTGAGTTCAGTTCGGGTTCGTCTAGCAACTCCTTTGATACTTCGTCGACCAGGGCTCGCGTAGGAACAACGTAGAGTACAGCCGCATCCTGGCTCTTCAACGCTTGGTCGATCACCCAACGTTTGACGACATAAGACTTACCCGCTGACGTTGGCGCAGAGACGCTCAACCATTCGTTAGATCTTGATTCTTTCCAGAAGAGTCTCTGGAATCTGCTTCCCAGAAATGATGTACCGGCTGCTGGTTGGATTGTGTGCTCTAGTTTTGCGGCAACTGAGTCGATTCGAAGGGGAAGCGGAAGAGATCTTCGATAGTTATCATCGATGCGGGAACGTTTGATTGCGAGGTTGATCGACGGCCAGTTCCCAAAACGCTCTAGCAGTAGAGCCGCGGCTATCTTGTTTTCGGCAGAGGCGTCCGCAGACTGCAGTGCGCCGAAACTGATATCCATAACGGCCTGCTGAACTCGGGGGCTTTCGTCATCGTTGAGAGCGCTGGTCAGGAAGAGTGCGAGATTCCAGTCAATCCCGTCGGACGTACTGTGGAAGGTGGCAGAGGGGAAAGCCGCGCGGTCGAATGCTGCGACTACCTCATGGCGAAGACTCTCGAAGATTTCGGAATCTAGGATTTCATCATTGATGTCAGTCATCGGCATTCAGGCCTAACGCAGAAAGGGTGAGCTTACGAAAATCGGCAACGTCCTTGAAGGGAACCATAAAAAAGTCGATCTCGAACGCGTCGAGCTGGTTGCCGATGATGTGGGTTCCGAGGTGGCTCGCCCAGGATGAGATGGCTCTATTAATCTCGTCGTCGTCGGCAATCTCAGCGACAGAGGTGTAGCGCGGGTAAGAGGGCAAGTTGAATCCAACGAGACACGCGGCGCGCAGTTCCAAGAGGTTCCACTCAGGGTTCTTCTTAATGAAGAACCTGACCATTGCGTCCTTAAGTTTCTTGCCCTCTACGTCTAGATTGTCTCGAACGAGCCCTAGATCCCTCGTGGCAGCTTTGCGGTTTGGGTCTGTCAAAAATGGGCCAACTGATTCGAGACATTCTCGAACTGCTGCGGCACGATCCTCGTGGATCTTGGATTCTCCCCAATAAAGTGCGAGGCCACGTTCTGTATGTTTGGCGTGAACGCCATCCGCACCGTGATAATGCATCATGTTCGACGTCTTCAAAGTCATCTTGCTCAGAATCTGTGGAGCGCCAAGGACCCGCTCGGTAAGCAAGTAGAGCAGGAGTTCGCCTGCCTCGCCTGACGTAGTGCTGTCGACAAACAACTCTCCTGCTTCTCGGCGAAGGGCATTGAAGGGCTCGTTGGAGCCAGTTCGATGCGCCTCCTCAAATGCTTCTGTGCGGCGATCGCGGGGAAGACAGTAGTCGGTGACTAGATCTGCCAGAAACTCGGCGAGCTTAGACGCCTGGAAGATCCCGTTGACGTCAGCGGGAATCAGGTGGGTGCGCATCCGAGTTTTGATATTCGGAAGATCAAGACTGTTGCCAACTGATAATAGGTAGCCATCAAGCGTCTCTAGCCCTTGTTTCGGGACCAGGGTGTTTAGGTTCATTGTGCTGAACGGTTGTCTCGAAGATGTACTGCGTGCATCTTCGTTGGGAGCCGTGAGTGATGCCTCCGACATCACCCTGAGACCTCCTGGGAGCAGGACGTCGGAAGCACCGCTGACGCCTTGACGCTGAGTTGCTCGACTCTGAGTCTTTTCAACGCCGTCTCCATCCCGGCGAACGGTCACGACGTGTGCGGGTCGCCTACTGTGGTTGTGCGAGCATTTCATCTTCAATCATGCCGGATCGAGACAGTTTGCGGCCGACGACACGACGAGGTGGTGCGCCGCCACCGGTTTCGGGCCTTGCCCGCGGGCTAGTGGCGCGTGTCGTTAGTTAATTTACGGTTGGTGTGCGGGACGATGGGGGTATGGCGAATCGTCCTGCTGCGGCATTGGTGCTGCGTGATGACGACCGGGTGGAGCTGACGCGGGTGACCCGGTCCTCCTCGGTCCGGGCGGGGCTGGCGCAGCGGGCGCGGATCGTGCTGCTGGCGGCGGAGGGGTTGTCGAACACGGCGATCGCCGAGAAGGTCGGGGTGTCGCGGCCGACGGTGATCGAGTGGCGAGAGCGGTACGCCGCCAGGGGCTGGCCGGCTTGCAGGACGAGGCGCGGGCGGGTCGGCCGCGCAGCGTCGACCACCGCCGGGTCGTGGCGCTGACGCTGGCGCCGCCACCGAAGAAGTACGGCGTGACGCACTGGTCCTCCCGGTTGCTGGCCCGCCACCTCGGCGTCGGCAACGCCACCATCGCCCGCGCCTGGCGCGAGTACGGCGTGCAGCCGTGGCGGTCGGAGACGTTCAAGTTCTCCACCGATCCCGAGCTGGTCGCCAAGGTCACCGACGTGGTGGGCCTCTACCTCGCACCGCCGGCGAACGCGATCGTGCTGTGCGTGGACGAAAAGTCCCAGATCCAAGCCCTGCACCGGACCGCCCCGATGTTGCCCATGCAGCCCGGACTGCCCGAGCGGCGCACCCACGACTACGTCCGGCACGGGACCTCGACGCTGTTCGCGGCCCTGGAGATCGCGACCGGGAAGGTCACCGCGGCGTGCAAGCCACGCCACCGCCACACCGAGTTCCTGGCCTTCCTCAAACAGATCGCCCGCGCCTACCCCGACGACGGGACCGGCCAGGAGCTGCACCTGGTGATGGACAACTACGCCACCCACAACAAGGCCGAGGTCCGCGCCTGGCTCGAGCAGCACCCGCGCATCCACGTCCACGTCACCCCGACCGCCGGGTCCTGGCTCAACCTCGTCGAGGTCTGGTTCGGCATCATCGAACGCCAGGCCATCCGCCGCGGCAGCTTCGCCTCCGTCAAGGACCTCAACGCCAAGATCCGCGCCTTCATCGACGGCTGGAACGACCGCCGGCACCCCTTCGTCTGGACCAAAACCGCAGAAGAGATCCTCAAAAAGGCCAACCGTCAGACGACTTCAAACACGCGCCACTAGGCACCACGCTGCGTTGGTGGTCGCGGCAGAGCCGCGTGATCGGGTGCAGTCCAACTGCGGCTGCACGCGCGCCAGGTGCCGCCGCCCTCAGGAGCGATGGGGTGCCCTCTACGGGCGCGAGGTCGAGGCGCAGGCGGGATCGGCGCACCGACCTCGCACCGACTTACGGAGCACCCCCAGGGCGGACCTGATCCTTGCCGGGAAGGTCGGCCTCGGAAATGATTCCGACGAGCCGCTCGCCCTCCACGACCAGCAGCCGATCCAGCTGATGCTTGCGCATCTGCACTATGGCTTCTTCGAGGTCCGCGTCTGGCGCGATCGTGACCAGCTCGCGGGTCTCGATGTCGTTGACCGTGAGGCCGGTGGGGTCACGTCCCTCGGCGACCACCCGAGCAACCAGGTCGCGGTCGGTGATGATGCCGACCAGGCGCTCTCCCTCGACGACCGGGAGTGGCCCGTGCCGGGACTCGACCATCTTCTTGGCCGCGTCGACGATGGTGGTGGACGGTTCGACGGTGATCACGTTCTCCGTCATCAGATCTTTGACCTGTGGCATGACGTCCCCAATCTCCGCGGGCCGGTGAAAAATCGCTCACCGGCTACGACTGCTGGGCCATATGAACTTTACCGCCGGCTGCTCAGCGTGCGGTAGAAAAGAAAGGGTATGCGGACCTCCGGCTTCGTGTCGCGGGAGCACTGCTCGTCGCCATCTCGAAGGAGCCTGAGGTGTCGGAGCGGCTCAGCGCGCGGGCAGGGCAGGTGATCAAGCGGCGTTGCCCACACGGGCCCGATGACAGGGGCCCGTGTGGGCAGCGTCCGCCGGGTCACTGGCGCCTCGCTCGGTCGGCCGTCGAGGTTTGGGCGAGTCTGGCGGCCGGCGCACTGCGGTTGGATCGGACCCCGGTGCGGGGCGGCACTGCTGCCTGGCGGCGGCACTGCCGCTTGGGTGTGCCCCGTCTCGGGGCTCGTTGGTCAGACTCGGCCGGTGCCTTCGTCGCCCTCCAACTCGATCTGCTCCTTGCGGACCTCTTCCGTGACCTGCTCCTCGCCTGTGACGGTCTCGGTGTCGAGCCGGACGCGTTCGACCGGGCGGGCCTCCTTGGACACCACGGGGACCTCCTCGTGGAGGACGACTTCGTGCTCCTCCTCGGAGATGGCCGGGCCGTCCATGGCGGCTCCGACGTTGGCGTCGGTGATGGGCTCACGCTCGAGGCGGGCCTCCTCGCGACTGACCGGCACGTTGACGGTCTGCTCCTCAGTGACCACGTACTTGCGCAGGCGGGCGCGGCCGGCCTCCCGGCTCGCGGTGCCGACGTTGAGCTCCTCCTCGGAGCGGGTCATGGCGGTGTCCGTGGTCGGCCCGGAGGTGTCGTAGCCCGTGGTGGTGGTGTCATAGCCTGTGGTGGTGCCGCTGAGGTTCGCGGCGTCGTCTTGGGTCTGCGTGGTCGCGTAGGCGTCGCTCATCCCGTAGTAACGGTAGAGTTGTTCTTCCTCGGTGGGTTCGAGGTGGCCGTCGTCCTCTACGCGGGGTGCGTCCTTGACGGTGTCCTTGTCGTAGGGCACGCGCAGGGTGTCCCCCTCGATCGTGGCCTGGTTCAGGGGGACGAAGGACTGCGACGTGCCGAACAGGCCGGTGTCGACGGTGACCCACTGGGGTTGGCCGGTGACGTCGTCGAGGTAGACCTGACCGACGGTGCCGAGCTTCTCGCCATCGCTTCCAACGACGGCGGCCTTGCTGCCGATGAGGTTTTGAACTTGGTCGTTGGTGATCATGGGTCCTCTCCTGCTGGTAGGGAACGCGGCTACGACCACCGTAGGTCCGCCACCATTACGTCTGCATCGGGACTAGGGCGTGTCTCTTAATGCGTTGAGCCAGATGGTGATCGCTCGCAGGACGACGCCGCCGCGGTAGGTCAGCGCGAGCTTGTCGTAGCGGGTGGCCAGGGCGCGCCACTGCTTGAAGACGTTGAAGGAGCGTTCGACGACGTTGCGCCGCTTGTAGGCCTCTTCGTCGTAGGTGACGGGCCGGCCGCCCTTGGACCCGCGGCGTTTGCGGTTGGCGACCTGGTCGGAGCGTTCGGGGATGACGGCCTGGATGCCGCGCCGGCGCAGCAGCGCCCGGTTCGCCCGGGAGGAGTAGGCCTTGTCGGCCAGCGCCCGCACCGGCGTGCTCCGGGCCCGCCCAGGGCCCAGCCGGGGCACGCGCACAGAGTTCATGAGGTGGACGAACATCGGCGAGTCTCCGCCCTGCCCTGGTCCGAGCACCATCACCAGCGGGCGCATGTTGCCGTCGCAGACGTGGTGGATCTTCGTGCTCAGTCCGCCGCGGGAGCGGCCGATGGCGTGGTCAGGCGGCTCCTCGTCCAGTTTCATGTAATTCGACAGGTCCCCCTGTGTCCCTCGGGAGGTTCGTGGCGTGCTGGTGAGCACGGTTGATCGTGGAGTCCACCGACACCTCCCAGTTGACCAGGCCGGCCGCGTCCGCCTGCGCGAGCAGGGCGGTGAGGATCTTGTCCCAGGTCCCGTCGCCGCTGAAGCGGCGGTGCCGCTTCCACACCGTCTGCCACGGGCCGAAGCACTCGGGCAGGTCCCGCCAGGCGATCCCGGTGCGGTAGCGGTAGACGATGCCCTCCACCACCGCGCGGTGGTCCCGGAACCGCCGTCCCCGACGGCCCTCCGAGGTCGGCATCAACGGTTCGATCAACTCCCACTGGGCATCCGTCAGCACGGCATAACGTGACACCCCCGCAGCGTTTCAGCCCAACGGCTCGACTATTGGGAGACACGCCCTAGTAGCTCCGAAAAGCGATATGGCGCCTCCGTGCTGGTCGCCGCCGACATCGGCGTAGCGATTGGGGGCGCTGGTTCCGCCGTCGCCGTCGAACTCGCCGCCTCGCCCTATGGGCGGCCTCCCGAAATGGGAGGTGATCGCGCTGGCCGCACGGTCAATAACATGCGACAGAACATCGCCAGGCACTCGAATGTTTCTCAACGGGGATGATTCGTCCGCGGCGTGCATGCGCGCCATTGAAAGGTGGTCGGGGGGACGCCCCTGGGCGCGACACTCGGGCGTCGGGCGGGTAACACTACGGGTGTCGGCATCGATGAGGCTGGCGACGGATCTCGGTTTCCCTGTCCCGCTACGACGAGGTGAAGACCCATGTCTGAACGCAACACGCTGGTGCGGAGCATGCACGATCTCGGTCTGGACGCGTGGTTTGGCGGCTCCCTCATGGGGGCGATCGGCCTCAACGGTGCGGCCTCGGCCGCGGCGGACCCCAACGAGCGGTTGACGCTGTCCTCCAAGGGGTGGGGCATGTGGGCCCCGGTGAACGCCGCGGCCATCGGCACCCATGTGGTCGGCAGCGTCGGCCTGATCGCCGGCAATAAGGCCCGGTTGATGAGCCAGCCCGAGGCCATGCAGAACACGATCGTCAAGAGTGTGCTCACCGTCGTGGCGGTCGGTATGACGGTCTACAGCGGGATGCTGGGCGCCAAGGTTGCCAGGGAGGCGCAGCGAGGCGGCGAGGGCGCCGCCGGGCCGGCGCCGCAGGGGGCCATGGGGGCCACTGAGCCGTCGCCGGGTTCCTCGGCCACGCTGGCGGCGGCGCAGAAGCAGCTCAAGGCGCTGCAGTGGGCGATCCCCCTGGTGACGGGATTGCTGGTCGTCCTGGGCGCGCAGCAGGGGGAGCAGCAGCGCCCCGTCGCCGGGCGGTCGTCGCGGCGCTAGCCAGCAGTGGCGCAGACTATCCGGGACACGACACTGCAGCTGGGCTCGAGCCGGCTGGACGGCAGCTACTGCCCGAACTAGGCAAGTGGCGGGCGCGGCCGGCCCTGTCATTCGTCGAGAGGAGAGGTGCCATGGCCTCGCACCAGGAGGGCCTTGCCAAGCCGGACTCCCCGACTGAGATCCGCAAACCGTCCTGGGGGTACGTGCTGCGCAAGACGGCCAAGGAGTTCATGGCGGATCAGTGCACCGACATCGCCGCCGCTCTGACGTATTACGCGGTGCTGTCGATCTTCCCCGCCCTGATCGCCCTGGTTTCGATCCTGAGTCTGGTTGGGCAGGCGGGGACGACGACCAATGTCATCGTCGGCATGCTCGAGGGCGTGGTCCCGCAGGACGCCATGAGAACTCTCGAACCGGCCATCGCGCAGCTCACGACGGCGCCGGCTCCGGGCATCGGTCTCATCATCGGTCTGCTTACCGCGCTGTGGACCGCGTCGAACTACGTCAACGCCTTCGGGCGGGCGATGAACCGCATGTACCAGATCCCCGAGGGCCGCCCGGTCTGGAAGCTGCGCCCGCTCATGTACGGCCTGACGGCCCTGCTGCTGGTTCTGGTCGCCATCGCCGCCCTGGTACTCGTCGTCAGCGGGCCCATCGCCCAGGCGATCGGTGGTGCCATCGGACTGGGTTCGGCGGCTCTGGCGGCGTGGAACATCGCCAAGTGGCCAGTGCTGCTCCTCGTCGTCATCGTGATCGTCGCGCTGCTCTACTACTTCACGCCGAACGTCAAGCAGCCGAAGTTTCGCTGGATCAGCCTGGGTGCGGTCATCGCCATCGTCGTCGCGGCCCTCGCCGTCCTGGCTTTCGGCTTCTATGTGAGCAAGTTCGGCAGCTACGGCGCGACGTATGGCGCGCTGGCCGGCGTGATCATCTTCCTGCTGCTCCTGTGGATCATGAACCTCGCCCTGCTTTTTGGTGCCGAGTTCGACTCCGAGCTTGAGCGCGGCCGCGAGCTACAGGGCGGGATCGCGGCGGAGGAGACGCTCCAGCTGCCCCCACGGGACACACGCGCCAGCGACAAGAAGGCGGTGAAGGCCCAGAAGGACGTCCAGCGGGGCCGGGCGCTTCGCGAGTCGCGCGGCCGCAGCGCCAAGCCGGACGACGATGCCTGAACCGTGGAAGCGCCACCGCCGCTTCAGCGGGGACGGTACCTGGGACAAGATCTTGACCATCCTCCTCGCCCACGCCGACGCGGCCGGTCTGATCGACTGGGAGGTCTCGGTCGACTCCACGGTCAACCGTGCCCACCAGCACGCCACCAACCTGCCCCGGGACACAGGGGGACCTGTCGAATTGCACGAAACTGCGGCAGGAGCCGCCTGACCACGCCATCGGTCGCTCGCGTGGCGGGCTGAGCACGAAGATCCACCACCTGTGCGAGGGCAACATGCGCCCGCTGGTGATGCTCCTGGGGCCCGGGCAGGGCGGGGACTCACCGATGTTCACCCACGTCCTGGGCGCGTTGAGCGTGCCCCGCCTCGGTGGGGGCCGGCCGCGCACGACCCGGATCGGGCCGTGGGCGACAAGGCCTACTCCTCCCGGGCCAACCGCCAGCTCCTGCGCCGACGCGGGATCCGGGCCGTCATCCCCGAACGCTTGACCAGGTCGCCAACCGCAAGCGCCGCGGATCCAGGGGCGGCCGCCCGGTTACCTACGACGAAGAGGCCTAGAAGCGACGCAACGTCGTCGAACGCTCCTTCAACGTCTTCAAGCAGTGGCGCGCCCTGGCCACCCGCTACGACAAGCTCGCCCTGACCTACCGCGGCGGCGTCGTCCTGCGCGCCATCACCATCTGGCTCAGAGCATTAAGAGACACGCCCTAGCACCCGCCGCTACTCGTGAAGTGTTCACGCTCAGGCAAACCCCCCGGTCGCAGTCGGGCAGCTCGACGCCTGAGAAAGGCCCAAGCTTGGTGATCTGGAAAACGGATCCGTGGGGCCTTGCCACTACGAGTTCGCTAGGCCGGCACGCCCCAAATCCTCTCGGACGGGGTCTTACCCGGCAGGGTTGCCGGGCTTCCCCCGCCTGCGCCAGTCGTGGTTGTTGATGATCTTGACCGTGCGCGGGGGCAGATCACCGTACAACGGGGTGGCGGGCTCGTCGTCGCGGCGTTCGATCTCTTCGGTGAGAATCCGGTCGGCCTGGCCGTCGTGGCCCTCGGCCTTGAGCACGGTGATGAGGTCGAGCTTGGGGATCTCCTCGTAGGGCGCGGCCTTGTAGATCTTCTCGGCGACCGTGTGCGCTAGGTCGAGGTCGTCTTCGTCGAGTGCGCGCGTCACGACGATGTGCGCGACGTCGACGATCGCACAGGTCATAAGCTGGTCGGTGCGATCGCCCTCGAGCATCCAACTCCAGCCTTGCTTGCGGGTGTGGGTGAATGGCTCCCCGCGCACAAGCTTCAGCGCGGACTGAAGGTCGGCGATGCCGTCGGCCTGACGAGCCTGTCCGCGCGCTCGCAAGGCGCGGAACAGGTCGACGTCGCAGAGGAGGTCTTCGACCTTGTAGGCGTGCGGGTCGCGACCGCCCTTGCCGTTGGGGCTGGAGGCGTAGGGGAGGTGCCAGTCGCCGGTGCGGGGGTTCTTCCCGAGCCACTTGCGCAAGACTGTTAGGTCGTTGCGCATGCGCTCTTCCTTGATGGAGAACGCCTCGGCCAGCTGCGAGATCGTCGACCCGTGCGGATGCAGCGCGAGGTAGGCCAGCAGTTCGGTGTAGTAGGCACGTCGGTTCGACCCGGCGGTTGCTTCCCCGCGGGTGCGTGCGACGACGGGGCCGAGCAGCATCAGGCGCGGCAAGGGGCAGTCGTCGCTGAGGAACATCGTCACGTCGTTGTCGAGCGTGGACGTTTCGGCTTCGACCAGTCGGCGCACGCGGTCGGTGACGTGCGGGGCCAGGTTCTCGACGTCTTCGACGGTGGTGGCCCCGGCCTTCTCGTACTCGGTGGCGGCATCGGGAAGGAGGGACTCCTCGCCGCCGGGTCCGGTGGTGCCGTGCTGGCGGGGGTGGACGAGCTCGTCGCGCAGCGCGCCGGCGGCGTCCGTGAGGGAGGGTATGCCGTCCGTCGAGGTGTAGTCGACCGGCATGGGCAGGTTGATCACCGTTGTGTCGGTCAGGTGCGCGAGCGCTCCGGTCGCGTGTGCGTCTTTGGCTGAGAGGCCGGCTGCGCGGAGGGTCAGGCCGAGGTGCGGGACGAGCAGCCGGCCGTCTGGAGTGAGGTCGAGCACGGCGTCGTGGTCGTGGGAGCGCCCGTGGAGGGTGACGATGGTGGCGCCGGCCCGGTCGGTGGCGGCGCGAATCGCCGTGGCCTTCTCACGAATGGTTGCGAGGTGTGGGCTCTGCGCCGTGATGAGGAGTAGTTCCACCCCGTCGGGGTCTGTCCCGCTGTCCAGGCTCGAGGACGTGCCGAAATGGTGGAGTGGTTCTTGGTCGTCGGCGGTGACGTAGGTGATGCGCTCGAGGCCGGTGGTGGCGACCTCGCGCGCGACGCCCGCGGCGACGATGCTCACGCACACGCCGCGCCTGCTCAGCGCGATGTCCGCCGCGATGTACCGGGCGAGTGCTTCGGCATGTTCGGCATCACCGGTGATGGTGATGGTGCGCATCTGCTCGAGGTTGAGCAGCCAGGCGTGGCCGGCGTCATCTGTGCCGACCGACGTGAGCAGCGGCCAGGGTGGGGTCAGTGAGGCCGTATCCCGGTCGGGCTCGGTGTCGAGGAGCGCGGACCACGTCTTGCCGCGGCCCGTCCAGGGCGCGGGCAGGTCCTGGTTGTCGGTGAGGTGCAGCACCGCGGTGCTTTCGGCGATCTCGACGGCGTCGAGCCGGGGCAGGCCAGCGAAGCCCTCGTAGTGTGAACCGAGCGCACACAGGTAGGCGTCGAGGGCCTCCATCATGTCGGCCCGGGGCCGGCCGACGATGGTGGCCGTCCTCTCGGCCGAGACGAGCTCAGGGGGTGGGGGAGCGATGCGCATCCCGGGCCGGCGGAACCGTACCTGCTTGCGCATGCGGGCACGGACGCCGATGAACAGTGCCCCACCGAGCAGCGCACCGGCCCCGGTCAGGCCCGGCAGCAGCCATGCTGCGGGTGCGGTGTCGTCCTCGATGTCCTCGGTGTCCTGAGACTCGAACTCGTCGGCCTCGGTCGGGGGGTTGGTTTGGGCCGGGGGTGGTGACGGGGCGGCGCTCGGCGGAGGAACGGGGATGGCCGGTGGTTTGGCGACCGCGCTCGGCCGGGGTGATGCGGGTTCGTCCGCGGGTACCGGTTCCTTGGCGCCCGCAGATGATGTTTCGGGGCCGGCTCCTGCGGCGGCGTCGTCGTCTGGCAGGTCAAGCTCCCAGCCGGGCTTGATCAGGTCCGGGTCGGTGAGCTTCTCGCCGCCGGGCTGGATGGTGTCAGTGGACGCCTCGAAGATCTCCGGGTAGCGGGCTGCGTCGCCAAGCTCATCGAGTGCAATCTGGGACAGGGTGTCGCCCGGCTTGACCGTGTAGGCGTCTGCGTCGGCAGCGGCCGGGGTGCGGGCGTCGTCGGGCAGCAGCAGCACCATGGGTGGGGCGATGAAGTCGGGCTCACCGCCGAGGGCGTCGGCGTTGAGCGCGGCGATCTCGGGGTACCGCAACGGGTCGCCGAGCATCTTCTCAGCGATCTTCCACAGGCTGTCTCCGCGCATGACCGTGTACGGCACCGTGCCGGGCACGTCGGCGACGGGTTGGCGCGCCGCCGGCACTGGTGTGGCTGGAGCGGTGAATGCCACCGGCCGGACTGTCGCGACCGACGCCGTGCCTGCGGCGTCGGTGCGTGGCGGCGCGGTGGCGATCAGCCCTGGCAGCTCGTCCGGGGCCAGGGCGTGCGCCGCCGGAGCGGGGAAGGCCGCTGGCGCGGTTGGGGCGGCGACGAACAGCAGCGCGGCCCAGGCGACCAGGACCCTGGCGGCGTGCTGGGGCCGGGACAGGCCGCGGAGTTCGGGGGCGTGGATCCCCCGGACCGCGGCGGCGAGCTCGACGAGCAGGCAGGAGACCAGGACGGCCCAGGCGCCCCACAGCAGGATGCCGAGCGCGACCCACACGATCTGCCAGGGCCTGGTTCAAGGCCGACGACGACCCCGACCGCGGGTCGGAGTAGCTCAGCCCGCCGGCTCCGGTGCCTAAACCGGAAGAAACAGGAGCCGCTGCGGAACGCCTTCTGAACGCCCGTGGTGGAATCTAGACGCACGTGGGACCATCTCAGAACCGACCGTTTGTGAGACGACGCAACGAGACGCTGCTGGACGGTGGCTTATGCGTCCACAACCCATCTCAAAACGGCTCTTCGCGCTTCGTGGTGAACGGCCTGCTGTGATGGGCGTTCACGCCACTGCTCGCGCGGCGCTGGCCAGGAGGATACGGGTCTTGTAGTTGTTGCTGTTCCTGAAGCCGCGTCCGGTGCGTTTGATCTGCTTGACGGAGGTTTTCGCGGCCTCGACCTTGGCGTTGGTGGTGCCGGTGACGATGAGGACCTCGATGTGGGGCCACCAGGCGGCGATGGTGTCGTAGAGCCGTTGCGTCTCGGGCATGTTGGCGACCTTGACGTAGTGGCCGAGGCGCATCCGCTCGTGCCAGGCGTCGGCGAGGGTGGTGGTGCGCAGCAGCCGGCGGACCTGCTCCTTGATCGCCCAGGCGGCGGAGAGCTCGTCGGTGGGATCGTCGCTGCGGAAGACTTTCTCGAGCCGGTCCCAGCCGCGCTGGGACAGCGTGTCCGCGCCGCGCAGGAGGAGCTTGCGGTTGGCCCAGGACGGGTCGACCAGGCGGCCGCGGCGGCCCTTGTGCTCGCGGGCCAGGCGCTGGCGCACGGCGGTGAGGGCGTCGTTGGCGAGCTTGACCAGGTGGAAGGCGTCGACGCTGACGGCGGCGTGGGGCAGGTGCTCGCGCAGGGCCTTGCGGAAGGCGGCCGAGGGGTCGATCGCGACCACCTCGATGCCCTCGCGCCACGTGGGCGTGCGGGCCTTGAGCCAGGCGCCGACGGCCTTGGAGTCGCGGCCGTCGACGACCCCGAGCACCCGGCCGGTGGCCAGGTCGACCAGGGTGGTCATCCACGGCTCGTAGCGCTGCCAGGCGCCGGCGGTGTCGCGGAAGTAGCGCACCGAGCGGTAGCGGTGCTCATCGATTCCGAGCCGCCGCACCGGCACGGAGTCCACGTCCGGGAGAACCACCGCGGCCGCCGCCGTCAGCGCGGCCTGGACCAGCCACCACGAGACCGCGTGGGCCCGCGCCACCTCCACCGCGGCCCGACCGGAGACGATCACCGCCGCGGCCAGCTGCTCCCTGAGCCGCCGGGTCGAGCGGGCGCGCCTAGGGACCTGGACCGTGGCCTCGGCGAAGGTGGCCCTGACGCATTCGGGCTCGTCGCAGAACCAGCGCCGCTTGACCCAGACCACCTCGGCCTGCCCAGCCACCGGGATGTCGCGCAGCCGCTGCCAGCGGCGCGAATGCACCCGGGTGGCGATCACCCCGCAAGCCGTACAACCGGGCGGGTCGATCGACTCGATCATGATCCGCCGCCCAACATCGGGCAGATCGACCGCGTCGATCACGCGGTATCCGGGCAGGTTGAAGATCGTGCTCGCAGCATCACGCCGCGAGCCCGTAGGCTCATTCACGCTCGTGGTCCTCTGGCTGACGGATCTCTCGACAAGACCCATCCCAGCAGGACCACGAGCCTTTACACGTCTACGACGCGGACCCGCTCTTCACCACGAACCGCGAAGAGCCCTCAAAACCGTCCGTGTCGGGCCATGGTTCCGAGAGCCGTTTCTGAGACGCTTGGGTGGTGACGCAGAACCTCATCGGCCTCGCCCGCGTGTCCACCAACGCGCAAGACGCCCAACTCCAGCGCGACGCCCTGCAGGCGGCCGGCTGCATCAAGATCTTCGAGGAGAAGATCAGCAGCCGATCGAGCCATCGCCCAGGGCTAGCTGCCGCGCTGGACGACATGCGCGACGGCATCGACACCCTGGTCGTATGGAAGCTCGACCGCCTGGGCCGGTCGACCAAGGACATCCTCACGGTCGCCGACGACCTCAGTGACCGGGGTATCGGTCTACGCGTCCTCACAGGAACGCTCGCCGGCACCTACAGCCCGACGGGGGAGGGGAAGTTCTTCTTCACGATGATGGCCGCCTTCGCCGAGCTCGAGCGCGACCTCATCCGGGAACGGACCTTGGCTGGCCTGGCGGCCGCCCGGGCGCAGGGGCGCACCGGTGGCCGGCCCCGGGTGATGGACCCCGACAAGCTCGCGATGGCTCGCGCCCGCCGTGCCAATGGTGAGAGTCCAACGCAGATAGCTAAGGCTCTTGGGGTGTCGCGGGCAACGGTCTACCGCTACCTGGCGGCCGGTTAGCCGGAGGCGCACGAACGGTCCTCCCAGAGGTCCGGATTGTGCCGGACAGCGCGCCCCCGCCGGACATATCACCGGACAGGTCTTACGGGGACGGGTCGGCGGCCGAGATCCTGAGACCGAGCGATGTCGCACTCCGTCCCGGTGTGGGTTCGCCAATCGGGACAGCGGGAAGGTCTCGCTCTACCAACCGCTCGGATCGTGGAAACGAGGCGGACGCCGGGACATGAAAGGTCGGCGGTCACGCGGGGGGATGAGAAGGTCCAGGCCTGCGCTACGACAGTTGCTAGACGAGGCCTTGCTTCTCGAATCAAGCGCTAGATCTGCGGCCCGGGGAACTGTCGAGCGTGTCTGTCGTCAGGCGACCTGGCTCCATTGCCTGCCGCAATGGTCGACCGTGCACGAGATCCGCGATGGAGTGGCCCGTACCCGGGCGGCGCGACGAAGCGTCATCCGAGACGCCGCCACGCAACTGTCCTTGAGCCGTCGTAAGGCAGCGCTCCGCTGAGCGATCCCCAGCTGACGATCGGTGGCCCGGCCCTATTACGCGAACGCGGCCTGCAGGTGCCAGCCGAGCTCGCACGGCGTTACCGAGACGTGGAGCCGGCGCTTGCACGTCGTGCGCGACGGGCAGGTCATCGGAGCGTTCAGCCTCGAGGACGAGATCCGGGACGTCTCCCGCCAGGCGGTCGACGAGCTGCACGCCGCAGGCGTCAAGGTCGTGATGATCACCGGCGACGGCCGCCAGGTCGCCGAAGCGGTCGCCGCCGAGCTCGACATCGACGAGGTCTTCGCCGAGGTCATGCCCGAGGACAAAGACGCCAAGGTCGCCGAACTGCAGGCCCGCGGCCTGACGGTCGCCATGGTCGGCGACGGCGTCAACGACGCCCCCGCACTCGCACGTGCCGACGTCGGGATCGCGATCGGTGCCGGCACCGACGTCGCGATCGGATCCGCGGGGATCGTGCTCGCATCCGACGACCCCCGCGGCGTGGTCGCAGTACGCCGACTGTCCGCCGCCAGCTACCGCAAGATGGTCCAGAACCTGTGGTGGGCCGCGGACTACAACGCCAGATCGAGGAGGACACCTACTGCATCGACGTGCTGCAACAGATCGCCGCAGTCAACGGCGCGCTGCAGAACGTCGCGATCGGCCTGCTCGACGAACACGTCGGCCACTGCGTCGCCAACGCAGCCGGCGACCAGAACAAGGCCCGCGACATGGTCACCGAAGCCACCCAGGCCATCGCCAGGATCATCAAGGCCTGACGCCCGCCTCACCCACGGCATCCGCAACTCGAGAAAGACGCCCGTAGGAACACCCGGTGCGGCGGTTATGGATCGGAGCTGCGGTGCAGAGGGCCGCGCGACGGTCCGTGAGCGTCGCTATGCGGAGGCTCTCAGGGGCTCGAGGGCGGCTAGGACGAGGTCGAGGCCGAACATGAACTCCTCTGCCGGGTCGTAGCCGGCAGCGACGAGCGCCGCGGCGGACTCGTTGAGGTAGGGGAACTGGTCAGGAGGAAGCTGGGGCAGGAAGACGTCCTCGGCCATGTCCGCGAACTCGTCGGCGGTGTCGAACGCCAGGCTGGCTGCCTGCAGGGCGAACCCGTAGACGTAGCTGTCGAGCAACCAGTTGGCGTGCGTCGCCATCAAGACCGGGAAGCCAGCCCTCCGCAGGCAGGCGGTGACCGCCTCGTGGTGGCGGAGGTTCGCGGGCCCCGGCGATGTCCTCGACTCCAACAGGCCGATCGCCCACGGGTGGCGTGCGAGAACCTGCCGGGCGGATACCGCCCGCCGTCGCATCGCCGACTGCCAGTCGGTCTCCTCGGGCGGGAGCTCGATCTCCTCGAACACGACGTCGATCATGGCGTCCAGCAACTCCTCCTTGCTCGCCACGTAGTGGTAGAGCGACATCGCGCCCGCGCCGAGCGCGCCAGCCAGCCGGCGCATGCTCAGCCCGTCGACCCCCTCCCGGTCGGCGAGCCGGACCGCCTCGACCACCACCCGCTGCTTGCTCAGCCCCGCGTCTGACGAGACCTGGCGTTGTTCCCTCACAGACACGGGTCCTCCTCGCTCCCTAGAACGGCTTGACAATGGTACAGCGTACGCCCATAGTACAACGTACGACGTACGACGTACGACGTACGACGTACGACGTACGACGTACGACGTACGGGCCAGCGAGAGTCCACTCAGGACGTGAGGAGGCTTCTGTGGGAGCCGAACAGCGATCGAATGCCGGAGCACGCCTGGTGCCGGGGGCGAGTCCGGCCGGGGCGGCGACGATGCGGGCCGCCGTCCAGCACCGCTACGGCCCGCCCTCAGTGCTCGAGTCGTCCGAGGTCGGGATACCGCTGCCCGGTCCAGGCGATGTGCTCGTCCAGGTGGGCGCGGCCGCAGTACATCCCGGCGACTACTTCGTCATGACCGGCGAGCCGTACGTGGTGCGCCTGGCGTTCGGGCTCCGCCGGCCGCGCCACGGCATCCCTGGCCGGGACCTCGCCGGCGTGGTGGCAGCGGTCGGGAAGGATGTCACCGCTCTCCGCCCCGGCGAGGAGGTGTTCGGCTGGAGCACGGCTGGAACGCTCGCGGAGTACGCCTGCGTCCCGGCGGACAACCTCGTGTCCGTGCCTGCCAACCTGTCGGTCGTGGACGCGGCAGCGGTGCCCACGTCGGCCATGACGGCGTTGCAGGCATTGCGCGATATCGCGAACGTTCGACCGGGCCAGACGGTGCTGGTCACGGGCGCGTCGGGCGGCGTGGGCTCCTTCGCCGTACAGATCGCCAAGGCGTTTGGCGCCGAG
The DNA here is from genome assembly GCF_043952095.1 of Georgenia sp. AZ-5. NCBI lineage: Bacteria > Bacillati > Actinomycetota > Actinomycetes > Allobogoriellales > Allobogoriellaceae > Georgenia > Georgenia sp. AZ-5. The sequence continues at coordinate 2,406,255 of NZ_JBINOU010000001.1, forward strand.
GTGACGGGGGTGTGCAGCACCCGCAACGTCGACCTGGTCCGGTCGCTCGGTGCCGACCACGTCGTTGACTACACGAGGACCGACTTCACCCGCACCGAGAAGCGCTACGACGTCATCCTCGACAACGTGGAAGCCCAGCCCCTGGCGGCTGTCCGCCGAGCGCTGACAACCACCGGCACCCTCATCCCCAACAGCGGACGCGGTGGCCGCTGGCTCGGCCCCCTCGGTCGGATCGTCAAAGCGCGCGTGCTGTCCGGGTTCACCCGTCAGCAGCTGAAGCCTCTCCTGTCGGTCGAGAAGCGCCAGGACCTGCTCACCCTGGCCGACCTGCTCGCGACCGGGCAGGTCACGCCGGTCATCGACCGCACCTACCCCCTCGACGAAGCAGCCGACGCCCTCCGCTACGTCGGGGCCGGCCACACCCGAGGGAAGGTCGTCGTCACCGTCTGACGACCGGACCGACGAGAACGACCCAACCCGTGCGTATGCACGCCCAGACCTGCCGCCACTCCGGCGGACGGACCGCTCCTCTTGAAAGAAGAACCGATGACCATCCGAACGAAAACCCCGAACCTGCTCGACAACCCGCCGATCCCCGTGCAGGCCAAGATCGCCGCCGCATGGACCAGCTTGATGTTCTTCGTCATCTACATCGACTACTTCCACCTCTACCAGCCCGGCGCCATCGACCAAATCCGGGGTGGCCGCATCTTTGAGTTCGACATCACCCCGACGTTGTTGACCATATTCGTCGTGGTCATAGGGATCCCGGCCCTGATGGTGATGCTCTCCATGACGCTGCCCGCCCGGGTGAACCGCGCCACGAACCTCGTCGTGGCATCGCTCTACATCCCCGTCATGGTGTTCAACGCGGCAGGGGCGTCCTGGGACTGGGCCTTCTACTACGGCCTTCACATCGGTATCGAGGTGCTGCTCCTGGCCTTCATCCTGCGCTCCGCCTGGACCTGGCCCCGCACCGCACCGTCGGCGACCATGGCAACCAGCCGCGACAACGAGCCACACCGCACGCCGGAGCAGGCCTGACTGCCCGCCCCGCGCCCGACCATCCTTCGCTCGCCCCACCCGCGGGCACGGTCACCTGCCTCAGCGTTCGCTGCTGAGCACTCTGTCCCACCCGATCCCCCAGAAAAGGTCCCGGTCATGATCGAGGCGCACGAGCTCACCAAGCGCTACGGCGACACCACCGCCGTGCACTCCCTCAGCTTCACGATCGCGCCCGGGACCGTCACCGGGTTCCTCGGCCCGAACGGCGCCGGCAAGTCCACGACCATGCGCATGATCATGGGACTGGACCGGCCGACGTCGGGCACCGTCACCGTCAACGGCAAGCCCTACCGGCAGCACCGTGCCCCGCTACGCGAGGTCGGCGCCCTGCTGGAGGCAAGCGCCGTGCACCCCGGCCGCAGCGCCCGCTCGCACCTGCGCACCATGGCCGCCACCCACAACATCAAGGCCTCCCGGGTCAGCGAGGTCATCGAGATGACCGGCCTGGCCGGGGTCGCGACCAAGCGCGTCGGGGGGTTCTCCCTCGGCATGGGCCAGCGCCTGGGCATCGCCGCCGCCCTTCTGGGTGACCCCAGGACGCTCATCCTCGACGAGCCGGTCAACGGGCTCGACCCCGAGGGCGTGCGGTGGGTTCGCCAGCTCGTGCGCGCCCTGGCCGCCGAAGGACGAACCGTCTTCCTCTCCTCACATCTGATGAGCGAGATGTCGCAGACCGCCGACCAGCTCCTGGTGATCGGCCGCGGTCGCATCATCGCCGCCGGCCCGGTCCAGCAGGTCATCGACTCCGTCGGCGGCGGCGCTGTGCGGGTGCGCTCCCCGCGCGCCGGTGATCTCGCCGCCGCTCTGGCCGCCGACGGTGCGACCGTCACCTCGCCCGAGGCCGGGATGCTCGAGGTCAGCGGGACCACCGCGGAGCACGTCGGCGAGGTCGCCTTCAGATACGGGCTGCTGCTGCACGAGCTGTCACCGCGCCGCGCCAGCCTCGAGGAGGCGTACATGAGCCTGACACAGGACGCGGTCGAGTACCGCGCCCACACCACCACCACTTCCAGGACCGCGAAGGCCGAGAACCGATGAGCACCCTGACCGCCGACCCCCCCACGACCTCACACGCAGCCCCCCCGCCCGCCCCCGCGCAGGTGCACCCCACCTTCGCGGGGGTCGTGCGGGGGGAGTGGATCAAGCTGCTGTCCCTGCGCTCGACGTGGTGGGCGCTAGCCTCCACCGCCGCAGTCATCACGCTGGTGGCCCTGGCCGCCGCCGCGTCCCTGAACGCCATGGCCGACAACCCCGCCCTGGCCCCGGGCATCGAGCAGATGCACGGCGCCGAGGTCATCTCCAGCGGCTTCCACTTCGGGATGCTGACCATCGCCGTCCTGGGCGCCCTGCTCATCACCGGGGAATACTCCACCGGCATGATCCGCTCCACGTTCGCCGCAGTCCCAACCCGGATCCCCGTCCTTGCCGCCAAAGCCCTCACCCTGGTCGTCCTGACCGCCGCGGTGGCCCTCGTCAGCGTGACCCTGTCCTACGTCGTCACCATGCCCCAGCTCTCACAGCACGACCTCGTCCCAGCGCTGGACGACCCGGGCACCTGGCGCGTGTTCGGCGGCACCCTCTACTCCCTCATCGCCGCCGCCCTGTTCTCGCTCGGCATCGGCACGCTGCTACGCTCCACCGCTGCCAGCCTGACCGCTGCCCTGACCGTCCTGCTGCTGCTGCCCGGCATCCTCAGCTTCATCCGCCTGGACTGGGTAGAGACCATCGTCAGCTACCTACCGCTGCCGGCGTCCTCAGCGTTGCTCACCACCGGAGCAGCCGAGACCCAAGGTGCCTACCTCTCCACACAGGCGAGCCTGATCGTGATGGCCGCCTACGCTGTCGTCCCTATCGCGGCGGCCGCCGTCACGCTGCACCGACGCGACGCCTGACGCCCTGCGTCTCGATACCCCAACGAGCTGAGCACTATGACCGCAGAGATCCTGGCTGCCACCGAGCATCTGGTGCTGCGCCGAATGACCAACCACGACGCCGCCGCCCTGGCGGCGTACCGAAGCGACCCGGCGCAGGCCCGATACCAGTCATGGGAGACGCCATACCCCCTCGACAGCGCCCGGGCGCTCATCGCCGAGATGCGCAACGTGCGATTCGCCCAACCCGGCGTATGGCTCCAGATCGGCATCGAGACCAGCGGGCGGCTCATCGGCGACATCGCGGTCCGCGTCGACGGCGACGAGACCCGCCAGGCCACCGTCGGGTTCACCCTCGCCGCGGAAGCGCAAGGCCACGGGTACGCCACCGAAGCACTACGCACAGTCATCTCACTGCTGTTCACCGAGCACGACGTACACCGCATCTGCGCCGACTGCGACACCCGCAACGACCGCTCGGTCGCACTGCTCGAACGCATCGGCATGCGCCGCGAGGCCCACCACCACAAGTCAGCCTGGTGGAAAGGTGAATGGACCGACGAGTACGTCTACGCCATCCTCGCCGAGGAATGGCCAGACAAGAACCACGGAGTAGACCCACGACCGCCGGCCGACGCCGGAGGTAGAGACCACTAGGGCGTGTCTCCCAATAGTGGGGCCGGTGGACTGAAACGCTGCGGTGGTGTCACGTTATGCCGTGCTGACGGATGCCCAGTGGGAGTTGATCGAGCCGTTGATGCCGTCCTCGGAGGGCCGTCGGGGACGGCGGTTCCGGGACCACCGCGCGGTGGTGGAGGGCATCGTCTACCGCTACCGCACCGGGATCGCTTGGCGGGACCTGCCCGAGTGCTTCGGCCCGTGGCAGACGGTGTGGAAGCGGCACCGCCGCTTCAGCGGCGACGGGACCTGGGACAAGATCCTCACCGCCCTGCTCGCGCAGGCGGATGCGGCGGGACTGGTCAACTGGGAGGTGTCGGTGGACTCCACGATCAACCGTGCCCACCAGCACGCCACGAACCTCCCGAGGGACACAGGGGGAGCTGTCGAATTACATGAAACCCGGCGAGGAGCCGCTTGACCACGCCATCGGCCGCTCCCGCGGCGGACTGAGCACGAAGATCCACCACGTCTGCGACGGCAACATGCGCCCGCTGGTGATGGTGCTCGGGCCAGGGCAGGGCGGGGACTCGCCAATGTTCGAGCACCTGATGAACTCTGTGAGAGTGCCCAGGCTGGGTCCTGGGCGGGCCCGGACCACGCCGGTGCGGGCCCTGGCCGACAAGGCCTACTCCTCCAGGGCGAACCGGGCGCTGCTGCGCCGGCGCGGCATCCAGGCCGTCATCCCCGAACGCTCCGACCAGATCGCCAACCGCAAACGTCGCGGGTCCAAGGGCGGCCGGCCCGTCACCTACGACGAAGAGGCCTACAAGCGGCGCAACGTCGTCGAACGCTCCTTCAACGTCTTCAAGCAGTGGCGCGCCCTGGCCACCCGCTACGACAAGCTCGCGCTGACCTACCGCGGCGGCGTCGTCCTGCGAGCGATCACCATCTGGCTCAAGGCATTAAGAGACACGCCCTAGCTGGCATCTGACGAACAAGTCGAAGAGCCAAACCCCGCCCCCTGGTCTAAACGGGCGCACGCGCCCCTGAGCCGAGTGCGCGCCCCGCGGCTACGTGTTTCATTGACGTCAGGATCGGCCCGGCCAGGCTCGGTCTCAGGTGACCCGGGTGGTCGCTCTCCATGCGGCTGCCCACGCTCCTGGCGTGAGGCTCACATTTGGAATGCTGGTGGTTCCCACGTTCACTGTTGTTCGGTCAACGGGCGAGGCGCCCGGCTTTGCCCCTGCGGCATCGTCGTGGCTACGCCGTAGACATTCACCACGACCTACCGGACCCAGCACATGTCACCGTTCCTGTAGTTCCCCACTCCGCGCACCAACTGGCTGCCGTTGCACGAGGCGGTTACGCACCGCACTCCCGCCCAGATCCACCGGGTTCGAGCGGGTCGACGATTAAGAGTGGCAATCCCCTGGAACCGTGGAGACCTGATTAGTGGGCGTCCTGTCCGCGTCCTGGCTCGCGGGCGGGGTCGCAGAGGCTCCGGGGTCAAGGGCGGCCGGAGGCCGTCGCGCAGCGATCGCGCAGCGACCCTTGAGGCCGGAGGGGCGGCACCGCCACCCTGGGCCGCGCGGGCGGTGCGCCGGATGAGATCGGGCGGCGCAGCCGCCTCCGCCTGCTTGTGCGGTGCGGTTCATGCCGCGAGCTTGTCCCGGTGGCCCTGGCCGGTGGCGAGGGAGCGTTCGTACTCGACGGGGCTGAGCATGGCGTCGGTGGAGTGCCGGCGGGTGGTGTTGTACTCATCGATCCATCCGGCGGTCACGCGGCGCGCCTGCTCGCGGGTGGCGAAGTGGTGCCGGCGCAGCAGCTCGAACTCGACGGTGCTGTTGAAGCTCTCGCTGACCGCGTTGTCCAGCGCGGAGCCGGTGCGGCCCATCGACTGGGTCACGCCGGCGCTGCGGCAGGCCCGGGCGAAGATCTCCCCGGTGTACTCCCCGCCCTGGTCGGAGTGGAAGACCACGCCGGCCACGGACCCGCCGCGGCTCGCGATCGCCACGCACAGGGCCGCCCGGGCCAGCGGGGCGTCGTGGTGGGCGTCCATCGCGAAGCCGACGCAGCGGCGCGAGTGCAGGTCCAGCACCGCGGCGAGGTAGAACCTGCCCTCGTCGGTGGGCAGCTCGGTCAGGTCCCCGCACCAGCGCTGATCGGGTATCGGCGGCGGGGCGAAGTCGCGGCCCAGGGCGTCGGGGGCCTTGCGGGCGCGCCGGTCGGCCCGCGTGGTGCCGCGGCGTCGGCGCTTGGGCCGGGCGGCCAGGTGCTGCTCGGCCATCAGCGCCGCGACGGTGTTCACCGAGACCCGCCAGCCGGCCGCACGCAGGTCCGCGGTGATCCGCGGGGAGCCGTAGGTGCCGTGGTGCCGGGCGAAGAGATAGGCGACCTGGGCGGCCAGCGCCGCCCGGCGCTTACGCCGCACCGAGACCTCCCCGCCGACCCACTTGTAGAACCAGGCCGGGGAGACCCCCAGGGCGCGGCAGGACACCGCGTACGGGACGTGGTGCACTGCCCTCTGGGCGGCGATGAAGGCAGCCAGGCTCAGTGCCCCATCGCTTCCTTGACCCAGAGGGCGACCGAGCGCTTGAGCACATCACGCTCCATCGCCAGCTCGGCGTTCTCCTTGCGCAGCCGGCGCAGCTCGGCGCGCTCGCTCTCCTCCAGCGTGCCGTCCCCGCCCTCGCGCGCCCGCCGGTCGAGCTCGACCCAGTTCCCCAGCGTGCCGTCGTTGATGCCCAGCTCCCGTGCGACCTGCGCGATCGGCTTGCCGGTCTCCCGGACGATCCGCACCGCGCCCTCCTTGAACTCCCGGTCGAACCTCCGCCGCGTCTCCATCGCCGTTCCTCCTTGGGGGCGATGCCTCCACGATAAGAGGGGAAGCCCACAGGCCTTACGACACCGGTTCCTTGCGTACACCTTCCCGTCTCGCTCACCAGACCCGTCCCATCCGGCAGTGCTGGGCCGTCCTGACTTCGTCGCGGCTGCTCCCACCCTCCCCGGCGTTCCCCGGGTCAGGCTGCCGCCAGCTTCACCCCGCTCCTACGACAGCGAAGCGATGTAGGTCTTTCACCTCCATCCGAAACAACAGCGCCTCGTGGCGCACCACGTGCTCATCGACGCCGATGACCTTCACACCGTCGAAGCGCGCGGTGTCCTCGATGAGAACCCGCTTGCACTCGGCCAGAACGGCGTCGGTGGCGGTGTTCCAGGCCACCCCCAGCCCCTCCGCAACCCGGGCAACCGTGAGGTGCTGCATGACGATGCCGACCAGCGCCGAGCGCAGCGCGCTACGAGACAGCTTGGCGCGGGGCTCAGCGGCGCGGCTGGTGTCTTGGCCCCACACGTGCCCGCACTCGGTGTAGCGGTAGCTGCGGACGGTGATCAGCAGCGTCGTGGGACGGCCAGCCCGGCGGCTCGTGCGCCAGCCGGCGGGTGACGGTGTCGCGGGCGGCGCCTCGCGTCCACAGCGCCGGCACCACTGGTCGGCCTCGACGTCGACGACACGGCAGCCAGCACCGCCCGGTCCGGTTCGAGCTGCTGCCCGGTGACCTCCACGCCGAGCTCCTCCAGGCGGCAGAACGTCGTCAGGTCGGGGCAGGCGAAGGTAGCGTCAGGCACGTCGAGGTCTTCCGGATGGGCGGGGTAGGAACCTCCATCCTCGGGAGACCTCGACCCCTACCCCCGCACTGCGCGCCGACCGGCTCAACACACTCAACTGCGAAAAGCCGGATTCAGTCGCTGGCACGACGGCGTTCTCACGCGTCGCCAAGGGCATGGTGGCGCTGCTGCGTCTGCCGAGGCTGCCGATGTCGCCGCCGTGAGGAGCGTCAGTGGACCGAGGCCGGCGACAGGGGCGTAACGGTCAGCTGCTTCGACGGGCAGCTGGGCAAGCAGCTTGAGCACCGAAGCCACCCGGGGGATGAGGTCGGTCGTGTCGATAGACGGCACCCATCCGAGTCGTGCGGCAACCGGAACCAGACACCACGTTGGCCGTTCCGGCTGACCCTTAGGCCAGCCTCGTTGTCGCGGTCACTGGCTCCCACGATGACCTGATTGCCCTGCACATTCTACGGAGACCGGTTAAGTCGGTGTGAAGAGGCCGCCCTGCCGGCCGAGGCCCACCAGGTCATCAGCGAGGCTTGCGCAGCCGCCGGGCTTCGACGAGGACCTGATCGACGGTTGCCGCTTCGTGGTCTTGATCCTCAAGACGTGGCATCGTGACCACGTGCGGACTCGTCGGTCTCACCGAACAGCCCGCTCTGGTACGCCAGGACGACCGCCTGCACCCGATCCCGGAGGTGGAGCTTCTGCAGGATGTGCGTTATGTGCGTCTTCACCGTCGTGTCGCTGACGTACAGCTGCGCGGCTATCTCCGCGTTCGATAGGCCGTCGGCGATGAGGCGGAAGACCTCCCGCTCCCGGGCAGTGAGTTCGGCGAACTGACGCGGTGCGCTGGGGTGCCGGATGCGACTGAACTGCTGGATGACCCGCTTCGTCACCCCAGGCGACAGCAGAGCATCACCGGCGGCGATGGTACGGATGGCGGTGAGCAGCTGTTCGGGCGGATCGTCCTTCAGCACGAACCCACTCGCCCCAGCCGCCAGCGCCTCGTAGACGTACTCGTCGAGGTCGAACGTCGTCAGGATCAGCACGCGGGCTGCGTCGTCGGCCTCCAAGATGCGTCGGGTCGCCGCGAGCCCGTCGACCTCGGGCATGCGGATGTCCATGAGGATGACCGTGGGGTGGAAGCGCGCGGCGCTGTGGATGGCCTCCAGCCCGTTTCGGGCTTCGGCGACGACCTCGATGTCCTCCTCGCCGGCAAGCAGCATCCGGAATCCGGCGCGGACCATCGACTGGTCGTCGACGACGAGCACACGGATAGTCATGGTCGCTCGTTGCTGAGCGGCAGACGGGTGCGGATGAGGAAGCCGCCGCCAGCGACGTTCCCGGTGCTCATCTCTCCGCCGTAGAGCTTCACCCGCTCACTGATCCCCACCAGGCCGTGGCCGACACCATCCGTGCGGTGGACCCCGACGCCGTCGTCGCGGACCGCGACCTCGAGCGCGGCGGCGTCGTAGCGAATCGTGACGGCAGCCGTGCTGGCGCGGGCGTGCTTGAGGGTGTTCGTCAGCGCCTCCTGGATGATCCGGTAGGCCGACAGGTCCAGCGCACGAGGGAGTGGGACGCGGTCACCTTCCACGTGCACGTGCACGGAGAGTCCGGCGCGCACGACGTCGTCCACGAGTGCATCGAGGTTGTCCAGACCCGGCTGGGGGGTCAGCGCGAGCCGCTGGCCATCCTGGCGCATCGCGCCGAGCAGGCGTCGCATCTCCGTCAGTGCCCCCCGCCCGGTCTGCTCGACGGCTTCTAGCGCCTCCTTGTCAGCCGCATGGGTTGCGGGAAGGTGGTGGCGCACCGCGCCGACCTGCAGCACCATCACGCTGACAGTGTGGGCGACGATGTCGTGCAGCTCGCGCGCGATGCGGATGCGCTCCTCGGCCACGGCGATGCGAGCCGCACTCTCTCGCTCCCGCTCCGCGTGCAGCGCGCGCTCCCGCTCCGCGTCCGCCTCGGCGCCGCGCTGGCGAACCATGGCCCCGCCCAGCCACGCGATCCCGAACAGCGCCGGTGTGATGACGAGGTCGCTGGCGTCATGGGTCGGATCGTTGGAGATGATCACTGCCGCGCTCCCGAGCACCACGGCCAGCCCAAATTTTTGCTTCAACGGGTCGCGAAGCGTGCCCAGCAGGAACGCCGCCACGAGGCCGGTGAGGAACACCATGCTGAGAATCGCCACGAGACGGCCGTCGAGGAACGACAGCGTCGAGGCGACCAGCCACGCGGCCGCGGGCGCGCCGAAGGGGAACCGCCGACGGCCAAGAAGCAACAGCACCATGATCCCGACCGCGGGCACGGCGACCTCGGGATGCTGCGCCGGCGTCCGCCGGGGTTCCTTGAGCAGCGCGACCTCGGTTGCCGCGGCGAACGCGCCCACCACGATGAGGGCGTCTAAGCCGTAGCGACGGACGAAGTGGCTGACTCGGCCCACTCGTCTGACGGTACTGCCGCCGCCCCGCAGCGCGCCTCCTCCGCAGGTCGTAGACGCCGTCCTCAATCCGGAGGAGACGCAAATCAGAGCTCCGGCCGACGCTGTGACCGCAGCCGCTGCCTACCGTCGAGGCAGTTCACAACGCCACGACTGGAGCTGTCATGCACGCCTCGGAAACCAAGATGTTCACCGGCACTCGCCTCGTTGCCCTGAGCCTGATCGCGCTTCTGGTCGCCGGCCTCGTAGCCCTGCGCCTCGACCGTGATGAGGACCTCCTCGCCGTCCCGGCTGGCGCAGTCGCGGGGGACCTTCCGCTCGAGCCGTGCGAGTTCCAGGCCGACAGCGGCTCATATCCCGCGGACTGCGGCTCACTCGTCGTGGCGGAGGACCCGGCGGACCGTGCGTCGCCGTTGCTCGCGCTGCCGGTGCTGCGTGTCCGCGCGCTGACCGACACCCCGCAGGAGCCGGTGTTCTTCCTCACGGGCGGCCCCGGCGAGTCGAATGTCGAGTTCGCCTCGCAGTTCGCCGAGCGGTATGTCGGGGACCGTGACTTCGTCGCGGTCGGCTACCGAGGCGCTGAAGGGTCCGTACGACTCGACTGCCCAGAGGTGTCCCGGGCGTCACGCGCGACGGACATCCTGAGCGACGCCTTCTTCACTGCTGTTGCTGATGCGTACGGTGCATGCGCCAGCCGCTTCGCCGACCAGGGGATCGACGTCGCCCGTTACGGCCTGGTCCAGCAGATCGATGACATGGAGGCCGCGCGCATCGCACTCGGCTATGACCGCATCAACCTGCTCAGCGAGAGCGCGGGAACCCGCACCGCAATGATCTACGGCTGGCGGCACCCCGAGTCGATCCACCGGTCGGTCATGGTGGGGGTGAACCCGCCGGGTAGGTTCCTGTTGGACCCGGCCATCACCGACGAGCAGCTCGCGCGGTTCGCCGCGCTCTGTGACGCCGACGACGCCTGCCGGGCACGAACGCCCGACCTGATGGCGACGATGCGAAGCACGACGGCCGACTTCCCCGGCCGCTGGGGACTCCTGCCGATCAGGGAATCGAACATCCGGGCGGCGACCCTGTACGGGTTGCTGGAGACGGAACCGACCGGGGCCCAGTCCGCCCCGATGATGATCGACACCTGGCTGTCAGCCGCCGACGGTGACACCAGCGGGTTCTGGTTCAACTCGGTCCTCGTCGACGTGCTGTTCCCGGACCTGTTCATCGCCGGTCAGCGCGCCGCCGCGGTAAGCATCGACTATCCAGCGGCGCGGGAGTACTTCGCCGACGGTCCTGGTGATCTGGCGAACCTCGGCCGCGCCGCGACGGCATCCCCCTGGGCTGCCGGGCGCTATGTCGATGCCTGGCCGGCCGCCGTGGAGGCAGAGCCCTACCAACAGGTGCGCACCTCGGAAGTCGAGACACTGCTCATCAACGGCGCGCTCGACGTCATGGCGCCGCCGCAGCTTGCAAGCCGCGACCTCATGCCGCATCTGCCGAACGGTAAGGAGGTCGTCCTCCCCAGCTTCGGACACACCACCAGCTTCCTCAACCAGCAACCGGAGGCGGGAACGCAGCTGGTGAACACCTTCTTCGACAGCGGCGCCGTCGACGTCTCGCGCTACCGGCCCGAATCGATCGACTTCACGCCCCCGTCCACGCATCGCCAGTACGCGCGGTTGGTCCTCACCGCGCTGCTCGGCCTCGCGACGATCATGGTGCTGTCGCTGGTCCTGGTCGCCCGACGCGTCCGCACCCGCGGCCGGATTGGCCCAGTCGCAGCGGCCACGTTCCGCTCGGTCTTGCCGGTCGTCCTGGGGCTGGGCGGCTGGTCGCTCGGGACGCTGATCGTCCTGTCGACCGTGCCTGGCCTGCTGATCACCGACCCGCTGGTCGTTGTTCCATCCGTCGCCGTACCGATCGGCCTGGCCATCTACTTCGCCTGGGTGCACCGCGGGTGGCCCGCTTCGACGAGGCGCGCCGGCGGTGCAGCCGTTGGCGCGGCGGCGCTCGCCGGGGCGTGGCTGGGCTTCCACGCGGCAACGGTCCCGCTCGCGCTCATGACCGCGATCGCAGGCGCGGTCGCCGGCGGCAACCTCGCGCTGCTCGTCTTCGACATGCGGGCCGGCCGCTCGGCGAGCGCGCCGCCGACCGACGCCACGGTGGACCTGCCTGATCCCGAGCCGGCAACGCCGACGATCGGCATGCCGTGAGCGGACCGCCGCCGAGCACCCCCGTGCAGCCGCCACGGACACCACGTCCTCACCTGACCCAACCGGCTCTACACCCCCAACTGCGAAGAGCCTGTTTCCGGTCCCGTTCCGGGCGCTGCCGAAGGAGCGGCAGTTCAAGAAGTACCAGGTGATCTCTCTTCTGGTACAGCGGGGGTCGAGCGACCGTAGGCCTGAGAGTTGGAAACCCGATCTCGAATCAATGCGCCTCGGTGATGTCATCGGAAGCGGAGGTGGATGGAAGAAGCGGTGGGAGATCGTCGAGCCGGTTGCCGAGACAACAACGACATGCGAGCTCTTCTCCGTGGCCTCCAAGCGGGGACAGGACGCTCCGTCGCTCGGTCTCGTTCGGCCCGTTGAGATCAGCGACCTGGTGGTCACGCCGAACCCCGACTACAGGCCCCGCGGAGTTGACGATGTCGATGTTGACCTCTTCGGCACGGAAACTGAACTGCTGGAAGCGACTCCTGTGGTCGCCAAGTACAGGTACCGCTGCGCGTACAGGGCGTGCAAAGGTCACGAGCAGTCCATCGTCGACTGGGAGTCAGGACAGTTCGCCCGCCGGAATCTCAAGCATCACACGATGCCAGAGGTCACGGAGATGCACCGGCGAAGGTTCCTCGACGAGATATGCGGTTCGACGAGAGACACGCTTTTCTACGTGGGCAACCAGCACCAACACCCGGCATCGTTCCTGGTACTCGGTTTGTTCTGGCCGCCGCAGAACTCGCGGCCACACCCCACGCTCTTTGACTAGCTTGCCACGCGCGCGCGAATTGAGGTGAGCGCATCGATCACGAGGCTTCGATGGCAGCAGCGCTGGTCCGCCTCGAAGCAGACGAGGACGACGGCCCCGTGCTCGAGCAGACTGCGTACCTTCTCGAGCGCTTTGGCTGCTTCGTCGGTTGCCAGGACATCATTCTTGAAACGCCGGTGAGCTGCGGTCGCGAGCGGCGTTCCGGGCGACGAGAACCCTGGCCGGTTGTCAACTGGATTTCCAAGGGCACGAAGGTGCACGTAGCCGAATCCAGCCCGGCCGAGGTGCTCACTCAACGCGCGCTTTGAGAAGCCTCTCTTCCGCGAGACGGGGTTCAGCCGGATATCGACCACATTGTGTGCACCAATCTTGGCGGCGTACGCGATGAGGTCATCTACGTTCCGACCCTCGTATCCCCAGCCGTGCAGTCCAGACTCGCCCTCGTACGCCATGCGCCCGATACTGCCAGGTGGCTGAGGGATCGCGGGGTTCACTTGGGGGATCGCCAGCGAGTGTGGCGCGCTCCACGTCACCTCCAGACGGTGTCGCGCCAGTTAACCCTGGCCTGGGCGAGGGACCGCAGTATGGAGACGGTGGTGATGCCGGACAGGCCGCGGGCAGGCATCAACTTCAGCAGTGACGGTGGTGGAGCTAGGGCGTGTCTCTTAATGCCTTGAGCCAGATGGTGATCGCTCGCAGGACGACGCCGCCGCGGTAGGTCAGGGCGAGCTTGTCGTAGCGGGTGGCCAGGGCGCGCCACTGCTTGAAGACGTTGAAGGAGCGTTCGACGACGTTGCGCCGCTTGTAGGCCTCTTCGTCGTAGGTGACGGGCCGGCCGCCCTTGGACCCGCGTCCCTTGCGGTTGGCGATCTGGTCGGAGCGTTCGGGGATGACGGCCTGGATGCCGCGCCGGCGCAGCAGCGCCCGGTTCGCCCTGGAGGAGTAGGCCTTGTCGGCCAGGGCCCGCACCGGCGTGGTCCGGGCCCGCCCAGGACCCAGCCGGGGCACTCTCACAGAGTTCATCAGGTGCTCGAACATTGGCGAGTCCCCGCCCTGCCCGGGTCCGAGCACCATCACCAGCGGGCGCATGTTGCCGTCGCAGACGTGGTGGATCTTCGTGCTCAGTCCGCCGCGGGAGCGGCCGATGGCGTGGTCAAGCGGCTCCTCGCCGGGTTTCATGTAATTCGACAGCTCCCCCTGTGTCCCTCGGGAGGTTCGTGGCGTGCTGGTGGGCACGGTTGATCGTGGAGTCCACCGACACCTCCCAGTTGACCAGTCCGGCCGCATCCGCCTGCGCGAGCAGGGCGGTGAGGATCTTGTCCCAGGTCCCGTCGCCGCTGAAGCGGCGGTGCCGCTTCCACACCGTCTGCCACGGGCCGAAGCACTCGGGCAGGTCCCGCCAAGCGATCCCGGTGCGGTAGCGGTAGACGATGCCCTCCACCACCGCGCGGTGGTCCCGGAACCGCCGTCCCCGACGGCCCTCCGAGGACGGCATCAACGGCTCGATCAACTCCCACTGGGCATCCGTCAGCACGGCATAACGTGACACCACCGCAGCGTTTCAGCCCAACGGCTCGACTATTGGGAGACACGCCCTAGGTGCTGATCTCGTCCGGTGCGAGCAAGAGGGAGATGGGTCGAGGCGTTGGCGGAGCATCTTGGCGGCGAGGCGTCTGGCGGTCTGGACGAGATTTCGATGGGCGCTCGACGAGGGCGCCTACATCATGGGACTCGTGCGGCAGGCGTTCGAGTACCAGATGGGCAGGGAACAATTTCACTGCGCCCCGGGCGATCGGTTCCACGCGAGTTCCACGCGTGTCGCCTGCCATGAGGATGGGACCGCCCTGAGCGGTTTTCTGCCAGCCGCATGGGACCACCTGGATTGCCAGTCATGGGACCACCCGGCGCGCCTTGCCGGTGGTCTCCTCGATGGCTCGTTGGATCGCCGCGTCAGCGTTGTCGGCGCGGAGGTTCGCGGGCGTGGGATTCAGGGAGGTCAGCGTGGTTGAGATCAAGGAAGTGCTGCGCGGGTGGCTGGAGGGGGCCGGGCTACGCACGGTCGCCGAGCGGGCGGGGGTGGACCGCAAGACCGCCCGCCGCTACGTCGCCGCGGCGCAGGCGGCCGGGCTGGAGCGGACCGCGGGGTTCTCGGCGGTGGACGATGACCTGGTCGCCGCCGTGGTGACCGCGGTGCGGCCGGCCCGCCCCAACGGTCACGGCGCCGCCTGGGAGGCGCTGCTGGCCCGGGAGGGGCAGATCACCGCGTGGGTGGCGGGCGACGGCAAGGACGCCAAGGCGTTGACGGTGGTGAAGATCCACGAGCTCCTCGCCCGGCAGGGGTGCGTGGTGCCGTACCGGACGCTGCACCGTTTCGTCACCGAGCGGTGCGGGTACCGGGCCAAGGAGACCACCGTCCGGGTCGATGACGGCGAGCCGGGCGTCGAGCTGCAGGTCGACTTCGGTCACCTGGGGTACCTGACCGACCCCGAGGACGGGCGGCGGCGCAAGGTCCACGCGCTGATCTTCACCGCCGCCTACTCCCGGCACATGTTCGTGTGGTTGACGTACTCCCAGACGCTGGCCGCGGTGATCGCGGGCTGCGAGGCCGCCTGGGCGTTCTTCGGTGGGGTGTTCAAGGTCCTGATCCCGGACAACCTCAAACCGGTCGTCACCGACGCCGACCCGGTCAACCCGCGCCTGTCGACGGGGTGGCTGGACTACGCCCAGCACGCCGGGTTCGGTACCGATCCTGCCCGGGTCCGCTCGCCGAAGGACAAGCCCCGGGTCGAGCGGGCCGTGCAGTACGTCCGCGGGAACTTCTGGGCCGGGGAGACCTTCCCCGACCTCGCCGTCGCTCAGCAGCGGGTCGAGGCGTGGTGCCGGGACCGGGCCGGGATGCGGATGCACGGCACCATCCAGGCCCGCCCGCTGGAGGTCTTCACCGCCGTCGAGGCCCCGGCGCTGCTGCCGGTGCCCGAGGTCTATGACGTGCCGGTGTTCACCTCGGTGAAGGTCCATCGCGACTTCCACGTCGAGGTCGCCCGGTCGTTGTACTCCGTCCCCGGGGCGTTCCTTGGCCAGCAGCTGCAGGCGCGAGCCGATTCCGAGCTGGTCAAGCTCTACCACCGCGGCACCCTGGTCAAGACCCACCCCAGGCAGCCGCCCGGGGTGAGGTCGACGGACAAGAAGGACCTGCCCGAGGAGCGGTCCGGTTACGCCCTGCGGGACCTGACCCGGCTGGTCGCCGCCGCCGCGTCCCACGGTCAGAACGTCGGGATCTACGCCGAACGGCTGCTGGACGACCCGCTGCCCTGGACCAGGATGCGGGCGGTCTACCGCCTCCTCGGCCTGGTCAAGCGCTACGGGCCCGGCCCGGTGGAGACCGCGTGCTCGCGGGCGCTGGACCTCGACGTCGTCTCGGTCACCAAGGTCGCCTCGATGCTCGAGAAGGCCACCGAGGACACCGTGCCGCTGCTGCCCGCCGCCGGCGTGGGGACGACGTCGAGGTTCGCCCGCGACCCGGGCGAGTACGCCACCCGGCCGGCGCCGCGTCCTGCCACTGGAGGGACCACCGCTGCCAGTGGCAGGACCACCGCTGCCAGTGGAGGGACCGCCCCGGCCAGTGGGGGGACCACCCCCGCTGCCACCGGTGGGACCGCCACGTTGACCCTGATCCGCGGCGGGCAGCCCGTCGCCGCCTTCGACGCCACCGAGCTCGAGGAGGAGTCTCGATGACCACCACGACGACTGCCCCAGCGCGGGCGACCCCAGCGGCCGGGCCGGTCGACCCGATCGGCGCCGACCTGGCCAAGATCCTGCGGACCCTGAAGCTCTCCGGCCTCAAGGACACCCTGCCCGAACGCCTGACCCTGGCCCGCCAGCAGCAGATGGGCCACGCCGCCTTCCTCGAGCTCCTCCTGGCCGACGAGGTCACCCGCCGCGAGTCCCGCTCGGCGATGCTGCGCGCGGCCAAGGCCGGCCTCGACCCGGCGATGCGGATCGAGACCTGGCACGACGCCCCCGACCTGTCCTACGACCGCACGCTGTGGTCGGACCTGACCACGTTGCGGTTCGCCGAGGCCGGCACCGGCGTGCTGGTCCTCGGGCCCGTCGGGGTCGGCAAGACCCACCTCGCCACCGCGCTGGGGCACATCGCGATCCGGCGCCGGATGACCGTGGCGTTCTACCGCGCCGACAAGCTCTTCACCCGGCTGCGCGCCGCCCGCCTCGACAACAGCCTCGAGGCCGAGGTCCGCCGCCTCACCGGCGTCGACCTGCTCATCGTCGACGACTTCGCCCTGAGGTCCCTGGACGCGACCCAGACCAACGACTTCTACGAGCTCGTGGTCGAACGGCACCGGAAGTCACCGACGATCTGGGTGTCCAACCGGGAGCCGTCCGAATGGCTCGCGATGACCACCGACGCCCTGCTCGCCCAGTCCGCCGTCGACCGGCTCACCTCAGGAGCCCACACCCTCGTCGTCGAGGGCCCCTCCTACCGCCAACGCGGGCGCGCCGTCGTTGACACCACCACGGAGGCCCGCAATGCTCACTGACACCTCCAGGTGGTCCCATGCTCGTGGCAACACGGTGGTCCCATCACGCTGGCAAGCGACAACGCGTGCGCCCCGATTCCACGCGAGTTCCACGCGTCTGCAACCGTCAGATGACTGCGGTTGACCACGTTCGCGATGAGGTGCAACGCTGGAGACTGCTCGTTGAGCACCGTTGATATTCCGCCGTTCCTGCACGATAGGACGTGGTCAGCGAGCGTTCGAGACGACGGACTCCGGGGAGTGCCGGGGGTTGCGAACCTCCGGGAGAAGGTCGAGGGTTCGAGTCCCTCTAGTGCCGTGTGTAGTTAGTAGATTTACGGTTGCCTTGCTGGGAGCATGGGGTATGGCGAATCGACCTGCCCCGGCCTTGGCACTGCGGGATGGCGACCGGGAGAAGTTGGTGCGGCTGACCCGGTCCTCCAGTGAGAGGGCCGGGCTCGCCCAACGAGCGCGGATCGTGTTACTGGCCGCGGAGGGGGTGTCGAACACCGCGATCGCGGACAAGGTCGGGGTGTCACGCCCGACGGTGCTGGACTGGCGTGGCCGGTACGCGCGCGAGGGCCTCACCGGGTTGGAGGACGACCCGCGCTCGGGGCGGCCGCGGACGATCGACCATCGTCAGATCGTCTCGGTCACGCTCGCCCCGCCGCCGAAGAAGTACGGGGTGACGCACTGGTCGAGCCGGCTGCTGGGCCGGCACCTGGGAATCAGCAACGGCACGGTGGCCAAGGCATGGCGCGACTATGGGGTCCAGCCCTGGCGCGAGGAGACCTTCAAGTTCTCCACTGATCCCGAGCTGGTCGCGAAGGTCACCGATGTGGTCGGGCTGTACCTGGCCCCGCCGGAGAACGCGGTCGTGCTGTGCGTGGACGAGAAGTCCCAGATCCAGGCTCTGGACCGCACCGCGCCGATGCTGCCGATGCAGCCGGGTCTGCCCGCCCGGCGGACCCACGACTACGTCCGGCACGGGACCTCGACGCTGTTCGCGGCGCTGGAGATCGCGACCGGCAAGGTCACCGCCGCGTGCAAGCCGCGCCACCGCCACCAGGAGTTCCTCGCGTTCCTCAAGCAGGTCGCACGCGCCTACCCCGACCAGGAGCTGCACCTGGTGATGGACAACTACGCCGCGCACAAACGGATCGAGATCCGCAAGTGGCTGGCCGCGAACCCGCGCGTGCAGGTGCACTTCACCCCGACCTCCGGGTCCTGGCTGAACCTGGTTGAGGTCTGGTTCGGGATCATCGAGCGCCAGGCCATCCACCGCGGCACGTTCGCCTCGGTCAAGGATCTCAACACCAAGATCCGCGTTTTCATCAACGGCTGGAACGACCGATGCCACCCCTTCGTCTGGACCAAGCCCGCTGATGAGATCCTCAAGAAGGCAAACCGTAAGAACACTTCAAACACGGACCACTAGCTCCACAATGTGATGTCGCAAGACATCCCGGACAGCCCGGACCCACGTTTGTGGGTCCGGGCTTTTCCGTTATCGGGGTTGGTAGTCGCGTGTGGGGTCGAGGGTGAGCTCGGCGCAGGATCTCGCCGGTGGTGGCGTCGGCGATGGTGATGTGCAGGTCTTGGATGACCATGACGACCGGGGTGCGGGCGTGGGCTCGGCCGACGCCGATGTGGTGCAGTCGGCCGTTGTAGCGCAGCGTGACTTTGCCCTGGCGGTCGATCTTGTCGGTGCGGACGCGGTTGTCCTTGCCGGCGGGTGAGCCGAGCGGGGCGGCCTTCGGGCGGGCGAGGTAGGCGGCCCGGGGTGTTCTGCCCGCGAGGGAGCGGTGCGGGTGGGCTTCCCCTCTTATCGTGGAGGCATCGCCCCCAAGGAGGAACGGCGATGGAGACGCGGCGGAGGTTCGACCGGGAGTTCAAGGAGGGCGCGGTGCGGATCGTCCGGGAGACCGGCAAGCCGATCGCGCAGGTCGCCCGGGAGCTGGGCATCAACGACGGCACGCTGGGGAACTGGGTCGAGCTCGACCGGCGGGCGCGCGAGGGCGGGGACGGCACGCTGGAGGAGAGCGAGCGCGCCGAGCTGCGCCGGCTGCGCAAGGAGAACGCCGAGCTGGCGATGGAGCGTGATGTGCTCAAGCGCTCGGTCGCCCTCTGGGTCAAGGAAGCGATGGGGCACTGAGCCTGGCTGCCTTCATCGCCGCCCAGAGGGCAGTGCACCACGTCCCGTACGCGGTGTCCTGCCGCGCCCTGGGGGTCTCCCCGGCCTGGTTCTACAAGTGGGTCGGCGGGGAGGTCTCGGTGCGGCGTAAGCGCCGGGCGGCGCTGGCCGCCCAGGTCGCCTATCTCTTCGCCCGGCACCACGGCACCTACGGCTCCCCGCGGATCACCGCGGACCTGCGTGCGGCCGGCTGGCGGGTCTCGGTGAACACCGTCGCGGCGCTGATGGCCGAGCAGCACCTGGCCGCCCGGCCCAAGCGCCGACGCCGCGGCAGCACGCGGGCCGACCGGCGCGCCCGCAAGGCCCCCGACGCCCTGGGCCGCGACTTCGCCCCGCCGCCGATACCCGATCAGCGCTGGTGCGGGGACCTGACCGAGCTGCCCACCGACGAGGGCAGGTTCTACCTCGCCGCGGTGCTGGACCTGCACTCGCGCCGCTGCGTCGGCTTCGCGATGGACGCCCACCACGACGCCCCGCTGGCCCGGGCGGCCCTGTGCGTGGCGATCGCGAGCCGCGGCGGGTCCGTGGCCGGCGTGGTCTTCCACTCCGACCAGGGCGGGGAGTACACCGGGGAGATCTTCGCCCGGGCCTGCCGCAGCGCCGGCGTGACCCAGTCGATGGGCCGCACCGGCTCCGCGCTGGACAACGCGGTCAGCGAGAGCTTCAACAGCACCGTCGAGTTCGAGCTGCTGCGCCGGCACCACTTCGCCACCCGCGAGCAGGCGCGCCGCGTGACCGCCGGATGGATCGATGAGTACAACACCACCCGCCGGCACTCCACCGACGCCATGCTCAGCCCCGTCGAGTACGAACGCTCCCTCGCCACCGGCCAGGGCCACCGGGACAAGCTCGCGGCATGAACCGCACCGCACAAGCAGGCGGAGGCGGCTGCGCCGCCCGATCTCATCCGGCGCACCGCCCGCGCGGCCCAGGGTGGCGGTGCCGCCCCTCCGGCCTCAAGGGTCGCTGCGCGATCGCTGCGCGACGGCCTCCGGCCGCCCTTGACCCCGGAGCCTCTGCGACCCCGCCCGCGAGCCAGGACGCGGACAGGACGCCCACTAATCAGGTCTCCACGGTTCCAGGGGATTGCCACGGGCGGGTGTCGTTGTAGTAGCTGACGAAGGCGTCGATCTGGGCCTGCAGCTGCTCCAGCGTGGTGGCGGGTTCGCGGGTGGTCAGGTGCTTCTTGAGGGTCTGCTGGAAGCGTTCGACCTTGCCCTGGGTCTGCGGGTGGTGCGGGGCGCCGTTCTTCTGGTGGACCCCGAGGGTGATGAGCAGGCGTTGGAAGGCGTTGCGGGCGCCGAGGGAGCGGGTGGTGTAGACCAGGCCGTTGTCGGTGAGCACGGTGGCCGGGATGCCGTGGACGGCGGTCGCGGCGGTGAACTCGGCGGTGACGGTAGTGCCGGTGACGACCCGGTGGGCGGTGACGGACAGGGCGTAGCGGGCGTGGTCGTCGAGGAAGGTCAGGACCTCGGTGTCGGTGCCGTCGGCGAGGCGGATATGGGTGAAGTCGGACTGCCAGCACTCGTTCGGTGCACTGGCCTGGAAGCGGATGTAGGAGGACTTCGGCCGCTTCTTGGGCTCGGGAGTGATCAGGCCGTGCCGGTGCAAGGTCCGCCAGGTGGTGGCCTCGGAGACGGTGAGGCCGTCCTGGGCGAGGTGGTGGGCGATGGTGGCGGGCCCATTGTCGTGGCCGGCATCGGTGAGCTCGGCGCGAAGGGCCACGATCGCGGCCGACGACCTCGTCGCTGATCGCTCGCGGGCTGGTGTGCGGGCGGCGGGAGCGGGGCTCGAGGGCGCTCTCGCCCTCGGCGCGGTAGCGGGTGAGGAGCTCGTAGATCCAGGACCGGGAGACCCCGTAGGTGGCAATCCCCTGGAACCGTGGAGACCTGATTAGTGGGCGTCCTGTCCGCGTCCTGGCTCGCGGGCGGGGTCGCAGAGGCTCCGGGGTCAAGGGCGGCCGGAGGCCGTCGCGCAGCGATCGCGCAGCGACCCTTGAGGCCGGAGGGGCGGCACCGCCACCCTGGGCCGCGCGGGCGGTGCGCCGGATGAGATCGGGCGGCGCAGCCGCCTCCGCCTGCTTGTGCGGTGCGGTTCATGCCGCGAGCTTGTCCCGGTGGCCCTGGCCGGTGGCGAGGGAGCGTTCGTACTCGACGGGGCTGAGCATGGCGTCGGTGGAGTGCCGGCGGGTGGTGTTGTACTCATCGATCCATCCGGCGGTCACGCGGCGCGCCTGCTCGCGGGTGGCGAAGTGGTGCCGGCGCAGCAGCTCGAACTCGACGGTGCTGTTGAAGCTCTCGCTGACCGCGTTGTCCAGCGCGGAGCCGGTGCGGCCCATCGACTGGGTCACGCCGGCGCTGCGGCAGGCCCGGGCGAAGATCTCCCCGGTGTACTCCCCGCCCTGGTCGGAGTGGAAGACCACGCCGGCCACGGACCCGCCGCGGCTCGCGATCGCCACGCACAGGGCCGCCCGGGCCAGCGGGGCGTCGTGGTGGGCGTCCATCGCGAAGCCGACGCAGCGGCGCGAGTGCAGGTCCAGCACCGCGGCGAGGTAGAACCTGCCCTCGTCGGTGGGCAGCTCGGTCAGGTCCCCGCACCAGCGCTGATCGGGTATCGGCGGCGGGGCGAAGTCGCGGCCCAGGGCGTCGGGGGCCTTGCGGGCGCGCCGGTCGGCCCGCGTGGTGCCGCGGCGTCGGCGCTTGGGCCGGGCGGCCAGGTGCTGCTCGGCCATCAGCGCCGCGACGGTGTTCACCGAGACCCGCCAGCCGGCCGCACGCAGGTCCGCGGTGATCCGCGGGGAGCCGTAGGTGCCGTGGTGCCGGGCGAAGAGATAGGCGACCTGGGCGGCCAGCGCCGCCCGGCGCTTACGCCGCACCGAGACCTCCCCGCCGACCCACTTGTAGAACCAGGCCGGGGAGACCCCCAGGGCGCGGCAGGACACCGCGTACGGGACGTGGTGCACTGCCCTCTGGGCGGCGATGAAGGCAGCCAGGCTCAGTGCCCCATCGCTTCCTTGACCCAGAGGGCGACCGAGCGCTTGAGCACATCACGCTCCATCGCCAGCTCGGCGTTCTCCTTGCGCAGCCGGCGCAGCTCGGCGCGCTCGCTCTCCTCCAGCGTGCCGTCCCCGCCCTCGCGCGCCCGCCGGTCGAGCTCGACCCAGTTCCCCAGCGTGCCGTCGTTGATGCCCAGCTCCCGTGCGACCTGCGCGATCGGCTTGCCGGTCTCCCGGACGATCCGCACCGCGCCCTCCTTGAACTCCCGGTCGAACCTCCGCCGCGTCTCCATCGCCGTTCCTCCTTGGGGGCGATGCCTCCACGATAAGAGGGGAAGCCCAAGGCGGCGGTCACCTCGGCGACGGGACGTTTCTGGATGACGACGGCGGTGAGGACCAGCCGGGGCAGAGAGGACATGCCCTACGGGTAGGGCCGGGTGGTGTCCGGGATGTCTTGCGACACGCTCCTGACCGCGGGCGCCCGACGGGGATGATGCGTCGTGGCCGAGGTGTCCGGGGCCGGCCATGGCGCGTGTCCGGGGTGTCCTGCGACATCTCGACTAGCTCGAACGGGCGCCGTCACGGACGCGTTGTCCAGGCGGGGTTGACGGTGTCCGGGATGTCTTGAGAGAGGTGTCCGGGATGTCTTGAACCAGGACACCTCTAGCTCCACAACGGGCCGCTGACCTGCGGAAACGCAAGCAGCGGCCATTCGTTGGTCCGAACTCGTTCGCAATAGTGGTGCGACCGAGTCCACGGTGGTTCAAGTTTGCCTGCTGTGGACTCGCGCCGTGGGTTTGGCCGGAGAGGATGCTTCTCGTGGCCGTCGCGAGGCGGGATTGATGCGCGGCCTGACTCCACTTCATTGTCTTGAGAAGCGCGCTGCAGGGCCTTCCCGCCGGCAGCGACTTCGGTGCGGAGGGTCTTAGATCCGGTCGGCGACCCAGTCGGCGATGAATGATGCGCCGGGGAGCATGTTGTCGCCTCCGACGTGTTCGATGCCGCCTTCTCGCGGTGTGAAGATGTGCAGTTCGCGATCGGGGCTGTTGGCGGCGTTCTGGTACTGGGCATGTGCGTATTCGATCGGGATCTGCCGGTCGTTGGAACCGTGGGTGACGAGAAAGGGCACGGTGATGTGCTCGACGACTCCCTCGAGGCTGATTCGCGGTGCGAATTCCATGAATGACTCAAAGTCGTTCTTGCCCCAGACCCATTGGACGTGCTCCCAGTAGTGCGGGACGGGGTTCTCACCTTCGCGGTCGGCGCGGCGGCGCTGGAGTTCTCCCCAGTTGTAGTTGGCGCCCCATGCGACGCACAGTGCGAACCGCTTCTCGAAGGCGGCGGCTCGTGGGGCGTAGTAGCCGCCGAGAGACCATCCGACGATGCCGATGCGGTTGGGGTCGACGTCGTCGCGGGTGAGCAGGTAGTCCACGCAGGCACCGGCCCAGGTCTCGCTCTCGGGCACGGCGGTGAGGCCACGCAGCCGCAGCGCCTCCCCGACGCCTGGGTGGTCGACGATGAGCATGGAGATGCCGCGCTTGGCGAGTTCGGTTCGTAGCGGGGCACCCCAGATCATCTCCTTGGTCGAGTCGAGCCCGTTCACGTGCACGATGACCGGCGTTTTCTCGCTCGCCTCAGGGGCCCGGTAGAACAGAGCCGGGAAGGCGGAGTCACCGAAGGGGATCTCCACTCTGGTCACCGGTTCAGCGCCGTGTTGGATGAACGCGTCAACTGCGTCGAGCATTTTTCGGTAGGCGACCTTGCGGCGCTCGTTGCCGACGCGTTGCATGCGCTCGCCGGTGAGGTAGTAGACGGCTGCGCGTTCGTACTTGGTCGCCGCGCTGAGGGTGTGCCCGGCTGCCAGGTCTTCCTCGGCGAGGCCCACCAGTCGGTCGCCTAGGTCCTCGTACGCCTCGAGGTAGGCCTCGGTGGCGTCGTCGCCGGAGGACGACAGCGGGATGACGGGGGCGATTGCGTCGAGCACCTCGTTGAGCTGGGCGCCGGTGTTCAGGGCGATGTTGGTCGACAGGTTCCAGACGTAATTGCCGGGGAAGGGTTCGAACACGGTTCCTGCTTTCTGATGTATTAAGGCTGCGGGTTCAAGGGGACGGCAGTTAGAGCGTGGCGGGTTCGGGGCCTGCCACGATGGTTTGGCTGATCGTTCCCAGGGGTCCGCCGTCGATGCGGACGACGTCGCCCGGGCAGAGGTAGGGGTACCTTTCGAAGCCGTGGACTCGGCCGAGCTCCAGGATGCAGCCGGTGCCGATCGTGCCGCTGCCGATGACGTCGCCCGATCGCAGTGTTGTGCCGCGGGAGGCGTAGGCCACCATCTGGGGGAACGTCCAGTGGATGGTCGACCAGTTGCCGCGGCTGTAGAGCCGGCCGTTGACGTGGACCGTGAAGTCGATGTCAAAGCCGCGCGGTGTGCGGAGGGGCTCGAGCTCGTCGGGCGTGATGAGCCACGGGCCGATCGTGGTCGCTGTGTCCTTACCTTTGGCTGGGCCGAGTCCGACGCGCATCTCACGCTCCTGCAGGTCCCGTGCGCTCCAGTCGCAGAGGATGGCGTAGCCCGCGATGTGGCGCTCTGCCTCAGAGGCGGGAATGTCGGACCCGGGGGTGCCGATCACGGCCCCGATCTCCAGCTCGAAGTCGAACTCGGACGAACCGGGGGCTACCGGGACGTCGGCGGACGGGCCGATGACGGCTGCGGGGTTGGAGAAGTAGAAGACCGGTTGCTGGTACCAGATGGGGTCGACCTGACGCCCCAGGGCGGACATCGAGGTGACGACGTGGTCCTCGAACGACATGAAGTCACGCAGTGATGGCGGAACGTCGACTGGAGAGTGCAGGTGAAGCCTCTCGAGGGGGATCGGTGCGGGCGCGGTGGCGCCGTCGAGGATCCCTGACCCGACCGAGCCGAGTGCTTCCGGCATGGTCACGCCGGCGGCGAGGGGGCGCACCCCTTCAGCTGTGAGCCATCCTGTTCGCACGGCGGCGTCGACGCCCTCCGAGTACCGAACCAACTTCATCGATGATTACCCCGTCCTGGCGCGCTCCTGCCGGCGGCACCTGGGCAAAGACTCCGATGACTGCGCGCGAACGAACAAGCATCTTCGGACGATGGGGTCCATCGATTTGGTCGATGGGTGAACCCCTCAGAGCTCTGCGGCCAGCCCGGCGAGCTGGTGGCGCAACCACGCGTGACCCGGGTCGGCGTTGTCCCGTGGTGACCACAGCATGAGCTCATGGATGGGGGGAATCTCATACGGGGGAGGGAGGACCTTGAACCGGAGATCTGCCATGAGGATGTCCGCGAGGCGTTGGTGGATCAGGGTGTACATGCGGGTGCCAGGCAGGAGGAACGGGGCCATCACGAAGGACTGAGCGACCATCATCGTGTTCCGAGCGAGTCCATCTCCGTCCAGGTGATCGTCGGCCAGGGACCGTAGGACTCCCTGGCTGGCGGCAAGGTAGGGCAAGGACGCGAACTGTTCCTGCGTGAGCTGGTCCGTGACGTCCGGGTGAGCGGCATCGACGACACACACATAGCGGTCCTCGAACAGCGGCTGTGAGCTGAACGGCCGGTTCCGGGGGAGCAACTCGCGCGGGTAGATCACCAGGTCAACCAGGCCCCGCCCGAGGTCGTCGAGGAGCCCGGCCTCGATTGGCCGGACCCGGATCTGGATTTGGGGAGCCTCCTTGGCCAGGCGCTCGAGCAATGGGCGCAGCAAGACCAGCGCGACGTAGTCACTTGCGATGACCGTGAAGATCCGATCGCTCTGCTCCGGATCGAACAAGCTCGCCCGATCCACCAGCGCCTGGATCTCCCTGAGCACCGCCGCCAGCGGTTCGCGGAGCGATTCCCCAAATGGTGTCGCCTTGAGGGAGCGCCCGTCCCGGACGAGCAACGGGTCGTCGAATATGGACCGGATACGGGCGAGGGTCGCACTCATGGCCGACTGACCGACGTGCAGCCGCTCCGCCGCGCGCGTCACGCTCTGCTCATCCAGGAGCGCGTCGAGCGCGACGAGAAGATTGAGGTCGAGGCTCGCCAGCTGCATGGACGGGAAGGGTAACCGCTCATCCATTGGCTCCATCGATGAATCGCATCAACTTCCGGGGATGGATTCTTCATGGCCCGCGTCCATAGCGTCCCGCTCCAAGGGCCGTAGGGGTCCATGGGACGAGGGAGTCGCATGATGGCTGTCAACAAGGTGCTCGTTATCGGTGCCGGCGTCGGCGGACTGGCCGCCGCCGCAGCACTCGGCCAGCGGGGCGTCGCCGTCGACGTCGTCGAGGTCCGGGAAGACGAACACGTGCTGGGCGTGGGGATCAACCAGCCGGGCAACTCGCTGCGTGCCCTGGACGCGTTGGGTGTGCTGGAGGACGTCCTCGCCGTCGGGTTCCCCTACGACGGGAACGACTACCGGGACTGGAACGACGAGCGGATCGTGCTGGTGCCGTCGAGCCTGGGCGACGGGAGGGTGCCGGCCAACTGCGCTCTCACGCGCAAGGAGCTGCACACGATCCTCCATGCTGCCGCCGACGCCGCCGGGGCCAGCGTCACGTACGGCGTGACGGTCGAGGCTCTGGAAGAGCGTGACGACTCCGTGGCCGTGACCCTCAGCAACGGGGACGTCGGCGTCTACGACTTGGTCGTCGCCTTCGACGGCGTGCGGTCGCCGATGCGTCGGCGACTGTTCGGGGACGCTTTCGAACCCGTGCACACCGGCTCGTCGGTCTGGCGGCTCCAGCTGCCTCGACCGGCCGACGTCACACGAACCACCCTGTGGCAGGGGGACCTGGTCAAGGGCGGGGTGATCCCGTTGTCCGCCGAGTCGATGTACATGCTGCTGGTCACCCGCGAGCCCGGTAACCCGCGCCATGCTCCGGAGGATTTCGGCGAGCTGCTGAGGGAGCGCCTCGCGGGGTTCTCGGGTCTGCTCGCCGACATCCGCGAGTCGATCACGTCCTCGCAGGGCATCGTCTACAGCCCTCTGGTGGAGGTGCAGGTGCCCCTGCCATGGCACAAGGGCCGCGTCATCGTGCTCGGCGACGCCGTACACACCGCGGTGCCGCACCTGACGCAGGGGGCCGGCATGGCGCTCGAAGACGCCGTGGTGCTCGCCGACGAGGTCACCCGCGACCGCCCTATCGAGGAGTCCCTCGTCGCGGTGGAGGCCCTCAGGTACCCCCGGGTCGACCTCGTTTTCAACGCCTCGCACGCGATTCTCGAGGCGGAGATGCAGGTCACCGCCGACGCGATTCCGGCGGCCGCCGCAGGGATGCGCGAGCACCTACCCGGTCAGACGGCTTTCGTCGAGGGCGTCCTCAACCAGCCGTTCCGCGCGCAGGCCGACCAGGCCGCCGTCAACTGACCCGACCACCCGCACCACTCACTGAGACGGAACACTATGAACAAGCTGCTCGGACACCTGGCCTACCTCGAGATCGCCAGCCCGGATCCCGAGGCGTCCGCCCGGTTCTACGAAGAGCGATTCGGCATGCGCGTCATCGACCGGATCGACGGCAAGATCTACCTGCGGTCCTGGGGCGACTACTACCGCCACAGCCTGGTCATCTCCGCCGGACCGGACGCCGCGCTGAAGACGATGGCCTGGCGCACCGAGAATGCCGAAGCCCTCGACGAGCTCGTCGAGCGTGTCGAGAACGTCGGAGGGGTGCGAGGGGAGTGGACCCCGTCGTCTCCCGGTGTCGGCCGTGCGTACAGCTTCACCGGCCCGTTCGGCCACAACATGACGCTGTTGTGGGAGATCGAGGACTACGTCGCCGAACCCGGCTACGAGTCCGTCTACCCCGATCGGCCGGAGAAGCGCAGCAGCCACGGCGCCGCCCCCAGGTTCCTCGACCACGTCACGATCGCCTGCTCCGACGTCGATGGCTTCGCCACGTGGTATGCGCAGACCCTCGGCTTCCGCATCATGGCCCGCACCGTCCTGGACGAGGCCCCGGTCACGGTGTTCTCGGTGCTCACCACGAACGAGAAGTCCCACGACCTCGGCATCGTGCTCGACACCTCCACCACCCCCGGGCGTCTGCACCACATCGCCTTCTGGGTCGACCACCCCGAAGACCTGGTCCGTACCGCGGACCTGCTGATCGAGAACGGCGTCCCGATCGAGTACGGCCCCTCGATTCACGGCATCGGCGAACAGCACTTCTTGTACTTCCGTGAGCCAAGCACGTTGCGCGTGGAGGTTAACTCCGGGGGCTACCGAAACTACGTGCCCGACTGGCGGGCGAGGACCTGGAAGCCGTCCGACGGGGCCAACAGCTTCTTCCGGAACTGGAACATGCCCGATTCCATGATGGAGGCGTTCCCCGCCGCGGCCGGCCTCACCGCCACCGAACAGGGTGCCTCCCCGGAACTCAGGGCGGCCTTGGCCAACCCGTGGTCCACGACCACCTCGGCACGCTGATGCCGCGCTTCGTCGACCTGTCGATCCCGTTCGAGAACGACGTCGCGGCCGATCCACCGTTCCAGCGGCTCAACATCGATTACTCACGGCACGAGGAGACCGCCGGCGACATCGCCGGCCTGTTCCCGGGCCTCAGCCCCGAGGACCTTCTTGACGGCCAGGGGTGGGCCGTCGAGAGGGTCACCCTGTCGACCCACAACGGCACGCACATCGACGCCCCGTGGCACTACCACCCGACGATGGACGGCGGTAAGCCCGCCTGGACCATCGACGAGGTGCCTCTCGATTGGTTCTTCAGGCCAGGGGTCAAGCTCGACTTCCGCGAGTTCGACGACGGCTACGTCGTTCAGCCGGAGGACATCGACGCCGCACTCGACAACATCGGGTACGAGCTGCAGCCCCTCGACATCGTCCTCATGAACACCTCAGCCGGCGCCGCCTACGGCCGCGACGACTACGTCAATCACGGATGTGGGTTCGGACGAGAGGCCACCCTGCACCTGACCTCCCTCGGCGCCCGCGTAGTCGGAACGGACGGCTGGAGCTGGGACGCGCCGTTCAAGGCAACGGCCGAGCGGTACGCCGAGACCGGCGACGCCTCTTTGATCTGGGAAGGGCACAAGGCCGGCGCCGAGGTCGGCTACTGCCAGATCGAGAAGCTCCACAACCTCGAGAGCCTGCCCCCGACGGGCTTCACCGTCGCCTGCTTCCCGGCCAGAGTCCGCGGCGCCTCCGCCGGCTGGACTCGAGCGGTCGCGATTGTGGACGACCCCGCCTGACTGCTTGCCGTCACCCCCATCAACACGCCTGACGTTCCGGCCCCGCCGGAACCCGATCTCGCGCGGCCCTCGCACGAGATCCCCTCATCACGGCTCAAAGGAGAGTCCCCATGACCCGACGATTGACGACCACACTTGGCGCTGCCGCCGCAGTGCTGCTCCTCACCGCCGCCTGCGGCAGCAGCGGGGCGGACACCCCGAAGACAGGGGCCGGCGAGAGCCGCACGACGGCCGGGCCGTCCGACGCGCCAGCCACCGAGGCCGGCGCGACCGGAGCGACCCTGGAGACTGACCTCGCCGGCACATCCGGGCAGGCACCGCAGGAGCCGGTCGAGACCGAGGATGGCATGAACGTCTGGGTCATCTCATGCGCCCAGCTGGCCGAGGGCTGCGCCGTTCCCGGGGCGGCTGCCCAGGAGGCCGGCGAAAAGCTCGGCTGGGACGTCACCGTCTTCGACGGCGCCTTCGGTGCTGGGGGCGCCTACACCACCGGGATCCGCCAGGCGCTCTCGGCGCAGGCAGATGCGATCATCCTTATCGCCGTCGACTGCAACCTCGTCCAGGGACCGCTGCGCGAGGCGCAGACCGCCAACGTCGCGGTCATTGGGGTGTTCTCCTTCGACTGCGACGATCCGATGATCGGGGGCGAGCCGCTCTTCGCCGGCAAGGTGCTCATGACCACCGAGCTGCCCGGGATTGCGGACTGGGCAAAGGGCTGGGGTGAGGCCAAGGGGCGGTGGATCGTCGACGCGACGGACGGGCAGGCCAAGGTGGTGAACACGGTCTTCGACGGCAAGATCCTCGGCACGTACCTCAACGACGGGCTCATGTCGGTCCTGGACGACTGCGAGGGTTGCTCCGTGGTGGAGGACGTGCACGTCGCAGACACCGACATCGGCTCAGGTGTGCTGCGCCAGAAGTTTGCGGCGGCCCTCACCGCGCACCCCGAGGCAAATGCGACGCACGCCGTCTACGACGCCTGGATGAGCGTGGCCGGGCTCGCGCAGGCGGTGAACGAGTCCGGCCGGGCGGCCAGCATCGCCGCCATGGGCGGGGAGGGCCTCACCCCGAACATGGAGTTCATCAAGAACGGGCGCGGGCAGAGCGCAGCCGTGGCCTACGACGCCTCCTGGGTCGGCTACGGCGCCATCGACACCGTCGCCCGGGTCCTCGCCGGGCAGGAGCCCCTGCCTCAGGGCATTGGCTGGCAGACGGTCGACACCGAGCACAACGTGCCCGACGGCGACAAGGGCTACCAGTCCGAGTACGACTTCCGGGCGGACTACCTCGCGGCCTGGGGCGTGCAGTGACGGCCCAGCTCGCGGCGACCGGGCTGCGCAAGACCTATGGCAGCACGGTCGCACTGGACGACGTCGGACTGGAGGTGCAGGCGGGGGAGGTCCACGCCCTTTTGGGCGCGAACGGCTCGGGCAAGTCGACGTTGGTGAAGATCCTCGCCGGGGTGGTCCCAGCGGACGCCGGGACCGTCGCCGTGGCCGGCCGTGCGGTATCTGCTCGGCATATCACGTCCGGCGACGCCCGGGACCTCGGGCTGCGGTTCGTGCACCAGGACCCGGCCGTGTTTGCTCACCTGAGCGTCGCGGAGAACCTGGCGCTCGGACACGGCTACGCCACCCGCGACGGCGGTCGAGTGGACTGGAAGGCCCAGCACGCCCGGGCACGGGACTTGATCGAACGCTTCGACCTCGGGTGCCACCCGAAGACGACGGTCGCGGAGCTCAGCCCGGCGAAGCGCACCATGGTCGCCATCGCACGGGCGCTCCAACATGACCTCGCCCGCGAGAGCGAGGGCGGGGTACTCGTCCTCGACGAGCCGACCGCCTCGCTGTCGGCGCGAGAGTCGGGGTTGCTGCTCGGCTGGGTCCGGCGCCTGGCCGGGCGGGGTACCGCCGTCGTGTACATCACGCACCGCCTGCATGAGATCGACGAGATCGCTGACCGTGTCACGGTGCTGCGCGACGGTCGCCGGGTCTTCACCGCTCAGCACGATCCTTCCCAGAGGGACCGCCTGATCGAGCACATCGCGGGCCGCGCGCTCGACGACGTCTACCCCGCCCGCCGCGCGGAGGCGCGCACGCCGCTCCTCCGCGTGGAGGGGTTGGCCGCTCGCGGACTCCGCGACATCAACTTCACCCTCGGACACGGTGAGGTGCTCGGCATCGCGGGATTCGTCGGCTCTGGTCGCAGCACTCTCCTCAAATCCCTGTTCGGGATCGTCCCCCGAAAGGGCATGGCCAGCCTGGACGGCGCGACGCTCCCGCCCGGGAGCATCCGCACCGCAATCCGTGCCGGGGTTGCGTACGTCCCCGAGGACCGGCTCGGTTACTCCGCGTTCGTGGACCTCTCACTGCAGGACAACATCTCGGCCGGCATCACCGCACGCTTCTGGCGTGGCTTCTGGATGGACGCCCGCCGGGAGCGGGCGGAGACACGGCACCTCATCAAGCTGCATGCCATCAAGGCCCACAGCGAGCACCAAGCTCTCTCCTCCCTCTCGGGGGGCAACCAACAGAAGGCCATCCTCGCCCGGTGGCTGCGACGCCAACCCCGTCTGATGCTCCTGGACGAGCCCACGCAGGGCGTCGACGCCGGCGCCCGGCGGGAGATCTACCGCTCGATCCGGGGCGCCACGGAGGGTGGCTCCGCCGCGATCGTCGTGAGTTCTGACTTCGAGGAGCTCGCGAACGTCTGCGACCGGGTCCTCGTGCTCCGTGACGGGACCATCCGGCATGAAGTCACAGCTAAGGAGCTCTCCTCGGCCCGACTTATCCAGCTCAGCCTCGCCACAACGAACGAAAGCGGAACCAGGTGACTCCCCGAACCGATACGGCCCCGCCTCAGCAGACGGACGCGGGCAGTCTCCCGACTGCCCGCGGCCACCGGCCCCACCAACTCCTCGAACGGTACGGTTTGCTGCTCGCGTTGGCCCTGGTCCTCATGATCTTCAGCGTCTACGGGGCTACCCGTGCCGTGTTCCCCACCGGGGCGAACGTGACCACGACGATCGGCAACTCCGCCGTCATCGCCCTGGTTGCCCTGGCGACGGTCGTGCCCTTCCGGGCCGGCTTCCTGGACCTGTCGGCGAGCGCCGGCGCCGGGCTGGCCTCGGTCGCCACGGCAGCGGCCATGTCCCACTTTCACGCCCCGCTCTGGCTGGCCATCGCCTGCGGGATCCTCACCGGCGTGCTCATCGGGGTCGTCAACGGCCTGCTTGTCACGGTGGCCAAACTGGACGTCTTCATTACCACGCTCGGCATGGCCACGCTGCTGGGCGGCTTCCTGCAGTGGTACACGGGCGGAGCCCCCATCACCACCGGGTTGTCCCTCGCCCTCCAGGACTTTGGATCGCTGACCTGGCTAGGTGCGCCCCGGCTGCTGTTCCTGCTCGTCCCGGCCATCGTCCTGACATGGTTCTTGCTCGAGCAGACCCCGTTCGGTCGCGAGCTGACCGCAATCGGCTCCAACCCCCGGTCGGCCCGCCTGGTCGGGATCCGCACGAATCGGGTCGTGTTCGTCAGCTTCGTGACGAATGGACTCCTCGTGGGGACCGCGGGTGTGCTGCTCACAGCCCGGTCCGGTGGCGCGGACCCGCTGACGGGACCGGGACTGATGTTCCCCGTGCTGGCCGCGGTGTTCCTCGGCATGACGACCATCCGTCCCGGGCAGGCGAACGTCGTGGGCACCGTCGTCGGAGTCCTGTTCGTGGCGTTCACGGTCAGCGGCCTGAGCATCGCCGGTGCGCAGTCCTGGGCCAGTCCTGTGTTCAACGGGGCGGCACTGGTCGGGGGCATCGCCATCTCGACATACTTCGGCAGGCACCGGCGGGCGGCTTGAGTTTTCCCGCACCAACGGGATGGCCCATGCACTCCTCAAACCCTGATTACGTGGTGGCTCCACGCCGCCGATGTCCTCTACACGCGAGCCGCGGTTGAGGGAACCGTCGCATGCCTCCCGGCCAAGGTCCGTGGCGCCTCCGTCGGCTGGACCCGAGCGGTCGCAATCATGGATGGCGAAACTGACCCGGCCCGTATTCACACCGGTGCACATTGCGTGCCGGGCCCGTTCTACCTAGACGTCAGACCCACTTACCGGCTGACGGATACACCACGACCCGAATTCCCACCCATTTCGTCGAAGGAGACAAGAATGGCTTCCAATAGTGCCCCCACGACTCCCTCCCGCGGGCGCGCCGGCGGTCCGCCAGTGGTCACGACGGGGGAGGAGTGGTGGACCGGCTACTGGCCCGGACCGCATCCGTACCATGACGAGAGCTTTATGGGGCGTCGAGGGGGCGAGGACCGGTGAGGGGCTCGGTGGCCTCACCTAGCCAGGCGCCGGCAGCAAGTGCGGCGCGCAAGGGTCATTCCCGGCCCCTCGACGATGTTTGCCGCAGCCCAACCCAGGGCGAAGGCGGTGAGAGGCCAGCAGCCGCACCCCGGAGCTCTCCTGGGTGCGGCCACTGTCATGCGCTGCGCGCGAGGGCCGTGCGGTCCGGCATGATCGAGGCGCAGCTGTGACGAGGGAGGGCTCATGGAGGCGGTCAAGATGGTCGTCGGCGCGGTGGTGCTTCTCGGCGCGCTCGCCCTGGTCGGCTACGTCATCTATGCCGCGGTCTCGAGCGTGGCCGCGGACCGCCGGCGGAAGCGCCGCCCGCCCGTCGCGAAGCGGGAACTAACAGAGGACGACATCATTCTCCGCAAGATGTAGCCCGGCGCGCACCACCGCACGTACAGCAGCGCCCAGAGCCATCACGGTTCGGGGCGCTGTGCCGTCGCTCCACCTTGGACCGCGGGGGCCCAGCAGGATCCCGTCGACCGGCACGGCGACGTATCCCACGAGATCGCGGCGTAGCTTGCGCGTTCGACCGGCCAGCAGGGTTGATGAGGAAGTGGAAGTAGATCGCTTCCTCGAATATAGAGGTTCCGCGTCGCTGCAGGCGGCGGCGTCAACCGGAGGAGTGGAAGACCCTACGAAAACCCCGCATAAACACCGATCGCCAGCGCTCGACGCCCCGAGCCGATGCGTGATGTACTCACCTCGCATCGAAGGCAACACCGCAGGTGTTGCGCGGTTTCGCCAGACACTGAAGCGCCAATGCTCAAGTCGGGGGACCAGCCCGATTTGAGCAAGGGGTCGTGGGTTTAAATCCCGCCAGCCGTGCCAGCCGACGTATTACCGCAGCCAGAGCCTCGACCGAGTGATTCGGTCGGTCGAGGCTCACCGCTTTTCTTCACACCAATATCGATCGACATGCATCCGCCTATCGGTGCTGGTGTCAGATCCGCCGTGGCGGGGGAGCGGCAAAGGCGTCCACTCGGAAGGTGCCGGAGCCTGCGGAGGCGAAAACCGGCTCTTCAGAATTGACGGTGTAGTCGGGGTCTGAATCCGCCGGCCTCCAGCAGGGATCTGGCGATGTAGTTGGTGAGGTTGCGGAACCCGAGTGCGGAGCCGCGCAGGTGCTCGAGCCGTCCGTTGATGGCCTCGGTGGGCCCGTTGGACGTGCCGGGACGATCGAAGTAGGCCAGGACGTCCTCTGCGCGGCGGCTCAGGGTGCGGCCAAGCGTGCGCAGCTCGGTCAGGGCGGTGGGCACGCCGTGGCTGAGGGAGTCGATCGCGGCGTGCAGCAGTTCGCGGCCTCGGGTGGTGTCGGGGTGGCGGTAGGCGGTGATCATGCGCTGGTAGACGGCCCAGGTCGCCTCGACCGCGACGTGGGCGTCGCCGTCGAAGAGGTCCTCCAACCGCTGCTTTTGCTTGTCGGTGAGCAGGTCGGTCCCGGTGTGCAGGGTCCGCCGGGCGGCGTAGAGGGGATCCCCCTTGCGGCCGCGGCGCCCGCGGGTGTGCTGCTGGACGCGCCGGCGGCACTGGTCCAGGGCGTCCCCGGCCAGGCGGACGACATGAAAGGGGTCCATGATCGCGACGGCGTCGGGAAGCTCCTCGGCGGTGGCGGTCTTGAACCCGGTGAAGCCGTCCATCGCGACGATCTCGACCGCCTGACGCCAGGACTTGTCTCGTTCGGCGAGCCACTGCTTGAAGACCTGCTTGGAGCGGCCCTCGACCATGTCCAGCAGCCGGGCCGGTCCGGTGCCCTCACGGATCGGGGTGAGGTCGATGATCACGGTGACGTACTTGTCCCCGCGGCGGGTGTGTCTCCACGCGTGCTCGTCCACACCGACGACCTTGACGCCGTCGAACCGGGCGGGGTCGTCGATGAGGACTCGCTTTCCCTCGGCCAGGACCGCGGCGTTGGCGGTGTTCCACGACACGCCCAGGCCCTCGGCGACCCGGGCCACGGTCAGGTGCTGGCACACGATGCCCTCCAGCGCCCAGCGCAGGCCCCGGCGGGAGAGCTTCGCCCGCGGCTCGGCGGCCTTCGTGGTGTCCTGGCGCCACACGTGCCCGCACCCGGTGCACCGGTAGCGGCGGACCGTGACCACCAGCGTCGTCGGACGCCACCCCAGCGGCTCGTGCGCCAACCGCCGGATCACCGTGTCCCGAGGCGAGCCCTCGCACCCGCACCGGCGGCACCACTCGTCGGGCTCGACCACGCGGCAGGCCAACACCGCTCGGTCCGGCTCGAGCCGCTGCCCCACGACCTCCAAACCGAGCTCGTCGAGGCGGGCGAACGTGGTCAGGTCAGGGCGAGCGAAGGTAACGTCGGGCACGTCGAGGTCTTTCGGATGAGCGGCGTAGGAACCCTCATCATCGGAAGACCTCGACCCCTATCCAGCGACCGACGCGCCGACTCCCGTTACACCCTCAACTGCGAAGAGCCCGAAAACCCGCAGAATAGTGCCGGTTCCGGTGCCACAGCGCCGCCGGTGGCGGGCGCCGGCAGGAGTGCCGCCACGCCGAGTGTCCGGCGGCGCCCTTGCGCCCCGGTCAAGGGGTCACACGTGGTCCCGCGGGAGCAGGATGAACGCGGGGTCCATCTCCTCGCCGGTGACGTACTGGTCGTTGAACACCGTGGTGCCCTCGCGGGTCAGACGGGCGGGCACGGGGCCCCACATGGGCCCAGCCGGCGTCGCCGTCGGTTCCGGCAGGGAAAGGCTCGCCAGCGGCATGCGCCTGGATCGGTCCGGCCAGTGATTGGCGTCGACGACCGTGAGCGTGGCGGAGTCGTCCCGGAGCTCGACCCACGGGTCCGCGATCATCACGGAGAGCATGCGGTGGTGTCCGCTCAGGCGGACGTCGCCGCGGAATCGAAGTGTGCCGCGGCCGGTGCTGCGGTCCAGCTCCGCGCGGTCAAGCGAGAAGTGGAAGAGGCTGGGCGGTTCCAGGGAGGCGCCATCGGTCTCGGCGTGCGCGCCGTCGGGCAGTGACGAGATGTACCTGATAAAGCTGCGCTTCAGGCCCCAGGTCAGGCCCGGACGAGGCAGCTCTGATCCAGCGGCAGTGCTGGTCGTCTCGTCGTCGGGCGTCGGGATCACGGCGTGCATCGATGCTCCACTCGCTAGACAGGTGTCTAGTCAGTGTGCCAGGCTGCGACCCGATGTGTCACACGTCATAGCGATATCGGTCATACCGCTCGAGGAGGAGCCACCGCATGAAGTTCCAGGACAAGATCGTCTTCGTCACCGGGGCCGCGTCCGGCATGGGGCTCGCCACCGCCCAGGCGTTCGCGGAGGAGGGCGCGATCGTCTTCGGTGCCGACATCTCTGCCGGCAACCTCGCGCAGGACGTCGCCGCCGTGCCGAACGCCCGCCCCGTGCCGCTGGACATCGCCGACCCCGCGGCGGTCCGAGCCGCGTTCGGGGAGATCGAGCGGGAGTTCGGCCGGCTTGACGTCCTGGTCAACGCCGCGGGTGTCAACACCCCCAACCGCGCCGCCCAGGAGAAGCTCAACGAGCTCAACTACGAGGGCTTCGTCGCGATGAAGGAGGGCCGCCGGCCCACCCCGCCGGAGTTCTTCGAGCAGATCTCCGACGCGGACTTCGACAGGGTCATCAAGATCAACCTCTACGGCCCCTTCTACACGATTCGCGCCGCCGCCCCGCTCATGAAGAGGAACGGGGGCGGCGCCATCATCAACTTCTCCTCCGCCGCGGCGCTCATGGGCGTCGCCATGCCCGCGTACTACCCCGCGTCCAAGGCTGGCGTCCTGGGCCTGACCCGCGAGGCCGCCGTCGAGCTGGCACCGTTCAACATCCGCGTGAACGCCCTCGCCCCTGGCGCCGTCGACACGCCGCTGTTCCGGCAGACCGACCCGGAGTTCAACGACTTCCTCATCGGCATGCAGCCCATCCGCCGCAGCGCGGCCCCGGCCGAGGTCGCCCGGACCGTCCTGTTCCTCGCCGGCGAGGAGGGCTCCTACTACACCGGCCAGACCATCTCGCCCTCGGGCGGCCTGGTGATGCAGTGACCGACCGGGCCCTGACAGCGACGACGACGACGAGAGACGACGTGACCATGAAACTGACCAACCCCACCGTGCTGACCGGCACGGCCGCCGGGGACATCGACACCAAAGCGCTCGCCCGCCTCAAGGCCGAGATCGAGCGCGACATCGAGGGCGGCACGTACGACGGCGTCAACATCATCGTCGCCCGCCACGGCGAGGTCGTGCTGCGGGACACCATCGGTTACGCCGAGCGTGCTACCGGCCGACCACTCCAGGGCGACGACGTCTTCCGGGTGCTCTCGCTCACCAAGGCCTTCACCAACGCGATGGTCTACCGGGCCCTGGGCGAGGGGAGGCTCTCCCTCTCCACCCGCGTCGTCGACCTCATTCCCGAGTTCCTCGGCACGGACCCGTTCCGGATGCTGCGCAAGGACAGGATCAACCTCGTCCACCTCCTCACGCACCGCTCCGGCATGGCCCCGACGCCGAACCCCGGTGTCGGCCCCGACAAGTTCGGGAACCTCGCGACCGTCATCGCGGCCCTCGGCGGGGTTGACGTGCTGTTCGAGCCGGGGACGAACCTCAACTACTCCCCGGCGATCAACCACGCACTCATGGGCGAGATGGTCCGCCGCGCCTACGGCGCCGCGTCTTTCGGACGGCTCGCCGACAAGCTCATCTTCCAGCCGCTCGGCATGGACAGCACGCGCTTCGGCCTGCCACGCGCGTGGGAGGACAGGGCCGTCCCGCTCAAGGTGTACCTGCCCGAGGGCGGCTTCTTGTCGCCCGAGGACATCGAGTGCCTCAACGACCACATCAGCGAGGACGCTGAGATGCCCTGGGTCGGCTCGGTCAGCACAGTCGACGACGTCTTCACGTTTGCGGAGATGATCCGCAACAAGGGGCGCCACGACGGCGAGCAGCTCATCGCCCCGGCGGTCCTCGAGCAGGCGACCACCCTCCAGACCGGCGACATGCCAAACGACCTGTATGCCGAGATGGCCAGGGCGCGCGGCTGGGAGATGCCGAAGGGCAACTTCGGCCTCGGCTTCTCCCTCAGCGGGACGGGCACGGCGCCGAACTTCTTCGGGCCCTTCACGTCCCCGCGCACCCACGGCAACTACGGCGCCGGCTCGTCGCTGTTCTGGGTCGACCCGGAGCGCGACATGACGTTCGTCTTCCTCTCCGCCGGCGTCATGGAGGAGAGCGAGAACGTCGCCCGCTTCCAGAAGCTCTCCACCATGGCCGTCGCGGCGGCCCTGTAGCTACCAGGAGTCAACGATGACCACGACACCGACGGCGTTGCAAACGCCCGAGCGCCCCACCGTCCCTGGCTTCGACCTCATCGTCGATGACGCCTACTACGAGGACCCGGCGGCCTTCTTCGCGAGCATCCGCGACGAGCACCCGGTCTTCTTCTACCCGTTCATCAACGCCTGGATCGTCACCCGGCGCAAGGACGTCGAGGTGGTGCTTGGCAGCTGGACCGACTTCAGCTCGGGCGCCAACTCGGCGCTCATAGACGTGCCCGACCGCCACCGCGAGGCCGTCCCGCCGGAGCTCATCTCCCAGATGCTCGTGGGGTCCGACCCGCCGAGCCACACGCTGCACCGCGCCGTCGCACAGCCGGGCTTCACCAAGGCGCGGATGGAGGCGCTGCGGTCCCAGATCGAGGCGCGGGCCCACCGCATTATCGACCGGTTTGAGGCCAACGGCAGCGGCAACATCATCGAGGACTACTGCCTCGAGCTGACCACCCAGACGCTGCTCGCGCACATGGGCCTGGGCTGGGAGCACGACGCGATGATGCGCCAGCTCCGTGACGACAACGCCCGCGTGCTGTCGAGTGCACAGGAGCCCATCCCCGAGGACATCGTCGACGACGTCTGGGACCGGTACGTGGCTGCCCAGCTCGAGCTGCGCCGCATCATCGAGGACCGCCGGGCGCACCCGCGCGAGGACCTCATCTCGGACATGGCGACCGCGAAGGACAAGGAGGGCGACTACGCCCTCACCCCGGCGCAGATCGCCCTTCACCTCAGCGAGTTCGCCCAGGCCGGCGCCGACACCACGGCGCAGGCCATGGCGAACGCGATCATGTACCTGGACAGGTCGCCGGACGTGCTTGCCGAGGCGATCGCCGACCCGGCGCTGTGGGCGAGGGTGTTCGAGGAGACGGTGCGCCTGCGACCGTCGTCGACGTTCACCTCTCGCCGTGCGGAGAAGGACGTCGAGCTCTCGGGCGTGCGGATCAAGAAGGGCGACATGGTCTGGATCGTGCTCGTCAGCGCGAACACCGACCCGGACTGGATCGACCGGCCGTTCGAGTTCGACATCCACCGCCCCGATCCCGAGTCCCACCTCGCGTTCACCCGCGGCCGGCACACCTGCCTCGGGCAGAACCTGGCCCGCGTCCAGGGCGCTGCCGGCCTGCAGGTGCTCTTCGAGCGGCTGCCCTCGCTGCGCCCCGCGCCCGAGGTGCCGCTCGACTTCGTGCGCATGGTCTTCGTGCCGGCCCGCCGCTCGCTCCCGGTGACGTGGGACGTCGCGGACAGCGAGCGGTCCAGGAAGCAGGCGCCCCGCGAGATGGCGCTCACGGTCGTCGAGCGCCGCGACGTGTCCGACGGGGTGGTCTCGCTGACGCTGGCGCACCCGGACGGCGGCGACCTGCCCGCGTGGAGGCCCGGTGCGCACGTCGACGTCCACACGGGCGACGACGGCGAGGGCAGGGTCTGCCAGTACAGCCTGTGCTCCTCCCCGGGGCGCACCGACCGCTGGCGCATCGGTGTCCTCCGCGAGCCGGAGAGCCGCGGCGGGTCGACCTACCTCCACGACCACGTCACCGAGGGCTCGACGCTGCGGGTGTCATGGCCGCGGAACAACTTCACCTTCCACGCCTCGCCGTGGTACCTGTTCGTCGCCGGCGGCATCGGCATCACGCCGATCCTGCCGATGATCGAGCAGGCCGAGGCAGCCGGTGCGGAGTGGACGCTGCTCTACGGCGGCCGGACGCGGGCCTCGATGGCCTACCTCGACGAGCTCGCCCGCTACGGCGACAAGGTGCAGGTGCGCCCGCAGGACGAGCACGGCCTGCTCGACCTCGCCGGGCTCCTCGGCGTGGTCCGGCCCGACACGCTCGTCTACACGTGCGGTCCCGAGCCCCTGCTCCAGGCGATGGAGAGGGCGACGGAGCACTGGCCGGTCGGCTCTCTCCACATGGAGCGGTTCGCGCCCAAGGCGGTCGTCCTCACCGAGCCCGACGAGACCTTCGAGGTCGAGTTCGCCGAGTCGGGGGTCACCGCCGCGGTGCCCGCCGGGAAGTCGATCGTCGACGTCGCCGAGGAGAATGGGATCACCGTCCTCACCTCCTGCCAGGAGGGCACCTGCGGCACGTGCGAGACCCGCATCGTGCTCGGCCGCGCCCACCACCGCGACTCGATCCTCACCCCCGAGGAGCAGGAGGCCAACGAGACCATGATGGTCTGCGTCTCCCGCGCCGAGCGCGGCTGCTCCAGGCTCGTCCTCGAGCTCTAGCCACCTGGGCGGCGGCGGACCTCGCGCCGCCGCCATGAGGCTCGACGGCGACCGTGGCCCGGGCGGGCCACGGTCGCCCCGGCGCGCGGCGAGGACGAGCCCGCCACGGGCGCGCCTCCGCGTGCGGATGGACGCTGGCCGCGCCGGCCATGCACGAGCGCGACCAACCCGCGGCCGTGGCCGGCGCTCAGCTCGGACGCTGTCAGGCGCGGTGGGGGTCCGGCAGCGCCGCGTAGACGGTCTCGAGGAACTCATCGATGCCCTCGGTGCCGCCCTCGCGGCCCAGGCCGGACTGCCTGACGCCACCGAACGGCGCCGCGGCGTTGGACAGCAGGCCCTGGTTGACGCCGATCATCCCGACCTCGAGCCGCTCAGTCATGCGCAGGACGCGGTCGAGGTCCTTCGTGAAGACATACCCGGCCAGGCCGACGTCGGCCGCGTTGGCGATCGCCAGCGCCTCTCCTCGGTCCGGAACGTCGTCACGGGGGCCACCGGGCCGAAGATCTCCGCGTCGAGGATGCGCGCCGTCGCCGGCACGTCGGCCAGGACGGTGGGCGGGTAGAACCAGCCCGGCCCGTCCAGCGGCTCCCCGCCCGTCAGGACGCGGGCGCCGTCGGCCACCGCGTCGCGGACCAGGCCGTGGATGTCGGCGCGGGCGTTCTCGGAGATGACCGGCCCGACCTGGGCCGCCGGGTCGATCCCCGGCGCGACCGTCAGGCCGGCGAAGAGGTCCGAGAGGCGGCGGGTGAACTCCGCGGCGACGTCCTCGTGGACGATCATCCGGTTCGCCGCGGTGCACGCCTGTCCCATGTTGCGGAGCTTGGCAAGATACGCACCCCGCACGGCCGCGTCGAGGTCGGCGTCGTCGAACACCAGGAAGGGCGCGTTGCCGCCGAGCTCCATCGAGGTCCGCAGCACGTTCTGAGAGGCCTCGGCCAACAGGGCGCGGCCGACGGCCGTCGAGCCGGTGAAGGAAAGCTTGCGGAGCCGGCGGTCCTTGATAACCGGGCCGGTGACGGCGGGCGCCGTGATCGTCGGGATGACGTTGACGACGCCGTCGGGCACCCCGACGTCCTGCAGCACCCGGGCGAAGAGCAGGGCCGTGAGCGGTGTGGCCACGGCCGGCTTGAGAACGACGGTGCAGCCAGCCGCGAGCGCCGGCGCGACCTTCCGGGTAGCCATCGCGAGCGGGAAGTTCCACGGGGTGATGAACAGGCACGGACCCACGGGCCGCCTCGTGACGAGCTGCCGCGAGGTGCCCTCGGGCGCGAGCTGGTAGCGCCCGGCGACGCGCACCGCCTCCTCCGAGAACCAGCGCAGGAACTCGGCGCCGTACGTGACCTCACCGCGGGCCTCGGCGAGCGGCTTGCCCATCTCGAGGGTCATCACCGTGGCCAGCTCCTCGCCGCGTGCGACGACGGCCTCGAACGCCGCTCGCAGCAGCTCACCCCGGACTCGGGGCGGGGT
Organism: Georgenia sp. AZ-5; assembly: GCF_043952095.1. Classification (NCBI taxonomy): domain Bacteria; kingdom Bacillati; phylum Actinomycetota; class Actinomycetes; order Allobogoriellales; family Allobogoriellaceae; genus Georgenia; species Georgenia sp. AZ-5. The sequence continues at coordinate 2,449,164 of NZ_JBINOU010000001.1, forward strand.
CGCGGCCCACCCTGCCTGGGCGGCCACGGCGGCGTCGAGCGCGGCGATGCCGTCCTCGGGCGAGGCGTCCGCGACCTCCGCGAGGACCTCGCCCGTGGCGGGGTCGTGGACCGGGAAGGTCCGGCCGGTGGACGCGGCGCGCCACGTCCCCCCGACGAGGAGCTGGGTGGGCGTGCCGGCCGGCAGGGCGGTCGGGGGAGCCTCGGGGGAGACGCGCGTCATCGGACACCTCGCGGGTCGGGAAGGTCGGTCGGCCGCAGCATACATATTGTCCGACAATCTGCGAGGTGGTGGGCGCCGGCGGCGCCGGCATGCCGGGGATCAGGTTTTCAGGTCCCGCCGCAGCACCGTCTGGAGGAACAGCGATACCACCTCGTTCGGCTGCGGCGACGGCCGCCACACCACCTCCACCTGCAGACGGGGCAGCGTCGGGGTCACCTCTTTCGTGACGACGGCGGTCTGGGCGAGCTGCTTGATCTCCGGCGGCATGACGCTCACCCCGAGCCCGGCGGTGATGAGCGGGAGGGTCGTCTGCAGGTTCCACACCCCCTTGACCGGCGGCGGCGCGATGCCCTGAGCCAGGCAGGCGTCGACGACCAGCTCGGTCAGGCCGGGGAAGCGTGGCGTCGTCCGGGGCAGCAGGATCGTCTCGCGGACCAGGTCGGCGAGCGGCACGGGCTCCGGCTCGTCGCCGCGGTCCGCCGGCAGCACCGCCACGAGCGGCAGCGAGGTCAGCCGCTCGATCCGGAACGTCCCCTGGTACATCGTCCGCATGCGCTGCGGGTCCGACGTCGCCATGATCGCGACGTCGGTCGTGCCGGCGAGCAGGCCGTCGATGACCGCTTCTGGCGGCGGGTCGGACAGCGTGATGTCGACGTACGGCGCGACCCGGTGGTAGCGGGCGAGCACCCGCGGCAGGTAGGCCCACGCGAACGGCATGACCGACGCGATGTGGAGCGAGCCGGACACGCCGCGGCCGTGCCGCTGCAGCTCCTTGGCCAGGGCCTCGGTCTCGCGCACCAGCAGGTCGCCGCGGCGCAGCAGCAGCTGCCCGGCCGGCGTCGCGTGGATGCCCCGCGGCGTGCGCTCGAGCAGCCGGACGCCGAGCTCCTTCTCGAGGTTGGCGATCGTCGTGCTCAGCGGGGGCTGGGTCATGCCCAGCGTGCGGGCCGCCCGGGAGATCGACCCCTGCCGGACGACCTCGGCGAAGTACCTGATCTGCCGGATGTCCATACTCAAACCGTATACCGGCGAGCGACGAATTCCTGCGTGCCTATGGCCAACCGGCGGGGCCGGCCATAACGTCGACCCAACGCGACACCACAGGGCAGTGGCGACGCAGCGGACACACCGTCGTGACACGCCCATTTATCAGAGGGAGGTCCTCGTGACCGAGAACAGCACCGCAGTGGCCCAGGAGACGACCGTCCCCGCCGACGACTGGAACCCGATCACGGTCACCGACTACCCGGCCGAGTACCGGCGCCTGCGCGCCGAGCAGCCGCTGTCCTACACCAGCGACTACGACGGCTTCTGGTGCTTCATGAAGTACCCGGACGTCCAGAAGGGGAGCCGGGACTGGCGGACGTACACGAGCGGCCAGCCGTTCGTCGAGTTCCCCGAGTTCATGAAGTCCATCCCGATCCAGGCGAACCCGCCGGAGCACACCTTCTTCCGGAAGTTCCTCTCGCAGTACTTCACCGCCGAGCGCGTCGGGATGCTCGTGCCGGACATCGAGGAGATCGTCGCGAAGAACCTCGACCCGCTCGTCGAGCGCGGCGAGGGCGACATGATCGACGAGTTCGGTCGAATCGTCCCGCAGCAAGTGCTGGCGAAGTTCCTCCTGCTCCCCGAGGACGCCTGGGTCACCATGGCGGACTCGCTGGCCAAGGCCGACGCCGTGCGCTTCGACCTCGAGAAGCACCGCGAGGTCAACAAGACGCTGTGGAACCCGACCGTCGAGGCGCTCATCGCGGACCGCCGGCAGAGGCCCCAGGATCCCGCGATCGACGTCATGTCCGGCGCGATGCTGCTCGAGCCCGGGGGCCGCCCCATCACCCACGAGGAGCTCGTCGCCCTCGGCGTGCAGATCTTCTCCGCCGGCGCGGACACGACTACGGCCGCCATCGGATCGATCGTCGGCTACCTCGCCGCCCACCCGCAGGACCAGCAGCGGCTCCGGGAGGACCTCTCGCTAGTGCCGAGCGCCGTCGAGGAGCTCCTCCGCCTTGCCCCGCCGCTGCACCAGCTGGGCCGCCACGCCACCAAGGCCGTGGAGGCCCACGGCCGCACCATCGCGGCCGGCGACAAGGTCGCCCTCAGCGTCTACTCGGCCAACCGGGACGAGGACCGGTTCCCTGACGGTGACACCTACGACGTCGATCGTGCGCCGACGCCGCAGCACCTGACCTTCGGGCACGGTCCGCACCAGTGCATGGGCGCGCCGATCGCGCGCGAGGAGCTCAAGGCCACGCTCACCAGGCTGCTGCAGAAGACCTCGGGCTTCGAGCTCGCGGGCGAGCCGGTCTCCAACGGCCGGCCGCTCCGGACCGGCTGGACCAACGTCCCGATCCGCTTCATCGCATGACCACGGGCGGCGACCGCCGGGCGCCGCTCCACGAGCCCATGGCAGGGCCGCCCGTCGCGGCACCGTGGCAGACTGCGCCGGCTCCCGGACCGGCGCGCGCCCTCACCGGGCCTGTGAACCCAATCAGCCTCACCCGAAGGGAGACCGACATGTCCGTCGCCGTCGCCGTCCGCCCCGCCTCCGACCAGGACGTCCTCACGCTGGAGGTGGTCGAGAAGCGTCTCGCCTCCGACTGCGTCGTCGAGCTCGTCCTCGCCCACCCCGAAGGGATGCCGCTGCCTGGCTGGCTCCCCGGCGCCCACCTGGACCTCCGGCTCCCCAACGGGCTCAGCCGGCAGTACTCCCTCTGCGGCAGCCCGTCCGACACCTCGCGCTACCGCCTGGCGGTCCTGCGCGAGCCGAAGAGCCGCGGCGGCTCCGTCTACGTCCACGACGAGCTCGGCCCCGGCTCACTCGTCGACGTCGCCGGCCCGACCAACCACTTCGAGCTCGTCACCGCCCCCACGTACCGCTTCCTCGCCGCCGGCGTAGGCATCACCCCGCTCATGCCGATGATCGAGGCCGCCGAGCGCGAGGGTGCCGACTGGACCCTGACCTACATGGGGCGTTCCCGGTCGTCGATGGCATTCTGGCGCGAGCTCGAGGAGCGCCATCCCGGCAAGGTCGCCGTCCGCCCCGACGACGAGGCCGGCGTGCCCGACCTCCTCGCGCTGGTCGGGGAACCGGCCGACGGCACCCTCGTCTACGCCTGCGGTCCCGAGGGCTTCCTCCGGGCGCTCGAGACCGTCATGGAGAGCTGGCCAGACGGTGCCCTCCACCTGGAGCGCTTCGCACCCAAGGACGCCGAGGCCCTCACCAAGGACCGCGGGTGCTTCAAGGTCCGCCTGGCCATGTCCGACATGGAGGTCGAGGTGCCCGAGGACAGGTCGATCGTCGAGGTGCTTGAGGAAGCCGGCGTCCCGGTCATCTACTCCTGCATGGAGGGCACGTGCGGCACGTGCGAGACCCCCGTTCTGTCGGGCGAGGTCGACCACCGCGACTCCATCCTGAGCGACGAGGAGAAGGCGGAGAACGCGATGATGATGATCTGCGTCTCCCGGGCCAGGTGCCCTGTCCTCGAGCTCGACATCTAGCGCCGTTCCTTCCGGCGGTGCGCGGCGTCCGTCCGGGCGCCCCGGTCTCACCATGCGCAACCTGCTGACACCGCGAGCGTGATCCAGCACACTGGTGCCTCCGACTAGACACCCGTCCAGCGAAACGCCGCCGAACGCTTCGGCACAGGCATTGTCGGACCGTATGACAATCAGTATCGTTACACGCACGCCCCGAGAGGGGACATCGGGCGGCGGTGTGGCCGCCCGGGAAGGACATGACATGACGCAGCACGATCCCGTCCTCATTGTCGGGGCAGGCCCGGTGGGCATCCTCAACGCCCTCGGGCTCGCCCAGGCCGGTGTCCCGGTGACCGTTCTCGAGCGCAACGACGGCGTCGTGCCTTCGCCCCGGGCGATGGTGTACCACTGGTCGGTCCTCGACGGCCTCGAGCGGTTGGACGTCTACGACCAGGCCGTCGCCCGCGGCTTCCTCAAGCAGGACTACACCTACAAGGTCCACCGGACCGGCGAGGAGATCCGTTACGGGCTGCGGTCGATCGAGCGGCTCGTCAAGCACCCGTACAACCTCCACCTCGGGCAGCACGTGCTCGTCGAGGTGGCGCTCGAGGCCCTCGCCGACCACCCGCACGCCAAGGTGCTCTGGGGGCACAAGCTCGTCTCCCTCGAACAGGACGCCGACGGCGTCACCGCCGTCGCCGCGGCGGCCGACGGGGAGCGCACCCTGCGCGGCAGCTGGCTCATCGGCGCCGACGGCGCCCGCAGCCGCGTCCGGGAGTCCCTCGGCATCGAGTTCGAGGGGATCACGTGGCCGGAGCGCTTCGTCGCGACCAACATCCGCTACCCCTTCGAGGAGAAGGGCTTCTCGCAGACGACGATGCTCATCGACGACGTCTACGGCGCGATCATCTCCAAGATCGACAACTCCGGCGAGACGGGCCTGTGGCGCTACACCTACTGCGAGGACGCCTCCTTGCCCGAGGAGGGCGTGCTCGACCGCATGCCCGCCTTCCTCGAGGAGGTTCTCCCGGACACCGAGGGCTTCGAGCTCGACTCCTACTCGCCGTACCGGATGCACCAGCGCGCGGCGAGCCGCTTCCGCGACGGACGCGTCCTCCTCGCCGGCGACGCCGCGCACGCCACGAACCCCACCGGTGGTCTCGGCCTGACCTCCGGGCTGTTCGACACCTTCATCCTCCAGGAGGTCCTTGCCGCGGTGATCAAGGGCGAGGCCGACGAGGGCATCCTCGACGACTACGCGCGTGAGCGGCGCCGCGTCTTCGTCGAGCAGGTCAACCCCGCCGCGAGCAACAACAAGCGCCTCGTCTACCACTCCTCCGACCCCGAGCGGCTCGAGCGGGACCTGGCCGAGCTGCGGACGCTCGAGTCGGACGAGGAGGCCGCCGTCCGGCGCCTGCTCTTCACCAAGTCCCTCGAGACCCCCTCCCTCATCGGCGCCTGGTAGGAGACGACATGATCACGAGCTTCACGGACAAGGTCGCCGTCGTCACCGGCGGCGCGAGCGGCATCGGCTACGCCATGGCCGAGCGCTTCCTCACGGAGGGGGCGAAGGTCGTCATCGCGGACATCGAGCAAGCCGCGCTCGACGCCGCCCTGCGCACCCTCGGCGCCCGGGGCGAGGTCATCGGCGTCCGGACCGACGTCAGCGACACGGCCAGCCTCCAGAACCTGGCGGACCGCACGGTCGAGGCCTTCGGCAAGGTCAACGTCGTGTGCAACAACGCGGGCGTCGAGACCGGCGGCACCTTCCTCAACGTCCCCGAGCAGGCCTGGCGCTGGGTCATGGACGTCAACTTCTTCGGCGTCCTCAACGGCTGCCGCATCTTCCTGCCGCTGCTCCAGCAGCAGGAGGAGGCGCACATCGTCAACACCGCCTCCGTCGCCGCCTTCAACTCCGGCAGCGCCACGATGATGCCGTACTGCGCGTCCAAGTTCGCCGTGCTGGGCATGACCGAGTCCCTCGAGATCGAGCTGCGGGGCGCGGGCAGCCACGTCGGCGTCTCCCTGCTCGCGCCGGGACCGGTGAGGACGCGGATGCCCGAGGCCGAGCGCAACCGGCCACGCACCGTCCCGGCCGCCACCGAACCGGCCCGGGTCGCGGTGATGGAGGCCCTCGCAAGGGCCTCGGCCGAGATCGGGCTGGACCCCGCCCACGTGGCCGGCCTCGTGGTCGACGCCATCCGGCACAACCAGTTCTTCGTCCTCACCCACCCCGAGATGGCCACCGCCGGGGTCCACAAGCGGCTCCGGTGGATGGAGACCGGCGAGGCGCCGCCCGTGCGCGTCCCCGGCACCTGATCCCGCCCGCGCTCGCCGTCCACTACAGAGAGGTAGGAGCATGACCGCCACCGTCGAGGCGCCGATCGAGGCGCCTGAGATCGACTACGACCCGTTCGCGATGGAGTCGTTGGAGGACCCGCACAGGTTCGACGGCGAGGCGCGCGAGGTCGCCCCGGTCGTCCACGTCAAGAAGTACGGCTACTACGCGATCACGCGCTTCGCGGAGATCCAGAAGGCGCTGCGCGACTGGCGGACCTTCTCCTCCACGGACAGGCCGTTCTACGCGCCGTCCCCCTTCCGTCCGCGGACCCTCATCCTCGAGGACCCACCGGAGCACACGGCGTCGAAGAACGCCGTGCTCAGCGTGTTCTCCAAGGAGAACCTTGCCGCCTTCGAGGTGCACTTCCGGGCGGAGGCCGAGCGGATCCTCGACGAGCTGCTGGCGGACGGCCCGGTGGAGGTCGACGGCTTCCAGGACATCGCGGCGCGCTACGTCCTGAAGGTCTTCCCCGACGTCCTCGGCCTCCCCGAGGAGGGCCGCGAGCTGCTGCTGAAGTTCGGCGACGGCGTCTTCAACACCTTCGGCCCCCCGAGCGACTTCCAGGCCGCGAAGCTCGCCCGCGCCTCCGAGGCCCAGGAGTGGGTGGAGAACAACACCGCCCGCGAGGTCCAGGCCGAGGGCGGCATCGGCTGGCAGCTGTACGCGATGGCCGACGAGGGGAAGATCAGCGAGCACACCGCCCAGCAGATCCTCAAGTCGATCTTCGCCGCCGGGTTCGACACGACGACGGCCTCCATCGCCTCGATGATGCGCGCCTTCGGCGACAACCCGGGGGAGTGGGAGAAGCTCGTCGCCGATCCCGGTCTCGTGGAGAACGCCTGGGAGGAGGCCATCCGCTACTACCCGGCGTCCCGCTACGGCGGCAGGTGGGCCAACAAGGAGACGGTGCTCGGCGGGGTACGTATCCCCGAGGGCGCCAAGATCCTCACCATGTGGCTCGGTGCCGGCCGCGACCCCCGCCAGTACACGAACCCCGACGAGTTCCACGTCGACCGCGACCTCAAGGGTGGCCACCTGTCCTTCGGGTTCGGCATCCACACCTGCGCGGGCAACCTCGTCGCGCGCCTCGAGGCGCGCACCCTGCTCCGGGCCATGGTCGAGCGGATCGCCACGATCGAGCTGGTCGGTGAGCCGCGTCAGGCCGTCAATTACCAGGCCTTCGGCCACGAGTACGTGCCCGTCCGCCTCACGCCCAAGGCCTGATGTGACGACCTCCCGCGCCGCCAGGCCGCCGCACGAGGAGGCGCCCGCGGTGCACGTGCGCCGCGGCGGCTTCTGGCTGCCGGGCGACCTGCGGCGCGGGACCGGCGCCGCCTCCCCCAGGGACGCTCACGCGGGCCAGACCTGGCAGCTCGGGCCCGCCTGGGTCCAGTGGGAGGCGCCCGCCGAGCCCACGGGCCTGCCGCCGCTGGTGTTCGTCCACGGCGGCGGTGGGCAGTCGACCGACTGGCTCGGCACCGCCGGCGCGGAGGAGGGCTGGGCTCAGCTCGCCCTCGCGGCCGGCCATCCCGCCTACCTCCTCGACCGTCCCGGGCACGGTCGCTCCCCGTGGGACCCGGCACGGCTGGGTGCCCGCACGCCGTCACCCGACTACGCCGGCCTCGCCGCCGTCTTCGTGCCGGCCGAAGACGATCCCCGCGCCGCCGGGCACGGCGCCTGGCCGTGGGGGCGGGGGCCGGGCGACTCGCACGTGGACGCGCAGGTAGCGTCCTCGAGCGGGATGCTGCTCGACACCGCGCTGGGCCAGGAGCTCGACGGCCGCAGGCTCGTGGACCTGCTCGAGCGGACTGGCCCAGCCGTCGTCGTCACGCACTCAGCCGGGGCACCGGCGGGCTGGCTCGCGGCCGACCGGCGCCCCGACCTCGTGTTCGGGCTCGTCGCGGTCGAGCCGCTCGGGCCGCCCTTCAGGGACCTCGGGCCCCGGGGCCGCCTCACCGAGGGGCCGACGGCGGTTCCCCTGACCTGGGACCGTTCGGGAGCAACCGCGCGACTGCCGCGGCTGGCGCGCACCCCGGTGTGCGTCGTCTCGGGGTCCGCCTCGGGCCGGGTGGACGGGGACCGGCAGACCGTCGCGTTCCTGCGGGACGCCGGCGTCGCCGTCGACCACCTGGAGCTGGCCGCGCACGGACTGGCCGGCAATGGGCACGGCCTGATCTTCGAGAACAACAATCGCGTGATCTTCGACCTTCTTACCCACTGGGTGAACGAGAAGGCCGGCATGTGCGTCGCATGACCCTCGCCCCATCCGCGCACGAACCTCCCAACGAAGGAAGGCTCATGTCCCAGACAACCACCGCCGCCCGCCTCTGGGCGCTGGACGCCCCCCGGATGAACATCGACGCCGCGCACCTGGTCGTCGGCGCCGAAGGCACCGTGTCGATCCCCCTACCGGCGTTCCTGATCGAGCACGAGCAGGGCCTGGTCCTGTTCGACACCAGCATGAACCCGCTCGTCTGCGACGACCCGGCGCTGGTCTTCGGTGACCGTCCCGAGACGGCGATGATCGAGTCGAACCCCGAGCAGCGCATCGACCGCCAGCTCGCCAAGCTCGGGTTCCGGCCCGAGGACATCACCCACGTCGTCCTCTCGCACACCCACTCCGACCACGCCGGCGGGCTGTACCTCTTCCCCCGTGCGGAGTTCTACATCGGGCCTGAGGAGTTCCGCTGGGCGGCGGACCCCGGGGAGACCGCCTACCTGTTCCAGCCGAGCGACCTCAGCGACGAGGTGAAGGAGTTCGACTGGCACGACGTCGACCCGCTGGGCACGGACCTGTTCGGCGACGGCGCCATCAACATCCTTCACACCCCGGGGCACACGCCCGGCGAGCTCAGCGCGCTCGTGCGCCTGCCCTCCCAGAACATCGTGCTCACCGGCGACACCGTGCACCTGCGCGAGGCGATGGAGTGGGACGAGGTGGACCCCAACGACTGGGACTACGAGGTGGCCCGCAAGTCGATCACCACCCTGAAGAACCTCCAGGAGGACGAGCAGGCCAAGGTGTGGATCGCCCACGACCCGCGCGACTGGGCCGACTTCGGCGGCCCTCTCTCGGCGATCGAGTGATCGCATGAGCCGCATGCTCTTCGACTACCGGTGCACCGCGTGCACGTGGGAGGGCGAGGTCTACGCCGAGACGCCCGCCCCGCTCAGCCAGCAGTGCCCCGCCTGCGGCGACGAAGCTCGTCGGCGGTACACCACGGCCGGCCTGGCCCGCTCGGGCAGGTCGCTGGCGGCCATCGCGCCCGCTGGCGGGAGCATCGACTGCCGGGACAACGCCGATGTGCCCGGACTGTGCCACGTCGCGCCGAGCGCGAGGCGTGGCCTGATCGCCTACCACCGCGGTGACGTCGAGACCTACCAGGCGGAGAAGAAGCGCCAGACCCGGGAGTTCGAGCAGAACGGCCCGCCCCCGGCCGCCAACGTGTTCGCGCACGGACACTGAGGTCAGGCATCCGGCGAGGGGTCGTCCGGCCCCTCGCTCCCTGCTAGCACCCGAGGCAGACGCATGAACAGCACAGTGACGGCTGCAGCCATCCGAGAGGACTTCGTCCGCCTCCACGGACACTGGGACGAACGGCTCGCCGCCCTGCTCGAGCTGAGCCCCGGCCATTTCTCCGCTCACGCCCGCCTGGTCGCAGTACCGGCGCGGAACAGCGCGCTGAGCGAGAAGGAGCGGCACCTCGTCCATCTGGCGGTGGCGGTGAACGCCACGCACATGTACGCCCCCGGGGCAAGGCACCACATGGGCGCAGCGCTCGACGCCGGGGCCTCCCCGGGGGAGGTCCTCGAGGTTCTCCAGCTGGTTGGGACCCTCGGCATCCACGCCATACTGGTCGGGGCCCCCATCCTGGAGAAGGTGCTCGCGGAGCTCGGAATGGACGACGCGGGCCGGCTCTCCGCCCGGCAGGAGGCCCTCAAGGCGGAGTTCACCGCCGACAGGGGGTTCTGGAACCCGGACTTCGACGGGCTCCTCCGCCTCGCCCCGGACCTCTTCGAGGCGTACGTCGATTACTCGGCGCAGCCGTGGCGGGACGGCGTGCTCGAGCCCAAGGTGAAGGAGCTCATCTACATCTCCTTCGACGTCGCAGCCACGCACCTGCACGAGCCGGGGATCGAGCAGCACGTCCGGAACGCTCTGCGGCACGGGGCGAGCCGGGACGAGATCGTCGCGGTCATGGAGATCTCCAGCATGCTCGGCACCCACGCCGTGCTGGAGGGAGCGACGCTCCTCAAGGAGCAGCTGGGCACGGGAGAACCCGCCCGTGGCGCCTGCCTTGATGCGGCGGCCGAGGAGAGGACGCGCGCATGAGGTCCGATGTAGCGACGAAGGCGGACCAGGAGAGCCGGCGGCTCGAGCATCTCGGGTCCATGTTCGACGTGCGTGGCCTCGGCGTGCTGGTCACGGGTGGCGGCAGCGGCCTCGGACTGACCATGGGCGCGGCGCTCGCACGAGCGGGCGCGACCGTCACGCTCCTCGACCGGGAGGAGGAGCGGCTGGCCGCCGCGCGGGCCGACCTCGACGGCGAGGGCTACGAGGTGGGCACCGTGGCGGTGGACATCACGGACGCCGACGAGCTGGACGCGCAGTTCGCGCGTGTGGCCGCGTCGAGACCCGGCCTGCATGTCGTCTTCGCCAACGCGGGCATCAGCGCCGGCATCGGGCCGCGTCTGAAGTCCGGGCGCCTCACGGAGATCGACCAGGACCGGTGGCGCAGCGTCCTCGACGTCAACCTCACCGGGGCGATGAACACCGTGGCCAGTGCCGCCCGGCACATGACATCTGGATATGGGCGGATCGTCGTGACGTCGTCCGTCGGCGGGATCCGCGCGGACCCCATGGTGGGGTACGCCTACGCGGCGACCAAGGCCGGGGTCGTGGGCCTCGTCAGGAACGCCGCGCTCGAGCTGGCCCCGCGCAACATCCTGGTCAATGCGATCGCGCCCGGCCTGTTCGAGACGAACATCCGCCGGGCGAACCCGACGGCCCAGGCCATGACCGCGGACTTCGCGCGGGTCTCGGCCCTCAAGCGCGCGGGGCGGCTCAGCGAGCTCGAGGGGCTCGCGGTATACCTCGCCTCTCCGGCGTCCAGCTACGTCACAGGTGCCGTGCTCTCGATCGACGGCGGCGCCGCGCACACCGGCCCCAACGAGGTCGAGGTCTAGAGCCGGGTGTCCGGGGCGGCGTGTGCGCGCCTTCTGCTTGCTGACTCTAGGGTGGGAGCCGACCGCGCGGAGGAGCCGACGCCCGCATGACCGAACGCACCGCCCGAGGAGTGGCCACCCGCCAGCGATTCGTCGACGAGGCGCTCCGGCTCTTCCGCGAGCAGGGCTATGAGCAGACCTCGATGGCGCAGATCGCAGCAGCAGCCGGGGGAAGCCGCTCGAACCTCTACCTCTACTTCAGCGGCAAGCCGCAGATCGTGCTGGCACGGATGCACGAGCTCGAGGACGACGTCGCGGACCTCTATCGCGCGCTCGACGAGCTGCCGTCGCACGACGAACCTGCCATGCGCCGGTGGCTGGAGAGCGCCCGGGAGATGTGGCGGCGGTACTCTCCCGAGTTCGAGGCGATCGCCCAGGTGATGACCGCCGAGCAGGACGTCCTCGATGAGTGGCTCGGACTGATCCGGCGCATGTGCGCGGCGCAGACGGTGCTCTACGAGAGCTGTGCATCGGAGGACGAGCGCGAGGACCGGGCCGTCCACATGAGCACGCTGATGATGAGCCTCGAGCGCACCTTCTACTTCCTGTACGTCCGCGGCCACGACGACCACGAGGACCGGGTGCTCGCCTCCCTCGCCCGCCAGTGGGCGTACCTGTTCAGCGAGCGACCCGGCCCTCGTCCCTAGGTCAGCGGTCCAGCACGAGCCGCGCACACCCCGGCGCTGCGCGCGAGACGCAGGTCATCATCGTCGCGTTGGCATCCTGCTCCGCGCCGGTGAGGATCGAGTCCCGGTGGTCCGCCCGCCCGGCGACGATCCGCGTCTCGCAGGTGCCGCAGGTGCCGTTCCTGCACGACGAGATGACCGGCAACCCGGCCCTCGCAGCAGCATCCAGGATCGACTCCTCCGCCCCGACCTGGACCCTCACGCCCGAGGCCGCGAACTCCACCTCGAACGGGGTGTCCGGGTGCGACCGCTCGATCACCTTGGGCGCGAACCGCTCAAGCCGCAGCGAGTCCTTCGGCCAGTGAGCGGTGCGCTCCTCCACCGCCCGCAACAGCGGCTCGGGCCCGCAGCAGTAGACCAGCGTGTCGCCGCGGACGATCTCGAGCAGGGTCGCGAGGTCAAGGAGCCCGGACTCGTCCTGCGGCACGATCCGCACCCGGTCCCCGTATGCGGAGAGCTCGTCGAGGAACGCCATCGACGAGCGGCTCCGCCCGCCATACACGAGCTCCCAGTCGGCACCGGACCGCTCGGCCTCCCGGATCATCGCGAGAATCGGGGTGATGCCGATACCACCGGCGATGAAGAGGTAGCGCGGCGCTGGGGTGAGCCGGAAGTTGTTCCGTGGCCAGGACACGGTGATGGTTGCACCGACGTCGACGGAGTCGTGGATCGCTGCCGACCCGCCACGGCCGGCGACCTCGCGGAGCACGCCTATCCGGTACGTGCGCCGCTCGGCCGGGTCTTCGCACAGCGAGTACTGCCGCACGAGCGGCTCGGCCTCACCGGCGGGGACGTGCACGTCGATGTGCGCCCCGGCCTTCCACCGCGGCAGCTCACCGCCGTCGGGGTGGCCGAGCGTGATCTCGACGACGCCGTCGGCGGCCTCTCGCCTCGCGAGCACGCGAAGGTTGAGTGTGCGGACCGTTCGCTCCTTCTGCCGCTCGATGTCCCGCACGTCCCAGGTGACGCTGAGGGTGCGCCGGACGGGCAGCAGTGCCATGCGGAGGAAGTCGAGCTCGTCGGCGTCGACCGGTCGCAGTGAGGGCAGGCGCTCGAAGAGCACCTTCAGGCCCGTCGCCCCCTGCACCCGCGCGAGCGGGTTCCCCAGGCAGGTGTGCCGCCCGGTCGAGAAGGCGAGGTGGTCGGTGGGGTCGGACCGGTGGATGTCGAACTCGAACGGCCGGTCGTAGTGCTCCGGATCGGTGTTCGCACTGGTGAGTGCCACGTGGATCATGTCGCCGGCGGGGATGTGCACGCCGGCGATCGTCACGTCCCTGGTGGCGCGGCGAGAGGTGAAGGTCGAGGACACCCGGCGGCGGACCGTCTCCTCGAACACGCGCGGCCACAGGTCCGGCTCGGCGAGCGCGTCCTGGAGGGCGTCGGGGTGCTGGGCGAGGAAGATGACCGCGTTGGCCATGGCCTGCGCCGTGGTGTCGGTGCCGGCCGCGGCGAACTCGGAGATGTGCAGGCCGATCCGGGCGGTGTCCATGGCCCAGGAGCCGTCGTCGTTCTTCGCCGAGGACATGACGGAGATGAGGTCGTCGGCGTCGGAGTGGCGGCGGGCCTCGATGATCTTGCGCAGCTCCATGTTGGCGGCGACGAACCGGTCCCACAGCGCGAGCCGGACGTCGTCGGGCATCTCCTCGTGGGCGCTTGCGATGACGGCGAACAGGTCGTCGCGCAGCTGGCGGAGCATCCCTTCTTTGTCGTAGTCCAGGTCGAGGAGGGCCATGATCGTCTGCGTCGTGAGCTCGAGGCAGTAGTCGGCGATGAGGTTGCCGGACCCGTTGGCCTCGAACCGGTCGATGATGCGGTGCGCTCGCGCCTCGATCTCCGGCTGGAGCCGGTCGATGCGTTCCTTGAGGAAGCCGCGCTGGGCGATCCGGCGGGTATCGGTGTGCCGGGGTGGGTCCTGAGCGAGGATCATGTTTGAGACCAGCTCGGGCGGGTAGACGTCGCGGTACTTCTCGGGCACGTCCGCCGCGGTGTTGCCGGCGGAGGAGAACGTCTGCCAGTCGCCGAGGACCATGAGGGCGTCCTCGCGCCGGGTGACGGCCCAGCCGTGGAGGGCCTCGAACCAGAAGACCGGGGTGGCGTCGCGCACTTCGGCGAGGTGGGCGGCGGGGTCGCGGTAGTAGGCGTCCGACATGACGTCGAACCCGTGGGCGACCGGGCAGCGGCCCGTCTGCCGGGCGTCGTCGTGCAGCATGGTCATGGTGTGCTCCTCACCGGTTCAGGACCGCGGAGGCGGTGATGCTGGAGAGCTTCTGGAAGCGTGCGACGTTGTCGCCCTCGTCCATGACGCCGGAGGACAGGAAGCAGAAGGAGACGTCCGAGACGGGGTCGACCCACAGGAGGGACGAGCCGGCGCCGTAGGAGCCGAAGGTGCGCGGCGAGACGAACGGCCCGAAGAACCGGGCGTGGGTGCCGGTCCCGGCGAGGGCCATGCCGAGGCCCATGTTCCCCGTGGGCAGGTCCCACTTCCGGGCGGCCGCGACCATGCCGTAGAGGTCGTTGATCATCTCACCGGTCTGGTTGGTGGTGGCGAAGTCCAGGGCGGACTCGCCGATGAGCTGGAAGTCCCCGACCCGGCCGCGGTTGCGGAGCATCTCGGTGAAGGCGAAGACGTCGTCGATGGTGGAGACGGCGCCGACCCACGGCATCTCGGCGTCCTCGCTGATGACGTCGTTGAGGATCTCGATGTCCCGGGGTTCGAGCCAGCTGTCGTTGGCGACGATGACCTTGAGCGGGACGGCCTCCTCCGCCCACTCGCGGGGCAGGCCGAAGCGGGTGCGGGACATTCCGATCGGCTCGAAGACCTTCTCGGTGGCGAGGGCTGAGAAGGAGTCGGCGCCGTAAGCCCGACGGACCAGCTCGCCGAGGAGGGCGTGGTTGATGGCGGCGGAGTAGTTGAGTTTCGTGCCGGGCTCGTTGACGACGTCGACGCCGCCTAGGGCGTGTCTCTTAATGCTCTGAGCCAGATGGTGATGGCGCGCAGGACGACGCCGCCGCGGTAGGTCAGGGCGAGCTTGTCGTAGCGGGTGGCCAGGGCGCGCCACTGCTTGAAGACGTTGAAGGAGCGTTCGACGACGTTGCGTCGCTTCTAGGCCTCTTCGTCGTAGGTAACCGGGCGGCCGCCCCTGGATCCGCGGCGCTTGCGGTTGGCGACCTGGTCAAGCGTTCGGGGATGACGGCCCGGATCCCGCGTCGGCGCAGGAGCTGGCGGTTGGCCCGGGAGGAGTAGGCCTTGTCGCCCACGGCCCGATCCGGGTCGTGCGCGGCCGGCCCCCACCGAGGCGGGGCACGCTCAACGCGCCCAGGACGTGGGTGAACATCGGTGAGTCCCCGCCCTGCCCGGGCCCCAGGAGCATCACCAGCGGGCGCATGTTGCCCTCGCACAGGTGGTGGATCTTCGTGCTCAGCCCGCCACGCGAGCGACCGATGGCGTGGTCAGGCGGCTCCTGCCGCAGTTTCGTGCAATTCGACAGGTCCCCCTGTGTCCCGGGGCAGGTTGGTGGCGTGCTGGTGGGCACGGTTGACCGTGGAGTCGACCGAGACCTCCCAGTCGATCAGACCGGCCGCGTCGGCGTGGGCGAGGAGGATGGTCAAGATCTTGTCCCAGGTACCGTCCCCGCTGAAGCGGCGGTGGCGCTTCCACGGTTCAGGCATCGTCGTCCGGCTTGGCGCTGCGGCCGCGCGACTCGCGAAGCGCCCGGCCCCGCTGGACGTCCTTCTGGGCCTTCACCGCCTTCTTGTCGCTGGCGCGTGTGTCCCGTGGGGGCAGCTGGAGCGTCTCCTCCGCCGCGATCCCGCCCTGTAGCTCGCGGCCGCGCTCAAGCTCGGAGTCGAACTCGGCACCAAAAAGCAGGGCGAGGTTCATGATCCACAGGAGCAGCAGGAAGATGATCACGCCGGCCAGCGCGCCATACGTCGCGCCGTAGCTGCCGAACTTGCTCACATAGAAGCCGAAAGCCAGGACGGCGAGGGCCGCGACGACGATGGCGATGACCGCACCCAGGCTGATCCAGCGAAACTTCGGCTGCTTGACGTTCGGCGTGAAGTAGTAGAGCAGCGCGACGATCACGATGACGACGAGGAGCAGCACTGGCCACTTGGCGATGTTCCACGCCGCCAGAGCCGCCGAACCCAGTCCGATGGCACCACCGATCGCCTGGGCGATGGGCCCGCTGACGACGAGTACCAGGGCGGCGATGGCGACCAGAACCAGCAGCAGGGCCGTCAGGCCGTACATGAGCGGGCGCAGCTTCCAGACCGGGCGGCCCTCGGGGATCTGGTACATGCGGTTCATCGCCCGCCCGAAGGCGTTGACGTAGTTCGACGCGGTCCACAGCGCGGTAAGCAGACCGATGATGAGACCGATGCCCGGAGCCGGCGCCGTCGTGAGCTGCGCGATGGCCGGTTCGAGAGTTCTCATGGCGTCCTGCGGGACCACGCCCTCGAGCATGCCGACGATGACATTGGTCGTCGTCCCCGCCTGCCCAACCAGACTCAGGATCGAAACCAGGGCGATCAGGGCGGGGAAGATCGACAGCACCGCGTAATACGTCAGAGCGGCGGCGATGTCGGTGCACTGATCCGCCATGAACTCCTTGGCCGTCTTGCGCAGCACGTACCCCCAGGACGGTTTGCGGATCTCAGTCGGGGAGTCCGGCTTGGCAAGGCCCTCCTGGTGCGAGGCCATGGCACCTCTCCTCTCGACGAATGACAGGGCCGGCCGCGCCCGCCACTTGCCTAGTTCGGGCAGTAGCTGCCGTCCAGCCGGCTCGAGCCCAGCTGCAGTGTCGTGTCCCGGATAGTCTGCGCCACTGCTGGCTAGCGCCGCGACGACCGCCCGGCGACGGGGCGCTGCTGCTCCCCCTGCTGCGCGCCCAGGACGACCAGCAATCCCGTCACCAGGGGGATCGCCCACTGCAGCGCCTTGAGCTGCTTCTGCGCCGCCGCCAGCGTGGCCGAGGAACCCGGCGACGGCTCAGTGGCCCCCATGGCCCCCTGCGGCGCCGGCCCGGCGGCGCCCTCGCCGCCTCGCTGCGCCTCCCTGGCAACCTTGGCGCCCAGCATCCCGCTGTAGACCGTCATACCGACCGCCACGACGGTGAGCACACTCTTGACGATCGTGTTCTGCATGGCCTCGGGCTGGCTCATCAACCGGGCCTTATTGCCGGCGATCAGGCCGACGCTGCCGACCACATGGGTGCCGATGGCCGCGGCGTTCACCGGGGCCCACATGCCCCACCCCTTGGAGGACAGCGTCAACCGCTCGTTGGGGTCCGCCGCGGCCGAGGCCGCACCGTTGAGGCCGATCGCCCCCATGAGGGAGCCGCCAAACCACGCGTCCAGACCGAGATCGTGCATGCTCCGCACCAGCGTGTTGCGTTCAGACATGGGTCTTCACCTCGTCGTAGCGGGACAGGGAAACCGAGATCCGTCGCCAGCCTCATCGATGCCGACACCCGTAGTGTTACCCGCCCGACGCCCGAGTGTCGCGCCCAGGGGCGTCCCCCCGACCACCTTTCAATGGCGCGCATGCACGCCGCGGACGAATCATCCCCGTTGAGAAACATTCGAGTGCCTGGCGATGTTCTGTCGCATGTTATTGACCGTGCGGCCAGCGCGATCACCTCCCATTTCGGGAGGCCGCCCATAGGGCGAGGCGGCGAGTTCGACGGCGACGGCGGAACCAGCGCCCCCAATCGCTACGCCGATGTCGGCGGCGACCAGCACGGAGGCGCCATATCGCTTTTCGGAGCTACTAGGGCGTGTCTCCCAATAGTCGAGCCGTTGGGCTGAAACGCTGCGGGGGTGTCACGTTATGCCGTGCTGACGGATGCCCAGTGGGAGTTGATCGAACCGTTGATGCCGACCTCGGAGGGCCGTCGGGGACGGCGGTTCCGGGACCACCGCGCGGTGGTGGAGGGCATCGTCTACCGCTACCGCACCGGGATCGCCTGGCGGGACCTGCCCGAGTGCTTCGGCCCGTGGCAGACGGTGTGGAAGCGGCACCGCCGCTTCAGCGGCGACGGGACCTGGGACAAGATCCTCACCGCCCTGCTCGCGCAGGCGGACGCGGCCGGCCTGGTCAACTGGGAGGTGTCGGTGGACTCCACGATCAACCGTGCTCACCAGCACGCCACGAACCTCCCGAGGGACACAGGGGGACCTGTCGAATTACATGAAACTGGACGAGGAGCCGCCTGACCACGCCATCGGCCGCTCCCGCGGCGGACTGAGCACGAAGATCCACCACGTCTGCGACGGCAACATGCGCCCGCTGGTGATGGTGCTCGGACCAGGGCAGGGCGGAGACTCGCCGATGTTCGTCCACCTCATGAACTCTGTGCGCGTGCCCCGGCTGGGCCCTGGGCGGGCCCGGAGCACGCCGGTGCGGGCGCTGGCCGACAAGGCCTACTCCTCCCGGGCGAACCGGGCGCTGCTGCGCCGGCGCGGCATCCAGGCCGTCATCCCCGAACGCTCCGACCAGGTCGCCAACCGCAAACGCCGCGGGTCCAAGGGCGGCCGGCCCGTCACCTACGACGAAGAGGCCTACAAGCGGCGCAACGTCGTCGAACGCTCCTTCAACGTCTTCAAGCAGTGGCGCGCCCTGGCCACCCGCTACGACAAGCTCGCGCTGACCTACCGCGGCGGCGTCGTCCTGCGAGCGATCACCATCTGGCTCAACGCATTAAGAGACACGCCCTAGTGCCTCGATGACGTCGGCGAGCACGCCGAACCCTTCCGGGCCCAGGCCCGGGTTGGGAGTGGCGGGCATGCCGGCGCGGTGGGTGAGGAGGTGGGCGACGTTGATGCGGTCCTTGCGGGCGGCACGGAAGGGCTCGGCGCCGAGGAACTCGGGGATGAGGTCGACGACGCGGGTGGAGAGCATGAGCTTGCCCTCGCTCAGCGCACGGAGGACGAGCGCGTTGGTGAAGCCCTTGGACATCGACAGGATGCGGTAAAGGTCGTCCCCGCGGGTGGGGCGGCCGGTGTCGGCGTCGGCGCGGCCGTAGGTGCCGCGAAGGGCGATCTGGCCGTGGCGGGCGACGATGATGTTGGCGCCGTAGTAGTCGCCGCGGGCGATGTCCTCGCGAATGGTCTCGTCGAGCAACTCGAGGAAGCGGTACTCCATCCCAGGTGCGTCGGTGATGGTGACGTCCTGCTGGGTGTCGGTCGTGGTCATGGCCGGTCCTTTCGCGTCGTCGGGGTCAGACCATGAGCGCGCCGCCGGAGGGCGACAGCGTCTGGCCGGTGAAGTGGTGGGCGGCCTCGGAGGCCAGGAACAGCACGGTGCGGCCGACCTCGTCGGGCTCGGCCACGCGCTTGAGCGGCTGCAGGGCGAGCAGAGCCTCGACGTGGTCGTCGCCGGAGGCGGTGAACATGGGTGTGTTGACGCCCGCCGGGGCGAGGGCGTTGACGCGGATGTCGAACGGCGCGAGCTCGGCGGCCGCGGCCTTGGTCAGGCCCACCACGGCGGCCTTGGAGGCCGGGTAGTAGGCGGGCATCGGCAGGCCGAGGAGGCCCGCGACGGAGGCGAAGTTCACGATCGATCCGCCGCCGGCCGCCTTCATCAGAGGGATGGCGGCGCGGATCGTGTAGAAGGTGCCGGTGAGGTTGATGGCGAGCACGCGGTCGAAGTCCTCGTCGGTGATACCACCGAAGAACTCCGGGTGGAAGGGCGTGCCGCGCTTCATCGACTCCACCATGTTGTCGTTGATCTCGTCCACCCAGGCCTGCTTCTCGCGACTCGGCGTGGAGACGCCGGCCGCGTTGACCAGGACGTCGAGCCGGCCATGGTCGGCCTCGACCTCGGCGAAGACGGCGCTGACCTTCCTCGAGTCCGAGACGTCGATCGCGAAGGCTCGTGCACGCTCCAGCGCGGCGAACTCCCGGTCGAGGGCCTCGTGGCGCAGGTCGATGCCGTAGACGGTCGCTCCCGCCTGGGTGAGGGCTCGCGCGGTCGCCAGTCCCATGCCTGAGGCTGCGCCCGTGACGACTGCGATAGCGCCGTCGAGTTCCATCTGTTGACTCCCGTCGTCGGCAGGGCCCGCCGCGGCGCCTGTGCCCTGGCTCACATCTCGGTGGAGCGGCGAGCGTGTCATGAACCTGGACGCGTGTCTAGGTCTAGGCCCTTTGCCTGGGGCGCGGCCCCGGCTTCTCAGGTCAGCAGCGGCGCAGGCACGCGTCCGTGACGGACGCCAGGGCGGAGGTTCCGAGGCCCGTTCCGGTCTGACGGCACGCCCCGCCCCAGGGCGGCGAACGGCGATCTTGCCGCTGCTCCGCCGTCGCCCTCCGGTGTGCGGGAACGCTCGTCAAGCGGGGTGGTGCATCGGTCGACCAGGTGAGCGTGCGTCGCGTGCGGGTCACCGCGTGAGCCGTCGACTACTTCTCGCAACTGGCTCGAAGGACCTCGACGCGATGACCGCCCCCACATCGCCGCGCTCAGCTCCCGCACGGGCACCGCGCCCCGGCGTCCGCGGACTTTCGGGGTATGCGCGCCAAGTCCGCGGACGCCGCGCTCCTGCGCCGAGGCCGGCGGGGTCTGTGGGGATCTCGCCCTCAGTGGACGACCACCTCGGTGAGGTTGAGCTTCTTGGACAGCCAGAGTCCGGCGAGCACCGCCACCAGGGATGCGCCCGCCGCCACCAGGAAGCCGACGTCGTAGGTCGCGGCGACCGGGATGTTGGTGGTCGGGTCGGTGTACTTGCCCACGATGGCCGAGTAGATGGCGGTGCCGATCGAGGAGGCGGACAGGGCGATCGCGACGTAGACGGAGGCGGTGCCGGCCCCCTTGCCGACCACGGCCTCGGCCGCGATCACCGAGATGGCCGTCGTGAACAGCGCGGTGTAGGCGAGGCCGTAAACGAGGACGCCCACCAGGGCGGCCCACAGCTGCTCGTGCATGGCCCAGAGCCAGACGAAGGTGAGCGCCTGGGCGAGCCCGGCAGCGATGATCACCGTGCGGGGCGCGACGGTGTGCAGCAGGTGGGGGACGACGCGCGCGGCGACGATGCCGGCGACGGTCATGGGGATGAAGACGAACCCGGCCACGAGGGGGTTGAGGCCGAACCCATACCCGGTGACGGCCGCCGGGGTCTGCGCGTAGCCCATCACGAGGTTGAAGAAGAGCATCCCCGGGATGCCCATGGCGACGAAGACGGCGTAGGCGGGGAGCAGGCGCCGCGTGAAGAGCTGGCTGATGTCCAGCAGCGGCTCCCTGGCGCGCGACTCCCACCACAGCGAGATGGCGAGGAGTGCCACGCCACCGAGCACCCAGGCCAGGGTCCGGCCGGAGGTCACGCCCCACACCGTGGACTGGCTGATCCCGATGCACAGGGCGGTCAGGCCCAGTCCCATCAGGAGCACGCCCAGGACGTCCATCCGCCTGGACGCCCCGACGTTGCGCTTGACGGCGTCCGAGTCCGAGCCCCACGCCAGGAAGGCGACGAGGCTGACGACGGTCAGGATGGCGCCGATCCAGAACGCGGTTCGCCAGCTGGCCCCGAGCACGATCATCAAGCCGCCGAGGGCGAAGCCGATAAAGACCCCGATTGCCTGGCCGCCGCCGATGATGCCGATGGCCTTGCGCCGGTCCAGCTCGGTGAGCCGGTCGTTCATGATGCCAACGCACAGTGCCTGACCGGCCATGATGCCGGTCAGGGCGCGCCCGACGATGAGGACCGCGAAGTTCGGCGCCAGGGCCGAGACGACGTAACCGACGACGATGCCCAGTACGCACCAGATCATCAGGCGTCGGTGGCCGAACAGGTCCCCGGCCTTGGACAGGATCGCGATCGAGGCGGCGCCGGCCAGCGTGGTGGTGAGCAGCACCCAGGAGACCTGGTTGGGGGTGAGGCCGAGCTCGGCACTCATCGCCCCGTACATGGGGATCGCCATCATGGCGCCGACCTCGTTGAGCATCTGCAGCAGCGAGAACGTGATGGCCATGTACAGCCCTGCCTGACGCCAGGGGATGGCGATACCCCTGACCGGTGCTTGTGTCGTGGGAGCAGGAGTTGATCGTGAAGCGACGCGGTCTGTCATGTCGTGTCCCTATGCTCTTGGCGGCATGAACGCCTTGTGATCCCGCGGTGTCCTCGTCGACGGCCGCGGGCGGACCGGGCGGTGCAGTCAATCTGGGCGCGAGGTCCGACGTCCGAAGTCCTGATTCGCGCCGTCACGAACCAGCCCGGTTCGTACGATAGTCGTACAACCGGTTGGCTAGACAGTTGTACACCGTGCGCCAGAGTCTGACAACAACTTCGCCGACGACACGCGCTCACCCGCCGCCGTGGACGAGCGGCGATCGGCCCCGCGGGCACGGGGCGCGGGTGGCGCGAGAGGGGGCCGGGAGCAGCAGCTCCCGGCCCCCTGCCGTGCGTGCGGCTCAACCGATGTGCGTGCGGCTCACGAGCCAGCGCGCGATCTCCGTGTGGTCGGCCGTGCGAGGCAGCTCCTCGGCCGCCTGTCCCCACAGCTCCACGGCGCACTCGCCCAGCCGGCTCGGCATGCCCAACGCGGAGGCCAGCCCCGTCGCGATGCGCATGTCTTTGAGCATGAGCTGCAGCGCGAACCCGGAGTCGTACGACTCCGGCAGAATGAAATTCGGCCACTTGTTCTCGGTCGAGCCGCTGCGGCCGCTCGAGCCGTTGATGGTGGCGAGCATCACGGCCGGCTCGAGGCCGAACTCCTTCCCGGCGAGCACGGCCTCGCTGGTGACGAGGAGGTGCGTGG
The DNA here is from genome assembly GCF_043952095.1 of Georgenia sp. AZ-5. Taxonomy (NCBI): domain Bacteria; kingdom Bacillati; phylum Actinomycetota; class Actinomycetes; order Allobogoriellales; family Allobogoriellaceae; genus Georgenia; species Georgenia sp. AZ-5. Next base: position 2,471,862 of record NZ_JBINOU010000001.1, read on the forward strand.
CCGAGAGCAGGTTGTTGAACGCCTTCAGTGCGTGCCCGGAGGCCACTGGGCCGGTGTGGACGACCTTGCCCATCGCCTCGAGCACCGGCCGCGCCCGCTCGACGAGCTCGGCGTCGCCGCCGGCCATGATCGTCAGCGAGCCGGCGACCGCGCCCTTCACGCCGCCGGAGACCGGGGCGTCGATCAGCTCCGTTCCGCGCTCTGCCAGCCGGGCCGCCAGCTCACGGGTCCGGAGAGGCTCCGAGGAGCTCATGTCGATGACGAGCGCGCCCTCGGGCAGCGCCGCGGCGGCGCCCTCGCGGAGGAGGACCGCCTCGACGACGTCGGAACTCGGGAGCATGAGGACGAGGACGTCGGACGCGCCGGCGACCTCGGCGGCCGAGGCGACCGCGGTGCCGCCGGCGTCGATCAGTGCCCGGCGGTTGTCCGCTGACAGGTCCGTGCCCGTCACGCGGTACCCGGCCGCGGCGAGGCGTCCGGCCATGGGGGTGCCCATGTTGCCGAGCCCGACGAAACCGATGCGGGGCTGCTCAAGCATTGTCGAGCTCCTCCAGCACCCGCTCGGCCACCCTGAAGGACTCCAGCGCCGCCGGGACGCCCACGTAGATCGCGGTCTGCAGCAGCACCTCCTGGATCTCCTCCCGGCTGGCGCCGTTGGTGATGGCGCCCTTGACGTGCACGCCGAGCTCGTGGTTGCGGCCAAGGGCCGTGAGCATGGCCAGGTTGACGAGGCTGCGGGTCTTGCGCTCCAGGCCGGGACGCGTCCACACCGCACCCCAGCAGTACTCGGTGACGAGCTCCTGGATCGGGCGGGAGAACTCGCTGACATTGGCCAGCGAGCGCTCGACGTGCTCGGCGCCGAGGACGGCCTTGCGGACCTCGAGGCCCGCCTCGAACGTCTTGTTGGTGGCGGTGGAGTCGGTGGCGATCATGATCATCCTGCTCTCTGGGGTGGTGCGAAGCGGGTGGGGGTCGGGTCAGGCGTCGCGCTCGGCGACGGCGATGAGATGGGCGTGCGGGTCGACGGTGTGGTGCTCGGGGGCCAGGACGATGTCGAACCGGACCCGGGCCCAGTCGGCGTCGCCGAGGTCCCGGCCGTCGGGGGTCGGGGTGCCGGCGGGCTGGGTCTCGAAGCGCTTGACGAGGGAGTTCTTGACGCCGAAGACGCTGTCCTTGGTGAGCAGCTCGTCGCCCTCGACGAAGATGTGGGTGACCAGCGTGTGCTGCCCGGGCGCGGAGACCATGAAGTGCAGGTGGGACGCGCGCATCGGCGAGCGGCCCACGGCCTGCAGCATGCGGCCGACCGGCCCGTCGTGCGGGATGGGGTACGGCGCGGGGGTCAGACCCCAGAATCGGTAGGCGCCGTGCTCGTCGGCGAACAGATGGGCCCGCCCGGCGACGCGCCCGTCGTCGTACTGGACGTCGTAGAAGCCGTCCTCGTCGGCCTCCCACACCTCGATGCGCGCGCCGGGCAGCGGGTTGCCGTCCGCGTCGCGGACGGTGCCCTCGACCCAGCACGGCTGGCCGGGCGCCCCGCCGGCGATGTCGCCGCCGTTGTCGATCCGCGGGGCGTCCTCGACGAAGAACGGCCCGAACACGGTGGCTTCCGTGGCGTCGCCGTATGCCTCGTTGTTCACGGCGATGGTCTGCATGGACGCCCCGAGAACGTCGGAGAGCAGGACGAACTCCTGACGGGTGTCCGTGGTGATGTGTCCGGCCTCGGTGAGGAACCGGATCCCCGCGTTCCACTCCGCCTCGGTGAGGCGGACCTCGCGGATGAAGCCGTGCAGGTGGCGCGTCAGCGACTGCATGAGCTGCCTCAGCCGCGGCGAGGAAGCGCCGTCGAAGGAGGCGAGCACCTGCTCGAGGAGCGCCTCCTCGCGGCGGGCCTGCTCGGCCGAGACCGCGATCGTCACGGCTGCCGGGTCGCCGGGGGCGACGGCCGGCGGGAGAGGCGCGGGGCCGGTGTGGGCGGTGGGGTTCATCGTGCCTCCGTTGCAGGGACGAGGGGTGCGGCCGGGATGTCCGGGTCGACGCTCGGCGTCGCGCCGGACCAGGCGGCGGTGAGCAGCGCGGTTAGGTTCTCCTCCGACACCGGCCGCGGGTTCGACGGCGGTGCCGCCCGGAGGACGCGCGCCACCGCGTCGGGGATGTCCTCGGCGGCGAGGCCGTAGTCGCGCAGCGCGGTCGGGGCGCCGAGACGCGCGCGCAGCTCGCTGAGGCCGGCGACGGCGGCCTCGGCCGCCGCCCGTGGCTCGTCCGGATCCGCCGGGCGGCCGAGGGCCTGGGCGATGCGCGCCGCCGCCCCGGGTGCGAAGGGCGCGTTGTAGGCCAGCACGTAGGGCAGCACCGTCGCGTGGGTCTCGGCGTGCGGCAGGTCGAACGTGCCGCCGAGGACGTGGCAGATCTTGTGGTGCAGCCCTGACCCGGCCGAGGCGAACGCCACGGCCGCGAGGTACGCGCCGTAGAGGGCGTGCTCGCGGCCCGGCAGCCCGGCCGGGTCGGTGATCACCCGCGGCAACCCGGTGGCGAGGGCGCGGATGCCCTCGGCGGCCAGCGCCCGGTTGATCGGGTCGGCCCGCGGAGCCCACATGCTGTCGACGCAGTGCGCGAGGCCGTTGAGGCCCGAGGCTACCGAGAGCGGCACGGGCAGGGAGAGGGTGAGCTCGGCGTCGTAGATCACCGTGCCGGGCAGCACCCGGTCGTCGACGCCGGTCGTCTTGGTGGCGTCCTCCGTCATGCCCCAGACGTTCGTCGCCTCCGAGCCCGCGTACGTCGTCGGGACGGCGACGATGGGCAGGCCGGTGGTGAGGGCGACGGCCTTCGCGAGCCCCGTCGTCGACCCGCCCCCGACGCTGACCAGGAGGTCGGCCGCGCGCTCGGCGGCGACGGCCCGGCCCCGCTCGGCGACGTGGACGGGGACGTGCTCGGCCACGCCGTCGTGCCACACCGTGACGTCGATCCGTGCGCAGACCCGCTCGGCCAGACGTCGCTCGCGCGGCGAGGCGATCACCATGACGCGCTGGGCGCCCAGGCGAGCGACCTCGGCGGCGAGGTGCTCGGCGGCCTGGCCGGAGCCGAACAGGACCTGCTGGGACAGGGACCGATGAGAGAACCGCAGGCTCACGGCGCGAGCACCTCCGCGCGGGCGAGGTCGGGGGAGGGGACGGTACCGGCGGCCATGTTGTTGGCGCAGGCGAGCGCCGTCAGGCGCACGAGGCACACCATCGAGACGAGCAGCAGGGCGCCGACGAAGGTCGGGATGGTGTAGGGGTTGCCGGTGGCCTGCATGAGCCCGGCGGCGATCATCGGGGTGAAGCCCGAGCCGAGCACGTTCGCGAGCTGGTAGCCGAGGGACATGCCGGTGAACCGGATCTCGGGCACGAAGCTCTCGGCGAAGAGCGCCGGTTGCGCGCCGTAGGCGACCGTGTAGAGCATGCCGAAGCCGACGGCGTAGCTCGCGATGATGACGGCGCTGTTCGCCGTGCCGACGCCCCAGAACATCCCGAAGATCGCGGCGACGGCAGCGAGGGAGCCGACGATGCTGATGGCCTTGCGGCCGATGCGGTCCGAGAGGTGGCCGGAGAGCAGGATCATCGGGATCTGGATGCAGAAGGACAGCAGCGTCGCGGTGAGCATCGTCGTCGGGCTGATGCCGAGCGTGTTCGGGCCGTAGTTAACCAGGTACGCCATGACGGTGATGGAGAAGGCGCCGAAGCCGAGGAAGCCGCCGGCGACGAGCAGGACGCCGCGCATGTGCTCACGCAGGACGGTCAGCGCGGGCACCTTGACAGCGCGGCCCTCCTTCTTCACCGCCGAGAACTCCGGCGACTCGGCGATCTTCAGGCGGATCACGAGGCCCACGACCACGAGGACGGCGCTGAGCAGGAACGGGATGCGCCAGCCCCAGGCCAGGAGCTGGTCCTGGGGGAGCAGGGTGACGAGAAGGAACGCGGCGTTGCCGAGGATCGAGCCGGTGGCCGGGCCCACCTGAGGGACGGCGGCGAAGAAGCCGCGCTGGCCCGGCGGGGCGTACTCGAACGCCATGAGGATCGCGCCGCCCCACTCGCCGCCGAACGCGATGCCCTGGAGCAGGCGGAGCAGCACCAGGATGACGGCAGCCCACACGCCGATCTGGTCGTAGGTGGGGAGCACGCCGATGAGCATCGTCACCGCGCCCATGAGCACGAGCGTGACGACGAGCATCGGCTTACGGCCGATCCGGTCACCGAAGTGCCCGAAGATGACCGCGCCCAGCGGCCGGGACAGGTAGCCCACGGCGAGCGTGGCGAAGGTGGCGAGCGTGCCGACGAACGGGTCGCTCTGGGGGAAGAACAGCTGGGGGAAGACCAGGGCAGCCGCGAGGCCGTAGATGGAGAAGTCGTAGTACTCGATGGCGTTGCCGGCCAGGCTCGCGGCCGCCACGCGACGGACGGTGGGCGTGCTCGGTGTGGTGCGGGTTCCTCGGCTAGTCATGACAGTCCTCCTCGACTGTGTGCGCCGGAGTTCGTAAGATTGTCGGACAATCATACAGAACCGGAACTGGCGCGCAAGGACATCACGCCGGCCCGCTAGGCGTGAGGTCACTCCGCCGCGGTGTCGGACCTCCGCACCGTCTTCTCGTGAGACGGACGACCGTCTCAGCCCGCGACGGCCTCCATCTGCGTGAGGGCGGAGCGGGCGGCGCCCCAGATGTGGTCGGCGCACAGCCGCGCCGCCTCGTCCGCGTCCCGCCTGCGAATGGCGGCGACGATGCCGCGAAGCTCGCGTACCGACTCCTCGATCCGTCCGGGGCGCATCATCGACGTCGCGCGCAGCACGCGGACGCGGGCCTGGATCTGCTCGAGCAGCGTCTCGAGGACCTCGCTGGCCGCGCCCTCGAGCAGCACCTCGTAGAACCCGTCCTTGGCCTCGAGCGTGGCGCGGATGTCGTCCGAGGTGGCGGTCATGGCGGCGAAGCGCTCGACCGCCTCGTGCAGCCGTTGGGCCTGCTCGTCGCTCGCCCGCTCGACGAAGCGCCTGACGACGAGCGACTCGAGAGAGGCGCGCACCTCGTACAGGTCCTTGGCGTCCTCGGCGGACGGCGCGCTGACGGTGGCGCCCTTCTGCGGGATGACGGTGACCAGGCCCTCGGAGGCGAGCTCGCGCAGCGCCTCGCGGACGGTCGTGCGGGAGACCTGGAGGCGCTCGATGAGCTCGCGCTCGACGAGGCGCTGCCCCGGCTGCAGCTCGAAGCTGAGGATGGCATGCCGAAGCGCCGCGATCACCTGCTCGCGCAGAGGTGCCGCGGTGCGTCCGACCGGCGAGAGGCTGCCGCTGGTCACGGCGGCGGTTGTGGGCTGCATCGACGTCAGCGTACCGGCAGGCCAGGGCTTGAGCGGCGGCGGCTGCGACGCTCGCCTCTGTTCACGTGGCCGCGTCCGCGTGGACCGACGCGGCGTGCCGCGGTCGCGGCCCACGGTCCAGGCTCGAGGGGCCGCGACGAGCAGAGGCTCGGGTCCGTGAACCCGGTTCGGTGGCCGTGGCGTCGGTCACCCCGAGGCGGCGCGAGAGCCTCGATTCCGCCAAGATGACGATGACGGACACGCCGGCGGCGACGAGGAAGCCGGCGTCGTAGCTCTCGGCGGCGACCGCGCGGGTGGCCGGATCGGTGTACTGGCCGACGACCGCGGCGTACAGCGCCGTTCCGATGGAAGACGCCGACAGGGCGGGCCATGGCGACGTAGATCGGGGAGCGCGGTCACGCCGCGCCGAGGGCGGAGCCCCGTCGGGGTCAAGGCTTGAGGAGAGCCAGCCACTGGTCGGCAAGAACGTCGATGACCGCGGCGTAGTTTTCGTCGTGCCCGCGAAGGATCAGGAAGTAAAAGTTTCGGTCCACGGACATCATGAGGCTCATGAAATGCGCCCGAGTCCGCATCTGCTCCATGTCTGACGCTCGCCGGCCGTTGATGTGCACCATTCGTTCTTGCGTGTGCCGGTGGAGCGCATACCACTCGTCTGCAACGGCCGCCTCATGCGCGAGCGCCTGTTCCATGGCAGCGAACTCCGGCCGGTACATCCGCCAGAGCTGGGCGTGCTCCTCCAGCCATGCCGCGACGTCGTCGTGCGTGGGGTCGACCATCGCGTCGAGCCGCTCGTACGCGCCGACGACCTCGGGTTCGATCTCGCGCATGATCTCGCGGACGACCTCAGCCTTGGACCGGAAATGCAGATAGAACGTCGCTCGTGAGACGCCAGCGGTCTTGGCGATCATCTCAGCGCCGGTCGCGGTGTAGCCCTGCGTGTTGAATAGATTCCGCGCGGCAGCAACCAGCGCGGCGCGCGTCTGCTGCTTTTGCTCCGCGCGGGTCGCCGTCTTGGGACCCATAACTTGGTAGTTCCCTCCGTAGCCGCGGATGTCGCCCGGTGCCGTACGAATTTACACGACCCCGCCGACCGGCTCTCGACTGGCTTCGTCAGGAGTCCATCGCCCTACTCCGAAGATCCCAGTGGCGCAGCGCCCAACCTGCCGCGGCGAAGCGGCACCTGTAAGGGACGGATCTGTGGCGGGGCGCTCACGCCCGATGCGGAATGGTTGTGTCCGGAGGTGGTTGCCGGAGCCTGGTGCGGCGTGGCGGCGTATCTCGAAGGGCGCCCATGGGGCATGGGAGTGCGACGTGCCGCGGTTGGCAGGCGGCGGTGGAGAAGCGGAATCTTGACACCAACTTTGACACCAACATGTTGGCGTCTGTGAATGTTCACGAACGTCGAGCACCGTCGGCATCAGCGACATCAAGCCGAATCGCGACGGTCGGGAACGGGGGTGAACGGGTTGCCGTCTTCTGGGGGTCAAGGGGTCGTGGGTTCAAATCCCGCCAGCCCGACGTATTGCCGCAGGTCAGGGCATCGATCGAGGGATTCGGTCGAGCGTCGCTGCGTTTCTTGACACCAAAAGTGACCTTCATCCGCGCATCAGTGCTCGTGTCCGGGCGGCTGTGGCGGGAGCGCCCGACGACGCCGAAGCAGCTATCGCCGGAGCCGACGACGTCGAAAACCCGCGGAATCGTGCCGATTTCGGTGCCATCAGCGCTACCGGCGGGTGGCGCCGGCGGGGGAGTGCCGCCACGAGATCCCCGACGGCGCCCTTGTTCCAGGTCAAGGGGTCATGCATATCAGAATCGTCGCTTTCCCGTGACGGTCCAATAACGCGGCTCGCTGACGTCCAAACGACGTCTCAAAACTTCCGTCGACTTTCGCTTCTGAGTACTGCTGCGGTGAAACCATGCGCCACAGTCTCGTCGGCTCTGCCCGCGTGTCCACCGATGACCAGGGTCCCAGCTCCAAGCTCGACGCCCGCACCTCGGCGAGCTGGGCCGGATCTTCAAGGAGGAGCACGTCTCCACCCGCCGCGCCTCCAGGTCGGGCCTGCGGGGCGCCCTGCCCATCTGCGCCCCGGCGGCGTGCTTCCGGCGTCGGAAGCTGTCTCAGCGCCGGGCGCCTTCTCACCTAGGGACGGAGACGTGCGTTCTCAGCGGCATCGCGACGGCGCACCGTCGTCATCATCGGAACGCAGCTGGTGGGTGGCGAACTCGGACGCCTGACCGCAGCTCGAGCTGGCGGTGTGGATCGCCGTCGCCGCCGCAACTCCTGGCGTCTTCTCGGCGACGGGTGTACCGCGCCTGTCGCCCGGTTTATCCGGGCGGCTGACACCACGGTCGCGGCGCTCGGCGCGACGTGGAACCTGCTTGGCGGCCGCTAGATCTGACCGTTACCGGAGCGACTCCGACAACGAGCCGGCGCCGTGCTTGAGCCGCGCCACCACACCCGGGACCCGGCCTTCCGGCATGCGCTCGGCCGGCGCCGCGATGGACAGTGCGCCGATCGCCTTCCGCCGGCCTCCGCCGCGTACCACGACCGCGATAGCGGCCACGCCGTTCTCGCTCTCGCCCGCATTGACGGCGTAGCCACGCGCGCGAATTGCATGCATCTCGTCGATCAGGCTGTCGATGGAGTTCAGCGTCCGGGCCGTGATGGTGGCGAACCCGCGCGGGTAGAGCGCCCGGAGCTGCTCATCGCTCAATTCCGCGAGCAGAGCCTTGCCGCCCGACGTCGCGTGAGCGGGAAGCAGGATCCCCACCCGGTTCACGACACGCACGAGGCTCGGGCTCTCACTCCCGGCTGCGAAGCGCACGCCGTTGCCCTCGAGCACCATAAAGGTGGTGGTCTCCCCAGTGGTAGTGGCGAGCTCGTCGAGGTGCCTCTGGACCTGGGACCGGATGTTAGTGCGGGTCATCGAGCCGGCAGCGATGCTGCGAATCGCGGGGCCGAGGACGTACTCGTGGCCAGTAGGCGACTTCTCCACGAAGCCCTGCTGACGCATTGCGGTGAGAAGCCGGTGTGCCGTCGATCGAGCCACGCCGAAGTGCTCGGCTGCCTCAAAACCTCGGACCGACCCGCGCTCGTGGATTAGGTGCAGGATCGCCATCGCCTTGTGCACGGACTCTAGGCCGCCGCCCGACCGAGGCCGTTTCGTCGATGTCATATCCACTCCTCAACGTCGCTGGCGAGGTGTCAAGCCAGGGACCTTCCTCCTGATTTCGGTTGCGTATTCCGGAATCCGCGCACCGATTGTTGCACGGCTCACTCGGGCGTATCGAGACTGCAGTGCCATGGCTCGCACATCGGTGTGGGGTCGCGAACGGAGTGATCGAGTGACACGGTCGAGGCAGACGCAGCGGGGCGCGAGTCCTGTGCCGTCGGTGCCCGCTACGCGCCCCGCGGGGTCCGTTAGTGAGGCCGGACCAGAGCGGACGCACGGGGTCCGCCCCGGTTTCGCCGCCACCATGGCCATCTCCATGGGCATCGGCCCGTTGCTCGTCTACGGCCTGACCGCGATGAGCCCGCTGGTGATCAGCGAACTCAGCCTGAGCCGCACACAGTTCGGCAGCTTCGCGACGACGGCGTTTCTTGCTGCGGCACTGAGTTCCGGCCTCGTAGGCGGGCTCGTCGACCGGATCAGCGAGCGGGTGACGATGTACCTGCTCTACGGCGGGTCGGCTGTCGCCCTGTGGATTGCCGCAACCGCGCAGAACTACGCCTGGATGCTCGTGGCCGTCGTGGTTTCAGGCACCGTGCAGGCGCTGTCCAACCCCGTGACCAACCGGCTCGTTGCCGAGTACACGGGACCGGCCGAGCGCGGCACGCTCATGGGCGTCAAGCAGTCCGGGGTTCAGATGGCGCAGGCGCTCGCCGGGCTGGCGCTGCCGCTCCTTGCCGTCGTCGCCGGCTGGCGTGGCTCACTCAGCGCGGCGTCCGTTCTCGCCCTAGCCGGGCTGGCGCTGTCCGCCCGGTATATCCCCCGCCGCAGAGCTACCGACGCGCCGCGCACCGAGCGCGGCGGCGGCCGGGCCACGATGCCCGCCGTCGTTTGGTGGCTCGCCGCCTACGCCCTGCTAAGCGGCTGTGCCCTGCAGGCCACGAACTTCTACCTGCCCCTGTACGGGTATGAGGCCCTGGGCCTGTCGATGGCAACGGCCGGTCTGCTCGCGGCCGTCGTCGGCGGGGTCGGCCTTCTGGCCCGCATCGGTTGGGGTCGGGCGGTCGGCCGCCTCCGGTCCCCGCGCGCGGCGCTGGCCGTCCTTGCCGGTGGCGCCGGCCTCGGCGTCGTGGCCATCACGCTGGCCGACGCCGTCGGCAGCGGGCTGGTCTGGGCCGGTGCCGCGCTCTTCGGGGCGACCGGCCTAGCGGCGAACGTTGTCCTAATGGTTACCGTCCTGCGGACGGTGCCGCCCGCGCTGGTCGGCCGGGCCTCCGGTGCCATGGCCATCGGTCTATACCTCGGCTTCGCCGTCGGGCCGGTGTCCTTCGGCGGCATCGTGGACGCCACCGGTGACTATCGCATCGGTTGGCTGGCCGCCGTCGCCCTCTATGTCCTCACCGGGCTACTGGCGCTGCTGCGCCGCGACTGGTCACCACCGGTCGACGCTCCCTCCTGACCTATCCCGCCGCCCCATTACGCCGAACCTCATCTCCAGCACGACACCCACACAGAGAAAGGCGCCCCATGCTGACGCGCGAGCAGAACGAACTCATCAGCCGCACCGACCCAGGCACGCCTATGGGCGAGTTGTTCCGCCGCTACTGGATCCCCGCGCTCCTCGCCGAGGAACTGCCGGAGCCGGACTGCCCGCCGGTGCGGGTCAAGCTCCTGGGCGAGCAGCTCATTGCCTTCAAGGACACCCAGGGCCGCATCGGACTGCTCGACGAATTCTGCAGCCACCGCACCGCATCCCTGTTCTTCGGACGCAACGAGGAGTGCGGCCTTCGTTGCGCCTACCACGGCTGGAAGTACGACGTCGACGGCAACTGCGTCGACATGCCCTCGGAGCCGGAGGGCAGCAAGCTCAAGCAGCGCATCAAGCAGCGCGCCTACCCGTGCGTCGAGCGGGGCGGGGTGATCTGGACCTATATGGGCCCTGCCGACAAGCAGCCGCAGCTGCCTGAGCTCGAGTGGGCGCTGCTGGCCGACAGCCAGCGGTTCGTCTCCAAGCGCATCCAGGAGTCCAACTACCTCCAGGCCATGGAGGGCGGCATCGACTCCAGCCACGTCTCCTTCGCGCACCGGTTCAACCTCGACGACGACCCCATGCACAGCGGGACCGCGGGCAACGAGTACCTCAAGGCAGACACCCGACCCAAGTTCGAGGTGGCTGAGTCCGACGGCGGCCTGGTCATCGGCGCGCGCCGGACTGCCGACGAGGACAACTACTACTGGCGGATCACCCAGTGGATCATGCCCTGGTACACGATCATCCCGCCGTTCGGCACCCACAACCCCATGGGCGGCCACGCCTGGGTGCCCATCGACGACGAGACGTGCTGGGCGTGGAGCATCAACTACCACCCCACCCGCGACCTGCGCGAGGACGAGCTCGCCGCCATGCGCAACGGCGACGGTATCCACGCCAAGTACATCCCGGGTACGTATCGGACGCTGGCGAACAAGGACAACGACTACCTCATCGACCGCGAGGCGCAGAAGGAGCGCAAGTCCTTCTCCGGCGTCGAGGGCATCGCCGCCCAGGACTTCTCCCTCCAGGAGTCGATGGGCCCGATCGTCGACCGCACCCGTGAGCGGTTGGGGACCTCCGACGCCGCGATCATCCTCGCCCGTCGCCGCCTGCTTGCCGCCCTCGAGGAGATCGAGGAGGGAAACGACGAGCTGCCTGGGCACGATCACGAGCATCAGCGGGTCCGATCCACGTCGCTGCTCCTGCCCAAGGAGGTGCCCTTCGACACCGGCGCCGCCGAGGCTCTGAAGATGGTCCCCGGCCAGATCTTCGTCTCCATCTGAACCGCCCCGCCCCACCCTCCGAAGAAGAAGGACGACTCAACGATGAGCGAACTGACCATCAAGAGACTGGCCGCCTCCCTGGCGGCCCTGAGTGCGGGCGCGGTGCTCGCAGCCTGCGGCAGCGCCGAAGTCGAGCCTGCGGCGGCTGGCACAGACGGCGGCGGCTGCGAAGGCCAGACGGTGCGCGTCGGCATCACCAACTCCGCCTCCGACGCCCCGCTCTACATCGCTCAGGACGCCGGGTACTTCGAGGAGGAGGGCCTGAGTGTGGAGGTCCTGCCCTTCGACTCCGCTGCGCGCATGATCGCGCCGATGGGCGCCGGTGACCTCGACGTCGGCGCCGGCGCCCCATCCGCCGGGTTCTACAACGCGGTGGGCCGCGACGTGAACCTGCGGATCGTGGCCGACAAGGGTTCCATGCCGGAGAACTACGGCTACATGCCGCTGCTCGTGCGAGCCGATTTGTACGAGTCCGGCGAGATCACCTCGATCGAGGACCTAAAGGGCCGCATCGTCGCCGAGCCGGCCGAGGGCACCGCCACGTCGTCCACGCTCGCCACCATCCTCGACAGCGCGGGCCTGGCCTACGACGACGTCGAGCACCAGTTCCTCGGCTTCGGCGAGCACCGCGCCGCGTACGCCGGCGGCTCGATCGAGGCGTCCCTGACCACCGACCCGGCCGCGACCAACGCAATGGAGAACGGGTCCGCCGTCTTCCTGGCCACGCCGCCGGACTTCTACGACAGCCAGCAGCTCGCCGTCCTTCTCTACGAGGAGTCCTTCGCCACCGAGAACGCCGAGGCGGCGCAGTGCTTCATGAACGCCTACCTTCGCGGCGCCCGCGACTACGTCAGCGCCTACGAGGACGGCAAGCTCGCCGGCGAGAACGCCGACGAGGTCGTGCGCATCATCACCGAGGCGACCGGCCTCGACGAGGAACTCTTCCGCAAGATCACCCCAACTACGTCGACCCGAACGGCGCCGTCAACGTCGAAAGCCTGCAGAAGGACTACGACTTCTTCGACGAGCAGGGGCTCCTGGAGTCCACCGTCACGGTTGAGGACATCGTCGACAGTTCCTTTACCGAGGCCGCCGTGGCGGAGCTCGGCGAGTTCACCGGCTGACCGCCCGCACCGACCGAGGAGACACCGTGGCCATCAGCACCCCGACCCGACCCGCGGTCACCAGCGAGCCCATCCGGATCACCAGCAGCGCCCAGCGGCGGCGGATGCCGCTGGGCCTGCGGGATCGGCTGCTCGCCGTCGCGACCCCGCTTGCCCTGCTCGCCGTCTGGGAAGTCCTGGCGCGAGCAGCCGTCATCGACACCCGCTTCTTCCCGGCGCCGACCGACATTTTCGCCCAGCTCGTGACGCTCGCAACGACCGGGGAGCTGTGGTCCCACATGGCCGTCAGCCTGCGGCGCCTTGCGCTGGGGTTCGTCGTCGGCGTGATTCCCGGCCTGTTCATCGGCGTCGCCATGGGCCTGTTTCGGCCGGTGCGCGCGGCGGTCAAGCCGCTGATCTCTGGCACCTACCCGATCCCGAAGTCGGCGCTCCTGCCGCTGATTCTGCTGATCTTCGGGCTGGGGGAGACCTCGAAGGTCGCCATGGTGGCGATCGGCGTCTTCTACCCGGTGGCGCTCAACGCCCTCACCGGCGTGGCCCAGGTGGCGCCGATCTACTACGACGTCTCGAAAAACTTTGGCGCCAGCCGCTGGCAGACCTTCCGCACCGTTGCCATCCCGGGCGCCATGCCGAACATCGTCACGGGCATCGAGCTCGGTGCCGGCCTGGGGCTCATCCTCATCGCCATCGCCGAGATGGTCGGTGCCCAGTCCGGTCTCGGCTTCATGATCTGGAACGCCTGGCAGCTGTACTCCGTGGAGACGATGTACGTCGGCCTCGTCGTCATCGCCCTCATTGGGTACGCCGTCTCCCTGCTCATCTCCTACCTCGGCCGTCTCGTCACGCCGTGGCAGACCACCCGCTGAGACCACGCGAACGGAAGGCACGAACGTGACCCGAACCAGCGCCGCTCCCGGCGGCGACCTCGCCACTCTCGACCCCGCCCACGACGTCAAGATCGGCATCCACGCGGTGACCAAGGAGTTCACGACGCGCAAGGGCACGACGACCGCCCTGACCGAGTTGAACATCGACATCCCGACCGGGCAGTTCTTCATGATCGTCGGCCCGTCCGGCTGCGGGAAGACCACGCTCTTGCGAATCCTCGCCGAGCTTGAGGAGCCCACCGCCGGCGAGGTGATCATTAGCCGCTCCTCCGAGGGCCGGCCACACAACTCGATGATCTTCCAGGGCGACTCGATCTTCCCGTGGATGACCGTGTGGGACAACGCCGCGTACGGCCTGACCATGCGTGGGGTCTCCAAGTCAGAGATCGCCGAGACGGTGGGGCACTACCTCGACCGCACCGGCCTGACGAAGTTCAAGGACGCCTACCCGCACCAGCTCTCCGGAGGCATGCGCCAGCGCGTCTCCATCGCCCGCGCGTTCGCCAACGACCCAGACATTCTTCTCATGGACGAGCCGTTCTCGGCCCTGGACGAGCAGAACAAGACCCTGCTCCAGGGTGAGCTGCTGCGGATCTGGGACGAAACCCGCAAGACGGTCGTCTTCATCACCCACAGTGTCGACGAGGCGGTAACCCTCGGCGACCGGATCATGGTGATGACGGCGCACCCAGGCAGCGCCAAGGCATTCATCGACGTGCCGTTCGAACGGCCGCGCGACGTCCTTGAGCTGCGGCATCGGCCGGAGTACGGCGAGATCGTCTACTCCATCTGGGAGCAGCTGCGCGACGAGGTCACGCGCAGCCAGAAGACGGCACCGTCCACGGGGCGGCGCAAGTGACTCAGGAGACGACAACGCTGTCCGACGCCTCCGCTGCGCTGGACCTGCCAGCGTCCGCGCGGGCGAGCGTCACGCACCCCGACGGCTCGACCGAGGTCGTCAGCTTCCCGCTGGTCGACTGCGGCGACGACGGCGCCTGGCTGCGTGTCGAGGCCAGCGGAATCTGCGGCACCGATGTCGGCCTGGCCGGCGGCAAGCTGACAGCGCCTACGGTGCTCGGCCACCACGCCGTCGGCCAGATCGCCGACATCGGGCCGGCGGCGGCGAAGAGGTGGGGGCTCCAGGTCGGCGACGCAGTCGCCGTCGAGGAGTACCTGCCCTGCTGGGAGTGCGAGACCTGTCGGACCGGGCGGTACCGGCTGTGCCCAAAGACGGATCTATACACCGGCGGGCGGCGCATCGGGCTCGTGCCGGCTTCCGAGGAGCCGCACCTGTGGGGCGGCAACGCCGAGTACCTCTTCCTGCCCGCCAACGCCGTCGTGCACCGGCTCCCATCGGATCTGCCGATGGGGCTGGCCTCGTGGACCCAGCCGGTCGCGAACGCTATCGACTGGGTCAGCCGGGTCGGCCGGCTCACACCGGGGGAGCGGGTCGTCATCCTCGGGCCGGGTTATCACGGGCTGGCCGCCGCGGTGGTGGCCCGACAGCTGGGCGCCGGATCGGTTCTCATAGGCGGGCTGCCGCGACACGAGGCCAGGCTGGCTCTCGCCGAGCGGCTAGGGGCGACGGCGTTCAACACCTCATCGGCCAACCTCGCCGGGGAGGTCTTCGACCTCACCGACGGCGCGATGGCGGACGTCGTGCTCGACACCGTCGGCGGCGGCCCCGAGAGCCTCACGGCCGCGTTCGAGCTGCTGCGCCAGGGCGGCCGACTCGTCGTCGCGGGCGCGAAAAAGCCCGCCCGCGCGGCGATCGACACCGAGGCCCTCCTCCGCGGGATGACCACGGTGTCCGGGGTGCGCGGGCGCGACCCCGAGAGCGTCACCCGGAGCATCGAGATGCTGGCCGACCCGTCGGCAGGTTTCGCCGAAATCCCGACCGAAAACGTTCCGCTCGAGGGGGTGGGGGAGATGCTCGCGCGCCTCGGCAGCAGCCGGGGCCCAGTCACGCCCCACGTCGACGTCCGCCCCTGGGCGGCCCAGAGCACAGGAGAGGCCAATGGTTAAGCTCTACCGGAAGTCCTACGAGGCGAAGGTGCTGGTCATGCCGCTCGGCGCCCACGCCGCCGGAACGCTCGCCGAGATCGCCGCCTCCGGCGTCGACGGCATCATGACCCTCGTCCCCGAGCCGGACGCGATGGGCTTCTTCCACCACCTGGCGCCGCTCGCCATAAGCGGCTGGGGCGAGCCGGCCGCCGGCGTGACCGTCGAGACCGCCGTCGAGCGGGCCGACATGGTAGTGCTCCTGGCCACCGACATCGCCGAGGTCTCCGCGCAGACCTGCGAACTGGCCGCCGCCGCCGCCGCCAAGCACGGCACACTCATCGCCGCCCTCGCCATCGGCACCGACAACTGGGACACCCCGGAGGGCCCCGAGGCCATGGTCGCGATGCGCGAGGCCGTCGACATGGTCGTGCTGGTGCGCGGGCTGACGTTGGCCGCGCCGTTCCTCGACGTCCTGCGCGGCGGTGCCCGCACCGAGGCGCTTCACGCCTGATTCGCAACTGAGTCCCATCTGATTCCTGCCTGATCTCCGCCGGCGACGGTCGTGCCCCGCTATGCGCCCGGCCGGTCACCGGCCCAATCCCTCACCGCCGCGGCGCCACCCCTCGGCGGCGGGCCCCACATCCGCGAGCTGGCTTGCTCGCGCCCAGATTCACCCCGGAGGTAACCATGACCATCCACGACGTGGTGGAGGAGACGACGACGCTCGAGGACCCGTTCGCGTTGCGAGACCTCGTCATCGAGCAGGTGACGCTCGAGGCGGAGAAGGTGCTCTCCGTCCGGTTCGCCGCCCTCGACGGGGCCGAGCTGCCCGGGTGGGAGCCCGGCTCGCACCTGGACGTCGTCCTCCCCTCCGGCAAGGTTCGCCAATTCTCGCTGTGCGGCGACCCGGCCGACCGGACCAGCTACACCGTGGCCGTTCTGCGCGAGGACGACGGCCGTGGCGGATCGGTGGAGCTGCACGAGTACGCCATCCCAGGCCGCACGCTCAAGATCCGCGGCCCGCGGAACCACTTCGAGTTCGTCCCGGCCCACAGCTACCTATTCATTGCCGGCGGCATCGGCATCACGCCGCTGCTGCCGATGGTTCGGGAGGCCGCTCGGGAGGGCGCGTCGTGGCGGCTCGTGTACGCCGGACGATCGCGGGGGACGATGCCGTTCCTCGCCCAACTGGCCGAGCTGACCGGGATCGCCGGCGGTGAGGTGGTGCTTTACCCGAAGGACGAGACCGGTCGCGCGGACCTCGCCTCGCTGCTCGCTGATCTCCCGCCCGACACTCACGTCTACTGCTGCGGCCCCGGCGGCGTCATCGAGGAGGTGGAGCGCCGGTGCGGTGAGTGCCTGCCCGAGGAGGCGCTCCACGTCGAGCGATTCACGGCCGGCGAGGCGGCGGCCAATGTGCACGCCGAGATCGCCGAGGCGGGAGGAACATTCGAGGTCGTGCTCGCGCGCTCCGGCGCGACGGCGATCGTCGGCCCCGGCTGCACCGTGCTCGACGCCATCAGAGACATCGCCCCCGACGTCCTCACCGACTGCGAGGAGGGCTACTGCGGCACCTGCGAGACCAAGGTGATCGAGGGCGAGCCGGAGCACCACGACACGATCCTCACGGCCAAGGACCGCGCCAAGAACCGCTGCATGATGATCTGCGTCGGCAGAGCCAAGTCGGACCGGCTGGTGCTGGACCTCTGAATTGCGCGCGACGCGAGCGTTCCGGCCGCTGTCATCCCCCCGGCCTTTTCGACCGGAATCGAGCACACGACGGCCGCGCAAGCCTACCTCGGAATTCCCGCAAAAGAACAAAACAGAATGCGTGGGATGTCCCACGGTGCACCCCACTCGAAGATCTCACCCAGTTAACAGCCGGACACGAAGGCGTAAGCCGAGTGCTCGAAGCGGTGGAACGGAGAACTCATGAACGTAATCATCATCGGCGCGGGCATAGGCGGGCTCACGCTAGCTCTCGAACTGCACGATGCCGGCATCCGGGCGCGGGTCTACGAGGCAGCCCCGCACATTAAGCCGCTCGGGGTAGGAATCAACATCCTCCCGCACGCCAGCCGCGTACTGGCGAGGCATGGGGTAGTGGACGCACTCGCCGCCGTCGGCGTCGTGACACGGCAGGCGGCGTACTACAACCGCTTCGGGCAGTTGATCTACCTTGAGCCGGCCGGACGTCACGCCGGCTACGACTATCCACAGCTCTCCCTCCACCGCGGCGACATGCAGCAGGTCCTCCTCGGCGCCGTTCGTGACCGCCTTGGCTCTGACGCGGTTGTGATGGACCACATCTGCACCGGCGTCGATCAGGATGAGAACGGCGCACGCGCTTCTTTCCGCTCCACCGCGGACGACACCCCGCTCCCCAGCCAACGGGCGGACGTTGTCATCGCCTGCGATGGGATCCACTCCGTCGTGCGCAAGCAGTTCCACCCGGACGAGGGCGACGGGGTCTACTCAGGCGTCAACATGTGGCGCGGCGCCACCACGTCGGAGTCATTCCTCACTGGCGCCACCATGGTCCGCGCCGGCTGGCTCACGACAGGCAAGATGGTGATCTATCCAATTCGGAAGGCGGACCATGAGGGCAACCAGCTCATCAACTGGGTAGCCGAGGTTGAGACGCCCCGCCGCCTTCGCCGGGACTGGACTCGCGAAGGTGACTTAGCCGATTTCATCGACCGGTTCGAGGACTGGCACTTCGACTGGCTTGACGTCCCCGCACTCATCAAGGCGACAGACGCTGTGCTTGAGTACCCGATGGTCGACCAGGACCCGCTAGACCGCTGGAGCTTCGGCCGAGTCACACTCCTCGGCGACGCTGCGCATCCGATGGTCCCCCGCGGCTCGAACGGCGCGGGTCAGGCGATTCTCGACGCTCGCGCGCTGCGCGAGGAACTTGCGCGCGGCGGTGACGTAGTCCAGGCACTGCAGGCATACGAGTCCCGAAGGCTGCCGGCGACGGCGCAAGTCGTCCTCGCCAACCGCCGCAACCCGCCCGACGCCATCCTGCGAGAGGTGTGGCAGCGCACGGGTGACCGACCGTTCGCGAACGCCGAGGATGTCATCAGCTCCAAGGAACTCGATGCCATCTCGGCGAATTACAAGGCAGTTGCTGGCTACTCCCACGAGGCGCTGCGAGATGGCGCCTGAGGTTCGGGCGACGTACAGGGAAAGTCAAGAAGCCATGCATGAGGATGACTACACAACCGAGCGTTCGCGAGCCCGAGCGACTCCAGGCCGGCTCACTCGAACATCGTCCGGAATTCGGAGTCGGGTTAACCATGTAACCCTTAGGTCGCACTATTCCAGGCAATGTGGGTGCCCAGAGCCCGTGGGCGTGCACGTCGGGTCAGCCAAGACTGATACGCCGATACGCCAGCCATCGACATCGAGGTGCAGGTGCAGACGACAATCGAGCTTGAGCGGCGCGCGTTCAGCCGCGAGGAGGCGCCGGCGGCCTCGCATGCGGTGGTCCATCACGATCCGTCGGTGCGGCGCGCGGTCAGTTTCGTCCCGACGGATGCGGCGGCCGCGGCGGCAGGCGTTCAAGAACTTGCTTCCCACTTGGACCGGCTTCCGGCTTTCATCCGCTCCGCGCCCAGCGGCGGGAAGACAACGCCGCACATCTGAGTGACGACCGCCTTCAGGGTCTCGCCGGACTCATCCAGAATGCCGAAGATCTGGGTGCGTCGAGTGTGCGTTTCGCAGTCGACGAGGCCGGTGGAAAGCTGATCTTCCAGCATGACGGAGCAGGGCTCATTCTTCATGACGTATGAGGTCTGGCCATTCCCTGGCTAAGTCTCAAGGTGACAAACGCCGAACAACTCCGACGATTTGGCATCGGTCTGAACACCCTGCAATCGCTCTCGACCGCGCGCCGAGAAACTCCTCGACAAGTTGCGTGAGATCGCGACGCCGTTCCCGGCGATGCCGGTAGCCTCAGCCGGTTGTCGGAGTTGCCCTCGCAGTCTCATCGTCCCACCTCCGACCGGGCGTGCGGCGGTGCAGCGGTGTCCCAGATGGTTGGCGGTCACAGGTAGCATCAACAAGACCTAGGGATTGCGCTTCTCATGGCGTGGGCGCAGCAGCCGAGGGGTGCTTGATTGTCGATTTATCGCGGCTTCGGAACAGCTGGAGCCGGCGACCCGCCGCTCGACCAATAAGGGGGATGCCCAGAAATGAAGTCGCGGGCGGATCCACGCGGATCAGTGTGGCGGCGCTGGGATCCTCACATCCACACGCCCGGCACGGCGATGAACAACCAGTTCGGCCAGGATGCCTGGGACGACTACCTCACGCGGATCGAGCAGTCCGAGCCGAGGATCGAAGCGCTCGGCACTACGGACTACTGCGGCATTGACGAGTACGAGAAGGTTCGCGACTACCAGATGAGGGGTCGGCTCCCCGACGTTGGCCTGATCTTCCCGAACATCGAACTACGACTTCCGACTGCGACGGCGCGCGACCATCCGGTCAATATCCACCTGTTGGTCTCGCCTGACGATCCCAATCACGTCGAGGAAACCCGGCGCTTTCTGCGGACCCTGAAGTTCTCCTCAGGACGTGAGTCGTATGTATGCGATCGAGCGGACCTGATCCGGCTGGGCAAGGCGCACAACCCCTCGATCACGGACGAAACGGCGGCGCTGACGGCAGGCACAAACCTCTTTAAGGTGACCCTCGAGAACCTCAAGCACTCGCTAGAGGAAAGCGTCTGGGCGCGGCGCAACATCATCATCGGCGTGGCTGCTGGGAGTACGGATGGCACGTCCGGCGTCCGCGATCCAGGCGGCTCGCTCGAAGCTGTCCGCGTGGAGATTGAGCGACTCGCACGAGTGATCTTCGCGAGTTCGCCAGCGCAGCGCACCTTCTGGGTCGGTGAGGGCGCACTTAGCATCGAGGACCTGACCAAGAAGTACGACGGTCCCAAGGCATGCCTTCACGGCAGCGACGCGCACAAGCTCGCTGACGTTGGCAAGCCCGCGGAGAACCGCTACACCTGGATCAAGGGCGATGCCACCTTCGAGGCCCTCCGCCAGGCTTGCCTCGAGCCGAGGGAGCGCGTGATCGTCGCCGAGCAGCCGCTCAAGGGTGCGTTGGACTATCGGGTGATCGACAGTGTGACTGTGACTGGCGCTGACTGGGTAGCCACACCAGAGATCCCGCTGGCGCCGGGGCTGGTCGCCATCATCGGCGCCCGTGGCTCGGGTAAGACAGCGCTCGCCGATCTGATCGCGGCCGGTGCTGGAGCAGCCAGTACCGACGCCTCTGACCAGACGTTCCTCCAACGAGCCCGCCAACACGTGGCCGGAACCAACGCCGGTATCGCATGGGGCGACGGGGTTACGACCGGAACCGATCTCCCACCGAGCTTCTTCGACGATGAAGACTCGCCGCGCGTCCAGTACCTCTCGCAGCAGTTCGTCGAACGCCTCTGCTCGTCCGAGGGGATCACCGACGAGTTGCTCGCCGAGATAGAACGGGTCATTTTCGAAACGCATCCCTATGAGGAACGGCTGGGTGCTTCGAGCTTCCGGGAGCTTCTTGATCTGCGGGCGAGCCACGGGCGAGACCTTCGACGTTTTGCGCAGAGCGAGATGGACAGCCTGGCAGAGCAGATTGAGGCTGAGAGGGGCGCGCGGGGAGAACTTCCGGGACTGAACAAGGAGAAGTCCAGGCTTACGGGGATTCTCGCCGAGGACAAGAGGGCGCGGGGTAGAGTGGTTGTTGTCGGCGGGAAGGAGCGCGCCAAGCGGCTTGAAGCGCTGAACGGTGCGCTCGTTGCCAAACAGGCCGGGGTCGACGTCCTGAAGCGGCGTGAGAAGTCGCTCGCCGACCTCGCGGAGGCAGTCAACGACATCTCGTCTCGACGACTGCCAGCTATCCGAGCCGAGTTGGAGCGCGACTACGCGGGTTCCGGCCTGTCGGTTGCTGAATGGCAGAACTTCAACCTGGGGTTCATCGGCGACCCTAGCAAGGTCGTCGATGAGCGCCTGGCGGGAGTGCGCAAGGCGATCGCTGACCTAGTTGGTCCACCGATCCCCAAGCCGAGCCAGCCTGGGCATGAGCTGCCGCCGTTCGTGGCTGATGGCGCTGATCTATCACAGGCGCCCCTTGGGGCGCTTCGCGCTGAAGCGTGGCGACTCGGCGAACTGATCGGGCTCGACGCCAACCGCCAGAGGCAGTTGCAGACCCTCAACGACAAAATCGCGAAGACAGAAGCGGCGCTCGTATCGGTCGACCGAAGCGTCAAGGAGGCCGAAGGTGCTGCCGGCCGCATCAAGGCCCTGATGCTCAAGCGGAAGCAGGCCTACGCGTCCCTCTTCGATGGCTTCTCGTCGGAGCAGGAGCAGCTTGAGGCCATGTACTCGCCGCTCAAAGGCATGCTCGGTGCGGAGCAAGGGACGCTCGGCAAGCTGACCTTCAGCGTCAGGCGCGTGGTTGACGTCGAGACTTGGGCCAAGCGGGGCGAGGCCCTACTTGACCTGCGCACGGGCGTATTTCGCGGCCACGGCGAGTTGCTCAACCACGTGTGCGAAAAGCTCTTGCCTGCTTGGGAGAGTGGCGCGAGCGCTGAGGTTGCCGAGGCGATGTCGGCCTTCCGTGAAGAGCACGATCAGCACATCGTCGAGCAAGCCAAGGTTCCGGCTTCCGACCCTCAGGCGTTCCGCAAGTGGGCCGCCGACGTCTCTACCTGGCTAAACAGCACCGAGCACATCTCGGTGCAGTACGGCGTCCAGTACGACGGTGTCGATATTGAGCAGCTCTCGCCTGGTACGCGCGGCATTGTCCTGCTGCTCCTCTACCTGACTGTCGATCGGTCGGACGACCGGCCGCTCATCATCGACCAGCCCGAGGAGAACCTGGACCCGAAGTCGATCTTCGATGAGTTGGTTGGGCGGTTCGTCGACACCAGACGTCGTCGACAGATCATCATCGTGACCCACAACGCGAATCTGGTCGTCAACACGGACGCCGATCAAGTCATCGTCGCGAATGCCGGCGCTCATCGACCAGGTCGCCTACCTGTGATGACGTACACCAGCGGCGGACTTGAAAACCTGGTCATTCGACAGCAGGTCTGCGAGATCCTTGAGGGCGGGCAGCATGCGTTCGAGGAGCGTGCGCGGCGTTTGCGGATACACCTGGGATGATGGCTCGCGCTTGATCAGACGGGTGGGTACAGCCGCAAGACAACACCGTCTCGCCTTAGCGTCTCCGATCGTCTACGCGGAAGGTGGAATCCAGCTTCACGACGGGCCGCGCACCCCCGCTTTGTAGACGCCCCACGATTGGCGCGGGCGTGCTCACATCCGATCGTTCCCGAGACGGGCAAGAAGTTGACTGCGGGCCGCTCCGTCCACAACCCGTGTAACTGGCCGTGTCGTGCTTCAGTTTTGCGACCGCTTCTGCGACGCCCTGGCAAGCGGCACTGGCTCGAATGAGCACGTCCATCAGCGATCACTGCGGAGACCATCGGGCTCGAACTCGCCGGGAATAGCGCCGCGGAGGCGCTGGCCGTCGTCGCGACACATCTGGCCGACGAGGTCGCCCTGCACGTGATCACCGACGACGACGGTCGCGACCGGGTCGTCGTCGACACGCTACGCCAAGTCGGGGCCGACGCCGCCGAACGTGCGCGTCTACCGCTTTGACCGGTGGACATCTGCGATTCTGAGTGCTTCCCCGATCCACCCGAGCAAGGACACGCATTGTTCAGCAGTCTCCCAGTGAGGCTTCGCCTCTGACCGCCGAGCGGGTGGCTGGCCTGGCGGGGCGGGTGCGGTTCACGCTGGTGGCATGCCTGCTGAGGTGACGGTCAACGACCTGCTCGACGATCACGTGACGCTGGAGGTGGAGTGGCTGGACCCGATCTATCTCAACGGGTACGTGCCCAACCTGCAGGTCGCCGGGCAGGTGGTGACCTTCATGACGAGGCATCTGGGGTTCCCGATTCCCTCGCCGGCCATCATGGAGAAGATCGGCACGAAGTTCCGTCGCTCGGTCCGTGCGTTCGCCGAGGAGCTGGACATCCCGATCGTGAAGTTCGCAGGGACGACCGCAAGGTCGACGTGATGCGCCGCTATCTCGACGCTCAGACCAGGACCGGACAGTCCGCGGTGGTCGCGGTCGGGTTCGCCCAGGAGTACCAGAACGTCTTCTCCTCGAGCGAGCGGCAAAGTCCCAGCGGCGTCCCCTCCTTCGGGTTCTACAAGGCCGATCGGCGCGTGACGTGCTTCTACTTCTACCTCTGGGACGCCGACTTCGGACCGGCGTTCTTCAAGGTCTGCGCGTACTTCCCCTATCCGATCAAGGTCTGGCTCAACGGGCACGAGTGGGCCAAGCGCCAGGCCACCGCGGCAGGGATCGGCTTCACCGCCCTGTCCAACGGGTTCGCCAGCTGCGAGGACCCGGCCGCGCTACAGGCCGTCTGTGACCGGCTCGGCCCCGGCACCATCAACGTCTTCTTCGAACGGTGGATGTCCCGCCTGCCGCTGCCGCTGGACGACGCCGACCGGGCGGCGGGGTACTGGTGGGAACTCTCGATGCGCCAGATCGAGGTCTCCCGCACGATCGTCTTCGACGCTCCCCGCCGCGCCCGAGCGTTGTTCGAGGCTCTCGTCGGGGACAACCTCGACATCGGTCGCCCGGACAGCGTCGAGCTGATCTTCACCGGCAAGCACGAGACCCGCGGGCGCCACCCCAAGGTCGCCCCGGTCTACAAGACGAAGGTCGTCACCCGGGACACGGACGTGACGGTCAACGCCTTCTACAAGCACTCCCGGATCAAGCAGTACCTCAAGGACGGGCGCGCGCTGCGCATCGAGACGGTCGTGAACTCACCGGACGACCTGCGCTGCCACCGCCGCCTGGAACACCTCGACGAACTTGCCACCAAGGCCCGTGACGTCAACGCCCGCCTGCTCGATACTGAACGTGTCGGGCAGGGTTGTGTCCTTGCGGGCCCAGCCTTTGAGCGGGTCGCGCAGTCCACCCTCACCGAGGATGGCAGGAGGTCGCCCGCGCTACGGTTCGGCGATCCTCGGGTCATGGCCCTGCTCGGCGCCCTGTGTGTCGGTCTGAACGCCCTGAGATTCACCAACCGAAGCCTGCGCGCCCAGGTGAACCATCTGCTCGGCGTGGCCTACACCGTCGACCAGATGAGCTACGACCTCGCCCGACTGCGCCTCAACGGCCTGATCGAACGCATCCCGCACACCAACACCTACGTCCTGAACCCGGACGGCCAGCGCGTCGCGATCTTCTATACCAAGGTCCACGACCGACTCCTACGCCCGCTCATCGCCGCGAACGCGCCGCCTGCACCAGCCGAACTCCGCCACGCCCTGCGCACCATCGACAACCACGTCGCGGGCTACGCCGACCGCGCACGCCTCAAAACCGCGGCGTAAAACCCAAGACCGGCGTCCTAGGCCACTTGCGTCGTGGGGAAGAGGCGGCGCAGGACGTCGGCGAGGGTGACAACGCCGATGATCTGGTTGCCGTCGTGGATGAGGGCGAGGTGGTTGCGGGTCTCGCGCATGGCTGCCAGCGCGGCGTGGACGGTGGTGGCGGCGTCAAGGGAGAAGACGGGGCGCATGAGCTTGCTGGCCGGGCTGTCGTCGGGTTCGGTGAGGGTGTCGCGCACGTGGACGACGCCGTGCATGGCTCGCGCGTCGCCGATGAGGATGCGCAGGTGGCTGGACCGGCGGGCCTCGGCGCGCACGTCTGCGACGGTGGCGTGCTCGGGGACGGCGGTGGGAGTGGAGCCGGCCCGGATGAGGTCGCGGACGGTGAGGGTCTGGAGGTCGAGCGCGCCGGACAGCTGGGCGGAGTAGCGGGCGTCGAGCGCGCCGACGTTCGCCGAGTGCTCGACGAGGTGGCGCAGGTCGTCGGGGTTCTGGCCCGAGGTGACCTGGTCCGCGGGCTCGACCCCGATCCTGGTCAGACACCAGTTAGCCACCGTGTTCAGTGCCCTGAGGATGGGGCGGGTGGTCCACATGAAGGCCCGCATCGGGAGGGCGAGCATCGTGGCGGAGCGCTCGGGGTGGGCGATCGCCCACGACTTCGGCGCCATCTCGCCCACCACCAGGTGCAGGAACGTCACGATGACGAGGGCGAGGGCGAAGCCGGCCACGTCCGCACTCCAGGCCGGAATGCCCCAGTCCGCGAAGAGTGGCGTGAGCCAGTGGTGTACCGCTGGTTTGGTGAGGGCGCCCAGTGCCAGCGTGCACACGGTGATGCCGAGCTGCGCGCCGGCGAGGATGACGGTGAGCTCGGAGGAGCTGCGCAGCGCGGCCCGGGCCGACCGGCTGGTGGCCGCGGCGTCCTCGAGGCGGTGGCGCTTGGCGGAGATCAGTGCGAACTCGACGGCGACGAAGAAGGCGCTGAGGCCGATGATCGCGGCGGTCGCGCCGGCGATCATCCAGGGATTGTTCATCGGTCGGCCTCCACGTCAGCGCCGGGCGTCGTGCCCGGCAGGGAAATGCGGACGGTTGCCGGCACATGGCGGTCGATCTCCAGGACCTCGACGCGCATCCACCGGATCTCGGGTACGCCGTGGCGGGCGAGGTCGGCGGGGTCGGGCGGCAGCTCGACGTCGAGGGTGGTGCCGACGTCGGCCAGGTCGCCGTGGTGGGCGATGACCAGGCCAGCGATGGTCTCGTAGTCGCCCCTGGGCAGGTCGTGTGCGATGGCCCGCTCGACCTCGTCGACATAGACGTCACCGGGCATCGTCCAGGCCCCGTCCTCGGCCGGAGCGATCACGGGGTGGGCGGGGTCGTGCTCGTCGGTGATCTCCCCGACGAGCTCCTCGGCGATGTCTTCGAGGGTGAGGACGCCGGCGAGGCCGCCGTACTCGTCCACGACGCAGGCCAACTGGTTCTTCGTCTCGCCCAGAGCGCGCAATGCGTCCGGCAGGGCCATCGAGGTGGGGACGATGAGGGGCGGTCGGCTCAGGTCCTTGACCAGTGCCCGATCCGGCAGCTGGGTGGTCAGGACGTCGTCGAGATGCACGGCGCCCACGATCTGATGGTCGGAGTCAAGGACGGGGTATCGCGAGTGTCCGATGCTCATCAGCGTGCGGAGATCACCGAGCGTGGTGGAGGCCTCTACGGTGTCCACCCGCGAGTGCGGGATCATCGCGTGCTCGACGTCACGGTTCGGGAAGTCGAGGATCCGGTCCAGGAGCATGGAAAGCTCGGCGGGAAGGTCGCCGCTCTCGCGGGAGTCCGCGACGATGTGCTCGAGGTCGCGCGCGGTGGCGGAGTGCTCGACGTCGTGAACCGGCTCGATCCGCAGGGTCCGCAGCAACAGGTTGGAGGCCTGGTCAAAGACCCAGATGAGCCAGCCGAACAGCTTGAGGTAGATCAGGGTGGAACGCGAGAGCCACCGTGCGACCGGCTCGGGACGGGCGATGGCGAGGTTCTTGGGGAAGAGCTCACCGAAGAGCATCTGCACCAGGGTCGAGAAGAGCAGCGCCAGCACCGTCCCGACGGCGATCCCCACGCCGGTGGGGACACCGACACCGCCGAGGACGTCCCCGAGCGACTCGCCGATCAGCGGTTCCGCGACGTACCCGACGAGCAGGCCGGTGACGGTGATACCGAGCTGGGCACCCGAGAGCATGAACGACGTGCGTCGGGTCACCGCCAGGGCGCGCTTGGCAACCGGGTCTCCGGCGGAGGCACGCGCGTTCAGCCGCGAGCGGTCCACCGCCATGTAGGCGAACTCCTGCGCCACGAAGTAACCCGTGAGCGCCGTGATCAACAGGACGACCAGCACGCCAAGCAGCAGGGAAAGGACTGTCATCATCGGACGCCCGCCGCCGCACGTCGATCGTGACCGGGCGGTACGGGCATGTCTATAGGGTCGCTGTCCATGTCTCTCTCGATAGGGGCACGCGGCCTGAGGATGCATTCTCGCAGACGCCAGCTCACCGCGACATGGCGCATCTGTCTAAGTGCTGAGGGTCACGTTGAAGACCGGTGCGGTTCCGAAACGCGCAACGCTCTCAGGAGTCAAGCAGCCAGCCGTGGGACCTCGCCGCTATTGGCCCTGCACTGCACCGCGACTAATCGCCGGCTTGGCGGGCGAGTGCGCCGGGGCGGGTGTAGGGCCCGAGGGGCCGGTCTTTGAGGCGCCAGGAGGACTGGCTCTCCAGCCGGTCCTACCCGGGCTAGGTGGTCTGATCTGGGTTGCGGGCGCTTGTGGACGTGGTGGGCACCAGCAGGTGCGATGCCGGAGGTCGCTGGGACGGCGAGGACCTCCTCCCGCGGCCGGGCATAGGCCCTGAGCGCCGCGGTGGTCGCTGCCCGGAACACCATCTGCACCACCGCCCTGAATCGGCTGTGGAACGATGCTGATGTCTGTGGGGGGCTCGACGTACTCGCTTGCATCGAAGATGTAACCGCAGGTGATGCGCGGTTTCGCCAGACACTGACGCGTCGGTGCCTGGGTCTTCGGGATAGAGCCCAGTTTGAGCGAGAGGTCGCAGGATCGATTCTCGCCGGTCGAAGAGCACCGCGGTAGAGTCGGCGCGGTTCCAGCGACAGAGTTCGCGTGGGACTCCAGTCCGTCGACTTCGCGCTCGGTATGGATCCGAGACGCGGGCCCACCGGGGGCCCACGGAGGTCACAGAGGCGGCAAAGATGCTGGTGAGCGATCCACAAGCAGCTGGTTCGAACCCAGTATCGCCCACCACCAAGGACCGCCCCCGGCCACGCCGGGGGCGGTTCTGTAGTTGTGGAGCCGTTCGTCGATGTGGCCGGTCCTTTCGTCCGGCGGCTGCTCCTCGTTGCGGCAGGTCCTGAGCTCCGGGGACGGTCCGGCGGACGTGGGCATCCTGACTTTCGGGTCGCGGCCGTCCCGCCGGCCACGACGCCGCCGGGCGGTGCGCCGACGAGCCGCCCGGACGGGCCGCGTACCGCGCCTCGGTACGATCGGCACAGTTCTATCCGGCTGCCAGAGGAGCGCGCACGTGTCCGAGCACCACCTGACCATCGACGGCGTCGAGCAGACGGTCACCGGTGCCACGCCCGGCACGGACCTGTTCGCCGGCCGCCGCGACGTCGTCGCGCTCAAGGTGGACGGCGAGCTGAGGGACCTGGCGACCGACCTCGCCGGCCTGCCGGCCGGGGCCGCCATCGAGCCGGTGACCATCGACAGCCCCGACGGGCTGTCCATCCTCCGCCACTCGGCCGCGCACGTGCTGGCCCAGGCGGTCCAGCAGGTCAACCCCGACGCCAAGCTCGGCATCGGCCCGCCCATCCGGGACGGCTTCTACTACGACTTCGACGTCGAGCAGCCCTTCACCCCCGAGGACCTGCGCGCGCTCGAGAAGACGATGGCCCGCATCGTCAAGGAGGGCCAGAGCTTCCGCCGTCGCGTCGTCACCGAGGAGGAGGCCCGCGCCGAGCTCGCGGACCAGCCCTACAAGCTCGAGCTCATCGGCCTCAAGGGGCCCGGCGGGGACGGCGAGGCGGACGACAGCGAGGTGGCAGAGGGCGCCTCGGTGGAGGTCGGGGGCGGCGAGCTGACGATCTACGACAACGTCCGCCGCGGCGGCGAGGTGGCCTGGAAGGACCTGTGCCGCGGCCCGCACGTGCCCACCACCAAGCTCCTCGGCAACGGCTTCGCCCTCATGCGCTCGGCCGCGGCCTACTGGCGCGGCAGCGAGAAGAACCCCCAGCTCCAGCGCATCTACGGCACCGCCTGGCCCAGCAAGGACGAGCTCAAGGCCTACACCGAGCGGCTCGCCGAGGCCGAGCGGCGCGACCACCGCCGCCTGGGCTCCGAGATGGACCTGTTCTCCTTCCCCGACGAGATCGGCTCGGGCCTCGCCGTCTTCCACCCCCGGGGCGGGATCATCCGCACCGAGATGGAGAACTACTCCCGCAAGCGGCACGTCGAGGCTGGCTACTCCTTCGTCAGCTCCCCCCACATCACCAAGGGCCGCCTGTTCGAGGTCTCCGGCCACCTGGACTGGTACTCCGAGGGCATGTACCCGCCCATGCACCTCGACGAGGAGCGCGACGCCGAGGGCAACGTCCGCCGGCAGGGGCAGGACTACTACCTCAAGCCGATGAACTGCCCGATGCACAACCTGATCTTCCGCTCGCGCGGCCGGTCCTACCGCGAGCTGCCGCTGCGGCTGTTCGAGTTCGGCACCGTCTACCGCTACGAGAAGTCCGGCGTCGTCCACGGCCTGACCCGGGCGCGCGGCTTCACCCAGGACGACGCCCACATCTACTGCACCCGCGAGCAGATGAAGGACGAGCTGACCGGCACGCTGAACTTCGTCCTCGACCTGCTCAAGGACTACGGCCTGACGGACTTCTACCTCGAGCTGTCCACCCGCGACCCGGAGAAGTCGGTGGGCTCGGACGAGGTGTGGGAGGAGGCCACCCGCACGCTGGCCGAGGTCGGCGAGGCCTCCGGGCTCGAGCTGGTGCCCGACCCGGGCGGCGCCGCCTTCTACGGGCCGAAGATCTCCGTGCAGGCCAAGGACGCCATCGGCCGCACCTGGCAGATGTCGACCATCCAGCTCGACTTCAACCTGCCCGAGCGCTTCGAGCTCGAGTACACCGCGGCGGACGGCTCCCGCCAGCGGCCGGTGATGATCCACCGCGCCCTCTTCGGGTCGATCGAGCGGTTCTTCGCCGTCCTGCTCGAGCACTACGCCGGCGCCTTCCCCGCGTGGCTCGCCCCCGTGCAGGTGCTCGGCGTGCCGGTGGCCGACGTCTTCGACGACTACCTGCGCGGCGTGCTGGACCAGCTCCGGGCCCGCGGGGTGCGCGTGGAGCTCGACGACTCCGACGACCGGTTCGGCAAGAAGATCCGCAACGCGGCCAAGGAGAAGGTGCCCTTCGTCCTCATCGCCGGCGGCGAGGACGTCGAGGCCGGCGCGGTCTCCTTCCGGTACCGCGACGGTCACCAGGACAACCAGGTGCCCGTGGCCGAGGCGGTCGAGCGGATCGTCGCGGCCGTCGCGAGCCGGGAGCAGGTGTGAGCGTGACCGACCAGGGCCAGGCGGCGCGGGAGCCGGCCGAGAGGTTCGCCGGCGTCCCCGACGCCCTGCAGCGGCTGTGGACGCCGCACCGGATGGCCTACATCGACGGCGACGACCGCCCCACGGACGACGGCGAGACCGGCTGCCCGTTCTGCGCCGCCCCCGGCCGCAGCGACGTCGACGGTCTCATCGTGCACCGCGGGGAGACCGCGTACGTGGTCCTCAACCTCTACCCGTACAACCCCGGCCACCTGCTCGTGTGCCCCTACCGGCACGTGGCAGACCTGACCGAGCTCACCGACGCCGAGCGCGACGAGGTCGGGGCGCTGACGGCGACCGCCATGACGGTGCTGCGGGAGGTCTCCGGGGCGCACGGCTTCAACCTCGGCATGAACCAGGGCGCCGTGGCCGGCGCCGGGATCGCGGCGCACCTGCACCAGCACGTGGTGCCCCGGTGGGGCGGCGACGCCAACTTCTTCCCGGTCATCGCCCGCACCAAGGCGCTGCCCCAGGTCCTCGGGGACACCCGCGAGCTGCTCGCCGCGGGCTGGGAGCGGGTCACGGCGCCGGTGCCCTCCGACGGGGCGGAGCTGTAGTGCTCAGCAGGACGGGCCGCGGGTTCGCGACGGCGGTGTTCGGCCCCGCCGCCCGGTTGCTGGTGCGCCTGGGCGTCAGCCCGGACGTCGTCACGGTCGGCGGCACCCTCGCCACGTCCGTCGCGGCGCTGACCCTGCTGCCGGGCGGGCACCTCGCCGTCGGCGCGCTGGTGCTCGGCGCGCTCGTGGTCACCGACAACCTCGACGGCCAGATGGCCCGCCTGACCGACCGGGTCTCGCGCTGGGGCGCCTTCCTCGACTCCACGATGGACCGCGTGGCCGACGCCGCGATCTTCTCCGGCGTGCTGCTGTGGGCCCTGGACCACCTCGACGGGACGCTGCGGACCTGGACGGCCGCCTTCGCGCTCGCCTGCCTGGTGCTCGGCAGCGTCGTGCCCTACGCCAAGGCCCGCGCCGAGGGCCTCGGCATGACGGCGAACGTGGGCCTCGCCGAGCGCGCGGACCGGCTCGTCGTCGTGCTCGTCGCCACGCTGCTGGTGGGACTGGGCCTGCCGGCGGCCGTCATGACCGCCGCCCTGGGCCTGCTTGCCCTCGCCAGCGCCGTCACCGTCGTCCAGCGCATGCGCACCGTGTACGTGCAGGCCCGCACCGGCTCCCCGGCCGACCCGGCGGAGCACCGGGCATGAGCGTCGACATCGTCCGCGCCTTCCGGCTGGCGAAGGCGGGTGTCGAGCGCCTGCCCGGACCGGTGACCCGTGCGCTCTTCGACGCCGTTGCCGACGGCGCGTGGGCCGCTCGCGTGGGTGGCGTGCGCCAGCTCGAGGCCAACCTCGCCCGGCTGCGGCCGGACCTGTCGCCCGCGGCGCTGCGCCGCGCCTCCCGGGCGAACATGCGCGCCTACATGCGCTACTACCGCGAGGCGTTCGAGCTGCCCCAGGCCTCGGTCGCGCAGCTCGGCGCCCGGGTGCACGTGGTCGGGGACGCGGCGTTGCGTGCCGAGCTCGCCGCCGGCCGGTCCGTGGTCGTCGCGCTCTCCCACTCCGGCAACTGGGACCTCGCGGGCGCGTGGGCCGAGAAGTACCTCGGGCACGTCGTGACGGTCGCCGAGCACCTCCAGCCGGAGGAGCTCTTCCAGGGGTTCCTGGACTTCCGCACCGGGCTGGGGATGACGATCATCCCGCTGGAGAAGGGCGGGTCGGTCTTCCGCGAGCTGGTGCGGCACGTCCGCACGTCGGCGAGCATCGTCCCGCTCCTCGCCGACCGGGACCTCTCCCGCACCGGCGTCGAGGTGGACCTCGGCGGCCACAGGGCGCGCGTGGCTCCGGGGCCGGCCGCCCTGGCCCTTGCCACCAGCCGTCCGCTGCACGCGGCGATGATCCGGCACGAACGCCTCAGCGGGGCGCGCCGCCGCGCCGCCGGGGGCCCGTGGGGCATCGTCATCGAGTTCTCGGAGCGGCTGGACCGGCCGGGGGACTCGGTGGAGCAGCTCTCCCAGCGGTGGGTGGACTGGGTGGCCGGGCGAAACCGCCGTCACCCCGAGGCGTGGCACATGCTGCAGAAGGTCTTCGTCGAGGACCTCGACCCCGAGCGTCTCGCCCGCTCGCGCGCCCGGGCCCCGGAGCCCTCCGCGGCGACCCCCGACGGTGCCGTGCCCGGCGAGGCACCGGCCGGCAGCCTCTCGGAGGCCTCCGACGCCCCGGGACGCGCCTGATGCGCATCGGGATCGTCTGCCCGTACTCCTTCGACGCGCCGGGCGGGGTCCAGTTCCACGTCCGCGACCTCGCGGAGGAGCTCATCCAGCGCGGGCACACGGTCAGCGTGCTGGCGCCGGCCGAGGACTCCACGCCGGTGCCGGACTACGTGGTCTCGACCGGCAAGACCGTCGCCATCCCGTACAACGGCTCGGTGGCGCGCCTGAACTTCGGCCCCGTCGTCGGCGGCCGGGTCCGGCGCTGGCTGGAGCAGGGCGACTTCGACCTCCTGCACGTGCACGAGCCGATGATCCCGTCGCTGAGCATGCTGGCCCTGTGGGTGGCGGACGGTCCCGTCGTCGCGACCTTCCACACCTCCATGGAGCGCTCCCGCGCGCTGCAGGCGATCTCACCGGTGGTGGTCCCCATGCTCGAGAAGATCTCCGGGCGGATCGCCGTCTCCGAGGAGGCGCGGCGCACGCTGGTCGAGCACCTCGGCGGGGACGCGGTCGTCGTGCCCAACGGCGTGTTCGCCGACCGGTTCGCCGCGGCCCGGCCCGCGCCGGCCTGGACCGGCACCGACGAGCGCCCCACGGTCGCCTTCCTGGGCCGCCTCGACGAGCCGCGCAAGGGCCTGGCGGTGCTGGCCGCCGCGGTCGAGCCGGTGCTCGCCGAGGTGCCGGGGACCCGCTTCCTCGTGGCCGGGCGCGGGGAGGCCGCCGAGGAGCGGGAGGCCCTCGCCCGGTTCGGTGACGCCGTGACGTTCCTCGGCGGGATCAGCGACGCGGAGAAGGCCAGCCTGTTCGCCTCGGTCGACGCCTACGTCGCGCCGCAGACGGGCGGGGAGAGCTTCGGCATCGTGCTGGTGGAGGCCATGAGCGCCGGGGCGCTCGTGGTCGCCTCGGACATCCCCGCGTTCCAGGCGGTGCTCGACGGGGGCCGCCTGGGCCGGCTGTTCCGCCGCGGCGACGCCACGTCGCTCGCGCGGAACCTGGTCGACGTGCTGAGCGACCGCGCCGCCACGCTGCCCATGCGGGAGCGGGCCGCCGCGGCGGTGCGCCGCTACGACTGGTCTACCGTCACCAGCCAGGTGCTCGCCGTCTACGACATGGTCCTCTCCACGGCCCACGCCCGGGTGCGCGAGGACCCGCGCTCGCGCACCATGTTCGGCCGGCTGCGCGCGGCCACGCAGGCCGTCACCGGGGGAGGTGAGCGGCCGTGGGCGTGACGGAGTGGGTGCTCGTCGCCGTCGCCGGCCTGGCGGTGCTGGCGTGGGTGCTGTGGGTGCAGGCCTCCCGGGTCGACCGGCTGCACCGGACCGTGCTGCGCTCCCGGGCGACGCTCGAGGCCCAGCTCTTCCGCCGGGCGAGCGCCGCCCTGGAGCTGGCCGCCTCCGGCGTGCTCGACCCGGCGCAGGCCCTGGTCCTGACCGACGTGGCGCTGCGCGCGACCGACGCGGCGCCGGCGGCGCTCGTCCCCGACCGGCTCGAGGGCCGGCCGGCCGCGGGCGCGCTGGGCGAGGAGGAGGAAGCGGGCACCGTCCGGGTGGACCGCGGGCTCGTCGAGAGCGAGCTCAGCCGCACCCTGCGCACCGTGCTCGGGTCCCCGGAGGACCAGGCCGAGCTCGCCGGGGACGCCCGGGCGGCCGAGGTGCTCACCCACCTCCGGCAGTCCTGGTACCGGCTGCAGGTGGCCCGGCGCTTCCACAACGCGCACGTCGAGCAGGTCCGCCGCATCCGCGCCCGCCCGGTGGTCCGCCTCTTCCACCTGGCCGGGCGGGCCCCGCTGCCCGAACCGTTCGACATGGACGACGCCCTGCCCACGACGTGACCGGGCCCCGACCCTAGGGTGACCGTGTGATGCCCGCCGAGGATCCCCGCCGCGCGCTCCACGCCGCCGCGCCCGCCGTCGCGCCGCAGTGGCGGCCGCCGCGCCCCCGACGCGCGGGGACGGCCGTCCTGGAGGTCCTCGCGGTCGCGGTCGGCATGGTCGGCGTCGTCTGGGCGCTGTCGCTCGCGATGCGCCTGGGCGGCGCCGCCTCGACCGCCGTCGCCGGCGCGCTCGCCTTCGTGCCGCTCGTGGGCGTGCTGGCCACCGTCGCGTGGGTCGACCGCTGGGAGCCGGAGCCCCGCCCGGTCCTGGCCGCCGCGCTGGCGTGGGGCGCGGGGGTCTCGACGGCGGTCTCGCTGGTGCTCAACGACCTCATCGCGGTGAGCGTGCTGACCGCCACCGGGTCCGCCACGGCCGCCGAGGTCGTCGGTACGGTCCTGGGCGCCCCCGTCGTCGAGGAGCTCGCCAAGGGGGCCGGCGTCCTGCTGATCTTCCTCGCCCGCCGCCGCTACTTCGACGGGCCCGTCGACGGGATCGTCTACGCCGCCGTCGTCGCGGCCGGCTTCGCCTTCACGGAGAACGTCTTCTACTTCGTCCAGTACGACGAGGCCCTGAGCCAGGTGTTCTTCGCCCGCGCCGTCCAGGGGCCGTTCGCGCACGTCACCTTCACCGCCTGCACCGGCATCGCCCTGGGCCTCTCCTCACGCTCCCGCGGTCGCGGCGCCTGGCTCGCGCTGTTCCCGCTCGGCCTCGCCGCCGCGATGGGCCTGCACGCGCTGTGGAACGGCTCGGCCGTGCTGGGCGTCCACGGCGTCGTCTACTGGGTGGTCCAGGTGCCGTTGTTCGTCGCGCTGGTCGGCCTGGTGGTGTGGCTGCGGGCCGACGAGAAGGCCGTCATCGCGGCGCGCCTCGGCGAGTACGCGCGGGCCGGCTGGTTCCCGGCGGAGGAGGTCGCCATGCTCACCTCCCTGCGCGGTCGGCAGCGCGCGCGCAGCTGGGCGGCCCGGGCGGGCCGGGAGCGGGCGATGCGGGACTTCCAGGCCGCGGCGACGTCCCTGGCCTTCGCCCGGCAGCGGGCCGCAACGGGCCGCCGCGACCTGCGGGCGAGCCGCGACGAGCGCGAGCTGCTCGACGCCGTGGCCCACGCCCGCGGCCGGCTCGCGGCGCCGCCCCGGTAGGGCAGCGGCGCCGCACCGGTAGGGCAGCGGCGCTGCACCGGTAGGTCCACGGCGGGCGGTCGGGACGGGGCCGGCCCGGCGCGTGCGCGGGGGCGGGCCGCGTCCGGTCCCGGACGAGGGCCGGGGCGTTCCCGCCGCGCACTAGACTGGCCCCGTCCTTCCCACTCCACGCAGAGGTCACCGTGTCAGAGAACGAGTTCGCCATCGACGCCGTCGGCGCGCAGCCGGCCCAGCAGGGCACCGCCCGGGTCAAGCGCGGGATGGCCGAGATGCTCAAGGGCGGCGTCATCATGGACGTCGTCACCCCCGAGCAGGCCAAGATCGCCGAGGACGCCGGCGCCGTCGCCGTCATGGCCCTCGAGCGCGTGCCCGCCGACATCCGCGCCCAGGGCGGCGTGGCCCGCATGAGCGACCCCGACATGATCGACGGCATCATCAGCGCCGTCACGATCCCGGTGATGGCCAAGGCCCGCATCGGGCACTTCGTCGAGGCGCAGGTGCTGCAGTCCCTCGGCGTCGACTACATCGACGAGTCCGAGGTGCTCACGCCCGCCGACTACGCGCACCACATCGACAAGTGGAAGTTCACCGTGCCGTTCGTCTGCGGGGCGACCAACCTGGGCGAGGCGCTGCGCCGCATCACCGAGGGCGCGGCCATGATCCGCTCCAAGGGCGAGGCCGGCACGGGCGACGTCTCCAACGCCACCACCCACATGCGCCAGATCCGCGGCGAGATCCGCCGCCTGCAGAACCTGCCCGAGGACGAGCTGTTCCTCGCCGCCAAGGAGCTCCAGGCGCCGTACGAGCTGGTCAAGGAGGTCGCCGCGGCCGGCAAGCTCCCCGTCGTGCTCTTCACCGCCGGCGGCATCGCCACCCCGGCGGACGCCGCCATGATGATGCAGCTCGGCGCCGAGGGCGTCTTCGTCGGCTCCGGCATCTTCAAGTCGGGCAACCCCGCGGAGCGGGCGGCGGCGATCGTCAAGGCGACGACGTTCTACGACGACCCGGACGTCATCGCCCAGGTCTCCCGCGGCCTCGGGGAGGCGATGGTCGGCATCAACGTCGACGACATCCCCGTCCCGCACCGGCTGGCCGAGCGCGGCTGGTGACGGACGGGCGCCACGGGCGGGTGCGGCCGTCCGCACCCGCCCGCGGGGCCACCCTGCTCGAGGGGGCCTGCGCCTCGCCCGAGACCGCCGGCGCTCGGCCAGCGGGCGCCGGCGCCGGGCGCGAGACGGCAGGCGCCCGTGCCTGACCCCACCTACGGCCTCGGCCCGGAGTGGGAGCCTGGGGAGGACGGCGTCCCGTTCCGGCGCGCCGCCCGCGTCATCCTCGTGGACGAGGACGACCGGGTGCTGCTGGTGCGCGGCCACGACGCCGGCGAGGTCACCCGGTCCTGGTGGTTCACCGTCGGTGGTGGCCTCGACGCGGGGGAGGACGTCCGCGACGGCGCCGCCCGGGAGGTCTACGAGGAGACCGGGCTGGTGGTGGCCCCGGCCGACCTGGTCGGCCCGGTGCTCACCCGCAGCGCGATCTTCGACTTCGCGCGCGTCACCTGCCGGCAGGACGAGGAGTTCTTCCTGGCGCGGGTCTCCTCCGCGCACGACTTCTCCGACGTCGGCTGGACGGAGCTGGAGCGCGACGTCCTGGACGAGATGCGGTGGTGGGGCCTCGACGAGCTCGAGGCCGCGGTCGAGAGCGGCGCCGTCGTCTACCCCGCGCCGCTGCCCGGGCTGGTCCGCCGCCTCCTCCGCGGCGGCTGGGACGGCACCACGCCGCACCTGGACGAGTCCTCCGTCTGACGGCGACGCGGGGGCGTCGCCGTGAGGGAGAGACGTCGCCGGTCAGGGCGCGGCCGACGCCGGACGCACCTGTGCCGGGTCCACCGCGATCCACGTGGCCTCCGCCCGTGCCAGCAGCCGCCCGTCGGCCGCGTGGAGCGCCGTCCCGCTGAGGTGCTTGCGTCCTTGCACACCCCGGGCCCACGCCATGACCACGTGCTCCGCCCCCGCGTCGGGCAGCGCGTGCACGCGGGCGGTCATGGTGCCGAGCACCATCGGGCGCCCGCCGACACCGAGCGCCCAGGCACCCGGGCAGTCCAGGGCCGCCCACACCAGCTCGGCCGCCGGCTCCTCCGGCACCCACGCCGCGGCGAACCGCCTCCCACCCGCCACCGGCCCCGGGCGCAGTGCGAGGGCGTCGGCCGGGTCGCGGGCCGTGCCGCAGACGAAGCACGTCGGGAAGGGATGGTCGCGCAGCCCGGGGAAGGACGCCCCGGCCGCGACTGCCTCGTCGTAGCGCACCGGGTCCGGGACGTCGCCGGCCGGGGCGGCGGCCGGGCCGGCCCGCAGGACCAGGTGCTCGTCGTCGAGGACCTCGACTGCGCCGTCCGCCGGCCGGACCCGCATGGGACGGTCCAGGGGCGGCGGGCTGACCAGCCGCACGCTGACGGCCGGCAGGCCGGCGGTGGTGCGGACCAGGCGCGCCGCGTGGCCGCTGACCCAGCCGCCGTTGGCCGAGTGCGGCGGGCCGCAGTACCGGGCAGGGACCACCAAGGGGGCGGGCACGCGGCACAGGCTAGCTGCGGCGGCGACCGGGCGCGCGGCCGGGAAAGCCGCGCACGACGTAGGATCGTCAGCCGTGACACCTTCCCCGGACCGTCCCACCATCGGCGTGCTCGCCCTGCAGGGCGACGTGCGCGAGCACCTGGCCGCGCTGACGGCGGCGGGCGCGAACGCCACCTCCGTGCGCCGTCCGGCCGAGCTCGCCGCCGTCGACGGCATCGTGCTGCCCGGCGGGGAGTCCACGACCATGGACAAGCTGCTGCACGCGTTCGGGCTGTTCGAGCCGCTGCGCGAGCGGCTCGCCGCCGGCCTGCCGGCGTACGGGTCGTGCGCCGGGATGATCCTGCTGGCCGACCGCGTCCAGGGGGCGACCAGCGACCAGGGCACCCTCGGCGGCATCGACATGACCGTGCGCCGCAACGCCTTCGGCCGCCAGGTGGACTCCTTCGAGCAGGACCTGCTGGCCCCCGCGCTCGGCGCGGGCGAGGACGTCGCCCCGCTGCGCGCCGTCTTCATCCGCGCGCCGTGGGTCGAGCAGGTCGGCGACGGCGTCGAGGTGCTCGCGCGCACGGCCCGGCGGGGCTCCGCGGCGGGGGAGGCGACGGCCGAAGGTAAGATCGTCGCAGTTCGGCACGGCAGGCTGCTCGCCACCTCCTTCCACCCCGAGATCGGGGGAGAGACACGGGTGCATCGACTCTTCGTCGAGATGGTCCGCGACGCGCTCCTGCCGACCCAGCAGCAACTGACCAGCTGAGGAGCAACATGTCCGGTCACTCCAAGTGGGCCACCACCAAGCACAAGAAGGCGGCGATCGACGCCAAGCGCGGCAAGCTCTTCGCGCGCCTCATCAAGAACATCGAGGTGGCTGCCCGCACGGGCGGCGGTGACCCGGCCGGCAACCCCACGCTCTACGACGCCATCCAGAAGGCGAAGAAGAACTCCGTCCCGGCCGACAACATCGACCGGGCCGTCAAGCGCGGCTCCGGCGCCGAGGCCGGTGGCGCCGAGTACGAGACGATCATGTACGAGGGCTACGCGCCCGGCGGCGTCGCCGTGCTGGTCGAGTGCCTCACCGACAACCGCAACCGCGCGGCGTCCGACGTGCGCGTGGCGTTCACCCGCAACGGCGGCAACCTCGCCGACCCGGGCTCGGTCTCGTACCTGTTCACCCGGCGCGGCGTGGTGACCGTGCCCAAGAACGACGGCCTGACGGAGGACGACGTCCTCGCGGCCGTCCTGGACGCGGGCGCCGAGGAGGTCAACGACCTGGGCGAGTCCTTCGAGGTGCTCTCCGCGGCCGGGGACGTCGTCGCGGTGCGCACCGCCCTGCAGGACGCCGGCCTCGACTACGACTCCGCCGAGGCGCAGTTCGTGCCCTCCATGGAGGTCGACGTCGACGCCGAGGGCGCCCGCAAGGTCCTGCGCCTCATCGACGCCCTCGAGGACAGCGACGACGTCCAGAACGTCTTCGCCAACTTCAACGCCTCCGACGAGGTCATGGCCGAGCTCGAGAACGAGGACTGACTCTCGGCGCGAGACATCATCTTCTCCCCGACGTGTCATCTGCTCCCGGATCCGACGGCATCGCGCGCCGCGCGGGCGGGCCTGACATGTCGCGGAAGAGATGACAGGTCGCGGGCGGGGGATGGTTGCGGTCCAGGGGCGGCGGGTGTGGCGGGCGGCGCAGTGTCGCTGCGCCGCCGTGCGGGCGCGCGGTGGGAAGGTGAGCGCGTGCGCATCCTCGGAGTCGACCCCGGCCTGACCCGCTGCGGTCTGGGCGTGGTCGACGCCGGCGGCGGTCGGACGGTCTCGCTCGTGGAGGTCGGAGTCGTGCGCACCCCGGCCGACCAGGCGCCGCACCTGCGGCTGCTGACGGTCGCCGAGGCGCTGGACGACTGGCTCGGACGGCTGAGGCCCGAGGTGGTCGCCGTCGAGCGCGTCTTCGCCCAGGCCAACGTGCGCTCCGTCACCGGCACCTCGCAGGTGGCGGGGGTGGCGATGCTCGCCGCGGCGCGGGCCCACCTGCCCCTCGCGCTGCACACGCCGAGCGAGGTCAAGGCCGCCGTGACGGGGAACGGCCGGGCCGAGAAGCTCCAGGTGCAGGAGATGGTCATGCGCATCCTGCACCTGAGCGAGCGGCCGAAGCCCGCGGACGCGGCCGACGCCCTCGCCCTGGCCATCTGCCACGCCTGGCGCGGCGGCGGCGTCGGCAGCGCGGTGCGGGCGAGCTACGGCGGCGCCGACACGCTGCCGCGCGCCACCGGCGCCGGGCTCACCGCCGCTCAGCGCGCCTGGGCGGAGGCCGAGCGCGCGGCGCGGCGGGCCGGGGCTGTCGCACCCAGAGGGTAGGTTAATCCAGTCGTACAGGTGTTCGCACCACATTGCCGTAGAGAGGGAACGCATGATCGCGTCGGTGACGGGCGAGGTCGAGGCCGTCGGGCTGGACCACGCCGTGGTGCGCGTCGGGGGAGTGGGCATGCTGGTGCACGCCACCCCCACCACCCTCACCGGGCTCGTGGTGGGCCGGCAGTCGCGCCTGGCCACGTCGCTCGTCGTCCGCGAGGACTCCCTGACGCTGTTCGGCTTCGCCGACGACGACGAGCGGACCGTGTTCGAGACGCTCCAGGGCGTCTCCGGCGTCGGGCCCCGCCTCGCCCTGGCGATGCTGGCCGTGCACACCCCGGACGGGCTGCGCCGCGCCGTCGCGGGGGAGGACCTCGCCGCGCTGCAGCGGGTGCCCGGCATCGGGAAGAAGGGCGCCCAGCGCATCGTGCTCGAGCTGGGCGAGAAGCTCGGCGCCCCCGCCGACGGCGTGCCCACGGTCGCCGCCGTCGCCCCCGCCGGCCAGGAGCGCGCGCCCGAGGTCGTCGAGGCGCTCGTCCAGCTGGGGTGGACCGAGAAGGTCGCCGCAACGGCCGTGGAGACGGTGCTCGGTGCGGACGACGCGCCCAGCGAGGTCCCCGCCATCCTCCGCGGCGCCCTGCAGCACCTCGGCGGGCACGGTCGTGGCTGATCCGCGCGACGTCGTGGACGCCGGCGCCGACGACCTCGAGCGCGCGGCCGAGGCGGCGCTGCGCCCGCGGCGGCTGGCGGACTTCGTCGGCCAGGAGGTGGTGCGCGACCAGCTCTCCCTCGTGCTCGACGCGGCCAACGCCCGGCGCACCCCGCCCGACCACGTGCTGCTCTCCGGCCCGCCCGGGCTGGGCAAGACGACGCTGGCGATGATCATCGCCGCGGAGGTCGAGGGCGCGCTCCGGCTGACGTCCGGGCCCGCCATCCAGCACGCGGGCGACCTCGCCGCCATCCTGTCCTCGCTGCAGGAGCACGACGTCCTGTTCATCGACGAGATCCACCGCCTCGCGCGCCCCGCCGAGGAGATGCTCTACCTCGCCATGGAGGACTTCCGGGTCGACGTCGTAGTCGGCAAGGGCCCGGGCGCGACGTCCATCCCGCTGAGCCTCCCGCCGTTCACCGTCGTGGGCGCCACCACCCGGGCCGGGCTGCTGCCGGCGCCGCTGCGCGACCGGTTCGGCTTCACCGGGCACCTGGAGTTCTACACCGCCGCCGAGCTCGAGCAGGTGCTCCGCCGCAGCGCCGGGCTCCTCGGGGTCGAGCTGCACGACGACGCCGCGGCGGAGCTCGCCTCACGCTCGCGCGGCACGCCCCGCATCGCCAACCGCCTGCTGCGTCGCGTGCAGGACTTCGCCCAGGTGCGCGGCACCGGCGTGCTCGACCTCGCCGCGGCGCACGGCGCGCTGGACGTCTTCGAGGTGGACAAGCTCGGGCTGGACCGGCTCGACCGCGCGGTGCTGCAGGCGCTGTGCAGCCGCTTCGGCGGCGGCCCCGTGGGCCTGACCACGCTCGCCGTGACGGTGGGGGAGGAGCCCGAGACGGTGGAGACGGTCGCCGAGCCCTTCCTGGTGCGCGAGGGCCTGGTGGTCCGGACGCCGCGCGGGCGCATGGCCACGGCCGCCGCGTACGACCACCTGGGCCTGCAGCGCCCCGGCGACGGCATGCTCTTCACCTGACGGGAGCGCGCCCGCGCCCGAGGGAGCCTGCACCGCCGCTGCGCGCGGCCGGAAGCCACAGCTGGTTCTCGTCCGGCGCGCCCGGCTCCTCGCGTGACGGTGCGTCGGGCGCCGGGCCCGGCGGGGCGCCCGGGGTTGGCCCAGACGCCGGGCCGGGCTCCCGGCGGGGTGTTGGGGGCACGGCCGCGCCTCGCCTAGACTCGTGTGGATATCGCCCTCGACCGACCGGAGAACCGCCTGATGGAAATTTTCATCTTCCTCGCCCTCATGATCGCCATGATGTGGTTCGTCACGAGTCGCGGGAAGAAGCAGCAGGCCCAGCAGCGTCAGCGCCTCGAGGAACAGCTCGTCCCCGGCACCTGGGTGATGACGATCGGCGGCTTCTTCGGTCGCGTGATCGAGATCGACGGCGACGTCGTCACGCTGGAGAGCCCCTCCGGCGTGGAGACGATCTGGGTCAAGAGCGCCATCCGCGAGGCCAAGGAGCCCCCGTACGCGCCGGTGGACGAGGACGAGACCGAAGGGTCCGTCGTCGTGCCGGACGACGCCGCCTCCCTGACCGAGACCGGCCCGGTCGTCGGCGGCGCCACCTCCGTCGAGCCCAGCGGCCCGGTCGTCGACGACGTCCGCCCACTTGACGGCGAGGCGCCCAAGCGCCCCTGGGCCGCGGGCGAGCCTCAGGACGGCGAGGACCGCGGACCCGGCGCCGCACCGCGCGCCTGACGCCCGAATCACATTCCCGCCGTCCGACCGGCGGGCCCTGCACGAGAGAAGACACCGGTGGCGCAACGCCCGAAGAGACCCCGGCCTGGCCGGAGACTGGTCCTGCTGTTCGTCCTCATCGCGGCCCTGGCCGGCTCGCTGGTCGCCGGCATCCAGGCCACGAAGGGCGATGACGACCCGGCGTCCTTCGCGCCGAAGCTCGCCCTGGACCTCCAGGGCGGCACGCAGCTGATCCTGACGCCGACCGCCACCGACGACTCCGAGGTCACCCCGGAGGACGTCGAGCAGGCGATCGAGATCATCCGCCAGCGCGTCGACGCCTCCGGCGTCAGCGAGGCGGAGATCACCAGCCAGGGCGGGTCGAACATCGTGGTCTCGCTCCCGGGCACGCCGTCCGAGGAGACCCTGGACCTCGTGCGCCAGTCGGCGCAGCTGCGCTTCCGGCCGGTGCTGACCATCGCGGGACCGGGCACCATCGACCCCGCGGCCCTCGAGGCGGCGCAGTCCGGCGAGGAGCCGACGGCGGAGCCCACCGAGGAGGCCACCGAGCCGCCCACGCCAGAGGAGATCGACGCCGCCGCCCGGCAGGCGGCGGACACCGACGGCAACGGCGAGCTTTCGACGGAGCCCGCGGCGGAGCCGACGTCGGCGTCGGACCTGAGCTGGATCACCGAGCGGCTGAGCTACGAGTTCTACCGGCTCGACTGCACCGACCCGGCGAACCTCGCGGGCGGGGTGCAGGACGACCCGGCCGCGCCGCTCGTGTCCTGCGCGCAGGACGGCTCCTCGAAGTTCATCCTCGGTCCCGCCGAGATCGAGGGCACCAACGTCACCTCCGCCAGCGCCGGCATCGGCGTGAACTCCCAGGGCATGAGCACCGGCCAGTGGGTCGTCAGCCTGGAGATGGACCGCGAGGGCACCGCGGCCCTCGGTGGGCTCACCGAGCGGCTGCTGGGC
Organism: Georgenia sp. AZ-5; assembly: GCF_043952095.1. Lineage (NCBI taxonomy): Bacteria > Bacillati > Actinomycetota > Actinomycetes > Allobogoriellales > Allobogoriellaceae > Georgenia > Georgenia sp. AZ-5. The sequence continues at coordinate 2,515,768 of NZ_JBINOU010000001.1, forward strand.
CTGCAGTCACCGCAGAACCAGTTCGCCATCGTCCTGGACGGCCTGGTCGTCTCCAACGCCGTGGTGCAGAACGCCATCTACGACGGCCGGGCGCAGATCAGCGGGAGCTTCGACCAGGAGACCGCCAACGCCCTCGCGAACCAGCTGAACTTCGGCTCGCTGCCGCTGAACTTCGAGGTGCAGTCCGAGGACCAGATCTCCGCGACCCTGGGCAGCGAGCAGCTCGCCCGCGGCGTGCTCGCCGGTCTGATCGGCGCGGCACTCGTGGTGCTGTACATGCTCTGGCAGTACCGCGGGCTGGGCCTCGTCGCGGTGGCGAGCCTCGTCATCTCCGCCGCACTCACCTACCTCGTCATCGCGCTGCTGTCCTGGACGCTCGACTACCGGCTCTCGCTGCCGGGCGTCGTCGGCCTCATCGTCGCGGTCGGCGTCACCGCGGACTCGTTCATCGTGTACTTCGAGCGCGTCCGTGACGAGGTGCGCGAGGGCCGGGTGCTCGAGGCCGCCGTCGAGCACGGCTGGACACGGGCGATCCGCACGATCATGGCGTCCGACGCCGTGAACTTCCTGGCCGCGGTCGTGCTGTACTTCCTCGCCGTCGGCGGCGTCCAGGGCTTCGCGTTCACGCTCGGCCTGACGACGATCATCGACCTCGTCGTGGTCGTCCTGTTCACGCACCCGCTGATGCAGCTGCTGGTGCGCACCAAGTTCTTCGGCCAGGGCCACCGGCTCTCCGGCCTCGACCCGGCCCACCTCGGCGCCTCGTCCATGACGTACCGCGGCCGCGGCCGCTTCGGCCCCGCCCGGCCGGTCCGTCCGGTCGCCGAGGAGCCCGAGCCCGAGCTGGTCGGCGCCGGGGTGAAGGGCGGCGCGACCGCGAAGGCGGCCGCGGCCGGGAGCGACGCGGCCCAGAGCGGCACGGCTGGCGCCGGCGCCGCTGGTTCCGACGCGGCCGGGACCGGCACCGCGGAGCCGGGCAGGGCCGGGTCGGCCACCGCCGGGTCCGGCGCTGCCGGGAGCGGCACGCAGCGAGCGACCGCCCACGCGGGCGCCACCGCCGCCGCCGAGCCCGCAGCGAACACCACGGCACCGCGGGCCCGCCGGCGTCCGGCACCGGAGCGCGCGCCCCTGCCCGCCCCCGCCGTGGGGGAGGACGGCCGGCGCCTGACGATCGCGGAGCGCCGCGCCGCCGAGCGGGCCGCGGCCAGGCAGCGCGAGGAGGAAGCGCGCGCCGGCATGCAGGCGACCGGGGCGACGGAGTCGGGCGACGCCGCGCCGGCGGGCGAGGCCACGCCGTCGGCCCAGGCGACGCCGTCGGGCGAGGCCGCGCCGTCGGCCCAGGCGGCGCCGTCGGGCGACGCCGCGCCGACGACCGAGGCCACGCCGGCGGGCCAGACCACGCCGTCAGCCGACCCCCGTCCGGGCGGCGAGCCGCGCGACGATACCGGCCGCGCGACCACGGGAGGTGAGCGGTGATGGCCAGCCTCGCCACCATCGGCAACGAGCTCTACACCGGCAAGCGGTCGGTGGACTTCATCGGGCGGCGTCGCACCTGGTTCGCGATCGCGGGAGCCCTCGTCGTGGCCTCGCTGCTGCTGCTCGGCCTCAAGGGGCTCAACCCGGGCATCGAGTTCCGGGGCGGGTCGCAGTTCACCATCTCCGGCGCCTCGACCCTCGACCAGCAGCCCGCCTACGACGTGCTGGAGGAGCTGGGCTCCGACGAGCCGCCGCGCGTGTCCGAGGTGGGCAACGACTCCCTCCGCGTGCAGACCGCCGAGCTGGACGACGAGCAGACCCAGCAGGTCCAGGAGGCCCTCGCCGAGGCGTACGACGTGCCCGCCGGGGACGTGACGTCCACGTTCGTCGGGCCGACGTGGGGCTCGAACGTCACCGCCAAGGCCTTGCAGGGGCTGGTCATCTTCCTCGTCCTGGTCTCCGTCGTGATGGCGGCGTACTTCCGCACCTGGACGATGTCGGTGGCCGCGATCGTGGCGCTGCTGCACGACCTCGTCGTCACCGTCGGGGTGTACGCGCTGGTCGGATTCGAGGTCACGCCGGCGTCGGTGATCGGGTTCCTGACGATCCTGGGGTATTCGCTGTACGACACCGTGGTCGTGTTCGACAAGGTGCGCGAGAACAACGTCAACGTGCTCAACCAGCGGCGGCGGACCTACGCCGAGGCGGCAAACCTGGCCGTCAACCAGACGCTGGTGCGCTCGATCAACACCTCGGTCGTGGGCCTGCTGCCGGTGGCCTCCGTGCTGTTCGTGGGCGCCTTCCTGCTCGGCGCGGGCACGCTGCGCGACATCGCCCTCGCCCTGTTCGTCGGCATGCTGCTGTCGACCTGGTCGTCGGTGTTCATCGCCGCGCCGGTGGAGGTCGAGCTGCGGGAGCGGCGCGGGCCCATCGCCAGGCACACCCGCTCGGTGCTCGCCGCCCGCGCCAAGGCGCGCGCCGCGCACGGCGAGGAGAACGTCAACCTGTCCGCCACCGCCGAGGACCTGGGCGTCGGCGTCGTGGCAGGGCACCACCTGGGCGTCACGGCCCAGCCCAAACGTAAGAGAGGCCGCCGATGACCACAGCCCCCGCCTCCGCGTTCCCCGCGGAGCTGACCGACCTCGTGCGCGACCACGTGCGCGAGATCCCGAACTTCCCCGCCCCCGGCGTGCTGTTCCGGGACATCACGCCGCTGCTCGCGGACGGCGAGGCGTTCGGGTCGCTCGTGCGCGGGCTGGCGGAGAAGTACGACGGCACCATCGACGCCGTCGCCGGGCTGGAGTCACGCGGGTTCATCCTGGCCGCGCCGCTGGCGCTGCAGCTGAGCGTCGGCATGATCACCGTCCGCAAGGCGGGCCGCCTGCCCGGCCCGGTGATCGGCGTGGACTACGCGCTCGAGTACGGCACCGCCCGCATGGAGCTGCGGCCCGAGACCGTGCAGGAGGGCCAGCGCGTCCTCATCATCGACGACGTGCTGGCCACCGGGGGCACCGGGGCGGCCGCCGTGGAGCTGGTCGAGCGCAGCGGGGGAGAGGTCGTCGCCCTGGCCATGCTGCTCGAGCTCGCCGCCCTGCGGGGCCGCACGAAGCTCGAGGGGTACCAGGTCGACTCGGTGCTGGTCTACTAGCGTCATGTCCCCGACGGCGACGCGGGCCCCGGCCCGGCGCCGTGCGGACGGGCGGGCGGAGGCCCGGTCGTCGGCACCGAGGCCCACGCCGTAGGATCGAGCAATGGCCGGGGAACGCGTCTCGACGGGAGAAGGTGGCGCCGCCGACACGGTGGTGCCTGGCTCCCGCGTGCGCTCCCGCCTGGTCTGGCTCGGATCGCGCGGCCACTCCAGCCCGCCGGCCATCGAGCCGCTGCTGCGTGCGGTGAGGGCGAACCACCCGAAGGCCGACACCCAGCTGATCGTGCGGGCCTACGAGGTCGCCGAGCGGGCGCACCGCGGGCAGCTGCGCAAGAGCGGCGACCCCTACATCACCCACCCGGTGGCCGTGGCGACCATCCTCGCCGAGCTGGGGATGACGCCGCCGACGCTCGCCGCCGCGCTCCTGCACGACACGGTGGAGGACACCGGGTACTCGCTCGAGGAGCTGCGCGGGCAGTTCGGCGACGAGATCGCGCTGCTGGTCGACGGCGTCACCAAGCTCGACAAGGTGACCTACGGCGACGCCGCGCAGGCGGAGACCGTCCGCAAGATGGTGGTGGCGATGGCCAAGGACATCCGGGTCCTGGTCATCAAGCTCGCCGACCGGCTGCACAACGCGCGCACGTGGAAGTACGTGCCCGCCGAGAAGGCGGGGAAGAAGGCCCGGGAGACCCTCGAGATCTACGCCCCGCTGGCCCACCGGCTCGGCATGAACACGATCAAGTGGGAGCTGGAGGACCTCTCCTTCGCGACGCTCTACCCGAAGGTGTACGAGGAGATCGAGCACCTCGTGGCCGAGCGGGCGCCCGCCCGCGACGAGTACCTGGCGACGGTCATCCAGCAGATCGAGTCGGACCTGCGCACCGCCAAGATCCGCGGCGTGGTCACCGGCCGGCCCAAGCACTACTACTCGATCTACCAGAAGATGATCGTCCGCGGCCGGGACTTCGACGACATCTTCGACCTCGTGGGCGTGCGGGTGCTGGTCGACTCCGTCCGCGACTGCTACGCCGCGCTCGGCGCGATGCACGCCCGCTGGACGCCCCTGCCGGGGCGGTTCAAGGACTACATCGCCATGCCCAAGTTCAACCTCTACCAGTCGCTGCACACGACCGTGGTGGGGACGGGCGGCAAGCCGGTGGAGATCCAGATCCGCACGCACGACATGCACCGCCGGGCGGAGTACGGCGTCGCCGCGCACTGGAAGTACAAGGAGAACCCCAACGCCAAGTCCGGGGGCACCGAGCCGGGCGACATGGGGTGGCTGCGCCAGCTGGTGGACTGGCAGCGCGAGACCGCCGACCCGGGCGAGTTCCTGGACTCCCTGCGCTACGAGATGTCCGGCTCGCAGGTGTACGTCTTCACCCCGAAGGGCGACGTCATGGCGCTGCCCGCCGGCGCCACGCCGGTGGACTTCGCCTACGCCGTGCACACCGAGGTCGGCCACCGCACCGTCGGGGCGCGCGTCAACGGCCGGCTGGTGCCGCTGGACTCGACGCTGGAGAACGGCGACACCGTGGAGGTGTTCACCTCCAAGGCCGAGGGCGCCGGGCCCAGCCAGGACTGGCTGTCCTTCGTCAAGAGCCCGCGGGCCCGCAACAAGATCAAGGCGTGGTTCACCAAGGAGCGGCGCGAGGAGGCCATCGAGGCCGGCAAGACGCAGCTGACCAAGGCGATGCGCAAGCAGAACCTGCCGATCCAGCGGCTCATGAACCACGAGTCGCTCACCGCGCTGGCCACCGAGATGCGCTACGCCGACGTCTCCGCGCTGTACGCGGCGATCGGCGAGAACCACGTCTCGGCCAACAACGTCGTCCACCGGCTCGTGCAGTCCATGGGCGGCGAGCCCGGCGCGGAGGAGACCCTGGCCGAGGCCACCGTCCCCGGCGAGCACCGGCCGCGGCACCGCACCGGTGACTCGGGCGTCATCGTCGAGGGCATGTCGGACACCGACATCTGGGTCAAGCTCGCCCGGTGCTGCACCCCGGTGCCCGGGGACCCGATCGTCGGGTTCATCACCCGCGGCCAGGGCGTCTCGGTGCACCGCGCCGACTGCGGCAACGTGGACGGGCTGCGCGCCCAGCCCGAGCGCATGGTGGGCGTGAGCTGGGCGGCCCGCGCGCAGAGCACCTTCCTGGTGCAGATCCAGGTGGAGGCGCTCGACCGCAACGCGCTGCTCTCCGACGTCACACGGGTCCTGTCGGACAACCACGTGAACATCCTGTCCGCGTCGGTCTCGACGTCCCGGGACCGGGTGGCGCTGAGCAAGTTCGTCTTCGAGATGGCCGAGCCGTCCCACCTCGGCCACGTGCTGGCCGCGGTGCGCCGCATCGACGGCGTGTTCGACGCCTACCGGGTCACCGGCACCAGGAGCACCCCCACCCCGGCGCCCTGAGCGGGCCCGCCCGGTCAGCGCCCCCCGCGGGTGCGCGACGACGCCCGGCGCGCGCTCAGCACGCCGGCAGGTGCGCGAGCACGCCGGGCACCGGGCCGGCGTGCACGACGCCGAGCCGCCGGGTGGGGCGGGTCATCGCCACGTAGAGCGCGGACAGGCCGCGCGGCGCCGCCAGCATCCCGGCGGGGTCGGCCACCAGCACGCCGTCGAACTCCAGCCCCTTCGCCTGGTCGGGCGTGAGCACCGTGACGGGCGCCCTGAGGTCCGGGCCGTCGCCGTAGGAGACGCCCGGGACCGCCCCCGCGAGGGCCGCCCCGAGCTCGGGCACCCGGGGACCCGGGGCGATGACGGCGAGGTTGCCGCCCGCCAGCGTCGCGGCCTCCTCCCGGGCCGCCGCCACCACCGCCCCGGCGAGGGCGCCGGCGTCGGTCTCGCGGCGCCAGGGCTCGACGCCCGCCGCCCGGACGCAGGCCGGGGCCGCGGCGGCGGGGTCGAGCGCCCGCAGGACCGGCTCGGCGGCGGCCATGACCTCCCGCGGCGTCCGGTAGCTGACGGACAGCGTCACGCTGCGCCACCGCCCCGGCAGCAGCCGGTCGAAGACGTCCTCCCACGACGCCGCGCCCGCCGCGGCCACCCCCTGGGCGAGGTCGCCGACCACCGTCATCGAGGTCGCCGGACACCGCCGCGCCACCATGCGCCACGCCATGGGGGAGAGCTCCTGCGCCTCGTCGACGATGACGTGCCCGTAGGTCCACGTGCGGTCCGCGGCCGCCCGCTCCGCCAGCGTGCGCGTGTCGCGCTCGGCGAACCGCTCGGCGAGGTCCCGCGCCGTCACCGACGGCAGCAGGTCGCTGTCCGACCCGGCGGCCAGCACCCGCCGCGCGTACCGGACGGCCTCCTCCCGCCGGGCCCGTTCGCGGGCGTCGTCACCGTCGTCCGTGCCGAGGAGCTCCGCCGCCTCGTCCAGGAGGGGGACGTCGGCGGCGGTCCAGCCAGAGCCGCGGTCCCGGCGCAGGGCCGCCCGGTCCGCGGGCGCCAGCGTGCCCGCCGCCGCCCGCAGCCGCTCCGGGTCGGCGAGGAGGTCCTCCAGCAGCGCCTCCGGCGTCAGCAGCGGCCACAGGTCCTCGAGCACCGCGGCGACGCCCGGGTCGTCGAGCAGCTCGCGCCGCAGGTGGGGCAGCTCGTGCTCGGCCACCGTGCCCGTGACCTCGGTCCCCGCGCCGCCCACCCGGGCGGGCAGCAGGTCCTCCTCCCGTGCGAGCGCGGCGTCCAGCCGGCGCAGCTCGTCCTCCAGGCCGGCGTCGACCTGCTCCAGCAGCGCGCGGTCGTGGTCCGCCACGAGCCCGGTGAGCGCGTCGAGCACCTCCCGGCGGAAGACCCGCCGGGCCACGTTGTGCGGCAGGGCGGTGGCCCGGGCGCGGCGCGTGGCGGCGCCCAGCGTCCCGGCGTCCAGGTGGTAGGTGTCGCCCTGGAACGTGACGTCCGCCCCGTCCCCGGAGCCCTGCCGGGCGCGGACGGCGCGCGCGATCGCCTGGGCCATCTCGGCACGGCCCTTGACCCGGGCGACGGCGGCCGGCTCCTCCCGCGCGGGGACGACGCCGGGATAGAGCTCCTCGGCCGTCGTCAGGACCACCTGGCTCTCCCCGAGGGAGGGGAGCACCTGCTCGACGTAGGCGAGGAAGGTGTCGTTCGGGCCCACCACGAGCACGCCGCGCTCCGCGATCAGCGGGTGCGCGTAGAGCAGGTACGCGGCCCGGTGCAGGGCGACGGCCGTCTTGCCGGTCCCCGGCCCGCCCTGGACCACCAGCGCACCGTAGGGCGGCATCCGGATGATCTCGTCCTGCTCGGCCTGCAGCGTCGCGACGACGTCGCCCATCCGGCCGGTGCGGTGGGCGGTGAGTGCCGCCATGAGGGCGCCCTCGCCGACGAGCGCAGCGCCGTCGGGGGCGCGGACAAGGTCGAGCAGCTCGTCCTCCACGCCGACGACGCGGCGGCCCTCGGTGCGCAGGTGCCGCCGCCGCACGACGCCGTTGTTCCGGGCCGCCGTCGCGGCGTAGAAGTCCCGCGCGCCCGGGGCGCGCCAGTCCAGCAGCAGGGGCCGCCGCTCGGGCGGGGCGGAGCGCAACCCCATGCGCCCGACGTACGTGCACGACCCGTCGGCGCGGTCGAGCCGGCCGAAGCAGAGGCCGTTCTCGGCCCGGTCCAGCGCCGCCCGGCGCTGCGCCAGGTGAGCCGCGCGGGCGTCCCGCTCGAGGAGGTCCTGGGCCCTGCGCCCCGCGTGATCCAGCACCCGCCCCAGCTGTGCCTCGACCTCCGCCCGGAGCTGGTCGACCCGGGCGTACAGCTTGTCGAGGTGGTCCTGCTCCCGGGCCAGCTCTTCACTCAGACGCGACATCGTCCACCGCCAACCTCCGCGGCCGGCCGGGGATTCCGGGCGGCCGCCCGGCGCGACCCGGGCTCAGTCCTGCGCGGTGCGCTGGACCTGGTCGAGCCACGCCCGGCGGGCCTGCAGCGCGGCCTCCGCCTCGGCGATCTGCCTGGCGTCGCCGGTGCCGCGGGCCTGCTCCAGCTCGGACTCCAGGGCGCTGATCGCGGCCTCGAGCTGCGCCGCGGCGCCCTCGGCACGGGCCTTCTTCTCGGGGTCGGTGCGCTGCCACATGGCCTGCTCGGCGTCCCGCACCGCCTGCTCGACCGCGCGCATGCGGCCCTCGACGCGCTGGACCTCCGAGCGCGGCACCTTCCCGGCCTCGTCCCACCTGTCCTGGATCGGGCGCAGGGCCGCCCTGGCGGCGCGGACGTCGGTCACCGGCAGCAGCGCCTCGGCCTGCTCCAGCAGCTCGAGCTTAACCTTGAGGTTCTCCGCGAACTCGGCGTCCACCTGGGCGTTCTGCTCGCTGCGCGCGTCGAAGAACCTCTGCTGGGCGGCGCGGAACCGGGCCCACAGGGCGTCGTCGTCCTTGCGCGCCGCCCGGCCGGCGGCCTTCCACTCGTCCATCAGCTCGCGGTAGGCGGCAGCCGTGCGGCCCCAGTCCGTCGAGCTCGAGAGCTCCTCGGCGCGGGCGATGAGGAGCTCCTTGGCGGCCTTGACCTGCGCCTGCGCCGCGTCGAGCTCGGAGAAGTACTGGCGGCGGTGCCGGTCGAACGCGGTGCGGGCGTGCGAGAAGCGCTTCCACAGGGCGTCCTCGGTGGGGCGGTCCAGACGCGGGCCCGAGCGCTGGGCCGACTTCCACGAGTCCAGCAGCTCGCGCAGCCGCTCGCCGGACTGCTTCCACTGGGTCTTCGCCGGGTCCTGCGCGGCGATCTTCTCCGCCTTCTCCACGATGGCGGTGCGGGCGGCCAGCGCCTGCGCCCGGGCGGCCTCGCGCTCGGCCGCGGCCTGCTCCCGACGCTGCTCGGCGACGGCGCGGAGCTGGTCCAGCCGCGTCCGCAGGGCGTCGAGGTCGCCGACCGCCGTGGGCTCGGCGAGCGCCTCGGTCAGCGTGGCCATGGTCTGGTCGATCTCCTTGGCGGAGAGCTGCGGCAGCCGCGCCTCGAACAGGGCGACCTGCGCCTGCAGGTCGAGGAAGCGGCGGACGTAGAACCCCAGCGCCTCCTCGCGGTCCGCGCCGGTGTACTGGCCGACCACCCGCTCGCCGGTCGCCTCGCGCACCCACACGGTGCCGTCGTCGTCCACGCGGCCCCAGGCGGCGGCCTCGGCGGCGTCGTGGGGGTCCACGGGCGGCGTGACGGGCGCGGCGACCTCCGGCGCGGCGGGCACCCGGGGGCGCCCGGCGGGGCGGGCGAACGCCCGCGGTGTGGGGCGCGGTGCGGGCGCGGTCTCGGGGGCGGCGGTCTCGGGCGCGGTCTCGGGGGCGGCGGTCTCGGGCGCCGCCGGGGACGGCGTCGCGGCGTCCGTGGGCGCGGGGGCGGCGGGCGCCTCGGGTGCGGCGGCAGGTGCGTCCGGCGCGGCGGCGGGGGCCTCGGCCGCCGGGGCCGGCGTCGGGCTGGGCGCGGCGTCGGCCGCCGGCTCGGCATTCTCCAGCTGCGGCTGGGTCGCGGCCTCCACCGGCTCCTCAGCAGAGGTGTCCACCGGCGTCTGCGTCGCGCCCCCGGCGGGCGGCCGGACGGCGTCGTCGACCGGCGGCCGGACGGCGTCGTCGACCGGCGGCTGCACGGCGTCGTCGACCGGCGGCTGCACGGCGTCGCCGGCGGGCGGCTGGATGGCCTCGGTGCCCGGCTCTGCGGGGTCGGTGACGGCTTCCGGCCGCCCGACCGCGCCCGCCGCGGGCACCACGTCCGCCTCGGCACCCTCGGTCGGCTGGTCGGCGCGGTCGTCGCGGATGTCGCTGGGGCTGGACTGCTCGGTCACTGGATGCCGCTCCTTCATCGTGACGGGGTTGGCAGGTGCCACACCGTTCTCGTCGTGCGCCTCGCGCGGCGCGCCGTGGAGGCCCCATCACGCGTGCGCGTGCCCGGCGGGCGCGCGCCCCCGCCGGGCGGGGGCGTGGTGAGGTCCTCAGTCTAGGGAATGGAGCGACCAGGATCACACCGCATTCCGAAAAGCCCGGCCGTCCGGGCGTGGCGCGGGGGCGGCGCGCGGCGCCGATAGCCTGACCCCCATGCTGCTGCTCCGCGTCACCGCGCCGGCCCTGGAGACCCACTGCTACGTCGTGGCGAGCGGGGAGGGCCGGCCGGCCGTCGTCGTCGACCCGGGCGCCGGTGCCGCCGGCCCGGTGGCCGAGCTGCTGGCCCGCCACCGCCTGACCGTGGGGGCCGTGGTGCTGACGCACGGGCACGCCGACCACCTGTGGGACGCCGCGGAGGTGGCGGGCGACGCGCCGGTCTACGCGGCCGCTCCCGACCTCTACCGGCTGGACGACCCGGCCGGCGCCCTCGGGCCCGAGCTCGGGCCCATGTTCGCGCAGCTCGCGGGCACCCCGTGGCGCCGCCCGCCCGGCGCGGCCCCGATCCCCGGGGCGTTGCTGAGCGGCGGCGGAGCCGAGCTCGTCCCCGGCGTGCCGGTGCGGGCGGTCCCCGCCCCCGGCCACACCGAGGGCTCGGTCGTGCTGCTCGTGCGCGGGCCGGTGGACGCGCCGGGCGTGCTGCCCGACGGTGCGGAACCGGACGCCGACGGGACGTACACCGTCGGGCTGTGCGGCGACGTGATCTTCGCCGGCTCCATGGGCCGCACGGACCTGCCCGGCGGGGACGAGAAGGAGATGGCCTCGACGTTGCGCACTCTCGGTCGCGCGCTGCCCCCCGCCACCGTGCTGCTGCCGGGCCACGGCCCCGCGACGGTGCTCGCCCACGAGCTCGCCACCAACCCGTACCTCCGCGAGGCGCTCGGCACGCGCTGAGCGAGGCGACGCCCGGCGTCCGCCGAGCGGCGTGCACGCCCGGCGCGTGCGTGCACGTCCGGCACTCGACCTGCACGCCCGGCGGGGTCTCCCGGCGGGCCGAATCGCCCGGGCGGGCGGCGGGATGGGAAGATCGGCCTCATGGCACGTGCGTCTTCCCTGTCCGGTTTCCCCGAGTGGCTGCCCGACGGCCGCGTCGTCGAGCGCTCCGTCCTCGACAGCCTGCGGCGCACGTTCGAGCTGCACGGCTTCGCCGAGATCGAGACGCGCGCCGTCGAGCCCCTGAGCCAGCTCCTGCGCAAGGGCGAGACGTCCAAGGAGGTCTACCTCCTGCGCCGCCTGCAGGAGGACGCCGAGGAGGGCGGCGCCGAGACGGGCCCGGACCGCCAGCTCGGCCTGCACTTCGACCTCACGGTGCCGTTCGCCCGGTACGTCCTCGAGCACGCCGGCCAGCTCGCGTTTCCCTTCAAGCGGTACCAGATCCAGAAGGTGTGGCGCGGGGAGCGCCCCCAGGACGGCCGGTTCCGCGAGTTCACCCAGGCCGACATCGACGTCGTGGGCGCCGACACCCTGCCGTTCCACTACGAGGTCGAGCTGCCGCTGGTGATGGCCGAGGCGCTGGAGGCCCTCCCCGTTCCGCCGGTGCGCATCAGCGTCAACAACCGCAAGGTGGCCCAGGGCTTCTACGAGGCCATCGGCCTGGAGGAAGTCGAGGCGGCGCTGCGCGTGATCGACAAGCTCGACAAGATCGGCCCGGAGGCGGTCGCCGTCGCCCTGGAGGAGGAGGCGGGCGCGACGCCCCAGCAGGCCGCGCACGCGCTCGAGCTGGCCTCGATCTCCGCGATCGACGCCTCGGTAGCCGATCAGGTCCTGGCGCTCGGGCAGCGCTCCGACCTGCTCGACGAGGGCCTGGGCGAGCTCGTCGCGCTGCTTGAGGCCGCGCAGGACCTGCGGCCGGGCACCGTGGTCGCTGACCTGAAGATCGCCCGCGGGCTGGACTACTACACCGGCAGCGTCTACGAGACCACGCTGCTCGGGCACGAGAACCTCGGCTCCATCTGCTCGGGCGGCCGGTACGACTCGCTCGCCTCGGACGGCAAGCGCACCTACCCCGGCGTCGGCCTGTCGATCGGTGTCTCCCGGCTGCTCGCTCGCGTGCTCGGCGACGACCTCGCGACAGCGACGCGCCCGGTGCCCACCGCCGTCCTCGTCGCGGTCGCAGACGAGGAGCACCGCCGCGCCAGCGACCGGGTGGCGCGTGCCCTGCGGGCGCGGGGCATCCCCACGGACGTCGCGCCCACGGCGGCGAAGTTCGGCAAGCAGATCCGCTACGCGGACCGGCGCGGCATCCCCTTCGTCTGGTTCCCCGGCGAGGACGGGGACGAGGTCAAGGACATCCGCTCCGGCGAGCAGGTGCCGGCCGACGCCGGCGCCTGGGCCCCGCCGGCGGAGGACCTGTGGCCGCGGGTGCTGGCCGCGGGTGCGGCGAAGCCCGCCGCGCAGCCGGTGACGGAAGGGGCGGGACCCCGATGAGCCTGCCCGCCGGCCAGGGCGAAGGCGCCCGCGCCGTCCTGGGGGCCCTGACGGGCCTGCGGGAGGTCCTGGCCGGCGTCCGCCTGCCGCTCGACGTCGAGGGCGCCGCCGCGGCGCGCGCCGAGCGGCAGGAGGTGCTCGACCAGCTCGCCGACTACATCATCCCGCGCTACGAGCAGCTCGAGGCGCCGCTGCTGGCCGTGGTCGGCGGCTCCACGGGGGCCGGGAAGTCCACGCTGGTGAACTCGCTGCTGCGCGAGCACGTGTCGGTCGCCTCCGCGATCCGGCCCACCACCCGCCGGCCGCTGCTGGTGCACCACCCCGACGACGCCGCCTGGTTCACCGACGACCGGATCCTGCCCGGCCTCGCCCGGGTGCGCGTCGCGCCCGGCTCGCCGCCCACCCCCGCCCTGGGCGAGGGCGCCCACCACGAGCTGGAGCTGCGCGCGGGGGCGGCGCTGCCGCCCAGCCTGGCCCTGCTCGACGCGCCCGACATCGACTCGGTCGTCGCCGAGAACCGCCAGCTCGCCAACCAGCTCCTCGCCGCCGCCGACCTGTGGGTGTTCGTCACCACCGCCGCCCGTTACGGCGACGCCGTGCCGTGGGCGCTGCTGACCGAGGCCGCCGCCCGCCGCATCGTCGTGGCCGTCGTGCTGGACCGGGTGCCCGCCGGGGTCAGCGCGGAGGTGCGCCAGGACCTGGCCGCCCGGCTCGAGGAGGAGGGCCTGGGGCGGGCGCCGCTGTTCGTCATCGGCGAGACGACGCTGGACCGGGACGGGCTGCTGCCCCCCGAGGATGTCGCCCCGCTGCGGGCGTGGCTGCACGGCATCGCGGAGGACGCCGGCTCGCGGGGCTCGGTGGCCCGGCAGACCCTGGGCGGCGCCGTGGACGGCGCCCTGGCGCGGGCCTCGGCCGTGGGCGAGGCCGCCCACACCCAGGTGGCCGCGGCGAACGCGCTGGCGGCCCAGGTGGACGAGGCCTACGCGCACGCGCACGCCCGGATCATGGACGCCACCGCCGACGGCGCGATGCTGCGCGGGGAGGTGCTCGCCCGGTGGCAAGAGTTCGTCGGCACTGGGGAGTTCTTCCGGTCGGTGGAGGCCCAGGTGGGCCGGCTGCGCGACCGCGTGGGCGCCTTCTTCAAGGGCCGGCCCGCCCCGACCGAGCAGGTGGAGGTCGCGATCGAGACCGGCCTGCAGACCCTCCTCGTCGCGGAGGCCGAGCGCGCCGCCGCCGACGTCGACCACGCCTGGCGGCTCGAGCCGGGCGCGCGGGCCGTGCTGGCCGCGGCCACGGGGCGGCTGACCCCCGAGCCCGAGCTCGTGGACCAGGCCTCCGCCCAGGTGCGCGGCTGGCAGGGCGACCTGCTGTCGATGGTGCGCGAGGAGGGCGCGGACAAGCGGTTCACCGCCCGGGTGCTCTCCTTCGGCGTCAACGGCCTGGCGATCGCGCTGATGGTGGTCATCTTCGCCTCCACCGCCGGCCTCACCGGCGCCGAGATCGCGATCGCCGGCGGCACCGCGGTGGTCGCGCAGAAGCTCCTCGAGGCGGTGTTCGGCGACGACGCGGTGCGGAAGATGGCCCGCGCCGCCCGGGTGGACCTGCACCGGCGCGCCGGGGAGTACCTCGCCGCGCAGGCCGCCGCCTACCGGGAGGCGCTGGCCGAGCTCGCCGTCGACCCGGAGGCGCCGGACCGCATCGCCGGCGCCGTCACCGCCGTGCGGGCGGCCCGCCGGGTGGAGGCGGGGCTGTGAGGCTGCGCCGGCGCGGGGACGATCCCGCGCAGACCCTGCCGCAGGACCTCCAGCGGCTGCGCGAGGCGGTCGAGCTCGCCCACGACCACCTGCCCTCCCCGGCGGTGGAGAGCGCCCGCGCGCTGGTGCTGCGGGCGGAGCAGCGGCAGAACCTCGCCACCGGCCGGACCGTCGTGGCGCTCCTCGGTGCGACCGGCTCGGGCAAGTCCTCGCTGTTCAACGCCCTGGTGGGCCGGGAGGTGGCCCGCGTCGCCGCCCGCCGCCCGACCACGCAGCGGCCGCTCGCCGCGGTGTGGGGGCCCGACGACGCGGCGGACCTGCTGGACTGGCTCGGCGTGCCCGAACGCACCGCCGCGCCGGGCGGCCCGGACGGGCTGGTGCTCCTGGACCTGCCGGACATCGACTCCACCGCCGCCGACCACCGTGAGATCGCCTCCCGCATGGCCGGGCGGGTGGACGTGCTCGTGTGGGTCCTCGACCCGCAGAAGTACGCCGACGCGATCGTCCACCGGGACTACCTCGCGCCGATGGCCGCGCACGCGGACGTCACCCTCGTGGTGCTCAACCAGATCGACACCCTCGACGCCCCGGAGCGTGACGGCGTGGTCGGCGACCTGCGGCGGCTGCTGGAGCGGGACGGGCTCGACTCGGTCGACGTGCTGGCGGCCTCGGCCCGGGAGGGCACGGGGGTCGCGGAGCTGCGCGAGCGGATCGCCGCCGTCGCGGCCACGACCAGGGCGGCGCAGCTTCGCCTCGCGGCGGACGTGCGCACGAGTGCGGCCGAGCTGGCCCGCGCCGCGACCGACGGCGCCGTGGGCGGCGGGCCGGGCGGCGGCGCGGCGGACGTGCCCGAGGCGCCCACGGCGGTGGAGGGCGGCACGACCGCCCGGCTGAGCGCGGCGGCCGCCCGGGCCGCCGGCGTGGAGGCCGTGCGGGACGCGACCCGCGCGTCCTACGTGCGCGCGGCGCGCCGGCACGTGGGCTGGCCGCCCGTGCGGTGGCTGGCCCGGCTGCGGCCGGACCCCCTCAAGCGCCTGCACCTGGGCACGCCGGTGGAGGACCCGCGGCTGGTCCGCACGTCGCTGCCGGGCCCCACGCCCGTGCAGGAGGCCGCGGTCCGCTCCGCCGCGCACGCGGTCACCGCGACGGCCACCAGCCGCCTGCCGGACCGGTGGCGGGCCGACGTGGCCGAGGACATCGCCTCGCGCGTCCCCGCCCTGGTCGACACCCTGGACCAGCGGGTCGCCGGGACGGAGCTGGAGCAGGCCCGCGAGCCGCTGTGGTGGCGGGCGCTGGGTGTGCTGCAGTGGCTGTTCCTGTTCGCCGCCCTCGCGGGCGCGGCGTGGCTGGGCGTCCTGTTCGCGATGGCGTACCTCCAGCTGCCGGAGCCGGTCACGCCGATGGCGGGCCCGGTCCCGTGGCCCACGGCGCTGCTCGCCGGCGGCGTCGTCGTGGGACTGGTGCTGGCGCTCGTCGGCGCCGTCGCCGCCCGGGTGGGCGGCAGACGGCGCGCCCGGCGCGTGGAGCGCCGGCTGCGGGACGTCGTCGACACCACCGTGCGCGAGCAGCTCATCACGCCCCTGGAGGCCGAGCTCGCCCGCTACGCGCGGTTCCGCGAGGCGCTCGTCGCGCTCATGCGCTGAGGCGCCCGCGACGGCGGGCAGCGTGGGCGGTCACTCGCCTGCCGGGCGCGGCGGCGGATAGCGGTCCGCCGCCGACATAGAACATCAGGCCCGAGGTAGAACACCCCGGAGTTCTATGTCGGCGCAGACGTTCGAGGTGACAACGCCCCTCCGTCGTCGCGTTCGACGGAGGGGCGTTCTCGGGGCGCCGTCAGCGGGGCCGGAGCCCGCTGACCGGCTCGCTCAGCGCCCGGGGCGGCGGGCGCCGTAGGCGGGGCGCGAGGGCCGCAGGCCGCGGTCAACGCGGCCGGGACGCTCGTCGCGGCCGTTGTCCCAGCGGCCGGGGCCGTCGGAGTGCTTCTTGGCGCGCATCGGCTTGTGGTCCCCGCCGCTGCGCGGGCCCTCGTCCGGGCGGATGCGCAGCGCGCGGCCGGCGACCCGGGCGGCGCCGATGCGGCGCGCCGTCTCGGGCGAGAGGTCCCCGCTGATCTCCACGAGGGAGAAGCTCGGGAAGATGTCGATCTTGCCCAGGTCGGAGCCGTTCAGCCCGCCCTCGCCGGTGATCGCGCCGACGATGGCGCCGGGCTGCACGCCGTCCTTGTGGCCGACCTCGACGCGGTAGCGCGCCCCGGCGACGCGGGGGCGGCGCCCGCCGCGCTCGGCCGCGCCGCGACCGTGCGAGGTCTTGGGGGCGAAGCCCGCGTCGAAGCTCGCGGCGATGAACTCGCCGTTCTCGTCCACGTCCTCCTCGCGGCGCACGCGCTGCTGCGCGGCCTCGTCGTCACGGGAGCGCGGCCCCTCGTCGCCGACGGCCAGGGCGACGAGCGTGGCGGCCACCGCGGCCGGGTCCAGGCCGGACTCCTCGGCGTAGGCCGCGACGGCGTCGCGGTACATCTCCAGGCGGCCGGCCTCGTGCCGGGCGGCGACCTGCGTGAAGAGCTGCTCGGCGCGGTGGCGCGAGACGTCCGCGGGGGAGGGCAGCGACACCTCCTCGAGGGTCGAGCCGGTCGCCTTCTCGATCTGGTGGAGGCGGCCGCGCTCGCGCGGGGTCAGGAAGGTCAGGGCGGTCCCGGTGCGCCCCGCCCGGCCGGTGCGGCCGATCCGGTGCACGTAGGCGTCCGTCTCGCGGGGCACGTCGAAGTTGACCACGAGGCCGATGCGCTCGACGTCGAGGCCGCGCGCGGCGACGTCGGTGGCGACGAGGACGTCGAGGGACCCGCTGCGCAGGCGCTCCACGAGCCGCTCGCGCTCCTTCTGGGCCACGTCGCCGGAGAGCGCCGCGGCCTGGATGCCGCGGCCGGCGAGCTCGAGCGCGACGTCCTCGGCGGTGCCCTTGGTGCGGACGAAGACGATCGCCGCGTCCGCGGGGGAGGTCGCCAGGACGCGGGCGAGAGCGCCGACCTTGTGGCGGAACGGCACGACCGCGTACGTCTGGTGGATGTTGGACACCGTCGAGGCCGGGCGGGTGACGGCGACCCGGACCGGGTCGGTGAGGTACGTCGCGGCGACCTTCTTGATCGCGGCGGGCATCGTGGCGGAGAACAGCGCGGTGCGCCGCACGGCGGGCACGTGGGAGGCGATGACCTCGACGTCCTCGGCGAAGCCCATGCGCAGCATCTCGTCCGCCTCGTCCAGCACGAGGAAGCGCAGCTCGCCCAGGTCCAGGGCGCCGCGCTCGATGAGGTCCATGACGCGGCCGGGGGTGCCGACCACGACCTGCGCGCCGTCCTTCAGGGCCCGCAGCTGCGGGGTGTAGCTCGAGCCGCCGTAGACCGGCAGCACCCGCAGGTCGCGGGTGCGGTGCGCGAAGGAGGCGATCGCGTCGGAGACCTGCATGGCGAGCTCGCGGGTGGGGCTGAGCACGAGGGCCTGGACCGCGCGGCGCGCCGGGTCGACCTCGGCCAGCAGCGGGAGGCCGAACGCCGCCGTCTTGCCGGTACCGGTCTGCGCGATGCCGACGACGTCGCGCCCCGCCAGCAGCACCGGGATGGCCTCGGCCTGGATGTCGGTGGGCGTGGTGAAGCCGAGGTCGGAGACCGCGTCGAGGAGCTGCGCGGGCAGGCCCAGGTCGGCGAAGGTCACGAAGGGCGCCTGCGCGGCCTCCTCGGCGACGGCGTCGGCCGCACCGGTCGGGGTGGACTCGTGGGCCTCGGCGTCGGCGGTCGTGCCGGCGTCCGGGCGCGTCAGGGCATGGTCGGGGGAGAGCGTGGTCACGGAGGAACCCATCGTCAGCGGAGTGTGGGTGGTGGCGCCAGGTCGGCGACCCACCGATCCGCACGTCGTGGCCCCACCTGCGCGAACATCCGCACGGGGCCTGGGCGGTCGTCAGGCACTCCAGGAGCCCCCAGAGTATCGGTGCAGGCGGCGGGCGCGACAGGGCAGAGGTGGTGACGTCCCGCACAGCACCCGCACCGTGCCCGGCGCTTCGCCGCCGCCGCGTGCGGCAGGCCGTCGTCGCGCGGCGCGGGACACCGGCTGCCCGCCACATCGGCGAAACATCACCCGTCGTTGCCCGCGCGCCGCGCAGCGTTTCCAGGCACCCTTGCACCGGGGGAGAGGGGCGCACGATGAAGGTGCTCGTCACGGCGGCCAGCAGGCACGGCGGAACCGCGGAGATCGCCGCGGCCGTGGCCCGGGACCTCGCGGCAGCCGGCCACGACGTCGAGGTCAGGGACCCGGCCGAGGTCACGGAGCTGGCGGAGGTGGACGCCGTGGTGCTGGGCAGCGCCGTGTACGCCGGCGGCTGGCTCCCGGCCGCCTACGACTTCGTCCAGCGGCTGGGGCCCGAGCTCGCGGCCCGGGACGTGTGGTTGTTCTCCTCGGGGCCGCCGGGGTACGCCCCGTGGCTGAACCAGGAGATCGCGATCGACGAGGTCGTGCGTACCGTCCGTCCGCGCGAGCACAGGGTGTTCGACGGCCGCGTGGACAAGCACCGGCTGACGTACGCCGAGCGAGCCCGGGTGCACGCGCTGCGTGTGCCCATCGGGGACTTCCGGGACTTCGGTGCGGTGGCCGAGTGGGCCCGGAAGATCAGCGCGGAGCTCGGCGCGGCACCACGCGCGACGACAGCCAACAGCGGCTGAGCCGCGGAGGAGGTCGGGGTCCGGGCGACGACGCCCGCGCACCGGCCAGCGCGGCGAGCTGGCCCAGCGCGACGGCGAGCAGCAGCCCGGCGAGGTAGGCGACAGCCCCCTGAGCCACGAGCGCGATGAACAGCGCGCCCGCGACGGCGAGACCGCGGCGCCGAGGGCGTCGGAGATCTGCAGCGACGAGCAGACCTGCCGTGCTCGGCCGCGGGGGTGGACTGCAGCACCAGCACCGCCGGCGCGGGGAAGACCAAGCCCAGCTCGTCGCCACGGCCACCGCCCCGGTCATGGCCCACCCCCGCCACCGGTGGCGATCGCGGGTCGCCGGCACGGCGTGTCGGGGCAACTAGGATCGCTGGAGCGCCCGCCCGTCTAGCGGTGCGCCCGTCGAGAACCGGAAGGAACCCCGTGCTCCGCACCCACACCGCAGGATCCCTGCGCGCCAGCGACATCGGCACCACCGTCACCCTCACCGGCTGGGTCGACCGCCGCCGCGACCACGGCGGCGTCGCCTTCATCGACCTGCGCGACGCCTCGGGCATCGCCCAGGTCGTCATCCGTGACGAGGATGTCGCGCACGGCCTGCGCAGCGAGTACGTCCTGCAGGTGACCGGCGAGGTCGCCGCCCGCCCCGAGGGCAACGCCAACCCCAACCTGCCCACCGGGGAGATCGAGGTCATCGCTAACGGGGTGGACGTGCTCAACGCCGCCGCGCCGCTGCCCTTCCAGGTCTCCGAGCACGCCGAGGAAGGTCAGGTGGGCGAGGAGGTCCGGCTGAAGTACCGCTACCTGGACCTGCGCCGCAAGGCCCCGCAGCACGCCCTGCGCCTGCGCGCCAAGGTCAACCAGGCCGCGCGCCGGGTGCTCGACGGCCACGACTTCGTGGAGATCGAGACGCCCACCCTCACCCGGTCCACCCCCGAGGGCGCCCGCGACTTCCTCGTGCCGGCGCGCCTCTCGCCCGGCAGCTGGTACGCCCTGCCCCAGTCCCCGCAGCTGTTCAAGCAGATGCTGATGGTGGCCGGGATCGAGCGGTACTACCAGATCGCCCGCTGCTACCGCGACGAGGACTTCCGCGCCGACCGCCAGCCCGAGTTCACCCAGCTCGACGTCGAGATGAGCTTCGTGGACCAGGACGACGTCATCGCCGTCGCCGAGGAGGTCCTGGCCGAGCTGTGGAAGCTCATCGACCACGAGATCCCCCGGCCCATCGCCCGCATGACCTACCGGGACGCGATGGAGAAGTACGGCACCGACAAGCCCGACCTGCGCTTCGGGCTCGAGCTGACCGACCTCACCGAGTACTTCAAGGACACCCCGTTCCGGGTCTTCCAGAGCTCCTACGTCGGGGCCGTCGTCATGCCCGGCGGCGCCTCCCAGCCGCGACGCGCCTTCGACGCCTGGCAGGACTGGGCGAGGTCGCGCGGGGCCAAGGGTCTCGCCTACGTCACCGTCGCCGAGGACGGCACCCTCGGCGGCCCGGTCGCGAAGAACATCTCCGACGCCGAGCGGGAGGGCCTGGCCGCCGCCGCCGGAGCCGAGCCCGGCGACGCCGTCTTCTTCGCCGCCGGCCGCGCCTCGGACGCCCGCGCCCTGCTCGGCGCCGCGCGCCTGGAGATCGGCCGCCGCGCGGGCCTCATCGACTCCGGCGCCTGGTCGTTCGTGTGGGTCGTCGACGCGCCGCTGTTCAAGCCCGCGGGCGAGGACGACGACGTCGCCGTCGGGCACGGCACCTGGACCGCCGTCCACCACGCCTTCACCTCCCCGACCCCGGAGTGGGTCGACCGCTTCGAGCAGTCGCCGGGCGAGGCGCTGGCCTACGCCTACGACATCGTCTGCAACGGCAACGAGATCGGCGGCGGGTCGATCCGTATCCACCGCCGCGACGTGCAGGAGCGGGTCTTCTCCGTCATGGGCATCGACAAGGCAGAGGCGCAGGAGAAGTTCGGCTTCCTCCTCGACGCCTTCAAGTTCGGCGCCCCGCCGCACGGTGGCATCGCCTTCGGGTGGGACCGCATCGTCTCCCTCCTCACCCGCTCCGACTCCATCCGCGACGTCATCGCGTTCCCGAAGTCCGGCGGCGGGTACGACCCGCTGACCCAGGCCCCGGCGCCGATCACGGCCCAGCAGCGCAAGGAGGCCGGGGTGGACGCCAAGCCGAAGACGGCGGACGCCGAGTGACGCCCCGGCGGACGGCGGGGAAGGCCGGCGACGGACCCCCGCGCCGGGCGGACGGACCGCGTGGCCGGCACTGACGGGGCACCCGTCGCGACGGCGCGGCCGGCGGGCGATGACCACCTCGCTCGCTGGCCGTTCTGGCGTGCGAACGCGCCGCGGTGGCGGCCCGCCCGCACGTGGGCGGCCGACGACGCGGCGCTGGTGCACGTGCCCCGCGACGGCCGCGGCATGCTCGTCGGCCTCGGCGAGCCCGCCGCCCTGGCGCCGCTGCTCGCGGCCGCGGACGTCCCGCCGGTCGGGCACGTGATGCTCACCCGCGGCACCTGGGACCTGGTCCCCGCGGCCGCGCGGGAGCGGCTGGGCTACCGGCCCGGCCGGCCATGGGAGTGGATGGCCGCGACCGAGCCGCCGGCGCGCCGGGCGGGCGAGGAGCACGTCGCCGAGGTCACCGGCGCGGACCGGCTCGCCCGGGTCCACGCCTGCCTGGCCGAGGCATACCCCGAGCGCGGCGCCCACCCTGGCGACGAGGCCGAGTCGTGGTGGGGCTACACGGCCGACGGCCACCTGGCCGGCGTCGCCGCGGCCTCCGTGCCGCACGAGGCCGACCGCGCCCGGGGCGCCGGCGTGCACCTGCAGGCCGTGGCCGTGGTGCCGGCGCACCGCCGCCGTGGCGTCGCCGCCGCGATGACCGCGGCGCTCACCCGGTGGGGCCTGGCCCTCGGGCCCGTGGTGCACCTGGGGATCTGGTCCGACAACGACGCCGCCCGGCGGGTCTACGAGCGGCTCGGCTTCGTCACCGCGCACCGGATCGAGAACCTGGGGCCGCGGCCGTGAGCGCGCACGGAGCTCCCGGGCCCTGGCACGGCGCCGGCGACCGGGCCGGCACTCGCGGCGGCAGCGGGGCGGGGCGTGGGCGACGCCGCTGGGCCGTCGCCGTCGCCGCGCTCGCCTGCGTGGCCGTCGCGACGGTGCTCTGGCAGCTGCTGCCCGGTGGGAGCGCGCCGGGGGCGCCCGGCGCCGGCACTGCGCCCGCCCCCGCGGAGACCACGCCGGCCGAGCCGGAGAACCCGTGGGGACCCACGGCGGCGGAGGTCGCCGCCGCGACCGGGCGGGCCTCGCGGATGACGGCGGAGGAGGTGGCCGGCCAGCTCATCGTCGGGCGCCTGCACGGCACGGACCCGCAGACGGCCGCCGACCTGGTGGCCGACCTGCACCTCGCCGGGGTGATGGTCACGGGCAGCAGCGTGGCGGGCCTCGAGCAGGTGCTCGCGCTGTCCGAGGGCGTGCACGCCGCCGTCGCCGCTGACGGGCGCGACTGGCCCGGCCTGGTCAGCACGGACAACGAGGGCGGCGCGGTCCAGCGCATGTCCGGCGACGTCGGCCCGTGGACGACGTTCCCGCCCTTCGCCGCCGCCGGCGCCGCGGGCGACCCCGCCGTCGTGACCGACGCCTACCGGGCCATGGCCACCGAGCTGCGCGCGTCGGGCGTCACCGTCGACTGGGCGCCCGTCGCGGACGTGACCGTGCCCGGCCAGGACGTCACCATCGGCTCCCGCTCCGCGGGGGAGGACCCGGACGTCGTCGCGCCCGCCGTCGTCGCCGCCCAGCGGGGATTCCTCGACGGCGGCGTCCTGCCGGCGGTGAAGCACTTCCCCGGGCACGGGGCGCTGACCACCGACTCCCACGACGCGCTGCCCGTCCAGCCCGCCACCGAGCGGGAGCTCGCCGCGCGCGACCTGCCGCCCTTCGCAGCCGCCGTCGAGGCGGGCGTGCCGATGGTGATGCTCGCGCACGTGGACGTCCAGGCCTGGGACCCCGGCACCCCGGCGTCGCTCTCGCCCGAGGCGTACCGGGTGCTGCGCGAGGAGCTGGGCTTCGCCGGCGTGACCGTCACCGACAGCCTCGGCATGGGCGCGCTGAACGCGTTCGGCGACGCGGGCGACGTGGCCGTGACGGCCCTGCGGGCGGGCGCCGACCTGCTGCTCAACCCGGCCGACAACGCCGTCGCCCACGCCGGCGTCGTCGCCGCCATCAAGGACGGCACCCTCAGCCGGGAGAAGGTGGACGCCTCCGCGGGCCGCGTCATCGCGATGATGCGGTACCAGGAGCGGCTCGCGGCGGCCGCGGGCCCGGTGGGACCGGAGGACGTCGGCTCGGCGGCGCAGGCCGCTCGGGCGCTGCGCGACGCCGCCGGGTGAGCCATCGCCGGGAGCCCCGGCTGCCGAGCCGGCGCGGGGACCTTGCGCCGACCCCGTAGCCGCCGGGAGTCCGGCGGCTACGGGGTCGGGTGCCGCGCGTCGTGGCGCAGGAAGCCGCGCTGCCAGCGCGCCAGCGCCAGGACCGCGGCGACGCAGGCCGCACCGCCTCCCGCGATGGCGCCCCACTCGGTCCACCACGTGGCCACCGAGCCCGCGACGAGGTCGCCGAGCCGCGGGCCGCCCGCCGCCGGCGCACGCCAGGCACACGGCCGCAGCCCACAGCGCGTGCGCGGGGTCGAGCACCCGGCCGGCGAGCAGCACCGTGAGCCCGAGGCCGACGACCGCCACGCCCCACAGCGCCACCGCGACGACCACCGTGCGGCCCTGGTGCACCACCTGCCCGAGGCGGCCCGAGAAGAGCATCACCGCCATGGCGCCCACGGCGATGGCGGCGCTCATGACCCCGACGGTTGCGGCTCCGCCCCCGAACGCGACGAGCGCGACGGCGGGGAACAGCGCCCGCGGGTGGGCCAGGACCATGGCGCAGAAGTCGGCTCCAGCAGCCGCGGGTAGATCGAGGACCGAGCCGGGCTGACGACGGCGAACCCGGCGTTGTGCAGCGCGACCAGGGCGTAGAGCACCGAGGGGCTGGTGTTCCCCGCCCAGGCCTGCACCGTGTTGAGGATCGCCGCTGCCCACAGCACGGCGCCGGCGAGGAGCGCGACGGTGCCCCGGTCGTGGAAGTCCACCAGCGCCCCGCCGTACAGGCGCAGCAGCACGATCGGCACGAGGGCGAAGACGCCGACGAGCCCGACCGAGAAGGAGCTGCCGGTCATCTCGTACACCTGCAGGCCGATCGCCGTCGTCGCCAGCTGGGTGCCGATGCCGGAGAGCGTGAACCCGGTCCACAGCCGTCGGTAGGGGGCGTTGACCCGCAGCGGGGTCAGGTCGACCAGGAAGGGCACGAGCGCAGAGCCTAGGACGCGCGTCAGTGGTCGAGCCGGAGGCGGGTGTAGAGGCGCTGCAACGGCGCCGGCGCCCACCAGTTCCACCGCCCGAGCAGCGTCATCGTGGCCGGCACGAGCAGCATGCGCACGAGGGTGACGTCCACGGCCACGGTGACGGCCAGCGCGACGCCGACCTGCTTGATGACGATGAGGTCCCCGGCGACGAAGCCGGCGAAGACGGCGACGATGATGAGCGCCGCGGAGGTGATGATCCGCCCGGAGCGCTGCAGCCCCAGCTCCACGGCCTCGTCGTTGCCGAGCCCGGCGTCCCAGTGCTCCTTGATCCGGGAGAGCAGGAACACCTCGTAGTCCATGGCCAGCCCGAACCCGAACGCCACGACGACGGCCACCACGTAGGACTCCAGCCCGGGCAGCGGCGTGAAGCCGAGCAGGCCGGCACCGTGGCCCTCCTGGAACACCCACACCGTCACGCCCAGCGAGGCCGCGAGGGAGAGGAGGTTGACCACGATGGCCTTCAGCGGCACCAGGACCGAGCCGGTCATGAGGAACAGGAGCAGGAACACCGCCACCACGATCACCGTGCCCGCGAGCGGCAGGCCCTCGAGCAGCGCGGCGTTGAAGTCCATCTGGTTCGCGGCCTGGCCGACCACCCAGGTCTCGAACCCGGGGTCCAGCGCCCGGACGTCCTCCGCCACCGCCGCGGCCTCCGCGCCGCCTGCGTCGTCGGTGTCGACGAAGACGTCGAGCACGGAGTACTCGCCCACCTGCGTCGGCCGGCCCACGTCCGTCACGCCCGGCACGGAGCGCACCTCCTCCGCCCAGGCGGCCGCCTCCTGCGCGTCGGCCGCGGCCACCACGGAGACCTCCGGGGCGGCGGCGGCCGGGTAGTCCTCGGCGAGCACCGCGATGTAGTCGCGCTGGTCGGAGTCCGACGGCAGCAGCTCCGTGGTGGAGCTGCGCATCTGCAGCCCGGTGACCGGCGAGGCCAGCACGAGCAGCACGGCGAGCGCACCGACCAGCACCAGCCACGGGTGCGCGTGCACCCGTCGGGCGATCCAGGAGAACGCGCCCTCGCGGGGCGCGACGTCCCCGAGGCCGTTGACGACCCGCCGCATGCCGGGCAGCCGGGAGAGGAGGGAGGGGCGCATCAGGCGCTCGCCCAGCACGGTCAGCAGGGCGGGCACGAGCGTGACGGCGGAGAGCACGGCGAGCAGGACCACGGCGACGCCGGAGACGGAGATGGAGCGCAGCACCTCCGGGCGCATGAGCAGCAGGCCCGCGATGGCGAGCGCCACCGTGACCGCGGAGAACACGACGGTCCGGCCCGCCGTGGCGACCGTGGTCCGCACGGCCAGGGCGACGACGTCGTCGCCCTGGCGGCGGCGTCGCCGCCGCCCGGTGGGGACCTCCTCGCCGGTGCGGCCCGCCTGGAGCCGGTGTGCCTCCTCGCGGAACCGGGAGACGATGAGCAGGCCGTAGTCCACCGACAGGCCCAGCCCGAGGACGGTGACGACGTTGATGACGAAGGAGTCGATGTCGATCGCGTAGGTCATCGCGAGCAGCACGCCCAGCCCGCCGGCGATGGAGGCCAGGGCGCCGACGAGCGGCAGGCCGGCGGCGAGGAAGCCGCCGAAGACGACGACCATGATCAGCAGCGCCACCGGCACGGCGACCACCTCGCCGGTGAGCAGGTCGGCGCGCACCTGCTCGACGACCACCTCGGAGAGAATGGGGGCGGAGCTGGCAATCCCCGTGGCCCCGGGCGCGACGTCCTGGAGGTCCGCGGGGACCGCCTCCAGCCGCTCGACCACGGCGTCGTGCGCGGCCTCGGCGTCGTCCTCGGTCAGCCCGGCGTCCAGCATGACCACCAGGAGGAAGCCGTCCTGGGCGGTGGAGACCAGGCCCGCGGCCGCGGGGTTGGTCAGCGTCCCGGGCAGGAGGAACGGGTCCACGACCGTGTTCACGCCGGCGATGGCGGGGAGGTCCTCGTGCGCGGGGGCGAGCGCCTCGCCGATGCCCGCGGCCACCTCCGGGTCGGTGAGGTCGGTGCCCCGCACGAGGTAGGTGATCTGCTCGCCGGCGTCCTGGGCGTCGGCGAGGATGTCGCGGCCCTCCTGGCTCTCCGAGCCGGGCACGGCGGGCTCGCCGGTGCGCAGCCGGTCGAACAGGCCCTGGCCGCCGAGACCCGTGAACGCGCCGAGCAGGCACAGCCCCGCGATCAGCGCCCACACGACGATCACGGTGCGCGGGCGGCGGGTGGCGATGCGGCCGAGGAGGTCGAACACGCGGGACAGTCTCGCACCCGGCGCGGCGCGGACCCGCGCGCCGCACGGGGCCGCGGCGCGCACGCGCGGCGGGGACGGCGCGGCCGGTACGTGGCGGGCAAGCCCGTGGGCGGCGGTGCGTAGAGTCGTCGTCGTGGATCTGTTCGAGGCGGCCGGGGCCGACGACGCGGGGGTGCCGGCGGTCGGAGCGTCCGCGCCGCTGGCCGTGCGGATGCGGCCGAGCTCCCTGGACGAGGTCCTGGGGCAGGAGCACCTGCTGAGCACCGGCTCCCCGCTGCGGCGGCTGGTGGAGCCCGAGCCCGAGGGGCGCCGCATCGCCCCGTCGTCGGTGGTGCTGTGGGGCCCGCCGGGCACCGGCAAGACCACGCTCGCCTACCTCGTCGCGCACGGGTCCGGCCGCCGGTTCACCGAGCTCTCCGCCGTCACCGCCGGCGTGAAGGACGTACGGGAGGTGGTCGAGGCGGCCCGGCGGCGGCTGGTGACGTCGGGGGAGGAGACGGTCCTCTTCATCGACGAGGTGCACCGGTTCTCCAAGTCCCAGCAGGACGCGCTGCTGCCGAGCGTGGAGAACCGCTGGGTCACGCTGGTGGCCGCGACCACGGAGAACCCCAGCTTCTCCGTCATCTCCCCGCTGCTGTCCCGGTCCCTGCTGCTCACCCTGCGCCCGCTCGCCGAGGAGCACGTGCGCACCCTGGTGCACCGGGCGCTGACAGATCCGCGCGGGCTGGGAGGGGCGCTCACCCTCGCCCCGGACGCCGAGGACCACCTCGTGCGCCTGGCCGGGGCGGACGCCCGCAAGGCCCTGACCATCCTCGAGGCCTCGGCCGGGGCGGCGGACGCCGCGGGGTCGGACGACATCACCCTCGACGTGGTCGAGAAGGCCGTGGACGTCGCGGCCGTGCGCTACGACCGCGCCGGCGACCAGCACTACGACGTCAAGAGCGCCTTCATCAAGTCCATGCGCGGCTCCGACGTCGACGCCGCGCTGCACTATCTCGCCCGTATGGTGGTGGCGGGGGAGGACCCGCGGTTCATCGCCCGGCGCATCGTGATCGCCGCCGCCGAGGACGTCGGCATGGCCGACCCCAGCGCGCTGCAGACCGCCGTGGCCGCCGCCCAGGCGGTCGCCCTCATCGGGATGCCCGAGGCGCGGATCATCCTCGCCGAGGCGGTGGTGCACGTCGCCACCGCGCCGAAGTCGAACGCCGCCTACAAGGCCGTCGACGCCGCCATCGCGGACGTCCGCGCCGGCAAGGCCGGACCCGTCCCGCCGCACCTGCGCGACGCGCACTACGCCGGCGCCAAGCAGCACGGCCACGGCGTGGAGTACCGCTACGCCCACGACCACCCGCACGGGATCGTGGCGCAGCAGTACGCCCCCGACGAGCTCGACGGCGCGCGGTACTACCAGCCCACCGGCCACGGCCACGAGCGGGACATCACAGCCCGCCTCGAGCGGATCAGGCAGATCCTCTCCGGCCGCTAGTGGTAGCCTCTTCCGGTTGCCTTCCAACGGCCCGCGGTACCCTCGCGGCCCGGCAGCCACCTGGGGTCATGGCCCGCGAGGTCGACCCCGCGCCGCACGGAGTGCCCGCGCGGTGTGACGTCACTACACACGACAGGAAGAAAACATGGCAGTGAGCCGCACGCGCCGTCAGGTGCGTCTTTCCCGCGCCCTGGGGATCGCCCTGACCCCCAAGGCCGTCAAGTACTTCGAGAAGCGCCCGTACGGCCCCGGCGAGCACGGCCGCGCCCGTCGCCGCACCGAGTCCGACTACGCCGTCCGCCTTAAGGAGAAGCAGCGCCTGCGCGCCCAGTACGGCCTGCGCGAGGCGCAGCTCGTGCGCTACTTCGAGGAGGCCCGCCGCGAGCAGTTCCTGACCGGTGAGTCGCTCGTCGAGCTGCTGGAGATGCGCCTGGACGCGCTCGTCCTGCGCTCCGGCTTCTCCCGCACGATCGCCCAGGCCCGACAGGCCGTGGTGCACCGCCACATCCTCGTCGACGGCAAGCTGGTCGACCGTCCCTCCTTCCGCGTGAAGCCGGGCCAGGTCATCCAGGTCAAGCCGAAGAGCCAGGCCATGGTGCCGTTCCAGGTCGCCGCCGCCGGCGCGCACCGCGACGTGCTGCCGAACCTGCCCGAGTACCTCGACGTCGACCTGACGAAGCTGCGCGCCGAACTGGTCCGCCGCCCCAAGCGCGCCGAGGTCCCCGTCACCTGCAACGAGCAGTTCGTCGTCGAGTACTACTCGCGCTGATCGTTGAACCGCTGCGCCCCGGGCGGCCGGCCTGTGCCGGTGCCCGGGGCGTCGCTGTCGAACCGGTAGCCTCGCCCTGGCGGTCCGCGCCCCCGCACGGGTCGTGCCGCCGTCCGCCCCCGCACCCTAGGAGCCCCACGTCATGTCGCTCGGAGACATCGCCGGTCTCATCGCCGCGCTGGCGTTCGTCGCGCTGGTCGCCCTGCTCGCCGTGCCGCTGCTCAAGCTCGGCAAGGTCCTCGACGAGGCCCGCGGGTCGCTGCGGGAGCTGACCGAGCACACCGTGCCGAGCCTGGACGAGGCGGCGCGGACCATCCGCGCCACCAACGGGCAGCTCGAGAAGGTCGACACCATCACCACCTCCGCGGCGCGGGCCAGCGAGGACGTCTCCGCCCTGACCACCCTCGTCTCCGCCACCGTGGGCGGCCCGCTCATCAAGCTCTCCGCCTTCTCCTACGCCGTGCGGTCCGTGCTCTCCGGGAAGCGGGGCAGGTGACGATGCGCCCCAAGGTGCTCATCGGCGTCGTCGGGCTCGTCGCGGTGACCGCCACCCTCGCGGTCGTCGTCGGCCGCTCGCCCTCGCTGGTGGCCCGCCTGCGGACGCTCCCGGAGGACTTCTCGGCGGCGTACCGGCAACGCGAGGCCGAGCTGCGCGCCGCCCTGCTGCCCGGCGACGACGCCGTCGTCGCTGCCAGCGACTCCGCCGCGGCCCGGGCCACCCGGCGCGGCCGCCACGCCGCGGACGAGGAAACAGACGACCTGCCGTACTCGTTCTACTGAACGCGCACGCCGCGACCCGCGGCGCCCAGCCGAAGCTCCGACCCCTTGCCTTGATGAGGAACCATGCGCACCGCTGAGATCCGTACCCGCTGGCTCGACTACTTCGCCAAGCACGGCCACGCCGTCGTGCCCAGCGTCCCCCTGGTCTCGCCCGACCCGTCGATCCTGTTCACCATCGCGGGCATGGTGCCGTTCATCCCCTACATCATCGGCACCCAGAAGGCGCCGTGGCCCACGGCCGCCTCGGTCCAGAAGTGCATCCGCACCAACGACATCGAGGAGGTCGGCAAGACCACCCGGCACGGCACGTTCTTCCAGATGGCCGGCAACTTCTCCTTCGGGGACTACTTCAAGGAGGGCGCCATCACGATGGCGTGGGAGCTGCTCACCACGCCCCTGTCGGACGGCGGCTACGGCCTCGAGCCCGAGCGGATCTGGATCACCTGCTGGGAGGAGGACGCCGAGGCCAAGGACATCTGGCTGAACAAGATCGGCCTGCCGGCCGAACGGCTGCAGTTCCAGACCCGCGAGGAGAACTTCTGGGACACCGGCCAGCCCGGCCCCGCGGGCCCGACGTCGGAGATCCACTACGACCGCGGCCCCGCCTACGGCCCGGACGGCGGCCCCGAGGTGGACGAGCAGGGCGACCGGTTCGTGGAGATCTGGAACCTGGTCTTCGACCAGTACCTGCGCGGCGAGGGCAGCGGCAAGGACTACCCGCTGCTGCGCGAGCTCGAGCACAAGGCCATCGACACCGGCCTGGGCGTCGAGCGCCTGGCGTTCATCCTGCAGGGCCGGGAGAACTTCTACGAGATCGACGAGACCTACCCGGTCATCCAGGCCGCCGAGCGGCTCTCCGGGCGCACCTACGGGGAGGGCAAGAACTCCGCCGACCCCGACGACGTGCGCATGCGCGTCGTGGCCGACCACGTGCGCTCGGCCATGATGCTCATCGCCGACGGCGTCCGGCCGGGCAACGACGGGCGCGGGTACGTGCTGCGCCGCCTGATCCGCCGTGCGGTGCGGTCCATGCGGCTGCTCGGCGTGGACGTGCCCGCGCTGCCCGTGCTGCTGCCCGCGTCGAAGGACGCGATGAAGGGCTCCTACCCCGAGCTCGAGACCGACTTCGCGCGCATCTCGCAGGTGGCGTACGAGGAGGAGGAGGCGTTCCGCCGGACCCTCACCTCCGGCACCACGATCCTGGACACCGCCGTCGCCAGGGCCAAGGAGGCCGGTGCCTCCGGCGGGCGGGCGGTGCTCTCCGGCGCGGACGCCTTCGCGCTGCACGACACCTACGGCTTCCCCATCGACCTCACCCTGGAGATGGCCGCCGAGCAGGGCGTGTCCGTCGACGAGCAGGGCTTCCGCAGCCTGATGGACGAGCAGCGCCAGCGCGCCCGCGCCGACGCCCTCGCCAAGAAGACCGGGCACGTGGACACCCAGGTGTACCGCGAGGTCCAGCAGAAGCTCGGCGGGCCCGTGCAGTTCCTCGGCTACACCGACGCCGCCGCCGACGCCCGCGTGGTCGGGCTGCTGGTCGACGGCCGGCCCGCCCCGGCGGCCAGCGCCCCGGCCGACGTCGAGGTGGTCCTGGACCGGACCCCGTTCTACGCCGAGGCCGGCGGCCAGCTCGCCGACCAGGGCACGATCACCTTCGAGGGCGGCGCGATCGTCGACGTCGCCGACGTGCAGGCGCCCATCAAGGGGCTGTCCGTGCACCGCGGCCAGCTCACCGAGGGCACGCTGACGCTCGACGAGAAGGGTGTCGCCGCGATCGACACCGCGCGCCGCAAGGCCATCGCCCGCGCGCACACCGCCACGCACATGGTGCACAAGGCGCTGCACGAGTTCCTCGGCGACCAGGCCACCCAGGCCGGGTCCGAGAACGCCCCGTCCCGCCTGCGCTTCGACTTCCGCCACGGCTCCTCCGTGCCGGCGTCGGTGCTCGGCGACATCGAGGGCCGGGTCAACGAGCGGCTGGCCGAGAACCTCGACGTGACCGACCAGGTGATGGACATCGACCAGGCGCGGGCCGCCGGGGCCATGGCGCTGTTCGGCGAGAAGTACGGCCGCAACGTGCGGGTGGTCTCCATCGGCGGCGACTGGTCCAAGGAGCTGTGCGCCGGCACCCACGTGCCGAAGACCGGCAACCTCGGGCTGGTCACCGTCCTCGGCGAGGCCTCCATCGGCTCCGGGGTGCGGCGGGTCGACGCCCTCGTCGGCGCCGGCGCCTACGGCTACCAGGCCAGGGAGCACGCCCTGGTCAACCAGGTCACCGGGCTGCTGGGCGGGCGCCCCGAGGAGCTGCCGGAGCGGATCGGCTCCCTCATGAGCAAGCTCAAGGCCGCCGAGAAGGAGCTTGCCGCGCTGCGACAGCGCGAGCTCCTGGCCGCCGCCGGGAGGGTCGCCGACGGCGCCACGGTCGTGGGCGGCATCCGGGTCGTCACGCACGACGCCGGCGAGGTCGCCTCGGCCGACGACCTGCGCACGCTCGCGCTGGACGTGCGCGGCCGCCTGGGGGAGTCCGCCCCGGCCGTCGTCGCGGTGGGCGGCGTGGCCAAGGGCCGCCCGGTCGTGGTCGTCGCGACCAACGCCACCGCCCGGGAGGCCGGCGTGCGGGCCGGGGCGCTGGTCCGCACCGCCGCCACGACCCTCGGCGGCGGCGGCGGCGGCAAGGACGACGTCGCCCAGGGCGGCGGCACCGACGTCGCGGCGCTCGGCCGCGCGCTCGACGCCGTCCGCGACGAGGTCTCGGCGCTGGTAGGCGCGTGACGGCCCCCGGCGGGACCGACCCCGGCCCGGCCCTGCGCCGCGGCACCCGGGTCGGCCTCGACGTCGGCACCGTGCGGATCGGCGTCGCCCGCAGCGACCCCAGCGGCATCCTCGCGACGCCCGTGCGGACCGTGAGGCGCGCGCCGGACGGATCGGACCTGACCGAGATCGTGGACCTGGTCCGCGAGCTCGACGCCGTGGAGGTCCTCGTCGGCCTGCCCAAGAGCCTGTCGGGCAAGCAGGGGAAGTCCGCGGCGGCCGCCCGCAGGTACGCTGTGCGGGTCGCGGCCGCCGTCGCCCCGGTTCCCGTCCGCCTGATCGACGAACGGCTGACCACCGTCAGTGCCCACCAGGCGCTGCACGCCTCCGGCCGGCCCGGGCGCCGGCACCGTGAGGTGGTGGACCAGGTGGCCGCGGTGATGATCGTCGAGCAGGCGCTCGAGGCGGAACGTCGGACCGGCGCCCCCGCCGGTGAGGCGGTCACGGCTGCGCCCGGGGACAAGGAGACCGAGTGAACGACCTGTTCGCCGACGAGACGGCGGTGCCCCTCGAGGAGGACGAGCGGCGCCGCGAACGCCGCGAGCAGCGCCGCGAGCGTGATGCCCGCCGTCGGCGGCGCCGGCGCCGCAGCGCCGTCGTGCTCTTCGTCGCCATCGCGATGATCGCCGCGCTGTCCGTGTGGGCCGTGCCCCGCGTGGTGGACCTGGTCGCCGGTTCCCCTGCCGCGCAGGACTACCCCGGCCCCGGCACCGGCGAGGTCCTCGTCCAGATCGAGGAGGGCTCGACCGGTCAGGACATGGGCGCGGCGCTGGAGGAGGCGGGCGTCGTCGCGTCGGTCGACGCCTTCACCGAGGCGTTCAACGACAACGTCAACGCCGCGTCGATCCAGCCGGGGACGTACACCCTGGCCAAGGAGATGCGCGCGAGCGACGCGGTCGCCGCCCTGCTCGACCCGGCCAGCAAGGCGGAGATCACCATCACCGTCGTCGAGGGCTTCCACGCCACGCAGGTGTACGCGCGCATCGCCAACGTCGCCGGCCTGCCGATCGAGGAGGTCGAGGCGGCCGCCGCCGACCCCGCCGCCATCGGCCTGCCCGCCGAGGCGGGCGGCGACCCCGAGGGCTGGCTCGCCGCCGCGACCTACTCCTTCCAGCCCGGCGACGACGCGGCCTCCATGCTGCGCGCGATGGTGGAGCTGACCGTGGCCAGGCTGGACGAGCGTGGCGTCGCGCCGGCGGACCGCCAGGCCGTGCTGACGAAGGCCTCCATCGTCGAGCGCGAGGTCAACCTGCCGCAGTACTACGGGCAGGTGGCCCGGGTCGTCGAGAACCGCCTCGCCGGGGGCAACGGGGCCAACGGCCGGCTGCAGATGGACTCCACCGTCCAGTACGGGCTCGGCGAGGTGGGGGGCGTGCCCTCGACGACCGACCTGGCCGACGCGAGCAACCCCTACAACACGTACGTGCACCCGGGCCTGCCGCCCACGCCGATCGGCGCGCCCGGCGAGCCGGCGCTCGACGCCGTCGTCAACCCGCCCGCGGGGGACTGGCTGTACTTCGTGACGGTGAACCTCGAGACCGGCGAGACCAAGTTCGCCGCCACGCTCGAGGAGCACAACGCCAACGTCGCCGAGCTGCGCGCCTGGCGCGACGCCAACCCCGACGCCAACTAGCAGCAGCGACGAGCGGGGGCCGCGCGTCGGTGGACGGCGGGCGCGGCGCGCCCGCCGTCCTGCTACACCAGTGCCCGTGGGAGTGAGCTTGAGCAGCACCGCGGAGGGCGCGCCGACCGGCGCCCAGGACCTCGACGCACCGGGCATCGCCCACCGCGCGGCCGTGCTCGGCCACCCGGTCGCGCACTCCCTCTCGCCCGCCCTGCACCGCGCCGCGTACGCCTCGCTCGGGCTGGGCGACTGGGGCTACGGGCTCCAGGACGTCACCGCCGACCAGCTGCCGGCCGTCGTCGCCCAGCTCGACGCGCGCTGGGGCGGGCTCTCACTGACGATGCCGCTCAAGCAGGCCGTGATCCCGCTACTGGACGTGCTAGACCCGCTCGCGGACGTGGTGGGCGCCGTGAACACGCTCGTCGTCCAGCCAGGCGGCGGCGGGGCCGGCACCCTGGTCGGGTTCAACACCGACGTGCACGGCATCGCCGCCGCCCTCCGGGAGGTAGCGCCCACGCCCTGGCGCCCGGTGCGGGCGCTCGTCCTCGGCGCGCGGGCCACCGCCTCGTCGGCGCTCGCCGCGCTCACCGAGGTCGGTGCCGGCGAGCTGACGCTCGTGGCCCGCAGCTTCGCGGGCCCGGGCTCGGCCGCGGCGGCCGCGCACCGCATGGGCCTGCACCCCGCCAACCTGCCCTGGTCCTCGCCGTCCGCGGTGGCCGAGGCCCTCCTGGACGCCGACGTGGTGGTCTCCACCGTGCCGTCCGGCGTCGCCGACGCCGTGGCGGACGCCCTGGCCGAGCGGCTCCGTCCGGCACCGGCGGACCAGGCCCCGGCCGGCGGTCCTGCGGACCCGGTCGGGGGCGTCCCGGGGCCCCTCGCCGGCAAGGTGCTCCTCGACGTCGTCTACGAGCCCTGGCCCACGCCCCTCGCGCGCGCCTGGAGCGCCGCGGGCGGGAGCGTGGCGCCGGGCTGGGCCATGCTGCTGCACCAGGCCGAGGCGCAGGTGCGGCTGATGACGGGGCACACCCCGGACGTCGAGGCGATGCGCGCCGCGCTGCTGGCCGAGCTGGAGCGCCGCCGCGCCGGGGGAGCGGTGGCGGTCGTGCCCGGACCGTTCCGGCTGGGCGCCGCCTGATGTCGGCGGACCGGCCGGAGCCCGTGCGGGCGGAGGCGGACGACCCCGCGCCCCGACCTCCCGCGACCGCCGGGTCCCCGGAGGCACGGCCCGACGCGGCGCCGTCCGTCGACCGGCCGACGCTCCCGGAGGCGCAGGACGACGGCACCCGCCCGGGCCCGGCCCTCATGGTCGTTGCCGCGGCGGTGGCCCTCGCCGCCGGGGCGGCGCTGCGCGACCAGGCACCGGGCGTGGCGCTGGCGGGAGGCTGCCTCGCCGGTATCGGCACGCTCCTCGCCGTGATCGACGCGCGCACCCACCGCCTGCCCGACCGCCTGGTGCTCGCCGGCACCGTGGGCGTGCTGGCGCTGCTGCTGCTCGCCGCGGCGACCGGCGCCGGGTGGGCCCCGCTCGGCCGGGCCGTGCTGGCGGCGGCGGCGGCGTTCGCCGTCTACCTGGTGCTCGGGCTGGTCCGGGTGGGCGGGCTCGGCTTCGGCGACGTCAAGCTCGCCGGGCTGCTGGGCCTGTGGCTCGGGTGGTTCGGCTGGTCGCACGTCGTCCTGGGGTTGGCCGGCGGCTTCGTCATCGGCGGCTTCTACGCGCTGGCGCTCCTGGTCACGCGGCGGGCGACGCGCACGTCCTTCATCGCCTTCGGCCCGTGGATGATCCTCGGCGCCGCCGTGACGACCGCCCTGGCGGTCGCGGGCTGACGCGCCCGGCGGCACGGACCCGTCCGTGCCGCCCCGGCCGGAAGCCCCGGGAATGGACGCCCGGAGGACCATCCGCCGCGACATGGCAGGATCGAGACCATGCTCAGATGGTTGACCGCAGGTGAGTCGCACGGCCAGGCCCTGGTGGGAATCCTCGAGGGCGTGCCGGCGGGGGTCGCCGTCACGACCGCCGAGATCCAGGCCGCGCTGGCCCGCCGCCGCCTCGGCCACGGCCGCGGCTCGCGCATGAAGTTCGAGCAGGACGAGGTCCGCCTGCTCGGCGGCGTCCGGCACGGCAGCACCATGGGCGGTCCGGTCGCCATCGAGATCGGCAACACCGAGTGGCCGAAGTGGCAGACCGTCATGTCGCCCGACCCGGTGCCGCGCGAGGCGCTGCTCGTCGACGCCGGCACGGGGGACGAGCGGGAGATCGCGCGCAACCGTCCGCTCACGCGACCGCGGCCGGGTCACGCCGACCTCGTCGGCATGCAGAAGTACCACCTGGACGACGCCCGGCCGGTCCTCGAGCGGGCGAGCGCCCGCGAGACCGCCACGCGCGTGGCACTGGGCACCGTCGCCGCCGCCCTGCTCGAGCAGGTCGCCGGCATCCGGCTGGTCTCGCACGTCGTGGCCATCGGCCCGGTGGCCGCGCCCGACGACGCCCCCCTGCCTGGGCCCGGCGACATCGCGGCCCTCGACGCCGACCCCGTGCGCTGCTTCGACGCCGCAACCTCCGCCGCCATGGTCGCCGAGATCGACCAGTGCCAGAAGGACGGCGACACCCTCGGCGGCGTCGTCGAGGTGCTGGCGTACGACGTACCGCCCGGGCTCGGCTCGCACGTCTCCTCCGACCGCCGCCTCGACTCCCGGCTCGCCGGCGCGATCATGGGCATCCAGGCCGTCAAGGGCGTCGAGATCGGCGACGGCTTCCGCACCGCCGCCCGGCGCGGCTCCGCCGCCCACGACGAGATCGTGCCCGACGGCGACGGCCGCCTGCGCCGTAGGACGAACCGGGCCGGCGGCACCGAGGGCGGGATGAGCAACGGCGAGGTGCTCCGGGTGCGAGCCGCCATGAAGCCCATCTCGACCGTCCCGCGGGCGCTGGCCACGGTGGACGTCACCACCGGCGAGGTGGCCCAGGCGATCCACCAGCGCTCCGACGTCTGCGCCGTGCCGCCCGCCGCCGTCGTGGCGGAGGCCATGGTCGCCCTCGTGCTCGCCCAGGCGCTGCTGGAGAAGGTCGGCGGCGACTCCGTCGTGGAGTCGGCGAGGAACCTGCGGGCGTACCTCGAGGCGATCCCGGAGCACATGCGCTGAGCCGGGCGGGCGAGCACGGCAGGCCAGCCGACGGCCGGCGGGAGGTCGCCGGGTCCGGTCGCTGGTCCGGGTCGCCCGGGCCGTCCGTGAGACACGGCCATCCAGCATGCGGGCGCGGCTGTACCGTGGCGGGGTGGTCACCGATGCGCCCGTGAGCCCCGCCGTCGTCCTCGTCGGCCCGCCCGGAGCGGGCAAGACGACGGTCGGCAGGCTCGTCGCCAAGGCGCTCGGCGTCGGCTTCCTCGACACCGACGCGGAGGTGGAGCGCGCGGCCGGGACCACCATCCCCGACCTGTTCCTCGAGCGCGGCGAGGAGCACTTCCGCGCGCTCGAGCACGAGGTCGTGACCCGTGTCCTCGGCGAGCACGCCGGCGTGGTCGCCCTCGGCGGCGGCGCCGTCATGCATCCCGGGACCCAGGAGGCACTGCGCGGCCACATGGTCGTCTTCCTCGACGTCGACGTCGCCCAGGCGCTGCCGCGCGTGGGCCTGTCCGGGGTCCGGCCGCTGCTCGTGGGAGATCCGGTCGCGAGGTTCAACGCGATCATGCGGGAGCGGCGCGCGGTGTACGAGGGCGTCGCGACCCTGGTCACGCCCACCACCGACCGCCGGCCGCAGGACGTCGCCGAGGACGTCCTGCTCGCGCTGGTCGCGCGGGGCGTCACCACTCTGGACGCGGCGGCCGTCCACGAGGTCGCCGCGGAGAACGCGCCGGCCTCGCGCATCCGGGTGACCGGGCCCGCGCCCTACGACGTCGTCGTCGGCCGCGAGCTCGACGCCGAGGTTGACGCGATGGTCGGCGAGGCCGCGACGCGCGTGCTGCTCGTGCACCCTGCGCCGCTGGCCGCCCGGGCGGAGGCGCTGGGCCGCAGCCTCGAGGCCGCCGGGCGAACGGTGGTGCGCCGCACCGTGCCCGAGGGGGAGCAGGCCAAGACGATCGAGGTCGTGACTGCGTGCTGGGAGCTCCTCGGCGAGCACCGCTTCGGGCGCGAGGACGTCGTCGTCGCGCTCGGCGGCGGGGCGACGACCGACGTCGCCGGCTTCGTCGCCGCGACCTGGCTGCGCGGCGTCCGACTGGTCAACGTGCCCACCACGCTGCTGGCGATGGTCGACGCGGCCCTGGGCGGCAAGACCGGCATCAACACGGAGGCGGGCAAGAACCTCGTCGGTGCGTTCCACCCGCCCGCCGGTGTGGTGTGCGACCTGACCGCCCTGCAGACCCTCCCCGCCGCGGACCTGCGGGCGGGCCTGGCCGAGGTCGTCAAGTGCGGGTTCATCGCCGACCCCCAGATCCTGAGGCTGGTCGCCGCGGACGGCGGCGCCGGCGCCCAGGACCCGCGGTCCGCCGTCCTGCGCGAGCTGGTGGAGCGGGCGGTCGCGGTCAAGGCCCGCGTCGTCGGCGAGGACCTCCGCGAGTCGGGGCTCCGGGAGATCCTCAACTACGGCCACACCTTCGGCCACGCCGTCGAGCGCACCGAGGGCTACCGGTGGCGCCACGGCGACGCCGTCTCGGTGGGGATGGTCTTCGCCGCCGAGCTGGCCCACGCGGCCGGGATCCTCCACGCCGACGTCGTCGCCCGCCACCGCGAGCTCCTGACGATGCTCGGCCTGCCCGTGAGCTACCCGGCCGGACGGTGGGAGGTGCTGGCCGAGGCGATGGCGCACGACAAGAAGGTGCGCGGCAACGCCCTGCGCTTCATCGTGCTGGAGGACGTCGCGCGCCCCACCGTGCTGCGGGGGCCGGACGAGGCGCACCTCGCCGAGGCCTACGCGCGGGTCAGCGACTGACGTCGCGGCGGCTGCGGGCGGCTGGCGCGTCACCCGGCGATGTCCCCGCGCGACGATACGGTGCGGCTGTGAGCATCTCCGCCGACCGCCCCGCGGTCGTCCTCGTCGGCCCGCCGGGTGCGGGCAAGAGCACCGTCGCGGCCCTGGTCGCCCAGCGTCTCGGCGCCGCGGTGACCGACACGGACGCGCTCCTCGCCGAGCGCGCCGGGCGCAGCGTTGGGGAGCTGTTCGTCGACGTCGGCGAGGAGGTCTTCCGGGACCTCGAGCAGGCGGCCGTGGCAGAGGCCTTCGCGCGCCCGGGTGTGGTCGCGCTGGGCAGCGGCGCGGTGGAGCGCGGCGCGGCGCTCCTGGCCGAGTACCGGGAGGCGGGGGGCGCCGTCGTCTTCCTGGACGTGTCCCTCGCAGCCGGCGTGCCGCGGGTGGGCCTCAACGCGCCGCGCGCGGTGAACCTGGGGAGCCCGCGCGCCCAGTTCTCCTCGATGGCGGCGCAGCGCCGGCCGCTGTACGCCGCCGCGGCGACGGCGGTGGTCGACACCTCCGAGCTGACGCCGGACGAGGTGGCCGACGCCGTCCTGAGCCAGCTCCCGGACCGGGGGTGACGCCTTGATCAGGCGGTATCAAGGCCATGGCCTGGATTCCCGGTTATCAAGGCTATAGGCTTTAGTCATGTTCGTCCTCACCGCGGACCAGAACGCGAGCACCCGGCACGGCGACAGGGTCGACGACCTGCTCGGGGCGCTCGGGGCGTGGAGCGCCGACCACACCGATCCCGCGCACATCGCCCTGCCGCTCGAGCGGACCGTGGGCGACGAGGTGCAGACCGTGCTGAGCACGCCCGAGGCGGCGGTCCAGCTGGCGCTGCACCTGATGCGCCTGCAGGAGTGGAGCGTCGGCATCGGCGCGGGGCCGGTCAACGAGCCGCTGGGGGAGTCCTCCCGGGCGAGCTCCGGCCCGGCGTTCGTGCACGCGCGCAACGCCGTCGAGCGCGCCCGCGGGAAGGGCGTGCCCTCGCCCGTCGTCGTCGCCGGGGAAGATACCGAGGCGGCCACGCGCGCCACGGCGCTCCTGCAGCTGCTCGCCGCCGTCGTGCGCAGGCGGTCGGCGGCGGGGTGGGAGGTCGCCGACCTCCTGGAGGCCGGCGGCACGCAGAAGGACGCTGCCGCCCGGCTCGGCGTGACCGAGCAGGCCGTGAGCCAGCGGGTGCGCGCGGCGATGCTCGAGGAGGAGCGCGCGGTGCGGCCGCTCGCCGCCGAGCTCATCGGCCGCGCGGCGGGGGAGGGCTCGTGAGGTTGGACACGGCTACGGCCGCTGGGGCCGGCGTCGTCCTCGCGGTGCTGGTGGTGTCGGCGGTGGCCGGCAGGTTCCTCGTGGGAGCCGTCCTGCGCCGCGTGGAGCCCGGCCCCGCCGCCAACGGCGTGCTGCGCGGCGGCGCCTGGATCGGCATGCTGGAGCGGCTGGCCATCACCGGGTCGGTCATCACCGGCTTCCCGGAGGCCGTCGCCGTCGTCCTGGCGATCAAGGGTCTCGGCCGCTACCCGGAGCTGCGCGAGGCGCACCCGGACAAGCGCAGCCCGGCCGCCGAGCGGTTCATCATCGGCACGATGGCGAGCTACATCTGGGCGGGCCTCTGGGGCGTCCTCGGCGTGCTGCTGGTCGGCGCGGTATCCTGACGGGCGCTCCGGCCCGCCGGCACCGCCCGCCGGGCCGCCTCCCTATCCGTGAAGGACGGCTCAACAAGTGGCTTCGACCAACGACCTGAAGAACGGCATGGTGCTCAACATCGACGGGCAGCTCTGGTCCGTCGTGGAGTTCCAGCACGTCAAGCCCGGCAAGGGCCCGGCCTTCGTGCGGACGAAGCTGAAGAACGTCCTCTCGGGCAAGACGATCGACCGCACCTTCAACGCGGGCGTCAAGGTCGAGACGGCCACGGTGGACCGCCGCGACATGCAGTACCTGTACAAGGACGGCACCGACTTCGTCTTCATGGACTCCTCCACCTACGAGCAGCTGCCGATCCCGGCCGAGACCGTGGGCGACGCCGCCAACTTCCTCCTGGAGAACCAGGACGCCATCGTCGCCATGCACGACGGGCAGGTGCTCTTCGTGGAGCTCCCCGCCTCGGTGGTCCTGGAGATCACCTACACCGAGCCCGGCCTGCAGGGGGACCGCTCGTCGGCCGGCACCAAGCCCGCGACGGTGGAGACCGGGTACGAGATCCAGGTCCCGCTGTTCCTCGAGATGGGCACCAAGATCAAGGTGGACACCCGCACCGGCGAGTACCTCGGCCGGGCCTGATCTTCCGGGGCGGCCCCGGCCACCACGCGAAGGCCGCTCCGGCCGGCACTCCCAGGGCGGCCCCGGCCGTCACCCACGGCGGCCCGGCCATCACTCCGAGTGCGGCCCCGGCCGTCACCCCACGGCGGCCCTGGCCGTCACCCCACGGCGGCCCCGGCCGTCACCCCACGGCGGCCCCGGCCGCCGCTCCCACGGCGAGGCCGCAGCACCATCGCGGCGGCCCTGTCCCACGACCCGCGGCGCACGCCGCTCACGCAGTGAAGGAAGGACCGCGGTGTCCGCACGCAGCAAGGCCCGTCGGCGGGCGCTGGACGTCCTCTTCGAGGCCGACCAGAAGGGCCGGGACGCGCGCGCGGAGGACCTGCTCGCGCTGCTCGCCGAGCGCGAGCAGGTGACCGTCGCCCAGGGGCCGTTCCCGGCGTACGCCGGCCAGATCGTCCGTGGGGTGGCCGAGCACCGCTGCCGCATCGACGAGCTGCTCAGCACCTACTCGCAGGGCTGGAGCCTCGAGCGGATGCCGGTCGTGGACCGGTGCATCCTGCGCCTGGGCACGTGGGAGCTGCTCTACAACGACGAGGTCCCCGACGCCGTCGCGGTGGACGAGGCGGTGGAGCTTGCCGCCGAGCTCTCGACGGACGAGTCCCCGGGCTTCGTCAACGGGCTGCTGGGCCGCCTGCTGGAGCTGAAGCCCACGCTGCTCGCCTGAGGCGACAGTGGCTCACCCACGACCGCCGCGGCCCAGCGCGCGGCGGTCCGGCCGTTCTCGGGAGCGTCGTCCGGGCGGCCCCGCGTGAGCCGCGCCACACCGCGTCTCAGGTGGGGGACCGGCCCCGGCCGGCCGTCCGCGCCGCGGTAACATCACCGTCGTCAGACATCCTTTAAGGCCCGTCCCGTGAGGCGGGGAAGGAGGTCCCCAGTGGCCACCATGCCCAAGAGCCCAGGCGCCCCCCGCCAGGTGCTCTCCGACTCCGACATCTCGCGCTCCCTCACCCGGATCGCGCACGAGATCCTCGAGCGCAACCACGGCAGCGACGACGTCGTCCTCGTCGGGATCCCCACGCGGGGAGTGCCGCTCGCCGAGCGCATCGCCGAGCGCATCGCCGCGACGGAGGAGAGCGAGTCCATCCCGGTCTCCGCGCTCGACGTCACCATGTACCGCGACGACCTGCGCGGCCAGCCCACCCGGACCCTCGCGCGCACCACGGTGCCGCCGGGCGGGGTCGACGGCAAGGTCGTCGTCCTCGTCGACGACGTGCTGTACTCCGGCCGCACCATCCGCGCCGCCCTCGACGCCCTGGGCGACCTCGGCCGGCCCCGCAGCGTCCAGCTCGCCGTGCTCGTGGACCGCGGCCACCGGGAGCTGCCGATCCGCGCCGACTTCGTGGGCAAGAACCTGCCCACCTCACGCACCGAGCGGGTGCATGTCCGGCTGGCGGAGGTCGACGGCGTGGACGCCGTCACCATCGCCGGCGGGGAGGTGGCCCCATGAGGCACCTGCTCTCCGCCCGGGACCTCGACCACGCCGCCGCGGTGCACGTGCTAGACACCGCCGAGGCCATGGCCGCCACCCAGGCCCGCACCCTCAAGAAGCTGCCGACCCTGCGCGGGCGGACCGTGGTGAACCTCTTCTTCGAGGACTCCACCCGCACGCGCATCTCCTTCGAGGCGGCGGCCAAGCGGCTCAGCGCCGACGTCATCAACTTCTCCGCCAAGGGCTCGAGCGTGTCCAAGGGCGAGTCGCTCAAGGACACGGCGCAGACCCTGCAGGCCATGGGCGTGGACGGCGTGGTCATCCGCCACCAGGCCTCCGGCGCCCCGTACCGGCTGGCGCACTCCGGCTGGATCGACGTGCCCGTCCTCAACGCCGGCGACGGCACCCACCAGCACCCCACCCAGGCCCTCCTGGACGCCTTCACCCTGCGCCGCCACCTGCACGCCGCCGGCGCGGCCGGCAGCGTCCCGGCGCCCGAGGGTTCCGACCTGGGCGGCGCCAGCGTGGTGATCGTCGGCGACGTCCTGCACTCCCGCGTGGCCCGCTCGAACGTCGAGCTGCTCACCACCCTCGGCGCCCGGGTCACCCTCGTCGCGCCGCCCACCCTGCTGCCGGTGGGCATGGAGGCCTGGCCCTGCACCGTGCGCCACGACCTCGACGAGGCGATCGCGGTGGACCGGCCGGACGCGATCATGATGCTGCGCGTCCAGCGTGAGCGGATGTCCTTCGCGGGCGGCGGGTTCTTCCCCTCGCCGCCGGAGTACCACCGCCGCTACGGCCTCGACGGCGCCCGCCTCCGCGCGCTGCCGGAGCACGCCATCGTCATGCACCCCGGCCCGATGAACCGCGGGCTGGAGATCAGCGCCGAGGCGGCGGACTCGCCGCGCTCCACCATCGTCGAGCAGGTCGCCAACGGCGTCAGCGTCCGCATGGCGGTGCTCTACCTGCTGCTCGCCGGCGACCAGAACGAAGGGACGGGCCTGTGACCGACTACCTGATCCGGGGGGCCCGCCCGCTCGGCGGCGACCCGGCCGACCTGTTCCTCGCCGGCGGCACCATCGCCGCCGTCGGCCCCGACGCCGCGCGGCCGGCGGCCGAGGCGGGCGACGTCGTCGAGGTCGACGCCGACGGGCTGGTGGCCCTGCCCGGCCTGGTGGACCTCCACACCCACCTGCGCGAGCCGGGCCGGGAGGACACCGAGACGGTCTTCACCGGCACCCGCGCCGCCGC
Organism: Georgenia sp. AZ-5; assembly: GCF_043952095.1. Classification (NCBI taxonomy): domain Bacteria; kingdom Bacillati; phylum Actinomycetota; class Actinomycetes; order Allobogoriellales; family Allobogoriellaceae; genus Georgenia; species Georgenia sp. AZ-5. Next base: position 2,559,682 of record NZ_JBINOU010000001.1, read on the forward strand.
CCTCGGCGGCTTCACCGCGGTGCACGCCATGGCCAACACCTCCCCGGTGGCGGACACCGCCGGCGTCGTGGAGCAGGTCTGGAACCTCGGCCGGCAGGCCGGCTGGGTGGACGTGCACCCCGTCGGTGCCGTCTCCGTGGGCCTGCGGGGCGAGGTGCTCGCCGAGCTCGGCGCCATGGCCGACTCCGCCGCGCGCGTCCGCGTGTTCTCCGACGACGGCAGGTGCGTCGCAGACCCGGTGCTCATGCGCCGCGCCCTGGAGTACGTCAAGGGCCTCGACGGTGTCATCGCCCAGCACGCCCAGGAGCCCCGCCTCACCGAGGACGCCCAGATGCACGAGGGCGCCGTCTCCGCCGACCTCGGCCTGACCGGCTGGCCCGCCGTCGCCGAGGAGTCGATCATCGCCCGCGACGTCCTGCTCGCCGAGCACGTCGGCGCGCGGCTGCACGTGTGCCACCTGTCCACCGCGGGCTCGGTGGACATCTTGCGGTGGGCCAAGGCCCGCGGCATCCAGGTGACGGCGGAGGTCACGCCGCACCACCTCATCCTCACCGACGAGAAGGCGCGGAGCTACGACCCGCTGTACAAGGTCAATCCGCCGCTGCGCACCGCCGAGGACGTCGAGGCCGTGCGCGCGGGCCTCGCGGACGGCACCATCGACATCGTGGCCACCGACCACGCCCCGCACGCCGCCGAGGACAAGGACTGCGAGTGGGCCGCCGGTGCCTTCGGCATGACCGGCCTGGAGACGGCCCTGCCCGTCGTCCAGGAGGTCATGGTCGAGACGGGCCGCATGACCTGGGCCGACGTCGCCCGGGTCATGTCGGTGAACCCGGCCCGGATCGGCCGCGTGGGGGACCACGGCCGCCCGCTCGCCGTCGGCGAGCCCGCCAGCCTCACGCTGGTCGACCCGGCCGCGCGCCGGGTCGTGGACCCGGCCGCGCAGGCCACGAAGTCCCGCAACAGCCCCTTCGCCGGGATGTCCCTTCCCGGCCAGGTCATGGCGACGTTCCTGCGGGGACGCGCCACCGTGCTCGACGGCGCCCCCGTGGCGCGAGAGGAGGTCGGCGCATGAGCGCGCCCGCCACGTCCCAAGCGATCTCGACCGGCGGCCCACGACGCGCCGTGCGCGAGCCGGCGCTGCTGGTGCTGGAGGACGGCTACGTGCTGCGCGGCGGCGCCTACGGCGCCACCGGCCGCACCGTCGGCGAGATAGTCTTCTCCACCGGCATGACCGGCTACCAGGAGACCCTCACCGACCCCTCGTACCACCGGCAGATCGTGGTCATGACGGCCCCGCACATCGGCAACACCGGCGTGAACGAGGAGGACCCGGAGTCCTCCCGCATCTGGGTCGCCGGCTACGTCGTGCGGGACCCCGCGCCGCGCGCGTCGAGCTGGCGCGCGACGGCGGAGCTCGAGGACACCCTCGCGGCCAAGGGCGTCGTCGGGATCTGCGACGTGGACACCCGGGCGCTGACCCGGCACCTGCGCGAGCGCGGCGTCATGCGCGGCGGCATCTTCTCCGGCCAGGCGCTGCCCGCCGGGGCGGACCACCTGACCGACCAGGCCCTCGAGGTCCTGCTGGACGTCGTCCGCGAGTCCCCGCAGATGAAGGGCGCGGACCTGGCCCGGGAGGTCTCCACCTCCGAGGCGTACGTCGTCGAGCCCACCGGCGACTTCGCCGGCAAGGAGCCGGTGGCCACCGTCGTCGCGGTCGACCTGGGCATCAAGTCCCGCACCCCCCAGCAGCTCGCCGCCCGCGGCGTGCGCGTGCACGTGGTCCCGCAGTCGGTCAGCCTCGCCGAGGTCCTCGCCTACGAGCCCGACGGGGTGTTCTTCTCCAACGGCCCCGGCGACCCCGGCGCCGCCGGCCACGAGGTGGACCTGCTGCGCGGCGTGCTCGACGCCCAGCTGCCGTTCTTCGGCATCTGCTTCGGCAACCAGCTGCTCGGCCGGGCGCTGGGCTACGGCACCTACAAGCTCGAGTACGGCCACCGCGGCGTGAACCAGCCGGTGCTCGACCGCACCACCGGGCGGGTGGAGATCACCGCCCACAACCACGGCTTCGCCGTCGACGCACCCGTGGCCGAGGTGTCCACCGCGCCGTTCGACGGCGGCCGGTACGGCCGCGTGGAGGTCTCCCACGTGGACCTCAACGACAACGTCGTGGAGGGCCTGCGCGCGCTGGACATCCCGGCGTTCTCGGTGCAGTACCACCCCGAGGCCGCGGCCGGCCCGCACGACGCCGAGCACCTCTTCGACCGGTTCGTGCGGATGATGCACGAGCAGCGCCGCGGGAGACCGGCCGCAGCCGGGACGACGCCCGCCTCCGGCGAGCCGGCCACCGCCACAACCACCACCGACGACGAGAGCGAGACCCACTGATGCCCCGGCGCACCGACATCTCCAGCGTCCTGGTCATCGGCTCCGGGCCGATCGTCATCGGCCAGGCCGCCGAGTTCGACTACTCCGGCACCCAGGCGTGCCGCGTGCTGCGCGAGGAGGGGCTGCGGGTCATCCTCGTCAACTCCAACCCGGCCACGATCATGACCGACCCGGAGCTGGCCGACGCCACCTACGTCGAGCCCATCACGCCCGAGGTCGTCGCCACGATCATCGCCAAGGAGCGCCCCGACGCGCTGCTGCCCACCCTGGGCGGGCAGACCGCGCTCAACACGGCGCTGGCGCTGCACGAGAACGGCGTGCTCGAGGAGTACGGCGTCGAGCTCATCGGCGCCTCCATCGACGCGATCAACGCCGCGGAGGACCGCCAGGCGTTCAAGGACGTCGTCGAGCGGTGCGGCGCCTCCTCGGCGCGCTCGGCCATCGCGCACAGTCTCGAGGAGTGTCACGCCATCGCCGCCGAGCTCGGCTTCCCGCTCGTCGTGCGCCCCTCGTTCACCATGGGCGGGCTCGGCTCGGGCATGGCTTACGACGCCGCGGACCTCGACCGCATCGCCGGCGCCGGCCTGCACTACTCGCCCACCACCGAGGTGCTCCTGGAGGAGTCCATCCTGGGGTGGAAGGAGTTCGAGCTCGAGCTCATGCGCGACAAGGCGGACAACGTCGTCGTCGTGTGCTCCATCGAGAACGTCGACCCCGTCGGGGTGCACACCGGCGACTCCATCACGGTCGCCCCTGCGCTGACGCTGACCGACCGCGAGTTCCAGAAGCTCCGCGACGTCGGCATCGCGATCATCCGCGAGGTCGGCGTGGACACCGGCGGCTGCAACGTGCAGTTCGCCGTGGAGCCCACCACCGGGCGCGTCGTCGTCATCGAGATGAACCCCCGCGTGTCGCGCTCCTCGGCGCTGGCGTCGAAGGCCACCGGCTTCCCGATCGCCAAGATCGCCGCGCGCCTCGCGGTGGGCTACACCCTCGACGAGATCCCCAACGACATCACGGGCTCCACGCCGGCCTCCTTCGAGCCGACGCTGGACTACGTCGTCGTGAAGGTGCCGCGGTTCGCGTTCGAGAAGTTCCCGGCGGCCGACCCCACCCTGACCACCACCATGAAGTCGGTGGGCGAGGCGATGGCACTGGGCCGGAACTTCACCGAGGCGCTGCAGAAGGCGATGCGCTCGATCGACAAGACCGGCAGCGTCTTCCACTGGGACGGCCCGGTTCCCGACGCCGAGCAGGTCGCCGCGCTGCTGGAGTCGGTCCGCACGCCCACCGAGACCCGGCTGGTCGACGTCCAGCAGGCGCTGCGCGGCGGCGCGACGGTCGAGCAGCTGTACGAGGCGACCCGGATCGACCCGTGGTTCCTCGACCAGCTCGTCCTCATCGAGGACGTCGCCGCCGAGGTGCGCGGCGCCGGGGCGCTCGGCGAGGGCGTGCTGCGCCTGGCCAAGCGCCACGGCTTCTCCGACGCCCAGATCGGCCGGCTGCGGGACCTCAGCGAGGAGGCCGTGCGCGAGGTGCGGCACGCCTACGGCCTGCGCCCGGTGTACAAGACCGTCGACACCTGCGCGGCCGAGTTCGCCGCGCTCACCCCGTACCACTACTCCGCCTACGACAGCGAGACCGAGGTGCGCCCGCGCGAGCGGGAGGCCGTCATCATCCTCGGCTCCGGGCCGAACCGCATCGGCCAGGGCATCGAGTTCGACTACTCCTGCGTCCACGCAACGCTGGCGCTGGGGGAGCGGTACGAGACGGTGATGGTCAACTGCAACCCGGAGACCGTCTCGACCGACTACGACATCTCCGACCGCCTCTACTTCGAGCCGCTCACCTTCGAGGACGTCCTCGAGGTCTACCAGGCGGAGGCGGCCGCGGGTCCGGTGGCGGGCGTGATCGTCCAGCTCGGCGGGCAGACCCCGCTGTCGCTGGCCCAGCGGCTGGCCGACGCCGGGGTGCCGATCCTGGGCACCTCGCCGGAGTCCATCGACCTGGCCGAGGACCGCGGCGCGTTCGGCGAGGTGCTCGCGCGTGCCGGCCTGCCGGCCCCGGCGTTCGGCACCGCGACGACGGCGGAGCAGGCCTACGAGGTCGCGGAGCGGATCGGCTTCCCCGTCCTGGTGCGGCCCAGCTACGTGCTCGGCGGTCGCGGGATGGAGATCGTCTACGACGCGCCCGGGCTGCGCGACTACGTCTCGCGCTCCTCGCTCGGCGGGCGCGCCGCGTCCACCGACGCCTCGCGGCGCCCGGCGCCGCTGCTCATCGACCGGTTCCTCGACGACGCCATCGAGATCGACGTCGACGCGCTGTACGACGGCGACGAGCTGTTCCTCGGCGGCGTGATGGAGCACATCGAGGAGGCCGGCATCCACTCGGGCGACTCCGCCTGCGTGCTGCCCCCGGCGACGTTGTCGGAGTCCGAGATCGCCCGCATCCGCCGCTCCGCCGAGGCCATCGCGGCCGGGGTGGGGGTGCGCGGCCTCATCAACATCCAGTTCGCGCTGGTCTCCGACGTCCTGTACGTCATCGAGGCGAACCCGCGAGCGTCCCGCACCGTGCCGTTCGTCGCCAAGGCGACGGGGGTGCCGCTGGCCAAGGCGGCGGCGCTGATCATGGCGGGGGAGACCGTCGCGTCCCTGCGCGAGGCGGGCATGCTGCCTCGCCGGGACGCGGCCGTGCTCGACCTCCACGCCCCGCTGGCGGTGAAGGAGGCGGTGCTGCCGTTCAAGCGGTTCGCGACGGCGGACGGCTCGATCGTGGACACCATCCTCGGCCCGGAGATGCGCTCGACCGGTGAGGTCATGGGCCTGGACGAGACCTTCCCGCTGGCCTTCGCCAAGTCGCAGTCCGCGGCCTACGGCGGACTGCCGACGTCCGGGCGGGTGTTCGTCTCCGTCGCCGACCGGGACAAGCGCTCGATCGTCTTCCCGGTCACCCGGCTGGTCGAGCTCGGCTTCGAGATCCTCGCCACTGAGGGCACCGCGGCGGTGCTGCAGCGCCACGGCGTGCACGCCTCGGTGGTGCGCAAGGCGTCCCAGCGGCGGGGGCCGGGCGGGGAGCCGACGATCATCGACCTCATCAACGACGGCAGCGTCGACATGATCGTCAACACGCCCAACGGGCAGGGCGCGCGGGCGGACGGCTACGAGATCCGCACCGCGACCACGGCGGCGGACAAGCCGATCATCACCACGGTGCAGCAGTTCGGCGCGGCGGTGCAGGCCATCGAGGCGCTCGGCGTCGGGGCGTTCAGGGTGCGCAGCCTGCAGGAGCACGACGCCGACCGCATCCAGCGGCGCGCCGCGGCACCCGCGGCCGCGGCGGTGCCCGCCGGGGTGGGGGCGGGGGCCGGGGCATGAATGTGCCCGCCGGCTCTGCCGGCGGCGTGCCGGGCTCGGCCGGCGGCGTGCCGGGCTCGGCCGGCGGCGTGCCGGGCTCGGCCGGCGGCGTGCCGGGCTCGGCCGGCGGGGCGCCGGGCTCTGCCGGCACGCCCGACGCCCCCGGCCGCCCCGGGTTCGGGATCCGGCTCGCGCGCGCGATGGCCCACCTCGGCCCGCTCTGCGTGGGCATCGACCCCCACCCCGGCCTGCTCGAGCGGTGGGGGCTGGCGGACGACGTGCAGGGGCTGCGCACGTTCGCCCTCACCGTCGTCGAGGCCCTCGGCGGGCATGTCGCGGCCCTGAAGCCGCAGTCGGCGTTCTTCGAGCGTCACGGCTCCCGCGGCGTCGCGGTGCTCGAGGAGGTGCTCGCCCTCTCGCACGACGCCGGCACGCTGACCGTGCTCGACATCAAGCGCGGGGACATCGGCTCGACGATGGCGGGTTACGCGGACGCCTACCTCCGGGACGGCGCCCCCCTGGCCGCGGACGCCGTCACGCTCTCGCCCTACCTCGGCTTCGGGTCGCTGCGGCCCGCGCTCGACCTCGCCGAGGAGACCGGCCGCGGCGTGTTCGTCCTCGCGCTCACGTCCAACCCGGAGGGCGCGGCGGTCCAGCAGGCCCGCGGCGCGGGAGGCTCGGTGGCCGGCCAGATGGTCGCCGGTGCGCGCGGGGAGAACGCGCGCATCCTCGGCAACGGTGAGGACCGGCTCGGCCCGGTCGGCCTCGTGGTCGGTGCCACCATCGGCGACGCCGTGGACGAGCTGGGGCTCGACCTGGCCGCCGTCCGCGGGCCCCTGCTCGCACCGGGCGTCGGGGCGCAGGGCGCGGGCGCGGCCGAGCTCGAGCGGGTGTTCGGACCGGCCCGTTCCCAGGTGCTCGCCAGCACCTCGCGGGCGGTGCTCGCCGCCGGGCCGGACGCCGGGGCTTTGCGGAACGCCGCCCAGGCCGCCGCCGATCAGGTGCGCGCAGCCCTGGCGCCCTGATGGCCGGCGCCGCAGCCCCGGAGACGTCGCTCGTCGTCGACGTCGCGGCCGAGCTGCGGTTCCACCTGCCGCCGCACCGGCGCCGCGCCGTCCTGGCGGTTCCCGCGGACGAACGGACCACGCTGGGGCACCTGGTGCAGGCGCTCGGGGTGCCCCTCACCGAGGTCGGGTCGCTCGTGCTCGACGGCGCGGAGCGGCCGCCGTCGGCGCGCGCGGTCGGCCGGCGCCTGGGGGTCGGCCCGCTGCCGCGCCCGCAGCGAGCACCGCACGACCCTCCCCGCTTCGTCCTCGACGTCCACCTGGGCTCGCTCGCCCGGCGGCTGCGGCTGCTGGGGCTCGACGCCGCCTACCGCAGCGACGCGCCCGACGACGATCTCGCCAGCCAGGCGCTGGCCGAGGGTCGGGTGCTCCTCACGCGCGACCGCGAGCTGCTCCGGCGCCGCGCGCTCAGCACCGAGCCGCGCCACGGGGCGTTCGTGCGCGGCACCGCCGTGGAGGAGCAGATGACCGACGTGCTAGAGCGCTTCGCCCCCAGGATCGCGCCCTGGACGCGGTGCCTCGCCTGCGGCGGCCAGCTGGCGGCGGCGAGCAAGGCAGCCGTGGCCGCGCAGCTGATGGCGGGCACGCTGCGCACGTACGACAGCTTTTCGAGGTGCTCGATGTGCGGGCGGGCGTTCTGGCGTGGCGCCCACAGTTCTGGCCTGGAGGCGGCGGTGGCGCGCGCCGAGGCGATCCTCCGGCGTGGCCCGGGCGGCGGCTGAGCGCCCGCGTGGCGCGGGCGGCGCCTGAGCGCCCGCGTGGCGCGGGCGGCGGCTGAGCGCCCGCGTGGCGCGGGCGGCGCCGGAGGGCGTCCTGGGGAGAGCGTCGAGCGCGGCGCGGGCGGCGCCGGAGGGCGCCCTGAGGAGAGCGTCGAGCGCGGCGGCACAGGGGGTTGGTTCCACCCCATGGCGGGGCCTCTCCCGGTACCTTGGTGCTCCGTACCGTCCATCGCACCACCGGTGTTCGCGACCAGACGAGGTGACCGACGTGGCCCTGCCGCCGTTGACCCCCGAGCAACGAGCTGCCGCTCTGGCGAAGGCCGCCGCCGCGCGCGCCACGCGGGCGGAGGTGAAGAACAAGCTCAAGTACTCGCAGGTGTCGTTGTCGGAGGTACTGGAGCGGGCTCGCACCGACGAGGCGCTGAGCAAGCTCAAGGTGGTCTCGCTGCTCGAGTCGCTCCCGGGCGTGGGCAAGGCCACGGCGCGGTCCCTGATGGCCGAGATCGGGATCTCGGAGGCCCGGCGTGTGCGAGGGCTCGGCCCGCACCAGACCGCCTCGCTGGTGGAGCGCTTCGGCTGAGTCCGTCGGCGCCCGCGCTGCCGCACGCGCAGCCTGCCGGCCCGGACAGCAGGACGCCGAGCAGGCGGATTCCGCGGCCAGCAGAGCGCGGCGCCGCCGCGAGCGATGCACCGGTCCCAGCCCGTCCCGGCTCGCCCCCCGAACTGCTGGCAGGATGGCTCGCATGACCGAGCCCGCTCCCTCCCGCACGTCCGCCGCCACCTCACCCGCGCGCCTCACGGTGCTCTCCGGGCCCACGGCGGTCGGGAAGGGCACGATCATGGCCGAGATGCGCCGTCGCCACCCGGACCTGTGGATCTCCGTCTCGGCCACCACGCGACCGCCCCGGCCCGGTGAGGTCGACGGTGTCCACTATCACTTCATCTCGCCCGAGCGCTTCGACGAGCTGGTAGCCGGCGGCAAGATGCTGGAGTGGGCCGTGGTGCACGGCCGCAACCGTTACGGGACGCCGCGGGAGCCCGTGGAGCGCCAGCTCGCCGCCGGGCGCCCGGTCTTCCTGGAGCTGGACCTGCAGGGCGCCCGCCAGGTGCGGCAGGTGATGCCGGAGGCACGGTTCGTCTTCCTGGCCCCGCCGTCGTGGGCGGAGCTCGTGCACCGACTGGTCGGACGCGGCACCGAGGGGCCGGAGGAGCGGGAACGGCGGCTGGCCACGGCCCGGCAGGAGCTCGCCGCCGTCGAGGAGTTCGACCACGTCGTCGTCAACGACGACGTGGCGCGCGCCACGGACGAGGTCCTCTCGCTCATGGGCTTCGATCCGCAGTAGGATAGAGAGTTGTATGCGCGCCGGGCCCAGGCACGGCGACGCGCCGCGAACCGCCGAGCCGTTAGAAGGTCACGCATGTACGGAACCGTCGCCGCCCCCGAGGGCATCACCGACCCGCCCATCGACGAGCTGCTCGAGAAGGTCGACTCCAAGTACGCCCTGGTGATCTACGCCGCCAAGCGCGCCCGTCAGATCAACACGTACAACGCCCAGCTCCAGGAGGGTCTCCTGGAGTTCGTCGGCCCGCTCGTCCCGGCCGCGCAGGAGGACAAGCCTCTGTCCATCGCCATGCGTGAGATCAACGAGGGCATGCTCACCCTCACGCGGATCGAGGACTAGCCTCGTCCGCATGACGAGCACTTCTGGCTCACGCGCCGCCACGTCCCCGACCGGGACTGGCGGCGCGTTGCGCGTGGTCCTCGGGGTCACCGGCGGCATCGCCGCCTACAAGGCCGCCTACGTCGTTCGCCTCCTGAAGGAGGCCGGGCACCGCGTGCGCGTGGTCCCCACCGAATCGGCGCTGCAGATGGTCGGGCGCGCGACGTGGGAGGCCCTGTCCGGCGAGCCCGTCCGCACCGGGGTCTTCGACGACGCCCAGCACGTCGACCACGTGGCGCTCGGCCGCAGCGCGGACCTCGTCATCGTCGCGCCGGCCACCGCCAACGTGCTCGCCCGGGCGGCGGCCGGCGTCGCCGACGACCTGCTCACCACCACCCTGCTCACCGTGACGTGCCCGGTGCTGCTCGCGCCGGCCATGCACTCCGAGATGTGGCACCACCCGGCCACCCGCGCCAACGTCGCCACCCTCCGTAGCCGCGGCGTCCACGTGCTCGACCCCGACTCCGGGCGCCTCACCGGCGCAGACAGCGGTCCCGGACGCCTGCCCGAGCCCGAGGCCATCGTCGAGGCGGCCCTCGCCCTGGTGGCGCCGGCTGCCGGCACGACGACGGCGCACGCCTCGACGGCGGACCTCGCGGACGCCGCTGGCGCGGCTGCCACCCCCGCCTCGACGGCGCACTTCGCGGACGCCGCTGGCGCGGCCGCCACCCCCGCCTCGACGGCGCACTTCGCGGACGCCGCTGACGCGGCCGCCACCCCCGCCTCGACGGCGCGCTTCGCGGACGCCGCTGACGCGGCCGCCACCCCCGCCTCGACGGCGGACCTCGCGGGGCGCGCGGTCGTCGTCTCCGCCGGCGGCACCCGTGAGCCGCTCGACCCCGTGCGCTTCCTCGGTAACCGGTCCAGCGGACGGCAGGGGATCGCCCTGGCGCTGGCCGCCGCCAGGCGCGGCGCCCGGGTGACGCTCGTCGCCGCCAACGTCGAGTCCTCGCTGCTCCCGGACGAGCCGGGCATCGCCGTCGCGCAGGTCGAGACCACCGCCGAGCTCCGCGACGCCGTGCGCGCCGCCGCTGTCGAGGCCGACGTCGTCGTCATGGCGGCCGCTGTGGCCGACTTCCGCCCGGCGGACACCGCGGGGCACAAGATCAAGAAGGTCGAGGGTGCAGCGCCCCCGCCCATCACCCTGGTGCAGAACCCCGATATCCTCGCCGAGCTGGCCGCCGAGCGGCTGCGCCCGGGCCAGGTCGTCGTCGGGTTCGCCGCCGAGACGGGCGACGACGAGGGCGACGTGCTCGCCCACGGGCGGGAGAAGGCACGGCGCAAGGGCGCCGACCTGCTGGCGGTCAACCAGGTCGGGGCCACGGTCGGGTTCGGCGACGTGCCCAACGAGGTGACCCTCCTCGACGCGGCCGGCGAGGTCGTCGGCCGGGGGAGCGGCACCAAGGCTGACGTGGCCGAGGCCATATTGGACGGCGTGATCTCGCGGCTACGGGCGGCCACTACGATCGTCCGGTGAGTAATTCCGCGCCGCGTCAGTTCACGTCCGAGTCCGTGACCGAGGGGCACCCGGACAAGGTCTGCGACCGGATCTCGGACACGATCCTCGACGCGATCCTCGAGCAGGACCCGGCGGCGCGGGTGGCGGTGGAGACGGTGGTGACGACCGGGCTGGTGCACGTGGTCGGCGAGGTCACCACCGAGGCGTACGTGGAGATCCCCCAGATCGTGCGCGACGAGGTGACCAGGATCGGGTACACCTCCTCCGACATCGGCTTCGACGGGCGCTCGTGCGGGGTGTCGGTCTCCATCGGCCAGCAGTCCCCGGACATTTCCGCCGGGGTCAGCAAGTCCCTGGAGGGCCGCGACGATGCCGGCGCGCACGACCAGCTGGACATGCAGGGGGCCGGCGACCAGGGCCTGATGTTCGGCTACGCGTGCGACGACACCGCGCAGCTGATGCCGCTGCCGATCTATCTCGCGCACCGGCTGGCGGAGCGGCTGGCGAAGGTCCGCAAGGAGGGCCTGGTCATGGGGCTGCGCCCGGACGGCAAGACGCAGGTGACCATCGGTTACGAGGGCGACACCGCCGTGTCGCTGGACACCGTGGTGGTCTCGACGCAGCACGACGCGTGGGTGCGCCAAGACCTGTTGCGCGCGCAGGTGGCGGAGGACGTCGTGGCGCCGGTGCTGGAGGCCGCGGGGCTGGACCTGCGGACGGGCGACTTCGACCTGCTGGTCAACCCCACGGGCAAGTTCGTCGTGGGTGGGCCCATGGGCGATGCGGGGCTGACCGGCCGGAAGATCATCGTGGACACCTACGGCGGGATGTCGCGGCACGGCGGTGGCGCGTTCTCGGGGAAGGACCCGTCGAAGGTGGACCGATCGGGCGCGTACGCGATGCGCTGGGTGGCGAAGAATGTCGTGGCCGCCGGGCTGGCGCGGCGCTGCGAGGTGCAGGTGGCCTACGCGATCGGCAGGGCCCACCCGGTGGGGCTGTACGTGGAGACCTTCGGCACCGAGACGGTGCCGGTGGAGTCGATCGTGGCCGCCATCAGGGAGGTCTTCGACCTGCGCCCCGCGGCGATCATCCGCGACCTGGACCTGCTGCGCCCGATCTACCGGCACACCGCTGCCTACGGGCACTTCGGCCGCGAGCTGCCGGAGTTCACCTGGGAGCGCACCGACCGCGTCGCCGACCTCCAGGCCGCGATCGCCTGACGAAGACCCCAGGTCGGCACCCACTCGTGGCGCGGACGGGGATCTTGACACGACGCCGCCGGGTGGCTGTGCACCCGGCGGTTCTGGCGTCCCTGCGGAGACAGCGGCTTTTCGTGTCCCCGAAGTCGTGATGGCATCGGCCTTCCTGAAGCCGCGTCGGCCCCGTGCGGCGGGGGCTCCCCTGTGGACATCGGGGGCCTTCGCTCTCTGAAGTGTCGGCTCTCAGGGTACGTTGCTTCGCTCGCACACACGCGTACGAGCAGGCGGCGAGCACGTGGTGCTCGCCGCCTGCCCGTGGTGGCGTGGATCCGCCGGCGGCGGTTGTCGGGCAGCCCGCGGAGCGCGGCGGCCGTCGTTCGGTCTGGCTAGAAGGGGGGTGGGTCGTCGGGCGGGTCGCGGTCGGGCGGGGTGTCTGCTGGCGGGTCACGGTCGGGCGGAGTTGGCGGGGGTGGGGCGCCCGGTGGGGTGGGCGGTGGTGAGGTGTAGGTGTGGCCGGTGGGGGCGGTCCAGCGGATGTGGCCGCGGGGGTCGCGCACGGCGGTCCAGTACTTGGTGGTCTTGAGGTTGTGGTGGCGCCGGCACAGGGCCTGCAGCCGGGTGGTCGTGGTCTGGGCGAGGCGCTCGGCCAGGGCGGGGTCGTAGGCGCTGATGTGGTCCAGGTCGGCCTTCCAGGCCGGTTGGCGGCAGCCGGGGAAGGTGCAGACCACGTCGCGGGCGATGACCTGGCGGGTCAGGTTCGCCCCGGGCCGGTAGCCCTTGGTGCCCGGGGCGGCGAAGTGGCCGGCGGCGTCGGTGAACAGCCCGCGCCAGGTGGCGTCGGCGGCGATGGCGCGGGCGAGGTCGGCGGGGATGGGCCCGTAGCCGCCGAGCTCGGCGACGCCCTCGTCCAGGCCGAGCAGGGTGGTGGCGGCGATGGTGACCTGGATGTGCGGCTTGGTGCCGTGGAAGGTGGGCAGCTCCGCGCCGGTGAGGTCCACGCCGCGGGCCAGGGTGGTGGTGACCAGGTCGGTCAGGGCGTCGGCGCGGCGCTGGTCCAGGGTGCGCGGGTCGGCCGGGCCCTTGGCGGCGGCGGCCAGGGCGTCGAGCAGGACCCGGGTGGCCTCGGCGTGGTCGGCACGGACCAGGGCCACGACCCAGGCCATGGCGTCCCCGGCGGGGGTGATGCTCACGTGCCGGTCGGCGAAGGCCTTCGCCCGCCGCTTCGCCCCGGCGGCGGGCCCGCCGGTGGTCAGCGCGGCCCTGCGCAGCCGGGCCCGCAGCTGCGGGCCGGTCAGGTCCTCCACCACCTCCACCACCGGCCCCAGGCCTCCGGCCCCGGACTCGGCGCCGGTGCCCGCCTCGCCGTTCGCCGCGCCCTCAGCACCGTCGGGCGTGCCGCCGGCCGCGGTGCTGGCGTGCGTGGTGGCGTCGGAGGTGGGGGTGAGCAGGTCGGCCAGGACGCGGCGCTGCTCGGGCACGCTGAGCCCGGCCTCGGTGGCGGCGAGGACCTCGGCCTTGCGCTTGTCGATCCGCCCGGCCGTGAGGGCGTCGGCGACCTCGGGATAGAGGTCCAGGGCCGAGGCGAAGCCGAGCTTGGCCTCGGCGCCGTGGTGGGTGATGCCCAGGCGGGCGGCGATCTCCGCGGCCGCGCTGGCCGCGCCGGCGGTGGACGGCCCGCGCCGGTCGGTCAGCTCCAGCACCGCCCGGGCCTGCTGCGAGGCCGCCCAGGACGCCAGCCGCTCCCACCCGGCGATCGCCTCGACCACCGTCGCGTCATCGGCGTCCGCCAGGGCCAACCCGGCCAGGGCCCGGGCCAGCGGCCAGCCCGGCGCCCGGTGCTCCAGCGCCACCGCCCGCGCCGAGGAGATCCCGTACCGCGAGACCAGCCGCGGGGCGTACTCCACCACCACCCGCCCCGCTCCATCCGCGAGGCCCGGCGCGTCAGCGCCGGAAGCAACGTGGGCGTCGTTGGCCCGGGCACGCTGCGAGAAGGCACCGTCCTCCCGCGCACCGGCCTCGACAGCCGCGACGGCAGCGCCGTCCGCAGCCCGGTCCTGCGAGGGCAGAGCTCCCGTCCACGGCGGGGCGGACTCGGGGCCCTGGCGGTCGCGGGCGGCCAGCGCCGCTGCCGGACCGGCGGCGGTGCGCCACGGGAAGTCATACGCCAGGTCGATCGCCGCGGCCGCCGCGGGCGTGCGGGACAGCGCCCGCTCAAGCACCGAGACGGCGCCCACCGCGCCGTCCTCGCCGCCCGGCGGAAGCCCCGCCACGTCCTCCTCGACCATGACAAGACGCTATAAGCGGCCACTGACATCGCCGGGGCGTTCGTGACGTGCAGCACCGAAAGGCCGTGCCGCAGCCCGAGCACCCACAGGCGCGGGCTGCTTCGTCAGTGGGAGGTGATGAGATAGGGCCATGACGTCGATGAGCGGTCTGCGGCCCGGCCAGGGCACGCTCCTCGACCTGCCCGCACCCGCACCGGTGCCCGTCGACGGTGACGGCGTCGTCGACCCGGTCGCCAGGGTCGTCGTGGACGTGCCGCTCCCGCACCTCGACCACCCCTTCGACTACCTGGTGCCGCCCGCCATGGCCGCCACGGCGCTGCCCGGCAGCCGTGTCCAGGTCAAGTTCGCCGGCAAGGACCGTTCTGCCTTCGTCGTCGAGCGCCGGTCCGACACCGATCACACCACGAGGCTGGCGCCGCTGCGGCGGGCGGTGTCCCCGGTGCCCGTCCTGGGCCCGACGGTGCTGGGCCTGTGCCGCGCGGTGGCCGACAGGTACGCGGGTACCTTGATGGACGTCGTCCGTCTCGCCGTCCCGCCCCGTCATGCCAGCACCGAGAAGGCAGTCCTGGAGAAGCATGCGACGGCGGGACCCCTCGTCCCGGTCGAGCCGCCATCCGGTGATGCCTGGCAGCCCTACACCGGCGGGCCGGCCTACCTGCGGCACCTCGCGGCGGGGGAGAACCCGCGCGCCGTCTGGACCGCGCTGCCCGCCCACGAGGCCCGCGAGGGGCACCCGGTGCCGGACGTGCGTCCGTGGACGGCCGCCGTCGCGGAGGCGGCGCGCGCCAGCCGCGCCTCGGGGCGTGGCGTGCTCGTCGTCGTGCCGACCACTCGGCAGGTGGAGCAGGTCGCCGCGGCCATCACCGCCGAGCTGCCCACCGAGCCCATCGCCCGCCTCGTCGCCGACGACGGCCCCGCCAAGCGGTACCGAGCCTTCCTCCGCGTTCTCCTCGGCGAGGCGCGCGTCGTCGTCGGCACGCGCGCCGCCGCCTTCGCGCCCGTGGTCGACCTGGGCTTGTGCGTCATCTTCGACGACGGGGACGACCGCCTGGCGGAGCCACGGGCGCCGTACCCCCATGCGCGGCAGGTGCTGGCCATCCGCGCCGAGCGGGAGCGCGCCGCCATGCTCGTCGGCGGGTTCGCGCGATCGGTGGAGGCGCAGCTCCTCGTCGAGCAGCGGTGGGCGCACCCGGTGCAGGCCCCGCGCAGCGTCATGCGCACGGCGGCCCCCCGAGTCGAGGCCCCCAGCGAGGTGGACCTGGCCAGGGAGGGCGCGGCGGCCCACGCCCGGATCCCGCACCCGGCTTGGCGGCTCGCCAAGGAGGCCCTGGCGACGGGGCCCGTGCTCGTGCAGGTGCCGCGCGGCGGTTACGTCCCGGTGGTCAGCTGCGCGCGGTGTCATGAGCCGGCCCGGTGCCGCGCGTGCCACGGGCCGCTGCGCCTGGAGCGGCCAGGCGTTGCGCCGTCGTGCGCCTGGTGCGGCCGCCTGGCGCTCGACTGGGCGTGCCCGACCTGCGGCGGGACCGGGGTGCGTGCGAGCCGGGTGGGTTCCTCCCGCACGGCCGAGGAGCTCGGCCGAGCCTTCCCGTCGGTGCCGGTGGTCGTCTCGGGCACGACGGCGCGGCACGGCGTCGTGGAGACGGTGGACGACAAGCCACGCCTGGTGGTGGCGACGCCCGGCGCCGAGCCCACGGCCTTCGGTGGTTACGCCGCCGCCCTGCTGCTCGACGGCGCGGTGAGTACCTCCCGGCCCGAGCTGTGGGCGTCAGCAGAGGCCCTCCGTCGGTGGATGGGCGCGGCCGCCCTCGTGCGCGGCGCCGGCGACGGCGGGCGGGTCATGCTGCTCGGGCAGCCGGCCCCCGTGCCGGCACAGGCCCTCGTGCGCTGGGATCCCGCCGGGTTCGCCGAGCGCGAGCTCGCCGAAAGGGCGGAGCTCGCCTTCCCGCCGGCGGTGCGCATGGCCGCCATCCAGGGCCCTTCGACCGCCGTGCGGGGCTTCCTGGGGCACCTCGACGTCGACGGGGTCGAGGTGCTCGGCCCGGTGGAGGTCGACGGCGCCCGGGAGGGCGACGGCCCCCAGGTGCGGGCGGTGCTGCGGGTCGGCAGGCCTCGCGGCGCCGAGCTCTGCCAGCGCATTGCCCATGCGGCCGCCGCGCGGAGCGCCCGCAAGGAGGAGGGCGCCGTGCGCGTCCAGGTGGACCCGCCCGACCTCTGGTGAGCGGCGCACCTTGGAAGCGAGAGCTGAAGGAGAATGGGACAGTGACCGACGACCTGACCGTTGTGCTCGACCTCGGCCAGGTGGTCGTGGGCTGGGACCCGTACCTCACGGTGGCGGACCGCCTCGTCCGCGCGGAGTGGGCCGAGTTCTCCGCTGCCATCGACTTTCCGCGCTGGAACCAGGCGATGGACGGCGGCCTGACGCACGCCGAGGCCTGCGCGCGGGTCGCGGCCGCCCATCCCGAGCACGCCGCGACCTTCGTGCGGTACTGCGCGAACTTCCCCGCCAGTCTCACCGGCCCGGTGCCCGGGATGGCAGAGATCGTCGCTGAGCTGGCCGACGCCGGCGTCCGCCTGCTCGGGCTGACGAACTGGTCCGCGGAGACGTTCGTGCACGCGGAGCCCTCAGCACCGGCGATCCGACGCCTCGACGGCGTGGTCGTGTCCGGGCGGGAGGGCGTCACCAAGCCCGATCCCGCGATCTTCGAGATCCTGCTGGACCGCTACGACCTCGCCGCCGCCCGCACCGTTTTCGTCGACGACTCGCCCGCGAACGTCGCGGGCGCCGCCGCGCTCGGGATCACGGCGCTGGAGTTCGCCGGCGCCAGCCGGCTGCGCGCACAGCTACGCGCGCTCGGTCTGCCCCTGGCGGCGGAGGATCCGGCTGCGACCGGCCGCGCCTAGACTCGATCACCATGCGTCTTCTCTTCGCCGGCACCCCGGACGTGGCCCTGCCCTCGCTCCGGACCCTGCTGGCCTCGGACCACGAGGTGGTGGCGGTCCTCACCCGCCCCGACGCGCCGAAGGGGCGCGGACGCAGTTTCTCCGCATCGCCGGTCGCCGAGCTGGCCAGTTCCGTGGGCCTCCCGGTGCTGACCCCCCGCTCGCTCCGTGAGGACGGGGTGAACGAGGAGATCGCGGCACTGGAAACCGACGCCGCCCCGGTCGTCGCATACGGCGGCCTGATCCCGCCGACGCTCCTGGACGTGCCGCGGCACGGGTGGGTGAACCTCCACTTCTCCCTGCTGCCGGCATGGCGCGGCGCCGCGCCCGTCCAGCGCGCCATCATCGCCGGCGACGAGGTCACCGGGGCCAGCGTCTTCCAGATCGAGGCGGGGCTGGACACCGGGCCCGTGTACGGCACCCTCACCGAGACCGTCCGGCCGCGAGACACCGCCGGCGACCTGCTCGCGAGGCTGGCCGACTCCGGCGCCCAGCTGCTCCTCGCCGTGCTGGACGCCCTGGCCGACGGTTCCGCGCGTCCCGCGCCACAGCCGGCCGAGGGCATCAGCCTCGCGCCGCGCCTGGAGGTCGCTGACGCCCGGGTGAGCTGGGCGGACCCGGCGCTGGCGGTGGACAGGCTCGTCCGTGGCTGCACCCCGGCACCGGGGGCGTGGACGACGGCGCCGGGCGGCTCCCGGCTCAAGCTGCGTCCCGTCACGCTGCGGGCAGACGTGGACGACCTGCGACCCGGGGAGGTCCGGGCGGGCAAGCACGAGGTCCTGGTGGGAACCGGCTCGCACGCCGTCGCTCTCGGGGAGGTGGCGCCGGCCGGGAAGAGCTGGATGCCGGCCGAGGCGTGGGCGCGCGGCGCCCGGCTCGAGCCGGGCACGGTGCTCGGTGAGCAGCGATGAGCGACACGAGCGGGCCTGCGCCCGGCGACGACAGACGGCCCGGTGGCCGTGGCGGCAGCGGGCGGGACGGCCGCGGCGGCCGTGACGGCGCAGGCCGCGCCTCCCGGAGGTCGGCCGGGGAGCGCGCGGACCGAGGCTCGAGCTGGTCGAACCGGGGCGGTGGGGACCGTTCCCCGAGCCGGGCGGGCGGCGCACCGGGCCATGGGCGGCGGGGGCAGGCACGGCGGTCCGGCGCCGGAACGGGTGCCCGTCGCGGCACGCGGAGCGACGCGCCGCGCAAGGCGGCGTTGGACGTCCTGCGCCAGGTCGCGAGCTCCGACGCCTACGCGAACCTGGTGCTCCCGGGCCTGCTCCGTGATCGCGGCATCACCGGGCGGGACGCCGCCTTCGCCACGGAGCTCGCCTACGGCACGCTCCGTCTGCGCGGCAGGTACGACGCGATCCTGGCGCGGTGCACCAACGGTCGGCCGCTCGAGAGCCTGGACCCGCCCGTGCTTGACGTGCTGCGCCTCGGTGCGCACCAGCTGCTCGGCATGAGGGTGCCGACGCACGCGGCCGTCTCCGAGACGGTCACCCTCGCGCGCCAGGAGATCGGCGCGGGTCCTGCGGGCATGGTCAACGCCGTGCTGCGGGCCGTCTCACGGCGCCCGCTGGAGTCGTGGCTCGAGGACGTGGCAGCGGCGTCGACCGACACGGCGACGCGGCTCGCCGCCACCGAGTCCCACCCCGAGTGGATCGTGCGCGCCCTGCACCAGGCCCTCGTGGCGAACGGCCGACCGGCGGACGACCTGCCCGCGCTCCTGGCTTCGCACAACGCCTCCCCGGCCGTGACGCTCGTCGCCCGGCCCGGTCTCGTCACCGCCGAGCAGCTGGCCGACGAGGCAGCCCAGGCGGGGGCCGGTGAGCTCCGCCACGGGCGGTGGTCGCCCCAGGCGCTCGTCCTGGCCGGCGGGGACCCGGCGAGCCTGCCCGCGGTGCGGCGTGCCGCCGCCGGGGCGCAGGACGAGGGCTCGCAGCTCGTGGCTCTCGCGCTGGCGGCCGCGCCCGTCGAGACGCCGGATCTCTCGGGCCCCTCGGGGGAGGCGACGACGGACGCCCGGTGGCTGGACCTGTGCGCCGGCCCCGGCGGCAAGTCGGCGCTCCTGGGTGCCCTTGCCGCCCAACGCGGCGCGCGCCTTCTCGCCAACGAGGTCGCACCTCATCGCGCACAGCTCGTGCGGCAGTCGGTCGCCGGCGTCCCGGCCGGGGCGGTCGAGGTGCGCACCGGCGACGGCCGTGACCTCGGGACCGAGCGTGCCGAGGAGTTCGACCGCGTGCTGGTCGACGCACCGTGCACCGGGCTGGGCGCGCTCCGCCGGCGGCCCGAGTCCCGGTGGCGCCGTTCCCTGGCGGACCTGGCCGCCCTCGGGCCGCTGCAGCGCGAGCTCCTGGGCTCGGCGCTGGACGCGGCGCGGGCCGGGGGAGTGGTCGCCTACGTGACCTGCTCGCCGCACGTGGCCGAGACGCGGATGGTCGTCGAGGACGTGCTCCGCCGACGGCCGGACGCCGAGTTGATGAATGCCGTGCCGGTCGTCCAGGGCCTCGCCGTCGAACCCCTCCCCGGACTCGGCGAGGGGCCGTACGTCCAGCTCTGGCCGGACGTGCACGGCACCGACGCGATGTTCCTGGCGCTGATCCGCAAGACGGCGTGATCAGGCGGCCGGAAGGTGCGGGACACCACTTCCCGCGCCGCCGGGCGGCGCGCCGGCTGCCGCGTGACCCGGGCCTACGCTGACCGGGTGAGCATCGTCATCTCGCCGAGCATCCTCAACTCCGACTTCGCCGACCTGCGCGGCGAGCTGGCCAAGATCGCCGGGGCCGACTACGCGCACGTGGACGTCATGGACAACCACTTCGTGCCCAACCTGACCATGGGGCTCCCGATCGTGGAGAGCATCCTGCAGGTGACGCCCGTGCCGGTCGACGCACATCTGATGATCGAGGACCCGGACCGGTGGGCGCCCGCCTACGCCGAGGCGGGCTGCGCGTCCGTCACGTTCCACGCGGAGGCCGCGACGGCGCCGGTGAAGCTGGCCCGCGACCTGCGCGCCAAGGGCGCACGGGCCGGCCTCGCGCTGCGGCCGGCCACCCCGATCGAGCCGTACCTGGACCTGCTGCCGGAGTTCGACATGATCCTCGTGATGACTGTCGAGCCCGGCTTCGGTGGGCAGTCCTTCATCGACGGGACTCTGCCGAAGATCTCCCGGACCCGCCGGGCGATCTCCGAGGCGGGGCTCGACGTCTGGGTGCAGGTGGACGGCGGCGTCTCGCGCGCCACGATCGAACGCGCCGCCGATGCCGGTGCCAACGTCTTCGTCGCCGGCTCGGCCGTGTACAAGGCGGAAGACGCCGCCGCGGAGGTCGAGGCGCTCCGCGGCCTCGCCCAGGAGGCGCACCACCACTGAGGCCGACGGTGGCGAGGTTGGACCGAGCGTTTCAGGGTCGGCGTGCCGCGCTGAGGCCTGCAGCGGTGAACGGTCACTGTCGCCGAGGAGGCCTGCAGCGTTGACCGGTCGCTGCCGCAGAGGAGGCCTGCAGCGTTGACCGGTCGCTGCCGCTGGGATCGGTGGGCGAGTGCCGGGTGTGGGGAGGCTCACTCCCGGCGTCGGGCTTTCCGGCTGGCGGCCGTCCGTGATCGGGTAGCCCGCACCAGCGCGCCGATGAGGCGTAGCGGCGCACCGTAAGCCGTGCTGCACCGGGCAGCGGAGGGCATTTAAAAAGTGTGAATGCAGGCTTCTCGAGAGTGGAAGTCCGGCGTCTGGGGACGGTAACTTCACCCCGGCCCAGCCCCGACCGGACGGAAACCGCGTGAACGACCAGGCCTTCCAGATCATCGCCCTCGGCATCTACCTAGCGGCGATGGTCGCCATCGGGTGGTACTTCTTCGTCAGGACGAAGAACCTCGACGACTACATGCTCGGTGGCCGCGGGCTGCCACCGTCGGTGGCCGCGCTCAGCGCGGGGGCGTCCGACATGTCTGGCTGGCTCCTGATGGGCCTGCCGGGTGCCATCTACCTCTCCGGCCTCACCGAGGCGTGGATCGCGGTGGGCCTCACTGTCGGCGCGTGGGTGAACTGGAAGGTCGTGGCGCCCCGTCTGCGCAGCTACTCGCAGGTGTCCACGGACTCGATCACCATCCCGAGCTTCCTCGAGAGCAGGCTCCGCGACGGCACCCGCGCGCTGCGCGTTGTCTCCGGCCTGATCATCCTGGTGTTCTTCACGTTCTACGTCTCCTCCGGCATGGTGTCCGGCGGCGTCTTCATGCAGAGCTCCTTCGGGATGGACTACCGGCTCGGAATGGTGCTGGTCGCCGCCGTCACGATCCTCTACACGCTCTTCGGCGGGTTCCTCGCCGTCAGCTACACGGACTTCGTCCAGGGCGTCATGATGTTCCTCGCCCTCCTCGCGGTGCCTGTCGTCGGCCTGTTCGCCGTCGGTGGCCCCGGCGAGGTCGCGTCCACGGTCCGGGCGGTCGACCCCGAGCTGCTCAGCATGGTCGGCGGCGGCGCCACCATCGTCGGCGTGATCTCCGCTCTGGCGTGGGGGCTCGGCTACTTCGGCCAGCCGCACATCATCGTGCGTTTCATGGCGCTGCGGACCCCGCAGGAGGCCAAGGCCGGGCGCCGTATCGGCATGGGCTGGATGGCGCTGTCGGTCGGTGGCGCGATCGTCACCGCGCTCGTCGGCATCGCCTACTTCCAGCAGAACCCGCAGCTGACGCTCGAGGACCCGGAGACGGTCTTCCTCGTGCTCGGCCAGATCCTCTTCCACCCGCTCATCGCCGGTTTCATCCTGGCCGCCGTGCTCGCGGCGATCATGAGCACCATCTCCTCCCAGCTCCTCGTCACGGCCTCCGCGCTGGTCGAGGACCTGTACAAGATGGTCGTCAAGAAGGAAGCCACGGACCGCCAGCAGGTGCTCCTGAGCCGTGTGGGCGTGCTGCTGATCGCCGTGGTCGCCGCCGCGATGGCGTGGACGCAGAACAACACGATCCTCGCGCTGGTCTCCTTCGCCTGGGCCGGGTTCGGTGCCGCCTTCGGCCCGACGATCCTGCTGGCGCTGTACTGGCGCCGGCTGACCACCTCGGGAGCGCTCGTCGGCATGGTCCTCGGCGCCGGCACCGTGGCGGTGTGGGGCAACATCGAGGGCGGCATCTTCGACCTCTACGAGATCCTGCCCGGCTTCCTCCTGAACCTCCTCGCCGCCGTCGTCGTCTCGCTGGCGACGCACAAGCACAACTCCGAGATCCAGGCGGAGTTCGACGAGTCCCTCGACCAGCTCGACGGCACCGCGGACGTCCCGGCCGCTCGCTGAGCCCCGCGGCATCCCACCGGGCCCGGCCCCCCACGAGGGGCCGGGCCCGGCGCGCTACCGAGGGGCCGGGCCCGGCGCGCTACCATGGCCGAGCAGCAAGCACGTGCTCCGGGGTCGGTGAGAGTCCGAACCGGCGGTGACAGTCCGCGAGCCGCGCACCTCGGTGCGTGGTTGACCTGGTGGAACTCCAGGACCGACGGTGAAAGTCCGGATGGGAGGAAGCACGCGGCGCGCACACCCGTGCGTGCCGGGGCGTCGCGGTGGCCACGACCGCCGGCGGCGCCGCCGTCCCCGGTCCACGTGCCCGGACCGGGGAGGACGCAGTGAGATCGCACGAGCAGTCGACCATACCTTCGTCGTCACCTGCCGTGCCCGCGTCCGCGACGACCGCCGCGGACGAGCCCGCGCGCGACGCGACGGCGCCCGCCACCTCCGCCCCGGCGCTGAGGGCGGCCCGCGAGACCGCCGGCCCCGGCGGCTCGGCCCCCGCGCAGCCGGAAGGCCGGTCCGTCCGCCGCCATCGCTGGCTGCCCGCCGCCCTCACCGGCGTGCTCGGCCTGGTGCTCTGGGAGACGGTCGTCCGCGCCGGCGCCATCTCGGAATTCTTCCTCCCCGCCCCCTCGGCCGTGGCCACGCGCCTGTGGGAAGACCTCACCACCGGCGGGATCCTCGCGTACGTGGGCCCCACCCTCGCGGAGGCCCTCGCCGGGTGCCTCCTGGCGTCCGTCGTCGCGCTCCCGCTGGGCTACCTGGTCTTCCGCAGCCGGTGGGCCTCGGCCGCGCTGGAGCCCTACATTGCCGCCTCGCAGGCCGTGCCCGCGGTCGCGATCGCCCCGCTGCTCACCATCTGGCTCGGCTACGGCCTGGTCCCCATCGCCGTGCTGTGCGCGATCGTCGTCTTCTTCCCGATCCTGCTCGCCACGGTGCTCGGCCTGCGCATGCTCGACCGGGACGTGGTCGACGCCGCACGCCTGGACGGCGCCGGGAGCTGGGACCTGCTGCGGTCCATCCAGCTGCCGCTGGCACTGCCCAGCCTCCTCACCGGCCTGCGCAACGGCTTCACGCTGTCCGTCACCGGCGCCGTGGTGGGGGAGTTCGTCATCGGCGGCGAGGGCCTGGGCATGGTCCTCTCCACGCGCGGCGCCTCCTCCGACACCACCGGGCTCTTCGCCACCCTCGTCGTCCTCTGCGCGCTGGCCATGGGCATCTACGGCCTGCTCAGAGCGCTCGAGCGCCACCTCGAGCGCCGGTGAGGCGCCCACGACGCCGCGCGCGTGCTGCCGCGGCCGGGCCGCCCGCGAACGCCCCCGAACCACCGCAGCGCCTCCAGGCGCCCCCGCCCGCCACCTCGGCACGAACCTCAGGAGAGACCCGATGAAGAAGTCCCGCCTCGCCGCCGTCGGCGTCGCCGCCGCGCTCGGCCTGGCCGCGTGCACCGCACCGGCCGACCGGACCACCGAGGAGCGCGGCGGCGCCAGCGAACCGGCGGAGAACGGCGCGGGCGGCGCGGGCCGGGCCACCATCGGGCTCACCTACACGCCGGACATCCAGTTCGCGCCGTTCTACGTGGCCGAGGAGCGCGGCTACTACGAGGAGGCGGGCGTCGACGTCACCCTGCGCCACCACGGCCAGAGCGAGGGCCTGTTCTCCGCCATCGGCTCCGGCGAGGAGGATGTCGTCGTCGCCGGCGGTGACGAGATGCTCCAGGCGCGCGCCCAGGCCGAGCCGGTGCCCCTGAAGTCCGTCGCCACCCTTTACCAGCAGTACCCCGTCGTGCTCATCGTCCCCGCCGACTCCGGCATCACCAGCGCCGCGGACCTCGAGGGGCGCAGCGTCGGCATCCCCGGGCCGTTCGGCGAGACGTACTTCGGCCTGCTGGCGCTGCTGCGCAGCGCCGGCCTGACCGAGGACGACGTCGACGTGCAGCACATCGGCTACACCCAGCAGTCGGCGCTGCAGGCCGGGCACGTCGACGCGGTCATGGGGTATGTCAACAACGACGCCGTGCGGTTCGCCCAGGCCGGCATGGACGTGCGCACCATCGAGATCCCGCCCGCGGAGGACGGGAACGTGCCGCTGGTCGGCGTCAGCATCGGGGTCCTCGACTCCACCGCCGCGGAGCGCCCCGAGGACGTCGCCGCCGTCGTGGCGGCCTCCCTGCGCGGGGTCCAGGACGTGCTGGACGATCCCGAGGCCGCCGTCGACGTCGCCACCGGGTACATCCCGGACCTCGCCAGGCCGGAGCAGCGGGAGGCCGCCCTGGCCACCCTCGACGCGACGGCCCCGCTGTACGAGGGCGCCGCCGGCCCGGGCCGGCACGACGGCGCGAGGTGGGAGCAGATGGTGACGTTCCTCTCGGAGCACGGGCTGCTGGAGTCCGAGGTGGACGCCTCAGAGGCCTGGACCGACGAGTTCGTTCCCGGCACCAACTAAGGTGGCCGACGTGAAATCCTTCGACCAGCTCTTCGCCGAGCTCCAGCACAAGGCCGCCACCCGACCCGAGGGCTCGGGCACCGTCGCGGAGCTGGACGGGGGCATCCATGCCATCGGCAAGAAGGTGGTCGAGGAGGCGGCCGAGGTCTGGATGGCCGCGGAGCACGAGAGCGAAGAGGCGGCGGCGATGGAGATCAGCCAGCTGCTGTACCACCTGCAGGTGATGATGATCGCCCGCGGGCTCACGCTCGACGACGTCTACCGCCACCTGTGAGCCCCCACCGCCCCCGCCGTGCCCGACCCCGGAGCTGACTGAATTGCTGCGTATCGCCGTGCCCAACAAGGGTTCGCTCTCCGAGCCCGCCTCCACCATGCTGGACGAGGCTGGATACCGCTCCCGCCGTGACAGCCGCGAGCTCGTCCTGGCCGACCCCGACAACGACGTCGAGTTCTTCTTCCTGCGTCCCCGGGACATCGCCGTGTACGTCGGCGCCGGGACCGTGGACGTCGGTATCACGGGCCGCGACCTGCTGCTGGACTCCGGCGCGGACGCCGTCGAGCACCGCCCGCTCGGCTTCGCCCGCTCCACGTTCCGCTTCGCCGCGCCGGCCGGGCAGATCACCTCGCTCGAGCAGGTGCGTGGCAAGCGCGTGGCAACCAGCTACGACGTCCTCGTCGGCAACTACCTCGCCGAGCGGGGCATCGAGGCGAAGGTCGTGCACCTCGACGGCGCCGTGGAGTCCTCCGTGCAGCTCGGCGTCGCGGACGTCGTCGCGGACGTCGTCGAGACGGGCACCACGCTGCGGGCGGCCGGGCTGGAGACCTTCGGCGAGCCGATCCTGCGCTCCGAGGCCGTGCTGATCCACGGCAACGGTCACGAGCTCACCCCCGCGATGGAGGTGCTCGACCGGCGCCTGCAGGGCGTGCTCGTGGCGCGCGAGTACGTGCTGATGGACTACGACGTGCCGGTCGCGCACATGGAGAAGGCCATGCGCCTCACGCCCGGCTTCGAGTCGCCCACGGTCTCGCCCCTCCAGAACGGCGAGTGGGTGGCGGTGCGGGCCATGGTGCGCAAGAAGGCCACGAACAAGGTCATGGACGAGCTCTACGAGGTCGGCGCACGCGCCATCCTCGTGACGTCCATCCACGCCTGCCGCATCTGAGATGGCGACGGCGAACGAGCTGCACCGCCCGTTCCGCCCCCGCGCGGCCCGGCGGGTCTCCCAGGCGCTGGGCGTGCTGACCGTCGCCGGTGCCCTCGCCATCATCATCCTGGTGCCGCAGGTGCCCGGGTTCGCCTTCACGCCCGCCGACCAGGCCGGCACGGCGGGCCTGGCGCTCGTCATCCTGTGGCTGCTGTGGCGCCAGGGCGGCGTGCGGGCGCTGCCCGACGAGGCCGGGCTGACGGTGCGCAACATCGTCTACACCCGCACCGTGGAGTGGGCCGAGATCGTCGCGGTGAACTTCGGCAGCGGCAACCCGTGGGTCCAGCTCGACCTCTCCGACGGCGACACCCTCGCCGTCATGGCGATCCAGCGCGCCGACGGCGCCCACGCCGCGGCGGAGGCCCGCCGGCTCGCCACGCTGGTCGCCCTCCACGAGCCGCGGGCGAACGGCTGAGCCCGGGGCGAGGCCCTACGGCCGCGCCCCGGGCGGCATCGGCCGAACCCCGGCGGTCTGCCGGGCCGCGTGAACGCCCGCCACCGCAGCCGTGAGGAACGCGGCGGGATCCTCCACGAGCGACCGGCCCATCGTCGACAACCGCACCGGGGAGTCCGCGAGCGCCTCGGCCAGCCCGCGGGTCGAGACCTCCACGAGCCGGTGGACACCCGTCGGGGCGACCAGGCCGTCGGCCTGCTGCCGCACCCGGGCCGCGAGCGCGGCGAGGCCGTCCTCGAGGGCGCTGTCGCCGTCGAAGCGGGGGACGACCACGTCCGCCGGCGCCAGCGCCACGCGCCCGTAGGCCGTGAGCGAGTGGTGGGAGATTCCGCGGTGGCGCTCCCGCGGGTCGGCGCCGGACACCCGGAGCGACGCGACGGGCGCGCCGCGGAGCGTCGCCACTGCGTTGACGGCCTCGCCGCACGCCGTGCCCGAGAACCCCCAGCGCGTGCCGGTGCCGAGGTTGCCCGGGCCCTGCGCGACGACGATCACGTCCGCCGCGAGCACCAGGCCCGCCGTGAGGAGCCCGGAATGGAGGCTGACGGCCTCGAGGTCCCCGCCGAAAGCCTGCCCGACGGTGACCGAGCCGGCGAGCCAGCCCGCCTCGCGGAGCCCGGCGAGCGACCGGGAGAACCAGGCGGGCAGCGCGCCGCCGTCGGTCATCACGTAGGCCACCCGCAGGCCGGGGTCCACGGCACGGACGCCCGCCACGACGGCCGGGAGGGCGGAGTGCAGGTCGGCGACGACGACGGGCGTGAGGCCGAGGTCGTCGGCATCCCGCAGCAGCTCGTGATGCGCCGACTCCTGCTCGTCGGCGCCGAGGACCATCGCCTGCAGCGGGGTGTAGCGGGCCTTGACCAGGTGGCCGGGCGCCGGCTCCGGGTCAGCCGGCAGCCGGTCCGGGATCGCGACGACCATGGCGTAGCCGCCGGTCCCCAGCCCGCGGGCGAGCGCACCCGCGTTGAGCAGCACGCGGTCACCGGCCCGCGGCCGGCCCACGAGCCGAGGGTAGGCGAGGGCCCGCACCCGCGTCCCGGCGGTCAGCGCGGCATCCTCCGACGGCGCCTTCCCGTTGCCACGTCCCTGGATCTCGACGTCGAGCTCCAGGGCGCCGGCCCACTCCCGCCGCAGGTCACGCACCACTGCCTCGCGCCAGATCATCACGCCCGCCACCGTACCGGCGCGGCCCGGCGCCCCGGCGCGTGGGGCCCGGCGGGCGTCGTGCGCGGCGGGCGTCGTGCCCGGCGACAGGGCACTGTGCCGGCAGGGGGGGGCGAGCGGTATCCCGGGCCGCGGGTCGCCGGGGGCGGTAGCGTTCGCGCCATGTCACCCTCCCGGGCACCGGCGACCGAGATCGACGTGGACGGCCGGAGCGTGCGCGTGAGCAACCCGGACAAGGTCTACTTCGCCGGTCCGGGCATCACCAAGCGCCAGCTGGTCGAGTACTACGTCAGCGTCGGCGACGGCATCCTCCGCGCCCTGCGCGAGCGCCCGACCACGCTCGAGCGGTGGCCCGACGGCGTGCACGAGAACGTCAAGCGGGCGACGCGCGAGGACCCGCACGGCGACGCGTTCTTCCAGAAGCGGCTCCCGCCCAAGGGCGTGCCCGAGTGGGTGGAGTCGGCGCGGATCGCCTTCCCCTCGGGCCGGACGGCGGACGAGCTGTGCCCGACCGAGCTGGCCGCGGTGGCGTGGGCGGCGAACCTCGGCACGATCACGTTCCACCCATGGCCGGTGCGTCGGACGGACGTGGACCACCCGGACGAGCTGCGCATCGACCTCGACCCCCAGCCCGGCACCGGCTTCGCCGAGGCGGTCACGGTGGCGGGCGAGGCCCACGCGGTGCTGGACGAGCTCGGCTGGGTCGGCTTTCCCAAGACCTCCGGCAACCGCGGCGTGCACATCTACGTCCGCATCGAGCCGCGGTGGAGCTTCACCGACGTCCGCCACGCCGCCATCGCCTTCGGCCGGGAGCTGGAGCGGCGCCTGCCCGGCCGGGTGACGACGAAGTGGTGGAAGGAGGAGCGCGGGGAGGAGATCTTCGTCGACTACAACCAGAACGCGCGGGACCGCACCATCGCCTCCGCGTACAGCGTCCGGCCCCTCCCGCACGCGCCGGTCTCCGCGCCGGTGGAGTGGGCCGAGCTGCCCGACGTCGATCCCCGAGACCTGACGGTGCTGACCATGCCGGCGCGCTTCGCCGAGCGCGGCGACGTCCACGCCCGGATCGACGACGTCGCCCACGACCTCACGCCGCTGCTGGAGTGGTACGAGCGGGACGAGCGCGAGCGCGGGCTCGAGGACATGCCCTACCCGCCGGACTACCCGAAGATGCCGGGCGAGCCGCGGCGGGTCCAGCCCAGCCGGGCCAGGAAGGAGCCGGCGGGGGAGTAGCGCCCCGGGCGCCCCTTGGGCGGCGCGGGCACCGCGGAGCGGGCAGGATCGCTCGTATGGACCTGCCCGTGATGCCGCCCGTCCCGCCGATGCTCGCCAAGTCGGTGCCGGAGATCCCCGACCTCGGGCACACGGAGCCGAAGTGGGACGGCTTCCGCACGATCGTCTTCCGGGACGGGGACGAGGTGGTCCTCGGCAGCCGGAACGAGCGGCCGATGACCCGCTACTTCCCCGAGCTCGTCGAGTCGATCAAGGCCAGCACCCCGCCCCGGTGCGTCATCGACGGCGAGATCGTCGTGGTCTCGGGCGACCGGCTGGACTTCGACGCCCTCCAGCAGCGGATCCACCCGGCGACCAGCCGGGTCAAGCTGCTCGCCGGCCAGACGCCGGCCTCCTTCGTCGGCTTCGACCTGCTCGCCCTCGGCGACGACGACCTCATGCGCCGGCCGTTCAGCGAGCGGCGCTCGCGCCTCGTCGACGCCCTCGCGGGCGCCGCCGACCCGGTCTTCGTCACCCCGGCCACCGCGGACCTGGCCGTGGCCCAGGAGTGGTTCACCCAGTTCGAGGGCGCCGGGCTCGACGGCGTCGTCGCCAAGCCGCTCCAGGGCACCTACCAGCCGAACAAGCGGACCATGTTCAAGATCAAGCACGAGCGCACCGCCGACTGCGTGGTGGCCGGCTTCCGCTGGCACAAGACCGGCGACGTCGTCGGCTCGCTCCTGCTGGGGATCTACACCCCCGACGGGCGGCTGCAGCACGTCGGCGTCGCCGGCTCCTTCCCGATGGCACGGCGCCGCAGCCTGCTGGACGAGCTGGAGCCGTACCGGGACGTCGACCTCGCCGACCACCCGTGGGGCGCCTGGGCCGACCAGGAGGCGCACCAGGACCGCCGGCTGCCCGGGGCCGTCAGCCGCTGGAACGCCAACAAGGACCTCTCGTTCGTGCCGCTGCGGCCCGAGCTGGTCGTGGAGGTCGCCTACAACCACATGGAGGGCGACCGCTTCCGGCACACCGCCCAGTTCCGCCGGTGGCGTCCCGACCGCGACCCGGCCTCCTGCACGTACGAGCAGCTCGAGGAGCCGGTCAACTTCAAGCTGTCGGACATCCTCACCACCGTGCGCTGACGGCTCGGCCGCGACGCCGCGCGGTCGTGCGCCCGGCCCGTGGAGGCCCGGCTGGATCGTGTGGCGGCGGGACGGCCGTAGCGCGGTCCCCCGCGCCCGCTGCCCGGACCGGTCTGACACCTCGGTACCCCGCGCCGCGCTGCCCGCTCCTCGGACCGACTTGACGCGGCCGCACTCACCCGTGGCACCATGACGGCCGAGCAGCACGTGCTCCGGGGTCGGTGCAATTCCGAACCGGCGGTGACAGTCCGCGACCCGCACGCCTCAGGGCAAGCGGTGGACCTGGTGGAACTCCAGGACCGACGGTGAAAGTCCGGATGGGAGGAAGCACGTGGCGCATGCGCCGCGGTCCGTCCGTGCGCGCCTGTGCCGCACCTTCGTGCACCACCCCTCCCTACCCGGCTGCCGTGCCGGGAAGGAGAGAGATGGAGCACGGCACCCTGGACGCCGCCCTCGCGCGAGCGCTGGACCTGGCCGAGCATGGCCCGCTAGTCGGCGGGAACCCGCGCGTCGGGTGCGTCATCGTCGACGCGGACGGCCCGATCGCCGAGGGCTGGCACCGCGGCGCGGGCACCCCGCACGCGGAGGCAGCCGCGCTGGCCGCCGTCCGCCCGGAGGACCGGGGCAGGCTCGCGCGCGCCACCGCCCTCGTCACCCTCGAGCCCTGCAACCACACCGGGCGCACCCCGCCGTGCGCCGCGGCGCTGCGCGACGCCGGCGTGCCGCGCGTCCTGTACGCCGTCGCGGACCCCAACCCGGTCGCCGCGGGCGGCGCCGCCTGGCTCCGGGCGCACGGCGTGGAGGCGGTCACCGCGCGGGCCGGCGGCCTCGACCCCGCCCTCGTCGCCCGGGCCGAGGAGCTGCTGGCCGGATGGTCCGCCACGGTGCGCCGCGGCCGGCCGTGGCTGATCGGCAAGACGGCCACCACGCTCGACGGGCGCGTGGCGGCCGCGGACGGCACCAGCCGGTGGATCACCTCCGCCGCCTCCCGCGCCCACGCCCACGAGGTCCGTGCCCAGGTCGACGCCATCGTCGTCGGCACCGGCACGGTGCTGGCCGACGACCCCGCCCTCACGGCCCGCGCGCCCGGCGCGGCGCGCCAGCCGGTGCGGGTCGTCGTCGGCCGCCGCGACGTGCCGGCCTCGGCCCGGGTGGTCACCGGCCCGGGGGAGTGGCTGCACCTGCGCACCCGGGACCTGACCGAGGTCCTCGGCGAGCTGCACCGCCGCGGCCTGCGCCGGGTCCTGCTGGAGGGCGGGCCGACGCTCCTCAGCGCCGCGCTGCGCGAGGGGCTCGTCGACGAGCTGCACGCGTACGTCGCCCCGGTGCTGCTGGGCGCCGGGGCGGGGGCGGTGTCCGGCCTGGGGATCGGCACGATCGGCGACGCCATGCGCTGGGACGCCCACGACGTGCGGCGGCTCGGCGACGACGTGTTCCTGTCCCTGCGGCGCACCGGCCCGTCGGAGGCGCCTGCTTCCCGGCGTGCGGAGCCGGCGGCCGACAGGCCCGGGCATCCCGCCCACCCCGACCGTTCTGGGCGCCTGGTCGCCGCCACGATCCACGAAGGAGATGAGTGATGTTCACCGGACTTGTCGAGGAGGTCGGCGAGGTCCGCGGCCGACGCGAGCTGGACGGCGCCGTGCTGCTGCAGGTCGCGGCCGCCACGGTGACCGAGGACCTGCGCCGCGGCGACTCGGTCGCGGTCGCCGGGGTGTGCCTGACCGTCACCGAGATCGAAGCGGACGGCTTCGTGGCCGACGTGATGCCCGAGACCCTCGCCCGCACCACGCTGGGCGCGCTCGCGACGGGCGCACCGGTGAACCTCGAGCGGGCGGTGGCGGCGAACGCGCGGCTGGGCGGGCACATCGTGCAGGGCCACGTCGACGGGGTCGGCACCGTCCGGCGCCGGAGCCCGGGGCCCCGCTGGGACGACGTCGACATCGCCGTGCCGCCGCACCTTGCCCGGTACGTCGCCGAGAAGGGCTCCGTGACCGTCGAGGGCGTCTCGCTCACCGTCACGCACGCGGGCGACGACGTCTTCGGCGTCTCGCTCATCCCCACCACCCTCGCCGCGACGTCCCTCGGCACGCTCGCGCCCGGCACCCCTGTGAACCTCGAGGTGGACGTGGTGGCGAAGTACGTGGAGCGTCTCCTCACGGCGGGAGCCGGACGGTGAGCGCCGTGACCTCGGTGGCGCCGGACGCCGGCGCGGCCCTCGCCCGGGTGACCGCCGCGCTGGAGGAGCTGCGGCGCGGGCGGCCGGTCCTGGTCGCCGACGACGCGGACCGGGAGAACGAGGTGGACGTCGTGCTGGCGGCCGGCTCTGCGAGCGCCGAGTGGGTCGCCTGGACGGTGCGGCACAGCTCGGGGTACCTGTGCGCGCCGCTGCCGGCGGCGCGGGCCGACGCCCTCGAGCTGCCGCTCATGGTGGGCCGCTCCCAGGACCCCCGGCGGACCGCGTACGCGGTCTCCGTCGACGCCGCGCGCGGGGTGACGACCGGCATCTCGGCCGCCGACCGGGCCGCGACCCTGCGGGTGCTCGCCGACGGCGCGTCCGGGCCGGCCGACCTCATCCGCCCCGGGCACGTCCTGCCGCTGCGGGCCGTGCCGGGCGGGGTGCTCGAGCGGCCGGGGCACACCGAGGCCGCGGTGGACCTGTGCCGGCTCGCGGGGGCCGGGGAGGTGGCCGCCATCGCGGAGCTCGTGAACGACGACGGCACGATGACGCGCCTGCACGAGGCCGCCCGGCTGGCCGAGCGGGACGGTCTGGCGCTGCTGACGATCGCCGACCTCGTCGCGTTCCGGCGGGCGCGGGAGGGCGCCGGCCCGGCCGGAGGGGACGACCGGCGCGCGGGGGAGGCGGCTGCGCGGCCGGCGCGCGACCGCGTGAGCCGCACCGCCAGCGCCGCCCTGCCCACCGAGCACGGGACCTTCACCGTCCACGGGTACCGGGACGAGCGCACCGGGGCGGAGCACCTCGCCCTGGTCGCGGCGCCGACCGGGGCGTCGCTCGCGCCCGGCACGCCGGCCGGCAAGAGCGGCACGCTCGTGCGGGTGCACTCCGAGTGCCTCACCGGCGACGGCCTGGGGTCGCTGCGCTGCGACTGCGGCCCCCAGCTGCGGGCGGCCATGCGGCGCACCGGCGCGGAGGGCGGCGTCATCGTCTACCTCCGCGGGCACGAGGGGCGCGGGATCGGGCTCCTGGAGAAGATCAGCGCCTACGCCCTGCAGGAGACGGGCCTGGACACCGTCGAGGCCAACCTGGCGCTGGGCCGGCCCGCCGACGCGCGGGAGTACGGCGCCGCGGCGGCGATCCTCGCCGACCTCGGGGTGGACGCCGTGCGGCTGATGACGAACAACCCCGAGAAGGTCGCCGGCCTGTCCGCCGACGGCGTGGCGGTGCGCGAGGTGGTCGGGCTCGAGGCCGGCCTCGGCGAGCACAACCGCGAGTACCTGATGACCAAGCGGGCGGCCATGGGGCACCACCTGCCCGGGCTGGACCGGCTGCCCGCCGGGCCGGGCGCCGGTACGCAGCAGGCCGCGGGACGCGACAACACCGAGGCCGCCGCCCGGCGGCCGAGCACGAAGGAGACGAGATGAGCGGCGCAGGAGCACCCCGGCTGGACGTGGACGGGTCGGGGCTGGAGGTCGTGGTCGTGGCCGCGCAGTGGCACACCACGGTGATGGACGGGCTGGTGGCCGGCGCCACGCGGGCCCTGGAGGCGGCGAACGTGAGCGCCAGGGTGGTGCGGGTGCCCGGGTCCTTCGAGCTGCCCGTGGCGGCCGCGGCCGCGGCGCGCGCGGGTGCGGGCGCGGTCGTCGCGCTCGGCGTGGTCATCCGCGGTGGCACGCCGCACTTCGACTACGTCTGCCAGGCGGCGACGGCGGGGCTGACCGACGTCGCCGTCAGCACCGGCGTGCCGGTCGGGTTCGGCGTGCTCACCACCGACGACGAGCAGCAGGCGCTCGACCGCGCGGGACTGCCCGGATCCTCGGAGGACAAGGGCGCCGAGGCGGCGGAGGCGGCGGTGGCCACCGCGCTGGCGCTGCGCGACCTGCGTGGCGCGCCGTCGGCGAGGGTGCTGCCGGCCTGACGGCGGCCGGGGCGCGCGCCGTCGAGGGACGCCGTCGAGGTCGTCGGTGGCCAGGTGCCGGGGCCCTCGGCGGGGCCCCGGCACCGGCGCCCGCCGTCCCCGGGCCGGTGCCTCGCCGGGCCGGGCGCGCGGTAGCGTGAGCCCGTGGCACAGCGTGTGATGGCGGCGGAACGGCTGCTCGACCTGGTGATCGCGCTGTCGCACACCCCGCGGTGGATGACCAAGCGGCAGATCCGCGAGCGCGTCAACGGCTACGCCGACGCCGCCGGCGACGACGCCTTCGAGCGGATGTTCGAGCGGGACAAGGACCTGCTCCGCGAGATGGGCGTGCCGCTGCTCGTCGAGCACGACCCCGCCCACGAGGACGACGTCGGCTACCGCATCGACCCCGAGCACTACGCCCTGCCGCCGGTGTCCTTCACGGCGGAGGAGGTCGGCGTCCTGTCGCTGGCCGCCGAGCTGTGGCAGGACGCCTCGCTGCGCTCCTTCGCCCAGCGCGGCATCACCAAGCTCCGCGCTGTCGGCCCGTCCCCGGAGCCGGGGGCGCACGCGGGCCTGGCCCTGCGGGTGCGCGGCCCCGAGCCCGCGTTCGCCCCGCTGCTCGAGGCGATCGACGCCCGCCGCGCCGTGGTGTTCACCTACCGGGCCGCCAGCACCGGCGAGGTCACCCGCCGCACCGTCCAGCCCTGGCGGATCCTGAGCCGGGACCGCGGCTGGTACCTCGTGGGCCTGGACGTCGACCGGCACGCGCCCCGCGCGTTCCGGCTCTCGCGGATCTCGGGCAAGGTGCGCGCCACCGGCCCGGCGGGGGCCTTCACCGTGCCGGCCGACGTGGACGTCGACGAGCTGCTCGTGCGGGCCCGGCCCGCCTCCGGGGCCGCCCGCCTCGCCGTGCTGCCCGACCGGGCCGCCGCGCTTCGTGCACGCGCGACCCGGGCCACCGCCGCCGACGGCGACGGGCAGGGCCCGCTGACGGACCGCGACGTGATCACCGTGGACTACCCGGACCTCGAGCTCCTCTCCGAGGAGATCGCCACCTACGCCGACGCGGTGCTCGTGCTGGACCCGCCCGAGCTGCGCGAGGCGGTGCTGCGACGGCTGCGGGCCGTCGCCGCCCTGGACGGGGAGGTGGCCGCGCATGCCTGAGACGACCGCCGACCGCGTCACCCGGCTGCTCGCGCTCGTGACGTACCTGCGCGAGCGGCCCGGCGCCCCGGTCGCCGAGGTGGCCGCCCACTTCGGCACCACCGAGGCCCAGGTGCTCGCCGACGTCAACCTGCTGTGGGTCTCGGGCACGCCCGGCTACCTGCCCGACGACCTCATCGACTTCTCGGCGGAGGCCCTCGACCACGGCGAGCTCACCCTG
Organism: Georgenia sp. AZ-5; assembly: GCF_043952095.1. Taxonomy (NCBI): domain Bacteria; kingdom Bacillati; phylum Actinomycetota; class Actinomycetes; order Allobogoriellales; family Allobogoriellaceae; genus Georgenia; species Georgenia sp. AZ-5. The sequence goes on from NZ_JBINOU010000001.1 coordinate 2,595,144, forward strand.
ACCGAGTCCCGCGGCATGGACCGCCCGTTGCGCCTCAGCTCCGGCGAGGCGCTCTCCCTGCTGGTGGCGCTGCGCTCGCTCGCCGAGCTCGCGGAACGCACGCCCGGCCTCGGTGCCGAGCGGGACGCCATCGGCTCCGCCGTCGCCAAGCTCGCCGCGGCCACCGGCCGCGCCGCAGAGCAGGCGTCCTCCGTCCAGGTGCACGTGCGCGCCGACGCCCCGCCCGGGACGCTCGCCACCGTCCGGCGCGCCATCGACGAGCGGAAGCGGCTCCACCTGCGCTACGTCTCCGCCGCGGACGTCGTCACCGAGCGCGACGTCGACCCCGTGGAGCTGCGCTCGGACGGCACGGCGTGGTCCGTGCGCGCCTGGTGCCACCGGGCGCGAGGCGCCCGCAGCTTCCGCCTGGACCGGGTGCTCGCCGCGGACCTGCTCGACGTCCCGGCGGGGGAGCACCCGGACCTCGCCCCCGAGGCGCCGTGGGAGGACGGGCGGCCCGTCACCCTCGAGCTCGCCCCCCAGGCGCGCTGGGTGGCCGAGCACACGCCCGTGGAGGACGTGACGGACCTGCCCGACGGCGGCCTGCGGGTGCGGCTGCGCGTGGGCGACCCCGCGTGGGTGTCCAACCTCCTGCTCTCGCTCGGGCCCGCCGTGCGGTCCGTGGACCCGCCCGGCCTCGCCCACGACGTCGCCGCCCGGGCGCGCGACGCCCTCGAGGCCTACGCGCACCTATCCTGAGCCCATGTGGTGGCTGGTGTGGGTCGTGCTGGTTTTGGTCGCGCTCGGCGTCGGGGCGCTGCTCGCACTGCGCCTGTGGCGCCAGGTCAAGGCGCTCGGCCGCGAGCTCGCCGCCGCCGCGGAGCTCGGCGCCCGGCTCAGCCCCGCCACCGTCGAGACGCCACCCGCCCGCGTCGCGCGCGTCCCCGGACCGGCCGGCGACGCGGCCACCCTCGACCTCGCCCGCCGGACCCGCGACCGGGTCCGCGGAGAGCGGGCGGCGCGCCGGCGCGGCCAGCTGGCCCGCGCCGCGGCACGCTGGCACCGCCACGGCCTCGCACCGTGCCCTCCGGATCTTCGGGTGGTGCCGGAGGACCCGGCGCCCGCCCGACCGGCGGGTGAACGCCACGCGGCGGCATCGTGAACGCCCGCCCCGCACGGCGTTCTCGCGGCGGTCGCTCCATGCCGCGACGGTATGCTCGACGGCGAGGCATCCACTACTAGCGAAGGAACCTCGATGAGACCCAGCGCCTGGGCGATTGTCGTCCTGATCATTGTCGTCATCCTGCTGTTCGGGGCGAGCAGGCTCCCCGACCTCGCCGGCAGCATCGGCAAGTCGCTCAAGATCTTCAAGCGCGAGGTCAAGGAGCTCCAGGACGACGACCAGACGACCGGCTCGTCCTACACGGCCACGGGCGGCCAGCCGCCGCAGACGACGTACCCGCCGTACCCCGGCAACCAGACGGGCCAGACGGCGTACCCGCCGTATCCCGGCACGCAGGCCGGGGTCGGGCAGGCCCCGCCGCCGCAGGACCTCCCCAACGTCCAGGCCCCGCCGCAGGCCGGCCCCGACAGCGCGCCGCAGCCCCCGCGACAGCCCTAGGTGAGCGCGACGGCGGCGCCTCGCTCCCGCAGGAAGAACCCCGAGGGGCGCATGCCCCTCGCGGACCATCTGCGTGAGCTGCGCAGGCGGTTGGTGTGGGCGGTCCTGGGGATCGTCGTCGGTGCCGTGGCCGGCTGGCTCCTGTACGAGCCCGTGCTCTCGGCCATGATGGCCCCGCTGATGGAGATCTCCGAGGAGGGCGGGCAGGCGGCCCTCAACTTCGGCACCGTGGGCTCGGCCTTCGACCTGAAGATCCAGGTCTCGCTGTTCCTGGGGCTGTTCATCTCCAGCCCCTGGTGGATCACGCAGGTGTGGCTGTTCATCACTCCGGGCCTGACCCGCAAGGAGCGGCTCTACTCGGTCTCGTTCATCCTGGCCGGCGCGGTCCTGTTCGTGGCCGGGGGAGCGTTGGCGTGGCTGGTGCTGCCCCGCGCCGTCGAGGTGCTGACGTCCTTCACGCCCGGCGCGGCGGTGAACCTCATGGACGCGCGGACCTACCTGAGCTTCTTCATGCGGGTGATCGTCACCTTCGGCGTCGCCTTCCTCGTCCCGCTCGTCATGGTGGGCGTCAACTTCCTCGGGCTCGCCTCCGCGCGGACCTACCTCAGGGCGTGGCGCTGGGCCGTGCTCGCGGGGTTCGTCTTCGCGGCCTTCGCGAACCCGCTGCCGGACGCGTGGTCGATGATCGCCATGGCGCTGGCCATCTGCACCCTGTACTTCGTGGCCGTGGGCGTGTGCTTCCTGCGTGACCGGCACGTCGCCAGACGGCGCGCGAGCGCGGCCGGCACGACGCCGTGAGGCGGCCCGGGCCGCCCCCGGGGCGGGTCGGGCTGGTGGTCAACCCGAGCGCCGGCAAGGGCCGCGCCGCGCGGGTCGCCCGCACGGTGCGCTTCGGCCTCGCCGCCGCCGGCCTGGCCGCGCTCGACCTGTCGGGCCCCGACCTGCCCACCGCCGTGGCGCGGGCGCGGACCGGGCTGGCGCAGGGCATCGACGCGCTCGTCGTCGTCGGCGGGGACGGCATGGTGCACCTGGGCGTCAACGTCGTCGCGGGCACCGGGGTGCCGCTCGGCGTGGTCGCGGTCGGCTCGGGCAACGACGTCGCCCGGGACCTCGGCCTGCCCGTGCACGACGCCGGAGCGTCCGTGGCCCTCATCACCGCGGCGCTGGGCCTGGGGGAGGAGCCGTCCCGCGCCGGGCGCGGGGCCGGAGCCGGGCGCCGCGCCGTGCCCGACGGCGCCCCGGGGATCCGGACGCTCGACGCGGTCGCCGTCTCGCGGCCCGGCGGGGCCGTGGAGCACTGGTACATGGCGGTGCTGTCCTGCGGCATCGACGCCGCGGTCAACGACCGCGCCAACCACATGACGTGGCCGGCCGGCGCGGGGCGGTACGTGCGCGCCCTGACGGTCGAGCTCGCCGCCTTCGAGCCGTTCGGGTACCGGGTGACCATGGACGGCGAGGTGTGGGAGGGCGACGGCACGCTGGTCGCGGTCGCCAACACCCGCCGGTTCGGCGGCGGCATGCTCATCGCGCCGGACGCCGAGCCCGACGACGGCATGCTCGACGTGCTCATCGCAGAGGGCCTGAGCCGCTCCGCCGTCGTGCGGGTGTTTCCCCGCCTGTACAGCGGTTCGCACCTGAGCCACCCCGCGGTGCACGTGCGCCGGGCCCGCAGCGTGCTGCTCGAGCCCATGGCGGGGCTGGGCGCCGCGCCGCCGGTGGCCTTCGCCGACGGCGAGCGGCTGGACGCGCTGCCACTGCAGTGCGACCTGCACCCGGGTGCGGTGCGGGTGCTGGCACGTACGCTCGGGGCATGACAACGGAAGAGGAGGAGCTCTCCCCGGCGGAGCGGTACGCGGCGGCACGCCGCCGGCGCCAGGCGGAACGCAGCGAGCTCGGCCGCTTCCGGCGGGGGCTGGAGTTCGAGCTCGACGACTTCCAGGTCCGCGGGTGCGAGGCGCTCGAGGCCGGCCACGGGGTGCTGGTGGCGGCGCCCACCGGTGCCGGGAAGACCGTGGTGGGGGAGTTCGCCGTCCACCTGGGCCTGGCCACGGGCCGGAAGACGTTCTACACCACGCCCATCAAGGCCCTGAGCAACCAGAAGTACCTGGATTTGGTGGCCGCCCACGGCAAGGCCAACGTTGGCCTGCTCACCGGCGACACCACAATCAACGGCAACGCGCCGGTGGTCGTGATGACGACCGAGGTGCTGCGCAACATGCTGTACGCGTCCTCGCCCACCCTCGACGGCCTCGGCTTCGTGGTGATGGACGAGGTGCACTACCTCGCGGACCGGTTCCGCGGTCCGGTGTGGGAAGAGGTCATCATCCACCTCGACCCGTCCGTGCAGGTGGTGTCCCTGTCCGCGACCGTCTCCAACGCCGAGGAGTTCGGCGAGTGGCTGACGATGGTGCGCGGCAACACCGAGGTGGTGGTCTCCGAGGACCGGCCCGTCCCGCTGTGGCAGCACATGATCGTGGGCAACCGACTGCTGGACCTGTACTCCGCGCACGTGGACCCCGCCGACGTGCGGGCCGACCCGCCCCTGAACCCGGACCTCCTCGAGGCGATCCGGCGCGCGCAGCGCACCGGCAGCGCCCGCGCCGTGCCGGCCGGGCGGGGACGGGGCGGCCGCGGCAACGGCCGCGCCGGCGCGCACCACCGCGGGGGCCGGGAGGCCGTCCGGTTCCCCGGCCGGGTACGCCCGGCGCCGCGGCCGGTGGTGGTCGAGCGGCTCGACCGCGAGGGCCTGCTGCCCGCCATCGTCTTCATCTTCTCGCGCGCGGGGTGCGAGGCCGCCGTCCAGCAGACCGTCGCGGCGGGCATCCGGCTGACGACGGCCGCAGAGGCGGCCACCATCCGGGAGGTGGTGGAGGCCTCCTGCGCCGCCGTCCCGCCCGAGGACCTCGCCGTCCTGGGTTACGACGCGTGGGCGGGCGCCCTGGAGCGCGGCATCGCCGCCCACCACGCGGGCCTGCTGCCGGTGTTCAAGGAGACGGTCGAGCAGCTCTTCGCCGCGGGGTACGTCAAGGTCGTCTACGCCACCGAGACCCTGGCGCTGGGCATCAACATGCCCGCCCGGTCCGTGGTCCTGGAGTCCCTGACGAAGTGGAACGGCAGCGCCCACGTCCAGCTCACGCCGGGGGAGTACACCCAGCTGACCGGGCGGGCGGGCCGGCGCGGCATCGACGTCGAGGGCCACGCGGTGGTCCTGTACTCCGAGGACATCGACCCGGTGGCCGTGGCCGGCCTGGCTTCGCGCCGGACGTACCCGCTGCGCTCGGCCTTCCACCCCACGTACAACATGGCGGTGAACCTGCTCGGGGCCCTGCCCTACGACCGGGCGCGGCAGGTGCTCGAGACCTCCTTCGCGCAGTTTCAGGCGGACCGCGGCGTGGTGGGCCTGGCGCGCCAGGCCCGCAGGCACGCCGAGGCGGTGGAGCAGTACGCCGCGTCCATGCGGTGCCACCTCGGCGACTTCACCGAGTACGCCGAGCTGCGCCGCCAGATCAAGGACCGGGAGGGGGCCCTCTCGCGGCAGACCTCGCTCACGCAGCGCCGCACCGCCCGGGAGTCCATGACGGGGCTGCGCCGGGGGACGGTGGTGGGCTACTCCCGCGGCCGCCGCGACGCGCACGCCGTGGTGCTGGAGACCGTCGACGGCGGGTTCGACGGCCCCGAGCTCCGGGTGCTCACCGACGAGCGGCAGGTCCGCACCCTCACGACGACGGAGCTCCCGCACGGGGTGCGGACCGTCGGGACCGTGAAGGTCCCCAAGAACTTCAACCCGCGCAACCCCGCTCAGCGGCGCGACCTCGCCTCCTCGCTGCGCAACGCGCTCTCCGAGGGCCGCCTCGCCGTCGAGCCCCCGCGCCACGGCCGGCGCCCGGGGAGCGCGGCGACGGCGGACGCGGAGCTGGCGAGCCTACGTCAGCGGCTGCGGGCGCACCCGTGCCACGGGTGCGCGGAGCGGGAGGAGCACGCCCGCTGGGCCGCGCGGTGGGAGCGAGCGAAGCAGGAGCACGAGGACCTGCTCACCAAGATCGAGCGCCGGACCGGCTCCATCGCGCAGGACTTCGACAAGGTGTGCGACATCCTCGTGGAGCTGCACTACCTCGAGCGCGCCGGTGACGGCGGGATCGCGGTCACCGAGGACGGCAGGTGGCTCGGCCGTGTGTATGCCGAGAAGGACCTGCTGCTGGCCGAGTGCCTGCGCTCGGGCACCTGGGAGCAGCTGACCCCGGCCGAGCTGGCCGCCGTCGTGTCCACCACCGTCTACGAGGCGCGCACCCCGGAGCAGCGCGGGCCCGGCCCGGTGCCCGGCGGGCGGCACGGCCGGCTCGGGCAGGCCTTGAGCGCGACCTCGGCACTGAGCGACCGGCTCGGCGAGCTCGAGCGGCTGCACGGGCTGCCGGTCACGGCTCCGGTGGACATGGGCCTGGTGGGCGGCGTGCACCTGTGGGCGGCCGGTGCGCCGTTGGTGGAGGCGCTGCGCGCGGCGGAGCTGGGCGCGGGGGACTTCGTGCGCTGGTGCAAGCAGGTGCTGGACGTGCTGGACCAGCTCGCGACGGCCGCGCCCTCGGTGCGCCTGGCCCAGCGCGCCCACGAGGCGATGGGGATGGTGCGGCGCGGCGTCGTGGCGTGGTCGAACGTCTGACCGGCGGGCCCGCGGCGATCGTTCCGGCGCCGGCGCGATGGCCGGCCGCCGGCGCGCGGGGGCGACACACCCCCCGGCCGACACGCCGGGAATCGTCGTCGGCGGCCGTGCCGCACCCTGCCGCGTGACCTGCGCCGTCGGGCGCCATCTGCGGGGACGGGCGGCTTGTGAGAACGGCGGGGGTGGCGCTAGGTTCTTGCTCTGTCCCCCGCCGAGCAGGCCACCGCAGCGTCGATCCGCTGCGGGTCGGTTCACTCACGGGAATGCAGTGACCAGACCCGCGTAACCGTTAGAAAACGGCCACATCGCCATCACGGCGGAACAGCCGGTCCGAAGGTACGCGGGTCTGGCGCTGTCCCGATGGGCCGCTGGCGCGGGCCCCGGCCGCCCGGGGCCCGCGCCGGTCGGTCGCCCGGAGCCCGCGCCTCGGGCCGCCCGCCCACCGGGTGACCTTGGTCACCCCGCGCCGCGGCCGCCCCGGCCCGCGAGGCGCACTCCCCGACGACCGGCCGCACCTAGACTGACATGGTGCGTCATGCCCTCCCGTCCCGCCGGTGGACAGTGCTGCTGGCCGTCGCCGGTGGCCTGGCCACGGAGACGGCGTTCCCGGGCAGGTCCTGGTGGTTCATGGCGTACCTCGGCGTGGCCCTGCTGCTGCTGGCGCTGCGGCGCGACTCCGCGCGGTGGGCCTTCGTCGTCGGCTTCCTCTACGGGCTGGCGTTCTTCCTCCCGCACATCTGGTGGGCCAACGAGGCCGTGGGCGAGCCCATCGGCTGGGTCGCGCTCTCGGTGGCCGAGTCGCTGTACCTCGGCGCGTTCGGCTCGCTGTGGGTGTGGGCGCGGCGGGGCTCGTGGCTGCGCGCCCGGACCTGGCTGCAGGTCCCGGCCGCCGCGGTGCTGTGGGTCGCCGGCGAGCAGGTCCGCGGCCGCTGGCCCTTCGGCGGCTTCCCCTGGGGGACGCTGGCGTTCTCCCAGACGGACGCGCCGCTCCTGCGACTGGCCCCGCTGGGCGGCACGATCCTCGTCAGCGCCGTGGTGGTTTCCCTCGGCGCGCTCCTCGCCGTGGTGCTGGTGCACCTGCGCAGCCTCCGCGTGGGCTCGGCCAGCGCCGCCTTCGTGGTCGCCGTCGGCGTGCTCTTCGTCCCCCTGATGGTGCCGCTGGGCACACAGGCCGAGGCGGGCGCGCTGCGGGTGGGCGCCGTGCAGGGCAACGTGCCCACCGAGGGGGCGGCGGCGATGTCGCAGGCCCGGGCCGTGGCCGCGAACCACGCCGAGGGCACGCTGGCCCTGCTGGACCGGGTCGAGCCCGGCGAGCTGGACCTGGTGCTGTGGCCCGAGAGCGCCTCGGACATCGACCCCCGCACCGACCCCGACGTGGCCGCCGCGGTGGACGGCGCCGCCCGCGCGGTGGACGCCCCCATCCTCCTGGGCACCCAGCGCTTCCTCGACGACGTGCGGTACAACGACTACATCCTCTGGGAGCCGGGCGCGGGCAGCGACGCGTCCTACACCAAGCAGCATCCCGTGCCCTTCGGCGAGTACATCCCGTACCGGGACTTCTTCCGCCGGTTCACCTCCGCCGTCGACCTGGTCACGACCGACATGCTGCCCGGCACCGGGTTGGCGACCGTGCCGGTGCCGATCGACCGCCTCGGGCGCACCGTGCCGGTCACCACGGCGATCTGCTTCGAGGTGGCCTACGACGACCTCATCCGCGAGTCGGTGGTGGACGGCGGGGAGCTCATCGTCATCCCGACCAACAACGCCTCGTTCGGCATGACGCAGGAGTCGACCCAGCAGCTGGCGATGTCCCGCTTCCGCGCCGTGGAGCACGGACGGGCCGTCGTGCAGATCTCCACCGTCGGGGTCAGCGGCGTGATCAGCCCCAACGGCGTGGTGCAGGAGCGGACGGGGCTGTGGACCGCGGAGCAGATGCTCGAGACCCTGCCGCTGCGCACCTCGATCACCTTGGCGGACCGGCTGGGGCAGTGGCCCGCCGCCGTGACGACCGCCCTCGCCGTGGCGCTGCTCGCGGCCGGGCTGCTCACCTGGCTGCGCGACCGTCGTGACGGTGCGCCTCTGGCCGGCCGCGGTGCCGGCGGTGCCGCGGGCCGGGGTGCCGGCCGCGGTGCCGGTGGGTCGGCGGGCAAGGGTTCCGGCCGTGCGCCGGGGGAGCGGGCGGGCTCGCCCCGGGGCGCGGGGCGGCGCGGCGGGCGCGCGCCGGCCCGCGTGGGCGGGGGCCGCGGGCGGACCGGCCCGTGAGAGTCCTGGTCGTCATCCCTACCTACAACGAGCGTGCGTCCCTGCCCCGGGTGATCGCCCGGACCCGGGCCGCGGTGCCGGACGCCGACATCCTCGTCGTCGACGACGCCAGCCCGGACGGCACGGGGGCCGTCGCCGACGAGGCGGCCGCGCGCGACCCCCGGGTGCGGGCGCTGCACCGCCGGGCCAAGGACGGGCTCGGCCGGGCCTACGTCGAGGGCTTCCGGTGGGCGCTGGCGCGCGGGTACGACGCCGTGGTGGAGATGGACGCCGACGGGTCCCACCGTCCCGAGCAGCTCCCCGCCCTGCTGGCACGGGCGGCCGCCGGTGACGCCCCCGACCTGGTGCTCGGTGCGCGCTGGGTGCCGGGCGGGGCCGTGGTGAACTGGCCGCTGCACCGCCAGCTGCTCTCGCGGGGCGGGAACCTCTACGTGCGCCTGGCGCTCGGCCTGCCGGTCCAGGACGCGACCGGCGGCTTCCGGGTGTACCCCGCCGCCACGCTGCGGCGCCTGCCGCTGGACGACATCCAGTCGCAGGGGTACTGCTTCCAGGTCGACATGACCTGGCGCGTCCACCGCGACGGCGGGCGGATCGCCGAGGTCCCCATCAGCTTCGTGGAGCGCACCGAGGGCCGCTCGAAGATGAGCCGGGACATCGTGCTCGAGGCGCTCTGGCGCACCACGCTGTGGGGCGTGGCCCACCGCGGCCGCCAGCTCTGCGGCGTGCTGCGCGGAGCCGGTCGGCGCCGCACGCGCCGGTAGACCTGGCGGGTCGCAGCGGAGCCTGACGCGCCGACGGCGGGTCACTGCGCGCCGGTGGACGGAGGACACGCCACCCGGGGGTTCTCGCGCGCCGGTGGACGCGGAACGGCCCGCCGCCCCGATGGGGGCGACGGGCCGAACGGTGCCTGCTCAGGCGCTGCGGCGGCGCAGCTCGCCGCTGCGCAGGAGCGCGAGGCGCTCCTCGAGCAGCGCCTCGAGCTCCGGGATCGAGCGCCGCTCGAGCAGCATGTCCCAGTGCGTGCGCGGCGGCTTCACCGGCTTCTTCGGCTCGGGCTTGGTGGCATCGCGGAGCAGCGCCTCCTTGCCGCACTTGCACTCCCACACCGGCGGGACCTCGGCATCGACCGAGAACGGCAGCGTGAAGGTGTGCCCGTCCGCGCAGTGGTACTCAGCACGGATGCGCGGGGCGAAGTCGACGCCCTCGTCAGTCTCCATGCTGTTCGCGCCGATCTTCATCCCTCGCAGTGAGCGCTCTGCCATGTGCATCTCCCTCGCTCGTCAGTTCGCCGGCGGCCTGAGCCGGCCGGCTGCGGGGACCAGAAGGTCACCACCCGCGTTCGTCCACCCTGTCCAACGCCGTTCGTTCATCCGGTGTTCCACCGAAGTTGTGAAGGTTCTGTGACCTTCGTCGCCGTCCGCACCGTGGCGCCCCCAACCCGGCGTGCCCCCGGTACGGCATGCTGGACAGAGCAGACCACTTTGGAAGAACGATGAGGAGACCATGTCCGTTCCCGCCGCCGCCCCGCGTCCCGTCCTCGCCGACCTCCTCCCCGGCGGGCTGCCCCGCGCGGCGGCCGTCCCGCGGAGCCGTGCGCGCCTCCGGGACGCCGCCCTCGTGCTCGGCGGCGCCGCGCTCGTGGCGGGCATCGGGCAGGTCGCCGTCCCGCTGCCCTTCACCCCCGTGCCGCTGACCCTGGGGACCTTCGCGGTGCTGCTGGTCGGCGCCGCCCTCGGCCCGGCCCGCGGCGCGCTGAGCATCGCCGTGTTCCTGCTCGCCGGCGTGGCCGGTGCGCCTGTGTTCGCCGACGGCACGAGCGGCGCGGCGTTCGCGTCCTTCGGCTACGCCGTCGGCTACCTGCCGGCCGCGGCGCTGCTGGGATGGCTGGCGCGCCGTGGCGGCGACCGGTCGCCGTGGCGGACCGCCCTGGCCGCCGTCGTCTCCACCGCCGTGGTCTACACGGTGGGCGTGCCGTGGCTGATGGCCTTCCTCGGGATCGGGCTCGGCGAGGCGCTGGTCATCGGTGTGGCCCCCTTCCTCGTCGGGGACGCGATCAAGGCGATCGCGGCCGCGACGCTGCTGCCGTCGGCGTGGCGGGTGCTGGGGGAGCGCGGCGCACGCCGTTGAGCCCGAGAGCCGCGCTCGCACCGGGCGGTGACGAAGAGGTCCCCATGTCCTACGTGCCGCTGGTCAACGTCCTCGTCCGTGACTACGACGAGGCGATCGGCTTCTACACCGCGGCCTTCGGCCTCGAGCTGCTGGAGGACGTGGACCAGGGCGAGGGCAAGCGCTGGGTGGTCGTCGGGTCGCGGTCCCGCGGTGCCGGCCTTCGCCTGGCGAGGGCCAAGGAGAACCAGCGGGACCTCGTCGGCCGCCAGAGCGGCGACGGCGTGGGCTTCTTCCTGCACGTCGAGGACTTCGACGCGGCGCTGGAGCGGGCGCTGCGCCACGGCGCCGTGCCCTGCGAGGAGCCCCGGTCGGAGGCCCACGGCCGCGTCGTCATCCTGAAGGACGTCTACGGCAACAAGTGGGACGTCATCCGGCCGGCCGGCGGCGCCTGAGCGCCCGCGCCTACCTGGTCCAGCGCAGCAGCCTCTTCCTGGACGCCGCACGCCAGGCCTCGGCGTACGCCGCCCGCGCCGCGGCCGCCCGCGTCGCCTCGCGCTCGGCGAGCCGGCCGAGGTGGAAGGTGTCCTGGCCCGCGGCGCGAGCGCGCGCGGCCATCGTGGTCAGCGTCTCCCGTGCGACGACGCTGTCCTGGTGCTCGCCGAGCACGTCCTGGACGGCCTCCATGGCCGCGGCGAAGCGCTTGGCCCGCTTTCCGAACGCGGGGCGGAGCGCCTCGCCGGCGTAGCGGGCGCGCTTGGCCGCCTTGCGCACCTCGTGGAGCGCCGCGTCCGTACCGGCCGACTCGGCCACCCCGTGGGCGCGTCGCACCGCCTTGAAGGCCCTCCGGGCGAGGCGGGGCAGCTCCCGCCGCGCCTCGGCGGGGGCGCGCTCGGTGAGGGGCGGCGACTCCAGCAGTGTGTCCAGGTCGTCGAGCAGCCGGAGGTAGCGCGGGCCGTCGAGCTCCCTGAGCAGCTCGGCCCGCGCTGTGTCGTACCGGGCGGCGAGGTCGCTGTCGATGCGTCCCACCGCCGCCTGACGCTCGGCGGACGGCGGTGCGTCCGCGGCCTCCTCGCGCAGCCGCCGGCGCAATACCTCGGCGTCGCGGGCGTCTCCGAGGACCGTGGCGATCCAACGCAGCTCGCCCCGCAGGCGGTCGGTGTGCTCGCGGGCCAGGACTGGGCGGAAGGTCTTCAGCGCGGTGCGCAGGCGGCGGGTGGCGACGCGCATCTGGTGGACGGCGTCGGGAGCGTCGGTGCGCACGCCCGGGTCCGCCTCGAGCAGGGCGTCGACCTGGGCACGCAGGTAGGTCATCACGACGGCCGCCGCGGGGCCGTCGACGTCGAGCTCCTGCTCCTGCGGCCGGGCCGGGAACCGCGGGCCGAGCGCCCGGGCGAGCTTCGAGGGTGCGGGGGAGGGGACCGCCCCCGCCTCGAGGAGGGCGCGCGCCGCGGCGTGGAGCAGCTCCGGCGGGCCGCCGACGAGCTCGACCTCGATCTCCCGCCAGGTCCGCGCGCCCGGCTCGGCTCCGACGACCTCCGCCGCGACGTGGTCGTCAGCCAGCTCGGCGACCAGCTCGCCGTCGCCGCCGGCGCGCAGCCGGTGGACCGCCCGGGTCGTCCGGATGCGGGCCACCGGCTCGAGCGGCCGGCCGCGAGCGTAGGCCTTGACGAGGGCGGCGAGCCGTTCCGGCGGCGCGTCGTCGGCGCCGGCCTCGAGCGGCTCGCGGATCTCCTCCCGCGCGTCCTGCCCGCGCGGGAGCTTCAGGTGCCAGCCCTCGTCGTGGCCGCCGCTCCGGCGTCGCAGCGAGACGCCGCGCGCGGCCAGACGCAGGTCCGCGGTGTCGAGGTAGGTGCTGGTGAGCACGCGTTCACCCGCGGGCACGAGCCCGACGCCGTCGGGCCAGCGCACGCGGCCGAGCTCGAAGGCCTCGTCGACGGCGAACTTGCGCTCGACCTCGGTCTGTTGCTCCATGTGTCACTCCGTTGTGCGGCTGCCGCGGTGGCCGGACGGTGATCATCAGTGTCGGCCGACTTGCCGGTCGGTGCGCGGTAAGGGGGCCGACGGGCAGGACCGGTGACCGACCACCCGGGTTGGTGGTGGGATGCGGGGCATGACGAGCTCGCGGTGGGGCGGCCGGGTGATGAGAGACTCGGGTCGTGACGGCGATCCACCGGTACGAGGTCGAGGTCCTGCACCTGCTCGTCTCGCCGGAGCACGCCTACTTCGGGCGCGCCCGGGACGGTGCCGCGGACATCCCGACGACCGATGCCGACCGGGTCGAGCTGGTCGCGGGCAAGGGCATCGTCGGTGACCGATTCTTCGGCAAGGCCGCGCACATGGACGCCGCGGTGACCCTCATCGCCGTCGAGGCTCTCGAGGCCATGGCCGGGGAACTGGGCACCGGACCCTTCGACCCGCTCCTCACGCGGCGCAACGTGGTCCTCAGGGGAGCCCACCTGGCCCCGCTGCTGGGCGAGGAGTTCACCCTGGAGTCGCGCGGTGAGTCCGTGCGGCTGCGGGGCGGGCGCCCCGCGAACCCCTGTGCCTGGATGGACCAGGTGCTAGCCCCGGGAGCGCACGCGGCGATGAGGGGGCGCGGGGGCCTGCGCTGCCGGGCGCTGTCGGACGGCGCGCTCCACCGTGGCCCGGCCGTGCTGCTCAGCCCGGTGCCGTTGGAGCCGGAACGGGCCGGCGCGGCCACCTTGCGGCGACCGTCTCGACTTCCGTAGCGCCGGGCACCACGTCGGCCTTTGCAGCAGCGCGAGGTTCCGCGTACGGATTGCCAGTACCGATCGAGTATCGATAGATTGACATCGTTACTCGACTCCAAGGAGCACCCGATGGGAAATCTGGCCCTGCACGCGCTGCGCATCGTGCTCGCGATCTGTCTCGCCGGCACGCTGTTCGTCCAGGTGGTGATGGTGCCGCTGCTGGCCGCCGACCTGGCGGGGGGCGAGGGCATCGCCCTCGGGAACCTGCGGCTCCCTGTCCTGGCTGTCGTCTTCCTCGGCATCGTCCTCCTCGGCATCGTCACGATTCAGGTCACCCTGGTCTGCGTGTGGCGGCTGCTGACGATGGTGCGTCGCGGGACGGTGTTCTCGCACGCGGCCTTCCGGTACGTCGACATCGTGATCGGCGCGATCGCCACTGCCTCGGTGCTCACCTTCGGGCTCGCCGTCACCCTCCACCGGGCGATGTCGCCCCCGGCATAGTCCTCCTGATCTGCGGCGCCGCCCTGATAGTCGCCGGGGTCGCACTGATCGTCTTCGTGATGCGGATGCTGCTCGCCCAGGCGGTCGCTCGTGACGCCGAGGCGCACCACCTGCAGGCCGAGCTGGACGAGGTGATCTGATGCCGATCGTCGTCGACATCGATGTGATGCTGGCCCGCCGGAAGATGGCGGTAGGCACGCTCGCGGAACGTGTCGGGATCACGCCCGCCAACCTCGCGGTGCTCAAGAACGGTCGCGCCAAGGCGGTCCGCTTCACGACGCTCGCGGCACTGTGCGAGGTGCTCGAGTGCCAGCCCGGCGACCTGCTGCGGTGGGAGCCCGATGGCACGGCCGGCACGGTGACGTCGGCCGGCGTCAGTGCCGCCGACGCGGACCGATAGCCCGACACCGCTCAGCCCTGCTGGTGGGGACGAGCTTCCGGGGCACGCCGCGGGCCACGGGCTCGCACTCGCCGGGACCCGCCGTGACCTGCGGCCACGCCCGGTCGACGAAGGGGCGTCCTTGCCTCTGGTGCAGGTTCCGGCGGTTGACCGTGCAGGTTCCGGCGGTTGACCGGTAGCGAAGCGTGTTCAGGCGGTACGCGACGTGGCACGATCGCCCACGTGACCAGCAGGCCCGCCGCAGACCAGCACTTGCGTGACCTCGCTCTGCTGCGCCGCGTTCGCGACCGGATCGACCGGGAGTACGCGCAGCCGCTGGACGTCGAGGCGCTGGCCCGGGGCGTGAACATGTCGGCCGGGCACCTCAGCCGCCAGTTCCGGCTCGCCTACGGCGAGTCGCCGTACGCCTATCTGATGACGCGGCGCATCGAGCGCGCGATGGCGCTGCTGCGTCGTGGCGACCTCAGCGTCACGGAGGTCTGCTTCGCGGTCGGCTGCGCGTCGCTGGGCACCTTCAGCACTCGCTTCACGGAGCTGGTCGGGGTGCCGCCCAGCGTCTATCGGCGCGAGGCGGCGCGCGCGACGGCGGGGATGCCCCCTTGCGTGGCGAAACAGGTCACCAGACCGATCAGGAATCGAGAAGCGCGCGTCACGGAGCCGCAACTAGCGTGACGGGCATGGACATCACCATTCACGCGAGCTTCCTCCCGCACGACGACCCGGACGCCTCTCTGGCCTTCTATCGCGACATCCTCGGCTTCGAGGTCCGCAACGACGTCGGCAAGGGCACGATGCGCTGGATCACGGTCGGACCCGCCGACCAGCCGGGCACGTCCATCGTGCTGGACCCGCCGGGCGCCAACCCCGGCATCACCGACGACGAGCGCCGCACCATCGCCGAGATGATGGCCAAGGGCACCTACGCCATGCTCCTCCTGGCCACCAAGGACCTCGACGGCACGTTCGAGCGGCTGCAGGCCAGCGACGCCGAGGTCGTCCAGGAGCCGACCGAGCAGCCGTACGGGGTTCGCGACTGCGCCGTCCGCGATCCTGCCGGCAACCTGATCCGCATCCAGGAGATCCGCTGAGCCGTCCGGCCGATCGCAGCCATGACGTGGGCCGACGAAGCCGCGTAGCAGATGGAGACACGATGAGCACGGCCACGAAGAACGACACGGAGGCGCCCGCGCCGCACGTCGCCGACAGCCACGATCTGATCCGCGTGCAGGGCGCTCGCGAGAACAATCTCCAGGATGTCAGCATCGAGATCCCGAAGCGCCGGCTGACGGTGTTCACCGGCGTCTCCGGCTCCGGCAAGAGCTCGCTGGTGTTCGACACGATCGCCGCGGAGTCCCAGCGCCTGATCAACGAGACCTACAGCGCCTTCGTGCAGGGCTTCATGCCGACGCTGGCGCGGCCCGACGTCGACGTACTCGAAGGCCTGACGACCGCGATCATCGTCGACCAAGAGCGGATGGGCGCCAATCCGCGCTCCACCGTCGGCACCGCCACCGACGCCAACGCCTTGCTGCGCATCCTCTTCAGCAGGCTCGGCCAGCCGCACATCGGCTCGCCGAACGCGTACTCGTTCAACGTGCCCTCGGTGAGGGCCAGCGGTGCGATCACCATCGAGCGCGGCGCGAAGTCGAAGGCCGAGAAGGCGACCTTCAACCAGCTCGGCGGCATGTGTCCGCGGTGTGAGGGCATGGGCTCGGTCAACGACTTCGACCTGTCCGCGCTGTATGACGAGAGCAAGTCGCTCAACGAGGGCGCGCTCACGATCCCGGGCTACAGCATGGACGGCTGGTACGGCCGTATCTTCAGCGGCTCCGGCTACTTCGACATGGACAAACCGATCAGCAAGTTCACCAAGAAGGAGCTTCACGACCTGCTCTACCGGGAACCGACCAAGATCAAGGTCGAGGGCATCAACCTCACCTATGAGGGGCTGGTCCCCAAGATCCAGAAGTCGATGCTCTCCAAGGACGTCGACGCGATGCAGCCGCACATCCGCGCCTTCGTGGAGCGCGCGGTGACCTTCACCACCTGTCCCGAGTGCGAGGGCACCCGGCTCAGTCCGGAGGCGCGCTCGTCGAAGATCAAGGGGAAGAGCATCGCCGACGTCTGCGCCATGCAGATCAGCGACCTGGCCGACTGGGTGCGAGGGCTCGACGAGCCGTCGGTGGCCCCGCTGCTCACCGGGCTGCGGCACCTCCTGGACGCGTTCGCGGAGATCGGTCTGGGCTACCTCTCGCTCGACCGGCCTGCGGGCACCCTGTCCGGGGGAGAGGCGCAGCGCACCAAGATGATCCGCCATCTCGGCTCGTCGCTCACCGACGTCACCTACGTGTTCGACGAGCCCACGATCGGCCTGCACCCGCACGACATCCAGCGGATGAACGACCTGCTGCTGCAGCTGCGGGACAAGGGCAACACCGTCCTCGTCGTGGAGCACAAGCCCGAGGCGATCGCGATCGCCGACCACGTCGTCGACCTCGGACCCGGCGCCGGCACGGAGGGTGGCACCGTCTGCTTCGAGGGCACCGTCGACGGGCTGCGGGGGAGTGACACCACCACAGGCCGGCATCTCGACGACAGGGCCGTCCTGAAGGACACGGTGCGGACGCCCACCGGCGCGCTGGAGATTCGCGGCGCGTCGACGCACAACCTGAAGGACGTGGGGGTCGACGTCCCGCTAGGGGTGCTCTGCGTGATCACGGGCGTCGCCGGCTCCGGCAAGAGCTCGCTGATCCACGGCTCGGTCGCCGGACGCGACGGTGTGGTGGTGATCGACCAGGGCGCGATCCGCGGTTCGCGACGCAGCAACCCGGCGACGTACACGGGCCTGCTCGACCCGATCCGCAAGGCATTCGCGAAGGCCAACGGCGTGAAGCCGGCGCTCTTCAGCTCCAACTCCGAGGGCGCCTGCCCCACCTGCAACGGCGCCGGCGTCATCTACACCGACCTCGGCGTCATGGCCACCGTCGAGTCCACCTGCGAGGAGTGTGAGGGGAAGCGGTTCCAGGCGTCGGTGCTGGAGTACACGCTCGGCGGCCGGAACATCGCCGACGTGCTCGCGATGCCCGTGACCGAGGCCGAGGAGTTCTTCGGCGCCGGCGACGCGCGGACGCCGGCCGCCCACAAGATCCTCGACCGGCTCGCCGACGTCGGGCTCGGCTACCTCGCCCTCGGCCAGGCGCTCACCACGCTCTCCGGCGGCGAGCGGCAGCGGCTCAAGCTCGCCACCCAGATGGCCGAGAAGGGCGACGTCTACGTCCTCGACGAGCCGACCACCGGGCTGCACCTCGCCGACGTCGAGCAGCTGCTCGGCCTGCTCGACCGGCTCGTCGACTCCGGCAAGTCGGTCATCGTCATCGAGCACCACCAGGCGGTCATGGCGCACGCCGACTGGATCATCGACCTCGGGCCCGGCGCGGGCCACGACGGCGGCCGGGTCGTCTTCGAGGGCACACCCGCCGACCTCGTCGCCGCCCGGTCCACCCTCACCGGCGAGCACCTCGCGGCCTACGTCGGCTCCTGAACCGAGGCCGTCGCGAACACGACGCGACGAGTTCCCTCATCCATATCGACTCGTATCACTCAACTGTTGGTGCGACGTGTCGAAGAGAGAGGAGCAGACCACGGACTCGACTCAGGTGCCCGGCCGCCGACGCCGGCCCAGACCTGGGTGTTGACGAGCCCATCAGGGCTCGGTGAGTGAACGAGGTCGTTCGTCGGCGGGAGCGCGAGTCGCGGGCGCCCGTTGCTCAGTGGCGGGTGACCTGCTCCAGGATCTCGAGGACGTGGCGGTACGGCCGACCGGTGGCGGCGGTCATGCCCATCTCACACGTGCGGTTGCACGAGGCGTAGGCGTCGAACGGGCCGAGGGCGCGTTCCAGCGCGGCGAGCTCAGCGGCCTGCGGCTCGGTGGCG
The DNA here is from genome assembly GCF_043952095.1 of Georgenia sp. AZ-5. Taxonomy (NCBI): domain Bacteria; kingdom Bacillati; phylum Actinomycetota; class Actinomycetes; order Allobogoriellales; family Allobogoriellaceae; genus Georgenia; species Georgenia sp. AZ-5. The sequence goes on from NZ_JBINOU010000001.1 coordinate 2,613,314, forward strand.
GCGGCACTCAGCTCGGGGTGGAGCAAGCCGCGGTCGCCTGCCGTGCCGCAGCATCCCCAGCTCATCGGCACGGTGACGTCGCGAGCCACCGCACGTGCCACGGCCTCTAGATCGTCGGTGATCTGAAGGTGGACTGACGAGCAGGTGGGGTGCAGCGCAAGCGAGCGCAGCCTGCGCTGGGGGTCTGTGAGGCCCAGCACCGGCAGCACGCGCCGGCGCACGAAGGTCACCGCGTCAAGCACCTGGACCTGAGACCATCGCTCAGCGTCTGGCTGGGGCAGGAGCGTGGCCAGGCCCGCCAGTCCGTGGGTGCAGCTCGAGGCGTCGCACACCACCGGGATGCGGCCTTCGTCGGTGAGGGGCCAGAGCGCCTCGGCGACCTTTCGGGCCATCACGGCAGCGCCGTCGACGAGGCCCTTTGAGTCCCAGACGGTTCCGCAGCAGAGGCTGTCCGCAACCGCGGGTGCGGCGAGGTCGAGTCCCGCCCGCTCGCACAGGCGCAGGAACGCGGCGCCGGCGCCGGTGCCGCCGCCTTCGGGCGCGAAGACCGAGCCGATGCAGGCGGGGAAGAACACGGCGTCGGCCGCGGTCAGAGAAGAGCCGTCGACGACGGCGATGACGGCCGGCGAGCGGCCCAGCAGAGCAAGACGCGAGCCAGCCGCACCGGGAAGGCCCGGCCCGAGCTGGGGGATCCAGTCGCGCAGGCGGTGACCGACGAGTCGTCGCGCCACGCGCGTTGTGCCGGACAGCACCGTGTCGGGCACCTGTTCGGCGAGTTTGAGCCCACCGCGCAGCGCCGCCGTGACCGGCCTCCACGCCCTGGCTGCCAGGGTGCCGCCGGTCTGCAGCGGGGTGCCGCGGCCCTGAGCGCGGAAGGACTTCATGACCAGGCCGGTGTCGATGCTGACCGGGCAGGCCAGGTCGCACATCGAATCCGCGGCGCAGGTCTGCACCGCCTGGTAGTCGTAGGCCTGCTCCAGCTCCGCGCGAGCCCTCGGCGGGGCGACCGCGATCTCGCGCAGCAGGGTGATGCGCTGGCGCGGCGTGGTGGTGGTGTTGCGGGAGGGGCACACCGGCTCGCAGTAGCCGCACTCCACGCACCGGTCCAGCTCGGGGTGCACGGCGGGCACCGTCTTGAGATGGCGCAGGTGTGCGCGCGGGTCCTCGTTGAGGATGACGCCGGGGTTCAGGACTCCCACGGGGTCGCACAACGCCTTGATGTCGCACATGACGTCATAGAGAGCGTCCCCGTACTGCCGTCGGACGAAGGGCGCCATGATCCGGCCCGTGCCGTGCTCGGCCTTGAGCGAACCGTCCGCCCTCAGCACGAGGTCTACCAGTTCCTCGGTGAAGGCCGCGTAGGCCTCGAGCTCGGACGGCACGTCCAGGCGGGGGTTGATCATGAAGTGCAGATTGGCGTCCCTGGCATGCCCGAAAGTCACGGCGTCGTCGTAGCCGTATCTGCCCAGCAGCGCCCCGAGCTCCTTCACCGTGCCTGTGAGTGCGCGGGGCGGGACGACGACGTCCTCCAGCAGCGCGGTGGTGCCCGGCGGTCGGGCGCCGGCGACGGCGGCGTAGAGCCCCTTGCGCACCGTCCACATGCGCCCGCGCGCCATGGGGTCGCTGGTGAGAACGGCCGGGACGGACAGGTCGAGTGCCGCCATGACCGGCTCCAGCCTGGCGCGGCTGTCCGCCAGCTCCTCCGCGGTGGCCTCCTGCAGCTCGACGAGCAGGGCCGTGTGGTGCTCCACCGTGATGGCCCTCATGACCTCGCTCGCCCGCGGGTCGCGCTGGGCGACCCGTAGCGCCCGGGGGTCCATGAGCTCGATGGCGACGGCGCCGGCGGCGGCGAGGGGGGCGATGGCGTCGGTCGCGGCGTTGATCGATGGGAAGATGCACAGCGTGGTCGCCGTGTGCGGCAAGGTGGGCAGCGTGCGCAGCGTGACCTCTGCGACGTAGCCGAGTGTTCCTTCCGAGCCGATGAGGAGGCGCTGGAGGATGCACACGGCGTCGTCGTGGTCGAGGAAGGCGTTGAGGCCATAGCCCATCGTGTTCTTCATCGAGAACTGATGCTCGATGCGGGCCCGGAGGGAGGCGTCGCCGCGCACCCGGTCCCGCAGGCGCAGCAGACCGGCATGGAGCTCCGGCTCCCGCACACGCAGCAGGGCGTCGGCGTCTGGGCGCGCGGTATCGATGATCGTGCCGCTGGGCAGCACCAGCACCATGGACTCCACGGTGCGGTAGGCGGTGGCGGCGGTGCCGGAGGTCATACCGGAGGAGTTGTTGGCCACCACGCCGCCGATGGTGCACGCCCCCTCGCTGGCCGGGTCCGGGCCGAGCCGGCGATGGTAGGGCGCGAGTGCGGCGTTGACCCGGCGCAGGACCGCGCCCGGTTCGCATCGGACGCGCGCGCCGTCGTCGAGCACCGTGACTTCGGCGCGGTGCCGCCGCGTGTCCACGAGTACTCCGTCGGTGACCGCCTGCCCTGACAATGACGTGCCGCCGGAGCGGAAGGTCAACGCCACCCGGTCGCGCGTGGCGGCCATCATGATGGCGGCCACCTCCTCGGTCGTGGCGGGCGTGACCACGGCCCGGGGCACCATCCGGTAGTGAGAGGCATCGTGCGCAAGCCGGGCCCGGTCCACCGCGCGGGTGCTCAACGAGCCCGGTGCGACCGCCGCGGCCAGGGCAGGGAGATAGCGGGTCGGTCCGGTGGTCATGGCCGCCGGTTTCTCCTCTCGAACCAGCTGCGTCGTCGTCCGGTCTGCGGCGCCACGTTCGCTCATCAGTGTGCGGTCCAGCCGCCGTCCACGGTGAGCTGGGCTCCGGTCATGAACCGCGCCTCGTCCGAGGCGAGGTAAGCGGCGGCGGCAGCCATGTCGCGGGTCTCAGCGATGTACTCGCCGTCCTCCATGCGCAACGGTGTCATCCGTTGCCACAGTTCTTGGGTGACGGGGTCGGCCCGGTAGCTGACGTTGATCTGGGTCTTGGTGGCGCCGGGGCAGAGCGCGTTGATGGTGACCGAGTACTGCCCCGTCTCCACCGCCACGGACTTGACCATGCCGATGACGGCGGCCTTGCTGGCGCAGTAGGCCGCCATGCCGGCCACGCCCACCTGTCCGAAGTTGGAGGCGACGACGATGATGGTGCCGCGGCGGCGCGGGACCATGATGCGGAGGGCCTGCTGCACGGCGATGAATGTGCCTCGGAGGTTGAGGCGCATGTGCCGGTCGAAGGCGTCCAGCGGGATCTCCCGCGTGTCACCTACCGGTTCTGCCATCCCGGCGGCCACGAACGTCACTTCAAGCCCGTCCAGGCGCTCGGCCACCGTCCGGAAGGCTGCCGCGGTGCTGGCTTCGTCGGTGAGGTCGCATTGTGCGAAGAGTGCTTCGCCGCCGTCGGCGACGATCTGCTCGGCGGTGGCCGTGCCGCCTTCTCGGGGTTCCTCGCGCAGGTCCGCGACGGCGACCCGGGCGCCTTCGGCCGCGAAGCGGCGCGAGACTGCCCGGCCGATGCCGGAGCTGCCTCCGATGACCAGTGCGCGTTTGCCGACCAGCCGGGTGTTAGGCACTGTCGTCCGTTCTTCGGTTCTGCTCACAACGACTCCCATCGACTGATGCTGCGGCAGTCCATCTCGAACTCGACATCGATCAGCGGGGGTCGCGTCGCCCAGGACGTGTAGCCCCACCGCCCGACCCCCGGCATCGCCCTCACGAGGGACTCGGTGAGCCCGGAAATCTCGTGTGCGGTGTAGACGTTGGTGGTCGTGGGTTCATCCGGGGAGTGGTCCAGCGCGGCGAGCCGGGCGCGCATCTCCGAGAGCACCGAGGCGACCTTGCGGGCGAGGCCGCCGGGGGAGAGGTCGCCGCGGGCGACGATGCTGGCCGGGTCGAGCCCTCCCTCGACCTCCCCGCTCCCGGCGATGACGAAGTCCGTGCCGGACCGCTCGGCCGCCTCGCGGATCACGAAGGCAGTCAGGAGCACCGGCTCCGGGGGTGGGGCGTAGAGGGGTACCACGTTGGTCCGGGCGAGCGGGTTGACGCCGTCCTGGAGGAGGCCGCGCTCGGCGAGGAGGTGGCGATAGACGTCGTTGAAGGCGTCGAAGCCGTCGAAGCTGAAGGGCTCCGGGGAGCGCAGCTCCACACCGACGAGGGCCGAGGCCGGCAGGCCCCGAGCCTCGAGCTCTGTGTCCAGGCGCTGGAAGCCGCTCGCCACGGGCGGCGGCTCGTGGAACCGGAGGCCGAGGATCTCGTACCCGGGCTCAGCGGCGACCCCGGAAGAGTACGGGTCGATGGCGGGCAGGTACCGGTACGCCTTCGTGCCATGGACGGCGACATCGTGCGGCACGGTTGCCGTCTCCCTTCTGACGCCCCGGCGCTCTCAGGCAACGCGGGGGAGGATGAGGTGCGAGGGGTGGTCGGGATCGTGGAGGACCGCGGAGCGGCTCACCGCCAGTCGGCCGTCAGGGTCCCGGAGGCCGGCCCATCGAGGGCTGCTGCCCTGGGTCAGATGCAGGCGCAGCCGCTCTCCGCTGCCCACGCGGAAGCCGACCGGTCCGAAGGCGAGGCGCAGGACGGCCGGCTCGTGCACCGGCACGGTGCAGCGGGCCACCGCCTCGGCGAGGTTGACGCTGACCCCCGAGGCGGTGACGAGGCACAGGCGGGCCAGCCACTGGCTCGTGCGGTCAGGCGTCCGGAAGTAGAACGTGATCTCGGCCTCGCCGAGCACCACCAGGTCACGCCCGAGCTGCGGGGAGGTGTACACGAGCACGTCGCGACGTTGCTCGACGCCCTCCTGGTCGGCCGGGCCCATGGCGACGACGTCGGGGTCGCCGCAGTCGTCCCCGCCAGCCGTCGGCACCGGGTCGGCGTGGTCGTAGACGAGGTGGTCCGGCGCGCCGGGGCGCGGCCCCTCAGGCGTGAGAACGCCGTCCCCGTGCCGCCCGTTCGCGCGGCCACCGCTGGCGAGGTGCCACTCGCTCGGCACCGACTCCGGCGGCCACGCGGTGCCGGTCCAGCTGTCCGGGCTGTTGAGCACCGCCACCCGCACGGGGGGCCCGGCGTCATTGCCTCCGCGCAACATCGCGTCGAAGAACGCGACCTGAAGGTCGTCCACCTGCCAGGCCGCCGGGTCTGGCCCGGCCAGCGGCCACAGGCTGGCCCGACGCACCGGCTGATGAGTCCACGGGCCGACGGCCAGGCGGTCGGCGGACGAAGGACGCCCCTCGGCGGCGCGGAGGTGCTGGTAGTGCTCGACGGCGCCGGCCCGGAAGGTGTCGTACCAGCCGGCCAGGTGCAGAGCCTGTGCCCGGATGGCGGTGTAGGCGGGGCGGTGCGCCGGGGAGTGCCAGTAGGTCTCCTCCGGGTCCCCGGCGAGCCAGTGCCTCATCCAGTCGTGCGCCTCCCGGGGGACGCAGGTCGCGAGGTCCTCGGCCGGGGCGAGGACCAGCTGGCGCAGCAGGTCGCGGGTCAACGGTGGGCCCTGTGCCGGCCCAAGCCGCAGCCCGCCGAGCTCGGCGGCCCAGCCCAGAAGGAACCCGGCGGCCGGGACGCCGCCGCGAAAGAGGCAGCCCTCGCCAAGCCCGGGCGGGCTCAGCGCCGGGACGATGGCCCGCAGGGGCGCGGCGTCGCCGAGCCTGCCGGCCGTGAGCAGCTGCAGCAACCCGCTGTAGGAGTACCCGTACATCCCGACGGCGCCGTCGCACCACGGTTGGTCGGCCACCCACGCGACGAGGTCAGCGCCGTCCTGCGCCTCGTGGCTGAGCGGGACGAACCGCCCGGCCGAGCGGTGCCGCCCCCGGACGTCCTCCACGACGACGGCGTAGCCCCGGGCGGCGTACCAGGCCGGCGCGGCGTACCAGTAGCTCTGGGCGCGGCGCTTGTCGTACGGGAGCCTCATCACCAGGGCGGGGAGGCGCCCTCGACCCGAGGGCCGGTAGATGTCCGCACGCAGCGTCGTGCCGTCCTGGCGGCGGACGGCGACGTCGTCGTCGAGGCGGACGCCCCCCAGGTCACTCATCGCTCTTGCGGCCCAGGGAGTCCAGCGCGGCCGCGGCCAGGATCACCAGACCGATGGCGACGCGCTGGTAGAACGATGAGACGTCCATGAGGACGAGCCCGTTGCGGATCGTCGCGATGAGGATGACGCCCAGGACGGTGCCGCCGATGCGCCCGACACCGCCGAAGAGGCTGGTGCCGCCGATGACGACGGCTGCGATGGCGTCGAGGATGAGGTCCTCGGCGATGATCGGGGAGCCGACGCCGAGGCGGGCGGTGCTGATGAGGCCCGCGAAGCCCGCCATCAACCCGCTGATGGTCAGGACGACGAGCCGGGTGCGGCGGATGGGTACGCCGGCGATCTTCGCCGCCTCCCGGTTGCCCCCCACGGCGTAGACGTTGAGACCAAAGCTCGTTCGGGACAGCACGAAGCCCAGGACGGGGATGACGATCACCGGGATCCAGAGCACGCCGGGGAACCCGAGGACGTTCGTCGTGGCGAATGCGGTGACGCCCCGGGGGAGCCCGGTGATCGCCCGCCCGTCGCTGATGACGAGGGCCAGCCCACGCAACGTGCTCATCATCGCAAGGGTGCAGATGAACGACGGAATGTTGAGGAAGGTCGTCAGCGACCCGTTGAGCATGCCCACCGCCACGCCGATGGCCAGGCCGATGAGGACGCCTAGCGGCCACGGGACTCGGTACGCCGTCATGAGCAGCGCGCTGGCTGCGCTGACCAGCGCCATCGCGGAGCCGACGCTGAGGTCGAGATCGCCGGCGATGATCACCAGGGTCAGCCCGGCGGCCGCCAGGGCGAGGGGGGCGGCGTTGACGAGGATGTTCGTGATGTTCGCCGTCGTGAGGAATCGCGGCGTAAGGATGGTCAGGATGACCCACAGGGCAGCCACTGGGATGAGCAGGCGCAAATCGCGGTGGTGCTGACCCCACCTCAGGGTCCGCGCAGCGACGCCGGTGTGTTTGGGCGTCGCCGTCGTCTTCGTCGTCGAAACCATGGTTCTCAGTCCTCGCTCTGGCCGTGCGCGTGGGCGTCGGGGATCTCCGAGGGGCTCAGCAGCATCGTCAGCTCCTCGTGGGTCTTGTTCCTCGGGTCCAGCTCGGCGGTCACGATGCCGTCACGCAGGACGAGGATGCGGTGAGCGAGCGCGAGCACCTCGCGGGTGTCGGAGGAGATGAGCACCACCCCCAGCCCGGCGGCGGCCTGCTCGACGATGATGCGGTAGATCTCCCGCTTGCTCCCGACGTCGACGCCGCGCGTCGGCTCGTCCAGGACGAGGACGCGCGGCCCGCACGTCAGTGCGCGGCCGATGACGAGCTTCTGCTGGTTTCCGCCGCTCAGCCGCGCGAGGTGCTGCCCCTCGTGGGCGTACTTGACGCCCAGGCTGCTGACGGTGGTTCGGAACAGGCCCTGGACCGCCCTGCTGCCCGGCAGCAGCAGCTGGACGCCGCCCTGGCGCACGCCCCTGTTGAGCAGGGAGACGACGCCGTTGCGGTAGACGGACAGGTCCGGGAAGACGGCCTGTGCCTTACGTTCCTCGGGCACGAGCACGAGCCCCTTGCGCACCCCCTCGCGGGGGCCCGCGGGCTCGTAGTCCTCCCCGTCGACGGCGACCACGCCCGCCGTGGCGTCGAGCCCGACGAGGGCCCGGGCGAGCTCGGTCTTGCCGGCGCCGAGCAGGCCGGTGATGCCGAGGATCTCCCCGCGTCGCACGGTCAGGGAGACGTCCTTCAGCCCCGATCCGCTGGCCATGTGATCCACCCTCAGGACGACGTCCGCGGGCTCGTGCTCCACGGGCGGGAACTGGTCCTCCAGGGACCGGTCGAGCATGGCCTGGATCATCGTCGGGATGGTGATCTCGGCACCGCGGAGCTCGGCTACCACCCGGCCGTTGCGCAGCACGGACACCGCGTCCGCGAGGTCCTGGACCTCCTGGAGGTGGTGAGAGACGTAGAGGATCGCGGTGCCTCGCGCGAGCAGGCGGCGCAGCAGTCGGAAGAGCTCGTCCCTCTCGTGCGGGGCGAGCGCGGCGGTGGGCTCGTCGAGGATGAGGACGCGTGCGTCCCGGCGCAGCGACCTGGCGATGAGCACCATCTGGGCGTGGCTGGGGCTGATGCCACGCACCGGGGCCGTGACGTCGATATCGGTGATGCCGATCTCGTGGAGGAGCTCGCCGGCGCGGCGCTCGTTGGCCCTCTCGTCCCGCACGCCCAGCGCCCGCCTGAGGGCATCGCGGTGGCGCAGCGGCTCGCCGAGCATGATGTTCTGCGCGACCGTAAGGTCCGGGACGAGCAGGAGCTCCTGGTGGATGACGGAAACCCCGGCGTCGCGGGCGTGCGTCTGCGACCAGTGCGTCACGGGTTCGTCGTCGACGACGATCCGTCCGGAGTCGGGCCGGATGAGCCCCGTCAGGACCTTGATCAGGGTGCTCTTGCCCGCGCCGTTCTCACCCACGAGCCCGGTGAGGGTGCCGCGCTGGAGGGCGAGATCGACGCGGTCCAGCACCTGGACGCCGGAGAAGCTCTTGGATATCTGCTCCGCGCGAATCAGCGTCATAGGGGTCTTCCGTTCATGTCATGCGGCGGCGAGGCGCTCACTGTCTGGGCGAGTACGAGTCATTCGCACTGCCCGGCGCTGGCTTCTTCGAGCCGGGAAACCAGCACGTCGTTGGCCTCCTGCTCGCCGTCCAGGATGGCCTGAGCCTCTTCGGGAGTCAGGACGGGCACTTCCGGCTCGATCGTGGGTGGCACCTCCCTGCCGGCGCTGTCGTCCACTGCAGCGTCGATGAGGCCGGAACCGAAAACGTCGAACGGCAGGACCGCCTCGAGCACGAAGTCGCCGTTGAGCAGTGACTCGAGGCCGACGCACGTGCCGTTCCAGCCGATGATGTCGATCTGCTCCTTGCCCGCCTCAGAGGCGGCCTGGAGGGCACCGAAGGCCATCTCGTCGTTGTTCGCGAAGATGACGTCGAGGTCGGGGTGGGCGTTGATCATGTCACCGGCAACGCGCAGGGCCTCGTCGCGGGCCCAGTTCGCGGGGCCCTCGGCCACGATCTGGACGCCGGATCCCTCGACCCCTGTCTTGAAGCCGTTCGTCCGGTTCTCCGCGCTGAGGTTGCCCGGTGTGCCGGTGATGATGGCGACCTGGGCGTCGGGGTACTGATCAGCGACCCGCGCGCCGATCTCCTGAGCGGCCTCCACCTCATTGCCGGAGATGAATGTCAGCGCCTTCCCTTCCTCGATGACGCCGGGGACTCCATCGATGAGGATGACGGTCTTGATGCCCTGGGCGTCGGCGTTGGTGACGACCGGGACGACGGCCTCGCCGTCCCACGGGTGCAGGCCGAGGTAGTCGACGCCCTGCGCGATCATCGCCTCGGCCTTCTCGATCTGTTCCTCGACGCCCTCGGACGTCTCGACTAGGAGCTCGACGCCGACCTCCTCGGCCCTCTCTTCCATCGCGTCGTTCATGACCTGGACGGCGGGGTTGGCGGCGCTGCCGCTGACGGCGCCGATCGTGATCTGGGGCGCCTCACCGCCTTGCTCACCGCCGGCCCCCGTTTCCTCAGCGCGGTTGCAGGCGGCCGCGATCATCGTGCACGCCGCGAGACCGACCGCAGCGCGTGCGAGTCCTGAACGCATGACGATTTCTCCTTGCCTGGATCTATGGACCGGATGTCGTGCTGTCGACGGGCCCCAGGGCCCGGTCCGCCCGTCGCACCGCGGCGGAGGAGACGCCGACACCGATGGCGGCGACGTCCGTGACCCCCGGAATGCGCAGGAGGCGCGGCCGTACGCCCGCGAGGAGCGTCATCGGCCGCAGGCGGCATGCGGTGCATGCCATGAGGAAGCGGATGGTGACCACGCCGTCGTGGAGGCTCACGAGCTCGCAGTCACCGCCGTGAAGGCGCAGGAGCGGGCGCACGCGCGCGTCCAGCACCTCGATCACGGCTCGCTCTGTGGTGCTCGCGGTCCCGGAGCTCATGCTTCGACCCGCTCGTTCCGCGGTGCGGAGTCGACGTCGACCCCGAGCAGGCGGGCGAAGTTGAGCCCGAAGATGTTGTGCCGGTCTTGCTCGGTCAGGTCAGGGTAGCCCCAGCCGTCCTGGAGCTCTTCGCTGATGGACATGCTGGCGAGGGCCTCCAGGTATGGCTGCGGCGGCCCGTAGAGGGCCGCCTCCGAACCCCACAGGAGTTTCTCGGAACCGCACTCCTGGAGGAGCTGGCCGAGCTGACGCTCGAACTTCTTCGGCGCCACGAGGTAGTTGCCGGCTGTCCCCGACAGCGCCAGGTAGACGTTGGGGAAGCGGCCGCCGATATTGATGCACTCGTCGACGTACGGCTCGGCGAGGTGGTGGATGACGATGTTCAGCTCGGGAAAGTCGTACGCGACCGCCTGGAGGTCGTTGGGCTTGAAGTCCTCCATGTAGATGGGGCCGAACGGGACGCCCTTGTGGAACTGGATGATGTCGATTCCGGCTCCGAGGATGGTCTCGTAGAGGGGATAGGCGAGCTCGCGGTCGTCGCAGCGCCAGCTCTTGCCGCCGGGGTGGGCGTTGTAGAACTTGAAGGAGCGCGCGCCCATCTCGGCCACCTGGCGCCGGATCTCGTCCTTGGCCTTGTCCACGCCGTGGTAGACCGGGTCGACGCCGCCGCAGAAGAGGACCTTGCCGGGGTAGGCGGCCGCGAACTGGTACTGCGCCTGGACGGGCGCGAAGCCGTCCTTGAACCAGTCGAAGATGGGCACGGCCTGCGCCATGACCATGTCCGTGTCGGACTGCTCGAAGATCATCTCGTGCATGTCCGCCGTCGTGAACTCGCGGACGTAGCCCTCGGGGTAGAGGTCGCGGTTCTCCGGCGCCCGCCAGGTGTCGCCGAGCGCGGTGATCGACGCACGGCCCAGCGGGGCGGCCTTGTTCTCCGCGAGGTTGTCGTCGGCGAGGTTGTAGACGTGGCAGACGGCGTCGAAGACGAAATACTGGTTGAGCATGGTCAGACTCCTCGTTGGCTCGCGTGGAGGGACATCGCTGTGATCTCCGCCGGGTAGGGCGTGGGGCGGGCCGGGCCCCCGGCGGCCCGGTACTGCGCGACGAAGCCGGAGAGCAGCGCCTCCAGGTGCAGCCGGGGGCGGAAGCCAGTGGCGCGCAGGCGGCTGTCGTCCAGCACGTAGGGCCGGTCCGCGAACGGGAAGACCATGTCCGTCCAGGAGAAGGGCGCGTTGCCGAGCCCTACCGCCTCGAGCGCGACGGGGACGATGGTCGGCGTCCGCGTGCCCATCGCCTCCGCGAGGAGGCGCACGAGCCCGATGAGGGAGGCGAACTGGGCGTTGCCGATGTTGTAGGCGCTTGGCGTGCCGTCCACCGGGGGCTCGACGTCGCAGAGGTGCAGGAGCGCACCGGCCACGTCGATCGGAGAGACGAGCTGGATGGGGGACCGGCCGCTGTCGGGGACGTAGATCGCCACCCCTGCGGCGATGCGGTCCGCGATGAACTGCAGGCGGTTCATGAAGTCGGGGTGCCCGACGATGTAGGGCGCCCGGAGCACCGTTATCGCCACCCCCTTGGTGTAGCTGGCGGCGATGCGCTCGTTGGTGAGCTTCTTCTCGCCGTAGGAGCCCCACAGCGGGTCCCCGCCGAGCGGCTGATCCTCGGTCCAGGGCAGGAGGTCACCGGGGGCGTAGACCGCAGCCGTGCTCATGAGCAGGTAGCGCTGCACTGTGGCGGCGAGTGCGGCCAAGGCCGCCTCGACGTGCTCGGGCTCGTAGGAGGACAGGTCGACGACGACGTCGGGCGCCCGCGCGGCGAGCTCTTCGAGGACCCGGGGGTCGCCCCGATCACCGGCGAGGTGCGAGGCGTTCGCCAATCCCGGCGGGGGCGGGGAGTGGCGGTTGACCACGGTGATCTGCCAGCCGCTTTGCGCCGCGGCGTGGAGCAACGGTGGCCCGATCATCCGGCCGCCGCCGAAGACGGCGAGGTGCCGTGACATTCCCCTGCTTCCTCCGGTGTCTCGGTGGGGCTCGTGCTAGAGGGCCTCGAACCTTCGAGTTGCCTCGAGGAGCTGGCTGACGGCGCGTTCTTCGTCAAAGCGCTGGCTCGGTGCTCCCATGGAGAGGGTGAGGAGCTCCTCGTCGTTGCCGGCGTCGATGGGAACGGCGGCGGCGGACAGGCCCGGTTGGAACTCGTCGCGCTGGACGGCGTAACCGCGCGTCCGGATGGTCTCCAGCTTCTCGGCGGGCGGCAGGACCACACCCTGGGCAGCCATCGCGTTGAGCTTCTCAGGCGAGGCGTACGCCAGCAGCACCTGGCCTGCGGCGGACTCGAGTGGCATTCGGGTGCCGACCTTGATGTCGGCGCGGACGAGCTGCTGGGACTCTATGCGTTGGACGATGAGGACGTCGTGTCGGTCGAGCACGGCGACGGCTACGGCCTCTCCGGTGCGGTAGGCCAGCTCCTCCAGCAGGGGCAGGAGGCGCTGCGCGAGCCCGGCCTGCTCGAGCGCGACCTTGCCGACGTGCACCGCGCGCAAAGAGAGGAAGTAGCGGGAGCCCTGCGTCTGCCGCGCCCAGCCCGCGTGCACCAGCGTCTGCAGCTGCTGGTGGAGCGTGCCGCGCCGCACGCCCATCCTCCGCGCGAGTTCGGAGACGGCGATCGGCTCGTCGCTCGCGGCGAGCGCGTCAAGCACCTCAAGGCAGCGGAGCGAGGACTGCAGGAGCCGCTTTGCTTCGGGCACTGTCCCGAAACCTCCAATTGCCGCACATGACAGACGGCGTCTGTCATGTGCGAACGTATCCGCGGCGATCCGGCGTGTCAACGGGTCGTCACGGATGTTGCTGAGTTGCAACCTCGTGGTTGCCGGCTAGGAGTACGGTCGTTCTCGCGACGGCGGGCAGGGGGTCGAGCCATGCAGATCATGAGGATCGGGCCATACGGCGAGGAGATCCCCGCGGTCCGCGACCGCGGCGGGATCGTCCACGACGCGCGGCCCGTCACGGCGGACATAGACGGGCCATTCCTCGCCGGCGACGGGGTACGGCGCCTGCGCGAGGCGTTGGATACGGATTCCCTGCCTAGGCTCGAGCCGGGGGAGCGGATCGGTGCCCCGATCGCCCGGCCGATGGCGGTGGTGTGTATCGGGCAGAACTACGCGGCCCATGCGGCGGAGTCGGGGAACGCACCCCCGAGCTCCCCGATCCTCTTCCTCAAGCACCCGAACACGGTCGTCGGGCCGTACGACGACATCGTCATCCCGAGGGGCGCGACAAAGGTCGACTGGGAGGTCGAGCTCGGTGTCGTCGTCGGTCGCGCGGCCGAATACGTCGACGGTCCCGAGGAAGCTCTCGCCTGCGTCGCCGGCTACGTCGTGAGCCACGACGTCTCAGAACGGGCCTTCCAGCTCGAGCGGTCAGGCGGGCAGTGGTCCAAGGGCAAGTGCGCGCCGACCTTCAACCCGGTTGGGCCGTGGTTGGTCCCGGCCGGCGAGTTGAGCCCTCAGGAACTGGAGTTGTGGTCGACGGTCAACGGCGAGCCCCGCCAGGCCTCGTCCACGGCGGACATGATCTTCTCGGCGGCGTACCTCATCCACCACATCTCTCAGTACATGCGTCTCGAGCCCGGTGACCTCGTCAACACGGGAACCCCACAGGGTGTCGCTCTTTCCGGCAGGTTCCCGTACCTGAAGGTTGGCGACGTGGTGGAGATGGGGATCGACGGACTGGGGTCTCAACGGTCGAACGTGGTGGGCTGACCCAGCACCTGGGCTGGCGCTTGTGGTTGGCGGGCGATGCACTGTACGGAGGCCGAAGGACGGCGCCTCGCCCGCAACCCGGTGACGTATACCGGTAAAGGCGACGTATTCAAGGGTGACGAGTTGCGTTCAAGGGTGACGAGTTGCGCTGAGCTCAGTGCGTCAGCACCCACTTCAGCACGGCCGCCAGGCGCCGAAGACCGCGAGGGCGATCCCGGCCAGGAACAGCCGCCGCGAGCTCTTCTCGCCCCGCAGGCGCGCGACCATCGAACCAAGGAGGGCCAGGCCGCTCCCGTGGGTCAACTGGCAGCGAGACGTTTTGGACGTGGGACGAGTAGGGGCATTCGAGTGGCGCTGGACGCCCCTCGGGGCGAATGCGCTGCGCGCAACTGCTCGCATCCTCATCGGAACATGTTGGCGTCGTGTCAGCGACAGCCCCGCGGTGGCTGCCGAACTAGCGCATTCCTAACCGTTGTAATTAGAAGTCAACGAATGTTGGCGATCGCGACATCCTCCACACCTACGCTGTGTGTCGTGCAGCCGCTGACGATCCACCGGTACGGCAGCTCCGGTGCCAGGCCTGTCGTGCTGGTGCACGGGCTGACCGAGTCGGGCACGACCTGGCCGGACCTGGTGCATCACTGGGGCCACCGGTGGGACGTCCACGCTCCCGATCTTCGTGGTCACGGGCACTCTCCGCGCTTCACCGAAGACGAGCTCGCCGCAGCGCCGGCCGTTCTGCTCGCCGACCTCGTCGCGCTTGTGGACGCGCTGCCCGAGCCGGTCGTGCTCGTCGGGCACTCGCTCGGAGGCCTCCTCGCGCTGCGCGCCGCGCTCGAGCGACCGCAACGGGTCTGGGCACTCGTCCTCGAGGACCCCGCCAAGCCGGCCGGGTCCGCACCCCACCCGGAGTTCGTCGCCGGGATCGAGGAGTTCCTGGACTCCATGGCCGACCCGGCCGAGCAAGTGGGGCGGATGCTGGGGGAGACCACGTGGAGCCGCGCCGAGGTCGAGGCGTGGGCAGCCTGCAAGCCGTTGGTCGACCGGGAGTACACCCGGCGAGGGCTGTTTCTCGGCGACGTCGGCTGGGAGGAGCTCTTCAACCGGCTGACGGCGCCGACCCTGCTGGTCGTGCCGCCGGGCTCGGACATGGCGCCCCGCCCGGAGGCGCTACACAACGACCTGGTCCGGGCGGCTATCGTCCCGGACTCCGGCCACTGCGTGCGGCGGGACCAGCCGGCCCGGTACCACCAGATCGTCGACGCCTTCCTCGCGGAGGCTGGGTACAGTTTGCGGGCTGAAGGGTGTTCCCATGGCCGCTCTCGTCTTCGCGGCGACTCATCGCCCTATACCGGTAAGGCGACGTATTCGAGGGTGGCAAGTACGCAGGCTTCCGGTTGAGCGTCCCGCTCCCGGTTTTTGAATCGCCCCGGGTTTGGTGGAGGCTCGGTTAGTTGGTTCCGGCCTCGATCAGGACGGGTTTCTCAGGGTAGTGCTGGGCGTGGCTGGTGGCCCAGAAGGTGGCCTCGTACTCGGCGGGTGGGACGTGCCCGATCTCGCCGTGGAGGCGCCGGTGGTTGTACCAGTCGATGTACTCGGCGACGGCGATCTCGACGTCGGTGATGGACTTCCACCCGCCCCGACGCATGACCGGGTTGCGTACGCACTCGGCCTTGAATAGCGAGTTGAACGCCTCGGCCATCGCGTTGTCGTAGGAGTCTCCCTTGCTGCCGACGGACGCGACGGCCTCGGCCTCGGCGAGCCGTTCGGTGTAGCGGACCGCTCGGTACTGCACGCCCCGGTCGGAGTGGTGGACCAGGCCGGTGACGTCCTGGCCGGCCCGCCGCCGTGCCCACAGGCCCATCTCGAGAGCGTCGAGGGCGAGGTCGGTGCGCAGGGAGGTGGACACCTGCCAGCCCACGATCATGCGGGAGAAGACGTCGAGGACGAACGCTGCGTAGACCCAGCCGGAGTAGGTGCGGATGTAGGTCAGGTCGGCCACCCACAGCCGGTTCGGCCCGTCGGCGGCGAACTGCCGCTTGACGAGGTCACCCGGTCGAGGCGTTTGCGCCCCCTCGGTGATGGTGGTCCTGCGGGTCTTCTCCCGGGCGATCCCCCGCAGGCCCTCGGCTCGCATGAGCCGCTCGACGGTGCACCGGGCCACCTGGTGGCCCTTGCGGCGCAGCTCGGCGTAGATCTTGCGGGCCCCGTAGACCCCGAGGTTGTCCGTGTGCACGCCTTGATCTCCTCACTCAACTCAGCGTCGCGGACCGCCCGTGCGGAGGGCTGACGGTTTCGGTGGGCGTAGTAGGTGCTCGGGGCGATCTGCACGCCGGCGTCCTTGAGCACGGCGCAGATCGGCTCGACCCCGAGCTTGCGACCCTCGAGGACCCGGTCGCGGTGGGTGTCGATGTAGTCGACCACCACCGCGGTCGGTACCTCGGTGGCTACTTGATCTTGCGGTCGAGCTCCGCGGCCGCGAAAAAAGCCGCGGAGGTCTTGAGGATCTCATTGGCCCGCCGCAGCTCGCGGACCTCCCGCTCCAGCTCGGCGATCCGCGTCGCGTCATCGCTCGTGGTCCCGGGCCGGACCCCGCCGTCGATCTCGGCCTGACGGACCCAGGTCCGCAACGCCTCGGGGTGGATTCCGAGCTGGTCCGCGATCCGCTTGATCGCGCCCTTGCTCGTCGCCGGGTCCTGCCGCGCGTCCATCGCCATCCGGGTAGCGCGGTCCCTCAACTCCTCGCTGTACTTCCGCGGTGCTGCCATGACTCTCATCCTTCCGTGGAATGAGAGCCTCCATCAGACCCGGGGCGATTCATTTCGTTCGGCCAGACCGGGCTGGCACTCCGGCAACAAAGCGGGTAAGAACCGGTTTCAGTGGTCCCGTTCTAGTCTGTGGTGGCGTTTCGTGCTTGGCGTGGGGTGAGCCTGATGACGCGCAGCCCGGGGACGTCGACGGTGCTGGGGTCGTGCATGCCCTCCACGACGACGGTGCTGTCAAGCTCTGGCAGCTCCGCGAGGACTTCGAGATGGGTCAGGTGGCCGGCCATCCCGAGAGTGAGCCCGGCGAGCTTTCTGCAGCCGCGCAGCGGGGTGAGGTCGACCCGGGGCGGGTGCTCCGGGACGCGGGTGAGATCCACGTGGAGGCCCCAGAGGTGGGGCAGCTGGTCGATGCCGTGCAGGCCGGTGATGGGCAGGCCGATGAGCTGGAGGTACTCCAGGCGCTCCGGCGGGTGTTCCCAGCCGAAGCTGATCGGGCCCGCGTTGCGCTTGGCCTGGATCTTCGCCTGCTTCAGGTTGGTGCACCCGTCGAGGATGCGCAGGTCCGGGTGGTCGAATCCGGCCAGGGCCACACTCACGAGGTGGGGACAGGCGTCGAGCCCGCCGTCGAGACCGGCCACCGGCGAGATGGTCAGGCCACGGACGTTGGGAAGCTGGTCGGTGGAGATTACCTGCGAGGACCGCCCGATCCGCTGGAAGGACTCCAGCCGAGGAAGCACCTCTGGCGGGATGGGCGGCACCCGTTCGTAGTTCAGCTCCACGGCCTTGAGCCCGTCCAGGTCCGCCAACCAGTCCAGGTCACCGCGCTTCAGACCCGCCAGGGCCGGACCAGTCAGGATCACCCCCTCGACGCCTCTGTACCGCATCCGGGCCACATCCTCAGGCGTGACCCGGCACTCGTACGAGACAGCGAACAGATACGTCTTGTCGTCTCGTGGGTAACGAGCGAAGCCCACGCCTAGCCCTGGCGCTCTTCCCGGTTGCACCATCTGGTGATTGTCACGTGTTCAGCACCCCCGAGCGGGCCTAACCAGCCGCCGACCTGCGGCGACCCTCCGATCGACCGACGGGAGTTCTCGCACCTGCTGCAACTCCCGTGGTCGATCCGATAATGTGCATTATGTCAGAACCCGGGCCCGGACCCTGACTCGGCGTCGCCCCCGACGAAGACGGCCGCACACGTCGACCCTCCCCCGCGCGACGGGCAGTTCGGCGAGCACGGTGCCGCCTGTCATCAGTGGCGGCGGCTGGGACGACTGGTCCCCGGTGGCGCTCGCCCAGCGTCGCACCCCCTGGAGCTGACGTGATCGGGGCGGGCCGAGAAGAAGGCCGCGGTGGGATGTCGAGAAGACCCGTCCGGCTCCGTCCCTGAAGCGAACGCGGCCACAATGGGCCGTACCGCACAAGGAGCGAACACGATGGCCAAGTACCTGCTGCTCAAGCACTACCGCGGCGCGCCGGCACCGGTCAACGACGTGCCGATGGACCAGTGGTCGCCGGAGGAGATCTCGGCTCACATGCAGTACATGCGCGACTTCGCCGCTCGGCTCGAGGGCACCGGCGAGTTCGTGGACGGGCAGGCGCTCTCCCCCGAGGGGACGTTCGTCCGCTACGACGGCGAAGGCCGGCCGCCGGTCACCGACGGCCCGTTCGCGGAGACCAAGGACCTGATCGCCGGCTGGATGGTGATCGACGTCGAGAGCTACGAGCGCGCGCTCGAGCTCGCCGGCGAGCTGTCCGCGGCTCCGGGCGCCGGGGGGAAGCCGATCCACGAGTGGCTCGAGGTGCGCCCGTTCCTTGCCGCGCCTCCGACCGTCACGGAGTGACGCCCGGTGGACGAGGCCCTGCTGCGGACCCTCACGCCCGCCGTGATCGGGATCCTCGTCCGCCGCGGAGCCGACTTCGCCGCGGCCGAGGACGCCGTGCAGGACAGCCTGGTTGAAGCCGTGCGGGTGTGGCCCGACTCCACGCCGCGGGATCCCAAGGGCTGGCTGGTCGCCGTGGCCTGGCGCAAGTTCCTCGACGCCGCCCGCGCCGACGCCTCCCGGCGCCGGCGCGAGGCGCGCGTCGAGGCCGAGCCCGTGCCCGGCCCCGGCGAGGCCGTGGACGACACGCTCCAGCTCTACTTCCTGTGCGCCCACCCGTCCCTGACACCGGCCTCGGCCGTCGCGCTGACGCTCCGCGCCGTCGGCGGCCTCACCACGCGACAGATCGCCCAGGCCTACCTCGTGCCGGAGGCGACCATGGCCCAGCGCATCAGCCGGGCCAAGCGGACCGTCTCGGGCGTCCGGTTGGACCAGCCCGGCGACGTCGCCACGGTGCTGCGGGTCCTGTACCTCGTCTTCAACGAGGGGTATTCCGGCGACGTCGACCTGGCCGCCGAGGCCATCCGGCTGTCTCGCCAGCTGGCGGCGCAGATCGAGCATGAGGAGGTGGCGGGACTGCTGGCCCTCATGCTGCTCCACCACGCGCGGCGCCCCGCGCGGACCCGCCCCGACGGCAGCCTCGTGCCCCTCGCCGAGCAGGACCGCAGCCTGTGGGACACCCGGCTGATCACCGAGGGCGTCGACGTGCTGCAGAAGGCCCTCGCCCGCGGCCGCCTGGGCGAGTTCCAGGCCCACGCCGCCGTCGCCGCCCTCCACGCCGACGCACAGACGGCGGAGGACACCGACTGGGTCCAGATCGTCGGGTGGTACGACGAGCTGGTGCGGCTCACGGACAGCCCGGTGGTCCGCCTCAACCGGGCCGTCGCGGTCGGCGAGGCCGACGGCCCGCGGGCCGGCCTGGCGGCCCTGGCGGGGCTCCCCCCGTCCCTGCCCCGCCACGCCGCCGTCGCGGCGTACCTGCACGAGCGTGACGGTGACCCGGTGACCGCGGCACGGCTCTACGCCGAAGCCGCACGGTTGGCGCCCAACCTCCCCGAGCGCGATCACCTGACGCGACAGGCCGCGCGGCTCAACGCGGCACTGCGCAGCTGAGCGCCGCTTCATGGGTCTCGCACAGGCGGGACCGGGGGCGAGGACCAGCCGTCCTCCCAGTGACTCGCGCCCTCTCTACCGAGCAAAAGCTGCCCGCCGGGAGCCGATCCCCCAGTCCCCTCTCCGCTCTTCGTCCCCTCCGGCGCGAGCTCACCATGGTTCGACCGGGACGCGACGCCCGGGCCATCGGCTCGCACGAACGGCGCCGTCCTCGCACCGACAGTGCCCGGCCCGAACCCGCGGCCGTCTCAGTACGCCCGCGGACCGGTGGATTGCCGTGGCGCCCACAGCGAACACGACTGCGTGCAGCCGGCGCGCACCCCGCGACAGCCCGTGACGGTCTCCGGCCAGCACTCCTCGCCCGTCACCGGGTCCATGACCGTGGACACCGTCACGTCCCACCCGTTGCTGAAGACCTCGCAGTCGCAGAACACGCCCACGCGCCCGAGCCGCCGCTCCAGCGCGTACGCCTGCGGCGCCCGCAGCCTCCGCCACCGCCGCACCCACCGCAGGGTGTGGTCGCAGCCGAGCTCCACCAGCATGCGGTTGGTGAAGCACATGAGGCACTCCCCGCGCCGCGGCGCGGTGATGAGCTCCGCCAGGCCGGCGAGCTCCTCCTCCAGCGCCTGCACGCCCTCGTCGACGCTCACGTCGCCCTCCCCCGGTCGCCGCGTCCGCCCGTTCGAACGCGTGTACGGAAAGGATGCCGGTGGCCACCCACATTGCCGCCCGACCGCCGGGTCCGGACGCCGCTGGCCGGCTGCCTGCACGCCGTCCTCGAGGCCCCGCGTCCCGCGCCACGGCCGACGTGACTCTGCCGGCGTGGCCTCCGCCGCCTCGGATCAGCCGTTCAGCGCCCGCTCCACGATCGCCGCGTGCGTCGGCGCCAGGTTCCGCTTGGCCGCCAGCGTCACCGAGCGCGGGTCGGCGAAGGCCTCCGCCGTGACCTCGTCGCCGCGGCGCACCGGCATGGCGTGCATCAGCAGCACGCCCTCTCCCGCGGCGTCGAGCACCTCCTGGGTGATCTGGTACGGCTCGAAGGTGGTGCGGCGCCGGCCCGGCTTCCGGGCGGCCTTGGGCCAGGCGTCGGTGTAGATGACGTCGGCTCCGTCCAGCGCGGCGGCCAGGTCGTGGGTGACCGTCACGCTCCCCCGCTGCCGGCGGGCGCTGAGGGAGTCGAGGAAGTCTTCGTCGAGGCCGTGCCCGGGCGGGCAGACCTGCCGCACCTCGAGCTCGAAACCCACCGTGAGCTCGCACCAGGACCGCAGCACGTTGGTCGCCTCGCCCACGAACGTCAGCACCACGTCGTCGATCGGGCCGCGCCGCTCGAGGACGCTGAACGCCTCGGAGAACACCTCCACCGGGTGCCCGGCGTCGGACATCGCGTTGATCACCGGCACGTCGCACGCCTCGGCGAACGCGGCGAGCCCCTCGTGGTTCGCGGCGCGCACCACCACCGCGTCCACCGCCCCGGAGAGGATCGCGGCGACGTCCTCCACCGGCTCTCGGTCGTCGAGCGGCACGGGCAGGTCCACCCGGTGGGCCCCGACGGCGTCGATCGCGGTGTCGTAGGCCAGGCGGCTGCGCAGCGCCGGCCCGTCGAAGACGGTGGCGACGCGCCGGTCGGCGAAGCGGGCACGCCGGCGGGAGCGCTGGTCCTTCCAGCCCGCGGCGGCGAGCCAGAGCCGCTCGATCTCCGGACGGCTCAGGTCGAGCAGCGTCAGCAGGCTGCGGTCGTGCGGCACCGTGCCAACCTATCGCAGGACCGGCGGGGCGCCTGACGGCGTCCCGTCAGGCCCGGTCTGCGCGGGCGGCGACGCGCGCGGGGCCGGACTGCCACAGCCAGGCGATGCCCAGCACCGGCAGGACCGCGGGGACGTAGCCGTAGCCCGCGCCGAACCGCGACCACACCGTGTCGTCAGGGAACAGCTCGGGCCGAAGCACGCTGAGCGCGCCGACGACGAGCACGCCGACGAGCTCGAACGCCACGGTGGC
Organism: Georgenia sp. AZ-5; assembly: GCF_043952095.1. NCBI lineage: Bacteria > Bacillati > Actinomycetota > Actinomycetes > Allobogoriellales > Allobogoriellaceae > Georgenia > Georgenia sp. AZ-5. Next base: position 2,634,823 of record NZ_JBINOU010000001.1, read on the forward strand.
CCAGGCCACCCGGCGCATGCGGCGGCCGTTGTGGGCCAGCGCCACGGTCGCCAGCAGGTACACGGCGGCCGCCACCGCCGAGAGGGAGTAGGCCAGCGGTGCCTCGGAGGCCTTCTGGAGCAGCTGCACCGTCGAGCGGCCCGTGGCGGCGACGGCGAGGATCCCGTAGACGAGGATCAGCACGCGCCCCAGCCCGTAGGCCGGCCGCCGGGTGTCGGTCGTCGGCGTGGTCGGGACGCCGCCCACCGCCTGTTCCGGGGTGGTCATACCCTCGCCATCCTTCTCCGGGTCGTTCCTCACGCGTTCCACACCTGCCACACGCGCGCCTGCATGGCGAGGATCGCGACGCACGCCACGAGCAGCACCACCGAGCTCCACCGGGTCCGGTCCGCGAACGCCCACGCGCCCGCGACGGGCAGCAGGAACAGGGCGGTGATGACGTATCCCCAGAAGGTCCACGGCTCGGCGAGGACGTGCCCGCGGGCGAGCCCGACGAGCGCGACCACGATCTGCGCGGCCAGCGCCGCCTCGACCACGCCGCCGAGGATCAGCTGCTTGAGGACGACAGCACGGTCGCGCAGCGTGAACCACAGCGCCCACAGGCCCAGCACGGCAACGATGGCCGCCGCCAGCGAGACGGTGAAGAGCACCCCGGGAGATTACCGCCCACAGGCCCCCGGGCTAGCATCGAGCCCGTGACCGACCTGAAGGTGAGCACCAAGGACCCTGCCCGCACCGACGCCGACGCCATCGTGATCGGGGTGGCGGCCGGCGACGACGGCCCGCGCCTGCTGGCGTCCGCTCAGCTGCCGAAGAAGACGGTCGCCTCCCTGGCCGCGATCCTGCCGGCGCTCGGCGTCAGCGGGAAGGCCGACGAGGTCGTCCGCGTGCCCGCCGGGGAGGAGCTGGCCGCCACGGTGATCGTGCTCACCGGCGTGGGCCCGGAGGTCACCGCGGAGTCGCTGCGGCGCGCCGCAGGCGCCGCCGTGCGCAGCCTGGCCGGCACCGCCGACGCCGTCCTGGCGCTGCCCGCCGACGACGCCGACCAGGTCGGCGCCGTGGCCGAGGGGGCGCTCATGGGCGCCTACCGCTTCGACCACTACAAGACCACCGACCCCGCCCCGGTGGCCCGCCTCGAGCTCGCCACTCCCCTGGCCCGGACCAAGGAGGCCAGGGCCGCGCTGGCACGGGCGCAGGCCGTGGGCGACGGCGTGCGGGGCGTGCGCGACCTGGTCAACGCCTCGCCGCGGCACCTCTACCCCGCGTCCTTCGCGGACGAGGCCCGGGCCGCGGTGAGGGGCACCAAGGTCAAGATCACCGTGCTGGACGAGACCGAGCTCGCCGCGCAGGGCTTCGGCGGGATCCTCGCCGTCGGGCAGGGTTCGGCCCGGCCGCCGCGCCTGGTCAAGGTCGCCTACGCCCCCGCCCGCGCCAAGGCGCACTACGCGCTGGTGGGCAAGGGCATCACCTTCGACTCGGGCGGCCTGTCGCTCAAGCCCGCCAAGAGCATGGAGACGATGAAGGACGACATGGCCGGCGCGGCCACGGTCCTGCACACCGTGCTGGCCGCCGCGGCGCTCGAGCTGCCGGTCCGGGTCACGGGCTGGCTGGCCCTCGCGGAGAACATGCCCGGCGGCGCCGCGCAGCGGCCCTCCGACGTCATCACCATGCGCGACGGCACGACGGTCGAGGTGCTCAACACCGACGCCGAGGGCCGGCTGGTGCTCGGCGACGCGCTCGTCGCCGCCTGCGAGGAGAAGCCCGACGCGGTGCTCGACATCGCCACGCTCACCGGCGCGCAGGTCGTCGCGCTGGGCAGCCGGGTCGGCGCGGTCATGGGCACGGACGCGGTGCGCGGCGAGGTCCTCTCCGCCGCCGAGCAGGTCGGCGAGCAGTTCTGGCCGATGCCGCTGCCCGCCGAGCTCCGCGAGTCGCTGAAGTCCCCGGTGGCCGACATCGCCAACATGGGCGACCGCTTCGGCGGCATGCTCGTGGCCGGTCTCTTCCTCAAGGAGTTCGTCGGCGCCGCCCCGTGGGCGCACCTCGACATCGCCGGCCCGGCGTACAACGAGTCCGCCGCGTACGGCTACACGCCCAAGGGCGGCACCGGCATGGGGCTGCGCACCCTCCTCGGGGTGCTCGAGCAGGCGGCCCGCCGCTGACGGTGCTACCTCACTGACGGCTGACGGCGGCACCTCGGTGCCGCCGTCCTCTGCGCCTCCATCGCCTCAGCGGCGCCCGCGGTTGGCCGAGCTCCAGCGCCGCATGCTGGAGGGATACCCGGTGAGGTGGACGTCGTAGATCGGGATGCCCAGCTCCTGCGCCAGCGCCCGGCCGGCCGCGGCGTCCGGGACGCGGCGGCGCGTCCACTCCCCCGTGCGGGCGACGAGCACCACGGTCTGCGGGTCGTGCGCCGTGGCCGGCTCCAGGAAGGCCTCGACGCCCGCCCGGGTGCTCACGAAGTCGCGGAAGTGTGCCCTGGTGCGCTCGCGCGCGTCTTTCGCCCTGGCACGGTCGGGCCTGGCCGGCCGGCGGGAGAACAGGCGCATGGCACCCGAAGATATGCCCGGTTCCTGGGCGTCCGCTGGGAGCTCAGCCCGCCGCGCCCGGCCACGGGGCGGCGGAGAGACGGGAACTGCAGCAGCATGTGGCCTGCGGGTTTTGTGACCGCCTCGGCGTGGAACGGTTCGTCGCCAACCCTGAGAGGGTGAAACAATGACCGCGGCATTCGGCCCGACCGGGGCCAGCCTGGCTGTTCGAAGCGCTCGAGGAGAGGTACGTGGCTGATACGCAGGAGTACGACATTGTCATCCTTGGCGCAGGTAGTGGGGGTTATGCGGCCGCACTGCGCGGCGCGCAGCTGGGGCTGAAGGTCGCCCTCATCGAGGCCGACAAGCTCGGCGGCACCTGCCTGCACCGTGGATGCATCCCGACCAAGGCCCTGCTGCACTCCGCGGAGGTCGTCGACACCATCCGCGAGTCGAAGACCTTCGGGGTGCAGAGCACCCTCGACGGCATCGACATGTCGGGCGTGAACAGCTTCAAGGACGGCATCATCGGCCGCCTGTACAAGGGCCTGCAGGGTCTGGTCTCCTCCCGCAAGGTCGACCTCATCAACGGCTGGGGCAAGCTCGTCGCCCCGGACACCGTCGAGGTCGACGGCACCCTCTACAAGGGCAAGAACGTCGTCCTCGCCTCCGGCTCCTACTCCAAGACCATCCCGGGCCTGGAGATCGGTGGCCGGGTCATGACCTCGGAGCAGGCGCTCGAGCTGGACTTCGTGCCCAAGACGGCCATCGTCCTCGGCGGCGGCGTCATCGGCGTCGAGTTCGCGTCGGTGTGGAACTCCTTCGGTGCCGACGTCACCATCATCGAGGGCCTGCCCCACCTCGTCCCCAACGAGGACGAGGCGCTGTCGAAGGGGCTCGAGCGCGCCTTCCGCAAGCGCAAGATCGCCTTCCACACCAAGACGATGTTCTCCGGCGTCACCCAGAACGACGACGGCGTCGTCGTCACCACCCAGGACGGCAAGACACTCGAGGCCGAGGTCCTCCTCGTCGCCGTCGGCCGCGGCCCGGCCACCGCGAACCTCGGCTACGAGGAGAACGGCATCCCGATGGAGCGCGGCTTCGTGCTCACCAACGAGCGTCTCCACACCGGCGTGGGCAACGTCTACGCCGTCGGCGACATCGTCCCCGGCCTGCAGCTCGCGCACCGCGGCTTCGCCCAGGGGATCTTCGTCGCCGAGGAGATCGCGGGCCTGAACCCCGTCCCGATCGTCGAGTCCGGCATTCCGCGCGTGACCTACTGCGAGCCCCAGGTCGGCTCGGTCGGCCTCACCGAGGCCCAGGCCAAGGAGCGGCTCGGCGCCGACGCGGTCGAGACCGTCGAGTACAACCTCGCCGGGAACGGCAAGAGCCAGATCCTCACCACCCAGGGCTTCGTCAAGCTGGTGCGCGAGAAGGACGGCCCGATCGTGGGCGTCCACATGCTCGGCGCGCGCGTCGGCGAGCTGATCGGCGAGGGGCAGCTCATGGTGAACTGGGAGGCCTACCCCGAGGACGTGGCCAGCCTCGTCCACGCCCATCCCACGCAGGACGAGGCCATGGGCGAGGCCGCCCTCGCCCTCGCCGGCAAGCCGCTGCACGCTCACAACTGACCCGATCGAAGGAGACCCCAGGACATGTCTGAGTCCGTGAAGATGCCCGCGCTGGGCGAGTCCGTCACCGAGGGCACCGTCACGCGGTGGCTCAAGGCTGTGGGCGAGTCGGTCGAGGTCGACGAGCCGCTGGTGGAGGTGTCGACCGACAAGGTCGACACCGAGGTGCCCTCGCCGGTGGCCGGCGTCGTCGAGAAGATCCTCGTCGAGGAGGACGAGACGGTCGAGGTCGGCGCCGAGCTGGCGATCATCGGCGACGGCACGGGCGGCGGCGAGCCCGCCGGCGACGCCGCCCCCGCCACGACCGGCGAGCCGGACACCGCCCCCACCACCGCCACCGAGGCTCCCGCCGCCGAGGCCGTCGAGCAGGCGCAGCCCACCGCCGAGGCGACCCCCGAGGAGGCCAAGGCCGAGGCGACCGCAGCGGCGCCCGCCCAGGGCGGCGCCCCCGCCGGCGAGCCCGTGAAGATGCCCGCCCTGGGCGAGTCCGTCACCGAAGGCACCGTCACCCGCTGGCTCAAGGCTGAGGGCGAGACCGTCGAGGTCGACGAGCCGCTCCTGGAGGTCTCCACCGACAAGGTCGACACCGAGGTGCCCTCGCCGGTCGCCGGGACGGTCATCAAGATCCTCGTCCAGGAGGACGAGACCGTCGAGGTCGGCGCCGAGCTGGCCATCGTCGGCGAGGCGGGTGCGGCCGCCCCGGCCGCCGCCGCCCCCGCCGCCGAGGAGGCGCCGCAGGCGGCTCCCGCCGAGGCGCCGCAGGCCGAGGCCGCCCCCGCCGCCGAGGAGGCGCCGCAGGCGGCTCCCGCCGAGGCGCCGCAGGCCGAGGCCGCCCCCGCCGCCGAGGAGGCGCCGGCCCCGCAGGCCGCCGCCGCCCCGCCGGCTGAGGCCCCGCAGGCGGAGGCCGCCCCGGCTCCCGCCCCCGCCGAGGAGGCGGCTCCCCAGGCCGCTGCCGCGGCCGGCACGCCGTACATCACCCCGCTGGTGCGCAAGCTCGCGGCCGAGAAGGGCGTGGACCTGTCCACGCTGACCGGCACGGGCGTGGGCGGCCGTATCCGCAAGCAGGACGTCGAGGCCGCCGCCGAGAAGGCCGCGGCGGAGAAGGCCGCCGCGGCACCCGCCGCCGCCCCGGCCGCCGCACCGGCCGCCAAGCCCGCGGCCATCGAGGTCTCGCCGCTGCGCGGCACGACCGAGAAGATGTCCCGGCTGCGGAAGATCATCGCCAAGCGCATGGTCGAGTCGCTCCAGACCTCGGCGCAGCTCACCACCGTGGTCGAGGTGGACGTCACCAGGATCGCCGCGCTGCGCGCCCGTGCTAAGAACGCCTTCCAGGCGGCGGAGGGCACGAAGCTGACCTTCCTGCCGTTCTTCGTCAAGGCCGCCACCGAGGCGCTCAAGGCGCACCCCAAGGTCAACGCGACCATCGAGGGTGACCAGGTGGTCTACCACGGCGCCGAGCACATCGGCATCGCTGTCGACACCCCGCGCGGGCTGCTGGTGCCGGTGATCAAGGACGCCGGCGACCTCAACGTCGGTGGCATCGCCAAGAAGATCAACGACCTCGCCGCGCGCACCCGCGACAACAAGGTCACGCCCGATGAGCTCTCCGGCTCCACCTTCACCATCACCAACACCGGCTCGGGCGGCGCGCTGTTCGACACGCCGATCATCAACCAGCCCGAGGTGGCCATCCTCGGCGTCGGGACGATCGTCAAGCGGCCGGCGGTCGTGAAGGACGCCGACGGCAACGAGACCATCGGCATCCGGTCCATGGTGTACCTGGCCCTGAGCTACGACCACCGCCTGGTCGACGGCGCCGACGCGGCCCGCTACCTCATGACGGTCAAGGCGCGCCTGGAGGAGGGCGCGTTCGAGTCCGAGGTCGGCCTGTGAAACCGGCCTGACGGCCCGACCGGCGTTCGCGGGGCCCCGCACCCTCGTGGTCCGGGGCCCCGCCGCATCCACGGGCGGCGGGCACGCCGAAGGCGGGGCGAGATCGGCTGAAGAGGTGATCCGAGCGCCGGGTCCAGCGGCAGGGCTCTCGGCGCTCCGCGTCCAGGGGCTCCACGTCTCAGGGCCCCGGGCACGGGAGCGCGCCGGCCACCCGCCACGGCGGCCCCCCGAGCTCCAGGCGGGCGCACCGCGCCGGCTGCTCGGGGACCGCACCCGTCCCTCGCCCCGCCGGTCCCCCCGCGCCTCCCGTGCCCACGCCGTCCGGGGCCACCGGCGCGAGCTCGTAGGCGCGCTGCCGGGTCACCACCTCGACGACGACGGGCTCGCCGGCGAGGACCCTGGCGGACAGGAGCTCGGTGCGCAGGCCCGCGGGGCGGGTGCCGGTGGAGCGCAGCCGGTCGAGGAGCGCCGCGTCCTCGCGGGCGGCGGGCGAGCCGGGCACCGTCAGCCGCTCGAGCGCCTCGCCGTCCAGTTCCTCGAGCGCGGCGTCCCTGGCGGCGAGGAGGTTCGCGACGCCTGCCTCCGGCCGTCCCGCCGCCCCGGCCCCCGCCGGCCCTCCCGGGCCGGCGCTCCCCCGCGGCGGGGTGTCACGCACGTCCGCGGCCGATGTCGGCCGGCCCGCCGGCATGCCCTCCGCGCTGCCGGTCGACGCGGGGCCGCCGGCGCTGGCCGCGCCCGCGATGACGAGCAGCCCCAGGGTGCCGAGGGCGACCGCGCGCCGCCCTCCCCCGCGCCCGTGGCGGCCCCTCGGACGGGTGCGTCCGGCTCGGAGGGTGAGGTCGTGCCGCGCGCCCGCCCGCAGCTGCGCCTGGGCGAGGTCCGCCGCGCCGGGCAGGGCCACCGGGACCCTCGGCACGGCGAGCGCGCGCGTGGCGAGGTCGCGCGCGGCCGGACGGCGCGACGGGTCAGCCTCCAGCGCCGGCCCCAGCAGGCGCGCCAACGCGGGCTCCTCACCGCCCGCCCAGAGCAGCAGGCGGGCCAGGGCCCAGACGTCCCCGTGTGCGCCGGCCGGCCCGCCCCGCTGCCGCTCCGGGGGCACGAAGCCAGCCGTCCCGCTCTCGTGCGTCACCTCACCCGCGAGGTCGGTCAGCACGGGGACGCCGCCCGGGCAGACGAGCACGTTGCGCGGCGAGACGTCCCCGTGCACGATGCCCCGTTCGTGCAGGTGGCCCAGCGCGCTGCCCAGCGCCATCAACAGCGTGGCCACCTCACCGGGCGCCAGCGCGCCCCGCGCGGCCCGCACCGTCGCCAGGGTCGGCCCGGCCAGGGGCTCGCTCACCAGGGCACATCGGTCGGGCGTCAGCGCGACCAGGTCGAGCACCTGCGGCAGGTGGGGGTGGGCCGTGGCACGGAGCCGGCCCAGCCGCCGGAGCTGCGCCGCGCCTCGCTCCCCCGGCGGCAGGCGCAGCAGCGCGACGACGGCCGGCCGGCCGGCCCGGTCGCGGGCGGCCCACACGGCGCCGGAGGCACCGAAGCCCACCGGTGCGTCGAGCCGGTAGCCGGGCACGGCCGGCACGGCGGACTCCTGGTACCGCGGTGTCCTGCGCATGCCGGGAGCCAAGCACCGCCCGTCCGGCGGCGGCGCGTGCCCTCCACAGACCGGCACCGCGCGGTGACCTGTGGACGGACGCCCGGCGCGGGCCCGTGGTGGAGGGTCGGTCCCGGGGCACGCGGCGCGCCCACGGCCAACGGCATGCCGGGGCACCGCGGGGCCGGACGCCGGACCGACCGACGGGCCGGCCCGCGCGGAGGCATAACATCAGCGCGTGCGATTCGAACGCGTGGGGCTGGGTCAGGAGCACGTCGACTACGAGTGGGCGTGGGACCTCCAGCGGCAGGTCCATGCGGAGGTCGTGGCCGGCGAGCGCGAGGGCACGGTGCTCCTGCTCGAGCACTCCAGCGTCTACACCGCCGGTAAGCGCACCGCCGCGCGCGACCGCCCCACCGACGGGACGCCCGTCATCGACGTCGACCGCGGCGGGCGCATCACGTGGCACGGGCCGGGGCAGCTCATCGCCTACCCCATCGTCCGGCTGCGCGAGCCCGTCGACGTCGTCGCGTACGTGCGCGCCCTGGAGCAGGCAGTGATCGACCTCGCCGCCCAGCTCGGGGTGGCGACCCTGCGGGTGCCCGGCAGGTCCGGGGTGTGGGTCGCCGCCGACCAGCGCGGGCGCGACCGCAAGCTGTGCGCCATCGGCGTGCGCGTGGCCAAGGGGGTGACCATGCACGGCATCGCCATCAACGCCTGCCCCGACCTGACGGCGTACGACCGGATCGTGCCCTGCGGCATCGACGACGCCGACGTGACGTCCCTCACCGCGGAGACCGGCAGGACCGTCTCCGTGGCCGACATCGTCGACGGCGCCGAGCGCCAGCTCGCGCGCCACCTCGCCGCCCTGACGGTCCCGGGCGACGGGAGCGGCACCAGCACGCCGGCCGCTGTGGAGGGGGCCGCCGTGGAGGCGCCCGCCCCCGAGGGGCCCGCCGCGGCGCGCCCGGCCGAGGCGCTCCTCCCCCGGGCGTAGCCCGGTGCTCGCGACCCGCCGTCCGGTCGCCCCTGCGCACGGTGCGCGCCGCGACGTAGGATCCCAGGAGCCGCGCGCGCGGAACCAGAGAGGGACGAGGTAACCGACCGTGACGATCGCACCTGAAGGCCGCCGGATGCTCCGCGTCGAGGCGCGCAACGCCGAGACGCCCATCGAGCGCAAGCCCTCGTGGATCAAGACGAAGGCCGTCATGGGCCCCGAGTACCGCGACCTCAAGCAGCTCGTCCACGGCAACGGTCTGCACACGGTGTGCGAGGAGGCCGGCTGCCCCAACATCTTCGAGTGCTGGGAGGACCGCGAGGCCACGTTCCTCATCGGCGGCTCCCAGTGCACCCGCCGCTGCGACTTCTGCCAGATCGACACCGGCAAGCCCTCGGCCCTGGACCGGATGGAGCCGCTCAAGGTGGCCAGGTCCGTGCAGAAGATGGGCCTGCGCTACTCGACCATCACCGGCGTCGCGCGCGACGACCTCGAGGACGGCGGTGCCTGGCTCTACGCCGAGACGGTGCGCCAGATCCACGCCCTCAACCCCGGCACCGGCGTCGAGCTGCTCATCCCCGACTTCGACGCCAAGCCCGGCCAGCTCGCCGAGGTCTTCTCCTCGCGGCCGGAGGTGCTCGCCCACAACGTCGAGACCGTGCCGCGGATCTTCCGCCGCATCCGGCCGGGCTTCCGGTACCAGCGTTCCCTCGGCGTGCTCACCTCCGCGCACGAGGACGGCCTCGTCACCAAGTCCAACCTCATGCTGGGCATGGGAGAGACCTTCGAGGAGGTCGTCGACGCCCTGCAGCTGCTGCACGACGCCGGCACGGACCTCATCACGATCAACCAGTACCTGCGCCCGTCCGTGCGCCACCACCCCGTCGACCGGTGGGTGAAGCCCGAGGAGTTCGTCGAGCTGGCGGAGATCGCCGAGGAGATCGGCTTCCTCGGCGTCATGGCGGGCCCCATGGTCCGCTCCAGCTACCGCGCGGGCCGGCTGTGGGGCCAGGCGATGGTGAAGAAGGGCCGTGAGGTGCCCGCGCACCTCGCCCACCTGACCGAGCCGACGACCTCCCGGCAGGAAGCCGCGGCGCTCGTCTGACGTGCGGCGGCTGCGGTCCCTCCGCCAGTACGGCACCCTCCCGCGGCTGCTCGGCTGGTCCTTCCTCGTCGTCGGCTTCGTCAGCCGCCTGCCCACGTCGATGGTCATCATCGGCGTGCTCACGCTCGTGGCCGCCGCCACCGGGTCCGTGGGCGCCGCCGGCGCGGCGTCCGCGTCGCTCGCCCTCGCCACGGCGGCGTCCGGTCCGCTGATCGGCCGGTGGACCGACAAGGCCGGCCAGCGGCTGCCCCTCCTGGTCCTCGCCCCCATCAACGCCGCCGCCCTCGTGGCGCTGGTCGCCGCGGCGCGGGCCCAGGCACCCCTGCCGGCGCTGTGCCTGCTCTGCGTGCTCGTCGGGGCCACCACCGTGCCCGTCGGCTCCCTCGCCCGCGTGCGGTGGCTCGCGCGCAGCACCGGGCCGCGGCAGACCGGCGCCGCCCTGAGCTACGAGTCGATGGCCGACGAGCTCGTCTTCGTGCTCGGCCCCGCGCTCGTCGGCGTGGCGGCCTCGGCCGCGTCCCCCGCGCTGCCCGTCCTGCTCGCGGCGCTGCTCGTGGCCGCCTTCGTCCCCGCCTTCGCGCTGCACCCCACCGCTGCGCGGGACTCGCGCGTTTCGGGCGGCCACGGCCGGGTCCGTGGCCCCCGGCTGGCCACCGTCCTGCGGGCCGTCGCGGCGCCGGTCGCCGGCATGGCGTGCGTGGGCATGTTCTTCGGCGCGAGCCAGACGGCGGTGACCGCGTACGCGGCCGACGTCGGCGAGCCGAGCCGGGCCGGACTCGTCTACGCCCTCATGGGCACGGGCTCGGCGGTCGCGGCGATCGCCGTCATCGCCCTGCCCGAGGCGGTGGGCACCCGCCTGCGGCTGCTCCTCTCCGGGGCCGGCATGGCCGCCCTCGCCGCCGCCCTGACTGCCGCGGCCACGCTCGGCTCCGTGGCGCTGCTGGTGCTCGCGGTCGGGTTCTTCGTAGGCCCCGCCATGGTCACGCTGTTCACCGTCGCCGGCCGCCTCGCCCCCACGGGGGCGACCGCCGCGGCGATGACCGCGCTGGGCTCGGCCAACGTCGTCGGCGTGGCCGCCGCCGCCGCCCTGGCGGGCGCGCTGTCCGACGCGTACGGGCCGGCCGCGGGGTTCACGGTCGCCGCCGCGGCGGGCGCGGCCCTCGCCGTCCTCGCGCTGGCCCTGCGCGTGCCCGCCCGCCACCCGCGCGCCGCCGGCCCCGCACCGGCCTCCTAGCTCGCGGCCGAGCGGCTCCCCGGGCCCGGTATTCTTGGGCATCATGGCCCGCAAGAAGAACAGCGACGTCGAGGGATCCTCCGCCGCACCCAAGGAGAAGAAGCGGCGGTGGTACCACAACATCGCTGACGCCTACCGGATGACCAAGAAGGTCAGGCCGGCGATCACGTGGATCCTCGTCGGGATCTTCGTGGGAGTCATGGCGATCGCCCTCGCGATCGGCTTCGCGTGGGGCCACCCGTGGTACATGACGTTCTTCGGCCTGCTTCTCGCGCTGATGCTCATGATGATCGTGCTGGCGCAGCAGACCCGGAAGGCGGGCTACTCCCAGATCGACGGTCAGCCGGGGGCCGCGGGCGCGGCCCTGGGCCAGATCCGGCGCGGCTGGAACATCGAGGAGCAGCCCGTCGCGGTCAACCCGCGCACACAGGACCTCGTCTACCGGATGGTCGGCCGGCCCGGCATCGTGCTGGTCTCCGAGGGGCCGAGCCACCGCGTGCGGCGCATGCTCGAGGACGAGCGCCGCAAGGTCGCTCGCGTGGCGCCGAACGTCCCCGTGCACCTCGTGCAGTACGGGAACGAGGAGGGGCAGGTCCCCCTCGCCAAGCTCGTCAGCCACGTCCAGAAGCTCAAGGGCAAGCTGACCCCCGCCGAGGTCGCCGCCGTCGCCAAGCGGCTCCAGGCGCTCGGCGCGGCGCGCATGCCGATCCCGAAGGGCGTCGACCCCATGAAGGCGCGCCCCGACCGCAAGGGGATGCGCGGTCGCTGACGCGACGGCCCCCGTACCGACGGTGCGGGGGCCGTTCCCTGTTTTGGGGCTGCGTTCGCGCGAGACGTCTCCGCCGGCCACGCAGCGCGTCCACGGGGGGCGCTGCCCGGCGGTGCGCAGGCACGGTGGCGTCCCCGGCTCGTGGGACCACCCGCCGGGGGTTCCGCCGTCGGTCAGCGCACGCGGGTGATGACGGTGCCGGCCCACATGTCGTGCAGCCCGCGCCCGTCCGGACCCCAGACGACGGCCGGGATGACCAGGCACAGCCCCACCGTGCGGACCAGGGCGCGCAGCGGGCCGGCGAACCCGCCGCCGGGCGTCCGGACGGCGAGCCCCGCGATCGCGTGGCCGATCGTCGCACTGAGGGTGCTCAGCATGAGCCAGGTCATGAGGGCGAAGATGGCCAGGGTCGCCATCGGGTGGTTCTGGAAGAACCCGGCGCTGATCGCCGTGGCGATCCCCCAGTCGACGAACAGAGCGACCAGGCGACGGCCCATGCTGGCCACGGGTGGGGCGGAGGTGGCTGCGTTCGGCACGTCCCGACCCTATCCCGGGCGCCTTCGGTGTCCGCCCGCGCCGCTGCTGGGGCCGGTCCCGCGCCATGGTGACCCATGTCTCGCCCCCGGGACGGCACGTAACATGCCTGACACATTCGGGTGACACGAGGGAAACCGGCTCCCGATAACTTCGTACCCGGTTCCCATCCGGATCAGACGAGTCCACAAGCCAAGGAGCAACGGATGTTTTCCACCGCCGAAGAGGCGATCGCCTTCACGAAGGAGCAGGACGTCAGGTTCGTCGACGTCCGCTTCTGCGACCTGCCGGGCGTCATGCAGCACTTCAACATCCCGGTCGAGGCCTTCAACGAGGACGCCTTCACGGACGGTCTGATGTTCGACGGATCCTCGATCCGTGGCTTCCAGGCGATCCACGAGTCCGACATGAAGCTCGTGCCGGACGTGACCAGCGCCTTCGTGGACCCCTTCCGCAAGCAGAAGACGCTCGTCGTGAACTTCTCGATCGTGGACCCCTTCACCGACGAGGCCTACTCGCGCGACCCCCGCAACATCGCCGCCAAGGCGGAGGCGTACCTGCGGAGCACCGGCATCGCCGACACGGTGTACTTCGGCGCCGAGGCGGAGTTCTACATCTTCGACGCCGTGCGCTTCGAGACGACGCAGCACTCCAGCTTCTACTACCTGGACTCCAACGAGGCGGCCTGGAACACCGGCCGGGAGGAGGGCCCGAACCTGGGCTACAAGACCCGGTACAAGGGCGGGTACTTCCCCGTCTCGCCCAACGACCAGATGGCCGACCTTCGCGACCAGATGGTCTCCTGCCTGCAGGAGTCGGGCCTCGACGTCGAGCGGGCGCACCACGAGGTCGGCACCGCCGGGCAGATGGAGATCAACTACCGCTTCGACACGCTGCGTGCCGCCGCCGACGACGTGATGAAGTTCAAGTACATCATCAAGAATGTCGCCTGGGAGGCCGGCAAGTCCGCCACCTTCATGCCCAAGCCGCTCTTCGGTGACAACGGCTCGGGCATGCACTCGCACCAGTCGCTCTGGAAGGACGGCCAGCCGCTGTTCTTCGACGAGCGCGGCTACGGCGGGCTGTCCGACACCGCCCGCTGGTACATCGGCGGCCTGCTCCGCCACGCCCCCTCGCTGCTGGCCTTCACCAACCCGACGGTGAACTCCTATCACCGCCTGGTGCCCGGCTTCGAGGCCCCGGTGAACCTGGTGTACTCGGCCCGCAACCGCTCGGCGTGCATCCGCATCCCCGTCACCGGCACCTCGCCGAAGGCCAAGCGGATCGAGTTCCGGGTGCCCGACCCGTCGTCGAACCCCTACCTCGCCTTCTCGGCGATGCTCATGGCCGGCCTGGACGGCATCCGCAACCGCATCGAGCCGGCGGAGCCGATCGACAAGGACCTCTACGAGCTGCCCCCGGAGGAGCACGCCAAGATCGCGCAGGTGCCCGACTCCCTGCCGGCGGTGCTGGACGCCCTCGAGGCGGACCACGACTACCTCACCGAGGGCGACGTCTTCACGCCGGACCTCATCGAGACGTGGATCGACTACAAGCGCACCAACGAGATCGACCCGCTGCGCCTGCGCCCGCACCCGCACGAGTTCGAGCTCTACTACGACCTCTGAGCCGCCCCGCCGAGGCCCGCACGGACGCGTCCGTGCGGGCCTCGGCGTGTACGCCCGGCATGGGCAACTGCTAGGAGGTGGAAGTCCTCTGGGGGAGGCGGTGGTGCTAACCCCGAGTCGGAGGCAACTGCGTCACCGTGAGGTGGGGTGGGAAGGAAGCCCGAGACGTAACTCTGCACCGAGGAACACGAATCGCGTATGAGGCGTGATGGTCGGGGTGAGCCAGCACGAGATGGCGAAGCCCGTCACCACCAAGGCGGCCATTGCGTAGACGCGGCGGGGGTAGAGGGAAAGTGGTTGTTCTTATCCGGGGAGACCTGTCCGGGTGTCCCGCCCCGGCGGGACGGTCAGGGCCGAGAGGGTCTGGCTGACCGGGCAGGAGTCAGCAGAGGTCGTAGTACCGCCTGGAGGGATACCCGCCGGGGGAGTCCGGGGGGATGGGGCGGGAAGGGCCGAACGTCAGATGCATCGAAGGATCTGGTGGTGCTCGTATGAGTCGTGGTGATCGCAGCCATCCCGCGAACGCGGGTCTGGCGGGGCAGGAGGCGGTGCTCCCGCCGGAATCCCGTCCAGGGCGTAGCGGCTCGTCGGCGGCCACCGGTGGCAGCGGTGCGGAGCCGGTGGGGGTGTGGGACGAGGTGTTCTCGCCCGGCAACCTCTCGGCAGCGTTGAAGCGAGTCCGCGCCAGTCGCGGGGCGCCGGGAGTGGACGGGATGACCACGGAGGAGTTGGTGCCGTGGCTGGACGTCCACTGGCCGGAGGTCCGGGCGGCGTTGGACGAAGGCACCTACTGGCCCTCGCCGGTTCGCCGGGTGGTGATCCCCAAGCCCGGCGGCGGGGAGCGGTTGCTGGGTGTTCCGACCGTGCTGGACCGCCTGGTCCAGCAGGCGCTCGCGCAGGTCCTGACCGGGATCTTCGATCCCGGTTTCGCCGAGTCCTCCTACGGGTTCCGGCCCGGCAGGTCCGCCCATCAGGCGGTCCGGGCCGGGCAGGTCTTCATCGAGGAGGGCTACCGGTGGGTCGTCGACGTGGATCTGGAGAAGTTCTTCGACCGGGTCGGCCACGATGCGTTGATGGCCAGGGTCGCGCGGAAGGTCACTGACAAGCGCGTGCTCAAGCTCATCCGCCGGTTCTTGGACGCCGGGGTGATGGTCGAGGGGGTCAAGCAGCCCACCGCGGAGGGAACTCCGCAGGGGTCGCCGCTGTCCCCGTTGTTGTCGAACATCATGCTCGACGACCTCGACCGCGAGCTGGGCAGACGCGGGCTGCGGTTCGTGCGCTACGCCGACGACATTCGCGTCTTCGTGCGTTCCAAACGCGCCGCCACCAGGGTCCTGGGCGGCATCACAGAGGTCGTCGAGGGGCGGTTGAAGCTGCGGGTGAATCGGGAGAAGTCCTCGGTCCAACCCGCCGGTCGGGCGGTTCTTCTGGGCTTCGGGTTCTTCTTCGTCACCGGCGGCAAGGTCAAGGTCCGGGTCGCACCAAAGGCGATCGCTCGCCTGAAGACGCGGCTGCGGGAGTTGACCCGCCGGAACTGGGGGGTGTCGATGGGCTCTCGCATCGGCGTCCTGAACCGGTTCGTCCGCGGCTGGATGGGCTACTTCCGGGTCGCGGACACCCCGCGGGTGTTCCGGGACCTCGACGAGTGGTTCTACCGCCGCCTGCGGCAGATCTACTGGAAGCAGTGGAAGCGGATCAGGACTCGGCGCCGGATGCTCGCGCAGTTGGGCATCCCACCGCTCAGCGCGATCCGCTGGGCGGCGTCGAGCAAGGGCTACTGGCGCATCGCCGGCTCGCCCGTGCTCCAACGCGCCCTGCCCCGCCGCTACTGGGACCGTCAGGGACTGATCGGCCTGCGCACCGCATGGGAGCGCTTCAGGCAAGCGGTCTGACGAACCGCCGGATGCGGGCCCGCATGTCCGGTGGTGTGGGAGGGGGCCGGGCGACCCGGCCCCCTACCCGATCGGTCCGGCCGGGGGCTGACGTCATCCGGCGGGTCTGCCCCTTCGGCCGCGCGCCAGCAGCCCTGTGCCGCAACGCACAGCGCCGGGAGTGCATAGTCATGCATGGTTCCGGATATGGTGTGGGGAATCCCAGCACCATGTCGACCGGAGTTCCCATGAGCCGTCTTCCCGCCCTCGCCGCCCTCGCGGCGGGCGCCGTCGTCCTGACCGCCTGCACCAACGCCGTCGAGACCGGCGCCCTGCCCGAGTCCGACGGCGCGAGCGCCGAGGCCGGGTACGACGTCTCGGGCATCGAGAGGGTGGACGAGATCGCCGCGATGCTCCCGGCGGACTTCGACGGCACGCTGACGGTCGGCAGCAACCTCCAGTACGCGCCCGCCGAGTTCCTCGGCGGCAGCGACGGCCAGACCCCCACCGGCTACGACGTCGACCTGGCCAAGGCGCTCGGCCAGGTGCTCGGCGCCGAGGTCGAGGTCCAGCACGCCGAGTTCGCCTCGATCATCCCCGCCATCGGCACCCGGTACGACGCCGGCATCGCCTCCTTCTCCATCACGCCGGAGCGCCAGTCGGAGGTCGACATGGTCTCCTACATCGCCGCCGGCTCGACGTTCTCGGTGCAGAAGGGCAACCCGGAGGGCCTCGACCCCGCGGACCTGTGCGGCACCACCATGGGCGTGCAGACCGGCACCATCCAGGACGAGGGCGCCGAGACTCTGTCCGCCGAGTGTGCCGCCGGGGGCGCCGAGCCCATCGAGGTCCTGCGGTACGACTCCCAGGCCGACGTCACGACCAACCTCGTGGGCGGGAAGATCGACGTGATGTACGCCGACTCCCCCGTCGGCCAGTACGCCGAGGTCCAGACCGGCGGCCAGGTCGAGCAGCTGGGCGACGTCACCGACGCCGCGCCGCAGGGCATCGCCGTCTCCAAGGACGACCCCGAGCTCACGGCGGCGCTCCAGACGGCCATGCAGCACCTGATGGACGAGGGTGTCTGGGAGGACATCCTGGCCACCTGGAACGTCACCGGCGCCCTGCCCACCGCCGAGCTGAACCCGGCGGTCTGACGTGGCGCGCGACCACCACGCGGACGTGCCGCAGCTCATCCGCGCCCACCCCGTGCGCCGGCCCGGCCGACTGGTCTCCGCCGCCGTCGTCGCCGTGCTGGCGGCGATGGTGGTCAGCGCCCTCGTCACCAACCCCAACTTCCGCTGGGACGTCGTCTGGCTCTACCTGCGCGACGTCACCGTGGCCAGGGGCGTGGGCTGGACGCTCCTGCTGACCGCCGCCTCGATGGTCATCGCGATCGTCCTCGCCCTGGCGCTGGCCATCATGCGCCGCTCGGACAACCCGGTGATGCGCTGGGTCGCCTGGGTGTACATCTGGTTCTTCCGGGGCACCCCGATCTACACCCAGCTCACCTTCTGGGGGCTGCTCGCGGTGCTCTACCCGCGGCTGAGCCTCGGCATCCCCTTCGGCCCCGAGTTCCTCGTGTTCGACACGGACGACGTCTTCAACGCCGCTCTCGCGGCCATCCTGGGCCTGGCGCTCAACGAGGCCGCCTACCTTGCGGAGATCTTCCGCTCCGGCCTGGCGAGCGTGGACGCCGGGCAGGCCGAGGCCGCCCGGGCGCTGGGCATGAAGGAGTCGAAGATCCTGCGCCGGGTGATCCTCCCCCAGGCGATGCGCGTGATCGTGCCGCCGACGGGCAACGAGACCATCTCCATGCTCAAGACGACGTCGCTGGTGCTGGCGGTGCCGTTCACCCTCGACCTGACCTTCGTGACCAACTCCGTGGGCAACCGCCTGTTCCTGCCCATCCCCCTGCTGATGGTCGCGGCCATCTGGTACCTCGCCATCACCTCGGTGCTCATGGTCGGCCAGCACTACCTGGAGCGGTACTACGGCCGCGGCTACGCCGACGCGCGCGCCGGCGGCGGCCCGGGCGGCAAGGGCGGCGCACTGGGGCGCAAGCAGCAGGCGATCCTGGCCGCCGGCACCGCGAAGGACGACCCGTTCCTGGAGTACACGCCATGACCGAGACCCCCACCATCCAGATCGACGGCGTGCACAAGTTCTTCGGCGAGCTGCACGTGCTGCGCGGCGTGGACCTGACGGTGCCCGCCGGCTCCGTCTGCGTCGTCGTCGGCCCCTCCGGCTCCGGCAAGTCCACGCTGCTGCGCTGCGTGAACCAGCTCGAGGAGATCGACGCCGGCCGCATCGCCGTGGACGGCGAGCTCATGGGGTACCGGGAGGAGGTCAGGGGCGGGCGCAGCGAGCTCTACCGCCTGCACCCGAAGCGGGTCGCGCAGCAGCGCGCGCGCATCGGGATGGTCTTCCAGCGCTTCAACCTCTTCCCCCACATGACGGCGCTCCAGAACGTCATGGAGGCCCCGGTGCAGGTCAAGGGCGTCGGCAAGGCGGCCGCGCGGGCCAAGGCCACGGAGCTGCTCGGCCGCGTGGGCCTCGCGGACCGGCTGGACCACTACCCCTCCCAGCTCTCCGGGGGCCAGCAGCAGCGGGTCGCCATCGCCCGCGCCCTGGCCATGGAGCCCGAGCTGATGCTCTTCGACGAGCCCACCTCGGCGCTCGACCCCGAGCTCGTCGGCGAGGTGCTCGCCGTCATGCAGGACCTCGCCGCCTCCGGCATGACCATGATGGTGGTGACGCACGAGATCGGCTTCGCCCGCGAGGTCGGCGACCACCTCGTGTTCATGGACGGCGGCGTCATCGTCGAGCAGGGCCCGCCCGCGCAGGTGCTCGACGACCCCCGGCACGAGCGCACCCAGGCCTTCCTGTCCAAGGTGCTCTGACACCAGGCGGGCGGGCCCGCACGCCCGCGCCGGGTGGCTGGGCGCGAGCGGCGCCGGCCCGGCTCGTTCCCCCGGCGACCGTTCGGCGACGCCTGTAGTCTCGCGTGCACCGCGGCGCAGCGGTGCTCTTCCCGTTCGGCACGGGCGCCGGTGGAAGGGGGCGAGATGTACGATCACCGCCTGTTCGCCCGCACCGTGTCGGAGTTCGTGCGCACCCTGGTCACGCCCTACGACGTCGACGCCGTGCTCCACGAGCTGCCCAACCGCGTCCGCGACGTGCTCGACCTGGCCGGCGCCGGGGCCGCGATCGACGTGCAGGGCCGCCTCAGCCTCGTCACCACCGTGCTGCCGGGCCTGGCGGAGCTGGAGAGGTACCAGTCCGAGCACCAGGAGGGTCCCTGCTACGAGGCCTTCACCCTGGGCCGGCCGGTCGCCGTCCCGGACCTGGCGTCGGAGGACGACCGGTGGCCGGGCTTCCGGGACCGGGCGCTGGCCGCGGGCATCGGGGCCGTCGCCGGCATCCCCCTGCGGCTGGCCGACCGCACGTTCGGGGCCGTGAACCTGTACTCGCGCGAGTCACGGGAGTGGCCCGAGGAGGACCTCGAGGCCGCTTCCGTGCTGGCCGACATGGCCACCGGCTACCTCATCAACGCCTCCACCTACCGCCAGCAGGAGCAGCTCGCGGAACAGCTCCAGCACGCGCTGGACGCCCGGGTGGTCATCGAGCAGGCCAAGGGCGTGATCGCCGAGGCCCGGGGCATCGACGTCGAGCAGGCCTTCCAGCGCATCCGCCAGCACGCGCGCCGCCACAGCGTCCGTGTCCGGGACGTCGCCGACGCGATCGTCCACGTGGGTCTGCGGGTATAGCTGCGCTACAGGTGTTGCATCGGGGCGCGGCGGGCCGTAACCTGTTCGTGATCCCCGCCCCAGACCCTTAGGCGGACGCCGCCCCAGACCTCGGCGGCACGGGGGCCGCCGGCCGTCACCGGGTGACGCGGACGTCACCGGACGGCGCCGCGCCGTTCCCGCATCAGCGCCAGTTCAACGCAACGCAGCGGAGGAAATTTCTTGAGCGCACAGCACACCATCGACCTGCCCGTGACCGAGCGCCAGCCCGCCGCCGGCGCCCTGGCCCGCACCCTCGACGACGTCGTCGCCCTCCAGCGCCGTGTCGGAGCGCTCTACCTGCGCATCAGCGAGGGGCCTGAGACCGACGCCGTGGTCGGCAGCTGGGACGCCGAGAGCGGCTACCCGCTGCCCGGCCTGGCGGTGTGGCCCCTCGCGGCCGAGCCGTGGTGGCCGGCCGGTCCGGCGGTCTGGATCGCCCGCCAGCTCGTCCAGAGCTCCTACCTGCTCGGGGACCGCAAGCGGCCGTGGCTGCTCACCGGCACCGAGGTCGGCCGGGGTGCCGACGGCGAGCCGCTGGTCACCAACGTCACCCCGCTCGCCGACGTCGCGCCCGGCGTCTCGCTCGAGGCGCAGAGCGCCTACGCCGCCTGGCGGTGCCGCGACTTCCGCTGACGGCGGGTCACGTGGCTGGGCGGGCCCGAGGGGCTCGCCCAGCCGCGTGCAGGCGCGCGGTCAGGGGCGGAAGAGCGTGCGAGAAGTGCCTGAGCGAGCGTTTCCGCGCGAGACGCACACTCAGGACCTTCTCGGCGGCTGAGAGCCGGGTGAGCGCTCGCGACCCGCATGACCGCTCGCGACGCAACTGACCGCTCACCCGTAGAAGAGGTCCTCGACGACAGCGCGGGCGCGGCGCGCGGCGCGGAGGTACTCCTCCTCCAGCTCCTGCCGTGCGCCGGGCTCGTGGCCCAGGATGCGCGCGACGACCTCGAGGTCCGGCGTCTCGTGGGGCAGCACGTCGAAGCGATGCCCCGTGGTGCGGCCCGTGGCCAGCACGATGGCGCTGCGGATGCGCGAGGCGAGCTTCCAGGCGTGCCTCAGCCGGTCCGCCTCCTCCACGGTGACCAGCCCCGCCGCGTGCAGGGCGTGCAGCGCCTGCATGGTCGACGGCGTGCGCAGCGCGGGCACCGCGCCGGCGTGCCGCAGCTGCAGCAGCTGCACCGTCCACTCGACGTCGCCGAGCCCGCCCCGCCCCAGCTTGAGGTGGCGGGTGGGCGGCACCCCGCGGGGCATCCGCTCGGACTCCACGCGGGCCTTGATCCGCCGCAGCTCGCGCAGGTCCCCGCCGCCGAGGCCGCCCTGCGGGTAGCGCAGCGGGTCGACCAGCGCCGTGAACCGGGCGGCGAGGTCGTCGTCGCCGGCCACCGGCCGGGCGCGCAGCAGCGCCTGCCGCTCCCACGGCTCGACCCAGCGCTCGTAGTACTCGGCGTAGGAGGACAGCGACCGGATGATCGGGCCGTGGCGGCCCTCCGGGCGCAGGTCTGCGTCCACGGGCAGCGGCGGCTCGGCCCCCGTCTCCCCCAGCAGCGCCCGCACCCTCGACGCCACGGCGACGGCGGCGCGCGCCGCGACCTCGCCGTCCACGCCCGAGCGCGGCTCGTGCACGAACAGCACGTCGGCGTCGGAGGCGTAGCCCATCTCCGCGCCGCCGAGGCGGCCCATGGCGACCACCAGGTACCGGGAGGCCGGCGCGTCCAGGCCCGCCTCCGCCGTCGCCTCCGCCTCCGCGACGCGCAGGGCGCCCTGCAGCGCCACGTCCGCCGCCGTCGTGATCATCGCCGCGGACCGGGCGAACGGGATGTTCTCCAGCACGTCGCCGATCGCCGCCCGCAGCAGCTCCCGGCGGCGCACGTAGCGCGCGACCATCACCCCGGGCACCGGCTCGGTGCGGCGGGCCTGCAGCGCGTGCAGCTCGCCCGACAGCGCCGCGGCGGTACGGGGCGCGATCTCGGCGTCCTCGCCCAGCCAGGCCACCGCCTCGGGCAGTCGCCCGAGGGCCTCGGCGACGTACCGGCTGGTCGAGAGCAGCAGGGCGAGCCGCTCAGCGGCGACCCCGGAGTCCCGGAGCAGCTTGAGGTACCAGTGCGTGGTCCCCATGGTCTCGGAGAGCTTGCGGAAGGACAGCAGGCCGGAGTCCGGCTCCGGGCCCTGCGCGAACCAGCCCAGCATGACCGGCAGCAGCTGCCGCTGGATGGCCGCACGCCGCGACAGGCCCTCGGTCAGCGCGCCGATGTGGCGCAGCGCCCCGTCGGGGTCGTGGAAGCCGATCGCCCGCAGCCGGGCGCGGGCCGCGTCGGGGGCGAGGGAGACGTCCTCGGCGGACAGCCGCGCCGTCAGCGGCAGCAGCGGCCGGTAGAAGATCTCCTCGTGCAGGTGCCGCACGTCGCGGCGGACCTGGCGCCACCGCTCCTCCAGGGACTCTCCCGAGTCCACGCCGTCGGCGCGCATCGCCCGCCCGAGCCGGCGCAGGTCCGCCTCCCCCGTCGGCACCAGGTGCGAGCGGCGCAGCCGGTACAGCTGGATGCGGTGCTCGAGCACGCGCAGGAACCGGTAGTGGTGCGAGAGCTCCGCGGCGTGGTCGCGCGCGACGTACCCGCCCCGGGCGAGCTGGCCCAGGCCCTCCAGCGTGGTGCCCGAGCGGATCGAGGGGTCGGTGCGGCCGTGGACGAGCTGGAGCAGCTGGACGGTGAACTCCACGTCGCGCAGGCCGCCCTTGCCGAGCTTGAGCTGGCGGTCCGCCTCGGCGGCCGGCACGTGGTCCTCGACGCGCCGCCGCATGGCCTGGGCCTCCTCGACGAAGTGCTCGCGCTCGACGGCGGTCCACACCATCGGCCGCAGCGCCTCCAGGTACGCCTCCCCCAGCGCGGCGTCCCCGGCCACCGGGCGCGCCTTGACGAGGGCCTGGAACTCCCAGCCCTTGGCCCACCGCTCGTAGTACGCCACGTGCGAGGCGAGCGTGCGCACCAGCGGCCCGTCCTTGCCCTCCGGCCGCAGGTTGGCGTCCAGCGGCCACAGCGCCGGCTCCGAGCCCATGGTGGCGGAGCAGCAGCGGGCGAGCTGGGTGGCCAGGCGGGTGCCGACGGCGAGGGCCTCGTGCTCGCTCACCGCCGCCCCGGCGGCCGGCTCGCACACGTAGACGACGTCGACGTCGGAGATGTAGTTCAGCTCGCGGCCGCCCGTCTTGCCCATCCCGATCACCGCCAGGCGCACCTCCCGGGCGCCGCCCGGCAGCTGGGCGCGGACCACCGCCAGCGCCGCCTCGAGCGCGCCGCCGACGATGTCCGCGATCGCCGCGGCGACCTTGGGGAAGTCCGCCAGCGGGTCGGGGCTGGTCAGGTCCGCCGCGGCGATCTCGAGCAGCCGGCGCCGGTAGGTGCGCCGCAGGGCATCCACCCCCGCGTCCCCGGTGACCGTGGCGACCGGCACGGGGTCGGCCGGGTCGGCGCCCACCGCCCGCAGGGCCCGCTCCCGCTCGTCCTGCGGCGCCAGGTCGAGGACCGGCTCCTCCCCCGCCCGGTCCCGCAGCAGCGCGACGTCGCCGGGGCGCGCGACGAGCATGTCCCCCAGCGCGGAGGACGCGCCGAGCACCGCGAGCAGGCGGCGGCGCTGGGCGCCGTCGTCGGCGAGCACCGCCCGCAGCTCCTCCTCCAGCCCGTGGGCCTGGGCCTGCTCGGCGAGCCGCACCAGGGCGAGCAGCGCGAGGTCGGGGTCCGCGGCGGCGCCGAGCGCCTCGGGCAGCGGCGCGCCCGCCGCCTCGGCGCGCGCCACGGCCGGGGCGAGCGCGGGGGCGTCGAGCAGCTCGTCGGCCCGCGGCGCGTCGGTGAACCCCAGGCGGCGCAGCACGCTCGTCCTGGTGACCGTTCGAGCCATCAGCCCTCCAGCGTGGGCGGGGAGCCCGCCGTCACAGCGACGGGATGAACCGGTGCAGCTCGTAGGAGGTGACCTGGCTGCGGTACTCCTCCCACTCCGTGCGCTTGTTGCGCACGAAGAACTCGAAGGTGTCCTCGCCGAGGGTCTCGGCGACCAGCTCGGAGCTCTCCATGATCGAGATGGCCTCGTGCAGGGAGTTCGGCAGCTCCTGGATGCCCAGCGCCTTGCGCTCCGCGCGGGTCATGGCGAACACGTCGTCGTCGGCGCCCTCGGGCAGCTCGTAGCCCTCCTCGATGCCCTTGAGGCCGGCGGCCAGGATCACGGCGAACGCGAGGTAGGGGTTGGCGGCTGAGTCCAGGCCCCGGTACTCGATGCGGGCCGAGCCGCCCTTCTCCGGCTTGTACATCGGCACGCGGACGAGCGCCGAGCGGTTGTTGTGGCCCCAGCACACGTAGCTCGGGGCCTCGCCGCCGCCCCAGAGACGCTTGTAGGAGTTGACGTACTGGTTGGTCACCGCCGTGATCTCGGCGGCGTGGCGCAGCAGGCCGGCGATGAAGGCGCGTGCGGTGCCGGACAGCTGGAACTCGCCGGCGGGGTCGTAGAACGCGTTGCGGTCCCCCTCGAACAGGGACATGTGGGTGTGCATGCCCGAGCCGGGCGCCTCCGCCAGCGGCTTGGGCATGAACGTGGCCAGCACGTCCTGCCTGAGGGCCACCTCCTTGACCACGGTGCGGAAGGTCTGGATGTTGTCGGCCATGCTCAGGGCGTCGGCGTAGCGCAGGTCGATCTCGTTCTGTCCCGGGCCCGCCTCGTGGTGGGAGAACTCCACGGAGATGCCCATGGACTCCAGCGTGGTGATCGCGTCGCGGCGGAAGTCGTGCGCGGTGCCGCGGGCCACGTGGTCGAAGTACCCGGCCGTGTCGATCGGGACGAGCGGGGCGTCGAGGCTCGCGGGCTTCTCGAAGAGATAGAACTCGATCTCGGGGTGGGTGTAGAAGGTGAAGCCCGCGTCGGCGGCCTTGGCCAGGGCGCGCTTGAGGACGTTGCGCGGGTCCGAGCGCGCCGGCTCGCCCAGCGGGGTGAGCACGTCGCAGAACATGCGGGCGACGGAGTTGGCCTCGCCGCGCCAGGGCAGCACCTGGAAGGTGGACGGATCCGGCTTGACCAGCATGTCCGCCTCGTACACGCGGGTCAGGCCCTCGATCGAGGAGCCGTCGAAGCCGATGCCCTCGGCGAACGCGCCCTCGAGCTCGGCGGGGGCGATGGCGACGGACTTCAGCACGCCGAGCACGTCGGTGAACCACAGCCGGATGAACCGGACGTCGCGCTCCTCGATCGTCCTGAGTACGAACTCCTGCTGCCTGTCCATCAACCACTCCTGACTTCCGCGTGCGGGCCGGCGAGGGCGTGCCTCCCGGCGGGCCATGGGTGCGGCGGGAGGCGCCGCACCGTCCCATCATGGCCCACCTGGGGCGACGGCGGTGACACGGGCCACCGCTGGAGACGCCGGTCCGCCCGCCCGTGCCGCGACGCACGGGCGTCACCTCCGCAATAGGGTGGCGCCATGGCACCGCTCCGTATCGCTCTCGCCCAGCTCGACGCCACGGTGGGGGACCTCGAGGGCAACGCCGACCTGGTCCGCGGCGCCGCCGCCCGGGCCGCCGAGGCGGGGGCCGCGGTGGTCGTCATGCCCGAGATGGTGCTCACCGGCTACCCCATCGAGGACCTGGCCCTGCGTGGCTCCTTCCAGCGCGCGGCCACCGCCCGGCTGGAGCGGCTCGCCGCCGAGCTGGCCGAGGACGGCCACGCCGGGCTGCACGTCGTCGTCGGCTCGCTCGGCACGGCCGCCGACGGGCGGCCCACGAACGTCGCCGCGCACCTGCACGCCGGGCGGGTGGAGCAGGTCTACACCAAGCACCACCTGCCCAACTACGGCGTGTTCGACGAGTACCGCATCTTCGCCGCCGGCGACGAGCCCGTCGTGCTCGAGGTGGACGGGTTCCGCCTCGGGCTCGCGATCTGCGAGGACATCTGGCAGGAGGGCGGGCCGGTGGCCGAGCTGGCCGGCGCCCGGCTGGACGCGCTGCTGGTGCCCAACGGCTCGCCCTACGAGTACGGCAAGGGCGCCGCGCGTCGGCGCCTCGCCCGGGACCGGGCCGCGCAGCTGGGCTGCCCCGTGTTCTACGTCAACCTCGTCGGCGGCCAGGACGACCTCGTCTTCGACGGCCACTCCTTCGTCGTCGACACCGCCGGCGAGCTCGTCGCCGCCTCCCCGGGCTTCACCGAGGACCTGCTGCTGGTCGAGCTGCCCGGCGCCGGCGCCGCGCCCGTCACGCCGCCCGGGTACGCGCTGCCGCCCGAGCGCGACGACACCGCGCAGATGTACGAGGCGGTCGTCCTCGGCCTGCGGGACTACGTGCGCAAGAACGGCTTCACCAAGGTGGTGCTCGGCCTCTCCGGGGGCATCGACTCCGCGCTGGTGGCCGCCGTCGCGGCGGACGCCGTCGGCGGGCAGAACGTCATCGGCGTGTCCATGCCGTCGCGGTACTCCTCCGACGGCTCGAAGGACGACGCCGCCGACCTCGCCGAGCGCATCGGCCTGGACTACCGCGTGCAGCCGATCGCCCCCACGGTAGGAGCGTTCGAGGACGCGATGGACCTGGCCGGCCTGGCCGCGGAGAACCTCCAGGCCCGCATGCGCGGCGTCATCCTCATGGCCGTCTCCAACTCCGAGGGCCCGCTCGTGCTCGCCACCGGCAACAAGAGCGAGCTGGCGGTGGGGTACTCGACCATCTACGGCGACGCCGTCGGCGGCTTCGCCCCCATCAAGGACGTGCTCAAGACGCGCGTGTGGGAGCTGGCGCGGTGGCGCAACCAGGCCGCGCAGGCGGCCGGGGAGACGGTCCCGATCCCCTGGTCGTCCATCGAGAAGGCGCCCTCCGCCGAGCTGCGCCCGGGTCAGCGCGACTCCGACTCGCTGCCCGAGTACGAGCTGCTCGACGACGTGCTGGAGGGCTACGTCGAGCGCAGCCTGGGCCGCGGCGAGCTGCTGGCCTCCGGCTTCGACCCCGACACGGTCGAGCTCGTCCTCACGCTCGTCGACCGGGCCGAGTGGAAGCGCCGGCAGTACCCGCTGGGCCCGAAGGTGACCGCGATGGCCTTCGGCCGCGACCGCCGCCTGCCGGTGACCAGCCGGTGGCGCGAGCAGCTCGCCCTGGTGGCCGCCGGGCCCGTCGACGCGGCCACCCCCGACGGCGTCCAGCCGGTCGACCCCGCCCGCCCGGACGCCGCCCAGCCGCGCAAGGCATGACCCACGCCCCGCACGGCCGGGCCGTTGCCGCTCGGGCCGCTCCCCGACCCCGACCTGGAGATCCCCGCATGAGCCAGTCCCCCGACGCCTCTGCCCCCGACGCCTCTGTCCCCGGCGCGCCCGCCGCCGGCCCCGCCGAGAGCGCACCCGCGCGCCCGCCGCGCCGCGTGCGGGTCCACCACCTGCGCCAGGCGAAGGAGCGCGGCGAGCCGCTGACGATGCTTACCGCCTACGACGGCGTGACGGCCGCGATCTTCGACGAGGCGGGGATCGACGTGCTGCTGGTGGGCGACTCCATCGGCAACACGATGCACGGGCACGAGACCACCATCCCGGTGACCGTCGACGACATGATCCCGGCCGTGCGGGCCGTCGCCAGGGCCGCCCGCCGCGCCCTCGTCGTCGCGGACCTGCCCTTCGGCTCCTACGAGGCCTCGCCGGCGCAGTGCCACGCCGCCGCGGTGCGGATGATGAAGGAGGGCGGGGCGCACGCGGTGAAGTTCGAGGGCGGCGCGCACCTCGCCGAGCACGTCCGGCTGCTCACCCGCTCGGGCATCCCGGTCTTCGGCCACCTCGGCTTCACGCCGCAGGCGGAGAACCTCCTCGGCGGCAAGCGGGTGCAGGGCCGCGGCCACGAGGCGGCCGAGCGGCTGGTGGGCGACGCCCTGGCGCTCGCGGACGCGGGCGCCGTCGCCGTCGTCCTCGAGATGGTGCCGGCGCCCGTCGCCGCCCGGGTCACCGAGGTCCTGCCCGTGCCGACCATCGGCATCGGCGCCGGGCCCACGTGCGACGGGCAGGTCCTGGTGTGGACGGACATCGCCGGCATGACGTCGTGGTCCCCGCGCTTCGCCCGGCGCTTCGGCGACGTGGGCGCGGAGCTCGCCCGCGCGGCCCGCGGGTACGGCGAGGCGGTGCGGGACCGGTCCTTCCCCGGCCCGGAGCACACCTTCGAGCAGTAGGCCGGGCTCGGGCGGCGACGGCGTCCCGCGCCGTGCGGCACGGCGCGGGAGCCGCCCCGGCTCATTCCGGGTCGACCGCGTCCTTGAGCTGGTCCTTCGTCATGGAGGAGCGGCCCGGGACGTCCTGCTCCTTCGCCTGCTCGTAGAGCTCGTCCCGGGTGGGCTCGGGGCCGGCCCCCGAGCCCCCGCCCTCCGAGCCCCCGGCGGCGCCCGCCGGCGTGCCCGCGGCGAGCTCCTCCATCCCGGTCTCGCGTGCGAAGCGGGCGCCCATCTCCTCGCGCTCCTCGGCGCTCAGCGACTTCTCCAGGACCGGCAGCAGGTCCTGCTCCTCCTCCTCGACGTGGTGCCGGAGCTCGCCCACCATCCCGGCGAGCTTGCCGTCGTAACCCGGACTGTCCGGGCCCTCCCGGACCAGCTCCGCAAGGAGGCCCTCGATGTGCTGGTGCTCCGCGACGCTGTCGTGAACCTCCTCCGCGTGGTCCTGCCGGCGATCCCGGATGGTGGGGTAGACGAACGACTCCTCCGCCTGCGAGTGCGGCAGCAGCAGGTCGCTCACCTGCTGCAGAAGAGCGCCGGCGTCCGGGCCGCCCTCCTGCGCCCGGTCGAGCAGCTCCTCCACCTGGCGGTGCTGGGTCTTGATGACCTCGACGATGTCCGGCATGACGGTCCCCCCATGAGTGCTGGAACCGACCATCCTCCCCCTGCCGTTCCCGGCGGCAACCGGACGTCATCGCCCGTACGCGCGGGTGCGCCGCCGACACGCCGCGAAGCGGTGACCAGGCAGCGCCCAGGGCCGCCTCAGTCCTCCTCGGGGTCCCGGGCCCACGCCGCGTCCGCGGCGTCCCAGCGCTCGTTGCGGTCCTGCGCCCGGGCGAGCGCCTGCGCGGCCGCCTCCGCCGTCGGGTAGGGGCCCATGCGGTTCGTGGCCCCATGAACCTTGCCCTCCTCCACCTGCCCGGTGGCGAGGTTGTAGTAGTACTCCGGCGCCGCCATCGCGCTCCCTCCCGTCCGTCCGGTGCCCGCCATGCCCCGGTCGGTCCCGGGGGCCGGTCCTAGACTGGTCCGCATGCCTGCCACCATGCTCGCCGACCGTGCCCCGCGCGGCACGCTGACCAAGGGGACCGTCTCCCCCATGCGCGCGGTGCCCGCGTCCATCCCCCGCCCGGAGTACGTCGGCCGCACCGGCCCCGAGCGGGTGACCGCCTCGGAGGTGAAGACCCCGGAGACGATCGAGCGCATCCGCCGCGCCTCCCGCATCGCAGCGCAGGCGCTGGAGGAGGTGGGCCGGCACGTGGCTGTGGGCGTGACCACCGACGAGCTCGACGCCATCGGCCACGAGTTCCTGGTCAGCCACGGCGCCTACCCCTCGACGCTGGGCTACATGGGCTTCACCAAGTCGCTGTGCACCTCAGTCAACGAGGTCATCTGCCACGGCATCCCGGACTCGACCGTGCTCGCCGACGGCGACATCCTCAACATCGACATCACCGCCTACGTCGACGGGGTGCACGGCGACCTCAACGCGATGTTCCTCGTCGGCGACGTGGACGAGGAGTCGCGCCTGCTGGTCGAGCGCACCAGGGAAGCCATGGAGCGGGGCATCCGCGCCGTCAAGCCCGGCCGCGAGGTCAACGTGATCGGCCGTGTCATCGAGGCCTACGCCCGGCGGTTCGACTACGGCGTGGTGCGCGACTTCACCGGGCACGGCGTGGGCGAGGCCTTCCACTCCGGCCTGATCATCCCCCACTACGACTCCGCGCCCCGCTACGACACCGTCATCGAGCCCGGCATGGTGTTCACCATCGAGCCCATGCTCACCCTCGGCGGCATCGAGTGGGAGCAGTGGGACGACGGGTGGACCGTGCTCACCAAGGACCGATCTCGCACCGCCCAGTGGGAGCACACGCTGGTCGTGACCGAGACCGGCGCCGAGATCCTCACGCTGCCGTGACCGGCACCCAGCCGTCGCCGCTGCCCGAGCCCGGGGAGGGCGCCGGGGGCCTGGCCGACGCCGGGCACGTCGTCCGGCTGCCCGGCGCCGAGGCGCAGCAGCGGATCGGTTTCGGCATCGACATCGGCGGGTCCGGGATCAAGGGCGCCCCCGTCGACCTGGAGACCGGCGAGCTGACCGCCGAGCGGCTGCGGATCCCGACCCCGAGCCCCTCCAAGCCCAAGGCCGTGGCCTCGACCGTCTCGGAGCTCGTGGCCGCGTTCGACCTCGACCCCGCCGTCCCGGTCGGGCTGACGTTCCCCGCCCCCATCAAGCACGGGGTCGTGCCCTTCATCGCCAACCTCCACAAGTCGTGGAAGGGCGTGGACGTGCCCGCGCTGATGAGCGAGGCCATCGGTCAGCCCGTGATCGCCGTCAACGACGCCGACGCGGCGGGCGTCGCCGAGGCCGTCTACGGCGCCGCCCGCGGTGTGCCGGGGGTCGTGCTGGTGACCACGCTCGGCACGGGCATCGGCTCCGCGCTCGTGGTCGACGGCACGCTCGTGCCCAACACCGAGCTGGGGCACCTCGAGATCGACGGCGCGGACGCCGAGGACCGCGCGGCGTCGTCGGCGAGGGAGAACGAGAACCTCAGCTGGGAGGAGTGGGCCGAGCGGCTGCAGCGCTTCTACTCCACGGTGGAGATGCTCTTCTCCCCCGACCTCATCGTCGTCGGCGGCGGCGTGAGCAAGAAGCACGAGAAGTTCCTGCCGCTTCTGCGCACCACCGCCCCCATGGTCCCCGCCGCCCTGCGCAACACCGCCGGCATCGTCGGCGCCGCCTACCTCGCCGCCCACGGCTACCGCTGACATGACCGCCGGCCGCGCACTGGAGCAGGTGGCCACGGGCGTTCACGTCGCCACCGCCGGGAGCTTCACCACCACCTCCCCGTTCGTCGTGGCCGACGACGGCGCCTGCCTGCTCGTGGACCCCGCCCTCACCCCGGCCGAGCTGGCCGGCCTCGCCCGGGCCGCCCACGACCGCGGGTGGCGGGTGGCCGCGGGGGTCTCCACGCACCCGCACTGGGACCACCTGCTCTGGGCGGCGGCGCTCGGACCGGCGCCCCGCTTCGCGACCCCGGCCGCGGCGCGGGAGGCGGACCGCCGCGGGCCGGAGCTCCCCGCGGAGGCGGCCCGGGACCTGCCCGGCCACGAGTGGCAGACCATCGGCGGGGTGACGCCGCTCCCCGGGCCGGCCGACCCGGCGCGACGCACGGTGCCCTGGCCCGGTCCGGAGGTCGTGGTCGTCGAGCACTCCGCGCACGCCCCCGGTCACGCCGCCCTGCTCGTGACCGGCGCGGGCGTGCTGCTGGCCGGGGACATGCTCAGCGACACCGAGGTGCCGCTCCTCGACCTGGCCGCGGCCGACCCGGTGGGCGAGTACCGGCGGGGCCTCGAGACGCTCGCCGGGCTGCTCGGCGACGCCCGCCGCGTGGTGCCCGGGCACGGGCACGTCACGGACGCCACCGGTGCGCGGGCGCGGATCGACCGCGACCGCCGCTACCTCGACTCGCTCGAGCACGGTGGCGGGGACGACGACCCGCGGCTGACGAACGACTGGATCCGCGGCGAGCACGCGCGCCAGCGCGCCCACGTCGCCCCCCGGGGTGGGAACCAGGGAACGGACCAGGGGCCTCCCTGATGCGGTGGGCACCGGCGGCGCGGCACGCTGAGTGCACACCGATCGAGAAGGGCTCGACATGACCGCCGTCCGCAACAACTTCCGCCGCCAGGGCCTCGTCCGCCCGCGCGACAGCCGCGTCATCGCGGGCGTCTGCGCCGGCCTGGGCCGACGGTTCGGGCTGGGACCGTGGGCCGCCCGCGTGCTGTTCGTGCTGGTGCTCATGGTCCTGCCCGGCAGCCAGCTGATCGTCTACCCGATCCTGTGGATCCTGATGCCGAACGAGTACTGAGTGGTTGGGGGCCGGCCGACCGGCGTCGCCGGCCACCGTGTGACGCGATG
This sequence comes from Georgenia sp. AZ-5, assembly GCF_043952095.1. Lineage (NCBI taxonomy): Bacteria > Bacillati > Actinomycetota > Actinomycetes > Allobogoriellales > Allobogoriellaceae > Georgenia > Georgenia sp. AZ-5. The sequence continues at coordinate 2,666,498 of NZ_JBINOU010000001.1, forward strand.
CACCGGCGGATCGGACGCTCCGCCACCGCAATCCCCTCCTGCCCGAATATCATCGGAGGGCCACCGTTGACGGGCGGGTCGGCATCGTGCGGATCGCCACCGTTGGCGAGCAGGAGGGCGTCGTGGTCTCGATGGAGGAGTCGGCCGGAGTGGTCACCCAGGAGATCACTCCTGTGGGAAGCCTCCCGCCCCACCGCTGGCGCCGCCGTGGCGTCGTGGGCGCCGCCGCCGTGCTGGCCGTCGGCGTCATCGCCTCCGTGGCGAGCATGAGCGTCGCCGGCGACGAGGTACCCCGCCCCCTCGCCGTCACTGTCAGCGACGCGGGGTCGAGCTTCTCCGACCAGTGCTCCGAGGAGGACTACACCGGGACGTTCTTCGACGGCGCCGAGGTCGCGCTGCTCGGGGCCGACGGCGCGGAGCTGGCCACAGACCGGATCGACGGCGCGCCGGAGGCTACCCAGCGGGGTTGCGTCTGGACCACCACCTTCACGGAGGTCCCCGCGTCCGGGTCCTACACGCTGCGGCTCACCGGCGCCGACGCGCCGCCCCGCCAGCACTCCTTCACGTACACGCCGGAGGAGCTGGACGAGAAGGGCTGGGAGCTCTGGGTGACGGTCGTCGCCTGACGGGGCGCATCGAGGCGCAGACGTCCCCGGACGCGGCCGGCGCGGTCGGCGCCCGACGCTCGGTCGCCCCGGACTCCGGGTGTGCGGATGAGTCGGCCGGTACGCCGGGTTCTGTCGCCGGGTCCCGTTGCCGGTCCCCGGTGGCGGCCATCCATCTACGACGTACGTTGCCGCACGCCTCCAGCGACCTACCCGCAGGCTCGGGCGGGCCGCCCTCGAACGCCTGCTGTCTGGTCTTGCTCCGGGTGGGGTTTACCTAGCCGCGACGGTCACCCGCCGCGCTGGTGGTCTCTTACACCACCGTTTCACCCTTACCGCGGTGCCGAGGCACCGCGGCGGTCTGCTTTCTGTGGCACTGTCCCGCGGGTCACCCCGGGTGGGCGTTACCCACCACCCTGCCCTGTGGAGCCCGGACGTTCCTCGTCACGACCGGCTCACGCCGGCGTGCCGCGACCGCCTGGCCGACTCATCCGCGCCGTCCAGTCTACCGGCTCCCCGCGACGTGGCGGCCGGGGCGCCGCCGCCCACGTCACGCGTCCCGGCGCGCCCACGCCACGCGCCCCACGCGCGGCGTCCGGCCGGACGGCCGGGCAGACGGACGTGCCCCGTCCGGTCAGGTGTCCGGGGGTAACATCCCCCGGTGCTCGTGCTGCTCCCGCCCTCGGAGGGCAAGACCCAGCCTCTTCAGGGCCGTCCCCTCGATCTCGCGCGGCTGTCCGGCCGGGTGCTGACCGACGCCCGCCAGGAGGTGCTCGCCGCGCTCGAGCGCGCGTCCGCGGCGCCCGACGCGGCCGCGACCCTGGGCGTGGGCGCCGCCGTCGCCGCCGAGGTCGCCCGCAACCTGACGGTGCGCACCGCGCCCGCGGCACCCGCGGCGCACGTGTACACAGGCGTGCTGTACACCGCCGCCGGGCTGGGCGGGCTACGCGGCGCGGCGGCGCGCCGGGCGGAGCGCACCGTGCGGATCTTCTCCGGGCTGTGGGGCGTGCTCACCCCCGCCGACGAGGTGCCCGCGTACCGGTTGTCGATGGGCGTGAGCCTGCCCGGCCCCGGGAAGCTCTCCACCTTCTGGCGCGGGCGCCTGGGCGGCGTGCTCGACGACGCGGCCGCCGGCGACGTCGTCGTGGACTGCCGCTCCGCCACCTACGCGGCGGCGTGGCGTCCGCCCACGGGTGCGGAGCACGTGGCGGTCCAGGTGGTGCGGGAGCGGGACGGGCGCCGCCAGGTCGTCTCGCACAACGCCAAGCACGCGCGGGGCGTCCTCACCCATCACCTCCTCACCCGGGCCGGGAACGCGCCGACGACGGCCGAGGAGCTCGCGGGCGCCGCCGAGGAGCTCTCGGACGACCCCGTCGCCGGGGTGCACGCGGTCGAGCTGTCGGCACCCACCCGGGGCCGGCGCACGCTCACCCTCGTCGAGCGCGCCTGACGCCCCGCACGGTCCGAGGTCGACCCGGTCTGCCTCCGCGCACGGCTCGGGCGATCGAGGCGGGACGCAGCACGGGCAGGTCGACCGGGGCCGACGCCCCTCAGCCGGCGAGCTCGGACGGGCACCCCACCACCGTGAGGTCGCCCACCAGCAGGCCGTCGTCGTCGATCTCCGGCCACACGCGCACGACGGTGACCGAGGCGGGCGGGATGCGCACCGCCGACCAGTGCCCCGGCGCCACGCGCCCCACCAGGCCCACCGCGGCCCGGATGACGACCGTGTGCGCGGCGAGACCACGGTGCCGCCGGCTCGCTCGTGGGCGAGGTCGCGCAGGGCGCGGGCGACCCGTGCCCCGACGTCGCGGAGCGACTCCCCACCGGGCGGCCGCACGTCGGCCGAGGTGGCCCAGCCGAGCAGCTGCCCCGGCCAGCCCTCCTCGATCTCCGCCACGGTGAGGCCGTCCCACGCGCCGAAACGGCACTCGCCGAAGCGCTCGTCCGTGCCGGTCGCCAGCCCGAGCCGCTCGCCGACGGCCGCCGCCGTCTGGCGCGTGCGGACCATGGGCGAGGCGAGGAGCGCGGACGGGCGCGGCAGGTCCGGCCACAGGTCGTCCCCGATCCGGCCCACCAGGGCGCCGGCGCGCCGGGCCTGCGTCCGGCCGGTCTCGCTGAGTGCCGGCCCGGGCGTGTCGCCACCCGAGTAACGCCCGGTCTCGGTCAGCTCGGTGACCCCGTGGCGCACGAGGACGACGGTCACGGGGTCGCCACCCACCCGTGGCAGCGGGGTGCCGCTGACGCGTGGGGCGTTGGTGCGGGCGGCGACGACCGCCTCCCGCGCGTCGGCGGCGCGCGGGGCCTCCGCCGGAGCCCCGGACGCCGGGCTCGTCCGCGCGGCGGGAACCTGCTCCGTCGGCGCGGCGGCAGCCTGGCCGTCCGCGGGCACGCCGGCCCCGCCGCCCGCGCGCCAGGCGTCCGTGCGCACCACGCCGCGGGAGTCCATCACCGCGTTGGCCAGCGCGTCGGCCGCCTTGTTCTGCGCGCGCGGCACCCACGTGTACCGCACCCGCTCGGGCGGGAACGCGCGCCGGGCCTGCTCCGCCAGGGTGCGCATCTCGTCGTGATTGATCTTCCAGCGTCCGCTCATCTGCTCGACGACGAGCTTGGAGTCCGCGCGCACCTCCACCTCGGCGCGCGGGTCGATCTGGGCGGCCGCGCGCAGCCCGTTGACCAGCCCGGAGTACTCCGCGACGTTGTTCGACACGATGCCCAGGTACTCGGCCCGCTCGGCGAGCACGCGGCCGGTCCCGGCGTCCCGCACCACCGCGCCGTAACCGGCGTGCCCGGGGTTGCCGCGGGACCCGCCGTCGGTCTCGACGACGAGCCGGCGGCCGGGCGGGGCCCCAGCGGTGTGCGCGGCCGGTGCCCCGGAGACCCGCGCGGGCGGTGCGTCCGGGGCCCGGGCGGCCTCCGGCTCGACACCCGGTAGGTCGAACAGGCCGTGCTGCTCCCCCGTCACTGCCCCTCGTCCAGCCGCACGAGGATGAAGCCGCGCTCCTCGGAGGTGATGACCTCCTCCGGTGCGGCGGCGTCGATGGCGGCGAGCTCGCTGAGCGTGAACTCCACCTGGGCCCCCTCGGTGCGGTGCCCGCGCAGGGCCACGGCACCCAGCCCACCGGTGCGACCGCGGGCGTACTCGTACAGGTCCAGCAGCTCCGCGTCGACCTGCCCGGCCAGCGCGGCGCGCTCGGCCCTGACGTTCTCGAGCTCGGCGTCGATCTCGGCGAGCTGGGCGTCCCGCTCGGCGGTGTGCCGGGCGACGTCGGCGCTGATGGCGTCCTCCTGCCTCTGCAGCTCGGCCACGCGTGCCTCGGCGTCCTCCAGCCGCTCCATGACCTCGAGCTGGATCTCCTCGAGCACCGCCTGGCGCTGGGCGAGCTGCGCGAGCTCGGTCTGCAGCGCCACGAGCTCACGGGACAGCCCGGTGCCGGCGTCGAGCTGGGCCTGGTGGCGGGCGGCGCGCGAGCGGACCTGCTCGACGTCGGCCTCCGCCTTGGCCAGCTCGCGGCGGGTGTCCGCTGCGACGGTCTTGGCCTCCACCTGCGCCCGGTGCAGGTCCTCCGCGCGGCCCTCCAGCTCGGCGAGCGTGGCCAGCACCGGCAGGGTGCGGCGCTGGTGAGCGAGCTTGGCGGCGCGGGTGTCCAGCGCCTGCAGGTCGAGCAGCCGGCGCTGGTCCTTCACGGGGGCGGTGGTCACGGGCGTGCTCCTTCGTCGTTGTGCTCGCTGTGCTGTTGTGCCAGGTGCAGGCCCCACGGGTCGGTGACCCGGGCGGACACCCGCAGGTCCAACCTAGCCCCGCGCGCCTGCGCGTCGGAACGCAGCGCCTCGGCGGCGCGCGGCAGCCACGGCCACTCCGAGGCCCAGTGCGTGGCGTCGACGAGGTACGGCCGCCCGCCGGCGAGGTGCTCCGACGCGGGGTGGTGGCGCAGGTCAGCGGTGACGTAGACGTCGGCGCCCAGCGCCCGCGCCCGCCCGAGCAGGGAGTCCCCGGCCCCGCCGCACACCGCCACGGTGCGCACCTGGGCGTCGGGGTCGCCGCCCACCCGGATCCCCTGCGGGGTGGCCGGGAGGGCGGCGGCGACCCGCTCGGCGAAGGCCCGCAGCGTCAGCGGCCCTGGCAGCGTGCCGATCCGGCCGATGCCGGTGCTCGCCTCCTGCGTGGCCTGGGCGACGAGGGTGAAGGCGGGCTCCTCGTACGGGTGCGTCCGGCGCAGCGCGGTCAGCACCGCGGCCCGCCGCTCGCGGGGGAGCACGACCTCCAGGCGGTCCTCGGCGACCTCCTCCACCGCGCCGACCTTCCCGATGGTGGGGTGGGCGCCGTCGAGGGGGCGGAACGTGCCGGTGCCGGCGGCGTAGAACGCGGCGCGTTCGTAGGCCCCGAGCCGCCCGGCCCCGGCCTCCGCCAGGGCGTCGAGCAGCCGCTGGGTGTCGTCCTGCGGGACGAAGGTGACCAGGGTGTCCAGCGCGGCGCCGGGCAGCGGCTGGAGCGGGTGGGTGTCCCGGAGCCCGAGGAGGTCGGCGAGGGCCTGGGACACGCCGTCGGCCGCGGAGTCGGCGTTGGTGTGGGCGGTGTAGAGCGCGCACCCCCCGGTGAGGAGGCGGTGCACCACCCGCCCCTTGGGGGTGGTGGCGGCCACGCTGGACGTGCCCCGCAGGTACAGGGGGTGGTGGGTCACGAGCAGGTCGGCGCCCCACGCGAGGGCCTCGGCGGCGACCTCCTCGGTGGGGTCGACGGCGAGCAGCACCTTCTCCACGGACGCCTCGGGGTCGCCGGCGACCAGCCCGACGGCGTCCCAGTCCTCCGCCGTCGACGGCGGGTAGCGCTGCTCGAGGAGTTCGACGACGTCGGCCAGGGTGAGCATGCCGGGGAGCCTACCGGCGCCGGGGGACGCCGGCGGCGGCGTGCTGGTGGGCCCGGCCGGTCTCGAACCGACGACCTCCGCGGTGTAAGCGCGGCGCTCTGACCAACTGAGCTACGGGCCCGTGCGCGGCTGCCCGCGCCCGGACAGCCTAAGGCACCGCGGCGCCCGCCCCTCGAGGGCCTGGGCGCCGGGGGCCGGCCGCCGGGCGTCAGAGCGACGCCAGCGCCCCGCGGTAGGCGTCGAGGTCGCGCGCCTGGCCCCGCGGGTTGACCACCGACCAGCGCACCACGCCGTCGGCGTCGAGCAGGAAGCTGCCCCGCAGGGCGTGCCCGTCGGACTCGTCCAGGACCCCGTACGCCCGGGCCGCCTCGCCGTGCGGCCAGAAGTCGGACAGCAGGTCGAAGCCGAACCCCTCGGCCTCGGCCCACGCGCGCTGGGCGAACATGGCGTCGGTGGAGATCGCGAGGAGGCGCACGCCGCGGGCGGCGAACTCCCCCAGGTTGTCGCGCAGCTCGCACAGCTCCGACGTGCAGATCCCGGAGAAGACGAACGGGAAGAACACCAGCGCCACCGGGGTGCCACGCAGCGCGGAGAGTCGCACCGGGGTCCCGTGGGTGTCGGGCAGCTCGAAGTCCGGCGCCGCCGCGCCCACGGCGGGGCCAGCGGCGGCAGCCCCGGCCTCCGCCGTCGTCCGCGCCGTCATCTGCGGCTGCGTGAGGCGATGCGGATGCCGGACCAGCCGGCCGCCACGGCGGCGGCGGACGTCGCGTGCATGCCCGCGGTGCGGGCCGCCTCCTCGATGTCGGCCGGGCGGACGTGCCCGTCCCGTCCCGGCTTCGGCGTGAGCACCCAGATCAGGCCGCCGTTGTCGAGGTTCGCCTGGGCGTCGACCAGGAGGTCCGTGAGGTCCTCCTGCTCGGCGTCCTCCTCGCGCCACCAGATCAGGGTGCCGTCGCACACGTCGCCGTAGTCCTCGTCCACCAGCTCGGTGCCGGTGGCCTGCTCGATGGCCTCCCGCACGGCGGCATCGACGTCGTCGTCGTAGCCGAACTCCTGGATCACTTGCCCGGTGGTGAAGCCGAACCTGCTGCCGGCTCCCGCGCCCGCGCTGACTGCCACGTGTGTCCTGCCTTTCCCGGGCCCCGGGGCCCCGCCGGGCGGCCCGGGGCGTCCCCCCGGTCCGCGTGTGTGGTCTAGCCCACCGTAGCGGGGAGCCGTCGCGCAAGCGTGCACGTCCGTACCGTGACGTGCGCCGATCCTGCGGGCGCCGCGGTGTCGGCAGGGTCACAGCCCGCGCCCGGCCCAAGGTTCGCCACCGGGCAGGTCAAGGGCGGACAATGGTCCTACCCTGAACGACGGGGGCGCGCCCGTGTCACCGTCGACAACAGAGAAGTGAGAAGAGGGAACGCGTGAGTTCACGAACCGAGTCCTCGCCCCTGATCAACGGCCTGCTCAGCCAGGTGGGGGACATCGACAGCGAGGAGACCCGCGAGTGGCTCGACTCGCTCGACGGCCTCATCGAGGAGCGTGGCGGTCCCCGGGCGCGGTACATCCTGCTGAACCTGCTCAAGCGCGCGCGTGAGCGCAGCGTCGCCATCCCGAACCCGATCACCACGCCGTACGTGAACACCATCGGCGTGCACGAGGAGCCGTACTTCCCCGGCGACGAGGCCGTCGAGCGCAAGTACCGCGGCTGGATCCGCTGGAACGCCGCGGTCATGGTCACGCGCGCTCAGCGCCCCGGCGTCGCCGTGGGCGGCCACATCTCCTCCTACGCCTCGGTGGCCACCCTGTACGAGGTGGGCTTCAACCACTTCTTCCGCGGCAAGGACCACCCGGGCGGCGGCGACCAGGTCTTCTTCCAGGGCCACGCCTCCCCGGGCAACTACGCCCGCGCCTTCCTCGAGGGCCGGCTGACCGAGAAGGACCTGGACGGCTTCCGCCAGGAGTACTCCCACGACCCGGAGGGCCGGGGGCTGCCCTCCTACCCCCACCCCCGCCGCATGCCGGACTTCTGGGAGTACCCCACCGTCTCCATGGGCCTGGGCCCGGCGGGGGCGATCTACCAGGCGTGGGTCAACCGGTACCTGCACGACCGCGGGATCAGGGACACCTCGCAGCAGCGGGTGTGGGCCTACCTCGGCGACGGCGAGATGGACGAGCCGGAGTCGCGCGGCATGCTGCAGCTGGCGTCGTGGCAGAACCTCGACAACCTGACCTTCGTCGTCAACTGCAACCTCCAGCGCCTCGACGGCCCGGTGCGCGGCAACGGCAAGATCATCCAGGAGCTCGAGGCGCAGTTCCGCGGCGCCGGTTGGAACGTCATCAAGGTGGTCTGGGGCCGTGAGTGGGACGCCCTGCTCAACGCGGACAAGGACCGCGCGCTCGTCAACCTCATGAACGAGACGAACGACGGCGACTACCAGACGTACAAGGCCAACGACGGCGCCTACGTGCGCGAGCACTTCTTCGGGCGCGACCCGCGGACCAAGGCGCTCGTGGCCAACATGAGCGACGACGAGATCTGGGCGCTCAAGCGCGGCGGGCACGACTACCGCAAGCTCTACGCCGCCTACAAGGCCGCCACGGAGCACACGGGGCAGCCGACGGTCATCCTGGCGCACACCGTCAAGGGCTACGGCCTCGGCCCGAGCTTCGCCGGGCGCAACGCCACGCACCAGATGAAGAAGATGAAGACCACGGACCTGAAGATGCTCCGTGACTCGCTCGGCATCCCGATCTCCGACGAGGAGCTCGAGGACCCGTACAACGCGCCGTACTACCGGCCGTCGGAGGACGACCCGGCGCTGCGGTACATGCTCGAGCGGCGGCGGGCGCTGGGCGGCTTCATCCCCGAGCGGCGGGACAACGGCAAGAAGCTGGAGCTGCCCGACGACAAGCCCTACCAGATCCTCGCCAAGGGCTCGGGCCACCAGGAGGTGGCCACCACGATGGCCTTCGTCCGGCTCCTCAAGGAGCTGATGAAGGACAAGGAGATCGGCAAGCGGATCGTGCCGATCATCCCCGACGAGGCGCGCACCTTCGGCCTGGACTCGATCTTCCCGACGGCGAAGATCTTCAACACCCACGGGCAGAACTACACCTCCGTGGACCACGACCTCATGCTCAGCTACAAGGAGTCCGAGCAGGGGCAGATCCTCCACACCGGCATCAACGAGGCCGGCTCGGCGGCGGCGATGCAGGCGGTCGGCACGGCGTACGCCACCCAGGGCGAGCCGATGATCCCGGTGTACATCTTCTACTCGATGTTCGGCTTCCAGCGGACCGGCGACCAGTTCTGGGCGGCCGCCGACCAGCTGGCCCGTGGCTTCATCATCGGCGCCACGGCCGGCAAGACCACGCTGGCCGGCGAGGGCACGCAGCACATGGACGGGCACTCCCCCGTCCTGGCCTCCACCAACCCCGCGGTGGTGCACTACGACCCCGCCTACGCCTACGAGATCCGCCACATCGTCAGGGACGGCCTGCAGCGGATGTACGGCGAGGACCCGCGGGACCCGGACGTCATGTACTACCTGACGGTGTACAACGAGCCGATGCACCAGCCGGCCGAGCCGGAGAACGTGGACGTCGACGGCATCCTGCGGGGCATCTACCGCATCGCCGAGCCCGAGGGCGACGGCCCGCGGGTCCAGCTGCTCGCCTCCGGAGTGGGGGTGCCGTGGGCGCTGCACGCCCGGGAGCTCCTCGCGGGCGACTGGGGCGTGCGGGCCGGTGTGTGGTCGGTGACGAGCTGGTACGAGCTGCGCCGGGACGGCGTCGAGGTGGACCAGCACAACTTCCTCCACCCCGAGGCCGAGCGCCGCGAGGCCTACGTGACCACCAAGCTCCGCGACGCCGGCGGCCCGTACGTGGCCACCAGCGACTTCGAGCACCAGGTGCAGGACAGCATCCGCCCGTGGGTGCCTGGCGAGTACTACACCCTCGGCGCGGACGGGTTCGGGTTCTCCGACACCCGGCCGGCGGCCCGCCGGTACCTGCACATCGACGCCCACTCGATGGCGGTGCGCGCCCTGCAGGCGCTGGCCGACCGCGGCGAGATCGACCGCGACGTGGTCCGGCAGGCGATCGAGCGGTACGACCTGTTCAACGTCCACGCGGGCGAGTCCGGGTCGGCGGGCGGCGACGCCTGAGCCTGCCACGCACGACGGAGCCCCGCCGGTCATCGACCGGCGGGGCTCCGTCGTAGAGCCGCGCGAGACGTCTCGCGCCACTGGTGACGTCTCACCGGGTCGGGGTGCCGGGGGTGAGGGTGGTGGGGTCCTGGCCCTCGTAGCGCTTGCCGCGGTACTGCGGGCGCATGAGGTTCGCCGGGGCGAGCAGCTGGTCCACCTGCCGCTCGGTCAGCAGGCCCATCTCGAGCACGACCTCGCGGACGCTCCTGCCCGTGCGGGCGCACTCGCGGCCCACCAGGTCGCCGTTGTGGTGACCGATGATCGGGTTGAGGAAGGTCACGATCCCGATCGAGTCGAGCACGTCCTGGCGGGTGACGTCCTCGTTGGCGGTGATGCCCACGACGCACCGCTCGCGCAGCGTCTCGCAGCCGCGGGTGAGCAGCGAGATCGACTCGAACAGCGACTGGGCGATCACCGGCTCCATGACGTTGAGCTGGAGCTGGCCGGCCTCCGCGGCCATGGTCACCGTCACGTCGTTGCCCATGACCTTGAAGCAGATCTGGTTGACGACCTCGGGGATGACCGGGTTGACCTTGGCGGGCATGATCGACGAGCCGGCCTGCCGCTCGGGCAGGTTGATCTCGTTCAGCCCGGCGCGCGGGCCGGAGGAGAGCAGGCGCAGGTCGTTGCAGATCTTCCCGAGCTTGACCGCGGTGCGCTTGATCGCGGCGTGCATCGAGACGTAGGCGCCGGTGTCGGACGTCGCCTCCACGAGGTTCTCGGCCGGCACGACCGGCAGACCGGTGACCTCCGCCAGCTTGGCGACGGCGCGGGCGGTGTAGCCCTCCGGCGCGTTGAGCCCGGTGCCGATCGCCGTCGCCCCCAGGTTCACCTCGAGCAGGAGGGTGCGGGCGTGCGAGAGCTGGCGCAGCTCCTCGGCGAGGACGACGGCGAACGCGCTGAACTCCTGGCCCATCGTCATCGGCACCGCGTCCTGCAGCTGGGTGCGGCCCATCTTCAGGATGCCCGCGAACTCCTGGCCCTTGTCGCTGAAGGCCAGGGCGAGCCGCTCGACCTCCACCACGAGGTCCTCGACGACGCGGTACAGCGCGATCCGGAACCCGGTCGGGTAGGCGTCGTTGGTGGACTGGCTCTTGTTGACGTGGTCGTTGGGATTGACGACGTCGTACCGGCCCCTGGGCAGCCCCAGGTGCTCCAGCGCGAGGTTGGCGATCACCTCGTTGGTGTTCATGTTGACCGACGTGCCCGCGCCGCCCTGGAAGACGTCGACCGGGAACTGGTCGAGGCACCGGCCGCGCACGAGGACGTCGTCGCAGGCGGCGACGATGGCGTCGGCGACCTCCCCGGGGACTGCCCCGAGGTCCCGGTTGGCCATCGCGGCCGCCTTCTTGACCTCGACCATCCCCCGGACCAGCGCGGGGATAGAGCTCACCGTCGCGCCGGAGATCCGGAAGTTCTCGACCGCGCGCAGGGTGTGGATGCCGTAGTACGCCTCGGCCGGGACCTCACGCTCACCCAGCAGGTCCTCTTCGATCCTGGTCGTCATGTCCGTCCTCCCGCCGCGTCCCGACGGCGGGAACGGCGTCATGGCCGATGGTAGGGGCCCCGGCGGCGGCACGCGACGGCGGGTGCCCGTCGGCCGCCGGCCAAGGGGGACGTCCTGCCCCGAGGGTCAGACCCCGTGCCCCACCTCGGCCTGGGCCACCAGCGGCTCGAGCTCGGTGATCGCGGCAGCGGCGCCTGCGGTGTCCTTGGACGTCGCCAGGGCCTCGAGGTGGCGGCGGGCGTCCATCGGGCGCCCGGCCTCGAGCGCGGCGAGCACCACCTGGCGGCCCGCCTCGACCACGTTGTCCTTGGGCGCCCAGTGGCCGACGCCGAGGCCCAGCGCCTCGCCCGGCAGGCCCGCCTCGCGCAGCATCTTGACGCCCTCGGCAAGCGCACGGCCGGTGGGCTCGCGCTCGCAGGCGCCGGCGAGCCGGCGCATGGCGGCCTCGTGGTCGTCGGCCAGCGACAGCCGTCCCAGCTCGATCAGCGCGTACCAGCCGCGGGGGTTGCCGGCGAGCTCCTCCGCCAGGGCCCAGACCGCGACGTCGGCGGCGCGCTTGGCGTCGGCCGGCAGCTGCTCCGCCGTCAGCGGGTCGGCCGGGCCCACACCCGCCGCCCGGCGCCGGACCAGCTCCGCGAGGGCCTTGAACGCGGCGATGTCGTTGGGGTCCTCGATGAGGCGCTCGCGCAGCGCGTCCTCGCGGGGTGCGTCCTCCGCCCGCGCTACCGCCGAGGGACGCCGGGCTCCCACCAGGTGCCCCGGCTTCTTTCTCGACAGCAGCGCGCGGAGCCGATCGAAGAGAGCCATGCCGACGACCATATCCGCTGGCCCGGCCCGATGCCGGGTAACGACCCCGCGTCGACCCCCAGACGCGCGGCGGCCGTTTGTAGGCATCCCACAACAGGCGCGCCGCCCGAACGCCTATGCTCTTCGAACATGACCACGAGCGAGCGCACCGGGCGCGAGGAGGGCAGCTCCGACGTCGTGCGGCGTCTGCGCGGCGGGACGGACATGCTCACCTCGGCGGCGCTCAAGCGCCTGGACGCCGAGCTCGACTGGTACCGCGAGCTCGCCGCCGAGGACCGGTCCTGGATCGGTCTGGTCGCCCAGGCCGGCATCGCCGCCTTCATCTCCTGGTACGAGCTGCCGTCCAACGGCTCGTACAACGCCCAGGAGATCTTCCGCGCCGCCCCGCCGGAGCTGACCCGGTCCATCTCCCTGCAGCACACCCTCCAGCTCGTGCGGATCGTCGTCGAGGTCGTCGAGGACAACGCCGTCCAGCTCGCCGAGCCCGGCCAGCAGCGGGACCTGCGCGACGCCGTCCTGCTCTACTCCCGGGAGGTCGCCTTCTCCGCGGCCGAGGTCTACGCCCGGGCGGCCGAGACCCGCGGCGCCTGGGACGCCCGCCTCGAGGCGCTCGTCGTCGACTCCCTCGTGCGCGGCGTGGCGGACGAGTCGCTGCGCTCGCGCATCGCCGCCCTGGGCTGGTCCGGCCGCGGGGCCACCCTGGTCATGGTGGGGCAGGCGCAGGGCGCGCTGGACGAGCGGCGCACGGCGGACCTGCGCCGGGCGTGCCGCCGCGCCGCGGAGGACGCCCTCGTGGGCATCCACGGCGACCGGCTCATCGTCGTCCTGGGCGGCGAGGGCGACCTGCGCGCCGCCGCCAAGTCCCTCCTCCCCCGCTTCGGGCCCGGCCCGGTCGTGCTGGGCCCGGAGGTCCGCGAGGTCGGCGACGCCGGCCGGTCCGCCCGCGCCGCGATGGCGGCCCTGCTCGCGGTCCGCGCGTGGCCCGCGGCCCCCCGGCCGGTCACGGCCGACGAGCTGCTGCCCGAGCGGATGCTCAACGGGGACCCGCTGGCCCGCCGCACCCTCGTCGAGGACCTCTACAAGCCCCTGGTCGCCGGCGGGGCCACGCTCGTGCAGACCCTCGAGGAGTACCTGGCCCAGGGCCGCTCCCTCGAGGGCGCCGCCCGCGCCCTGTACGTGCACCCCAACACGGTGCGCTACCGGCTGCGGCGCATCGGCCAGCTCGTCGGCTGGGACCCCACCGACGCCCGCGAGGGCTTCGTGCTGCAGGTGGCTCTCGCCGTCGGCCGGCTCGCCGAGGCCGCCACCCGGCACAGCGGCATCTGACGGGTACCTACCACCGATCCGGCCCGCGGCCCCGGCGGGACGCCGAGAGTTGCCTCACGGCGTTGTAGGGAAGCGACAAACCGGCCGGAACTAGTTCGTAGGCGTCGTAGGCGCGGCGCCGCGGCGACGACTTGGCAGAGTGGAAGGGTGCTTGCCCTCCTGTGCCCTGGACAGGGCGCCCAGACCCCCGGGATGCTCTCCCCCTGGCTCGACGACCCCGCGCTGCGGGCCCGCCTGGACCGCTACGCCGAGGTGACCGAGCTCGACCTCGTGGCCCTGGGCACCACCGCCGACGCGGAGACGATCAAGGACACCCGGGTCGCGCAGCCGCTTTTGACCGCCGCCTCGCTGCTGAGCTTCCACGCCCTCCTCGACGGCGGGAGCGCCCGCCCGGCCGCCACGGCCGGCCACTCGGTCGGCGAGCTCGCGGCCGCCGCGGTCGCCGGCGTGCTGACCGACGAGCAGGCGCTCCTGCTCGTCCGCGAGCGGGGCCGCGCGATGGCCGACGCCGCGGCGGCGCGTCCCACGGGCATGAGCGCCGTCGTCGGCGGCACGGCGGAGGAGGTCGCGGAGGTCATCGCCCGCCACGGCCTGTCCGCGGCCAACGTCAACGGGGGCGGGCAGGTCGTCGCCGCCGGCACCCTGGAGCAGCTCGAGGCGCTCGCCGCGGACCCGCCCGGCCGTGCCCGCGTCATCCCGCTGCAGGTTGCCGGCGCCTTCCACACCGAGCACATGGCCCCCGCGGTCGCGCGGGTGCGCGAGGTCGCCGCGTCCCTCACGCCGGCCGACCCGGCCACGACCCTGCTCTCCAACGCCGACGGTGCGCCGGTGCCCGACGGCGCCGAGGCCCTCTCCCGCATCGTCACGCAGGTCGCGAACCCCGTCAGGTGGGACCTGTGCTGCGAGCAGCTGCTGGCCCTGGGCGTCACCGGCGTCGTCGAGCTGTGCCCCGGAGGCGTCCTGACCGGCCTGGCGCGTCGTACCCTTCCTGGGGTCGAGACCGTGGCGATCAAGAGTCCCGACGACCTGCCGGCAGCCCGCGAGCTGATGACCCGCCATGGAGGCACCCGATGACCCGTCCCAACCTCACCGCCGCGCAGCCCGTCCAGCACGCCCGCATCCTCGGGGTGGGCGGCGTGCGGGGTGAGAACGTCGTCGTCAACGACGACATCGTCGGGCCGATCAACTCCTCCGACGAGTGGATCCGGCAGCGCACCGGGATGGTCTCGCGCCGCCGCGCGAACCCCGAGACGATGATCGCGGATCTTGCCGAGGGGGCCGCCAACGACGCCCTGGCGGCCGCCGGGATCGAGGGCAAGGACGTCGACGCCGTCATCGTGGGCACGGTGACCTGGTTCGAGCAGACCCCGTCCCTGGCCGTCGTCGTCGCCGACCGCATCGGCGCGAGCCCCGCCGCGGCCTACGACATCTCCGCGGCCTGCGCGGGTTACGCCTACGGGATCGCCCAGGCCGACGCCCTCGTCCGCGCCGGCACCGCCCGGCACGCGCTCGTGATCGGCGTGGAGAAGATGTCCGACTTCATCGACCCCACCGACCGCTCCATCAGCTTCCTGCTCGGCGACGGCGCGGGCGCCGCCGTCGTCGGCCCCTCCGACACCCCCGGCATCGGCCGGACGGTGTGGGGCTCGGACGGCTCGGCCGCCAAGATGATCCGCCAGACCCACTCCTGGCTCGACTACCGCAACGCCCCGGCCGGCACCCCGGTCGAGGAGATCGAGTGGCCGACCCTGCGCCAGGAGGGCCCCTCCGTCTACAAGTGGGCGGTGTTCCAGATGACGCCCGTGGCGCGGGAGGCGATCGAGGCCGCCGGCCTGACGCCGGAGGACATCGACGTGTTCCTCCCGCACCAGGCCAACATGCGGATCATCGACCACATGGTGAAGTACCTGGGGCTGCGCGAGGACGTCGTGGTCGGTCGCGACATCGTGGAGACCGGCAACACCTCCGCCGCGTCGATCCCCCTGGCCACCGAGCGCCTGCTGCGCGAGGGGAAGGCCAAGAGCGGCGACATCGCCCTGCAGATCGGGTTCGGCGCGGGCCTCGCCTACGCTGCCCAGGTCGTGGTCCTGCCCTAGCGGGCCCCGGGGCGCCTGGTACACCGGTCCTGCCCCGACCAGACTGTCAACCGACAAACCGTAAGCATGCAAACGAAACGGAGACACCCCATGGCTTTCAGCGAGCAGGAGATCCTTGCCGGCCTGGCCGAGATCGTCAACGAGGAGACCGGGCTGCCCACCGAGTCCGTCACCCCGGAGAAGTCCTTCACCGACGACCTGGACGTCGACTCGCTGTCGATGATGACGATCGCCACGCTCGCGGAGGAGAAGTTCGAGGTGCGCATCCCGGACGAGGAGGTCGGCAACCTCAAGACCGTCCAGGACGCCGTCAACTACATCAACGGCGCGCAGAGCGCCTGACGCCCCGCGCCGCCCGGCGCCGCTCCCCGCGGCCCGGGCGGCGTGACCCCCGCAGGTGGCCCACGCCGCCCGCCCGGGCGCCCGCCACCGCGACGCCCGCCCACAGCCACGCCGGGTCCGCCCGGCACCCGAGACCAGGGAGCAGCTCATGGCACGCCCGTCCGTCGTCATCACCGGCCTGGGAACCACCAACCCCCTCGGTGGGGACGTCGCATCGACGTGGGAGGCCGCACTCGCCGGCCGGTCCGGCGTGCGGACGCTGGAGAACGACTGGGCCGAGAAGTACGAGATCCCCGTCAACTTCGCCGCCGAGCTCGCCGTGAAGCCCGACACCGTCCTCACGCGCCAGGAGACCCGGCGCATGGACCCCTCGGCGCAGTACGCCATGGTCGCCGCCCGGGAGGCGTGGGCCGACGCCGGCAGCCCCGAGGTCGACGGCGAGCGCCTCGGCGTCGTCATCGGCTCCGGCATCGGCGGCATCTGGACCACCCTCACCGCCTGGGACACGGTCACCGAGAAGGGCGCCCGCCGGGTGCTGCCGCTGACCGTGCCCATGCTCATGGCCAACTCCCCCGCTGCCAACGTCTCGGTCGCGTTCGGCGCCAAGGCCGGCGCCCACGCGCCCATCTCCGCCTGCGCCTCCGGCGCCGAGGCCATCGCGTACGGCCTGGACATGATCCGCGACGGCCGCGCCGACGTCGTCATCGCGGGCGGCACCGAGGCGGCCATCCACCCCCTGCCGCTCGCCGCGTTCGCCAAGATGCAGGCGCTGTCCACCCGCAACGACGACCCGGCGGCCGCCTCGCGGCCCTACGACGTCGACCGCGACGGCTTCGTCATGGGCGAGGGCTCCGGCATCGTGGTCCTCGAGTCCGCCGAGCACGCGGCCGCCCGCGGCGCCAGGGTGCACGCGGTGCTGGCCGGCGCCGGCATGACCGCGGACGCCTTCGACATCGCCCCGCCCGACCCCACGGGCGCCGGCCAGCAGCGCGCCATGGAGATCGCGCTGGCCGACTCCGGCCTGACCACGAGCGACATCGTGCACGTCAACGCCCACGCCACCTCCACCCCGGCGGGCGACGGCGTGGAGGCCGCTGCGGTCCGCCGCTCGCTCGGCGCCGACGCCGACTCCGCCGCCGTCTCGGCGACCAAGTCGATGACCGGGCACCTGCTCGGCGGCGCCGGCGCCCTGGAGACGGTGCTGACCGTGCTGGCGGTGCGCGAGCACGTCGCGCCCCCGACGATCAACGTCGCGCAGCTGCAGGAGGGCATCGAGATCGACCTGGTCCGCGACACCCCGCGGCCGCTCCGCAGCGGCGACATCGCCGCCGTCAACAACGCCTTCGGCTTCGGCGGCCACAACGTCGCCCTCGTGGTCCGCACGGCCTGACAGCGACGACCAGGCGCCCCTCCCCCGTCCGGGGAAGGGGCGCCTCTCTCGTCCGGTGCCCGGTGGTCGGCTCGCCGGGGTCCCGGCGGCCACACGTCGGGTCCGGCGCGCGGCGCCGGCGCCTCGTCAGCCCACGCGGTGGAGCCACCGGACGGGGGCACCCGCACCCGCGTACCGGAAGGGCTCCAGCTCGTCGTCCCAGGCCTGGCCGATGGCCAGGTCCAGCTCGTGCCGCATCCGCAGCGGGTCGGTGGCGTGCTCGAGCGCTGCGCGGATGCGATCCTCCGGCACGACCACGTTGCCGTGGACGTCCGTCTGCGCATGGAAGATCCCGAGCTCGGGCGTGTGCGACCAGCGTCCGCCGTCGCAGCCCGGGCTCGCTTCCTCGGTGATCTCGTAGCGCAGGTGGGTCCACCCGCGCAGCGCCGATGCCAGACGCGCCCCGGTGCCGACCGCGCCGACCCAGGAGAACTCGGCCCGGAACAGCCCCGGAGCGGCCGGCTGCGGCGTCCACTCCATCGTCACGCGGGCATCGAGAACCGTCCCCGTGGCCCACTCGATGTGCGGGCACAGCGCCCGGGGCGCAGAGTGCACGAAAATGACGCCGCGGGTGAAGGCACCACTCATGTCATCTCCTCCTGGTCTGTTCGAGGTGCGTCTTCCCCAACGACCTCGCGCGTGACCAGGCATGACACGTATCACGACGAACTGGGCTCATCATGCCCGAGGTCGGCGCCGAAGGCGAGCGGATACCCGCGTGTCGCCTCTCAGAGCTGCTCGCGGATGGCCCGCATGGCCTTCCTGCGCACGCCCTTCTCCAGCCGGTCGATGTAGAGAATGCCGTCCAGGTGGTCGCACTCGTGCTGCAGGCAGCGGGCCATGAGCTCCTCGCCCTCGACGACGACCTTCTTGCCGTCGAGGTCGATGCCCTCCACGCGGGCGTACCAGGCCCGCTTGGTCGGGAACCACAGGCCGGGCACCGACAGGCAGCCCTCGTCGCCGTCCTGGTACTCGTCCTCGGAGAGCGCGACGAGCCGCGGGTTGAGGACGTAGCCGATCTGGTCGTCGATGTTCCAGGAGAACGCGCGCAGGCCCACGCCGATCTGGTTGGCGGCGAGGCCCGCGCGGCCCTCGTCGTCCACGGTCTCGAGGAGGTCCTCGACCAGGGACCTGACGCGAGCGTCGATCTCGGTGATCTCCTCGCACGGGGTGCGCAGGACGGGGTCGCCGACGACTCGGATGTCACGCATTGCCATGAGGTCATCGTCCCACGTCCGCGAGGTGGTCAGCGCCCGGGTCCGTCACGCGCCGGGGCGAGCACGGCCTCCCGGACGGCCTCGCCGATCACCCGGGCCCCGGCCTCCGTGGGGTGCAGCCCGTCGGACGCCATGCCGGGCGCGAACCGGTCGCCGTCGCGCAGGCCCGCCGGCGCGTCGACCCACTCCCAGCCCCGCCGGTCGGCGAGCTCCCGCAGCGCCGCGTTGAGCTCCGTGGCGCTGCGCGGGTCGGCGTCGATGGGCGGCACCGCGGAGAGCAGCACCCGGGGAGCGCCGACCGTCTCGACGATCTCGGCGAGGTTCGCGGCGGTGTCCTCGAACGGCACGCCGGTGCCGGCGTCGTTCGTCCCGGCGAGGACGACGAGGACGTCCGCCTCGACCGGCGTGACGCCGTCGGCCATCTGCGCGGTCGTGGCCCCCCACTCGGCCCACCCGCCGGCGAGGGCGAGCTCCCCGCCGGCGGCGTGGAAGACCCACGAGCCCGGCCCGGGGTCTCCCCCGGCGAGGTCCGGGCTGTCGGCGGCGGTGATGGAGTCACCCACGGCGGCCATCCGGACGGCCCCGGCGGACGTCTCCCGCGGCATCGGCGCCGACGCGTCCCCGGGCGTGCCGGGCGTGCCGCACGCCGCGAGCACCGCCACGGCGGCCAGCCATGTCGCACGCCTCCTCATGGCGCGAGGCTAGCGGGCGGCCCCGACCGGGTGCCCCGCGGAGCCGGAGGGCTCGGCCCTCGCCACAATGGACCCATGACCGCACCGGACGACTCGCGCTGCCCCTGCCTCTCCGGCGAGACCTACGGCGCGTGCTGCGGGCGCTTCCACGCCGGCCTGGCAGCCGGCGGTCCGCACGCCGCCACCGCGGAGGCGCTCATGCGCTCGCGGTACAGCGCGTTCGCGGTGGGTGACGCCGCGTACCTGCGCGGCACCTGGCACCCCAGCACCCGCCCGGACCACCTCGAGCTCGACGACGTCACCTGGCGGCGTCTCGACATCGTCCGGGTGGTCGCGGGGGGCCCGTTCGACGAGGCCGGCGTCGTCGAGTTCGTGGCCCACTACCGCTCCGACGCCGGGATGGGCCAGGTGCACGAGGTCAGCCGGTTCGTGCGCGAGGACGGCCGCTGGTTCTACGTCGACGGCGACCAGCCCGGATAGGGCGTTGCGGCGCGCCGGGCGGCGGTCCGGCTCGTACCGTCGTCTTTGTGCTCGTCCATCTCGTCGCGGACTACGGCTTCGGTGACCTGGCGGCCGCGGAGGTGCGCTCGCGCCTCGCGGTGCACCTGCCCGGCGCCGACGTCACGTACACGCCCGTCAGCCCCTTCGACACGGTGGCCGCGGGCTTCTGCGTGGGCCAGCTCGCCCTGGGCGGCGGCCCGGCCGAGTGCCTCGTCTACCACAACGTGGCCCCCCGCGAGGACCGCACCGAGCCGCGGCCGGACAACGAGGGAGAGCCGCTCCTCGCCGCGCGGCTGACGAACGGGGCGCACGTCGTAGGCGTCGCCGCCGGGTGCACCTTCGCGTTCGTGGCGGCGGAGGTCGAGCACCTGCACGAGGTCGCCGTCCCGCCCACCGGGTCGCAGTTCCGGTCGCGCGACGCCTTCCCCGAGCTCCTCCCCCGCCTCCTGGCCGGCGACCGCTCCGTCCTCGCGGCGGCTCTCGACCCCGCCCGGCTGCCCGCGGTCCCGGACCGGGCGGTCGCCTACGTGGACGGCTACGGCAACCTCAAGACGACCTGGCGGGAGGCGCCGGCCGAGCCGGGCACCTCGGTGCGGGTCCGCGTGGGAGCGATCGAGGCGGACGCGGTGGTCGGCGGCGGCACCTTCGCGGTGCCGCCCGGCGCGCTGTCGTTCGCGCCGGGAAGCTCGGGGTGGGTCACCCGCGACGGCGGCCGGGTGCGCTGGTACGAGCTCCTCATGCGCGGCGGCAACGCCGCCGCCCTGTTCGGCTTCCCCACCCCTGGCACCCCGGTCCGCGTGGTCGGGTAGCGACTTCCTCGCCACTCCGGCGGCGCCCACACCCAGGAGGAGCAGTGGCAACGAGCGGTGCCGCCCTCGCGGGCCAGACGACGCCGGCAGCTGTCGGCGCAGCTGTCCGCACCATCGCGCCGCTACCTGCGCGCCGAGTCCGGCGGCGCGGCCCTGCTGGTCGCCGCCAGGGCGGCGCGGCGGGTCAAGGCGTTCCGGCAGTCCCCGATGCCCGAGGTCGGCCGCTCCCCGCAGGAGGCTCTCACGCGGGCCGTGTCCGTCAACGAGCGGATGCAGCTGGTGCTGCACCCGTGGGCCAGCTACGTCGTCGTGCCCCTCTTCGCGCTCGCCAACGCCGGCGTCGACCTGCGCGGCGGGCAGCTCGCCGAGGCCCTGAGCTCCGCGGTCAACTGGGGCGTGGTCGCCGGCTCGTCGCGGGGAAGCTCCCGGGCATCGGCGTCGGTGCGCTCGGCGCGGCCCGGCTCCGCCTGGGCCGGCTGCGCAGGGCGTGGGGCCCGGGCAACCGCTCGGCGGCGCCGCGCTGTCGGGCATCGGCTTCACCGTGGCGCTCCTCATCATCGGGCTCGCCCTCGACTCGCCGGACCTCCAGGAGCAGGCGACGATCGGGGTCCTGATCGCGATCGGGACCACCTGCGGGGGCCGTCCACCGCACGGCTGACGCTCGGTGAAGTACGGCGACCTCGAGTGCCCCTTCTGCGGCCGGGCGACGGGCGTGGAGCGCGAGGTGCGAGGGCACTTCGGGCCGGACCTGCGTTACGTCTTCCGGCACCTGCCGCTGCCCGACGTCCACCCGCACGCCGAGCTCGCCGCCGCCGCGGCGGCGGCCGCCGGCGCCCAGGGCCGCTTCTGGGAATGCACGCCGTGCTCTTCGCGCACCAGCACCAGCTCGAGCTCGAGGACCTCGCCGGCTATGCAGCGGACCTCGGGCTCGACGTCGAGCACTTCCTCCGGGACGTGGACGAGCATCGGCACGCCGCCCGGCTCCGGGAGGACGCCGCCAGCGCCGAGCCAGCGGGGCGCGGGGCACCCCGACCTTCTTCGTCGGCGCGCGCAGGCAGGTGGGCCCGTACGACGCCGAGACGCTCATCGCCGAGCTGGAGGCCGACCGCGACGGCTCGGCAGGGTAGACGGCGCTCGGCCCGGCAGGGGTCAGCGCGTGGCGGAGCGGACGGCGGCCACGACCCCTGCGACCAGCAGGGCGAGCAGCAGGAGCACCAGCACCACCGGTGCGAGGAGCAGCAGCAGCACCAGCCCGAGGACGATCGCGACCTTGAGCTTGCCGTCCAGCCCCTGCCAGGCGCCCTTGAGGCCCGCCAGCACCGGGTTCCCGCCGCTCACCGCGGCCTCGACGCCCTGGGTCACGGCGGTACCCACTGCGCCCTGGGGCTCGGTCACCCCGTCGGCGATCTCCTCGACCTCCTCGGTCACGTCCTCGGCCACGCCCTCCAGCCGCCCGACGACCTTGCCGACCCGTCCCGACGCCCTCGTGGCGGCGTACCCGGCCGCGGCCCGGAGCAGGTTGCCGAGGCTGGCGCCCAGCGTCGGACCGGACGGCGCGGCGGGGGCGTGTGGTGCGGTCATGGGCGGACCTCCAGCTCTCACGGTACTGCGGCCACCGGGCGCGGGCATCCCGCGACGGTGACCACCGTCGCGGTGGTGCTGCCGCCCGGGCGCCGGGCTTCCCCGTCCGGGGGCTGGGCGGCCTGATCGGCAGCACCGGCTCGCCACGAGCCCCGCGCCGCGGCCGTCCCGCAAGCCGAGGAGGTACATCACCGCCGGCCGGAGGCTCCAGCTCGGCCGGCAACGGAGCCTCAGCGGTCCAGGCGCGCACGGTGGCGGTGAAGAGGTCGGGCGCCTCGACGTTCCAGGCGTGGCCCAGCCGCGGGGCGTACCGCCCCTGCGCAGTCGGCCTGACCTCCGGGATCGCGATCACCGCCTGCTTGATGACCGTGGACTCGTCGCCGCTGGCCATGACCAGCGTCGGCGTGCGGGCCCGGCGGAGCGGGGGCGGCAAGCGGAAGCGGGCCACCTCGGTGGCGATGCGCCGGTACCTCTCGGGGGACATCGCACGCAGGTTATGGGTGAACGCGGCGCGGGCGTCCGGCGGGAGCCCCGGCGACCGCGCCTGCGCGTCGACGAGCCCCCCGGCTCCGCGTGACCGCCGAGGTGAGCCAGAGCTGCGGTCGCAGCAGGTACCGACGGGGCCAGGGCTCGGCGGTGACACCGCTGATGACGACCCGATCGAGCGGGAACCTGTCTCCACCACATCCAGCCGCTCGCACCGACGCCGTGCAGGAGGACGCCGCTCGGTGCACCCGGCTGCCCCGATTCTTCCGCGTGGAGCGACACGGACGGCCCCGTCTCGAGCTGCGCGGCAAGTGATGCTCAGGGCCGGACGATTGCGTCCACCATGGGGTGGAGCTCGTAGCTGAAGCCCGCGGTGGAGCCGATCGCCGGGTCGTTCTCCGCGATGCTACGAGCGGACCCTTCGTCATCCACCTCGAGGACGGCGATCCCGTAGGTGCCGCTCGGGTCCAGGACAGGGCCGTACGCGACCGCCGTCCGGGCGTCGTTCAATCCCGCCCAGTACCTGAAGTGGGCCTCCATGATCTTGCCCTCGGCCTCGGTCATGTCCCCGGGGAAGGTCGGGCGCGGCGGGATCAGCTTGTAGAAGTAGTGGCCCATCGATCTGCCTCACTTCCTGGGGGTGGAGGTCTCCGCCGCCTCGCGCTCGGCGGGGCGGATGTGCCCTCGTTTTGGAGCGTAGGCCTGTCCGGCCGTCGTGGTGAGCACGTTCGGGGTGGGAGGTCGAGTGTTCGCCCGGGACCCCGCCCACGGTCCAGGAGCGGCGTGCCAGCATGACATGAGCACGACCAGGGTCAGCCGTCACGTGGCCGCGCCGCGAGCGAGGGTCTACCGCGCACTCGTCGACGCGGAGGCGATCGCCCGGTGGAAGGTCCCGGCGGGAGCTGCCACGTGCACGAGCTCGACGGCCGCGAGGGCCGGTTCCGGATCTCCCTCACCTACGACGCACCGGACCGAGCGGGCAAGACTACGGCGCACGCCGACACGTACCACGGCCACTTCGTGCGGCTCGTGCCGGACGAGCTGGTCGGCTGACGTGCCCTCCCCGTGAAGACGCGCAGTCCGCGATCCACGCCCGTTCAGGCTCCGGCCCACGATCTCGCGACGACGCCTTCCGGAGCTTCGCCGATTCAAGTCGGTCAAGGCGGACACCACCCGTGTCCATGACGGCGATGAGCAGCCTCTAGAGACCGGCGGGGGTCAGGACGAGACGGGCGAGGATGGCGGCTGAGGCGCTTGACGCGATGGTCACGACCCGCGCGAAGGTCGCCTCGTTGAACGGCCACTCCTGGATGCGCTCGGCGCGTTTCTCCAGCGCCTCGGCGGCGCCGAGGAGTCCGGACTGCTGCTGGAGCATCTCAAGTGTCGGCTCGTGCTGCACCCGTCGGTACGCCTCCTGGTACAGGAGCCGGGCACGATCGAGCTCGCGCCGTTTGACGAGGACCATCTGACGGTGCACGTCCCGCAGGGACAGGAAGAACAGCACGAGGCCGACGGCCAGCACGATCGTCCCCACCAGGGCGCCGGGCCGGTCGGTGTGCGCGGTGAGAACGAGCGGTCCCACGCTGCCGAAGAGCATCCAGAACGCGGTGAATGCCACCTCCCCCACCGACCGCAGGTCCAGGCTCCGATCGCCGTGGTAGCCCTGGAGCGTCAGGTGCCCGCGCCCGAGACGGACCAGTCCGGCCTGCAGGACCAGGTAGGCCCACAGGGCGGTGCCCAACGGGATCCCGATCACCAGCCAGGTGACGCCTTGCAGGATCGCGGCCGCCGGCTCGCCGCGCAGCGCCTCGTCCAGCGGCAGCACGATCCCGACCGCCAGCACCAGGCCGATCGGTCCTGCGACGCTGTCGACGCCGCGGAAGAGCCTCTCGACGTCCGGCGCGTCTTGGTCGACCACGTTCGACAGGTCCAGCTGGAGCCGCCGGAGCTCGCGAGAGATCCGCGCCGCGCCCCAGAGGGACAGCAGCACCGCGGAGGTGACCGCGACCCGGTTGAACACCTCGGCCGCCGGGACGCCGGTCGCGGCCCACGGGGCCGCGCCTGCCACCACGATGGCGGCGACGTTCAGCCACGGCACAGCGGCCCACGCGATCACCCACACCTGCCGGGGCCCGGGCATCCGCGCGAGTATCCGCTCGGTCAGCGGCCCCCCGGGCGGGCGTGCGGCGCCAGGGCTCGCCACAGCCGCCTCGTCGGACTCGGTTCCGACCCCCGTCCGGCCCGTCGGCGGCGAGCCGCGGCGGTCGATCGGCTGTATCGCATGGCGTGGCCACCCCGAGCCGCTCGGTCATCCCTGGTTGATCACGTTAGGCGCCGTGCGTCCTCCACACCATCCGCGTGAACGTCGGCCACGACGGGCTCACGGGCGCGGCCGGCTTCGCCACCACCGACGACGGCGCGACCTGCCTAGCCACCCTGCGGCTCGCCCAGCACCGGACAGCACCGACTCCTCCGCCACTCGCTCCCGCCACCGCCGGCTCGGTGCCCGGGTCCGCGGCAACGGAGCCCGCGGAGCGGCACGCGGCTCAGCCGCTGAGTTCCGCGGGTTTCGTCGCGGTGTCGGGACGGGTGGCCCACCATTCCTTCACCGCGGCCCAGGCCACTGCTGTGATCGGCACGGCGAGAAGTGCGCCGACGATGCCGGACAGGATGGTGCCGGCCGTCAGGGCGAACAGGATCACCAGCGGGTGAAGGGCGAGCGCCCTGCCGATCACGACGGGCGCCAGCAGGTCGCCCTCCAGCTGGTTCACCGCCACGACCACCGCCACGACGATGAGGGCTGCCACCGGACCGTTGGCAACAAGGGCGATGAGTGCGGCGAGCACACCAGCGAGGGTGGCTCCGACAAGTGGGATGAACGCGCCGAGGAAGACGATCGTCGCGAGGGGCAGGACGAGCGGGACGCCGATGATGAGCAGGGCCACGCCGATGACGACGGCGTCCACGAGGGCAACGATCGCCGTCCCGCGCACGTAGCCGCCGAGCACGTCGACCGAGCGGCGTCCGACGTGCCACGATCGTTCCCGGGTCCGCGCGTCCAACGGCTGGAGGAGGAAGGCGAAGATCCGTCGGCCGTCCTTGAGCAGGAAGAACAGCACGACGACGCCGAGCAGCAGCCCGGCCACGGCCTCGAAGGCGGCCGTGGCACCCGCGACCGCGCCGCCCCGGACCTGCTCGCTGGTGAGGAAGTCGGTGACGGCCTGCCGCGCTGTCCTCAGCTGCTCGTCGGTGATCGCCAGCGGTCCCTCGAGCAGATAGGACTCCAGCTCGTCGAGACCCGTCGTGGCGCCCTCGATCAGCTCGTCGGACTCGCGGTTGATCCCGCGGCCGACCAGCCACAGCACCACCGCCAGCCCGCCGACCCCTGCGATCAGTGTCGTCCAGGTGGCCACGGCGTCGGGCCAGCCCTTGCGCCGGAGGAACCGGACCACCGGGCTGAGGGCCGCGGCCAGGACGATCGCGATCAGCAGAGGGATCACCAGCACCTTGAGCTCGCGGAGAGCTATCACGGCGCAGGTGATGAGGGCGAGCACCAGCAGCATCTGCGCGCTCCGGACAGCCGCCATGCCCAGGCCGTCGCGCCACGGCCCCGGGCGCGCACGCTCGTCCCCCGACGAGGCGGTCGCGAGAGTCTGCGGGCTGCCGGGGACCGGAGCGATCACGGCGCCCGCGTCGTCCTGCCCGGCAACCAGAGGGTGAGCGGACTGCGTGCGCGAGACGCCGCTTCTGCGCCACTTCATCCGCACAAGATTCCACGGGTGCAGCGGCTCGGCACCCGGGGTCGTGCGGCCGGGCCGAGACTCATCCCGTCCGCCAAGCACGACCGGCAGAACGCCGGTCGACGAGGCCCGTCAGCACGACGTTGCCTCTCTTGCGCCCCGTGTCGACGAAGGCGTGCGCCTCGGCGATGTCGGTGAGGTCGAAGGTGCGGTCGATGACCGCGCGGTAGCGCCCGGACTCGGCCAGCTCGACCAGGTGGGCAAGGTCCGCGGCCCGGTACCTGCCGACGCTCGCGGTGACCAGCTTGCCGCTCCTTCGGCTGCGGCCCGACGCGCGCAGCACTCCTTGCAGGTCGGCGATCACCTGCAGCAGCGCCCCGCCCGGCTCGACGCAGGCCTCGAGCCGCTCGAAGGGCACGTTGCCGACGCAGTCGACGATGACGTCGTAGGTGGTGGCCTCGGCGGTGAAGTCCTCGGTGGTGTAGTCGATCACCCGGTCGGCGCCCAGGGAGGTCACCAGGTCCCCGTTGGCGCCGCTGCAGACGGCGGTGACGTGCGCGCCCGCGTGCTTGGCGAGCTGTACGGTCGCCGTCCCGACCGCGCCCGACGCCCCGTTGACGAGCACCGCGGCACCCGGCTCGAGCGCCACCTGGTTGAGGAAGCCTCGTGCCGTGATCCCTCCGAAGACGAGCGTCACGGCCTCCTCGAAGGTCATGGTGCGGGGTTTGGCGGTGATGGCGCCGTCCTGCGGCACGCGGGCGTACTCGGCGTGAGCGCCGAACCTGTCGCCGAGCATCGCGATCACCTCGTCCCCGGGTGCGAACCTCGTGACCTTCGCGCCGACCGCCTCGACCACGCCTGCGACGTCCATGCCCAGCACCCGGTGGCGTGGTCGGAACAGCCCGATCCCGACCGCGGCCAGCATCCCCAAACCCTTCGGGACGTCGCGGCTACGGGCGCGGTGGTCGGCGGCGCTGACCGTGCTCGCGTGAACCCTGACGAGGACGTCATCGGGGCCGAGGGACGGCCGGGGCACCTCCTCGACCCGCACGACCCGCGGAGCGCCGAATCGTCGGTACACCGCGGCCCTCATCGGGCGGGTCCGGCCAGGTCGGTGGCGATGGGCGAGGGCCTGAAGCCCCTGGCGACCAGGTAGACGCCAAGCGAGAGCTCCCAGAGCGCGATCGGGAGGACGGCGACCGCCGCCAGCACGGACACCGGTCCCCACAGGCCGAGCACCGTGGCGGCCTGGGAGGCGAGGAGCAGCGGTGCCCCGATCAGTCCGACCAGGGGCAGAACGCGCGGCACCAGGCCGGACCTGTACAGCAGGGAGCCGAGCAACAGGGCGTTGACGGCGGGAAGGATGCCCTGGCCGAGCCGGAACAGCCAGTCGTACTGGGCGACCAGCGCCTGGCCGGTGACCAGCGCGTCGGCTCCAGCGCCGGCCTGCCGCAGGCTCACGATCGTCAGGAGGCTCGCGACGCCGGCGAAGATCGTGGCGGCCTCCAGCACGCGCGCGCCGACGAAGGCCAGCGCGACCCCCTCGTTCTGCCTCTTGACCACCGGGTACAGCGCGACGGCAGTGCCGATGCAGGCCAGGGCCACGATCGTCTCGAGGAGGCCGCCGAGGAGGGCCGCACTGTCGGGGCCGGGGCCGGCGATGTAGCCCGGACCCTTCACCGGGCCGTAGAGAGCGAGGGTCGGGATCGAGACGAAGGTGAGCAGGTAGAGCCCGCCGGCGACGAGCGCGGTCTTCCGCGCTGCGCTCATCGGGACTCGCTCCCGTGCTGCCGGGGTGCGGGCGGTGGTGATCATGTCGGTCTCCTCGTGGATGGTGGGCTAGGGCGTGTCTCTTAATGCCTTGAGCCAGATGGTGATCGCTCGCAGGACGACGCCGCCGCGGTAGGTCAGCGCGAGCTTGTCGTAGCGGGTGGCCAGGGCGCGCCACTGCTTGAAGACGTTGAAGGAGCGTTCGACGACGTTGCGCCGCTTGTAGGCCTCTTCGTCGTAGGTGACGGGCCGGCCGCCCTTGGACCCGCGACGTTTGCGGTTGGCGATCTGGTCGGAGCGTTCGGGGATGACGGCCTGGATGCCGCGCCGGCGCAGCAGCGCCCGGTTCGCCCTGGAGGAGTAGGCCTTGTCGGCCAGGGCCCGCACCGGCGTGGTCCGGGCCCGCCCAGGACCCAGCCTGGGCACTCTCACAGAGTTCATCAGGTGCTCGAACATTGGCGAGTCCCCGCCCTGCCCTGGCCCGAGCACCATCACCAGCGGGCGCATGTTGCCGTCGCAGACGTGGTGGATCTTCGTGCTCAGTCCGCCGCGGGAGCGGCCGATGGCGTGGTCAAGCGGCTCCTCGCCGGGTTTCATGTAATTCGACAGCTCCCCCTGTGTCCCTCGGGAGGTTCGTGGCGTGCTGGTGGGCACGGTTGATCGTGGAGTCCACCGACACCTCCCAGTTGACCAGTCCCGCCGCATCCGCCTGCGCGAGCAGGGCGGTGAGGATCTTGTCCCAGGTCCCGTCGCCGCTGAAGCGGCGGTGCCGCTTCCACACCGTCTGCCACGGGCCGAAGCACTCGGGCAGGTCCCGCCAAGCGATCCCGGTGCGGTAGCGGTAGACGATGCCCTCCACCACCGCGCGGTGGTCCCGGAACCGCCGTCCCCGACGGCCCTCCGAGGACGGCATCAACGGCTCGATCAACTCCCACTGGGCATCCGTCAGCACGGCATAACGTGACACCACCGCAGCGTTTCAGTCCACCGGCCCCACTATTGGGAGACACGCCCTAGCGGGGCCCGGTGGTGGGCGCTTCGGGCTCGTCGGCGTCGACCTCGGTGACGGACAGCAGCGGCAGGCCCATGTCCCGGACCTTCTGCAGCACGCCGTGCAGGGCCGCCTGGTCCGCCAGCGGGCCGCGGATCACGGTGGTCCCGTCGTTCTCGCCGGTCAGGCGCAGACCGTCGAACCACGCGGCCCACCCCGAACCGAGGTGCCCCCTGACGCGGATCTCGTACCCGGCTGGCTGGTCGTGACTTCCGGTCGACGAGCCGCTCATGGTGCTCCCCCTGCTCTTGGCCGCCGTGTGGACGGGGGCCGACGGACCTTTCGACCGCAACGTAGGAGCGGACCTGATGAGAGCGGATCACCACATGTGGTGATGGGTGTGGTGAACCTCGGCCAGCAGATGGCGGGCGCGGCGGGACGGGTCCAGAAGCACTGGGGTCCGGAGCATCTGTTCGCCTGCCGGGACAAAGCGTCGCCAGGGGGGCGGGACGCGCCGGGTTACGACAGCTCGAGCTCCGCAGCCCGGCGGACCGCGGCCCGACGGCTGTTCACACCGAGCTTGGCGTAGATGTTCTTGGTGTGGGTCCGCACGGTGTTCAGCGACACCACGAGCTCGCGAGCGATCTCCGGGCCGTTCAGGTCCGTCCGGAGCAGCCGCAGCACCTCGAGCTCCCGCTCGCTCAGGGGGTCGACCAGCCCCTGGCCGGCTGGGGTGTCGTTCCCGGTGCTGGTGGCGACCGCCCGGAGTCGACGGACGTAGCCCGTCACGCTCCCCTGCTTCGCGAGCGCGCTCAGCAGCGAGGCCATGGGCTAGCCCTGATCGACGAACACCCGGACGTAGCCCTCAGGCTCCGCGAGCGCTGTCGCGCGTCGCAGCGAGGCGAGCGCAGCAGGGACGTCCCCCCGCGCCCGGTGGGCGAGCGCCTGCACCACCAGGATCTCGATGACGCTGCCGGTCCTCCCGCCATCTTCCGCCGCGCGCAGGAGTCGCTCCAGGAGCCGGGCCGCCTCGTGAAGGGAGCGCTCCTCGCCCTCTGCCGCGGACCGGGCCAGGAGCACCCTGGCCAGGGTGATGTGCTCGAACTCGCGAAGGTAGGACGGGTCGTCCTCCACCGAGAGGCCTCGGTCACGCGCCCAGGCGAGCGCTTCGCCGACCCTGCCCTGCGCGATCCACACCCGCGCGCGCAGTGCCGCGATAGGGCGCCCGTCGGGGAACATGTCGCTCGTGTACAGGCCCTCTGCCTCGTCGAGCAGCTCCAGTGCGCCGGCCAGGTCGCCCTGGGCCTGAAGCACCCGGGCCATCGCCACCCGCCAGCGATGCCGGTTCTGCGGTAGGCCGGCATGCTCGCCCAGCTCCCGGCTGGTGACCAGGTGCCGCAGCGCGGCATCGAGCTCGTTGCGCTCGCAGAGCGGGCCGCTCATGCCCACGTGCATGTCCGCCGCCCCCCTGAGCGCAGGCGCGCCCTGGGCGGTCGCCACCCTCAGCCCCCGCTCGTAGCAGCTCATCGCGTCGTGGAGACGTCCCTGGGCGACGCGGATGTCACCCAGGGCGATGGCGCACCCGAGCGTGTCGGAGTGGTGCCCTGCCTTCGCCAGGCTCGCCACGGCCTCGGACCACCAACGGTGCGCTGCATCGAGCTCGCCGGTCGTCCAGTACGCCAGTCCGAGCAGGCCGGCTGCCGATCCTCGCTCGACCGCGTCGTCCTCACCGACGAGCTCGAGCACACGCCGGGCATGCGTCATGGTGCCGAGCACGTCCCCGCGCACCCTCGCCTGCGCCGCGCGATAGACGGCGATCTCGAGGCTGACGGTCCGCATGACCGCGTCGTCCACGACGACGCCCGCACCGGACGAGGACGAGTCCTCCGCCTCCATCGTCGTTTCCAGCCATCGCTCGGCGTCGCGCAGGCGCGTCTCCACGCCCTCCAGCTCGCCGTACATGAGCAGGGTGCCCGCATGCGTCAGGCTCAGTACGGGCCGGATCCGGATCAACGCATCGGGAAGGGCCTCGAGCCAGCGGCGCAGCGTGGCTTCCTGCCGGTCCTGGCGCATCGCCGGGACGGCCAGCTCGACGAGGTTCGCCGCCCGCTCGAAGTCCTTGCCGGCCATCGCGTGACGGATCGCCTCGGACGGTTCGCCGTTCTGCTCGTACCACTCGCTCGCCCGCCGGTGGAGCTGAGAGACGTCGTCGGGCTGCTCGTCCAGCAGGCGCGCCTGCAGCACGTCCGCGAAGAGATGGTGATACCGATACCACCGGCGCCGATCGTCGAGCGGGACCAGGAACAGGTTCCTTCGATCGAGAGCCTCCAGCATGGCCTTGCCGCCGCCGCGGCCGGTGACGGCATCACCGAGCGAGCCGTTGAGCCGGCTCAGGATGGAGGTCTGCAGCAGGAAGCTACGCACGTCGTCGGGCTGACGCTGCAAGACCTCCTCGACCAGGTAGTCGACGATGTAGCGGTCGTCCCCGGCGAAGCCCTCGATGAAACCCGCTACGTCCTCCCGGCCCTGCAGCGACAGCGCCGCCAGCTGGAGCGCGGCGATCCACCCTTCGGTGCGCCCCTCGAGCGCCGCCACATCTGGCGCCGTCAGCACCAGCCCCATCTGCCCGGTGAGGTACTCCGCGGCCTCGTCGCGCGTGAAGCGCAGATCGGCGGCGCGGATCTCGACGAGCTCGCCGCGCCCGCGCAGCCGCGACAGAGGCAACCCGGGGTCGGCACGGCCGGCGATCACCAGGTGGATGTGCGGGGGAAGGTGCTCCAGCAAGAACCCCATCCCGTCGTGCACGTCCCGAGAGCTGATGACGTGGTAGTCGTCGAGCACGAGCACGACGTCGTGCGCGACGGCGTGGAGGTCGTTGAGCAGTGTCGCGAGGACGGCGTCGACCTGCGAGGGCGAGGACTGCAGGAGGGCGAGCGCACCTCCACCGACCCCGGGAGCCGCCGTCTCCAGCGCGGCGACCAGGTACGTCCAGAACAACGCCGGATCGTTGTCACGCTGGTCGAGCGAGAGCCACGCCACGGACCGGCCATCGGCGGGAGCGGTTGCCAGCCACTCCGTCAGCAGCGTCGTCTTGCCGAACCCGGCTGGAGCCGACACGAGCGTGAGCGCCGGCTCTCCCCCACCGCCCAGGCGCTCGATCAGCCTCGGACGTGGCACCAGGCCGCGTCGGAGCCTGGGGACGTGGAGCTTGGTCGCGAGCAGCGGGCCTGCCATGAGCGCCTTTCGTCAGAACCTATCGGTGATCTCACTGCTCGTCCGGAGCGGCCATCCACCCGGCAATCTGGGCCCGGGTGCTGAAGCCGAGCTTGTTGAGGATGTTGCGGACGTGGCTCTCGACGGTGCGTTCGGAGATGAACAGCCGCACGCCGATCTCCTTGTTGCTCAGGCCGTCGGCCACCAGCCGCGCGACATCGGTCTCGCGCTGCCCGAGAACTCCGCCGCCACGACGTGACGGCGGGGTGGCCGGAGGCGGAGCCTCACGAAGTGCGAGCCGCGATGCGGCATCTCGGCTGAGCTGCTGACCCGCCTTGAAGTCCGCCGCGAACCTCGACGCGCCGAGCACCGCCTCCACCGATGCCCTGGCGTGCGCAAGTGCGCCGGCCATGCCCGGGTTGACGCTGGCTCCCACCTCGGCGCGCAGGCGCTCCATCGCCCCGAAGAGCTGCGCGGCCAGCCGCGGCTCGCGGGGGCCTGCGCAGCAGGCGAGCCCGCCGATCAGGTAGCACTGGGCCACCCGGTCGTCGAGCTGACGGGCGATGCCGAGACCTTCGGCGAACCGCCGCTCGGACTCACGACGATCCCCGGACATCAACGCGGCGAAGCCCTGGTTCATCAGCATCATGCCCAGGCTGTACAGGTCGCCCGCCGCGCGGCTCAGGCGGGCACCGTCCGAAGCCGCGGACCTGACGGCGTCGAGATCGCCGTCGAGGAGCCCGTTGAGCGCGCGCGCCTGCTGCAGCATGAGCGTCGCCCCGACGTCGTCCAGCCCGCCGGCGGCGACGCGGGCCTCACCGAGCAGCCGTCTCGAGGACGCCCGATCACCGGACATGCTCGCGGCGATCGAGGCCATGGCGAGCGACTGCGCCAGCGCGGCCGGCTGGTGCGCTGACCGGGCCGCGGTGACGCCGCGCTCGAGCACCGGCGCCGCAGCCCCCGGGTCGCTCTGCAGCACGGCAAGGAACCCACGGGCGAAGTACGGCCATGGCTGGCCGGCAGGGGCTGGGGCTAGGGCGAGCAGCTCGTCGAGCCAGCGCACGCCCTCGGTCGTCGCGCGCGTGACCCAGTACCAGATCAGGCAGGTGGCCAGCTCGATGCCCCGTCGAGCGTCGTCCTGGTCCAGGCACCTGCGGAGGACGGCTCGTACGTTGTCGATCTCCAGCTCCATCCAAGGGAGCCACTCGAGGAGCCGGTGCCGTCCCTCCGCCGCGAAGCGCCGGCACCGCGAGAGGTAGTACTCGGCGCAGCGCTCCTCGACGACGGCGACCTCGCCCGCCTCGCGCAGCTCGAGACGCGCGTACTCCCGCATCGTCTCGTGCATCCGGTAGCAGGCGGCACCGGCCGCGTCCTCCCGGATCACCAGCGACTTGTCGAGCAGCGACGACACCAGGTCCAGCGCGCTCGCCACCGGTACGTCGTCTGAGCAGCACACCGCCTCGACGTCCTCCAGCGTGAAACGACCCGCGAACACGCACAGCCGCGACAGCAGCGTCCGCTCGGCCGGCGCCAGCAGGTCGTAGCTCCACTCGATGGTGGTGCGCAGGGTCTGGTGGCGCGAGAGCGCGGCCCGGCTGCCGCCCGTGAGCAGGACGAACCGGTCGCTCAGGCGGTCGCGGATCTGCTCGGGCGTCAGCGCCCGCGTCCTGACCGCCGCCAGCTCGATCGCCAGGGGCAGCCCGTCGAGCCGGCGGCACAGGTCGACGACCGCCGCCCGGTTGGAGGCGACCAGCTCGAAGCTCCCCGACGCTGCCTCCGCCCGGTCGGCGAAGAGCCTGACCGCCTCGTTCTCGCGGAGGCGGGCGAGCGGCTCGCCGGGGTGGGGAGAGGGGAGCTGGAGCGGCGGGACCGGGACCACGTGCTCACCGGCCACCGAGAGCGGCTCCCGGCTGGTCACCAGCACCCGCACCCCGGGCGCCGACGCGAGGAGGTCGCCGACGAGCTGTGCGGCGGCGTCGAGCAGGTGCTCGCAGTTGTCGAGGATCAGCAGCAGCTCCTTGTCCTCGAGGTAGGAACGGAGCAGGGCCACCGGCTCGACCGCGGCCTGGTCGCGGAGGTCGAGGGCGGCCAGGACGGCGTTGCCGACCAGCCCCGGGTCCCGGAGCTCGGAGAGCTCGACCAACCAGGCACCGCCGGGGAATCCGCGCCTGAGGTCGGTCGCGGCGCGCACCGCGAGGCGGGTCTTGCCCACGCCGCCCGGCCCGACGAGGCTGACCAGACGCCCGGCCGTCAGCTTCTTCCTGACGTCGGCCAGCTCGTGGCGGCGGCCGACGAAGCTCGTCGCCTCGGCGGGCAGGTTGCCCAACCGGTGGGCGGAACTGGGCACAGGACCGAAGGTACTGCGGTCCCCGGGCGCTCCACACCACTTCATTCAGTACCCGACCCGGGATTCCACTGATGGCAGCGCCCGGTGCCCTCCCTAGCGTCGTGTCCGTGAGCGCCGAACATCCCACCCAGCGGGTCGAGGTTCGATTCGTCGGCCGGCCGCCCGTCCGGCAGATCGGGTGGGCGGCCGGCGTCAGCGAGGTCGAGACCGACGGCCCGATCGTGCGCTGCCTCGTCACCGGCAGCTTCCAGCCCTTCCTGGAGGCGCTGCGCGGTCACGAGGTCATCACCCTGCGGTCGACCCCGACGGTCGCAGCGAGGTCAACACGAGTCGAAGGAGAGCTGTGATGAATTCCGTTGTGGGCGCGACGCCGCGCCGGCTGGCACGTACAGGAGGAAACCACGCGAAGGGCACCACGCCGGCGGACCGGGTGCCGCTGTGGCGCCTCTACGCGTTGAGGGTCGGGTACCTCATCATCGCGGTCGGGCTCGCCGTGACGCAGTGGCCGGTGCTCGTCAACCACGCCCAGCCGTGGCCCCTCATGGACAGCGTCGTCGTCTGCATGCTCGTCGCGATGTCGCTCCTGGCCCTCCTGGGGATCCGGTACCCGGTGCAGCTGCTGCCCCTGCTGCTGTTCGAGACGGCCTGGAAGCTGATCTGGCTCGCCGTCGTGGCGCTGCCGCTGTGGACCGCCGACCGCATGGACCCGGCCACCTGGGAGACGGCCTTCGCCTGCCTCTGGGTCGTCATCGTTCTCGCCGTCATCCCCTGGCGCCACGTGATCACGCACTACGTCACAAAGCCCGGTGACCGGTGGCGCCGCGGTCCTTCTCGCCCGGCCGACGCCGGCTCTGCCGTCGTCGGTTCCCGGTGACGTCGGCCCGGGACGGGCGACGCGGGTGCGCCACACGACGTCGTCCGTCCGCCGGCGCCGACCCCTACAGCGACTCGGCGGCCTCGAGGAAGATCCCGCGCAGCCAGCTCTTGAACTGGTCGTCGGCGAGCCACGGGTTCCAGACCATGTCCATGCCGAGGGTCGGGATCGGGAAGGGGAACTCCTCGACGCGCAGGTTCAGGTGGCTCATGGCGGTGGCAGCCCGGTACCGGTGAAGGGCCACCCCGCCGGCACCGGCGACCAGCTCCGGGATCAGCAGGTTGTCGGTGACGCGGTGGCGGACGGTGTAGGTCACTCCCTGCGCGTCGAGAACCTCGTAGGGACGGTACCGGCGCGGCGACGCGTCGAAGGCGATGTGCGGCAGCGTCGACAGCAGCTCGGTGGCGCTCGCGGCCGCCGGGGCGCCCGAGTTCGCGATGACCACCCATCGGTCGTCGTACAGGCGCTCACGGGGGTAAGGCGAGGCGGAGCCCTCGGAGAGGAGCACCAGGTCGGCCCCATCCTCGGTGAACATCTCGCTGGACGGCGTCGTCGCGATGCGCAGCCGGAGCGCCGCGTTCGGCGCACGCTCCGCCAGCAGGTTCACCACCCTGCTGCCGATGACGAGGGCCGTGCTGCTCGTCATCGCCACGGTGATCACCCGGCGGTCGACGGCCGGATCGAACGGTGCGGAGCTGACGACCTGCGCGGTCTGGTGCAGCGCGCGCCGCAACGGCCCCAGGAGGGTCACGGCCCGCGGGGTGAGCGTCATCCTGCTGCCCTGCCGCACGACGAGGTCGTCGCCCATGAGACGCCGCATCCGGCGCAGCGCGTGGCTCATCGCGGGCTGCGACATTCCGACTCGGGCCGCCGCCCGCGTCACCGACCGCTCTTCGAGGAGGGCGAGGAGCGGCACCAGCAGGTTGAGGTTGACCGACGCCAGGCGGGCGAGGTCCGCGTCCGATGCGGACGCGTCGCGGGCGCTAACCACGGCGCGGCGGCAGCGACATGCGGAGCGGGCTCAGCGGCTCCCCGACACGGTACTGACCGCCGAGCAGGAGCCGCCCGTGGCCGGTCAGCGACGCCGTTGCCTCGACGTGCGAGGAGCCGTCGTCCGCGCACTCGTGGCGGCCGACCGCGAGCTCGGCGAAGGGCACCATCTTCTGCGGGTCTCGGCTCGCGCGGTCACGGATCAGCAGCGTCCCGCGCCGGCCGTCAAGCTCCACGCGCGGATCGCGCAGCTCGACGTCCAGGGCGCCCCAGTGCCCGGTGAGGCGCACGGTCCCGAGGAGCTCCACGCTCATGCTCCCGACCTCGGAGCCGGCCGCCTCCCCGGCCAAGGGGAACCAGAAGCCGGCCGCCGAGCGGGAGGCGGGAGCGAGCGCCTCGACCATCCCGTCGTCGAGCGCCTCGACATAGGACACCAGGCTGTCCTTGATCGTCCAGCTCAGTCCCGGCGTCGTCGCCATCCCCGACCCAACTTTCACTCGGTGCATGTAGGTGATGCCAAGTATTCATTTGCCTGACACTGTGGCAAGCTACACACTTCTGTGTAAAGCAGGGTCGGCAACGCCGCGACCACGCCCAGTGGAGGGACCAATGAAGATCATCCTCGACCGACCGCGCTGCGAGGGCCACGGCCTGTGCGAGGAGGCCGCGCCGCAGCTCATGCACCTCGACGACGACGGCGAGCTCGTCCTGGACGTCGAGACCGTCGACGCCGAGCTCGACGCCGCGAAGGCCGCGGTGCGGGTCTGCCCCGTCGCCGCGCTCCGGATCGCATGAGCACCCGACCGCTGAGGCGCGTCGTCGTCGTCGGCAACGGCATCGCCGGCCTCACCGCGAGCGACTCCCTGAGGGCCGCCGGGTTCGACGGCGAGCTCACGGTGGTCGGCGACGAGCGCCACGCGCCGTACAGCCGCCCCGCCCTGTCGAAGGCCGCGCTCCTCGACGCCGACGACATGACGTCACACCACCTGCCCGCTCCGACCCACGAGGCGGTTGAGATCCTCGGCGTGCGCGCGTCGCGGCTCGACGTCGAGCGCAAGGTCGTGGTGCTCGGCGACGGCACCGGCCTCCCGTACGACGCGGTCGTCATCGCCACGGGCTCGCGGGCCCGGCGCCTGGGGCGGGGCGATCTCGCCGGCGAGCTGACGCTGCGCAACCTCGACGACGCGGTCACGCTCCGCCGCCGCCTCGCAAGCCGGCCGACGGTGGTCGTCGTCGGGGGCGGCGCGCTCGGGATGGAGATCGCCTCCGGGTGCCTCGCCGTCGGGTGCGAGGTCACGCTCGTCTCGCGCGACCGCCCGCTCGTCCACCAGCTCGGCCCGTACCTGTCCGACGTCTTCGCCGCCGCCGCCGACCGGCACGGGCTGCGCCACGCGGCCTCCCACGCGGTCGGGGTTCGTGACGCCGGCGGCCACCCGCAGGTGGTGCTGGCCGACGGGTCGGTCCTCGAGGCCGAGCTCGTGGTCAGCGCGGTCGGCGACGACCCGAACCTCGAGTGGCTGGCGACGAGCGGGCTCCTGACCGACGGCAGGCTCACGGTCGACACCCGTGGGCGGGTCCGGCCCGACGTCGTCGCGGCGGGGGACGTGGCGACGATCCTCACCAGGCGGGGCGTCGGCCGCGTCCCGCTGTGGACCAGCGCCATCGAGCAGAGCAAGATCGCGGCGACGGCACTGGTCAGAGGGGACGACGCCCCGCAGCTCGACCTCCAGCCGTACTTCTGGACCGAGCAGTTCGGCCTCAACCTCAAGGCGAGCGGCTTCCTGCCGCTGGCCGGTCCGCCCGAGGTCGTCGACGGCGACCCGCACGACGGCGCGGCGCTCCTGCGCTGGGCGCGCGACGACGGTTCGGGCACCGCCGTCGCGCTCAACTACCGGATCCCCGTGCCGCGGCTGCGCCGCCTGAGCGCCACCGCGCCCGCAGCCGTCTCGCCCGCCGCCTGACCCTGCCCACCCCCGACGACCCGCGACGGTGCGGGTTTCCTTCCAACCCCGAGGTGCCTGATGACTGTGGAAACGCTGGCTTCGTCCAATCTCGACCTCTTCGCCGACGAGGTCCTGCTCGACCCCTACCCGCACTTCGCCCAGCTCCGGGAACAAGCCGCGGTGGTCCGGCTGCCCACGAACGACGTCTGGGCCCTGACGCGCTACGAGCACATCCGCGAGGCGCTGGCCAGCTGGGCCGTCTTCTCCTCCAACGCCGTCGCGTTCAACGACCAGATGAACCAGGCGCTCGCCGGGACCAGCCTCGCCACGGATCCCCCGGACCACCAGGCGCTGCGGAGCGCGCTCACCGAGAACCTCTCACCGCGTGCGCTCCGCAAGCTCAAGGGCGACATCGACGCCAAGGCCGACGCGCTCGTGGCGCGCCTCGTCGAGCGCGGATCCTTCGACGCCATCGACGACCTCGCCCGCGAGCTGCCCCTGCAGGTCGTCGCGGACCTCATCGGTGTCCAGGGCGAGGCCCGCGCCAACATGCTGCGCTGGGCCGACGCCGCCTTCAACGTGCTCGGCCCGATGAACCAGCGCACCGTCGAGAACTTTCCGATCGCCGGCGAGCTCTTCCAGTGGTCGCTGCAGGTGCAGGCAAAGGACCTGGCCGAGGGCTCCATGGGGCGCGCCATCTTCGACGCCGGCGAGCGCGGCGACATCCCGCGCGAGAGCTGCGGCCACATCATCCACCAGTACGTCGGGGCGGGGACGGACACGACGATCGCGTCGATCGGCAACGCCCTCGCGCAGCTCGCCGCACACCCCGACCAGTACGAGCTCCTCCGCCAGGATCCGTCGCTGATCCCCTCGGCGTTCAACGAGGTCCTGCGCTACGAGGCGCCGGTCCACGCCTTCGGCCGGCTCGTCAAGGAGGACGTCGAGGTCGACGGGACGCTCATCCCCGCCGGCTCGCAGGTTGCCATCCTCTTCGGCTCCGGCA
Source organism: Georgenia sp. AZ-5 (assembly GCF_043952095.1). Taxonomy (NCBI): domain Bacteria; kingdom Bacillati; phylum Actinomycetota; class Actinomycetes; order Allobogoriellales; family Allobogoriellaceae; genus Georgenia; species Georgenia sp. AZ-5. Next base: position 2,705,834 of record NZ_JBINOU010000001.1, read on the forward strand.
ACCGCGACCCGCGCCACTACGAGAACCCGGACGCCTTCGACGTCCGCCGGAACCCGGTCGACCACCTCTCCTTCGGCTACGGCGTGCACGGCTGCGCGGGGCAGGGACTCGCCAGGCTCCAGGCTTTCGCGGTCCTCGAGGCGCTGACCCGGCGGGTCCGCCGGTTCGCCGTGGGGCAGCCGGAGCGTCACCTCAGCAACATGACCAGGAGCCTCGACAAGCTGCCGGTGGTCGAGGTCGAGCCCGTGTGAGGCAGGCTCGACCGGCGCTGGTGCGGCTCTGGGCCGGGCGCGCTCGATGCGAGCATCCTGGAAGCATGGCTGTGCGGGAGGGAGTGCTGCGCGGCGGGCTCCCGTGAGCGCCACATCGCCCGTACCTCGGCCGGGTCGGTGATCGGGGGCGGGCCGGGGCATTCCGGTGCCGGTCGAGACACGGAGGCGCACCGGCCGCTGGGCGCGGGGTGCGGCGGCGTCATCCCGCCGGCATGGAGGGATAGCGGTGCAGCCTGGTGAAGGCGTGGAGGACGCCGGCGCCTACGTCGCCCTGGGTGACTCCATCTCGATCGACACCTACGCGGGCGGGCCCGGGCGCGGCGGGGCGAGCCTGCTCGCGCGCAACCGCGACGACGATTTTCCCGCCTGGCACGGCAAGGACCTCGCCGGTATGCCCTTCCACCTCCTCGCCACCGACGGCGCCACGACGGCGACGCTCCTCGAGGTCCAGGTGCCGCGGGTGGCGGCGCTGAGACCGTCCCTCGTCACGTTGACGATCGGCGGCAACGACCTGCTCGCCGCCTACGGGCGCACCCGGGCGGCGCGGCGCGCGGTGGCGTCGGTGCGGGAGGGGCTCCGGCGCACCCTCGGCGTTCTGGGAAGCCTCTCGCCCGTCCCGCGGGTGGTCGTGGGGACCGTCTACGACCCGACCGACGGCACCGGGAACGCCGCCGCCCTCGGCCTTCCGCCGTGGCCGTCGGCTCTCAGCGTCCTGGCGGAGCTCAACGAGGCGCTCCGGGCGGGCGCCGCGGAGCACGGCGCCGCGGTGGCGGAGATCCACCGCACCTTCCGCGGGCACGGCCTGGCCAGGGGCGACCCCGCCCAGCCCGACCCACGCCCCGCCGATCCGGGGCTGTGGTACTGCCACGTCATCGAGCCGAACGCGTGGGGCGCGAGCGGTGTGCGCGCCGCCTTCTGGGAGTCGCTCCGGGGACGTCCGTGGAGATGACGCCCGGCCTGAGCGCTCCGCTGTTCGTCGACGGTGACGACATCGCCGCGGTGGCGGTCCGGGCCCTGACGACGGACGAGCACCTCGGCGAGGTGCTCAAGCCCGGACACCGCGTGACCTCGTCGGCTCGGTACCGCGCGCGACTCCGTCGACATGGACCGAACTGGGGGGTGCGGCTGACCGCGTGGTCAGCGGACCGGTCGGCCTCCGGCGAGCAGGTTCTCGAGCGGGATGGAGCCGTCCTGAGAGGGCAGGAGCAGCCACGCGAGGAGGTAGGTGCCGATCCCGATCCCGGGGATGAGGAACAGGACGAGCGTGAGGACGCGGACGGCCCAGACGTTGAGGCTCGCCGCGCGGGCGATACCCCCGCAGACGCCGCCGACGATGCGGTCCGGGCCGCGACGGAAGCCGGAGCGACGGATGGTGTCGAAGAAGGTTCCCATGACATCGACGCCAGGGGTGCGAGACGCCGCAGGGAACACGTCCGAGGGTCCTTCCAGGGCGAACCCTGACAAGAATCAGGGGCACCCCGACGCCGAGACCTCCGGCCGTCGGCGTGGCCCGATCAGCCACGCACCTGACGGACGACGGCCAGGACCTCGGCGTCGAAGGCAAGCACGGGCCGACTGCGACAGGCTTCCGTCCGGTCGAGGATCGCGCGCAATCTACTAGGATCTCGTGTTCAGCGTTTCCCTAGTTCTTGCCCCACCGCAGGACGGTGGGCCGCTCGACGTCGCTCATCTCGATGACGATGTCGGAGCGGGACAGGGGGTCCACCGCGTCGGCGTAGATCCGCAGGGCCGGCAGGTAGCGTTCGGTGTAGCGGGCCTCGATTGCTGCGTCGGGTTCCTCCAGCGTGGAGGTGAGCGCCAGGATGTGCTGGACGGTCACCTCTTCGGGCACGGTGAGGTAGACGGTCAGGTCCCACAGGTCTGCGAGCTCGGGCCGCTGGAGGGTCATGCCGTCGACGAGGAGCACGGAGTCCCGTGCGTCGAAGTCGGGTGCCCCGCCGGCGATGGCGCGGATCTGCTCCAGGTCGTAGATGTTCTCGTAGAGCCAGCGCGGGTCGGCCGCCCGCTCGGAGCGACGGAGCTGGATCGGGATGAGCAGGTGGTCGGCACTGAACCGGTGCACTTCGGCGCCGTCGCCCAGCAGCGGCCTGAGCGCGTCGTCGAGGTCGCGTGAGAACGTCGACTTGCCGGCGCCGTCCGGGCCGTCGACAGTGACCCGGACCATGCCGTCGCCGACGCGCTGCGCGAGCTGTCGGGCAAGGCGGTCAAGGATGCGACTGCGGGAAGCGGACGTCGTTGTCTCCATGCGGGTGATGCTAGGCGGATGGTCTCCCCGTCGCGACGAGAGTCCGACGTCGTCGCACAGGACCTCGACGTGGCGAGTGCGCGCGCAGCCGGCGGGCCCCGTCCCGGAGGCGGACCCCACTCCTGCCTCCCGTCGCGCGAGGGGCCGGGCCCCGTGGTGCCGGGCTCAACCAGTCCGCGGGAGTGCGACGGGCCTGCGCGAGCATGATGCACCGGGGGCCGCTACCCTGCGGGCAGCGCACGTCGACGAGGAGGTCGCCATGTCCGACCGTGCAGCCGTGGAGGATCCGACGCGCGCAGCGGGCCCGACCGCCTCCAGCAAGCCCGTCGTCACGATCTTCGAGCACTACGGCGCGGGCGCGACCTACGTCGGCCAGAGGGTGGCGGAGGCGCTGGGCCTCCCCTTCCACCGCCAGGCCTTCAGCTCCGAGGACCTGGAGGCGGGAGAAGACGCCACGTTGGAGCGCAACGCCGTTCTCGCGACCGTCTACTCGGCGATGGGCGGGGCCTACGGCGGCTTCGACACCCGGGACGTCGTCGCCACCCAGCAGCAGAAGTACGACCTCGTCATGGAGAACAACCGGGTCGTACGCACCTACGCGGACGAGGGCGGCGTCATCGTGGGCCGCAACGCCGCGGTCATCCTCGCGGACAGGCCCAACACACTGCACGTGCTGCTCACCGGCGCTCTCGAGGACCGCGTCCGGCGGGCCGCGCAGGAGGCGGGCATCCCGCTCGAGCGGGCGGCGCGGCGGCAGGAGCGCGAGGACGAGGTGCGTGCGCAGATGTCCAAGGTGCTCTACGGCTGGGATCCCCGGCTCCCTGACCGTTACGACATGGTCATCAACACGAGCAGGATCAGGCTCGACGCCGCCGCCGAGGCCATCGTCAACGCCATCAGGACCAGGTGAACCGCCCCTTCCACCCGTCACGAAGCGCCGACGGCGAGACAGGAGCTGAGCATGGACACCACCGCATCAACGGCAGCAGTCGGGATCGCCGCCCCCAGAAAGCTGACGCTCCGGAACTATCTCGCGTACGCCGCCGGCGACGCGGCGAACAACCTGTCGTTCACGATGGCGGGGATGTTCCTGATCCTGTACTACACGAACGTCGTGGGGATCGAGGGCGCGGTCATCGGGACGATGTTCCTCGCCGTCCGGTTCGCCGACGCCTTCACCGACCTCATAGCCGGGCGCGCGGTCGACGCCAAGAAGGCCGGAAAGCTCGGCAAGTTCCGGCCCTTCATCCTCTGGTTCTCCCTGCCGCTGCTGCTCACCAGCATGGCCATCTACTCGGCGCGAACCTTCTTCCCCGACATCTCACCCGGTGCCGCGGTCGCCTACATGTACGTCACCTACCTGCTCATGGGGTCGGTGTTCTACACGCTCGTGAACATCGCGTACGGCTCGATGGCGCCCGCCATCACCCAGGACCCGGTCGAGCGAGGCCGGCTCGCCGCGTTCCGCGGCTACGGCGCGGCGTTCGCGATCCTCGGCCTGGCCTTCGCCATCGCCCCGCAGATCCGGGCGAACATCGAGAACCCGCTGGCGCTCCAGCGGTCGTTGTTCCTCACCACCGCCGCGTTCGTCGTCGTCGGCATGGCGCTGTACCTCTTCCTCGTCTTCAACACCCGCGAGCAGGTCGCCCGGCCCGCGACGCCCGTGTCGATGAAGGACAGCCTCAAGACCTTCACGACGAACAAGCCGCTGATCTGGCTGTCCCTCGGCGCGGTCCTCTTCCTCACCGCTGTGACGGCGCTGAGCACCCTGAGCTCCTACATCGCCATCTACGTCCAGCAGAATCCGCAGTACATCGCGTGGAACATCCTCGCCCAGACCGCGGCCATCGCGGTCGTCGGGCCGCTGATCCCGGTGATCGTTCGCACCGTCGGCAAGCGCGCCGGCTACGTCGCCTTCGGCGTCGCCACGATCGTGGGCGCGGCGGTGCTCGCGCTGTCGCCGCTGTCGTCGGTCCCGCTGCTCGGGCCGGTGGCGTTCTTCCTCATGGGCCTCGGCATCAACGGCGTCAACACGCTCATGTGGGCGCTGGAGGCCGACACCGTCGAGTACGGCGAGTGGCGCACCGGCAACCGCACCGAGGGCACCACCTACGCGGCCTTCTCCTTCACGCGCAAGATGGGCCAGGCGCTCGGCGGTTTCGTCGGCGGCTTCGCGCTTACGTGGGCCGGATTCAGCGCCGCCCGCGCCTCCACCGGGGAGCCGCAGGAGGCCGGGGTGGCCGAGGCCGTGCAGCTGTGGACCGGCGGCATCATCGCCGGCTTCGCCCTGCTGTCCCTCGTCGTCATGGCCTTCTACCCGCTGACCGAGTCCCGATTCCGCGAGATCACCGCCGAGATCGCCGCCCGGCGCGCGGCCGCGACATAGCGATGACGCGTTCGATCCTTGCCGGCGGCAGGTGCCGGTGGGTGAATGGGCCGATCCGCACTCTGATCGAGGAGGAATTCCATGCTGCGTCCTGAGGACACCGCCACCCGGGAGAAGAAACGGCTCGACGGCCTGTGGAGCTTTGCCCTCGACCCGGACGGTGAGGGCCGCCGGGCGGGCTGGCAGCGGGGGCCGCTGCCGGGCAGGTGGTTGATGGCGGTCCCTGCCAGCTTCAACGACGTGGTCGCGGACGCGGCGGTGCGCGAGTACTTCGGCGACGTCTGGTACCAGACCGTCACGCGAGTGCCGCGCGGCTGGGCGGGCGAGCGCATCGTGCTGAACTTCGAGTCCGCCACCCACCGGGCGGTGGTGTGGGTGGGCGACAACCAGGTCGCCGAGCACGAGGGCGGCTACACCCCGTTCGAGGCGGACCTCACCGACCTGGTCACTCCGGGCGAGGAGGCGCGCATCACGGTCGTCGTGAACAACACGCTGAGCTTCCAGACCATACCCCCGGGCGTCATCGAGGAGACCTCCAGCGGCAAGAAGCAGCGGTACTGGCACGACTTCTTCAACTACGCCGGCCTGCACCGCTCGGTCTGGCTCTACAGCACCCCGCCGGCGTACGTCTCCGACATCACCGTCGTCACGGGGCTGGACGGCGCCACCGGCACGGTGCAGTACGCGGTGGAGACCGAGGGCGGGGCCGCGGACGTCGCCGTCGTGCTCCGCGACGCCGACGGCGCCGAGGTGGCGACCGGCTCGGGCGCCTCTGGCACGCTCACCGTGCCCGACGTGCACCGCTGGGCTCCCGGGGACGGCTACCTCTACGACCTGGAGGTCAAGCTCCTCGACGACGGCGCGACGGCGGACAGCTACTCCCTGAAGGTGGGCGTGCGGACCGTGGAGGTGCGCGGCACCGAGTTCCTCATCAACGGCGAGCCGTTCTACTTCAAGGGCTTCGGCATGCACGAGGACCACGCGGTGATCGGCAAGGCCCACAACGACGCCCACCTCGTCAACGACTTCGAGCTGCTGCGCTGGGTCGGGGCGAACTCCTTCCGCACCTCCCACTACCCCTACTCCGAGGATGTGCTGGAGCACGCGGACCGCCAGGGCATCGTCGTCATCGACGAGACCGCCGCCGTCGGGCTGAACATGGGCATCGGCGGCGGCATCTTCGGCGGCCAGGGCTACACCACGTTCTCCCCCGAGACCGTCAACGACGCCACCCAGGAAATCCACGCGCAGGCGATCCGCGAGCTCATCGCGCGGGACAAGAACCACCCCAGCGTCGTGCTCTGGTCGATCGCCAACGAGCCGGAGTCCGAGACCGAGGCGGCCGAGAACTACTTCCGTCCCCTCTTCGACGTCGCCCGCCAGGCCGACCCCACCCGCCCGGTCGGGTTCGTCAACGTCATGCTCGCCCCGCACGGCAAGTGCCGCGTCTCCCAGTTCGGCGACGTGCTCATGCTCAACCGCTACTACGGCTGGTACGTCGACACCGGCGACCTCGAGGCGGCCGCCAAGAACTTCAAGGCCGAGCTCGACGGCTGGGCGGGTGAGGGCAAGCCGATCATCATCACCGAGTACGGCGCCGACACCTACTCGGGCCAGCACAGCATCCTTCCCGAGCCGTGGTCGGAGGAGTACCAGGTCGCCTACCTCGACACCAACCACGCCGTGTTCGACAGCGTGGAGGCGGTCGTGGGCGAGCACGTCTGGAACTTCGCCGACTTCGCCACCACCTCCGGCATCATGCGGGTGGGCGGCAACAAGAAGGGCGCCTTCACCCGCGACCGCCAGCCCAAGGCCGCCGCGCACGCGCTGCGCAGACGGTGGCAGCGCTGACACCGGCCGTGGTCCGGTGCCATCGGCAGCATCGGCAGCCTTGTCCAGTCGAACGTGTGTTCGATACGATGACCCGGTGTCCCCCGGGCCCACGATCCTGCATGCCGATCTCGATGCCTTCTACGCCTCGGTCGAGCAGCTGCTGGACCCGGGCCTGCGTGGCCGTCCCGTGGCGGTGGACATCCTCGGCGACGTCACACCCGCGATCCAGCGCATCTCGATCGACGAGGCGTTCCTCGACGTCTCCGGCTCCACGCACCTGTTCGGCCCGCCCTCGGCGATCGGTGCCCGGCTCCGTCAGCGCGTGCGCGTGGAGGTCGGCCTGCCGATCTCGGTCGGCGCCGCCCGGACGAAGCACCTGGCCAAGATCGCCTCTCAAGTGGCCAAGCCGGACGGTCTGGTCGTCGTCGAGCCCGAGCGGGAGCGCGAGTTCCTCGATCCGTTGCCGGTCGGCCTGATGTGGGGCGTGGGCCCGGTGACGCAACGTCGCCTGGCCGACCGCGGCATCTGCACCCTCGGCGACCTCGCGCATTCACAGGCCTCCACGTTGGAGCGACTCCTGGGGCACGCGACCGGCGCCTGCACGCCCTCGCGCTCAACGAGGACCCGCGCCGAGTGACGACCGCCCGCCGGGCGGGATCGCTCGGCGCGCAGTCGGCGATGGGGCGCTGCCGGCCCACGCCCGAGCTCGTCCGCACCATCCTCGGGCACCTGGCCGAGCGCGTGGCGGGCCGACTTCGGGCCAAGGCCCGGGCGGGGCGCACGATCACGGTGCGGGTCCGGTTTCCCGGGATGCGTTCGGTCACCCGTTCCCACACCCTGCGGGCCGCCGTCTCGGCGACGCTCACCATCACCGAGGTGGCCGAACAGCTCGCCTGGCAGGCCATCCGAGACCAGCGCGCGGCCGCCGTCGAGATCACCCTGCTTGCCGTGTCCGTCTCGAACCTCACCCTCGAGCGCGGCGTCCAGCTCGAGCTCGACCTGCCGCCCCAGGACCCGTGGCGCCCCGGCTCGACGGAGTGATCGGCACGGCGGGCCCTCGACCGATCCATGGACGACCTGCGCGCCCGGTTCGGGCGCGAGGCGGTGGGCTACCTGCCCTCCACCCTGCGGCGCCCGGGCGGCGTCCCCGAGGGCTTCCGCGAGCTCGCCGAACGCGATCTCTGACGGGCGCGTCCCGAGCTACGACCGTCGGCCGCCGCGGACGGATGCTGCGGCACCGCGCTCAGGCGGGGCTTCGTGTGGCCGAGCTGCAGCGCGCGCCCACCGTCTGGCATCGATGGGGAACACCCACCGGCGCCCCGGCCACTCGGTGACGCACCACAGCTCCTCGCCAGGGCGCGACCAGTCCAGGTCCTCCGGGCCCGTCGGCAGCACACCTCGATGGCGGTGGAGGTGCCCCGGGGAGCCGACGTGGAGGTCACCGGGGTTGCCCTCGCCGGTGCTGGCGGTGACGAACCAGGTGGTCCCGTGGACGGCGACGCCCTGCATGCGGTGCGGCTGGTGCTCGTACACGTCCAGCGGCGCCCAGCGGCCGTGGTCGTCGAACGCGGGCGACCCGGTCACGGGGTCCAGAGGGTACCTGGCCAGCCGCGGCATCGTGCCCGTGCGGCCGTACTCCCCGACGACCAGGTTCAGGCGTCCCTCGACCTGCCCCACGGACAGGAACGAGTAGCGCAGCCGCCGCGGTCCGGCACGCGGCCGGACCCGCAGGCGCAGCGCCTCCGGCAGCACGTAGTCGTACCCGAGGGCCCCGCCGGTGGGTCGCAGCCCCAGCGTGCGGGTCCCCGCGCCCGACCAGGGCAGCACCTCGTCCAGGCGGCGCCGGGGCGCGCGCATGACGTCGTCGAGCCGGAAGATGCGCACCCCGTGCAGCGTGTCCGCGACGTACAGCAGGCCGCCGACGACGGCGATCCCGCCCGCGTGGACCCGGACGCCGCCCAGGGTCAGGACCCGCAGCCGCCGGCGCGCCGAGACGAGCAGGACGTGCCGGTACCGGGGCCACTGGGGGTCGCGCCGGTCGACCACCGAGATGCGTGAGCCTTGGGTGCGGACGAGCCACCGGCGCCGGGCGTACCAGCTGACGAGCAGCACATCACCCGACCGGGTGCATGCCACGCCCTGCGGTGTCCACGACGGGTCGTCGCCGTCCCGGTCGGCCCAGGTGAACCCGTCTCCGGCCGCCCCACCCGGCACCTCGCAGGGTCGCGCGGCCTGGTTCAGGTCGCCCAGCACGCCGTCGAGCCCGACCCGCGGCAACCGCCCCGACAGCGCGGCCACCGTGCGGTCCCGCGGCGAGGTGCGCCGCAGGGCGTACCGGTTCACGCAGGGCCGGCTGGTGAGCCACGCCCGTGCCGACGTCTCAGCACGACGACGTACGACGTCAGAACGAGGGCAAGCATCGTCAGCCACACGGCGACCTCGTACTGCGCAGGGTAGAGGGCGTCCCGCAGGTAGTGGGCGGTGAAGCTGCCCTCGTACGGTGTCCGGCCGGCGCGGCCGAGCAGCCACTTCTCGGCTGCGGTCAGCGGGCATCCGATCTGCGTCGTCGTGACCACCACCGACCAGACGGTCGAGACGATGTGCGGCCACAGCCAGGCACGCCGGCGCAGCGCCAGGAAGCCGCCGAACGCGGCGTAGGCGAGGTAGGCCAGGTGCAGGACCACGACTCCCGCTGCCAGCGACGCTGCCACAACTGGAAATGTACGCCTGTGGCCGCCCGGGACCCAGACCCACGATCGGTGGGCCGACCGACCGATGACCCGAGCGCGGCACGGCTCGTCGCGGCGGACCCGGGGCGCTTAGATCGGGGTGTGACCGCGCCGAGGCGACCATCCGCCGTCGGGCTGCCGTCAGGGCCCGCTGTGCGGCCCGGGCGCCCGGTGGCCGGCGCCACCACGCCCCGGTTCCTCGTACCGCTGTGCCTCTGCGTGGTGCTGGCGCGGGCAACGTACGTGCTGCAGCCGCTCCGCAACGACGAGGCGGGATACCTGCTGGTGGCGCGCCAGTGGCACGCGGGCGGGGAGTTCCTGTACGGCGACTACTTCGTTGACCGGCCGCCGCTGCTCATGGCGATCTTCCGGCTGGCTGCGCTCACCCAGTGGGACGCCGCGATCCGGGTGTTCGCCATCCCCTTCACCCTGCTGTTCGTGCTGGCCGCCTGGCACGCGGGCACGCTGCTCGCCGGCCGGTCCGGTGGGCGCTGGGCGGCGTCCGCCGGCGCCGCGGTGATGTGCTGCCCGATGATGGCCGCCGACCACGCGGACGGCGAGCTGTTCGGCGCCGCGCTGGTGATGGCGAGCCTGGCGCTGGGGCTCGCGGCGTGGCGGTCGGGCCCGACGAGGCGTCAGCCGTGGCTCGCCGGATGGGCCGGTGCGCTCGCGGCGGCGGCCCCCCTCGTCAAGCAGAACCTCCTCGAGGGCGTGCTGTTCCTGACCCTCCTCGTCGTCGTCGCCGCCGTGGCGCGGCGCCGGGTCGGGCGGCGCGAGCTGCGCGTCGCGACGGCGGCGGTCCTGGGAGCGCTCGTCCCGACCGGCGTCGCGGGCCTGCTCGTGGTGGCCGCCGGCGTCGACCCTGGCGCGCTGTGGCACGACCTGGCCGGGTTCCGTCGTGCCGCGCTCGAGGTGATCTGGTCCAACCGGCCCCGGGCCACGATCGACCGCGCAGTCATGCTCGTCGCCGTCGGTGTCGTCACCGGGCTCCTGGGCATCGTCGGGACCTGGTGTGCCGCGGCTCGCCCGGCACTGCGCCGAGCCTCGCCGGAGCACTGGGCCGTCACCGGGCTCCTGCTGTTCGGGCTCGCCGCGATCGCCGCCGGCGGGAGCTACTGGCCGTCGTACCTGCTGCAGCTGGGGCCCGCAGCGGTGCTCGCCGTCGCGATGGTCGCCCCCTCCCCGTCCCGCGGCGGCCGCTGGATGCGGACCACGGCCCGGATGCTGGTCGGCGCCGCCGTCCTGGGGACGCTGGTAGCGGTCGTGGCCTACGCGGTCGTCCCCCGCCTCTGGTTCCAGCAGCGGACGGGCGAGTGGCTGGCCGCCTCCGCGTCGCCCGGGGACACGGCGTTCGTGGCCTACGGGAGCCCGTCGGTGCTCGAGGCGGCGGACCTCGCGTCGCCCTATCCCTATCTGTGGAGCTTGCCGATGCGCACGCTCGACCCCGACCAGGAGCGCCTGCGAGCCACGCTTCGCGGCCCACAGGCACCGGCGTGGATCGTGGAGATCAACGGCTTCAACTCCTGGGGCATCGACGCCGGCTCGAGGCTGCGCGACCTGGTCACCGAGCGCTACCGCGTCGTGGCGGACGTCTGCGCCAGTCCGGTGTGGCTGCGGGAGGACCTGACCAGGCGGCTGGCGCCACCACCGCGCTGCTGAGCCGCGGGCGCGGCTACGGGCCGCGACACCTCCCGCCGGCGCCGGCGAGGCATCGAGACTGACGGGCGGCCGGCCGCCGGACGTGCGATATCCGCCGGGAGGGCCGATGGTTGGTGCGTGTCCGACGACGGGGTCAACACGGAGCTGCGGCTTCTGCTGGGCGTCCAGCGTGTGCTCGGCGTGCCCGGCGCTCTCACCGCCGCGCGCGTCCTCGGCGCGGCGGGGGAGCACGCCGCAGTCTGGCTCGCCGTGGGGACCCTCGGCGCGCTCGCGGACGCCCCACGCCGGGCGGAGTGGGTGCGTGGGACGGGCGTCGTTCTCGCCGCCCACGCCGTCAGCGTCCTGGCCAAGCGGCTGGTCCGGCGGGCCCGCCCGGTGCACGCGGACCTGCGGGTCCACCCCGGTCCGGGCGGGCGCTGGGGCATGCCGTCGTCCCACGCGGCCTCGACGACCGCGGCCGCCGTCGTGTTCGGGCGCCTCCTGGGCACGCGCGCCACGCTGGCCCTGCCCCCGGTGATGGGTCTGTCGCGGCTGCTGGTAGGCGCGCACTTCCCCAGCGACGTGCTGGTCGGGTCTGCCGTCGGCGCGCTGGCCGCCGCCGCCCGCGGGACGGTGACCCGGTGACCGCCACCGGCTTGCAGGTCACGAGCGGGCTCCTCGCGGCGGTGCGCGTCCGGCACTGGACCAAGAACGCACTCGTGCTGGCGCCGCTGCTGCCGGCTGCCGACCGGCTCAGCCCCCAGGCCCTGCTCGGCGCGGCGGGTGCGTTCGTCATATTCTGCCTGATCTCCTCGGCGATCTACCTGGTCAACGACGTCGTGGACGTCCAGACGGACCGGGCGCACCCGGTCAAGCGGCACCGGCCCATCGCGGCCGGCACCGTCTCCCCCCGGACGGCGCTCGGGGCAGCCGGCGCACTCGCGGTCGCCGGCCTCGCCCTGGCGTCCGTGCACAGCGTGGAGCTGCTGCTCGTGGCAGCGACCTACGTGGCCGTCCTGCTGGCCTACTGCCTGTGGCTCAAGCGGGAGCCGGTGGTCGAGCTCGGGATCGTGGCCTCCGGCTTCCTGCTCCGCGCCCTCGCCGGAGCCGTCGCCGCGAGCATCCCGCTGTCGCCCTGGTTCCTGCTGGCCGCCGGCTTCGGTTCCCTCTTCGTCGCCGCCGGCAAGCGCTACGCCGAGGCACAGCGGGCCTACCAGGGCGCGGAGACAGTACGCACGGTCGTGCGGGCCTACAGCCGCAGCTACCTGCGGTTCGTGTGGACGACGGCGGCCGCCCTCGTCATCGCCACCTACGCGCTGTGGGCGTTCCAGGTGCACAACCAGCGGGACTCCGCGTGGAGCATGGTCTCGACGGTTCCGTTCGTGGTCGCCGTCCTGCGCTACGCGATCAACGTCGATGCCGGGCACGCGGAGGAGCCGGAGGACGTCATCCTCCACGACCGCATGCTGCTGGCACTCGGGGCGCTGTGGGTGGTGCTGCTCCTCCTGGCGGTCTTCGCGTGATCACGGGCCGTCTCGCCGGGGAGGCCGGCCGCTTCTGGGTGGTAGGCGGGCTCGCCTACGCCGCCGACCTGCTCGTGTTCAACGTCCTCCTCCTCCAGGCGCACGCGCCCTCCGTCCCGGCGAAGGTCGTCTCCAGCGTGGTCGCGATCGCCGTGGCGTACTCCGGCAGCCGCTGGTGGACCTGGCGTGACCGGCGCAGCCCCGACCTGGCCGGCGAGCTGCTGCGCTTCGTGCTCGTCAGCGCGGTCGGGGCGGGCCTGCAGGTGCTCTGCCTGGTCCTGGCCCGGGAGCTCCTGGGCCTGCGCAGCCCGGTCGCGGACAACATCTCCGGCAACGTGGTGGGCATGGCGGTCGCGACCGCTTTCCGCTTCTGGGCCTTCCGGACCGTCGTCTTCCGCGGAGGAGACGAGCTCAGACCGGCAGACGGCGGAACACCGGTCCGGGAAGGTGGCGCAGCAGGGCCATGACGGCCCGCAGCGCCGGGGGCGCCCAGATCGTCTCCGGCCCGTGCTGCAGGCGCCGCACCACGAGCGCCGCCACGTCATCGGGGTCCACGGCGAGGGGGGCCGGCCTCCGCCCCCGCGTCATCGCGCTGCGGACGAACCCCGGCCGGACCACGAGCACCCGCACCCCCGCCGGGCGCAGCGCCTCCCGCAGCCCCGTGTAGAAGGCGTCCATCCCGGCCTTGCTCGCCCCGTAGACGAAGTTCGAGCGACGGGGCCGTTCCGCCGCGACCGACGACATGGCCACGACGACGCCGTGCCCCTGCGCCTCCAGCCGGCGGGCGAGCAGGACTCCGACGCTCACCGCCGCGGTGGTGTTGACCCCGACCAGCCGGACCGCTGCGGCGTGATCGCGCCAGGCGAGCTCCTGGTCCCCCAGGATGCCGAAGGCCACGAGGGCGACGTCGATGTCCCCGCCGGCGAAGGCCGCCTCGATCACGGCCGGGTGGGACGCGACGTCCTCGGCGTCGAAGTCGAGCGCTACCACCTCGTGCCCGGCGCCGGACAGCGCCGCCACCGCCTCGTCCCGGCGCGGGGAGGGGCGCGCGGCCAGCACGACCCGGGCCGGACGCCGCGCGACGAGCGCCCGCACCAGCGCCAGCCCGATGTCGGAGGTCCCGCCCAGGAGCAGGACGGACTGCGGGGTGCCCACGGAGTCGATCACAGGCCCAGTCTCCTCGACAGGTCGGAGGCGAACACGCCGTCGGGGTCGACCTGCCGGCGCACCTGTCGCCAGCGGTCGACGTCGGGGTACATGCGCTCGAAGGTTCCCGGGGCGACCCGGGAGTCCTTGGCGAGGTACAGCCGGCCACCGGCACCGAGAACCAGGTCGTCGAACCGGTCCAGGAGCGTGGCCAGCCCCGGTACGACCGGCAGGTCCAGGGCGAGCGTCCAGCCGGGTGCGGGGAAGGACAGCGGAGCGGGGCTGCCCTCCCCGAACCGCTTGAGCACCGCGAGGGAGACGACCACGCGTTCGCGGTGGAGCAGCTCCAGGACGTGCCGGACGACGGCGTGCCGTTCGAACGGGACGACGAACTGGTACTGCACGAACCCGCGCGGGCCGTACAGCCGCGGCCAGGACTGCACGACGTCCAGGGGGTGGAAGAACGGTCCGATGCCCTGGAGGGCGCGTCGTCGTCGAGCGGGAGCCTTGTGGTACCAGGTCTCGTTCAGCGCGCGCACGCTGGCCCGGTTGACCAGCGGGGTCGGGACTGTCACCGGCACCGCCGGCGCCCGGCGCGGACCGAACCCGAGCGCACGGTCCTGCAGTCGGGCGGGCAGCTGGTCCCGTCGGGCCGGCCAGCCACGTGTCAGGACCGACCGGCCCATCGACGCCCCCCGCGCCAGGCAGTCCACCCAGGCGACGGAGTAGGTGTAGCGCTCGTCGTCGTCGGTCATGCGGACCATGAGGTCCTCCAGGTTCGCGGCGCGCTCGGAGTCCACGACCACCCAGGAGGTCTCCACCGGCATCATCCGCAGGGTCGCACGCAGGATCACCCCGGTCAGCCCCATCCCGCCGACCGTGGCCCAGAACAGATCGGCGTCCTCGTGCGGGCCCACGTGCCGCACCGAGCCGTCCGCGAGCAGCAGGTCCAACCCCTCGACGTGGCGGGAGAAGCTGCCGCGGACGTGGTGGTCCTTGCCGTGGATGTCCGCGGCGATCGCCCCCCCGACGGTCACCTGCCGCGTCCCTGGGGTGACCGGGACGAACAGCCCCAGCGGCAGCAGTGCGCGCAGGAGGTGCTCCAGGGTGACGCCCGCCTGCACGGTGACCACGGCGTGCTCGACGTCGACCGACAGCACGCGGTCCAGGCCCACGAGGCTGACCACGGTGCCGCCGGCGTTCTGGGCGGCATCACCGTAGCTGCGCCCCAGGCCCCGGAGCGCCACCCCGCGTTCGCCACGCTCCCCCAGCGCGGCGACGACGTCGTCGACGTTCCGCGGGTGCACGACCCGCGCGACGCTCGGCGCCGTCCGGCCCCACCCCGTGAGGCTCTGCCTGGTCGTCATCCCTCTCCTCGTTCCCGCGCCACGCCCTCGTCCGGGGGCTGCCGGGGACCTCGTCCCGCCGACCACCCGAGCCCCAGCATGGCCGGACCAGCCCGGACGGCAACCCATGCGCACGTGAGCAGGAGCAGGAGCCAGCCCCACAGGGGCCGCAGCGCCAGCACGGAGTCGAAGGTTCCGCCAAGGCCTGGCGAGGGCCACTCCCCGGCGCTCCAGAGCGCGTAGACGCCCGCCCAGGCGGGCCAGGCCCGGACCAGGCTCCCGGGCAGTACGACGGTCACCAGGAGCGGCAGCAGGTACAGAGAGTAGTTCGCCCAGCTGAACGACGACGCCAGCAGGCCGCCGAGCAGCAGCAGCGGCATCACCTCCAGGGGCGCCAGCGGGCCGTGACGACGCCGCCAGCCGAGGCCCACGGCGACGGCGAACGCTGCGACCCTCAGCACGCCACCCACCGGTCCAGGCAGACCCAGCTCCTCGACGGCGGCTTGCAGGGAGCGGTCGTAGCGGTGCAGCTCGGGGCGGTTGCCGTCGCCCAGCATCGGCAGCACGTCGGTGAGGAAGACCCTGCCGTCCGGGACGAGCAGGAACCCGAGCACCGTCAGGACGGCCCCGACGCCGACGGCCACCAGCGTCACCCGCACCCGCCGCAGCAGGAGCGCGCCGAGGACCAACGGCGTCAGGGTGGGCTTGACCGCGCAGACCACCCCCAGGAGGGCGCCGGCCGCGACGTCCCGGCGGGCGACGAGCGCCCGGATCATGACCACCTGGGCGAGCGTGAGGAGGACGTCGAGGTTGCCCTGGTGCAGCAGGCCCTGGACGGGACGGCTGAGTGCGGCGGCCAGGAGCACGCCGGCGGTCAACGGGGACCGCCACGCGACGCCCACCAGGCCGAGGACCAGCACGACCGCCGCGACCAGGGCCGCGAGGCTGACCAGCGTCATCACGACGACCGCACCGCGGAAGGGCAGGACGCCCAAGGGCGCGAGGGCCCAGCCCGCCAGCGGCGGGTAGATGAAAGCCAGGTCGGGGTCGTACAGGGGCCCGCCGGACAGCAGCCGGCGCGAGCCGCTCCACAGGATGTGCAGGTCGTGGGCCGGGCCGACGGCCCCCACCCAGCCCGCGTGCAGCAGGACGAGCACCGCCGTCGGCCAGAGCACGACGCCGGCAGCCCGCCGCCCGCCGGTCCCGACCTTGGGCTCGGGTCCCGCCCTCCGGTCGGACTCGGCCCGCCCGCTCGCCGCCGTCCGCCGGCCCGCTGCCCCCGGGGAGCTGACGTCGGTCGGGGCGGTCCCGGGACCCTGCCCTTGGCCCTTCATGCGGCGACGTCCGTGCCCAGCGGGCCGTGCGCCCCCCTTACCTCCGAGCCCCGCACTCACCGGGCGAACACCATGAGGTGGTAGCCGCAGCGGAGGTCCCCGCTGGCGACGTGCACCAGCGAGAAGTCCTCGCCCTCGGGGTGCGTCCGCAGGGCGTTCTCCGTGGGGTACGCGGGGTCGAACCGGTACGGGTCCCGGCTGGCCAGGATCAGCAGGTCCGGCCGGCGTTCGTGGACGACCTCGGCCCGCTGCCGGGGAGTGAGCGGCCCGGTCCGCTGGATGAGCGGGTCGTTGAGCATGAAGTTGTCGATGGCCGTCCTGCCGCCGGCCCGGGCGGGCACGTAGCCGGCGTCGGAGATCGCGAAGGTGGTGTCCGGCGGGGTGCTGGTGACCAGCCAGCCGACGACGTCCTCGCGGGCGCCGACCCGGCAGGACATGTAGCCCTGCTGCCAGCGGTCGACGTCGCGGAGCGCGCCGGGCAGCACGACCGATGCCGCCGCGGCCACCACAGCGGCCAGGGCCGCCGCTGCCGCCGTCCGGCGGCGCGCATCCATGACCAGGCGAGCGGCCAGGGCAGCGACGGCGACCCCGGCAAGTAGCGCCACCTGGGGCCAGACCGGCATGAAGAAGCGGCTGAACGCGTTGGCGCTGTCCCGGGTGCCGATGGAGCCGGCGAGGTAGACGACGACCGGGACCGCCAGCAAGAGCCGGCGTCCACGCAGCAGGACCGCCCCCGCGAGCGCGAGCACGAGGACCAGGATCGAGTGATCGAGGAACTTCTGCAGGACGCCGAAGGTCTCCCCCGTGCCGGACTTGTACAGCACCGAGTTGGGCAGGAGGTGACCGTAGACGCCGAGCCGGACCGCCTCCAGGACCGCCTGGGAGAGCACCGGCAGACCGCCGACGACGGCGAGGTGGCGCATCGCCGTGCCGCGGGTGCCGCGCCGCAGGAGCCCGGGTGCCTCCCCCAGCGCGGCCAGGGCGAGCCCGGCGACGAGCCCCTCCGGTCGTAACCAGGGCAGCACCGCCAGCAGGGCACCGGCGAGGAGGGGCCGGCCGCCGTCGGGACGAGCCAGCTGGATCGCGGCCGCGGTGAGCACGGCGGCGGTCATCGTGGTCTCCAGGCCGCCGACCGCCCACAGCGCGAACGGGGCGCTGACCCCCGTCAGGACGGCGCCGGACACCGCGGCCGGCTCTCCGACCACCGCCCGTCCGGCCCGGTGCACCAGCACGATGCACGCCAGCCCCGCCAGCACACCCAAGGCCCGCGCCGCGGACACGGCGGACCACCCGGCGACGTCGGCCAGTGCCTCGACGTAGACCAGGAGCGGGTTGCTGAAACCCTCGACGCGCGGGCCGTCAGGGTTCCACGCCGCTCCGGCGCCGGCAGCGAGGTTCTCGGCGTAGCGCACGGAGATCCAGGAGTCGTCGGTGACGAAGCCGCGCAGCACCCAGCAATAGACCGCGAAGACCGCGCAGGACAGCGCCGTGACCGCCGGGGCCAGGAGCGGCCGAGGTGGGCCGGGCCCGGGCGTGGCGCTCCGGGACGACCCTTCGCGGGCTGCGGAGACAGCGTGCACGGCGGCTCCTGCTGGTGGCGCCCTCCCGCCCGTGCAGGATCTCGGCGGTGACGGGAAGGTCGAGAAACTGGTAACCGGATCGCGTTGTAGTGGCCGTCTTCCGGCCGTCGACGGGATACAACTTAACCATGGTGATCCAGACCGGGCCTGAGCGCCTGTCGTGGAGGCGGCTGTTCGGCGTGGGGCTGCTGGTGGCGTCGACCTTCGGGGGGCTCACCCTGACCACGGCCGCCCTGACCGGTCTGCCCCTGCGGGACCCCGAGGGGCTGTTCGGCCCGAGCTACGTCCGCCTGCCGTTGATCGTGCTCGGGATGATGGCGCTGGACGTCCTCCCCCGCGTGCTCCTGAGGCGACCCGGCGCTCGGGGTCTCCTCACAGCGACCCGGCAGGTGGTGCGCGAGCGGTGGCACGGGTCCCGGCTCGCGATCGTCGCCGCCGGTCTGGCCACCTTCTACGTGGCGTACGTCGCCTACCGCAACCTCAAGAGCTACCTGCCGTTCCTGCGGACCCACCTCGAGGACACCTGGCTGCTGGTCTCGGACCGCTGGCTCACCGGGGGCATCCATCCGGGGGACCTGCTCCACGAGCTGCTGGGCACCGGCGTGGCCGCCGAGGTCCTGTCGTTCGTGTACATGTTCTTCCTGTTCTTCGTCCCGTTCTCGCTCGGCCTGGCCCTGGTGTGGTCCGACCACCTGTCCCGGGGTGCCTGGTACGTCAACGCGCTGAGCTTCAACTGGATCATCGGCACGCTCACCTACTACGCGCTGCCCTCCCTCGGCCCGATCTACGTGGAGTCATTCCGGTTCGCCGACCTCCCCGAGACCGAGGTGTCAGCCCTGCAGCGGGGCTTGTGGAACAACCGGTACGAGGTGCTCGCCGACCCCCACGCAACACTGTCCGTGCACGGCATCGCGGCGTTCGCCTCGCTGCACGTCTCGATCGTCTTCACCGCCGCGGTCGTGGCGCAGCTCGCCCGCCTGCCGCGAGTCGTGCGGTGGGCCATGTGGCTGTTCGTCGTGCTCACCGCCCTGGCCACGGTCTACTTCGGCTGGCACTACCTGCTCGACGTCGTGGCCGGCTTCGCGGTCGGCGCGCTGGCGGTGTGGCTGTCGGCGCTGGCGGTGGGATGGCGACCGGGACGACCTCTGCCCGGCCGTGAGAAGGAGCTGCCGGTCGCCGCTCAGAGGTGAGGAGCGCCGAGCCGGCGACGTAGGGCCGGCGCCCGGCGCTGGCCGTGCGGCCCAGGTCCACCTCCGCACCCGCCTCGTGCAGCGGCCGCGCAAGCGCTGCAGGGCCGACGGCCGACGGGGCAACGAGGTCGGGGACGGGCAGCGGCATCGGCTCGCCCCCTTCCCGTTGTCGATCGACGCTGCTGGCGGGGCGGTGGGCGTTCAGGCTGGCCGCGGTCCGGTGCCGGCGGAGGTGCCCATGATGCGCTCGCGGGCCCGCGTCGTGGTCCACCACACCGCGTGCTCGAGCGGTCCGCGGCTGAACCGTCGGGTCCACAGCAGCGCGAAGGCCACCACCGCGAG
Organism: Georgenia sp. AZ-5; assembly: GCF_043952095.1. Taxonomy (NCBI): domain Bacteria; kingdom Bacillati; phylum Actinomycetota; class Actinomycetes; order Allobogoriellales; family Allobogoriellaceae; genus Georgenia; species Georgenia sp. AZ-5. Next base: position 2,725,419 of record NZ_JBINOU010000001.1, read on the forward strand.
CACCTGGAGGGCGTACTCGGCGGCGTCGTGCTCGGGCAGGGACACTGCGACGAGCAGGAGCAGGTGGGCGGTGTAGAGGGTGAAGGTCATGGCACCCGCCTTGGCGAGCGGTGTGAGGAGCCCGCCGACCATCCGGCCCAGCAGGATCGCCCCGCCCAGCACGGCCAGTGAGGTGCCGATCGTGTACACCAGGTCCACCGGCGTGGTCGCGTGGGGCGCGAGGACCGCGAGCCACCACGGCGAGGACGTCGGGAGGGTGCCGCTGGCTCCCCACACCAGCAGCTCGGCGTAGTCCTCGAGGCTCATGTTCATCTCGCCGAGGGCGTCGGCCTCGAGCTGGGCGCGCCCGCCCAGACCGTCCAGCAGGACCCAGGAGGCGGTCGAGGCGGCCAGGGCGAGGCCGACACCGATGGCCGTGATGCGCAGGACGACCCCGCGAGAAGACAGCCGGGACCGGCCCACCGCCATGCCGACGCACAGGTAGGCGACCCAGGGCAGCGCGGGGTACATCCCGGTGAGCAAGAGCTGTGTCGCCACGCCCGCCGGGTCGGCGAGGAGCTGGTCGAAGGTCGGGTTGACCTTGGGCCACGGCGGCAGGCCGGCGCGCCAGACGTGGCTCAGCACGGGGACGGCGACCGCCGAGAGCGCGCCCAGCAACGCCAGCCAGCCCACCCGCAGCCGCAGCAGCGGGATCGCCAGGACGAAGAGCACGGCGTAATAGGGCAGGATCACGGCGGCGGTGGGGAGCCGGACCACCGCGCCGAGCGCGAGCCCGACCGCGCCGATGATCAGCGCGCGGACCACCAGCGACACGGCCGCGGCCGTCCAGCGCCGTCCGCGCGGCAGCCGGTGACGCCCGCTGGCGAAGGCGATGCCCACGCCGGCGACCACGGCGAACAGGGCGGCGGACTTCCCGGCGGCGATGACCCAGGGCAGCGACATGTTCCCGTCGGGGGAGGCGGGGTCGAGGATGTGGATGGCCATCATGCCCAGCAGGGCGATGCCGCGGGCGATGTCGATGCCGACAAGCCTCCCGGTGGACCGGTCCTTGCTGGGCTCCTCGACCGCACCGGTCGCGGGATCGCACGCGTGCGGAATGTCCACGCCGACGGCCGGCGGAGCCGCAGGCTCAGGCCCGGCGTGCGGCGGCGTGCCCGGCCGCGTGGCCGACGTCGGATGCGGCCCCATCAACGCGCCGCCTCCGGTTCGCCGATGCGGCCGTAGCCGCCGACGACCACCCCGATCCGCCGTACCGAGCCGCTCACCGGCGGCTCCACACGGGGTGCGTCGAAACCCCGCCCATAGCCTGGCACTGCATGTAGCTCCGTCACGGCCGCCTCCCGTCTCCAGGCCGTCGGCAGGAGCCAGCAGTGATCCCCGGAGCCGCCGACAGTGCCTCGTGGTTTTCCGAGTCCGTCACGAAAGATAGATGGCACGGCTGGCGATTTGAGTAAAAGCTGCAGAAGATTAGGGCCGCATTACGGGGTGAAGGTTAGGGGTGACCGGGAAATCGTGCTCCCAACCCAGCATGTGTTGAGGACCCCAACGAGGCAGCGAGGGACCACGGTGTGCTCGGCCTTCGGCGACCGATGAAGGGAGCGTCGTGCTAAGAGGGCCTGGCACTCGGTCAACCCTCGCGCGCGCCGCCGAGGACGGAGGGCTTCTCGGCGGTGAAGAGCCACATCTCGAAGAAGTCGTCCAGCTCCTTTCCCGAGACGCGCTCGGCGAGCTTGGTGAACTCGGCGGTGCTGACGCGGCTCCCGCGCTGGTCGCTGATCCACTCGTGCAGGATGTCGAAGAAGACGTCATCGCCGACCTCGGTCCGGAGGCCGTGGAGCGTCATCGCGCCGCGCTGGTACACCGAGACGTCGGCCATGAGGTCAGCGCCGGGGTCGCCGATCGTCACGTGCCAGAACGGATCGTCCGGCGGGAGGGCCGAGATCTCGTCGAAGATCTCCTGAGCGGTGATGACGCCCTCTTCCTCGACCCACAGCCACTCGGTGTACGTGGCGAAGCCCTCGTTGAGCCACATGTGCCGCCAGTCCCTGACCCGCAGGAGGTTGCCCACCCACTGGTGCGCCAGCTCGTGCACGACGACGGCCTTGGCGCTCATCTCTTCCGAGAAGATGGCCGGGCCGTAGATGGGCCGGGTCTGGGTCTCGAGGGCGAACTCCAACTCGCGGTCATCGACGATCGCGCCGGCGGCCTCGAACGGGTAGGGGCCGAACAGCTCCTCCAGGAAGGCGATGAGGTCCGGCTGGCTATCCAGTGACGCCTCGATGACCGCACCGCTCGGCTCAATGCTCCCTCGGCCGCGGTTATCCTCGTCAAGGAGGTCCGGATCCACGGCGTCCCAGTACCGCAGCCCGTCTGTCGTGTACTCCCGCACGTCGAACTCCCCGACCGCGAGCACCGTGAGGTACGGGGCCATCGGCTCCCTCGCCCGCCACATCCAGGTGGTCCAGCCCTCCCTGGTGGCGCTTCCGGTGAGCACACCGTTGGAGATCGCCTCCAGGCCCTGCGGCACGGTCACCTCGATGGTGTACGCGGCCTTGTCGACGGGGTGGTCGTTCACCGGGAACCACATGGCCGCCGCGTGGGGCTCACCCGCCACGATGGCGCCGTCGTCGGTGTGCATGAATCCGGACGTCCCGAGCAAGTCACTCTCGAACGTGCGTGGCACGCCGTCGTAGGTCACGGCGACCTCGAACCTGCGGTCTTTCTTCAGGCCCTCGGCGGGCGTCACCGTGAGCTCTTGGCCGTCGCGCCTCCACCTGACGTCCCGGCCGTCGACGTTGACGGACCGCACCTCCATCCCGTCGAGGTCGAGGTTGAAGCGTGAGAGATTGTGGGTTGCCGTCGCGGTGATGGTGGCCTCGCCGGTCAATACGTCGGTCGCCGGGTCATAACCAACTTCGAGGTCGTAACGCCGCACGTCGTAGCCGCCGTTGCCGCTCTGCGGGAAGTACGGATCCCCTATGCCCGGCGCGCCCGCGGTGAACTTCGGCCGATCGTCCGCCAGCGCGGCGGCCGGCAGCGACAGCAATGGGATGATAAGACCCGCGAGAACCGCTGTGGGAAGTCTGGCCCGTGACATGGTTGCCCCCTCGCAGGACGGGCTGCCCCACCGTAGGAACGGCGCTCTCGACCGCACAAGCCCCATTCGTCGCCACGCTGGGTTGGGGCAGTTTCTGTTAAGGCGCCACCATGATGAAGTCGCAATACGCCGCAACAGACGACCACCGATCCGCCCAGGCCCAGGGCGACGCACCGCTCCCCCACCTCGGTCCCGTACCTGGGCCGTCGGTCGCCGCACCGTGAACCGCGTCGCGTACGTGTTCGGCTCAGACGGCCGGTGGCCGCCGAACCCGCCACCGGTGAGACGATCCGGTGACGACCTGGACCGCCGACCGCCTACGCCTGGCCGCCCGCCCCCGCTCGCTGAGGCCAGGGCGGTGCGGCGATCAGTCGGGGCGCGCCCCGGCCATCACCTCGTCCAGGTATGCCTGGGCCACCGCGGCCCCGATGACCGCGTAGCCGGCGTCGTTGGGGTGGATGTCCTGGTCGGTGCACATCCAGGTCCACGCGCAGATGAGGTTGACGTTCCGGGGCAGGGGCGCGGACTCGGCGGTCACGCTGAGGTCTGTGGAGGAGAAAGCGCCGCCCACGTCAGCGACCGCGGCGCCTACCGCGGCCGCCTCGGCGGCGATCACCGCGTTGAGTGCGCCCTGGAGCGCCACCGAGGCCGTGGCGGCCTGCTGCCCGGCGGCGCCGAGCAGCCAGGAGGCAAGGACCGGGTTGTAGTAGTTGAGCACCACGATGTCGGTCTTCGCCGCCGCCGTTCGCAGGGAGTCGAGGATGACGGCCAGTCCGGCGGCGTAGGCCTCGAGCGGGGCGGCGAGACACTCCACGGTGGCGCATCCCCCCCGGACGAGGGGCAGGATGTCGTTGGCTCCGACGACGACGGTGACCAGCCGGGTCGTGCGCGCGTGAGCGTCGAGAAACTCCACCGCCTGGGCGAGCTGGCTCCCCGCGTCGTAGCGGCAGGCGCCGCCGCCCTCGATCATCGTGACCGTGGTGGCGCCGGGGCAGCCCAGATTCACCAGTGAGGTCTCTGGCTCCCGGGACCGCACCGCCCGGAGGACCTCGTCCGCGTACCCGCCGGCAGGGTCGACGCTCGAGGCGCCCGGGGCGGGCTGGAACCCGGCAGCGAGGGAGTCACCGAGCTGCACGTACCACCCGCCGGCGCCCGCGTCGGGGGGCGCATAACCCTCCGTTGCCGGGACGACGAAGAGCAGAAGGAACGCCAGCGCCGCCACACGCGCGCCGGCGAACAGTCGGGTCTGCGTCATGCCTGTCCTTGTACCGATACCCCGGGCGGAGCCGGACTCCTGCATCCAGCGCGTCGAGCGTCGCGCCGCCGGAAATCATCGTCGCAACGCTGGCGCTCCCAGGCCACCGCCACAGGAGCCGAGCCCATCCGAGCCACCTCGCTGCTGGTCTGCGGCGAGGGCTCCGCGAAGTGGGCAAGCCAAGGAACTCGGCGTCACGATCGTCAGCCGGACGACTTCGCCCGACGGTTCGGACGCTGACCTGTCGCTACGTGACCGACCGGGCGCCCCCTCACGCCCGGTCGGTCAGTCTCCGTAACGCTCCAGTAACACACGAGTGGTCATGGTGACGCGGCCAGAGCGATGTCGTCGGCAGCGTGGTCGCGGCACCGCTAGAGACGGCGCAGCGCTCGCCTCCGGTGGGACGCCGCGTGGCGACACCCTGGAGCCCTCATGGTGCGAAAGCGCATCTACCTCTTCGTCAGCGGGCTCGCCGTACTCGCAGCGGGGGCGTGTGGTGGCAGTCCGGAAACCGGCGGCGGAGGCGGACCCGGACCCGAGCCCCCGGCGCAGCAGGAGCCCACAACCGTCGAACCCGCACCCACGACGGCCGAGCCGACTGCCGATCCCTCTCCCACAACGACAACGCACATCGTGCTCGAGGGAGAGAAGGCTCCCAGCGATGCTCCCGCCCCGGACACGACCAGCACCCTCGAGCCCGTCCCACTGTCTGATACCGCTCCACCGCCCGCGGCGAGCAGCACCACGCAGTACACCCCAGAGGAGTTTTATCAGGACTACAACACCGCCTTGCAGGTGGTGAACGGCTACTGGGCCAACCGCTGGTCCGACTTCTTCACCGGAACCTACAGCCCACCACAGCTCATCACCGGCTCGGAGTTCGGTACCGGGATGTACCTGGGCGGCTCCGACCAGATCCTCTGCGGGAACGGTGCCCGAGCCATCTTCCTCGGCCCGCAGAACGCCTACTACTGCGGGCTGCCGTACGACCCGGACGATGACTACCTCGCCTTCGACGTGAACTTCCTCTGGAGGGCCCGGGAGAACGGAGACATGTTCGTATACATGATCGTCGCCCACGAGTGGGGCCATGCGATCCAGGCCCGGCTCGACACCGCACTGCAACGCGTGGAGTACGAGCTCCAGGCCGACTGCCTCGCGGGCGCCACGCTTCAAGGTGCCGTCAACGACGGGACACTCGTGCTCGAGCAGGGAGACATCGAAGAGGTCAGCATCGGGCTGTCCGACATCGCCGACGAGGGTCCGTGGGGAAAGCCGGGTGACCACGGGAGCCCGGACCAGCGCATCGAGAACTTCACCACCGGCGCTGACAACGGCGTTCTCGCCTGCCTCCCGCAGTTGCAATGACCCTGTTGGTTGGAAGGGCCACGCGCCAGGAACGCGCGGGGACAGACTGATCTAGAAGGAGAAGCTGGCGATGACCCCGTTGTTGCGGGTGAGCCGGCCGTTGGCCTCCGCGCGGCTGTAGCCACCGGAGAAGGCCAGTACGCGGAGCACACTTGGGTGCTCGACGAGGTCCTTGTACGAATTGTCCTTCTCGGGCAACGTCAGCTTCAGCATGACCACCTGGTCGGGAGCCAGCCGGTCGAGCTCGGCGAGGAGAGCGGCCGTGAGTCGCTCTTCCGTCTCGGCCTTGCGCGGGCTCCTGATCTCGACCTCCGGCTCGATGATGGGCACCAGACCCGTCGCAAGAACTGTCCTGGCAATCGCGAGAACTGCTGCTCCACGACCGCGTCCAGGCCCGGCCCCGGCAACGTGATCACCGAGCGGATCTTGGTGCCGAGGACGCCGTGGTCGAGCGCGCCAGCCAACCGGTCCTCAAGGTCCGGGACCGGCCTCATGACCTGGGCGCCCTCAGCGGCATCGGCCAAGCCGTCGTCGATCTTCAGGAACGGCACGACGCCCTTGACGTTCCACAGATAGTCGACCGACGACCGCCCATCGATCTCCCGGTACATCGTGTCCTGGAACAGGATCGCCCCCAGGACCCGGTTCCCGTCAAAGCTGGGGCTGGTAATGATGCGGCTGCGCATCTGGTGCACCAGGGCGAACATCTCCTGTTCGCTGGAATAGGCGCTCTCCTCGATGCCGTACAGGCGCAGCGCGTTGGGGGTGCTGCCCCCGCTCTGGTCCAGAGCGGCGACGAACCCGGCACCGCTTCTGATCTTCTCGAACTGCTGAGCGTTCATCTCATCTCAGCTCCTTATGCGCGAAGTCCGGTTCCTGAAGACCGGGCGATTGTCGTGCCACCCGCAGGCCGGACCCACGCCGCGGGTGGCTTTATCCAGGAGGGTGAGCCCGGTGGGCCGGACGGGCGGCCCGCTCGTGGCAGGTGACCGCCCGTCCGGCCCACGCTCCCTCAGTGGTGGCGGTGGTCGACACGCGCCGACTCGGTGACGAGCCCGTGATCATGCTCAGCGGGCTGATCTACCTTGCCCGCGCGGTCGGCAGCCGACTCCCCGTGGCCGCCGCGGCTCGCGTGCCCGTCGGGGGCGGTGGAGCGGCGATCCAGCAGGGCCCAGGTCAGGACGGCCACGATGAGTCCGGCCGTGGTGATCAGGCCCCCGACCCAGTTCACCGATGTCAGGCCGAGGCCTCCGTCGATGGCCGCGCCGCCGAGGCTGATGCCGATGGCACTGCCGAGCGTGAAGGCCGAGATGTTGGCCGCCGAGGCCACGTCGAGGGCGTGCCCGGCGGCGTTCATGACGCGCAGCTGCAGCGGGGCCACGACGGAGAACGCGGCCACCCCGAAGAGGAACATCCCCATCACGGTGGCAACCGGGTTGTGGAGAGCCATCGTCATCGCGAACAGCACCAGCGCCAGGACGGTGAGGGTGCCCAGCACGGCGGGCATGACGGCCCTGTCGGCCAGCTTGCCGCCGAGGGTGTTGCCCAGGAACAGGCCCACGCCGAACAGCAGGAGCAGCGGGGTGATCCAGACCGTGTCGAAGCCGGTGACCTCGGTCAGCTGAGGGGCGATGTACACGTAGCTGGTGAAGACGCCGCCGTAGCCGAGCATGGTGGTCAGCAGCGCACCCCAGGCCGCCGGGCGCGTCAGGGCCGCCAGCTGCTCGCGCATGGTCGGGCCCTGCCCGGCCCCGCCGAGGTGGGCCAGGGCGTGGGCGTCCAGGCCCTCGAACTCACTCCCCGCGGCGCTACCGTGGCCGGTGTGGTGCCCTTGGCCAGTGGTGAGCGCCGCCGCGTGAGCGTGCTCGGCGTGGGCGTGCTCCGCGTGGGCCCCCGAGCCGTGCGCCGACACGTGCTGGTGGTCCTCCACAGACTGGTCGGCCGTGGTGGCGGCAGCGGCGCGTGGAAGGGACGCGAGCAGGCCCAGCAGGGCGATGCCCCCGAAGACCACCAGGGTCCAGAAGGTGTAGCGCCAGCCGAGGGCCTGGCCCACCGCCGCACCCAGCGGGGCGCCCAGCACCGTGGAGGCGGTCAGTCCCGAGAACACGATCGCCACGGCACGGCCCTTGCGTGCCGGGTCGACCAGCTCGGCGGCGAAGACCGCGGCGATGCCGAGGAACGCGCCGTGCGCCGTGGCCGAGACGACGCGCCCGGCCATGATCACCTCGTACGTCGGGCCCAGCGCGGAGATCGCGTTACCGACCAGGAAGATCCCGGTGGTCAGCAGCAGCATCGACCGGCGCCCGAAGCGGGTACCGATCGCGGTGAGGACAGGAGCGCCGACCGCGACGCCGAGCGCGTAGACGCTCTCCAGTGCGCCACCTGGCCGTAGGTGACGCCGAGATCGTCAGCGATCTCCCGAACGACCCCAGCGACGATGAACTCGTCGGCTCCCATCGCGAACGCACCGATGACCATCGCCCAGATGGCCAGTGGCAGCTTCTTCATCGGAGGACTCCCTCCTGTGACGCAGCGTGGTGGTGGCCGGGTCGACGTCGATCGGCTCAGCGCGCCAATGACGCCGCCGTCAACGGCATACCCCCCTGGGGTATTCCCGCGAGCCGCGGCCGGTCGAGAACCGTCCCCGGGGTATGTTCCCGGCGACGCGAAGGAGCTACCAGCGATCTCCGAGAAGCCGTTATGGCACACGTCATCCGCAGGCCGGGCCTCATCGCCGGGCCCTGGCCAGCGGGCTTGTCTATGCCAGCCAGCCCCTGCTCATCGTCGCCGCCCAGGAGGCCCCTGCCCACGCTCCGGCCGCAGCCGCCGGGTCATCGGCGTCGGCCACGCCCTGGCCTGCCTGCTCCACATCACCTGCAGCGCCGTGCAGGACCTGTCCCCGCTGCCTTGATCACCGCTCGCGCGCCGAGGGGGAGGCAATGACGGGTGCGCCGCTGGTCGACGCGGCGGGACCTCCGCGGAGCAGCCGAGGGCCGTTGCTCCCGGCTGGGTACTCCTCCAGCGGCACCGTTCCGGCCTGCCATGCGGCCAGGACCGGCTCGACGATGCGCCAGCATTCGTCGACGATGTCGCCGCGGACGGAGAGCAACGGGTCGCCCTCGAGGACGCCGAGGAGCACCTCGCCGTAGGCGGGCAGCTCACCGCTGCCGAAGTCGGTCGACAAGACCACTCGGTCGAGGGTCCACGGGTCCCCTGAGCCGTTCACATCCAGCTCGAGGTCGAGGCACTCCGGGCCGAGTCCCAGCCGCAACCGCGTCGGCTGGGACGTCCCCCGGAACCCGGCGGGCAGGTGCGGCACAGCCTTGAAGGTGATGAGCGCCTCTTTGCGGGCCACGCTCACCCCCTTGCCCGACCGGAGCCGGAACGGCACGCCCTTCCAGCGCCAGCTGTCGATGAAGCACGTGACCTCGGCCAGCGTCTCGGTGCCGCGAGCGGGGTCGACCCCCGGTTCGTCGGTGTACGACGGCAGCTCCCGATCACCGAGAACGCCCGCGGTGTACCGCGCCCGACAGCTGTGATGCTGCGGGTCCCCCGCCCTCGTCGCCCGCAGCACCTCGGCGATGCAGTCCCGGACATTGCGCTCCCCCATCGTGGCGGGCGGGTCCATCGCAATCAGGGCCAGCACCTGTAGCAGGTGGCTCTGGATCATGTCGCGCAGGGCCCCGGCGGAGTCGTAGTAGCGGGCACGGTCCTCAAGCCCGAGGTTCTCGTCGTAGACGATGTCGACCCGGTCGATGTGCGAGGCGCTCCACACCGGCTCAAAAATGCGGTTCGCGAAGCGGAATCCCAAAATGTTCAGCACCGTGCTCTTCCCCAGGAAGTGATCCACGCGGTGGACCTGTTCCTCAGGCACGAGCCGGCCGACGACCCCGTTGAGCCGGCGCGCCGACTCCGCGTCCGTTCCGAACGGCTTCTCCATGATCAGGCGAGTGCCGTCGGGGACACCGATCTCCTGCAGGGCGAGGCAGGCCCGCTCCGTCACGGCTGGCGGAAGGGCGAAGTAGATGGCAACCGGGGGCCGGCACGTAGCCAGGGCCCGGCGCAGGTCGTCGGCCCGGGTGACGTCCGCCCGCAGGTAGACCGACTCGCGCTCCAGCCGCCGCAGCGTGTCGGCCCCGGGGTCCTCCCGGGTGGGTGGAGCAAGGGATTCCCACGGCGCCACCTCGATGCTCGGCGCGACGGTGAATGCCCGGCGCAGCCGGTCGCGCCAACGCTCGTCGTCCCAGTCGTCAGCGCCCGCCCCGACCAGCCGCAGGTGCGGGGCCCCGCCGCTTGCGAGCAGCCGCCCCAGTCCCGGGAGCAGCAGCCGGCCCGCAAGGTCACCGCTGCCACCCAGGACCAACAAGGTGCGGACCCCTTGACCAAGAGTGGCGTCCACGTGCGCCATGAAAGTCTTCCCCTCCTCGTGGCCCCGCCGTCACCGGGCGCCCTCGTCGGACCTCAACCACTCGTGGCCTGTCGAACGACGTCCGTCATCACCGCCACGGCGCGACGGAAGTCCTCCAGAGGCACACGCTCGTCGTCGCCGTGGATGGTCCCGAGCAGGTCCTGGTCCAGGACCAGGGGGCACCAGCCGTACGCCGTCGCGCCGCGAGCCCGGAAGAAGCGCAGGTCTGTGATCGCGGGCGTCAAGGAGATGGTCGGCACGGCACGCGGGGCCAGCTCCGCCGACGCCCGGACCAGGGTCTCGTACAGGGGCCCTTTCCCGCTGACCGGACCGTGGCCCTTCTGCACGGCGGTGGCCACCCGCGCTCCCCGACGGTGGGCGCGCCGGTCCACCGCCCGGACGAAGGCCCGCACGTCCGTGTCGGGCAGGAGCCGGCAGTCCAGCAAGGCGCGCGCCTGCGCCGGGACGACGTTGGCCTTGTAGCCGGCCGACACCATGGTGGGCGTGAGGGAGTCCGCGAGGAGCATGCCCAGGCTGCTCCGCCTACGCAGTTGCGGTGCCACCGCCCGGGCCACGGCGCCGCCGAACCGGGAGGCCAGCGCACGGAGGACTGCGGCGAAGCCTCCAGAGGTCACTCCCGCCAGAGTCCCGAACTGCTCGCGGATGACGGGATGGACCCGTGGCGTGCCAAACCCGGCGACTGCCTCGAGGGCCCCGGCGAGCGAGACCACCGCCTGCCGGGACGGTGGCAGACCACCGTGCCCGGATCCGCCCTCGGCGACGATCTCCAGCCAGACGGCCGTCTTCTCCCCCGCCGCGATGGGGATCACGGGGCGCTCGAGCGTTCCGGCGATCCCGTACGCGCCCTCGCCCAGCACTTCGGGCGGCGGGCGCCCCTCGCCCAGACCGACGCGCTCGGCGTGGCTGTCGATGAGCCATCGGGCACCCTCGCCGCCGCCGTCCTCCTCGTCGGCCGTCATCGCCACGACGATCTCCCGCTCCGGTGTCCGGCCGGACCGGGCCTGCTCGGCGGCCGCCACCGCGTGCATGACGGCGATGCCCTTCATGTCCAGGGTCCCGCGGCCCCACAGCACCCCGTCGGCAACCTCTGCGCCGAACGGGTCGTGGCTCCATGCCTCCTCCCGGACCGGCACGACGTCGCTGTGGGAGAGCAGCACCAGGGCCGGGCGGTCCCGGGGGCCGGGCAGCCGGGCGACGAGATTCACCCGTCCCGTGGGAGACACCAGGGTCTCGGTCCCCAGGCCGGCTCCGGACAGGTAGGCGCCCAGCCGGTCGGCGACCTCGGCCTCGTCACCAGGAGGGTTGACCGAGCGCACCCTGACGAGGTCCCGCAGGAGCTCGACCGCGTCCATCAGCGGGCCCCGATGTTCTGAACGGCCCCCTGCTCTCCACCGTTCGCCCGGCGCGTCGTCATCGCTGCGCCCGCGCGCGCACCTCGAAGGTGAACATCATCCCGCTGCCCATGTGCTCCGGGATGTGGCAGTGCGCCATCCACCGTCCCGGGTTCGAGGCCTCCAGCAGCAGATCGACGGTCTGACCGGTGCGGATGAGCACGGTGTCCTTCCACACCAGGTTCGGCTCGACAACGCCGTCGCGGGCCAGGACCAAGAAGCGCTGACCGTGGACGTGGAACGGGTGGTGCATCGGATGGTCGGACTCCATCTCGTTCACCAGCTGGATCTTCACGAAGTCCCCGACCGTGAGAACCCAGTCGATCGCCGCGTTGGCCTTGCCCGAGTCCCGGTCCACGATCATCCAGCGCACGCTCGCCGGGGTCGTCGCCCGGTTCAGATCCGGCATCAGGTCTTCCCACTCGATGCCGTCGGCCATCCCGGCGGAGTGATCGTGCCCAGCAGATGCGGGCATGCGCTCGTGGTGGGCGGGGGCAGCGGCGTGGTCGTGGCCGGCGAAGTGGCTCCCGGGAGCATCGCCGTGTCCATGACGAGCAGCGGCGGACGCGCCCGCGCCCGTCGTGTACCCATGGCCGTGGTGACCGGCAGGCGCCCCGGAGACCAGCTTCATCCCGCACCGCGGGCACCGCCCCGGTTCGTCGCTGACTACCTCCGGGTGCATGGGGCAGACGTAGCGGACCGGCCCGGCCGGCTCCTCGACGTCCATCTCGGCCACCAGGGCGAGGTTCCTGCCTGGCGGCGCGTGCAGGCACCGCTGTGCCCGCTTGCGCTCGGCGGCCATCTCCGGGTTGGCCCGCAAGCTCAGGAAGATCTCCGCAGCGTGCCCGTGCCCCCCGCCGTCGACGTCGATCGTCGCCAGCGCGTAGATCCGCTCAGGGGTGACGTGCTCGAGGGCGAACGTCCCGGGCTCCTCGAAGAGCACGTCGACGATCATGCGTTCGGACGGTGCGATCACGACGTCGTCGACCCACTCCTCCCGCTCGTAGCGCCCAGCGTCGCCGCCCACCAGCTTCGTCCGCGCACCGGCCACCCGCACGCGGAAGACCCGGGTGTTGGCGGTGTTGGTCAGGTACAGCCGGACGACCTCCCCGCGGTGGGCTCGCAGCCGCTTCTCGGTCTCACCGTCGACGAGGAGGACGTTCCCGAACCGGCCCATCGCGGCGTGCGTCGGGCCGTGGGGGTCGAAGGGGGCCACCCTGCCGCCCTCGACGAGGATGTCGTCGAGCGTCAGGACGACCTCCCGGTCGGCCGGAGGCCAGTAGGAGGGGTCCGCCGGCTCCACCAGGATGTTCCCGTACAGGCCCAGCTCCTGGGCGACGTCCTCCCGGATGTGCGGGTGGTACCAGTACAGCCCCGCGTCGGGAAAAGTCAGGCGGTGAGTGTAGCGCCCGCCCGGCGGGATCGGCGCCTGCGTCTCGTGCGGGACACCGTCGTAGCGGTTGTCCACCCGCAGCCCGTGCCAGTGGACGGTCGTCGCCATCGCGGTCTGGTTGACGACGTCGAGAAGGACCTCGGAGCCCTGGCGCACCCGGAGGGTGGGCCCCGGGATCGAGCCGTTGTACGAGAGCATGGGCAGGACCGCGTCACCGATCCGCTTGGCCACGCCCTGGACGCGCATCTCGAACGTCCCGCCGGGACCCACGTCCACGACGGCGGGGCGGGCGGCCCCCGGCAGACCCATCGCGTCGGCCGGGAGGGCGTCCGGCCCGTGGCCGATGTCCGTGTGGTGGGCCTCTGCCACGACGCCACCTCCGTGCGCTGGATACTCCGTCGGGTCCGCCGGACGACGACGTGCGGCGGACGGCAGGCGCGTGCGCCGCCATTGTCTGCCCCGGCTGAAGCGGTGATCAATACCCGTCCGCCCAGCAACCGCGTCACCGTGCCCAGTTCAATGGACCGGCACGCCGCGCCCGACCCTTCTCGAGGACCTTGGTCGAGGCAGACTCCAGCCCTGGTGCTGGAGTCAGCGCGGCTGGAGCGGGGTGAACCGGTACACGCGGCATGGACGATGGCGTGATGGCCGCACTGGAGCCACCGCTTCGCTTCACGGACGACACGCACGCCCGGCGAAGGCCGGCGCGCTGCTAGTCCTGCGCTGCGGAGATGGACTCCCAAGACCTGCCGCCGTCCTCGGTGCGGTAGACCACCATGTTGAAGGCGGCGAGATAGGTGTCCTCGTCCACGGCGGTGAAGGCTTCGGGGGCTCCGTTCTCCGGTCCGGCCGACACCCAGCCGCCCCCTCCCGTGCGCCACAGCACCCCGGCAGCGTCAAGACCGACGACCGTGCTGCTCGTGTCCGTGGTACCGGGAAGGTGGTCGATGACAACCAGTGGCTTGGGCGGTTGGCTCTCTGCCGGCCGGAATGAGGCTCCGGCGTCCTCACTGATCGCCAGGCCATCGGCGGTCGTGGCCAGGACGCGCTCGGGTGAGGACGGGTCCGCGTCGATGTCGCGGGCCTGGATGACCGCCATCTCGCGCCACGTACTTCCTCCGTCGGCGCTGTGCTTGACCGCGCCGGTCGTGGAGTCAAGACCGTAGATCTTGTCGTCGACCGCCGTCAGGGCGTGGAAGTCGCTCTGCCCACCCAGAGACACTTCCGTCCAGGTCTCACCAGCGTCTGTGCTGCGCAGCAACCCAAGGTTCGCGGGCGCATCGTCGTCGGGCGCGGGGTGCCCGCTGGCTAGGAAGGTGTCCGGGCCGACGACGGTGAACCCCATCGTGTCGTATCGAGCCTCGCCCGCAGGGTGCGCCATCTTCCCCTCGAGGAAGTACAGCCCGTGATGGGTAGCGACGTAGACCCGGCCCTCGGCGGGGTTGAGGCCGAGATCGTGGATGTGCCCGAACGAGACCGCTCCCCCTGCGTCTACCCTCTCGCCGGCGGTGTCTTGGTCGGTGGTGGCGGGGGCGGAGCAGGCGGTGAGGAGCAGGCTCAGCGCGAGGACGGATCCTGGGCGCAGCGAGGCGGAGAGGGGCGACACGGCTTCCTTCGTTGGCGCGAGGAGACGTGCCGGTGACTGGCCTGAGGGAGGGTCCGTCACCGGCACGTCGAGGGTGGGCTTACAGGCTCTGGAGCATCTGCTCCATCTGCGTGATCTCGGCCTGCTGGTCGCCGATGATCTTCTGTGCGAGCTCCAGCGCCTGGGGGTTCTCGCCGTCGGCAAGCTCGGTCTGGGCCATCTCGACGGCGCCCTTGTGGTGCTCGATCATCAGCTCGAGGAAGCGGCGGTCGAACTCGGTACCGGAGAGGCCCTCCAACTCGGCCATGGCCTCCTCCTGGCTCATGCCGCCCATGTCCATGCCGCCGTGGTCCATGTGCCCCGTGTCGCCGGATGTGTCCTCGCCCCACACCTCGAGCCAGGACGTCATCTGTTCGATCTCGGGGCCCTGCGCGGCGGAGATGCCCTCCGCGAGGTTGCGCACCTCCTCGGACTCAGCCTTCTCCACGGCCAGGTCGGCCATCTCGATGGCGCCCTTGTGGTGGACGATCATCATCTGGGCGAACATCGTGTCGGCGTCGTTGTGCTGCTCATCTACCTCGCCTCCCGTCGACTCAGCAGTGGTCGTCTCCTGAGCCGCCGTCGTCTCGGCGGTGGTGTCGCCGGGCTCGGCTGCCTCCTCGCCGGTGCCGCAGCCGGCAAGCACGAGGGCGAGGACGACGGCGCCGCTGGCGCTGGTCAGGCGGGTCTTGAGCTTCACAGGTCCCTCTCCGAAAGCGGTCTTCATGGCCCTGCGAGTCAACAAAACCGTGAGGTGCCGCCGCCAGCCAGGACGGCGATCTTCATCGACTCTTCATCAATTCCATCGATTCTTCAGGGCTGGTCCATGCGGTAACTGGGACGCACGACCACACTCGGTAAAGCAGCGATCGGAGGTGGCAGGTGGTGGCTCAGGTGTGGCTCGTCCTGGCGTGCATGTCCGCGCTCTTCCTCGCCCTGGCCGTCTGGGCGGTCTCATCGCTCTTCCCGGGCCCTCGCCACGACGGCGGTGCCGAACACCCCCAACGCTGCCGCCCGCGGCGAGACGAGTAGCTTGCCGGGCACCGCGGGCTCCTACCCGTCACCGGAGCGGCGAGACGCTGACCCAGGTCAGCGGCGTTCCCGCTCGGCCACGGGGAGCTCGACGGTGAAAATCGCACCGCGGCCCGGTCCCGGACTGCTCGCGGTCACGTCGCCACCGTGCGCCCGGACGATCGACCTGGCGATGGCCAGGCCGACGCCCGACCCGCCGTGCGCCCGATCGCGCGCGGTGTCGGCGCGGTAGAAGCGCTCGAAGACGTGCGGCAGGTGCTCGGCGGCGATCCCCTCCCCGTCGTCGCCGACCCGAATCCGCACGCCGCCGTCCACCCGATCTGCGCCCAGGCGTACGGTGCCACCCGCCGGGGTGTGGCGCAGCGCGTTGTCGAGCAGGTTGGTCAGGACCTGGCCGATCCGGTCCACGTCTGCGGACAGGAGAACCTTCTTGGCGTCGTCGGGCATCTTCGCGACCAGGCGCACCTGCTGGGCGGCATAGCGGGCTGAGGCCTGGGCGAGCGCGGCGTCAACGATCTGGCCGACCTCGACCGGCTCCCGGTTCATCGTCAGGCGCCCCTCCTCCGCCGTCGTGACCAGGGCGATGTCCTCCGCCAGGCGGGCCAGCCGCGAGACCTGGTCGCGCAGCATCGCCATCGTCCCTTCGTCCGCCGGCACGACACCGTCCTGGATCCCCTCCAGATAGCCGTCGAGGGTGGCCACCGGTGTGCGCATCTCGTGAGCGAGATCGCCCAGCAACCGCGTGCGGGTCTCCTCGATCCGGCCCAGGTCGGCCGCCATCGTGTTGAACGCGGTGGCCATGTCGTCGAACTCCGCGCCCATGCTCACCGCTGGCACCCGCACCGTGTAGTCACCGGCGGCAAGCCGCCCCGCGGCCTGGCGGACGCGAGCCAGGGACCGGCCGATCCGCCGGGTCAGGAACACGCTGACGATCACCGACGTCACCAGCGCCGCCAGCAGGGCAAAGCCCAGGGAGTACCCCGAGGCGGTGGCGAAGGCCTCCTCGGAGTGGCGGAGAACGCCGGGATCCGACGTCCCGCTTCGTTCGATGATGTGGACGTGGAAGACGGCCGGGCCGATCACCGAGGCGACCGCCCACGCCGTTGCCGAGCCCGCGAGGACGACCACCACGATGGCCGCGAGGAGCCGCGCGGCCAGGCCCCAGCTCGCCCGCGAGTGGGTCATCGCCCGGGACCCATCCGGTAGCCGACACCCCGGACCGTGCGGATGAAGGCGGGGTCGGCCGGGTCGTCGCCAAGCTTGCGGCGTACATGTCCGACGTGGACGTCAACCAGGTGCTCATCTCCCACCCAGCCCGGTCCCCAGACCTCTTCGATCAGGCGCTGCCGGGAGAACACCATCCGTGGCCGGGCGGCGAGTGCGGCCAGGACGTCGAACTCGGTGCGCGTGAGCTCGACCGGCGCCCCATCGAGGTGAACCTCCCGGGCCGCGACATCGATCGTCAGCGGCCCGAAGGAGGTGGTCGTGTTCTGAGCGACTCCCTCCGATGGTCCCCTTCTTGGGCGGCGCAGGAGCACATGCACGCGAGCGACGAGCTCACGGGGGCTGAACGGCTTGGTGAGATAGTCGTCCGCCCCCACCGACAACCCGATGAGCTTGTCCACCTCCTCGGCACGGGCGGTGAGCATGATGATGTAGCAGTCGGAGAACGTGCGAACGCGCCGGCACACCTCGACCCCGTCCACGCCGGGCAGACCGAGGTCCAGCACGACCACGTCCGGGTCCCACTCCAGCGTAAGGCTGAGCGCATTCGCGCCGTCTCCCGTGGCCTGGACGTCGAACCGGTCTCGCTCGAGGTAGGTCGCCACCAGCCGTGCCAGCGGTTCCTCGTCCTCGACGACAAGAACACGAGGAGCAGGATCGGTCGGGTTCATGGGCTCATCCTGCCCGTGCCGCTGTCGCACATGCGGCAGCGTTCCGACCACTGTCGTCCCCGCCCGGACATCGGTGTGGCTAGCACGTCGGACCTGTTCGCTGTGCCGTTCACCCTTCTGCCCGGCGGTACGTGGGTGGAGGGCCACCCTTCCTGCAGGCCGGCGGGATTTTCGCCTTCATCAGATCTTCATACTTTGGGCCCACGTCGTCAGGTGCGGGCATGGATTGGTCTCGTTAACGTCAAGGGCGCCCGGACGGCGGTCCGAGAGCCCGCCGTCGCCCGCGAAGGACCGGAGGAAGCGATGAAGACCACCGAGATGATGGAGACCTATCCCGCGGAGATCAACCTCGACCGGGAGCTGCTCGCCCGTGCCGTCGAGACGCTGGTCACCTGTTCCCAGGCCTGTACCGCCTGCGCGGATGCCTGTTTGAGCGAGGAGATGGTGGCGGAGCTGCGCAAGTGCGTCCGCTCCAACCTGGACTGCGCCGACATCTGCGACGCCACCGCTCGGGTGCTGTCCCGGCACACCGGCTACGACGCCAACATCACCCGGGCCCAGCTCCAGGCCTGCGTGCAGGCCTGCAGGTCCTGCGGTGATGAGTGCGAGCAGCACGCCGGGATGCACGAGCACTGCCGGGTGTGCGCCGAAGCGTGCCGCAGCTGCGAGCAGGCCTGCAACGAGCTGCTCGCCGCCATCGGCTGACAAGCATCAGGGGCTGTAAGCGTCCCCAAGGCCGGGCTGCGGGTGAGGTGCCCGTGCGCCTCACCCGCAGCTTCGAGCGCTGAAGAGAGGATGGGCCGAGGCGTGGGTGGCTGGCGTCCGTGCTCGGCGGCAGTGTCGTGGCCACCGTGCCGTGGGACGTCCTCGACACCCCGTGGCACCCCGCGGACAAGGCCGCATCAGTCACGCGGGTCCGGGCAACCGTCTGGTGGCTCACCCGCCGACTCGGGCACCGGGTGCGCCAGCTCTCCGGCCCGCTCACCATGGTGGGCCTCATCGGTACCTGGGGCGCCCTGGACGTGCTCGGCGGGGCACTGCTCCACTGGCCGCACCTGCCAGCGGCGTTTCAGCTACGGCGCCGGCCTCGGCCCGCTGGCCCCGGGGAGGGTTCCCTGACGCCGTCCATCTTCCTTGATCACGGGAATCCTCCGTCCGCGGTGGCGACTCCCGCCGGTGCCATGGACACCCGACTCCTTCCTTGTTTCGGACACCACTGGCAGTGCAAGTCGGGGCGGGAGACGTGGTCGCTGTCGCGCCTCGGCAGCGGACACTCGCTTCCCGACGGTGGACGGGCACTGGAGGAGCGCGGCAAGTTGATGCCGGACGTGGCGTAGACGTGCTGAGTGAACCCCGAGCAGTCGAAGCCGGCCGGCGTGGACCCACCCCACACATACGGCGTACCCGGGAACTGGCGAGCGTAGTCAACGATGGCGCTCCCCGACGCCGCCGGTGCGGGGGCCGGTGCTGTGGCCGGCTCGGCCACGGCGGCAGTGGCCAGTTCGGCGACTTCACCCCAAGCTGTCGGGCCGCGAGCACTGGTTCCCCCGCCCCTGCCGCTTGGTCGAGCTGGACCCATGGGCGGCGGCAGCGTTCGGACTGCGCCCAGAAACTTCCGGGCGGGGGGTGCCCAGAAGCGCGGCCACGTTACAGAACGGCAAATGACAAAGTCACGTCCCGATAAGGGTCTTCGTCCGATGTTCAGTTGACCGCGCCACCCTGCTGGGGGCGGTCCCTCACAGCGGCCGAGAAGCCCGTTGTGCACGCCGAGTTCATGAAGAATCGATGAAGGTCGTTACTCGAACGTGACATTCGAGGCGAGCACGACCTACCTTGTCAGCGCCTGCGTCGTTCCGCCGCGGAGCGGTCGGCACACACCCCTATCGGCCGCAGCGCTTCCCCGCTACGCCTGCAACGGCACAGGAGCAGCAGGGCCGATCAGCGCCTCGAAGGCAGCGCCATCCAGGTCGGTGCACGGCTGTCCCGCGTGCGCCGGCCCGCGTGCGCCGGCTACAGCGGCCACACAGCCGAAGAATCGGAGTCAGAGTGACGGCAGGCAGTTCAGCCTCCGCGGTCCCCGCAGGCGCGGGCGCCGTGCACGGTGATCGGCGGATCTTGGCGATCGATGCGGCACGTGCGGTGGCTGTCATCGGCATGATCATCGTCAATGTCGGTCCCCGAAGCGGCGAGGGTCTGGCTGACGTCCTTCACCGGATCCCTCTTGGCCGAGCGTCACTACTCTTCGTGTTGCTCGCCGGGATAGGCATCTCGTTGTTGACCCGAGGGGCCCGCCGACCCGGCTGCAGCCTTCGGTCGGGCACCTTGCTGTGGCGGGCAGGTCTTCTGCTGGTGAGTGGTCTAGCGCTCCAACTGCTGGATCACGGGGTCAGCGTGATCCTGCCAACCTATGCGCTGCTCTTCCTCATAGCCTTGCCCCTGGTCCGCGCGACGGAACGCTTGCTAGCGATCCTTACGGTGGTCCTGCTGGCGCTCGGTCCGCTGGTCTGGATCGCCGTGCAGATGTTGCAGGGGGTGAGCTATACCGTTGAAACGCCTACGCTCGTCGACCCGCCGTTGAGCATCTTGCACAGCGTGCTCCTCTCGAGCCCCTATCCGGTGATCACCTGGGTTGGGCCTTTCGTGCTCGGTATGTGGCTGGGTCGGCAGGACCTTAGCGACCGGGCTCTTCAGGTGCGGATGATCGCTGCGGGAGCAATAGCCACTGTTGGGGGTCGTGCGGTCTCTCTCGTCCTCGTAGCGCTGTTGGGTGAACCGGCACGTGAGGTGGGGTTCGATCGTCTCGTGACGTCCGTGGCGCACTCACAGATGCCGTTGTGGCTGTTGAGTGGGACCGGCAGCGCGGCCCTTGTTCTTGGCTTGCTCTTGCGCGCCGGTGGTTTCGTTGACCGGTGGCTCTGGCCGCTCGTGGCGACTGGACAGCTGGCATTGACAATCTATGTCGCCCACCTGCTGGTTCTGGACCTGGTCGTCAGGCCCGAGCCGCAGGTCCTCATCGAAGGCGTGCTCATCAGCATGGCTCTGTGTGCGGGTGCGGTTGTTTTCGCCACGGTCTGGCGTCGCCACTTCGACCGGGGGCCTCTGGAGGTGCTGCTTCGCGCTCCCCGGTTGAAGGGAGCTGGGCTCCATGACAGGCGGAGCACCGCCTGGCATCCGCGCGTTTCGCCGCGGCCAAGGAGGGCCCAGCTCACCAAATGATCGGCCCGTCGGAAGAAATCGTCCCCGAGCAGGACAGCACCGGACACCGAAGGCCAACCCCTTCTAGGCACCAAGGACCTCATGCCGTGGGCAAGCGAGTGCTTCATCGTCGGTGGCGAGCAGTGATGACCCTGCTTCGGGGTGGAGCAACCACTCGTACAGCCGGAGCCGTCGCGAGCCTGGTTCTGCTCGCGGGATGTTCCGACGGCCTGGCGCCGACCGCGCCGCCCATTGCTTCGGGTGCTACGGACGCACCCACCACGTCGGGTGTGCCGGCGCCCCCCGAACCGACAGCCATGGACGCCGCACTTGGCCAGCACGGCGTAAGTGCGGCGCATCCAGCCGCTGTGGAAGCTGGGATGAGTGTGCTGGACGGCGGCGGGAACGCCGTCGACGCCGCGATCGCGACTGCCTTCGCCGTGGCGGTGGTCGAGCCCTTCGCCTCTGGCCTCGGCGGGGGCGGCGCCGCGATCGTGGCACCCACGGGCGGAAGGCCGCAGGCCTACGACTACCGGGAGGTCGTCGCCCGGGACGGGGTCATCCCTAGGTCCGGCACCGGCATCCCCGGCTTCGTCGCCGGCATGGCCGCGCTGCACGAGGACCATGGCGAGATGGAATGGGCCGAACTATTGAGTCCCGCCATCACCTTGGCTTCGCAGGGCTTCGAGGTCTCGGAGTTCCTCGCCCTGCGCCTGCGCAGCGACAGTGGCCCCGACGCTATCTCTGGATTGCCGCAGTTCATCGGCCCGGATGGTCTCCCGCTCGAAGCGGGCGACCAGCTCGTGCAGATGGACCTCGCCGCCACCATGACGGCCCTCGCGGAGAAGGGGTCGCAGGACTTCTACACAGGAGAGGTCGCCGCCCGGCTCGACGCGGTCGACGGTATCGACGCCGCCTCTCTGGCTGCCTACGAGGTGGTGCGGGCAGAGCCGGTTCGCGGCCCCGTTGGCGACTATGAGATCGTCTCGGCCGCTCCTGCCTTGCCGGGAGTGGCCTTGATCCAGATGCTCCAGGTCGCTGAGGCCCTCGGCATCGCTGGAGTCGAACCGGGCTCAGCGGATTACGTCGAGAAACTCTCCACCAGCTGGCAGGTCGCCGACGCGGCCGTGACGGAAAAGCTCGGAGACCCTGCCTTCGTCTCCGTCCCGGTTGATGAACTGACCGACCCCGCCCGCAACGCGGCCCTCGCCACGGCGCTCGACGCATCCGCGGCGCCGGCCCCTGGTGACGGTGGCGGCGGTTCCGGCGAAGCCGTCACCCCGGGGAACACCACGCACCTGACCGTGGTGGACTCCGACGGCCTGATGGTGTCGATGACGAACACCATCACCAACTTCTGGGGTGGTAGCAATGCGCAGGTCGTTGGAGGCTTCTTCCTCAACAATCAACTCTCGAGATTCGCTTCCCTGGCCACCCCGCAGAACCAGCCCGAGCCTGGCCGACGGTCGGTGAGCTGGGCTGCTCCGACAGTTGTGCTGGACGACCAGGGACGCCCTGTTCTCGGGATGGGCTCCCCCGGTGGGCGCCAGATCCCCAACATCCTTGCCAACGTGCTCGTCCGGTGGGGCCTTCACGATCAGCCGCTCGCCGCCGCCGTCACGGCAACCCGGTTCCACCTTCAGGAAGGCGAGCTCTCCACGGAGGAAGAGCCCTCCGAGCCGGTTGCCGCGCGGTTGCAGGAACTGGGCTGGGCCGTGGATGTCGTCGCTGGCGAGGAGGCCGTTTTCGGGTCCGTCCAAGCCCTCGAGGTCAACCACGAAACGGGCGAGATCACCGGCGCGATAGACACGCGCCGCGAGGCGACGTTCAAGGTCGACCAGCCCTAGGTGGTTGCCCCGCGTCAGGGCGGAGCAGTCCCCGGTGGTGTGGGCCTCGGTCCGGGCCCTGCGCTCCGCCAGAGTTCTCCCACCGCCCTGGACACCGGACCCATCCTCGCCGCCGCAGCCCAACGAGACGAGTTCTGACGTGTGAGCTCTCGGTGATCGTCCTTTTCGGAGGTAGTGGTCCCGATGCGGCGGCGCCGATGCCGCCCTTACGTTGGCCGTCCGACGGCCACCCCAGGGGAGGACCATGCCCACCAACGACCAGGTTCAAGACCTCATCAGCAGCAAGGCCACCGTTGTCGGCAGCGACGGGGACAAGCTCGGAGCGGTCGGCCTGGTTTGCCTCGACGACGTCAGTGGCCAGCCGGCGTGGAACATAGAACACCGTCAAGACCGGCCTGTTCGGCTCCTCCGAGTCCTTCGTGCGGCTGCGGCCGGCCACGGTCGAGGGCGACACCGTCCGCGTGCCCTACGACAAGGACATCGTCAAGGGCGTACCGCGCGTCGACGACGACGGCAACCTTCACCCGCCGAGGAGGAGCAGCTCTGCCGCCGGCACGCTGACGCTCTGCTGCCGCGAGGAGGTCCGCCTCGAGCGCGAGCCCATCACCGACGCGAACGTGGGCGCCGCGATGGACGGCCCCGCCATCTCCGAGGAGGAGCACGAGGTCGTCCTGCACCAGGAGGTCCCCGTGGTCTCCAAAGAGGCACGCCCGGTCGAGGCGTCCGGCTGGACACCGAGACCGTGACCAGCGAGCAGCAGGTCACCGAGGGCGTCCGCAAGGAGCAGATCGAGATGGAGGGCGACGAGGGCACCAGACGCAGCGACTGACACCGACTCCCGAGGTGCGGCGCACCCAAGGCAGCGGTGCCGCACCTCGGGTCTACTCCGTCCGCGGAGCAGGGCCGAGAGGGTACGGAAGGGGAAGAGAAATGCCAGCTGGTCAGGGCAAGAACATCCGGCGCGTCACCAGCGTGGACGTGGTGCGCAGCAAGCAGGAGGAAGGAGCACCGGGCAGTTACACCTTCGAGCTGACTCTGGACGACGGCGTGGAGGAGTACCTGTTGGTCGTCCCGGACAGCGAGGCCAGCACCGTGGCCCGGCTGATCCAGCACAGCAGCTCCATGCAGCTGGACAAGAACACCGACGACCTCATCTTCGAGAACTACGGCAGCTGACCGGAGGACGCGGGGCTGGTGCCGCGGTGCGGCACCAGCCCTGATCGTCGCGTCGTGTCGCCCGCCGGGACGCCACGCCGGCCAGGGACAGCTGGTGTCTTGAACGAGTGCGCGCCGGTGAGAACTAGCGCCGCGGCCGCCGCCCGGCGACGGGGCGCTGCTGCTCCCCTTGCTGAGCACCCAGGATGACCAGCGTGCCGACCAGGAGCGGGATCGCCCCCTGCAAGGCATCGAGCTGCTTTTGCGCCGCCGTCAGGCATGGCCGTGGCGCCCCCTGACCGCCAGACTCTCGTACGAGCGGGGGCGGGATCACTCGCCCTGCCTGCCCTCTGGGCCGCTCCGACACCTCCGGCTCCTTCGAGATGGCGACGAGCAGTGCTCGCGCGACACGAAGCCGGAGGCCGGACACCCTTCCCTACCGCACGCTGAGCAGCCGGCGGTAAAATTTGTGTCGCCCAGAAATCGAAGCCGGTGAGCGACTTTTCACCGGCCCGCGGAGATTGGGGACGTCATGCCACAGGTCAAAGATCTGATGACGGAGAACGTGATCACCGTCGAACCGTCCACCACCATCGTCGACGCGGCCAAGAAGATGGTCGAGTCCCGGCACGGGCCACTCCCGGTCGTCGAGGGAGAGCGCCTGGTCGGCATCATCACCGACCGCGACCTGGTTGCTCGGGTGGTCGCCGAGGGACGTGACCCCACCGGCCTCACGGTCAACGACATCGAGACCCGCGAGCTGGTCACGATCGCGCCAGACGCGGACCTCGAAGAAGCCATAGTGCAGATGCGCAAGCATCAGCTGGATCGGCTGCTGGTCGTGGAGGGCGAGCGGCTCGTCGGAATCATTTCCGAGGCCGACCTTCCCGGCAAGGACGAGGTCCGCCCTGGGGGTGCTCCGTAAGTCGGCGCGAAGCTCGGGGCGCCGATCCCGCCTGCGCCTGACCTTCCACCGCGCCGTGCGGAGCTGGCGGTGCGGCGGCTCCTCCGTGCTCGTCCTCCTTCAGCCGCTCGAGCACGATGCGCACGTTCTGCTTCGGGGGCGACGTTCCACGACGGCTCGAGCTCGGGGTCGCGCGCGTCCTGGACGTGAAAGGCCTGCGATCAGGTCGGAGAGTGGCGCCGGAAGTTCGCGTAGCGGCCACAGATGAAACCGGGTCTGTCGCGCCCGTGCCGGACAACAACGGCTCGTGACCGGTTCGAAGACGGGGTAGCCCGCGGGGGCGGACGACCGCTACTGCCCGACGGTCGCGCTGCGGCGTTCGAGGAGGGTGTCGCGCCACTGTCCGGCCAGGAGGGCCGGTGGTCATGCGGGCGACGCGGCCCTGGTGCCGATCGCCGCGACCGTTCCACTCACTGTCGGGCCGCCGCCGGGACGCTCGGGGCATTGTCCCTAGACATCGCCATCTTGGTGGCGACGTTCTCCCTGATGCCGGGAAGCTGACCGTAGAGGCGCTCGCCCGGGCAGTCCGTGCCCGCATGGTCCCGGTGGCCCCCGATCGTGTCGACCGTCGCCCGCCCGCCGCTGACCGGGTTCACGTAGTCGACCTTGGCCAGGGGGTCGAGACCATGGCGCAGCGCCAGCTCGGCGAGCAGGTCCTCCAGGGCGTTGACCGCCCCGGGCGTGGGATCGGCACCGCGGCTGGGATGGTCGGTGAACTCCCCGAGCAGGGCGACGCCGAGATGCCCGGCGTTCCGGCCGGCGGTGTGCGCTGCGGTCACCACGCGGTCGGTACCGTCCTCATGGGCGAAGTCGGAGCCGTCGGCGCCCACGGCGCCTTCGCACGACGCGCTCGTCGTGCCCGACCATCGGCCCTCGTAGACGACACCAGCCTCGTCGATCAGATAGTGGTAGCCGATGTCGCCCCAGCCCCGGTCGACCGCGTGGTACCGGTAGATCGCCCGAACGGTGGCCTCGGGGTCCGGATCGTCATTGCTGGTGACGGTGTGGTGAACGGTCATCACCTGGGTGTCATGGAACTCCGGTGGCCACTTCGCATCGCCGTCGGCGCCCAGGCGCAGGGTCTCGTCGGCGCCCCAGTCAGCGCGGGACCGGCACATGGCAGAGTCGATCGCCCGCGCCGCGCCGCCCGCTTGCTCCCCCACCTGCACGAGCGGCCCGCTCGTGGTGTTGATCGGCACCGCCTGCGGGTCGACCGCCTCGGGCGGGATGCCTCGCACCTGGTAGGCATCGGCGCCGCCTCCCGGCATCAGGGCGCTCGCCCACTGGCCGTCGTCTTCAAGGCCGTCCCCTGTCAAAGGAATCCACGGTCCCCATCCGCCGCCCGTGCGGAAGCGAACCTCCCCGTGGGGCGTGGTGGCGCCGGCGGCCGCCGCGTTGTCATCGCCGCCGGCGGCGTCCCAAAGCACGCCGAGGTAGTCGATCGGGAAGCCGGGTTCCACCGGACCGGCCCGCACGGGTTCGCGATCGGCGAGCGTCTCCGGCGCCATCCGGGCCATCGCGGGTTCTGGCCACACCACTAGCAGCGAGGCGACGAAGCCGATGACCGCGATGTGCGCAGCGGGTTTCCGGAACAGGTGCATTGGGAGGTTCCTCTCGGGAGGTGTTGTTCCGACGCGGACCGTGCGCCCGAATCCCTCCGCGCCGAGGATCCCCGCCCCATCCGTCAGACCAGTCTGAGCGGATGGCCCGCCTGGGGCAACCCTCCGCTGCTTGCTCGACCGGGCTTTGTCCGCCGCGGCCCTGAAGCCTCGACACCCTGCTCATGGGCTGCTGCGCATGCAGGAGGCCGCTCGCGCGCCTGCACTCTGAGAGGAATATGCACGGCTCCCGACAACTGGCGCCGTAGGCGGGCAGGCCCGCCTGCGTGGGAGTCACTGACGGGATCGGGTGCCGTACGACAAGGACACCATCAAGGACGCTCCGCGCGCCGATGACGACGGCCACCTCGATCTCGCCAAGGATGAGGCGGCTCTACCGCTGCTGCGGCGTGAGGGACGACTACACGCGAGCGGTATCGGCGAACTGGCCACCGACACCACGGACGTAGGCAGCAGCGAACGTGAGGGCTGGCACTCCGGACGTGGAATCACCGCCGGGGGGATGGGTCACCATGCGGACAACCCCTCCCGCTCGTCCGTAACGAGCCCCTAACCTCAAAACCATGGCCGCCCCCCGCCCCGAGGACGAGCTCGAACGCACCCTCGACGCCCTGAACGAAGCCGGACGCCACCTCGCCGCCACCAGCACCGACCACGACCACGCCATCCCCAGCACCGACCGGATCATCAGCCTCCACGCCGAGACCACCCCCGCCGGACGCGTCTATTCCGTCGCCCTCACCGACCCCGTCGGCGACCAGCCCACCGCCAACGCGACCACCGGGGACCTGGACGAAGCCGTCACCCTCGCCCGCGACTACGCCACCGACCCGATGGACTAGCGGTCCTCGTGCACCGTGATGACTCGCAAGGCCGGGACCTGCGCGGCGAGGACCAGCCCGACCGCAGCCATGACCCCGGACGTCCACTCCGGGCTCTTCGACACCGCCCTCAACGACGTCGCGAACCGGATCAACGGCGCGGCGCCGCCCTTGCTCCGCAGCTGGAGCACCAAGGGAAGCACTCGTCCGAAGACCCGGACGAGTACGAGGAAGCTCGCGGCGAATGGCCGAACCATAGCGGACGGCGCAGGTTGCGGACTTTTTGGGACTAGCGGCCAGGCGGCGGCCGGCGAGAGCCCCCGCGCGAGGCACTGACCTGGCAGAAGTCCCGCGCTCCCGGCAGGACTTGAACCCGTGACCGACGAATCATGAGGGGATTCAGCGCCCCGTATCGGCTCTGGTCAGAAGCGTAGTCTGCTGCCTGACCAGCGAAAAACAACCCGGACGTCTCTGGTCCCCTCCAGTAGCTTTCCGATTTATTGCGGACTCAGTGCGGACTTGGATGAGTAAGCGGCTGCCCCTTCTTCTTGGGGCGACTGCTGATCCTTTGATCCCAGCATTGATCGGGGCCTGAAATCCTCTCCGGCCCACCTGACATCAAGACCCAGAGCGTCCTCACGGGAGCGGCGTGGGTCATCAACCTCGTGGCCGAGTACGTCATCCACCGTCGTGCTCGCGTGCCTCCCCTCTCTGGAACGGTGCGTCACGCCAAGAGCGCCGCCTGCCGACGCAGCCCGGCACCCAGATCGTTTGAGCAAGCGGCGCTCGTACCGGAACTGATGCAAGAGGGGGAACCGGCGTGATCAACGGCTGACGAGGAAGGGCACGACCTCGGCGGCCCACCGGCGATACCCCTCCGGTGAGGGATGCATCCCATCGGCGGCCAGGAAGTCACCGGTCAGCTCAATGTGGTCGATCGGTACATAGACCGCCCCTGCTGCTCGGGCGGCTGCATGCGTGACCGCGGCCATACGCTGAGCACGGGCCACGAGGAGTGGCAGCAGGCCCCGGGCCAGAGCAGGGATCCCGTGCAGGTCGGGCAACCCGCTGACGATCACACGCGCGTCCGGGCAGCGACGGGCGAGGTCGCCGAGCAGGGTCCCGATGTGGCGCTCCCAGGTCCGCCGTCGCCACGTGCGCTGAACATCGTTCATCCCGATCAGCACCACGACGTGCGTAGGGGTCCAGCCATCCTCGATGATCCGGGGCACCAGCTCTCGGGTCACCCGACGCGCGGTGGCGCCGTTGCGGCCCAGCACCCGCCACATCACCTCGCGTCCGTCTCGCTCATGCAGCGCCCGAGCAAGGTGACCAGCCATTGACGTCTCATGGGTGGGCGAACCGGTACCAGCGGCAGTGGATTCACCCAGGATCGCGATGCGCACCGCGGGCCCGCTTCCGGGCACGACACCCATGAGCGGTTCAGCAGCCGGTGGAAGTGCACGCACGAGCCCATCATCCACGGTCCCGGCACCGGCCCCGGGTTGTTGCGCCGCGCCGCCGATCTGCATTACCGAACGCGCAGCTGACGATGTGCCGGCTCCTCCGGCTCTTCCGTCTTCAGCCGCTCGAGCACGATCCGCACGTTCTGCTGCGGCGCCACGTTCCACGGCTCCAGCTCCGGATCGCGCACGTCCTAGACCCTGAAGGCGTCGATCAGGTCGGCATCAGGCTGAACATTCGCGTAGCGGCACACATGCCACCGAGTCTGCCGTCATGACATGCGCTGATTTGCTGCACACACCGCCAGCTGCAGTCCCTTGTCGCCGAGGCGAGGCATCCCCGGCCATGCGTGCAAGTGTCCGTGCGCGAGAAGTTCAGAAGGACCCGGGGTGACGAGGCCGGTCTCGTAGGCGAGGACGACGAGTTGGGCACGGTCGCGGGCGCCGAGCTTGTCAGGAGGCGGCTGACGTAGGTCGCCGTCGACAAGCGGCTGGGCCGGCCCACCCCGAACTGGGTCGTGAAGCTCTCCCAGGCGGAGCGCCGCCCCGCCTGACCCGCGGGGCCGACGTTCCCGTCTTCCTCGCCGACGAGCCCGTGCTCCGGCGACCAAGGGCTTCCACCTCCATCGCGGCGACCGGTGCCGTGCCTCGACCGGCGACCGACGGCGGGGGCCTGGGCCTGGGCCTGGGCCTGGGAGGCCGAGAAGATCCGCTCCGCCGTCGTCCCTTTCGACCCCCTTCAGTAGCGTGCGGCGCCGTGGCACGCTGGGCGACATGTGCCGAAACATTCACCCTCTGCACAACTTCACCCCGCCCGCCACCACGGACGAGGTGCGCGCCGCGTCGCTGCAGTACGTCCGCAAGGTCGCCGGCATGACGAAGCCGTCCCAGGCGAACCACGAGGCGTTCGACCGGGCGGTCGAACGGGTCGCCGTGGCCACCCAGGAGTTGCTCGACTCCCTGGTCACCGCCGCGCCGCCCAAGGACAGGGAGGTCGAGGGCGAGAAGGCCCGCGAGCGGAGCCGTCGCCGCTTCGCCACACAGTCGGCTGATCCACCTCGGGGAGCCGCCGTCCACGCCGTCGTGGCCGCCGAGAGGTGAGCCGCGAAAATGCATGGAGCCGGCTGCCGGGATCGAACCGGTGGCGCCTTCCGCTTACGGGGCGGACGCTCTGGCCATCTGAGTATGCCGGCATGGCGCCGAGCGCAGGAATCGAACCTGCGAGCACGGGATCCAAAGTCCCGCTGGCCGACCAGCAGACCACCCGGACCGGCGCCGCCGGCAGGACTCGGACCTGCAACCGTCGGGGTAGAAGCCCGCTGCGCTTCCGATGGCGCCACGGAGGCGTGGAACACCGTGTCGTGGCTCTCGGTTGCCCGCATGCCTTGGGCGTCCCAGTTGTGCACCGTGGTGAGGCCGGGAGCACTTGCCGGGCCTGACCTACGACGTAAGTCGTGCCTCGGGCAAATTCGAACTGCCGACACCCGCTTTAGGAGACCGCTGAAACCTCGCCCATCGCGGTGTCCCGGTGTCCGGCCATCATGCTTCGTCCAGCCCTGAGGAGCGCTCAGCACCCGCCACTGATCATTCACTGACCATGGTCCTTGCGCTCATGACCAGATTGACCTCTGCCACTCCCGCCGGCAGAAGTCGAGCTGCTGTGAATATCAACCGCCTAATAACTAACGACACGCAACACTAGGACCTCGCTTGCTACGGCCGACTACGAATTCGCGCCCCCGGCAGGTCCGCTATCTACCCCAGCCAGAATCGGAGACGGCTTGAATCCCTTGACGATGAGGTAGATACCGAACGACAACTCCCAGATGAACTCCGGAATCGTCGCGACGCCCTGCAGCGCGGACCCACGCTCGATCACGTCGAACATGACGGCGACTCCCGAGGCGGCGACCAGGGGACCTCCGATGAGCCCCAACATCGCCATGCCTCGCGGCACCAAGCCGGACCGATACATCAGGTAGCCCAGGATCATTCCGTTCGCGACGCCGGCGAAGAAGCCTGGCCCGATCAGGAAGGCCCGATCATAGATCGCGACGAAAGCCTCGCCGAGAGCGAGGTCCGTCGCAGCCGTGCCTTCCTGCCGCATGAACAGGAACGCGAGAAGGCTGATGATCCCGATGGCGACGAACGTGCCCTCGACGAGACGCGCTGCGACGTAGCCCAGAGCTAGCCCTTCGCTATACCGCTTGAAGACCGCATACGGCACCACGGCTGTGCCGACGTTGGCGATAATCAGGATGAGTTCGAGAACGGCTCCCAAAGCCACGCTCGCGGTGGGGTCGGGGCCGGCTCCGGTGGTCCCGTTGGGACCACGACCGCCGACAGTTCCTCCAGGAAGCCAGACGCCCAGACACTGCCCGACGAGGACCAGTCGCTCAAACAGGACGTCTGACGTCCCCGACGTGTGACCCGACCCACGCCCGACCCGGAAACACCACGCGTTGGTCACCGGTTCAACCAATCGTGACTGCAACCGCTGAGCACCAGACCCGGGACGCGCTCCTCCTCGACGAGCACGCGCAGGACCTGCTCTTCCGCCAGGCCCGCACGGCCAACGCGTTCACGGACGAGCCCGTCACCGACGAGCAGATCGCCGCCATCTTCGAACTCGTCAAGTGGGCACCCACGTCGATGAACACCCAGCCACTGCGCGTCGTCGTCGTCCGATCCGCCGAGGCCAAGGAGCGCCTCCTCCCCCACATGGCCGAGGGCAACCGGGCGAAGACGGCCGCCGCCCCCGCCACCGCCCTTCTGGCTGCGGACATCGACTTCCACGAGGAGCTCCCGCGGACCTTCCCGCACTTCCCCGGCGCCCGCGACATGTTCGCCGGCGACGACGAGTCGCGCGCCCGCACGGCCGAGCTCAACACGGGCCTTCAGGTGGGCTACGCGATCATCGGCATCCGCGCGGCCGGCCTCGCCGCCGGCCCGATGACCGGCTTCGACGCCGACGCGATCGCCCGCGAGTTCTTCCCGGACGGCCGCCACCGCGTGCTCGTCGCCATCAACATGGGCAAGCCCGCCGAGAACGCGTGGAGGGACCGCCTCCCCCGCCTTGCCTTCGACGAGGTCGTCACGGCCCTCTGAGCTCGATGGACGGGCGCGGCCCCCGATCGGGGACCGCGCCCGTCCTGCTTTCATCGGCCGGCACCACTGTCGCTCCGCGGGCGCAAGACCCTCCTCAAGTCGTCGCCACCGCAGCCACCCACCCCGCGCCGACCTTCACCACCCCGCCACCCTCCAGTCACCACTCCCTGGCACCGTCCAGGGTGAGGACGGGACGGCCATCCCGCTGCCACGATGAGGCGCATGTGGACTGACCGCGCCCGTGTCCTGACGACCCCGCCCCCGGGGCCTGGCTCCAACGGCGCCTGACCGGGCCGCTCGGTAGCGTCACCGGCACCGCCCCCGCCGGGTACGGCGCCTATGCCCGAGTTCTCTACCCCGTCGACTTCTGGGATGGCCACGCCACACCCGCCACCTGGGCGCACGTCGCTGACACCACCGGCCGGACGGTCCACCCCCTCGTGCAGTGGCACGCCCTCATCGGCGCCCCCGACCCCTTCGACCGCACCTCCGATCTGTGGTCACGGGGTGCGCCGGACGAGGCAACCTCTCCCTGCCCCAGCTCTTGGGTTTGTGCGCCCTTCTCCCGAGCTCTGTCGCGACCCCGGCGGTGACTGGCGCGTCACCGCCGGGCGCACCACCTCCGCAAAATGCAGGGAGTTCGTGCCGCGGTCGGGGCACGCCGCCGCGCCGGGGCCCGTAAAGTGGCGCCGGTCACACCACCGAGAGGAGACACCATGTCGGATCAGGCTCACACCGAGACCGGTGAGGTCACCGGGACCAAGGACAAGGACTACAACCTGCTGTGGTTCACCGAGGCGTGCCTGTCCAACGCGCTGCGGTTGGAGACCTACATCGCCGACGCCGAGCGGGACGGGGACACCGAGCTCGCGGAGTTCTTCCGCAAGGCCCAGCAGGAGAGCCGTAAGGGCGCCGAGCAGGCCAAGGCCCTGCTCGCCCAGCGCCTGACCGGCGGGTGAGCGCCGTGGCCGCCTGCCAGGCGTGCGGCAACGACTACGACGACCCGATCCGTCACCCCGGGTGAGCGGACCGGGGTCTTCGACAGCGTCGAGTGCGCCGCCCAAGCCATGGCCCCAACCGCGGCCAACTGCGGGTGCCGGATCCGCCTGGCCACGGCGTCCGGGTCGACCCCGCCGTGTACTGCTGCGCGAGCTGCGCCCCTACCGGCACCGGCGAGCTCGCCGACCGCGTGTGAGGGGCACGCATGGTGTGGGCTGAGGAATTGATTCACCGAGGACAACGGGTTCGGGTTCATCGCCCGTGACGAGTCGCCACCGACGCGAGGAGGTCCCCCGCCGTCACGATCGCCCTTGCCAGCAGCAGGATCACCCCGATGACGTCCTGACACGGCCACCTTCGCCGCGGTCACCAGGGCGCTCACGAGCAGACACACGTTCGGTCTCACGATCGCCCCCTGTCTCCCACAGGTATCCGGCGGCACTATCGGCACGGAGGAGGAGTCCCGGTGCGCCCATCCGTACAGGCCTGGTTCAAGCAGCGGACATCAGCGGGGGTGGACTGGAGCCGCCACCGGCTCGTGGACCTCAAAGGCGGGGACCGCATCAGCGTGGTGCTACCGGCCCGGGACGAGGAGGCCACGGTAGGGGCCATCGTGGCGACACTGCGCCGCGAGCTCGTCGAGGCGGTGCCCCTGGTGGACGAGGTGGTGGTGATCGACTCGGGCTCGATGGACGCCACGGCCGCCGAGGCGCGGCGAGCGGGTGCGCGTGTGGCGCAGCAGGACGAGGTCCTGCCCCGGATCGGCAATCTCGCGGGCAAGGGGGAGGCGCTGTGGAAGTCGCTGTTCGTGGCCGGCGGCGACATCGTCGTGTTCGTCGACGCGGATCTGCATGAGTTCGACGAGCAGTTCGTCGTCGGCCTGCTTGGCCCCTTGCTCACCGACCCCGACATCGCCTTCGTCAAGGCCTTCTACGACCGTGCCCTGCACACCGGCGAACGGGTCCTCCCGGCCGGTGGCGGAAGGGTCACCGAGCTCGTCGCCCGCCCGCTGATCAACTTGCACTGGCCCACGCTGGCCGGGTTCGTCCAGCCCCTGGCCGGGGAGTACGCCGCCCGACGCACCCTGCTCGAGCGCATCCCGTTCGTGTCAGGTTATGGGGTCGAGATCGGCATGCTGATCGACGTCGTCGAGGAGGTCGGCCTGGGGGCGATGGCGCAGGTCGACCTTGGGCACCGCGCGCACCGCAACTCCTCGGACGCGGCGCTGGGCCGGATGGCCGCTCAGGTGCAGCTGGCGATGCTCTCCCGGCTGCACCGGCACGGCCGGGCCCTGCTGACCGGTGAGCCGGAGATGACCATGACGCAGTTCACGCGGCAGGGTTCCGCCTTCCTGCCCCAGACCCACGATGTCCGGGTCACCGAGCGGCCGGCAATGGTAGAGGTGCCCGAGTACCTGCACCGACGGATGAGGGAGTGGGCGTGACGCCGACCGTGCTGTTCAACGTAGGGCCGTGGCTGCCCGTGCCCCCGCCCGGGTACGGCGGCATCGAGACCGTCGTCGCGACCCTCGTCCCAGAGTTGCGGCGGGCGGGCGTGCGGGTGATCCTCGCGACGGTCGGCCCCAGCGATCTCGAGGCCGACGGCTACGTCCGCCCGCTGGACGAGCCGCGGTTCCGCTCGATCGCCGCCCCCTACAACCAGGTCTCTGGCATAGCCCACGCCCACATGCACGGTGTGGTGGCGGCGCTGCGCGACGACCCGTCGATAGATCTGGTGCACGACCACCTCGAGGTCGTCGGTCCCGCGGTGCTCGCGGCGATGGGCCGCGGCGCCCCGCCGACCCTGCAGACCTTGCACTGGGACCTGCGCAAGCACGCGGACTTCTACACGATGTTCGATGGTGGGGGCCGGGTCGCGTTCGCCGCCGTCTCGCAGTCCCAGCTGGACCGCGCCCCGGAGCGGCTGCGCTCACAGACCCTCGGCGTGGTGCCGTTGGCGGTACCGCCACCGCCTCACATCACCGTCGAACCGGGCGAGCATGCCCTCGTCCTGGCCCGGATCACGGCCGACAAGGGTCAGGACGTGGCGGCTCGGGCCTGCCGGCGGGCCGGCGTCCCCCTGGTGCTGGCCGGGCCTGTGGCCGGGATCAACGACCCGCAGGAGCTCGAACGCCGTCTCACCGAGGGCGACCAGCAGTTCGAGCAGCACCCGGACGTGCGCTTCTTCGTCGACCGGGTCGCCCCGCTGCTCGACGGCACGCAGGTGCGGTGGATCGGTGGCGTCAGTGGCCTGGCCAAAGAGCAGCTGCTGCAGTCGGCGCGCGTCCTGCTGGTGCCGAACCGGTGGGCCGAGCCGGGCGCCACCGGCGTCGTGGAAGCGCTGACCCGCGCAGTCCCGGTGCTGGCCACCCCCTTGGGCGTCCTTCCCTCCCTCGTCGAGCACGGCGTGACCGGATATCTCGTCGACGACGAGGACGGGCTGGTCAAGCACCTCGCCCTGGTAGAACGCCTGGACCGGGAGGCCTGCCGAGCCTCCGCCGCCGCCTGGACCCCGGCGGTGATGGCAGCCAGGTACCTGGAGCTCTACGACCGGCTGCTGACGGAGGCCCGATGACCACCCGGATCGCACTCATCGGCGCGGGGTCGGTGGCCCGGCGCCACTCGGCCGTGCTGGCCGGGCTGGACGACGTAGAGGTGGTGGCCGTCGCCGACCCGGCCCCTCAGGCGGCCGAGACGTTGGCGCGGGAGTGCGATGCCGCCGCGTTCACCGCCGCCGAGCACGCGCTGGACCACGGCAGGATCGACGCCGCCTACATCTGCGTGCCGCCCTTCGCCCACGGCGCCCTCGAGAAGGAGGTCCTGGCCCGGGGGCTGCCGATGTTCGTGGAGAAGCCCGTGGCGGCGGACCTGGCCACAGCGGAGGAGTTGGCGGACCTAGTGGCGGCGGCGGGCGTGGTGACAGGAACCGGGTACCACTGGCGCTGCCTCGACGTCATACCCGAGGCACAGCAGATGCTGGCAGACGCGCCGCCCTACCTGGCCACCGGCTACTGGCTGGACAAGCGTCCCCCGGTCAGCTGGTGGGGTCACACAGAGCGCTCCGGCGGGCAGGTGGTCGAGCAGCTCACCCACGTGCTCGACCTTGCCCGGGTGCTGCTCGGGGAGCCCGTCGAGGTCTTCGCCGCGGGCGTTCGCCAGACAGTGCCGGACGCGGCCGTCGCGGAGAATTCCGGCGACGTGGACGACGCGACGGCGGCCACCGTGCGGTTCGGCTCCGGAGCGGTGGCGACGTTGGCGGCCACGTCCCTGCTGCGCGCCAAGCACCGTGCCGCCCTGCACACGTTCAGCTCGGGGCTCGTGCTGGAACTGTCGGAGACCGGCATGGTCCTCGACGACGGGAGCTCACGTCGGGAGTGCGTGCCCGCTGAGGACCCGAAGGTAACCGTGGACCGGGAGTTCGTCGAGGCCGTCCGCGGCGAGCGAGAGGAGACCCGGGCACCGTACGCCGAGGCCGTGCGCAGTCATCGGCTCAGCTGCGCCGTCGCCCAATCAGCCCGCACCGGTGTGCCCGTACTGCTGTCCGCATCCCTTGGTGAGGCGCCATGAGACGACGCAACCTGGTGGTCCACGAACCCGGACGGGTGGAGCTGGTCGAGGAGGAGCTCCCACCGGTGCCGGCAGGCGGCCTGCTGCTGCAGACCGTGGCGACAGGCTTGTCCGCGGGCACCGAGCTCACCTTCGTCAAGGGGGACCACCCGGGGCTGCACTCCCAGCTGGACCCCGAGCTGGGCCTGTTCGTCTCCCGCGCGGCCGGTTCGGGGTACCCGGTGCGACGCCTGGGATACATGGAGGTGGCCCGCGTTGCCGTGAGCCGCACGGACGCCTTTTCCGTCGGTGACCTCGTCGCCTCCGCGTACGGGCACGCCACCGCGCACGTCTCCGACCCGGTCACGGAGCACGTCGTGCCGCTGCCCGACGACCTGGACCCCGTGCTCGGGGTGTATGCCGCACACCTGGGGCCCATTTGCGCCAACGGGTTGCTGCACGCGGCGGCCGACGCCGTGCACCCCGTTACGTCTCTGGGGCAGGGCGTGCGCGGACGACACGTGCTGGTCACCGGCGCGGGTCTTATTGGGCTGCTGACCGCCCTATTCGCGACCGAGCTCGGTGCCGAGGAGGTCGCCGTCGTCGACGCCGACCCGCGGCGGCGACGTCTCGCCGAGACGCTGGGTTTCTGGGCCCTGGACGCCGACGGCGACCCGGCGCTGACCCTGAAGACCCGCTGGCGCCACGGGCCCGGCGACCACGGGGCCGACGTGGCCTTCCAGTGCCGCGGCCGACCCCACGCCCTGGCCACCGCCCTTCGGGCGCTGCGCCCTCAGGGCACCGTGATCGACCTCGCGTTCTACACCCACGGCGCCGACGAGGTACGGCTGGGCGAAGAGTTCCACCACAACGGGCTCACCCTGCGCTGCGCCCAGATCGGCCGAGTACCCCGAGGGTTGGGGTTCAGCTGGGACCGCCAGCGGCTCTCGGCGGAGACGCTGCACCTGCTCCGTGCCCGTGGCGACGACATCCGTCGCCACCTGGTCACCGACGTCCTCGACCTGGACCAGGCGCCGTCGTTGCTGGCCGAGGTGGCCGCCCGCCGACGGCACGTGCTCTCGGCGGTCTTCACCGTCGACGGGGCAGCACACCCCTGAGCGAGTCCTCACAACTGGCCCATACCGGTGCGGGGCCGCAAGGCCGCTCCGGCGAAGGGATCGCCCTCATCCGTGAAGCCGCCCGCCGTCACGGTCAGCTGACGACCATCGGTGTTGGCGACGGCGGCGTCCACGCCGCTCCCACACAGGTGCCCGACCACGCGGAACAGGCCAGCATGCCCCACCACGAGCACCGTCGGGCCCAGACGGGCCGCCGCCCGCAGGCCTCGCTCCACCCGGACGGCGAAGGCGCCGAACGGCTCACTGTCGCCCGGCAGCCCGGTGGCCGGCCCGTGCCGCCACGCGGCGAGGCACCCCGGATACCGCTCCTCGATCTGATCCTGGGAGAGGCCCGTCAGTGTCCGGCTCCACCGTTCCCGAAGATCGGTGATCCGCTGCGGCGCTGCCAGGCCCAGCAGGGCGGCCACGATCGTCGCCGTCTCCTGGGCTCGGAGCAGGTCGGAACAGGCCACCGCCGTGACGCCGAGGCCACTGCACGCCCGCGCCAATTCCACGGCCTGCTCGCGTCCCAGGTCCGTCAGCGCCGGGTCAGCCTGTCCCTGAAACAGGTGATCGCGGTTCCAGGTCGACTGCCCGTGGCGAGCCAGAATGACCGTGCCTGTCATGACGCCCATCCTGCCTTCCGCTGCCGCCGCCGGGGAAATCCGCAGAATAGCTCCGAGACCGCTAATAGGCAGGCCTTATGCCAGTATTACTCTGCGTATCCGCGGGGCGACACCCTCCCCTCCCGCGCCGACCGCGCAGCGGTGCTCGAGAGGCTCCGCGCCACGGTTCCCGGCTTCCCGGCTTCCCGGCTTCCCGGGCGAGCGCTACCAGCAGGAGCTCGACGCGGCGCGAATCCGGATTGAACCTAACCGGGAACGTCGCCGGCGACGGCAGGCGGAGATGGTTGCGGCGACCGGACAGAGGACGTGCTCAACGCGGTCTTCGCTCTGCACTACTTCAACTGCCGATACGCGAACCACATGGCCGAGTACGGCCTACCTGGGCCCCATCGACCGTACGAAGCGCTGGGCGACCTCTACACCCGCGAGCAGATCGAGAAATGCGCGCTGACCCCGTTCCGAGGCCTGATCCAGGACGGCACGCGGGGCGGCTTCGGCGTCGGAAAGAGCCACGACGAACAGATGGAGCAGCTCGCCGCCGAAGTTGCGTCCGGGATTCAGTTGTTACAACCTCGGAGATGCGCTCCACTGGGGCTACTTCTACAGCCGCTGACTAGCCATCTTTCCCCAGCGCGACAGTGCAGAGCCTTGCGACCGCCGGTAAGCCGATGAGGGCGAGGTCCCCAGCATCGGAAGCGACGATGCAAACCGATTCCACGAGGACAATCACCCATCGCTCACGGCAACTATGCGCATAGCTGTCGGTGACCAACTGTTCTTCGTTCCGAAACGAATAGTTTGCCCCACCGGCACCGGTTTCCCAATAGCGTGCTCCCTGCATCCAATACCTGGGGGACCCAAAAAGCCATGCACCGTCTTCGACTCACAGTCGCCGCCTTCCTCGCCTCGCTCCTGACCGCCCTCCTACTGGCGCCCGCGCAGGCGGCCACGACCACGGCCGCCGACCTGTTCGGCTCGCTCACCGTGGCCAGCGAGGGCGGCTCGACCACCTACGACCGCAACTACTTCAACCACTGGATCGACAACAACGGTGACTGCCAGAACACCCGGCACGAGGTGCTGATATGGGAGTCGCAGGTGACGCCGACCTACACGAGCTCGAGCCGCTGCTCGGTCTCCTCCGGCCGCTGGTACTCCTACTACGACGGCGCCAGCTGGACACTGGCCAGTGACGTCGACATCGACCACATGGTGCCCCTCAAGGAGGCCTGGGAGTCCGGCGCACGGAACTGGTCCGCCTACGACCGCGAACGCTTCGCCAACGACCTGGGCTTCGACGCCTCTCTCGTAGCGGTAACGGACAACATCAACCAGTCCAAGGGCGACCAGGACCCGGCCTCATGGCTGCCGCCGCGCAGCGCCGCCCGTTGCACCTACGCCATCGAGTGGGTGCAGGTGAAGTATCGGTGGCGGCTGAGCATCAACGCCGCCGAGCGGGACGCGCTCAGCTCGCTGCTCTCCGGCAGCTGCGGCTCGACGTTGGTCACGGTGCCTGCCCGGGCCCGCTGATGCCGGCACCGCGGCGGATTTCCGCTTCTTGGCCGATGAACTGTGGTGGCCCCCGCCCCCCACGGGGCGGTGCGGCGCCCGCACTTTTTGCGGACTAGCGACGAGGCGGCGGCCGGCGAGAGCCCCGCCACGAGGCGCTGACCTCCACAAACACCGGTGCCCCCGGCAGGACTTGAACCCGCGACCGACGAATTATGAGTTCGCTGCTCTGACCAGCTGAGCTACAGGGGCGCGCCGCGCACCTGGGTGCTGCGGCGGCGTCCAGCCTACCCGTGCCGGACCGGACTACCGTGGTCCACATGATTTTCGGCCGCCGCACGAAGTTGCCGCGCGACGTCGCGTCGCACGTCACCGTCCAGGTGCTCGCCTCCGCGGAGCTCGCCGACGGGAGGTGGGCGGTCGTCTCCCCCGGCGCCCTCGTCGTGGCCGACGCCGACGGCGTCCGGGGCCGGCACCCGTGGCACGAGATCCAGCACGGCAGCTGGGACGGCGAGGCCCGACGGCTGACCATCACCTGGGTGGACGGCGCCCGGGCACCCCTGGTGCTGGCCACGGCGTCGGAGGACTTCGAGCGCTTCACCACCGCGCTTCGCGAGCGGGTCCAGTCCTCGGTCGTGCACACCGAGACGGCGGAGACCGCCAGCGGCGCGCTCGTGCGGGCGCAAGTCCGGCGCGACGAGAACGGCGAGCTGTTCTCCCAGCTTACGGTGCAGGGCCGGCTCGACGGCGACGCGGAGGAGCGCCGCCTCATCGACGCCCTGGAGCGGCGGGTGCGCGCGGCTGTGGGGCTCCCCACATAAGCCCCGGGACGGGGACTCTCGGTCCGGGGCAGCCCGGAATGTTTGCTAGAGTCCTATCTCGCGATCCCGCGTAGCTCAATTGGCAGAGCATCCGACTGTTAATCGGACGGTTACTGGTTCGAGTCCAGTCGCGGGAGCCACGGAAGCCCCGGACCCCAGCGGTTCCGGGGCATGTCTGTACCGGCGTGCAGGATACGTGCAGGAACTCCCATACCTACCCAGGTGGCCGCCGTATCCCCTAACACCGGCACGTTCCGACACTTGAGCGCCGTGAAGGTAGCGTTCCGATCGGAGCCGGCCCATCGGCCCCAGCAACTCCCCCAGGGCTCCGAGGGGGTGACATACCACGCAAGGGTCGCGGACGCTCTGGACGTCGACCGGCACACGCTCGAGCACTGACCCGGGAGCCACTCCCATAGGTACACCAGGCTCGTCTCGATGCGAGCCGGCCGCGGCGATGGCGTCCCCGCGCTCGTTCGCTCCGACCGCATCGGCGGCCCACGGCGGGTCCAAGCGTCTGTAAGAGCCGCGCGCCCAGACCAAACACAGCGAGGGCGACGCCCGGCCAGCGGCGGGAGACCGGCGAGAACGCCGACGACCGCGATCCCGAGCCCGGATGCCACGAGGCTGCCCGCGACAAGCGGATTGTGCTCCTGTGACGCGGCCGGCGCCGTCGCACTGCCAAAGGAGGACGGCGATGTTTGCAAACCCCACGAGCACGCCGACCGTCCAGTCGTCTTGGCCCGCGGCCACGGGCACGACCGGCACGTAGGAGCCGAGGGTCCCCTTCCACAGTCCCGTGGCCCCGTTCATCCAGCCGCCGGTGGCGACGCCTCCGCGCATCCTGACGAAGCGCGGACCGTCGGCCTCCTCCGGTCGAACGTCTCGAGCTTGAGGAGCGCTCGTGCGGGCGGCAACCCAACAGACCCCCAAGCGACGCCCATCGCGAGGGCGTGCGTGGGCGCGTCACCACAACACCCCTCCCCGTCACGAACATGACACCGGTGTGACGGTCCGGTGACGTTCCGGCCGTCGTCGCCGCCAGGGGGTGCCCGCGGGCACCGGCAAGGGCGAGGGTGGTTGGGCAAGCCACAGGCTGGCCCGGTCGGGCCATGACTCAAAGGAGCACCATGATGGAGACGCGCCCCGGAGCCAACCTGGTACCGGTCTCGGAGACCCGCCACACCGTCGCCGACCCCGACCTGGACGTCCGCGGCCGCGACATCGTCACTACGGACGACGAGAAGATCGGCACGGTCGACGAGATCCTCATCGACGACGAGCAGCTGCGGGTGCGTTTCCTCCGGGTGGGCTCCGGTGGATTCCTCGGCCTCGGCAAGCACCACTTTCTCGTCCCCGTCGACGTCATCATCCGCATCGAGCCCGAGCGGGTCTGGGTCGACCGCGACCGTGCAGGGATGACCGACGTGCCCGCCTATGACCCCGAGCTCGTCCAGGACCCGGACTACTACCCCAACTTGTACGGCTGGTGGGGGGCACCGCCGTACTGGGGGGCGGGCTACGTCTATCCGTACTACTGATCAGCCGTGACCTCAGCCGTGACCTCACAGGGCGAGTTGGTCCTCGTCGCCAACAGCGTCAGCCCGGTCAGGCTCGCTGAGATGAACGCCACCGATTAAGGCCGTCACCCATGGCCAACTGGCGCCACTGTGGCGCCACCAGGCGGCCTCCGCAGGACGACTGTGTCCGAAAGCCGTGGGAGCCATCAAGGTCCACGGCGAGGCCATCCCCAAGCCGGCCCAACCTGGCGCGGCAACGCTGGACGCGTCGGCTGGCGTGATGGCCACAGGGCCAGCATCGGCCTACCGATCGGCGCTTCCCGTAGGCGAACGGCTCGCCCCCCAGGGCCAGGGACCGTTGCCCGGGCGGGGCGGGCAACCAACCCGCTTA
Organism: Georgenia sp. AZ-5; assembly: GCF_043952095.1. Lineage (NCBI taxonomy): Bacteria > Bacillati > Actinomycetota > Actinomycetes > Allobogoriellales > Allobogoriellaceae > Georgenia > Georgenia sp. AZ-5. Next base: position 2,767,604 of record NZ_JBINOU010000001.1, read on the forward strand.
GCGGCTGCATCGAAGCCATTTCTGGCTTCCCGGGAGGGGAGGGGGTCGAAGGCATGACATGGCGGCGACTGTACGGACGAGACGTCGGCCTCGGGGGAGGCGCCGTTGCCCTCAGTGAGCCCACCGACTGGCGCCCGGGGGCGCTTGACCGGCTCGGCCTAATCCGGTGGCGCCCCGACCTGGACGTGCCCCTGCTCAGCGCCGTGACGGCCGACCTGACCGCCCCGCGGTGGGTCATCATCGAACAGCGTCGGCCGGGTGCTGACCCCGACATGCTGGCCGCGGGTCTCTTCGCCGACCACCACCCTCCGGGGTGGGAGGAACTGATCCGTCACGGCGGTGGCCTGATCATCGCCGTCCAGGACGCCACCTCAGTGCTGCCAGGGGCGCGTTGGCGCACCTGGCGCGCGGGGAGGGTGCGCGCCCACGTGCACCGACCCGCACCCTAGGGCGTGTCTCCCAATAGTCGAGCCGTTGGGCTGAAACGCTGCGGTGGTGTCACGTTATGCCGTGCTGACGGATGCCCAGTGGGAGTTGATCGAGCCGTTGATGCCGTCCTCGGAGGGCCGTCGGGGACGGCGGTTCCGGGACCACCGCGCGGTGGTGGAGGGCATCGTCTACCGCTACCGCACCGGGATCGCTTGGCGGGACCTGCCCGAGTGCTTCGGCCCGTGGCAGACGGTGTGGAAGCGGCACCGCCGCTTCAGCGGCGACGGGACCTGGGACAAGATCCTCACCGCCCTGCTCGCGCAGGCGGATGCGGCCGGACTGGTCAACTGGGAGGTGTCGGTGGACTCCACGATCAACCGTGCCCACCAGCACGCCACGAACCTCCCGAGGGACACAGGGGGAGCTGTCGAATTACATGAAACCCGGCGAGGAGCCGCTTGACCACGCCATCGGCCGCTCCCGCGGCGGACTGAGCACGAAGATCCACCACGTCTGCGACGGCAACATGCGCCCGCTGGTGATGGTGCTCGGACCCGGGCAGGGCGGGGACTCGCCAATGTTCGAGCACCTGATGAACTCTGTGAGAGTGCCCCGGCTGGGTCCTGGGCGGGCCCGGACCACGCCGGTGCGGGCCCTGGCCGACAAGGCCTACTCCTCCAGGGCGAACCGGGCGCTGCTGCGCCGGCGCGGCATCCAGGCCGTCATCCCCGAACGCTCCGACCAGATCGCCAACCGCAAGGGACGCGGGTCCAAGGGCGGCCGGCCCGTCACCTACGACGAAGAGGCCTACAAGCGGCGCAACGTCGTCGAACGCTCCTTCAACGTCTTCAAGCAGTGGCGCGCCCTGGCCACCCGCTACGACAAGCTCGCCCTGACCTACCGCGGCGGCGTCGTCCTGCGAGCGATCACCATCTGGCTCAAGGCATTAAGAGACACGCCCTAGCGGCAAGCTTCTCGGCCTCCCCCGCCGGCAGCAGCAGGCGTCACGAGCCCGCCTAGGCAGCTGGCCTAGCCGGGTCCCGGCGGACAGGGCTAGGGCGTGTCTCCCAATAGTGGGGCCGGTGGACTGAAACGCTGCGGTGGTGTCACGTTATGCCGTGCTGACGGATGCCCAGTGGGAGTTGATCGAGCCGTTGATGCCGTCCTCGGAGGGCCGTCGGGGACGGCGGTTCCGGGACCACCGCGCGGTGGTGGAGGGCATCGTCTACCGCTACCGCACCGGGATCGCTTGGCGGGACCTGCCCGAGTGCTTCGGCCCGTGGCAGACGGTGTGGAAGCGGCACCGCCGCTTCAGCGGCGACGGGACCTGGGACAAGATCCTCACCGCCCTGCTCGCGCAGGCGGATGCGGCGGGACTGGTCAACTGGGAGGTGTCGGTGGACTCCACGATCAACCGTGCCCACCAGCACGCCACGAACCTCCCGAGGGACACAGGGGGAGCTGTCGAATTACATGAAACCCGGCGCGGAGCCGCTTGACCACGCCATCGGCCGCTCCCGCGGCGGACTGAGCACGAAGATCCACCACGTCTGCGACGGCAACATGCGCCCGCTGGTGATGGTGCTCGGGCCAGGGCAGGGCGGGGACTCGCCAATGTTCGAGCACCTGATGAACTCTGTGCGAGTGCCCCGGCTGGGTCCTGGGCGGGCCCGGACCACGCCGGTGCGGGCCCTGGCCGACAAGGCCTACTCCTCCCGGGCGAACCGGGCGCTGCTGCGCCGGCGCGGCATCCAGGCCGTCATCCCCGAACGCTCCGACCAGATCGCCAACCGCAAACGTCGCGGGTCCAAGGGCGGCCGGCCCGTCACCTACGACGAAGAGGCCTACAAGCGGCGCAACGTCGTCGAACGCTCCTTCAACGTCTTCAAGCAGTGGCGCGCCCTGGCCACCCGCTACGACAAGCTCGCGCTGACCTACCGCGGCGGCGTCGTCCTGCGAGCGATCACCATCTGGCTCAAGGCATTAAGAGACACGCCCTAGTGGTCCGAAGTCGGCGACAGGTCGATGACGATCGCTTCGATGTACGGGCCACCGCTCCAGGCCTGGTGGAGGTCGTCGTCCAGGTCGGTCTTGAAACGTTCCTCGACGGCGGTGATGTCGAAGGCGTCGTGGACGGTTCCGGTGACGGAGACGACCATGTCCTGTTCGAGGCCGCCGGTGGCCTCGAGGCTGACGATGAGCAGCGGTCCGACGTCGGTGTCTTCTGTGCCGGCGATCGTGAACGACGTAGGGGAAACAACCTCGGCGACCTCGCCGATGACCGTGACCTCCTCGCCTTCATAGGCGCCCAGGGCGTCGTAGAACTCCGAGTCGTACGGTCCGTCGTACCGGCCGTTGTCGTCCTCGGGCTCCGCCTCGGGGGCAGATGTCTCTTCGCGCTCAGCGCCGGCGTCGGTGTCCTGGTCGGGATCGGTGCCGCCTTGTGAACAGCCGACCAGCGCTGTGGCGGCGGCCGTGGCCAGTGCGGTGGCAAGGGGTCGGTGAGGTGTCCTGGACATGTCGTTTCTCCATCTGTGGTGACGCGGCCGGCCGGCCGCATGGGGACTCTCTACGATGCGCCGCCGACCCGGGTCTTGGGCATCTCGGGCGCCTCTGCTCTGGTGACGCGCAGGTGGTGGCGGAGCCCGGACAGCCAGAGGAGGCCGAGGAGCAGCCCGGCGAGGGTGTCCGTCGGATAGTGAGCCGCGAGGTATATACGGGACGCCATCGTTGCCGCGATAAGCAGTACGACCACACCCACCACTGCCCACTGCCAGCTACCGCGGAAGTAGGAGAGCAGCAAGACGCACAGGGCTCCGTATGCGGCGGTGGTGGCGGCGACGTGGCCGGACGGGTAGCTGGCTGCGGCGGGCAGGCCGGCGGTGAGGTCTTGCACGTCGGGCCGGGCGCGGCTGATGACCTCGCTGGCGACTGCGTAGATCAGCACCTCGCCCGCTACGGCGGCCAAGACGAAGAGCACCGGCCGCCAGCTGCCCCGGTAGGCGTTCGCCAGCACCGCCACGGCGACCGTGGTTGCCACGATCGCCCAGAGCCCGCCCAGCATGCTGATCGCGTCGACGACCTCGGTGAGCTCGGGCGAGCGCAGCGTGAGAGCCGTCTGCACCACCTGTCGGTCCCACCGGCCCACGGCCGTCTCGGCGAGCGGTCCGGTGACCAGCAGGCCGAGTCCGATGACCAGGAGCAGGGTGCCGACGCCGGCCAGGGCGATCCGAGCGGCCGACCGGGCACCGTCGGGGAGGGCGGCTTCGTCGCGCGGCGCGATCCGCATTCCCAGGGACGGTCGCTCGCCCAGCCCGACCGGGGTGATTGAGTCGTGGCGGTAGCGCAGCCACCGGCGGAACGCCGCCGTGGTGACCGCGAGCCAGGCCGTGCCGAGCGCCCAGCCGGCCAGGACGTCGGAGACGAAGTGGACACCCAGAGCCAAGCGGGTGAACCCCACGATGGCGACGAGCAGGGCGGCGGCCTTGAGGAGCAGGCGGCGACGCCAGGGCGGCAGCGCCGACAGCCCCACGAGAGCCAGTGCCCCCCACACCACGACCGACGCCATGGCATGGCCACTGGGAAAGCTGGCGTTCGTGGGCAGCTCCACGACCCGCAGCGGCACCTCGGGTCGGGAGCGGCCGATGAGCGCCTTGCTGATGGGCACCAGCACGCCGAGGCCGATGCCGGTGACTGCGCCGTAGGCGGCCAGGCGCCGCTGCCGGCGGATGAGGAGCCACAGCACGGCCAAGGCCATGATGAAGCCCGCCGTGGCACCGCCTCCGGCCTCGGAGGCGATCCCCAGCGCCTGCACCGCCACCGGGTGTGGCGCGATGAGGTCGTTGAGGCCCTGCGCGACCGCTGTGTCGAGCTCACGCAACGGCGGCCACCGCTGTTCGACCAGGGCGAGCAACGTCAGGAAGGGCAGCGCGCCCAGCACCACGGCCACCAGGCCCACCAGGTTCAGGCCACCGAACCGGCCGGCACCGTCGAGCTCCTTCGCACCGCCGGACGTCTTCCGGATGGCCTGATCGCGCCCTGCCGCATGGGGAGACCGTCGCGGCGCGGATGGTGCCTCGCCGCCGGTCACGTGGTCGCCCTTTCCCATCAAGGTCTACCGGTCAGTCGCCCACGGCGAGTTCGAAGAAGACGAGCTGCGGGGCGGCGCCGATTCTCACCGGGACCAGGCTGAACCCGATGCCACACGTGACGAACAGGACGTTGCCCCGCTGCCCGTAGGCCGTGGGTGCGAACCCGTCCGCGACAACCTCTTCCTCCTCCGTGAGCCCGAGGTAGGACCACCGGGGAAGACCGGGCACCGCCACCTGGCCGCAGTGGGTGTGTCCGGCCAGGGCCAGCGGCGCCGTGCCCGCCGGGAGCCGGGGAAACGCCGTCGGGTTGTGCATCAGAACGACCCTCGCCGCGTCCGCGGGCAGCGCGGCCAGGGCCTTGTCGATGTCGGTGAGTCCAGGCCGCGTCGGCGCCAGCCCGACGACGTACAGCGGCTCGCCGGTCGTCCCGTGGGGCGCCGGGATCCGGGCCGCCCCGTTGTGCAGGACCCTCACCCCGGCGTCGCGCAGAGCCGCCGTGAGGGGGTCCGCGCCGCCGACGGCGTAGTCGTGGTTGCCCAGGACCGCGAAGGTAGGGATCCCCGCGGTCCGCAGTGTCTGGAGAAGCCGGACCACCGTGTTCAACTGCTGGGAGATGCTCGGGCTGTCGCCGTAGAGGAAGTCCCCGGCCACCAGGGCCGCCGCGGGCCGTTCGTCGACGACGCGGTCAACGACGCGCTCCACCATGGCGGTGTTGTCCCACCACATGCCCACCTGCAGGTCGGAGAACACGGCGATGTGGGTTCCCGCCCACTGCTGCCCCAGCTCCGGGAGCTTCGCCCGGTAGCGCCGCTCGTCCAGCACAAGCCGTGGCTCGATCGCCACCCCGTACACCAGGACGGCCATGACCACCATGAGGAGCACGGAACCCGCCCGCACCAGCGTCCGCTTGACCCTCGCACTCATCCGGCAGCCTCTCACTCGTGCCCTGGTCGGCGCCGGCTCGGGACGGCCCGGTGGTGCACCGACTCACCACCGGGCACCGGGTCCCTCACTGGGTCGGCTCGGTCACCGGCTCCGCCGCGGTGACCTTCTCGGCCACGAGCACAAGGTCACCCGTGTACGCCTCGTACAGTTTGTCGTCGAGGTCCAGGCCGAACTCCTCCTCCAGCTCGGCAAGGTCGAGCTGTCGCACGGTGCCTTGAACCTGGACGTAGTCACCGCTGTCGACCTGAGCGTGCTGGGCGTCCAGGACGACCACGGTCCAGCCGGCACCGGCCAGCTGGAACGCCACGGTGCTGAGCACTGCGGTAACCTCACCGGCGATCGTGATGCCCTCCCCCGCTAGCGTCGAGACCTGGTCCGCCACAATGACGACCTCGCCCTCGAACTGCTCGTAGACCTCGTCGTCGTAGTCGACGCCGAACTCTTCCTCGAGGTCGGCGAGGTTGAACTCGCGCACGGTGCCGGTGACCTGGAGCACGGTGTCGTCCTGCACCATGTTCTCGGCGATGTCCGCGCCCATGTCCTGGAAGTTGCCCGTCGAGCTCATGACCGTCACCGAGTCGCCGCCAAGGTCGTCCCCGCCGATGCGGAAGGCGCCCTGGTCGACGATCTCGCTGACCTCACCGCTGACGGTCACGGTCTGACCGACGAGCTCGGCGCCGGGGTCGTTTTCGTCGGGATCGGCCTCGCCGACGTCCTCGACGTCGGTGCCCTGATCGGGACCGGCGCTGTCGTCGGCGCATCCGGCCAGCGCAACAACGGCGGCCACAGCCAACGGGGCGGCGAGGGCTCGGTTTCGGATGGTACGCATGTCAAACTCCGATCCAGATTGGTGAAACCGTGAGTCCGGTTCTCCCGTCAGCTGCCTTCTTTGCTCAGTGACGGTCGAGGTACCGGTCGTAGGGCGGCAGCGTGCCGTCGAGCACGGGGATGTAGACGGGGTAGACGTCGCTTCCCTCGGCCCAGATGGCGGAGGTGAGGGTGGCGCCGGGGGGTTCGTCGACGCTTGGGACGATGACCTGGGTGTCGCCGAAGTTGACCAGCTCGTTGGCGGGGACCTCCACGCGGATGGCAGGCCCGTCCACGCCGAGGACGACGGTGACCACGACATCCTCGACGGCGCCGTTGTCGATCGCCCCGAGCAGGTGCCCCGGCGCACCCGCACCGCGGGTGAGAACCATCAGGTTCTCGGCCGTGACGTCCTCGGTCAGGTCGAGCCGGACGCCGTCGCCGGGGGCGTACTCCTCCAGGGTGTTGATCGGGTTGAGGAAGGAGCACCCGCCAAGCATCAGCGCGGCGCAGCACAACCCGCCTGCCAGGGTCGACCGAACGCGCGTAGGGCCGACGAGGTTCATCGTGTGCCCTCCCCCGGGATCGCCGGTTGCCGGGACCAGTCCAGCCAGATGGTGTTGACCGCCGCGAAGAGCGGAATGCCGAACCCTGCGGCGACCAGGGTCGCGGCCCGCCACACCCGCGGCGCGGCGGGCCGTCGCGCCCGGCCGGCCGGCCACCGGCGCGTCCGCGTGTGGCGGGCGCGCCTGGTCCAGAGGGTCGAAGCGCGCACGGCTACTGGTCCGAGGCGACGGACGTGTCGACGCTGCTGGCGTCGATGTACGGCTCCCCGTCCCACACGTCGAACAGTTCGTCGTCGAGGTCGGTCCCGGCCTGCTCCTCCAGCGTGGCGAGGTCGAAGGCCTCATGGACCGTGCCCGTGACGGAGACCGTCATGTCCGGCTCGAGCCCGCCGACCTCCGTAGTGCTGACGACCAGCAGCGGCGCGACGTCGGTGTCCTCCGTCCCGGCGATGGTGAACGCCGTGGCCGACACGATCTCGTCGACGTCGCCCGAGACGGTGACCTCCTGACCGGAATATGAGTTGATGTCGCTGTAGAACGGCGTGTCGTACGGGCCGACGTACGGGTCGACGACGGCGTCGGCCCCTTCCTGGGTGCCTGCGTCGGCACCCGTCTCAGGGCCGGCAGTGTCGTCCTCGTCGCAGGCGGCCAGCGCCAGGGCTGCGGCCACCGCGAGGCCGGCCGCGGCGAGGCGTCCGGACGTCCGGTCCTTGAGTGCCATGATCTCTCTCCTGCAGTGGACGGCCGGTTCGCGGATCGAACTCTGCGGCCGTCACCACCGTGCGCCTGCGCCGAGCGGGTCCGCGAGCACGGGAAGCCACCCGAGGCGGAACGTCCCTGGACCGCCACCTGCGCGTCACGTTCGTGACGCGCAGGTGGCAGATTCGCTACAACCCCGAGGCTGCCTCCGGGTCCGGGCTCCGGCGCGCGGCGGCCGCGACCGTCGGCTGGCGCAAGGCGCGGACAGCGGGGCCAAGGGTGGCGTCTGGCGCCGGTCGGGGCGGAGACTGCGAGGGTGCGGCGGATGGTGCTCATCATCGAGGACGACGCGCGGATACGCCGGGTCGTCAACCTCACCCTCAGCGCCGAGGGCATGGAGGTCCACGAGGCGGCCACGGGTGAGGAAGGCCTGGCCCTGCTCGGCCAGCGGTCCTTCGACGTCGTCCTGCTCGATCTCATGCTGCCCGGCCGGGACGGTTTCGACATCTGCCGGGAGATCCGGCGAACAAGTGAGGCGCCGGTCATCATGGTCACGGCCCGGTCGGACAGCCACGATGTGGTGGCCGGGCTGGAGGCCGGCGCGGACGACTACATCTCCAAGCCGTTCGTCGCCAAGGAACTCTCGGCCCGGATCCGCGCCCTGCTTCGGCGGTCCGCCGCCTCCCCGGCCCAGCGCAACGTGATCGTCGGTGACCTCGACATCGCCCCGCACAACGGCCTGGTCCTCAAGGCAGGGGTGCCCCTGGACCTGACCAAGACCGAGTTCCGGCTCCTCAGCGAGCTCGCCTCCACGCCCGGCCGGGTGTTGAGCCGCGAGGAGCTCCTCGAGAGGGTCTGGGGCTACGACTATTTCGGGGACATCCGCCTCGTCGACGTCCACATCCGGCGCCTGCGGAAGAAGGTCGAGATCGACCCGACGAACCCGGCGGTGGTCATCACGGTGCGGGGCATGGGATACCGGTTGGGGACATGACGGGCAGCGCCCACGGCCAGGCGGAAATGACGTCACGGGGCCCGGCTGGAGCGCGGGGTCCTGACACCCCTGGCTTCCTCTCCCGGGCCCGTTGGCGCAGTCTTCGTGGCCGCGCCACGATCACCTTCGCCGTGCTGGCGCTGGTGCTCTCGGCCGCGATGGCGCTGACCGTGTGGCTCACGGTGTCCCAGTACCTCCTCATTCAGCGCGAGCGGTCTACCGTGGCGCAGGTCGTGGCCAACGTGGAGCAGGTACAGCGGTCCTTGCAGACCCAAGGCCTCAGCACACCGGAGGTGCTCTCGCAGCTAGGCCGGGAGACCGGCTCGACCTCCCTGCTGGCCGATGGCGGGGAGTGGTTCACCACCTCGTTGCGCATCGGTCGTGACGATCTCCCCGCCGCCTTCCGGGAGACAGTGATAGACGGGCAGGCCTCGCGCCAGCGCATCGAGGTCCACGGCCGCACCATGATGGCGGTCGGAGTGCCGTTGGCCGGCCTGGGACAGGCCTACTTCGAGGTCTTTCCCCTCGATGAGCTGGACAAGACCCTTCGGATCCTCAGCCTCGTGCTCGTGAGTGGGGCCACGGTGGTGCCGGTGGCCGCCCTGGCGCTGGGCTGGTGGGTCACTCGTCCGGCCCTGCGGCCGCTAACCGGCGTGGCGGAGGCGGCCGCGGCCATCGCGGCCGGTGACCTCGACGCCCGGATCGATCCAGGGCGCGACCCCGAGCTCCTCCCTATCGCCGCGTCGTTCAACGCCACCGCGGCCGCACTCCAGCGTCGAGTACGGGCCGATGCCCGCTTCGCCGCCGACGTCAGCCACGAGCTGCGCAGCCCGCTGACGACCATGGTCAGCGCCCTCGCCCTGGTTCAGGATTACCGGGAGCGCCTGCCCGAAGATGGCCGAGAGGCGCTGGACCTCCTCAAGTCCGAGGTGGACAGGTTCACCCGGCTCGTGCAGAACCTGCTGGAGATCTCCCGGACCGATGCCGGCAGTGACGACCTGGCCCTCGCCGAGGTCCGGCTCGCCGAGTTCGTGCGATGGACCCTGAAACCACGGCTGCGACACCATCTCCACGTCGAGGCCGACGCTGCCGACCTCACCGTCCGGATCGACAAGCGGCGCCTGGAACAGGTCCTCGCCAACCTCATGGACAACGCCGAGCGGCACGGCGGCGGACTGGTCTGCGTGACCGTCACGCGCGACAACACCGCCGCAGTGGTCGCCATCGATGACGCCGGCCCGGGCGTCCCGGCCGCCGACAGACAGCGCATCTTCGAACCCTTCGCACGCGGCCCCGGCAGCGACCGGGAAAGAAGCGACGGGGCCGGCCTGGGCCTTGCCCTGGTGGCCCGGCACGTCCGTCTCCTCGGCGGTGAGATCAGGGTCGAGGACAGCCCACAAGGTGGCGCCCGCTTCGTGCTCACCCTGCCCCTGGAGGGACCCCGATGAAGCAACTGATCTCAGCCGTGCTGACACTCGCGGTCATCCTGCTGCCCGGCTGCGGCGTCCTCCCCGAGCAGGAGCCGACGGCGATCGAGATCGCCCGCTCCGCCACCCCCGCCCAAGCGGCGCCCGACGCCGGCCCCTTCACCATGACCGTGTACTACATCCACGACGACCGGCTCAAACCGGTGCCACGCGCCGTCTCTCAGACCTCCGCCACCACCGCCCTGTCCCTCCTCACCACGGGCCCGACCCGTAGCGAAGTCGCCACCGGCCTGCGCACCGCCCTCACCCCGCAGACCCTCACGCTCACCACGGACGAGGAGAGGCCGGATACCGCAGACGTCGCCGTCACGCCGGACTTCACGAGCATCACCGGCGAGAACCAGCTGCTCGCCGTGGCCCAACTCGTGTGGACCGTCACCGAACTCCCCGGCGTCAGCCGTGTCCGACTCTCCGTGGATGGCGAACCCCTCGAGATCCCCACCGACCGCGGGCTCTCCCGGGCACCGGTGGGACGACCCGACTACACATCCGTGGCCCCGAGCGCACGGCCGAAGTTCCCGTAGCAGCCATCGGCTCCGGCTGACCGGAGCGCCACCCAGGGTGCTCGCCCGCGCCCCCACTGTCGACGTCACAAAGAAGGCCGCACTGGCGTAACCAAGGTGACACCAGGCTTACGATCCCATGACGTTCTCTCCGGCGCGGCACCTCATGCTGTGCCCCCGCGCCGAGCAGAGAGACGCTGGTGTAACCACCCGGCGGCGCCGCCTGGCGACGGGCCGGCCCCCATAAGGAGCGCGCCATGACCCAAACGAGCCCTGGTGCCAACTTGGTTCCGCTCTCGGAGACCCGCCACACCATCGCCGAACGTCGACGAGGACGCGGAAGTGGTCCTTGCCGAGGCCGAGGAATCCACCGGAGCAGACCCGGAGGAAGCGCACGCGCAGCTGCTCGTCGTCGATGAGGATCTCGTCGACCGTGCCGATCTTCTCGTCGTCGGTAGTGACGACGTCGCGACCGCGGACGTCCAGGTCGGTAACCACTCAGGTATGAGGAGGCACCGGCATGTCCGACTACGACAGCCGCGGCGATGCTCGCGACCCGCAGTACCGCGACATCCTGACCCTGGACCGAGAGCTCGGCGAACTGACCGCCGAACTGAGGACGGTCATCCCCGGAGTGACCGTGCTCCTCGCCTTCCTCCTCACCGTCCCCTTCTCATCCGGATTCCCCGCCCTCGGCGGGATTCAGCAAATCGCTTACTTCACCGCATTCCTCTCCACCGCCCTCGCCCTTGTACTCCTGCTCGGCGAGGGCGCCTACCACCGCATCCGGGGCAAGCCTTACGACAAGGGACTCCTCCTGAAGACGGCGACCCGGCAGACAGTGACAGCGTTGGTCCTCGTCGGGATCGCGCTCGGCGCCGTCATCTCCCTCGTCACCGACCTGCTCTACGGGCCGGGCGCCTCCGTCCCGCTCACCGCAGCGGTGCTCGCGCTCGTCGCCATCACGTGGTTTGGCCTCCCCCTCAAGCGGCGCCTGCGGGGCGAGCCGTGAGAGGTCCATGCCGCGGTGAGAAGCGGCTCCACAACCGGTGTCCCAGGTCCCGGCAGCGGCCGCCATCCCTGGAGGTAGCAATGACCGTCAACTATGACGCACCCCGCGACGACGAGGAACAGTTCGAAGGATCGCTGGAAGCACTGGCCACCGAGGCCGACGCGAAGAACTCGAACGTGATCGACGCCGAGGACGAGATGAAGTCCACGGACGGCCCCGAACTACCGTACGCAGACCTCTCCAGCGAAGAACTGACCGTGCGTGTGCTGCCGCCGCAGGCAGATGAGTTCACCTGCTCTCACTGCTTCCTGGTTCACCACCACAGCCAGCTTGCCTACAGGGACAACGGCCATCCGGTGTGCGCCGAGTGCGCCGCCTGAGCTGCGCCATAGCCAAGGTGGCGGAGCACCGCGAGGACCACCAGACCAACCGACCACGACGGCGATGACCATCGCGACCGACAGCGCCACACGCATGTCATCCGTTACTGAGGTGCCTTCCTCCGGCTCACCGAGGCCACCGCCACAACGGGTGTGTGCCCGCTTACTGCGTCTCGATTCCTTCGTTCACACATAGCCAGAGACTGAGCCCGCAATACCCGCTTGACACCCGCGCACCACAGCGCTGCTCGACCGCAAGCACCCTGCTCGACCGGACGTTTCGGAAGGATCACTCCCTATGCAGAAGTAATGGTGCCGGACCTACGTCAACCGTGGCCGTATTCCATACCCGCAGGAGAGCACCAATGATCACCAACGACCAGGTTCAAACCCTTATCGGCACCAAGGCCGCCGTCATTGGAAGCGATGGCGAGAAGCTCGGCACCGTCGGTCAGGTCTACCTTGACGACGTCACCGGCCAACCCCAGTGGGTCACCGTCAACACCGGGATGTTCGGCACGTCGCAGTCCTTCGTCCCTCTGGACAATGCCACCATCGAGGGCGACACCCTGCGTTTGCCCTACGACAAGGACACCGTCAAGGACGCCCCCCGCGTAGAGGACGACGGTCACCTCGAACCCACCGAGGAGGAGCAGCTATACCGCTACTACGGAATGAGCGACGCCTACGCGACCACACAGGCCCAGGACGACAGCGCAATCCTCAGCGGCACCAGTGGCGATGACACCACCACGGGGTACGACACTTCCGGCCCCACCACTGACACCGCGATGACACGCTCCGAGGAGGAGCTCAACGTCGGCACCGCGCGCCGGGAGGCCGGACGCGCCCGGCTGCGCAAGTACGTCGTGACCGAGCAACAGACCGTCAACGTACCGGTCAGCCACGAAGAGGTCCGGGTCCAACGAGAGCCCATCACCGACGTCAACGTCGAAGCGGCCACGGACGGCCCCGCCATCTCCGAGGAGGAACACGAGGTCGTTCTCCATGAGGAGGTCCCGGTCGTGTCCAAGGATGCCCGCCCGGTCGAACGAGTCCGGCTGGACACCGAGACCGTCACCGGCGAGGAGGAGGTCACCGAGGACGTCCGCAAGGAGCAGATCGAGCTCGAGGGCGACGAAGGCGCCGGCCGCGTCTAACTCCAAGCCCGAGGCGGGGCGCACCTGGGCGGGCGCTGGCCCGCACTCCGGTGCGCTCCAACCGCAGTGCGCCGGCCGGCGGGAGGCCGCCGGCCTGCCCGCGGCAAGACGTTCGACTCCTGGGCAGCACGACCGACGGCGGGTACACAGCCGAATAAGCCCGTATCCCCGCCGGGGTGCGCAGGGGCGGAGCTAGGACTCCTTGTGTGCCTGCCCTTCGGCCAGGGACGCGGAGACGTGCTCGGCTCGGGGAGGAAGACTTCCAGGTGGCGGGGTTGGTGGCCCGCGGCGCGAAACGCCTCGGCCAGCAGCGGGACGTGCCCGCGCAGCGCGGCCCGGAGGGGTCCTTCGCCAGCGCGATCGCCGACACGCTCAACCAGCGTGAGCGCCACGTGCATGACCGACGGTGAGCCGGACGCGTACCACCGCAGGTTGTCCAGGACCGAGGAGGTCACTGTGACGACGTCCGGATACGGAGCGTGCACCCGCACGACGTGCTGCTCTTCGAACCGGGCCGGTGAGGGCATCTTCCGGCTCGCGAGCAGGGACAATCCAGCGGAGAGGTCGTCGACGGCGTTGATGGCGGTGTATGGGTCATTCGTGCCCGGCGACAACGCCCGCACCGCGAGCTCTGTGAGCTGCTGGACAGCGAAGCCGGCATCTTGGTGAGGGTTGCGGGCGTCACCGGCAACAACGACCGAGCGCACCCGCGCCTGGCCAGGGCTTCGGTAGTGCCTCAACGCTTCTGTTTCACGCGGCGCAGCCACCATCACCCTCAGCTCGGCGTGGCCGCAGCACCGCCAACGACCAGCCCACAATGAGGATGACCGGTGAATGAGCTGCATCCCGTGACAAGGCGCGCTGGCGTCCTTACCCGCATGTCGGCGGCGCCTGTGGTCCCAGAGCAGAGGCCCGGCTCTGTACCGCCGGCTTCGAGGGACTGTCAGACCCGGTCGTGCTGGCCCGCCCGGTCGACCTTGCGGTGATAGTGCATACCGGCCCTGCCGCCGAGGACCGCGCCGACCAGGGTGATCAGAGCGATGGCCAGCAGGCCCACGATCCCGGTGAGGGTCAGGTCGTCCATGGCGATCGGGAGTCCTAGGGTGTCGAACTGCGCCCCGATGTCGAACCGGTCGCCCGCAGCGGCGGCGAGCACGCCGACCACGACGGCGAAGAGCACCGCCCACAGCCACACGGCCAGCCCTTGCTTGACCCCGTCCAGACGTGCCATCCGCCCGGCCACGTACCCGCCGCAGAAGTAGGCGATAAAGAGGACGACGAGCAGGACGATGCCGCCGACGGTACTCAGGGACTCCAGGTTCTGGTTCGCCCGGTCGGCAGCGTCCTCGACGCTGGTGGACTGAGCCGCTCCAGCGCCCACCCCGGCCGCCGCGGCGATCGCGAGCAACAGCGCGGCCGTGCCGGTGGCAGCGAGCCAGCCGAAGAATCCCGAGCCGAGCTTCATGCCCCCGAACGCCTCCTTCTCGCGGGCAAGCCTGCGCCGGTGGTTATCGATCGGCTCTTGAGCGTCGTTCGCCTCTGGTGTGGTGCCCACGGTCGCCCCTTCGCTCACCCGTCACCCTTTACTACGACGGTAGGGCGTGCAGGTACCACCCGCCATGCGAGGCCGAAATCGTCAAACTGTGAACACGCCTTCCATTGCCGGTTCCCGGAAGTAGGGAGGTCGACCGCTGGATGTACTCAGGCACAAAGTGAGTTGATCGCGGACGCAGTGGTTCTCCGGTCGCACCGACAACAGGCCCGGGCAGCAGCGAACGGTGCACGAACGTCGCCCGATGAGGTAGGCGGACCGCTCCGCGGAGGGACGCCACCATCGTCCCGCTCGTCCGGCAGGTCGCGATACCGCGATGCATGATGGCCGGGTTGAGACCACCGATGGCCGTCGATGCATGGGAGCTCCCGCCCATCGAGCCGAACCAGCTCGGTATCGGCGCCCTGGTCATCGTCGGTGGCTGGGCGGTCTCGCGGCTGGCCCGCACGGCCCTGCTCCGCTACTGGTCCTGGCGGGGACGCAGCCCCAGCTTCAGCAGGGTGTTCTCCTCGATGGCGGCCTGGGTCGTCGTCGCCCTGGCCGTCGGCAGGGGCCTGACGATCGCCTTCCCCAGCGTGAGGCCGATCAACATCCTGAGGATTCCGCGTCGCAGCACACTGATCGTCCCGGTCGGTTCCAGGATGACAGCAGCCACCTCACGATCGCTTCTGATGCCCGACTGGCGAAGTCGGGCGCGCAGCTCCGCCTCCGTCACGCGGAGTCGGTGCAGCTCGTCGCGGAGCACCGTCGGCCCTGCCATGAGCAGCACCGCCTGGCTGTTGACCAGACGTTCCCAACCGCCGCGCCCAGTGCCGCGCCCCGGCGCGATGCCGCCGGTATTCCGGCAACGCACGTGTCCGGCACCCACGAACGCGGCAGCCGTGCCGCCTCGCACCCGGAGAGCGTCCGGGACGGCGCCCGTCACTCCGGGCTGAGGGACCGCCGGCGGTTCTCGAGGGCCATCAGCTCGGCGAAGATCTGCGCGTAGCCGGGGTCGTTCGGGTCGGTACGCTGCAGCCGGCCCTTGACGTCGGCGATCTCGCGGGTGAGTCCCATCCGGATCAGGGCGACCAGCACCCCGCGCGCGTAGCCGGAAAGGGCGTCGGGCCGGTCCTCGGGCAGCGGCGCGACGGCGAGCTCGGTGATCACGCCGGCCACCGGCCCGACGGCGTTCTCCCGCACCTGTTCCGCCCACCACGCGGCCGCGTGCCGCGCGGCGTCTCCCCCGCCGCGCTCGGCGGTGAAGCGCTCCACCTCCGCGCCGTAGGCCCGGGTGCCGCCGGCGGCACGGATGGCGTCGTGCACCCCGCGGTAGGACGGCACGGTGAAGGTGTCGGGCGCGAGCTCGTCGAACCCCGCCGCCAGCGCGTGCTGCGGGAGCTGCAGGACCACCTCGAGCACCTGCCGTTCCAGGCGCGCCACCGGGTCCTCCCGCGGCGGCCGCTGCCCGCCCGGCATGAGACCCGCCTCCTCGCGGCGGTGGACGCCGCCCGGCTCCCGGCCGCCGTCGCGCCAGCCGGGCCGCGTCTCGCGCCGGTCCTGCCGGCCGCCCTCGCGGGGGCCGGGGCGCGACTGGCGCCAGTCCTGCCGGCCGGCCGGCCGGTCGGACCGGCCCGCCCACGTGCCGCCCGGGCGCCCGTCCGAGGAGCCGCGCCCGCGCGGGTCGTCGCCGGCGCCGCCGTCGTCGCCGGGATCGGCTGGCAGAGGCTCGCCCTCGCGGCCCGGGTGCGCGGCGGCGCGCTCGGCGGCCTGGACGGCACGGCGCACGGTCGGCTCCTCCATGCCCAGCCAGCCCGCCAGCTCGCGGGCGTACTCCCACCGCAGCGCCCGGTCGCGGATGCCGGCCACCACGGGGGCGCCGGCCCGCAGCGCCGCCACCCTGCCCTCGGCCGTGGACAGGTCCAGCTGGTTCAGCACCGAGCGGATGGCGAAGGCGAAGAGCGGCTCCCGCGAGGCGACGAGCTCGCGCACCGCGGCGTCCCCGCGCTGGAGCCGCAGGTCGCACGGGTCCAGGCCGTCCGGCCCGACGGCCACGAACGTCTGGGAGGCGAACCGCTGGTCCTCCTCGAAGGCGCGCAGGGCCGCCTTCTGCCCGGCGGCGTCGCCGTCGAAGGTGAAGATCACCTCGCCGCCGCGGGTGGCGCCGGAGGAGAAGATCACGCCGGCCGCCGCGTCGGCGGAGTCGCCCAGGAGCCGGCGGACGATCTTGATGTGGTCGGTGCCGAACGCCGTGCCGCAGGTCGCGACGGCGGTGCCCACGCCCGCCAGGTGCGCGGCCATGACGTCGGTGTAGCCCTCGACCACGACGACGCGCCGCTCCTTGGCGATCGCGCGCTTGGCCAGGTCCAGGCCGTAGAGCACGTGGGACTTCTTGTAGATCGGCGTCTCGGGCGTGTTGAGGTACTTCGGCCCCTGGTCGTCCTCGTACAGCCGCCGCGCGCCGAAGCCGACGGTCTCCCCCGTGATGTCCCGGATGGGCCAGACCAGCCGGCCGCGGAAGCGGTCGTACACCCCGCGGTTCCCCTGGGAGACGAGGCCGGAGGCGGTGAGCTCCGCCTCGGTGAACCCGCGGCCGCGGAGGTGGCGCAGCAGGTGGTCCCAGCCCTTGGGGGCGTACCCGACGCCGAACGTGGCGGCCGCGGCGCGGTCGAAGCCGCGCTCGGCCAGGAAGCGGCGGGCGGCCTCCGCCTCGGGGGTGTCCAGCTGGCCGGCGTAGTACTCCTCGGCCACGCGGTGGGCGTCGACGAGGCGCTGGCGTCGCCCCGGCTCCTCCCGCCGCCGGCCGTTGCCGCCGTCCTCGTAGCGCAGCTGCACGCCGACCTTGCCCGCGAGGTGCTCGACGGCCTCGGTGAAGGGCAGATGGTCAATCTTCTGGACGAACGCGATGACGTCCCCGCCCTCGTCGCACCCGAAGCAGTGCCACAGCCCCAGCTGGGGGCGCACGTGGAAGGAAGCGGTGCGCTCGTCGTGGAAGGGGCACAGGCCCTTCATGGAGCCGACGCCGGCGGGCTTGAGGGTCACGTAGGTGCCCACGATCTCCTCGATGCGGGCCCGTTCGCGCACGGCGTCGATGTCCTCGCGACGGATCAGGCCTGCCATGGCGCCAGTGTAGGTGTCCCCGCCGACGCGCCCCGTCCGCCACTCAGTAGGTGGTGGAGAGCATGCCCCGCAGCCGCGCGTGCCAGTGGTGCGCCGAGGTGTCGGTCAGCGACGCGACCTGGTCCACCACCACCCGCAGCCTGGTGCCGTCGTCGCCCGCCTCGCGGAAGTCGGCGGCGAAGGGCGGCTCGAGGTGCCGGGCACCCGTCTCCATCAGCACGTCGACGAGGTCGAACAGCACGGTGCGCTGGGAGAGGTACAGCGGCTCCGACTCGCGCGGCGCCATGACGTACAGGGCGGCCACGCCCTTGAGGACGACGATCTCCGCCAGCGTGCCGTCGGGCACGACCAGGTCCGCGGCGTACCGGGTGAGGCGCCCCGCGCCGTACCGCTCCCGGGTGGCGTCCTCGGCCGCCCCGCAGAAGCGGCCGATGAGCTGGCTGGTCATGTCCTTCAGCGCGGCGAGGTCGCGCCGGGACCCGTCGTAGGAGGGCACCCAGATGGGCAGCGCGACGAGCCGCTCGATCGCCGCGCCGAGCTCGTCGTCGGACACCGGCGGGTCGTACCACTCGCGCACCTGGCCGACCACGCGCTCCTGCTCGCCCGCCGCCCGGAGCCGCGCGAGCTCCACCCGGCCGCCGACGATGGCGTCCTCCACGTCGTGCACCGAGTACGCGATGTCGTCGGAGAGGTCCATCACCTGGGCCTCGAGGCACCGCCGGCCGGCCGGGGCGCCGTCACGCAGCCAGCTGAACACCGGCAGGTCGTCGGTGTAGACGCCGAACTTGCGCGTGGTGGTCCCGTCGGGGCGGACGGGGCCCCCGCTCCGCGGCCACGGGTACTTCGTGGCGGCGTCCAGGCTGGCCCGGGTGAGGTTCAGGCCCACGCCCGTGCCGTCGTCGGCGAAGGTCTTCGGCTCCAGCCGGGTGAGCAGGCGCAGCGTCTGCGCGTTGCCCTCGAACCCGCCGATGCCGTCGGCCACCTCGTTCAGCGCGCGCTCGCCGTTGTGGCCGAACGGCGGGTGCCCCAGGTCGTGGGAGAGGCACGCGGCGTCGACGACGTCGGGGTCGCAGCCCAGCGCCTTGCCGAGCTCGCGGCCCACCTGCGCGACCTCGAGGGAGTGCGTGAGCCGGGTGCGGACGAAGTCGTCGCTGGAGGGGCCGAGCACCTGGGTCTTCGCGCCGAGCCGGCGCAGCGCCGAGGAGTGCAGCACCCGGGCCCGGTCACGCTCGAACGGCGTGCGGCGGGGGTTCTTGGCCGGTTCGTGCCACCACCGCTCCCGGTCCCGGGCGGTGTAGGCGCGGGCCTCCACGGCGGCGTCCGCCTCCCGGTCGAGGGTCGAGGGGTCGTCGGGCACCCCCCGAGCCTACGGGATGGCGTGTGCCACCCGGCGGGGTGGGTCACAATGGCCGCGTGACCGAGCCCAGGACCGCCGCGGCGTACCCCGAGCGGGCCGCGGCCGGGAGAGCCGGCGCCGCGCCGCTCGGGCCGGCCGTCCGCCTCGGCCGCGTCACGACGACGACCCTGGTCCACAAGCACAGCCGCGCCCCGGAGCCGTGGTGGCACCACGCCGCGGTGTACCAGCTCCGGGAGCCGCTCGACCTCGCCGGCGCGCAGACGCTCGCGGCGGAGATCTCCCACGTCTCCAGCCTCGGGGCGGACGCCGTGCAGGTCCGCTGCCCCGATCTCGACCCCGCCGCCGCCGACGCCGGAGAGGTCCTCGGCGCCCTCGTGCACCGGGCGCACCAGCGCAGCCTGCGGCTCGTCGTCGAGGTCGCCGGCTCCGACGCACCGCCCGGCGTGTCCGACACCGCGGCCTGGCACCGCGGGCGCGTGGCCGACTGGCTGCGCCTGGGCGCCGACGGCGTGGACCTCTCGGTCGCCGGGCCGGTCGAGCCCGGGCCGCACGTGCACCCGGACATCGACCTCGGCGCGCTGCAGGTGATGGTCGCGGAGCAGGAGAGGGACGCCGTCCTCACCGGCGCTGCCAGCGCGATGGATCTCGAGAGCCTCTCCGCCCACCTGCACGAGGACTGGCCGCACGTGGCCAGGGACGACCGGCTGGTCACGACCCCCTGGCGCGCCGCCGACCTGCGCGCCGCCATCACCGACGCCTACGTGCGGCGGGACCCGCTCGGCGCCGCCGCCGGATGGGCCATGCCGCGGGCCCGGGAGGGCTCCGGCCCGCCCGCGTGGGCCTCGCCGTCGCGGGAGGTCCTGCGGGCGCGGCTGCGCGCGGCCACCCTGCTGATGCTCGCCCTGCCGGGCTGCGTGTACCTCCGGCACGGCGAGGAGGTCGAGCTCGTGCCGCGCGGCGGCGTGGCGGAGTCCGTGCCGGAGGTGACGGCGCGGGCCCGGGAGCAGCGCGGCCAGGCCGGCTCGACCTTCGAGCGCTACCGGCTCGCGATGCGGCTGCGGCACGAGCTGCGGCTCGGCACCGGACCGCTGGCGTGGATCGACGACGCCCCGCCGGGCACGCTGGCGCTGGTCAACCGCCACGTCATGGTCCTGGTCAACGTCGCCGCCGAGGCTGTGACCATCCCGCCCGAGCGGGAGGTCCTCCACACGAGCGGGGACCTGCTGGGCCCCGCCGACGGCGGGCTCACCGTGCCCCCGGACACCACGGTCTGGGTCGCGCTGGAGTGACCGCGGCTCACCAGGCGGGCACCGCCCAGACCGCCGTGCCGGGGGCCAGGAGTGACTCGGTGAGCGGTTCGCTCGCCAGCAGGACGTCCCACCCGTCCAGCGCCACGGCTGCGTCCGAGAAGTTCACGGCGCAGCGAAACGCCCCGGGCCGATCGAACGCGAGCACACCCGGCGCGACATCCACCCACGTCAGCTCCTCACCCCGGCCCGCCGTCAGTGACCGGCGCAGGTCGAGGGCTCGCCGATAGAGAAGCAGCATCGAGCCGGGGTCCCGGCGCTGGGCGGCCACGGTAAGGGCGGCCCAGCCGGCCGGCTGCGGCAACCAGGTCCTCGTGCCCGCTCTGCTGAACCCGTACGGTGGGGCGTCGCCCTCCCACGGCAACGGCACACGGCACCCGTCGCGCCCGGGGTCCGTGCCTCGGGTCTGGGCGAAGATCGGGTCCCGGCGCTCTTCCGGAGAGAGCTCCTCGACCTCCGGAAGCCCGAGCTCGTCGCCCTGGTAGATGTACAGGCTCCCCGGCAGAGCGGCGACCAGCAGTGCGGCGGCCCGCGCACGGCGGGTCCCCAGCGTGACGTCTGTGGGTACACCCGCGCGCCGGCGCGCCGGGTGGAAGGCGGTCTCGGCGCGACCGAACCGGGTGACCGGTCGGGTGACGTCGTGGTTCGACAGGACCCAAGTCGCCGGCGCTCCGACGAGGCCGTGGTGCGCGAGGGTCGCGCTGATGGAGGCGCGCACGGCTTCGGCGTCCCACGGCTGCGACATCAGGTCGAAGTTGAATGCGGTATGCAGCTCGTCGGGGCGCAGGTACGCGGCCAGCCGACCGCCGTCGCCGAGCCACACCTCGCCGACCAGGATCCGATCGTCACCGAACTCCTCGACGACCCGGCGCCACGAACGGTAGACGTCGTGCACCGCGTCGCGGTCGACATAGGGGTGCTCACCCGGACCCGGCCGCGCCGGCACGGGCGGCAGGGCCGGATCCTTGGCGATCATCGTCGCGGAGTCCACGCGGATGCCCGAGACGCCGCGGCGCAGCCAGAAGCGGAGCACGTCCTCGAACTCCGCACGGACGTCCGGGTGCTCCCAGTTGAGGTCCGCCTGGGCTGGGGCGAACAGGTGCAGGTACCACTCCCCCGGCGCGCCGTCGGGCTCGTGGACGCGACTCCAGGCGGGACCGCCGAAAGCCGACTGCCAGTCGTTGGGCGGCTCGGCACCGTCCGGGCCGCGCCCCGGCCGGAAGAGAAACCGCTCCCGCGCCCGGCTGCCCGGCCCAGCAGCCAGGGCCTCGGCGAACCATGCGTGCGTCGTGGCGAGGTGGTTCGGCACGACGTCGACGATGGTGCGCAGCCCCTGGGCGCGGGCCTCGGCGATGAGTTGCTCGGCCTCGGCCAGCGTGCCGAGCCGGGGTTCGATGGCCCGGTAGTCCGCGACGTCGTAGCCGCCGTCGGCGCCCGCCGAGGGGTACCAGGGTGCGAACCACACCGCGTCCGCGCCCAGGTCCCGTATGTGCTGCAGGCGGGAGCGGATGCCCGCGAGGTCGCCCTCGCCGTCGCCATCGGCGTCGGCGAAGGAGCGTGGGTAGACCTGGTACACGGCGGCATCACGCCACCACGGCGCCGTCATCCCTTCACGGATCCGGCCGTGAGGCCGGCGACGATGTAGCGCTGGAGGAACTGGAAGAGCACGACGATCGGGACCGCCGCGAGCACGGCTCCTGCCGCGAACAGGCCCCACGGGGCGTTGCGCTCGTCCGAGGCCCACTGGTAGAGCCCGACCGCCAGGGTGAACCTGTCGTTGGTCTGCAGCACCACGCGCGCGATGACGAACTCGCCGTAGGCGGTGATGAAGGACAGCAGGCCCACCACGGCCAGGATCGGCGCCACCAGGCGAAGGATGATCGTGAAGAAGATCTGCGCGTGCGAGGCGCCGTCGATCTTCGCCGCCTCGTCGAGCTCGCGGGGGATGGTGTTGAAGAAGCCGTACATCAGGAAGGCGTTCACGCCGAGCGCGCCGCCGAGGTAGACGGCGATGAGCGCGAGCTGGTTGTTCAGGCCCAGGACCGGGAATACGTCACCGATGCTCAGCAGCAGCAGGAAGATCGCCACGAACGCGAGCATCTGCGGGAACATCTGGACCAGAAGCAGCCCGGTGAGCGTGGCCTCCCGGCCCGCGAACCGGAAGCGGGAGAACGCGTACGCCGCGGCCGCACCCATGAGCACCGTCCCGAGCGCGGTGGCCGTCGCCACCACCAGCGAGTTCATCGCCCAGCTGCCGAAGTCGCCGTCCGCGAGGTCGGCATAGTTCTGCCCGGCGACGGTGCGGAACAGGTCGTTCGAACCGGTCAGGCTGCCGCCGGGGTTGAGCGAGGCCGAGAGGACGTACAACAGGGGCAGCACGCAGTAGGCGATCGTGACGACGCCGACCACGTGGCGCCAGCCGAGCTCCCGCCACCAGCGGCGACCCCGGAGCCGGACGGTGTCCGTGCGATGCGCCATGTCAGATCTCCTCCAGGGTGCGGGTCCGGCGGAAGCCCGACCACGAGACGAGGCCGACCACGACGAAGATCACCAGCGCCATGGCAGAGGCGAGCCCGTAGTCGCGGTTGCCGCCCTCGAAGGCGACGGCGTAGACCATCGAGATGAGGATGTCCGTGGCGCCCACGGGGATGGGAGCCTCAGGGAAGTTGGGGCCGCCGCCGGTCAGCATGTAGATCAGCGAGAAGTTGTTGAAGTTGAAGGCGAAGGACGAGATGAGCAGCGGCGCGGTGGACACCAGCAGGAGCGGCAGGGTGATGGACCGAAAGATGCGCAGCTGCCCCGCCCCGTCGAGCCTGGCCGACTCCAGGACGTCGCCCGGGATGGACTGCAGAGCCCCGGTGCAGACGAGGAACATGTAGGGGAACCCGAGCCACAGGTTCACGCCGATCACGGACGCCCGGGCGAGCCAGGGCTCGGCAAGCCACGGGATCGTCGCGCCGCCCAGCAGCACCTCGTTGACGAAGCCGAAGCGCTCGTTGAGCATGCCGCGCCACACGAGCGCAGCCAGGAAGCCGGGAAAGGCGTACGGGAGGATCAGGAGGGAGCGGTAGATCCGCCGGCCCCGGATCCGCGGGTCGTTGAACACGGTCGCGAGGAAGAGCCCCAGTGCGAAGGTGGTGAGCACGGACAGCGCGGCGAAGGCGAATGTCCAGCCGAGCACCTCGAAGAACGGCCCGGACACCCGGTTGTCGGAGACCATCTCGACGTAGTTGTCAAAGCCGACCGCCACGCGCCAGCCCGGCGTGAGCTCCCTCCCGTCCTCGGAGACGAAGCTGCCGTTGTCGTCCGGCCGGTACACCGTGCCGTCGTCGGTGTTGGTCATCGTGTCGGCGTCGGCGTCGTACGTGTAGAAGCTGCGGGAGACGAAACCGGTCGTGCCGTTCTGGGTACGCACGGCGCCGTCTGCGGGGTCATCGCCGACGGGCACCCGCAGCCCGGTGACCTCCTGCTGGAGCTGGGCGACCTCGCCGAACGTCAGCACCTCCCAGCCCGGCAGGGCGCTGACCCGGCCGCCCTCGAGCTCGGCGCCGTCCACGGTCTCGAGCGGCCGCTCCGCCGTGCCGACGGCCACGTCACCGTCCTCTTCGACGACGGCGAAACCGAGCTCCTCGCCGTCGCGCACCGCGGTCAGCGGCAGGTTCGGCGAGTCAGCCACGCGGCGGTCGTTCTGCAGCAGGATCGCCGCGATGGCGTCTTCTTTTGTGGAGTTGTGCCCGTCGCCGTAGTTCGTGAAGGACACGAAGCCGGTGTAGAGCATCACGAACAGCTGATAGACCAGGAGGAACGCGAGACCGGGGACAAGGTACTTGGCGGGGACCATCCGGCGCGAGAAGTACACCCAGTTGACCACCGCGAGACCCACCACCAGGGAGGCGACGATCCCCCAGTGGCCGACCACCCAGGCGGCAAGGATGCCGTAGACGCCGATGGCGTCCACGATGCCCACGAACAGAAGCTTGACGAGGAATCCGGGCCCGAAGCTGCGAGCGTGCGAGTCTCCTCCCGGCTGCAGGGGCCGGCGGCGGCCGCGAGCCGTCACACGGGGGGCACGGGAGCGGGTCACGTTGGGGCTCCTTCTGAAGCTCGTCGTCGAGCCTTCGGGGTGGAAATGGGAGACAGATGCGCGGCCCCGGACCGGGGCCGCGCATCGTGGGTCAGTTGCCCGAGATGGCGTTGGCGATGTTGGTCGTCATGGTGCTCCACCGCTCCACCGCGGGGGCCGTGCCGTTGATGATGTCGGCTTCGGCCGCGCCCCAGAACTCCCACACGGCGGACATCTCGGGGATAGCCGGCATCGGGGCGCCGGTGGCGCCGGCGGCGTTGAAACCCTGCAGGATCGGGTCGTCGATGCCCTCGGCGGCCTCTGTCATGGCAGGGACGCGGCCACCGAGCTCGAAGAGCTTGGTCTGGACCTCCGGCGTGGCGATGTAGTTGACCAGGAACTCGTTTACGAGCAGCGCGTTCTCGGAGTCGATGTTGGGGAAGAAGGCCTGGACGCCGACGAAGGGCTGGGCCTCCTGACCGCCCGCGCTCGGCACCGGCAGCACCGTGATGTCCATGCCGGCCTCCTCGAACACGGTGGTGTTCCATGGGCCGGTGATCATGTACGGGGACTCGCCGGCCAGGAAGGCCTCCTTGGCGATGTCGGCGGTGATGTTGGTGTCGAGGACTCCCGCCTCGCCCTGCGCCGCCAGGAACTCCGCGAAGGCCTCGCCCTCAGGCCCGGCCATGGCAAGCTCGGCCGTGTAGGAGCCGTTCTCGCTGGCGAACACCGGGGCTCCGAAAGAGGTCTGCAGCGGGTACAGGTGATACGGGTCGCTGGCAGCAGGGTCCTGCTGGATGAGGATCGGGTACTTCGCGCCGGTGGCCTGCGCGGCGGCGATCATCTCGTCCCAGGTGCCGGGGGTCTCGGTCAAGAGGGCGTTGTTGCGCACCAACGCGATGTTCTCGATGGCGTAGGGGACGCCGTAGACCTGACCGTCGTAAGTCACCCCGGTCAGGGCGGCCTCGGAGAACTCCGTGGCCTTGTCGCCCAGCTCTACGGTGCCCACCACGCCGTTCGTCACCCAGCCGCCGAGGCCGTCATGCGCGACCACGACGATGTCCGGGCCCTCCCCTGTGGGAACGGTGGTGATGAACTCGGGACCGATGTCCGCGGAAGCCTTCTGCACGACCTCGATCTCGACGCCGCTCTCGGCTGTGAACTCCTCGCCGATCTGCTCGACGAGGTCGATGCGGGTTTCGTCCGCCCAGATGGTGAGCGTGCCGCCCACGTCGTCCGAGGTGGTCTCCTCCGCGGCCGCGGGCTCCTCGGTGTCCTCCGCCGAGCCGCTGCCGCAGGCCGCCAGGCCGAGGGTCATGCCGACCGCGGCCACAATCGTGATGCTCCGTCGCATCGTCGTCTCCTGGTGTGATGTATGGATTCGATGGCCGACTGGTCCCCCCGCACCAATGCCGGGCGATCCGTTCGGATATCCGGGACAGTAGCCGCGCCGCTGGCCTTTCTGCAAGCGGTTGCTGTAACTTTCAGTTCTCAGTTTCAGCGACGTGCGCAGCGACGCGCGCCATCCCCAGAAGGTCGTGGCAGCCCATGCAAGGACGCACCCGGTTGACCGACGTGGCCGAGCAGGCCGGCGTCAGCACCGCAACGGTCTCGCGCGTGCTCAACGGGAAGCCCGGCGTGGCGGGCGAGACCCGCCGCGCGGTCCTGGCCGCCCTCGACATGCTGGGCTACGAGCGTCCCGACAAGCTCCGCGGCGCCCGCTCCGCCGGCCTGGTCGGGCTGATCGTGCCCGAGCTGTCCAACCCCGTCTTCCCCGCCTTCGCCCAGGCGATCGAGTCCATGCTCTCCACCGAGGGGTTCACGCCGCTGCTGTGCACGCAGTCGCCCGGCGGCACCACCGAGGACGAGTACGTCGAGATGCTGCTGGAGCACGACGTCGACGGCATCGTCTTCGTCTCGGGCCTGCACGCCGACACCCGCGCGGACGTGAGCCGGTACGAGCGCCTGCGCGAGCGGGGCCTGCCGTTCGTCCTCGTCAACGGGCACAACCGGGCCGTCGACGCTCCCTCCTTCTCCACCGACGACCACGCGAGCATGGAGCTCGCCGTGCGCCACCTCGCCTCCCAGGGCCACCGCCGGATCGGCCTGGCGATCGGCCCGGACCGGTTCGTGCCCGCCCGGCTCAAGCGCGAGGGCTTCCTCGAGGCGATGGACCGCTACCTCGGCGAGCCCGACCCGCCCGTGGTCACCACCATGTTCACGGTCGAGGGCGGCCAGAGCGCCGGCTCGGCGCTCGTCGACGCCGGCTGCACCGCCGTCGTGTGCGGCTCGGACCTCATGGCCCTCGGCGTCGTCCGCGCGGCCCGGAGCCGGGGCCTGCAGGTGCCGGCGGACCTGTCGGTGGTCGGCTACGACGACTCGGTGCTCATCCCGTTCACGAGCCCGCCGCTGACCACGCTGCGGCAGAGCGTCACCGCCATGTGCCAGGCGGCGGTCACCACGCTCCTCGCCGAGATCGGCGGGGCCCCCGTCCCCCGCTCCGACCTGCTGTTCGTGCCCGAGCTCATCGTCCGCGGCTCCACCGCCGCGGCGCCCGACGCCCCGCACGGCGCGGCCGCCCGCGGAGAGGACGCCGTGCGCTCCTGAGCGGTGCGCGTCCTCCGGTGCGCCTCCCGACTAGGCAACCGCGCGGCGGCCGTGCCAGCCTGGGGGTCGTCCTCGCGCGGGCCCCACGCCGCCCAGGACCACCCGCCCGGGAGCCGCCCACCCGGGAGCCCGCCCGGGTCCACACGTCCGACCACCGCCCCGGCATGCCGCCGGGACGGCCCCGAAAGGAGCACCGTGACCAGCACCTCCGTGCGCACCGCGCAGGTGCACGCCCCCAGCGCCGACCACGCCGAGTGGTGGCGCGACGCCGTCATCTACCAGGTGTACCCGCGCTCGTTCGCGGACGCCGACGGCGACGGCATGGGCGATCTGCGCGGCATCACCGCGCGCCTGGAGCACCTGCGCACGCTCGGCGTCGACGCGCTGTGGATCTCTCCCTTCTACCGCTCCCCGCAGCACGACGCCGGCTACGACGTCGCCGACTACCGCGACGTGGACCCGCGCTTCGGCACCCTCGACGACGCCGACTCCCTGCTCGCCCGCGCCCACGAGCTCGGGCTGCGCGTGATCGTGGACCTGGTGCCCAACCACACCTCCGACCAGCACGCCTGGTTCGCCGAGGCGCTGGCCGCGGGCCCCGGCAGCCGGGCCCGCGGGCGCTACGTCTTCCGAGACGGCCGCGGCGAGCACGGCGAGCTGCCGCCGAACAACTGGGACTCCGTCTTCGGCGGCCCGGCCTGGACCCGGGTGAGCGACCGGGCCGACGCGCCGGGCTCCGCCTGGGAGCACGACGGCCAGTGGTACCTGCACCTGTTCGACACCAGCCAGCCCGACCTGGACTGGTCGAACCCCGAGGTGCGGGCGGAGTTCGTCGACGTGCTGCGCTTCTGGCTGGACCGCGGCGTCGACGGCTTCCGGGTGGACGTCGCGCACGGGCTCGTCAAGGCACCCGGCCTGCCCGACTGGGCCGGCCGGGTCACGATGGTGGAGGGCGCCGAGGACGCCGGCGACCCGAGCGAGGAGCCCCCGGTTGCCCGCGGCCCGGAGGAGCACCACGCCCGCCCGCCGATGTTCGACCAGGACGGGGTCCACGAGATCTACCGGGAGTGGCGCGAGGTCCTCGACTCCTACCCCGGGAACCGCGTCCTCGTGGCCGAGGCGTGGGTGGACCCGCTCGAGCGGCTCGCCCGCTACGTCCGCCCCGACGAGATGCACCAGGCCTTCAACTTCGGCTACCTCGTCACCCCGTGGGACGCGTCCGAGCTGCGCGAGGTGATCGAGGAGTCCTACCGGGCCAACGACGCCGTGGGCGCCCCCACCACGTGGGTGCTGTCCAACCACGACGTGGTGCGCCACGCCTCCCGGCTGGGCCTGGCCGAGACCGGCAAGGGCCCGAACGGCATCGGCCCGGAGGACCCCCAGCCCGACGGCGCCATCGGGCTGCGGCGCGCCCGCGCCGCCTCGCTGCTCACCCTGGGGCTGCCCGGCTCCGCCTACCTCTACCAGGGCGAGGAGCTGGGCCTGCCCGAGCACACCGCCCTGCCCGACGACGTGCGCGAGGACCCCGCCCACTTCCGCACCGGCGGGGCCGAGAAGGGCCGCGACGGCTGCCGCGTGCCGCTGCCGTGGGAGGCCGCCGCCGCGGCCTACGGGTTCTCGCCCACCGGCGCGGCCTGGCTGCCCCAGCCCGCCGAGTGGGCCACCTACGCCGTCGACGCGCAGGCAGGCGTGGAGGGCTCGACGCTCGAGCTGTACCGGGCGGCGCTGCGCCTGCGCCGCGAGCTCGGGCTCGGCCGCGGGTCGCTCGCCTGGGAGGCCGCCCTCGGCTCGGCCGACGACGTGGTGGCGTTCACCAACGCGGGCCCGGCCGGCGAGGTGCTCGTGCTCGCCAACCTGGGGGCCATCCCGGTCCCGCTGCCCGCGGGCCGGCTGCTGCTGACCAGCGGCGGGCTGCTGACCGGCGAGGAGGGCACCCAGCTGGTACCCGCGGACACCACGGTCTGGCTCCGCCGCTGAGGGTGGCCGGCCGGGCCCCGCGCGGTCAGCCGGCCCGGTAGACGCGCTCGGCCACGGCCAGGTCCTGCCACGGCATCCCGACGCTCTTGAACACCCGCGGGCCGGCCGCGGGCAGCGTCACGCGCCCCGCGACCAGGTCCGCCAGGGGCACGAGCCGCTCGGGCGTCGTCGTGCCGGCCGCCACCGCCTGGACCACGTCCCCGGCCTCGCGCAGCGCCACGGCCCGCGACTCGACCACCACCGCCGACCGCGCCAGGAGCCCGGCGTCCAGCTCGGCGGCCGCGGGGCTGTGCGAGCCCATCGCCACGACGACCGCCCCGTCCCGGACCAGGCCGCCGTCGAACAGCGGGCGCTCGGCGCTCGTGCAGCAGCACACGACGTCCGCCGCCGCGACCGCCGCCGCGCAGTCGTCCAAGCCGTGCGTCGTCACGGGCAGCCCGGTGGCGGCGACCTCCTCGGCGAAGGCCCGCAGGCGCCCCTCGTCCCGGCCGACCAGGGCCACCTCGGCCACCGGGCGCACCGCCCGCACGGCGGGCACGTGGGCACGGGCCTGCGGCCCGGTGCCGATGACGACGAGGCGGACGGGCCCGGCGTCGCCGGAGAGGTGGCGCACGGCGAGGGCCGAGAGGGCGGGGGTGCGCAGCGTCGTCAGCGCCGTGCCGTCGAGGACGGCCGCGACGTCCTGGCCGGGACCGTCGAACAGGACGTAGGCGCCCTGGATGCGGGGGCGGCCGCGGGCGCCGTTGTCCGGCGTCACGCTCAGCACCTTGACGCCGCTCGCGCCGCCAGCGGTCGAGGGCATGAGGAGCAGCTCGCCCGCGGCCGTGGGGACGCTCGACCGGGGCGGGTCCTCCTCCGGGTCGAAGCCGGCGAGCAGGACGGACTCCAGGGCGTCGACCGCCTCCCGCACCGGGGTCGCGAGGATGGTCTCGGCGGGGACGACGCGCATGCCGGCGAGCGTATCGGCCGGCGGGCTCCGCTCAGCCGCCGGAGACGGAGAGCTCGGCCTCGGCGAGCATCGCGTGCAGCTCCGCGTCGACCTCCCGGGAGGTCAGCCAGCCGTCGGGCAGGTGCGGCTGCTTGGGGCTGCCCGCGCGGCCGCGCGGGCCCTCGGCCCCGGCCCCCGGGTAGGGCTGGTCGAGGTCCAGGGCCGCGAGACGCTCGTCGAGGTCGGCCAGGGAGGAGACCAGCCCCAGGTCGTGGCGGGCCTCGCCGCCGACGACATAGCCCTTGAGGTACCAGGCCATGTGCTTGCGCATCTCGCGCAGGGCGCGGCCCTCGTCGCCGAAGTGGTCGACCATGAGCTCGGCGTGACGGCGGATCGTGGCGGCGACCTCGCGCAGTCCGGGGCGGACCCGGACGTCGGAGCCGTGGGCGGCGGCGACCAGGTCGGTGAACAGCCACGGCCGGCCCTGGCAGCCGCGCCCCACCACGACGCCGTCGCAGCCGGTGCGGGCCATCATCTCGGCGGCGTCCTCGGCGGACCAGATGTCACCGTTGCCGAGCACCGGGACGGTGGTCACGGCCTCCTTGAGCCGGGCGACCGCCTCCCACCGGGCCTGGCCCGAGTAGTGCTGCGCGACCGTGCGGGCGTGGAGGGCGACGGCGGCGACGCCGGCCCGCTCGGCCAGCCGGCCGGCGTCGAGGTAGGTGAGGTGGTCGTCGTCGATGCCCATGCGCATCTTCACCGTCACCGGCACCTCGTGGTCGCGGTCGCGCGAGGCCTCGCGGGCCGCGGCGACGGCGTCGGTCACGATGGCGTCGAAGAGGTCCCGCTTCCACGGCAGCGCGCCGCCGCCGCCCTTGCGGGTGACTTTCGGGACGGGGCAGCCGAAGTTGAGGTCGATGTGATCGGCGCGGTCCTCGGCGACGAGGATCCGCACGGCGGCGGCGATGGTGGTGGGGTCGACGCCGTAGAGCTGGACGGAGCGGACCGGCTCCTCGGGGTCCGGGGTGATCATCCGCATCGTCTCGGGCGTGCGCTCCACCAGCGCCCGTGAGGTGATCATCTCCGTGACGTACAGGCCCGCGGGCGCGTGCGTGCCGCGGGCGCCGCCGGGCGCCGCACCGCCCGCGGCGGCCAGCCCGGCGAGGCCCGCCTCGCGGCACAGGCGCCGGAACGGGGGGTTCGTCACGCCGGCCATGGGGGCCAGCACGACGGGGCTCCCCAGGCTCACGGGACCGATCTGCAGCACAGTCACCGGGTCATTCTCCCCGAGGGGCGTCCCCCGCCCAACCGGGACCGCTGTGAGATGGCACCACCTGCCGCGCGGGCGACGTGCTGCCGGGCTCTCCCTCGCCGGCGTGGTGGTCGTGCCCGCGCCGGCCGCCCGTGCGGACGAGGAGCGCGGCGATCGCGGTGGTCGCCGGGATCGCCAGGACAAGGCCGATCGAGGCGACGAGGGTGCCCACCACCTCCGCGGCGATCTCGCCGGCCATCAGGGTGTCCATGAAGGTGCGGTCGACCAGCGCCACGAGCAGGATCATCGGCAGCGCGGTGCCGACGTAGGCGAACGCCAGCGTGTACACCGTCGAGGCGATGTGGTCCCGGCCGATGCGCATCCCCTGGCCGAAGAGTCGCCGCCGGGACAGCGCAGGGTTGGCGGCGTGCAGCTCCCACACCGCGGACGCCTGCGTGATGGTCACGTCGTTCAGCGCGCCCAGCCCGGCGATGACCATGCCGCACAGCAGCAGCTCCGAGAGGGTGAGCTCGGGGAACGTCATCGACAGGGTCACGGCCTGCTCCGACCCCCCGCCCGAGAGGTTCGCGGCGTCGGTGCCCCACATCCCGAGCACCACCGTCACCGCGAGCCCGATGAACGTGCCGAGCAGCGCCGTGGTCGTCCGGATGGAGACGCCGTGCGCCAGGTAGATCGACAGGAACAGCATCGCCCCGGAGGCGACGAGCGCGACCAGGAGCGGGGGCCGGCCGAGCATGAGGCCCGGCACGACGAACATCAGGAGCACCGCCAGGGACGAGGCGAGCCCGGCCATCGCCGCCAGGCCGCGCCAGCGCGCGACCGCCAGGACGCACACGGCGTAGACGAGCGCGAGGATGCCGACCGGCGCCTCGCGCTCGAACTCCCAGAACACGTAGGGGCTGCCGGTCCCGATGGCCTGCGGCGTCAGCAGCAGCCGCAGGTCGTCCCCGACGTCGACGCTGGGCATGACCTCGGGCGGCACCTGGACGGGCACCCGGAGCCCGGCGCCGGCGCCGGTGAGCACCTCGACGCGCACCGAGCCCTCGGCCGCCCCGCCCTCGGGAACCTCCACCACCGTGCCGCTCTCCAGCGTCACGCCCGGACCGGTGAGCGGCACCGACCGGACGGGCGTCTCACCGCGCGGCCAGAGCAGGACCACCCCGGCGACCGTGGCGGCCAGCAGGGGGATGACGAGGAGCGCGAGGATCAGACGCGCGCGGCGGGCGTCCGCGGGAGGCAGGCGGGACTCGTCGGTGTGGAGGTGGGAGTGGGACACCACCCCATGCTCGCCTCCCGCGGGCGGCACGCGCCGGAGCCCACGCCGAGGGCACGGCCATCGGCGCGGGCGGAGGCCGTCCGGGGGCGACGGACCGCCACCCCCGGCGCCGTCAGCAGCCGGGCAGGCGCTCGGCCAGGTAGCCGGCGACCTTGTCCAGGCCGATGCGCTCCTGGGCCATGGTGTCGCGCTCGCGCACGGTGACCGCCTGGTCCTCGAGCGAGTCGAAGTCGACCGTCACGCAGAACGGCGTGCCGACCTCGTCCTGGCGGCGGTACCGGCGCCCGACCGCGCCCGCGTCGTCGAACTCCACGTTCCAGTACCTGCGCAGCTCGGTGGCCAGCTCCTTGGCGACGGGCGAGAGCCGCTCGTTGCGCGAGAGCGGCAGCACCGCCGCCTTGACCGGTGCGAGCCGCGGGTCGAGCCGCAGCACGGTGCGCTTGTCCACGCCGCCCTTGGTGTTCGGCGCCTCGTCCTCGGTGTAGGCGTCCACGAGGAAGGCCATGAGCGAGCGCGTCAGGCCGGCGGCCGGCTCGATGACGTAGGGGACCCACCGCTCGTTCTTCGCCTGGTCGAAGTAGCTGAGGTCCTGCCCGGAGTGCTCGGCGTGGGTGGTCAGGTCGAAGTCGGTGCGGTTGGCGATGCCCTCCAGCTCGCCCCACTCGCTGCCCTGGAAGCCGAAGCGGTACTCGATGTCCACGGTGCGCGTGGAGTAGTGCGAGAGCTTCTCCTGGGGGTGCTCGTAGTGGCGCAGGTTGTCCGGGTCGATGCCCAGGTCCGTGTACCAGGCGGTGCGGGTGTCGATCCAGTACTGGTGCCACTCGGCGTCCGTGCCCGGCTCGACGAAGAACTCCATCTCCATCTGCTCGAACTCGCGGGTGCGGAAGATGAAGTTGCCCGGCGTGATCTCGTTGCGGAAGGACTTGCCGATCTGGCCGATGCCGAACGGCGGCTTCTTGCGCGCGGAGGTCATGACGTTGGCGAAGTTGACGAAGATGCCCTGCGCGGTCTCCGGGCGCAGGTAGTGCAGCCCGGACTCGTCCTCGACCGGGCCGAGGTAGGTCTTGAGCATCATGTTGAAGTCGCGCGGCTCGGTCCACTGGCCGCGCGTGCCGCAGCTGGGGCAGGTGATGTCGGCCAGCCCGTTCTCGGGCGCGTGGCCCTTCTTCTCCTCGTACTCCTCCGCCATGGTGTCGGCGCGGAAGCGCCTGTGGCAGCTGAGGCACTCCGTCAGCGGGTCCGTGAACACGCCGACGTGCCCGGACGCGACCCACACCTGCCGCGGGAGGATCACGGAGGAGTCGATCCCGACGACGTCCTCGCGCGAGGTGACCATCGCGCGCCACCACTGCTTCTTGATGTTCTCCTTCAGCTCCACGCCCAGGGGTCCGTAGTCCCAGGCCGAGCGGGTCCCGCCGTAGATCTCCCCCGAGGGGTAGACGAAACCCCGCCGCTTGGCGAGGTTGATCACGTTGTCCAGGCGCGAGGGTGCGGCCACTTCGTATCACTCCGGTTCCGGTGCTGGGCCCACACCTGGCGGGTGCGGGCTCTCTCAGACCCGCTCCTGGCTGGCGCGGGCGACGGCGGACGGGGGGCTGAGCCCCCAGGTCCGTGCCCCAACCTACCCGGGCGCCGCGGCCCCGGGGCTCACGGGCCCTGTCCGCCCGGCTCACGGGCACCCGCCGGCCGGCGGCGGGCACGCCGGTGCCGCGCCGTATTTTGACATCGATTCTCACTTGCGTTGAGAATCGTGCTCATGAACAAGTCTGCCTGCCGGGCGGGGGCCACCGCGGCCGCCGCAGCCCTGACCCTCGCCGCCTGCTCCTCCTCGGGCGGGGGCGGAGCCACCGACGCCGTGCACGTGCTCGCCTCGATCTACCCGTTGCAGTACGTCGCAGAGACGGTCGGCGGCGACAACGTCGAGGTGGACTCGCTCACTCCGCCGGGAGTCGACGCCCACGACCTCGAGCTCGCCCCGCGCGACGTCGCCGAGCTCGGTGACGCCGGCGTCGTGCTGTACCTCTCCGGGTTCCAGGCCGCCGTCGACGACGCCGTCGCCCAGGCGTCCCCCGCGCATGCGCTGGACGTCGCCGGTCTCGCCGGCACCGCGGGTGCCGCCACGGACGCCCACGCCGAGGACGAGGCCCATACCGAGGAGGGCTCGCACGCCGAGGATGAGGCCCATACCGAGGAGGGCTCGCACGCCGAGGCCGAGTCACAGGACGCCGACGCCCACGACCATTCCGGCGACCCGCACTTCTGGCTCGACCCGACACGCCTGGCCGCGGTGGCGACCGGCGTCGCCGACGAGCTGGCCGAGGTCGACCCCGGCAACGCCGACGAGTACCGCGCGAACGCCGAGAAGCTCGCCGGCGAGCTTGCGGCGCTGGACGGCGAGCTCGCCGACGGCCTGGCCGCGTGCGAGGTCCGCACCATCGTCGTCGCCCACGAGGCGTACGGGTACCTGACCGAGCGCTACGACCTCGAGCAGGTCGGCGTCTCCGGCATCGACCCCGAGTCCGAGCCCTCCCCCGCCCGGCTGGCAGAGGTGGCGGAGGTCGTCCGCGCCGAGGGCGTGAGCACGATCTTCGCGGAGACGCTGGTGAACCCGGAGGTCGCGGAGACGCTCGCCGACGACCTCGGCATCGCGGTGAGCATGCTCGACCCGCTGGACTCCCAGCTGAACGAGGACCTCGACTACCAGGAGGTCATGCGCGCCAACCTCGCGGCGCTGCGCGACGGGCTGCGGTGCGCGTGATGACGTCGGGCCATGTCGGGGAGGTGGCCGGGATGGCACCATCGGGAGCCATGGACCAAGCCCCGATCGTCACCGAGGACCTGGCCGTGGTCCTCGGCGGGTCGACCATCCTGCGCGGCATCGACCTGACCATCGACCACGGCGAGACCGTCGCGCTGCTCGGCGCGAACGGGTCCGGCAAGTCGACCCTCGTCAAGGCCCTCGTCGGTGTCGCCCCGGTCGCACGGGGCCACGTCCGGCTCTTCGGGGTCGACGTCGAGCGATCGCACGGCCAGGTGCCGTGGGGACGCGTCGGTTACGTGCCGCAGCGGGTCGGCGCCGGCGGCGGCGTGCCCGCCACCGCGCTGGAGGTCGTCGTCGCCGGGCTGCTCGACAACCGGCGCCTGCGGCCCGGCCGGGCCGCGCGCGACCGGGCGATGGCGGCCCTGGAGCAGGTCGGCCTCGCCGACCGCGCCGGGGACAGCGTCCAGGTCTTCTCCGGCGGTCAGCAGCAACGCGTGCTGATCGCGCGCGCGCTGGTGCGCGGCCCCGACCTGCTGGTGCTGGACGAGCCGTTGGCCGGCATCGACCGGGGCTCGAAGGAGGCGCTCGCCGCCACGCTGGCTTCGCTGCGCGGGACGGGCACGACGCTGCTCGTCGTGCTGCACGAGCTTGGCGAGCTCAGCGGGCTCATCGGGCGCAGCGTCGTGCTGCGCCACGGCCGCGTGGTCCACGACGGCGCACCGCCCGCCCCCGTGCACGGCCATGACGAGCCCGACCACGACCACGTGCACGCGCACCAGGAGGGCGCCGTGCCGAGCGGCCAGGCACCCGACCTGAAGGTGGAGTGGTGAGCGTGCTCGACAGTCTCCTGGGGATGCTGCAGACCCCGTTGATGCAGCGGGCGCTGGTGGTCGCCGTGCTCGTCGGGCTGTCCGCGCCCGTGATGGGCACCTATCTGGTCCAGCGGCGCCTCGCGCTGCTGGGGGACGGCATCGGTCACGTCGCGCTGACCGGCGTGGCGGTGGGCTGGCTCGCCGGCGCCGCCTTCGGGCTCACCCCCAACGACCTGCTCGCCGTGCCGGGTGCCGTGGTCGCCTCGATCATCGGCGCCGTGCTCATCGAGGTCGTCCGGGACCGTGGCAAGACCAGCGGCGACGTCGCCCTCGCGCTGCTCTTCTACGGCGGCATCGCCGGTGGCGTGCTCCTCATCGGCATCGCCGGCGGCACCACCTCGAACCTCAACGGTTACCTGTTCGGCTCCATCGCCACCGTCTCGACGCTCGACGTGTGGCTGAGCGCGGGCCTGGCGACCGTCGTCCTCGGCGTCGGCATCGGGCTGCGTCCCGCCCTCTTCGCCCTGAGCCACGACGAGGAGTTCGCACGGGCGGCCGGCCTGCCGGTGCGAACGCTCAACGTCCTCGTGGCGGTCATGGCGGCGCTCACCGTCTCGGTGTCCATGCGGGTGGTCGGGGTGCTCCTGGTGTCCGCGCTCATGATCGTGCCGGTGGCCGTGTCGCAGCTGCTCACTCGCTCCTTCGCCAGCACGATGCGGGTGGCGATGCTCGTCGGCGTCCTGGTGACCGTCGTCGGCCTGACGGTGACGTACTTCTACCCGCTCTCCCCCGGCGCGACCATCGTCGTGCTGGCCATCGCGGTGTACGCCGTAGCATCACTCGTGCGTCCGTTGTTCGTCCGGCAGGTCCGCCCCCGGGACCCGCACCTGGACGTCGAGGACGACGTGGCCGTGTCCGAGGAGGCCTGAATGTTGCGCATGACGAAGCAGCGCTCCGCCGTCAGCGACCTGCTCGGGCAGACCGCGGACTTCCGCAGCGCCCAGCAGCTGCACGAGATGCTGCGCACCGAGGGCCAGTCCATAGGCCTGGCGACCGTGTACCGCACGCTGCAGTCGCTCGCCGAGGCCGGCGAGGTCGACGTCCTGCGGACCGACGACGGCGAGAGCCTCTACCGCCGCTGCGAGCGCCAGGAGCACCACCACCACCTCGTGTGCCGGGAGTGCGGGCGCACCGTGGAGGTCGCCGGCGCGCCGGTGGAGCGGTGGGCGGCGCGGGTCGCCCAGGAGAACGGGTTCGTGGGGGTGGACCACACCGCCGAGCTGTTCGGCACCTGCGGGCCGTGCGCCGCGGCGCAGTACGGCCCATGAGGCCGGTCGGTCTCACCGGTGCGACGCGGCGACGTACCGCTCCGGTCCCGGCAGAGGGAGCGCCCTGTGCCTGACTTCCTGGCGAGCTGGCCGTTCTGGCTCGTCTTCGCGTTCCTGTACCTCGGCGCCACACTGCGCGGGCAGGCGATCTACTGGCTCGGGCGGGTCGTCACCGAGCAGACGCTGCGCCACTCCCACCCTGCCGCCGGGTGGCGGCTGCGCGCGTACCGGTGGCTGCAGGGGGAGGGCACCGCGCGCGGCATCGAGGCGCTGCGGCGGTGGGGGCTCGTGGCCGTGCCGTTCGCGTACCTCACGGTGGGCTTTCAGTCCATGGTGATGGCCGGCGCCGGCGTGCTCCGCATCGGCTGGGTGCGGTTCTCGGCCGCCCAGGTCCCCGGCGCGCTGGCGTGGGCGGTCATCTACTCCACGATCGGCTTCGCGGT
This sequence comes from Georgenia sp. AZ-5, assembly GCF_043952095.1. Lineage (NCBI taxonomy): Bacteria > Bacillati > Actinomycetota > Actinomycetes > Allobogoriellales > Allobogoriellaceae > Georgenia > Georgenia sp. AZ-5. The sequence continues at coordinate 2,805,460 of NZ_JBINOU010000001.1, forward strand.
GTGGGAGGCGGCGCTGGCGGCGGCGGCCGGCTCCCCGCGGGGCATCGCCGGCATCGGTGCGCTCGCCGTGGTCATCGCCGCAACGGTCGTCGTGCACAGGCGGCGGCACGCCGCGGCGGTCTCGGGCCTGCCGGCCGGCCGGCAGGCCGCGCACGACGGCGCCGCCCGCACCACGGGCACGGCCCGCCGCGACGGCTGACGTCGGCCTGTTCAGGCATCCGCGACGCCACAGAAGTCGACGATCGCGACGGCGAGCGTCTTGGTGCAGTCCAGGAGCCCGTCGATCTCGACGTACTCGTCCGGGGAGTGCGCGCCGCCCCCGGTGGGGCCGAACACCACGGCCGGTGTGTCGGTGTACAGATTGAAGATCATCGAGTCGGTGGCGGCGTCCAGGCCGCCGACGGTCGTGGGCCGCCCCGCCCCGGCCGCGAAGGCCTCCAGGAGGCTGTTGACCACCGGATGGTGGGCGGGAACCTCCACCCCGTCGAACGGGCGCATGAGGGCGCGCTCCAGCCGCGGCGGGTGAGCGGCGAGGAAGGGGTCCGCGGCCACCCGGTCGAGCACGAACCGCTCGAACCGGGCGAGCATCGCCTCCCGGTCGTCCGCGGGCAGGACGTCCACCCAGAAGTGCAGCTCGGCGCTGGAGGGTGACGCCATCAGATTCGGGTCCCCCGCCCCCACGTACCAGACGGTGTCCGCCAGGGCCGGGCGCGGGCGCCTCGTCGTGTCGGAGAAGTAGGGGGTGGAGCTCAGCTCCGCCGCCCGGAGTCGCTCCCACGCGACGAGCGCCTCCTTGACCACGATCGCCTTGTCGAACGCGCTCACCCCCTGCCACCACCAGGCGTGGTGGGCGTTGATGCCGGGGACGGTCGCCTTGTAGGTCTGGCCGCCCTTCGTCGCGGCGACCACCTCGAGCCCGGTCGGCTCGGTCACGATCGCCGCGTCGGCGAGGTAGCCCTTGGCGCAGCACGCGACGGTGCCGTTGTAGCCCCCGAGCTCTTCGTTGACGACACTCTCGACGACGACGTCGCCGCGCGGCCGGAGGCCGAGGTCGGCGAGGACCTCGACAGCGACGATCATGGCGGCGAGCCCGCCCTTCTGGTCGGCCGCTCCCCTGCCGTAGAGCCGTCCGCCGCTCACGACCCCGCCGTACGGGTCGTCCGCCCACAGCTGGCGCGGGCCCGCCGGCACGACGTCGCAGTGCCCGTTGAGGATGAGGGACCGCCCCCCGCCCGTCCCGCGGCGCACGCCCACCACGTTGGGCCGGTCGGTGTACTCCAGGCCCGGCCACCAGCCCGGGTGCTCCTGCACCCCGGGCACCGACCACGGCTCGAAGACGTCGACCTCGAGACCCGCCCGGGCGAGACGCTCCTCGATGAAGCGCTGCACGGGTCCTTCGTCCCCTCCCGGCGGGTGGGTCTCCGAGGGGATGCGGACGAGATCCGCGGCGAACCGGACGACGGACTCGCGTCTGCGGTCGACCTCGTCGACGATCTGCCTGACGGTGCGGGCGTCGAGCGCCATGAGGTCAGCCGCCTGCCGCGTCCCGGAGATCGGCGGGGAGCTCCTCGGCGAACTCGGCCTCCCAGCCCTCGGCCAGGTTCTCGGCGGTGGTGGGCACCGGGGCGGTCACCGCCATCTGAGGCGCCTCCTTGCCGAGGACGCCGTACGCGGCCATCGTCGCAAGGTCGCGCCCGGTCTGGACGGCCGAGTTGGCGACCACGCCGACGACGTTGCCCCCGCCCACCATGTCGAGGGTCATGGTCTCGTCGAGATCGTTGGTCACGACGCGCACCTCGGGCCTGCCGGCGGCGCGCAGGGCGGACAGCACGCCGTCGGCGGCCGTCGCCCACGCGACGTAGAGGCCGCTGAGCTCGGGGTTCTGCGTGAGCATCGCCGAGGCGATGTCCTCGGTGCGCGCCGGATCGCTGAAGCCGGCCTCGGCGACGATCTCGATCTCCGGGTAGAGATGGGCCAGCCAGTCCTTGAACGCCTGGTCGCGCTGGTTGGTGAACCAGAAGTCGGCGTCGTGGTAGATCCACCCGACCTCGCCCCGCCCGTCCAGGGCCTCTCCGAGCATCTCGGCCGCGCCCCTGCCGTACGCCGTGAGCTCGCCCGTGACGATGCCCACGATCTCCTCCCCGGCGGTGTAGCCGGCGGGCGGCGTGGTCAGCACCACGATGTGGACGCCCTGGTCCACAGCGGGACGGAAGGCCTCGGCGGCCGTGGTGGGGTCGACCGCGATGGTGACGATGATGTCCGGCGCGTTGGCCATCACGGTCTCGACGTTCGCCGCCTGCTGGGCGGCATCGAACTCGGCACTGGTGCTCGCGACCACCTCGATGCCCAGCTCGTCGAAGGACTCCCGCACCCCGGACTCCACGGCCTGGATGAATGCGGAGTTCTCGTGCCAGACGAACGCCGCCGTGTAGCCACCCTCACGGACCTCCGCGACCTCCTCGTCGCTCAGGGTCAGCTCCGTCGAGGGAACCGGGACCTCACCGTTGGGGCCCCGGAACTCCAGGCTCGGCTCCTCGCCGGGGGCCGCCGTCGTGGCGGTCCCGGGCGGGCTGGCCTCGGTCGTAGGTGCACCGCCGCCTCCGCCGTCCGCGCAGGCCGCCAGTGCCGCCGCCGCGGCGACGACCAGCGCCGCCGCGCGGGGATTGCGTGGTCGACTCATGATGAGCGCTCCTCTGGTTCGCGTCGGTCCTTGGACCCGATCACGGGCGCGCGGTCGGCGCCCCCGACGATGTGGTCGACCAGCAGCCGCTCGCTGGTGCTGTCGACCGGGAGGTCGGCGACCTTCCGCCCGTGCCTCAGGACGACGGCCCGGTCGCAGACCTGGACGACGTGCTGCATGTTGTGGCTGATCAGGATGACCGCCACCCCCTGGCTCCGCAGCGTGTCGATGAGCTCGAGGACGTGTGCCGACTGCTCCACCCCCAGCGCCGCGGCGGGTTCGTCCAGGAGCACGATGTGCCGGCCCCAGGCCACCGCCCGGCCGATGGCGATCGCCTGACGCTGCCCGCCCGAGAGGTAGGTGGTCTCGGTACGGGCGCCCGGGATACGGATCCCGAGCCCGGCGATGATCTCCTCGGACTCCCGGATCATGCGTCGCCTGTCGAGCCACCCCAGCCAGCCCCAGCCGGGCTTGACCAGCTCCCGCTTGAGGAAGAGGTTCGAGGCGACGTCGAGCGACTCCACCAGCCCCAGGTCCTGGTGGACCGTCTCGATCCCCAGCCGCTGCGCGGTGGCCGGGGAGTCGAGGGTCGTCTCCTGCCCGTCGACGACGATGCCCCCCGCGTCCGGCTGGTACACGCCGCTCAGGCACTTGACGAGCGTCGACTTGCCGGCGCCGTTGTCACCGAGCAGCCCGAGCACCTCGCCGGACCGCAGGGTGAGGGACACGTCGACGAGCGCCTGCACGCCACCGAAGGACTTGGACAGGCCCCGGACCTCGAGCACCACCTCGCCGCGCGTGGCCTTCCGTGCCTCCTGCCGGACGGTCATGGCGCCTCCCCACCTCGTGCGGCGCGCCGCCCGTCGGTGGTCCACACGCCCTCGACGGCGACCTGCCCACGGGAGACGCCCGAGAGCGGCACCACGAAGGCCCGCGTGACGAACGCCTGGGCGCGGAAGCCGAAGATGACGGTGTCACCGGTGGCGATGCTCCGCTCCGAGGCGTCGAGCTGGCCGTAGTAGTCGATGGCCGACGGCGGGGGCAGCTGGGCCGCCACCGGGGGCCGGGCGAGGATCTCGTCCGCCGAGCCGCCCACGAGCGCACGGACCTGGTAGGGCTCGAAGACGGGGTCGATGTAGAGCCCGCCGCCGAACACGTACGCGCGAGAGCCGTAGAGGTGCGACACCTCGCTCAGGTAGAGCATGGCAGGGACCTCGGGAAGGTCCCGGACCGCGTGGAGCGGTGTCGTGCCGGTGAGGCCGTGCCCGGGCTCGACCTGGGTGGCTCCGGCGTCGGCCAGCGTGCGCAGCACGTCCGTCGACGTCGTCCCCGGCGCGTTCACCACGGGGCGCTCGTGGCCGGCGGCCTCCAGCTCGAGCCGCGCCCGCTCGAGGGTGCGCAGGTTCGGCGTGGGCAGCACGGCCTGCTCCCGCGGGTCGAACAGCAGTGCCGGGAAGGTCGTGACGCCGGCGAACCGGGCGTTCGGCGTCGCCCCGATCGCTCCGGCGACCCCGACGATCTCGTCGGCCGGGAACCCGCCCTCGTGGCCGGGGTAGAAGACGTCGCCTGGCGCGTGGATCCGGGCCACCAGGTCCTGCGCACGCCCCGCCCGGCCGGCGGCGGCGGCCGCCTCGCGGGCCTTGTCCATGGAGAACACGGTCCACACCGACGGGTGCGCGCGGGCGGCCTCGTCGGCCTCACCGCGCGGTACCTGCACCAGGTGCCCGAGGTGACCCAGGCGGTGCCCGGCGGCGTGCACGGCTCGGGCGCACGTCATGTCGACGGCCACGAACCCGTCGGCGCCACCCCGGACGATCGCGTCGAGGGCGGGGGCGGGGCGACCGAGCTGCTTGGCCATGGCGAGGACCTCGAGGCCGAGCCCGTGAGCGCTCTGGCAGAAGGTCGCCGTGTTGGCCTCGATGGCGTCGAGGTCGAGCACGTAGCTGTTCGCCGGGATCATCCCGCGGCGGTGCAGGTCCGTCGCGGCCCGGAGAAGTGCCTGGTTGCGGCGGGACAGCGCCTCGAGGAACACGGTTCACCCCCTCAGATCCTCTTCGGCTCACGCAGGCTCAGTGCCACCGCCAGCACGATGATGGCCCCGCGCGCGATCATCTGGTCGGAGACGTCGAGCCCCATGAGGATCAGGCCGTTGTTGAGCATGCCGAGGATCAGGGAGCCGAAGAGCGCGCCGATCACGGTGCCGCGCCCGCCGAAGAGGTGCGTGCCCCCCACGACGACGGCGGCGATGACGGTCAGCAGGTCGGCCTCCCCCAGCGTGTAGCGCGCGCCGTGGAGGCGACCGGCGTAGAGCAGGCCGGCGAGGGCCGCGGTCATGGCGCTGATGACCAGGACCGCGACCCGGATGCGGCCCGTGCGGATGCCGACGTACGCGGCCGCCCGGGGGGCGCCTCCCGTCGCCAGCGTGTGACGCCCGAAGCGCGTGTGCTTCAGGAAGACGTGCCCGACGACCACCGCCGCCGCGGTCCAGATCAGCAGGCTCGAGATCGGCCCCACCGATCCGGATCCGAACCAGGAGGTGAAGGTGGCGTCCTGGACGGGTACCGCCTGGAGGTCGGTCACCTTGCGCGCGAGTCCCTGGCCGATCCCGAGGGTCCCGAGCGTGACGAGGAACGAAGGCACCCGGAGCCGGACGGTGACGAGGCCGTTGACCAGGCCCATGACGACCCCCACGGCCAGGCCGCCCACGATGCCGGCGGCGAGCCCGTAGTCGCGCAGGGCGATCGCGCCCATGGTCGCGGACAGCGCCACGGTCGAGCCGATGGAGAGGTCGATCTCGCCGGCGCTGAGGGTGAAGGTCAGGCCGACGGCCATGACCGTGATCGGCGCGGTCTGCCGGACGATGGTGGTGAGGTTCCCGACGGTCAGGAAGCCGCGGTCGCTGAGGATGATCGCGAAGACCACGAGGATGATCAGGAACGCGAGGTAGACGATGTTGCGACCGAGCAGCGCCCCCACACGCTCGCCCAGCGTGGCCGGCGGCGACAGCGCGGTCACTCAGCTCACCTCCGGCGCTGCCGCGCTCACTGGTCCAGCGCCTGGCGGACCTCCGGGGGAAGTTCCCGGCTGAGGGACTCCTCCCAGGCCTCCGCGAGGTTCTCACGGGTCACGGTGATGAACCCGACGGTGCTGAACGGCGGCGCCTCCTTGTCCAGGAGCCCGTAAGCCCCGAGCGTCGCCATGGCGCGGCCCACCTGGTACGGGAGATCCGCGACGGTGCCGTGAACGGCGCCGCCCTGCGCCATGTCGAGGGCGTTGTTGACGCCGAGGTCGTGGGTGACGACGGCGATGTCCTCGCGGCCGGAGGCGCGGATGGCCTCGACGACGCCCTCCGCCGCGACGTCCCAGGCAACGTAGATGCCCTCGATGTCGGGGTGCTGGGAAATCATCGCCGAGGCCACGTCGAACGTCGCCCCTTCCTCGGTGAATCCTTTCGCGTCGACGATCACCAGCTCGGGATGGTTCTGCTCGACGGCGGCCCGGAAGGCGTTGTCCCGGTTGTTGGTCACGAAGAAGTCGGCGTCGTGGAAGATCATGCCGACCTGTCCGCTGCCGCCGAGGGCGTCGCTCATGAGGTCGGCGGCCGCCGCGCCCATGCCGAAGTGGTTGCCGGTGACGATGCCGACGTACTCCTCGCCGGGCCGGTAGCCCTCGGCGTGGTTGTCGGCGAGGACCAGCACGGTGCCGGAGTCGACGACCGGTCGGAACCCCTCCGCGCCCGAGACCGGGTCGACGATGAGGCTGAGGACGATGTCGGGCGCGAGGGCCATGGCCGTCTCGACGTCGTTGGCCTGGGTGGCGGCGTCGAACTGCGCGTCGGCCCTCGCGACGACCTCGATGCCGAGCTCGCTGAACCGGTCCGTCGCGCCGGCGTCGATGGCGTTGTACCACTCGCCTGCACCGGCCCACAGGTGGGCGGCCGTGTGACCGCCGGCCCGTATCCGCTCGATCTCCTCCTCGCTCAGCTGGATCTCGTCGGCGGGAGTCGCCGGATTGCCGTAGGGGTCCATCTCCGTGCCGGACAGGTCGAGGTCGATCGGCTCGTCGAAGAAGGGGGTCGCCCCGCCGGCCTCGGGCTCGGCGGCGTCCTCGGCGCGGTCGCCGGTCGCGCAACCGGCTACGAGCAGCGCGAGCACGGACAATGCCGACAACCGATGAACCCGCATGGTGAACCCCCGACGTCGCAGGCTGGCTCAAGCGTCCTACCGCACCCGGTCACGGGCAAGCCCAGCATCCCGCCGCGAGGGAGCTCTCCGGCGCCTCAGGCCCCCGGCGCCGAGGGCCTGTCCACCGCCCCGCCGTAACGGCGGTCCCGGCGGGCGTAGATCTCGACCGCCCGCCACAGCGTGCGCCGGTCGACGTCGGGCCAGGCATCCTCGAGGAAGACCATCTCCGCGTACGCGGACTGCCAGAGCAGGAAGTTGCTGGTGCGCTGCTCCCCGCCGGTGCGCAGGAAGAGGTCGACGTCGGGCAGGTCGGGCTCGTCGAGGTACCGGGCGAGCGTCCTCTCGGAGACCTTCGCCGGGTCCAGGCGGCCGGCGGCGACCTCGCGAGCGATCTGCTGCGCGGCGTCGGCGATCTCCGCGCGCCCGCCGTAGTTCACGCACATGGTCAGCGTGCACACGGAATTGTGCTTCGTCTGCTCCTCGGCGACCTCCAGCTCGGAGATGACCGAGCGCCACAGCCGCGGGCGGCGGCCCGCCCAGCGCACCCGGACCCCCCAGGCGTCCATCTGGTCCCGGCGGCGGTGGATGACGTCGCGGTTGAAGCCCATGAGGAAGCGCACCTCCTCCGGGGACCGCTTCCAGTTCTCCGTGGAGAAGGCGTAGGCCGACACGTGCGTGATGCCCAGCTCGATCGCGCCCGCCACCACCTCGAGGAGGGCGGCCTCGCCGGCCTTGTGCCCCTCGACGCGCGGCAGGCCGCGGGCGTTGGCCCACCGGCCGTTGCCGTCCATGACGACGGCGACGTGCCGGGGCACGAACCGGCGGTCCATCAGCGGGGCCCGGGCGCCCGAGGGGTGCGGCGGCGGCGGGACGGGCCCGCGGCGCGTGGGGTCGGGCGCGGGGCCGGCCGGGAACACGGGCACGGCCGCGGCGGCGCGCGCGGCGACGTCGTCGCTCATGCGCGCTCCACCATGCGCAGGGACCGCAGCTGGCGCTCCAGGTGCCACTGCAGGTAGGCCGCCACCAGTCCGGAGGCCTCCTTGCGGTGGCGGGGGTCCGAGACGTCCGCCACCGCCCACTCCCCCGACAGCAGCGCCCCGAGCAGGGCCATGGTCTCCGGCGCCGGTGCCGGAGACCCCGGCGGACGGCACGACGGGCACACCGCGCCGCCCACGGCGGGGTTGAACGCCCGGTGCGGGCCGGCGGCGCCGCACCGGGCGCAGTCGTAGCAGCTCGGCGCCCAGCCGGCCACGGACAGGGCGCGCAGCAGGTAGGAGTCCAGCACCAGCGACGGCGCGTGGGCGCGGCTCGCCAGCGCGTGCAGGGCGCCGGCCAGCAGCAGGTACTGCTGCGGCGCGGGCTCGCGCTCGATCTCGGTGAGCCGGGCCGCCGTCTCCACCATGGCCGTGGCCGTGGTGTAGAGCGAGTAGTCCGCGCCGATGGTGCGCCCGTACGGCGCGACGGTGTCCACCTGGGTCACCGTGTCGAGGTTGCGGCCCAGGTGCAGCTGGACGTCGACGACGCCGAACGGCTCCAGCCGCGCCCCGAACTTGCTCGACGTGCGGCGCACCCCCTTGGCGACGGCGCGCACCTGCCCGTGCTCGTGCGTGAGCAGGGTGATGATCCGGTCGGCCTCACCGAGCTTGTGGGTGCGCAGCACCACGGCCTCGTCCCGGTAGAGCTTCACCGGACCATCATCCCAGGTGCCCGGGGCGGGTGCCCGCAGCCCGCGCCGGTGAGGCCGGCCCTCAGCGCTCCGCGCGGTTGACGGCCGAGACGATCGCCTTGAAGGAGGCCGTCATCGTGGACGGGTCGATCCCCACGCCCCACAGCACCTGGCCGTCCACCTCGCACTCGAGGTAGGCCGCCGCGGTGGCGTCCCCGCCCTCGGAGAGGGCGTGCTCGGCGTAGTCGAGCACGTGCACCTGGACGCCCAGCTCGCGCAGCGCGTTGACGAACGCGTCGATCGGGCCGTTGCCCGTGGCCGCGACGACCTTCTCCTCGCCGCCGTCGACGATGGTCACCGTCAGGACGGCGTCGGTCCCCTCGCCGGCGGTGGTGACGGTGGTGCCCTTGAGGGAGAACCGGCCCCAGGGCTCCAGCCCCATGGCGGCGGTGTGGGGCAGGTACTCGTCGGCGAAGATCGACCAGAGCTTCTCGGCGTCGATCTCGCCGCCGTAGGCGTCGGTGTGCTTCTGCACGATGTTGGACAGCTCGATCTGCAACCGGCGCGGCAGGTCCAGGTTCCGGGTGGAGGACAGCAGGTAGGCGACCCCGCCCTTGCCCGACTGGGAGTTGACCCGGACGACGGCCTCGTAGCTGCGGCCGACGTCCTTGGGGTCGATCGGCAGGTAGGGCAGCTCCCACACGACGGCGGTCTCGTCGCCGCCGGCCGCGGCGACCTTCTCGTCGCGCACGGCGAAGCCCTTCTTGATGGCGTCCTGGTGGGAGCCGGAGAAGGACGTGTACACCAGGTCCCCGCCGTAGGGGTGGCGCGGGTGGACGTCCATCTGCGTGCACGACTCCACGGTGCGGCGGACCGTGTCGATGTCGGAGAAGTCGATCATCGGGTCGATGCCCTGGCTGTACAGGTTCAGCCCCAGGGTGACCAGGTCGACGTTGCCGGTGCGCTCGCCCTGCCCGAACAGGCAGCCCTCGACGCGGTCGGCGCCGGCGAGCATCGCCAGCTCGGCGGCGGCCACGCCGGTGCCGCGGTCGTTGTGCGGGTGCACCGACAGGGCGATGTGCTCGCGGCGCGTCAGGTGCCGGCTCATCCACTCGATCTGGTCGGCGTAGACGTTGGGGGTGGCGCGCTCGACGGTGGCGGGGAGGTTGAGGATGATCTCGCGGGCGCCCTCGGGCTGCCAGACGTCCATGACAGCCTCGCAGACCTCCAGGGCGTAGTCGAGCTCGGTGTCGACGAAGATCTCCGGCGAGTACTGGTACCCGAAGACGGTGTCGTCCCCGAGCACCTTCTCGGCGTAGGCGACGACCTCGCGGGTGCCCGACACGGCGAGCTCGCGGGTGGCCTCGCGGTCGTTGTGGAAGACGATCTCCCGGAACACCGGGGCGGTGGCGTTGTACAGGTGCACCGTGGCGCGCGGGAAGCCGACCAGGGAGTCGATGGTGCGATGGATGAGCTCGGGCCGGGACTGGGTGAGCACGGAGACCGTGACGTCCTCGGGGACGGCGCCGTCCTCCACCAGGGAGCGGACGAAGTCGAAGTCGGTCTGCGAGGCGGCCGGGAAGCCGATCTCGATCTCCTTGTAGCCCATGCGGACGAGCAGGTCGAACATCCGCCGCTTGCGGTCCGCGTTCATGGGCTCGATCAGCGCCTGGTTGCCGTCACGCAGGTCGGTCGAGAGCCACCGGGGGGCGCGGGTGGTGCGGCGGGTGGGCCACTGCCGGTCGGGCAGGTCGACCGGGTTGGTGACCTGGAAGGGCCGGTACTTGGTGATCGGCATCCGGGAGGGCCGCTGTGCGTGGATGTGGTCCTGCGTCTTCATCGGTGTCTTCCTCGTCGCTCGTGCGGTTCACGGCCAGGCACGACAACCGCCGCGACGAGGAGCCGGCCTCAGTGGGCCTCGTCGCGGCTCAGAAGGAGCAGCAGGTGCTGCTCGGGGCGGGCCATGCGCACGTGGCGAGGTTAGCGCGCGGCGTCGGGCGCGTCACCTTCCGGACCGGCACGTCTCAGCATCCGGAGCACGACGGCGGTGGTCACGTCGCTCCCCCTGCGTGCGACGTAGCCACCGCCGTCGACCCGCCCGCGTTCCGTCGCGCCCCCTGCGTGCGACGGCCCACCGGCCGAGCCCCGGTGCTGCTCTGCCCTCATTCCTACCCGCCCGCACCGGCTCTTGTCGCCCCTCACGCATGGGGACAACTCCCCACCGGGTGCCCGATAGGCGTCAGTCCGCGGGGTCGCGCGGCCGGTGGCGCCGGAGCGAGCGGAGGGACAGCCGGGCCCGCCACCAGCGCCGGCGGCCGACCGCCGCCCCGATGGCGCCCAGCGTGGCGTCGACCGCGCTCCAGTAGCCGCGGGCGGCCGGCTCGCTGGGGTCCGCGGGCCCGAACACGGCGGCGTCGGCGCGCGCGGCGAGCTCGTCCGCGTCGGCCGCCAGCGCCCGCGCCAGCTCCGCGGCGTTCTCGCGGCGGGTGGCGGCGGGGGTGAGCGCGACACCGACGTCGACGGCGGCGTCCATGACCTCCGCCCACCCGCCGGCGATGCGCTCGGCGGGTGTGCCGGCCCTGCGGCGGCGCGCCGCCCGCCTGGCCTTGAGCAGCAGGACGGCGAGCAGGGGGGGCCAGGAGCACCAGCAGGCCACCGGTGACGGCCGCGGCCACCAGGACGGCCCGCGGCCAGGCGGCGTCCTGGTCCTCCTGGTCCTCGGTGTCGACGTCCTGCCGGTCCGTCGGCGGCACGTCCGGCGGCTCCTGCGCCGGGGGCGGGGGCTGCAGCACCTGGGGCTGGGGCCGGTTCTGCGGCGACGGGGACTCCCCCTGCCAGATCCGGTCCTCGTCCGGCGTCGGGAAGAACGACACCCAGCCGTGCCCCTCGAACGGCACCTCGACCCAGGCGGTGACGTCGTCGCCGGTGAGCGCGACGTGCCCGCCCGCGCCGGGCGGCGCCTCGAGGCCCATCACCACCCGCGACGGGATCCCGACGGCCCGGAGCATCAGCGCCATCGCGGCGGCGTACTGCTCGTCGTCCCCGATCATCGCCTCCCCGCCGAGCAGCTCGTCCACCCGGGCGGCGCCGTGCCCGGGCAGCGACGGCGTCTCCCCCTCGAGCCCGTGGGAGAAGTACCCGAGCCGCAGGCCGGACTCGATCGCACGGATCTGGGTGAGCGGCGTGCGCGCCTGGGCCGTCAGCCGCGCGGCCGCGGCGGTGGCCACCTCCGGGAACAGCGCCTGGGGCTGGGCGACGTCGGCGACCGGGGCGCCCCCGAGCGCGGAGTCCGACGGCTCGGGGGGCAGCGCGGCGAGGAGCTCGTAGGAGTCCCCCGGGCGCAGGCCGGCGACGGCCAGCCCGGTCCCCGTGGTCCGGTTGACGTAGAGGGAGCCCTGCAGGTCGGCCGCGCGAGCCCCGGTGAAGTCGACGTCGTAGGGGCGGCCCACCATGGGCACCCACACGTCGGCGTACTCCCCGACCGTCACGGTCATCCGGCGCAGGCCCTCGCGCAGCTCGGGCTCCACCCGCTCGCCGACCCGCACGAACCGGCCCGACGTCGCCTCGCCCGAGACGGACCAGGCCGTCCCGTCGTAGGCGTCGAGCACCGCCAGGCGCACCCGGGCGCCGCCGGGCAGCCCGTCGACGGCGAGCACCGTCTCGTCGCGGTGGTCCTTGACGTAGCCGCGGAACCCCGCCAGCGGGCTGGGGAAGTCCCGCGGGTCGGGCGGGGGCTCGACGTGGTCGCGCAGCACGAACCGGGGCGAGGCGGGCGGGGCGAGGGCGACACCCGTCCCGGCGACCGCTCCGGCGAGCAGGAGGGCGACCGCCCCGCGCAGACGGCCGGGGTGCATGCGGCCCGTGCGCCAGGTCCCCCACGCGAGCGCGCCGAGCGCCCCGGCGGCGCCGACGGGCACCGCGGCCTGCGCCTCGCTCGTGCCGAGCAGGATGGCCGCGGCGAGCGCCAGCGCCGGCGGGAGGAGCGCCCACGCGGGCCGGGAGGTGCGCAGGGCGATTGTCACCGCCGCCAGCGTGGCGACGAAGGCGAGCAGGTAGGGCGCGGTGAGCACCCCGCCGTGGGCGCCGAGCGGCGGCAGCACGGTGACCAGCTGCTTCCAGGAGGTCACCGCCGCCTGGGCGACCGCGCCGAGCGTCGCCGGGGTGGGCACCGCTCCCCCGAGCGCGGTCGTCGGCGCGCCGAGGGCGGAGCAGGCCGCCAGCGTGACGACGGCGCCCGCCGCGACGGTCAGCGCGCCCCAGCCGAGCAGCGCGCCGACCACGGCGAGACCGGCGCCGAGCAGCGCCCCGCCGACGACGGCGGCCACCAGGTGGCCGGTGGCGAAGACGGGCCACAGCGGGAGGAGGGCCAGGAGCACCAGGGCGGTGAGCACGGCGACGTCGGCGCCGCGGGCGCGAAGCAGCCCGGCGAGCTCGGCGCGCCACGCGCCGGGCCGGCCGCGCGCGCCCTCGGCGCCCCGGCGCCGCGACCGCCGCCCCGGCTGAGCCGTCCGCCCGCTCACCGCACGGCCCTGCGCAGCAGCCGGGGCAGCCTGTCGAGCTCGGCCACCGTCACCACGGTCAGCCCGCCGACGGACGCGACGCCCTCGTCCTGGACGTGCGCGCGGACGGCGACGGCGCGCAGGCCCGCGGGCAGGACGGCGCCGGCGGCACGCAGGTCCCGGACGGGGACGCCCGACCCGCAGACCAGGACGACGAGGGAGGCGTGGGGCAGGTCCCGCGAGACCGCGCGGGCCATCGCGACGAACCCGCGGGGCCCGCCGGCGGTCTCCAGGCGGGTCAGCGCGTCGAGCAGGGCGCCGCGGGAGACCGCCGGCAGGACCTCGTGGGTGGTCAGCGCCGTGAGGTCCTTCTCCTCCAGGAACGACTCGAGCCCGAGGGAGGCGGCGGCCGAGACGGCGAGCTCGAGCTCCGCCGGGTCGCCGTAGTCCGCCTCGTGCCGGCTCAGGGCCACCACCACCTGGCTGCGCCGCGTCTCCTCGAACTGGCGGACCATGAGCGTGCCCGTGCGGGCGGAGCTGCGCCAGTGGACGTGGCGGCGGTCGTCGCCGGCGATGTACTCGCGCAGGGCGTGGAAGGACAGGTCGGAGGCGGTGATGTCGCTCGACGGGCGGCCCTCGAGGTCGTGGAGGAGCCCCGCGGCCCCGGAGGCCAGGCCCACGGTGCGCGGGTGGACGTAGAGCTCGTGGACCTGCGTCCACGACACCGCGCGGCGCACCAGCCCCAGCGGGTCCCCGCGCACCGACCGCACGGGCCCGACCGGGATGACGGCCCGGCGGGCCGTCGGGATCGCGAAGACCTCCTCGTGCTCGCCGCCGCGGGGCAGGCCGGGCAGGGGGAAGGCGACCTCCGCCGTCCCGACCGGCAGCTCCACGCGGGCCGGGAGGACGGGGCGGGCGGCGGTGTTGCGCACCACCACCGCGCCCACGGCGCGCTCCCCCACGACCACCCGCGCGGAGGACAGCCGCAGGTCGACGCCGTAGGGCTGGCGCCCCACGGTGAACACCAGGGCGGCCGCCAGCACGGCGAGGAGCGCCGCCCCAGCGACGACGAGCTCGGCCCAGCCCAGGTGCCGCCCGGCCACGGTCGCCGGCAGCCCGGCGGCGGCCGCCGCCCAGCCGGCGGGGCTCATCCACCGCAACGCCCCCGCCACGGCGGTGCGCGGCGCGCCCGTCCGCTCGAGCGCCATCCGGACGACGAGCAGGGTGCTCAGGCGGTCTGTCAGCCACCGCCCCGGCCCGGGGCCCCCGCTCACGCCCCGCGCACGGCCGGCGGCACGACGGCGGCGAGGACGCCCGCCAGGGCCTGCTGCGCCGTCGCGCCCTCGAACTCGGCCTCCGCCTCCAGCACCAGCCGGTGCGCGAGGACCGGCTCGACCAGCGCCTTGACGTCGTCGGGCACCACGTAGTTCCGGCCGTGCGCGGCCGCCCAGGTCTTCGCGGCCCGGACGAGCGCCAGCGCCCCGCGCACCGACACGCCCACGAGCACGCCCGGCGCCCGCCGCGTCTCCTCCACCAGCCGGGCGACGTAGTCCAGCACGGCGGGGTCCACGTGGACCGTGCCCGCGAGGGCCACCATCTCGGCGACCACGGCCCCGGTCACCACGGGCTCGAGCCTGCCGGCGCGGTCGCGGACCGCCGCGCCGGAGAGGATCTCCACGGTGGCCGCCCGGTCCGGGTAGCCGATGGAGGTCTTCAGCAGGAAGCGGTCGAGCTGGGCCTCGGGCAGGCGGTAGGTGCCCGCCTGCTCCACCGGGTTCTGGGTGGCCAGCACCACGAACGGGTCCCCGACCGGGTGCGCGACCCCGTCGACGGTCACCCGTCCCTCCTCCATGACCTCCAGCAGGGCCGACTGCGTCTTCGGCGAGGCTCGGTTGATCTCGTCCGCCAGGACGACGTTGGCGAAGACGGGCCCGGCGTGGAAGTCGAAGGTCTGGGTCCCGGGGTCGAAGATCGACACGCCGGTGACGTCGGAGGGCAGCAGGTCGGGGGTGAACTGGATCCGGCTGGAGCTGGCCTGCAGGGTCCGGCCGAGGGCGCGGGCCAGCTGGGTCTTGCCGGTGCCCGGGTAGTCCTCCAGCAGCACGTGGCCGCCCGAGAGCAGCGCCGTGACGACGAGCTGCACGACGCGCGTCCTGCCCAGGACGGCGCTGCCCACGTTGTCGACGACGCGCGTGAACGTCTCCCCGAACCAGGCGGCCTGGTCCGGGGCGAGGACGGCCGGTGCGGCGGTCGTGGTCATCGGGCTCCTTAGGGCGGGCGGGGACGGGAGGAACGCTATCCCGCGGGGGCGTCGGGCCAGACGAGCGTGTGCTCCGCCCACACGGGGCCGTCGAGCACCACCCGGACCTCCTCGCGCGGGTAGCCCCGGTACATCGGGGTCTCGAGCCTGCCGCTGCCCTCGAGCTGGTGGACCTGCCCGTTGGCGGTGCTGTGCACGCGCTCGCCGCGGGCGAAGAAGGTCACCCGGTAGGCCCCGCGCGGGAGGTCGTGGTAGTCGGCGTCGAGGAACGCGCACGAGCCGTGCTCGCAGCCGTGCTCGCCCACCGCCTCGCGGGTGCGGCTGACCCGCACGCGCGTGTCGGCGTGCGTCGTGGCGCCCGCCCGCACGCTGGTGGTGCGCTCGTCGCCGGGGACGAGGAGCCGCGTCACCCGCAGCTCCGCGTCGAAGACGGTGCCCTTCGGCGCACGATAGGTGCGCGAGCCCGCGGTCCCGGGATCGAAGCACTCGGAGAGGCCGCCGGTGGAGGTCACGCACAGCTGCTGCCGCACGACCGGCCTGCCGTTGCCGTCCGCACCGGACCACGCCAACGTGACCGAGTTCGGGCCGGCGGAGGCCTGCATCGAGGCGCGCAGCGGCCCGTACGGGCTGGCGGGGTCGGAGGGCCGCGAGGCGTCCCCCTGGTAGGTGTTCACGGCACGCACGCGGAAGCTGTAGAGGGACCCGTTCGTCAGGTCGCGCACCACGCGGTCGGCCGGCAGCGGCGCCCAGCCGCCGCCGTTGACGCTCACCTGGTACCCCTCGACCGGGTCGCCGTTGGGGTGGGCGTCGGTGAACCGGAGCCGGACCTCGCCGTCCTCGCCGGTCGGCTCGGCGGCGGGGACGCCCGGGACGGAGGGCCTGAGGAAGGAGCGGACCTGCCGCGACGCCGGCGAGTCCGCACCCCACCCGGCCTTGTTCCGGGCGGCGACGGTGACGGTGTACGCCGAGCCGGCGGGGGCGTCCTCCGTGAAGGAGCGGGTGGAGGCGGGCACGGTGAACTCGCGGAAGCGGGCGCCGTCGCGGTCGATCCGCACGCGGTACTCCGAGACCGCGTCGCCGTTGGCGTGCGGCGCGTCCCACGTGCCGTGGATCTGGCCGGCCACGGGGTTGTCGACGCGCTGCACGCGCGGCGCCGAGGGGGCGTCGGGGACGCCGGCGGGCACCTCGCCCGCGGACCACGCGGACCAGTCCGAGGGCTCCGGCGCGGAGCTGCGGGCGCGCACCTGGACCCGGTACTCCCGGCCGTTCGTCAGGCCGGTCCACGTGTGACTGGTGCCCGTCACGCCGACCTGCCCCGAGCCGAGAGCCGGTGAGATCCGCAGGTCGTAGGAGGTCACCGGGGACCCGGAGGTCCGCGGCGCGGACCAGTCCACCCGCAGCGCGCCGTCGCCGGACGTCAGCACCGGAGGTGCCGGGCGCTCCGGCCGCACGTCGGGACGGGCGGGGGCCGACGGCGCGGAGGGCTCGGAGTCCCCCGCCTCGTTGGTGGCCGTGACCGTGAAGGCGTGCTCGACGTCGTTGGTCAGCCCGGTGATGGTGCAGGTGGTGGTGGCGCACGAGGTGGTCGTGCCCGGCGCGCGGACGGTGTACCCGGTGATCGGGGAGCCGTTGCTGGCGGGGGCGCTCCACGACAGCACCACGGTGGAGTCCCGGACCTCCTCCACCCGCGGCGGCGCCGGCCGGTCCGGGACGCCGACGACGTCCATGGTCACCCGTCCCTCGACGTGGCGGCTCGGGTCCCGGGTGGCGTCCTGGACGGTGTACCGCACGACGACCCGGCCGACGAAGTCCGCCGCCGGCGTGACGCTGACGGCGGCGTCGGTGCTCGTGACCTCCGCCCGGCCCGCCTCCAGCTGCGCGGACAGCACCTCGAGCGGGACGTCCGGGAAGGGGTTGTACGCGCCCTCGAGCACCGGCGCCGTGACGGTCTCGCCCTGGTCCACCGTGCCGAGGTCCCCCGCGTCCAGCACGGCGAGGCCGCGCGTGGACGGCACCACCGAGACCGAGACCGTGCCCGTCACCGGCTCGTTCACCGGGTCGGCCACCGACACGACGACGTCGCCGGTGGTGCCCGGCCGGGTGCCGGCCGCGGCCGAGACGCTGAGGAACGGCCCGTCGACCGTCGCCTCGAAACCCTCGGGCACCTCGACGACGTCGTACTCGAGCCGGTTGAGGTCCTGCGTGTCCGGGTCCGTGACGGCGTCGCGCAGGTTCAGGCCCGCCGGCCCCTCCGCCGGCGCCACCTCGACGCTGCCGCCGGCGAACTCCGGCGGGGCGTTGTCGCCGTCCGGGAGGACGGTGATCGGCAGCGTCAGCACGGAGGAGGTGCCGTCCTCCGCGGTGGCGCCGTCGGTGACCTCGAACGTGATGGAGGCCGGGCCGGCGTAGCCGGCCGCCGAGGTGAACCGCAGGGTGTCGCCGTCGACCACGGGCGCCCGCCCGTCCGAGTTCGTGGCCGTCACGGACGCCACGTCGGTCAGGCGCACCTCCCTGCCGCTCGGGGCGAGGACGTGGTCGGCCAGGTCGATCTGGACCGTCCGGCCGGTGACGGTCTCCACCGGCTCGGTGTCGGTGCGCAGCACCGGGCCGGTGTCGGCGACGCCGGGCACGTCGACGAACGCGTAGGCGCTGTTCCCGTCGACGTCCTGCACCTGGTAGGTGAGGACGTGTCGGCTGGGCAGCACGGGCGCCCGCACGCGGTCACCCGCCACGGTGGCTCCGTCCTGCCCGGGCAGGGTGACCTCGAGCGCGGCCGCGGTGCCGTCGGGGTCGTCGTCGTTCGCGAGGACCGGGACGGTGACGGTGTCGCGCCCGATGATGTCCGCGGCCTGCACCTGGTCGTCGCGGGCCAGCGGCGCCTGCAGCGGCGCGTCCGGCGACACCCGCACGGTCAGGACGCCGGAGTCCACGCCGCCGCGCGCGTCCCCGACCCGGTAGGCCAGCGAGAAGGTCGTGGCCTCCTCGGGGGTGGTGATCTCCAATCCGCCGTCGACGGCCTCGATCGCCACCCCCTCGACCGGCTCGAAGGGCGCGTCGGCGGGCAGGTGGAGCCGGTCGCCGTCGGGGTCGGTGTCGTTGGCCAGGACGTCCGCCCGCACCAGGCGTCCCGGGCGCACCTCGAGGGTGTCCGCATGGGCCTGCGGCGAACGGTTCGTCTCCGGCGGCGGGACCACCCCGACGCTGACGTCTCCGTGCGCCACCATCCCGAGCCGGTCGCGGACGGCGTAGGTGAACTCGTCGGTGCCGTTGGCGTGCCGGTAGGCCTCGTAGTCCAGGTAGCCCGGCCCCACGTCCACGATGCGGCCCAGACGCGGCGCCTCGTGGGCGCCGAGGAGCTGCACCGAGTCGCCGTCGGGGTCGATGCCGAACATCGGCACCTGGATCCGGACCCGTTCCCCGCCGAACGCCCGCGTCTCGACGGGGACGGGCAGCGGGGCCGAGTTCGTCCCGGCGTCGGCCTGGACGTGGACGGTCACCTGCGCCGAGTCGGCGTTGCCGAGGCTGTCCGTCACGCGGTAGACGGCGTGCACGGTCTGCGGCTGCTCGGGCGCGCGGAAGCGCACCGTGTCGCCGGAGACGAAGAACAACCCCTGCTCCGCGGTCTCGGCCAGCGTCGGGTCGAGGGTGAGCTCCAGCCCGGCCGGGTGGGAGTCGTTCTGCAGCACCGGCACGGTCACGAAGTCGCCGGCGCGCACGTTCGCCACGTCGGGCTCGGCGGCCGGCGGGGGCGGGCTGGCGTCCGTGGCCACGGGGAGCAGGACGACCTCGCCCTGAGCGGTCGCCGTGCCGTTGGAGACCGTGTAGCGCACCGGCGTGGCGGTCGCGGGTGCCTTACGGGCGCTGATCCGCAGGACCCGGTGCTCGACGACGGCGACGACGAGCCCGGAGCCCTCCGGGACGTCGACCTGCTGCACCGCGAGGAGCCGCCCCGACGGGTCCTCGTCGTTGGCCAGGACGTCCACGGCCACGGAGCCGCCCGCGGGCAGCAGGGCGCTGTCGCGCACCGCGACGGGCGGCGCCTCGGTCCTCTCGGTCACCTGGACGCGGACGAGGCCGGTGGCGCCCGTGCCGGAGTCGTCCACCACGACGTAGGTGAGGTAGTGCGCGCCGACGACGTCCGAGGAGAACCGGAAGGTGCCGGCGTCGTAGTCGGCGACGACGCTCGCGCCCGTGGCGCCCGCGACGTTCGCGAGCCGCAGCGCCTCGCCGTCGGGGTCGGCGTCGTTGCGGATCGGCTCCACGACGACCTCCTGCCCGGCCTTGGCGGTGACGTAGTCCGCCAGCGGCACGGGCGGCAGCGCCGCCTCGGCGCGCACGTCGACCTCGACGGTGACGTCCGTGCTGGCGCGGGCGTCGGAGACCGTCACCGTCACCTCCTTCGGGCCCGGCGCCGTGCCGCGGTCCTCGAAGGTGACGACGCCGTCGGGGGTGTGGCGCACGGCGTCGTCGGAGTCCCAGGTGACGTCGGTGACGACCAGCGCGTCGCCGTCGGGGTCGCGCACGTCGGTCAGCACGTCGACGCTGCCGGTCGCGCCGGCCGTCAGCGTCATGCGCGTGGGCCGGACCGGCTCCGGGGCGTTGTTGACCGCCTGCGGCACCACCAGCAGGGTGGCGGTGGCGGACGCCTCCCCGCCGCGGCCGTCGTCGATCGTGTACGCGAAGGACGCGGTGCCGGTGGCGTCCGCGGGAACCTCGGCCTGGAGGGCGCGCCCGCCCATCACCGGCCGGACCGTGCCGACCGCCTCGGGCGGCGCGTCGTAGCCGGTCACGGTGAGCAGGTCGCCGTCCGGGTCGGTGTCGTTGGCGAGGACCTCGAGGACCGTCGTCGAGCCCGGGCGCACGCCGTGGTCGTCGTCCTGGGCGGCCGGGGGCCGGTTCTCGGCCTCCCGGTCCAGCGGGACGGCGTCGGTGACGTCCTGCTGCGACTCCTCCTCGCCGTCGTCCGCCTCCGGCGGGGTGACGTCGTCCCAGTTGTCCACGATCGTCATGGACTCGTTGACGAGGTAGACGCCGCCGGAGAGGGTGTCGTTGAGGACCACGAGGTCGCGGTTGGTCCGGAACGACAGCTCCGTGGCCGTGGCGGTGGTCGGCACCTCCTTGTGCACCGGCTCGCCGTCGCCGCACTGCTGCAGATAGGTGGGGGTGCCGCCGGACCAGGCGGCGTGCGTGCACCCCGCGACGACGACGGGGGCGGCGGGCGGTCCGAGCACGGGCACCGGGGTCACCACGGGGGCGCGGCCGTCGAGCGGGACGCGCACCAGGGCGTCCGCCGCGGCGAGCACGACGTGGTCGGCGTCGCCGCCGGCCTGCTGGAGGGCGACCTGGGTGGCGTCCATCTCCAGGCCGGTGAGGTCCGCGGGCTCCTCCCCCGGACGCAGCAGGAGCAGCCGACCGTCGGTCGTCCGGGTCAGGACCACGGGCTCGCCGCCGACGGCCGTGACCTGGGTCTGCGCGCCGGCGAGCGTGCCGGGCGGGACGCCCAGGCCCAGCGCCTGCGGCTCGTCCGTCTCGGCGTCTCCGGCGCCGTCGTCCGTGGCCGGCCGCGCGGCGTCCTCGGGGATCGCGACGACCGTGGCGTCCGCGGTCGAGACGCCGTAGACCGTGCCGTCCGTGCCCACCGCGAGGTGGGCGCCGGCGCCGAGGGAGGCCAGCGCCGGGCCCTCCTCGAGGGCGCCGACGGCGGTGGTGGGGGCGGCGCGCAGGGTGCCCGTGCCGACGTCGAGCAGGGCGACCACGCCCCCGCCCAGGGCGACCTGCCGCTGCGCGGGGAGCGGCACGCCCCCGGTGACCGAGACGGTGGCGGGGTCGAGGCGCTGGAGCAGGCCCGCGCCGTGGTCGACGACGAAGACGTCCGCGCCCTCCTGGAGGACGTCGAGGTCGGCGCTCGTGGCGGTGACCGACCCGTCGAGCTGCTGCACGGGGTAGTTGACCCGGCCCACGCGCAGCTCGGTGGAGCTGGTGACCCACACGCCGCCGTCGTTGAGGTCGACGTCCGCCGCGGCGACGCCGTCGTAGAGGAGACCGGCGACGGCGACCGCGGCGGTCACCAGGGAGAGGACGACGGCGCTGAGGGTGCGGCGACGGCGGTCGGCGCCGCGGGCCGTGCGGGCAGCGCGCGACGACGCGGCCGGCTCCCCGCGCCGGCGCCCACGCGCCCCCCGACCTGGCACTCCTCGCTCCCCACGGAACTTCGCGGCCGCCGGTGGGCGGCCTCGCTGAGGCCCGCAGGGGCCACGGCGATGCTAGCGCACGGTCCCCGTCCGATTCGGGCCGGCTCAGTCCTCCGCGACCTCCCGGGCGGCGGCCAGCAGCGGGAGCTGCTCGGGGACGACGAGCCGCGAGGCGACCGCGTGCTCCACCAGCCGGGCGCGGCGGTTGACGGCGAGCTTGCCCGGTCCGCCGCGCAGCCCGCGCACGCCGTAGCGGTGCAGCTTGTCGCAGACGTTGTCGAGCTTGCGGTTGAAGCGGGTGAGCGTCCAGCCGAGCCGCTCGGCGGCCACCGCGGACGTCGGGATGGTGGCGGTGCTCCCCCGGCCGCTGAGCACCGGCTCCGCCAGCGCGAGCACGAGCAGGAGCTGCGCCTCGGTCAGCGACACCGGCCCGATGGTCGTCTCGCCCGCCTCCGGCTCGTCGGCCGGCCGGGTGGGCAGGTACGCCGGCTCGTCGTTGACCAGGGTCAGCTCGTACGTCGTCGGCCCGGCGGTGAACAGCACCGTGGTGCGCGCGTACACGACCGGCAGGCGGGCGCCGGGGGCCAGCCAGGCCTGCGTGTTGCCCTCCGGGTCGGCGACGGTGGCGGACAGCCGCGTGCCGACGTTCTCCAGCCACCACAGGTCGTCGTGCCTGCTGACTTCGAGGAACCGCCGGTGCAGGTACGGGTTGTCGTCGATCTCCAGGACGCCCTCGCGACCGATCACGAACGGCTCCTCGCCGGAGAGGGGGAACCACTCGCCGCAGAACTCCAGCTGCATCCCCATGTCCGCCTCCTCTCCTCGCAGAAGTTCTTGCTAGGGACTACCACGACCGGCTCCCCCCGCGCCGTCACCCGCCCGGCGTGTCCGGCGGGGTGGGGCGTGTGCCACCCTCGACGCAGGCCGTGGCCGGCTCGGTCGAGGTCGTGCCGTCGGGCATCAGGACCTTCACGGCGAGGCAGACCTGGCCCGGCGCGTCGACGGTCACCGAGTGCTCGTCCGCGGAGTGCACCTGCGGATCGGCGCCCGGCTCGGTGCGCTGCCAGACGTAGGCGACTTTCCCCAGCCCTGGCGGCGGCGCCCACGTGAAGGTCACCTGCGCGCCGGTGCGGGTGCCGGTCAGCGCCTGCGGCGCCGCCACCCGCTCGGGGATGGGGATCCCGGTGCCGGCCGACGGCGTCGCCCCCGCGGGCGGCTCGCCGCGCAGCACCCCGGCGCCCAGCGCCACGGCGGCCCCCGCGACGAGCACGGCCGCCGCGCCCAGCGCCGTCGCGGCGCGGCGCGCGGTGCGCCGGGGCGCCAGGTGGGAGCCGCGGGACGCGTTCCCGGCCGGGCCATCGGCCAGGCCCTCGCCCGCCGCGGCGGCGCCGCCGGCGCCGGGCACGCCCGCGGGTGCCACGTCCGACGCCGGGACCTCGACGAGCCCGCGCACGGCCGTGCGGGTGCGGCCCTCGGCGTCGACGGGGGCGTGCGCCCCGCCCATCCACGACGTGTCGGGCACGTCGACGTCGGTCACCGGCAGGTGGAGCTCCTGCTCCACCACCTGCAGCGCGCGCCCCAGGTCCAGCGCGGTCGCGTGACGCCGGGCCGGGTTCTTGGCCATGCCGCGCGCCAGCACGGCCTCCAGCGAGGGCGGCACGTCCGCGCGGTCGAGCGGCGGGACGGGGTCGCGCCGGATGCGGGTGATGTGGTCCAGGCGCGAGCTCGGCCCGCCCGGGAGCGTGAACGGCGCGCGGCCGGCGAGGAGCGTGTAGACGGTCGCGGCGAGGGAGTAGACGTCACCCGCGACGCCCTCCGCCGGCCGGCCGTCGACCGCCTCGGGCGGCGCCCACGGCACGGACACGCCCGCCGTCTCCTCGCGCGTGGCGCCGATGAGCCCGGCGATGCCGAAGTCCGCCAGGGCGGGCCGGCCGTACTCGTTGGTGAGGATGTTGGACGGCTTGATGTCGCGGTGCGCGATGCCCGCGCGGTGGGCCGTCTCGACGGCGCCGGCGAGCCGCACGCCGATGCTCAGCGCCTCCGGGACGCCGAGCGGCCGGGTGCGGATGCGCTCGGCGAGGTTGGGGAGCGGGCAGTACTGCATCACCAGGTACGGGCGGCCGTCCGGGGCCCGGCCCGCCTGGTACACCGCCACGATCGAGGCGTGCGAGGAGAGCCGGGCCATGAGGTCGGCCTCCCCGACGAGCTGCTCCCCGGCCTGCTCACGGATGGCGTCGACGGTGAGCACCTTCACCGCGACCTGCCGGCGCGGCATGTGCTGGGTGTAGAGGTAGACGTCGGCGAAACCGCCCGAGCCGAGCAGGCGCTCGTAGGTGTAGCCGTCGAGCTCCGGGGGCCGGGACGGCGCCCTGCGGGGGCTCATGCCTCCTCGCCGGCGACGGTGATCCGGACGCCCGCGCCCAGCTCGATGACCCCGCCCGGCGGCACGGGCACCCCGGTGCCCGGGCGGAGCCGCACGGGTTGCTGGCCGGGCAGGTGCAGCAGGGTGCCGTTCGTCGAGCTCATGTCCGTCACCACCACGTGCCGCCCCGCGGGCCGCACCTCGGCGTGGGTGCCGGAGACGTCCTTACCGGGGCTGGGCACGCGCACGAGGCGCGGGACGGCGTCGCCGCCGAAGCGGCCCGCCTCGGGTGCCCGGCCCAGGAGCACCGGACCGGTCACGGGGACGCGCTCGCCGCCCGGCAGCACCAGCACCGGCACGGGCTCGGCGGCGGCCGGCCGCGGCTCGTACCGGGGTCCCGCGACCCGCGGCTCCCCGGCGGTGGTGGTTCCCGCCCTCGGCACCGCGGAGATCACGGCCGGCGCGGGGGCCGTGTGCCGCCCCGGCGGACGGGCGGGTGCCGGGACCGGCCCTTCGGCGCCCGTCGCGGGCTGGTCGTCCTCGTCGGGGTCGTAGGTGTCCTCCAGCCCCGCCCGCGCGGGCCCCTGGCCGCGCCCGAGCGCCGCGGCCAGGGCGGGCGAGCGGAGCAGCGTGAGCTCGACGTCGTCGTCCGCCGCCGGTCCGGCGAGGCGCAGCCCCGCGTGCCGCCCGTCACCGGCGCGGCCCCGCAGCGCCGCCGCGCCGACGACGCCGCCGACGAGCGGGAGCCACTCCCCCTCCGTGCCCGGCGCCCCGCGGAGGCGGAAACCGTCCTCGCCGGGCAGCACCTCCTCGCGCCACGTGGCGTAGCCGGTGCCGCTGATCTCCCGCGTGCCGACGACGGCGGCGGCGTCCCCGCGCACCAGCACGCTCAGGCCCTCCGGGTGCGCCTCGACCATCGCGAAGGCGGGCAGGGAGCGGATGCCACCGCGGGCGAGGTGCTCGACCCACCCGGCCAGGCGCCCGCCGGCGCGGGCGATCTCCCAGAGCTCGCGGGCCACCCGGGCGCCGATCGCGGGGTGCAGCAGCGCCACGGAGCCGTCGCTGACCAGGGCGACCCAGGCGCCGGGCCGGTACTCGTGCATCACGCCCCCGCCGGCGCCGTCCCGCCGCCGGACGGCGCCGTCGTCTCGGCCGCCTCCTGCCCGTCGGAGTCGACGACGACGACCGTGACGTTGTCGTTCGCGCCGCCGTCCGTGGCGCGGCGGACCAGCGCCTGGGCCGCCTCGGCCGGGTCGCCCACGGTGCCGAGGACCTCGGCGATCTGCTCGTCGTCGAGCTCACCCACGAGCCCGTCGGTGCACAGCAGCAGCCGCTCCTCCGGCAGCACCCGCAGCATCCAGAAGTCGACCTCGACGTCCGTGCCGGTGCCGATCGCGCGGGTGATGACGTTGCGGCGGGGGTGGGTGCGGGCCGCGGCGCGGGAGAGCGTGCCGGCGTCGACCATCTCCTGGACCAGCGAGTGGTCGACGCTCACCTGGCGCAGCTCGCCGTCCGCGTAGCGGTACACGCGCGAGTCGCCCACGTTGAGGACCAGCCAGTAGGCCTCGCCGTGCTGGACGGTCCGGACCACGCCCGCGACCGTCGTGCCGGCGACCGCCTCGGGGTCGCCCAGCCCCCGGGAGGCCGCCTCGGCGGCCATGGTCTCGCGGATCCGGGTGCCGGCGGCGGAGAGCGCGGCCTCGACGTCGGCCGCGTCGATCTCGCCGCCCCGCTCGGCCAGCTCGCGCAAGGCCTCCACGACGGTGGCGCTGGCCATCTCGCCCCGGGCGTGCCCGCCCATGCCGTCGGCGACGACGAACACCGGGGGCTGCGCGAGCGCGGCGTCCTCGTTCGCGCTGCGCCGGCCGCCCGTGTCGGTGGCCAGGCCCCACTGGGTCACCATCTGATTCCTTCCGCCTCTGCTGCCCCTAGCGTGCCACGTGCGTGCCCTGCGGGCGCGATCCGTCCGTAGCGCCGTCCCCGCTAGAGGACGGCCGGGTAGACGCCCCAGTACGCGGCGTTGACGAGCAGGATGACGCTTCCCGCGACGACGCACCCGAGCGTCGCCCAGCCCATCCGGCCCATCGGCGCGCTCCCGCGCTGCGCCCGGTGCTGGCGCCACCCCGCGGTCACCGTCACGACCAGCATCCCGGCCGCCAGCACCCCGCCCAGCTGCACGACGATCCAGCCGCCGTTCACGAGCAGGTCGTTGGTGCGGTAGTTCAGCGCGAGGTCGGCGACGCCGACGATGTAGGCGAGGTAGAACACCCACACGGCGAGCGTCGACAGCCCGAGCCCGGCCGCGTACCGGCCCAGCGGCGGCACCAGCGTGCTGGGTGCCCGGCCCCGCAGCCGGGGCACCTGGCCGGCGGCCCACAGCACGGGGGCGAGCACGAGCAGCCCGACGCCGACGAGGAAGGCGATGACGATCATGTCACCGGTGGCGTACCAGCGCGGGTTGTCGACGGGGTCGGCGCGGAAGACCTGGACCGGCTCGTCGCCGGCGACGCGCGGCGGCGCCGTCGCCGTCTCGGGCAGGCCGGAGGTCCAGCGGGCGACGTCGTCGGTGAAGTTCCCGGCCAGCTCGCCGTCGATCCGGATGCCGTGGTTGGCGCCCTCGTAGTAGCGGAGCGTGTACTGGTCGTTGCCCGCCTCCTCCAGGTCGGCGAGGAGCTGCTCCGCGCCCTGCACGACCGGCATGGAGTAGTCGCCGGTGCCGTAGACCATGAGGACCGGCTGGGTCATCCGCTGCTGGTACGGCGAGACGTCGAAGTCGAAGTACTCGAACCCGCCGCCCGGGAACTGCCCGCCCACCAGGCGCGGGATGGCGCGCAGCACCCGCTCCGGCACACCGACCTCCCGCAGGTAGGAGTCCGCGGCGAAGGCACCCTGCTCGCGGATGGGCACCACCGGCGCCGAGACGAGGACGACGAAGGCGACCTCCTCCTCCGTCGCGGCGGCGACCGGCGCGGACATCGCGCCCTCGCTCTCGCCGTACACGCCGACCCGGCCGGGATCGACGCCCGGCCAGCCCTGGAGCACCTCGAAGGAGTCGAGGTAGTCCTCGGCCATGCCGACGTAGTCGCGGTCCCGGGTGGTGTAGGTGTCGGCGCGCTTGTCCGGCACCATCGTCACGACCCCGGCGCTGGCTAGGTCGGTAGTGATGTCGGCGAAGTTCTCGTGGGTCGCCGTGCCGGCTCCGTGCATGAAGAGCATGCCGGGACGGTCGCCGCCCGCCCCGACCGGGGAGGCGATGGTGGCCCTGATCGTGACGTCGTCGTCGACCTGGACGTCCACGACCTCGTGGGCGACCTCGAAGGTGCCGACGGGCGGGGTGACGGCGTCCGAGCCGATCGTGGTGTCCGGCGTCTGCGGCACGATGGTGTGCCCCAGCGGCTGCGGGTTCCAGCCCGGCCCGGCCACGGACCCGACGAGGCCCAGGAGCAGCACGACCACGATCGTGGCGGCCAGCCTCCTGTATCTCACCCGGACAGGTTAGTTGGTGGCCTGCTCCGCCCTCCGGCGCCCCACGGTGGCGCCGCCCACACGCCGGCCGCCTGCCCCTCCTCTCGCCGCGAGATGTCAGGTTCTCCGCGAGAGCTCACGGACGGCCCCGTCCGTCCGTGAGAGCTTACGGGCGGGCCCTGGTCGCTGACATCTCGAGGAAAGATGACATCTCGCCGCTTGGGGGGCGGCGGGAGCGGCGTCAGAAGCCGAGGCGCTGGAGGAGCTTGGGGTCGCGCTGCCAGTCCTTGGCCACCCGCACGTGGAGGTCGAGGTAGACCCGCGCGCCGAGCAGCGCCTCGATGCTCCTGCGGGCCTGGGTGCCGACCTCGCGCAGCCGGGCGCCGCCCTTGCCGATGACGATCGCCTTCTGCGAGGGCCGCTCGACGTAGAGGTTCACGTGCACGTCGAGCATGGGCGGGCGCTGGTCGCCCTTCTCCCGCGGGCGCTCCAGGATCTCCTCGACGACGACCGCCAGGGAGTGCGGGAGCTCGTCGCGGACGCCCTCCAGCGCCGCCTCGCGCACGAGCTCGGCGATCATGACGTTCTCCGGCTCGTCGGTGAGCTCGCCGGTGGGGTACAGCGGTGGGGACACCGGCATGCGGGCCATCAGCAGGCCGGTCAGGACGTCGACCTGCTCGTCCCGGACGGCGGAGACCGGCACGATCTCGGCCCACTCCCCCAGCTCCTGGACGGCGAGGAGCTGGGCGGCCAGCTGCTCGCGGCCCACCTTGTCCGCCTTGGTGACGGCGACGATCACCGGGGTGCGCTGCTGGACCAGCTCGCGGGCGATGAACCGGTCACCCGGCCCGGCCTTCTCGTCGGCCGGCACGCAGAACACGATGACGTCGACCTCGGCGAGGGTCTCGCGGACGAGGTCGTTGAGGCGCTGGCCGAGCAGCGTGCGCGGGCGGTGCAGGCCGGGGGTGTCGACGAGCACGAGCTGCCCGTCGGGGCGGTGGACGACGCCGCGGACGGTGTGCCGGGTCGTCTGGGGCCGGCCGGACGTGATCGCGACCTTCTGCCCCACCAGGGCGTTGGTCAGGGTCGACTTGCCGGCGTTGGGCCGGCCGACCAGGCATGCGAACCCGGCGCGGAAGTCCGCGGGCCACTCCTCCGCCCTGATCAGCTCGGGTTCCAGCGCGTTGGGGCCGGCCATCAGCTCGTCGTCGGAGGGAAAGCTCACCGGTGCACCTGCGCTTCGTCGTCATCCAGCTCGGACTGTTCCTCGTCCTCCACGGCGGGCTCGCGGGAGGCAAGGATGGTGGACAGGCGCCGGCGGCGGCCCTCGGCCCGCTCGGCCACCAGGTGCAGGCCGAGCACGTCGACCTCGGCGCCGGGCAGCGGCACCTTGCCCAGCGCCTTGGCCAGCAGGCCGCCCGCGGAGTCGACGTCGTCGTCGTCGATCTCCAGCCCGAACAGCTCGCCGAGCTCGTCGATGGGCATCCGGGCGGGCACCCGCACCGTGCCGTCGCCGAGGTCCTCGACCTCCGGCACGGCGCGGTCGTGCTCGTCCCCGATCTCGCCGACGAGCTCCTCGAGCAGGTCCTCGATGGTGACCAGGCCGGCGATGCCGCCGTACTCGTCCACGACCATCGCGATGTGCACGCTGTCGGCCTGCATCTCGCGGAGCAGGTCGTCCACGAGCTTGGTCTCGGGCACGAAGGTGGGCTCGCGCATGACGTCCGCGACGGTCAGCCCGCCGGCGTCGTTGCGGCGGTGGACCCGGCGCATGACGTCCTTGAGGTACAGCACGCCGCGCAGGTCGTCGGTGGACTCCCCGACCACCGGGACGCGGGAGTACCCGGACCGGGTGAAGAGGGTGATGGCACGGCCGAGCGGCTCGTCGGCGTCGATGGTGACCATGTCGGTGCGCGGCACCATCACCTCGCGCACCAGCGTCCGGCCCAGCTCGAAGACGGACTGGAGCAGCTCGCGCTCCTCCTCCTCGATCTGGTCGGACTCGCTGACGCGGTCGACCATGTCGCGCAGGTCCTCCTCGCGCGCCTGGAGCGTCTCGGCGTCGGTGCGGGCCGAGCGCGGGACGACGGCGTGGACCACCCGGTCCACGGCGGCGCCGACCACGGTCAGCAGCTTCATCAGCGGCGCGAGCCGCAGCAGCACCTGGGTGGGCCGGCGCCGGCCCAGGCGGCGCGGGCTCACCTGCACGACGACGGCGAGCAGCAGCGCGGTGGCGGCGACGGCGACCAGCAGCACCTGCCACCAGCGCGGCAGCAGGTCGGCCGCGAGCAGCGTGACCCCGACGGCGGCCGTCATCTCGGCGAGGACGCGCACGAAGGCGGCGGCGCCCAGGGCGGTGCGGCGACGGTCCACGAGGTACGCGACCGCGTCGGCGTGCTTCCGGCCGGCGCCCTGCAGGTCGCCCACGGCGGCGCGGGTCACCCGCGCCAGCGCCGTCTCGCCCGCGCTGAGCACGGCGCCGAGGGCGACGCCGAGCACCGCGAGCAGCGCCATCCAGACCTCGGGGACCTGGTCGATCATCCCGTCCATGCGGGGTCCCTCAGCGCCCGGCCAGGAAGGTGAGGAGGAGGCGGCGCTGCAGGCCGAACATCTCCTTCTCCTCCTCCGGCTCGGCGTGGTCGTAGCCGAGCAGGTGCAGGATGCCGTGCGTCGTCAGCAGGAGCAGCTCCTCGACGGTGGAGTGGCCGGCGTCGCGGGCCTGCTGGGCCGCGACCTCCGGGCACAGCACGATGTCCCCGAGGGTGCCGGGCTGGGGCTCCTCGTCGGCCCGGCCGGGGCGCAGCTCGTCCATCGGGAACGACAGCACGTCGGTCGGCCCCGGCTCGTCCATCCACCGCTCGTGCAGCTCCGACATGACGTCGGAGGTGACGAACAGGATGGACAGCTCGGCCTGCGGGTGGACCCGCATCTCCTCGAGCACGTACCGGGCCAGCGCGGCGAACTCCTCGCCGTCGACCTCGTACCCGGACTCGTTGTTGATCTCGGTGCTCATCGCACCCCTCCCCGGCGCTCGCGCCGCTCGCCCGCGCGCCGCAGCTCGGCGTCACGCACGCCGACCGTGGCGTCCCAACGCTCGTACGCGTCGATGATCTCCCCCACCAGACGGTGGCGGACGACATCGGCGCTGGTGAGGCGGCAGAACGTGACGTCGTCGATGTCGGCGAGGATCTCCTGGACCACCCGCAGCCCCGAGCGGGTGCCGGTGGGCAGGTCGACCTGGGTGACGTCACCGGTGACGACCACGTGGGAGTTGAACCCGAGCCGGGTGAGGAACATCTTCATCTGCTCGGGCGAGGTGTTCTGCGCCTCGTCGAGGATGATGAAGGCGTCGTTGAGCGTGCGGCCGCGCATGTACGCCAGCGGCGCGACCTCGATCGTGCCGGCGGCCATCAGCTTGGGGATGGACTCCGGGTCGAGCATGTCGTACAGCGCGTCGTACAGCGGGCGCAGGTACGGATCGATCTTGTCGCTGAGCGTGCCCGGCAGGTAGCCCAGCCGCTCGCCGGCCTCGACGGCGGGGCGGGTGAGCACGATGCGGTTCACCTGCTTGGCCTGCAGGGCCCCGACCGCCTTGGCCATCGCCAGGTAGGTCTTGCCGGTGCCCGCGGGCCCGATGCCGAAGACGACGGTCGAGGAGTCGATGGCGTCGACGTAGCGCTTCTGGCCGACGGTCTTGGGACGGATGGTCCGCCCCCGGGTCGACAGGATGTTGGTGGTCAGGACCTCGGCGGGCCGCTCGGCCGTCTGGGCGGTCAGCATCCCGATCGCGCGCTGGACGGCGTCGGCGCTCAGCGGCTGCCCCGAGGTGGCCACGAGGGCCAGCTCGTCGACGAGGCGCTCCGCGAGCGAGACGTCCCCGCCGGGACCGGTCAGCGTGAGGACGTTGCCACGGACGTGGATGTCCACGTTGGGGAAGCCACCCTCGATGGCCCGCAGCACCTCGTCCCGCTGGCCGAGGAGGGCGACCATCGGCACGTCCTCGGGGACGGAGACCTGGTGCTGGACGTGGCCGGGGTGGACGCCGCCGGCCGATGGGGGGTTCTGCGACATAGGGACGGGCTCGGAGCCCTCGTCTCTCCTCCAAGTCGGGTCGCGCGGCTGCTGCCACGCCACGTTCAGGATAAACGCCCGGGCCGTCGGGCCCCACCCGAGGGGACGGACGACCGGGACACATCTCGCTCGGGCGGTGAGGTGCCCGCGCGACGAGCCGGGCGGCTCACCCCCAGCGGCCGAGCCGCTGCGCCAGGACGGCGATGGCGGCGGGGCCCGCCGTCGACGTCCGCAGCACGTGCGGGCCGACCAGCACCGTCTGCGCGCCCGCCTCCTCGAGCGCGGCGACCTCCGCGTCCGTGATGCCGCCCTCGGGGCCGACGACGATCGCGACCCCGACCGGGAAGGAGGCGTCGCCGTCGTGGCGGGCATCGCCCGCCGGCGCCACCTCTCCTGGGAGCCTTGCGGCGGAGAGCGGCACGCTCGACCGCTCGTGCAGGACCAGCACCGCGCCGCCGCCGGCGACGATCCGCTCCGCCAGGGCGGCCAGCTGGCCGGAGCTCACGAGCTCGCGGACCTCCGGCACCCACGCCCGCCGGGACTGCTTGGCGGCGGCGAGGGCGACCGCCGCCCACCGCTCGCGCCCGCGCCCGACCTTGGCCCCGCTCCACACGGAGACGGACCGGTTGGCCTGCCACGGCACGACGGCGTCGACGCCCAGCTCGGTGGCCGTCTCCACGGCCTGCTCGTCGCGCCCGCCCTTGGCGAGCGCCTGGACGAGCACGAGGCGCACCGGCGGCGCCGGCTCGCGCATCACCGACCCGACCTGGACGCTGAGCGCCTCCTTGGCCGCACCGGTGATCGTGCCCTGCACGCGCAGCCCCGCGCCGTCGACGAGCTCGACCTCCTCGCCCACCCGCATGCGGCGCACCGTGGCGGCGTGCCGGGCCTCGTTGCCGGTCAGCGTCACGACGGCGCCGGGGCGGGCGGCGCCCAGCAGACCGGGGGCGTGGAAGACCGCCGTGGTCATCTGCCGGCGAGCTTGTCGCGCAGCTTGGAGAACATGCCCGACCCGCTGGCGGCCAGGCGCGGCTCGGGCTGCTCCTCGCCGCGCAGCGCGGCGAGCTCGGCCAGGAGCTCGCGCTGACGCTCGTCGAGCCGGGTGGGCACCTGGACGTCGAGGTGGACGTGGAGGTCGCCGCGCCCGCCGCGGTTGAGGTGGCCCACGCCGAGGTCGCGCAGGGTGACGACCTGCTCGGGCTGCGTGCCGGGCTCGACGTCGATCTCGCGGACGCCGTCGAGGGTCTCCAGCTGGAGCACGGTGCCCAGGGCCGCCGCCGTCATCGGGATGGACATCGTGCAGTGCAGGTCGTCGCCGCGACGGACGAACGCGGGGTGCGGCTTCTCGCGGATCTCGATGTACAGGTCGCCCGCGGGGCCGCCGCCGGGGCCGACCTCGCCCTGGCCGGACATGCGGATCCGGGTGCCGGAGTCCACCCCGGCGGGCACCTCGACCCGGATGGTGCGGCGGGTGCGCACTCGGCCCTCGCCGGCGCAGTCGGTGCAGGGCTCGGGGATGATCGTGCCGTGGCCGCCGCAGGCGCTGCAGGCGGTCGTGGACATGACCTGCCCCAGGAAGGAGCGGGTCACGCGCTGGACGGAGCCGCGGCCGTGGCAGACCTCGCAGGTGCGGGGGCTGGTGCCGGGCCGGCAGCAGGTGCCGTTGCAGGTGGGGCAGATGACGGCGGTGTCGACCTGGAGCTCGCGGGTGGCGCCGAACACGGCCTCGCCGAGGTCGATGTCCAGGCGCACGAGGGCGTCCTGGCCGCGGCGGCCGCGGGGCACCGGGCCGCGCGGCGCGCCGGCGGCGGCGCCGAAGAACGTCTCGAAGATGTCCTGGAAGCCGAAACCGGCGCCCGCGCCGGCGCCGGTGAAGGCCTGCTCGCCGCCCATGTCGTACATCTGGCGCTTCTCCGGGTTGGAGAGCACCTCGTAGGCTCGCGTGACGTCCTTGAACTTCTCCTCGGCGTCGGGGCCGGCGACGTCCGGGTGCAGCTTGCGCGCGAGCTTGCGGTAGGCCTTCTTGATCTCCTCCTGGCTCGCCTGGCGGGAGACACCCAGGACCTCGTAGTAGTCGTTCACCACGTCACTCTCTGCTGGGGGACTGTCTGTGAATAGTGCCCGGACGTCGGCGCGACGCCAGGCCGTGCGGCACGGGGGTGGTCACCCGGGTGGAGGCCGGCGCTCATCCGGCGAGGATCCGGGAGAGATAGCGGGCCACGGCGCGCACCGCCGCCATGGTCCCCGGGTAGTCCATGCGCGTCGGGCCGAGGATGCCCAGGCGGGCGACGCCCTCGGACGCGTCCTCACCACCGTAGGCGCTCGCCACGATCGACGCCTCCACGAGGCCCTCGTGGTGGTTCTCGGCGCCGATGCGCACCGCCACGGTGTCCTCCTCCATCTCGGAGAACAGCCGCAGGAGCACCACCTGCTCCTCCAGCGCCTCCAGGACGGGGCCGATGGTGCGGGTGAAGTCGACGTCGGAGCGCGCCAGGTTGGCCGTGCCGGCCATGACGATGCGCTCCTCGGACTCCATCCGGAGCGTGTCGAGGACCTGGTCGCTCACCGCCTCGACCAGCGCGCGCTGCTCGGGAGCGAACTGCTCTGGCAGCGCGGCCAGCGGGCCCTTGATCGCCTCGAGCCGGCGGCCGACGCAGGCGACGTTGAGCCGCGCGCGCAGCTCGGCCACCACGCCGGGGTCGACCTCCTGCGCCGTCTCCACGACGCGCTGCTCGACGCGGCCGGCGTCGGTGATGATGACGACGAGCAGGCGCTGGGGGCTCAGCGGGACGAGCTCGAGGTGGCGCAGCGCGGACCGGGTCAGGGACGGGTACTGCACGACCGCGACCTGGTGGGTGAGGTGGGCGAGGAGCCGGACGGTGCGCTCCACGACGTCGTCGAGGTCGACGGCCTCGTCCAGCAGGTTCTGGATCGCGCGGCGCTCGGCAACGGACAGCGGCTTGAGCGTGGAGATCTGGTCGACGAACGCCCGGTAGCCCTTGTCCGTGGGCACCCGGCCGGCGGAGGTGTGGGGCTGGGCGATGTAGCCGAGCTCCTCCAGGGCCGCCATGTCGTTGCGGATGGTTGCGGGCGAGACGCCCAGGGAGTGGCGCTCGACGAGCATGCGGGACCCCACCGGCTCTCGCGTGCCGACGTAGTCCTGCACGATCGCGCGCAGCACTTCCAGTCGCCGTTCCTCGCTCATCGCTCCTCCTCCCTTGTACGCGCGCCGGGTGCCGCCGTCCGTGGCGGGCGCCCGCCGCGCGGCGCCGTCACCCGGCGCCGTCACCGGGCGAGGGCCCGGCGTGTCAGCACTCGGACACCCTGAGTGCTAATCCTACGCGCCACGCCCGCCCGATGACCCGTGGTGGTGACCACAGGCGCCTAACCTGCCCGGGTGAGCGACCGCTACGGATCCGACGTCCTTGCCTCCGACCCGCACCGCGCGGGCGCCTACGCGCACCGCCCGACCACGACCGACGCCCCCGCCGAGAAGGGGCTCGTGGTCGAGGAGGTCGACACCGGCTGGGTCGGCGCGGTGGTGCGGGTGGAGAAGTCGGGCGGCATGCACGTCGTGGTGCTGGAGGACCGCAAGGGCCGCACGCGGACCTTTCCGCTCGGCGCCGGGTTCTGGGTGGACGGCAAGCCGGTGCGGCTCGTGCCGCCCGCCGCGGCGCCGGCCGCGCCGCGGGGCCCGGTGACGGCGGGTGGGCGGCGGCTGACGGCGTCGGGCTCGATCGCCGTGGAGCAGCAGCGCGCCCGCGTGGCGCGCGCCTCCCGCATCTACGTGGAGGGTCGCCACGACGCCGAGCTCGTGGAGAAGGTCTGGGGCGACGACCTGCGCGTCGAGGGCGTCGTCGTCGAGCTGCTCGACGGCGTGGACAACCTCGAGGCCGTCCTGCGGGACTTCCGGCCGGGGCCGCGGCGGCGCGCCGGCGTGCTCGTGGACCACCTCGTGCCCGGGTCGAAGGAGTCCCGCATCGCCGCGAAGGTGACGTCCGGTGCCGCCGGCCGGCACGTGCTGGTGCTCGGGCACCCGTACGTCGACGTCTGGCAGGCGGTGCGGCCGGAGCGCGTGGGGCTGAAGGCCTGGCCCGAGGTGCCCCGCGGGACCGACATCAAGCACGGCACCCTGGCGGCGCTGGGCTGGCCGCACGCCGACCAGGCGGACGTCGCCCAGGGCTGGAAGCGCATCCTGGGCACCGTCCGGTCCTACAAGGACCTCTCCCCCGCCCTGCTCGGGCGCATGGAGGAGCTCATCGACTTCGTCACGGCGGTGCCCGAGTAGGGGAAGGGGCCGCACCGGGCGCGTCTGCCCGGCGGCGGGCCCGCGCGGGCGGTGCTCAGGCCGTCAGTGCGCGCACGACCGCGTCGGCGAGCAGCCTGCCCTTCAGCGTCAGCACGATGCGGCCGTGGCGGGCGGCCGCGAAGTCGATCAGGCCCTGGCCGATGAGGTCGGCGACGGCGGAGCGGTACCGCGCCGGCACCGCGCCGGTGCCGGGCGCCAGATCGAGTCCCTCGGCGAGCCGCACCCCGAGCATGATCCGCTCGAGCTCGCGGGTGCCGTCGTCGAGCACCTCTCGGCCGACGGCCGGGCTGTGCCCCTGCTCCAGGCGCAGCGCGTAGGCCCGCGGGTGCTTGACGTTCCACCAGCGCACCCCCCCGACGTGGCTGTGCGCGCCGGGCCCGACGCCCCACCAGTCCTGCTCGCGCCAGTAGGACAGGTTGTGCCGGCTGGCGTGGCGGGGCGTCCCCCCGGCGGGTGCGCTGGCGGGCGCCTCGTCGTCGTCGAGGCGGGCGAAGTTGCTCACCTCGTACCAGCGCAGCCCGGCCGCGGTGAGGACCTCGTCGGCGAGCTCGTACTTGGCCGCCGCGTCGTCGTCGTCCGGCATCGGCAGCATGCCGCGGCGCACCTGGGCTCCCATCTTCGTGCCGGGCTCGACGACGAGCGCGTAGGCGGAGACGTGGTCCGGCTCGAGCGCCACCGCGGCGTCCAGGCTCGTGCGCCAGTCGTCCAGGGACTCCCCCGGCGTGCCGTAGATGAGGTCCACCGAGACGTCCAGCCCGGCCTGGCGGGCCCAGGCGACGACGTCGGGCAGGCGGGCCGGGTCGTGCGTCCGGTCCAGCGTGGCCAGGACCGACGGGACCGCCGACTGCATCCCGAAGGAGACGCGGGTGAACCCGGCCTCCGCCAGCTCTGCCAGCGACGCGGCGTCCACGGAGTCCGGGTTCGCCTCCGTGGTGACCTCGGCGCCCGGCGCGAGCCCCCAGGCGCGCCGGACGCCGTCGAGCATCCGCGCGAGGTCGGCGACCGGCAGCATCGTGGGGGTGCCGCCCCCGACGAACACCGTGGAGACCTGCCGCTGGGGCATGCCGGCCGCCGCGAGGGCCGGGTCCGCGAGCACCCCTGCCGCGAGGTCGATCTCCCGCAGCGCGGTGTCCGCGTACGCGGCGGCGCTGGCGCCGCCGCCCAGCTCGGCGTTCGTGTAGGTGTTGAAGTCGCAGTAGCCGCACCGCACGCGGCAGAAGGGGACGTGCAGGTACACCCCGAGGGCGCGCGCCGCGGCGCCGGCGGCGACGGACTCGGGCAGTGCGCCGCTGTCGGGCGGCGTCTCGCCGTCGGGGAGCGCGGGCATGCCCCTATCCTCTCCCAACGTGAGCGCCCCACACGACGCCCCCGGGGCGCACGAGCGCGTCGCCGCCGTGAGGCTGGACACCCCGGAGACCTCCGGCACGTCGGTGCACCCCCTCGACGGCACCGATGCCCGAACGCTCTCGCGCCGTGCGGCCGTGGTCGCCGTCCGCCCGCTGCCGGAGCAGGAGCGGTACTCCTCGCGGGCCGAGCTGACCCTGCCGGCCGCCGACTCGGACCCGCACCGCACCCCGTTCGCCGTGGAGCACGACGGCGTGCCGGTCGGCTTCGGGGTCATCGACGCCGTCGGTTACCTCGCCGACCTCACGGACGAGCCGCGTGGCGCGGCGCTCCTACGTGCCTTCTACATCGGCGCAGCCCACCAGTCGCGCGGGCTCGGGCGCGCAGCGGTGCGCGTCCTGCCACCCCTGGTGCGCGAGGTGGTGCCGGCGGCACGTCGGCTGTTCCTCACGGTCAACGAGGCGAACCCGGCGGCGATCCGCGCATACGGGGCGGGAGGCTTCACGGACGTCGGGCGGTACCTCGGAGGGAGCGCCGGGCCCCAGCGGGTCATGGTCGTCGAGATCTGAGATCCGAACCACGCGGATGGTGACGGTGATGCGGCCCCGCAGCCGCCGTCTCTCCCGCCTTTTGACCGGTGGGCACTGCCAGCAGTCGCCGGCCGTGCCCACCGGTCAGAAGGGTGGGGGGTCGTCGGGGTGGTCGAGGTTGGTGATGGTGCCGCCCGGGTTGCGGCGGTAGCGGTGGCCGGAGGGGGTGGTGAAGTCGAAGACGCCGGGGCGGGGCTGGGTGACCTTGAGGGCGCCGAGGGTCTTGAGGAGGTGGTCGCGGGCGCAGAGGTGGCCGAGGTTGTGGTGGGCGGTGGTGCCGCCGTGGGCCCAGGGCGTGGTGTGGTCGAGCTGGCAGGCGTGGGCGGGCACGGAGCAGGTGGGGTTGACGCAGGTGCGGTCGTGGGCCTGGAGGTGGCGGACGAGGTCGGCGGGTGGGCGGTAGGTGGTGCGGCCGACGTCCAGGACGGCGCCGGTGAGCGGGTCGGTGACCAGGCGGCGCCAGGTGCCGCCGGCGGCCAGGGCGCGGGCGACGTCGGGGGTGATGGGGCCGTAGCCGGCGAGCTCGGCGACGTCGTCGTCGGGCTGGTCGAAGAGGTCGGCGGGGTCGCCCGGCGGTGAGGCGCCCGGCGGGGCGGCGCCGGGCGGGGCGGCGCCGGGGACGCTGTCGCCGGATCCGGAGACGGTCGGCGGGTCGGGTGGTGGCATGGCGACCGAGAGCGGGACGGTGACCCGGATCTGGGCGTGCGTGGCGGACAGGCGCATGGCGGGCGGGAGGGGGATGCCGGCCGGGGTTTCCGGGGGGCCGGCGGGGCACGGCGCCGTCCGGCGTGCCTGCCGGCGCAAGAGCGCGGCCCGCCGGGCGGCGCGCCCGCGGTGCCCCGGCTCGGGTGACCGGGCCCGGTGCCCGCGGCGGCGGGCCGGGTGCCCGCGGCGGGCCGGGTGCCCGGGGCGTGGGGCCCGGGCGGCGGGGCCGGGGCCGGGGGGACCCGCCGGGGTCGTGGCGGGCGGGGTGCCGGCCCAGCCGGTGGTCAGGGCGTGGGCGGCGAGGGTGGCCAGGGTGTCGAAGCGCAGCTGGTCCAGGGTGCGGGGGTCGCCGTCGGCCTTCGCGGCGCGGGCGCCGGCCTCGGCGGCCAGGTCCAGGGCGATGAGGTCGGGGGCGGGGCCGACCAGGCGCATGGCGGCCTGCCCGTCGGGCAGCGGGCGCAGGCGCTCGGCGCGGCGGGCGGCGCGGGCGGCACCGACGCGGGCGGCGCCGGCGTGGGCGTCGGCCGCGAGCAGGGCCCGGGTCAGGTCCCGCACCAGCTGGGGTTGGGTGCGCAGGGCCGCGCCGGGCAGGACCGCGGCCTGCACCGCCCAGGCGGTCGGGCCGGCGTGGCCGTGCAGGGTGGTCACGATGGTGTGGGCCTTGCGCGCGTCGATCCACCCGCTCTCCAGCGCCTCGGCGGTGGGGGCGAGCGCCCCGCCGAAGGCCCGGCCCAGCGCGATGGTGCGCCGGGCCTCGGCGCAGGTGACGCCCAGGCGCAGGGCGATCTCCTCCGCGGCGGCGCTGACCGTGCGGGCCCGCCCGGTGGGCAGCACCTGGGTGGCGGTCATCGCCGGGCGGGCGGCCACCGCGGCGGCGGTGCGGGCGGTGCGGGCCGCGGCCCAGGACTCCAGGCGCTTGTAGCCGGCCAGGACCTCCACCGCGACGTAGTCGTCCACCGCGCCCAGGTCGACGCCCTCCAGGACCCGGGCCAGCTCCGGGCCCGGGGCCAGCTCGCGCAGCGCCGCCACCGCGGCCCGGTCCGCCCCGGGTGGGCCGTCGACGTGGAAGAACACCGCCACGTCCCGCGCCAGCGGCGCGACGTCCCGCTCGACCAGCTCGCTGCTGCGGGCATTGCCCGGATGCACCCGGCAGCACCCCAGCGTGCAGTGCAGGCACGCCCCCGCGGCGTCCGCGTCCCCGCCCCGGGCCTCGCCGTCCGCCTCCCTCGACATGCGTAGAACATATGTTCGACCACCGACATTCGAGGGGTGGTGTGCACGGGCACGGCGGGCGGGCCTGGCGAGGCGCACAAGCCTCCACTGGAGCCGCACGAATTCTGCTCGGGCGTGTCTCTAGCCTTGACCCAGATGGCGATGGAGCTCGTAGCCGGGAGCCGGCACGAGCGCCGGCCCTCAGGCCGCGGCCACCTGCGGCTCGCGCCACCCAATCCGCTCGAGGCAGCTGCGGACGTAGGCGTCGGAGCTGCGCAGCTGGGAGGTCACCTTCTCCAGCGACCAGCCGTGGGTGCCGTGGCACTTCAGGCTCGCGGCCCCCTCGTACCCCACCCGCTGGAGCGTGCCGAGCGGGACCGCGTGGTCCAGGGTGCCGTCGGGGCGCGGGAGCTGGTTCTCGCCCGGGCCGAAGTTCAGCCCGTCGACGCCGCGGCGGTACGCGCGGTCGACGTCCCAGATGTAGTAGTAGAAGAGCCGCTTGCGCTCGGCGAGAAACGTGATGGCCTCGCTGATCGTCTCGTTCATCACCCACAGGTGGGGCGGCGCCAGGCACACGCCGAGGTTGGGGTGGTCGATGTCGGTCACCAGCCGCTTGATCTGGGCCAGGGTGTCGACCCCCTCGGCCCACCGGCGTTCCTCGTTCGCGCCGGACTCGAAGTCCTCGCTGAAGGGCACGGTCAGGTGGTTCTCGACGGCGATGCGCACCCCCAGCCGCTCACCCGCCTCCACGAGCGGCGGGAGGAAGGTGGAGACGAAGTCGGTGTAGTTGGCCTCGCAGTCGAAGATGACGGTGTCGATGCCGAGATCGTGCGCAAGCTGGATGCGCTCTAGCATCTCCTGCTGGTTCTTGCCGTACATTGTCAGCCCGCACGGCTTCATGCCGTGTCCGTCGAGGACCTGGAGCATCTTGTGCGGGTCGTCCCCGGGGTTGACGTGCCGGGCGAGCGGCGCGGCGGAGGTCCACAGGTTCACCTCCTTGAACCCGAGACCGGCGAGCTCGGCGACGGCCGTCTCAAAGGGGTAGTCGTGGTACGGCAGGATCTCGGCGGTGTAGCGGAACATCGGGCGCCTCCTGGTGGATTCGTGGGGATGGGTGGGGCGCGGCCCGCCGCGCACGGCGTCGCTGCGGGTCATCAGGCGCCGTCCGGCCAGACGAAGACGGCCTTCTCCGTCTCGCGCCGGTCGAACATGGCGAAGGCGTTCTCGGCGTCGTCCAGGGGGAACGTGTGCGTCACGAGCTGTTCCACGGGCACGCGCCGGGAGAGGACGAACCGCGTGATCTCGTTCCACTCGTACAGCGGGAAGTACCAGCCGCCGACGACGGTGAGCAGCTTGCGGATGATCTGGTCGCTCGGATTGATCTGGGTGGCGCGGGACTCGCCCACGAAGGCCACGGCGCCGCGCTTGGCCGCCGAGTCGAGCGCGGCGTTCTGCGCGGGCGGGGCGCCGGTGCAGTCGACCGCAACGTCGGCGCCGCGGCCGCCGGTG
Organism: Georgenia sp. AZ-5; assembly: GCF_043952095.1. NCBI lineage: Bacteria > Bacillati > Actinomycetota > Actinomycetes > Allobogoriellales > Allobogoriellaceae > Georgenia > Georgenia sp. AZ-5. The sequence goes on from NZ_JBINOU010000001.1 coordinate 2,846,507, forward strand.
GCGTCGCGGACGGCGGCCACGGGGTCGGTCTCGGCGGGGTTCACGGTGGTGTCGGCGCCCAGGCGCCGCGCCAGCTCCAGGCGCTCGGGCAGGATGTCCACCGCGATGACGTCGGCGCCAAACCCCTTGGCCACGAGCACCGCGGCCGCCCCCATCGGTCCGAGGCCGAAGACGGCGATGGTGCGCCCGCCCCGGACGCCTAGGACCTTCTGGGTGTGGTACTGCGATCCCACCATGTCGGTCATGACGGCGCCGGCCACGAAAGACATCTCATCCGGCAGCGGCAGGGCATTGGCCGCCGGTACGACGAAGTAGTCCGCGTCACCGCCATCGACGTCGAAGCCCAGGCAGCGCCACGTAGTGCACAGCATCATGTACCCGGCCCGACAGTACTCGCACCGCCCACAGCCGATGGGCAGGTAGGCCGCCACACGGTCACCGATGGCCATGCCCTCCACTGCAGGACCGACGTCGGCGATCATGCCCGCCGGTTCGTGGCCCGGCACGATGAGTCCCTTGCCGGCCGCCTCTCCGCCGACGATCGCTGACGTACCGGTGTACAGGCCCATGTCGCTGCGGCAGATCGCGGACGCCCGGGTCTTGACGAGTACCTCGTCCTCGCCCGGTACGGGTACATCGCGCTCAACGATGTCGACCCGGCGCTCCCCAGGCAGCAGTACGGCTTTCATGGCACCTACTCCTCGCGCGGATCAGGCTTCTCTGTTTCTCTGTGGCGGATGACGGATGACTACGGGGTCGACGGTGGCCGCGGCACCCCGCGGCGACGCCAGGAGACGAAGGTTGATCGCTAGCTCCATCAGCTGATCCAGACGCGTACGTTGGCGGCCAGCCCGACCAGGATCGCCGCCAGCGGCCCGATCGCCACGCGCATCACCCGCGTCCCTGACACCTCGTTGAGCAACCAGAAGCCGCCAACGACGAACAGTCCGACGCCCGGCCACATGGCGTTTGCGGTGATGAAACCTCCGACCAAGAGCGCGATCTCCGATACGAGCAGCAACCCGTCTCGGATCGCCGCGCCCGCGCCGTGGAGGCCCGGGTAGCGGGACATCAGTCGCTCGAAGCGGCCGACGCCCCACAGCTCCGCCCACATGCCCGCGGCGCCGGCGACGGCCGCTGCGGGTGCGAAGGGAATCAGGAGACCGAGGGCGAGCACGCCATCGGGCATCCCGGCGGACGTGTACGCGCGGCTGGCGAGCGCTGTGTACGTCACAAGCGGAACGAAACCAATCCAGGAGTAGAGACCGATCAGCGCCGCCTCGAGCGGATGGCCCAGACCGACCAGCATCACCGACGCCGGCTCGCCGGCCAGCCAGAAGAGCGATGTGCCCACCGCGAGCAGCGCACCGATGACCATCAGGGGCAGCGTCCCGCGCCGGACCTCCTGTCTGCCGGCCGCGAGTGGTTCTGGCAGCGGCGGCGGCTCGTCCACCCGCTGGCGGGTGGCGAGGATGATGTGGACGACGGCGCCGATCCCGAACGCCACTGCCGGGGCCGCCTCGAGGTCGGTCACGGCGGCGGCCACGTATGCAGCCGTGGTGACGGCGCCGACGACCAGCCCGCCGCGACGAACTCCGAACTGCGAGGCTGCGGCGACGACGGGAATCAGCGGCATCATCGCAAGCAGCGGCCGCCCGATCTCGATGAGTTCCGAGTCGATCGGCCGTGGCAGGTTGCCAAAGATCCAATGTGCACCGGAGACCGCACACGAGGCTGCAGCGCCCCACAGCAGGCCGGCTCCCACCACGAGGGGAGCCTTGCGCAGTCTGATACCGATCCAGTCGGCGGGGAGGCCGAGGAGGTGCTTCCCCATGACGCCGGTCGCCAGGCTTGTGGGGATGGCGTAGTGATAGACGAAGCCGGCCGACATGTCCCACGTCGTCCGAGCCGCCTCTGGCCGCTCCTGCCGCCCCTCGGCGACGTCGCGGACGAACGGCCTCACACCGTCGTGGAAGGCTGAGTAGCCCCGGTGCGTCGCCAGCGCGGCGAGCGCCGTGATGCCGCCGAAGAGGAGCGGCCGCCAGGGGATTTTCATCAGGGCACCATCTTCGCCGGCGCCTGGGTCACTGCCTGTCTGGGGACGCCGACAGCGCTTGGACCAACGTCGGGATCGCGGTGTCGACGTGGCTGAGCGCGAGCCCGAAGACCTTCTTGCCGGACGCGACTGCTTCGCGGATCTCCTCGCCCGTCGGTTGTTTGCTGGGCGTCGAGAGCTGCGCGCACGAGCCAGCGCCCAGCAAGGCCATGGGGATGGCAAGGGCGCCCCCTGCACCGCTCTGGCAGACGCCGATTGCGACGTCCGCCTGGCCGGCACGGACGTCGTTCGCGGCTTGGAAGTCGGACAGCGCCTCCACAACGCTGCCGGGAGGGGCAACGGAACGAATCAGACCCACGACCCGCTCACGGCCCATCCCGTAGGTAACGAAACGCATGGCTAGCCCTTCCGTTGTTGTAACCGTCCCCCCGCCACCTCGTCCAGACCGAGGTCGGCGTTCAGTTTGAGCAGCTTGCCCGTCCCCCTGCCCGCGACCTCGACGAGCGTCTCCGTCGCGTAGCGGAGGCCGAACCGGTAGTAGTGACGCGGGTCGCACCCGGCGATGTACGCCAGCAGGGGCTGGATGGTCCACGTGTGCGAGACGATCGCGATCGTCTCGCCGAGGTGCTCCTGGACGATCCTGTGGAATGCGCGGAGCACGCGTTCATGCACGCCGAGGATGCTCTCGCCACCCGGAAAGACCAGGTCCGCCGGATGGTGGAACCCCTCGTGCGGGAACTCCTCCTTGAACGTCACCTCCAGCCAGGGCAGGTACCGGACGTCACCGCGCTCGTGAACAGCGGCGAGCGTCATGCCCTCGAAGTCGCCCAGCGCGATCTCCTGCAGCGCCTCATCCACAACCGGCTCCAGGCGGTGCGGCTCCGCCACGTGGGCCGCGGTCTCAACCGCCCTCGTCAGTCCCGACGTGTACACGGCGGCGAGCGCGACATCTCGGAGCCTCTCCGCCGCCCGTTTCGCCTGTTCGTGACCGCGCGCTGTCAGACCGATTGGATGGTGGCTCCAGACCTGGCCACCGTCCTCGACGACCATCGACTGTCCGTGACGGATGAGGTAGACGCGGCAGGCATCCTCAGGCGCCGGTTCGACGGGGCAGTCGCCCCAGTTCAGCAGGTGCAGCACGCCGCGCCAGTCCTCCCCGACCTCGGCCAGGCTGAACGAGCCCGGCATGAGCACCAAGCACTCCGGGTCAGCGCCGGTGACATGGCCGATCAGCGCCCGGAGGGTCTGACGTGGCCCGGTCAAGGCAACCGTCCTGTCTCGGAGCATGACGGCCAGATCGCCGACGGCCTCGGCCGCGTCGACCGGGTTCGGCGGTACGGCGATGACCGCGTCGGGAGGGGTGTCGGCGAGCGGTGCCGGCAGCCCCCCGTCGCCGTCGGGCACGAACAGGATCCGGCAGGGCCGGGCGCCGGTGGGCTGGGGCTCGACGGTCATCGCTACACCGGCGCCCGCTCGGCCCGGCCGAGTCGCTGCTGCTCGTAGATCGACGCGATGACCGCCTGGGTACGACGCGCCGAGCGCCCGTCGCAGGCGGGTGGTCGGCCCTCGCGCACCGCCGCGGCGAAGTCGGCCAGGACCGCGATGTGGCCACGCCCGTACGGGGCCTTCGTCGGGAAAGCCGGATCATCCAGCAGGCCCTCGAACTCGTGCGTCTCCCGCCGCCCGTCGATTCGTCGCACCTCCAGCCGGGAGCTGTCCGTGAGCCACGCGGTCGCCTCGGTCCCGGCGATGCAGAGCCGGGACTCGAAGTCGACGGAGGACGCCAGCGTGGCGGCGATGGTCCCGAGGGCGCCGCTCTCGAACTTCAGCACTGCCGCGCCGGTGTCCTCGACCTCCGTGCCCATCGTCAGCGTCGCGACATACCCACGTGCGTCCGAGACCGCGCCCATCAGCCAGAGCAGGAGGTCGATCGTGTGGACGCCGAAGTTCGCCAGCGTCCCGCCGCCTGCGCCCTGGACCGATCCTCGCCAGGCGAAGTAGGCGGCATCCGAGGGTGCCTTGTGGTATTGGAAGATCGCCGTCCCGAGTACGAGGTCACCGAGCTCACCCGCCTCGATCAACCGCCGGAGGATGACGGAGTTGTCGTTGAAGCGGTGCTGGAAGACGACGCCGAGCTGGACACCGGCCGCGTCACATGCCTCGATCATGCGGTCGGCGTCCTGCAGCGTCGTCGCGAGCGGCTTCTCGCACAGCACGTGCACCCCCCGCTGCGCAAGATCGACGCACACGTCCGCATGCATCGAGTGGGGCAGGCACAGCGAGACCGCCTCGGCCCCTGCGTCGACGAGCTCCTGGTAGTCGGTGAAGCCGGGCAGGCCCCACTGCTCCACGGCTGCCCGGAGATGTTCCTTGTCGATGTCGGCGAAGCCGACGAGCTCCACGCCCTCGACGAGGCGCGCCGCCTGGACGTGGTTCCGGTAAATCCGGCCGCACCCGACGATTCCGAGCTTCATCGCTCTACGCCCCGCACGACTCGGTGATCGCCTGCTTGGTGATCCTGATCATCTCATCGACCTCGTCCTCCGTCGCAATGAAGGACGGGAACAGGGTGATGATGTCGCCGATCTCGAAGCCTCCGGACTGTGCGACGACGTCGCGGGCGGAGCGGAGCATGAACTTTTCCTTCATCGCCGCCGCGACAACGCCCCGGCCGATGCCGGCTTCGGCGGGGAACGGCTTCCGCGTCGCCTTGTCCTCCACGAGCTCGATGCCGATGAGGAAGCCCTTCCCACGGACGTCGCCGACATGGGGATGCTCCGCCCCGAACTCGCGGAAGGCGCTGAGCATCTTGTCGCCCAGCCGCGCCACGTTCTCGACGAGCCGGTCCCGGGCAAGGATGTCCAGAACGGCGAGGCCGGCGGCGCACGCGCCCGCATGACCGGAGTAGGTGTGCCCGTGGACCTTGGCCTGGCCGGCCGCACCGTCGTCGACCAGGACCTCCATCAGGCTCTGGGAGACGATCGCGGCGCCGAGCGGCACGTAGCCGCCCGTGATGCCCTTCGAGGCGGTGACGATGTCCGGCACGACGTCGTAGTGCTCGCAGCCGAAGTAACGGCCGGTGCGGCCGAAGCCGATAAACACCTCGTCGTCGAGCCACACGATGTCGTACTGGTCGCAGATCTCGCGGAGCCTCTTGAGGTAGCTGGCGGGCGGCGGCAGGATCAGGCCGGCCGGGATCGACTCGGCGAAGATCGCCCCGACGGTCTCCGGTCCCTGACGCAGGATCTCGTCCTCGATCGCCTGCGCGCAAGAGGCCGCGTACTCCTCGACGCTCTGCCCCTCCGGCCGGCGGTAGGTGTAGCAGGTCGGAACCTCCACGAAGCCAGGGACGAGCGGCTGGAACCAGTCGCGGTAGTCCGGGCTGGCGGAAGCGCTGGCGGCGATGAGCGAGACACCGTGGAAGCCAGTCGTCCGATAGATGACCTTGCTCTTCTCCGGCTGGCCCTTCTTCTTGTGGTAGGCCTTGATGATCTGCGCCGCCGTCTCGACAGCCTCGCTGCCGGACGATGTGAAGAACGAGGTCGCCAGGTCACCGGGAGCAACCTCGGCGATCCGACGCGCCAGCTCGATCGCCGGCTCGTTGAGGTACGTCCGCACGGACGCGTAATGGAGCTTGGAAAGCTGCTGTGCAACGGCGTCCGCGACCTCCTGCTGCCCGTAGCCGATCGTCGCGGCCGCCGAGCCGCCCCCGAGCCCGTCGAGGTACGTGTTGCCATCGATGTCAGTGATGCGGATCCCGCTGCCGCTGACCGCGATCGGGCCCTGCGCCTTTCGCGTCGCCGTGATCGGAGTGCCGTGCCTCCACAGGTACCTCACGGCGTCGTCGACGAGGTCTTCCTTGCTGCGTCCTTGCATGGCCGAGAGCGTCATGTTGCCCCTCCGTCAGGTCCCATGTCATCATAACGTTACTACAACTGGCGGGACGGGGGTACCCGTGGTGGTTGGCACCGCACCTGAGACCCATCCCCTGCGCGCACCGACGCTCGGCGAGGCGCGGGAGACCCAGTTCCGCCTCATGGAGTGCGTGTGCGCGCACTTCGACGGGGCCCAGCTCCTCCAGGCGGACTACGGCAACGTCCCCGGCCTGGGCCGGCCGCGGACCACCGCGCGCGTCGAGGCGGTACTCGCGGACTTCTTCGGCGCCTCTGCCTGCGTGCTGGTGCAGGGCTCGGGAACGGGCGCGATCCGCTCCATGCTCGCCGCGGCACTGAGGCCGACCGAGAAGCTGGTCGTCCATGCGGGCGCCCCGTACGCGACGACGCGCACGTCCTTCTCCGCGATGAGTCTCGACCTCGTCGAGGTCGACTACAACGAGCCCTCCGACCTCGACGCCCTGCTCGACGGCTTGCGCGGAGTCGGCTGGGCGTACGTCCAACATCCGCGGCACGACATCGAGGACTCCTACGACCCCGGAGCGGTGATCCGACGGCTGCGCGCGGCCGGCCTGCGCGTGCTGACCGACGACAACTACACCGTCTTCAAGGTGCCGCGGACCGGCGTGGAGCTGGGCGCCGACGCGACCGCCTTCTCGCTGTTCAAGATGCTCGGCCCGGAGGGCGTCGGCTGCGTCGTCGGCGCGGAAGACATCGTCGACCGCATCCACGAGGACAACTACTCCGGCGGCGGGCAGGTGCAAGGACCACAGGCCCTGGACGGGTTGCGCTCCCTCGTGCTGGCACCGGTGCTGTGGGCCGTCCAAGCCGAAGTGGTCGACGAGGTGGCCAACCGCCTGAGCTCCGGAGAGGTGCCGGGCATCGCGACGGCGAAGGTGGTCAACGCACAGGACCGAATGATCCTCGTCCTGACCGAGGAGCCGATCGCGCAGCGTGTGGTTGAGCTGAGCCGGCAGTTCGGCGGCCAGAACTACCCCGTGGGCGCGAACTCGCGCTACGAGATCGCGCCGTTCATCTACCGGCTCTCGGGCGCCAACCTCGAGTCCCGGCCCGAGCTCGCCGACTACGCGGTCCGCGTCAACCCGGTCCGCGCCGGCAGCGACCTCGTGATCTCGATCCTGCGGCGCAGCATCGAGGCGGCAAAGAAATGACCGCGCCGAATCCGCCGGCAGAGTACGCGGCCGCGATCGAGCGGACAGCCGTCCGTGAGCACATCACGGTGGCGCAGGCAGCCGCCGAGCAGCACCGCCTGGTGGATGCCATCCAGCAGATACTCGGCTCCGACGAGATCTTCACCGAGGACTACGGCCAGGAGCGCTCCCTCGCGACCGGTGCGTTCGGCAGCGGTGGGCGACCAGTCGCGACGGCGAAGGTGGAGTCGGCGCTGGCGCGTTACTTCGGCACAGGCGACGCCGTCCTGGTGCCGGGCGCCGGCACCGGCGCGATCCGGGGGGTGCTCAGCTCCGTACCGCCGCGCGGGCGCGTCGTTGTGCACAGTGCGCTCCCGTACAAAACGACCGCGGCGGCGCTCGAGCGAATGGCGCTCGAGACGGTGCCGGTCGACTTCAACGACCTCGGCGCTGTGCGCTCGGCAGTTCAGCACGGCCTGGTGGACGCGCTCTACGTCCAGCACGTTCCGCACCAGCTCGGCGACGTCTACGAGCTCGCCGACGTCATCGCGGTCGGGCGCGAGAGTGGCGGTGACGGCTTGCTCGTGCTCGTCGACGACAACTACGCGGCCATGCGCTCGCCGAGAATCGGTGTGCAGTGCGGCGCGGACGGTTCCGCTCTGTCGCTGTTCAAGCTGCTGGCGCGCAGCAACATCGGCTGCGTCCTGGGAAGCGGGCGTGTGACGTCCGCCGTCCGGCGGGACCTGTCCTCCGCCGGCTCACAGGTGCAGGGCGCGGACGCGATGGACGCGCTTCGCTCGCTCGTCTACGCGCCCGTGGCGCTGGCGCTGCAGAACGCCGTGGTCGTCGAGGCAGCGGCCGAGATCAATCGGCTGGCGGGCGCGGGCCAGCTGCCGTACGTGCGGTGCGCGATCCCGTCACAGCTGGCCATGCGGGCCATCGGCCTCGTCTTCGACGCGCCGATCGCGGAACCGTTCCTCCGCTCTGCTTGGCGGAACGGGTCACCGAGTCGGTCCGTCGGCGAGGAGGCTCGCTACGATGTGGTGCCGCTCTTCACCTACCTCGCGGGCACGTTCCTCAAGAGCGCACCGGGGATCGAGCGCTACGTCGTGCGAATCAACCCCTTGCGCGGAGGCACGGAGACGATCGTCCGGGTGCTCGAGGCGGCCCTGGAGGACGCGAAGCTGCGGGCAGATGCGGCGGCGGCGTCGGTCTAGCCCCACGCCGTCACTTCGCTCGCCCGCCGCCGCGCTGGCGCATCTTCAGCGCACACAGGTGCAATGCCAGGTAGGCGATCTCGCTGTCCGGCACCGCGCGCCCCAGGCGCTCGCCGCAGCGCCCGAGGACCCGGTGAGCGAACTCGTTCTCGCGTGGGCACCCGGCGAGCTCATCGGTCACGACGGACACCGTTGTCGTCACGGGCTCGCCACGGTCGAGGCGGCCGAGTGCCATCGCCAGGTGGGTCACCAGCTGAGCGCCGTGCTCCTCGTCCAGCTCAAGCTCGAACTCGCGCTCGATGTCATCCACGACGTCCTCGGTCAGCCGCCGGGCGGGAGACGTGATCTGCCCGGCCCCTTCGAGCAGGTCCAGCCTGGCGGTGAAGGCGGCTGCAGCGCTCATGGGCCCTCCGCACGCAGTTCTGGGCGGACAGCCGGGGTGGACTTGACGCGGCGCCCGGCGCCATACTTCGTGACATTATGACAATTCATCCGCCACTCCAGGCAGTCCGACGCGATTCCCCGGTGCCGTACTACGAGCAGCTCAAGCGGCTCATCGCCGGGCAGATCGAAAGTGGGATGTACGGACCCGGCGACATGCTGCCCGCCGAGTGGGAGCTGTGCAACACCTACCAGGTCTCCCGCACGGTGGTGCGCCAGGCCCTCGGCGAACTGGTCAACGAGGGCCAGCTCTACCGGCAGCGCGGCAAGGGCACGTTCGTCGCCGCCCGACCCTCGCGCGAACAATTCATCGAGAGCACCGTCGGCTACTTCGAGGACCTGCCGAGCGGCGGAGACACCGTCCATCGCAAGGTGCTCGCCATCCGGCTCGCGGAGCCACCACAGAAGGTGGCCGACGCACTGAGCCTGGCGCCGGGCACGCAATGCGTCGAGGTCGAGCGGCTGCGCTACGTCGACGGCGACATCCACTCGTACACGAAGCACTACCTGCCGACAGCGCTGCATCCCGATCTGCTAGCGGCACTCCGCGACTTCGACCTGGAGTCCCAGTCGCTCTACACCTTCCTCGAGGAGGTCTGCGGGATCCGTATCCGTTCCGGCCATCGGACGCTCGAAGCGGCCGCGACCTCGCCACGAGTAGCGAGACTGCTCGAAACGTCCCCCGGCGCCCCCGTGCTCCACATCCGCGGGCTCGGCCGCGACGTCACCGAACAGCCGGTAGAGCTGTTCGACGCGTGGCACCGCAGCGATCGAACGCAAGTAGACATCGAGGTCGCCGGCCCGACGCGCTCCGCCAGCGTGGTCAGCCCCTGACCGCGATGTGTGCCCCCGGCCGGCTTCCACGTCACCGGGGTCGACCTCAAGGCGGGCCCGTGGTGGAGTCGCCGGCATGTTGCCGCCATCGCGGAGCAACTCCGGGTCTGAGTCCGCCCGCTGTCCTTGCAGGCTGCAGCGCGCACCGTAGGTAGCTGGTTCGTGCGCCCACAGCGGCGCGTGAGGTCTCGGCGCCGGGCGTCGATCGGCGGGGGTGCGGTTCCACGTCGCTCGTCACGCCGATCCGTTGCTCGATGTCGGCTGCGGCCACCGATGCCACCCGGAGACTGCACCACCGAGGTCGTCACCAAATCGCTGCCTACTTGACGGCGCCGAACGTCAGGCCGGAGACGATCCGGCGCCGCATGACGAAGGTGAGGACGAGTATGGGCGCCGTGATGACCGTTGCTGCAGCGGTGAGGTTCCCCCACTGGGTCCCGAACATTCCGGTGAACTCCTGCACACCCACGGGCGCCGTTCTGGCTGCCGCCCGCGTCAGCGAGAGGGCGAACAGGAACTCATTCCAGGAAAGGATCGCCGAGAGGATGGCGACCGTGGCCACGGCCGGCGCGAGAAGCGGCAACAGAACGCTGCGCAGGATGCGCCAGCGGGAGGCGCCGTCCACCAGCGCCGCCTCTTGGAGCTCGAACGGTATCTGGAGGATCGAACTGCGCAAGATCCACACGGCGATCGGGAGGTTGAAGGCGGCGTACGGAACGATGAGCACCGGGTACTTGTCGATCACGCCGAGCTTCCCGGCGTAAACGAAGATGGGGATCACCGCCACGATTGGCGGAAACATGTAGGTGGAGAGAATCCACGACGACAGACGCTTGCGTGGCCGGAAATGCCGCATCGACAACGCGTAGGCCGCGGGAACGGCGAGCGCGATGGTCAACAAAGTAGAACCGGTCGTCACCGCCAGACTGTTGAAGAGCAGCCGATCATAGCCGATGGAGGTGCCGCCACCTCCCCAGATGATCTGTTGGTAGTGCTCGAACGTCGGCGTGAAAATCCACGTGGGCGGGAGGCTCTTGACGATGCCTTCCGGCTTGAGGGACGTGGCCACCATGAATACCAGCGGCACGAGTGCGCAGAGAATCCACAGCCACACCATTCCACGGCCGATGGTGCGCGTGACAATACCGCCATTCCGGCCTTTGGTCAGCGACATTATGCCTCCTCAGGTTCGGCGTTGCGGCCGACCGCCCGCATGAGCGCAGGAGTGAGCAGGAGCAACACGATCAGGAGGAGAACGGCCATCGCGGAGGCAGCCCCGATCTGGAAGCTTTGCAGCGCAATTCGGTAGATGCCGAGGTTGATGATCTCGGTGGACGTACCCGGGCCCCCATTGGTCAGCACCTTGAACGAGTCGAACGTCTTGAACGCCTGGATGGTCCGCAAGACGACGGCGATGGCGATGAACGGCGTCAGTTGCGGCAATACGACGTTCCAGAACGTCTGCCACCGGTTCGCCCCGTCGATCGCCGCCGCCTCGAGGGGCTCTGGCGGAATGGTCTGCAGCCCGGCGATGAGGATGAGAGCGACGAACGGAGTCCACTGCCAGACATCCAGGCCGATGAGGGCCACCCAGGCTGTTCTGGAATGACTGAGCCACTCGATGTTTCCTGGCAGCCCGATGCTGCCGAAGTAATAATTGATCCATCCGTAGTTGGGATTGAGCAGCTCCTTGAATATCAATGCGGACACGACAGGCGTCACGGCGAACGGAAGGAGAAGCAAGGTGGTGCCGACCGTGCTGGCTCGGGTGCGTGCCGAGAGCGCTAGGGCGAACACCAGCCCGAGTACCAGTTCCAGCGCCACCACTATCCCGACGAACACGAGGGTGACCAGGATGCTGTGGCGTATCCCGGGGGCGCTCAGCACGTCGCGGTAGTTGTCGAGACCGACCCAGCCGCCACCGGTACCCAGGAGCACCTCGTTACGGAAGCTGGCCCTCAGGATGTAGATGGCCGGGACGACGGTCATGATGAGAAGCACGACCATCAAGGGGGCCATGAGGACCCAAGCGCTCAGTTGGCTGGGGCCCTTGCGTCGTGCCGCCTGGGGGGCTGCCGGCGGTCCGTCGCGAACCGGCCGCACGCCCGTGCGCGTGGGCTGGCCAAGCTGAGGACGCACCCGACCGGGGACACCAACATTCATTTCTGCCCTCCCAACAGGGTGCGGACGTCACGGCTGATCAGGGCGTGGGCACCTCATAACCGGCCTGCTCGAGCAACCGGCTCACCTCCGCCGCGGCCTCGTCCAGCGCGACGCGAGGCGTGGCCGCTTCCGTCGCGGCGCGGTTGACTCCAACTGCGATGGCGTGGCTGATCTCGGTGTAGTTGGTCAGCCGCGGGCGGCCCACTCCCACCTCGAGAGATTCGCCCAGGGCGGCGTAGAAGTTGTCCTCACCGCCTTCTTGGCTGAGTGAGTCGTACACAGAGGTACGGGTGGGGTGGAGCTGGTTCTCGGTCATGGCGAGCTGTTGCTCGCTCGCGGTGAGCCACTTGATCGCGCTGTACGCGCATTCCTTGTGCTCAGAGTTCTTGTTGATCGACAGCATCCAGGTGCCGAAGTGTGGCCCTCGGTCGACACCCTCCGGGGCGATCGCGTACGCGATCTCGCCCTCGACGTCGGGGTTGAGCGCGAGAGAGTGGTAGTTGAAGCTCATCGCCGTGAGGCCGCTGTCGAAGGTGGATGCGGCCTCGTCCCATGACGCGGCCGTGGTCCCTGGCGGAACGACCTTCTTCTCCGCGATCAGGTCGACGTAGTAGCTGAGCGCCTGCTCGCCCTCGGGCCCGGCAAAGTCGATCGAGAAGTCCTCCCCGATCAGCCGGCCGTTACCTCCGAAGGCGGCCAGCAGGGTTTTGAAGTCGTCGGTGGCCCAGTCGCCGACACCCGCCATCATCGTGGTGCCGTAGAGGTTCTCGCCCGGACGCGTGAAGAACTCCGCGACCTCCGTGAACTCGTCCCAGGTCTGTGGCACCGTGAGTTCGCGGCCATACCTTGCCTGGAAGTCCGCCTGCTCCTGGGGATCGTCGAACATGTCCTTGCGATATGCCATGACGAAGGCATTCGCCTGGATCGGCAGCCCGTAGACGTCGAACCCCTCGCCGGTGATCGCGTCGATGGCGGGCTCGGCCGTCAGGTCGGGGTACTGAGCGACCGTATCTTCGGGATCGTAGACGGCGGTGTCGTAGAGGACCTTGGGGATGAAGTCACCAAGCTCCGCCGACTCCTCATTGAGATCTGGGTTCGTCAGGTACTGCGACAGCGGCTCGAGCGAGTCGACCAACGGCGGCGCATAGGAGACGTCGACGATGAAGATGTCGTAGTAGGGGCTTTGGGAGGCAGCTTCGGAGAACACCTTCGGTTGCAGCGACTCGAAGGGCTGCGTCTCCATCTCCAGCTCCACCCCGAACTCCTCGCGGAACTGGGGCAGCAATTCCTGGACCGCGGCGGCATTGGCCTCCGCCGTGGCGTAGAGCATCCGCACGGGCTGCTGACACTGCGCACCCCCGGTTGCTTCTGTCTCGGCGTTGTCCTCCTCGACCCCGGGGGTGCAGGCGGCGAGACCGACACCGAGCGCGCTGAGGGTGACGGTGACCGCGAGGGAGAGCCGGCGGGATCTGCGATCGATGAGCATCTTTACTCCTAGGGGCCGGTTGGGCGGTGGGACGCGACAGGGCAGTTCAGGAGACGATGAGGGGGCGAAGGGTGCGGTGGGCGATCTGGAGCCCGGTGCGTACGCGGTCCTCGTCGCCGCCCCAGACGGGGTCCTCGTGCTCGACCGAGAGCACCCCGTCGAACCCGCCCTCGTAGAGAGTGTCGATCAGGCGCCGCCAGTCGACCTCGCCGAGGCCCGGCACGCGGTAGCGCCACCAGCCGACGTCCCACGGGTCCTCGCGGACGACCGCCTTGCCGGGATAGCCGTACCGGTTGCGCCGGTCGGGGAAGGTCTCGATGTCCTTGGCCTGGGCGTGGGCGACGTGGTCGACGTAGGGGCGCAGCGCCTCGATCGGATCGATGCCCATCCACACCAGGTGGGAGGGGTCGAAGTTGAGGTACAGGCCCAGTGAGAACATCCACTCCCACAGCTCCGGGGAGTAGGCGAGGTTGCCGGGGTAACCGTCCGGATGCCAGCCTTCCATCACGCAGTTCTCGATGATGATCTTCACCCCGAGCTCGCCGGCGCGCTCCACGAGCGGGGCGAACACCGTCTCGGCGGCGCACAGATTTTCGGCCACGGTCTGGCCGGGGTGCCGTCCGACGAAGGTGCCGACCGTGGGGCATTCCAGGGCGGCGGCCGCCTCCAGACAGGCCAGCACGTGGTCGTTGATGGCCTGCCGCTCCTCGGGGTCGGGATGGAGGTTGTTGTCGTAGAAGCTCAGGCTCGATGCTGTCAGCCCGTGCCTGTCCATCAGCGCCCGCACACTCTCAGCACCGGCTCGGTTGAAGCTCTCGGCCTTCAGGTGCGTGGCGGTGAACGGACGGTCCCCGAGATCAGGCCACGCGGCGATCTCGAGCGCCTCGAAGCCGTTCTGGCCTGCCCAGGTGGCGATCTCCTCCAGGCTGCGCCCGGGGAGGCACGCCGTCAGGAATCCCAGCTTCATCGCGGTACCTTCACCCAGGTGCGGTTGGCGGCGGAATCCAGCACGGCGTGCGTGAGGACGGCGGCGCGCAGGCCGTCGGCGAAGGTCGGCAGCCCGTCGGCTGCCTCGCCACGGACCGCGGCGTAGACGTCCCGCACAAAGCTGTTGAAGGCGTCCTGGTAGCCCTGCGGGTGTCCAGCCGGGAGGGAAGTGTGCCGCGCGGCGTCGGGCGACGCGGCGTCAGTGCCCCGAGTGACCAGGGCAGTCGACGTCCTGGAGCCGAGCCATAGCGATTCCGGCAATTCCTGGTCGAATGCCATGGAGCTGTTCGCTCCGTCGATGGAGAACCAGAGGCGGTTCTTGCGCCCGGGTGTCACCTGACTCGCCACGAGGCAGCCCAGGGCCCCCCGGTCGGTCTCGAACAAGAGCGTCACGGCGTCCTCGGTGCCGACGGCGGCCCGGCCGCCCCGCTCCGGAACGGCGATGAGCGTCCGGGCGGTCAGTGCGACGATCCGCTCGCCGGTGACGAACTCGACGAGGTCGCACCAGTGGACGCCGATGTCGGCGAAGGCGCGGCTGGCGCCGCCGAGGCGGGTGTCGACCCGCCAGTTGTCGTCGCTGGCGGTGGACAGCCAGTCCTGCAGGTACGAACCGTGGATGAGGTGCACCGGACCGGCCTCGCCGGCGCGCACCCGGCTCCGCGCCTCACGAACGGTCGGGTAGAACCGGTAGACGAAGGGGATGGCGGTCACCAGGCCGTCGGTCTGCTCGGCCAGCGCCCGGGCGTCATCAACCGTGGTCGCCAAGGGTTTCTCGCAGACGACGTGCTTGCCGGCAGCGAGGGCCCGCTCGGCGATCTCCGCGTGGAGGTGGTTCGGCGTGCACACATGTACGACGTCGACGTCCTCAGCCGTGACGAGCTCGGCTACGTTCGTGACGCCCCGGCCCGCGCCCAGCTCGGCCGCGGCCGTGGCCGCCCTTTCCGGCGCGGACGCGGTCACGGCGGTCAAGACACCGCCGGCGGCCCGGACCGCCTGGGCGTGCACCCTGCCCATGAACCCCGCTCCTACGAGGCCGGACCGCACCGGCGGCGCGGCCGTGCGACCGCCCGCCGTGGGCCTCCAAGGCGTCCCGGGCGTGACACCTTCGTCGTGCATGAAGCGAACTTAAGCACGCGCCATGCACAAGTCAACATCTGTAGTGTAGAACGATGACGAGCAGCGGCAGAGTGCGGCACTATGGCACCGTGCCTGGCAGTAACGGCAGGTGGACGGAGGACCAGCTCGACTCGATGGTGCGGGTCCTCGAGCTCGTGCGCGCCGGGACGGCCCGGACGCGCCCGGAGATCGCACGGGTCTCGGGGCTGGGGCGGACTGTCGTCACCCAGCGCGTCGAGCAGCTGATCCGCGCCGGCCTCCTGCGGGACGGCTCGCTGGCACCCTCAACCGGGGGGCGTGCCGCCCGCCGGCTGGAGCTCAACGCAGAGGTGGGCTACGTCCTTGTGGGGGAGCTCGGCGCGACCAGCATCGACGTAGGCCTCTCCGATCTGGCCGGGAACCTGCTCGCCCAGGAGCAGGAGACGGCCGACGTGGCGGATGGGCCCGAGCCGGTGCTCTCCCGGGTGCACGAGTTGTTCTCGGAGCTGCTGGAACGCACAAGGATCGCTCGGGACGCCGTGTGGGGTGTGGGGCTGGGGCTTCCCGGGCCGGTCGAGTTCGCGTCGGGCCGGCCGGTCTCCCCGCCCATCATGCCCGGCTGGGACGGGTTCGACGTGCGCGGGTTCTTCGCGGGACTGGGATACGCCGCCCCGGTCTGGGTCGACAACGACGTCAACGTGATGGCCCTCGGCGAACTGCGTGGCGGGCTTGCCATGGGCGAGAGGGACGTCGTGTACGTCAAGATCGGCAGCGGCATCGGGGCCGGTCTGGTCTCGCAGGGCCGCCTGCACCGTGGCGCCCAGGGCGGCGCGGGGGACATCGGCCACACCGCGGTAGTCTCCGACGCCCATATCGTCTGCCGCTGCGGGAAGGTCGGCTGCCTCGAGGCGGTAGCCGGCGGGCAGGCCATCGCTCGCGACGGCCGGTCGGCCGCCGAGGACGGTAGCAGCCCGCGCCTGGCCAAGTCACTCGCGGAGCGCGGAAAGATCCGCTCGGAGGACGTCGCCGAGGCCGCCGCGTTCGGTGACCGGGTGGCGATCGAGCTGCTGGCGCGGTCGGCGGTCACGGTTGGTGAGGTGCTGGCGCGCATCGTCAACTTCTTCAATCCGTCGCTGATCCTTCTCGGCGGGGGGGTGACATCCGTGGGCGACGGGTACCTGGCCCAGATCCGGCAGACCGTGCTGAGCCGGTCGCTCCCGCTGGCGACGCGGGAACTCCACATCATGCGTTCCCTCGCCGGCGATCAGGCGGGACTGCGAGGGGCCGCCTACATGGTCGTCGACGAGCTTCTCTCGCCGGAGCGTCTGCTGTCCTGGATCAATGAGGGCTCCCCTGCCGGGCGGCCCGAGCTGGTGGAGGGCCCACTGGGGCGTGTCTCCTGAACTGGCCGCGGTCGCCCTGAAATGCTCGAGCGTGTCGCGATCTGCAGTGCTGACCGATGCTCAGTGGGAGTTGATCGAGCCGATGGTGCCGCCCTCGCTGGGCCGGCGGGGCCGGCCCTTCCGCGACCACCGCCCGGTCGTGGAGGGCATCCTCTACCGGTACAGGGCCGGGATCCCCTGGCGAGACCTGCCCGAGCGGTTCAGGCCGTGGCAGACGGTGTGGAAGCGGCACCGCTTCAGCGCGGACGGCACCGGGACAAGATCCACACGACTCTGCCGGCCGCGGACGACGCCGGTGCGGGCGCTGGCCGACAAGGCCTACTCCTCCCGGGTCAACCGGGAGCTGCTGCGCCGGCGCGGCATCCAGGCCGTCATCCCCGAACGCTGCGACCGTGTCGCCGACCGCAAGCGCCGCGCCTCCACGGGCGGCCGGCCGGTCACCTGCGACACCGAGGCCTTCGAGACCTGGCGGTCCGCACCTTCCCGACACAGGGATCGCGTCCGGGGTGCTACACAGACGGCCTCGCGGCCGCGCGATCGACGTGATCGCGGAGGTACTCGGCCATGCCCCACTCCGAGGCGTCCTCGTGCGACGTGAGCGCGCGGGCGTCGTCAGGGTCGTTCGCGCTGAACCACCGGCTCACGGTCACGCCGTGCCCGGGCCGGTGCACGACCGTGATCTCGCTCCCCGGGGCGACGAACCCGCCGACGAGCACGCGCAGGTAGGCGCCCGTGCGGCCGTGGGCCGTGAACCGCTTGACCCAGCGGTCCTGCTTGAGCCAGCGCCCGAAGGTCGAGCAGGGCGTCCGGGGCCCGGTGACCTCGACCTCGAGCTCGTCGCCGATGCGCCAGCGCTCCCCGATCTCGGCGTCGTCGACAGCTATGCCGCTGCTGCGCAGATTCTCGCCGAAGCGACCCGGAGGCACCGGCTCGCGCAGCTCCGCCGCCCAGTACTCGGCCTCGGCCTCGTCGAAGACGTAGAGCGCCTTCTCCGGGCCGCCGTGATGCTTGCGATCGGCCTGGACGTCGCCCCGGAGGCCGTAGGGCCCCACGCGCACCGGCCCGCTCACCGGCCGCTTGTCGATGGCGGTGACGCCGACCGCTCCCGAGTCACCGTGCAGCTCGGCCACCCGGCACACGTGCGTCACCACCGCCACGCCCTACCTCCACCTTCGAACGTACCCGAGCAGCTGGTCCCGCCCGGCTGAGCAAGGTCGTGCCTGGCGCTGAAGGCACTGCGGCCCTTCACGAGACCCTGGTCCCCGCGGTGCGCCGCGCCGACCGGACTGCCAGAACGGGAGCGCGCGTCCCGCAGCTCCCTGCTCGGCCGAGCCTAGAGGCACGGTGCGCTCCGCCGCCGTCACTTCTTGCCGGTCGGCGCGTCGGAGGTCAGCGCGGCGATGAACGCCTCCTGCGGGACCTCCACGCGCCCGATGTTCTTCATGCGCTTCTTGCCCTCCTTCTGCTTCTCGAGCAGCTTGCGCTTGCGGGTGATGTCACCGCCGTAGCACTTGGCGAGCATGTCCTTGCGCAGCGCGCGGATGGTCTCGCGGGCGATGACACGCGAGCCGATCGCGGCCTGGATCGGCACCTCGAACTGCTGGCGCGGGATGAGCTCCTTGAGCTTGCCCGCCATCGTCACGCCGTAGCTGTACGCCTTGTCCTTGTGCACGATGGCGGAGAAGGCGTCCACCTGCTCGTGGTTGAGCAGGATGTCGACCTTCACGAGGTCGGCCTCCTGGTCGCCGTCCGGCTCGTAGTCGAGCGACGCGTACCCACGCGTGCGGGACTTGAGCTGGTCGAAGTAGTCGCCGACGATCTCGGCCAGCGGCAGCGTGTAGCGGATCTCGACGCGCTCCTCGGAGAGGTAGTCCATGCCGCGAAGCGCGCCCCGCCTGCCCTGGCTGAGCTCCATGATCGCGCCGATGAACTCCGAGGGCGCGAGGATCGTCGCGCGCACGACGGGCTCGCGGATGGTGGAGATCTTCCCCTCGGGGAACTCGCTCGGGTTGGTCACCTTGACGGTGGCGCCGTCCTCGGTGGTGACGTCGTAGGAGACGTTCGGCGCCGTCGCGATGAGGTCGAGGTTGAACTCGCGCTCGAGCCGCTCGCGCACGATCTCCAGGTGGAGCAGGCCGAGGAACCCGCACCGGAAGCCGAAGCCGAGGGCCACGGACGTCTCCGGCTCGTAGACGAGCGCGGCGTCGTTGAGCTTGAGCTTGTCCAGCGCGTCGCGCAGCACCGGGTAGTCCGAGCCGTCGATCGGGTACAGGCCCGAGAACACCATGGGCTTGGGGTCGCGGTACCCGCCGAGGGCCTCGGCCGCCGGCTTCGACATGTTCGTGACCGTGTCGCCGACGCGCGACTGGCGCACGTCCTTCACGCCCGTGATGAGGTAGCCCACCTCGCCGACGCCCAGGCCCTCCGACGGCAGGGGCTCGGGCGAGATGACACCGATCTCGAGCAGCTCGTGGGTGGCGCGCGTGCTCATCATCTGGATGCGCTCGCGCGGGGAGAGCTTGCCGTCGATGACGCGGACGTAGGTGACGACGCCGCGGTAGGTGTCGTAGACCGAGTCGAAGATCATGGCCCGGGACGGCGCGTCGGCGTTCCCGACCGGGGCCGGGATGTCGGCGACGATGCGGTCGAGGAGCTCGGTGACGCCCTCACCCGTCTTGCCGGAGACCTTCATGCAGTCCGCCGGGTCCCCGCCGATGAGCCCCGCGAGCTCCTCGGCGTACTTCTCCGGCTGGGCGGCGGGCAGGTCGATCTTGTTCAGCACCGGGATGATCGTGAGGTCGTTCTCCAGGGCCATGTACAGGTTGGCCAGCGTCTGTGCCTCGATGCCCTGCGCGGCGTCCACCAGCAGGATGGCGCCCTCGCACGCCGCCAGGGAGCGGTTGACCTCGTAGGAGAAGTCGACGTGCCCCGGCGTGTCGATCATGTTCAGCGCGAACGCCTGCTCCCCCACCTGCCAGGGCATGCGCACGGCCTGGGACTTGATGGTGATGCCCCGCTCGCGCTCGATGTCCATCCGGTCGAGGTACTGGGCCCGCATGTCCCGGGCCTGGACGACGCCCGTGAGCTGCAGCATCCGGTCGGCCAGCGTGGACTTGCCGTGGTCGATGTGGGCGATGATGCAGAAGTTGCGCAGCAGCCCCGGCGGAGTCGCCGCCGGGCTGATCTGCGCGGCCAGGGCCGGGCTCGGGATGGGTGACACAGCTACCTCTACGCGCGGTGCGCGCCGGGCGCGCACGGTCGGACAGAACTCCGCCCCATCGTCCCACGTCGACGCCGGCGCGCGGACCCGGGCCAGCTCACGGCGACGGCGGGGCAGCCGATCGCGTCCCACGGCGTCGCGCGTGTTCGCCCGTGGCGAGGCCGCCGCCCGCTGCCCCTCGCGCCGTGCGAGCCTGGTGGGCATGACGGCGGCCGGCGATGTGCTCAACCAGGTGGTGCCCGTCCTCGTGCGGCTCGCGCGGCGTCCCGGGGGCCTGCTCCTGACCGCCGCCGCCCTCGGCGTCGGCGTCCTGGCGCTCCTCGGTGCCGTCTACACCCTCGCCGGCGACGGCGGCTCCTGGTTCCCGCTCGTGCTGGCGGGTGTGCTCGCCGTGCCCGTGCTCGTGCTGGCGGTCCGGCGCGAGCGGCTGCAGGCGCGCACGCAAGGCCTCGCACTGCGGCCCACGGTGGTGGGCACCCGCGACGTCGTGGTCGCCGGCGCCGCACCGAACCCGGTGCAGGAGGAGCTCGAGGCCATCAACGGCGCACTGGTGGAGAGCTCCATCCGGACCGCGCGGTTCCTGCCGCGCGTAGAGGCCGCACAGCGTGCCGCGGTGCGCGCCGCCGGGGGCACCGTCAACGCGCCCTACCTCAAGGACGACCTCCGGGTCACGCTCGTGGCGCTGGTGGGCACCGTGGCGGCGGTGCCGGTCTCCGCCGTGGCGTCCGTCGTCACGGCGGTGCTGCTGCTCGTCGGCTGACTCCCGCCCCGTCAGGGCCGAAGGCCCGTCCCGTACATCTCCCGAGGCGCGCCTCATGCCCTCCAACCAGCTCCCCACGCGCGCGACGGCGCGCGCCTCAGCCGACGATCGTGATGAGCACCTCCACCCGCTGGCTCGCGGCCCCGCCGCCGGAGTAGACCCCGCGCAGCGGCGTGACGTCGCCGTACTCCCGCCCGCGCGCCACCACCACATGGTTCGGGCCCACCTCGATGCCGTTGGTCGGGTCGTAGCCAAACCACTCCCCGGACCAGAACTCCACCCAGGCGTGCGACTGGCCCACCGCCGGCCGCCCGGGCTCGGCGCCCGCCAGGGGGTGCAGGTACCCCGAGACGTACCTGGCGGGGATGCCCAGGCTCCGCAGCGCGCCGACGGCGAGGTGGGCGATGTCCTGGCACACCCCCTTGCGGGTCTGCCAGGCCTCGGCCGCGCGCGTGTGCACGCCGGTCACCCCGTGCACGTACCCCATCTGGTCGCGCAGGCCGTCGCACACCGCGGTCGCCGCCTGGTGCACGTCCAGCCCGCGCGCCTGCTCGTGGGCGAGCTCCACCAGCGTCGGGTCCGGCGCGGTCGTCGCGGTGGGCATGAGGAGCTCGCTCATCCGGTCCTCCAGCGCCGGCGCCCGCAGCGCCGACCAGTCGCACCCGACCACCCGCTGCGGGGCGTCGTCGCGCTCCACCCGCGCGTCCGCGACGACGGTGAGGGACTCGTGCGGCGTGATGACCTCGAGCATGTCGACACGGGTGCCCCAGTAGTCGCGGTACTCCCCGTGCCAGCTCAGCGGGGTGACCTCGAGGCTGGACTCCAGGACCCGCTGACCGGCCAGCGCGGCGGGGCGGAGCCGGGTCTCGTTGTAGGAGGCGTGCACGGGCCGCGAGTAGGCGAAGGAGGTGCTGTGGCGCACGTGCAGGGTCGTCACGGCCGCTCCCCCACCCAGTCGGTCGGCTCGCCGAGGAAGTACCGGGCGCGGACGGCGTCGGAGGCGCGCGAGCAGGCCACCTTGACCGTCTCCATCTCGCCGAGCAGGTTCGTCTGCAGCTGGGCCATCGGCAGGTACTCCAGGTGCGAGCGGGCCCGTCCGAGGATGCGCGCGGCGTCCTCCTGGACCCCGGGCGTGGCCTGCGGGCCCTCGATCGCGGCCAGGCACCGCTCCGCCCGGTCGAGCGCGTGGACCACCGAGCGCGGCAGGTGGCGGTCGACCAGCAGGAACTGGGCCGCCTGCGCGTCGCCGATGCGCCCGCGGTAGGTGTGGAGGAAGGCCTCGTACGCGCCGCACGAGCGCAGCAGCGTCCCCCACGTGGGCCCCCCTGCGACGGCGCGGGAGGCCACCAGCCGCGCCGTCATGTCGGCGCGCTCGACGGAGCGGCCCAGCACGAGGAACTGCCAGGTGTGGTCCCGGCCGGTGGCGGAGTCGACGACGCCGGCCACGACGGCGGCCCGCTCCCGCACCCAGTGGAGGTAGTCGTGGGCGCGGCGCCCGCGCGTCATCGCGGGGAGCGTGTTCCAGGTGGTGCTGAGGCACTCCCACAGCTCGGTGGAGATCACCTCGCGCGCCCGGCCGGCGGCCTCGCGGGCGGCGCCGAGCGCGCCGGCGACCGAGGCCGGCGCCGCCCGGTCGTAGGCGAGCCGGTCGAGCACGTACCGCCGGCCGACCGTCCCGTCCGCGGGCCCGGGCAGGTCCATGATCGCCAGCAGCGACCGGCAGGCCGTCTCCTCCTCCACCCGGGGGTCCTCCAGCAGCAGCTGCAGGTGCACGTCGAGGAGGCGGGCGGTGCCGTCGGCGCGCTCGACGTACCGGCCGATCGAGAACAGCGACTCGGCGATGCGGCTGAGCATCACGCCACCCCCTTCGCCGCGCGGCGCGCCCCGACCTGCTGCTCGCGCGGCGCTGCCGCCGTCGTCGTGGCCGTCCCTCGGCACGCCCGCGACGACGGGCCGCTCCGCGGCCGGCGTCGCGGCGGCGTCGGGCGCGCCCCGGTGGCCCGGGGCCCGCCGCTCGCCGAGCACCCAGGTGTCCTTCGACCCGCCGCCCCGCGATGAGCTGACGACGAGCTGGCCCTCCCGCAGCGCCACCCGGGTCAGCCCGCCTGGGAGCACCCAGACCTTCTCGCCGTCGTTCACGGCGAAGGCGCGCAGGTCCACGTGCCGCGGCCGGACCTTGTCCCCGGCCAGCGTCGGCAGGGTGGACAGCTGGACCACCGGCTGGGCGATCCAGCCGCGCGGGTCGCGGCGCAGGCGCCGCCGGACGGCGTCGAGCTCGTCGCGGCTCGCGGCCGGGCCGATGACGATGCCCGTGCCGCCCGAGCCGTCCACCGGCTTGACCACCAGCTCCTCGAGCCGGTCGCACACCTCCTCCAGTGCCGCCGGCTCCCCGAGGCGCCAGGTGTCGACGTTCTCCAGGATCGGCTCCTCGCCCAGGTAGTACCGGATGAGGTCGGGCACGTACGTGTAGACCAGCTTGTCGTCCGCGACGCCGTTGCCCACGGCGTTGGCGAGGGTGACGTTGCCGGCGCGCGCCACCCCGAGCAGTCCCGGACAGCCGAGCAGGGAGTCGGGCCGGAGCACCACCGGGTCGATGAAGTCGTCGTCGACGCGGCGGTAGACGACGTCGACGCGCCGGCGGCCCGCGGTGGTGCGCATGTAGACGCGGCCGCCGGCCACGAAGAGGTCGCGCCCCTCGACGAGCTCGACGCCCATGAGCCGCGCGAGCAGCGAGTGCTCGTGGTAGGCCGAGCTGTGCACGCCGGGCGTCAGGACGACGACGACGGGGTCGTCCACGCCCTCCGGCGCGCTCGCCCTCAGGGCGTGCAGCAGCCGCTGCGGGTGGTCCGCGACGGGGCGCACCGCCAGGCTCGCGATGAGCTCGGGGAAGGACTGCGCCAGGGCGCGGCGGTTGGACAGCACGTGGCTCACCCCGGAGGGCACGCGCACGTTGTCGTCGAGCACCCGCCAGCGGTCCGCGCCGTCCCGGACGACGTCGATGCCGGCGACGTGCACGCGCACCCCGTTCGGCGGGAGGATGCCGCGGGCGGCCCGGGTGAAGCGGGCGGAGGAGACGACGACGGCGCGCGGCAGCACTCCGTCGGCCACCACCCGCTGGCGACCGTAGACGTCGTCGAGCAGGGCCTCCAGCGCCCGCACCCGCTGCGCCACGCCGGGCGCCAGGGCGCCCCACTCCCTTGCGGTGATGACCCGCGGGACGATGTCGAGCGGGAAGGGCCGCACCTCGCCCGCGACGTCGACGCCCTGCGCCAGGGAGGACCGTCTCAGGGACTCCGCGCGGGAGCGCAGCTCGCCGGTGGTCAGGGCGTCGAGCTCCGCGTGCACGTGGTTGTAGGGCGGCCGGATGCCGTCCGGACCCACGACCTCGTCCCACGCCGCCCCGGTGGGGTACCTCTCGAAGAGGTCGCTCATGCACCGGACACTACCGCCGGGCATGTTGCGCGCTCGTGCCGAGCGGCGGGAGCGGCCGGGCGGTTAGGTTGCCGCCATGAACCCCACCCTCCGCCGTGCCCTCCGTCTCGCCGGCCGTGCCGCGTCGACGGTCCTCACCCGCGCCGCTGCCGAGCGACGCGCCGGGGGCCGCCGAGGCCGCGACGACGGCGCGCGCCTGCCCGCCCCCGACGCCGGCACGCGGCACCGGCCGGCGCAGGACGCGGGCCCGCGTGGGGCGACCTACCCCACCGCCAGCCGGGGCGTGCGGCAGGTCGAGGCCGCTTCCCGGGACACCGTCGAGTACGACGTCGCCCGGCTCGGGCTGCCGGAGCTGAGCTACGCCCCGCAAGGCGACGACCAGCCGGACCCGGGCGAGGTCGTGTGGACCTGGGTGCCCTACGAGGACGATCCAGACCAGGGCAAGGACCGTCCGGTCCTGGTGCTCGCGCGCGAGGGCGCCGGGCTCGTCGTCGCCCAGATGACGTCCAAGGACCACGACCGGGACGCCACCGACGAGGCGCGGTGGGGACGGCGGTGGGTCGACGTCGGTTCGGGCGGGTGGGACGCCCGCGGCCGGGAGAGCGAGGTCCGCGTCGACCGGCTGCTCTGGGTGGACCCCGAGGCCGTCCGGCGGCAGGGCGCGGCCCTCGACGCCCGCCGCTTCGACGAGGTCGCCGCGGCGCTGCGCGAGCTCTACCGCTGAGCCGTCCGGCGGACGACGCGACGGGTGCTCCGCGGCCGGTGCCGCAGGCCTGCGAGCGGATCACGGGCGCCAATGGGACGCCGGTCACCCGCGGCGGCCTCGCCCGGCCGCCGACCGGCTGGTATCGTGCCTGCTTGGGTTGCCGCCCGGTCGGCGGCGGCCCGGCCACCGACCAACCACGAGGTACCCCCACGCCCCAGTCCCGGTCGCGGCACATCCCTCAACGACCGTAGACAGATCGCTTCGGCGAACGCAGAGAGAGTCCATACGTGGCGAACATCAAGTCCCAGATCAAGCGCATCCGCACCAACGAGCGCGCGCGCCTGCGCAACAAGGCCGTGAAGTCCGAGCTCAAGACGCACGTGCGTCGGGTTCGCGAGGCCGTCGTGGCCGGTGACAAGGACGCGGCGACGGAGGCCCTGAAGGTCGCCGGCCGCAAGCTCGACAAGGCCGCGAGCAAGGGCGTCATCCACGCCAACCAGGCCGCGAACCGCAAGTCCAAGCTGGCCAAGCAGGTCGGCGGCCTCTGAGCCTGACCGGCCGCGCGGCCGCCGGGCCGTGAGCCAGCACCGATGGCGCCGCACCCTCCGGGGTGCGGCGCCATCGTCGTTCCACCGGACGGCGGCCCTCGCCGCGCGTCCGGCACGCGCGGCACCACCGCCCCGTCACGGGACGGCGCTCCGGGCCGCGGCGATCGCCTCGTCGTAGTGACCGAGCAGCGCGTCCCCCAGCGCGGTCCACGACCGCGGCAGCACCCGCCGTCGCCCGGCCTCGCCCATGCGCGCACGCATCGCCGGGTCCGCGACGAGTGCCCTGACGGCGCCGGCCATGGCGGCGTCGTCCTCCGGGGCGTACAGGTACCCGGTCTCGCCGGAGGCGACCACGTCCAGCGGTCCGCCGGCCGCGGGGGCCACGACCGGCAGGCCGCTGGCCATGGCCTCCTGCAGCGTCTGGCCGAAGGTCTCCGTGGTGCCGGTGTGGACGAAGACGTCCAGAGCGGCGTACGCGCGGGCGAGCGCCTCGCCGTCGAGCCTGCCGAGCATCCGCGCGCCCGTGCCCGCGAGGGCCCGCTCCAGCCCGGGCCGGGAGGGCCCGTCGCCAACCACGACGAGCCGGACCCGCTGCAGCCGCGCCAGGGCGGCCAGGCGCTCCACCCGCTTCTCCTGGGCGACCCGGCCCACGTACCCCACCAGCACCGTGCCCGCCGGCGCTCCCTCCAGCAGCCGCGCGCGCAGGGCGGCTCCCTCGGCCGACGCGCGGTGCCGGGGGTGGAAGGTCCGCGCGTCGACGCCCCGGCCCCACCAGCGGGCGCGCTCGATGCCGTGGGCGTCGAGGTCTGCGAGCGTCGCCGTCGACGGCGCGAGCGTGATGTCGGCGCACGAGTGGACGTACCGCAGCCACCGCCAGATCCCCGGTGCGGTGGCGGTGAGGCCGTGGCGCCGGGCGAAGCCGGCCACGTCGGTCTGGAAGACGGCCACCGTGGGGAGCGCGCGCCGCCGGGCGAGGATGAGGGCCTGGGCGCCGAGGCCGAACGGCGACGCGGCGTGCACGACGTCGGGGCGGAAGCCGTCGAGGGCGCGCGACACCGCGGCGGCGGGGATGCCGGCGCGGAAGCCGCGGTAGGTGACGGCGGGCACCGCGACCACCGGGAACCCCGCGTAGGCGCGGGGCGCCGGGGCGGGGCACACGATCACCGCCGCGTGCCCGCCCTCCCCGAGATGGTCGAGGACCCGCAGGACGGAGGTGGTCACACCGTTGGCGGAGGGCAGGAAGGACTCGGTCACGACCGCGACGCGCACAGGGCCACCGTGGCTGCCACCGGTGACCGTCCGGTTACCGGTCCGGGTGGGTCACGCGGCGGCGAGATGAACGGTCGGCGCACGCCTGCGGCTGGGCCCGCCCGGCCGCTGTCACTGCTGCAGCGCGAGGCCCTTCCGCTCCTTCAGCAGCAGCGCCGCGCCCGCGGCGATGACGAAGGCGCCGGCGAAGACGGTGAAGATCAGCCAGATGTCGCCCGCGCGGGCCAGCACCGGGACCGCGAGGGGCGCGAGGATCGAGGCGATGCGCCCGAAGCCGGCGGCCCAGCCGGCGCCGGTGCCGCGCACCGCCGTCGGGTACATCTCCGGGGTCACGGCGTAGAGGGCGCCCCAGGCGCCCAGGCAGAAGAAGGACAGCAGGCAGCCGGCCGTGATCACCCCGGCCGGGGTGCTCGCGACGGCGAAGAGCAGCGCCGCCACGGCCGAGCCCACGAGGAAGGTCGCGAGCGTGGGCCGGCGTCCCCACCGCTCGATGAGGTAGGCGGCCGCGGCGTAGCCCGGCAGCTGCGCCGTGGTGATGATGACGGTGTAGCCGAAGGACCTGACCATGCTCATCCCGTCGGCCACGAGCAGGGTGGGCAGCCACGTGAAGGCGCCGTAGTAGGCGAAGTTCACGAAGAACCACACCAGCCACAGGCCCAGGGTCCGCGTGCGCAGCGCCGGCGCCCACAGCGTCCGGAAGCCGCGCAGCCCGGACGGCGCGGCCGCGGCGGTCCCCAGCGGCGCCGCCTCGGGGGTGACGACGGGGACGCCCGCCGGCGTGGCGGGCACCTCCGTCATGGTCGCGGCCCGGCCGGTCTGCGCGGCGACCGCGGGTTCCACGGCGCCCGGGGTGACGGGCCGGCCCGCGTCCTGGCGGAACAGCGGCGCCGAGCGCTCGAAGGCGCTCACCGCCCGCTCCGCCTCGTCGTGCCGGCCGCGGGACTCCAGGAACCGCACGGACTCGGGGATGGAACGGCGCACGTACAGCGCGTAGAGCGCCGGCACGGCGCCCAGCGCCAGGGCCCAGCGCCACCCGTCGTCGCTGCCGGCGACGACGAAGTACCCGATGAGCGCCGCCAGCAGCCAGCCCACCGCCCAGAACGCCTCGAGGATGACGACGAGGCGCCCGCGCACCTTTGTCGGCGCGTACTCGCTGACCAGCGTCGACGCCACGGGCAGCTCGGAGCCGAGCCCGAGCCCGACGACGAAGCGCAGCACCAGCAGCGCCGCGACCGACGTGGCCAGGGCGGAGGCGCCGGTCGCGAGGCCGTAGACGAGCAGCGTGACGGCGAAGACGTTGCGGCGGCCGATCCGGTCGGCGAGCAGGCCACCGAGGCTGGCACCCACCGCCATGCCGACGAAGCCGATGGACCCGATCAGGCTCAGCGTGGTGCTGTCCAGCCCCCACTGCACCGCCAGGGCGGCCATGACGAAGGAGATGAGGCCGACGTCCATCGCGTCCAGCGCCCAGCCGACGCCGGAGCCGACCAGCAGGCGGCCGTGCTCGCGCGTGAGCGGCAGCCGGTCCAACCGTGCGGTGCGGCCGGGGGCGGGCGCCTGCGCGCCGGGACGTGTCTCCTCGGGCACCTGGCCCACCTCTTTCATCAGAAACCGTAGGCCGCGGGGACCACCCGGAACCGTTCGATCACGCCGCCGAGGGTAGCGCCGTGACACTTGCCGACGTCGCGCCCGCCCACGCCGACACCCGACGAATGGCCAGGTGTGACGCTTCTCGCACTCGCCCCCGCGGGGAATGGGCGGGCGGATGCATGCATTGTCATCGACGTCCGGCGGCCCTGACCGTCGGTGAAGAGCAGTCACGACCAAGGAGAACCATGACCAAGATCGCCATCGTCACCGGCAGCGTGCGACCCGGCCGTCAGAGCCTGAACGTCGCCAACTGGGTGAGGTCCATCGCCGACCAGCGCACCGACGCCGAGTTCGAGGTCGTCGACATCGCCGACTTCAACCTCCCGGTGTGGCAGGAGGCCACCCCGCCGGCGTGGGGTCCCGCCGCGTCCGCCGAGGGCCAGGCCTGGTCGGCGAAGATGGCCGAGTTCGACGGCTTCGTCTTCGTCGTCTCCGAGTACAACCACTCCATCACCGGCGCCCTGAAGAACGCGCTGGACTACCTCGCCACGGAGGTGAACAACAAGGCCGCCGGGTTCGTCTCCTACGGCTCCGCCGGCGGCGCCCGCGCCGTCGAGCACCTGCGCGGCATCCTCTCCGAGATGCAGGTCGCCCACGTGCGCAACGCCGTGCTGCTGTCGCTGTTCACCGACTTCGAGAACTTCTCGGTCTTCACCCCCACGGAGCCCTCCACCGGCTCGGTGCAGCCGATGCTCGACCAGCTCGTCACCTGGACCAAGGCCATGGAGGCCGTGCGCGCGGGCCAGTTCGCGCCCGCGTCCGTCACCGCCTGATCCCGGCGCGACCCGGGGCGGGCCGGCGGCACTCACGGGTGCCGCCGGCCCGCTTCTGCATACGCGTGCGGCCGTCTGCTCCGCCGGGTGCGGCGGCGTCAGTGCCGGTGTGCGGCCGCCACACGCAGCACAGCGCGCTCGACGGCGAACACGGGGTCGCGGCCGGCGCCCTTGACCTCGGCGTCGGCAGCCGCGACGGCCGTGATCGCCTGCGCCAGCCCCTCCGGCGTCCAGCCCGCCAGGTCACGCCTCGCCCGGTCCACCTGCCACGGCGCCAGCCCCAGGTCGCCCACGGACACGCCCGCCCGGCCGCGCGTCGCGGCGACCTTGGCGAGCGTCCGCAGCTTGGCCGCCAGCGCCGCGACGACCGGCACCGGGCCCGTTCCGGTGGCGACGGCGTGGCGCAGCAGCGCCACCGCCTCGCCCGCGTGGCCGGCGATGGCGGCGTCGGCCACCCGGAAGCCGGTCGCCTCGACCCGGCCGCCGTAGTAGCGGAGCACCACCTCCGCGGTGACCGCACCGGTCGTGTCCGCGAGGAGCTGGCTGGTGGCGGCGCCCAGCTCGCGCAGGTCCGCGCCGACCGCCTCGACGAGCGCCTGCACGGCGTCGGCGTCGACCTTGCGGCGCGCGCGCCGGAAGTCCGCCCGCACGAAGTCCGCCTTGTCGCCGTCGCGCTTGATGGTCTCGCACGCGACGACGGGGAACCCCGCCGCGCCGATCGCGTCGAGCAGCTTCTTGCCGCGCTGCCCGCCGTTGTGCCGGACGACCAGCCAGACGTCGTCGGGGGCGGATCTCAGGTAGGCCAGGGCGTCGTCGAGGAACGCGTCCGTCATTGCCTCGGCGCCCTCGACCACCAGGCACCGCTGCTCGCCGAACAAAGAGGGGCTCGCCACCGACTCCAGCACGCCGCGCTCGTACGCGGCGGCCTCCAGCCGGGTGATCTCGACGTTCGCGTCCCGCTCCCGCGCCTGCTCCAGCAGCCGGTCGACCGCCCGGTCGGCGAGCAGCGACTCCGGGCCCCTCACCAGCACCACAGGCGCCAGCTCCACCTGGTCCCACGAGAGTCCGGGGGCGGCGGGCTGCTTGCGGCGGGAGGGAGGCACAGCCCTAGGGTGCCACGTGGCGCCGACACGCTGTGCGAGCCGGTGACCGGGTACGTCGTCCGGCGGCTACGGCGGGCAGCCCGAGACCGCCGCCAGGCCGTCGCCGTCGGGCACCACCGCGATGGCGCCGCACAGGTCCGTGCGCAGCACCACCGCCCCGGTGCTCTCGTAGAGGTGCAGGGCGCTCGGCGCCGGGTGCCCGTAGTCGTTGTCCGACCCCACGCTCACCACGGCCAGGCGCGGGCGGAGCCAGGCCGCGAGGGCCGGATCCTGCCGCGCGGACCCGTGGTGCGCGACGGCCACCACGTCGGCCGGGTCGGGGGCCCGGGCGCGCAGGCGAGCGAGCAGGCCCGCCTGGCCGGCGTGCTCGAGGTCGCCGGGCACGAGGACGTCCAGCCCCGGCGCCCGCAGCCGGAGGGCCAGGGAGAGGTCGTTGACGCCGTCGGGTCCCGGGAGCGCACGCACGCCGGCGGCCGGCGGCCACAGCACCTCCCACGC
Organism: Georgenia sp. AZ-5; assembly: GCF_043952095.1. Taxonomy (NCBI): domain Bacteria; kingdom Bacillati; phylum Actinomycetota; class Actinomycetes; order Allobogoriellales; family Allobogoriellaceae; genus Georgenia; species Georgenia sp. AZ-5. The sequence goes on from NZ_JBINOU010000001.1 coordinate 2,877,192, forward strand.
GATCGTGCCGGCGGTGCCCGCGGCCGTGCCGCCGTCGGCCACGGGCCTCGCGGTGGGCACGCCCTCGAGCTGCCGCAGCACGGCGGCCACGGTCTGCGCCGGCTCCGGGCCGGGGCCCAGCAGCACGCGGTCCACCGCCACGGCGGCGAGGACGTCGCCGAGACCGCCGACGTGGTCGGCGTGGGCGTGGGTGAGCACGAGGAGCTCGAGGCGCTCCACCCCGGCGGCGCGCAGGCAGCCCGCGGCCGCACCGCCCGCCGGGCCGACGTCGACCATCACCGCGGCGCCCTCGCCGGAGCGGACGAGGAACGCGCCGCCCTGCCCGACGTCGCACTGCAGGGCGAGCCACCCGCGCGGCGGCCAGCCGTCGGGCAGCCAGGAGGTCACCCACCGGGGGCCCGGCAGCAGGAGGACGGCCGCGACGGCGGCCAGGGGCACCACCGCCCGCCACCCGAGCCGGCGCGGGCCGGCCCGGGCCAGGAGCGCCACCACGACCGCCGAGACGACGACCAGGGCGAGGGCACCGGTCGCGCCGGGCGGCCAGGGCAGCTGCGCGCCGGGCAGCCGTGCCAGCGTGCGGGCGACCGTCGCGATCCACCACGTGCAGCCCGACGCCAGCACGGCAAGGGCGTGCGCCCCGCCTGGCCAGGCCGGCGCGAGCAGCGTCGCGGCCACGCCCAGCACCGTCGCGGGCGGCACGGCCGGCGCGGCGAGCAGGTTCGCGGGCACGGCGTACGGGCTCAGTGCCGGGCTGAGCAGCACGACCACCGGCCCGCACATCGCCTGCGCGGCCGCCGGTATCGCCACGGCGGTGGCGAGCCACCGCGGCAGCAGGTGAGAGAGCCACCGTGCCCAGGGCCGCGCGAGCAGCACCAGCCCCGCCGTCGCCAGCACCGACAGCGCGAACCCGTACGACCGCGCGAGCCACGGGTCGGCCACCACGAGCGCCACGACGGCGGCGCACAGCCCCGGCAGGGCGCGGGCGGGCCGGCCGAGCAGGAGCGCGGCCAGCACGACGGCGCCCATCGCGGCGGCGCGGAGCACGCTCGCCTCGGGGCGCACCAGGGTCACGAACGCCACGAGTGCCAGCGCCGCGCCCGCGGAGCGCCACCGCCGGGGCGCCCACGCCAGCGCCCCGAGCACGGCACCGAGCACGATGGCGACGTGGGCGCCGGAGACGGCGGTGAGGTGGGTCAGGGACGTCGCCCGCATGTCCGCGGCGAGGTCCGGGGGCAGGGCGCGGTCGTCGCCGACGGCGATGCCGGGCACGAGCCCGCGCGCCTGGGGCGAGAGGTCGGCGGTGACCGCGCCGAGGGCGCCACGGAGCCGGTTCACCGCCGTCAGGGGCCAGCGGGCGCCGCCGGCCGGGCGGGGCGGGTCCGCGGTGACGGCGAGGGCCGCCGCGGCGTCGCCCGGCTCTGTGGCCACGAGCGTGGCTCTCAGGCGCACGCGCTCCCCCAGCCGGACCCCGGACCACCCGTCCGGGCCGACCACCACCACGGACGTCCGGGCACGCGCCACCTGACCGCGCCCGCGGACCTCCTCGACCGTCAGCTCCAGGCGCTGGCGGGGCGCCGCCTCCCACTCCCGCGGCGCGACCGGCCGCGGCTCGGTGGCCACCCGGCCGGTCAGGACCGCGCTGGCGCCCAGCTCCGTCAGCTCGGCCAGCAGCCCGCTCTCGCGCTCGTGCACCCGGGGGGCCGCGCTCAGCAGCACGGCGAGGAGCACGGCCGCCGCCAGCAGGACCGTGGCCGGGCCGGCGGGGGCACCGCGGTGGCGGGGCGCGAGCGGGCCCTGCCGCGGCCCGCGCCGCCAGGTTCCGGCGCCGCCGCGCCGCAGGAGCCCCGCGGCGAGGGCGGCGATCCCCGCCGTCGCGAGCCCCGCCGCAAGCAGCAGCTCCGCAGCGGGGCGCGTGACCGCGAGGGAGGCGCCGGACCACGCGGTCAGCGCCGCGGGCACCAGCCTCAGGTCCAGGGGCGGCGGCCGCGGCGCCCGGGACCTGCTCGCCCCGTCGCCGCTCACACCGCCACCAGGGGGCGCAGCCGCTCCATCGTGGCGGGGCCGATCCCCGGCACGGCGTCGAGGTCGTCCACCGTCGTGAAGGGGCCGTTGAGCTCGCGCCACTGGAGGATCCGCTCGGCGATGGCCGGTCCGACGCCGGGAAGGCCGTCGAGGTCCGCGGCGGTGGCCGTGTTGAGGTTCACCGGCGCGCCGCCGGCCGGTGCGCCGGAACCGCCACCGGTCCCGCCGTCGCTCGCCGCTGCGCCGGGACCTCCGCCCGCGGGGCCGGCCGGGCCCGCCCCGGCCTGCGAGCCGGGCAGCTGCTCGCCCACCCGCGGCAGGTACACCTGCTCGCCGTCCACGAGCAGCCGGGCCAGGTTGACGGCGGCGAGCTCCGCCTCGGGCGTGGCGCCGCCGGCGGCGTCCACCGCCTCGCCCACCCGGGCGCCCGCGGCCAGCTCGACGACGCCCGGCCTGGCGACGGCGCCGGCCACGTGCACGACGACGACGCCGGGCGTGGCCGACCCTGCCCCCGCCGACGGGGCCGTGCCTGCCGCGGGCGCCGGCTCCGCCGGTCCCTGCTCGCCGGGCCCGGCCGGCTGGGCCCTGCCCTCGTCCCCGGCCTCCGACACGGTCGTGTCCGGGCCGGGCAGGGGCTGCGCCGGCGGCGGCGCGCCGACCAAGGCCCACACGCCGAGCCCCGCGCCCAGGGCGACCACGCCCGCGCCGGCGGCCAGGGCGGCCCGGGCGCTCGGCGCCCAGCGTCGGCGCACCGGTCCGGGGCCGTCGTCCTCCGGGGAGATCTCCAGGTGCCCCGCCGTCGCCGTGTAGGCGGCGCGCGTCAGCGCCCGCAGCCGATCATTCCGCCGGGACTCCACCCGCCGGAACGTACGGCGCGGCACGGACCCGGAGGGGGCGCCGTCGCCGCCGGGTGTGGACGCGGGCGCGTCACCCGCTGCGCTGTGGACCCTCCGCGGGCGCGACCACCACGCCGAGCACGCCGGGTCCGACGTGCGCGCCGACGACCGCCGTCAGCTCGCTGCGCAGCGTCTCGGCCACGATCGCGCCGGTGCCGGCCAGCTCCGCCGCGAGCTGCTCCTGCAGCTCCACCGCCGCCTCGGCGGCGCCGAAGTGGTGCACGGCCAGGCGCACCCGCACGGCAGGCGGGTGGGGCACGCGGGCGCCCGGCCCGCCGGCTGCCTGCGCGGCCCTGGCGACCACCCGGCGGCGGGCCCGGGCCAGCCCGCGCACCGTCTCCACCACGACGATGCGGCCGTCCGCCATGCCCAGGACCGGGCGGATGCCGAGCGCGGTGCCGATCTTCGCGGTCCCCGCGCCGACGCGGCCGCCGCGCTGGAGGAACGTGAGGTCGGGGACGACGAAGAGGACGGTGGTCTTCGCCGCGGTCTCCCGGGCCACCGCCACCACCTGCTCGGCGCGGCGCCCCGCCGCGGCGGCCTCCGCGGCCGCGACCGCCGCCAGCCCGGTCCCGCCCGCCACCGTGCGCGAGTCGATGACGTGGACGCGCACGCCCTCGGTCGCGAGGCGGGCCGCCGCCTGCCGGGCGCCGGAGACGGTGCCGGACAGGTCCCCGGACAGGTGGATGCTCACGACCTCGCGACGGCCCCGCGCGGCGGCGCGCATGGCGTCGGCGAGCTCCGCGGCGGAGGGCTGGGAGGTGCTGACCTCCGCACCGGCCGCCATCCGCTCGGCGAGGGCCGCGCTGCCGGCGGCGTCGTCCCCGCGCTGGACGCCGTCGACGACGACGTGCAGCGGCACCACCGTGATGCCGTAGGCCCGGGCCACGTCGTCGGGCAGGCTCGCGGTCGAGTCGGTGACGACGGCGACGTCCGGATCCATGTCCTCACCCTAGGTCCCTGCCCGTGGGGCCCCGCACCGGGGCGGCGAGGTAGCGCCGAAATAGCCTGCGTGGTCGTCTGGTTGCAGTCTTCGATGCCCGCCCTCGACGTGCCGCTCTCGCTGCTCGACCGCTCCCGCACCCGTGCCGGCGAGCCCGACGCCCTCGCGGTGCGGGCGACGGTGGAGCGCGCCCGGCGCGCCGAGGAGCTCGGCTACCACCGCTTCTGGGTCGCGGAGCACCACGCCGTGCCGGGCATCGCCAGCGGCAGCCCCGCCGTCCTGGCCGCGGCCGTGGCCGCCCGGACGGAGCGCATCCGGGTCGGGTCCGGCGGGGTGATGCTGCCCAACCACGCCCCGCTCGTCGTCGCCGAGCAGTTCGCGGTGCTGGAGAGCCTCCATCCGGGTCGCATCGACCTCGGGCTCGGCCGTTCGCTCGGGTTCAGCGCCCCGGTGCGCGAGGCGCTCGGCGTGACGGAGTCGGACCCGGAGGACTTCCTGGGCGACGTGGCCGCGGTGCGCGCGTTCCTCGGGGGCCGCGGGCCGGTCACCGCGCGACCCGCCGTCGCCTCTCCCCCGCCGGTGTTCGTCCTCGCCAGCGGCAAGGGGCTGCGCCTGGCGGCCCGGGCCGGCCTGCCCGTGGTGGTGGGTGGGCCCGTCCTGGCGTTCCCCGCGGCGCTGGAGCGCTACCGGGCGGAGTTCACGGCCGGCGACGGCGCCCGCCCGTACGTCATCGCGAGCGTCAACGTCATGGTCGCCGGGTCCCGGGCGCGTGCGGCGGAGCTGCTGCTCCCCGACGCCTGGGCGATGGCCGCCTCGCGCGCCACCGGGGCCTTCCCGCCGCTGGAGCCGGCCGCGGCGGTGCGGGAGCGCGCCCTGACCGCCAAGCAGCGCGAGAGCGTGGCGGCGTTCTACGACCAGGCGGTGCACGGCACACCGGTGGAGGTGGCCGAGGAGCTCGCGGCGCTGGTCCGGCGCACGAGTGCCGACGAGGTCATGGTGACCACCTCGACGTTCGACCGCGGCGAGCTGGAGCGGGCCGACGCGGCCGTCGCCCAGCTGTTCGGGAGTTGAGCCCTCAGGCCTGGCCCTCCGGGCGGCGGTAGACGATGTCGCTGACGAGCTGGCGCGCCTGGCCCGGCGCGAGCACCACGGCGTCGGCGGAGTCGGGGCGGTTGAAGGCGTCGGCCATGGTCTGGCACGGCTCGACGGCGACGGACGCGCGGGCTCCGCGGACGAGCGCGTCGCCGGTGAACACGTGCACGACCGTGGCCTGCACAGGCTCCTGCTCCACGGTCAGGCTCTCGCCGGTGCGCGTCGAGCGCAGCACCGTCGCGACGACGCCGCCGTCGTCGGGCACCAGGTGGGTGAAGGCGTCGTCAAGCCGCGTCCCGCCCAGCGGCGCGTAGCGCACGGGCGCCGCGACGCCCGCGTAGGCCTGCTCGCCGGGCAGCGGGATGAGCGAGAAGTCGGTGAGCACGCGGGAGCGGGCCGGGATCTCGAGCACGAGGTCGTCGATGGTCTCGTGGCCGGGCAGGCGCAGGTACGGGTGCCAGCCCAGGGCCACGGGCGCCGGCGCTTCACCGGTGTTGACGGCGACGAGCTCGAGCCCGAGGCGCGACTCGCCCTCCGAGCCGAGGCCCAGGGAGTACGTCGCGGTGACCTCGAGCGAGAACGGGTAGCCCGGGTACGTGTCCGGGTCGATGGTGGCCGTCAGCCGCAGCATGCGGTCGCTGTCGGAGAAGGTGGCCGCCGCCCGCCTCCACCGCGCCTGCGTCAGCAGCCCGTGCAGGGCCTCGTCCCGCCCGGTGGCCGCGGGCTCGAGGCGGTGCTCCGCCCCGTCGAAGGAGTAGCTGGCACCCCGGACCCGGTTCGTCCACGGCGCCAGCACGGCGCCGCGGTAGCCGTCCTGGGCGCTCAGCTCGGCGGCGGAGAGGTAGCCGTCCACGAGGTCGACCGGCGTGCCGTCGGCGCCGGGCGCCTGCCACGACAGCAGCGTGGCGCCGCGCTCCGCGACCTCCAGCCGGGCCCCGTCGGGATGGGTCAGCACCCATGTCGGCTCGCCGTCGAGGTCGCCGCGCTGGACGCTCGCGCGCTTCTGGTCGGAGGCAGTCTCCATCGGGTCGCTCCTGGGTCGCCGGTCGGTACTGCCCCTACTGTCCCCCATCGCGCGCGCTCCGGCTTGCGCGTCCACCCGGCGGTCGGGCGGGCTCTCGCGGCCCGGAAGGGGGCGCAGGCGCCCCGCCGCCGTGCGGACGGCGGGGCGCCCGGGCGCCGCTACCTCGCGGGCACGATGTTGACCAGCTTCGGCACCCGCACGATCACCGTGCGCACGCCCTTGTCCCCCAGCGTCCGCAGGACGGCGGCGGAGTCCAGGGCCAGCGCCTTGAGGTCGTCCTCGCCGATGGAGGCGGGCACCTCGAGACGGTCGCGGACCTTGCCCGCCACCTGGACCACGCAGGTCACGGTGTCCTCCACCAGCAGGGCGGGGTCCGCCGTCGGGAACGGCTCGTGCGCGAGGGACTCGGGGTGCCCCAGGCGCGACCACAGCTCCTCGGCGATGTGCGGGGCGACGGGCGCCAGCATCAGCACCAGCGGCTCGACCGCCTCGCGCGGCACGGCGTCGAGCGAGGTGAGGTGGTTGTTGAGCACGATCATCTTGGCGATGGCGGTGTTGACACGCATCGCGGACATCTCGGTCTCGACGTCGGCGATCGTGCGGGCCACCAGGCGGCGGGTCGCCTCGTCGGCCGGGGCGTCGACCACGGTGGTGGCGCCGGTGCGCTCGTCGACGACGTTGCGCCACAGCCGCTGCAGGAACCGCTGCGAGCCGACGACGGCGCGGGTGTCCCACGGCCGGGAGACGTCGAGCGGGCCCATGGACATCTCGTAGACGCGGAAGGTGTCGGCCCCGTAGCTCTCGTACATCTCGTCCGGGGTGACGATGTTCTTCAGCGACTTGCCCATCTTCCCGTACTCGCGGAAGACCTCCTCGCCGTTCCAGGTGTAGGTGGGCTCCCCTGAAGCACTGCCCGCGCCGTCCGTGACTTCCTCGACCTCCTCGGCGGGCACGTACTGCCCGCGGCCGTCCGCGTAGGCGTAGGCCTGGATGTAGCCCTGGTTGAACAGCTTGTGGAACGGCTCGGAGCTGGAGATGTACCCCAGGTCGAACAGCACCTTGTGCCAGAACCGCGCGTAGAGCAGGTGCAGCACGGCGTGCTCGACGCCGCCGACGTACAGGTCGGCGCCGCCGGAGACGTTGGCGGGCACCTCGGTGCCGTCAGACGCCGTCGTGGCCGGGCGCGGGCCCATCCAGTACTGCTCGTTCTCGGGGTCGACCACGGCCCGGTCGTTGTGCGGGTCGAGGTAGCGCAGCTCGTACCAGGACGACCCGGCCCAGTTGGGCATGGTGTTGGTGTCGCGGAAGTAGGTCTGCACGCCGTCGCCCAGGTCCAGCTCGACCCTCACCCACTCGGGCACCCGGCCCAGCGGCGGCTCCGGGGAGGACTCGGCGTCGTCGGCGTCGAAGGTGCGCGGCGAGTAGTCCGGCACCTCGGGCAGGTCCACCGGCAGCATGGACTCCGGCAGGGCGTGCACGCGGCCCTCGGCGTCGTAGACGACGGGGAACGGCTCGCCCCAGTACCGCTGGCGGGAGAACAACCAGTCCCGCAGCCGGTAGGTGGTCGCGCCGCGGCCGATGCCCTCGGCCTCCAGCCAGGCGATCATCCTCGCCTTGGCCTCGGCGACGCCCAGGCCGTTCAGCGACAGCCCCTCGCTCGCCGAGTTGATCACGACGCCGTCGCCGGTGTACGCGCCGCCGGCGAAGCCCTCGGGCGCCTGGACGGTGTGGATCACCGGCAGCTCGTACTTGGTGGCGAACTCGAAGTCACGCTCGTCGCCGCCGGGGACGGCCATGATGGCGCCGGTGCCGTAGCCCATGAGCACGTAGTCGGCGACGAACAGCGGCACGGCGGTCCCGTTGACCGGGTTGGTGGCGTAGATGCCGGTGAACACGCCCGTCTTGGTGCGCTCGGCGTCCTGGCGCTCCGCGTCGGTCTTGGCGGCGGCGGCCCGCTGGTAGGCGTGGACGGCCTCGGCCGGGGTGGATGCCCCGCCGGTCCACGCGTCCTTGGTGCCCTCGGGCCACGCGGCGGGGATCGCGCCGTCCGCCAGCAGCGGGTGCTCCGGCGAGACCACCATGAACGTCGCCCCGAAGAGCGTGTCGGGCCGGGTGGTGAAGACCGTGAGCGGCTCCGCCACCCCGGGCACGCGGAAGTCGACGTGCGCGCCGGTGGAGCGGCCGATCCAGTTGCGCTGCATCGAACGGACCTTCTCGGGCCAGTCGATGGTGTCCAGGTCGTCGACCAGGCGGTCGGCGTAGGCGGTGATCCGCAGCATCCACTGGCGCAGGTTGCGCTTGAAGACGGGGAAGTTGCCGCGCTCGGACCGGCCGTCCGCGGTGACCTCCTCGTTCGCCAGCACCGTACCCAGGCCCGGGCACCAGTTCACCGGTGCCTCGGAGATGTAGGCCAGGCGGTGGTCGTCGATGACCCGGCGCCGGTCGTCGGCGCCGAGCTCGGCCCACGGGCGCCCGTCCGGGGTGGGGCGGGTGCCCGCGGCGAGCTCGGCCTCCAGCTCGGCGATGGGCCGGGCCCTGCCGCGCCCGCCGTCGGCGCGGACGGCGTCGGCGTCGTAGAAGGAGTTGAAGATCCGCAGGAAGATCCACTGCGTCCACTTCACGAACTCCGGGTCCGTGGTGGCGAAGGTGCGGCGGGAGTCGTGCGCCAGGCCCAGGCGGCGCAGCTGGGCGCGCATGTTGGCGATGTTCTCCTCGGTGGTGACCCGAGGGTGCTGGCCGGTCTGGACGGCGTACTGCTCGGCGGGCAGGCCGAAGGCGTCGTAGCCGAGGGCGTGCAGGACGTTCTTGCCCTTCATCCGTTGGTACCGGCCGACGACGTCGGTGGCGATGTAGCCCAGCGGGTGCCCGACGTGCAGGCCCTTGCCCGAGGGGTAGGGGAACATGTCGAGCAGGTAGAACTTCTCGGCCGGGACGTCCTCCCCGGCCAGGTCGCCGGTGGGGTTGGGCGCGAAGAACGTGCCCCGCTCCTCCCAGCGCTGCTGCCAGGCGCTCTCGATCTCGTTGGCCAGGGCCGCCGTGTACCGGTAGCCGGTCGCCTCGCCGGCGGTCGCCGGCTCCGCGGTGGTGGTGGCGTCGTCGTGCGTGCTCATTGGTTCCTCGCCTAAGGGGGTGCTGGGGGGCTCCTGACATGAGAAAACCTCCCGCGCAGGGAGGTGAGCCGCGCTGGTGCGGCGCCCGGTCAACAGGGGCGCCCGCTGGGGTCAGCGCGGCTGGGTAAGGAGCACCGCGGCCGTCATGCGGTACAGGCTATCGCAGCGGCCGGTGGCCCCGGCCCGCCGCCGGGCGGACGGCGGGCACACCCGCCGTCCGCCCGGCGCACCGGCCGTACCGCTCCGCCGTCAGCGCCGCGACGCGCGGACCCGCGGCCGCCGGTGCGCCTCGTCCCCGCGCAGCCGGACGCGCGCCCGCAGCCGCAGCGTCACGCCGCCGAGGAGCGCGGAGAGGACCGAGCCGATGATGACCGCGAACTTCGCGGCATCCCCCTCCGCCGACGCGCCGAACGACAGGTCGGCGATGAGCAGGGAGACCGTGAAACCGATGCCCGCCAGCATCGCGACGCCCAGCAGGTCCGCCAGGTCCACCCCGTTGCCGAGCCGTAGCCGCGTGGTCTTCACGAGGATCGCGACGCCGCCCCAGATCCCGAGCGGCTTGCCCAGCACGAGGCCCGCCATCACGCCGACCGCGATGGGGTCACCGAGCACCTCGCCGAAGCCGCCGGAGTCGACGACCGACACGCCTGCGGCGAAGAGTGCGAAGACCGGCAGCACGAGACCTGCCGACAGCGGCTGGACCCGCTCGACGAACCGGTGCGTCATGGCCTCGCGCTCGCCGCGCACCACGCGCGCCGGGACGGTCATGCCCATGAGGACACCTGCGACCGTCGCATGAACGCCCGACGCGTGCATGAGCACCCACGCCACGACGCCCAGGGGGACCAGGATCCACCACCGGGCCACGCGGCGCTGAACCAGCAGCCCGAAGACGGCGATGACGGCGAGCGCCCCGACCAGCGGGAGCAGGCGGATCTCCTCGGTGTAGAACAGCGCGATCACGGTGATCGCCAGGAGGTCGTCGACGACGGCCAGGGTCATCAGGAACACGCGCAGCGCGGGCGGGAGGCCCCGGCCGAAGATGCCGAGCAGGGCCAGGGCGAAGGCGATGTCGGTGGCCGTCGGTATTGCCCAGCCCCGGGTGGCGCCGGAGTCGGTGGCCAGCTGGACGGCGGTGTAGAGCACCGCTGGCCCCACCATGCCGAGAACGGCGGCGATCATCGGCAGCAGCGCCTCGTTGAGCTTGCGCAGCGAGCCGGTGACGAACTCCGTCTTCAGCTCCAGCCCCACGACGAAGAAGAAGATCGCCAGGAGGCCGTCCGCCGCCCACGCCGAGACCGGCAGGTCGAGGTGGAGCGCGGAAGGGCCTATCACGGTCCCCGCGAGGGCGTGGTAGCTGTCGCGCCACGGGGAGTTGGCCCACACCAGCGCTACGACGGCCGCCACGAGCAGCAGCAGCCCGGAGAACCGCTCGTCCTGCAGCCGGATGGCCAGCCGGCGGCGGGGATGCGTGGTGGGGACGTGGTGGTGCTCGCGAGACGGGGTCACGGGAGGCCCTTCCGGGGTCGGCGACATTGTTGCCGACCAGACTTCCCGGCGCACCGGGGCACGACGGTACGGGATGAGACGTCCGCCCGGCGCCTGGCGTCCGGAGTACGGACGGCCACTCGCTCGTGATGCCGAGCCCGTTCAGGGGCGGTAGGTGCGCAGCTTCGTCGTCAGCGCCATGAGGGTGCGGAGCTCGTCCTCGTCCAGGGCTCCCCCGACGTACCTCCCGATGCTGCGCACGTGCTGGCGCCCCACCTGCCGCTGCAGCTCCAGCCCCTCGCCGGTGAGGGTGACGACGACGCCGCGCGCGTCGTCGGGCGCGGGCTCCCGGCTGACCAGGCCGCGCTGCTCGAGGCGGTCCACCATCCGGCTCAGGCTCGGCTGGCTCATGAAGACCTGCTCGTTGAGCTCGCGCAGGCGCAGCCGGCGGCCCTCGGCGAGGCTCAGGGTGAAGAGGACGTCGTACTCGCGCGGACGCAGCGGCGCGAAGTCGCCGTCGCGCTCGAACCGGCGCATCAGGCTCACCTGGGCGCGGAACAGCGACTCCCACGCCTCGGCCGCCAGGCGCGTGCTGGGCTGCCGCGCGGTCTCCTGGGTCACGTCGCCTCCCGGCTCCTATGCGTTCGCATCATCGTAGGGCCGCGCACCGGCGGGCCTGCGTGGCCGCCGGCGGCGCGGCGCGGTCGCCCGAGCCCGGTTCGGGGAACCTGCGCGCCGCTCCCGAGGTGCGCGGATGGGATGGCGGAGCTGACATCTCCCCCGAATCCGCCACATCTCGGGGAGGAGATGACATCTCGCCGGAGGGGTGGGGGCGGGACGACGACGCCGGGCCCGGTGCCGCGGGTGCGGCACCGGGCCCGGCGCTTCCGATCGCCTACGGCGCGATCAGACCCATCTGGGTGGGCAGCCACAGGGACACCTGCGGCACGAAGACCACCACGAACAGGCCGATCACCAGGGCGACGAGGAACGGCAGCAGCTTGGAGATCACGGGCTCGATCCTCAGTCCAGCCACCCGGGCGCCGACGAAGAGCACGTTGCCCACCGGCGGCGTGATGACGCCCACGCACAGGTTGTACACGATCATCGTGCCGAAGTGGATCGGGCTGATCCCGAACTCTGCGGCGATCGGCAGGAAGATCGGCGTGAAGATCAGGATGGCAGGGGTCGGGTCCATGAAGGTGCCCACCACCAGCAGGATGATCATCATCAGGATGAGGATGATCGTCGGGTTGTCCGTGATACCCAGCATCAGGTCGGAGATGATGTCGGGGATCCGCGCGAACGACATGACCCACGACAGGATCGACGACACGCCGACGAGGAGCATGACGATCGCCGTCGTGCGCGCCGCGTCGAGCAGGATGCCCGGCAGGTCCCGCACCTTGATGTTCCGGTACAGGAACCCGAGGACCAGGCAGTAGACGACGGCGATGGCGGCCGACTCGGTAGCGGTGAAGACCCCCGTGAGGATGCCCCCGATGACGATGACGATCATGAGGAGCGACGGCACCGCGAGCCACAGCACCTTCAGGGTCTGGACGAGGGTCGGACGCTCCCTGGACTTCAGCTCCGGGTGCCGGCGCGAGTAGGCGAACACGATCACCATGCACGCCAGCGCCCAGACCAGGCCCGGCCCCAACCCGGCCATGAACAGGGCCGCGATCGACGTGCTCGACACGAGCGAGTACACGATGAACGTGTTGCTCGGCGGGATGAGCATGCCGGCCGGGGCCGAGGCGACGTTGACGGCGGCGGAGAACTTCGGGTCGTAGCCGTCCTGCTTCATGCGTGGCGTCATCACGGTGCCGACCGCGGCCGCCGCGGCGACGGCCGCACCGGACACGGCGCCGAACATGGCGTTCGCGACCACGTTCGTCTGCGCCAGCGAGGCCGGCATCCGACCGACGAGCACCTTGGCGGCGTCGATGAGACGCCCGGCGATGCCGCCGTTGTTCATGAGGACGCCGGCGAGGACGAAGAACGGGATCGCCAGCAGGGTGAACGAGTTGATGCCGGTGAACATGCGCTGCGAGCTCGTGAGCACGGCTCCCTCGAACCCGAGCAGCGCGACGGCCGCGAAGGCGGAGGAGAGCCCGATCGCGACGGCGATCGGCACGCTCAGCACGATCATGACGGCGATGCCGACGAGCAGGATGAGCCCTGCGAGGCTTGCGGGATCCATCTCTGCTCCTAGATCGCTTCGTCAATCTCGGCGTCGGCCTCTACCACGTCTTCCTCGCGGCGCAGGACGGCAAAGATGTGGTAGATCGCGTAGAACGCGATGAGCACACCGGTGATCGGCATGACCATGTACATCGGGCCGATCGTGGTGGGGAGCGCCGTGAGGTTCTGGCCCCACGCGCCCATCGCGGCCCGCCAGCCGCCCCAGACCAGCACGATCACGGCGAAGGCGATGATCAGGAGCTGGACCAGGACGGACATCGCACGCTGGACCCCGCCCGGCAGCTTGCGGACCACGAAGTCCACCGCGATGTGCCCGCGCTCGGAGAAGACCAACGCGGCGGCGAAGAACCCGAGCCACACGAAGGTGTAGCGCGCGAGCTCCTCGGACCACGTGCTGGGGTCACGCAGAACCTGGCGGCTGAAGACCTGCCAGACCACGTCGATCACCAGCACCGCGAAGAGGAGCACCGAGGCCCCGGCGAGGAGCTTGTCGAGAACCTTCTTCACTGCGTGCACGGGTCACCTCCTTTCCTGGGACGGCTGGCGGACGGCATCACTTGGCGGCTGCGGCGCGTGCGGCGTCGTAGAGCGCCTGCTGCGACTCGTTGGAGATGAACTGGTCGGCGAGGGGCTCGAGGACCGCGTCGAAGGCCTCCTCGTCGACCTCGGTGAACGTCGCACCGCCGGCCTCGGCCTGGGCGATGGCATCCTCGGTCGCCGTGGTCCAGAGCTCCGTGTGCTCCTCGTGCGCCGCCGTCCACTCCTCGTCGAAGACGGCGCGGTCCTCCTCGGACATGCCCGAGAGCAGGTCCGAGTTGATGATCAGGTAGTCCAGGCCGACCAGGTGGTTGGTGTAGGACCAGTGCGGGGCGACCTCGTAGTGCTTCTGCGTCCAGTACGAGACCTCGTTGTTCTCCGCCGCGTCGACGACGCCGGACTGCAGGCCCGTGTACAGCTCGCCGAAAGCCATCGGGGTGGCGGAGGCGCCCATCGCCTCGGCCATCGCGATGTGCAGGTCGGACTCCTGCACCCGCAGCTTCTTGCCCGCCAGGTCGTCGGGGCTCTCCACCGGCCCGAAGGTGGTGTAGACGCTGCGTGCCCCCTGGGTGAAGCCACCGAGGACCGTGAGGTTGTTGCTCTCCTCGAGGGAGGAGTACAGGTCGCCGACGATCTCCTCGTCGTGGATGACGCTCATCTGGTGCTCGACGTCGTCGAAGACCTTCGGGAGGTTGAAGACCAGGAAGTCCTCGTTGAGGTTCTCGAGCTGGGTGCCGGAGACGATCGCCATGTCGACGGTGCCGTCCGAGACGAGCTGCAGGGCCTCCTGCTGGGCGCCCAGGGTCTCGTTCGGGTAGACGTCGATGCTCCACCGGCCCTCGGTGGCCTGCTCGAGGCGCTGGCCGAAGTTGTCCAGGGCGATGAACGAGGGGTGCTCCTCGGTCTGGTTGAGGGCCAGCCGCAGGGCCTGGCCGCCCTCGGCGGGCGCCGCGGCGTCGCCGTCGCCGCTGTCGCCCTCGGCGTTGCCGCCACCACCGCAGGCGGCGAGGGTCAGCGCCGTCGCCGTGGCGAGCGCCAGCATGGAGAGGGACTTGGTGCGCTTCATGGGAATTCCTGTTCTGCTCATCGGTGAGCTTGTCATCACTCGCGGGTGGTCGTTCATCCCGTGAGGGTCCGGGCTTCGTGGCCGCCGCCGGCCCGCGCACTGCGGCTGACCGTCGTCGTTCACGCGGGGGGGTCGGACGCCGGCCGGCAAACAGGCCGGACGGCGTCGTGAAGTAGGACACCCCGATTCATCCACACCCGGATATGACGCGGCAAACAGTTGCCACTCGTTGCTTCCGTACGTATGTACCGGTTCGGTAACGGCCCGATCGGCCCGAGGACGCCCGCGTCCCCGGCACGTACGACGAGGACCGGGGCGCCGGCGATCCGGCGCCCCGGTCCTCGGGGTCGTGCGTGACAGCGGGCCCAGGCGGGCCGTGGCGTCAGGCCTTCTCGGCAGCGCCCTCCAGCGCGAGGATCTCCTCCGCCTTGGCGGCGACGGCGGCCACCAGCTCGTCGTCGGGCAGCAGGTCGCCGGCGAGCGTCTCGAGGAGCCTGCGGGTCGCCTCCTCCACGGAGCCCTGCGCGGCGGCGACGACGTCGCCCTGACGGGCGTCCTTCACCGGCGCGCCGTGGCCCTGCAGGTGCAGCACCCACGCGGCCAGCGCCCGGACGGGGCCGTCGGGCAGGCGGCCGGCCTCCCGCTCCAGGCGCAGCGCCGGGAGGATCCGCACCGGGATCTTCTGGGACCCGTCCGCCGCGATCTGCGCGAGGAGGTGGCGTACCCGCGGGTTGGAGAACCGGTCGACAAGCGCGGTCCGGTAGGCCGCCACGTCCTCGGCGGGCACCTGGAGGTGCGCACCGGCGACGTCCCACCAGTCCTCGACCCAGCCGCGCACCGTCGGGTCGGCGATGGCGTCGGCCACCGTCTCGTGACCCACGATCGTGGCGGCGTAGGCCATGAGGGAGTGCGAGCCGTTGAGCATCCACAGCTTGCGCTGCTCGAACGGGGAGACGTCGTCGACGATGGTGACGCCGGCCTCTTCCCAGGCGGGTCGCCCGGCCGGGAACTCGCCCGAGACGACCCACTCGCTGAACGGCTCGGTCGGCACCGGGGAGGCGTCCTCGTAGCCCTCGGCCTCGGCGACCGCCGCGCGTTCGGCGTCGGTGGTGGCCGGGGTGATCCGGTCGACCATCGAGGTGGCCCAGGAGACGTTCTCGTCCATCCAGGACCGCAGGGTCGGGTCGACCTGGTCGGCCATCTCCTCGACGACGGCCCGGAAGGTCGGGCCGTTGTCGGGCAGGTTGTCGCAGGGCAGCACCGTCAGGCCACCGGCGCCGGCCTCGCGGCGGGCGAGGAAGCCGCCGACGAGCCTGCCGGGCGTGGTCCGCGCCGCGGACGTCGGGTCGGCCTTGAGGTCCTCGATGTCGGCGGCGACGTCGGGGTGACCGACGGCCAGGTGGCCGTCGGGGCCGCGCATGTACCCGGCCTCGGTGACCGTCGAGGTGATGATCGCCGTCTGGGAGGAGCGCAGGTAGCCCAGGAACGCCTCGGTGTCGCCGGCCGCGTGGACGGCGGAGAGCGAGCTGATCACCTCGAAGGCGTCGCTCTCGGCGTTGCGGGTGATCAGCGTGTACAGGCCGTCCTGCGGGGCGAGGGCCTCCGCGGTGTCGGGTCGGCGCCCCGTGAAGGCGGCGATCCCCCACTCGGCCGCGTCGGGCGCGTGCTCGGTGTACCAGGCCTGGTGCGCCCGGGTGAAGTTGCCGACGCCGAGGTGCACGATGCGCACCGGCGCAGCGGGGCGCCCGCGGTCGGCCCGGGAGAGGCGGGGCAGGGTCGTGGTGGTCACAGCTTGAAGGCCTTCCTGGGCTGGGTGACGACGAAGTCGTGCGCGGCGTCGAGCGCCTCGTCCATGGTCAGCCGGTTCTCGCCGACGAGCTCGGCGAGGTACCCGGCGTCGAGCCGGCGGCTCATGTCGTGGCGCGCGGGGATCGACAGGAAGGCGCGGGTGTCGTCGATGAACCCGGAGGTGCGGCCGAAGCCGGCGCCGGAGCCGGTGATGGCGCGGCGGTAGCGCCGGATGGCGTCCGGCTCGTCGATGAACCACCACGGGGCGCCGACGTAGACCGACGGGTAGAAGCCGGCCAGGGGCGCCAGCTCGCGGGAGTACACCGTCTCGTCGATGGTGAAGAGCACCAGCTGGAAGTTGGGGTGCGTCCCGAAGGCGGACAGCATCGGCTGGAGCGCGCGGGTGAACTCCACGCTCATCGGGATGTCGCCGCCGACGTCGGCGCCGTACTTCTCGAAGCTCTCGGTGTGGTGGTTGCGGTACACGGCCGGGTGCAGGGTCATGACGAGGCCGTCCTCGGACGCCATGCGCGCCTGCTGGAACATGAAGTCCCGGCGCAGCGTGTCGCCCTCCTCCGGCGTGATCTCGCCGTTGCGGGCCTTGGCGTAGAGGCGCTCGGCCTCGGCGTCGTCGAGCTTCTCGGCCCGGGCGTCGCGGTGGGAGTGGTCGGAGGAGACCGCGCCGTGCTCCTTGAAGAACGCGCGGCGGTTCTCCATGGCCGCGACCCAGCCGGCATAGGTGCCGGTGTCGACGCCGGAGACCTCGCCCAGCCTGTCCACGAGCCCGTTCCAGGCCGCCGTGGCGGGCTCGAGGTACTTGTCCGGGCGGAACGTGGGGGCCACCTTGCCCTCCCACGTGCTGTCGGCGACGAGCTTCTCGTGGAAGCGCAGGTCGTCCGCCGGGTCGTCCGTGGTCGCGATGAACTCGATGCCGAACTGCTTGTACAGGGCGCGGGGCCGGAACTCGGGCCTGGCGATCGCCTCGGCGATCTGGTCGTAGATGGCGTCGGCGGTGTGCGCCGAGGGCGCCTGGGTGATGCCGAAGATGTCGGCGAGCTCGGACTCGAACCAGAACTTCACCGGGGTGCCCCGGTACGCCTTCCAGTTGGCGCAGAGCAGGCGGAAGGCGTTGCGCTTCTGCTCGTCGCCGAACTCCTTCTGCCCGACGCCCAGGTCGGCGAGCGAGACGCCGTTGGCGTGCAGCAGGCGGTTCACGTAGTGGTCCGGCGTGATCAGCAGCGACGTCGGGTCCTCGAAGGGGACGTCGTCGGCGAGCCACTGGGCCGGCACGTGACCGTGCGGGGAGATGATCGGCAGGTCCTTGACCGAGTCGTAGATCTCGCGCGCCACCTTGCGCAGGCCGGGCTCGGCGGGGAGCAGGCGATCGGGATGGACGGACAGCGCGTCCTGGGTAGTCGTGGGCATGCGTCCATCGTCGGCGCGGGCGGAGGCGTGCGCCAATCTGTTGCAGGCAGTTGCCGACGGCCCGCCGCGGCGTCGGCTCAGCGCGCGGGCAGGCCGGAGTCGGCCGGGCGCACCCGGCTCGTCAGGTGGTCGGGGGCCGGACCGGTGCTGAGGCGCTCGACCAGCTTCACCGGGACGACGACGGGCGGCCCGCCACGGGGGTGCGCGCCCTTGATCTGGGCGACGACGTTACGCACAGCGGCGGCGCCGAGCGCCCGGCGCGGGGTCGCCACGGTGGTGAGCGGCGGCGTGATGAGGTCGGCGGCGAAGATGTTGTCGTAGCCGACCACCGAGACGTCCTCCGGCACCTGCACCCCGTGCGAGGTGAGGTAGCGGATGAAGCCGATGGCGACGAGGTCGTTGTAGGCGATGACACCGGTGGTGGGGGCCTGCAGCCACGCCTTCGCGCCGGTGACGCCGCCGGCCACGGTCGGCGAGAGCGGGCCCAGCCGGCGGACGTGGACGGCCAGCTCCAGCGAGGCCTCCCGCAGCCCGCGCCAGCGCATGCCGTCCGCCCACGAGGCCTCGGGCCCCGCCAGGTAGGTCACCGGGTCGTGGCCCAGCTCCCCGAGGTGCTCCAGGGCCCGGCGCACACCGCGCGCGTTGTCGGGGACCACCGACGGGATCTCCCGGACCGCCCGGTTGAGCGCCACCATGGGCTTCTGCTTGGCGACCATCCGGATCGCCGCGTCCGACATCCGCGAGGTGCCCAGCACGATGCCGTCGACGATGGGCAGCGCGCGTTCGAGGGCCTCGCGCTCGCGCTTGTCGGACTCGCGCGAGTCGACCAGCAGGACGGTGTAGCCGGCCTCCGCGGCCTCGTCCTGCACGCCGTTGATGATCTCGAAGTACACCGGGTTGGTGATGTCCGGGACCACGAGCGCGAGCAGGCTGCTGTGGGTGGTGGCCAGCGCCCGCGCCATCGGGTTGGTCCGGTATCCGAGGTCGGCCGCCACCTGCCGGATGCGCGCCGCGGTCTCGGAGTTGACCCGGCCGGGCCGGGAGAACGTCCGCGACACCGTGGAGGGGGCGACCCCGGCCGCCTGGGCGACGTCGTAGATGGTCGGCGAGCCGCGTCGCCGGCGGAGGTCTCCGGCATCGGCGTCGGGCACGTCTCCAACGCCGGCCACGGGGCCGTCTGCGTCGCCCACCGGCGCGCACCTCCTCGGATCTGCCCGCCGGGCGGCGGTGGCAAGAAGTGGCATCCGCTTGCCAGACGCCGAGGTCCAGAGTAACCGCTCGCTCCCCCGCGACCGGCACGGGCAACCGGCGGCAACCGGTCTGCAACACATGGCAACGGTTTTGCCGCCGTCCTCGGCCGGTGACTCAATGGACTCACCATTTCGTCCATTGGTGGCTGCGTCCACCACCCGCCGCGTCGTGGGCCCCCAGGTTGTCCGCCGGCGCTGAGGAGCCAGACATGACAACCATGAGCACCACCGCCGCGCCGTCGGCGGCCTCTCAGCCCTCCGGGCCGCACCTGTCGAGGAAGACCATCATCGGCTACGGCGCCGGGGACCTCGGGTGCAACATCGCCTTCCAGATGACCGGGCTCTTCCTCCTGGTCTTCTACACGGACGTGGCCGGCATCGACCCGGCCCACGCCGGCAGCATCTTCCTCTTCGTCAAGATCTGGGACGCCTTCGCCGACCTCTTCGCCGGCCGGATGGTCGACCGCACCATGACCCGGTGGGGCAAGTTCCGCCCCTTCCTGCTCTGGTACTCCGTGCCGCTCCTGGCCTCGAACCTGCTGTGCTTCTGGATCCCGGTCGACGACTACACGCTCAAGATCGTGTGGGCCGTGAGCTCCTACGCCCTCATGGGGCTGCTCTACTCGATGGTCAACATCCCCTACGGCTCCCTCGCCGGCGCGATGAGCCAGGACCCGGTCGACCGCTCCCGCCTCGCCTCGGCCCGCATGGTCGGCTCCGGCACCGCCATCCTGCTGCTCTCGGTCCTCCTCGCCCCGCAGATCAAGGCGGCCGAGGACCTCGCCACCACGTTCCTCGTCGTCGCGATCATCTTCCTGGTCATCGGCACCGCGATGTTCGCCTTCACCTTCCTCACCGCGAAGGAGACCGTCTACCGCGAGGTGGAGAAGGTCTCCCTCAAGGACACCATCGCCACGGTGCGGCAGAACAAGCCACTGATGCGCCTGTGCGCCTCGTCCTTCTTCTACCTCACCGCGCAGAACGTTGTCGGCGCCCTGGCCATCTACATCGCCAACGACGCCCTCGCCCGGTACGCCGGCGCCGGCAACTGGCTCGCCTCTGTCGTGACGATCATCACCACCGGCGCGGTCCTCTACGTCGGCCCGTTCGGTCCGACCGTGACCCGCAAGCTCGGCAAGAAGCACGGCTTCATGACCGCCTGCGTGGTGGCCATCGCGGGCGGCATCATCTTCGGCCTGGCCAACAGCCTGCTCCTCAGCCTCTTCGGCCTGTTCCTCGTCGGCCTCGGCATGGCTCTCCTGAACACCATGACCTGGGCGCTGGAGGCCGACACCGTCGAGTACGGCGAGTACAAGACCGGCATCCGCACCGAGGGCGCCACGTACTCCGCGTTCTCCTTCGTCCGCAAGGTCGGCCAGGCCGTCGGCGCGGCCCTCGGTTCCTACGCCCTGGCGTTCATCGGCTACAACGGTGCCGAGGATGTCCAGCCGCAGTCCGTGCTGGACGGCATGGAGACCGCCGTCGCCGTCCTGCCCACCGTGCTCTTCGCCATCGCCTTCCTGATCATGTGGCGCTACCCGCTCACCGAGGCGCGCTTCCGCGAGATCATGGCCGGCATCCAGGCCAACCGCGCCAAGCGGCACCTGGAGCTCCACCCCGAGCTCGCCGCCACCGCCGGCACGGCGCCCGAGACGGACGAGAACCTTCCTGACCAGCGCTGAGCCGGCCTGACGCCCCCGCCCTGGTGACCGGGGCGGGGGCGCCTCGCGTCGGCCGCCCGCGCGCGCCGCCCACCCCCGGTCCTTCCCGCACGAGACCCAGCACACCGCACGAAAGGGACACGCATGCTCCGCCCCCAGGACTCCCCCACCCGCGAACGACGCTCGCTGGCCGGTCTGTGGCGCTTCCGCGCCGACGCCGACGGCACCGGCCGCCAGGCGCGCTGGTTCGCCGCGCCGCTGGCGGAGGCGATCGACATGCCCGTCCCGGCCAGCTACAACGACATCGTCCCGGGCCGCGAGCTGCACGACCACGTGGGTGACGTCTGGTACCAGACCACGGCGCGGGTGCCCCGCGGCTGGGCGGACCAGCGGGTGGTCCTGCGGTTCGACGCCGCCACCCACCACGCCACCGTCTGGGCGAACGACACCGAGGTCATGAGCCACTCCGGCGGCTACACGCCGTTCGAGGCGGACGTCACCGGGCTGGTCTCGCCAGGCGAGGAGGTGCGCGTCACCGCGGTCGTGGACAACACGCTGACGTGGGAGACCATCCCGCCGGGCATCGTGGAGGACACCCCCCACGGCAAGCGCCAGAAGTACATGCACGACTTCTTCAACTACGCCGGCCTGCACCGCCCGGTCTGGCTCTACGCCACCCCCGCCACGTACGTCGAGGACATCACCGTCGTCACCGGCGTCGACGGCGACCCCACGACGCCGGGCGTCACCGGCACCGTGCGCTACGACGTGGTGGTCGGCGGGGCCGACGCCGGCGCGCAGGTCCGGGTGCGCCTGCTGGACGCCGACGGCGGCGAGGTGGCGAGCGGCACCGGCGCCTCGGGCGAGCTGCGGGTGCCCGACGCGCACCTGTGGCAGCCGGGCGAGGGCTACCAGTACGACCTCGTCGTCGAGGTGCTCGACGGCGACGCGGTGGTGGACAGCTACCTGCAGAAGGTCGGCGTGCGCACCGTCGAGGTGCGCGGCACCGACTTCCTCATCAACGGCGTGCCGTTCTACTTCCGCGGCTTCGGCATGCACGAGGACCACAACACGCGCGGCAAGGGCCACGACGACGCCGAGATGGTCCACGACTTCGAGCTGCTGCGCTGGATCGGGGCCAACTCCTTCCGCACCTCGCACTACCCGTACTCCGAAGAGTTCATGGACTACGCCGACGCGCACGGCGTCGTCGTGATCGACGAGACGGCCGCCGTGGGCATGAACGCCGCGGTGGCGCAGGTGCTCGGCACGCGGATCGACAAGGTGTTCTCGCCCGAGGCGGTCAGCCACAAGACGCGCGAGGCGCACGCCGCGGCGATCCGGGAGCTGATCCAGCGGGACAAGAACCGCCCCGCCGTCGTGCTGTGGTCCATCTCGAACGAGCCGGAGTCGCACACCCCGGAGTCCGAGGAGTACTTCCAGCCGCTGTTCGAGCTCGCCCGCGAGCTCGACCCGCACCGCCCCGTCGGCTTCGTGAACGTCATGTACTCCAAGGCCGACGTCGACCTGCTGGTCAAGTACAGCGACGTCATCATGATCAACCGCTACTACGGCTGGTACGCCAGCTCCGGCGACCTCGCCGCGGCCGAGGCGGCGCTCGAGGACGAGCTGGCGCAGTGGGAGGCCCACGGCAAGCCGATCCTCATGACCGAGTACGGCGCGGACACCGTCGCGGGCCTGCACGACCTCACCGGGGCCATGTGGTCCGAAGAGTACCAGGGCGAGCTGCTCGACATGTACCACCGGGTCTTCGAACGCCACGCGGCGATGTCCGGCGAGCACGTGTGGAACTTCGCCGACTTCGCCACCTCGCGCGGCATCGTGCGCGTGGACGGCAACAAGAAGGGTGCCTTCACCCGCGACCGCCGGCCCAAGGCCGCGGCGCACCTGCTGCGCCGCCGCTGGACCGCCGCCGGCTGACGCGCGCGCCACGCGGGTCGGCCGGTGCGGGACCTCCCGTGCCGGCCGGCCCGCGCTACGCGGACCGTGCGGCCCATCCGCCGCCGGCCGCACGACGTAGGGTGACCGAGACAGAGAGGACGAGACGTGTCAGCACGGTTCGACAAGCTCAGCGGCGAGACGCTCAGGCTCGCCGACGCCGTCGGCACGGAGCTGGCCGGAGCGGCCCCGCTCGGGGTCGCCTACTCCGGCGGCGTCGACTCGGCGCTGCTGCTGGCGCTGGCGGTGCGCACGCTGGGCGCGCAGGACGTCGTCGCGCTGCTGGGCGTCTCCCCCTCCCTGGCCCGCTCCGAGCGCGCCCTGGCGCACTCCACCGCGGAGTTCATCGGGGCACGTGTGGTGGAGATCGAGACCCACGAGGGCGAGAACCCCGACTACGTCCGCAACGGCGTGGACCGCTGCTTCTTCTGCAAGGACGAGCTCTTCACCCGCATCTCCGACGACCTGGTCGCCGCGCACGGCCTGGCCGCCGTCGCGTACGGCGAGAACGCCGACGACGCCCGCCGCCCCGACCGGCCCGGCTCCCAGGCGGCCACCAACCACCGGGTGCTGAGGCCGCTGTCCGTGGCCGGCCTGACGAAGAAGCAGGTCCGCGAGGTCGCGCGGGCCATCGAGCTGCCGGTCGCCGACAAGCCCGCCGCGCCCTGCCTGGCCTCCCGCATCCCGCACGGCCAGGAGGTCACCGCCGAGAAGCTGCGGCAGATCGAGCGCGCCGAGGAGGTGCTGCGCGAGCTCGGGTTCTCCGACGGCCGTGTGCGCCATCACGGCGACATCGCCCGGATCGAGCTGCCCAGGGCCGAGATCCCCCGCGCGGCCGAGGAGGACGTCCGCACCGCCCTCGAGGAGGGCATCGGCGCCGCCGGCTTCCGGTACGTCGTCGTGGACCTGCGCGGCATCCAGTCCGGGGCCTTCACCCTGCCCCTGCTGCAGGTGGCCAGCCGTGGCTGAGTACCGCACCGACCCGGTCGTCGCCACGGCGGACGGCGCGGTCGGCGGCGACGCCGAGACCACCGTCGACGGCGTCGCCACGCTCGACCACGACCGCGTGCGCCGGCGCGGCTACCCCGAGGCCGTCTTCTGCGAGGGCAAGTCCCCCGCCCAGCTGCGCGCGATCGCCACGGCCCTCCTCGAGCGGGGTGACGGCGCCGCCACCCTGTTCACGCGGGCCGACCACGAGCGCGCCACTGCGATCCTGCGGGTGCTCACCGACGCGCGCCACGAGCCGGAGGCGCGGCTCCTCGCCTGGCCGGCGGAGCCGCCCGAGCCCACGGGCGGCCTGGTGGTGGTGGCCTGCGCGGGCACCTCGGACCTGCCCGTGGCCCGCGAGGCGGAGCTCACCGCCCGCTACCTGGGACGGCCCACCGAGCTCGTCGTCGACGTCGGCATCGCCGGGCTCCACCGGATCCTCGCGCGCGTGGACACGCTGCGCCGGGCCGCGGCCATCGTCGTCGTCGCGGGGATGGACGGCGCGCTGCCGGGCGTGGTGGCCGGCCTGGTGTCCGCCCCCGTCGTGGCGGTGCCCACCTCCGTGGGTTACGGCGCCAGCTTCCAGGGCCTCTCCGCGCTGCTGACGATGCTGAACTCCTGCGCCCCCGGCGTCGGCGTGGTCAACATCGACAACGGGTACGGCGGCGGCCACCTGGCGGCGCAGATCGCGGCGCCCCGGCGCTGACCCGCACCGGCCGGCGCGGGAGAAGTGCCAGGATGAGCCGCATGAGCACCGTGTTCACCAGGATCATCGACGGCGAGCTGCCGGGCCGGTTCGTGTGGGCGGACGACACCTGCGTCGTCTTCTCCACGATCGCCCCCATCACCGACGGGCACATGCTCGTGGTCCCGCGCGAGGAGCTCGTGCAGTACACGGAGGCGCCCGACGACGTCCTGTCGCACCTCGCGCTCGTGGCGAAGGAGGTGGGCCGCGCCCAGCAGGCGGCCTACGGTTCCCCCCGCGCGGCGGTGCTGGTCGCGGGCTTCGAGGTCGACCACCTGCACCTGCACGTGCTGCCGGCGTGGGACGAGGCCTCCCTGCGGTTCGACAACGCGCGGCACGACCTGCCCGCCGAGGAGCTGGACGCCGCGGCGGAGAAGGTGCGCCAGGCGCTGCGCGACGCCGGGCACGGCGACCGCGTCCCCGCCGAGCTGGGCTCCCCGGCGCTCGCCTGAGACGGCCTCGCCTGAGACGGCACTGAGCCGGCTCAGCCGCCGGACGGCGCTGCGTCCTGACCCAGAGGTCCGCCGTCCGCCTCCGCGCCGTCGGGCCCCACGCCGTCGGGCGCTCCACCGTCCGTCCCGTTGGGCACCGCGCCGTCCGGCACGCCTGCCGCGCCGTCCGGCACCGGCATCGGCACCCACGGGCCGAGCTTCACCGACGCGTCGGTCCCCACCCGGATGCGGCGCAGGTCCATCGGCCTCCCCGTGGTGCGGTCCACCCGGACGACGGTGAGCTCGGCGTCCGCCGACAGCGGACCCACGGTGGCCCGGCCCTCCGCGCCGCCGCCGGTGGAGCTGCTGACGTACCGCACGCCCTGCCCGAGCACCTCGGGGCCCTCCGTGCGGTGCCAGTGGCCGGAGAGCTGCAGCCGGGCGCAGCCGGCGTCGAGCGCGGGCTGCCCCACGCGGGGGTTGTGCACCAGGAGCAGGTCGACCCCGTCGTCGGTGGCGCACGCGACCTCGGCCATGCGCCGCGCCAGCTCGGGGATGGTCTCGCCCCGTTCCGGGCGCGTGCCGCCCGCCCCCACCGCGGTCAGGGTCGGGTCGGTCTCCCCGAGGATCCGCACCCCGGCGACCTCGACGACCTCGCCAGCGAGCACCGTCCAGCCCGCCTCGCGCTCCTGCCCGGCCGTCGTCTCGGAGTCGTGGTTGCCGGTGGCCACGACCACCGGGACGTCGTCCGGCACCGCGTTCGCGAACGCGTTGACGCAGTAGGACTCCACCGAGGTCCCGCTCATGACCGTGTCGCCGGCGTCGAGCAGCGCCGCCGCGCCGGACTGCTCCAGAGCCGCCGCCACCACGCGGGCCATGCCGACGTTGCAGTGCAGGTCCGAGACGAGAAGGAGGGTCACCGGGTCGGGCGCGGTCTCCCCGTCGCCGTCGCCGGCCTCGGTGGCGGACGGGGCCGCCGCCACCCCGTCGCCCGCCGCCACGCCGGGCTGCTCGGCCTCGTCGTGCGTGTCGCCGTCGGTGCTCTCGCCGGCGCCGTCCGTGGCCCCTCCCGCCTCCTCGGCCGGTGCGGGCCCGCGCGGCTGGGGGTCGGCCTCGAACGCCGCGACCACGTTGTCCGCCGCCCGGTCGTAGAACCTCTCGTTGCTGAGGTACGCCTCCTTCACCACCGGACCGTACGCGGCCACCACGTCCGCCAGCCGGCCGGTGATCCGGGCGCCCTCGAGCGGGGTGCCCTCCAGCACGGCGGGGCTGCTGCCGGCGGGGCTGTGCTGGCGCGCGGCGGGCACGACGACGGCGGCGATGACGCTGACCGCCACCGCCCCGCACAGCGCGGCCACGCCCGGCCGGGCGAGGGCCGCCTTGACCTCGTCGCGCAGCCGCCCGCGGGAGGCGAGCCGCGCGGCGGCCAGCAGCACGAGCATCGCGGACCAGGCCACCGCGGTGCGGCCGAGTGCGTCGCCCACCAGGCCACGGACGGCGTCGGCGACGGCGGCCTCCGGGGCGCTGAGGAGGTGGCCGTAGGACTGCACGTCGGCCATGAGCCCCGGCAGGGGGCTCGAGCCGCCCGCAAGGTCGCTGGGGATCTCCTCCACCACCACGGCCACGCCCAGCGGCCACGGCAGCGGGGAGTCGATGATGACCGCGCCGAGCGGGCCGAGCTGGACGCTCACCTGGCGGTCGAGGGTGACGTGGTAGTCGGCCTTGTGCGGGCCCAGCGAGGAGTGGGTCGAGGCGGTCGAGACGCCGAGCGATGCCGCGAGCAGGCCGGTGACGAGCAGCGTCGCGGCGGTGCGCAGGGCACGCCGGGTGGCCGTCGTCTGCCGGTGCCACCACTCCCAGCGCCGTCGGCCGCTCCGCTTCCCGTCCATCCCCGCCATTGTGGCCGCTCCCCCGGCCCGTCCGCCGCCCGGCGCGGCGCTGACGGCCAGCGCGGCCTGCCCGGCGTGCACGTGAAGTCCGTGGCCTTCATCCTTGAGCCGGGCGCCCCGCCGGGCGCCCGTGCCGGCAGGAGGTGACCATTGGGCCAGGACGTCCGAGCGAGGAGCTACACCCGCGCCGACCACACCCAGTACCGCCGGGCGGTGCAGCGGTGCCTCGACGCGCTGGAACGGATGCTCTCCGAGGGGTTGTTCGTCGAGGACGAGTGGCGCACCGGCCTGGAGATCGAGCTCAACCTCGTCGACCCGGAGCTGCGGCCCGCCATGAACAACGCCGAGGTGCTCGCGCACATCGACGACTGGCGCTACCAGACCGAGCTCGGCCGGTTCAACATCGAGCTGAACGTCGAGCCGCGCCGCATCGACGGACAGTCGCTGCTCCAGCTCGAGAGCGCGCTGCGCAAGAACCTCAACCGGGCACGCGACCGCGCCGGCGACGTCGGCTCCGACATCGTGATGATCGGGATGCTGCCCACGCTGCCCCCGCCGAGCCCGGGGCGCTCGTGGTTCTCGGACAACGCCCGCTACCGCATGCTCGACGAGGCGGTGCTCACCGCGAGGCGCGAGGACGTCACCCTGGACATCCCGGGGCCCGAGCGGCTCCGGCTGTCCACCGACACCATCGCGGTGGAGGCGGCGTGCACCTCCGTGCAGCTGCACCTGCAGGTCCGGCCCACGAGCTTCGCCCGGTACTGGAACGCCGCCCAGGTGCTCGCCGGGCCGCAGCTGGCGCTGGGCGCGAACTCGCCCTACCTCTTCGGCCACCGGCTCATGGCCGAGACCCGCACCGAGCTGTTCCTGCAGGCCACCGACACCCGCCCGCCGGAGCTGCGCAACCAGGGTGTGCGGCCGCTGGTGCCGTTCGGCGACCGGTGGATCAACTCCATCTTCGACCTCTTCGAGGAGAACGTCCGCTACTACCCGGCCCTGCTGCCGGAGGTCGGCGAGGAGGACCCGCTCGCCGTCCTCGACGCCGGCGGCACGCCCGAGCTCGCCGAGCTGCGCCTGCACAACGGCACCATCTACCGGTGGAACCGCCCGATCTACGACGTCTCGGACGGGCGGCCGCACCTGCGGGTGGAGAACCGCGTGCTGCCCTCCGGCCCGACCGTCGTCGACATCCTCGCCAACGCCGCCTTCTTCTACGGCGCGGCGGTGGAGATGGTGAGCGACCCGAGGCCCGTCTGGTCGCGGATGAGCTTCGAGGCGGCGCGCGAGAACTTCCGGGCCGGCGCCCGCCACGGGGCGCAGGCGCGCCTGTACTGGCCCGGCGCGGGCCAGGTGGACTGGGACGAGCTCGTGCTGCGGGTCCTCCTGCCACTGGCGCAGCAGGGCCTGGAGCGCCTGGGGGTGTCGGCCGAGGCCGTCGACCGGTACCTCGGGATCGTCGAGGCGCGCGCGAAGCAGCGGGTCAACGGCGCGAGCTGGCAGGTGGCCGCCACCGAGGCCTTCGAGGCGCGGGGCATGGACCGCACCGCGGCGCTGACGGAGATGCTGCGCGAGTACATGCGCGGGATGAACGCCAACGAGCCGGTGCACACCTGGCCGGTGCCCTAGCCGCCGGCGCCGCCACCCGCCTGCGGGAGCAGCCCAAGCTGGCCGAGCATCTCCAGCTGGTCGAAGTACATGCGGTGCGTCGTGATCACGCCGCCCTCGACGGTGGCCACGTCGCACTCCCGCACCCGGACGCTGCGGCCGGTCGGCTCGGCGGTCTCGCCGCCGGGCAGGGGCAGCGGCCCCGTGTGAGTGCCGGTGATGTATCCCTCGTCGATCGCGACGTCACCGGCCTCGTGCTTGGCCAGGTACTCGTAGTCGGCGTCCGACAACGGCCCCGCCAGACTCCTGAGGTACTCCGCGATGGCGCGGCGGCCCCGGACCTCCCCCTGGTCGGGCGTCACGAGGACCGCGTCCTCCGCGTAGCACGCCGCGACCGCGTCCTCGTCCTCGCGCAGCGCCGCCTGGGTCATCCGGTCCATGACCTCGCGTGCCTGTCCCATCGTCCGCTCCTCGCATGTCGATGCGCCGTCGTCCCATTGAACCGCCGGCGTGCGCGCGGGGTCGAGCCCCTCGAACCGGCCACGTGGGCGTGCAGGGCCGTGCCGCGGGAGCGAAGGCAGCAGTATGGGCGCATGACAAAAGACGACGCAGTCCCTCCACCTCCCCGCCGCGGTGGGAGCATCGCCGTCGTCGGCGGCCGCGTGCTGCCCATCGCGGGCGAGCCGCTCGGCCGCGGCACCGTGCTGGTGCTGGACGGCGTCATCGAGGCCGTGGGCGCCGACGTCCGCGTGCCCGACGGCGTGCCGGTGCTCGACGCCTCCGGCCGGTGGGTGCTGCCCGGCTTCGTCGAGGCGCACGCCCACCTCGGCGTGCTGGAGGAGGGCGAGGGCTGGGCGGGGGACGACGTCAACGAGATGACCGGCCCCAACGCCGCGGCGGTGCGCGCCCTCGACGCCATCAACATCGAGGACGAGGGCTTTCGCGACGCGCTGGAGGGCGGGGTGACCTCCGCCGTCGTCAAGCCCGGGTCCGGCAACCCCATCGGCGGGCAGACGGTGGCCCTCAAGACCTGGGGCGGGCGCACCGTGGACGAGCAGGTCATCAGGGCCGCGGTCTCCGTGAAGTCCGCGCTCGGTGAGAACCCCAAGCGGGTCTACGGCGACCGCAAGGAGCTGCCTTCCACGCGCCTGGGGGTGGCGCGGGTGCTCCGGGAGGCGTTCGTGCAGGCCCGCAACTACGCCGAGGCACGGGCGCACGCGGCCGCGGAGGGCAAGCCGTTCGAGCGCGACCTCGCCCGGGAGACCCTCGCACGGGTCCTCGACGGCGAGCTGATCTGGGACCAGCACACCCACCGCCACGACGACATCGCCACCGCGATCCGGCTCGCCGAGGAGTTCGGGTACCGGCTCGTGGTCAACCACGGCACCGACGGCGCGCGGATCGCCGACGTGCTGGCCGAGAAGCGGGTGCCGGTGATCTTCGGGCCGATGATCAGCAACCGCTCCAAGGTCGAGCTCCGCGACCGCGCCATCGCCAACCTCGCCCGCCTGGCGCGGGCGGGCGTGGAGGTGGCCATCACGACCGACCACCCGGTGGTGCCGGTGAACTTCCTGGTCCACCAGGCGTCCTTCGCCGTGAAGGAGGGCCTCGACCGGGACGTCGCGCTGCGGGCGCTGACCGTCAACCCGGCCCGCATCCTCGGGCTCGACGACCGCGTGGGCGCGCTCGCGCCCGGGCTCGACGGGGACGTCGTCGTCTGGTCGGGCGACCCGCTCGACGTCTACTCCCGTGCGGAGCACGTCATCATCGACGGCCGCGAGGTCTACTCCTACGCCGGCGGGGTGCGCGAGCGCATGGAGCGGTTCGAGGACTGACCGCCGCCACGGTGCCCCGGGGGGCGGCACAGCGGCGCGGCCGTCGCGGCACGCGCTTGCCGGAAGTTGCCGGGAACGGCCCCACGGGCTTGCCCCCGGGGTGCGCCCGGGGGCAGTGTCGTGCTCATGACCGAAACCACGACCGTTCCCCCCGGGCTGGCCGAGCAGGCCGCGACGATCGGCGGCCCCGAAGTGGTGCTTACCGACCAGCAGGTGCACGACCACATCGTCGCCGCGCTCGCCGGGATGGACCTCGACGGCAAGAGCATCGCCCTCGTCGTCCCCGACGGCACCCGCTCCGTGCCGATGCCCGGCCTGCTGCGCCCGGTGCACGAGGCGCTCCGGGGCCGTGCCACCAAGGTGACGGTCGTCGTCGCGCTCGGCACCCACGCCGCCATGAGCGAGGAGGCGATGGGCCGCTTCCTCGGCTTCGAGCCGGGCCGGAGCGAGGAGACCTACCCCGGCTGGACGTTCGTCAACCACGAGTGGTGGAAGAAGGAGACCTTCGCCGACCTGGGGGTCATCCCCGCCGAGGAGGTCGCCCGCTACTCAAGCGGCCGGCTCACCGACCGGCCCATGCACGTCATCGTCAACCGGCTGGTCGTGGAGAACGACGTCGCCCTGGTCGTCGGCCCCGTGCTGCCGCACGAGGTGGTGGGCATCTCCGGCGGCAACAAGTACTTCTTCCCCGGCCTCTCCGGCCACGACGTCATCGACATGTCCCACTGGGTCGGCGCCCTGATCTCCTCCTTCGAGATGATCGGCACCAAGGGCATCACCCCGGTGCGGGCACTCATCAACGCCGCCGCGGACCGGATCCCGTCGGAGAAGCTGTGCGTCTCCGTGGTGACGGAGGCGGGCACCGACCGGCTGCACTCGGTCAGCGTCGGGACCACCGAGACCGCTTGGGCCGCCGCGGCCGGGATCGCCGCCGCCAGCCACATCACCTACCTCGACAAGCCGGTCAAGCGGGTCCTGTCCATCCTGCCGACCATGTACGAGGACATCTGGACCGGGGCGAAGGGCTTCTACAAGCTCGAGCCGGTGGTCGCCGAGGGCGGCGAGGTCATCCTCTACGCGCCGCACATCACCGAGATCTCCACCATGCACCCCGGCCTGCTGAAGATCGGGTACCACAACCGCGACTACTACGTGAAGCAGTGGGAGAAGTTCAAGGACCACCCCTGGGGCGAGCTCGCGCACTCCACGCACCTGCGCGGCATGGGCACCTACGACGCCGAGACCGGCGAGGAGCGCAACCGGGTCACGGTCACCCTCGCCACCTCCATCCCGCGCGAGCAGGTCGAGGCGGTCAACCTCAAGTGGATGGACCCGGCTGACGTGGACATCGCGGCCATGGAGGCGGACCCCGACACGTTCGTGGTGCACAACGCCGGCGAGGTGCTCTACCGCCTGAAGGACCAGGCCTGAACGCCGGGCGGGCGGCCTGGCTCGACGTGAGCGCCGGGGTAGCCGGGGACATGCTCCTCGGCGCCCTGGTGGACGCGGGCGCCGACCTCGGCGAGATCCAGGCCGCCGTCGACGCCGTGGTGCCGGGGTCCGTGCGGCTCACCCGCGCCGAGGCGGTGCGGGGCGGGCAGCGGGCCACCAAGGTCGAGGTCGAGATGCTCGTCGCCGACCCGCCGCACCGGCGGTGGACGGACGTGCGCGAGATGCTCCGGCAGGCCCCGCTCCACGAGACGACCCGGGAGCGGGCGCTCGCCACGTTCGCCCGGCTGGCCGCGGCGGAGGGGCACGTGCACGGCGTCAGCCCGGAGGACGTGCACTTCCACGAGGTGGGTGCCCTGGACTCGATCGCGGACGTCGTCGGCGTGTGCGAGGCGCTGCGGCTGCTCGGGATCGGGCGCGTCACGGCGACGGCGATCGCGCTCGGCGAGGGCCGGGTGCGCGTGGCGCACGGGGACATCCCGGTGCCCGTGCCCGCCGTGGCCCAGCTCGCGCTCGGGTGGCCGGTGCTGTCGGGCGCCCTGCCGGCCGGGGGGCGCGGGCACGACCACGGGCATGAGCACGCGCACCCGCACGCGCACGACGGCGACCACAGCCACCCGCCCGCCGGCGGGCCCGCCCACCCGCACGCGCACGACGGCGACGTCCACCCGCACGACCACGGGCACGACCACCCGCACGACCACGGCACGGGCGCGCCGCGGCAGGTCGGCGAGCTCGCCACCCCCACGGGCGTGGCGCTGGTGCGCACCCTCGCCGCGGCGAGCGGACCGCTGCCGCCGATGACTCCCGTGGCGGTGGGCGTCGGGGCGGGCACCAAGGACCTGCCCGGCCGCCCGAACGTCGTGCGCGTCGTCGTCGGGGAGACCACCGCGGCCCACGCCGCGCCCACGCCGGGCGCGGAGGAGGCGGCGGAGGCGCTCGACGTGGTGCAGGTCGAGGCGAACGTCGACGACCTCGACCCCCGCCTCTGGCCGGGCGTGCTCACCGGGCTGCTCGACGCCGGCGGGCTGGACGCCTGGCTCTCCCCCATCCTCATGAAGAAGGGCCGCCCGGCGCACACGGTGCACGTGCTGTGCGTCCCGGGAGAGGTCGACGCCGTCGCGGGGGCGCTGTTCGAGCACACCTCCACCATCGGGGTGCGCGTGCACGCCCCCCTGCGCCGGCGGGTGCTGCGCCGCGGCTGGCGCGTGGTCGACGTGGCCGGCCGGCGCGTGCGGATCAAGGTCGCGCACGACGGCGAGGTGGTGCACCAGGCGACGCCGGAGTTCGACGACGTCGCCGCCGCGGCGGCGGCGCTGGGACGCCCGGCACGCCTGGTGCTCGACGAGGCCCGGAGGGCGGCCGACGAGGCGGGGCTGCGCGCCGGCGCCCGGGTCCCCGAGGATCTCGACGCCTAGACTGGTTGAAGGTTGTACTGATACGAGGGGGATGCATGAGCAGCGCACCGGAGGCCACCGACTTGCCCGCCGTGGCGGCGGACGAGCACCCCGAGCACAACGAGGGCGGGCGGTACACGGCGCCGGGCAAGGAGTTCACCCGCGACACCCGGTACATCACCACCCGCATCACGGCCGACGGGCGCGACGGCTACCCGGTGGAGGCCGGCCGCTACCGGCTCGTCGCCGCCCGGGCGTGCCCCTGGGCGAACCGCACGCTGATCGTGCGGCGCCTCCTGGGGCTCGAGGACGCCATCTCCGTCGGGCTGCCCGGGCCCACGCACGACGCCCGGTCGTGGACGTTCGACCTCGACCCGGACGGCAAGGACCCGGTGCTGGGCATCCACCGGCTCCAGGAGGCCTACTTCAAGCGCTTCCCCGACTACCCCCGCGGCATCACCGTGCCGGCCGTCGTCGACGTGACCACTGGCGCCGTCGTCACCAACGACTTCGCGCAGATCACGCTCGACCTCTCCACGGAGTGGAGGGCCTTCCACCGCGAGGGCGCCCCGGACCTGTACCCCGAGCACCTGCGGGAGGAGATCGACGCCGTCAACCGGCGCGTCTTCGCCCAGGTGAACAACGGGGTCTACCGGTGCGGGTTCGCCGGGTCGCCGGAGGCGTACGAGCGCGCCTACACGACGCTCTTCCGTGCGCTCGACTGGCTCGAGGAGCGGCTGACGCACCAGCGCTACCTCGTCGGCGACACCATCACCGAGGCCGACGTGCGGCTGTTCACCACGCTCGTGCGCTTCGACGCCGTCTACCACGGGCACTTCAAGTGCAACCGGAACAAGCTCAGCGAGATGCCGGCGCTGTGGGCCTACGCCCGGGACCTGTTCCAGACCCCCGGGTTCGGGGACACCGTGGACTTCGAGCAGATCAAGCAGCACTACTACGTCGTCCACAAGGACATCAACCCCACGCAGATCGTGCCCAAGGGCCCGGACCTCTCGGGGTGGCTGACGCCGCACGGCCGGGAGGAGCTGGGCGGGCGGCCCTTCGGCGACGGGACGGCCCCCGGCCCGGTGCGTCCCGGCGAGGAGGTCGACCCGGCGCACACCGCCGCCGCGATGCGGGGCTGAGGCCCTACTGGTAGCTGACGAAGCTCGGCGTGGGCTGGACCTGCATGGTCTGCTCCGGGCTGAGCATCGGCACGTCCTCGTCGTAGAAGTTCTTCCAGCCCCACCAGCGGATGTTCGGCGCGTTGGCGTGCAGCGTGCCCCAGGTCCCCTGCTTCGCCGGCTGGGAGCCCTGGCCGTCGGCGTGGACCACCACGGCGAGCTCCGAGCGGGACTGGTCGACGTCGTTGACGCCGGGGATCATCCGGACCTGGAACTGGTGCAGCACGAGGACCTTCTGCGGGAGGTTGTTGGTGCGCACCAGGTCGGCGAGCCAGGTCACCACCTGGTTCACCTCCTCGACGCCGACCTGCCCGATCTGGCGCAGGTGCACCTGGTCGGGGGCGAGGCGCCACTCCGGGTCCAGGGCCAGGCCGACGTTCGGCAGGCGCAGCAGCTCCTCGTAGCGCTTGGCCTGGGTGAGGAAGTCCGTCCGGCCCGGCTGGAGGTCCAGCACGACGTACTGACCGCTGCGCTGGGCGAGCTCTACCAGCGGCCGCAGCTCCTCCACCGGGCGCTCGTTGGAGTAGTTCCCGTCCGGGCCGGGTCCGGCGGTGGCGACGGAGGCGATGATCTCCAGCGCCGGCACCACGGTGGTGTCCGTGAGCGCGTCGTAGGGGGCCGCGTGGGCCCGGGCGCGCTCGACCGTGGCCGCGGCGTCCTGCTCGCCGAGCACGCCCAGCGCGGGCGTCCCCGGGGTGCCGTAGAGCGCGACGTACATCTTGCCGGGCAGGGCCAGCTGCCCGCCGCCGGGCAGCTCCACCCCGGTGGCGGCCGTCGCGGTGCGCCAGGCCAGCGTCGAGGCCTCGCCGAACGCCGTGCCGAGGCCGACGACGACGGCCGGGGCGTTGGCTGCCGTGGCCTGGACCGTCTCGCTGCTGGCCCGGGGATCCCCGGTGGGCACGACCTGGACGGTGGCGCCCGCGGTGCGGGCGTTGGCCACGGCGGCCGCCTGGGCCGGGTCGCCCGTGGTCATGACGACGACGCCGTCGGCGGCCGGCTCGGGCAGCGTGGTCTCGGGCAGCTCGGCCGGCGGGTCTGCCTCGGTCGGCCCCTCGTCGTCCCCCCGGTCCTCCGCCGGTGCGTCCGACGCCGGCTCGGCGTTCTGGCCGGGCGCGACGGACCCGCCGTCCGCCGGGGCGGGAGGGGCCGGCGCGAGGAGCACGGGCCGGCGCGGGTCGAGGCCCGCGACGGCGGCCACCTCTCCCCCGGCCGGGACGGGCTCCGCGGTGGGCAGGCCGGTGCCGAGCAGCTCCGCCAGGGCGCCGTCGTCCTGGGGCGCGGTGACCGTCGTGACGTCGGCCGCGGTCGGCACGTCCGCCGCGCCGACCGTGAGCACGGCCTCGGCGTCAAGCCGGGCCAGCTCGGCCTCGACCGCAGCGTCGTCGCCGTCGAGCAGGACGGGCACGCCCAGGGCGCTGGCGGCCGAGGCTGCGCGCAGCACCGTCTCGCCGGTGGTGAGGACGACGACGGGGGCGGCGGCGAAGAAGGCCTGGCTGGTCTGGGCCGCGAGCGTCGCGGCGTCGTCGGTGGCCAGCACCGCCGGCGCCCCGGGCGCGAGCAGCTCGCTCGCCCGCGGCGGGGGCTCGGGGGACCCGGCCGCGTCGGGGCCGGCTTCGGTCGGCGTGCAGCCGGCGAGCACCATCGCCGAGGTCAGGGTAAGCAGAGCGGCACGACGGCGCACGAACGATCCTTCCGGGGTTGGGGGGTCGAGCAGTCACGGTACGTGGTCACCGCCGTCGGCGCACCAGAACGGCCGGGTCCCGGCGGCTGGGGCGGCGGAGGTCAGCGGATGACGGCCCGCACGTTGAGCAGCGTGGTGGGGTCCGGCGGGTGACCCCGCCGGGCGGCCGCGGCGAGGGACCAGCAAGCCCAGGTCGCGCCGCCGACCCCGTCCGCGGGCCCCCGCGCGGCGGCGCACCGCGCGAGCACGGTGAGCCCGAGCCAGGCGGAGGCCTCGCGGGACTCCGCCCAGGGCGCCATGCCCCTGGGGTCGTCGGTACGTGCCCGGGCCGCCACCTGGGCGAGGTCCTGCATGTCCAGGGCCAGCTCCAGCTGCGCCGCCTGCCCGGCCTGGCCGGCCACCGTGCCCGCCCCGATGTGGTCCAGGGCGTTCCCGCACGACTCCAGCACCCGCGCGACGTGGGCGCGCACCATCGGCATCGCGCTGCCCCGCGCGAGCAGGAGCAGCACCGCCACGGCCACGGCCAGGCCGATCAGCGTGTCCAGCAGCCGCTCGGTGACGATGGCGGCGATGTCGCCGTCGCCGCCCGCGGTGGCGATCGTCAGGGCTAGCGGCGTGATCAGGGAGACGGCGACGGCGTAGTTGCGGGGGATCGCCAGCTCGATGGCGCCCTGCAGGAGCGTCAGCATGGCGACGGTGGCCCACTGGCCCAGCTGGGCGAGGCTGACGCCCGCGAAGAAGCCGAGGCCCACCACCGTGCCCACGAGCCGGTTGCGCGCCCGCGCGAGCGACCGGCGCCGGTCGAGCCCCTGGTACAGCACCAGGGCGGCGACCATCATCGCCCAGTACATGTGGTCGGTGCCGATGGCCAGGGCGATCGCTCCCGCCACGGCGATGCCGAGCGCGACCCGGCCGGCGGCGTCGAGCGCCACGGTGGGCCGGCGCAGGCCCCGGGCGAGCAGCCGGCGGGTGGTGGGCGGGCCGAGCGGGCCCTCGGCCGGGTCGGCGGCGAGGTCGGGGTCGGGCGAGGTGCCGGGCAGCATGTGCGTGGCGTAGGCGTGGTGCGCGGCGCGCAGCTGCGCCACGCGGGCGGCGGCGCCGGGCCGCCGCGAGGTCGTGTCCCCGGCGTCCCACAGCACGCCCCACGCGCCGTGCAGGACGGCGCCCGCCTCGTTGGACAGCCGCGGCGCGTCCGGGGAGTACTTGTCCGCGGCGAGGAACCGGTCGACGGCGGCGCGCGCGCCGGCCACCGCCCGGTGCTGGGGGCCCGCCGGGGCCAGCAGCAGGTCGGCCATGGCGATCGGCACGGCGCAGGCCGCCCCGATCGCCGTCGCCGCGACCATGAGCGCGGGCGAGACGGTCCCCTGGGCCGGGATGAACCCCGCGACCCCGGCGACCATGACGAAGAAGAACGCGCCGGGCGGGCCGACGCGCACCGCCTGCGAGGCGAAGGTGGCCGCCGCCCCGATGAGGGTGAGCAGCGCGATGGCCGCCCAGCCGATGCCCGCCGTGAAGGCGCCCGCCGCGGAGCAGGCCACGAAGCTCAGTGCGACCACCACGAGCATCCGCGCCCGGTACCGCAGCGGCCGGCCCGCGCCGTAGAGGACCGTGAACGCGCCGGTGCTGGCCATGAGGCCGAGGTCGTGCTGGCCGGCGGCGGTCAGGGCCGCGAGCGGGATCCCCATCGCGGCGCTGGCCCGGGCCGCGGTGCGCCAGGCGAGCGTCCGGACCGACCTGCGCATCGCGGTCAGGTCGGTCACGTACGCGCTCCTTCTCGGTGGGGTTCCCCGACAGGCTATCCAGCGGGAGCGCGGCCGGCGTGGTGGCCGCGACGTGGTGCTGGCCACGCCGCGGCGCGGGCGCGCCGCGGGCGCGCGGCGGGAGGGTTGCAACTGCACCGCGCGGGAAGGTTCCGGCCGGGTGCCGGGTTGCACGGGACAGAGCGGCGCACACGCGGCGCCCGGACGCGAGGGAGGACCATGCCGGACTACGGCCACGAGGTGAAGGCGGGGGTCTTCCTCACGCCGTCCTCGCGGAGCCCCCGGGAGGTCGTGAACCTGGCCCGGCTGGCGGAGCAGGTGGGCCTGGACCTCCTCGCCCTCCAGGACCACCCGTACCAGCCGGCCTTCCTCGACACCTGGACGCTGCTGTCCTACCTGGGGGCCGCCACCGAGCGCATCACCCTGGCGCCCGATGTCGCGAGCCTGCCGCTGCGGCAGCCGGCCGTGCTCGCGCGGTCCGTGGCCAGCCTGGACCTGCTCACCGGCGGCCGGGTGGAGCTGGGCCTGGGCGCCGGGGCGTTCTGGGACGCCATCGCCGCGATGGGCGGCCCGCGCCGCGGTCCGGGCGAGGCCGTCGACGCGCTGGAGCAGGCCATCGACATCATCCGGGAGCTGTGGGACCCGACCAGGCGGCTGGTGCGGGCGGGCGGTGACGTCTACCGCCTCGACGGCGCCAAGCCCGGCCCCGCCCCGGCGCACGGCGTCGAGATATGGCTCGGTGCCGCGAAGCCCCGCATGCTCCGGCTGACCGGGCGCCTCGCCGACGGCTGGCTGCCGAGCTCGGGCTGGATGCCGCCCGAGCGGTTCGCCGCCGCGAACGCCGTCATCGACGGCGCCGCCGAGGCCGCGGGACGCTCCCCCGCCGCCGTCCGCCGGCTCTACAACATCACCGGCACGTTCAGCGCGAGCCCGGGGTTCCTGCACGGCACGCCGTCGACGTGGGTGGACCAGCTCGGGGACCTCGCGCTGGAGCACGGCGTCAGCACGTTCATCCTCGTCTCGGACGAGCCCGAGATGATCCGGCGCTTCGCCGGGGACGTCGCCCCCGGCCTGCGCGAGCTGGTCGCCGCCGAGCGCGGCGCGGTGCGCACGGAGGCACGATGAGCGCGCCGGAGCGGGCCACCACCACGCTCGCCCCCGAGGACCTCGGGCTGCCCCGGGGCACCGGGCTCGGCGAGCGGGCGACGGTCGTGCAGGTCTCCAGCGCGTTCTGCGCCCCCTGCCGGGCGGCGCGCACCGTGGCGGCGCGGGTGGCCCAGACGACCGAGGGCGTGCGGCTCGTGGAGGTGGACGTCGCCGGGCACGAGAACCTCGCGGCGGCCCTGCGCATCGTGCGCACGCCGACGGTGCTCGTGCTCGACGGCGCCGGGAAGGTGCGCCACCGGCTGGAGGGCGTGCCGCGGCTGGCGTGGCTGCGGAAGGCCGTGCGCGAGCTCTGAGGGCGCTCCGCCGTCAGGCGCGGGTGACGGCCAGGCCGGCGACGATGCCCTCGACGAGCTCCGCGGTCTCCTGCCAGTCCTTCACGGCGCGGGTGCGCAGGCCCAGGCGGACCACCGGGTAGTCGTTGCCGGCCGGGTCGAGCCGGTCGCCGACGAAGAGCATGTCGGGAAGCGCGATGCCGGTCTGCTCGGCCAGGCGCTCCATGCCGTAGGCCTTGTCCACCCCGGCGCGGGTGATGTCCACCGAGGTCGACCCGCCCGAGCGGACCTCCAGGTCCGGCAGCAGGGCGGCGACGGCGTCGCGCAGGCGGGCCTTCTTCTCGCCCGTGGGGTCCCACGCCTTCTTGGCCGCCAGCGGGGCCTGCTGGCCCAGCGCGGAGAAGGTGATCTGGGAGCCGCGGTCCTCGAGGATCTCGCCCCAGGTCCGCTCCTCCCACAGGCCCAGGCGCCGCGCCTCGCCCTCCACCGCGGCCAGGGCGCCGACGCGCTCGGCGTCGGTGAGGTCGTGCGCGTAGACCTGGCCCCACTCCGTGCCGTCGTGGCGCAGGTAGCGCGTGCCGCAGGTGGGCATCAGGTGCAGGCGGGTAAGCTGCTCCGGCCCGGCGGGCAGGTGCGCGAGGACCTGGTCGCGGAACTGGCCGAAGTGGCCGCCGGAGATGATGCACACCGGCACCGACTCCAGCAGGGCCGTCAGCGCCGCGCCCATCCGGGCGGGCATCGGGGACTTCGACGGGGCGAGGGTGTCGTCCAGGTCGAAGGCGATCAGTCGCGGGTGGTCCGTCACGTCGGTCTGGCTCCTCCTCGGCGGCGCCCGGCACGGTCCCGGGCGGACGGCACGCGGGCGCGCACGTCAGAGGCGATTATGCATGCTGCCGCTCCGATGGTGCCGCCTTACGGTGCCCGCCCCGGCCGGCGCGGCCGCGCCGGGCACGGCTCCGGGGCGCTGGGGGGCGCCGCCGGCGGCGGCGGATCACCGGGCCCCTGGCACGGCGCCTGTGCACAATGGCGACCATGACTGTGCCACGACTCACGCTCAACGACGGCCGCTCGCTACCCGCGATCGGCCTCGGCACCTACCCGATGGACGACGACGAGGCCACGGTGGCGGTGGCCGAGGCGATCCGCATCGGCTACCGGCTGATCGACACCGCCGCCAAGTACGGCAACGAGGTGGGCGTGGGCCGGGGCGTCGCCGAGTCCGGCGTGCCCCGTGAGGAGATCCAGGTCGCCAGCAAGGTGCGCGGCAGCGACCAGGGCTACGACGAGACCCTGCGCGCTTTCGAGAAGACCCGTGCCGACCTGGGGCTGGAGTACCTCGACCTGTACCTGATCCACTGGCCGCTGCCGCGCCTGGACAGGTACGTCGAGTCGTGGAAGGCGCTCGTGCGGCTGCGCGAGGACGGGCTGGTCCGCTCGATCGGCGTCTCGAACTTCACGCCCGACCACCTCGACCGGGTGACCGCCGAGACCGGCGTGACGCCGGCGGTGAACCAGATCGAGATGCACCCGGTGTTCCCGCAGGAGGCGCTGCGGGGTGCCAACGCCGAGCGGGGCGTGCTGACGCAGTCCTACACGCCGCTCGGGCGGGGCCGGCTGCTGGACGCGCCGGCGGTCGTGGAGGCGGCCGGGTTCCACGGCGTGACGCCCGCGCAGGTGGTGCTGCGGTGGCACCACCAGCTCGGCGTCCTGCCCATCCCGAAGTCATCGGACCCAGCTCGCCAACGGGAGAACTTCGACATCTTCCGTTTCAACCTGCGCGAGTGGGAGATCGAGCGGATCAGCGCGCTGGCGGGCAGCCGGTACGGCGGCGACCCGGACACGCACGAGGAGTTCTGACGCGCTCTCACCCCGCCCCACCCCCACCGCGCCCGCGCCCGCGCCCGAGCCCGAGCCCGAGCCCGAGCCATCATCTTTTCCCTCAGATGTCGGCTTCTCCCCCAGATGTCGACGCCGCGCGTGCGGCCGTCCCGGCGGCCGGCTCCCGGGAGTAAATGACATCTCGCGGAGAAGTTGACGTCTCGCGAGGGGGTCGGGGGCGGGGGCGGGGTGTCAGCTCGTGCCGTAGTGGCGCGCGAGGCGGGCGAAGCCCTCGTCGAGGCTGACGACGGGGCGCCACCGGAGCATCTCGCGGGTGCGGCGCAGGTCGAACCAGTGCGCCGTCGACAGCTGCTCGGCGAGGAACCGGGTCATCGGCGGCTCGTCCTCACCCGGGCGCACCGCCCAGACCGCCTCGATCGCGGCGCCGGCCGCCCGCGCGAGGCGGCCGGGCACCGACCAGCGCGGCGCGGGCACCCCGCCCGCGGCGCACATGGCGGCCAGCAGCTCGTACACCGGTCGCGGCTCGCCGTTCGTCACCACGAAGGCCTCGCCGTGCGCGTGCTCGGCCCGGTCGAGGGCTGCGACGATCGCGCTGACGGCGTTGTCGACGTACGTGGTGTCGATGAGCGCCGCCCCGGCGTCCAGGCGGGGCAGCCGCCCGGCGCGTGCACGGTCCACCACCCGCTGCACCAGCTGCGTGTCCCCCGGGCCCCACACGATGTGCGGTCGCACGGCCAGGACGGCGAAGCCCGGGGCGTCCGCGGCGAGGGCGAGGAGCTCCGCGGCGGCCTTGGTCCGCGCGTAGCTGCCGCGGGCCAGGTCGGGCTGGGCGCGGCCGGCCCCCTCGCCCACGATGGAGGTGCCGGTGTGCGCCACGGAGGGGGAGGAGACGAACACGAACCGTCGCGCGCCGGCGGCGCGGGCGGCGTCGAGCAGGATGCGGGTGCCGCCGACGTTGGTGCGCTCGAACTCGGCCGGCGCCCCGGCGAAGGAGACCTTCGCCGCCAGGTGGACGACGGCGTCCTGGCCCGCCGTGGCCGCGGCGACGACGGCTGCGTCCTCGACG
Organism: Georgenia sp. AZ-5; assembly: GCF_043952095.1. Taxonomy (NCBI): domain Bacteria; kingdom Bacillati; phylum Actinomycetota; class Actinomycetes; order Allobogoriellales; family Allobogoriellaceae; genus Georgenia; species Georgenia sp. AZ-5. The sequence continues at coordinate 2,918,968 of NZ_JBINOU010000001.1, forward strand.
GAGCCGCGCACGTCCCGGGCCCCGGACACGCCGGAGGGGCGGCGCTGCAGGGTGGTGACCTCGTCGCCACGGGCGCTGAGCGCCGCCGCCACCTCGCGGCCCAGCATCCCGCTCGCACCCGTCACGAGGACCTTCACGGGTTGGTCACCCGCTCCCCCGCCAGCACGCCCGAGGCCCACGCGGCCAGGCGGGCCCGCTCGACCTTGGAGTTGTGCCGCACGTCGGTGGGCACCTTCGGCACGCGGAGCACGGCGGCGACCGGGACGTCGACGGCGGCGCGGACGGCGCGGGCCAGCCCGGCGGGAGCCAGGGCCGCCTTCCGGCGGGCGCCTGGGTCCACCGCGGCGTCGGTCTCGACCACCACGACGACCTGCTGCGCCCCCACGGGTCCCACCCCGACCGCGGCCGCGCGGGTGACCCCGCGGATGCCGAGGACGTCGTTCTCGATCTGCACCGGGGTCACCACGCCCTGCGGCGTGACGATGACGTGCGTGAGCCGGCCCTCGACCCACAACCGCCCGGCGGCGTCGAGGTGGCCGACGTCGCCCGTGCGGTGCCAGCCGGGCCAGGTGGCCGAGTGGTCCTGGGTGGCCCAGAGCTGGTCGTAGCGGTCCTTGAGGTTGGGCGCCGTCACGACCACCTCGCCCGTCACGCCGGGGGCGTCGGTGGGATCTCCGGTCGCCCGGCCGGCGTCGTCGAGCGGGGCGATCCGCACCTGGGCACCGGGCACGGGCGTCCCGACGCAGCTGCCGCCCCCCGCCCCCGTGACGGTGCCCGCCGCGGCGTCGGCCTCGGCGGCGAGGATCTCCTCGAGGGAGACGTCCGTGAGGGGCAGGGCCTCGGTCATGCCGTAGGGGGTGTGCAGCTCGGCGGCGGGCATGATCTCGCGGGCCTGCGCCAGCCGCTCGGACGAGATCGGGGCCCCCGCCGACAGGAACAGCCGCACCCGGGCGAGGGCGTCGCGCTGCTCCGGGCTGAGGCCCGGCGCGGTGCGGACCGCGTTGGCCAGCGCGGACGGCGAGGCGAAGACGGCGTAGGCGTCGATCGCCGCGGCGGCGTCGGCCAGGGCCGCCGCCGTCAGCGTGGCCGGCGCGGTGACGTCCATGTCCGGCGTGGCGCTCGTGGCGCCGAGCGCGGTGCCGAGCAGCGCGAAGGGCGCGAACCCGGCGACGAAGCTGCGCTCGGGCGAGAGCCCGTAGGTGTCGGCGACGACGTCGCGCATGCCGGCCAGCCGGCGGTGCGTGTACACCACGCCCTTGGCGGGCCCGGTGGAGCCGGAGGTGAACAGGATGGCGGCGTCGGAGTCCGGGTCCGGCTCGGGCGGAAGCGCGGTGCCCGCGGCCTCGAGCTCGGCGCCGCGGGCGAGCAGCTCCCGCACGCTGCCGAAGATCCGGATGGTGCGGCGGCGGCTGTGGGCGGTGCGCGGCGGGGTGTAGCCGACGTCGTGCCCGGAGGGCACGGCGACGAACTTCCGGCCCGGCCAGCCAAGGGCCCGGGCGGCGACCAGCGCCTTCTCGATGCCGATGATGTGGTCGGGGGCCGCGCCCTTCACGGCGCGGGTCAGCCCTTTGATCCCCAGGCCGGCGTCGGCGAGCACGACCGTGGCCCCGAGCCGCAGGCACGCGAACAGCGCGGTGGTCAGGTCCACCCCGGGCGGCACGAGCAGGCTGACCCGGTGACCGGGCCGCACGCCGGAGTCGGCCAGGCCCAGGGCGAGGTGGTGCACCCGGGACGCCAGCTCCGCCCAGCTCAGCTCCGAGCGCCCGGAGGCGCTGAGGGCCACGACCGCGGCCCGCGGGGAGCCGGACTGCTCGAGCAGCGCCGCGTACAGCGGCCGGTAAGGGTGGGGGGCGGTGGGCGGCGCGGGCAGGGCGGCGGGCCCGGCCGGCGCCCCGGCCGCGGCGGCGGGCGAGCCGATGCCGCGGCGCTCGAGCCAGCGCACGACCGTGCCGGCGACGTCGGCGTCCTCCAGGAGCAGGTGGCCGGCGCCCTCGAACCGGTGCACGTCCGCGTGCGGCAGCCGGGTGATGAGGTCGCGCAGGTAGCGCTCGTAGAAGACCGGGTCCCGCGGGCCCCACAGCAGCAGCGCGGGCACGCCCACGCGGGCCAGGCCGGTCGCGATGCGCTCGAGCTCGGCGTGGCTGGGGTGGTGCGCGTCGACGGGGATGTCCTCGACGAAGAACCCGATCCCCCGGCGCCGGTCGGCGGAGCGGTACGGCGCCCGGTAGGCGGCCCGCACGTCCGGCGGCAGCGGGGGGCGCGCCAGGGACAGCGTGACGTCGAGGAAGGCCGGGGTGAGCGTGGTCGCGGGGTCGTGCACGGTCGCGTGGCGCGCCAGGCGGAGCAGGTACGGCACCCGCTTGCCGGACGGCTGGTGCACGCCCGTGTTCGTCAGCACGACGCCGGCGAGCTCGCGCAGGTGGTCGACGGCCCAGCCGGCCGACACCACACCGCCCCAGTCGTGCCCCACGGTGACCACGGGCAGCCCGTCCCAGGCGGGCCCGGACAGGCCGAGCGCGTCGGTGAGGGCGCCGAGCTGGGCCACCCGGTCGGCGAGGCGGTAGGGGGTGCCGGTGCGCTCGGAGAAGCCCATCTCGAGCTGGTCGACGGCGACGACCCGCCAGCCCGCCGCCGCGCCGGCCGCGAGGACCGAGCGGAAGAGGTAGGACCAGGTGGGGTTGCCGTGCACGCACAGCACGGTGCCGCGCGGCGCGCGGTCCAGGGAGGCGGCGTTGTCCAGGTAGTGCCAGCGGTGGCCGCCCACCTCCGCCTCGTGGGACCAGGCCGGGTCGACCCCGGGGGCGTCGACGACCGCGGCGGTCACCAGGCCAGCTCCAGCAGCGCGGTGTTCAGGCCGGAGCCCACGCCGAGGCACATCACCCGGTCGCCGGCCGTCAGCGACTCCGCCTGCTCGGAGAGCGTCATGGCGATGGAGGCGGGGCCGACGTTGCCCCACCGGTCGAACGTCACCGGGACGGCGCCCGGGTCGAGCGCCATGGCGTCGACGATGGCCTTGGTGTACGGCGTGGAGATCTGGTGGGTGACGTACCGGTCCAGCCCCGACCAGTGCCAACCGTCCCGCTCGGCCTCGTGCCAGGCGTCGGTGACGAGCGCCAGGCCGTGCCTGAGCAGGTTCTTGGTGTCGGTGGTCATCTTGCCGAAGGAGCCCACGCACAGCCGGTTGTGCTCGGTGCCGGCGCGGGAGACGCCGCCGAGGATGCGGTGGCCGTCGGGCCGCTCGGAGGCGCGCCCGACCACGACGGCGGCGGCGCCGTCGCCGAGGGTGAGGGAGGCGAACTGGTCCTGGTAGTCGCGCCGGGTGGCGTCCGGCTCGAGGAGCCGGGAGAGGGTGTCCTCCTGGGTCGGGCGGACGTCCTCGCCGTTGACGATGACCGCGTACTCGACCTGCCCGGCCTCGATCATGGTGGCGGCCAGCTGCAGCCCGTTGACGAAGCCGACGCAGGCGTTGGTGACGTCGAAGTTGAGCGCGGAGGACGGCAGCCCCATCCGGTCGTGCACCCGGACGGCGACCGAGGGCTCGAGCGTGCGCCGCGAGACGGAGGTGTTCACCAGCAGCCCCACCTGGGACGGGTCCACGCCGGCCTCGGCCAGCGCCTTGCTGCCCGCCTCGGCGGCCATGTCCTCGAACTCGGTGCCGGGCGCCCACCAGCGGCGCTCCCGCACGCCGGAGACGCGCTCAAGGAGGTTGTCAGGCAGCCGCAGCCGCTTGCGGGCGGGGGCGAGACGCTCCTCGAACTCCGCGGACGTCACCACCACCGGGGCCTCGATGTGGGAGAGACCCACGACTGCGCTGTCGCGGTACCGGAAGCTCGCGTTGCCCTTGTTCGCCACCTGCCAAGGTTAAGGACCGGTCGGGCGCCTCCGCATGCGCATGCGCGGCGCGATACCGGCCACCGCGGGCCGCGGGCGCGCCGGCGAACCGTTTGCGGAGCGGCCACGAGCCGCGCGGTGCCGGGCGGGCGCCGCTCCGCGCTGGCGTGCCGCCGGCCGGGGGCGTGTGAGCAACGCCTCGCCGGGCGACGCGCCCGGGCGCGGTGCTCAGCGCCGCAGCGTCAGCACCCGGAACACCGTCTCCACGGCGGCCTGCAGGTTCGCGGGCCCGTCCGCGAGCGCCGTGGGCAGGTCGGTGACCGAGCGCACGATGGGCACCAGGGCGGCGAAGCCGTAGTCGTAGAGGACCTCCGCCCCCTCCCCGATCCGACCGGCGAACGCGATGACGGGCACCCCGTGGCGACTCGCGGCCTGCGCGACGCCGAACGGCGTCTTGCCGCGCACCGTCTGGGCGTCCACGCAGCCCTCGCCGGTGAGGACCAGGTCCGCCCCGGTCATCCGGTCCTCGAGCCGGGCGGCCCGCATGACGACGTCGACGCCGCGGGCCATGGTGGACTCGAAGAACGCCAGGAAGGCGGCGCCCAGGCCCCCGGCGGCGCCGGCCCCTGGCCGCGCGGCGACGTCCCGCCCGGTGGCGCGGGCGATCGCCGCCGCCCACACGCCCAGCGCGCCGTCCAGCAGGGGCACCGCGTCCGGCGTGGCGCCCTTCTGCGGCCCGAACACGGCGCTGGCGCCCTGCGGGCCGAGGAGCGGGTTGGTCACGTCGGAGGCGATCTCCACCGTCAGCTCCCGCACCCGCGGGTCGAGCCCGCTCAGGTCGAGGGTGGCCAGGCGAGCCAGCGGCCCGGCCCCCGGCGGCAGCTCCGCGCCGCCCGCGTCGCGCAGCGAGGCGCCGAGCGCCTGCATCATGCCCGCGCCGCCGTCGTTCGTGACCGAGCCGCCGAGGCCGACGACGAGCCGGCGGGCGCCCCGGTCGAGCGCGTCGCGCACCAGCTCGCCGAGCCCGGCGCTGGAGGCCCGCAGCGGGTCGCGGTCGGCGGGGGCGACCAGGTCGATGCCCACCGCGGCGGCCACCTCCACGATGGCGAGCGCCTGGGCCGGGACGAACCCGTAGCGGGCACGGACCGGGCGGCCGAGCGGGTCGTGGACGTCCGCCGCGACGAGCTCCCCGCCCGTCGCCGCCACCAGCGCGGCGGTGGTGCCCTCCCCGCCGTCGGCCATGGGGACGCCCACGCAGTGCGCGTCGGGGACGACGGCGCGCACCCCGCGCTCCATCGCCTCGACCGCCTGGTGGGCGGTCATGGACTCCTTGAAGGAGTCGGGCGCGAGGACGATCTTCAAAGCCGGGCCCCTTCCCACGACGGGGCGTCGCGGGCAGCGGCGCCGCCCACACCCTATGGCGGCGCCGTGACGCGGGACCCGCTACAGCGCGCGGTGCGGCTCGTCCTCCTCGCCGCCGAGCAGCGTCCCGACGTCCTCGCTCTCGTCCAGGGGGTGCCGGACGAGGAAGACGATGGAGAGGACCAGGCCGCCCCAGACGACCAGGATGGCGACGATGAGCATGACGATCGCTACGGGGGTCATCGGTTCGCCTCCGGCTCGGTCGTGCCCGCCCGCAGCGGTGTGCCGGCGGCGGCGGGCAGCGGCTCAGGGGTGAAGTCGTCGACCGGCCGGCGCCACGGGATCAGCGCGAAGACCACCGACAGGACCACCGAGGCGCCCACCACGCCCCAGCCGACCCCGTTGACGAAGCTCCACGGGTAGCCGCTGTAGGGCTGTTCGAAGAGCCCGAGCACGGTGGAGACGAGCATCCACAGCAGTACCACCGGGACCACGACGCCCACGAGCACCCGCCACCACAGGCCCAGCCGGGCGGTGGAGACGGCGTTGAGGTGGGCCTGCAGCTCGGGCAGCTTGCGCGCCCCGTACGTCACCAGCAGGCACATGACGATGGCGGACGTCACGACGCCCACCTCGTTGATGTACTTGTCGGCGGTGTCCAGCAGCGCCAGCGACGAGGTGGTGGAGTACAGGGCGAGGGAGATCAGGGCGCACAGCCCACCGATGTAGATCGCGGCCTGCACCCGGGTGAGGTTGAACTTCTCCTGGAACGCGGCCGAGATGACCTGCAGGATCGAGATCAGCGAGGTGAACCCCGCCAGGGTCAGCGAGGTGAAGAAAAGTAGCCCGAAGATGGGCCCGCCCGGCATGAGCGAGATGATCTGCGGGAAGGTGACGAAGCTCAGCGAGACACCCGTGAGGTTCTCGACCTGCCCCACGCCGACCCCCTGCTGGGCGGCCATGAAGCCGAGCGTGGCGAACACGCCGATGCCGGCGAGGATCTCGAACGAGGAGTTCGCGAAGGCGGCCACGTACGACGTCGGCACCAGGTTGGCCCGCCGGCGCAGGTAGCTGGAGTAGGTGAGCATGATCCCGAAGGCGACCGACAGCGAGAAGAAGATCTGGCTGTAGGCGGCGATCCACACCTGCGGGTTGGCGAGCGCCGCCCAGTTCGGGGTGAAGAAGGCGTTGAGGCCCTCCGCGGCGCCCTCGAGGAACAGGGCGCGCACCACCAGGATCATGAACAGGACCACCAGCATCGGCAGGAACACCTTGTTGGCGCGCTCGAGCCCGCCCTGCACGCCGAGCGCCAGGATCAGCAGGGTCACCACCCACAGGACGAGCATGGGCCAGAAGATGCCGCCCACGAAGTCGGTGCTGAACCCTGGGCCGGTGTACCCGAGCAGGTCCTCCATCAAGAAGGTGCCGGGGTCCGAGCCCCAGGCCTCGGTGACGGAGAAGCCGACGTAGCGGATCGCCCAGACGACGATCACCGTGTAGTACGTCGCGATGATGAACGCGATCGCCACCTGGAACCAGCCCAGGGCCTCGAACCGCCGCCCGAGGCGCCGGAAGGTCGCCGGGGCGGACCCGCGGTACCGGTGGCCGAGGGCATAGTCGAGGAGCAGCACCGGGATGCCCGCGGTGAGCAGGGCGGTGAGGTACGGGATGAGGAACGCGCCGCCGCCGTTCTCGTAGGCGACGCCCGGGAACCGCCAGATGTTGCCGAGGCCGACGGCGGAGCCGATCGCCGCCAGGAGGAACCCCAGCTGGCCGGACCACTGCTCCCGGTCGACGTGCGGAGCCTTTGGTGAGGTCATGGTCGCCACCTTCGTGCCAGGTGGTTCCCGTCGCAATCGGTGGGACGGGGTCGGGCACGGGACCGCGGGGATCGCCCCGGTCCGCGCTCCCAGTATCCACACCGTGGAGAGGCGTGGCACGGCGGCGCAGGATCCGTCCCCCAGATCGCGGCCCGCCAGGCTCCAGCCCCTCGGCCGCGGCGCCGAGCTGGCCACCCGGCGGCTCTGGAGCTCATCACCGCCGGGGCTCTCTGCCGCGTCTTTCCGGCGTTTTTCGTCCCCATCTCGGTGCCGGTGACCCGTTGCACCCGCATGTGATGTAGCCCACACTCATCAGTACTCCGGTACCCAACGGCAGTCGAGGTGAGGTCAATGCGCAGCAACGAGACAGACTTCCTCCCGGTCCTCGGCCGGGGCAAGCACCGGAGCCCGCGTCGCGGCGCGTGCTTCATGGAGATGGCCTCGGTACTCGCCGGCGAGCGGTGGAGCGACCACCCCGCGTGCACGCACCCGCTGCTCGCGCACCTCGCCCGGCTGGTCAACGACTTCACCTCCGACCGCAGCCGCCAGCGCCTCGCCCAGCTCATCCCGTCCGTCATCGGCCTGAAGAGCTCGGACCCGCGCTGGGACCACGAGATCGCGCTGCTCGTCGCCACCCGCGCGCTGCCGTACGCGTCGGCGCTGCGGCGCCCGACGGTGGCCGTGGGGATCCTCTCGTGCGAGCGGCTGCTCGCCCAGAGCGAGGGCCGGCCGCTCGGCTCCCTGCGCCCGTCCAGCCAGGAGGCGCTCGACCAGGACCCGGCGGCTGCCGGCTGGGCCATGCAGTTCGCCCGGCAGATGGGTTCCGAGCACATCACCCGCCACCCGGGGCCGGCCATCCTGGAGTACGCCGTCCCCGCGATCGCGCACTCGCGCGGTGCGGACGCCGACCTGATCCTCCACGACCTCCTCGTCTCGGCGATCGAGCTGTGCCAGGAGCTCACGAAGGCGGAGACGGCGGTCGAGCAGGCGCCGGAGGCGAGCCCCCTAGCACGCTGACGCGGTCGGCGCGACCGGCATCCCGACCGGGCCCTGCCCGGGCGTCCGAGCGGCGTCCGGGCAGGGCCCGGTCGTGCGCCGTCCCGGGGCCGTGCGAGCATGTACGGCGCCTGGCCCGGCGCGGGCCGGCACACCGCACCGAGCGCCGCCGGCCACCGCACAGCGGCGCGCCCGGCCCAGCCGAAGGAGCCTCATGGCCACCCCGCACATCGCCGCCGAGAAGGGCGACTTCGCCCCCGCCGTCCTCATGCCGGGCGACCCCCGGCGCGCCGAGCGCATCGCCGCCCTGCTGATGCCGGACGCCCGGAAGGTCTCGGACGTGCGGGGCATCGGCGCCTACACCGGCACCGTGGACGGCAAGCCGCTCAGCGTCATGGCCTCCGGGATGGGCATGCCGTCCCTCGGCATCTACGCCAACGAGCTGTACTCCCAGTACGACGTCCAGCGCATCATCCGGGTGGGGACCGCCGGCGGTCTCGCGCACAAGGTGAAGGTGGGAGACGTCGTCATCGCGCTGGGGGCGCACACCGACTCCGCGATGAACACGACCCGCATCCCCGGCATCCACTTCTCGGCGGTCGCGTCCTACCCGCTGGTGGCGGCCGCCGTGGCCGCGGCCGGTGACGCGGCGGACGTCCACGTGGCGCCGGTGGTCTCCCGGGACCACTTCTACGGCAACCCCGCGGAGCAGATCCGGGCGCTGGCGGACTACGGCACGCTCGCCGTCGAGATGGAGGCCGCGGGCCTGTACGGCATCGCCGCCCAGTACGACCGCGAGGCGCTGGCCGTCCTGACGATCTCGGACCACCTGCTGGACCCCTCCCGCGACATGAGCGCCGAGGACCGGGAGAGCAACTTCCAGCGGGCGCTCGGGCTCGCCGTCGCCGCCGCGCACTGCTGACGGCCGGCCAGGCCCCCTCCCGGCCCGTTCAGTCCGGCCGTCCCGGCGCGGGCTCGAGAACGAGAACCGGGATAGCGGGCGCTGCGCTCCTGGTGGCGGGCGTAGGTCGGGAACGCCGCGACCGCGCGCTGCCACCAGCGCTCGCGCTCCGGGCCGTGCACGTCCCGCGCCGCAACCCGTGGTGACGACACCACGGAGCGGCACACCCCAAGTCAGCTACAGGCGTCGGGCGCACCCGTTGCGCCGCCTCCTGCCGTGCCGCAGACTGGTGTGACGTCAAGCACGTCGCCCAGTGCCGAGGCCGGTGAGACCGCGATGATGACAAACGACCAGCCGGACATGCTCCCGATGCTCTCGCGAGGGAAGCACCGGAACCCCCGCCGCGGCGCCTGCTTCATGGAGCTCGCGTCGTTCCTCGCAGGCGAGCGGTGGAGCGACCGCCCCGCCTGCACCCATCCGCTGCTCGCGCACCTGGCCCGCCTGGTCAACGACTGCACGTCCGACCGGGCGCGCCCGCAGCTGGCGCCGCTGATCCCGTCCGTGATCGGTCTGACCAGCAAGGACCCACGCTGGAACCACGAGATCGCACTGCTCGCGGCCACCACGGCACTGCCGATCGTGGCGGAGGAGACCCAGCGGGCGCTCGCCGTCGGGGTGCTCAGCGTGGACAGGATGCTCGCGGAGTCCGACGGTCGCCCGGCCGGCACCCTGCGCGCGACCACGGAGGCCGCGCTCACCGAGGTGCCGCTGGCCGCGCGCTGGGCGCGCGACTTCATCGCCCACGGCGTGATCGGGCCCGTCCGCTACCACCCCGGTCCGGTGATCCTGGACTTCGCCGTCCCCGGTATCGCCACGGCCTGCGTGCGGGACGCCGACGACCGCCTGCGCGGGCTGCTCACGGCGGCCATCGCCCTGTGCGAGCGCCTGGCGGCCGAGGACCGGCGCGACGCCACGCCGGCCGAGAAGGCCACGCTCCGCCCGGAGCACTGGGTCGGCGTGGTGTCTCCCGCTACCGTGCGCTAGCACTCAGGGCGACGGAGGGCAGGCGTGCGCGCCTGCCCTCCGGCACGTCCGGGCCTGCCCTTGGCACGTCCGGACCCGGATCCCGCTAGTCCGCCAGGCGCGCTCCGAGGCCATCCCTCGTGCCTTCGCGGCCGTGTGAGGGCGGCCGAAAATTTGTCGTCGAATGTCGGACTGTTGTGCGCGTGACTCAACTTCCCCGCCGGTACCCTCCTGAGCAAGCCGTCAAGGAAGGGGCTGGAACCATGACGCAGCAGCAGCAGACCCCCGCGCCCGAGCAGCCTCCCGTGCGGCGGGGTCCGGGTCGTCCGCGGCATGCGGACACCGAGGCACGCGCCTACCGGGCGGTGCTCGAGCTGTTCGGCCAGAAGGGCTGGTCCGGTCTGAGTCTCGACGGCGTGGCGACGCATGCCGGGATCGGCAAGTCGTCGATCTACCTGAGATGGAAGGACAAGCGCGACCTCCTCATGGACGCCCTCCATGACCTCGAGGCGCACCTGGCGGTGCCGGACGACGAGAACATGAGCCTGCGGGACTACCTGGTGGCGCACGCCAAGGCGCGGGGCGAGCTCTACCTCGGCGAGCACGGCCGGGCGCTGTCGCACCTGTACTCGGCGGCGCAGGCGAACCCGGTGGAGTTCGCCGAGATCCGCCAGCAGAACATCAGCCGCGGCGTGCTCAGCCTGCACGGCCGGATCGAGAAGGCCGTCCAGGACGGCGAGCTCCCCAAGGACACGCCGGTCTTCCACCTGCTCGACGCCATCGAGGGCGCCGTGCTCGTGCACGTGCTGTTCAGCTGGCCCAAGGAGAAGGACACCATCCGCGCCGGGCTCGAGGACTACGTCAACACACTCGTCGACATCCAGCTGCGGGGCATCGGAGCGATGGCCTGACCGTGTGCCGCGGCGACCTCTCGCCGCGGCACCGGCACGCGGCCGTGGCGCACTGGCCACGGCCGCAGGTGAGTGCGCCGGCCGTGACACACGAGCCACGGCCGGGCACGCGACCATGGCCCGGGTCAGTAGGCCGCGCGCGTCCACAGGTGGGTCACCGCGTAGGCGCGGAAGGGGCGCCACGCCTCCGCCCGCCCGGTCGCCGCCGCGGAGGCGAGGCCACCGAGCGCGCGCCGCAGCACCAGGTCCGTGGCGGGGAACGCGTCGCGGTCGCCGAGGGCGCGCAGCGCCAGATAGTCGGCCGTCCACGCCCCGATGCCCGGCAGCGCCAGCAGCCGGTGGCGCACGGCCGTGGCGTCCTCGTCGGGAGTGAGGCGCAGGCCGTCGGCGCAGGCGGCGGCGAGGGCGCCCAGCGTGCGGGCGCGGGCCCCGGTGATCCCCACCGCCGCCCGCAGGTCCTCGGGGTCGGCGGCGGCCAGGGTCGCGGGCCGGGGAAAGGCGAGGAGGCCCTGGCCCGCCGGCGCTCCGAAGGCGGCGACGAGCCGGCCCGCGAAGGTGCGCGCCGCGGCCAGGGAGACCTGCTGGCCGAGCACGGTGACCGCGGCGGCCTCGAAGCCGTCGACGTGGCCCAGGACGCGCAGCCCGGGGTTGCGCTCGAGGAGCGGTCGAAGCAGCGGGTCGGCCGCGAGGACGCCGGCGATCTCACCGAGCTCGGCGTCGAGGTCCAGCCACCGGCGCACGAGCCGGACCACCGCACCCTCCGCCGCCGGGTGCGGCAGGTCGAGCTCGGCGTCCACCCGGTCGGCGCCGAGGCACACCGTGACGACCGCGGTCCCGCAGGCCGTGGGCACCGTCCTGCTGTGCCGGGCGGCGCCCGGGGCCGACCGCTCGGCGCCCGGCAGGGCGTGGGCGGCCATGGCGGCGAGCACGGGGGCGACGGCGAAGGGCGGGCTCAGCGGCAGGGGCACGGTCCGCCTGGCCCGGCCACCTTGCCCCGTCACAGCGGCGTGCCGTCGGGCGCCCACAGGCCGGAGCTGCCGCGCCGGTGGGAACCGACCAGATGGGTGTCGATCAACCCGATCGCCTCCATGAGGGCGAACATGGTGGTCGGACCGACGAAGGCGAAGCCGCGCCGGCGCAGCTCCTTGGACAGGGCCACGGACTCCGGGCTGGACGCCGGGACGTCGCTCAGCGCGCGAGGGGCGGGCGTGACCGCCGGGCGGTAGGACCACACGAGCGCGTCCAGCCCGCCGTCCTGGCGCAGCGCCACCGTGGCCCGGGCGTTGGTGACCGTCGCGCGGATCTTGGCGGCGTTGCGGATGATTCGGGCGTCGCCGAGGAGCCGCTTCACATCGGCCTCGGTGAACGCCGCCACCGCGTCGGGTGCGAAGCCGTGGAACACCTCCCGAAAGGCCGGCCGCTTGCGCAGGACGGTCGCCCACGACAGCCCGGCCTGGAACGCCTCCAGGCTGATCCGCTCGAAGATGCCCTGCTCCCCACGCACGGGCACGCCCCACTCGGTGTCGTAGTACTCGCGCAGCAGCGGGTCCGCGGCCGCCCACGCCGGTCGCGCGAGCCCGTCCCCGCCCGTCACGAGGTCTGCGGTGGCGGCGTCCTGCGGAGGTGTCATGGCACCACTCTCCCAGGCGGCACCCACACGCCGTCGCACCGCTGGGGAGCGGCGCCGCGGGCCCTGGTGCCCGTACCCATGCGGTGAATCGTGGCGACTCAGGCGGCCACGACGCCCTCGAGCGCGAGCAGCTGCTTCTTCGTCGCCAGCCCGCCAAGGTAGCCGCCGAGCGAGCCGTCCGAGCGCAGGACGCGGTGGCACGGCACCACGACCGGCAGCGGGTTGGTGGCGCACGCCGTCCCGACCGCTCGCACGGCGCGGGGCCGCCCGGCGGCGGCGGCCACCTGCGTGTAGCTGGCGGTGCGCCCGTACGGGATGTCGGGCAGGTGGCTGAGCACCTCCCGCCGGAAGCCGCCGGCCAGCCGCAGGTCGACGGGGAGGTCGAACGCCCGGCGGCGGCCGGCCAGGTACTCCTCGATCTGCCGGGCGGCGTCGTCCAAGCGCGCCGGGGCGCGCAGCACCCGGGGGCTCACCAGGGCCGCCAGCCGCTCGAGCACCGCGTCGTGCCCCTCGCTCTCGAACGCCACCCGGACCAGTCCTCCACCGGTGGCGGCGAGGAGCAGCGACCCCAGGGGGGTGTCGAGGGTCCGGTAGGCGACGTCCAGCGCGCCGGCGGCGTCCGCGTCGGCGACGAGCCGGGCGTGCAGCCGCTCGAGGTCGTCCGGCTCCACGTCGGCGAGCGGGCGCAGCGGGTCGGTGGTGGTCATCTGGCGCCTCCCAGCGTCGATCGCAGCTGCTTCATGCCGTCCGCGGCCGCCCGGCGGGCCGCCGCCTCGGTGCCGCCCAGCAGCCCGGCGACGTCCGCGTACGGCAGCCCGACGAGGTGGTGGTAGGCGATCGCCTCCCGCTGGCGGACGGTCAGGCCGCGCAGCGCCCTCCAGAGCTCCTCCTCCGGCTCCGCGGGGTTGCCCTCGCCGGTGGACCGCTCGGGCAGCTCCGCCACCGGGACGGCGCGGCGCAGCCGCGCCCGGTGCAGGTCGATGGCCTTGCGCCTGGCGATCGTGACCAGCCAGGCCTCGACGTTCGCCCCCGCCTCCAGGCGGGGGTAGGCCCGCAGCGCCGCCAGGAACGTCTCGGACCAGGCGTCCTCAGCGTCCGCCGGGCCCAGGACGGCCCGGCACACGCGCAGCACGGCGGCGCCGTGCTCCTGCACGACCTGCTCGAACGGCTTCACACCAGGCAGACGCCCCGGCGGCCCGGAACGTGAGGTGCGGGCCGTGGCCGGGCGCCGGGGCAGCTCACCACGGCCACCTCGGGTCCCTCCCCCGCCCACCGGGCGGCTGAAGTTGATCGCTAATCCGAAAGGCTCCGGATCGTTGGAACTGTGCGGCTCCGGTCCGAGTGTATGGCGCCCATGCCCCCTACGTGCCACTACGGGTTGACGCCGACGTCTCCCGGTGCCGGACTCCGACGCTGGCTCCGCTCAAACCCATTGTCGGGAGTCGGTACAGAGCACCTCGCAACTGACGCACCGTGCGGTTTCGCCGCCCAGACGCTCCAGAACGTACCACCCCGCCTACCCTGCGTTGTGTCAGACAGGGCTTCCCGCTGCTGATCGGCGGCATGGTGGCCCACCGCATCACGCTGTTACCGACACGCGGCCGGGCCGTCACGCGGCTCTTCCAAGCGCAGTTGACCGCAAGGTGGCTGCGCTCACGCGTGGTAGTCCTCGTCGGTGACGTGCTCGAGCCAGGTCGTAGTGGTGGCGGTTCTTCGGCCGTGTCCAGCATGGCCACGTGCTCCATGAAGGAGTCGGGATTGGCGGGGCCACAAACGCCGCCGCCGTCTTGGCGGACCGGGGGCCTACCTGACCGAGGCCGGCGACATCGTCCTGCTCGGCCTACCAGGCACCGGCAAGACCCACCTGGCCACCGCACTGGGCATCACCGCCGCCGAGCACGGCACCCGCGTGCTGTTCGACACCGCCACCGGCTGGGTCACCCGCCCGGGGCCCGCCGACGGCGACTGGCATGCTGTCGCGCATGATCACGAGCGCTGCCCCACGCGTGCACGACACGGCGCTGAACGGGCTGCTGCCGGCGGCGGGGGTCTCGCTGTCCGCGTTCCTCCTGTTCGCTCTGCAGCTCGCCGGGTGGGGCCACGCGCTGCTCGTTGTCAGCCTGTTCGGGGCGTGGGCTGTCTCACGTGAGCTGGTCAAGGATCTCGCGCTGGTCGGGATCGGCATCGCGATCGTCTCGACGACCTCGGTCGAGGCGGACGTCAGCTGGGACAGGTTCTTCACGATCGGCACGGTGCTCCTGTTCGCCGTTGGAGTGCCATACGTCGTGGACCGGTTCGTGTACCGGCGCGACGCCATCCGGTTCCCGTGGCGCACCGGCCAGCGGTGGACCCGGCTCGAGAAGGGCTACCTCGTCGCCGTCCCGGTGCTCGGGTGGCTGATCCTGCCGTACTACTTCATCACCTCAGGCGCGTACCTGAACTGGCCGCACATCACCGACCGGAGCGAGCTCGCCCGGTTCTTCGTGGGCGTCAACTTCGTGGGCACGTGGGACGAGCTGTTCTTCATCTGCACGTGCTTTGCGCTGCTGCGCCGACACTTCGAGGTGTGGCGGGCGAACGTGCTTCAGGCCGTCATCTTCGTCTCGTTCCTGTGGGAGCTCGGCTACCGCGAGTGGGGCCCGTTCCTCACCGCGCCGTTCGCGCTCCTGCAGGGGTGGATCTTCTCGAGGACCGGCTCCCTGACATACGTGCTGATCGTGCACCTGCTATTCGACGTCGTCGTCTTCCTCGCGATCGTGCACGCCCACAACCCCGGTGCGCTACCGATCTTCCTCGTCTGACCAGCGGCAGACGGCGTCAGAGACGAGTCTGCTGGCCGTCGCAGGATCGGCCGGGACGCGGTGGATCCAGCTGTCGAAGACGATTGAAAAGTAGGCCATGAACCTGCCCGCCGAAACTGACCCGCTTTTCGACTATCACTGACACTGCCCACCAGGTTTCGGCGGTTCTCTTATGGCCGCTGAGAGCTAAGCTTGTGCGGTCTTAGCCTTCTGGACACATATTCTAATAGTTGATCGTCTAGTTCAGCTGTCACCGGATCGTTGGAATTGCGCCAGTTCTGACCCGTGGTCCGAGGGTTAGCGCCCTTTACGTGCCACTTCGGAACCGCAAGTTCACCGGCCCCCTGCATTTGCGGCTCCCAACGTTACCGAGGTTGTTCCACACCCAGTACCCGCCCGCCCCCGCCACTTGTACTCCATGGTGCGCGTTCCCTGTTTGGAGTCTCGACCGCTCCAGTAGCGGCCCGCCCAACGTAGGCCCCCTCGGTGGCCTCACACGAGGTGAGCGGCGGCAGTTGATCGACTCCCGGGACCGGCGGGCTGTGTTACTCCGACTTCGCGATCGACCATCCGGCGTTGTTGTCCGCCTTTACCGTGATCAGGGCCGTGCCGCTCGGGAGGGCGTACTCACCGGTCCCCGGGGCGCCGTACTCCATCGCCACGTTCGTCGAGCCACGCGAGGTAATGGCATCCACAACGAAGTTGAACTCGCCCTCGAACGTCGCGGTGATCGGCGTCAGACCGTCGGCCACGTTTTCGGCGACCCAGAAGACATCGTCACCGTTGCCCGTGTGAGGCGCCGTCCCGTCCCAGGTCGGCATCGTGTCGATGTGCTTGGTCGTCAGTGTCCACGGCCCGGTTGCGCTGACCTGCAGCGCGACGGGCGCCCAACCCATCAGTGCGTGCGCGGTGTAGTCGGTGCCTCCGAGGATGACGGTGCCGCGTTCGTTGCCCTGCTCATCCACGGCGGTGACGATGAACTGCTGGTCCCCGCCGGAGTGTTCGCCGTACAGCACCCAGTCCTCGGCGGGGGCCTCCTTGAGCATGACCAGCTTGACCCCCTCCCCGTTGTACGTGCTGCCCTCGGGCGGCGCGGTCGGCACGGGCGAGGGCTTCGGCGTGGCGGTCGGCTCCGACGCCGCGGCAGTCGTCGCGGCACTCGTCTTAGGCGCCGCTCGGTCGTCGGCCGGGTCGGGGGCGCAGCCGGCCAGGACCAGAGATGCGCCGGGCGAGCGTCGCCAGGAGGGAGGCCTTGCGCACGGCGCACCTCTCAGCAGAGATATCGGACCCAAACCTGACGATACGCGTCTCGCGGGCCTCGAGGGGGCCGATCAGCCATGACGCCCACCTTGGTGCGGCCAACCCACGCTCGCACCCCACCTTCCACAGGCGCTCGATCGGTCGGCGGCGCCGGTGACGGCCCGCTCCACCGATCGTCCGGCGATCCCCGGGCACATACGCTCCGCTGTTGCGGACGCTCGCGCTCGGGTTAACCTGCGGGAGGGCAGAACCTGAGAGCCGGGGCCACAGCGGTGTCGGAGCCCGGGTCGCGGAGCAGAGGGGCGGACCGAGATGCGTGCACGCAGCCCCGCCCGCGCGCGCAAAGAGGCGGCCGCCGTCGCGGTCGGCCTGATGATTGGC
The DNA here is from genome assembly GCF_043952095.1 of Georgenia sp. AZ-5. NCBI lineage: Bacteria > Bacillati > Actinomycetota > Actinomycetes > Allobogoriellales > Allobogoriellaceae > Georgenia > Georgenia sp. AZ-5. The sequence continues at coordinate 2,935,884 of NZ_JBINOU010000001.1, forward strand.
CTCGGCCTGGCCGCGGCCATCTCGACCGGCATCGTGCCGGTGCCGTGGGCCGACCGTGCGGCTCCAGCCGAGGCTTCCGAGGAGCGCGTGGGCGAGCCACGGCACCCCCCGGAGGCGGACAGGCAGGAACCGGCGTCGCCGGCCGTGCCGGAGCCGTCCACGCCGGCCTCAGCGGAGACCGGCCCGGCCGAGGAGCCAGTTCCGGCAAGGCCCGGGACCGGGGAGTCCGAGACCACCGGCCCCGCACTCGTACCGTCCCCGGCGCAGCCCCCCTCCACCACGGCGGGCGCGCAGGGCCCTGCGCCAACCAGCAGTACCGGACCCTCGGCCCCAGCACAGGACGCCGGAGCGGGCAAGGCCCAGCCCGAAGCGCCCGGTGCCCCGGGCGTCGGCGACCCGACGCCGACCGCGAGCCCCAGCCCCAGCCCGACCGAAGCGCGTACCGCGACCGGTGCGCAGGGATCCGAGGGCGATGGCGGAGTGGACCAGGATGACCGGCCCAGCTTGCCCCTGTTCTGGTGGCTGGCCGGATAGGCACGCGCGTCGTCCTTCGCCAACCCAGTTCCGGACGCCGTCGGGGAATACCCAGTGAGTGCGGACCTGGCGGCACCACCTCCCGACCAGCTCGGCGAGCTGCTCGCCGCCGACCTGCTCCCCGAGGACGACGTCGCGGCGCTGGGCGAGGTGTCGCAGCCCTTCGCCAGACGCCGATGCCTCCGCCCCGCCGGCCGACCCCGCCGCGAACTCTCCGGCGGACGGTGAGCTGCCGTAGGGTCGCCGCAGGTGGTCAGTGGGGGATGACGCGCGTCAGGCGCCAGCCTCGCCGGCCCCGGCCTCGCCGAGGAATCTCCCGGAGCGACGAAGCCTGGATAGCTGCATGCTCGACGGTGGCGACAGTTCGCTCGAGCTCATTGACGTTGGGTGCGCTGACCGTGACGAGCCCGGTCGCCCAGGAGGATGCCGTGCCGGTTGCTGAGGTCGGATTCTTGCTGGAGGACATCGGCGTATTCGGCGGTCTGTGCGGCGTCTTCGATCTGTCCCATATTTTAAGGACGCGGGTCGACCGGCTCTCTGACTCCAAGCCGGTGCATCGCGAGGCTGTAAACCGTCGTCGCCAAGTTGTGGGTCGAGTTCGAGCCCGCCACCAACCTGCGGATCTGCGCCATGGTCCCAGTGTGGAGCTCGGCCCACTCATCGACAGTCAGGACGGCGCCGGCGACATGCGCCGTTCGCGGTCGAATCGCGATGACTCCGGCGATCGAGCCAAGGAAGACGAGGCCCGCACCGATGACCCTCGCCGACCAACTGGTGGCGCATCGGACGGCAGTGCTGAGGCCTGTCGCCGCTGACGAGAATCGCAAGCCGGACGCCGTCGAGCCTTGCTGCGCGACCTCCCCGGCCCGCGGGCCGTTGCCCCTGTTGTGTGCGTCTCCGGCGTCGCGCTGGCACAGCTCCTCGTCGGGCTACGGGTCGGTCGCGAGCGGTCGCTCCACGACGCCTCACGCGTTCGCACAGCCGCCGGCGCTCGCCCCGATCTGCCCGGTTCGCCACAGTTGGTACCCGACCTCGCGCCTGCTGCTGCGCACGAACGAGGACTTGGCCCGCGACCCTGGCGCCCCCGTCGACGCCCGGCGTACCGTCGGAAGCGCGACGAATCTCTGGTCAACGACGAAGGTGGGCGAACAGCGATGAGCAGCATGATGGCGGACATGATGAAGTCCATGCCGATGCCGTCGATGACGGGCATGGACATGGACATGTCGAGGATGCAGGGCTGCATGGAGGCATGCTCGGCGGCGGCGATGGCGGCGACGATGTGTGCCGACGCCGACAGCGGCGAGAACATGGGGCGTTGTGCCTCCATGTGTATGAACACCGCCGACGTCGCGACGGCGATGATGCGCATGATGATGCGCCCCGGCGGCTATGACACGAAGGTCATGACGTCGACGATGACGGCCTGCATGGCCATGGGCGAGGCATGCGCGGCGGAGTGCGAGAGCCACGCCGAGATGTCCGAGCACTGCCGGATCTGCGCCTCGGCGTGCCGGGCCATGGTCGACGCGTGCTCGACGCTGATGTCCGGGATGAAGAGCTAGCTCGCCTCGTCGACCCCGACCAGGGGCCGCGCCGAGTACCAGGTGCCTCCGACCGCAACCACCTCGGCCACGGGATGGACCGCGACGGGCTCGCCTACCTCGGGCGCGGCCCCCGTCATCACCGTGCCCTCGGAACCGTCCAGCAGGACGATGGTCAGCGCGCCCGGCCGCTGCGACAGGACGAAGCCGTCACGCCATGCGCTCGGCGAGGCGTTGGCGACGACTTCTTGGATGGGCAGGACGTCAAAAAGGCTGCGATTGTTCACGTCGGTTCCTTCGGCGTACACACAGGCGGGTTTGGGTCCGACGCCGAAGGCTGGCTGCCGCCAGGGGAATGCGGTGTCGGAATGTGCCACCGCATCTCCGGTGGGGTTCACGCGCCACGGTCCAGGCGAGACTGCCTGCGGGCGCGCTCCTCAGGACTGCGGCTGGGTCAGCGACACATTCGACACAGGCGCCGGCGGGTCGACAGCACGTCGCCAGAACCCGCGGTGCGCGGGCTCGCTTGCACTGGCCGGGCCGGGAACATGTGGACGAGTCTGCGAGAGGGGTCCGGAACGTGTCAACGCGTCTCTCACATGCCGGACGCCGGTGTCGCGCGGGCTTACACGAGGCGGCTGACCGCTCGGGTCCGATGCGCTCGATCGTGACGGTGCCCGATCGGTAGCCCAGGGTGAAGAGCGCGCCCGGACCGACGGGGCGGGTGCTAAGCCACGCATCGAGGGCCCGGATGGGGTCGGTCCGGCGGTGCTGGCCGCCGGCGACACCGACGAGCTACCCGTGGCCGTCCTGGTCGGTCTTGGGGCGGCGCACGGCTACGAGGACGCCGGTGGGCTTAAGAATGATGTCGGCCAGGTCGAGGGCAGAGAGCTCGCCGGGACGCAGCGCGGAGGCGTAGCCGAGCAGGATGACGGCGCAGTCCCGGGCGCCGATCGCGGTGGTCGGATCGATGGTGGACACGAGCCGGTCGAGCTCGGCGACGGTGAGCGGGTGGGCCTCGCGGCGCGGTGCGGTGCCCATGATCCGGCGCAGTCCGCGGCGGATCCGGTCGCATGACGACGCCTGAGGTCGGGTCGGGTAGGCCTTCCTGATGGTGCCGTGGGCACTGGGAGGCGTGGTGCCGCGGATGCGGTGTCGCCGCGCTGTTGGCGGCCCCCGAGGCCCTGGCCGCCCACCTGGCCGAGCGTGTCGAGTCCGGGGTGTGCTTCGGAACCCTCGACGGGGCCTGCTCCGCGATCGCCCACGGCACCATCATGTGCCGCCAGGCGGAGGCGTAGGTGCTGCGGGTGGAGGCGGCGGGCTCGGCGTCGATGGCCGCGGCCATCCGATCGGGCGTCGCCAGCGGTCAGCCCGCCGGGGCCGACAGCCGACGGGCGCTGTCGACGTCGCCGGAGCAGGTGCGGTGGTTCGTCATGGACCATGCCGTCGGGCCGGCGCCCACTCGCTTGTCGAGGTGCTCTCGCAGGCGCTCGATCATGAGCGGCGGGACGGCCATCGAGCGAATGCCCTTCTCCGACTTTGGATCGGTGAGATCGCCCGTGGACCCGTTCTTCTGCCGGCGCACGCACAGCGTCGCCGCGGTTCGCTCGTGATCCCAGACGATGTCCCGCCGCTGGAGGCCCAGCACCTCCCCGCGCCGGAGCTGGCACCACGCGGCAAGCAACACCGCGATGCTCCACGGCTGCGGAACGGCCGCATACAGCTCGTCGACCTGGCCCGGTGTCGCCACGTCGTCCTCGGGCGTGTGGACCTGGTCGTGGCGAACGGACTTCCGGGCCGGCGTCGCCACGTCGGGCATCTTCGCAAGGATGCCGTCGCGCACCGCTGCCCGCAGGATCATCTTCAGCACATCGATGGCGTCTCCGGCGACACCGTTGTGCTTCGCGTTCGGCCGGAGCCGGGAAGGCAGGGCAACGAGGCCCCTGGCCAGGTCGCGAACCCGTTCGGCGTCGATGTCCCGTACCTTCACGTCGCCGAGGGGCTCGAGCAGGTAGCTCTTGACCCGGCCCTTGTACATCATGACGGTTCCGGGCGTACGCATCCTGCCGCCCTTGCCCGGCTCACTCGCGACCCGCTCCAGCCACTGCTCGGAGTACTCCCGGAAGGTGACATCCCGCATTGCAGCGGCCTCTGCCTCGTCCCGGCGCCGGCGCGCCGCCACCGCCGGCGGCTCCCACTCCCCCTTGCTGATGGACGCGTTCGTTCGGTTGAGCCACACGCGGGCGTCCCCCTTGGTGAGGAACGTGAGCGGCTTGTCGTCCTCGGTCCGCGCCGAGTACGGCTTGCCGTCCGGTCCGGTGTAGCGGGCCTGCCACCGTCTGGAGGGCAGCCTCCTCAGACTCCCCCAAGCTTCCCGACGCTGCCGCGCCGCCGCCGTCTCACCCATCTCCGTACCTCCTGGCTCGTGCCCGTCGTGCCATCCCCGTGCCATAGCGGATGGCCTTCTCGGGCCTCTCATGTCCCTAGGTGTCCACGACTCCCCAAGACATGAAGAGGCCCGGATCCGCGCAATTCCGCGGATCCGGGCCTCTGAGCAGGTTCGACGGCCGGTGACGGCCGACGGACCTACTAGAAGTTGATCATGTGCCCGGCGAGCCCGTGGAAGGACTCCTGCAGCGCCTCGCTCAGCGTGGGGTGGGTGTGGACGTTGCGGGCGAGCTCGGCGGCGGTGAGGTCCCACTTCTGCGCGAGGGTGAGCTCGGGCAGCAGCTCGGAGACGTCCGGGCCGATGAGGTGGCCGCCGAGCAGCTCGCCGTACCGCGCGTCGGCGACGAGCTTGACGAACCCGGAGGGGTCGCCCACGCCGTGCGCCTTGCCGTTGGCGGTGAACGGAAACTTCGCAACCTTGACGTCGTAGCCCTCGTCGCGGGCCTGCTCCTCGGTGAGGCCGAAGCTCGCCACCTGCGGCTGGCAGAACGTCGCCCGGGGCATCATCCGGTAGTCGCCGAGCACCATCGTCTCCGCGCCGGCGATCGTCTCGGCCGCGACGACGCCCTGCGCCTCGGCGACGTGCGCCAGCTGGAGCTTGGCGGTGACGTCCCCGATGGCGTAGATGTGGCCGACCGAGGTGCGCATGTAGTCGTCGATGCCGATGGCGCCGCGCTCGGTCACCTGGACGCCGGTGTTCTCGAGGCCGTAGCCCTTCACCCGCGGGACCCAGCCGATGGAGACCATCACCCGGTCGGCCTTGAGCTCGCCGGAGCCGCCCTTGGCGTCGGTGTAGGTCACGCGGACGGAGTCGCCGTCGTCGGCGATGGTCTCGACCTTCGTCGAGGTGAGGATGTTGACGCCGAGCTTCTTGTACGACTTGGTGATCTCCTTGGAGACCTCGACGTCCTCGTTCGGCAGGGCGCGGTCGAGGAACTCGACGATCGTGACGTCCACGCCGTAGTTGCGCAGCACGTAGGCGAACTCCATGCCGATGGCGCCGGCCCCGACGATGACCATCGAGCCCGGCAGCTCCCGGTCGAGGATCTGGCGCTCGTAGGTCACGACGTTGTCGCTGAGCTCGACGCCGGGCAGCATCCGCACCTCGGCGCCGACGGCGATGATCGCGTTGCCGAAGGTGATCGTCTCGGTCTCGCCCGAGCCGAGCGTCACGCGCAGGGTGTGGTCGTCCGTGAACTCACCGCGGCCGTCGTACTCGGTGATCTTGTTCTTCTTCATGAGGAAGTGCACGCCCTTGACGCGCCCGTCGGCGACCGTCCGGCTGCGGTCGAACGCCGCGCCGTAGTCGAACGTCGCCTCCCCGGAGATCCCGAAGGTCTTCGCCTCCTTCGTGAAGATGTGGGCGAGCTCGGCGTTTCGCAGCAGCGCCTTCGACGGGATGCAACCCACGTTCAGGCACACGCCGCCCCAGTACTTCTCCTCGACGACGGCCACGTTCAGGCCGAGCTGGGCGGCGCGGATGGCGGCGACGTACCCGCCCGGTCCCGCGCCGAGGACGACAACGTCATGGTGTGCGCTCACCCGACGCACCTTAGGGCGCGGCGCGGCGCCGTGCACGTCCTTCCACAGCGCGGGCCCGCCCGCCGGCGGAAAGCGCTGGGCAGCGGCGCCCGGCCGTGGTTGGCTCGTGGGCGTGAGCGCCGACCCTTCCGCGCACCGCACGGTGGAGGTCGTGTGGCGGGAGGAGTCCGCGACGCTCGTCGCCGCCCTGAGCCGGATCGTGCGGGACGTGCCCCTCGCCGAGGACCTGGCCCAGGACGCGCTCGTCGCAGCGCTGGAGCAGTGGCCGCGCGACGGCGTCCCCCGCAACGCCGGGGCCTGGCTGATGGCCACGGCGAAGCACCGCGCGGTCGACCGGATCCGCCGCGAGCGGAACCTGCGGGCCAAGTACGCCCAGCTCGCCCGGGACCTGGAGACGGCGCAGCGCGACGGGACCGAGGACCTCGACGCCGCGCTCGACGACCACGTCGGCGACGACGTGCTCCGGCTGATCTTCATCGCCTGCCACCCGGTGCTCCCCACCGCGGCGCGGGTGGCCCTCACCCTGCGCATGGTCGGGGGACTGACCACCCGCGAGATCGCGCACGCGTACCTCGTGCCCGAGGCGACCGTCGCGCAGCGCATCGTCCGGGCCAAGCGCGCGCTCGGCGCCGCGGCCGTGCCCTTCGAGCTGCCCGCGCCCGAGGACCTCGCCGACCGCCTGGGCTCGGTGCTGGAGGTCGTCTACCTCGTCTTCAACGAGGGCTACGCCGCCACCGAGGGCCCCACGTGGACCCGGCCGGAGCTGTGCGAGGAGGCGCTGCGGCTCGGACGCCTGCTGGCCCGGCTCGCGCCCGCCGAGCCGGAGGTGCACGGGCTCGTGGCCCTCATGGCGATCCAGGCCTCCCGGACAGGGGCGCGCAGCGGGCCCGGCGGCGAGCCGGTGCTGCTGCTCGACCAGGACCGTTCGCGGTGGGACCGGGAGCTGGTCGCCGCCGGGCTGGCCTCGCTGGCGCGCGCCGAGGTTCTGCTGCTGGCCGAGCGGGCGGCGCGCGGGCCGTACGTGCTGCAGGCCGCGATCGCGGCGTGCCACGCCCGGGCCCGTACGGCCGGGGAGACGGACTGGGCGCGAATCGCGGCCCTGTACGAGGAGTTGCACCGGCTGCACCCCTCCCCCGTCGTCGAGCTCAACCGCGCGGTGGCGGTGTCCATGGCGGAGGGCCCGGACCGGGGCCTGGCGATCGTGGACGACCTGGCGGGGACGCCGGCGCTGGCGCGCTACCACCTGCTGCCGAGTGTGCGGGGCGACCTGCTCGCGCGGCTGGGCCGGCACGCGGAGGCTCGGGCCGAGTTCGCCCGCGCCGCGGAGCTGACGCAGAACGAGCGTGAGCGGGCGCTGCTCATGGCGCGGGCGGCGGCGAGCGAGCGGGCCGCCGGGCAGGCGTGAGGGCGGAGACTCAGGCGCGGCTCAGCAGGCCCGCGGCGAGCACCGGCCGGGGCCCGGCGGCCGGGCCGAGCGTGTCCTGCACCTGCTCCACCGCCGCGCGCAGCCGCGCGCTCTCCTCCTCGTCCAGCGCGCCCAGCACGCTGTCCAGCAGCCGCACCTGCAGCGCCTCGGCCTGCTGCAGCGCCACGGTGCCCGAGGCCGTCACGTGCACCAGCGTCGGCTCCGAGGACGCGCCGGCCTGCGGGTGGTGGTGCCGCGCGAGCAGCCCGCGCCCGACGAGCCAGTCGACCGTCGCCTCGGCCGCCGCATCCACCTGCCCGGTCCGGCGTGCGACCTCCCGGTGGTGCGTCGCGCCGCCGGCGACCGCCGTGAGGGTCTGCAGCTCGCCGTGACGCAGCCCGGTGAGCCGCTCGATCGTGCGGAACACCTGCTGCTGCGACCGGGTCACCCCGGCGACGTCCTCGACTGCGTGCAGGGTCCGGGCCAGCCGCGCGGTCGGCTCCGTGCGGCGTACCGCCGAGCGCAGCCGCCGGGCGCCGGCGTCGGTGCCGAGCACGTCGAGGATGTCGTGATGCGGGGGGTCGGGCTCTCTCACGGCGTTCACGACCTGACCAACGACCGCGCGGCCCACCCGGTTCCGTGCGCGTACCCTCCGGATCGTCCGGCCGCCCCCGCGCGCCCGGGCCGCGCAGGCCAGGACGACCCCGTGCGTGGCACGTACGCGAAGGGCTGGGACGGCCTCGCCCTCGCCCTGGTCACCGGGGACTGATCAGGGGGCCCGCACCAGGCCGACGCCGCGGTCGGCGACGTCCGTGCCAGGCGCGATCGCCCCGACGTCGGCACCCGCCAGCATCCGGGCCGTCACCGTTGCCGCCGTGCCCGGCAGCGGCGAGGCGAGCACGTCCTCCCACCACAGCGCGGCCACCCCGGCCACGTGGGGCGCGGCCATGCTGGTCCCGCTCATCGCGACGAGCCCGCCACCGGTCCGTGCCGAGAGCACGTCCACGCCGGGCGCGGCGACCTGAGGGAAGGTGTTGGAGAAGGGGGCGACCCGCAGGCCGTCCGGCCCCTGCCCGAGGGCACCGACCGAGACGACGCCGTCGGCGGCGGCCGGCAGCGAGACGCCGATCTCGTACTCCGGGCGCACCTCGCGGCGGCTCTCGTTGCCCGCCGCCGCGACGACGACAGTGCCGGGGCCGAAGGCAGCCTGGCTGCGCACCAGCTCCATGATCGCGTCGAACATGCGCAGGTTGGCCCGGTAGGCCTCCAGCGCGGAGGAGGTCGCGAGGTCCGCGGGCCAACCGTCCGCGACGAGCCCGGCGACCAGCCCGGGGAAGTCGAAGCCGAGCGACATGGACACCACGTGCGCCCCCTCGCGCAGCGCCCACTGCAGCCCGTGGAAGAGCATGTTGGAGTCCCCGGCGCCGTCGTCCCCCAGGACCTTGCCGATGAGGGCCCTGCGGACGCCGGGCGCCACGCCGATCCGGGCGCCCTCGACGTCCCTGCCGAGCACGGTCCCCGCGCAGTGGGTGCCGTGCCCCTGCACGTCGCCGTCGCCGGAGCCGGAGAAGTCCTGCTGCACGAGCTCGACGCCGGCGAACGCGGGGTGGGCAGCGTCGATGCCGGTGTCGAGCACCGCGACCGTCACCCCGGCCCCGGTGCGGGCGGAGACGTCGGCGCCCACCGCACGCACGCCCCAGGCGGGACCCGCCACGACGGGCGCCTCCGCCGTCGTGACCGGGAAGACCAGCGTGGTCGGCATGACCGGCGCGAAGGCCCGCACCGAGGGGTCGCGCGCCACCTCGCCCAGCTCGGCCCGGCTCAGCTGGGCGACGTCGACCTGCGGCGCCGCCAGGTCGTCCACCGCGAGCGTGCGGGGCCCCGGCGTCACCGGCCGGGCCAGCGGCCCCGCGGACGGGTGGTCCCCCGTCTCGCGCAAGATGCAGTACGTCGTGTGCACGGCTCCCCCCTTCGCTGCGCAGCCAACCACGCCGCGGTGACATCGCGCGTCCGGAGCTGCGGCGCGTCGCGCGATGCGCCCGTGCCGGAGGTGGGCGGGCGGGCACCTCGGTCCTCGCCGCGGCGGCCGGCCCGGCACCTCGGGAACCGTCCCGCACCACGAGGGCCCGTGCCACGATCGGGGCCATGCCCAGCTGGGAGGAGCTCACCGCGGACATGCGCCGGCACCGTCGAGCGGGTGCACCGCGAGGTCGCCCTACGCGGTGGCGCGCGTCTTCGCCGCGGGCTTCGTCCTGCGGCACGGTCTGGAGCTGGCCATCCACCTGCTCCGCGACGTCGGCGAGCACCCGCGCCCCCTACCATCGGGCCACGCGCCGTACCGTCCAGCGAGGGGCACCCGTGAGCGAACAGATCAACCCGCCCGCCCGGCTGCTCATGGGCCCTGGACCCATCAACGCCGACCCGCGCGTGCTCCGCGCCATGTCCGCGCAGCTGGTGGGCCAGTACGACCCCGCGATGACCGGCTACATGAACGAGACGATGGAGCTCTACCGCGCGGTCTTCCGCACCCGCAACGAGGCCACCGTGCTGGTGGACGGGACGGCGCGTGCGGGCACCGAGGCGGCCCTTGTGTCCCTGCTCGAGCCGGGCGACCGCGTGCTGGTGCCGGTCTTCGGCCGCTTCGGCCACCTGCTCACCGAGATCGCCGAGCGGTGCGGCGCCGAGGTCCGCACCATCGACGTGCCCTGGGGCGAGGTGTTCGACCCCGAGCAGGTCGAGCGCGCCGTCGTCGCTCACGCGCCGAAGCTGCTCGCCGTCGTGCACGGCGACACCTCCACCACCGTGGCGCAGCCGCTGGCCGGGCTCGGGGAGATCTGCCGCCGCCACGGCGTGCTCTTCTACACCGACGCCACCGCGACCCTGGGCGGGAACACGTTCCTCGCGGACGCCTGGGGCCTCGACGCCGCCACCGCGGGGCTGCAGAAGTGCCTGGCGGGCCCCTCCGGCAGCTCCCCCGTGACCCTGTCGGACCGGGCGGTGGAGGCCGTCACGGCCCGCAAGAGCATCGAGGCCGGCATCCGCGAGGACGACGAGCCCGTGCGCGCCAACCGCGTGAGGTCCAACTACTTCGACCTGGGCATGATCCTGGACTACTGGGGCGAGCGGCGGCTCAACCACCACACCGAGGCCACGTCCATGCTCTACGGCGCCCGGGAGTGCGCGCGGATCCTGCTGCAGGAGGGAGTCGACGACGCCGTCGAGCGGCACCGGCTGCACGGCGAGGCGCTGGCCGCCGGGCTGCAGGGGCTCGGGCTGACGCTGTTCGGGGACCAGCGCCACCGCATGAACAACGTCGTGGGGGTGGAGATCCCCGACGGCGTGGACGGCGAGGGGGTGCGCACGGCGCTGCTGGGCGACTACGGCGTCGAGATCGGCACCTCGTTCGGGCCGCTGCGGGGGCGCATCTGGCGGGTGGGCGCGATGGGCTACAACGCCCGCAAGGACGCCGTGCTGACGACGCTGGCCGCGCTGGAGCAGGTGCTGCGGCAGGCGGGGCACCGCGTGGTGGCGGGCGGCGGGGTCGGTGCCGCCCAGGAGCGTTACCAGGAGGCCGCGCCGTGAGCTCCGCGGGGACCCTTGCCGAGGCGCTGGAAGTCCTCGCGCGCTGCGACGAGCTGGCCCGGTGCTCGGCCCGGCCGGACGCGGTCGAGCGGGTGCACCTGAGCCCCGAGCACGCCGCCGCCAACCGCGTCGTCGCCGGCTGGATGCGCGAGGCCGGGCTGCGCGCGTGGCAGGACGCCGCCGGCAACGTGTGCGGGCGGCTCGAGGGCGCGGAGCCCGGGCTGCCGGCGGTGGTGCTCGGCTCGCACCTGGACACCGTGCCGGACGCCGGGCGCTACGACGGCGTGCTCGGCGTCCTGCTCGCGGTCGCCGTCGCCGCCCGGGTGCGCACGGCGGGGCGGGCGCTGCCGTTCGCGCTGGAGGTGGTCGGCTTCAGCGAGGAGGAGGGCACCCGGTTCGGCACCGCCCTCCTCGGCTCGCGCGCCTTCGCGGGCAGCTGGCGGCAGGAGTGGTGGGACCTCGCGGACCCGGAGGGCACCACGCTCGGGGAGGCGTTCGCCGCGTTCGGGCTGGACCCCGCGCGGGTCGGCGAGGCGGCCCGCCGCCCCGAGGACCTGGTCGGCTACCTCGAGGCGCACATCGAGCAGGGCCCGTCCCTGGAGGACGCGGGCCGGCCCCTCGGCGTGGTCAGCTCCATCGCCGGCGCGCGCCGCTGGCACCTCACGGTCACCGGCCGCGCCGGCCACGCCGGGGCCGCGCCCTACGAGCGGCGCCGCGACGCCCTGGTCGGGGCGGCCGAGCTGGTCGTGGAGGTCGAGCGCCTGGGCCGGGCCACGGGCTGCGTCGCCACGGTGGGCCGGCTGCAGGCGTACCCCGGCGGGGTGAACGTCATCCCCGGCCGGGTCGAGCTGAGCCTGGACCTCCGCGCCGAGCGCGACGCCGACCGGGACCGGCTCTGGGAGGAGATCTCCGCCGCCGCCGTCGCGATCACGAGCCGGCGGGGCCTGACCCTCACGGCCGGGGAGATCCACCGTGCGGACGCCACCGAGTGCGCCCCGCCGCTGCGTGAGGCGGTCGCCGCCGGGATCCGCGCCACCGGCGACGCCGTCCCCCTCACCCTGTGGAGCCGGGCGGGGCACGACGGCATGGCCGTCGCGGACGTCACCGGGGTGGCGATGCTGTTCGTCCGCTGCGCCGGCGGCGTGAGCCACCATCCCGACGAGTCCGTCACCGCCGACGACGTCGCCGCCGCGCTCGACGCGTACGAGGCCGCGGTGCTGGCGCTCGCCGCCCGGGAACGCCCCCGTCCGCCCGGGCCGACGAGGGGCGCCGTGCGCCGCGCCTCCCCCGCCAGGCTGCGGGCGGAGCTCGCCGCCTGCCTCAACGTGCCGCGCTGGGTGGACGAGGTGGCCGCCGGCGCGCCGTACGGGTCCCGCGAGGACCTGCTCGCGGCCGCCCGCACGGCGGCCGACCCGCTGACGCCCGCCGAGGTCGAGCGGGCCCTCGCCGACCACCCGCGCATCGGCGAGCGCCCGTCCGGGGACGGCACTGCGCAGCGCTTCTCGCGCCGCGAGCAGGCCGCCGCCGACGCGGAGGACCCGGTGCTGGCGATGGCGATCGCCGCCGGCAACCGCGAGTACGAGGAGCGCTTCGGCAGGATCTTCCTCATCCGCGCGGCGGGGCGCTCTCGGGCGGAGATCCTGCACGAGCTGAACCGGCGGCTCATGCTGGGCGATGCCGAGGACCTGGCCGTCGTGGGTGAGCAGCTGCGCGAGATCGCGCTGCTGCGGATCGCCGCGCTGTGGGAGCAGGAGGAGGAGCGATGAGCCACGTGACCACGCACGTGCTGGACGGGGCCCTGGGCCGGCCCGCCGAGCAGGTCGCCGTCCGCCTGGAGCACCGGTCCGAGGAGGGCTGGGACCTCGTGGCCGAGGGGGTGACCGACGAGGACGGCCGGATCGGCGCCCTCGGCCCGGACCACCTCCCCGAGGGGGTCTACCGGCTCGTGTTCGACACCGACCGCTACTTCGGCGCCACCGGTCAGGTGGGCTTCTACCCGGACGTCGCGGTGAGCTTCGTGCTCGCCGACACCGCCGCCCACTACCACGTCCCGCTCCTGCTCAGCCCCTTCGCCTACTCCACCTACCGCGGCAGCTGAGGGGCCGGCGCTCACGCCTCCGGCTGCCGCACCACGGTCGCCTCGATGAGGCCGTAGGGCCGGTCCGCGGCGTGGAACACCTCGCCGGGGTTGTCCAGGCCGAACGGCCGGAGGTCCACCAGGAAGTGGTGCCTGTTGGGCGCCCGCAGGGAGATCCGGGTGACCGCGTCGAACTCCTCGAGCACCGCCCTGCCCATGTGCCACAGGGTCTGCTGCAGCGCCAGCGAGTGCACGGTGGCGAACTCGCGGAGCAGCACCGCCTTGATGCCCCGGTACGCGCGGCCCCAGTCCACGTCCGTGGAGCCGAAGCGCCAGGTGGCCGCGAGCGACGTCGCCAGGACGCGGTCGTCCGTCTCCGGCAGGGTGGTGTAGCGGTCCCTGAGGAAGCCCCGGAACTGCGAGCCGGTGCTCTTGAGGATCACGAGGTCCTTGAGCCCGCCGTGGACCTCGGTCCGCATCTCGCCGGCGACCAGCTCGGCCGTCACCGCCGCGGTGCGCACCTCCTCCCCGGAGCGCACCCAGGTGTGGTCGTGCTCGGCGCCGTCGACGACCACCCGGCTCCACCCGTACTGCTCGATCTCCACCGTGGCCGAGGTGACGAACTCGACGTCGGCCACGAAGTGACGGGCGAGGGCGAGGCCGTACGTCTCGACGGAGGCGATGCCGTGCTCCTTCGCGTAGGCGAAGGCGGTGTTCTTCTGGGTGTCCGTGGGCAGCACCTTCGCCTGGTCCCCGACCACGTGGGCGTCGGCGAAGTCGCCACGCAGCGCGGTGGTGACGTTGAGGTCGACGATCTCGTGGCGCGGGGTGTCGCGCACGATGCGCACCACCCGGGTCTCGGCCTTGCCGTACTGCGAGCTGCCCAGTGCGATCGCCATGACGGAATGCTGGCAGCCGGCCGTGCCGATGTCGTCCCGGGTGCCAGGTGTCCCTTCAGCCGGCGGCGGCCCTGGCTGCCCGGTCCGGGAGCAGCATCCGCCCCCGGTCCGGTCCTCCCGGCGCGCCCGAGACGACCGCGCCACGCAGCCAGGTGGTACGCACGGCGCCGCGCAGGCGGACGCCGTCGTACGCGCTGACCTTGTTGCGGTGGTGCAGCGCCGCGGCGTCCACGACGACCTCTTCCTCGGGAGCGAACGCCACGAGGTCCGCGTCCGCGCCGACGGCGATCGCCCCCTTGCCGGACAGGCCGGCCAGACCCGCGGTGGCGGTGGACATCCAGCCGGCCACCTTCTCCAGCGCGATGTTGCGCCGGCGCGCCTCGGTCCACGCCGCCGGCAGGCTCACCTGGAGCCCGGCGACACCGCCCCACGCGGCGGAGAAGTCGCCGTCGCCGGCGTGCTTGAGCTCGGCGGTGCTGGGCGAGTGGTCGGAGACGACGGCGTCGATGGTGCCGTCGAGCAGGCCGCGCCACAGCGCGTCCTGGTTGGGCCGGTCGCGGATGGGCGGGCAGCACTTGAACTCGGTGGCGCCGTCGGGGATGTCCTCCTGCGCGAAGAGGAGGTAGTGCGGGCAGGTCTCGGCCGTGATGCCCAACCCCTCGTCCTTGGCCGCGCCGATGAGCGGCAGCGCCGCGGCGGCGGAGAGGTGGACGATGTGGGCCCGCCCGCCGTGGCGGCGCAGCCCCTCGATGACGTGGCGGACGGCCGTGGTCTCGGCCGTGACCGGGCGGGTGTCGACGAAGCTGCGGTAGCTGCGCCCGGGCTCGGCGGCGTGCACGGCCAGCACGGCGGGGTCCTCGGCGTGGACGAGGAGGAGGCCGTCGAGCTCGGCGAGCTCGCGCTGGGCGGCCCACAGCTCCTCGGTGCCCAGGTGGCCGAACTCCGGCACGCCGGAGGGCGCCAGGAAGCACTTGAACCCGAGGACGCCGGCCCCGCACAGCTCCCGCAGGAGGCCGAGGTTCTCGGGCACCGCGCCGCCCCAGAAGCCGACGTCGACGCGCAGCCGGCCCGCGGCGGCCCGTCGCTTCGCCGCGAGCGCCTCCGGGGAGACGGTCGGTGGCACGCTGTTCAGGGGCATGTCCACCAGGGTGGTCACGCCGCCCGCGGCGGCCGCGCGCGTGGCGGTGGCGAAGCCCTCCCACTCGGTGCGCCCGGGCTCGTCGACGTGGACGTGCGTGTCGACCAGGCCGGGCAGGAGCACCTGCTCCGGCGGCAGGCGCACCTCCTCGCGCGCGGGCAGGGCGGCGTCGGCGTCGGCCACGGCCGCGATGCGCCCGCACCGGACGGCCACGGCCGCCGGCCGGAGCGCGCCGGCGAGCAGCACGGCCCGGGAGCGGACGACGAGGTCGAAGGTCGCGTGGTCCTGAGGCACGTCGGTTGCGGCCCCCTCAGCGGCGCGCGCGCGCCGCCGGGCGGGGGGTCTCGTCGCGGCGCAGCTCCGCGACCGCCCGGAGCTTCTCGAGATCCAGGTCCGCCGCGTGCGCCACCGCGAGCCGGGCCGGGGTGAGCGTCCGGAGGCTGGCGGGCAGGGGGCCGCCCTCGAGGACGGCCGCCTCGCCGAGCACGGCACCGGGGCCCACCTCGGCGAGCTCCTCGTCCCCGGCCTCCACGGAGACCACCCCGTCGAGCACGAGGTAGATGTCCCCGCCCGGGTCGCCCTGGTGCGCCACCAACGAGCCGGCCGGCACGGCGCGCACCTCGGGGACGTGCCCGGCCCGCATGATCCCCTCGGAGAGCTGGCGCTCGACGGCGTGCTCCACCGCGCCGAGCACGGCTTCGGAATCCTGCTCTCCCCAGGGCGTGCGGGCGCCGAACGAGTGCGCCATCCAGCCCTCCTGGTCCGTCAGGCCGCTCTTGAGGGTCAGCACCCCGTCCGGCCCGTAGACCCAGTGGCGCGGGAAGCAGCTCGCCGACGGCATGGCGACGACGGTCGTGCCGTCCGAGCGCAGCGTGAGCGCGAGGGTCGTCCACACGATCGGCGCCTGCCAGAGGACGTGGTGGGCCCGCGCAGCGGGGCGGGGCAGCGGCACGCCGGAGCGCCCGCCCACGGTCTGCGTGAAGTGCGCCAGCCCGGTCTCGAGCACGGGCTCGTCCTGGAGCACGGGGAGCGCGTACCCGCCGAACGTCGCGCCCGCCGACGCCACGCGCACGGTGGTGGACCCCATCACCGCCCCGGACCCCTCGCCGTAGCCGTACGCCGTCGGCGTGCCGTCGTCGGCGAACTCCGCCCACGCGGTCAGGAGGTTGGCGAAGCGGAAGCGGTCGTCCGCCCGCAGCTGCTGCACGGCGTCCAGGCTCGGCAGCGCGTCCAGCGGCGGCTCGTCGTAGTGCACGAGCCCGACGTCGAAGCCCCGGCGCATCCAGCCCGAGACCGACTCCGACGGGATCCACGACAGGGACACCATGTGCGACTCGACCCTCATCGCCGCCTCCGGGGCTAGATGGTGGACGCCATTCAACACGACGCCCCAGGACCGCGACAGTCCCAGACGCCGCCCCACCCGGTCCGCGGCAGCCGCCGCCCCCGCGCGGGCGCCGGCGCCGCCCCCGCTACGCCGCGCCGTCCTCCTCGAGCGTCTCCTCGATCATCCGCGGGGACGCGTGGATGCACACCATCCGCAGCGCCTCCTCGCCCACCGCCCGGAACATGTGCGGCGTCGGTGGCAGCACGGTGACGATGTCGCCCGGGCCCGCCTCGGCCCGCTCCTCGCCGAGGGTGATGGCCGCGCGGCCGGAGATCACCACCCACGTCTCCGTGTACGGGTGGCGGTGCAGGGCCGGGCCCTCTCCCGGGTCGCTGTCGACCAGGTAGAAGGAGACGCCGGCCCCGTACGGCTCGCCCTCGAAGCGTGCCGTCCGCGTGCCCTCCTGCAGGAAGTCCCTCGCGTGCGCGACGGTGTACATCTGGCCCTCCTCGGTCGGTGTCGCCCTCAGCGTCCGCCGTGCGTGCGGGCGGGACAAGGCGGGCGGGCCCGGCGCGGGCTCCCTGCGGGGCCCACGCTGCTACCTTGGTCCGCGATTTACGTCGTTGTGAGTCCGGCCACACGTTTGGGGGATGTGTCGATGTCGTCTGATCCTGAGTCTCACCTGCCCGCGCACCACTCACCGCTGCCGGAGCTGTCCGGGACGCTTCCTGCGCCGCGCACGGCGGCCACACCCGAGGAGTTCGCGGCGGTGCAGGCCTCGGAGGACTTCACGAGGCTGCGCAGCAGCTTCCGGGCGTTCGCCTTCCCGATGACGGCGGCGTTCCTGGTCTGGTACTTCCTGTACGTCCTGCTCTCCACCTACGCCGAGGACCTCATGTCCACGCCGGTCGTGGGCAACCTCAACCTGGGCCTGATCTTCGGCCTCGCCCAGTTCGCCAGCACCTTCCTCATCACGTGGCTGTACGTGCGCCACGCCAACCGCAAGCTGGACCCGATCGCGGCGAAGCTCCGCACCGAGCTGGAGGGAGAGGCCTGATGGACGTCGGGAACCCGTACCTGAACATCGCGATCTTCCTCGCGTTCGTCGTCGTCACCCTCGTCATCGTGGTGCGGGTCTCCCGCACGACGACGTCGGTCGGCGACTTCTACCACGGTGGCCGCGCCTTCACCGGCCGGCAGAACGGCATCGCCATCGCGGGCGACTACCTCTCCGCGGCGTCCTTCCTGGGCATCGCCGGCGCCGTGGCCATCTACGGCTACGACGGGCTGCTGTACTCCATCGGCTTCCTCGTCGCGTGGCTGGTCGCACTGCTGCTCGTGGCGGAGCCGCTACGCAACACCGGCAAGTACACGATGGCCGACGTGCTGAGCTTCCGGATGCAGCAGCGTCCGGTGCGCACCGCCGCCGCGATCTCCACCATGGCGGTGTCCTTCTTCTACCTGCTCGCCCAGATGGCGGGCGCGGGCGGCCTGGTGGCGCTGCTCCTCGGCATCGACAGCCCGGTCGGGCAGGGGCTCGTGA
Organism: Georgenia sp. AZ-5; assembly: GCF_043952095.1. Taxonomy (NCBI): domain Bacteria; kingdom Bacillati; phylum Actinomycetota; class Actinomycetes; order Allobogoriellales; family Allobogoriellaceae; genus Georgenia; species Georgenia sp. AZ-5. The sequence continues at coordinate 2,953,923 of NZ_JBINOU010000001.1, forward strand.
TCGCCGTCGTCGGCGCGCTGATGATCGTCTACGTGCTCGTGGGCGGCATGAAGGGCACCACCTGGGTGCAGATCATCAAGGCCGTGCTGCTCATCCTCGGCGCCGGTCTGATGACCCTGTGGGTGCTGGCCCTCAACGGGCTGAACCTTTCCAACGTCCTCGGCGAGGCGGTGGCCGTGCACCCGGAGGGCGACCGGATCCTCGAGCCGATGCTCCAGTACGGCGCCTCCGACGCCTCGAAGCTGGGCTTCGTCTCCCTGGCCATCGCGCTGGTCTTCGGCGCCGCGGGCCTGCCGCACGTGCTGATGCGGTTCTACACGGTCCCGACGGCCAAGGAGGCACGCCGCTCGGTGACGTGGGCGATCGTCCTGATCGGCGCGTTCTACCTGTTCACGCTGATCCTCGGCTTCGGCGCGGCGTACGTGGTGGGCGCGGACGCGATCCTCGCCGCCCCGGGCGGGGCCAACTCGGCGGCGCCGGCGCTGGCCTTCGAGCTGGGTGGCACCATCCTGCTCGGCATCATCGCGGCGGTCGCCTTCGCCACCATCCTCGCGGTGGTGGCCGGGCTCACGATCACCGCGTCCGCGTCCTTCGCGCACGACGTCTACAACGGCGTCCTCAAGCACGGGCGGGCGGACCCGGCCAAGGAGGTCAAGGTCGCGCGGCGCACCGCGGTGACGATCGGCGCCATCTCGATCGTCGGCGGCGTGCTCGCGAACGGGCAGAACATCGCCTTCCTGGTCTCGCTCGCCTTCGCCATCGCGGCCAGCGCGAACCTGCCCTCGATCCTGTACTCGCTGTACTGGAAGCGGTTCAACACCCGCGGGTCGGTGTGGAGCATCTACGGCGGGCTCATCAGCGCGCTGGTGCTCATCGTCTTCTCGCCCGTCGTCTCCGGCTCCGAGACGGCGATGATCCCGGGCGCGGACTTCGCCTGGTTCCCGCTGTCCAACCCCGCGCTCGTGTCCGTGCCGCTGGGCTTCTTCCTCGGCTGGCTCGGCTCCGTCACCTCCAAGGAGCACGACGCGGCGAAGCAGGCCGAGATGGAGGTCCGCTCGATGACCGGGGCCGGCGCCGAGAAGGCGGTGGCGCACTAGGGCGTGTCTCTTAATGCCTTGAGCCAGATGGTGATCGCTCGCAGGACGACGCCGCCGCGGTAGGTCAGCGCGAGCTTGTCGTAGCGGGTGGCCAGGGCGCGCCACTGCTTGAAGACGTTGAAGGAGCGTTCGACGACGTTGCGCCGCTTGTAGGCCTCTTCGTCGTAGGTGACGGGCCGGCCGCCCTTGGACCCGCGACGTTTGCGGTTGGCGATCTGGTCGGAGCGTTCGGGGATGACGGCCTGGATGCCGCGCCGGCGCAGCAGCGCCCGGTTCGCCCTGGAGGAGTAGGCCTTGTCGGCCAGGGCCCGCACCGGCGTGGTCCGGGCCCGCCCAGGACCCAGCCTGGGCACTCTCACAGAGTTCATCAGGTGCTCGAACATTGGCGAGTCCCCGCCCTGCCCTGGCCCGAGCACCATCACCAGCGGGCGCATGTTGCCGTCGCAGACGTGGTGGATCTTCGTGCTCAGTCCGCCGCGGGAGCGGCCGATGGCGTGGTCAAGCGGCTCCTCGCCGGGTTTCATGTAATTCGACAGCTCCCCCTGTGTCCCTCGGGAGGTTCGTGGCGTGCTGGTGGGCACGGTTGATCGTGGAGTCCACCGACACCTCCCAGTTGACCAGTCCCGCCGCATCCGCCTGCGCGAGCAGGGCGGTGAGGATCTTGTCCCAGGTCCCGTCGCCGCTGAAGCGGCGGTGCCGCTTCCACACCGTCTGCCACGGGCCGAAGCACTCGGGCAGGTCCCGCCAAGCGATCCCGGTGCGGTAGCGGTAGACGATGCCCTCCACCACCGCGCGGTGGTCCCGGAACCGCCGTCCCCGACGGCCCTCCGAGGACGGCATCAACGGCTCGATCAACTCCCACTGGGCATCCGTCAGCACGGCATAACGTGACACCACCGCAGCGTTTCAGTCCACCGGCCCCACTATTGGGAGACACGCCCTAGCCGCCGCGATCACCGGGTCTGGTCGGGACGCCGAGCGCGCATGCTGCACCGTGCGCGCTCGGCGTCTCGGTGCTCTCCGGGCGTTCCGACGCGGCCTGCGGGACAGCGTCCCGGTCGGCTCACTCCCCCTCGGGCAGGTCCTCGCCGTCCCCCTCGGCCGGTTCCGTGGCAGGCGCCTCCGGCAGCTCCCGATCGATGAGCGCCTGCAGGGACTCCCTCAGCAGCACCGACATCTCGGTGATCCCCGTGAGGACGGACGCCTGCTTCACCAGATCGCCGTCCAGCGTGACGGTGATGCGCACGAGAGCCCTCCAGGTGCGGGAAGCCGGCCAGGTCGGGTTCGCCACGGTACGCCCGGACCGGTGCTCCCGCATCGCTGACGGCGGCTCCGGCGCCCTGCGGACGTGACTCGATCAGGCGGCCTCCCGCTGCTGGAGCACCTCACCGGGCCGAACCGCACCCCGACCACCGCCCGGCTGATCCTGTTCGGCGAGGCCAGCCACGACGCCTCGCTCCGGGCGGCGCTCACCCGCGCACGGACCGCCATGGACCCGACCGTGGCCGTGGCGCTCGCGCACCTCGGGGCGCGGGACCCGGTGACCGCCGCCCAGGCCGTCATCGCCTGCTTCGAGGGGCTGCTCCTCCGCCGCATCGGCCGGCACGAGACCGACCCGCGCCCGCTCTTCGGCCTCGTGGTCCGCGGCGCCCTGGCCTGACGGGCGACGCGCTCCCCGTCCCGTCCTCGGCCGGGGCACGGCGACCGGAATGCCGCGCGCGAAGTGGTTGTTGATGGTCCAGGACTTCCTGCCCGGCGCGCGGCTCGTGAAGTCGCTCAACCACATCGGCTACCACGAGCTCGAGACGGACCACTCCCCCGCGGGCACGCCCGGTCGCCGGGCGCTGGCCGTGGCCGGCGACGACGACGCCGCTCGCGCCGCGGTCACGGGCCTGGTCGAGCGGCTGGGCTACGACGCGGTGGACGCCGGGCCGCTCGCCGCCGGTGCCGCTCTGGAGCCGGGCACCGAGATCTTCAACGGCCGGCACGACGGCGCCGCGCTGGAGGCCCTCCTCGAGGCCGCCCGCGCCGGCGTGCAGCCGGCCATCTGACGACGAAGGAGAGAACGACCGCCTTGCCGGACTACGGCCACGACCTGCTCCTCGGGTCCTTCCTCACCCCCGCCAACGCCGACCCCCAGGAGGTCGTGCGCCTCGCCGAGGCGTCCGAGCGGGCGGGGCTGCACCTGGTGACGTTCCAGGACCACCCGTACCAGCCGGGCTTCCTCGACACGTGGACCCTGCTCAGCTACGTCGCCGCCCGCACCGAACGGGTCCGGCTCTCGGCGAACGTGCTCAACCTGCCGCTACGCCCGCCCGCCGTCCTCGCCCGCGCGGCCGCGAGCCTGGACCTGCTCAGCGGCGGCCGGCTCGAGCTCGGCCTCGGCGCCGGCGCGTTCTGGGACGCCATCGAGGCGATGGGCGGACGCCGCCTGACGCCGGGCCAGGCCGTCGACGCCCTCGGCGAGGCCATCGACGTCATCCGCGGCACGTGGGACGCGGGCAACCTCACCCCGCTGCGGGTGGACGGGCGGTACTACCGGGTCGACGGCGCCGAGCGCGGGCCCGCCCCGGCGCACGACGTCGGCATCTGGCTCGGCGCCTACCGGCCGCGGATGCTGCGCCTGACCGGACGCAAGGCGGACGGCTGGCTGCCCTCCCTCGGGTACGTGAAGTCCCTCGCCGAGCTCGCCGACGGCAACGCCGTCATCGACGAGGCCGCGGAGCGGGCCGGCCGTGAGCCCGCCGCCATCCGCCGCCTGCTCAACGTCAGCGGCCGGTTCGGCGCTCCGAGCGGCCAGCTGCCGGCCGGCCCGCCGGAGCAGTGGGTCGAGCAGCTCGCCCTGCTCACGCTCGAGCACGGCTTCTCCGGGTACATCCTGGGCGCCGACGACGAGCGCGTGCTGCGCCGCTTCGGCGAGGAGGTCGGGCCCGCGCTGCGCGAGCTCGTCGCCGCCGAGCGGCGCTCCGGCGGCGAGGGGCAGACGTCCCGGACGGTGCCGCTCACCGCGCCCGGTCGCGGGGGTGGCCTCCGCCGTCCCAGTCCCGCCCGCGCCGACGCCGCCCTGAGCCCGGGGATCGCCTACCACGCCGTGCCGGCGCGCCTGGCCGGAAAGACCATATCGCCACGGGACGCCGGGTACGACGACGTCCGCTCGACCTACATGGCGGTGGGCCACCCGGGGCTGGTGGTCATGGCCGAGGACGCCGACGACGTCGCCGCCGCCGTGACCTTCGCGCGCACCCAGGACGTGCCGCTCTCGATCCGCTCGGGCGGCCACGGCATCGCCGGACCTCCACGAACGACGGCGGCATCCTGCTCGACCTCTCACGGCTGGACGACCTCGAGGTGCTGGACCCCGCCACGCGGCGCTTCCGGGTCGGCCCCGGCGCCACGTGGGGCCACGTGGCCGAGAAGCTCGGTGCCCGCGGCTGGGCGATGACCTCGGGCAACTACGGCGACGTGGGCGTCGGCGGTCTCGCCACCGCCGGCGGCATCGGGTACCTGGCCCGGGCGCACGGTGTGACGGTCGACCACGTCGTCGCGGCCGAGCTCGTGCTCGCCGACGGCAGCAAGGTGCGCACCGACGCGGCGACGGAGCCGGACCTGTTCTGGGCGGTACGCGGCGCCGGGTCGAGCATCGGCGTGGCGACGGCGCTGGAGCTCGAGGCGCTGGAGGTGGGCAACGTCGTCGTCGGGACCTTCACCTACGACGCCACCGACGCCGCCGGGTTCCTGCTCCGCTGGTCGCGCTACCTCGCCGCGGCGCCGCGCCGGCTGACGAGCTTCCCGTTCGTCGGTGCCGCCCGGCGCGGGCAGGGCCCCGTCGCCCAGGCCATCAACGTCTGGGCGGACGACGACGTCGACGCCGCCGTGGCGGCGCTGGAGCCGATGCTGGGCCTCGCGCCGGTCGTGGACCAGCGGGCCCAGCTGGTGCCCTACGGCGCGCTCGTGCCGCCCGGGGACAGCCGGCACGTCGGTCAGCAGACGACGAGGATCCGCAGCGGCTTCGTCCCGCACACCACCGAGGAGGACGCCGCGGCACTGGCGCGGCTGCTCGCCGACCCCGCCGTGCAGGTGCTCGAGGTCCGCTCGATGGGCGGGGCGGTGGCCGACGTCGACCCGGCCGCCACCGCGTTCGCGCACCGGCGCCAGGAGGTCTTCGTCAGCGCCTGGGGCACGCCCGGCGCCGCGGAGCGCTTCGACGCCGCGTGGTCGGCGTTCGCGCCGCACACCTCGGGGCTGTACGCCGTCTACACCTCCGACCTGCGGCCGGAGCGGGTGCACGACGCCTACCCGGGCGCGACCTACGACCGGCTCGCCGAGATCAAGCGGCGGGTCGACCCGGGCAACCTCTTCGCCCGGGGGCTGATCGTGGCCCCGGCCGGATCGGAGGCCGGGCGGGGCTGACTCAGCCGCGCCCGGGCGCGGCGTCCTCCTCGCCGGCCTCGTCGTCGTCGCCGAGCTGCTCGGCGACGACGTCGGGCTCCTCGCCCCCGATGCCGAAACCGGGCGCCGCGTCCGGCGCGCCCTGACCGAGGTCGGCGGCGGGCACGGAGTCGCGGTCGGGGTGGAGGTTGGGCTGGAACGGCTGCGCCATCGACATGTCACCTGCCTACCAGAGCGGCCCGGACGGCGCGCGGGGAGCGGGCGTCACGCACCACGGACGCCGGCGCGGTCACGCCGCCCTGGCGCGGAGACCTCCCACCCGGCGTCCGCGCGGCGATACTGAGGGTGGGAAGGAGCCTTCCATGCGGTGGTCCGAGCTGGTCGAGTACTGCCTGGCCAAGCCGGGCGCCTGGCCCGACGAGCCGTGGGACGACGGCGTCGTCGCCAAGGTCGGGCCGAAGATCTTCGCGTTCCTGGGCACGGAGGGCTCCCGCGCGCTCGGGGTGAAGGCCGGCGCCAGCCGCGAGGAGGCGGACGAGTGGCTGCTGCGCTACCCGGACGACGCCGAGGTCATGGCCTACATCGGCCGCTCCGGGTGGAACAGCCTGCGCATCGACGGCGCCATCCCCGACGAGGAGCTGCTCGAGGCCGTCGACGACTCCTACGACGCGGTGGTGCGCAGGCTACCGCGCAAGGACCGTCCCGCCGTCGCGGGCTGAGGACCGAACCGCTCGTCCCGCGCCGCTCCGCCCCGGCTCAGAAGAGCGCGACCCGCGGCACGCGCGGGAAGATGTCGTCCAGGTCGGCGAGGTCCTGCGCCGTGGGCGTCCAGCTCACCGCCGCGGCGTTCTCCCGGACCTGCTCGGGCCGGGTGGCTCCGGCGATGACGGACGCGACGGCGGGCTGCGCGGCCAGCCACGAGAGCGCCACCTCGACCTCGCTCAGGGCCCGCTCGTGCGCGAAGGCGCTGAAGCGGCGCAGCTGCTCGAAGTCGGCCTCCTCCAGCAGGTACTGGCGCGAGTGCGTGAGGCGGCTGCCCTCCGGCGCAGCACCTCGCGCGTACTTCCCCGTGAGCAGGCCGTTCGCGAGCGGGAAGTACGGCACCAGCCCCAGGCCGAAGTGCTCCACCGCCGGGACGACCTCCAGCTCCGCGCGCCGGTCGAGGAGGTTGTAGTGGTTCTGCGCGGAGACGAACGGTGCGTACCCGCCGGCCCTGGCCACGTGGTGGGCGTCGGCGATCTGCCAGCCGGTGAGGTTGGAGTGGCCGATGTAGCGCACCTTGCCCGCCGTGACCAGGTCGTCGAGCGCGTCGAGCGTCTCCTCGACCGGGGTGAGCGGGTCCGGCGTGTGGTACTGGTACAGGTCGATCCAGTCCGTGCCCAGCCGGCGGAGCGACGACTCGACGGCGGTGACGATGTACCGCCGGGACCCGCGGGCGCCGTGGTCGGGCCCGTTGGCGCCCTTCATGTCCATGCCGAACTTCGTGGCGACGACGACGTCCTCGCGCCGGCTGCCGAGCGCCCGGCCCAGGAGCTCCTCGCTCAGGCCCGGCGTGCGGCCGTAGCTGTCGGCGGTGTCGAACAGGGTGATCCCGGCGTCCAGGGCCGCGTGCACCACGGCGGCGGCACCCTCGGCCGACTCGCTGGCGGTACCGGCGCGCCCGAGGTTGTTGCACCCCAGGCCGACGACGGAGACGGTCAGGCCCGAGCGGCCGAGGCGGTTGTGCTTCATGCCCCGACAGTAGGCAGACCGGCCCCAGCCCGCGCGGGTGCCCCGCCAGGCGCGTCGCCGTGACCACGCCCGGCAGCACGCCCGGGTCGCACCGCGGGCGGCGCCGGGCCCCACCCGGGGCTGCCCGCCGGACTCGACGAACCCGCAGGCTCAGCGCCCTGCGGGGTCCTGCGCGAGGGTCCGGCCCCGGGCGGCGTGCACGTACCGCGCGTGCTCGTCGAAGACCTCGTCGTTGGACGACAGCGTGGCCCCCGGCACGGTCGGGGACACGAAGGTCGGGACGGTCACGCCGCGTCCGGCGAGGACCGCCGCGGTGCGGCAGATGATCTCGTGGCTCACGACGGCCGCGACGACGGTGGAGGACCCGCCGACCGGGCGGTCCCAGCCGTCCACCCGGACGATGGCGTCCTCCACGGGCACCCCGGTGTCGACCATGACGTCGGCGACGTCCGCGAGGCGCTTGCCCGTCGAGTGCGACGTAGGCCGTGCCAGGCTCGCGGCCGACGTCACGGCGACGACGAACAGCCCCCGCTCCTTGGCGTACAGGGCGGCGTCGATCCCCGCGGCGTTGAGCCCGCTGTGCGAGTAGACCACCAGCACGTCCCCGGCTGCCAGCGGCTCGTGGTCGAGGAACTTGTCGATGTACTTCTCCGTGCGCTCCAGCCAGAGCAGCTCCCGCACCCCGCCGGGGCCGAGCACGTTGTGCCACATCAGCCTGGGGTCGTTCAGCGGGTACAGGCCCACGAAGCTGCCGTAGCGGGGGAAGGCCTCCAGCGTCGGGATCACCGAGTGGCCGCTGCCGAACAAGTGGATCAGCCCCTTGGCCTGGAGGGTGTCCGCGCACTGGCGGGCCACCCGCTCCAGCGCCTCGTCCTGCGAGCTCGCGAGCTCCTCGAGCAGGTGGACCAGACGGGTGGTGTACGAGCGCGTGGGCATGAGCGACCTCTCTCAGGGATTGCGCAGGGCGAGCCGGATCTCGTAGCTGTCACCACGGATGACGCTCGACGTGTGCTCGAAGGCGCCACGACCGTCGTACGTCACGCGCGTGACGCTGAAGGCGTGGCTTCCGCGCGGGACCTCGAGCAGCGGGGCGAGGGAGGACGGCACGCCGAGCACGCGGAAGACCTCGACCGCCTCGACCGGCACGACTGCGTAATGGGTGGCCAGCACCTCGTACAGCGAGCCGTCCTCCCGCACCCGTCCGGGCAGACCGGGGAACAGCTCGGCGACCAGCAGGCTGGTCTGCACGGCGATTGGCCGGCCGTCCGCCGTCCGGACACGCCGCAACCGGAACAGCTCCGTGCCCGGCTCACGCTCCATCGCCGCGGCGACGTCGGCGGAGGCGGCCACCGTGTCGACGCCGAGGACGTGGGCCCCCGGCCGCTTGCCGAGGGCGCCGAGCTCCTGGGAGAAGGAGGAGACGGACCTGGCCGTGGCCGTCAGCCGGTGGTCCCGGACGAACGTGCCCCGGCCGCGCGCCCGGCTGAGCAGACCACGCCGGACGAGCCGGGCGAGGGCCTGCCGCACCGTGACCCGGCTGACGCCGTAGGCGACGCACAGCTCCTGCTCGGTGGGGATGCGCCGGCCCGGCTCCCACTCGCCGGAGGTGATGCGCCGCAGCAGCAGCTCCTCCACCTGCACGTACAGGGGGACCATGGATGCGGTGTCGACGCCCTGGGTCACACCCGCCGACGTGCTCACAGCAGGACCCCCGGCGCCCTCACAGCAGCACCTCCGGCGCGAGCGCCACGTGGAGGGCGCCGACCACCCCGGCGTGCGGCCCGCACGCCGCCGCCAGCACGGGCACCTCACGGCCCGCCGGGGATGCGGCGGCGCGGTGCGCCCGGGCGAGCGGGGCGGCCAGGACGTCCATGGCTGCACTGATCCCACCCGCGACGACGACCACCTCGGGGTCGAGCACGCTGGCCAGCGCGGCAGTTCCGCGCCCGAGCAGCGTGGCGTACCGGTCGGTGATCGTTCGCGCGGCGCCGTCACCGCCGCGGACGGCCTCGAGCAGGCCCGCGGCACCCCCCCACGGCTGCCCCATCTGCTCGAGCGCGAGCCCGGAGGCCACCTGCTCCCAGCCGCCGTGGTCCCGGTCCGGCAGGGCCCCGTTCATGGGCAGCCAGCCGAACGAGCCCGCGCAGCCGCGGACGCCGCGGACCAACCGCCGGTTGATGAGCACGGCCCCGCCGATGCCCGTGCCGACCGCGACGAGGACCGCGGAGGAGCGTCCGGCGACGACGCCCTCCCGCACCTCCGCGACCAGCGTGGCCTGGGCGTCGTTGAGGAGGACGCACGACCCGCCCAGCCGGTCGGCGACGGCGCCGGCCAGCGGGAAGCCGTCGAGAAAGGGCAGCTGGGGCACCCATCCCGGCACCTCCGCGCCCGTCCATCCCGGCAGCCCTACCGCGGTCGCGGCGGACGGCCGGCCGTCGCCGACCTCGCGCACCAGGGCGGCGACCGCGTCCACGAGGGCCTCCGCGGTGCGGGGCACGGGCACCTCGCGCACCGCCGTGCGCCGCCCGCCGTCGTCCTGGCCGACCACGCGCAGGCGGGTGCCGCCCACGTCCACCCCGACTGCCAGCGGCATCACTTCACCCCTGTCCGAGCGATGCCCTGGACGAACACCCGCTGGGCGAGCAGGAAAACCACCAGCGTGGGCAGGCTCGCCACCAGCGCGCCGGCCATCACGACGTTCTGGTAGCCCACGCTCATCGTGTAGGAGAGCAGGCGGGACAGCGTGAGCACCACCGGGTACTTGGCCTCGGACTGCAGGATCGACAACGGCCACAGGAAGTTGTTCCAGTAGTACACGACCGTGAAGACGAGCAGGGTGACGACGGCGGGCCGCAGCAGCGGGGCGACGACGCGCACGAGGATGCGCGGCTCGCTGGCGCCGTCGATGCGGGCCGCGTCGATGAGCTCGTCGGGGACGTCCGCGATGAATTGCCGCATGAGGAAGATCCCGAAGGCGTTGACGAGCCATGGCAGCATCACGCCGGCGTAGGAGTCGGACAGGCCCATGCTCGAGACCAGGTGGTACAGCGGCACCAGGGTGATGATGGGCGGCAGGAACATCGTCGCGATCACTGCCCAGAAGATCGCGTCACGCCCGGCGAAGCGGTACTTGGCGAAGACGTACCCGGCCATGGTGGACGTCACGAGCACGGACAGGCTGCACACCCCGGTGATCAGCACGCTGTTGAGGATGGACCGGCCGAAGGGCACGTCCGTGAACACGGTGGCGTAGGCGTCGAGGGTCGCCTGCTGGGGGAACCACGTGGGAGGGATGCTGCCGAACTCCTGGGGCGTCTTCAGCGTGGAGATCACCAGCCAGTACAGCGGTGCGAACTGCACGGCCGCGGCCAGGACGAGCACGGCGTACAGCCCCACGCGCCCGGGGGTCAGCCGGTGCGCCCGGCGGTCCGCGCGCGGCCGGGCGGGCTGCGGCGGCGGGACCGCGACACCCACCGGCGGGGGCAAGGCGGTCATGCCCGCCTCCGGACCGCACCGAGGATCCCGGCCACCGCGGCGAGCAGGACCAGCAGGCTGAACGCCATGGCGCTGGCCTCGCCCGCCAGGCCGTTCTGGAAGGCGGTGCGCTGGATGTCGAAGGACAGGACGTTCGTGGCGTCCACCGGGCCGCCCTGGGTGAGCAGGTACACCGGGTCGAAGACCTGGATGGAGTTGATGACCGCCATGAGCAGCACGAAGACGAGCGCCCCGCGCAGCAGCGGGACGGTGATGCTCACCGTCTGCCGGACCGGCCCGGCGCCGTCGATCCGCGCGGCCTCGTAGACCTCCTCCGGGATCTGGGTCAGCCCCGCCACGAGGAGCACGACGTAGTACCCGAGCATCTGCCAGACGTTGAAGATGACCAGCGAGTACAGCGCCGCGTCGGGGTTGGACAGCCACCCGGGAGAGTCGACGCCCACCAGCGCGAGGAGGTTGTCGAGAGGGCCGTAGCCGGGGGCGTAGACGTTCGACCAGATGATGACGATCGCGACGGTGGGTACGACGTAGGTGGCGAAGAGCAGGACCCGGACCACTCCCCGGCCGCGCAGCTGCGGGAAGTACAGCAGCAGCGCCAGCAGGAGCGCCAGGGGGATGGTGACGGCGGCGCTGAGGCCGACGTAGACCACGGTGTTGCGCACCGCGGCCATGTGCGTGGAGCTCGCGACGACGGCACGGTAGTTGTCGAGCCCGACGAACTCCATGTCGGTGATGGGTGTGAACATCGACCACCGGTGCAGGCTGATCCAGAGGGTCAGCACCATGGGCAGGACGACGAACGCCGCGATCAGCACGAGCGCGGGGCTGAGGAAGCCGGCCGCGGCGAGCCGGTACTTCTTCGTCGGTGCCTGCACCGCCGGGGCCGGGTGCGGCGCCCGGGCACGGCGCGTGCCGCGCCCGGGCGCGTCGAGCGTCGTCGCCATGGCGTCAGCCGCCGAGCGCGGCATCCACCTCCGCGGTGGCCGCGTCCATCGCCTGCTGGGCGGACTCCCGGCCGAAAACCAGCGCCTCGACGTGCCTCTGCACCGCCTGGCTCGCCGCGTCGCCGCCGATGACGGTGGGGAACGGCGTCGCGTTCGGCAGCTGGTCGACGTACGTCTGCAGGAACGGGTCGGACAGCGTGTCCTCGTGAGCGTCCAGGTCCGACTGGCGGCTGGGCAGGATGCCCATGCCGATCAGGATGTCGCCCATGGCCGAGGACCCCTCCTCCCCGGAGTCGGGACCGTTGAGGTAGGTGAGAAACTTCCACGCCGCCTCCTGGGCGGCGTCGTCGGCGTTGCCGTTGACCATGGTGAGCCACGAGTAGGAGATCGACGAGGACTGCGTGCCGTCGGGCCCGACGGGGACCGGCGCGGTCGCCACGTCGGCGTAGGCGTCGCCCATCGCCTCCTTCAGGGAGGCCTGCCACCAGTTCGCCATGATGATCATGCCCGTCTTGCCGTTCGCGAAGTTGTCCAGGTACGGGCCCGTGGTGTTGGCGTTGGCCGCGGACATGTCGGGGTTGATCGACCCGTCCGCGAGCATGCGCTCGTAGAGCTGCGCGACCGCGACCACCTTGGCGTCGGTCAGGGCGGCCCTGCCCTGGTCGTCCAGGAGGTACCCACCGTTGGAGGCTGCCAGGGAGAGGAACGGGTGCACCGCGCCCGACGCCCAGTTGGTGATGACACCGAAGCCCTGCTGCCCGGCCGCCTCGTCCGTCAGCGCCATGGCGTGCGAGGCGAGCTCGTCGAAGGTCGTCGGAGGGCCGTCCAGGCCCGCCTCCTCGAAGAGGCGGGTGTTGTAGTTCAGCGCGTACAGGTCGATCTCGTTGGGGAACCCGTACACCTGGCCGTCACTGCTGGAGGCGCTGACGACGTTTTCCGGCCAGTTCGCGGTGACGTCCTGCGCCACGTCGTCGGGGGCCGGCGCGGCGACGCCGTCGCGGACCAGCTCGGGCAGCCAGGCGTCGTAGATGCTCGCGACCGTGGGACCTCCCGGCGAGCCGGCCTGCGTGCGCAGCGTGCTGAGCAGGTTGGCGAACGGCACCGCCTGGACGGTCACGGTGATGTCCGGCTCCTCCTCGTTGAAGGCCTCGGCGGCCGCCTCGAGCTCGCGGACCTGGTCCGGGCCCCAGTGGGTGAGGAAGCGGATCTCCTGCCCCGCGCCGCCCTCGGCGGCGTCGGGGGAGGTCTCCGCGCCCTCGTCACCGCCCGCCCCGCACGCCGCGAGCAGCACAGCGACGCCCGCGGCAGCCGCGAGGGCTCGGCGCCGGCGCGGGTGAACATTGAGCTTCATCGATCTCTCCTTCCAGCGGCCCGCCGCAGGCACCGTCGCCTCCGCGGCTCGCTCGGAAATATGTTGTAACAAATTTCCGGCACAGGGAAGAGCCCTCCGCGGCCACCCCTCCCCTTCGTCGGCGGCCGCACCTCGCCTTCGTCGGCGGCCGCGGACCGCCCACGACGGGCCGCGGCGGCGTCGCATCGTCAGCCGTGGCGCCCGAAGAGCCTGGCGAGGCGCTGGTCGGCGAGCTGCAGCACGAGCCACGGCGAGAACGTGAACGGCGCGGCCCGCACGGCGGTGAGCAGGTCCTGCGGCGACACCCACCGGTACTCGGCCACCTCGTCGGGCTCGGCCGCGAGCTCGCCGTCGAAGCGGGCGGCGTAGACGGGGCAGATCTCGTTCTCCACGACGCCGGAGGCGTCGACCGCCCGATACCGGAACTCGGGCAGGACGACGGCGGGGTGGGTGACGTCGATGCCCAGCTCGAACCGGCCCCGGCGCGCGAGCGCGTCCTCGACCCGCTCCCCGGGGGCCGGGTGCCCGCAGAAGCTGTTCGTCCACACCCCGGGCCAGGTGAGCTTGGTCAGGGCGCGCCGGGTGACGAGGACACGCCCGGCCCGGTCGAACACGTGGCACGAGAACGCCTGGTGCAGCGGCGTGTCGGCGCCGTGCACCAAGGCCTTGTCCGCCGTCCCCACCGGTCGGCCGGCGTCGTCGAGGAGGACGACCTCCTCCCGGGCGGCCGTGCCGGTAGCGGCGAGCGACGGTGCGAAGTCGTCCGGTTCCAGGTCGGTCATGCGGGCGGTCCCTCCGTCGGCGCGCGGGATCTCGGCGCCCGCCCTGGGAGCCTATCGCCGGTCTCCGCCGCCTCACCGGGCACCTTGCCGCCCGTCGTGCTGGGCGCGCACCGGTGTGCGTGCCCGTGCCGCCGGGCCGTCACCGCCCGGCCTCCTGCTCGGCCGCGGCGCGCAGCCCGTCGAGCGCGGTGCGCCAGTTGGCCCGGGAGTGCTCGGCCGCCGCCGGGGTGGGGTTGTTGTCCTGCGTCAGGTCACCCGCGTGCCGCCGTCGGTCTCCTGGAGGGCGAAGGTGAGCTCGTGGTAGTTCTCCGGCACGTCGGCCTGACCGGACAGCGGGCTGAAGTGGCTGTAGCGCAGCGGCCGCGGCTCCTCCACCTGAAGGATCTCGCCGAGGTCCACGAACGCCCGGCCCTCCCACGTCCCCGCGAAGGTGATGGGCTGCCGGGGGAAGTCGCTGCTGACGGTGGCGCCCAGCATGTACCGGCCGGCCAGCTCGGAGGTGACCAGCGCCCGCCACACCGCCGACGGCGGCGCCGCGATCTCGACCGTGGCGGTGGAGACGAAGCCCTTCATGGCCGGCCCTCCCATGCGTGGCTGCGGCGCAGGGTACGCCCGCCCGGCACACGCGAAAAGTCCTGTCCGCCGGGAAGGGGCACGCGTAGCGTCTCCTCCCGTGACATACGCCATCGAGGCCGTAGGTCTCGCCAAGCGGTACGGCACCGTCGTCGCCCTGGACGACTTCGGCCTGCAGGTGCCCGCCGGCACCGTCCTCGGGCTCCTCGGACCCAACGGCGCGGGCAAGACGACGTGCATCCGGATCTTCACCACGCTCCTGCGCGCCGACGCCGGCCGCGCCACAGTCGCCGGGGCGGACGTGCTCACCCAGCCGGGCACCGTCCGCGAGCGCATCGGCGTCTCCGGGCAGTACGCCGCCGTCGACGAGTACCTCACGGGCTTCGAGAACCTCGACATGATCGGGCAGCTGTACCACCTGCCGCGCCACCGCAGCCGGGAGCGGGCCCGGGAGCTGCTCGGCCAGTTCCGGCTCGAGGACGCCGCCGACCGGCCCGCCAGGACCTACTCCGGCGGCATGCGCCGCCGGCTCGACCTCGCCGGCGCGCTGGTCGCCGACCCGCCCGTGCTGTTCCTGGACGAGCCCACCACCGGCCTGGACCCGCGCTCCCGGCTGGAGATGTGGGAGATCATCCAGACGCTTGTCACCGGCGGCAGCACGGTGCTGCTGACCACCCAGTACCTCGACGAGGCCGACCAGCTGGCCGACGAGATCGTCGTCGTCGACCGCGGGCGCGCGATCGCCCGCGGCACCGCCGACCACCTCAAGGCCGAGGTCGGCGGCGAGCGACTGGAGGTCACCGTCTCCGACGCCGGTCAGCTGGGCGCGGCGCGCGAGCTGCTGGCGCCGCTGGCCGTCGGCGCCCCGAGCACCGACGAGCGCGTGCGGCTGCTGGCGGTGCCCGTCTCCGGCGGCACCGCCCCCCTGGTCGAGGCCCTGCACCGCCTCGACGCCGCCCGCATCCCGGTGGACGACATCGGCATCCGCCGGCCCACGCTGGACGACGTCTTCCTCACCCTCACCGGCCACGCAGCCGAGGAGCAGCCCGCCGAGCAGGGAGCCGGCGCGGCGGCCGGTGACGGCATGAGCCGACGCTCCCGGAGGGAGACGGCATGAGCCTGCGCAACGCCGTCCACGACGGCCAGGTGGTCGCCCGGCGGAACCTCATCAAGATCAAGCGGGTGCCGGACCTGCTCGTCTTCACCACCATCCAGCCGATCATGTTCGTGCTGCTCTTCGCGTACGTCTTCGGCGGGGCCATCGGGCAGGAGGACGGCGGGGCGGCCTACCGGGAGTTCCTCATCGCCGGCATCTTCGCCCAGACGGTCGTCTTCGGCGCCACCATCACCGGCGCGGGGCTGGCCGACGACATCAAGAAGGGCATCATCGACCGGTTCCGGTCGCTGCCGATGTCCGGCTCCGCGGTGCTGGTGGGGCGGACCCTCTCCGACGTCGTCAACAACGTCCTGGTGCTGGTGGTCATGGGCCTGACCGGGCTGGTCGTGGGCTGGCGCATCCGCACCTCGGTGCCGGAGGCGCTGCTCGCCGTCGTGCTCCTGCTCGTCTTCGCCTACGCCATCTCCTGGATCATGGCGTGGATCGGCATGCTGGTGCCCACGCCGGAGGTCGTGAACAACGCGGCGTTCATCGTCATCTTCCCGCTGACGTTCATCGCGAACACGTTCGTGCCGCTGGACACCCTGCCCGGGCCGCTGCAGACGTTCGCGGAGTGGAACCCCGTCTCGGCGGTGACCCAGGCGGCCCGCGACCTGTTCGGCAACCCGGACCCCAACCCGCTGGCGCCGGCGCCCACGTCGTGGGCGCTGCAGAACCCCGAGCTGTACACGGTGCTGTGGGCCGGGGTGATCCTGGCGGTGTTCGTGCCCCTGGCGACCTGGCAGTACCAGCGCTCGACCAGCCGCTGACGACGCGGCCGCGCCCTTCCGTCCCCGCGGCCGGTGAGGTGGCGCCGCCCGCCTCGCCGCCGCCACCGCCCAGGAGCACACTGTGCGCATGAGATGGTCGACGGCGCTCATCCCACTGGCCGGCGTCGCAGGCGTGGCGGCACACGACCTGCTGCAGAAGCGCCGGACCCTCCTGCGCAACTTCCCTGTCATCGGGCACGTCCGGTACGCCATCGAGGCCGTCGGCCCGGAGCTGCGGCAGTACGTCGTCGCCGGCAACGACGAGGAACGTCCCTTCAGCCGGGACCAGCGCCGGTGGATCTACGCCTCCGCCAAGGGCGAGAACAACTACTTCGGCTTCGGCACGGACAACGACGTCGAGCGCTCCGACGGCTACCCCATCATCAAGCACCGCACCTTCTCCGCCGTCGCGCCGACGTCGCACCCCAAGGCCGGGGAGGACGTGAGCCTGCCCTGCGCAAAGGTGCTCGGCGGCGCCCGGGGCCGGGCCCAGGCGTTCCGGCCCCGCTCGGTCGTCAACGTCTCCGCCATGAGCTACGGCTCCCTCTCGGGGCCGGCTGTCGAGGCGCTGAACAAGGGGGCGGCGCTGACCGGCGCGCTCCACAACACCGGTGAGGGCGGGCTCTCCCCGCACCACCGCCACGGCGGTGAGCTGATCTTCCAGATCGGCACCGCGTACTTCGGCTGCCGCGACGAGGACGGCGCGTTCGACCTCGTGCGACTGAAGGACCTGGTGGAGTCCGCGCCCGTGCGGGCGCTCGAGGTCAAGCTCAGCCAGGGCGCCAAGCCAGGCCTGGGCGGGGTGCTCCCGGCGGCGAAGGTCTCCCCCGAGATCGCGAAGATCCGCGGCATCAGCGAGGGCCAGGACTGCATCAGCCCGTCCCGGCACGCCGAGTTCTCCGACGTCGACAGCATGCTCGACTGGGTGGAGTTGCTCGCCGCGGAGACCGGACTGCCGGTGGGGATCAAGTCCGCGGTCGGCGACATGGCGTTCTGGGACGAGCTGGCGGCCCACATGGCCGGCGACGGCCGAGGCGTCGACTTCATCACCATCGACGGCGGGGAGGGCGGCACCGGCGCCGCGCCCATGACCTTCACCGACTCGGTGTCGCTGCCCTTCCGGGTGGCGTTCCCGCGGGTGTACTCGGTCTTCGCCGAGGCCGGCCTGACCGACGACGTCGTCTTCATGGGAGCGGGCAAGCTCGGCCTGGTCGACAACGCCATCGTCGCGTTCGCGATGGGGTGCGACCTCGTCAACGTCGCCCGGGAGGCGATGCTGGCGATCGGGTGCGTCCAGGCGCAGAAGTGCCACACGGACCGCTGCCCTGTGGGCGTGGCCACGCAGAACCCGTGGCTCGCGCACGGCCTCGACCCCACGCTGAAGTCCACCCGGCTCGCGGGCTACATCCGCACCTTCAACCGGGACCTGCTCAAGGTCGCCGAGTCCTGCGGGGTCCTCCACCCGGGCCTCATCGACGTCGACGACGTCGAGCTGCTGGCCGGCAACCAGTACGGCCGCCCGCTGCGCGAGGTGGTGGGCTACGCGCCGGGCTGGGGCCAGCCCTCGGAACGGCTGCGGGCGGAGCTCACGGCCATCATGGCGCCGGCCGCGCCCACCGGGGGCAGCGCCCCCGAGTCGGAGACGGCGCACGGCTGAAGCGGACCCGGCAGCCGGCGGCGACGCCGGGCCGGCCCCGTGCCTGCCCCGGTGCTCGGGGTGCCGCGCGGGTCCCTCAGGCGACGCGGACCTCCACCCTGTGCCAACCCGTCGCGCCGTCGGGCGCCGTGCCGCGCCGCTCCCCGGTCTGCACCCCGCCGTCCCGGTCGGTCGCCCGGACCTCGAGCACGTGCTCACCCGGAGTGGCGGTCCAGCGGTAGAACCACTGGCGCCAGGCGTCGACGTGCACGTCCGTGGCCAGCTCGGCCGGGCGCCACCGGCCGCCGTCCACCCGCACCTCCACCGCGGCGATGCCGGTGTGCTGGGCCCAGGCGACGCCCGCGACGACCACCTCCCCCGCCCGCACCTCCCGGCGCCGCGGCACGTCGATGCGCGAGGACGTCTTCACCGGGCCGCGCGCGGACCAGCCGCGCTCGGTCCAGTAGGCGGTCTCGTCGGTGAACCGGGTGACCCGCAGCTCCGTGACCCACTTGGTGGCCGAGACGTAGCCGTACAGCCCCGGCACCACCAGCCGCACCGGGTAGCCGTGCTCGGCCGGCAGCTGGGTGCCGTTCATGCCGACGGCGAGCAGCGCGTTGCGGTCGTCGGTGAGCACCTCCAGCGGGGTGGAGGCGGTGAAGCCGTCGACGCTGCGGGAGAGCACCATGTCGGCGCCCGGCAGCGGCCGCGCGCGGGCGAGCACCTCCCGGACCGGCAGGCCCAGCCATCGGGCGTTGCCGGCCAGGTCGCCCCCGACCGGGTTGGAGACGCAGCACAGCGTGACCCACGCCTCGGTCAGGGGCGCGGCCAGGAGCTCGTCGAGGGTCAGGGTGGTCTCCCGCTCGACCAGCCCGACGACGCGCAGGCGCCACGTGGCCGGGTCCACGCGGGGCACGACGAAGGCGGTGTCGATGCGGTAGAACTCCGCGTTCGGCGTCCGGAACGGGGTCAGGCCGTCGACGGTGGGGTCCGGTGGGGCCGGCGGCGCGCGGGTCGCCGGGGCCGGGAGCGCGAGGCGGGCGACGGGGGCGGTGCCGCCGAGGAGACGGGACACCGACGCCGCGGCCAGCGCGGCCGCCGTGAGGGCGACGGCGCCGCCGAGGAGGCCGCGCCGGCTCACCGCGCGGCCACCGGGCGCCTCCTGCCGGGCCGCGGGGACATCCGCCGCGGCTCGTGGCGTCAGCGCGACCAGCGCGGCCGCCCCGACCAGCGCTGAGACCGCCACGGGCCACGCGGCCGCGGGTCCGCCGTCGGGCCGGGACACGGCGGCCAGGGCCGCGACGGCACCGAGGAGGACGACGGCGACGCCGCCGGACCAGCCCCGGCGGCGCTCCTCCAGGCCGGCGGCGGCCGCGAGGGCCAGCACGACGAGCGCGATGCCGACGCCGAGGGCGAGCTTGTCCGAGGTCCCGAACAGCCCGATCGCCAGGTCCTTGAGCCAGGGCGGGGTCAGGTCGATGAACGCCTCGGCCACGGCCTCGACCGGGCCGGGGCCGCTCCGGGCGATCCGCGTCAGGAGCTCGGCGAGCGCCACGGCCCCGGCGACGACGGCGACGCCCGTCCCCACCGCCCCGCCGCGCCCTGGCGCTGCCATGCGGTCAACGGTACGCAGGGCCACCCACGCGCACGAGGCCCGCCCGGCTACTCCTGGACGATCGGGCCGCCACGC
Organism: Georgenia sp. AZ-5; assembly: GCF_043952095.1. Taxonomy (NCBI): domain Bacteria; kingdom Bacillati; phylum Actinomycetota; class Actinomycetes; order Allobogoriellales; family Allobogoriellaceae; genus Georgenia; species Georgenia sp. AZ-5. The sequence goes on from NZ_JBINOU010000001.1 coordinate 2,973,537, forward strand.
TCCTCGAGCATGTCGCTCAGCACGTCGAGCTCGGCATCCTGGCTCCGGACGATCATCTCGGCCAGGTGCCGGACCGCCTCGGTGTCCGCCTCCCGGACCGCGTACCCGGCCATCTCGATCCCGCCCACGTGGTGCGGGATCATCAGCTGGAGGTAGAGCCGTTCCGCGTCGGTGCCGGAGGCCGCGGCGAGCTGGTTGAGCTCGGCCTGCGTCGCCATGCCGGGCATGCTGCCGTCGTCGCCGGACCCCTGGTGCCCGGTGTGGTCGCTCATCCACGCCATGCGCGGCGCGGTGGAGGACTTCGGGAGTCCCCATATCTCCAGCCAGCCGAACATCTGGCCAAGCTGGTGCTGCTGGGCCAGCGCGATGTCGAGGGCGAGCTGGCGCACGTCCGGGTCGTCCGTGCGATCGCGGACCAGCACCGACATCTCCACCGCCTGGGCGTGGTGGGCGCCCATGTCGCGGGCGAAGCCGGCGTCGACCGAGCTCTCAGACGGCGTGGCCGGCGCGGAACCCATGCGCGAGCCGGCGACCAGCCCGAGCACCGCCGCCAGGGCGAGGAGCAGCACCACGCCCGCGACGAGCAGCGGCCGGGCGGCGGCGCCGCGCGATGTCGCGCCCGGCGCGACCTCGCCGGACGAGCGGACCTCGCCGGACGAGCGGGCCCCGCCGGGCGCGACCCCGCCCGATCCGGCCTCGCCCCGGGTGGCGGCGTCCGGCGAGGCCATCGGCTGACGGCCGCTGGGATCCGCCGGGCCGGTCATGCGACGGGGGTGCCTGTCCCGCCGGAGCAGGGGGCGCCCGGCTCGGGCGTCTGCTCGCCCTGGATGTACTTCTCCATGAAGGCGGCCAGGCGCTCGTCCTCGGGGTCGTCGAGCTGGAGCTGGACGCCCCAGCCACTGAGCACGATGGGCGACGGCAGCCCCTCGTACGGGCTGAGCAGGGCGTAGCCCTCGCCCTCGGCGGCGTCGCGCAGCACCGTGAGCTGCTCGGCGGGGAGCTCGGGGTCGTAGGTGATCCACACGGCGCCGTGCTCCAGCGAGTGCACGGCGTTCTCGTTCGCGACCGGCTGGTCGTAGATGCCGCAGTTCTGCCACACGGCGTTGTGGTCCCCACCGACCGGCGGCGTCTGGGCGTAGTCGACGGTGCCCTCGACGTGCTCGGCGGAGAGGTCCGCGAACTCCTCCACGCCCTCGATGGGCGCGTTCGCGGCGGCCTCGATCTCCCGCCGTTCCTGCGCCTGGTTCGTTAACGGCACGGCGACCGCCGCGGCGAGGCCCAGGACGACGACGCCCGTGCCGCCGTAGATCAGCCGCTTGCGCCGCTTGTCCTTGCGCTCCTGCTCGGCGCGCATGGCGGCCACCCTCGCGGCGCGCTCCTGCGCCTGCTGCTTGCGGTTGCTCACGTGACTCCCCGCACGATTGCTGGTTCAAGTATCCCGGCCACCATAACCGACCGGTCGGCGGCCCAGGCAGGACCGCTCGGCGCGGCGGCGACCAACGCCGTCGGCGCGCAACTCTACGCCCGGAATAGCGGCCCGGGCGGAGGGTTGCGCCGATCGGCAGCGCGGCACACGGGGAGGACTGACATGGCACAGCGGCTCGAGCTCGGGCTGGACACGTTCGGCGACGTGACCTTCGGCGCGGACGGGACGCCGCTGTCCCACCCGGTGGTCATCCGCAACGTCGTCGACCAGGCGGTGCTGGCGGACGAGGTGGGCCTGGACTTCATCGGGATCGGCGAGCACCACCGGCCTGACTTCGCCGTCTCGGCGCCCGACGTCGTCCTGGCCGCCATCGCCGGCCGGACCAGGAGCATCCACCTGGGCTCCGCCGTCACCGTGCTCAGCTCCGACGACCCGGTGCGCGTGTACCAGCGCTTCGCCACGCTGGACGCGGTCTCGGACGGCCGGGCGGAGGTGATCCTCGGGCGGGGATCCTTCATCGAGTCGTTCCCGCTCTTCGGCTACGACCTCGAGGACTACGAGCTCCTCTTCGAGGAGAAACTCGACCTGTTCGCGCGGCTGCGCACCGAGGGTGCCGTGACCTGGTCCGGCCGGACCCGTCCGCCGCTGCACGACCAGAAGGTCTACCCGTACACCGCTGCCGGTGCGCTGCGCACCTGGGTCGGCGTGGGCGGCAGCCCGCAGTCCGTGGTCCGCGCCGCCCGGCACGGTCTGCCCCTCATGCTGGCGATCATCGGCGGCGAGCCGGCCCGTTTCCGCCCGTTCGTCGACCTCTACCACCGGGCCCTGGACCAGCTCGGCAAGGACGCCCAGCCGGTCGGCGCCCACTCCCCCGGCCATGTCGCCGACACCGACGAGCAGGCGCGGGACGAGCTGTGGCCGCACTACGCCGCGATGCAGGAGCGCATCGGGCGCGAGCGCGGCTGGCCGCCGCCCAGCCGCGCGCGGTTCGAGGCGGAGGCCGGGCCGGAGGGCGCCATCTTCGTCGGCTCGCCGGAGACGGTGGCCGCCAAGATCGCGTCGGCGGTGCGCACGCTGGGGCTCTCGCGGTTCGACCTGAAGTACAGCAACGGCACGATGCCGCACGAGGCGCTGCTGCGCAGCATCGAGCTGTACGGCACCAGGGTCGCGCCCCGGGTGCGTGAGCTGCTGGCGGCCCAGCAGGAGCCGTCCACGCCGAGGTAGGCCGGAAGCTCAGCCGGCGACGTCCACGCCGAGGTAGGCCAGCTGCGAGCGGACGATCGAGCGGCACGCCCAGAGCCGGCGACCCTCCACCGGCCCGTAGACGGCGCGGACGACGGCGTCGACGTCCCGGGTGCCGGCGTCGAGGAGGCGCCCGATCTCGGCGAGCCGCTGCAGGCGGTGCTCCCGCGCCTCGGTGAGCGCGGCGGCCGGGTCGCTCAGCACGGGCCCGTGACCCGGGCCGACGCGGCGCAAGCCCTCCCGGGCCGTGAGGTCGAGCAGACGGTCCAGGCTGCTGAGATAGGCACGGAGGTCGCCCTCGGGCCACGGCACGATGGTGGAGCCGCGGCCGAGCAGCGTGTCGCCGGTCAGCAGCAGGCGGTCCTGCGGCACGTGCAGGCAGACGGAGTCCGCCGTGTGACCGGGCGTGGCGGCCACGCGCACGCGCAGGCCGTCGACCTCGACCCGCTCGCCGTCCTCCAGCGCGGGCCCGTGCCCGCCGCCGCGCACCGGGGCGCCGGTCAGCTCGGCGAGGCGGGCGGCCGACTCGGCGTGGTCGAGGTGGTGGTGGGTGAGGAGGATGACGGCGACGCCGCCGTCGCCCGCCTCGAGCAGGACCCGGTCGAGGTGTTCCCCGTCGAGCGGGCCGGGGTCAACCACGACGGCCCGCGCGGCGCCGGGCTCGCGCAGCACCCACGTGTTGGTCCCGTCCAGGGTCATGACCCCCGCGTTGGGGCCGAGCACGCACGCGGCCCGCGGCGAGACCCGCCCGCCGGCCCACACCTCTGGCGCCGATGTCATCCGACCTCCCTCGCTCCTGGCCGAACAGTAGCGGCCGGGCGGCGCGGTGGGGGACGCCGCCCGACGACGCGGGTGGGAGGCACGACGGCGGCCGTCCCCGGGTGCGGGGACGGCCGCCGTTCGGCGTCGCCCGCGGCAGGTCGTGCCGCGGCCGAGGCCGGTCGGCGGTGACATGTCGGGGACGAGATGACATGTCGGGGAGAGATGACATGTCGGGGAGAGATGACATGTCGGGGAAGAGATGACATGTCGCGGGGGCACGGGATTGGGGTCAGCTCCAGTCGATGCTGAAGTACTGGGTCTCCTGGAACTCGCGGATGCCCTCGCGGGCGCCCTCGCGGCCGAGGCCGGACTGCTTGACGCCGCCGAAGGGGGTGGCCGGGTCCGACACGGTGCCCCGGTTGACGCCGACCATGCCGGCCTCGATCTTCTCGGCGGTCTGCAGGGCCCACTTCAGGTCGCGGGAGTACACGTACGCCGCGAGCCCGAACTCGGTGCCGTTGACCAGGCCCAGCAGCTCGGCGTCGTCGCGCCAGGTGACGATCGGCGCTACGGGTCCGAAGATCTCGGTGCGCAGGATCTCGGCGTCGGCGGGCACGTCGCGCAGGACGGTGGGGGCGTAGAAGTACCCGGTAAGGCCGGCGGGCAGCTGGGCGCGGTGGCTGACGCGGGCCCCGGCGGCGACGGCGGCGTCGACGACCCGCGTGACGCCGTCGAGCGCCCTGGCGGAGACGAGCGGGCCGATCTCGGTCCCCTCCGCGAACGCCGGGCCCACCTTGAGCGCGGCGACGGCGGATCCGAACTTCTCGGTGAACTCCTCCACGACGTCCTCGTGGACGTAGAGGCGGTTGGCGGCGGTGCAGGCCTGCCCGCCGTTGCGCAGCTTGGCGATCATGGCGCCGGCGACGGCGGCGTCGACGTCCGCGTCCGCCGCGACCACGAACGGGGCGTTGCCGCCGAGCTCCATGGAGGCGTTGATCACGCGGTCGGCGGCCTGCCTGAGCAGGACCCGGCCGACCGGGGTGGAGCCCGTGAAGGAGATCTTGCGGACCCGGGGGTCCTCGAGCCAGGCGGTGACCACGGCGGCGGAGTCGGTGGTCGGCACGACGTTGACGACGCCGTCGGGCACGCCGGCCTCGGCGAGGATCCTGGCCACGGCGAGGGCGGTGAGCGGGGTCTCACCGGCCGGCTTGAGCACGACCGTGCAGCCTGCGGCCAGCGCTGGGGCGATCTTGCGGGTGGCCATGGCGGCGGGAAAGTTCCACGGGGTGACCAGCGCGGCGACACCCACCGGCTTGTGGGTCACCACGGTGCGGGTGCCGCCGGCCGGGGACGAGCCGAACTCGCCCTCGGTGCGCACGGCCTCCTCGGCGAACCAGCGGAAGAACTCGGCGGCGTACGTCACCTCGGTGCGCGCGTCGGCGAGGGACTTGCCGTTCTCCCACGACATCAGCGCGGCGAGCTGCTCGGTGCCGGCGATCATGAGCGCGAACGCGCGGCGCAGCACCTCCGAGCGCTCGCGCGGGGCGGTGGCGGCCCAGCCGGGCAGGGCGCGGGCGGCGGCGTCCACGGCGGCGACGGCGTCGGGCACCTGGCCGTCGGCGACGTCGGTGATCTCCGAACCGGTCGCCGGGTCGAGCACGGCGAAGGTGGCGCCGGCCTGCGCCGCGGAGCCGCGGCCGTCGATCCACACGCCCTGGCGGGGCGCGAGGGCGTCGACGTAGCCGCGCAGGTCGGTGCTCGCCGCGGCGGGGGTCAGGGTGCTGCTCATTCCGGTCCTCCTGGGTCCGCGCGGCGGCCGGGCATCGGCCGCCGCGCGTGCTGGGGCCCCGGCCGGATGGCCGGGCGGGCGGTCTCGGGCGGCGGGGTCGGCCGAGGGGTGGCGGGCCCGGGCGGCGACGCGCCCGAGACGGTCACGGGTACAGGCCGCGCTGGGTGTGGGCGGACGCCACGCGCTCGACCGCCATGGCGGTGGCCGCCGTGCGGAGCGACAGCTCGCGCTGGGTTGCGTAGTCGCTGACCGCCTCCCAGGCGCCGAGCATGCGCTGCTTGAGCCGGGCCTCCACCTCGGGCTCGGTCCACCAGTAGGCCTGGTTGGCCTGGACCCACTCGAAGTAGCTGACGACGACGCCGCCGGCGTTGGCCAGGATGTCCGGCACCACGAGGACGTCATTGCCGGCCATGATCGCGTCGGCGTCCGGCGTCGTGGGTCCGTTGGCGCCCTCGACGACGACCTTGGCGCGGACCCGCGGGGCGTTGTCGCGCGTCAGCACGCCCTCGACGGCGGCGGGGACCAGCAGGTCCACGTCGAGCTCGAGCAGCTCCGCGCCGTCCAGCTCGTCGCCGCCGGCGAAGCCGACCACGGAGCCGGTGGCGTCCACGTGCGCCTCGAGCGCCGGAACGTCCAGCCCGGAGGGGCTGGCCACCGCCCCGTACTGGTCCGACACGGCCGTGACCGTCACGCCGGCCTCGGCGAGGAACCGGGCGGCGCCGCGGCCGACCTTGCCGAAGCCCTGCACGGCCGCGGTCGTCGTCGCCGGCTTCAGGCCGCGCGACTCCAGCGCCGCGAGGGCCACGTCCACCACGCCGCGCGAGGTCGAGCTGGCCCGGCCGAGCGACCCGCCGAGCGAGACCGGCTTGCCGGTGACGACGCCGAGCACGGTGTGGCCGCGGTTGACGGAGTAGGTGTCCATCATCCAGGCCATGGTCTGCTCGTCGGTGCCGATGTCCGGGGCGGGGATGTCGCGCTCCGGGCCGATGACCGGGAGGATCTCGGAGGTGAACCGGCGGGTGACGCGCTCGAGCTCGGCCTGCGAGTAGCTGCGCGGGTCGATGCGCACCCCGCCCTTGGCGCCGCCGTAGGGCACGTCGAGCAGGGCGCACTTCCAGGTCATCCACATCGCCAGCGCGCGGACCTCGTCGAGGTCCACGTTCGGGCTGTAGCGGATGCCGCCTTTGGCGGGGCCGCGGGAGAAGTTGTGCTGGACGCGGTGGCCGATGAACAGGTCCTGGCTGCCGTCGTCGCGGCGCAGCGGGATGGAGACCGTCACCTCCCGCCGCGGGGTGGCGAGCATGCGGTGCAGGCCCTCGGGCAGGCCCAGCACGCCCGCGGCCTCGGCGAGCTGGGCGCGGGCGTCGGCCAGCGGGGTGGCGGACGTCGCCGTCGAGTCGGTCGTCACGGTGGTCACTTGATCACCTCGAAGGCACGGTCCAGCACGTCGAGGCCCTCGGCGAGGAGCTCCTCGGGGATGGACAGGGGCGGGAGGAGGCGCAGCACGTTGCCGTAGGTGCCGCAGGTCAGGACGATCACGCCCTCGGATTGGGCGGCGCCCGCCACGGCCTTGGCCAGCGCGGCGTCGGGCTCCTGCGTGGCCGGGTCGACCAGCTCGAGGGCGATCATCGCGCCGCGGCCGCGGACCTCGCCCACGCGGGCGTCCCGCTGCTGCAGGGCGCCGAGCCGGCCGGTCACGAGCTCGCCGATGGCCGTGGCGCGCTCGATCAGGTTCTCCTGCTCGATCGTCTCCAGGGTGGCCAGCGCGGCGGCGCAGGCGAGCGGGTTGCCGCCGTAGGTGCCGCCGAGGCCGCCGGCGTGGGCGGCGTCCATGATCTCGGCGCGGCCGGTGACGGCGGAGAGCGGCAGGCCGCCGGCGACGCCCTTCGCCGTGGTGACCAGGTCCGGCACGATGCCCTCGTGGTCGCTGGCGTACCAGGCTCCGGTGCGCGCGATCCCGCTCTGCACCTCGTCGGCGATGAAGACGACGTCGTTCGCGCGCGCCCACTCGACCAGCGCGGGCAGGAAGCCCTCGGCGGGGACGATGAAGCCGCCCTCGCCCTGGATCGGCTCGATGACGATGGCGGCGAGGTTCTCCGCGCCGACCTGCTTCTCGATGGCCGAGATGGCGCGCTCGGCGGCCGCGGCGCCGGAGAGCCCGTCGCGGTAGGGGTAGGACAGCGGCGCCCGGTAGACCTCGGGGGCGAACGGGCCGAAGCCGGACTTGTACGGCTGGTTCTTGGCCGTGAGGGCCATGGTGAGGTTGGTGCGGCCGTGGTAGGCGTGGTCGAACGCGACGACGGCGTTCTTCCTGGTGTACGCGCGGGCGATCTTGATCGCGTTCTCCACGGCCTCGGCGCCGGAGCTGAACAGCGCGGTGCGCTTCTCGTGGTCGCCGGGGGTCAGGGCGTTGAGCCGCTCGGCCACGGCCACGTAGCCCTCGTAGGGGGTGACCATGAAGCAGGTGTGGGTGAACGCGGCCAGCTGCGCGCTCACGGCCTCCACCAGGCGCGGGGCGGCGTTGCCCACGGTGGTCACGGCGATGCCCGAGCCGAGGTCGATGAGGGAGTTGCCGTCGACGTCGACGACGACGCCGCCGCCGGCCGCGGCCGCGAAGACGGGCATCGTGGTGCTCACGCCGCCGGCGACCGAGCCGCGCCGGCGCTCGGCGAGCTCGCGGGAGCGGGGCCCCGGGATCTCCGTGACCAGGCGGCGCTCCTGCGCCAGGGCGGGGCCGCCGACGGCGGCGGGGGTGAGGAGAGACATGTGCGGCTCCTGGACGGCGACCCGCGCCCGGGCGGGCGTGGTGCTGCTCACGCTAGGGGCCGGGGTGCCGCCGTTGAAACGGCATACCTGCACAATCTGAACCGCGTCGTTGTGCAAGAGTGTCGTCCATGGTGGCGGTGAGGGACGTCCTGGCCCTGCCCGCGCTGGCGCTGCGCGGCCTGCACGTGCCCCGGCCGGGCGAGCCGGTCCGGTGGGTGGCGACGAGCGAGCTCGCCGACCCCAGCCCCTTCCTCGAGGGCGGGGAGGTGCTGCTGACCACGGGCCTCGGCGCCCGCGGGTGGGACGCCGAGTGGGACGCGTACGTGGCCCGGGTGGCCGCCGTCGGGGTCGCGGCCGTGGGGCTGGGCACCGGGCTGACGCACCCCGAGGTCCCGGCCGGGCTCCTGCGTGCCTGCCGGGCGCGCGAGGTCAACCTGTTCGAGGTGCCCCGGCGCACCACCTTCGTGGCCATCAGCCGGCTCACCGCCAGCCTGCTCCACGAGCGGGAGGAGGCGGCCGCCCGCCGGGCCGTGACCATGCAGCGCGAGCTCACCGAGGCGGCGGCCCGCCGGGGCGACCCGGCCGCCGTCCTGCGCACGCTGGCGGGGCACCTGGGCGGCGGCGCCGCCGTGCTGACGGCCGACGGCGAGCCCGCGGGCGCCCCCATGGGCGCCGCTCCCCCGGCCGGCCTCGACCTGGCCGCGGAGGTCGCGCGGATCCGGCCGCAGGGGCTGCGGGCGTCCGCCACGGTGGGGCACGGCTCGCACACGTGCCTCATCCAGCCCGTCGGCCTGACCGCCCGCCCCGAGAGCTACCTGGCGGTGTGGGCCCCGCACGCCCTCGACGACGGCCAGCGCAGCGCCGTCACCACCGCCGTGGCGCTGCTGGGCCTGGACGCCGAGCGGCGCCACGACCGGCGCGCGACCGACCGGCGCATCCGCGCCCGCGCGCTCGAGCTGCTGCTCGGCGGGGACGGGCGCACCGCCGCCGTCGTGCTGGCCGCGGCCGAGGACCGCCCCGGCCCGGCCGCGCTGCCGGCGCTGGTGCGGGTGGCCGAGGCGTCCGGGCCGGTGGACCTCCTCGACGACGCGCTCGCCGCTCTCGAGGGGCCCGGCGACGCCGTGCTGCTCGCCGCGCGCACCGGGGTGACGCTGCGGCTGGCCGACGCTCCCGCCCGCGTCGAGCGCGCGGCCGCGCGCCTGGCGGCGCTGGGGCTGCGGGCGGGGGTCGGCGCCGCGGTCGGCCTCGACGACGGCGGACGGGGCGCGACCACCGCCGGGTACGCCCTGGCGCAGACCACCGAGGCGCTCCCGCTGGTGCTGTGGGACGACCTGGTCGACGACGGCGTGCTGGCGCTGGTCGGTGACGACGCGGCCGCCGCGTTCGCGGACTCCTTCCTCGCTCCGCTGGCCGACCGGCCGGACCTGCTCACCACGCTGCGCTCGTTCCTGCGCCACCACGGCTCGCGCGGGCGGGTGGCAGCCGAGCTCGCGGTGCACCGCAACACGGTGCGCCACCGGGTGGCGGAGATCGAGGAGGCGCTGGGCCGCTCCCTCGACGACCCGGCCGCGCGCGTCAACGCGTGGGTGGCCCTCCAGGCGGACGCGGCACGCCGCCTGGAGGGCTGACGCTCCCCCGGCCCACCGGCGCATCCCCTCCGCGACATGTCATCTTCTCCGCCACATCTCGCCACAGCGGGCCGGGTCTCGGGGAGAAGATGACATCTCGCGGGGTGAGGGGATCAGAGCGCGCGGGCGAGGCTGCGGCGCAGCAGCCAGGCGCCCAGCACCAGCAGCGCCGCCCCCATGGCGGCCAGCACGCCGAGCTGCGGCAGGATCTCGGCGAAGGACCCGTCGTGGCGCTGGATCTCGGCGAACGCCTCGTACGCCCAGGCGTGCGGGGTGACGTGCGCGACCGTCCGCAGCGTGTCGGGGAAGATCTCCAGCGGCATCATGCAGCCGCCCAGCGCGGCGAGGATGAGCCCGGCCCCCACGCCCACGCCGCTCGCCGCGCCGTCGTTGTCCATCACCGAGCCGATCACCATCGCCGAGGCGGCGGAGACGGCGGCGAACAGCGCCAGGATGACGACCGCGAGGGCGATGTTCCCCCACCGCACGCCGAACAGCAGGGACGTGCCGGCCATGATGTAGGCGCCCTGGAACCCGGCGATGACGAACCGGCCGAGCGCCTGCCCGCCGATCACCTGCGCGGTGGACACCGGCGCGCTGAGGGCCCGTGAGACGACGCCGTGGCGGCGCGCCTGGATGAGGGTCGCCGAGCCGGTCAGCGACGTGAGGAAGACGAACAGCAGCGTCATCGTGGTGGCGCCGAGGTCGAACTGGCCGAGACCCGAGAACTCCTGCGCGACCTCGTCGACGTCGGTGACCTCCACCTGCGGCGCCGTCACGGACCCCGCCGCGTCCGCCAGCGCGGCGCGTGCCTGCTCCTCCGTCAGGCCGGCGGCCACGAGCGCGGCCACCTGGCCCTCCGCGGCCGCCACGGCCTGCACGGCAACGCGCACGTGCTGCACGGTGGCCGGTGCGTTCGCCCCGGTGCCGGCGATGACCTGCACCTGCGCGGGCTCGCCCTCGGTGTAGGCCCGGGCGGCGTCGTCGGGCACGAGCAGGCCGACGTCGGTGCGCCCGCGCGCCAGCTGCTCCCGCACGTCCTCCGGACTCAGCAGGGTGACGTCGACGCCGTCGTCCTCCAGCGCCCGCACCAGCTCGGCGCGCAGCCCGGAGTCGGCGCCGCCCACGGCCGCGCGGCCCTGGGAGCCGTCGCCGCCGAACTGGGAGCCGATGAGCACCACCAGCAGCAGGGGGAAGATCAGGACGAAGAAGATGTTGGACCGGTCGCGCAGGAACCGCCGCAGCTCGACGCCCGCGAACGTGACGATCGCCCTCACGCGGCGGCCCCCCGGTCCGGCAGGAGCCGGGACAGCGCCCAGCACACCACCGCGAAGCCCAGCATGATGACGACGGGCACGCCGATGTCGGTCAGGCCGCCCCCCGCCGAGGTGATACCGAGGCCGCGGATGAACGCCGCGACGGGGTTGAGGTCCAGCAGCTGCGCGGCCAGGCCGGAGCCGGAGACCGGGAAGAAGGCCCCGCCGGCCACGCCCAGGACGACGGCCAGGATCGACTGCAGGATGTTCGCCTGCTCGGCGGTCCGCGCCAGCCGGGCGATGACGAACATCAGCGACGTCGCCGCCGCGACGACGCACACGATGAGCGCCGCGACCGCCACCGGCGAGCCGAAGCTCTCGCCGAAGAACGCCCCGCCGGCCGTCAGCAGCACCGCGGTCGCGACCACGCCGAGGACGAAGCTGACCAGCGCCTTGGCCGCGACGATGCTGCCGCGCCGCAGCGGCATGGACAGCAGCCGCGCCATCGTGCCCTGGTCCCGCTCGGCGACCAGGGCGAGCACCCCGAAGCCGACGGTGAAGAGCAGGAAGAGGCCGGCCTGTCCCGCCACCAGCGCGCCGGAGGAGGACAGCTGCTCGCGCGAGGCCTCGCCCTCGACGACGGTGAGCGCACCCGTGGGCGTCGCGGCCTGCTCGGCGACCACGCCCAGCCGCTGCGGCGCCAGCCCGGCCGCCGCCCCCGCCCGCGCCGCGACGGCGCCGGCGGTGAGCTGGTCGAGGACGCCCTGGACGACCGAGACGAGCACGTCGGTCTCGACCCCGGCACCGTCCCCCTCGACGAGGCGGACGGTGGCCGGCTGCCCGGCGGTCGCCGCGTCGCCGAAGCCGGCGGGGACGACCATCCCGAGTGCCGCCTCGCCGCTGCGCGCCAGCTCCGTGACCTCGCCCTCGGGCACACGCTCGACGGTGACGTCCAGGCCCGGCACGCCGGTGAGCGAGTCCACCAGGACTGCGGCGACCGGGTCGTCGGCCGGGACGGAGGCGGCGACGGTGACCGGGTCCAGCTCGACGTCCTCGGCGCCGCCGAAGGCGAGGTTGAAGACGAACATCAGCCCCAGCGGGACGACGATCGCGAAGATGAGGACCGACTTGTCGCGGACCCGCTGGCGCAGGTCCGAGGCGGTCATGGTGAGGATCTGGCGCATGTCAGTCGCGCAGCGCCTTCCCGGTGAGCTGCAGGAAGACCGACTCGAGGTCCGGGCGGGTGATCTCGACGTCGCTCAGGGACATGCCCGCGGAGGTGGCGCCGGTGACCACGGCGGCGACGGCGGTGGGCGCGTCGTGCACGGTCAGGGTGAGCGTGCGCCGGTCCACGTCCACGCGCTCCACGGCGGGCAGCCCCTGCAGCGCCGTCGCGGCGGCGGCGGTGTCGCCCGCCCCGGTGAGCCGGATGTGGTCGAGCCCCCCGGTCAGGCGGATCAGCTCGTCGCGCGTGCCCTCGGCCTGGAGCCGGCCGGAGTCCACGATCGCGATGCGGTCGCAGAGGCGCTCGGCCTCCTCCATGTAGTGCGTGGTGTACAGGACAGCCATGCCCTCGACCGACAGCGCCTCGACGGACTCCAGGATGGCGTTGCGGGACTGCGGGTCCACGCCGACGGTGGGCTCGTCCAGGATGAGCAGCGTCGGCTGGTGCAGCAGGCCCACGCCGATGTTGAGGCGGCGCTTCATCCCGCCCGAGTACTCCTTGGTGGCGTCCTTGGCGCGGTCCGCCAGGCCGATCAGCTCGAGCACCTCGTCGATGCGCCGGGCGAGGTCCTTGCCGGTCATGCCCTGGAGCCTCCCGAAGAACGCGAGGTTCTCCCGACCGGTGAGCTCGGGATAGATCGCGAGGTCCTGGGGAACCAGGCCGATCCGCCGCTTGACCGCGATGGCGTCGGGCCGCATGGTCTCGCCCGCGACGGTCACGGTGCCGGCGCCGGGTGCGAGCAGGCCGGCGATCATGCTGATGGTGGTCGTCTTGCCCGCGCCGTTCGGCCCCAGGAGGCCGTAGGTCTCCCCCGGTGCGATGCGGAAGGAGATGCCGTCGACGGCGGTGAGGTCCCCGAACCGGCGCACCAGGCCCTCGGCGACGAGGACGTCCGCGGCCGACGCCGACGGGTCATGCAGGTGGGTCACGCTGGCATGCTCCCACCGACCACGGGTCGACGACCCGAATCACACACCCCACGACCGGTTCGTTATCGGGCGTCCATCGCACGTTCACCCGCGGTGACGCCTGCGCCGGAGTCGGTGGCGGCCCGGGTCCGCCTGTGGCGGGCGCACCACGGCCGGACCGGGAGCCTGACTCCGCCCAGAATGGCCTGATGTACCGTTTCGTCCGCGAACGGCACATCAGGCCATTCTCCGCGGGAGACCTCCCCGTCCACAGCCGCCGCCCGTGCCCCGGATCCACACCCGCTGGCGCCGCGCGTGGGTGGCAGGCGCTTGGCTGCGGCCAAGGAGGCGATCATGTCGCGAGAGACCCTGGAAACCCTGAACACGAGCACGCTGATCGGCCACACCGCCCACCGGGGCACGGCCTGGCACTACCGCGCCGAGCTGCAGGGCGAGGAGCCGAACCACTACCCCGGTGCCATCCCCGTCGACGACGTCGCCCGCCGTCTCTTCGGCTGGCGTGCGGAGTCCCGGGCGATCGCCGTCGAGCGGCCGGCGGACCCCCGCAAGATGACCCACCTCAGCCCCGAGGGCGCCCCCATGCGGTGGCAGCGCGTGCCCGGGCGGCAGGGCATCGTCCGCTCCGACCGCGCGGACGGCGCGGTGCTGGGGGTGTTCACCGACGCCTACGTGCCCCACCAGTACGCCGAGTACCTGCTCACGTCGCTGGGCAACATCCTCGACGACGACCTGTCGATCAGCTCGGCCGGGCTGCTGCGCGGCGGAGCGATCGCGTGGGTGGAGGTCAGCGTGCCCGAGTCCGTGACCACGCCCGAGGGGGTGGAGTTCCGGCCCAACCTGCTCGCCACCACCACCCTCGACGGCTCCCTGAGCACCACCTACAAGCGCACCGTGACCGACGTGGTGTGCGACAACACGAGAGACGCCGCGCTGCGCGAGCGGGGGCAGGATCTGAAGATCCGCCACGCGCGCAGCTCGCACCTGCGGCTGGACGATGCGCGCCGCGCGCTGGCCATGGTGCACACGACGGCGGACGCGTTCGCGGCGGAGGTGGCGCGGCTGTGCCGCATCGACGTCGACAGGGCCACGTGGGGCCGGTTCCTCGACTCCTGGGTGCCCATGACCGACCTGCGGGGCGCGCCGCTGGGCAAGCGGGCGACCGCCCTGGCGGAGAAGAAGCGGCAGGCGCTGGCGGGGCTGTACGCGCACGACAAGCGGGTGGCGCCGTGGGGCGGGACGGCGCACGCCGTGCTCCAGGCCGTCAACACCTACGAGCACCACGCGAGCCCGGCGCGGAGCTCGCGGGCGCAGCGCAACATGCTCCGCACGGTGACCGGCGGCTACGCGGCCCTGGACAAGGCGGTGTGGCGCAGCCTGGAGCGGGTCCTGGCCGCCGTGTGAGGGACGGGCGCACGACGGCGGGCGCGCCTGGCCCATCATGGGCGCATGGACACCCGTGCCGTGCAGGGCCAGCTCCGCCGCTTCACCGACGAGCGCGACTGGCAGCAGTTCCACACCCCGCGCAACCTCATGCTGGCGCTGGTGGGCGAGGTGGGCGAGCTCGCCGAGGTGATGCAGTGGCGCACCGACGCCGAGCTGCTCGCGCTGGCCCGGGAGCCCGCCGGGCGGGAGGCCCTCGAGGACGAGATCGCCGACGTGCTGACGTACCTGCTCCAGCTCGCCGAGGCGCTGGGGGTCGACCTCGACGCGGCGGTGGCCGCCAAGCTGGAGAAGAACGCCAGGAAGTACCCCGCCGTGCTCGCCCGCGGCTCCAACGCCAAGTACACCGAGCTGCGCCGGCCGCCCCGGTAGCCGGAGCCGCGGCTCACCGCCTCGTCCGCCGCGCAGCGCGCCTCGGCGTGCCGGGCGCGGCGGCACGGCAGAATGTCCGGGTCCGGCCGCGCCCGCGGCCCCGAGCCCGGAGACCTTGCCCCCTTGGACATCGCCGAGATCCTGATCCTGCTCGTGGCCGGCACGGCCGCCGGGACCATCAACACCGTCGTGGGCTCCGGGTCCCTCGTGACGTTCCCGGCCCTGCTGGCCCTGGGCTACCCGCCGGTGCTCGCGAACGTGACCAACAACCTCGGGGTGCTGCCGGGCAGCGTCAGCGGCTCGGTCGCCTACCGTGCCGAGCTGCGGGGCTACTGGCGCACGGCGCTGCCGCTGGCGCTGGCGGCCGCCGTCGGCGGCGCCGCCGGCGCCGTCCTCCTGCTGCTCCTGCCGGCGGAGGTCTTCGACGGCATCGTGCCCTCGCTGATCATCCTGGCGCTCGTCCTCGTGGTCGCCGGGCCCCGCATCAAGCGCTGGAGCGCCGAGCGGCGCGCCCGGCGCGGCGCGAGCCGCGTGGTCAGCCCCGGGCTGCTGACGGCCACCGGGCTGACCGGCGTCTACGGCGGCTACTTCGGCGCCGCCCAGGGCGTCCTCCTCATCTCGATCCTGTCCATCGCCCTGCCCGGCAGCCTGCACAAGGCGAACGCGGTCAAGAACGTCCTGGGCGCGGCCGCCAACGGTGCCGCAGCAGTCGTGTTCGTGACCGTCAGCGAGGTCGCGTGGCCGGCGGCCGGCGTCATCGCGCTCGGCGCCATCCTCGGCGGGCAGGTCGGCGGCCGGGCGGGGCGGCGCATCCCCGAGCTCGTCTACCGCGCCATCATCGTGGTCATCGGCCTCGTGGCGGTCGTGAGCTTCCTGGTCTCCTGACGGCACGACCGCCAGGAGGGCTGGAGGCAGCTCGGCGACCGCGTGCGTGCCGCGCCGTCTCCCGGGGGCGCGGGTCCGCGTGAGGACCTGACCCGTCACGGCATGTGCTCGTAGGCCGGCAGGGTCAGGAAGTCGGCGTACTCGTCGGCGACGGCCACCTCGAGGAACACCCTGCGGGCCTCCTCGTACGCTCCGGCGTCGCCGGGAAGCTTGGCGATCTCCTCCTCGACGATCCGGTCGATGAGCTCACGGGTGACCGTGTGGCCGGTGTCGGCGAGGGTGACGTCGTTGTGCAACCACTGCCACACCTGCGAGCGGGAGATCTCCGCCGTCGCGGCGTCCTCCATGAGGTTGAAGATCGCCACGGCGCCCTGGCCACGGAGCCAGGCGGCGAGGTACTGGATCCCCACGGAGATGTTGTTGCGCAGGCCCGCCTCGGTCACCTCCCCGGGGGTGGAGGCGACGTCGAGGAGCTGGGCGGCGGTGACGTGGACGTCCTCGCGGAGCCTGTCGAGCTGGTTGGGCCGGTCCCCCAGCACGCCCGTGAAGACCTCGTTGCACAGCTCGACCATGCCGGGGTGGGCCACCCACGAGCCGTCGAAGCCGTCCCCTGCCTCGCGCTCCTTGTCGGCACGGACCTTGGCGAACGCGGCGGCGTTGACCTCCGGGTCCTTGCTGGGGATGAAGGCCGCCATCCCGCCGATGGCGTGGGCGCCCCGCTTGTGGCAGGTGCGCACGAGCAGCTCGGTGTAGCCGCGCATGAACGGCACGGTCATCGTCACGGCGTTGCGGTCGGGCAGCAGGAACTCCCTGCCCCGGGTGCGGAAGCACTTGATGACCGAGAACATGAAGTCCCACCGGCCCGCGTTGAGCCCGGCGGAGTGCTCACGCAGCTCGTACAGGATCTCCTCCATCTCGAAGGCTGCGGGGTACGTCTCGATCAGCACCGTGGCCCGGATGGTGCCGCGCGGGATGCCGAGGAACTCCTGCGCGAGGAGGAAGGCGTCGTTCCACAGCCGCGCCTCCAGGTGCGACTCCATCTTGGGCAGGTAGAAGTACGGACCCAGGCCCTTCTCCAGCTGCCGCCGCCCGGCGGTGGCCAGGTACAGGGCGAAGTCCACCAGCGACCCGGAGGTCCGCTCACCGTCGACGAGGATGTGCTTCTCGGGCAGGTGCCAGCCGCGCGGGCGCACGACGATGGTGGAAAGCTCCTCGTCGGGCTTGAGGGCGTAGGTCTTGCCGGTCTCGGCGGTGAAGTCGATGGCACGGTTGATCGCGTCGAGCAGGTTGAGCTGGCCACCCACGACGGATTCCCAGCGCGGGGTGTTGGCGTCCTCGAAGTCGGCCAGCCACACCTTCGCGCCCGAGTTCAGGGCGTTGACGGTCATCTTGCGGTCGGTGGGGCCGGTGATCTCCACCCGCCGGTCCACCAGCCCCGGCGCCGGCGGCGCCACCCGCCAGCCGTCGTCGTCACGGATGGGCGCCGTCTGGGGCAGGAAGTCCAGCGTCGCCCCGTCGGCCAGCGCCGCCACCCGTCGGCGACGCGCCTCCAACAGCTCCAGGCGCCGCCCACCGAGCTCTCGGTGCAACCGGGCGATGAGTTCCAGCGCCTCCGGCGTGAGGATCTCCTCGTACCGGTCCAGCACCGGTCCGGTGATCTCGAGTCCCTCAGGCGTACTCACCTGCGCCTCATGCTTCATCGATGCCATCCGTTTCTCCTCCTTCATCGCGTCGCTGTATTGCCACATCAGGCCCGACCGGCGGCGTCGACCAGGACACGAGTGAAGCTGTATTGCCACATCAGGCCCGACCGGCGGCGTCGACCAGGACACGAGTGAACAGGTCCCGGTCACCGAGTGGCCCCGACTTCAGAAGGAGCCACACGGGCTGCGGCTCCTCCGCGCGCACCCACGCCACCCCTGGGGACACCGACTTTCCGATCGTCACGCGGCTGATGCCGCACCGCTCCACCACCGCGCCGGAGGTCTCTCCGCCCGCGACCACCAGCTTTCGCACGCCGAACCCGACGAGGCCGGCGGCGACGTCTGCCAACGCATCCTCGACGAGCCGTGCCGCTCTCTCGCGCCCCAGGGCCTCCTGCTGCTGACGGACGATGTAGGGCGGCGCCGTCGCGCTGATCGCCACCGGGCCGCTGGGAAGGTTCGCGCGGGCGAACTCGAGCGCCTCTGCCACGACCGCGCGGCCGTCGGCGACCATGGTGGGGAGGAAATGGAAGGCCGGTCGGTGATGCTCGAACCGGCGCACCTGCTCCTGCGTCGCCTCGGTGCAGCTCCCGGACAGGACCACACCCACGAGGTCGCCGTCGGGAGCGGCGGCCGGAACGTCTGGGTGGTCCACGGCGCCCATGAGCCCGGCGGCGAGTCCCGCGGCTCCGGTGACGAGATCGTGCCCTCGCGCGAGCGCGCCGAGCGTGTCCAGCTCGGACACGTCGAGTGCGTCGGCCACGACGTAGTCCACGCCCTGCTCGTGCAGCGCCCGAAGCGCCCGGGCCGCCGCCTCGGTCCCCCGGGAGACGTGCTGCCACGGCAGGAGCCCGACGCGCCTGCCGCTCTGCCGGCCGAGCAGCCGTACGACGTTGGCGTCCCGCTTCGGTGTGAGGGGATGCCGGCCTTCCGACGCCTCCGACATCAGCCGGTCACCGACGAACAGGTACCCCTGGTAGACGGTGCGGTCGTAGGCCGGCACCGCGGGGCAGACGAGCACCGGATGGTCACCCGCCACACCGTCCGCGCGCAGATGCTCGGTGACCGTGTCCATGACCGGACCGATGTTGCCCACATCGGTGGAGTCGAAGGTCGAGCTGTACTTCAGGTACAGCTGCGCGGCGCCCTGCTCACGCAGCCACCGGGCCGCCTCCAGGGACTGGCGCACCGCCACGGCCGCCTCGGCCGAGCGGCTCTTGAGAGCGACAACGAGCACGTCCACCGAGGGCGGAGGCGTCTTCCCGCGCGGCGGCCCGAAGTACAGCTCCACCGCATGGCCCAGCTCCCGGAGCACGCTGCCGACGTCGATGGCCCCGGTGTAGTCGTCGGCCACGATGCCGAGCGGCGACCTGGTCCGAACGCTGGTCTCCGCCATGGCCGCCCTCCGCGCGTCACTCAGGCCCGTGCCGGCGCGCTCGACGTCACTGGCGTTCCGGCTCCCGGCCGAGCTCCTCGACCGCCGCGGTGATGGGCTCCCGGTCGACGAGTGCGTTGACGTCCGGCGGGTCCCCCTCGCGCAGGGTCCCCATCGCCGCCATGCGGTCCAGGGTGTACTGCAGCCGGTCCTCCTCGAGCCCCTCGTTGACCGGGAACGCCTGGACCTCGTTCATGTAGACCTCGTAGGCCTCGCTGATGATGCCCTCGTCGAAGCCCGTCGCGGTGGCGATGAGGGGGACGACGGCGTCCTTGTCCTCGTACATGGTCCGGTGCGCCCGCGTGATGGCCTGGACGAAGCCCTGGGCGACCTCCGAGTTCTGCTCCAGCCAGTCGGCCGGGACGAAGTACGCGCCGTAGAAGTAGTCGGGCTCGACCTCGTAGAGGTTCACGAGGCTGTGCAGGCTCGGGTCCTCCTGCTGGGCCTGGATGGCCTGCTCGGGATGCAGGACCGCCGAGGAGATCTGCCCCTGCACCAGCGCGGAGACGTAGGCGTTGGCGTTGGTTGAGACGTACTGCACGTCGTCGGGCGTCAGGCCGCCGCTCTCCAGCACCATCCGGGTCATCACCTCGCGGAACGCGCCGATCTCCTGGATGCCCAACGGCCGCCCGCGCAGGTCCTCGACGGCCTGGACGTCCTCGGGCACGACCATCTCCACCTCGAGCCGGTCGGTGTAACCGCCGATCACGCGAATGTCCCCACCGCCGGCGAAGGCGTTGATGACTGGCTCGATACTTGCGCCTCCGACCTCGAAGTCTCCACCGACCACCCCGGTCGTCACCGAGGAGCCAGACCGCAGGTTCGAGATGTCGATGGAGATCCCTTCCTCCTCGAAGTACCCCATCTCGTCGGCGATGACGACGTCGGCGTTGGCAAAGCTCGTCGCCGAGGTCGGCAGCGCCAGCCGGAGGGTGGTGGTGCCGCCATCCTCGGCTGCGGGGCCGCCACCACCGTCGGCTTCCTGCTGGCCGCCGCATGCGGCCAGCGCCACGCAGGCCGCGACGACGCCGGCACCGATCCGGGCTCTTCCACGTGCTGGGAGGGCGTTCATGTCAAGCACCTCACTTCGGAGCTTCACCGGCCTGTCCGGACGGACAGGTACGGCTGGGGGGCGATCACTGGTCCCGCCGCCACGGCGCCAGAACCTTCTCGACGGCGCCGAGGGCCGCCGTCAGGACGACGCCGATGAGCGAGAGGATGACGATCGGGACGAAGACCCGTGCCGTCTGGAACGTGTTGGAGTTCGTGACGATGAGGTTGCCGAGGCCGGAGATGGCGGTGAAGAACTCCGCCACGATCACGCCCACCAGACCACGCCCGATGGCGAGACGGACGCCCGTGAAGATGTACGGCAACGCGGCCGGCAGGAGTAGGTCCACCCACACGCGCCGTTCGCTCGAGCAGAACGACCGGGTCACCTCGAGCAGCTCCGGGGAGACCTCCTCCACACCGCGCATCGTGTTGATGATGACGGGGAAGAAGACGAAGAAGGTGACGACGAAGATCTTGGCCTGGTCCCCGAACCCGAACCACAGCACGATGACGGGGATCAGGGCGACGGCGGGGAGCGCGTAGAGAGCGTTGACCGGGATGTCGATGATCTGCTTGACCGTCTCGCTGCGGCCGGCGAGCAGGCCGACGGCGATCCCGACGACGACTCCGATGGCCGACCCGATCGCCAGTACGACCACCGTGTCGATCAGGGCGGAGATCAGCGTCCCGTCCCGGATCATGTCGACGAACGCCTGCGCGATCGCCGTCGGGTAGGTGAAGACGATCGGGTTGACGTTGCGCCCGTACAGCTCCCAGGCGACAAGGATGACCAGGAGGGACGCGTACCGGATGAACCGCTTCTGCCCCTTGGTCTGCGTGCCCAGGGTCAGCCGTCGCCGCGCCTTGATCTCCCGGTCGGGAGGCACCTGTGCGAGCGGGTCCTGTGCTGCCTGTGGTTGAGAGTGAGCAGTCATGTCGTTCGTCCTGTTTGAAGGCTGTCCCACAGCTGGTTACGCAGCGGGAGATACGCGGGATGACTTCGGACACCGGCGAGGTTTCGTGGTCGCTCGATCGGGACCCGGGTGTCCAGCACCACGTGGGCGGGCGGCCCGCCGAGCACGATGATGCGATCGGACATGATGATCGCTTCGTCCAGGTCGTGCGTGACGAGGATCGCCGTCCTGGTCTCGCGCTCGATGATCCCGAGGACCTCACGCTGCATGACCTCGCGCGTGATGGCGTCGACGGCGCTCAGCGGCTCGTCGAGGAGCAGCAGCTCCGGCTCCAGGCACAGTGCCCGAGCGATGCCCACACGCTGCTTCATGCCGCCGGAGAGCTGATAGGGGTACTTGGTCCGCGCGTCCTGCAGGTTCATGATCTGGAGGAGCTGGTCGATCCTGCCGTGCTCGTCCCTGCGCCCCTGAACCTCGAGCCCGTAGCGGATGTTCTCCTCGACCGTCTTCCACGGGAAGAGCCCGAAGTGCTGGAACACCATGGCGACGCGGGGCTCCGGGGTCCGCAACGGTGCGTCGTGGAGCCGCATCCGCCTGACTCGTGCCTGCGGCAGCAGACCGCCGATCGCCCGGAGCAACGTCGTCTTGCCGCACCCGGACGTGCCGACGATGCTCACGAACTCGTCGTTGTCGATGTTCAGCGAGAGGCCGTCGATGATGACGTTCTGCCGGAACTGCACGTGGACGTCTTGCACTTCGAGACTGTAGGCCAAGGTTCTCTCCCGCTTCGTGCGCCTGGGCGGACCCCGCTGTCCGTGCTGTAGGAACCGTTTTCTGTAGCCGTTTACATCAAGGTACTCGTGCGTGATGCTGGGTTGTCAAGAGGTCCCTCGGCATCAACGAAGAGGTGAGGCGGCCATGGTGACTCTCAGCCCTGGCTACACGATCACGCTGCGTGTCGACGTGCCCGCCTCGCAGCTGGCCACGAGCACCGTGGTCGCCGCCGTGGCGATCGCCGAGGTCGTCAGCACCGAGGAGCCCAACGCCGCCTTCGTCATCCCCGGCGTGTTCGACCGCCGCGTCGCCGAGGCGGTGGCCCCGGCCGTGCGGACAGAGGCCGAGCGGCACTGGCTGAGCGCGCCGGCGAGCAAGAGGTGAAGCTGTGATCGTCCACCTGCACCCCACCACCTCCGGCGCGGTCGCCGCGAAGCTGGTGGCGTTGCGAGCGGAGGAAGGCGTGGCGGCACTGGGCCGCGTGCTCACCCTCATCATCCAGACGCAGGACGACGCCACCGCCGAGACGGCCATCACCGCGGCGAACGCGGCGGCACGGCAGCACCCGTGCCGCGTCATCGCCGTCGTCCCCGGGGCGGCGACGGCCGAGCCGGGCATGTCCGCCGAGGTCCGGGTGGGGTCCGACGCCGGGGCCAGCGAGGTCGTCCTGCTCCGCCCGACGGGCGCGGCTGGCCGCGACGTCGGAACGCTGGTCAATCCGCTCCTGCTCCCGGACGCTCCGACCGTGGCCTGGTGGCCCGGGGAGCCTCCCGCAGTGCCGGCACAGGACCCGGTCGGTACACTCGCCCGGCGGCGCATCACCGATGCGCTGGCCACCGCAGACCCTCCGGCCACCATCCGCCGGCTCCGCCTCGGCTACTCCCCGGGCGACACGGACCTGTCCTGGGCGCGCAGCACGCCATGGCGAGGGCGGCTCGCGGCGGCGTTGGACGAGCCACCCTTCGAGCCCGTGGTCGCCGCCACGGTGGCCGGAGAACGACGACGGCCGTCGGTGAGCCTGCTCGCCGGCTGGCTGGCCGACCGGCTGACGTGCCCGGTGACGATCCGCGCCGTTCCGTCCGGGCTGATCACGGAGGTGTGGCTGGAGCGTCCGAGCAGCACGATCGTCCTGCGCCGCGAGCCGAACACCCAGGTGGCCAGGCTGTCCCGCACCGGCGCCGCGGACCAGTTCGTGAGCCTCCCGGTCCGGTCCCTCGAGCAGTGCCTGATGGAGGAGCTCCGCTTCCTGGACCCGGACACCACCTACGGCGACGCCCTGACCAGTGGCTTGGCGGCGGTCAGGGATGCCGAGCCATGAACCTCGCCCGATTCCGAGCGACCTCAGCCTTGACACGTCCGACGCCCCGGGCCTACGTTGTCGGTCATAGAAAACCTTTACAGAGAAGGGTTACCGCGGTGCCAGCAACGATCCGTGACGTGGCCGCTGCGGCAGGGGTGTCGGTGGCTACCGTCTCCCGGGTCACGACGGACGGGGGATACCCGGTCGGCGCCCAGACCAGGGCGAGGGTCCTGGCCGCCATCGAGGAGCTGAACTACCGCCCCAACGCGCTCGCCGGCGGGCTGCACCAGAAGAACAGCCGGCTCATCGGCGTGATCGCGCCGGACATGTCGAACCCCTACTACCCCGAGGTCACCAGAGGAATCGAGGACGTCGCCAACGAGCACGGCTATCAGGTTCTGCTCTGCAGCACCGACCGCGACCCTGGCAAGGCACGGTCCTACATCGACGCCCTGCTCAAGAAGCGTGTCGCCGGGCTGGCGATCATCGGAGGGGGGAACGAGGTGAGCCTCGAGCACCGGGACGTCGCCTCCTACGGCGCGTCGGCCGTCTACATCGGGCGCCCGTCGAGCAGGTTCTCCACCGTCCGGGCGGAGAACACCCGGGCGGCGGTGGAGATGACGGAGCATCTCATCTCGCTCGGGCACCGCACCATCGCCTTCATCGCCGGGAACAAGGACTCATCAGCCACGACAGCGCGCCAGCGCGGCTGGCACCGCGCGATGACCGCACACGGGCTGGCCGCCGGACCAGCGCTCGCCGAGTCCGGCGGCTACACCGAGAAGGGTGGGTACGACGCCGCCAGCGCGCTGATGAGGCGGGAGGAGAAGCCGACCGCCGTCTTCGCGGCGAACGACCGTATGGCGATCGGGGCGATGGCCGCCCTGGCGGACATGGGGCTGCGCATCCCGGCCGACGTCGCCGTCGTCGGCTTCGACGACATCCCGATGTCGGCCTACGTCAGGCCCGCGCTCACCAGCGTGTCGGTCTCCGCCCGGAAGATGGGCTACGAAGCCATGCGGCTCCTGCTCCGGGACGGAGCCCCCGACGCACGCCCGAAACACGTCCGGGTCAAGACACACCTCGTGATCCGGGACAGCTGCGGCGGCAGCAACCAACCCGCCACGCATCAAGTGATCTGAGTCAACGACGACACACCCCCGAGGAGAAGGCCATGAGCAGCGCCAAGGACTACGTGAAGAACGACGCCACCCGTGCGCGGAAGCACAACATGCTCGGCATGTCGTTCGCGGAGGTGCAGGAGCGGCTGGCCGAGCCGAACCAGGACGTCGTCCTGGTCCCGATGGGCAGCACCGAGAAGCACGGCGCACACATCCCGCTGGGAACCGACAGCTACGTCACGATGGAGGTCGTCGAACGAGCCGCGCAGAACGTGGACGTCCTTTTCACGCCGCTGGAGCCGTTCGGCTACTCGCCGCACCACATGGGGCGCAACGAGGAGGGGGCGGGGACCATCACCCTGCAGGCCGAGACCTATCGCCGCGTCCTGCACGACGTGGCCCGCAGCCTCATCTTCCACGGCGTCAAGAAGATCATCTTCGTCAGCCACCACGGCTCCAACACCAAGCCGATCGACGAGGTGATGCGCCAGCTGCGGTACAAGACCGGGGCGTACATCTCCTTCTACAAGACGCCCACCGAGCGCGAGGCGAACGTCGTCCAGGACCTCTTCGAGAACCCGCCCGAGGAGACGCCCGGGTGGCACTCCAGCGAGCTGGAGACCTCCTGCCTCATGGCGACCGGCGACGGCCTGGTCGACATGGAGCGGGCCGTCGAGGACCGCGCCCACGCGCCTGCCTACATGGGTGCCTCGTTCTCCAAGATCGACGGCACAGGCACCGTGAAGTACAAGAACTCCGAGAACATCTGGGTGCCCATGGAGCACCACGAGTACTCCGACACCGCCACCATCGGCAACCCCTTCCGGGCAACTCCGGAGAAGGGGCTTGCCATGTTCGACCGGATGGCCGAGCACCTCGGCGGGTACGTCGAGGAGGTGCGGCAGTTCGAGGTCTCGGTGACGTACAGCGACTACCCCGAGCGTGCCTGACCCATAAGCCAGGAGCGGAGGCGTCCCATGAGCAACGATGCTGCTGCCGTGCTGAAGGCCGTGGACCCGTACGCGCTGCGACTGCTCCGCGAGGAGCTGGTCTCGATCTCCAGACGGGGCTACGAGCGCGGTCTCGTGGCCGGAGTGAGCGGGAACAACAGCCTCCGGATCCCCGGCACGGACCTGGTGCTCATCAAGACCACGGGGTGTTGCCAGGGGGACATGGACACGGCGGACACCGTCGTGCTGACCATGGACGGAGACGTCCTCGAGCCGGGGAAGGCGCCCTCCAAGGAGTGGCGGTGGCACACCGCCATCTACCGGGTCCGGCCGGACGTCGGTGCGGTGGTCCACCTCCACCCGCCGTACTCGGTGGCCTTCGCCGTCGCCAACCAGGTCCCGAAGATCGTTCACTCGGCCGCCAGAGGCCACGTGAGGCGGATCGAGATGGTCGACCTCCTCCCGGCCGGGTCGCCCGAGCTCGCTGAGGTCATCACGGCCATGTTCTCGGACGGCGACCTCCGGGTGGCCCTCATGCGCGAGCACGGGACGATCTCCGTCGGCCCCGACCTGCGCACCGCCTACTTCAGGACCGAGTACCTGGAGGACAACGCCAAGGTGGCGATCCTGGCGGCGCAGATCGACGCCATCTCGCCCGAGAGGCACATCCGCCTGGCGGAGG
Source organism: Georgenia sp. AZ-5 (assembly GCF_043952095.1). NCBI lineage: Bacteria > Bacillati > Actinomycetota > Actinomycetes > Allobogoriellales > Allobogoriellaceae > Georgenia > Georgenia sp. AZ-5. Next base: position 2,999,189 of record NZ_JBINOU010000001.1, read on the forward strand.
ACCTCGCACCGTTCGCGGAGGACGCCTGATGACGACCGGGCCGACGATCGCCGTCCTGGCCACGATGGACACCAAGAGCGAGGAGGCGAGATTCCTCACCGAACGCATCACGCGGGAGGGTGGCAAGGCCCTCGTCGTCGACATCGGGCTGGGCGGTGAGAGCTACGACTTCGCGTCCATCACCGCTGCCGAGGTGGCTGCGGTCGTCGGGCGCGACGTCGGCCGGCTGCGCGGGGGCCCCCGGGACGAGGCCATGGCGTCGATGGGGCAAGGGGCGGCCACCTACCTGCGCCGGTGGTACGACGCCGGCATGCTCGACGGCGTCATCGCGGTCGGGGGCAACCAGGGCACCGCCATCGCCTCGATCGCGATGCGGGAGCTCCCGTTCGGCCCGGCCAAGCTCATCGTCTCCACGGTGGCGTCGGGAAACGTCCGCAGCTACGTGATGGACAGCGACATCGCGATGCAGTTCTCGGTGGCCGACCTCCTCGGCGGGCCGAACGTCATCACCACGTCCATCCTGGACAGGTGCGCGGCAGGCATCGTCGCCATGGGCCGAGCAAGCCGGCGCGAGCGGGCCATGGCCCCGGGTGACGTCGTCGCGGTGACGGCCTTCGGCAACACCGAGAAGGCCGTCGTCCGTGCCATCGAGGAGATCCGGGCGAACGGTCTGCACACCGTGCCGTTCCACGCCTCAGGGGCGTGTGGGTCGGCGATGGAGCGGCTCGTCGAGGACCGGCGGATCAACGCGGTGCTCGACCTCACGGTCCACGAGGTGCTGGGTGAGCTGCACCCGGACGACATCTATGCCCCCGTGCGCCCGGGCCGGCTCACCGCGGCGGGGCGAGCGGGAGTACCGCAGGTCGTCGTGCCCGGCGGCCTGGAATACCTCTGCTTCGGCGGGGTGGCGACCATCCCCCCGAGGTATCGCGGTCGGCCGACCCACGTCCACAACCCGTACAACACCAACGTCCGGACCACGGCGGCGGAGCTCGAGGCTGTGGGAGCACTCATTGCCGAGCGCCTCAACGCCGCCACGGGCCCCGTGGCGGTGCTGATACCGCTGCTGGGCTGGTCGCACGTCGGGAGCCCCGGAGGAGTGCTGCACGACCCACAGGCGAACGACGCCCTCGTCCGCACGCTCAGGGCCAGACTCCGCGACGACATCCCCCTGCGCTGCTACGACCTCGCCATCAACGACGAGGAGTTCGCGGTCACCGCGGCGCACACGCTGCTGGACATGATGGCCCGCTCACCGGAAACACTTCACTCCGCCTAGCACTCAACCGAGGTAACCATGACAACGACGTCCACCAACCAGGCAGCCCAGAGCGCCGGCGAGATCCCGGCACGCATGCGCGCCGCCGTGCTGTTCGGACCGCGGGACATGCGCGTGGTCGAGAAGGACGTCCCGATGCCCGGCCCCGACGAGGTCCTCGTCAAGGTCGCGATGTGCGGGATGTGCGGGACCGACCTGAAGATCTACGACGGCCACTTCCCCCAGACGCCCCCGTACGGGGAGTACACCCCCGGGCACGAGTGGACGGGCACCGTGGTGGCCTGCGGGGAGACCGTCGACGAGCTCTCCCCCGGCGACCGGGTGTGCATCGAGGCGCACCACGGCTGCGGCCGGTGCGACAACTGCATCGTCGGGCTGTACACCGCGTGCCTGAACTACGGCAACCGCAGGAAGGGCCACCGGGCGAGCGGGATGACGACCGACGGCGGGTTCGCCGAGTACGCGCTCCACAACGTCGCGTCGCTGTACCGGATGCCGGAGAACGTCTCCTTCAAGGACGCGGTGCTCATCACGACGGCGGGCACGGGCCTCTACGGGCTCGACGCCACCGGCGGGTACATCGCCGGGGACGACGTCGTCGTCTTCGGCCCCGGCCCGGTTGGCCTGATGACGGTGCAGGCGTGCAAGCAGCTCGGCGCCCGACGGGTCGTCCTGGTCGGCACGCGCCCCAGCCGTCTGGAGATGGGGCGCCGGCTGGGAGCGGACCACGTCGTCAACTCGCGCGAGGCCGACCCGGTCGAGACCGTCCGGGGGCTCACCGGCGGCGGCGCCGACCTGGTCATCGAGACCTCCGGGTCCACCGCGACGCCGCAGCAGTGCGTCGAGGTGGTCAGGCGGGGCGGGAAGATCCTGTTCGTCGCGTTCTACCCGGAGCCGGTCACGTTCGACCTCAGCGCGGTCGTCCGCAACGACGTGACCATGTACACCACCCGTGGCGAGGGCGGGAACAACGTCAAGCGGGCCGTCGCGCTCGCGGAGATGGGACGGCTCCGTGGCGAGGAGCTCGTCACCCACGAGTTCCCGCTGGAGGACATCGCCGAGGCGCTGCGGGTCGTCCGGGAGCGCGAGGGGGACCCGCTCAAGGCCGTCATCCGGTTCTGAGCACCGCGTCGTCAGCCGCGCCCCCGCGCGGGCTCGGCGGTCAGCGGGTCCTCCGGCCAGGCATGCCTGGGGTACCGACCGCGCAGCTCGGCGCGGACCTGGGGGTAGCCGGTACGCCAGAACGACTCCAGGTCCGCCGTCACCGCGGCGGGCCGGCGGGCCGGGGAGAGCAGGTGCACCAGGAGGGGCACACGCCCGTCGGCGAGGGCGGGAACCTGCCGCCAGCCGAAGACCTCCTGGATGCGCACGGCCAGCACGGGCTGCTCGCCGCCGTAGTCCACGCGCACCCGGGCGCCGCCGGGCACCTCGACGCGCTCGGGAGCGAGCTGGTCGAGGCGGCCGGCCTCCGGCCAGGGCAGCAGGCGGCGCAGCGACGTGAGCACGTCGATGCGGCTCACCGCGGCCGAGCGCACCCGGGCGAGGTCGGGGCCGAGCCAGGCGTCCAGGCGGGCGAGGAGCGCCTCGTCGGAGACGTCGGGCCACGGCTCGCCCAGCGCGCGGTGGAGGAACGCCAGCCGGCGGCGCAGCCCCCGCGCGCCGTCGGACCACCGCAGGACCTCGAGGCCGTCGCGGGCCAGGCCCTCGCGGACGGCGGCGACCACCAGCTCCGGCGGCGGGTCGGGGATCGGCGCGGCCGACAGCTCGATCGCGCCGAGGAAGGTCGTCCGGCGCGCGACCACGGTGCCGCCGGCCCAGGTGACCTCCGACCGCTCGCCGAGCAGCGCCGGCGCCGCCCAGGCGGCGAGGTCGGCGTCGAGCGGGGCGCCGGCGCGGACGGTCGCGTCGCGCCGCCCGGCGCCGCGGTCCGCGTCGGCCACCGCGAGCCACTCCAGCCCCGCCAGCGCGGACCCGGCGGGCAGGGCGGCCCCGGTGCCCGAGGCCATCAGGTAGGCGCTCCCGCCCGGCCGGCGCCTCGCGATGCGGTGCGGGTTGGCCAGCGCCACCACCGCCCCGACGGCGAGGTCGTCGCTCAGCTCCTCCGACCCTCGCGCGCCGGCCAGCGCGTGGCGCAGCCGCCGCGCCTGCGCCTGCCACGCGGCGGCGCCCGGACCGCCCCGGCGCAGGTCACGCAGTGCCGCCACCAGGTCGCCGCCGGCGGGCCGCACGTCCTCGGACAGCATCGCGACGACGTCCGCGGCGCGGCGGGGCCCCACCAGGTCCGCCGCGTCCAGCAGGGCGCGGGCGAGCCGGGGGTCGGTGCCGATGCCGGCCATGGTCCGTCCGCGCGGCGTGACCGCGCCGCCGCCGTCGACGGCCCCGAGGGCGCGCAGGGTGTCGCGGGCGGCGGCCATCGCGGCGGCGGGCGGCGCGTCGAGCAGCGCGAGGTCGCCGCCGTCCGGGCTGCCCCAGCAGGCGAGCTCGAGGGCGAAGGCGGTCAGGTCGGCCGTCGCGATCTCGGGCAGCGGGTGGTCCCGCAGGCGCGCGTGGTCGGCCTGGGTCCAGCACCGGTAGACGGCGCCGGGCCCCTCGCGGCCGGCCCGCCCGGCGCGCTGGTCGGCGGCGGCGCGACTCACGGAGACGGTGACCAGGCCGGCGAGGCCCCGCCGGTGGTCGGTGCGCGGCTCGCGGGAGAACCCGGCGTCCACCACGACCCGCACGCCCGGGACGGTCAGGGAGGACTCGGCGACCGCGGTGGAGACCACCACCCGCCGTCGCGGCCCGGGCGTCAGCGCCAGGTCCTGCTCGCGGTGCGACAGGCGCCCGTGCAGCGGGCGGACGTCGACATCCTCCGCGCCGAGCCGGCGCGCGACCTGGTTCACCTCCGCCGCGCCGGGCAGGAAGACCAGGACGTCGCCGTCCCGCTCGTGCAACGCCCGGCGCACGGTCGCGGCCACGTGGTCGAGGAAGCCGGGGGTCACGCCGCGTTCGTCGGTGCGGGCGACGCGCCCCGGCGGCGGGCACCACACCTCCTCGACGGGGTGCAGCACCCCGGCGACGTCGACGACCGGAGCCGGCCGACCCGCGGAGAGCAGGGCGGCGGTGCGCTCGGCCTCGACCGTGGCGGACATCGCCACCACCGGGAGGTCCTCGCGCAGGTTGGTCCGGACGTCCACCAGCAGGGCCAGGGCGAGGTCGGCGTCCAGGTGGCGCTCGTGGACCTCGTCGAGGACGACGGCGCCCACGCCGGGGAGCTCGGGGTCGCGCTGCAGCCGGCGCAGCAGCACCCCGGTGGTAACCATCTCGATCCGCGTGGCGGGGCCGGCGCGCCGCTCCCCGCGCACCGCGTACCCGGCCGTCTCCCCCACCGGCTCGCCGAGGAGCTGCGCGAGCCGCCGCGCCGCGGCCCGGGCGGCGAGGCGCCGCGGCTGGGTGACGACCACGGTGCCCTCCGCCCCGGCGGCGAGGGCGGGCGGCACGAGCGTCGTCTTGCCGGTGCCCGGCGGCGCCTGGACGACCGCGACGCCACGGGCGCGGACGGCGCCGGCGAGCTCGGGCAGGGCGCCGCGCACCGGCAGCTCGGGCGGGTGGGCGAGGAGCCTGGAGATCGGGTCGTTCGCCACGGGTCGAGTCTGCCCCACCCGCGGCGCTTCCCGCGCCCGGCCCCGCGCCGGGCGACTCCTCGCCGGGCGCCCCTCTCCCCCGCGCCGGCGCCTTCTGCGCACTAACGTGGCGCCATGAATTCCCTGCTCGACCTGCCCAAGGCGGAGCTGCACCTGCACGTCGAGGGCACGCTCGAGCCGGAGATGGCCTTCGCGCTGGCCGAGCGCAACGGCGTGCAGCTGCCGTTCGCCGGCGTCGAGGACCTGCGGAGCCGCTACGCCTTCACCGACCTGCAGTCCTTCCTGGACCTGTACTACGCGTGCATGTCCGTGCTGCGCACGCGGCAGGACTTCGAGGACCTCGCCACCGCCTACCTCGACCGCGCCCACGCGCAGGGCGTGCGGCACGTGGAGATGTTCGTGGACCCGCAGGTGCACCTGCGGGGCGGCGTCGCCCTCGAGGACGTCCTGGACGGCCTCCTCGCCGCGCTGCGGCGGGCGGGCGACCGGTACGGGATGACCGGCGGCCTCATCCCGTGCTTCCTGCGCGACCTGCCGGCCACGGACGCGATGGACACGCTGGAGCGGCTGGCGCCGCGGGCGGCCGAGCTGCTCGGCGTCGGCCTCGACTCCGCCGAGGTGGGCCACCCGGCGGCACCCTTCGCCGAGGTCTTCGCCAGGGCACGGAGCCTCGGCCTGCACCTCGTCGCGCACGCCGGCGAGGAGGGCCCGCCCGCCTACGTGCGCGAGGCGCTGGACCTGCTCGGGGTGGAACGGGTCGACCACGGCGTCCGCGTGCTCGAGGACCCCGAGCTGGTCGCCCGGCTCCGCGCGGAGCAGGTGCCGCTGACCGTGTGCCCGCTGTCCAACGTGCGCCTGGGCGGCGTCGCGTCGATGGGGCGCCACCCGCTGCCGCGCATGCTCGACGCCGGCCTGCTGGTGACGGTCAACTCCGACGACCCGGCGTACTTCGGCGGGTACGTGGGCGACAACTTCACCGCCCTGCGGGAGACGTTCGGCTTCGACGCCGGCGCGCTGGCGGACCTGGCCGCGAACTCGGTGCGGGCCTCCTTCGCGCCCGAGTCACGCAAGGCGGAGCTCCAGGCGCAGATCGAAGCGTGGCGCGAGGCGGCCGGCTCCTAGCGGCCGAACGTCTCGTAGTACTCCCAGGAGGCGGGCACCGGGAAGGCGCGCACGCGGGTCCCGACCGGGTCGAAGCCGCCGCCGATGAGCGGGCTGAGTCCCATGACGAGCTGCGGAGGCCGGGCGGCTCGGCGCCGCCCGGCCTCCCGCTCCCCCACCCGCACGGGCGTCAGGGCTCGATGGTGACCTTGATGGCCTCCCCCCGCGCCACGATGCCGAGGGCCTCGGGCACGCCGTCGAGGGGCAGCCGGTGGGTGATGAGGTCGGCCACGGGCACCGCGCCCGAGGCGATGAGCTCCAGCGCCTGGCGGTTGTGCGCCGGGCTGGACCCGTTCACCCCGACGATCGTCAGCTCCCGGTAGTGCACCGCGTTGGCGTCGACCGTGATGTTGGGGTTGTCCTTCGGCAGCCCACCGAAGAGGCTCAGCCGGCCCCGTCGCGCCAGCATCTTCAGCCCCTGCTCCTGCGCTCTGCCGGACGCCGCCGCGGTGATGACGACGTCGGCGCCGCGCCCGTCCGTGGCGTCCAGCACCGCCTGGACCGGGTCGACGTCCCCGGAGGCGATGGCGACGTCGGGGTGGACGAGCTCGGCGGCCTCGTTCAGCCGCTCGGCGTTGAGGTCCATGAGGATGACCTTGGACGCGCCGCGCGAGCGGGCCAGCCGCACGTGCAGGCACCCGATCGGCCCCGAGCCCACGACCACGACGGCGTCGCCCTCGCCCACGCGGGCGAGCTCCTGCCCGTTGAGGACGCAGGCGAGCGGCTCGGTCACGGACGCCTCCGCGAACGACAGCCCCTCCGGGATGCGGTTGAGCCCGTCGACCCTGACCACCTCGTTGGGCACGATCATGTACTCGGCGAACCCGCCCGGGAACTGGTACCCCATGGACAGCTGGTTGCGGCAGACCGCCGGGTAGCCGGCCCGGCACTCCCCGCAGGTGCCGTCCGGGATCGCGGCGATCACCTGCACCCGGTCGCCGGCCTTCCAGCCGTCGGCACCCGCGCCCACGTCGACCACCTCCCCGGCGATCTCGTGACCGGTGACCTGCGGCGGGGTCATGTTGGGGTGGCCGTTCTTGTAGATCTTCACGTCGGTGCCGCACATGGAGCAGGCCCTGACGCGGATCTTGACCTCGCCGTCGGCCGCCTGCGGCTCCGGCGCGTCCTCCAGCCGGATGTCCCCGGGGGCGTAGAACTTGGCGACTCTCACTCTTCCTCCTCCTCGTCGTCGGAGAACAGCCGGTAGACCTGCTCGGCCGTGGTGGCGCCGCGCAGGGCCGCGACCCGGTCGGGGTCGACCAGGATGGTGGCGAGGCGCTGCAGGAGCTTGACGTGCCCCTTGCCCTTCGCCGCGATGCCGACGGCGACGGTCACCTGCTGCCCGCCCCAGTCCACCCCGTCGGGGAAGCGCAGCACGCACAGGGCGTCGTTCTTCACGACGTCCTTGGCGGCGAGGGTGCCGTGCGGGATGGCGACGCCCTCCCCCATGTAGGTGGAGACGGACTGCTCGCGCTCGAGCATGGCGTCGACGTAGGACTCCTCCACCGCGCCGATCTCCACCAGGGCCCGGCCGGCCCGGCGGATCGCGTCGTCGCGGTCGGCGGCGTTCTCCTCGAGGCGGATGGCGTCCTCGGCGAGGAGCGCGGTCAGCGGCGCGGTCTGCTCGGTCATCTCAGACCTCGACCGTCTCGCCGTTCTGGATGGCCTTGACGACCTTGGCGATGACCGGGTCGCCCAGGAACATCTGGAAGGGCACGACCGGGATGTTCGGCACCGTGTGCTGGGCGCGCTCCGCGAGCCCGGCCTGGGTGACGACGACGTCCGCGTCGGTGGGGATCTGGGCGACGGGCGAGTGCTCGACCAGGACGCCCTGCTTCTTGAGCTGCTTCTTCAGCGTGGAGGCGAGCATGACGCTCGACCCCATGCCGGCGTCGCAGGCGATGATGAGCTTCTTGACGCTCGAGCCGTCGATGGTGGTCACGGGGAGCTCCTTCGGTCAGTCAGGCGGTGGCGGTGCGGCGGGAGAAGCGCTTGTTGCTCTTGGTCTTCGCCTGCGCCTCCTCGAGCTCCATCTCGGTGGCCTCCTTCCGGCCGAAGCCGAGGAGCACGGCGCCGACGACGAAGGAGACGACCGCCGCGACGAGGATGCCCAGGAGGATCCACACCAGGTCGCCCGGCGGCGAGACGAGGATGTAGGCGAAGATGCTGCCCGGGGATGCCGGGGCACGCAGACCCACGTCGAAGATGGTGAAGACGAGGATGCCCGAGGCCCCGCCGCAGATCGCCGCGAGGACGAGGATCGGCTTCATCAGCACGTAGGGGAAGTAGATCTCGTGGATGCCGCCGAGGAAGTGCACGACCATGGCGGCCGGCACGGTGGGGCGGACGGCCCGCGGGCCGAAGAGCAGCATGGCGGTGAGGACGCCCAGGCCCGGGCCGGGGTTGGACTCGAGCATGAACAGGATGGACTTGCCGGTCTCGGCCGCCTGGTCGGCGCCGAGCGGGGTCAGCACGCCGTGGTTGATGGCGTTGTTGAGGAACAGCACCTTGGCCGGCTCGATGATGATCGACACCAGCGGCAGCAGCCCGGCGGTGACGAGCCAGCCGACGGCGGAGGCGAACACATCGGTCAGCCAGACCACCGCCGGGCCGAGCAGCCACAGGCCCACGAGAGCCATGGCGGCGCCAACGATGCCGGCGGTGAAGTTCTCCACGAGCATCTCGAAGCCGGCCTTGAGGCGGTCCTCGGTGAGGCGGTCGACCTGCTTGAGGACGAACGCCGTGACGGGGCCGATGATCAGGGCGCCCAGGAACTGCGGACTGAGGGCGTCCCAGGTCTCCACGTTGCCGTACGCGATGGGCGAGAGGATCACGCCCATGGTGGCCACGGCCCCGACGACGGCGCCGCGCTGGCCGTGCACGATGCGCCCGCCGGTGTACCCGATCAGGACCGGCAGCAGGAAGATGATGATCGGGCCGACGACCGCGGAGGAGGCGTCGGCGAAGCCGACGGTCTCCCCCTCGCCGATCGAGCCCGTGAGCCGGGCGATCTGGTTGACCCAGCCGTCCGGGATGAACAGGGCGGTGATGAGGCCCCAGGCGATGAAGGCGCCGATGTTCGGCATGATCATGCCGGCCAGGAACGCGCCGCCCCGCTGGATGCGGGCGCGGACGCCGGTTCCGGTTGCTGCGGGTGCGTAGGCAGACATCTCGGGCCTACTCCTTCGTGAGTACGGGATGGGCACGCACGGCCGTCGACGGCGGATCCTCCGCGGCGCGGAGCGGCACCGGCGTCTCCGGCAGGTGGGCGGCGCCCGGGCGGGCGGCGCCGGGAAGGGGTGCCGCGGCGGCACTCCAGGCGGGGACGCCGCGGAGGGCGCCCGGGGATCGAGCACGCCCGCGGGGGCGCGGGCGGGGACGCTCGGGTCTGCCGAGGGGCGGCCGGCCGTTCACGCCAGCACCATCCTCGGTCCGGCGCGCTCGACCTCCGCGGCGAGGTCGGGGTCGAGCGCGTCGTCGGTGATGATCGTGTCCACCACCGCCAGCGACGCGAAGACGGCGAAGTCCTCGCGGCCGAACTTGGTGTGGTCGGCGAGCACCACGGTGCGCCGGGCGGAGCCGATGAGGGCCCGCTTGACGGTGGCCTCGGCCCGGTCCGGCGTCGTCAGCCCCCGCTCGACGCTGATGCCGTTGGTGCCCATGAACGCCACGTCGGCGAAGACGTCCTGCAGCTGCCGGGTGGTCCAGTCGCCCACCGCCGCGAGGGTGCGCGGCCGGACGTACCCGCCGAGCAGGTGCAGGTGGACGTTGCGCCGGGTGGCCAGCATGGCCGCGAGCGGGATGGAGTGCGTGACGACCGTCAGCTCACGGTCGGTGGGAAGCACCTCGGCCAGCCGGGCGGTGGTGGTGCCGGCGTCGATGATGACGGACCCGCCCTCGGGCAGCTCGTCCAGGGCGGCCAGCGCGATGCGGCGCTTCTCGGCGGTGGCACGGCCCTCGCGGTTGGCGACGTCGGGCTCCATGCTCAGCCGCTCCACCGGGATGGCGCCGCCGTGCACCCGGCGGAGCACGCCGCGCCGCTCGAGCGCGGTGAGGTCGCGCCGCACGGTCTCGGGGGTGACGGCGAAGGTCTTGGCGAGCCCGCTCACGTCAACCCGGCCATGCGTGCGGGCCGCCTGAAGGATCTGCTGGTGTCGCTCCGGTGCGTACATGAGGGACCTCTTCGTCCGGGTGTTGCGTTGCGTTGATTCAAGTCCGGTTGTGTTGGAGTGTCAAGAGGTTCGACGACAACTGTCGCCCCGGTCTGGCGAGCCACGTTCCACCCGCGCCAGGCCAAACCCTGGGGCGCGAGACGTCAACTTCTCCCCGAGACGTCAACTGCTCCCCGAAACGTCAGTTGTGCGCGAGGGGTCCCGTCACGCGCGCTCCGCCGGGAGCAGCCGCCCCTCGTCGGGCAGTGACTTCTCGAGGAGAAGTTGACGTCTCGGCGCAGGGGGGCGCGCGCCTACGCCCGGCGCGTCCAGGCCAGCAGGTCGTCCGCCGGCATCGTGTTGACGATGCGTTCCTTCGCGAGCCCCCGCGACTGCGCCCGGGCGCAGCCGTGGTCCAGGAAGTCCAGCTGGCCGGGAGCGTGGGCGTCGGTGTCGATGGAGAAGCGGCAGCCCATGTCGTCGGCAAGCTCGAGGAGCCGGGTCGGCGGGTCGCGGCGCTCGGGCCGGGAGTTGATCTCCACCGCCACGTCGAAGCGGCGGCACGCCTCGAACACCATCTCGGCGTCGAACCGGGACTCCTCCCGCGTGCCGCGCCCGCCGGTGATGAGCCGGCCGGTGCAGTGCCCGAGGACGTCGACCCGCGGGTTCGCGACGGCGCGGGCCATCCGCCCGGTCATCTCCGCGGGCTCCATCCGCAGCTTGGAGTGGACCGAGGCCACGACGACGTCCAGCTCGGCGAGGAGGTCGTCGTCCTGGTCCAGGGTGCCGTCCTCGAGGATGTCGACCTCGATGCCCGTGAGGATCCGGAACGGCGCGAGCTCGGAGTTCAGGCGTGCGACGACGTCGAGCTGTTCGCGCAGACGGTCGGTGCTGAGGCCCCGGGCGACGGTGAGCCGCGGCGAGTGGTCGGTGAGCCCGAGGTAGTCGTGCCCGGCGTCGATCGCGGCGCGCACCATGTCCTCGATCGGGGTGGTGCCGTCGGACCACTCCGAGTGCGCGTGCAGGTCGCCGCGCAGCCACGCCCGGACCTCCTCGCCGCCCTCCACGAGCGGGAACCGCGCCTCGGCCTCGAGCTGCGCGAGGTAGTCCGGGAGCTGCCCGGCCGCGGCCTGCACCGCGACGGCGGCCGTCTTGGGCCCGACGTCGGGCAGCTTGGTCAGCGTCCCGGCGGCGATGCGCTGCTCCAGCTCCCCGTCGGGCAGCTCGGCGAGCCGGCGGGCCGCGCGGCGAAACGCCCGGAAGCGGTGCGGCTCGGCCAGGCCGCGCTCGAGGAGGTACGCCACGCGGTTGAGCGCCGAGACCGGGTCCACGGGGCCGAGGCTAACGGCGCCGCAGGGCCGCCGCCCGGTCAACCGGGCGCGCGCGGTCAGCCGTCCGCGCCTGCCGGCACCCGGCACGTCCAGGCGTGCGGGAGCACCCGCCAGGAGCGGCTCGTGTGGGGCCCGCTGACCTCGCCGTCGGCGTTGATGCGAAAGGCGTTGCGCTCGTCGAGCGCCTCGACGGTCACCTCCCGGCCCCGCACGGCGGTCACGTCGCGGCGGCCCAGGTGCCGTTCGCGTCGCAGGGCGAGCGCGTACCCGGCGCGCGCGAGCGGACCGGTCGCCGTGGAGAGCACCACGTCCGCCAGGCCGTCCGACGGCGAGGCCTCCGGTGTGACCCGGGTGCCGCCACCGATGGAGGAGCCGAGACCCACCGTCACCATCAGGACGCGCTGCGCGCCGTCGTGGAGCACCCTCCCGTCCACGGTCACGCGCAGCCTCCAGCCCGTCGCCGCCACCCCGGCGCGGACGGCGCCGAGCGCGTACCCGGCCGTGCCCAGCAGGCCCTTCACGTCCTCGGCGCGCGCCGTCGCCTCGGCCCCCACACCGGCGTGGACGACGTTGACCACCACGGTCCTGTTGTCACCGCGCAGCAGGTCGAGGGGACGCGCAGGTCCGTCCAGGGCCATGCGCGCGGCGGCGACGGGGTCGAGCGGGATCCGCAGCGCGCGGGCGAGGTCGTTGCCGGTGCCCAGCGGGACGACGGCCACCGGGCCGACCGAGCCGAGCAGGTCCAGCTCGGCCAGGGCCTGCAGGCAGGCGTGGACCGACCCGTCGCCACCGAGGACGGCGACCTCCTTGCCACCCGACCGCGCCAGCGCGGCGCGCAGGTCGAGCGGCCCCTCTGGCACGACCACCTCGACGTCCGCGCCGGTGCGCAGCTCGGCCACCGCGGCGGTGACGGCCTCGTCCTCGGCCGAGCCCGCAGCCGCGTTGGCCAGGACCAGCATGGCGCGTGTCATGGTCCCAGTGTGGCGGCACCCGTCCGGATCGGCGCGCGCTGCTGACCAGGACGCACATCGCGCCGCCTCCCCTCCCGCGCCGCCCCCAGCCTCCGCCCCGACGACGCACCCGCGCGCCTGGACGCCGCCGCGGGGCCCGGTCCACGATGGGGCACACCGCCGGCGTCCCGGCCCGACCACCGGGCCGCCGCCCGTCCGCCGCGGCCGGCCGAAGGAGCGCAACCATGGCCATCTCCCTGCGCGCCGTGGCCCAGGTGGCCGGCGCCGGCGACGTCCGCGAGCGGCTGCGCGTGATCCGGGACGGCCAGGCCGCCCTGCGCGTCGCCACCGTGCACGCGGGGCTGAGCACCGGGGTCCTCGAGGCGCTGCGCACCCGGCGGACCACCGAGGAGCTCGCCGCCGCACTCGGGGCGACCGACCTGCCGCTGCTGGAGTCCTTCCTCCGTGCCCTGGCCGTGAACGGCCTCGTCGTCACCACGCCGTCCGGCCACGTGCTCACCCGCCGGGGCCGGGCCGTCCTCGGCGACGACGTCGTCCGGGCCGGGTACGAGGCCTTCGGCGGCTTCCACACCGACCTGTACCGCGACCTGCCGGCCCAGCTGGCCGGCGGGCCGGGGCGCCGCGACGTCGAGGAGCGCGGCGACGTGATCGCCCGCCTGTCCCGGGCGATGGAACCGCTGGTCAGGGATGCCCTCGCCGCCCAGGTGCGCGCCGTCGCGCCGCGCCGCGTGCTGGACGTCGGCTGCGGGGAGGGCAGCCTGCTCGCCCACATGCTCGCCGTCGCGCCCGGCGCGACCGGGATCGGCGCCGAGCTGGACGACGGCGCCGCCACCCGCGCCGAGGAGCGGCTCGCCGCGCCGGGCCTCGCGAGGCGGGCGACCGTCTTCCGCGGTGACGTCCGCAGGCTCCTGGCCGCGCCAGAGGCGCTGCGAGGGCCCGTGGACCTCGTCCTGCTCGCCAACGTCCTCTACTACGTGCCCCCGGCGGACCGGGCCGAATTCCTGGGGAGCCTGGCCGCGGAGCTCGCGCCCGGCGGGCGCATCGTGATCATCTCGACGATGGCCGAGCCATCGGCGTTCAGCCGGCACTTCGCGCTGCTGCTGCAGGCCCAGGCGGGCCGCATGCAGCTGCCCACGCCCGCCGAGGTCGAGGGCGTGCTCCGGGGCCTCGGCCTCGAGGTCGTCACCAGCCGGCGGGTCGTCCCCGGCGCCCCCCTCCACCTGGTGGCCGCGCGCCGCCCCGCCTGAGCATGCACCGCATCCGGTCGGCGCCGGCGGAGCCCTCGCCTGACTGCACGGGCGCCCTCAGGCGGGCAGGTGCGTACGCGCCGCCATCCGCGGGCCGCGCCGCGGCCGGCGCACGCCGGCCAGCTCCACCAGCCGCTGCACCCGGTAGCGGTGGCCGCGGAACGGCTCGAGCAGCTCGGCGACGGCGTCGTCGTCGAGCAGCTCGCCGCTCAGCGCCCAGCCGATGTCCTTGACGACGTGGTAGTCCCCGAAGCTGACCGCGTCCGGGTCCCCGTGCGCGCGGGCACGCACCTCCGCGCTCGTCCACACGCCGATGCCGGGGACGGACCGCAGGCGGCGGTCGGCCTCGGGGTGCGGGAGGGACAGGGTCCGTTCCAGCGCGGGCGCGAGCCGCGCCGCGCGCGCCACCGTGCCCGAGCGCGCCGGCGAGACGGGCAGGCGCAGCCACTCCCCCGACGGGATGCGCGCCAGGTCCGCCGGTGCGGGCTGGACCCAGAGCCGCAGGTCGGCCCCGGGGCCGGGCGCCCGCTCGCCGAAGCGGTGGACCAGGTGCCGGAAGCCGGCGAAGGCCTCCTGCCCCGTCACCTTCTGCTCGATGACGGCCGGGACGAGGGACTCCATGACCAGCCCGGTGGCGGGCACCCGCCAGTGCGGGTGCAGCGCGTGCAGGCGGGCCACCACCGGGTCCCGCTGGGCGGGGAAGCCGGCGGGGTCGTCGTCGGCGCCGAGCATGCCGGGCACCGCCCCGACCGCCCACTGCGCCCCGGCGCCCCAGGCGGCGAGGAGGACCTCGCCGTCGCGCGGGCGGCTGACGAGGCGCAGGCTCGCGGTGCCCTCCGGCGTGCGGATGCCCCGCCAGACGGCACCGTCGGGCTCCCGGCGGAAGGTGGGGTCGCCGCGCCCGTGGCGGAGCACGCCGAGCACCTGATCGACCGGACAGGGCCACCCCGGCCGCCACGCGCGCTCCAATCCCGGCACCCGCCCAGCGTACGAGGCCCCGCCGACGCCGACGGCCCGGCGAGCCCCCGCCGACGGAAGCCCGCGCCGACGCCGACGGCGGCTGCCACAATCGCCACGTGCTGCTCGCCCAGCTCGTCGAGACCTCCGCCGCGGTGACGGCCACGCGCTCCCGCCTGCAGAAGCGCGCCCTGCTCGCCGCCGCCCTGCGGGCCGCCGACCCGGCCGAGGTCGAGGTCGTCGCCTCCTACCTCTCCGGCCGGCCCCGGCAGCGCCGCACCGGCATCGGGTGGCGCTCGCTCGCCGAGCTGCCGCCGCCCGCCACGACCCCGACGCTCACCCCCGCGGCGGTCGACGAGGCGCTGGATGAGCTGGGCGCCCTGGCGGGCTCCGGCTCGCAGGCGGCGCGGGCCGCGGCCGTGGCGGCGCTGTTCGGCGCCGCCACGGCTCCCGAGCAGCAGTTCCTCGGCGGCCTGGTCCTGGGCGAGCTGCGGCAGGGGGCCCTGGACGCCCTGCTGCTCGACGCGATCGCCGAGGCCGCGGGCGTGCCCCTGGACGCGGTGCGCCGGGCGGCGATGTTCAGCGCGCTGTCCGGGCCCATCGCGCAGGCGGCGCTCACCGGGGGCGTGGAGGCCCTCACCGCGTTCCGGCTGGAGGTCGGGCGGCCGGTGCGCCCGATGCTCGCCGCCGCGGCGCCGGACGTCGCCGCGGCGCTGGAGAAGACCGGCCCCGCGGTGGCCGCGGACGGCAAGATCGACGGCATCCGGGTGCAGGTCCACCGGGCCGGCGACGACGTCGCCGTGTTCACGCGCTCCCTGGACGACATCACCGACCGGGTCCCCGAGGTGGTCGAGGCCGCCCGCGAGCTCGCCGTCGACGCCGTGGTCCTCGACGGGGAGGCCATCGCGCTGGGCCCGGACGGGCGCCCGCGCCCGTTCCAGGAGACCGGATCACGGACGCTGAGCCGCGACGGGGCGGCGCTGCGCGCCGAGGTGCCGCTCACCGTGTACTTCTTCGACCTGCTGCACCTGGACGGCCGCGACCTCATCGACTCCCCCGCCACCGACCGCTTCGCCGCCCTCGCCGAGGTGGTGCCGGAGCGGTCCGTCGTGCCGCGGCGGCTGACCGCCGCGGCGGACGAGGTCCAGGAGTTCTTCGCGGAGATGCTCGCGCGCGGCCACGAGGGCCTGGTACTCAAGAACCTCCAGGCACCCTACGACGCCGGCCGCCGCGGCTCCGCGTGGGTGAAGGTCAAGCCGCGCCACACCCTGGACCTGGTCGTCCTCGCCGTCGAGTGGGGCAGCGGCCGGCGGCAGGGGTGGCTGTCCAACATCCACCTCGGCGCCCGGGACGGCGACGACTTCGTCATGCTCGGCAAGACGTTCAAGGGGATGACCGACGAGATGCTCGCGTGGCAGACGCAGCGGTTCCTCGAGCTCGAGACCGGGCGGCACGGGCACGTGGTGACCCTGCGGCCCGAGCAGGTGGTCGAGGTGGCCTTCGACGGCATCCAGCGCTCGCCGCGGTACCCGGGCGGGATGGCGCTGCGCTTCGCGCGGGTGCTGCGCTACCGCGACGACAAGACGGCGGCCGAGGCCGACACCGTCGACACGGTCCGGGCGCTCACGCAGGGCTGACCGGCGGGTGCCGGATGTCGACGAGCTCGCCCTCCGTGCCGGCGTCGTCCAGCTCGAACACGGTCACGCGGCCCTCGTTCGGGACCACGTAGAGCGTGCGGGCCAGGAGCAGCAGACCGTCACCGAACGTGACGGGGGAGTCCCCGTCGTCGCCCGGGTCCCCGTTGAGGTCGTCGGGATCGGTGAGCTCCGTCTCGGTGGCCAACCCGTCACGCTCGACCCTGGAACAGCTTGCCCTGGTTCGACTGCGCGACGAGCAGGGCGTCGCGGTCGGGCGTCCGCTCGATGCCGTTGCGTTGATCCCGGTCGCTCACGATCACCTGCCGTTCCGGCCCACAGGCCGGCCGAGCCCGTGCGAACGGCGTCCACCGCAGGCGCCATGTCGCCCGCCGACAGCCCCCTGAACTGGGGGCACGCCGGGGTCGTGCGGCCCACGGCGGACGCGCCCACGCGCTCAGCCGCCGCCCACCAGCTCCTCGACGCCGCCCACGACCGGGACCTCCGTGTCCGGACGCGCGCCGTCCCGCACCGGCCGCTCCCCCAGCGGCGCCGCCAGCCGCACCGTCCCGTACATGCGCACGTCATGCCGGGCGCAGGCAAAGCCCCACCGGGTGCCGTGCCGGGCGACGGTGAAGGCCGAGACGACGACGGCGTCGTCGTCCTCGTCGACCTCGAGGTGGTGCGGGTCGCCGCACCCGGGCGCCCCGCCGACGTACCGGACGACGAGATCGTGGCCAGCGACGGCCACGGCCTCGACGGGGGCCGAGCGGACGCGGTCGAAGCCGACCAGCACCGCGTAGATCCCCACCCCCACCAGGACGAGCACGATCCCCGCCACGAGCCACAGCGTCATGGCGCGCACGCGGTCCCGCGCCGCCGCGGGGAGGTCAGCCATGGCAGCAGCCTGGCCGGCCCGGCGCGGGGGCGCCAACGTCCGCGCGGCTCAGGCCGTCGCGGGGCGCCCGCCGAGGTAGAGGTCGCTGAGCTTCGGGTCGGCGAGCAGCTCGCGGGCCGGTCCGGTGGCGAAGACCCGGCCGAGATCTAGCACGCAACCGATGTCGGCCATCTCCAGCGCCCGGCGCGCGTTCTGCTCGACGAGCAGCACCGCGACCCCGGCGTCGCGCATGCGGGCGACCTGCTCGAACACAGTCGTCGTGCGCTTGGGGTCCAGCCCCATCGACGGCTCGTCGAGCAGCACGACGTCGGGGGTCACCATCAGCGCCCGGGCGAACTCCACCTGCTTCTGCTGCCCGCCCGACAGCAGTCCCGCCACTGTCGACCACTTCTCCGCGACCACCGGGAACACGCTCCTCACGAACTCAGCCCGCTCGGCGAGCGAGGACTGGTCGCGGACGGTGTACCCGCCGAGCATGACGTTCTCCTCGACCGTCATCTCCGGGAAGACGCTGTGCCCCTGCAGCACGTGGGAGAGGCCCTCGCGCAGCAGCGCCTGGGGGCCCCGGCCGGTGACGTCCTCCCCTCCGAGCAGGATGGCCCCGGCCCGCGGCTTGAGCAGGCCGCTGGCCACCTTCAGGACGGTGGACTTGCCGGCCCCGTTCGGCCCGACCAGGCAGACCACGGTGCCGCGGGGCACGCTGACCGACAGCCCGCGCAGCACCAGGGCGGCCTTGCCGTACCCGGCCTCGACGTCGCGCAGCTCGAGGATCACGTCAGACGCCAAGGTAGGCCTCCAGCACTCGGGGGTCGGACTGGATCACGTCCGGGGTGCCGGTCGCGATGGGGGTGCCCCGGTCGAACACGACGATGTGGTCGCACAGCCTCATGATTAGGTCCATGTTGTGCTCGACGATGAGGAAGGTCTTGCCCTCCTCGTTGAGCTCGCGGATGAGGACGGCGATGCGTTCGATCAACGAGGGGTTCACCCCGCCGGCGGGCTCGTCCAGCATGACGAACGGCGGGTCGGGCATGAGGGTCGAGCCGAGCTCGAGGAGCTTCTGCTGGCCGTAGGAGATGTCGCGGGCCTCGGAGCTCTCGAGGTGCTCGATGCCTACCCGCGCGAGCATCTCCCGCGCCCGCTGCACCGTCTGCGGCGACCTGCTCCCGCCGAGGTACTCCCCCAGCGAGTGCGGCTGGACGGCGACCAGCATGTTCTCGAGCACGGTCATGCGCGGGAAGGTGCGGCACAGCTGGAAGCTGCGTCCCAGCCCGGCGCGGGCGATCCGGTGGGGCGCCCACCGGGTCACGTCCTGGCCGTGCAGGTAGACCTTCCCGGAGTCCGGCCGGATCATGCCGGTCACGCAGTTGAAGAACGTGGTCTTGCCCGAGCCGTTGGGCCCGATCAGGCCGTTGATCTTGCCGTCGAGGAACGTCACGGTGGCGCCGTCGACGGCGCGGACTCCGCCGAAGGACTTCGTCAGGCCCTCGGTACGGAGCACGGTGGTGGTGGGGGCGCTCTCGCGCGTCTCCTCGGCCACGCTCATCGGCGGGACTCCTTCCGGTCTCGCTGGGCGCGGCGGTCCTGCTGGGCCCGGAGCTCCTCGGCCGACAGCTCGCGGATCGAGATGGCCTGGGGCCGGAACCTGTTGAGCAGCTGCTGGGCACCGGTGAGGACACCGTCGGGCAGGAACATGACCACCGCGGCGAGCAGCAGGCCCGTGGCGACGAGGTGGAACTGCGTCTCGCCGTAGTTCAGGACGAAGTACTCCAGCGCCACCCCGACCACGACCGCGCCGATGAGCGGGCCGAACAGGAACCGGGTACCGCCGAGGAGCGCCATGAGCACGATCTGGGAGCTGAGGACGACGTCGAACTGGAAGATCGGGTCCAGGTCGCCGAACCACAGCCCGTACAGCCCGCCGGCCAGGGCGACCAGCACCGCGGACACGACGAACCCGACCAGCTTCAGCGAGCCGGTGGGGATGCCGAGCGACTCGGCCTTGTCCTCGTCCTCGCGCACGGCCTTCAGCCCCGCCCCGAAGCGTGACCGGTCGATCAGCGCCCACGTCAGCAGGGTGAGCGCGAGCAGGCCGAGGAAGATGAAGTAGAAGACCTGATGGTGCTGCGGGCGCAGCAGGTCGGGGAACGGCCGCGGCACCACGAGCCCGTCCGAGCCGCCCGTGACGGTGTGCCAGCTCTGGAACACCAGCTGCAGCACGAGCACCAGGGCGATCGTCACGATGACGAACGAGGCGCCCCGCACGCGCAGGGCCGCGAAGCCGACGGGCAGGGCGAGGAGCGCGGTGCCGGCCGCGGCGACGACCAGCGCGACGAAGCTGGGCAGCCCGGCGTCGATGACGAGCAGCGCCGTGCCATAGGCGCCGAGCCCGAAGAAGGCGGTGTGACCGAGCGAGATGTAGCCGGTGAAGCCGCCCATGACGTTCCACCCGGTCGCGAAGACCGCGTAGTTCAGGACGACGATGCCGGCACTGAGCATGTAGGGGTTGGGCGCGAGGAACGGCCAGACCGCCAGCACCGCCACGACGACGGCGATGGTGATCGCGTCGCGGCGCCGGCTGGTGCCGCCGCCGCCCATGGCGAGCGACCGGCGGGTGCGCGGGCGGGTCTCAGAAACGCTGGGCAAGGCGACCTCCGAAGAATCCCTCGGGCCTGACCATCAGGGTGGCGAACAGAGCCAGGTAGAAGATGGTCTGCGCCCAGGTGGGCCCGACCGGGATCTCGAGCAGCACCCGCAGGACGCCGAGCAGCAGGGCCGCGATGGCTGCACCAGGGATGCTCCCCAGCCCGCCGACCACGATGATCGCCATCAGCGGGCCGATCCAGTGCCAGTGCAACGAGGGGTAGATCGTCGCCTGGAGCGACAGCGCGGCGCCGCCCACAGCGGCCGTGGCGAGCCCCAGGCCGAACCCGAAGCCGGCCGTCCGGCCGGTGTCTATCCCGACCAGCTGCGCGGCCTCGCGGTGCTGGATGGTCGCGCGCAGGGCGCGGCCGAACCGCGTCTTCTTCAGGATCAGGTACAGGCTCGCCAGGCTCACCGCGGCGAGGGCGAAGGAGATGATCTGCACCACCGGGATCTGAGCGCCGAGGAACTCCACGCTCGAGGCACCGTAGGGCAGGTTGATCCGCCGCTGCGTGCCCGTGAACGCCAGACCCAGCAGCCCCTCGATGACCAGGGCGATCGCGAAGGTGAGGAGCACCGACATCATCGTCATGGTGGCCGGCCGGAGCCTGGACAGCAGGATGCGCTGCATGAGGTACCCGATGGCGAAGAACAGCGGCACCGTGCCGATGAGCGACAGCATCGGGTCCAGGTCGGTGAGCGTCGCGAACCGCCAGGCGACGTAGGCCGAGAGGATGATGAAGGCCGAGTGGGCCAGCATCACCACGCGCATGATCCCGAAGTACAGGGTCAGCCCCGCTGCCAGGAGGGCGTAGAGCCCTCCCAGCAGGACGCCGAGGATCAGGCTCTGGAAGAGCAGAGTCCCCGAGACCACGGACTCACCACTCCGGCTTGGGGTGGACGAGCTCGGCCTCGGCGACGTCCTCGGGCAGCACGATCGTGATCTCGCCGTTGATGTACTGCTGGATCAGGTGGGCGCCGTTGGGCCGGCCCGCCTCGTCCCAGCCGAGGGTACCGACGACGGTGTCGACCTCGTTCTCGTGGAGCCAGTCGATGAGCTGCTGCTGGCAGTCGCCCTGCTCGGCGCACCCGACGGCCTCGACCGCGGCGGCCACGACCTGGCCGGTGGTGTAGGCGTTGGCCTCGTCCTCGCCCGGGGGCGTGCCGTGCAGCTCGATGTTGGCGGCGACGAACTCCTCGTTGGTGGGGTACGGCGCGTCCACCGCGTAGCCGGTCGGGGAGATGATGCCGTCGACGGCGCCGCCGATGGCCTCGACGAACTCGGGGTTGGTCGGCGCCGTCGTGAAGGCCGCCATGCGCGGCTGGTAGTTCAGCTGCCGCAGCGCCAGGATCAGGTTCACGGCGTCCTGGTACTGGGTGCCGCCGATCATGATGTCGGCGTTTGCGTCGGCGATCTGTGCGGCGACGGCGCTGAAGTCAGTCGCGTTGGGCGGGTAGACCTCGTCGACGACGATCTCCACGCCGAGCTCGGCGAGCCCGTCGCGCAGGCCGTACGCCGTGCCCTGCGCAAAGGGGTCGTCCATGGCGGCGACGGCGGCCGTCTTCGGGCGCTGGTCCTCGGGCATGGCCGCGATGTGCTCGACCAGGTAGTCGTAGTGGTCGGGCGCGATGGCGGGCGCCGCGTAGAAGATGTTCTCGAAGCCGCTCTCGAACACCTCGGCGGCCGCGGCCGCCGGCTCGACGAACAGCATCCCGTACTCGGAGGCCACGCGGGACGCGGGTACGACGAGCCGGGTGGAGAACGGCCCGAACAGCAGGTCGACCTGGTCCTGGGCGATCAGCGACTCGTAGTCCGAGACCACGCGGCCCGCGTCGGAGGCGTCGTCGAGGATCTTCAGCTCCACCGGGCGCCCGAGGAGCCCACCGCCGTCGTTGACGACCTTCGCCCACGTCTCGTACCCGCGCTGCACGCCCTTGCCGGGCTCCGCGAAGTCGCCGGTGAGCGGCAGCGAGACGCCGATGACGATCGGGTCCTCCTCGCCTCCGCCACCGTTCCCGCCGGCGTCACCGCCGTCGCCTGCGCCGCCACCGCAGGCGGCCAGCGTGAGGGCCGAGCCTGTGGCCAGGGCGACGATCCTGGTCAACGTCCTTGTCGACATCCGAGCCTCCTCGTTCAGAAGGGGCGCTGCGAAAGCGCTTTCCGCAGCGTAGGGGCATGGCGCCTCGGCACACAAGGGGTAACGAGGACCAACGTCGTGCGCGCCGGGATAGCGCTTACTGCTAGGTTCTGCCTACAGTCCGGCGCGTAGCCCGAAGGGACGGCGCCGCCGCCTTGTCAGGGCGTGCGCCGGAACAACCGATCGGGAGCCGCCATGATTGACCCCGTCCGTCAGAGCCGGGCACGACGACGCTTCCCGTGCCTCCACGCGGGGGCGCGGCCATGAGCTCGGCCGAGCGCGACGGCGCCGTGCCGACCGAGGCGCCCGAACGACCCGACGGTGTCACATCCAGCCAGACCGCCGCTGGCGGACGCAGCCCCGGGCGCTCGCGTTCCCGGCGCCCCGCCGCCCGCGGGTCTGTCACGCTGTCGGACGTCGCCCGCGAGGCCGGCGTCTCGCTGGCGACCGCCTCCCGCGCCATCAACGGCAGCTCGAACCGAGCGGTGGGCGAGGAGCTGCGCCAACGGGTGCATGCCGCCGCGGATCGCCTGGGCTACTCACCCGACGCCAACGCCCAGGCCATGGCGCGCGGGCAGACCGCCACCATCGGGCTGATCGTGCATGACATCGCTGACCCCTACTTTTCCGCCATCGCGGCCGGGGTGACGGAGGCCGCCGAGGAGGCGGGCATGGTCGTCACGCTGGCCAACACCAACCATGACGCCGCGCGCGAGCTCGACTACGTGCGCACCCTGCAGAACCAGCGCGACCGGGCGATCATCCTCATCGGCGCCCGGCGCGACGACGAGGAGGCGAACCGCCGCCTCCGGGAGGCGCTCGACGCCTACCGGGCGCGCGGCGGCACCGTCGCCATGGTCAGCCAGCCGATTCTCGGCGTCGACACCGTGCACGTCGACAACACCGGCGGCGCCGCGGCTCTGGCCCGGGCGCTGCACGGGCTCGGGTACCGGCGCTTCGCCGTGCTCGCGGGCCCGCTCGACAACCTCACGGCGCGCGAGCGCGTCACGGGCTTCGTCGGTGCCCTCGCCGAGCGCGGGGCCGAAGTGCCGTCCACCGCGATCGTGCCGAGCGCTTTCACGCGCGACGGCGGTCACGCCGCCATGCGCGAGCTGCTCAGCCGGGACGTCGCCACCGAGGTGGTCTTCGCCGTCACCGATGTCATGGCCCTGGGTGCGATGACCGCCGCACGGGAGGTCGGCGTGGACATCCCGGGGCAGCTCGGGCTCGCCGGCTTCGACGACATCAGCACGCTCCGTGACGTCACGCCCCCGCTCACCACCGTCCGCATCCCGCTGCGGGAGACGGGTCGCCAGGTCACCGCCCTGGCACTCGAGCCGCCGGCCGTGGGCGCCAGGGAGATCACCGTCCCGGGCGAGGTGGTCCTGCGCGCTTCGACGCCCGGACCCGCGCCGGGCTGACCTGCCGCTGCGAGAGCCGGCCCACGCTCCGCCCGGACTCTTGACACCGGCCGTCGATGCGCCTAACTTCCCGGAAAGCGCATTCCCCACTGGGTACCGCACCACCGACTGCCTCGACGGAGAGAGCACATGACCACACGCACCCTGCGCATCGCGATGAACGGCGTGACCGGCCGGATGGGCTACCGCCAGCACCTGGTGCGCTCGATCCTGCCCATCCGCGAAGCCGGCGGCGTCGAGCTGCCTGATGGCTCGCGGGTCCAGGTCGAGCCCATCCTGCTGGGCCGGAACGAGGCCAAGCTGCGCGAGCTCGCCGAGCAGCACGGCATCCAGGAGTGGAGCACGGACGCCGACGCGGTGATCGCCGACCCCGGCGTCGACATCTACTTCGACGCTCAGGTCACCTCCCGGCGCGTGGCCGCGCTCACCGCGGCGATGCGGGCCGGCAAGCACGTCTACACCGAGAAGCCGACCGCGGAGACCACGGAGGAGGCCGTGGCGCTCGCCCGTCTGGGTGAGGAGACCGGCGTCACCGCGGGCGTGGTGCACGACAAGCTCTACCTGCCCGGCCTGGTCAAGCTCCGCCGCCTGGTGGACGAGGGCTTCTTCGGCCGGATCCTCTCCCTGCGCGGGGAGTTCGGCTACTGGGTCTTCGAGGGCGACAGCCAGGCCGCCCAGCGGCCCTCGTGGAACTACCGCAAGGAGGACGGCGGGGGCATCACCACCGACATGTTCTGTCACTGGAACTACGTGCTCGAGGGCATCATCGGCACGGTGGACGCGGTCACGGCCAAGGCGGTGACGCACATCCCGACCCGCTGGGACGAGCAGGGCCGGCCCTACGTCGCCACGGCCGACGACGCCGCGTACGGGATCTTCGAGCTCACCACGCCCGCCGGCGACGCGGTCATCGCGCAGATCAACTCGTCGTGGACGGTGCGCGTCCACCGTGACGAGCTCGTCGAGTTCCAGGTGGACGGCACGCACGGCTCTGCTGTCGCCGGCCTGCGCCGGTGCGTCGCCCAGCAGCGCGCCCACACCCCGAAGCCGGTGTGGAACCCCGACCTGCCGGTCACCGAGGCGTTCCGCGACCAGTGGCTCGAGGTCCCGGCGAACGCCGACCTCGACAACGGCTTCAAGCTGCAGTGGGAGGAGTTCCTGCGCGACGTCGTCGCCGGCCGCCAGCACCGCTTCGGCCTGCTCTCGGCCGCCCGGGGCGTGCAGCTGGCCGAGCTGGGAGTGCGCTCGTCGGCCGAGGGCCGCCGCGTGGCGGTGCCGCCGATCACGCTCGGCGCCGGCGCCGGCGCCTCCGCCCCCGTCGCGGAGCGCGCCCGGTGAGCGCGGCACCGGCGACCTCCCCGTCGGTCGCGCTGCCCCGGCCGGACGGCACGCTCGTCCCCCACCGCCTCGGCGCGCCCGGCGCGTGGACCCGGCCCTCCGCCGCGCTGGCCGCGCGCACCGCGTACGCCGCCGCGCACGTCGTGCCGCGCGCGACGGCGGACAACACTCCCGGGCGGCCCGCGGAGCTGGACTGGGACGCCACCCTGGCCTTCCGCCACCACCTGTGGTCCTACGGCCTGGGCGTGGCCGAGGCCATGGACACCGCCCAGCGAGGGATGGGCCTGGACTGGCCGGCGGCCGCCGAGCTCATCCGCCGCTCCAGCGCCGAGGCGCGCGCGGCGGGCGGGGCGATCGCCTGCGGCGCCGGCACCGACCACCTCGACGGCCCCGCCGTCGCCGCCCTGGCCGCGGGTGACCACGGTGCCGCGCTGGCCACCGTCACGGACGCCTACCGCGAGCAGCTCGCCACCGTGACGGGCGCCGGGGCGCGGCCCATCCTCATGGCGTCCCGCGCGCTGGCCGCCACCGCCCGCGGCCCCGAGGACTACCTCACCGTCTACGACTCACTGCTGGCGGAGTCAGGCGAGCCGGTGATCCTGCACTGGCTGGGCGAGTCGTTCGACCCCGCCCTTGCCGGCTACTGGGGGGCCGCCGACCCGCACGCCGCCGCCGCAACCGTCCTCGAGCTGCTCCGGCGGCACGCGGCCAAGGTCGACGGCATCAAGGTCTCGCTGCTCGACGCCGACTTCGAGATCTGGCTTCGCGCGCAGCTGCCCGGCGGCGTGCGGATGTACACCGGTGACGACTACAACTACCCCGACCTGGTCGTCGGCGACGATGCGGGCCACTCCGACGCACTCCTGGGCATCTTCGCCGCGATCGGCCCGGCGGCGTCGACCGCGCTCCAGGCCCTCGACGGCGGCGACCGCGCCGCGGCCCACGCGATCCTCGCCTCGACGCAGGCGCTCGGCCGTCACGTCTTCGCGCCGCCGACGTACTACTACAAGACCGGCGTCGCGTTTCTCGCCTGGCTCAACTGCCACCAGCCCGGTTTCCAGATGGTCGGCGGGCTCCACTCCGGCCGCTCCGTGCCCCACCTGGTCACGCTGTTCGAGCTGGCCGACGCGGCGGGGCTGCTGCTCGACCCCGAGCTCGCCGCCCGCCGCATGTCCCACTTCCTCGCCGTCGCCGGCGTGAGTTGAGAGGGTCACCATGACTTCCACCGACGCCACGACCACGCGGGCCGCCGGCGGCGTCCCGGACCTCTCCCGGCTGTCGCTGAACACCGCCACCACGAAGGCGTGGACGCTCCAGCAGGCCGTCGAGGGCGCGGCGCGGGCCGGCCTCCCGGCGCTCGGCCTGTGGCGCGACCGGGTTGCCGAGGCCGGCCTGCAGCGCTCCGCCCGGCTCGTGCGCGAGGCGGGGCTGCGGGTCTCCTCGCTCTGCCGCGGCGGGTTCCTGACGGCCGCTGACGACGACGGGAAGCGTGCCGCCGTCGAGGACAACAAGGCGGCCATCGTCGAGGCCGCCACCCTGGGCACCCGCGAGCTCATCATGGTCGTCGGCGGGCTGCCTGCCGCCACCGCCCCCGGCGGGCCGGCGCGGCGCGCCGGGGACAAGGACCTCGTGGCCGCGCGCGGGCGGGTGGCGGACCGCGTCGGCGAGCTGGTGCCCTTCGCCGCCGAGCACGGCGTGCGCCTGGTGCTCGAGGCCCTCCACCCCATCTTCGCCGCCGACCGCGCGGTGCTCTCCACGCTGGGCCAGTGCCTGGACCTGGCCGAGCCCTTCCCGCCGGAGACGGTCGGCGTCGTGGTCGACACCTACCACGTGTGGTGGGACCCGGCGCTGGCCGCCCAGGTGGCCCGGGCGGGCGCCCAGGGGCGGCTGGCGTCGTACCAGGTGTGCGACTGGATCTTGCCGCTGGCCGCCGACCCGTTGCTCTCGCGCGGCTACATGGGCGACGGCTACATCGACTTCCCCACCATCACCGCGTGGGTGAGCGAGACGGGCTACACCGGGGACGTCGAGGTGGAGATCTTCAACCAGGAGATCTGGGACACCCCAGGGGACGAGGTGGTCGCCACCGTGGCGGCGCGCTACGCGGAGCTGGTGCAGCCGTCCCTCTGAGGGGCGCGCCTCCCGAAATCTCCACCAGAACGACCGGGCGCATTTGCGGGAACAACTCCGGGAGCCTCGCCCGGCCTGATCACGGCAGGCCGTTCCCCCGTCCTGACGACGCCCGGGTCGCCGGCCACATGGTCACGGCCGCCGCGTCGTCGGCGTCGCGCAGCACCCGCAGCACGTTCCCGCCCACCAGCGCCGCGAGCTCCGAGGCCGCCCAGCCCCGTTCCGCGAGCGCCGCCAGCAGGCGGGGATAGCCCGAGACGTCCTCGAGCCCCTCGGGCAGGCGGTCGACGCCGTCGTAGTCCCCGCCCAGCCCGATGTGGGCGAGACCGGCGACCTCCCGGGCGTGCTCGACGTGGGCGACGACGTCGTCGATGAGCACCCGCGGACGCGGATGCTCCGCCTCCCAGGCGGCCAGCCGCCGGCGCCAGGCGCGCTCCGGATCCTCGTCGGCGTTCTCGGCGGCGGTCGCGGCCGGGTCCTCCCCCGGGTGCGGCGCGCGCGGCCAGTGCCACCCGGGCTCGCCGAGCGCGAGCCGCGCCTCCTCCTGCCAGCGGGCGTACGCCGGCGAGAGGAACGTCGGCACGAACGTCACCTGCAGCACCCCGCCGTTGCCGGCGAGCCGCGCCAGCACGGCGTCGGAGACGTTGCGGGGGTGGTCGCACACCGCCCGGCAGGAGGAGTGCGAGAAGATCACCGGCGCCCGGGCGACGTCCAGGGCGGCGTGCTGGGTGGTCTCGGCGGTGTGGGAGAGGTCGACCAGCATCCCGACGCGGTTCATCTCCGCCACGACCGCGCGGCCGGTGTCGCTGAGCCCGCCGACCGCCGGCACGTCGGTGGCCGAGTCCGCCCAGGCGACGTTGTCGTTGTGGGTCAGCGTCATGTACCGCACGCCGAGCCGCGCCAGCACCCGCAGCACGCCGAGCGAGCCGCCGATCGAGTGGCCGCCCTCGGCGCCGAGCAGGGAGGCGATGCGCCCGGCGTGGAAGGCGGACAGCACGTCGTCGGCCGTGCAAGCGAGGGCGAACGTGCCCGGATAGGCGGCGATGAGCCGGTGCACGGCGTCGACCTGCTCGAGCGTGCCGAGCACCGCCTCCGCGCCCGTGCGGGTTGCCGGCACGAAGACCGACCAGAACTGGGCGCCCACCCGGCCGGCGCGCAGCCGCGGGATGTCGGTGTGCAGCGCCGGCCGGGGCCCGTCCAGGCCGTCGACGGCGTACCCGGCGGTGGTCCGCAGGGCGTAGGCGAGGTCGTTGTGCCCGTCGACCAGCGGCGTGGTCGCGAGAACCGCGTCGACGAGCGCGGCGGTGGAGACCATGCGCCCCATCCTTCCGCCCGCCGCGGCCGTGCACCGGCGCAAGACCCGGCGGCCCGGGTGCCGGGTGGTCGTTCAGGGGGCTCCGAGCGGCGTCAGGGAGTGGTCCGGCGCCGCCGGGGCGGGCCCGGGGACCGGCCGGCCGGCCACCCAGACGGCGTCGATGTCGGCCGGCGTCCCGAGGGTGAAGATCTTGGCCAGGGCATCGGTGGCGTCCTTGGCGTGGCGCAGGGCGACGTCGAGGGTGCTGCCGGGGTGGGGCCTGACCCGCACGGCGTCGAACTCCTTCCCCGCGCCGAGGTCCCCGACCCGGTCGGCGAGGCCGAGGGCCTGGGCCCCCGACCGGGTGGCCAGGTGGAGCAGGTCCGCGGCGGTGAGCAGGGCTCCGCCGTCCCCGAGGAGCTGCTGGACGAAGTAGGCGTGCAGCCCCTCCTTGAGCATCGAGAACCCCGTGCCGGCCCCGACGTCGGAGCCCAGGCCCACCCGGACGCCGGCGTCGTGGTGGGCACTCAGCGGGAAGAGACCGGAGCCCAGCGCGGAGTTCGACGAGGGGCAGTGCGCGACCCCGGCGCGCGCTGCGCCGAGCACCGTCAGCTCGGCGGGGGTCGGGTGGACGTCGTGGGCGAAGACGGAGCGCGAGGTGACGAGGCCGTGCCGGTCGTAGGTGTCGAGGTAGTCCCGGGCGCCGGGGAAGAGCCGGCGCACCTCGGCGATCTCGGCGGTGCTCTCGTTGAGGTGGGAGGTGAACCAGATGTCGTCGCCGGCCGCGAGCAGCTCGGCGCAGGCCTCCAGCATCGGCTCCGAGGCGGACAGGGAGAACCGCGGCGTGACGGCGTAGCGCAGCCGCCCCCGGCCGTGCCAGCGGCCGATCAGCGCCCGGCCGTGGACGACGGCCTCCTCCGGGGTGGTCAGCAGCTCCTCGCGCAGGATGCGGTCGCTGACCACGAGCCCGGCGGTGATGCGCAGGCCGACCGCCTGGGCCTGTGTGAACAGCGCGTCGACCGCCAGGGGGAAGTGCGAGCCGAACACCAGCGCCGTCGTCGTGCCGGCGCGGACGAGGCCGTCGAGGAAGTCGCGGGCCACGGCGTGCGCGTAGGCGGGGTCGGCCAGGCGGGCCTCCTCGGGGAGGGCGCACTCGCGCAGCCAGTCGAGCAGGGGCATGCCGAGCCCGCCGATGACCCGTACCTGCGGGAAGTGCGCGTGGGTGTCCACGAACCCCGGGAGCAGGATCCCGTCGCGCAGGTCCACGACCTCCTCGGCGGGGTGGGCGGCGCGGGCGGTGGCGAAGCCGGTGCGCGCCGCGACGACGCCGTCGCGCACGAGAAGGCCGCAGTCCTCCTCGGCGACGAGCCGGGCCGGCGCGAGGAGGTCGCCGGAGGTGTCGAGGACCGTGGCGCGGTAGAGGGTCATCGGCGGGCCCCGGCGGTCGCGCTGCGGGCCCGGCTGCTAGGGACGGGGGCTCCCTCGAAGGCCTGCAGCAGCGCGGCGGCCACGCTGACCGCGATGGCGGCCGGTTCCTTGCCCCCGATCCCGGGCAGCCCGATGGGGCAGGAGATGCGGTCCACGGCGGCGTCGGCGTGCCCGGCCTCGCGCAGCCGCTTCCGGAACCGCGCCCACTTGGCTCTCGAGCCGATGAGGCCGACCGAGCCGAGGTCGTCCCGGCGCAGGGCCGCGTCGCAGAGCACGAGGTCCTCGGCGTGGTCGTGGGTCATGACGAGCACGTGCGCGCCGGGGGCGAGCCCGCGCAGCACCACCTCCGGCGCCGGGGCGTGGTGCAGGTGGACCGTGGCGCGGCCGCCGTCGAGGTCGGCCAGGCGCGCGGCGTCGAGCTGCTCGGCCCGGCTGTCCACCAGGTGCAGGTCCACGGGCAGGCGGGAGAGGATCCGGCCGAGCTCCTGCCCCACGTGCCCGACGCCGAAGACGGCGACCGTGGGCCGGGCGCGCAGCGGCTCGAGCAGGACCGAGACCTCCCCGCCGCAGCACTGGCGGCCGTGCCGGTTGTCGGCGTGCTCGTTGAGGGCCGTCTCGAGCCACTCCGGCTCTCTCACGCCGGCGGCCAGCATCGCGCGGGCGCGGTCCACCGCCGTCGCCTCGAGGTTGCCGCCGCCGATGCTGTCCCACGTGGCGTCGGCGGTCACGACCATCTTCGCCCCCGCCTCGCGGGGCGCGTGACCGCGCACGCGGGTGAGGGTGACGAGGACGCCGGGCCGCCCCTCGGCGCGCAGCAGCTGGACCGCCCCGAGCCAGTCCACGTCAGCTCGATCCCCGGTCCGCCGCGGCACCGCCCAGGGCGCCGCCCGTGGCCGCGGCGGAGGGGGCGCCGCCGCCCGTGGCCGCGTTGGCGGAGGCGCCGGCGGCGGCCCGGTCACGGGTGGCGCCCGGTCCGGCCAGGCCGTCGGTGGCGGGCACCGGTGCGCGCCGCGCCGCCTCCACCGCCCAGTACACGGCCTCGGGGGTCGCCGGGCTGGCCAGCTCGACGGAACGGCCCGCCGGTCCGAACGCGGCGGCGGCCTGCCGCAGCGCCTCGCGGATGCTGAACGCGAGCATGAGCGGCGGCTCGCCGACCGCCTTCGAGCCGTAGACGACGCCGGACTCGGTGGCCCGCTCGAACAGGTGGACGTGGAACTCCTCGGGCATCTCGGAGAAGCTGGGCAGCTTGTAGGTGCTGGCGGCCTGGGTGGCCAGCCGGCCGCGGTTCGGGCCGTCGGAGAGGTCCCAGCGCAGCTCCTCCAGGGTCAGCCAGCCGGTGCCCTGGACGAACCCGCCCTCGATCTGCCCCAGGTCGATGAGCGGGGAGAGCGAGTCGCCGACGTCGTGGACGATGTCGGTGCGCACGAACCGGTAGGCCCCGGTGAAGCCGTCCACCTCCACCTCCGAGACCGCCGCCCCGTAGGAGAAGTACTTGAACGGCTCGCCCTGCATGCGTGTGCTGTCCCAGTGCAGCCCCTCGGTGCGGTAGTACCCCGCCGCCCACAGCTGCACCCGCTCGGCGTAGGCGGCCCGCACCAGGTCGGCGAAGTCGATGACCGCGTCGTGGAAGCCGAGGCCGGTGACCTTGCCGTCGGCGAAGCGCACGTCGGCCGGGTGGATGCCGAGCTTGCGGGAGGCGACCTCGGCCAGGCGCGCGCGGATCTGGTCGCAGGCGTTCTTCACGGCCCCGCCGTTGAGGTCCGCGCCCGAGCTGGCCGCCGTCGCGGAGGTGTTGGGCACCTTGTCCGTCCGTGTGGGCGCCAGCCGGACGTGCTGCAGCGGCACGCCGAGGGCGGTGGCGGCGACCTGGCGCATCTTGGTGTGCAGGCCCTGGCCCATCTCGGTGCCGCCGTGGTTGATGAGCACGGAGCCGTCCCTGTAGACGTGGACGAGCGCCCCGGCCTGGTTGAACGCGGTGAAGTTGAAGGAGATGCCGAACTTCACAGGCGTCAGGGCCAGGCCCCGCTTGAGGTGCGGGTGCGCGGCGTTGAACTCGGCGACCTGACGGCGGCGCCGCTCGAAGTCGGACCGGCGCAGCACCTCGTCCCAGATGGCGTGCAGCCGCTCCGCGTGCCGGACGACCTGGCCGTAGGGCGTGCTCTGGCCGGGCGCGTAGAGGTTCCGGCGGCGCAGCTCGGTCGGGTCGACGCCGAGCAGCGGGGCGCAGCGGCCCAGGATGTCCTCCAGCACGAGCATGCCCTGCGGGCCGCCGAAGCCGCGGAACGCCGTCTGGGAGGTCTTGTGGGTCCTGGCGATGCGGCCGTGGACCTCGATGTGCGGGACGTGGTAGGCGTTGTCGACGTGACACAGCGCCCGGGCCAGGACCGGCTCGGACAGGTCCAGGCTCCACCCGCCGTCGCTGGTGAGGGTGGCCCGAAGGGCCAGGAGCCGGCCGGCGTCGTCGAACCCCACCTCCCAGGACGCGTGGAACGGATGGCGCTTGCCGGTCATGGTGATGTCCTGCGTGCGGTTCAGCCGCAGCCGCACCGGCCGGCCCGTGAGCACCGCGCCCAGCGCGGCGACGGCGGCGAGGCCGTGCGGCTGCATCTCCTTGCCGCCGAAGCCCCCGCCCATCCGCAGGCACTGCACGGTCACCTCGTGGCTGTGCAGGCCCAGCACGTGCGCGACGATCTCCTGGGTCTCGGACGGGTGCTGGGTGCTGGACTGGACGAAGACCTGTCCGCTCTCGTCCACGTGCGCCAGCGAGGCGTGCGTCTCCAGGTAGAAGTGCTCCTGCCCGCCGATCTCCAGCTCGCCCGAGAAGCGGTGCGGGGCCCGGGCCAGCGCCGCGGCGGCGTCGCCGCGGGCGACGGTGCGCGCGGCGCCCTGGAAGCTCTCCGCCGCGATCGCCTCCGCGAGGGTGAGCACCGCGGGCAGCGGCTCGTAGTCGACCTCGACCGCCTCCGCTCCCAGCCGCGCCGCCTCGAGGGTCTCCCCGAGCACCCAGCACACCGCGTGCCCGTGGTACATCACCTCGCCGGGGAAGAGCGGCTCGTCGTTCTTGACGCCCGCGTCGTTGACCCCGGGCACGTCCGCGGCCGTGAGGACGCGCACGACCCCGGGCACGGCCAGCGCCGGCGCGGTGCGCAGGGCGGTGATCCGGGCGTGCGCGTGCGGCGCCTGCACCGGCCAGGCGTGCAGCACGCCGGGCGCGCGGCCGAGGAGGTCGTCGGTGTACAGGGCGGTCCCCGTGACGTGCAGCGCGGCGCTCTCGTGGGCGACCGCCACGCCCACGACCGGGTTCACGGGCCGGTCGGCGAGCGCGCTCACCGGGCCGCCTCCAGGACCTCGGAGGGCTGCGTCCCCTCGTAGAACCGCAGCGCCGACTGCTCGAGCATGGCCGTGCGGTAGCGGGCGCTGGCCCGGTGGTCGTCCAGCGGGGTGCCCTCGCGGGCCAGCGCCGCCGCGGCGGCGAGGGCTGTCTCGCGGACCCACGGCCGGCCGAGCAGCTCCGCCTCGGTGGCACGGGCGCGGATGGGGGTGGCGGCGACGCCGCCCAGGCCGATCCGGGCCGAGGTCACCCGTCCGTCGTCGATCTGGAGGGCGAAGGCGACGGCGACGCTCGAGATGTCGTCGAAACGCCGCTTGGCGATCTTGTGGAACGCCGTCGTCCCGGCCAGCGGCAGCGGGATGCGCACCGCGCGGATGATCTCGCCGGCCCGGCGCACCGTCCGGCGGTAGCCGGTGAAGTACTCCGAGAGCGGGACCTCCCGCTCGCCGTCCCGCGAGGCGAGCACGACCGCGGCGTCCAGGGCCAGCAGGACGGGGGCGGCGTCGCCGATGGGCGAGGCGGTGCCGAGGTTGCCGCCGAGGGTCGCGGCGTTGCGGATGAGGCGGGAGGCGAACTGCGGGAAGAGCTCGTCGAGGAGCGGGACGCGGCCGGCCAGCGCGCGCTCGATCTCCGAGAAGGTCAGGGCCGCGCCGATCTCGACCCGCCCGGGACCCGTCTCCAGCCCGCGCAGCGGCGCCAGCCGATCGACGGCCAGGGCGAGCGGTGGGCGGGCGTGCCGGATGTTGCGCTCGACGCCCGCGTCCGTGGCCCCCGCGAGGAGCACGGCGTCCGGGTGCTCCGCGAGCCGGTCGAACAGCTCCTGGAGGGTCACCGGGCGGGCGAACTCCGCGCCGTCCGCGACGGCGGCGGTGCGGCGGGCGGCCGGCGCCGGGCGCTCCTGGCGGCGGGCCAGCGGGTCGGCCCCTGCGGGGACGCCCAGGGCGTAGGCGGCGTCGCGGATGGGGCGGTAGCCCGTGCAGCGGCACAGGTTGCCGCTCAGGGCGTGCAGGTCGAAGCCGTTCGGCCCGGTCTCGTGGTCGGCGGCGTGCTCGGGCCCGGAGACGGCAGTCCCGGTCTCCGGTGGGTCGGCCGGCGCGGCGGCGCGCTCCGGGCGGTAGTACTCGGCGGCCATCGCGCACACGAAGCCGGGGGTGCAGTACCCGCACTGGGAGCCGCCGCGGGAGGCCATCTCGCGCTGGACCGGGTGGAGGTCCTCGACGGCACCCGCGCCAGGGGCGGTGCCGAGGCCCTCGGCGGTGACGATCTCCTGGCCGTCGAACGCCAGGGCGGGCGGGAGGCAGGCGTTCACCGCCGTCCACCGCGACCGCCCGTCGCCGTCGGGGCGCGCGACCAGCACGGCGCACGCGCCGCACTCCCCCTCCGCGCACCCTTCCTTGGCCCCGGTCAGGCCGTGGCCTCGCAGCCAGTCCAGCAGGCTCGTGTGCGGCCCGGCGCCGGCGCCCGTCAGCACCTTGCCGTTGACCGTGGCCTCGATCCGTTGCTCCACGACGCTCCCTCGTGCTCCGGCCCGCCGGTCGTCGGTGCCCGGACGGGCAAGGCCGCTCAAGAGTGCATGGTTGGAGCTCATACGCCCCGGCGCGGCTGGTTATCCATGCGAACAACAGCGCCGTGTGCTGCACAACGTTGTGACGCACAACATACTCCGCGGCCGGACCGAAGTCCCCGATGCGGAAGGGGTCTTTGGTTAATGGGTCAGGTTCCGGGCTCTGCCCCCTGGCCCGTCGGCCCGGCTGCTGGCCCGTCGGCCCGGCTGCTGGCCCGTCGGCCCGGAGGCGAGCTGCTGCACTCCCCTGAAACGGGGCCGCGCGGCGGCGAGATCAGCCCGGCCGCGAGCTGAGCCGCCCGGGCGAACTCGCAGGTAGAGCCCAGCGTCCCTGCAGGTGGCGCCGACAGGCTCGGGGTGCGGACGAACCCCGGGCTGCCGCACCCGGACGACGAACGGAGCAGCCATGCGCAAGATCACCAGCCTCGCGGCGGCCACGGCTCTGGCCCTGACCGGCATCGGGCTCACCCTGCCCGCGAGCGCCGAGACCGCCTCCGAGGACGCGGCCGGGACCGGCCAGTCCCTCCTCGCCGATCGGCTCGAACGGATCCGGGACGCGCTCACGGAGCTGGTCGACGGCGGCACGCTCACCGAGGACCAGGCGGACGCGGTGGCCGAGACGCTGAACGACTCGGAGGCGCTGGGCCCGTACGGCGGGCCCGGCGTGCACGGCGGGGGCCTCGACCTGGACGCGGCGGCCGACGCCCTGGGGCTGAGCGCCGAGGACCTGCGCTCCCAGCTCGAGGCGGGCGGCACCCTCGCCGACGTCGCCGAGGCGCAGGGCGTCGACGTCGCCGCGCTCGTCGACGCGCTCGTCCAGGCCGCGACCGACCGCCTGGACGCGGCGGTGGCCGACGGCGGCCTCACGCAGGAGCAGGCCGACGAGCGGAAGGCGGGCCTGGAGAACCGGATCACCACCGCGGTCGAGCAGGGGCTGCCCGCCGGTGGCAGGCACCACGGGATGCACGGGCGGGGCACCCCGCCCGACGGGTCCGACGACGACACCACCACCGGGTCCGACGACGGCACCACCACCGGGTCCGACGACGGCACCACCACCGGGTCCGACGACGGCACCACCACCGGGTCCGACGACGGCACCGGTACGACCGGCACGGTGGTGACGTCGTACCTCTCGGCCTGATCGGAAGGCGCGCCTCCCGCCCCGGGTGACCCCGGACAGCCAGCTCGGAGCGCGAGGTCACGGGTTTCCGGCGAGGTAGTGCCGAACTAGGCACTACCTCGCCGGAAAATTCCGACGTCAGGGTGCCTTCCGGCGGGCGGTGCACCGAGAACCTCCGGTCCCTCCCTCAGCGCGCACCCCCCACCAAGCTCGCCGGTCATCCAAACGGGGACGCCCCCACGCGAGGTGCCGCGCGTGCTCGGGCGTCCGCTTGCGCGGCGCCGCGACCGCGATCACAGTCCCGTGCAAAGGCATCGTCCGCGCACCGGAGGGGCTGAGGTCATGACCGGTTCCGTGGCCGTCACGCAGCCGGGCCTGAAGCGGGTCATCGGCCCGACGCTGCTGTTGCTGTTCGTCGTCGGCGACATCCTCGGCACGGGCGTCTACGCCCTCACGGGCGCCGTCGCCGGCGAGGTGGGCGGCGCGGGGTGGGCCGCCATCGTGCTGGCGTTCGTCGTCGCGACGCTCACCGCGTTCTCCTACCTCGAGCTCGTCACCAAGTACCCCCAGGCCGCCGGCGCCGCGCTGTACACGCACAAGGCGTTCGGCATCCACATCGTCACCTTTCTGGTCACCTTCGCGGTGCTCAGCTCGGGCATCACCTCGGCGTCGACGGCGTCGAAGTTTCTGGCGGAGAACTTCATCGTGGGGTTCGGGCTGGACCGGGGCCAGGGCGCCGTCACCGCCATCGCCATGACATTCGTGGTGCTACTGGCGCTGATCAACCTCCGGGGCGTCTCGGAGAGCCTGAAGTTCAACGTGGTGCTCGCGCTCGTGGAGCTCGCCGGGCTGCTCATCGTCATCCTCATCGGGTTCTTCGCGATGTCGCAGGGCAACGTCGACCTCGGCCGCGCCATGGTGTTCGAGACGTCCGAGGACAAGAGCGTGTTCCTCGCGCTGACCTCCGCCACGGCCCTGGCGTTCTTTTCGATGGTCGGGTTCGAGGACTCGGTCAACATGGCGGAGGAGACCAAGGATCCCATCGGCACGTTCCCCCGCGTGATGCTGACCGGCCTGGGCATCACGGCGTTCATCTACGTCCTGGTGTCGATCACCGCCGTGGCCGTCGTCCCGGTCGGTGAGCTGTCGGAGAGCGCGACGCCGCTGCTGGAGGTGGTCCGCACCGGCGCCCCCGGGGTGCCCGTCGACGTGGTCTACCCGTTCCTGTCCATGTTCGCCGTCGCCAACACCGCGCTGATCAACATGATGATGGCCAGCCGGCTGCTGTACGGGATGGCCACCCACGAGGTGCTTCCACCGGTGCTCGGCCGGGTGCTGCCGCACCGGCGCTCGCCGTGGACGTCGATCATCTTCACGACGCTCATCGCCATGGCCCTCATCTACACCGTCACCAACGTCATGGGGGCGGAGACGGTCGCCGCCCTGGGCGGCACCACGGCGCTGCTGCTGCTGGGCGTGTTCACCGTCGTCAACATCGCCTGCATCGTGCTGCGCCGCCGGCCGATGGACCACGAGCACTTCCGTGCACCGACCGTCACGCCGTTCCTCGGCGCCCTGACCTGCGCCTATCTCGTGGGTCCGTGGGCCCAGGACCCCATCGAGTACCAGATCGCCGGCGGCATGCTCGCCCTCGGCGTGGTCCTGTGGGTGCTGACCATGCTGTGGCACCGCAGCCGGGGCGAGGCCGCGCACCGGCCCATCCCGCCGGACCAGGGCGAGCCGGTGGGCTGACGGCCACGCCGACGCCCACCGGGTGGCTGACCGTCACCGATCGGGGCCGCGACCTGGTGCTCACGCGCTCCTTCGCCGCCGCCGCCGGCGACGTCTGGGCCGGCCTGACCGACTGCGAACGCCCGCAAAAGTGCCCCAAGCGAGGGGCGGCGCGTCCCTCAGCCCCCGTAAGGGCGCGTGATGATCTCCAGGTTGTGCCCGTCGGGGTCGCACCAGTACAGGCCCCGCCCGCCGTCGTTGGTATTGATCTCGCCGGGGCGGCGATGGTACGGGTCCGCCCAGTAGGTCAGCCCGCGCGCGACGATCCTGCCCAGGATCGCGTCGAAGTCCTCCTCGCTGACCAGGAACGCGTAGTGCTGGGCCTGAATCTCACCCGGGGCCTCGGCAAAGTCCAGGGAGACGTCGTTGGCCACCCGAACGATGGTGAAGGGCCCGTAGGTGGTCGGCCGGGGCAGCGCGAGGATCTCCGCGAGGAACTCCGCCGAGGCGTGCCGGTCGCGCGCGTGGACGATGGTGTGGTTCAGCAGGACGGCCAACGTTCACTCCCTCCCGGCGGCGGTCCAAGTGTGCGCTCATGGAGGCGGGTCCGGAAGGTGCTCCGCCATCCGGCCAGACGTCGCGGCACCCGTACCGACAGCTTCCGCACCGGTCCGGGTCCGGCGCGCGTCGTGGGCCTCCCGCCACTGGAGTTACGCGCAGGGCGCTAAGTGGCGAAACAGTGGGTTCGAGTCGAGCCAGCGGGGTCAACTCGAGCCAGCGGGGTCAACTCGAGCCAGCGGGGTCAACTCGAGCCAGCGGGGTCAAGTCGAGCCAGCGGGGTCAACTCGAGCCAGCGGGGTCAAGTCGAGCCAGCGGGGTCAAGTCGAGCCAGCGGGGTCAAGTCGAGCCAGTGGGGATCTCCCCGCTGGCTCGACTCAGAATCCCTGTCTCGCTGCCCAAACCCACTGCCTCAACGCCTCAAACCAAGCCACTGCGTCGCGGCATGAATCCACTACCTCGGCGCACGAACCCACTACCTCGTGGGCTTCCCCTCTTATCGTGGAGGCATCGCCCCCAAGGAGGAACGGCGATGGAGACGCGGCGGAGGTTCGACCGGGAGTTCAAGGAGGGCGCGGTGCGGATCGTCCGGGAGACCGGCAAGCCGATCGCGCAGGTCGCACGGGAGCTGGGCATCAACGACGGCACGCTGGGGAACTGGGTCGAGCTCGACCGGCGGGCGCGCGAGGGCGGGGACGGCACGCTGGAGGAGAGCGAGCGCGCCGAGCTGCGCCGGCTGCGCAAGGAGAACGCCGAGCTGGCGATGGAGCGTGATGTGCTCAAGCGCTCGGTCGCCCTCTGGGTCAAGGAAGCGATGGGGCACTGAGCCTGGCTGCCTTCATCGCCGCCCAGAGGGCAGTGCACCACGTCCCGTACGCGGTGTCCTGCCGCGCCCTGGGGGTCTCCCCGGCCTGGTTCTACAAGTGGGTCGGCGGGGAGGTCTCGGTGCGGCGTAAGCGCCGGGCGGCGCTGGCCGCCCAGGTCGCCTATCTCTTCGCCCGGCACCACGGCACCTACGGCTCCCCGCGGATCACCGCGGACCTGCGTGCGGCCGGCTGGCGGGTCTCGGTGAACACCGTCGCGGCGCTGATGGCCGAGCAGCACCTGGCCGCCCGGCCCAAGCGCCGACGCCGCGGCACCACGCGGGCCGACCGGCGCGCCCGCAAGGCCCCCGACGCCCTGGGCCGCGACTTCGCCCCGCCGCCGATACCCGATCAGCGCTGGTGCGGGGACCTGACCGAGCTGCCCACCGACGAGGGCAGGTTCTACCTCGCCGCGGTGCTGGACCTGCACTCGCGCCGCTGCGTCGGCTTCGCGATGGACGCCCACCACGACGCCCCGCTGGCCCGGGCGGCCCTGTGCGTGGCGATCGCGAGCCGCGGCGGGTCCGTGGCCGGCGTGGTCTTCCACTCCGACCAGGGCGGGGAGTACACCGGGGAGATCTTCGCCCGGGCCTGCCGCAGCGCCGGCGTGACCCAGTCGATGGGCCGCACCGGCTCCGCGCTGGACAACGCGGTCAGCGAGAGCTTCAACAGCACCGTCGAGTTCGAGCTGCTGCGCCGGCACCACTTCGCCACCCGCGAGCAGGCGCGCCGCGTGACCGCCGGATGGATCGATGAGTACAACACCACCCGCCGGCACTCCACCGACGCCATGCTCAGCCCCGTCGAGTACGAACGCTCCCTCGCCACCGGCCAGGGCCACCGGGACAAGCTCGCGGCATGAACCGCACCGCACAAGCAGGCGGAGGCGGCTGCGCCGCCCGATCTCATCCGGCGCACCGCCCGCGCGGCCCAGGGTGGCGGTGCCGCCCCTCCGGCCTCAAGGGTCGCTGCGCGATCGCTGCGCGACGGCCTCCGGCCGCCCTTGACCCCGGAGCCTCTGCGACCCCGCCCGCGAGCCAGGACGCGGACAGGACGCCCACTAATCAGGTCTCCACGGTTCCAGGGGATTGCCACCTCGGCGCACAGAACTTCCCTCGCGGCGGCACGAACCCACCTACCTCGGCGCACCAACCCACTGCGCCTGCGCCGATCGGGCGACTGGGCGCCTGGTGTCTACGCGGGGTCCTCCACGCGCCCCGTGACGGCTCGCCGATGCCCGAAAGCCCGACCCACTCAGCACTTGGAGGGCCCCGGCCACGGCCCTCTCTCGCCGAACAACGCCGGCTCTCAGGCGCGCGAGCCCACCCGCTCCGGCTCGGCCGCCGCCGCGGCGCGGCGCGGGACCAGCACGATCATGGCCAGGCCGACGAGGGCCGGGAGCAGGAAGGCGTAGAAGTTCCACTCGAAGCCGAGGTCGGACTCCATGATCAGGCCCACCATCAGCGGAGCGACGACCGCACCGACGCGGCCCACGCCGAGCGTGATCCCGACGGCGGTGCCCCGCACCCGGGCCGGGAAGTACGCCGCGGCGTAGCCGTTGACGAGGATCTGCGTGCCGATCGAGCCGAGGCCCGCGACCGCGACGAAGAGGTAGAGCAGCGCGGCCGGCGGCTGGAGGCTGAGCGAGACCAGCGTCAGCGCGGCGGCGACGAAGCACAGGCTCACTGCCACCTTCGAGCCGACGCGGTCAGCGAGCACGGCGGCGCCGACGCTCCCCACGATCGCGCCGAGGTTGAGCACGAGCAGGAAGCTGATCGAGGACCCCAGCGGGTAGCCCGCGCTGCGCATGATCTGGGGGAGCCAGGTGTTCAGGCCGTAGACCAGCAGCAGCCCGGCGAAGGACGCCACCGAGAACAGCACGAGCGGCCCGCGGTTTCCGGCCCGGAGCAGGAAGCGCACGGCGTGGGAGCCGCGCGGCTCGCCCGCGGGCGCGCTCGTCTCCGGCTCGACGCCGTAGCGGTGCGCCAGCTCCTCGGCCTCACGCACGCGCCCCTTCGCGGCGAGGAAGCTCATCGACTCGGGCAGGAGCAGGTAGACGAGCGGCACGAGGACGACCGCGGGCGCGGCGCCGA
This sequence comes from Georgenia sp. AZ-5, assembly GCF_043952095.1. Taxonomy (NCBI): domain Bacteria; kingdom Bacillati; phylum Actinomycetota; class Actinomycetes; order Allobogoriellales; family Allobogoriellaceae; genus Georgenia; species Georgenia sp. AZ-5. The sequence continues at coordinate 3,040,096 of NZ_JBINOU010000001.1, forward strand.
TCCACAGCAGGACCCGGAAGCCGTGGTCCTGCAGGAGCGCGAGGGCGGCGAGGGCGGCGAAGACGCCGCCGAAGGAGTACCCCACGAACATCATGGCGTTGTAGAACTGCTGCTTGCCCCGCGGCGCATACTCCACCGTCAGCGCGATCGCGGTGGGCATGACGCCGCCGAGGCCGATGCCCGCGATCAACCGGAACAGGCCGAAGAGCTCCGGCGTGGGCGCCAGCGCGGTCGCCGCGGTGGCGGCGCTGAACCAGACGATGCTGGCGATGATGATCTTCCGGCGGCCGAAGATGTCGGTCAGCGCGCCCACGCCCAGGGCGCCGACGAGCATGCCGAAGGTGGCGTAGCTGCCGATGAGGCCCACGTCGGTCGGCGTCAGATCCCAGTCGGGGTGCTCCAGCAGGGCCGGCACCATGGCGCCGTAGATCATGAGGTCGTAGCCGTCGAGCACGATGGCGAAGAACGCCAGCGCGACGACGACCAGGCCCCGGCGGCTGCCGGCGCTCGGCGCGGAAGGTGTGGACATCGTTGTCTCCTGAGGGGTTCGGGGCTCTTGGCGGTCCCGGCGTCTCGGCCGCCCGCCGGAAGGTCCCGGAGCGGCTGGTGCCTCGAGGTGCCGTGCCGCACCTCACAAGCGGTAATGTGTACGGCAGGTGTGTGACGGTCGTCAAGCATCTGTTTCATGACAGGGCGGTACCCTGTGCCCGCGCCGCCGGAGGGAGCAGCCATGAAGCCGCGCTCGATCGTCTTCGACCTGTTCGGGGACTACCTCCGCTACCGCGGCGGCGAGGCCCGGCTGCGCGACCTCATCACCCTGCTGGAGCGCTTCGGCGTGGGTGCGAGCACGGCCCGCGTCGTCATGGCCAGGCTGCGCAAGGAGGGCTGGTTCGACACCCGCCCGGGCGCGGACGGCCGCGAGGTCGTCTACGCGCTGAACGAGCGCAGCTGGCGGATGCTCGACGAGGGCCGCGAGCGGATCTTCGCCCGCCCGAAGGCCGGCTGGGACGGGTGGTGGCACATGGCCATCTACTACGTCCCAGAGGCGGAGCGCAGCGTGCGCGAGGAGCTGCGCAAGGAGCTGGCCTGGCTGGGCTTCGGGCCGCTCGCGGCCGGGACGTGGGTCTCCCCGCACGACCGGCTGGCCCAGGTGGAGGAGAAGTTCCAGGGCGAGCGCGCGGTGCGGCTGGACGTGCTGCGCGCGCGGTCGAAGGGCCTGCCCGCCGACCGGGACATGGCCGAGCGGTGCTGGGACCTGGCCTCGCTCAACGCCGACTACGTCGCCTTCCTCGAGCGCTACCGCGCCCAGATGCCGCGGTTCCGCTCGGGCCGGATGACGCCCGACGAGGCGCTGGTGGCCCACACCGAGCTCATCCACGAGTACCGCAAGTTTCCCTTCCGGGACCCGAACCTGCCCGTCGAGCTGCAGCCGGCGCGGTGGCGCGGCGGCGACGCGTACGAGATGTTCGTCGAGGCCCGTGACGCCCTCCACCCCCAGGCGGACCGGGCGGTCGACGAGGTCACAGGGACGGCGGCCGGCTCTCCCGCCGGCACTTCCGTGTCGAACGCTTGACGCCCGTCCCCGATATGACACACACTGACGGCGGGTCACGGTCCGTGGCCGCACAAGGACGTGACGCGTAGGAGATCCCATGTCGCTCGCAGTGGCCTGCATCGGAGGCGGTCCCGGAGGGTTGTTCGCCGCGACGCTGCTCAAGCAGCAGCTCCCGGACGCGGAGGTCACCGTCTTCGAGCGCAACCGCGCCGACGACACCTACGGCTTCGGCGTCGTCTTCTCCGACGCCACGCTGGCCAAGATCAACGACGCCGACCCGGTGCTGATCGAGGCGCTGCGCGAGCACGGCACCCACTGGGACACCATCGAGGTCCGCCTCAAGGGCGAGCGGATCCCGGTGGGCGGCAACGGGATGGCCGCCATCTCCCGCAAGACGCTGCTGTCCCTGCTGCAGGCCCGCGCCGCCGCGCAGGGCGTCGAGCTGCGCTTCGAGGCCGAGGCGGACGTCGACGACCTGCGCGACCGCTACGACCTGGTGGTCGCGGCCGACGGGGCCAACTCCCGCACCCGCGAGCGGTTCGCCGAGGCGTTCCGACCCTCGGTGGTACAGGCGAGCGCGAAGTTCATCTGGTTCGGGACGTCGTACATGTTCGACGGGCTCACGTTCGTCCACAAGGAGGGCCCGCACGGCGTCTTCGCCGTCCACGGCTACCCCATCTCCGCGGACGTCAGCACGTTCATCGTCGAGACCGACGAGGAGACCTGGCGCCGTGCGGGCCTGGACTCCTTCGACGTCACCCAGCCGCCCGGCCCCAGCGACGAGAAGACCCGCCGCTACCTCGAGGAGCTCTTCACCGAGGAGATCGACGGCCAGCCGCTGCTGGTCAACAACTCCCGCTGGGGCAACTTCCGCACCCGGCGGGCCGGCTCCTGGCACGCCGGCAACGTCGCGCTGCTCGGCGACGCCGCGCACACCGCCCACTTCTCGGTGGGCTCGGGCACGAAGATGGCCATGGAGGACGCCATCGAGCTGGCCCGCGCGGTCGCCGCGCACGACAAGCTCGAGGACGCCCTGGCTTCCTACGAGGCCGCCGCCCGGCCCTCGGTGGAGCGGATCCAGGGCGCGGCGCGGCCCAGCCTGTCCTGGTGGGAGCACTTCGGCCGCTACCACGGCGCCTTCGACCCCACCCAGTTCGCCTTCCACTTCATGAGCCGCAGCATCGGCCGGGCCAAGCTCGCCCGCCGCGACCCGGACTTCGTCGCCGCCGTGGACGCCGCCTGGCGCGAGGCGCACGGCCGCGACCCGGTCGACACCCCGCTCGACCTGGGCAGGCTGACCTTCCCGCGCCGCACCGCCCACATCGTCGAGCGCGGCGGCCGCCGCTACGTGGCCGACCCCGCCCGGGACGACGTCGCCCTGCCGCTGCGTGAGCCCGCCGCGCGGCGCGACGACGCCGTGCCCGAGGGACGCAGCACCGGCGGCCCGGACGCCCCCTGGGGTCTGTGGATCACCGCCCCCGAGACCGAGGAGGGCCTCCCGGCCGCGGCCCGCGCCGCCCTCGCCGGCGGGGAACGCCCCGCGCTGGTGGCCGTGCACGGCGGCACCCCGCTGACCCGGGTGCTCCTCGCCGAGGAGGCCCGCCTGGCAGCCGGCCTGCCGGTGGCGCTGGTGGAGGAGGAGGCGGACGACGACCGCGTCGCCACGCTCGTGCTGTCCGGCCGGGCAGACCTCGTCGCCGCACCGGCGGGCGGCAGCGATGTCTGACCTCGGCTCGCTCTTCGCCCCCCGCGGCGTCGCCGTCGTCGGGGCCTCCCGCTCGGGCGGCAAGCTCGGCGCCGTCATGGCCCGGTCGCTGCGCGCCTTCGACGGCCCGCTCGGGCTGGTCAACTCGCGCAACCCCGACCCCGCCGCCGGGCTGCACCCCACGGTCGCCGACGCCGCCCGCGCCCTGGGTTCGCCCCTGGACCTGGCGGTGCTGTGCGTGCCCGCGGCGGCGTGCGCGGCCGCCGTCGAGGACGCCGCCTCCGCCGGCGCCGGGGCCGCCCTGGTGTGTGCCGGCGGCTTCGCCGAGTCCGGCGAGCAGGGCGCGGCCTACCAGCGCGACCTCCTCGCCGCCGCCCGGCGCACCGGGGTGCGCCTGCTCGGCCCCAACACCTCCGGCTTCCTCTCCCCCGCCCAGCGCCTGACGGCCAGCTTCGTGCCCAGCGCGGCGGACGTGCCCCCGGGCGGTGTCGCCGTCGTCGCCGCCAGCGGCGGGATCAACCACGCCCTCGCCTTCCTGGTGGCCGAGGCCGGCCTCGGGGTGAGCCTGGCGGTGGGCCTCGGCAACGCCACCGACGTCACCGCCCCCGACGTGCTGGAGTACCTCCGCGACGACCCCGCCACCCGCGTGGTCGCGCTGCACCTGGAGTCGGTCGCCGACGGGCGGCGCCTGTTCGAGTCCGTGCGTGCCCTCACCGCCACGGTGCCGGTGGTCGCCCTCGTGGTCGGCCGCAACGACGTCGCCGAGTTCGCCCAGTCGCACACCGGGGCGCTGGCCACCTCCTGGCGCACCACCCGGGCGGTGCTGCGCCAGGCCGGCGCGGTGCTGGTCGACGACGAGCGGGACCTGGTCGACGCCGTCACCGCCCTGTCCCAGACCCGGCTCGCGCCCGCCGTCGACCCGGGCGTCGGCATCGTCACCGCCCAGGCGGGGCCCGGCCTGATGCTGCTGGACCAGCTCCGCGGGCACGGCGTCTCCCTGCCGGAGCTGACGCCGGACACCGTCGCCCGGCTCGACGGCCTGCTCCCGCCCATGACCTTCCAGCGCAACCCTGTCGACACCGGCCGGCCCGGCGAGTCGTTCGCCCCGGTGCTCCGCGCCGTCGCCGCCGACCCTGGCGTCGACGCCGTCGCCACCTACGCCCTCACCGAGCCGGACAGCATCGACCTCGTCGGCGCCGTCACCGCCGCGGCCGCCGACACCGCGGCGCCCATGCTCGTCGGCGTCGGCGGCGCCCCCGAGGAGGTGCGGCAGATCCGCCGGGGCCTGCACGCGGCCGGCATCCCGGCCTACGGCGGCCCCACCGCGCTGGCCACCGGGGTGGCGGCGCTGGTCGAGGAGGCGCGGTTGCGCATGCGCGGCGACGGCGGAGCCGACGACGCGGGACCGACCACCGGCGACGGGGCGCCCGCCGGCCTCGACGTCGCCGTCCGCCTGGCCGCCGCCACCGGACCGGACGGTTGGGACGAGGACCGCGCCAAGGCGCTGATCGAGGCCCTCGGCTTCGGCACCGTGCCGCGCCGCGCGTGCGCCGACGCCGACGAGGCCCACGCCGCCCTGGACGAGCTGGGCGGGCCGGTCGCGGTGAAGATCCTCGACGCCGCCGTCCTGCACAAGACCGAGATCGGCGGCGTGCACCTCGGTGTGCGCACCCACGCCGAGCTCGACGCCGCTCTCGCCGCCCTGCGCGCGGTGGGCGCCGAGCAGGTCCTCGTGGAGGCCATGGCGCCGTCCGGCGTCGACCTGATCGTCGGCGCCCGCCGCGACCCGGTGTTCGGCCCCGTGGTGCTGCTCGGCCTGGGCGGCACCGTCGCGGAGGCGCTTGCCGACGTCTCCCTGCGCCTCGCCCCGCTCTCCGCCGCCGAGTCCGCCACCATGCCGGACGACCTCGCCGGCCGGGCCCTGCTCGACGGCTGGCGCGGCGCGCCGACCGTGGACCGCCCGGCCCTGGGCCGGCTGCTCGGCGCCCTCGGCGCCCTCCTCCTGCGCGCCCCGCACCTCGCGGACGTGGAGATCAACCCCCTGCGGGTCACCGCACAGGGCATGCTCGCCCTCGACGCCGTCGTCACCACGAAGGAGCTGTGATGGTCCGCCCCATCGCCGAAGGACTCGTCCCCTGGCCCGCCGAGCTCGCCGAGCGCTACACCGCCGCCGGGTACTGGGAGGGTCGCTCGCTCGGCCACCACCTGTGGGCCGGCGCCGACCTCCATCCCGACGACGTCGCAGTCGTCGACGGCGACACCCGGCTGACGTACGCCGACCTGACCGCCCGCGCGGACGCGGCCGCCTCCCGGCTGCGCGAGCTGGGCGTCAGCGCCGGGGACCGGATCGTCGTCCAGCTGCCCAACGGCTGGGAGTTCGTGGTACTCACGCTGGCGTGCCTGCGCGCGGGGATCGTGCCCGTCATGGCGCTGCCCGGGCACCGCCGGCACGAGATGTCCTACTTCGTCGAGCACGCCGAGGCCGTCGCCGTGGCCGTGCCGGGTTTGCTGCGCGACTTCGACCACCAGCGGCTGGCGTTCGACCTCGCCGCCGAGCACGAGGTACTCCAGCACGTGCTCGTGGCCGCCGACGACGTCGCCGACGGCGCCGTCGACCTGCGGCAGCTGTGCGCGCCCGCGGCGGACCCGGCGGCCGAGCGCGCCCGGTGGGACGCCGAGGAGCCGGCCGGCCGCGACGTGGCGCTGTTCCTGCTCTCCGGCGGCACCACCGGCATCCCCAAGCTCATCCCCCGCTCCCACGAGGACTACGCCTACAACGCCAAGCAGTCCGCGAAGGTGTGCGCCTTCGACTCCGGCACCGTCTACCTCGTGGCCATCCCGGTGACGCACAACTTCCCGCTCGCCTGCCCCGGGCTGCTGGGCACCCTCCTGGTTGGTGGCCGCGTCGTCATGCTCCCCAGCCCGGAGCCGACGCGGGCGTTCGAGTGGATCGCGCGGGAGCGGGTCACGCACACCGCGGTCGTCCCCGCCGTGGCCAAGCGGTGGCTGGACCACCAGGCCGAGAACCCCTCGGACCAGCTGGTGTCGCTGAAGGTGCTGCAGGTGGGCGGCTCCCGGCTGGCCGACGAGGTCGCGCGCCGCGTGCCCGGCACGCTCGGCTGCACCCTGCAGCAGGTCTTCGGCATGGCCGAGGGACTGCTGAACTACACGCGCCTGGACGACCCGGAGGAGGTCGTCTTCACCACCCAGGGCCGGCCCATGTCCCCCGCGGACGAGGTCCTCCTCGTCGACGAGCACGACGAGCCCGTCCCCCCGGGCACGCCCGGCTCGCTGATCACGCAGGGCCCGTACACGCTGCGCGGGTACTACCGCGCCGAGGAGCAGAACGCCCGTGCCTTCACCAAGGACGGCTGGTACCGCTCCGGGGACGTCTGCCGCATGGACCCCCACGGCAACCTCGTCGTCGAGGGGCGCGACAAGGACATGATCAACCGCGGCGGGGAGAAGATCTCCGCCGAGGAGGTCGAGAACCTGCTCTACCAGCTGCCCGCCGTGCGGCTCGTCGCCGCCGTCGCCATGCCCGACGAGACCCTGGGCGAGCGGGTGTGCGTCTACGTCGTCCCGCACGACGGCGCCACGCTCACGCTCGAGGAGGTCCACGCCGCCATGGCCGAGACCGGCGTCGCCCGCTACAAGTACCCGGACAAGCTGGTGCTCACGGACGAGCTGCCCACCACCAAGGTCGGCAAGATCAACAAGAAGGCGCTGCGCTCGGACATCGCCGAACGGCTGGCGGCCGGGCTGCTCCAGCGGTGACGGCGGGACCGCGGCGGCGCTGACGGCGGGACCGCGGCGGCGGTGACGGCGGGACCGCGGCGGCGGTGACGGCGGGGCCGGCGGGCCGCCGGGCGCCCGAGGCAGTGCGGCTCAATGCCAGGGCGCCGGCTGCTCCCCTCACGGCAGCACGTGCCGCAGCGCCGTCTCGAGCGTGGGGTGGCGGAAGCGGTAGCCCGATGCCTCCAGCTTCCGCGAGGACACGCGCTGGCTGGCGTACGCGAGCTCGCGGGCGCCCTGCTCGCCCACCACCAGCCGTGGGCCGAACCTGGGCACGGGCAGCAGGGCGGGCCGGTGCAGCACCCGGCCCAGGGTGCGCGCGTACTCGGCGCCGAGCACCGGTGCCGGGCCGACGGCGTTGAGCGGGCCGGTGAGCGCCTCGGTGAGCGCGGCGTGCGCGTACGCGGAGATGGCGTCGTCGACGGAGATCCAGCTGACCCACTGCTCGCAGTCGAGCGGCCCGCCGAGGCCGACGGCGTACAGCGGCAGGAAGCGGGCGAGCGCCCCCTCGGCGGGGGTCTGCACGATGCCGGTGCGGGTCGAGACGACCCGGACACCGGCGTCCGCGGCGGGCGCCGTCGCCCCCTCCCAGGCGCGGCACACCTCGGCGAGGAACCCGTCGCCGGAGGGGGCGTCCTCGGGCAGCGGCGCGGGATCGTCGCCCACGTGGGGACGGGCGCCGTAGTAGTTGATGCCCGAGGCGCACAGGAACGCCCGCGGTCGTCCGTCCTCGGCGAGCACCGCGAGGGAGCGGGCGAGCAGCCCCGTCGTCTCCACCCGGCTGGTGAGGATCTCCCGCTTGGCCTGGTCGGTGAAGTGGCCGCCGATGAAGCGGCCGGCGAGGTTCACGACGACGTCGACGTCGCGCAGGGACTCGGGGTCGAGCCGTCCGCGGGCGGGGTCCCAGGAGATCTCGTCAGGGCCGCGGGACTCGCGGCGGACGAGGCGCACGACCCGGTGGCCGCCGCCGGTGAGCAGGGCGCACAGCTGGCGGCCGATGAGCCCGGACGCGCCGGCGACGGCGACCGTGCGGGTGCCGGCCGCGGCGTGGGCGGCGTGGAAGTCCAGGTCGCCGCGCAGCTGGTCGTCGCGGTAGGCGAAGATGCGCCGGAGGGCGGGCAGCATGGCGCGCGCGCCGGCCTCCGTCGCGCCGCCGGGCAGCCGCCCCTCGCCCGGCACGGCGAAGTCGACGTGGTCGGTCATGACCGTGCCGCCGGCCGGGGCGTCCTCGAACCGGTGAGTGTGCACCCAGCGGCGAAGGGGTCCGCGCACCATGGTGTCCCGGAACGCGCTCGGCGGGTCGTACGCGTCGTGGCGGGCGGTCCAGTCCAGCTCGGGACGGCGCAGACGCTGCGGGACGAGGCCCGGCCAGGGCACCGACCTGGCCGCCGCGCCGAGCCCGGCGCCGAGCACGCCGGGCGGCCCGATGCCCAGCTTGGCCACCGAGCCGTCGCGGATGCCGTCGCTGGGCTCGGCGAGCACGGTCCCGCCGAACGGCGGGTTCAGCCGCACCAGCGCGCCGGGCCGCTCGAACCAGGCGAAGACCTGCTCCCGCGGGTACGGCAGGAGGGTCCGGTGCTCGAAGACGGCCACCGCGTCATCGTGCGGCATGCGCCGCGGGGGCGCACGCGCGGTACTGCGGGGATGGCCACCGGGCTCCCGCCTCCACCGGCCCGGGGGCGGATGATCGTCACGTGAGGCCACGGCCGTGGTGCTGATGCACGCCACCCCGCTCGTCGGCAGGGCCGCCGACCTCAGCGTCGTCGCCGACGTGCTCGACCGCGCCCAGGCGGGGCACAGCGCGGTCCTGGTCCTCTCGGGCGAGCCCGGGATCGGCAAGTCGCGGCTGGCCGAGGAGGCGGCCGCCCGGGCGTTGGCGCGGAACTTCGGCGTCCTGGTGGCGCGGGCGTCCCCCTGCACGCCGACCTGCACTACGGGGCGCTCGTCACCCTGCTGCGTCCCCTCGTCCGCGAGGGGCCGGCCGCCAAGCGCACCGCGCTGCTGGAGGGGCTGACCGACCTCGGCGGGCTGTTCGGCGACCTGGGCGTCCTGCTTGAGCCGCTCGGTCACGCCGGGCTCGAGCGGACGCGGATGCTCGAGGCGGTGCGCGAGCTCCTCGCACGGGCAGGCCGCCGTCAGCCCCTGCTGCTCGTGCTCGACGACGCCCAGTGGGCCGACGCCCCGTCGCTCGGAGCCCTGGCGTACTGCGCGGGCGGGCTGGGCGCCACCCGCGTGGCCGTGCTCGTCACCCGGCGCACCGGCGAGGGCGGGAGCCGGCTCGAGGACTTCCTGCTCGCGCTGCGCCGGGTCGCGCCGTGCGTCGAGCACGACGTGGCGCCCCTCGACGCGGTGGGCGTCCGCGACCTCGCCGGTGCCCTCCTCGCGGACGACGACCCGCCCGAGGCGCTCGTCGAGCTGCTGGTCGACCGTACGCGGGGCGTCCCGCTGTTCGTCCGCGGCGTCGTCGGCGCGCTCGCGCGGCACGGTCACCTCACCCGCAGCGGGGGCCGCTGGGTGCTGGGGCCGGTTGACGCCGTCGAGCTGCCCCGCGAGATCCGCGAGCTCGTCGCGGCCCGGCTCGCGCTCCTCGGCGAGGCGGGCCGCGCGGTCCTCGACGGCATCGCGGTCGCCGGCGGAACCGCCCGCCACGACGTGCTCGCCGGCGTCGTCCGCCCCGTCGACATGCTGGGCGGCATCGGGACCCTCCTCGACGCCGGGCTGCTGGTGGAGGATGTCGACGGCCCCGCCCTGACGTACCGCCTCGCGCACCCGCTCATCACGGAGGTGGCGCACGCGGCGCTGCCGGAGGCCCGGCGCCGCGAGCTCCACGCGCGGTTCGCACGGGTCCTGCGCGACCGCGGGGACGTCCAGCTGCAGGCTCACCACGTGAGCGGCGCCCGTGACCTCGTCGACCCCGACGAGGCGCTCGCCGTGCTCCGGCGGGCGCTCGACGACGCGCTCGCGAGCAAGGCGGGCGCGGCCGCCGCCGGTTATGCGGACGCCGCCCTGGCGCTCGCCGACCGCCTGGGGCGGACGGACGTGGCCGTCCGGCTGCGCGAGCAGCGGGCTGAGGGCTGCGAGCTCGCCGGTTGGCCCGACGAGGCGCGCCGCGCGTGGGCGGAGGCGGCGGTCGCCTCGCGCGCCGCCGGGCGGGTCCTCGACGCCGGGCGTCAGCTGCGCCGCCTCGCGTTGCTGGAGTGGGACGCGGGGCTCTTCGACCAGGCCGCCGCGCACGTCGACGAGGCCGAGGCCGTGCTGGCGCACCTCGCTCCCGGCGACGAGCACGTGGCCGTGCTGGCGGCGCGCACGATGTTCACCCAACGGGGCGGTGGCGACGTCGAGCCCGTCGCAGCTGCCCTGGAAGAGCTCGCCGTGCGCACCGGCTCGGCCGCCGGGCGCGTGCAGGCGGCGCTCGCCCGCGCGAGCCCGGCACTGCAGCAGCGCAGCCTGCTCGAGGCCCGGACCGAGATCGACACTGTCGTCGAGATCGCCCGGTCGGCGCGGTTGTCAGTCCTGTGGCTGGAGGCGACGCGGGCGCAGGCCTCCATGGAGCTCGAGTGGGGCAACCATCGCCGGACCCTCGCCATCGCGGCGGAGGGCATGGCCACGGCACGTCGGCTGCGGCTGCCGACGATGGAGATCGCGCATCTGGAAGCAGCCGCGCTGGCCGGGGTCCAGGCCGGGCGGTGGGACGGCGCGATGGCTGAGGCGACCAGCTGCTCCAGCTCGCGCACCGCTTCGGCAGCGCCCGCGGGAAGGCCTACGCGCTGACGACCCGCGGGCTGGTGCAGCTCTACCGGGGCCAGGAGGACGCCGCGCTCGCCTGCGTGGACGAGGTTCGGGCCGTGTACGGGCGGGCCGGTGAGGGCGACCGGCACGTGTTCAGCAGCGACTCCCAGCTGCGGCGCCTCGCCGTCCTCGTCCAGCCGATGGTGGCGGCCACGGCGGCCGGCGTCGCGTTCACCACCGACCCGCTCACCGGCGACCCGGACGTCACCGTGGTCGAGGCCGTCTCCGGGGTCGGCGAGAGCCTCGTCTCCGGCGCCCGGACGCCCGAGGTCTGGGAGGTGCGCGGGGATCGCGCCACGCGCCGCTCGGGTGCCGGCGGGGAGGTGCTCGCAGCCGACGCCGCGGCCGCGGTCGCCGCCCTGGCCCGCGGGGCCGCGCACGAGCTCGGCGGCCCGCAGGACGTCGAGTGGGCCCTCGAGAACGGTGGGGTCCGCCTGCTCCAGGCCCGCCCGATCACCACCCTCGCCGGGCGGCCGGTCACACCCGTACCGATCCCGGTGGAGGTGCCGCCGGGATACTGGGAGAGGGACGCCGAGCACGCGCCCGTGCCGGACACGCCGTTCAACAAGGCGCTCTTCGCGTCGATCACCCCGGCGCGCGCCGGATGTGCACCGAGCTCGGCCTCCTGTTCGAAAGCCTCGAGCTGCGGGACATCGGCGGGTGGAAGTACGCCCGCATCGTCCCCCCGGGCGACAAGACGCCCCCACCCGTCCCGCCGTGGCTGACCTGGGCGCTGTTCCGTCTGGTGCCGACGCTGCGACGCCGGGTCCGGGCCAGTGCGCGGGCGCTGCGCGACGACGTGCCGGGCAGCCTCCTGCGTCGGTGGGACGCGGAGTGGCGCGAGTCGATGGCGGCCCGCATCGCCGAGCTGCGCGACGTTGACCTGCGCGCGGCGTCCGACGACGAGCTGGTGCGGCGCCTGCAGGCGGCGCGCGAGCTGCTTCGCGACGGCGTCGGCATCCACTTCCGGCTCCACGGTGCCCTGGCGATGGCGCTGGGCGAGCTGGCACTGACCTGCCGGGAGCTGCTCGGCTGGCAGGACGCCCAGGTGCTCGACCTGCTCGCCGGCACGTCGACGACGTCCACCGAGCCGAGCCGGGCGCTCAGCCGCCTGGCCCACCTGCACGGCACGGACGGGTTCGACGAGGCGTTCGCCGAGTTCCAGCGCACCCACGGGTGCCGGGCGCTCCGGATGGAGGTCGCGGGACCGAACCTCGACGAGCGGCCGGACCTGATCCACTCCCTCATCGCCGACCAGCGCGCCCGCGGGTTTGACTTGGCCCCGACCACCGCGGCGCTCGGGCGTCGCCGCGCCGCGACGGCGGAGCTGGCACGGGCGCGGCTCGATCCCGGGGCGCGGCCCCGGTTCGACCGTCTCCTGGCTCGCGCGGTGACGGCCTACCCGGTGCGGGAGGACAACGAGTACTACAACGCCAGCGCGCCGCTGGCGCTGTGCCGCCGCGCCGCGCTGGAGCTGGGCCGCCGCCTCGCCACCCGCGGGCAGCTCGGTGCCGTCGACGACGTGTTCTTCCTCCATCCTGACGAGGCGGTCGACGCGCTGCGCGACGGCGGCGCCCGCCGCGGGATGGTGGTCCGTCGCCGCGGCGAGCGTGCGTGGGCGCTGGCGCACCCGGGCCCGCGGTCGTACGGCACGCCGCCCCCGCCGCCTCCCGTGCAGGTCCTGCCGGCGCCGGCCCGGCGGAGCACCGAGGCCTTCCTGTGGAGCATCACCGGCATCCTCGGCGATGTCGATGCCGTCGGCCGCGAAGGTCCCGGCCTCGTCACCGGCGTCGGCGCCTCGGCCGGCACCGCCCGGGTCGTCCTCGACGAGTCCGAGTTCGGCAAGATCCGGGCCGGCGACGTGCTGGTATGCCCGGCGACGTCGCCTGTGTGGTCGGTCCTCTTCCCCAGCATCGGCGCGCTCGTGACCAACTCGGGTGGGACGCTGTCCCACCCCGCGATCATCGCCCGCGAGTACGGGATCCCGGCAGTCGTCGACACCAAGGTCGCGACGACGGCGCTGCGGGACGGACAGCTGGTCACCGTCGACGGCGACTCGGGGGTCGTCCACGTCGTGCGATGACCACGGATGTCCTTAAGCAAGGGGGCAGCGCTACGGGGTCCACACCTCAGGGCGTCCCGGCGTTGGCGCGGGGCGCGCCGGAGCCACCGGCTGTCGCAGCCGCCCCCCGCCGTGGACCCCGTCGAGGAGCATGCCCGACGAGGCCGAGCCGTAACGCTCGGATAACGGCACCGGTGGTAATCCTGCGGCCACAGACAATGCGAGCTCCCAAGAATCGAGCTCCGCTCGGATCTGAGGACTCAGCCAGCGCGGGGCTATCGACGCCGGCACACAGGAGAAGCCATGGACGCCACCCTCTCCGGTTCGGTCGAGAAGTTCACCGCCGACCCCGCCGCCGGCCAGGTCTCCCCGAAGGCCACCGCGACCCTCAGTAACGGCCGCACCGGCCTCGCCGCCGGCTCGTTCAGCTGGGACACCGACCTGCCGCAGCCGGTCGGTGGGCAGAACCAGTCGCCCAGCCCCACGGCATACCTCCTCGGCGCACTGGCGGGCTGCGCCGTGGCCTTCATCAACGACACGCTCGCCCCCCAGTTCGACGTCGAGATCACGGAGCTGACTGTCAGCGGACATGCCAATCTCCCTGACGGCCACCGCGAGCTGCAACGCCAACCTTGCCGGCCTCCTCGGAGTCGATGGGGCCAGGCCGGACTTGCAGCAGCTGCGCATTGAGATCAGCGTGACCTCCACAAGCCCACCCGATCGTGTCGAGGCGATGCAGCAGGCCTGGCTGCAGCGCTGCCCCATCTACCTTGCCCTACGCGACCCGAACGACGTCGACGTGACGTTCACCTCGACGTAGGAGTGAGCACGGAGACGAACGCCGGTCGCCCGGCTCCCAACGTGGTGTCAACGGACAGCCGGCATGAAGGCCCGCGGTTGGCGGTGCGCCGGATTCGCCCGTGGTGCCATGGGGCGACGGAGGTGCCAAGGGCGGCCGCCGGAGGTGCCAAGGGCGGCCGCCGGAGGTGCCAAGGGCGGCCGCCGGAGGACTACAAACTCGTACAACTCCGCACGGGATCGGCAGGTCTGGTTGCGGAGGGGACGACGGCGTCCAGCCGCAGTTTCGGGACGGTAGTGGCTGGGCAAAAGCCGCGCGCGGGTGTTGGGCAAGGCTTCACCCTTTTTGCGGTCGTTCACGGCAGCACGTGCCGCAGCGCTGCTCGAGCGTGGGGTGGCGGAAGCGGTAGCGCTCGTTGACGCCGGCTGCGGCCGGGTAGATCATCGGGATCGCCACAACCACCCGCCGAGCGAGGTGCGTGATGCAGCTTCGCCATACTCGAGACGAGCATGACAGGGCCGGATCCGGCGGACCCCTGCCGGCTGAGGTTCGCGTCGACGATGAGCAACTCCGGGTGGTGGAGCGCTGGGGTCTGCTCGCCGGGGTGACCGGCGTAACGGGAAACCTCCTGCTGATCGCCCTCTACGCCGTCGCGCTGCCCGGCAACCATTCCTTCGACTGGACCGGGCCGGCGAACGACGTCATCGGCGGCATCGTCTCAACAGGGGCGATGATCCCGGTGGCCCTCGCCCTGCGGGACCTGCTGCCCGACGGAACCGGGCTACGTGTGGCCACCTACGCCGGTGTCACCGCCATGGGCGCCATCGTCGTGAGCTCGGTGCTGCTGGTGACCGACGTGATCCCCTTCGAGGTCCAGGTGTTCGTCGCAGTGCCGGCGATCATCGCGATGTTCGCGTGGGTCGGCGTGCTGGGCGGGGTCGGTACCAGGACCCGGGTGCTCCCTCGCGGCCTCGCACGCTGGGCGACTCTCATGGCCGCCGGAGCCCTCTCCGGCACCGCCCTGGCGGGCGTGGCCCTGCTTCTGCCCCGGGGGTCGATGGAGCAGTATGCGATCGGCGGGCTGGGGCTGCTCGCGGGCGTACCGGCGTACCTGGCGTTCCCGGTATGGCTCATCAGGCTCTCTGGCACACTTCGGTCACACCTCGGCATGCCCGGGCCCGGGGGTGCACGGCCCTGAGAGAGCCTGCCGCTCAGCGTCGGCCAGACCGGCCCTGCCCCGCCCCGTGGGCAAGGTGCTCGACGTCTTTTTCCCGCGACGGCATTCCGCGTCCGGGTCCGCCAAGAATCGTGCGAAGCAGAGGCTTCCTCGCGGTGCATCGGGAGACCGGCTGAGCAGACCAGCAGTGTCCTGCCAAACCCGGCCGGGCATGCAGAAAGGCCCCGACCGGGTGGGTCGGGGCCTTTCTGGAAGGGGTGTTCGGCGGTGTCCTACTCTCCCACACAGTCTCCCGTGCAGTACCATCGGCGCTGAGGGGCTTAGCTTCCGGGTTCGGAATGGGACCGGGCGTTTCCCCCTCGCTATGACCGCCGTAACTCTGTGGAGATGTCCGGCCCGACCAGCACCTGGGCTGGTCGTGGGGCGTATCTCGGGAACCGTACAGTGGACGCGTGCAGTGCTCTGCTGCTTTTTTGTTGTGGGCAAGTTGTCGGCCCATTAGTACCGGTCAGCTCCACGGGTTGCCCCGCTTCCACGTCCGGCCTATCAACCCAGTGGTCTGCTGGGGGCCTTCCCAGGACAAGCCTGGTGGAAACCTCATCTTGAAGCAGGCTTCCCGCTTAGATGCTTTCAGCGGTTATCCCTCCCGAACGTAGCCAACCAGCCGTGCTCCTGGCGGAACAACTGGCACACCAGAGGTTCGTCCGTCCCGGTCCTCTCGTACTAGGGACAGCCCTTCTCAAGTTTCCTGCGCGCGCAGCGGATAGGGACCGAACTGTCTCACGACGTTCTAAACCCAGCTCGCGTACCGCTTTAATGGGCGAACAGCCCAACCCTTGGGACCTACTCCAGCCCCAGGATGCGACGAGCCGACATCGAGGTGCCAAACCATGCCGTCGATATGGACTCTTGGGCAAGATCAGCCTGTTATCCCCGGGGTACCTTTTATCCGTTGAGCGACGGCGCTTCCACAAGCCACCGCCGGATCACTAGTTCCGACTTTCGTCCCTGCTCGACCCGTCAGTCTCACAGTCAAGCTCCCTTGTGCACTTGCACTCGACACCTGATTGCCAACCAGGCTGAGGGAACCTTTGAGCGCCTCCGTTACATTTTAGGAGGCAACCGCCCCAGTTAAACTACCCACCAGGCACTGTCCCTGGTCCGGATCACGGACCGAGGTTAGATGTGCAGTACGACCAGAGTGGTATTTCAACGGCGACTCCACCCCCACTGGCGTGGGCGCTTCACGGTCTCCCACCTATCCTACACAAGCCGTACCGAACACCAATACCAAGCTATAGTAAAGGTCCCGGGGTCTTTCCGTCCTGCTGCGCGTAACGAGCATCTTTACTCGTAGTGCAATTTCGCCGAGTTCGCGGTCGAGACAGCGGAGAAGTCGTTACGCCATTCGTGCAGGTCGGAACTTACCCGACAAGGAATTTCGCTACCTTAGGATGGTTATAGTTACCACCGCCGTTTACTGGGGCTTAAATTCTGAGCTTCGCCCTGATGGGCTGACCCGTCCTCTTAACCTTCCAGCACCGGGCAGGCGTCAGTCCGTATACATCGTCTTGCGACTTCGCACGGACCTGTGTTTTTAGTAAACAGTCGCTTCTCCCTGGTCTCTGCGGCCCAAAAGGGCTAGCCAGCGTGTGGCTTCACCCCTCAGGCCCCCCTTCTCCCGAAGTTACGGGGGCATTTTGCCGAGTTCCTTAACCACGATTCTCTCGATCGCCTTGGTATGCTCTACCTGACCACCTGAGTCGGTTTCGGGTACGGGCGGCTAGTCCCTCGCGTCGAGGCTTTTCTCGGCAGCATAGGATCACCCTGCTTCCCCCATACGGGGTCACCATCGGACCTCAGGCTTGTGTGGGGTGCGGATTTGCCTGCACCCCGCCCTGCATCCTTAGACGTGCATTGCCATTAAGCACGCGGTGGCTACCTGTCTGCGTCACCCCTGTTAACACGCTTACCTACTGCCGGATCGGGTCCCACGCGCGGGCGGCCGGTGCCCCCCGAAGGGGACGATGACCGCCGTTGGGTGGTTAGCATCACCGGGCTCGGTATGGTCGGTCCTTCGCCGGTACGGGAATATCAACCCGTTGTCCATCGACTACGCCTGTCGGCCTCGCCTTAGGTCCCGACTTACCCAGGGCGGATTAACCTGGCCCTGGAACCCTTGGTCATTCGGCGGACGGGTTTCTCACCCGTCATTCGCTACTCATGCCTGCATTCTCACTCGTGTGGGATCCACGCCTGGGTCACCCCGGCGCTTCGCCTCCCACACGACGCTCCCCTACCCACCCACGCCCCTGCACCAGCCTCAAGGACTGGCGGGGGTCACGCGTGAGTGCCACGGCTTCGGCGGTGTGCTTGAGCCCCGCTACATTGTCGGCGCGGAATCACTTGACCAGTGAGCTATTACGCACTCTTTCAAGGATGGCTGCTTCTAAGCCAACCTCCTGGTTGTCTGGGCAACTCCACATCCTTTCCCACTTAGCACACGCTTAGGGGCCTTAGCCGGTGATCTGGGCTGTTTCCCTCTCGACTACGAAGCTTATCCCCCGCAGTCTCACTGCCGTGCTCACACTTACCGGCATTCGGAGTTTGGTTGACGTCAGTAACCTTGTAGGGCCCATCGGCCATCCAGTAGCTCTACCTCCGGCAAGAAGCACACGACGCTGCACCTAAATGCATTTCGGGGAGAACCAGCTATCACGGAGTTTGATTGGCCTTTCACCCCTACCCACAGGTCATCCCCTCAGTTTTCAACCTAAGTGGGTTCGGTCCTCCACACGCTCTTACACGTGCTTCAACCTGCCCATGGGTAGATCACTCCGCTTCGGGTCTAGAGCACGCGACTGAACCGCCCTGTTCGGACTCGCTTTCGCTACGGCTTCCCCACCCGGGTTAACCTCGCCACATGCCACTAACTCGCAGGCTCATTCTTCAAAAGGCACGCCGTCACCCCTGCTAGGGAGGCTCCGACGGATTGTAAGCATCCGGTTTCAGGTACTATTTCACTCCCCTCCCGGGGTACTTTTCACCTTTCCCTCACGGTACTAGTCCGCTATCGGTCACCAGGTAGTATTTAGGCTTACCAAGTGGTCTTGGCAGATTCACACGGGATTTCACGGGCCCCGTGCTACTCGGGATCCCCACAAGGAGGCCCGGGCGTTTCGTCTACGGGGGTCTCACCCACTGTGCCCGGCCTTCCCAGACCGTTCGACTACACCCGAGCTTTGTCAACTCCCCACCGCCCCGGCAGAGGCGGCCAGTGGGTCCCACGACCCCGGGAGTGCAACGCCCGCCGGCTCTCACACACCCCCGGTTTAGCCTGATCCGCTTTCGCTCGCCACTACTCACGGAATATCTCTTCCTGTGGGTACTGAGATGTTTCACTTCCCCACGTTCCCCCCACACGCCCTATATATTCAGGCGCGGGTAACCGCACATGACTGCGGCCGGGTTCCCCCATTCGGACACCCTCGGATCACAGCTCGTTTGCCAGCTCCCCGAGGCTTATCGCAGGCTACGACGTCCTTCTTCGGCTCCTGGTGCCAAGGCATCCACCGAATGCTCTTAAAAACTTGACCACAAAAGATCAAAGATGCTCGCGTCCACTGTACAGTTCTCAAGCTACGCACCAACACCCACCCACCACCATCAACCGATGATCGCGGGCCGGGGCGGCCACCAGAGCAAACCGGAACCCACCACCCGCGTTCGCGGGGCGTCCGGCGGCGCCGGACCGGTGGGGCCTGTTCCCTCAGGACCCAACAGCGTGCCCAAGCTCTTGACGTTCCACCCATGAGCAACCACCCCGCGAACCCTCGCCGCGGGACGTGGCCACCAGACCCGCCCAGCCGACCCGGTTCCCGCCGGCTGCGAGCAGCCGGCGTACTACAGGCCGTGGGCGTTCCGGAACGCTCCTTAGAAAGGAGGTGATCCAGCCGCACCTTCCGGTACGGCTACCTTGTTACGACTTCGTCCCAATCGCCAGTCCCACCTTCGACGGCTCCCCCCCAAGGGTTGGGCCACCGGCTTCGGGTGTTACCGACTTTCGTGACGTGACGGGCGGTGTGTACAAGGCCCGAGAACGTATTCACCGCAGCGTTGCTGATCTGCGATTACTAGCGACTCCGACTTCATGGGGTCGAGTTGCAGACCCCAATCCGAACTGAGACCGGCTTTTTGGGATTCGCTCCACCTCGCGGCATCGCCACCCTTTGTACCGGCCATTGTAGCATGCGTGAAGCCCAAGACATAAGGGGCATGATGATTTGACGTCATCCCCACCTTCCTCCGAGTTGACCCCGGCAGTCTCCCATGAGTCCCCGGCATAACCCGCTGGCAACATGGGACAAGGGTTGCGCTCGTTGCGGGACTTAACCCAACATCTCACGACACGAGCTGACGACAACCATGCACCACCTGTGCACCGACCTTGCGGGGCGCCCATCTCTGGACGTTTCCGGTGCATGTCAAGCCTTGGTAAGGTTCTTCGCGTTGCATCGAATTAATCCGCATGCTCCGCCGCTTGTGCGGGCCCCCGTCAATTCCTTTGAGTTTTAGCCTTGCGGCCGTACTCCCCAGGCGGGGCACTTAATGCGTTAGCTGCGGCACGGAAACCGTGGAAACGGCCCCCACACCTAGTGCCCAACGTTTACGGCATGGACTACCAGGGTATCTAATCCTGTTCGCTCCCCATGCTTTCGCTCCTCAGCGTCAGTAACGGCCCAGAGACCCGCCTTCGCCACCGGTGTTCCTCCTGATATCTGCGCATTCCACCGCTACACCAGGAATTCCAGTCTCCCCTACCGCACTCTAGTCTGCCCGTACCCACTGCCGGCGCGAGGTTGAGCCTCGCGTTTTCACAGCAGACGCGACAGACCGCCTACGAGCTCTTTACGCCCAATAATTCCGGACAACGCTTGCGCCCTACGTATTACCGCGGCTGCTGGCACGTAGTTAGCCGGCGCTTCTTCTGCAGGTACCGTCACCCCGAGGGGCTTCTTCCCTGCCGAAAGAGGTTTACAACCCGAAGGCCGTCATCCCTCACGCGGCGTCGCTGCATCAGGCTTGCGCCCATTGTGCAATATTCCCCACTGCTGCCTCCCGTAGGAGTCTGGGCCGTGTCTCAGTCCCAGTGTGGCCGGTCACCCTCTCAGGCCGGCTACCCGTCGCCGCCTTGGTAGGCCATCACCCCACCAACAAGCTGATAGGCCGCGAGCCCATCCCCAACCGAAAAACTTTCCACACACCAACATGCGTTCGCGTGTCATATCCGGTATTAGCACCAGTTTCCCGGCGTTATCCCGAAGTCGGGGGCAGGTTACTCACGTGTTACTCACCCGTTCGCCACTAATCCACCAGCAAGCTGGCTTCATCGTTCGACTTGCATGTGTTAAGCACGCCGCCAGCGTTCGTCCTGAGCCAGGATCAAACTCTCCGTAAAAAACCCGCGGCACCCACACGCCCCCCAAAGAGAACGCGCACGCGCCGACAAACCATACGAAGAAAACCCCCAACCCCAAAGAGCCGGGAGCCAATCCATGGCATCCGCACCACCCCCAGGACGGGGCCCAGGACATGGCACGCAACCAAAACAAAACAAACCCATGGACGCCACCACCGGCCCGACCCACGAACGAGTCAGACCGACCAGCGACACCCAGGATCAAATGGCATCAAAAACTTGGCACACTGTTGAGTTCTCAAAGAACAGACACACACCATCAGACCCAGAAACCGAAGTTCCAGACCCCTCCGGGGCAACCTCACTAACTTATCCCGGCCGATTTCCACCTGTCAACTCCGGCGAATTCCTCACCGGCGTGACCTGCATTACCGACCAGCCCCCGCGGACGCCTCGTGACCGGTGATCGTGTCACCGGTTCGTCGTCGTCCGAAGAGTTGCTCCGCGGGACCGGCCGCCGTCCTGGCGTCCGTACCTCCCTTGCGGGCTCAGATAAGTTACCTCCCCCAGTTCCGGGGGGTCAACCTGGGAGGCCATGACGCCGGTCACAGGCGTGCGGGCTCGCGACGGCCGCCCGCCGGGGGCCGGATCGCCCGCGTCCACGGCCCCCGAGGGCGCGCCTCGTCGGGCCAGTCGCCGGCTCGATCCACGCGCCGTGGTCGGCCGGCGCGCGGGCGCTCGTTCCCCGGCCCACCGCGCCCACCCGCCGGCCGCGACACCCACGCTCCGTGGCTCCCCGCAAGCCCCGCGCTCCGTCGATGCGCGCTCCTGCGGGGCGGGCCAATGCTGCCCGCCCCGCAGGAGCATTCCTGACGCCTTTCGGCCATGTCTACTGCGCCACGACAGCGGCGAGCACCACCAGCCGCGCCGCCCGGCGGGCCGGGAGCATCCCGGCGATCAGGCCCGCCGCGGTGGCCAGCGCGACCACCAGGAGCAGGCGGCCCACGGGCCAGGCGATGGCGAACGGCTCGGCGGCGCCGAGCGCCTGCACCGTGGCGGCGCCGAGCGCTGAGCCGAGCACCACGCCGATGACCACGCCAGGGCGGCGACCAGCACGGCCTCGCCGCGCACCATCCACCGGACCTGCCGCCGGGTCATCCCGATGGCCCGCAGCAGCCCGATCTCGCGGGTCCGCTCCACGATGGACAGGGCGAGCGTGTTGGTGATGCCCAGCAGGGCGATGACGACGGCGACCACCCGGTGCGGGCGAAGTGTGAGGGCGTCGCCCACGGCCAGCCCGCGCTCGGTGGCGACGTCCTCGGCGAGCACGACCCCCCGACGAGGTCGGCCATGGAGCCGGCGGCCATGTCGACGTCCGCAACCTCGCCGAGCGTGGCCAGGTCGACGGCGGTCAGAGCGCTGGTGGTGCCGGCGTCCTTCCAATGGGGGAGGTCCAGCCAGGCGTCCATTGGTCGATCCCCTCGGTGCGGAAGGCGCCCCGCAGGGTCGTGGTAAGCGCGGCCGCGGCCGCGTCGGGGTCCATGGCACCCGCGCCCACCGCCCCGCCGCCGGCGTGCACGAGCGCGAAGTAGGTGGTGACGAGCCAGGCCTCGGGCACGTCGCGGAGGAACGTGCCGTCGGCGCGGCCGCGACGCACCAGCGCGGCGACGCGGTCGGTGACCGGGGCGTGCAGGTCGTGGAGCATCTCGCCCAGTTCCTTCTCGGCGGTAGCCGGGCTTCGCCCCCGACGAGAATGGCCCAGCTGCCCGTTCCACGCCCGGACGTGAAGTCAGGCCATTCTCGGCGCGATGCACCTGGGCTGCGCCCTTCTCGGCGCCAGGCCACGAGGGCCGACGGCGTGACCGCCCGCGCCTGCCGCACCCGTGTGCTTACCCCTGGCGCTGCTCGCGGCCGAGGATCTCCAGGTAGTGCGGGCTGTGCATGAGGCCGAGCACGTTGCCGAACGGGTCCACGACGGAGGCGGTGACGAAGCCGGCCTCGCGCTCGGTGACGTTCTCGTACGGCGTCGCGCCCATGGCGAGCAGGCGGTCGTAGGCGCCGCGGACGTCGTCGACGTGCCAGTAGGCGACGGCGCCGCCCGGGCCGCTCGCCGCGCCGGCGGGGGCGTAGCGGCGGTCGATGATGCCGAGCTCGTGCTGGTAGTCGCCGATGCGGAACTCGACGTAGGCGGCCGGCGCCGGGGCGGGTGGGCGCACGAAGTACGGCTCGACGCCGAGCACCTCGGTGTACCACCGCACGGCGGCGGCGACGTCGTCGGCCCAGTACGTCACGGTGCTCAGACCGCGGAGGGTCCTGGCCGGGTCGGGTCCCACGACCGGGGCGTGCCGCTTCGCCGCCTCGACGAGCACCGCGGCGAGGTCCGCGGGGCGGCTGAACATCGGCCAGTGGCCGGTCGGCAGGTCCACCAGCTCCAGGTCCGCGCCGACCAGCTCGGCCACCCAGGGCTCGCCGTGCTCCATGGCGGTGCGCGGGGCCGCGGCCGGCATCGAGCAGCACACCACCGTGACCGGCACCTGTTTGCGCCGCTCGTTGATGAGCCGGACGGGCGAGCGCGCCACCCCGGCCGGCTGCGGCACCGCCTTCTTGCGGAACCGCGCGAGCGCGGCCTCGTCGAGGCCCTCGGTGCTGTTGCCGGTCTCGTTGAGCTCACCCCAGGTTGGCAGGTAGTAGTCGATCTCGTCCGCGGGCAGGTCCGGGAACAGCGCCATCCCGTCCGGCGCCGGGCCGGCGTCGACGTAGACGACCCGGGCGATGCGGTCCGGGTCGGCCTCGACCACGCCCTGCACGACCAGCGCGCCGCCGCTGTGCCCGACCAGGACCACCGGCCCCTCGAGGCCGGAGATCAGCTCGCGCACCGCCGCGACGTGGTGGCGGAGCTCGATCCCGGCGCGGTCCTCCAGCTCGGAGCCGAGGCCCGGGAGCGTGACGGGGTGCGGGGCCAGGCCCGCCCGCTCCAGGTGCGGGGCGACGTCGTCCCACGCCCAGGCGCCGAGCCAGTAGCCCGGGAGGAGGACGACGTGGACCGGGGCTCCGCTGGCGGAGGTCATGGGCGCCACATTGCCCGACAGCGACGAACGTGTCACCAGCTTTGCGTGCAAGGGCGCCCTGCGATGTCCCGCCACGGCGAGGACGTCCCGAGTTCCGGCGACTCGGCGCGCTCGCGCACGCTTCAATGCCCTCATGACGCTTCCCGCGGGCCTCACCCAGCGCCCGCTCACCCTCGCCGACGCCGCGGCCGTCGCCGCGATCATGGCCGCCGAGGAGCTGCGCGACACCGGCGAGGCGGGCATCGAGGAGGCCGACCTCGTCGCGGACTGGCAGCGGCCGAGCTTCGACATCACCGACCGGACCGTCGGCGTGCTCGACGGCGACCGGCTCGTCGCCTACGCCGAGCTCGCCGGTCAGGACCGCGCGGCGGCGGCCGTCGACCCGGCCCACCACGGCCGCGGCATCGGCACCCACCTGGCGGGCTGGCTCCAGGAGCGGGCGCGGGCCGCGGGCAGCGGCGTCGTCGGCATGCCCGTGCCGCAGGGCTCGCCCGGTGACCGGCTGCTGGAGGCACTCGGCTTCCGCGTGCGGTGGACCTCCTGGGTGCTCGCGCTGCCGGCCGGCAAGGTCATCGAGCCGCAGCCGATGCCCGACGGGTACCGCCTCCGGGAGGCGACCGGGGCCGACCACCGCGCCGCCTGGACCGTCATCGAGGACGCCTTCCTGGAGTGGTCGGTCCGGGAGCGTCAGCCCTTCGCGGACTTCGCCGCCCAGGTGCTGGGCCGGCCGGGGTTCGCGCCGTGGAACCTGCGCGTCGCCGTCGGGCCGGACGGCGAGGTGGTGGGCGCCGTCGTCGTCTTCCTGGCCGGGGAGCTCGGCTACGTCGACAAGGTCGCCGTGCACCGGGACCGGCGAGGGCTCGGCCTGGCGCGGGCGCTGCTCGCGGACGCCTTCGCCCAGGCCCGCGCGCACGGCGCGACCCGGTCGGAGCTCAGCACGGACTCGCGCACCGGGGCACTGGGCCTGTACGAGCGCGTCGGCATGGAGGTCACGTCGGTCTGGCTGAACCGGGCGATCGACGTCGCCGGGTGAGCTCTCCAGGGAACCCGACATACGTCACCCGTGCAGGCGGCAGTGACC
This sequence comes from Georgenia sp. AZ-5, assembly GCF_043952095.1. NCBI lineage: Bacteria > Bacillati > Actinomycetota > Actinomycetes > Allobogoriellales > Allobogoriellaceae > Georgenia > Georgenia sp. AZ-5. The sequence continues at coordinate 3,064,546 of NZ_JBINOU010000001.1, forward strand.
GCGAGTCCAGCCTGTCGCACGCGGAGGTGCGCTCGGACCGGCGGCGGCTGCGCGTGGTGAGCGCATCGGGCGCCGGCACCTCGGTGGTCGCGGTCGTGCCCTTGACGACGTGACGCGCCGCTAGCCTCCACCCCATGGCGCGAGTGATCTACAACACCGCATCGACGCTGAACGGCTTCCTCGCCGACGAGCAGGACTCCCTGAGCTGGCTCTTCGCCGTCGGCGGCGGCGAGGCCCCGGACACCGAGGCGTTCCTGCGCGGCATGGGGGCGATCGTCATGGGCTCGACCACGTACGAGTGGATCCTGCGGCAGGAGCGGATCCTGGAGCAGCGGGGGCGCTGGCAGGAGCTCGGGTACATGGCGAGCCTGCCGGCGTTCGTCTTCACCACCCGATCCCTGCCGGCCCCGGAGGGCGCCGACGTGCGCTTCGTGCGCGGCGCCGTGGCCGACGCGCTGCCGGAGGTGGTTCGGGCGGCGGGCGAGAAGGACGTGTGGGTGATGGGCGGCGGGGACCTGGCCGGGCAGTTTCTCGACGCCCGCGCGCTCGACGAGGTCCAGGTGTCGGTGGCGCCCGTGACGCTGCCGGGCGGGCGGCCGCTGCTCCCCCGGCGGGTCGAGTCGGACACGCTCGAGCTGCGCAGCGCGGAGCGGTTCGGGCAGTTCGTGCACCTCACCTACGGCGTTCGGCGGGCCGCCGGGGGCTAGACGGAGCTAAACGGGCACGGCGATCGCCACCAGGCGTTGCACGCTGGGCGCCCAGTCGAGCCGCTCCTGCTCGAGGCGCACGTCGCCCTCGGCGCGGAGCCGGGCCAGGACCTCGGCCTCCTCGGGGGTGAGCCGGGTCAGCGCCGCCCGGCTCGGCGCCGGCTCGGGCACCCACAGGTCGCGGTGCGCCTCGAGGGTCTCTAGGTCCATGAGCACCGATTCCGCCTGCGGGCAGCTGGTGCGGAGCTGGTCCAGGATGGCGAACCCGTGGCTGTCCAGGTCACCCCAGTACAGCACCCGGCCCTCGCTGACCCAGCCGATCCGGGCCAGCCGGTCCACGGCGTAGCCGCCGCCGTGGACGACGACGGCACCAGGCACCGCCGGCATGGCCACCACCGACTCGAGGTTCTCGAAGACGAACACGGTCCGGGGCCGGACCGGCAGGGCGTCGAGCTGCTCGATCGGCGCCGACACGTCGACCAGGCCGCCCGGCGCCAGCGCGGCGTCGAGGAAGCGCACCCGCACGAGCTCGGGCGGGCGCGCCAGCCCGAGGTCGTCCGAGCCGGTGAGCGCCCCGAACAGCCCGGCGACCAGGCCGCGGTGGCGCTCCACCCACTTCGTGTCCACGCCGCGCACGGGCAGCTGGCGGATGTAGCGGCCCGACCGCGGATGGGCCACCAGCCAGCGCAGCACCTCCTGCAGGCGCGCGAAGTCGGCGCCGGGCAGCGCGGCGACGGCGCGGGCGTGCCGGCGCACGACCGCCTCCACCGCCGGCCACTCCTCGAGCAGCGCGGCGACCCGGCCGGACAGGTCGCGCCAGTGCCGCGCCCGGCCGGCGAGCTCGGCGACCAGGGCCGGGTCCTCGAGCCGGACGCGCTCAGGCACGTCCTGCGCGCCGACGCTCGCCCACCGGCGCCGCGCCCACCGCACGCCGGGCACGCCGGCCTCCCGCCAGGACCGCACCCAGGCCACGGCGCCGGCCTGGTCCGCCAGCGCGGCCGCCTCGGTGGGCGCGTGCAGGGGCCGGTCGAGGAGGGCGGCGCCGTCGAGGCCGCCAGTCGCCGCGGCGATCGCCCACGTGGCGCCGAGCCGGTCGTACCGCTTCCGGGCCTCCTCGCGCACCTCGGCGACGCCCACCATCGCCCTCACGACGGCAGGTCCAGCGGCAGCGTCTCGGCGACGGCGGACGCCCCGCTCTCGGCCATGGCCGCAACCAGGCCCGCGTCGTCGATGGCGACCACCCCGACGCTCGACTGGCGGCGGTCCCGGCAGGTGGCCAGGCCGATCCCGCCGACGTAGTCCTCGAGGGTCTGCAGCAGCTTCAGGGGCGTGGCCAGGACCATGTGGAAGCCGAACTCCTGGAAGATGTCCATGGCCATCCGGGTGAAGGCCGAGTCGGCCTTGTCGAAGGCCTCGTCGAGGATGACGGTGCCGTACGTGGGGGTCTCCTCGGCGTCGGCCGCCAGCTGGTAGCGCAGCGCCGCGGCCAGGCAGAAGACCACGAGCTTCTGCTTCTGCCCGCCGGACAGGCCCGAGCCGGAGTCGTGCACGCTGACCACCTGGCCGGCTTCGTCGACCTCCACGCCGGTGAACCGCACGTGCCGGCGGGTGTCGAGGCACAGCTCCTGCCAGGCGCGGTCGCCCCCCTCGGAGGACATCAGCCGATGCATGAGCCGTTCCATGACCGCGAAGGTGGCCTCGGCCGAGTCGCGGTCGCGGTCCATCCAGGAGTCCGAGGCGATGGTCTGCAGGTCGGCGAGGAACTCGCGCGCGGCCGCGGAGCGGTTGTCGTCGACCTTGATCTGCAGGTAGCGGCCCTCGTCGAAGCGCGAGCGACGCAGGGATGCGTTCACGGGGGCGATCCGCTCGCGGATCTCCGCCGGGGCGCGGCGGATCTCGTTCGCGAGCTGGCCGACGTTGCGCCGCGACTGGCTCTCGAGCAGGTCGAAGAACCGCTGCTCGAACTCGGGCAGCCGGTCGGCCTGGAGGCGGGCGTGAATGTCGAGGAAGCCCGCCCGGTCGTCGATGTGGTCGGTGAGGTCGCCGGCCAGGGCCGGCCAGCGGCGGCGGAAGTCCCCGGTGATCCGGGTGATCGCCTTCTCCGCCTCGCGGGCGGCCTCCGACGCCGCGTCGCGCTCCGCCTCCAGGCCGGTGGCCACAGCTAGGGCGATCTTGTCGATCATGGCGTGCGTGATGACGCGGGTGGTCTTCGCCTCGTGGAAGCGCCGCTCGAGCTCGCCCTGGTGCGGGACGGGCGCGGCGTCGACGGAGGGGGCGAGGTCGGCGAGGACCGCGTCGAGCTGCTCCAGGGCCGCGCGGGCGGTGGCGACGGCGTCGCGCCGGCCCCGCTCGTGGTCGCGGGCGTCGTCGAGGGCCCGGGCGGCCTGCTGCTCCTCGTGCTCGGCGGCGCGCAGGTCCGTGTTGCCGTGCCGCAGCTCCGCCAGGCGGGTGCGGCTGCGATCGAGGGCGTTCGCCGCGGCCTCGACGTCGAGCTCGGACCACTCGTGACGCCCGAGCGCCGCGAGCACGTCGGCGCGGCGTTGGGCCTGGTCACGCTCGCGCTCGGCGGCGGCCAGCTTGGCGCGCACCGCGTCGAGCGCGGTGGTGACCTGGCGCAGCTCGCCGAGGAAGTGCTCGACCTTGGCGGTGTTGTCGGATCCGAGCACCCACCGGCCGCGGTCGTCCACGCGGAAGCGGTCGTCCTTCTCGTAACGCCCGCGGCCGCGCTTGACCTGCCCGGCCCGGGTCACGGCGCGGTCGAACCCGTGCAGGTCGCGCGCGTCCTCAACGCAGGCGTAGTCGTACTGGTGGGACAGCGTCGCGTGGAGCCACGGCGCCATCGGCCCGGCCGCGACCTCCACGCGGTGCACGAGCGAGTCGTCGGCGCGGGCCGGGCGCGGCGGATCGACCTGGCTGGGCACGGCCTCGAAGGCGAGACGGGTGCCCAGATGGAGGCGGTCCGCGGCGGCGGCGACCGCGTCGCGGTGCGCGGCGGGCACGAGCATCACGGTGGCCAGCGGCCGCAGCACCCGCTCGATGGCCCCGGTCCATACGGCGTGCTCGGGCCGGACCTGGAGGAGCTCGCCGGCGAAGGGCAGCGTGGCGGCCGTGAGCCCGGTCTCGTGGCAGATCATCCGGCGGGCATCGAGGAGCCGGGAGCCGAGGTTGGAGCGGGCGCCCTTGAGGGCCCGGAGCTCCCGGTCGATGGTCTCCTTGCGCCGGCGCAGATCGGCTGCCTCCTCGTGGAGCCGGAGGGCGGCCTCCCGCCGCCGTTCCTGGTCTGTTGCGAGGCGGTCGCGCTCCGCGCGGGCGGTGGCGCGCAACTCCTCGTACTCTCCGAACGTGGTCGGCACGATGATGCCGACGGCGGCCAGGTCCTCGGCGAGCCGGGCACGGGCGGCGGTGGCGGCCGAGACCGCCTTCTCGTCCAGGGTGACCTGCATGCGCTGCACCTCGAGCGCGCCGCCGCCGCGCTCGGCCACGAGCCGGCGAGCGACGTCGAGGCCTCGCTGGGCCTCCGCCGTCGCCGCCTCGGCGAGGGCGAGCTCGTGCTCGGCGGTGTGCAGGGCGGCCTCCGCCCCGACCCGCTCCTGCTCGGCGAGCGCGTGCTTCCAGGACCGGGCGAAGGGCTCGAGCGCGCGCCGCAGCTCGGCGGCCCGCGCCGCCGCGGCGGTGTGCTGGTCGTAGGCCGCGGCGCGCCCGGGCAGCGGCGCCAGCGCCTCGACCTGACGCCGGGCCTCGACGACCAGCCCGTGCGCCTGGGAGAGCTCGCCGAACTGGGCGACGGCGGTCTCGGCCATCCGCCGGGTCTGGGGCTCGTCGAGCATGAAGTTGCGGAAGAGGTCGTCGAGGTTGTCCAGGCTCTTCGCGGACTGGGTCTTGTGCAGCAGGATCAGCGCGCTCTCCCCCGAGATGCCGAGCAGGCGGCAGAACCGGGCGGAGAAGGCCGAGTGCTTGTCGGTCACGGTGGCCTTGGGCCAGGTCGCCTTGATCCGGCGCACGTCCAGGCCGGCGCGGGCGAACGGCTGGAAGTCGAGCAGGTCGACCGGCTCCTGGAGCAGCACGTGCAGCTCGGCGGCCTCGGCGGCGGTGTTGGCGCCGCGGCGCAGGTGGTAGAGCTTGACGAGGGAGACCGTGCCGCCGGCGCCGTCGGCGTAGCGCAGCAGGATGCCGCTCCAGGTCGCGCCCGGGCGCAGGTAGTCGCTGACCACCTCGCCGGTGGTCTCGTCCGCGCGGCGGCGCCACGCGCCGCGCACGTAGCTGGCCGTGGTGCGGTCGGCGCGCCGGGAGGCGCCGTCGGCCGCGGCGGCGTTGAAGCGCAGCTTGCCGCGCGGCACCAGCACCGCGGCGACGGCGTCCACGAGCGAGGACTTCCCCGAGCCGGAGTGGCCCGTGAGCAGGAAGCCCTTGCGGGCGACGTCGAGGCGGTGGTGGCCGTCGAAGGTGCCCCAGTTGACCACCTCGACGCGGTCCAGCCGCCACTGGCCGGGATGGACCACGTCGACGGCGCTCACTGGTCCCCCTCGTCGGCTGCGGCGCCGGCGGCGGCGTCCTCGTCGGGCGTCGCTTCCGGCGAGGCCGGCGGCGGGGCACCGTCGTCGGTCCGTGCCGCGAGCCGGGCGTACTCCGCCTGCACGGCGGCGATCTCCTCGGCGCTGAACACCAGGCGCAGGACCGGGGAGACCTCGAACCGGCCCTCGGTGCTGGTGCGCGCGAGGATGCCGTACTTCTCGAGCTTGCCCCAGGAGGCGTTGATGCGTTTGCCGAACAGCGCCGGGTCGGCGTTGTCCTTGCCCCGGTAGACCTGCAGCTGGTCGGCGACCTCGTCGGCGCCGACGATCACGCGCTCGGCGCCGCCCGCCTGGAGCAGCTGCTGGCGCAGGTGCAGGAGCAGCGCGGTGTCCAGAAACGTCAGCGGCGCGGACCGCACTACCCGGGGCGCGTCGAGGCCGTCGGGCTCGGCGTTGCGGACGAAGGCCACCTGCGCCTGGGTGTCGACCACGAGGTCGAGGAACAGGTCCGCCAGCCGCGAGCGGATGGCGCCCTCGTCGTTGAGCAGGGCGTTCCACAGGTGGCCCTGGCGCCGGGCGGACAGGTACGGGCCGCGCAGCAGCTGGACCAGGGCGCGACGCGACGCCTCCCGCAGCGTGCCGGTGTCGCCCGGCCACAGGGCGCCCGGCTCGCCCGCGGCGTCCGGACCGTCCGCCGCGGCCGCGGCGGCGGGCGTCGCCGCGGCGGCGGGCGTGACGGCGTCGATGAGCTGCTCGGTCATGGCAGGGCCTCCTCGAACAGGTACAGCGGGACGGTGCCGGTGCGCGGCACGCCGGTGGTGGACGTCCAGCGAACGGTCTCCCCGCCGTCGAGCGCGGCCGCGTGCTGCTCCGCCAGGACGAGCAGGCCGACGACGCTGGCCACGCCCTGGGTGGCGGGGCGCTCCGCGAGGACCTCCGCGATGGTGACGGGGCCGCGGCGGGCGAGGACGTCGTTGACGTTGCCGGTCAGCTCCGCCATGTCGATCTCCGCGGCCCGCGACAGCTCGCGCAGGGCGGCGACGTCCACGGGCGGGGCCTCGCGGGTGGTGACGTCCGTCGTCGTCTCGGAGTCGGCGGGGTTGTGCAGCCGCAGGACGGCGACGGAGTCCAGCGGCACGGCGGCCAGGTCCAGGCGAAGGGTGGTGCGCTGGTAGGGCGGGACGCTGTCGGGCAGTCCCATGGCGTCGCGCAGCGCCTCGCGGAGCAGGCGGTTGATGCGCCGGTCCTCCTGGAACTCCTGGCTCTGCACGAACCGGCGCAGGCTGCGGCTGAAGGCGGTCATGACGTCGTGGACCTCGGCGCTGCGGTCCTGGAGGGAGGGCAGCATGCGGCGCAGCACGCGGGCCTGGGCGGGCGCCAGCTCGGCCGCGAACGGCCGGTCGAGCAGCCCGGCGACGTCGTCCTCGAACGCGGTGCTGCGCTCGGCGTCGAGGATGAGGGAGTAGAAGCCGGTGAAGCTGCGCCCGGCGTCGGACTCGGCGAGGTGGTCGACGCCGCGGAAGATGTCGTCCAGCACGGTGCCGCGCGAGTCGGCCTGCTCGATGAGCCGCTCGCGCAGCGAGCGGTTGAGCTGCTCCATCTCGGAGCGCACCCGGGCGAAGTCCGCGGGCAGCTCCTCGGCGAGCGTGAGGATGTCCCGGGCCCGCTCCACGGCCCGCTCCGGCGCGAGCACCTCGAAGTCCCCGGCGGAGACGCGGGCGATCTCGGCGTCGAGCCGGTCGCGCTGCTCCTGCAGGGCCGCGAGGCGGGAGGTGGCGTCGGGGTCGGTCAGCACGGCGAGCTCGCGGACGCGCTCGAGGATCGTGGACAGGCGCGACTCGGTGACCGACTGGGGTGGGTCGATGAGCTGGGTGACGAAGCGGATCGCGGTGAGGGCGCCGGCGGAGAGCTCGAACGTCTCCTCGCGCGCGCCCTCCGCCGCCCGCCGGATGAGGAAGCCGGCGTCGCGCCAGGTGGCGCAGTACGCCTGCGCGGTCCGCGGCAGGTCGAACCCGTGGTCGCGGAGGACGGCGAGATCCTCCTCCAGGCGCTCGAAGAGCACCGGCGCGGGCAGCCGCTTCTCGTCGCCGGCGAGGTGGGCACCGAGCATGGCGACGACCGGTCCGGCGTGCTGGGCGCGCAGGAGCGACCAGGCGGGGCTCGCCTCGGACAGCCGCTGGGCGGCCAGAGCGGTGCGGAGCATGCTCACGGGCGCGACTCTAACGACGCCCGGGGACATCGCGGCTCAACGGCCCGCCCGACGGGCGAGCAACTCAGTGCGAAGGCGTGAGCACCTCGACGGCGCACCGCACCCCCGGCGCCCCGGCGAGCCGCCGATCCCCCGTGAGCAGGTCCGCCCCGAGCGCTTCGGCGAGCGCGACGTAGACGGCGGACGGTCAGGTTGTCACGCAGCTCCCATGCCCGACCAGGAGAGGCTGGTGAGGGGCCCGCAGCGCAGGGATCGCACGTAAGTCTTCCAGGGCCAAGGTCGCCCGGCGCAGGTCGACGGCGCCCGCGTCGAGACGGCACCGCAGGACCGACGCGACCTCGAGATCGGCCAGCTCGGGGACGGCGAGCCGCTCCCCTCGAAGCCGCGGCCTCGCGCGATCCCCGTCGTCACCATCGTCCGCGAGTGCGACGACCAGGACGCCGGCGTCAACGACCAGCGCGCTCGTGCCTCAGCGCCGCGACGGCATCGCGAGCGCGTTGCATCTCGGTTGTCATCGACGAGATGTCGATCGCGCACCGACCGGTCACTTGGCCCGTCGATGCACAACTAACGTCTCAGCGTTGGGGGCCGGGTTTCAGGTGATGTCGCTCCGCAGCGTCGTGAGCCGCCCGACCAGGGCGAACACGAGCCCGTAGCCGAGCAGCACGAGCAGGCCCGCCCAGGACGGCAGCAGCCCCGCGGCGAGGCCGGAGTCGGCGTAGAAGGAGCTGCCCGTGATGGCCTCCCCCGCCGCGCCGGGCAGGAACTTCGCGACGCCCGCCAGCGCGTCCACCTGGCCCAGGACGACGCGCAGGATCGGCTCGACGAACTGGGTGAAGGCGAGCAGCACGACGATGACGGCGACCTGGTTGGTCAGCCAGGTGCCGAACCCGACGCCCACCACCGTCCACACGGTCAGGGCGAGCACGGACAGGCCCGCGCTGCGCAGCACCACCGGGTCGGTGAGGTAGGTCGGCTCCCCGAGCAGGGCGAGCACGCCCGCGCCGGCGCCGACGGTTGCCGCGGTGCCCACGAGTCCGAACAGCAGCCCGACGGCGACGCTGGAGAGCATCTTCGCGGTGAGGACCAGCGTGCGGCGCGGCTCGGCCAGCAGCGTGGGCGTGATCGTCTGGTGGCGGAACTCGCTGGTCATGGCCAGCGCGCCGACGACCACGGGGAAGACGTACCCCAGGGAGGTGGCGGTGGTGTAGATGGTGCGCGCCACCTGCTCGACCGGCATCGGGCCGGCCGGCTCGGCCCCGGGTATCCCGCCGGTCATCGCGGCCGGGTCTTGCGCCAGCACCCACGCCAGGATCGCGGCGAGGAACGCCATGTAGGCGGCCATGGCCGCCAGCAGCACCCACCACAGGCGGGTGCTGACGAGCTTGCGGTACTCGGTGACCAGCGCGGCATTCATCGCCGGCTCCTTCCCGCTGGGACGTCGGCCGTTCGCTCCCCGACCAGCCGCAGGAAGATGTCCTCGAGCCCGATCTCGCGCGGGACCAGCTCGTGCACCTCCAGGCCCGCCGCGTACGCCCGCGCGCCGACCTCGGCCGCGGAGACGCGGCGGACGACGGCGACGGCGACCCCCGGCCGAGACTCGCCGTCGAGCCTGTCGGCCCAGCCCTCGCGGGTGATGAGCTCGGCCAGGCCGGCGGCGTCCGGCGAGACGACCCGAACGCTCGGCTCCGCCAGCGCCGCGAGCTCGGCGAGGGGGGAGGTGTGCACGAGCGCACCGCGGGCGATGATGACGACGTCGTCGACGGTCTGCTCGACCTCCGAGAGCACGTGGCTGGAGACGAGGACCGTGCGGCCCTCGTCCGCCAGGTACCGCAGCATCCGCCGGAGCCACGCGATGCCCTCGGGGTCCAGCCCGTTCGCCGGCTCGTCCAGCACCAGCACGCGCGGGCCGCCCAGCAGGGTCGTCGCCAGCCCCAGGCGCTGGCGCATGCCCAGCGAGAAGCCGCCGACCCTGCGGTCCGCGACCGGCCCCAGGCCGACGAGGTCGAGCACCTCCCGGCACCGGGCGTCGCCCACCCCCACCTGCGGGGCGTAGACGCGGAGGTGGTCCAGAGCGCTGCGGCCGGGGTGGAAGCTGGCCGCCTCGAGCGCCGCGCCGACGGTGCGCATCGGGCGCCGCAGCTCGGCGTAGGTCCGGCCGCCGATGGTTGCCGTGCCCGCCGTCTGCCGCACCAGGCCGAGCAGGATCCGCAGCGTGGTGGTCTTCCCGGCCCCGTTCGGCCCCAGGAAGCCCGTCACGCGGCCGGGGCGGACGGTGAACGAGAGGTCGCCCACCGCGCGCACGGCGCCGAACTCCTTGGTGAGGTGCTCGACGGCGATCACGCCGTCGGCCGTCGTCGCGGTCACTGCCGTCCTCGCTTCACTGGGCCCCGACGCCGTGCCGGCACCGGGCCGCGTCTCGCGGTCGCGCCTCACGTTACTGGCGGAGGGTTGCCGCCGAACCCCTTCCGGCCAGTGTCGTAATGAATCGCCCGCACACCTCCCTGCAGGTCGAGACCGCGTTCAGCCGGGAGAGCCGGGGCGAGGTCGACGCGATCCTCGAGCGCGCCGTCGCCGCCGGCGGCACCGAGCACCGCGAGGCCCAGGACTACGGGTTCATGTACGCCCGCGACTTCGAAGACCCGGACGGCAACCTGTTCAGCGCCGTCTGGATGGACTCCGTCGCCGCGGAGCAAGGCCCCGAGGCGTACATGGCGCAGCAGGGACAGCAGGAGGCGGGCGCCTGACCGATGGGCGCCCGGAGCTACGGCCAGTACTGCGGTGTCGTCACGGCCCTCGAGCTGGTCGGCGAACGATGGGCCCTGCTCATCGTCCGCGACCTGCTCGTGGGACCGCGGCGCTGCACCGACCTCAAGCAGGGCCTCCCCCGCATCCCGACGAACATCCTCAGCACCCGGCTCAAGGAGCTGCAGGCGGCGGGCGTCATCCACCGCGTCCCGCTCGCCCACGGCCTCGTCTACGAGCTCACCGAGTTCGGGCGCGGGCTCGAGGACGTCGTCCTGGCGCTGGGGCGGTGGAGCTTCAGGGCCATGGGCGAGCCGGACCCGGGGGACGTCGTCACCGCCGACTCGATGACCATCGCGCTGCGCACCGGGTTCCGTCCGGAGGCCGCCGCGGCACTGCCGCCCACGACGTGCGAGGCGCACATCGGCGATGTCGTCCTCACCCTCGCCGTCGCCGACGGCGCCCTCACCGTCACGCGGGCGCCGCTCCCCGGCGCGACTTGGCCTTTGCCGCCGGACCCGGGATCCGCGCGGTGATCTCCGGCGAGGTCTCCCCGCCCAGGCGAACGACCGGGGCATCGTGCGCGTGCTCGACGGCGACGCCGAGCTCCTGGGTCGCTTCGCCGTGACGTTCCACCTCGCCGCGGAGCCGGCGCCCGCCACCACCTGAGGCGTCACGACCCGCCGGGTGTACCCCGCGCAGCCGCGTTACGAAGAAGGGCACTGCCCGGCGAGGCCCCGGCTGCGGGTCCGGCTCATCCGCGCACGGAAAGTGCTGCGGGAGGCACCGCCACTAGTGCCGTCCTCCTCGCCAGGTCTGCGCCACGGCGGCCATCCCCTCGCGGACGCTCGGGTACGCCGGCGCCCAGCCGAGCTCGCGCCTGGCCTTGCCGTTGTCGAGCCGGATGCTCGCGCGGGTGATGATCGTGCCGAGGTAGGGCGAGGCGAGGAAGGCGGCGTCCGGCAGCCGCGGCGGGGGCGGAGCGCCGGCGGCCACGGCGACGGCGTCGAGGTACTCCGTCCACGTCAGGGGGTGGTCGTCGGCGACGTTGTAGGCCTGACCCGGCCGCGCGCGCTCGAGGGCGGCGACGGTCGCGGCCGCGGCGTCGTCGAGGTGCACCGCGGACATGGCGCTGCCCCGCCTCGGCGCGGGCAGGCGTCGCTTCGCGGCCATGCCCAGCAGCCAGTGCGTCCCCGGCTCGGAGCCGTAGAAGAACCCGTACCGCAGCGCGACGCCGTCGAGGTCCGGCGCGGCCAGGACGTGCTGCTCGTTGGCCCGCATCGCGGCGACGTGGACGTCAAAGCGGCCGCCCCCGGCGGGACCGAGCGGCGCGTCCTCCGTCAGCGCCCCGTCCCCGTGGTCGACGAAGCCGTAGACGTACAGGAAGGACTGCGTGACGAACCGCCGGGCGCCGACCTGTCGAGCCGCCTGGAGCAGGTTGGCCGTGCCGCGGGTGCGCAGGCGGTCCGTCGGATACAGGTCCCGGTGGCGCATGGGTGTCCGGCTGAGGGCCGTGCCCTGGTGGACGACGGCGTCGGCGCGCACACCGTCGAGCGCGCGCAGGACCCCGTCGCGGTCGAGGACGTCGGCCACGACGCCCTCGGCGCCGGCGGCTTGGAGGCGGCGCGCGCCGTCGTCGTGGCGCGTGAGGCCCACGACCTCGTGGCCGCCGGCGAGCAGCCGCTGGGTCAGCGGTCTGCCGATCGCGCCGGTAGCCCCGGCGATCAGCACCCTCATCGTTCCTCCCGGACTGTCCGACGTCGCGCCAACGTAGCGAAGGGCGAGTGGCGGGATGCGTGAATCCCGGGGTGGCAAGCTCGCTGGGGCGGAAGCCGTGCCGGTTGCGGCCGTTGACCTCATCGACCCGCCGGCGCCAGCATGCCCACCGTGACCTACGACTTCGACGCGGCGCTGTGGGTCTGGGACGCGCGGCAGGCCGACACGTGGACCTTCGTCTCCCTACCGACGGACATCGCCGACGAGGTGGACGAGCTCACCGCGCCCTTCTCCCGGGGCTTCGGCTCGGTGCGCGTCGAGGTCACGGTCGGCGGCAGCGTCTGGCGGACGTCGATCTTCCCCAGCAAGACGGAGGGCACCTACGTGCTGCCCATCAAGAAGGCGGTCCGGCGGGCCGAGCAGCTCACGGCAGGCGACACGGCGCGAGTGCGGATCGAGCTGCTCGACGTCGGAGGGCGCTGACGCGGACGTCTCAGCGGCTGATCGGGGAAGGCCGCGGACGCGTGGGCCCGGCGCCGGGTGCCGGCGCCGGGCCACATCGTTTCTGCGACCGCGGATCGGAAGGTCCGTGCCGGTCAGCTGCCGGAGAGCCGCCTCAGGCCCGCTGCTCGGCCTTCTGCTCGGCGTGCTTGCCCTCGGCGATCTCCTCGACGACCTTGGCGTTGAACGCGGGCAGGTCGGAAGGGGTGCGGCTGCTGACGAGGCCGGCGTCGACCACGACCTCCTCGTCCACCCAGTTCGCGCCGGCGTTGCGCAGGTCGGTACGCAGGCTCGGGTAGGAGGTCATCGTGCGGCCCTTGACCACGTCGGCGTCCGTGAGGATCCAGCCGCCGTGGCAGATCACCCCGACCGGCTTCTGCTGCTCGAAGAAGGCTCGGGTGAAGGCCACCGCCCTCTCGTCCATGCGGATCTTGTCGCCGTTGACCACGCCACCGGGCAGCACCAGCCCGTCGAAGTCGTCGGCGTTCGCCTCGCCGACCGACAGGTCGACCGTGGCCTCGTGGCCCTTCTTGCCCGTGATGGTGCCGGATTCGGACGAGACCAGGGTCGCCGTCGCCCCGGCGGACGTCACCGCCTCCCAGGGCGAGGTCAGCTCGGAGTCCTCGAAGCCGTTCGTGGCCAGGAAGGCGATCCGCTTGCCGTTCAGGTCCGCCATCATGTGCTCCTCTCGTTCGGTTGGGACACTTCGACCGTACGAGCCGCAAGCGGAACTCGCCGCTCGAGGCACGGAGCAACCGCCGCCTCGGCCGGATGTGGTGTGTCTGCTGGAAGGGGCAAGGGCCATGGCCGACGAGCACGACCTCCAGCGCTTCGTCACCGCGCAGGGCGGCGGCGTCTACGACCAGGCGCTCGGCGAGCTGCGCCGCGGCCGCAAGACCGGCCACTGGATGTGGTTCGTCTTCCCGCAGATCGCCGGGCTCGGCAGCAGCGAGATGTCCCGCCGCTACGCCATCGCCTCGCTCGGCGAGGCGAAGGCGTACCTGGATCACCAGGTGCTGGGGCCGCGGCTGCGCGAGTGCGCGCGGGCGGTGGCCGAGAGCGATGCGCCCGACGCCGAGACGATCCTCGGCGGCATCGACGCCGTCAAGCTGCGCTCGTCGATGACGCTGTTCGCGCGGGCGGCGCCCGACGAGCCGGTGTTCAGGCGGGTGCTGGACCGCTTCTTCGGCGGCGCCGAGGACCCGGAGACGCTCGACTGGCTCTGAGTCCCGCCGCACGCGCACCCATGGGCTCCGTCAAGTCTCGCCTTCCAAGTCTCGCCTTCGCCGCGACAGGTCACTCTTGGAGCGAGCGGTCGATCGACCTGTCGATGCAGAAGTGACGTCTCGGCGGTGGGTTAGGGGAAGCGGTTAGGTGAGTCACGGCGCCGGGTGGTCAGCCGGCCGGCCGCGGCGAACAGCACCGCGTAGCGGAGCAGCACCAGCAGGCCTTCCCACGAAGGCAGCAGGCCGGGGGCCATGCCGGTATCGGCGTAGAACGAGCCGCCGATGATGGCCTCCACCGCGGCGCCAGGCAGGAACTTCGCGACGCCGCCCACCCGTGCAACCGGGTTGCTCTGAGCTCGGCCTGGCTGTCTCGCCGTGGGCCAGTCGATCTGGAAATGACGCGCGAGTAGACCAAGGGAAACTAGGGGGCTCATGCGAACCGAGGCGAACGCGCCTCTCGCGCCAAGGCCAGGTTCATCATCGCCGACAACGGCCGGCCGGTCGCACGCGTGATCCCCATTGTCGACGTTGTGGGGCCTACCCCACCTCCTCCAGCAAGAGCTCGCCGGCCAGATGGCCGAGCGCCATGGTGGGAGCGGCGGTCCCACCCGACGGCTGCCGCGGGAATACCGAGGTGTCGGCCACGCGGAGGCCGCCGACGCCGCGCACGCGCAGCCGGGCGTCCACGACCGAATCCTCCGAGCGACCGACGGCGCACGAGCCGACGGCATGGAAGATCCCCGACCCGGCGTCGAGGGCGTGCCTGGCGACGTCGTCGTCCGTCCGCACCCCGTCGCCCGGGACCGTCTCGCCGACGACGACGCCGCCGAGCGCGGACGAGGCCAGCACCTCCCGGATGCGGTCGAGCACCACGCGCGACAGGTGCCGGTCGTGGTCGGTGGCGAGCCCGGCGGCGTCGATCCGTGGCGGGTCGGTCGGCAGGGGGCCGCCGACGTGGACCGAGCAGGCGGTGGTGGGCTGGAGCACGTAGCCCTGCATCATCAGGCCCGGATGATCGGCCACGCGCAGCCCGCTGTCGTCGGTCGCCAGCATCGTGGCGAGGATCTGGAGGTCGGGCACCCCGTCGGCGGTGCTGGCGGCGAGCGCGGCGAGCTCGTAGGGGCCGGAGGCCAGCGGACCGCCGCGGGTGAGCAGGTACCGGGCGGCCTGGGCGGCCACCTTCGCGGGGTGGTCGAGCAGCGGCCCGACACCGAGGCCGTCCCGCAGTCGCGCCTTGACGGTCACGGCACGCTGCTCGATCAGGCCCTCGCCTACCGCGGGGCACTCGACGAGCGGCTCGATCCCCGCGCCCCGCAGCACGCCGCCGTTCCCGATGCCCGAGCGTTCCAGCAGCAGCGGCGTCTCGAGCGCGCCGGCGCAGACCACGACCTCCCGCCGGGCCCGGTGGAGCACCGCCGCCCCGTCGTGGGCGACGACTACGCCGACGGCCCGCGCGCCGTCGAGCACCAGGCGAGCCGCCCGCGCCCCGGTGAGCACCGCAAGGTTCGCACGCCGTCGCGCACGGTCCAGGAACGCCGTGGCGGCGGTCACGCGCCGCCCGCGCCGGACGGTGGCCGGTGTTGCTCCGGAGCGCGCTCCCGTCGCGGCGTTGAGGTCCGCGACCGCCGGCATGCCGGCCGAGGCGAGTGCACCGGCCACCGCGGCGGCGACGCCGTCGCCCCCGGGTGTCGGTGCTACCGGCAGGCGCCGCTCGATCGCCCGGAACGCCCGCTCCCACGCTGGCCATGCCCAGTTGGGCCCGAGCTCGACGCCGAGGCGCTCGTAGATGTGGCGCTCTCCGCGCAGGTACATCGAGCCATTGATCGTCGTCGAGCCGCCGAGGCCCCGGCCGCGGAGCCACGTCTGGGGACGCCCGTTGGCCAGCGGCCCGGTCACGTACCGGTATGTGAGCCGCGATGACTGCATCGTGACCACGAACCCCATCGGGACCGGGACGAGGGGATGGCGTGGTCTGGTCCCCGCTTCGAGGAGCAGCACCGTGTGCGCGCCGTCTTCGCTGAGTCGGTCGGCGACGACGCAGCCCGCCGCGCCGGCGCCGACGACGACGTAGTCGGCAACGAGTCCGTCGCGCACGGGGTGCTACCCGTCCGCCGTGGAGCCGGCGAGGCGGTCGTGAGCCGCGAGCGCCCGCGCGACAACCTCGCCGAAGAGCTGGGCGCCCTCCGCCGCGCTCGCCCCCCGGGGGTCCCCGAGCACCCCGGTGGGGCTCACCGCCCGGACACCCTCCGCGCGCAGACGGGGCAACAGGTCCGCGACCGGTGCCGCAGCGCCGGCCGTGGCGAGCTCTGCGCGCACGCGTGCAGGGTCCAGGTGGAGCAGCAGCGACGTCTCGGACCTGCCGGCGTGCGCGTCCATCCCCGGCAGACCCACGTGGTGGACCGCGAGGCGCCGGCCCTCGTACGCGCACAGGACGCGCGCCCGAGCCAGGGCCCGGGCGTTACCGCCGTGAGCGTTGACGACCATGACCGCCGCCCAGTCCCGCGCGACGTGCCGGACGAGCTCGACGATGACGTCGTGCAGCGCCTGCTCGCCGATCGACAGGGTGCCCGGGAAGTCGGCGTGCTCCCCGCTCGCGCCGTAGGAGATCACGGGCGCGAGACCGACGTCGGCGCGCCCGTCGTGGACGGCCGCGGCGACGCGCTCGGCGATGAGGGCGTCCGTATCGAGCGGCAGATGAGGCCCGTGCTGCTCGACCGCCCCCGCCGGCACCACGAGCACGCGGCGCCCGCCCGCCTCCACCTCGGGCCACGTGGCGTCGACGAGCCTCACCGCCCCTCCTCGGCGGCGGTCCGGGGGATGGCGGGATCCATCCGTTCGAGCGCCATGAAGGCCTCGTCCATGAGGTCGGTCAGCCGGGCACCCTCGTCGGCGAACCATCGTCGGTACGCGGCCACCGCCGCGCCGAGCGCGCACTCGCCCACGACCTGGGGCAACAGGTCCGTCGGGCTCTGCCCCAGCCGACGGGCGGCGAACTCCGCGACAACCTGCCGCCAACCCGCGAACTTCAGCATCGACCGCGCGATGAGGTCGGGCTCGCCGAGGATGAGCTTGAGGCGGGCGCGGTGGTGCTCCGTCTCCTCGGGTGGCACGCGGTTGAACTCGACGACGGCACGGCGCAGCGCCGTCATCATCGGTACGTCCTCCGGCGCCCTGTCCAGCCCCGCCCGCAGCTTCTCGACCTCGCCCTCGAAGTCTCCCCAGACGACGTCGGCCTTCGTGGGGAAGTACCGGAAGAACGTGCGGCGGGAGATGCCGGCGCCGTCGGCGATCTCCTCCACGCTCGTGTGCGCGTAGCCGCGCCGCGTGAACAGCTCGACACCCACGCGCTCGAGCTCACGGTGCGTGGTCGATGGCGGCCGCCCGTGCCGCGACGGCGCGTCCCCTCCGTCCTCCGCCGGCTCCATCGATGGCATGGACACCATCCTCGCCAAACCCGTTGCATTTGTCACTGGGTGTCATATAACGTCCGGGCCACGGAAGTGACGCGACTCCCAGTCCGCGTCCATGCGAAGTCCAATGGAGGACAGCCATGACCGACCCCACCGAGAACCAGGATTCCGTGCAGGCCGAGGACCTCGTCGAGGACGTCTCGATCGACGGTATGTGCGGTGTCTACTGACACCTCGCACGTCGCCGGTGGGCCGGGCGTCACGTTCGACCCCGAGGCGCGGTGGCGCATCCACCCCGGCGTGGCCGTCCGGCCGGAGCCGTTCGGCGCCCTGCTCTACCACTTCGGCACCCGGAGGCTGACGTTCCTCAAGGACCGGCGGCTGCTCGAGATCGTCACCACGCTCGACTCCCACAGCACCGCCCGCAAGGCGTGCGCCGCCGCCGGCGTCTCCCCGGCGGAGCAGCCGGGTTTCGACGCCGCCCTCCAGCGGCTCGTGGCCTGCGACATGCTCACGCCCGCAGGGAATGAGGTGAGCACCCGATGATCATCGCCCCGCCCGCTCCCCCGGCGGCACCGACCGCACCAGCGCGGCGTCCCAGCCTGATCGACCACTTCGAGAAGGGGCTCGATTCCCCCATCTGCTTGACCTGGGAACTGACCTACGCGTGCAACCTGTCGTGCAGCCACTGCCTCTCGGCGTCCGGCCGGCGTGACCCCAACGAGCTGAGCACCGAGCAGTGCAAGGCGATCATCGACGAGCTGCAGCGGATGCAGGTCTTCTACGTCAACATCGGCGGTGGTGAGCCGACGGTCCGGCCGGACTTCTTCGAGATCGTCGAGTACGCCACCGCGCACGACGTCGGCGTGAAGTTCTCCACCAACGGGGTGCGGATCACCCCCGAGGCGGCGCGGCGCATCGCCGGCAACGGCTACATCGACGTGCAGATCTCGCTCGACGGCGCCACGGCCGAGGTCAACGACGCCGTCCGCGGCACGGGTTCCTTCGACCTGGCGGTCCGGGCGATGGCGAACCTGCGCGACGCCGGGGTCGAGGGCTTCAAGATCTCCGTGGTGATGACGCGGCACAACATCCCGCAGCTCGACCAGTTCAAGGCCCTCGCCGACGAGTACGGGGCCACGCTGCGGATCACGCGCCTGCGGCCCTCCGGGCGCGGCGCGGACGTCTGGGACGACCTCCATCCGCGCCCCGAGCAGCAACGCGACCTCTACGACTGGCTGGTCGCCCACGGCGAGAACGTGCTCACCGGCGACTCGTTCTTCCACCTCGCCGCCTACGGCGAGGCCCTCCCGGGCCTGAACCTGTGCGGCGCCGGCCGGGTGGTGTGCCTCATCGACCCCGTCGGCGACGTCTACGCCTGCCCCTTTGCCATCCACGACGAGTTCAAGGCCGGCAACATCATCACCGACGGTGGCTTCCAGAACGTCTGGCGCAACGCGGAGCTCTTCACCGAGCTGCGCAACCCCCAGAAGGGCGGCGCCTGCTCGAGCTGCCACTTCTTCGACTCCTGCCGCGGCGGGTGCATGGCGGCGAAGTTCTTCACCGGGCTCCCGCTCGACGGGCCCGACCCGGAGTGCGTCCAGGGCTTCGGCGAACAGCTCCTCGGCGCCCGGGACGATGCCACACAGCTGCCCAGGCCGACCGGAGACCACAGCCACCGCACCTCTCCGCCTCGCCCCAGGGCGAAGAGCCGGCCGGTGCCCGTGACGATCGGGCGGGCCAATCCCGGCCGCCCGCCGGTCAGTGCGTGCGAGGAAAACCCGCTGGCCGGCTTCGTCCCGGAACGACCGCCGGTTGGCGCGTCCAACGAGAACCCACTGGTCCTGATGACCGGCCACTCCGGAGACGGATGCGCATGCGGTTCCGAAGGGTGCGCCTGACACAGACCCCACCGGCCCCAAGGACTGCACGACCCGCCGGCGCAACGAGGCGCCGGCGGCCGACACAAGTCAAGGAGGACTGGACATGGCAGGACGACTCGAAGGCAAGGTCGCCTTCATCACCGGCGGCGCCCGCGGACAGGGCCGCAGCCACGCGGTACGGCTGGCCCAGGAGGGCGCCGACATCATCACCGTCGACATCTGCGAGGACGTGAACCACGTTCCCTACCCCGGCCCCACCGAGGAGGACCTCGCGGAGACCGTCAAGCAGGTCGAGGCACTCGACCGCCGCATCATTGCCACCAAGGCAGATGTCAGGGACTACGACGCCCTCAAGGCGGCCGTCGACGACGGTGTCGCCCAGCTCGGCCGGCTCGACATCGTCAGCGCCAACGCCGGCATCTCCGGCCAGATGGCGCCCGTGCACGAACTCTCCGAGAGTGCCTGGCAGACGATGATCGACGTCAACCTCACGGGTGTGTGGCACACGGCCAAGGCGGCCGTGCCCCACATGAAGGCGGGAGGGCGGGGCGGCTCGATCATCTTGACGAGCTCTGCGGCCGGGCTGCAGGCCTACCAGAACGTCGGGCACTACGTCGCCGCGAAGCACGCCCTCGTGGGCCTCATGCGCACGATGGCGCTCGAGCTCGCCCCCGACAACATCCGGGTCAACAGCATCCACCCCACCCAGGTGGACACCCCGATGATCATGAACGAGGCCACCTGGAAGCTGTTCGACCCCGAGGCCCCGAACCCCTCGCGGGAAGCCTTTGCGCCGATCTCCCAGTCGATGAACGCCCTGCCCATCCCGTGGGTGGAGCCGGTCGACATCTCCAACGCCCTGCTCTTCCTCGCCTCGGACGAGGGCCGCTACCTCACCGGGGTCACACTCCCCGTCGACGCAGGCGCGACGACCAAGTAGTTCGGCGGTCTTCCGGGTGGCCGTCACCGGCCCCGGGAGATCCCCGAAGGCATCTCCCGCCGACGGACGCCTCCGCCGGCGCTCAACGACGAGCATGAGGAGTGAACCCATGGCAGGACGTCTCGAGGGCAAGGTTGCCCTCGTTTCCGGCGGCGCCCGCGGCCAGGGCCGCAGCCACGCGCTGCGGCTGGCCCAGGAAGGCGCCGACATCATCACGTTCGACATCTGCGAGTCCGTCGAGACCGTCCCCTATGACGGCCCAACCGAGGAAGACCTGGCGGAGACTGTCCGGCAGATCGAGGCCCTCGACCGCCGCATCGTCGCCACCAGGGCCGATGTCCGCGACTTCGACGCGGTCAGCTCCGTAGTGGACGACGGCGTCGCTCAGCTGGGCGGTCGGCTCGACGTCGTCGCGGCGAACGCCGGCGTCTTCACGTTCGGCAACCCCGCCGCCGAGACGCCCGAGGTCGAGTGGGACAACGTCCTCGACATCAACCTCAAGGGCGTTTGGCACACCGCTAAGGCGGCTGCTCCGCACATGATCGCTGCCGGCAACGGCGGGTCGATCGTCCTCACGAGCTCGACCGCCGGCCTGAAGGGCACGCAGAACGTCAGCGCGTACACGGCGAGCAAGCACGCCGTCGTCGGTCTCATGCGCACGCTCGCGCTGGAGCTCGGCCAGCACCGCATCCGCGTCAACACGGTCCACCCGACCGCGGTGGCCACGCCCATGGTGCTCAACGACGCGCTCTACCGGCTGTTCCGGCCGGACCTCGAGAACCCGACACGGGAGGACTTCGAGGGGCTCATGACCGCCGTCCACGCGCTTCCCATCCCCCACGTCGAGCCCGTCGACATCTCCAACGCCATAGTCTTCCTCGCCTCTGACGAGGCCCGGTACGTCACGGGCACGGAGCTCAAGGTCGACGCCGGCTACACCCTCAAGTAGTCCCACCGACTCATCCACGATCGACGAAGGGAGAGATACACATGGCAGGTCGTCTCGAGGGCAAGGTCGCCTTCATCACCGGTGCCGCCCGCGGCCAGGGCCGCAGCCACGCGGTCCGGCTCGCCGAGGAGGGCGCCGACATCATCGCCGTCGACATCTGCGCGCCGATCCCCGGGCCCCACTACGCGCCGTCGACGCCCGAGGACCTGGAGGAGACCGTCCGGCAGGTCGAGGCCCTGGACCGGCGGATCGTCGCGGAGCAGGCCGACGTGCGGGACCTCGCCCGCCTCAAGGAGGTCGTGGCGGGCGGCGTCGCCCAGCTGGGCCGGCTCGACGTCGTCGTCGCCAACGCGGGCATCGACATCCTGCGCCCGTGGGACGAGATCACCGAGGAGGACTGGCACCACACCATCGATGTCAACCTCACCGGCGTGTGGAACACGGTGATGGCGGCGGCGCCGACGATGGTCGAGGCCGGCAACGGCGGCTCCATCGTCCTCATCAGCTCGGCCAACGGGATCAAGGCCGGGCCGTTCAACGTGGCCTACAACGCCGCCAAGTTCGGCGTCACGGGGCTCGCCAAGTCCTTCGCGATGGAGCTGGCGAAGGACAACATCCGGGTCAACAGCATCCACCCCGGCCCCGTGCGATCCGGGATGACGGAGGGGGGCCTCGACGCGATCTTCTCGAAGTTGCAGGAGGCCAACCCGCGCCTCATGGGGATGTTCACCACCTGGCTGGACATGGATCTCATGGACCCGCGGGAGATCTCCAACGCCATCGTCTACCTCGCATCGGACGATTCGCTAATGACGACGGGTCTCTCGATGGCCGTCGACGCCGGCATGAGCATGTACTGACCAGGTCGGAGGGGCGCCCCCACGCGGGCGCCCCTCCACATCGGAAGGACGAGGATGACGACGGCGGAAGAGACGGCGCCCATGACCACCAGCAGCGACCGTGGGTACGTCGCGCGCGCCCGGGAACGGATCGGCAACCGGGTGGTCGGCCGCGAGCGCGAGCTCGACCTCGTGCTGGCCGCCGTGGCGGCCGGCCGTGACATCCTGCTCGAGGGCCCGCCGGGGACGTCGAAGTCCACCCTGCTGCGGGCCATCGCCGAGGAGTGGAACATCCCTCTCGTGATGGTCGAGGGCAACGCCGACCTCACCCCGGCCAGGCTCCTGGGGCACCACGACCCGGCCCGCGTGCTCAAGGAGGGCTACCAGGACGAGAACTTCGTCGACGGCCCGCTGCTGCGCGCCATGCGGGAGGGTGGCTTCCTCTACATCGAGGAGTTCAACCGGGCCTCGGACGACGCCCTCAACGCCCTGCTGACCGCGATGGCCGAGCGGGAGGTCACGGTCCCCCGCCTGGGCAGCGTCGTCGCCGCCCCGACCTTCCGCGTCATCGGGTCGATGAACCCGCACGACAACGTCGGCACCAACCGCCTCTCGGCGTCGGTCCACGACCGGTTCAACCGGGTCTCGGTGACCTACCAGGACGCCGCCGCGGAGCGGGCGATCGTGGCGTTGCGGACGTCGCTGACCGACGGGCGGGTGCCGACGGCGCTGGGCGAGGCCCTCGTGGCGGACGCCGTCGCCCTCACCCGGGCCACCCGCGAGCACCCCGACGTCCGCCAGGGCAGCAGCGTGCGCGGCGCCATCGACCTGGCGCTCGTCGCCGCGCAGCTGTGCGAGATGCGTCAGATCGACGAGCCGGGCACGGGGCGGGTCACCGCCGAGGACGACGCCCGCCGCCGCTACGCCCGCAGCGTGCTCGACGCCGCCGGCGTGGCGCTCTCGGGGCGCATCCACCTCGACGAGGCGGCCCCCACCACGCCCGAGGCCGTGCTCGAGGAGATCTGGGAGCAGCACTTCATCCTGGACCCCGCCGCCGCGGAGCCGGGATGAAGAGCCGTCGAGGCCGACTCGCCCCTTCGTCGCCGCGACCTGGCCACGCCGCTGCGACGCCGGCCGAAGGCGCTGACCACCGAGCCGACGGTGTACCAGGCTTCCGGCGACGGCGGCGCGGGCTCCGTGCTCACGGCGGGCGGTGGGAGCCGTGAACGCCCCGGCGGGCCCCAGCGCGGCTCCGGCGCACCCGGTGAGACGGACGAACCTGCGCGGGTCCTCGAGCTCGCGGACCACGACGACGAGGCCGACGCCGAGACGCTGCGCCGGTCCCGGGAGATCGCGGCCGCGCTCTCCATCCCCCGACCGCCCTACGACGCCGACCAGCGGCGCGGGTTCGGGGACCTCGCCAGCGTGCCCTACCGGAGCACCGCGGACGAGATCGACCTCGACGCCACGCTGGACAACATCGCCGCCAAGCACGTCCCGGAGGCGGGCGACATCGTCGTCCGGGAGCGGGCACGCATCCGGCGGTCCGTCGTGCTGCTCGTCGACGTCTCCGGCTCCATGCGCGGCGAGCGGGTGCGCTCGGCGGCGGCGACCGTCGGCGCGCTGGCCGGGGAGCTGGCCGGCGAGCACCTCGCCGTCGTGGCGTTCTGGTCCGACGCCGCCGTCCTCGCCGCGCTCGGCGTCCGCGTGTCCGGCCAGCAGCTCCTCGAGCTGCTGGTCCGGGTCCCCGCGCGCGGGCTCACCAACGTCGAGCTGCCGCTGCGCCTGGCCCGCGAGCAGCTCGCGCGGCTGCCGTCCAGCCAGGGACGGGTGCTGCTGCTGTCCGACTGCGTGCACAACGCAGGGCCCGACCCCCGTCCGGCGGCGGCCGCGCTCCCCCGGCTCGATGTCCTCCTCGACACCACCGGCGAGAAGAACCTCGACCTCGCCCGCGAGCTCGCCCGCCACGGGCGTGGACGCCTCGAGACCGTGCGCAGCCACCGGGACATCGCCCCCGCGCTCGCGCGGATCCTCTCGCCCTGACCCCCTCCCCCGGACCCGCGGGCAGGGCCCCAACCCGCAACGACAAGGAAGGACTTCCCCATGGCCAACCCCTGGTTCGAGAGCGTGATCGAGGCGAGGCGGCGGGCCAAGCGCCGCCTGCCCAGCTCCGTCTACACGGCGCTCGTCGCCGGTTCCGAGCGCGGTATCACCCTGCGCGACAACGTCGAGGCGTTCGCCGAGCTCGGCTTCGCCCCGCTCGTGACGAACCTGCCGACCGACCGCGAGCTCGCGACGACGATCATGGGGCAGGAGGTCGCCTTCCCCGTCATGATCTCGCCGACCGGCGTCCAGGCCATCCACCCCGACGGCGAGGTGGCCGTGGCGCGGGCCGCGCACAACCGCGGCGTGGCAATGGGCCTGGGTGGCTTCGGCTCCAAGCCGATGGAGGAGGTGATCCCCGCCAACCCCAAGACGTTCTTCCAGACGTACTGGACCGGCACGAAGGATGCGATGCTCCACCGCGTCGAGCGGGCCCGGAGCGCCGGCGCCAAGGGCCTCATCGTCACCCTGGACTGGACCTTCGGCTACGGGCGCGACTGGGGCAGCCCCGAGATCCCCCAGACGATGAACCTGAAGACCATCGCCAAGTTCGCCCCCGAGCTCATCCTCGGGGGGAAGTTCTCCTACCTCATGGACTACGCGAGGACCATGCGGCCCCCGGCCCTGACCGTGCCCAACATGCAGCTCCCGGGCCGACCCGCACCGGGCTTCTTCGAGGCGTACGGCGAGTGGATGCAGACCCCGCAACCCACGTGGGACGACGTCGCGTGGCTGCGCGAGGTGTGGGGCGGGCCGTTCATGGTCAAGGGCATCACCCGGCTCGACGACGCGAAGGCCGCCGTCCAGACGGGCGCGACCGCGATCTCCGTGTCCAACCACGGGGGAAACAACCTCGACGGCACCCCCGCGACAATCCGGCTCGTGCCGGCCATCGCCGACGCCGTCGGCCACGAGGTCGAGGTCCTCATGGACGGTGGGATCCGCCGCGGTTCCGACGTCGCCAAGGCGCTGGCCCTCGGCGCGCGCGCCGTGCTCGTAGGACGGGCGTACTTATGGGGCATCGGGGCGAACGGCCAGGCGGGCGTGGAGAACGTCCTGGACATCCTGCGGGACGGGCTCAGCGCCGCGATGCTCGGCCTGGGCAAGCGGTCGGTCCACGACCTCGAGCCCTCCGACCTCATCATCCCCCCGGGATTCGCGCGCACCCTCGGTACCCCCGAGGGACACCTCTACGGCGCGCCGTCGCTGGGCTCGTACGAGATGCACGCACCGGCCGAAGTGCGCTGACGGCCCCGACGGGCGAGAGAAAGCGGGTACAGGTGACGGTAGGAGCGAGGACGCCGACCGCACGCCGGCCGACTGCGCCGGTCCCGCCGGTGCCGGCGCCGGGCTCGCCCGCACCCACGCCGGTGCGGTGGGACCGGCGCGCCCGGCTGCGCCAGGGCGGGGCGTTCGTGCTCGGCGGCGCGCCGTGGGGCGTCGTCCGGCTCACTCCGGCGGCCCGGGACTTCGCGCGCCGGGTCCGGGACGCCGGCCCCCGCGGCCTGGTGCCCCGGGACGCCGTCGAAAGCCGGGTGGCGGACCTCCTGCTCGAGCGCGGCATCGTCCATCCCCTCGTCACGCCCCGCCCGGGCACGGCCCGGGCCACGGTCATCGTCCCCGCGCACGACCGCCTCGGCCTCCTCGACGCCTGCCTGCGCTCCCTGCGCGGGCTGGACGTCGTCGTCGTCGACGACGCGTCCGCGGACGCCGAGGGTGTGCGGCGCCTCGCCAGTGCCCACGGCGCCCGGCTGGTGCGGCACGCCGCCAACGCCGGGCCGGGGGCCGCGCGCAACACCGGCCTCGCGCACGCGCAGTCGCCGCTCATCGCCTTCCTCGACTCCGACTGCGTCGTGCCGCCGGGCTGGCTCGACGCGCTCCTCCCCCACTTCGACGACCCCCGCGTCGGCGCCGTCGCGCCGCGCGTGCGCCCCCGGCACGACGGCGACTCCCTCCTCGCCCGGCACGAGGACGCCCGCTCGTCGCTCGACATGGGGCCCCACCCCGAGCTCGTCCGGCACGGCGCGCCGCTCGGCTTCCTGCCATCGGCCGCGCTCGTCGTCCGCCGCGAGGCACTCGCCGGCGGCGCCTTCGAGCCGTCGCTGCGGGTGGGCGAGGACGTCGACCTCGTCTGGCGGCTGATCGACGCCGGCTGGCACGTGCGCCACGACCCGGGTGTCGAGGTCCGGCACGAGGCCCGGGTCCATCCCGTGGCGTGGGCGCGCCGCCGTTACGAGTACGGGACGTCGGCGGCGGACCTCGACCGGCGCCACCCGGGCAAGCTCGTACCCGTGCGCATCTCCGCCTGGAACCTCGCCGCCTGGGTGCTCGCCGTTTCGCAGCGGCCGCTTCCGGCGGCCGCCGTCGCCGCGACCGCGACGGCGGTGCTCGCCAACCGGATCGCCGACGCAGGCGCCCGCCCGAGTCTGGCGATAAGAGTCGTCGGCAAGGGCCTGGTGGCCGATGCGGTCGCCGTCGGGCACGCCCTGCGCCGGGAATGGTGGCCGCTGGGATGGGCCGCGCTCGTGCTGGCCGGGCGCTCCCGGGTGGCGACCGCCGCGTCGGCGACCATGCTCGCCCCCCTCGTCCTCGAGTTGGTCACGACCCGTCCGCGCGTCGACCCGCTCCGCTACGTGCTGCTCCGCCTCGTCGAGGACGCGGCGTACGGCAGCGGCGTCCTGGTCAGCGCGCTGCGCGCTCGGCGGCCCGGACCACTGCGACCGGAGATCCGGCTCCCGTTCCGGGGTACCGGCCGCGGGTGAGACACGACCGGTGGGCGGCTCCGGGCTGGCCCCGCCACCGCGGCGCACCCGGCTGCGGTCGCCCAGCGCCTGAGCGCCAGAGGCTGGCGTCCGCCGGTGTGGGTCGTCAGGGCCGGGAGCCGGACAGCACGCTGCTCCAGCTGCGGATCTGGATGGCCTGCCCGGCGCCTGTCAGCCACCCCGGGACCAGACGTAGCACCAGCCGGGTCACCGGGCCGGGCACCTGGTTCGACAGCTCGGCGGCGGCGAGCCTGGACATGCGCCGCACGCGTGGCACGCGGTGCTGCTCGTAGCGGCGCACCGCCCGCACGACGGTGTCCTCCGTGCGGAGCGCCTCGCGCAACGTCCAGGCGTCGTCGGCGGCCTGGTTCGCGCCCTGCCCCGCCGTCGGAGGCACCGCATGGGCGGCATCGCCCAGCAGCGTCGGGGCCACGCCCCCAGGCGTCCAGCACCTCGTGCGTGCGGTGCGCGAAGTGGTCGACGTCGTCGACGCGGTCGAGCATCACCACGACCGGGCGCGGGTACCCGCGGAACCTCGCCCGCAGCCACGGGCCGTCGACCGTCCGCCACCCCTCCGCCGGCACCCGGACGTCGAACCACAACGCCATGTGGTCAGGGCCCGCCGGCATCATGCCGGAGAACCCCGCCCGGCCGACGAAGGACAACCCGTACCCCTCCACGACGGCGTCCGGCAGCGCTCCCTCGAGCAGCGCCTGGACCGTCATCCAGCCGCTCGGCCGTGCGGTCGGCGCCGCGGTGATCGACCGGCGAACGACCGAGGACGTGCCATCGGCGCCGACCACCAGATCTCCCTCCACCGGTCCGTCCTCGGTGACGGCGACGGCCGAGCCGTCGTCGGTATCGACGGTGGTCACGGTCCTGCCGTACCGCACCACCCCGTCCGGCACATGGCGGTCGAAGAGGCGAAGGAGCTCGGCGCGCGTGACGTTCCGGACAGGGTGCCCGGTCCGCCGATGCAGGGCGTCGAAGTCGACGGTCATGAGCGGGGTGCCGTCCTGGCGGTGCATGCGCATGGCCTTGACCGGCGCGCCGGCCCGGGTCACGTCCACGCCGAGCGCGCCGAGAGCGGCGACCCCGTTGGGAAACAGCGTGACGGCGGCGCCGCCCTCGCGGAAACCGGCCGACTGCTGACCGTCACGTCCGCCTCGTCCGTGAGGCCGGCGGCGAGGGCCAGCCCGCCGATCCCGGCCCCGACGACGATGACCCGCATACGCCACTGCTCGAGGGCCACCACGACGACCGGTCGCCGCTGTGGCCGGTCCGCGCCAACGGCTCACACCCGCCGCACGGTGCCGGCGCCCCCGTCGACGGCGACCGTCTCGCCGTCGCGGAGCACGGCGGTCGCCGAGCCGGTGGCGACGACGGCGGGAATGCGCATCTCCTGGGCGATGATCGCCGGATGCGAGAGCACACCGCCCACGTCGGTGACGATGGCGCCGACGGATCCGAGAACGACCGCCCAGGACGGGCGGGTGCACTGGCACACGAGGACGTCGCCGGTGCGGACCTTGCCGAACTCGGCCTCGGACCTCACGACCCGGACGGTCCCGGTGTAGGTCCCCGGGCTGGCGCCCGTGCCGGCGAGGACGACGTCCCCGGACAGGGCGACCGACTGCCTCACCTTCGGCACGACCAGGTTGAGCGTCGCGTAGACGAAGGCGGCCGTGAGCTCGCGGACCGGCCGCGGCAGGAGCGCGAGCGACGGCGGCCCGCCCGGGTCCTGCCCGTAGAAGGCCGGGCCCGGGTGGGCCAGGCACCAGGCGCGCTCGCCGCGGCGGCGGCGGACAAGAGCCCCGAGGTCGGCGTCGCGGCTCCCTTCGAGCCAGGCGAGGAGCTCCGAGACCTCGAGGTAGAACACGTCCGTGACCGAGCGGAGCGCTTCGGCCCCAGCCATGCGGCGGCCCGCGGACAACGCGGCGTACCGGACCTCGGCCATCGGCATCTCGTACGTGTACAGGACGTTCTCGTCGCGCACGGGGTAGGCCTCCACGGCGTGGACGAGCAGGTCCTCGAAGCGCTCACGGTCGCCGGGCGCGAGGCCCGCCCGGGCGTCGCCGGCGAGGTCCGCGCGGGCCCGGGCCGCGGCGTCGTCCCGGTCGGGGTCCGGGAGCTGGGACGTCAGCTGGGCGGCGAGCAGGCCGGGGATCTCGGCGTAGGTGGGGTCGGCGAGCTCCATGCCGACGAGACGGCGGCCGTGGCGCCGCTCAAAGGCTGCCATTGCGGCGTCTCGGTCCCCGGCCGGCAGGTCAGCGATGCCGGCGAGCTCCCGGGCTGCCTGCGAGGTCGCCGACGAGGTGCCGGCGAGCAGGCCGAGCGTCTTCGTGGCGTCCCAGCCGAGGGTGCGCTCGCAGAACAGGATGAGGCGGGCCGAGGTGATCCACTGGACGACCGCCGTCGTGTAGTGGTGGTAGAGGCAGAGTCTCGTGTGGTCGACCGTCGCCTGCAGATGCAACGCGACACCGGCGTCGTCCAGCGCGTCGACGTCGACGGCGGCGAGCTCCTCGGCCCGGCGCGCGAAGCGCGGCCGCAGCTCATCGGTCCACTCCCGCACGATCTGGTGCATGACGTCGTCCCGGTCACCGCGGCGGGCGGCGCGCATCCGGGTCCGGCCCTCGCGGCTGGCGAGCATGGCGCCGGCCAGAAGGGCGCCCGCGGCCCAGCCGGGCAGCTTCGGCGGGGTCTTCCCGGGCTTGGGCACGGGTACGCCGACCGGCTGGATGCTGGCGTAGTAGTACCCGCCGATGGTTCTGCTCACGATGGTGACGGGCAGGCCGAGGTTGCGGGCCATCCGCTGGCAGCCGGGGTTGGGGTCGAAGACGGAGAGAGTCAACGGCGTCTGCGGCTCGGGCACGTGGGTGTCGCCGCGGATCCAGTAGCCGCCCGGGACGTCGACGGGCACCGGCACCGGTTCGACGATCGTCGTGATCGGACGCGCCTGGAGGAGGTAGAGGATGTCGCCGGCGAAGGCCCACTCGATGTCCTGGGGCCGCCCGCACGCCGCCTCGACGGCGCGGGCGAGATCGGCCACCCGTCTCGCCTGGGCCTCGGTGAGAACGGCGTCGTCGCCGGAACGAACGGCCTCGCCGCCGGAGACGACCCACTCCTCGGGGGTGACGTCGCCGCCGACGAGGCGGTCGCCCAGGCCGCGGACGGCGTCGACGACCGTCTGCTCCCGGTCCCCGGTGAGCGGATGGGCGCTGAAGGCCACGCCGGCCGCCGTGGCGGGCACCTGACTCTGGACGAGCACCGCCATCGGGGCGCCGTCGGCGCTGGCGAGCACCCGCCGCGCGGCGTCGGCGACGTCGCGGGGGCCCGCGCCCAGGAGCGTCGTGTACCGCCCCGCGGCCGCGTGCTCCACGGTGTCCTTGTCCACGGAGGAGGAGCGCACGGCGAACGGGCCGGGGCCGAGCCGCGCGACGGCGTCGGCCAGGGTCGTCAGCTCGGCCGGGTCGGCGTCGTGCCCTCCGGCGGCCAGGACGACGCCCGGCGGGACGTTGAAGGCGGTGGCGAGCTTGGCGAGGGTGGCGGCCTTGTTGCCCCAGCGCTGCGGGGCCGGCTCGCCGATCTGGTGGAGGACCGCGATGTCTCTCATGGGTTGATCGTCGGCCCGGGTGGCGGCGCCGGGACATACTCAGCGCCACTGATCCTCGGGCTGGGCGCACGTAGTTCTCGCCCCGCCGCCACGTGGGACCGGGACCAGTCGGCGACCTGCTGCCGGGTCGTCACGCCGAGGTGGGCGTAGATGTTGCGCATGTGGGTCTCGACGGTGCGGGCGCTGAGGAAGAGCCGCTCCGCGATGGCGGCGTTCGTCAGGCCCTCGGCGACGAGCCGCGCCACCTCCGCCTCGCGGGCGGTGAGCGGGCTGCCCGCCGGGCGCGGGTCCCGCACGGTCATGCCGGCGTCGCGGGCGAGGCGGCGCACCCGGTCCGTGCGGTACTGGTGGGCCAGGACTCGCAGCGCCACGAGGTCGGTGCGGTCGGCCGCGAGCCGCGCCTCGCACGCGCCGGCGAGGGCGGGGCGCAGGACCGACCGTTCCGGTGCGGGGAGCATCGCCGCGACCGCCTCGGCGGCGAGGGGGTGCCACAGCTTCCACACGCGGTCCTCCACCGTGAGGAGGCCGGCCGCAACGAGCCGGTCGGCCCGCCGGCCGAGGTCACGTGCCCTGCCCGCACCGCCCTCGCCAGCGACGAGGGCCTGGATGAGCGCGAGGTCGGCTCCCGCGGGACCGGCGACGGCGACCACGTCGAGGACGGCCCGCTCCCGGCGGCTCAGGCCGTCGAGGTGGTCGGCGACGTGGTCGAGGAACGGTGCGGGCATCTCGTCGGGGGCGGTCGGGCTTTCCCGCATCTCCTCGTCGCCGGGCGTCGCGGCGTCCGCCACCGCGACGACCGCCGCGGTGAGTCCGCGGCCGTGGACGACGGCGAGCCGGGCCGCCGCGCCATGGCGGCCGCGGGCGAGGGGCTCGGCGTCGGCCGTCGCGAGGCGGCCCAGGGCGAGCTCGGTGCCGTTCGCCCGGCACAGCCGGCGGAGGCGGTCCAGCTCCGCGGGAACCCGGCCGCGCGCGGTGGCGACGACGAGCAGCGGGCGGGCGCGGCACCGGTCCGCGAGGTACGTCAGGGCCACGAACGTGGCGGCGTCGGCCAGGTGGAGGTCGTCGAGCGCGAGGATGACGGGCTGCTCGGTGCACCGCTCGTCCACCACCCCGGCCAGCGCCTCGAGCGCCGCTCCCCCGGCTGGCCCCGCAGCGAGCAGCCGGAGCACCTCCCCGCGACGCCCGGGCGGCTGCGCGAGCCACGGGCCCACGGCCTGGAGGACCGGTGCGAGGGCGGTGCGGGCGTACTCGCGCCGGGCCGTCCCCTTGGCCACGGCGAACCCGCGGTCCGTGCACGCCCGGCAGATCTGCCGGAGCAGCGTCGTCCGTCCACTCCCCGGTTCGCCGACGACGATCCCGAGCATCGCCTGACCGCGCTCGGCGGTCGCCGCCCAGCCGCTCAGCACGGCGAGGTCCGCTGCGCGCACTACGGCGGGCCGCTCGCCGTCGAGGGGCCCGGTGGCCTCCATGTCACCAGGGCGCTCTCGCGGCGCCGAGCCGTCGAGCGCCGAAGGGTCGGGTCTGCCCTGCTCCTTCAGGGATGACATCTCGCCAACTTCGGAGGCGGGGTCGCCCGGCTCTGGGGGCGGGCCCGAGCGGGAGTGCGCTCCAGCTTCTGCTCGTCCACCCGCGCGCCGATCACGCGGCCGCGGCCGCTCGCCCGAGTGCCGCTGTCGACCGCCGGCTCCGCCGCTGGAACGTCATGACCGCGAACAGGTTCGGCAGGAACGCCAGCCAGCAGGTGATCGCATACGCCGCGGCGAACAGCGCGTCGAAGTCCCCGCGGTGCACGGTACCCAGGATCGGGAGCTGCGCGAGGATCAGCAGCGGCAGCCAGATGCGGAACGTCACCGCCGCGAAGGTCAGCGCGAAGTTCCGCGTCATCCACCTCGCGTGGTCGCGGTACCTGCGCTGCCGGGCGGCGCGGTAGGCGACGACGGCGGTCACGCCCCAGGCGACGTCGCCCACGAGCAGCCCGGCCGCGGCGACCGGCCCGCCGGTGGAGAGCAGGGCGGCCGGCACGCCGACCAGCGCGGAGGGCAGCACACCGGCGAAGAGGTACGTGCGCCCGATCCACCGGTGCACGCGCCGGTGCGCCCGGATGCGTCGGGAGAACTGCAGCGGGCCCACCGCGAGGGCGACCGCCGCCGTCGTGATGTGCGCCATCAGCACGGGGTAGTGCCACGGCACCTCCTCGCGCAGGCCGACCTGCGACGTGGAGGGGTCGAACCCGAAGTAGACCACCGCGGCGTACCCGACCACGCCCAGCGACAGGAGCGCGACGACGCCCAGCAGCACACGGTGTCGGCGCGTGCGGCGGCGGTTCGGCCGGCGGGGCCCGGCGGGTGCGGACGGGGCGGTGGCGGCGGTGACGCTCATGCAGGCGATGCTGCCCCGCGGGGGCGACGGCGGACCTCCCCCTGCGGTCCAGACCTCGGCCTGGACCGGAGGCCGAGTCGCCTCAGGAGCCTCCCGGGGTGACCACCCCGTGGTCGAAGGCCAGCACGATGGCGGCCGCCCGGTCGCGGACGTCGAGCTTGGTGAAGATCGCCCCCACGTGGGACTTCACGGTGCCCTCGCTGACCACGAGCGCCGCGGCGATCTCCCGGTTGGTGGCGCCGCGCGCCATGCGGCGCAGCACCTCGAGCTCGCGCTCGGACAGCGCCTCGAGCCGTCGGACCTGCCGCTGCGCGGGGGCGACCGACCCGCGATAGGCGGCGAGCACGCGCGGTGTGACCGCGGGGTCGAACCAGGCCGCGCCGCCGGCGACGCCGCGGGCCGCGGCGATGAGCTCGGCCGCCGTTGTGTCCTTGAGGACGAAACCCGCCGCGCCGGCCTCGATGGCGCCCCACAGCACCTCGTCGTCGCTGAAGGTGGTGAGCACGAGGACGGGCGGCGGGTCCGGTTCGGCCTGCAGGAGCCGCGTCGCCTCGAGCCCGCCCATCGTCGGCATGCGCACGTCCATCAGCACCAGGTCCGGGCGCCGCTCGCGCACGGCCGGCAGCACCTCGGTGCCGTCGGCGCACTCGGCGACGATCTCGAACCCGTCCTCGGGGCCCAGGATGCGCGCCACCCCGGCCCGGACGATCTGCTGGTCGTCCGCGAGGACCACCCGGATCACGACGACACCGCCTCTTCCCCGGCGCCGGCCACCGGCTCCGCGTGGCCGAGCCACGCCCGCAGCTCGTCGGGTGTGGGCTCGGCCGTGGGATCGAGCGGGAGGACGCACCGCACCGCCCAGCCGGTGCCGGCCGGCCCGGCGACGAGCCGCCCGCCGGCCGCCCGCGCTCGCTCATGCATGGAGACCAGGCCATGGCCGCGTCCGACCGGACCCTGCCGAGAGACGCCGTCGCTGTCGACGGCGAGCCGGACCGCCCTGCCCGTGACCTCGACGGTGACGGTGGTG
The DNA here is from genome assembly GCF_043952095.1 of Georgenia sp. AZ-5. Lineage (NCBI taxonomy): Bacteria > Bacillati > Actinomycetota > Actinomycetes > Allobogoriellales > Allobogoriellaceae > Georgenia > Georgenia sp. AZ-5. The sequence goes on from NZ_JBINOU010000001.1 coordinate 3,098,066, forward strand.
TGGGCCCCGGGTGCGTGCTGCGCCGCGTTCGCGAGCGCCTGCTGGGTGATGCGGTACGCCGTCAGCCCGACCGTCGCGGAGACGGCGAGGTCGCCGTCGGCCTCCAGTCGCACGGGCAGGCCGGCGGACCGGTAGGTGCCCACCAGATCGCGCACCCGGGCCAGGCCCGGCGCGGGCGCGTCGGCGGCGTCCTCCTCGCGGCGGAGCAGCTCGACGGTGCGGCGCAGCTCCTGCATGCTGGCCCGCCCGACCTCCTCGGCGGTGCGCAGCGCCTCGTCCGCGGCGTCGACGTCGCGGCGCAGCACGTGCCGCGCGCCGGTGATCTGCAGCATGACGGCGGCGAGCCCGTGCCCCACCAGGTCGTGCACGTCGCGGCCGATGCGCTGGCGCTCGTCGATGACCGCCCGCTCGGCGAGCTCCTGCCGCGCCCGGGCCAGCTCCGCCGTCACCTGCTCCAGCCGGCGGATCGTCACGCCGAGCACCGCCGGGAAGAGGATGCCCAGGGTCCAGATGCCCCACGCGATGTGGGCGACGGGCGAGAGGACGTCGACCAGCACCGGCGTCAGCACGCAGGCCGCCACGACGACCGCGGCAAAGATCCGGTTCGGCTCCCACCCGGCGACGGTCAGCGCGAGGAGCGAGAGCAGGAAGATGCCGGGCTCGTGCGCGCTGTCCCACAGGGCCACGGCCACGGCCACCGGCGTGACGACGGCCAGTACCGGCATGAGCCGTGGCCACCGGTACCAGAGGGCGAACAGGGCGACGGGCACCGCCAGCAGCGCCGCCTGCCACCACGCGCCGCGATCCACGAGGGCCGCGAGGAAGAACAGCGCCGCGAGCGGCGTGACCAGCCGTCGGCCGGCGAGCGGCTCGCGCAGCGCGGCACGCGCGGGTCCCAGCATGAACGTGACGCTACCGCGTCGGGGCATCGCGAACCCGGGCCCCGAGCGCTGCTCAGAGCCGCCGCACCGGCGTTCCCCGACGTGGTGAGGAGGGCTCCGAGTCGGTGAGGAGGGCGCCGACGCCGGTCCGCCCGGTCAAGCCGGGCTGAGGTCATGAGCGCCGACGCCACCGGCTTCGCCCACGAGCACCCCGAGGTCCAGGACGCCTCGGGCCCGGTGGTGCTGGCGCCGCCGGCTGCGGCGCCGGGTCCCGCCGCCACAGCCCGATCGATACGAGAGACCGCACAGTCAAACGTGCCCCTCAGCCGACGACGCCATGCTCCTCGGGCAGAACCGTCACCTCGCAGCGTGGGCCCGCCGCTCGCGCGATGCGCGCATCGGCGATCATCAGTGGACAGTCCAGCTCCTCGGCGAGAGCGACGTAAGTGGCGTCGTAGGCGGTGAGGTTTCGCCGGAGCTCCCAGACGCGAGGCAGCAGCGGATGGACAGCGAACCGCGTGAGCCCAAAGCTGCGCCAGGCCTCGAGCGCAGCGCTTGCCACCGCTTCGGGAACGCGAGCGCCCACCGCGAGGCCACGCAGTCCACTCGCCACCTCGACGTCGACCAGGTGCGGCGCCATGACCCGTTCGGACCCGATCGCCTCGTGAGCGCTTCCGTGGCCGAGCAGGCCTTGATCGCCGCAGACGCGTCGAGCACGATCACCGTCCGGCACGCCCCTCATCCATGGCGCCGACGATGTCCTCGTTGGTCACGTCGATCATCGGTAGGTCGGCAAGCAGGCTCGCGTTGGAGGCCCGCGCCGCGGCGGCGGTGAGCTCGCGCACCGCGAACGCCGACACGGACATGCGCTCGCGGCGGGCGAGCACCTCGAGGTTGTCCGCCACCTCATCGGGGACGTTGCGCAGGTACAGAGTCCTCATGTTGCACAATGCTAGCGTCGGCGCACCACCCGCATGGTGCTTGGACGACGTAGCGCGAAGCAGGCGCTCACCCGGCTGGGGCTGGACCACCTACGCCAGCGGGGCGGCGTGCCTCTCGAAGTACGCCGTCATCGGCGGGTGGACATCGTCGAAGCCATGCTGGGGAGATCCGTCCCGTGCGGCCACACCGAGAAGACGACATCTCGCCACTTCGGGGTGGAGTCAGCTCTCCAGCTTCTTGACGATGCGCTGGACGGTGAGCCAGGTGCGGGTGGTGATGTCCTTGCCGTAGGTCTTGTCCAGCCAGGACATGAAGTCCGGGGTCTTGCCGGGGTCGCTGTTGTCGATGACCGCGAGAAAGACGCGGGCCGCCGTGTCGTAGCCGACGATCCGGGTCAGCGGATCGGGCGACGCCGGCAGCCGCGCCGGGGCCCTGGCGCCGTCCTTGAGGAAGGTTGCGGTCAGGTAGGTGCCACGTCCGTGCGTCAGCCCGGGGAAGGGGTCGCTGTCCAGGAGGGCGCGCAGCTCGGAGTGCTCGCGGATGATCGTGCCGCCTGCGATGCCGAGCCCGCTGCTGAGCGCGCGCTGGATCCGCCGTTCGAGCGCGGGGACGTCGGCCTCGGCACTGCGGAACACGATGTTCCCGCTGGCCAGCACGGAGGCCACGTTCTCGAACCCGAGCGCCTCGAACACGCCGCGCAGCTTGTCGTTCGTCATGTTCGGCAGGCTCGGCGCAATCCCGCGCAGCAGCGCGGCGTACCCGTACACCGCGCCGAGCGTAGCCAACAGCGACGGCTGACGTCACTGACCCGACGCTGCGCCGTCCCCATCCCCTCGCGCTCGGTGCGGACCATGGCTGGCAAGCACCTGAGGAGGCGCCACATGCTGCAGCGAGAATCGACGTCCACCCCTGCCCCGTCCCGCCAGACGGCAGTGTCGGAGCCCCGGGCCGAGCGCAGGCCCGCGGGCCGCCACCTTTCGCCGTCGTCCAGGGGCGCACCGCGGCCGGGCTGCCGCCGCCACCGTCTCGGGGCCGGGACCACCGACACCGACCGGGTCGTCGCCCTCCACGCGTGGAACTGCGTGACCGACCCATGGGACGCCGTCGCACGCGGCCGCGGCCAGGCTGAGGCGGTCCTCGACCTCACGGCCTAGTTGAGCTGGGAGCACGACGACGCCGGCACGTTCCACCTGCTCGCCCTCGGCGTGGACCCGTCGAAGTCCCAGCCGGCAGGGAAGGTGACGCATGCCTTCCGTGACCCGGCCTCCTACGACCTCGCGATCGTCCACCTCACCCACACCCAGTACCTCAGCCAGGGCGCGGTACGTCGCGCACACCGGCGATCGTCGCGAGCTGGCTGTGGCCTGACGCCTACCGACAAGCGCCCTGCCGAAGTTCATCGCGACGTTGGTGCCGCAGGTGCTACGCGATCGAGGGCGTGGCCCATCCGCCCGCGGAACTACCCGGCCGACCACCCGCGCATCGACGTCCGGCGGCGCAAGGAGCTGATGGCCGTCATCAACGTCGGCACGACGCCGTGGCTGGCGAGCCCGCCGCGCTCGACCGGGTGCGAGCGATGTGGCGGCAGGTCCGCCCGCTGGCCGAGTGGGTCATCGCGAAGATCGGCCCCGACTGACCACGTTTTCGCCCCGGCACTCGCCGCCCAGCTCTACATTGCGAAGGACGCCGGTGATCCCGGCGACCGTGAACACCCGACTGCAACGGAGCGCGGCAGACGCGCGAACGGTTCCCGCGCTCCCACCACCAGGTGAGGGGTTTGACGTGATGACCGTCGACGACGACCAGCTTCGTGAGATGTACCGCCGGATGACCCGCATCCGGCAGTTCGAGAACACCACCAAGGACCTGCTGCTCCGGGGCGAGCTCTACGGCGCCTTCCACACCTCCACCGGGCAGGAGGCGTCCATCGTCGGCTCTTGCATGGCCCTGCGCCCGGACGACTACATGGTCGGCACGCACCGCTCCCACGGGCACCCGATCGGCAAGGGCGCCAAGATCGACCGGCTGCTTGCCGAGCTCATGGGCAAGGAGGCGGGCATCAACCAGGGCAAGGGCGGGTCGATGCACCTGTCCGACTTCGGCATCGGCTCCCTGGGCGAGACGTCGATCGTCGGCTCCGGTCTCCCCGTGGCCACGGGCGCCGCACTTGGTTCGAAGCTGCAGGGCAACGACCGGGTGACCCTGTGCTTCTTCGGCGACGGCGCCTCCTCCGAGGGCACCTTCCACGAGTCGCTCAACCTCGCGGCACTTTGGACGCTGCCCGTGGTGTACGTGTGCGAGAACAACGGCTACGGCGAGATGACCGCCACCCGGAACGCGGTGGCCATCGAAAACATCGCCGACCGCGCGGCCGGGTACAACATGCCCGGCGTCACCGTCGACGGCCAGAACGTCCTGGCCGTGTACGAGGCCGTCGACGCCGCCGTCCGCCGCGCCCGCGCCGGCCAGGGCCCCTCCCTGGTGGAGACCAAGACCTACCGGTTCGACAACCACGCGATCGGCCTGCCGATCGAAAACTACCGCCCGGCGGAGGAGGTCGAGGACTGGAAGGTCAACCGCGACCCGCTCGAGCTCTACCGCGCCGCCCTCACCGAGCGCGGCTGGGACCCCATCGCGCTCAAGGAGATCGACGAAGAGGTGGCCGGCGAGATCGCCGCCGCCGTCGAGTTCGCCCGGACGAGCACCGCGCCGCCGCTCGAGGCGGCCTACACGCACGTGTTCACCAATCCCATCCCCATCGCGCGCTGAGCGCCGGCAGAGAGCAGGACGTGATGCACACCGTGACCTACCTGCAGGCGCTCAACGAGGCCCTGCACGAGGAGATGGCCCGCGACGAGCGGGTCTTCATCATGGGCGAGGACGTCGGGTGGAACATGCTCGGCGCCACCGGCGGGCTCAGGGAGGCGTTCGGCACGGAGAGGGTGCGTGACACCCCCATCGCCGAGGCCGGGTTCGTCGGCGCAGGGGCCGGCGCCGCGATGGTCGGCATGCGCCCGGTGGTCGACATGCTCATCGCCCCGTTCCTGTACGTGGCGTTCGACCAGATCGCCTCGATCATCGCCAAGTCCACCTACCTCTACGGCGGCCAGGCGAGGATGCCGCTGACCCTGCGCGCCCCGATGATCTACGGCGCCGGCAACGCCGCGCAGCACTCCGACCGCCCCTACTCGACCTTCATGTCCATCCCCGGGCTGAAGATCATCGCCCCGGCCACGCCGCACGACGCCAAGGGCATGCTCAAGGCCGCCATCCGCGACGACGACCCGGTGATCTCCTTCGAGGACTTCAGCCTCGCCGGCCTGCGCGAGGACATCCCGGACGAGGATTACCTCGTGGACCTGGGCAATGCCGCCGTCCGCCGCGAGGGCACCGACCTGACGATCGTGGCCGTCGCCGGCGCCGTGCCCCAGGCCGTCCGGGCCGCCGAGCAGCTCGACGGCGGCGGCGTCTCGGCGGAGGTCATCGACCTGCGTTCCATCGTCCCGCTGGACCGCGAGACGATCATGGCGTCGGTGGCCAAGACCGGCCGGCTCGTCGTCGCCGACCCCGCGCACGAGATGGGCTCGGTGGCCTCGGAGGTCTCCGCCGTGGTGGCCCAGGAGGGCTTCTGGGACCTGCAGGCGCCCATCGTCCGGGTGACGACGCCGCACACGCACATCCCGTTCAGCGCCCCGCTCGAGCGGCCCCTGTACCCCAGCGCCGAGCGGATCGTCACCGCCGCCCAGCGCGTCATGGCCTGAGGAGGGCGCCGTGGCTCTGGAGATCCGGATGCCCATGTGGGGCATGGGCATGCTCGAGGGCACCATCGTCGAGTGGTACAAGCGGGAGGGCGACGCGGTCGAGGAGGGCGAGGCGCTCGCCGAGATCGAGGCGGCGAAGACCATCGAGGACCTCGTCGCGCCCGCCGCCGGCGTGCTGCAACGGATCCTCATCCCCGAGGGCGCGACGGTGCCCGTCCAGGAGGTGCTGGCGATCCTGGCCGCCGACGGCGAGGCCGGCTCGGGTGGCTCGACCGCGGCGACGACGGCGGAGCGCTCGGAGCCAGGCCCGGTCCCGACGGCGGGCGGCGGGCTGATTCCGGCCGCCGCCGCCTCCGGCGGGGCGGCGGAGGCACCGGCCGCCGGGCCGGTGCGCAACGTCGTCCCGCGCGCCCGGCAGCGCGCGAAGGAGCTCGGGGTCGACCTGGCGGCCGTGACGGGCAGCGGGCCGGGTGGGCGGATCGGCGTGGAGGACGTCGAACGGGCGGCGGCCGCTTCCGCTGCGGCGGCTCCAGACGACGGGAGCACCATCGCGCTCACGGGCATGCGAGGCACGATCGCCCGGCGCATGCGCGAGTCGCTGCAGTCCACGGCGCAGCTCACGCTCGTGACGACGGCGGACGTCACCGAGCTGGTCGAGTACCGGGAGTCGCTGGAGAAGCGGCCGAGCTACACCGACTTCGTCGTCAAGGCCGCCGCCTTGGCGCTGCGCGAGCATCCGCGGCTGAACGCCACCATCGACCGCGACCGAATCCGGCTGCTGCCCGACATCCACATCGGGGTCGCCACGGCCGTGCCGGACGGCCTCGTCGTGCCGGTGATCCGGCACGCGGACAGCACGCCGCTGGCTCGGATCGCCGAGGAGTCCGCCGCCCTCGTGGCGAAGGTGCGCGCAGGTACGTTCGGCGCCGAGGACGTCAGCGGCTCGACCTTCACGGTCACGTCGCTGGGCGGCCAGGGCGTCGACGCCTTCACGCCAATCGTCAACCCGCCGGAAGTGGCCATCCTCGGTGTGGGCCGGATCGTCGACCAGCCGGCCCGCGACTGCGACGCGCTGGTCTGGCGCAAGGTGGTCACGCTCAGCCTGACGATCGATCATCAGGTGGTCGACGGCGCGCCCGGGGCGGCGTTCCTGGAGACGTTGGGTGAGCTGCTCGGGAGCCCGGACGTGCTGGCTGGTTGATCCCGTCATTGTCTCGCTCGTCGGCGCGGGAGGCCAGCGAGCCGATGGAGCCGCAAACGGCGGACTGACCGGGCCGCCTGGCTTCGATCGAACGACTGGGTTGATCTACGACTCCCGGCAGACGCACGCAGACCCGCTCCTGGCAAGAGGCTCCGGGTGGGCTCCGCATGAGCGCCTTGCTCAGGGCAGTCCGGCGCGGTCGAACTCCTGCTGGAGCCGCGGCCGTCGGCGGTGCGTCTCGCGGAGCGCGGCGATGAACTCCTCGACCTCCGCGGCTTTCTCCGACCCGACTGCGAGCTTGCGCATCTTTGCCAGGCGACGAGCGGCAATCCGGTAGTGCTGGGCTGCCGCCTCGCTGAGCTCGTGCTCGACCAGCCGGGAGAGCACCGGCAGGACGGCGAGGCGGTCGGCCTTCTCGTAGGCCTTCGCGAGGTCGCTCCAGACCCGGTCGTCCTCAAGCCGGAGGGAGTGCGCCAGGCTCCAGGCGAGCCGGACGCCCTGGAGAGACAGCAGCGCGAAGCCGACGGCATCTCGCGGCGAAGTTGCGTGGGTGCGGATCACCGCCTCGACGTCGCGATCTAGAACGGCGAGGCGTCGGGCGTTCCAGTCGAGCGTGAACCACTCGTGGGAGTGCGCTGAGGACCACCGCTGCTCCTCCGAAGGGCGGGGGCCGAGGCCTGCCTCGAGCGCGTCGAGTCTCGCCCGGTAGGCCGCCATGCCCTTCTTGCCCAGTGCCGGCGCGTAGTGCACCGGGTCGATGGTGAAGAAGTCGCACTCGTTGTCGAACTGGAACGTCACCATCCACTCGACGAGCCTCGACGGCGGCACGTGGGCGGGCCCCGCGAGCCTGGCATGGAGGCGGAGCAGACGACGGCAGGCATCTCCGATGATCCCGCTCGAGTCGTCCGCCCGCATGATGACCCGGAGCGCCGAGGCGATCGCCCTTCTGCGTCACGCCGAACGCGGTCGCGGGATTCTCTGTGGCGGCGGCCTTTTCGAGGATCGCCACCGCCTCGAGCATCCGGTCACCGTGCGCGTTCGCCGCGTCCCACCGATGCAGGTCGGTACGTGTCCGAATGAGCGGGAGCACGTCGTCGGCGAGATGGCGCACAGCCAGGATTGTCTCCTACCCGACGACGGCGACGGCGGCGCACACACCTCGGCAAGGGCTACGGCCCGTCTGCCTCGCCGACCGGCTCCCCCGCCTGGACTGCACACTCGAGGTCCAAGCCCCGACGCCGGCGGCCCCGTGACAGACGATCCCGGTCGGCCGCTAGTTCGCCCACCGGGCAACCCATGGCAACTCCTGGCAACTTTTGGACCGGCTGTGACGGCAACCGGGAGGGTCGGCCGGGCGCGCAGGGGGTGCGCCCGTGATGGAAGGCTCAACGATGACCAATCCTGCGACAACCGGACCTACCCGCCGGACGGTGCTCGGCGGCATCGCGGCCGGCACGGCACCCACGCTGATCGGCCAGCCGGCGTACGCCCAGAACCGTCGCCCGCCGCACGCCACCCGCAACCGGGAGCGCGAGCTGCTCAACGAGGGCTGGCTGCACACGCTGGGCGACCCGGCCGGTGCGCAGGCGCCCGGCGCGGACGTCACCGGCTGGGAGAAGCTCTCGATCCCGCACACCTGGAACGCCAAAGACTCCCTCGACGACGAGGCCGGCTTCTACCGGGGCCCGGGCTGGTACCGCAGCGGCGTGAAGATGACGGGCAAGCTGAAGGACAAGCGGGTCTTCCTCTACTTCGAGGGCGCCTTCCAGGTGGCCGACGTCTACGTGGACGGCTAGCGCGTGGGCGGCCACGTCGGCGGCTACACGGCGTTCAGCGTGGAGATCACCGACCAGCTGCGCCGGGTCCAGCCCGGTCGTGAGGCCGTCGTCGCCGTCCGGGTCGACAACACCCACGTCGACGACATCCCGCCCTTCTCCGGCGACTGGACGTTCTACGGCGGCCTGTACCGCAACGTCTGGCTCGTGGCCACCGAGGAGGTCCACCTCGACGTGCTCGACCACGCCTCCCCCGGCGTGCGGGTCGACACCCCGGTGGCGACGGCGAAGCAGGCCGCGGTCCGGGTGCGCGGGCGCGTCGTCAACGACTCGGCCAAGACCGCCGACGCCCAGGTGCACAGCGCCGTCGTCGACGCCACGGCGTGACCGTCGCCGAGGTCCGCCAGGACCTGCGGCTCGCCGCCGGTGCCGCGCACGAGTTCACCCTCGAGCTCCCGGCCATCGCGGAGCCGCACCTGTGGTCCCCCGAGTCGCCGTACCTGTACCACGTGGTCACGGTCGTCGACTCCGGCCAGGGCCGCCGCGACCGCGTCGACGCCCCGCTCGGCGTGCGCTGGTTCTCCGCCGATCCGGCAGAGGGCTTCTTCCTCAACGGCAAGAGCTACCCGCTGCGCGGGACGAACCGGCACCAGGACCAGGTCGGCAAGGGCAACGCCCTGACCGACGCCGAACACATCCGCGACCTGCAGCTCATCAAGGACATGGGCGCCAACGTCGTCCGGCTCGCCCACTACCCGCAGGCGCCCGCGGTGCTCGAGGCCGCCGACGAGCTCGGCCTGGTGATCTGGGAGGAGGCGCCCATGGTCAACCGGGCGATCCTCACGGAGGAGTTCATCGAGAACCACCTCAGCAACATCCGCGACATGGCCCGGCAGCACTACAACCACCCCTCGATCGTCGTCTTCGGGACGATGAACGAGATCCTGCTGCGCCGTCCGAGCCCGCAGCCGGCGAACTACCTCGAGTGGACCCGGGACATGCTCCAGCAGGGCGAGGACCTCCTGCGCGCCGAGGCCCCGAACCGGCTGACGGCGATGGTGGGCCACCAGCAGGAGTCCTACAACGAAGCCGGCATCGCCGACATCCCGATGATCTGGGGCTGGAACCTCTACCACTGCTGGTACGGGGGCCGGGCGGAGCAGTTCGGGCCGTGGCTCGATACTCAGCACGCGCGCTACCCCAACCGGGTGGTGTGGGTCTCCGAGTTCGGCGCGGACTCCGACGCCCGCCTCCACCGGGTCGTGCCCGGCGACCTGCTGCGGCTCGCCGGCCAGGCCAACTACCAGGACCAGAGCATCGAGTACCAGCAGTACTACCTCGAGAGCTACCTACGCCAGATCGACGAGCGGCCCTGGCTCGCCGGGACCACCTACTGGTCGCAGTTCGACTTCGGCTCGGAGTCGCGCACCGGCTCGGTCCCGCACGTGAACACCAAGGGCCTGATGCTCGCGGACCGCAGCCCCAAGCCCGTGTACCACCTCATGCAGGCCTGGCGCGGGGTGGACGTGCTGCACATCGCCGCCGAGCTGTGGGACAACCGGGCGGGTGTGGGGCCCGATGGCGCCACCGGTTACCAGCCGGTCGAGCAGACGGTCACGGTGTACTCCAACGCCGCCGAGGTCGAGCTGACCCACAACGGGACGTCCCTGGGTGTGAAGGCCACCGACTCGATCGGCTACGTCTCCTGGCTGGTGCCGTTCGTTGACGGCGAGAACCGGCTCGCCGCCGCCGCCACCGCCCCGTCCGGGAACCGGCTCACGGACGAGAAGACCGTCCGCTTCACCTACCACGCACCGACATTGGCCGACGCCGAGGTGCCGTTCGAGCGGCTCAGCCTGTCGGCGGGCGCCATCGTGCAGTACGAGGACCCGGACGGCACCGTCTGGCTCGAGGACCGGGAGTACAAGCCCGGCTCCTACGGCGCCGTCACCAGCGACTTCACCGCCGGGTACGGGTGGATGAAGAACAACTGGGTCAACGACTCCGACGAGGACCCGCTGTACCAGACCTACCGCAAGGGAATGTCCGCCTACCGCTTCGACGTGCCCGACGGCACCTACGAGGTGACGTTGCGCTTCGCGGAGATCACCTCCGCCGGCGACACCGGCGGCGACGGGACTGCGGTGCCGGCGCCGGCGCCGGACGGCACCGTCCAGGTGCCGGTGGGCTGGCGGGTGTTCGACGTCGCCGTCAACGGCACGGCGCTCGAGACGGGGCTGGACCTGGTGGCGAAGGTCGGCCAGCACGCGCCGTACAACGTGACGACGACGGTGACAGCGAGCGGCGGCCATGGCATTGAGATCGGCTTCACCGCGGTGAAGAACCTCCCGGTGGTCAGCGCGATCGATGTCCGGCGCGCCTGACGAGCGGTCTGACGACGGCGGCCGGTCCCATTCAGGGGCCGGCCGCGGCCGTCTCGCGAGATGAGGTAAACCGCCGTTTCGCGTTGGAGTCACTGCTGGCCACCGTCAGCCGGCGCGAGGCATACGACGAGCCGTCGGGTACGCAGGAGATACAAGGCGCCGACCGGCGCTGAGTGCGACCCCACCGACCGATGAGCGGCACTTGGCCTCTTCCAGGGCCGCGTCTTGGAGTCGGTGTCCTCGCGGAACGTGGCGCGATCGGACCGCCGGGCACCCATCAGGTCGCCTCGGCGCGGCAAAACGGGCGGGACTCGTCGGACATTCTGCAGACATTAGAGACTGCGGTGGGTAATTCGGCGGTGGTCCGCTATTCAGTGCCAGCATTCTGGCAATTCGCCGAGCTTGAAGCACATCAACTGGCACGTCGCGTCATAGAAGGGTCTGGGTTCGTCTCGCCTACCGCTCTCGGCCGGCACCTGGTCTGGACATACCATTCCCCGGGAACAGTCGGATACCCAAACCCGAACGGGGATCCCATCGCGTTTGAACATCCATTCAGTACGCTAGAACGAGCGCTCTACGCTGGAGAAGCCCCGCCACCACTTGGACTTCAAACCCACTTGGCGATCGTTGCTGCGGCCGCGAGAGAGGCTTCCCGATCAGCAGCCGAGGAAGCAGCACAATGGCTGAGTCAAATACGAAATTCGATCGACGTCGGATCACCGACCTTCGAGCAACTGGAACATTTCGCAACAATTCAGCTCACCGCCTCCGCCGCCGGTTGTCACTGGTTTCTGATCGGAGCGTGAACAATTCCCACAGCTGGCGAGGTGATGCGATGCCGACCGCTCGAAGCAGTTGAGTGCATCGACATCGAGATCCGCCACGGAAACCTACCGATTTGAACCGCTAAGTACCGACGCCGACTGCCAGCCCCGGGAGGACAGGGACGTGGGCGAAACCGCCCTGCGATATTAGTAGAACAGTATGTGCTCGTACCTTGAAGGGGCCCCGTACGGCACCCAATTGGGAGCCGAGCGTTGGCGACCGGCACCAAGGAGCGCTGGGACTTATCCGGCTCTTCGGAGTTGCGGTGGGGTGGGTGACACGCCGATCAGGACGGGTTCCATCTGAATAGAGGTCGAGGTCCCCAGGATCAGTAGCGACCAAGCTGCATGACCCAGAGGGACCTCGACGTTGGACCACCCTACCCAGGCGTGTTCGTGCTGCGCCGAGCACGACGCGTACTGCGACCGTTGCGACATCTTCTTCGGTATTGATGGCATCCATGTCACCGCGGTGGGCCGCGACGACGACGGCCTGACCGTCACTGTTGAGGCCCCGCGGCGGCTGAAAGGCTGCCGCCGGTGCGGGGTCGTGGCCGTCAGCCACGGCCGCCGCACGCGGGTCATCCACGACATCTCCGCCCTCGGGGCCCCGGTGCGGGTGATCTGGCGCAAGCGCACGTGGTCCTGCCCGGACCCCGACTGCCAAGTGGGAGTGTTCTCCGAGGACTTCCCGCCCCTGGCTGCCCGGCGGGCCAAGCTGACGACGCGGGCGATCTGGTGGGCCATCAACCAGATGCGCCGCGAGCACGCCTCCGTTCAGGGCCTGGCCCGCCAGCTGGGCGTCGACTGGCACACCGTCTGGGACGCGATCAAGCCGGAGCTGGAGACCATGGCCAAGGACGAGTCCCGCTTCGCCGGCGTGCAGATCCTCGGGGTCGATGAGCACCTCTGTGGCACCACCCCCCCCACAAGGCCAAGGACAAGGGCCCCACGGAGATGACCGGCATGGTCGACCTGTCCCGCGACGCCAAGGGCAAGACGTGGGCCCGGCTGCTCGACCTCGCGCCGGGCCGGTCAGCGAAGGTCTACGCCGACTGGCTCAAGAAGCGTGGCTCCGCCTTCGCCGGCGGCGTCCAGGTCGCCACCCTCGACCCCTTCCGCGGCTACGCCAACGCCATCGACGATGAGCTCGAGGACGCCACCGTTGTCCTCGATGCCTTCCATGTCAGCAAGCTCGGGGTCGACGCCGTCGACGAGGTCCGCCGCCGCGTCCAGCAGGACACCCTCGGCCACCGCGGCCGCCGCGACGACCCGCTCTACAAGGTCCGCAACATTCTCCGTGCCGGCGCAGAACGACTCACCGCGCGGCAGTGGGAGCGGCTCGAGACCTATCTGCCTGCCGGCGACCCGGACAGCGAGGTCTTCATCGCCTGGCAGTGCTACCAGCGGCTGCGCTCGGTCTACCAACTCCCGGACCTCACGGAGGCGAAGAAGGTCGCCGAGCAGATCGTCCTCACCTTCCACACCTGCCCCGTCCCCGAGGTCGCTCGGCTCGGCCGCACGCTGCGCCGGTGGAAGGAGCAGTTCCTCGGCTACTTCACCACCGACCGGGCCAACAACGGCGGCACCGAAGCGATCAACGGGATCATCGAGCTACACCGCCGCATCGCCCGCGGCTTCCGCAACAGGGACAACTACCGCCTGAGAATGATCCTCGTCGGCGGAGGACTCACCCACCCGCAACTCCGATGAGCCACTTATCCCTCCAGCACATGCGTATGCGAGTGTGGACGCGGCGAGCGCAATGCGCCACACGAGCCAGATCAATAACGAGGCCCCCACTTCTCTGCCATCTCGGAGGAGGACACGGCTCGGTTCAGCACTTGGCGGACCATACGGATATCAACCAGCAGGAGAACGTTGGAGAGTGACGTCGGCCGGAACAATGAGCCAATGAAGACCGTAGACGAGGAAATCGCCGAGGTCCCAGGCTGTCGCGCGAGGCCCTCCAGCACGTCATCGACATCGCCCGACGCCTCGCGCCGGAGGTCCGAGGACGGCATGCGCTACGGGATGCCGGCGCTGAAGGTGGCGGGCAGGCCGTACGTCAGCGTGATCGCCGCGGCGAAGCACCTCTCGCTCTTCCCGTTCTCGCCCGCGGCGATCGACGCCGTGCGCGCGGAACTGGCCGGCTACTCGCTGTCGAAGGGCACGGTGCGGTTCTCCGCCGAACGGCCACTTCCCGACGACGTCGTCGAGCGCCTCCTCAGCGCCCGGCTGGCGGAGATCGCCCGGCGGGTAGACGCTCATGTGCGTCGGCGACCGCTCAGGGGTGGAACGGCCAGGTTGAGGGCCTATTCGTCGCGATGGAGATGACGTCCGCCGTGATCCCGTAGACCCCCCAGGCGACCATGACGACGAACAGAACCCTGCCGGCAACGGTCACGGCGTCGCTCTGCCACAGCCGCATAGCTGCCTCCGACCGGCTGATACCGAACGCGACGGCGACCGGCACGGCGACAACCACCAGCCCGAGGTTCAGCGCGGCCACGCCGAGCCCGACCCCCAACCACACAGGGCCGCGACGCGCCCAGCCGCTTGGCGCCTCCAGCCTGTCTATGAACGTCGGGGCGAGGAGCCCGAACAGCGTCGGGATCGCGACGAACGAGAGGACGGCGAGCCACTCCGGTTGCAGGGCCGAGTAGTCGAACGACGGGTGGTCGTGCACGAGGAACGCGCCGCCGATGTTGCCCGTGAAGAGCGCGAACAGCCCCGCCCGGGCTCGGCGCGACGGCGGCAGCACCCGCCGCACCCACAGGTAGACCAGGCCCGCGATCGCACCGAGCGCGATGGTGGTGACGAAGAAGTTCAGCGTGCCGCCGAACGAGATCTGGCCCACCGGCTGAATGTCGTCCGTCAACCGACCACGAAGGTGCGACGGTGACGTCACGGTCAAGAGCCCCATGAGCAGCCGGCCCAGCACGCCACCGATGAGCAGACCGACGAGCCCGCCCCCGACGGCGCCCGCCGCCAGCGTGCGCCAGAACGACACCACCGTGGGGCGTGCCGGGGCGCCGCGGTCGACGGGCGGGTCCTTGACCTTCGACATGCGTGCCTCCGTACCGCCGACTCCCCAAGGCGACAGGATGCCCGCGGACGGCCTGCCTGTCAGCGAGTTCGCCGCCCGGGAGCCGTGGGTCCATGACCGGCAGATCTCACCGGCCCACGCATAGGCTGCCGACATGCCGAATCCCACCGCCGCGATCCTGGTCATCGGCGACGAGATCCTGTCCGGGCGCACCCGCGAGGCGAACGCCTACCACCTCGCCGGCGAGCTGGCCCGCGTCGGAATCGACCTGCGCGAGATCCGGGTCGTGCCCGACGACCACCACGTCATCGTCGACGCCCTCAACGCCCTCCGCTCCGCGCACACCCACGTGTTCACCTCGGGCGGGATCGGGCCCACCCACGACGACATCACCGCCGACGCCGTCGCCGCGGCCTTCGGCGTCGGCATCGACGTGCGCGACGACGCCCGCCAGCTGCTCGAGAACGCGCTCGCCGCGCGCGGACTCGCCGTCACCGCGGACCAGCTGCGGATGGCCCGCATCCCGGACGGCGCCACGCTCATCGTCAACGGCGTCTCCGGCGCGCCCGGGTTCAGCATCGGCAACGTCCACGTCATGGCCGGGGTGCCGAGCATCTTCGTCGCGATGGTGGACGCCGTCCTGCCCACGCTCGAGGCTGGCACCCCGCGCCTGTCCCGCGAGGTCCGGTTCGAGGTGGGCGAGGGCCGGATCGCCACCCCGCTGCGTGACCTCGCCGCGGACATGCCGCACGTGAGCGTCGGCTCCTACCCGTTCCGCGAGGGCGAGGTCCGGGGGACCAACATCGTCGTGCGCGGCACCGACCCGGCGCTGCTCGACGAGGTGGTGGCGCGGCTCGAGGCAATCCGCGCCGCCGTCGGCTGAGCCGCCGGACCCCGCGGCGTCGGGGCACTGAGCGCTACGCGGACGCTCGGGAGCTGGACCCCGGTGGCGCGCCGCTCGGCCCTGAGACTCAGGTGTCCCCCATGGGGCCGGCGCGGTCTTCTCACGCCATAGCGGCCGGAGCATGCTGAGGGCATGGCCGATCGCGAGGACTTCCTGAGGTGGGTCGAGACCTCGTTGTACGAGGCGGAGCTCGCGCTGCACAACGGCGACGCCGGTCCTCGCCGGGCGCTCTGGTCCCGCGCCGAGCCCGTGAGCATCCTCGGTGCGTTCCGCAACGCGCACGGGCGGGCCGAGGTGGAGGAGGTCTTCACCTTCTTGGAGCGGACCTTCTCCGACTGCACGTCCTACATGTTCGAGTTGCAGGCGTATGACGTGGGGGGCGACATGGCCTACACGGCCGGTCTTGAGCACACCTCGACCTCCGTGGACGGCCAGCCGCGCAGCTACACCTTGCGGGCCACCCAGGTGTATCGCCGCGAGGGCGGTACCTGGAAGGTGGCCCATCGGCATGCCGACACCGTCACCGCGTGAACGGGGGCCGAGCCCCGTCAGTGCCCGAACGCCTCCGCGAGCCACCAGGCCGGCTCGTCCGCGCGAACCTTGGCGTCGATGAGCAACGGCCGGTCCCGCGGCCCGGCCACCCACGCGGCGACGGCGTCGAGGTCCTCCGGGCCGCGGACGGTCACCGCGTCGAAGCCGTACCCGGCGCCGACGGCGGCGATGTCCGTGGGCGGGAAGGTGACCGTCGCGAGCGGCTCGCCGGCGAAGTGGTGCACCTCGGCGCCGTAGGCGTCGTCGTTGTAGACCACCACCACCATCGGCAGCCCGAGGCGTCGCACCGTGTCGAGCTCCGCGGCCGCCATGAGCGCGCCGCCGTCGCCGAGGGCCGCCACCGGCAGCCGGCCGGGCTGGGCGAGCGCCGCGCCGATCGCGGTGGCGAGCCCCAGCCCGATGGACTGGAAGGCCTGGGTGAAGCAGAACCCCCGCTCGTCCGGCACGGAGAGGAACATCGAGGGGTAGCCCATGAAGTTGCCCGAGTCGACGGCCACGACCCGCTCGGCGGGCAGCAGGTCGTCGAGCGCGACCGTCAACGTGCGCGGGTCGATGCGCCCGGCCCCGGAGGTGTCCGGGTAGGGCACGTCGCGCCAGCGGAGCCCGCGTGCCAACCGGTCGCGGACCTCGGCTGTGCGGTAGCCCGTCCCGGCACCGGCGAGGTCGCCGCCCGCGTCGGAGCCGAGCGATCTCAGCACGACCTCGGCGGTGGCGGCGACGTCGCCGACGATCCCGACCTCGAGGCGCCGGTGAACGCCGAGGGCCTCGGGGGTGTCGTCCACCTGGACCACGGTGGCGCCGTCGGCGATGAGCCGGCCGTGGCGCATGGTCCACATGTTCAGCGCGCACCCCCAGCCGACGATCAGGTCGGCGCCGGCGATGAGCTCGGCGGCCAGCGGGGAGGAGAACCCGCCGGAGACGTCCAGGCTCCACGGGTCGTCGTGGAACAGGCCCTTGGCGACGGCGGAGGTGGCCAGCAGCGCGCCGCACCGCTCCCCCAGCGCCCGCAACGCCTCCCGGGCGGCGGCGGAGCGGGCGCCGCGGCCCGCGACGAACACCGGCCGGCGCGCCCCGCGCAGGGCGGCGATCAGCCGCTCGACGTCCGCCTCGGCCGGCCGGACCGGCGCGGGCGGGCCGGGCAACGGCGGGATCGCGGGCTCGCCGGCGTCGAGGTCGGCAACGTCGATGGGCAGGTTGAGCAGCACCGTGCGCCGCTGGTGCCGGGCGGTCGCGACGGCGGCGACGGCGTCCCCGGCGGCGGCGGCCGGGTCGGCGATCCGCAGCGGCACGGCGCCGACCGCCCGGCCGAGGGCGTCCTGGTCCACGTGGAAGTTCGACGTCGGGGCGCTCGCCTCCGCCGCCACCACGACCAGCGGGGTGCGGGACTTCGCCGCCTCGGCCAGGCCCGTCATCGCGTTGGTCAGCCCGCAGCCCTGGTGCACGGTGACCGCCGCGACGGTCCCGGCGGTGCGGGCGTAGGCGTCCGCCATGGTGGCCGCCCCGCCCTCGTGCCGGGCCGCGACGAACCGGGCCCCGGCGTCGACCATGGCGTTGGTGACCCGGAAGTTCCCCGAGCCCACCACGCCGAACACGTGGTCGACCCCGGCGGCGACGAGCGCCCGCCCGACAACCTCGGCGACGCGCATCAGCGCTCGACGAGGGCCAGGACGCGGGCCGGGGAGCCGGAGCCGCCGACGATCTTGAGCGGCGGGGTGATCAGCACCGCGCCGGTGGCCGGCAGCCGGTGGAGGTTGGTCAGCTGCGTGAGGCCGTACTTGCCGTTGCCCAGCAGGAAGGTGTGGCACGGGTAGGCGGGGTCGAAGCCGCCGGCCGCGCCGGCGTCGGTGCCGACGGTCTCCACGCCGATGCCGAGCAGCGGGCTCTCCTCGGCGACCCAGCGGGCGCAGTCGGCGGACATGCCGGGGCTGTGCGGGCCGTCGCCGTCCCTGTTGATCATCTCCGCCTGCGTGGTGCGCGCGGACCAGCCGGTGCGACACAGCAGCCAGCCGCCATCGGGCAGCGGGCCGTGCGCGGCGACGAAGGCGTCGAGGTGCTCGCGGGTGACGACGAAGTCGGGGTCCGCGGCCACCCGCGCGGAGACGTCGAGGACGACCGCGGGGGCGACGAGGTGGTCGGCGGGGACGGAGGCGATGTCGGCGAGGTCCTTGCCGCTGACCCAGTGGTTCGGGGCGTCGAAGTGCGTGCCGGTGTGCTCGCCGGTGCGGAAGTTGTTCCAGTACCAGGCCGGGCCGCGGTCGTCGTAGCGGGAGATCTCCTCGAGCCGGAAGTTCGCCGTCTGCCCGAACTGCTCGGGCAGCTCGAGGATGGGCGTGTCCTCGGTGAGAGGCGCGGTGAGGTCGACGACCTCCACGGTTCCGGACCGCAGCGCGTTGACGAGGTCGGCTAGCACGGCCATGTGAGCTCCCTTGCTGGATATGGCCACAGCGTGGCACATCCATGCCGGTCGGGAACGTGCGTCCGGGCGGTGGATGACCGTGAGACCACCGGCGCGGGGCCCGGTGCCGCGGCACGTGGGTCCCGGGTAGGTTCCCCGGTGTGAGGGAGCGCGGACGCACGGTCGAGGTCGAGTCCCTGGCGGACTTCGACCAACGGGTCGCCGACGGGGCGCTGGCCATGGCGGGCTGGCACCTGCAGAACGTCGACCTGAGCGAGCGCGGCCCGGTGCTGCGCCGGCTCGACCCCACCGGCGCCCTCTTCCTCGGCTGCGGGCTGAAGGAGGTGGACGAGCAGAGCCTGCGCGCCCGCGGCGCCCTGGTCTTCCCGGAAGTGCCCGACGTCCCGGTCAACCAGTACCGCGCGACCCTGTACACCCCCGGCGAGCTGTACGACCACCTGGCGACGAGCTACCACGACACCCTCGACGCCCGCGTGTACGCCTGGTCGCAGCAGGAGCCGGCCCTCGACCGCAGCCTGGCCAAGGCGCTGCACGACCACTCCATCGACGACGCCCTGCGCGACTTCGCCCAAGGTCGCGACCTCGTCGGCATCATGGGCGGGCACGCCCTGGCCCGCGGCTCGGCGTCCTACGCGGCGGCCGCCCACCTGGCCCACCGGCTCGCCGGGACCGGCCTGACCGTGGCCACCGGCGGCGGCCCGGGCGCCATGGAGGCGGCGAACCTCGGCGCCTACCTCTCCGCCCGGCAGGCCGGCGAGCTCGACGCGGCGCTGGACCTGCTCGCCGCCGTCCCGGGCTTCACCCCGTCGGTGCAGGACTGGGCCCGGACCGCCTTCGACGTGCTCGACCGGTGGCCGGAGGGCGTGCGCTCCCTCGGCATCCCCACCTGGCACTACGGGCACGAGCCGCCCAACGCCTTCGCCACCGACATCGCCAAGTACTTCAAGAACGCCATCCGCGAGGACGTCCTCCTGCACCTGGCCTCGGCCGGGATCGTGTTCCTGCCCGGCGCGGCCGGCACCGTGCAGGAGATCTTCCAGGACGCGTGCGAGAACTACTACGCCGACCGCTCGGCGGTGGCGCCCATGGTGCTCGTCGGGCGCCGGCACTGGACCGAGACCGTGCCGGTGTGGCCGGTGCTGCAGGCCCTGGGCAGTGGGCGGGACATGGGCGCGCACCTCCACCTGGTCGACAGCCTCGACGAGGCGGTCGCCGTGCTCGCGGCCGACACCAGTGGCGCACGCGTGCTGGGATAGGCGGGCGACGGCGGCGCCCGCCCGCGCCCGCGCCGTCAGGCGGGCCCGTAGTCCAGGTGCACGACGCCGTTGTCGTAGACGTCGTGCGCCCGCAGGGCGAGCTTCGTCGGGTCCACCCCGTCGGCGAACAGCCGCGCCCCTGTCCCGCGCGCGACCGGGTAGACGAACAGGTGCAGGTCGTCGACGAGGCGGTCCGCGAGCAGCGCGCGGACGAGGGTGCCGCTGCCGGACACGTAGATGTAGCCCTCCGTCTCGTTCTTGAGCCGGCGGATCGCCTCCGGGTCGTAGGCCATGGTGGTCGACGGTCCCCACTCGACGTCCGGCTCGCGCGAGGCGACCACGTATTTGTGCGTGTCGTTGAAGAACGGCGCGCCGGGGTCGTCCTCGGCCGTGCGCGCCGACCACGCGGGTGCGAACATCTCGTAGGTCCGGCGGCCCAGGAGGATCGCCGTCGACACACCGGTGATCGCCCCGAGGGTCTCGGCCATCTGCGGGTCGAAGCCATACTCGAACGTCCAGCTCGGGTCCTCGAACACGCCGTCGAGCGCGATGAACTCGTGCACCGCGATGGTTCCCATGGACTGACCTCTCTGCTCGGCAATATCGGGGCACAGCCTTCGCTAGCGGGCCGCCGCCGTCAACGGTTGCGTCCACCGGGCAGCTCTCCAGCCCCGCAAGAGCCGCTCCGCGGCGCCGGTGCGGCAGAGGTTCAGAAGAGGGCGAGCTGGGCAGGTGCTGCGGCCTCCGGCGCCGGCTCAGGTGCTGCCGTGCGCGCCCACCGGCGCGGGACTCGCTTGTCGAACCCGTGCCGCCGGCGCGCCCGCGTCGCCCGCTCCGCGAGCCACTGGGCGTAGTCCTTCGGGGCGTAGGAACCCGAGCCGTACAGCCGGCGGTACCTGGGCACGAGCTCCGGGTACTCGCGAGCGAGCCAGGCCATGAACCACTCGCGCGCCCCCGGGCGCAGGTGCAGCGCACCGGTCGCGACGTCGGTCGCGCCGGCCTCCGCCAGGGCGGCGAACAGCGCGTCGAGCTGCTCCTCGGAGTCGGTCAGCCACGGCAGGATCGGCATCGCCAGCACCGAGCACTCGAGCCCGGCGTCGGTCACCGCACGGATGAGGTCGAGGCGCGCCTTGGGCGTGGGCGTGCCCGGCTCGACCCGCTGCTGGAGCTCGGGGTCCACCAGGGCCAGCGACACCGCCACCGAGACGGGCACCGTGCGCGCCGCCTCCACCAGCAGCGGCAGGTCCCGCCTGAGCAGCGGGCCCTTGGTGAGGATGGAGAACGGCGTGCCGGACTCCGCGAGCGCCGTGATGATCCCCGGCATCAGCCGGTAGCGGCCCTCGGCCCGCATGTACGGGTCGGAGTTGGTGCCGAGCGCGACGTGCTCGCGCCGCCACGATGGCCGGGCGAGCTCCTTGCGCAGCACCTCCACGACGTTGGTCTTGACGATGATCTGCGTGTCGAAGTCCCTGCCCGAGTCCAGGTCCAGGTACTCGTGCGTACGGCGGGCGAAGCAGTACGTACACCGGTGCAGGCACCCCCGGGTCGGGTTGATCGTCCAGCTGAACGGCATCGAGGACTGCGCCGGCACCCGGTTGAGCGCGCTCTTGCACAGCACCTCGTGGAACGTCACCCCGGCGAAGTCGGGCGTCTTCACGCTACGGACGAGGCCCGCGAGCGGCAGCAGCGCCGACTCGTCCGTGCTCTTGAGCTCTTGCCCTTCCCATCGCACACACTCATTCGAACACACATTCGATTACGGCGTCCAGGCCCACCCTCGACGAGCCGCCCGGAAGCGCTCGGTTCGAGGCTGTGCTGGTCGAGGCGGCGGTCAGCGGTGACGCCAGCAATCCCGGCGGACCGGCTGCCGCACCGAGCGGCCCGACCGACGGCGTCCCCAAGCCGAGTACGACCGGCTCACCGACCGGGCACGCAACCTTCCTCGAGCACGCGATCCGCGGAACCGCGACGTAACCCTCCCCGCCGGCGTGGTCCCCCGGGATGATGACCACCATGGGCGACTTCACCGGGTTCCCGCTGTGGGGGCCACAGTTCTACGCCGAGCTCGAGCACCACAACACCCGCGAGTTCTGGGCGGCGCACAAGGCACGGTGGGAGCGCGACGTTCGTGACCCGATGCGGGAGCTCGTCGCGGCGCTCGAGCCGGAGTTCGGCCCGGCCATCGTGTTCCGGCCCTACCGCGACGTCCGGTTCAGCGCCGACAAGTCGCCGTACAAGACGCACCAGGGCGCGATCGCCGGCCCGGCCCCCGGGTTCGGGTACTACGTCGGCCTCGACGCCGACGGCCTCATCGTCGGCGGCGGGTTCCGGTCGCACTCCCCCGACCAGACCGACCGCTTCCGCCGCGCCGTCCACGCCGACGACGGCGGCGTGCTGCCGCGGATCGTCGAGACCCTCCTGGGCCAGGGATACGTGATGGAGGGCGCGTCCCTGAAGACCAGGCCGCGCGGCTACCCCGCCGACCACCCGCGGATCGACCTGCTCCGACGCAAGGAGCTCATGGCCGTCACGAACGTCGGCACCCCGCCGTGGCTGGCCACCCCGGCCGCGCTGGACCACGTCCGGGCGATGTGGGAGCAGCTCCGGCCGCTGGCGGAGTGGGTGGTGACGAACGTCGGCGCGGAATGAGGCGACGCCGTGCGAGAGACCCCGGGGTGAGGCCGGCCGGGCCGGTCACTCCTGCGCCTCACTCCTCCGCCGACAGCGCCCTCGGCGCCGGCGCCCACCCGATCGCCGGGGCCACGTGCTCGGCGATGCTCGCCAGGAGGTGCGCGTTGTAGTCCACCCCGAGCTGGTTCGGCACGGTGAGCAGCACCGTGTCCGCCGCCTGCACGGCGGCGTCCCGCGCCAGCTCCGCCGCGACGGCGTCCGGCTCGCCGGTGTAGCTCTTGCCGAACCGCGCCCGGACACCGTCGAGGATGCCGACCTGGTCGTGCCGCTCGTCGTCCCGGCCGCCGAAGTAGGCCCGGTCCAGGTCGTTGGTGAGGGGGATGACGCTGCGGCTGACCGACACGCGCGGCTCGAACTCCCACCCCGCCTCCCGCCACGCATCCCGGAAGACGGCGATCTGCTCGGCCTGCAGCTCGTCGAACGGCACCCCGGTGTCCTCCGTCAGCAGCGTCGAGCTCATGAGGTTCAAGCCCTGCTCGGCGGTCCACCGCGCGGTGGCCCGGGTGCCCGAGCCCCACCAGATCCGCCTCTCCAGGCCGGGCGATCGCGGCTGGACCGCGAGCACGCCGTCGGAGCCGGTCATGGCCGGGTTGGCGCGGGCCACCGGGGCGCCGGCGATCGCGGCCCGGAAGACCTCGGTGTGCGCCCGGGCCATGTCGGCGTCGCTCTGCCCCTCGCCCGGGACGTACCCGAAGGACTCGAAGCCCCGCAGCGCCGGCTCCGGCGAGCCGCGGCTGACGCCCAGCTGGAGCCTTCCGCCGCTGAGCAGGTCCGCCGCGGCGGCCTCCTCGGCCATGTACAGCGGGTTCTCGTACCGCATGTCGATGACGGCCGTGCCGATCTCGATGCGCGAGGTGCGCACCCCGATCGCCGACAGCAGCGGGAAGGGCGAGGCCAGCTGCCGCGCGAAGTGGTGCACGCGCACGAACGCGCCGTCGATGCTGAGCTCCTCCGCCGCGACGGCGAGCTCGACGCTCTGCAGCAGGGCGTCGGCCGCGGTGCGCGTGTGCGACCCCGGGACCGCCTGCCAGTGCCCGAATGACAGGAATCCGATGCGCTTCCTCGGCGTCTCGCCCCGTGCTGCCATGTCGTTCCCTCCCTCCGTCGCGGCCGTCCTGCCGCGCAGGACAACCGCGTCCGGCGTCGCATATTCCGCTCCAGCGGCGCCTGTCGCCGCGCTCGCGACGGGCCCGCCGGGACAGGACGGAAAGCGGCACCGCACACCTCCTCATTCGGTGAGGATGTAGTCCTCGGCGGCGTCGTCCCACCGCAGGTTCACGAGCTCATCGGCCTGCGCGGCCTTGCAGAACTGCAGGAAGTTCCGGTACCCAAGCGCCTTCTCGCTGAAGTCAGGGCGCCGCTTGCGCAGGCTGTTCTTCAGGCCGGAGAGCAGCACGGGCCCGTCCGCGCTTGCGACGACCTCCTGGAGCAGCGCAAAAGCGCTGTCGCGCTCGCCGCGCTCCGGCAGGGACACCTCCGGGTCACCAGCCGCAGGGCCAGCCGAGAGCTCGACGATGCCACGCTCGGCGAGATGCTTGAGGATCTCGCCGAAGGACCGGAAGCCGTAGTCGGATTCGGTGAACGTCGGGTCCTTGCGCAGCAGCGTCCGCTTGAGGACGGAGGCGGTGACCGCGCCTGATGCTGACGCGAGTCCGGCCAACGTCTGGGCGACAAGCACCTCGAGGGGCTGGGCCTCGGCTTGTGCCTCGGCCTCGACGGCGTCCGGCTCGGCGGGCGTGACCAGCTCCACGGGCACCGGCTGGCCTTCGGGCTGCCCCTCCGCCGCGGAGGCTGTCGTGAGCGCGGGCTCGCGAATCGTGGTGGCGGCGCGCCGGGAGCCCCGTGGCCGCCGCTCACGCGGCTCGAGCTCCTCGGGGACCTCGACCCCTTCGAGCCGGTCATAGAAAAGGAACTCGTCGCACGCCGGTGGCAGCAGGCGGGACGTGGATTGCTCGACCCCGACGCCGATCACCCGCTTGTTCAACTCTCGGAGCTTGTGCACGAGGGGTGAGAAGTCGCTGTCCCCCGTGCACATGACGAACGTGGAGACGTACTCACGCTCGAACGCCATCTCGATCGCGTCGACGACCATCTTGATGTCCGCGGCGTTCTTCCTTGACGCACCCATCCGCTGCGGCATCTCGATGAGCTCGACCTGGTGGCGTGTCAACGAGCGCCGGTCCTCGTCGAAGTAGGACCAGTCCGCGTACGCCCGGCGGACGAGGACCCTGCCCCGCACGGCGAGGGCGTCGGCGATCGGCCCGAAGTCGAACGTCATCCCACCCAGGTGCTCGCGGGCGCCGAGTGCGAGGTTCTCGTAGTCGAGGAAGACGGCCAGGCGCTCTTCAGTGTCCATCCGGCCAGCGTAGGAGGTCATCCTCACCAGGCGGCGGTGGCCGGCGAGCTGGGCCCGGCCGGTGGCCGGGCCCCGCCCCTTGCGGTCAGTCGCCCGGTCAGTCGCCCTGGGTGTCCCAGCCGTAGTCCGGCAGCTCGAAGAAGTCGTCCCCGTCGAGGGTGTCGACCTCCCCGGTCGCCATCGCGTCGATCAGCGACTCGATGCCGGTCTGGACGCTCTGCACCAGCATGCCGTGGAGCTTCTGGCCCAGGTCGTCCTGCTGCCCGCGCACCTCGAACAGCACGGTGGCCGAGCCGTTGAGGGCGAACGCGGACCGGCCCTGGCCGGCGTACTCGCGGTCGTCCGGGTGGTAGTACCGGCCCACCGCCGCGAGCGGGGACCGCTCGCTGTAGGCCTCCTGGATCCCGTTGGCGACGGCGAGGGCGTGGCGGCGTGAGGCGTCCTGGTCGAGCAGCGGCCAGTCCTCCTGGTACGCGGCCCCGTCCTCGACGCCGAGCGGCGGGTAGTCCAGGGAGACCGAGATCGGCCTACCGTCCTGCGCCCCACCGGTGAGGGCGTCGCACGGGCCCATGTGGTGCAGATCGACGACGGCGTCGACCTCGCCGAACTCCTCCTGCAGGTCCACGTAGACGTCACGGATGGCGCGGGACTCGGGCGCGAGGAAGAAGCCGGCGTCGCGCTGGTTGCCCGGCAGGTCGCCCGGCTGCGGGACGTAGTCCAGGTCCGGGTTGAAGTCACGGTTGAGGTCGAAGCCCGGCAGGTCGATCCCGTCGCCGCGCAGCGAGTGGTACCAGGCCCGCGGCGCGCCATCCAGCTGCGGGTACTCCTCGACGACGTCCGCCCAGTCCACCACGTTGATCCGCCGGTTCAGCTCGCCGCCGTCGGGGTTGGCCATGGGCATCGCCACCAGGGTGACGCCCTCGAGCGCCCGCACGGTGTCGGGGTCGTTCCCGCTCGCCAGATCCTTGAGGATGGCGAGGAGCGCCTCGGTGCCGGTGCGCTCGTTGCCATGGATGGCGCTCTGCACGATCAGGACCCGGTCGCCGGTGCCGACGCGTGCGGCATGGATGTCGCGGCCCTCCTGCGTCTGGCCCACGACCTCGACCTCCACGCGCCCGGCGCTGGTGGCCTCGATGCGCCCCAGCTCGGCCACCATCTCCTCGTAGCTGGTCCAGCCGCTGTACTGCGGGTCGTCGAAGATCTTGCAGGAACCGGACGCCGGCTCCCCGGCGCCCTCGGGTGGCGCGGCGGCCGCGGCGGGCACGAACGCAAGCGGCGCGGTCAGTGCGACGGCGGTGGCGAGGCCGAGTGCGGTGCTACCGCGCCGCGTGACGTGTGGCATGTGAAGCCCTCCCAGGTGGCGGACCGGCGCGCCGGTCGAGCGGAATGCTGCGTGGCCGAGCGGCCGGGGAGGGCGGTGCCGTCGTGGCTCGTCAGGGGCGACCGCGCGGCGGTCGCTCCTGGGTGTGAGCCAGCGTCAGTCAATCCCCCATTGACTGCTCGCGCCGCGGGTACGGAGTCTGACGTCCGGTTCCCGTGACGTGCGTCATATCCAGCCATCACCCGTCCGGTTGGTCAAGAGGCCGCAAAGAAGATCGGCACGGGTCGACGAACTCCCGGCCATTGCCGCCCGCGAGGTCAAGGCATCGCACGGTGGCGTTCAGTCCCAGCCCCTCGGGCGGTTTCCCGTGCGCCCGCGCGCCGAAGGACGTAGTCGCCGGCCGCGCTTCGGCGCCGCGCGTCTGTCGATCTGGTCTCATCCGGCCCGCCATGCGAGCGGGGACAGGTTGTCTGGGCTACAACAAGCAGGTGAGCGACGATCCCGATCTCATCCGCGTGGACGGCACGGACCGTGTCTTCCGCCGCAGCCGCATCCTCGTGGTCCTGCTCATCCCCATCGCGATGGCCCTCATCGCGGTGTCGTCGATCAACGTCGCGCTGCCGACGATCTCGCAGACCCTCGGTGCCACCGACTCCGACCTCCAGTGGGTGCTCTCCGGCTACGCGCTCACTTTCGGCATCACCCTCGTGCCCGCCGGCCGCGCCGGGGACGTGCTCGGCCGCGGCGCGTTCTTCGTCATCGGGCTCCTGGTGTTCTCGCTCGCCTCGCTGGCTTGTGGCCTCGCGCCGACGCCGGAGCTCCTCAACGTCGCCCGCTTCGCCCAGGGCATCGGGGCGGGCCTGTACAACCCGCAGACCATGGGGATGATCCAGCAGTACTGGCAGGGCATGGAGCGCGCCCGGGCCTTCGCCCTGTTCGGCACCGTCGTCGCCGTCTCCGTCGCCGTGGGGCCGGTCCTCGCGGGCGGCATCATCCAGGTGTTCGGGCCGGAGGCCGGCTGGCGGGCCACGTTCCTCATCAACTTCCCCCTCGGGCTCCTCGGCTGCGTGCTCGCCCTGTGCTGGTTCCCGTTCGGCAAGGAGCGAGCGCGCCGCGCCGCGAGGAGGGCGGCGAGGCTGGCGCGCAAGGCCCGGACGTCGGCCGGCGTCGTCGCCGCGGCCGTGCCGCGCCTGAAGGTGGACCTCGACCCCGTGGGCGCGACGCTCCTGGCGCTCGCCGTGCTGTGCGTGATGCTGCCCTTCATGTCCGACGGCGGCGGCGTCATCTGGCTCCTGCTGACGGCCGGCGTGGCGCTCGTCGTCCTGTGGTGCCTGTGGGAGCGGCGCTACAAGGCGCGCGGGCGCGCCCCGATGGTGGACCTGGCGCTGTTCTCGTTCCCGTCGTTCTCCAACGGCACGGCGGTGGCCGGCACGTTCTTCCTCGGATCCACGTCGATCTTCGTGGTGGTCGCCCTGTACATGCAGAACGGCCTGGGGGCGAGCGCGCTGGAGACCGGCCTGATCGGCCTGCCCAACGCCGTCGTCTCCGCGTTCGCCTCCATCTGGGCCGGCCGTCACGCGCTCACGCGCGGCCGCACGATCGTCATCGGGGCGTTGGGCTGCCTCATCGCCGGCGTCGCGCTCAGCGTGGCCGTCGCACTCCTGGTCGAGGCGTTCGGCATCAGCTTCTGGTGGCTGGCCCTGCCGCTCACGCTCGTCGGCATGGGCCAGGGCGCCCTGGGCTCGGCCAACCAGACGCTCTCCCTCCAGGACGTCCCGACGGGCTACGGCGGGACCGCCGGCGGTGTGAAGTCCACGGCGGAGCGCATCGGCACCGCCATCGGCAACGCGATGATCACGGCGATCTTCTTCGGCGCCGTCGGGGCCGGCGCCTGGGAGACCGGGTTCGCCGCGGCTTTCGGCGCCATCTGCCTGTGCCTGGTCGTCGCCCTGCTCGTCGCCGTGCACGACCGCAGGATCTCCGGGAACGGCCCCGCCGTCGCGCCGGGGGTGTCTCGCTAGGCTCCTGCCGGGTCGAACCGGCAGCCCGCGC
The DNA here is from genome assembly GCF_043952095.1 of Georgenia sp. AZ-5. Lineage (NCBI taxonomy): Bacteria > Bacillati > Actinomycetota > Actinomycetes > Allobogoriellales > Allobogoriellaceae > Georgenia > Georgenia sp. AZ-5. Next base: position 3,126,434 of record NZ_JBINOU010000001.1, read on the forward strand.
GCACCGCGGGCGCGCGGCCTCGTGGATGGGCCGCGGCACCAGCGGGTCGAAGCTGTAGCTCACCGCTCCCCCACCGTCTCGTACGTCTCCCGGGCCAGGGCGGCGGTCTCCTCCGCAGTCGGCACGGCGTCCTGGGCGCCGGGCCGGGTGACGGCGAGCGCGCCGGCCGCGGACGCGAGTCGGGCGGCGTCGGCCAGCGGAGCGCCGTCGGCGAGGGCGGCGGCCAGCACGCCGCAGAAGGTGTCCCCGGCGCCGGTGGTGTCCACGGGGGTCACGCGGGGGGCGGCGACGGCGACCGGGTCGGCGCCACGCTCGGCCACCAGGCAGCCGCGGCCGCCGAGGGTGATGACGACGGCGGGCACCTGGCGGAGCAGGCGGGCGGCGAGGGCGGCGGGATCGTCGTCGGGCACCTCGCCGTCGGACGCGGTGGCGCCGGGCGCGGCGGCGTGGGGCGGTGCCCCGTCCGCCGCCTCCGGCAGCCGCGCCAGGTCGCGCGCCTCGTGCTCGTTGACCACCAGCACGTCGACGGCGTCCCACGCCTCCTCGGGCAGCTCCCGGGACGGCGCGGCGTTCAGCACGAACCGCGCGCCGCGGCGCCGGGCGTGGGCCGCGGCGAGCACCGTCTCGAGCGGGATCTCCAGCTGCGCGAGCACCACGTCGGCCTCGGCGAGGCGCGCGGCGGCGTCGCCGTCGACCACGACGAGCTCGTTCGCCCCCGGCGCGACGACGATCGCGTTCTCGCCGTCGGTGCTCACCGTGATGAGCGCGGCGCCGGTGGCGGCGTCGCTGCGGGCTACCAGGTCGGTGCGCACGCCCACGCGCTCCAGCGACGCCAGCAGCAACCCGGCGGCGTCGTCCCGGCCGAGCGCCCCGAGGAACGTCGTGTCCGCCCGGCCCGCACGGGCGGCGGCCACGGCCTGGTTGGCGCCCTTGCCGCCGGGGGTGCGGCGCAGCTCGCCGCCGAGGATCGTCTCGCCAGGGCCGGGGTGGCGCGGGACGTCGACGACGAGGTCGACGTTCGCGCTGCCGACCACGACCACCCGCCCGCTCACGGGGCCCCCTCCTGCAGGGCGAGGGTCCGGCGCGCGAGGTCCTCGATGCGCTGGGGGCCACCGGGCAGGGACGTGGCGATGGTGCCGCGCAGCGGCGCGGTCCAGTACTCGCCGATCCCCTCGGCGCCGACGAGCGCCCCGACCACCGACCCCGCGGTCGCGCCCACCGAGTCGGTGTCCCACCCGGCGGTGACGGCGATCGAGATGCTGGCCACGAACTCCCCGCCGCCCTTCGTCAGGGCGTAGGCGATGACGGCGGCGTTGTTGAGCACGTGCACCCAGTGCAGGTGCCCGTACTCGGCGTGCAGGGCGTCGAGGCCGGCGGTGACGGCGTCCCCGCGCGTGGCGACCTCGCGCCCGAACGCCACGGCCGCGGCCAGGTCGCTGCCGGGCGGGATGGCGGCCGCGGCGGCATCGAGCGTCTCTTCCACAGTCGCGCTCACCATCGAGGCCGAGCACAGCGCCGCGGCCCACATCTCGCCATAGACGCCGTTGCGGGTGTGCGACAGGCGCGCGTCCGTCCACGCCAGGCGGGCCGCGCCGCGCACGTCGCCGGGCCGCACCCAGCCGAGCACGTCGCCCCGGATCAGGGCGCCGATCCACTCGCGGAACGGGTTGAGATAGGTCGCCGTCTCCGGCACGGGCCGGGCGTCGAGGATGTTGCGGTACGCGGCCCGCTCGGCGGTGAAGATCCGCCCGGCGGGCAGGTTCTCGAGCCACAGCTGGGCGACGTCCTCTGTGTCGAAGCCGAGCCCGGCCCGCTCGAGCAGGTCCAGGGCGAGCATCGCGTAGTTGAGGTCGTCGTCCTCGGGCATGCCCGCGATGTTCTCCTCCAGGCTCGTCGGGCCGCTGCGGCGGTTCCACGGCCACCGCTGCGCCACCTCGTCCGGCAGCCCGACGGCGGTGAAGTAGCGGTCCAGCGGCCGGCGCCCGGTGGCGCGAAGGATCTCCTCGATGCCCTGGCGCGGGATCTTCTCCACGGGCTTGCCGAGCAGGCACCCGGCGGCCCGGCCGGTCCAGGCGCCGAACACGCGACTCTCCAGGCCGGCCGGGTCCGGCGCGGACAGGGCCGACGCCGACGGCAGGAGCGCCTCGATCTCCGACCAGTCGTCGGGCTGGTTCGGGGCCGGCGCGGCGGGCCGCCCGGCCAGCTCGGCCAGCAGCTCGCGGGCCAGCGTCCGCAGCTCGGGCGAGCCCGGCGTGGGGCCCGCGCCGCTCACGGCGGGCTCGACGTCGCCCCCGGCGGCGGCCCACCGGTCCGCGACGTCGGCCGTCTCGCGGCCCTCGGTCGCCGACTGGAGCAGCTCCTGCGCGAGCAGGTCCTCCGGCGCCGACCAGGTCAGCCTCACGGAACCTTGCTCCCCTCGCGAACTTCCGTGCTCAGCGCCGCGACGTTGGCGCCCCAGTCGAGACGCTCCTGCTCGAGGCGTACGTCCGCGCCCAGGATCGCGACGACAGGCCCGGCGTGCTGCGCGCGCAGCAACGACCAGGCGGGACCGGACTCCGCAAGCCGCTGGGCCGCCGGCGCCGTGGTGAGCATGCTCACGGCGCCGACTCTATCGAGGGGCCGACAAGCCGGTGCAGCGCTCGCCCGCGCGGCGCCGCCCGCACAACGGGATGCCGGACCGCGAGCGCTCTTCCCGGCCGTAGGGCTCACGTGACTCGCGAGCCGGACTCCGGTCACCGCGGCCCGCGCCCACCCAGGCGCAGTGATCACACTCCCGCGGTCTCCGGCGGCCGGGCGACGAGTGCCCACAGCGCCATATTTCCGTGGACTCCCTCGCTCCGCCGCGGGAGGCTGAGTGACATCCCACCTACCCGCGCCCTCGGCGCGGCCGAAAGAGGCACCATGTCCGCGGCCCAGACGCCAACCCCGCCGACGACGAGCACGCTCCCCCGCGCGCTGCGGCCGTTCGCCGTCGCCCAGTACCGCGTGCTCGTCGGCGCCCTGACGCTGTCCCTGCTGGGCACCGGGATGTGGCTCGTCGCGGTCGTCTGGCAGGTCATCGACCTCGGCGGCGGGCCCGTTGAGCTGTCCCAGGTGGCGACCGGCGCCGCGGCCGGCGCGGTGGTGGCCGCGCTGTTCGGCGGCGTGCTCGCCGACCGGGTCTCGCAGCGGTGGATCCTCCTGGGCGTCGAGGCCACCAAGGCCGTCCTGGTCGGCGTCGCGGCGTGGTTGTCGCTGACCGGGACGCTCGAGCTGTGGCACATGGTGCTGCTCGCCGTCGTCGTCGGCGCCACCGACGGGTTCTTCTACCCGGCCTACACGGCGATCCTGCCCACGATCCTGCCCCCCGAGCAGCTCCTCGCCGCCAACGGCGTCGAGGGGATGATGCGTCCGGCGCTCATGCAGGCCGCCGGCCCGGCGCTGGCCAGCGCGGCCCTGGCCGCCGCTTCTCCCGGCCTCGCGCTGGCGGCCGTCGCCGCCTCGCAGCTGCTCGCCGTCGTCGGCCTGGCCCTGCTGCGCACCGCCCCGGTGCGCCGCGAGCGCGCCGCCGCCGACGCCCACCCGCTGCGCGCCATCGGCGCCGACCTGCGCGAGGGCTTCGTCTACATGGCCCGCACGCCGTGGCTGCTCGGCACGCTGCTCTTCGCCTGCGGCTGGGTGCTGCTGATGATGGGCCCGATCGAGGTGCTGCTGCCCTTCGCGGTGCGCGACCAGGCCGGCGGCGGCCCAAGGGAGTTCGCGCTGGTGCTCGCGGCGTTCGGCGTCGGCAGCGCGATCGGCTCCTTCGCCGTCGCGTCCTGGCGCCTGCCGCGGCGCTACCTCACCGCCCTGGTGCTGGCCTGGGCCGTGGGCAGCCTCCCGCTCGTCACAGTGGGGTTGACGAACCAGCTGTGGGTCATGGTGGCCGCCGTGTTCGCCGTCGGCCTGACCAGCGGCATGGGCAACGTCATCTGGGGCACGCTGCTCCAGCGGCGGGTGCCGCCGGCGCTGCTCGGCCGGGTCTCAAGCCTGGACTTCTTCGTCTCGCTGCTGCTCATGCCGGTGTCCATGGCGCTGGCCGGGCCGATCGGCGAGGCGATCGGGCTTCGGCCGGTCTTCGTGGTGGCGCCGCTGGTGCCGGTGCTCTTCGGCGTGCTCGCGTGGCTGCTCGCCCGCATGCCCCGCGACGAGATGGAGCACCCGCTCGACCGGAAGATCCCCACGCCGGAGGGCACCCTGGCCGGCTGAGCTCTGTCCGCCGTCAGCGGCCTCCGCCGTTGGCTCGCCGCACGGAGCGCGCGCCGCGCCCCGGCGCGCCGTCGATCCCGCCCGCGCCGTCAGGCCCGGCGCTCGCCCGCGCCATCGAGCAGGCGCTGCACCTCCCCCGGGTCGGCCATCACGGCGGCGGCGGTCCAGCCCATGGCGATTGCGCACTCCAGCATGAGGTCGTAGGCCTGAGGGGAGTCGGCCACGGCCGCGAACTCGTGGGTGTGGATCGGGACGCCGCACCCCGGCACGCCCACCCAGGGATGGATGCTCGGAATGACCCGGGAGACGTTCCCCATGTCCGTCGAGCCGCCCCCGAGCTCCGCACCGGGCTCGACGTCGTGGCCGAAGAATCCGATGGCCTCCCCCCAGCGGGCGCAGAGGCCCTCGTCGTGCACGAGCGGCTCGTACAGCGGCTCGGTGGGCGACATCTCGAGGACGGCGCCGGTCGCCAGCGCGCCTGCCTCGAAACAACGCCGCACTCGTGCGATCAGGGCCTCGTACTCCGGCAGGGTGAAGGCCCGGCACTCGAAGTCGACGACGGCGGTGTCCGGGATGATGTTCGTGGCCCTCCCCGCCTCGGAGACGACCAGCGCCACCCGATGGTCTCCCGGCAGCTGCTGACGCAGCAGGCCCACCGCCACCTGCGCGATCACGGCGGCGTCCGCGGCGTTCACACCCAGGTGCGGCGCGGTGGCCGCGTGCGAGGCGCGGCCGCGGAAGGTCGCGCGATACCTGCCGACGGCCTGGGAGGTCGTCCCGACGGGGTTGTAGCTGAGGCCCTCCTGGAACGGGTGGACCATCATCGCCATTGCCACACCGTCGAAGACGCCGCGCTCGAGCAGGATCGACTTCCCGCCACCGTGCTCCTCGGCCGGGGTGCCGATGACCTTCACCGTGATCCCCAGCTCGTCGGCGACTGGCAGCAGGCCCAGCGCCGCGCCCACGCCGGCGCCCGCAATGAGGTTGTGCCCGCAGGCGTGGCCCACCCCGGGCAGGGCGTCGTACTCGACGCAGATCCCGACGGTCAGCCGCCCGCCGCCGGCGGTGGCGGTGAACGCGGTGGGCAGTCCGCCGGCGCCACGCTCCACCGTGAAGCCGCTGCGTTCGAGCAGCGCGCTGATTGCGGCCGACGCCCGATGCTCCTCGAAGGACAGCTCCGGGTCGGCATGGAGCCGCCTGCTCAGTCCCAGGACGTCCTCGGCCCGGGCTGCGACGGCTCGGGCGATCCGTGAGCGGACGCCGGAGGTCTCCTCGACGAGGTTGGCAAGGTCCACGGTGGCTCCGTTCATCTGGTCGGCCGCCGGTGCCGTCACGCCCGATGGTGCCGTCGGGCGGATGGTGTGTTCCCCGCGCCACCGGTAGTGTGGCCCGCCTCACACCCGCCGTCCGCCCCCTCGGCTGAGGGCCTCCCGGACGACCGATCGCCTGGAGGTCGGGAGTGGACAACATCAGAGACGTCTTCGGCGCGTGGCGGCTCCACGTCGTCGTGCTGCTCATCGTGGTCGCCGCCCAGCTGATCGGGGTCCGGCAGATCGACGTCGGCATCGGCGCCATCCTCTTCCTGCCGCTGCTGTACGCGTTCGTCATCGGGCTGCTGCTCAACCCCAACGTCACCGGCCGCATCGCCCGGATCATGGGCTCGCGCGAGGTGCGGGTCGCCTCGCCCATGATCGTGGTGGCGATCATGCCGTTCATCGCGAAGTTCGGCACCACGATCGGCCCGGACGTCGACGAGATCATCGCCGCCGGGCCCGCCCTGGTCCTGCAGGAGATCGGCAACCTCGGCACGATCGCCCTGGCGTTCCCCATCGCGGTCTGGGTACTCAGGATGGGGCGGGAGGCGGTCGGGGCGACCTTCTCCGTCGCCCGCGAGCCGAGCATCGCCATCGTCGCCGAGCGGTACGGCCTCAAGGGGCCGGAGGGCACCGGGGTGCTGGCCGTCTACGTCGTCGGCACGCTCTTCGGCACCATCCTCTACTCGGTCATGGTCTCCTTCCTGGCCTCCGTGGACATCCTCGACATCCGGGCGATGGCCATGGCCTGCGGGGTGGGCAGCGGCTCGATGATGGCCGCCTGCAGCGGCGCGCTGGCGGCGGCGCTGCCCCAGCAGGAGGACACGATCGTGGCGTTCGCCGGCTCGAGCAACCTGCTGACCTACGCCACCGGCATGTACGTCTCGCTCTTCGTGGCCCTGCCCCTGGTGGAGTGGATGTACCGCAAGGCCCGTCCGGACGCGCGGGCTCAGGTCGGGGCCGAGGGAGGTGCCGTGTGAGCACCGCCGACACCGCGAAGGTCCGCGACGAACAGGTGCAGAAGCTGCCGCTGGGTCCAGAGCTCCTGGCGCTGCTGGTCGTGCTGCCCATCGGGTGGGTCGCCCAGCTGGTTGCCACGGGCCTGCCCGCCGGGGACGCCGCGTTGGGCATGCTCGTGCTGGCCGCTGTCGCGGTGGTCGGCATCCTCATCACGCGGGCGACCGCGTTCCTGAGGCTGCCCAGCGTCGCCTGGGTCTCCATCGTCGGCATCCTCGCCAGCATTCCCGCTTTCCCGTGGGGCGAGGCCGTCGTCGGCCTGGTGGGCGGCATCGACTTCCTGGCGCTGAGCGTGCCCTGCCTCGCCTACGCCGGGCTCGCGATCTCGCGGCGCGAGATCGCCATCGCCAAGCACTCGGGCTGGAAGCTGCTGGTGGTTGGCATCTTCGTGCTCATCGGCACGTTCCTGGCCTCGGCCGTCATCGCCCACATCACGCTGCAGGTCACCGACTGACGGCGCGCGGCCACAGTGCGGGTGGCCACTCCCGTGTCAGCCCGCGCGCCGCGCCGATCGATAGCGCCGGATGAGGTTGTTGGTGGTCGGGGACCTCGTCGGCCGGGTGGACGAAGCCCATGAAGCCGGCGGGCGCAGTCCGGGTGCCCTGGTGGACTAGCTGGCAGAGGGCGTGCTGGCCGTCCGTGCCGGGCTCGCCCCACACCACCGGGCCGGTCTGATAGGTCACGGGCTCGCCGTCGAGCGTGACGGACTTGCCGTTGGACTCCTCCATGCCCACCTGCTGCGGGCAGGCCGGGAAGCGCGCGAGATACTGGTTGGAGGGCAGGACGGCGTGCGTCGCGGTGCGGGTGTGGGCACAGGCTCGGTGGGGGCTTAGACGCCTTGGACGCGGGTTCCTGCGTGGCGGGGGTGGCCGGGCTGCGGCAGGGACCGCACCGAGCGACAGCTCAGCCCCCACCCTCCGACGGCCCCGTTCCGCCGTCGTCCCGCTCGCACAGGTGCGGCACGCCGTCGGGTCCGGCGGTGTACAGCCACTCGCGGTCGCCGCGGGCCAGGACCACGCGGTAGCCGTCGACCAGCGCCTGGGTGTAGAGGTGTCCGGGCCGCGGGCAGCCCAGCGACCCGTCCGGGAAGGTCTCGCGCTGCGCGAGGACCACGCGGACGGGGGCGTCGCCGGAGCCCAGCCGCGCGGTGAGGTCGGCGACGGCGGCCTCGGCAACGGTCTCGGGCACGGGTGCGGGTGCGGGTGCGGGTGTCACGGTGCTCCCCTCTGGGGTGCCGCGCTCGGCGCTCCCGTCACCGGTGCCCGGCATCGATGAAGGCGCCGCGGACGACGGCGCGGCGGGTGGCTCGCCCCCGCTCCCGGCGCAGCCGGCGAGGAGCGCGGCACAGCAGGCCAGCGCGGCGACCGGCCTGCCGCCGGAGCTGAGGCGGCGCGTCCCCATCGTCAGCCCAACGCCTGGCGATGCCGGCTCTTGAGGGCCACATAGGTCACGGCGTTCTGGACCAGCGCTTCCCGCTGCGCAGGCGAGAGTTCGCGCCGCACGCGCGCGGGCACGCCGGCCACGAGGGAGCCGGGCGCCACCTCCATGCCCTCCTGGACCACCGCCCCGGCGGCGACGAGGCTGCCGCGGCCGATGCGGGCGCCGTTGAGCACGACCGCGCCCATGCCGATGAGGCAGTCGTCCTCCACCGTGCAACCGTGAAGCACCGCCCGGTGCCCGACGGAGACGTTGGCGCCCACGCTGACCGGGTGCCCCGGGTCGGTGTGGACGACGCAGCCGTCCTGGACGTTGGAGCCACGGCCGATCGAGATTTCGTCCATGTCCCCGCGGAGCACGGCGCCGTAGAAGACGCTGGCGTCGGCGGCAAGGCTGACCCGGCCGACCAGGATGGCGCCCGGCGCCACCCACGCCTCGGCGGCCACGGCCGGCTCGACGTCGTCGAAACGGACCCTCATGGCCTCGTCGGTGCTGCGTCCGGTGTCCATGTGCCATCCCATCTCTCGCCGAGGTCCGGCCGCCGCCGCGCCTTGCCCACGTGACCGGCGTCCTCACCGCTGCAGCCTACGGACGCGCGTGCCCCGGCGCGGTGCGGGGGATCCATCCCGCCGCGACGCCCGCAGGAGGTGTGTCGAGCCGGGCCACGAGGTCGGTGTGCCGAGCTGGCGAGGACGCCCGCCAGGGCATCGTGGAGCACGCCGCGTTCACCGGACTCCCTCCCGGGTCGGGTAGGACGCCTGACATACGACGAGGCAGCGGATGCGCCCGCGGGCGGGCCGTCCAATGCTGGAGCAGCACGGGCGGCGGCCGCCGCCCGTGCTGAGGAGGGAGAGACCGCGATGCCCAAGACCAACAAGGACGGCTCCGCCAAGCAGAGCGAGCTGCCCAGCACCCTGAAGAAGTCCGACGCCAAGGCCCAGCGCACCTTCGCCAAGGCTCACGACTCCGCCGCGGAGTCCTACGGCGAGGGCGAGCGCGCGAACCGCACGGCCTACTCGGCGCTCAAGCACACCCACGAGAAGGTGGGCGACCACTGGGAGCCCAAGGACTCCAAGGGCCCCTCGGACGAGAAGGCCGAGGGCGGCCGCGGCTCCAAGGGCGAGACCAAGGGCGGCGTGAACGCCAACGCCTCCAAGGAGCACCTAATGGACATCGCCAAGAAGCTGGACGTCCCGGGGCGCTCGAAGATGAACAAGGACGAGCTCGTGGACGCCATCCAGAAGGCCAACGAGCGGGAGACCCGCAAGAACCGCTGACGACCCACGCACTACCGCAACGAGCCGGAATCCGCACGAGTTACGGCCGATACCCGTACGCTACGGGGCATGTCGCCAGCGTCGGCGCGGCACCCGCGCGCCGTGAAGCCCTCCCAGCTGCTCACCATGCTGCTCGCCTTCCTGCTGCTCGCGGGCGCCAGCGGCATCCTCACGGCGGGGCTCGTGATGCCCGCCGTCGGCGCGGTCGGGACGGTCACCACCGCCTCGACCGACCTGTTCGAGGACCTGCCCAGCGAGCTCGCCATCCCGGAGCCGTCCCAGCAGAGCGTCATGCTCGCCGCGGACGGCTCCCCGCTCGCGACGTTCTTCGCGGAGAACCGGATCGTCGTCGGCCTGGACCAGATCGCCGAGCCGATGCGCCACGCCGTCGTCGCCGTCGAGGACCGCCGCTTCTACGAGCACAAGGGCATCGACCCGGACGGCATGGCCCGCGCGGCGGTGAACAACCTCGCCGGCGGCCCGCTGGAGGGCGCCTCCACCCTCACCCAGCAGTACGTCAAGAACGTCCTCATCGAGGCCGGCCGCGTCTCCGGCGACGACGCCGCGATCGCCGAGGCCACCGAGACGTCCCTGGGCCGCAAGCTGCGCGAGGCGCGGCTGGCCATCGCCCTGGAGGAGCGGGTGAGCAAGGACCAGATCCTCGAGGGTTACCTCAACATCGCCCAGTTCGGGCCCTCGGTGTGGGGCGTGGAGGCCGCCGCCCGGCACTACTACAACAAGTCCGCGGCCGAGCTCAGCGTGGCGGAGGCCGCCCTGCTCGCCGGCATCACGCAGTCCCCCGCCAAGTGGGACCCGGTGCGCAACCCGGACAACGCCCAGCACCGCCGCGACGTCGTGCTCGGCACCATGCTCGACCAGGGCTACATCGACCAGGCGCAGTACGACGAGGCGGTCGCCCTCCCGGTCGCCGACATGCTGAACGTGCAGACCACCCCCAACGGCTGCGCCGCCGCCGGCACCGCGGCGTACTTCTGCGAGTACGTCGTCAAGGACCTGCTGAACAACGAGTCGTTCGGCAAGGACATCACCGAGCGGCGCCAGCGGCTCACGCGCGGCGGCCTCATCATCCACACCACCCTGGACCCCGCGAAGCAGCAGGCCGCGTACGACTCCGTCGTCGCCTCGGTGCCGGTCAACGACCGCTCCGGCATCAAGATGGCGCTGTCCTCCGTCGAGCCGGGCACCGGCAAGATCCTGGCAATGGCGCAGAACACCAACTTCGGCGCCACCACCCCGGAGGACCCGAACGCCACGATGCTCAACCTCAACGTGGGCAAGAGCCACGGCGGCGGGCTGGGCTTCCAGTCCGGCTCGAGCTTCAAGGTGTTCACCCTCATCGAGTGGCTGGAGACGGGCCACTCCCTGAACGACCGGGTGCTGTCGACCAAGAAGGTCTTCCCGCGCGCCAGCTGGGACATCTCCTGCGCCCCGGAGCACAAGGCGGACTACAACAACGCCACGAACATCGACGGCATGCCGACCTCGCGCACGATGTCGGTGCTCGAGGCGACCCGCCAGTCGGTCAACCTCACCTTCATCGAGATGGCCAACCAGATGGACATGTGCGCCATCATCGACAACGCCGAGCGGATGGGCCTGACCCAGGGCGACGGCTCGCCGCTGATGCCGAACCCGGCCGCCGTCCTCGGCACCAACACCGTCACGCCGCTGGCGCAGGCCGCCGCGTTCGCCACCCTCGCCGCGGGCGGCAACTTCTGCACCCCGGTCGCCATCACCAAGGTCACCGACCGCGACGGCGCCGAGGTGCCGGCCCCGCCGGCGACCTGCACGCAGGTGCTCGAGCCGGACGTCGTCAACGGCGTCAACCACGCCCTGCAGCAGGTGGTGTCGAACCGGTCGCTGGCCACCGGCCGCAGCGCCGTGCTGCCCGGCCGGCCCGCCGCGGGCAAGACCGGCACGGCCAACGAGGACGCGCACGCCTGGTTCGTCGGCTACACCCCGCAGCTCGCCGCGGCGGTGTGGATGGGCCACTCGCAGGGCGACAAGTCGATGATGGACGCGGTCATCGACGGCCGGTACAACCAGTGGGTCTTCGGCGGCTCCTACCCCGCCGAGACGTGGCAGGCCTACATGGCCCGCTCGCTCCAGGGCGCGCCCGTCGAGCGGTTCCCCGACGCCCGCTCCCGCGTCATCTTCGGCGAGCGCCTCGCGGTGCCCGCGGTGGCGGGCCGGTCCCTCGACGCCGCCCGCGCCATCCTCGAGGATCGCGGCTTCCGGGTGCGAGTGGGCGGCGCCGTCTCCTCCGACCTGCCGGCCGGAAGCGTCGTCGTCACCTGGCCGGAGGCCGGGGCGCGCGTGACGCCGGGAACCACGGTCGTCCTCTCCCCCAGCTCCGGCCCCGCCCCCGAGCCGCCGCCGGCGCCCACGCCCGACGGCGGAAGCCCGCCGCCCGCCGAGGCCGTCCCCGCCGCGTCGCCGCCCGCGCAGTGACGGGGCGCCGGGTCCGGCTGCGGGCGCCGCCTCTCGCGACGGCGCCGTCTCTTGCGGCGGCGCCGTCTCTTGCGGCGGCGCCGTCTCTTGCGGCGCGTCGCCGAACAGGCCCTGATCCGGCGTTTCGGCGTGGGGACGGCGGATCAGGGCCTGTTCGGCAGGCGCACTTGTCGTTGTAAGTGGTGGCGGCGGGCACACCGCCATCCTGGCTGCGCCTCGTTCACACCGCGGGGCGGAGAGGTGGCCGAAGGCCTCCCACGCCGGCGCACGTTGGCACAGAATGGGCGAGCACCCGACGCGCGAGGAGGACGTTGATGGACACCCTGCTCAACCCCTACCTGAACTTCCGTGACAATGCCAAGGAGGCCATGGAGTTCTACCAGTCGGTCTTCGGCGGCGAGCTCCAGACCAGCACCTTCGCCGAGTACCAGGCCAGCGAGGACCCGGCCGAGGCGGACAAGATCATGCACTCCCAGCTGCGCACCGAGGGCGGCATGGTCCTCATGGCCGCCGACACCCCGAACAGCATGGAGTACAACCCGGGAAACAACTTCTCCGTCTCCCTCAGCGGCGACAACGAGGAGGAGCTGCGCGGCTACTGGGACAAGCTCTCCGACGGCGGGCAGACGGTCATGCCGCTGGAGAAGGCGCCCTGGGGCGACACCTTCGGCATGTGCATCGACAAGTTCGGCATCAGCTGGCTGATCAACGTCGCCGGTGAGGCGCCGGAGGGCGGCGAGGACGCCGAGGATGCCGGGGAGACGCAGGAGTCCAAGGCATCGCAGTAGCCGCGCAGCAGGAGCGGTGGCGTGACCGCGGCAGCACCGGGCTGCCGCGGTCACGCGTCTCCGGCCGCGCCCTCCCGTGCCATCACGGCCCGGCGCCACGGGTCAGTCGGCATCGGGGCGGCCGGCGGGCCGGCGGACCCGAATGCAGTGCCTGGGACATGGGGTCGCTCCGTCCCGGCGACCGGTGGGGTCAGCCGGCCGGTCTGCCGTCCTCGGCGGGCGTGCCGTCGCTCAGCGCGCCGGCGATCTCCCGCGCCCAGTGGTCGATGTCCGCCCAGTCGCGGACGTCGCCCTCGGGCATCAGGTCGCGCCCGGCGGGCAGCTTGCGCACGGCCCGCTCGGCCAGGTTGAGCCGTCCGGGCCGCAGCGCCCCGAAGAAGACGCGGTGCCCGCGCGGCCGCACGGCGTCGACGAGCTCGGGCAGCTCCGTGGGCGCGGAGGACTCCTTGAGGTCCGCACCGTCCTTGTCCCTCGCCTCCGCGCCTAGCGGCCCGCTGCTGAACAGCCACACCGGCTTCTCGCCCAGCGTCTCGGCGTTCTTCAGGACGAACGCCGTGGCGCCCCTGTGCCAGTGGCCCATGTACACCGAGCTGCCGATCACGGCGGCGTCGTAGCGGCCGAGGTCGGCGACGTCGCTGACCGGCGCGACGTCGACGGCGTGCCCGGCCCCGCGAAGGGCGCCGGCGATGCGCTCGGCGATCTCCGCCGTAGCGCCGTGCCTGCTGGCATAGGCGATCAGGGTCCGCATGACGCTCACCTCGACCTCCACGATGCCTCGCGCGGCCGGTCTTCCGCGAGGGGCGAAGGCCCCGGCCAGCCAGCGCGCCTACGGAGTCCATGTCGTCGAGCGCCGTGCGGCGGCCCGCACCGACTCCAGGCGCGCCTCGTCGAGCACCTCGCGCTGCCGCGCGATCCACCTGGCGAGGCGCCGCCGCGCGACGACGGCGACCCCTTCGGGCCCAGCCTTGACGGTGATCTCGCGCGCGCCGACCGGCGCGATCACCGGCGTGACCGGCACCGGGAAGCCGCAGGCGGCGCCGAGCAGCCTGGCGGCGCGGGCGGCCTCGTGCCGGCTGTTGCGGATGTAGGGCTGCCGGGCGCCGTTGACCATGAAGGTGTTGCCGGCGATCCAGACGTTGGCGCCCGGGTGGTGCTTGGCGTTGACGGTGAAGACGCCCGCGGGGCCGATGACGACGTGGTCGATGTCCGAGCCCTTGGTACCGGGACCGCGTTGAGACAGCGCCAGCGCGGGTCCCGCCGGACGAGCTTCTCCAGCTCGGAAGCCACGCGCTCCTCCCCCACCGCACCGATGCGCCAGGCCCGCTCCTCGGTGTGCACGCCGAGCACCCGGGCGACGAAGGTGCGCACGGGTGCCGCCTGCCGCAGAGTCTCTGCCTGCTGCCGCGCCATGGCGCCCGCCGCGCGGCCCACGAGGTCCGGGCCGTGGTCGTCCGCGCTGTGCACAGGGCGAGCGTGGACGGGCGGAACACTCGCGGGCTGAGCGGGCGGTGCGGAACCGATGGACCGTGACGGCGCCGCGCCCGGGGCGGGAGCGGGAGGATGGCGCAACCACTCCCCGACGGCGGCCTGGAGCGCGACCAGGCTGTCCGCCGACTGTGGGTGCGCCTGGTGTGTGGCGAGGTCGTACCAGCCGACGGGTACGCCGTCGGCGGCGGTGACGTAGAGCCGGTCCTTCCCGTACCTCCGCCACCGCCGCACCGTCGCCGCAGCGTCCGTCGGTGAATGCTGCGGCGACAGCCCGCCCGGGCGCGTGGGCCCATTTTCGGACGCCGACTCCTCCATAGTTAGATGTTGCCGGGCGCACGGCGCGCGCGACGGACGAACCGGCGTCGGATCGTGAACTCGCACTATCGGCGCCGCAGCGGTGACCGGCTCGCCGCCGCGACCTAGCGACAGTCCCTTGCGGTCACGGTCACCACGAGAGTTCCGCCGCGGCCACCGGGCGACAGGCCGGCCCGGCCACTCGCCGCCGCCGGCCCGCGGCGCCTCAGCGGGCCGCGGCGACCGGCACGGCCTCCTCGGCGAAGCTGCCGATCCAGTCCAGCACCTCGGGGATGTCGACGCGCTGGGAGTAGGCGTCGCCGGCGCAGGTGCTGTTCAGGACGTAGGAGTTCACCGCCAGGACGGTGTCGGTGCCCCGGGCCAGGTCCGGGGCACCGGAGTCGCCGAAGCAGGTGCCGCCGTGCCGCTCCGACCGGTCCGGGCTCAGCCGGACGAACTCCTCGGCGTTGGGGTACGTGCCGGGGGCGTCGATCTCGCTGGGCGCGTAGTACCGCGCGCGGAGCCCGGTCCACCGCGGTTCGTTCGGGCCGCCCACGTTGGCCTGGACGCCGTAGCCGACGATGTCGACCGGGGTCTCGCCCGGCAGCGTGTCGACGAGCCAGGCGTCCGGCAGCTCGGCGTACCGGCTCACGACCTCGGTGGGCACCGGCTCGCTCAGCACGACGACGCCGACGTCGCGGACGACCACCGCCGTGGCGCCGTCGCCGCACTCCACGCAGAAGCCCGGCGCGGTGTACGGCACGCCGTCGTAGGAGGTGGCGCCCCTGCCGGGGTACTCGGGGTTGTCCTGGACGCTCTCGTCGACCCAGATCCGGGCGGTGTCGGCGCCGCTGGTGCAGTGGCCCGCGGTCAGCACCAGGGTCGCGCTGAGCAGCGCGGCGCTGCACCGGCGCGTGGCCACGCCGTCGTCCTCGAAGACCGCCAGGCCCACGTAGGGATGGCGGCCGCCGTCCGGCTCCCCGTTCGTGATCGCGGACGCGACGGGGGCGAGGACCGCGGCCCCGGCCGTGACGAGCGCGGCGAGCAACGTCTTGCGCATGTCGGGTCTCCTCGCGAGGGTCGCAGGAGCGGGCGCCCGGGCGGCGGCTCTGGCGCCAGCAACGTACGCCCGCAGGAGTTCATTCGCGTTACGGACCCGTGATCCGCCCGACGCCCTGGGCGGTGGCAGGGACGGTGCTCGGCACCCCGGGCAGCAGGGACGGTGCTCGCTCGGCGCCCCAGGCAGAGCACCGGGACGGCGATCGGCGGACGTCGCAGCCACCACCCACTCGCGATCTCCGCGCCGGGCGGTCAGCGGGCCGCCGAAGATGTCCGAACTTGCCGTTCGCGCCGCAGACGGGAAGTCAGGGCCTTCTCGGCGCACCCTCCGCCCAGTGCGCCGGCCGGGCGAGTGCCGCCGGCAGCCGGGTGGCGGCGTCGCCTCGGGCGCACTCACCGCGGCCGTCCCAGCGCGCGGAGCCGGCGCCGCCGCGGCCGTCCCGGCGTGCGGAGTCGGCGCCGCCGCGGCCGTCCCAGCGCGCGGAGCCGGCGCTCGCCCCGGCCGTCCCAGCGCGCGGAGCCGGCGCCGCCGCGACCTCGTGGCCGTGTCAGTCCGCCGGCCGGACCGGGGGCGCGTCGCGGTGACGCCGGTGCAGCGCCACGTATGTGGCGGCGTTCCGCTGCAGGCCGGCCACCTCCTCGGGGGTCACCCGGCGGACGCGGGCGGGCACGCCGGCGACCAGCGACCCCGGCGGCACCTGCATGCCCTCCGGGACGACGGCGCCGGCGGCCACCAGGCTGCCGCGGCCGATCCGGGCGCCGTTGAGCACGACGGCGCCCATGCCGACGAGGCAGCCGTCCTCCACCGTGCACCCGTGCAGCACCGCCCGGTGCCCGACGGACACGTTCGCGCCGACCCGGACCGGCCGGCCGGGGTCGGTGTGGAGAACGCACCCGTCCTGGACGTTGCTGCGCGGCCCGATCCCGGTGGCGTCGCCGTCGGCCCGCAGGACCGAGCCGTACGCTCGCCTCGGCGCCCAGCCTGACGGCGCCGGCGAGCACCGCGGTCGGGGCGCCCCACGCCACGGCGTCGACCTCCGGCTCAGCACCCTCGAAGCTCACGACCAGGGTCGGTCCGGTCCCTTGAGTGGTCCATCCGCTCACCGCCGCGCCAGGTACGGCCGGCCGGCCCCGACGGCGGCGATCCGCTCCTCGGCGAGGTGGCCCGCCGCGTGCGCGGGGCTGATGCCCTGCTCCGCGGCCCGCCGCAGCACGCCGAGGGTCGCGTCGAAGAGCCCCTCGACGCGGTGCCTGGCGCGGTCGAGGTCGAATCCCTCCAGCTCGTCGCTGACCTGGATGACGCCGCCGGAGTTGACCAGGTAGTCCGGGGCGTAGGTGATGCTGCGCTCGACCATCCGCTCGGCGAGCCCGCCCTCGCCGTCGTCGGCGAGCTGGTTGTTCGCCGCGCCGCAGACCACCTTGGCGCGCAGCGCCTCGATGGTGGGCCGGTCCAGCGCGCCGCCGAGCGCGCACGGCGCGTAGACGTCGAGCCGGGAGCGGACGAGCTCGTCGGTGCCGGCGGCCACCTCCACCTCGGGGTGCTCGGCGCGCACGGCGTCGACGGCCTGCTCGCGCACGTCGGTGACGACCACGTGCGCGCCGGCGCCGAGCAGGTGGCCCACCAGTTGGTGGCCGACCTTGCCCACGCCTGCGACGCCGACCGTGCGGCCGCGCAGGGAGGTGGTGCCCCATACGTGCTCGGCGCAGGCGCGCATGGCGGTGAAGACGCCGAACGCCGTCAGGACCGAGGAGTCTCCCGACCCGCCGTGCACGGTGCTGCGTCCGGTGACGTGCCGGGTCTCGCGGTGGATGACGTCCATGTCGGGCACGAAGGTGCCGACGTCGCAGGCGGTGATGTACCGCCCGCCGAGCGACTCGATGAACCGGCCGTAGGCGCGCAGCAGCGCCTCGGACTTGTCTGTGGCGGGGTCGCCGATGATGACGGCCTTGCCGCCGCCGAGGTCCAGCCCGGCGAGGGCGTTCTTGTAGGTCATGCCGCGCGAGAGGCGCAGGACGTCGGCGAGGGCGTCGTCCTCGGTCGCGTACGGGAAGAACCGGGTGCCGCCGAGGGCCGGGCCGAGGGCGGTGCTGTGGATGGCGATGATGGCCCGCAGCCCGCTGGCGCGGTCGTGGCAGTACGCGACCTGCTCGTGCCCGTGGGCCGGGTCGAACGGGCCCGGCGCGCGGAAGGCGGTGGGGCGGGTGCCGGGGCTGGTGCCCGGCTGCACCTCGGGGTGCGTCAGGACGCTCACGATGTCGACTCCTTCGTCATCTCGTGGATGAGCGGCGCCCGCGCGTGGGTGGTGCCCGGGTCGCCTCGATCCAGGGTAGGCCGGGGCGGTGCGGGCGGCACATGGGCGCTGAAGGCCCCGCGTCGCCCGGCGTGACGCACGTCACAGTTGCCATGAAGCGGTCGATACTGGTCCAATTTCTTCTGAGTCCCTCACGCCACTGGCCAGGCGTGGTTCTGGGGACCGACTCATCGCTCAGCCTCACTTCCCGAGAAGAGACTGTCATGCCTCGTGCCCATCTCCCCGTCCGCACCCGCCTGGCCGCCCTCGGCCTCGCCACCGCGCTCGTCACCGGCGCGGCCCTCACGGTGCCCCTGACCGCGCATGCCGCCCCCGCCGGCAAGCAGACCTACATCGTCAGCGTGGACGCCGGCGTGGACGCGCGCGGGGTCGCCCGCGCCGTCCAGGCCAACCCCAAGTTCGTCTACAGCGAGGTCCTCAACGGCTTCGTCGCCGAGCTCAACCACGGCCAGCTGCGCGCGCTGGAGAACAACGCCTCCGTCACCGCGGTGGAGGCGGACCAGGTCGCCACCACCGTCGGCAAGCCCGCCAAGGGCGCCGGCGCCACCCCGGCGCCGCAGCCTGCCGACCAGCCCGCGGCGGCTGCCGCCCAGGCGCTGCCGACCTCGAACCTGCTCTGGGGGCTGGACCGCATCGACCAGGCCAGGCTGCCGCTGTCCTACTCCTACAACTACGCCGAGACCGGCGACGGCGTGACCGTCTACGTGCTCGACACCGGCATCGACACCGCCCACCCCGACTTCGAGGGCCGCGCCGTCAACGTCTTCGACGCCTTCGGCGGCAACGGCGCCGACCTCAACGGCCACGGCACCCACGTCGCCGGCACCATCGGCGGGCAGAGGTACGGCGTGGCCAAGGACGTCAGGCTCGCCGGCGTCCGTGTGCTCGACGCCGACGGCAGCGGCTCATACTCCGGCATCATCGCCGGGCTGGACCACGTCGCGAAGAACTCCCCCGGTCCCTCCGTCGCCAACCTGTCCCTGGGCGGCGGGTACAGCTCGGCACTGAACACCGCGGTGACCAACCTGTCGAGCTCCGGGGTGGCCGTGGTCGTGGCCGCCGGTAACGAGGGCCAGAACACCGCCAACGTCAGCCCGGCCTCCGCCCCGGCGGCGATCACCGTGGCGGCGACCGACAAGGCGGACTACCGCGCGTCGTACAGCAACTACGGGTCTGCCGTGGATCTGTACGCCCCGGGCAGCGCGATCACGTCGACCTGGCCGGGCGGGCAGGCCGCCACGGCGAGCGGCACCTCGATGGCCGCTCCTCACGTGGCCGGCGCCGCCGCGCTGTACAAGGACAAGGTCGGCGAGGCCTCCTCCGGGAGCGTCGCGCAGTACCTGACCTCGACGTCCACCACCGGCGTGGTCAGGGGCAACGTCACCGGCACGGTCAACCGGCTGCTGAACAAGGGCACGCTCTGATGCGTGGGGCCCGCAGCGCGTTCGCGGCGGGCGCCATCCGGCAGCACCCAGATCGCACCTCCCGGCGGCGGACTGCGGCCGTGGGCGTCGGCCCGGGCCGCCGGGAGGAGTTGAGCACCGAGCAGGTCCCGGGGGCTACGGCTCGTGGGCCGACGCGCGACGGGTGCCTGACAACACTTCCCCGCGGGATGCTGCGTCAGCCGGCCGCCGGCCGGTGCGCACGCGCCCGGTGAGCCTCGCCAGGAAGCCGCTCGCGCACCGCCGCCAGAACGCCCTCCGGTCCCAGGTCCGCCACGTCTCCCACCCGTTCGCCGTCCACGAGCAGCGCCCCGGCAGTCGGGGCACGCAGTGCGGCGGCGACCGCGGAGCGCACGCCGAACCGCCGTCGCATCCGGCGGAATGTCGTGGGCAGGAGGTACACGGTGTTGCCGGCGTCCACGACCTGCACGTCCACCTCAGGCAGGGCGGCGCGCAGGAGGCGGTAAGCCTCTCCCACCGTCGCCTCAGGCCCAGGGCCGGCGCGGCGGTGGGAGAGGTGGTCGTGCCGGCCGGGCTCACGACCCAGGACGTCATCCGGTGCCGCGCTGCAGCAGCCACCACCGCCGCGCGCCGCCCGCCAGGGGCGCACGAGGACGACCAGGGGGCGGTCCGCCGTCATGCGCCCCGCTCCCCCGGAGCCGCCTGCGCCGGGGGCCCGACCAGGTCCGGGCCGTGCCGGCGCGCCCGCCGCATCGCGGCCGCGGCCTCGTAGACCAGCCACATGGCGAGGACGAAGATGATGGCGTCGAGCGGGGCGAGCAGCCACTCCTCGAGCCGGATGAAGTTGACCAGGTTGACGATGAGCGCCCAGGTGGTCATGGCCAGCAGGAAGACCAGCGGGACGATGACGGCCACCGGATTGCGCCCGCGCCGCGTGACCCAGACCGCCACGACGGCGAGCGCCAGGCCGGCGGTGAGCTGGTTGGTGGTACCGAACAGCTGCCAGAGCACCCCGAAGGCATAGCCGGCGTCACCGCCGCCCGGCAGCAGGGCCAGCACCAGCGGGACGGCCACGGCCACGACGCTGGCCAGGGTGAGGTTGCGCGAGAGGCGGTGCCAGCCTGCGGTCTCGGCGATCTCCTGGACCACGTAACGCTGCAGGCGGACGCCGGTGTCCATGGTGGTCGCCGCGAACGAGATCACCACCACCGCGGCGAAGATCGTGGCGATCTGCAGCGGGATCCCCAAGTTCCCGGCGAACTGGGCGACACCGCCCACGAAGTTGCCGGTCGCGCCGCCGGAGGCGGTGGAGAAGTCGGCGTAGAGCGCGTCCCAGTCCGCGCGGGTGGCCGCGACGCCCGCCGTCACGGCCAGCAGCGCGCCCACGGCCAGGGAGCCCTCGCCGACGGCGCCCATGTAGCCCACGTACCGGGCGTCGGTCTCCTTGTCGAGCTGTTTCGACGTCGTCCCGGAGGACACCAGGGAGTGGAACCCCGAGATGGCTCCGCAGGCGATGGTGATGAAGAGGAACGGGAAGATCGACGGGGAGCCCGCGGGAACGTCGTTGACCATGGGCGCCACCAGCGACTCCCAGCCCACCACGAGCCCCGCGGCGATGAGCGCGAGGGCGATGAAGAGCTGGTGGGAGTTGATGTAGTCACGCGGCTGCAGCAGCACCCACACCGGGATCCGGGAGGCGATGAAGGTGTAGACGAACAGGATGATGACCCACAGGTCGCGCGGGTTCTCGAACCCCAGAGCCGTCGCCCACGGCGTGATGTCGAAGGGCGCGTACTGCCCCACCACGATGAGCGCGTAGAGCAGGACGACGCCGATGATGGAGGGCACGAGCGCCGCGGTCCGGGTCCGGTAGACGTACTGGCCGATGGCGATGGCGATGGGGATCTCCACGAAGATCGGCAGCACCGCGCCGGGGTTGGCGATGAACAGGTTGCCGATGACCACCGCGAACACCGCGTTCACCAAGGTCAGCAGGAAGAAGATGATGAACAGGAAAAGGGTGCGCGCCCGTGTGCTGACGATGTCCTTGGCGAGCGAGCCGATGCTCATGGCCTTGTGCCGCACGGAGACGACGAGGGCACCGAAGTCGTGCACCCCAGCCGCGAAGATGGTCCCGAGCACGATCCATACCAGCGCCGGGCCCCACCCCCAGAACGCGGCGATCGCGGGGCCGACGATCGGCGCGGCCCCTGCCACCGAGGTGAAGTGGTGGCCGAAGACCACGTGCTTGTTGGTGGGAACGTAGTCGATCCCGTCACGGAACTGGTGGGCCGGGGTCACGAAGGACTCCTCGAGCCCGTACACCCTGCGCGCCAGGTACGTGGAGTAGTACCGGTACCCCAGGAAATACAGCACGGCCACGACGACGGCGACGACGACGGCGGTGGGCACGGGGCGCTCCTTCCGAAGGACTCACATCGGTGTGAGCCAGGTCACGTTTACGTCCGAGTGTGGCGCTAAGATCGCGCTGTTTCAACCGTTCGGGGCCGCTACGGTGGCCCGCCGCCGCGCAGGGAGGCCGATGGTGCTCGCCCAGACCCTCCAGGCGGTGCGCGCCTCGTCCGTGGCGGAGCTGTGCTGGCTGGGCCCCGAGGGTGCGCCCCGGGTCCACGGGGTGGTGGCGCTCCCGGCGGCGGAGGGCGCCGTGGTGGCCTTCACCTACGCCGACGAACCCGTGGCGCGGGCCGTGGCCGCCGCCGGCCGCGTCGTGCTCACGCTGACCGAGACCCGGTCGACGGGGCCCGGCTTCACCCCCCTGCTGGTGCGCGGCAGTACCCACCTGGTCGAGGACGCCTCCGGCGAGATCTTCCGCCGGGACCTGCTGGTGCACGAGCTGCGCCGGTACCCGCCCTCGCGGTTGCTGGCCGACTCCCCGATGCTGTGCCGGGAGCACTGGTGGTACCTGCCCCGCCTCATCGTCCAGATCGCCGTCGATGACGCCGAGCCGCTGCCCACCCGGCCCCGGCCGGACGGCCGCCTGCTCGCTGTCGCCGCCCGCGGCAGCCTGGCGGTCAGCCTGGTACGCGTCCCCGACGAGCGTCCCGACGCCGAGCGCCTCGCCCTCGACGCCGCGCTCCCCCCGGGCCCGGCGGCGCTGTTCGGTCAGGACGCCTCCTTCCCTGACCTCGAGCAGTGGTCCCAGTGGTCCTTCGAGGGCGCCTGGGACGGCACCCACCTCAACGTGCGCCGGGCACCGGCACGCGTCGGCCTCGAGCCGCGCCCGACCCTGCGCCAGCGGATGCGCCGCGAGCGCGAGCTCGAGCGGGAGTGCCGGGCGCGCATCCCTCGGCCCGGCCGCTGAGGCGCACGGCCCCGCGGCGGCGCGGGTGGACCTCATGAACCACCTGTCGTAGTCCAGCTCACGACCGGGCTGTCACGGTCGCCTGCGTCGGCACGGGCTTGTCCGCCCTTCGTCGGCGCCCCAGGATGGGCGCCGACGAGGACGAACAGGAGAACCGATGACGGACGCGGCACCCCGGACGCTGCTGAAGTACGTGGCGCTGGCGGTGATCTGGGGCTCGAGCTTCCTGTTCATGCGCGTGGCTCTCGAGGGCCTCTCCCCCGCCCAGGTGGCGCTCGGCCGCCTGCTGGTCGGCGCCGCGACGCTGGCGCTGATCATGCTCGTCACCCGGCGGCGGTGGCCGCGCGAGCCGCGGGCGCTGGGGCACCTGACGGTGCTGGCGCTGCTGCTGTGCGTGGTGCCGTTCCTGCTCTTCGCCTGGGCCGGGCAGCACATCCCCTCGGGCCTGTCGAGCATCTACAACGCCACGACGCCGATCATGACGCTGCTGGTGTCGCTGGTCGCGCTGCCCGCCGAGCGGCTCACCGCCGGGCGGACGGCGGCGCTGCTGCTCGCGGCGCTCGGCGTCGTCGTCGTGGCGGCGCCGTGGACCCTCTCCACCGGGCCTGCTGGCACCGAGTTCTACGTCGCGCAGCTCGCCGCCCTCGGCGCCACCGCCTGCTACGGCATGGGCTACGTGTACATGCGCCGCCAGCTCACCGGCCACCGCCACGACGCCGTCGCGGTGGCCGCCACGCAGGTGGGCGTCGCGGCGGTGATCATGCTCGTGCTCGCGCCGTTCGTCGCGACCGACCCCGTCGCCCTCGACCCCGCGGTGGTCGGCTCGGTCCTCGCGCTCGGCGCGCTGGGCACCGGCATCGCCTACGTGTGGAACTTCGACGTGGTGAGCGCCCTCGGCGCCACGCTCGCCTCCACCGTGACCTACCTGACGCCGGTGGTCGGCGTGCTGCTCGGCGTGGCAGTGCTGGATGAGACGCTGACCGTGAACCAGCCGGTGGGCGCCGTCATCGTCATCCTGGGCATCCTCATCGGTCAGGGACACCTGCGGCTGCGCCGACGGCGGGCGGCAACCTCCCAGCGGCCGGTCGCCCCCGTGCCGCGGGCGGCCGGGGACCGCTGACGCTCACCACCAGCGCCCGCGGAGGAGCTCAAGCAGCAGCTCGTCGAGCGTCGGCATCGGCGGGCGGGGGTCCCGCTGGACCGGGGAGACCCAGATCGACATCCGGGACCCGCCGCGCCGGCCGCTGCCGCCGAGGGTGACCACCGGCTCCGACCAGCCGTCGTCCCACGCCGGCCGCCGGCCACCCTGCCGCGCCGCAGCCCGGCGCTCCTGCTCCGTCCGCCGCCGCTTCTCGGCCTCGCGCAGCTGCGCCGCGCGCCGCGCCTGCTCGGCGAGCCGCCGCTCCTGCCCCGCCCGGAGCCTCGCCTCCTCCGCCCGGAGCCTCGCCTCCTCCGCCCGGCGGCGGTCGTAGGCGGCCCGGCGCTGCTCGTCCCGCAGCGTGGCGTAGGCGTCCATCACCTCGCCCAGGGCGCGGTCGTGCTCGGCGCCCGTGCCGGACTGCTCGCGGCTGTCGGGGTGGTGCCGCCGCACCAGCGCGCGGTAGGCGCGCGCGAGCTGCTCGGGGGTGGCCCTGGGCCCGACCCCGAGCACCTGGTAGAGGTCCAGCGGGTCCTTCATGGTGCGGGTCGCCGTCGGCGTGCTCGCTGCCAGGCTACGGCGGCCGCGCGCCGCAGGCGAGAGCAGCACGCGCGGCCGGGTCGTCGTGGCCCGGACAGGGGTGCGCGGCCGGTCGCTGACCGGCCGCGCGAAAGAGGGTCGCTGCCCGGGACGGCCGGCACGCCGCCATCACCCCTCGGGTGCCAGCCGGTGCACGCGCTCGCGTGCGTCAACGGCCAAACGGTCACGGGCGGCCGACCAGCCGGGCAGTCGTCCTGTTGTTCAGGTGAGGGCATCACCTGCCTTCGTCCGTCACCTTCGGGTTCCCGGGCCGGGCGGGGAGCGCTGCCGCGCCCAGCCGTCCGACCCCGAGTGCCGTGGCCGCGGTGCCGCGTCCGAGACGTCCTCACCCCGGCGCCGGGGAGGCCGGCCCGGCGGGACGGGTCCCGCCTCGGGCCGGGCGGCCGGCGGGTGCGGGCCGTCCAGGCTCACGGCGACGATCTCCTCGAACTCGGCTCGAAGCAGTTCCTCGTCCTCGTACACCAGGCCGAGGAACACCTCGTCCGGGGCCGCCGTCGTCGCGAGGTCCTCGCGGTGCGGCTCAGGCACGCTCGTGGTCATCCCCGTATCCCCCGGTCAGGCGTTGATGGCCTTGCGGTCCTCGCCCGCGGTGATCTGGATCTTCCGCGGCTTGGCCTGCTCGGCTACCGGGATCCGTAGCTGGAGCACTCCGGCGGTGTAGCTGGCCTCGACCTTGTCGGTGTCCAGGTTCTCGCCGAGGAACAGCTGACGGTTGAACACCCCGCGCGGGCGCTCGGCCGCGATCAGCTCGGCGACGTCCTTCAACTCCGGACGCTCGGCCCTGACGGTGAGGACGTTGCGCTCCACGTCGAGGTCGATGGTGTCCGGGTCGATGCCGGGCAGGTCGAACTCGACCACGAACGCGTCACCCTCGCGCCAGGCGTCCATCGGCATCGCTGCCGGGCGCGCCATCGTGCCGAGGTTGCCGAAGACCTGCTGGGTGAGCCGGTCGAGCTCCCGGAAGGGGTCGGTGCGCATCAACATCGGTTTCACCTCCATCGGTCAGCTGTCGCACATCTCCCCGTTGGCGAACCACCGATCTGTGGTGGTTGCTACACATTTCTTATAGCACGTGTGCCATACTGGCGCAAGAGGTTCTTTGGAGGTGACATGACGACGCGGGCCGCACCGGACTCCGCCCAGGGCGTGTACGGCATCTCCGTCGCGGCCGAGCTCACCGGGCTCGACCCGCAGAGCCTGCGGCTGTACGAGCGGCGCGGGCTGCTCGAGCCCACCCGCACGCCCGGCGGCACGCGTCGCTACAGCGCCGACGACCTCGCCCGGCTCTCCCGCATCAGCGACCTGCTCGGAGCCGGGCTGAACCTCGCCGGCGTCGCGGCCGTACTCGAGCTCGAGGCGGACAACGCCGACCTCCAGGCCCACAACCGGGGGCTGAAGGCGGACAACCGCGGCCTGAAGGCCGACAACGCCCGGCTGGAGGCCGACAACGCGCGGCTGCGGGCGCGGCTCGACGACGCGGGCTGACGCCTCGCCCGCCCCTGGGCCATGCGCGGCGCGTGGGCCGCGCGCGGCGCGCGCTGGCGCCCGTCACGGTTCTCATGAGCGGTAGTGCGTCGAGGGCGCCTCGACACGTCGAGGGCTCCTCTTGTATGTGTGGCCATCAACGTGTCGAGGCGCCCTCGGCGAGATGGGCGCTCGGGTCGGCAGTCACAGCTGCCCGGAAAAGACGAAGGCCCGGACGTCTCCGTCCGGGCCTCATCGGTTCTGTGGAGCTAGAGGGATTCGAACCCTCGACCTCTTCCATGCCATGGAAGCGCGCTACCAACTGCGCCATAGCCCCTCGTTCTGCCCCGCGGGGCGTTGACTACTTTAGGGCATCGCCGTCCGGGAGTGCTAATCCGTGAGGCCCCGCCGGCCCGTGAGCCTCACCACGCCCCGCCGCCCGGCGGGTCTCCTTGACCGCCATCGGAAGACGGCCGGGCTCCAGGAGGCACACGATGGCAGCCCGGCGCACATCCTCGCGGGCCGCTTCATTAGGTTGGTGCCATGACCGAGCAGCCCGACGACGCCGCCATCGCCTACGCCAACCACCTCTTCGACGTCGCCCGCGAGGGCGAGACGGCGGAGCTGGCCGCCGCCGTGGACGCCGGGGTGCCCGTCGACCTCACCAACGCCAAGGGCGACACCCTGCTCATCCTGGCCGCCTACCACCAGCACGCAACGACGGTGCGGGCGCTGCTGGAGCGCGGCGCCGACGTCGAGCGCCTCAACGACCGCGGGCAGAACGCCCTGGTGTGCGCGGTCTTCAAGCAGGACCCGGAGATCGTCACCATGCTGCTGGACGCCGGGGCGGACCCCGACGCCGGCACGCCCAGCGCCCGGGCAACCGCGCAGTACTTCAACCTGCCCGAGATGGCGTCGCTCATCGCGGAGCACCGGCCGTCCTGAGCCCCGCGCGCCGCTTGGGTCACGCGTGCGCCGGGTCGGCGAAGAACCGCCGACCCGCCCATCAAGGCGGAACCAGGGCGTCACCCCTGCCGGCGCAGCATGTCCTTGTCGTACGCGGCGACCCGCTTGTAGCTGTCGGAGATGGCCGCCATCTCCTCCTGGCTGATGACGTCCTCGATGCGCCGGAACGGGCGGTCTCCGGTGCGCTCGTAGACCTCCTTGAGGATGGTGTCCGGCGGGTTGCGCCGGTTCGTTTCGACGACGGCCGCGGTGGCCGGGCGCCGTTCCTCCTCGTAGCGGTGCAGCGCGGCCTGCGGGTCCCGCGTGCTCTCGAGGGCCCGGCGCAGCGCACGGGCGTCGAGGACGGCCTGCCCGGCGCCGTTGGAGCCGCGCGGCACCATCGGGTGCGCGGCGTCGCCGAGCAGGGTGGCGTGGCCGAAGGTCCACCTGGGCAGCGGGTCCTGGTCGACCATGGGGTACTCGAGCACCTTCTCGGCACCGCGGATGAGGGCCGGCACGTCGAGCCAGTCGAAGTGCCAGTCCTCGAACACGTCGATGAAGTCCTCGAGCCGGCCCGAGCGGTTCCAGTCCCGGCGGCCGGGCCGCGGTCGCTCGACCTCGGCGACCCAGTTGACCAGCTGGGTGCCGGCGCCGTCGATGTCGTCGCGCACGGGGTAGACGACCATCTTCCCCGAGGCGAGCCAGCCGGCGCGGACCATGCTCGCCCCGCTCAGGAACGGCCGCCACGGCGTCACGCCGCGCCACATGGTCACGCCCGAGTAGAGCGGGTCGCCCTCGTCGGGGTAGAACTGCGCCCGGACCGCGGAGTGCACGCCGTCGCAGCCGACGAGGACCGTGGCGCGCTCCTCGGACTCCTGCCCGGCCTCGTCCAGCACGGCGACGCGCACGCCGTCGCCGTCCTCGGCGACGCCGATGACCCGCCGGCCCAGCTTGACGGCGTCCGCGCCGAGCCGGTCCCGGACGAGCCGGAGCAGGGTGAGCTGGGCGTCGCCGCGATGTATGGAGACCTGGGGATGCTCGTACCCGGCGAACCGGCCCGCCGGCTCGCGGTAGACGAGCTGCCCGTACCGGCTGAAGAAGACGGACTCCTTCGTCTCGATACCGACCCGCTCCAGCTCCTCGGCCGCGCCCAGGCCGTCGAGCACCTGCATCGCGTGCGGGAGGAGGTTGATGCCTGCCCCGATGGGCTCCAGCCGCGGCACCGCCTCGAGCACGCGGCACTCGATGCCCGCCTGGTGCAGCTCCAGCGCCAGCGTCAGCCCGGCGATCCCAGCACCGGCGATCAGGACGTTCACTGCTGCTCCTTCGTCCGTGCGGCCACAGCGCCGCTGCCGCGCACCACGCCGCGACGTCCGGCGCGGGTCCGCTGCACCCATGCTCCGCCTCGCTCCCCGCACGCGCGCGCCGGCCGTCGCCGCACGCACCCGCCCGGAGCGCGTGGCGCGGATGGGCGCCGTCCCGGTGTCGCGCTCCGACCGCCGGGCGCACCATGGTCAGGACGGGCGCGACGACGCGCTGCTCCGGCGGCCAACGGAGGCCACCGCGATGAACCTCGACGAGGAGGACCACCATGGACGCACGGCGGGTGGGTGCACTGGCGGCCGCGGCGCTCGCCCTGGCGGCGTGCGGCGCCGACGAGGAGGCGCCCCCGGAGGCCACCGGGCAGGACGGCGGCACGGGCGGCGCCGAGCCGGCGACGCTGCGGATCGGGGAGACCGCGGGCATCCCGTCGGCGTTCCTGGGCTACGGGGAGCAGCTCGGGATCTTCGAGGAGCACGGCCTCGACCTGGAGGTGGACACCTCGGCCGGGGGCGCGGCCACCATCCCCGCGCTCGTCTCCGGCAACTTCGACCTGGCCGGCTCCAACACCGTCAGCGTGCTGCGCGCCGGCTCCGAGGGGCTGCCGTTGCAGATCGTCGCGCCGGGGACGTTCGCCACCCGGGACCCGCAGAGCGACTTCTCCGCCGTCCTCGTGCCCGGCGGCGGGGAGATCACCGACGCGGGCGGGCTCGCCGGACGGTCGATCGCGGTGAACACGCTGGAGAACATCGGCGACATCACCATCACCGCGGCGCTGCAGGAGCGGGGCATCGACCCCTCCGGCATCGAGTTCGTCGAGATCGGCTTCCCGGACATGCTCTCCGCCCTCGCCAACGGCAACGTCGACGCCGCCTGGGTTATCGAGCCGTTCCTGGCGATCGGCAAGCAGCAGGGCAACGTCCCGGTCCTCTACCCCTACGCCGAGGCGATGGAGGGGCTGCAGGTGGGCTCGTTCGTCGCGACGCCGCAGTACGCGCAGGAGAACGCGGAGGTCGTCGAGAGCTTCCGCACCGCCGTCGGCGAGACCGCCCAGGCCATCGCGGACGACCCGGACGCCTTCCGGACCGCCTTGTCCGATCTGCAGGACGTCGACCCGGCGGTGGCGGCCGAGATGGTGCTGCCGGAGTGGGGCGGCGAGGTCGACGTCGAGTCGCTGGAGTTCCTCGCCGAGCAGATGCAGGAGCAGGGCGTGGTCGACGAGCCGATCGACGTGGAGTCCCTGGTGCCGGCGGACGCGCGGTAGCCCGGTCAGAGCGCGCGCGACGACGACGCGGCCCGGCCGCGCGCGAGGCCGGGCGCCCACTGCTCCCGGGCGCCCTACTCCTCGGCGCCGATGTTGTAGCCCGCCAGCCGCCAGGCGGGCTCGCGGCCGCGGTTGGGGTGCATCGTCGACCAGCGGCAGTTCTCCAGGCCGGTAAAGCCGAACCAGCCCCCCGGCTCCAGGCCGAGCAGCACGGTCTGCCCGCAGGTGATGGCGGCGCCGTGCGCGACGACGACCAGCACGTCGTCCCGGTCGAGCTCGTCGGCGACCTCCTCGACCGCCTCGGCGACCCGCACGCCGCAGCCGGCGCGCGACTCGGCGCCCACGCCCTCGGGCTCCTGCCCGCGCCGCCACGCGGCGTACTCCGCCGGCCAGCCGGTCTCGATCTCGGCGCCGGTCAGGCCCTCCCACACCCCGAAGCTGCGCTCACGCAGCCGCACGTCCCTCGTCGCCTGCACGCCGGCGACGCCCGCGAGGACCTGCGCCGTCTCCTGGGCGCGGACCAGGTCGGAGGTGATGATGCGGGTGGGCTCGAGCGCGGCCAGCACCTCGGCGGCCGCGGCCGCCTGCCGCCGGCCCGTGGCGTTGAGCGCGATGTCCGACTGGCCCTGCAGCCGCAGGGACGCGTTGTACTCGGTCTGCCCGTGCCGCCACAGGACGACGGTGCCGGCGGTCATGCCTGCGCGGCCCCGGCCCCGTCCGCGTCCGCCTCGGCCGGCGCGTAGAGGTCGGCCGGCAGGTCGACGACGGGGCAGTCCTTCCACAGCCGCTCGAGGGCGTAGAACTCGCGGTCCTCCTCCTGCTGCACGTGCACCACGATCTCGCCGAAGTCCAGCAGCACCCAGTGCGCCTCGCTCAGGCCCTCCCGGCGGGCCGCCTTGGCGCCCTCCTTGTGCAGGGCCTCCTCGACGGCGTCGACGATGGCCTTGACCTGCCGGTCGTTGGCGCCGGAGGCGACCAGGAAGACGTCGGTGAGCACCAGCCGCTCACTGACGTCGAGGGCGATGATCTCCTGGGCCTTCTTGTCGGCCGCCGCACGGGCGGCGACGACGGCGAGGTGGCGGGAACGGTCGTCAGCGGGCACGGGTCTCCTCGTGAGGTGGTGGACGGGTCCCGGCGATCCTACGCGCGCGCGGGCGGGGTGGCCCCGGTGAGGGCCACCACCCGGTCGACGACCTGCCCGGCCGCGGCGTTGCCCGGGTCGGTGAACGCCAGCAGCCCGATGAGCAGCCCGATGACGATGGCCGCCACCACGAGGATGACGATCTTGACGATCGAGGTGGCCGGGTTCTCGGCCTCGTAGTCCTCGTGGTCGTAGTCGTCGTACTCCTCGTCCGGCGCCTCCGCCGGGGAGTGCGCGGACGCGCCGGTGACGGCGCGGGCCGTCTCGGCGACGCGCTCGCGCAGCGGCCGGCGGGCGGGCTGGGCAGGCGCGGACGCCTCGTCGGGCGAGGCACCCGTGGCCGCGCTGAACTCGGCCAGCGAGGCCCACTGCGGCCGCGGCAGGTCGTCGTAGTCCTCGTCGTCGAGCTCCGGCCCGGCCGTGTCCTCGGCTTGGGCGGCGGTGTCGGCGACGTGGGCGTCGGCGACGGCGGCGGGGGTGGGGGTGGGGGTGGGGGTGGGGGTGGGGGTGGGGGCGTCGGGACGGACGGGCGCGGCGAGGGCGGCCGTGCGCTCCAGCTCCGAGTCCTCGACCACCGTGAACGTGCCGGCGCCCTCGACGACGGCGGGCAGGTTCGCGGCCGACTCCCAGTCGGTGGGGTCGGTGGGCACGGCGGCGGGCGCGGGCAGCGCTGACGGCGGCGCGGCGGCCGGGACCGGCTGGATGCCCGTGAGCGTGCCGGTGGCGTCGAGGCTGCGGATGCCCTTGGCGGCGTGCGGCGCCCGGACAACCGGGCGGCGGGTCGGGGCCGTGCGGTGCTGCTCGGTCTCACGGGGCGGCGCGGCCGGCGTCAGCGCGCCAACCGGCTCGGCGAGGCGCTGGGCCACGGCGCGGTCGTCGACGCCCTGGGCGCCGCGCCGCCGCGCGGGCTGGGCCGGGCGCGCGGCCGGGGCGTGGGGCTGCGGGGCGCGCGCCGGCTGGGCCCCGCGACCTGGGTGGGCGGCGCGGACGGGATGGGCGACCGAGGGCCCCTGACCGGGCTGCGCGTGGTCGGCCGGGCGGAGCGCGGCCTCCGCCGCGGAGTGCGCCGACGGCGCCTCCTGCGCCGACGCGGCCGTCTCGGCGCGGCGCCGCTCACGGCGCCTCGCGGTCGCTCCGGCGCCCCGCGCCGAGCCGGCGGCGGGAACGCCGGGCGCGGTGCCCGTGTGAGCCCCGGTCGCGGTGCCCGTGAGAGCTGCGGCCGGCGCGCCGGCCGCGGAAGCGCCGGCCGCGGGCGCGCCGGCCGGCTGCGCGGGCGCGCCGAGCTGCAGCTCACCGGTGGCGATCGCCTGCAGGCGCGCCTCCTCCTCGAGCTGGCGGCGGCGGATCTCCTTGCGGCTCAGCGGCTGACCGGCTCGCTCGGCGGCGATCGCGGCGGCGCGCGCCGCCTCACGGCGTCGGCGCCGCTCCCCCAGTCCGGCGGTGTCGGTCGACGGCTCTGGCTGGCTCACTGCCCTGCTCCCACGGTGCGCCGGCTGCCGGCGCGTGTTTCGGTCTCTGCCTGATTGGTCTCGTGCTGTCCCACCACGCCGGCGGGACCGTCCGGGCGGTAGAGCCCGTGCTTGGCGATGTACTGCACCACGCCGTCTGGCACCAGGTACCACACCGGCTTCCCGGCCCGGACGCGGTCGCGGCAGTCCGTGGAGGAGATCGCCATGGCCGGCACCTCCATCAGGGACACGCCCGCCGCGGGCAGGGCGCCGAGGTCGAGCTGGTGCCCGGGCCGCGTCACCCCGATGAAGTGCGCCAGCGACCACAGCTCGTCGGCGTCCTTCCACGTGAGGATCTGCGGCAGCACGTCGGCGCCGGTGATGAAGAAGAACTCGGCGTCGGGCATCTGCTCGCGCAGGGCGCGGAGCGTGTCGATGGTGTACGTGACGCCGGGCCGGTCGATCTCCACGCGGGAGACGGTGAAGCGGGGGTTGGACGCCGTGGCGACCACCGTCATCAGGTAACGGTGCTCGGCCGCGGTGACCTCGCGGTCCTGCTTGAACGGGTTCTCACCGGTGGGGACGAAGATGACCTCGTCGAGGTCGAACGCGTCGCGCACCTCGCTGGCCGCCACCAGGTGCCCGTGGTGCACCGGGTCGAAGGTGCCACCCATGACACCGACGCGCCGACGGCGCTTCTCGCCCCACCCCATCTGGCTACCTCAGTGCTGGTCGCGGCTGCTGTGCCGGTGGCTCACGTTGCGGAACGCGTACGTCAGCAGCAGGAGCAGCACGAAGGCGCTGAAGGTGACGAGGCCGAGCACATAGGGGTTGACGGTCGCGGCCTCGGCGGTGGCCTCGGCCTCGGCGGCGAAGGTGACGAGCGAGCTCTTCATCGGATCCCATTCCTCGCGTGGCAGTCCGGTACAGGGGAACAGTCTGTCACGGACGAGGGTTCGGGACGGAGCGGGCTCGCCGCTCGGAGGCGTTCCCGGGGCTCGGTGACGCCCTGTGGTGGCCGATGCCGCCGGTGGCACGGCCGCGTCGTCCGCTGGGACGCGAGGGATGTGGCGGGACTCACCGGCCGACCCGCTCATGTAAGGGACATCGGCGGCGTGGAGCCACCACGTGGTCGGGGTCCCAGGGTATGCGTAGGTCATCCCGGTTGGTCCGGGTGGTGGCGTCGAGATCCGCTCTGGGGAGGTGCTCCGCGTGGAGTGCTTGCCCCGTTGGCCTGATTGCCACTCCCGGCCGGCCACGGATGCCCCGGTTGAGGGAAGTGGCCCGGTCCGCCGAGGCCGGTGCCGGTTGCAGCACATGAGTGGGAGCCGCGGTTGGCCGCGTGTCTTCCTTGGGACCGTGGCCGTAGTGCGTCGCTCCACCCCGGACGGGCCGGTGTCAATCGTCACCGACGAAGGGGAGATCAGATGGCGACACGGCGCCTGGTGGGCATCGACCTGGGCATCGCGACCGCCCATACGGTCCGGGTGCTGGACGAGACCGGTGCGACGGTGGCCAGGCGCAAGGCCTGGCCGACCGTGGAGAGCCTGACCGGCATCGAGCAGGCCGCGCTGGCCGGCGCCGAGGCGGGCACCCGGCTGGAGGTCGTGATGGAGCCGACCGGGCCGGCGTGGTTGCCGATCGCGGTGTTCTTCGCCACCCGCGGCCACCTGGTCCACCGGGTCAGCTCGGCCAAGGCCGCCGACCTGCGCCGCTTCCTGTCCCGGCACACCAAGACCAACGGCATCGACGCCGAGACCCTGGCCCGACTGCCGCTGTTCGACCCGGCCGGGCTGCGACCCCTGGAGCTGCCCGGCGCGGAGCGGGCCGGGCTGGACCGGCGGGTGCGGGCCACCGACCGGCTCACCCGGGCCGGGGCCGAGCACAAGCGGCGCATCAAGGACCTGGCCCGCCAGGTGCTGCCGATGTCGCCGCTGACCGGTGACCTCGGCGTCGCCGACCTGGCGGTCCTGGAGCGCTACGCCGACCCGCGGGCGCTGACCAGGGCCGGGCTCACGCGCCTGACCACGCTGATCACGAGGGCCTCGCACGGCCACCAGGGCCGCGACCGGGCCCAGCAATGGCTCGAGGCCGCCCGCGCCTCCCTGGCCCTGTACGGCGAGCACCCCGCGGTGGCCTTCGCCGACCTCGCCGCCGAGATCGCCACCGAGGTGCGGTTGCTGCGCGCCGTCCAGGCCGAGCTCGCCGAACACGCCCAGCACCGCGAGGCCTACTACCAGCAGGTCGACCCAGAAGAGCTGGCCCGCTCCCTGCCCGGCGTCGCCGAGATCAGCGGTCCCGCGCTGGTCGCCGTGACCGGGGACGCAGCCCGGTTCCGCAACGCCAAGGCGTTTCGCTCCTACACCGGGCTAGCCCCCAGGGCCTCCGAGACCGGCGAGACCGACCGCAAGGGCCAGCCGATGTCCAAGGCCGGCTCCTCGCTGCTGCGCACCACCCTGATCCGCGCCGCGGACACCGCCCGCCACCAAGACCCCCAGCTCGCCCGCCTGTACTACGTCCAGATGGTCGAACGCGGCAAGGACCACCTCGGCGCCCTGTGCGTCGTCGCCGCCCACCTGGCCGAACGGTTCTGGACCGTCATGCGACGCGGCGAGCCCTACGTCATCCGCGACACCGACGGGCGCCCAGTGAGCGCCGAGGAGGCCAAGGCCATCGTCCGCCAGCACTGGACGGTGCCGGCCGAGGTCCGCGCCCGCCGCCGCAGCAAGAAAGCGAGGAAGGCCCCCCAGACAGTCCCTACCGGACAGTCACAGCCAGACACACGCAGTGTCGGCAAACGGGGCGACCTTCCTCGCTCCTCATCGTTGACCGGGCCCACACAGCCCGTCAACAGGCGGACCGCTTGACAACCCGATCCCCCTTAGGGAATCAGCCGGTGGCGTCGTGCCCGCGGTTCTCCTCGCGCAGCCCGGGCAGGAACTTCGCGGGCAGGTCCTCCACCGGGACGAGCACCATGTCCTGGATCTTCCAGTCCAGCTCGCTCGCGGCCTCCCGGGCCTCGCGCAGCTGCGTGGGCGACGGTGTCACGCCCTCTGCCGGGACGACGAAGGACTCGACGTGGAACACGTGCCCCTCGTCCCGCACCCGCGAGCGGGCGGCGCGGACCCACGGCAGCGAGCCGAGCAGCTCGTCGACCTGCTCGACGAGCGGGTGCGGCTCCTCCCCGTCGACCGTGGCGGCGCGGGCGTCCATGAGCGCGGCGACGGCGACCCGGAGGTTCTTCCACCCGTCGTGGATGATGCTCACCGCGATGAACAGGGCGGCGACGGCGTCGGCCCACCACAGCCCGACGCCGATGCCCAGCACGCCGATGACGGCGCCGCCGGCGGTCATCCAGTCCGCCTTGTTCATGTCGGCGTCGGCGTAGAGCACCCGGTCGTGCAGCTCCCGCGAGAGCGGCATCTTCGCGCGGCCGAGCAGCACCGGCGGTATCCCGGTGTAGGCCAGCACCAGGATCATCAGCCAGCCCGACCAGATCTCCTGACCGGCGAGCTCCATCAGGCCCACCGGCGGGTGCTCGGCCTTGACCAGCCGGGTGGCCGAGTCCCACACCAGCAGGGCACCCATGCTCAGCAGCGCGGTGGCCGCGACGAGGTGACCGACGCCGATCGAGCGGTGGTAGCCGTAGGGGTGGCGCTCGCTCGGCGGCTTGCGGGTCAGGCGCACGGCGACGAGGAAGGCGATGGGCGGGATGAAGGAGAGCATGTCCTCCACCCACGCGGCCTTCATGGCCTGGGAGTTGCCCATGACGAGGTAGACCGGGATCACGGCCGTGACGAGGTAGCCGATGGTCAGCCACTCGAGCCGGATGGCGCGGTGGAGGGCGCGGTCCTGCTCCTCCGGCAGCTGGGTGTCGCCGAACCTGCTCACACCAGGTCCTTCCCCAGCAGGAAGTGCTCCAGCTCGACGAGGAAGGCGTTCTCCCCCATCGGCGCGGCCATCACGTGCAGCTCCTCCGTGCCCTCGGGGCCGACGGCCGTGGTGTACCGGTAGGTCAGCGCCGCCTTCTGCGACCACGGCGACCTCGCCGTCAGCCCGCCGATCACCAGGTCCAGCTGGCCCCGCTCGAGCTCGCCGACGAGCGCCTCCTCCCCGCCGACCGTCCACTCGATCTCGGCGCCGAGCGACTCGGCGAACTCGCCGACCAGCTCGGCCTCCGTGCCCCGCGGCGGCGCCTCCTGGCTCGTCACGATGGTCCACGGCGGGTTCGGGGAGACTCCCACCCGCAGCACGCCGGTGCTCGTCACCCGGTCGAGGGTGCCGTCGGGGTCGGTCGGGATGGTCGCCCCGCACCCCGTCAGCAGCGCCGCCAGCAGCAGCGCCGTCGCGATCAGCCTGGTCACGGGGCCATTGAACGCCGACGGCGGATTTCCGCACTTTCGGCCGCGGCGCGTGGCACGCCCGGCGGCATGCCCGCGGACGGGCTGGATCACCCCCGGCGCGCGGCCGGGGTGGGGCAGCATGGGAGACCCGGCGCGAAGGAGCGAGCATGCGGACCATCGGTCTCATCGGCGGCATGAGCTGGTACTCGACGGCCGAGTACTACAAGGTCATCAACACCGAGGTGCAGCGCCGGCTGGGCGGGCACCACTCGGCCCGGCTGCTGATGTCCTCTCTCGACTTCGAGGAGGTCCGCGCGCTCCAGCTGTGCGAGGACTGGGCCGGCGCGGGAGAGCTGCTGGCGGATGCGGCCCGCCGCCTGGAGGGCGCCGGCGCCGAGCTCGTCCTCATCGGGACCAACCTGATGCACAAGGTCGCCGGGGCCGTCGAGGACGCCGTCTCCGTGCCGCTGCTGCACATCGGCGACGCCGTGGGCGCGGCGGCCACGGCCGCCGGGTACCGCACGGTCGGGCTGGTCGGCACCCGGTGGGTGATGGCGGAGGCCTTCTATGCCGACCGGCTCGCCCGGCACGGCATCACGACGGTCGTCCCGGCGGCCGGCGACCAGGAGATGATCGACCGGTTCATCTTCGACGAGCTGACGCAGGGCGTCGTCACGGACGACTCCCGCCGGGCCTACGTCCGGGCGCTCGGCTCGCTGGCCGGGACCGGCTGCGACGCCGTCGTGCTGGCCTGCACCGAGATCGAGCTGCTCCTCAGCCCGGCGGACAGCCCCCTGCCGCTGCTGGACTCGATGCGCTGCCACGCACTGGCCGCCGCCGAGGCCGCCCTCGCGCAGGACGGCACCGCGGGCGCCGCGATCCTCCAGGACGACGCCGCGGGCACAGCGCCCGGCTAGGACGGATCGGCCGACGTAGGCCTACTGCCCGCGGCCACCTCCCTGGCCGTGCCACCGGCCCCGGGGCCGCCGCCCTGAGGGCGCTCCGCCGGGGCGTGGTGGTGCTTCCGGCGCTGGGCGGCGGCGCCGGAAGGCGCGGCCGCCGTCGGCAGCAGCGGCGCGGCGGAGAGGATGCGGGTCACGGTGAGCCCGGTCAGGGTCTGGGTGAGCATGATCCCGGCGAGCACGACGAGCTGGAAGCGGGCCGCCTCGATGGGGCCGGCGCCGCCGAAGAGCGCGCCGACGAACGCACCGGGCAGCGTCACCAGGCCGGTGGAGCGGGTCTGGTCCAGCGTGGGCAGCAGCGCCTCATGGACGGCGTTGCGGGCGACGTCCTCGAAGGCCCGGCGCGGCGGCGCGCCCAGCGCGAGCCACGCCTCCACCTCGCCCGCCCGGGCGAGGGCCATGGTCCGGAAGTTGCGGCCCGAGAGCGTGGCGGCGGACATGGAGTTGCCGATGAGGATGCCGCCCACCGCGACGACGTTGCGCGCGTCGAAGGGCACCAGGCCCAGGGCGAGCACGACGGCGGTGGAGACCAGCCCGCCGACCAGCACGGCGGCGAGGGCGGCCCGGCGGCCGGACCAGAGCTCACCCAGCCGGGAGCCGGAGGTGAGGGACGCCGTCGTGAGCATGAGCGCGACGAAGGCCGCGACCAGCGCGGGCCAGGTGAGCACGCCCCGCAGGACCAGGGCGATGACGCCGAGCTGCAGGGCGGCGCGCAGCACCGCGGTCAGGGGGCGGGCGCCGGTGGGCAGCCGGCCCCAGCGCTGCAGCCCCATGGTCAGGCCCACGACCACCGCCAGCCCCACGGCGGTGCGCAGCAGCAGGCCCACGTCGTCCTGGCTCATCGATGCCTCCCGCGGGCAAGGTACGCCGCCGCCGGGTCGGGGCGCCCCGCACGTCCGCGCCGGCACGCGGGCCCAGGTCGCGGCGGGCACGCAGGCCCGTGGCACGGCGGCGGTCATGGACCGACGCCCTGGGGCAGGCGTCCGCGTCCCGGCCAGGACGAGCCACACCGTGCGCCGGCCGGGGTCGCCCGGTGTACTCGCGCACGTGCGGGCCTCGACCGGCACCCCGGTCCAGCGCACCACTGCCACCCGTTCCGCCACGGCCGGTGGATGTGGATGCACAACGGTCGAGTCGCGGATGATCGTCTCCGAGCCGCTGCGGGACCTGCCCGGGGCCTGGAACGCGGTGCCCGAGTCGCGGTGGGGCGTCATCCGCCCCGACGGCGGGGACGAGATGCACCGCTTCCGCCCCTTCGCCGGGCCGCTGGTGCTCTGACGCGCTACGCGAGCACGGCCCACCCGTGCGCCGGCACGTGCACGCGGTCCCCGCGCACCTGAGCGTGGCCCGCGAGCAGCTCGCCCGCCTGGGCGGTGACCACGGCCTCCACGTCACCGATGTTGAGGACGACGGCGAGGCGCCCCTCCTCGGCCCCGACCTCGTAGGCGAGCACCTCGTTGCTCAGGTGCAGGCTGCGGGTGCGGGCGCGGTGGAGCCACGGGTGCCTGCGGCGCAGGGCGATGAGCTCCTGGTGCAGGCGGTAGGTCGGCCAGCCCTCGGGCGCCAGGTCCGCCGGGGTGGCCGGGAACGCCGGGCGGATGGCGTCGTCGCCGCCGAGGCGCTCCTCCTTGACGCCGGTGAACGCCTGCTCGTCGCCGTAGTACACGCTGGGGGTGCCGCCGACGGTGAACAGCACGACGAGGGCGTGCGGCAGGTGCCGGGTGTCGGTCAGCCGGGAGGCCAGGCGGGTGACGTCGTGGTTGCCGACGAACGTCTGCGGCGCGAACGTGGCGAGCATCGTGTCGTGGCGGCCCAGGGCGTGCTCGAGCTCGTAGAGGTTCCGGTCGTTCAGCGAGCTCCAGACCGCCTTCCACAGCTCGTACTGGGTCACCGAGTCCATCCCGGACCCGGCGACCACCGCCGGGTAGTCCCCGTGGATCACCTCGCCGACGACGTAGGCCTCCGGGTGGTCGGCGCGCACGGCGGGCAGCACCCGGGCCCAGAGGGACGGCGGCACGGCGTAGGCGGCGTCGAGGCGCCAGCCGTCGGCGCCGGCGGCGAGCCAGTACCGCATGACCTCGGTGACGAGCTCGACGGTGGCGTCGGCGTCGTGGTCCAGGGCCACCAGCCCCTCGTGCCCCTCGAAGGTCTCGTACGCCGGCGCGCCGCCGTCGGACGGCCAGCTGAGGCGGAACATCGCCCCCTCGGGTGCGTCGGGGCGCTCCAGCGCGCGGCGGACGAGCGGGTGGCGCGAGCCCAGGTGGTCGAA
The DNA here is from genome assembly GCF_043952095.1 of Georgenia sp. AZ-5. Taxonomy (NCBI): domain Bacteria; kingdom Bacillati; phylum Actinomycetota; class Actinomycetes; order Allobogoriellales; family Allobogoriellaceae; genus Georgenia; species Georgenia sp. AZ-5. The sequence continues at coordinate 3,165,737 of NZ_JBINOU010000001.1, forward strand.
CACGCCGTCGAGCACGACCTTCAGCCCGCGGGCGTGCGCGGCCGCGACCAGGGCGTCGAAGTCGGCGCGGTCGCCGAGCCGCGGGTCGATGGAGAAGTGGTCGAGGGTGTCGTAGCCGTGGCTGTAGGAGGTGAAGACGGGGCCGAGCAGCAGGCCCGAGACGCCGAGCTCGACGGCGTAGTCCAGCCATTCCACCAACCGCGGCAGGCGATGGGCCACCTCCCGCCCCTCCTCCAGCACGGCCTCCGCCCCGACGAGGCCGAGGGGGTAGACGTGCCAGAAGATCGCGTGCTCGTGCCAGGAGGTCATGCCCGGCATCCTCGCGTGCCCGCGCCGGTGCCCACCACCTGGGCGCTTCGTCGTCGCGGGCGCGGACCGGTGCGGCCGTCAGGACTTGGGGCTCGAGTGCGACGTTCTCGGCGATATCCGCGCCCGTTAACCACCGAGAACGTCACACTCGCCGACGCCCTACCCCGACAACGTCACACTCGCCGACGGGCGCACACCCACAACGTCACACTCGCCGACGGGCGCACACTCACAACGTCACACTCGCCGACGCCCTACCCCGACAACGTCACACTCGCCGACGGGCGCACACTCACAACGTCACACTCGCCGACGCCCACCCCGACAACGTCACACTCGGAGCGAGCGCCGCCGCCAGACGGCTAGGGCCGCCGCCAGTCGTCGCTCTCCAGGTGCGAGCCGGCCTGCGGGCCCATCTGCAGCATGCCGCCGTCGACCACCCACGACGCGCCGTTGACGTACCCGGCGTCCGGCCCGCACAGGAACGCCACCGTCGCGGCGATCTCCCGGGCGTCGCCCGGCCGGGCCACCGGGATGCCCGGGCGGTCCTTGCCGGCCAGTGGGGACTCGTCCTCCTGGCCGGTCATCGGGGTGCTGATCTCGCCGGGCGCGACCGCGTTGACCGTGATGCCGTGCTCGGCCAGCTCGAGCGCGGCGACCTTGACCAGCAGGCCGAGCCCGCCCTTGGCGGCGCAGTAGGGCGCCGCCCCCACCCGCGGGGCGTGCTCGTGGACGGAGGTGATCGCGACGATCCGCCCGCCGGTGCCGCCGTCGATCATGCGCCGCGCGCCGGCCTGCAGGCAGCAGAAGGCGCCGTCGAGGTCGACCGAGATCACCTCGCGCCACCGGGCGTAGTCCATGTCCAGCATGAGCTCGCTGGTCCCGGTGCCCGAGCAGAGCACCAGCGCGTCGAGGCCGCCCATCTCGGCGGCGACCTCGTCGACGAGCCGCGCGCCCTGCTCGGGCTCGGTGAGGTCCAGACGGCGCACCAGCGCCGAGGCGCCGGCGTGCTCCACCTCCTCGGCGGTGCGGGCGGCGCCGTCGGCGTCCTCGTGCCACGTGATGGCGATCTGCCGGCCCGGCGCGGCGAGCGCGACGGCGGTGGCCTTGCCGATCCCGGAGTCGGACCCGGTGATGATGACGCGGCGAGGCTCGAACGCCGCCGGCGGCCGGGTCGGGTCCGGCGTCGCCGCCATCAGCGAGAGACCAGCTTGAAGAAGGTGCTGTCCGAGCCGTCGGCCTTTCGCTCCTGGTAGAGGAAGGCGAGGTTCTCGGACTCGAACTTATCGAACCAGTCGTCCCAGCTGATGTGCTCGAGCTCCTTCTCGCCGGCCCCGCCGGGGAAGTCGATGCGCAGCACGCCGGGCGCGCCCTTGGACTCCGTGCCGCGCACGCTCGCCGGCTTGCCGTCGTGGGCCTCGACCCACTTGCGGATCTCGTCGTGGTCGGTGGTGGTGTGGCTGGTCGATGCCATGACTGCCTCCTCAGGGCTTGAGCGGGTCGTGACCGAGGGACATGAGCCGGTGGCGCCACGCGTCGTCGCCGGCGGTGGGCTCGGGCTGGTCGCCGCGCGCCTGGCGGATCGCCTCGACGACGTCGCGCATGACCACCACGTCGTCGTCGGTGAGGTCGGCGCGGCGCTTGCCGAGCACCTCCAGCACCTTGCGGGAGCGCTCGTTGCCGGCCTGGTCGGGCGGCGCCTCGGTCTGCTCCCCCGCGTCCGCCGTGGCGAGCCAGTCGCGCAGCTCCTGCGAGCTCATGTTCGCCAGCGCGTGGAACTCGTCCCACAGCGCGTCGTCGATGTTCGTCTCGGCCATGGTGCCTTCCCTCGTCGGTTCGGGCTCCTTGCGAGTCTCGACGGTACGAGCACCTCTCCGAGCCCGCACCCGGACGCGGCGCCGGCCGGCCGCCGCGGCCCGGCCCGACGGCGTACGGCACCAGCACCGGGCGGGGCGCCGGCCGGTCGTCGCGGCCCAGTCCGACGGCGTGCGGCACCAGCACCACGCGGCGGCGACGGCCCTGGCGGCACCACGCGGCGAGGGCCCGTTCGGGCCGACGCGGCTCAGGTCAGAGGCGCTCGAGACGCGAGCTGTTCAGCGCCACCCGGCGCAGCTCGCCGCCGCCGAAGTCCACGATCACCGACGCCTCGCCGTCGAGGGCGACGACCGTGCCCACGCCGTGGCGGTCGTGCGAGACGCGGCTCCCGACCGGGATCGGCTCCCCCACCGCCTGTGCCGCCATCCGGGCCTTGTTGAAAGGGCTGTTCGCGAGGTGCGGGCGGTGTGCGGGACGGGAGCTCATACCCCCATGGTGCGCCCTCAGGCGCCCGGGCGGGAACCCCAACGGCGATCTCGTCGTCATTGTCACCGCGGCGGAGCTGCTTCACAGCGCGCTCAGCGGGGGTATCCCGGCCGTTCCTCCCGCGGTGTTCCGGCCGCTCACCGCACGTACCGGCGTGCCGCCGAGCGCCGCTGGGCGTCCTCCAGCGCCAGGAAGCGGGCCTCCACGTGCGGGGGCAGCACGCGCCGCTCGCGCAGGACCCACGGCAGCCCCGCGAGCGCGGCGCCGACACCGCCGAGCGCCGGGCGGCCGATCTCCGCCTGGCGCAGCACCACCCCGGTGCGGCGCAGGGCCGCCGGCACCGGCCGGCGCAGCCAGGTGAACCACAGCGTGTTCCGGATCCCGTCGCGCAGCCGCTTGTCGGCGTCACGGGCCGCCGAGGCCTGGTGGTGCACGGTGAGCTCCTCCAGGTAGCACAGCTCCCACCCGGCCGCGGCCAGGTCCGCCGCGAGCAGCTCCTCCTCACCGCCGAGCCACAGCCGCGGATGAAAACCGCCGACCTCCTGGAACGCCTCGCGTCGCAGGACCGACGCCCCCGCCAGGAAGCTGCCCAGCGCCGGCCCCGGCAGCCCGGGCCGTCCCCGCACCGGGGACTCGCGCAGCTCCGCCACGATGGGGTCCTCGGTGCCCGCGGGCTCGACGACGATCCGCGCCGTGATCACCGCCACGTCCGGGGAGGCGTCCAGCGCGTCGGCCGCGCGGGCCAGGGAGCCAGGGGCCCACCAGGTGTCGTCGTCGCAGAACGCGACGTAGGGAGTCTCGAGCCGGGCCACGCCCACGTTGCGGCCCACCGCGCCGAGGTTCTTCTCACTGGCCACGAGCTCGACCCAGGGGTACCGCTCCCGCACGGTCCGGGCGGTGCCGTCCTCCGAGCCGTTGTCCACCACGACGACGTGCGGGGCCTCGGGCAGGGCCCGCAGGGCGCCGAGCGTGCGGCACAGCTCGTCCCGGCGGTTGTGGGTGATGACGACGACGCCGACGCGCAGATCCATGGTTGGCGTTATAGCCGCGCCGGCCCGCCCCGGCACCCCGGCACCGCTCCGGCGATTCGCTCCGGACGTTATCGAACTGTTACCTTCCCGGCGTCCGATCCACCCTCCCGCGGAGAACTCTCTTGTCGCTGCGTAAGCACCACCGTCCCGCTCTCGCCGCCCTGGCCGCGGCCGCCGTCGCCGTCCCCCTCGGCATGGCCGGCGCCGCCCCGGCGACGGCGGCCCCCGCGCCCGCCGTCGTCGCGCCGTCCGCGATGGCCGCGCTCGAGGCCGAGGTCTTCGAGCAGATCAACGCCTACCGTGTCCAGCAGGGCGTCGCGCCGCTGGCCCGCAGCGCCTCCATCGACGAGGTCGCCCGCAGCTGGAGCGAGAACCAGGCCGCCCAGGGCCGCATGTTCCACAACCCCAGCTACGGCGACCAGATGCCCGCCGGCGCCCGCGCCTGGGCGGAGAACGTCGCCTACCTCAACGGCTACAGCGTCGAGCAGATGGCCGAGGTCTTCGTCGACGGCTGGATCAACTCCGACGGCCACCGCCGCAACATCCTCGACGCCGACATGACCCACACCGGCGTCGGCATCGCCCAGAACGCCGACGGCGACGTCTACGCGACCCAGAACTTCGGCAGCTACCCCGGCGGCCTCGCGGACGCCCAGGCGCCCGCGCCGGCCCAGGAGAAGCGCGCCCCGGCCCCGGCCCCGGCCCCGGCCCCGGCCGAGGATGGGCCGGCGGAGAAGCCCGCCCCCGCCTCTGAGGAGCCCGCGCCCGCGCCGGCCGAGGAGCCCGCCGCGGCCCCCGCCGAGGAGCCCGCCGCGGCCCCCGCCGAGGAGCCCGCCGCGGCCCCCGCCGAGGAGCCCGCCGCGGCCCCCGCCGAGGACCCCGCGGAGGAGCCGGCCCCCGCGCCCGAGGAGCCCGCCGAGGCGGAGGAGACGGCGACCGCCGCCCCGGAGAAGGAGCGCCAGGAGCCCGTGGCCGTCAGCGGCTTCAACAGCCTCCAGCGCTGGATCGTCGACCTGCTGCTGAGTGTCTTCGGCCGCTGATCATCGCCTCGCGCGGGCCCGCACCCCACCGGGTGCGGGCCCGCGCGCGCCCGGGTGCGCGAGGCCGGGCGTTGCTGCGCCCCGCTCAGGCGTGCGACGGCGCGGGCGGGGCGTCGTCGACGTCGAACGTCACGTCGTCGGGGAAGCAGAAGTACCAGCCCTCGCCGGGCTCGTAGCTGCGCACCACCGGGTGGCCGGTGGCGTGGCTGTGCCCGCGGGCGTGCCGGTTCGGGGACGAGTCGCAGCAGCCGATGTGGCCGCACACCTGGCACGCGCGCAGGTGCACCCATCCGGCCCCGGTGGCCAGGCACTCCTCGCAACCGGGCGCGCCGTCGGGCGTGACGGTGTCATCGATGGTGTCCAGGTGCAGGCAGAGGGCCATGGCCCATCTCAGCGCATGACGCGGCCCTGGGCCAGACGCGCGGCGCCGGACCGCACCGGCCCGGGACGTGACCGGCCGCACCAGCCGGGGGACGTGACGAGCCCGCACCGTCCAGGGGACGGTGACGGACCGCACCGGCCGCTCGGGTAAGAGAACCGGACCGGGACGGAATGCTGGCGGCTCGCGGGGCGTTGCAGCGTCCATGAGCGAACCCATCTCCGTGCACGTGTGGTCCGACGTCGCCTGCCCGTGGTGCTTCATCGGCAAGCGCCGGTTCGAGACGGCCGCGGCCGGCCACGACGGCGAGGTCAGGGTGGAGTACCACTCCTTCGAGCTCGCCCCGGACACCCCGGTGGACTTCGAGGGCAGCGAGGTCGACTTCCTCGCCGGCCACAAGGGCATGCCCCACGAGCAGGTCGCGCAGATGCTGGGCCAGGTGACCCAGATCGCCGCCGGCGAGGGCCTGGCCTACGACTTCGACAACGTCCAGCACACCAAGACGCTCAAGGCGCACGAGCTGCTCCATCTGGCCAAGGCCAAGGGCCTGCAGCTCGAGCTGATGGAGCGGCTGTTCTCTGCCTACTTCGAGCAGGGCAGGCACGTCGGCCACGACGAGGACCTGGTGTCCCTGGCGGCCGAGGCCGGGCTGGACCCGGACGAGGCGCGGGAGGCGCTCGCCCAGGGCACGTACCGGGGCGCCGTGCAGGCCGACATCGCCGCCGCCCAGCAGATCGGCATCCGCGGCGTGCCGTTCTACATCATCGGCGAGAAGTACGGCGTCTCCGGCGCCCAGAGCCCCGAGGTCTTCGCCGAGGCGCTGCGCCGGGCGAGGGAGGACCAGGCCGCCGAACAGGTGGCGCGATGAGCGGCGCGACGCCCCACGCCGGGGGCGTGACCGCCGCGACGTCGGCGCAGGGCGTGGCCGTGGGCCAGCCGGCTGCCGCGCCCGCGGTGCCTGCCGCCGCGACGGAGCTGGGCCGCGCGGGCCTCGTGCCGTCCCTCGCCGCGCTCCAGCCACTCGGCGACGACGCGGCCGGCTACTGCGCCGACGGAGTCTGCTCCGTGCCTCATCGTCCGGAGGCCTGAGGCTCCTTCGACGAGCCAGGCCCGCACGAGAGCCCCCGTCCACATGGACGGGGGCTCTCGTCTGCCGCCCGGAAGCGGTCATTCGCCCACCAGCCACATCCCCTCTCCCCCGCGTTCGCGGCGCCGAAACCCGCCGTCGCTACGGTCGCCGCGCACATTGACGGCCGGTACAGGTCCGAATTGACCGCGGCCGATCCGGACAGACGCAGGGGGAACCATGGGAACGACACGCACACGCCGCGCCGGCGCGGTCCTGACCACAGCAGCACTGGCCGCCGCCGGGCTCGTCACCGCGCTCGCCCCGGCCGCCGCAACCACCGCGGAGACCACGACGGACGAACCAAAGGTCGTCTTCTTCGCCATCGACGGCTTCGACGCGGAGTACCTCGACGGCCGCGTCGAGCTGCCGAACATCGAGGCCCTCGCCCGGCGTGGCGCGCTCACCACGGGCACCGGGGTGATGGCCAGCGTGACCAACCAGTCCTGGTCCTCAGCCGCCACCGGTGCCTACCCCGAGCAACACCTCAACGCCGCCTACTACTACGACCCCGCAGCCGGCACCGTGCGCGGGCAGTCGCGTGCCATCGCCGGCGAGACCCTCGGCGAGGCCCTGGCCGCCGCCGGCAAGACCGTCGCCTCCGTGCAGTGGTTCATCCTCCAGAACCGCGGCGTCACCTACGGCGATCCCGACGCCCTGTACACCCAGCCCGGCGGAACCTGCGACAAGCGGGCGGACGACGCCGTCGCGATCCTCGAGGGCCGGCCGGTGAGCTCCGGGGGCACGCGGGTCACCGTGCCCGAGGTGCCCGACTTCCTCGCGATGTACTGCGACGACCTCGACTCCACCGGCCACGCCAGCGGCGACGCCAGCGAAGACATCCTCGACGCCCTCGTGCGGGTGGACGAGCAGGTCGGACGCGTCGTCCAGGCCACCAAGCGTGCCGGAACCTACTGGAGGACCACCTTCCTGCTCTCCGGGGACCACGGCATCACCTCCTACGACCACGTCAACGGTCCCCAGACCGAGGCGGCCCTGGACGCCGCGGGCTTCCAGGCCGAGTGGGTGAGCACCAACCGTCGGCCCTCCGCGGAGACGAACGTGGTCCTCGCCGGCGGCGGCCTGACCTCGGTCCACCTCATCGGCGACCTCGCCGGGGATGCCAGTGCCCTGCCCCGGGTGGAAGAGGTGCTCGCGGGCGTGGAGGGCATCGGCAGCATCTACGACAGGGCCGAGCAGGCGGCCATGCACATGGCACCCGCCTACGGAAACCTGGTCGTCGAGCCGCAGCCGGGCTGGGCGATGTTCGACGCCGACGCGGAGCACACCCGCGGCCGCCACGGCACCACCCAGGAGCTGTCCATCGCCTTCCTCATCGCCGGCTCTGGCGTGCGTCCCGGCGCCGCCCCGGCGAACCCGCGCCTGGTCGACATCACGCCCACCGTCGCCCACATGCTCGGCGTCGACTCCCCCGCCGGCGTGCAGGGTCGCGTGCTCACCGAGGCTCTCGTGCCGGCACGGGACTGAGGAGCAGCACGGGCCGGGTGGGAACGTGGCGCTCCCACCCGGCCCGAGCAGGGCACGGCGCAAGGCCCGGGGAGGTCGAGGGTCACCGCCGCCGAGCGGCAGCCGTTTCAACGGCGGCGTAGGGGCTGATGTTCATGGCGGCGCCGCGGGCGCGCCCAGCAGCCGCGTGGCCGCTCCCCGGTAGCGGGCATAGGCCTCCCGGTACGCCCGGTGCGTCTCGCCGGTTGCCGGCTCCACCGGCGACCCGGCCGCCAGCAGCGGCTCGGCCGCGCCGCCGGGCGTCACGGCCAGCAGGCCGAGCAGTGCCGCGCCGCGCGCGGAGCCCCCTTCGGGCACCCGCACGACCCGCGCGTCCAGCACCGACGCGAGCGCCTCGCGGAAGATCTCCGAGGCGCTGACCCCGCCCACCAGCCGCACCTCGCGGGGCGGGCCGACGATGCCCGCCACCGCACCGACGGCGTCGGCGCACCCGTACGCCACCCCCTCGAGGACGGCGCGCACCAGGTGGTCGCGCCCGTGCTGCTCCTGCTGGCCGAGGAAGGCTGCCCGGGCACGGTCGTCCTTGCGGGGCACCGTCGCGCCGAACATGAACGGCAGGTAGGTCAGGCCCCCGGCGCCCGCCGGCGCCCGGGCCGCGGCGTCGTCCGCGGCGCCGTCGGTGAAAGTCCGCGCCGCCCACCGCACGCTCGCGCCGGCCGCGTACAGCGAGGCCATGACGATGAACTCGTTCCCGATCGCGGCCCCGAAGAGGAAGCCCGGCCCGGGGTCGGGGCCCGGGGCGAGCCCCATGACCTGCGCGGCGGTCCCGACGTTGAGGCAGATCTGGTCCCGGTGCACCGCGCCGGCCCCCACGACCGCGGCGGGGACGTCCCCCGAGCCCGCGGCCACCGGCGTGCCGACGGGCAGGCCGGTGACCGAGGCCGCCTCCGCCGTCACCGCGCCGACGACGTCGGTGGGGCTGGCCACCGGCGGCGCGAGCCCCGGGCTGGCGCCGACGGCCTCCCACAGCTCCTCGCTCCACCGCCCCGAGCGGACGTCGTACAGCAGGGTGCCGATGGCGTCGGTGGTGTCGGTCGCCCAGGTCCCGGTGAGCCGGAACCGGACGAAGTCCTTGGCCATGGCGATGCGCGCGGCGCGGGCGAGCCGCTCCGGCTGCGTGCGCGCCACCCACGCGAGCTTGGGCGCCGTGAAGGCGTCGACGGGGTCGTTGCCGCCGAGGTTGCGGAAGCGCCGGTCCGCGGCCAGGCGGGCGGTGTCCTCGCCCACCCGCCGGTCCGCCCACGTCATCGCCCGGCCGACGGGCCGGTCGGCGCCGTCGACGAGCACCAGCGTGTGCATCTGCCCCGAGAGCCCCACCGCCGTCACGTCCGTGCCGGCCACAGCTGTGACGGTCCGGCAGGCCGCCGCGGCCTCCTCCCACCACCTCTCGGGGTCCTGCTCGTGGGCGCCGGGCTCCGGGCGCAGCGTGGCGTACTCCCGGGCCGCCGAGGCCACGGTCTCACCCGTCGCGGCCCGGACGGCGACGACCTTGACGCCCGTGGTGCCCAGGTCGATGCCCACCGCCACGGCCCCACCGTGGGCGCTCATGCACGTGCGCGCCGCGGGGTGAACCCGAACTCGGCGAGGAACTCCAGGGACTCCTCGGCGACGCGGTCGAAGTCGGCGAGGCCGACCCCGGCGGGCTCCCCGACGCCGATCGGGCCGCCCACCTGCCAGCCCTCCCACTCGACGCTGACGTACCCGTCGAAGTCGATCTCCGTGAGCGCCTCGAAGGTCTCGCGGAAGTCGACGAGCCCGCCGCCGAACCAGATGTGGTTGGTGCCCACGATGGTGGGGAGCCCGACCTCGTCCTTGATCTGCACGATGTCGATGTACGGCGCCAGCCGCTTGACGGCGTCGCGCACGCTCATGAAGGGCTTCACCGCCACGTAGAAGGCGCCGGTGTCCATGGTCATCCGCAGGTTCGATGCGCCGATCTCGTCGAACATCCGCTCCACCAGCTCGACCTTGTTGAGGATCGTGCCCTGGAGCAGCTCGATGCTGACGTTGAGCCCCAGCCCCGCGGCGTGCTCCGCGACCTCCGTGATCGCCTCCTTGGCCTGCCGCCATGCCTCCTTGCGGGTCAGCAGCACGTTGAGCGGGGGGTCGTAGTAGCCGTCGCCCAGCAGCGTGCACGCAGACTTCGCACCCAGGGCCTTGGCGGCGTCGAGCGCCTTCTTGAAGCTCTCGATGCCACGCTCCCGGTCGTACTCCCGGGCGGTGACGAAGGTCGTGTGGTGGGCGACGTACCCGATGTCGATGCCCGCGGACTCGGCGGCGGCGCGGGTGTCGGCCAGGCGCTGGTCGTACTCGGCGGAGGGGCCGTTCAGCAGGTGCCCGAAGATGAAGTCGACGCCGTCGTAGCCGTACTCGGCCACGCGCGTCGCCGTCCACGGCGAGGGCTTGTCCCCCCAGGAGTTCCAGGCCGGCCCGGCCGCCTCCAGCCGGCCCCACGGCATGTTCGGCCAAACCTCGAAGCTGAGCTTCATCGCGTCTTCCTCTCGTCGGTCGGACGGGTCGCCGCCGTCGACGGCGGCCGACCCGTTGGTTTTGTGGGATGCGGCGGGGGCCGCGTGGGTGGTGGTACCGCCGGCGCCGCCGCGGGCGTGTGACGGCGCCGGCGGCGGGGCGACGGCGGGCCGGCATCGCCGTCGCCCCTAGAGGTGCGGCACCCGGGGGCGGAAGGTGGCCGTGAGCGCCGCGTTGTGGGGGCCGGCCCCCGCCATGCCGGCGCTGAGGAACACCGTCGGTGTGGAGCCGCGTGCCACCTGACGCGCGAGGGCGTCGACGACGATGGCGTCGAGCAGCGCCAGCCCCACCGCGCTCGACGCCGGGCCCACCCGGGGCAGGTCCTCGCGCAGCTGCACGAGCGCGTCCCCGGGTGGGCAGTGGTTGTCGACGACGATGTCGGCCACCTCGTGCAGCCTCGCCCCGGGCTGCCGGCTGGCCGAGGCGTAGGCCCGCGAGGTGATGGCGATGATCGGCAGCCCGCGCGACCTGGCGGCCTGCGCCACCTCCACCGGCAGGGGGTTCGCGCCGGAGTTGGACACGACGAGCATCGTGTCCACCCGCGGGTCCAGCGCGTACCCGTCGAGGATCTCCTCCGCGTGCCCGGACTCGCGCTCGAGCTCCGTGCTGCGCTGCGCGCTGACGTGGAGCATGTAGTCCGGCTTGAGCACGGGACACACCCGGGCCGTGCCCCCGGCCCGGTAGAACGCCTCCTCGGCGAAGACGTGCGAGTGCCCGCTGCCGAAGACGTACAGCAGCCCGTCGGCGTCGAACCGCTCGGCCAGAAGCGCCGCGGCGGCCGAGATGGCTCCCGCCTCCTCGACGACCGCGGTGGCCAGGATCTGCTGCACCCGGTCGAGGTACTCCGTCGCCGCCGGGGTCAGCGGCTCGGCGGAGATCACTTGGCCGACCCCGCGATGAGGCCGCCGACGAAGTACCGGCCGACGAACAGGAAGAGCACCACCGTGGGCAGCAGGGTGAACAGGGCGCCGGCCATGATCAGGCCCCAGTTGATCGTGTACTGCTCGATGATCGCGTTGAGCCCGATGGGGAGGGTCTTGAGCGCGTCGTCGAGGACGAACTGCGACGCGAACACGAACTCCGTCCACGAGAAGACGAACGAGTACACCGTGACGGTGGCGATGCCGGGCAGCAGCAGCGGCAGCACCACCTGGATCATGGTGCGCACCGGCCCGGCGCCATCGATCGCGGCCGCCTCGTCGATCTCCCCGGGCACGGCCTGGAGGAACCCGCGCAGCAGCCAGGTGCAGAACGGCGCCGTGAAGGCGACGTTGACGAGCACCAGCCCGGCGTGGGTGTTGATCAGCCCCATCCCGGCGAGGGTCCGGTAGAGCGGCACGATCAGCAGCGAGCCGGGGATCATGTACGACAGCAGCACGACGCCCGCGATCTTGCCGCTGCCCGGCACCCGCAGCCGGTACAGGCCGTACGCGGCCGCCACCGAGACGACGATGGTCACCACGGTGGTCGCCAGGGCCACGATGAGGCTGTTGCTCAGGAACGTCGGGTACGCCGTGGCGGCGAAGAGGTCCTGGAAGTTCGCCAGCGTCCACGTCTCTGGGAAGAGCGTGGGCGTCGAGCGGATGATCTCCTCGCGGGTCTTGAACGCGGAGATCGTGATCCAGTACAGCGGCCCCAGCACCAGGATCGAGATGACGACCATGGCGAGGATGCGGGGAATGCTGCGGGCCGGCCGGGTGGCCGTGACCGCGCCTTGCGCTCGGGCCATCAGTCCTCCTCGGGGCGTAGGAACTTGACGAACAGCACCGCCGCGACCGCGAGCACGATCACCGCGAGGACGCTGGCGGCCGCCGCCTCGCTGCTGCGGAAGGCGCCGAACGCCGTCTCGTAGATGTGCACCGGCGCGGTGGTGGTGGCCCCGGCCGGGCCGCCGCCGGTGATGAGCAGGATCGTGTCGAGCACGTTGAAGGACCACAGCGAGCCGACGAGCCCGAGGGCGAACAGCACCGGCTGCAGGAGCGGGAAGGTGACGGCCCAGAACGTCTGCCACGCGTTGGCGCCGTCCATCTTCGCCGCCTCCAGCACCTCGCCCGGCACGGTGGCCAGCGCGCCATAGATGACGACGGCGGCGAGGGGGAACCAGTGCCAGCTGTTCACCAGGATGACGGCGAGGAGCGCCACCCCGGTGTCGGAGAAGGGCGAGCCGAGGTCGATCCCCACCGCCGCGAACATCCGGTAGACGATCCCGTAGTTGGAGTTGAGCATCCACTGCCAGATGACGGCGACCGCCACGGTCGGGATGACCCACGGGAGCATCACCCAGGTGCGGGCCGTGCGTGACCACACGCCCCTGCGCTGGAGGAGCAGGGCGGTGGCGAAGGCCAGCACGGTCTGGACGATCATGTTGACGACCAGCCAGATGCCCGACCGGCCGAGGGCGCCCCAGAAGGTGGGGTCGGCGACCACCTGGGTGTAGGTCTCGAACCCCACCCAGTCCGACGGCGACCCGATGACGCGCTCGTCCCGCAGGCTCGTCAGGACCGCGTTGACCAGCGGGAAGGCGATGACCACGGCCATGATCACGACGATCGGCGTCACGAGGGCGTAGCCGAGCAGCCTGTCCTGGGCGCGTGCGTGGACGGACCGGCTCCGGGCCGGGCGCGCGGTGAGCGTCCGCGCGCCCGGCCGGGAGGCCATCGTGCTGGTGCCCATCACTCGATCGCTGCCTGCATCTGCTCGTGCGTCCACGTCACGGCGTCCTGGGGCGACATGTCGTTGACGTACATCTGCTGGATGCCCTGGGCGAGCAGGTTCTGGCCCGAGATGTCCCCGACCCGCTCGACGTACTGGCCGTCCACGAACCCGAACAGCTCGCCGGTCTGCGACTGCTCGAGCATCGCGTCCACGCACGTCTGGTAGGTGCTGATGATCTCGTGCTGGCGCCAGTTGGACTCGTCGGCGCCGTCCTCGGTGACCGGGAGGAACAGGCCCGGCTCGGCGTTGAGGAAGTCGCCGTAGCTGGCCGGGTCGACCAGCCACTCGAGAAACGCCCCGGCGCCGTCGGCGCGCGCCTGGTCGTCGGAGAGGATCATGGCGGCGTTCGAGTAGTAGATGCTCCCCGGCTGCCCGCCGGAGGCCGGGGTCGGGATGGGCGCGCAGCCCAGGTCCTCCGGCGGCCGGCCGGACTCCTCCTGCCAGGGGCTGAGGTACTGGCCCTTCTCGATCGCCATGGCGGCGGCGCCGCTGTTGAAGGCTGCCTGCGGCTCGCCCCAGGCGTAGTTGCCGGAGTCGGGCGGTGAGTACTGCAGGAGCTCGTCGTACAGCTCGAACGCCGCGACGGTCTCCGGCTTGTCGAAGTCGACCTGCTCGTCCTCGGTGAAGATGTTCGCGGCGCCCGAGGTGATCATGAGGCTGTAGATCACCTGGTCGGTCGCGAGGTTCTTCCCCGCGGGCAGCGCGATGCCGCTGCGCCCCTCGGTGGTGAGGGTCTCGGCGGCGTTGCGCAGCTCGTCCCAGGTACGCGGCGCCTCCAGGCCCGCCTCGCGGAACATGTCGCCGCGGTACCACAGCATCTGGATCATGCCGAACAGCGGCACGGCCCAGTAGTCCTCGTCGTGGTACGGGTCGGTGGCGTTCTCGACGAGCCCGTGCTCGCCGTCGATCCGCTCGACGACGTCGGTCACGGGCTGCCCCAGACCGATCTCCCTGACGTAGGTGGCGAAGTCCGGGATGGCGAACAGGATGTCGGGCTGGTCGCCGGACTGCGCCGCGGCGGCGATCTTCGAGTACACCTGGTCCCACTCCTGGACCTGGAAGGAGACGGGGAGCTCGGGGTCCGTCGCGTTGTACTTCTCGGCGAGGGCGTTGAAGGCCTCGACGCGGTTGGGCGGCGTCTCCATGTGCCAGATGACGAGCTCCTCGCCGCCCCCGCCCTCCTGGCCTCCGCCACCGCCTCCGCCGCCACCACCGCAGGCGGCGAGCGCCAGCGCCGCGGCCGTGGAGGCGGCCGTGACTGCCACTGCTCTAGATCGCATTGCTTCACCTCTCTGTGAGCCGTGCCCGCAACAATGTTCGCGCGGCTCCGGCGTCGGTGCCAGCGGCCGTTGTATGCTGGTGATCGGAACACTAGCACGAGCGCTCTAGAGCGGTCTATGCACAGTGTAGTATCGGTCGGATGGTTCCGTAGATTGGCCCAGACGAGAGGTGGTCACGAGACGCCTATGGCCGGCAGGACGACGACGCAGCCGAAGTACCTCGAGATAGTCACGCGCGTCCGCGAGCGCTGCTCGTCGATGCCCGTGGGCGCGAGGCTCTCCTCCGAGCGGGCGCTGGCCGAGGAGTTCGGCGTGAGCGTGATGACCACCAGGCAGGCGCTCGCCCGCCTGGAGGACGAGGGCTGGGTCCGCCGGGCGCCGGGCAGCGGGACGTACGTCAGCCGGCCGACCGTGACGATGGGGCCGACCCTGACGTCTTTCAGCGAGGACATGCGCCGCCTCGGCCTCACGCCCTCCGCGGTGGTGCTGCGCTTCGAGCCCATCGCACCCGACCTCGACACCGTCGCGCACCTGTCGCTGCGGCCCGGTGAGGGCGCGGTGCTGCTCGAGCGCCTGCGCCTGGCCGACGGCGAGCCGATGTGCCACGAGGTCGGGGTGTACCCAGACCGCTTCGCCGACGCCCTCCGCGACGCCGATCTCACGGGGTCCGTCCACGAGGCGCTCGCGACCACCGGGACGGTCCCCGACTCGACCTTCCGCCGCGTGCGCACGGTGGTGCTCTCGCAGCGCGAGTGCGACCTGCTCGGACTCCCCCAGAACTCCCCCGCCCTGGAGATCGTCGACACCTTCTCCGACGCCATGGGTCGCCCGATGCAGCACGTCCGCTCGCGCTACCGCTTCGACCGGTACGAGGTGGCGAGCACGATCACGCGCATCAGCCCCGCGCGCCGCTGAGCGGGCCGCGCGGGTCACACGCCACTGCTCCGCCCGTCGCACGGGCCGTACCGATCGGGCAGGCACCCGCGCCGCGCGTCACCTCGCCTTGATGCCGTGGCCGGTCAGCACCAGCACGACGGCGCCGTCGCGCCCGTCCCACCAGCCCGCCGGCCGCTCCCGGAGGTACGCCAGCGTGGTGGCCGCCGCGGGCTCGACCCACAGCCCGACCGAGGCGAGGTAGGCCTGGGCGTCGAGGATGGCGTCCTCCCCGACCGCGGCGATCTCGCCGCCGGCGCGCCGGGCGGCCTCGAGCGTGAGCAGGCCCTGCTCCTCGTACCCGCGCATGGCGTCGGCGATGGCGGTGGCCGCCGTGGGGGCCCAGGACCGGGCGGTCCGCAGGGACCGGGTCCAGTCTCCGTCCCGCCAGGCGGCCGCGAGCGGCGCGACCGCCGCGGCCTGCACCCCCACCATGACCGGGGTCCCCCGGGCGGCGCCGACGTCCGCCGCGTCCCGGAACCCCCGCTCGACGCCGCGCAGGAGCGGCCCGGCGCCCACCGGGACGACCACGACGGACGGCGCCGCCCCCAGCTGCTCGACCAGCTCGAGGGCGAGGGGCCGGTAGGCCTCGGCCAGGAGGGGGTTGCGGTAGGTGGTGGAGACGTTCATCCAGTCGGCGCCCTCAAGCTGCCGCGCCTCCGCGTAGGCTGCGCTGTAGTCCCCCGGCACCTCGCTGACCTCGGGCCCGTAGACCCGGCAGGAGTCCAGCTTCCTCGCCGCCCGGGACTCCGTGCCCACGAGCACCCGGCAGCGCAGCCCGGCCGCGGCCGCGTACGCCGCCGCGGCCACCGCGGCGTTGCCCGTGGACGCCACCGCGAGCCCGCGCACGCCCTGGTCCAGGGCGGCCGAGGCGCCCAGCGCCATGGCGCGGTCCTTGAAGGACAGCGTGGGGTTGAGGGTCTCGAGCTTGGCGACGACCCGGGCACCGGGCGGGACGCCCGGCAGGTTCAGCTCGACCAGCGGCGTCTGCCCCTCCCCCAGCGAGACCGCGGCCTGGGTGCGCGGGAGCAGCGCGGCCCAGCGCCACAGGCCCGTGGCCGGCGACGGACCGGCCGCGGCGAGCCGCGCGGGCTCGACGACGACGGCGCCCGCGCACGCGGCGCACTCGTAGGCGAAGCCCGCCTGCCCCCGTCCGCACCGGACGCACACGACCTCGTACTCCCGGAGCCCGCCCGCGCCCACGGCGTCGGTGCCCGGGGCGGCGCCCGGCCCGGCGCCCGTCATCGGGCCGCCGATTGTCGCTGCACCGGCCACAAGTTACGCTCGGCCCGATCCGGCAGCCAGACCGCACCGGCGCGGCAGGAGAGGCCCTGCATGGACGTCCTCGAGCTCACCCGTCAGCTCGTCGCGATCGACTCGCAGAACCCCGGCCCGCAGGAGCGCGAGATCGCCGGCTTCGTCACCGCGTGGGCGCGGGAGCGGGGCTTCGACACCGCGGTCCTGGAGCCCGTGGCGGGCCGGCCGAACGTCGTCGTCACCGCCGACCGGGGCGGCGGGCGCCGGCTGGGTCTGTCCGGCCACCTGGACACCAAGCCGGTGGGCGACGCGCTCGGGCAGTGGCGCACGCCGCCGCTGGAGCTCACGGTCGACGGCGACGACGCCTACGGCCTGGGCGCGACCGACATGAAGGGCGGCGTCGCCGCGATGATGCTCGCCCTCGAGCGGTTCGCGGTGTCGGCCGGCCGCGGGAGCCTGTCGCTGGTCCTGACCGCCGACGAGGAGCAGGGCTCGGACGCGGGGGCGAAGGCCCTGGTCGCCTCCGGCGACCTGCCGCGCCTGGACGCCCTGGTGATCGGCGAGCCCAGCGGCATCGCGGAGCCCTGGGAGGCCGTCCACGTGGTCTCGCGCGGCATCTGCTGCTTCGAGATCGAGATCCGCACCACCCAGGGGCACAGCGGCCTCTCCCCCGGCCTGGGCCGCAACGCGACGCTCGTGGCCGCGGACCTGCTGCGGGCCTTCGAGCGCTTCCGGCCGACGGTCGCCCGGCCCGGGACGGTGCCCTGCTCCCCCACGGTGAACCCCGGGATCTTCATCTCCGGGGGCGTGAGCTACGGCACGTGGCCCGGGCGGTGCACCGTGGGGATGGAGGTCCGGCTGGTGCCCGGGATGGACCAGGAGCAGCTGCACGCCGAGGTCGCCGCGCTCACCGACGCGACGCTGCGGGGCAGCGCGGAGTTCGAGATCCGCTACCTCACCACCGCCCAGGGCTGGATGCCCGCCGTCGAGCTGGACCCGACGCACCCGCTGGCGCAGGCCGCCCGGGCCGCCTCCTCCGCGGTGCTGGGCCGGGACGTGCCGTTCGCGGCCTTCCCCGGGGGCACCGACGCCACGTACTTCATGGGCCAGGGCGGCATCCCCACCATCACGAGCCTCGGGCCGGGGTGGATCAGCGTCGCGCACGGCGCCAACGAGCGGGTGGGCGTACTTCAGCTCGCCGAGGCGGCGGACGTCTACACCGCCGTGGTCGAGGACTACCTCGGGAGGGAGGTGCCCGCATGAGGCACGCCATCACGAGCGACGAGCTGCCCCGCCCGGCCGGGCCCTACAGCCACGTGGTCGAGGCGCGGGGCATCGTCGTCACCGCCGGGTTCGGCCCGCAGGACCCGACGTCCGGTGAGGTGCCCGACGGCATCGAGGCCCAGACGGAGCAAGTGATCAGCAACATCGAGGCCGCGCTCGCCCTGACCGGGCTGACCCTGGCGGACGTCGTCAAGAGCACCGTGCACCTGCAGCACCTGGACCGCGACCTCGCCGCCTTCAACGCCGTCTACCGGCGCCGCTTCCCCGAGCCGTACCCGGTGCGCACCACGGTCGGCAGCACCCTCGCCGGCATCCTCGTGGAGATCGACGTCATGGCCGTGCGGCCGTGAGCGCCGTCCGGCTCACCGACCACGTCTGGGTGGTCGGCTCGCCGGGGGCGGGCCCGGCGCACACCAGCCCCTACGACTGCGTCCAGTACCTGGTGGGCGACGAGCGGGGCGGCGTGCTGGTCGACGCCGGATCGGGGCTGGGCCACAAGGCCTGGCGGGCGAACGTCCGGGGCGTGCGCGCCGTGCCGCCGCCCGCCGGCGTGGTGGTCACGCACTACCACGGGGACCATGCCGGCGGCGCCGCGCGGGCCCTCGGGGACGGGCTGCGGGCCTACGGCAGCCGGCTCACGGCCGACGCGCTCGGCCGCGGGGACGAGGAGGTCACCCAGGTCGCCCGGGCCCGGGCGGTGGGCGTGTACCCCGAGCACTTCGCGCTGCTGCCGGCGCCCGGGGTGGAGGTGGTCGGCGACGGCGACCGGGTCGACGCCGGCGGCCTGGCCGTGCAGGTGCTCGACGCGCCCGGGCACTGCGACGGCCATCTGGTGCTCCTCGTCGAGGCCGCCGGCGTGCGGATGCTGTTCAGCGGCGACCTCATCTTTGCCGGCGGGAAGGTCAGCATGCAGGCGATCCCGGACTGCCGCCTGGACGCCTACGCGGGGACGGTGCTGCGCCTCGCCGAGCTCGACGTCGACCAGCTCTTCCCCGGCCACGGCGACCCGGTGCTCGCGGACGCCCGACGGCAGATCGAGACCGCTGCGCGCAGCTTCGCCCGCCTGGTGCCGCCGCCGAACTTCCTCAGCTGAGGCCCGCGCCGCGCTTCCGGAGCCGAGCGCCGGTCAGGGCACGGCGGCCCGGCCGGCGAGGACCACCGGCGCGCCCGACCCGAGCGAGGCGACGATAGCCTCCGCGATCTCGACGCCCCAGACCGCCTCCGACTCCGGCATGAGCGTGTTCGGCCGCCGCCCCGCGAACACGTCGAGCGCGTAGGCGACCTCGGTCGCCAGCGCCCCGCCCAGGCGCCCGTCGATCTCCGGCCACAGGGACAGGTCGGGGGCCACGCTGCCGCCCGGCCCCCACTCGGTGAGGGCGTCGTTGACGAGGCGCTGGCGCAGGGTGCCGGCGGAGCCGAGGAGCTCGGCCTCGCCGACGATCGCGCCGTCGAGCGCGAGCGCCCCCACGAGGGTGTCCGGCGCCGAGGCGGGCACCGTCCACGCGGACTCGATGGTCGCGGTCACGCCGGAGGCGAACTCCACGAGCGCGCTGACCACGCTCGGCGCGGCCGGCCCCGCGGCGCGGCTCTGCATCGCCACGACGCGGGCCGCCCGGGTGCCGGCGAAGTACACCGCCAGGTCGATGTCGTGGATGCAGGACTCCCACACCGGGTGCACCCGGTCCCCGAAGCCCAGGAACCACGCACGGCTGAAGTCCCGGCGCAGGCGCATCGCCCACAGCTCGCCGAGGCGTCCGGCCTCGAGGGCCTGCCGCATGTACCGGTACGGTGCCGCGAACCGCGAGATGTGCCCCACCACCACCGACCGGCCGGCCCGGGCCGCGAGGTCCCGGGTGCGCACCGCCCGCTCGACGGCGAGCGCAAAGGGCTTCTCGACGAACACGTGACAGCCGGCCTCGAGCGCGATGTCGGTCAGGTCCGAGTGGCTCGCCTCGTCGCTGGCCACCACGACGACGTCGGGGCGGGCCGAGGCGACCATCCGGCGCAGGTCCTCGCCGTGCTCCGGCACGGCGTAGGCGGCCGCGACCTCCCGCGCCCGCCCGGGGTCGGCGTCGACGACGCCGACCACGCGCGCGCCCGCCTCGGTCCAGGCCCGGACGTGCAGGGTGCCGAAGCGCCCGACGCCCGCCACGACCACCCTCGTCGGGACGTCCTCCATGGCGCGCCTCCCGCGCAGCATCGTCCCCGACGCCGACCCGGGCGGCCACCGGAGAGTGGCATGCTCGTCGCAGCCGGCCGGTCGAGGAGGATCCATGAAGTACCTCTTGCTCATCGCCGTCCCCGAGGCCGAGGACACCCCGGACGTCGTGCCGCCCGGGTGCGGCACGTGGAGCGAGGACACCGAGCGCCGGGGCGTCATGCGCAGCACGAGCCAGCTGCGGCCGCACCAGGAGGCGACGACGGTCCGGGTCCGGGACGAGAAGGTGCAGCTCTCCGACGGTCCCTACGCCGAGACGAAGGAGGTCATCGCCGGGTACGCGCTCATCGACTGCGCCGACCTGGACGAGGCCGTCGACGTTGCCTCCCGCCATCCCGTCGCCCGGTACGGCGCCGTGGAGATCCGGCGGCTCCGGGAGGCGTGAGGCGAGGCCGCCTGCCGCATCGCCCGCACGGACGCCGGGCCCGGGCTGGGTACTCGTTCCCCATGGAGGAACACTGTTGACGCCCGCGGTGGCCGGGCTGATCCTCGGGACTGATGTGGCTTCTCGCCCCGGTTGCGGGTCATGAGGACCCGGCGGCGGGGTGGGGCCAGCACGGCGACGCCAAGGGAGGCGTGCCATGAACGCCAGCGGTGGCTCACCCGGAGCGATCACCTTCCTCAACGCGCACGAGGCAGCGACCGTCGACGCGCTGGCCGGCCGCATCATCCCCGGCTCGGCGGAGGATCCCGGGGCGCGCGAGGCCGGGGCGGTGGTCTACATCGACCGGGCCCTGGCCGGCCCCTACAAGCACCTCCAGCGGTTGTACCGCACGGGCCTGGCCGCCCTCGACGACGCCTGCACCGAGCGGCACGGGCGCGGCTTCGCGGACCTCGGGGAGACGGAGCAGGACGGCGTCCTCGAGGGCCTGGCGAAGGACGAGGCCGAGTCCGCCATCGCCGAGGAGCGGGCCGAGGCACCCGAGCAACCGCAGGACATCGGCTTCCTGCCGTACTTCTTCGCGGTCGTGCGCCAGCACGTCGTCGAGGGCACGTTCGGTGACCCGGTGTACGGGGGCAACAAGGACGCGGTGGGCTGGCGCATGGTGGGCTTCCCCGGAGCCCACTGGGGCTACGGCGAGGCCGAGATGCAGTACGGCTTCGACTCCACGGCCCTTCCGACCGTGACGCTGCAAGACCTACGGAACCAGCGAGAGCAGCAGCGAGGAGGCAGCTGAGATGGCTGAGCGCGCTGACGTGGTGGTCGTCGGCCTCGGCGCGGCCGGCGGGGTGATGGCGAGCGAGCTCGCGCAGGCCGGCATGCGGGTGGTGGCCCTGGAGAAGGGGCAGCGCTACGCGGACCAGGACGTCGAGATCAAGCACGACGAGCTGCGCTACCACGTCCGCATGGACATCTCTCCCCACATGGGCTCCGACCCCATGACCTGGCGCCCGAACGCCGACGCGACGGCGCACGTGCTGCCCTGGTCCACCGGACCGATGGCGCTGGGCCCCCTGTTCGTGCCGCCGTCGATCGGGGTGGGCGGCGGGACGATCCACTGGGCAGCCTGGGCGTGGCGGTTCCGGGACGCCGAGCTGCGGCTGCGCTCCACGCTGGTCGAGCGCCTCGGCGAGGATGCGGTGGCCGGCACCGCGATCGTGGACTGGCCCTACGGGTACGACGACCTCGAGCCCTACTATGAGCGAGCCGAGTACGAGATCGGCGTGGCCGGCAAGGCAGGCAACCTCAACGGGGAGCTTCAAGAGGGCGGCAACCCGTTCGAGCCGCCGCGCAAGCGTGACTACCCGATGCCTCCGTTACGCATGACGGCGGCCGACAAGCCCTTCACAGACGCTGCGAGACGGCTGGGCCTGCACCCCTTCCCCGCGCCCGCCGCGATCAACTCGGTGGAGTACCAGGGCCGCAGCGCCTGCGTGTACTGCGGGTTCTGCCGCGACTACCCCTGCCACGTGGCCGCCAAGTCCAGCAGCGCGGTCGCGCTGATCCCCCGGGCGCTGGACACCGGCAACCTCGACATCCGCCCCTACTCGCGTGTCTTCGCCGTCAAGCGTGACGCCTCCGGGCGAGCCTCGGGCGTGCACTACCGCGACCTGGTCCGGGAGGAGGAGCGGGAGATCGACGCCGACTACGTGGTGCTGGCGGCGTACGCACTGGAGAACACCCGGCTGCTGCTTGTCTCCGGCATCGACGGCAACGGCATGGTCGGGAAGTACTTCATGACGCACAACTACGGGTGGTTCACCGGGACGCTCCCCGAGTGGACCAACCCCTTCGCGGGACCCGCCGTCGCCACCAGCGTGATCGACGACTACACCTCCGAGCTCGTCTGCGGCCAGGACGGCACCATGTGGGGCAGCCCCATCATCGGCTTCGGTGGTGACGTCCAGCCCCTGGAGGCAACCCGGAACATGCCGGAGTCGGCGCCGAAGTTCGGGCAGGGGTTCAAGGACTGGATGCGCGAGAACTACCGGCGCACCTTCAGCATGTACCACCAGACGGCGACGTTCCCGCGCGAGGAGTTCTTCTGCGACCTCGACCCGCAGGTCAAGGACTCCTTCGGCGAGCCCGCGCTGCGGATCACCCACGACTGGACGCCGCGCGACGAGCGGGACGTGACGTTCATGCAGGTCAAGAAGCGCCAGATCGCGGCGGAGATGAGCATGCGGGAGTACTGGGAGGCGCCGACCGCCCCCGCGTACCACCTCTCCACTCACGAGGTGGGGACCCACCGCATGGGGGACGACCCCGGCACCTCGGTCGTGGACCGGTACGGCCAGTGCCACACGGTGCCGCACCTGTACGTGCTCGGAGGTGGCCAGTTCCCCACGTACGGTGGCTACAACCCCACGCTGACGATCTACGCGCTGGCGTACATCGCCGCCGAGCACCTTCGCACCGAGGTCGGGGCGAAGGTGGCGACGCAGGCGCCCACGCGATGAGAGGACCCGCTGATGCCCGTCGTCGAGGTGCACATGCGCGCCGGCCGGTCCGAGGATGACAAGCGCCGTCTGATCCAAGAGATCACCGACGTCATCACCCAGGTCCTCGGTTCGGAACGCGAACGCGTGGTCGTCCTCCTGGACGAGGTCGACCCGCGCAGCTGGGGGCAGGGCGGCCGGGTGCTCGCCGACGAGCTGGCATCCCCCGGCGAGTGAGCGCCCCGCCGCCGATGCGGCCGTCCTGTGCCGAAGGACCTGAGCGCGAGGGAGACGTGACATGACAGCGCAGCCGGTGGCCACGCTGCTGTCGACGCTGGCCCGGGCCGCCGTCTTCGACCTGGAGCAGCCCCGGTACGCAGGGGCCCCAATCTTCGCCGCGCACCGTCCCGGCTTCGTCTACGCCCTCCACCGCCGCCACGAGGCCGGCCTCGGCGAGGCCAGGACCAGCGCCTCGGGGCTCATCGTCACCGCCGAGCACTCCGGCACGCACATCGACGCCCTGTGCCACCAGGCAGAAGACCTGAAGATGTTCGGCGGCCACCACGCGGACTCCCGCGTCCAGACCTCGACCGGCTTCACGGAGCTTGGGGTGGAGACGATCGGGCCGATGATCGCCCGCGGTGTGCTGGTCGACGTCGCCCGGTACCGGGGGGTGGACCGGCTGCCGGCCGGGGACCTGGTCGGCGCGGACGAGCTGCGGGCCGCCGCCGAGGAGCAGGGCGTCACGGTGGGCGCCGGGGACGTCGTCCTGGTCCGGACCGGTACCGGCGCCCACTGGCGGGACGCGGAGGAGTACCTGCGCGGTGCCGGCATCTCGGCCGAGGCGTCGGAGTGGCTCGCCGGTCGCCACGTGCTCGCGGTGGGGGCGGACAACGTCGCGTGGGACGCCGCCGAGGTCGCCGAGCCTCAGCGCGGCAGCCTTCCCGGCCACGTCATCCTGATCGTGCGGAACGGCATCTACATCATCGAGAACCTGCGGCTGGAAGAGCTCGCGGCAGCGGGGCGCCGCGAGTTCGTCTTCGTGTGCCTGCCGCTGAAGATGGTTGGGGTCACCGGCTCGCCGGTCCGTCCGCTGGCGGTGGCTCCGGGATGAGCGGCACGCAGCACCGGAGATCCGGGCGGGGTGTTCCTCGACGTGGAACGGGGTTGACGGCGGCATGGCCCGAATCGATGGTCAGTCCATGACCGGCACGCTGAAGTCGGTTGACCAGGCCCTTGCGGTGCTGGAGCAGCTCGCCGCCGCCCCGGAGCCGCAGACGCTGACGAGCCTCAGCCGGCAGTTCGGGGTGTCGAAGGCGACGATGCACCGGCTCCTCACCACGCTCCGCGCCCGCGGGTACGTGGTCCAGGACCCCATCACCGCGCGCTACGGGTTCGGACCGGCGCCGAGCCGCCTCGCCCAGCAGGCAGGGGCCGCGGCTTGCCTGACCGAGGCGTGCTGGCCGGCGATGAGATGGCTGTGGCGCAAGACCGAGGAGACCGTGCTGCTGGCCGTCCGCGAGGGAGACAAGGCGGTCGTCGTGGAGAAGCTCGACAGCCCCCACCCGGTGCTTGCGACATACTCCCTGGGGCGGCTCATGCCGATGCACGCGGTCTCGACCGGCATGGTGCTGCTGGCGCACCTGCCCGACGCTGAGATCCGGGAGATCATCACGGCAGGCCTGGCCCGGTACACCTCGCACACCCCCACCTCCCCAGAGGCTGTGTGGGAGGCGATCCGGTCGGTGCGACGCAAGGGCTACGCGATCAACCGGGAGCGCCTGCGTGAGGGCGTCTGCGGTGTCGCCGCGCCTGTGCGCGGTAACGACCCGCGCCGCCCGGTGAGTGCGGCGATCGCGGTGTGCGTGCCCTCGTCCCGCTTCGAACCACAGGCGGACGCCCTGTGCGAGGCCGTGGTCGTCGCCGCCGCCCGGGCATCGGAGGCCGTGGCCACGGCGGCCACCCGGGCGTCGGAGGAACCGGTGCCGGGGATTACCGGCACGAGCATCACGAAGACGGCTTGACGCGACGAAGGAGAAGGCGACATGGCAGGGACGGACGAGCCCGTCGCCGGGCCCGCGCAGCGACTCCCCGAGGAGGGCCGGAAGAAGCGTGCGCGCATCCCGGCGACGGCGATCGGGGCCCTGGTCTTCCTGTGGCTGGTGTACGCGATGAACGCCAACACCCGCCAGATCTTCTACTACGTGCTCCCCCCGATGGTCGAGGAGTTCGAGCTGACACCCGCCAGGGCCGGCGTCGTCAGCACGATCGTCACGGTGGCCACCGCCCTGGTCGCCATCCCGGCCGGGCCCTGGTTCGACAAGGGCGGGCACGGCTGGGCGCGGAAGTACCGCAACGCCATCGTGGCCGCGGGCTACTTCCTGTTCTCGATCCTCACGGGCATCGCGGCGCTCACGAAAACCATCTGGCACGTCGTCGTGGTGCAGTCGATCAAGAACGCGTTCGGCGGTGCGGGCGAGGCGGTCGAGGTCACCTCGATGGCCGAGTGGTTCCCCGTGGAGAAGCGTGGGCTGGCCCTGGGCATCCAGCACGCCGCCTACCCGTGGGGAACCGGCCTCGGTGCCATCGCGACGGGCGCCATCCTCGCCTACTTCGGATCGGAGAACTGGCGCTACGTGTTCCTCATCATCCCGCTGGCGATGATTCCCATCTGGATCGGCTGGTGGTGGTACAGCTCCCCGCGGCGCTACGAGCGGTTCGAGCGCGACACCCAAGCGGCTGGGCTGACCAAGCCGCTGGCGCGAGGAGCCGGCGCCGAGCAGCACCGCGCCGAGGCAGGCGCGCTGCGCCGAAGCCTGGCCAACCCGAACATCCTCGTCCCCGCCCTGGCGTCGATGTTCGGCATCATGATCTACACGGGCATCAGTTTCTGGCTGCCGCAGTACATCGCATTCGTGGGCGGGTTCAGCTTCGCCCAGGCCGCGGCGTACAGCGCAGTCTTCACGATCACCGGAGGCATCGGCCAGATCTTCTGGGGCATCGTGTCGGACTACATCGGCCGCAAGGTGAGCCTGATCATCGCCTTCACCTGGCTGGCGGTCGGGCTGTACCTGCTCCGCTTCTCGGCAGAGGGCCTCGGAATCTTGATCGCCGTCCAGCTTTTCGCCGGCCTCGCCACGAACGCCATCTTCCCCGTCCTGTACGCCTTCGGGTCGGACTCGGCGGAGCCCGGGGCGATGGGGACCGCGAACTCCATCCTCCTGTTCTTCCTCTACGTCGGAGGCGTCTCCCCGCTCGTCATCGGCTTCCTGATCGGGGTGGGCGGGGGCTTCGAGGTTGCGACCGGGTACTTCTACGCGCTCTACTTCCTGATCGCCGTGGCGCTGATCTCGGCGATCATCATCGCCCTGTTCACCCGCGAGACGGTCGGCCGCTACAAGGAGCGCGACCGTGCCCTGGTCTCCCGGGAGCGGACCCACGTGCGCCGCGGTCTGCCCCAGGAGTGAGCCACGGCCACCCGGCCGTGCACCTGTCCGACTCGACGAGGAGTGAAGACTGATGGGACTGGGTTACGAGCGAGCACGGCAAGCGCTGGAGGCGGCGCTGCAGAAGGCCACCGAGATCGGTTCGGCCTCGAGCGTGGCGATCGTCGACGAGGGGCGGGAGCTCATCGCCTTCGCCCGCCAGGACGGCGCCCTGCTGGCGAGCACCGAGATCTCGGCGGGCAAGGCCTACACCGCCTGCTCGATGCGGATGGCGACGAAGGACATCGCTCCGCTCACGCAGCCGGGAGCACCCCTGTACGGCCTGGAGCACACCCACCTGCGCCCCCTCGTGACGTTCGGCGGCGGGCGGGTGCTCGAGGTGGACGGAGAGGTGGTCGGCGCCGTCGGTGTTGCCGGCGGCACGGTTGACCAGGACGACGAGATCGCGGCTGCCGCCGCCGCGGCGCTCGCCTCACCGTAGGGAGGAGCGATGCAGCTCGAGGGCAAGAAGGCGATCATCACCGGCGCGGCGACGGGGATCGGCGCCGTCACCGCCCGCATGTTCGCCCGGGAAGGCGCGGGAGTCGTCGTCGCCGACATCAACGAGGAGGCCGGCCGGCGCACCGTCACGGAGATCCGCGAGCAGGGCGGGGATGCGCACTTCGTTCGGTGCGACGTCACCCAGGAGAGCGAGGTGGCGGCGCTCGTGAGGGAAGGCGCGGAGGCCCTCGGCGGGCTGAACGTGCTGTTCAACAACGCCGGTGCTCAGCGGTCCGGCCGCATCACGGAGTTCGAGCAGGAGCAGTGGGACCTGCTGATGGCCGTGAACCCGCGGTCCTGCTTCTTCGGCGTCAAGCACGCCGTCCCCCTCATGCGCGAGGGCGGCGGCGGCTCCATCATCAACATGTCCTCGCTCGCGGCGGTGAAGGGCGGAGCGGGCCTGACGGCGTATGCCGCGTCGAAGGGCGCAATCGTGTCCTTCACCAAGGCGCTCGCCGACGAGCTGGCCCCGGACGGCATCCGGGTCAACAGTGTGTGCCCGGGGTGGATCGACACGCCGTTCAACCAGCCCGCCATCGATTTCATGGGAGGGCCGGAGGAGCAGGAGCGCACCATCAGGCAGATCGTCCCGATGGGGCGCCAGGGCACGCCGGAGGAGGTCGCCCCGCTGGTCGTCTACCTCGCCTCGGACGGCTCCTCCTACATGACGGGGCAGGCGCTCGTCGTCGACGGGGGCAGGTTCTAGGCGGCCGGGGCCGCGGGGGGCGCCTGGAGCAGGCGCTCGACGATCATCGCCCCGATGGGCAGAGCGGAGGTGGCGGCTGGGGAGGGGGCGTCGGCCACGTGCAGCTGCCGGGCGGTCTCCCGGACGAGGAAGTCGTGAACCGGGGTGCCGTCGGCCAGGAGGGCCTGGGCGCGGATCCCGGCCTCCCGGGGGCGCACAGCTCACCCGGGACCTCCCTCACCGGTCGAGCAGGCGGGCCACGGAGTCGGCGAGGCGGCCCAGGCGCCGATGGGCGGCCGCGCCGAGGTCGCGCAGCTGCTCGGTGCCGCTGCGGGGCCACAGGGCGGCGGCCAGCCGTCGGCGCCAGGGCAGCGCCGCGCGCACCCGCCCCGCGACCTCCCGCACGTCCTCGGCCATCGTGCCCACGCCCGCCCCGCCCGGGGCGTACCGCGCAGCCTGCACCCGGCCGGCGGCCCGGGCCAGCGCTGCGGCGGTCGGCGGGTCGAGGCCCGCGGCCCTCGCGTAGTGCTCCTGCGCCTGGCGCGGCGTGGCCCCGCGCGGTGCCCGCACCCCGAGGTCGGCGAGGGAGGCGGTGAGCGCCTGCCACTCCCCCTCCACCACGGAGGCGTCGTCGTCGGCGCGGCGCCGGGCGGCGCCCCGGCGCCAGCGGCCGGCGAGGGGGACGAGGGCCAGCGCGGCGGCCGCGAGCGCGGCGCCGGCGAGCCACGTCGCCGCCTGGGCGGCGCCCGCCACCCACGGCGAGCGCTCCGGTGCCGCGGTCTCCGCGTCCTCCGGGTCCTCCCGCAGGGGCCCCTCCGGCGCCGCGGACGGCGCCTGGGTGGGCGTCGCGGCGTCCGGGTCGGCGGGGGTGCGGTACACCGGGGCGACGCCCGTGCGCGCGCCCGGCGTGGGCTCGAAGCGCGTCCACCCCACGCCGGTGATGTAGAGCTCCGGCCAGGCGTGGGCGTCGGCCGCGCGCACGGTGCGGGCGCCGTCGTCGTCCTCGGCCCCGGGGAGGAAGCCGACGGCCAGCCGGGCGGGGATGCCGAGCGCCCGCGACATCATCACCATGGCCGTGGCGAACTGGACGCAGTAGCCGACCTTCGTCTCGAGGAAGTGGCTGATCGGGTCGAGCGGGGCGCCGTCCGGCCCGTCGACCGGCGGGGCGAGGGTCAGGGAGTAGGTGAAGGCGCTGCCGCGCAGGTAGGACTGGATGGCCATGGCCGCCTGCACCTGGGTGGCGGCGCCCCCGGCGACGTCCGTGGCGAGCGCGACCACGAGGTCGTGCGAGGCCGGGTCCAGCTCGAGGGTGCGCGGGTCCAGCTCGGGCACCGGGCCGGTGCCGGCGCCGTCGGGCAGGTCCCCGGCGGGACGCCAGTAGACCGCCTCGTAGCTGCCGGGATGCTCGGCGACCGTCGCGACGCCCGTCGCCTCGTCCACCGCCCACGGGATCTGCCCGAAGTCGGCGCCGAGCAGCGGGTACGGCACCGCGACCTGGGGGGCGCGCAACTCGTTGTGGAAGACGGTGAGGGCGTGCAGCTCCGTCTCCATGCCCGCCGGCGGGCCGGGCGGCTGCCCGGCGTCGGCAAGCACGTCGTCGGCGGGCTGCCAGCGCCGGCCGTCGTAGGTCATGCTCGCCGTCACGCGCAGGGGGACGCCCTGGGCGTCGTCGGTGCGGTAGCGCAGCACCGGGCGCGGGCTGCGGCTGGCCAGGTCGGCGGACAGGTCGAGCGTCTCGGTGAACGTCACCTCGCCGTCGTCGCCGACGCCGGCGGCCCGGTTGAGCGCCTGCACCAGCGTGACCGGGGCCCGGTGCGGCAGCGCCGCCGGCACGAGCACGGCGAGGACGACGGCGGCCCCGGCCAGGGACCGGCCCCACCCCGCGTAGCGGTGCGCGCTGCGGCGAAGCCCCGCCGAGGCCGGGTGCACGCGGTCGCGCCAGACGCGCAGGCTGCCCGCGCCGTGCCGGCCCAGCAGCACCAGCCAGGGCACGACGGCGGTGAGGAAGTACCGAGGGTGCAGCGGCTCCCCGGTGCCCGAGGCGCCGATCGTCACCACGAGCAGCAGCGGCAGCCCCGCCAGCGCCGGCGAGCGCAGGGTCACCCCGATCAGGTCCACCGCCAGGGCCACCGCGCACAGCGCGGTGACCACCACGAAGGTCATGCCCGGGTTGGCCGCCACCGGTACGACGTCGTCCCGGATCGTCGCCAGCCCCTGGTCCACGAGCCGCAGCGCCTCGAGGCCGGCGCCGGGCAGCGGCAGCCCGTACCAGTGCTGCCCGGGCAGCAGCAACCAGGACGTGAGCAGGGCGACCGCGGCGGCCTGCGCGAGCAGGACGCGCCCGGCCCCCAGCCGGGCGCGGCGGGCGAGCGAGCCGGCGACGACGACGACCACGAGGGCCAGCAGGGTGGCGGGCACCCAGGTGGCCTCCCGCAGCAGCGGCCCCACCGGCCACGCCGCGACCGCGGTGGCCAGTGCGGCCAGCACCGCGTCGCCCCACCGTGCCGCGGCGGGATCGCCCCACCGCGGGGCAGGGTGCTCACCCATCCCGTCGTCCCACGGGTTGGTGGCGTCCCCCGTGCGGTCGTCCCACCGCGTGCCCGCGGCGCCCGGGCTCACGGGGCCACCACCAGCGGGGCGGCGGCGACGGCGCGGCGCCAGGCCGCCGCCACGCCGTCGCCGGCGTGCACGGGCGCGGCGCGCCAGCCGGCGCCAGGGGCGCGGTGCGCGGCGTCCTCGGCGCGCCCGGCGGGCGCGACGCCGTCAAAGGTGGCGGTGTCCAGGAGCAGCAGGACGCCGTCGGCGCCGCGCGGGCGGGCGGGCAGCAGCCGGCCGGCGGCGACGTCGTCCGCGACGGCGGCCACGACGGCGCCGGCGGGGACCTCGCGCGCCGCCCGCAGCACCGGTTCCAGGTCGCCGGGGTGCAGGCCGGCCAGGGCGAGCTCGCGCAGCACGGACTCGAGGTCGCGCACGTGGCCGGCGGTTCCCTCGCGCACCGTCTCGGCGGTGACCAGGGACAGGGACCAGCCCGCTGCGGCCAGGTGCACCGCGGCGGAGGCGACGGCGGAGACCGCCCACTCGAAGGAGCTCGCGAGACCACGGCCGCGGTGGGCGGACGCGCGGCCGTCCAGCACCAGGGTGGCGCGGCGCCGCGCCGGGCGCTCCTCCTGGCGCACCATCAGCTCGCCGCGGTGCGCGGTGGCCGGCCAGTGGACGCGGCGCAGGTCGTCGCCGTGGTGGTAGGGCCGGGTGCTGACGTCGTCGTCGCCCTGCGGGGCCACGCCCCGCGGCACCGGCCACTCCCCCGCGTCGCCGGGCCGGCCCAGGCGCAGGGCGCCCAGCGGGTGCACCCGGGGCAGCACGAGGAACTCCGCCGCGTGGCCCAGCGCGAACCGGGAGCGGCTGAGCCCGAAGGGGTCCTCCAGCTCCACCCCCAGGCTGCGGATGCGGTACACGCCGCGCCGGCCCGGCCGCACGCGGTAGGTGACCACGTGCTCCCCGCCCGGCGGCAGCGCCGGCAGCAGGAAGGCCGGCGGCGGGCCCAGGACGTCGTCGAGGGCCTCTTCGGCGACGAACGGCAGGCTCGTGCGCCGGCCGGTGTTGCGCACCTCCACCCGCACCAGCGCCTCCTCCTCCGGGTGCAGCACCGCCGGGCTGACGGTGCGCCGCACGGCCAGGTGCGGGGTGCGGCGCAGGCTCGTCAGGACCGACAGCACCGGCAGCGCCGCGAGGAACACCCCGATCCGGGTGATGTCCGGGTAGCCCAGGATCAGGGCCAGGACGGCGGCCGCCACCCCGGCGACGGCGAACACCGTCCCCCGGGTGGTCAGGCCGGGCAGGGTCATCGCGGCCGGCTCGGGACGGGCACGTCGTCGAGCAGGGCGGTGAGCACCTCGGCGGCACCGAGGCCGCCGAGCTCGGCCTCGCTGGCCAGCAGCACCCGGTGGGCCAGGACGGGCACGAGGAGGTGCTGGACGTCGTCGGGCAGCACGTGGTCACGCCCCTCCAGGGCGGCGTGCGCGCGGGCGGCGCGCAGCAGCTGCAGGCCCGCGCGGGGCGAGGCGCCCAGGCGCAGGTACCGGCTGGCGCGGGTGGCGGTGACCAGGTCGACGACGTACTGGTGCACCGCCGGGCTGGCGTAGAGGCGCTGGACCGTGCCGACCAGGCCGGCGACGGTGGCGGCGTCGGTGACGGGCCGCAGCTCGTCCAGCGGCGCGCCGGCGCCGTGCGTCTGGAGCATCTCCAGCTCGGCGCGCGGCGAGGGGTAGCCCATGGAGATGCGCGCCATGAACCGGTCCCGCTGCGCCTCGGGCATCGGGTAGGTGCCCTCCATCTCCAGCGGGTTCTGCGTGGCCATCACGATGAACGGGTCGGGCAGCCGGTAGGTGTGCCCGTCGACGGTGACCTGCCGCTCCTCCATGGACTCCAGCAGCGCGGACTGCGTCTTCGGGGAGGCGCGGTTGATCTCGTCGCCGACGACGACGTTGGCGAAGATCGCACCCGGTCGGAACTCGAAGGCGTGGGTGTCCTGGTTGAACACGCTCACGCCGGTGATGTCCGAGGGCAGCAGGTCCGGGGTGAACTGGATGCGCCGCACGGTCGAGTCGATGGTGCGGGCGAGGGTCTTGGCGAGCAGCGTCTTGCCCACGCCGGGGACGTCCTCGATGAGCAGGTGCCCCCCGGCGAGCAGCACGGTCAGCGCCGTGCGCACGGCGTGGTGCTTGCCCTGGATCACGTCGGTCATGGCGCGGTGCGCCTCGCCGACGACGGCGTGGAGGTGCGCGAGCTCGATGTCGACGTCGGCGACCACGGGTTCCATGCGCCGATGTTGCCTCATGGCAGCGCCGTTCGGAACAGGTATCGACGGCCGAAGGTGACGGGCGCGAGTCACGTCGCGGGCGCCCGTGCGCGGCGCTGCCGTGGGATCCTCGGGGCCGTGGGCGGCACACCGACGGCGGAGCGGTTCCTCGAGCGGCTGCGCGGGCACGCCTCGCCCTCCGACGCCGAGCAGCTCGCGCGGTACTTCCGCACGGGGCCCGGCGGGTACGGCTGGGGCGACCGCTTCCTCGGCGCGCGGATGGGACCGGTCAACGCGCTCGCCCGGGAGTTCGCGGCGATGGATCTGGCCGAGATCGAGACGCTGCTGGCCAGCCCCTTCCACGAGGCCCGCGCCGGTGCCCTGAGCGTCATGGCGCTGCAGGCCGCACGGCGGCGGACCACCGAGGAGCGGCGCCGGGAGCTCGTGGACCTGTACCTGCGTCACCCCGGTCACTCGTGTTGCGACCGGTCACTTGTCCCCGGCCCGTGACGTGGCGGCGGCCCGGATGTCCGGAGCGGCTGTCACCCGCGGATCTGACCGTCGCCCTCCACGATCCAGGTGGTGGTCGTCAGCTCCGCCAGCCCCATCGGGCCACGGGCGTGCAGCTTCTGCGTGGAGATGCCGATCTCCGCGCCCAGGCCGAGCTGCCCGCCGTCGGTGAACCGGGAGGAGGCGTTGACGATCAGCGCGGCGGCGTCGAGCTCGGTGGTGAAGCGGCGGGCCGCGGCCAGGTCCCGGGTGCAGATGACCTCGGTGTGCCCCGAGGAGTACCGGCCGATGTGCTCGAGCGCCTCGTCCAGGGAGTCCACGACCTTCACGGCCAGGTCCAGCGAGAGGTACTCGGTGCCCCAGTCCACCTCGGTGGCGGGCTCGAACCGCAGCCCCTCGGGCGCCGCGGCGGCCGTGGCCTCGTCACCGTGGACGGTCACCTCCTCGGCCCTCAGGGCCTCGAGGACGGCGGGCAGGAACTCGGCGGCGACGTCGCGGTGGACCAGCAGGGTCTCGGCGGCGTTGCAGACGCCGGTGCGCTGGGTCTTGGAGTTGAGCACGATCGGCACCGCCTGGGCCACGTCGGCGCCGGCGTCGACGTAGACGTGGCAGTTGCCCACGCCGGTCTCGATCACCGGCACGAGGGACTCGCGCACGACCGTCTGGATCAGGTCCGCGCCGCCGCGCGGGATGAGCACGTCCACCAGCCCGCGGGCGCGCATGAGCTCGACGGCGCCGGCGCGGCCGTGCGCGTCGATGGACTGCACGAGGTCGCGCGGCAGGCCCTGGGCCGCCAGCGCGTCCCCCAGCACCTCGACGATGACCTCGTTGGAGGCGGCCGCCGCGGAGCCGCCGCGCAGGATGACGGCGTTGCCCGACTTCAGCGCCAGCCCGGCGGCGTCCACGGTGACGTTCGGGCGGGCCTCGTAGATCATCCCGACGACGCCCATCGGCACGCGCACCTGCCGCAGCCGCAGCCCGTTGGGGAGCGTGGAGCCGCGCACGACCTCGCCGACGGGGTCGGGCAGCCCCGCGAGCTCGCGCAGGGCTTCGGCGATGGCGGCAATGCGCGCCTCGTCCAGCGCCAGCCGGTCCAGCAGGGACGTCCGCATGTTCCCCGCACGGCCGCGCTCGAGGTCGGCGGCGTTGGCCTCGATGATCCGGGCGCCCTGCGCCACCAGGGCGTCCGCCATGGCGTGCAGCGCGGAGTCCTTCGTCGCGCGGGTGGCGGTGGCCAGGGCGCGCGAGGCCCTCTTGGCCGCGCGGGCGACGTCGGCGACGGCGGTGCGGACGTCGCCCGGCTCGGGCGCGCTCCCGGCGGCGGCCGAGGCCGGTTCCTGCGCGGGGGTGACCAGGATGTCGCTCATGACCGCAAGCGTAGGACCCGGCCACATCCCCGGGTAGCGCCGCGCTCACCTGGTGGGCGGCTCCCCCGGGGCACTCGGACGCATCCCGGGCGGCCGTGACCGACCTGGCCCCGGAATGGCCGGTGCCGCGGGCGTCGTCGTCCTCCGGTTGGCGAGGGGGCCGGGGGATGCCCCGATGAGAAGCAATGTGGCGATGTTCGTTAGATTTCGTCCATGGCATCCCTGTCCGGTCCCGGCGAAACCATGCAGGTGCGCGGCTGCGGCCTGCGCTACTGGAACCATGGCGACGGCGGGCCGGTGGTCCTCACGCACGGCGCGGGCACCGACCACTCCGTGTTCGACAGCCAGGCGAAGTTCCTCCTCGACGCCGGGTACCGGATCATCACCTGGGACCTGCGCGGGCACGGGCTCTCCCGGCCGTGGGACGGTCCGTTCGACCCCGAGCTTCTGGTGGACGACCTCGCGGAGCTGCTCGACCGCCTCGCGATCGTGCGGCCGGTGCTCGTCGGGCACGGCCTGGGCGGGCACATCAGCCAGGCCTTCACACGCCGCCGCCCCGAGCACGTGCGCGGGCTGGTCGTCATCGGCGCCGGCTCGGACGCCGGGCGGGTGACGCTCACCGAGCGCCTGAGGGCGGCGGCCAAGAAGGCGGTGCTGCACCGCCTGCCGGCGGCCGGCGTGCGGCGGGTGCTCGTGGAGCGCTCGGCGGTCACTCGCGCCGGCCGGGCCTACGCCGCGCGCGCCTTCGCGTCAGTGGAGCCCGCACGGCTCGCCGACCTGTGGACCGCGGGGTTGCGCTTCCACGACCGCAAGCGCTTCTACCGCACGCCGGTGCCGCTGTGCCTGGTGCGCGGCGAGCACGACCGCACCGGGATCGTGGCCAGCTCGATGCGCCGCTGGGCGCCGCGCGAGCTGACCCGGCAGGTGGTCGTCCCCGACGCCGGGCACCTGGCGACCGTCGACGCCCCGGAGGCGGTCAATGCCGTCCTGAACGACTTCCTCCAGTCGCTCAAGCCGCAGGACCACGAGCTGTGACGGCTTCCTGACGAGCGGCGACGGCTCGCTCCGGTGGCCGCGCGGGGAGGCGTCACGTAACGTCGGAAACCGGTGGGCCGGTGCGGCCCGCCCCCCGACGACGGAGGTGGACGATGGGGTTCTTCGGCAAGGCCATCAAGGGTGGCCTGGCACTGAAGGCAGCGCAGATCATCAAGCGGGAAGCCGCCAAGCCCGAGAACCAGCGCAAGGCCCGCGAGATGCTGGCCAAGCTCTCGGAGCGCCGCGGCAAGCCGCGGGGCTGATCGGCCGGTGCCTGGCGGCGGGGCGACCTGCCGTCGACGACCGGCTGCTGCCTGACGCCGGGACGACCTGCTGACCGGCGGACGCGGGCGCGTCCGCCGGTCGCACGCCATGGGGTGGGCGGCGTGCCGCGAGGGCGACGGACGGGCGGCGGAATGTTTTCGGCCCGGCGTTGTTGTACCCGCGAAGCCACCCGTGAAGGAGACACAGCATGGCGACGAAGAACCTGACCACCGAGGAGTTCGCGAGCGCGGTCAGCGGCGAGGGCATCACCCTGGTCGACTTCTGGGCCGACTGGTGCGGCCCGTGCAAGATGTTCGCACCCATCTACGAGAAGGCCTCCGAGGCCCACACCGACATCACCTTCGCCAAGGTCGACACCGAGGCCGAGCAGGAGCTCGCCGCGCAGCTGCAGATCACGGCGATCCCCACCCTCATGGCCTTCCGCGACGGCATCCTGGTGTTCTCCCAGGCCGGCGCGCTGCCGGCGAAGAGCCTCGAGCAGCTGGTCGAGGGCGTCAAGGGCCTGGACATGGACGACGTGCGCAAGCAGATCGCCGAGCACGAGACCGCTCACCAGCACTGACCCGGCCGTGCGGCACACCGCCGCACCGAGCACGGCCTGCGGCCCAGGGCCGCAGCATCCTCCGACGAGCGGGGCGTCCACCGGGCGCCCCGCTCGTCGCATGCCCGGCTGCGGGGGCTGGGGCTCGGCTCCCCGCGATCCGGCATCATCGGCATCGGCATCGGGAGTCAGGGCCACGCCTGGGTGGCCTCGCACGGGGCGCCTCAGCTCGCCAGCGGGTCCGCCTGCGGGCCCTCCAGCCACGTCGTGATGAAGGTGTCGTTGGCGTGGATGTTGGTCGACTCGAACAGCCCGCTCGGCAGCACCGAGAACTTGTGCGGCGTGTAGGCGGGCACCACCAGCACCTGCCCGGCGACGGCGGTGACCTGCTGCTTGCCGACGGTGAAGAGCGCGCTGCCGGCGTGGATCACGAACGTCTCGGAGTACGGGTGCTCGTGCCGGTACGGACCGGCCCCGACCTCGGACGTGCTCACGAAGATGATCGACACCCCGCTGGAGTGTTCGCGCCCCTCGAAGGACTGCAACGCGGTGCCGTCGGGCAGCACCCGCTCGATGACGTGCATGTGGACCTCCTCGTCCCGCCTGCATGAAGTCTGCCCCTTCGGCGACGGCCGGGCACTGTACGGTCAGCGCCCGGCCTTCGACCCCTGCTCGGCGGCGCGGCGCCGGTAGGCAGCCACCTTGTGCCGGTTGAGGCAGGTGGACGAGCAGTACTTGCGGCGTCCCGCCGAGGAGGCGTCGACGAACGCGTCGGCGCAGTCGATGCCCTCGCACAGCCCCAGCCGGTCCGCGCCGCGTGTGTGGAGCCAGTTCAGCAGCGGCACCGCGAGCGCGGCGCGCAGCACGTTGTCCCCGCCGGCGGCCTCCCAGGCGACCGAGCCGTCGTCCGCCAGCCGCGGCGTGGGTGCCGACCGCGCCAGCATCTCGTTGAGGACCGGGCCGACGTCGTCCCCGCCGTGCGCCTTGACGAATACCTCGTACGCCTCGTCGGCGAGGGCGTGCAGGGTCGCCTCGTCCAGCTCCGGCACGTTGCCCGCGGTGGCACCGAGCACCTCGCCGAGCGGGCGGAAGCCCTTGTCCTCGTCGCCCGCGGCCGTCCGGGCCCGGCGCGCGTAGTGGTTGACCAGGTCGAGGACCTGGTCAACCTCCAGCCGCGGGACCGCACTCACGGGACAAGTGTAACCCGATAGGTGTTTGCATGTGGTTACGAGAGGTGTAACCACTGTCTCAGCTTCATATGGTTACGCCCGCGGAGGCGGGTGACCGCCGCCGAACGGGTCGCCGAGGGCGACCGAGGGTCGCGGAGCGACCCGCGCCGTCAGCCACGAGGACGAGGGGACGACCGTGGACCACACCTGGGCCTACTCGGGCCTGCTGGACAACATCCGCTACCAGGAGCTCCTGGCCGCCGCCGAGCACCAGCGGCGGCTCGCAGAGCTCCCCCGGGTGGCGCGCGGGCGCGCTCGGACCCGCCTGTGGGGCCGCCTCACGCGCCGTGTGCGCACGCTGCTGGCGCTCACCGCTCGGCGCGCGACGCGCACCGCCGTCCAGGCACCGGACGTGCCGCGCGCGTCATGACCGCCGCGTCATGACCGCCGGCCGACCGGTACCCGCACACCACGAACCGCGACGTCAGCACCGAAGGAGGACCACGATGCTCCGGTGGACACTCCGGCGCTCCATCCAGCCTGACCGGGCGGAGCGCAAGACGTGGCCGAGCTCGCCGTGCGACTCCCGTCTGGCTGGGGCGGGACGCACGACGTCCCCGCGTGCGGTTCTTCGCAGACCCCGCCCTACCCCGCCGGCGGGGCCTGCCGCGCGCGCTCCAGGAGCTTCTCGGGCGTGGCGCCCTCGCCCTCCCACCGCGACTCGACGAACCAGGTGACGCCGGCCTCCTCGAGGGCCCGGACCCTTTCCCGCGCCTGGGCCGGCTCCTCGGGGAGCACGCCCTCCACCACGATGTCGTACGGGCCCGACAGGCCCGCCGCGGCGCGCCGCTCCGCCACATGGTCCGCGATCGCGCGCAGCTCCTGCGGGGTCAGCGGCTCGAAGGGGTCGCCGTGACGCGAGGGCAGGATGCCGTCCCACGCGATCGCACGCTGCATCGACCGGGGCGCCGGCCACACGCCGACGATCCAGACCGGGACCCGGGGCCGCTGCACCGGCCTGGGCCGGAAGACCAGGTCACGCACCTGATACTGCTTGCCGGTGTAGCTGAACGTCTCGCCCCTCCACGCCAGGTCGAGGATGGCGAGGGCGTCGTCGAGGCGCTCGGCGCGCGTGCGGCGCTCGACGTCGTCGCCCGAGACGCGGCTGTACCCGCCGTCGTCCGTCGCGCCCAGGCCGAC
Source organism: Georgenia sp. AZ-5 (assembly GCF_043952095.1). NCBI lineage: Bacteria > Bacillati > Actinomycetota > Actinomycetes > Allobogoriellales > Allobogoriellaceae > Georgenia > Georgenia sp. AZ-5. The sequence goes on from NZ_JBINOU010000001.1 coordinate 3,204,122, forward strand.
CGGGATGACCAGCCGCCCGCCGCTGAGATGGTCGACCGTGAGCGCCTCCCTGGCCACCTTCCACGGCCGCCGGCGCGCCAGCGAGAAGACCATGGCGCCGAGCCGGATGCGCGAGGTCTTCACGGCGATGGCGCCGAGGAGGGTCCACGGGTCGAAGGTGTCGATCGCGCCGACGCTGATGCCGTCCCAGGCGAAGAACCCGTCCCAGCCGGCGCGCTCGGCCTCGACGGCGAGGTCGACCATCTGCTGGGCGGAGCCGAAGGTTCCGATCAGGCCGAACTTCATGGCGTGACCGTATTGGCCGGCGCACCCCGCCGGAAGGCCCTTGGCCGGCCCGGGCGTCAGGCGGCCCGGCGGAGGAAGTCCTCGAGCAGCGGCCCGGCGGTCTGGGCGCCGGCGATCCCGTCCTCGACGAAGACGGCCACCGCGAGGTCGCCCCGGAACGCGATCATCCACGCGTGGGCGCGCGGCGGGTCGTCGGTGCCGTACTCGGCCGTGCCGCTCTTGGCGCTCACCGGATCGCCGGGCACGTCGGCCAGGAACGTGGACGTGCCGTCGACGACGACGGCGCGCATCATCTCGCGCAGCGCCTGCGCCTCCGCCTCGGTCAGGGGGGCCGGCTCGGCCACCGCACCCCCGGCCGCGTCGTCGGCGGCGTCGTCGGCACCGTCCGCGGCGTCGCCGCCCGCTCCCTCGGCGCCCTCCGTGCCTGAGCCCTCGCTCTCCGCGGGCGCGGGCGGCTCCCCGCCGACGTCCGTGACCAGCACCGGGGTGACGCGCTCCCCCCGGGCGACGGAGGCGGCCACCGTCGCCATGGCGAGCGGCGAGGCCTGGATGCGGCCCTGCCCGATCATCGACGCGGCGTGCTCGGTGCCGCTCGCGTCGGCGGGCACCTCGCCGTCGACGGCGGGCACGCCGAGCTGCGCCGGCACGCCCAGGCCGAGCGAGGCGGCGGCGTCGGCGAGGTCCTGCGCGCCGGCGCGGTCGCGGGCGGCGATGAAGACGGTGTTGCAGGAGCTGGCGACGGCGCCCTGGAGCGTCGTCGGGCCGACGTCGCCGGCAGGGAAGTCGGGATAGTTCGAGAACTCGCGCCCGTCCACCGTGATGGTGGGCGTGCACTCCACCGGCGACTGCGGCGTGAGGCCCGAGCGGAGCAGGGCCAGGGCGGTGGCGACCTTGAAGGTCGAGCCGGGGGCGTAGGCGCCGAGGGTCGCGGTGCTGAACCCCCGCGATCCCGGGCCGCTGGCGGCGGCGAGCACCTCGCCGGTGGACGGGCGCAGCGCCACGATCGCGCCGGCGGGTGCCACCGGCTCGAGGACCGACTCGGCGACCATCTGCAGCCGCGGGTCCAGGGTGACCGTGACGTCCTGGCCGGCCACCGGCTCGGAGGTGTACAGCTCCGTCGTCGTGCCGTCCGCGCGCCGGACCACGAAGGAGGTGCCCGGCGTGCCCCGGAGCGCCTCGTCGTACTGGCGCTGCAGCCCGGAGAGCCCGACCTCCTCGCCCGCGCGGACGGCGCCGTCGGACTCCTCGACGATCTCCGCGGTCGCGGCCCCGACCGTGCCGAGGATGGGGCGGGCGAAGCCGCTGGTGGGCGCGAGCGGCAGCTCGTCCTCGACGACGAGGACGCCGGGCAGCCCGCGCACCGCCGGCACGTCGACGCCCGCGGTGTCGTACTGCCGCACGACGATGGCCTCGACGAAGGCCCTGGGACCCGCGGCCGCCGCCCGGTCGGCGAAGGCCTGCGGGTCCTCGAAGCCGAGCGCGGCGGCCAGGCCGGCGGCGGCCGCCGCGACGTCGGCCTCGGCAAGGTTGGCCCTGTCGATCCCGATGCGCAGCACCGGCCGGACCGTGACGATCGGCCCCCCGCCCGCGCCGAGGATCTCGCCGCGCTCGGCGGGCGTGCGCGTGACGTCGAGGACGCCGTCCTCGCCCAGGTCGGGATGGATCAGCTCGCGGGCCCACGTCACGGTCCAGCGCTCGCCGTCGTGGACGAGCTGCCCCTCGGTGCGGTAGGCGAGCTCACCCTCGGCCGCGCCGTCGGCCTCCGCACCGGCCGCGTCGGCGTCCGCGCCGTCCAGGTCCCAGGACCACTCCAGGGCGACCGTCGCCGTCGGCCGCTCGCCGCCGTCGTCGACCTCGCCCACCTCGGCGTCGACGGCGTGCGGCAGGTCCGCGACGGCGCCGAGGGCCTCCTCGACGTCCGCCGCAGCCTGCTCGCGCGTCCCCTCGTCGAGCGGAGCGGAGGCCAGGTCCCCGGTCGCCAGCGCCTCGGCGAGGGCGTCGGCGGCAGCGGCGGGGTCCGGCGTCGGGCTGCAGGCGGTCAGCGCGCCCGCGAGCCCGAGGACGGCCGTCAGCCCGGCGGCGCGAGAGGAGAGGTGCGGCGTCCGCGCCGCTCGAATGCCCACGACGGAGAAGATCTCACACCTCCCGCCGGCCGGTGGGGAATTATCGGACGGCACGCCCCGCCCCCGGGGGGGCCCCTGAGGCGCGGCGCGTGGGGCTCGGGGGAGAGCCAGGGGAAATCCCCATGTCGCCGCGCCCCGCCGGCTGCCACGCTGAATCCGTCGCCGCGCACGCAAGGCCGGCCCCGCACAGCCAGAACAGCCATCACCAGGACAGGAAGACCGATGAACCTGCGCACGCTCGCCGCCCTCACGCTGGTCGTCGCGCCGCCGGCGCTGCTCGCCGGGTGCGGCACCGTGGTCGGCGGGCCGCCCGGCGCCTCCGTGAGCGAGGAGCGCGAGGTCGGCGACGGCGTCCGCGTCGTCTCCCTCGACGGGGTGGGCGACGTGCGCCTGAGCACCGGCGACGAGCCGTCCCTGCGGCTCACCGCCGGGGAGAACGTCATCGAGCGGGTCATCACCGACGTGCGCGGCGACGTCCTGGTGCTGGACCTCGACGGGCCGATGTGGGGCTTCCCGGGGGACATCACCTACGACCTCGTGCTGCCGGAGGTCGAGGAGCTCCGGGTCGACGGTGCCGGCTCGGTCGACGCCGACCTCTCCCCCGGCGAGAGCCTCACCGTCGACCTCGACGGCGCCGGCGACCTCAACGCCAGCGGGGTCGACGTCGCGGACCTGACCGTGTCGGTCGACGGCGCCGGCTCGGTGGCCCTGGACGGGCGCGCGGAGCGGCAGACCGTCTCGATCGACGGTGTCGGCGAGTACTCCGGCGAGAACCTCGTGAGCATCGACGCCGACGTAACCATCGGCGGCGCGGGCAGCGCCCGCGTCCACGCCACCGGAACCCTGCGGGCGGCGGTCGACGGCGCCGGCGAGATCGTCCACACCGGCGGCGCCGGAGTGACCAGCGAGGTCTCCGGGGCGGGCGAGGTCCGGGAGGGCTGAGGGCGCCGCGGCAGCGCGGGCTGAAGCGACAGGGGCGGGCGCACCGAGGCGCCAGGGGCCGGGCGGGCGCGGCCCCGCGTGACGGACCGGCGCCTGAACCTCGCGGCGACGTCGAGATCGCCCTGGACCCCGACGGGCAGCCTGCCTAACCTGTGTGCCATGCGACATTGATCCGCATCCCCGCGTCCGGCCCGATCGCTCGCCCGGCTCGCCACCGGGTGGGCGCTCCTCGCCGAGACGATCCCGCTGTACCCGCTCTACGCGCTGCTCTTCGCCGACACCGGCCTGGGCGACGCGCAGATCTCCGGGCTGTTCGCGATCTGGTCGGCCGTCGCCGTCGTCGCCGAGGTGCCGACCGGGATGCTCGCGGACCGCTCCTCGCGCCGCGGCGCCCTGGTGGCCGCCGGCGTGCTGGAGGCCGCCGGTTTCGCGCTGTGGGTGGCGCTCCCCGGCTTCCCCGGCTTCGCCGCCGGGTTCGTGCTGTGGGGCGTTGGTGGCTCGCTGACCTCGGGGGCGTTCGAGGCGCTGCTCTTCGACGGCCTGGCGGCCGTCGGCGCCGAGGACCGCTACCCCCGGCTGCTGGCCCGCGTCACGTCCGCCGGGCTCGTCGCCCAGCTGCCGGCCGCCGCGCTCGCGACCGTGCTGTTCAGCTGGGGCGGGTACGCGCTGGCCGGCTGGTTCAGCGTCGGGATCGCCCTGGCGGCGGGCGCCCTGGCCGCCCTCTTCCCGGAGGCGCCGCACGCCCGGGTCACAGGGGAGGCGGACGGCGACGCCGGCGGCTACCTGAGCCGGGTGCTCGCCGAGCTGCGGACCACCGCGGCGCTGCCCGGCGTGCGCGGGATCGTGCTCGCCGTCGCGCTGCTCACCGCGCTGGACGCGGCCGAGGAGTACTTCACCCTGCTGGCCCAGGACTGGGGCGTGCCCACGGCCGCGATCCCCGTCGTCGTGGTCGCCGTCCCGCTCGCCGGCGCCCTCGGCGCCCACCTGGGCGGCTGGGCGGCCCGGTCGCGCGCCGGGACCCTCGCGGCGCTGCTGGGGCTGGCCGCCGCGCTGCTCGGCGCGGCGGCCGTCGTGGGCAGCCCGGCCGGGATCGCGGCCGTGGCTGTCTTCTACGGCGTGTGCCAGCTGACGCAGGTGGTGGTGGACGCCCGGCTGCAGGCGCACATCCCCAGCCACCTGCGCGCGACGGTGACGTCGGTGGCGGGGCTCGGCTCGGAGGCGGCGTCGTTCGCGGTGTTCGCCGCCTGGGCGCTGGGCCAGGGGCTCGCGATCGCGGCGCTCGTGGGGGCGCTGGCCGCCGCGCTCCCCCTGCTGCTGCGCGCGCGCCGGTAGCCGCGCGGGAGGCCGCCCGCCCGGCTGGACGACGACGCCCGGCCGGGCAGGACGACGACGCCCGGCCGGGCTAGACGACGACGCCCGACCTGCCGAGCAGGTTGCCGATGAGGAAGGTGGCCGCGAGCGCGAGGGCGCCGCCGACGACCACCCGGACGGCCGCGCGGGCGCGCGAGCCACCGCCGATCCAGGCGGCCACGTAGCCGGTGAGCGAGAGGGCCAGCAGGGTGACGACGAAGGTGATCGCGACGCGGGAGGCGGGCGGCGGCAGCAGGATCGCCAGCATCGGCAGCGCCGCACCGATGGAGAACGCCACGGCCGAGGCGAGCGCCGCGTGCCAGGGGCTGACGACGTCGTCCTGGTCGATCCCGAGCTCGGCGGCGAGGTGGGCCGCGAGCGCGTCGCGCTCGGTGAGCTCGGCGGCCGCCTGGCGGGCCGTCTCGGGCGAGATGCCCTGGCGCTCGTAGATGCCGGCGAGCTCCTCCAGCTCCCCCTCCGGGTCGTCCTCGAGCTCCCGGCGCTCGAGCTCGATGAGGCTGCGCTCGGAGTCGCGCTGGCTGCTCACCGACACGTACTCGCCGAGGGCCATGGACACCGCCCCGCCGACCGCGGCCGCGGCCCCGGCGGTGGCGATGGCCCCGGTGCTCGCCGTCGCCCCGGCGACGCCGACGACCACGGCGGCCGTGGAGACGATCCCGTCGTTGGCACCCAGGACCCCGGCACGGAGCCAGTTCAGGCGCGCCGCGAGACCGCCGCCGCCGTGGGGCTCCCTCCGCCAGGCGTGCGTGGTCACCCGAGCAGCGAAGCACCGGAGCGGTCCAGTGGCAACGGGCGGACTCCTCGCGGTCTGGCGGACACGTTGCGTTCGCTATTGGTAAGTCGTAACTTACCGAAAGTGCGGAGCGGCCACGTCCTCGACGCGCTCGGGGACCCGACGCGGCGGCAGATCATGGACCGGCTCGCCGCCGGTCCCGCCGCCGTGGGGCAGCTCGCCGCGGACCTGCCGGTCAGCCGCCCCGCCGTGTCGCAGCACCTGCGGGTGCTGGAGGGCTGCGGCCTGGTCGCCCACGACGCGGACGGCACGCGCCACGTCTACCGCGTCGCCCCCGACGGCCTGCTCGCGCTGCGCGGCTGGCTGGACGAGTACTGGGCGACGGTGCGGCAGAACTTCGCGGACCACGCCGAGAACACCTCGAGGAGCCAGCCATGAGCACCACCGGACCCGCCACGAGTGCCGCACCCAGCGTCCCACTGGTCAAGACCGTCACCGTTCCCGTCGGCGTGGACCGCGCGTTCGAGCTGTTCACGGAGGAGATGAGCCGGTGGTGGCCGCTCGTCACCCATTCCGTGGGCGAGGCGCAGGCGACTGGCGTCACCCTCGAGGGCCGGCTCGGGGGCCGCATCGTCGAGACCCTCGCCGACGGCAGCACCTCCGTGTGGGGCACCGTGACGGCGTGGGAGCCGCCGGGCGTGGTGGCGTTCACGTGGCACCCCGGCCGCGGCGCCGACGAGGCCACCGCCGTGGAGATGCACTTCACCGAGGCCGACGGCGGCACGTTCGTCCGGCTGAGCCACTCGGGCTGGGCGGCCCGCGACGACGCCGGTAGCGCCTGGCGCAGCTATGACACCGGGTGGGAGCGGGTCCTGGCGCGGTACGCACGGCTCGCCTCCGGCGCGGCGGGGTAGACGGAACACCGCGCGCGAAGGGCGGAGGCGGGCGCCCCGCGTTGCGCGTCGGCCGGGCCGGGCCGACCATGGACGAGCCGCACCCAGTGCACGGTCGCTCAACGAGGAGGAACCGATGTCTTCTGTCGCACGTGTCACCACCATCACGGCCCGCTCGGAGAAGAGCTTCGAGGACGCCATCCGGGTCGGAGTCGAGCGCTCCACCTCGACGCTGCGCCACGTGCGCGCCGCCTGGGTCAAGGAGCAGGAGGTCGCGATCGGCGAGGACGGCCAGATCACGTCGTGGGAGGTCGTGCTCGAGGTGACGTTCGTCCTCGAGTAGGGCCACCCCCAGCGCGCACACGGGACGGCAGGCGGCCCGCCGGGCTGGGCCACCTTCGAACGATCCTCAGAGATGCAGCTCGCTGCCCTCGGCGGTGACGAGGTGCGCGTCCGGGTCGTCGAACCAGTGGCCGTCGGTGCCCAGGTACCGGAACCGTACGCGCGAGCCCGCCGGCACGGTGACGGACGCGCTCATGGTGCCGTTGCTGCGCTTCCGCAGCGGGTGGGCGCCGGGCGTCCAGTCGTTGAAGTCGCCCACCACGCTGACGGCCCCCGCCGGGTGGTTGGCCGGCAGCGAGAACGTCAGCTTGTATCCCGCACCCTTGGGCAGTCGTGACTGCTTGATCACGGCGGATCCCCCTTCGTCCGTGCGACGCCGCCTTGGGGCGTCTCTGTGCGGGATGCTGGCAGGCCGGGCGGGGTCGTGTCAGCGGACACACCGACGAATGTCGACCTGTTCGGGGCGACCGCCGCCGGTCACCCTGGGCTCGGCCGGCTCATGTTGCGACGTCCCCGCAGGTCCTGCACGGATGGGGACGGCCGCCTACGCCAACCACGGCGCGACGGGACCGGCAGAGGTGATCCCCCTCACACCTCCTCTGCGCCACCGCCTGTCTCACCAGCCGGGCACAGAGGTGCGCGACGTCGGTGCGGCGGAGCTCAGACCGGAAGCTCCAGGGCCACGTCGTCCACGCCCTTGTCCGGGCGCCAGCCGCGCCAGCGCGGATGCCGCAGCCGTCCGTCGCTGGTCCACTCGGACAGCTCGACCTCGGCCACCCGGTCGGGCTCGACCCAGTGCGCGTCCCGGGCGTCGAGCCTGGGCACGTCGTCGGCCGGCGGCGTCGGCCGCTCGACGGCGGAGAGCTCGGCGACGAGCTCGCGCGCCTGCTTCTGGGTCAGGCCCGACCCCACCCGGCCGGCGTACCGCAGCGGGCGGCCGGGCTCGCCCACCGGTCCGTCCGGGACGGCGACGAGCAGGGACCCGACGGCGCCGGCGCGCGTGCCCTGGCCGGGGCGCCAGCCGATCACGACGACCTCCTGGGTCAGGGAGTGCTTGACCTTGACCCACGCGGGCGAGCGGCGGCCGGGGGTGTAGCGCGAGTCGCGCCGCTTGGCCACCACCCCCTCCAGCCCCCACGTGCGGCTCGCGCGGACGGCGGCGTCGACGTCCCCCTCGAACACCTCGGGCACCTCCACGAGCCGGTGGGCGCCGGGGTCCACCACCTCGCGCAGCCGGGCGCGACGCTCGTCGTAGGTCAGGTCCAGCAGCGACTCGTCCCCGACCTCGAGGACGTCGAAGAGCATCAGCCGCACCGGGCTGGCCGCGGCCTGCCGGGCTACCTGGCGGTCGTCGCCCAGGTTGAAGCGCTTCTGGAGCAGCCCGAAGCTCGGCCGGCCCCGGGCGTCAAGGGCGACGATCTCGCCGTCCAGCACCGCCCGCCCGGCCGGCACGGCGCCGGCGACGCCCGCCAGCTCCGGGTACAGGCGGGTGACGTCGTTGCCGTTGCGGCTCATCAGCCGCACCTCGCCGTCGTCGATCCCGACGATTGCGCGCACGCCGTCCCACTTCATCTCCAGCGCCCAGTCGTGCTCGTCGGAGAGCTGGTGGAGGCTCCCGAGGGTGGCGAGCATGGGGGTGGGCAGGCGGTCACGGCGCCCGTCGGTGGCCGCGCCGGTGACCCGCGCGGAGGCGGCCGCACCGGCGGCGCGAGCACGCCGGGCGGAGCCCGCGGCGGCGGGCACCTCGCGCGTCGTCTCCTCCCGGGCGGTGGCCGGACCGCGTCCCGCCGGGTCGGTGACGGTCCGGTCCCGCGAGGACTCCGGCGACCTCGACCCAGCTGACGCCGACCGCCCGGCGGCGGCCGGCTCTTGCGGGGACGACTCCCGCGACTCCCGCCCCCGTGACGCCGACCTGCCCGCGGTGGCGGGCTTGCGAGCCGCGGGCTCCCGCGAGCCGCCGGCCGTGGCGCTGCCCGCCTCCATCAGGTGGATGAGCCAGTGGTTGGCGTCCTTTCCCCCGCGCCGGCCGGTGCGGACCAGCACGAACCTGGCGGTCCGGCCCGGGCCCTCGATGGCCAGCCCGCCGTCCTCGCGGCCGGTCAGGACCGCGATGACCTCCTTGCCCTCGTGCCACTTGTGCAGCTCGTAGGTGCCCGAGTCCCAGATCTTCACCTCGCCGCCGCCGTACTCCCCGGCGGGGATCGTCCCCGCGAAGGTGCCGTACTCCATCGGGTGGTCCTCGGTCTGGACGGCCAGGTGGTTCTTCCTCGGGTCCGTGGGAACGCCCTTGGGCAGCGCCCAGCTCACCAGGACCCCCTCGTGCGAGAGGCGGAAGTCCCAGTGCAGGCGGCGGGCGTGGTGCTCCTGGATGACGAAGGTCTGCGCGGCCTCGGAGTAGTCGCCGATCTGGTCCGGCACCGGCTCGGGGGTCCTGGCCGGGTCGCGCATGGCCCGGTAGGTGGCGAGCCGGTCCTGCCGCCGCCGGGCGCCGACGGCGCCGGTGGTGTCCTTGCGGGGCGCGTGGGCGCGCCGCGACTCGGGTGTGCCACCGGGGGCGGTGGTGACGTCGATGACCTCCCGGGCCTCCGGCGCCCGTTCGCCCGGGTCGGTGTAGGGCTCCTCGTACACGTCGAGCAGCACGGCCATCGGGTCGCCCAGCGTCCGCACCCGCTCCAGCACCTCGTCGTGCTCCAGGTGGGCCAGCGACGGGGAGTCCAGCTCCTCCCAGGTCCGCGGCGCGGCGACCGTGGGGTGCTCGCGCCCCCGCAGGGAGTAGGGCGCGATCGTGGTCTTGTTGCCGTTGTTCTGCGACCAGTCGACGAGCACCTTGCCCCGGCGCAGCGTCTTCTTCATGTCCGAGACCACGAGGTCCGGGTGGTCGGCCTCCATGGCCCGGGCCAGCTCGTGGGCGATCGCGTTGATCTCGTCCGAGGTGTGCGCGCCGTCCAGCGCGGCGTACAGGTGGATGCCCTTCGATCCCGAGGTCACGGGCACCGGCTCCAGCCCGGCCCCCTCGAGCAGGCCGCGGGCGACGCGTGCCACCTCGGCGCACTCGGGCAGGCCGGTGCCCTCGCCGGGATCGAGGTCGAGCACCATGCGGTCGGGGTTCCGCGGCTCGCCGTCGCTGCCGAAACGCCACTGGGGGACGTGGATCTCCAGCGCCGCGACCTGGCCCAGCCAGGCGAGCGTGGCGGCGTCGTTGACCAGCGGGTAGGTCTTGGCCCCCGAGGAGTGCTCGATGTCCGCGCGCACCACCCACTCCGGGGCGCCGGCCTCGAGGTTCTTGATGAAGAACACCTCGCCGGGGCTCTCGGCGGTGCCGACCCCGTTCGGCCAGCGCTTGCGGGTGGCCGGCCGCCCGGCGCAGTGCGGCAGCATGACCGGCGCGATCTGGGCGAGGTAGGCCAGGACCTCGGCCTTGGTGGTGCCCGTCGCGGGATAGAGCACCTTGGACAGGTTGGTCAGGCGCAGGCGACGGCCCTCGATCAGGACGGTCTCCGGGTTGTCGCTGGCCATGGGCACATCGTGACCCGGCGGCCCGGTTCCCGCATCGGCAGGCACCTCCGGGAGGCGCCGGGCAGGGCCGCTCCCCCTCGCCGCGCGCCGGGCAGGGCCGCTCCCCCTTGCCGCGCGCCGGGCAGGGCCGCTCCCCCTCGCCGCGCGCCGGGCAGGGCCGCTCCCCCTTGCCGCGCGCCGGCGGCCGTCCGGGCGCCGGCCTCCTCCGGCGACGCTCTCGTCCGGGGCAGAACCGGATCGCCGCTCTCCGCCTCACGGGCCGGGAGAAGCGTGTGACTCGCCGCGGCGCGCGAATACAACACTTTCTCTCCTGATCACAAAACCGTTGCACATACGTGTGGCCCGGGCGAGCGCTGATTTGCCGAAACACCCGTGTGTTATAACTGTCGTCACATTGAGAGGTGCGTCACACGATCGGACAGCTCAGTGCTGCCGCGGCTTCGGCGCGCACCGTGACAGGGGGCGACACCATGGCAGCTCTTCACGCACGGCGCCGTGCCGCGGGAGTCATCGGCATCTCGGCCGCGCTCGCACTGGTGCTCGCCGCCTGCGCCGAGACGGAGGGCCCCGAGGGGGGCGGCGAAGCCACCGGCGGGGGCGGCGCCGACGGCGAGGGCATCACCGTCGGCACCACCGACGTGGTCACCTCCCTGGACCCTGCCGGCTCCTATGACAGCGGTTCGTTCGCCGTGCAGATCCAGGTCTTCCCCTTCCTCATGGACAGCCCCTACGGGAGCCCCGACGTCGAGCCCAGCATCGCCGAGAGCGCCGAGTTCACCTCGCCGACCGAGTACACGGTCACGCTGAAGGAGGGCCTGACGTTCGCCAACGGGAACGAGCTGACCGCCTCGGACGTGAAGTTCACCTTCGACCGCCAGCTCGCGATCAACGACCCCAACGGTCCGGCAGCCCTGCTCGCCAACCTGGAGAGCACCGAGGCCGCCGATGACCGGACGGTCGTCTTCACCCTCAAGAGCGAGAACGACCAGACCTTCCCGCAGGTGCTGTCCTCGCCCGCGGGCCCCGTGGTGGACGAGGAGGTGTTCTCCGCCACCGAGCTGACGCCGGCCGACGCGATCGTCGAGGGCAACGCGTTCGCGGGCCCGTACGCCATCACGGACTACGCCCAGAACGAGCTGATCCAGTACGAGGCCTTCGAGGACTACCAGGGACTGACCGCGGCACCGGAGACAACTTCCGTCACCGCGCAGTACTTCACCGAGGAGACCTCGCTGAAGCTGGCCGTGCAGGAAGGCGATGTCGACGTCGCCTACCGCAGCCTCAGCCCCACCGACCTCGCGGACCTGCGGGAGGACGACAACGTCGAGGTCTACGACGGCCCGGGCGGGGAGATTCGTTACATCGTGTTCAACTTCAACACCCAGCCCTTCGGCGCCACCACCGCTGAGCCGGACCCAGCCAAGGCGGCGGCGGTGCGAACGGCGGCCGCGCACCTGCTGGACCGCGAGGCGCTGTCGCAAGAGATCTACCAGGGCACGTACGCGCCGCTGTTCTCCTACGTCCCCGAGGGGCTCACGGGTGCGGCGGAACCGCTCCGGAGCCTCTACGGCGACGGGGAAGGCGGCCCGGACCCGGACGCCGCAGCGGCAGTCCTCACCGACGCGGGCGTCGAGACCCCCGTCCAGCTGAACCTGCAGTACAGCCCCGACCACTACGGCAACTCCTCCGACGAGGAGTACGCCATGATCGAGAGCCAGCTCGAGGGGACCGGCCTGTTCGACGTCACCCTGCAGTCGACGCTGTGGGACACGTACACCAACGAGCGCCGCGAGGACCTCTACCCGGCGTACCAGCTGGGCTGGTTCCCCGACTTCTCCGACGCCGACAACTACCTGACGCCGTTCTTCCTTGCGGAGACGAGCTTCCTGGGCAACCACCACAGCAACCCGGAGGTCGAGCAGGTCATCCGCCAGCAGTCCACCACGGCCGACGAGGCGGAGCGCACGGCACTGCTGGAGCAGGCGCAGCAGATGCTCGCGGAGGACCTTCCCACGCTGCCGTACCTGCAGGGCGCGCAGGTGGCCGTCGCCAGCACCGACATCGCCGGCGTGGAGACCACGCTCGACCCCTCCTTCAAGTTCCGTTACGCCGCGCTCGGCCGCTGAGCACCGCGGGTCGGGGCGGGGGTCCGGACCGTCGCCCCGACAGTCCGCCGCGGTGCGGCGGCCGAGCTCGGCGCCCCGGCCTGCCCGGCGCTCCCGCCGGGCGCGGAACCACCCCTGAGAGGACACCATCTCGGTGACGATCGTCGACGAACGCACCGTCGGCAGCACCGCTGCCGTCAAGACCGGCGGTGGCTCCGGGCTGGGCCGCTACGTCGTCGTCCGGGCGTTGCTGATCGTCCCCACGGTCTTCATCCTGGTCACCCTGGTGTTCGTCCTCATGCGGGTGGTCGGTGACCCCATCACCGCGTCCATGGGCGGGCGGCTGTCCGAGGCACAGCTCGCCGAACGCCTGGCCGAGGCCGGCTACGACAGACCGATCCTTGCCCAGTACCTGGAGTACCTCGGGCAGATATTCACCGGAGACTTCGGCCGGACCATCACCGACAACAGGGCCATCAGCGAGATCCTCGTGACCTACGGCGCGGCCACGCTCGAGCTCGTCTTCTTCGCGCTCATCGTCGCCTTCGTCGTCGGCGTCCCGCTGGGCATGCTCGCCGCATACCTCCGCGACCGGTGGCCGGACGCCGCCCTCCGCGTGTTCGCCATCCTCTGCTACGCCACGCCGGTGTTCTTCGCCGGGCTGCTCCTCAAGCTGGTCTTCTCGGTGTGGCTCGGCTGGTTCCCGCTCGGCGGCCGGGCGAGCACGGACGTCCAGCTGGTCCTGGGACGCATCTCCGGCTCCACCGGCATCAACATCGTCGACGCCCTGCGGACCGGGCGCTGGGACCTCATCAGCGACATCCTGCTCCACGCCGCTCTGCCGGCGGCGACGCTCGGACTTCTCACGGCCGGGGTGTTCCTGCGCCTGGTGCGCACCAACCTCATCGGCACCCTGTCCATGGACTACGTCGACGCCGCCCGCTCCCGCGGGGTGGGCGAGGCGCGGCTCGTGCGCAAGCACGCCTACAAGCCGGCGCTCATCCCGATCATCACGGTGATGGGACTGCAGATCGCGCTCATGCTCGGTGGGGCCGTGCTGACCGAGACCACCTTCGAGTGGCGCGGGCTGGGCTTCCAGCTCGCGCAGTACCTCGCCGACCGTGACTTCGTCGCTGTCCAGGGCATCGTGGCTCTGCTCGCCGTCATCGTGGCCGTCACCAACTTCGTCGTGGACGTCATCGCCGCCCTGATCGACCCGCGGGTGAGGTACTGATGAGCGAGATCGTCGAGAACGAGCTGGCGAAGGACACCGAGCTCGAGCGCGAGGCGCCGATCACGGACGTCGTCGTCCACGGCTCGTCGGTCGAGCCCCGATGGAAGAAGCTGCCTGGCGTCTGGCAGCTGCGCCGCTCCGTCGGGCTCCAGCGCGGCATGCTCGTCGCCGGCCTGGTGCTGTGCGTCGTGTTCGTGGTCCTCGCGGTGCTGGCGCCGGTTCTTGCGCCGTACTCCTACAACCAGCTGAGCGGGCCGGAGGGGAACTTCCCCCGTCAGGCCCCACCGTCGCCCGAGCACGTCTGGGGCACCACGGTAGGTGGCTACGACGTGCTCTCGCGGGTGATCTGGGGCTCCCAGACCGCGCTGCTCACCGTCGTGCTCGCCGTGCTCGCCTCCATCTTCCTCGGGATCGCACTGGGTCTGGTGTCCGGCTACCTCGGCAGCTGGGTGGACCGCGTCCTCGTGACGATCGCCGACGCCGTCTACGCCTTCCCCACGCTGCTGCTGGCGATCGTGGTGTCGATCATCATCAGCGGCGGCCAGTCGAGCTTCATCGGCGGGGTGCTCTCCGCGGCCATCTCCATCACCGTGATCTTCATCCCCCAGTACTTCCGGGTGGTGCGCGCAGAGACCGTACGGCTGAAGGCGGAGGCGTTCGTCGAGTCGGCTCGGGTGGTGGGCGCGTCCACACCCCGCATCCTCACCCGCCACGTGCTGCGCAACGCCACGCGCTCGTTGCCCCTGATCGTCACCCTCAACTCGTCCGAGGCGATCCTGACCCTCGCGGCACTGGGCTTCCTGGGGTTCGGCGTCAACCCCACGGCGGCCGCGGAGTGGGGCTTCGACCTCAACCGGGCCCTGGCCGACACCGCGAGCGGCATCTGGTGGACCGGCATCTTCCCCGGCGCCGCGATCGTGCTGCTCGTGCTGGGGATCACGCTCGTGGGCGAGAGCCTCAACGACCTGTCGGACCCGCGCCTCCGGATCCGCCGCCGCGCTCCCAAGGGCGTCCCGCGCACGACGGCCCCGTTCGAGACCGCCGCCACCCCCGCGGTGCGGCGGGAGGGAGGCCGGGCATGAGCGCCGTCGTCGAGATCAAGGATCTCCACGTCAGCTTCGCCACCGACGCCGGACCCGTCCGGGCGGTGCGGGGCGTCTCGCTCAGCGTCTCACCGGGCCAGGTGCTGGCCATCGTCGGTGAGTCCGGCTCCGGGAAGACCGTCACCGCCAAGACGATCCTCAAGCTGCTGCCCGAGACGGCGACCGTCTCCGGCGCCGTGCTGCTCGCCGGCCAGGACCTCGTCACCCTCGACGCCGCGGCGGTGCGCGAGGCCCGCGGCAGGGACGTGGCGATGGTCTTCCAGGAGCCGTCCACCGCGCTCAACCCGGTGTTCACCGTCGGCTGGCAGATCGCCGAGGGGCTGCGTGCCCATGGCCAGGTCAGCAAGAAGGAGTCACGAGCCAGGGCGATCGACATCCTGCGCAGGGTCGGCATCCCCGAGCCGGAGAAGCGGGTGGACCACTACCCGCACCAGTTCTCGGGCGGGCAGAAGCAGCGGATCGTCGTCGCGATGGCGCTCGTGCTGGGGCCGAAGGTGGTGGTCGCCGACGAGCCCACCACCGCCCTCGACGTCACCGTGCAGGCCGAGATCCTGGACCTCCTGCGCCGCGTACGCGACGAGTTCGGTTCCGCCATCGTGCTCATCACCCACAACATGGGCGTGGTGGCGGACCTCGCCGACCGGGTCGCCGTCATGTACCAGGGCGAGGTCGTCGAGGAGGCCGGCGCGCGCGAGCTCTTCGCGAACCCCCGCCACAGCTACACCCGCCGCCTCCTCGCGGCGGGGCCGAGGCTCGGCTCCCCCTCCCCCCGCGTCACGACGGGCAAGGCGGGGCGGGGGAACGTGGAGGGTGCTCCTCCCGGGCACGCCGTCGTCGTGGCGCGAGATCTCGAGGTGGTCTATCCCGGCCGGCTCGGCCGCCGCGGCTATCTCGCCGTGGACCGCGTCAGCTTCTCCATCGCACCGGGCGAGGTGCTCGGCATGGTCGGGGAGTCGGGGTCGGGCAAGACCACCATCGGCCGGGTGATCGCGGGCCTGACCCGTGCCACCGGCGGGTCGCTGGAGGTGCTGGGCCACGAGATGGTGGGGTTCACGGAGCGTGCCTTCAGGCCGTTGCGCTCGCGCATCGGTTTCGTCTTCCAGGACCCGGCGGCGAGCTTCAACCCGCTGCTCACCGTCGGTGAGGCGATCGCGGAGCCGCTCATCGTCCACGGCCGCGCCGGTGACGCCGCGGGCGCCCGGGGACGGGTCCACGAGCTGCTCGAGTCCGTGGAGCTGCCCGCCGCCTACGCCCAGCGGTACCCCCACGAGCTCTCCGGCGGCCAGCGCCAGCGCGCCAGCCTCGCCCGCGCGCTCGCTCTGGGCCCGGAGCTGCTCATCGCCGACGAGCCGACCTCCGCCCTGGACGTCTCCGTCCAGGCCAAGGTGCTGGAAGTCTTCACCGAGCTGCAGGAGCGCCTGGGCTTCGCCACCCTGTTCATCAGTCACGACCTCGCCGTGGTGGGCATGCTCGCCGACCGGATCGGCGTGCTCTACCGCGGACGGCTCGTCGAGCAGGGCCCGGCCGCCCAGGTGCTCGCCGACCCGCGGGACGCCTACACCCGGCGCCTGCTGGCCTCCGTGCCCGTGCCGGACCCGGTCGAGCAGGAGCGGCGGCGGGAGGCGCTGGCGAGCCTCCGCTCCTGACCCGGCTCCCCGCGTGCCGGTTCCTGCTGGACCTCACCCGGGGGCGCCCGCCTCGCCGGGCAGCGTGACGGTGATCAGGCGGGCGCCGGTGAGGTCCAGCCGCAGGCTCGTGCGCCCGGCGGCGTAGCGCAGGACGACCCCGGTGCAGCTGGGGCAGCGCACCACGAGCCCCGGGGCGTCCGCGTAGAGCAGGTGCGCGCCCAGCGGGGCCGCCCTGCCGCAGGAGGCGCAGGTCGCCACCGCCGCGGCGAGGTCCACCGTGAACAGCTCGGCCAGCGGGCCGGCGGCCGCGTTGCCGTCGAGGCGGCGGTCCTGTGGTTCCTCGGTCATGCCGGTCCTCCCGTCGCGCCGAAGCGTTCGGTCCTCACGCGGCCCGGGTCGTGCCCCATCGCGACCAGCTCGCCGGCCACGGCCTCGACGAAGGCGGTCGGGCCGCACACCAGCACCCGCGGGCCCCGTGCCGGCGCGATCGTGCGGGCGCCGAGCATCGCCCGGTCCACCCGCCCGGTCAGCCCGGTCCACCCGGCGGGCGCGGCGCGCGTCAGCGTCAGGCTCACCGCCGCGCCGGAGGCGTCCAGCTCCGCGCGGCCGATGACGTCCTCGAGCGTGCGGGCGGAGTACAGCAGCCGCACCTCGACGGCGCTGCCCGTCGCCCGGTGGTGGCCGAGCATGGCCAGGAAGGGCACGACGCCGGAGCCGCCGGCCACGAGCTGGACCGGGGCGGCGGCCGCCGTCGCCACGCCGTCGTAGGGCCACACGAAGTAGCCCCCGATCGGCCCGCGCACCGCGAGCGGGTCGCCCGGGCGCAGCACGTCGGTGAGATAGGGCGAGACCTCGCCGTCCTCGAGCCGCTCGACGACGAGGTCGACGCCGGGCCGCTCGGGCGGCGAGGCGATGGAGTAGCTGCGCTGGGCGGTGTACCCGTCGACCGCGGTCAGGCGCACGTCGAGGTGCTGGCCCGGCAGGTGCCCGGGCCACTCAGGCGGCCGGATCGAGAGCCGGAACGCCCGGGCGCTCTCCCGGGTCACCGCGGCCACCTCGGCGCGCTGCCAGGTCAGTCGCCGGCGTAGCGCTGCTCGAGCCATGGGTCACCGCGGTCGTGGTAGCCGAACGTCTCCCAGAAGCCAGGCTCGTTCCGGGCGGTCAGCCGCAGCCCGCGCACCCACTTCGCGGACTTCCAGAAGTACAGGTGGGGCACGAGCAGGCGCGCGGGCCCGCCGTGCTCCGGGTCCAGCGGCCGCCCGTCGAAGGTGTCCACCACCCAGGCGCGGCCGCCGGTGAGGTCGGCCAGGGGCAGGTTGGTGGTGTAGCCGCCGTCGCTGAAGGCCACCGCGAAGGCGGCGTCCGTCTCCACGCCGGCGAGCAGCGTGTCGACGGCCACGCCCTCCCACCGGGTGCCGAGCTTGGACCAGCTGGTGACGCAGTGGATGTCCACCGTCGGCGCCTCGCGCGGCAGCCGCCGGAACTCCTCCCACGTCCAGCGCCGCTCCGGCCGGATCAGGCCGGTGACGGCGAAGTCCCACGTCTCGAGGGGCGTGCGGGGCGTGGGGCCGGCGGAGAGCACCGGGAAGCCGTCGCCCACGTCGTGCTGGCCGGGCGGCAGCCGGCCGGGCGGTCCGGCGCGGCGCCGGCCGGTGAACCCTGGGGAGACGAAGGACATCGGGTCACCCTCTCTGCTGGTCGGGTCTCCGGGTTCCGGGCCTCGCCGGAGCCCGCTCCGGGTGGTGGGGCCCCGGGTGGTCTGCGGCCTGGCCGCGGGTGGTCACGTGCCAGGCGCGGGTGGTCAGGGCCCCAGCAGCTTGAACGTGGTCATCCAGGTGTTGCCGAGGGCGCCCTGCATGGCCATCTGGAGGAAGCCGATGGCCTCGACCTCCCGCGCCCGGCGCAGCGGCCCGGCGTCCAGGGGCCGCAGGCCGAGGGACTCGGCGAGCTCCATGACCGTGCGCTTGGCGTTCTCGTCGTCGGCGGCCACCAGGACGTCGAGCGGGCGCCCCTCGACCTCTCCCGCGGTGAGCGGGCCGGACAAGGTGGTGTTGAAGGCCTTGACCACGCGCGCGTCGGGCAGCCTCTCCCGCACCTCCTGGGCGCCGGAGGAGCCGTCCGGCGGCAGCATGCCGTCGAACGTCTCGGCGTTCACGGGGTTGGTGATGTCCACGACGATCTTGCCCGCGACCTTGTCCCGGAGCCGGCCCGTGATGTCCATCAGCGGGCCGTAGTGCATGGCGGGGATCACGAGGTCGCCGATCAGCTCGTCGTCGAGGGAGCCGACGACGATGTCCCCGCCGAGATCGTGGGCCAGCGCGGTGGCCTTGCCGGTGTCCCTGCCCACGATCTGCAGGGCGTGGCCGGCGGCCACGGCGCGGGCCCCGATGGCGCGCGCCATGTTGCCGTAGCCGATGATGGTGATGTTCATCGCCGTGCCCTCCGGTCCGTGCCGGTCGGCGCCCGTCTCGACCCCGTCGTCGAGGGCCGCCCCGGCCATTGCGACGTGCGTGACGCTAGCCCCACCCCGGCGGCCCGTCCATACCCTCCGATCGCCCCACGACCATCACGTGTGTGACGGCGAAGGGGGCTGGCGGGGTGCCTCAGCACCCCACCAGCCCCACTTGTGGCGCGATTCGCGCGCTGCGCCGCGCCGGCTGCCGTTCGGACCCCCCACCCGCGCGCGCGAGCGGCGGCTGGGGGTGCCTTCGCGCCGACCGTCAGACGCGCGCCGGTGCCTCCGCCCACGCCGCGCGAACGGCGTCCGCGACCGGCGTGGCGGGGCGCCCGAGCAGCCGCTCGAGGTCGGTCGTCTCGCCGTCGAGCTCGCCGCGCGCGATGTCCCCGTCGACGGTCACCAGGAAGCCGATCAGGCCCTCGTCGAGGCCCGCTCCGGTGAGCGCCGCCTTCAGCTCGGCGGGCTCGAGGTCCTGCGCCGTCACGGTGGTGCCCGTGACCTCCGTTATCGCCGCGGCCAGGTCGTCGTAGGTGAACGCCGGACCGGCGAGCTCGTAGACGGTGTCCGCGTCGCCGTCCTGCAGCATGGCCACCGCGGCCGCCTCGGCGAGGTCGGCGCGCGTGGCCGCGGCGATGCGCCCCTCCCCCGCGGCGTGCAGGACGACGCCCTGGGCGAGGTAGCCCTCGAGCTGGCTGGTGTAGTTCTCGGTGTACCAGCCGTTGCGCAGCAGGGTGTGGGGCAGCCCGGAGGCGGCGATCACCTCCTCGGTCGCCTTGTGCTCGGGGGCGAGCACGAGCGTCGTCTCGTCGGCGCGCAGCACGGAGGTGTAGAGGATCCGGCCCGCCCCGGCCCGCTTGGCGGCCTCGACGACGTTGGTGTGCTGCGGCACCCGGCCGCCCACCTCGGAGCCGGAGACGAGGAGCAGCCGGTCGACGCCCGCGAGCGCCGCGTCGAGGGTGTCCGGCCGGCCGTAGTCGGCCAGGCGGACCTGCACGCCGCGCTCGGCGAGGCCGGTGGCCCTCTCCGGGGTCCGGGCCAGGGCGACGACGTCCCCCGCGGGGATGCCGCGGGCGAGCAGCTGGTCGATGACGATGGGGCCCAGGTGGCCCGTGGCTCCGGTGACGGCGTAGGTGGTCATGTTCCTCCTCGAGTGTGCGGATAGGTCCGCGGACGGGGTGCGCGGCGCGGCCGCCGCCCATGACAAGGCAACCAGCCGCGTCCGGTTCGTATTTCGCCGCCGACCGCGCAGGACCGACACCAACCCCGACACCGCTTGGCGTATCCGTGCCGGGGCGACGCGTCGCGGGTGGGCGCCGCAATGCGGCAGAAGGGACGCTCGGTGCGTCTCTGCGACGAGGACCGGCCACGCTCCTGAACGCCCGGACGGGGGGCGCGCGAGCTCCTTGCCGTTGCGCGAACGGGCAGGTGCTCGGCGCCTCGACGGGCCTGGCCCGCGCCACGCAGGGAGAGGCGCGACGCGGGCCAGGGCCTGTGGGGGTGAGCCTCAGGCGCCGATGATCTTGACGGCGGTGCTCCAGGTGTTGCCCAGCTGGCCCTGCACGGCCATGTGCAGGAAGCCGATGCCCTCGAGCTGGTGCGCCCGCTTGAGCGGGCCAGCGTCGATGGCGCGCATGCCGGAGGACTCCACCAGGGCGGCGACGGCGTCCTTCGCCTCGGCGTCGTCCGCGGCGAGGGCGACGTCCAGCTTCTGGCCGTCGACGGCCCCGGCGACGAGGGTGCCGGCGAAGACCGTGTTGAAGCCCTTGACGACCTTCGAGCCCGGGATGACCTTCTGGATCTCCTGCGCGGCCGAGGAGTCGTCCGGGGTGACGAGGCGGTCGAAGGTGGCGAAGTCGACCGGGTTGGAGATGTCGACGACGACCTTGCCGGCCAGCGCGTCGCGCAGCTGCTCGGCAACGGCCAGGGAGGCGTCGTAGGGCAGCGCCAGGACGACGACGTCGCCGGAGATGGCGGCGGCGAGCGAACCAGCGGTCACGCCGGCGCCCAGCTCGGCGGCGAGCGAGCCCGCAGCCGACTCGTCACGGGCGAGGATCTGGACGGCGTGGCCGCCGGCGACGGCGCGGGTGGCGATGCTGCGGGCCATGTTGCCCGCGCCGATGATGGTGATGGTGCTCATCTGGGTGCTCCTCGAGGTGGTGGGTGCAGCAGCCGGCGCGGTCGGCGTCGGGGTGGCCGTCGCGGGAGCGGTCTCCTTGCGGCGGAAGATGTCAAACAGGCCCACGGGGTGGTCCTTCCTGGTTGTCAGAGCGAGTAGGTGCCGAAGCGGAGGACGGCGACGAACAGGGCGAGCAGGCCGAGCACCAGCGGCGGGACGAAGGGCTCGTGGCGGCGGATGTGGACCACCACCGCCCCGGCCATGACCAGGAAGAGCCCCAGGGCGGCCAGCGGCACGAGCACGGTCGCGGTGTCCAGGACGGCGGGCAGGATGAGCCCGAGGGCGCCGAGGACCTCCAGCGTCCCGATGCCCTTGATGGCACCGTCCGAGAAGTCCTCCGCGTAACCCATGCCGGCGGCAACGAGCTTGGGCCGAGGCTGAGCGAGCTTCATGAACCCGGCGGCGAGAAACGCCGCGGCGAGCAGGCCCGCGACGACCCAGAGAGCGACGTTCATGCTGGTCCCTTCAGCTGCGGCACGGGCGGCGATGTCCCCCGCCCGGTCGCTCACTTGAAGCGACAAGCATCAACGTAGACGCAATCAATTGACGCGTCAACTACGCGCGCCGGTTGCGGTCACTTGAACCATCAATCGAAAGCCCGTAGACTGGGCCCCATGAGCGAGGAGACGGTCTGGCTGACCGCGGAGCAGGAGGACGCCTGGCGGTCCTTGATGGGGGCGATCCTGCTGCTCCCCAGCGCGCTGGACGCCCAGCTCCAGCGGGACTCGCACCTCACGCACGCCGGCTACGTCGCGCTGTCGGCACTCTCCGAGGCGCCAGAGCGGGCGATCCGGATGAGCCAGCTCGCGCAGATGGCGAGCCTGAGCATGTCGCGGCTCTCCCACCTGGTCGACCGGCTCGAGCGTAGCGGCTGGGTCGAGCGTCGTCCTGTGCCGGGCGACGGTCGCAGCACGATGGCAGTGCTGACCGAGGCCGGCTGGGAGAAGGTCGTGGCCACGGCGCCGGGGCACGTGGACACCGTGCGCACGCTCATCTTCGAGGACCTCACGCCCGCCCAGACGCGCCAGCTCAAGAAGATCTTCGACAAGATCACGGTGAAGCTGGACCCCGAGAACAAGCTCGCCGGGTGCCGCACCTCCGCGAAGGACAGGCGGAGCAGCGCCGCGGGCTGAGCGGCGCGCCGTGGCAGCCGGGCGCACGCCAGGTGCGGCGCTCGCCGAAGTTCCTGCGCCCCATGGCGCCCCTCAGCGGCCGGCGACCGCGGCCCCGCCGGACGGCCCGGCGCGGGCTCCGGCAGCCAGAACAGACCCAGGTACCGGCGCACCGCCGCCGGGTCCCCCTCCACCGTCGCGACGCCGTCGGCCACGGCCCGGTCCAGGGGCGTAGCCGTCGTACAGCAGCCGGGCGAGCACGATGGGCGTGGTGGTGAGGAGGGCGTCGACCCCTCCCGCTCTCTCGGGCCCGAGCCGCTCCACCGGCTCAACGGCGAGACGACCGCCGGCGACGTCGGCGACGACGCACCCCTCCCCCAGCGGGAGCCCGACGGGGCGAACCCGCGCGCGGCCTCGCCGCCTCGCCGCGGAACATCGTGCGCATGGGAAGCACCGCCGAGCAGCAGCTCAGCCGGGCCTCCCGGTCGAGGACCGGCGACCGCGCAGGACCGACGCGCGTAGCCTCGTGACCGGCACCACACCTCCGGCGTGACTTCCCCCGCGCCCCACCCGGCCGCCGAGCGGCCGACGACCGCAGCCGGCCGCCCCGAGGAGCCCGCCGTGAGCCCGCAGACCGCCGTCTCCGTGCCCGCCGCGCCGGGCGGCGGGAGTGGACGGCGCTGGCCGTGCTGACCCTGCCGGTGCTGCTCTGCTCGATTGACGTCTTCGTGCTCCTCCTGGCCCTGCCGCACATGAGCGCCTCACGCACATCGAGAGAAGGGATCCACCATGTTCACCGCCCCCGCCTTCAGCAGCTTCTCCGTGGACGACCTGGAGAAGGCCCGCGAGTTCTACACCGGCATCCTGGGCCTGCAGGTCTCCGACGGCCCGATGGGACAGGGCTCGCTGACAGTGCACCTGCCCGGCGGCACCGACGTGTTCGTCTACGCCAAGGGCGAGGCGCACACGCCCGCGTCCTTCACCGTCCTGAACTTCCCCGTCCCGGACGTGGAGCAGGCGGTGGACGAGCTGGGCGCCCGTGGCGTGAAGTTCGAGCACTACGCCGGCACCGAGCTGGAGACCGACGCCAAGGGCATCTACCACGGCTGGGGGCCGCCGATCGCCTGGTTCACCGACCCGTCCGGCAACGTCATCGCGGTCGTCCCGGAGCAGCAGCCGTGACGACGTTCGTGGTCGTCCACGGGGCCGGCGGCAGCGCGTGGGAGTGGCACCTGGTCGCGGCCGAGCTCGCGTCCCGCGGGCACCGGGCGATCACGGTGGACCTGCCGTGCGAGGACCCGGCGGCCGGCCTGGCGGAGTACGCGGCCGCCGTCGTGGGTGCGGTCCGGGCCGCCCCGCCGGTGCCCGCCACGGACGGGGTCGTCGTGGTCGCGCACTCGCTCGGGGGCTTCACCGCACCGCTCGTCTGCGAGACCCTTGCCGCCGACGGCCTGGTGCTGGTCGCGGCGCTGGTCCCCCGTCCCGGGGAGACGGCCGGCGAGTGGTGGGAGACGTCCGGGTACGAGGCCGCCGCGCGCGAGCGTGCGCGCCGCGAGGGCGTTGACGCGCGCATGGACGACGACGACGCCCTCGTCGCGACGTTCATGCACGACGTCGCCCCGCCGCTCGCCGCCGAGGCGCTCCGCCGGGGACGCGACCAGGCCGCCCGGCCGATGTCCGACCCGTGGCCGCCGGCCGCCTGGCCCGACGTGCCCACGGCCTACCTCGTGCTCGAGGACGACCGGTTCTTCCCACCCGACTTCCTGCGACGGATGGCCCGCGAGCGCCTCGGTCTCGAGCCGGACGCCATGCCCGGCAGCCACGCGGCGTACCTCTCGCGGCCAGGCGAGCTCGCCGACCGCCTGGTCGGCTACGCGCGCGCGTTCGGCTCGCCCGGCCGGCGCGGCACCGGCGCGCGACCGGCCGGCCACGCCGGTGCCGCCGGTCCGCCGGTCCGTTGAGGCATCCGCACGCCGCCCGCAGGGCGGCGAGGAGGACGGAGACGGCGCCATACCGCTGGCGCGGGCGCCGGTCCGCTAGTTCACTACCGGGTATGCGCCGGGGCACGCGGGCCCGGGCGCGGGAAGGGGACGTGTCATGCGTGCGATCTGGAAGGGCTCGGTCAGCTTCGGCCTGGTGAACGTGCCGATCAAGCTGTACAGCGCCACGGAGAGCCACGACGTCGAGCTCCACCAGGTCCACGGCGCCGACGGCGGCCGCATCCGTTACCAGCGCCGCTGCGAGAAGTGCGGCAAGACGGTGGACTACCAGGACATCGCGAAGGCCTACGACGACGGCGACCGCACCGTCGTGCTGACCGAGGAGGACATCGACTCGCTCCCGGCCGAGCGGTCGCGGGAGATCAGCGTGCTCGAGTTCGTCCCCTCCGAGCAGGTCGACCCGATCATGATGCAGAAGACGTACTACCTGGCGCCGGACTCCAAGTCGACGAAGTCCTACGTGCTGCTGCGCCGCACCCTCGAGGAGACGGACCGCACCGCCATCGTCCACTTCACGCTGCGGGACAAGACCCGGCTAGGGGCGCTGCGGGTGCGCGGCGACGTGCTCGTGCTGCAGGCGCTGCTGTGGGAGGACGAGGTCCGCGAGGCCGACTTCCCCGAGCTCGACCAGAAGGTGAGCATCAGCGACAAGGAGCTGCAGATGGCCTCGGCGCTCGTCTCGAGCTTCGAGGCCGACTTCGAGCCCGGCGAGTTCACGGACGAGTATCAGGTCGAGCTGCGCCAGCTCATCGAGGCGAAGCTGGAGCAGGGCGAGGCGGTCTCCACCGAGGCCACCTTCGGTGAGCAGCCGGAGGAGGAGGGCGGCGAGGTCCTCGACCTGATGGAGGCGCTGCGCCGCTCGGTCGAGGAGTCCCGCAAGAAGGGCGGTGGCCGCGCGGCCGCAGCCGGCGGGACCGACTCTGCCGCGGACGACGAGCCCGCCGAGAAGGCCCCCGCCCGCAAGCGCGCGGCGGCGAAGCCGAAGGAGGCCGAGGAGGAGGAGCCCGCGGCAAAGAAGGGCGCCCGCGGTGGTACCACCCGCAAGAAGGCGCCCGCGAAGAAGACCGCGTAGCGGCGGGGCTGGCCCGTGCGCCGGGTGATCGTGCAGGAGCTGACGACCGCCGACGGCTTCGTCGCCGGCACCGACGGCGGCCTGGACTTCTTCGGCGCCGTGACGGACTACGACGAGGTCGACCGGGACAACGTCGCACAGCTGGCCGGCGTGGACACCATCGCCCTCGGCGCCGCCACCTACGCCATGTTCTCCGGCTACTGGCCCACCGCGGCCGCGGAGGCAGAGGTGATGGCCGAGATGGTCAACACCACGCCGAAGGTCGTCTACTCCTCGACGCTGACCGAGGCGCCGTGGGGTGGCTACCCACCCGCCCGCGTCGTGCGCGGCAGCGCCACCGAGCACGTCGCCGACGCGCGCCGGCAGGACGGCGGGGACATCGTCGTGTGGGGCAGCATCTCCCTCGCGCGCTCCCTCTTCGCCGCCGACCTCGTCGACGAACTGCAGCTGCGCGTCATCCCGGTGGTCATCGGCGCCGGGCGCTCCCTGCTCTCCGCGGAGGCCGGGCGCCGCGACCTCACCCTGCTGGAGGCCAAGGCGTATGCCTCCGGCATCGTGGCGCTGCGTTACGACGCCCGGCGACGCTAGACCACCCGGCCGTCCGGAGCGGCGGGTCCGCGCGGCGGGTCCGCGCGGTGGGTCGGCACTGGCCGCGGGCAGCGACGTGCGGCCGGTGGGTCGGACGTGGGCTCAGACCGGTTCGCCGGCCGGGGCGGCGTCCCGCAGCTTCTCGAGCAGCGGCTCGGCCGCCCGGTCCAGGAACTCCTGCTGCTTCTCGTCGCCCACCTGCACCAGCGCGACGTCGGTGAAGCCGGCCTCCCAGAACGCGGAGACGGCCTCGACGATGGCGTCGAGGTCCGGCCCGCACGGGATGGACCCGGCCACGTCCTCGGGCCGGACGAACTGCGTCGCGTCCGCGAACGCCCGCGTCGTCGGCAGGTCCGCGTTGACGTGCCAGCCGCCGCCGAACCAGCGGAACAGGCGGTGCGCCCGCTGGACGGCCGCGTCGGCGTCGGTGTCCCAGCAGATCGGGATCTGCCCGATGGCGCGCGAGGCGGTCAGCCCGGCGTCCGAGCGCGCCGCCGCCCACCGCTCGAGGGTCTTGCGCTGCGGCTGGGTGGCGACGAGGTGGTCGGCCAGGGGGGCGAAGCGGGAGACGGACTGCGGCCCGGAGACGGCCACGCCGATCTCCACCCGGGACTCGGGCAGGTCCCACAGCCGTGCGGAGTCGACGCGGAAGTGGTCGCCCTCGAACGTCAGGTCGTGCCCGTCCAGAAGGTCGCGGATGATGACGAGCGCCTCCTCGAGCATGTCGTGGCGCTCCCCGACCGCGGGCCAGCGGTGACCGGCCACGTGCTCGTTCAGGTTCTCCCCCGCGCCGAGCCCGAGCAGGAACCGCCCGTCGCTGAGCAGCCCCAGCGTGGCGGCCTTCTGGGCGACGACGGCCGGGTGGTACCGCATCGTCGGGCATGTCACGTAGGTCATCAGCTCCACCCGCTCGGTGGCGTGGGCGACGGCCCCCAGCACCGACCAGGCGTAGGGCGAGTGCCCCATCTCCTTCAGCCACGGGAAGAAGTGGTCGGAGGAGACCTCGAAGTCGAACCCCCGCCGCTCCGCCTCGACGGCGTAGTGCACGAGCTCCTTCGGGCCGCTCTGCTCGGTCATCAGGGTGTAGCCGAACCGTGTCATGCGACCCAGGCTGGCACCCCCGGGCGCACCCGGCACCCGGGCCGCGGGCCGACGGCCTCGGCTGCGGACGCCGTCTGCGCGCGCCCCGCCCCTTGCGCCAGCGTGCGGGCGCACACCCACCCTGCGCCAGCGTGCGGGCGCACACCCCACCCTGCGCCAGCGTGCGGGCGCACACCCCACCCTGCGTCAGCGTGCGGTCCGCCCCGCTAGCCGGCGACGGCCACGACCTCGGGTCGGGCGGCCGGCGCCGTCCGGGCGGCGCGCCCGGCGGCACCGCGGGCGGTCGCGGGCGCCGGCGTGCGCGTGGCGGCTGCCTCGGCCGGACGCTCGGCGACGATCCCACGCCGGCGCAGCTCCGGCAGCAGACCCTTGAGGAGTGCCGCGACGTCGGCCGGGACCGACCCGGGCAGGACGACGAAGCCGTCGGCCGCGCCCGCGGTGACCCAGCGGTCGATGGTCCCCGCGACGTCGTCGACCGTGCCGACCGCCTCCAGCGCGCCGGCCCACGAGGCGCCCGGCCCGTCGATGTCGGCGATCAGCGCGGCCCGCTCCCGGGCCGCGGCTCGGTCGGCGGAGATCACGGTGCGCAGGTCGACGAGGACGCGCACGTCCTGGCGCCCGGCGGCGCGTGCCGCGGAGCGCACCGCGTAGCGCAGCTCGCGCGCCCACTCCAGGTCCTGCTCGCGGATGCGGACGACGTCCGCGAAGGCACCGGCGGCCTCGATCTCGGCCTCGGCGGCGACGGGGACCACCACGCGCGGGCGGGGGCCACGGGTGCGGGCCGTGGCGAAGGAGCGCCCCAGGGCCTCGAGGGAGCGGGCGAACCGGTCGCCGTCGCCGCGGTGGGACAGCTCGAGGCCGGCCCAGGAACCCGCGGCCTGCGGGATGTCCTTGAGCTGGCCGACGACGGCGACGAGGTCGGCGTCCTGGGGGACGGCGGCAACCAGGCCGGCGGCGGCGTGCGGGCCGATACGCCGGGCTGCGACGACCGGGTCGAGCCACGCGTCGGGGCGCAGCCGCAGGTCGCTGCGCAGCCGGAACTGCTCGCCCAGGGAGACGAAGCTGACGCCGCCCAGGTGCGCGGCCCGCGTGTAGGAGGCCAGGCGGGCGAGGTCGGCCTTCTCCACGGGCAGGTCGGCGGAGGGCACCTGCGACTCGCAGGTCACGCCCAGGCCGGTGAGGTCGAGACCGAGGAGAGCGCCGGTGGACGTGGGGCGGGTGGAGCGGTCCGGAAGGAAGGAGACAGTCATGGGGATGCACGTCCAAGGGTGTCGTCGCGCGCTGCGCGCGGGAAGCAGGAAGGAATGCCCGACCGCCTGGTCCCGCGCCGCGCCGTGTCACCCGGGCGGGGCGGGGGGAAGGTCAGGGGTGATGCGTCAGCGCGGATCGCGCCGGGGCATCGCGGGGAACGTCCTCAGGCGGACATTCGGCAGCACATGGACATGCACATGGAGCGGCGAGGCGAGAAAGCGTTCTGCCCGGGGCCCGTGTGCGTGTTCATGTCGCGCGTTTTCCTTCGTGCCATGCACCTTGGCGGTGCGTCGTCGTTGCCCCGCCACGTGACGGGACCAGGTTGTCACCCGGGGCACCCCCCGCACGTGGGGGGTTGCCGACCAGCAAGCCGGGGCTTAGCGCACCGTCGGTGCGCACTGGTACTCCAAACCTGGGGCTGACGTTATGGGGCACGCGCGTGAGGCGTCAACCATCCGGGCGGCGCGTCTCACGCAACGGACGGCGGGCGATCGGTGGAAGCGTCCCTGCGCGGCGTCGGCGGATGCGGTCTGGCCGGCCGGGTTCTCGCGATGTGAGAGCGGTCCAGGATCCGCCAGGCTCCGTCTCTGGTGGCGAGACGGGCCCCGACGGCGCAGGCCGCACCCGCGGGGGCCCACCTAGCGTCGGCCCCGTCGAGCCGACCGTGCTTGCCCCGCCCTACCCAGGAGGCCCCATGAGCGCGCAGACGTCCGCCCTCGCCCGGCGTGAGCGCGCCCTGGGGCCCGGCGCCGCGCGGCGCACCCTGGGACCCGCCGCCGGGCAGCATGCCCCCGAGCCGGTGACGGGGCCCGGAGGCATCAGCGCCGCCGACTTCAAGGGCGTCTTCCGCCACCACCCCGCGGGGGTCGCCGTCATCACCCTGCGCTGCCCCGACGGCCCCGTGGGCTTCACCGCGACGTCCGTCATCTCGGTGTCCGCGGCCCGCCCGTGCTGGCGTTCTCCGTGGCCGCCACGTCCTCGGCGCGGCCCGCCATCGAAGCCGTGGCCGCCGTCGTGGTCAACTTCCTCGCCGAGGACCAGCGCGAGACCGCCGCCCGGTTCGCCACCAGCGGCATCGACAGGTTCGCCGTCCGGGACTGGCTGCCGCTGCCGACGGGCGAGCCCGTGCTCGAGGGCACCACCGCCTGGGTGCGCGGGCGCGTCGAGCAGCGGGTACCCGTCGGGGACAGCCTCCTGGTCACCGTCCGCGCCGAGCTCGCGGAGCACGGCCGCCGCCCGGACCCCCTGGTCTACGCCGACCGCGCCTACCACCAGGTGGGCCCGCACACGCGCCTGCCCTGACACGTTCGGCCCCGGCAGCACGGCCGTCGCACCCGCCGCAGCCTGGCCTCGGCGTACCTGGGCAGCCCTAGCGCCGGCGGCGCACGCGCACCTGCGCGAGGTCGTCCCGGTGGACGACGGCGCGCGGGTGCATCTCCCCGTCCTCGACGAGCTGGTGGGTGGACTTGCCCATGATGTCCGGGATCTCCACGGCCCCGTAGGCGCTGAGCCCGCGCGCCACCACCCCGTCGGGCCCGACCAGCTCGACGGCGTCACCGGCCTCGAAGTCGCCGTCGACGCCCACCACCCCGGCGGCCAGGAGTGAGCGCTTGCCGTCCGTCACCGCGCGGGCCGCGCCGGCGTCGAGGTAGATCCGGCCGCGTACCTGCGCCGCGTGCGCCAGCCAGAGCCGGCGGGCGGACTTGCGCTTGCCGGTGGCCGCGAACCAGGTGCCCACCTCCTTCCCGGCCAGCGCGGGCTCGACGTTCTCCGCGGAGGTGAGCACCACGGGGATGCCCGACTGGGTGGCGATGGAGGCGGCGTCGAGCTTGGTGACCATGCCGCCCGTGCCGATGTCGCTGCCCCGGCCGGTCACCTCCACCCCGGCCAGGTCCGCCGGCCCCCGGACCGTGCGGATCAGCTGGGTCCCGGGGCGCGACGGCGGACCGTCGTAGAGGCCGTCGACGTCGGTGAGCAGCACCAGCGCGTCGGCCCGCACCAGGTGGGAGACCAGCGCGGCGAGGCGGTCGTTGTCGCCGAAGCGGATCTCGTCGGTCGCCACCGTGTCGTTCTCGTTGACGATCGGGACGACGCCGAGCGTGAGCAGCCGCTCCAGCGCGCGCTGCGCGTTGGCGTAGTTCGTGCGCCGGATCAGGTCCTCGGCGGTCAGCAGCACCTGCCCCACCCGCTGGCCGTGGTAGGCGAAGGACTCCGTGTACCGCGCCACCAGCAGACCCTGCCCCACGCTCGCCGTCGCCTGCGCCGTCGCAAGGTCCTTCGGCTTGCCGGGCAGCCCCAGCGGCATGATGCCCGCGGCGATAGCACCGGACGACACCAGCACGACCTGCTGGCCGGCGGCGCCCCGCTCGGCGATCACGTGGACGAGGTGGCGCAGGGCGGGCAGGTCCAGCCGGCCGTCCGGCGCGGTCAGGGACGACGAGCCCACCTTGACCACGATCCGCGCGGCGGTGGCGACGCTGCGGCGCTCGGTGAGGGGATGCTTCACACCCGCATCATCCCGCACCCCGTGGCCCACCTGCGCGCACGTCCGGCCGCCGTGGCCCCTGGGACACTCTGGGTTTGTCGGACCCCGCGCGAGGGCGGACGGTCGGCGCCGACCCGGTACCGCACCCGCCGCACATCGGCGCACTGCGACCTCGAGGGAGGCGTGGATGCAGGACCGAGACGCAGGCCAGCACCCGCACGCACCCCCCCGCTGACGTTGCGGATCAGCCGGCCGCGGATCCGACGGTGGATCCGTCTCGCCGTTTGAAGGTCCAGGCGCCGCTGCGGCGCTCGATGCTGATGCCGTGGGCGTGGACGTAGTCGTGGTGGAACCAGCACAACAGGATGCCGAGCCTGAGGTTGGTCGACCCGAACTGCGCCCACCAGTAGAGGCTGTGGTGGATCTCCCCCTCGCCCGGCGGGGCATTGCAGTTCGGGTACTGACATCTCTTGTCCCGGGCGATGATGGCGCGCGTCTGCGCCGCGCTGAACAGGCGCTCCTCGCGCCCGAGGTCCAGGACCTCGGAGTCCGGTCCGAACACCACGCGATGCATCTGGCTGCCGCAGGCCAGCCGTGCCAGCAGCGACGGCGGGAGCGGTGAACCGTCGTCGTAGGTGGCCGGCTCCACCCCGCCCATGGCGGACGCGTCGACATCGGCGCCGATGACCGCCTCCGGGTCCGCTGCCCCGCACGTGCAACCCCGGGTGCCGCGATCCGCCTCCAGCACGGCGGGTCCCGTGGGCCGGTCGCCTCCGGGGAGCCCGGCGAGGTCCGGGTCGAGACCTCGGCCCGGGTTGAGACCGAATGCCGCCCCCCGGTGGGCGACGGTGGGCCGGCAACCGGGCCGGTGGCGCGGCGCGCAGGCCGCGACCAGGCGCTGCAGGGTCTCGAACGGCACCATGACCGCCAGGTGCGGCCGGATCCGGGCGCCGGGCCGCAGCGTGCCGGAGTCGAGCGCGAGCTGGGCCAGGCCCACCAGCGCGTTGGCGCGGCGCTGCGCGGGCGTGCGCTTGTCCGTCCGCGACGGCGTGCCGGTCCGCGCGGCCAGCGCTGTCATGAGCAGCTTCCCGCTGGTCTTCGACAGCCACCCGCCGGGGACGAATCCGTCCGTGGTCTCCGCCAGGTAGAACTCCTCGCGGGCGCCGTCCTCCCGGTACGCCCGGTCCGCGGCGTCCGGGTCGGCCCTCAGGCCCCACTGCTGCACGGCCACGGTGAAGTCCGACGCGTCGAGCCTCTTGGCATGCTGCAGGAGGAAGGCCTCCCCAACGTCCGGGTCACGCAGGCGGTCGCGCCGCACGTCGGTGTCCGCGGCCAGCCGCACCATCGCCTGGGCGTGGTCGACGCTGATCGTGCCGGCGGCCAGCGCCGCCGCGGTCTGGGGCAGATGGTCCCGCATGGCCCGCGCCCGACGGATCTCGCGCGCGGCGCTCGCCTGGTGCTTCCCGGACCGCGCGCGGTACCACGCGGCCATGGACCGAGCGCCGTCCAGGGCCCACATCCCGTCGGCCTCGATGGTCGCCAGCGCCCTCGCGGTCAGCGCCTCGGTCTTGCGGCGCACCTGCTCGAGGCCGTCCAGCGCCTCCACCACCGCCTCTCCCGGCAGCTCGTGCAGATCGACGTCCTGCAGCTCCGTCAGGAGGCGCTGCAGGTCCGCGATCCCGGTGGCCAAGACCGCGGCCGGCGTTGCGCTCGGTGCCATGCCCCCACCTCCCGCCGTCGCCGGTTCTGCGGCAAATGTATCGAACATGCGTTCGACCGGGCAAGAGGAAATCGCCTGTGAATTGAGATTGTGGAAAACCCGGAACATCCTCCTCGGATTTTCACATATGGGTCCTTGTTGCCACCTCGTCCACAGGTAACACAGCCGTGGCCTATGGAAGCCATGACATTTCTGGCGCGCAAATAGCGGCTAACGGCGTTGCAGGCGCCATTCCGGCCCTGCGTTCCCCGACCTGACGCTGAGGTCGCCTTTGCAGAAGGGAGGTCCGACCGGAGTCCGGAGGTCACCCAGGAAAAGGAACGAGCCCGTACCGCTCGACGAGGTCGGGGACGGAGTCGAGGTCCATCCGCAGGCCGTACCGGTCCGCGAGCGCCAGCAGCTTCTGCGGGTCCGGGCCGCCGCCGGTCATCAGCTCCCCGAGCTCACGGAAGTAGCCGACGAACGTGCCGGGCACGACGACGTCGATGAGCCTCGCCGGCGCGTCGGTGGGGTTCCAGAACGCGTGCGGCACACCGCGCGGCTTGGCGACGACGTCACCTGGACCCGCCTCGACGACCTCCTCCCCCACCTGGATGCCGACGAGACCCTCGAGCACCACCGAGTACTCGTCCTCCCGGGTGTGGGTGTGCAGCGGGGCACCCAGGGCCCGGGCCGCCAGCGGGTGCCTCACCAGCGCCAGCACCCCGCCGGTCGCCGCGGCCGGCAGCATCTCGACCACGCCGAGGGGGCCCGTCAGCAGCACCTCCTGCTCGCCGTCCGCGATGAGGCCCGCGAAGGGAACGGTCATCTCAGCCACCTCTCCGGCGGGGGCCGCGCACGGGCGCGGCGGCGGGCGGGGGGCCACGCCGGCTCGCATCATCCTCCCGGGCGGACGCCCGCGGAAGGGCGTTCGGCAACACTTGTCCCGCCGGGCGCGGGCCGGAACAATCGCGCACGAGTACCGGAGCGCGGCGCACCGGAGCACCCCGGCGCACCGCGCCCGGCGGACCCACGCCGGTGTCCGGGCCGGCCGGCTGGACGGTGGTGGTCGAGGATGAGCACGACAGTTACCCCGGAGCTGCTGGAGGCGCTGCGCCGGCGGGTGGGCGGCATCGTCATGCTGCCCGGCGACCCTGGCTACGACGAGGCGCGCCTGGTGTGGAACGGGATGATCGACCGGTACCCCATCGCCGTCGTGCGCGCCGCGACCGTCGGCGACATCGGCCCGG
Organism: Georgenia sp. AZ-5; assembly: GCF_043952095.1. NCBI lineage: Bacteria > Bacillati > Actinomycetota > Actinomycetes > Allobogoriellales > Allobogoriellaceae > Georgenia > Georgenia sp. AZ-5. The sequence continues at coordinate 3,237,589 of NZ_JBINOU010000001.1, forward strand.
TGATCGAGTTCGCCGCGGACACCGGCCTGCCGCTGGCGGTGCGAGGCGGCGGGCACAATGTCGCGGGCAACGGCACCACCGACGGCGGCATCGTCCTGGACCTGGGCAGCCTCAACTTCGTCGAGGTGGACGCCCCCACCTCCACGGTGCGCGTCGAGGGCGGCGCCACCCTGGCCCACGTCGACGCCGCCACGACGATCCACGACCTGGCCGTCCCCCTGGGCGTCGTCTCGGGCACCGGAGTCGCCGGCCTCACGCTGGGCGGCGGCCTGGGCTGGCTCACCCGCGCCCACGGCCTGACCGCGGACAACCTTCTCTCCGCCGAGGTCGTCACCGCCGAGGGCCGCACCGTGCGGGCGAGCGCGGAGGAGAACCCGGACCTGTTCTGGGGCATCCGGGGTGGCGGCGGCAACTTCGGCGTCGTCGCGTACTTCACGTTCCGCGCCCATCCGCTACCCGCCGAGGTCTACGCGGGCAACCTCGTGTACAGCCCGGAGCACTGGACCGGCGCGCTGGCCGCGTGGGAGGCGTGGACACGGGACCTGCCCGACGAGATGCAGTCGATCGTCTCCGTCCTGGTCCCGCCGGCGTCGTGGGAGCTCGGCGACGAGCACGTCATGCTGGTCGGCTTCGCCTGGGCCTCGCCGGACAAGGAGGAGGGCGCCCGGGTGGCGGGGCTGCTGCGGGACGCCGCACCGCCGGACGGCGCGGTGGTGGCGCCAACCCCGTGGACGGCATGGCAGAGCGGGATGGACGAGCTGTTCCCCAAGGGCTCACGCGCGTACTGGAAGAACGCCGCGTTCGACCGGCTGGACGCCGAGGTCATCGACGTCCTCGTGCGCCGCGCGACCGAGCAGACCTGGACGGGCACGGCCTTCGACATCCACCACATGGGTGGCGCGTTCGCCCGGGTGCCCGCCGACGCCACGCCGTTCCCCGCGCGCGACGCCCGCTTCTGGCTGAACGTCTACGGGTTCTGGGCCGACCCGGGCGACGACCGCGAGCGCACCGCCTTCGTGCGGGGCCTCGCACAGGACATGGCGCCCTTCGCGACGGGCGGGCAGTACGTGAACTTCATGGGCCGGGAGGACGTGCACGACTGGCACGCCCAGGCGGCGGCCGTCTACGGCCCCGAGAAGCTCGAGCGGCTCGTGGCGCTCAAGCGCCGGTACGACCCGGCGAACCTGTTCCGGCTCAACCACAACATCCCGCCCGGGTAGGGCGTGGCGCCCCGGGGCGCGCGCCGGTCCGAGGAGGACGCTCCGGCCCTGGCACGCGTGGCACGTCGGCTGCGACGTTCACGGGCTCCCGGGCCGTCGGAAGACACCAGGAACGTCGCACTCGCGGTCGAGAAGACTCCAGGACTGCCACACTCGCGGTGGGGAGCGCATGGTCACGCCTCCGTCGGCCGGCGCGGGACACGTGCTCGCCGCTGAAGGTCATGCAGGGCGGACCAGGCGCGCCCCCACGGCCGCGAGGCCGAGGCGACGTCGAGACTAGAGCGCGTCGTCTCCGTGCCGGCTGTCCTGGTGGGCGCCCGCGTTGGGGTCGCCGCCCCCCTCGTCGCCCTGGACCGCGGTCGGGGTCGGGAGCTCGTCGTCCTTGTTGGGCGAGGTCTCGGCGCCGCCGAACGTCAGGTCGGCGGTACCCGGCTTCTTGTTCTCCTGGTCCATGCTCCAACCGTGGCACGGCGCGCCCCGCCCGGCAGCCCGAGACGGCGCCGGACCCCTGGCTGCTGCCAGGGGCCCGGGGTGCTGCAGGCGTGCCGACGGCAGGCCGCGGAGGCTCAGCGCGCGGTGGGCGGCGCGCCCTCCCCCGGCACCGGCCGGCCGTCGTGCACGTCCGCGTCGCCTGGGGCCCCGTCATGGGTCCCGGACGCCTCGGCGGCGTCGCGGCTCTGCGGCGCGACCGCGGCGTCCGCCTCGTCCTCATCGGCCTCGGCCTCGAGCGCGGCGATCTCCGCCTCCACGGCGGCGCGGCCGGCGGCGGACCGGGTCCGGGCGACGGCGAGCCACACCAGCAGCGCCCCGACGACGACCCAGCCGAGCAGGACCAGCAGGGGCTGCAGCGCCCCGCCCCCGCCGAAGAAGGCGACCGACTGCACGAGGGAGCCGTAGGCGCCCTGCGGCAGGAATTGACCAATGGTGCCGAAGCCGGCGGGCAGCATCTCGGGGGCGGACGTCAGCCCGGACAGGCTCATGCCGGGCACGATGATGACGAGGGCGAACAGCGCGGGGGCCCAGATCCCGCCGAGGCGGGTGAGCGCGAGCGCCGGCGTCGCTACGGCCAGCACGGCGACCGCCGTCACCGCCGCCACCTGGACGAAGGCACCCTCGACGGAGCCCACGGCTTGCAGCACGGCCGCCACCGCCAGGCCCAGGGCCACGGCGAGCGCCAGCACGCCGGTCAGCTGGACGCCGAGCCGGCGCGGCACGGCCCGCGCGATCGCCACCGCGCCGAGCAGAGCGGCCAGCGCCGCCACCGTCGCGGCTACGTGCAGGCCGTACCCGGTGGTGTCCTGCTGGGAGCCCGGCGCGACGTCTTCGACCGTGGCTCCCAGCGACGAGCCGATGGATGAGAGGAACTGACCGAGCACGGCGCTGCCGCCCGTGGCGACGACGGCAGTGGCGCTCTCCTGCTCGACGGCGAAGCCGCCGTAGACCTCACGGTCGAGCGTCGCCTCGCGCAGCGCGTCGGCGTCGTCGTACGAGGTCACCTCGAAGGCGCCCGGCTGGAGCATGTCGAGCATCTGCCCGAACTGCGACGCGGACTCTCCGGTGACACCGACGGGCACCCCGCGGGGCGCGGTGTTGAGGTACGGCACGACGAGCGCCGTGACCGCGAACGCCGCGGCGACGGTCATCGCGACGACGGCGGCGAGCAGCCGCCCGACGGACCGGTCCCCGGGCGCGTCGTCGTGATCGGCGGCCCGCTTCCCGGCCGCGTCGTCGTTATCGGCGGCGGGCTCCCCGGCCGCGTCGTCGTGATCGGCGGCCCGCTTCCCGGCCGCGTCGTCGTGATCGGCGGCGGGCTCCCTCGCCTGCGCGGCGCCGTCGGCCGCGGCCGGCTGCTCAGCCGGGACGCCGGTCGCGGGCTGGGCCGTGGACCCGGTCGCGCCGGAGTCGGTCGTTGCCGGCGCACCGTCGGTGCGCGCGTGCTCCTCGGACGTGGACATGCTCCTCCTGCCGTTCGCACGGCAGAACGCTTCCACCGCGACCGCCTACCCTACGTCGAGCGCCTGAACGAACGCTGACCGCTCGTGCCCGCACGCCCGACGGCCGCCCCGCGCCCGTCGCGAAGGTTCCAGCTCGACGCCACGGACCCACAGCCGGCCATCCGACAGGATGCGGAAGTAGCCCTCACAGTCAGTCCTCGTCGTCGGGCTCGACCCAGTGACCGGCCTGCCGCTCGGTCCACAGCTCCTCGCGGGCCGCCGCGCGGGCGTCCATGAGGTCGTGGTAGCCCCGGCGCTTCTCGGCGCGGGTGGGGCGGGCGGCCTCCTCCAGGCGCAGGTCGGTGCCGCGGGGCCCGAGCAGCTCGGCGCCGGTCTGCAGGGTGGGCTCCCAGTCGAAGACGACGCCGCCCTCGACGTCCCCGATCACGACGGTGTCGCCGGCGACGGCCCCCGCCTTGAACAGCTGGTCCTCGACGCCCAGCCGGGCCAGCCGGTCGGCGAGGTAGCCGACGGCCTCGTCGTTGTTGAAGTCGGTCTGGCGCACCCAGCGCTCCGGCTTGGTGCCGCGCACCTGGAAGAAGTCGCCGTCGGGCCCGGTGCGGCGCGTGACCGTGAAGCCCGCGTCGTCGACAGCCTTGGGCCGCAGGATCACCCGGGCGGCCTCCGCCGCCGGCGCCTCGGCGCGGGCCCTGGCGACGATCTCCGCGAGGGCGAAGGAGAGCTGGCGCAGGCCCTCGTGGCTGGCCGTGGAGACCTCGAAGACCCGCAGGCCCCGGGCCTCGAGGTCGGGTCGGACCAGCTCGGCGAGGTCGCGGGCCTCGGGCACGTCGATCTTGTTGAGCACCACGACCCGCGGGCGCTCCATGAGCGGCACCCGGCCGCCCGCGATGTCGAGGTCCCCGGCGTAGGCGGCGAGCTCCGCCTCGATGGTGTCGAGGTCCGTGACCGGGTCGCGGCCGGGCTCCAGGGTGGCGCAGTCCAGGACGTGCACGATGACGGCGCAGCGTTCGATGTGCCGCAGGAACTCCAGGCCCAGGCCCTTGCCCTGGGACGCGCCGGGGATGAGCCCGGGCACGTCCGCGATCGTGTACCGCTCGGCGCCGGCCTGCACGACGCCGAGGTTGGGCACCAGCGTGGTGAAGGGGTAGTCGGCGATCTTGGGCCGCGCGGCAGACATGGCCGCGATCAGCGAGGACTTCCCGGCGCTGGGGAAGCCGACGAGCGCGACGTCGGCGACGGACTTCAGCTCCAGGACGAGGTCGACCTTCTCGCCCTCCTCGCCGAGCAGGGCGAAGCCGGGCGCCTTGCGCTTCGGCGACGCCAGCGCGGCGTTGCCCAGGCCGCCGTGCCCGCCGGTGGCGGCCACGAACCGGGTGCCGACGCCGACGAGGTCCGCGAGCACCTCGCCGTCCATGGACTTCACGACCGTGCCGTCGGGCACCGGCAGGATCAGGTCCTCGCCGGTCTTTCCCGCGCGCATGTCGCCCGCGCCGGCGGTGCCCGAGCGGGCCCGCTGGTGGGGAGCGTGGTGGTAGGCGAGCAGGGTGGTGGTCTGGGGGTCGACCACGAGGACGACGTCGCCGCCCCTGCCGCCGTTGGCGCCGTCGGGCCCGGCCAGCGGCTTGAACTTCTCGCGCCGGATCGACGCGCAGCCGTTCCCGCCGTCACCGGCTGCCACGTGGAGCACCACGCGGTCTACGAAGGTGGCCATCGCCGTCGTCCTCTTTCGTCTTTTCGGGCGCACCGGGGTGCCGGGCGGCCCGCCTTGCTCAGTCTGCGCCTCACACAGGTCGCGGGCCCACACACGCCGCAGGGGCGGACGGCATCGCGCCGTCCGCCCCTGGTGGGCTTGTGCGGGTCGGTCAGGCGTCCGCCAGGACGATGTCCACGACCTTGCGCCCGCGGCGGGTGCCGAACGCCACGGCGCCGGCCCCCAGGGCGAACAGGGTGTCGTCCTTGCCACGGCCGACGTTGTTGCCGGGGTGGAAGTGGGTGCCGCGCTGACGCACGATGATCTCGCCGGCCTTGACGACCTGACCGCCGAAGCGCTTCACACCGAGGCGCTGGGCGTTGGAGTCGCGGCCGTTCCGGGAGGAGCTGGCGCCCTTCTTGTGTGCCATCTCGAACCTGCTTTCTTCGTCTTCAGTAACCAGGAACGGGCCCGTGCGGGCCGCGGACTTACTTGATGCCGGTGACCTTGAGGCGGGTCAGCTGCGCGCGGTGACCCTGGCGCTTGCGGTAGCCGGTCTTGTTCTTGAACTTCATGATCGAGATCTTCGGGCCCTTCTCGGCCCGCACGATCTCGGCAGTCACCTTGACCTTGCCCAGGTCGCCGGCGGCCGTGGTGACCTTGTCACCGTCGACGAGCATGATCGGCTCGAGCTCGACGGTCGAGCCGACCTCACCGGTCAGCTTGTCGACGACGACGACGTCGCCGACGGACACCTTCTCCTGCCGGCCGCCGGCCTTGACGATCGCGTACACCACGTTGCTGCTCATCTCTGTCGTTTCGGCTGTGCTCTCGACGCAACCCGCGCCCGGGCGTGGCCCGAGGGGGTGGCGCAAGACTTCGGTCTGGGGGCGCCGCACCGCGGCGCACCGACGCTCTAGGTTACGGGAGGCGGCCGCCCGGGGCAAATGTCCGGGGCCCGGCCCGGCGCCCGAGCGGTGTGGGATCAGGCACACGCGATAGCCTCGCCGCGCCCGCCGCCACCGTCGAGGAGGATACCGTGCCCGCCGACTCCCCCACCATCCTGGCCACCTCCGGCGGCTACGTGCCCGGCCGGCGCGTCCGCGTCGAGTTCGGCCCGCTGGTCCACCACGCCGTCGAGCTCGCCGGCGTCACCGGCCGCGCGCCGCGGCTGGGCTACCTCGGCACGGCCGGCGGGGACCAGGCCGCGGCAATCGCCGACCGCTACGACGCGGCGCGCGAGGCCGGTTTCGAGCTGAACCCGCTCAAGCTGTTCACCATGCCCAACGTCGACGACGTCGAGGGCTACCTGCTCGAGCAGGACGTGGTGTGGGTCGACGGCGGGTCGGTAGCGAACCTGCTCGCGGTGTGGCGGGTGCACGGGCTCGACCAGGTCTTCCGCCGCGTGTGGCGGGCGGGCGTGGTGCTCGCCGGCGTCAGCGCCGGGTCCATCTGCTGGCACACCTCGGGCACCACCGACTCCTTCGGCCCCGAGCTGCGGGCCGTCCACGACGGCCTCGGCCTGCTGCCCTACGGCAACGGGGTGCACTACGACTCCGAGCCGCGGCGCCGCCCGCTGGTGCACCAGCTCGTGGGCAGCGGCGAGCTGGGCCTGACGTACTGCACGGACGACGGCGTGGGGCTGGTCTACCGGGGCACGCACGTGGCCGAGGCGGTCACCGAGCGCCCCGGCAAGGCCGCCTACGCCGTGCGGCTGGACCCCGGCGGCGACGTGGTCGAGGAGCGCCTCGAGCCGCGGGTGCTGCCGGGGGCGTGAGCGTTGGCCATGGGCGTGAGCCGGAGGGCGTGAGCCGGAGGCGTTAGCCACGGGCGTGAGCCGGAGGCGTTAGCCACGGGCGTGAGCCGGAGGCGTTAGCCACGGGCGTGAGCCGGAGGCGTGAGCCACGGGCGTGAGCCGGAGCGTGAGCCGGAGGGCGTGAGCCACGGGCGTGGCAAGCCGCCGATGTGGGTGCCCGCTGCCATCCTCCGGCCATGGACGACACGACGCCGCCAGTGTCCGCCGCAGAGGTCATCGCCGACTTCTTCGCCCGCTCGTCGCTGCTGCGGCACCCTGCGACGCGCGCCCGGGCGCGGCGCGTGCGCGCGCACCTGGAGACCTACCTGGACACGGAGGCCGAGCGCTTCCTGACCCGGCCCGAGCGGGCGCTCGTCGACGCCGAGCGGCAGCTGGATCCCGCAGGCGCGGTCGTGCGCGTGACGGGACCGGAGGCGCTGGTCGCGACGCTGCCCGGCTTCGTCGACCGGGCCTGGCTGATGCCGGCGGAGCACGACGCCCGGGTGCAGCTGCTGGTGGTCGCCGAGGTGGCCCGGTGGGCGGTGGCGCGCGGGCTCGTGGACCGGCACGAGATGGCTTGCGCGGTCCTCGAGCTCGAGGCGCGCCTCGACGATGCCACCGCCTGGCTGGACGGGCGTGCCGGGATCAGTCGGTCAGCTCCGCCAGGGCCACGGCCACCCGTTCCGGGCCCGTGATGACCTCGGTGACCAGGCCGGAGGTCCCGGGGTCGTCCAGCACCGCGCAGATCACGCGGGCGACGTCCTCACGCGGGACGCTGCCGCGGCCGGTCCTGCGCGCCATGGTGACCTTGCCCGTGCCGGGCTCGTCGCTCAGCCCGCCGGGCCGGATGATCGTCCAGTCCAGGTCGCGCGCCATGAGGTCCTCGTCCGCCGCCTTCTTGGCGTCCTGGTACGCGGCGAAGACCTCGTCGGCGATGCCGTCGCGGCCGCGGTCCGCGCCCATGGACGAGACCATGACGTACCGGCGCACCCCCGCCCGCTCGGCGGCGTCCGCGAGCAGCACCGCGCCGCCCCGGTCGACGGTGTCCTTGCGGGCCGCGCCGCTGCCCGGCCCCGCGCCCGCCGCGAAAACGACGGCGTCGGCACCGTCCAGGATGCGGGCGAGATCCTCGGCCGAGCCGCGCTCGAGGTCGAACACGACCGGCTCGGCCCCGGCCTCCCGCAGGTCGTCGGCGTGCGCGGGGTTGCGGATGAGGCCCACGACCTCGTCTCCGCGGTCGGACAGGTGGCGCTCGAGGATGCGGGCGATCTTGCCGTGCCCGCCGGCGATGACGACTCTCATGCCCGCGACGTTACGGCCTCGGCGGCTACTCACGCACCGCGCCCTCGAGCATGCCCTGGATGAAGTGCCGCTGGAGGAACAGGTAGAGCACCACGACGGGCAGCGCCACCAGCACCGCGCCGGCCGCCAGCAGGGTGGTGCCCTGGACGTACTGGCCCTGGAAGAGCGCCAGCCCGAGGGGCGCGGTGCGCAGCTGGGCGTTGGGCGACATCACCAGCGGGATGAGGAACTCGTTCCACGTCCACATGAAGGTGAGCAGCACCAGCGTCACGACCGCCGGCCGGGCGACGGGCACCAGGACCTGCCACAGCACGCGGTGGTGACCGGCACCGTCGAGCCGGGCCGCCTCGACGATGGAGCGGTTCGCGCCGCGAAAGTACGAGCGCATCCAGAAGGTGCCGAAGGCGATGGACTGCGCCATCTGCGGCAGGGCGATCCCCCACACGGTGTTGGTCAGCCCGACGGTCCGGAAGTCGAAGAACAGCGGGACCACGATCGCCTCGGTGGGCACCATCAGGCCGACCAGGAACAGGTAGAAGAGCGCCTGGGACCCGCGGAACTCGAACGCGCCGAGGGCGTAGCCGGCCATGATCGAGCACACCGTCGCGACCGCGACCACCAGCGCCGCGATCACCACGGAGTTGAGCATGTACTCCCCGAAGCGGCCCTGCTCCCAGGCGCGGGCGAAGTTCTCCACGTGCAGCGGGGCACCGGTGGCGGCGTCCGCGGCGGTCTCCGGCGCAAGGGCGGTGCGCAGGATCGTGACGATCGGGGCCAGCGCGACGAGGGAGAAGAGCACCAGAATGACGTAGTTGCCGGCACGCTCGGCCGGGGAGATCCTCATCGCCCGCGCTCCCCCAGCCGGTTGACAGCCGCGTTGAGCCCGAAGATCAGCAGCGTCAGCACCACCGCCACGGCGGCCGCGGACCCCACCTCGCCCAGCTGGAACGCCCGCCGGTACACCTCGAAGGCGGGGACCGTCGTCGTGCTCCCGGGCCCGCCGGAGGTGGTGACGTAGACCAGGTCGAAGGTTTTCAGCGCGGCGATGATCGTCAGGGTCAGGGCGACCACGATCTCCGCGCGCACCGCGGGCAGCGTGATGGCGAAGAACTTGCGGACGGCGCCCGCGCCGTCGAGCGTCGCGGCCTCGTACAGCTCAGTGGGCACCCGTGACATCCCCGCCATCAGGAGCACGGTGACCAGGCCGGTGGACACCCAGGTGCCGATGAGCCCGACGGCGGGCAGCGTGAGGGTGAAGTCCCCCAGCCACGTGCGGGTCCACTCCTCCAGCCCGACGGCGCGCAGCGCGTCGTTGAGCAGCCCGTCGGGGGCGTAGATCTGCCGCCAGGCGACCGCCACGACGACCATGGCGATGACCTGCGGGAGGAAGACGATGGTGCGGAAGAAGCCCAGGCCCCGCACCTGCCCGCGGGTGAGCACGGCGGCGAGCACCAGCCCGATGGCGAGCGGCAGCACCGCGAAGAAGAAGATCAGCACGAGCGCGTGCTCGAAGGAGGCGCGCAACTGGTCGTCGGCGAAGACGTCGACGTAGTTGTCCAGGCCCACGAAGGTCGCGAGGGTCAGGCCGTCCCAGTCGTACAGCGAGATCTGCACCGCCCGGCCGAGCGGGTAGAGCAGGAACAGCGCGTAGATGGCGAAGGCCGGCAGCAGGAAGCCGTACGGCGCCAGGCCGTACTTCGAGCGTCGTCGGCCCGGCGGCGCGGGCGACCGGGGCGCGCCCGCGGCCGGCAGCGGAGCCCCGGCGGACCCGCTCCGGCCCACCACCACCGCCGGAGCGGTCCCGGGACGCCCCGCGGTGTCCCGGGACGCGCCGTCAGCCGTTGGACTGGACGAACTCGGCATAGTCCGCTTCGAGCGCCTCGGTGAACGCCTGCGGCGTCGTCTCCCCGGCCATGAGCGCCTGGAGGTTCTGGCCGAGGGTCGTGCCCATGGTCGGGGTCGCCCAGTCGAGGTACGGCAGCAGCTCGCCGTTCTCGGTGACCTCGCTGTAGGCGTTGAAGATGTCGCGCTGCAGGCCGCCGTCGGGCATGTGCTCGGCGGCGTCCACGGCGGGCATGTTGCCCTCCTCGGCGAGGATCGCCATGGCCTCCTCGCTGGTGATGAAGTCGATGTAGGCGGCGGCGAGGTCGGGGTTGGCGGCCTGCGAGGTGATGGTGAACGGGATGCCGATGCCGCCGGTGGTCCGCGGCCCCTGGCCGGCCTCGACCGGCGGCGGCGCGAAGAAGCCCGCGTCCTCGCCCATCGCGGCCTCGATGTCCGCCCCGAGCCACGAGCCGCCGATCAGGTACACACCGGCTCCCTCGGTGAAGGACTGCCAGGTGGCGTCGTAGTCGGCGCCGTTGAAGCCCTCGTTGAAGTACCCGCTCTGCGCCCACTGCTGGATCCTGGTGGCCGCCTCGACGTTCTCCGGCGTGGTCCAGCTGGCGCCCTCGTTGCCGAAGCCGAGCGTGCGGATCTGCTCGGGGTCGACAAGGGCGCCCTGGATGGGCCCGAAGTAATGCGTGGCGGGCCACTGGTCGAGGTTCCCCAGCAGCAGCGGGGTCTGCCCGGCGTCCCTGATGGTCGCGAGCTGAGCCTCGAAGTCGGCCCACGTCTGGGGCACCTCCAGGCCGAGCTCGGCGAGCTCGGAATTGGAGTAGTACACCCCGACGACCTCGCCGACCTGCGGGAGCCCGTAGAGGGAGCCCTCACCGAAGGTCACGCCGTCCGTGCTGTAGCTCGTCGCCTGGAGCACGCTCTCCGGGTAGCGCTCGATCCAGCCGTAGGCCTCGGCGTAGGCGTCGAGCGGGACGATCTGCTCGGCGCCGACGAACTGGCCCATCTGGGAGCGAGCGTTGTTGGCCTGGGTGACGTCGGGGGCGTCGTTGCCGGTCAGCGCCAGCCGCAGCGTCGTCTGGAGGTCGTCGTTGGACTGCGACACGCGCTCGATCGTGATGTTGGGGTACTGCTCCTCGAACGCGGCGTTGAGGCGCTCGATCTGCGCCTTCTGCCCACCCCGGACCTCCTGGTCCCACACGACGAGCGTCTGCTCGCCCATCGAGGCGACGTCGGTGACGATCTCGTCGGGGTCGGTCGGGGCCGCGGTGCCGTCGTCGGAGGCGGTGTTCGAACCCGGCGTGCACGCGGCCAGAAAGACTGCCGCGGTCAGCGCGACGACGCCGGCGGCGGCGCGCCTGGGACGCACGGATCTGCTCATGGTGCTGTTCTCCTGTCTGATGCCGAGGGCACCCATTGTGGATGAGCATCTCCCCTGCCTGCGCCACCGGCCCGAATCTCGGCCGCGCGTCGCGCCGGCGAGCACGCCGAGCGCCGTCTCGGCCCGCCGCGGACGATGCTCCCGCCACCCGCCCCCAGCGCGCGAGATGTCATCTCTTCCTCGAGAAGTCATATGTAGAGCGATGACCCCGATTCGCGCAGCGATCCCAGCAACACGGCCAGCGAGACCTCACCCCGGCCGATCTCCCCCGCGACTCAGCGGACGGTCAGTGCGGTCTGCGCGGTGCGGACCTCGAACGGCGCCGAGACCTCCGTGGTCGTCGCCAGCCCCTCCACGGGCTGCCACACCCCCGATCCGGCAACCTGGAACTCACCTGCCCAGCGGGTCGTGAGCGTGACGCGAGTACGGTCCGAGCTCCGGGTGTAGGCATGTGCCACCGTGTGGTCCGGGTATGGCGCGCCGGGGTCGGTCGTACGCAGCGGCGCCGCCCCGTCCCCGAAGTCCCAGGCGTAGTCGACGGGTGCTACCCGAACCTGGACCGGCGTGCCGAGCACGACGGTGTCAAAAGTCTGCTCGGCTGCCTCTGTCCAGAAGATCGTGTCAACATTGATAAGGACCCAGCCTTGGTCGGGCTGGATATTTAGGCCGCCAGGCGCAATGGGTAACTCTCTGAGGTCTGCAAGCGTTAGCAAGACGGGCTGCGCCAAGTCTCCTTCACCAACCTCGCCTGGCGCTGGCGTCAAGGAAAATTCGTCCACAGGTGTGAAATCGCCATCGCAATATCGGTACTGATAGTTGAATCCGCCGACATTGACGTACTGTCCACAAGCCGGCTCCCCTCCCTCCTGCCCATCCGCAATAGGGTTTCGAGGCCCGCCACGATGGCCCTCTCCCATCCTTGACTCGCGCCGCGACACACCTAAGTCGAAAGAATCATCATTTGGGGTCAATTCCACAGTCGTTCCCAGATCGTCGGTGAGTGACCCAGTGGTAGCGGTCGGCAGCCCGGCGACGAGCCCGCTGAATGCGAACAGGACGGCCGCCGGATTCATTTCGTGCCGCCTTCACTCACGACTGATCGGGCCTCTACTCCACGCACGAACCAGCCACTGTCCCAAGACAGGGCGAAGTCAAACTCCACCGGGCCACCTTCGAAAATCTCCAGGGTGTTGCCCGTTGTGTCTTTGCGTTCGGCACGCAACTCACTCGCATCAATCCAAACTGCGTAGAACTCACTCGCATCTCCAGGCGAACGCGACTCGACGCGCACGATGTCCAGACGGCCTCCCACTTGGTACCCGTCTCCTGCGTGTAAGTCTGAGACTTGTTCCCCCACACTCCTGCAAAAAATGCACTCCGGATGCGACATCGCCTCCCACTCAGCCAGATCACCCGTGGCATACACATACGGATACAGCTCCAGGAAGTACTGCGCCGCCGCCTCGGCCCCCGCGACGTCGTCGCGGCGCATCGCCTCGGGCCGCTCCGGCTTCTCCACCTCGGGACGCTCCGAGGTCGCCGTCTCGCTCGGCTCGGCAGACGACGGCTCCGCCGTCCCCGACAAGGAAGGAGCGGGTTCGGGCTCCGCCTGGGCGCTGCACGCAGCGACGAGCGTGGCCGCGGCGGCGGCCGCCGCCATGACGCGCCATTGCCGCCCTGCCCCCAGAGCCATGCGCCGAACGTAGCGGCGGCCCGCCGTTCCCGCCTAGGGATTCGCGAAACTGTGGACCACCAACCTCGGGACGCCAAAGGGCCAGGACCCGCAAGTCCTGGCCCTCCGCCGTCGTGGTCCTACCGCTGCGGCAGGTCCAGCGTGATGATCTTCGTCTCGCCTGGCGTCACCACGCCGCTGGAGACCGCTCGCCGGCTGCGCCGCGCTCGCTTGGGCGCCGGTGCAGCGGGCGCCTCCTCCGCGGGTGCGGTCACGGGCGCGGCCGCGGTCGCCGGGGCCTCGTTGGCGGCCTCGGCGCGCACGGGCGCCTTCGCAGGCGCCGCTGCCGCGGCCTGCTGAGCCGCCGCCTCGTCCACGGGCGCGGGCACCGTGCCGGTGTCCGCGGCCAGCTCCGCCGCGACGACGTCGCCCTGCTCGGGGCCAGTCACCTCGGCCGCTGCGACCACGTTGGCCGCCTCGCTGGCGTCGACGCCGGCGAGCAGGGCCGCCTCGTCACCGAGCACGCCCGTGCGCGGCGGCTTGGCGGGCGCCTTGTGGGCGTCGTCGTGCTCGTGCTCCTGGTGCCCCTTGGCGGCCGCCGCGGCGATGGTCGCCAGGGTCGCCTTGACGGCCTCTCGGGCCGCTGCGGCGCCCGGGTCCTCCGCCCGTGCCGGCTCGGCCACCGGCTCCGGCGCCGGGGCGGCGCCGCCCTTGCGGCCGCGACGACGGGAGCCGTTCTCCTCGACGCCGTTGCCGGTGCCGGACTTCTCCACGGGCTGCTCGTGCACGACGAACCCGCGCCCGCCGCAGTGCTCGCAGGGCGTCGAGAACGCCTCCACCAGGCCCTGGCCGACCCGCTTGCGGGTCATCTGCACCAGCCCCAGCGAGGTCACCTCGGCCACCTGGTGGCGGGTGCGGTCCCGGCCGAGGCACTCGAGCAGCCGCCGCATGACCAGGTCGCGGTTGGACTCCAGGACCATGTCGATGAAGTCGATGACGATGATGCCGCCGATGTCGCGCAGCCGGAGCTGACGCACGATCTCCTCGGCCGCCTCGAGGTTGTTGCGGGTGACCGTCTCCTCCAGCGTCCCGCCGCTGCCGGTGAACTTCCCGGTGTTGACGTCGATGACGGTCATCGCCTCGGTGCGGTCGATGACGAGCGAGCCGCCCGAGGGCAGCCAGACCTTTCGGTCCATGCCCTTGGCGAGCTGCTCGTCCACCCGGTACTCGGAGAAGACGTCCTGCTGGCTGGTCCAGTGGTGCATCCGGTGGGCCAGGTCCGGCGAGAGCTCCCTGACGTAGCCGGAGATGGTCTCCCACGCGCCGTCGCCGGAGACTACGAGCCTCTCGAAGTCCTCGTTGAAGACGTCGCGCACCACCCGCACGGCGAGCTCGGGCTCGCCCTTGAGCAGCACCGGGGCGCTCTTGGCGCTCTTCGCCCTGGCCTCGATGTCCGCCCACTGCCTGGTCAGCCGCTCGACGTCGGCGCGCAGCTGCTCCTCGGAGGCGCCCTCCGCCGCCGTGCGCACGATGACGCCGGCGCCGGCGGGGACGATCTCCTTGAGCAGCTTCTTCAGCCGCGCCCGCTCGTTCTCGGGCAGCTTGCGGGAGATGCCGGTCATGGCCCCGGAGGGCACCAGCACCAGGTGCCGGCCCGCGAGGGTGATCTGCGACGTCAGCCGCGCGCCCTTGTGCCCGATCGGGTCCTTGGTGACCTGCACCAGCACGGAGTCGCCGGACTTCAGCGCCTGCTCGATGCGGCGCGGCTGGCCCTCCATTCCGGCGGCGTCCCAGTTCACCTCGCCGGCGTAGAGCACGGCGTTGCGGCCCTTGCCGAGGTCGACGAACGCGGCCTCCATCGACGGCAGGACGTTCTGCACCCGCCCGAGGTAGACGTTGCCGACCATCGAGGTCTGCGTGTGCCGGGCGACGTAGTGCTCGACGAGGATGCCGTCCTCCAGGACGGCGATCTGGTTCAGGCCGTCCTTCTCGCGCACCACCATGGTCCGCGCGACGGCCTCGCGGCGGGCCAGGAACTCGGACTCGGTGATGGTGGGACGCCGACGGCCGGCCTCGCGACCCTCCCGGCGGCGCTGGCGCTTGGCCTCCAGGCGGGTGGAGCCCTTGAGCGCGGTGACCTCGTCGCGGGCGCGCCCGCCGGTCTCCGCCTCCGCGGAGCGGCCGCTGCGGCGGCGACGACGACGCCGGCGCGAGCCGGACGTGCCTTCCTCCTCCTCGGTCTCGGTCTCGCCCTCGGCCTCCGACGCCTCCTCGGGGGACTCGGCCGACTCGGCGGCGGACTCCTCCTCGGTGGTCTCGTCCTCGGCGGCCTCCTGCTGGCTCCGGTTGCGCCGGCCCCGGCCGCCGCGGCGGCGGCGACGGCGCCCGCCGGCGTGCTCCTCCTCCGCCGACTCGGGCGCCTCGGCCTCCTCGGCCTCGGCCGGCTCCGCCTCGGTGGTGCCGGGCGCCTCGGCCTCCACGGGCGGCGCGCCCGCGGGCGACTGGGCGCGACGACGGCGCGTGCGGGCCTTGGTCGGGTCCGGCGCCTGGAACAGCAGGGCCGTGGCCGCGAGGCGCGGTCCGCCGTCCTCCTCCGCCTGGTTGGGCGTGGGGGCGCTCTCGCCGGCGGTCTCCGCGGTCGCGGCGGTCACCGCCCCGGCGGAGGACTCCTCCTCGTCCTCCTCGTCGGCGGGCTTGGCGACGCCGAGCTCCGCGAGAACGTCGAGCTTCTGCCCGGACGAGCGGGCGGGGGCGGTGGCGCGCCGGCTGCGGCGGCCGGGCTTCTTGGCGGCCGCCTCGCCGTTGGCGGCGGTCTCGACCTCCTCGACGGCGAGATGGGGGCTCAGCTCGGCCGGCGCGGGGCCGGCGAGCTCGTCGCCGGAGCCCTCGACCGGCCCGGTCGCGGGCTGGGTGACCTCCGCGGTCACGGCGGTGGTCTCGGCGGGCGCGGCCGCCGGCTGCGCGGCGGGCGGCTCCTCCGCGGCGGCGGGGGCCGCCTTCTTGCGGCGGGTGCGCGTGGTCTTGGGCTTCTCCGCGGCCGGCGCGGCGGAGTCCTGAGCGACGGCGACCGGCGTCGTGGAATCCTCGGCGACGGCGACCGGCGCCGTGGAATCCTCGGCGGCGGCCTCCGCGGCGGCCGGGTCGGTGGCGGGCTCGGCGGGGGCCGTGGCCTTCTTGGCCGGCGCGCGTCGCGTGCGTGGCTTCTTCGCGGGGGCCGTCTCGGCGGCCTCGGCGGGCGCGGCGCCAGGCTCGGCGGCGGCCTGCGGCTCCGCGCCGGCGGTCTCGCCGCCGGCGGCCTCGGCGGCGGCCGCGTCGGTCCCGCCCGCGGCCGCCTTCTTCTTGGCCGGCGCCCTGCGGGTGCGGGTGGTCTTCTTCGCCGGGGCTGCCGCGGCGGGCTCCGCCTGGGCGGCGTCGGCGGCCGCGGGCTGCCCGGGTGCCGCAGCCTCCGGCGAGCCCGGCTCGGCGGCGGCCGGGGCCCCGCCTTCCTGCGCGGCGGAGCCCTGCGCGGCGGAGCCCTGCGCGGCGGCGGCCTGCGCGGCGCTGGGTGCGCCGGCCGGGCTGGTGGCCCGGCGCGAGCGGGACCGGCGCTGCGTCGTCGGCTTCTGCTCCTCTGCCGCGCCGTCGGTGGTGCTGTCGATCTGGTCGTTCATGGGGTGCTCCCCTGGCCTACGGCCGCCGCCCACACCTACCGGCGCCCGTGGGCGGTTCGTCGTCCGCGGCGCGAGCCGCGGACGGAAGTCCTTGGGTTGCGTCCGGACGCGCGGCAGCGCGCTCGAGCGCCGACGGCGGTCGGCCTGCCGACCAGCCGTGCTGGCGGTTCGGCCAAGGTCACCGGCCCCCTGCTGCAGCGCACCCACCGGCTGGCGGGGCGGCGCGAGGTGGACCGGAACGATGCGGTCGCGACGTCGTCGGACCGGAGAACGCGGTGTGGAGCGGTTCCCCAGCCATGACGAAGTATCGCACAGGCGTCCACGACCCGCTCCCGCCGACGCGCCGCGATCCTGACGGCCCGTCATCTCGGGGGACCTAGGTCCCAGCCGGCACCGGTGGGGCCTGCCTAACTTTGGGCACCGACCGGCGCCCCGGGCCCCGGTCCGCGCGCAACCGCAGCAGTCCCGCACCTCCGAAGGGCCGACAGGTGGAATCGCTTGACCTCGCTCGGTGGCAGTTCGGCATCACCACCGTCTACCACTTCATCCTCGTGCCGCTCACGATCGGCCTGTCCACCCTCGTGGCGATCATGCACACCGCGTGGACGCGGACCGGCAACGCGCGGTGGCACCGGCTGACGAAGTTCTTCGGCAAGGTGCTCCTGATCAACTTCGCCCTGGGTGTGGCCACGGGGATCGTGCAGGAGTTCCAGTTCGGCATGAACTGGTCGGAGTACTCGCGGTTCGTCGGGGACATCTTCGGCGCCCCGCTGGCCATCGAGGCCCTCGCCGCCTTCTTCCTCGAGTCGACGTTCCTGGGCCTGTGGATCTTCGGCGAGGGCAAGCTGCCCAAGTGGCTGCACAACGCCTGCATCTGGGCGGTCGCGGTCGGCACCACCCTTTCGGCCTACTGGATCCTCGCGGCGAACTCCTGGATGCAGCACCCCGTCGGCGCCGTGTACAACCCGGAGACGGGCCGCGCCGAGCTGGACGGCGTGGCCGGCTTCTTCGAGGTGATGACCAACAACACCCTGATCGCCGCCTACTCCCACACGATCACCGCCTCCTTCCTGGTCGCCGGCACGTTCGTCGCGGGGATCTGCGGCTGGTGGATCGTCCGCTCCGTGCGCGCGGGCCGGGAGCACGAGGCCCGCAAGGTCTGGCGCGCCGGCGCCTACGTCGGGCTGGTGACGATCCTCGTCTCCGGCGTCGGCGTGATCGCCTCGGGCGACTACCAGGGCAAGCTCATGTACGAGCAGCAGCCCATGAAGATGTCCGCGGCCGAGGCGCTGTGCGAGGGCGAGGAGGCCGCCGCGTTCTCCCTGCTGACGATCGGCGACCTGTCCAACTCCTGCGAGGGCGTCCACCACCTGATCCAGATCCCCGGCCTGACCTCCTTCCTCGGCACCGGCTCCTTCTCCGGCGAGGACAGCTACCTGCCCGGCGTGAACGACATCCAGGAGGAGTACACCGAGCGGTACGCCGACCAGTTCGGCGAGGTCGACTACACCCCCAACCTCGCCGTCACCTACTGGAGCTTCCGGCTGATGATCGGCCTCGCCGGGTTCTCCGCCGCCCTGGCCGTGGCCGGCCTGTGGCTGCTGCGCCGGGGCCGGGTCACCGGCTCCAGGTGGTTCTCCCGGCTGTGCCTGGTCGCCCTGCCGATGCCGTTCCTCGCCTCCTCCTTCGGTTGGATCTTCACGGAGATGGGTCGCCAGCCCTGGGTCGTGCACCCCAACCCCGCCAACCCGGTCGACAACGTCTACCTGCTCACGCAGGACGGCGTGTCCACGGTGGTCTCCCCCGGCTCGGTGATCATCTCCCTGGTGGTCTTCACCCTGCTGTACGCGGCCCTGGGCGTGGTGTGGTTCCTGCTCATCAAGCGCTACGTCCGCGAGGGCGTCGAGCCGCTGGCGGAGGACCTGACAGGCGACGCCGACGGCAGCCGCCCCGGCGGCGGGGACGCGCCCAGGGAGCTCGAGCCGACCCTGTCCTTCGCGTACTGACCGCCGCCCCTGACCTGGAGACGTACCCATGGATCTCGCCCTGCTGTGGTTCCTGCTCATCGCGGTCCTGTGGACCGGCTACCTCGTGCTCGAGGGCTTCGACTTCGGCGTCGGCATGCTGCTCAAGCCCTTCGCCCGGGACGAGAGGGAGCGCCGGGTGCTGCTGCGCAGCATCGGCCCGGTGTGGGACGGCAACGAGGTGTGGCTGCTCACCGCGGGCGGGGCGACGTTCGCCGCCTTCCCCGAGTGGTACGCCACGATGTTCTCCGGCATGTATCTGCCGCTGCTGCTCATCCTCCTGGCGCTGATCGTGCGCGTCTGCGCGATCGAGTGGCGCGCGAAGATCAACGACCCCGTGTGGCGGAACCGGTGGGACTGGGCGCACACGGCCGGGGCCTGGGTGCCGGCGGTGCTGTGGGGCGTGGCGTTCGCCAACCTCGTGCAGGGCATGGAGATCGAGGTCGTCGACGGCAACCACCAGCTCACGGGCGGCTTCCTCTCCCTGCTCACCCCCTTCACGCTGCTCGGCGGCGTCATGACGGCGGTGGTGTTCCTCACCCACGGCGCGGTCTTCCTGGCCCTGAAGACCGACGGCGAGGTCCGGATCCGCGCGGGCCGGCTCGCCGAGCGGCTGGCCGGCGCCTCCCTGGTGGTGGCCGGGGGCTGGGCCGTCTGGGGGCAGCTGGCCTACTCGGCCCACGCCTGGACGTGGCTCCCGGTGGGCGTCGCGGCGGCCGCGCTGGCCGGCGTCGTCGTCGCCACCCGGGCGCGGCGCGAGGGCTGGGCCTTCCTGCTCAACGCCGTGGCCATCGTCGCCGCCGTGGTGCTGATCTTCGGCTCGATGTACCCGAACGTGATGCCCTCCTCCATCGCCCCTGCCTTCTCGCTGAGCATCGCCGAGGCGGCCTCCTCCCAGGCCACGCTGCAGGTGATGAGCGTCGTGGCGCTGCTGATCGTGCCGGTCGTGCTCGCCTACCAGGGCTGGACGTACTGGGTGTTCCGCAAGCGCATCTCCACCGCGCACATCGGCGGCCACGAGGGCCTGCTGCCCCAGGAGCCGAGGCCGCTCGAGGCCACGCCGGGGGGCACACTGACCCGGTGAAGCCGCTCGACCCACGCCTGCTGCGCCATGCCCGGGCCGCCCGGCGCTACATCGCCCTGACGGCCGTGACCGGCTTCGTGACGGCGGCACTCGTGGTGGCGCAGGCCCTGATCGTCTCGCGCGCCGTCGCCCCGGTGGTCGAGGGCCGGGCGGGCTGGGCGGACGTCGCCCACCTCGTCGCGCTGCTCGCGGGCGTCGTGGGCGCCCGGTTCGCCGTCCTCGTCGTCCAGGAGGCCTTCGCGCACCGTGCCGCCCGCGACGTCGTCGCGGACCTGCGCGAGCAGGTGCTCACCCGGGCGGTCGCCCACGGCCCGCGATGGCTCGCCGTCGGGCACGGCGCGGAGGTGGTGACGCTAGCGACCCGCGGGCTGGACGACCTCGAGCCCTACTTCGTGCGGTACCTCCCCCAGCTGCTGCTGGCCGCCACGGTCACGCCCGCCTCGCTGGCCGTCGTCCTCGGCCTCGACGTGGTCTCCGCGCTGATCATCGCCGGCACCCTCCCGCTCATACCGGTGTTCATGTGGCTGATCGGCGTGCTGACCCAGAGGTTCGCCGCGGAGAGGCTGCGCACCATGGAGCGCCTCGGCGCCCAGCTGCTCGACCTGCTCGCCGGGCTGGCCACGCTCAAGGCGCTCGGCCGCGAGCGCGGCCCGGGCCGGCGGGTGGGCGAGCTCGGCCGCGCCTACACCCGCACCACCATGAGCACCCTGAAGGTGGCATTCCTCTCCGGCGCGGTGCTCGAGCTCCTCGCCTCCATCTCCGTGGCGCTGGTGGCGGTGGTCATCGGCACCCGGCTGGTCGCCGGCGACCTCGACCTGGCCACCGGCCTGGCCGTGCTCATGCTGGCCCCCGAGATCTACAAGCCGATCCGCGAGGTCGGCGCGCAGTTCCACGCCTCGGCCGACGGCGTCGCCGCCGCCGAGCAGGCGTTCGCGGTCCTCGAGCGGCCGCTGCCCGCCCCCGGCGCCCGGCCCGCCCCTGACCTGCGCCGCACCGACGTCGTGCTGGACGGCGTGGGCGTGGCCGCGCCGGGCCGCGCCACCTGGGCTCCGTGGGACCTGCACGCGCGGCTGCGGCCCGGCCAGGTGCTGGCGCTGGTGGGGCCCTCCGGCGCCGGGAAGACGACGGCGGCCGCGGCCGTCCTCGGCCTCGTGCGCCCCGACGCCGGCGCGGTCCGGCTGGAGCCCGCGGCCGGGGCGGCGGGCGCGGTCCGGCTGGAGCCCGCGGCCGGGGCGGCGGGCGCGGCCGTGGCCCTCGGCGACGTCGAGCCGGCGTCCTGGCACACGCAGGTCGCCTGGGTGCCCCAGCGCCCGGTCATCCTGCCCGGCACGGTGCGGGAGAACGTCCTCGGCGACGCCGCCGCCGACGTGGACGACCGGGTCCGCGCCGCAGCCCGCGCCACCGGGTTCGACGAGGTCCTCGCCGCCCTCCCCGCCGGCTGGGACACCCGCCTGGGACAGGGCGGGGCGGGGCTCTCCGTGGGGCAGCGCCAGCGCCTCGCGCTCACCCGCGCGCTGCTCGGCTCCGAGCAGCTGGTGGTGCTCGACGAGCCTACCGCCCACCTGGACGCCGCCGCCGAGCGGCACGTGCTCGACGCCGTGCGGGCGCTGCGCGCCGCCGGGCGCACGGTGCTGGTCATCGCCCACCGCGCCGCGGTCGTGGCGCTGGCCGACGAGGTGGTCACGGTCGCCTCCGGCCCGGCCACGCCCGCCGAGCTCGCCGCGCCGCCTGCGGAGGTGGCGCTGTCGGCCGAAGACGCCGAGGCGGCGGAGCGTGCCGTTCCCCGCGGCGACGCCGCGGCCGCGGCCACCCGCGCGGGGGCGACCCGATGAGCGCCACCACCACCTCGCGGCCGGCCGCCGCGCCGCCGCGCACCGCCGTCCTGCCCGCCGAGGAGCGGCGGGCCCTGCGCCGCGCCGTGGCCCTCCTGGACCTCGACCGGGCGCGCCTGCTGTGGGCCGTCGTCGCGGGCGCCCTGGGGCTCGGCAGCGCCGTCGCCCTGAGCGCGTGCGCCGCCTGGCTCATCGCCCGGGCCTCGCAGATGCCGCCGATCCTGGAGCTCTCGGTGGCGTCGGTGTCCGTGCGCATGTTCGGCATCTCCCGGGCGCTCATGCGGTACCTGGAGCGGCTCGCCTCCCACGAGGTCGCCCTGCGCGGCATGGCGTCCCTGCGCGAGCGCGTGTACACCACCCTCGCCGACGGCCCGGCCGACGCCGTCGCCGGGCTGCGCCGCGGCGACCTGTTGGCCCGCACCGGCGCCGACGTCGACGCCGTGGGCGACGTCGTCGTGCGGGCGATGCTCCCGGCGGCCGTCGCGGCGGTGGTCGGGGCCGGCTCCGTGGTGCTCGTCGGCTGGCTGCACCCCGGCATCGGCGCGGTCCTCGGAGCCTGCCTGCTGGTTGCGGGCCTTTTGGGGCCGTGGCTGAGCATGCGGGCGGCGCGGCTGTCCGAGCACGCGCAGATCCAGGCACGCGCCGACCTGTCGGACACCGCCCAGACCATGGTCGACGGCGCCGCCGAGCTCACCGTTTCCGGGCGCCTCGGCCGCCTCGTCGGGCACCTGCGCGGCACCGAGGCGGCCCTGGCGCGGGCCAAGGACGCCGCCGCCCGGCCCGCCGCGCTCGCCGCGGGCCTCGACAACCTCGCCATGGGGGTGGCCGTGCTCGGCGCCCTCGTGCTGGGCGTCCCGGCCACCGCCGCCGGCGCGATGGACCAGGTCGAGCTCGCCGTCGTCGTCCTCACCCCGCTGGCGGCGTTCGAGGGCACCGCGCTGCTGGGGCCCGCGGCCGTGCAGCTGGTGCGCTCGGGGGGCTCCGCGGTACGGGTCATGGCGCTGCTCGACGCCGCCGGCTCCCCCGCGATCCCCGCGGCCGCCGGGCGCGCCGCGACTGCCACCCCCGCCGGGCGCGCCGCGACTGCCACCCCCGCCGGGCGCGCCGCGACGGCTCCCCCCGCCGCGGGGCCCCGCCTCAGCGCCCGCGGGCTCGCGGTGGGCTGGCCCGGGGGGCCGGTGGTGGCCGAGGGCATCGACCTGGACGTCGCCCCCGGCCGCGCCGTCGCCGTCGTGGGACCGAGCGGCATCGGCAAGACCACGCTGCTGCTGACCCTCGCCGGGCTGCTGCCGCCGCGTCGCGGCACCGCCGAGCTGGGCGACGCGCCGCTGTGGGGCGCCGACCGCGCCGAGGTCAGCCGGCGGGCGGTGCTCACCGCGGAGGACGCCCACGTCTTCGAGACCACGGTGCTGGAGAACCTGCGCGTGGCGCGCGGCGACGTCACCGAGGAGGAGGCCGCCGTGCTCCTCGGGCGCGCCGGGCTGGGCGGCTGGCTCGCCGGGCTGCCGGAGGGCGTGCACATGATGCTGGGCTCCGACGCCTCCACGGTCTCGGGCGGCGAACGGCGCCGGCTCCTCCTCGCCCGGGCGCTGGCGAGCCCCGCGCCGCTGCTGCTGCTCGACGAGCCGGCCGAGCACCTGGACCCGTCCACCGCGGACCGGCTGGTGAACGATCTGCTCACCGCGGGCCGGGGCGGCGCGGGCCGGGACGCGGCCAGGGACGAAGCCGGCCCGGCCGAGGCGCGCGGCGTCGTGCTGGTCACCCACCGGCTCTCGGCCCTCGCCGCCGCCGACGAGGTCGTCCTGCTCGGCCCCCGCGACACCCCCGCGGCGCCCCGAAGGGAGGACGACGCGGCCGGCGGGTCCGGCGCCGTCGGCGCTCCCGGCGCGGCGGCGCGACCGGCTACGGTGCTGGCGAGGGGCACGCACGCCGAGCTCCTGGCCACCGTGCCGGCCTACCGCTGGGCCGTCGAGCAGGAAGAGCACTGATGAGCGACGAGGAGCCGCAGGCCCCATCCGGGTGCCCGTTCATGGGCGGCGAGGCCCGCGGCGGGGAGGGCCTCCCCCGTTCCTCCGTCGACCGGCCCGCCGGGGGCACGGCGCCCGCGGACGCCGACCCCCGCGGCGGCACTGGCGCCTACACCGCGCAGCCCTCCGACGACGACCCACGCCCCCACCTCGTCGACGCCCGGGCCGGGGACGGCGGGACGGCGAACGGCCGGCACACCATCGCCACCGACACCTCCTCGCTCCTCGGCGCCGCCATCAACCTCGCGTCGTACCTCGACGTGCACGACGCGCTGAAGAGTTTCGTGGACCGGGCCGCGCGCCTGACCGGCGCCCGGTACGCGGCGCTCGGCGTGCTCGACAGCCGCGGCAACACCACGGCGTTCGTCCAGGTGGGCATGAGCGAGGAGGAGCAGCAGATCCTCGGGCACCCCCCGCGCGGGCGGGGCGTCCTGGGCGCCATCCCGGTGGACGGCCCGCTGATCCTCGAGGACCTCGCCCGCCACCCCGGCTTCGGCGGCTTCCCGCCCGGGCACCCGCCGATGCGCACCTTCCTCGGCGTGCCCGTCCGCGTGCGCCAGCAGGTGTTCGGCCGCCTGTACCTGGCCGAGAAGCCCGGCGGGTTCACCGCCCACGACGCCGAGGACATGATGAGCCTGGCGGAGGCCGCGGCCGTGGCCATCGAGAACTCGCGCCTGTACGCCGAGGCCCGCAACCGCGAGCGGTGGGTCTCGGTCAGCCAGGACATCACCACCACCCTCCTCGAGGGCACCGAGGAGGAAGAGGCGCTCGAGATGATCGCCGCCCGGCTGCGCGAGGTCGCCGAGGCCGACACCGCCCTCATCGTGCTGCCCTCGGTCGGGGACGCGTGGGCGTGCGAGATCGCCGACGGGTTCCTCGCCGACACCCTCGTCGGCCTCGTCTTCCCGCCGGACGGGCGGGCCATGACGGTGCTCAAGGAGGGCAGCGGCATGGTGGTCGACTCCCTCACCCGGCTGCGCACGCTGCGGCTGCGCCAGCTCGCGCAGTTCGGGCCCGCGCTGTACGCGCCGATGATGCTGCGCGGCGAGGGCCGCGGCGTCATCCTGCTCCTCCGCAAGATCGGGAGCCCGGAGTTCGACCTCAACGACCTGGGCATGGCCGAGTCGGTGGCCGGGCAGGCCGCGCTGGCCCTGGAGCTGGCCGCGGCGCGGCACGCCCAGGACGTCGCGGCGCTGCTCGACGAGCGCGCCCGCATCGGCCGCGACCTGCACGACCTGGCCATCCAGCAGCTGTTCGCCACCGGCATGCAGCTGGAGTCGGCCCGGGCCGACCTCGCCGCCCGCGGCGAGGGCTCCCTCGCCGGGCTGCTGGAGGACTCCCTGGGGAGCGTGGACGAGGCGGTCAAGCAGATCCGCGCCATCGTCCACTCGCTGCGCGAGCCGGACACCGCCGTCGTGCTGGTCGAGCGGCTGCGCCGCGAGGCGTCCCTGGCGCGCACCGGGCTCGGCTTCGCCCCGTCGCTGGTCATCGACGTGGACGGCGCCGTGCTCGCCGACGACGACGAGGGCGACCTGGTGGACACCATCGACAACCGGGTCGACGCCGACGTCGCCGACGACGTCGTGGCCGTGGTCCGGGAGGGCCTGTCCAACGCCGCGCGCCACGCGAAGGCGTCCTCGGTGCAGGTGCGGGTCAGCGTGCTCGGCTACGGGCCCACCGGCCGGGTCGTCGTGGACGTCGAGGACGACGGCACCGGCGTGGACCCGTCGGTCACCCGCCGCTCGGGCCTGGCCAACCTCGCCGCGCGCGCCCGCCGCCACGGCGGGACGTACTCCGTGGGCGCGACCGAGCGCGGCCGGGGCACCCTGGTGAGCTGGCAGGTGCCGCTGAGCTGAACGCCCGGGGCGCCGGCCGGCCGCGTCAGCTGCGCCAGCCGGCGGCGCGCTGGCCGGCGACCCACGCGGCGACCTGGGTGCGCCGCTGCAGGCCCATCTTGCTCAGCAGGGCCGTGATGTGGTTCTTCACCGTCTTCTCGGCGACGCCGAGCCGCTCGCCGATCTCCCGGTTGGACAGCCCGTCCCCGACGAGCTCGAGCACCCTGCGCTCCGACGGCGTCAGGTCCGCCGTGGGGTCGTCGTGGTCGGCGCGGCGGCGCGTCACGGTGCGCTTGTCCAGCAGCGTGCGGCCGGAGGCGACCGCCTTCACGACGTCCGCGATCTCCGCGCCGCGCACGGTCTTGAGGAGGTAGGCCTTCGCGCCGGCGTTGAGGGCCGCGGCGAGGGCGTCGTCGTCGTCGAAGGACGTCAGCACGATCGGGCGGGCGTCCGGGACCTTCTCGCGCAGGGTGGAGATGATGTCGATGCCGGTGCCGTCCGGCAGCTGCAGGTCCACCAGGATGACCTCGGGACGCACGAGCTCCGCGCGGCGCACGGCGTCGGCCACGGAGCCCGCCTCGGCGACGACGGAGAGCCCGTCCGCACGGTCGACGATCTCCGCGATCCCGCGACGCACGACCTCGTGGTCGTCGACGATCATCACGCGGATGTCGCGTGCGGGCTGCTGTTCGTACGGCACGGGCCGAGCCTATCGAAGGTGACGACGGCGGCGGAGTCAGCGGTGCCGGGCCTTTCCCGGCATCTCGGACGCGAGGGTCCGTCGCGTGGGCGCGTGCTCAGCGCGGCGGGCGCCGCTGGCAGCGCGGGCACGAGAACGACCCGCGGTTCATGAACTGCTCCCGCCGCACCGGCGTGCCGCACCGCGGGCAGGGCGCCCCGGCGCGCCCGTAGACGGCGAGCGACCGGGCGAAGAACCCGGCGGCGCCGTCGACGTCCACGTACAGCGCGTCGAAGCTCGTGCCGCCGGCCGCCAGCGCGTCGCGCATGACCTCGGCGGCGGCGTCGAAGAGGGCGTCGAGCGTGGCGGGGCGGAGCCGGTCGGTGCGCCGGGCACCGTGGAGGCGGGCGCGCCACAGCGCCTCGTCCGCGTAGATGTTCCCGACACCGGAGACGAGGCCCTGGTCCAGCAGGGCCCGCTTGACCTCCGTGCGGCGGGCGCGGGTGCGGCGCACCAGGGCCCGCCGGTCGAGGGCCGGGTCCAGCAGGTCCCGCGCGATGTGCGCGATCGGCTCGGGCAGGACGGGCGCCGGCGAGCCGTGCCCGCCGGGGGCGCCGTCGTCGGTGGGCACCGTGCTCACGGCCATGACGTGGCCGAACGTGCGCTGGTCGACGAACCACAGCTCCGCGCCGTCCGTGAACCGCAGGCGCACCCGCAGGTGGGCGGTGGCGGCGGGGACGGCGCGCACGATCGTGGGCGGCAGCGTGGCGGTGAGGTCCACCGGGCGCTCCCCCGGCGCGGCGAGGAACGCGGCAGCCGCCGGGTCGGCCGGCGTGGCCCGCCGGGCGCCGTCGGGCTCCTGCACGAGCAGCTGCCCGCTCATGCCCAGGTGGGCCAGCAGCGCCTCCTCCGGCGGCGCGGCGGCGTCGGCGCCCACGGTGAGCCAGAGGTACTTGCCGCGCCGCGCGGCGGCCGTGACGGTCTGGCCGCGCAGCCGGCCGGCGAGCTCGGCGGCGCCGCCTGGCTGCCGGCGCACGCTGCGCGGGTGGAGCACCTCCACGTCCGCCATGGTGCGCCCGACGACGCGTGACTCCAGGCCCGCGCGGACGGTCTCGACCTCCGGGAGCTCGGGCATCAGCTGCCCGCGTGCGCCGGGGTCATACGGCGGCGCCCACGTCGCCGGCGTCGAGCCGGGCGTAGGCGTTCTCGGCGGCGTTCTGCTCCGCCAGCTTCTTCGACGAGCCCACGCCGCTGCCGGCCTCGATGCCGTCGAAGGACACGACGGCGGTGAAGGTGCGGGCGTGGTCCGGCCCGGTGCCCGTCACCGTGTAGACGGGGCTGCCCAGGCTGCGGGCGGCGGCGAGCTCCTGCAGGGACGTCTTCCAGTCCAGGCCCGCGCCCAGGTGCTCGGCCTGCCCAAGCAGGTGACCGACGAGCCGCTCCACCATGGCGCGGGTGGGCTCGAGCCCGTGGCCCAGGTACGTGGCGCCGATGAGGGCCTCGACCGTGTCCGAGAGGATGGAGTCCTTCTCCCGCCCGCCGGTGACGAGCTCGCCGCGGCCCAGCAGGATGAAGGCGCCGAGGCCCAGGTCGCGCGCCACCTGCGCGAGCGCGCGCTGGCTGACGGTGGCCGCGCGCATGCGGGCCAGGTCGCCCTCGGGGACGCCGGGGTTGTTGCGGTAGAGGTACTCGGTGACGATGAGCCCCAGGACCGAGTCGCCCAGGAACTCCAGCCGCTCGTTGGTGGGGATGCCCCCGGCCTCGTGGGCGAAGGACCGGTGGGTCAGGGCGAGCACCAGCAGCTCGGGGTCGACCGTGACGCCCAGCGCCTCCTCGAGGCTCTCGACGTCCTGACGGGCGGGCGCCTCCACCGCGTCGACCCTGCTGCGCTTCCTGCTCATCCTCGCTCCTGTTCTCCGCTCCCCCGCCGCCGGGCTTGTTCGGGCCGCCGGCCTAGTTCGGGCTGCCGGCGCCGCCCTCGAGCTCGCCGGGGAAGAGCGACCCCAGGGCCGACCAGCGCGGGTCGAGCTGCTCGTGGTGGTGGCCGGGCTCGGCGTCGTCCAGACGGACGCCGCACTCCGGGCACAGGCCCGGGCAGTCCGGGCGGCACAGCGGCTGGAAGGGCAGCGAGAGCACCAGCGCGTCGCGCAGGGTCGGCTCGAGGTCGAGCAGCTCCCCGGAGAGCTCGGGCACGTCCTCGGCCTCCTCGTCGCCGTCCTCCGCCAGCTTCTGGCGCTTCCCGGCGTAGTAGTACAGCTCCGAGACGGCGACGGTGGTCTCGGAGTGGATGTCACGCAGGCAGCGCACGCACTCCCCGTGGAGCGCCGCGGTCACGTTGCCGGTGACCAGCACGCCCTCGGAGACGGCCTGCAGGCTCAGGTCCAGCGCGAGGTCGGAGTGCTCGGGGACGCCGATGACCTCGGTGCCGAGACCGGCGGGGGCGGGGACGGTGCGCTCGACCTCGCGCATCTCCCCCGCGCGGCGGCCGAGCTCGTGCGTGCTGAGCACGAGCGGGGATCGCGCGTCCATGTTGCTCCTCGGGGTGCTGGGGCGCTCCGCCTCGGCGGGGCCCCGGGTGGTCCGGACCAGCCCTCGATCCTACCCGTGCCGCCCGGCGGCGGCCCACGGCCAGGCGGGACCCCGCGGTCCGGACCCGCGGCGGCCGTGCCCCGCCGGCGCTACGCGGGCTGCTCGGCGGTCCGGCCGGACCTGGCGGCGAGCGCCTCCCGCCCGGCCCGCACCTGGCTGCCGATCGCCCCGAGGTCGATCTCGAACTGGGCGAGCTGGCGGTCGCAGTAGTCGTTGGCGTCCGCGGCGAGCTTGGCGGCCCTCGCCTCGGCCTCCGCGACGATCCGCGCGGCGCGCTCCTCGGCCAGCCGGACCACGCGCTCGGCGGCGACGAGCTCTTCCGCCCGGATCTCGGCCTCGGCGACGATCCTCTCGGCACGGGCCTTGGCGCGCTCCAGGACGGCGTCGGCGTCGGCGACGATGTCGTCGGCGGCGTGGATCTCCTCCGGCACCACCGCACGGGCGGCGTCGAGCAGGTCCAGCGCCTCGGCCTTGTTGACCAGCACCGAGGCGGACATGGGCATGGCACGCGCGCTGTCGAGCATGTCGGTCAGCTCGTCGAGGATCGAGATCAGCGACGCTCCGTCGCCGGCGGGGCGCGTGGCACTCATCGGTCATCTCCTGCTGGCTCGGCTGTCGGGGTGAAGACTTCGCGGAGGGCGGCGGCGACGGCGGGCGGCACGAGGTCGTCGACCTGGCCGCCGTGGCTGACCACGTCCTTTACCAGGGACGACGCGACGTGCCCGAGACCGGGGTCGCCCATGACGAACACCGTCTCGATGCCCGCGAGGTGCCGGTTCATCAGCGCCATGGACTGCTCGGCGTCGAAGTCGGCGGCGCCGCGCAGCCCCTTGACGATGGCCGCCGCGCCCACGTCGGCGCAGTACCGCGCGAGGAGGCCCGGCACCAGCGCCACCCGCACCCCGTCGACGCCGGCGAGCGCCTCGCGGGCGAGCTCGACGCGCCGCTCCGGGGAGAACAGGTAACGCTTGGCGGGGTTGTGCGCGACGGCGACGACGACCTCGTCGAACATCGCCCGGGCGCGCCGCACCACGTCGACGTGGCCGAGCGTGATCGGGTCGTAGGAGCCGGGGCACACCGCCAGGCTCATGCCGCTCCTCCGTGGTTGCCCATGGGCGCCACGTTAGCCCCGGTGGGGGCCAGGCTCGGCGAACCACACGGCGGTGTCGCCGTACCTGCGGTCGCCGATGCGCCGCAGCCCCGCCGGCCAGCTGGGCTCCGGGCTGCGGCGCGCGCGCTCGACCACCACCACGGCGTCCGGGCCCAGCCACGGCGTCCAGCCCGGCGCCGGGGACGATCCTCCTGCCGCGCCGCCGGCCCCGTCCGCGGCAGGGGCGGGCGCGCCGTCGGCGCCGGGCCCGCCGTCCCCGGCGAGCAGCCCGAGCACCCCGGCGAGCTCGGCCTCGCCGACGTCGTAGGGCGGGTCGAGCAGCACCAGGTCGGCCGGCGCCGCGCCGGCGGCGGGGAACCCCGCGAGGTACGTCTGGACCTTGGCGGCGACCACGTCCACGTGCCCGCCCAGCCCCAGCGCGGCCGCGTTGCGGCGGCACAGCTGGGCGGCCGCCTTGGCGGCCTCCACGAGCGTGACGTGCTCGGCGCCGCGCGAGGCCGCCTCCAGGCCCAGGGCGCCGGAGCCGGCGTAGAGGTCGATGACGCGGGCGCCGTCGACGACGCCCAGGTGCTCGAGCCGGGAGAACAGCGCCTCCCGGACGCGCTCGGACGTCGGCCGCGTGCCGCTGCGGGGCACGCTCAGCGTCCGGCCGCCCGCGATCCCGGCGACGATCCTGGTCATGGCCCCAGCGTAAGGCGGCGCGAGGACGGCGCCGCCACCACGGCGCCGTCCGGTCCGGCGGCAGGGCCGCACCGCCGATGGCAGGGCCCCGAAGCCCTGGTCAGTGGGAAGGATCTGTCAGGCATTGGGCCTGTTGCGAAATGGCGTGGCTCCGCAGCTCGGGGCTCGGTGTCTTCGAGAATGGGGTATGGCGAGGGGGTACCGGCCGGTCGATCGGGATCAGCAGTACTTGTTGCCTCCGGATATGCGGGAGTGGTTGCCGCCGGGGCATCTGGTGTGGTTCGTGATCTCGGTGATCGATTCATTGGACATCAGCGAATTCGAGGCCGGGTCCCGGCTCGGCGGGGTGGGCCGGGCGGGGTACGCGCCTCGGATGCTCCTGACGGTGCTGGTTTATGGCTACGCGATGGGGGTCAAGTCTTCTCGGCAGATTGAGCGGTTGTGCCGCAGCGACGTCGCTTTCCGGATTGCGTGTGCCCAGGACGTGCCCGATCACACCACGTTGTCCCGGTTCCGCAAGGACCGGGAGGATGCCGTGAGGGGGTTGTTCACCCAGGTCCTCCAGCTGTGCGGGAAGGCCGGTCTGGCCAAGCTCGGTACCGTCGCGATTGACGGGACGAAGATCGCCGCGAACGCCTCGGACTACGCGTTGCGAAGTGAGAAGTGGTTGCGTGAGGAGGTCGAGAAGATCTTGGCCGAGGCGGAGCAGGTTGACGCCCGCGAGGACGCCCTCTTCGGTGATGCGCTCGGCGACGAGCTGCCCGCCGACCTCGCGGACCCGGTGACTCGGCAGGATCGGATCAAGAAGGCGCTGGCAGATATCGAGGCCGAGAAGTCGGCGAAGGTGGCCGAGCGCAGCGAGAAGGACAAGGCCAAGGCTCAGGCGTGGGTGAAGATGATGTCGGACCCCACCCTGCCTAGTTCGGAACGGGAGCATCCGGGCCGCGCGCCGCGGGGTGTCGATCCGGTGGTGGTGGCGCAAATGCGGCTCGACCGGGCGGTGGCGGCCCATCAGCAGAAGCTCGATAGCTGGGAGCGGCGCAAGGCTCAGGCCGCCGCCCTGGGCCGCAAGCCCAGCGGCCGGGCCCCGGTGAGCATGGAGGCGTGCGTCCGGGTCGCCAGGGCGCGTGAGGCGCTGGAACGGGCGAAGGAACGCGCCGCTGCCGGGCCGCCCCCACGGGAGAGGCCGGGTGGGAACGCGAAGGAGTGGTTTCGGAACATCACCGATCCCGACGCCAGGTCCATGGCGACCCGCAAGGGTTGGGTTCAGGGGTACAACGCTCAGCTCGCCGTAAGCCAGGACCAGGTCATCCTCGTCGCCGATGTCGTGCAGAACCCTGCCGACAACGTCGCGTTCGTCCCGATGCTCACCGAGTTGGACGATGCCGTCCGTGTGCTCACCGCCTGCGGGAGCAGTCAGACAGAAGTAGGCGTGGTGCTGGCAGACGCTGGCTACCGCAGCGTGGAGAACGTCACCGTGCCCGGGCCGGCGCGCCTGATCGCGACCGGCCAGGGCCGCGACGACGCACGCCGCGCTCGACAGGAGCCGACCAGCGGACCACCACCGGAGGGGGCGGATCCGTTAGAAGCCATGGACCACCGCCTGCGCACCCCAGAGGGCCGCGAGCTGTACCGGCAACGCGCGCCGATGGTCGAGGGCACGAACGGCCAGCTCAAAGACGTCATTGGGCTCAGACGCTTCTCCCGCCGCGGGCTCCGAGCGGTGCGTAGTGACCTCGATTTCGCCGCGACCGTTCATAACATCCTCAAGCTGTTCAGGGCAGCACCCGCAATGGCCTGAATGGGCCACCGGGGGGCCGGCGCGGACTGCCCCCGGAGCCCTCTTCGAGCGGCCGAGCGGCCGCCCCGCGGCCTAGTAACGCCCTACCGCCGCCGAAACACGGTTCTGAGGCCAGCTCTAACCGCAGCACCTCGCCACAAACGACAGTGCACGCCAGCAAAGCGCGTCACGCCCCCTTGCCTGACAGATCCTCCCCACTGAGAGC
The DNA here is from genome assembly GCF_043952095.1 of Georgenia sp. AZ-5. NCBI lineage: Bacteria > Bacillati > Actinomycetota > Actinomycetes > Allobogoriellales > Allobogoriellaceae > Georgenia > Georgenia sp. AZ-5. Next base: position 3,269,958 of record NZ_JBINOU010000001.1, read on the forward strand.
CTTGCCCGTGGAGTCCGCCCTCGGGGAGGCACCGTGGGCAATGCGGCGGTCTCCCGCCGACAGCGCACCCGGCGCCCGCTGTGTCTGCCCACCCGGCTCCGGCCGGCGCGGTCCCCGCGTGTGCGCAGGCTCTCCACCGTCGGCGGGTGCCGCCGCGAGGCCCGCGGACGTACGGTGGAGATCGCGTGTACCGCCGTCCGGAAGACGGCTTCCTTCTCCCGAGGAGCCCCATGTCCGTCCCCCTCTCCGTCCTCGACCTCGCCACCGTCAACGGCTCGGTCGCCGACTCCTTCGCCGCGAGCGTCGAGCTCGCCCAGCACGCCGAGGCCTGGGGGTACCGGCGCTACTGGTTCGCCGAGCACCACAACATGCCGACGATCGCGTCGTCCGCCACCAGCGTCCTGGTCGGGCACATCGCCGGGCGCACCAGCCGGATCCGCGTGGGCGCCGGCGGCATCATGCTGCCCAACCACTCCCCGCTGGTCATCGCCGAGCAGTTCGGCACGCTGGCCACGCTCTACCCCGGCCGGATCGACCTGGGCCTGGGCCGCGCGCCCGGTGGCGACCAGAACGTCATCCGCGCGCTCCGGCGCGACCTTTCCTCCTCCGACCAGTTCCCGCAGGACGTCGTGGAGCTGCAGGCGCTGCTCGGCCCGTCCGCGCCCAACCAGCTCGTCCGGGCGATCCCGGGCGAAGGCACCCGGGTGCCGCTGTACATCCTCGGGTCCTCGCTGTTCGGCGCGAAGCTGGCGGCCGCGCTCGGCCTCCCCTACTCCTTCGCCTCGCACTTCGCCCCCGCCGCGCTGGAGGAGGCCGTCCGGGCGTACCGCAGCGGCTACCAGCCGTCCCAGGAGCACCCCGAGCCGTACGTCATCGCGGCGATGAACGTCTTCGCCGCGGACACCGACGACGTGGCGCGGGCCATGTTCACCGCCACGCTGCGCGAGCGGGTGAAGCTGTTCCTCCGGCCCGGGGTGACGCTCGGGGAAGGGGACGCCGACGCCGTCCTCGCCTCCCCGGCGGGCCAGCAGGTGCGCCAGATGCTGCACTACTCCGCCGTGGGCTCGCCCGCCGTCGTCAAGGAGCAGGTCGAGGACTTCGTGCGGCACGCCGACGCCGACGAGCTGATCGTCGTCACCAACGCCGAGCCGGCGGCGCGCCTGCGGTCCTACGAGCTGCTCGCGGACGCCTGGGGCCTCACCGGCTGAGCGCCGCCCCCTGTCCCCGGCCCGGGACGTCGTCCGGCGGGTGAGGTCCTCACGGGAAGGTCGACGAGGACCTGGGCCGCCGCGGGGCTCGCTCCCAAGCTGCCCCGGGCCGCGCGCACCACCCGCGCCGGCAGCGGCGGGCGAACCCGTCGCCGTGGCCCCTCAGAACCGCTGGAGGTACTCGGCCGTCTCCTCGTCGAGGCTCTCGGCGAGGACCTCCGCCAGGTCCGGCTCCGAGGCCAGCGCCGGGTCCCGGGCGACGAGCTCGCGGGCGGCGGTCCGGGCGTCGGCGATGATGTCGACGTCCTTGGTGACCCGCAGCAGCCGCAGCGACGACCCCCGCCCGGCCTGGCTGGCGCCGAGGACGTCGCCCTCCCGGCGCATCTCCAGGTCGAGCTCGGCGAGGCGAAAGCCGTCGGTGGTCCCGGCGAAGGCCCGCACCCGCTCCAGGGCCTTGGTGCCCTCCTCCGCAGTGGTCACGGCGAGGCACACGCCGGGCTTGGAACCTCGGCCGATGCGCCCGCGGAGCTGGTGGAGCTGGGACAGGCCGAAGCGGTCGGCGTCGAGGATGACCATGACCGTCGCCTTCGGCACGTCGACGCCGACCTCGACCACCGTGGTCGAGACCAGCACCGGCGCGGCGCCGGTGGCGAACGCGCCCATCGCCGCGTCCTTGGCCTCCGTGGTCAGCCGGCCGTGCATCTCCGCGACCGTCACCCCGGTGAGCGCGGGCTCGTGCCGCAGCAGCTCGGCGACCTCCTCGACCGCCGCCAGCGGGGGCGGGGCGTCAGCCCCGGCCTCGACCGCCTCCAGGAGGTCGTCGGGGTCGACGTACTCCTCGCCCGGCTCCCCCTCCGAGGCGGTGATGCGCGGGCACACCACGTACGCGCGGCCGCCGGCGTCGACCTCCTCGCGGATGCGCTGCCACACCCGCTGGACCCACGCGGGCCGGTTCGCCGGGACGACGACGGTCTCCACCCCGGCGCGCCCGGCGGGCAGCTCGCTGAGGGTGGAGGTCTCCAGGTCCCCGAAGCTCGTCATCGCGACGGTGCGCGGGATGGGCGTGGCGGTCATGACCAGCAGGTGGGGGGTGCCGTCGGCCTTGGCGCGCAGCGCGTCGCGCTGCTCGACGCCGAAGCGGTGCTGCTCGTCGATGACGACCAGGCCGAGATCGGCGAACTGCACGTTCTCGCTCAGCAGCGCGTGGGTGCCGATGACGATGCCCGCCTCCCCCGAGGCCGCCGCCGCCAGCGCCCTGCGCCGCCCCGGCGCGCTGAGCGAGCCGGTCAGCAGGGTCACCCGCGTCGCCTGCTCGGCGCCGCCGAGCATGCCGGCCTCGGCGAGCGGCCCCATCATCGCGGTGATCGTGCGCAGGTGCTGCTGGGCGAGGACCTCGGTGGGGGCCAGCAGCGCGGCCTGCCCGCCGACGTCGACCACCTGCAGCATCGCCCGGAGCGCCACCACCGTCTTGCCGGAGCCCACCTCGCCCTGCAACAGCCGCTGCATGGGGACGGGCTCGGACAGCTCGTCGGCGATCACCGCGCCGACCTCCCGCTGCCCCGCCGTGAGGTCGAAGGGCAGGCGCGCCTCGAAGGCCTCGCGGATGCCGCCCATCCGCGGCGGCCGGGCCGTCGCGGGCCGGGACAGCATGGCCGCCCGGCGCTGCGCGAGCGCGGTCTGCAGGACGAAGGCCTCCTCGTGGCGCAGCCGCAGCTGCGCGCGCCTCACCTCCGTCATGCTGTGCGGCTCGTGGACCCAGTGCAGCGCCTGGAGGACGCCGACGAGGTCGTGCTGCCGCCGGTAGGCCGCGGGCAGCGGCTCGGGCACGTCCTCCTCGCGCTGCGCGCCGAGGACGGTGCGGACGGCGGTGCCGACCTTCCAGCTCGGGATGCTGGCGGAGGCCGGGTAGATGGGCACCGGCCAGTCCACCTTCTGCACCGCGGCGAACTCGTCGTCGAGGTCCTCGAAGGGCTCGTAGTCAGGGTGCGTCAGCTGCAGGCTGCCGCGGTAGGCGCCCACCGTCCCGGTGAACATGCCGGTCACGCCCGGGCGCAGCCGGCGCTCGTGGAAGGCCAGCGTCCCGGCGTGCTTGCCGAAGAACGTCAGCGTCAGCTGGTCGCGGCCGTCCGTGATCGTCGAGGTGAGGATGGCGCCGCGGCGGTTGCGCATCGGCCGCACCGAGGTGCTGGCCACCTGGGCGATGACGGTGACGTGCTCGCCGATCTGCAGGTCCCGCAGCTCGGTGAGCCTGCCGCGGTCGCCGTAGCGGCGCGGGTAGTACCGCAGCAGGTCACCGGTGGTGCGCGGGCCGAGCTTCTCCAGGGCGGCGGCGGTCTTGGGGCCGACGGCGTCCTTCAGCGGCGTCTGCAGCCGCCCGCGCCGGTCGCCCGCGACCGCCGGGGCGTGCCGCGGGCCGCGGGCCACTCGCTCGCTCACTCGACCCCCAGCACGACGACCGGGGCGGGCTGCCCGCCCCGGACGACGACGACCTCGGCCTGCGGGGCGACCTGCGCGACGGTCGTGCGCACCTGCTCGGCGGCCTCCTCGTCGGCGCCCGCCCCGAGCAGCGCGGTCACCAGCTCGTCCGCCGGCCGGACCATCTCGGCCAGGGCCGCCGCCAGCGCCCCGTCGGCGTCGCCCACCTCGGCGGTGCGGGTGCGGCGCACGGCCTGCTCGGCCAGCGCCGCCGCCGGGTGCCCGGCCTGCGCCGCGCCGGGGGCCACCTCCACGGCAGCGGCCAGCACGTGCACGTCGTTGCGGGTGGGGGCGACGGTCACGGCCTGGTGACCGACGTGAGGCGCGACCCGGCCGGCGGCGATGGCCGCGGCGGCCTCCTGGGCCGCGGCGGCGGTGGTCTCGTCGCACGGCAGGATCAGCACCTCGGCGGCGCCGGTGTCCGCCGCGGCGCGGCGGAGCCCGGCAGGCCCGGCGCCGGCGGCGAGCACGGCCACCGCGCCGGTGCGGGCGAGCGGCTCGAGCAGCCCCGGCGCGCGCGTGCAGGCGACGACGCCGGTGCGGGCGGCGTCCTCGGGCGAGTGCCCGTGGGCCGGTCGGTCGTCGGCGGCGGCGAGCAGCGGGCGCAGGTAGCGCACGCAGACCTGCTCCATCGCCTCCGGCTCGGCGAGCGCCGTGAGCGGGGTGTCGGTGTGGACGTGGACCTGCCACAGTCCGGTGCCGGTGGCGTCGGACCACCCGACGACCGCGACGGAGTGGCCGGTGTCCCCGAGAGCGTCGCGGAGGGTGGCGGCGCGGGCGCCGTCCGCGCGGAGCACGTACATGACCTCGAAGTCCCCGGCGCCCTCGGCGGCGTCCTCGGCCGCCGTGGCCGTCACCGGCGGGGCTGCCGGGACGTCGGCCCCGTCCGGCGGTGCGGCCGCCGCCGCGAGGAACGCCGCGACGGCGTCCGCCCGCCGGGTGCCGGTGTCGCCCTCGCGCTCGACGACGTCGACCAGCGAGCTCAGCAGCACCACGTAGCCGGCCGCCCCGGCGTCGAGCGCCCCGCCGTGCGCGCCGCGGGTCCCGGCGAGCCCGTCGCGGGCCGCCGCGGACGCCGCCCGGACGGTGCCGGCGAGGTCCGCCCCGGGCGCGTGCCGCACCGCGGCGTCGGCCGCCGCGCGGGCGACGGTGAGGATGGTGTCCTCCACCGGGTGCCCGACCGCGTCGCGCGCCTGCCGGGCCGCGGCGTCGAGCGCCCGCGCGACCAGCTCGGGGCCGGCCTCGTCGGCGCCCGCGAAGGTCTCGGCGAGGGCCTGCAGGCACTGGCCGACGATGACGCCGGAGCTGCCCCGCGCCCCCAGCAGCGCGCCGTCGGCCGCCGTGCGGGTCAGGGTGGCGAGCTCGGCGGGGCCGTCGAGCGCGCGCACGGCCTCGGCGGCGCCGGCGAGGGTGAGGACGATGTTGGTGCCGGTGTCCGCGTCCGGCACGGGGAACGCGTTGAGCCGGTCCACCTGGCGGCGCACCAGGAGCAGGGAGCGCAGGGCGTGCTCGAACCACGCCCGCACGGCGGCGGCGTCCAGCACGGCGAGCGGCGTGGCCATTCCCTCCCCTTCGGTAGGCTTCCCCAGCAGGCTAGCCGTTGGCGCCCACACGCCCCCGCGGGAGCGTGGACCGCCCGCCCTTGTGGCGGACGCCACCCGGCCTCGGGGCGCCGCGCGGTTGGGCGGACGCGGCGCACTCGGGTACTCTGTTCAGGTTGCCCGTCCCGGGCAGGCACCTGCCTGCCGACGATCGGGCCCTAACGAACCTTTGCACGGCCGACCGGCTGTGCAGTCAGCGAGAAGATCAGGAGAACGACCGTGGCTGCCACCTGCGACGTCTGCGGCAAGGGCCCGAGCTTCGGCAAGAGCGTCTCGCACTCCCACGTGCGGACCAACCGCCGTTGGAACCCGAACATCCAGCGGGTGCGCGCCCTCGTGAACGGCGCCCCGAAGCGCCTCAACGTGTGCACCTCGTGCCTCAAGGCCGACAAGGTCACCCGCGCCATCTGACGCATCCGCGTACCGAAGGCCGCCGCCCGACCGGGCGGCGGCCTTCGTCGTCCGCGGGGACCGCGGGTGCGCTCGTGCCGGTCGGCCCGCCGCCCCCAGAAAGTCCTGGCATGGCCACGAGAATGTCCTGCCGTCCCGTCCGGCTCCCGGACGGCACGCCAGAGCATTCTCGGCGCCGCCATGGGACCGACGCCGGATCCCGGACCCGCCGCGGGCCGGGCGGCCCGGTCAGCCCCGCAGGGCGATCCAGATGAGCAGCTGGGTGAGAAGGAAGCCGCTGACGAGGTTCAGCCGGAGGAACCGGCGCCATCCGGCGTTCGCCGCCTCGCAGTCCTCGTCCGTCAGGTTCCGGAAGGGCGAGACGCTGAGGAGGTAGGCCAGCGGCACGACGGTGGCGAGCGCGCCGGGCCACCCCGCGCCCAGCGTCAGCAGGGCAGCGGCGCCGTAGCCGGCCATGGCCGCGCGCACGGTGCGCGCCGCCCCCAGCCACGTCGCCACGGAGGCGATGCCGGCGGCCCGGTCGGCGCGGATGTCCTGCACCGCGCCGAACGCCTGGGAGGCCATGCCCCACAGGAAGAACGCGCCGAGGACGGCGAGCACGGGGCCGCCGGCTCCGGCGCCGGCCAGCGCGAGCCCGAAGACGGCGGGGCTGACGAAGTGGGTGCTGGAGGTGACCGAGTCCAGCACCGGCCGCTCCTTGAACCGCAGTCCCGGCGCCGAGTACGCCACCACCGCGAGCACGCTCACGGCGAGGACGGCTGTGGAGTCCGCGGTGCCCACGGCGAGCAGGTACAGCAGGAACGGCACGTTCGTGGCCACGGCGGCGCCGATGGTGAGCCGGTGCCAGCGCCGGTCGAGGACGACGCCCTCCACGCCCCCCTTGCGCGGGTTGCGCCGGTCGGACTCGTAGTCGAAGACGTCGTTGATGCCGTACATCAGCAGGTTGTAGGGCACCAGGAAGTACAGCGCGCCCAGCACCAGCGGCAGGTCCACCGTCCCGCGGGCCATGACGTAGGCCGCTGCGAACGGGTAGGCGGTGTTGATCCAGCTCAGGGGGCGTGACGCGCCGAGGAGCTGCCGCGCGCCCGCGCGCGCCGTCGTGACCGTCATCGTCGGGCCTCCCGCGCCGTGGTGACAGTCATCGTCGGGCCTCCCGCGCCGTGGTGACCGTCATCGTCGGGCCTCCCCCGCCGTCGTGACCGTCATCGACGGGTCTTCCCCGCCGTGGTGGCCGTCATCGACGGGCCTCCCCCGCCGTCGTCTCCCGCGGCGCCGTGCCGCGGCGCGCCCTGCCGCCCGGGCGGGCCCCGAGAGCCTCCCAGAGCGCCGGCAGGAGCGCCGCGGCGGCGAGCGGCCAGGCGAGGTCCTCCACGGGCGCCAGGCCGACCCGGATCCCGCTCAGCGCCGTGCCGTCGAAGCGGAACAGGTCGGCGGCGATCATGAGGCTGTCGAACACGGCGGTCAGCACGAGCAGCGCCGCGGCCGTCGCCGCGGTCGCGACCCACCAGGGCCGCGGCGGACGGCGGAGGACGGCGCAGCTCACCAGCGCCACGGCGGCCACGCCCAGGACGAGCGCGTTCAGCGCCAGGTACGTCACCGGTCCCCCTCCCGGTCGGCCGCGGCGCGCGGGGCGAGCGCCCGGCGCACGAGGGCGTGCAGCACCATCGTGAGGTAGCAGAAGAAGGTCACGAACACGAGCTCCTCGACCGGCAGGTGCGGCAGCACCTCCAGGCCGGTCATGGCCGGGCTGCCGCCGCGCTCGAACATGCCCAGGCGGATGGCCACGAGGTCCCACGCCAGGAAGAACGCGACGCCGCACGCCAGCACGGCGGCGCCGCGCCGCGCGTCCGCCCACAGGAACAGCCGCCAGCGCCGGTCCGTCTCCACCATGCAGGCGAGTGACACCACCAGGGCGCCCAGGTACTCCAGGCCGGTCACCGGGACACCACCAGGGCGCCCAGGTACTCCAGGCCGGTCACCGGGACACCACCAGGGCGCCCAGGTACTCCAGGTGGGTCACAGCGGCACCGGCAGCGGGCCGCTGGAGACGTCGGAGCGCAGCCGCTTGACCAGCAGCTCCGCGCTGATCAGGCACATCGGCAGCCCGATGCCGGGGATGGTGCTGCCGCCGGCGTAGTACAGCCCGGCCACCTTCGCCGAGGCGTTCCGGCCGCGCAGGAACGCGCTCTGCCGCAGCGTGTGCGCCGGCCCGAGCGCGCCGCCGGACCAGGCGTGGAGGTCGCGGGCGAAGTCGGCAGGCCCGACGGTGCGCCGGACGACGACCCGCTCGCGCAGCTCCGGGATGCCGGCCCACGCCGCGACCTGGTCGATCGCTGCGTCGGCGACCGCCTCCACCGCCGGGCTGCCGGCGCCGTCGTCCCCGCCGTGCCCGAGCGCGACGTCGGCCGGGACGGGCACGAGGACGAACAGGTTCTCCGCCCCGGGCGGGGCGACCGTGGCGTCGGTGGCCGAGGGGCGGCACACGTACGCCGACGCCGGCCGCGGCACCCGGCCGCGGCGGATCGCGTCGAAGTTCTCGCGCCAGTCCGTCGTGAAGAGCAACGAGTGGTGCGCGAGCTCGGGCAGGGTTCCCTCTACCCCCAGGAATGCCAGGACGGCGCCGGGCCCGGGGTCGCGGCGGTCCCACCAGCGCTGCGGGTAGGTCCGCAGGGCGGGCGGCAACAGCTCGGTCTCGACGTGGTGGAGGTCCGCCGCCCCGACGACGACCTCCGCGGGGAGCTCGTGCTCGGCGCCGTCGCCGCCACGGTAGCGGACCCCGCGCACGCGGGCCCTGTGCCTGCGACCGCCCTGTGCGGTGGTGATGGCGGTGACGTCCGCGCCGGTGTGCAGCCGCGCCCCCTCCCGCTCGGCGAGGGCGGCGACCGCCTCGACGACCCGGGTGAGACCGCCCTGCGGGTAGAGGACGCCGTCGGCGAGGTCGAGATGGCTCATGAGGTGGTACATGCTTGGCGCCCGGTCCGGGGAGGAGCCGAGGAACACGGCGGGGTAGCCGAGGATCTGGGCGATGCGCGGGTCGGCGAACCGGCGGGCGACGAACCGTTCGAGGGGCCGGCCGAGCAGCTCGGCGAGGCGGCCGGCACGGCCCACGACGTCGTGGTGCAGCAGCCCGAGCGGTGACTGGAAGGTGGTGTACAGGAACCGGCGCACGGCGAGGTCGTAGGCCTCCCCGGCCGAGGCGAGATAGTCCCGGAGCCCGGCGCCGGCGCCCGGCTGGAGGGCCTCGAAGAAGACCCGGTAGCCGGGGTCGAGGACGCCGAGGTCGAGCTGCGCGTCAGAGCTGGTGCCGAGGAGGCGGAAGAAGTGGTCGAAGACGTCCGGCATGAGGTACCAGGACGGGCCGGTGTCGAACCGGAAACCCTCCCGTGACCAGGAGCCGGCCCGGCCGCCGACCTCGTCGCGCCGCTCCAGCAGGTCGACCGAGTAGCCCTCGGCGGCGAGCAGCGCCGCGGAGGCGAGGCCGGCGATGCCGCCGCCGACGACCACCGCGGGCTCCCCGCCGCCGTGGTGCCGCCCGCGCACGGCCGACCGGGTCCCGCCGGCCAGGAGGCGCCGGCCGGGACGCGCCGGGGCCTGTGCCGCCGTCGTGCCCGGAGCGCCCACCGGGGCCTGTGCCGTCGTCGTGCGGGCGCTCATGCCGGCCGGCCCAGGACGGCGGCCGCCACGACCCGGGCCTTGACCCGCCCCGGCACGCGGACGCGCGTGCGGCGGATCGTCTCGGCGGGGGTGCGGCGCAGGCGGCCCGCGAGCTCGGCGAACAGGCCGTGAGCGCAGGCCACCGCGCGGCGGCTGGAGGCCGGCAGGTGCCGGACGGCGGCGGCCGCGGCGGCAAGGTCGGCCTCGATGTCGTCGATGACGGCATCGCGGGTGGCGTCCGCGAAGCCGCCGGACGTGAGGTACCGCCGGCCCAGCTCGTCGCGGTCGGCGGCGAGGTCCCGGAGGAAGTTGACCTTCTGGAAGGCGGCGCCGAGGCGGCGGGCCCCGGGGCCGAGCGCCTCGTACGCGCGCTCGGCGCCGGGCTCGTCGGCGAGGAAGACCCGCAGGCACATGAGCCCGACCACCTCGGCCGAGCCGTAGACGTAGCGCTCCAGGCTCCGCGCGTCGTGGGTGCGCACGCTGAGGTCGGCGCGCATGGAGGCGAAGAACGGCCCGGTCAGCTCGGGCCCGATGCCGCAGCGCGCTGCGGTGCGGGCGAAGGCGTGCACCGCCAGGTTGGTGCTCCAGCCGGTCCGTGCCGCATCCGTGACCTGTACCTCGAGCCCGTCGAGCATCCGGGCGGCCGCGGCGGGGTCGGCGGCGGCCAGCGGCCCGTCCACCACCTCGTCGGCGATGCGCACCAGGGCGTAGACGTTGCGGACCCGGGTGCGCACGGGCTGGCGCAGCAGCCGGCAGGCCCACCCGAAGGAGGTGGAGAAGCCCGCGATGACGGCCGCCGCACCGGCGTCCGCCACGGCGTCGTACACGGCGGCGCAGGGCGCCGGCCCGCCGGCGGGCTCCGGTGCCGGCGGGCCGGCCGTGCGTGGCGACGGCACGGTCGTGGCGCGGGGCGCCGTGCCGGTCGCGGGCGCCTCCGACGCCCGGCGCGCCCGGCGGGTGCTCGTCGTGCTCATGCCGCTCTCCGTTCGCCGGTCATCGCCGAGACCCACGTGACCAGCTCCGCGGGCAGTCCCAGGTCGTCCGCGACGCCCAGCGCGGCGGCGACGTAGCCGGCGGCGAGGTCCTCGACGAACCGTCGCGAGCCGCACGTCTCGAGCAGCTCGCGGGCCGTCCCGGCGCCGGCGCGGGTGACCCCCGGGTCCCCGACGAACGGCGCGATCCGAGGCCAGGCGTCGGTCGTGCGGGCGTGCGCGACGAGCGGGGTCAGCTTGCCCTCCCGGAGGTCGGAGAGGGCGCTCTTGCCGGTCAGCGCCTCGTCGCTGAAGACACCCTGGAGGTCGTCGAGCAGCTGGAAGGCGACCCCCACCATGCGACCTGCCTCGCCGAGCCCGTCGACCGTCGCCGGCGGCGCCCCGGCCAGGACGGCGCCGGCCTGGAGCGGAAGGACGAAGGAGTACACGGCAGTCTTGTGCTCCTCCATCGTGAGGATGTCCCCCAGGGACGCCTCGCCGCCCAGGCTGAGCCGCACGTCGGTCAGCTCGCCCGCCGCCGAGACGACGATCGCGTGGTCGAGCATGTCCAGCAGCCGGCGGGTGGTGCCGGCGTCCGCGCCCGCGAGCGCCACCGCCCGCACGGCGCCCGCGAGGGCGAGGTCGCCGGCCAGGATGCCGGCGGCGGTGGCGTAGGTGCGGGCCCCCGCATCGGACGCGCCCGCGGCCGTCGCGGCGTCGGCGAACGTGCCGGAGACGTTCGGGCGCCCGCGGCGCACGTCGTCGCCGTCGATGACGTCGTCGTGGACGACGAAGGCCGTGTGCAGCAGCTCGACGGCCGCGGCGACCCGCTCGGCCAGCCGCTCGTCGGTGCCGCCCAGCGACCGGTAGGCGGCGGTGAGCAGGCGCGGGCGCAGGCGCTTGCCGCCCCCGGCCGCCCGGCGCAGCGCGCGGACCAGCAGCTCGACCTCGGGGCCCAGGCCCTGCGCCCGCTCCGCGACGGCGTCGAGGTACCCCTCCAGGGCGGGGGCGGCGCCCTGGCCGGGCCTCGTGCCCAGCTCGTCTCCCGCAGCGAACCCCGCGCCAAGCTCCTCTCCCGCACCGGGCCCCGTCCCGAGGCGGATCCCCGGACCCGCCCCCGTGCCGCGCTGGTCCCCCGGACCGGCCTCCGCACCGCCCGCAGCGGCCGCGGTACCGCCCGCGCCGGCGCTCATCCCGCCAGCTCCGTGGTGGAGTCCAGCCCGCCGAGCTCCATCACCTGGGCCACCAGCCACGGGGTCATCGCCCAGGGCGCCGAGACGACGGCGCGGCCCAGCTCCTCGGGGTCGAGCCAGCGGGTGTCCATCACCTCGGCGGCGTGGGGCACCACCTGCGAGAGCGTCCACGCGAGGTAGACGGGTCCGGCGCCGTGGCGGGCGCCGCCCGCGGCGGCCCGGAACCCCGGCAGCACGCACACGGCGTCGTGCACCCGCACGCCGAGGTGCTCCGCCGCCCGGCGCGCCAGCGCGGCACTAAGGGTCTCGCCCGCGCGGGGGCGGCCGCCGAAGGAGTTCGTCCACACCCCGGGCCACGACCGCTTGGTCAGCGCCCGCCGCGTCAGCAGGACCCGCCCGTCCGGGCCGAAGAGGTAGCAGGAGAACGCCGGGTGCAGCACCGGGCCGACCGGATGACCGTCCTCGCGGGACGCCGAGCCGGCGGGCGCCCCGGGCGTGAGCGCGACTGCCGCGGGAGCGTCCTCGTCAGCCGGCGGTGCCTGGCGCGTTCCCGAGAGGGCCGCTGCGTCCGGTGGGGTTCCGGTGATGGTCATCTCACACCCCTATTTCGTCAGCGAGCCGACTATTAACTAGCCTGGCTAGTAATATGGCACGCTAGCATAGGCCTGTGACCGTGCACACCCCGAGCGAGCACTACTGGTACGAGTCCGACGACGATGCCGTCGTCGCCGTCCTCCGCGCCCTTCGCCGGTTCCGCCGCGCCGACCAGGACCTACGCCGGCGCATGAGCGCCGACATGGACATGAATGTCACCGACGTCCAGGCCCTGCAGTTCGTCATCGCCGCCGAGCGGCACGGGGAGCTCCCCACGCCCCGGCAGCTGAGCAGGCACCTGGCCATCTCCACCGCGTCGACGACCAAGCTCCTTGACCGGCTCACGGCCTCCGGCCACCTCGAGCGCCTGCCGCATCCACGGGACCGGCGCTCGCTCGTCCTGCGCGCCACCGCGCACGCGCACGAGGAGATCCGCGCCCGCCTGGGGCGCATGCACGCCCGCATGGCGGAGATCGCCCGCGCCGTCCCGCCCGAGGCGCGGGCCGCCGTCGTCCACTTCCTCACGGCCATGGCCGAGGAGCTCGACGCCGAGGGCGGCCCGCTGGCACCGGACGGAACCGCGGGCGCCCCGACGCATCAGGCGAGCTCCCCCCGCACGATGCTGTCGCCCGAGTGAGCCGGATCGCCGTCGTAGGGCTCGTCGGAGACGTCCACGATGGCGAACTCGTCCAGGTCCAGCCCCTCCGGCAGCTCGAACCGTCCCTCGGTGCCGGTCAGCACTCCCAGGCTGACCAGCTGCCCGAGGTCCCTGTCGATGAGCCAGACCTCCCGGAAGCCGCCCACGGCTCCGACGGCGAGCTGCACGGTGAGCACGCGGCGCCCGTCCACCTCGCGCACCACGGCGCTGCCCTCGCCCTCCCAGCCGGCGAGCGGCTCCAGCTCGGCCCTGGCGAGCGTCTCCGCGGGCGGCGGCGCCGCGCGCAGCTGCTGGACCCCGACGGTCCCGGCCACGCCGAGCAGGAAGCTCGCGGCCATCGCCCACGCCCCCCGGCGCCGCCACCAGTCGCGGCGGCCCGGGCGCCGCGCCGGGCCCGGCAGGGCCGGCGCCCGCGGCGGCCCGGCCGTGGTGCCGTCCCGCCGGTCGCGGACGGAGGCCGCGGGGGCGGTGCCCGGAACGGCGGCGTCCGGCCCGGCGGGCGGGGCCGGGGCGGCCCGTGGGGCCCCGGCGTCGGCGGGCGGGGGCGCCTCCCCCTCCTCGATGCCGAGCTCGTCGGCGATCCGCGCCCACACCACGTCCGACGGCGCCTCCAGCCCGCCGCCGGGCCGGGCCCGGCCCGCCTTCGCCACGCGGGTGAGCGCGGCGAGCTCCGCCTGGCACAGGGGGCAGGCGGCGATGTGCTGGGCGAGGGCGGCGCCCGCCGCGTGCTCGCCGAGCGCGAGGAGCGCGAGGGTCTCCTCGTCAGGATGCTGCATCGGCCACCTCCAGGCGGCTGCGCAGGCGTTGCAGGCTGCGCTTGATGTGCGACTTCACGGTGCCGAGCGGCAGGTCGAGCCGCTCGGCGATCTGGGTGTGGGTGAGGTCCTCGTAGAACGCCAGCGCGAGGATCTGCCGCTGGGGCTCGCCCAGCCGGGCCAGCGCGTCGGCCACCCGGTCCACGACCTGGGCGGCGTCCTCCGCGGCCGCCGCCGGCCGCTCGGCGTCGGTCGTGGCGGCGTCGGCTGCCCGCCGCTCCCGGGCGCGGCGCCCGTGCACGTCGGCCACGGCGTGCCGGGTGATGCCCACCAGCCAGGACGCGAGCTGCCCGCGGTCCGGGTCGAAGCCGGAGCGTCCCCGCCACGCGGCGACGAACACCTGCTGGGTGACGTCCTCCGCGTCCGCGACGGAACCGAGCGAGCGCAGCGCGATCGTGTACACCAGGGGCGACCACCGCTCGTAGGCGGCCCGGATCGCCTCGGGGCGCCCCGACCGGAAGTCCCGGCCCAGCCGATCCTGTTCCGCGTCATCGTCGACGACTACCACCCCCCGTGGCGGGGCGCCGGCGGTGGTGGAGGGGTCACCGCGGTCACCCACTGACGAGGATAGCCGTGGCGATGATGTTGTCCTCATAGCTTCGGCGGGCCTCGTCCCACTCCCCGCCGCAGGTCACCAGCACGAGCCGGGGGTCCCCGTCACGGCGGAAGTAGCCCGTGAGGTCGAGCGTGGCCTTGGCGAGCCGCTCGACGGTCACCACCTCGTAGAGGTGCTCGGTGCCGTCCGTGCCCGTCACCGTCACCCGGTCCCCCGGCGCCGCCTCGCGCAGGTCGTAGAAGGGCCCGTGCGGGGTGATCAGGGAACCGGCGTGGGCGGCGACGACGACCGTGCCGGCGTCCTCCCCCACCCCCGGCCCGAAGCGGTACCAGCCCGCCCGCGCCGCGTCCGGCGGGATCTCCAAGGTTCCCGGCGAGGCTGCCCCAGGCGTACACGATCGTGGCCGTGCCCTCCTGGACCGGCACGTCGGCCGGGCCGAGGACGGGCTCCGTCGTCCCGGCCGCGGCGACGGCGGCGGAGACTGTGCTGGCCGGCAGGTCCAGGCTGGCCTCGTCCGGGTTGGCCAGGTCGGTGTTCACCGGCTGCCCCCCGGCGAGCACGTCCACCGCGGGGGCGGCGGCCACGTGACGCACGACCAGGCGGCCTTCGCCGGCAGCCGTCGGGGAGGTGTCGTTCGCGAACAGCGTCGCGGTGGGGTCGCCGCCCTCGCCGAGGTGCGCGACCGCGGTGTAGCTCCCGCCCGCCTCGAGCGGCAGGTCCACCGGTCCGATCGCCGGGGAGCTGGCGTCCTGGGCGTCCGCGGCCGTGACGGCCACCGAGTACGTCCCGGCCGGGAGCTCCAGCGGCCCCGCCAGCTCGCCGGGCGTGAAGTCGTCGAGCGTGCGCTCGCCGTTGACCCACACGTCCACGGTCAGGTCCGGCACGCCGTGCAGGACCGCGACGCTGGCGTCGTGCTCCTGCGCCTGGGCCGGCGCCGCGGCGAGCGTGACGGCCGCGGCCATGCCCACCGCTGAGAGCGTTGCAGTGCGAGTGCGCATGATGTTCCTCCGTCGTCGTGCCCCGGCGGGGCGGTGGTTGACGACAGGTATTCCGGCGGGCGGCCGGGTCCGGATGCAGCGCACGCGGAGCAACTTCGACGCCCCGCCCGGCGCCCCTGCCGGGACGGGTCGGGTGCCGCCGCCGTGTCCGGCCCACGCAGGGCGCGATCGGCTCCGCGGAGGCCAGGCGGCGTCCGCCGGGCCCGCGCGGTGACGCTCAGGCCCGGGCGGGGCGCCGCAGGCGGGCCACCGCCGCGGCGGCCAGCACGAGGGCCGCGGCGACGCCCGCGGCAAGCGCCGTCGGCGCGGAGGCCGGGTCGCCCGTGCCTCGCGCCACCGCGATCCACGCCAGCCCCCAGGCGAGCGTGGCGGCCACGGCGAGCCGGCCGCGCCCGTACGCCGCGAGCGCCACGCCTACCCCGGCGACGACGCCGAGGACGGCGACGGCCCACACCGCCGGCACCCCGGCGCCCTCGAACCCCGCCCCGGCCCCCACTGGCAGACCGTGAAAGCCGCGAGCCCCGCGTAGCTGACGCTCCACACCGAGAACGCCCGCGACGCCGGGGCCAGCAAGGTCGCGTCGGAGGCAAGCACCCCGCCGGCGGCCTCGGCGATGGGCGTGCCGCCGAAGATCCCCACGCCGATCAACGAGCCGACCAGGCACACCAGGTAGGAGGCCGTCACGCCGACCTGGCGCAATCGGTCGGCCCGGCCCGGGCCGCGGATCGGGCGCGCCGCCTCAGACCCGGGCGCGGGCGCGCTCCTCCGCCGCGCGGGTGATGTTGCGCTGCATCCCGCCGAAGACGACGCCGTAGAACGGTGCCACGGCCCACCAGTACGCCTGGCCGAGCAGGCCGTGCGGGTGGTAGATCGCCCGCTGGCGGAAGACGGTGCGGCCGCCGTCCGCGTCCGCGACGAGCTCCAGCCAGGCCAGCCCCGGCAGGCGCATCTCGGCGCGCAGGCGAAGCGTGCGGCCCTCCTCCACCTTCTCCACCCGCCACCAGTCGAGCGCGTCGCCGACCGCGAGCCTGTCGGGGTGCCGCCGGCCGCGGCGCAGACCCGGGCCGCCGAAGACCTTGTCCATCACCCCGCGCGCCACCCAGCCCAGCTGCCAGGAGTACCAGCCACGCGCGCCGCCGATGCCCTCGATGACCGACCACAGGGTCGCGGGGTCGGCGTCCACCACCGTCTCGCGGTCGTCGACGTAGAGGCTGCCGCCCGACCAGTCCGGGTCCTCGGGCAGCGGGTCGCTCGGCGCGTCGGTGAAGGAGGCGGAGGAGAACGTGGTGGTGACGTCGAACTCCCGCACGCGCTGCAGCGCCAGCTCCACCGCCCGGTCGAAGCCGATGAGCCCGTCCGGCGGGTCGGGCACGAAGCCGCGGATGTCGTCCTCCTTGGCCACGACCTCGTGGATGAGCGACTCCACCAGCGGCCGGGCGAGCCCGCCGGGCACCGGGGTCACGAGCCCCACCCACAGGCTGGCGAGGCGGGGCGTGAGCACCGGCACCGCGCGGATGACGCGCGGCGGCAGCCCGGCGACCCGGGCGTAGCGCTGCATCATCTGCCGGTACGTCAGCACATCCGGGCCGCCGATGTCGAAGGGGCGGGAGACCTCCGGCGGCATGGTGGCGGAGCCGACGAGGTAGCGCAGGACGTCGCGCACCGCGATGGGCTGGATGCGGTTGTCGAACCACTTCGGCGCGACCATGACCGGCAGCCGCTCGGTGAGGTAGCGCATCATCTCGAACGAGGCGCTGCCCGAGCCGATGATCACGGCCGCCTGCAGCACGGTGGTCGGCACGCCGCTGCTCAGGAGGATCTCCCCCACCTCGCGCCGGGAGTCCAGGTGGGGCGAGAGCCGCTCGGCGTCCGGGTGGAGCCCGCCGAGGTAGACGACGCGGCCCACCCCGGCCTCGCGGGCGGCGGTGGCGAACGTGCGCGCGGTCCGGCGGTCGCGCGCCTCGAAGGTCGGCCCGGAGCCGAGGGAGTGGATGAGGTAGTAGGCGACGTCCACCCCGTCCAGGGAGCGGCGCACCTGCTCGGGGTCCTGCGCGTCGGCCGCCACCGCCTCGACCTCGCCGTGCCAGGGGCGCCCGGCGAGGCGGTCGGGATGGCGGGCCATCGTCCGCACCCGGAAGCCGGCGCGGAGCAGCTCGGGGACGAGGCGCCCGCCGATGTACCCGGTCGCGCCGGTGACCAGGGCGAGCGGGGCCGCGGGCCGGCTCATCGGACCAGTGTGCGGCCGCCCGCGCGCCGCGGCGCGGCGAGGACGCCGTCCGGACGCCCGGCGTCAGCGGCGGAAGTGGTCCCAGCCGGGGCTGACCGCCGGGCGGCGGCCGCCGACCAGGACGGTGCCGGCCGCGTGCTCCGCCGTCGCCGCGTCCACCCGGCCCAGGGCGCTGAACCCCTCCGGCAGCGCCCCGCCCGCCGGGAAGGTGGCCAGCATGCCGTGGTCCTCGCCGCCGCCCAGCACCCAGTCGGCGGGGTCGATCTCGAGGCGCGCGGCGGCGTCGGCCAGCTCCGCCAGGGCGGCGGGGACGGTCTCCTGGACCGGCTCGAGCGCCAGGACGACGCCGGAGCTCCGGGCGAGCCGGCCGGCGTCGCGCAGCAGCCCGTCGGAGACGTCCATCATCGCCGTGGCACCGGCGCGCGCGGCGGCGGGCCCTGCCGCGAGCGCCGGGCGGGGCCGGAGGAAGCCGGCGATGAGCTGTTCGTCGGCGCCCCCGCGCCGCCCGGAGGAGAGCAGGGCGTATCCGGCGGCGCTGCGGCCCAGCGCGCCGGCGTGCGCGACGACGTCGCCCGGCCGGGCGCCGGAGCGCAGCACCGGCGCCCGCCCGTCCAGGTCCCCGTGGACGGTGACGGCGATGACGAGCTCCTCCCCCGCCGAGAGGTCGCCGCCGTCGACGCCCACGCCCAGCGGGGCGCACGCCTCGGCGAGGCCACGGCACAGCTCGTGCACCCATGCCACCGGCGTGGCGGGCGGCAGCACCAGCGAGACGACGAGCGTCGTCGGCTCCGCGCCCATGCCCGCGACGTCGGAGAGGTTCTGCGCGGCGGCGCGCCAGCCGACGTCCGCGGCGGTCGACCAGTCGCGCCGGAAGTGGTGGCCCTCGACGAGCACGTCCGTCGAGACGCAGAAGCGTCCGTCGGGCGCCGCGACCACCGCGGCGTCGTCGCCGGTGGGCACCAGCGTGTGGCGGCCGCGCGGCAGGAGGGGGACGAACGAGGCGATCAGCTCGTCCTCGCTCAGGTCGGCGACGGTGGGCTCGGCGGGCGGGGTCACGAGGTCACGGTAACGGGCGCGTCCCGCCCGCCGCTGCCTGCCCAGTCCGGCATCGCGCCCCCTCGCCGTCGCGGCGGCTCATCGCGGCGGCCGTTTGTCGGCGCCTCCCGACTGTGACGTTGTGGGGCTCTCAGCGGCCCGCACAACCCCCACAACGTCACACCCGCGCCCGCCCCACCCCCACAACGTCACACCCGCGCCCGCCCAACCCCCACAACGTCAACGGTCGCGGTAAGCACCGGAGCCACCTCTGCCCAGCCGGGACGCCGGCCCGGCGCCGCGGTTTCCGTCGCGGCGGGGGCACCGACGTACAGTGAGCCCGTGCCCCTGACCCTCCGCCGCCCGGCAGTCGTGCTCGCCGGCGCAGCCCTCCTGGCGGGGTGTGCGACCCCGGTGACCCTCTCCGCCGGCGAGGCGGCCCCCGGCCCGACATGCGCGCGGATCATCCAGGCCACTCCCGACGAGCTCGGCGGCCTGGAGCGACGCTCGACCACCGCGCAGGCCACCACCGCGTGGGGCGACCCGCCGGTGTCGGTCCGGTGCGGCGTCACCCCGCCCGGCCCGACGACCGACCGGTGCCTGAGCGTGGACCAGGGCGACGGCACCACGGTGGACTGGATCCAGCTGGAGGGCGGCGAGGAGACGGAGACCGGCCAGGGCTCCTGGTCGTTCGTCACCTACGGTCGGGAGCCCGCGATCGAGGTCGTGGTGCCCGTGGAGCAGGTGACCGGCCAGCCCACGGCCTTCCTGGTCGACCTCGGCTCCGCCGTCCAGCTCAGCCCTGCCGAGCGGACCTGCGTCGGCGCCGGTGACGTCTCCTAGACCTCGGCGGCCCTGACTCGGTCGCGAACGTCCTGCACGAGCGGGACGGTCCGCGGGTCCGCCGGGCGGCCCAGCGCGCGGTACTCCCAGCCGGCGGCGCGGTAGCGGTCGGCGTCGAGGGCGTGGCGCCCGTCGACGATCCGCCGCTGGGCCACGAGCTCGCCGAGCGCCGCCGGGTACGCGTCGCGGAACTCGGCCCACTCGGTGAGCATCGCGACGGCGTCCGCGTTGTCCACCGCTGCAGCCAGCGTCGGCGCGTAAGCCAGGTCCGGGTAGGCGCGGCGCGCGTTGTCCATCGCGGCCGGGTCATACACCGTGACGATGGCTCCGGCCTCGTGCAGCATGCGGGCGACGTCGAGAGCGGGCGCGTCTCGGATGTCGTCGGAGTCGGGCTTGAACGCGGCGCCCAGCACCGCCACCCGCTTGCCCTCGAGGGAACCGCCGGTGAGCTCGCGCACAAGGTCCACGGTGCGGGTGCGGCGCCGCCGGTTGATCGCGTCGACCTCACGCAGGAAGGACACCGCCTGCCCCACGCCCAGCTCCTCGGCACGGTGGGCGAAGGCGCGAATGTCCTTGGGCAGGCAGCCCCCGCCGAAGCCCAGTCCCGGCTTGAGGAACCGGCCGCCGATGCGAGAGTCGTACGACAGCGCCGTGGCGAGCAGGCTGACGTCCGCGCCGGTCGCCTCGCAGACCTCGGCCATGGCGTTGATGTAGGAAATCTTGGTGGCGAGGAAGGCGTTGGCGGCCACCTTGACCAGCTCGGCGGTGCGCAGGTCCGTCGTCACCAGCGGGGTGCCACGGTCGAGCACGGGCGCGAACGCCGCACGCAGCCGCTCCTCGGCCCACGGCGAGCTGATGCCGAAGACCAGCCGGTCCGGCGCAAGGGTGTCCTCCACCGCATACCCCTCGCGGAGGAACTCAGGGTTCCACGCCACCTCGGCCGCCGCGCCGGCCGGCGAGGTTCCCGCCACGAGTGCGGCGAGCCGCTCCGCCGTCCCTACGGGCACGGTGCTCTTGCCGACAAGCAGGGCGCGGCCGGTGACGTGGGACGCCAGCTCCGTGAACGCCGCGTCGACGTAGGTCAGGTCGGCGGCGGAGGAGCCGGCGGCCTGCGGGGTACCCACGCACACGAAGTGGACGTCGCCGAAGGCGGCCGCCTCGGCAAAGCTGTCGGTGAACCGCAGCCGGCCCGACGTCGTCACGCTCGCGAGGATCTCGGCCAGGCCGGGCTCGTAGAAGGGCACCTCGCCGCGGGCGAGGGCCTCGATCTTGCGACGGTCCACGTCGACGCCGAGGACGTCGTAGCCGAGGCTGGCCATGCAGATCGCGTGGGTGGCGCCGAGGTAGCCCGTGCCGATGACGGTGAGGCGGGGGCGGGGCGCGGTGTCGGTGGTGACCATGCTGAGCTCCTTGGGACTGGTTGTTTCATGCCGGACGGGTCCTGCGGTGCCTTTCGGTGGTGCTGGTGGGTCGTGCCGGTGGAGGCGGCGCGTGTGGGGGTGGTCAGGTGGTGCCCGCCGGGTCGGGCAGGTCTACCGGACCGGTTCCGGGGTCGTGGCGGCGGGCGTGGGGTGGACCCGCGACAGCCGCGGGACTACGGCGACGCGCACTCGACGTTGGTGGTGCCCTCGGCGGCGCGCTCGGCGGTGTTGCTGCACTCCACGACGTTGCCGAGCGCGGGGGTCAGGGAGTAGCCGAAGCCGGGGCCGTCGACGGCCGCGGCGTTGCCGCGGAAGACGTTGCGGTCGCCCCAGCCCTCGAGGATCTCGTGGGTCTGGAAGCCGTCCATCGGCGAGCTCGTGCCGGTGTTGCCCTCCACGAGCCAGCCGTTGCCCTTGACGTCCACCCACGAGTCCGCCTCGACCATCGCCGCGCCGTCGAGCAGGTTGCCGGCGATGACGCCGTCGCTGGTGCCCTCCTTGACGTCGATCGCCTCGGCGGTGGTGCCGCTGATGTGGTTGCCCGCGATGGTGTTGCGGTCGCTGCGGTCCGGCTCGCAGCCGGTGACGTCGCACCAGTTGCTCTCGGCAGTGCCGATGTAGACACCCTCGCCGAACTTCGCCCGGCGGAGCCCGGTGTCGCTGACGGTGCTCGCGCTGACCACGGAGTCGGTGCTGAAGCGGCGCAGGTGGATGGCCTCGTCGCCGATGTGCCGGACGGTGAGGCGGTGGAGCCGCGAGCCGACCGTGCCGTCGGCCATGATCCCCTTCTGCCCGTTCTGCACGGTGAGGCCGACGACGTTCCAGTGCCGGGCGCCGTCGAGATGGAGCACGTACCCGTCCTCGACGTCGCCGCCGTCGAGGACCGCGCCGGGGCCGCACAGCCAGATCGGCGCCTCGGGCGTACCCGACGCCGTAGCCGTGAAGTTTCCCTGGTAGGTGCCGTCGGCGAGGGTGATGACGTCGCCGGGCCGGGCCGCCACCAGGGCCTCCTCGAGTTCCTCGGCAGTGCTCGCGGCCAGGGTCGGCGCGGGGCACCGCAGGTCCTCGTACCGCCCGGCCCCGCCCGGCGCGGTCGCGGCGCCCGACGGCGCCGCGGTGGGTTCCGCCGTCGGGCCGGCGCTCCGTGCCGCCGCCGGCCGCTGAGGTGCGGGCTCCCGGCCCGTCACGACGAACACGACCACGAGGCCGAGGACGGCGGCCAGGGCCGCCGCCACGAGGCCGTTGCGCGGGGTCATGCCCGGACCTCCTCGGCTGCGGCTCGATCCACGACACCCGCCGTGAAGGAGCTCAGCGGTGCGTACGACTCGTAAGGGTGGCGGATCCCCTCGCGCCGCGCGCGCGCACGGGCGACGGCGGAGAGGACCACGAGGGTCATGACGCCGAGCCAGATCAGCGTGAGGGGCTGGAACACCGCGCGTGTGATCTCCGAGAGCGAGCGGCTCACCACCCACCCGTCCACGGCATTCGCCTCGACGACGGCGCCGACGGCGCGCTCAGAGTCGATCGGGCGGGGCCCGGTGCCGGAGACGGTGTTGTCCACCACCTCGGTGCCCTCGGCCCGCCCGACGACCGTGATCCCGTGGCGGGCGACGTCTGCGACCTCGTTGTCCTCGATGGTGGCTGTGGCGTTGCGGACGTAGACGCCGGTCTCCCCCCCTCTGAGGGTGTTGCGGGCGACGCGCGCACCGGTCACGTCGTCGCGCAGCGCGATGCCCTGCCGGTGGCCGGTGACATCGTTGGCGACCAGGGCGACGTCCTGGGCGCCGGCGCCGACGACGACGCCCATCTCGTTGTCCCGCACCGCCGAGTCGGTCAGGGTGAAGCCGGTGCCGCCGGCGACGTGGACCCCGTAGCGCCCGTTGTCCGCGAAGGTGCCGCGCAGGACGGTGTGCCCGCCCGACTCCGTCACGCCCGTGCCGGCGGGGTTCGGCCCGTCGGCGAGCGGGCGCCCGTCGACATGCAGGCCGTCCCGCCCGTTGCCGGTCGCGACCACCTCGGAGAAGGACAGGCCGGAGCTCCCGCGGGCGACGACGAAGCCGTCGCCGGCGTTGCCGGTCGCGGAGGAGCGGGTGACCTCGGCGTCGGTGACGCTGCGGTGAAGGACCATGCCGTCCACGAGGCTCTCGCGCACGGTGGTGCCTGTGATGTCGACGCCGGCGGCATTGGTCACGAACACCCCGAAGGCGTTGCCCCGCACGTGGACGTCGTCGAGCGACACGCTGACGGCGTCCCGCTCGGCCGCCGCCTCCCGGGCGACCTCGAACTGCGGCAGCACGCCGCCCTCGGCCTGGGCGAGGCCGTCAGGCCGCACGTCGTGGGCGGGCGCCGTGCCGGTCACCGCGAGACCGCCGGTGGGGCCGCCCCAGAAGCCGAGCGCGGCGAACGTGGCGTGCGTCAGCTCCGCGCGGCCGCCGAGCACCCTCACGTAGGCCCGTCCATCCCCGGTCACCGTGTCCGGGCCCCACGCCAGCGGGTCGAAGCTGGCGACCTGCACCGGTGCGCCGGGGCCGCCCACGAGCTGCAGGGCGCCACCGAGGGTGACGATCGAGGCGAAGCCGTCGGGCCCGCTGCTCAGCCGCACCGTCGCGCCGGCGCCCTGCCCGACGGCGAGGGTCGCCCCGGCGAGCACAAGGGTGTGCTCTCGCACGAGGTAGCTGCCGTCCTTCTGGGCGGACCACGAGTCAGGGGCGGTCTGCACGAGCTCGGCGGGGGTGTAGGCCTCCTGGCGTGCCGGCAGGACCAGCGTCGCCACGGGGTCGGTGGTAACCCGGTAGGGGCCACCGACGTCCTCCCACCGGTGCGGGAAGGGGCTGGTCACGGCCTGCAGGTCGCTGATGCGGCCCTGCTCGGCGGCCACGAGCTCCGGCTCGGTCCGCGGGTCGCCGGGGTAGGTGACTGAGGGTGCGCCGTCCGCGTCGCCGTTTTCAGCTGCCGGGGGGCTCGGGGCGTCCGGAGTGGTCGCGGCCCAGGCCGCCGGCGTCCGGACCGCCGCCCCGCCGAGCTCGGCGACGGCGTCGACCGTGTCTCGCTCCCCCGCCTTGGCCGCCCCGGACGGCAGGGCGGCGAGGGCACCAAGCACGAGCGCCGTCGCGACGCTCGCCTTGCGCATGCCCGCCCGTCGGGGCGCCGCCACCCGGACCGAGCTCGTCGTGCGGAGGCCCGCACGCCGGCGCGCCGCCACGCCCGCCCGGTTCGGCGTGCGGCCGGCCCGGCCGCGGCTCTGGCGCGTCATGCCGCCGCCCCCGCGGTCGCGAGCGCGGGCCGGGCGAGCGTCGCGGCCCCCTGGCCGTCACCGCCCACCTGGTCGGCGCGGCGCGTCAGCCAACCCTGCTTGTTCATGGTGACGAAGGCGTAGGCCTTGATCGGCAGGGCCACGAGGATCACGGTCACCGCCATCAGCGGCAGCAGGAGCACGTCGCGCGGGTGGCGCCGCAGGTGCGAGGCGCCGCGGATGCCACGCCCGAGCAGCAGCCACGCCGCCGCCAGCGCCACCCCGGCCGGGGTGAGCTCCAGCCGAGAGAGGGCGAGGTAGGTCAGGGTCATTCCCATCGTCAGCGGGGTCAGGAGGATCTGCAGCACGGTGAGCTGGGTGATGACCGGCACCCGCCACAGCCAGCCCTTGGCGACGGCGGTGAGGTAGCAGCGGTAGGAGTTGCGGCTCCAACGGACCCGCTGCTTGACGAAGGCGCGGAAGGTCGCCGGGAACATCGACAGGGCC
Organism: Georgenia sp. AZ-5; assembly: GCF_043952095.1. Lineage (NCBI taxonomy): Bacteria > Bacillati > Actinomycetota > Actinomycetes > Allobogoriellales > Allobogoriellaceae > Georgenia > Georgenia sp. AZ-5. The sequence continues at coordinate 3,294,357 of NZ_JBINOU010000001.1, forward strand.
CGCGCGGAGGACTGGTGCACGGTGCGGTACCCGGACGCCAGCACGAGCCAGGTGAGGCGGCCGTCGTCGCCCGCGATGCAGCGGCGCCCGAGGAAGAACTCGTTCTCCAGGTTGTCCAGGAGCGGCAGGATCGCGCTGCGACGGTAGACGGCGGTGCGTCCGGACACGCACGGCACCGCGCCGACCCGCCCCATGGCCGGGACGTAGTCGTGGTAGCGCAGGTTGACCATCCAGTCCGCGATGCGCCGCCACACGCTGGTCTCACGCTGGTAGACGTTCTGCTGCGTGCTCACGGCGCCCACGCGCGGGTCCGCGAAGGGCATCTGCACGGCCTCAAGCAGGCCGGGGCACCACTGGGTGTCCGAGTCGACGAGGACGACGACCTCCCCGCGGGCCCGCCGGATGCCCACGCCGAGCGCCGAGCGCTTGCCGACGTGGTGGAACAGGACGGCGGACACGCGCGGGTCTCCGAGGGCCGTGATCCGGTCGTAGGCCTCCAGGTCGGCGACGTCGAGGACGACGATGATCTCGTCCGGGCTCTGCGCCCGCCAGGTCTCGAGGCACTCAAGCAGGATGTCCGGGTCCTCGTGGTACGACGGCACGACGACGGAGGTGCTCGTGCGGAACCCCGACACGATCGGGCGCGACCGGCGGGACATGAGGAACCGGTAGAGCCACAGGCCCCAGACGATGGTGCCCGCGACGGCGAGCGGGAAGTAGTGCGTCAGGACGGCCAGGCCCTGCCCGCCCTGGCCGAAGGTGGCGCCGAGACTGGCGACGGTGCCGTTCCAGGCGCTCTGGATCGCGACGACGAGGGCCTCGGGCGCGCCGCCGGACGCCTCCACGGCGGGGAGACGCGGGTCGCTGCCCGAGGCAAGGACGAAGGACATGCAGGCCTCACAAGGTGACAGGGCGCGCGGGCCCGGGACGTCCGCCGGTGGTGCCACGGCACCACCACGGCGGCTGGTGCGACCGGCGGCGGGGACGTCGGCGGAGCGGCTGGCTCCGCACCGGTTCCCGGCGCCGGCGGTGGCAGCGCCGCGGCCGTGCCGGGCGCGCCGGACCACGGCCGCAACGCCGCGGTCTGCGAGACCTGTCCCGCCCCCGGGCCTGTCTCCCGGGCAGCTCCAGAAAACAGCGGCGCCCGTCCGGACGCGCGCCGGGGTACGGATGATCCGCGGCTGAAAGCAGGCTCTGCCCGCGGGTGACAAGGGTGACCGAACGGACGACTCGGAGCGGATGTGGCGATAGGTCCGGCCGGCCGGCGTCGGCGTCCGGGTGCGGGGTGCCGCGCCGTTCCCGCAGGCCGGAGCAGGGTGAGGCGGCGTCACACCCGGATGTCCGGGGGCCTCACCCCCGCTGCGAGGGATGCCGCCAGCCGGCGGGCGTCAGAGCGTCAGCGCGTAGCAGCGCTCCTCGCCGTCGACGAGGCTGGCCGAGACGTCGTCGGGCACGGCCAGGCCGGGCAGGCCCCCGGTGAGGTCGAGGACGAGCACCTGGACGGTGTCCACGAGGGTCGCGCCGAGCTCGAGGAGCCACCCGCCGCCGTGCGGCACGCCCAGCCGCCGTGCGGCACGCCCCAGCCGCCGTCGCCCGGCCCCGCCGCGCCGCCGTCGCCCGGCCCCGCCGCGCCGCCGCCCGGCGTGACCGCGGGAACCCACCAGGGCACGCTGCGCCGGCCCCAGGAGCGAACGTGACCGGCGATCTCGGCGACCAGCTCAGGGCCGGGGCCGGGGGACGTGCTCCACACCTGGGTGGGCACGGCGAAGTGCTCGGGGTAGCCGACCAGGTGGTAGTCCGCGGTGCGCACCTGGGGCGCGCCGTCGGGCACCCACACCCAGGCCGCGGCCTCCTCGAGGACCCGCCGCGGGGTCCACTCCCCGGCGTCCACCTACCGCAGGCCGGCGTCGCGCTCCCGGGCGAGCGCGATCAGCTCGTCGATCAGCTCCGGGTAGCTCAGGCCCGACTTCTCCCACAGGAGGGGGTACATCGAGAAGGGCGTGAAGCCGGGCATGGTGTTGACCTCGTTGATGATCACCGAGGTCCCCGTGTAGAAGAAGTCCACGCGGGCCAGGCCCTCGCAGCCCAGCGCCTCGAAGGCGTCGGCGGCCAGGCCGCGCACCTTGGCGGCGACGTCCTCGGGCAGGTCGGCCGGCGCGACCATGGTCAGCGGCGCGGTGTCGAGGTACTTGGTCTCGTAGTCGTAGAACCCGGAGGCCGGGTCGTCCAGGACGATCTCCCCCGGCACCGACGTGCGCGGCGCGGCGTGGCCGTGGCCCTCCAGCACCGCGCACTCGATCTCCCGGCCGTCGATGCCGGCCTCCACCACGACCTTGGGGTCGTGGCGCTGCGCCTCGACGACGGCGGCCTCGACGTCCTCGAGCCGGTCCACCTTGGAGATCCCCAGCGAGGAGCCGGCCCGCGCCGGCTTGACGAAGACCGGGAATCCCAGGGACGCCACGGAGTCCAGCGCGCGGGCCTTGTCCGTGTGCCAGGTCCGTGGCGAGATGACGGCGTAGGGTCCCACCGGCAGGCCGTGCCCGGCCAGGACCACCTTCATGTAGTGCTTGTCCATGCCGACGGCCGAGGCCAGCACGCCGGAGCCGACGTAGCGCACGCCGGCCATCTCGAGCAGGCCCTGCAGGGTGCCGTCCTCGCCGAAGGGGCCGTGCAGCAGGGGAAGGACGACGTCCACCTTGCCCAGCTCCTGGGGCACCTCCCCCTTCGCGGCCAGGACCAGACCGGTCGAGCTGCTGTCCCCGAGCGGTACGAGGACCTGGGCGTCGGCGGCCGTGATCTCGGCCCGGCCTCCCTCGAGCGGGGCGGGGTCGTCCGCCACGAGGACCCACTCCCCCGCGCGGGTGATGCCCACCGGCAGCACGTCGTACTTCTCGCGGTCGATGGCCCGGAGCACGCCGGCGGCGGTGGCGCAGCTGACGGCGTGCTCGCCGCTGCGGCCGCCGAAGACGACGGCGACACGCACCTTTCCGGAGGCGTCGGCGAACGGGGCGGGGGCGGGTGCGGTGCTCATCGCCCGCGAGATTACCTGGCCTTTGCCGACGGCGCGGGACGCGCGCGCCGACCGCCCGCGCGTGCGGCGGCACCCGTCCGCCCATCCCGCGCCCGGACCCGCCCTGGTGCCGGGCGCCGGACGCCCGCGGCCATCTCACTCCCCGCCCTGCCCTGGGCCTGCGCCCGCCGCCCGGCATACCGTCTCCCCGTGACCACCGAGCAGCAGCGCACCACCCTGTCCCCCGCCACGATCGCCGTCGCGGCCGGCCGCCCTGCCCACGCCCAGGGCGCTCCCGTGAACCCGCCTGTGGTGCTGACCAGCACCTACGTCTCGACGGGCGTGCCGGGCCCGGAGATGCTGTACGCCCGGTACAACACCGAGACCTGGCTGCCGCTGGAGGAGGCCGTCGGCCGGCTCGAGCAGGCCGAGCTGCCGGCCCTGGTGTTCTCCTCGGGCATGGCCGCCATCGACGCCGTCCTGCGGCTCGCGGCGCCCGGCACCGCGATCGTCGCGCCGCGGCACGCGTATCTGGCCACCCTCACCGCCGCCCACGAGCTCGCCGGCCGGGAGGGCGGGGCCGTGCGCGAGGTGGACATCGCCGACACCGACGCCGTCGCCGCCGCCCTCGCCCCGGCGGGCGAGCCGCGGGCCAGCGTGCTGTGGATCGAGTCTCCGACCAACCCCATGCTCGAGGTCGCCGACGTCCCCGCCGTGGCCGCCGCCGCCCGCGCCGCCGGCGTGCTGACGGTCGTGGACAACACCTTCGCGACCCCGCTGGGGCAGCGGCCGCTGAGCCAGGGCGCCGACGTCGTCGTGCACTCGGTGACCAAGTACCTCGCCGGCCACTCCGACGTCGTGCTGGGGGCCGCGGTGACCTCCGACCCGGAGCTCCGCGCCCGGCTGCACGCCCGCCGCACCACCGGCGGCGCCATCGCCGGCCCGTGGGAGGCCTGGCTGGCGCTGCGCGGGCTGCGGACCCTCGCCCTGCGGGTGGAGCGTTCGCAGGCCTCGGCGCTCGAGCTGGCCACGCGGCTGGCCGGGCACCCGCTCGTCGCGGAGGTCCAGCACCCCGGGCTGCCCACGCACCCCCAGCACGCCCGCGCCGCCGAGACGATGGACGGCTTCGGGTCGATCATCACGCTGCGCCCGCGCGGCGGCGCCGAGGCAGCCGACGCGCTCACCCGCGCCGTGCGCGTCTGGGTGCCCGCCACCAGCCTGGGCGGGGTGGAGTCCAGCCTGGAGCGGCGCCGCCGGCTGCCCGCCGAGGCGGCCACCGTGCCCGAGGACCTGCTGCGGCTGAGCGTGGGCATCGAGGACGTCGAGGACCTCTGGACGGACCTGGACCAGGCGCTGCACGCGTCCGTGCCGGCGTCCTGACGGCCGGCGCACCGCGGGCCCGCGCGCTGGTCACAGATCGGCATCACTGCGGCCCGGCGGCGCGGCGCCGCCCGCGGGCGGCCCTAGGGTGAGCCCGACGGAGACCCACGAGGGCTGGAGGAGCCATGAGGATGTCCAAAGCGGCGGCGGTCGGTGCCGCCGGGCTGGTGCTGACCCTGGCCGCGTGCTCCTCCCCCGAGACACCGGCCGAGGAGACCACGGCGGCGGCGGAGGAGACCACCGAGGCCCCCGGGACCCCCGAGCCGACCGCCACGGGCGACGACGGGCCCGGCGACGACGACGCGACCGCCGCGCCTCCCGCCGAGGAGACCGACGAGCCGGCCGATGCGTCGTTCGGCACCGCCCCGGTCACCTCCGCCGGCTGGCCGGGCTCGGGCGGCGACCTGCTCCCCGTCGGCGTGCGCGTGGGCACCCACCAGGGCTACGAGCGGGTGGTGTTCGACCTCGAGGGTTCCGACACACCCACGTACAGCGTGCGCTACGTCGACGAGGCCGTGCAGGAGGGCAAGGGCGACGTCGTGGACGTCGAGGGGAACGCCACCCTGGAGGTCGTCATCACAGGGTTCCGCTACCCCGAGCCGTCGGAGGCCGACAGGCTCGCACAGGGCTCCTACGGCGCCGAGGCGGCCGCGGAGGTCGACGAGGTCCTGGTCTCCGGGATCTTCGAGGGCCAGAACCAGGCCTTCATCGGCCTCGAGGAGCAGGTCCCGTTCCGCGTCTTCACCCTGACCGGCCCCACCCGCGTCGTCGTGGACGTGCAGTCCACCGAGGGCTGACCACCCCCGAGTCGCGGGCGGCGCGTGGGCTCAGTCGAGCTTGAAGCCGACCTTGAGCAGCACCTGGAAGTAACCGACCTTGCCCTCGTCGATCACGCCGCGGACCTCGTGGACCTCGAACCAGTCCAGGCCGTGGAGGCTCTGGCTGGCCTTGTCCAGGGCGTTGCGGATGGCCTGGTCCACGCCCTCGGGCGACGTGCCGACGATCTCGGTGACCTTGTAGGTGCTGCTGGACATCGCGGTTCCTCCTCGTAGCCGGTGAGCCACGAGTGTTCCGCCGAGCCCGGGATCGGGCAACCGGTGAGGTCGGGCTCCTGCCCCCAGCCGGCACCGGCGCCGCTCCCGCGGCCCGGCCGGCGCCCGCCGCCGGGGCAGGGCGGGCCGGTCAGGCCCGCTCGTGCTTGAGCGGGCGGGAGAGCAGCATGGACGTCATCTCTCCCACGTCCAGGCCCTCGTGCAGCACCGCGACGACCGCCTCGGTGATCGGCATGTCCACCCCGTGCCGCTTTGCCAGCTCCAGCACCGAGCGGCAGGACTTCACGCCCTCGGCGGTCCCGCCGGTCAGCGCGATGGCCTCCTCCAGGCCCCGCCCGGCGCCAATGTGCGCGCCCAGGGTGTGGTTGCGCGAGAGCGGCGAGGCGCACGTGGCCACCAGGTCGCCCATGCCGGCCAGCCCGGCGAACGTGGCCGGCTGGGCGCCCAGGGCGGCGCCGAGCCGGGCGGTCTCCGCCAGCCCGCGGGTGATGAGCAGCGCCTTGGTGTTGTCGCCGTACCCGCGGCCCTGCGCCATGCCGATGGCCAGGGCGATGATGTTCTTCACCGCGCCGCCCAGCTCGGCACCGATGACGTCGGTGAGCGTGTACGGGCGGAAGTAGCTCGCGGCGCACGCCCGGGCCACGAGCCCGGCGACGGCCGGGTCCTCGGCGGCGACCACCGCGCCGGCCGGCTGGTGCGCCGCGATCTCCTTGGCGAGGTTGGGCCCGGAGACGACGGCGACCCGCTCGGGGCGCACACGCAGCGTCTCGGCGAGCACCTGGCTCATGCGCTGGTCGGTGCCGAGCTCGACGCCCTTCATGAGCGAGACGACCACGACGTCCTCGGCCAGCGTGCCGGCGAGTGGCGCGAGCACGGCCCGCACGGACTGCGAGGGCAGGGCCACGACGACGACCCGCGCCCCGGTCACCGCCGCGGCCAGGTCCGTGGTCGCCCCGACGGCGGCCGGCAGGTCCACCCCGGGCAGGTTGCGGGAGTTGCGGTGGTGCTCCCGGATCTCCTCGACGACCTCGCCGCTGCGGCCCCACATGAGCACGTCGCACCCGGCGTCGGCCATGACCGCGGCGAAGGTGGTGCCCCACGCGCCGGTGCCCAGCATGGCGGCGCGCAGCCGCCCGCCCGTGTTCACGTCCGTCTCGCTCACCGGCGTCCTCTCCGCGTCCATGCCGCGCGGCGGGCCGCGCGGGCGCTCTTCGTCGCGGCGCGGGCCGCCTTCCGCACCGCCTTGGCCTGGTCGTGCGCGGCGCGCGGGTCGCCGTCGCGCCGGACGTCGTAGGGCCGTGCCGGCGGTTCCTCGCCGCGGATCTCGGCCAGCTGGGCGGTGATCGCGGCCATGATCCGGTCGGTCGCCTCCCGCAGCGTGTCGGCGTCGGCGCCCCGCTCGTACAGGTCGTCGAGGTCCACCGGCGGGCCGGCAACCACGGTCACGGGCTTGCGCGGGAAGGGCCGGAACCTGGCGGTGTAGGGCGGCAGCACCAGGTGGGCGCCCCACTGCGCGATGGGGACGACGGGCACGCGGGTGCGCAGCGCGAGACGTGCCACGCCGGTCTTGCCGGTCATCGGCCACATGTCCGGGTCCCGCGTCAGCGTGCCCTCCGGGAAGACCACCACCCCCTCGCCCTCGGCGAGGGCCGCCTCCGCGGCGACGAGCGCGTCGGCGGCCCGCGCCGTGCCCCGGTAGACCGGGATCTGGTCCGCGGCCTGCAGCAGCTTGCCGATCACGGGCACCGCGAACAGCGAGGACTTGGCGAGGAACTTCGGGGGGACGCCGTTGTCGTAGAGGAAGTGCGCGAAGGTCAGCGGGTCGAGGTTGGAGACGTGGTTGCCGACCGCGATGAACCCGCCCTCGGGGAGGTGCTCGGCGCCGCGCCAGGTGGGGCGGGTGATCAGCCGCAGCGGGGGCCTGACGATCATGGCGAGAAGGCGGTAGACCCGCGACTGCTTCCGTGGCTGCACCCGGGTGATGGTAGTCGTCGGCCAGGGGCGGGACCTGCGGCCCTCAGGCGCTGACGACGGAGGTGAGCTCGACAAGGCCGACGAGGTTGCCCTCGCTGTCACGGACGAACGCGTGCCCCTCCTGCGTGCCCGCCGGGCCGAGGGCGTCACCGGCGTGCTGCGCAAGCTGTACCAGTCCACTCCTCCGCCGTGGTCCGGGAGCCGTCTCGGTGCCGAGGCTCGTCCGGGCGTCATGGCGGACAGGCCACCGCAGCTACCTCGCGCGCTCGTACAGGCCGCGGACGTAGGCGGCCTGCCCCAGGTGCTGGAGGCCGTCGGCGACGATGCTCACCAGCCGCACCCCCAGGGACACGGGCGGGTCCCACCGCTCGTCGACGATCCGGTCCAGGTCCTCGTCCGCCAGCGTCGAGAGGAACTCCAGGGTGCGCCGCTGGACGTCCTCGAGGTAGCCGCGCAGGTCCTCGGCGCTCGCGCGCACCGCCGCGACCTCCTCGCTGGTCTGCCCGTAGCCGGTCGCGGCGTCGTCGAAGGGCAGGTCGAAGCGGTCGGACCAGCCGTCCGCCAGCCACGCCTCGTCGGCGTCCGCCACCTCTGCCACCTGCGCGTCCTGGCTGCGGGCGACGTGCCAGACGATCCAGGCGATCGAGTTCGCCTCGGCGTCCGGGCGGGCGGTCAGGCCGGTGGGGTCGAGCCCGTCCAGCACCCGGTAGATCCCGTCCGGCACGCGGGAATAGGCCTCGATCAGCAGCTCGGCGGTGTTCATGGGCTCAGTGTGGCGGTGCCACCGGGGCGGCGCACAGGATCTGCGCGGCGTCGGGCGGCATCCCGCCGCCCGACGCGGGGTCAGGCCGCCGCGACCTTTCGCTCACCCGCGGTCACGCGGGCGCCGAGGGCCTCGAGCTTGTCCATGAAGTTCTCGTAGCCGCGGTTGATGATGTCGATGCCGCGCACCCGTGAGGTGCCCTCGGCGGTGAGCGCCGCGATGAGGTGGGAGAAGCCGCCGCGCAGGTCGGGCACCTCGATCTCTGCTGCCTTCAGCGGCGTGGGGCCGGAGACGACCGCCGAGTGGTAGAAGTTCCGCTGGCCGAAGCGGCACTCCAGCCCGCCGAGGCACTCGCGGTAGATCTGGATGGTCGCGCCCATGCCGCGCAGCGCGTCGGTGAAGCCGAACCGGTTCTCGTAGACGGTCTCGTGGACGATCGACAGGCCGGTCGCCTGGGTCAGCGCGACGACCAGCGGCTGCTGCCAGTCGGTCATGAAGCCGGGGTGCACGTCCGTCTCCAGGACGATCGAGCTGAGGTCGCCGCCCGGGTGCCAGAACCGGATGCCGTCGTCGCGGACGTCGAACGCGCCGCCCACCTTCCGGAAGGTGTTGAGGAAGGTCATCATGTCCTGCTGCGACGCGCCGCGGACAAAGATGTCGCCGCGGGTAGCCAGCGCCGCCGAGGCCCACGAGCCGGCCTCGATGCGGTCGGAGAGCGCGGTGTGCCGGAAGCCGGTGAGCCGGTCCACGCCCTCGATGCGGATGGTGCGGTCCGTGTCGACCGAGATGATCGCGCCCATCTTCTGCAGCACCGCGATCAGGTCGGTGATCTCCGGCTCGATGGCCGCGTTGGACAGCTCGGTCAGGCCGCTGGCGCGCACCGCCGTCAGCAGGGTCTGCTCGGTGGCGCCCACGCTGGGGTAGGGCAGGTGGATCTTCGTGCCGGTCAGGCCGCGCGGCGCGGTGATGTGGATGCCCTGCACCCGCTTGTCCACCACGGCACCGAACTTGCGCAGGATGTCCAGGTGGTAGTCGATCGGCCGGTCACCGATGCGGCAGCCGCCCAGGTCGGGGATGAACGCCTCGCCGAGCCGGTGCAGCAGCGGCCCGCAGAACAGGATCGGGATGCGGCTGGACCCGGCGTAGGCGTCGATGTCCGCCACGTGCGCGGACTCGACGTTGCTCGGGTCCAGCGCGATGACGCCGGCCTCGGGGTCGCGCTCGACGGTGACGCCGTGGAGGCGCAGCAGGTCCGAGACCACCTCGACGTCGCGGATCTCGGGGACGTTGCGCAGCTCGGAGGGCTCTTCACCCAGGAGGGAGGCGACCATCGCCTTGGAGACGAAGTTCTTGGCGCCACGCACGGTGATCTCACCCTGCAGCGGCGCACCACCCTCGACCGTCAGGAGCCCGCTCATACACACCTCACCGGCCCCCGCGGGGCCTTGGATTCGTGGCGGACCGGAATGGACCGCGATCGTCAGGATACGTGGGAGGCGCTCGGCCCCGGCACCCCGGCGGCGTGTCACCTCCGACACACGGCCTCGGAGCCGCGGCCTCCTGTCTCCGGGTGCTCGGGCGGCCCCCGTCGGCCGCCTTGTGCACGCATCCTCACGCCGTTCCCGCTCCGCCGCACGCCGATCCACGGCGTGTCGCGAAGGTCGTCTTTAGGGCCCACCGCGAGCGGGCGGATGGACGGCCCGGCCCACGACGGCGAGCCCGGCCGACCACGGCGAGCCTGGGCGGACGACGGCGAGCCTGGGTCGACGACGGCGAGCCCGGGCGGACGACGGCGAGCCCGGGCGGACCACGGCGAGCCTGGGCCGACGACGGCGAGCCCGGGCGGACGACGGCGAGCCCGGGCGGACGACGGCGAGCCCGGGCGGACGACGGCGAGCCCGGGCGGACGACGGCGAGCCCGGCTACCGCCCGGAATGCCCTAGCTGCCCGTCCGGAGCGGGAACGGGCAGCTCGGGCATTCTCGTGGGGGCTTCCGCCCAACACGGACGGCCGCGCTGGAGCTCGCGCCCCGGCGTCCGGCGAAGAGTGCCGAGAAGGCCCTAACTGGGCGTCTGTGAGCCAGACGCCGAGTTAGGGCATTCTCGGCGGTTCTGTGCGGCACGGTCACGCGTCCCAGCCGCGCCCGGTCTGCGCCGCGCGCCTGAGGAGCGCGACCGACCGGCCAGTCGCGCCGCTCGGGCGCGACCGGGCACGTCAGGCGAGCGGCGCGTCCTCGTGCGCCGGCACGCCGCCGGTGGCCTCGCCCACGGGCCGCGCCGCCATGACGTGCACGGGCGGCAGGTGCTTGGCGGGCAGGGTCTTGGGCCGCCACGCCGCCCGCTGCTGCTCGAAGGCGGTGATGTCGGCCTCGTTCTGCAGGGTCAGGCCGATGTCGTCGAGGCCCTCCAGCAGCCGCCAGCGGGTGTAGTCGTCGATCTGGAAGCTGCAGCGGAAGTCGCCGGCCACCACGGTGCGCTCGGCCAGGTCGACGGCCACCTCGGTGCCCGGCGCGGTCTCGAGGACCTTCCACAGCATCTCGGCGTCCTCCTGGCTGATGACGCCCGCCACCAGCCCCTGCTTGCCGGCGTTGCCGCGGAAGATGTCGGCGAACTTGGGCGAGAGCACCACCCGGAAGCCGTAGTCCTTCAGCGCCCACACGGCGTGCTCGCGGGAGGAGCCGGTGCCGAAGTCGGGGCCGGCCACCAGGACGGACCCGGCGGAGTAGGCCGGCTGGTTGAGGACGAAGTCCGGGTCCGCGCGCCAGGCGGCGAACAGGGCGTCCTCGAAGCCCGTGCGGGTGACCCGCTTGAGGTAGACGGCCGGGATGATCTGGTCGGTGTCGACGTTGCTGCGCCGCAGCGGGACGCCGACGCCGGTGTGCTGGGTGAACTTCTCCATCGGTCTCTCCTGCTCAGGCGTTGACGGGCTGGGCGGCGGGCTCGAGGTCCGCGGGGGCGGACAGCGTGCCGCGGATCGCGGTGGCCGCGGCGACCAGCGGCGAGACGAGGTGGGTGCGCCCGCCCTTGCCCTGGCGTCCCTCGAAGTTGCGGTTGGACGTCGACGCCGCGCGCTCCCCCGGCTTGAGCTGGTCGGGGTTCATGCCCAGGCACATCGAGCAGCCGGCGTTGCGCCACTCGGCACCGAAGTCGAGGAAGACCTTGTCCAGGCCCTCGGACTCGGCCTGCAGGCGCACCCGCGCCGAGCCGGGGACCACCAGCACCCGGACGTCGTCGGCCTTCTTGCGGCCCTTGATGACGTCCGCGACGGCGCGCAGGTCCTCGATGCGGCCGTTGGTGCACGACCCGATGAACACGGTGTCGACGTGGATGTCCCTGAGCGGGGTGCCGGGGGTCAGGGCCATGTACTCCAGCGCCCGCTCGGCGGCCTTGCGGGCGGACTCGTCGGCGATGTCGACGGGGTCCGGCACCGCGGCGGAGAGCGGCAGGCCCTGGCCGGGGTTGGTGCCCCAGGTGACGAAGGGCTCGAGCGAGTCGGCGTCCAGGTCCACCTCGGCGTCGAAGACGGCGTCGTCATCCGAGCGCAGGGTCCGCCAGTACTCCACCGCGGCGTCCCAGTCGGCGCCCTCGGGGGCGTGCGGGCGGCCCTTGATGTACTCGAAGGTCGTCTCATCCGGGGCGATCATGCCGGCGCGGGCCCCGGCCTCGATGGACATGTTGCAGATCGTCATCCGCGCCTCCATGGAGAGGTCGCGGATGGCCTCGCCGCGGTACTCCAGGACGTAGCCCTGGCCGCCGCCGGTGCCGATCTTGGCGATGATCGCCAGGATGATGTCCTTGGCGGTGGTGCCCGGGCGCAGCTTGCCGTTGACGTTGATCGCCATGGTCTTGAACGGCGCCAGCGGGAGGGTCTGGGTGGCCAGCACGTGCTCGACCTCGGAGGTGCCGATGCCGAAGGCCAGCGCCCCGAACGCGCCGTGCGTGGAGGTGTGGGAGTCGCCGCACACCACCGTCAGGCCCGGCATCGTCAGCCCCAGCTGGGGGCCGACCACGTGCACGATGCCCTGGTCGGCGTCGCCGAGAGAGTGCAGGCGGACGCCGAACTCCTTGGCGTTGCTGCGCAGAGTCTCGAGCTGGGTGCGACTGGTCCGGTCGGCGACGGGCCGGTCGATGTTCAGCGTCGGGGTGTTGTGGTCTTCCGTCGCGATCGTCAGGTCCGGGCGGCGGACCTTCCGGCCGGCGAGGCGGAGCCCCTCGAAGGCCTGCGGGCTGGTCACCTCGTGGACGAGGTGCAGGTCGATGTACAGCAGGTCCGGCGCGCCGTCCGCGCCCTTGCGCACCACGTGCGCGTCCCAGACCTTCTCGGCCAGCGTTCCGCTCATCGCGTTCTCTCTTCCGTCGACAGGCCCGTCGGGGCCGCGCTGCAGGGCCACTTGCAATCTCACTCACTGAGATGCGAATATCGCTCCATGGACAACTCTAGCGGAGTCGGCGTCCTTGACAAGGCCGCCACGGTTCTCGGTGCGCTGGAGGCCGGGCCGGCCACCCTTGCCCAGCTCGTCAGCGCCACGCACCTCGCACGCCCGACGGCGCACCGCCTCGCCGTCGCGCTCGAGCACCACCGTCTCGTCGCCCGCGACATGCAGGGACGGTTCATCCTCGGCCCGCGCCTGGCCGAGCTCGCCTCGGCAGCCGGCGAGGACCGGCTCCTCGCCGCCGCCGGCCCCGTGCTGACGGCGCTGCGCGACCACACCAACGAGAGCGCGCAGCTCTACCGGCGCCAGGGCGACCAGCGCATCTGCGTCGCTGCCGCCGAGCGCCCGATGGGCCTGCGGGACTCCATCCCGGTCGGGGCCACCCTCAGCATGCTGGCCGGCTCCGCCGCCCAGGTGCTTCTCGCGTGGGAGGAGCCCGACCGCCTGCACCGCGGGCTCCACGGCGCGAACTTCACCGCCACCATGCTCAGCGCCGTGCGCCGGCGCGGCTGGGCCCAGTCGGTCGGCGAGCGGGAGCCGGGCGTCGCGTCCATCTCCGCCCCCGTGCGCGGGCCGTCCGGCCGGGTGCTCGCCGCGGTGTCCGTCTCCGGCCCCATCGAGCGCATGGGCCGGCAGCCGGGGCGGCTCCACGCCCCCGCCGTCGTGGCCGCGGCCAACCGGCTGACCGAGGTGCTCAAGCGCACCGAGGAGGGCTGACCGCCCCGGGCGGTGCGCACGCGAGAAGGGGCCGCCGGCTGCATGCCGGCGGCCCCTTCGCTCACCGTCCGTCCTCGTCCCCGGGGACGCAGAAGGCCCCGCACCGAGGTGCGGGGCCTTCGTCGTCGGTACCCCCAGCCGGATTCGAACCGGCGCCGCCGCCGTGAGAGGGCGGTGTCCTAGGCCACTAAACGATGGGGGCCTGCGTTGTTCTGTTGCCGTCACCGCGAGGCGACTCGGAAGAGATTACCAGAGCCGCCCCGGGGCTTCGACCCGGGGACGTCCGCTGGAGCTGTGAGGTCACCCACAGCCCAGCCGGACGGCGAGGGGCGCCGGTGACGTACGAGCGGCCAGGACACGCAGATACGCGCCGGACACGCAGGAGGGCCCCGCACCGGAGTGCGGGGCCCTCGTGGTCGTACCCCCAGCCGGATTCGAACCGGCGCCGCCGCCGTGAGAGGGCGGTGTCCTAGGCCACTAAACGATGGGGGCGTGCTCGGCACCTTCGGTGCCTCCGGACCGCGCTGGGCGGGCCGTTCGCTGGGGTACCAGGACTCGAACCTAGACTAACTGAACCAGAATCAGTCGTGCTGCCAATTACACCATACCCCAAGGGGGTATGACCTCCGCTGCTCGCTCTCGCGGCCCGGACGCCGTACCGGGGAGAGACGTTACCCGAGCAGGCACGGGCGGACCAAACCCGGAAGGTCGTTCGTGACTGACCTCACGGCGCCGGTGCGGGCCGTGTCCGGGGGCGAACCAGATCGCTCTGGCGCCCCGGGGATCGGGTCCGCGACGGGCGCGCCAGCTCGCTGTGTGGAGATCCGTCAGGCATCGCCTGACAGATCCTCCACTGGGCGAGCGGCGCGCTCGGCCGGCCGCCCCAATATCCGACGGCATTAGCGGATAAGTTCGCGGTGACGATCCTGTGAGGTGACCATGTCCTGCTCCCGCCGCGCACGGCCGGGCCCCGGCGTCCTCCAGCTGGAGGACGCGGCGACGTCCTGCGTCGTCCAGCTCACCCACTCCCGCACCCCGGCCGGCACGGACGACCGCGCCGCGACGGAGCAGGCGCTCGACGCCAGCGTGGCCGCCCTCGGAGAGGCGGCGGAGACGTTCCGTCAGGACGCGACCATCACCACCGGGGCCGGCGCCATGGCGGCCCGGGCCGCCGCCGTGACCGTGCCCGCGGGCCCGCAGCGCGCCGAGGTCCGCATGGTGCTGCGCTCGAGCACAGCCGACCGGGTCCTGGTCGGGCTCGTCCACATCTGCCCGGACGGGAGCCTCGACGAGGATGCGTGGACGGCGTTCGTCGAGGGCACCACACTCCGCGGCACGCGCGCCACGGGCTTCTGACGGCGCCGCGCGCCCGCCGCCGGGGCCGAGTCCCGGCACGCGCCCGCCACGAGAACGGCGCGACTCCCCGCCCGTGCGGGCGGGGAGTCGCGAGCGAGGAGTCCGGTGCGCCGGTCAGGCCTCGGGCTGGCCGTCCAGCTGGACGCGCAGCGCCCGCAGGCGGGCCAGCGTTGACTCGCGGCCCAGGATCTCCATGGACTCGAACAGCGGCGGGGAGACCCGCCGGCCGGTGACCGCCGTGCGCAGCGGCGCGAAGGCGAACTTCGGCTTGATGCCCATGCCGTCCACGATCGCCGCGCGCAGCGCCTGCTCGGTGGCCTCGGCCCCGAAGCCGTCCAGGTTTTCCAGCGCCGCAACCGAGGCGTCGAGCACGTCGGCGGCCTCGGGGCGCAGCGCCTTGCGGGCGTCGTCCTCGATGGTCACGTCGGCGTCGTCGCGGAAGAGGAAGCCGAGCATGCCGGGCGCCTCCCCCAGCAGCGTCATGCGCTCCTGGACCAGCGGGGCGGCGGCGTCGAGGATCTCCCGCTCCCGCTCCGTCAGCCCGGCGTAGGCGTCGGCCTTGACGAGCTCCGCGGCGCGCAGGTACGGCACGAGCCGGTCGCGGAAGTCCTCCGGCGCGAGGAGGCGCAGGTGGGTGGCGTTGATGGCCTCGGCCTTCTTCAGGTCGAAGCGGGCCGGGTTGGGGTTGACGTCGTGCACGTCGAAGGCGGCGACCATCTCCTCCTTGGAGAAGATGTCGTTGTCCGGCGAGATGCCCCAGCCGAGCAGCGCCAGGTAGTTCAGCAGCCCCTCGGGGGTGAACCCGCGCTCGCGGTGGAGGAAGAGGTTGGACTGCGGGTCGCGCTTGGACAGCTTCCTGTTGCCCTCCCCCATCACGTACGGCAGGTGCCCGAACACCGGCATGACCTGGGCGATCCCCAGCTCGAGCAGCGCCTGGTAGAGCACCACCTGCCGCGGGGTGGACGAGAGCAGGTCCTCGCCGCGCAGCACGTGGGTGATGCCCATGAGGGCGTCGTCGACGGGGTTGGTGAGGGTGTACAGCGGGAAGCCGTTGGCCCGCACGATGACGAAGTCGGGCACCGAGCCCGCCTTGAACGTCACGTCCCCGCGGACCACGTCGGTGAAGGTCACGTCGGTCTCGGGCATGCGCACCCGCAGCACCGGCTCCCGTCCCTCGGCGCGGAACGCCGCCTTCTGCTCGTCGGTGAGGTCGCGGTCGTAGCCGTCGTACCCCAGCTTGGGGTCGCGGCCGGCGGCGACGTGGCGCGCCTCGATCTCCTCCGGGGTGGAGAACGACTCGTAGGCGAGCCCCGCCTCGAGCAGCCGCGCCGCGACGTCGCGGTAGACGTCCATGCGCTCGGACTGGCGGTACGGGCCGTACGGGCCGCCGACCTCCACGCCCTCGTCCCAGTCCAGGCCGAGCCAGCGCAGCGCGTCGAGGAGCTGGTTGTAGCTCTCCTCGCTGTCGCGCTCGGGGTCGGTGTCCTCGATCCGGAAGACGAATGTGCCGCCCACGTGGCGGGCGTAGGCCCAGTTGAACAGGGCGGTGCGGATGAGCCCGACGTGCGGGGTGCCGGTGGGCGAGGGGCAGAACCGGACGCGGATGTCGGAGCCGGTGGGCGCGGCGGAGGCGGTGTTGTCGGTCATGATGCGCCCAGCCTAGGAGACTGCTGAACAATGCGTGTCCCTGCCCGGTCTTGGTGTGCGGTTCCGGAACGCTTGGGGCATGCAAGGTCGATCGAGAGATCAGCGGGATCTGTTCGACGCGGAGTCGATGGCCGGTGAGCTGCTTGAGCCGGGCAGCGTGTACGCGTTCTTGGCCGAGCACCGGCTGGCGTTGTTCCCGGAGGAGTTGTTCGCGGACCTGTTCCGCTCGGCGCGCGGGCGCCCGTCGGTGCCGGCGGACGTGGTCGCCACGGTGCTGGTGCTGCAGACGCTGAACGGGCTGTCGGACCGGGAGGCGGCCGAGGCGGTCACGTTCGACCTGCGGTGGAAGGCGGCGTGCGGTCTGCCGGTGCAGGCGCCGGCGTTCCATCCGACCACGCTGACGTACTGGCGCCGCCGCCTCGCCGCGAGCCGGCGGCCGTACCGGATCTTCGAGGCCGTGAACGCGGTGGTTTTGGAGACCGGGATCCTGACGGGCAAGACCCGGCGGGCGCTGGACTCCACGGTGCTGGAGGACGCGGTCGCCACTCAGGACACCGTGACCCAGCTGATCGCCGCGATCCGCCGGGTCGCCCGCGAGGTCACCGGCGGCAAGAAGGCGGTCGCGGCGCACTGCACCCGGCACGACTACAGCTCGCCGGGTAAGCCGCGGATCGCCTGGGACGACCCGGCCGCCCGGGACGAGCTCGTCTCGGCGTTGGTCACCGATGCGCTGGCGCTGCTGGACCACCTCGACGTCGATGCGCTGCCCGAGGACCAGGCGCAGGTCGTGGCGCTGCTGGCGGTGGTCGCGGGTCAGGACGTCGAGCCCGCCGAGGGCAGCGACGGCACGGACGGGCGCTGGCGCATCGCCCGCAAGGTGGCCTACGACCGGGTCATCTCCACCGTCGACCCGCAGACCCGGCACGCCCACAAGACCGTCCATCAGCGCCGTGACGGGTTCAAGGCCCACGTCGTGGTCGAGCCGGCCACCGGGCTGATCACCACCACCAAGTTGACCAAGGCCGCCGGGGCCGAGTCCGCCGACGGCGCGGTCGGCATCGACCTGCTCGCCACCGACACCACCCTGAACCCCGAGACCACCGAGAGCACCGCGAGCCCGGAGAACCCCGAGAGCGCCGCGAACCCCGAGGCCGCGCAGGCCGGCGAGGCGCCCGTCGTCGCGCAGGTCCCGGTCGAGGTCCTCGCCGACTCCGCCTACGGCACCGGCGAGGCGCTGGCCGCCCTGGAGGCGGCCGGGCACACGGCGATCATCAAGCCCTGGCCGTTGCGCCCGGCCATCCCGGGCGGGTTCACGCTCGAGGACTTCACCGTCGACCCGGCCGCCGGCACCGTGACCTGCCCGAACGGGCTGACCCGGAAGATCAGCCCCAAGAACCGCGTGACGTTCGGGGCCGGCTGCCGCGGCTGCCCGCTCCGGGCGCGCTGCACCACCTCGACCAGAGGCCGCCAGCTCGACCTGCACCCCCACGACGCGCTCCAGCGCGCCCACCGCGCCCGGGCCCAGCAGCCCGAGTTCCAGCAGACCTACCGCACCTGGCGGCCGATGGTCGAACGCTCCATCGCCTGGCTCACCCGCGGCAACCGCAAGGTCCGCTACCGCGGGATCGCCAAGAACGACCACTGGCTCCACCACCGCGCCGCCGCCATCAACCTCAAGCGGCTGCTCACCCTCGGCCTGCAGCGCACCGCCGGGGCCTGGGTGATGGCCACGGCCTGACCGGCTGGGCCCTCGCCCCGGCCCGCACGGGCCCGCCAGGCGCATCATGAATCCGACGGGCAGGCCCGACCTCGACGTCCAGCCCAGCGCTGTGACCGCCGCGAGACGGCCCTGAGGCGACCTGCCCGCGCACGCTTCTGCTCACGCGGGTACAACAACGCCGTCTTGTTCAGCAGTCTCCTAGTCGGGGCCGGTCCCGCGCTACCGTCGGGGGACGGCCCCGCGGCCCCGCGGCCTCGCGGCCACCGGACCGCACCAGGAGGCACCACCGTGACCGACGTCGCCCCGTCCCCCACGGCCGCGGAGCTCGACGCCATCTCCGTCCAGCAGCTGCGCGCCGCGGGCGGGGTCAAGTGGACCGCGTACCCCGGCACGATCGGGGCGTTCGTCGCCGAGATGGACTTCGGCTTCCCGCCGCGGGTGGCCGAGGTGCTCGAGGCCGCGCTCCGCTCCCGCTCGCTCGGCTACCTGCCGCCCGTCGAGCACCGGGCCCTGCAGGAGGCCACCGTGGCGTGGGTCGACCGCACCTCCGGCTGGCGGGTGCCCGCCGACCGCGTCCACCCGGTGCCCGACGTGCTCACCGCGCTGCGGGAGACCATCCGCCGCTTCACCGCGCCGGGCTCGGCCGTCATCGTGCCCACGCCGGCGTACATGCCGTTCCTGACCGTGCCGGGGGCGGCCGACCGCGAGGTGGTGCAGGTGCCGAGCCGGGTCGACGCGGACGGCCGGTACACCCTCGACCTCGGCGCCGTCGACGCGGCCTTCGCCGCCGGCGCCGGGCTGCTCGTGCTGTGCAACCCGTGGAACCCGGTGGGGCGCGTGCTCACCCGCGAGGAGCTGCTCGCCGTCGCCGACGTCGTCGAGCGCCACGGGGGACGGGTCTTCGCGGACGAGATCCACGCGCCGCTGGTGCTCGACGACGTCCCCCACGTGCCGTACGCATCGCTCGACGCGCGCACGGCCGGGCACACCGTCACGGCCCTGGCGGCGTCGAAGGGCTGGAACGTCCCGGGCCTGAAGTGCGCGCAGATGATCCTGTCCGGCGACGCCGACGCCGCGGCCTTCGCGCCCTACGCGGCCGACCTGGCCACCACGGTCGGGCTGCTGGGTGCCCGGGCCGCCACCACCGTCTACACCGACGACGGCGGCTGGCTCGCCGGCGTCGTGGACTACCTGCGCGGCAGCAGGGACCAGCTGGAGGCGCTCGTGGCCGAGCACCTGCCCGGGGCGGTGCTCAGCCGCCTCGAGGGCACCTACATCGCGTGGCTGGACTGCCGCGGGCTCGGCCTGCCGGGACCGGCCGCGGCGTTCTTCCGGCGCGAGGCGGGCGTCGGGCTGACGGACGGCAACGCCTGCGGCGCGGGCGGTGAGGGCTTCATCCGCATG
Source organism: Georgenia sp. AZ-5 (assembly GCF_043952095.1). Lineage (NCBI taxonomy): Bacteria > Bacillati > Actinomycetota > Actinomycetes > Allobogoriellales > Allobogoriellaceae > Georgenia > Georgenia sp. AZ-5. The sequence goes on from NZ_JBINOU010000001.1 coordinate 3,313,812, forward strand.
GTCATGGCGACCCCGCGGCCCATCCTGCGGCGGGCGGTGGAGCAGATGGGCGCGGCGGTGGCGCGCCTGCGCACCACCGCGGGCTGAGCGCAGCCGCACTTCCGCCGCGGGCTGAGCGCTGCAACGCGCGCGCCGCTGCCGTGGGCTGAGCGCCGGCGGCCGCGCGCCGCGCGAGCGCCGCCTCGGCGCCGTCAGTCCCGGCGCACCACCGGGTTCGACATGGCGCCGATGCCCTCGACCTCGACCTCCACGCGCTGGCCCACGTCGATCGGCCCGACCCCGGCGGGGGTGCCGGTGAGGATCACGTCGCCGGGCAGCAGGGTGAAGATCCCGGAGACATAGCTGATGAGCTCGGGCACCGACCGGATGAGCTGGCTGGTGCGCCCGTCCTGCCGGAGCTCGCCGTCCACGCGCGCCCGCACCGCCAGGTCCGCGACGTCCAGGTCCAGGGCCAGGTAGGGCCCGAGCGGGCAGGAGGTGTCGAACGCCTTTCCCCGCGTCCACTGCAGGTCGGAGTTCTGCACGTCCCGCGCGGTGACGTCGTTGGCGACCGTGTAGCCGAAGATGACCTGCTCGGCCTTCTCCACGGGCACGTACTTGCACATCCGGGAGATCACGACGGCGAGCTCGGCCTCGTGGTGCACCTCGTGGGAGTACGGCGGCAGCACGATGGGGTCGTCCGGGCCGATGACGGAGGTGTTCGGCTTGAGGAACACCACGGGCTCGTCGGGCACCTCGTTGCCCAGCTCGACGGCGTGCTCGGCGTAGTTGCGGCCGATGCCGATGACCTTCGAGCGCGGGATGACCGGCGAGAGGAGCCGGACCTCGTCGACCTTGACGCGCCGGCCGCTGGTGGACAGGTCGCCGTAGATGGGGTCGCCCTTGAGGACGACGAGCTCGTCGGTCTCCTCGTCGAGGACTCCGTAGTGGGGGTTCTCCCCCGTCGTGAACCGTGCGATGCGCATGCGCCCCACCCTACGGCGCGCGCGACGGGCCGCCGCCGGGCGGCCGCCCTCCCCGCCTACCCTGGACGGCATGACCACCGCCGTCCTCGCCGCCACCGTGCTGCCCGCGGCCGGCTGGCGCGCCCGCGAGGCGGCGCACGAGGCGCGCGCCGACGCGCTCACCGCCGCCCACCGCGAGCGGCGGGCGCGGCACGAGAAGCACCCGATCGAGGACTTCCTCTACGAGTACTACGGCCTGCGGCCCGCCCGGCTGCGCCGCTGGCAGCCGGGGGTGGGCGTGGCGCTCGAGGGGGCGCCCGAGCGAGCCGCGTGGCGCTGGCACCGCGAGCTCGGCGACGACGGGGGCGCCGTCGGGCTCGACGCCCGTGCCTTCCTCGCCGACCGGGGCGAGGGCGTGCGATGGCTGCACGAGCTGCTGCGCCGGACCGCGGGGCGCCCGGCGCACCTCGGCTGCCTCGGGCTGCACGAGTGGGCCATGGTCTACCGGCAGGAGGAGCACCGCCATCCCCTGCCGCTGCGCCTGGGCCAGCGCGGCACCGACGCGGTGGTGGAGGCGCACCCCGTCCGGTGCACCCACTTCGACGCGTTCCGGTTCTTCACCCCGGCCGCCCGGCCCCTCAACCGGCTGCAGCCGGAACGCGCCACGCAGCTGGGGATGGAGCAGCCGGGCTGCCTCCACGCCAACATGGACCTGCTCAAGACCGCGCTGAAGCTCGGCCCCGCCGTCCCCGGCGGGCTGCTGCTCGACTGCTTCGAGCTCGCCCGGGACATCCGGGTCCTGGACATGCGCGCCTCCCCCTACGACGTCACGGCCCTCGGGCACACCCCGGTGGCGATCGAGACGGCTCCCGGCCGCGCCGAGTACGTCGCGCAGCAGCGGCGCTTCGCTGAGCGCGCCGAGCCGCTGCGCGCCCGGCTGCTGGCGGTGACGACGGCCCTGCTGGGGGCGGCCTGACGAGCCGCTGTGCGCCCGGCTGCCGGCGGTGACGACGGCCCTGCTGGGGCCGGCGGACGCGGCCTGACGAAGCGTTACCGTTTCGCCGCCTTCGCGCCGTTCCGGCGCCCCCGACGCGCGCGTACCCTCGGGTCCGTGGGCGCCGTCAGGCTTCCCACCAGCGCTTTCGTCGCGACGGGCCGCCGGCCCGCTCCGCCTCGCGCACCGCCGTCGATGCGCACCCCCGAGCCGGTGCCCGGCCACCGCCGGCTCGTCGTCCCCGGCCGCCCGCCCAGGGCGCCGCCCCCGGCGGGGTACAGCAAGGAGACCGCGATGAGGCGTGTCGTGAAGCTGATGCTGGCGCTGGTCCTCGGCCTGGCGCTCTTCGTCCCCCTCGCGGGCGCTGCGCAGGCGCAGCCGTACTGCGGGATCCGCTGGGGCTCGCTCGCGAAGGTCGACCAGGACTACAGCAGCGCACAGCTGGTGAACGTCCGCGCCGGGCGCCACACCTGCTTCGACCGGCTGGTGCTCGACGTGCGCGGCGACGTCACCGGCTACAACGTCCGGTACGTGACGCAGGTGACCGAGGACGGCTCCGGCCGTGCGGTGCCGCTGCGCGGCGGCGCCCGCCTGGCCGTCATCGCCCACGTCCCCGCCTACGACGACAACGGCAACGCCACGTACTCGCCGGGCAACCCCCGCGAGCTGGTCAACGTCTCCGGTTTCCGGACGTTCCGCCAGGTGGCGTGGGCGGGCAGCTTCGAGGGTCAGTCCACCGTGGGGCTGGGGGTCAGGGCGCGGCTGCCGTTCCGGGTCTTCATCCTCGACGGCCCCGGACAGAACTCGCGGCTGGTCGTCGACGTGGCGCACCGCTGGTGACCCGCCCCGCTGGTGCCGCGCCCCGCTGGTGACGCGCACCGCCAGGCGCCGGGCCCGGTAACGGTGCCGGGCCCGGTAACGGCGCCGGCCCGGTAACGGCGCCGGGCCCGGTGACGGCGCCGTCGCCGGGGTTCGGGGGGCACCGGGCCCGGTGAGGCCCGGTGAGGACGCCTGACCTGCCGCGCCGGCGCCGGCGGCCGCTCGGCCCGTGACCACGCCCGCCGGGCGGACACCTCCCGGACACCCGGCGGCGTTACCCTGCCGCCCGTGACCTCCACCCCCGGGCGGCTGGCCCGCCGCCTCGGCCTGCGCGACGCCGTCGTCATCGGCATGGGGTCGATGATCGGCGCGGGCGTCTTCGCCGTCTTCGGCCCCGCCGCGCAGGCCGCCGGGGCGGGGCTCCTGGCCGGCCTGGCGGTCGCTCTCGTCGTCGCGGCCTGCAACGCCACCTCGACGGCGCAGCTCGCGGCCGTCTACCCCTCCTCTGGCGGGACGTATGTGTACGGGCGGGAGCGGCTCGGCCCGTGGTGGGGGTTCGCCGCCGGCTGGTGCTTCGTGATCGGCAAGACCGCCTCGGCCGCGGCGATGGCCACCACGTTCGCCGCCTACACCGTGCCCGGGCCGTGGCAGCGTCCCGCGGCCGTCGTCGCCGTCCTCGCGCTGACCGTGGTGGGCCGCCGCGGCGTGACCCGCACGGCCGCCGCGGCCCGGGTGATCGTCGCCGTCACGCTCCTCGCCCTGGCCGTGGCCGTCGCGGCCGCCCTGCTCGGCGCCGGCCCCGTCGGCCCCCCGGGGCCCGCGCCGGGGGACGTCGCCGCGCCGACGCCCCTGGGCGTGCTGCAGGCGGCCGGGCTGATCTTCTTCGCCTTCGCCGGGTACGCGCGCGTCGCCACCCTCGGCGAGGAGGTCCGCGACCCCGCCCGCACCATCCCCCGGGCCATCGTCACCTCCCTGGTCCTCGTCGCCGCCCTCTACGCCGCGGTGGCCCTGACCCTGCTCGCCGTGCTCGGACCGGCCCGGCTCGCGGCGGCGGACGCCCCGCTCGCCGACGCCGTCGCGGCGGGCTCGTGGGGCTGGGCGCTCCCCGTCGTCGGCGCCGGGGCGGCGGCCGCGTCCCTCGGCGCGCTGCTGGCGCTGCTCGCCGGGATCGGCCGCACCACACTGGCCATGGCCCGCGAGGGCGACCTGCCCCCCGCGCTGGCCGCCCTCCACCCGCGCTTCCGCACCCCGCACCACGCGGAGACGGTGGTCGGCGTCGTGGTCGCCGGCGCGGTGGCCGTGGCGGACCTGCGCGGGCTCATCGGCTTCAGCTCCGCCGGTGTGCTCCTGTACTACGCGATCGCCAACCTCGCCGCCCTCACCCAGCCGCGCGGGCAGCGCCGCTACCCGCGCGCCATGCAGGTGCTGGGCCTGGCCGGCTGCGTCGTCCTCGTCGCCACGCTGCCGGCCGCCGCCGTGCTCGCCGGCCTGGCGGTGCTCGCCGCGGGCCTGATGGGCCGAGCGGTGACGCGACGACGCGCGGGGCGGGGGCGGGCGCCTACGCTCTCGCCATGACCTCGCCCGCGCCGCAGTCCCGGCCCCAGGTGGGCCCGCGCCCCGGGCCCGTCCCGGCGCCGTCGCCGGCCGAGCCCACGGGGCGCCGCCCCCGCCTGGCGGGCATCGACATCGCGCGCGGCCTGGCCATCATGGGCATGTTCGTCGCGCACCTCGGCGACGAGGGGCCGGGCGGCGGGCACGACCCCGCGTGGTTCGTGCTCGCCGACGGCCGCTCGGCGTCGCTGTTCGCCCTCCTCGCCGGCGTCTCGCTGGCCCTGACCAGCGGCCGCGAGAAGCTCCCGGCCGGCCCCGCCCTGCGGCGCGCCCGCCTCGCGACGCTGGCGCGGGCGGCGGTGCTGCTGCCGCTGGGCTGGTTCCTCGTCGGCCTCGGCACGCCGGTGGCGATCATCCTGCCGGCCTACGCCGTGCTGTTCGTCCTCGCGCTGCCCTTCCTGGGGCTGCGGCGGCGCCGGCTGCTGCTGGGGGCCGCCGTCGCCGCCACCGTCTCCCCCGCCCTCGTGGCGCTCGTGACCACCCCGACAGTCGCGGGTCCGAGCCTGGCCTCCCGGCTCAGCGGCGTGGCGGACCCGGTCCACCTGCCGGGGGACGAGCTCGTCACCGGCTACTACCCGGCGCTGGTCTTCCTCGCCTACGTGCTGGCCGGCCTGGCGGTGGGCCGCACGGACCTCACGCGGCGCCGGACCCAGCTGGCGCTGGTGGGGGGCGGCGCCGCCCTCGCGGCGGCGGCGTGGGGCACCTCCCGCCTGGCGCTGGACGCCGCCGGCCCGTCCGCCTCGCCCCTGGTCCGCCAGCTGCTGAGCGGGGAGGCGCACTCCGACGCCACCCTGGAGGTGCTGGGCAACATCGGCACCGCGCTCGCGGTGATCGGGCTGTGCCTGCTGCTCACCCGGCCGGGCGCCGCGGGCCGCGCCGCCGGGGCCGTGCTCAGCCCGGTGGCGGCCGCCGGCGCGATGAGCCTGTCCGTCTACACCGGGCAGATCCTGGTGATCTTCGTCCTCGGCGACCAGGTGGTCTGGTCCCCGGTGTCGAACGCGGTGCTGGTGTGGTTCGTCGTGGTGGCCCTGGCCGCCGCCTGGACGTGGCGACGGTTCCTCGGCCGGGGCCCGCTCGAGCGGCTGCTGCACGCCGCGGCGACCGCCGCCGTGGGGCCGCGGCCCCACTGAGTTCTTCCCGGGGAGCAGCCCGGGCAACCGTCGGCCGCCGAGGCGATCGCCGCGCCCCTCCCGGTGAGTCCGGGGCGCGCCGGTGCTCCGGCGGCTGGCAAATCCCGGCCGGCTCGACCGGCGCGCGGTGAGCCCGGCGCCCTCACGGGGCCCTCAGCGCCGGGACGCCGTCGCCCAGACCTCTCCCGGCAGCTCGGCCGGCAGCGGCGCGGCGTCGCTGCGGAAGTGCGGGCCGTCCTCCACGGCCGGTGCCGTCGGTGCCGTCCTGACGCCGACGCGCTGCCGCTCGTAGTCCCGGAGCACCGCGGCGACCCAGGGCACCAGCATGACCAGGGCGACGAGGTTCAGGACGGTCATCAGTCCCGTGAAGATGTCCGACATCGACCACACGGTCGTCAGGGTCAGCACCGCGCCGAGGCCCACCGCCGCGACGGTGACGAGCTCCCACGTCTTCTGCACCCGCCCCCGGCCCCCGAGGTAGTCGAGGTTGACCTGGGCGTAGGTGTACGCGCCGAGGATGGAGGAGTAGGCGAAGACGAAGATGATGACCGTCATGGGCCACGCGGTCCAGCCCCCCAGGGACGCGGCCACGGCGTCCTGGGTGAGCGAGGCCCCGGCGGTCTCGGGCGTGACACCAGGGGTGTACACCGATGGCCCGGCCAGCAGGATGAGCAGGGCCGTCGCGGTGCAGATGATGATCGTGTCGATGAAGACGCCGAGGGCCTGGATCAGCCCTTGCTGCACGGGGTGCCCGACGGTCGCGGTGCCCGCGGCGTTGGGCGCGGTGCCCATGCCCGCTTCGTTGGAGAACAGCCCGCGCCGCACGCCGTTGAGGACGGCGGCGACGATGCCGCCCGCCGTGCCCGCCAGGGCGGGGTCCAGGCCGAAGGCGCCGCGGAAGATCTGCCCCAGGGCCGCCGGCACCTCGGGCAGGTTGAGGACGAGGACGACGGCCATGAGCAGCACGTACGCGGCGGCCATGATCGGGGCCAGGTACTCCGCCACCCGCGCCACCGACCGGATGCCGCCCAGGATCACCGGCGCGGTGAGCACCACGAGGACGACGGCGCTCCAGCCGGACGTGACCCCATGGCCGGCAAGCGTGCCGGAGATGGTGTTGGCCTGGACCATGATGACGCCGAACGTCATGGCCACCACGCAGAGCACGGCGAAGGCCGCCGCCATGCCCTTGGACCGCAGGCCGCGGCGGATGTAGTAGGCCGGGCCGCCCCGGAAGGTTCCGTCGGGCCACCGGACCTTGAACGTCTGCGCGAGCACCGCCTCGCAGAACGCCGTGGCCATGCCGACCAGGGCCACCATCCACATCCAGAAGATCGCCCCGGGACCGCCAAGGGTCAGGGCGATGGCCACGCCGGCGATGTTGCCGATGCCCACGCGGGCTGCGAGGGAGATGGCGAACGCCTGGAAGGAGCTGATGCCGCCCTCCGCGCCGCGCCTGGACCCGGCGACCGAGCGAAGCATCTCGGCGAAGTGGCGGACCTGCACCGCGCGCGTGCGGACCGTGAGGTAGATCCCTACGCCGACCAGCAGCGCGACGAGGATGGAGGCGTACAGCGCGTCGGAGATCGAGGTCAGCACCTCGTTGACGGCGGTGATGTTCACAGACTTCCCTTCATGTCGTGCCCCACCAGCGTGCCACGCCGCCGCCGAGGGGATCACACGGCCGTGACGCGGCGACCGCCGCCGCGGCCCGCGTCTGGGCGCGGATGAGAGGATCGGAGGATGCCAGCGACCGCCGCCCTCAACCTCGTCCTCGACGACCTCCTGCCAGAGGCGGAGGACTCCGCGGCGGCCCCGCCCGGGCCCGACGAGATCTACGAGGCCTTCGGCTCCTGGGCGGCCGACACGGGCATCACGCTCTACCCGCACCAGGAGGAGGCGGTGATGGAGCTGGTCTCCGGCTCCCACGTCATCCTGGCCACCCCCACCGGGTCCGGGAAGTCGCTGGTGGCCATGGGCGCGCTGTTCACCGCGCTGGCCACCGGCCGCACCGGGTACTACACGGCGCCGCTCAAGGCGCTGGTGTCGGAGAAGTTCTTCGACCTGGTGGACCTGTTCGGGTCCGCGAACGTCGGCATGGTCACCGGCGACTCAGCCATCAACCCCGACGCCCCGATCATCTGCTGCACCGCCGAGATCCTCGCCAACCAGGCGCTGCGCGACGGCGGTCCAGGCGCTGGCGCCGACGCCCTTGTGTGCATGGACGAGTTCCACTTCTACGCCGACCCCCAGCGCGGCTGGGCCTGGCAGGTGCCGCTGCTCGAGCTCCCGGGCGCCCAGTTCCTGCTCATGAGCGCGACCCTGGGGGACGTGTCCTTCTTCGTGAAGGACCTGGAGCGCCGCACGGTGAAGGACGTCGCCGTCGTCGACGACGCCGAGCGCCCCGTGCCGCTCACCTACAGCTACTCGGTGGAGCCGATCCAGGACCTGCTGCTCGAGCTCCTCCAGACGCACCGGGCGCCGGTGTACGTGGTGCACTTCGCCCAGAAGGACGCCGTCGAGCGGGCCCAGTCGCTCACCTCCGTGCAGGTGGCTAGCCGCGAGCAGCGCGACCGCGTCGCCGCGGCCATCGGCGACTTCCGCTTCGGCCCCGGCTTCGGCGCGATCCTCTCCCGCCTGCTGCGCCACGGCGTCGGCGTCCACCACGCCGGGATGCTGCCGCGCTACCGCCGCCTCGTCGAGCGGCTCACGCAGCAGGGCCTGCTCGGCGTCATCTGCGGCACCGACACCCTGGGGGTCGGCATCAACGTGCCCATCCGCACCGTGGTCATCACCTCGCTGACGAAGTTCGACGGCGAGCGCTCCCGCCACCTCACCGCGCGGGAGTTCCACCAGATCGCCGGCCGGGCCGGCCGCGCCGGGTTCGACACCACCGGCGAGGTCATCGTCCAGGCCCCCGAGCACGTCATCGAGAACGCCAAGGCCCTGGCCAAGGCGGGCGACGACGAGCGCAAGCGCCGCAAGATCGTGCGGAAGAAGGCGCCCGCCGGGGTCGTGAACTGGACCGACAAGACCTTCGAGCGGCTGCGGGACGCCGCCCCCGAGCCGCTGAGCAGCCAGTTTCGCGTCACCCACACCATGGTGCTGTCGGTAATGGGCCGGCCGGGCGACCCGGTCCGGTCGATGTACCGCCTGCTCACCGACAACCACGAGCCGCGCACCGACCGCAACCTCCACCTGCGCCGGACCATCGAGATCTACCGGTCGCTGCGGGCCGCGGGCGTCGTCGAGCACGCCGACGCCGCCTGGCGCCGGGCGCACCCCGGCCAGCCGTACGTCCGGCTCACCGTGGACCTGCCGCGGGACTTCGCGCTCAACGCGCCCCTGTCCCCCTTCGCCCTGGCCGCGATGGAGCTGCTGGACCGCGAGTCCCCCGACTTCGCGCTCGACGTCGTCTCCGTCATCGAGGCGACCCTGGAGGACCCCCGCCCGCTGCTGTACGCCCAGCAGCGCCAGCTCAAGGGCGAGGCCGTCGGCGCCATGAAGGCCGAGGGCCTGGAGTACGACGAGCGCATGGCGCTGCTCGAGGACGTCACCTGGCCGCGCCCGCTGGCCGAGCTGCTCGAGGGAGCCCTGGCCACCTACCGGCAGGCGAACCCGTGGGTGGCCGACTACGAGCTGCAGCCGAAGTCGGTGGTCCGGGAGATGGTCGAGCAGGCCATGACCTTCTCGGAGCTCGTCTCCCGTTACCAGCTCGCCCGCTCCGAGGGCGTGGTGCTGCGCTACCTCACCGACGCGTACCGTGCGCTGCGCCAGGTGGTGCCGGACTGGGCGCGCACCGACGAGGTCGCCGCGATCGTGGACTGGCTGGGAAACCTCGTCCGGTCCGTCGACTCCTCGCTGCTGGACGAGTGGGAGGCCCTCGCCGCCGGCGCCGCCGCGGCCGCGGGGGCGGTCGCCGTCTTCGACGACGTGGCCCCCACCGCCACCGAGCGGCGCTTCGGCGCGGACGAGGACGGCCACGTCGCCCTCACCCGGAACCGTCACGCGTTCCGGGTCGCCGTGCGCAACGCGCTGTTCCGGCGGGTGGACCTGCTCGCGCGGGAGGCCTACGAGGCCCTGGGGAACCTCGACGGCGACGCCGGGTGGGACGCCGCCCGCTGGGAGCGGGCCGTGGCGCCCTACTGGGACGAGTACGACTGGCTCGGCACCGGCCCGGAGGCCCGGGCGGCCTCGCTCGTGGAGATCGCCGAGAGGCCCGCCGACGCCGACCTGCCCGCCGCGCTCGCGGGCACCACGCTGGCGGACCTCGCGAGCGGCTCCCGGGTGTGGCTCGCGCGGCAGACCTTCGACGACCCCGACGGCGACCACGACTGGGGCATCACCGCGCTGGTGGACCTCGACGCCTCCGACGTCGCCGACGCGGTGGTCCTCCGCGTCCTCGACGTCGGCCCGCGCTGACCCCGCTCGTCTCGTTTGGGCGCGAGATGTCGCGAGATGTCATCTCCTCCCCGAGCTGTCATCTCCTCCCCGACATGTCATCCGCTCGCGGACCTGTCGTGGCTCCACCGCCGGGCGCCGGTGGCCCCGTCCTCAGGAGCCACGCGGCGCGAGGGGCCGGTATCCCGCAGCCGGACGTCCGGGCGAAGCGTCGGCCTCTGGCGAGGACGACAGCAGAGGAAGTGACATCCCAGGAGCAAATGACGTCTCGCGGAGAAGATGACATCTGGCGGGGGGACGGCGGGACGGTGCCCTGAGACCATCGGCGGATGGCGAAGAAGAAGGCTCCGGCGGGGACGCCGGCACTGCGGGTCCTCGTGCAGGCGGGCGTCGCGCACGTCGTCCGGGAGTACGAGCACGACCCGCGCAGCGCGCTCGGCTTCGGCGAGGAGGCCGCGGCCGTGCTCGGCGTCGACCCCGCCCGGGTCCTCAAGACCCTCGTCGTCAGCGTCGACGGCGCCCTCACGGTCGCCGTCGTCCCCGTGCCCGGCCGGCTCGACCTCAAGGCGCTCGCGGCGACGGCCGGCGGCAAGCGGGCCGAGATGGCCGAGCCTGCCGCGGCCGAGCGCGCGACCGGCTACGTCGTCGGCGGCATCTCGCCGCTCGGCCAGCGCAGCCGGCTGCGGACGGTCGTCGACGCCGGCGCGATGGCGCACCCGACCGTCCTCGTCAGCGCCGGGCGGCGGGGGCTCGACGTGGAGCTGGCGCCGGCGGACCTGGTCGCCGTCACCGGGGCCGTCACCGCCGTGGTGTCCCGGTGACCGGGCGCGGCGGCCGGGCAGCATTCCGGCGCCCGTCCGCGCCCGACGTCGCGCCGCAGCTCCGGCAGCTCGACGGCTTCGCGCTGGACTCGGCCACCCACGTGGGCGTCGACCTGACAGGTGCCGAGCTGCCCGAGCTGACGCACGCCCAGCTCGAGGCCTCCGCCCTCGACCGCGTCCGGGCTGCGGGCAGCCGCTGGCGCCGCGTCACGCTGGTGGACTGCCGGCTCGACACGCGTGCAGCTCCGGGGCTGCCGGCTTGCCGGCGTCGCGGGCGTGTCGGGGCTGCGTGGGGCCACCGTGGCCCAGGATGACGCCCACGACCTGCTGCCCGCGATGGCGCGCGAGCTCGGCATCGGGATCGGCGGCTGAGGACCCGTCAGCCCTTCTTGGCCTTCGCGGCCGCCTTCGCGGCGCGCTTGTTCTCCCGCACCTGGGCGAGCGACTCGGCGTCGACGATGTCCGCCACGGACCTGCGCGAGCCGTCCTCGCCGTACGGGCCGGCGGCCTCCCGCCACCCTGGCGCCTGCAGTCCCAGCTGCTTGCCCAGCAGGGCGAGGAAGATGCGCGCCTTCTGGTCGCCGAAGCCGGGCAGCGCCTTCAGGCGCCGCAGCACCTCGGCACCGTCGGGTTCGCCGGCGGTCCACAGCACGGCGGCGTCGCCGTCGTAGTGCTCCACCAGGTAGGTGCACAGCGCCTGGGTGCGCGCCGCCATCGACCCCGGGTAGCGGTGCACGGCGGGCGGGGTGCGGAAGACCTCCTCCAGCCGGCCGGGGTCCGTGCCGGCCAGCGTGGCGGCGTCGAGGGCGCCGAGGCGCTCCTGGATCTTCTTCGGCCCCGCGAAGGCCGTCTCCATCGCGACCTGCTGGTCCAGCAGCATCCCGATGAGCAGGGCCAGCGGGTCGGTGGAGAGGAGCTCGTCCGCGGCGTCGTCGCCGGTGATGTGCAGGTCGTGGTCCATGGGGCGATCCTGCCAGCCTCAGTCGGCCTCGATCACCGGGATGCCGGGACGTGGCTCGGGCGTGTCGGCCTCCCGGGCGGCCAGATCCGGGAACACCGGCGCGCCCTCCGTGACGATGCCCAGGCGGCCCAGCAGGAACAGGAACGCCTCGGCGTAGGGGTTCTCCGCGGTCCGGACGCTGACCTTGGCCCAGTCGACCTGCTCGCGCAGGGCCCGGACCACCGGCAGCAGGGTGGAGTAGTCGCACCGGTGCTCGGTGAGGACGAGGAGCTTGCCGGTGACCACCTCGGTGGACGGCAGGACCGGCATGTTCACGCCGAGCACGTCGAAGCGCTCGGCGCGGTCGAGGAGCTCCGTGGTCACGTCCGCCCCGGCGACGCGAAAGATGACGTCGATCAGGGCCCCGGAGTTGTAGGCCTTGAACAGCCAGTTCTCCACGGGCTGCTCGACGTCGAGGCTGGTGGCCGCGAGCGCCTCCTTGGCGCGGTCGACGTCCTTCTCCAGGATCGCGAAGTCGACGTCGTGGTCGGACTCGGGGGCGCCGTGCACCCACGCGGCGTACCCGCCGGCGAGCGCGAACGGGATGTCGGCCGCGTGCAGCGCCGCCCCGGCGATCCGCAGGCCTTCCCGCAGCAGGGCGCGTTCGTCCTTGTCCATGCTGCGGGTCTACACGATGGACCGCGGCGCCGCACATCAGCCGCCCGCGCCGGTCCGGGTGCGCGGCGGCCGTGACGGCGCGCGTGATCCGGCCGGAACGGGCACAATCCGATCGGTGCGGATCGCGACGTTCAACATCCTCCACGGCCGTTCGCTCGCGGACGGCCGGGTCGACCTAGACCGCTTCACCGGCGCGGTCCGCGAGCTGGACGCCGACATCCTGGCGATGCAGGAGGTCGACCGGGACCAGCCGCGCTCGCACGGCGCCGACCTCACCGCCATGGCCGCCGCCGCGATGGGGGCGCCCGAGCACCGCTTCGCGGCCACCATGCACGGCACCCCGGACCTGTGGACGGCGGCGACCGGCGACGAGCAGCCGGAGGCGTCGGTCTACGGCATCGCGCTGCTCAGCCGGTTCCCGGTGGACCACTGGAAGGTCCTCACGCTGCCCAGCCCGCAGCAGCGGGTGCCGGTGCTCTTCCCGGGGCGGCGCCACCCCGTCCAGGTGCAGGACGAGCGGCGCACCGCCGTCGCCGCGGTGATCGAGAGCCCCGAGGGCACGCTGAGCGTGGTGGCGACGCACCTGACGTTCATCCCCGGCTGGAACGTGGCCCAGCTGCGCCACCTCGTCCGGGCGACGCGCGACCTGCCGCGCCCGCTGCTGCTGCTCGGCGACCTCAACATCGCCGGCGGCCGGCCGGCGCGGGTCAGCGGGCTGCGCCCGCTCGTCTCCGCACCTACCTTCCCGCTCGAGCGGCCGGACCGGCAGCTGGACCACATCCTCGTCGACGGCGAGGTGAGCGTCGTCGAGCGCGGCGAGTCGGTGAACCTGGAGATGTCGGACCACCGGGCGCTGCGCGTCGGCATCTCCGTCGGCGGCGCCGGATCCCTGGAGCGCACGACGGCGGAGCCCGCCAGAGCGCCGCACGCCGGGGCCTGAGGGGCGCGGCGGGCCGGTATCGTCGTCGGGTGACCGAGGACCTCAGCGAGCGCATCCCCGCCGGTCTCGCCGAGGTCCGCAGGCGCGTCGCCGGTGCCGCGGCGGCGGCCGGGCGAGACCCGGCCGGGGTGCGGCTGCTGCTGGCGGTGAAGACCCAGCCGGTCGAGGCCATCCGCGCCGCCCTGGACGCCGGGGCGGACCTGCTGGGCCACAACCGCGCCCAGGAGCTCGTCGCCACCGGCCCGGCGCTGGCCGCTCCCGGCGTCCCCTCGCACGAGATGCACTTCATCGGGCACCTGCAGTCCAACAAGGTGAACCAGGTGCTGCGCTGGGCCTCGTGCGTGCAGTCCGTGGACTCCCTGCGCCTCGCGGAGCGGCTGGACCAGGCCGCGGCGCGGCGGGCCGGCGCCGACGCGGGTGCTCCGGGCGCGGCGCTGGACGTGATGGTCCAGGTGAACACGTCGGCCGAGCCGAGCAAGTCCGGCGCCGCCCCCGACGAGGCGGCCGACCTCGCCACCGCCGTCGGGGCCCTGCCGCACCTGCGGCTGCGGGGGTTCATGACCGTGGGCGCCCACTCCCCCGACGCCGCCGTCGTCCGGGCGAGCTATGACCGCCTCGCGGCGCTGCGCGACGCCGTGGTCACCTCCGGCGCACCGGGCACGGCCGGGGCCGTCGAGCTCAGCATGGGCATGTCCGGGGACCTGGAGATCGCGGTCGCGGCCGGGGCGACGATGGTGCGGGTGGGAACGGCGGTGTTCGGGGCTCGGGCCTACGCGTGAGTCGCCGGCGCGTGCAGGCGATCAGCCCGGCACGGTGGTGGGGTCGCCGCGCGCAGGGTCGAACCAGCCGCGCCGGGTCGGAACCGGCCGCGCGCAGGGTCAGAACGAGCCGCGCGCAGGGTCAGAACGAGCCGCGCGCGGGATCAGAACAGGCCGTTGCCGTGCGGCAGGTCGGCCGGCTTGTCGGCGACGACGTCCCAGTGCTCGGCGATCTTGCCGTCCTCCACGCGGAAGAGGTCGTAGAAGACGGTCGGCCGGTCGCCGAAGGTGCCCTCGGCCACCGACAGCACGAACTCGCCCTCGGCGACGAGCATGTGCCGCCGCGTGTAGGTCACGGACCTGCCCTGCCGGCCGAGCTCCACGAACGCCTGGCCGAGGCCGCTCACGCCGTCCCGGACGATCGGGTTGTGCTGGACGAAGCGGTCGTCGTCGAAGAACTCCGGGACGGACGCGAAGTCGTGCTCGACGAGCACCTTCTGGACGAACCGGTCCACCAGCGCCCGGCTCTCCTCGGTCCGCTCCGGCTGGGTCACCTCGGTGGGCCCGTCCGTCTGCGAGTGGCCCGACGCGGTCTCGGCCACGACGGGCTGCTCCACGGACCAGTGCTCCACCGCCCGGCCGTCTCGCATGCGGTGGATGTCGAAGCCGACGAGGTCCTCCGGGCCGAAGCCCCGGAACGTGCCGTGGCTGACGACGAGGTCGCCGTCCTCGACGACCCGGTGCAGCTCGAACGTCGCGTCCTGGGGCAGGGCGTCGAGCAGCTCGCGCAGGCCCTCCCGCCCGTCCGCCACGTCGGCGCTGTGCTGGACGTACCCCTCGTCGATGTACCGGTCCAGCGCCGCGGCGTCCCGCGCGCGGAAGAGGGCGTCGAACGCCTCGACGATGACTTCCCGGTTGGTCATCCCGACCTCCACGGAGCTCGCTCGTGCGGCACCAAGGCTAGGCGCGAGCGTGCCCGCCCGGTAGACGCCCGTTGAGGGGGGCCGACCGTCCCGCACGCCGGCCGGGCACCCGAACGCCGGGCACGGCACGGCCGCCGAGGCCCCCGCGAGCGTCACGGCACCCGGTAGGTCCAGTCGTCGGCGAGGAACTTGGTCTCCATGAGCTCCTCCGCCCGGGCGAGCTCGGCGTCCGTGTAGTCCGACATCCGGGTGTCGTACCGGCCACGGAAGTGGTCGATGAACGCGTCGATGATGTCCTCGCGGGCCATGCCCGTCTGCGAGCGCATCGGGTCCACCCGCTTGTTCGCGCTCCTGGTGCCCTTGTCCGACATCTTCTCCCGGCCGATGCGCAGCACGTCGAGCATCTTGTCGGCGTCGATGTCGTAGCTCATCGTCACGTGGTGCAGCACGACGCCGGAGGCGAAGCGCTTCTGCGCGGCGCCGCCGATCTTGCCGGCCTCGGAGGCGATGTCGTTCAGGGGCACGTACCGCGCCCTGACGCCGACGTCGGCCAGCGCGCCGAGCACCCAGTCGTCGAGGAAGGCGTAGGAGCGCTCGAAGCTCAGCCCCTCCACCAGCGAGCCGGGCACCACCAGGGAGTAGGTGATGCAGTTGCCCGGCTCCATGAACATCGCGCCGCCGCCGGAGATGCGGCGCACCACGGACATGCCGTGCCGGCCGAGCGCCTCGGTGTCGACCTCGTTGCGCACGGACTGGAAGGAGCCGATCACCACCAGCGGCGCGTCCCACTCCCAGATCCGCATGGTGGGACCGCGGCGGCCGGCGGCCACCTCCTCGGGGATGACCTGGTCGAGCGCGACGTTGAGCGCGGGGTGCACGGCGCCGCCGTGGATGACGTCGAACGTGTGGTCCGCCCAGCTCGTCGCGCGGCCGAGCGCCCGGCGCACCGCGATGCCGACGGACTCGGGCGAGAACCCGACGAGGCTCACGCCCTCGTCGAGCGCCCCCGAGATGGCCTGCGCGAGCTGCTCGGCCGACGCCGACTCCGGCATGCCCTCCAGCGCGGCGTTGATGTCCTCCAGCGCCGAGTCTGGCTCGAGGAAGAAGTCCCCGGAGACCCTGGCGCGGGCGAGCCGCCCGTCCTCGACGTCGACGTCGACCGCGACGAGCTTGCCGCCGGGAACCTTGTACTCACCATGCATGGGCCAACTTTAGGTCCGGACGGGGCGCGAACGCCGTGCCGCCCCTCACACCGCCGTGGCCGGACGCCCGCCGGCGGCGTCGTCCCCGGTGAGCTCCCCGCCGGTGACGCCACCGTCGGCCCGCCCCTCCGCGGCGTCGCGCTCGGCGAGCGTCCGGCCGCCGGCCGACCAGTGCGTGCGGGGCACCTCGCGCACGATCACCCGGATGCCCTCCGGGCGGGCGTCGAGGCTCGTGCGCACCGCCTCGTGGAGCCGGCGCATCAGCTCGCGCAGCTGCTCGGGCGAGCGGCCCTCGGTCAGCGTGACCTCGACCAGCGGCATCAGCGCGGCTCCACGCCGTGGTGCAGCAGGCCCCACACGATGGCGCCGGTCAGCGCCTCCCAGCTCGCCTCGATGATGTTGGTGCCCACGCCCACCGTCGACCAGCTCTGCGCGCCGTCGGAGTGCTCGATGAGCACGCGGATGATGGCGTCGGTGCCCTGCTGGGAGTCGAGGATGCGCACCTTGTAGTCCGTCAGCGCGAAGTCCTCGATCTCGGGGTAGGTGCCCACGAGGGCGCGGCGCAGCGCGTCGTCGAGCGCGTTGACGGGCCCGTTGCCCTCCCCCGTGCTGACCATGCGGCCCCGGCCCGTGCGCAGCTTCACCGTCGCCTCGGCGTCGGTCGGGCCGGCGGCGCCGGGACGGTGCTCGACGAACGCCCGCCAGCTCTCGACGTCGAAGTAGTGCGGCGCGGCGCCGTCGATCTCCTCGCGCAGCAGCAGCTCGAACGAGGCGTCGGCGGCGTCGTAGGTGTAGCCCTGCGCCTCGGCGTCCTTGATCCGCTCGGTCACCCGGCCGAGGAGCTCGGCCTGGCCGGCCAGGTCGAAGCCGAGCTCGCGGCCCTTGAGCTCCACCGACGCCCGCCCGGCCATCTCCGAGACCAGCATGCGCATGTCGTTGCCCACGGCGAGCGGGTCGATGTGCTGGTAGAGGTCGGGGTCCACCCGGATCGCGCTGGCGTGCAGGCCCGCCTTGTGCGCGAACGCCGAGGCGCCCACGTACGGCTGGCGCCCGTAGGGCGTGATGTTGGTGATCTCGGAGATCGCGTGGGAGACGCGGCTGGCGTCGCGCAGCCCCTCGCCGTCGAGCACCTGCCGGCCGAGCTTGAGCTCGAGGTTGGCGACGCACGTGAGCAGGTCCGCGTTGCCGGTCCGCTCCCCGTAGCCGTTCACCGTGCCCTGGATGTGCCCGGCCCCCGCGGCGACGGCGGCGAGGGTGTTGGCGACGGCGCAGCCGGAGTCGTTGTGGGCGTGCATGCCGAGACGCCCGCTGGTGACCGCCCGGACCTCCCGCACCGCCTGGGTGACCCACTCCGGGAGCATGCCGCCGTTGGTGTCGCACAGCACCACGGTGGCGGCCCCGGCGTCGAAGGCGGTGCGGACCACCTCGAGCGCGTAGCCGGCGTCGTAGCGGTAGCCGTCGAAGAAGTGCTCGGCGTCCAGGACCACCTCCCGCCCCAGGCCCACGAGGTAGCGCACGGTGGCGTCGACCATGCGGAGGTTCTCGGCGCCGTCGGTGCGCAGCGCGCGCTCGACGTGCCGGATGTCGCTCTTGGCGACCAGCGTGACGACCGGCGCCTCCGAGTCCACCAGGGCCTGCACCTGCGGGTCGTCCTCCGGGCGGCTGCCCGCCTTGCAGGTGGATCCGAAGGCGGCCAGGCGCGCGTGGGTGAGGTCCAGCTCCTTGGCGGCGCGCGCGAAGAACTCGGTGTCCTTGGGGATCGCGCCCGGCCAGCCCCCCTCGATGTAGCCCACGCCGAGCTCGTCGAGCAGCGCGGCGATGGCGAGCTTGTCGGCGACCGAGAGGTTCATGCCCTCCTGCTGGGCGCCGTCGCGCAGCGTGGTGTCGTAGACCTGCACGACCGACGCGGGGGCGGCGGCGTCACGCGCGGGATCGACGAGGCCGGAGGGGGCGACGGTGCTGGACATGCGGGTGCTCCTTGGGCGTGGGCGTCCGATCGACGCTGCCCCAGCGTAGGCCGACGGGGTGGTGCCGGTACCGGTCGCCGCCGGGACCGTCCCGGCGGCTCGTTGCCGGGAGGGGTGGCCCCGGCAACAAAAAGACCCCCCGGGGTACGGGAGGTCTGCGCACCGGGCGGGTGTGCCCGATGCGCTAGCCGATAATCAGCTGGGACTGCGTCACGCGGTCAGTGTGCCACACCACGTCCCCAGGCGGGACGCGTTCGGCCAGCATGCGGACGGACGGGGCTCGGCACGCCCGCTGCAGGACCGCAGCCGGCGCCCCGTGACCTCGGTCAACGGGATGACGATCGCCAGCGCCTTCTCCCCAGGTGCCCCGGGCGCGGGGGCGGCGCGCCAGGGACCGGCCTGCGTGTCGGCGTCGTCCACCACCTTCGCCCAGCCGGTGACGGCGACCGGCCAGCCGGTGCGGGTCTCCGGGCCACCGACGCCGGGCCGCGGCTCGTCAGACGAGCCGGTACATCCAGTCGTGCGGGTCGGGGCGGCGCCCGTACTGGATGTCGGTGAGCGTCTCGTACAGCTCGGTCGTGATCGGGCCGGGCCGGCCGTCTCCGACCGTGACGTCGAAGCCCTCCCCCGCGAGGCGGCCCATCGGGGTGATCACCGCCGCGGTGCCGCAGGCGAAGGTCTCGGCCACCTGGCCGGAGCGGATCTGGTCCAGCAGCGCGGCGAGCTCGATGGTCTCCTCGCGCACGGTGCGCCCGGAGTCGCGGAGCAGCTGCAGGATGGCCGCGCGGGTGCCGCCCTCGAGGATCGTGCCGGTCAGCGCCGGGGTGCGGACGGTCCCGTCGGCGTCCACCACGAACACGTTCATCCCCCCGAGCTCCTCGAGGTGGGTGTTCGTCGCGGCGTCCAGGAAGCAGACCTGCTCGAAGCCCTTGTCGTAGGCCTCCTGCTGCGGCAGGAGCGAGGCGGCGTAGTTCCCGCCGGTCTTCGCCGCGCCCATGCCGCCCGGGCCGACTCTGTGGTAGTCCTGCGCCACCCAGATCGACACCGGCTGGAAGCCGTTGACGAAGTAGGGGCCCACCGGCGAGGCGATGAGCAGGTACTCGAGCTCGTGGGCCGAGCGCACGCCGAGGAACGGCTCGGTGGCGATCATGAAGGGCCGCAGGTACAGGCTGGAGCCCTCGACGCCCGGCACCCACCGCTCGTCCGCCCGCACGAGCGCGGCGAGGGAGGCCACGAAGTCCTCCTCGGGCAGTAGGGGCATGGCCAGGCGGCGGGCGGAGGCGTTGAACCGGGCGGCGTTGAAGCCGGGCCGGAACGTCCAGACCGACCCGTCGGCGTGCCGGTAGGCCTTGAGGCCCTCGAAGATCTCCTGGCCGTAGTGCAGCACCGCGGCGGCCGGCGAGAGGGTGATCGGCGCGAAGGCCTCGGTGCGGTGGCCGTGCCAGCCCTGCTCGGGGGTCCAGGTGGCGCGGACCATGTGGTCGGTGAAGGCGACGCCGAAGGTCAGGCTCCCCATCACGGCGTCGTGCTGGGGGTCGCCGGCGGGGGCCGGGTTGCGGGTGAGCGGGAAGCGGGGGGCCAGCTCCTGCGCGCCGGGCAGCTCGGCGGCGGAGGGCCCGGTCAGCGTGGTGACCTCGGAGGGGGTGCTCATTGACAGACCTTCTTCGATACGGGTTCGGGGGCGACGGTAGCGCCGCCCGGCCCGCCGGCGTCAGGTCCGGCGGGCGGGCGCGAGGGCACGACGGCGGGGCGGGCCCTGCCGGTCAGGCCGATACTCGTGCGCTCACGCGCGCTGCCAGCGCGTCGCCCACGGCGCTCGTCGAGCGGGGCGAGCCGTCCCGCTCCGAGATGTCGGCGGCCACGGCGTCGTTGATCCGCCGTGCCTCCTCAGGCAGCCCGAGGTGCTCGAGCAGCAGCGCGACGGACAGGACCGTCGCCGTCGGGTCCGCCTTGCCCTGCCCGGCGATGTCCGGGGCGGAGCCGTGCACCGGCTCGAACATCGACGGCGTGGAGCGGGCGGGGTTGATGTTCCCGGAGGCGGCCAGGCCGATACCACCGGTGATCGCGGCGGCGAGGTCGGTGAGGATGTCGCCGAAGAGGTTGTCGGTGACGATGACGTCGAACCGGGACGGGTCGGTGACGAGGAAGATGGTCGCGGCGTCCACGTGCAGGTAGTCGACGGCGACCTCGGGGTACTCGGCCCCGACCGCCTCGACGGTGCGCCGCCACAGGTGGCCCGCGTGGACGAGCACGTTGTGCTTGTGCACCAGCGTGAGCTTCTTGCGGGGCCGCGCCTGCGCCCGGGCGAACGCGTCGCGCACGACGCGCTCGACGCCGAACGCGGTGTTCACCGAGACCTCGTTGGCCACCTCGTGCGGGGTGCCGACCCGGATGGCGCCGCCGTTGCCCACGTAGGGGCCCTCGGTCCCCTCGCGGACGACGACGAAGTCGACGTCCCCGGGGCTCGCCAGCGGGGTGGGCACCCCCGGGAACAGCCGGGACGGCCGCAGGTTCACGTAGTGGTCGAGCGCGAAGCGCAGCTTGAGCAGCAGGCCGCGCTCCAGCACCCCCGACGGGACGCCCGGGTCGCCGATGGCGCCGAGCAGGATCGCGTCGTGCCCGCGGATGGCCGCGAGGTCCTCGTCGGTGAGCGTCTCGCCGGTGCGGTGCCAGCGGGCGGCGCCCAGGTCGAACGCGGTGCGCTCCACGCGCACGTCGGACCCGGCGAGCACCGCGTCGAGGACCTTCAGCCCCTCGGCCACCACCTCGGGGCCGATGCCGTCGCCTGCCACCACTGCGAGGTTGATCGTGCGAGTCATGGGTCCAGACCTTACCTTTCGGTCCACTTTTCGGGACCGCGTGCTCACGATGTGACAAACGGGCCCCGGGCCCGCGGAGGAGTGTGCCGGCTGCCCGGCAGGGGCGGCGGGGCGGGCGCCGCGGCGCCCGCCCCGCCGGTGGCGTCACCGGCCGGCGTGACCCTCGACGTAGTCGGAGTCGCGGGTGTTCGCCCACGCGAAGAGCTTGCGCAGCTCGCGGCCGGTGGCCTCGATGGGGTGGTTCTCGCCCTTGGCGCGCAGCTCCTTGAACTCCGGCGCGCCCGCGTCCTGGTCCTTGATGAACCGGTCGGCGAAGGCGCCGGACCGGACGTCGGCCAGCACGGCCTTCATGTTCTCCTTCACCTCGGGGGTGATGACCCGCGGGCCGGAGACGTAGTCGCCGTACTCGGCGGTGTCGGAGACGGACCAGCGCTGCTTGGAGATGCCGCCCTCCCAGATGAGGTCGACGATCAGCTTCATCTCGTGCAGCACCTCGAAGTAGGCGACCTCGGGCTGGTAGCCCGCCTCGGTGAGGACCTCGAAGCCGGCCTGGATCAGGTGCGAGACGCCGCCGCACAGGACCGCCTGCTCGCCGAACAGGTCGGTCTCGGTCTCCTCGGTGAACGTGGTCTTGATGCCGGCGGCGCGCAGGCCGCCGATCGCCTTGGCGTAGCTCAGCGCCAGGTCCCAGGCCTGCCCGGAGGCGTCCTGCTCCACCGCCACGATGTCCGGGACGCCGCGACCGGCCTCGAACTCGCGGCGCACGGTGTGCCCCGGGCCCTTGGGCGCGACCATGCAGACGTCGTGGGAGGCGCCGGGCTTGATGTACCCGAACCGGATGTTGAAGCCGTGCGCGAAGAACAGGGCCGCGTCCTCCTTGAGGTTCGGCTCGATGTCCTGGGCGTAGAGGTTCCGCTGCGCCTGGTCGGGCGCGAGGATCATGACGACGTCGGCCTGCTTGACGGCCTCCGCGACGGTGGCCACCGCCAGGCCCTCCTCCTCGGCCTTCGCCCGGGAGGCGGAGCCCTCGCGCAGGCCGACCACAACCTCCACCCCGGAGTCGCGCAGGTTCAGCGAGTGCGCGTGCCCCTGGCTGCCGTAGCCGATGACGGCGACCTTCTTGGACTGGATGAGGGACAGGTCGGCGTCGTCGTCGTAGAACAGCTCAGCCACGGTGGTTCTCCTTCGGGTTGGAAATACGTGTAGGTCGGGGGTCTGGGGTCTGCGTCACGCGGTGCGCACGGCGGCGCGGTCCACGGCCCGGTCGGTCATCGAGCGGGAGCCGCGGGCGATGGCGACGGCGCCGGACTGGACGATCTCCCGGACGCCGTGCGGCTCCAGGGCCGCGAGGAGGGCCCTCACCTTGCCGTCGGAGCCGGTCGCCTCGATGGTCACCGCGTCGGGGGCGACGTCTACGACGTGCGCCCGGAACAGCTCGACCACCTGCAGCACGGCCGTGCGGGAGGCGTCGTCGGCGCGGACCTTGACCAGCAGCAGCTCGCGCTGCACCGAGCTGTCGGGCTCCAGCTCGACGATCTTGAGCACGTTGACGAGCTTGTTCAGCTGCTTGGTCACCTGCTCCAGGGGCAGGTCGGCGGCGTCGACGACGACGGTGATGCGGGAGATCTCCGGGTGCTCCGTCGGCCCCACGGCGAGGGAGTGGATGTTGAAGGCCCGGCGGGCGAAGAGGGCCGCGACGCGCGTGAGGACGCCGGGCTTGTTCTCCACCAGCACGGACAGGGTGTGGCGATCGCTCATCTGCTGCTCCTGCTCACTCGTCGCGGTCCCACACGGGGGTGATCCCGCGCGCGTACTGGATGTGGTCGTTGCTCACGCCGGCCGCCACCATCGGCCACACCATGGCGTCGCGGCTGACCACGAAGTCCACGACGACGGGCTGGTCGTCGATCTCCATGGCGCGCTTGATGGTGGCGTCGAGGTCCGCGGTGGACGTGCAGCGCAGCCCCACGCATCCGTAGGCCTCGGCGAGCTTGACGAAGTCCGGGATGTGCCGGGCGCCGTGGCCGGTGTGCAGGTCGGTGTGCGAGTAGCGGCCCTCGTAGAACAGGGTCTGCCACTGGCGCACCATGCCCAGGGAGGAGTTGTTGATCAGCGCCACCTTGATCGGGATGCCCTCGAGGGCGCAGGTGGCCAGCTCCTGGTTGGTCATCTGGAAGCAGCCGTCGCCGTCGATGGCCCACACGGTCGCGTCCGGGCGGCCCACCTTGGCGCCCATGGCGGCGGGGACGGCGTAGCCCATGGTCCCCAGCCCGCCGGAGTTGAGCCAGGTCCGGGGGTGCTCGTAGCTGATGAACTGCGCCGCCCACATCTGGTGCTGGCCGACGCCGGAGACGTACACCGCCTCGGGACCGACGATCTCGCCGAGCCGGGAGATCACGTGCTGGGGGGCCATCAGGCCGTCCTCGGTGGGCGCCCAGCCCAGCGGGTAGGTGGTCCGCAGGTCGTCGAGCTGCTTCCACCACGCCTCGAGGTCGGGCCGCCCGTACTGGGCGTGCGCGGCGCGCAGCTCGACCACCAGATCGGCGATGATCTCGCGGAGGTCGCCGACGATCGGCACGTCGGCCTGGCGGTTCTTGGAGATCTCGGCGGGGTCGATGTCCGCGTGGACGATGGTGGCCCGCGGGGCGAAGCTGTCGAGCTTGCCGGTCACGCGGTCGTCGAAGCGCGCACCGAGGGCCACGATGAGGTCCGCCTGCTGCAGGGCGGCCACCGCCGCGACCGTGCCGTGCATGCCGGGCATGCCCACGTGCTGGGGGTGGGAGTCCGGCACCGCGCCGCGGGCCATCAGCGTGGTGGTGACGGCGGCCCCGGAGAGGTCCACGAGCTCACGGAGCTCGGCCGAGGCGTTGGCGCGGATGGCGCCGCCGCCCACGTAGAGCACCGGCCTGCGGGCGGTGGCCAGCAGCCGGGCCGCCTCGCGCACCTGCTTGGCGTGCGGCTTGGTGACCGGGTGGTAGCCGGGCAGGTCCATCTGCGGGGGCCACGCGAAGGTCGACGCCGCCTGCTGCGCGGACTTGGCGATGTCCACCAGCACCGGGCCGGGACGGCCGGTGGAGGCGATGTGGAACGCCTCGGCGATGCGGGCGGGGATCTCGTCCGCGTCGGTGACGAGGAAGGAGTGCTTGGTGACCGGCATCGTCGCACCGACGATGTCCGCCTCCTGGAAGGCGTCGGTGCCGATCATGGAGGCGCCGACCTGGCCGGTGATGGCCACGACGGGCACCGAGTCCATGTGCGCGTCGGCGAGGGCGGTGATGAGGTTGGTCGCCCCCGGGCCGGACGTCGCCATGCAGACGCCGACCCGGCCGGTCGCCGCGGCGTAGCCGGTCGCCGCGTGGCCCGCGCCCTGCTCGTGACGCACGAGGATGTGGCGCAGCCGCGTGGAGTCGTACAGCGGGTCGTAGGTGGGCAGGATGGCCCCGCCCGGCATGCCGAAGATCGTCTCGACGCCGAGCTCCTCGAGCGACCGGACGATGTTGCGGGCCCCGGTGGACGGCTCGGCGGTCACGGCGGGCGCCGTCTCTACCGACGGGACCACCCGGACGGGAGCTGCTGCCGGCGTTGCGGTGCGGGGCGGCGCCGGGTGCGGTGCCTTGGCCATCGTGTGCCTCCTGTTCGGGATCATGCGTGCGGGCTGACGTTGGGCGAAAAAAAGCCCCTCGCCCCGCGTGGTGCGGGGGCTCGAGGGGTGCGCGCAGGTGCTCGGGTCACCGAGCGGCTGCGCGCCGCTTGAGTACGACAGCTCGGAACTGCATGCCGCCACCATAGCGTCCGCCGGGGCGCAGGTCACACCGCTCGCCGCTCGTCTCACATGGTGGATCACGGCACCGCATCGTGGACAGGCGGTTCGGGCGGCTGCCAGGTCCGCAGCCGGACCGCGTTGCCCTCCGCGTCAGCCAGGATCCACTGCGCGGGGGCCGCGTCGTCGGCCACCAGCTGGCCGCCGGCGTCGAGGGCGGCCCGCACCCGCGCGGGCGCCTCGTCGTGCGGCAGGTGCACGTCCAGCCGGACGCGCGCCGGCGCGGCGGCGCGCTGCAGGTGCACGGTGGGGCCTCGGCCCGCGGGGTCGGCGAGGACGAGGGTGCCGGCCGGCCCCGGCGGCTCCCCCGCCGGGGTGCGGTATCCGAGCACCGCGCGCCAGAACGGTGCGACAGCCGCGACGTCGCGGGCGTCCACGGTGAGCTCGACCCGCTGGGCGCGCGCCGGCTCGGCCTCGATGCCGAGCTCCGCGGCCAGGGCGGAGATGCGCCGGGCGAGCGTCACGTCGTTCTCGGTCAGCCCGCCGGCGTCGTGGGTGGTGAGCACCACGTGCACGCGGAAGTAGCGCACGTCCATGTCCGGGTGGTGGTCGAGCTCCTCCGCGAGGTCCCCGATGCGCCGCACCAGCTCGATGCCGCGCACCATGGTCCCGGTCCGGAAGGTGCCGTGCAGCCGCCGCGCGACGACGCGCCAGTCGTGGAGGCCGTCCCGCGCCTGGACCTCCGCAGCGGAGAGTGACATGGCAGCAGGGTGGCACCGCGCGGCCCGCCGGTCGAGAGGTTCGACGCACCGCCCGCTCCCGGGCGAGCCTCCGGCGTCGACCACGACGGTTCCCCTTCGCGCCGCGGACGCGCCGCTCAGCCGGCCTGGCGCTCGAACGTGACCAGCACGCCCTCGACGGAGCCCGGGCCGACGCGGCCCTTGACGTCCACGGACGTGATGGCCTTGAGCTGCCAGCCCTGGCGGGCGTGGTCGTTGAGGGTCTTCTCGAGCTTGTCGGCCGAGATCTTCCCGCCGATCAGGCCCTCGCGGACCTGCACCACCTTGTACTCGTACATCGCGCCTCCTCGGTGTCCCCCGGTCCAACGAACGAGCCGCCGCCCGGTTCCCGCCGCCGGCCCGGGTCGGCCCGCCGGCAGGCGGCGCGCGTGGGCGCACCGCCGGGGGCGCACCGCCGGGCGGCGGGCCGCCGGGGGCGTCGGTTTAGCAGCAGCGGGCGGCGGGATCGGCGTCCTGCTCCGCCCAGCGGCGGCGCCAGAACTCCTTCTCGCTCACCACAGGGGCGTCCGGGTGCACGCGGCGCCGGTGGGCGGCGTAGCGCGCGTAGTCGTGGTCTCCCATCACGGTGGTCACGTACCAGCGCACGGCCCGCAGGCCCCGGCCGAGCGCCGCCGGCACGCGGCGAAGCGCCGCCGTCGCCGGCCGGGGCACCCGGCCGACGGCGCCGGCGCCGGGCCGGGCGGCGCCGCGGCCGGCGGCGCCCGGCAGGTCGGCGGTCGTCACCGCGGCGCCTGGGCGTGCTCGCGGGCGTGCCCCTCGGCCCCGTGGAAGACGACGTCGGGGTCGGCGGCGAGCCACTGCGCCTCGACCTCCTTCTCGGTGTCCGTCGCGAACAGGCCGCGCGGGGCGAAGCGGTGCGAGGGTTCCTCGCCCTCCTCCGAGGTGGGCAGCCCGCCTGCGCGCACCGACCGGACGACGACGACCATGCCCGCCACGAACACCGCCAGGACCAGGACGGCGAAGAGCACCGAGAGAGTCGTCTGGATGTAGGTGTTGCGGATGACCGCGTCCATCGCCTCGGGCGTGGCGGCGGTGCCGAGCGAGGTCTCCCCCGCCTCCCGGGCGGCGACGAAGCGCCGGTTCTGCGCCCAGTAGCTCAGCGCCGGGTCCGAGGAGAAGACCTTCTGGTAGGACGCCGTCATGGTGACCACGAGGTCCCAGGCGAGCGGCACGCCGGGGATCCACGCCCACCTGTACAGCCTCTTCTTCATGACGACCACGAAGATCAGCGTCAGGGCGATGGCGGCGAGCAGCTGGTTGGCGATGCCGAACAGCGGGAACAGCGTGTTGATGCCGCCGAGCGGGTCCGTGACGCCCATGAGCAGGATCGCGCCCCAGGCGGCGACGACCACGGCCGAGGCCACCCAGGCCCCCACCCGCCAGGACGGGTCGCGGAACTTCTTGAAGCCGCCGCCGAGGTTGCCCAGGGTGTCGGTGAGCATGAAGCGGGCGGTGCGGGTGCCGGCGTCGACCGTGGTGAGGATGAACAGCGCCTCGAACATGATCGCGAAGTGGTACCAGAAGGCCTTCAGGGACTCCCCGCCGAGCAGCCGGGCGAGCACCTCGGACATCCCGAAGGCGAGCGTCGGGGCGCCGCCGGTGCGGGAGATGATCGACTCCTCGCCCACCGAGGCGGCCGCGCCGGAGATCTGGTCCGCGGTCGCGGCGGCGGTGCCCAGGCCCAGGCCGTTGACGTACTCGGCGGCGGTCTCCGGGGTGCCGCCGGTGAGGGTGGCCGGCGCGTTCATCGTGAAGTAGAGGTTCTGGTCGATGACGACGGCCGTCACCAGCGCCATGATCGCCACGAAGGACTCGGTGAGCATGCCGCCGTAGCCGATGATCCGGGCCTGGCCCTCCTTCTCCAGCAGCTTGGGCGTGGTCCCGGAGGCGATGAGCGAGTGGAAGCCGGAGAGCGCGCCGCAGGCGATGGTGATGAACAGGAACGGGAACAGCGAGCCGGCGAAGGCCGGGCCGTCACCGTTGAGGGCGAACTGGCTGACCGCCGGGGCCTGGACGGTTGGGCCCACCACGAGGATGCCGACGGCGAGCAGGGCGATGGTGCCGACCTTCATGTACGTGGACAGGTAGTCCCGCGGCGCCAGCAGCAGCCACACCGGCAGGACCGAGGCCGCGAAGCCGTAGATGATCAGGCACCACGCGAGCGTCACCTTGCTCAGCGTCAGGTACTCCTGGCCCCACGCCGTCTCGTTCACCCAGCCGCCCGCGACGATGGCGAGGAGCAGCAGGGCGACGCCGATGGCGGAGACCTCGGTGACCTTGCCGGGGCGGATGTAGCGCAAATACAGCCCCATGAAGATGGCGATCGGGATCGTCATCGCGATCGAGAACACGCCCCACGGGCTCTCCGCCAGGGCGTTGACCACGATCAGGCCGAGCACCGCGATGATGATGATCATGATGGCGAAGACGCCGACGAGGCCGGCGACACCGCCGACGGTGCCGACCTCGTCGCGCACCATCTGCCCGAGCGAGCGGCCGCGGCGCCGCACCGACAGCCACAGCACCAGGTAGTCCTGCACGGCGCCGGCCAGGACCGCGCCGATGATGATCCAGATGGTCCCCGGGAGGTAGCCCATCTGCGCTGCCATGACGGGGCCGACCAGCGGGCCGGCGCCGGCGATGGCCGCGAAGTGGTGGCCGAAGAGCACGCGCCGGTCGGTCGGCTCGTAGTCCGTGCCGTTGTCGTACAGCTCCGCCGGGGTGGCCCGGTCGTCCCGCGGCCGGACGACCTTGTACTCGATGAGCCGGGCGTAGAAGCGGTACCCGACGATGTAGGTGCCGACGGCGGCGACGACGAACCAGCGTGCGTTGACCTCCTCGCCGCGCACGAAGGCGATCATCGCCCAGGCGACGGCGGCGGCCAGGGCGATGACCGCGAACAGCAGCTTCTTGCGGGTGGTCATCGGCGTGCGGTCGACGACGGCGACGGGTGGTCTCTTCGGGTCGGTGCGCACGACGTCGACGTGCGTGGACTTCAGCATGTGGTGTCTCCAGCGACTCGCCGGGCCGCGGCGTCGCGACCCGGAGTGGTGCGGACGTCGTTGGACGCCCACCGTCTTTAATACACCCGCGATGTGGTCGCGTCACTTCCGGACGAGGCACGTCTTCACTCTCCGGGCGCACCCGCCGGCGGTGTCGCGGCGCTCGCCGCCGGCTGCCGGGCGGCCCCGTCGGAGCGCGCCGGAGCGGGTCCTCCGGCCCCGCCGTCGCGGTCGCGCCCGGCCGCCACGGCCCCCGCGAGCGTCACCGCTGCGTGCCCCGCGGTGCCGCGGTCCAGGTCCCACTCGGTCACCGGCCCGGGCCGGGCGGCGGGCGCCTCGCTGGCGACGGCGAGCACGCCCGGGTACGTCGCCCACAGGTCCGCCAGGATCTCCCGGCCCCCCTCGCCGAGCCGGGTGTCGATGCGGTCCAGGACCACGAGCGGGGGGTCGCCGTAGGCCGCCCGCGCCAGCAGGAGCCGGGTGCGCTCGGCGGTGGACAGCGGCTCTCCCCCGCGCCGCAGCTGCGTGCGCTCGCCCTTCTCCAGGCCCGCGACGCGCTCGACGAGGCCGACGCGGGCGAGCGCCGCGGCGACCTGGACGTCGCCGTCCGGGTCCCGGTAGCGGACCGCGCGGGCGACGGTGCCGCGCTCCAGCACGTCGTCGCACCCGGCAACGCCGACGAGGAGCCGCCGCTGGGTGCCCGGGAGCTCGGTCAGGTCGTACCCCGACACGCGCACCCACGCCCCGCCGGGGACGGCGGCGCCGGACAGGGCGGCCACGGCCGCGCGGACGCGGCTCTCCTCCCGGCTGGCAAGGAGCACGCGGGCGCCGGGCCCCGGCGACCAGGTCGCCCACCGGGCCGCCGCCGAGCGTCAGGCGGGCGTGGAGCACGCCGTCCTGGTGACGCGACCGGCCGGCGACCGGCCGCCGGTCGCCGCGGCGCCGCTCGAGGCTGCGCTGGTGCTCGCGGGCACGGGCGCCGTCGGTCAGCACGGGCGCGAGGATGCGCCGCGCCGCCAGGTACGCCTGGCGGTACTCCACGACGCGGCCGAGGTCGGTGACCGGGCCGGCGATCAGCCCGACGACGGTGAGCGCGCCGGCGACGGCGTCGGAGACCGCCGCGGCGAGCCGGCCGCGCCGCCTGCGCAGCTCGCGCGAGCGCTGGAGCGCCGGGCCGGCCAGCACGGCGAGCACCGCAACGAGCAGGAGCATCGGGCCCGCGACGGCCAGCGCCAGCGCCGGGTCGAGCACCGCGAGGGTCGCCGTCGCCCCCAGGATGGTCGGCACGCCCACCACCAGCGGGGTGATTCCCAGGGCGACCCAGTTGCGCACCGCGGAGAGGTCGTTGGTCGTGCGGGCGACCGTGATACCCAGGCCGGGCCCGCCGTCGGTCCACAGCGCCGGCGGCCAGCAGGCCGCTGCGCAGCTGCCGCACGTAGTGCTGGCTGAGCCGCTCGGCCACACCTTCTCGGCGGCGCGCAGCGCGCCCATCCCGACCGCGGCGAGCCCCACGACCGCGGTGGCCGCCAGGCGCTCGGCGCCGGATCCTGCCGACAGGGGCAGCGGCAGGACCAGCGCCGTCACGCCGGCGCACACGGCCTGGCCGACGCCGGTGGCCACGAGGCCGGCGAGCATGCGGCGCCGGACGCCGGACCACAGGGGTGGGAGGTGCTGCGCCCCCGTCCGCGCCGTCATCGCGGCAGCAGCGCCGTCGCCGTCCCGGGCTCGACGAGACCGAAGGTGGGCAGGACGGGCACGGCGAGGGCGGCGCCGGCCTCGCGGGTGGCGAGGGGCGAGGCGGTGAGGACGCCGCTGACGGCCGCCACGTCGATCCCCGCGTCCTCGAGCACCCGCACGCCCGCGCTCGCGCCCAGGGCGTCGCCGGCCGCGAAGACGACGCGGTCGACCACGGCGGGGAAGATCGGGTCGCCCAGGAGGCGCGCGGTCTCGGCCTGGTAGACGCCGTCGGCGATCTCCACGACGACGACGTCCGGCTGCGACGCCGCGAGGGCGTCCACCACCGACGCCAGGAGCGCGCGGACCCGGCCGTGGTCGACGCGGAACGTCGACGGCAGGCCGAAGTCGGTGAAGTCCAGGACGGCCGCGGCGCCGGCGTCGGCGAACAGGCGGGGGTCGCCGCCCGCGCCCGTGCCGGTGACCTTGCCCGCGGCCACGCGCAGCCCGGAGGTGGCCAGGCCGCGCACGAGGCAGGCCAGCGTGGTGGACTTCCCGGAGTTCATCGACGTGCCGAGCACCGCGACCACGGTGGGCCGGCCGGCCGGGAAGCGCCCGGACGCGGTTCGGGGTACGTCCGTGCGCAGCCGGTGCGGGGCCAGCCGCGCGAGGTTGACGACCCCGGCGTGGTCGGCGAGGAGCCCGACGGGCTCGAGGACGGTGGCGGGCGCCATGCCGGCGTGCTGGGCGGTGACGACGCCGGTCAGGCCGCCGGCGGCGATGAGGTGGGAGCTGCGCAGGTCCTGCGGGACCGCGGCCTCGAACTGGTCGGGCGCGTAGCGGTGGCCGTAGGCGACGAGGACCTCGTCGCCTACGAAGAGCGTCTGCCGGCGGCTTCCCGGTCCCTCCAGCCGCTTGTGCTGCCCGATCTCGGCGACCCGGGCGAGCACGACGTCCCCGGCGGCGGGGCGCACCGCGGAGCCGGAGAGCAGCTCGTAGCCGCCGGGGTCCATCTCGACGCGCCGGGCGAGGAACCGCGTGGTGTAGGCCTTCTTGGCGCGCGCCATCCGCTCCGCGGCGACGGGCGTCCTGACGGCGGTGGCCTCGTCGGGGATCTCGGTGGTGCTCAGCACGGTGGCGGCGGTCGCGGTCATGGCTTCTCCTCGTCTGTGGCTTGCCTCCAGCCGGCGCCGGGGACGAGAAGGACGCTATGGACCACCCATGAGCCGGAGATGACGCGTTCGTGAGAGGGCTCTCATGGCGCGGACACCTCCCGTTCAGCACGGCCGGGCAGGTGCTGCCGGGGCGCGCACCTCCGCCGGGCTCGCCCGGACGGTTCAGACGGGTCCCACGCTGGCGCCCCGACGTTCCCGGTGGCACGGGACTGATGTCCCGACTGTCCCCGGCCGTTCCCGAGCCCTCGCGGGTGTGCGTGCGCGAACGAGCGGCGGCCCACCCCGTGGGGCGGGCCGCCGCTGCGTCACGCGGGCCCAGTCGGGGTACCGGACCTCACTCGAGGATGGCACCCCGGGACGCCGACTTCACGAGCTTGGTGTACTTGCCGAGCACGCCGCGGGTGAACTTCGGGGCCAGTGGCTCCCAGCCCTCCTTGCGGCGCTCGAGCTCCGCGGGGTCGACCAGGAGGTCGAGGGTGCCGCTGGCGACGTCGAGCCGGATGCGGTCGCCGTCCTGCACGAACGCGATGGGGCCCGCATCCACCGCCTCGGGCGCGATGTGGCCGACGCACAGGCCGGTGGTGCCGCCGGAGAACCGGCCGTCCGTCATGAGCAGGACGTCCTTGCCGAGCCCCGCACCCTTGATGGCGCCGGTGATGGCCAGCATCTCGCGCATGCCCGGGCCGCCCTTGGGGCCCTCGTAGCGGATGACGACCACGTCGCCGTGGGTGATCGTCCCGTCCTCGAGTGCGTCCATCGCGGCACGCTCCCGGTCGAAGACCCGGGCGGTGCCCTCGAAGACGTCGTTCTCGAAGCCCGCCGACTTCACGACGGCACCCTCGGGCGCGAGGGATCCGTGCAGGATCGTGATGCCGCCCGTCGCGGCGATCGGGTCGCTCGCGGACCGCAGCACCTTGCCGTCGGGGTGCTCCGGGCGCAGCTTCTCGAGGTTCTCGGCCACCGTCTTGCCGGTGACGGTCATGCAGTCGCCGTTGAGAAGGCCCTCGTCGAGCAGGGTCTTCATGACGACCTGGATGCCGCCGACCCGGTCGACGTCGTGCATGACGTACTGGCCGTAGGGCTTGAGGTTTGCCAGGTGCGGGACCTTGGCGCCGATGCGGGCGAAGTCGTCGAGCGTGAGGTCGACGTCGGCCTCGTGCGCGATGGCGAGCAGGTGGAGCACCGCGTTGGTGGAGCCGCCGAAGGCCTGCACGACGGCGATGGCGTTCTCGAACGCCTCCTTCGTCATGATGTCGCGGGAGGTGATGCCCTGGCGCAGCAGCTCGACGACGGCCTCTCCCGCCCGGTGCGCGGCCGCGTCGCGCCGGCGGTCCGCCGACGGCGGGGTCGCGGAGCCGGGGATGGACATACCCATCGCCTCGGCCACCGTGGCCATGGTGTTGGCGGTGTAGTAGCCGCCGCAGGCACCCTCGCCCGGGCAGATGGCGCGCTCGATGCGGCCGAGGTCCTCGTGGCTCATCAGGCCGCGGGAGCACGCGCCGACCGCCTCGAACGCGTCGATGATCGTCACGTCCTTCTCGGTGCCGTCCGAGAGCTTGACGTGACCGGGCATGATCGAGCCCGCGTAGATGAACACGCTGGCGAGGTCCAGGCGCGCGGCCGCCATGAGCATGCCGGGCAGCGACTTGTCGCACCCGGCGAGGAGCACCGAGCCGTCGAGACGCTCGGCCTGCATGACCGTCTCGACGGAGTCGGCGATGACGTCGCGCGAGACCAGCGAGAAGTGCATGCCCTCGTGGCCCATCGAGATGCCGTCGGACACGGAGATGGTGCCGAACTGCATCGGGTACCCGCCGCCGGTGAAGACGCCCTCCTTGGCCGCCTGCGCGAGCCGGTTGAGCGACAGGTTGCACGGCGTGATCTCGTTCCACGAGCTCGCGATGCCGATCTGGGGCTTGGCGAAGTCCTCGTCCCCCATGCCGACGGCGCGCAGCATGCCGCGTGCCGCGGTGGCTTCGATGCCGTCGGTGACCTGTCGGCTGCGGGGCTTGATGTCCGGCCGTGCCGGGGCGTCCGTACTCATGGGCGCGAGTCTAGGACGCAGCGCGCGGGACCACCGCGCCCGGGCCGAGGAGCGGACGGCGGACGTGCCGACGTGACGGCCGCGCCCGCCGAGGGCGGACGCGGCCGTGCCGGGGGACGACGGCTCAGGCCTCGGCGCGCACCTGGTGGTCCGAGCCGGCCCGGATGTGCCGGGTCACCCACGGGGCGAGCACCAGCAGGGCGAGCGCGAAGACCAGCGCGACGGCGCCGATGCCACCGAAGTAGGCGGAGTCCGAGACCCCCGCCGTGGCCTGGACCAGCTGGGCGGTGATCGCCTGGCCCGCGGCGGGCGCCAGGAACCACAGGCCCATGGCCTGACCGCGGAAGGCCTTGGGCGCAAGCAGCGTGGTGGCGGCGAGCCCGACCGGGGAGAGGCACAGCTCCCCGAGCGTCTGGAGCAGGTAGGTGAACCCGAGCACCCAGGCCGGCGCCAGGGTGTCGGCGTAGTAGGCCGACGCCGCGGCGAGGAAGAGGAACGACAGCGCGGCGAGGCCGAGGCCGACTGCGAACTTCACGGCTGTCGGCGGCCGGCCGTCGAGCCGGACCCACAGGGCCGCGAACACCGGCGCCAGCACCACGATCAGCGCGGGGTTGACCGACTGGAACAGCTCCGGGGAGATCGCGACGCCGAAGAGGCTCAGGTCGGTGCGGTCTGCGGCGAAGGCAGCCATCGTCGTGGCGGCCTGCTCGAAGATCATCCAGAAGATCATCGCGCCGACGAAGAGCGGGATGTAGGCCAGCAGGCGCGAGCGCTCCGGAGCGGTGACCTTCGGCGAGCGGTACATGACCAAGAAGTACAGGACGGGCGTCGCGAAGGCGAGCAGCGACATCGTGTCGATGAAGGCTTCGAGGACGGACCCGCCCCCGACCAGGGCGACGACCACGGCGAGCACGACGATCGCGACGGCGCCGAGGACGACGCGGCGGAGGAGGGCGCTGCGCTCGTGCGGCTGCACGGGGTTCGCCACAGCCTCCCCGGCACCGCCCAGCAGGCGACGGCCGGCGACGAAGAACGCGAGGGCGAGGGCCATGCCCACCGCGGCGACGGCGAAGCCGGCGTGGAAGCCGCCCCAGCTGCGCGCGAGCCCCACGAGGAACGGCGCCGCGAGGGAGCCGAGGTTGATGCCCATGTAGAAGATCGAGAAGGCGCCGTCGCGGCGGGGGTCGTCCCGGTCGTACAGCTCGCCCACCATGCTCGAGACGTTGGGCTTGAGCAGCCCCGTGCCGAGCGCGACGCAGACGATCCCGGCGAAGGAGAACCCGGCCCCGGGCACCGTCAGCAGGAGGTGACCGGCGGCGATGACGATGCCGCCGTAGAGCACCGCCCGCCGCGCACCGGTGACCCGGTCCGCCAGCCACCCGCCCACGATGGAGAGCAGGTACACCGAGGTGCCGTAGATCGACACGAGCGCGACGCCGGTGGTCTCGGCGATGCCGAGGCCGCCCTCGTCCACCGCGCCGACCAGGTAGTAGAGGAGGATGGCGCGCATGCCGTAGTAGCTGAAGCGCTCCCACAGCTCCGTGCCGAAGAGCGTCATCAGGCCCATCGGGTGGCCGAAGAAGGCCCGCGGCCGCGGGAGCTGGCGTGCCTGAGTCGCCGTGCCGGTGCTTGTCGTCGCTCCGTCGATCTGTTGCTTGTCTGTCATGTCTCGACCGGTTCAGCTCCGCCGCGCGTCCGCGGGCGCGCGGCATTGTCGGGGATGGGAACCACCGTGCGTACGGCCTGGCGTACCGGCACACACGGGCAGTCCACGTGTGGCCGGCAGACTCCTCGGCGGCGCCGAATGACGGGCGAGATGCCCGTGACCACGACGCTTGAAACAGATATGGGCCGCAACGCGTCGTTGCGGCCCATATCTGGAAGGGATGTTCGGCGGTGTCCTACTCTCCCACACAGTCTCCCGTGCAGTACCATCGGCGCTGAGGGGCTTAGCTTCCGGGTTCGGAATGGGACCGGGCGTTTCCCCCTCGCTATGACCGCCGTAACTCTGTGGAGATGTCCGGCCCGACCAGCACCTGGGCTGGTCGTGGGGCGTATCTCGGGAACCGTACAGTGGACGCGTGCAGTGCTCTGCTGCTTTTTTGTTGTGGGCAAGTTGTCGGCCCATTAGTACCGGTCAGCTCCACGGGTTGCCCCGCTTCCACGTCCGGCCTATCAACCCAGTGGTCTGCTGGGGGCCTTCCCAGGACAAGCCTGGCGGAAACCTCATCTTGAAGCAGGCTTCCCGCTTAGATGCTTTCAGCGGTTATCCCTCCCGAACGTAGCCAACCAGCCGTGCTCCTGGCGGAACAACTGGCACACCAGAGGTTCGTCCGTCCCGGTCCTCTCGTACTAGGGACAGCCCTTCTCAAGTTTCCTGCGCGCGCAGCGGATAGGGACCGAACTGTCTCACGACGTTCTAAACCCAGCTCGCGTACCGCTTTAATGGGCGAACAGCCCAACCCTTGGGACCTACTCCAGCCCCAGGATGCGACGAGCCGACATCGAGGTGCCAAACCATGCCGTCGATATGGACTCTTGGGCAAGATCAGCCTGTTATCCCCGGGGTACCTTTTATCCGTTGAGCGACGGCGCTTCCACAAGCCACCGCCGGATCACTAGTTCCGACTTTCGTCCCTGCTCGACCCGTCAGTCTCACAGTCAAGCTCCCTTGTGCACTTGCACTCGACACCTGATTGCCAACCAGGCTGAGGGAACCTTTGAGCGCCTCCGTTACATTTTAGGAGGCAACCGCCCCAGTTAAACTACCCACCAGGCACTGTCCCTGGTCCGGATCACGGACCGAGGTTAGATGTGCAGTACGACCAGAGTGGTATTTCAACGGCGACTCCACCCCCACTGGCGTGGGCGCTTCACGGTCTCCCACCTATCCTACACAAGCCGTACCGAACACCAATACCAAGCTATAGTAAAGGTCCCGGGGTCTTTCCGTCCTGCTGCGCGTAACGAGCATCTTTACTCGTAGTGCAATTTCGCCGAGTTCGCGGTCGAGACAGCGGAGAAGTCGTTACGCCATTCGTGCAGGTCGGAACTTACCCGACAAGGAATTTCGCTACCTTAGGATGGTTATAGTTACCACCGCCGTTTACTGGGGCTTAAATTCTGAGCTTCGCCCCGATGGGCTGACCCGTCCTCTTAACCTTCCAGCACCGGGCAGGCGTCAGTCCGTATACATCGTCTTGCGACTTCGCACGGACCTGTGTTTTTAGTAAACAGTCGCTTCTCCCTGGTCTCTGCGGCCCAAAAGGGCTAGCCAGCGTGTGGCTTCACCCCTCAGGCCCCCCTTCTCCCGAAGTTACGGGGGCATTTTGCCGAGTTCCTTAACCACGATTCTCTCGATCGCCTTGGTATGCTCTACCTGACCACCTGAGTCGGTTTCGGGTACGGGCGGCTAGTCCCTCGCGTCGAGGCTTTTCTCGGCAGCATAGGATCACCCTGCTTCCCCCTACGGGGTCACCATCGGACCTGAGGCTCATATGGGGTGCGGATTTGCCTGCACCCCGCCCTGCATCCTTAGACGTGCATTGCCATTAAGCACGCGGTGGCTACCTGTCTGCGTCACCCCTGTTAACACGCTTACCTACTGCCGGATCGGGTCCCACGCGCGGGCGGCCGGTGCCCCCCGAAGGGGACGGTGACCGCCGTTGGGTGGTTAGCATCACCGGGCTCGGTATGGTCGGTCCTTCGCCGGTACGGGAATATCAACCCGTTGTCCATCGACTACGCCTGTCGGCCTCGCCTTAGGTCCCGACTTACCCAGGGCGGATTAACCTGGCCCTGGAACCCTTGGTCATTCGGCGGACGGGTTTCTCACCCGTCATTCGCTACTCATGCCTGCATTCTCACTCGTGTGGGATCCACGCCTGGGTCACCCCGGCGCTTCGCCTCCCACACGACGCTCCCCTACCCACCCACGCCCCTGCACCAGCCTCAAGGACTGGCGAAGGTTATGCGTGAGTGCCACGGCTTCGGCGGTGTGCTTGAGCCCCGCTACATTGTCGGCGCGGAATCACTTGACCAGTGAGCTATTACGCACTCTTTCAAGGATGGCTGCTTCTAAGCCAACCTCCTGGTTGTCTGGGCAACTCCACATCCTTTCCCACTTAGCACACGCTTAGGGGCCTTAGCCGGTGATCTGGGCTGTTTCCCTCTCGACTACGAAGCTTATCCCCCGCAGTCTCACTGCCGTGCTCACACTTACCGGCATTCGGAGTTTGGTTGACGTCAGTAACCTTGTAGGGCCCATCGGCCATCCAGTAGCTCTACCTCCGGCAAGAAGCACACGACGCTGCACCTAAATGCATTTCGGGGAGAACCAGCTATCACGGAGTTTGATTGGCCTTTCACCCCTACCCACAGGTCATCCCCTCAGTTTTCAACCTAAGTGGGTTCGGTCCTCCACACGCTCTTACACGTGCTTCAACCTGCCCATGGGTAGATCACTCCGCTTCGGGTCTAGAGCACGCGACTGTTTCGCCCTGTTCGGACTCGCTTTCGCTACGGCTTCCCCACCCGGGTTAACCTCGCCACATGCCACTAACTCGCAGGCTCATTCTTCAAAAGGCACGCCGTCACCCCTGCTAGGGAGGCTCCGACGGATTGTAAGCATCCGGTTTCAGGTACTATTTCACTCCCCTCCCGGGGTACTTTTCACCTTTCCCTCACGGTACTAGTCCGCTATCGGTCACCAGGTAGTATTTAGGCTTACCAAGTGGTCTTGGCAGATTCACACGGGATTTCACGGGCCCCGTGCTACTCGGGATCCCCACAAGGAGGCCCGGGCGTTTCGTCTACGGGGGTCTCACCCACTGTGCCCGGCCTTCCCAGACCGTTCGACTACACCCGAGCTTTGTCAACTCCCCACCGCCCCGGCAGAGGCGGTCAGTGGGTCCCACGACCCCGGAGGTGCAACGCCCGCCGGCTCTCACACACCCCCGGTTTAGCCTGATCCGCTTTCGCTCGCCACTACTCACGGAATATCTCTTCCTGTGGGTACTGAGATGTTTCACTTCCCCACGTTCCCCCCACACGCCCTATATATTCAGGCGCGGGTAACCGCACATGACTGCGGCCGGGTTCCCCCATTCGGACACCCTCGGATCACAGCTCGTTTGCCAGCTCCCCGAGGCTTATCGCAGGCTACAACGTCCTTCTTCGGCTCCTGGTGCCAAGGCATCCACCGAATGCTCTTAAAAACTTGACCACAAAAGATCAAAGATGCTCGCGTCCACTGTACAGTTCTCAAGCTACGCACCAACACCCACCCACCACCATCAACCGATGATCGCGGGCCGGGGCGGCCACCAGAGCAAACCGGAACCCACCACCCGCGTTCGCGGGGCGTCCGGCGGCGCCGGACCCGTGGGGCCTGTTCCCTCAGGACCCAACAGCGTGCACAAGCTCTCGACGTTCCACCCATGAGCAACCACCCCGACGGTCGTTCGCCGCGGGACGTGGCCACCAGACCCACCCAGCCGACCCGGTTCCCGCCGGCTGCGAGCAGCCGGCGTACTACAGGCCGTGGGCGTTCCGGAACGCTCCTTAGAAAGGAGGTGATCCAGCCGCACCTTCCGGTACGGCTACCTTGTTACGACTTCGTCCCAATCGCCAGTCCCACCTTCGACGGCTCCCTCCCAAGGGTTGGGCCACCGGCTTCGGGTGTTACCGACTTTCGTGACGTGACGGGCGGTGTGTACAAGGCCCGAGAACGTATTCACCGCAGCGTTGCTGATCTGCGATTACTAGCGACTCCGACTTCATGGGGTCGAGTTGCAGACCCCAATCCGAACTGAGACCGGCTTTTTGGGATTCGCTCCACCTCGCGGCTTCGCCACCCTTTGTACCGGCCATTGTAGCATGCGTGAAGCCCAAGACATAAGGGGCATGATGATTTGACGTCATCCCCACCTTCCTCCGAGTTGACCCCGGCAGTCTCCCATGAGTCCCCGGCATAACCCGCTGGCAACATGGGACAAGGGTTGCGCTCGTTGCGGGACTTAACCCAACATCTCACGACACGAGCTGACGACAACCATGCACCACCTGTGCACCGACCTTGCGGGGCGCCCATCTCTGGACGTTTCCGGTGCATGTCAAGCCTTGGTAAGGTTCTTCGCGTTGCATCGAATTAATCCGCATGCTCCGCCGCTTGTGCGGGCCCCCGTCAATTCCTTTGAGTTTTAGCCTTGCGGCCGTACTCCCCAGGCGGGGCACTTAATGCGTTAGCTGCGGCACGGAAACCGTGGAAACGGCCCCCACACCTAGTGCCCAACGTTTACGGCATGGACTACCAGGGTATCTAATCCTGTTCGCTCCCCATGCTTTCGCTCCTCAGCGTCAGTAACGGCCCAGAGACCCGCCTTCGCCACCGGTGTTCCTCCTGATATCTGCGCATTCCACCGCTACACCAGGAATTCCAGTCTCCCCTACCGCACTCTAGTCTGCCCGTACCCACTGCCGGCGCGAGGTTGAGCCTCGCGTTTTCACAGCAGACGCGACAGACCGCCTACGAGCTCTTTACGCCCAATAATTCCGGACAACGCTTGCGCCCTACGTATTACCGCGGCTGCTGGCACGTAGTTAGCCGGCGCTTCTTCTGCAGGTACCGTCACCCCGAGGGGCTTCTTCCCTGCCGAAAGAGGTTTACAACCCGAAGGCCGTCATCCCTCACGCGGCGTCGCTGCATCAGGCTTGCGCCCATTGTGCAATATTCCCCACTGCTGCCTCCCGTAGGAGTCTGGGCCGTGTCTCAGTCCCAGTGTGGCCGGTCACCCTCTCAGGCCGGCTACCCGTCGCCGCCTTGGTAGGCCATCACCCCACCAACAAGCTGATAGGCCGCGAGCCCATCCCCAACCGAAAAACTTTCCACACACCAACATGCGTTCGCGTGTCATATCCGGTATTAGCACCAGTTTCCCGGCGTTATCCCGAAGTCGGGGGCAGGTTACTCACGTGTTACTCACCCGTTCGCCACTAATCCACCAGCAAGCTGGCTTCATCGTTCGACTTGCATGTGTTAAGCACGCCGCCAGCGTTCGTCCTGAGCCAGGATCAAACTCTCCGTAAAAAACCCGCGGCACCCACACGCCCCCCAAAGAGAACGCGCACGCACCGACAAACCATACGAAGACAACCCCCAACCCCAAAGAGCCGGGAGCCAATCCATGGCATCCGCACCACCCCCCGGACGGGGCCCAGGACATGGCGCGCAACCAAAACAAAACAAACCCATGGACGCCACCACCGGCCCGACCCACGAACGAGTCAGACCGACCAGCGACACCCAGGATCAAATGGCATCAAAAACTTGGCACACTGTTGAGTTCTCAAAGAACAGACACACACCATCAGACCCAGAAACCGAAGTTCCCGACCCCTCCGGGGCAACCTCTCAATACTAACCATCCCGGCCCCCCGCGTCAACCCCGCCGCAACCAACCGACGAGACCGACCCCGAGCACCGCTCCGGCCACCCCCCACGGCGCGGCACACGGCCACGACCAATCTCAAAGGGGCTCCCCGCGGGACCGGCCACCATCTCGGTGTCCGTGCCTCCCTGGCGGGACTCCGAAATATTAGACAGACCCCGACCCGGGAATCAAACCCACACAACATGGCCTGCGCCACACCCCGCGCTGCTGCTTCGCCCACCCCGCCCGACGAGGTCGCCGGCACGACCCGCCCGGCCGAGTCCTGTGCGCGAGCCGCTCCGGGCGCTTCCCGTCACGGGCGCCTTTGGCGCGTCCCGCCACGGGCGTCTCGGGCGGGTCCCGTCACGGGCGCCTTTGGCGCGTCCCGTCTCAGGCGGGTCCCGTCACGGGCCGCTCCAGGCGCGTCCGGTCACGGGCGGGTCCGATCGGGTGCTGCGGGGTGACTCGTGCCCGGTGTGCCCGGGCAGCCACCGCCACGCAGGAGCCGAGCCGCTCAGACGCCCGCGTGCCACTGGCGCCACCGGCGTCCCGGCCGCTCGGGGTACCTCGCGGAGCTGCCCCTGGCCCTCGGTGGCACCAACCCGATCACCGACTCGCACTGGGTCGAGGCGCTGCTGCTGATCATCTCCGCCGTCACCCTCTCGGGCGACACCCGGGGCGTCGGCAGGTGGTGGGCCCCGCATGACCGGCGAGAACACCTGGCTGCGCTGACCTCAGGCACGGCAGCACGACCCGCGACCCCGCGAAGGGCTCTGGTCCACCGGATCAGAGCCCTTCGTCTGCGCCGTCCGCAGCGCGCTGTCGCCGCAGCGTCAGGACCTCACGCGGCGGTCAGACCCTCAGGGCCTCCCGCCCGCTCGCTCCCTCCGCGAGGCCACGCTCCGCCTCGGCCTTGACCGCCTCGGCCACGGCCTCCGCGACGCGGTGGTCGAACACGCCGGGGATGACGAACGCGCTGTTGAGCTCGTCCGGGCTGACGACCTCGGCGATGGCCACGGCCGCCACCCGCAGCATCTCGTCGGAGATGACCGAGGCGCCGGCGTCCAGCAGCCCCCGGAACAGGCCCGGGAACGCCAGCACGTTGTTGATCTGGTTGGGGTAGTCGCTGCGCCCCGTCGCCACCACGGCGGCGGTCATCCCCGCCTCGATCGGGTCCACCTCGGGAGTGGGGTTCGCCAGGGCGAAGACGATGGCGCCGTCGTTCATCTTGGCGACGTCCTGGCCGGTGAGGATGTTGCCGGCGGAGACGCCGATGAACACGTCGGCGCCGACCAGCCCCTCCTGGAGGGAGCCGGTGAACCCCTCGGCGTTGGTGTTCTCTGAGATCCAGTTGCGGTACTCGTCCCCGTTGGTCGCGCCGCGGTGCAGCGCGCCCTGCCGGCCGAAGCCGATGATGTGCCGCGCTCCCTGGCGCATGAGCAGCTTGATGATCGCGGACCCCGCGGCGCCCACGCCGGAGACGACGATGCGTACGTCCTCCAGCTTCTTGTCGACCACCTTCAGCGCGTTGATGAGCGCCGCGAGCACGACGATCGCCGTGCCGTGCTGGTCGTCGTGGAAGACCGGGATGTCCAGCTCCTCACGCAGCCGCGCCTCGATCTCGAAGCACCGCGGCGCGGAGATGTCCTCCAGGTTGACCCCGCCGTACACCGGCGCGAGCGCCTTGACGATCGCGATGATCTCCTCGGTGTCCTTGGTGTCCAGGCAGACCGGCCACGCGTCGACGTTGGCGAACTGCTTGAACAGCGCCGCCTTGCCCTCCATCACCGGCAGCGCCGCCGCCGGGCCGATGTCCCCCAGGCCCAGCACCGCGGTGCCGTCGGTCACGACGGCGACGGTGTTGCGCTTGATCGTCAGACGCCGGGCGTCCTCGGGC
This sequence comes from Georgenia sp. AZ-5, assembly GCF_043952095.1. Lineage (NCBI taxonomy): Bacteria > Bacillati > Actinomycetota > Actinomycetes > Allobogoriellales > Allobogoriellaceae > Georgenia > Georgenia sp. AZ-5. The sequence continues at coordinate 3,356,541 of NZ_JBINOU010000001.1, forward strand.
TTCTCCGCGATCGCCAGGCACACGCGCGCCACCCCCGGGGTGTAGGCGCGCGAGAGGTCGCGGCGGGTCTTGAGCGGCACCTTGGGCGTCACCTCGAGCTTGCCGCCGAGGTGCATGAGGAACGTCGAGTCGCTCATCTTCAGGACCTGCACGCCCTCGAGCGCGTTGAGCGCGGCGACGACCCGGTCCCCGTGCTCGGCGTCGACGGTGTCGCACGTGACGTCCACGATCAGCTTCGTCGTCGTCGAGTGGGCGATGTCCACCCCCATGACCGCCGCGCCGGCCTCGGCGACCGCGCCGACCAGGGTGCTGGTGGCGCGCTGCGAGGCGGGGACCTCGACGCGCAGGGTGATGGTGTAGCTCGGGCTGGGCAGCGTCATCGCTAAGTCCTCTTGCGTTGTATCAGGGGTGTCACGGCAGTGTGAATCGTAACGCCCCCCGCGTTCGGGAAACCGAACGCCCGTGCGCAGCACGGACGGCCCCCTCCCGTGCCGGGGAGGGGGCCGTGGTGTGGGCGGTCAGCCGATCCGTTCCATGAGCAGCTCGCGCACGCGCGCGGCGTCGGCCTTGCCGCGGGTCGCCTTCATCACCGCGCCGACGATCGCGCCGGCCGCCTGGACCTTGCCGCCCCGGATCTTCTCGACGACGTCGGGGTTCGCGGCCAGCGCCTCGTCGATGGCCGCGTCGAGCGCACCGTCGTCCGAGACGACCTCGAGGCCGCGGGCCACGACGACCTGCTCGGGCGAGCCCTCACCGGCGAGCACACCCTCGAGGACCTGCCGGGCGAGCTTGTCGGTGATGCGGCCGGCGTCCACCAGCGCGGCGAGCTCGGCGACCTGCTGCGGCGTGATGGCCAGGTCCTCCAGCGCCACGCCGTCGGCCTTGGCAGTGCGGGACAGCTCGCCCATCCACCACTTGCGGGCGGCGGCGGGCGTGGCGCCGGCGGCGACCGTGGCCTCCACCAGGTCGCCCGCCCCGGCGTTGACCAGGTCGCGCATCTCTGCGTCGGAGTACCCCCACTCCGCCTCCAGGCGACGGCGGCGGAGTGCCGGCAGCTCGGGCAGGTTGGCCCGGATCTGCTCGACCCACTCGCGCGGCGGGGCCAGCGGCACGAGGTCCGGCTCGGGGAAGTACCGGTAGTCCTCGGCGTCGGACTTCACCCGGCCGGAGGACGTCGTGCCCGAGTCCTCGTGCCAGTGCCGCGTCTCCTGCAGGACCTGCTCCCCCGCGTCCAGGAGCGCGGCCTGGCGGGAGATCTCGTAGCGCACCGCCCGCTCCACCGAGCGGAAGGAGTTGACGTTCTTCGTCTCGGTCCGGGTGCCCAGCGGCGAGTCCGGCGTCGGGCGCAGCGAGACGTTGACGTCGGCGCGGACGTTGCCGCGCTCCATGCGCGCCTCGGAGACGCCGAGCGCGCGGAAGATGTCGCGCAGCGTGCTGACGTACGCGCGCGCCACCTCCGGGGCCCGCTCCCCCGCGCCCTCGATGGGCCGGGTGACGATCTCCACCAGCGGGATGCCGGCGCGGTTGTAGTCCACCAGGGAGTACTCGGCGCCGTGGATCCGCCCGGTCGCGCCGCCGATGTGGGTGTTCTTCCCGGCGTCCTCCTCCATGTGGGCGCGCTCGATCTCGACGCGGAAGACCGTGCCGTCCTCGAGCTCGACGTCGAGGTGGCCGTCGTGGGCGATGGGCTCGTCGTACTGGGAGGTCTGGAAGTTCTTCGGCACGTCCGGGTAGAAGTAGTTCTTCCGGGCGAACCGGCAGCTCTCCGCGATGGAGCAGTTCAGCGCCAGGCCGATGCGCACCGCGTACTCCACCGCCGTGCGGTTGACCACCGGCAGCGCGCCCGGCAGGCCGAGGGAGACGGGCGTGATCTGCGTGTTGGGCGCGGCCCCGAACGTCTGCGGGGCGCCGTCGAACATCTTGCTCTTCGTGCCCAGCTCCACGTGCACCTCGATGCCGAGGACGGGGTCGTACCGCTTGACGGCGTCGTCGTAGTCGACGAGGTCGACGGTTTGCGTGGTCATCGGGCTGCCACCTCCAGCTCGGGGGCCCGCGTGAGCAGCGGCCCACCCCACACTTGCGTGAGCAGGCGCTCGAGCACGCCGCCCACCCGGTACAGACGGGCGTCCTCGCGGGCGGGCGCGAGGACCTGGAAGCCCACCGGCAGCCCGTCGTCGCTCAGGCCCGAGGGCAGCGAGAGCCCGGGGATGCCGGCGAGGTTCGCCGGGATGGTGGCGACGTCGTTGAGGTACATCGCCATCGGGTCGTCCAGCTTCTCCCCGAACCGGAACGCCGTCGTCGGGGCGGTGGGCGAGACGAGCACGTCCGCCTGGGCGAACGCCTGGGCGAAGTCGCGCTGGATGAGGGTGCGGACCTTCTGCGCCGAGCCGTAGTAGGCGTCGTAGTAGCCGGCGGAGAGCACGTGGGTGCCCAGGATGATGCGGCGCTTGACCTCGTCGCCGAACCCGGCGCCGCGCGTGGCGGCCATGACGCGCTCGGCGGTGACCGGGCCGTCGGTCGGCTCGACGCGCAGGCCGAAGCGCATGCCGTCGAACTTGGCCAGGTTCGAGGAGGCCTCGGCCGGCATGATCAGGTAGTAGGCAGCCAGCGCGTAGTCGAAGCTGGGGCAGGAGACCTCGACGACCTCGGCGCCGGCCTGCTTCAGCAGCTCGACCGACTCGAGGAAGCTGCGGCGCACGCCGTCCTGGTAGCCCTCGCCGCCGAGCTCCTTGACGATGCCGACGCGCAGACCCTTGAGGTCCTCGGCGCGGGCGGCGGCCACGTACCCGGTGGCGGGCTCGGGCAGGGAGGTCGAGTCGAGGGGGTCGTGCCCGCCGATCACCTCGTGCAGCAGCGCGGCGTCGAGCACCGTGCGCGTGACGGGCCCGGCCTGGTCGAGGGAGGACGCCATGGCGATGAGGCCGTAGCGCGACACCGACCCGTAGGTGGGCTTGACCCCGACCGTGCCGGTGACGGCGGCGGGCTGGCGGATCGAGCCGCCGGTGTCCGTGCCGATGGCCAGCGGCGCCTCGTACGCGGCGACGGCGGCGGCGGAGCCGCCCCCGGAGCCGCCGGGGATGCGCTCGAGGTCCCAGGGGTTGCGGGTGTTGCCGTATGCCGAGTGCTCGGTGCTCGACCCCATGGCGAACTCGTCGAGGTTGGTCTTGCCCAGGATGGGCATGCCGGCCTCGCGCAGCCGGGTCACGAGCGTCGCGTCGTAGGGCGGCACCCAGCCCTCGAGGATCTTCGAGGCGGCCGTGGTGACCTGCCCCTTGGTGACCACGATGTCCTTCACCGCGACCGGCACGCCGGCGAGCGCGGGAAGCTCGGCGCCGGCGAGGCGGCGCGCGTCGACGTCGGCGGCCATGGCGAGCGCCTCGTCAGTGTTGACGTGCAGGAAGGCGTGGACGTCGCCGTCGACGGCGGCCATCCGGTCCAGGTGGGCCTGGGTGGCCTCGACGCTGGACACCTCCTTGGCTGCCAGCAGCTCGGCCAGCTCGGCGGCGCTGCGCCGGGTGAGGTCGTCGGTGCTCATGCGTCCTCCCCGAGGATCTGCGGCACCACGAAGCGGCCGTCGTCGGCGGCGGGCGCGGCGGCCATGACGGCGCCGACGTCGAGCGTCTCGACCACCACGTCCTCGCGCATCACGTTGGTCAGCGGGATCGGGTGGGAGGTGGCGGGCACGTCGGGCGTCGCGACCTCGTTCACGCGGGCGACGGCCGAGGCGATGACGTCGAGCTCGCCGGCCAGGCGCTCGACCTCCTCGCCCGTCAGCTCGATGCGCGCGAGGGCCGCGACGCGTGCGACCTCGTCGGAAGAGATGGTGGACATGTGCGCGAGTCTAGACGCCCGCCGCGCGTCGCCGCCGGGGCCGACCGCGCCGCGGGCGGCGCGGGGAACGGGGGCGCGCCGCCTACGCCGAGCGGGCGATCAGGGCCAGCAGCGCCAGGGCGTAGGCGTCGGCGGCCGCCGGGGCGACGTGCTCCGCCGCGCCGCCGTCACCCGGCAGGTCGGTGCTGACGCGGTAGCCGCCGTCGCCGCGCGACAGGTGACGGAACGTGCCGCCGAGCAGCTCGCGGAGCTGGTCCTCCCGCGGGAGCCAGAGCGTCTCCTCGAGGGTCACCGAGTCCAGCGCCCACTCGGTGGTGCCGTTGAAACCGAGGATCGTGCCGGTCGGGTAGGTGCGGGCCTCGATGGTCATCTCGGACAGCGTGAACACCTCGCCGAGGAGGTCCGGCTTGTCGATGGTGAACCGGTCGCCCGGCGCCGGGCGCCAGCGCAGGCCCGCCTCCCGCAGGGCCCGCGCGAGCTCGATGGAGATCACGCCCCCAGTATCGCCTCGGCGGTGTCGTGGGCGCCCGGAACCCCGGCCGTCGCCCGTCGCGGACGCCCGGGGATCCGCCGTCCGCCGGTAGGTTGGCGCCATGCCGCTCCGTCAGCGCCTCGGCCACGCCCTCCTGGACGTCTCGCGCATCAGCCGCCGCGACGTGTGGCGGGCGGCGCGGTGGTACGTCACCGCCGTGGGCACGGCCCAGGCCGTCGCGATCACCACGGTGGTGGCCGTCGACCGCGTGCGCAAGCGCCGCGAGCCCCCCACCGGCGAGTTCCCGCGCACCGAGCCGACGACGGTCCCCGTGGCCGACTCGGAGGTGACGACCTACACGTACGGGCGCGACGTGTACGCCGACATGCTGAAGGCGATCCGGGAGGCGAGGCGCCGCATCTACTTCGAGACGTTCATCTGGAAGTCGGACGAGGTCGGTGCCGAGTTCAAGGAGGCGCTGCTCGACGCGGCCAGGCGCGGCGTGGACGTGTACATCGTGTTCGACAGCTGGGGGAACCTCGTCGTCCCGCCGAGCTTCAAGCAGTTCCCGGACATGCGGACGCTGCACGTGCTGCGCTTCCCGCTGTTCCGGCCGGGCCTGCTGACGATGAACCTCCGCAAGACCGGCCGGGACCACCGCAAGCTCCTCGTGGTCGACGGCGAGGTCGGGTTCGTCGGCGGTTACAACATCGGCTCCCTGTACGCCACGCAGTGGCGTGACACCCACCTGCGGGTGACCGGCCCCAGCGTGTGGGAGCTGGAGAACGCGTTCGTCGACTTCTGGAACGACCACCGCAAGCAGCACCACCCGCGCATCCCCGACCAGGGGGCGCGGCAGTGGGACGCGCGCATCCGGGCCGCGCAGAACGCCCCGGCGCGGCTGCTGTTCCCGGTCCGGGGGCTGTACCTCGAGGCCATCGACCGGGCCCAGCACCACATCTACATCACCCAGGGCTACTTCATCCCCGACCGCGAGATCCTCGCCGGCCTGGTGGGCGCCGCCCGTCGCGGCGTCGACGTCAAGGTGCTCATCCCCGAGGTCTCCAACCACGTGCTCGCCGACTGGGCGGCGCGCACCTACTACCGGCGGCTGCTGGAGGCGGGCGTGGAGCTCTGGCTGTTCCAGGGCGCGATGGTCCACGCCAAGACGATGACCGTGGACGGCCGGTGGACCACCGTGGGGACCACCAACATCGACCGCATGTCGATGACGGGCAACTTCGAGGTGAACCTGGAGATCTACGGCGACACCCTCGCCGAGCAGATGCAGCGGATCTTCGAGACGGACCTCACCAACTCCCGGCGCCTCACCCTGGACGAGTGGCGGGCGCGCGGCCCGGTGGTCAAGCTCCTCGAGCGGCTGCTGCGCCCGCTGGGCCCGCTGCTCTAGCGGGCAACCAACGCCCGAAGCTCGCGGACGTAGCACCACATGATCGCGTCGGGGTCCCACTCGCCGACGTAGTCGCGCGCCCGCTCCCGGCGGTAACCGAGCCGCTCGTAGAGGCGGTGCGGAGCGCCCGGGCCGTCCTTGGAGAACACGGACAGGACCAGGACCGGGTAGCCCTGCTCGCGCGCCCACTCCTCCGCGCCGCGCAGCAGCGCCTCGGCCACGCCCCGGCGCTGGGCGGCGGGGTCGACGGCGAGCATGCGCACCTCCAGCTCCTCGCCGCGGGCGATGTCGGCGTAGGCGGCGCCGGCCGCGGCGAGCGTCACCGTCCCGACCGCCTCCCGCCCGTTCCGCGCCACCAGCACCACGGCGTCGGCGGCTCGCGCGGCGACGTCGCGCATGTGGCGGGCGTACCACTCGTCCGGACCGGCGAGCAGGTGGGCGGCCGCGTAGGCGCCCACGCAGATGTCGCCGACCCGCGCGAACTCCTCGGCACGGACCAGGTCGACGGTGAGGCGGGCGGCGGAGACGGTCACCGGGTGATCATCCCAGCCGCCCGGGCGAGGACCGCCCGCGGCACACCGCGCGCGCCGCGGAGCCCGGGCCGCTCACCCCGCCCGGACGAGGTCCGCCACGGCGTCCGGGCCGCCCTCGAGCAGGGCGAGGAAGCCCGCCTCGTCCAGGATGGGCCGGCCCAGCTCCCGGGCCTTGTCCTCCTTGGTGCCGGCGTTGGCCCCGACGACCACGAAGTCGGTCTTCTTCGACACCGACCCGGCGGCCTTGCCCCCGCGGAGGATGATCGCCTCCCTGGCCGAGTCCCGGCTGAAGCCCTCGAGCGAGCCGGTGACCACCACGGTCAGTCCCTCGAGCGTGCGCTCCACGGACTCGTCACGCTCGTCGGCCATGCGCACGCCGGCGGCGTGCCAGCGGTCGACGATCTCGCGGTGCCACTCCTCCTCGAACCAGCGCTTGAGCGCCGCGGCGATGACCGGGCCGACGCCGTCGACGGCGGCCAGCTCCTCCTCGCTGGCCTCCCGGATCGCGTCGAGGGAGGCGTAGTGCGTGGCCAGCGCGCGCGCGGCGGTGGGACCGACGTGCCGGATCGACAGGGCGACCAGGACCCGCCAGAGGGGCTGCGACTTGGCCTTGTCCAGCTCCGCGACCATGCGCTCGGTCGTCGCGGTCGGCTTGGACGGCTTCGAGACGCTGCCGTCGCGCTTGTACGTGGGCGTCGTCCAGAAGAAGAGCCGCTGCTCCCACCGGCCCGTGCCGGCGCCGTCCTTCCTGATCTCCCGCCACACCCGCACGTCGCGCAGGTCCTCGACGGTGAGGTCGAACAGGCCCGCCTCCGTGGTGAGCGCGGGCTGCTGGCGCGGGGGCAGCTCCGCCTCGGCGGCCGCGAGGTCCTCCGGGGCCGGCACCGGGCCGTGCCCGGCGGCGACCGCGAGCGCGGCGACGGCGTTCTCGCGCCCCGCCTCGGGATCGGTCAGCGCCAGGGCGGCCTCGCCGCCGAGCGCCTCGATGTCGAGGGCCCCGCGGGAGGCGATGTGGGCGACGCGCTCGGTGAGCTGCGCCGGGCACGAGCGCGCGTTGGGGCAGCGCAGGTCGACGTCGCCCTCCTTGGCCGGGGCGAGCGGCGTCCCGCAGGAGGGGCAGCCCTCCGGCATGACGAACTCGCGCTCGCTGCCGTCGCGCAGGTCCACCACGGGCGCGACGATCTCCGGGATGACGTCCCCGGCCTTGCGCAGCACCACCGTGTCGCCGATGAGCACGCCCTTGCGCCGGACCTCGTTGGCGTTGTGCAGGGTGGCCATGCCCACCGTGGAGCCCGCGACGAGGACCGGCTCCATGACCCCGTACGGCGTGACCCTGCCGGTGCGGCCGACGTGGACGCGGATGTCGAGCAGCTTGGTGTTGACCTCCTCCGGCGGGTACTTGTAGGCCGCCGCCCAGCGCGGCGCGCGGGAGGTGGCGCCCATCTGCCGCTGGAGGGCGAAGTCGTCGACCTTGACGACGATGCCGTCGATCTCGTGCTCGACGGTGTGCCGGTGCTCGCCGTAGTAGGCGATCATCTCCTCCGCCTCCTGACGCGAGCGCACCACCCGCGTGTGCCGGGAGACCGGCACGCCCCACGCCCGCAGCTGCTCGTAGAGCTCCCACTGGGAGGCGAAGACCTTCGGCGGCGTGGCGCCGCCCCAGTCGAGGGCGCCGACGCCGTGCGCGATCATGTCCAGCTGGCGTGAGGCGGTCACCCGCGGGTCCTTCTGGCGCAGCGAGCCTGCGGCGGAGTTGCGGGGGTTGGCGAAGGGGGCCTTGCCGGCGGCCACGAGGGAGGCGTTGAGCTCCTCGAACGCCGCCACCGGGAAGAACACCTCGCCACGGATCTCGATGCTGGCGGGGTGGTGGTCCCCGGCGAGCTGGTGCGGCACGGAGGCGATCGTGCGGACGTTGAGCGTGACGTCCTCGCCGGTGCGCCCGTCGCCGCGGGTGGCGGCGCGGACCAGGCGGCCGTCCTCGTACAGCAGGTTCACGGCGAGCCCGTCGATCTTCAGCTCGCAGGTCATGGCGACGTCGGTGCGCCCGGCCGCGGCGTGCACGCGCGCCGCCCACTCGCGCAGCTCCTCGAGGGAGAAGACGTCCTCCAGGCTCATCATCGGCTCGCGGTGGGTGACCGTGGCGAACTCGGTGGAGAACGTGCCGCCGACGCGCTGGGTCGGCGACTCCGGCACGCGCAGGTCCGGGTGCGCCTCCTCGAGTGCCTCCAGCTCCCGCATGAGCTGGTCGTACTCGGCGTCGGAGATGGTGGGCGCGTCCCGGACGTAGTAGGCGAACTGGGCCGCCTCGACCCGCTCGGCCAGTGCCACCCATCGCTGGCGCACCTCGGCGCCGGCCGCGGCGGGCACGTCCGTGCTCACGCCGCCCTCGGGCACCTCGTCGGACGGTTCGGTCTCGTCAGCGGTACGGGTCTCGGTCACGGTCACATCATGGCTCACGGCGCCCACGCCGGCCCCTCACCCGAGGACCGCCGGCGCACCGCGAGTCGCTCGTCCGGACGGCACCGCGGCGCGGCCGCCGCCGTCCACACGCCCGGCCGCGGCGTGCCCGTCCCCAGCACGCGGTCGGCGGGCACGTGCGGCGGGGCACCCTCGTCGCGTGCACGACGACCCGGCGGCCGGGTCCGGGCGCGCCCCGGACCCGGCCGCGTCCCTGCGCTGCGCCTGGCACCTGGCGGTGGTGGCCGGCCCGGACACCGGCTGGTGCCTGCCGGTGACGCCCGGCTGCGCCGTCGGGCGGGCCCAGGCCGGCTCCCCGCTGACCGATCCCCTGGTCTCCCGTCGCCACCTCCTCGTCCGCACGCGCCGCGGCCGGGTCCAGGTCCGTGACGCCGGGTCGGCCAACGGCACGCACGTGGCGCGCCCGCGCGCCAGGCCCGGGCGACGACGCGCCCGGCGCGTCGGGCAGCGCTGGCGCGACGTCGCGCCCGGTGACCGGCTCACGCTCGGCGGCACGGTGCTCGAGCTGCGCGCGCGCCCCACGCGGCTCGCGGCGCCGGCGACGATCGCCGCGCCCCCTCCACGCCGGCATGCCCGCCGCGACCTCGCGCGCCTGGCGATGCCTCTGCTCATGTGCGCCGCCGCGGTGACCTTCCTGCTGGCGGCCCCCTCCGCCGGGTGGCGCTGGGCGACGCTGGTGCTGCCGCTCGGCGTGCTGGCCCTGGCCCTCCTCGACGGCCGCCGCCGGGACCACGAGGCCCGTGACGACGCGGACGACGCGGACGACGCCCGGGAGGACGCCGTGCCGGCGACGGACGACCCCGCCGCCCTGCTCCTCCTGGCTGCCGCCGCGCCGGTCCCGGCAGCGGCCGGCGAGACGCTCACCGTCCGCCTGCTCCCCCAGCCGGCGCCCGGCCGGCGCCGGGGTGCCCGGGTCGTGCCAGCGGGCCCCGCCGCCCCTTGCCGCGCCGGGCACGGCCGCGCGCCCCTCCTGGACCTCGCCGACGGCGAGTGCGTCGCCCTCGTGGGGGCGCGGACGGACGTCGTGTCCACCGCCCGCTGGCTGCTGGCCCAGCTGGTCCTGCACGGCCCGGAGCACCTCGCGCTGCGCCTCCCGGGCTCCTGGGAGTGGGCGGCAGTCCTGCCCCACACGCGCGCGGCACCCGCGCGCGCCGTCCCCGCGCCCGCCGTCCCCGGCCGCGCCGCCGCCGCGCCCGCCGGCCCCGCCCTCACCTCCCGCTCGGGCGACGCGCCGGCCCCGCTGCGGGCGCCGTCCCGCGGCGACGCACCGGCCGCGGCGTGGTGCGTGACCGTCCGCGAGGCCTGGGCGCCGGACCCCGCGGCGCCGCCGGCCCCCGGGGCGGCCCGGGTCGCGACCCTCGTGCTGGCCGACCGCCTCGAGCGCACGCCCGTGACGTGCACGCGCGTGGTGCACGTGCCGGACCTGCGCGGCACCACGGTCTCCGCCGCCTGGGCCGGCACCGTCGCCGCGCTCCTCGCGGCGCCCGGGCGTCCGGCGCTGCCGGGGCGGGTCCGGCTCGCGGAGCTGCTGGGCGCGACGGACGACCTGGGCCGCAGGTGGGCCGCCGCCGGCCCGGGCCTGAGCGCGCCGCTCGGCGCCGACGCGAACGGCGCCGTCGAGCTGGACCTGGCGGCGGCAGGCCCGCACGCCCTGGTCGCGGGGACGACCGGGGCCGGCAAGTCGGAGCTGCTCCTGAGCTGGCTGCTCGCCCTGGCGGTGCGCTACTCCCCCGCCGCCCTCCAGCTCGTGCTGGTGGACTACAAGGGCGGCGCCACGTTCGGGGCGCTGGCCGCGCTGCCCCACACCGCCGGGGTGCTGACCGACCTCGACCCCGCGGCGACCGCCCGGGCCCTGGCCAGCCTGCGGGCGGAGCTGCGCCGCCGCGAGCGTCTGCTCGCCGGCGCCGGGGCGCGCGACCTCGACGCCTACCGGCTCGCCGGCCACGACGGCCTCCCGCGCCTGCTCGTCGTCGTCGACGAGTACCGCACGCTGACCGACACCCATCCGGACGTCCTGGCCACCCTGGTGCGCCTGGCGGCCCAGGGCCGGTCGCTGGGCCTGCACCTGATCCTCGCCACCCAGCGCCCCGGCGGCGCCGTGGGCCCCGACGTGCGGGCGAACCTCACCGCGCGGGTCTGCCTGCGGGTCCTGGAGCCGACGGACTCCCTCGACGTCCTCGGCGTGCCCGACGCCGCGCGGCTGCCCGCCCTGCCGGGCCGGGCGCTGCTGCGCACCGACGGGCTGCGGCTGCTGCAGGCGGCGTGGACCGGGCCCGACGGCGCCGCCCTGACCGGCGCGGTGGTGACCGCGGCCCGCCGCGCGTGGGAGGCGGGCGGGAGCGGCGCCCCGGCGGGGCGCCCCTGGGCGGAGCCGCTCCCCCGCGACCTCCCGCTGGCCGCCCTCGCCGCACCCCCGGTCGCCCGCGACGGCACCCCGCCGGGGCTGCCGCTCGCCCGCACCGACCTGCCCGACGAGCAGCGCCTGGGCGTGTGGCGGTGGGCGGGCCCGGCGCTGCTGGTGACCGGCGGCCCGGGCACGGGGAGGACGGAGGTCCTGCGCGCCGTCGTCGCCCAGGCGCTCTCGTGCGGCGCGCCGGTGCACGTCGTCGCCGCGGAGCCCACGGCGTTCGCGGACCTCTCCGGCCCGGCCCTCGGCACGGTCGTGGGCGCCGACGACCCGCGCCGCGTCGCGCGGCTGCTGGCGGTCCTGGCCGAGCCGCCGGCGGAGGGACGGGCGTGGCAGGTCCTCGTGGTCGACGACGTGGACGCCGTCTGCGACCGGCTCGACGCCGCAGGGTCGCCCGGCGCGGCGGGCCAGGCGCTGGGCCGGCTCCTGCGCGAAGGGCGCCGCCGGGGCGTGTCCGTCGCGCTGTCCGGGCCGCCGTCCCTGGCCGCGGCCCGGTGGGCCGAGGCGGTGCGCACCCGGCTCGTGCTCGCGCCCCGGGACGAGACCGAGGCGCTGGTCGCCGGAGTGCCGCGCGCGCTCGTCGGTGGCGGCGCGGTGCCCGGGCGCGGCGTGGTGCTCGAACCCGGCGGGGCCACCGCGGTGCAGGTCGCCCGCGCCGCGCCGGTCCGGCTGCCCGGGGCGCCGCTGGAGCGCGTGCCCCGCCTGGCCCCGCTGCCGGAGACGGTGGCCGCCCGGGGGCTGCCGGTCGCCGCCGACCGGGTGACCCTCGGGCTCGGCGGGGACACCGCGGGGCCCGTGACGGCGCCGGCCCGGCCCGGCGACCGGCTGCTGGTGGTGGGGCCGCCGGGCAGCGGCCGCACCTCGGCGCTGGCGACCGCCGGGGACCAGCTCGCCGCCGCCGGCCGGCAGGTCCGGGAGATCGCCAGGGCGGCGCAGGCCGGCGGCGACGTCGTCGTCCTCGACGACCTCGACCGCTGGCCGGGCGCGGAGCTGGACGAGCTGGACCGCCGCCTGGCGCTGGTCCCGGGGCTCACGGTCCTCGCGGCCGCCCGCACGGAGGCCGTGGTCGCCGCCTTCCGGGGGCCGCTCGCGCTCTGGCGCTCCTCGGCGAGCCTGCTCGTGCTGCGCCCGGCGCACCCGGGCAGCGGCCGCCTCACGGACGTCGACCTGGCCCCGGCGACGGACCTCGGGCGCCCGTCCCACCCCGGACGCGGCGTGCTCGTCGCCGCCGGCACGGTCACCCCCGTGCAGGTAGCGCGCTGACCGTGCGGCGAGCTCGCGAGCTCGCGAGGCCGGTGCCCTACGCGAGGGCCGAGGGCGGCCCCGCCATCGACGCGTGCTCCCGCGAGGACGGCCACAGCACGCCCACCACCACGCCGACGGCAAGCACCGCCAGCGCCACGACGAGATACGCCGGCAGGGCGCCGCCGAGGGCGACGCCGCTCAGCAGCTGCAGGATCTGCCAGGTGACGACCGGGCCACGCCCCCAGCGGCGGCCGCGCCACAGCGCGCGCGCCGCGGCGCCGAGCACGACGGCGACGCCCACGAAGAAGACGGTCATCGCCACGGTGGAGGCCAGGTCGAGGGGGACGCCACGCACCACGTCGACCAGGAAGGCGACGGCCATGGCCGCCAGGGCCGCCACCTCGAGCAGGACGCCGAGCAGGGCCGCCCCCAGCGGCACCGGCACCCGGCCTGGTCCTGACGGGGCTGAGGGGGGAGGATTCGTCACACCCCGAGGGTAGTGCGCGGCCCCGCGGCGGCCCCGGCGCGCACCGGCACACCCCTGGCCTGGGCGGACGCCGCGCCTGTGACGAATGCCACGGTCTTTACCCGCCGGTCACTTGTCCGAAACCTCTTTACGCAGCAACAACCCGCATGTCAGGCTTGGGCGCAGCAGCAATCCCCCATTTGTCGGGCTGTCGCTGCTCCCCTACCAGGAGCTGTGGCCCCGGCGCGCGCCCCCCAGAAGGAGCCCTGTCATGGATTGGCGTCACCGCGCGGCCTGTCTCACCGAGGACCCGGAGCTGTTCTTCCCGATCGGGAACACCGGCCCCGCGCTCGTCCAGATCGAGGAGGCCAAGGCCGTGTGCCAGCGGTGCCCCGTCGTGGACACCTGCCTCAAGTGGGCGCTGGAGACCGGCCAGGACTCCGGCGTGTGGGGCGGCCTCAGCGAGGACGAGCGCCGCGCGCTCAAGCGCCGCACCGCGCGCGCCCGCCGCGCCGGCTGACACAGCACGAGCACCAAGGACGACGCCGCCGGGAGACCGGCGGCGTCGTTCCTGCATGCGGACCTCCCGGCGCCGCCGAGCCGCGCGTCAGCGCTCGCGCTGCCGGGTCCGCAGCACCACCTCGGTGCCGCCCTCGGGACGGGAGAGCCACTCGATGGTGCCGCCCAGCTCGCCGGTGACCAGCGTCCTGACGATCTGCGTCCCGAGCCCGGACAGCACCTTGCCCTCGTCAATGCCGCGGCCGTCGTCCCGCACCCGCACCTCCAGCTCGGCCCCGTCGCGGGCGGCGTGGACGCTCACCATGCCGCTACGCCCCCGCAGGCCGTGCTCGACGGCGTTGGTCACCAGCTCGGTGAGCACCACCGCGAGCGACGTGGCCGCCTCCGCGCCGACGAGCCCGAACGTCCCCTCGACCTCGGTGCGCACCGACGAGTCGGGCGAGGCGACGTCGGCGGCGAGGCGCAGCACCCGGCCGAACACCTCGTCGAAGTCGACGACCTCGTCGATGTTCTGCGAGAGCGTCTCGTGCACCAGCGCGATCGTCGACACCCGCCGCTCCGCCTCCTCCAGCGCGTCCTTCGTCTCGGGGTTGTCCGTGCGGCGGGCCTGCAGCCGCAGCAGGGCCGAGACGGTCTGCAGGTTGTTCTTCACCCGGTGGTGGATCTCCCGGATGGTGGCGTCCTTGGTGATCAGCTCCCGCTCGCGGCGGCGCACCTCCGAGACGTCCCGGCACAGCAGCAGCGCGCCGCGGCGCTCACCGTGGTCCGTCAGCGGCACCGCACGAAGGCTCAGCGTGACCCCGCGGGACTCGACCTCGGTGCGCCAGGCGGCGCGCCCCATGACGACCACCGCCAGCGTCTCCTCGACGCTGGAGTGCTCCTCGAGCAGCTCGGTGACCACCTCGGCCAGGACCTCGCCCTTGAGCTGGCCGATGAGGCCCAGGCGGTGGAAGTTGCTGACCGCGTTGGGGCTGGCGTAGATGACACGCCCGTCGGCGTCGAGGCGGACCAGCCCGTCCCCCACGCGGGGCGCGCCCCGGCGGGACGCCCCCGGCGCGCCCGCCTGCGGGTACTCCCCGCGGGCGATCATCGCGCACATCATGTCGGCGATCTCGACGTAGGAGATCTCGAGGCGGGACGGCACGCGCGTGGCGGGCAGGCTCGACTCGCGCGTCATCACTCCGATGGACCGGCCCTCGTGCACCACCGGCACGAGCACCTCGCGGATGGCGTTGATGGTGCGTGCCTGGTCGGCGCGGGTGTGGATCCCGCCGTCCGCCATCGTCTGCGCCATGAGCTGGCGGCGGGGCTCCGAGACGCGGTGGCCCACGATGTCGTCGTAGTGGACCGTCGCGGCGGTCGAGGGCCGGCAGTGCGCGACGGCGACGAAGCCGCCGTCCTCGGTCGGCAGCCACAGCACGAGGTCCGCGAACGCCAGGTCGGCGACCACCTGCCAGTCTCCGACGAGCTGGTGGAGCCACTCGGCGTCCGTGGGCTCCAGCGTGACGGTCTGCGCGATCATGTTGGCCAGTGTGGGCACGCCCCCAGCGTAGTGGGGGTGCCCCGTCCGGTCGGGGCCGGGGCGGCCACGACGGCGACCGCGCTCCCCGCTCACCCCACGCGCGTGCCCGGGTGCGCCGCTGCGTCGCGGCTTAGGCTGGGCGGGTCCAGCCCACACCACCGAAAGGCACGCCGTGCACTTCTCCGCCACCACCGAGTACCCCGCCGACGCCCACGCCGTGGCAGCGATGCTCGCCGACGAGGACTACGTCCGCCGCCGCGCCGAGGCCACCGGGGCCCAGGAGCACCACGCCGAGGTCCTGCGCGACGGCGAGGCCTTCACGGTGACCACGCGGCTGAAGATGCCGACGACGATGGTGCCGGCCAAGTTCCGCTCCTTCGTCGGCCAGACCGTCGAGGTCCGCCTCGTGGAGGCCTGGGGCGCGCCCGCGGCCGACGGCACCCGCACCTCGACCATGACGCTGTCGATCCCCGGCGTGCCGGTGAAGGTCAACGGCACGCAGCGGCTCTCCGCGAACGGCGCCGGCTCCACCGAGACGTACGACGGCGACGTCAACGCCTCCATCCCGCTGCTCGGCAAGAAGATCGAGCAGCTCGCGGTGGACTCGGTCAACAAGGTCGTCGCCGTGGAGAAGCGCATCGCCCTGGAGTACCTCGCGGGCCGCTGAGCCGCCCGGGGGCGCCGACTCGCCGGGCGGCTCAGTCGCGCTCGGGCGGCAGGTGGCCGAAGCGGTGCAAGGTCCGCGAGATGGCCTGCTCGCGCAGCACGGTGAGCAGCTCGCGCCGCCCCGTGGCGAGGACGGGCTGAGCCAGCACCGTCACCCCGGTGCCGGCCAGGTCGCGCGCCAGCACCGCGGCCTCGTCACCGATCACCCTGAGCCGGCCGGTCACCTCGCCGTCTTGGACGCGCGCGACCAGCTGCTCCCGGGTCTCGGCGGCGTCGACCAGCTCGGCCAGGCGGCGCAGGCCCTGGCGGGCCGGCTCGCCGGTGGGCGCCAGCGCCTTGAGCCCGCGGGAGAGCTCCGGGTCCAGGCTCACGCGCACCGGGCTCCCCGCCAGCTCGGCCGCCAGCAGCACGCGCACCAGCTCGACGGCGGAGGCCCCGGACCCCGCCCGCACCGTGAGGTCAACCGGCCGGTAGCGGAAGACGTTCGCCTCGACGCTCAGGCCGCTCACGTCCCACTCGGCGCCGAGCTCCTCGTCCCACGCCGCGGCGTCGGAGGCGACGGCGGCGCGCAGCCACGACCGGTCCGCCTGCGACGTGACCAGGCCGGTGTAGTCGGCGAGGGCGCGGCGCACCGCCGCCGCCGGCTCGGCCTGGTTCCCGGGCACGCCGTCCGCCCGCCAGGTGCCGAGCTGCGCGACGTAGTTCGGTCCGCCGGCCTTCGCGCCGGGGCCCACGACGGAGTCCTTCCACCCGCCGAACGGCTGGCGCCGGACGATCGCCCCGGTGATGTGCCGGTTGACGTAGACGTTGCCGACCTCGACGTGGTCGAGCCAGTACGCGATCTCCTCCTCGTCGAGCGAGTGCAGGCCGCCGGTGAGCCCGAACGCCGGCGCGTTCTGCAGCTCGACCGCCTCCTGAAGGGTCCGCGCCCGCATGATGCCGAGCACGGGTCCGAAGCACTCGGTGAGGTGGAAGAACGAGCCCGGGGCGACGCCGTCCTTCAGGCCCGGTGACCACAGCCGGCCGGTGTCGTCCAGCTGCCGCGGCTCGACGAGCCAGGTCTCCCCCGGCTCCAGCGTGGTCTGGGCGCGCCGCAGCTTGCCCTCGGGCGGCTCGATGACCGGGCCCATGGTGGCGCCCAGGTCCTCGGGCCAGCCCACCCGCAGCGACCGCACGGCGTCGACGAGGTGGCGGCGCAGCCGCTCCGAGCGGCCCGCGGAGCCGACGAGGATCACCAGCGAGGCCGCGGAGCACTTCTGCCCCGCGTGACCGAACGCGCTCCTGACGAGATCGGCCACGGCGAGGTCGTAGTCCGCGGCGGGCGTGATGACCAGGGCGTTCTTGCCGGACGTCTCGGCGAGCACCCGCGGCCCGCCCGGCCGGCCCGCCCGCCAGGACTCGAACATCCGGGCGGTCTCGATCGAGCCGGTGAGCGCGACGGTGTCGACGTCCTCGTGCGAGACGAGGGCGCGGCCGACCCCGCCCTCGTCGGTACGGACCACCTGGAGCACGTCCGCGGCCACGCCGCGGGAGGCCAGGGCCGCGTGCAGCGCGGCCATGGCCACCTCGGTGCATCCGGGTACCGCGTGCGCCGGCTTGATGATCACCGCCGAGCCCGCCGCGAGCGCCGCGAGCACGCCGCCGGTGGGGATGGCCACGGGGAAGTTCCACGGCGGCGTCACCAGGGTGACCCGGTCCGGGGTGAAGGCGGCGCCGTCGGCGTGCGGGCCGGCGTCGAGCTCCTCGGCGCGGTCGGCGTAGTACCGGGCGAAGTCGATCGCCTCGGAGACCTCCGGGTCCGCCTCCGCGACGGTCTTGCCGCCCTCGGCGGCCATGACGGTGACCAGGTCGCCGCGGCGCGCCTCGAGCTCCTCCGCCGCCCGGCGCAGCACCGCCGCCCGCTCGGCGCCGGGCAGGGCGGCCCAGGCCGGCTGCGCGGCCTTCGCGGCGGCGACGACGGCGTCGACATCGGCCGGGGAGGTCAGGACCGGCGAGCTCGGCGGCGTAGGTGCGGCCACCACGCGGTCGGCCGCCCAGGCGCGCACCTCGGGCAGCGCGGGGTCGGAGTCGGCCGTGTTCGTGAACGGGGACGGGGCGGGTGTGCGCTCCGCCCGACGGCGGCGGGCGGCGGGCGTCGTCGTCATGGCCGCGACCGAGGCACGGAACCGGGCCTCCTGCTCCGCCATGGCACCATCACCGGCGCCGGCGAAGAGGGCATGGAGGAAGTTCTGGGGCTGGGCGTTCTCCTCCAGGCGGCGCACGAGGTAGGAGACAGCGACGTCGAAGTCCTCGGGCGCGACGACCGGGGTGTACAGCAGCACGCTGCCGACGGCGTTGCGCACGGCCCGGGCCTGCGCGGGGGCCATGCCCTGCAGCATCTCGACGTCGAGCGAGGCGGCCACGCCGCGCTGCTGCGCGAGCAGGTGGGCGAGGGCGACGTCGTAGAGGTTGTGCGAGGCCACCCCGAGGCGCACCACCCCGGCCAGCTCCGGGCGCAGGGCCCGCTCGACCAGGCGCAGGTAGTTGGCGTCGACGTCGGCCTTGCTGGTGTACGGCGACTGCTCCCAGCCGTGCAGCTCGGCCTCCACCCGCTCCATCGACAGGTTCGCGCCCTTGACCAGCCTGACCTTGATGCTCGCCCCGCCGCCGGCGACCCGGGTGGTGGCGAAGGCGATGAGCCGCTCGAGGGCGGCGAGGGAGTCGGGCAGGTACGCCTGCAGCACGATCCCGGCCTGGAGGTCGTGGAACTCCAGCTCGGACAGCAGGGCGGTGAAGACCTCGATCGTCAGGTCGAGGTCGCGGTACTCCTCCATGTCGAGGTTCACGAAGGCGTGCGGGGACCGCGCCCGCGCCGCGCGGTACAGCGGGCGCAGCCGCTCGAGGACGCGCGCCACGGTGCCCTCGGTGTCCCAGGTCGAGATCTGCGAGACGAGCGAGGAGACCTTGATCGAGACGTAGTCGACGTCGTCCCGCTCGAGCAGGGCCCGGGTGCGCTCGGCGCGGCCGGCGGCCTCGGCCTCGCCGAGCACGGCCTCGCCGAGCAGGTTGATGTTGAGCCGGAAGCCCTCGGCGCGGGCCCGGGCCAGGTGCTCGGACAGGGCGGGGTCGTGGGCGTCGACCACGAGGTGGCCGACGAGCTGGCGCAGGCGCTTGCGGGCGAGGGGGACGACCACGCCGGGCGCGAGGCGCGCGACCTTGGCGCCGACCGCGAGCAGCGCCTGGTCGGCCGGCCGGAGGAAGCTGCGTGCCGCGCCGGCCGAGACGGTGCCGAGCTCCTTGGCCGCCACCCGCGTGTCCTCCGGCCGCGCGACGCGGTCGACGAAGCGCACGGCCAGGTCGAGGCCGTCCGCGTCGCCGACCAGCGCCGCCAGCTGGCCCGTCGAGGTGCGCTCGGCGTCGGTCTGGCCCTGCTCCGTGGCCCGCAGCCACTCCTCTGCGAGCCCGACCGCGTCCTCGACGAGGGACGTGACGTCGGTCGGCGGCGCCGGCTCCGAGGCCGCCCGCCGGTCCCGGGCGTGCGCCGCCGGCCCGGGGGGCGTGGCCGCGTCCCCGGGCCGCTCGGGGCCGCCGGGCACGGGGGTGGGGGTGTACTGCGTGGCCATCTGCTCTCCTCGCCGGTCGGGTGGCGGCGCCGGGGATGCCCGGTGCGGCGCTCGTGACCCACGTTACGTCCCGCGGGCGCTTCCCGACCGTCGGCATCGGGAAGGGGACTGGCCGCGCCGCGCGCCGGCGGGCGGTGAGCGGCGAGCGGGGGTGCGCCCCTGGCTCGCCGTTGAGCCAGGTGCGTGAGCCACGTTACATCCGGGCCGGCCCCGGCCGAAGCACCTTCGGCCTCGGCGACCCCGGACGGCGGCGTCCCCTGCCGGCGCCCTCCGCATCCGCACGCCGGCGCCCACCCGGGCGCCCTCCGCATCCGCACGCCGGCGCCCCCGCGGGCGCCCTCCGCATCCGCACGCCGGCGCCCCCGCGGGCGCCCTCCGCACGGCCGGAGCGAACGCCGGTCCTCCCACGTCACCGTGGCGGGCTCGGGCCCGCGGTGCTACTGGCCCAGGCACCAGCGGTACGGGGCGGCCAGCCGGCGCGCCTCCTCCGGGCCCCAGGAGCCGGGCGCGTAGGGCAGCGGGGCGGGCCGGTCCGGGCCCTGCAGCGGCAGATAAGCCGTGAACGCCGCGCGCAACCCCTCCGCCGTGGTGAACAGCGAGCGGTCCCCGATGATCGCGTCGGAGATGAGGGACGCGTACGGCGAGAGCGCCTCGCCGCCCGGGACGTCGTCGAGGTCCAGCACCGCGCGGCCCGAGGAGTACGCCAGGTCCGGCCCCGGGGTCTTCACCGTGATCCCGAGGACGACCTCGCCCTCCCCCGAGAAGCAGATCTCGATCCTGTTCGGCTCCTTCAGCTCCGCCGCCAGCGGGCCGAACGGCGGCTTGAGCACCAGGGTGATGCGCTGGTCCTTGACCGCCATGCGCTTGCCGGTGCGCAGCAGGAACGGCACGCCGCGCCACCGTTCGGTGTCGATCCACAGCCGGGCGGCGACGTAGGTGTCCTGGGTGGAGTCCTCGGGCACCCCCTCGATGTCCGTGTACCCCTCGAACTGGCCGAGGACCACGTCCTCCTCGGGGTCCAGCGGGTGGAAGGCCCGCAGCACCGCCTCGCGCGCCGCGATCACGCTGGCCGGGTCGCGCAGGTCGGCCGGCGGCTCCATGGCGACCTGGCCGGCGACCTGGAACAGGTGGGTGACGAGCATGTCGAGCGCGGCGCCGGTCGCCTCGTAGAAGGCGGCGCGGTTGGCCACGTCGAGGTCCTCCGGGACGTCGATCTGCACCTGGTCCACGCTGGCCCGGCTCCACTCCGAGCCGAACAGCTGGTTGGCGAAGCGCAGCACATAGATGGTCTGCACCGCCTCCTTGCCGAGGAAGTGGTCGATGCGGAAGACCTGCTCCTCGTGCAGGACCTCCTTGACGAGGGCGTCGAGCTCCTCGAAGGACTCCAGCGACGTGCCGTAGGGCTTCTCGTAGACCACGCGGGCGCCGTCGGTGAGGTCGTGGGCCCCCAGGCCGCGTGTGATGGGGGCGAACGCGGCGGGCGGCACCGCGAGGAAGTGCAGGACCAGCGGTTCGGCGCCGGACTGCTGGCGCAGCTCCTCCCGCGCCGCCGCCAGGACGGCGGGCAGGTCGCCCGGCTCCGCGGCGCTGAAGGTTCCGCCCACGTACCGCACCCGCGAGCGAAGCTCCGTCCAGTCCTCGGGGAGGCGGTGGCCGCCGCGGGCGAGGGCCGCCTCCACCCGGTCCCGGAAGGTCTCATCGTCGAGGTCCTCGGCGGCGCAGCCGATCAGGCGCCACCGGTCCGGCATGAGTCCGCGCTCGTGCACCTCGACGAGGGCCGGCAGCACCATCCGCCCGGCGAGGTCGCCGGTGGCGCCGAAGAGGACGATGACGACGGATTCGGGCATGTGGGTCGCGGGGGTCTGCACGGCCACAACCTACGCGCGGCGGCGCGCCGCGGCTCGGTGGACGCCGGTCAGGACAGCAGCAGCCGCTCGATGCGCCGGGCGGCGCCCCACACCCCCAGCAGGCCCATGACGACCAGGTAGGCGACGTGCCCGAGCAGGGCCGGGCCGACGTCGCCGAGCATGAGCGCCCGCTCGAGCGCGACCCCGTGGTAGAGCGGCGTCGCCTCCACCACCAGCCGCAGCGCCGGCGGGTAGGCCGACAGCGGGAAGAACGTCGCCGAGAAAAGGAACAGCGGCTGGATCGCGAGCGTGACGAGGTCCAGGTCCACCCACGAGCGCATAAAAGTCACCGCGAACATCCCGACGGCCGAGAACGCGAAGCCGATGAGCACCGCGGCGGGCAGAGCCAGCACCGCCCACCAGGAGCGGACCATCCCGGCCGCCGCGGCGATGAGCAGGAAGGCGACCGAGTACAGCGCCCCGCGGCTGAGCGCCCAGGCCACCTCCCCCACCGCGACGTCGCGAGGGCCGAGCGGGGTGGCGAGCACGGAGTCGTACAGCCGGGCGTACTTGAGCTTGAAGAACACGTTGAACGTGGACATCACCGCCCCGTTCATGGCGGAGGCCGCCAGCAGCGCCGGGGCCACGAACATGGCGTACGGGACGGGACCCGCCGGGGTCGGCACGCTCTGCACGAGCGCCCCCACGCCGACGCCCAGGGAGAACAGGTAGAACACCGGCTCGGCGAACCCGGAGACGAGCAGCAGCCACGCCCGCCGGAACGCCATGAGGTTGCGCTCCACCAGCACCCGGGCGAGCCCCGCCCCGGCAGGGACGGGCACCACCCGGGACAGCCGGCGTGCGGCCGCCACCGTCGCCCCCGCCGCGCCGCTCACACGACCAGCCTCCGGCGGAAGGCGCGCCACGCCCACCACGCCCCGGCCGCGGTCATGACCACGAGCACGAGCACGTGGCCCGCGACGCCCGGCCAGTCCGGCGTCCCGCCCGCGAGGGACCGGCTCGCCGCGACGCCGTGCCACAGCGGCGTCACCCACGCCACGGGCCGCAGCAGCGCCGGCAGATGCTCGACCGGGAAGAACGTCCCCGAGACCAGGAACAGGGGCGTGACGACGAGGCGGTAGATGACCGAGAAGCTGTTGTCGGCGCTGTCGGTGAACTGGGCGGCGACCGCGAAGCACGGCAGGGCGAAGGCCATCCCGGTCAGCACCGCCACCGGCACGGCCAGCACGACCAGCCATGACGCCCAGGCCCCGAACAGCGCCGCCACGACGGCGAACACCACGGTGCCGAAGGCGATGGACAGCGCGACGTAGACGAGGTGGCCGAGGAGCACGTCGGACACGCCGAGCGGGGTGGCGAGCATGGCGTGGTACTGCCGGGTCCACCGCAGCGCGCCCAGGACGCTGTAGGTGGACTCGCCGACGGCGGTCCACATGGCCTGCGCGGCCAGGATCCCGGGCACCACGAACTGCACGTACGGCACCCCGCCGACGCCGCCGGCGGCGCGGTCCACCAGCCCGCCGAGCATCAGCCCCATGGACACCAGGAACAGCACCGGCATGAGGAAGCGGCTCACGACGCTGCTGATCCAGGTGCGGCGGTACTGCGTCCACCAGAAGCCGAGCGCGGGCAGCCACCGGCGTCCGGCGGGCAGGGGCCGGAGCGGCACGGGCGCGGCGCTCATCAGTCCACCAGCGTCCGGCCGGTGAGGTGGAGGAAGACGTCCTCGAGGGTGGCGCGGCGCACGAGCGCCGACAGCGGCCGCAGGTCGTGGGCGGCCGCTGCCGCGGCGTCGCCGTCCCGGGTGTAGACGAGCAGCCGGTCGGGCAGCACCTCCACGCGCTCCCCCACACCCCGGAAGCGGCCGGCGTAGGGCGCGTGGTCGTCGTCGGCGAACCGCAGCTCGAGAACCTCCCGGGTGGCGTACCGAGCGATCAGCTCGCGCGGGGAGCCCTCGGCCACGATCCGGCCGTGGTCCATCACCACGAGCCGGTCGCACAGCTGCTCGGCCTCGTCCATGTAGTGCGTGGTGAGCACGAGCGTGACGCCCTGCCGCTTGAGCCGGAACAGCCGGTCCCACAGCGCGTGCCGTGCCTGCGGGTCCAGGCCGGTGGTCGGCTCGTCCAGGAGCAGGATCTCCGGCTCGCTGACCAGGGCGCGGGCGATCGTCAGCCGGCGCTTCATGCCACCGGAGAGCGGCTCTACCTTGGACGCCGCCCGGTCCCCCAGCTGCGCGAAGTCCAGCAGCGCGGCGGCCCGTTCCCGCACCACGGCCCGCGGCAGGCCGAAGTACCGGCCGTAGATCCAGATGTTCTCCTCGACCGTGAGCTCCTCGTCGAGCGTGTCGCGCTGCGGGACGACGCCCAGCCGGGCGCGGATCGCGGGTCCGTCGGTGGCCGGGTCCTGACCGAAGATGCGCAGCTCGCCGGCGGTGACCGGCGAGACCGCGCCGACCATCCTCATGGTGGAGGACTTCCCCGCGCCGTTGGGGCCCAGGAACCCGAACGCCTCGCCCCGGCGCACCTCGAAGTCGATGCCGTCCACCGCGGTCAGGTCGCCGAACCTCTTCGTCAGCGACCGGCCTTCGACCAGGACCTCATCGGCCCCGGGCCCGGAGTGCTCCACGCGGCCGACCGTAGCCCACTGCACCGACACGACGGGAGGGGGCGGCCCGGCGGGGCGGATCCCGTGCCGGTGTCGGCGTCACGTGCGACGATCGTCCGCATGAGCGACGTCGTCCCGTCCCCGGCCTCCGCGGAGGCGGAGGCCCCTGCCCTCTGGGCCGAGCGCACCGGCACCCGGGCCTACACCGGCCGGAACTCCCGCGGCGCGCAGGTGCGCGTCGGGGACGGCGAGGGCGAGTTCTCCCCCGGCGAGCTGCTCCAGATCGCGCTGGCCACCTGCAGCGCCCTCTCGGCCGACCACCGGCTGGCGCACGCCCTCGGCGCGGACTTCGAGGCCGTCGTCGGCGTCTCGAAGGAGAAGAACGAGGAGGAGAACCGCTACGAGTCCATGACCGTGGAGATCGTCACCGACCTCTCCGGGCTGGACGAGCCCACCCGGGCCCGCACGCTGGAGCGCGCCGAGCTGGCCATCGAGCGCCAGTGCACCGTGGGCCGCACCATCGAGGCCGGCGCCCGCCACATCATCGTGTTCACCGACGAGGTGGCCGGATGAGCCGCGCCGGCACGCTCGAGAAGCTCATCGACCGGGCGGTGCGGCGCCCGCGCGGGCACCTCCTCGCGCAGCGGCTGCGGCGCGAGCGGCCCGACGCCACGCCCGGCGAGCTCCTCGCCGAGCTGGAGAAGCAGTACCTGCGCCGGGTGTCGCGGCTCGGCGGGGCCGTGGGTGCGGTCGCGGCGGTGCCCGCGGTCGGCACGGGCACGGCCCTGGCGCTGAGCTCGGGCCAGCTCGCCTCGTTCATGTCCTCCTCGGCCACCTACCTCATGGCTGTCGCCAGCCTCCACGGGGTCGACGTCGACGACGTCGAGCGGCGCCGGACCCTCCTGCTCGCCGCGCTGCTCGGCGAGGAGGGGGCGAAGGCCGTCAGCGGCGAGCTCGGCCTCGGCACGCTGTACTGGGGCAAGGCGGCGCTGACGAAGCTGCCGCTCAGCACCGTCAGGTCGGTCAACAAGGCGCTCACCCGGCGCGTGGTGCGGTGGAGCGCGACCCGCGGTGGTGCGCTGGTGTTCGGGCGCCTGGCCCCGTTCGGCATCGGTGCGGTCATCGGGTACCGGGGCACGCGGGCGCTGGGCAGGAACGTCGTCGAGGGCGCACGCCAGGAGTTCGGCCCGGCCCCCGCCACCTTCCCCGCGGGGCCCACGGAGCGCTGACCGCTCAGGTGGCGCCGTCCGCGCCGACCGGGTGGCCGACACGCCGGGGACGTTCGCCCCGCCGCGCACGCCCGCGCACCCGTCGCCGACACTTGCCGCCCCCGGCCGGGGCGTGCTGCTATCGGGAGAGCCGACGGGAGGGAGGGGCCCGATGTCCGGGAAGGTGCTCGTCGCCTTCGCCAGCCGGCACGGCTCGACGCGGGAGATCGCCGAGGCCGTCGGGGCCGCGCTCCGCGAGGAGGGCCGCGACGTGGAGGTGCTCCCGGTGGCCGACGTCATCGACCTCGGCGTCTACGAGGCGGTCGTCGTCGGCTGCGCGGTCTACCACGGCCACTGGATGGCCGAGGGACGCAGCTTCGTCCGGCGGCTCGCCCGCCAGCTCCCGGACCGGCCCGTGTGGCTCTTCTCCTCCGGCCCCACCGGCGAGGACGCCCTGGACGACCCCGCCGAGGTGGCGAGGCGGGCGCTGGCCGCCTCCGCCGTGCCCGCCGACGTCGCGCACGTCGCGGAGGGTGCGGACGTCCGCGGGCACGTGACGTTCCCCGGCCGCGTCGGGAAGGAGGCCACCGGCGCGCTGGAGCGGTGGATGCCCCGCGGCGACTGGCGGGACCTCGACCGCGTCGCGGCGTGGGGTCGGCAGATCGACGCCCAGCTGGCGGCCTCCTGACCGGCTCCCTCAGGCACGCGGTAACGTCGGGGTGCCGCACGTCACCAGGGAGGCCCAAGCTGAGCGGACTGTTCGAGGCGCTCGACGGCGAGGAGTCCGTCGACGCCGCCGTCTCCGACCGCGCGTTCGTGCGCGCCATGCTCGACGTCGAGGCCGCGCTGGCGCGTGCCCTCGAGGGGGCCGGCCGGGCCCCCGGGGGCACCGGCGCCGCCGTCACCGAGGCGCTCGAGGCCCTGGACGTCGACCCCGGGGACCTCGGCCGCCGGGCGCAGGGCGCCGGCAACCCCGTGGTGCCCCTGGTCGAGGACGCCGTCGCGGCGGTGCCCGAGCCGCACCGCTCGGCCGTCCACCTCGGCGCCACCAGCCAGGACGTCCTGGACACCGCCGTCATGCTCGTCGCGGACCACGCCCGCGAGCGGATCCTCGCCGAGCTGGCCCGCGCGGCCGACGCCGCCGCCCGGCTCGCCGACGAGCACCGCGGCACCCTCATGGTCGCGCGCACGCTCGGGCAGCCGGCGCTGCCCACGACGTTCGGGGCCAAGGTCGCCGGCTGGCTGCGGGGTCTCCACGGCGCCGCCGGCTCGCTCGAGGGGCTCGAGCTCGCCGTCCAGCTCGGCGGCGCGGCCGGCACGCTGGCCGCCTACGACGGCGACGGGCTGCGGGTGATGCGCCTGCTCGCGGGCGAGCTCGGGCTCGACGATCCCGGCTCCCCCTGGCACACCGAGCGCTCCCGCGTGCGGGCGCTCGCCCAGGCGCTGGCGGGCGTCGTCCTCGCCGCCGGGAAGGTGGCCACGGACGTGGCGCTGATGTCCCAGGCCGAGGTCCGCGAGGTGGCGGAGGGCGCGCCGGGCGGGTCCTCCGCGATGCCCCAGAAGAAGAACCCTGTGGCCTCCGTGCTCCTGGTGGCCTCGGCGCGCCGGGTCCCGGGCCTCGTCGCCGCCGTCCTCGGCGCCGGACTGCACGAGCACGAGCGCGCCACGGGCTCGTGGCACGCCGAGTGGGTGCCGGTGCGCGACCTCGCGCGCCTCGCCGGCGGTGCGGCCGCCCGCGTCGCCAACCTGCTCGAGGGGCTGCTGGTGGACCCGGAGGCCATGCGCCGCAACCTCGACGCCGCCCAGCCCGGGGTGATGGCCGAGGCCTACGCGGCCCCGCTCATCCCGGCCATCGGCCGGGCCGCGGCGCAGGAGGCGGCCCGCACGGCCGTGGAGGACGCCACGCGCACGGGCGAGCCGCTGGGCGATCCCGCGACCTACCTCGGCTCCGTGGACGAGATGGTCGACCGGGCCCTGGCGGGGCGCCGGGACTGAGCGTGGATCGAGAGCGAGGAGAACAGGTGGACGACGCAGCACGCCACGAGGGCGGGATGCAGGTGCGCCGCGCGGTGCTCGGGGACGCGCACGTGGACGGGGCGGTCGCCCGGACGACGGAGTTCACGGCGGACTTCCAGGACTTCATCACCCGCTACGCCTGGGGCGACGTGTGGACCCGCCCGGGCCTCGACCGCCGCACCCGCAGCTGCATCACCCTGGCCATGCTCGCCGCCCTCGGGCACGAGCAGGAGCTCGGCATGCACGTGCGCGCCGCGCTGCGCAACGGCGTGACGGTCGCCGAGATCAAGGAGGTCCTGCTGCAGGTCGGCGTGTACGCGGGCGTCCCCGCCGCCAACCGCGCCTTCGCCGTCGCGCAGGAGGTCCTGGCCTCCGCCGGCGAGGAGACCGCCACCCGGGACTGAGGCCCCGGGCGAAGCTCAGCTCCCGGCGCCCGTCAGCAGCGCGTCGAGGTCCACGTCGCCCTGGAGCAGACCGTAGGTCTGGCCGAGGTCGACGTAGAGCTCGAAGGTCTCCCGGCTGACCTCGGTGTCCCAGCGCGGGAGGATCACCCGGTCGGCGAGCTCCGGCGTCACCTCCAGGTAGGAGGGCAGCACGTCCCGGACCGCGTCCGGGTTCTCCTGGGCGTACTCCAGCGACCGCTCGATGGCGCGCGTGAACCGCTCGACCAGCTCGGGGTCCTCCGCGGCCACCTGCCGGGTGGTGAAGTACGTGGAGACCTCGACGTCGTGGTCGGCGGCGTCGTTGAGCGGCGTGGTGAGCACCCGCAGCCCCTGGTCCGCCCCGAGGGTGATGAACGGCTCGACCTGCCAGGCCGCCGCCACCTCGCCGGAGAGCACCGCCGCGTTGGCGCTGGGGAAGGGCACCTCCACGAAGTCGATGGTGCCCGGGTCGCCGCCGTCGGCCGCGACGGACGCCTTGACGATCGTGTCCCCGATGGCGTTGACGGTGTTCACCGCCACGGTGCGGCCCTCGAGGTCGCGCGGCCGCTGCAGGCTGTCGTCCGCCGTCACGAGGGCGAACGGGTCCGCGGCGGGGTCGCCGGTGCCGTACACGCCGCTCGCCACCACCTGCAGCGGCAGGCCGGTCGACGCCCCGACCACCAGCGAGAGGCTGTTGCCGAAGCCGAAGTCGTAGCTGCCCCCGACGACGCCGGGGACGATCGCGGCGCCGCCCTCCCCCGTGCTGATCTCCAGCTCGAGGCCCTCCTCCTCGAAGAAGCCCTGCTCCAGGCCCAGGTGGAGGGGCGCGACGTCGATGATCGGGATGACGCCGACCGTCACGCGCGTCGGCTCGGCCGCGGCGGTGCCGTCCTGCTGGGCCCCGCCCCCGCCGTCCTCCCCGCCACCACAGGCGGCGAGGAGCAGCAGCGACGCCGCGAGGGACGCCACAAGTCGTCGTCGGTCCACCGTCGTTCCTCCTCGGAGCGTCGCTGCTCGCCAGCCGGGCCGGACCCCGGCGGGGTCAGACCTGGAAGAAGACCGTCTCGTCCCCGCCCTGGACGCGGATGTCGAAACGGTAGCCGTCACCCTCCGGCCGTGCCATCAGGGTGTGGCGGCGTGCCTCCGGCACGGACAGCAGGACGGGGTCCGTCTCGTTCAGGGGCTCGTCCGGGAAGTAGATCCGGGTCACGACCCGGTCGAGCATGCCCCGGGCGAGGACGCTGACGTCGATGTGCGGGGCCTCCATCGGCCCGGCCTCGTCGTCGAGCTCCGCCGCGGGGAGCGGCCCGGGCCTGACCGTGAGGATGCGATAGTGCAGGCCCTCCCCCTTGGTATCCGAGCGACCCAGCCCGCGGAAACCCTCGAGGGTCGGGGCGACCCCGCGCGGGTCCTCGGGGCTGGCGAAGCGCCCCTCCGGGTCCGGCTGCCAGAACTCCACCATCGCGTCCTGCATCGGCTCGCCGGCGCCGTCGAGCACCTGCCCCGTGACCCAGAACGCGCCCGGCGTGTCCCTGGGCACCACGAGCCGACCTGCCTCGCCCCAGTCCAGGCCGATGGCCAGGTACGGCCCGACGGTCTGGGAGGGCGTCAGCCCCAGCCGCTCACTCATCGTCGTCCTCGTCCTCCTCGAAGACGCTGGCGTCCGGGCCGCGCAGCACGATGTCGAACTGGAACGCCAGCGCCCAGTGGTCCTCGGTCGCCTCGTAGTCGAACCGCGAGATCATGCGGTTGCGGGCCCGCTCGTCGCGCACCGAGTTGAAGATGGGGTCCTGGAAGAACAGCGGGTCGTCCGGGAAGTACATCTGCGTGACCAGCCGCTGCGTGAACGCCCGGCCGAACAGCGAGAAGTGGATGTGCGCCGGGCGCCAGGCGTTGGGGTTGTTCTTCCACGGGTAGGCGCCGGGCTTGATCGTGGTGAACCGGTAGCTCCCCTCGACGTCCGTGAGCGTGCGGCCCACGCCGGTGAAGTTGGGATCGAGCGGCGCCGGCCAGTTGTCCCAGTGGTGCTGGTACCGGCCGGCGGCGTTGGCCTGCCAGATCTCCACGAGCGTGTTCGGCACCGGGCGGCCGTCCTCCTCGAGGACGCGGCCGTGGACGATGATGCGCTGGCCGACCGGCTCGCCCGGGTGCTGGCCCGTCAGGTCGGCGTCCCCCGGCCGGACCAGGTCCTGGCCCAGCACCGGGCCGGTCAGCTCCGTCAGCCGCTGGGGCAGGAGCTGCAGCGGCTCCTTGGGGTGGCGCAGCGCGGTGGACCTGTAGCCCGGGCTGTCGAGGGGCGGGTGCACCCCCTCCGGGACCTTGTAGCGCGGGACCACCAGGCCGCCGCGCGTGATGGCGCCCGGTGTCCGGAGATCGTCCAGTCCGCCCATCTGCGTCTCCTCCGTCACGTCGTCGTGGCCTTGTGCGCCGGGGGAACAGTTGTTCTCATGGCGAACGGGCTCCACGGACGATAGTCCCGGGCGGCGTGTGAGGTCAATCACCCGCGGCCGTTGACGCGACCCGCGCGGGGCCGTAAGTTTTCGATGCGAAACAGCGTTCGACATGAGAACACGCGGGGCGACCGGCACAGCCGCCGGCAACCGACCGTGGCGACGGCACAGCTGGCGGCGCCCCGGGAGGCCAGCGGACACGCGCACGGACCCACACGGAACCCGACACGGACACGGAACCGGCGAAGCGACGCCCACACCCCGCGGAGCTTCCGGGCCCCCGACGGACGCCGGCCCTCCCCAGACCAAGGAGTCGACATGCGACGACGCATCCCCCTCGCCATGGTGGCGGCTGCCGCCCTCACGGCCGCCTGCGGCGGCGGCAACGGCGGTGACGCCGCCACCGGCGGCGCCGACGGCGCCGCGACCGACGCGGTCGAGGACGGCGAGCTGACGCCGATCACCGTCGGCGTGCTGCCCATCGTCGACACCGCCGCCATCTGGCTGGGCGTGGACCAGGGCATCTTCGAGGAGCACGGGCTCGACGTCACGCTCGAGGTCGCCCAGGGCGGCGCGGCGATCGCGCCGGCCGTCGTCAGCGGTGACTACCAGTTCGGCTTCTCCAACCTCGTGTCCCTCTTCGTCGCCGGCGACCAGGGGCTCCCGCTGCAGCTGCTCGCCCCCGGCAACGCCTCCACGGGTGACGCCGCCGCGGACATCGGCGGCATCGTCGCCCTGCCCGACTCCGGCATCACCGGGCCCGCGGACCTGGCGGGCAAGACGGTCGCGGTCAACACCCTCGCCAACATCGGCGAGGTGACCGTGAAGAACGTCGTCGAGCAGGCCGGCGGGGACCCCGACTCGGTGCAGTTCACCGAGCTCGGCTTCCCGGACATGCCCGCCGCCGTCGCGGGCGGCCAGGTCGACGCGGCCTGGATCCTCGAGCCGTTCCTCACCGTCACGAAGAACCAGGGCGCCCAGCTCATCAGCTCCAACTTCGCCGAGACCGACCCCGACCTGATCATCGCCGGATACTTCACGACCGCCCAGAACGCCCAGCAGGAGCCGGAGCTCACCGAGGCGTTCACGGCGGCGATGACCGAGTCGCTGGAGTACGCCGAGGCGAACCCGGACGAGGCCCGGGCGATCCTGTCCACCTACACCGAGATCCCCGCCGAGGTGCAGGAGGCGATGGTCATGCCCAGGTTCCCGAGCGAGTTCGACACCGACGCGGTCCAGGTCCTCGCCGACCTGACCCTGAAGTACGGCCTGGTGGAGAACGAGATCGACGTGGAGGCGCTGCTGCCATGACCGCCACCCTCGCGCAACCCCGGGCGACGGCCCGGTCGCGCCGCCCCGGCCGTGGGACGGTGAAAGCCGGGCTCGGCCTCGCGGGCGTCGTCTCCCTCCTCGTCCTCCTCGAGCTGCTCCCTCGCGCCGGGGTCGTCGACCCGCGCTTCCTGCCGCCGTTCTCGCAGATGGCGTCGGCGCTGGTGGCGCGCGTCCAGACGCCGGAGTTCTGGGAGGCCCTGCGCCAGACGCTGACCACCTGGGCGGTGGGCCTGGCCATCGCGGTGCTCGCGGGCGTCTTGCTGGGGATGCTCATCGGGTCCGTCCGGGTGCTGCGCGAGGCCACCTCCTCGACCATCGAGTTCCTGCGGCCCATCCCCTCGGTGGCGCTGATCCCGCTGGCCGTGCTGCTGTTCGGCACCGGCATGCGCTCGACCCTGCTGCTGGTGGTCTACGCCTCGTTCTGGCAGGTGCTCGTCCAGGTGCTGTACGGGGTGCAGGACGTCGACCCGGTAGCGCGGGACACCGCGAGGTCCTACCGGTTCCGGTTCCTCACCGAGGGCTCCCGGCTGGTGTGGCCCACCGTGCTGCCCTACGCGGTCACCGGCTTCCGCCTGGCCGCCTCGGTGGCGCTGATCCTGACCATCACGGGCGAGCTGATCATCGGCACGCCCGGCCTGGGCCGGCTCCTGGCGGTGGCCCAGCAGTCCGGCGCCGTCGCCTCGATGTACGCCCTGGTGATCGTCACCGGGCTTCTCGGGGTGGCGGTCAACCTCCTGGCGCGCCTGCTCGAGCGCCGGGTCCTGCACTGGCACCCCTCCGTGCGACGGGAGAGCGCGGCATGACCACCACCACCCCCGGCGCCACGGCGCCCCTGGCCCGCACCGGCGCCCGCCGCCGCCGTCGCGGGGGCCCGCTGTGGCAGCGGGTCCTGCTCGCCGTCGCCCTGCCCGTCGTGCTGATCGCGGCGTGGTGGTTCACCTCCGCGGGCTCGCAGAGCTTCTTCTTCCCCCCGCTGCGCGAGATCGTCACCAGCTTCGCCCCGACGTGGTTCGAGGGCCGGGTCTTCTCCGACGTGCTGCCCTCCCTGGGCCGGCTGCTGACCGGGTACGCCCTGGCCCTGGTCGTCGGCATCGCCCTGGGCACCGCCATCGGGCTGTCCCCCACCCTGCGCGCCTACACCGAGCCGGTCCTGGAGTTCTTCCGCGCCATCCCGCCGCCGGTGCTGGTGCCGATCCTCATGCTCTTCCTCGGCATCGGCACCACCATGCGCGTGTTCGTCATCGCCACCGGCGCCCTGTGGCCGATCCTGCTCAACACCGTCGAGGGCGTGCGCGGCATCGACGAGGTGCTGCGCGACACCTCCCGGGTCTACCGGCTCGGGCCCGCCGCGCGGCTGCGCACCCTGGTGCTGCGCGGCGCCAGCCCGCAGATCGTCACCGGCGCCCGCCAGGCGCTGTCCATCGCGATCATCCTCATGGTGATCTCGGAGATGTTCGCCGCCCGCGACGGCCTGGGCTTCTCCATCGTGCAGTTCCAGCGCAGCTTCGCCATCCCCGAGATGTGGACCGGCATCATCCTGCTCGGCCTCATCGGCGTCGTCCTGTCCCTGCTCTTCCGCGCCGTCGAGCGCCCCGTGCTCGCGTGGTACCGCGGGTTCCGCCAGTCCCAACGAGGAGGCAACTGATGACCGCCACCGCCCACCGCCCCGCCGCGGGCAGCGCGATGCTCGACGTCGCCGGCCTGAACAAGACCTACACCTCCGCCGCCGGGGACACCGAGGCCATCCGCGACCTCACCTTCGAGATCAAGGCCGGCGAGATGGTCTGCATCGTCGGCCCCTCCGGCGCCGGCAAGACCACCCTGCTGCGCTGCATCGCCGGCCTGCTCCCCCCCACCGGCGGCGACGTCACCCTCGAGGGCCAGCAGGTCTCCGGCCCGCCCAAGGGCATGGCCGTCGTCTTCCAGGAGTACGCCCGCTCCCTCTTCCCCTGGCTCACCGTCACCCAGAACGTCGAGCTGCCGCTGAAGGAGAAGGGCACCGCCAAGGCCGACCGCCGCCGCCTTGTCAACGAGGCGCTGGACGCCGTCGGGCTCGCCGACGTCCCGAACTCCTACCCCTGGCAGCTCTCCGGCGGCATGCAGCAGCGCGTGGCCATCGCGCGGGCCGTGGCCTACGAGCCGCACATCCTGCTCATGGACGAGCCCTTCGCCGCCGTCGACGCCCAGACCCGCGCCGACCTCGAAGACCTGGTCCGCGACCTGTGGGACCGCCTGGGCCTGACCCTGCTGTTCGTCACGCACGACATCGACGAGTCGATCTACCTCGGCCAGCGCGTGCTGGTGCTCTCCGGGCGGCCCACCGTCATCCTCGAGGACGTCCAGGTCAACCTCCCCAACGAGCGCGACCAGCTCACCACCCGCTCCGACCCCGAGTTCGCCCGGCTGCGCGCCCACGTCTACGACCTCGTCCAGAAGGCCAAGCGCGGATACCGGCCGGAGGACGCCACCGCCGGGGCGGCACCCCGGTGACGACGGACGAGCGCACCCAGGTCGTCATCGTCGGGGCGGGCCCGGCGGGGCTGCTGCTGTCCCAGCTGCTGCACCTCGCCGGCGTGGAGAGCGTCTTGCTCGAGCGGCGCGACCGGGAATACTGCGAGAAGCGGGTGCGCGCCGGCGTCCTGGAGCACCAGGCCGCGGACATCCTCCGCGAGGCCGGCGTGGGCGAGCGGATGGACCGCGAGGGGCTGGTCCACGAGGGGATCGAGCTGCGCTTCGACGGCGAGGGTCACCGCGTCCCGATGACGGAGCTGACGGGGCGCCACATCACCGTCTACGGCCAGCAGGAGGTCGTCAAGGACCTCATCGCGCGGCGCCTGGGCGACGGCGGGGACCTGCGCTTCGAGGCCCAGGACCTCGAGATCCACGACGTCGGCACCGCCGAGCCGTCGGTCACCTACACCAGGGACGGTGGGACCCACCGCGTCGTCGCGGACGTCGTGGCTGGCTGCGACGGCTTCCACGGCCCCTCGCGCGCCGCCGCGGGACCGGCCGAGCTGCTGCACCACTACCCGTTCGCCTGGCTCGGCATCCTCGCCCACGCCTCGCCGCGCACCCACGAGCTCATCTACTCCCTGCACGAGCGCGGCTTCGCGCTGTACAGCATGCGGTCGGAGCAGGTGACCCGGCTGTACCTCCAGGTGGACGCGGACGACACCGTGGACAGCTGGCCGCACGAGCGCATCTGGGACGAGCTCGCGATCCGGTTCAGCCTCGACGGGGAGGCGTGGGACCCCGGGCGCGGCGAGATCTTCGACGTCGGCATCACCCCGATGCGCAGCTTCGTGGCCGAGCCCATGCGGCGCGGCCGGCTGCTGCTGGCGGGCGACGCCGCCCACATCGTGCCGCCCACCGGCGCCAAGGGCATGAACCTGGCGGTCCACGACGTCTGGCTGATGGCCCGCGCCATCGAGCACTGGTACACCACCGGGGACGAGGCGCTGCTGGAGAGCTACTCCGACGACGCGCTGCGGCGTGTGTGGCGCGGGGAGCACTTCGCCTGGTGGATGACCTCGATGCTCCACCGCTTCCACGACGAGGACCTGTTCAGGTACCGGCTCCAGGTCGCCCAGCTGCGCAACGTGGTGTCCTCGCATGCGTACGCGACCGCACTGGCGGAGAACTACGCGGGATGAGCGAGCCCGGCGTCCGCACCACCGAGGCCGCGGAGCCCCGGCGGCCCGGCTACGTGCAGTCCCTCGACCGGGGGCTCGCGGTGATCCGTGCCTTCGACGCCGACCACCCGCGCCTGACCCTCACCGAGGTCGCCGGGCGGGCGGGCCTGACCCGGGCGGCCGCCTGGCGGTTCCTGCACACCCTCGTCGACCTGGGCTACGTCGCCGTGGAGGGGCGCGTGTTCAGCCTGCGCCCGCGTGTCCTCGAGCTCGGCTACGCCTACCTCTCATCGATGAGCCTGGCCGAGATCGCGCGCGTGCACCTCGAGCGGCTCGCGTCGCTGGTGGACGAGTCGTCGTCGATGTCGGTGCTGGACGGCACCGACATCGTCTACGTCGTCCGGGTGCCGGCGCGGCGGATCATGAGCGTGGACCTCGGCGTGGGCGCCCGCCTCCCCGCCTTCGCGACGTCCATGGGGCGGGTGCTCCTCGCGGCCCTTCCCGACGACGCGCTGGAGGAGCACGTCGGGGACCTCGAGCCGCTCACCCGCCGCACCACCACCGACCTGGCCGCGCTGCGCCAGGAGCTTGCCGTGGTGCGCCGGCAGGGCTGGGCGCTGGTGGACGGGGAGCTGGAGGAGGGCCTGCGGTCCGTCGCCGCGCCGGTCACCGACCGGTCGGGGCGGGTGGTGGCGGCCGTGAACATCTCCACGGCGGCCAGCCGCGGCTCCGTCGCGTCCGTCACCGAGGACCTGCTGCCGCACCTGCTCCGTGCGGCGCGGGAGATCTCGGCCGACCTGGCGCAGCGGCAGTGAGGGCGCGCGCCGGGGCGGCCGGGCCCGCCGCGGGTCTCGGGCTGCTCGTCGCGGCCGTGGTGCTCATCGGCCTGAACCTGCGCGGCCCGATCGTCGGGGTCCCGCCGCTGCTGGGCCGCATCAGCGGCGAGCTGGGGCTGACGGCCGCCGCGGCCGGGCTGCTGACCTCCCTGCCGCTCCTCTCCTTCGCGATCCTCTCCCCCTTCGTCGGCGGGGTGGTCCGGCGCCTCGGGATCGACCGCACGCTGCTGGTGAGCCTGCTCCTGCTGATCGCCGCGGTGAGCCTGCGCCCGTGGGACGGGTGGGTCGGGCTGCTGCTGGGGACCGCCGTCGTCGGGGTGGCCATCACCCTGGGCAACGTCGTGGTGCCGGTACTGGTGCGCCGCGACGCCCCCGGGCACGTCAGCGCCGTGATGGCGCTGTCGACCAGCGCGTACGGCGTCGGGCAGGGCCTGGCCTCGTTCGTCGCCGTCCCGCTGGCCGACGAGGTCGGCTGGCGCGGCTCCATCGCGGCGCCCGCGCTGCTGATCCTCCTCGCCCTCGCGGTGTGGGTGGTGCGCATGCGGCGCGCCGCGCTGGCCGGCGCGGGTGCCGGCCTGGCGGGCCCGGAGGGAGCGGCCGCGGACTCGGCCTTCCCCCAGCACGCGGCCGCGGCGGACGCACGCTCCGCGGGGCACGGCGCCACGGCGGGCGCCGGCGCCCGGCCTGCCGGCACCACGGCGGCCGCCACCGCGCGCACCTGGTCCCATGTGTGGCGCCAGGGTGAGGCGTGGTGGCTGGCCGCCTTCTTCGGGCTCCAGGCGTCCCTGTTCTACGCCGCGGCGACCTGGATCCCCACGCAGCTGCGCGAGACGGCGGGCGTCTCCGAGGTCACGGCCGGCACCGCGGTGTCGGTGTTCCACCTTGTGGGGATCGCCGGGACGCTGCTCGTCCCCGCCGCCATCCGCGTCCTCGGCGGGGCCAGTCGGGTCGCGGCGGTCGTCGGCGCGCTCTGGGCCGTGTTCTTCGCCGGCCTGGCGCTGGCGGTGGACGCCTGGGTGGTGTGGGCGGTGGTCGGCGGCCTGACCCAGGGTGCCGGGATCGGCCTGGGCCTGACCCTGATCGCCATGCGCCCCGTGGACGCGGCGTACGGGCGCTACGTCTCCGGGATGGTCCAGGGCGTCGGGTACGCCCTCGCCGCCGTGGCGCCCGTGCTCGTGGGGTGGCTCGCGCGCTCGACCGGCGGCTGGGCCGCCCCCACGGCGGTGCTCGCGGCCGCCGGGCTGGCCATGGCCGTCACGGGGCTGCGCGCCGGCGCGGACCGGCACATCGGCTGAGCCGCCGACGGGCATCGCCTCACCTCCGGTATGGCGTCTGGTCCTTGGCGCCGGCGCGGCCGCCGGGGTCACGGCACCAGCACGGCGGCGCCCTCGTAGGCGTCGGCGGCCAGGTCCGCCAGCGTCTCGGCCGCCGCGGAGAGCGGCCGCACGGTCGTGGTCGGGCGCAGTCCCAGCGTCGCGGCGAGGCGCAGCAGCTCCTCGCCGTCGGCGCGGGTGCTGGCCGTGACGCTGCGGATCTCCTTCTCGTAGAAGAGCTCGCGCTCGTACACCAGCGCCGGGACGTCGCTCAGGTGGATGCCGGCGATCACCAGCACGCCGCCGCGGTCCAGGGCCCGCAGCGCCGTCGGCACCAGGTGCCCCACGGGGGCGAACAGGATGGCCGCGTCGAGGGGCTCGGGCGGCGCGGCGTCCGCCTCCCCGGCCGAGGCCGCCCCGAGGTCCAGCGCCAGCCGCTGCGCCCTGGCCGAGCGGGTGAGCACGTGCACGACCGCACCCTGCCGGATGGCGACCTGGGCCACGAGGTGGGCCGAGGCGCCGAAGCCGTACAGCCCCAGCCGCCCGCCGGGCGGCAGGCCCGTGCGCCTGAGCGCGCGGTACCCCACGATCCCCGAGCACAGCAGCGGCGCCGCGTCGGTCGCGGCGACGCCGTCGGGGAGCGGGTAGGCGAAGCGCTCGTCCACCAGCGTCAGCTCGGCGAACCCGCCGTCCGCGTCCCACCCGGTGAACCTCGCCGCCGGGCACAGGTTCTCCCGCCCGGTGCGGCACCAGCGGCACGCCCCGCACGTGCCCCGCAGCCACGCCACGCCCACCCGGTCCCCCACCCGCAGGCGCTCGCAGCCGGGACCGATCACGTCGACCCGGCCGACCACCTCGTGCCCGGGCACGGTGCGCGGCCGCCGCGGGACCAGGTCGCCCGCGGCCAGGTGCAGGTCGGTCCGGCACACCCCGCACGCCTCGACCCGCACCCGGACCTGCCCCGGTCCTGGCAGGGGGTCCGGGAGCTCCGCCCACCGCAGCGGACCCGTGCCGATCGGGCCCGGCTCGGCGACCACCCACCCTCGCACGGCTTCCTCCCGCTGGTCCCGCTCCCATGATCCGTCCGCGGCGCCCGGGCCGGAAGACGGCGTCACCGCCCGGGCGCGGCGCCCGCGGCCGCCTCACGACCGCTGCTCAGGCCCGGTCACGCGCGACGCCGGCTCAGGCCGCGGTGACGAACTGCGACACCCGGGTGACGACGCCGGGGTCGCGGAGGATGCGCTGGTGCCCCAGGCCGTCGGTGGAGACGAGCGCGGCACTCGGCCACCGCTCGGCCAGGCTCGCGCCCTCCCGGTGCGGCACCTCCTTGTCCGCGCGGTCGTGGACCACCAGCACGGGCCGGGTCATCGGGGTGTCCGCGAGCGCGAAATCCCGCAGCGGGCGCCGCGCGAGGGCCTCGAACCGCCGGTCGAACTCCCGCTGCGCGCGGCCGCCATACCCCAGGGCCTCGGCCAGCTCGCGCCGCCGGGCGGCCATGTCCGTGCTCGGCGCGACGAAGGCGAGGCGGCCGACGGGCAGGCCGTCGCGCACGGCGAGCGCGGCCACGAAGCAGCCCAGGGAGTGCGCGACGACGGCGTCCGGCGCGCCGTGCGCAGCGGTCACGGCGACGAAGGCCCCCAGCATCTCGACGGCGGTGCTGCGGCGCGGGCCGAGCGCACCGGGCGAAGACTGGCCGTGGCTGAGCGCGTCGAAGCCCACCACGCGCCGCCCCGCCGCCACCAGCGGCTCGACGAACGCCCCGAGCTGGCCGCGCCAGCCG
This sequence comes from Georgenia sp. AZ-5, assembly GCF_043952095.1. Taxonomy (NCBI): domain Bacteria; kingdom Bacillati; phylum Actinomycetota; class Actinomycetes; order Allobogoriellales; family Allobogoriellaceae; genus Georgenia; species Georgenia sp. AZ-5. The sequence goes on from NZ_JBINOU010000001.1 coordinate 3,395,154, forward strand.
CCCCAGCCGTGCACGAGATACACGGGCGGGCCGTCGCCCCACGTCTCCACGGCCACGGTCCGGCCGCCCGGCAGGGAGACGTCCGCGCGGACGCCCGGCCGCGGGCGGTCGTCGGGGTGGCGGCCGGCGGTGTCGGGCAGCGTGCACCACAGGCGCAGCGCCCACCGGGCGGTCAGCGGCGGCGAGAGCCTGTCCAGCGCCGCGAAGCCGGCGCGCATGGCCGCCGGACGGATGACGTCGGCGTCGATCACGAGACCTCGTTGCTCGAGAGATCCGGGCGCCGGCGCCATGGTGCGACAGGCCCGGCGGCTGGCTCGCACACCGCACAACGTAGGCGGCGGGCCACGTCCTGCGCCACGGCGCCACTCCGGCCATCCCGCTCCCGTGGTCCCCGCCGGGCGCCGCGTGGTGGCCCGAGAGGCCGCCCGGGGGCCGCTTCGGTCCCGGGCGGCCCGGGTCAGCCGCGCTGGATCTCGATGCGGCGGGTGGCCGGTGGCTCGCCCGCCGGCAGGCGCACCTCCAGCACGCCGTCGCGGTAGCTCGCGGAGATCACGTCGGGGCTGGTGCCGCGCGGCAGGCGCACGTGCCGCTCGAAGTGCCCGTAGCGGAACTCGCTGCGGTACCCCTCGGCCCCCTTCTCCTCCGCCCTCTCGCGCTTCTCGGCGCTGATGGTGAGCACGCCCTCGTCGACCGTGACCTCGACGTCCTTCTCGGGGTCCACCCCGGGAAGCTCCGCGCGCACCACGAGCTGGTCGCCCTCGCGGACCTCCTCCACGCGGATGGGCATGCCCGCGGGCCGGCCGATCTCCCGGAACGGCCATCCCGTCTCACCGAAGGGCCACAGGTCCCACCGTCCGGGGCCGCCGCCCCACAGGTGCTCCGCGAGCTCGCGGGGCGACCGGCGCCCGAGCTGGCGGCCCTGCTCGGCCTGGGGTTCCTTCGACTCGGCAGTCATCACGATCCTCCTCGATCGTCCAGCCGGGCCGGGACGACCCGGCTTCCCCTAAGGTGCGACAGCACGTGCCTCGCACACAAGGCCCCCACCGGCACCCACGGCAGCACACCGGGGGTGGCTGGGCCGGCGGCGCCGAGGCGACCCGCGCGGCGTGCGCCGGGCCGCGAACGCCCTGCACCGCCCGGCTCAGTGGGGCGGCACCTCGGGCGGCACACGTACGACGGCGACCACCGGTGCCTCGTGCAGGACGCCTCTGCTCACCGAGCCCAGGCGCAGGCCAGGGAGGCCGCCGCGGCCCCGGCTGCCCACGACAGGCTCGCGTCCGCCGATTCCTCCACGAGCGCCTCGACGGGGTGCCGCCTCACCTCCCGGACGTCGACGGGGACCCCGGGGTACCGGTCCCAGGTCGAGGCGATGCGCTCGACGTCGAGAGCCTGCTCCTCGGCCACGCTGGCGAGCAGCCGCTCGACCGAGTCGTCGAGGAACTCCGGCCGCGGAATCTCCCGGGACCGTCCGTGCACCACCCGCACCCCCACGCCGCGCCGCACCGCCTGGGCGAACGCGAACTGAAGCACCTCGGGCGACTCGTCGTCGGCACACCGACCACCACGGGGCCCGACGCCGCCGGCGCCACGTCGCGCACGACCACCGGCCCGTGCGCGCGGGCCGTCACCTTCTGCGAGACCGACCCCAGCAGCCGCCCGCCGATCCTGCCCGTCCCCCGCGCCCCGACGACGACCACCGAGGCGTTCTGCGATGCACGCGCGAGCGCGACCGCCGCGTCCTCGAGCACGACCGCCGTGGTGACGGGCAGGTCAGGATGACGGGCACGCGCCCGGTCGACCACGGCCCTCGTGATCTTCTCGGACGCCCGGACGATCTCCTCGCCCGGCACGGTGCCGTACTCGCGCGACGAGGTGATCCAGGGGAAGGCGTGCAGGACGTGGAGCGGGCTCCCCGCCGGGCCGCCTCGTCCGCGGCCCAGTCGACCGCGCGCCGGCCGCCACGCCCTCGTGACGGGTCGGCGCTACGAGCGTCGCACGGCGGATGCCGCTACGGGGCGGGACGGCGTGCCTCCGGGGACGTTCGCCACTGACCGCGCTCGCCCGCCCGGGCCGGACGGAGCGGCGTCCGTCGACTGCGCCGCGCGACCGAGCTGTGTCGCTCGGGTGAGACTTGAGTCAGCCGCACTCAACTTTTCGCCCTGGGCGATCAGGGCGGCCAAGCTGTTAGCACTCGCATGCCGAGAGTGCTAGAACATGTCCCAGAAGCCGCGGGGTGGCGCGGGAGACGCACCCGCGGCGACGGCCCGGAAGGCCCGGGCCGCAGCAGTGGAGGTGGGACTCATGGCTACCCGTTACGACCCGTTCCGCGAGATGGACCGCTGGCTGGCCAACACCGTGCGCCAGACTCCGCCGGCCCCCGGCATGCCGCTCGACCTGTACCGCGAGGGCGAGGCCTTCGTGGCCAAGGTGGACCTTCCCGGCGTCGACCCGTCCACGATCGACATCGACGTCGAGGACCGCACCCTCACGATCCGCGCCGAGCGCCGCCAGGACGAGGCGGAGAACGTCCAGTGGCTGACCCACGAGCGGCCCACCGGCACGTTCGCCCGTCAGCTGGCCCTCGGTCACGGCCTGGCGCTGGACCGCATCGAGGCCGGCTACGCCGACGGCGTGCTGACGCTGACCATCCCGGTGGCCGAGGAGGCGAAGCCGCGCAAGATCCAGGTCGCGCACACCGGCACCTCGACCCCCGTGCGCACCGAGGAGGCCGCCACCGCGTGACCGACCGGCGACGCGGCCCCCGAAGGCGCCCATGCGCCCGTCGGCCGTCGCCGCCCCACAGCAACCGTCCCGGCCGGCACAGCCGGCCGGGACGGCCCCGCAGGGCCGGCGCGGACGCCGGCCCGCCGCACCGGCCCGGAGGGCCCGGGCCGACAGCAGCCTTGGAGGTGACTGACATGCGCACCGATCCGTTCCGCGAGATGGACCGCCTGCTGGACACGGTGCTGCGACAGGTGCCCACGGCGCACCCGATGCCGATGGACCTGTACCGCGACGGCGAGTCGTTCGTAGCGAAGATCGACCTGCCCGGCGTGAAGCCCGAGAGCCTGGACATCGACGTCGAGGAGCGGACCCTGACCATCCGCGCCGAGCGGGCGGCCGACACCGCCCAGGGCGCGCAGTGGCTCACCCGCGAGCGGCCCACCGGGACGTTCGCGCGCCAGCTCGCGCTGGGCCGCGGCGTCGACCTGGACCACATCGACGCCGCCTACGCCGACGGCGTGCTGACGCTCACCATGCCGGTGGCCGAGGAGGCCCGGCCGCGCAAGATCGAGGTGGCGCACGGCCCGGCCGCCGGCCAGCAGGCCATCGAGGGCGCGGCTTCGGGCGCCGGCCAGGGCTGAGTCGCCACCACCATGCAGGGTGACCCGCTCGCGCGAGCGGGTCACCCGGCCCGCCACCGGACATCATGTTCCGTCCTCCGGCGTCACGCCCGACCGTCCGGCCGGACGGGCACGCCCGCACCGGCTGGGGAAGTCACGCATGATCTCCGACCCCGCGCGACCCGCCGAAGGCCCTCGCCCGGACCGTCACGACAGCACGGCGGCGAGCGTGCACCGAACCGTCCCGGCCATGACTGGGCCGGACCGCACCCGGTACGAGAGCGCACCGAGCCTGCACCGGCGCCCGCCTAAGATGCACCCGTGACCCAGACCGAGGAGCCCGGCCCCGTCCACACCGGCTACGAGGACCTGCTGCGGCACGTGCTCGACCGCGGCACGCCCAAGAGCGACCGCACGGGCACCGGCACCCGCAGCGTCTTCGGCCACCAGATCCGCTACGACCTGCGCCAGGGCTTCCCGCTCGTCACCACCAAGCGGGTGTTCCTGCGCGGCGTGGCCGAGGAGCTGTTCTGGTTCCTGCGCGGCGAGCACAACGCCCGCTCGCTGCAGGAGAAGGGCGTGCACATCTGGGACGAGTGGGCCGGCCCCGACGGCGAGCTCGGCCCGGTCTACGGCGTCCAGTGGCGCTCGTGGCCCACGCCCGACGGCGGCCACGTCGACCAGCTCCAGCAGGTGCTCGACACCCTGCGCGCCAACCCGGACTCGCGCCGCATGGTGGTCTCGGCCTGGAACGTCGCCGAGCTCGACCAGATGGCGCTGATGCCCTGCCACGCGCTGTTCCAGTTCTACGTGGCCGACGGCCGCCTCTCCTGCCAGCTCTACCAGCGCAGCGCCGACCTCTTCCTCGGCGTGCCGTTCAACATCGCCTCCTACGCCCTGCTCACCCACATGGTGGCCCAGCAGGCCGGGCTCGAGGTCGGCGACTTCATCTGGACGGGCGGGGACTGCCACATCTACGACAACCACGTCGAGCAGGTGCGCGAGCAGCTGTCCCGCGAGCCCTACCCCTTCCCCACCCTCGAGCTGCGGAAGGCCGGCTCGCTCTGCGGCTACACCTGGGACGACGTCGAGGTCGTCGGCTACCGCCACCACCCCGCCATCAAGGCGCCGGTGGCGGTGTAGATGCTCGGGATGATCTGGGCCCAGGCCCACGACCGGGTCATCGGCGCCCGGGGCACCATGCCCTGGCACCTGCCCGAGGACCTCGCCCACTTCAAGCGCACGACCGCCGGCTCCGCCGTCGTCATGGGCCGGAGCACCTGGGACTCCCTGGACCCCCGGTTCCGCCCCCTGCCGGGCCGGCGCAACATCGTGCTGACCCGCCGCGCCGGCCTCGCGGCCGACGGCGCGCAGGTGGCCGGCAGCCTGGAGGAGGCGCTGAACCTGGCCGGCGAGGACGCGTGGGTCATCGGCGGGGCGGAGGTCTACGCCCAGGCGCTGCCCCGCGCGGACCGGCTCGTCGTCACGGACATCGACCTGGCCGTCGACGGCGACGCCCGCGCCCCGGCGATCGACGACGCCGCCTGGGAGATCGAGTCCGCCGACCCCAACCGCGGCTGGCACACGTCCCGCACCGGGCTCCGGTACCGCGTCACGACGTTCCGGCGCCGCGCCACCGCGTAGGAGCCGCCGCGGTCGTGCGAGCGCGCCAGCGCTGCTGGAGGCGCGGCCGTGCCTAGCGGGCTCCGTGAGGCGGCGGTGGTCATGACGCTCAACCTGTTCTTCACGCCGCAGTTCTCCGACCACCCGGACGACGAGCCGATCTCGGTCTTCGACATGGTGGGCAGCGCGTGGGGCCCCTCGCTCGTGGACCGCGAGAACCTCAAGGAGTACCTGGTCCTCAGCGAGAACGTCACCACGGACTGGGCGGCCGAGGCGGTGCACACGGAGGCCCGAACGGCGAGCCGGTGCTGTGGTGGGGCGGCTACGCGGCCCCGCAGGACGACATCGACACGATCGACGTGCGGGTGCTGGACGAGCTGCCGGAGTTCACCGACGTCCCGATCACCCGATGAGCGGCCGGCTCGGCCCCGCGCGGCGCACCCTCGCGGCGGCCACGCTCGCCGTCGTCGTGCTGCCCCTGGGCACCGCGGCGCGGGCGGACCACGCGAGCAGCAACGACCTGCCGGACCCGACGCCCGAGCTCCTGAGCCGCTCGGTCATCGCGTGGGACCCCGCGGGGAGCGTCATAGCGTGGGAGACGGCCGACGCCGTGCGCACCGTCGAGCAGGTCGAGACCGACGGCGGGCAGACGACGATCACGCTGGCCACGGACATCCTGTTCACGCCGGACAGCGCCGAGCTGCCGGGCACGGCGGCCGAGCGGATCGCGACCCTCGTGGCGCAGATCCCGGACGGCGCGACCGTGCAGGTCCACGGCCACACCGACTCCGTCCAGCGGGCCGTCGACAACAAGCAGCTCTCCACGGCCAGGGCCGAGGCGGTCGCGGCCACCGTGCGGGCCGAGAGGCCGGACCTGGTCCTCGAGGTCGCGGGCTTCGCCGCGACGCGGCCGGCTGTGGCGGAGAACCCGGATGACCCCGCGACCTACGCCGCGAACCGGCGGGTGGAGATCGTCCACGGCGGCTAGCCGCACGCGCGGGGCCTTCGCCGACCCCGCCCGACGGGAAGGGGCCGCCCGGCGTGTGCCGGGCGGCCCGGCGTGGCGGTCAGGACGCGGCGCGGACCTCGATGAGGTTGTTCCACGGGTCGTTGACCCGCAGCACCGCGCCGTCGTGCCGGAACTGCAGGCCGTGGCCGCGCAGCCGGTCGGTGATGCGGGCGACCTCCTCCGTCGTCGGCACCACGATGTCCACGGTGCCCAGGCCGAGGGCGGGCACGCGGGGGCCGGCGCCCAGGCTGTTCCAGGTGTTCATGGCCATGTGGTGGTGGTACCCGCCGGCGGAGACGAACAGCGCCTGGTCCCCGTACGTCGTGGTCTCGGCGAAGCCGAGCTTGTGCACGTAGAAGTCACGCGCCGTCGGCACGTCACCCACCTGCAGGTGCACGTGGCCGAGCACGGCGGCCTCCCCCGCGGGCAGGACCGGGTTCGCGGACGCGATGAGGTCGCGCGCGGCGTCGGTGAGGTGCTCGGCGAGGAAGCGGTTGGGGTCCAGCCACTTCGTGCCCATCTTCACCTGGCCGCCCCGCCACTCCCAGGTGCTGCGGGGACGGTCGGCGTACAGCTCGACACCGTTGCCCTCCGGGTCGGTGAAGTAGAAGGCCTCGGAGACGTCGTGGTCGCCGGCGCCGGCGTACGTCCCCGGAGCCTTCACGGCGACGGAGGCCAGCGCGGTGGCCAGGGCCGCCTGGCTCTCGAAGAGGATCGCGGTGTGGAACAGGCCGGCGCTGCGCGGCGAGCCGGGCGGCAGGGACGGGTCGTGCTTGAGGACGAGCAGCTCGACGCCGTGACGGCCGAGCACCACCTCGTCGCCCTCGGCGCGCAGCACGGTGAGCATGACGGCGTCACGGTAGTAGCGCGTCATGAGGTCCAGGTCGCCGACGTTGAGCGTGACGGCGCCCATGGCGGTGGCGTCGGGCAGCAGGTCCTCCACCGGCCGGGTGGTGGCGGGCGGGGTGTGGGCGGTTGTCTGCTCGGTCATCGTGCTCCTCACGGGCGGGCGGCTTACTTGACGCTTCAACTTGGTACGCCTCGAGGGTATTCCTCCGAGGGCCGCTGGTCCACGTGGGCCGCCCCACACGTGGCCGGTCGCACATCCCCGGCGCGCCGGCGGACGGTCCGGCCGGGCGACCGCCCGGCGTCCACCCGCCCCGGGTGCGCCGCCGCCCGCCGCGGACCGGTCCGCGCCGGCCGCACGGGCCCGGCGCTCAGCCGCGCTCCGGGCCCCCGGCCGGTCGCGGGACGCCCGCCGCTCCTCGCGGCGAGCGTCGAGGTGGCCGGGGTATGCCCGCCTGGACGCGGGCGACGACGGCCACGGTCACCAACGCGCATCATCGTGAGGGTCCCGAGGAGCAGCACGGCGCCGGAGATGCTGATCGAGAGGGCGCGGAAGGCGGTGCAGAACCCGGACACCTGGACCACCAGGGCGAGGGAGACGAGCCCGGCGGAGGTCATGGTCAGGTGGGCGGCGATCCGCCCGAGCACCTCGGCCCAGGTCATGCTGCGGGTCGCCAGCAGGCCCCAGTGCCCGGTCGCCAGCATCTGGGCGCGAACCACGGCCGGAACGGCGCCACCGCCGGTGTCGCTTGCCCGCACGCGGGCCGTCGTCGTCCCGGCCTGCCGGACGGGCGGGGGCGATGACCGGACGGCGAAGCCGTCGTACCCGGGCTCCGGCATGGCCTGCTCCTTCGTGCGCACGTGGGCCACGAAGATGGTGAGCCGTGCTGCGCGATCGTGCCAGCACGCCGGGCAGGCGAAAGGCCCGGCCACCTGATCGGTGACCGGGCCCTCGTGTCAACTACCTGCAGTAGCGGGGGCAGGATTTGAACCTGCGACCTCCGGGTTATGAGCCCGGCGAGCTACCGAGCTGCTCCACCCCGCGTCGGCCTGTACAGGTTACGTCGCCGTGAACAGCCCTGGCAAATCGGTCCGGGGTGCCCCTGCTCACACCACGGCGCCCGACGACGCGGCGCAGCCGTACGGCCGCGCCCCCGACGACGGAGGGGCCGCACCGACGACGGAGGGGCCCCACCGACGACGAAGGGGCCGCCCTCGCGGGCGGCCCCTCCGTGGCTCTGGCGCTACGCCGCCGACTCGCCGGCGTCGGCGGGCGCCCCGCCGCCGCCGGCCGGGGCCTCGCCGCCGCCGGCCGGGGCCTGGCCGCCCTCCGCCGGGGCCTCGCCGGCCGAGGCGGCGATCTCCTCCTCGGCGGCCAGGGCCTCGCCGATGGCGGTGGTCAGTCGCTCCTGCGCCTCGCCGTACGCGGTCCAGTCGCCCTGGGCCAGCGCGGTGTTGCTGTCCTCCAGCGCCTGCTGGGCGTCGGCGAGCGCCTGGGTCAGGCGCTCCTGGGCCGCGGCCGGCACCTCGGTGGTGCCGCTCGGCGGCGCCTGGCCGTCCGGCGTCTCCGGCTGGACCTCGGCGTCGCCGGCCTCGGCGCCCGAGTCGCCACCGAAGACCTGGTCGAGCGCCTCGTCGAGGGTCGAGGCGAAGCCGATCTCGTCACCGAAGGAGACGAGCACGCGCTGCAGCAGCGGGTACTGCGTGCCGGACGACGCCTGGACGTAGACCGGCTGGACGTACAGCAGGCCGCCGCCGACCGGCAGCGTGAGGAGGTTGCCCAGCAGCACGTCCGACCCGCCCTGGCTGAGCAGGTTCAGCTCGGTGGAGACGGTCGGGTTGGAGTTGAAGTTGTTCTGCACCTGGCCGGGACCGGGCACCGTGACGTCGCTCGGCAGCTCCAGCAGGCGCATCTGGCCGTAGCCCTCCCGGACCTCCCCCGGCGTGTCCCCCGTCTCGGAGTCCACGGCGAGGAAGCCGGTGAGGATGTTGCGCTCGGTCTGGCCGCCCGGGATGAAGCTCGTGGTCAGGGAGAACTGCGCCTCCTCCTGGCCGGGCATCTGCATGGTCAGGTAGAACGGCGGCTGCGGCACGTCACCGACCGTCGGGTCCTCCGGGATGTTCCAGAAGTTCGACCCGGAGTAGAACGACGCGGCGTCGGTGACGTGGTACTGGGTGAGCAGTTCGCGCTGGACCTTGAACAGGTCCTCGGGGTAGCGCATGTGGCTCATCAGGTCGCCGCTGATCTCGCTGACCGGCTGGATCTGGTCCGGGAAGACGTTCTCCCAGGTCTGCAGGATCGGGTCCTGCTCGTCCCACTCGTACAGGGTCACCTCGCCGTCGTAGGCGTTGACCACCGCCTTGACGGAGTTGCGGATGTAGTTGACCTGCTCCGGGGCCACGCCCACCGCGACGGGCGTGCCGTTGGCGGTGACCACGGAGTCCGTGGTGGCCTCCTCCAGCGACTCGCGGGCGGAGTACGGGTAGTCGTTGGTGGTGGTGTACCCGTCGACGATCCACACCAGATCCTTGGGCGTGCCCGGGTCGTCGTCCATGTCCACGATGGCCGGGTAGGCGCGGTTGTCGAGGGTGAGGTACGGCGCCACCTTGGCGACGCGGGTGTGCGGGTCGCGGTCGAAGAGGATCTGCGACTCGTCGGTCACGCGGTCGGAGAAGAGGATCTGCATGTCGCCGAACTTCAGCGCGTAGAGCAGCTTGTTGAAGAAGCTCCCCACCGAGGGGCCGCCGTTCCCGGTGTAGGTGTTGTTGACCTGGCCGTTGGGGGCGTCGTCGTCGGGGTAGTCCAGCTCCCACGGCTCGGTGCCCTCGGGCGCGCCGACGATGGAGTACTCCGGGCTGTTCTCGCCGAAGTACACGCGCGGCTCGTACTCGCCCAGCTCGCCGGTGGACGGGATGCCCTGCTCGTAGAACGCCGGGCGGCCGTCGGAGGAGAGGGTGTTGCCGTACGCGGCCACCGCGCCGAACCCGTGGGTGTACACGGTCTTGTCGTTGACCCAGGTGCGCTGGTTCTCGCCCAGGCCGTTCTGGTTGAGCTCGCGGACCGCGATGACGGTGTCGCGCTTCTCGCCGTCGATCTCGTAGCGGTCCACCGCCAGCGGGTCGGCGAAGCCGTAGTACTGGCGGTTCTGCTGGAGCTGGTTGAACGTCGGGGCGACGATGTTCGGGTCGAGCAGCCGGATGGACGCGGTGGACTGGCTGTCCTCGCGCAGCTGGCCGGCCTCGGCCTCGGTGGTCGCGGAGTAGGTCTGCGTCTCGATGTTCTCGAGGCCGTAGGCGGCGAGCGTCGCGTCGATGTTGCGCTGGATGTACGGCGACTCCGCCTCGACGGCGTTGGGCTCGACCTGGAAGCGCTGGACGATGGCCGGGTACACCGAGCCCACCACGATCGCGGAGAGCACCATCAGCGCGATGCCGGCGGCCGGGAGCCGCCAGGTGCCCTTGAACGCGGTGACCACGAACAGCACGACGACGACCAGCGCGATGCCAGCCAGGATCGACTTGGCGGGCAGGTTGGCGTTGACGTCCGTGTAGGACGCGCCGGCGAAGCGGCCGGCGTCCCCGACCAGCAGCGAGTAGCGGTCCAGCCAGTAGCTCGCGGCGATGAGCAGGACGAACACGGCGGCGAGCACGGACAGGTGCACGCGGGCCGCCGGCGTGACCCGCTGCTGGCGCGGGGCCAGGGAGATCCCGCCGTAGAGGTAGTGCGTGATGATCGCGGCGACGGCGGCGATGAACACGACCGTCATGAGGAACGACACGAGCGAGCGCACCACCGGCAGGATGAAGACGAAGAAGCCGATGTCCAGCCCGAACTGCGGGTCGCGCTCACCGAAGGGCTCCGCGTTGATCCACGTCAGCACCGAGCGCCACTGACCCGACAGGCTCGCCCCGGCGAAGAGCCCCAGCACCACCGGCGCGCCGATCATCACCAGCCTGCGCAGCGGCTCGACGCTCTCGCGGTAGCGGTCGAGGTTGCGCTCCTCCGGGGTGGTGGGCGGGTAGACCTGGCGGCGGGAGTACGCCAGGTGGAGGTTGAGCAGGACGGCCCCGCCCATGACCACGAACCCGACGACGAAGAGGGCGGCGCGGGTGAGCCACTCGGTCACCAGCACCTGCGTGAAGTCCAGCTGCTCGAACCACTGCACCTCGGTCCACACCTGCGCCGCCGACATGACGATGGCGGCCAGGATGGCGAGGACAACGACGGTGGGGACCAGCGCCCCTCTGCGCTGGCCCTCCCTCCTCGAGCCGGGCGGACGGGGGACGGATGCGGTGGTCACGGAGCAGCACCTCAGTAGGTCGAGCAGTATCGGGTATGTGCGGACGCGGGCGGCCACCTGTGGCGCAGCGCCTCCAACTCTGAAACGTCCGGTCCGCACCCAAGGTTCCCACAGATGGCCGGCTCGCCGCGGCCGGGCGGCCCCAGCCGGTGCTGCGATCATGGGGGCATGACGGAGCAACCGGCGGCGCCCATGACCGCGCGTGAAGGAGCCCTGCGCTCGGCGGTGCTGGATCTGGAGCGGCACGTGGCCTCGCTCGGGTGGGACGGACCCGTGTTCGTCTTCGCGCTGGTGCGCACGGCCGACGCGCTCGCCCAGAACCCGGGCCTCGCGCGCGAGCTGCCGGCGGAGGCCGTCCGGGCGGCCGAGGAGGATGCCGAGCACCTCACGAGCATCGAGCAGGACGGCCTGCCCGGGGCGGGCACGCTGGAGGAGCTGCTCGGCCAGCTCGCCTGGCCCGACGCCGTCGACGGCGCCGCGATCGTCGTCGAGCGCATGGTCGTGCCGCCGGAGGCGGAGCAGGGGATGCCCGCGGACCCGCAGGCAGCGGTGGAGTACCTGATGAACCACCCCGCGCGCGAGGACGTGCGCATGGCGGCGGGCGTGCTGCGCACGGGCGAGTCCTGGTGCGCCCTGCGCGCCCGCAGCCACGACTCCGACGACGCCGTCGGCGGCTCCCCCGAGGCCGTGCCGGGCCTGGTGGCCGCGCTGCGCTCGACGTTCGCCTAGCCGCGGGGCCGGATCGACCGGCGGAACCTACCCCGCCGCGCAGGTCGGCAGCTCGCCGCCGTCGCCGGTGCCGATGGCCTCGACGGCGTCGCGCGCCTGCCCCAGCGTGGACACCGAGACCACGCGCAGGCCGTCGGGCACGTGACCGACCACCTCGTCGCAGTTGTCCGACGGCGCCAGGAACCACTCGGCGCCGTCGCGCCGGGCACCGATCAGCTTCTGCTGGATGCCGCCGATGGCTCCGACCTCACCGGCGAGGTTCATGGTGCCGGTGCCGGCGATCTGCTCCCCGCCGGTCATCTCGCCGGGGGTGAGCGTGTCGATGATCCCCAGCGCGAACATGGTCCCGGCGCTGGGGCCGCCGATGTTCTCGATGTCGAAGGAGACCTGGACCGGGAGCTCGACGTCCGGCTCCAGGACCACCCCGAGGACGCTGCCCTCCGGCGGCTCCTGGCCCTCGAGGGCGGGCTCGGGAACGGGCGGTGCCATGGTGGCCACGTCCACCGTGACGTCCTCGCCGCCGCGGAGGACGCCGATGCCGACCGTGGTGCCGGGCGGCGTCGTCGCGAGCACGCCGGAGAGGTCCGAGAAGCTCTGCACCTCCGTGCGCGAGCCGCCCTCGGGGTGGATGGACCGGACGACGTCGCCGGGGAGGAGCAGGCCCTCGGCGCCCGAGCCGGGGGCGGTGCCGCCGACGGTGAGGACCATGGGGACCTCGTACCCGAGCTCCTCCAGCGCCGCCACGGTGGCGTTCGTCTGGGAGGAGGTCATCTGGGCGCCGGACTCCGCGTCGAGGGACTCCCGGGTGGTGCCCTCGGGGAAGACCGCCTCGCGGGGCACGACCACATCGCTGCGCGAGACCCATCCCTCGAGGACGTCCACGGCGGTGACCGGGTAGCCGGGCCCGCCGGAGACGGACACGGTGGTGAGCCGCAGCTCGCCGTCGCCGGCCGGGTAGGTCTCGGCGCCCTCCACGGAGATCAGCGGCTCCCCCTCCACCTCCGCGAGGGTGTTCACGGTGGGGCCCGGGCGCTGGACGGCGTAGGGAAGCGGCACCAGCATCATGACGAGCAGGAGCAGCGCGAGCGCCGCGCCGGAGACGACGAGCGTGACGGAGCGCCGCGAGACGAGGGGCGTCTCGTCGTCGGGCTCCGAGAGGTCGGGGTCGGTGGCGCCGGGGTGGTCGCCCGGGCCGGCCGTGGCGGTACCGCGGGTACCGTCCCGGCCGGCCGTGGCGGCGGCGGCCTCGGCACCTCCCCGGGGCCCGTCGGACGTATCGCCGTGGGCGCCCGCCGCGGGATCGCCGGCCGCGTCGCCGCGCTCGGCACCCGCCGGACCGGTCCACGACGACGCGCGTCGGCCGGAGCGGCGGGTACCCGGGGAAATCACCGGGCCATCATGCCGCACGCGCCTGAACGGCGGCTGGGGAGCGGGGAGCCGGTGCTGGTCGTCTTGCCGATGTGCCGGGGCAGGTGCGAGTGCAGGCACAGGTGGAGGCGCAGCGGAGGCGCAGGCGCAGGTGCAGGTGCCCAAGGCGCCGGCGAGGGCGCCTCCGAGCTGCTCATCTGCGCCCTGAGCGAACCCCCGCCGTCCGACCGGGCCCGCCCATGCTTCCGCCCTCGACCGGCGGTTACCGTGGTGCTCCACGACACCGAGGAGTACGCGATGAGCCAGGACCCCACCCAGGGCGGCGAGCCGAACAGCTGGGAGGAGCTGCTGCGCTCGATGATGGGCCCGGAGGCCGCGGAGGAGGCGCTCCGCGCGATGCGGGCGAGCGGGCTCGACCCGGAGGCGATGTCCCGCGCTGCGGGCCTGCCCACCGACCGCAACCAGCTGATGATGATGCTCACGCAGATGCAGCAGCTCCTCGCCTCGGGCGGCGGCGGCCCCGTGAACTGGGACCTGGCCAAGAACCTCGCACGCCAGACGGCGCACACCGGCGGAGACCCGGCCGTCACCGCGGCCGAGGCCGAGCGGGTGCGCTCCGCGCTGTCCGTGGCCGATCTCTGGCTCGACACGGCCACCGAGCTGGGCCCGGCCGGCGGGCGACAGGAGTCGTGGAGCCGGGCGGAGTGGGTGGAGCGGACCCTGCCCACGTGGAAGCGGCTGTCCGAGCCGGTGGCCGCCTCGGTCGCGCAGGCGCTGGTGGACACCATCTCGGCGCAGAGCGAGCACATGCCGCCGGAGGTCCAGGCCCTCGCCCGGCAGATGGGCGCGGCGCAGGGCATGCTGCGCCAGCTCGGCGGCGCCGTCTTCGGCATGCAGCTGGGGCAGGCGGTCGGCACCCTCGCCCGCGACGCCTTCGGCCCCGCGGACACGGGGCTGCCGCTCGTGGAGGAGCCGCTGTCCGCACTCGTGCCGGCCAACGTCGCGGAGTTCAGCCAGGGCCTGGACGCCCCCGCCGACGAGGTACGCCTCTTCCTCGCGGTGCGGGAGGTGGCCCACGCCAGGCTCTTCACCCACGTGCCGTGGCTGCGCGCCCACCTTCTCGGCATCGTCGAGTCCTACGCGCGCGAGATCACCATCGACACCGACGCCATGGAGGAGGCGGTCCGCGGGATCGACCCCACCAACCCGGAGGAGCTGCGCGAGGCCTTCTCGGGCGGCGTGTTCGCGCTCGAGCAGTCCCCCGCCCAGAAGGCGGCGCTGCTGCGGCTGGAGACGGCGCTGGCGCTCGTGGAGGGCTGGGTCGAGGAGGTCACCGCGCAGGCGGTCGCGGCGCACCTGCCGCACGCGGTGCCGCTGCGCGAGATGCTCCGCCGCCGCCGGGCGACCGGAGGACCGGCCGAGCAGACGTTCGCCGCGCTCGTCGGGCTGGAGCTGCGGCCGCGCCGCCTGCGCGAGGCCGCGGCGCTGTGGGCCTCGCTCGGCGCGGCGCGGGGCGTGGCCAAGCGCGACGCCCTCTGGTCCCACCCCGACCTGATGCCCACGCCCGAGGAGCTGGACGACCCCCAGGGCTTCGTCGCCGCCCGTCAGGCGGCCCGGGCGGCCGAGGAGGACGTCGACGCGGCCCTCGCCGCGCTGCTCGACGGCACGCTGCACCCGTCGCAGGCGCCCGAGGACGAGACGCCCGAGGACCAGCCGCCCGCCGACGGTGAGCCGCCGGCCGACGGCGGACCCGGCCGGGAGTAGCGGCCGCTCCCCGGAGCTGTCCACAGGGCCACCGCGCGGCCGGGCGCCGGCGCGTGCGTCCGTGCCACCCTCGTGCCCCTGGACGGCACCTCGAGGGGGGAAGGATGCGGCTGAGACCGGGACTGGTGGTGCTGTGGCGGCGCGAGGGCGAGAGCCAGATCGGCGCCGACCCGCGCTGCGCCGTCGTGCTGGAGGACCTGACGCCGGGCGAGCAGCGGGTGCTCGATCACCTGCGTCACGCCCCGACCGAGGCCGACCTCGTCCGCGTCGGCCGCACGGCGGGCGTGGGCGCCGACCGGGTGCGCGAGCTCGTCACCTTGCTCACGCGGTCGGGCGTCCTGGCACCGGAGCCCGGCCGGGGCGCCTCACCCACCCCGCGCACGCCCGAGGAGGCCTACTGGGCGCGCCTCCGCCCGGACGCCGACGGCGCAGCCGTCTCCTCGGCCCGGGCGGCGGCCGTCGTGGCCGTCCTCGGGCTGGACCGGCTCGGCGTGAACCTCGCGACGTTCCTCGCCACCGCCGGCGTGGGCACCCTGCTGCTCGCCGACCCGACGACGGTGACGGAGTCGGACCTCGGCCCGTACCACCCCCGCGACGTCGGCCGGCGGCGGCGGGAGCAGGCGGTGGCCCAGCTGCGCTCGACGTTCCCCCGGCTGCGCACCGCGGCCGCGCCCGGCACGCGCCCGGACGTGGTCGTCGCCGTCTCCACGGCGGTCGCCGACCCGGTGCGGCTGCGCCCGCTCGTGCGGGACGACGTGGTCCACATGCCGGTGGTCGTCGGGGAGGTCGACGTCGCCGTCGGGCCGCTCGTGGTGCCCGGCCGCGGCCCGTGCACCCGGTGCGTGGACCTCCACCGCACGGACGCCGACCCGTGCTGGCCCGCGGTGGCGACCCAGCTGCGCGCCGAGGCCCCCACCGGCACCGAGGCGACCGTGAGCCAGCTGGGCGCCGCGCTGGCCGCGCACCAGGTGCTGGCGTGGCTGGACGGGCGGGAGGTGGCGGTCCTCGGCGCGACGCTCGAGGTGGGGGCCGCGGACCCGCTGCCCGTGGTGCGCCGCTGGTCCGTGCACCCGGAGTGCGGGTGCACGGACCTGGAGACGCGGGAACCGCCGGTGGCCGAGGCCGCTCTCGCGACCTGACCACCGGCGGTCGGTCCCTGCGGGTTCCGCCGGCCCCTGCCGCCCGGCGCCGCCGGACTCTGCCGCCCGGCGCCGCCGGCCTGGCCGAGCGGCCCGGCCGGGGATCAGGCGGTCGGCTCGTCCTTGCGGGGGCGTCCACGGCCGCGCTTGCGGGCGATGACGACGCCGTCGAGGAAGACCTCGCCGCCCCACACGCCCCACGGCTCCTGCCGCTCGAGGGCACCGGCGAGGCAGGCCTCGCGCACCGGGCAGCTGCGGCACAGCGCCTTGGCCTGCTCGACGTCGGCGGTCCGCTCGGCGAACCACAGGTCGGTGTCCTCGGCCTGCTGGCACGGCGTGGCGGTCCCCGGGTTGGCGGGGGTCGACAGCACGCCCCAGCCGCCGAGGTCCGCCATGCTGCGCGGCGCCGTGGCGGGCCAGGTGCTGGAAGATCCCTGGCTGATCTGGTCGAGAAGTGCGGTGAGCTGCACGGCTGCTCCTGTGGTCGTTCACTGTCCGGGGCGTGGGCCGGGCAGGTCGCCGAGATGACGACGGCCGCGGACCCGATGGGGATCGCGCGGCCGGTGAGGAGCAGCTGGTGCAGTCCTAGGTCCGGGAGGCGGTCCCTCGCGAGGTGCCGAAGGCGGGGCGAAGGCGCACGTGTCCCTCGGCAGTGCCGATGGGCGCGGCGGAGCACGGCCGCACCGCGGCGGTGCCGTTGGAGATGTGCGCATCACGAGCCGACGTCGGCATGGCAAGCACGTTCCTCATCACAACTGGCACCTCCCTGAAATCGGCGGGGATCCCTTGTCGCTGGCTAGGCGGGACCCGGTCAACTCGGACGTGGTGGAGACTAGACCCGGCCGATCCGGCGGGGCAATTCTTTTTCCAGGTCTCTCGGGAAAATCATCCGCAAGGCGGAGGTGGCGTGGCGGGGGTCATCCCGCGGGAGGATCGCAACGGCGTCGCTGCTGCGCCCACCGGCCCCGCGCGTCAGCGGGCCAGCCACTCCTGGACGTCGACCTCTTCTCCGCGGACGACGGCGAGCACCTGGGGGCCGTAGGCCTCGAGCTTCGTGGCGCCGATCCCGCGCAGCACGGCCAGCTGGCGCAGGTCCTTGGGCTTCGCCGTGGCGATCTGCTGCAGGGTCGTGTCGTGCAGAACCGTGTAGGCGGGCTTGCTGATGGCCTTCGCCAGCTCGCCGCGCCAGGTCCGCAGCCGCTCGAAGAGCTCGGCGTCCGCCGGGTTCTCCTCGAAGAACGACTCGGTCCGCGCCCGCATGGCGGCGCGGCGCGAGAGCCGCGAGCGCCCGGCGCCCTCGTCGGGCCAGATGCCGTCGAGGAAGCGGGACCGCTTGCGCGAGGCCCGGCCGCCCACCTGACGGGCGCGCGCGAAGGAGAGCTGGAGGTGCTCCCGGGCGCGGGTGATGCCGACGTAGAGCAGGCGCCGCTCCTCGGCCACGGCGTCGTCGCCCTCGGCGAGCGAGATGGGCAGCAGCCCCTCGGAGACGCCGACGATGAACACGGCGTCCCACTCCAGGCCCTTGGCGGCATGCAGGCTGGCCAGGGTCACGCCGTCGACGGTCGGGGCGTGCTGGGCGGCCATGCGGTCGTCGAGCTCGGCGACGAGCCCGGCCATGTCCGCCCCGCGGGTCGCGGCCAGGTCGTCGGCGAGCGTGACGAGGGAGTTGAGCGACTCCCAGCGCTCTCGCACGGCGCCGCGCGCCGACGGCGCCTTGGGGGCCCAGCCGACCGAGGCCAGGACGTCCCGCACGGCCTCGGGCATGGGCTGCCCCTCGCTGGAGCGCACCGCCCCGCGCAGCATGACGATCGCCTCGCGCACCTCCCGGCGCGAGAAGAACCGCTCGCCGCCGCGCACGAGGTAGCCGACGCCGGCGTCCGCGAGCGCCTGCTCGAGGGCCTCGGACTGGCTGTTGGTGCGGTAGAGGACGGCGATCTCGCTCAGCGGCACGCCCTGGTCCCGCAGAGCGGCGATGCGCTCGGCGACGCCGCGCGCCTCGGCGAGGTCGTCGTCGTACGTCTCGAACCGCACGGGCACGGAGGAGGGCCGCTGCGCGACGAGCTCGACCGCGGCCGAGGAGCGGTGCCGGCCGGCCCGCGCCAGCACCCTGTTGGCCAGGTCCACGACCTGCGGCGTGGAGCGGTAGTCCCGCACGAGCCGGACCACCTTCGCGCCCTCGTAGGAGCGCGGGAAGTTCGTGAGGAAGTCCGGGGTCGCGCCGGTGAAGGAGTAGATCGTCTGGGAGACGTCGCCCACCACGCAGATCTCCCGGCGGCGTCCCAGCCACAGGTCAAGCAGGCGCTGCTGGAGCGGGGAGACGTCCTGGTACTCGTCGACGACGAAGTGGCGGTACTGCGCCCGGACCTCGGCCGCGATGCTCTCCTGCTCGCGGAGGATGCCCACGAGGAGCTGCAGGACGTCCTCGAAGTCGATGACGCCGCGCTCGTGCTTGACGTCCTCGTACACCGACAGCAGGCGCGCGATGGTGGCGTGGTCGTGACCGGCGGCGCCCTCGCGACCTGCCCTCGTGGCCTTGGCGACGTAGTGCTCGGCATCGACCAGGGAGACCTTCGCCCACTCGACCTCGCCGGCGAGGTCCCGCACGGCCGTGCGGTCCGCGCCGAGACCGAGCCGGCCGGCGGCCTCGGCCACCAGGGAGGCCTTGTGCTCGGCGATGCGCGGCAGGGAGCCGCCCACGGCCCGGGGCCAGAAGTAGGACAGCTGGCGCAGCGCCGCGGCGTGGAAGGTGCGCGCCTGCACCCCGCCGACGCCGAGGTCCCGCAGCCGGGAGCGCATCTCCCCCGCGGCGCGTGCGGTGAAGGTCACGGCCAGGACCGTCTGGGGGTTGTACACCCCGGACCGGACGCCGTTGGCGATCCGGTAGGTGATCGCGCGGGTCTTGCCCGTGCCCGCCCCCGCCAGCACGCACAGCGGGCCGGTGAGGTTCTCGGCCACGGCGCGCTGGTCGTCGTCCAACGCCGCCAGCAGCTCTTCGGTACTCATCCCTGCCAGTCTCTCAGCCGGCGCCGACAGGCTCGCACGCCCGTCCACCGGTCCCCTCGCCGCCCAGGTCCGGCCGCGCGGTCGGCCGGTCCCTCGCGGGCGGACGGCGCCGCCCCGCATGAGGAAGAATCGGACCAGCGGTGTTGTTCAAGAGACGACGAGAGGAGTGCTTCATGACGACCCAGACGCCTGAGGCCGGCACCATCACCATGTACTCGACCACCTGGTGCGGCTACTGCCGCCGGCTGAAGACGCAGCTGGACCGCGAGGGCATCCCGTACAACGAGGTCAACATCGAGGAGGACGGGGCCTCGGCGCAGTTCGTCGAGTCCGTCAACGGGGGCAACCAGACCGTGCCCACCGTTGTCTTCCCGGACGGCTCCGCGGCGACCAACCCCTCGCTCGCCGACGTCGTCCAGCGCCTCGGCAGCTGACCCGCACGGTCAAGGCCCCGCACACCAGGTGTGCGGGGCCTTGCCGTTCCCCGACGCACGGGGCGAGACCTCATGGCTTCACGGTGCACGGGGTGGGCCCCACAGCGGCCGCACCCGCTCCGCCGTCCCGACGGGATCCGGCCGCCCCCTGCGGGGTTCCGGCTGCCGCGTCACACGGTGCGCGAGTACCGTTCATTCCCAAGGTGCTCCAGCCGAGTGACGGGAAGGGCGCCGATGGCTCAGGGCAGAGCGGGTTCGCGCGGCGTCCGCGCACCGGCGTGGCCGTCGTCGGCCTCCCTCGCCGCCGCCGTGGTGTCCGTGGCGCTCGTCGCGGTCGAGCTCGCGGGCGGCGCCCGGACGAGCTTCCGTGCCGCGGTGGCCGGGTACGTCCTCGGGGCCCTGACGGTCACCGTCCTGGTGCAGGTCCATCGGATCCTCCGCCGGCGCGCGAGCGGCTCTGCCTGGTACAACCCGCGGGCCCGGCTGGACCGGCTGGCCACCCTCGCCGTCGTCCTGGGCCTGGCCTCCGGCGCGTGGCACGCGTTCGTGGTCGCGACGGAGCTGGCCAAATGAGAGTGCTGCGGGTGGCCTGGCTCCTCGTCGCGGCGGCGCTGCTCCTCGTGCTGGGGCCGCCCGCCGCCGCCCGGACCGAGCCGCTCAGCGACGTCGGCCAGAGCACCTTCGCCCGGATCGCGGGCTGCGCCGCCGACGCCGAGCACCTGCTCGTCGCCATCGTCGTCGACGGGTCGAGCAGCCTGCGCGACACCGACCCGCAGAACCGGCGGGTGGACGGCATCGAGACGGCGGTGGACTCCCTCGCCGGGCTGCAGCAGGCCTCCGCGGGGCGGCTCTCCGTCGAGGCCAGCCTCGCCGCCTTCAGCTCGGACTACGACGACCTCGTGCCCTGGGGCGCCGTGGAGGGAGGTCATGCGGACGACCTGCTGCGCGCCGCCCGCGAGGAGCTGCCGGGCCGCAACCGCGACGAGCAGACCGACTACCGGGTGGCGCTGCGCGGCGCGGAGCAGTCCCTCCGATCCCGCCAGGCCGATCTCCAGGGCTCCTCGTGCCCGGTGGTGCTGTGGTTCACCGACGGCGAGCTCGACGTCGCCGGCTCCGAGCAGGCCGCCGCGGCCCAGCTGTGCGACCCCCAGGGCCTCGTCGACGTCCTGCGCGGCGCCCGCATCCCGGTGGTCGCGGTCGCGCTGTTCACCGACTCCGGCCCGGGTGCCGTGCCGCCCGCCGCTCGGGAGGAGCTGCGCGCGATCGCCGAGGGGGCGGGCGACGGCACCAGCTGCGGCACGCAGCCGCTCGCACCCGACGCCGCCCCGGGCGCGTACCTGCGCGCCGACCAGCCCGCGGCGCTGCGACGCCTGTTCGCCGGCGTGGGCGCGCTCATCGAGGGCGGCCGGCAGGCGGAGGGCGCCGGCTGCCCCGGCCCGGCGTGCCCGGACGGCCGGCTCACCGTCCCGGTCGACCCGGGCCTGGCCGGCTTCCGCGCGGTGGTCGAGACGTCTTCCCCGCCGCGGCTGGTCGGCCCCGGCGGCGGCCGGCACGAGCTGCGCCCGGGCTCGACGACGGTGGACGGCGCCGCGGTGTCCGTCACCTCGGGCGGGGGTCTCACCGTCGTCTCCGTCACCTACCCGGCCGGACCGCCCACCTCCGTGGAGTGGGGGCTGGAGACCGGCACCGACGAACAGGCGGCCGTCGACCTCTACTACGTCTGGGGCGTCAGCCTCACGGTCGCGGCGCCGGACGGCCTCGTGGTCGGCGAGCCGTCACGGGTCCAGGCGACCGCCCGGTTCGGCGACGGCACCCCCGTCGATCCCGACGTGTACCGGTCCCTCGACCTGACCCTGCGTGCGGGCGGCACCCAGGTGCCGGTCGGGGCGCTGACCGCCGGCGTGGCTGCGGGCGAGGTCGCCGTTCCGGGCGGCAGCCCGGCGGCGGTGGAGCTGTCCGCGAGCGCGGCGGCCGTCAGCGCGCCGAGCGGCATCCGGCTCGGCCCGGTCGCCGCGACGACGTCCGTCACCGCGTCCCTGCCCCCGGCCTTCCCGCGGCTGGACACCTCACGCCTCGAGTTCCCCGCCCTGGAGGGCACGACGACCGCGACCGCGGCCCTCGAGCTGACCGGCAGCGACCGCGGGCCCACCCGCGCCTGCTACGCCCCGGGCACGCTGACCGGCCCCCCGGAGGCCGGAAACCCTGCCGTCGGCTCCGCGGACCGGTGCGTGGACCTGCCCGCCGGGGAGCAGCGGCGCTGGGACTTCCGGCTGACCACCGGGGCCCCGGCCGACGGCCGCGTCGACGGACGCCTCGACCTCACCCTCACCGCGGTGGACGGCCAGAGCACGACCGTGGCGGTCCCCGTGACGGCCGCGCTGGTGCGGCCCGTGGACGAGCCGCTGCGCTGGGGCCTGACGGCCGCGCTGGTCCTGCTCGCGCTCGCCCTGCCGTGCGCCATCGGCTGGGTGGGCAACGCGGCGGTCGCCCGGTACGGCGTGGGCCCACGCACACGCGTGGCCAGCGTCCCGGTGGTGCTCACCCCCGACGGGCCACGTCGCACGGACGGCGCCGCCGCGCTGCTGACCCCCGAGGACTTCGGCTACCTCGATGCCCAGGCGCCGCGCCGGGTCACCCGCCTGGACGCCGCCGGCCTGCGGTTCTCCAGGACGCTGCCGCTGGTCCCGTTCGCCGAGCCGGCGGCCTGGGTCCGCAGCGCCTCCGGCGAGCTCGTGGCCAGCACCGAGCGCCACGAGCCGTGGGTCGACGGGCAGCGCGCGCGGGCAGGCTTCGGCCTCGGGTCGCGGCTGTACCTCGCGCTGGCGCACCCCGGCCCGGACGGCGACGTCCGCGGGCGCCTGGTGTCCGTGGCCGAGGAGACGCACGGGCTGCGGGATCTCGTCGACGCCCAGCTGGCGGAGGCCGCGCGCAGCGGCGCGGTGTGGGAGGACGTGCACGAGCGGGTGGAGGCGCTGCGGCCCGAGCCGGACGCCGCCGCCGCCCCCGTGACCGAGGCGGAGCCGCAGTACCGGCCGGTGTGGCAGGGACACGGGCCGGACGTGCCGACCGTGCCGCCGCCCGGTGCGGGCATCCGGTGGGACGACGGCGGCACCAGACGGGACGACGGCGTGGGCCCGAGGTGGGAGGACGGCGCGCCCGCCCCGCCCGGCGGCCGGCGCCGGCCGCGCGACGACGACGCCGGCACCGGGCCGGACGACGGTCCGCCGTCGGTCTTCCGAGGAGGGTGAGGGCACATGCTGCGTCCGTTCCTCATGATCGGTGTGGGCGGCTCGGGCGGGAAGACGCTCCGGGTCGTCCGCGACGAGCTGCTGCGGCGCATGGAGCAGCTCGGCTGGCAGGACGATCTGCCGGCCGCCTGGCAGTTCGTCCACATCGACGTGCCGACCCAGGCCGACGGCAACGACCCCGACCTGCCGCCGCAGCTGCCGCCCGGGAGCTACCACGGCCTGGTCAAGACCGGGCTGACGTACCGGCACATCGACGCCGCCCTGGCCGGCACCGGGCGCACCGCCGTCGCCGAGGCGATGGGCACCTGGCGCCCCGACCCCGGGAAGGTCAACATCCCGGCGAGCAAGGGCGCCGGCCAGTACCGGGCGCTCGGGCGGGTGATCACGCTCGCCGGCCTGCAGGAGGTCCGCGACGCCGTCGCCGCCGCGCGCCGGGCGCTGACGGGCGCGGAGGTCGTCAGCGAGCTGCAGGGCGCCACCCGGCTGCTCGGGGGCGCGCCCGCGGCCGCGGCGCCGGACCCGGTGGTGCTCGTCGTGTGCTCCGTGGCGGGCGGCACCGGCGCGGGTGCGGTCATCGACGTGTGCGACGCCGTCCGCGCGCTCGGGGACCCCTGGGCCTCGGAGAGCATCGGCCTGCTCTACTCCCCCGACGTGTTCGACTACCTTCCCGAGGAGCAGCGCCGCGGCGTGCGGCCCAACTCCCTGGCGACCCTCGGCGAGCTGCTGGCCGGGTACTGGAACACCGACGGCCCGGGCGAGGAGACGTCCAGCCTGCTGGCGGCGCACGGCATCCAGCTCGGCGCGGTGAACCGGCTCGGTCCCCGGTACCCCTTCCTCGTCGGCAGCCGCAACGAGCAGGTCTCCTTCGGCACCCAGAACGACGTCTACCGTGCCATGGGCCGCTCGATCGCATCGTGGGTCACCAGCGAGACCTTGCAGGACCGCCTGACCGCCACGGTCCAGGGCAACTGGTCCGCCGTCGCGCAGTCGGTCACCGACCACCTGCCCGTCCACGCCGCCGGCACCGAGACCCCGTTCACCGCGCTCGGCTCGGCGCGCGTGGGGCTGGGCCGCGACCGGTTCCGCGACTACGCGGCCGAGCACCTCGCACGCGCCGCCGTCGAGCGCGTGCTGCGCCGCCACGAGGAGCTGCGGCTGCCCGGCGACGAGCGCATCCCGCGACGGCTCGTCGCGGACGTGGCCCAGGACGTCTTCGGGGCCTTCCTCGCCGCCTCCGGCCTGAGCGACCGGGGCGAGGACCGCCACGACGTCCTCGACGGGCTGCGGCCGGAGAACCAGGCGGCGCTCGCCCGGAGCCTGGCCGACGCGCTGCACCGGCGGGTCGTGGAGGGGATCGGCGACAAGGGGCTCTCCGCCGTCGAGGTCCGCCACCGGATCCTCACCGAGTGCGCCGCCAGGGAGCCCGCCTTCCGCGACGCGCTCCGGCTGGCGCGGCAGGCGCGCGGCCGGGAGTGGGTGGCCGAGATCCAGGAGCACCTGAGCGACCGCACCGCCCGGTTCCTCGCCGCCCACGGCGGGCCCGTCACCGCCGGGGTGCTGGCGATGCTCGCGACCGAGCTGCAGGCCACCCGCGAGGAGCTGCGCGAGGAGGCGGCGCGCCACCACCGGTGGGCGCTGGGGCTGGACCAGGCGGTCGCGCAGGAGGTCGAGCAGGGCGGCTCCACCCTGGCCGCCACCTCGCCGGCCATCGTGGCCGGCGTGCGCCGCGCCGTCGACGTGCTGGTCGTCCAGGACGAGGCGGAGCTGCGGGAGATGGCCGCGACCCTGCTGCCCGACCTCGTCGCCAACCTGCTCGAGCCGCTGCGCGCGGCCGTCGAGCGGGCCACCGCCGCGCTGGCGCATGAGGAGGGCTCGCCGGTGGACGGGCGCCCCTCCCCCATCGCCCTGTGGCCGGTGGGCGACGCCGTCCCGCAGCGGCTGCACGCCGCCCCCAACGAGTTCCTCCTCGAGCCGACGAGCCGGTACCCGCAGATCCTGACCGAGCTCGTCGCCCGCACCGTGGAGGCCGCAGAGCCGGGCGGCGCGGTGCGCGGGGCGGTGAGCCAGCTCCTGCTGGACACCGACGACGTCGAGCGCGGCGCCCAGCACCTGATCCGCCGGCAGACGGCGTGGTTCCCGCGCGACCACGGCCTGCAGACGGGGATCCTCGCCGCGCCCTCCCGGGCCTCCTTCGAGGTGGCCACGTCCGCCGGCGCGCTGCTCGACCGGGCGCGGCGCTGGCTCGGCCGCGAGGGCACCGCCGTCGGGCGCTACCTCGGCGAGGGCCTGCGCGACCACCTCGACCCCGCCCGGGCGGAGCCCCGCGAGCACGCCCGGCGCCTGGCGGCCTTCGAGGGAGGGCTGATCTCCGCGCTGGACGCCTCGGCGCCGCTGGTGAAGATCAACCCCGGCGCGCTGGTGCAGGTCCACGACGTGCACTCCGCGCAGCACGCGCTGTCGTTCAGCGAGATCCCGCTGCCGGAGCGCTCGCCGGGGCGGGAGGTCGTGCGCCGGGTGCTGCAGAGCCGCGGGCAGTGGTCCGCGGAGGTGGCGGCGGCCCTCGGGGAGGGCACGGAGGCGTCGGTGGACATCTTCAGCGTCCTCGCCACGCCGTACGAGCCGGTCGTGTTCGACTCGCTGATGCGGCCCATCGCCAGCGAGTGGGGCGCGCGCAGCACCACCCCGGACAACCGCGCCGAGTTCTGGCGGTGGCGGCGCGCCCGGTCGCTGACGGAGTCGCTGCCGATCTCCCCGGCCATCCGCCGTGCGATGGTCCGTGGCTGGTTCACGGCCCGGCTGCTCGACCAGGTGCGACTCGGCGACCGCAGCGCCCAGATCTGGGTGCCGGACGAGGCGGGCGGCGGCGGCAGCTTCCGGTCCTTCCCCGCCCCGATGCTGGCGACCGACGCCGTGCACAGCCGCGAGGTCCTTCCCGTGGTCCTGCAGTCGATCCTGCTGGCGCTGGTGGAGGTCAACACCCGGGCGAGCCGGGAGCCGCTGGCCCCGTACGCGCGGCTGCGCGACCTCGGCCGGTCCGGCCGGGGCGGGGGCTACGAGGTGTACGAGAACCCGGCCACCGAGCTGCGCGCGTGGATCACGGCCGGGGACGAGGCCGCGGTCTCGGGCCGGCAGGAGGAGGCGGAGGACCACCTGGACCGGCTGCACGCCAACTACTCGCGGTTCTTCGCCGGCGTGGAGGCGCGCACGGACGTGTTCGACGTGCCGCTGTCCTACGACCTGCGCCTGGACATCCTCGCGGCCCTGACCGACCTCCGGCGCGCGGTGGCGCACATCGAGGAGGACACCGAGGACCGCTGGTGAGCGCCGACCTGTCGGTCCTCGTCGTCGGTGGGGAGCCCGGCGCGGCGCTGCGGACCCTCGCCGAGGGCTGGACGGCCGCGGGTCTGCTGCGCGAGTCGGTGTGGGTGCGCGCCGAGGACGTCGTGACCGGCGACGGTCCGGCGCGGGCACCGGCACGCCTCGTCGGACCAGGCGACGACGCCCGGGACGCCGACCTCCTCGAGCTCGTCGGGGCCGCGCGCCGGGACCTGGTGCGCGTGGTCGCGGTCCAGCAGGTCACCCGCGGCTGGTCGCCGCCGGCCGCGTTCCTCGGGCGCGCCCGCGTGGTCGCCGACCTGCTGGAGGCCGCCGTGCCGCTGCCGCCGCGGGGCACGCGGGTGCACCGCGTCAACCTTCTCGTCGGCGAGAGCGGCGCGACGGGCCTGCGGACCGAGCACCTCCTGCCGGGCTGGGACGTCACGGGCGTCGTCGCCGCGGAGGACCGGCCCGACCTGGACCGCGCGAGCGTCTTCGTGCGGGAGCCCGGCAACTTCACCGGCCACGGCCTTGCCGCGGTCGCCGCCGTGGCGGCGCTGTGGGCCGGCGTGCCCGGCGGCGCGCTCGACGAGGGGGACGCCACCACGGCCGACGGCGACCTCGTGGTGCTGCGCGCCTCGGTGCGCGCGATCCTCGGGCCGGACGCGGTCGAGGAGGTCGTGCGTGACACCGTCGAGCTCGTGTCCGGCCCCGACGGCGCCGCCGCCGTGCTGCCCTGGGCGCGCCCGGCCGCGGACCCCGCCGCGGCGAGCACCCGTGCGGCACGGTTCCTCCTGGGCCGCGGAGACCTGCTCCCAGCGGCCTGGCCGACCCTCCCCGAGCCGCAGCGGCGCGTCCGGGGGCTGCGCGCCGCCGTGGTGGACGCCGTCCGGTTCGACGTCCGGATGGTGCGGGTCGGCGCCGAGTGGCTGGGCCGAGCCCTGCGGCGGGCTGTGGAGAACGTGGCGACACTGGTGCTGGTCGGGCGGGACAGCGACACGCTCGTCCGTACCCGGCCGCGGAGGGACGACTCGCTGTTCGACGTGACGCGCCTGCTCACCGAGACTGAGCGGGTCGGACCAGCCCGGGCCGGGCCGACGGCGGAGGACGCCGTGGCCCCCCGGCCGCAGACGTGGCAGGACCTGCGGCGGGTGTGCTTCGCGCTCGCCGACGGCGGTGAGCTGCCCGCGGGGCTCGCCGCACCCGAGCGGGCGGGCGTGCGCGAGCTCCTGCCGCCGTGGGCGCTCGCGCCCGGGCCGGCCAGCGGTCGGCGGGCCACGCGCGACGGGGGCCGCGGGGAGGCGGACGGGGCCGCGGCTCAGGCCCAAGCCCGCGCCCCGGCCCCTGAGGAAGAGCCGGCCGCGGCGGCCGAGACCTCGGCGCAGCCGGCGGACGCGGTGGACGCCCCCGGCGGCGCCGTCGACGGGAGCTCCGAGGGAGCACCGGCCGGGGCGAGCGCCGCCGAGCCGCTGACGGCCCAGCTGGTGGACGCGGTGGACGAGCAGGCCCGGGCGCTCGATGTGCTCGCCGACCAGTCCGGCCTTCCCCGGAGCGACGTCTCGGAGCGCGCGGAACGCCGGCTCAAGCGGCGCTGGGTCGTCGCGGTCGTCGCGTTCGTCCTCGCCGCGGTCCTCACCGCCGTGTACGCGGTGGGAGCGCCGTCCGCCGAGGGCATCGCCCGGGCCGTGACCATGACGGTCCTGCTCCCGCTAGGATTCGTCCTGCTGGCGAACCACGCCTACTACCGCTCGGTGCGGCGGCGTGAGTGGAAGGTGGCACGGGAGGCGGAGGAACGAGGCTGGCGCGCGGAGTCGGGGTCCGTCGTCCGCCGCGAGCGCGCCCGGCTCGAGCTGCTCCGCGAGGCGCTGCTCGACTGGTGCGAGGTCGTCTCCTGGCTCCTGCACCGCCCGTGGGCACCTCTGGACGTGCCGCCGGTCCGGCTCCCGGAGGACGTGCTGAGCACCCTGCCGGCCGCCGTCGCCCTGGGGGTCGGCCGGGCCGTGGACGACCAGGCACGGCACGACGCCGCTCGGGCTGCCGCCGCCGTGCTGTGCCGCCCCGGATGGGTCACGGAGAGCTTCGACGCCCTCGTGGCGCATCTGGGTGAGGGCTCCGACCTCCGGACCGACGGTTACCTGGCCGCCGACCTGGACGTGCGCGGTGGGCCGCCGGGGCAGCGCGGCCGGCTGCTGGAGACGGTCAGGAGCGGGGCGGCGGCCACGCTGGCCACCGCGGCCGCCGTCGCCGACGTCCGCCGGGCGGTGGAGGAGGGACGGCTGCGCCTGCCCGAGCGCCGGGTCGACCGCCTCGGCCGGCTGGGCCCGCCGGGTCAGCCCGTCAGCGAGAGCGAGTTCCTCAGGACCATGGTGCAGGAGCCGACGCCCTTCGCCCTGGACCAGTGGAGCCCCCGAGGGCTGCAGCGGGCGCGGCACCTGCCGACGACCGCGCTGGTGTGGCTCCCGGGCACGGGCACCGAGCCGTCGGGCTCCGTGTCGGCCGTGACGGCGACCGGCGCTCGCCCGACGGTCAGGTGGGCAACGGGCCAGGTGGCGCTGCGCGTCGACATCTCGCGGCGTGCGGAGCCAGGAGACCTGCTGCTCTTCGCCCCCGTGCCCACGGCGCAGGCACGGGAACGGGCACCGGAGACGACAGCCCGGCCCGACCTCGTCGAGTGGTAGCCGCCACGCCCACGGCGGGTCAGCGCGCCGGCGGGCCGCCGTCAGAGTCTTTCCGTCGTCGAGCGGCGGCGCCGATCACAGCTGCGGCGGTCAGCGCGCCAGCCTGCCGCCGTCAGAGTCTTTCCGTCGTCGAGCGGCGGCGCCGATCACGGCTGCTGCGGGTCAGCGCGCCAGCGTGCCGCCGTACCAGTCCTCGATGAGGGCGAGGGCGATGGAGGAGCGCATCGGGAGCAGCACGGTGCCGGCAGCGACCGCCACGGCCAGCTCCTCGCGGGTGAAGAACCGTGCGTCGGTGATCTCCACGCCGTCCACCGTGACCTCCGTGCTTGCGTCATCCGCCACGCGCGCGCGAAAGCCGAGCATGAGGGAGGCGGGGAAGGGCCAGGGCTGGGAGCCCTTGAACTCCACGGCGCCGACGGCGATACCCGCCTCCTCGGCGACCTCGCGGCGCACCGCCGTCTCCACCGACTCCCCCGGCTCGACGTAGCCGGCGAGCGTGGAGAACCGGTTCTCCGGCCAGTGCGCGGCGTGACCGAGGAGGATCCGGTCGTGGGCGTCGGTGACGGCCATGATCACGGCGGGGTCGGTGCGCGGGTAGTGCAGCGAGTGGTCCGCGGTGCACCGGCGCACCCAGCCGACGTCGATGACCTCGGTGATCTCCCCGCACCGCGGGCAGCGGGGGTTGCGCGCGTGCCAGGCGGAGAGCGCGACGGCGGTCGTCGCCAGGCCTGCGTCCCTGTCGGCCAGCGCGTCCCCGACGTCGCGCAGGTGGGCGAACGTCAGTCTCTCGACGAAGTTGACCAGCGCCGCGTCCTCGTGGATGGGGACGCCATCGAGGTCCCGTTCCTCGCCGAGAGTCCCGGGCAGGGTGAGGGCGAGGTAGGCGCCGCCGTCGTCCCGGCCGAGGTACGCCAGGTGCTGCGGGTCCCACGGTGCCCCGGCGATCTCGGCGGGCGCACGCAGGTCCAGCACGCCGTCGCCGGCGACCGCGACCAGGCCGTGGCGCACGAGCAGGACCTTGGTGCGGGGGTCGTCGACGAGCGCCTCGACGAACCCCGGCTGGGCGCGGGCGGCTGCATCGGGATCGACGGTGGACCTGGCGAGCGGGAGCTGTGTCTGCACGGTCCTCACCGTAGGGCGTGCTGGGCACCGGGCGGCTGCCGGGGCAGCGTGCGCACCGGGCGGGTGCCGGGGCAGCGTGCGCACCGGGCGGCTGCCGGGGCAGCGTGCGCGGCGGGCGCCGTCGCAGGGAAGCCGCCCCGAAGCCTGGTGAGGCGCGTCAGGTTTCAACCTGTGACGGCGCGCCGGCGCGCTCTACCCTCCCAGGCAAGGGCGGGCATCCCGCAGAGGAACGGACCATGGCACCGTACGAGGCTCACCTCGATCCAGACCTGGATTGCGCGCTGAGTCTCGTGCTCTCTATATGGATCGACATCCGCCTGGCGCCGTGAGGGGGCATGGGAGTCCGGATGGACGAGCAGGTACGCGCGTGGGTCGAGGGGTACGTGCGGGCGTGGAACTCCAACGACCCGTCGGACATCGGCGGGCTGTTCACGGATGACGCCGTCTACCTGACCGAGCCGTACGCCGAGCCATGGCGTGGCCGCCAGGCCATCGTCGACGGCTGGCTCGAGCACCGGGACGAGCCTGGGCAGACGACGTTCGAGTGGCGTCCGCTCGTGGTGGCGCACGGTCTCGCCGTCGTCCAGGGCCGGACCGGGTACCACGTCGGGGACCGCCCGATCTACCGCAACCTGTGGGTGTTCCGACTCGACGATGACGGTCGGTGCTCGGAGTTCACCGAGTGGTGGATGCGGGAGCCGGACGGTCGCGGTGCCATCGGTGACTCAGCGCAGCAGCCCGAGGGCGAGCCGACGCAGCACGACGGCGAGCCGGCGTAACGGACGTAGCAGCCCGAGGGCGAGCCGACATAGCCGGCACACGAGCCGAACGGAGTCCCCGCGCGTCACGCCGCCACGGAGGCGACGGCGGAGCCGTCCTGCCGGAAGAACTCCCACCGACCCTCCCGCCGCTCGATGCTGATGGAGTGGGCGTGGACGTAGTCGTGGTGGAACCAGCACAACAGGATGCCGAGCCGGAGGTTGGTCGACCCGAACTGCGCCCACCAGTAGAGGCTGTGGTGGATCTCCCCCTCGCCCGGCGGGGCATTGCAGTTCGGGTACTGACATCTCTTGTCCCGGGCGACGATGGCGCGGGTCTGCGCGGCGGAGAAGAGCCGCTCCTCGCGTCCGAGGTCCAGGACTTCCGAGTCGGGCCCGAAGACCACCCGATGCATGTGGCTGCTGCAGGCGAGCCGTGCCAGGAGTGACGGTGCGAGCGGGGAACCGTCGTCGTACGTCGCCGGCTCGACGTCGCTGAGGGCCGAGGCGTCGACATCAACGCTGATGATCGACTCGGCATCGGCCAGCCCGCACGTGCAGGTCTCGGGATGGTCGGCGGCGTCGTCGTGGGAGGCCTGCCCGCCGACGCCGCCGGTGCCAGCCAGCTTCAGCGGTAACCCGAACGCGGCCCCCGGGTAGTCGCCGGTGAGCCGGCACCCGGGGCGGTGCGCCGGGGCCGAAGCGGCAACCAGACGCTGGAGCGTCTCGAAGGGGACCATGACGGCGAGATGGGGGCGAATCCGCGATCCGGGACGCAGCGTCCCCGAGTCGAGCGCGAGCTGTGCCAGCGCCACGAGCGCGTTGGCCCGCCGCTGCGCCGGTGTGCGGGTATCCGTCCTGGACGGCGTCCCCATGCGGGCCGAGAGGGCCGTCATGATGAGCTTCCCGCTGGTCCTGGACAGCCAACCACCCGGCACATAGCCATCCGTGGTCTCGGCCAGGTAGAACTCCTCGCGGGTGCTGTCCTCCTTGTAGGCCCGGTCCGCAGCCTCCGGATCCGCCCGGAGGCCCCACTGCTGGAGCGCGAGGGCGAAGTCCCCCGCGTCCAGCCTCTTGGCATGCTGCAGGAGGAAGGCCTCGCCGACCTCCCCGTCGCGCAGACGCTCGCGTCGCACGTCCGTGTCGGTCGTCAGTCTCACCATGGCGCTCGCGTGGTCGACACTGATCTGCCCCCTGGCGAGTGCGGTCGCCGTCGCCGGGAGGTGGTCGCGGAGCG
Organism: Georgenia sp. AZ-5; assembly: GCF_043952095.1. NCBI lineage: Bacteria > Bacillati > Actinomycetota > Actinomycetes > Allobogoriellales > Allobogoriellaceae > Georgenia > Georgenia sp. AZ-5. Next base: position 3,427,072 of record NZ_JBINOU010000001.1, read on the forward strand.
CACGCGCCTGCCGCACCTCGCGGGCGGCGCTCGCGTGCTGCTTGCCCGAACGCGCCCGGTACCACGCGGCCATGGACCGTGCGCCGCCCAGCGCCCACAGGCCGTCCGCCTCGATGGTCGCCAGCGTGCGCGCGGTCAGTGCCTCGGTCCGCCGTCGTACCTGCTCCAGGGTGTCAAGCGCGTCCATCACGGCGGCGCCCGCCACGTCGTGCAGGTCGATCTCCTGCAGCGCGTCGAGGGACTCGATGATGCTGGCCAGCCCTTGGGCGAGGAAGGTGGCTGGCGTCGCGGACTGCGACATTGCGACCACCTCCCCCGCGAGAAGTCCTTTCCCATAAACTATCGAACATGCGTTCGATAGCGCAAGGGATTTCACCCTGTGAATTCAAGTTGTGGAAATGTGGACATAGAATGGCACCAGGCCCTTCTGCGAACGCTCTCATGCCATCAAATCCACAGGCACTCGCGAACGCTCTCATGCCATCTGATCCACAGCCACCTGCCGACACACGGGACGCGGAGGGGACGGCGGGTACGGGGACGCCCCCGGCACACCGACGCGGGCGCGGGATCCGGGCGCGCCCCAGCTACAGGGCCGGACGGCTATCTCAGCCGACCGGCATCCCCAGCGGCGAGGCCTTGGCGGTCGGGATGCCGGCTGGCGATCACCGCTGGCGACCTCCGGCTCAACGGCACTGATCGACGCGCCATCAAGTCCCAACAATGCGGTGGGCAACCGCATGATGCCAAAACGCTAAGCGCTCGCCCTCGAAAGCTCCGGAACGCAAGGCCAATTACCGACAATCAAGCCCCGAAAAGGCCCCCCGACCGTGCCTGCAATCGCGGGCCTCGCGGCCGGCTTCCGTCTGCGGGGCAACCCGGCCGCACGCGCCAGAGCAGAGCGACCGGCGTTATTGCCGGTCAGGCGGGCAGCGCAGCTCCCCGTCGCGCGCGGACGATGGTCGACTGGCCGAGCACCCGCGTGCCGGAGTACACCACCAGCGACTGCCCGGGCGCGATGCCGCGCAGCGGGGTCGCGAGCCGGGCCTCCAGACCCGCGCCGACGCCCGCCCCCAGACCGCCGTCACCCAGCGATGCACGGCTCCGACCGTCACGGCGCACCCGGGCAGGCACCGGATCCCCGTGGGCACGCACCTGGACCTCGGCGTCGACCCACTCTCCCGCCGGCACGTCGTCCGCCAGCCAGACGGTCTGGTCCGCGAGGAGATCGTCCACGCTGAGCAGCTCGGAGGGACCGACCACGACCTGGTTCGCCTGCGGTCGAACCTCCAGCACGTAGCGCGGCCGCCCGTCCGGCGCAGGGTGCGTCAGGCCGAGGCCCTTGCGCTGCCCGACCGTGTAGGCATACGCGCCGTCGTGCTCCCCCAGCACGCGCCCGTCGGCGTCGACGACATCACCGGGCCGCGAGCCCAGCCGGTCGCGCAGGAAGCCCTGGGTGTCGCCGTCGGCCACGAAGCAGATGTCGTAGGAGTCGGGCTTGTTCGACACGGACAGCCCGCGCGCCGCGGCCTCCGCACGCACCGCCTCCTTCGAGGGGGCGTCGCCGAGCGGGAAGAGGGCCCGCTCGAGCCGGTCGCCGCCCATGACGGCGAGGACGTATGACTGGTCCTTGACCGTGTCCGCGGCCCGGTGCAGCTCGCGCCGCGCGCCGCCGGTGCCGTCGGGGACGTCGACGATGCGGGCGTAGTGCCCAGTCGCGACCGCGTCGAAACCGAGGGCGATGCCCCGGTCCAGCAGGGCGGAGAACTTGATGTGCTCGTTGCACCGCACGCAGGGGTTGGGGGTGCGCCCGGCGGCGTACTCGGACAGGAAGTCCGCCACCACCGTGTCCTCGAACTCCTCGGACAGGTCCCAAACGTAGTACGGGATGCCGAGCACGTCGGCCGCGCGGCGCGCGTCGCCGGCGTCCTCGATGGAGCAGCACCCGCGCGAGCCGTTGCGGTGCTGGGCGCGCGAGCGGCTCAGCGCCATGTGGACGCCGACGACGTCGTGGCCGACGTCGACGGCTCGGGCGGCGGCGACGGCGGAGTCGACGCCGCCGGAGAGGGCGGCCAGGACACGCATCAGACGGGACTCCTTCGAACGGGGGCGGTGGCCGACGCGCCGCCGGCGGCGAAGCCGGCAGCCCAGCCGGCGGCGGCACCGGGCCGGGTCCGCCGCCCGACGTGCGCGCGGCGCGTGGCGTGGGCCCGCCGGGCGTTCTCCACGACACCGGGCAGGGCCGCGGCCGCCGCGTCGACGTCCGCCGGGGTGGTGGTGCGGCCGAGCGAGAACCGCAGCGCAGAGCGTGCCTGCTCCTCGTCGCGGCCCATGGCGAGCAGCACGTGGGAGGCCTCCTGCACACCCGCCTGGCACGCCGAGCCGGACGAGGCCGAGATCCCTGCCATGTCCAGGCCGAACAGCAGTGCGTCGGCGTCGGCACCGTCCACGGTGAGGTGCGCGACGCCCGGCAGCCGGGCGCCGTCGTCCGCCGGGCCGGTGAGGCGTACGCCGGGCACCGCCAGGGCGGCGGCCACGAGCCGGTCGCGCAGCGCCCGCAGCCGCGCCGCCTCCTGCTGCTGCTCGGCGACGGCGAGACCCACCGCGAGCGCGAGGGCGCGCGCCCCGGCGACCGCGAGCGTGCCGGACCGCACGCCGCGTTCCTGCCCGCCGCCGTGCTCGACCGGCGTCAGGACCAGCTCCCGCCGGGCGAGGAGTGCGCCCGTGCCGACCGGGGCCCCGAGCTTGTGCCCGGAGAGGCTCATCGCGTCCAGGCCGCTGGCGGCGAAGTCCACGGGCACGTGGCCGACCGCCTGCACCGCGTCGGAGTGCACCGGCGCCCCGGCGGCGTGCGCGAGGGCGACCACGCGCTCGAGCGGCTGCAGGGCGCCCGTCTCGTTGTTCGCCCACATCACGCTGACGACGGCCGTCGCCTGGCCACGGACGGCCAGGTGCTCCTCGAGGGCGGCGACGTCGAGGACGCCGTCACCACCGACGGCAAGGAGGTCCAGCCCGGCCCCGTCGTGCCGGGCGAGCCACGTCGCGGCCTCGAGGACGGCGTGGTGCTCGACGGCGGAGACGGCCAGCCGGGTGCGCTCCGGATCCGCCGCCCGGCGGGCCCAGAACGCCCCCTTGACCGCGAGGTTGTCCGCCTCGGTCCCGCCCGAGGTGAACAGCACCTCGGCGGGCTGGGCGCCGAGCGCCTCGGCGAGGTGCTCACGGGCCTCCTCCAGGCGGCGCCGGGCGTCGCGCCCGTGGGTGTGGAGGGAGGAAGGGTTGCCCAGCCGGGTGAGCTCCTCGGCGTACGCCGCGGCGACCTCGGGGCGCACCGGCGTGGTGGCCGCGTGGTCGAGGTAGTGCCGGGTGCCGCTCACGGTCGTCCAGTGTAGATAGCGGGACGGCGGCACCGTCGAGGATTGCTGTCCGGCAGCGGACATCCCCGTGCCGGGGGGCGGGCGCCGTGGGCGGGAGGCACGGGCGAGCTGAGCCGGGATGCGCCTGCGGGGGTTGCGTTCCTGGCACGCCACGGGCGCGGCTCCGGCCGCCGCGTGACAGGCCGACGGCGCGGGTGGACGATCGGGTGGTCCATCACACCCTTGCCGGCCGCCGCGGCCGGCGCACGAGAGGACCAGACCATGGCCCACAGGATCGGGTACTTCGTCGGCAGCCTGTCCAGCACCTCGATCAACCGCACCCTGGCCAACGCGCTGATCAAGCTGGCCCCGGACACCCTCGAGTTCACGGAGATCCCCATCGACGGCCTGCCGCTGTACAGCCAGGACTACGACGCGGACTACCCGCCGGAGGGCCGGGCCCTCAAGGAGGCGATCGACGCCTCCGACGGCATCCTCTTCGTCTCGCCCGAGTACAACCGGTCGATCCCCGGCCCGCTGAAGAACGCCATCGACTGGGGCTCGCGCCCCTGGGGGACGAACTCGTTCGCGCGCAAGCCGACCGGGATCATCGGTGCCTCCCCCGGTGGCATCGGCACCGCGGTGATGCAGTCCTCCATGCGCAGCGTGCTGAGCTTCCTCGACGCGCCCCAGCTCAACGCGCCGGAGGCCTACATCAATTTCGACCCGGACGCCTACGGCGAGGACGGCGAGGTCAAGGACGAACGTACGGCGGGGTTCTTGCGGCACTACATGGACGAGTACGCGGCGTTCGTCCAGCGGGTCCTGGACGCCAACGCGCAGGGGCACATCGGCGACGACGACCCCGAGTCCCGCAAGTGACGCCAGGGCGCCGGCGATGGCGTCACCGCCGGCCCCGCGCCTCGCACCTCAGCCCTTCAGGCGGCGCAGCTCGGCGATCGCCTGGGGCAGCACCTCGGTGACGTCACCGACGATCCCGAGGTCGGCCATCTCGAAGATGGGCGCCTCGGGGTCGTTGTTGATCGCGACGACGACCTCGGCGGCCTGCATGCCCGCCGTGTGGTGGATGGCCCCGCTCACGCCCGCGCCGATGTAGAGCCGGGGCGCGATGGTCACGCCCGTCTGCCCGATCTGCGCCGAGTGGTCGATCCAGCCCTCGTCGGTCGCCACGCGGGTGGCGCCGACGGCGGCGCCGATCTCCTCGGCCAGCTCCTCCACCAGGGAGAAGTCGCCCTCGACGCCGCGCCCGCCCACGACGACGGCCTTCGCCTCGGACAGCGGCGCGCGGCCGCGGGGGTGCTCCGTGCGCGAGACCACCCGCACCGCGCGGGCGGCGGAGGAGAGATCCACGGGCACGTCCACGACCGCGGGCGTGGCGGCGTCGTCGTCGGCGACGGCCTCCACCGAGGTGGGCTTGACGGCGATGATGGGCAGCCCGCGGGTGACGGCGCACGTGGTGGCCCAGGTGCCCTGCAGCACCGTCTTGGCCACCGCGAGCGTCCCGTCGTCGGTGACCTCCACGCCGGTGGCGTCGACGACGGCGCCGGACGCCAGCGCCACGGCCAGGCGGGCGGCGCGCTCCTTGCCGGCGAAGCCGGAGACGAGCAGCACGGCGGCCGGGTCGGTGCGCTCGACGACGGCGAGCACGGCCTCGGCGGCGACGGCCGCGACGTCAGCGGAGAGCCCGCCCAGCCCGGGGACGTACACCTCCTGCGCGCCGTACCGGCCGAGCGCCGCCAGGTCCGGCTCGGGCGTGAGCGCGACGGCGGCGACGGCCCCGTCGGTGAGCGTCCGGGCGAGGGTGAGGACCTCGGCCGAGGGTGCGGTCAGGGCGCCGCCTGAGTGGTCGACGACGACGAGCACGGTCTTGTCCAGCCCAGTCATGTTCTCTCCTGCCCTCAGACGAGCTTGTTCTCGACCAGGAATGCGGCCAGCCGCGCGCCGGCGTCGCCCGAGTCGGTGATGATGCGGCCCTGCTCCCGGGCGGGACGCGGCTCGGCGGCCAGGACCCGGGTGCCGGCGCCGGCGGCGCCCACCTCCGGGCCGCCGTCCGCCTCGGCGCCGGTGGAGGCCAGCGCGAGGTCGTCGAGGTCCCAGATGGTCACCGGCTTCTTCTTCGCGGCCATGATCGCCTTGAAGTTGGGGTAGCGCGGCTCGTTGGCCTGGTCGGTCACGGACAGCACGGCGGGCAGCTCGGCGGCGAGCACCTCGTCGGCGTCGCCGACCGTCCGGGTGATGGTCAGCGTGCGGCCCTCGAGCGCGACGGCGCCGGCCAGGGTCAGCTGCGGAAGCTCGAGGTTCGCCGCGAGCGCCGCCGGCAGCATCGCCGTCAGGCCGTCCATGGACGCCATGCCGGTGACGACGAGGTCCACGGGGGTTCCCTCGGCGAGCTTGCGCACCGCGGCGGCGAGCACCCGGGCGGTGCCGAGCACGTCGGAGCCGGCGGCCCGCTCGTCGACGACGTGGACGCCGGCGTCGGCGCCCATCTGCAGGGCCCGGCGCACCGCGTCGACGGCGTCGTCGGGACCCATCGTCAGCGCGACGACCTCGCCGTCCGTCTGCTCGGCCAGGGTGAGCGCCGCCTCGACGGCGTTCTCGTCGAGCTCGTTGAGCACGTCGTCCTCACCGCGCACGAGGCGACCGTCCGGCCCGAGCGAGCGCTCGGCCTGCAGGTCGGGGACATGCTTGACGCACACGACGATCCTCATGGGACCAAGCCTGCCACCTGGCCCCGGCGCGGCGGGAATCGGGAGACGGCGGTCCTGGTCACCCGCACGTGTCCTCGCTCGCGGTCTCGCACGCCCCCGGGCGCCGCGTGCGGGCCCTAAGTCCCCTCACGGCGGGCCGGCCCCGGCGCGTCGTCGGCCGCTACGCCAGCCTGAAGTCCGAGGCGAGGCGGACGCGCGCCGCCCACTCCGCTCCCGCACTCGCCCCGGCGACGCCACTGCCGGCCGGGTGATGTTGAATGGCGAGGTGACCGTGACCCGCACGCGAACGCCGCTGCCACCACCCGGCAGGCCGGGCGCCGCCGGGGCGCCGTACGTCGACGTCGCGGCACCGCTCGTGGCCGACGGCGCCGCGAACCCCCGGCGCCTGGGGGCGCACCTCGTCGGGGACGGCGTCGACGTCGCGGTCCACGCCACCCGCGCGCACCGGGTCGACGTGTGCCTGCTCAACGTCGCCGCGGACGGCGCCCTGACCGAGCGGCGCTACCGCCTCCAGGGACCGGTCGACGGCATCTGGCACGGCCACGTCCCCGGCGTCCGCGCCGGCCAGCGCTACGGCTTCCGCGTGCACGGCCACTGGGACCCGAGCGCGGGGCTGCTCCACAACCCGGCCAAGCTCCTGCTCGACCCCTACGCGCGGGCCCTGACCGGGCAGGTCACCGTCGCCCCACCCATCTACGCCCACGCGGTGGACGACGCCCTCGTCCCGGTCGACGGCGGGTCCCGGGACGGCACCGACTCGGCCCCCTTCGTGGCGCACGGCGTGGTCGTCGACGCCGGGTTCGACGGCGCCGTGCCCTCCCCCGCATCCCGTGGGACCGGACGGTGCTCTACGAGGCCCACGTGCGCGGCCTGACGATGAACCTGCGGGGCGTGCCGCCCGAGCTGCGCGGCACCTACGCCGGGCTCGCGCACCCCGCCACCATCGCCCACCTCAAGCGCCTCGGCGTGACGACGGTCGAGCTCCTGCCCATCCACGCCAGCCTCGCCGAGCCCTGGCTCACCCGGAAGGGGCTGGGCAACTACTGGGGCTACAACACCCTGGGGTTCTTCGCCCCCGAGCCGCGGTACGCCACCCGCGCCGCCCGCGAGGCCGGGCCGCAGGCCGTGCTGGCCGAGGTCAAGGGGATGGTGGCGCTGCTGCACGCCGCTGGGCTGGAGGTCGTGCTCGACGTCGTCTACAACCACACCTGCGAGGGCGGCGCGGACGGGCCCTCGCTGAGCCTGCGCGGCCTGGACAACACCGGCTACTACCTCCACGACGGCGCCCGGCCCGCCGCTCTGGTCGACGTCACCGGGTGCGGCAACTCCCTGGACTTCCGCCGCACCCGGGTGGTGCAGCTGGCGCTGGACTCCCTGCGGTACTGGGCCGGCGAGGTGGGCGTGGACGGCTTCCGGTTCGACCTCGCCGTCACGCTCGGGCGCAACGGCGCCGACTTCACGCCCTACCACCCGTTCTTCGTGGCGATGACCACGGACCCGCTGCTCGGCTCCGCCAAGCTCATCGCCGAGCCGTGGGACCTCGGGCCGGGCGGGTGGCGGACCGGCCAGTTCCCGGCCCCCACGGCCGACTGGAACGACAGGTTCCGGGGCGCCGTCCGGACCTTCTGGCTGGCCGACGCCGGCGCGCAGGCCAAGGGCCACACCGGCCGCGACCTGCGCGAGCTCGCCACCCGCATGTCCGGCTCCGCGGACCTGTTCGGGCTCGGGGAGGTGCCCGGCGGGCGCGGCCCGCTCGGGTCGGTCAACTTCGTCACCGCCCACGACGGCTTCACCCTCGCGGACCTGGTCGCCTACGACCACAAGCACAACGCCGCGAACCTCGAGGACAACCGCGACGGCTCGGACGACAACCGCTCCTGGAACCACGGCCTCGAGGGGCCGGTGCGGCGCGACTCCCCCTTCGCCGTCGTGCTCCCGCTGCGGCGCCGCTCCATGCGCAACCTCCTGGGGACGTTGCTGGTCTCGGCCGGTGTGCCGATGATCACGGCGGGCGACGAGATCGGCCGCACCCAGCGGGGCAACAACAACGCCTACTGCCAGGACAACGAGATCAGCTGGGTGGACTGGGAGACCGAGCCCTGGCAGCGGGACCTGCTCGCCACGGCCGCCTACCTGCTCGACCTGCGGCGCGATCACCCCGTGCTGCGACCCGCGCGCTTCGCGTCGGGACGCCCGGCGCCCGGCGACGACGTCGCGGACCTGGCGTGGTTCGACGCCCGCGGCGAGGCCATGACCGCCCAGCTGTGGCACGACCCGCACAACCGGGTGCTCCAGATGCTCCGCTCCGGCCGGCCCGGCGCCGACGCCCTCGTGCTGCTCAACGGTTCCCTGGACCTGCAGGAGGTCACGCTCGTGAAGGGGCGCGGCGCGGACTACGAGCTGGTGTGGGACTCCGCGTGGGAGCGCCCGGGGCAGCACCGCGCCGACTCCGACGCCGAGCCGATGAGCCTGCTCGCCTCGCCGGGCGAGACGGTCGAGCTGGAGTCGCTGAGCATGCGGGTCTACCTCACCCGCCGCTGAGCCCGGCCGCCGGACGGCCCGGGCTCCCGCGGCGGCGGGGACTAGTGTTGGCCCGTGCCAATTTCCCGCCTGTGGTGGCCGTCCTGAGCGACGGCCCCCTTGGCGCACCCCACACCGGCCGTCCCCTGCGCGGCGGCCGACGAGGCACCCACGCAGCACGGCCCCCGACCGACGAGGACACGCATGACCACCGAGCAGACCTCCCCCGTCCGCGAGGACGACGCCGACCTGACGGAGTCCACCACCGACGCCTCCCTCGAGCGCACCCGCAGGCGCAGCGCCGAGATCGAGCGGGAGATCGCCGCCGACCCGACCCGATTCCGGGTCCTGACCGGGGACCGGCCGACCGGCAACCTGCACCTGGGCCACTACTTCGGCAGCCTGCTCAACCGCGTGCGCATCCAGGACGCCGGCGTGGAGACCTTCGTGCTCGTCGCCGACTACCAGGTCATCACCGACCGCGACGGCGTGGGCCCGGTGCGCGAGCGGGTGCTCTCCCTCGTGGCGGACTACCTCGCCCTGGGCATCGACCCGAACCGCTCCACGATCTTCACCCACTCCGCGGTCCCCGCCCTCAACCAGCTCATGCTGCCGTTCCTCAGCGTCGTCACCGACGCCGAGCTGCGCCGCAACCCCACGGTGAAGTCCGAGCTGGAGGCCACCGGGGACCGGCCCATGTCCGGCCTCATGCTCACCTACCCGGTCCACCAGGCGGCGGACATCCTGTTCTGCAAGGCCAACCTCGTCCCCGTCGGCAAGGACCAGCTGCCGCACCTCGAGCAGGCCCGGGTGATCGCCCGCCGCTTCGACGAGCGCTACGGCCGGGCCGGCGACGGCGCACAGCCGGTCTTCCCGCGCCCGGAGGCGCTGCTCTCGGAGGCCGCGAACGTGCTGGGCACCGACGGGCAGAAGATGAGCAAGTCCCGCGGGAACGCGATCGAGCTCGGCATGGACGCGGACACGACCGCGAAGCTGATCAAGCGCGCCGTGACCGACGCCGACCGCCACATCACCTACGACCCGGACCTCCGGCCGGAGGTCTCGAACCTCGTGCTCATCACCGCCCTCGCGACGGGCCGGCAGCCGCAGGCTGTTGCCGAGGAGCTCGGCGACGGCGGCGGCGCCGCCCTGAAGAAGGCCGCCACTGAGGCCGTCAACGAGATGCTGGCGCCGCTGCGCGCGCGCCGCGCCGAGCTCGCCGCGGACCCGGCGTACCTGCTGGGCGTGCTGCGCACCGGCAACGACCGCGCCAACGCGGTGGCCGAGGCGACCCTCGCCGAGGTGCGTGAGGCCATGCAGATGATCTACTGACGCGCCGGCCGGCGGCCGGCGTCCGCCAGCCGCCGGCACGCACGACTCCATCGCCTGACAGGGAACATCGCCTGACCGAGCACGACCGGGCCCCGGCTCCCCGCTGTTGCGGGGGCCGGGGCCCGGTCGTGTGCTCGCCGGTGAGTGCCGCGTTCGTCAGTGCGCGGCCGCGGCCACGAGCCCCAGCTCGGTGTACGCCGCGAGGTCCCCGTGCGCCGGCACCACCCGGACGGCGTACCCGAAGGGCCCCGTCCGCTCCAGCTCCCGCGAGCCCGTGAACGCGTAGCGGCCGCCCTCGAGCTCCTGCGCCTGCGTCAGCTCGTGCACCTCGATGTCGGTGAGCTCGTCCTCCTCGTCCGGGCGGCCGGAGACCACCTGGACCTGGACGTCCTCGGGCTTCAGCCGCCCGAGCGAGACGTAGGCGGTGATCGAGATGCGGTCGCCGAGCTGGACGACCTCGGCCACGCCGTCGGACTCGACGTGGTCGACCCGCACGGTCGGCCACGCCTCGCGGACGGCGGACTTCCACTCCGCCAGCGCCCGGGCGCCGTCGTGCCCCGCGACGCCGTCGAGCGCGCGGCCGCTGGCCGCCGTCGGCGTGTACAGCCGCGCGACGTAGTCGCGGACCATCCGCGTCGCCTGCACCTTCGGGCCGAGCGTGGCCAGGGTGTGCCGGACCATCTCCATCCAATGGCGCGGGATGCCGTCGGCGTCGCGGTCGTAGAACCGCGGCACCACGGTGGTCTCGAGCAGCTCGTAGAGCGCCGCCGCCTCGAGCTGGTCGCGGGTGGCCGGGTCCTCCACGCCGTCGGCGGTGGGGATGGCCCAGCCGTTGCGGCCGTCGTACCACTCGTCCCACCAGCCGTCGAGGATGGAGAGGTTGAGGGCGCCGTTGAGGGCGCACTTCATGCCGGACGTGCCCGAGGCCTCGAGCGGACGCAGCGGGTTGTTCAGCCACACGTCGCAGCCCGGCATGAGCGTCTGGGCCATCGCGATGTCGTAGTTCGGCAGGAACACGATCCGCTCGCGCACGCCCGCCTGGTCGGCGAACTGCACGAGCCGCTGGATGAGGCCGATGCCCTGCTCGTCGTCGGGGTGGGACTTGCCGGCCACGACGATCTGGATGGGTCGCTCGGGGTCGGTGAGCAGCCTGGCGAGGCGCTCGGGGTCCGAGAGCATCAGGGTCAGGCGCTTGTACGTGGGCACCCGGCGGGCGAAGCCGATCGTCAGCACGTCGGGGTCGAGCACCTCGTCGGTCCAGCCCAGCTCGGCCGGGGAGGCGCCTCGCTGCAGCCAGGACTTGCGCACGCGGCGGCGCGCCTCCTTCACCAGCTTGGTGCGCAGCTTGCGGCGCATCTGCCACAGCTCGGCGTCGGAGACGCCCCCCTCCTCGGGGGTGAGCCGCCAGCCCTCGCCCGAGCGCAGCTGCTCGGGCGTGAGGTGGCTCTCCGCCATCTCGGCGAAGGCGGGGTCGGTCCACGTCGGGCCGTGGACGCCGTTGGTGACCGAGGTGATCGGCACCTCCGTGACGTCGAACCCGGGCCACAGCTGGTGGAACATGCCGCGCGAGACCTTCCCGTGCAGCTTGGCCACCCCGTTGGCGCGCTTGGCGGCGCGCAGGCCGAGGATCGCCATGTTGAAGACGGCGGGGTTGCCGCCCTCGTAGTCCTCGGCGCCGAGCGCGAGCACCTTCTGCAGCGGGATGCCGGAGAGCTCCGAGCCGCCGCCGAAGTACTCGGAGATCAGCTCGGTGCTGTAGCGGCTGATGCCGGCGGGCACGGGGGTGTGCGTGGTGAAGACCGTGCCGGCCTTCACCGCCTCCAGGGCGGTCTCGAAGCTGACGCCCTCGGCCTCGATGATCTCCCGGATGCGCTCGACGGCGAGGAAGCCGGCGTGGCCCTCGTTGCAGTGGTAGACCTCCGGCCGGGGGCCGCCGGCGAGCCGGGCGTAGACCCGCAGGGCCTTGACGCCGCCCATGCCGAGCAGCAGCTCCTGCTGGAGCCGGTGGTCCGGCGAGCCGCCGTAGAGGCGGTCGGTCACCCGGCGGGCGGCGTCGTCGTTCTCCAGGATGTTGGAGTCGAGGAGGAGCAGCGGGACGCGCCCGACCTGGGCGAGCCAGATCTGCGCGTGCAGGGTGCGCCCGGCGGGCAGCGGCAGCTGGACGCGGGCGGGCGTGCCGTCGGCCTCGCGCAGCAGGGTCAGCGGCAGGTTGTCCGGGTCGATGAGCGGGTAGGTCTCGTGCTGCCAGCCGTCCCGGGTCAGGGACTGCTTGAAGTACCCAGCGCCGTAGAGCAGCCCGACGCCGACGATCGGCACGCCGAGGTCCGAGGCGGACTTGAGGTGGTCGCCGGCGAGGATGCCGAGGCCGCCGGAGTACTGCGGCAGCACCGCGGTGATGCCGTACTCGGCGGAGAAGTAGGCGATGGCCGAGGGCTTGTCGGGCAGGTCGCACTCGTTCTGGTACCAGCGCGGCTCGGTCAGGTAGCGCTGCAGGTCCGCGTCGAGCTCGCGGATCTGCGCGACCAGGGCGCGGTCGTTGGCGAGCAGCTGGAGGCGCTTGGGGTCGAGGGAGCCCAGCAGGGCCACGGGGTCGCCGTGGACGGCCTCCCACAGCTGGGGGTCGAGCGAGGCGAACAGCTCGCGGGTCGGGGTGTGCCACGACCAACGCAGGTTCTGGGCGAGCGTGTCCAGCGGCGCCAGCGCCTCGGGAAGCACGGTGCGGACGGTGAAACGTCGGATGGCTCTCACCCGTCCGAGTGTAGACAGAAATCCTGAAACTCTTACAACCCAGTTGCAGGGTCGTTGCAGAGATCGCGACGGTCGTCAGGCGGCTGGTCGGCGCCCCTTGGACGTACGCCCTCGACGGCGCGAAGAACCGCGGCATCCCGGCGGCGCCGGCGCAGTCCGACGTTGGCCGCACCGGCCCCGGTTCCCCTGCTCATGGGGTCCGTTTCGCATGGATTTGTGCGCACCGTTCCTCGGGGTTTTCTACGTCTGTTTCATTTTCTTCCGCCCGCGACGCGCGGAGCCCCGTCCGGCCCGGCCTGGCGGCCCGCACGCCCGGACGGCCGAGGACTGCATCTGCGCGCACGGACGCCGCCGGATCGGCGCCCGGTTCCGGGACTCCACCTCGCGGCGCACGACATCCGGCGGCGACCCGTCTCGGGGACCTGCCCGGGTGCGGCACAGCCGCGGCAGCGTCAGGGCATTCGCGATCGTTCCGACGCGCCGCGGCGCGGCGCGCCCTGGAACTGCCAACGGGCGGCGACCTCGGTAGGTTCGTCCGCGTGACCTCCAAGCCTCCGAAAGAGTCCCGCCGGCATTCCTGGTGGTCCGTGCTCCTCGGCTCCCCGCAGGACGCGGACCGGGCGCCCGGTGAGGTCACGTCCACCCCGGCCAACGGCTCACCGTCGGCTGCCCCTGCCACCGAGGCCGCACGCACGGCCGAGACCTCGGGGGTCGGCCCGAGATCGGCAGCCCCAGCCGCCGACGCCGCCCACAAGGCCGCCGCGGCCGAGCCGCCCGGCGCAGCGAGCGACGCTGAGCCGCCGAGCGCAGCCGAGCCGTCCGAGTCCGTGAGCGCCGAGCCGTCCGAGGCCTACCTGAGCGGCGCCGCGGCAGCAGGCGCAGCCCAGCCGGCAGGCGCAGCCCAGCCGCCGGAGGTCGCGGCGGGCCAAGTCGAGCCGCGCGACGCCGTGAGCCCAGTCGAGCCGCGCGACACCAGGGCCACAACCCGACCGCCCGAGGCCACGCAGACAGAACAACCCGCTACGAAGGAGCCCGGGGCCACGCCCATGACCGCCTCACCCACCACCGCGGGACCCACGCCCGCCGCCGAGCCGCGCGCGACGACCGCCGCGCCGGCCTCCCAGCCCTCGTCGTCCCCCCGCCCCGCGGAGTTCGCGCCCGTCGGGCGCATCCCGGTGGTCGAGGTCTCCCCCGTCATCGAGGACGGCCGCTGGCCGGCCAAGGGCACCGTGGGCGAGGCGTTCCCCGTGCGGGCCACCGTCTTCCGGGAGGGCCACGACGCCGTCGCCGCCACCGCCGTGCTCGTCGCCCCGGACGGCACCGACCACTCGTGGGCCACCATGTACGACATCGCCCCGGGCCTGGACCGCTACGAGGCCTGGCTGATGCCGGACGCCCCCGGGGACTGGGGCTTCCGCGTCGAGGGCTGGTCCGACCCGTACGCCACCTGGTCGCACGACGCGACGATCAAGGTCGAGGCCGGCGTCGACGTCGAGCTCATGCTGACCGAGGGCGCCCTCGTGCTCGAGCGCGCCGCGGACCGCGAGCTGCCGGCGGATGTCCGGGCAGTGCTGCGTGACGGGATCGTGGGGCTGCAGGACACCGCCCGCACGCCCGCCGCCCGCCTGGCGGCGGGCACGGGCCCGCAGGTGCGCGCGGCGCTGGCGGCGCACCCGCTGCGCGACATGGTCTCGCCGTCGGCCACCTACCCGCTGGTGGTCCACCGCGAGCGCGCGCTGGTGGGCTCCTGGTACGAGGTCTTCCCGCGCTCCGAGGGCGCCTACCGTGACGAGTCCGGCAAGTGGGTCTCCGGCACGCTGCGCACCGCGGCGGACCGGCTCGGCCGGATCGCGGAGATGGGCTTCGACGTCGTCTACCTCACCCCGGTCCACCCGATCGGGACGACGAACCGCAAGGGCCCGAACAACACCCTCGTCGCCGGGCCGGACGACCCCGGCTCCCCCTACGGCATCGGCGGCCCCGAGGGCGGCCACGACGCCATCCACCCCGACCTGGGGACCTTCGACGACTTCGACCACTTCGTCGCCCGCGCGCGCGAGCTGGGCATGGAGGTCGCCCTGGACCTGGCGCTGCAGTGCTCCCCCGACCACCCCTGGGTCACCGAGCACCCGGAGTGGTTCACCACCCGGGCGGACGGGACGATCGCGTACGCGGAGAACCCGCCGAAGAAGTACCAGGACATCTACCCGCTGAACTTCGACAACGACCCGGAGGGCATCTACGACGCCATCCACGACGTCGTCGAGCGGTGGATCTCCCACGGCGTGACGCTGTTCCGCGTCGACAACCCGCACACCAAGCCGCTCACCTTCTGGCAGCGGCTGCTGGGCGAGGTGCGCCGCGACCACCCCGAGGTGATCTTCCTGTCCGAGGCGTTCACCCGCCCGGCGATGATGCGCACGCTCGGCGCGATCGGCTTCCACCAGTCGTACACCTACTTCGCCTGGCGCTCGGCCAAGCAGGAGATGGGCGACTACCTCATGGAGCTGGCGTACGAGACCGACGCGCGGCTGCGGCCGGCGTTCTGGCCCACCACCCACGACATCCTCACGCCGTACATGCAGCAGGGCGGCTCGGCGGCGTTCGCCATCCGCGCGGTGCTCGCCGCGACCGGCTCCCCCACGTGGGGCATCTACTCCGGCTACGAGCTGGTGGAGAACGTCGCGCGCCCCGGCGCCGAGGAGCAGATCGACAACGAGAAGTACCAGTACAAGCAGCGCGACTGGTCGCGGGCGGCCAGCCTGGGCATCGCCGACCTGCTGGGCAAGCTCAACGCCATCCGCCGGGCGCACCCGGCCCTGCAACGGCTGAGGAACGTGGCCATCCACCCCACGTCCGACGACCAGATCCTGTGCTTCTCCAAGCGGCTGACGCCGCAGCAGTCGCCCACGGGCGAGGAGGACACGGTCGTCGTCGTGCTCACCCTCGACCCGTTCACCACACGCGAGGGCGTCCTCGACCTCGACCTCGCCGCGCTCGGCCTGCGGGCGGCCGGTGACGGGCCCGTCATGGCCGCCTCCGACGAGCTCGGCGGCGAGACGTACCTGTGGGGTGCTCGGCCGTTCGTCCGGCTCGACCCGCACGCTCGCTGCGCCCACATCCTCCACGTGAGGGCCCTGTGACGGCGGCGGGCGAGTCCCCCTCGCCGCTGACCGCCCTCCCGCCGAAGGTCGAACCGGTCGCCGTCCTCGACCGGGCCGACCGCCCGGGCCTGAGCGACGACCCGGAGTGGTACCGCACGGCGGTGTTCTACGAGGTGCTGCTGCGGGCCTTCGCGGACTCCCGCGGCTCGGGCACCGGTGACCTGCGCGGGCTGATCGACCGCCTGGACTACCTCCAGTGGCTCGGCGTCGACTGCCTGTGGCTGCCGCCGTTCTACCCCTCGCCGCTGCGCGACGGCGGGTACGACGTCTCCGACTTCACCTCGGTCGCGCCGGAGTACGGCACGCTCGAGGACTTCTCCGAGCTCATGGACAAGGCCCACGAGCGCGGCATGCGGGTGATCGTCGACCTGGTCATGAACCACTCCTCCGACCAGCACCCGTGGTTCCAGTCCTCGCGCTCGAACCCGGACGGGCCGTACGGGGACTTCTACGTCTGGAGCGACGACAACACCAAGTACCCCGACGCGCGCGTGATCTTCGTCGACACCGAGACGTCCAACTGGACCTTCGACCCGGTGCGCCGGCAGTACTTCTGGCACCGGTTCTTCTCCCACCAGCCCGACCTGAACTTCGAGAACCCCGCCGTGCGGGAGGCGATGTTCGACGTGGTGCGGTTCTGGTGCGACCAGGGCGTGGACGGCTTCCGGCTCGACGCGGTGCCCTACCTCTTCGAGGAGGAGGGCACCAACTGCGAGAACCTCCCCCGCACGCACCGGTTCCTGCGCGAGCTGCGCGCCATGGTGGACCGGGAGTACCCCGGGCGGATCCTGCTCGCCGAGGCGAACCAGTGGCCCGAGGACGTGGTCGAGTACTACGGCACCGAGTCCGCGCCCGAGTGCCACATGTGCTTCCACTTCCCCGTGATGCCCCGCATCTACTACTCGCTGCGCGAGCAGCGGGCGGGCGCCATCCGCGACATCCTGGCCGACACCCCGGCGATCCCCGCCGGGGCCCAGTGGGGCACGTTCCTGCGCAACCACGACGAGCTGACGCTCGAGATGGTCTCCACGGAGGAGCGCGCCGCCATGTACGGCTGGTACGCCGAGGACCCGCGGATGCGGGCCAACGTCGGCATCCGGCGGCGGCTGGCCCCGCTGCTGGGCAACTCCCGCGCCGAGATCGAGCTCGCCCACGCGCTGCTGCTCTCCCTGCCCGGCTCGCCGACCCTGTACTACGGCGACGAGATCGGCATGGGCGACAACATCTGGCTGCCGGACCGCGACGCGGTGCGCACCCCGATGCAGTGGACGCCGGACCGCAACGCCGGCTTCTCCACCGCCGACCCGGGCAAGCTGTACCTGCCGGTGGTGCAGTCCCTGGTCAACCACTACGCCGCGATCAACGTCGAGGCCCAGGTCGCCCAGCCGACCTCGCTGCTGCACTGGGTGCGCGGGATCCTCGACGTGCGCCGGCGGCACCCGGTGTTCGGCAACGGCGACTACACCCCGCTGCGGGTGGACAACGACGCCGTGCTCGCCTTCACCCGGTCGAACGGGCAGGAGACGGTGCTGTGCGTCATGAACCTCGCCAACACCGCGCGCTCCGCGACCGTGCAGATGCCCCGGCACGCGGGCTGGCGCCTGACCGACGTCTTCGGCGGCGCCCGCTTCCCGGCGGTCTCGGCGGACGGCACGGTCACGATCACGCTCGGCTCCCGCGACTTCTTCTGGCTGCTGGTCTCCCGGCCCGAGGGCGCGCAGGCACCTCTGGGCGGCATGCCCGCCACCGTCCGGCCCGCCCCCGCCGAGGAGCCCGGCGCCGAGGTGACGGGCGAGCTCTCGGCGGTGGCCGGCGAGGCGCCCGTGACGCCGGCGCGACCGGCCGAGCACCCGCGCCCGGAGACCTACGCGGTGCCGTCGACGATCGTCGCGCCGCACAGCCCCTCGGCGCCCCGGGCGCCGGAGCTGCCCGGGGCGCAGGCGGCCGCGCCGCGCACCGAGCCGTCCGGCGCCGAGCGCGCCACCCCCGGCGGCCCGACGACCGCGGACCGGGACTCGGGGGCGGGCGGGCCCGCCGCCGCCACGCCGGAGTCGGCGCGATGAGTCACGACCTGCTCGCCGCCCTGCCGGACTGGATGACGCGGCAGCGCTGGTACACGGGCAAGGGCCGGCGCCCAGAGCTGCAGGTCGTCGGCGGGCTCGCGCTGCCGGCGGCCGACGGCGCACGCGCGGCGTCGTGGCTGCTCCGCGACGTCGGCGGCGCGGAGCCGGTGCTCTACCAGGTGCCGCTGACCGTGCGCGACGCCGAGGCGCCCGGGCTGGAGCACGCCCTGGTGGCCCGGTCGGGCGGCCGGTGGGTCTACGACGGCTGCCACGACCCGGCCGGCGCGGCGGCGCTGCTGGGCGCGGTCGTCGAGGAGCGCCTGCTGGAGCCGCTGGACGCCGCGGCGCTGGGCGGCGACGGCGGAGCGCAGGCCGACGGCGGGGCCGCGGCGACCCGCGCCGCGGCAGGCGCCGCGGCCATCGGCGCGCCCGGCGCGCGGGGCCACCGCACCGGCGAGGTGACCGGGGTGGTGACCGGCTCGCACGTGCTGCGCGGGGAGCAGTCCAACACCTCGATCATCTTCGACGTCGCCGACTCCCCGGTCATCCTCAAGGTCTTCCGGGTGCTGCACCCGGGCTTCAACCCCGACGTCGAGGTGCAACAGGCCCTCGCGCTGGCGGGCAGCACCCGCGTGCCCCGGCCGGTCGGCGACATCCTCGGGCGCTGGCCCGCCGGCGGCTCGCCCGACGACGTCGCGGAGATGGCCGAGGGCCACCTCGCCCTCGCCCAGGAGTTCCTTCCCGGCGTGGAGGACGCGTGGCGGGTGGCGCTGCGGGCGCTCGAGCAAGGCACCGACTTCGCCGACCGGGCGCGGGCGCTCGGCGCGGCGACGGCCGAGGTCCACGCCACCCTGGCCCGGGCGCTGCCCACGCGCGCCGCCGACGACGCCGTGCGCGCGGCGACCCTGCGGACGTGGCGGGAGCGCTACGCCGCCGCGTGCGACGCCGTCCCCGACCTGCGGGACGTCGCCACCGAGGTGGAGCGGGTGCTGCAGGTGGGCGCCGGCGCCCCGTGGCCGCTGCTGCAGCGCATCCACGGCGACTACCACCTCGGGCAGGTGCTCGACGTGCCCGGTCGCGGCTGGGTGCTGCTGGACTTCGAGGGCGAGCCGCTGCGGCCGCTGGCCGAGCGCACCCGGCCCGACCTGCCGCAGCGCGACGTCGCCGGAATGCTGAGGTCCTTCGACTACGCCGCCGCGGCCGGCGCCGGCGCCCCGGGGGACACCCCAGCCGAGCGGGAGGCGGAGGAGGCGCAGGCCGCCGCGCGGCGGGCGTGGGCGGACCGCGCCCGCGAGGCGTTCCTCGACGGCTACGGCGACGTCGTCGGCCGGGACCCGCGGGAGGACCGGGCGCTGCTGCGCGCCCTCGAGCTCGACAAGGCGCTGTACGAGGCCGTCTACGAGGCGCGCAACCGGCCCGACTGGCTGGCGATCCCGCTGGCCGGCATCGGCCGTCTCCTGCGCGCGGAGTGACGAGCAGCGCCTTGGCGGAAGTTGGAGCCGCGCTCCGCGGCAGGTGATGGGAGAGTGGGAGCCATGGACCGTGAACTGCGCCACGACGCCCCGACCAGCGGCGGGGGCACCGCTGCCGGCGGCCCCGCAAGCGCCCCCGGCACGACCCCAGCGACCCCCGCGACGGGCGGGACGAGCCGGGCCGCCGCCGGAGGAGCGAACCCCGCCGCCACCGCCCCCGCCGACGGCGCCGCGTCCACCGGGACCCCCGTCCCCGTCGACACCGACGTGCTGCGCGCCGTCGCCCACGGCACCTGGCACGACCCGCACGCCGTGCTCGGCGCGCACCCCGGCCCGGGCGGCGTCACCGTCCGGACGGTGCGCCACCTGGCGGACGCGGTCGAGATCGTCACCGCCGCGGGCACCGTGCCCGCGCGGCACGAGCAGGACGGGATCTGGGTCGCCGTGCTGCCGGGCCAGCAGGTGCCAGACTACCGCGTGCGGGTGACCTACGGCGACGTCACCAGCCTCGTCGACGACCCGTACCGCTTCCTGCCCACGGTCGGCGAGCTCGACCAGCACCTCATCTCCGAGGGGCGCCACGAGGAGCTGTGGAAGGTCCTCGGCGCCCACGTGCGCACCTTCCCCAGCGAGCTGGGCAAGGTCCGCGGCACCAGCTTCGCGGTCTGGGCGCCGAACGCCCGCGCCGTGCGGGTCGTCGGCGACTTCAACGCCTGGAACGGCGCCGGCACGTCCATGCGCACCCTCGGCGGCACGGGCCTGTGGGAGGTCTTCGTCCCCGGCGTCGGGCCGGGCGCCCGCTACAAGTACGAGATCCAGTACGCCGACGGCTCCTTCCACCAGAAGGCCGACCCGATGGCCCGCGCCACCGAGGTGCCGCCCGCCACCGCCTCCGTCGTCGAGCAGAGCGCGTACACCTGGACCGACGACGAGTGGCTCGCCCGCCGGGCGGCGACCAACCCGCACACCGGCCCGATGAGCATCTACGAGGTCCACCTCGGCTCCTGGCGCCCGGGCCTGGGCTACCGCGAGCTGGCGGACCAGCTCCTCGCGCACGTGCAGGAGCTCGGCTTCACCCACGTGGAGCTCCTCCCGGTCGCCGAGCACCCCTTCGGCGGCTCCTGGGGCTACCAGGTGACCTCCTACTACGCGCCGACGGCGCGGTTCGGCTCCCCCGACGAGTTCCGCTACCTGGTGGACCAGCTCCACCGGGCCGGCATCGGCGTGATCGTGGACTGGGTGCCCGCCCACTTCCCCAAGGACGCCTGGGCCCTGGCCCGCTTCGACGGCACCTCGCTGTACGAGGACCCGGACCCGCTGCGCGGCGAGCACCAGGACTGGGGCACGTACGTGTTCAACTTCGGCCGTCGCGAGGTGCGCAACTTCCTGGTGGCCAACGCGCTGTACTGGCTCGAGGAGTTCCACGTCGACGGCCTGCGCGTCGACGCCGTCGCCTCGATGCTCTACCTGGACTACTCCCGCCAGTCGGGCCAGTGGCGCCCCAACATCCGGGGCGGCCGGGAGAACCTCGAGGCGATCAGCTTCCTGCAGGAGACCACTGCCACCGCCTACCGCAGGGTCCCCGGGATCGTCATGATCGCCGAGGAGTCGACGGCGTGGCCGGGCGTGACCGCGCCGACGTCGAACGGCGGCCTCGGGTTCGGCCTGAAGTGGAACATGGGCTGGATGAACGACACGCTGCGCTACCTGGCGGAGGAGCCCATCAACCGGCGCTACCACCACGGCGAGCTGACGTTCTCGCTCGTGTACGCGTTCTCGGAGCAGTTCATCCTGCCGCTCAGCCACGACGAGGTCGTCCACGGCAAGGGCTCCCTGCTGACGAAGATGCCCGGGGACCGGTGGCAGCAGCTCGCCGGCGTGCGGGCGCTGCTCGCCTACCAGTGGTCCCACCCCGGCAAGCAGCTGCTGTTCATGGGCCAGGAGTTCGCCCAGGAGGCCGAGTGGAGCGAGGGCCGCGGGCTGGACTGGTGGCACATGGACGACCCCGGCCACGCCGGCGTCGCGAGGCTCGTGAGCTCGCTCAACGAGGTCTACCGCGAGCACCCGGCGCTGTGGTCCGAGGACTTCTCCCATCGCGGCTTCGAGTGGATCGAGAGCGGCGACGGCGACCACAACACGTTGTCGTACCTGCGGCGCAGCGGTGACGGCGAGGACGTCGTGGTGTGCGTGGTCAACTTCGCCGGCACCCCGCACGAGGGCTACCGGGTGGGCCTGCCCTCCGGCGGCACGTGGCTGGAGGTCCTCAACACCGACGCCGAGGTCTACGGCGGCTCGGGGGTGGGCAACCTCGGCCGCGTGGAGGCCGAGGAGCTCAGCTGGCACGGCCGGCCCAGCTCGGCGTCCCTGCGGGTGCCGCCGATGGGCGCGGTCTTCCTCGTCCCCGAGAAGCGCACGGCGGGTCCGGCCGCGGAGCGGGCGGGGGCGGAGCGTCCCGCCGTCGAGGAGCCGAGGGCGCGCTGAGCGCCGGGCCGCCGGCCCGCCACCAGCGCGGTCGGGCCCGCACGGGGCCCGGCGCGGCCGCCGGCTCCCCCGCGCGGGCGCCAGCGCGGCCGCCGGCTCCCCCGCGCGGGACCCCGCGGTGCGGACGCACGAAGGCCCCGACCTGGTCGGGGCCTTCGTGCGTGCGGCGGACGTCAGTACAGCGCCATGGCGAGCTGCCGGCGGGCCTTCTGGACCTCTTCGGTGGGCCCGGCGATCTCGAACAGGTCCACCAGTCGCTGTCGCGCGCGGTCCCGCTCGTCGCCGGAGGTCGCGCGCACGACGGCGAGCAGGCGCGCGAAGGCCTCGGCGAACCGCCCGGTCGCCGCCTCGACGTCCGCAGCCGCGAGGTGCGCGTCCACGTCCGCCGGTCCCGCCGTGGCGGCCCGGGCCAGGATCTCGTCGGGGTCCTCCTGCTCGATGCGCCGGATGAGCTGCACCTGCATCAGGGCCGCGTGGGCCTCGGCGTCGCGCGGGTTCTCGGCCAGCGCCTTGTTGTAGGCCTCCTCGGCGGCGTCGAGGTCGCCGCGCTCGATGGCGGCCATCGCCTCCGCGTGCAGCGGCGGCACCGGCAGCTCCGCCGGCTCCGCCCCCTCCTCCTCGGCGGCGTCGAGCACGCCGGTGACGCCGTTCTGCGCCGCGACCCGCAGCACCTCGTCGAGCACCTGCCGCACCTGTGCCTCGGGGTAGGCGCCCTGGAACAGCGGCAGGGGCTGGCCGCCGATCAGCGCGACGACGGTCGGCACCGCCTGCACCTGGAGCGCCGCGGCGATCTGCGGGTTGGCGTCCGCGTCCACCCGGGCGAGCTGGAAGCGCCCGCCGTAGGCCGCCGCCAAACTCTCGAGCACCGCCGCGAGCTGCTCGCTCGCGTCCGAGCGCGAGCTGCCCAGCAGGAGTACCACAGGGACCTGCGCGGACAGCTGCAGGGTCTGCCCGAACGTCGCCTCGGAGACGTCCGCCACGAGGGCGCCGGGCACGCTTCCCCCGTTGCCGCCCTGGCCGCCGGGACCTGCCTGGCCCGCGGGCGGCCCGGCCAGCGAGGAGAGGTCGACGGCTCCGTGCAGGTTCATGCTCGGCGTGGGCTGGCTCATCTGCGTCCTTCGTCCTTCGTCTCGGCGGTGCCGCCGCGCCGGATGGCGACGGCGGCTCCGGTTCCCATCATTCCGCGGGCGCGGCGGCGTCGTCGCGGGTGACCTCCGTGAGGACCCCACCGCCCGGCGTGGCGCCGAGCGGCCGGATCGTGGCGTCCTCCCCGCCGGCCGGCGGCACGTAGAACGCCACCAGCAGGTCGGAGGTTCCCGTCACGCTCCCGCGGACCTCCTTGTCCTCCCCGAGGAGCGCGCCGATCTGGCCGCCCACGGTGAGGGTGGCGCCCGGCACGGTCTTGCGGATGGTCTGGGCCGAGCCCAGCTCGCCGAGCACCAGCGCGCCGCCGTCGGCGGTGGCCAGCGCGAGCGGCCCGCTGTCTCCCACGGAGAAGCTGATCGAGGCCTCCCCCGCCGCCTCGATGTTTGCGTCGAGCTGCGCCGTCGTCTCCCTGGCCGTCTTCTTGTACGGGTCCTCGGCGAACTGGCCGGCGAACTCGCTCTCGGCGTTGTTCAGGGTGTCGACGTACCGCTCGACCACCTGCGCCGGGGTGGCGACGAGCCCCTCGGCGTCAGGCGCCAGCTGCGCGGAGCCCGTGTCGGGGCTGATGAGCGCGGGCGTCTCGATGCCGGGGAAGAGCTCGACCCAGCCCCACAGCTTGTACTGCTCGCGGGCCTCCGGCTGGGTCAGCGCCATCAGCAGCGGCAGGTTGGCGCCCTCGGGCACCTGCGTGATCGTCATGGCGGTGCGGGGGAAGTCCTCCGTCGCGGCGACGGCCTCCACCTGCGTGGCGGTGGTGATCGGGGCCGGCGACGCCTGCCCGTCGGTGGCCTCCGCGAGCCGGTACTCGGCCCGGCGCATGTCCAGGGCGGGGCCCGTCACGCGGCTCTGCAGGGCCTCGCCGTCGCGCGTCTCGTCCGCCGCGGCGATCGTGGCGGAGACCTCCTCGAGGACCCGGTCGAAGCGCTCCTCGTCGAGCACCGGCGGCGCCGTCTCGGCCGTCGGGTCCGGCTCGGGCTGCGGCAGCTCCGTGCTGCAGCCCGCGAGGAGTCCGAGCACCACGGCGCCGCCTGCTGCCAGGGCGCTTCCTGGGGTGCTCCGCCTCATCGGTTCTCCTCGCTCTCGTCCTGCTTGCGGTTCCTGTCGGTGAAGCCCCAGACGCTGCGCCAGCTCGGCGCCGCGCCGCCCTCGGCGTCCTCACCGGTCTCGCCGGTCTCGCCGGGCGCCTCGGTCCAGGCCTCGTCGTCCGTGCCCCCGGGCGCGTCCGCCGGCCGGGAGGGTGCCGGGACGACCCCGGCCCCCTTCGCGACCCCGGCGGCCTGCCGGGCGTCCTCGCCGCCGACCGCGGGCATCTGCTGGGTGGCGTCGCCGGTGGTGTCGACGGCGGGTATCTGCTCGGTGGTGTCGACGGCGCGCGTCTGCTGGGTGGAGTCATCGCCGACGGCGGCCGTCTGCTGCGTGGCGTCGCCCGCCGCGCCGGCGGCCGGCACGTGTGCGGGCTCCTCGCGGCCACGACGCAGCTCCTCCGCGCGCGGCGAGGCGGGCACGATGCCCGCGCCGCGGGCCTGGCCGGCGGCCGCGACGCCCGGCCCGGCGGCGTCCGTCTCCCCGGCCCGGGCGGCGGTCGCGCCCGTGGCTACCGGGATCTCTCCGGTCGTGGTGCCGCGGCGGTCGCGCCCGGTGTCGCGGGACCGCTCCCGGAGCTGACGGCGGCTGAGCCCCGTGGCGGTGGGGGTCTCGGTGACCCGCTCGACCGCCGTCGCCTCCTGCCGGCGGCGCAGCTCGCGGCGGGCGAGGAGGTCGACGGCGAGCAGAGTCAGGCCCGCGAGGAGCAGCACGGCGCCGACGACGAGCCCGGGCACCAGCCACGGCGTGCGGACCTCGACGGGCCAGGTCAACGAGACCTGCGGCGCGGGCGCCGTGCCGTCGGTCGCCGCCACCAGGCTCCAGCGGCCCTCGCGGTCCTCCCAGGACAGCTCCGCGGAGCCGGTGCCGGACTGCTCCGCGACCCACAGGTCGGACCCGGCGGGGTCGGGCACGCCCGCCTCGGCCGTGTCCGCCTCCTCACCCGCCGGCTCGACGGTGAGCTCCTGCCAGCTGGCGAGCCCGGTGATGCGCGTGTGCGGCGCGTCTCTCACCCAGGCGTCCACGTCGGCGGTTCGCCCGACGGCGAGCGTGACTGGCTGCCCGTCGTCGGCGGTCGCCTCGACGGTCACCTCGGACCCGACGGCGTCGAGCACGCCGGCGTCGGAGACGACGACGGCGGTGGACGGGCGTTCCGGGAGGGTGAGCGTGACGGTGTCTGTGGGGCGCCAGACCGTGGCCGAGGCGATCGCCAGGGCGATGGCGAGCGCGCCGAGCACGATGAGCGCGACGGAGATGATCCTGCGAGTCACGAGGGGGAGGGTCCTTACGGTCGGGAATGCTCGAGGGCATCGTCAACTGGCCAGGATACGGCGCGTCCCGGCCGGGTGCGCGTTTCCGCCCACGGGGCCGGGCACCGGCCCGGGCCGGTGCCCGGCCCCGTGGTTACAGTGGGTCGGACTTTCGCCCCTCCGGTGCCGCCGGGGGAACCGACAGGAGGACTGTGGTGGTTGACGAGCGACCGGTGTTCCCGGTGGTCATGCGCGGGTACGACCGCGCCCAGGTGGACCAGCGGTTCCAGGCGCTGACCGAGGCTCTGACCGAGGCACGCCGGGAGGTGGAGACGCTCGACGCCCGCGTGCTGAAGGTCTCCGCCGAGCTCTCCGACGCCCAGCGCAAGCTCCGGGAGAGCGAGCGGCCCACCTACGCCGGGCTGGGCGCCCGGGTGGAGAACCTCCTCCGCTCGGCCGAGGAGCAGGCCATGGAGGTGGTCGGGCGGGCGAACGAGGACGCGCAGCGCACCATCGAGACCTCCCGGTCGAGCGCACGCGCGCTCAGCGACCGCGCGCAGCGTGAGGCCGGGGACCTTCTCGCCCAGGCGCGCCGGGAGGCCGAGCTCGTCAGCGAGCACGCCCGGGCCGAGGCCGAGACCACGCTGGTGAACGCTCGCCGCAAGGCCGAGGAGCTCGTCGCGTCCGCGGAGCGCGAAGCCTCCCGGCTGACCACCGCGACCCACGCCGAGGTGACCGAGCGCCGCACCACGCTGGAGCGCGAGCTCGGGCTGCTGCGCGCCAACACGGAGAAGGACGTCACCGACCTGCGCGCAAGGGCGGAGCACGACGCGGCCGCTCTGCGCGCGCGGGCGCAGCAGGAGGCCGCCGACGCCTTCGCCGCCGCCCGCGCGCAGACCCAGGCGATGGTCGCGGACGCCGAGACGCGGGCGATGGACGCCGAGCGCCGGCTCGCCGAGGCCGTCCAGCGCTGCGAGCAGCTGCTGGTGGAGACGGACGCGAAGGTCCGCGAGCAGGAGGAGCGCGCTCACGCCGACGCGGCGCGGCTGCTCGCCGAGGCGCAGGCGGAGGCGCTGCGGCTGCGCACGGAGGCCGAGGAGGAGGCGCAGGCCGCCGTCTCGACGGCGCAGCGCCAGGTCGACGAGCTCTCGCGCCAGCGCCAGGCGGTCGCCGCCTACCTCGAGGACATGCGCGGGGTGCTGGCGGAGCGCCAGGACGCCCGCGACGACGCCGCGCGGCAGCAGGCGGCAGCGACCAGCGCCGCGCCCTCGCCCGGGACGAGCGGCGCAGCCACGCCGCCGGTGGCCGCGCCGGCGGACGCCGCGCCGGCGCCGCAGGCGGACGAGGTCGCCGACACGGGCGCCGCGCCCGCGGCGAAGGCTGCCGAGGCCACCACCGCGGCTCAGCAGGACACGACGGCCCCTCAGCCCACCGGGACCGAGCCCGGGGCAGGGGCTGCCGAGCCCACCGGCACCCCCGCCGAGCCCGCCGTTCCGCCTTCCGAGCCCGAGGGCAAGCCCGCCGCCGGCGTCACGTACGCCGAGTCCGCGACCGCCGCGATGCCCCTCGCCGTCGCCGGGGCGGAGCCGGCCCCCGAGCAAGCAGCGACCGGCAAGGACGAGCAGGCCGGCGCCGTCACCGAGCCCGTCGTGGCGCCCGCGGGCGCCGAGGCGGAGAACGCACCGGTCGCAGCCCAGGACGAGAAAGTTGCGGTCCCCGAGGCCGTCGGCACCGGCGAGCAGCCCACCGCCGAGGACAAGCCGGTCGCGGCGCCCGAGACGGACGACGGCGAGCCGCCGACCGCCGTCATCGAGAAGGCTGCCCCGGCTCCGGCGGCGGGCTCCCGCCCCACGCCCTCCGTCTCGGGCGCCGGCGCGACGGCCGCGGACGCCGAACCGGACAGCACGGAGCTCATCGAGCGGGTGAGCGACGAGACGGCCGTGATGGAGCCGGTGAAGGCACCCGGCGCTCCACGCGCTCCCCGCAGCAACCGCAACAACAACAGGAAGCCGCGCCCGAGCCGGGGCCGCTGACCGGCGTTGAGCCGGGCGCTGGCGCGGCTGTGGCCGGCGCGGCCCGTGGTCGGGGCGGCACGTGGCCAGGGCGGTACCTGGCAGACCCGGCATCGGCTGCCGTCAGTCGTGCCGCACGTCGATCCCGGTCGAGCGCCGGGTGCGACGTTGTAGGGCTCGTTCGCCCCTTGCACATGCCCCACGACGTCGCACTGGGCGCTGTCGCGTCCGGCCATGCGAACAGAACGTTGTCGCACTCAGGGGACCGCGACTCTGCCGCCCGATGGCCGATGCCCAGCTCGGTTGCGACGTTCTTGCGGGTATTCGTGCCCGGAAATGCGCAGGAACGTCACACTCGACGTTTACGACCGCCGCCAATCAGCCGAGGCGCGGCGTGCTGGTTCACGGGCGCGGCGTGCTGTTCACAGGCGCCGTGGCGCCTCGGTCACCCGGCAGTCAGGCGAGGGCGGCGCGGACCAGATCGACCGCCCGCTCAGGGTCGACGCCGAGCTCGCGGACCCGCGCCGCGTAGGCGGCGGCCGCCTCCTTCGCCGCCCGGTCCGTGTCGTCGTAGGCGACGAAGGTCCCCGAGCGGCCGCGCGTCACCACCGCACCGGAGTGCTCCAGCTCCCGGTAGGCGCGCGCGACCGTGTTGACCGCGAGGTCCAGCTCGGCAGCGAGGGCACGCACCGTGGGCAGCCGGGTGCCCTCGGCCAGCTCCCCCGCCTCGATGCGCGCGGCGAGCTGCGCCCGCACCTGCTCGTACGGCGGGACCGGCGAGCCCGGGTCCACCACGACGGACATCACCGCACCATCCGGATCTCGGGCAGGTGCCCGTCCGCGGCGACGGCCTGCCGCGCACCGTCCGCCTCGAACCCCTGGTGGCGGTAGAAGCCCTGCGCGCGGGTGTTGCTCTCGACCACCCACAGGAAGCAGGGGGCGTCGCCTACGGCGAGCTCGACCAGGTGCGAGCCCGTCCGCCTACCTTGCTCGGCGGCGAGGACGAAGAGGAAGCGCAGCTGCAGCGGGCGCACCGCCGCCGGCCCCTCGGCGGCCGCCATCGCGAAACCGACGAGCTCGCCGTCCCGCTCGGCCACCCATGTCATGTTCGAGCCCGGCTCGGCGAGCAGCTCCTCCCAGGCCTGGGCGCCGCCCGCCTCCCGGTCGGCGTAGACGTCGGCGGGCACGAGGTCGCCGTAGGTCTCGCGCCAGCACTGCAGGTGGACGCGGGCGATGGCGGGGGCGTCAGGGACGGTGGCGGGTCGGATGCGGGCGGAGGCTTGCACGGCTCCAGCGTAGGGCGTGGTCCTACGCCGGCCGGATGCAGGAGGGCGCTGCCGAATCGGCCGAACGACGCCGGGCCGAGCACGCGCGCCCGGGACCTGCTGCGCCGCTTCACAGCCGCGGCACGCGCGGCCGCCCTCCCGGCGGAGCCGCTGCGCGTGCGGGGCACGACGGCGGCGCACGCGGGCGGGCGGGCGGGCGGGACGGTGACTCGATGGCGCTGAGCGATGCGCTTGAGCGGCTGCTGCCAGGCTCGGACGGGTACGCCGACGCCTAGTGTCCTGCGCCAGTAGTTCGTTGAAGAAGTCTTCGGAGTGAGTCGAGGATCTGTTCGGCCGTCTTGGTCCACACGAAGGGCTTGGGGTCCTCGTTCCAGGCCTTGACCCATGTGCGGATGTCGGCCTCGAGGGCCTGGACGCTGCGGTGGTCGGATCGCTGGAGGAGGTCGGCGGTGACGTAGGCGAAGAACCGCTCGACCTGGTTGATCCAGGAGGAGTAGGTGGGGGTGAAGTGCATGTGGAACCTCGGGTGCGCCTCAAGCCACTTCGTCACCGTCGGGTGCTTGTGGGTGCCGTAGTTGTCGCAGACCAGGTGCACGTCGAGATCGTCGGGGATCTGGTCGTCGATCTTGGTCAAGAACTTCTTGAACTCGCTCGCCCGGTGGCGCCGGTGGAGGCTGGAGATCACCGTGCCGTCGTCGATGTTGAGCGCCGCGAACAGGCTGGTTGTGCCGTGGCGGACGTAGTCATGGGTGCGTTTCTCGGGCATGCCGGGCATCATCGGGAACGCCGGCTGGGACCGGGCCAGCGCCTGCACCTGGGACTTCTCGTCCACGCACAGCACGACCGCGGCCTCGGGGGGATTGAGGTACAGCCCCACGATGTCGTAGACCTTCTCCACGAACAGCGGGTCGTTGGAGATCTTGAACCCCTCGGCCCGGTGCGGCTTGAGGTCGAACGCCCTCCAGATCCGCCCGATCGTGGACTTGCTCAGCCCGGTGCGCTCGGCCATCTTCGCCCGCGACCAGTGCGTCGCGTTCTTCGGCGTCGACTCCAAGGTTGCGACCACGACATCCTCGACCTGGTCGGCACTGATCACCGGGGGCCGTCCCGGCCGCGCCTCGTCACCGAGCCCATCGAGGCGTTGCTCGACGAACCTCGCCCGCCACTTGCCCACCGTGGCCGCCGCGCATTCCAACCGCGCCGCAACCGTCTTGTTGTCCAAGCCCTCCGCGCATGCCAGCACGATCCGCGCCCGCAGCGCCAGCGCCTGCGAGGACTTCGCCCGGCGCGACCACCTCACCAGCTGCGCGCGCTCGTCAGCGGACAAGACCAACTCGGCTTTGGGACGCCCAGAACGAGGCATACCCCAGTCTACGACTTATCCAGTGAGTTTCTGGCGCAGGACACTAGGTCGGGCCAGCGCGCGTCGTGACACGCCGCCCGGCGCCCACGGACCGGGCATCAGGACACCACGTCCACCGCGCGGGCGTCAGGACACCGCGCCCTGCGCGCACCGCTCGTGCAGGGACCGCAGCGCGTGCGCCACGGCCTCCGGCTGCTCCAGGGGGCTGAGGTGCCCCGCGTGCGGCACGACGACGACCTCGACGTCCGCCAGCACCTCCGCCAGCTGGTTCGCGGCCTCCTGCGGTGACAGGTCGTCCTCCACGCCGCGCAGCACCAGCACGGGAACCCGCAGGTCCTCCAGCGCGGAGAGCCGCCCCGGCCGTGCGGCCATGGCCCGCTGCGCCCAGGCGATCCCCTCCCCCGGCGACGCCGCCAGGGCCGCGCCCACACGCTCGACGAGGTCCGGGCGCTGCGCCTGCGTCGTCGCGCCGAGGACGCCTGCGAGCATCGGCGCCACCGCCGCGGCGCCCTGCTCCTCCGCCGCGGCGGCCACCCTCAGGCGGTTCTCGCGCGCGGCTTCGTCGTCCGGGCCCGCCTTGGTGTCCAGCAGACCGGCCCCGGCGAGCAGGCCGCGGTGCCGCTCGGCCAGCGCAAGGACGGCGTAGCCGCCCATGGACAGCCCGGCCACCACGGCGCGCTCGACGCCCGCCGCCCGCAGCGACGCCGCGACCGCGTCGGCGTAGGTCTCCAGCGACGGCTCGGCGGGGCGGCCGAGCTCCTCCGCGACGGCGGCGGGCGCAGGTGAGGCGCCGAAGCCGGGCGCGTCGACGAGGATGACCGGGAGGTCGCCCAGCAGCGCGACGACGTCGTCCCACATGGCCGAGTCCAGCGGGAAGGCGTGGAGCAGGACCAGAGGGAGGTCGAAGTCGGGGCCGTAGTGGTGGAGCGCGAGGGTCATGACCCGAGCATCGCACGCATCGCACGCACCACCGTCACCGCGTGGGGCGGCGCCGGTCGCGTGCCTGCCAGCACGCCGAGTGCCAGTGCCGGCGGGAGTCGATGCCCGCCTGGGCGCCGAGCAGGTGGTCGTTCTGCCACGCGACGACGTGCGCGACACCCGGCGCGATGAGCTGGTCGCAACCGGGGCAGCGGTAGGACTTCTCCGAGCCCCGCACCTGGCGCACAAAGTACGTCCCGCCGTCCGGTCCCTGCTCGCTGCGCGTCACGCCCCGCAGCCGCTCCGGGTCGAGCGGCACGTGCCCTTCGCCGTACGGGCGGCGGCGCGAGCGGCGGGAGGAAGGCATGCGCCCATTCTCTCCCTCCCGCCAGCCGGTGCCGCGCGGCGCCGACGCGAGAAAGGCCCCGGCCCATGAAGGCGCCGGCACCGGGAAGGCGCTTGCCAGGCGGCACCCGTCACGCGAGCACGCCGGTGCCGCACTGCGCCCGCACGCGAGCACGCCGGTGCCGCACTCCGCCCGCACGCGAGCACGCGGGTGCCCCGCCGCCGCGGCACCGACGCCGATGAGGCGCCGGTCGCGCCCGCAACTCAGCCGCGGAGCTGCCGCGTGCGGACGAGCTCGGCGTACCAGCGGGCGGAGTCCTTGGGCGTGCGCCGCTGCGTCTCGTAGTCCACGTGCACGATGCCGAACCGCTTGGAGTAGCCGTACGCCCACTCGAAGTTGTCCAGCAGCGACCACACGAAGTAGCCCCGCACGTCCACGCCGTCCTCCAGCGCCCGGCCGACCGCGTCGAGGTGGCGGCGCAGGTAGTCGACCCGCTCGGGGTCGTGCACGGCGCCGTCGGGCCCCACCACGTCGTCGTACGCGGCCCCGTTCTCGGTGACCATGAGGGGGATCCCGTCGTAGGCGTTGTCCAGCGCCGTGAGCAGCTCGTACAGGCCCTCGGGCTCGATGTTCCAGCCCATGGCGGTCGTCGGGCCCGACGGCGGGAGGAACTCGACGTCGTCCAGCCCCACCCACGGGCTCGCCGTCCCGTCGCCGTGGCCGCCCGTGCCGGCGCTCCCGGGGGCGTCGGCCGTGCGACGGCGCACGTAGTTGGTGCAGTAGTAGTTCACGCCGAGGACGTCGATGCGCTGGCGGATGAGGTTGAGGTCTCCCGGCCGGACGAACGACGCGTCGGTGAGGTGGCGGGTGAGCTCGCGCAGCTCGATCGGGTACGAGCCGTCGAGCAGCGGCCCGAGGAAGACGTGGTTGCCCACGACGTCCACCTCGTGCGCTGCCGCCAGGTCGGCGACGCATCCCGGGTCCGCCGGGCGCGTGACGTGGAGGTTCAGGGCGATGGAGACCTTCGCCGCCTCCCCGAGCTCCTCGCGGATGGCGGTGGTGGCCAGGCCGTGCGCGAGGGTCAGGTGGTGCGCGGCCGCCAGCGCCGCGGCCGGGTCGGTGCGGCCCGGGGCGTGGACGCCGGAGGCGTAGCCGAGGAAGGCGCTGCACCACGGCTCGTTCAGCGTCGTCCACACCTCCACCCGGTCTGCCAGCTCGCGCGCCATGGCGCGGGCGTAGTCGGCGAAGGCGTACGCGGTCTCGCGGTTGGTCCAGCCGCCCTCCGCCTCCAGCTCCGCCGGCAGGTCCCAGTGGTAGAGCGTGACCACCGGCGCGATGCCGGCGCCGCGCAGGGCGTCGAGCAGGTCACGGTAGAAGACCACGCCCTCGGCGTTCAGCGGCCCCCGGCCGCCCGGCTGCACGCGCGGCCACGAGATCGACAGCCGGTAGCCGCCCAGCCCGAGCTCGCGCATGAGGCCGACGTCGTCGCGCCACCGGTGGTAGTGGTCGGCGGCGACGTCGCCGGTGTCGCCGCCGAGCGTCCGGCCCGGGGTGTGCGAGAACGTGTCCCAGATGGACGGGCCGCGCCCGCCCTCGCGAGTCCCGCCCTCGATCTGGTACGCCGCGGTCGCTGCGCCGAAGACGAACGGCGGCGGGAAGGTGCGGGGGCTCATGCGAGCGGCTCTCCTCTGCGGTAGACGGCCACGGGCCGCAAGGCCTCGTCGGTGACCACGACGTCGGCGGCGCGGCCGGCGGCCAGCGCGCCGACGTCGGGCCGTCCCAGGACGGCGGCGGGTGTCGTGGCGGCCATGTACACCGCGTCCGCCAGTGGGACCCCGGCCCGGGCGGTGGTGCGCACGACGTCGAGCAGGTGGCTGGTGCCCCCGGCGATCGTGCCGTCGCCGGTCAGGCGGGCGACGCCGTCGGCGACGGTGACGTCCATGGAGCCGAGCCGGTACGCGCCGTCGGGCATGCCGGCGGCGGCCATGGCGTCGGTGACCAGCGCGGCGTTCTCGCGCCCTACCAGCTCATAGACCGCCCGGACGACGGCGGGGTCCAGGTGCGTGCCGTCGCCGATCAGCTCCACGACGGCGTCCCCGCGCCGGGCGGCGGCGAGGAACTCCCCGATCGGGCCGGGGTCGCGGTGGTGGAGGGGGTGCATGCCGTTGAACAGGTGCGTCACGGTGGGGCGGGCGGAGCGCGCGGCCGTGGCGCCGCGCAGGGCGCGCACGGACAGCGCGACGGCCTCGCGGGCGTCGGCCGGGCCGGCGTCGGTGTGCCCCCACGAGGGCACCGCTCCCCCGGCCACCAGCCGCTCGGCGACCCCGTCCGGCGCCGTGTTGCCCGCCTTCTCCGGGGCCACGGTCATGGTGGCGACGTGCCCGCGGCCGAGCTCGAGCAGCTCGGTGGCGAGCACCGGGTCCGGGTCGACGATGAGCGCCGGGTCCTGCGCGCCGCACCGGGCGGCGGAGAGGAACGGCCCCTCGAGGTGGATGCCGGCGATCTCGCCGGCGTCGGCGAGCCCCGCCAGCAGGCGCACGCGCTCGCACAGCGTGACCGGGTCGGCCGTGACCAGGGAGGCGACCAGCGTCGTCGTGCCGTGACGGCGGTGCTCGACCACGGCCCGCAGCGCGGCGTCCCGGTCCTCGGCATCGGGGAAGGACTCCCCGCCGCCGCCGTGGCAGTGCAGGTCCACCAGGCCGGGCAGGACGTACCGGGGCTCGCCGGGGGCGGGCGTGACCCCGACCTGCGGGTACCCGGTGGCCGGGGCGTCGGCGGCGGCGCCGACCCAGGCGATCCGCGGCCCGGAGAGCACCACGGCGCCGTCGTCGACGATCCCGTCGGGCGTCACCACCCGTCCGCGCAGGACGACCTCGTAACCCATGCGTCCCATCAAACACCGCCGGGCGCCGCCGCTCCGAATCCCGCCCGGTGCGCGGACGCGGATCCTGCGGGCCGGGCCCGGGCGTCGGGCGGCGGCGTGGGCGGGACCGCCCGGGCGCGCCGGGCCGCCGTCGCCGCGTCAGAACAGGCGCGACTCCACGTCGTCGAGACCGCGCATGGCGTCGTAGTCCAGCACGAGGCAGCGGATGCCGCGGTCGGTGGCGAGCACGCGGGCCTGGGGCTTGATCTCCTGCGCGGCGAAGACGCCCTGGACGGGCGCGAGCAGGGGGTCGCGGTTGAGCAGCTCGAGGTAGCGGGTGAGCTGCTCGACGCCGTCGATGTCCCCGCGCCGCTTGATCTCCACGGCCACCGACCCGCCGGCCGGGTCCTTCGCCATGATGTCCACCGGGCCGATGGCGGTGGGGTACTCGCGCCGCACGAGCTGGTGGCCGGGGCCGAGGAGGTCGATCTGCTCGGCGAGCAGCTTCTGCAGGTGCGCCTCCACGCCGTCCTTGACCAGGCCGGGGTCGAGACCGAGGTCGACGCTGTGGTCGGCGATCACCTCGTGGACGCGCACCACGAGCTTGTCGTCCGACTTGGCGGCCTGCACCGTCCAGACCTCGGTGACGCCGTCCTCGGCGTCCACCGGCTCCGGCTCGCCGGTGACGAGCTTGCACGGCGGGCTCATCCAGTTCAGCGGCTTGTAGGAGCCGCCGTCGGAGTGGACGAGCACCGAGCCGTCCGCCTTGACCATGAGCAGCCGGGTGGCGAGCGGCAGGTGGGCGTCCAGGCGCCCGGAGTAGTCGACGGAGCAGCTTGCTATCACGACACGCACCCCGGAGACCCTACCTTCCGCTCGACGGGCGGCCGGCGCCCGGCCGCGTGTCACCCGCCATGCACGCACGCGCGACCAGGCGGGCCGCGCATCGGCGCCGCGCCCCCGGCTCAGCGTCAGAAGGGCTCGCCGCGGGGCGGGGCGGCCTCGAGCCAGCTGACCACCCCGGCGAGCGCGGAGTCGACCATCGCGACGTCGAACTGCACGCCGTCGTAGGCGCACCGCACCTCGATCACGTGGCCGGCGCCCCCGGCGGCCGGGCGCCGCTCACGCCCCACGATCTCCAGCCGCTCGCGCCGCCAGGACCGCGACGGCCGCAGCCGCAGCGACACCAGCCGGTACCAGTCGATCCGGCCGGAGCCGTAGTTCGCGATGCCGCTGGTCCAGTCCCGGTGGCCGACCGGGCGCAGGGCGCACTCGAAGGAGCCCACCCGGTTGGCCACCCGCCGCACGCGCACCGCGAAGAGCACGAGGACGACGAGGACGGCGGCGAGCGTCAGCAAGACACCCCACGCCGTCCCCGTCAAGTACGACCCCTACTGCTCGGTGGAACGCAGGGCCGCGGGCTCGTCCGCGGTCTCGAGGACCACCGTCACGAGGTCCTCGTCCACCGAGACGAAGCCCTCCGTCACGTCGTAGGTGAGCCCGGCGCCCGTCTCCGGGGTGATGCGCACCGTTCCCGGGCGCAGCACCGCCAGCACGGGCTGGCGCCCCGGGAGGATCCCCAGGTCACCGTTGGCGGCGGGGACCACGACACTCGTCGCCTCGCCGCTCCACAGGGACGCGTGCGTCGAGACGACCTCAACCTTCATTGCCACCTAGGGCTCCTCTCGCTCCTGGCCGCCGGCCGCTCAGCGCAGCTCGGACTGGATCTTGTGCCAGTTGCGCTCGAGGTCCTCGATGCCGCCGATGTTGAAGAACGCCTGCTCCGGCACGTGGTCGTACTGGCCGTTGGCGATGCGCTTGAACGCCTCGACCGTCTCGGCCACCGGCACGGTGGAGCCCTCGACGCCGGTGAACTTCACCGCCGTGTAGGTGTTCTGCGAGAGGTACTGCTCGATCCGCCGGGCGCGGGCCACGGTGATCTTGTCCTCCTCGGAGAGCTCGTCCACACCGAGGATGGCGATGATGTCCTGCAGCTCCTTGTTCTTCTGCAGGATCGTCTTCACCTGGGTGGCGACGTCGTAGTGCTCCTGGCCCACGTACTGCGGGTCGAGGATGCGTGACGTCGACGCCAGCGGGTCCACGGCCGGGTACAGGCCGCGGGAGGCGATGTCACGGGAGAGCTCGGTCGTCGCGTCGAGGTGCGCGAACGTCGTGGCCGGCGCCGGGTCGGTGTAGTCGTCGGCGGGGACGTAGATGGCCTGCAGCGACGTGATGGAGTGCCCGCGGGTGGAGGTGATGCGCTCCTGCAGCATGCCCATCTCGTCGGCCAGGTTCGGCTGGTAGCCGACGGCGGAGGGCATCCGGCCCAGCAGCGTGGAGACCTCCGAGCCGGCCTGGGTGAAGCGGAAGATGTTGTCGATGAAGAGCAGCACCTCCTGCTTCTGCACGTCGCGGAAGTACTCCGCCATCGTCAGGGCGGAGAGGGCGACGCGCAGACGCACGCCCGGCGGCTCGTCCATCTGGCCGAAGACGAGGGCGGTCTTGTCGAAGACGCCCGCGTCCTCCATCTCCATGATGAGGTCGTTGCCCTCACGGGTGCGCTCACCGACGCCGGCGAACACGGACACACCGCCGTGGTCCTGCGCCACGCGCTGGATCATCTCCTGGATGAGCACCGTCTTGCCCACGCCGGCGCCGCCGAACAGGCCGATCTTGCCGCCCTGGACGTAGGGGGTCAGCAGGTCGATGACCTTGATGCCGGTCTCGAACATCTGGGTGCGGGACTCGAGCTGGTCGAAGGCCGGGGGCTCGCGGTGGATGGGCCAGCGCTCGGTGACCTCCAGCCGCTCGCCCTCGGCGAGGTTGAGCACCTCGCCGGTGACGTTGAAGACGTGGCCCTTGGTCACGTCGCCGACCGGCACCGAGATCGGCGCGCCGGTGTCCACGACCTTCTGGCCGCGGACGAGGCCGTCGCTGGGCTTCAGCGCGATGGCGCGGACGAGGTTGTCGCCCAGGTGCTGGGCGACCTCGAGCGTCATGGTGACCGTGCCCTCGCCCTCACCGGTGAGGGTCACCTCGGTGGTCAGGGCGTTGTACATGTCGGGGATCGCGTCCGGCGGGAACTCGATGTCGACGACGGGGCCGGTGACGCGGGCGATCCGGCCGACGGCGGCGACGCCGCCGGTCTTCGGCGTTTCGGTGCTGGTGGCAGTCATTTCGTTTCCTTCAGGCGGCGAGTTGTGGTCAGCGGCCCGACGCCAGCGCGTCGGCCCCGGAGACGATCTCGGTGATCTCCGAGGTGATGTCGGCCTGGCGGGCCGTGTTCGCCAGCCGGGTGTAGTCGCGGATGAGGTCTTCGGCGTTGTCCGTGGCGGTGTGCATGGCGCGCTGGCGCGAGGCCAGCTCCGAGGCGGCCGCCATGAGCAGCTCGGAGTAGATGCGCCGCCGCACGTACATCGGCAGCAGCGCGTCGAGCACCTCGTCGGGCGAGGGCTCGAACTCGTACAGCGGCAGGGGCTCGGCGCCGGCCGGGGTGACGCCCTCGACGATCTCGATGGGCAGCATCCGGCGCACCTGCGGCACCTGGGTCACCATGGTCTGGAACCGGGTGAACACCACGTGCAGCTCGGAGACGCCACCCTCCGCCTCCGGGGCGAGGTAGGCCCCCAGCAGCGCATCGGCGATCTCCCGGGCCCGCTCGGGCCGCGGGCTGTCCGAGCCCTCGGTCCACGACTGCGCGATGTCCCGGCCGCGGAAGCGGAAGTAGCTCTCGCCGCGCCGGCCGGAGACGTACAGCACGACCTCCTTGCCCTCGGACTCCAGCCGCTCGATGAGCCGCTCGGTCTCGCGCAGGATCGTCGCGGAGTACGCGCCGGCCATGCCTCGGTCCGAGGTGATCGTCAGGACGGCGACCCGGTCGGTGTCGGTGCGCCCCGCGATGAGGGGGTGGTCCAGGTTGGCGTGCGCGGAGACGGCGGACACGGCCCGGATGAGCGCGCGCGTGTACGCGTCCGTCCCCTGCGCCGCGGCGCGCGCCTTGCCGATGCGCGACGCGGCGATGAGCTCCATGGCCCGGAAGACCTTCTTGAGCGTCTGCGTCGCCCGGATCTTCTGCTTGTAGACGCGCTGTGATCCCGCCATGCTCAGCCCCGCTTCGCGCGGACGATCTGCTCCTGCGCCTGCTCGGCCTCGACCTCGCCGGCGTCCAGCGCGGGCTCGGCGGCCAGCGGGTTGCCGGAGGCGTCGACGAAGCCCTTGCGGAAGTTCTCCACCGCCGCGCGCAGCGCCTCCTCGGTGGTGTCCTCCAGCTTGCCGGTCTCGCGGATCGTGGTCAGCACGTCGGAGCTGCGGCGCAGGTGGTCCAGCAGCTCGCTCTCGAAGCGCGGGATGTCCGCCACGTCGACGTCGTCGAGGTAGCCGTTGGTGCCCGCCCAGATGGAGGCCACCTGGTCCTCGACCGCGTACGGGGTGTACTGCGGCTGCTTGAGCAGGGCCATGAGCCGCTCGCCGCGGACGAGCTGCTGGCGCGTGGTGGGGTCGAGGTCGGAGGCGAACATCGCGAACGCCGCCTGCGACCGGTACTGCGCCAGGGTGATCTTCAGCGTGCCGGCGACCTTCTTCATCGCCTTGATCTGGGCGTCGCCACCGACGCGGGACACCGAGATGCCGACGTCGACGGCGGGCCGCTGGTTGGCGTTGAACAGGTCCGACTGCAGGAAAATCTGCCCGTCGGTGATCGAGATGACGTTGGTCGGGATGTACGCCGAGACGTCGTTCGCCTTGGTCTCGATGAGAGGCAGGCCGGTCATCGAGCCGGCACCCAGCTCGTCCGAGAGCTTCGCGCAGCGCTCGAGCAGGCGGGAGTGCAGGTAGAAGACGTCGCCGGGGTAGGCCTCGCGGCCCGGCGGGCGCCGCAGCAGCAGGGACACGGCGCGGTAGGCCTCCGCCTGCTTGGACAGGTCGTCGAAGACGATCAGCACGTGCTTGCCCTGGTACATCCAGTGCTGGCCGATGGCCGAGCCGGTGTAGGGGGCGATGTACTTGAAGCCCGCGGGGTCGGAGGCGGGGGCGGCGACGATCGTGGTGTACTCCAGCGCGCCGGCCTCCTCCAGGGCGCCGCGCACCGCGGCGATGGTCGAGCCCTTCTGGCCGACGGCGACGTAGATGCAGCGGACCTGCTTCTTGGGGTCGCCCGACTCCCAGTTGGCCTTCTGGTTGAGGATCGTGTCGATCGCGATGGCCGTCTTGCCGGTCTGGCGGTCGCCGATGATCAGCTGACGCTGGCCGCGGCCGATCGGGATCATCGAGTCGATGGCCTTCAGGCCGGTCTGCAGCGGCTCGTGGACGCTCTTGCGCATCATCACGCCGGGGGCCTGCAGCTCCAGGGCGCGGCGGCCCTCGATGCCGGCGATCTCCCCCAGGCCGTCGATCGGCTGGCCCAGCGGGTCGACCACGCGGCCGAGGTAGCCCTCGCCCACGGGGACCGAGAGCACCTCACCGGTGCGGCGGACCTCCTGGCCCTCCTCGATGCCGGTGAAGTCGCCCAGCACGACGACGCCGATCTGGCGCACGTCGAGGTTCATCGCCAGGCCCAGGGTGCCGTCGGCGAACCGCAGCAGCTCGTTGGCCATGGCGCCCGGCAGGCCCTCGACCTGGGCGATGCCGTCGCCGGCCAGCGTGACGTGGCCGACCTCTTCGCTCACCGCCTGGGTGGGCTCGTAGGAGCTCACGAAGCTGTCCAGCGCAGCCCTGATCTCCTCGGGCCGGATCGTCAGCTCAGCCATTGTTCTTCCTTCGCTTCTGTTGGCCGCTCGGGTGCGGTCGGTCGGTATGTCTGCGGGTCAGCCGGCGAGCCGGCGCTTGGCATCGGCCAGGCGGCTGGCCAGGGTGCCGTCGATGACGTCGTCGCCCACCTGCACGCGCAGGCCGCCGACGAGCGCCGGGTCCAGGCCCACGTGCACCTGGACGGGACGGCCGTAGCCGCGCTCCAGGAGCTCGCCGAGGCGACGGATCTGGGCGTCCGTGAGCGGCACCGCCGAGGTCACGGAGGCCACCAGGTGGCGGCGACGCTCCGCGGCGAGGGTGGTGACGCTGCGCAGCGCCGACGTGACCGAGCGGCGGCGCAGCCCGCGGGCGGCACGCACCGCGAGCACCGTCGTCTCCGGGTAGACCTTGCCGGCGAGCACGGCGTCCATCAGGCCGGCGCGGCGCTCGGCCGGGAGGTTGCGGTCCTCGACGGCGTTGCGCAGGTCGCGCTCCTCGCCGAGCATCCGGACCAGCCGGTAGGCCTCGTCCTCGACGTCGGCGAGGCGGCCCGCCTGCTCGGCCGCCGCCAGCACCGAGGTGACGGCGAGGACCTCGACCGCGTCCGCCAGGTCCACCTCGCCGGACCAGCGCTCACGCACCACCCCCGAAAGCAGGTCCACGACCTCGGCGTCGACCTTGCCGCTGAGCACCGCCTGGACGAGGCGGGCCTTGGCCTCGCCGTCGCGGGAGGGCTCGGTGAGGGCCCGGCGCAGCGCGGCGGACCCGTCGAGGACGTCCACGACGGCGAACAGCTGCTCGCCCAGGGCGCGGGACCGCTCCCCCACCTCGCGCAGGACCGGCTCCCACCGGTCCTTCGCCCGCTGCAGCGCCGCCTCGCTCGTCGCCCGCATCACGCCTCCCGGGTGGTGGCTGCGGCGCCCTTGTCAGCCGTCTGGGCCTCGAGCTCGTCGAGGAACCGGTCGATGACGCGGGCCTGCAGCGCCTGGTCGCGGACCGACTCGCCGACGATGCGGGAGGCGAGCTCGGTGGCGAGCATCCCGACGTCGGTGCGCAGCGAGATCTGCGCGGCCTGGCGGTCCGCCTCGACCTGGCGGGCGGCCGTCTCGGTGACGCGGTCCGCCTCGGCCTGGGCCTTCGCCCGCGCCTCGGCGACGATCTCCTTGGCCTCGGCCTGCGCCTGCTCGCGCACGGAGGCGGCCTCGCGGCGCGCCTGCCCGAGCTCGGCGGCGATCTGCTCCTCGGCCGCCGCGGCGGCCTCCTGGGCGCGCTCCGCCTGCTGCAGACCGGCCTCGATCTTCGCGGCGCGCTCGTCCAGCATGGCGGTCAGCCGCGGGACGGCGTACCTGACCAGGAAGAAGGCGATGATGGCGATGCACACCGCCGACCACAGGATGTCGTAGCTGGCCGGGAGGAGGGGGTTCGGAGTTGCCTCCTCCGCCAGGGTTGCTGCATTCATCAGAACACGAAGCCCGCAGCCAGGCCGATCAGACCGAGCGCCTCGACGAGGGCCATACCGATAAACATGTTGACACGGAGCGGACCGGCCAGCTCGGGCTGACGGGCCACGGCCTCCTGGGTCTTGCCGACCAGGATACCCATGCCGATGCCGGGGCCGATGGTCGCGAGGCCGTAACCGATGGTCGCGATGTCGCCGGTGATCTCCATATGGAGTTCTTCCTTCCTTTGTGCGGCCCGGGTCGCTCCTGGGCCGTATCTGGGGTGGTCGCGGCGGGCCGCGCCCGCCGCGAGGTCAGTGGGACTCGACGGACAGCTGGATGTAGACGCTGGTGAGGATCGTGAAGACGTACGCCTGCAGGACCGCCACGAAGATCTCGAACAGCGTGAAGGCCAGCCCGGCGGCGAAGGTCAGCACGCCGGCCGCGCTCAGTGCGCCCGAGGCCTCGAGGAAGAGGTAGTTCGTCGCCGCGAAGCACAGCACGAGCAGCAGGTGGCCGGCGAGCATGTTGGCGAGCAGACGGACGGTCAGCGTGGCCGGGCGGATGATGAACGTCGAGAGGAACTCGATCGGCGTCAGGATGAGGTAGATCGGCCACGGCACGCCGGGCGGGAAGAGCTGGGACTTCAGGAAGCCACCGCCGCCGTGGGCCTTGACCCCCGCGACGACGAACGCGACGTAGGAGATCGCCGCGAAGACCAGCGGCACGCCGACCACCGAGGACCCGGCGATGTTGAGCAGCGGGACGATGCCGGTGATGTTCATGGCGAGGACGCCGAAGAAGATCACGACGAGCAGCGGGGTGTACCTGCGGCCCAGCTCCTTGCCCAGGGACTCCTCGGCGATGCCGGTGCGCACGAAGTCGACGGCCATCTCGCCCAGCGACTGGCCCCGCGTCGGGACCAGCTTGGGGCTGCGGGCGGCGAGCCAGAACAGCAGCACCAGCACCGCGGTGGCGATGAGCCGGACCAGCGTGATGCGGTTGAACTCGAAGATCGTGCCCTCGAAGAGCACCGCCGGCGGGAAGAAGTCGGCGAGGGTGGGGCCGTGAAAGCCTCCTTCACCCTCGGCGGCGAGCGTCTGCGCCTGGGAGGTGAGGGTCTCGGTTACGGCAGACAGGACGTCCCCCTCTGGTTCGGATCCGGCACCAAACGTCTCCGCGCACGGGCGACCACGGTCGGGCGCGGGAACGCGATGAGCCTAACGTATATTTCTCAACGATCTGACCACCGCAGCGACGCGGGAAGGTCAAGTCGGACGGAAGCGCCCCGGAAGTGCTGGCGGCGGCTCGCCGCGGGGCGTCGGTGGCGCTTCCGGCCGGTCAGGGACGCGCGCCGTCGCCTGGGGCGCCGTCCGCGGGCTCGACGTTGGGGACCCGCGCGCGCAGGACGGCCACGGCCTCGATCGCGAAGGAGCCGACGATCGCGAGCACGAGGACCACGAAGAAGACGCCCGGTGAGTAGAAGTCCCTCCCGCGCACCAGCAGCAGCACCCCGAAGAGCAGCAGCATCTTCACGACCCAGCCGCCCACGCCGGCGGCGGACGCCACGTGGACGGGCTTGTCGGCCGTGACGAGCATGGTCACGACCGTCCCGATCATGAACAGCGCGGCGATGCCGGCCGCCATGAGCGCCCCCCACACCCCCGGCGTGCCGGCGAGGAGGTAGCCGACGCCCGCCCCCACCGCGCCGAGCGCGAGGACGAGGATCGTGAGGTTGCGCAGGATGACCTGGTACATGTTCCGGGTCGCGCGCTCGGTGTCGTTCATCGGCTGGGTTCCTCGTGGCTCGGGTGGTCGGTGGTGGTCCGGCGCGCCCCGCGGCCGCCGTCGGCGGGCGCCCCTGCCAGGGTGCCCGAGAGTGGGGCGCCGCTCGGGGCGCCCGCGGCGGAGGACCCCGGGGTGCCGTCGCCCGGGGTGGCGCCGTCCGCGCCGGCGGGCGCCAGGGCCGGCTCGGGCTCGGCGGCCTCCCGGGGTTCCGCCCCGGCGTCGCCGTGGTGCAGCCCGGGGAGCTGGTTGTAGGTCACCACGCCGGCCACCACCACCGCGAGGGCGGCGCCGCCGACCACGTACGCCGTCGGGAACACGGCCAGGGCCACGGCGCTGAAGGCGAACACCGTGGTCCACAGATACATGATCAGCACCGCGCGGCGGTGGCTGTGCCCCAGCCCCAGGAGCCGGTGGTGCAGGTGCATCCGGTCGGGGTGGAACGGCGAGTGCCCGGCCCGGAGCCGGCGCAGCACCGCCAGCGTCATGTCCAGCAGCGGCAGCAGCAGCACCGCCACGGGCAGCAGGATCGGCACGTACGCGGGCAGCACCGCCCCGGTGGAGACGGTGGCCGGGTCGATCTGCCCGGTGACGACGATCGCGACGGCCGCGACCACCAGCCCCAGCAGCATGGACCCGGAGTCGCCCATGAAGATCCTGGCCGGGTTGAAGTTGTGCGGCAGGAAGCCGATGCAGACCCCCACCAGGGCCGCCATGACGGCGGTGGCGAGGTTGGCGTAGTTGCCCGGCTGCGCCTCGCGGGTGAGCAGGTACGTGTAGACGAAGAACGCCCCGCCGCCGATGGCGATCATGCCCGCGGCGAGGCCGTCGAGGCCGTCGACGAAGTTCACCGCGTTGATGCACACGACGACGACCAGGATGGTGGCCACCAGCGACAGCCGGCTCGAGCCGATCGTCAGCCCGAACACCGGGAAGGTGATCAGCTGCACCCCCTGCCACGCCATGAGGCCGGCGGCGAGGACCTGGCCGACGAGCTTCGTCATCCAGTCGAGGTCCCAGATGTCGTCGGCGACGCCGAGCAGGCACACCATCGCCGCGCCGCCCAGGATGGCCCAGGCGGTCGAGGTCTCGTGGAAGACGTCGTGCAGGAAGGGCACCCGGGAGGCGATCAGGAGCGCGACCGCGAGGCCGGCGAGCATCGCCACGCCGCCGAGCCGCGGGGTGGGCACGGTGTGCACGTCACGCGCACGGACCGGGGTCAGCGCGCGGGTCGCTCGGGCGAGGCGCCGCACCACCGGCGTGGTCAGGAACGTGACCGCCGCCGCGATCAGCATGACGAGCA
Source organism: Georgenia sp. AZ-5 (assembly GCF_043952095.1). Lineage (NCBI taxonomy): Bacteria > Bacillati > Actinomycetota > Actinomycetes > Allobogoriellales > Allobogoriellaceae > Georgenia > Georgenia sp. AZ-5. The sequence goes on from NZ_JBINOU010000001.1 coordinate 3,471,452, forward strand.
GGTAGACCCTCACCTCGGGGCGTCGCCCTCTCCGGTCCCGCCCGCGGCCTGCGCGCCGGGCACGGCGGCGCCGTCCTCGCGCAGCTCGGGCGCGACCGCCGCGAGCTCCTCCGGCGTCACGGCGCCCTGGCGCAGGATGGTCAGCCGCTCCGCCGTCGCGTCGACGATCGTGGAGGCGACCCCGCCGCCGGCCCGGCCGGCGTCGAGGTAGACGGCGACCTTGTCGCCGAAGTACTCCACGGCCTGCGCGGCCGTGACCGCGCTGGGCCGGCCGGTGAGGTTGGCGCTGGAGACCGCGAGCGGGCCGGTGCGGCGCAGCAGGGCGAGCGCGGTGTCGTCGGCGGGCATGCGCAGCGCGACGGTGCCGTCGGTGTCCCCCAGGTCCCAGGCCAGGGAGGGCTGCGCGAGGCAGACGATGGTCAGCGGCCCCGGCCAGAAGGCCCTGACGAGGTCGCGCACGACGTCGGGCACCTCGGTGGCCAGGCCGTCGAGGGTCTCGGGGCTGCCGACCAGGACCGGCGGCGGCTTCTGCCGGCCCCGGCCCTTCGCGGCCAGCAGCGATGCGACGGCGCGCGCGTCGAAGGCGTCCGCGGCGATGCCGTAGACGGTGTCGGTGGGGATGACCGCGAGAGCCCCGCGGCCGAGGGCGTTCACCGCCTCGTCGAGTCCCGCGCTGCGTCCTTCCGGGTCCTGGCAGTCGTACACGCTCACGCAGGTGAGTTTCCCACGCCCGCCGGGGCGGCGTGACATCCTGCCCCACGATGCCCGCGCTCCCCCAGACCGCCCGCTCCCGCCGCTGGTGGGCGCTCGCCCTCGTCGCGGCGCTGGTCACGCAGGTCCTCGTCCTCTACCTGCCCGCAGTGCCCGAGGCGCCGGGGTCCGGCGTGCCGGCGGGCGACAAGGTGGTGCACGCCACGGTCTTCGCGGCGGTGACGCTGACCGGTCTGGCGGCGCGCCTGAGGCCGTCGTTGGTGGTGGGCTTCGGGGTGGTGCACGCCGTCGTGAGCGAGGTCGTCCAGCACACGCTCCTGGCCGACCGCTCGGGCGACCCCTTCGACGTGCTCGCCGACGCGCTCGGCGTGCTGCTGGGCTGGGCGCTCGCGAGGCGGCTCGCGAGCCGGGCGGCCCGCCGCGTGACCGCCCGGGAGCGGCGCACCGCTCCCCCGGCCTGACCGGCCGCGCGCTCGGCTCGAGCCGACCGGACGCGCGGGCCCCGGACGGGGTTTGCTGCGGCGGCGGCCCGGAGGGGCGCGCGAGCGGCAGGACCGGAGCGTCAGCCGGGCCGGCGGGCGACCACGAAGCGGTCGCGGCCGCCGAGGTCGCGCTCGGTGCGCACGTCCGTCAGCCCGCGGGCGGCGACCATGTCGCGCACCGCCGCTGCCTGCACCTCGGCGTGCTCCATGACGAAGGTGCCCCCGGGCGCCAGCAGCCGTGCCGCGGCGGCGACGACGGCGCGCGGAGTGTCCAGCCCGTCCGCCCCGCCGCCGTAGAGCGCCATGTCGGGGTCGTGCTCGCGCACCTCGGTCTCGCGCGGCACGGCGTCCGGCGGGATGTAGGGCGGGTTGGACACCACCACGTCGACGGTCCCGTCCAGCTCGGGCAGCGCCGCGCCGGCGTCGCCGCGGACGAGGCGGACCCGGGGCGCGATGGCGTCGACGTTGCGCCTCGCGACGGCGAGGGCCGCCTCGGAGAGCTCGACCGCGTGCACGTCCGCCTCCGGCACCTCGGTGGCCACGGCCAGCGCGACGGCGCCCGAGCCGGTGCACAGGTCCACCACCACGGGGCGGCGGCCGGTGCGGGCGACGGCCGCGGCGGCGTCGATCGCCGCCTGCGCCACGAGCTCGGTCTCCGGGCGCACGACGAACGCCCCGGGCGCCGCGGCGAGCACGAGGTGCCGGAAGGCCATCTGGCCGGTGATGTGCTGGAGCGGCTCACGGGAGCGGCGGCGCTCCACCAGCTCGGCGAACCGCGACTGCAGCGCCTGATCGCCGAGGTCGGCGAAGGTGGCGGCGGAGGGCACCAGGTAGAGCGAGCGGCCGAGCACGTGCTCCGCGAGGAGCCGGGCGTCCACGTCCGGCGAGGGCACGCCGGCCTCGGCCAGGAGCGCCGCGGCGCCCGCGACCGCCTGCCGCACGGTCACCGCGGGGCGCCACCCCCCCGGCTCGGGGCCGTCCACCTCAGCCCCGGTGCGCCGCGGCGGCGAGGCGCTCGGCCTCGTCCATCTCGACGGCGGAGGCGATGACGGGGCCGAGGTCGCCGTCGAGCACGTGGTCGAGGTTGTACGCCTTGTACCCGGTGCGGTGGTCGGCGATGCGGTTCTCGGGGAAGTTGTAGGTGCGGATCCGCTCGGAGCGGTCCACGGTGCGCACCTGGGAGCGGCGCTGCTCGGAGGCCGCGGCCGCCGCCTCCTCCTGGCGGGCGGCGAGCAGCCGGGCGCGCAGCACGCGCATGGCCTGCTCGCGGTTCTGCAGCTGGGACTTCTCGTTCTGCATCGACACCACGATGCCGGTGGGCACGTGGGTGATGCGCACCGCCGAGTCGGTGGTGTTCACGCTCTGCCCGCCCGGGCCCGAGGAGCGGTAGACGTCGACGCGCAGGTCGTTCGGGTCGATCTCGACCTCGCCGGGGTCGTCGACCTCGGGGAGCACCAGCACCCCGGCGGCGGAGGTGTGGATGCGACCCTGCGACTCGGTCACCGGCACGCGCTGGACGCGGTGCACACCGCCCTCGTACTTCAGGTGCGCCCACACGCCCCCGCCAGGGTCGGACGGCACGCCCTTGGCCTTGATCGCGACGGAGACGTCCTTGTAGCCGCCGAGGTCCGACTCGGTGGCGGAGATGACCTGCGCCGACCAGCCCTGCCGCTCGGCGTAGCGCAGGTACATGCGCAGCAGGTCGCCGGCGAAGAGCGCGGACTCCTCCCCGCCCTCGCCCGCCTTGACCTCGAGGATCACGTCGCGGGCGTCGTCGGGGTCGGTGGGCACGAGCACGCGGCGCAGGCGCTCGGCGGCCTCGTCGGCGGCCGCCTGCAGGGCGGGCAGCTCCTCGGCGAAGGCGTCGTCCACCTCGGCGAGCTCCCGGCCCGCCGCGAGGTCGCCGTCGGCCTCCTGCCAGGCGCGGTAGGCGTGCACGACCCGGCCGAGCTCCGCGTAGCGCCGGCCGAGCTTGCGGGCGCGGCCGGGGTCGGCGTGCACGGCCGGGTCGGCCATGGCGCGCTCGATCTCGGCGTGCTCGGCGAGCAGCGCCTCCACCGCGCTCAGGTCCTCGCTCACTGGTGCTCCCTCTCCCCCTCTTCGGCCCGCCCGCCCGGCGGCCCGCAGGTACGACGACGCCGGCGGGCGCCGCGGACCGGAAGGTCCGACAGCGTCACCGCCGGCGCGCCTGACGTGCTACTTGTTCCGCTTGCCGTAGCGGGCCTCGAAGCGGGCCACGCGGCCACCGGTGTCGAGGATCTTCTGCTTGCCGGTGTAGAAGGGGTGGCAGGCGCTGCACACGTCCGCGCGGATCTCGCCGGAGGTGGCGGTGCTGCGCGTGGTGAAGGTGTTGCCACAGGTGCACGTCACCTCGGTGGTGACGTAGTCGGGGTGGATGCCCTGCTTCAAGGTGATCTCCTAGGTTCGTTGATGCCCCGGGTCGTGGATCCACAGGCCGTGGACGCCCACGTGAACCGGAGGCCGACGAGACATTCTGCCAGACGGCGGCGCCGCCGGGCACACCGGGTACCGGTGTGTGAGCGACGCCATGCCCGCCCCTCCCCGCCTGCGCGCGAGATGTCATCTTCTCCGCCACATGTCATGACATGTGGCGGAGAAGATGACATCTGGCGCCGGGGTGGGCGGGTCAGCGGATGGCGAGCTCGGGCTCGGTGGTCGGGGTCGGCGTCGTCTTCTGGACGGTCATGAGGAACTCGGCGTTGGAGCCGGTCTCCCGCAGCTTGCCCAGGAGCAGGTCGATGGCCTGCTGCTGGTCGAGCGCGCCCATGACGCGGCGCAACTTCCAGACGATCTTGAGCTCCTCGGGCGCCATGAGCAGCTCCTCACGGCGGGTGCCGGAGGCGTTGATGTCCACGGCGGGGAAGATGCGCTTGTCCGCCAGCTGGCGGGACAGGCGCAGCTCCATGTTGCCCGTGCCCTTGAACTCCTCGAAGATCACCTCGTCCATCTTCGAGCCCGTCTCCACCAGAGCCGAGGCGAGGATGGTGAGCGAGCCGCCGTGCTCGATGTTGCGGGCGGCGCCGAAGAACTTCTTCGGCGGGTACAGCGCGGACGCGTCCACACCGCCGGAGAGGATGCGGCCGGACGCCGGCGCGGCGAGGTTGTAGGCACGGGACAGGCGGGTCAGGGAGTCGAGCAGCACGACGACGTCCTGGCCCAGCTCGACCAGGCGCTTGGCGCGCTCGATCGCGAGCTCGGCGACGATCGTGTGGTCCGACGCCGGGCGGTCGAAGGTCGAGGCGATGACCTCGCCCTTGACCATCCGCTCCATGTCCGTGACCTCCTCGGGGCGCTCGTCGACGAGCACCACCATGAGGTGGACGTTGGGGTTGTTCACGGAGATGGCGTTGGCGATCTGCTGCATGATGATCGTCTTGCCCGCCTTCGGCGGGGAGACGATCAGGCCGCGCTGGCCCTTGCCGATCGGCGCGACCAGGTCGATCACGCGGGGCGTGATGGCCTTCGGCGTCGTCTCCAGGCGCAGCTGGTCCTGCGGGTACAGCGGGGTGAGCTTGTTGAACTCGGGCCGCTGGCGCGCCTTCTCGATGCTCATGCCGTTGATGGTGTCGAGCCGCACGAGCGCGTTGAACTTCTGGCGCTTGTTGTCGTTCTCGCCCTCGTGGGGCTGGCGGACGGCGCCGGTGATGGCGTCACCGCGGCGCAGGCCGTTCTTCTTGACCTGGCCGAGCGTGACGTAGACGTCGTTGGGGCCGGGCAGGTAGCCGGAGGTGCGGACGAACGCGTAGTTGTCGAGGACGTCGAGGATGCCGGCGACGGGCAGCAGGACGTCGTCCTCGCTGACCTCCACGGTCTCCTCGTAGCCGACGATGTCCTGGCCGGCGCGGCCGCCGCGGCGCTTGCGGTCGCGCCCGCGGTCACGGTTGCGCCGGCGGCTGCGCCCGCCGCGCTCGTCGTCGCCGTCGTCGTGGCGGCGCTGCTGCTGGTTGCCCTGGCGCCGGTCGTCGTGGTCGCCGCCGCGGCGGCGCGCGGCCGCCTCGCCCAGCGCGTCGAGCGTGATGCGGGGCGCCTCCTCGCCGTCGGTCTCGGCGCCACCCTGGGAGGCCTGCTTGGCGAGCTCGCGCTTGAGGGCCTCCTTCGCCGCGTCGTGGGACTCGGGGGCGGCGGCCGGGGCGGTGGCGCGGCGGGAGCCGCGGCGGCCGCGCGTGGGCTCGGCGCCCCGCCCGGCCTCTGCGGGCTGGTCGGCGGCCTGCGGGGCGGCGTCGGCGGCAGGCTCCCCGGCAGCCGCGGAGGCGGGAGCCGCCTCGGCGGGTGCGGCGTCAGCCTGCGGCGCGGCGTCGCCCTCGGCGGCATTCGGCGCGGCGGCGCCCTCGGCGGACTTCGGCGCGGCGGCGCGCGTGCGGCGGGCGGGCCGCTCGGCGGCGGCCCCGGCGGCCGGCGCGGAGCCGTTGCGGCCCTCGCGGATGGCGGCGATGAGGTCGCTCTTGCGCATCTTCGCGGTGCCCTTGAGGCCCATCTCGGCGGCCATCGCCTGGAGCTCGGGCAGTCGCATGGTGGTCAACGAGCCCCCTGCGGTGCGCTGCGCGCTCTGGGGGGCGTCGACGGTTTCGGTCACGAGGTTCCTTCCCTCGGGGCGTGCCCTCACCTGAGGGCATCATCTGGGTCCCAGCCTGGAGGCTGGAGAGTGGGGGCCGCTCGACTCGCGCAGCACGAGTGCTGAAGTGCAACGGTCGCGGCGATGCTCCGTCTGTACGAAGACGCGGTAGACGCACCCAGGTGCGCGGAAGACGTCCGCAGGGAGTCGGTGCTCTTTCATCGTAGCAGCAGCCGCCCGGGCCGCGTGCCGTTTCGCTACAGGCGTGCCGCGGGCACGGTCGCGCGTCGCCCCGCGCGCCCCCAGCCTGCCGCCGTCAACAGCCGCGGACGTGACCCTCCCGGTCAGACGAGGTGGGCGCCGTGGCGTGCCACGCCCGGGCGCAGCACCCGCCAGCCGTGCTCGCGCAGCGGCTGGGCGGCGGCGTCGTCGAGCTCGTCGAGGACGAGCACGCTCGGCCCGGCGCCGGAGACCACCGCGGGCCAGCCGGCCTCGCGCAGCGCGCGCACCGCCTGCCGGGTGCCGGGCATGGCGTCGGCGCGGTAGCGCTGGTGCAGCCGGTCCTCGGTGGCGGCCATGAGCAGGTCCTCCCGCCCGCCGAGGGCGAGGACCAGCAGCGCGGTGCGGGCGGCGTTGAAGGCGGCGTCGCGGTGCGGGACCTCGCTGGGCAGGACCGCGCGGGCGGTGTGCGTGAGCAGCCGGTTCTCGGGCACCAGCACCGTCGGCGCGAACCGCTCGTGCAGCGGCAGCGCGGCGGCGTGCGCGCCCCCGGCGTCCACCCACGCCACCGTCGCCCCGCCGAGCAGGGCGGGGGCGGCGTTGTCCGGGTGCCCCTCCAGGTGCGTGGCCAGCGCGAGGACGGCGGCGTCGTCGAGCACCCCGGGCTCGGCGAGCAGGCCGCGCGCGGCGACCAGGCCGGCGACGACGGCCGCCGCGGAGGACCCCATGCCGCGCCCGTGCGGGATCGCGTTGTGGCAGACGAGCTCGAGCCCGGCCTGCGGGGCGCCGGCGTGCTCGAGACCGGCCCGGACGGCCCGCACCACGAGGTGCTCCTCGCCGTCCGGCAGGGCGCCCGCACCCTCGCCGCTCACCCGGACGGTGGTCTCGCCCGCGACCGCGCGCACGCTGATCTCGTCCCACACGCCCAGGGCCAGGCCGAGGGCGTCGAAACCCGGGCCGAGGTTCGCCGAGGTGGCGGGCACGCGCACGCGGACCTGGTCACGCACCAGCCGCATGTCGTCCCCGCTACAGCCCGAGGGCCGCGACGGCGGCCTCGAGCGTGGGGGCGATGACGTGCGGCTCGACGCGGGTCTCCCCCAGCGCCGTCGCGGTGTCCTTGAGGCCGTTGCCGGTCACGGTGCACACGATGCGGGCGCCGCCGGGGACCTTGCCGTGCTCGGCGGCCTGCAGGAGGCCGGCCACGGACGCGGCGGAGGCGGGCTCGACGAACACGCCCACCTCGGCCGCGAGCAGCCGCTGCGCGTCGAGGATCTGGGCGTCGGTGACCGCGTCGATCCAGCCGCCGGAGTCGTCCCGGGCGGCCTCGGCGTAGGCCCACGAGGCGGGGTTGCCGATGCGGATGGCGGTGGCGACGGTCTCGGGGTGCTCCACCGGCGCGCCCTTGACGAACGGCGCGGCGCCCTCGGCCTGCACGCCCCACATCCGCGGGACCCTGGTGGCGACCGGCTCCAGGCGGGTGGCGGCGTCGTCGACCGAGGCCGCGGTGGTGCGCCCGGCGTACTCGTTGTAACCCATCCAGTACGCCGAGATGTTCCCGGCGTTGCCGACGGGGAGCACGTGGATGTCGGGGGCGTCCCCGAGCGCGTCCACCACCTCGAACGCGGCGGTCTTCTGCCCCTGGAGGCGGTACGGGTTGACGGAGTTGACCAGCGCGACGGGGTAGGTCTCCGCGAGCTCGCGCACCACCCGCAGGCAGTCGTCGAAGTTGCCGTCGACGGCCACGAGCGTCGCGCCGTGCACGATGGCCTGGGCCAGCTTGCCCGCGGCGATCTTCCCGGCGGGCAGCACGACGGCGCAGCCCACCCCGGCGGCGACGGCGTAGGCGGCCGCGGAGGCGGACGTGTTGCCGGTGGAGGCGCAGACGACCATCTTCGTCCCTGTCGCCGCGACCTTGGACATCGCCATGGTCATGCCGCGGTCCTTGAAGGAGCCGGTGGGGTTCGCGCCCTCCACCTTGACGTGGACCTCCGCGCCGGTTCGCGCGCTCAGCGCGGGCGCGGCGACCAGCGGGGTGCCGCCCTCCCCCAGCGTGACGACCGGGTCGCCGCCGGCGATCGGCAGCCGCTCCCGGTACTCCTCGATCACGCCGCGCCACTGGTGGGCCATCATTCTCCTTCGACTCGGGTCACCGAGATCACCTCGTGCACGCGAGGCTCCTCGGACAGCTTCGCCACGGTGTCCGCCAGCGCCGCCTCGGTGGCCTCGTGGCTGACGATCACGATGCGCGCGTCCTCGTCGGCGGGGCGCTGCTGGCGCACGCTCTCGATGGACACCCCGTGCTGGCCGTACACGCTCGCCACCGCGGCCAGCGTGCCTGGCTTGTCGGCGATGCGGAGCTGCACCTGGGTGCGCGCCGGCGTGGCCTCGGGGCCGAGCAGCGGCATCTGGGCGTAGGTGGACTCCCTCGGCGCGTTCCCGCCGTGGATCTTGTGGGCGGCGGCGGCCACGAGGTCGCTGAGGACGGCGGAGGCGGTGGGGGCGCCGCCGGCGCCCTGGCCGTAGAACATCAGCCGCCCGGCGGACTCGGCCTCGATGAGCACGGCGTTGAACGCGCCGTGCACGGCCGCCAGCGGGTGGGTGGCCGGCACCAGCGCCGGGTGGACACGGACGCTGATGCCGCGGGTGCCGTCGTCGGTGACGCGGCGCGCGACGGCGAGGAGCTTGATGACGTAGCCCGACTCCTGCGCGGCCGCCATGTCCTCGGCGGTGATGTCGCGGATGCCGGTGACCGGCACGTCCTCGATGCCCACCCGGGTGTGGAAGGCCAGCGAGGCCAGGATGGCCGCCTTGGCGGCGGCGTCGTGGCCGTCGACGTCGGCGGTCGGGTCGGCCTCCGCGTAGCCGAGCTCCTGGGCCAGCGCCAGCGCCTCGTCGAAGCCGAGGCCGCGGGTGGCCATCTCGTCGAGGATGAAGTTGGTGGTGCCGTTGACGATGCCGAGCACGGCGGTGACGTTGTCACCCGCGAGGGACTCGCGCAGGCCGTAGACCACCGGCACCGCGCCGGCGACGGCGGCCTCGTAGTACAGGTCCGCGCCGCTGGCCTCGGCGGCGCCGTGCAGCGCCGGGCCGTGCGCGGCGAGCAGGGCCTTGTTGCCCGTGACGACCGAGGCGCCGTTCTCGAGCGCGGCGAGCACGAGCGTGCGGGCGGGCTCGATGCCGCCGATCAGCTCGACCACGACGTCCGCGCGGCGCACGAGGCCCTGGGCGTCGTCGGTGAGCAGCTCGCGCGGCACCCAGGGCTGCCGCTCGGCGGCGGTGTCTCGCACGGCGATGCCGACGAGCTCGAGCCGCGCGCCGCTGCGGGCGGCGAACTCCTCGGCGTGCTCGCGCAGCAGGCGCACGACCTGCGCGCCGACGGTGCCGCAGCCGAGCAGTGCTACGCGCACGACGCCGGCACGCTGCGCCTGGGTGAATGTGCTCACCAGGTCGACCTCTCCTCCTCCGCGCCGCCGGGCGGCGCGGACCGCTGATGTCCGGCCCCAGGATAGGGGCCGCCGGCCGGGCGGCCCCGCCGGCGTCCATCTCTCGCGTGACGCCCGCGACGCCGTCCTTCCTTCCTCACCCCCGTGAGCGGTCACTTGCGCCGCGAAGTCAGGTGACCGCTCGCGCCGCAGGCGACCGCTCGCGGGCGCGGGGGCAGGCGCTCAGCCCTCGTCGAGGGCGAGCAGGTCCTCGACGGTCTCGCGCCGCACGAGCACGCGCGCCCGGCCGTCCCGGACGGCGAGCACCGGCGGGCGCGGGACCATGTTGTAGTTGCTGGCCATGGACCTGCCGTACGCGCCGGTGGCAGGGACGGCCAGCAGGTCGCCGTCGGCGACGTCGGCCGGCAGCGCGACGTTGTGCACCACGATGTCGCCGCTCTCGCAGTGCTTGCCGACCACGCGCGAGCGCACCACCTCGGCGGCCGGGGCCCGCGACGCCAGCGCCGCCGTGTACTCCGCCTGGTACAGCGCGGGGCGGATGTTGTCGCTCATGCCGCCGTCGACGCTGACGTACGTGCGACGCCCGCCGTCGTCGAGTGCGACCTCCTTGACGGTGCCGACCGTGTACAGGGTCAGCGCCGACGGGCCGACGATGGACCGGCCCGGCTCGACGGAGATGCGCGGCACCGGGGTCCCCAGGTCGGCGCAGGCGCGCCGCACGGCCCCCGCGAGCGTGGCGGCGATCTCCGCGGGCGTGGGCGGGACGCCGTCGTGCCCGGTGTAGCTGATGCCGTAGCCGCCGCCGAGGTCGATCTCGGGCATCAGGTGCCCCGACCGCCGGGCGACGTCGGCGCGCAGGCCGAGCACCGCGCGGGCGGCCACCTCGAAGCCCGCCAGGTCGAGGATCTGCGAGCCGATGTGGGAGTGCAGCCCCAGCAGCTCGAGCTCGGGGCGGGCGAGGATCTCCTCCAGCGCCTTCGCGGCCGCGCCGGAGGCCAGCGACAGGCCGAACTTCTGGTCCTCGTGGGCGGTGGCGATGAACTCGTGCCCGCCCGCGTGCACGCCGGTCGTCACGCGCACCAGAACGGGCGCCCGGACCCCGAGGCGGCGGGCGGCGCCGGCGACCTTCTCGATCTCGGGCAGGGAGTCGACGACGATGCGCCCGACCCCGTGCTCCAGCGCGGTGGCGAGCTCGGCGTCGGACTTGTTGTTCCCGTGCAGGCCGATGGCCTCCCCGGGCACGCCGGCGCGCAGCGCGACGGCGAGCTCGCCGCCGGTGGCGGTGTCCACGCGCAGGCCCTCCTCGTGGACCCAGCGGGCCACCGCGACGGAGAGGAACGCCTTCCCGGCGTAGTACACGTCCGCGCCGGCCATCCCGGCCTCGGGCCCGAAGGCGGCGGCGAACGCGTCGGCGTAGCCGCGGGCGCGGGCGCGCAGGTCGGCCTCGTCCAGGACGTAGGCGGGAGTGCCGTGCTCCGCCGCCAGCTCGCGCACGTCGATCCCGCCGACGCTGAGCGACCCGTCGGGGCCGCGCCGCACGGAGGTGGACCACACGCCGCGCGGGTCGCCGTCCGGCTCCGGCGCGGCCTGGGCGGGGGCCGCCACGGCGGGCGCCGCCGCCGCGGCGTCCACGCTTGGCTCGTGCTGCTCGTCGCGCATCGTCACATCCGGTCCGGGGCGGTCACGCCGAGCAGGTCCAGGCCGTTGGCGAGCACCTGCGTGGTGGCGTCGTTGAGCCACAGCCGCGCGCGGTGCGAGGGCTCCACCGGGTCCTCCCCGCGCGGGGTGACGCGGCACTGGCCGTACCAGGTGTGGTAGGCGGCGGAGAGCTCCTCGAGGTACCGGGCCACGCGGTGGGGCTCGCGCATCCGGGCGGCGCGCGCGACGACCTCGGGGAACCGGCTCAGCTCCCCCAGCAGCTCGGCGTCGGCGGGGTGGTCCAGCGCGGCGGGATCGAACCCGTCCCGGGTGACGCCGTGCGCCTCGGCGTTGCGCGAGACGTTGCGGGTGCGGGCGTGGGCGTACTGGACGTAGTAGACCGGGTTGTCCAGGTTCTGCTCGCGCAGCCGCTCGGCGTCCAGCGTGAGCGGGGAGTCCGCGGGGAACCGGGCGAGGGTGTAGCGCACCGGGTCGGTGCCGATCCGCTCGATGAGGTCGCGCAGCTCGATGATGTTGCCCGCGCGCTTGCTCTGCCTCACGCCCGCGACCGAGACGAGCTGGCCGATGAGGACCTCGATGTTGTGCTCGGGGTCGTCCCCGGCGCAGGACGCGATGGCCTTGAGGCGGCCCACGTACCCGTGGTGGTCGGCGCCGAGGAGGTAGATCTTCTCGGGGAAGCCGCGGTCCTTCTTGGACAGGTAGTACGCCGCGTCGGCGGCGAAGTAGGTGGGCGTGCCGTCGGCGCGGACGAGCACGCGGTCCTTGTCGTCGCCGAAGTCGGTGGTGCGCAGCCAGACGGCACCTCCCTCGTCGAAGACGTGGCCCTGCTCCCGCAGCCGGGCGACGGCGGCCGTGACCGCCCCGTTGCCGTGCAGCTCGCGCTCGGAGAAGTAGACGTCGAAGTGCACGTTGAAGTCCGCGAGGACCTGCTCGATCTCCGCCATCTGCAGCCGGTACCCCAGGTCGCGCGCGACGGCGACGCCCTCCTCGGGCGGCAGCTCGGCCAGGTCGGGGCGCTCGGCGAGGACCTTCGCGGCCAGCTCGGCGATGTACTCGCCCTGGTAGCCGCCCTCGGGCACCTCCGCGCCGGTGGCGCGGGCCAGGATCGAGGCGCCGAACTTGTCCATCTGCGCGCCGGCGTCGTTGATGTAGTACTCGGGCGTCACCTCCGCGCCGGAGGCCCGCAGCAGCCGGACGAGGGCGTCGCCCAGCGCCGCCCACCGCGTGTGGCCGATGTGCAGCGGGCCGGTCGGGTTCGCCGAGACGAACTCCATGTTGATGACGTGCCCGGCCAGGGCGTCGTTGCGCCCGTACGCCTTGCCGGCCTCGACGATGGAACGGGCCAGCTCGCCCGCCGCGCCGGCCTCGAGCCGGATGTTGAGGAAGCCGGGGCCGGCGACCTCCGCGGCCGCGACGCCGTCGGCCTCGCCGAGCCGGTTCGCCAGCAGCTCGGCCAGCACGCGGGGGTTGGTGCCGGCCTTCTTGGCCAGCTGCATCGCCACGTTCGTCGCCCAGTCGCCGTGCTCGCGCTGGCGGGGCCGCTCGACCTTGGGCTCGGGCACGTCCTCGGTGGCGAGGGCGACGTCACCGGCGGTGACGGCGTCGATGAGGACGGCGCGGATCAGTGCGGCAAGCTCAGCTGGGGTCACCTGCCACAGGGTAGTCGCCGGACGGTGGGGGCCCGTTGCCAGGCCCCGCCCGGGGGTGCGGCCCTCGTCACAGCGGACGGGGCCCCGGCCCCGCGGCGGCCACGGCGCCCGTACGCCCGACGGGGCGGGGCGCCGACGATCGCCGCGTCGGCGCCCCGGAGACCGGCCGGAGGTCGGGACCCGGTCAGATGAGCATGTTGTCGTAGACCTGCTGGACGGCGTCGGGCGGGCCGGTCAGGCTCAGCACGACGCCGTCGTCGGTGCGCCAGACGATCGAGGCCGTCTGGCCGTCGTCGTGCATGACGTACCAGTAGTGGCCGGTGTTGTCGACGTACACCGTGCCCTCGCCCTGGACCTGCGCACCTGCGGCCTCGAGGTCGGCGACCACCTGCTCGGCGTGGGCGTCCTGGGCCTCGATGGTGTCGAAGGCGGCCGCGGTGACCGCGACCTCGGTGGTCCCGTCGGAGTAGGCGCCCCGCAGCGCCTCGCGCGCGCCCGCCGCGACGGCCTCCTCGTCCGTGGCCCAGCCGGCCTCGGTGAGGGTGAACGCGGTGTCGACGATCGTGGCGTCGACCCGCGGCTCGAGCTCGTCGGGGCTCACCGCCCGGGTGTCCTCGGTGGGCGACGGCGTCGGGGTCGCCTCCGCGGCGGGCGTCGGGGTCCCCGGCGCGGCCGGCTCGGGGTCGTCCCGGAGGAGGAGGTAGGCCGCGACCGCGGCGAGCACCACGACGACCGCCGCGAGGATCGCGGGCACGAGCCACCCGCGCCTCCGGCGCTGCTGCACCGGCACGAAGGGCTGGGTCGCCTCCGGCGACGGGCGGGTGGCGTCCTCGCCCTGTCGGTCGTCCGACCACTGCGGTCGGTCCGGCGGCTGCTGGCTCATGGTGGCTCCTCTTCCTCGGGCACGCGGTGCCCCGGCGTCCCGCGGGCCAGGCTATGGCCCCGGCGGCGCGGTGTCTCGCCGCCCCCGGCCGGGCGGGAGGTGAAGAGGGGGCCCCGCGGCTGATAACATCGCAGGGCGCACTCAGCCGCACGCCCCTTTAGCTCAGTGGATAGAGCGTCTGCCTCCGGAGCAGAAGGTCGCTGGTTCGAATCCAGTAGGGGGCACAGGAAGAAGCCCTCGTCCCGGCGCCGGGACGAGGGCTTCGTCGTCTCCCGGGTCTGGCCCGGTGCGGTTCGAGTGGCGTGAACATGGTCACAAGGCCCGCTGCGGCGGCGCTGTGCGCCGGGGCGTCGTGAGCAGGCTGCGTGAGCCGGCGGTCGGCTCGGCCGCGCCCCCGATCGGGCCGCGAGCGCGACGCCTGGGGCGCGAACCGGCGCCGAGCGGGGCGAAGTTCGTCACACCAGCACCGGTTGTGGTGCGTTCCGCCTCGTGCGGCGTCGGGCTCAGGCGCCCACGAGCTCCGGGGTGAGCGCCTGGGCCATCGGCGCCGGCAGCGTGCCGATGTAGCTGTCGACCACCTGCCCGGGGTCGAGCGGCCGGTCGGCCGCCAGGACCGTCTCGACGACGGCGTAGGAGCTGTAGCCGAGCACGCGGGCGAGCGCCGCGCGGTCGCCGGGCAGGTGCGCGGCGTCGACCGCGTCGCCGGCGTCGGCGAGCATGTCCTCCATGCGCCGGACCATGGCCGAGCACACGGCGCGCACCACGACCGGGTCGCCGTCCTCGCTCAGCAGCCTCGCGTAGGTGCGCTTGTTCTCCAGGGCGAAGGCCACCGTCGCGATCAGCCACGCCCGGTACGTCACGCCGCCCTCGGCGGGGGCGATGCGGCGGCCGAGCTCGGTGACGAGTCCGGTCGCGAGCTCGCCCACGGTCTGGAAGTGCTTGTAGAACGTCGTGCGGTGCACGCCGGCGACGCGGCACAGCTCCGAGACGGTGACCTGGCTGAGCGGAGTGGTGTCCAGGAGTTCCGTCAGCGCCCGCTGAAGGGCGTCCAGCGTGCGACGCGTGCGGGGATCCATTCGCCTGGCGTCCGATGTCATATCCCCATCATGCCGTCAATCCTGGGGGCCCGACTAATTACGGTCGGCCCACGCCGGGCAGGGGCGCACCTGCGACGACGGGCCCGGCAGGCAGCGGCCGTGCGACGATGGCCACGCCGGGCAGGCGCCCACCCGCGACCACGGACCCGCCACCGTCGGGCCCGGCCCGACGCAGGCGCCGCTGGGACGCACTGCGGGCGGCGCCTGCAAGGACGCGGCAGGCGGGCGTCAGTGCCACGGCCCCCGTGCGGCGAGCACGTCGCGCAGCACGCTCGGCCGGTCCGAGACCAGCCCGTCGACGCCGAGGTCGAGCAGGCGGGTCATCTCCCCCGGCTCGTCGACCGTCCACACGTGCACCGCGAGCCCGTGCCGGTGCGCGGCGGAGACGAACCGGCGCGTGACCACCGGCATCCCGCGGAAGCGGGGCGGCACCTGCACGCACACCGCGCCCTGCGCCGGGCCCGGCACGCGGGGC
The DNA here is from genome assembly GCF_043952095.1 of Georgenia sp. AZ-5. Classification (NCBI taxonomy): domain Bacteria; kingdom Bacillati; phylum Actinomycetota; class Actinomycetes; order Allobogoriellales; family Allobogoriellaceae; genus Georgenia; species Georgenia sp. AZ-5. Next base: position 3,486,643 of record NZ_JBINOU010000001.1, read on the forward strand.
GCTCGCCCCAGGTGGGCGTCGCGCAGCAGCCGGACGACGTCGCCCCGCCCCAGGCTGGTCGCCACCCCGGGCAGCCGCGCCCGCAGCCGCGCCAGCCGGGCGTCGGAGAACGAGGCCAGGCAGACCCGCGAACCGGCGCCCGCACGCTCGATCACGGCGGCGAGCGGCTCCGCCACGCGGTCGTTCTTGGCGTCGATGTTCACCCGCAGGCGGGGATGGTCCCCGAGCAGCTCGTCCAGCCGCAGCGGCCGCTCCCCCGAGGCGTCGCGCAGGCGCGCCACCTGCCCCCAGCTCAGCTCGTCCCACCGCCCGGAGCCGTCGGTGGTGCGGTCGGCGGTGTCGTCGTGGGCGAGGACGACGACGCCGTCGGCCGTGGCGTGGACGTCCGTCTCCAGGTACCCCAGCCCGAGCCGGACGGTGTGCTCGACGGCGGCGCGGGAGTTCTCGGGGACCTCCCGGGCGCCGCCGCGGTGGGCCAAGGCGATGGGACCGGTGCCGGCGAGGTAGCTGCTGATCACTGGCCCATTCAAGCCACCCCGGACGGTGTCGCGCGATCGGGCGTGCCGGGCGGACACACAGCGGGCCGCAACTGTGTGGCGGGCCCACATCGAGCCGGGTCCGGCCTCTCCGTAGGTTGCTGACCATGACAGGGGACAACGACGTCGACCTGGCCGGCCGCCGGGCAGTCGTCACCGGCGGGGCCAGCGGGATCGGGGCCGCCGTGGCCCGCCGGCTCGCGGCCGCCGGCGCGGAGGTGGTCGTGTGCGACCGCGACGCCGACGGCGCCGCCCGCGTGGCGGGCCGAGGTCGGCGGGGAGCCGTGGGCCGTCGACCTCTCCGACACGGCCGCGCTCGCCGGGCTGCGGCTCGAGGCCGACATCCTGGTCAACAACGCCGGCGTCCAGCACGTCGCGCCGGTCGAGGAGTTCCCGCCCGAGCGCTTCTCCCTGATCCTGCGCCTGATGCTGGAGGCCCCGTTCATGCTGGCCCGGGCGACGCTGCCGCACATGTACGCGCGCGGGTGGGGCCGGCTGGTGCACGTCTCGAGCGTGCACGGGCTGCGGGCGAGCGCCTTCAAGTCCGCCTACGTCAGCGCCAAGCACGGCCTGGAGGGGCTGTCCAAGGTGCTGTCGCTGGAGGGCGCCCCGCACGGCGTCACGAGCAACTGCGTGAACCCCGGGTACGTGCGCACGCCGCTGGTCGAGCGCCAGATCGGGGACCAGGCCCGGGTCCACGGCATCTCGGAGGAGCAGGTGATCACCGACGTGATGCTGAAGAACTCCGCGCTCAAGCGCCTCCTCGAGCCGGAGGAGGTCGCCGGCGCCGTCGCCTACCTGTGCTCCCCCGACGCCGGCTTCGTCACCGGGACCAACCTCGTCCTCGACGGCGGCTGGTCGGCGCGCTGAGCCGATGACGCCCGAGCCGCCGCGCCCGCGCGGTGCACCCCTGCCCGCGACCCGGCCCCGAACGCGACAGTTCTCGGCCACAATGGCGCCCGTGCCCGCACTGGAGTACCTGACCCTGCTCGCCCGCGAGGCGGCGGCGGTGGAGTTCGAGGGGCCGCTCGTCGCCGCCCGGGCGGCCGGCGCCGACCCGGCGACGCTGGCCGAGCTCGAGCGCGCCCGCACGCTGGCACTGCAGGTGCGCGCGGTGCTGGAGAGCCGCCGCCGGCGCGAGAGCGAGCTGTCGGCGCTCTTCCAGACGGCCGGCGACCTGGCCTCCCTCACCGACGTCGACGAGGTCCTCGAGGCGATCGTGCACCGCTCGCGGCAGCTGCTGCACAGCGACGTCGCGTACCTCTCGCTGAACTCCGACGACGCCGACGACACGTACATGCGCGTCACCGACGGGTGCACCTCGGCGCTGTTCCGGGAGGTGCGCCTGCCGCTCGGCGCCGGCCTCGGCGGGCTCGTGGCCCAGACGGCGACGCCGTACGCGACCGCCGACTACTTCGCGGACGAGCGGTTCGACCACACCGACGGCATCGACTCGGCCGTGGCGGACGAGGGGCTGACCTCCATCGTGGGGGTGCCGCTGCTGCTCGGCCGCCGCGTGATCGGGGTGCTCTACGCCGCGAACCGCACCGTGCGGCCGTTCGGCCGGGCCGACATCGCGCTTCTGGGCTCCTTCGCCGCGCACGCGGCGGTCGCGATCGACAACGCCCGGCTGCTGTCGGAGACGCAGCAGGCGCTCCACGACCTGCGGGTGGCCAGCGAGCTGCTGCGAGCCCGCACCGTGAGCGTGGAGCGTGCGGCGGACGCGCACGACCGGCTCACGGCCGTGGTGGTGCAGGGCGGCGACGTCGACGACGTGGCCCGGGAGGTCCGGGCCGTCCTCGGCGGGGAGGTGGTGATGGTGGACACCGGCGGCGCGGTGCTGGCGGCCACCAGCTCCTCCCCCGCGCCCGCCGGCGAGGCCGCGCTGCTGCGCCGCGTCGCGGACAGCAGCCGCACGGTCACCGCCGACGGCCTGTGCGCCGCGCCGGTGGTGGCCGGCGCCGAGCAGCTGGGCACGCTCGTGCTGCGTCGGGAGGAGCCGCTCGACGAGGCGGACCGGCGCATCCTCGAGCGCGCCGCCCTGGTGACGGCGCTGGTGCTGCTGTTCCGGCGGGGCGTGGCCGACGCGGAGGCGCGGCTGCGCGGCGAGCTGCTCGAGGACGTGCTCGCCGCGCCGGACCGCGACCCCATGCTGCGGGAGCGGGCGCGGCGCGTGGGCGCGGACCTGGACGTCCCGCACGCGGTCGTCGTCGCGGAGATCGCCGGGGACCGCACGCGCGCCGCCCACGCCGCCGTGCACCTGGCCTCCGGGCGTCGCGGCCTCGCGGCGGTGCACGAGGGCCGGCTCGTGGTCGTCCTCCCGCGCCTCGAGCCCCGGGCGGCCGCCGCGCTGGTGAGCGAGGAGGTGGGGCGCGCCGTCGGCCGCCCCCTGACCGCCGGCGCCGCCGGCCCGGCCGCCGGTGCGGGCGCGATCGCCGCCGCCCGCGCGGAGGCCGGCCGGTGCCTCGACGCGCTGCTGGCGCTCGGCCGCACCGGCGAGGTGGCCGGCGCGGCCGACCTCGGCTTCGTGGGGCTGGTGCTCGGCGAGCGCAGCGACGTCGGCGCGCACGTGCGTGCCGTGCTCGGGCCGGTCCTGGACTACGACGCCCAGCGCGGCACGGCGCTGCTGGCCACGCTCCGGGAGTACTTCGCCCAGGGCGGCAGCCTGGGCCGCACCGGCGCGGCGCTGCACGTGCACACCAACACCGTCACCCAGCGTCTGGAGCGTGTCACCCAGCTGCTCGGTGAGGGCTGGAGCGCGCCGGGGCGCCAGCTCGAGGTGCAGCTGGCGGTCCGGCTGCACGACCTGCTGCGCCCCTGAGCCTCGTCGCCACCTGGCCGGGCTGCCCCCCCGGGGCACGGACGCGGACGGTCCCGGACCTCGCGGGGTCCGGGACCGTCGGCGGCTGGGCGGCCCTCCGTGCGGCGCGGAGGCTAGGTCCGGCGGCGGATCAGGGCGTGGCGCACCGTGCCCCACACGCCGCGGCGGAAGAGCAGCACGACGACGACGAACACGGTGCCGGTGATGATGCCGATGCCCTCGAAGCCGGAGGAGGCGAGCTGGTCCTCGAGGATGATGATGATGGCGGCGCCGATGATGCCGCCCCACAGCGTCCCGATGCCGCCGAGGACGGTGATGAGCACGACCTTGCCCGAGGTGGTCCAGTTGACCTCCTGCAGCGAGACGAAGCCGTGGCTGATGGCGAACAGGCCCCCCGCCAGCCCGGCCAGGCCCGCCGAGAGGACGAACGCGGCCACCTTGTACTTCTCGACGTCGTAGCCCAGGGCGCGCGCCCGGGGCGCGTTGTCCCGGATGGAGACGAGGACCTTGCCGAAGGGCGAGTGCACGATCCGCCACGCGAACCACAGCCCCAGGACGATGATCGGCAGGGCGGCGTAGTAGAAGAAGAACGAGTCGCTCTCCACCGCCTCGATGCCGAAGAACGACTTGGGCACCGACTGCAGGCCGTTCTCGCCGCCGGTCACCTCGCGCCACTGGTTGGCGACGAAGTACAGCATCTGCGCGAAGGCCAGCGTCACCATGGCGAAGTAGATGCCGGAGCGGCGCACCGAGAGGTAGCCCACCGGCAGCGCCAGCACCATCGCCGCGACGGCGCCGGCCAGGACGGCGAGCGGGAACGGCACGCCCAGGTGCACCGCGACGAGGCCGGTGACGTAGGCGGACCCGCCCCAGTAGGCGGCGTGCCCGAAGGAGAGCAGGCCGGTGTAGCCCAGCAGCAGGTCGAGCGCGACTGCGAACAGCGCCCAGCAGGCGATGTCCATCGCGACCGGCGGATAGATGACCCACGGCAGCACCAGGGCGGCGACGAGACCCGCGGCGAGCAGGGCCCAGCGCTGCCAGGAACGGCGCGCGGCGGGCGGCGCCGTCGCGACGGTGATGTCGCTGAGCACGGCGGACTGGGTGGTCATGCCATCTCCTCCCGGCCGAACAGGCCGGCCGGGCGCACCAGCACCACGACGGCCATGAGCACGAAGATCACGATCTGGGCGAAGGCCGGCGCGTACGCCTGCCCGAAGGCCTCCACCAGCCCCACGAGGAAGCCGGCGACGACGGCGCCGACGATGGACCCGAGCCCGCCGATCACCACGACGGCGAACAGGATGATGATGAAGCTCGACCCCATGTCCGCCGTGATGGCACGGAAGGGTGCGGCCAGCACCCCCGCCAGGCCGGCGAGGGAGATGCCGAAGCCGAACACCGGGGTGACCCACCGGCCGACGTTCACGCCGAGCGCGCGGGCCAGGTCGGAGCGCTCGGTGGCCGCCCGGACCACCATGCCGATGCGGGTGCGGGTCATCACCAGCCACACCACCGCGCACACCAGCAGCGAGAACGCGAACACGAACACCTGGTAGGCGGGCAGCCGCAGCTCGCCGAGCACCAGCTGGCCCTCGAGGATGCCGGGGCGCACGTATGGCAGCCCGGAGACGCCGTACTGCCGCTTCACGAGGTCCACGAGCAGCAGCGAGAGCCCGAAGGTGAGCAGGAAGTTGTACAGCGGGTCCAGCCCGAGCAGCCACCGCACCAGCAGCCGCTCCATCGCCACGCCGAAGACGAACAGCAGCGCCGGCACGACCAGCAGCGCCAGGAAGAAGTCCAGGCCCAGCAGGTCCTGAAGGACGGCGGCCGCGATGGCGCCGAGCATGTAGCAGGCCCCGTGCGCGAAGTTCACCACCCCGAGCACGCCGAAGATGATCGCCAGCCCCAGCGCCGCGAGCGCGTAGAAGCTGCCCGCCGCGAGGCCCTGGACCGTGTACTGCAGGATCTCGTTCATCGTCCCTCTCCCCTCCCCTCTCCGGGTGGTGCGCCGGGTGCCGCGGGGCACCCGGCGCACCGGTCGCGGTGGCGGTCAGCCCATCTCGCAGCCGGCCGCCGCGGACTCCTCGACCGGGCGGAAGGCCTCGTCGGCGGGGATGGTGTTGAGGATCTTCTGGTAGTCCCAGTCCTCGGTGACCTCGCCGGGGGCCTTGACCTGGGCGAGGTAGACGTCGTGGACGACGCGGTGGTCCTCGGCGCGGATCTTGCCGTTGCGCAGGAAGACGTCCTCGACCTCCTTGCCGTCGAGGTCCTCGATGACGGCGTCGGCGTCGTCGGTGCCGGCGGCCTGGACGGCCTCGAGGTACTGCAGCGCGGCCGAGTAGTTGCCGGCGTGGGCGAAGGACGGGCGCGAGCCGGTCTCCTCGAGGAACCGGTCGGCCCACTCTCGGGACTCGTCGTCCATGTTCCAGTACCAGGCGTCGGTGAACGTGGTGCCCTCGAACTGGTCGACACCCAGGGAGTGGATGTCGGTGATGAACATCAGGCCCACGGCCAGGTTGATGCCCTGGTCGCGCAGCCCCGCCTCGTTGTACTGCTTGACGAGGTTGATGAGGTCCCCGCCCGCCTGCATCGTGCCGATGACGTCCGGCTGCGCTGACGCCGCCCGGGTGAGGAACGTGGAGAAGTTGTCGTTGGGGAACGGCGTGGCGATCTTGCCGCTCACGGTGCCGCCCGCGCCCTCCACCGCGGCGGTGAAGGACTTCTCCATGTCCTGGCCGAAGGCGTAGTCGGGGTAGATGATCTGCCAGTCCTTGCCGCCGTTCTCGGTCACCGTCGTGCCGGTGCCGTTGGCGAGCTGGTAGGTGTCGTAGGCCCAGTGGTAGACGTACGGGCTGCACTGGGCGCCCGTGAGCTCGGTGGTGGCGGCGCCGATGTTGAAGTGCAGCTTCTTGTTCGCGGTGGCCTGGCTGGCCACGGCCAGCGCGGCGGCGGAGGACGGCACGTCGAGGATGATGTCGGCGCCCTGGCGGTCGTACATCTCCTGCGCCTTGGTGTTGGCCACGTCCGGCTCGTTCTGGTGGTCGGCGGTGATGACCTCGACCTCGGGGACGACGGCGTCGTCGCCGTACTTGTCCTGGTAGTCCGCCACGGCCATCTCCACCGCGGTGACGCTGTTGGGCCCGGAGAGGTCCTTGTAGATGCCGGACTGGTCGTTGAGCACGCCGATGACGACCTTGTCGTCGGTGAACTCCCCGCCCGCCTCGGCGGGGCCCCCCTGGCCGCAGGCGCTCAGCACGAGCGCCCCGGACATCAGGGCGGCGGCGCCGCCCGCAAGCTTCTTGCCCATGCTTCCTTCTTCCTGTCGTTGGTGGTCGGCGCCGACCGTCAGACGCCGAGGTGCTCCAGGAGCTCGCCCTCGCGGGCGACGAACTCCGCGTTGTCCAGGTGCGCGACGATGCGCCCCTGGGCGAGGAGGTAGTGGCTGTCCGCGACCGTCGCCGCGAACTTCACGTTCTGCTCGATGAGCAGCACGGTCACGCCCGTGGCCGTGACCTCCCGGACGATCTCCCCGATGCGCGCGACGATCACCGGCGCCAGCCCCTCGGTGGGCTCGTCGAGGAGCAGCAGGCGGGAGCCCGTGCGCAGCACCCGCGCCATGGCCAGCATCTGCTGCTCGCCGCCGGAGAGCGTGGTGCCCGCGGCGCGCCGTCGTTCGGCGAGCACGGGGAAGGACTCGTACACCTTCTCCAGCGGCCAGGCGCTGTTCGAGACCACCGGCGGGAGCAGGAGGTTCTCCTCGACGGAGAGGCTGGCGTAGACGCCGCGGTCGTCCTGCACCCATCCCATGCCCAGGCGGGCGCGGCGGTGGGCCGGCAGGCCGAGGACCTCCTCGCCGTCCAGCCTGACGCTGCCCCTCACCTGCCGGTGCAGGCCGATGAGGCTGCGCAGCAGGGTGGTCTTGCCGGCGCCGTTGCGCCCGACGAGGGTGACGACCTGCCCCTCGCCGACCTCGATGCTGACGTCCGTCAGCGCCTGCGCCTCGCCGTACCAGGCGCTCAGTCCCCGCACCTCAAGCATGGCTGGCCTCCCCCAGGTAGGCGGTGACGACCCGCTCGTCGGCGCGGACCTCCGCGTAGGTGCCCTCGGCGAGCACGCGGCCCTGCTGGAGCACGGTCACGCGGTCGGCCAGGCTCCCGACGACGGTCATGTTGTGGTCGACGAACACCACCGTGCGGCCCTCGGCGATGCGTCGGACCAGCTCGATGGTGCGGTTGACGTCCTCGATGCCCATGCCTGCCGTCGGCTCGTCCAGCAGCAGGACCTGCGGGTCCAGGGCCATGACGAGGGCCATCTCGAGCGCGCGCTTCTGCCCGTAGGCGAGCAGCCCCGCCGGCTTGTCGGCCAGGTCGGCCAGGCCCACCAGGTCGAGCAGCTCCCGGGCGCGGGCGGTGAAGCGGCCGAGCAGGCGCTCGGACCGCCAGAACTTGCGCCCCTGGGTGGTGCGGCTCTGCAGCGCCAGCTCGACGTGCTCGAGGGGGTTGAGGTTCTCGAAGAGGCTGGTGATCTGGAAGGAGCGGGCGACGCCCTTGTGCGCGATCTGCTCGGGCTGCAGGCCGGTGACGTCCTCGCCGAGGATCGTGATGGTCCCGGAGGTGGGGCTGAGGAAGCCGGTCAGCAGGTTGAACAGTGTCGTCTTCCCCGCCCCGTTGGGGCCCACCAGGGCGTGGATGTCGCCCCGGGCCACCTCCAGGTCGACGGCGTTGACGGCCGTGAAGCCCCGGAAGTTCTTGGTCAGGCCCGAGGTCCTGAGAGCGACGTCGGTCGTCGGTGTCACGGGCTGTCCCTCCTGGCGACGCTGCCCGCCCCGGGCGGGGCGCGGTGAGGCATGGGTCGAACGTTAGGAACGGGTATGACGCGTAACCATGTGGGCGGTCACCACAAAGCGCGCCGCCACGGTGGTGCCCGGAACCACCGCAGGCCCGGGGACGAGGTGCCGGACGTGGAGGAAAGCCCGGCTGGGGTGGTGGCCGGTGACCACATGGGTATCCCGCTTGGGCGGGTACCTGTGGATCCGCGATGGCGCGTCGCTTCGATCCGAGCTCACCGAGCGGCTGCGCTGAAGGTGGGGCGGCGCGCGGGAGCGCGCTCACGCCGCTGCGCTGACGGTCGCGGCAGAGCTCGCTTACGTCAGCAGAGCTTGGAGATGTCGACGGCGCCGTTCTCCCGGAGCCACGCCGTCGGCTCGGTGGTGTTCAGCTCCTCGTCCAGGTGCACCTCGAAGTGCAGGTGCGGTCCGGTCGAGTTGCCGTTGTTCCCGACGCCGGCGATGACGTCGCCCGCCCGCACCTTGTCGCCCACCTCGACGTAGAGCCCGGAGGCGAACATGTGGTTGTACCAGGTGTGGACCGTCCGGCCGCCGACCTCGTGCTTGAGCGTGACGAGCATGCTCGAGCGGCCCGCCTTGCCCGGGCCCACGTAGGTCACCTCACCGTCGGCGACGGCGTGGATCGGCGTGCCCAGCGGGGCGGCCAGGTCGATGCCGGCGTGGAACTGCACTCCGGTGCCCAGCGGGTTGGTGCGCAGACCGTACCGCGACGTGTAACGGAACGAGTCCGCGGCGATCGGCATGACGATCTGCGACTCGTTCGAGGCAACCGCGGCGCGGGCGCCGTTGGCGGCGTCCACCGGGGTGCAGGCGAGTGCCTGACGCGCGTCCGCCCGGGAGGTGGCGAGGATCGTGGCACGGCTGGCTGCGCCGGGATGGGCCAGCAGGGACGCCGGTGCGGACGACAGCGCAGTCGCGGCGGCGTGCTCGTCCAGGTGGTCCAGGAGGCTCGGCTCCGTGTCCACGAGCTGCTGGGCCTGCGCCGAGGAGGCCGGATCACCGGCGAACCCGGTCAGCGGGGCGACGATCGTCAGTGCGCCCATCGCGCCGAGCACGGCCGCGCGCGGCGCCCAGCCCGGGGCGTGCCCGCCGCGCTGGGGCCTGCGGGTGACGTGCCCGCGCAGCTCACGACGGCTGCGGTGCACCTGGTTGCGGACCAGGACCTCGGTGGGCTGGGTCGTGGTGTGCACGGGATCCGTGTCCGCGACGTCCTCGTCAAGGGCGGCTGCGCGGTCCTCGACGGTCTCCGCCGCGGCGGCTGCGCGGTCCTGGAAGCTCTTCCCCGCCGGGGCGGCTGCGGCCTCCACGGCGCCCTTGCCCGCCAGGGCCCTGCGCCGAGCGGCTCGCGTGCCAGCTGCGGCCGGCTCGGCGGCGCGGTCCTCCGCCGCGAACTCCTCGGCAGCCCGCGCCTTCGCCGCGGCGCCGTCGGCCGGCCGGGCCTCCGCCGCGGCCTCCTCGGCAGCCCGCGCCTTCGCCGCGGCGCCCTCGGCCGGCCGAGCCTCCGCCGCGGCCTCTTCGACGCGCCGGCGACGGGTCGCCTCGCGGGCCGCGCGGACGCGCTCGGCCTCCTGGGCGGCCAGCGCGCTGGCCGCCGCCTCGGCGGCGTGGGCGTGCGGGCGGCGGGTGACGCGCTCGGGCGCGGCCGGGGGGAGAGCGTCGTGCACCGCGAGTGCGGCACGGGCCTCGGCGGCCTCGCGGGCGCGCTCGGCCTCGCGGATCTGCCGCCTGGTCAGCGGCTGTGCCTGCCCTGCGGGCACGGCGCTACCTGGCATGCGAGGACCTCCGGGACGGCTCACGACCCTGAAAAAGGCCGCGATGAACCTGCTCGGAGCGGTGCCCCGAAAGCTGGTGGCTTGTCACGGAACAGTAACGGACGGCGTCAGAAGCCGTCCAATACCCCGGGCACTCCGGTCACGCAGGTCGGGTTGCGGAAATCGGCGCCATTGCTATGTTTCGCGGCCGCCTGCGCGACCAGGGGCGCATTCCCGTGACCCACCTCACAGGCGCGCGGCACTCCGGGCGGGTCACGCCCGGCTCTGCGCGCGCTGCATGGAGTCGCGGACCTCGCCGACGAGCTCCTCGAGGATGTCCTCGAGGAAGACCACGCCCAGCACCTCCTCGGCGCCGTCGGCGCCGGCCCGGACCACGCGGGCGAGGTGGGCGCCCGAGCGCTGCATGGCCGCGAGGGCGTCCTCCACCTCGTCGTCCGGCCCGACCGAGGCCAGCGCCCGCACCCGCCACCCGGGCACCGGCCGGGACCGCGCCTCCCCCTCGGCGTACAGCACGTCCTTGACGTGCAGGTAGCCGGCGAGCTCGCCGTCGTCCCCGACGAGCGGGAACCGCGAGTACCCCGTGCGCGCGACCTCGCGCTCCAGCTCCTCGGGGGTGCAGGTCAGCGCCAGCGTGACGAGGGAGGCCCGCGGGACCATGACGTGCCGGGCGGTCGCCTCGGAGAACTCGATGGCACCGGTGAGCAGCCCGAGGTCGTCCTGCAGCATGCCCTCGGCCTGAGACCGCTCGACGATGGCGGCGACCTCGTCGGCGGTGAACGCGGACGTCACCTCGTCCTTGGGCTCCACGCCCACGAGCCGGAGCATGACGTTCGCCAGCCAGTTCAGCCCCGCGATCACCGGGTGGAGGACCTTCGAGAGCAGCACCAGCGGCGGGGCGAAGATCAGCGCGGCGCGCTCCGGGGAGGTGACGGCGAGGTTCTTGGGCACCATCTCGCCCACGACGACGTGCAGGTAGACGACCAGGACCAGCGCCACGGTGAAGCCGACGACGTGCGAGGCACCCTCCGGCAGGCCGGCCGCCACGAGCGGCTCCTCCACGAGGTGGGCGACGGCCGGCTCGGCGACGACGCCGAGGCCGGTGGAGCACAGCGTCACGCCGAGCTGCGCGCACGCGAGCATCAGGGTGACGTTCTCCATCGCCCACAGCACGGTACGGGCGGCGCGCGAGGTCTCGGCGAGGGGCTCGACCCGGCTGCGCCGGGCGGACATGATCGCGAACTCGGCGCCGACGAAGAAGGCGTTGCCTGCCAGCAGGAGCGCGGCCACGACGAGGGCGGTCCCGGTGCTCACTGCTCCTCCTCCGGCTCGTTCCACACCCGGAGGCGGTCCACCCGGCGGCCGTCCATCTGCTCCACGTGCAGCACGACGCCGCGGACGCGGACGCGGTCGCCGACGCGCGGGATGCGCCCGAGCCGGTCCATCACCAGACCGCCGAGGGTCTCGTACGGGCCGTCCTCGGGCACGACGATGCCCGTCTGGTGCGCGAGCTCGTCGGGACGGAGCACGCCGGGCACCACCCAGGTCCCGCCGGGGCCGGCGTGCGCGCCGGAGCGCCGGCGGTCGTGCTCGTCGGCGACGTCCCCGACGATCTCCTCCACGACGTCCTCGAGGGTGACGACCCCGGAGGTGCCGCCGTACTCGTCGACCACGACGGCCATCTGCAGCCCGGAGTCCCGCAGCTGCACCAGCAACGGCGCCAGCGCGAGCGTCTCGGGCACCCGGGGCGCGTCGACCATGAGCGAGGAGGAGGCGACGGGCACCTCCGCGCGGCGCTCGTAGGGCACCGCGATGGCCCGGCGCAGGTGCACCAGCCCCACGATGTCGTCGTTGTCGTCGCCGATGATCGGGAAGCGGGAGTGGCCGGTGGCCCGGGCCAGCGCCACGACGTCGGCCGCGGTGTGCTCCCGGGTGAGGGTGTGCAGCCGGCCCCGGTCGGTCATCACGTCCACCGCGGTCAGCGCCCCCAGGCCGATGGAACGGGTGAGCAGCGTGGCGGTGGAGACGTCGAGGGTGCCCTGCTCGGCGGACCGGCGCACGAGCGCGGCGAGCTCGGACGCCGAGCGCCCGCCGGAGAGCTCCTCGGCGGCCTCGACCCCGAAACGGCGCAGGATCCAGTTGGCCGAGTTGTTCAGCGCCTGGATGACGGGTCGCAGGACGCGGGTGAACAGCCCCTGGACCGGCGCGACCACCCCCGCCGTGGCGAGCGGGTCCGCGAGCGCGAGATTCTTCGGCACGAGCTCGCCGAAGACCATCGAGAAGGTGTTGACGACCGCGAGGGAGAGGACGACGGCGGTGGCGGTGGCCGCCGCCTCGGCCAGGCCCGCGCTGCCGAGCGGGCCGGTCAGCAGCGTCGCGATCGCCGACTGCGCGGTGTAGCCCAGCAGGATGGTGGTGGCCGTGATGCCCACCTGGGCCCCGGACAGCTCCAGCGACAGGTGCTTGAGCGCCCGGACGACCCGGGCCGCGCGCCGGTCGCCCGCCGCGGCGCGCCCCTCCACGGTCCCCGGGTCGAGGGCGACGAGGGAGAACTCGGCGGCGACGAACACCGCGGTGCCGGCGGTGAGGACCACGCCCAGGGTGACCATGAGCCACTCGGTCAGCACGCCGTCCGCCTCCCCGTGCTGCGGGCGGTGACCGGCGTCCCGGCGGGGCGGGCGGGAGCGGGTTCGGCAGGGCCGGTATGTCGACCGCGGCGTGAGCGTCGCATGGTGGCTCGATCGTACCGAGCACGGGTCGTGACTTCCCCCGTGTCGGCGGTGTGCCACGCTCGGGACATGAGCGACCTTCATCCCGGGCGCGCTTCCGGCGGCGCGCCGGCCCGGCGCGGGGGCGACGGCGCGGCCGAGGGCGCATCCCCGCTCGTGCTGGTCGTCGAGGACGAACCGGCGATCGCCGACCAGGTGGCGCACCGCCTTCAGGCCGAGGGCTGGCGGGTGCGGGTGGCCGGCGACGGTCCCGGCGGCGTGACCGCCGCCCGCGAGAGCCGGCCGGACGTCGTCGTGCTGGACGTCATGCTGCCGGGCCTGGACGGGCTGGAGGTGTGCCGGCGCATCCAGGCCGAGCGGGAGGTGCCGGTCCTCATGCTCACCGCGCGCGACGACGAGACCGACATGCTCGTCGGCCTGGGCGTGGGCGCGGACGACTACATGACGAAGCCGTTCTCCATGCGCGAGCTCGTCGCGCGGCTCAAGGCCCTGCTGCGCCGGTTCGAGCGGGCGCGGGGGCGCGCCGCGACGGCCCCGGCGCCCGACGGCCGGCTGCTGCTCGGCCACCTGGTCATCGACCGCGACCAGCGGCGCGTGCGCCGGAACGGGGTGGAGGCGCACCTGACCCCCACCGAGTTCGACATGCTCGTGTGCCTGGCGTCCCGCCCGCGCAGCGTGCTCAGCCGCGAGCGCCTGCTGGAGGAGGTGTGGGACGGGGTGGACGCCTCGGGCACGCGCACCGTGGACTCGCACGTCAAGGCGCTGCGCCGCAAGCTCGGCGCCGACCTGGTGCGCACCGTGCACGGGGTCGGCTACGCCCTGGAGCCCGCCGGGGACGGTTCCCGCCCGGGTGACGAGGGCTGAGTGGTGTCCGAGAACCGGCGCCCGGGCACGGACCACTCGGCCCGGGCCGCCGAGCCGGCAGGGCCCGCCCAAGACACGGAACCGGCCGGACACGGTCGGGCGGCCGCTGACGTGGCCGCCCCCGCCCGCGCGCCGCGGCTGGGCGGCGGGCCGCGCCCGCTCGACCGGGTGCGCTCCGTCAAGACCAAGCTCGGCGTCCTGGTCGCCGCCACCGTCACGGCCGCCGCGTTCCTCACCTGGGCCGGGCTGCAGGCCCAGCTGGGCCCGACGCGCACGTTCCCGCTGGCGATCGTCGGCGCGCTCCTGGTGACCCAGATCCTCGCCCGCGGCATGACCTCGCCCCTGCGCGAGATGACCTCGGCCGTCCGGGCGATGGCCCGCGGGGACTACTCCCAGCGCGTGCGTGCCACGAGCCGCGACGAGGTCGGGCAGCTCGCCGAGGCGTTCAACTCCATGGCGGAGGACCTCGCGACCGTGGACGCGACCCGCCGCGAGATGGTCGCGAACGTCTCCCACGAGCTGCGCACCCCCGTGGCGGCGCTGCGGGCCCAGCTGGAGAACATGGTCGACGGCGTCGTGCCGGCCGACGAGGCCACCCTCGGGGCGGCGCTGGCGCAGACGGAACGGCTCGGGGAGCTGATCGGCTACCTCCTGGACCTCTCCCGCCTGGAGGCGGGCGCCGTCGGGCTGGACCTCGCCGACGTCAGCGTCCGCGACCTCCTCGACGACGTCGTGGGCCAGGTGGCCGCGGCGACGGCCGCCGCGGGGCGGGACGTGCGCTGGCGGGTGGACGTCACGCCCGTGCACCTGCGCCTGCGCGCGGACGCCGCGCGGCTGGCCCAGGTCCTGGCGAACCTCCTGCACAACGCCGCCCGCCACACGCCGCCCGGCTCGACGGTGACGGTCCGTGCCGGCACCTCGGCGCTCCGCCAGGAGGTCGTCATCGACGTCGTCGACCAGGGCGAGGGCGTGCCGGTGGAGGACCGCGAGCGCATCTTCGAGCGGTTCCAGCGCGGCAACCGGGAGGCGGGCACCGCCACCGGCGGCACCGGTCTCGGCCTCGCCATCGCCCGCTGGGCCGTCTCCCTGCACGAGGGCACGCTCGCCGTCGCCGACTCCGCCGACGGCGAGGGCGCCACCATGCGGGTGCGGTTGCCGGTGCGCGGGCCCCGCGGGGAGCGCCACGCCTGAGCCGACGGGCGCCCGCCCCGCCGCCCGCGCCGAGGTCGCGGCACCGCTGACGGACCTGGGACCAAGGTCCTACGTGACTGTGACGACCTCTTGACCGCCGCTTGGCCCGGAGGCGTCGGGAGGCGCCGGAACGGGGCCCAGAACGGGCGCGGCGGGCCAGTCGATTCGGGGTCGGCTGCGCCGATCGCCTAGGGTGGAAGGGATCTTCGTCACACCCCCTGGAAGAGGGCGATCTCCGAGTGTCCACGCAGGAACACAACGACCCCATGGCTGCTTTCGGCGCCAACGAATGGCTCATCGAAGAGCTGTACGAGAAGTACCGGAAGGACAAGAAGTCCGTCGACCCGGCGTGGTGGGACTTCTTCGAGGACTTCGACGGCGGCGCCGACGGCAACGGCGGGACCACCGCCCCGCCCAAGCACGCCGGCGCCCCGGCCACCGCCCAGCCGGCCGCGCCCGCGCAGCCGGCCCCCCAGCCGCCGGCGCGGGACACCACCACGTCGCCGGCACCGCAGGCCAAGGCGGCGCCCGCGAAGCCCGCCGGCACCGAGCCGGCGCCCGCTCGCACCGGCGGCGAGACCGCCGTCGCGGAGGTGCTGCGCGGCGACCTCCCGCCCGCACCGCCGGTCGCGGCCCAGCCCCCCACCTCTCCCTACGCCGAGCGCCTCGCCGCCGCGGCGGCCGAGGAGCACCCCGACGCCAAGGACGCCACGGTCAAGCTCCGCGGTGTCGCGGCACGCACCGTGCAGAACATGGAGGCCAGCCTCGAGGTGCCGGTCGCCACGTCCGTGCGCGCCATCCCGGCCAAGGTGATGATCGACAACCGCATCGTCATCAACAACCACCTCGCCCGCTCGCGCGGCGGGAAGATCTCCTTCACGCACCTCATCGGCTTCGCCATGGTCGAGGCGCTGGCCGAGATGCCGGACATGAACTACTCCTACTCGGAGACCGAGGACGGCAAGCCGGCCGTCTTCCAGCCCGCGCACGTCAACTTCGGCCTGGCCATCGACCTGCCCAAGCCGGACGGCACCCGCACCCTGGTGGTGCCCTCGGTCAAGGCCGCCGACGAGATGGACTTCGCCCAGTTCTGGGCGGCCTACGAGGACCTCGTCCGCAAGGCGCGCGGCAACAAGCTGACGCTGGAGGACTACGCCGGCACCACCATCTCGCTGACCAACCCGGGCGGCATCGGCACCGTCCACTCGATCCCGCGCCTCATGAAGGGCCAGGGCACGATCGTCGGCGTCGGCGCGATGAACTACCCCGCCGAGTTCGCCGGCTCCTCCCCCGCGACGCTCGCGCGCCTCGGCGTCTCCAAGGTCCTGACGCTCACCTCGACGTACGACCACCGCATCATCCAGGGCGCGGCGTCCGGTGAGTTCCTCAAGATCATCGAGACCAAGCTGCTCGGTACGGACGGCTTCTACGACCGGGTGTTCACCGCCCTGCGGGTGCCCTACGAGCCCGTGCGCTGGATGCGCGACGTGGAGTACTCCCCCGAGAACGAGCTGGGCAAGCCGGCCCGGATCGCCGAGCTCATCCACGCCTACCGCTCCCGTGGGCACCTCATCGCCGACACGGACCCGCTGGCCTACCGCCAGCGGCGCCACGCCGACCTGGACGTCACCAACTACGGCCTGACGCTGTGGGACCTCGAGCGCCAGTTCCCCACCGGCGGCTTCGGCGGCACGACCCGCGCCACGCTGCGCGACATCCTCAGCCAGCTGCGCGACGCGTACTGCCGCACCACCGGCGTGGAGTACATGCACATCTCCGACCGGGCGCAGCGCAGCTGGTTCCAGGACCGCCTCGAGGCGCCCTACGCCAAGCCGTCCACCGAGCAGCAGCTGCAGATCCTCAAGAAGCTCGGCGCCGCGGAGGCGTTCGAGACCTTCCTGCAGACCAAGTACGTCGGCCAGAAGCGCTTCTCGCTCGAGGGCGGCGAGTCGCTCATCCCGCTGCTGGACGTGCTGCTCACCCGCGCCGCGCAGGAGGGGCTGGACGACGTCGGCATCGCGATGGCCCACCGCGGCCGCCTCAACGTGCTCGCGAACATCGCCGGGAAGTCCTACCGGCAGATCTTCTCCGAGTTCGAGGGCAACCAGGACCCGCGCACGGTCCAGGGCTCCGGCGACGTGAAGTACCACCTCGGCACCGAGGGCGTCTTCACCGCGCCCGACGGCACCCAGACCAAGGTCTACCTCGCCGCCAACCCCTCCCACCTGGAGGCGGCGGACGCGGTGCTCGAGGGCGTCGTCCGCGCCAAGCAGGACCGCATCGACCTGGGCGAGAAGGGCTTCTCGGTCCTGCCCGTCCTCATCCACGGTGACGCGGCGTTCGCCGGCCAGGGTGTGGTCACCGAGACCCTGCAGCTGTCCCAGCTGCGCGGCTACCGCACCGGCGGCACGGTGCACATCATCGTCAACAACCAGATCGGCTTCACCACCGGCCCGGCGAGCTCGCGGTCGTCGTACTACGCGACCGACATCGTCAAGGGCCTGCAGATCCCGGTGTTCCACGTCAACGGGGACGACCCCGAGGCGGTGGCCCGGGTCGCCGAGCTGGCGTTCGAGTACCGCGAGCAGTTCCACAAGGACGTCGTCATCGACATGGTGTGCTACCGCCGGCGCGGGCACAACGAGGGTGACGACCCCTCGATGACGCAGCCGGTGATGTACTCCCTCATCGAGAACAAGCGCTCGGTGCGCAAGCTCTACACCGAGTCGCTCATCGGCCGCGGGCACCTGACGGCCGAGCAGGCCGAGGAGGCCCTCAAGGAGTACCAGCGCGAGCTCGAGCGGGCCTTCACCGAGACCCGCGAGGAGGGCGGCGCCCCCGCCCCCACCGAGGACCAGGTCAGCGGGCTGGAGCGCCCGGAGGCCCAGCGCGAGGACGCCGGCACCATGGTCGGCTGGCAGACGGCGGTGCCGCAGCCGGTGCTCGAGCGCATCGGGCAGGCGCACGTGCGACCGCCGGAGGGCTTCCAGGTCCACCCCAAGCTGGTCAAGCTGCTCAAGCGCCGCGAGGAGATGTCCCGCGAGGGCGGCATCGACTGGGGCTTCGGGGAGATCCTCGCGTTCGGCTCGCTGCTCATGGAGGGCACCCCGGTGCGCCTGGCCGGCCAGGACTCCCGCCGCGGCACCTTCACCCAGCGCCACGCCGTCCTGCACGACTACCGGACCGGCGCCGAGTGGACGCCGCTGATGTACCTGACGGCGGACCAGGCGAAGTTCTGGATCTACGACTCGTCCCTGAGCGAGTACGCCGCCCTGGCGTTCGAGTACGGGTACTCCGTCGAGCGCCCGGACGCCCTGGTGCTGTGGGAGGCCCAGTTCGGCGACTTCGTCAACGGCGCCCAGATCGTCATCGACGAGTTCATCTCCTCCTCGGAGCAGAAGTGGGGCCAGCGGTCCTCCCTGGTGATGCTGCTGCCGCACGGCTTCGAGGGGCAGGGGCCGGACCACTCCTCCGCCCGCATCGAGCGCTTCCTGCAGCTGTGCGCGGAGGACAACATGGTGGTGGCGCAGCCGTCGACGCCGGCGAGCCACTTCCACCTGCTGCGTCGCCAGGCCTACGCCCGGCCGCGCAAGCCGCTGGTGCTCGCCGCCCCCAAGCAGCTGCTGCGGCTGAAGGCCGCCGCATCCGCGGTGGACGACTTCATCTCCGGCACCTTCCGCCCGGTGATCGGCGAGGTCGAGCAGCAGGTGCTGGACGGCGCCGCCCAGGTCGACCGGGTGCTGCTGTGCTCGGGCCGGGTCTACTACGACCTGGCCGCGCACCGCGCCAAGGCGGGCGACTCCCGGACCGCCGTCGTGCGGCTCGAGCAGCTCTACCCGCTCCCGGCCGAGGAGGTGGCCGAGGAGCTGGCGAAGTTCCCCGGCGCGGACCTGGTCTGGGTCCAGGACGAGCCGGAGAACCAGGGTCCCTGGACCTTCATGTCCGACCACCTCGGTGAGGCGCTCGGCGGCCGCGCCCTGCGTGTGGTCTCCCGCCCGGCGGCGGCCTCGCCGTCGACGGGCTCGCACAAGCGGCACGTCGAGGAGAACGCCGAGCTCATGAGCCGCGCGTTCGCCCGCTGACCGACGCCTCCCCGCGGGGGCCGGGTCCCGGACGGGACCCGGCCCCCGTCTTGCGGGTGGGCCCCGTCACCCCGGCGCGTGGCGCGGACCATCCCGGCCGCAGCGGGCAGGATGGGGGCAGGGCACCGCGAAGGAGGAAGACGTGGGCGAGGGACAGCTGCGGATCTGCGTGATCGGCGACGAGCTGGCGTCCGGCATGGGCGACGCCCGCGGCATGGGCTGGGTGGGCCGGGTGATGGCCCGCACGCGGACGGAGGAGCCGGCCTTCGTGGCGCAGCTCGCCGTGCCGCGCGAGCACACCACCGCCCTCGCGGCGCGGTGGGAGGGCGAGTGCCAGCGGCGGTTCACGCCGATGGCCGACAACCGCCTCGTCCTCGGCCTCGGCTCCGCCGACATCGACGAGGGCCTCTCCCTCGCCCGCTCCCGGCTCAACCTCGCCAACATCCTCGACGGCGCCGCGGCCTCCCGCATCGGGTGCTACGTCGTCGGCCCGCCGCCGCGCACCGACGTCGACGGCGACGTCCTGGCCGGGCTGTCGGAGGCCTTCGCCGACGTGTGCCAGCGCCGCCACGTGCCGTACGTGGAGACCTTCGCGCCGCTGCGCGCGCACGAGCAGTGGAACGCCGACGTCGCCGCCTCCGACGGCGTCCACCCCGGGCAGGCCGGCTACGGGCTGCTGGCGTGGCTGGTGCTGCACAACGGCTGGCACGCCTGGCTCGGGCTGCCCGACGCCGCCTGAGCCCGCCGGGACGCGCGGCGGCCCGCCGGCCGTCTCGCAGGGCCGGCGCACGGGCAC
This sequence comes from Georgenia sp. AZ-5, assembly GCF_043952095.1. Classification (NCBI taxonomy): domain Bacteria; kingdom Bacillati; phylum Actinomycetota; class Actinomycetes; order Allobogoriellales; family Allobogoriellaceae; genus Georgenia; species Georgenia sp. AZ-5. Next base: position 3,506,277 of record NZ_JBINOU010000001.1, read on the forward strand.
CGCGAACGCACGCCGGCCGCCCCGACGCCGCGCAGGGCCGGCGCCAGGACGACGCACCACCTCGTCACCGGGACGCCCTTGGCTACAGTGGTGGGGTGCCAGTGGACCTGGGCCTGCCCCGCCCCCGCGGGAGCGCGTCCCCCGCCGCGGCCGGCGACCTCGCCGGCCGGCCCGACACCGCCGACCTGGTCGACCGCTTCGGCAGGGTCGCCCAGGACCTGCGCGTGTCCCTGACCGACCGGTGCAACCTCCGCTGCGAGTACTGCATGCCGCCCGAGGGCTTCGACTGGCTGCCCACGAACCAGGTGCTCTCCGACGACGAGGTCATCCGGCTGATCACGGTGGCCGTCGAGCGGCTCGGCGTCCGGGAGGTCCGGTTCACCGGCGGGGAGCCCCTGCTGCGCAAGGGCCTCGAGCGGATCGTCGCCGCCACCTCCGCGCTGCGCACCGCCGACGGCCGCGCGCCGGAGACCTCGCTGACCACCAACGGGCTCGGGCTGGAGCATCGCGCGGCCGCCCTGGCCGCCGCCGGGCTCACCCGGGTCAACGTGTCGCTGGACTCGCTGGAGCGCCAGACGTACGCCGCGCTGGCCCGCCGCGACCGCCTGCCGGACGTGCTGGCGGGCATCGCCGCGGCGGACGCCGCCGGCCTGCGGCCCGTGAAGATCAACGCGGTGCTCGTGCGGGGCCGCAACGAGGCCGACGCCCCGACCTCCTGGCGTTCGCCCTGGAGCGGGGGTACGAGCTGCGGTTCATCGAGCAGATGCCGCTCGGGCCGCCGGAGGCGTGGCACCGCGGGGACATGGTCACCGCCGCGGAGATCCTCGCCACCCTCCGCACCCGCTTCACCCTGGAGCCCGAGGACCCGGCCGGGCGCGGCTCCGCGCCGGCCGAGCGGTTCGCCGTGGCACCGTCCGACGGCCTGCCGGGCGGCACGGTCGGCATCATCGCCTCGGTGAGCCAGCCGTTCTGCGCCGCGTGCGACCGCACCAGGCTGACGGCGGACGGGCAGGTGCGCACCTGCCTGTTCTCCCGCAGCGAGACGGACCTGCGTGGCCTGCTGCGCGGCGGCGCCGACGACGAGGACCTCGCCGCCACCTGGCGCGCCGCGATGTGGGGCAAGCTCGCCGGCCACGGCATCGACGACGCCGGCTTCCTGCAGCCGCAGCGGCCCATGAGCGCGATCGGAGGATGAGATGACCCTGCCCCTGGCCGGCACCACCACGACCGTGACCGCCCACGTGCGCTACTTCGCCGCCGCCGCCGAGGCGGCCGGCGTGCCGGCCGAGGACGTCCCGCTGCCCGCGGGGGCCGGCGCGGCGCAGCTGCGGGCGGCGATCGTCGCCGCCCACCCCGCGGTGGCGCGGGTGCTGGAGATCTCCAGCCTGCTCGTCGAGGGCGTGGTGCACGAGGACCCGCCGGCACCGCTGCGCGAGGGCGCCGGCGAGGTCTCCGTCGACGTGCTGCCGCCCTTCGCGGGCGGCTGACGCGTCAGGCGTTCACCCGTCCCCTCAGGCGCTGCCCGTCCACTCGTGCGTGCCGTCGGGGAAGACCTGCCGCTTCCACACCGGCAGGCGGCGCTTGACCTCCTCCACGAGCTCCGCCGTCGCCGCGAAGGCCTCGGCCCGGTGCGCGGCGGAGACCGCGGCCGCCAGCGCCACGTCCCCCACCTCCAGCAGGCCCACCCGGTGCACGACGGCGACCGCGTCGACGGGGAACCGGCGCGCGACGTCGGCGGCCACCTCGGCCACGACCTCCCCGGCGGTGGGGTGGCCGACGTACTCGATCCGGGTGACCGAGCGCCCGCCGTCGTGGTTGCGGACGACGCCGCCGAAGGTCACCACGGCGCCGGCCGCGGCGTCGGCCACGGCGGCGGCGCACTCGGTCACCTCCACCGGGGCGTCCCGCACGTCCGCCAGGACGACCCGCCGCGCGGGTGGGGAGAGCCGGGCCGGGGCGGTGTCGCTCATCGCCGGCCCTCCCCGTCCCAGACGGCCACCAGGCGGCTGACCGCGGCCACGCGCTCGGCCACCTGCTCGGACACCTCGGGGGCGGCGGCGTCGTCGGCGGCGCTCCCGGCGGCGAGGCCGACGAGGAACGCGGTGAGCGGGGCGCCCGGCCGGCTGGGGCCGTGCGCCACGTCGTGGATGAGCTCCAGGAGCCGGCTGGTGCTGGCGTCCATGACCGCGCGGTCCACGCCGAGCTCGCCGCACACCGCGTCGAGCCACCGGTTCATCGCCGCCATCTTCTCGGTCTCGTCACCGCGCCCCTCGCCGCGCCGCCGCACCTCCATGTGACGTCCCCTCCCGTCGTCGGCCCGCCGCCATGGTGGCACAGCCGGGGGCCTGGCGGCGCTCGGCCCGTCCGGACCGTCAGGCCCGGTGCCGCCCGAGGTCGCTGCCGAGCACCGAGCGCTGGTAGTCCGTGCCGGTCTCGACCGACAGCACCGCCAGGAGCAGCCGGCCCAGCGTCCGCCACAGGCTCACCCCGGCCTCGCGCACCAGGCGCCCGCCCAGCGCGGGGAGCACCGGCACCAGGCGGGCGTCGATGACCTGCCGCTCCTCGCCGCGAAGCGCCTTGCCTCCGGCGAGGTCGCCGCCGGCCCAGGCGTCCGCCTCGGCGCGGCACAGACGCGCCACCTCGCGTGCCGCGCCGGCCAGCGCGGCGGCCTGGTCGCCCACGATGCCCCGGTGGTCCGGGCGCAGGCTCGCGAGGTCCTCCTCCGGCGTGCGGCGGGCCGCGCCGCGCTCGTACACGTCCAGGCTCATCAGGTCCGCGAGGAACAGCTCGGCGTCGTCCCCGAGCCAGCCGGAGGCGGCGCGCCACGCCGCCGCCAGGCTGCCGTCGCGCAGCCGCGCCACCGTCGCCTCGTCGAGCGCGAGCACGTCGGCCGCGGCGTCCCAGCTGCCCGCGCGGTCGCGCGCGGCCTGCGCCATCTGCGCGAGGTATCCGCCAAATGTCTGGCCGTGCGGCGCGGGCCCGGCCTCCTCCTCGCGCGCGCTCACGCCTGCTCCGCAAGGTCGGTCGCCGGCTCGCGGACCACCGTGAGAGAGCCGGACACCGACTTCGAGGTCAGGAAGCACACGTCCGTGCCCCGGCGGTCGTCGAGCGTGGCGGCGGCCAGGCCCTGGGCGCGGTGGTCGACCCCGTCCACGGACACCGCGCCGGAGACGCTGCGGGCGGCCAGCGACAGGCCCGTGCCGGCGGGCAGGTCCACGTGCATCGCCCCGGAGACGGTGGACAGGTCGACCATGGACGTCGGGGACGTGGTGGAGATGCTCACCGCCCCGGCGATGCTGGTGACCTCCACGCGCGGCAGGCGCCCGACCAGGTTCGTGCGCCCGGCCGCGGTGCTCACCCGCACCGGCCCGACGTGGTCCAGGACCTCGACGCCCCCGGACGCCGTCCGGACGGTGACCGCGCCGGTGCACCCGCTCGCCCGCACCCGGGCGCCGGCCGTGGACAGCGTCACGTCCTCGGTGAGGCCGGAGACCACGGCGTCGGCGGTCGCCGTCGCGACGGTCACGTGCGTGGCGCGCGGCACGCGCACGCGCAGCGCCGCGGTGTCGGCCGAGCGGTAGGACCGCAGCCGCTTGACCCAGCCGTCCCAGCCGAGGAACGCGTAGCCGATGCTCAGCCGGCCGTCCTCCGCGCTGAGCTCGAGCGGGTTGCCGGTCACCTCCTCGACGTCGACGTGCACGCCGGGCGCGTCGTGGCCCTCGACGAGCACGCGGCCCGCGACGAGCTGCACGCGCACCGCGGTGACGCCCTCGACGTCGTGGGCCGAGGGGCCGGGCACGATCCAGGAACGAGTTGCCATGCCCCCGACCCTACGCGGGGCGTCCGGCACGGCGCGGCCGGACCCCGCGAGCGTCGTCGCCGGCCGGCCGCGTCCGGGCGCACGCGCGAGCCCCGGCGCGGGCTCAGGCGGCGCGGGTCAGGCGGCGCGGGCCCGGTCCTCCTCGGGCAGCGCGACGTCGACGACGATCTTGCCGAACACCTCCCCGGCCGCGAGACGGCCCAGGCCCTCCCCGACGCGGGCGAGGGGGACGACGCCGTCGAGCACCGGCCGGGCGCCCGTGGCCACCAGCATCCGCTGCAGCGCCTCCAGCTGCGCCCGGGTGCCCATCGTGGTGCCGACGACCCGCAGCGACCGGAAGAAGATGCGGTTCAGCTCGGCGGGGGGCATCGCGCCGGAGGTCGCGCCGGCCACCGCGACCGTGCCACCGGGCCTCAGCGCCTTGAGGGAGTGCGGCCAGGTGGCCGCGCCGACCGTCTCGACGACGGCGTCGACCTGCTCGGGCAGCCGCGTGCCGGTCTGGAACGCCGCGTGCGCCCCGATGTCCACGGCCCGCGCCCGCTTGGCCTCGCTGCGGGAGGTGACCCACACGCGCAGCCCGGCGGCGCGGCCGAGGACGACGGCGGCGGTGGCCACACCGCCGCCCGCCCCCTGCACGAGCACCGTCTGGCCGGGACGCAGCGCGGCGGCGTCGAACAGCATGCGGTAGGCGGTCAGGTACGCCGTGGGCAGGCACGCCGCCTCGGCCCACGTCAGCGCCGGGTCCTTGGCGACGACGTTGCGCGCCGGCACCCACACCCGCTCGGCGAGGGTGCCCGGGTGCAGCTCGGACAGCAGGGTGCGGCGCGGGTCGAGGGTCTCCTCCCCCGCCCAGCCTGGGCTCGGCACCACCGAGTGGACGACCACCTCGGTGCCGTCGTCGAGCACGCCGGCGGCGTCGGTGCCCAGGACCATCGGCAGCCGCTCGGCGGGCAGGCCCACCCCGCGCAGGGAGAACAGGTCGTGCTGGTTGAGGGCGGCGGCGCGGACGGTGACCGGCACCCAGCCCTCCGCCGGCGCGCCCGGGTCCGGGCGGCCCCCCACCCTCAGCCCGTGCAGCGGGTTGTCCGGGTCCTGGCTCTCGACGTAGGCGCAGCGCACGGCCACACCCTAGGGCCCCGGGCGGGAAGCCGGGGTACGGCAGAGGGCCGGTCACCTGACGGTGACCGGCCCTCGAGCGCGGCGCGGGGGCGCCGGCTCAGGCGTTGGGACGCTTGCCGTGGTTGGCGCCGCTGGACTTGCGGGAACGACGCTTGCGACCGCGCTTGCTCATCACTTCTCCTGGAGTAGACCGTGCGTCCGCGTCGGCGGACGGAATTCGCCGTCCATGGTCCCACACTTCACCGGCTGGCCCACGCCGGGCGGCCGGCCGCCGGGTGACGGCGGTCGGGACGCGGCCGGGTCAGTCGACGATCCGCACGCCGCTGGCGCGCAGCACCGTCAGCTGGGACTCCACCCGCAGGCGCAGCGTGGACGGCGCCTTCTCGGCGCAGGAGCGGCGCACGACCTGACGGATGTGCTGCTCGGCGTCGCTGGCCTCGCGGCACCGCGGGCACTGGGCGGCGTGCTGGCGGTAGCGGGTGCACAGGTCCTCGTCGAGCTCGGAGTCGAGGAACTCCATGAGGTTCTCGAGGAGCTCGTCGCAGGTGCACTCCTTCGCCTTGCCCCCGTTGCGGTTCAGCAGCGCCCGCTCGGCCCGCTCGGCGAGCTCGGGCAACTCCTCGCTCATGCCTTCGCCTCCGTCCTGATGCCCATGGCCCGGGCCTGGTCGACGAGGAGCTCGCGCAGCTGGCGCCGGCCCCGGTGCAGCCGGGACATCACGGTCCCGATCGGTGTGCCCATGATGTCCGCGATCTCCTTGTAGGCGAAGCCCTCGACGTCGGCGAGGTACACCGCCAGCCGGAAGTCCTCGGGCAGCTGCGCCAGCGCGTCCCTGATCTCCGAGTCCGGCAGCAGGTCCAGCGCCTCCGTCTCGGCCGAGCGCAGCCCGGTCGAGGTGTGCGAGGCGGCCCGGTGGATCTGCCAGTCCTCGACCTGCTCGGCGTCGGACTGCTGCGGCTCGCGCTGCTTCTTGCGGTAGGTGTTGATGAAGGTGTTCGTCAGGATCCGGTACAGCCAGGCCTTGAGGTTCGTGCCGGGCCGGTACTGGTGGAACGCGGCGAACGCCTTCGCGAAGGTCTCCTGCACGAGGTCCTCGGCGTCCGCGGGGTTCCGCGTCATCCGCATGGCCGCGCCGTACAGCTGGTCGAGGTAGGGCAGGGCGTCGCGCTCGAAGCGCAACGACCGCTCGGCGTCCGACTCGCCGCCCGGGGCCCGATCGAGGTTCTCCTCGTGGCTCTCGCTCATCACGATCGAGGGTATCCCGGCGGACGGGGTGACGGCCTCCGGCCAGCCGCCGAGCCGGCCGTACGTCTCCCCGCGCGGCGGCGTCAGTACTGGATGGGTCACGCTGGGCACAACCGCGCCCGCGCCCCCTTCATTCCGTCCTTGGCCGATTTCACCTCGCCGGGCGCGGAACGATCCGCCCGCGGCCCGTCGCCGACATCCGGGCCGAGAGGCGGCGCCACCGGGTCCGCCGCCGCCCGGATCCGCGCCGCCGCGGGCGTGCAGCGGGCCTCGCGGGAGGCGGCCGCCCGGCGGATTTCGGTCCGATCGGCTCGCCCCGCGCGGCCAGGTGCGGTAGCAATGTGGCATGAGTCTCGTGAGCTTCCTGGCCCGTCCGCTGCTCGCCTCCGCCTTCGTCGTCGACGGCGTGGACGCCGTGGTCCATCCCGACAAGCACGCGGAGAAGATCGAGCGGGTCGACCCGCTGCTGCGCCGGGCGGGCGTGCCCGCGGGCGTGACCTCCAACGCCAAGCTGCTCGCGCGGGTCTCCGGCGCCGTCACCGCCGTCTCCGGGCTCATGCTCGCCACCGGGCGCAGCCCCCGCTCGGCGGCGCTGACGCTGGCGGTGCTCAACGTCCCGCTCACCCTGGTCAACAACCCGGTGTGGGCGGCCGACGACGGCCAGCAGCGCAAGGAGTACGCCAGCGGCCTGGTGCGCGGCCTGAGCCTGGGCGGCGGGCTGCTGCTCGCCGCCGCCGACCGCGGCGGCAGGCCCTCGTGGGGCTGGCGGATGGAGAACGCCCGGGCCCATCGCGCCGACCTGCACCAGGCCAGGACCGCGCTCCGCGAGCGCTACAAGGGCCGCTACAAGGCGTGACCCTCCCGGCGCCGGTCGGCGCCCGCCCACTACCCTCGCAGCCATGACGCTGACCGAGGAGCCCTGGCCCGCGCCCACCGCCACGAGACCGCTGGACGCCGTCGTCGACGTGCCCGGGTCCAAGTCCCTGACCAACCGGTACCTGGTCCTCGCGGCCCTGGCCGCCGGGCCCACCGAGCTCGTGCGGCCCCTGCACTCGCGGGACTCCGCCCTCATGGTGGGCGCGCTGCGGGCGCTGGGCACCACCGTCGAGCCCGCCGGCGACGACGGCGCCGACCTCCTCGTCACCCCCGGACCGCTGCGCGGTCCGGCGGAGGTCGACTGCGGACTCGCCGGCACGGTCATGCGGTTCGTGCCCGCCCTGGCGGTGCTGGCCGACGGCGAGGTCCGCCTCGACGGCGACCCCCGCGCCCGGCAGCGGCCGATGGCGCCGGTGGTCGAGGCCCTGCGGGACCTCGGCGCGCGCATCGACGCCGCCACCGATGAGACCGGCGAGGCGGTCCTGCCCCTTACCGTGCACGGCACCGGCTCGCTGCCCGGCGGCGCGGTGGACGTGGACGCCTCGGCCTCCAGCCAGTTCGTCTCGGCGCTGCTGCTGGCCGCCCCCGCGTACGACGCCGGGATCGACCTGCGCCACACCGGCCCGACCCTGCCGTCGCTGCCCCACATCGACATGACCGTCGCCGTGCTCCGCGAGCGCGGCGTTGTCGTCGAGGAGCTGACCGAGGACGGGCGCCCAGCGGGGCCCGGTGAGTGGGCCCCGGCCCGCTGGCGGGTGCACCCCGGGCCCGTGGCGGGCGGGCGGGTCGTCGTCGAGCCGGACCTGTCCAACGCCGGGCCGTTCCTCGCCGCGGCGCTCGTCGCCGGCGGCACGGTCCGGGTGCCGCGCTGGCCCGCCGTCACCACGCAGGCCGGGGACGGGCTCCGCGAGCTGCTGACGCGGCTCGGCGGCGCCGTCGTCCTGGAGGACGGCGCCCTCGCCGTCACCGGCGACGGCCACGTCCGCGGCATCGACGCGGACCTGCACGACGTCGGCGAGCTGGCCCCGACCGTCGCGGCGCTGTGCGCGCTGGCCGAGGAGCCGTCGCGGCTGCGGGGCATCGCGCACCTGCGCGGGCACGAGACCGACCGGCTGGCCGCGATCGTCACCGAGATCACCCGCCTGGGCGGGGTGGCCCGGGAGACGGAGGACGGCGTGGAGATCGAGCCCGCGCCGCTGCACGGCGGGGTGGTCGAGACCTACCACGACCACCGCATGGCCACCTTCGCGGCCATCCTCGGGCTGCGGGTGCCGGACGTGCGGGTGGTGGACGTCGCGACGACCGCCAAGACGCTCCCCGACTTCCCCGCCATGTGGCACGCCATGCTCGGGTCCCGGAGCTGACCGTGCGCGACACCGGCACCGACGACGCCCGGGTGCGGGTTCGCCCCAACCCGCGGGGCTCGCGGCCGCGCACCAAGAAGCGGCCCGAGCACGCTGACGCCGTCGGCGCGATGGTCCTGGCGGTGGACCGTGGCCGGTACCAGCTGCTGACGGACGACGGCACCCGTGTGGTGGGCATGAAGGCCCGCGAGCTCGGGCGCGGCGGGCGCATCGTCGTCGGGGACCGGGTGGGGCTGGTCGGGGACGTGACCGGCCGCAAGGACACCCTGGCCCGGATCGTGCGCGTGGAGGAGCGCCGCTCCGTGCTGCGCCGGTCGGCCGAGGACGGCGACGCCGCCGGGGTCGAGCGGGTCATCGTCGCCAACGCCGACCAGCTGGTGATCGTCACCGCCCTGGCCGACCCCGAGCCCCGCCCGCGCATGGTGGACCGCTGCCTCGTGGCCGCCTACGACGCCGGCATGGAGCCGGTGCTGTGCCTGACCAAGGCGGACCTGGCCGACCCGGCGCCGTTCCTGGCGCAGTACGAGGCCCTCGCCGTGCCGGCGCTGGTGACCTCGCGGGTGGGCGAGGGGATCGTGGGGCTGGAGGCCGTGCGCGCCCAGCTCGCCGGCCGGGTGTCGGTGCTCGTCGGCCACTCCGGGGTCGGCAAGTCGACGCTGGTCAACGCGCTCGTGCCGGAGGCCGACCGGGCCACCGGCGACGTCAACGTGGTGACCGGCCGCGGCCGGCACACCTCCTCCTCCGCCGTCGCCCTGCCGCTGCCCGGCGGCGGGTGGGCCGTCGACACCCCCGGCGTGCGGTCCTTCGGCCTCAGCCACATCGGCGCGGACGACCTGCTGCGCGCCTTCGCCGACCTCGCCGCCGTCGCCGAGAGCTGCCCGCGCGGGTGCACCCACGCCGAGGACGCCCCCGACTGCGCGCTGGACGAGTGGGTCGCCTCCGGCCGGGCCGGGACGGCCGGCGAGGCGCGCCTGGCGTCCTTCCGGCGGCTCCTGGCCGCGAAGACCGGCGCCGCCGAGTCGTGAGGGTCCTGGCCGCCTTCGCCGGCGGGCTGGGGCACTACCGCCCGATCGCGCCGCTGGCGCGGGCCCTGGCAGCGGCCGGGCACGAGGTGCGGGTGGCGTGCCAGGCCTCCGCCGCGGCGCGCGTGGGCGCCGACGGCCTCGCCGTGGTGCGCACCCGCGCCGAGACCGCCGGGTCCGTGCGCATGAGCGCCCTCCTGCCGCCCGACCCGGACCGGGAGGACCGGGCGCTGCGGGAGGGCTACGCCGGGCGCACGGCCCGCTCCCGCGCGCACGACGTGCTGGCGGAGTGCCGGCGCCGGCGCCCGGACGTGGTGCTGTGCGACGAGGTCGACTTCGGCGCCATGGTCGCCGCCGAGCGGCTCGGCATCCCGCACGCCACCGTGCTCGTCATGGCGGCCGGTTCCTTCGTCCGCGAGGACGTGGTCGGCGAGCCGCTGCGGGCCCTGCGCGCCGAGCACGGCCTGCCGGACGAGCCGCCGCTGGCGATGCTCGGCCGGCATCTCGTGCTCTCCCCGGCCCCGCCGGGCTTCCGCGACCCCGCCTTCCCGCTGCCGGCCACCGCGCGGCCGCTGCGGCCCTCGGCGCTGGACGCCGCCGCGACGACCCGGCTCGGCACGGGCCGCCCGCTCGTGTACTTCTCGCTCGGCACCGTCTTCAACCTCGAGTCGGGAGACCTCTTCGGGCGCGTGCTGGCGGGCCTGCGCGACCTGCCGGCGGACGTGCTCGTGAGCCTGGGGGCCGACCTCGCCCCGGCCCTCCTCGGACCTCAGCCGGCGAACGTGCGGGTCGAGCCGTACGTGGACCAGCACGCGGTGCTGGCGCGCGCCGACGCCGTCGTCACGCACGGCGGCTCCGGCACGGTCACCGACGCCCTGGCCCTCGGCGTCCCGCTCGTGCTGCTCCCCCTCGGGGCGGACCAGCCGCACAACGCGCGGCGCTGCGCCGACCTCGGCGTGGGGGTGGTGCTGGACCCGGTGACCGTCACCGCCGCGCAGGTGCGCCGGGCCACCGCGACGGTGCTCGCCGACCCGGTGTACCGCAGGCGTGCCCAGGCGCTGCGGGCCGAGACGGCCGCGTTGCCGGAGGTCGGCCGCGCCGTCTCGTGGCTGGAGGCGCTCGCCCGCTGAGGGCGCGGCCGTACGAACCGGATGCGGAGCCCACAGCGGCGTGCCTCCGTGCGCCGTGCCTCCGTGCGGCGTGCCTCCGTGCGGCGTGCCTCCGTGCGCCGTGCCTCCGTGCGCCGTGCCTCCGTGCGCCGTGCCTCCGTGCGCCGTGCCTCCGTGCCTCCGTGCGCCGTGCACGGGGCCCGGTCGCGCGGGGCGATACGGTGCGACGCATGAGCATGCCCGGCGCGAGCCGCTACACCGACGACCTGCGCATGGCGCACGTCATCGCCGACCAGGTCGACGGCCAGACGATGGCGCGCTTCGGCGCCCTGGACCTCGTCGTGGACACCAAGCCCGACCTCACCCCCGTCTCCGACGCCGACCGCAGCGCCGAGGAGACGATCCGCGCCCAGCTCGCCCGGGCCCGCTCGCGCGACTCTGTGCTCGGCGAGGAGTTCGGCACCACCGGCCACTCGCCGCGGCAGTGGGTCGTCGACCCGATCGACGGGACGAAGAACTTCGTCCGCGGGGTGCCGGTGTGGGCCACGCTCATCGGGCTCGTGGAGGACGGCGAGGTCGTCGTCGGGGTGGTGTCGGCCCCCGCGCTGAACCGGCGCTGGTGGGCCGCGAAGGGCGCGGGCGCCTGGACCGGCCGGTCGCTGTCCTCGGCCCGGCAGCTCCACGTGTCCAGGGTGGCCGACCTCGCCGACGCGTCGATGAGCTACTCGAGCCTGGGCGGGTGGGCCGACCGGGGCGGGCTGCGGGCCTTCCTCTCCCTGGCCCAGCGGGTCTGGCGCACCCGCGCGTACGGCGATTTCTGGTCCTACATGCTCGTCGCCGAGGGCGCCGTGGACATCGCCTGCGAGCCCGACCTCGAGCTGTACGACATGGCGGCGCTCGTCCCCATCGTCACGGAGGCGGGTGGCCGCTTCACCAGCCTCGACGGCGCGGACGGGCCCTGGGGCGGCAACGCCGTCGTGACGAACTCGTTGCTGCACGAGGCGGTGCTGGCCGAGCTGACCTCCCAGGCGGACTGACCCGCACCGCGACGTCCCGCGTGGGCCCCGCCTCAGCCCGCCTCGTCCGCCTCGGGGGCGGCGGTGCCGAGCACGCGGTAGCGCAGGCGGAGCCTGCCCCCGACGTTCTCGCTGGAGAGCAGCTCCAGCGACGTGGGCCACTCCCCCGCCTGCAGCGGCGGCGCGTCGAAGAGGGCCGGCGTGCCGCGACCGCCGATCAGCGCCGGCAGCACCTCGACGTCGACCTCGTCGACCACGCCCGCGCGCAGCAGGGCCCCGCCCAGCCGGCCGCCGCCCGTGCACACCAGCGTCGACACGCCCAGCCGCTCCTTCAGGAGCCCGAGCGCGGCCGGCAGGTCCACCCGGCGCTCGCCCACCACGACGTAGGGGATGCCACGCTCCCTCAGCCGGGCGAGGTGCCCCGCGGAGGCGGCCCGGCTGGTGAGCACCAGCGCGTGCCAGCCCGCCCAGGCCTCGTCCGGCCACTCCGCGAACCGCAGGTCGACCCGGCCGCGCCCGTCGACGACGACGAACCAGCGCCGGCCCGGCGCCTGAAGCAGGCGCGCCGGCAGGAAGGGCTCGGCCGCCGGCCCCACGACCGCCCCGCCGTCGGTGTCCGCGGCGCTCTCCCGCACGAACGAGCCGCTGCCCTCGAGCAGCGCCTGCGGGTCGTGGGTCCGCAGCACCCACGCGTAGGGGTCACCGATCCCCCGGGTGATCGCCTCCCACCTGGGATCCCCCTCGAGGAGCACCACCCCCGGGGCGGGCGCGAGCCGGCCGTCCACCGAGGCCAGGCTGTAGGTGACCACCCGGGGGCGCCGCACGCCGCCATGCTGCCACCGCGCACCGGGGCCGCGCACCGGCCCCGGCCGCCGCCGACGTGACCCACCACCTGCCGCCACGCCCGGGGGCGTTCCCGGCGATGTCGGTGGCCGCGGCTAGCGTCGTCGGCATGCGGATCCTGCACACCTCGGACTGGCACCTGGGGCGCACCCTGCACGGGGAGGATCTGCACCGCCACCACGAGGCCTTCCTGCTGGAGCACGTGGTCGAGCTCGTGCGCGCCGAGGCGGTCGACGCCGTGGTCGTCGCCGGCGACGTCTACGACCGCGCGGTGCCGCCGGTCGCGTCCGTGGAGCTGCTGTCGGAGGCCCTGGCACGCCTGACGGAGGTCACGCGGGTGGTCCTCACGCCGGGCAACCACGACTCCGCCACCCGGCTGGGGTTCGGTGCCGGGCTCTTCCGGGACAGGCTGGCCGTGCGCTCGCGCGTGGCCGGCGTCGGGACGCCGGTGGAGCTGCCGGACGCCGACGGCGGCACCGGGGCCCTCGTGTACGCCCTGCCCTACCTGGACCCGGACATGGCCCGCGAGGCGCTGGCCGAGCCGGGCGAGGACGGCTCGCCCGTGCCGCCCGCACGGTCGCACGAGGCCGTCACCGCCGCCGCACTGCGCCGGGTGCGGGCGGACCTGGCGGCCCGGCGAGGCGCCGGCGGCACGCGCGTGCCCGCCGTGCTGATGGCGCACGCGTTCGTCACGGGGGGCGCCCCGAGCGAGTCCGAGCGGGACATCCGGGTCGGCGGCGTCGACAGCGTCCCCTCGGGGGTGTTCGGGCCTGCCGACGGGCTCGACTACGTCGCGCTGGGGCACCTGCACGGCCCGCAGCGCGTCGGCCGGGAGGGCGTCGACCCGGTCATGCGGTACGCGGGCTCCCCCCTCGCGTTCTCCTTCTCCGAGCAGCACCACCGCAAGTCGACCGCGCTGGTAGACATCGGCCCCGACGGGGTGTGCGGGGTGGAGCTGGTCGAGGCGCCGGTCCCGCGCCGGCTGGCCGACGTCACCGGCACCCTCGCGGAGCTGCTCAGCCCGGCCTTCGACGACCGTGCCGACGCCTGGCTGCGCGTGACCGTCACCGACGACGTCCGGCCCGAGCAGATGTGGGCGCAGGTCGCGCGCCGCTTCCCGCACGCCCTGGCGGTCCAGCACGTCCCCGCCCGGGTGCGCGAGCGCGTGCAGGCGGCGGCGGTGACCGCCGCGGCGGACCCGCTGGAGGTGGCCACCCAGTTCCTCGAGGCGGTCGGCGGGCGCGCCCCGGAGGAGGCGGAGGCCGCGGTGCTGCGCGAGGCGTACGAGGCGGTCCTGGCGAGCGAGCGGAGTGCGTGATGCGGATCCACCGGCTGACCCTCCAGGCCATCGGCCCGTTCCCGGACCGGCACACCGTGGACTTCGACGCCCTCTCCACGGGCGGCCTGTTCCTGCTCGAGGGCCCGACCGGCTCGGGCAAGTCCACCCTCATCGACGCCGTCGTCTTCGCCCTGTACGGCACGGTCGCCGGCGCCGAGGCGTCGGACGACCGGCTGCACTCCGACCACGCCGCCGCGGACGTCGAGCCCTTCGTGGACCTGACGTTCTCCACCGCCGCCGGGGTGTACCGGGTGTGGCGCTCGCCGAAGTTCCTGCGCCCCAAGAAGCGTGGCGACGGGTTCACCCCGCAGAACGCCCGCGCGAAGCTCTGGCGCCTGGCCGACCCCGGGGACGGGGCCGGGGAGCCGGTCTCCGCCCACGTGCAGGAGGTGGGCGGGGAGCTCTCGCGCATCGTGGTGCTGGACCGTGAGCAGTTCACGCAGACGGTGGTGCTGCCCCAGGGGCAGTTCGCCTCCTTCCTGCGGGCCAGGCCCGAGGACCGGCGGGCCGTCCTCCAGGACGTCTTCGGCACCGAGGTCTACGAGCGGCTGCAGAAGCAGCTCGCGGACACGGCGCGGTCGGCGCGGGCCGACGTCGAGCGCGCCGGCGCGCAGATCGGCTCCGCCACCGCGGCGTTCGTCCGCGCCGCCCGCCTCGAGGAGGCCGCCGCCGTCACCGGCGGTGCCACGGCCACCGGTGAGGCTGGTGCCGCCGCCACCGGCGCGCAGACCGACGCCGTTGCCGCGGCACCTGGCACCCCGGATCACGGGAGCCACACCGGTGAGGCCGGGGTCGGCGTGCCCGCCGTCAGCAGGGCAGCGCTCGTCGCCGCCGCGGAGGAGCTGGACGGCGGCACGCTCACCGAGCACACCGGGGCCGTGCTGGCCGCGGTGGCGGCTGCCGCCGACGCCGCCGCCACGGCCGAGTCGCGGGCGGCCACCGTGGAGGCCGACGCCCGCGCGTCCCTCGACGCCGAGCGCACCCTGGCGCGGGTGGTCGAGCGGCGCGCCACCCTGCTCGCCGAGCAGGAGACGCTGACCGCACGGGCACCCGACGTGGAGGCCGCGGCCGAGCGGCTGGACCTGGCCCGCCGGGCGAGCACCGTCGCGGGCGCCCTGCACGCCCACGCCGAGGCGGCCGAGGCCGCGGCCGGCGCCGACACCACCTGGCGCGCGGCGGTCGCCGCCGCCGGAACCGGCCGCGACGCGGACCTCGTCGCCGGCAGCTCCGGGGGCACCGACGTCGACGCGCTGCGCGCGGCCCACGAGGCCGCCACCGCCGAGCAGGGCGCCCTCGCCGAGCTCGTCCGCCTGGAGGCGGAGCTGCCTCGCCGGGAGGTTGCCGTCTCAGCGACCGCGCGCAGCATCGAGACCGAGGCCGAGGCGCTGGCCGAGCAGGAGGCGCTGCACGCCGCCCGGCCCGGCGGCCGGGCCGCGATCGAGCAGCGACTGGGTGCGGCCCGGGCCGGCGCGGCCGACCTGCCCGCCGCGCGCGCCGACCTCGAGCGGGCGGCGGACGTGCTCCGGGCGGCCACGCAGGCGCGCGTGCGGACCGCCGAGCTCGCCGAGGCCCAGGAGTCGGTCGCCGCCGCGGCTGCCCGGGCCCTGGCGGCGGTCGACGCCGAGCACGCCGTCCGGCGCCGTTGGGTCGAGGGGGTGGCGGGCGAGCTGGCGGCCGGGTTGCAGGCCGGTCACCCGTGCGCGGTGTGCGGTGCCACGGAGCACCCCTCCCCCGCCGTCCCGGCCCCCGACCACGCCAGCGCGGAGGAGGTGGAGGCCGCCGCGTCCGCGCGCGAGCAGGCCTCGGCGGCGGTGGAGCGGGAACGCGCGCGGGCGACGCGGCTGAACGAGCAGCTGGAGGCGCTGCGCGAGGCCGCGCAGGGACTGGACGTCGACGCGGCGCGGGCTGCCCTCGGGGCGGCCGGGGGCCGGGCGGCCGCCGCCGACGACGCAGCCGCGGCCGTGACCGAGCTCGAGGCCGAGCTGGTGCGGTACGAGGAGGAGACCGCCGAGCTCGGGGAGGCGCTCGCGGAGGGCCGGTCGTCCCTGGCCGTGCGCCGCGAGCGGCTGGCGGCGGTGCGCGAGCAGCTCGCCGCCGACCGCGAACGGTGCGCCGCCGGTTGCTGCGGCGAGGAGACGGTGGCGGCCCGCGCGGACGTGCTCGCCGCCCGCGCCGCCACCGCCCACGCGCTGCTGGAGGCACGGCGGGCCCAGCTGGGGGCGGCGGACGACCTGCGGCGGACCACCGTTCGGCTCGCCGAGGCGCTGGCCGAGGCCGGCTTCGCCGACGCCGGCGCCGCCCGGACGGCGTCGCTGCCCGCAGCCACCATGGCGGCCCTCGAGCGGACGGTCCTCGAGCACCGGGCCGCCCTGGCCCGGGTCGCCGCCGGGCTCGCCGAGCCGGCGGTGGCGGCGCTGACGGGCACGGAGGCACCCGACGTCGTCGCCGCGGAGGAGGCGCACCGCCGGGCGCTCGACGCGCTCGGCGCGGCCGGCCGCCGCGCCACCGAGGCGCGGCTGCGCGCGGAGCAGGTGCGCGCCGCGAGGGGCGAGCTGCTCGCCGCCCTCGGGGCGCACGCCGAGCGCACGGCCCGCGCGGCGCCCCTCCTGCGCACGGCCAACCTCGCGACCGCGGGTGACGGCAACCAGACCGCGACGACGCTGGCGACCTACGTGCTGCTGCGCCGCTTCGAGGACGTCGTGGCCGCCGCCAACGACCGCCTGGCGACGATGTCCGACGGCCGGTACGAGCTGGAGCGCATCGACGAGAAGGAGGGCGGGCAGCGCGCCCGCAAGGCGGGCCTCGGACTGTGTGTCCGGGACCACGTCACGGAGACGCCCCGCGACCCGCACACCCTCTCCGGCGGGGAGACCTTCTACGTCTCGCTGTGCCTCGCGCTGGGCCTCGCGGACGTGGTGCGGTCCGAGGCCGGCGGCGTCGAGCTCGGCACCCTGTTCGTCGACGAGGGCTTCGGCTCGCTCGATCCCTCGACGCTCGACGCCGTCATGGCCGAGCTCGGCAGGCTGCGCGACGGCGGGCGGGCGGTCGGCATCGTCTCCCACGTGACGGAGCTCAAGGACCGCATCGCCGAGCGCATCGAGATCCGGCGGCTCCCCACGGGCGCGTCGACGCTGCGGGTCCGCTGCTGACGGAGGGCGGTCACGCCCCGCGGCGAGGCACCCACCGCGCCCGCCGCGGGACGAGGGGCTATGCCCCGGCGGCGAGATAGACGCGGAGCTGCTCCACCACGAACGCGTGGTCCTCACGCTGCGGCAGGCCGGAGACGCCGACCGCCCCCACCATCCCCGTGCCGGTGACGACGACCGGGAAGACGCCGCCGTGCGCGGCGTACTGCCCGACGTCCAGCCGGCTGTCGCGGTCGAAGTCGCGGCCCTCGACGCGGAACTGCTCCCCCACGCCCATCGAGCTGCGCCCGTAGCGCAGGACCACCGCGGTCTTGCGGGCCAGCCAGGAGTCGTTGTCCGCGCTGGAGCCCTCCAGCGCCGTGCGGAACACCTGCTGCCGGCCGAGCACGATGCCGACCACCACGGGCAGGGACCGCTCCCGGGCGGCGGCGCGCATCTGGCTGCCCAGGCGCCAGGCGTCCTCCGGGCCGAAGGCGGGGAACCGCAGCTCCGCCTCCTCGGCGAGGATCTGCTCGTAGAAGGCGCGGGAGTACGTCACGGCGGTCAGTCTAGGGAAGCCGGCGGCCGGAACCGCCCGAAGCCCTGGCCGCGAACCTAGGCGTGCGCGGCCAGCTCGCTGCGCAGCGCGTCGAGCTCGACGACGTCGTACCAGAGCAGGTCCCGCTCGGCAGCCCGCTCGAGGGCCTCCTCGTCCCCCGCGGCGGCCGCCGAGACGTCGTCGGCAGCGGCCGGCTCGTCGACGTGCACGGCGACGACGTCCGACCACTGCACCGGGGCGACGACCTCGACGGCGGAGGGCAGCTGGTCCTCCCCGAGCACCTCCGGCGGCCGCACCGAGGCGTCCGGCACGTCCGCGGCCACCACCACGCGGCGCGGGACGGAGCCGTCGGCGGCGAGGCGCGCCACGGACTCGTCCGCCGCCGCCAGCGTGGCGGACATCTCCAGCCCCTCGTCGTCCTCCTCGGGCAGCGCACCGCGCAGGGCCGGTGTGACGGCGTGGGCCCATCTGGGGCTGAGGGCGCCGCCCGACAGGTCGGCGGCGGTGGCAGGCAGGTAGACACGCATGTCGGCAGTGTCCCACCCGCGGGCCGGCCGTCAGCGGAACCGGGCCAGGACCGCCGGGCGACGGCGTCCCCGACGCGCCTGCGGCACTCCGGCGAGTCGGCTCGCGAGCGCGTGCAGCGCGGCACGCGCCGGTGAGGCGGGCGCGACCCGCGTGAGCGTGCCGCCCTGCAGCACGGCCTTGTCCAGAGCCGGGCGGTCGTCCGGGACGAGGATGGCGTCGGTGACACCGGCGAACCGGGCGAGCGCCTCGACGATGGACCGCTCCGGCCCCGGCCCCGCCGCGGAGGACCGGACGCGGTTGACCACCACCACGCGTTCCGCTCCTGGCCGCACCGACGCGTGCTCCGCGAGGTCGCCGAGCGCCACCACCAGGCGGCGCATGCCCACCGGTTCGCCGGCGCCCACCACGACCACGACGTCGGCGGCGGCGAGCGCGGCTGCGGTGGCCTGGTGCCGCTGCGGCCCGAAGGTGGGATCGAGGCGGCCGTCCACCTCGATCCCGGCGCCGAGGTCCACCACGCTCCACGGGCTGGTCAGGCGCGCCGTCGCCCACAGCGTCTCGAGCGCGGCCCCGGGCAGCTCCCGCCACCGGTCCGCCCGGGTCAGTCCGGTCAGCACCCGCAGGGTCCCGTCCACGGCCGGGCTCAGCCGCGCCAGTGCCGCGGGGTCGAGCCGCCCGTGGGTGGCCTGCCGGGCGGCGACGGCGATCGCGGAGGAGTCGTCGAGCAGGCCCAGCACCTGCGCGACCGAGGGCGCCTCGGTGTCCGCGTCGATGAGCAACGCGTCGCCCCGCAGAGCGGCGAGCTCCGCGGCGAGCGTCACGGCCACGGTGGTCCGGCCCGGCGCTCCCGGCGGACCCCATACCGCCACGAGCTTCCCCTCGGTCGCCTCCGCATCCGCGCGGGCATCGGGTACGTCGTCGCCTCCCGGGTCGGGGGCGCCGGCGTCGTGTCGGGCACCGTGGTCGCGGCCGGACCCGGCCGCAGCGCGGGCCGGGCCCGCCGTGCGCCCGCCGTCGGCGCCGTCCGCGGCGCCGCCCGGGTCGGGGCCCAGGTCGTGCGTCTGCGCCCGTCCGGCGTCGGCCAGGCGGTTCTCGGCGTCCGCCGTTCGAGCGCGACCGTTACCGGCGTCCGCCGCCCCACCGTGCCCGTTCCCCGCGGCCCGTTCCGCCCGGGCGCGGGCGAGCGTGACGACGCGCTCGGCCAGCGCCGCGGTGGGCGCGAGCTCGTCCTCCACCGCGTCCGCGCCGAGGGCCTCGCAGCGCCGCCGGTCGGGCCCCGCAGCGACCAGCACGGTGAGCACGTCGGCCGCCCGGAGCCGGGCCACCACGGTCCGGTCCACGCCCGGGAAGGCGGCGGACAGCACGGCGAGCGTCCCCAGCCCCGCGGCGGCCGCCGCCAGCACCTCTGGCACGTCGGCGCAGCGGCGCACCACGCGCAGCCCCGTCCCGGGCGCGTCCAGGGCCTGCACGAGCTCGCCCTCGGCCGGGCCCGAGAGAGCCACCAGGACGCCGGTGCTCACCCCTGCCCCTCGGCAGGAGCGCCGGCTCCGGGCGCCCCGAAGGTGGGCACGACCACCAGCTCGCCGTCGCTCGACAGGGCCCCGAGCACCTCGGGCAGGTCGAGGCGGGGCACGAGCAGCTCGACCGACACCCCGGTCCCGCCGGTGAAGACCGAGGTGTCCTCGAGCACCTCCGCGACCACCAGGTCGGCCGCCAGGAGCACCGGCTCGGGGTCCTCCCCGTCCGCGGGCGTGGCGGCGGAGGGCGGCGGCGGGGTCAGCCACAGGTCCACCACCGTGCCGGGCCCGAGGTCGGCGGGCACGGACAGCCCCAGTGGGATCACCACTGGGCGCAGGTCGACCGCCTCGGTCGAGCCGACGGCCGACCGCGGGACCAGCTCCCCGGCGGCGACCGGCCGGACCGCCACGGCACGGGCGGGCACCCCGTCCGCCACGCGGAGGTAGTGCGCCTCGGGCGCGCCGAGGCGGACCTCCTGCACGACCAGCGAGCCGGTGTCGATGGGGTCGCCCGGGGTGAGGTCCTCCGCGGCCGCGTACACCGGGGTGGTGGCGGCGGCGTCCCGCACCGCCCAGGTGCCCAGCGCCACCGACCCGCGACGAGCAGCACGCCGACGCCGAGCCGCGGGTCCCGCCAGGTCGGCCGCCGCAGGCGCCGGGCCGGACGGACCTCCTCAGCGCTCATCTCGCCTCCTCGGTGGGTGACCCATGATGCCCGCGTGCGCCCTGCGGGGCCGCTCGCCATCCACAGCCACCCGTCGATGACGGCCGATGCCCGGTGGCGGTGGGAGCATGTGGGCGGTATCGGTTCGTGGTGGAAGGATGTGGACATGGCGCAGCGGTTCCTGACGCTGGCGGACGTGGCCGAGGAGCTCGCGGTCTCCGTCGCCCAGGTCCGCGTGCTCGTCCGCACCGGCGAGCTCGCAGCGATCCAGGTCGGCGGGCGCAACCAGTGGCGCGTCGAGGCGAGCGCGCTCGAGGACTACATCCAGCGTCAGTACGCCCGCACCCGCGCCCGGATCGAGGCCGAGCACGGCTCCTGAGTCCCTCATGCCGTGCTCACCGACTCCAGCGCGGCGAGCGCCACGGTGACCACGCCGTTCCCGGCGCCGTCGACGCGGAGGTCGACGTGGTCCGACGCGACCCGGGTGAGCCAGCCGGAGTAGCTGCCGGCGGGGCACGTGAGGCGGACCAGGGCGCTCTCGCGGGAGAGTGCGCGGAGCACGTGCGTGATGCGCAGCCGCTGCTCGACGAGCCCTGCCTCCGGTGCCGAGGGACCGAGCGGCCACGCCAGCGCGACCGCGGCGACGGGGACCAGCGTCCGGCGTTCGCCGTCGGCCAGCAGCAACCACTGCGGGGCCGCGTCGAGCAGCTCGCCGCCGACCGTGGCGCCCGACCGCAGCCGTAGCGTGAGCCGGCTGCCTCGCGCGGCGCGCAGCCGGTCGGCCAGCCGCGTGGCACCGATCTCCGCCTCCGCCAGCTCTGCGACCTCGTCGTCGTCGGCGGTGCGAACCGCTGCCTCGTACTGGCTCTCCAGGTCCTCGAAGAGGACTTCCCAGCGCATGGACGCACGGTAGGCCACCCCTCGCGTCGCCGGACGTGGATTGGCCGTTTCATCGGTTGTCCACCGGCGCACGCCGGCTGTTTACAGCACGACAGCGTCGGAGTACACCTATCACCATCCCGCTGTATCAAACGGCATCAAACTGCACTGGTTGGCACGAGGAGACGGCGGGAGCGGGCGGGCCGTCGGTGCGGGCATCTGGCGCGTGACCGGACGGGAAGCGGCTCGGGCGTGGGGGTGAACGAGATGGACAGACCGTCGGCGCGGGCAAGCCGGACGGCGACCCGGGAGGCGGCACCGCGGGCGCCCCGTGCTGCCCGGCGTTCCGGCCTCCTCACCGCACCAGCGACGCTTCTCGCGGGGACCGCGGTCGCGCTCCTCCTCGCCCGGCGCGCGTGGGAGTCGGTGGCCGGCCTCCGGCACGCGGCCGCGACCCCCGGCGCACTCGCGCCCACGCATCTCGACGACCTCGTCGCCACGGGCGTCCTGACCCTCGGCGCGGGCCTCGCGGCCTGGTACGCCCTGACGGCCGCCGTGATCCTCGGTCTTCGCGTGTGCCGGGGCGACGCCGGGCCCCTCGTCTCCGCTGCCGTGCGGCGGTGGGGCGCTCCGGGGCTGCGCCGGGCCGTGCTGGGTTCGGCCGCGGCTGGCGTCAGCATCGCCCTGGCGATGGCCCCGGCGGCGGCGGCCCCGCCCTCGGCCGACGCCCCGACCGCGACGGCACCGCCGGAGGTCTGGGGGACCGAGACGGGCGGGGTCGCCGACCTGGGATGGGGCGCCCCCGTGGACCCCGGCGAGCCGGGTTCCCCGGAGTCAGCGGGGCCACCGGCGCCGCCGCCGGCACCCGCCGAGGGCGCGCCGCACCCCGTCCCGCCACTCGGCACGGCAACGGCGGAAGCGCCGACCCGTCACCCGGCGCCGGAGCCTGTCCCCAGGCACGCCGGGACGCCGACGAAGAAGGCCCCGCTGCCAGCTCCCCTGGCGGCGAGTCCCGAGCCGGCTCCCCTGGCGGCGAGTCCCGAGCCGACTCCCCTGGCGGCGAGTCCGGAGCCGGCACCGCCCGGCGCCCCCGCCTCGAGCAGCACGCACACCGTGACCGCGGGCGAGTCGCTGTGGTCGATCGCCGCCCTGCACCTGGGGGCGCGGGCGAGCGAGGAGCAGATTGCCGCCGCCTGGCCGCGTTGGTACGCGGCCAACGAGGACGTCGTCGGGCCCGACCCCGATCTCATCCGCCCCGGCCAGCGGCTGCTGGCCCCTACCGAGGAGGCCCCATGAGCACGATCACCCTCTCGCGCCCTGCCCTCGCGGGTCAGCCCGGCCCAGGCGCCCGGTCCCCCGCGCACGGGCTCGCGGCGACGGACGTGCCACGCACCTCCGTGGCCCGGCCGTGGGACAGGGTGAGGTTCGCCGGGCCCGCCCAGCCACGGGAGGCCCAGCCGCCGGAGCCTCCCGCCGAGGGCGCGGCGCTCCCCGATGCCGCGCGGTGGTCCGGCGCGCTCGTGCGCTCCGCGGTGGAGGCGCTGCTCGGCGTCCGCCCGGCGGCGCAGCTGGCGCGGTGGCTCTCCGCGGAGCTGTACGAGTCGCTCGCCCGGCGGGCCGCCCTCGGTTACCGGGTGCACGGGCGTCCGACGGCGGCGCGCCGGGCCACGGTGCTCCGCGTGCACGCGTGCGACATCGGTCCTGGCGTGGTGGAGGCGTCCGTCGTCGTCCACGACGGGCGGCGCGTGCGGGCCGCGGCGGTGCGCCTGGAGGCCCACCGTGGCCGGTGGCGCGCCACGGCGCTGGAGATCGGCTAGGCGCGGCGGCCGCCGGCCGTGGCCGGGCAGGACGACGGCCGCGCTCCGGGGAGCGCGGCCGTCGTTGGTCGGCGCGCGGCGGGGGGAGCCGGCGCCGACCGGTCGGGGGCGGCGGCTACAGGCCGCCGAACATCTGGTCGAAGGTGGGGACGTCCTGGTAGAGGTCGGCCGGGCCGGCGTTCTGGCGGGCGGCGACCATCTCGGCCAGCTCGCGGCCGGCGCGGCGGATGCGGGCCGGCAGCGGGTTGACCGTGTCGCCCTCGCCGGCCCAGTCGTCGGTGGCGGCGAACACCGAGGTGGTCGCCACGTCCGCGCGCAGGTAGGTGAACAGCGGCCGCACGGAGTACTCCAGCGCCAGGGAGTGCCGGGGCGTGCCGCCGGTCGCGCCGAGCAGCACCGGCATGCCGGTCAGGGCGTCCTTGTCGAGGATGTCGACGAAGGACTTGAACAGCCCCGAGTAGGTGGTGGTGAACAGCGGGGTCACCAGGACCAGCCCGTCGGCGCCGGTGACCTGCTCGAGCACGCCCGCGAGCTCGCCGGTGGGGAACCCGGTGAGCATGGCGTTGACGATCTCGTGGGCCACGCCCCGCAGCTCGACGGTCTCCACGGTCGCGGTCACCCCGCGCGCGGCCAGCTCGGTCACGGTCGCCTCGGACAGCCGGTCGGCCAGCAGCCGGGTCGACGAGGGCTGACCCAGCCCGGCCGAGACGGCGACGATGGTGCGCTCGCTCATGCTTCTCCTCGTTCCTCAGATGATCGTCAGGGGTGCTCAGAGCCCGAAGGCTGCGCCGGCCTTGGCCGCGGCGGCCGCATCGTGCTCGGCGGTCTTGCCCGTCCACTTGTCCTCGCCCGCGACGTGACCGCCGGCGATCTTGCCCGCCGCGCGGGCCTTGGCCACGCGCTCGGCGTGGCTGGGCGGGTCGGACGGGACGTGCGCCGGGCGCTTGGCCTCGTTCTCCTGGCGCAGCGCCGGGACGATCTCCTCGGCCAGGATGTCGATCTGCTCGAGCACCGTCTTCAGCGGCAGCCCGGCGTGGTCGATGAGGAACAGCTGGCGCTGGTAGTCCCCGACGTGCTCGCGCATCGCGGCGTAGCGGTCGATGACCTCCTGCGGCGAGCCCACCGTCAGCGGGGTCTCGGCGGTGAACTCCTCCATCGACGGGCCGTGGCCGTAGACCGGGGCGTTGTCGAAGTACGGGCGGAACTCGGCCTTGGCGTCCTGGGAGTTCTTCCGGGCGAAGAACTGACCCCCCAGGCCCACGATCGCGGTGTCCGCCGTGCCGTGGCCGTAGTGCTCGAAGCGCTGGCGGTAGTACTGCACCATCCGCTTGGTGTGGCTCATCGGCCAGAAGATGTTGTTGTGGAAGAACCCGTCGCCGTAGTACGCGGCCTGCTCGGCGATCTCCGGCGAGCGGATCGAGCCGTGCCACACGAACGGCGCCACCCCGTCCAGCGGGCGGGGGGTGGCGGTGAAGCCCTGCAGCGGGGTGCGGAACTTCCCCTGCCAGTCCACCACCTCCTCCTCCCACAGCCGGCGCAGCAGCGCATAGTTCTCGATCGCGAGGTTGATGCCCTGGCGGATGTCCTTGCCGAACCACGGGTAGACCGGGCCGGTGTTGCCCCGGCCCATCATCAGGTCCATCCGCCCCTCGGAGATCACCTGGAGCATCGCGTAGTCCTCGGCGATCTTCACCGGGTCGTTCGTGGTGATCAGCGTCGTGGCCGTCGACAGCACGATGTTCCGCGTCGTCCCGACCAGGTACCCCAGCATCGTCGTCGGGGACGACGCCACGAACGGCGGGTTGTGGTGCTCCCCGGTGGCGAAGACGTCCAGCCCCGCCTGGTCGGCGTGCTGGGCGATCTTCAGGATCGCCCGCACCCGCTCGGTGTCGTCGGGCGTGGCGCCCGTGGTCGGGTCGGTCGTGACGTCACTGACCGTGAAGATGCCGAACTGCATGAGGACCCCTCGAGATTCGATGCATTTGCATGTACATCCGGCCCAACGAGCGCAGGACCGAGTGTATTCCCGGGTGACCGGCCGGGCTTGGGGCGCGGAGGCGCGCAGGCGGACGGCAGCACAGACGGCCGCGGGGCCCGCCCCCGAAGGGAGCGGGCCCCGCCGCGTCGTCGCGCCTCAGCCGCGCTTGCGCGCCGCCCTTGCCGCCGCGCGGCGCTGCTCCCGGTTGACGCCCGCCCCGGTCGGCTGGCCGTCGGGTCCGGCCGTCTGCACCTCGGGCTCGGCGTCGCCGGCCACACCGGTGGGCACCGTGCCGTCCAGCGCGGAGGCCGAGTAGCTCAGCCTCGTGGGCCGCTGCGGCTCCTCGAGGCCGAGGATGTCCGGCGCCGCCGCGGGAGCCGACGCGGCGTCCTTCGCCTGCGCCGGCTTGCCGAGGCCGGCGGGGGCGTTGATCGCCGCCGAGGCCGCCGAGGCGCCTGTGACCAGGTCCGCCGGGGCGGCGACGGCCGGGGCCTCCTGCCGCTTGACCTCGATGTTGAACAGGTACCGGACCGACTCCTCCTTGATGGCCTCGTTCATGGCCTGGAAGAGCTGGTAGCCCTCGCGCTGGTACTCCACGAGGGGGTCGCGCTGCGCCATGGCACGCAACCCGATGCCCTCCTTGAGGTAGTCCATCTCGTACAGGTGCTCGCGCCACTTGCGGTCGAGCACGGAGAGCACCACGCGCCGCTCGAGCTGGCGCATGACGTCCTCTGTGAGCTCCTCCTCGCGGGCCTCGTACGCGAGGTGGACGTCGGACTGGAGCTCCTCGATCAGCATCTCGGGCGTCACCCGGGTGGCGTTGCCGGCCTCCTCGATGACGTCCTCCGGCGTGATGGACACCGGGTACGTGGTCCTCAGCTCCGTCCACAGGGCCTCGAGGTCCCAGGTCTCCGGCGCGCCCTCGGCGGTGAACTCGCCGACCAGGTTGGCCACGAGGTCGTCGAGGAAGCCCTGGATCTGGTCCTGGAGGTCCTCGCCCTCGAGCACGCGGCGCCGCTCGGCGTAGACGACCTCGCGCTGGCGGGACAGGACGTCGTCGTACTTCAGGACGTTCTTGCGGATC
Source organism: Georgenia sp. AZ-5 (assembly GCF_043952095.1). NCBI lineage: Bacteria > Bacillati > Actinomycetota > Actinomycetes > Allobogoriellales > Allobogoriellaceae > Georgenia > Georgenia sp. AZ-5. The sequence goes on from NZ_JBINOU010000001.1 coordinate 3,532,181, forward strand.
TCGAAGTTGCGGGCCTCGATCTGCGCCTGAGCGCTGGCGATGCCGCGGGAGACGAACTTGTGCTCCAGCGGCATGTCGTCGGGGTAGGACGCGCCGTCCATGACCCGCATCGCCAGGCCGGAGTTGAACAGCCGCATCAGGTCGTCCTCGAGGGAGAGGTAGAACCGCGACTCCCCCGGGTCGCCCTGACGGCCGGACCGGCCGCGCAGCTGGTTGTCGATGCGCCGGGACTCGTGCCGCTCGGTGCCGAGCACGTACAGCCCGCCCAGCTCCACGACCTCGTCGTGCTCGGCCTTCACGGCCTTCTTCGCCGCCTCGAGCGCGGCGGGCCACGCCGCCTCGTACTCCTCCGGGGTCTCGGTCGGGTCGAGCCCCTTCTGCCTGAGCGTCTGGACGGCGATGAACTCCGCGTTGCCGCCCAGCATGATGTCGGTGCCGCGGCCGGCCATGTTGGTGGCCACGGTGACGGCGCCCTTGCGCCCGGCCATGGCGACGACGGCGGCCTCGCGCTCGTGCTGCTTCGCGTTGAGGACCTCGTGACGGACGCCCTGCTTCTTCAGCAGCGCCGAGAGCGCCTCGGACTTCTCGACGCTGGTGGTACCCACCAGGACGGGCTGGCCCTTCTCGTGCCGCTCGGCGATGTCGTCGACGATGGCGGCGTACTTCTGCTTCACGCCCTTGTAGACGAGGTCCGACTGGTCCTTGCGGACCATCGGCTTGTTCGTGGGGATGGGCACGACGCCGATCTTGTACGTGCTGGAGAACTCCGCCGCCTCGGTCTCGGCGGTACCGGTCATGCCGGAGAGCTTGTCGTAGAGCCGGAAGTAGTTCTGCAGGGTGATCGTGGCCAGGGTCTGGTTCTCGGCCTTGATGACCACCCCCTCCTTGGCCTCGATCGCCTGGTGCATGCCCTCGTTGTAGCGGCGCCCGGCGAGGATGCGGCCGGTGTGCTCGTCGACGATGAGGACCTCGCCGCTCTTGACGATGTAGTCCTTGTCCCGCGCGAACAGCTCCTTGGCCTTGATGGCGTTGTTGAGGAAGCCGATCAGCGGGGTGTTGAGGGACTCGTAGAGGTTCTCGATGCCGAGGTAGTCCTCGACCTTCTCGATGCCGGGCTCCAGCACGCCGACGGTGCGCTTCTTCTCGTCGACCTCGTAGTCGACCTCCCGCTCGAGCCGCTTGGCGATGCGCGCGAACTCCGCGTACCACTTGTTCACGTCGCCCTGGGCGGGGCCGGAGATGATCAGCGGCGTGCGGGCCTCGTCGATGAGGATGGAGTCGACCTCGTCGACGACGGCGAAGTTGTGGCCGCGCTGCACGAGCTCGGCCATGGACCAGGCCATGTTGTCGCGCAGGTAGTCGAAGCCGAACTCGTTGTTGGTGCCATAGGTGATGTCGGCCGCGTACTGCTTGCGGCGCTCGTCGGGGCGCTGCCCGGACAGGATGGTCCCGGTGCTCATGCCCAGGAAGCGGTGGACGCGGCCCATCAGCTCGCTCTGATAGCCGGCGAGGTAGTCGTTCACGGTGACGACGTGCACGCCCTTGCCGGTCAGCGCGTTGAGGTAGCTCGGCAGGGTGGCCACCAGGGTCTTGCCCTCACCGGTCTTCATCTCGGCGATGTTGCCCAGGTGCAGGGCGGCGCCGCCCATGACCTGCACGCGGTAGTGCCGCTGGCCGAGCGTCCGGGTGGCCGCCTCGCGGACCGTGGCGAAGGCCTCGGGGAGCAGGTCGTCGAGGCTCTCGCCGTCGGCGAGCCGGGCCTTGAACCGGTCGGTTTCCTCGCGGAGCTCGGCGTCGGACATGGACGTGAACTCGTCCTCCAGCGCGTCCACCTGGTCCGCCAGGGCGGTCAGCCGCTTGAGGACGCGGCCCTCGCCGGCTCGGAGGATCTTGTCGAGGATCTTCGGCACGCGCCAGCTCCTGGTCGTCTTCACGTGCACCGCGGCGCAGCCCGCCCGGTGCGGGGCGCCCCGGCTGGGCGCACCCTCCCCCATCGTAGGCCCGGCCGCACCCGACCCGCTGCCACCGTGTGCGCAAGACCACGGGCGCACCTCCTGGCGGCCGGGCGCTGCCGGGACCTGCCTGGTCAGCCGCGCCCGACGGCGGACGCGAGGTCGGCGCGCATGTCTCCCACGGCGTCGTCGTCCACGGCGACGGCGGCCATCCCGAGCCAGTCCGCCATCTCGCCCAGCTCGGCGGCGAGCTCCTCCGCGACGGCGCCGCGGGCCGGCCACGAGCCCGGCGCGAGTCCGGGGACGGCGTCGGCCGGCTCGGCGTGGGCGGCGCGCACGCGCAGCGCGCCCGCCTGGCGGTCGGCCTTGAGGTCGATCCGGGCCACGAGGTGCTCGCCCAGCAGGAACGGCATCACGTAGTACCCGTGCGTCCGCCTCGCGGCCGGGGTGTAGATGCCGATCCGGAAGTGCATGCCCCACAGGTCGAGCACCCGCCGGCGCTCGAACACGAGCGGGTCGAAGGGGGCGAGCAGGGCCCGCGCGGCGGTGCGCCGGGGCACCCGCGCGCCGGTGTGCAGGTAGGCGGGGCGGCGCCAGCCGCGGACCGTCACCGGCTCGAGCGTGCCCGTCTGCACGAGCTCGGCGACCGCGGCCGCGGTGGCCTGCGCGGGCAGCCGGAAGTAGTCGGCCAGGCAGCGCACCGTGGCCACCCCGTGCGCCCGGGCGGCGATGGCCACGAGCTCACGCACCGCGTCGGACTCCGGCGGCGCGGGCGCGGCGAGCACGGCGGGCGGCAGGACGCGCTCGGTCAGGTCGTACGCACGCTCGAACTGCGGGGTGCGCCGGGCAGCGGCGATCTCGCCGATGTTGAACAGGTGCTCGAGGGCGTGCTTGGCGGGCGTCCAGTTCCAGCCCCAGTGCTCCTTGGGTCCGCGGCGATGCCCGAGGGCGGCGTGCACCTCGCTCGCCGTCACCGGACCGGCGTCCGCGACGAGGTCCCGCACCGCCGCCACCAGGCCGGGATGGTGGGCGAGCTCGCGCCCCCAGTGGTCGCGCCGCCGGTACTGCTCCATGCGCCAGCGCAGCAGCTGGTACGTGCGCGGCGGGATGTAGGACGCCTCGTGCGCCCAGAACTCCACCAGGCGGCGCGGGCGGTGCCCGCTGGCCCGGTCGACGAGTGCGACGTCGTACGCGCCGAGGCGCGAGTACAGCGGCAGCAGGTGCGCCCGCGCGACGACGTTGACGGAGTCGATCTGCAGGAGGCCGATCCGATCGACGACCCGCTGAAGGTGCCCCATGACCGGCACGCGGGGCCGGGCGCGGTCCAGGCCCTGCGCCGCGACGGCGATGCGCCGGGCCTGGGCGACCGTCAGTGCGCGCCCCGGCGATGGCCCGGCCGACCGCGGCGCGGGTCGCGGCGAAGACCGCGGCGCGGGTCGCGGCGAAGTGGAGGTCACGGGGTCATGGTGCCCTGTGGCACCGACACCGCGGCGCAGGTGACGGCTCGCGGCACAGCTGACGGCTCGCGGCGCAGGTGACGTCTCACGGCGGGAGGGTCAGACGACGGCCGCGCGGAGGTCGGTCACGAGGGCCTCGAAGGCCGCGTCGAACTCGGGCCTGCCACGCAGGCGCACCACGGCGGAAGGGTGGGTGGTGAGGACGACGCGCAGGTCGCCGTCGGGCCCCGGCCGGCTCAGGTGCCGGCCGCGCTCGGCGGTCACCTTCACCTCCCGGCCCAGCACCGCCCGGCCCGCCGTCGCCCCCAGGCAGACGACGACGCCCGGCGCCACCGCGGCCAGCTCGGCCTCCAGCCACGGCAGGCACGCCTCGATGTGGGCGACGCCGGGGGTCTTGTGGATGCGCCGCTTGCCGCGCTCGACGAACCGGAAGTGCTTGATCGCGTTGGTGGTGTACACCCGCCCGCGGTCGATCCCGGCCGCCTCCAGCGCCTCGTCGAGCACCTTGCCCGCCGGGCCGACGAAGGGCAGCCCCTCGCGGTCCTCGCGGTCCCCCGGCTGCTCGCCGACGAGCATCACCCGCGCCCGCTCGTCCCCGGTGGAGAAGACGACCTGGGTGGCCCCGGCCCACAGCTCGCACCCCCGGCAGCCGGGTGCGGCCGCGCGCAGGCTCTCGACGTCGGCGTCGGGCGGGACCCACTGCTGCGCGCCGGCACGCTCCTCGCCGGCCCGGCCGGCCCGGCCCGTCCCGCTGGTCATCTCATCGCCCCGCCCTACACCGCCACGCCGGAGGGCTGCGCTCCGACGTCCGGCAGCCGCGCGGCCAGGGCCATGGCGTCGACGGGCGCGCGGACCTTGACGTCGTTGTCGAAGTAGACGTAGACGTCGCGGCCGTCCCCGTGCCAGCGGCGGATCTTCTCTGCCCACGCGTCGAGCGCGGCCGCGGAGTACCCACTGACGTACAGCTCGACGTCCCCGTGCAGCCGCACGTAGACGAAGTCGGCCGTCACGTCCTCGAGCATCGGCCACTTCCCGGCGGTGTCGGCCACCACCATGCCGACGCCGTGCTCGCGCAGCAGCGCGGCGAACGCCGGGTCGAGGTAGCTGACGTGGCGCACCTCCATGGCGTGGCGCAGCGGCCGGTCCGCGTCGGTGGTGGTCCAGGTGTCGTCGTCCTTCAGGCGTCCGTCGTGCTTCGTCGCCAGCCGGGCTGCCTCGGTGGTGGTGCGCGGCAGCTGGCGCAGGAAGGCGTCGATCCGGGCCGCGTCGAAGGGCAGCTGCGGCGGCAGCTGCCACAGAATCGGGCCGAGCTTGTCCTCGAGGGCCAGCGGGCCGGAGGCGAAGAAGTTCGCCAGGGGCGTGCCGACGTCGACGAGCTTCTTCAGGTGCGTGATGAACCGCCCGCCCTTGACGGCGAAGACGAAATCGGGCGGGGTCTGGCCGTACCAGGCCCGGTACCGGGCGGGACGCTGCAACGAGTAGAAGGAGCCGTTGATCTCCACGGAGGCCATCCGGGCGGCGACGAACTCCAGCTCGCGCCGCTGCGGCAGCCCGCGTGGGTAGAACGAGCCGCGCCACGGCGCGTACCGCCACCCGGAGATCCCGACACGGACGCACGCCATGTCCGGCACTGTAGGCGCGGAGCGCTCCGACGGCGCGGCATAACGGCGACGGATCCCGCGACACGGATCCCGCACCGCGGGGCCCACCGCCGAGCGGCGATGGGCCCCGCGGGAGGATCTCCGGTCAGACGTGCTCGGGCACGCGCTCCGAGGCGTGGTTGGCCTCGGCCTTCTCGGCGACGACCGTGTTCAGGCGGATCACGCCGTAGGTCCAGCCGTGGCGGTGGTAGACGACGCAGGGCTGGCCGGTCTCGTCGTCGATGAAGAGGTAGAAGGGGTGGCCCACGAGCTCCATCTCGTACAGGGCCTGGTCGACCGTCATCGGGGTCGCCTCGTGGCACTTCTGGCGCACGATCACCGGCGAGTCACCGAGCTGCGTCTCCACGGCCTGCCCGGGCTCGGTGGGCGGCGCCGGACGCTCGGGCGCCTCCTGGGCCGGCTCGGTCACGAGCGTCGCCGGGACGTCGACCGCCTCGGGCACCGCGTAGCGGTGGTGGTCCTTGCGCCGGTCGCGCGCGCGGCGCAATCTCTCGAGCAGCTTGCCCGCGGCTACGTCAAGGGCGCCGTACCGGTCCGAGGCCCGCGCCTCCGCCCGGATCACCGGGCCCTTGTCGCGCACGGTGATCTCGATCCGCTCCGCCTGGTCCGCCTGCCGTGGGTTGCGCTCGTGCGTCAGCTCGACGTCCACGCGCTGGACGCGTGGGGCGAGCTGCTCGATCTTGGTGAGCTTCTCCTCGACGTGGCTGCGGAACCGGTCGGCGATCTCGGTGTTGCGGCCCTTGACGACGATCTCCATGGTGACCTCCAGCTAGGTCCATAGATGTGGGGGCCCGGTGGGCCCCGGGACTGACGGCTGCGCGCTCATCGGCGGGCAACAGGGGTGGCGACCACCTCCTCCGGGACCCGGTCGTCCCCGGGCTGCGCTGCCAGCGGCGGCGTCTGCGGGAACGAGCGGTGCTCCATGCATCAACGTTAGTCGCTACGGGGAGAGCCATCATCCCCTTGGTCCCCGGCGCACGTCCACCGCTGGGACGAACCTGGGCCACCCGCACCATGGCCGAACGGGCCGCTCACCTGCGGTTTCACCGATTCAGCAGACCCCGAGAATTTCGGCCGGGAGGCGGCGTAGAAGCGACCGCGAGGGCCCCGGCGACGGCGCAGCCCGCCCCCTCGAGCGCCGCCCGGCAGGCCGCGAGCGTGGCGCCCGTCGTCACGACGTCGTCGACCAGCACGGCCACGGCACCCACGGGCAGGGCGGTCACGCAGGCCACGCCGCCGCGCCGGTTCGCCGCGCGCCCGCGCGCCCCGAGCCCGGCCTGGTGGGAGGTGCCCTGGCGGCGGCGCAGGGCGTCGACCACCAGCACCCGCCGGGCCGGCGCGCCGGGCCCCTCCCCCGGCCGGGCGGCCAGCCCCACGGCGAGCCCGCGGCCGACCGCGACGGCGAGGTCGGCCACCACCAGCCGGCGCAGCAGGCGGCGCCGGCGGCCGGACGGCGCGGGCACGACGAGGACGTGCCTCGCGCCGCCCAGCGCGGCGAGCAGGTCGGGGTCGCGCGCCCAGGCGCTGGCGGCGGACTCCGCCGCCGCCAGCACCGCCGGCGCCACGTCGAGGCGCCGGTGGTTCTTCCACGCCAGGACGATCGCCCGCAGCGGGCCCCGGTAAGCGCCGAGCGACCAGGTGGGCAGCGCCTCGCCGGACCAGTCACCGGCGATCATCGGTGCGCCGGCCTCGCACCGGGCCGGCGGGACGCGCAGCACCGCCTCGCACCGCCCGCACAGGACGACGTCGAACCGCCCGCAGCCGGCGCACTCGAGCGGCACCACCAGCCGGGCGGCCTCCGCGAGCGCGGCGGCGAGCCCGGTCCCCGCGCCGCCTGCCCCGCCCATGCCGGCAGCGTGCCGGAGGGCCGGGCGCCCGCGTCGCCGGCGTGGCCGGGGGTGGGGACGGCGGCCGGGTGTGGACGCGTCAGCCCGGCAGCGCCGGGTAGTAGGCGTCGGAGAGCACGGGCCGCCAGGAGGCGCCGTTGCGCTCGTGCACGCGGCCGGCGGCGGTGCCGAGGACGATGGACCGGTCCCCCCGCCCCGCGGTGAGCGTCACCGCGCCCTCCACCAGCGGCAGCCGGCTGCTCGGACCGCCGAGCGGCACCAGGTGCACGGTGGCCGCGGCGTCGCCCTCGGAGGTGCCCAGCACCGCGACGGTCTGCTCGTCGACCCACGCGAGCTGCGTGGCGTCGTCGAGCCGCTCGGCGAACCGCACCGGCTCCGCCAGGCCCCGCGGCGTCCCGTCGGTCTCGCGGACGACCACCGCGGTGTCCACGACGACGGAGCCCGCCTCCTCCCACACCACCACGGCGCGGGCGCCGTCGCGGGAGATGCGCAGCGAACGCACGGTGCCGCCGTCCAGCCAGGGCGCCTCGACCGCGACCTGCGTGCCGTCCGTGCGCACCGCGACCAGGCGGCCGTCGGAGGCCGCAGGCGTCGTCCAGACCCACCCGTGCCGGTCCACCGAGGGCGGGACCAGGTTGGCGCCGCTGTAGAGCTGGAACGGCTGGGACTCGGCGGTGGGTGCCGTGATGAGCCGGTCGGTACCGGCCAGCAGCACCGTCGCGGCGCCCTCGCCCTCGTACCCGACGGCGGGGTGCCGCGGGTCCATGCCGGCGAGCTGCTCGGAGCCCGCGCGCGGCACCAGCTCCCCGCCGACGACGTCGGCGAGGCCTCCGCCGGAGACCACCACCATGTTGGTGGCGCTGTACGGGTAGGACTGCAGCGCCGGGACGTCCTCCGGCACCTCGAAGGGCGCACCGGCGGCGATGATCTCGAGGTCCTGCACGCCGGAGACCCCGCGCAGGGTCCGCTCGAGCTGGGCGTACAGCAGCGCCCGCTCGTCCGGCTCGGCCGAGACGGCCTCGGCGGAGAGGTCCACCCGGGCGACGTTGTCGGTCACCGTCACCGCCTCGACCGTCATCCGGGTGCCCGGGGGCACCATGGTGACGACGCCGGGGGCGAGCCACGGCGAGGGGCCCTGGAGCAGCCCCCGCACGAGCGAGGTGGCGAGCGTCTGCTGGGGGTACCACCGGGCGTCCGGGACGAAGGCCTCGAGGTCGGGGGTGAGGAAGTACAGCGCGCTGCTGACGTAGACCGAGGAGAAGATGGCGGCGGGCAGCACGACGCCGTCGTCGAGCTCGATGATGCGCCACTCCCCCTCGGGGTCGCGGGCGAGGGTGAACTCGGTCTCGACGGCGGTGTCGGGTGCGGACTCGCTGTACCGGCCCTCCGCGTCGACCGAGGCGAGCGAGCCGACGCTGAGCTGGACGGCCCCCTCGGGGCTCCGGGAGAACCGCGGCGTCTCGCTGTCGGAGTAGATGCGCACCTGCTCCAGCGGCTGCCAGGTCTGCACGGCGCTGCCCGCGAGGAACTCCCGGGCGACGAGGAAGTCGTCGGAGTAGCCCGCCTGGACCGCGGTGAGGAAGCCCTCGACGATCTCCTGCGGCTCCGCGCCGGCCTCGGGACCGCGGGCGAACAGGCCGATGCCCTGGGACGCCGGCAGCTCGGGGTCCGAGGCGCGCACCGGGCCCGAGCGGGGCAGGCTCACGCAGCCCGCCAGGACAACGGCGGCGGTCAGCGCCACGAGCAGGGCGCGCAGGAGGCGGCCCCGGCGGCAACTCCGGCTGTGGCTCACGGCTCTTCCCTCCCCGGCCGTCCCGCCGGCTCCTCCCGAACGGGTGCCCCCGGCCGTGCGGCCTCGGCCGGCGGCGCGGGCCCCACCGGCGGCACGGCGTCGGCCGGCAGCACGGGCAGCGGCGGCTCCCCGATCACCGCCCCGGCCCGCCGGGGCAGGCACAGCAGGAAGGAGGCACCCACGCCGGGCCGGCCGGCGGCCTCCAGCGTCCCCCCGTGCAGCTTGGTGTCCTCCAGCGAGATGGCCAGGCCGAGCCCGGTGCCCCCGGTCGTGCGGGCGCGGGCCGGGTCGGCGCGCCAGAAGCGGTCGAAGACGCGCCGGGCCTCCTCCTCGGTCATGCCGACGCCGTGGTCGAGCACGCGCACCGCGACGGCCCGGGGGCTGCGCGCGATCGTGATGTCGATGGGGCGGCCCTCGCCGTGCTCGATGGCGTTGGCCAGCAGGTTGCGCAGCACCCGCTCGATCCGGCGGGCGTCGATGTCGGCCGTGCACGGCTCCGGGGGCGCCTCCACGCGCACCTCTGACCCCTTGCGCTCGGCCAGGATCGCGTTCATCTCCACGACGCGGGCGACGACGTCGCGCAGGTCCCGCTCCTCGACGTCGAGCACGGCGGCGCCGGCGTCGAACCGGGAGATCTCGAGCAGGTCGGCGAGCATCGACTCGAACCTGTCGAGCTGGGCGTGCAGCAGCTCCGCAGAGCGCCGCGCGATGGGATCGAAGGAGTCCTTGTTGTCGTGCAGGACCTCACCGGCCATGCGGATGGTGGTCAGCGGGGTGCGCAGCTCGTGGGACACGTCCGAGACGAACCGCTGCTGGAGCCGGGAGAGCTCCTCCATCTGCACGATCTGACGCTGGAGCGACCCGGCCATCTCGTTGAACGACTCCCCCATCAGGGCCAGCTCGTCGTGGCCGCGCACGTCCATGCGCTCGTCGAGCAGGCCGTCGGCGAGCCGCTCGGCCGTGTACGCCGCCTCGCGCACGGGGCTGAGCACCCAGCGGGTGATCAGCCAGGTCAGCGCGCCGAGCATGAGCACGAGCGCGAGCGCGCCGACGGCGAGGATGCGGATGACGAGGACGAGCGTCTGCTCCTCCGGGTCGAGCGTGTAGACCATGTACAGCTCGTACTGGCCGGCGGCGGGGAGCGTCACCGGCGAGCCGACGACGATGCCCGGGCCCTCGCCGTCGGTGCTGGGGACGGACACGGCCTGCCAGTGCTGCCCGCCCTGCTCCTGGACGGCGGCGCGGAGGTCCTCGCTGACGAGGTCGCGCACCGCGGTGCTGGTCGCCGGCTCGACGATGCTCAGGGAGGAGACTGCGGCGGGCGAGCGCATCAGCACCGTGCCGATCGCGCCGGAGGTGGTGCTCTGGACCGAGCGGATCCAGTTGTTGGCCACGAGCTGCACCTGCTGCGCGGTGGTGGCCGGCGCGGCGTCGAAGGTCTGCTGGGCGTCGCGGGTGCGCAGGGCGGCGTCGGCGAGCATCTGCTCCACGCGCTGGTCGTACAGCCGGCCCGAGATCTGCAGCGCGACCACGCCGCCGAGCAGCCCGAGCGCCACGATGCCGCCGACGACGGTCGCCGTCACCACACGGACGCTGAGCGACGTGCGCCACCGCCGCGCCAGCCGGAGCAGCTTGCGGCGCAGGCGCACCCGCACCGAAGGGCGCTTGCGCGGGCGGTAGGTGGTGGCCGGGCCGCCGGGGTGCGGGATGGAGCCGAGGGCGAGACGGTCGACGTGCTCGTCGCGCGGCAGCAGCGCCTCGTCCTCCAGCGCCTCGTCGTCCCGACCGCCGGCGGCGCCGGGTGCGGCGTCCACGGCGCCACGGGCGGTCTGCCGGCCGTCCCTCGGGGCGACGTCGGCCGGCAGGCCGGGCCCGCCGGCGCCGTCCTCCGCGACGACGTGGGCCGGCGGTGCGGACCTGTCGAGGCCCGCTGGGGACTCGCCCGGCGCTGCCTGGGCGGAGGGGCCCGGCTCCTCGGGCGCGCGTGAGACGGGGCCGGGCTCCTCCGGGCCCCGTGAGCCGCCGGGGCTGCTGGGCCCCGAGGCTGGTGCGGTCACTCCTTCGGCGCCCCCGCCCGGTACCCGACCCCGCGCACCGTCACGATGACCTCGGGGTGCTCGGGATCCTTCTCGACCTTGGCCCGCAGTCGCTGGACGTGCACGTTGACCAGCCGGGTGTCGGCCGCGTGGCGGTAGCCCCACACCTGCTCGAGGAGCACCTCGCGGCTGAAGACCTGCCACGGCTTGCGGGCCAGCGCCACGATGAGGTCGAACTCGAGCGGGGTCAGGGCGATGACCTCGTCGCCGCGCCGCACCTCGTGCCCGACGACGTCGATGGTCAGGTCCCCGATGCGCAGCTTCTCCGCCTCGGGCTCCTCCTGGCGCCGCAGCCGCGCACGCACGCGTGCGACCAGCTCCTTGGGCTTGAAGGGCTTGGCGATGTAGTCGTCCGCGCCCGCCTCGAGGCCCGCGACGACGTCGAGGGTGTCGGACTTCGCGGTGAGCATGACGATCGGGACGTCCGACTCCGCGCGGATCGTGCGGCACACCTGGATGCCGTCCTGGCCGGGCAGCATGAGGTCGAGCAGCACCAGGTCGGGGTTCTCGGCGCGGAAGACGTCCGGCGCCTCCAACCCGTCCGCACAGAAGATGGCCTCGAACCCCTCGGCCTCGAGCACGATGCCGATCATCTCGGCGAGGGCGGTGTCGTCGTCAACCACGAGGAGACGGGCATTCATGCGCTCATGCTCCCAGATTTTCGGTCACGCGCAGGCGCGGCACCCCGTGGACGGACGACGGCGGGCCGTTTCCTCCCGGGACCGGCGGGAGGCGTCGGCATCGTCGCCGGGTCGGCGTGGGGACGCCGCGCGCCGACTGGTGTCGCGCCTCACCACGGGGTCCCCGTGGCGTGGGACGATGACCGGAGAACTGCAGGAACCGCGGACGCGGGGCGCACCCGCGAAGGAGGCACCATGTCGACGAGCGATCGGGGCTCGCGGGACGCCGCACGCCGCCCGGACGAGGCGCCGGACCCGCAGGCGTCCGGCCCGGCCGACGGAGCTTCCGGCCAGGGTGCCACCGCGCCCGGCGGGCAGGCCGGTGCGGCGCCCCGGTACGGCCATTACGGACCGTACGGGCAGTCCTCCCCCGACCGGTCGGGCCAGCGTCACGGGCAGTACGGGGAGCAGGTTCAGCCGGGGCAGGCGGGGCGGCCGGCGCCGCAGTACGGCCAGCAGGCGCCCCAGGGACAGGCCCCGCAGTACGGGCAGTACGGCCAGCAGGCGCCCCAGTACGGGCAGTACGGCCAGCAGGCACCCCAGGGACAGGCCCCGCAGTACGGGCAGCAGGCCCCGCAGTACGGGCAGTACGGCCAACAGCCACCCCAGGGACAGGCCCCGCAGTACGGGCAGCAGGCCCCGCAGTACGGGCAGTACGGCCAACAGGCACCCCAGGGACAGGCCCCGCAGTACGGGCAGCAGGCCCCGCAGTACGGGCAGTACGGCCAACAGCCACCCCAGTACGGGCAGCAGGCCCCGCAGTACGGGCAGTACGGCCAGCAGCCACCCCAGTACGGCCAGTACGGGCAGAACCTTCCTCAGCGGCCACCACTGGGCTTCGGCGGCGCCGCCCAGCCCGGCATCGTGCCCCTGCGACCGCTCAACGTCGGGGAGATCCTCGACGGCGCGTTCCGGTCCATCCGGGCCAACCCCAAGGTGATGTTCGGGCTCTCGCTGCTGGTGATGGGCGTGCTCGGCGTCATCGACGCGCTCGTCCTCGCGCTGCTCATGGACCAGGCCCTGCCGCTGCTGGACCCGATGTCGTCCTCGGCGGCCATCGAGTCGATGGGGCTGGGAGCCAGCCTCGGCTCGCTGACCACGTCCGTGGCGATCTCGTTCGCCTCCGTCATCCTCACGGGGCTGCTGATCATCTCGGTGAGCGAGTCCGTGCTCGGGCGCGTGATCAGCCTGCAGGACCTGTGGTCCCGGGCCAAGGGTCAGATCTGGCGCCTGGTCGGGCTGACGCTGCTGCTCGGCCTGGTCATCATCGCGTTCGTGGTGGCGGTCGTCGTGGTCGCCGTGCTGGCCGTCGCCGCCGGCACGGCCGCCGGTGACGGCGGCGCCGCGGTTGGCGCGGTCCTCACGGTGCTCCTGCTGCTCGGGGCCCTGGTCCTCGGCGTCTACCTCACGATCCGGCTGGGGCTCGCGGCCCCCGCCCTCATGCTGGAGCGCGCCGGCGTGGGCGCCTCGATCCGGCGCTCGTGGGCGCTGACCCGGCGGAACTTCTGGCGGATCTTCGGCTCCCTGTTCCTGGCCTCGCTCATCGTGTTGGCGCTGGCCTCCGTGCTGACCGTCCCGATCGCCCTCGCCCTGGCGCTCGCCGGCCCGGCGGTCGCCGGCTCCGCGACCGTGCTGATCGTCACCAGCGTGCTGTCCGTGCTGATCAACGCGGCCACCACGCCGTTCCTGTCCGCGGTGCTCGCCCTCGTGTACATCGACGTCCGCATGCGTCAGGAGGGGCTGGACATCGAGCTGGCGCGGGCGGCGGAGGCCGCCTGAGGTGCGGCTCGCCGTCTTGATGCCGCGCCTCGGCGTACCCGTCGACCCCGACGCCGGGACCGCCCGGCGGTGGGCCGAGGAAGAGCTGTCCAAGGCCGCCTACGACGACTCCCCCTCCCTCTGGGAACGCATCCTCGGCTGGCTGGGCGACCTGTTCGAGGCGCTCAGCCGGATCGGCGGCCAGGCGCCGTCCGCGGTCGTCCCGATGATCCTTGTGGTCGCGGTCCTCGCGGTGGTGGGGGCCGCGCTGCTCCTCGGCGGTCGTGCGCGGCGCCGCCGCACCGTCGACGCCCGGCGCGTCGGGTCGCTGTTCGAGGACGCCCGCGGCAGCGCGGACCTGACCGACGCCGCCGACGCGGCCGCCCGCCGCGGCGACTGGGCCACCGCCGTCCTCGAGCGCTTCCGCGCGATCATCCGCCACCTGGACGAGCGCGCCGTTCTCGACGACAGGCCAGGCCTGACCGCGCACGAGGCGGCCGGCCTGGCGGCCACGGCCCTGCCCGCGCTCGCCGCAGACCTCGACGGCGCCGGCCGGCTCTTCGACGACGTCCGTTACGGGCACCGGGTCCCGGCCGCCGACGACGACGCCGCACTGCGCCTGCTGGCCCAGCGGGTCGGCCAGAGCCTCCGGGCGGCCGCATGAGCGCCGGCCCCGGCGGCCCAGCGACCGGCACCTTCGCGAGCCCGGCGCCCGCCGCCTCCACGCCGCCCTCCCCCGGCCCGGCCGCGGGCACGCCGACCGCCTCCGGCGCGCCGACGGCGCCCGCGGCACCGGGTGGTCCCGACGCCCCCCCGGAGGGTGCGGCCGGCCGGGCGCGGGTGTGGTGGCGCCGGCGGCGCGCCGGGGTGGTCATCGTCGCCGCGTTCCTCGCCCTCGCGCTGCTGGCCACCGCCCTGACGGACCGCACCTCGGCGCGCCCGCTCGCCCCGGACAACCCCGCTCCCGACGGCGCCCGCGCCGTCGCCCAGATCCTCACCGGCCAGGGCGTGACGGTGCGCGAGGCCACCACGCTGGCCCAGGCGGGCCGGCTCGCCGGGCCGGGGAGCACGGTCCTGGTCACCGACGTGTCCCTGCTGACGACCGAGCAGCGCGAGTCGCTGCTCGGCACGGGCGCCGACCTCGTCGCCGTCGGGGCGACGTTCGACGACCTCGACGGCCTCGGCGGTCGGGTCGACCCGGGCGGGGCCGGCAGCGCCGACCCCGTCGCGGCGCGCTGCCCGGACCCGGACGCCACGGCCGCGGGGCGACTGTCGTTCTCCCGCGGCTCCGTCACCGCCGAGCCGGGCTCGGACGCCGTCGTCTGCTTCCCGGTCGACGGCGAGGGTGCCGGCGCCTACGCGGTGTGGCGCAGCGGTGACCAGACCGTGCGGTACCTCGCCGACGCCCGGGTGATGACGAACGAGCACCTCGCCGACGCCGGCAACGCCGCCCTGGCCCTGCGGATGCTCGGGCACCACCCCGAGCTCGTCTGGTACCTGCCCTCCCCGCTCGACACCAGCAGCGCCAACGAGGCCGTCCCCGTCGTGCCCCCGCGCGTGCCGCTCGTCATCGCGGTGCTGGCCGCCGCCGTCGCGGTCCTGGCGCTGGCCCGCGGCCGCGCGCTCGGACGTGTGGTCACCGAGGTGATGCCCGTGGTCGTCCGGGCAGCCGAGACCACGCGGGGCCGCGGCCGGCTGTACCGGCGGTCACGGGCCTACGACCACGCGGCCGCCGCGCTGCGCGCCGGCACCGCGTCCCGCGTGGCCCGGGAGCTCGGGCTGCCGCGCTCTGCGGACGCCGAGACCCTGCTGGCCGCCGTCGTGCACGCCACGGGCCGCCGGCCCGAGGACGTCCACGCCCTGCTCTACGGACCCGCCCCCGCCGACGACGCGGGCCTGCTGCACCTGTCCACCGCGCTCGACACCCTGGAAAGCGAGGTCCACCCGTGACCCACCCCTACGGCCCGCCCTCCGCGCAGCCCGCCCAGGGCGCTGCGGCGTCCCCGGCCGCGCCGGCGTCACCGGGCGCGCTGGCGTCCCCGGCCGCGCAGCCCGCGGGTCTGCCGGCCCGGGCGCAGGCGCACCAGCCGGTCCCCGGGCAGCCGCACCAGCCGGGCGTGCCGGCGCAGGCGCACCAGGTCGTGGGCGACGCCCACCAGCCCGGCACGCCGGTGGCGGCCCCGGCGGCGCAGCACTCCCCGGCCCGCGAGCGGCTCGGGCTGCTGCGCGAGGAGGTCGGCAAGGCCGTCGTCGGGCAGGACGCCGCCGTCACCGGGCTGGTGATCGGGCTGCTGTGCGGGGGCCACGTGCTGCTCGAGGGCGTGCCCGGGGTGGCCAAGACCCTGCTCGTGCGCACCCTCGCGGCGAGCCTGTCCCTGGGCACCAAGCGGGTGCAGTTCACCCCCGACCTGATGCCCGGCGACGTCACCGGCTCGCTCGTGTACGACGCCCGCACCGCGGAGTTCTCCTTCCGCGCGGGGCCGGTGTTCACGAACCTTCTGCTCGCCGACGAGATCAACCGCACGCCGCCGAAGACCCAGGCCTCGTTGCTCGAGGCCATGGAGGAGCGGCAGGTCTCCGTCGACGGCGTGCCGCGCCGGCTGCCCGAGCCGTTCATGGTCGTCGCCACGCAGAATCCCGTGGAGTACGAGGGCACCTACCCGCTGCCCGAGGCCCAGCTCGACCGGTTCCTGCTCAAGCTCATCCTCCCGCTGCCCGAGCGCGCCGAGGAGATCGAGGTGCTGCGCCGCCACGCCCACCACTTCGACCCACGCGACCTCGCCGCCGCGGGCGTGCGCCCAGTGGCCGGCGCCGACGACCTCGCGGCGGCCCGCGCGGAGGTGGCCCGCGTGCAGGTCGGCCCCGAGGTGCTCGGCTACGTGGTGGACCTCGTGCGCTCCACCCGCACCTCGCCGTCGCTGTCCCTGGGCGTCTCCCCGCGCGGGGCGACGGCGCTGCTCGCCACGGCCCGCGCGTGGGCGTGGCTGTGCGGGCGCGGCTACGTCACCCCGGACGACGTCAAGGCGCTCGCCCACCCCACGCTGCGCCACCGGGTCCAGCTGCGCGCCGAGGCCGAGCTCGAGGGCGTCACCGCCGAGACCGTGCTGGCCGGGGTGCTCGCCGCGGTGCCGGTGCCGCGCTGATGCTGCCCACCACCCGCGCGGCGGTGCTCACCGCCGCCGGCGCCCTGCCCGTCCTGGTGTGGCCGCGCTGGTCGACCGTGTGGGTGTGGGTGGTGCTGGTGGCGATCCTCTGCGTCGTCGACGCGGCCCTCGCCGCGTCGCCCGGGCGCGTGGCCGTGCGGCGCGAGGTGCCGGGGTCGGTGCGCCTGGGCGAGCCGGCGACGTCGACGCTCACCGTGACCAACCGGGGCGCCCGGGTGCTGCGCGCCCTGATGCGCGACGCCTGGCCGCCGTCGGCGGGCGCCACGGACGACCGGCACCGGGTGGTGGTCCCGCCCGGGGAGCGGCGCCGCCTGCGGACCACGCTGGTGCCCACCCGGCGCGGGGACCGGCCCGCGGACCTTGTCACGGTCCGCTCGGTGGGGCCGCTGGGCCTCGGCGCCCGCCAGGCGTCCCACGCGGCGCCCGCGGCGCTGCGGGTGCTGCCCGCCTTCGCCTCGCGCCGGCACCTGCCCTCCCGCCTCGCCCGGCTGCGGGAGATGGACGGGCGCGCCGCGGTGCTCGTGCGCGGGCAGGGCACGGAGTTCGACTCGCTGCGCGAGTACGTGGTGGGCGACGACGTGCGGGCCATCGACTGGCGCGCAACCGCCCGCCGCGGCGACGTCGTGGTGCGCACGTGGCGCCCCGAGCGGGACCGGCGCGTGCTGATCGTCCTCGACGTCGCCCGGCTCTCCGCCGCCCGGCTCGGCGACGCCCCGCGGCTGGACGCCCAGATCGAGGCGGCGCTGCTGCTGGCCGCGCTGGCCTCACGGGCCGGGGACCGGGTGGACCTGGTGGCGGTCGACAACGAGGTCCGCGCCCGGGTGGCCGGCGTGCACGGACCCCGCCTGATGGGCGCGCTGGCCGACGCGCTGGCGCCGCTCGAGCCGTCGCTCGTCGAGCTGCGCTGGGCCACCGTGACGCAGGTGGTCCGGGACGCGCTGTCCCAGCGGGCGCTGGTGGTGCTGCTCTCCGCCCTCGAGCCCGCGGCGGTGGCCGCCGGGCTGCTGCCGGTGGCGCCGTCGCTGACCAGGGACCACACCGTGGTCCTCGCCTCCGCCGCCGACCCCGAGGTGGAGGCCATGCGCCGGGACCGGTCGGACTCCGAGGCCGTGTTCGACGCCGCGGCCGCCGAGCGCACCGGGCTCGAGCGCGAGGCGGTGGCCGTGCGGCTGCGGCGCCGCGGCGTGGAGGTGGTCGAGGCCGGCCCGGACGACCTCGCACCCGCGCTGGCGGACACGTACCTCGCCCTGAAGGCCGCCGGGCGGCTGTAGGGCGCGGGGCGCTGTAGGCCGCGGGGCGCTGTAGGCCGCGGGGCCGCGCCCGCTCGGTGCGGTGCTTCCCGTTGCCCTGTAGTCCGCCCGCCTCCGCTGCCGCGCGCGCGTAGACGGCGGAGCGCGACAAACGTCCGTCGCGCTGCCCCGGGCGTGGAGTGCCTACCGTCCGCAGTGCCTTGCGCCGCATCGACGGCGCCTCGACACTGCGAGGGCGCCTCTTGCAGCTGTGGGCCCTCGCCGTGTCGAGGCGCCGTGGGTGAATGCGCCGCGTGGGCCTCGTTCCCGAACTGCAGCGCCGGGTGCCTGGCCACTTCGAGCGCGGCTGGGTGACAATGCCGTCATGACGGGCAGGGCCGCCGCGTCACCCTGGCGGAGGAGCCGCTGGACGACGCTCGGCGCCGCCCTGGCCCTCGTCGCGGCCGGCTGCAGCATCGGTTCCGAGGGCCCGTCGGACGCGGGCGAGACCCCCGGCGTCGTGCCCACGGAGACCGGCACGACCCCTCCGGCGGACCGCTCCCCGCTCGCGCCCAAGCCGGTCCCGGGCCCGGGTCGGACGCCCAGCGCGCCCGGGGCTCCGGCCCCGCCGGCCGACGGCGGCCCGCCGCCGGAGGGCACCGCCGAGGGACCGACCAGCCCGCCCGCACGCGCCCCCTCGGGTCCCGCCGCCGCTCCGCCGTCCGCCACCGCCGGGCCGCCGCCGACCACGGCGGCGCCGCAGCCGGGCTCCGCGATCCCCGCCCCGTGGCGAGGCAAAGACGTCGAGCTGCTGCCCACCTCCCGCAGGCTCGTGGCGCTGACCTTCGACGGTGGCGCGTCCGACGCCGGCGTCGGCGCCATCCTGGGCACGCTGGACCGGTACGACGTGCCGGCGACCTTCTTCGTGACCGGGCGGTTCGCCCGCGCCTACCCCGACGGCGTCCGGGCCATGGCGGCCGCCGGCCATCCGATCGGGAACCACTCCGACACCCACCCGTCCTTCCCGAGCCGGACGAACGCCCAGATCGCGGAGGAGCTGCGGAACGCCGACGCCTCGATCGCGGCCCTCACCGGCCGCACCACCAAGCCGCTGTTCCGCTTTCCGTTCGGCGCCCGCACCGACGCAGACATCCGGGTGGTCAACGACGCCGGGTACATCCCGTTCCGGTGGTCGGTGGACTCGCTGGGCTGGCAGGGCACCAGCAAGGGCCTCACGGCCGAGCACGTGCGCCGCCGGGTCGTGGACGCCGCCAGGCCCGGCCAGATCGTCCTCATGCACGTGGGCGCGAACCCGCAGGACGGCACCACCTTCGACGCCGATGCGCTGCCCGGCATCATCGAGGACCTGCGCGCCAAGGGTTACGCCTTCGTGAACCTGCGCGAGTTCGTCGGCTGACGCCAGGTCGGTGCGCGTTCACGGCTGAGATCACCGCGCATGCGCCGGCAGCTGGCGCCGGGATCACGGTGGCGAAGGCGGCGCTCAGCCCGCCTGGGCGAGGGTGTGGCCGGCGAGGTCCTCCTCGAGGTCGCCGGTCTCCCCCGCCGCGACGGCGCGCCGGCCCAGCACCAGGGTGCAGGCCCAGTACCCCGCGAGCACCAGCGCCCCGACGGCGATCTTTGCCCAGGTGGGCAGGGACGACGGCGTCACGAAGCCCTCGACAAGCCCGGAGACGGCGAGCACGAGCACCAGCCCGAGCGCCACGGTGATCAGCGAGCGTCCCTCCTGGGCCAGCGCCCGCGAGCGCGTGCGCCGCCCGGGCACGAGCGCCGTCCAGAACAGTTTCAGCCCGGTGCCGCCGGCGATGAAGATGGCGGTGAGCTCCATGAGCCCGTGCGGGAGTATGAGCCCGAAGAACACCCCCAGGTCGCCGTACACCGCCATGATCGCCCCGGCCTGGCCCACGCCCACCGCGTTGAGGATGAGCACGTACGCCGGGAAGACCCCCGTGATGCCCAGCCCGATGCACTGCGCCGCGATCCACGCGTTGTTCGTCCACACCTGCGCGGCGAAGTCCGGCGCGGGGAAGTTCGAGTAGTAGGCGGCGAAGGCGTCCTCGGCGTACTGCTCCAGCTCGGTCTCCGGGCCCACCTGGGCCAGCGCGGCGGGCGTGCGGGCGAGATAGGAGCCGGCGACGACGGCGAGCGCCACCCACAGCACCATCACCACGACCGTCCACCACCGCACCCGGTAGAACGCGGCCGGCAGGGTGACCACGAAGAAGCGGACGACGTCGGAGACGCGCAGCTCGTGCGCGCCCGCCACCCGCCCACGGGCCAGCCCCAGCAGCGCGGACAGCCGCGCGACCAGGTGCGGGTCGGGCGCGGCGGTGCGCACCGCGGACAGGTGACCGGCGGTGGCCTGGTACAGGCGGACGAGCTCGTCCGCCTCTGGGCCGGTCAGGCGGCGCTGCTTGCTCAGCCGCTCGAGCCGGTCCCACTCCGCGCCGTGCACGGCGGCGAAGGCGTCGGTGTCCACAGCGGTTACCCTGCCACACGTGAGGACGCCCACCGGCCCCGAGAGCGCGCTGGCCCGCGCCGGGCTGCAGGACGACCTCATCATCACCGGCGAGGCCGTGGCGCTGGAGATGCGCCCGGCCTCCGTAGGGGTCCGCATCCTCGGCGCGCTCGTCGACGCCGTCGCCTACGTCCTCGGCGCGGTGGCGCTGCTCGTGGTGGGCTCCCGGTTCGTGGGCTCCCTCAACGAGGCCCAGCTCGGCGTGGCGCAGGTCGGGCTGTTCGCCGCGGTCATGGTCATCGCGCCCACGGTGGTGGAGACCCTCACCCGCGGGCGCTCGCTCGGCAAGCTCGCCGCCGGCATCCGGGTGGTGCGCGACGACGGCGGCCCCGTCCGCCTGCGCCACGCCCTCGTCCGGGCGCTGGTGGGCGTGGGCGAGCTGTGGATCACCGGTGGCTCCGTGGCGATCGTCGCCGCCGCGGTCAACCGGCGCGGCAAGCGGCTCGGCGACCTGCTGGCCGGCACCTACGCCGTGCGGGTGCGCGGCGGGGTGAAGCGCCCCCAGCCGCTGGTCATGCCGCCCGAGCTGGCCGGGTGGGCGGCGGGGGCCGACATCCGGGCCCTGCCCGACGGCGTGGGCCTAGCCGCCCGCGGCTTTCTCGAGCGCGCCGCGTCGATGGCCCCGCCGGCCCGGGCGGAGCTGGGCGCCCGCCTCGCCGCCCAGGTCGAGCCGTACGTGGCGCCGCCGCCCCCGTGGGGCACGCCGCCGGAGCACTTCCTCGCCGCCGTGCTCGTCGCCCGACGGGACCGGGAGTACGAGGTGGCGCTGCGGGCGCACCAGCGCGAGGCGGAGGAGGCCGCCCGGATCGGCCGCCTCCCCCACGGCGTCGCCGGCTGAGGCGCCGCCTCCCCCACGGCGTCGCCGGCTGAGGCGCCGCCTCCCCCACGGCGTCGCCGGCTGAGGCGCCGCCTCCCCCACGGCGTCGCCGGCTGAGGCGCCGCCGTCGGCGTCGCTCAGCGCACGCGCCGGGCGATCCCCGGGTAGGAGACCACCAGTCCCGCCGCGTCCACCTCCAGGTCGCAGGCGAGGGCGAACGTCGGGCAGCTGTACCGGTAGCGGCGGTGCCTCCCGGCGTCGGGCAGCCGCACGTACTCCTGCGGAAGCGGCTCGACCTCCAGGTCCAGGGCGCGCACGTACGCGGCCGGTGCGCCCGCGCGCTCCCCCACCTCCAGCGCCAGGCGGCGCTCCGGCAGCAGGTTCGTCATGGCGGAGGCCTCCAGGTCGACGTCGAGGCAGCCGTCCAGGGCCGGGGCGCGGTCGCCGCCCACCAGCCAGCGGCCGGCGCCGTCGGCCTCCAGCCGCGCATGGCGCACGCCCAGCGCCGACTGGCTCGTCACCTCGGCCCGGCGGGTGACCCACCGCTCGTCCACCTCGATGCGGTACCGCACCACCCACGCCTCGCCGTCCTCGACGGCGGCTGTCGCCCCCTCGAGGCGCCACCCGGCGCCGAGATGCTGGAAGAAGGCGACCTCGAAGCCCGTGCGGGCGTCCACGTGCGCCCACGCAGCGGTGGTGGGCAGGTCGATCAGCGCGGGCACGGCCGCCCCCGGTGGTCGTCGTCGAACATGATCGTGCGCTCCTCCGGAAGAGCCTACGGCCGGACGGGCCGGGACCTGGGGGCGTAGGCAGGCCGGCTCAGTGGTGCCTGCCACGGTTCGGGCGCAGGGGTTCCGCCCGGGGGCGCACGACGTTACGGTCGGGCAACCGCGAGAACCGCCCGGAGGGCGGCCGCCCACGCCCGGCAGTACGCTCCGAGGGCTCGGGCGCCGCCCGCAGCCGACAGGAGACCCCGCATGACCCGCCAGCTCGTCGTGACCGCCGACGACCTCGGCCTCGACGTCGAGACGAACGAGGCCATCGTCGACCTCATGTCCGACGGGCTCGTCACCGCCACCACGCTGATGACCGTCGCTCCCGCTGCGGCCGACGGCGTCGAGCGGGTGCGCGCCGCGGGCCTCCCCGCTCCTCGGCTCCACGTCACGCTCACGAGCGCCCGGGAGTTCCGGCCGTGGCGGCCGCTCGCGGCGGACGTCCCCTCCCTCACGGACGGCGACGGCTCCTTCCACGCCGACCCCCGCCTCTTCGCGAGCGCGGTGACCCCGGAGCACGTCTTGCGGGAGATGACGGCGCAGCTGGGCTGGATGCACCGGGAGGGCCTGCGGCCGGCCGCGCTCGACTCGCACTCCGGCAGCCTCTATGGCGCCCGGGGCCCGGCGCTGATGAGCACCGCCCTGCGCTTCAGCGCCGAGCACGATCTCGGCTTCCGCCTGCCGCGCCGCATGCCCCGCATCGCCGACGTCCTCTGGCGGGGCCGCGCGCGCCGCCGCTACGACGAGGCCGTCGCCCACGCCGCCTCCCTGGGCGTGCGGCTGCCGGAGACCATGGTCGGCTGCTGGGCGCCGGGGCGGCTGCTGGCCAGCTACGCCCAGCTGCGCGCGAGCGTCCTGACCCAGCTGCGCTTCCTGCCCGAGGGGGTCTCGGAGCTCATCGTCCACCCGGCCCCGGCCGCCGCAGCCGCGCGCCTCCACGGCGGCGAGGGCCGCAAGCGCCTCTTCGAGCTGCGGCTGCTGCGCGACCCCGCCTTCCGGCGCACCCTCCGCCGCGAGGGCATCCAGCTCGTCCCCGCCTGGTGAGCCGCGGCCGGCGCCGCGGCGGACCTGCTCGACGCCGCCGTCAGTCCCTGTGACCGGCCTCCGGCGGGGCCACGACGCCGACGTCCGCCGCCGGGACCGTGGGGGCCCCGCCGTCGGCACGGCGGCCGGCCAGCAGCTCGTCGTAGCGCACGGCCAGCAGCCCCGCGACGATCAGCGCGCCGCCGGCCAGCTGCACGGGGAGCGGCAGCTCGCCGATCAGCAGCCACGCGAAGAGCACGCTGAACAGCACCTCGGTGAGGCCGAAGAACGAGGCGACCTTCGAGCCCAGCCGCCGGGTGCCGGCGATGCCCATCGCGTACGCGGTCGCGGTGGAGATCAGCGCCAGCGCGAGGACGGGCACGACCCAGTGCACCTCAGCGCCGCCGAGCAGCACGTGCTCCGTGGCGAGGTCCATGGGCATGATCCCGGCGAGGCCGGCCGCGGCGAGCGCGAGGGTGGCCACCACCATCCCGCCCGCGGCCATGACCAGCGGCGGGAGCCCGGTCGACTGCCGGGCGGAGAGCACGAAGTACACGGCCAGCCCGACGGCCGCGCCCAGGCCCCACAGCACGCCGCCGGCGTCCACCCGCATGCCGCCGGTGACGTCGAGGACGAGCACCAGGCCGGCGAGGGCCAGGGCGACGCCCACCAGCGTCCAGCGCCGCGGCGTCTGCCGGTGCGCCACCCACAGCCAGCCCACCACCAGCAGGAAGCCGAGGTACTCCAGCAGCAGCGCGACGCCGACCGACAGGGTGGTGACGGCGTTGAAGTAGAACAGCTGGCACGCCGCCATGGCGATGAGGCCGTAGGTGGCGATCAGCCCGGCGTTGCGCCGCAGCAGGTTCCACCGCCCGCGCAGCAGCGCGACGGCGGGGGGCAGCAGCACGAGGGCCGCGACGCCGATGCGCACGGTCACCGCGGCACCCGGCGACCAGCCGCTCTCCAGCAGCGACTTCGCGAACGCGCCCGAGGTGCCGAACGCCGCGGCCGAGGCCAGCGCGAACCACGCCCCGGCGCCCAGGCCGGCGCCCACCCCGGCGCCCACCCCGGCGCCCCGCCGCGCGTGCGGCTCCATCCCACCACCTCCCGCGGCTCGCCCTCGGCGACCGGCAACCACTGGATCCAGTAACGGTGACGCTCGGCACAGCCTAGAGGCACCCGCCCACCCCGCCGGCACGCCCGGCCCCGGACGGCCCTCCGGCCGCGGCGAGCGCCACGCCGGGCAGCACGAAGGCCGGCGCCCCGCGCCGCCCGAGGACGGTGACGGGCGCCGGCCCTCGGGCTCAGGCCTCCAGCTTCATCGCCTTCCGCCACGTCAGGGCGGTGCCGCCCTGCATCACTGCGCTGGTAGATCCGCTCGCCGAGGCGCAGCAACAGGTAGGCGGCCACGACGGTGACCAGCAGGGAGACGATCGGCTCCCAGACCGGGACGTCGCCCCCGAGCATCCGGATCGGCATCGCGACCGAGGAGATGACCGGCACGTACGACGCCGCGACGAGCCAGGTGCCCTCCGCGAACAGCCCCGCGAACAGCGCGACGAGGATGACGCCGATGACCGGGCCGGTGTTGGACTGCAGGTCCTCGCTGCGGCTGGCCAGCGACCCGAGCACGGCCCACACGGAGGCCAGCGCGGCGAAGCCGGCGACGAAGAAGGCGATGAACCACCCGGACGCGCTGAGGATCCAGCCGATGTCGCCGGCCACCCCGGTGACGTTGACGGCGACGAGACCCACCACCGCGTACAGGGCGATCTGCGCCAGGGCCAGCAGCGAGTTGCCGAGCACCTTGCCGTAGAGCAGCTGCCGGATCGGGATGGCGGTCGCCAGGATCTCCACGACGCGGTTCTGCTTCTCCTCCAGCACCGAGTTGGCGATGGTCATGCCGAACACGATCGCGGCCATCTAGAAGAGGAACGCGAAGACGAAACCCACGGCGTCGACCAGCTGGCCGCGCTCCTCGCCGTTGATCACCTCGGTGGTGACCTCGGCGCCGGCGGTCAGCTCGGCGACCGTGGTGCCCGCCGCGGCGTTGCGCTCGAGCACGACGGCGCTCACGCCGTCCGTCAGCGCCCGGGACAGGGTCGTGCTCACCTCGTCCAGGCCGACGAGCGTCCAGCCGTCGTCGCCCGGCAGCAGCGCCGCGTCGACCTCCTCGGCGCGCACCGCGTCGCGGGCGGCGTCGGCGTTGGGGAACTCGGTCGCCTCGAGGGTGTCGTCGCCCTCCTCGACGACCGACTCGGCCGCGGCGACGACGGCGGTCCCCTCCGCGCCCACGACGGCCACGGTGTGGTCGGTGCTGCGGTTGCCCATGTACGCGGACAGGCCGACACCGGCCAGGATCATCACCAGGGTCAGGGCCGTGGAGAGCATGAAGCTCTTGTCGGTGAGCTTGACCATGATCTCCCGGACGCTGACCACCAGCCAGGGGTTCTTCACGCCGCCGGCCGGCCCCTCGACGGGGCGGCGGCGGTGTCACGCTGCGGCGGCGTGGTCGTGGTGGTCATCGGACGACCTCCCGGTAGATCTCGGACAGGGTGGGGACGAGGGGGGTGAACTCGGACAGGCCGCGGTCCACGGCCCGGCGCAGCACGCGGTCCTGCGTGTCGGGGCCGTCGAGCTCGAGGACGGCGCGGGCGCCGTCGACGTCCACCACGCGCACGCCCGGCTCCTCCCGCAGCCAGCCGGCGTCGGGGGCGGTGGTGATGCGGAAGCGGCGCGGCCCGCGGGCCCGCAGTTCGTCGCCGGTGCCGGCGGCCATGACCTTGCCGTCGGACAGCACCACCAGGGAGTCGCACAGCCGGTCGACCAGGTCCAGCTGGTGGCTGGAGAGCAGCACGGGCACGCCCTCGCGCAGGCGGTCGCGGAGCATGTCCACCATGGAGTCCACGGCGACGGGGTCCAGGCCGGAGAAGGGCTCGTCGAGGATGAGCGCGGTGGGCCGGTGCAGCAGGGAGGCGACGATCTGCACCCGCTGCTGGTTGCCCAGCGAGAGCGCCTCCAGCTTGTCCTTGGTCCGGCCCCCGAGGCCGAACCGCTCGAGCATGCGGGTCGCCTCGGAGGAGGCGTCGCGGCGGGTCATGCCGCGCAGCTGCCCGAGGTAGACGAGCTGGTCGAGCACCGGCTGCTTGGGGTAGAGGCCGCGCTCCTCCGGCATGTACCCGAACTGGGCGCGGTCGGCGTCGGTGATCGGGCGGTCGCCCCACAGCACCTCCCCGCCGTGGACGGCGAGCACGCCCATGATCATGCGCATGGTCGTGGTCTTCCCGGCGCCGTTGGCGCCGACGAAGCCGGTCCTGCGGCCGGGCGCGACGACGAACGAGACGTCGTCGACGGCGGTGTGGTCGCCGAAGCGCCGGGTGAGCTGTCGCACCTCGAGCGCGGGGGCCTGCTGGGCCATGCTTCCTCCTTCTGCGGTCGGCCTTCAGCCTAGGAATCGGGGTGGTCCGGGGCTTCCGCCCCGGGGCTGAACTGCAGGCGGCCCGCCGTTCCCCCCGACGGCGGAGGGGGCGCGGTCCGACGGCGGAGGGTCGGCTCCTGACGGCGGATCGCCCGGGCTCCATCGCCGAGCGTCGGCTCCTGACGGCGGAGCGGGCGCGGCCCACCTGGCCGGCGGGCGCGGCCCATCGGCGGAGCGCCGGCTCCCGACGGCGGAGCGGTCGCGGCTCGCTCGGCTCCACCGTCACCTGATCCCTCACGCCCTGGTGTAGTTCCGTCAGGCTATTCCTGACGAACGTCACCCAGAGACGCCACCGCAAGCCCGAGGGCGGAGCGTCGGCTCCTGACGGCGGACCGTCGGCTCCCGACGGCGGAGCGGGCGCGGCCCGCTCGGCTAGCGGGCGCGCGCCATCTGCGGAGCGGGCGCGCTCGCTCGGCTCCGCCGTCGGTCAATCCCTCGCGCCCTGGCGTAGTTCCGTCAGGCTATTCCTGACGAACGTCACCCAGGGACGCCACCGCGCAAGCCCGACGGCGGAGCGTCGGCTCCTGACGGCGCAGCGGGCGCGGCTCAGCTGGCCGGGCGGACGCGACCCATCGGCGGAGCGTCGGCTCCCGACGGCGAAGCGGTCGCGGCTCGCTCGGCTCCGCCGTCGGTCAATCCCTCGCGCCCTGGTGTAGTTCCGTCAGGCTATTCCTGACGAACGTCACCCAGAGACGCCACCGCGCAAGCCCGACGGCGAGCATCGGCTCCTGACGGCGGAGCGGCGCGGCTCGCCCGGCGGAGCGGGCGCGGCCCACCTGGCCGGCGGCCGAGCTCCATCGGCGGAGCGGTCGCGAAGGCCGGTCGAGCCGCCCGGCGCTCTGGCGCCTCGCCCCTGCATCGCGAAAGATCCGTCAGGCAATGCATGACGGAGTTTTCAAGCGAGAGGACGGGCGCGAGAGCGAGCCGAAGAACGGGCGCGGGAGCGAGCCGCCCAAGGCCGGTCGTGCCCCGGCGGCGCCGTCGCGCCCTCAGGCGGTGCGCGTGCGCGGTGCGGCGCTTGCAGCGTCGCTGGTCGTGCTCTTCCTCGCCGGAGCGGCGCTCGGCGCGGTGACCCAGGAGGTCGTCGGCCGGGAGGCGCTGACCGGGCTGGACGACCCGGCCGCCCGGGTCGCCGTCGGGTTGCGCACGCCGTGGCTGACGACCGTCATGGCCGCCGTCACGTGGCTGGGCAGTGCCTGGTTGCTCGCCCTGCTGTGCGTGGCCGTCGGGGTGGCGGCGCACCGGCGGGTGCGTTCCTGGCGGCCGCTCGTCCTGCTCGGCGTCACGCTCGCCGGGGCGACGCTGCTGGCGCAGCTCATCAAGCTGCTCGTGGCGCGGCCGCGGCCGGACGAGGGGCTGGTCGCCGCTCTGGGCTACTCGTTCCCCTCCGGCCACGCCACCACAGCCGCGGCGGTGTGGGGTGCGCTGGCCCTCATGGCCTGCCGGCTCGCGCGCGGCCGGGGAGGGCGGGCGGCCGCCATCGGCCTGGGGGCGGCGGTCGCCACCGTCGTCGGGCTGACCCGGGTGTACCTGGGCGTGCACGAGGCCACCGACGTGCTGGGCGGCTGGGCGCTTGGCACCGCCTGGCTCGCGGCGGTCGCCTCCGCGGTGCGCGGGGCGTTCCCAGAGCGGGTCGTGCGGGTCGTTGAGCCAGGCGTTGAGCCGCTCGGGCGCCGCGGCGCGCGCGAGAACGGGGGGCATGGATCGCACCCTAGCGGGGCGGCGGGGCCCGCAATTCCGCCCCAGGGCGGAGAATCGCGGGTGATGTCGGGGGCGTCACACGAGGGGTCGGGCGACGACGTGGCGTCGGACCACGGCGTTGCGTTTGCGGCGGCGTGGCGTCGGACCACGGCGTGGCGTTTGCGGCGGCGTGGCGCCGGACCACGGCGTGGCATTTGCGGCGGCGTGGCGCCGGGCCACAGCGTGGCGTTTGCGGCGGCGTGGCACCGGGCGGCGGCGTTTGCGGCGGCGTGGCGCCGGGCGGCGCGCGGGTCCTTCGCGCCGCCCGGCAGCATCAGCCCTCAGCGAGGATCGCGTCGAGCTTCTCGTAGCCCTCGTTGACGCCGACCTCCATGCCGCTCGCGAGCATGGCGTCCCGGCCCTCCATGGAGTCGACCACGGACAGGATCGTCACCCGGGTCCGCCCGTCGCCGAGGTCCTCGAACGTGGCCGTGTCCAGCGAGACGCCGTCGGGCCAGCCCTCGTAGGTGAAGGTCTGCACCAGCCGCTCGGGTGGCCGGACCTCGTGGAACGAGCCGTAGAAGGACGCGACGACCTCGCCGTCCTGCACGTTGACGTACCGGTACGACCCTCCGGTGCGGCACTCCCAGGCGTCGATGCGCAGCTCCAGGTCCTTCGGCCCGAGCCACCTGGTGACCAGGTCCGGGTCGACCCAGGCGCGGAAGACGCGCTCCCGCGGTGCGTCGAAGTCGCGGATGATGCGAACCGTGGGCAGCTGGGGGTCAGCCTCGATGCGGGTCTCGTGGGTGGTGGCGCTCATGATGCCGCTCCTCGTCGGTTGTTGGTGCCCTGCTCGTCGTCCATCTCGGCCAGCACGGCGTCGAGGCGCTGGAACCGCTCCTCGGCCTGCCGCCGGTACCGCTCGATCCACTTCGTCATCAGGTCGAAGACCTCGGCCTCGAGGTGGCAGGGGCGCCGCTGGGCGTCCCTGCTGCGGCTGACCAGGCCGGCGTCCTGCAGCACGCGCACGTGCTTGGAGACCGCCTGGACGGTCACGTCGTAGGACTGCGCCAGCTGGCCGACCGTCGCGTCCCCCACCGAGAGCCGGGCGACGATGTCGCGCCGGGTCGGGTCCGCGAGCGCCGCGAACGCCCTCGACAGCCGGTCCTCGCCCACCGGGAACCTCCTCGTCCTCAACCATCCGGTTGCAGACAACGCTACGTCGGCGGGCAAGTGTAGACAACCATTCGGTTGAAGACAGTTGGCCGGACAGCCGTCATCCGGCATCCCGGCCATCGACCGCGCGTCAAGACGGCGAACGCCGGCGTTGTAAGACCGGCGCTCGCCGTTTCGACGCGCCTCTGCGGGGTGCCGCCTGCGTGGCCGCCCTCGGCGGGGTGCCGCCCTGCGCGGCCGCCCTCGGCGGGGTGCCGCCCGCGCGGTGCACGCGCTCCGCGCGGGATGCCGCTCCGCGCAGGGCCGACGCCGGTCAGTCCACCCGGCAGGCGTAGGCGGGCACGGTGAGGAAGGTCGGGTACTCCTCCGCGAGCGCCACCTCGGCGAACAGGTCGGCGGCCTGCTCGACGCGGGCGGCACCAGCGGCGTCGTCGCCGGCCTCCCCCAGCAGCCGGCGCCGCTCCTCCTCCAGGACCGTGCGCACCAGACCCTCGGTGACCGGGCGGCCGTCGTCGAGCGTGACGCCGTGGCGGAGCCACTGCCACACCTGCGACCGGGAGATCTCCGCGGTGGCGGCGTCCTCCATGAGCCCGAAAATGCCGACGGCGCCGCGCCCACCCAGCCAGGCCTCGAGGTAGCGCAGGGCCACGGAGACGTTGGTGCGCAGGCCCCCGGCGGTGACCGCGCCGGGCGTGGCCGCGACGTCGAGCAGCTGCCCGGCGCTCACCGAGACGTCCTCGCGGAGCCGGCCGAGCTGGTTGGGGCGCTCGCCCAGCACCTCGTCGAAGACCTCCCGGACGGCGGCGACCATGCCGGGGTGGGCGACCCACGAGCCGTCGAACCCGGCGTCGGCCTCCCGGCCCTTGTCCTCGCGCACCTTGGCGAAGACGACGGCGTCCCGCTCGGGGTCCTTGGACGGGATGAACGCCGACATCCCGCCGATGGCGTGGGCGCCGCGCCGGTGGCAGGTGCGCACCAGCAGCTCGGTGTAGGCCCGCATGAACGGCACCGTCATGGTGACGTCGGCGCGGTCCGGGAGCACGAAGCCCGGCCGGTTCCGGAAGTTCTTGATCACCGAGAAGATGTAGTCCCACCGGCCGGCGTTCAGGCCGGCGGAGTGCTCGCGCAGCTCGTAGAGGATCTCCTCCATCTCGAAGGCCGCGGTGATCGTCTCGATGAGGACCGTCGCGCGGATGGTGCCTCGCGCCAGGCCCAGGTACTCCTCGGCGAACGTGAACACGTCGTTCCACAGCCGCGCCTCGAGGTGGCTCTCCAGCTTGGCGAGGTAGAAGTAGGGCCCCGACCCGCGGGCGAGCAGCTCGGCCGCGTTGTGGAAGAAGTACAGGCCGAAGTCCACCAGGCCGCCGACCATGACCTGCCCGCCGACCCGCAGGTGCTTCTCGGTGAGGTGCCAGCCGCGGGGCCGCACGACGACGGTGGCCAGCTCGCCGTCGCGCAGGGCGTAGCGCTTGCCCTCCGGCGAGGTGAACGTGATCTCGCGGCGCACCGCGTCGCGCAGGTTCACCTGGCCGCCCACGACGTTGGCGAAGTGCGGGGTGTTCGCGTCCTCGAGGTCGGCGAGCCACACCTTCGCCCCGGAGTTCAGGGCGTTGATGGACATCTTCCGGTCGGTCGGGCCGGTGATCTCCACGCGGCGGTCCACCAGGCCCGGCGCGGGCGGGGCGACCCGCCACGTCGGGTCCTCGCGGACGCGCGCGGTCTCGGGCAGGAAGTCCAGCGTGCCGCCGTCGTCCAGGCGGCGACGGCGGTCCTGGCGTTCGGCCAGCAGGTCCGCCCGGCGTGGCGCGAACCGGGTGTGCAGCTCGGCGAGGAACTCCAGCGCCTCGGGCGTGAGGATCTCCTCCTGGCCCGGCACCCCCGGGCCGCGCACCTCCACGCGGGAGGCGCGGGCGGTGAGGGTCCCGGCCGTGGCGGCGAGCGGGGTCGCGCCCGACGAGCGGGCCGTGACCGGCGCCGGGGCGCCGGTAGACGCCGACGCGGGCGCGGGGACGGGGACGGGGACGGCCGAGGCTGGCGCGCGCACCGACGCAGGGACCTCCCCTGACGTGGTGCCCGTCGAGGCCGGCGCGCTCACCGACGCCGCGCCTGACGTGACCGCCCGGGCGCCCGCCGGCGCGGGCACCCCCGTGGAGGACGGCGACGGCGCGCTGGGCGCCACGCGCAGCGGGCTGGCGGCGCTGCGCCGCGGCGGCGCGACGGACAGCGGGGTGATGGGGCCGGTGGCGGTCATGACCGTGTCCTCTCGTCGGTGGTGAACTGCTCCTCCTCGGTGGACCCGCGCAGCGCGAGGGTGTCGCTGTCGGGGTTCAGGGCGGTGGCGACGAGGTCGAAGTAGCCGGTGCCGACCTCGCGCTGGTGCTTGGTGGCGGTGTACCCGCGCGGCTCGGCGGCGAACTCGCGCTCCTGCAGCTCGACGTAGGCGCTCATGCCCCGCTCGGCGTAGCCGCGGGCCAGCTCGAACATGCCGTAGTTGAGCTGGTGGAAGCCGGCGAGCGTGATGAACTGGAACCTGTAGCCCAGGGCGCCGAGCTCGCGCTGGAAGGCGGCGATCTCCGCGTCGGTGAGGTGCTTCTTCCAGTTGAACGACGGCGAGCAGTTGTAGGCGAGCATCTTGCCCGGAAGCTTCTCGTGCACCGCCTCGGCGACCCGGCGGGCCAGGCCCAGGTCCGGCGTCGAGGTCTCCACCCACAGCAGGTCGGCGTACGGGGCATAGGCCAGCGCGCGGGCGACGACGACGTCGGGGCCCGGCGTCGTGCGGTAGAAGCCCTCGGCGGTGCGCTCGCCGGTGGTGAACTCCCGGTCGCGCTCGTCGATGTCGGAGGTGATGAGGTTCGCCGCCAGCGAGTCGGTCCGGGCGACGATCAGCGTGGGGACCCCGAGCACGTCCGCGGCCAGGCGGGCGGCGTTGAGGGTGCGCACGTGCTGGGCGGTGGGCACCAGGACCTTGCCGCCCAGGTGGCCGCACTTCTTCTCCGAGGCGAGCTGGTCCTCGTAGTGCACGCCCGCGGCGCCGGCGGCGATGAGCGCCTTGGCCAGCTCGAAGGCGTTGAGCGGGCCGCCGAAGCCGGCCTCGGCGTCGGCGACGATGGGGGCGAGCCAGTCGTGGCCGGGGTCGCGGCCCTCGGAGTAGGTGATCTCGTCCGCGCGCAGCAGCGCGTTGTTGATCCGGCGCACGACGGTGGGCACGGAGTTGACCGGGTAGAGCGACTGGTCGGGGTAGGTGTTGCCGGAGGTGTTGCCGTCGGCGGCGACCTGCCAGCCGGAGAGGTAGATGGCCTCCAGCCCGGCGCGCACCATCTGCACGGCCTGGTTGCCGGTGATGGCGCCCAGGGCGTGGACGTACTCGCGGGTGTGCAGCAGCTCCCACAGCCGCTCGGCGCCGCGGCGGGCGAGGGTGTGCTCCTCGCGCACGGTGCCGCGCAGGCGCACCACGTCCTCGGCGGTGTAGGTGCGGGAGATCCCGGCCCACCGCGGGTCGGTGGCCCACTGCTCGGCGAGCGCGGCCGCCTCGGCGCGGATGCGCTCCCCCACCCCGCTCGGCCGGCTCTCGGTGGCGACGGTCGGGCTGATCGTGCTGGTCATCTCGGCTCCTCGTTTCGGGGGCTGCGGTGCCCCGGTGAACTTCCGGACAACTGCACTCTGGCGCCGTGACGTAGGTCACTTCCACCGCTACCCTCGGTGAAGTTCAGCCGTTCTTCACTGATGGAGAAGAAATGACGACGACGGAGCCCGCGGTCGACCTGCCCACCCTGGGCCGGCGCATCCGGCACGCCCGGCAGGCCGCCGGCCTGACGCTGGCCGAGCTGGCCCACCGGGTGGAGCGGGCGCCGTCGCTGCTGTCCCAGATCGAGAACGGCCGGCGGGAGCCGCGCCTGGCCCTGCTGAGCGCGATCGCGCGGGAGCTCGACGCCACGGTGGCGGACCTGATGAAGCCCGAGCCGCCGTCGCGCCGGGCCGCGCTGGAGCTGGCGCTGGCCGAGGCGCAGGGGCGGCCGGAGTACGCGGCGCTGGGGCTGCCCCGGGTGCGGGCGGGGGCGAAGCTGCCCACCGAGGCGCTGGAGGCGCTCGTGGGGCTGCACGCCGAGCTGGAACGGCGCGCCACCATCCGCTCCGCCACCCCCGAGGAGGCGCGGCGGGCCAACGCGGAGCTCCGCCAGCACATGCGCGCCCGCCACAACTACTTCGCCGGGATCGAGGCCCTGGCCGCGAGGATCTCCGACGCCGTGGGGCACACCGCCGGCCCGCTGACCGAGCGCGGGCTGGCGGCGGTGACGGCGCACCTGGGCTTCACGCTGCACCGGGTGCCAGACCTGCCGCGGGCCACCCGGTCGGTCTCGGACCTGCGCAACCGCCGGATCTTCCTGCCGGTGAGCCCCAGCGGCGGGCACGACCCGCGCACCATCGTGCTGCAGACCCTCGGCCACTTCGCCCTCGACCATCCCGAGCCGGCCGGGTACGCGGACTTCCTGCGCCAGCGGGTCGAGGCCAACTACTTCGCGGCCGCGCTGCTCATGCCGGAGCGGCCCGCGGTGGACATGCTCCGCCGGGCCAAGGCGGAGAAGGCCCTGGCCATCGACGACCTTCGCGACGTCTTCGCCGTCTCCTACGAGACGGCGGCGCACCGCTTCACCAACCTCGCCACCGAGCACCTGGACCTGCCGGTGCACTTCATGCGGGTGGGCGAGGACGGGGTGATCTACAAGGCCTACGAGAACGACGACGTCACCTTCCCCACCGACGTCACCGGCGCCATCGAGGGGCAGATCGTCTGCCGGTACTGGGCCTCGCGGCGGGTGTTCGCCAACCCGGACCGGTACGCGACGCACTACCAGTACACGGACATGGCCCGGGGCACGTACTGGTGCACCACGCACGTCGAGCGCACCGCCGACGGCGACTTCGCCATCGACGTCGGCGTGCCGTTCGCGCACGCGAAGTGGTTCCAGGGGCGGGAGACGACGGTGCGGGCCCGCTCGTCCTGCCCGGACCCGGCGTGCTGCCGCCGGCCGCCGGCGGGGCTGGAGGCACGGTGGCGCACGCACGCCTGGCCCAGCGCCCGCGCCCACTCCCACCTGCTCGCCGCCGTCCCGCCCGGCACCTTTCCCGGCGTCGACGACACCGAGGTCTACGAGTTCCTCGACCGCCACAGTGCCCCGGCCGGTCCGTAGCCTCGGGCTTCCTGCGGGCTGGGCCGGCCCCCGGCGCGGGCTTCCCGCGGGCTGGGCCGGCCCCCGGCGCCGGAGCCGGGCGCTCTCCCGCGCGCCCGCCTTCCGCCTCGTCGTCGAGGGCGCCGCGTCGGCGAGGGCGCCGCGACACGTCGATGGCCCCTCTTGCAAAAGGCTCCCTCGACGTGTCCAGGCGCCCTCGGCGTGCTGCGAGGCGGCAGCGGCCGCCTGTGCGTCCACAATCTGGCGGCGCCCTTTTATGGACGGCGGGCTCCGTGCTAGCGTCCCCGACCATGCGTGAGGCATCTGGCACCCGGAGCGCGGCGACTGGCGCCGTGCGTCCCCTCTCCTGCCTGCCCGAGCGCCTCTGTTGTCGGGCGTGACGCCGCTCCCCCGCGCCCTGCGCTGAGCCGTCCGCCGCCCCCGCCGCAGCACCCACACCCCAGCTGATCCCGCACGCCGCGCCCACCGGGCGGCCACGGGCGCACCGCTCGGGCCCAGGCGCCGGCGGCCGGTCCTCGGCCGCTCCGCACCGCACCTGGCGGTCAGCGCCGCAGCTGATGCCCTCGCCGTTACGGCGAGCCGCACCTGGCCGGCGTTGGACTCGCCGCGGTAGCAGGCGCCGCGTCACGCCTCACCGGCTGGGTTCCCGAACGCCCTCCGCGCATCCCGCGACCCGGCACCCGGCACCCGGCACCCGGCACGCCGAGCCGTACCCGCCCGCCGGCTCTCCCTTACCCGTCCAT
The DNA here is from genome assembly GCF_043952095.1 of Georgenia sp. AZ-5. Taxonomy (NCBI): domain Bacteria; kingdom Bacillati; phylum Actinomycetota; class Actinomycetes; order Allobogoriellales; family Allobogoriellaceae; genus Georgenia; species Georgenia sp. AZ-5. The sequence goes on from NZ_JBINOU010000001.1 coordinate 3,567,232, forward strand.
CGGGCAGATCCATCGAGCAGACCTCATGGCTGCCCGCCCATCCCGTTCCCATTCGCATCCCCATTCGCATTCCCGGAGGAATCATGACCACCCTGTCCGCACCCGCCCCGACGCTGCCCGTCATCGACCTGCGCGACGCCGCGAACCCCGCGACCGCCGGCGCGTTCCACGACCGACTGCGCGAGGCGACCCGCGACTTCGGGTTCTTCTACCTCGTCGGCCACGGCATCCCCCGCGAGCTCAGCGGCGACCTCGTCAGCGTCGCCCGCGAGTTCTTCGCCCTTCCCGACGAGAAGAAGCTGGCTGTCGAGAAGCTGAACAGCCCGCACTTCCGCGGCTACAGCCGGGTCGGCGACGAGTTCACCGCGGGTGCCCGCGACTGGCGCGAGCAGGTCGACGTCGGCCCGGAGACCGCGCCGCGCCCGGCCACCGAGCAGGAGCCGTGGGCGGTGCTGGACGGCCCGAACCAGTGGCCCGCCGAGCCGGCCAGGTTCCGCGCGGTCGTCGAGGAGTGGGTGCGGCACAACGAGCGCGTGGCCCGCACCCTGCTGCACGCCTGGCTCGTGGCCCTGGGCCAGGACCCAGGCCTGCTCGACGACGACTTCCGCGAGCCCGACGGCCGCCTGAAGATCGTCCGGTACCCCGAGGCGCCGGACACCGCGCACGACCAGGGCGTCGGCGAGCACAAGGACTTCGGCTTCCTCACCTTGCTCTTCGTCGAGCCGGGCAAGGGCGGCCTGCAGGTCGAGAAGGACGGCCGGTGGATCGAGGCCGAGCCCGTCGAGGACGCCCTGATCATCAACATCGGCGAGATGCTCGAGGCCGCCACCGACGGCTACCTGCGCGCGACCAACCACCGCGTGGTCTCGCGCCCCGGCGAGGGCGACCGGATCTCCGTGCCCTACTTCTTCAACCCCGGCCTGAGCACCACGTTCAACCCCTGGGACCTGCCGGCCGAGCTGGCCGCCGAGGCCCCCGGGGTGGAGCTCCAGGAGCACAACCGCATCTATCAGACCTACGGCCTCAACGCCCTGAAGATGTGGTTCCGCAGCCACCCGGTCGTCACCGAACGGCACCACCGCGAGCTCGCCCGGCGCCTGGGCATCTGAGCACGCCGAGATCCCCGCGCCCCGATCTGGGCGCCCGATCTGAACGAGCACCGAGAGGCCACCCGCTCGCCGCTTCCGTCCCCCGCGATGCGGCGTGAGCTGGTGGCCTCTCGGCCGTGGTGCCGGCGGCTTCGACCTGGTGCCTCAGGCGCCGATGCGTGAGGCCCCGGGTGCCGCCGGACTTCTCAGGAGCAGACCCCGATTATGCCCCCGTCGGAGGGCGCCGGACAGGCCCCATTCTCGGCGTGCCGCGGGCGCGACGGCCAGGCACCGCCTGCCGCGTGGCCGATCTGATCATGTCTGGAACGTAGTGGCCCGCCGCCCGCGGCGGCCGGTCCCGCGGCGCGTCACAACCGGCCATGGCACCAGCCTGCCGGGCGAGCTCGCAGTGCTCGAAAAGCTCGCAGTGCTCGAAGAGCTCGCAGTGCTCGCAGTGCTCGACGTGCTCGACGTGCTCGACGTGCTCGACGCCGATGCTCGGGCTCGGCCGCCAGGCCACGACCGATGCGCCGCCCCCCTCAGCCGTCGAGGTGCCTCCGGCGCTCGTGGTACTCCTCGAGCCCGATCTCGCCGCGGGCGAAGCGCTCGTCGAGGATGCGCCGCGCGGGGGTGACGCCGCCGGGCCCGGCGCCCTGGCCCGGCCCGCCGCCCGTCGTCCACCCGGACTGCTGCTGCCCCTGCTGCCCCAGCCCGCGGATCATCCGGATGGCCACCAGCACGAGCACCACGATCGCCGCGATGAGCAGCAGCGCGAAGAGCAGCCCGAAGATGCCCCACGCCCAGCCGCCGTTCATGCCGTACCACATGACGTCCCCTCTCGTCAGTGTCCCGCGGGCGCGGGTCACGGTCCGGCGGCCTCCTCGCCGTCGGCGCGCGCCGCCGACTCGCCGGCGCGCCTCAGGTGGTGCCCGTCGTCGGGGTGCGCGGCGCCCGGGGCGAGGGCCGGCGCCGCCTGCGGCGTGCTCGTGGGCCCGGCGCACACCGGCCCGCGCTCGGTCCAGCGCAGCCGGTCGACGAACATGCGCCGCGCCCCGCCGGCGGGGTCCCAGGCGTGGTAGACGAGCCAGTCCGTCCCGGCGCCGTCGGTCACCACGGACGCGTGCCCGGGCCCGTGCGCGACGCCGGGCCGGGTGCGGATGACCCGCGGGCCCGTCCCGGGCTCCTCAGTCCAGGGCCCCAGCGGGTGCGGCGCGGACGCCACCGACACCCCGTAGGTGGGCTGCTGCCAGTTCCCGCCGGAGTACAGGCACCAGTACCGGTCCTGCCGCTTGACCACGAACGGGCCCTCGCACGTGTACCAGTCGTAGGTCGCGCCGTACATCGGCCGGCCGGCCAGGAACAGCTGCCAGTCCGCCGTCGCCGCCACCACGGGCCGCGGATCCCCGGCCAGCCGGTCGGGGCCGAGCATGCGGTCCACCACGACGGCCGTGCCCACCCGCGCCGCCTCCAGCCGGTCGACGGCGTAGAAGAGGTACCAGGCGCCGTCGTCGTCGCGGAAGGGGTGCGGGTCGATGGCGAACGGCTCGTCCGGGGCGAGCTGCGCGCCCAGGTCGGTGTACGGGCCCTCCGGCCGCTCCGCCGTCGCCGCCCGCAGCCGGTGCCCGACGTCCCCCACGCCGGCGGAGTAGTAGATGACGTAGGCCCCGTCCATGGCCGCGACCTCGGGCGCCCACAGGTTCGTGGCGTCGGACGGGACGGCGTCCGGCGCGAGCACGACGCCGAGGTCGCGCCAGTGCACCATGTCCTCCGAGGCCAGCGCCAGCAGCGACTGCTCGGCCTCCCCCGGCCCGGTGCCGAACGCGTAGTACCGGCCCTGGGCGGCGAGGACGAACGGGTCGGCGAAGTAGTGCGGCCACACCGGGTTCGTGTAGGCCCGCTGCGTCCTGCTCATCCCTTCAGCCCGGCCCGACCGACCCCCTCGACGATGTAGCGCTGGGCGAGGAAGTACAGCAGCAGCACCGGCGCGCTGGCGATGACGGCGCCGGCCATCAGCAGGTCGTAGCGCACCGCGTTGGCGTTCTGCAGCGTCGACAGGCCCGCGGGCAGCGTCTGGTTCTCCGGGGAGAACAGCACGTACACCGGCCACAGGAAGTCGTTCCAGTTGGTCAGGAACGACAGCAGCGCGAGCGTGACCAGCGCCGGGCGCGACAGCGGCAGGATGATCTGCCGGAAGGTGCGCCACCGGGACGCCCCGTCGATCCGCGCGGCCTCCTCCAGCTCCACGGGCAGGCCGAGGAAGAACTGCCGCAGGAAGAACACGCCGAACGCGCCGGCGGCGCCGGGCAGGATGACGGCGAGCAGGGTGTCGAGCCAGCCGAGCCGCCCCACCACGAGGTAGTTCGGGATCAGCAGGATCACCGGCGGGACGAACAGGGTGGCGATGATCAGCGCGAAGATGATCCGCTTGCCCTTGAAGTCGATCCGCGCCAGGGCGTAGCCGGCCATGGACGCGGTGACCAGGATGAGCAGCGTCTGCGCCGCCGCGGCCACCACGCTGTTGAGCAGCCAGCGCAGCACCGGCGTGCCGCTGGTCGTGAGGATCGACTCGTACGCCTGGGTGGTGGGCTCGACCGGGATCCACTGCGGGGCGGGCGCCGCCGCCCCCGCCGTCGTCTTGAACGACGTGGAGAGCATGTACAGCAGCGGGGAGATGAAGATCAGGGTCAGGATCACCAGGAGCGCGTACAGCAGCCAGCGGTTGGTCCTCCGCCGTCCGCCGGTCTGGTCCGTGGGCCTCGTCGCGGTCGCGGTGCTCATGCTTCCTCCCCTCCTCCGGCCCCCCGTGGGTTGCGCTCACGGAAGAGGAAGAACACGGCCACGCTGATCACCGCCAGGAAGACCGAGAAGATCATCGACATGGCGGAGGCGACGCCGGAGTTGAAGCTGGTCAGGCCGGTCTCCGCGATCTGGTAGATCGCGGTGCGGGTCTCCTGGCCGGGCCCGCCGATGGTCATCAGGTAGGACTGCCCGAACATGTTGACCGAGGCGATGATCGTGACGCTGGTGATGAACAGCAGCACCGGCCGCAGCCCCGGCAGGGTGATGTTCCAGAACCGCTGCCAGGCGTTCGCGCCGTCCATCTTCGCGGCCTCGTACAGCTCGGGCGAGATGTCCTGCAGCGCCGCCAGATAGATGACCGTGTTGAACCCCAGCGTCCACCACAGCGTCACCCCCACCAGCGACACCCACGCCCAGGGCAGCTGGGTGAGCCACGGGATGGACCCGGACAGCCCGACCAGGTCGAGGTAGTAGTTGACCAGCCCGATGTTGGTGTCGAGCAGGTACCGCCACAGCACCGCCACCACCGCCACCCCGAGCACGAAGGGGGCGAAGTACATGGCCCGGAAGAAGTTCCGACCGCGGAACTTCAGGTTCATCGCCAGGGCCACGACCAGCGGGACCACCAGCAGCAGCGGCACGGAGAAGAGGGTGAAGATCCCCGTGGCCTCCATGCCGCTCCAGAACGGCGCGGCGAACGGCGAGTCGCCGCTGAGCAGGCCGGCGTAGTTGTCCAGCCCGATGAACGGCTTCTCGGGCAGCGTGTAGTCGTAGTCGTGCAGGCTGATCCAGATACCGATCGCCGTCGGCAGGATGACGAAGACGGCGAACATCACCAGGTACGGGGCCAGGAACAGCCAGCCGTCGCGGTTGTCGCGCGCGCGGCCGGCGGTGCGGGCCTGCGCGGGCGTGTCGGGCGCGGCGGCGACGACGGCACCGCGCCCGAGGACTGCCTCGCTCACGAGCCTCCCCTTTCGAACTTGCGCAGGTTCGCCTGCATGATGGCGGTGGCCTGCTCGGCGGCGGCGCTCAGGGCGGACGCCGGGTCCGCGCGGCCGAGGACGGCGTTGGAGACGGCGGTCTCCAGGGTCTGCACCTGCACCTCGCCCAGCGCCGGGACCGGTGGCAGGAACCGCATGGCCGGGATGGCCTCGGCGATGGCGGCCTGGGGGCTGTCCCGGAACTCCTGGGTCTCGCGGGCCTCGGAGCGGGCGGGGATCATGCCGGCCGCGGCCCAGGCGGCCGAGTTGTCCACCAGGTAGCGCAGGAACTCCTTGCTGGCGAGCAGCCGGTTCTCGTCGGGCCGGCGGCTGCGGAAGAGCACCAGCTGGTGGGAGTTCGCCCAGACCGCCGGCTCCGTGCCGATGGTGGGGATCGGCGCGAGCGTCCAGTCGATGTTCTCGGCCGTGGTGAGCAGGTCGTTGATCTGCCAGATGCCGTCCCAGGTGTAGGCGCCCTCGCCGTTCTTGAACGCGGTGTACTGCGAGTCGAGCGCGACGTTCTGCGGGCTGAAGCCCAGCTCGGCCATGCTGGTCATCCACGTCAGGGCCTGCACGCCGGCGTCGCTGTCGAACGTCGCGGCCGTGCCGTCGGCGGCGTAGGGCTCCCCGCCGAACTGCCACACCAACGAGTAGAAGATCAGGTGCGCCGGCCACCGGTTGGGCATCCAGAACGGGGTCTCCACCCCCGCCCCGACCAGCGCCGTGAGCTGCGCCTCCAGCTCCTCCCCGGTGGCCGGCGGTGCGGTGATGCCGGCCTGCTGCAGGACCTCCCGGTTGCCGTAGCTGCCGAGGGAGTGCACGTCCAGCGGGATGCCGTAGCGCCGGCCGTCGTAGACGCCGGCTTCCCACACCTCGGTCGGGTACTCCGCGGCGGACAGGCCTAGGTCCTCGACCACGTCGTCGAGCGGGTTGATGCCCTGCCGCACGGCCTGGGTGGCGAGCTGCTCGACGTGCATGGCGCCGACGTCCGGGCCCTGCCCGGCGTGCACCGCCGCGACCACGCGCTGGTAGTACTGCGCCCACTGAACCACGTTCATCTTGACGGTGATGAGATCCTGGCTGTCGTTGAAGTCGGCGACGAGCTGGCGCATCGCGGGGCCGTCGCCGCCGGTGAACCCGTTCCAGTACTCGATGGTCACCGGCGGGCCGTCGTAGCCGCCGCCGAGCGGCGGACCGGTCTCGACCAGCGGCTCCGGGTTGGCGCACGCCGCGAGCGCGGCGCCCGCGCCCACCGTCGCCGACAGCGCGAGGAAGTCCCGCCGCGAGATGCCGCCCAGGTCCCGGCGCGATCTCCCGCCTCGGAGGTCCCCCCGGAGGTCGCGCCGCTGCTGCCGTCCCGCCGTGAGATCAGGCCGTCCCCCATCACCCACCACCTCACCGTCGCCGTCGACTGTGACAGTCGTCACGTTAGCCCCATCTGTGTCGGGGCACGACCGAGACGGCGAAGGCGCTGCGCACTGGCTGCGCGGCGCACAGCCGGGCGCCGGCCGTCCAGCCGGGGAGCGCCCGCACTGCCGGGCCGCCGCACTGCCGGGGCCCGCCCGCACTGCCGGGCCGCCGCACTGCCGGGGCCCGCCCGCACTGCCGGGCCGCCGCACTGCCGGGGCCCGCCCGCACTGCCGGGCCGCCGCACTGCCGGGCGCCAGGCGCCGGCGGGTGGGGCGGCCGTCCGACCGGGCGCCGCGCACGAGCCACTCCCTGCGCCGCGCATGAGCGACCACCCTCGCCGCGCGCGAGCCACCACCTGCCAGCAGCCACCCCTGCCACCAGCCCCCCTGCCACCACCCACCCCCGTGAGCCACCGGGTAAGAAACGTCAGGAATACCCTGACAATGGCAATCCCCTGGAACCGTGGAGACCTGATTAGTGGGCGTCCTGTCCGCGTCCTGGCTCGCGGGCGGGGTCGCAGAGGCTCCGGGGTCAAGGGCGGCCGGAGGCCGTCGCGCAGCGATCGCGCAGCGACCCTTGAGGCCGGAGGGGCGGCACCGCCACCCTGGGCCGCGCGGGCGGTGCGCCGGATGAGATCGGGCGGCGCAGCCGCCTCCGCCTGCTTGTGCGGCGCGGTTCATGCCGCGAGCTTGTCCCGGTGGCCCTGGCCGGTGGCGAGGGAGCGTTCGTACTCGACGGGGCTGAGCATGGCGTCGGTGGAGTGCCGGCGGGTGGTGTTGTACTCATCGATCCATCCGGCGGTCACGCGGCGCGCCTGCTCGCGGGTGGCGAAGTGGTGCCGGCGCAGCAGCTCGAACTCGACGGTGCTGTTGAAGCTCTCGCTGACCGCGTTGTCCAGCGCGGAGCCGGTGCGGCCCATCGACTGGGTCACGCCGGCGCTGCGGCAGGCCCGGGCGAAGATCTCCCCGGTGTACTCCCCGCCCTGGTCGGAGTGGAAGACCACGCCGGCCACGGACCCGCCGCGGCTCGCGATCGCCACGCACAGGGCCGCCCGGGCCAGCGGGGCGTCGTGGTGGGCGTCCATCGCGAAGCCGACGCAGCGGCGCGAGTGCAGGTCCAGCACCGCGGCGAGGTAGAACCTGCCCTCGTCGGTGGGCAGCTCGGTCAGGTCCCCGCACCAGCGCTGATCGGGTATCGGCGGCGGGGCGAAGTCGCGGCCCAGGGCGTCGGGGGCCTTGCGGGCGCGCCGGTCGGCCCGCGTGCTGCCGCGGCGTCGGCGCTTGGGCCGGGCGGCCAGGTGCTGCTCGGCCATCAGCGCCGCGACGGTGTTCACCGAGACCCGCCAGCCGGCCGCACGCAGGTCCGCGGTGATCCGCGGGGAGCCGTAGGTGCCGTGGTGCCGGGCGAAGAGATAGGCGACCTGGGCGGCCAGCGCCGCCCGGCGCTTACGCCGCACCGAGACCTCCCCGCCGACCCACTTGTAGAACCAGGCCGGGGAGACCCCCAGGGCGCGGCAGGACACCGCGTACGGGACGTGGTGCACTGCCCTCTGGGCGGCGATGAAGGCAGCCAGGCTCAGTGCCCCATCGCTTCCTTGACCCAGAGGGCGACCGAGCGCTTGAGCACATCACGCTCCATCGCGAGCTCGGCGTTCTCCTTGCGCAGCCGGCGCAGCTCGGCGCGCTCGCTCTCCTCCAGCGTGCCGTCCCCGCCCTCGCGCGCCCGCCGGTCGAGCTCGACCCAGTTCCCCAGCGTGCCGTCGTTGATGCCCAGCTCCCGGGCGACCTGCGCGATCGGCTTGCCGGTCTCCCGGACGATCCGCACCGCGCCCTCCTTGAACTCCCGGTCGAACCTCCGCCGCGTCTCCATCGCCGTTCCTCCTTGGGGGCGATGCCTCCACGATAAGAGGGGAAGCCCACAATGGCACACCAGACGGGTGCGCGGGCCCCGCGTGTGAAACGCTCCCAGCTCCCCAGCCGCACACCGCCGCGACGATGCCGATCCGTCCACAACACGGGGGTCAGCCCCCGCAGGGACGACGTCTGCACCTTCAGCATCTCGCCATGGCAGCTCGCGCGGACATCGACCGCATCGAGCGGCTCGCGACCGGGCAGGACGGCGTGGTCACGCGAGCGCAGCTGATCGCCTGCGGCGCGACGCCGGACTGGATCTCGAGACAGGTGACACGAAAGCGCTGGACGCGGCTCTTTCCCGGTGTCTACCTGACGCACACCGGACGTCCCCGGTGGCGAAGCACGGCCCGTGCGGCGCTGCTGTACGCCGGCCGCGGCGCAGCGCTGAGCCACACCAGCGCGGCGTTCCACCACAACCTCGTCGACTCTCCGGGGGCGATGATCCACGTCAGCGTGCCGCACGAGCGGCGCATCCGGCACCAGCCTGGGCTGCTGATCCGGTACCGCCGCCACATACCGCAGGCATGGGGGCGGTTGCGCGCCACGGGCCCGATCGAGACCGTGCTCGACCTCATCGACCTACCCACCACGACCGAGGACGAGGCCGTCAGCCTCCTGTGCCGGGCGGTGCAGCGCAACTTCCGCTCGGAGCAGATTCTCGATCAGGCCGACCGGCTACCCAGGCTGCGGCACCGGCGGCTGCTGCGCGAGCTGTTGTCGGCCGTCGATCTTGGCGTCGAGTCGGCACTCGAGTACCGCTACCACCGCATCGAGCGCCGCCATGGCCTCCCCCGGTCCACTCTTCAATCCCGTGAGGCGCTCGACGGCACCTGGCTGCGGGCCGACTGCCGGTACGCCCGCCTCGGTGTCCGTGTAGAGCTCGATGGCCAGCTCGCCCATCCGTACGGCCGCACGGACGCAGACGTCTGGCGCGACAACGCTGTCACGGTCCTCGCCCGCGAGCTCACGCTGCGGTACCGCTGGCGCCATGTGACCGTCACACCGTGCCTGGTGGCTCGCCAGGTAGCGATCGCCCTGCGCTCGCGCGGGTGGGCGGGCATGCCGAGGCCGTGCGGCCCGGCATGCGCGGTGGCGTCTTTGGGTGAACATCGTCAGGAATAGCCTGACGGAACTACTCCGGAGCCCGCTGGACGGGCCGGCGCGGGTCGAGCCCGCTGGAGAGGCCGGCGTGGGACAGCCCGCTGGACGGGCCGGCGCGCGTCGAGCGGACGGCGGAATCGACCGACGGCGGAGCCGAGCAAGCGGACGGCGGGATCGACCGACGGCGCGGCCGAGCGAGCGGACGGGGGTGAGGACGGGGGTGAGCGAGCGGACGGCTGGGTGGCCGGGACGGCGGGCGCTGCACCCGTGCGGGCGCGCCGACCCGGAGGTGCTCGACGCGCTCGCCGGGCTCGTGTGGGAACCGTGATAGCGCCCCCGCGCAGTGCGACCGGGACGTCTCGTCAGTGCCCCGGCACCACCGGCTCGCCGGCCGGGCCGGCGGCGGTGGACCCGCCGGTGGTCCGCTCGGCGCTGTACACGTCCGGCTCGAGGTAGATCTGGGCGCGCAGCGGCACGGCGGCCCGCACGCGCTCCTCCGCCCGGTCGATGGCGGCGGAGATCTCCGCGGCGGTCGACCCGGCCGGGACGGCGACCTTGGCCGCGACGAGGACGTCATCGGGGCCGAGGTGCATGGTGCGCATGTGGATCACGTGCTCCACGCCTTCACCGGGCAGCGCGCGCTCGATGGCGTCGTGGTGCTCCGGCATCGCCGACTCGCCGATGAGCATCGAGTACATCTCGATGGCCAGGAACACCGCGATGATCACGAGCAGCACCCCGATGGCCGCGGACCCCACGGCGTCCCAGCGGCCGTCGTCAGTCACCAGGGTCATGCTCACGCCGAAGAGGCCGAATACGAGGCCCACCAGCGCGCCGAAGTCCTCCAGCAGGATGACCGGAATCTCCGGAGACCGGGAGGTCTTGACGTACTCCATCATCGGACGCTTGCCGCGGACGGCGTTCGCCTCCTGGATCGCGACCCAGAAGGAACGCGTCTCCAGGCCGATCGCGACCACCAGCACCGTCACGGGCACCCATTGCCAGGACTCGATCGGGTGGGGGTCGGCGAACTTGTGCCACGCCTCGTACAGCGCGAAGAGGCCGCCGAGGGTGAACAGGACGATGGAGACGATGAAGGCGTAGACGTAGCGGGCGCGGCCGTAGCCGAACTGGTGGACGGCGGACGCGCGGCGGGCCGCCCGCTTGCCGCCGATCAGCAGGAGCACCTGGTTGCTCGAGTCGGCGACGGAGTGGATCGACTCCGCCAGCATCGAGCTCGAGCCGGTCAGCACGTACGCGACGAACTTCGAGATGGCGATGCCGATGTTCGCCGTCAGGGCGGCCATGATCGCCCGGGTCCCACCGCTCGCCGACATGTGTGCTCCTCGCTCGGTCAACGGAATCTCGGGGCCACACGTTAGTGCGTCCGCGGTGCGGCGCACGTCATGGCCCGGGCGGTGCCGCCCACGCGTCGTCCGCACGTCGGACCTCAGGCCGCACCCGCCCATCCGGAACCGTCGGACCTCAGGCCGCCCCCGCCCATCCGGAACCGTCGGACCTCAGGCCGCCCCCGCCCATCCGGAACCGTCGGACCTCAGGCCGCCCCCGCCCACCGGGCACGTCCGACCTCAGGCCGCGCCCGCCGTCGCCGGCCCCGACCGACCGACTTTCCGTGCGCACCCGGACCGACCGGCACACCCCCGCGCACCGCCGGCATCCCCGCGTCAGGTGACAAGCGCCTGCGCCGTCGCGCACGGCACCGGCACCGCGCAGGTGGGGCACGTCTCGGCCACGCCGCCCGGCGGGGGATGGAGCAGGAACACCCGCGACAGGCGCGCCAGCAGCGGCGCGCGCAGGAACGGCGTCGCCGAGGACACCGCCGCGTCCGCCAGCAGCCGCACGCCTTCCCCGGTCAGGCGCGCCGGCCCGAGCCCGGCGTCCTGCAGGCCGGCCGTCGCCGCCGCCACGGCCAGCCGGTGCGCGTGGTCCATGTCCTGCGCGAGCGGCGTGGGCCGGGCGCCCTCCACGCTCATGCCGTCGCCTCCCCCGCCCGGCGGCCGGCACCGGCGCCGGCGTCGAGCAGGCGGGTCATGGCGTGGGCGATGGCGTCCCACTCCTGCCGCGCAAGGAGGGGCGCCACCCGCTCGTCACGCATGGCGCAGTCGTGCTCGGCCACCTGCCGGCACGCCGCCGCGAACTGGGCGCCGTCGTCGGCCAGGTGGACGACGGAGGCGAAGTCGGCGACGACGTCCGGCACCCGCGTGGAGACCACCGGCAGCCCGGCGGCGAGGTACTCCAGGGTCTTGGTGGGGCTGATGGACCGCGTGGCCTCGTTGAGCGCGAAGGGCATGAGGGCGACGTCGAAGCCGGCCATCGCGGCGGGCAGGTCCTCGTAGCTCATCATCCCGGCGTACTCGATGTTCGGGGCCGTGGGCGCGCAGGCCTTGTCGATCTTGAAGATGGGCCCGACGATCCGCACGGTCCAGTCGGGCAGCCGCGCGGCCAGGTCGGCCACCAGCGGCAGGTCGATGCGCTCGTCGAAGACCCCCACGTAGCCGGCCACGTGGGTGGTCCGGGGCCGGCGCAGCTCCCGTGCCGCGGCGTAGTGGCCGGCCTCGACGCCGCTGCGGAAAAGGTGGACGCCGTCCCTGCGCTGCGCCGTCACCGCCCGGTGCAGCGAGCGGCCGCCGGTGAAGACGAGGTCGGCCATGGCCAGCAGGCGCTGCTGGCGCAGGATCAGTCCCTTGGGCGCCTTGAGGAAGGAGGCGAGGTCGTCCATGACGTCGTAGACCACCCGCCCGGGTGTGAGGCGCCGGGCCAGGTCCAGGCCCATGGGGGTGTAGAGCCACACATCTGGCGCGGCCGGGCGGCCCAGGCGCGCGAGCAGTCCGGCGAGGAGGTCGGCGTAGCCGCGGGCGCGGGGGTCGTCGAAGTTCGGCGACGGGTCCTCGTCGGGGGAGCCGGGGATCTCCAGCCAGATCCGGGTGACGCCGTCGACCTGCTCGGTGCGCAGCCGCGGGCCAGGCACGTCTGTGGGCAGGGGCTCCTCCACGAAGAACGTCCGGGCGCCGCCGGAGGCCCGCCGCCGCGCCAGCCGGGAGACCAGGTGCTGAGGTCGCTGCCAGACCCAGGACCAGCGCAGGTGCGAGACGACGACGAGGTCGGGACTGGTCACAGCTGCCTCCTTCGGGAGCCCACGCCGGCCATCGGCGCGGGATCGGGTTGGGGATCGGTCGGGGCGACGTCGAGGTCCATGGGCGGGACCCGCTCGGCGGGCGGCGCGTCTTGCCACGGCCAGTGCGCCATCCGCGGCAGGAGCCCGGCGAGCTCGGCGTCGCAGGGCGCCTGGAACCGGTAGGCGGGCAGGTCGGTGACGGGCGCGCCGGCCACCGCCGCCTCCCAGGCGTCGGTGAACACGGTCCGCTCGCGGGCACCGTCGTCGAGCAGGTCGACCACGCCCACCGGGTCCGCCCGGCCCCGGCACAGGGCCAGCAGGGAGTCCCAGTCGCAGGAGCTGACGTGGGGGAACCAGCAGAACCCGTGCAGCGGCACGCCGCGGGCCAGCGCGGCCTCGTACTCCTCGAGCATGTGGCGCAGCCAGGACACCCGGTCCGAGGGCAGGCCGCGCACGTTGGTCTCGGTGAGCATCATCGGCAGCCCGTAGCGCCGGCCGTAGACCTCCGCGACGGCGGCGAAGCCGACCGGGTGCGGGGAGGGCGCGTGCCCGCTGACCTCGTCGTAGTACCACTCCGAGTGGGAGTAGTAGTCCAGGCCCAGAACGTCCACCTGCACGGGCGGCAGCGCGAGGAGTGGCTCGCCGCCCGCCTGGAGCAGCTGTCGCAGGTACGGCCGTTCGGGATCGAGGTCGTGCCCGAGCGCGAGATCGAGGACGACGTGGCGCCGGTCGTTGCACAGGATGGCGTGGTCGAGGCCGGGGCCGACGCCGGTGTGGTGCTCGGCGGTGTCCACCCAGACGTGGTGGGCGCCGGGCAGCAGGTCGCGCCAGCACGCGGCGGCCTCGGCCAGCGCGGGCAGGACGGAGCGCAGCAGGCGGACGAACCCGTCGTCGCCGGTGTCGTACGGCGGCCACAGCCCCTGGTGCCCGGCGAGGAAGAGGGTGGCGAAGGGCTCGTTGAACAGCGTGTACGCCGGCAGCCACGGGTACCGGGTGGCCACCGCCTCGGCGAACCGCAAGAACGCCGGGCCGAAGTCCCGGCCGCGGAAGCCGTCGGAGAGCCAGTCGGGATAGCTGGTGTGGTGGACCAGGTCGACGATCGGGACCGCGCCGCGCTCACGCAGGTGCCCGAGGACGGCGTCGGTCTCCGCCCAGTCGAACCGGCCGGGCTCGGGCTCGATGCGGTGCCAGCGCAGCGGATAGCGCAGGTGCCGCACCCCGGTGTCCAGGACCGCGTCGAGGTCCTCCGGCCAGCGCCGGGCGTGGTGGGTCAGCTCGAGGGCGTCGACCCCGAAGGCGGGGACGTAGGTGCTCTCGAAGCCCGCCACGACGGTGCGCCCGTTCCCGGGCAGGGGCTGCAGGTCCCGCTCGGGAACACCCATCCGCGCCTCCGCCTCGGTGGATGGCCGACGTCGCCGTCCGGCCGCACGAGGTGCACACATTGGCACAGGTGTCGACGACAGGCACCCGGACGGCCGACCAGCTGGATGCCCGGCCGTGCGGTGGCGGTAACGGTCGCAGAACACAACCGGCCGCGTGTTCGAAGAGTTCGCGCTGCGAACACGGCACCGAGAGACCGCGACGCGGCGCATGGAGACCTAGCGCCGCCGCGGGAGAACCAGCGCCGCCGCGGGAGAACCAGCGCCGCCGTGCCTGACGGCACGCCCGCTGGAGGGCGGTCTACTCCTCGTCGATGCCGGGCACGCTGTCCACGCGCCGCGCCTCGGACGCCAGCAGGATGGGCACGCCGTCGCGCACCGGGTACGCCAGCGGGTTCGCCGCACTGGTGGAGACCAGCTCGGGCGTACCGTCCGGGCCGACGCTGTCGACGAGCTCGGTGCCGGTGACCGGGCAGCGCAGGATCCGCCGCACCCACGGGTCGACGCCAAAGTTGAAGGTGCGGGAAGTCGTCTCGCTCATGCCGGTGCTCCTGCGTGTGGGGGTCTGCGGCCAGCGTACCGCCGGGGCGACGGCGGACGGCGGGGGCTACTCCCCCTCGCCCTGCAGCACCCGCAGGTGCCCGCGGCGGCCGATCTCGCCGTCGGCGGCCGGCTCGGGCAGGTGGTGGGTGACGGGCGCAGGGACGGCGGAGCCGGGCCGCTGCGCGGGCGCGGCCGCGTGCGGCTTGGCTCGGGAGGCCTCGCGGACGGCGTCGGCGAGGGCGACGAGGTCGTCGTTGGAGGGCGCGGCGGGCTTGAACTCGGTGGCCAGCCGCACGACGTCCCACCCGCGCGGCACGGTCAGGCGCTCGGCGTGCACGTCGCACAGGTCGTAGGCGTGGGGCTCGACGGCGGTCGAGAGCGGGCCGAGGACGACCGTGGAGTCGGCGTAGACGTACGTGAGCGTGGCCACGGCGGCACGGTCGCAGGCGGCCCTGCTGCACTGGCGTACGGCTCTCACGTCTGCCGACGCTACATCCTCGCGCCCGCGGACCGGCGCATCCACGCCGTGGGCCCGCCTACCCCGTTCGTGGCCCGTCGGCAACCGCGCCGGCGAGCCGGTCGCCCCCGCCGTCGGACCGGCGAGCCGGGTGCGCACCCCCGCCGCCGCACCGGCGAGCCCGGCCGCGCCGCCGGACCGCCAGCTCGACCGCAGCGGCCTCGGCTAGCCTCGTCGGGTGCCTGACGTCGAGCCCCCGGTGCCCGCGCTGCCCGCGCGGACGCCGGCGCGGCGGCGCGACCGGCACGGCCGCGGGCTCCGCGGTCCGCTCATCCCGCCGTCGCTGCCCGGCTGGCGCACGCGTGCGGACAAGTTCGACGACGTCGTGCTGCGCTGCGTGCGGCGGCTGGAGCGGCGCTGGGCCAAGCAGCTCGACGGGGTGGAGTTCGCCGTCGAGGAGGTCCCGCCGTCGGACCCGGCGCCCTGGGAGCACCGCACCGTGGCGCTCGGGCGCTACTTCCCCGCCGACGCCGTGGGCGGGCTCACCCACCGCATCGTCGTCTACCGGCGCCCGGTGCTCGCGCGGGCCGAGGACGCCGAGGAGATCGAGACGATCGTGCGCCTGGTGCTCGTGGAGCAGGTCGCGGCGATGCTGGGGCGGGCCCCGGAGGAGGTCGACCCGGAGTACCCGGACGGCTACTGACCTGCCGTGCCGCGGGCGGCCCGGCGGGCTGCCCGCTCCCCCCGGGCCGCCTCCAGAGACGGCGGAAATTCGCACCTGACGGCGGCATCCGGGCGCGTTCCGGCCCTCCCGGCGGTGCCCGCTGGCAGGGGCTGAGGCCGACCTTTCAAACCACGCGCGTCCTTATCCGGGGTACGGTTCTTCCGATGGGTTGATCAAGCGGTCCTCACGGGACACCTCCATCACGCCGAGAGATCGGCACGAGTTCGCAAGGCCCCGGGAGGCGACCAAATGACGGACGGCCCGTCGCAACCAGCCGTGGAGCGGTGGGGAGCCCCGCTCAACACGGCCACCACCGCAGTGCTGGTGATGCACGGGATCGGCCAGGGCGCCGACGACATGAGGGCGCTCACCCGCCGGGTGGCCGACCACCGGGCGGCGTACTTCGCGCCCATCTCCCCCTCCGGCAGCTGGTACCCCGGCGCGCTGACCGACGACCTCGACGCCAACCGGCCCGAGCTCGACGACGCCCTGCTGGCCGTCGAGGCCGCGCTGACCAAGATCACCCGCTCCGGCTTCGCCCCGGCCCGCACCGTGCTGCTCGGGTTCTCCCAGGGCGCCAGCGTGCTGGCCCACCACATCGTGGCCTCGCCGGCGCTGACCTACGCCGGCGCCGTCCTGCTCGCCGGCGGGTACCTCGGTCCGGCCGGCACCCGCCCGCCGGTGGAGGGCCGCTGGGACGGCCGCCCGGTGCTGGTGTCGGTGGCCGAGGCGGACCCGCACGTGCCGATGCGCCGTGTCGAGGAGACCGCCGACGCCCTGTGGCTGCGCGGCGCCGACGTCGAGCTGCAGGTCTGCGCGGGCGACGCGCACGCCATCCACGACGAGCAGGTCGTCGCCACCCGGCAGCTGCTGGCGCGCGTGCGCGGCGACATCGCCGCATAACCGATCGGCAGGCTTGCCCGTAAGTCTGCTGGTATGCCGAGCGAAGCGACCGCGCGGCCTGCCTAGCCTGCGACCGTGGGTCCGCCCTACCGCCTCAGCACCTCGACGCGCACCGAGCGGTCGTCGTGCGGGTCGCTGATCGCCGGCAGCACCGAGATGAGCTCGCCGTCCGCGGCCGGCGCGGTGAGCACGACCGCGGCCGCCACGCCCGCGCCCTCGGCGCGCACGTGCACCGCCGCGACGTCGTCGCCCAGGTCCGCCGTCGCCGTCGCGGCCGTCCCGCGGGCGGGCACGGTCACGGCCACGGGCTCGCCGACGGCGCCCGCGGCGCTGACCGGGACGAGCTCGGCCCGCACCTCGGCGTCGCCGGGGTTGGTCAGCGTGACGCTGGCGGCGCCGACGACGTCGCCGGCGCCGGGCACGAGGAGCGTGCCGGAGTTGAGCGGCGCGGCGGCGGGCGTCCAGGCGCGGTCCACGGGGGCCACGTCCGGGTCCAGCTGTCCCGGCCTACCGGTGCGGGCCAGCTGGACCGCGCCGGTCACCGGCTGGTCCGAGGTGATCTCGACGCCGTAGGCGCCGGGGGCGATGCCGGCGAGGGTGATGTCGACGACGGCGCCCGGGTAGAGCTCGACCGCCTCGGCGCCCGGGATGGATTGCTCGCCGTCGGGGCCGAGCAGCCTCACCGCCGCGGTGGCGACCTCCTCGCCCGGGTTGACGAGCCGCACGAGGGAGGACGCGGAGTCCTCCACGTCCGACTCCGCCAGCACCACGCCGGGGATGGTCTGCGTGAGCGCCGGGGCGCGGGCGGTCGTGACGTTGTCGATGCCCGCCGGGACGACGCCGTCGAGCTGGTGGTCCCGGACGACGGCGGTGACCTCCCCGCCGCTGGCGTCCACCCGCAGCGCGAGCTGCGGGTCCGCCGTGACGGCGGCCTCGAGCAGCACCGTCGTCTGCTCGCCGGGAGCGACGACCACGCCGCTGAGCAGCGGCGCCACGGTGGCGCCCAGCGACGTCCACACGGCCACGTCCACGGTGGCGGGGGTCTGGCCGGGGTTGGTCAGCACGAGCTGGGCGCTGTCGCCCACCTCGGTGGAGCCGCCGACCAGCCAGGTCGTGGTGGCGGGGGCCTCGCAGGCGGTGGCGGTCAGACCGCGCAGGTCGCCGGCGTCGGTGCGTGCGACGGTCGCGCCGGCGGCGAGCGCGGTCAGGTCCCCGGCGGGCTCGGCCTCGAGCAGCCCGGCGCCCGTCGGCTCGACGACGGCGCCGCGCACCTCGCCGGTGCGGGCGAGTTGCTGGGGCGCGCCGCCGCCCACCAGCGTGTACGCGCCCTCGGCCGCGGCGGCGTCCTCCCGCGGCAGCGTGAGCAGCTGGGTGCGGGTGGTGCTCGTGACGTCGCCCGCGAGCTCGGGGTCCACCGACATGCCGGCGTCGCCGACCTGGGACGGCGGTCCGGCGCACACGGCGGTGAAGGTGCCGGCCGGCACGTCCACCCGGGGCGCGGCCACGTCGGTGGCGTCCGCGGCGGGGAGGTACTCGCCCGCGACGACGATGCCCGCCGCGGCGGCCAGCAGGACGAGCGCCGACGTCGTGGCGCCGGCCCGGCGCAGCACCACGCGACCGCGCGGCTCCCGGCGGCGGGCCGCGGTGGCGCCGTTGAGCGGCCTCCCAACCGGGGCCGCGGCGTCCGCCCCAGCCTCGTCGGGCGCGGGCTCGCTCGCCGTGGGAGTCTCGGGCGCAGGGGTGCCGGCCGGCGCCGTCGCGTCCGCCGGCACCCCGTCAGGCTCGGCGGGCTCGGGGGCCGCGGGCGCGCGCTCGTCAAGCCCGTGGGCCGCGGACGAGGGCTCGCTAGGCGGGAGGGCCGCGGGCGCCGCCCTAACAGGCGTGGGAGCTGCGGGTGCGGGCTCGGCAGGCTCGGGGGCTGCGGGTGCGGGCTCGGCAGGCCCGTGGGCCGCGGACTCGCGCTCGGCCGGCGCGGGAGTCCCGGGCTCGCCGGCCGCGCGCTCGGCACGCGTCCCGTCGCCGGACTCCGCCCGCCCGCCGTCGGTGACGGCCCGCGGCGTGTCCGCCTCGTCCCTCCGGCGGTCCTTCCAGCGCCAGCCCATCACTCGACCTCCGTCCGTCGGCGCCGGATCGGCAGCGCGAGCAGCACCGCCAGGGCGAACACGCCGCCCTGCAGCCACGCCCACGCGGTACCCAGCGGCGCCTCGTACCGCACCGTCAGCGTGCCGGTGTGCGCGGGCAGCTCGAACGCCTGGCGCCACCCGTCGCTGGTGGCGCGCAGCGGCCGCCCGTCGTACCAGGCGCGCCAGCCGGCGTCGGCCCGCTCGGCCAGCACGAGCGTGCGGCCCTCCGGCCCCCTGGGCAGCACCGTGCGGAGTTGCACGGCGCCGGCGTCGACGTCCCGCACCCACTCCCCCTCGGCGTCGACCACACGGGCGCGGGCGACGGAGGAGGCGGCGTCGTCGCCGTCCCCGCGGGCCACGCGCCAGACGGCGCCGGAGGCGTTCTCGGTGATGCGCTCGAGCCCGGCGGTGGCGTCGAGCTCGGCGACCAGGGCGCGGCGCTCGGCCGTGCGCGGCTCGGTGCCGGCGGGCAGGTAGTCCTTCTCCGGCGGCACGATGACGATGCCGATCGCGTGCGCGCCGAGCCGGTCGGCGACGCCCGCCTGGCCCGCGCCGACGCTCAGGCCGGCGACGAGCTGCGCGAGCTCGGCGTCCGCGGCGTCGTCCGGCGCGGCGGGCTCCGCGGCCGGGGCGCCGACCAGGTCGCGGGCGGCCACGGCGGCGGACGTCTCGGTCAGCTGGGGGCCGCGGTCGCGCCAGACCTCCGCGCGCACGGTGTCGCCCACCGGGGTGAGCGCCAGCGCGCGGGAGCGCTGCGGTGAGTCCTGCATCTCGGCCGCCACGGCGGGCACCGGCGGGGCGCTGCGGCCCTCGACGGCGAGCAGCGCCGTCGGCCGCTCGTAACCCTGGCGGGCGGCGACCGCCCAGCCGCCCGCGGTAACGAGGGGGCCGAGGAAGGCCAGCACGCTGAGCGCGGTGGCGCCCACCTGCGCCCAGCCGAAGCTGCGCGCGCCGAGCGCGCCGCGCAGCCCGTCGGCCCCGGCGACGGCGGCGACGAGCAGGCCGAGGACCACCAGGCTGACGCCGGTGCCGGGCCAGCCACGGACCAGCTCGGTGGCGCCCGCCGGGCCGGCGCCGAGCGCGACGTCCGTGCGGGAGCTCGCGAGCGTCACCGCGAGGCCGACGACGGCGACCAGCCAGCCGGCCCGCACCGCGCGGGCGCGGCCGGTGCCCCGCAGCAGCGCGGCCAGGGCGGCGAGCACCAGGGTGACGCCGCCGGCGAGCAGCGCCCACCGGCCCACGGCGCCGACCCAGCCCGTCTCGCCCGGGCCCGGGAAGGCCGGCGGCGCGACGGGCCAGCCGAGCAGCGCCAGCCAGGACGGGCCGGGCACGGAGGCGTAGGGGGCGCCGGGGTCGGCGAGCAGCAGGCGCCAGCTGCCGGCATCGACGTCGCGCAGCGCCTCCACGAGCAGCGGGCCGAGCAGCGCGAGGGCGGGCAGCGGCACGGCAAGCACCCAGCGGCGGCGCCGGGGCACCACCAGCGCGAGCAGGACGACCAGCACGATCGCGGCGGGCAGCAGCACCGGCGCGCCGGCGGCCGCCACCGCCAGCGCCAGCGAGGCGCCCGCCGCGGCGGCGATGGACCCGGCGTGGACGCGGTGGTCGTCCCGCGCGGCCGCGTCGGCGGGCGCGGCCTCGGCCCCGTCGGCGGCCGCGGCGCCGCCGGCCTCCCGGGCGCGAGCCAGGGCGGTGCGCCTGGCACCGACGAGGCCGGAGAGGACGACGTCGCGCCGGTTCACCCCGGCGGTGCGGGCCAGGCCCAGGGCCACCCACGGCAGGGCGAGGTGGGCCAGGACGGCGCCGAGGCGGCCCTGGCCGAGCGCGAGGAGCAGCGACGGCGCCAGCGCCCAGACGAGCGCGGCCCAGGCGCGCAGCGCGACCGAGCGGGTGGCGGCGCCGGCGGCGAACCACGCGCCGACCCCGGCGAGCGGGATCGCGGCCAGCACCAGGGCGGCGACCAGGGCGTTGGCGTCGGCGCCAAACGGGGCGACGAGCAGCATGAGGACGGCGAGGACCTGCAGGAGCGGGTCGGCCGGTCCCACGGCGCCGTCGCCGGCGGGCACCCAGCCGGAGCGGGCGGCGCGCCACATCTCCGCCAGGCCCGCGTCGGCGGGCAGCAGCGCCCCGCCGGTGAGCGCGCCCCCGAGGACGACCGGTAGAAAGGTGGCCAGCGAGACGGCGACGAGCACCAGCGCCAGGGCAGCGAGCGTGATCCGTCGCCTGCGGGCCAGCGCCGCGCGCTCGGCGATCTCCAGCTCGCTGGGCGCCTGGGTGGCGCGGCGGGCGGCCGCGAGCTGGCGGCGGGCGTCGCGGCGGGCGCGGCGGACCTGCTTGCCGGTGGCCTCCAGCGGCGCCAGGGAGCGGGCGGGGATGCGGCGGGTGCGCTTCTCGGCGCGGCGGGCGCGCCACAGGGCGCCGGGGCGCAGCGCGCCGGCGACGGCGGTCAGCTCGGCGCCGGCGAGGGTGAGCTCCTTGGTGGCCACGCGCCACAGGGCGCGCAGCGGGGCGAGCACCAGCAGGCCGAGCGCGAGGAGCGGCAGGACGGCGGCGGGCGCCGCGAGGAGGGCGTTGTAGACCTGGGCGCGGCGCCGAGCGGGGAAGGAGCGGCGGGCGTCGGGCTGGGTCTGGCCCACGGCGGCGGCCGCGCCCACGCCGTCGAGCGCGAGGGCCGGCGGCCCGCCCTGGCCGCGCAGGCCGAGGTAGGAGGCGCGGGCGTGGTAGACGATCGCCGTGGGGACGACGACGACGCGGTGACCGGCCAGCCGGGCGCGGCGGGAGAGGTCCAGGCCGTCGCCGAAGGGCCCGAGCGCGGGGTCGGTGCCGCCGAGCTGCTGCCAGACGTCCCGGCGGACCAGCGCGCCGGCCGTGCCGACGGCGAGGACGTCCTCGCGGTGGTCGTGCTGGCCCTGGTCGATCTCGCCGGGTTCGATGTCCGGGAGGCGACGGCCGGAGCGGGTGGCGCGCAGCCCGACCTCGAGGAGGCGGGAAGGCTCGTCCCAGTCGCGCTGCTTGGCGCCGAGGACGGCGATGGAGCGGCCGGACTCGGCGGCGTGGAGCAGGTGGTCGAGGGCGGCGGCGTCGGGGGCGGAGTCGTCGTGCAGCAGCCAGAGCCAGTCGGGGGCGGCGTCGCGGTCCGGCTCGGCGCCGTGGGCGCCGACGGCGCGAATCTCGCCGGTGGTGACGGGGTTGAGCTCGCCGGTCACGCCCGACCAGGATGTGCGGGCGCCGGTGAGGGCGTAGCCGCGCTTGCGGGCCTTGGCGGCGGCGCGCTCGACGAGGGCGACATACTGCACGAGCCCCTGCCGGACGGCCTCGCCGAAGGTGCCGGCCTCGGGGGCGTTGACCACGCGGACCCGGGTGACGTCCTCCAGGCCGGCGGCCGCGACCGCCTCGTGGACGGGGACGCCGGTGCCCAGGTCCTTGCCCGGGCCGACGACGTCGACGACGAGGACGACGTCGGGCAGGTGGCGCTGCCGCGCGAGGGCGGCGAGGGTGCGCGGGAGGTAGGCGGAGACCCCCGCGCTGACCACCACCGCGAGGGTGGAGGGCCGTGCGGGAACTGATGACGCGAAACGCTGTTCCGCCATGCCGGCGGGCGCCTCAGACCGCGCGGCGCTTGAGCTTGCGACGCTCGCGCTCGGACAGGCCGCCCCAGATGCCGAAGCGCTCGTCGTGGGCCAGGGCGTACTCGAGGCACTCGGCGCGCACCTCGCAGGAGGTGCACACCCGCTTCGCCTCGCGGGTGGAGCCGCCCTTCTCGGGGAAGAACGCCTCGGGGTCGGTCTGCGCGCACAGGGCGCGGTCCTGCCAGGCGAGCGCGCCGTCGTCGTCGCCGCCGTCCTGGAACAGGCTGAGCACGTCGGCGGAGACGCGCTCGGTCGCCGCCGTGCCCGAGGCCAGCGGACCGTCACCGAGAATGTTCCACACGGCTGTCTCCCTCGTTCGCTATCAGCGGCTTCTCTGCATGAAATTACACGCGTGTCATCCTGTTCCGTCAAGCCCCTGAGTGCTATACGGACGGGCACTTTTGTGGCCAGGGCCACGAATGCGGCGTGTCGGGCGGCGTGTCGCGACGGCCGTTGCCAGATTGTTATGGACGAGTCACCCCGTATTCACCTGAGGGCGAGCCGATCACGCCCCGGAGGAGGCCGCAACTCGGCGCTCAACACGCCGCCAAACCCTAGGCTGACCGGCATGAGCCTTCCCCAGACCCTGCCCGGCGACCTGCTCGCGTCCTTCGCGGGCACCGAGGCCACGAGCCCGCGCCTCACCTGGTACGGCGCCGACGGCGAGCGCACCGAGCTGTCCGGGCGGGTGCTGGCCAACTGGGTGACGAAGGCGGCCAACCTGCTCATCGAGGAGGCCGACGCCGAGCCCGGCACCAAGGTCGTGCTCGACCTGCCGGTGCACTGGCGCTCCCTCGTGTGGGCGCTCGCGACCTGGACGGCCGGGGCTCAACTGGTGCTGCCCGGCACGGAGGACAGCGACGGCGAGGCCCAGGTGGTGGTGACGCACCGCCCAGGCGAGGCGCCCGGCGAGGACGCGGCCGACCTGGTGCTCGCCGTCGCCCTGCCGGCGCTGGCCATGCGGTGGGACGGCGACGACCTGCCCGGCGGCGTCGTCGACGCCGCCGCCGAGGTGATGACGTACGGGGACGCGCTCAGCTACGTGAGCGAGCCTGAGGACGACGACCTCGCCCTGACGAGCGACGACCTCGAGGCGACCTACGGCGAGCTGACGTCCTGGGCCACGGGTTCGGCTGAGCTCGGCGACGGCGCCGCAGCCGACGACGCGGACGATGAGGCCGCCCCGGTGCGGGTGCTGGTCTCCCCCGGCACGATCGAGCAGCTGCTCGAGCAGGCGCTGGCGGTGTGGCGCTCCGGCGGGTCGCTGGTGCTGGCCGAGCCGGGGACACCGGCCGAGAGGCTGGACCGGATCGCGCAGGAGGAGCGGGTGGAAGTGCGGTGGTGACGGCCTGACGGCGTCACCCGGCCATGCGGGGACGAGCAGGTCACGGCACGTCAGCCTGGACGAGCGTGCCGCTTCCGCGAACGGACACTCCGCCCTCGTCAGCCCGGACGAAGATCGCCTCGCCACGCGTCAACGTGGCCGTATCCGTGGCAGTGGCAACCTCGACCTCGCCCGCGAGGCACAGGATGACGCGTGGCCCGCGACCGGGGAGGGGGTGCTGGGAAGCACGGCCCGCGTCCTCGAGCTCGGTGACCGAGAGTTCGAAATCGTCCACCGGTGCGTAGAAAACCCTGGTGGCCCCGTGGAAGACCTCGGGTGCGAGCCGGATCGGCGGTGCTGCGACGTAGTCGACGCACTTAAGCATCTCAGCGACGTCGATGTGCTTTGCCGTCAGCCCGGCGCGCAGCACGTTGTCGGACGACGCCATGATCTCGACCCCGAGCCCGGAAAGGTACGCGTGGACGCCGCCCGCGGGAACGAACAGAGCCTCGCCGGGATGCAGCGTAACGGGGTTGAGGAGGAGCGAAGCGACCACACCCGGGTCCCCCGGGTGCTCCCGCCCCAGCATCACCACCGTCCGGTCGGCCCGAGGGGACGGTGAGCCACTCCGAAGCCTGGCCGCGCAGGCCGCCATCACTGCATCCACCTCGGCACGCTCGGGACGTGTGGAGGGCTCGAGAAGCCCACGGAAGGCCGTACGCATCCCTGCGGCGGACGGATCCGCGCGCAGCACCGCGTGGAGGCGGTCGGTGACGTCCACGCCAAGCCCGGACAGGAGCTCGGCTGCACGCCGGGGCGCCCTGAACCCGCACATCGCCTCGAAGGTCGTGACGGCGAACACGAGCTCGGGCTTGTGGTTCTCGTCCCGGTAGTTGCGTTCCGGCGCGTCCACCGGGATGCCGGCCGCCTCCTCCGCCCGGAACCGCTCCCGCGCCCTCTCGAGGTGCGGGTGCACCTGGAGGGACAACGGACGGGCGGGCGCGATGAGCTTGAGGAGATACGGGAGCTGCGCACCGAAGCGATTGACGACGTCCTCACCGAGCACCCCGACTGGCTCACGCTCGATCAGCGCGCGAAGGTCGCCGTCGGAGGCATGGTCTGCCCCCTCCCGGGCGTTGAAGGACGGCACAAAGCGAGCCGCACCGCCTGGGTGCGCCCCGAACCACAGCTCGGCCAGCGGCTGCTGGCTGGGTGCCGCGCCCATGAGAGCGGGTATCGCATCGTGCGATCCCCACGCGTAGTCGCGGGGCACCCCGCTCAATCTCTGCACTTCCGATCCCAACTCTTGACTCGGCGCACAACTGTAATCGGACGATGCGCCAGACTAAGCGCATGCGAGGCATCATCCTGGCCGGCGGCTCCGGCACGCGACTCCACCCGATCACCCAGGGCACGAGCAAGCAGCTCGTTCCCGTCTACGACAAGCCGATGGTGTACTACCCGCTCAGCACGCTGATACTCGCCGGCATCCGCGACGTGCTCATCATCACGACTCCGCACGATGCTCCCGCGTTTCACCGGCTTCTCGGTGACGGATCCCAGTTCGGTATCAACGTCGAGTACGCGGTTCAAGAAGTGCCCAACGGGCTGGCGCAGGCCTTCGTCATCGGAGACAACTTCATCGGCGGCGACTCCACCGCCTTGGTGCTGGGCGACAACATCTTCTATGGGCCTGGGATGGGCACTACCCTCAAGCGATTCGAAAGCATCGACGGCGGAGCCGTCTTCGCCTATCACGTGGCGGACCCCACGGCCTACGGCGTGGTGGAATTCGACGAAGACTTCAAGGCCATGTCCCTCGAGGAGAAGCCTTCACATCCCAAGAGCTCGTACGCCGTTCCCGGGCTCTACTTCTACGACAACGACGTCGTGGAGATCTCCAAGGGCCTGCAGCCGTCCGCCCGCGGCGAGTACGAGATCACCGACGTCAACCGGGAGTATCTGGAGCAAGGCAGGCTCCGCGTCGAGGTACTTCCCCGGGGCACTGCCTGGCTGGACACGGGCACCTTCGACTCGCTGTTCGACGCGAGCGCGTTCGTCCGCACGGTTGAGGCGCGACAGGGTCTCAAGATCGGGTGCCCGGAGGAGGTGGCCTGGCGCCGGGGTTTCCTCACCGACGACGACCTCCGTCAGCGCGCAGAACCGCTGCGTAAGTCTGGTTACGGGGAATACCTGCTCGGCCTACTGAACCATCCCGTGCGCTGACATCGGATCGCCTGGCAGGTCGGCTGTCCTCGGGTCTCGTGCCCGCGGCTCAGGCGAGGCCCACCACGTCGGGCGCCGCCGCGTGCCACCTCTCGGCCCAGTCGCCGATTGGTGCCACGCCGGCACGCTCGAGGGCGTCGTGCCCCAGCACTGAGAACGCCGGGCGCGGCGCGGGTCGCACGAAAGCCTCCGAAGTCGTCTCCTTGACCATCTCGGGTGACCTGCCGATCGAGGAGACGATCTCCTTTGTGAACCCGTGCCAGGACACGTAGCCGGTTGCCGTGGCGTGATAGACGCCGGAGGGCGCTCCCGCGTCGACGAGGCGGCGCAGGAGATCCGCGACGTCGGCCGTCCACGTCGGCTGCCCGACCTGGTCGCCGACCACCTGCAGCTCCGGCCGTTCGGCGGCGAGCCTGGCCATCGTCTTCGGGAAGCATCCGCCATGAGCGCCGTAGAGCCACGCCGTGCGCAGGATGAGGAAGTCATCCGTCTCCGCACGCACCGCCCACTCTCCTGCGGCTTTGGTGCGGCCATAGGCCGACGCCGGAGCCATCGCGGCGCCCTCCCCGTACGGCGTCGACGCGTGCCCGTCGAAAACGTAGTCGGTAGAGATCTGAACCATGCGGGCACCAACCCGCTTGGCGGCGCGGGCGAGCAGCTGCGGACCCACCGCATTGATCCTGAAGGCCTCCGACTCGTGCGTCTCCGCGTCGTCGACGGCGGTCCAGGCCGCGCAGTTGATGACGACGTCCACGTCATCGATCGCCGACTCGACGACCGCAGGGGTTGTGATGTCGAGCTGCTGACGGGTGTGCGGGACTACTTCCTCGCCGGCCGCCGTCAAGAGGCTGACAACGTCCGTGCCCAGCATGCCTCCTGCACCTGTCACCAACCAGCGCATACCTTCCCCTCTCGTCCGAGATCGTCGCTGCCTGCTCCGCCAGGCCCGTGTCAGCCCTTCCGCGGGCTGGACGCCGTAACACCCTAGTCCGCACGCGAACTCCCCTGATGAGACGGCCCTCGTGAGAAGGCCCGTAAACTGGCCCGACCCGTCCGGAGAAGGAGACCCATTGAAGTTCCGCGAGCTGACCATCGATGGTGCGTGGGAGATCACGCCACAACAGTTCGGAGACCCGCGCGGCGTCTTCCTCGAGTGGTACAAGGACGCTGCCTTCGTCGAGGCGGTCGGCCATTCACTCGACCTCAAGCAGGGGAACTGCTCGGTCTCGAGCGCCGGAGTTGTGCGTGGAATCCATTTCGCGGACGTCCCGCCCTCCCAGGCCAAGTACGTGACGTGCCCCAACGGGGCGGTCCTCGACGTCGTCGTCGATATCCGCGTGGGTTCACCGACATTCGGCGAGTGGGACAGCGTGCTGCTCGACGACGTCGACCGGCGGGCCGTATACCTCTCTGAGGGGCTCGGACACGCGTTCTGCGCCCTCGAGGACAACTCCACCGTCGTCTACCTCTGCTCGGCGCCGTACGCCCCCGGGCGGGAGCACGGCATCAATCCGCTCACCGAGGACGTGAGGATCGACTGGCCAAAGGTGGGACGTGACGGGCAGGCGCTGGAGCTGCTGCTCTCCGAGAAGGACACCTCCGCGCCCGGCCTGCTGGAAGCGCGCGACCAGGGCCTGCTACCGAGCTACGACGAGGTCCGCCGTTTCACCGCCGGGCTCGCCTGATAAGGCACAGCCAAAGCTCCCTGGAGCTGACGAGCGGACAACCCGCGACGCCCTACTGCCCCTGGGCGGCATAGGCCGCTTCGACGGCTGCCTTCTGCGGGCGCCACCACGACTCGTTCTCCTCGTACCACGCGATGGTGTCGGCAAGGCCGGACCGGAAGTCCCTGAACTCGGGTCGCCAGCCCAGCTCCTCCCGGAGCCGTGTGCTGTCGATCGCGTAGCGGAGGTCGTGGCCGGGGCGGTCCGCAACCAGGTCATACTCGGACGCCTCGCGCCCCATGAGCTCGAGGATCAGTTCCACGACCTCTTTGTTGTTCTGTTCGCCGTCCGCGCCGATCAAATAGGTCTCGCCGATCCGTCCGCGTTCGATGATCGTCCACACGGCACGGTTGTGGTCGCGCACGTGGATCCAGTCCCGGACGTTCTGCCCGGCGCCGTAGAGCTTCGGTCGGATCCCGTCGATCACGTTGGTGATCTGCCTCGGAATGAACTTCTCGATGTGCTGGTAGGGCCCGTAGTTGTTGGAGCAGTTCGAGATGGTCGCAGGCACATTGAAGGACCGCACCCAGGCGCGCACGAGAAGGTCCGAGCCGGCCTTGGTCGACGAGTACGGGCTCGAGGGGTTGTACTGGGTTAGCTCAGTGAATCGCTGTGGATCGTCCAGGTCGAGATCACCGTAAACCTCGTCCGTGGAGATGTGGTGGTAGCGGACACCGTGCCGGCGGACCGCCTCGAGCAGCGTGAACGTACCGACGAGGTTGGTGCGGACGAAGGGCGAGGGGTCGTTCAGCGAGTTGTCGTTGTGAGACTCCGCTGCGAAGTGGACGACGATGTCCGACTCTGCCACCAGCGGGTCCACGGTGTCGGCGTCGGCGATGTCGCCCTGAACGAGGGTGACCCGGTCACCCGATCCCGCGAGCGACGCGCGGTTGCCCGCGTAGGTGAGCTTGTCGAGAACCGTCACCTCCGCGTCGGGACGCTCCTCGACGGTCTGATGGACGAAGTTGGCTCCGATGAAGCCCGCGCCTCCGGTGACAAGAATCTTCATGGCCTTCTTCCTCGTTTAGTGTCACAACCCACTCGTCGCCGCGCCCTCAGGGATGCGGACGCATGCGGCACACTTGGTGGCTATGCGAACGCACATGCTATCCGAGGGCCCGCGCCGCCCGATGCCGTGCGGTAGGCCCGAGTGACGGCGGCGACCAACGTCGAGAGCGACGTCAGGCCGGCCGCCAGCCGCTCCTCGCGGGACGGCCAGCTAGACCCTCGCAACAACAGCCTCAACCTGCTGCGGCTCGTGCTCGCGCTCGCCGTGCTCGTGTCGCACAGCTTTCCCATCGGCGGCTTCGGCCCGGGGCCAGTCTGGGCCGGGGAAAACCTTGGCGGATGGGCCGTTGTCGGTTTCTTCCTCATCAGTGGCTACCTGATCGCCGGCAGCAGGCTGCGTTCTCGCGGCGGGCAGTTCTTGGTCAACCGGATCGCCCGGATCTTCCCGGCCTTCTGGCTGTCCCTCATCGCCGTCGCGGCCGGCTTTGCCCTCTTCGGGTACTGGTACGAGAGGGGCACCGTCGACGGGTACGCGACGACGCCTAACACACCGCTGAACTTCGTCGTGGCGAACGGGCTGCTGAAGATCGCTGACTACTCCGTCGCGGGAACGCTGCAGCAAGCCCCGCTCGCCGGCTCCTGGAACGGTTCGCTCTGGACCCTGTACTTCGAGTTTCTCTCCTACCTGCTCGTCGGCGTGCTGCTCACCTTCGGGTTCATGCGCCGGTCGGTGTGGCCGATGGCTGTCGTGTTCCTGATGAGCGTGGCCGCGCGCGCCACCTACCCCACGTGGGGCGTGTACGTCGGCGGCAACATGGACGTGGACCTCTTTCTTAAGCTGGTTCCGTTCTTCCTCGGTGGCGCGCTCCTGCTCATGGTCAAGGACCGTATTCGGCTGGTGTGGTGGGGCGCGGCCCTCGCCGCTGCCGCCTCGGTGGCGCTCGTCTCGTTCAGCAACTACTGGGGCGGCCACCTCGCCGCCCCGCTGCTCGCCTACGTGATTTTCTGGGTGGGGAAGACGCTCCCGGCGCCCCGCCTCGTCCAGGTGCACGACATCTCTTACGGCGTGTACGTCTACGCCTGGCCGTCCACGCAACTCATGGTGCTCCTCGGCGTGCACGAGCACGGCGTGCTGGCCCTGATCGGCGCGAGCACGCTGTTGACACTGCCCCTCGCGACCGCGAGCTGGCTGTTCCTGGAGAAGCCCGTCATGGAGTGGGTCAAGCGGCGCCGCCGGACGGCGGCGCTGGGCGAAGCACCCACGGGCTCCGGGGAGCCGGCCTCTCCGGAGCCGGCCGGCGTGCCGGCCGGCTCCCGCTAACCGGCGAGGATCAGTCGAGCTGCTCGTCGATCCAGGCGCCCAGCCGGTCAATGCCTGCTCGCAGGTCGTACCTCGGCGACCATCCGAGCACCTGCCGTGCACGAGCGACGTCCGCCCACGCATGCCGCACGTCTCCGTGGCGGAACTGGCCCGTGACGTGGGGCTCCGGGGCGCCGTAGCGCTCCGCGATGACGGCTGCAGCCGTGGCAATCGTCTGGACCTCGCCGGAGCCAATGTCGAGCGGGTGCTCCCACACCTCATCGGAGAGGGTCGCCGCGACGACCGCGGAGGCGACGTCGTCGATGAGCACGAAGTCGCGGCGGACCTCCCCGTCCTCGTACAGCGGTATCGAGTCGCCACGCTTGGCGATCCGGCAGAAGAGCGAGACGATCCCGGTGTACGGGTTGTTGAGCGACTGGCCGGGCCCGTAAACGTTCTGAAGCCTGACGATAGCCGGCTGCACGCCGTGCGCGTCCGCCCACAGCGTCAGCAGCTGCTCCTGCGCGAGCTTGGTCGCCGCATACACGCTGGCAGGGCGCGGCTCGACGAGGCTGGCGTCCATGGCCGTGGGCGAGGAGTCGTGGAAGTCCCACACCCCCCGCTCCAGCATGGACCTGCTCCGGGGACCCGGGTAGAACAGCTCGCCGTCCCTGCGCCACGCACCCTCGCCGTACACCGCGCGGCTGCTCGTGAGGACGATGCGTCGCGGCAGTTTGCCGGTGCGGTGGAATGCGTCGAGCATCTGGGTCGTCCCCACCACGTTGACCCGCGAGTGGCGGGTCGACTCCGAGAGGGACTGGCCGGTGCCTGTCTCGGCGGCAAGGTGCACGACGACGTCGGGCGCCACCTCTGACAGGAGCTCGTCCCACGTCTGTGCTTCCGCGACGTCCGCGACGACAAGGCGTACACGTCCGTCCAGAGAATCCGGGCGATCCGTGGTGGCATGAACCTGGGGGTGCAGGTTGTCGACGGCGACGACGTTGTCGAACGCGTCGGCCAGGGCACCGGAGATCGCCGAGCCGATGAATCCCGCACCTCCCGTCACCAGGCACGTGTTGTTACCTCGCGTGTTGTCGGCCGGCATCCGTGGTCCTTCCGGGAGTAGTTGTGCTGAGCGCATCGACGCCGAACTGACCGGTTCAGATGCGCGAGGGAGAGAGTGCGTGCCCCAGGAGCGCACGGGCGTTGGCCTTCCGGCCCGCGCGGACGACCTGGGGCAGCAGCGTGATGGCGTACGCACGCGAGGTCAGGTGGGCGCGGGCGGCGCGCTCCGCACCTCGCCACCCGAGCGCACGGGCCTTCCGAGCGGCGATCTTGAAGTACTCTTCCTCACCCCGGAACCGCGAACCGTCGAGCGCGGTGGTGGAGGAAGCCGAGGCGCTGTGCCGCCGGTAGGAGAACACGACGTCAG
Source organism: Georgenia sp. AZ-5 (assembly GCF_043952095.1). Classification (NCBI taxonomy): domain Bacteria; kingdom Bacillati; phylum Actinomycetota; class Actinomycetes; order Allobogoriellales; family Allobogoriellaceae; genus Georgenia; species Georgenia sp. AZ-5. Next base: position 3,598,428 of record NZ_JBINOU010000001.1, read on the forward strand.
GCAGCAGGAGCAGCCGGCCACCGTCGAAGACGATGTCGAGCACGAGCGCCAGATCCTGGATGATGGGGAACCCATCGAGGAAGTCGTGCCCGAGCAAGGTCTCCCGCCGGAAAGCCATCGCCGGCCAGTAGAGCCAGTTCCCCCGGAGGAGGCTCTTCGCCAGCGCCTCGCCGCCGAGCACTCGTGGCGAGTTGGCCCGCGGTGTCAGCAGCCGCTTCACCGTGTCCGTGAGGGGGTGGCTCAGGGCGTCGTTCTCGTCGACGATCTCGACACCCGGCTGGATCACCTCCACATCCGGGAAGGCACGGTGTGCGGCAAGAACCGCTCGCACATATCCCGGGTGCAGCAGGTCGTCACACCCCAGGAAGGTGACCCGATCCTGCGTGGCTAGCTGGAGGCACCGGCGGTAGTTGTCAGTGATACCGAGGTTGACGTCGTTCCTCACGTAGCGGATCCGGTCGTCCGCGAGGGCCTTCACCCGCGCACCGACGGACTCGTCAGGATAGGCGTCGTCCACGACGGTGAGCACCCAGTCGTCCGCGTCCTGGTCCTGGACGCTGCGCAACGTCTTCATGAGGAGCTCTGGGTCGCCCCAGAACGGGACGAGGATGTCGAGTGGCACCGAGGATCAGGCTTCCGTTCGAGGTATGGCGGTCAGGCGCGGGCGGCGCGGCGCCACTCAGGGTAGCCGAGCGTGGGATGATGGGCGCCGCTCGGTCGAGATAGCAGACCGGATCGTCGCGAAGGCCACCGCCCCGCCAGCGCCCGAGGTGCAGGGGCGCCGATGGGGATGGAAGATTGATGCCCGCTCACACACGGCCGAACGTTGCCCTTGCCATGCTGACGCTGGTCAAGGGCGGGATGGGCGGAACCGAGACGTACGCTCGTGCACTCACTCGCGAGATCCGCGAGGACACACTGAACGCAAGATGCTTCCTGCCCCGAACCGCCGCGGGGTTCAGCGAGGGCATGTCCGAGGTGGTGGTGCCACAGGTATCGGCAGGTCCCTCGACGGCGCAGCGGCTCGGTGCTGTCGCCTCCGCCACGCTCCGGCGGGGTCCGATCGTCCGAGCGTTGTCCGGGGCTGACGTCATCCACCTGCCCTTCACCGCCGAGGTACCGCGGCTGCCGCGCCGGGCCGCCATGGTCACCACCGTGCACGACCTGCAGCACAGGGACCTTCCCGAGCTCTTTGGCCGTGCCGAGAAGGCCTACCGGTACGTCATGTACGAACGTCCCGCCCGACGTGCCGACGCCGTGATCACCATCAGCGAGTTTGCCAAGAGCTCGATCGAGCGCCACCTGGGGATTCCTCCCGAGCGGATCCACGTCGTCTCGCTGGGGGTGGACACGTCTGAGTTCGTGCCGCACCTGGGCGAGCGGGAGAACTTCATCTTGTATCCGGCGCGTGGCTGGGCGCACAAGAACCACCGCACCCTCATCGACGCTGTCGAGGTGCTCCGTCGTGACGACCCCGCTCTGCGCCTCGTGCTGACGGGCGGAGGCCTGGAGACGCTGGGTGACGTCCCGGACTGGGTCGAAGTGCGGGGCCTGGTGCATGTAGCTGAACTACGCGACCTGTACCGCCGCGCGCGCATGCTCGTGTTCCCTAGCCGGTACGAGGGTTTCGGTCTGCCGCCTCTCGAGGCGATGGCGTCGGGGTGCCCGGTCGCGGCATCGGACGCCGGCTCCATCCCTGAGGTGTGCGGCGACGCTGCCGTGTTGTTCGACCCCGACTCGGTCGAGGCGATCGTCGCTGCCGTCCGCGAAACCACCGAACGCTCGGTGTCCTTGCAGAAGGCGGGTCTGGAGCAGGTGCGACGGTTCACGTGGGAGGCGTGCGCCCGCAGCCATGAGGACATTTACCTCGCCCTGGCTGACCGCCAGGGGCGACGGTGACCCGCACAGGCGCCGGCGAGACACCGACGATCACGACGGGGGGCGCTGCCGGTGTCGGCCTTGCGTCCGTGGTGTCAGCCGCGTCGGGTTACGTCGTCATCCTCATCGCGGCCCGGACGCTGACGCCCGCTGACAACGCAGAGTTCCTCAGCTTCTGGGCGCTGCTCTTCTTCGTCTTCGGGACGTTGGGCGGCCTCCAGAACGAGTTCACCCGTGCGGCTTCGGCCTCCAACCGTTATGAGTACGCCACGACGCGGGGTGGGACGCGCGCCGTTCCAGCCGGTCTCTTGATCGGCCTCGTCGCCGCTGCTATCGCAGCCGTGACAGGACCCTTGTGGGCGCCCGTGATCAGCCCCGCTCATCCGGTGGCCGCGACCATCGTGGTTGCTGTCGGAGCCGTTCTCTTCGCCGGGCACGCCAGCGTCGCCGGGGTGCTCGCCGGCCGCCGCAGCTGGACCGCCTACTCCTGGGTAGTCGCGGGTGAGGCGACCTGGCGCCTGGCCCTCGTCGCACTGGCCGCGCTGACGGGCCTGGGCCTCGTGGGCCTTGAGACGGCAGCTGGGGCAGGAGCCGGCGCCTGGCTGGTGCTGCTGGCCTGGCGGCAGGTGCGCCAGACGGTGCGAGCGCGGTTCCCGGAGCCGCCTTCGGTCATGGCACGCCACGTGGGCCAGGCGATGGTCGCGGCCGCCTCGAGCGCGGCGCTGATGGTCGGCTTCCCCGCGCTGCTGCGCGGGACGACTCCGGCCGACGTGTTTGCCGGGGCGGCACCGCTGCTGCTAGCGATCTCGATGACCCGTGCCCCGCTCCTCATGCCACTCAACGCCTTTCAGGGTGTCGCGATCTCACACTTCCTCGCCCATCGTGAACGGGGGCTCGTACCTCTGTTCAAGATCTGCATGCTCGTTGCGGCCGTGGGTTGCGTCGGCGGGCTGCTTGCGTGGGTGGTCGGACCGTGGCTCATGGTGGCGCTCTTCGGCGCCTCCTACCACGTTGCGGGCTTGGTCCTCGCTGCTCTGACGTTCGACTCGGCGCTTCTCGGGGCACTGACGATCACCGGCGCCGCAACCCTGGCGCTCGGTCTGCACCGCACGTATGCATGGGGCTGGTTCGGCGCGACCGGCGTCAGCCTTGTCGTCCTGCTCCTCCCCCTGCCGCTGACCGACCGAGTGCTGACGTCCCTCGCCTTGGGGCCGGTCATCGGCATCCTGGTCCATGCGCTCGTCCTGCGACGTGAGCTCCGGCGAGGTCCCGCCGAAGTAGCGGGAGCCCTGCCTACCTGACCCGCTCCCACCGGAGGAGCCATCCCCGATGGCGGGATTCGCTGACTCGACGCTGGGCCCGAGCGGCCATGTCGGAGAATTGACGGCTGAGGCTTGGGTGGTCACCGGATACGGACCGAGGCCGGGGTCATGTGCACGGTGCCGCGCTCGAACTGCTGGATGACGCCGCCGGCCACGGTGCGCTCGTCGGCCACCGGCCGGCCCAGCCGCGAGGCCCGGTCCCCCTGCAGGTACCAGCTGAGCATCCCGCCACGCAGCACCGCCCCGCCCGACCCGGCCGAGTACACCCGACCACCGGCGAAATGCTGCACGCACTGCCCACCCGAGCACGACTGCTCACCCGTGGGGAACCCCAGCACACCCCCCGGACCACCGTTGCGCCAGAACGCCACATCGATCGACCCGACCGTGCGCCAGTCCCCACTCGGCCGCACCAGCAACGACCCCTTCTCGAACCGCTGCACGAACCCATCGCGCACCGACCGCTCATCGCCCGCCGGCCACCCCAGCACCGACGACGGCCCCCCGTACAACCCGTCCATCGACCCCAACGTCGCCCACGTCGAACGCGGCGACATGTACACCGTCCCCCGCTCGAACTCCTGCACCACCCCATCAAGCACCCGACGCTCGTCCGCCACCGGCCGGCCCAGCCGCGAGGCCCGGTCCCCCTGCAGGTACCAGCTGAGCATCCCGCCACGCAGCACCGCCCCGCCCGACCCGGCCGAGTACACCCGACCACCGGCGAAATGCTGCACGCACTGCCCACCCGAGCACGACTGCTCACCCGTGGGGAACCCCAGCACACCCCCCGGACCACCGTTGCGCCAGAACGCCACATCGATCGACCCGACCGTGCGCCAGTCCCCACTCGGCCGCACCAGCAACGACCCCTTCTCGAACCGCTGCACGAACCCATCGCGCACCGACCGCTCATCGCCCGCCGGCCACCCCAGCACCGACGACGGCCCCCCGTACAACCCGTCCATCGACCCCAACGTCGCCCACGTCGAACGCGGCGACATGTACACCGTCCCCCGCTCGAACTCCTGCACCACCCCATCAAGCACCCGACGCTCGTCCGCCACCGGCCAGCCCAGCCGCGACGCCCGATCCCCCTGCAGGTACCAGCTGAGCATCCCGCCACGCAGCACCGCCCCGCCCGACCCGGCCGAGTACACCCGACCACCGGCGAAATGCTGCACGCACTGCCCACCCGAGCACGACTGCTCACCCGTGGGGAACCCCAGCACACCCCCCGGACCACCGTTGCGCCAGAACGCCACATCGATCGACCCGACCGTGCGCCAGTCCCCACTCGGCCGCACCAGCAACGACCCCTTCTCGAACCGCTGCACGAACCCATCGCGCACCGACCGCTCATCGCCCGCCGGCCACCCCAGCACCGACGACGGCCCCCCGTACAACCCGTCCATCGACCCCAACGTCGCCCACGTCGAACGCGGCGACATGTACACCGTCCCCCGCTCGAACTCCTGCACCACCCCATCAAGCACCCGACGCTCGTTCGCCACCGGATCCCCCAACCGCGACGCCCGATCCCCCTGCGAGTACCACGCCAACATCCCCCCACGAACGACCGGCCCGGCGTCCACCGGCGCTCGCGGCACCCACCAGTGGGAGTACATGCCGAACGCCAGCGTCGTGTTACCGGTTAGCTCGACCGTCCCGGTGGTGCACTCGAGGCGAATCTTGGTGATGCGGCCACCGAGGGCACCGTTGCCATCCCGGGCGGCGATCACGAGCGCCCTGAGGTTCCCGCCGGAGGGGCAGTGGCGGGCGACGTCGGACGCCTTCAACGTGTCCGTCCACACCGTCCGGTTGTCGCCTGGAGCGGTCCCCGTGTACGGGTCCGGCCTCGCGACCATGTACGGCTGCGTGCCGGCGCGCGAGTAACCGCCGTTGGTGGAGGAGAACTGGGTGAAGGCGACCTGGCCGCCGTACATCCGCACGATACCCGCGGTCTGCTCGATCGCCGTGTCGGTCCGGGGGTCCTCCTTCGTCGAGGTCACCTTGCCGGCGGCATCCACAGTTGCGCGGCCGCCGTAGACCTGGCACTGCGTGGAGTCACAGGTGTTGAAGTACTTGGTGGTCCTGCCCTCGCTCAGTACGTAGCTTCGTGCCGCGACGGCCTGGGCCTTCAGTGCCTCGGGGTGCCATGACGCCGGGGCCTCCCTCGGGACGACGCCTCGTAGGTAGGACTCAAGGGGGACGTCGTTGACGACGTCGAAGGTGTCAGCTGCGGAGCCGGGTGCGAGGCGGATCTCCCCGCGGTACCACGTCCCACCCGAGGATGTGGTCGACTTCGCGGCGGCGACCCCCGCGTCGGTACGGACGCGGAGCTGAGCGCCCTCGAAGGAGAGCCGGTCCTCGACAGCCCCGGAAACGGTGGCGCGCCGCTCCAGGGTGTACGTCGTCCCGTCGCGGGTGATCGTCAGCCGCCCGGGCGCGAGGGTCCGTTCGGCGCCCCCGACGACGCCCACGGAGATCGCAGTCTGTCCTGCAGGGGCCCACAGCGTCACCGTGTTCGTCGACGCCAATGATGTGAGCTGGACGCCCAGGGTCCGGTTGTTCACCGATCCGGAAGTCGTGCCGGGGTAATAGAAACCGAGGATAGCGTCCGCCGAGAGGCCCTGCAGCGCTGCGCCCTGGGCCCCCCACTGCGAGAGGCCCTTGCCGTGCCCCCAGCCGCGCCCCTCGACCTCCCACGCGCCGTCCACCGGGACCGCGTATCGTTCCTCAGCCGCGACGGCGGAGCTCGGCGCCGCAACGAGAGCGGTAACGGTCAGGGCGACCGCCGCTCCGGCAGCAAGAATCGAGCGCAGTGCGCGCATAGGTGGCCCTTTCCTCAATGAGCGTCCCGGCGGCGATGGGCGCTCCGAATTCAGTGTCCCTCCGTCCGATCGGCGATCTTTCGCCGACCTTGAGCCTTCGCCGGGCTCGTGGCCGGGATGGCTGAGGCTTGGGTGGTCACCGGATACGGACCGAGGCCGGGGTCATGTGCACGGTGCCGCGCTCGAACTGCTGGATGACGCCGCCGGCCACGGTGCGCTCGTCGGCCACCGGCCGGCCCAGCCGCGAGGCCCGGTCCCCCTGCAGGTACCAGCTGAGCATCCCGCCACGCAGCACCGCCCCGCCCGACCCGGCCGAGTACACCCGACCACCGGCGAAATGCTGCACGCACTGCCCACCCGAGCACGACTGCTCACCCGTGGGGAACCCCAGCACACCCCCCGGACCACCGTTGCGCCAGAACGCCACATCGATCGACCCGACCGTGCGCCAGTCCCCACTCGGCCGCACCAGCAACGACCCCTTCTCGAACCGCTGCACGAACCCATCGCGCACCGACCGCTCATCGCCCGCCGGCCACCCCAGCACCGACGACGGCCCCCCGTACAACCCGTCCATCGACCCCAACGTCGCCCACGTCGAACGCGGCGACATGTACACCGTCCCCCGCTCGAACTCCTGCACCACCCCATCAAGCACCCGACGCTCGTCCGCCACCGGCCAGCCCAGCCGCGAGGCCCGGTCCCCCTGCAGGTACCAGCTGAGCATCCCGCCACGCAGCACCGCCCCGCCCGACCCGGCCGAGTACACCCGACCACCGGCGAAATGCTGCACGCACTGCCCACCCGAGCACGACTGCTCACCCGTGGGGAACCCCAGCACACCCCCCGGACCACCGTTGCGCCAGAACGCCACATCGATCGACCCGACCGTGCGCCAGTCCCCACTCGGCCGCACCAGCAACGACCCCTTCTCGAACCGCTGCACGAACCCATCGCGCACCGACCGCTCATCGCCCGCCGGCCACCCCAGCACCGACGACGGCCCCCCGTACAACCCGTCCATCGACCCCAACGTCGCCCACGTCGAACGCGGCGACATGTACACCGTCCCCCGCTCGAACTCCTGCACCACCCCATCAAGCACCCGACGCTCGTCCGCCACCGGCCAGCCCAGCCGCGACGCCCGATCCCCCTGCAGGTACCAGCTGAGCATCCCGCCACGCAGCACCGCCCCGCCCGACCCGGCCGAGTACACCCGATCACCGGCGAAATGCTGCACGCACTGCCCACCCGAGCACGACTGCTCACCCGTGGGGAACCCCAGCACACCCCCCGGACCACCGTTGCGCCAGAACGCCACATCGATCGACCCGACCGTGCGCCAGTCCCCACTCGGCCGCACCAGCAACGACCCCTTCTCGAACCGCTGCACGAACCCATCGCGCACCGACCGCTCATCGCCCGCCGGCCACCCCAGCACCGACGACGGCCCCCCGTACAACCCGTCCATCGACCCCAACGTCGCCCACGTCGAACGCGGCGACATGTACACCGTCCCCCGCTCGAACTCCTGCACCACCCCATCAAGCACCCGACGCTCGTTCGCCACCGGATCCCCCAACCGCGACGCCCGATCCCCCTGCGAGTACCACGCCAACATCCCCCCACGAACGACCACGCCCGATCCGTAGCTCCTGGCGTATCCGGCGATGCGCTGGGTCAGCTCCGGCAGCCGGGAGTAGATGTACCGACCGGGACAGCTGGTCTGCCCGACGTCACGGTGCCCCACCACGGCGTCGATAGTGCTGCCGTTGACGAGGGTCGAGCCGGACGCGTTGACACCGTGGAGTGCGAACTTCCATCCGGTCACCCGGGCCAAGGTGTCGAACGCCGCCTCGGTGATCGGCACCTGGTCGTAGTTGCCGAGCACGGAAATGCCGAACATCGCACTGTTGTAGCCGGCCGCGTGAGCTCCGACGATCGCCTTGGTCAGCCCTCCGGCCCGCCCCTCCCAGGCGCGCCCGTACTTGTCGACGAGCACGTTATAGCCGATGTCGCCCCATCCGCGGGTGACCGCGTGGTATGCGTAGATGCCCCGGATGATCCCGGGCACCTGCGCCGCGGTGTAGTTGTTGTTCCCGGCGGTGTGGTGGACCACCACCCCGGTGACCCGGCCCTGCTGAGGAGTCCACCTCATCAACGACTCATCGGCCCCCCAGTCCGCACGTGAGTAGATGGTGGGCTGCGCGCTGGTCGCCGCCGGCAATGCCGTCGCCCCGGGCGCGGAGGCCCCGGTCGACGTCAGGTCGGCTTCGTCATCAGCCGGCGCCGTGCCCGGGTCCCACACCGTCAGCCCGGCACCGGTCATCTCGGCACCCTCGGGGATGGTGAACGCGACCTGAACCTCGTCCGCTCCGATCACCGCCACCGGCTCGGTGCCGTCACGATGTGAGGGTGTGATGCCGCTGGCCGGCCGCGGGGTGATGTCGACCGGCTGCCAGGAGGACCACACATCGTCGGTGGAGCTGCGCAGGTAGACTTCGAACTCCGTCGGATCCGTGGCGCTCTCCCAGGTCACACCGGCGACCGCCACCTCGCTCCCCGTATCGACCGTGGATGCCAGCACGGGGCGTACGTCCGCCCGAACCTCCTCGGGAAGATCCTGGGCGGTGATGTCTGGGGCAGGCGAGCTCGGTGTCGGCGTGGCAGACGCATCACCAGAATCGTTCGACGGCCCACCGTCTTCCGGCGTGGTCGGCTCCTCCGTCCCCGCGACAACCTGCAGTGCTGCCGCCTCCTCCACGGGCCGGACGGGCTCAGCCCCTTCCAGCAGCGGCTCGGCGGCCGCTGCCTCTGACGGTTCCGCAGAGCTCCCTGTCCCGGCCTCACCTTTGGGCGAGTTTGCGGGCGATGCCACGACGGGCGTGCCCGCCGGCGGTACCGCCGCAGCCGCCGGGGCGTACCCCGAGGCGAGCGCGACGACGACCGTGATGGCGGCGAAGACAGGACGATTCACCATGAGGATGAGCTCTCTTGCGACGGGGAAGACGGCGCCAGTCAGCGTGTCCGCCCTTCCAGACTGCCACGGAAGGAATCGAATTGCCGGACGCGACTCACGCAAACTCCGCCGATTCGATGACCACCCGGGCGGGCAGCCCGCTGCGCCCGTGCACGCTTCCGGCCTGTGACATGGATATCGGGGGTAGGTGGCGGGCTAAGCGTCACCGCCCTGACACAATGCCACCATGACGTCATCCGCCCTACTCTCCGACGCCTGGCTGGTCATCCCGCTGTACAACGAAGGACCCGTCATCGCCGACGTGGTGGAGCAGGCCCGGGAGCGGTTCCCGAACATCGTCTGCGTCGACGACGGCTCCTCTGACGACTCCGCGGACAGGGCTATGCAGGCCGGAGCGGTTGTCGTCAACCACCCGATCAACCTCGGCCAGGGAGCGGCCCTCCAGACAGGGATCCGGTACGTCCTGGAGCAGACGGAGGGCGAGTACGTCGTCACATTCGATGCCGACGGACAGCACCAGGTCATGGACGCACAGGCGATGGTTGACCTTGCGAAGCGGGATGACGTCGCCATCGTGTTCGGTTCCCGCTTCCTCGACGACCGCACCAAGCCGGGACTCATGAAGCGGATCGTCCTCAAGGTCGCCGTTGCCATGACTAACCGCAGCACCGGTCTCCGCCTCACCGACGCGCACAACGGACTCCGAGTGATCAGGCGGGACGCCGCGGCGCAGCTCCGCCTCGTCCAGAACCGTATGGCGCACGCCAGCGAGATCGTGGAACAGCTCGGCAAGACCGGTCTGCCGTGGCGTGAGTACCCGGTCCACGTCCTGTACACGGATTACTCACGCGCCAAGGGGCAGTCCCTCCTCAACTCCGTCAACATCCTCGTCGACCTGCTCTTCAAGTAACCGGAAGGCTCTCAGCATGTGGATTCAAGTCATTCTGGTTCTCGGCTTCGTGGTCGTGGCGCTCTGGGACCTACGTTCGAGCGGAGGCGCCCGGCACCAGGCGATCCGCAGGATCCTGCTCGTGGTGTTCATCGGACTTGCGGTCTTCTCCGTACTCTTCCCCTCATGGCTCACCTGGGTCGCCGTCCGTCTCGGCGTCGGCAGGGGCGCGGACCTGGTCCTCTACGCCCTGGTCGTCGCCTTCCTGAGCTTCATCGCGACGACGTACCGCAGGTTCAGCACTTTCGACCGGAAGATCACCGCACTCGCGCGTGACCTGGCCCTGGCGGAGGCTCGCCTCCAGTCGGAGGAGAGCACCGTCCGGAGTGCCGGCGCGGCAGACCGTCAGCAAGCCCGGTCCGCGTGACGCCTCCGCCCAGCGTGGGCGGGCACAAGCGGTGCACCGGTGTTCGTGAACTCGCGGACACCGGTGCCTTTACGGTCCGTCGGCCCCACATGTTGCTGCGCGGGTCGGTTGCGATCTCATCCCGTGACTCAGCTTCGCCCCTGCGGCAGAAGCGCGGCTGGTACGTTCGCTGACTGTCCATATCGCTCTACGTACGGGACCGACGTCCATTCGAGAGCACGCCCGCAGGTCGAGCGCCCCGGTCCGCCCGAACGGATCCGAAGCCTTCTTTTGGAGGCACGGATCGTGTCCCGGTAGCAGTGCAGAGGGCCGGACGCCGAAGGCGTAGGGCGGTGGGCGTCAATCCTCGACGAGAACCGACTCGTCCACCCGGTAGACCGTCACGCTGCCCTCCTCGAACACCGGGTGCAGGCTCTTCGCATCCTCGAGGTCGGCGAAGCCCGGCGCGACGGAGTAGACGGTGTCGTCGAGCCAGTCCTCGGACGCCGGTGCGCCGATGGGGGGCGCCTCCTCGTCGGCATAAACCCACCGGATGTTCAGCTCCTGGACGAGCTCACGAATCCCCGCGTTGGTGTCGATCTCGTCGAACTCGGCCAGAAGCTTCTTCGTCTCCTCCGAACCGCCCAGAGTCTGCACGTTGACCACCGGCACTCCGGCGTACACGTAGAGATAGGTGGAACCGTCGTTGGCGTTGTTCATCACCCGCTCGCCGGGTCCCACCTCACCCTCGAGGTACCGGATCGCGGCACGGTCGTCAGCGTCGACGCGCGTGAAGTCGGGGAAGCGGTACCGCGCCTGCAGGGACAGCGCGTTGATCTGCCGGTAATCCGCGGTTGCCACGGCCATCGCAAGGACCAGCGCAAGGGCAACGCCGTGCGTGATGCGCTCAAGCGTTGGCATCCGCGTGCGCCCCGCCGCCACCCGGGAGACGGCGCGCGTGATCAGCAGGCTGACGGCCACGACCGCGACACCGGCGAGCAGCCATTGGTACGTCGAGACCAGGCTCGAGATACGGACGTAGCTGTTGTAGAAGATCCCGGTCACCGCGGCGAGGACCGGGCCACCGAGGGCAGCGGCGAAGGACAGCAGGACAGTCGCGGTCCCGGCCCATGCGAGCGTGAGGCCAGCGTGCCGCCTGAGCACCAGGCAGGCCCCAGCCCCAGCGAGGCTGAGAACGGCCAGGAGGACCTGGCTCTTCTCCCACGCGGGATCGAGGTAGCCGCCGTAGGGCATTCCCAGGGCGATGCCGAGGCCCTGCCAGAACGGCCACACAGGCGTGTCGCGGGAGAAGGTGGCGACGAACTCGCCCGAGCTGCCCCCCGACAGCAGGGTGGGCAGGGCGAGCACGAGCGCAATGAGTCCCGCCGCGGTCAGCGAGACCGCCCAGCTTCGGAACTGGAGTCGGCCCACCCGCCGGCTGAGCAGCCCGCCGGCCGCCCACAGCACCACACCGAGCAGCACGGCGACCGCCGTGGAGGGGTAGACAGCAACCACGCCGACCATGACGAGGACGGCGGGCACCAGCTCCTGCCGGACCCATCGGCCCAGGCAGAGGAGAAGCGCCACCGCGCCCGCGGTCAGGGCTGTACCCACCGCATTGGTGAGGATCCCCCCGTCGTGCATCATGGCGTACACCGGCCGATAGGCGAGGGCGCCGGCCACCGCGCCGGCGCCGCCCGCGACTGCCCCCAGCCCCCGCCACCGCAGCAGCGACCCGAGCGCGAGCATCCCCAGAGGCATGGCGACGGCGAAGACGGCGACGCTCATGGCGTTCAGCGCGGTGACCGCGTCGGGACCGAACGTGGTCAGGAGCGCCGCGAGGCTGTGGAAGCCAACGGGATAGAAGTTGTCGGGTTCCCCGGTCAAGAGGTCTGCCGGCCACGCGTCCCACGGCGCGGCCTCGCCGGTCCGCGCGATGCGCGCCGCGAGGAGGGTGTGGGTGACGGTGTCGTGCTCCTGCGGAACGACGGCCAGCGAGCCCAGACCCGTGCCCCAGGTCTGCACGGTGATCGCGATGGCCAGGAGGGCCCCGGCCGCCCCGACGACGAGGGCCTGCCGGCTCGGATCCTCGGGACCGAACGCGGTGATCCCGGTGGGGTTGACCGGTCCATCCGGCTTGCCCCGGAACCTTGCGACCGCGAACGTTCCGGCCACGACCAGGAGATTCGTGACCAGGAAGGTCACGAGTCCGTAGCGAATCCCTGCTGCCGCCGTGAGGGCCGCCGTCACGTAGGCCAGCCCGGCCGTAACGACCGGGGCCGCCCCGAGAGCGACGGCAAGCCGGCTTCGCGTCGCCCATCCGGAAACCGCGAGAACGGCGAGTCCGGGGAGCAGCAGTACGAGCGCCGCTCCAGCGATGGTGACGAGGTCCTGCGCCGGCCAGCCGAGCATGTTCTCCGTTCCCCTCAACGTGCCCTGAGCTGCTCGACCACGGCGTGGGACTCGCCGTCTGCCATGACCTTGCCGTGCTCGAGCAGGATGCCGCGGTCGCAGAGGTCGGCGACCATGTCCAAGTCGTGCGAGACCACGACGAGGGTTCGCCCCTCTTCAGACAACGTGCGGATGCGGTCGAGACACTTGCGCTGGAACGGCTCGTCGCCCACGGCGAGGATCTCGTCGATGAGAAAGACCTCGGGGCCCGAGTGCACCGCCACCGAGAAAGCAAGCCTGAGGAACATTCCAGAGGAGTAGAACTTCACCTCGGTGTCGATGAACTGCTCAATCTCGCTGAAGTCGACGATGGCGTCGAAGGAACGATCGATCTCATGTTCCGACATCCCGAGGATCGCACCGTTGAGATAGACGTTCTCCCGGCCCGTGAGGTCGGGATGGAAGCCCGCGCCGACCTCGATGAGGCCCGCCACGCGGCCACGCGTGCGAACCGTCCCCGCGTCGGGACGCATGACACCGGAGATCAGCTTCAGGAGCGTCGACTTCCCCGAGCCGTTGAAACCCAGGAGAGCTACCGTCTCACCTTCTTGCACGTCGAATGTCACGTCGTCGAGCGCGGCGAAGGTGTTGGAGGTGTCCTCGCGCTTGGCGAGCGCGATCGCCAGCTCCTTCATCGACCGCTGGTGCCGGAGGGTGAAGTTCTTGGTGACGTGTCGAATCTCGATGCGGGGTGTCATCAAAGCTCCTGGGCGAAGCGGCCCTCGAGCTTGCGAAACGCCAGCTGGCCGACGATGAGGGTCACCACTGCAGTCACTAGCGCGACGGCGGCGGACTCCGGCAGGTGCGGCGGCATCTGTGCTGTGTCCCCCGCGACGGGAAGCCAGAACGTGTAGTGGAACAGCTCCACGGCCGCAGTGATGGGGTTGAGCTGGTAGAGGACGAGCAGCCACTGGTGTCCCGCGAGCGCCTGCTGGACGGCCGTGAACGGGTACAGCACGGGCGAGGCCCACTGCGTCACCAGCAGAAGGAGGTCCACGAAGTTCTCAGCGTCGCGCAGATACACGTTGACCGCCCCGAACAGCATCCCGACTCCGAGGGCAAGGATGCTGACGATCAGGAGACCGACGAAGAATGCCCCCACGCCGAGCAGGGTCGGCCGCCAGCCCGCGAGGAGAGCGCCCGCCAGGAGCACCACCAGCTGGGGCAGGAAGTGAACGACAGCCACCCATATCGAGGCGACCGGGAACATCTCCCGCGGCAGGTAGATCTTCTTGATCAGCGGGGCGTTCCACACGAGGGTGCGCGTGGCGTTGCCGAAGGCCTCCCCGAAGAAGTTCGTCACCACGATCCCGGAGAACAGGTACACCGCGAAGTAGTCGAGGTTGCGGTTCAGCCCCAGGAACACACCCATCGCGAAGTAGAACACGAGGAACTGCGTGGCCGGCTTGACGTACGACCACAGCATCCCGAGCACGGAGCCGTGGTAACGGACGCGCAGCTCCTTGCGGACCACCAGCTTGAGGAGGTAACGCTGCTTGAAGACGTCGAGCAGGCCGTGCCCTGTTCCCGGCGTCGTCAGCGTGTCGAATGTGCTCACACGTCCACTCGCTCGTCCGCCAGCCCGAGCGACCGCTGCCACGCCGCGCTGCCGGCGACCTCCGGCAGAGCCATCCGGTACTGGCGCGCGAGATCGTCCCAGGCCCGATAGATCTTCTGGTGGACGGCCACGCTGCGGGCCATCAGCTCACGAAACTTCTCCGGGTCGCGGTGATACCACACCGCGCCCGACCCGTCGGCGTTCGTCACGACGGCCGAGTCGAACTGCGAGAGCATCCACCACTTCGCGTCAATGGCGGCGACCTCCGCCTCGGGGTGCTTCTTCGAAAGAGGCTTCGGCGGCAGGAGCTGCTTGAGCGCCCCCCGCGCGGCCATGAGATAGAGGGGCATCTTGCCCTCGGGGAGCTGGATATCCTCACCCTTCCGCGGCAGCTTCTGCCGCTTGGGCATCGGGAAGGCCGCGGGGTCCTTCTTCACCTGAGCATCGGAGAACTGCGACCGCAGCGCCCGGATCTCGGCCAGCTTGGTCGGCAGCTCCTCGTGCAGGTGCTGCGGCCCGCTCAGGACGTCCTCAAGTGCGCGGATGCGGAGCTCTACCACGGAGTACTGCGAGCTCAGCAGGTGCCGGATCTGGTGGTTCATGCTCTCGCGGACGAGGCGACCGCCGCGGGGGTAACGGGAGTGCAGCAGGGCGGCGACGAACCGGTTCCGCTCGTGGTAGTACGCCTGCCAGTCCAGCGTGTCGTCCTTGTCGGTCCACGGCACGTGCCACACCGCCGCACCGGGCAGGGAGACGGTAGGAACACCGCGCTCCTTCGCCCTCAGCCCGTACTCGGCGTCGTCCCACTTGATGAAGAACGGCAGGGACATGCCTATCTGCCGGACCACGCCCGTGGGGATCAGACACATCCACCACCCGTTGTAGTCGACGTCCACCCGGCGGTGGAGCCAGGAGGTCGTGCGCAGGCCCGACTCGGCGAGGTCGTGGTCGAACTCGGTGCCCTTGACCTCCCCCCACCAGAAGCGCCACGGCTGCACCCGCTCCCCCATGGCGTGGAGGACCGAGCGCTGGTACATGCTGAACATGTGGCCGCCCACGATCGTGGGCGTCCGGGCAAGGTCCGCGAAGGTGACGGCGCGGACGATGCCCTCGGGCTCGCTGCGCACGTCGTCGTCCAGCAGCAGCACGTAGTCGGAGCCGTTCTCGACCGCCTCGTGCATGCCCCGGGAGAATCCGCCGGAACCTCCGAGGTTGGGCTGATCGACAACTCTCAGCCTGCCGCCGAGCGCGCGTTCCGCCGCCGGGAAGGCCTCAGCGTCGGCGACCTTCTTGGTGCCCTGGTCGACGACGACGACTTCCTTGAGCACGCCCGGCAGACTGTCACTCGCCGCCAGCTGGCCGAGCACCGCCGCGCAGTCGTCCGGGCGGTTGAAGGTGGTGATGCCGATGGTGACGCTCCCGGTCGACCGCTCGGGAACCTCGGCCTCCCACTGCGCGCCGTCCAGCACGACGTCGCTGACGCCCGCTGCGACGTCGAACCAGTACCAGCCGCCGTCACCGAACGTGGTGAGCGGCAGCTCGAAGGTGAACTCTTGCGGCTCATCCGTGCCGCTCTCGAGCTGCACGCTGTCCACGCGCTGGGTGTTGCCCTTGGCGTTGGACTTGTAGACGAGCACGCTCCCCGACCCACGGAGACTTACGCGCAGCCGGACGGACTGCACCACGGTCCACCGCCGCCAGTAGCTCGCGGGGAAGGCGTTGAAGTATGTGGCGAACGATGTGCGGGAGGAGGCGGGCACCCGGTAGCTCGTGCGGTCCAGAACCTGGTCCGTGCGCTGACGGCCGGCCATCTGCACCACGCTCGCGTCCCGGCCGGCGTTCGTGGTGCCGAGCCTTCCCTGCGTCCCCTCCACGTACAGGGGCAGGACGTCCAGGTCCTGGTCCGTGGGGAAGATGACCCGTTGCAGCACTCGGGTGCTCATTCGTCGACCCCTCCGCTCGTCAGCGCCACACGATTGCGGAAGTGCGGCGTCAGCTTGTTGTCCACCGTCGACAGCGCCGCGCCGATGGCCATGTGCATGTCCAGGTACTTGTAGGTGCCGAGGCGGCCGCCGAAAATGACGCCGTCCTCGCCCTTCCCGAGGTCGCGGTACTCCAGCAGCCGCGCCCGGTCGTCCGCGGTGTTCACGGGGTAGTACGGCTCGTCGCCCCGGTCGGCGAAGCGGGAGTACTCCCGCATGATCACCGTCTTGTCGCTCGGGTAGTCGCGCTCGGGATGGAAGTGCCGGAACTCGTGAATCCGGGTGTACGGGACGTCCTCGTCGCCGTAGTTCATCACCGAGGTGCCCTGGAAGTCGCCGACCGGCAGGACCTCCTGCTCGAAGTCCAGCGTGCGCCAGCTCAGCTCACCCTCGGCGTAGTCGAAGTAGCGGTCCACCGGCCCCGTGTAGACCACCGGGAGCTGCCCGACGACGGCGCCCTTGTTGATCGGCTGGGTGGTGTCGAAGAAGTCCGTGTTGAGCCGGACCTCGATGTTGGGGTGGTCCGCCATCCGCTCGAGCCAGGCGGTGTAACCGTCCACCGGCAGGCCCTCGTAGGTGTCGTTGAAGTACCGGTTGTTGTACGTGTACCGGACCGGGAGCCGGGAAATGATGCCGGCTGGCAGGTCCTTGGGGTCGGTCTGCCACTGCTTGGCCGTGTAGCCCTTGATAAAGGCCTCGTACAGCGGGCGGCCGATGAGCTGGATGCCCTTGTCGTTGAGGTTCTGCGGGTCTGCCCCCGCCAGCTCGCCGGCCTGCTCCTGGATTAGCGCGCGCGCCTCTTCCGGGCCGTATGCCGCGCGGAAGAACTGGTTGATCGTGCCCAGGTTGATGGGCATGGGGTACACCTCACCGCGGACGGTGGTGTACACGCGGTGCTGGTAGCTCGTGAACTTGGTGAAGCGGTTCACGTAGGCCCACACGCGCTCGTTGGAGGTGTGGAAGAGGTGCGCGCCGTACCGGTGCACCTCGATGCCGGTGGTGGGCTCAGCCTCGGAGTACGCGTTACCCCCGATGTGGGTGCGCCGGTCGATCACGAGCACCTTGAGTCCGTGCTCGGTAGCGAGCCGTTCGGCGACCGTCAGGCCGTAGAACCCAGATCCGACGACGACGAGGTCGGCATCCACACGCATTCTCCTTGTTAGGGGCGATGACCAGAACAGGGTAGACCGTCGGACGGCTGGGCTCCGATGCCCGCAGCGGTGAGGAGGGCCTCAGTCGCCGGTCTGCCCAGCCACGGGGAGGCGGCTGATCATCTCAGCAGCCGTCGGTAGGCCACCCGACGCGCGGACTCCGGCACCAGCCGGTACCCGCCCCGGATCACGACGTTCCGCAGGTACTGCGCCCATGTCGTGAACCCCGCGGCGCGGAAGCGCCGCTGGAGCGCGAGCTCGGAGCGCAGAAGGCGAAGTCCGCCCCGGCGCCGGTAGGCCCCGGCGCCCACGCGGTAGAGCACGAGCGAGTCGGTGAGGTTACCCACCCGAGCCCCGGCCGCGATCATCCGGGCGAAGAGCCAGTAGTCCTCCATGAGGTCCAGGTGCCGATATCCCCCGGCGAGGCGCACCGCACTCCGCCGGTACACCACTGACGGGTGGTTGAACGGGTCGCGGAAGCGCGCGGTGGCCACGATCTCGGCGGAGTCGGCAGGCAGCACGCGGGTCATGCCGGTCTCGTACTCGTCCTCCTCGAACTCGGTGATCGCGGAGCCGATCAGATCGAGGCCGGCCGCGACGAGCGGGATCTGCCTGGCGAAGCGGCCCGGCAGCGATACGTCGTCCGCGTCCGCCCGGGCCACGATCTCGTACGCGCACGCATCGAGGCCCCGCTCGAGTGCCCGCGCCAGCCCTTGGTTCTCGGCGAGCTCGACAAGGCGAACCGGGACGTCCCCCGCCGGCGACAGTGGTGGCCCGGTAAGCAGGTCTCGCAGCAGCGCGGCGAGCTCCGGGCCCACGGGACCGTCCCTGACCACCACCAGCTCCGCGGGCCGCAGCTCCTGCTCGACGGTCACGGACCGGACCGACCGCGCGAAGTGCTCCGCCGAGTCCCCCTGGTAGACAGGCAGCAGGACGCTGAACGGCTCAGCCACGGCCGGCACCGCGCTCGACGGCCGCCACCTCGGCACTCACGGCCCCCAGTCCTGCCAGCACCTCCGTGGTCGGCGTGGGACGTCCGCGGAGGGCATCACGCAGGCCACGCGCGCCGGCACGCAGCAGCTGCCCACGATCCTCGGAACGCGCTACGGTCCGTACCCACCGCCGCAGGGTCGAGGCACCGTAGAGAAGCCTCCCTGCTAGCCCGAAGGCGCGTGAACCCGTCAGCAGCCACAGCTTGTTGCGGACCTCGAAGTAGAACCGCTCACCCGGGTCGGCATCGGTGGACCCGAACGTCTTGGTCAAATGGCGCACGACCGAAGCGGGCACGTACAGGCCAACCCGGCGGCGGAGCAGCCGGGCGGTGTACTCGAAGTCGTCATTCCAGAGGAAGTACGCGGCCTCGGGCAGGCCGTGCGCACGGACGGCACGCGCGTCCACCAGGAGCGACACAAACGAAGCCGAACGTAGCTGCGTGGCCTGCACCGCCCTCGCCTTCACCGCCAGTTCCCCGCTGACGCCGGGCCGCTCGCGGGGCGTGTTCATCGGGTGGTCGCGCCCGTCGTGCCACACCACGCGCGACGCGAGGAGAGCGGGCTCACCCGGATAGGCCGCGCGGGCCTCGAGGAGCTCCGCCAAGGCGGTTGGAGTGGGGACCGTGTCGTCGTCCATGATCCACACCAGGTCGGCGCCGTGCGTCCGGACCGCGTGGGCGATGCCCGCGGCGAACCCTCCCGCTCCGCCGGTGTTGCGGGACAGCGTGACGACATCCGGCGACAGCGAGTGTGCCCGGGCGACGTCACCGGAACCGTCGGTTGACGCGTTGTCGACGACCACGACGGCGTCGCAGGCGTGGTTCTGCGCGATGAGACCGTCGAGGCTCTGCCTGAGCAGATCCCGGCGGTTGTAGGCGACCACGACGGCGACCACACGAGGGGCGGTGTCTTGAGATGGCCTGTGCACTTCGCCCTTCCCGGATGCTGCCAGCCATCGGACGATGACCTCCGGGGAAGCGTAACCGGCGAGTGCGCGCTGGACCCGAGCGAGCCGCGTGCGGCCCTGGGGCACGCGAGGCCAGGTGTACCGGTCGCTCAGGTGAGGAATTTTCACAAGCCCTTCACGTCGACCTAGTCCGCTATTCCGTAGGATCGTCTCCCGTGCACACCTTCCCCGCCTCCCCCGGCGACGACGGACGCCGACGGACGGCCGCCACCGGGGCGGCACGCGGCGGGGGACGGGTCTCAGCCAGCCCCGCTACCACCGCGCGCCACGCCCGGGTGACCGACCGGCCCCGCACCGCGCTGCCGGCCGCCGACCCCACGGTGCCGCGCCACGGGCGAGAGCGCCGCAATCGCCGTGTCCTCCGAGCCGTCGGCACCGGAGCTCTTGGCGTCGGGCTTTTCCTCGGCACAGGCGGCGCCCTGGCGTACACCGACATCCAGGGAAACGTCCAACGCCAGGACATCACCGACCTGCTGGGCGAGCGCCCGGACGGCGGGGGTGTGGCCGCCCCGCTCGACGCCAAAGCCGGCCAGGCGCTCAACATCCTGATCATGGGATCAGACTCGCGCGACGGCGCGAACGACGACAGCTCCGGCGTCGGCGGCATGCGCGCCGACACCACGATGATCGCTCACGTGGCGGCCGACCGGTCCAGGGTCGAGATCGTGTCCATCCCCCGCGACACCCTCGTCGACATCCCCTCGTGCACGCTGCCCGACGGCTCCCAGACCTCGCCGCACGACGACGCGATGTTCAACTCTGCGTTCGCGATCGGAGGGCAGACCGGCGACGTCGGGGCGGCGGCGGCCTGCACCATCCGGACGGTGGAGGACCTCACCGGGGTGTTCATCGACGACTTCGTGGTCGTGGACTTTGCCGGTTTCATCAACATGGTGGACGCGCTGGGCGGCGTGCCCATGTACATCCCGGAGCCGATCAGCGACTCCCGCGCAGACCTCGAGCTTCAGTCCGGCTGCCAGGTGCTTGACGGGCACGACGCCTTGGGCTTCGCTCGCGTGCGCAAGTCCATGGGCGACGGCTCGGACATCTCTCGCATCGGTCGGCAGCAGGAGCTGGTCGCCGCGATCGCCCGTGAGGCGCTCAGCAAGAACCTGCTCACGGACCTTCCGGCGTTGTACCAGTTCCTGGACGCGGCGACGGCCACGCTGACGACCGGCGCCGTCATCGGGCAGATACCCACCCTGGCCGGCCTGGCGAGCTCCCTGCGAGGGCTCGACCCGGCCGACATCAGCTTCGCCACGATGCCCTTCGACTGGGCGGGATCTCGCGTGGTCCCGTCCGCCCAGGCCGACGACCTCTGGGACGCCCTTGCGGCCGACCAGCCCATCGAAGCCACGTTGACCGGGACCGGAGAGGCACCCGCCGCTGAGACCAGTCCCACGCCACAGCCCGCTGAGCAGCCGGTCGCCCAGCCGAGTGCGCCCGGGCCCACGAGCGAGGCCACGCCGATCACCGCTGCTCCGGCGGGTGAGAACGCGGACGCGGCTCAATACCCCAGCGAGCCGACTTGCACCAAGTGAGCCGAGTCATGCCCGACGGCGAAGCCGCAGGCGCTCGCTTCCAGCGTTCCCACACGATCAGGGCTTACGCTTCGTCCCGAAATCACGTCGGGGTCATCAGCAGCCCGGCCGCGCGGGGGATGGGACGGGGATGAAGCACGACGACGGCGAGCCGACTCCCCCGAGCTTCGCGCCCGGGTCCGACGGGCCACGCCCCAGTACCGCAGGAGCAAGGCCGGTGGGGCAGGGGCAGCGCGGTGCCAGCACGGCACACCCCAGACGTCAGGCGCAGCCCAGGGCGAGTCAGGTTCCGCGACGGTCCATCCGCCAGGCGCCGTCGAGCGGGCAGGTGCCACCGTCGTATGCCCCGGCGGCCCACGGCGCCACTCCTGTCGCACTCACCGGTGTTGGTAAACGCCATGCCGCGGCGCTGAGGACCCCCGCGCCTCCTGTCGCCCGCCGGCGCCGGCGTCACCCATTCCGCGCCCTCCTGCTCGTCATTCTGGTCCTTCTCCTGGCATGGCCCGTCGGGCTCCTCCTCTGGGCGAACGGGAAGATCCAGCACATCGAGGCGCTCTCCGGTGCCGCCAACACCGCGGGCACGACGTACCTCCTGGCAGGCTCGGACTCGCGCGCCGACGGGGCCGTGGCGGACGGGACGGCCGGGCAACGCTCGGACACCATCATGGTGATGCAGGTGCCGTCGTCCGGCACCGCATCGCTCGTGTCCCTCCCCCGCGACACCCTCGTCGAGATCCCGGGTCACGGGCTCAACAAGCTCAACGCCGCGTACTCCCTCGGCGGGCCGGAACTGCTGACCCAGACCGTGGAGGGCCTCACCGGGCTGACCGTGGACCACTACATCGAGATCGGCATGGGCGGCGTCAAGAACGTCGTCGACGCCGTGGGCGGCGTAGAACTCTGCTACGACCGCGACGTCGCCGACGAGCTGTCCGGGCTGCAATGGACCGCCGGCTGCCACACCGCCGATGGGACCACAGCGCTGGCGTTCGCCCGCATGCGCTACTCCGACCCGCTCGGGGACCTCGGCCGCGCCGAACGGCAGCGCCAGGTGGTGAGCGCCGTCGTGCAGGAGGTCGCCACGCCCGCCACGTTGCTCAACCCCGCCGACCAGGTGCAGCTCATCGACGCAGGTACCGGCTCCCTCGTCGTGGACACCGACACCAACATCATCGACCTCGGCCAGATGGCGCTCGGCTTCCGCGCGGCCACCGGCCCGGAGGGCGTCGTCGGCACGCCGCCGGTCGGAGACCCGGACTACCACCCCGGCGGCATCGGCTCGACCATCCTGCTCGACCAGGAACTCGCGCCTGTCTTCTTCGAGCGCATGCGCGACGGCGAGCTCGCTCAGGCGGACGTCGGCGGCAGCTGATTCGGACTCCCGCCGCCGGCACCGCAGCGGTGGCTGCGGCGGCTACGGTGCGGCGAGCTTCGGAGTGGGACGCGTCGTCCCCGCCGTGCACGTCTAAGGTGCACCCATGTCCGTCATCAGGCGTCGACGACCTGGCACCGCACCGCCCGCCTCCGGCGTGCTGCCGGCGGCGGCCTTCTGGGTTCCGCTGACGCTCGTGATCGCCTGCTATGCCGTACTCGCCTGGCAGCAACTCGACTACGGGCTCGAGTTCGACGACGCCTACAACCTCACCGTGGTGGAGAACCTCGCGGAGGGGCGCGGCTACGCCAGCAACGGCACGATCTTCGAGGGCGGGCTGAAGCCCTTCGACGAGTACATCTCCACGGGTCCCGTTTTGCTGGTGCCCACGGCGGTGATGTGGTGGCTGACCGACGGCGCCCTCTGGGCCGTGCGACTGCCGCCGCTGGCGTTCTTCGCCCTGTATCTCGTCTTCCTCTGGAAGCTCGGGCGCGGCGCCGGCGGCCGGTGGGGCGCACTCGCCGCCGTCGTCGCGCCGCTGACGATGGCCGTGGCGGTTCACGACCTCACCACGCTGTCCCTCGTGCCCGGCCGGCTCGTCGGCGAGTTCGCCGCGTGCGGGCTCGTGGTCGGCGCCGCGTACGCCCTCTCGCGCGGTCACCCGCTCTTCGGCGGCCTGCTGGCGGGTCTGGCCGTGCAGACCAAGATCGTCTTCGTCGTCGCGGGCGCGGCCGTGCTCCTCGCATCGCTGGCGGGCAGGTGGGTCGCGGGCCGCCCGTGGCCGTGGCGGCACGTCCTGCTGTGCGTGGCCGGCGCCGCGCTCCCCACGGTGGCCTTCGAGCTGTTCCGGCTCTCGCAGCTCGGCGTGGCCGACTACGTCGCCAACATCACCCAGTTCGCCGGGTTTGTCGAGGGGCAGACGACGGAGGCGGCGCCGGACATCAAGGGGCGGATCGGGTCGGTGGCGCCGATCTTCTCGATCTTCGGCCTCGCAATCGTCGCGCACGCCGTGCTCGTCCTCGCCGCGGCGGCGACCCTCAGTGCACCGCGCCGCGCCCCGGACACTCCGGCGCACGCGACACCGCACACGGGCGAAGCCCCCGCCCCGTCGACCGAGCCGGCGGGGACACGCTCCGCCGTCCGGGTCTCCCCCCGCCTCTCGTGGCTCACCCGCCTGTCGTCCACGACGGCACCGACGGGGTCCGACGTCACGACGGCGGCCACCGGACTCTTCCTGGCCGGACTGGCCCAGACCGCCCTGTGGCTGTTCGTGTCCCAGCAGACGAGCTCCCGGCAGGGCCTCCCGGCGATCCTGCTGTGCGTTCCCGTGGTGCTCGTCGCGGCGACCGTCGCGCTCCGCGACCTGCGACGCCGGTCCACCGGCCGCGGCCGCGCGTTCGCCGGCGTCATGGTCGCCCTCGCGTGGGCGAGCGCCGTGACGCTCGTCGCCTGGCAGGGTTGGAAGGTCAGCCAGGACCCGCACGGCGATCTCCTGCGCGCGGAACAGGAACGCGGCGCCTCGGCCGTCCTCGAAGCCGACACGCCGTCCCTGCCCGTCGACGGCTGGTGGCAGCTGCACGAGCTTCAGGTGCTCACCGACGTCCCGCCGTCGACGACGCCGGGCACCGAGCCGCCCACGGTCCTCGTCTTCAACTCCATCCGGGCGCTGGTCGAGACCGGCAGGCCCGACGCCCGGGTCTTCCTCGACCGGTGCGGCAGCGTCCTGGAAGAGAATCCGACCATGGTGGTGTGCCAGCCGCCGTCACCCCGGTAGGAAGCAGCCGTCCGGCGTCGGCGTGGTTGCCGGACGCCTCGGCGCACGGCACAGTACGGTGACAGGTGTCGACAAACCCGCCCGAAAGTGGGGGAGGCGGCAACGGTGGCACATCTGGGCCGAGGGGAGCTCCAGCATGACACCGACGTCCATCGCCGTGGTGATGCCCGCGTACAACGAGGCCGACGGGATCGGCTCGTTCCTGACCGAGCTGCACGAGTCGCTCGCCGAGTACGAAACCACCTTCGTGGTCGTCGACGACGCCTCGAAAGACGACACGGCCGGCGCCGTGGAGGCGTGCGCGCGCACGGGAGTGCCGGTGACCGTTCATCGCAACGAGGCCAACTCCGGGCACGGCCCCAGCACGCTACGAGCGTTGCGCGCCGGTGTCGCTCTGCAGACGGACCTCGTCGTGGCGGTCGACGGCGACGGGCAGTTCACCGGGGCGGACGTGGCCCGCGTGGTCGCGGCCGCACTGGAACGCGGCGTCGAGATCGCCGAGGGCGTGCGGCGCCACCGCGAGGATCCGGTGTTCCGGCGGGCCACCACGGTCACCACCCGCGCCCTCGTCGGGGTGCGGTGCCACCACCTCCCCCGCGACGCGAACACGCCCCTGCGCGTGTACCGCACCTCGACGCTGCGCCGGCTTCTCGACGTCGTCCCGCCGAATGCGATTACGCCCAACCTGCTGATCTCCGCCATCACCCGCCGGTGGGACCTGACGATCCGCGAGGTCGAGGTGGCCTGCCTCCCTCGCCGCGGCGCGACCGAGGCCGGGACCACGTGGGGGCAGCGACGCCGCTCGCTGCCCAGCAAGCGGTTCCTCATGTTCTGCCGCGACGCGGCCATCGAGTGGGTGTCCACGTCCCCGCGCAGGGCGGCCTGACCGTGCCCACTGTGCCGCGCGTGCGCCCGGCGAGCCGCCCTCGTCGATGGTGGGCCGTCGGCAAACAGTTCACCAGCTACGCGCTCCTCGGCGGGGTCGGGGCACTGACAGACTTCCTGCTCTTCACCGCCCTGGTGCATCTAGGGCTCGCGCACCTGCCATCGAACGTGGCGTCCGTGGGGTCTGGCATCGCGGTCAGCTACTTGCTGAACTCTCGGTACACGTTCGCCCGGGTGGACCACCGCGTTCAGCGGGTGACGCGCTTCTTCGCCGTTGGCTTGGTCGGGCTCGGAGTCTCCACCGCGATGCTCGTTCTCCTCGTCGATGGTGTCGGCCTCCCATCCTTGGTCGCCAAGCTGATCACCTTGCCCGTGATTGCGATCAGTCAGTTCGCCGCAAATCGTTCGTGGACCTTCGGGCATATCGCTCCCTAACGACGGCTCACGCCCCTGTTCGCTCTTCCAAGAGGCCGAACGTCGACGCCCACATCTCGAAGCCAGCTGTCCGGGCAAGCGAACGGCGGTACTGGACGGTCAGACCGTCCCAGTTACGCAACATGCGCTGGTGCACCGCCAGGCTGCGCGCGAAGAGCTCACGGAACTTCTGCGGGTCGCGGTGGTACCACACCGCGCCCGACCCCTCGGCGTTGTTGACGATGGCCGAGTCGAACTGCAGCAACATCCACCACTTGGCGTCAAGGTTCGAGATCTCCGCCTCCGGGTACCGCTTCGAGAGGGCGCGCGGGGGCAGCATCTGCTTCAGCGCTCCCCTGGCGGCCATGAGGTAGAAGTGCACGCGGCCCGCAGGAAGCTGCAGGTCCTCCCCCTTTCGGGGAAGCTTCTGACGCCGCGGCAGCGGGAAGGCCGCGGGATCTTTCTCGAGCCGGGCGTCGGAGAACTGCGCCCGCAGGGCCCGGATCTCGGCGAGCTTGGTCGGCAGCTGCTCGTGGAGATGCTCCGGCCCGCTGAGGACGTCCTCGAGCGCGCGGATGCGAAGTTCCGCCACGGAGTACTGCGAGCTCAACAGGTGACGCACCTGGTGGTTCATGCTCTCGCGGATCAGGCGGCCGCCGTAGGGATAGCGCGAGTGCACCAGGGCGGCGACGAAGCGATTCCGCTCGTGGTAGTACGCCTGCCAGTCGAGAGTGTCGTCCTTGTCCGTCCACGGCACGTGCCACACCGCCGAGCCGGGAAGCGAGACGGTGGGGATGCCACGCTCCTTCGCCCGTAGGCCGTACTCGGCGTCGTCCCACTTGATGAAGAAGGGAAGGGAGGCGCCAATCCTCCGCACGACCTCTGTCGGGATCAGGCACATCCACCAGCCGTTGTAGTCCACGTCCACCCGGCGGTGGAGCCACGGCGTGGTGCGCAGCCCCGACTCGGCAAGGTCATGGTCGAAGAACGTGTCGCGCGCAGGACCCCACCAGAACCGCCACGGCTGGACCCTCTCGCCCGCCGCGTGGAGAACCGAACGCTGGTACATCGAGAACATGTGCCCGCCCACGATCGTGGCAGTTCTGGCCAGGTCGGCGAACGTAGCGGCACGGACGACACCCTCGGGTTCGGCACGGACGTCGTCGTCGAGCAGCAAGACGTAGTCCGACCCGTTCTCGACCGCCTCGTACATCCCGCGGGAGAAACCTCCGGATCCACCCAGGTTGGGCTGGTGAACCACTCTGAGTCGGGCACCCAGCGCCGCTTCAGCCGCCGGGAACGCGTCAGCGCCGGTGACCTTCTTCGCCCCTTGGTCGACCACCACAACTTCCTTCAGCAGCGCAGGGAGACTGTCGCTGTCGGCCAGCTGACACAGCAACGCAGCGCAGTCGTCCGGGCGATTGAATGTCGTGATGCCGATGGTGACGCTGCCCGCGCGTCGCTCGGGTAGGTCCGATTCCCACTGTGCCCCGTCGAGCACCACGTCCGTGGTGCCGGCCGCGATGTCGAACCAGTACCAGCCGCCGTCTCCGAATGTGTTCAGAGGCAGCTCGAACACGAATTCCTGCGGCTCGTTGACTCCGGGGCGCAACTGGACGCTGTCGACCCGCTGGGTGTTTCCTCGTGCGTTCGACCGGTACACGAGTACGCTCCCCGAACCTCGCACACTGACGCGCAGTCGGACGAATTGGACAACCGTCCAGCGTCGCCAGTAACCGGCCGGGAAAGCGTTGAAGTAGGTGGCGAAGGACGTGCGGGAGGTCGCGAGCACGCGATAACTGGTTCGGTCCAAGACCTGGTCCGTGCGTTGCCTGCCTGCCATCTGGAGGATTGCAGCATCTCCGCCTGCTCCGGATGAGGTGAGCCGGCCCTGTGTTCCCTCCACGTAGAGCGGCAGGACGTCGAGGTCCTGGTCCGTCGGAAAAACGATCCGCTGCAACACTCGTGTGTCCACTGAGAGCCCCTCCACGCGTTAGCGCGAACCTTGCCCCTGCCATCTTGCGCTTCTGCATCATGCGCCTGGTCTGACGGAACTCCATCCGCGGTTGGCCGCAACCGCTCCTGAGCCTATCGACGACACATGTGGAACACTCGGGGAACCGGTCGCCGACGCCCTGGAGCGGTCTTGCCGCTCCACCAGGCGAGTCGGGCATGCCTTTTCCAGGACCAGCGAGGGTTGGGGGAGGGTGCGGACAGCACCGCCGGACAGTCAGAGCACCGGAGCCGCGCCGGCCCGGCACGCCAGGTGGCGTTCCCGGCTCGCCACGCGGCTCCGTCTCGTCGTCGTCGCCCTGCTGCTCGTCGCCCTCGCCGGGGGCGTCCTCGCCTACAGCCAGATGCAGGGCAACATCACCCGGCACGACGTCGCGGGGCTCCTGGGCGACGACCGGCCGCCGCGCGAGGAGCCGAACGCCGCCCCGGCGGATCCTCGCGCGGGCCAGGCGCTGAACCTGCTGGTCCTGGGCTCCGACTCGCGCGCCGGCGCCAACGACGACGGCTCGGGCATCGGCGGGATGCGGTCCGACACCACGATGATCGTCCACGTGGCGGCGGACCGCTCACGCGTCGAGGTCGTCTCCATCCCCCGCGACACTCTGGTGGACGTTCCGGACTGTCAGCTACCCGACGGCAGCACCATCCCCGCCCGCGAGGACGCCATCTTCACCTCGGCCTTCGCCTCGGCGGGGAAGACCGGTGACGTCGCCGCCGCGGCTGCGTGCACGATCCGCACCGTCGAGAGCCTGACCGGCGTGTACATCGACGACTTCGTGGTGGTGGACTTCGCGGGGTTCGTCAACGTGGTGGACGCGCTGGGCGGTGTCCCGATGTACGTGCCCGAACCCATCGAGGACCCACGCGCCGAGCTCAGCCTCGCGGCCGGCTGCCAGGTGCTCGACGGGCACGACGCGCTCGGCTTCGCGCGCGTGCGCAAGTCGGTGGGAGACGGCTCGGACATCTCCCGGATCGGCCGGCAGCAGGAGCTCGTCGGCGCCATCGCCCGCGAGGCCCTGGGCAAGCACCTGCTCACCGACCTGCCGTCGCTCTACCGCTTCCTGGACGCGGCCACCTCGACGCTCACGACCGGGCCGGTGATCGGGGAGCTGACCACGCTCGCCGGCCTGGCGAACTCCCTGCGCGGGATCGACCCGGCGGACATCACCTTCGTCACGATGCCGTTCCAGTGGGCGGGAAACCGCGTGGTGCCCGCAGCCGAGGCGACCGACCTGTGGGCCGCCCTGGCCGCCGACCAGCCGGTAGCAGCGTCCCTCGCGGGTACCGGGCAGGCGCCCGCTCCGGACACCGCCGAGGCCGCGCCCGCGCCGGAGCCCAATGCCGACACGGAGCCCGTGGCTCCGGCGGCGGACGCCGCCCCCGATCCGGGCGATGGGCAGGCCGCGGTGCCTGCGTGCACCAAGTGAGGTTGAGGGGACGTTCGGAGGCTGGGTGCTATCGGCCGCCGAGCTGCGGGAGCTGCCACCAAGTGGGACGGTCACGGTCCGAAGCGCGGCCGGGCTCGCGAGACTCCGGCTCGTCCTCGTCCCGCTCCTGTGGGTCGGCCGCCTGGGTCGGCGCCTCCGAGGGAGCCGTTGACGGCGTCTGGGACGGGGAGGGCTCGGGCGAGGGCGTGGGCGACGGTTTGTCGCGTCCGGCCGTCTCGGCGGGCTGCGCCGGCGCGCGCGACTCCGGAGCCGGCTGAGTGGGGCGCGGCGTCGCCGGCGACGGCGCCTCCGCGGTGCCGGCCACCGGCTGGGATTCGGGTGCCGCGGTGGCGCCGTCCGCGGCCGGTGCGCCGCCGCGAGCTTCGGGCGCGGGCGTCTGGGCGTCTGAAGTGACGCCGGTCCCCGGCCGGCGCGGGTCCTCGCCGGCTCTGGTGTCCTCGCTCCGCGTCTCGCCGGCCGCGGCCTGCGACTCTGCGGCGTCACGCCCCGCCTCGTTCGCCGGCACATTGGCCGGCGGGCCAGGGTCCGCCTCCTCGCGAGCGGCCGGCGCGGTGCCGCGCGCCGACGACGACGAGCCGGACCGTCGCGCGTCGTCCCGCGGCGCATCGGCGATCTCCTGCCGCGGCGCCTTCTCCGCGACGGCGTCGACGAAAGGCACCTCGATCGCACCCGCCGAGATGGAGGCCGCCAGACCCAGACCGATGACCAGCCCGGCGGCGACCGCCGAGCGCTTGTGCATCGCGATGCGTGACTTCCTGCGCAACTCCCCGCCCCCTCCTTGCGAACCTCCCCGAGGCTAGGCGGCGCCACTGGTCAGGCTGAAGCCCGTGCAGCCATACGCGGCAAACATCACATTTTGATAACGTCCCGTCCGCTCTCCCGGCGGACAGGTCACGCCGTCCGTGGTTCAGTGGGGCCATGAAGGTCGAGCACCACGTCAACGAGACCGGGGTCGTCCGCAGGCTCCTATCCACGCCCGGCCGGTGGGCCGTCGTCGGCCTCTCCCAGAACCGGTCCCGCACCGCCTACGGCATCGCGCGCTACCTGCAGGACCTCGGGATGGAGATCGTTCCCGTCCACCCCCGCGCCGAGTCCGTCCACGGGGCTCAGGGCTACGCCGCGCTGGCCGAGGTACCCGGCGGGATCGACGTCGTCGACGTCTTCGTGCGCTCCGAGCTGGCGGGCGGCATCGTGGACCAGGCGATCGCCGTCGGCGCCAAGGCCGTGTGGCTGCAACTGGGCGTGGTGGACGAGGCCGCCGCCGCCCGCGCCCGCGCGGCGGGGCTCGACGTCGTCATGGACACCTGCCCCGCGATCGAGGCGCCGGAGCTCGGCATCCGCTGAGAGCGTCCGGTCCGGACCGGGCGCGGAGCGGCCAGGTGGCGCCCCACTCGGCCGGCTGGCGCTCGCGGGAGCCGTGTGACCTTCCGCTCCTCGCCGTCCGGAAGATTGACACCCGCCCTCCGGGGTTCGTTGGATAGTTCGGCGCGCCGTCCGTCGGCGCCCATCCCGCCGGCCGGGTCCGCGTCGGCACTCCCTCCTCAGCACTCGCTTCTCGCGCGCACGCGCCCAAACCTCAGGGATCACCACTCACCATGCATGACCGCCCGGCCGACCTCCCGCGCCCCGAGCACCCCCGCCCGCAGTTCGTCCGCGACACCTGGCTCAACCTCAACGGTCCCTGGGACTTCGAGATCGACCAGGGAGACTCCGGCCTGGAGCGCGGGCTCCTCGCTCGCCCGCTGGCCGGGGAGATCCTCGTGCCGTTCGCCCCGGAGTCCGAGGCCTCCGGCATCGGCAACACCGACTTCTTGGAGGCCGTCTGGTACCGCCGGGAGGTCACGGTGCCCCAGGCCTGGGCCGGGCTGGACGTGCTGCTGCACTTCGGCGCCGTGGACCACGACACCACGGTGTGGGCGGACGGCGTGGAGGTCGCGCGCCACCGCGGCGGCTTCACCCCCTTCACGGCGGACCTGACCGGGCTCGTCGCCGCCGGCGAGACGGCCACCGTCACCGTGCGGGCCCGCGACTCCCGGCACGGCGTGCAGGCCCGCGGGAAGCAGGCCACCTGGGCGGCCAACAGCCACTGGAGCTACACCCGCACCACCGGCATCTGGCAGACGGTCTGGCTGGAGGGCGTGCCCCGCGTGCGCATGGGTCGCCCCCGCATCACCCCGCACGTGGCGGGCAGGAGCTTTTCCGTCGTCGTGCCGCTCAACGCCAACCGGCCGGGGCTCGTGGTCCGTGCCCGTCTCCTTGACGGCAGCGAGGAGGTGGCGGCGACGACCGTGCCGGCCGACCTCGACCTCTCCCCCGCCCTCCTGCTGACCGTGCCCGAGGACCGGGTGCGGCTGTGGTCTCCGGAGGACCCGCACCTCTACGACGTCGAGCTGGAGCTGCTGGACGGCGCCGGCGAGGTGGTCGACAGCGCCCGCAGCTACGCTGGCCTGCGCTCGGTGACCATCGACGGCACCGCGCTCCTCCTCAACGGCCGCCCGGTCTTCCAGCGGCTCGTGCTGGACCAGGGCTACTGGCCGGAGTCGATCATGACGGCGGCCAGCGACGCCGCCCTGGTGCGGGACATCGAGCTGGGCATGGCCGCCGGCTTCAACGGCGCGCGGCTGCACCAGAAGGTCTTCGAGGAGCGCTACCTCTACCACGCCGACCGCCTCGGCTACCTCGTCTGGGCGGAGTTCGGGGACTGGGGCGCCTCCGGCCAGGGGCCCGCTGGGCACAACCAGCAGCCCACGGCCTCCTTCATCACCCAGTGGGTCGAGGTGGTCGAGCGCGACTACAACCACCCCTCGATCGTCGGGTGGACTCCCCTCAACGAGACCCACCAAGAACTGCACGACCGGATCACCGTGCTCGACGACGTCATGCACGGCATGTTCCTGGCGACCAAGCTCGCCGACCCCACCCGCCCGGTGCTGGACGTCAGTGGCTACTCCCACCGCGTGCGGGCCACGGACGTCTACGACTCCCACAACTACGAGCAGGACCCCGCGGCGTTCGCGGGGCAGGTGGGCGGGCTCGCCGAGGGGCGGCCCTACGTCAACGACCGCGAGGGCACCCCGTTCTCCGTGCCGTACCGCGGCCAGCCGTACTTCGTCAGCGAGTTCGGCGGCATCTGGTGGAACCCGGACGTCGCGGCCGTCAGCGACGGCGGCGACGTCACCGAGTCGTGGGGCTACGGCCAGCGGGTGCGGGACGAGGATGAGTTCCACCGCCGCTTCGCCGGGCTGACCGGCGTCCTGCTGGCCGACGCGAACATGTTCGGCTACTGCTACACGCAGCTCACGGACGTCTTCCAGGAGCAGAACGGCATCTACCGCTTCGACCGCTCCGAGAAGCTCGACGTGACGCGCGTGCGCGAGGCGCAGCTGCGGCCCGCCGCGGCGGAGGCGCCGACGGTGGCCTTCCAGCTGGTCCATTAGGCCTAGCTCACCTCGGAGCCGGCCCCGCGCCACGGGCGCACACGCCCGCCGCGGAGCCGAGGCCTATACGTTTCGCGCCAGCGCCGGCTGCGCCTTCGGAGCCCGGACGTCGGGCCGGGCACTGCCGTCCGGCTCCGCCGTACGGCTCCACCGCTCCAGTCCCCGCTCGAGGCGACGCCGCATCCGCGGCCCGATCCGCTTCTCCGCCTGGTGGATGCCCCAGGCGAGCGCCAGCGCGACGCCGCACGCGGCGGCCAGGACGACCCACCGGTTGGCGTGCGCGGCGAGGCTGTCGATGACCCACCAGCCCCAGTACTCGTGGATGAGGTACACCGGGTAGGTCATCGCGCCGAGGGGGGCAAGCCAGGACCAGCGCAGGTGCTGCAGGCGGGTGAGCCCGACGGCGCCGACCGCGGCGAAGCAGCCGAGCACCAGCGCGCCGAGCACCCACGGGTCGGGGGTGAAGACGGTGTTGGTCGAGAGGGAGTGCATCTGCCGGGGCACGACGTTGTGCACCGCGAGCGCGACGTTCAGCCCGAGCAGGAGCCAGGGAGCCTTCGCGTGCCCCTCCCGGTGCAGCAGGTAGAGGAGCATGCCGCCGGCGAAGAGGGGCGCGTAGCTGTCGACGAGGGCGGTGGAGACGTGGCTCCAGCCCAGCTCGAGCGCGAGCTGGGCGACCAGCGGCCACAGCGCGCAGAACCACAGGATCCGCCGGCGGGTCATTCCCCAGGCCACCAGCAGCACGATGAGCAGGTAGAACCGCAGCTCCGCCCACAGCGTCCAGTACACGCCGTCGACGTGCCGGACCCCGAAAAGCTCCTGCAGCATCGTGAGGTTGACCAGCGCCTCCCACACGGTGATGTCCTTGCCTGCAGGCCAGATCACCAGCAGCAGCACTGAGGTCGCGGCGACGGCGATCCAGTAGGAGGGGAACAGCCGCGCCACTCGCGAGGCGACGACATGCGGGACGTCCCGCCCCCAGGCGGTCATGAGGATGACGAACCCGGAGATGACGAAGAACAGCTCCGGCCCGAGCGCTGCGTACGTGACCACCGGCCCGCTCTCCGGGAAGACCCTGCCGGGCTCCTCGCCCCACACCTGCGACCACCGCGCGGTGAAGTGGTAGAGCACCACGCCCGCCGCGGCGAGGAACCGCAGGCCGTCGAGGGCGTACAGGCGCGGGCGTGCCGGGCGCGGGCGTGCCGGGCGTGAGCCCGCAGGGGGCGGCGCGGGTACGCGTTCTTGGAGGGCAGCTGGAGCCGCGGGCCGAAATGTCGTTGCCACCTGCTCCACGGTAGGCACACCGTTTCGGACCCGCACCCCGGAGATCACAGTTTGGTCACGGCGGCAGCCGGTGCGTCCGTCGCCCCGCGCGTGAATCGCGCCAGAACAACCACCGAACGGGGCGTGCGCCGTTCTGCGACATTGGTCACCGGGGAGGACTAGGTTCCGGACGCAGTCCGACCTTCCGCCCTCAGACGGCTTCCATGAACCTGCCCTCCGCCCGTTCCCTCCGCGGACGCGCCCGCGCCGCCGTCACGGCCGCCGCGGTCGTCGGGGCCTCGTTGATCGCCTTCCCGACCGCCGCGACGGCAGCGCGGGCGCCGTGGGAGCACGACGTCACCGCCGACGTCCTCTCGCTGGACAAGGGCTACTCCCCCGCGCCGACCGTGGCGGACTGGAACGGCGACGGGCGCGACGACCTCGTCGTCGGCCTGCGCCTGTCCGCCCAGCACGGCGGCGTCAGCATCGCGCTGCGCCAGGAGGACGGCACGCTCGGCGAGCTCGCCTCCGCCTTCAGCAGCGGCAACATCGCCTCGGCCGTCGGCTACAGCGTTTACGCCCGCCCGGCCGTCGCGGACTGGGACGGCGACCTCGACCTGCTCGTCGGCACCGGGGGCACCCGCCGCCGAGAAGGCCGTGCGCCTGTACGAGAACACCGGCTCCGCGAGCGCCCCAGCGCTCGCCGAGCCCGTGACCGTCGTCTCCCGCCCCACGCCCGGCCTGGGCGCCGAGCAGTACTTCGAGCCCACGGTCGTGGACATGAACGACGGCAGACGGCGCGACCTCGTGATCGCCGGCGGGCAGACCGACGGCTACCGGCAGTTCGCCCTCCACGAGTGCATCAACACCGGCACCGACACCGCCCCGGCGTTCGCCTCCTGCACGACGCAGAAGGTGCCCGGCCTGACCAACAACCGTCGCGGACGTCACCGACTGGGACGGCGACGGCTACCTCGACGTGCTGCGCGGGTTCTACTCCGGCTTCATCGCCAACCCGGTGACCATGCTGCACGGCAAGGCACCGGACACCGACGGCGACACCGTCTCGGACACCATCTACAACTGCCCGGCCCTGCCCAACAAGCCGGACATGAGGCTCGACAACGCCAACGCCGTGCAGATCGACACCGACCGCGACGGCGCAGGCGACCCGTGCGACCCGACGACGACGCCGACCTGTGCCCGTGGACCCGCGACGCCAAGCAGGCCGGCGCCGACGGCGACGGCCGCGGCGAGCTGTACGACGCCCGCGACGACCGCCCGCCCCACCCCGGCGCCGGCTCCTTCGAGGCCGCCCAGGCCGCCGCCCAGGCCGACCGCATCTAGTGGGGCGCAAGCCCGTCATCCTCCAGCGCGCCGACGCCATGTCGGTGGGCTACCGCCAGGAGATCGCCGAGGCCCTGACCACCGAGGCCCTGGACCGCGGCATGGGCTTCTCCTCGCCGTCATCTCCTGGGACGCCGAGCGCTTCGGCGCCGCCCGCGCCTCGGAGTTCCTGGGCGAGGTCATCGACGACCCGGACTTCGAGGCCGTCCAGCACGGCACCTACCGCACCCGCGTCTACACGCCCTACGTGGAGGGAGCACGGCGCCTCGGCGCAGGACTTCGACTGCGGGATGGACGCCGCCCGCTCGGTCAACCTCATGCGCGTCGGCCAGGAAGCCCTGACCGAGACGGTGGACTTCTCCCGCGCCTCGCGCCAGCTCACCGGGTTCGTGCCGCCGACGGACGCCTTCGACGACGCCGCCAACGAGGCCATCCAGTCCGTGGGTTACCGGTACGTCGCCTCGGCCTGGTACGCCGAGGCGCCGAGGCTGATCTACATCGACGACACCGGCCTGGTGCACCTGCCGTGGTCGCAGATCGCCTGCGGCAACGGCGCGGCCTAGTGGACGGACTGCCAGCGCACCGACGTCCAGGGCCTCGCCACGCACTCTGGCGTCGACTGCGACGACCCCGCGGTGTGCATGCCGAACAAGGACGGCAAGGACTACTCCGACTGGCAGCGCTACGCCGACACCTCGCTCGCCGACCGGTGCCGCGCGGACTTCGACCGCTACGGCGTCTGCTCGATCCTGTACGAGCTGACGCCCTACGACGGCAACTTCAAGACCGGTGAGCTTCCCCTGCGCGTTCGAGGGCTACAAGCAGACGCTCACCAAGCTCCAGGCTCTCGCCGCGGACACACCGCGGGACGGTCACGAGCCTGACGCAGATGCTCTGTGCGGCGCAGGCAGCTCAAGACCAGGGGCGCGCCGCGGCCGCGGCCAACCAGCTGGAGGCCTTCGAGGCCCACCTCGCCGCCCAGCGTGGAAAGAACGTGCCGGCCGACGAGGCGGACCTGCTGCGCACCGGCAGCGGCGCGGCTCGGGAGAAGCTGACGGACGACCCGGCCCCCGCGAACGTGCTGTAACCGGGCAGACACCGCTCCGGGTCAAGTAGTCGGCCGGGTCCCGCGAGGGACCCGGCCCCGGCTCACCAGCCCGTCGCCGCGAGCACCCGATTGCGGAAGGGGTCCGCCATGGACCGGACGTATGTCGCGCTCAGATGGTTCGGGTCCATGTAGACCGCCACGTTCCCCACGACAGGCTCGCAGGTCTCCGGACCGCAGATGAGATCCGTCATGTCGACGACGTGCACACCATCGAGATCATCCAGCGCAGCCGCCGGATCGGTTGGCGCCAGCGCCTCCTCACGTTCGACGGTGCACTCGGAAGCTTCCGCCCCATAAGCCTCCACGCACTTGTACATGTCGAAGGAGAACCGCGGGTTATCACGGATGCCCAACACCTCGACGCCGGCAGAGGTCAGTTCCCGCAACGACTGCCGTAAGCCCGGGACCACGCGCTCCCCAGGTCCGTCGACCTCCGAGATCGTCGACGACACGACCACGTAGTCGGGGTCGAGCGCCAGGACCTGCTCGACCGCCTCGTCGACGAAATCCGCGCACGCCGGGATCTCGCTGCTCACCTCGCTGCCGAACGGGCAAGCGGGTCGGATGAACGAGACAAGCTGCCACCGCTTCTCTTCCGCGAGCGGTACCAGCGCCGCGTTCCACTGCTCGATATGTGAGGCACCGAGCACCACCACCAGCTTCGACGGACGGAACACGGGCGTGCTCTGACGGCACAGCACCGCGGGGTCGGAGAAATCCGGGACGAAAGGCTCTTCGCAGGTCTGATCGAGCACGGACCATTCGGGTACCTCAGAGGCGAGCGGCAACATGGGGGCATTCCGGTCGCCGACGAAGACAAAATCAGGTTCCAGCGCGGCGGCGCCTGGGTTGTTCGCGGCGGCCGCCGCCAACATCGCCTGTTCCCGCCGATGCAGGGCTGTCTGAGCCACCGCCAGCGGCGCGGCCACCACCGAGAGGGACGCCGCCACCGTCACGGCCATCCTCCACCGCGTCACTTCCGTCCAGCTCGATCGGCGCAACGGCGTCTCCACCAGCCTCGCGACCAGGTGCGCCACGAGCATCGAGGTCACGATGACGGCAAGGCCAGGCAGGGGGCTCGCCGACGGCTGCTGTGCGACCGCGAGGTAGATCGTGAGGATCGGCCAATGGACGAGGTAAAGGGCGTAGGACGTGTTCCCCATGCCCACGAGCAGCCGTGAGGTCAATAACCGGTCCACCCCGAAGGCGGAGGACGTCTGCCCCGCCACGATGACAAGAGCCGCCGACGCGATCGGCCAGAGCGCCACGTAGCCCGGGAACGACTGCTCGACCGGCAGGAGCAAGCCGCAGGCCAGCATCGCAGTAACGCCCGCCCAGCCCATGAGCAAGCGCACGGGCCTCGAGGGGTGCAGGTGCGGCAGGGCGAGCGCCAGCAACGAACCGGCGGCGAACTCCCACAGGCGAGTGCGGGTGTCGAAGTACGCGAAATCCTGGTTGGTCGCTGTTCGCTGGACGGAGAAGGCGAGCGACGCCAGGAACAGGGTCCCGAACGCGACCCAGAGCACCGTCCGGAACCGCCACCCGAATCGTCGACTGAGCCAGGCACCCGCCGCGAAAATCAGCGGCCACAGGACGAAGACCTGTCCCTGTATGGACAGCGACCAGAAATGCTGCAGCGGGCTGGCGGTGGAGTCGTCGGTGGCGTAGTAGTCCACCGAGGTCACGGCAAGCAGCCAGTTCTGCACGTAGAGCAGCGACGCCCACGCCTGCTCGATGATCCCCACCCACCGTGAGGCAGGCAGGACGACCCATGCCGCTACGAGCGTGCCGATGAGCGTGACCGCAGCGGCCGGAAGGAGCCGCTTGAAGCGGTGCAGCCAGTGACGAGCGAGATCCAGAGTCTGACCCGCCTCCACCTTCCGCGTGAATGAAAGCGTCAGGAGGAACGCGGAGATCATCAAGAAGATGTCGACCCCGCCCGACACGCGGTCAAGGAAGACGTGGTATGCCACCACCATGAGGACGGCCAGGGAACGCAGTCCCTGGATCTCCGGACGGAAGCCGGAGCCATGCGCAGATGCAGAAACCGACACGCGCGCGGGCGCAGCATGGCGCGGCGCATACCCACTCGCCGCAGATGTCGGACGGTTGACCGCGGGAAGGCGGGATTCGTCCGACCGGAGAAGCACCCGACGATGCTAGACGGTTGCCGCCCGAATCCATACATCGGAGGGCGGGAGCCCCACTCCGATCAGCCGATGCGCCGCGGCCCCGCCTGCCAGGCCTCCCACGCGCTGCGGATGATGTCCGCGAGGCCGTGCTCGGCCTTCCAGCTCAGGATGTCACCGATGCGGTCGGCAACCGCCACGAGCTGGGGCGGGTCTCCCGCCCGGCGCGGCTCGATGTCCGCGGTCACGTCGAGGCCGGAGGCGCGCCCGATCTCGTTGATGACCTCCCTGACGGAGGCGCCCGTGCCGGTTCCCACGTTGAAGACGTGCTCGGCGGCGTCGCCGTCGGCGGAAAGGTAGTCCATCGCAGCCAGGTGCGCCTGCGCCAGATCCAGCACGTGGATGTAGTCGCGGATGCAGGTGCCGTCAGGGGTCGGGTAGTCGTCACCGAAAATCTTGGGGCGCTCACCGCGGGCCAGGCGATCCAGCACCATCGGCACCAGGTTCAGTACCGCCTGGTCGCCGAGCTCCGGCCAACCGGCTCCAGCGACGTTGAAGTAGCGCAGGGCCGTCCAGCGCAGGCCCCAGGCACGCTCGCAATCAGCCAGCATCCATTCACCGATGAGCTTGGTCTCGCCGTACGGGTTGATGGGGCGGCAGTCGATGTCCTCGGTGACCATCTCCACCGGCGGCATGCCGTACACCGCGGCAGAGGAGGAGAAGATCATGTTCCTGACGCCCGCCGTCTCCATGGCGGCGAGGACGTTCGCGAGCCCGCCGATGTTCTGCTGGTAGTACCACGTCGGCCGGGCCACCGACTCCCCCACCTGCTTCTTCGCGGCAAAGTGGATGACGGAGGTGACGCCGCGCTCGCGCATCACAAGTTCCAGCCGCTCCTGCGCGTCGGGGCCCGCGACGTCGAGCTCCACCAGGGAGGCGGTCCCGACGCGGTCCTCGCCGCCCGTGGAAAGGTCGTCGACGACGACGACCTCGTCCCCGCGCTCGAGTAGCAGGTGGACGACGTGCGCGCCGATGTAGCCGGCGCCTCCGATCACCATGGTGCTCATGTGGGCCAGGCTATCGGAGTGCCCGCTCAGCGCCTTTTTCTGCACGGATCTCGCTCAGCTTCGCGGTGACGCAAGCCGTCACGCCCGGCGTCAGTGCGTCGCCGAAGGTCGGCCACTCCGCCAGGTTCCGACGGCTCGCCACAACCGACACACGCGACTACAGCGGACCTCACATTTAGCCGCCCGCAATTCCGCAGTACCCTGTCCGTTGCCTGTCAGCAACTTCCGACCCGCAGCGATTTGGCGGAGAGCCGCTGAGCAGGCTTGCCCGTCCCCCACGATTGGACCGAGAGAGTGAGCAAGCCCCCGACGTCCCGTCACGGCCGGCTCATCACAAGGACGTGGCCGCGCGGAGCTTACGTGGTCCTGGACTGCCTCACCTGGGTGTTCGTCCTGACGGTCCTGACGGTCGCCCGGTATGACCTCACGTTCTCGGACATGAACAGGCCGGGCCTGGTCGTGGCCATCGCGCTCGCCGTGGCCGGGCAGCTCGCGGGTTTCTGCTTCATGCGCCAGCGCTTTCGCTATGCCTCTACGGACGAGATCGTGGCGCTCGCACTGCTGACCGGCGCGATCACCGTCGCGCTCGTCCTCGCCGCGGCGCTCACGGCACCGCGGATCATCCCCCTCTCGGTGGCCCTCGCCGCTCCCGCATCAGCGCTGCTGACCATGGTCGGCGCGCGGTGGGTCTTCGTCCGCGTGCGTCGCTCGCTCCAGGCGCCGAGGCCCAACGTGCAGCGCACGCTCGTCCTCGGTGCCGGCGCCGGCGGCACCCAGGCGATCTCCATGATGCTGAACGACGCGCACTCCGCGCTGCGCCCGGTGGGGATCCTGGACGACCACCCGGGCAAGCAGCACCTACGAGTCTCAGGCGTGCGCGTGCTCGGCCGCATCAACGAGCTCCCCGAGGTCGCAACCCGCACCCAGGCTCAGGTCGCGGTCTTTGCCATCCCCTCCGCCACGGCCGAGCAGGTCGCTCACGCAGCTGACCTGGCAGCGAGCGCAGGGCTTGAGCTCAAGGTGCTGCCCAGCTCTACCGAGATCCTCGCTACGCACAAGCCCGGTCCCAGGCGCCAAGGCCAGGTCCGCCTGCACACGTCGGTCTTCCGTTCCCTGTCGCTGGAGGACCTCCTCGGCCGGCGTGCGATCGACACCGACATCGACTCCATTGCCGGCTACCTCGAAGGGCGCGTCGTCGTTGTCACCGGCGCTGGCGGCTCGATCGGCTCCCAGCTGTGCCGGGAGATCGCCCAGTACTCCCCTGCCCGCCTCGTCATGACCGACCGTGACGAGTCCTCCCTGCATGCCGTGCAGCTCTCGATCGACGGCCAGGCCATGCTCGACTCCGACGACCTCGTCCTGGGTGACCTCCGCTCGCCCGGCTTCATCGACCGTCTCCTCGAGGCCGTCAGGCCCGACATCGTCTTCCACGCCGCCGCGCTGAAGCACCTGACGCTCACGGAACGGTTCCCGGAAGAAGCGTTCCTGACCAACGTCGCTGCCACCAAGAGGCTGCTGGTTGCCAGTGCCCAGAACGGCGTAAAGCGCTTCGTGCACATCTCGACGGACAAGGCCGCCGATCCGGAGAGCGTCCTCGGCTACACCAAGCGCATCTCGGAGCGTCTCACCGCCACTGTGGGTCAGGCGTTGCCGCCGGACCACCGGTACATCTCGGTGAGGTTCGGCAACGTGCTGGGCTCGCGCGGCTCCGCGCTGACCGCCTTCGCCGCTCAGCTCGAGGCGGGGCTGCCGCTCACGATCACGTCGCCGGACATGACGCGGTACTTCATGAGCGCTCAGGAGGCGTGCCAGCTGGTGCTGCAGGCCGGCGCGATCGGGCGCTCGGGCGAGGTCCTCGTCCTTGACATGGGCGAACCCCACAACGTCGAGGAGCTGGCCCGACGGTTCGCCGCACTGCAGGGATATCCGGACCCCGAGGTCGTCTACACCCACCCCCGCCCCGGCGAGAAAATTGTGGAAACCCGCCTGGGCCAGAGCGAGTCGGACCACCGCCCCGTCCACCCGCTCATCACCCACGTCACGGCCCCCTTGGTCGACCGCCGCTACTTCCCCCACATCGCCAATCTGCGGGACGAGGTCCGCTCCCATCCCCCCACGGGCGCGATCGTCGAGTGGTTGCGCGAGGCGGCCTTGGGCTCCGGGGAGGCGCCGGTGCTGCGAGATCTCGACGAGCTACACAAGGGAGAACTTCCAGAGGGGTCGCACACCGTTCGGGAGCGGGCGGAGTCGAACCGGTGACGATCGCAGCCCTGGGAGGCGCCCTGGCCGCGGCGCTGGTCAGCGCCGCCTGCGTCGCGGTCCTCGTGCCGCTCCTGCGCCGGGCGATGGTGGTGGACGTGCCGGTCGAGCGCTCGCTCCACGACGCCCCGGTACCCCGCGGCGGCGGGCTCGCACTCGTCCCGGCGGTGCTGGCCGGCCTGCTCGCGACCGGGGTGCTCGCCACCGGAGCGGCGCCCGGCTCGCTGCTGATGACGGCGTCCTTCCACCTGATTCTCGCCCTCGCCACGGTGCTCACGTTCGCGATCATCGGCCTCTGGGACGACCTGTACGGGGTCTCCGCGCTCGCCCGGCTGCTTCTCCAGATCGTGGCGGCAATGATCCTGAGCCTGGGCATCCTCCTCGCCGCCGACCGGTCGCTAATCTGGCTGCCGGTGCTGGCGGCCACCATGGTGGCCCTGGTCAACATCACCAACTTCATGGACGGCGCAAACGGCCTGCTGGGCTTCCACGGCGTCGTATCGGCTGGCTGGTTCGCCGTCGTCGCGGCCCACGTGGACGCGCACGGCGCCGTCGCCCTCGCCCTGGCCATCCTGGGCGCAATCGTGGGGTTTCTGCCCTTCAACGTGCCCGCCCCACGCGTCTTTCTCGGGGACGTCGGGTCGTACCTGCTCGGCGCCGCATGGGCGGCACTTGGCGCCTGGCTGCTGCTAGCCGACGCCCGGATCGAGACGGTCATCGCCCCCCTCGCGGTCTTTGGGGCTGACACGGCCTACACCCTGTGGTTGCGTCTGCGGGCGGGCCAGCGGTGGTACCAACCCCACAAGCTCCACGTGTACCAGCGGCTGGTGGCGGCCGGCTGGTCGCACGTCGCCAGCTCGGCAACCGTCGCCGGCGTGGCCATTCTGTGTTGCCTGCTCGCCGTGCCGGCGATGCTCGGCGCCGGCGTGACCGTGCGCCTGCTGTGCCTGGCGGCCATGGCGCTGGTCTGCGTGGCGTACCTGAAACTCCCGGTCCGGGTCGGCGCGCCGGAGCCGTGGCACAAGGTGAGGACCAGCACGCTGCGATGAGGATCCTTCTTGTCACCCACTACTACGCTCCCGAGCCGGGGGCGCCGCAGCACCGGTGGGACGCCCTGGTCTCCCGCTTCGTTGCCGCGGGCCACGACGTCGCCGTTCTGGCGCCGTCCCCCCACTACCCCAGCGGCCGGGCCAGCGATCTGTCCTCGCACCTCCGCCCGGGCGCAGTCAGCAGCGGCGCGCACGGCGAGACGGTGCACCGCCTACACTTCCGCGAGTACGGCGGCCGGGTGGCCGGTCGCGGCCTGGACCAGCTGGTGGCCGCCATGGACGCCGTGCGGGTCGGCGTCACTCGCTTCGGCCGCCGCCACCGCCCCGACGTGGTGATCGCGACGGCGCCCGGACTGCCCTCCATCCCGGCCGGTCTCGCCCTGGGGAAGGCGCTGCGCGCCCCCGTGGTGCTGGAGATGCGCGACGCCTGGCCCGACCTGCTGGGGGCCCGGGATGACTGGGACGCGGCGGTCGCCCCAGCGCCCGCGCGCCCGACGACGTTCGGAGCATTCGTTGGGCGGACGGCGCCGAGCGTCATCACCGCCTTACAGCGCCGCGCCGACGCCGTGGTGACCACCACCGAGTCCTTCGCCG
Organism: Georgenia sp. AZ-5; assembly: GCF_043952095.1. Taxonomy (NCBI): domain Bacteria; kingdom Bacillati; phylum Actinomycetota; class Actinomycetes; order Allobogoriellales; family Allobogoriellaceae; genus Georgenia; species Georgenia sp. AZ-5. Next base: position 3,641,538 of record NZ_JBINOU010000001.1, read on the forward strand.
ACGTGCTCCGCGCCCGGGGCATGCGCCGGGTCACCACGATCCGCAACGGCGCCCACCTGCCGGCCGGCGCAGGCCCGGTATCGCTCCGGCGTCGGCCCGGCAACACGGCACTGCGGGTCCTCTACCTCGGCACCGTGGGCCGCTCCCAGGGCCTCGGGACGGCGGTGCGCGCCGCTGCGCTGGCCGAACGCGCCGGCGTGCCGCTGCAGGTGCGCATCGTCGGCGACGGCGCGGAGGCGGCGGCCATGACACATCTCGCCCGGGAGCTGCACGCGCCGGTCAGCGTGGAGCCGCCGGTGCCGCACAGCGAGGTCATGGACCTGTACCGGTGGGCGGACTCCGTGCTCGTCAGCCTGCGCGGCTGGGAACCGCTGCGCTGGACGGTGCCGTCGAAGCTGTACGAGGTGCTGGCCCTCGGTAAGCACGTCAGCGGGGTGCTCGCCGGTGAGGCCGCCGAGATCCTCCGGGGGGTCGATGGCGGGCACGTGGTCGCGCCGGGTGACGAGGAGGCGCTGGCCGGGCTGTGGGCTCAACTGCACCAGGAACGCCCCCTCCTCGACGTCGGGTCCCTCGGCACGGCCTGGGTGCAGCGCAACGCCCACGACGACGCGCTCGCCGAGCAGTACCTCGGCCTGCTGGCGGCGGTCGCGCATGCGTAGCCTCGCCCGCGTGGCCGAGCTGGGCCGCAACACCGTGCTGCTGGGCCGCACCGCGATCAACCACGCTGCCTACGACCCGCTGCTGCTCGTCCTGCAGACCGCCCGCCGCCTTCCCCAGCGACTCCGGCGCCCCGTGGCGCGGGCCCTCGGGGCGGGCGCCGGCGGGCACCCCACCCTCCGTAGCGCCCTCGCCGCGTTCGTTGCGGACCGGCCCGACGCCGCCGCGTCGCTGCTCGCCGGCGCGGCCACGCCACGCTCGGCCCTCGGCCGCCGTGTGGCCGCCGAGCTCGCTATCCAGCTCGGCCAGGCCGAGAGCGTGCCCGGCGGGCTCCCCGCCGGGCCGACGGTGACGCGCGCCCGGGCAGCTTGGCAACGGGGCGAGGTCAGCGGCGCGATCGACCTGCTCGACGGTGTGGGCGCAGCGAAGCGGTACCGGGCGCGCTTGGTCTCCGAGCGGGCGACCATGCAACCGGGGTTCCGGCTCGACCCGCCCGTCCGGACGTCCGCGCGGCCGATGGCCCAAGTCACGAGCCCACGCGCGCTCCACGTGCTCACCAACTCCCTCCCCCGCACCCGCAGCGGGTACGCGATCCGCAGCCACGAGGTGCTGCGCGCGCAGCAGCAGGCCGGCATCGCCGTCGAGGCGGTCACCCGCATCGGCTACCCCGTCACGGTTGGCCTTGTCCACGCGCGCGGAGCCGACGTGGTGGACGGCATCACCTACCGCCGCCTGCTGCCCGCCGGTCTGGCGGACACCCCGGGCTCGCGGCTGCAGCAGATGGCCGACGGCGTGCTCCGCCTGGCCGACCGCTTCGAGCCCACCGTGCTGCACACCACCACCAACTTCACCAACGCCCTCGTCACCGAGGCCGTTGCCCGCGCCACGGGGCTGCCGTGGGTGTACGAGGTGCGCGGCGTGCTCGAGAACACCTGGCTCGCCTCACGCCCGGAGGCCGGCCGAGCGGCAGCGACTGCGAGTGAGCGGTACCAGCTGCTGCGGGCCAAGGAGACCGAACTCATGCTCGGGGCGGACCACGTGGTCACGCTCAGCGAGACGCTCCGGGCCGAGCTCGTGGGTCGGGGCGTGCCCTCGGATCGGATCACCGTGGTCCCCAACGCTGTGGACGAGCGTCTGCTCGAGTTCCGCCTTGAGGCACATGAGGCCAGGGCGCGTCTCGGTCTGCCGAGCGAGGGCTTCTGGGTCGGCACGGTCAGCTCGCTCGTGCCCTACGAGGGCCTGACCACACTCCTCGACGCCGTCGCGCTGCTGCGCGCGCGTGGGCTGGATGCACGCGCCGCACTCGTTGGCGACGGCGTCTCCAGGCCCACCCTCATTGCGCACGCCGAACGTCTGGGCATCGAGGCCAGCGTGCTGTTCCCGGGGCGTGTGGCTCACGACCGCGCCGCGCTCTGGCACCGGGCGCTGGACGTCTTCGTCGTGCCGCGGCTCGACGTCGAGGTATGCCGCGTCGTCACGCCGCTGAAGCCGGTCGAGGCGATGGCCGCCGGCCGGCCCGTGGTCGCGAGCAACCTGCCCGCTCTCGCTGAGGTCGTTGCCACGCCGGGGACCGGGATGGTGGTCCCGCCCCAGGACGTGGCCGCTCTCGCAGGAGTTCTGGCCGAGCTCGCGACCGATTCGGACCGTCGCAGCAGGTACGGTGGGGCGGGCCGTTCCTTCGCCGCCACCCGCACGTGGCAGGCGAACGGAACGGTCTATCGGTTCGTCTACGAGCGTCTGGAGGCCGCCGCGTGAGCGTGGAAGAAGTGTCCTCGAGGCGAACTGCGCTCGAGAGTGCCCGCTTCGTCGAGCGCATCCGCAGCGCGGGTGCCCGCGAAGAGGTTGTCGGGACTTGGGCGCTCAAGCCCGTGGGCCGGCGCGAACCGCTCCACCGCTACATCCGTCAGCTCTTCCAGCGCAGGCACTTCATCTGGGCAGACGCCCGGGCACGTGCGTTCTCGGGCAACGGTGGCATGCTGCTCGGCAATCTGTGGCTGGTGGCCAAGCCGCTGCTGGATGGTCTGACCTACTACCTCATCTTCGGACTGCTGCTCCAGACCTCCCGCGGCATCGAAAACTACATCGGGTACCTCCTCATCGGCGTCTTCATGTTCAGCTACACGGCGCGCTCCCTCACCGGCGGCGCGGATTCCCTCATCAAGGGCAAGAACGTGATTCGGGCCTTCTCGTTCCCCCGAGCTGCCGTGCCACTGGCCGTGGTGCTCCGGGAGGCCATCGGGATGCTCCCCGTCATCGCGACGATGATCGTGATGATTCTGGCGATCCCCCCGCACGCTCAAGTGACGTGGCGCTGGGCGCTATTTCCGGCGATCTTCCTGCTCCAGACGATGTTCAATCTCGGGCTGGCGTTCTTCGCGGCGCGGCTGACTGCCCACGTCCCGGACCTCAAGCATGTTCTGGGTTTCATCACGCGCTTCTGGCTTTACGGATCCGCTGTGATGTTCTCCTTCGACCGATTCGTCGACAACCCCCAGGCACTGGCGCTGCTTGAGCTCAACCCCGCCTTCGCCGTCCTCGACATGTCTCGTGACGTCCTTCTCTACGAGGCCGTGCCGGATGCTTCGTCGTGGCTGCTGTTGGCCTGCTGGGCCGTGGGCATCTTCGTGACGGGCTTTATTTTCTTCTGGCGCGCGGAGGAGCGGTACGGACGTGAGTGATGCGAATGCCACCAAGGCCGTGGCAGTGGTCCCGGAAGCCCCGATCGGTCCGGCCACGGTCGCCGTCTCGGACATTCACGTGCGGTACAGGGTTCCCTCCGCGGATCGTGCTGCCCGCGCGGCTGTGCCAAAGCCCGTACGGATCGCCAATCGGCTGCTGGGCCGCTCCCCCCAGGTGCTGGTGCGGGCGCTCAGCGGGGTTTCGTTCGTCGCGCGTTCGGGTGAGTCGGTCGGCGTCATCGGCCGCAACGGCTCGGGCAAGAGCACGCTCCTGCGGATCATGGCCGGTCTAGAGACACCCGCTCGCGGGACTGTGATGGCACAGTCGAACCCGGTGTTGCTGGGCGTCAACGCGGCACTCATCCCCAACCTGCCGGGTGAGCAGAACGTGCGACTGGGCCTGCTCGCCATGGGGAAGTCTCCAGAGGAGACCGAGCGCATGCTGCCGGACGTCATCGACCTGGCGGGGATTGGCAAGGCCATCTACCTCCCGATGCGGACCTATTCGTCAGGCATGGCTTCGCGCCTGCGCTTTGCGATCGCCGCAGCGTCCCGCCCCGACATCTTGCTGATCGACGAGGCACTCACCACTGGTGACGCCGCCTTCCGGGACCGTAGCGAGCAGAAGATGACCGAGCTGCGGAAGCAAGCCGGGACGGTGTTCCTGGTCTCCCATGCGGCCAGGACCATCGAGGAGACCTGCACACGCGCCATCTGGATCCACCAGGGCAAGATCGTGGCTGATGGCACCGCGACGGAGACTGCGGCGGCCTTCGGTCGCTGGGCGCGCTGCATCGCCCAGGGCGATGAAACCAAGGCAGAGTCACTCATGCGGGACGCCGTCGAAGCTTATGCACCTGCACAGATCTCCTTCACCTCCGCACCGCGTGAGTCCAATCCTCCTCGCCATGCCATCCTTCGCCGCTGAGCCAACCTCGTCGCTGGGCCGGTCGCAGGCGGCGATGCGTTCTCTTGTTCGCCGGGTTCGGAGACGCCCGTACGACGCCCGGCACCAGGCACCTATCGTGACGGTCCGCCGCCCCGAGCGGATCCGCGTGCAGGACCGGCTCCGGCTAAGGATCGACGCCGGGGACGGGCTGCTCCCGATCGACGCCCTCATCACTCGGAGCCGGTCGGCGAGCACGCTGGTCGTATCGCTCCACGGGTACACCGACCGGGCGACATACTCCCTTCCTCGGTTCGAACGGCTCGCGAGCTTTTCGACGATCGACACCCACTCCCTCTATATCTCCGACCCCACCATCACGGTCGATGACCGCCTCTCCATCGGCTGGTATGTCGGCACGCCGACGGATGACCTGCCTCTCCGGCTCGCAGAGCTAGTCGACGTCACGGCCTCCAAGCTCCGGGCCGATCGCATCGTGCTCACCGGATCGTCTGGTGGAGGCTTCGCCGCTCTCGGTATCGCGCAGCACCTGCCGCACGCGAACGCCGTAGCGTTCTCCCCGCAGACTGCGGTGACCCGGTACCACGCCCAGCAGGTCGAAGCCCTTCAGGACTACGTCTTCACGCCTGCGACGCGCCTCGCCGCCGTCGAGGAGGCAAGGCCGGGGCGGCTCGACCTATCGTCGGCCTTCAAGCACCCGCGGCCTGGACGCCTTTGGTACGTGCAGAACGCCAAGGATGGGTTTCACGTCAAGCACCACCTGCGGCCGTTCGCTGGCTCCGAACCGCGGGGGGTCGACTTCTTCCTCGAAGACCACGGCCCCGGGCACACGCCGCCCTCCAAGGAGCGGACGCTCCGATGGGTCGTCGCTGCTCTCCGCCGTGAGGCGCCCCCGTGCGCGCCCGCCAGCGACATACAGAACACCACAGTGAGGTAGACCGTGACGCAAGGAAAGTCCCCCGTACTCGGCGTGACACGCTTCAGCGTGTTCAACCCGCGGAGCCACGCCTGGCAGGCCACGCTCAAGCACCAGTCGGTGGAGGACTACGAGCAGTACCTGTTCGACGACGAACGGCTGGCGGCGCGGTTTCGCACCTTCTTCGACTGGGCGATGCCCACCTACCAGTCGATGCAGGAGGATCACCCGTACCGGCACATCGTTCAGTACTCCGACAATTTGCCGGAGCGGTGGAAGCTGCGCCTGCTGGCGAGCGCCGAACGATTCCCCGTCATCGCGCTCCACAATGTCAGCGAAGACTCGTCCCTCTTGCGCTTCTTCGCCCGCCTCCTCGCCGAAGACCCACCGAAGGACGGCGTGTTCGCCTGGTTCCGGGTAGACGATGACGACGTCCTACCCCGGAACTACCTCGAACTCGTGTCCAGGCACATCAACCCCGCCACCGTCGGGTACGCGGTGTCCCTGGGGAGGGGGCTGACCGCACTCCACGCCGGCGACCACCTGGTCGACGTTCGCGAGTGCCACCACCGCATGTTCAGCGCCGGCCAGCTCTACGTGTGCCGTTATGACCATGCCAGCGGCAAGGTTCGGTCGCTGGGACAGGTCGATCACACCACCGTCGATCGCAAGATGCCCGTCATCGTCGACTCCAGGAGCATTGGATACCTCTGGCTGCGCCACCAGTCCCAGGACACCGTCTTCGACCGGACGGCCCGCCAGGCTTACGCGGAAATCCTCGCTGACATGTCGCGGCACGCGAAGATTGCCGATCCCACGGCGTACGCCGATCTCTTTCCCGCTATGGACGAGGTCCTTCGTCGGACTGCCGAGCGAGACAAGGAGGCGCCGGCGGTGGACAGTGACGTGCGTCTCACGGACGAGGGCGTCGCGATCCCTGGGGAATTCGTCGGGGGCGCCGTGTATCGGATCACGTACCGCCTGACATGCAGCACCGACGCCCGGAAGACCCCGGCGCTCCTCAGCGTCGCCGTCACGGGGACGAACCTGGACATGACTGACTCGGGTCTCACCTGGTCCCGCCATGAGGGCGTCGACTGGTTCGTCTACCTGACGCCAACGCCCGGCGATTCGTCCCGCCAGCTGCTGATCCAGTTGCCCCCCGGCGCGGCGGGCGACCGCATCCGGGCGCGCACGTGGCATGCCGGCGACGCATCCGTGTCGCTCAACTTCCTCAAGATGGAGAGACTCTCCGCCTGAGAGAAACGCCCGCGCATCGAGACGGGGATTCACATGCCCATCCGGCTCGGTCGCGCTCCGCCCGCTGATCCACCAACGTATACGTCGGGCGAATCAGAAAACCGCTTATGGATGGGTGCGCGAGAACGGCAAGTTCACCGCGGACCGGCAACGCGCGGGCCGCACCATTGACGGGCAGGTCGTAGACGGCCGGCCAGGCGAGGTCGACGAGATGGTCGAACACGCGCGCAGCGAGGCGGTCGGCCGCCGAGACGGAGAGCATCAGGCGCAGGATCGCCCTCAAATTGATCAAGATGTGGGTGTCGTGCGCCACGTCGGACTCGAGCAGGACCTTGTTGAACCAGCTGACCATCCGGTGTTCCCAGTAGAACAGGTCAAGCGGGTCGTAACCGTCGACGTCCAGGATCCCCGTGGTGGCCGCCATCTCCTCGAAGGCCTCGATGACCGGCCGGGGCGGGTTCGCGTTGGTGGTGAGGATGCGCGCGAAGAGCCGCGGGTCGACTTGGGGGCGCTCCTTCCTGCGGTAGTACCCGCGCGCGATCTCGTACAGGTTCGAGCGCACGTGCAGGCGGTCGGCTGGCAGTTCGGTGAGATAGGAGGCGGCGACGGCCCGGCTGTGGGTGACGAATGTATTTCGCTCCATCAGGCGAGTGAGCGGCGACGGTACGGCACGGCTGGAGCTTCTAGGGAATAGCCGTGGTGGTGCAGTCCCAGGTGCTCGGCGAGCTGCTTGGCGACCTCGAGGTCGCGACCGGAGCCGTCTTTGAGGTCGTAACGCTTCTCGTAGGTGGAGTAGAGCGACTCGGGGACAAGTTCGCGCATGGCAGCCAGAGTGATGCGACTGTCCAGGCCAGCTGTCAGCGAGACGAGTGGACCGCCACCGGCGCGGCGGAGGAACGGGTGCTGGCGACGCATGAGTTCCAGAACCTCCGCCGCCGTCTCGCGGGGCTCCGCGGCTTCGGTCGGTTGCGGCCCCCCCACACGTCGGACCGTGAAGGTGTGCGGATCGAGTTCGACACGTTCGCCGGCAGTGCCCACACGCCGGCAAAGCGCGTGTACAGACCCGGAAAGGTAAAGGAGCGGTGCTTCTTGAGCCAGCCCGGCTCGCCGAAGCGGGAAAGTCCGAGCCCGCCGACGGATTCGGCAAGGAGATTCTGGTGTGACGAGATGACCTGATGCTCGGGCGAGTAGAAGGCGGAGAGCATGCCGGTGGCATCCGTCTGGAAGAAGTCACCCCCTGCGCTCTGCCCGAGGATGACAATGGCGGCCCGCGAGCCACTCCAGGGCTTCGTCAAGGCCGTCTCGCGACCGGTCCCAAGATGCAAGGTGTCCTGTGGCGGCAGCGACGCCGGTGACCTGGCGGCGGAGGTCGATGACATTCCCGATCGTCAGAACACTCCGCCCCGCACTCCCGACGAGATTCACCTCGAGCCGCGGGTCCCATGACAGCTGCCACCCGCCCACCTTCCGGGTGAACCAGTGAGCAGCGGGCAACGGGCGCGGCGTGCGGGAGAGGACATAGCCCCGGCCGAAGAGCAGGTGATCGAAGTTTGCGGTGACCGGGATGGCCGAGTCATTGATCGGGGCGCTGTGCCATGCCTGCAATGGCGTCATGGCCTCGACCTTGTCACGGGCGAGCCCTATACGGATAATGTATGTCCCATTTCGCGCCCGCCGCCCCCTTGGGCTCCGGGCACCGGGCACCGGGCACCGGAACAGTCCGACACCGTGACGCTCCCAGAGCCAGCCGGCTTCAAGCGCGCCGGTCGGCCAGCTGTGCCTCATAGAGCGATGCCGGATACAGCCCACGGCGCCCAGTGCCCTCTATGTGCCCCGCCGGCGCGCTGAACGGGCCGATACCCGTGACACGACCGAAGCATCCGATGGCGTAGTTCTGGGCGGTCGGTGGGCGCTGAACTACGAGTTGGGTGCCCGCGACATCCGAGTTCCAGGCGACGGAGTGTGCGGCAGACCAGCCGTGCCCCGTGCCGTAGTCCCCGCGGTTGTAGAGCGAGAGCGTTCGCTCAGCTCGAGGCGCCATCTCTTTGTGGTTGTCGAATAGCAGACCTTGGCTCCACTGCCGGTGGCCCTCGCTCGAGGTGTAGCTGCCGGTGGCCGTGCATCGGTGGAACACAATTCCCGAGACGGAGCTGGTGCCGTTCGAGACGAATGCGTGCCTCGCGTTGCGTGCTTGGCATCTGGTAACCAGCACCTGCTGGGACCGCCGGTCAACACAGAAGTTATATCGGCGGTTTCCTTCGACTCTGGACGCCGGGTCGATGGAACGGCACTGCGAGATCGTGGCCCGAGTGGCTCCGCTGGTCAACACGCCGGCGTAAGCGAAGTGAAGGACGGTACATCGTTGGATCCAGGCATCCTCAACCTGTGACAGGCGCATCCCCGTCCATGCGTGGTTCTCGTCGCTCGGACCCGATGCCGCGATGTCGATCCTGAGGTGCTCCACGCCGACCTCGGTCACCAGACCCGCACGGTCCCACACGTAGACGTAGCTCTGCGATTTTGACCGGTCAAGAACGTTGAAGAGGGGCACGTCCACCGTAAGCCGGTTGCCGGATAGCGCCCTGATGTATCGGTTGTAAACAATCGGCACGCTACCCATCTCCCACGCCGCGTCCTTGCCCGTCCCTCCACCGTCGACAGCGGCGAGCCAAGCTGGGGTACATGGGTGGACGATCATGATGTTGTCCCCCACCCGCAAGCCCCGGGGGTCCGCCACCGTGAACGTCGCGTCTGCGACGTTCACGTAAGGCGAAGTGACGTTCGTCTGCCTGCCCCCCACCTTGCCGTCCCAACCACCCTTGTCATCTCCTCCAACGACGAGTACGTCGCGGCTCGCGGGCAGGTTGCCAACAGCACGGATGATGGTGTTCCTTGCCGGGTCCCCCCCGTCGCCCATGCCGCGAATGACGACACCGGCATGACGCTGATACAACGTCCCCGACACCTGGTAGGTCCCAGCTTTCAGCAGGAGGGCACCGCGAAATCCGTTGGCCTTCCGCGGCATGGCACCGACCTTGTCGATCGCCCGCTGTATATGAGCCGTGTTGTCCCCTGCGACCGACTGTATGGCGTGGACCACGGGCACCGCTGGAAGGCTGCGCTGCCCATTGCGATAACCCGCATGGCTGAAGTCGGGAAGCCTGTGTCCCCGGTTCCGCACATACACCAGACCCAGATCCGAGCTCTGGACGAGGTTCGACTGCCACTGACCGGAGGGAACGGCCCCCGGCACGGCCCACTCTGCGGAGCTTGAGGTGGCCATGCCCGCCAATGTGGCGGCGATTCCCGAGATCAGGAAGGTGCGACGTGAGAGACCCATGACTTCTCCCTTTGAAGTCAGAACCCCACCTCGGCCGGTGCTAGGGAGTGCCATCGTAGACGCGTCCCAGCTCCCCCACTCCCGAATTGCGCGACCGATCTGGTCGATGATTATGTGCTTACGCCGTCCGTCTCGCCCCAACTATTCCCTCCTCCGCGGGGCCGTCCGCAGGTCACTAAGCAATCTCGGCCGTCTGTAACGAGTAATGCCCTCAAGGCTCTTTGTGGCGGAGGGGCATCTCCCCCGCTCCGCCTCCCGGATGGGCTGCGAGCCGAAGACAGCGACACCGTCGTAGGCGATTGGCGCGCATCACGACGCCGTCGAAGTCAAGCGGCAGGTGGCGAGTCCGGATGACGGATGGCCGCCGAGACCCAGTCCAGAACGCGCTCCACCTTGGGGGGACCGTGCCCCTCGCGATGCCGCTCTTCGAAGAATCTCATACCCGGCCCAACAGTCTTCTGGTACGGGGCCATGTGATTCTTACGATGGAAGGGGTCCCGATTGTTCTGGACGTACCAACCTTTTGGGCCGCCGTTCGTACTCGCGTCGAGGCAGAGGTTCATTCGCCTCGGATACTCGCGCTCGACCTCCTGCCAACTGGCGAATTGCGGAAACACTCGCCTGATGAAGCGGTTCACGTGCGGCGCATGGTAATTCCCTATTCGCGTCTGCGGCGAAAATGCCACAACGAATGAGTCTGGGATCCGCGGACCTAGCGCAAGCGCCGCGTACCCTCCACCGGACGAGCCCGCGAGCACCACACGCTCGACCCCGAGCTGGGCGGCGCAGGCTGCGATCAACGCAGCATGTCGAGACACCAGATCGTCACTCGCGGTTCCGACGTACCAGGCCAAGCTCAGGTCAGCGGCCAGTGAAAGGGTCGGGTCGGAGACGTACAGCACGTGCGTGTCCAGCGTGGAGAGGCTGGCCAAACGCTCAAACCTCGGCAGCGAATACTTCTTCCTATCGGTGTAGCCGTGGAGCGATACCACCAGGACGCTGGCCCCTGGGCGAGGAACGAGAAGCACGTCCAATGGCAGTCTCACCTCGGACGGCTCCTCTTGGATGACGTACCGCCGTCGCTCGGCCAAGTCGAAACTCGGAATGCGAGGAACGACTAAAACCGGTGCACGATGCCGCTCGTCGAAGGTTGGGACAATCACACCGTCGCCCTTGCCGACCCCGGTGCGGGAGTCTTCTGCAATGCCAGACATCTCCTGCAATACCTCAGGGGCGGCCGATGCCGGTGTACGTCCAGCCGGCGGCGCGCCAGGTGGCCGGGTCGAGGGCGTTGCGGCCGTCGATGATCCACGGGGTGGTAACGACGTCCTTGAGGGTGGCGGGGTCGAGGTTCTTGAACTGCTGCCACTCGGTCAGCAGCAGGACCACGTCAGCGCCAGCAGCGGCAGCGTGGGCATCGGGGGCCACGTTGGCGGAGGGGCGCTCGGCCTGGAGCCGGGGCCCGGCGGCGGGGTCGGTGATGACCACTGTGGCGCCCTCACCGGCAATGCGGGCGGCGATGTCCAGCGCGGGAGAGTTGCGCATGTCGTCGCTGTCCGGCTTGAACGCCGCGCCGAGCACGGCGACGGTCTTGTTCTCGAACGTTCCGCCTAGCCCCTCGCGGGCCAGGTTCACGATGTGGTCGCGGCGCCGGTCGTTGATGGAGTCGACCTCCCGCAGGAAGGTCAGCGCCTGGTCCACCCCCAGCTCGCCGGCCCGGGCCATGAAGGCGCGGATGTCCTTGGGCAGGCATCCGCCGCCGAAGCCGATCCCGGCCCGCAGGAACTTCCTCCCGATGCGGTCGTCGTACCCGATGGCCTCGGCCAGCTGGGTGACGTCGGCGCCGGTGGCCTCGCACAGCTCGGCCATGGCGTTGATGAAGGAGATCTTGGTGGCCAGGAAGGAGTTGGCGGCGACCTTGACCAGCTCGGCGGTGGCGTAGTCGGTGACCAGGCGCGGGATGTCCTGCTCGAGCAGCCTGGCGTAGACCGTGTCCAGCACCTCCCGGGCCGCGTCGGCGGCGGCGGGGTCGGCGGGCAGGCCGTAGACGATCCGGTCCGGTGTGATGGTGTCCTGCACGGCGAATCCCTCGCGCAAGAACTCCGGGTTCCACACCAGGTGCGCCCCGGTCGGGCGCACCTGGGCGGCCAGGGAGGCGGCGGTGCCCACCGGCACGGTGGACTTGCCCACCACCAGCATGGGCCCGTCCGGGTGCTCGCCCAGGAAGGGCAGCAGCGACCGGAACGCATCGCGCACGTACGTCAGGTCCGCGGCGTAACCGCCCTGCACCTGCGGGGTGCCCACCCCGACGAAGTGCACCTGCGCGCCGGCCAGGTCCGCGAAGTCGGTGGAGAAACGCAACTGCCCCGCCTCCACGTTGCGCCTGAGGACCTCCTCGAAGCCCGGCTCGTGGAAAGGCGCACGGCCCTGGGACAGCAGCGCCACCTTCGCCGGATCCACGTCGATCCCGACCACGTCATGGCCCAGCTCCGCCATGCACGCCGCATGCACCGCACCCAGGTACCCGCAGCCGATCACTGAAATACGCATAAAAATCTTCCTCTCAAACAGACATGAGCGACGTGCGCGGGTTACGGCCGTGACCGGCAGCCCGCGCGGTTGGGATCCGGGAAGTTCTAGCCCACCTCAGACATCACGGGCTGCTGCTCATCCGGGGCCGCCTCGCTCGGAGTTTCCCGCGAGGAATACGCCCCCGCCCCGGCCCAGAACCCATCGAGCATCTGACCGGGCGCGAGCTGAGGCTGCAGCATCTTGCCTGCGGTGGGTTTCGTCGTCGTCCACGTTGGCCAGGTCCCGAAGATCCGGTGCACATTCTCCGAAACCATGGTGACGTCGTAGTTGCGCCGGCCGCTCTTGAGGTCCATGGGGTGCCTGTCGGCCACCACCACGACCTCTCCCACGGACAACGCGGACGGGGCGTCGCGGGTGACCTGCATGACGGAGGGCCAGCGCACCACGATCAGCCGGACACTGGCGACGTCCGAGAGAGCCACCCGCTCGATGGCGCCGGCGAGCAGCAGGTCATCGATGTCGCTGGTCGTGTCGATGATGCGGCGGTGCATGAAGTCGGCCACCGGGACGATGCCGACACGAAGGCCCCGCGCGATCGAGTCCGCGAGCTCTGCGCGCAGTTCGGCCGCGTTGCCGAGCTGCGCGGACCCGAAGTCTGCGACGTACACGACGTCGAACTGCTCTGTCCCCAGGCGCGCAGGTAGGAAGCTCGCCGGTGCCGGGAATGGACGCCGCTCGGGGTTGATGGCGAGGTAGGGCGACGCTCCTTGAGCGATGCGCTCGTGCCACATGTTGTATCCCCGCCGGTAACTGCGGCGGTCCTCGTGCTCGAAGCCCAGGCCCATGTCCACGGAGGTCAGGTTGTCCGTTCCCATGAGGGACAGGGCCAGCGGAACGGGCTCGATCGGCGTAATCTGGGGAACGCCGTAGACGACCTCCATCCGCGTCTTGTACTCCTTGTCCGCCCCCTTGCGGACCGTGTCCCAGTATCCGAGGCGCTCCTGCACCTCGGCGCGGCGGAACATCAGTGAGGCGAAGCTGGAATGTACGACACGATCGGGCCCCCACCGGAGCAAGAAGCGCAATGACTCGTCGACGCGCACCCAGTTGACCAGGATGGCCGGCTGCTCCGGGTGTTCCTCGAGGTACGACACCTGGTACTCGATCTGCTGGGGGTGGTGCCAGTCGTCCTTGTCGGCGACTGTGACGTAATGGCCCGTCGCCAGCGCGTACGCCTGGTTGCGGACGGAGTAGGCGCCTCGATTCGCATCGTTCAGGATCAGCGTGATGCGCTCGTCGGTCTCGGCCCAGCGCTGCAGCCGTGTGCGGTAGTCGGTCGGCTCGCCGTTCTCGTCCGTGAGGGGTGAGCCGTCGTCGACGATGATGAGTTCCAGGTTCTGCCAGCTCTGGCCCAGGATCGAGGCGATGGCCACGTCGGTGGACTCGTCGGGTTCGTAGATGGGCATCATGACCGTGACCAAGGGCTGCTCGGCCCTCTCCGCCGGTGGTGCCTCCGCAACCAGACGGAAAAAGGCGGGCTCGGGACCTGGGCGCAGATGCACCGGCGCGTATCCGTGCTCGGCGTAGATCTCGTTGAGCCCGGCAAGCCACGCTTCCTCGGTCGCGGACACACCGGGGAGGTTCGGGTTGACTGCATTGAGCCGCAGGAAACGGTGCCAAAACTTCCGGTCCGCCTTGGGCTCGTCGTAGTCAAGAACTGCCGCCGCCCGTTCGTACTGGCGCCAGGTGACCAGGAGGTCGGAGTAGTAGGAACGGTCGATACTGCTCAGTGCGCCCACGCCCCAGTTGCTCTCGACGAACTCATAGAGGTGAAGCGCGTTCCGGAGGTCGGGCGCCATGGTCCGCTGCGCGAAGAGAAGCCTGGCCAGCGCGAGCAGCCCCGTGAGCCAGAAGTGGGCGTTGGGCGACGGCATCGCCGCCGCATTCAGCTGTCCGGATCGAGCGACATCGATGCGGTGACTCAGCGCCGAGTAGTCCAGCTCCCCGTTCGTCGCCGCGTTGGCGAGCACGTCGCGCGCCCCGTAGGACCGGGTCCGTTTCGCCTCGTTGAAGAAGGCCTCCAGCCTTTTGGGGTCATCGCGCAAGCGCCGCGCCCACTGGGACGTCGTCGTCGCAGCCCCGATGATCGCCAGCCGTGACTTTGCGTGCGCGCGCCCGCTTGCTCCCTGAGGTGCTGAGCGATATGCGTTGATCTCGTGCATTAGCGAGTCGCTGTGCCGCTTAACCCGCCTCGACACCATGCTTGAGGCCATGACCACCAGCGCCACCAGTAACAAGAGGAACGCGGTAACGACTACACCGACGAGCGCCCACGCGCGCGTGATCGAAGCGAGAACGCCGACAAACGCGAGGACACACGCCGTGCCCAGGAGCGTCTTCTGGGCTTTGGTCAGCCTTGACGCCAAGCGCCGGTAGTTCACGACTCTTCTCCAATGGGTGTGAGCAGCCCGAGACCGGCGTCGTCTTGCCCGGATTCGCGCCGGTTCCTATCCGCTGCGATCAGTGCTGACCGCCCGTGCGATACTCCTTGTGCTATTCGCGACAAGGGTTCGTCGGCGCCAACGGCGCCATCACTTACCACGGCCGTGCCAGAGCGCCCCCGTTTGCTCAGGGCCAGCGCACCGATCGCTTTGGCCGCGTCGTGCGCACCGTTCTCGAGCCGCGCACCGTCCAATGCCGTCCTGACGCGATCGCGGGTCGCCGGCGAGGAGAGCTCCCGGATCGCGTCGACCAGTTCGTCCTCGGTTTGCGCGCAGAACCCCATCCCGGCCTCCGCGACGGCGACCGCCCGTGCGCGCTGGTCATCCGTGAGGGTCGCCGTGTTGGGGACGATGACAGCGGGCTGCTGCAGGCTGATCATCTCGTGCACGGTGTTGTAGCCAGCGGCCACGACCGCAAACTCGAACGCGCGGGCGAGCCGAGATACCGGGTACTCGCGGATGTGGACGACGCCCTCGGGCGGCTCATAGGAGTCGCGCGACAGAGGAGAGGTCGATACGACGGGGACCCACTCCGGTCCAAGGGAGAGAACGGCCCGGACTGCGACGTCGCGGATCTCCACGATGTCATTGATGTTGCCTGCGCCCAGCTGGATAAGCACATGATTCCGGGTGTCGTCGAGCCCCAGCTCGCGTGCTGCCGCGAGACGCGGGAGAGCGTCGTGGGCGTCCACCAGGGTGATGGGTGAGACCCTCAGCGCCCCCTGGAGCTCGGCCAGTGTGTCGTCCGTCGGCACCAGCATGCCCTCGCCCGGCACGATCACGACGTCTGCCAGGTCTTGCGAACGACGCAACTGGCTCCGGTTGGCGGTGTCCTTCCACAAGCCGCGGCAGAACCAGGCGAGGGGCGTGCCGCTGCGCTCGGCAACCTCGTGAATCGTTCGGTACATCCATGCGCCGTCGTAGACGATCGCATCGGGCCGGAGCTTGGCGATGAGTGCGGCAAAATAGCGGGAGAAGCGGCGGTTCCACACGTCGGCGCTGAGTGGGGAGTCGCCGTGGCTCACGTAGTGCGCGACCTCGAAGCCCTGGCGTTCCACCACGTGGTAGGCGCTTGAGAGGGTGAGAAAGGCCGAACGGAACCGACCGTCGGCTCGCTTCGCGACCGCCATGAGCCGCGTGAGGTGTCCCATGCCGCCGCCGTTGCTCGTCACGAAGAGCACCCGAGGCGCCCCTGGCCCCGCGCTGCGGAACTCCAAAGCCGGGACGTCGAGGGGGTGCCGCTCCCAGAGCAGCGCCTCGACGTCCGACCGGACGCCGGCGCCCATGTGCTCGAGGCGGGAGAGGGCCTGTTCCTGGACGTACTCATGCGTCGACTGCTTCTTGCGCACGGCCGCGAGCTCAGCGCTCAGCTGCTTGCGGTCGCGAGCGACGGCGGCGGCCAGGCTGCGAAGGACCCAAAGCACGAGCAGCGCCCCGCACAAGAGCGCGAAGATTCCGATCAGCACCGCGGCTCCGACGATCAGCACATCGCCCGCTGCAACTCCCCAGGCGCCAACTAGCACCGCCAGGCCGGCCAGCGCGGCGGTAGCCGCCGCAATCGCGCGTCGCCGGCTCACCGCCGGGCCCTCGTCAGTCGGTCGAGGGGGTTCGCTCCATCCCCGCCGAGGATCGGCGGAGTCCTGTGGCGCAGGATGCCTCGGGTGTCGATGACTACCTTGCCCGCGAGATCAGCGGTGTTGATCGTCTTGAACTGGGCGTGATCGACCAGCAGCAAAATGATGTCGGCCGACGAGATCGCCCGTTCGGTCTGGGCAAGTTCGACGTTGTCCAGACCGGCCAGCACGTCGGGTGCCGTAGCGATGTAGGGCTCGACGGCCATGATCCGCGCCTCGGGCAGCCTTCGAGCAAGCTCGGCGGTGATGTGCAGCGACGGTGACTCGCGCAGGTCGTCCACGTTGGGCTTGAAGGCGAGCCCCAGGGCCGCGATCACCGGCGCCTCATGCTCCCTGGCGGCGTCGACCGCCCGAGCCAGCACGTGCTCGGGCTTGCCGTCGTTGACCTGGCGAGCCGTACGGATGAGGTTGGCCTGCTCCGGCGCCGCATCGACGATGAACCACGGGTCGACCGCGATGCAGTGTCCCCCCACCCCCGGACCGGGCTGGAGGATGTTGACACGCGGATGCATGTTCGCGAGCTCAATGAGCTCCCAGACGTCGATGCCCAGCCGTTCTGCTATGACCGAAAGTTCGTTGGCGAAGGCGATGTTCACGTCGCGAAACGCGTTCTCGGTCAGCTTGGCCATCTCGGCCGTGCGGGTGTCCGTCAGGTGTAGCTCGCCTCGGCAGAAGACTGCGTACAGGTCGCGGGCCCGTTCCGCAGCGTCGGGCGTGAGCCCGCCGATGATGCGGTCGTTGGTGATCAGCTCCACCATGATCCGGCCGGGAAGCACCCGCTCGGGACAGTGCGCGAACTGCACGACCGGTCGACCACCGGAGCCATCAAGTGACAGGTCTGGCCGCGACCCGAGCACACGGGTGGCCACATGCTCGGTCGTTCCCGGCGGGGAGGTTGACTCGAGGATGATGAGTTCGCCACCGCGCAACTGCGGGATGATCGCGTCAGTGGCGGCGTCGATGAACGACAAATCGGCCCGGTGTCCGTCCTTGAACGGCGTCGGCACGGCCACGATGTAGGTAGTCGCGTGCGGCGTCTCACTCTGGGCGCTGAGCAGCCCCTGACTTACCGCCCCAGCCACCTGCGTCGCCAGATCTGGCTCCACAAACGGCACGTGGCCGCGGTTGACCGCGTCGACGTGGCGGTCGCTCACGTCGACACCGACGACCCTCACACCATGCGTTGCAAGGACGGCGGCCGTCGGTAGGCCGATGTACCCCAGGCCAATGACCGCCACGCAGCGGGGATCGGGCTCACTCACGTAAATCTCTCCTGCACGTTATCGCGCAGCGCTTGTCAGCCGCACGGGCGCGCCGCGGAGTCCGGGACGAACGCGCACTACCCCTTGAGTTGAGGCGAACACGTCCGAACTGACACAGCGCCCCCCGGAGTCTAGTGGCTGCTGGGACGTTTCGGTCACACTGTGTCCCAAGACGGACCTCACGGGGTGCCGCTGGACGCTCACCGGCTCATGGCCTGGAGGATCGCCTCCGCTCGTCGGTCGAAGTTGTGCTGTTCACGGACCATGGCGCTGAGTTCAGACATCGAGGCGTGATCCGGGAAGTGGGCGTCCGGGTCGGCAAGGATGTCACGAAGTTCCTCGACAGAGCGGTACGTCTGGACCGCGCCGCCGAAGATTTCGTCTACCTGCTCAACGGCATCACTGAGCACCCTCGCACCGGAGGCAACGGCGTCGTACAGCCTGTTGTTGACGAATCCCCACTCGGCCATGTCTTCGAAGTGGTCGTTGAGGACGACGTCCGCCGCGGCGTAAACGGAAGCGACCTCATCGTTGCTAACGAATTTCGACGCCACCCAGTTCTCGGGCACGAAGTTGGCCCAGCGCGGCCCGATCACGTCGACGCGCATGCCGGCCGCGATGCAATCAGCGACAATCCGGCGGCCAACAGGTTTCCGGGGCCCGCCGATGAAGATTCGATCGAAATGCGTCTCGGACTCAGCGCGGCGTGCGGGGTTGAACCTCGCCGGATTAGTAGCCTGAGGCAGAAAAATAGCGTCGATGCCCCAGTGCTCGCGCACGTAGGTACACCATTTCGGCGACGCTCCGAAGACCACGTCGAAGCCTTCGAGCTCTTCCTTCGTCACCAGATCCGGCCGGCTGATCACCCAGATGAGGTTGACCCGCCCCGGCTGTGGGTAGGAGGGGTGCAGGCCCCGAATGATGAGGGAGACGTCGTCTAGGTAATTCGTCGGACGGTCGAACGCACCGAAACGGTCGATGACGACGCTCTCACCGTGCCGTTCGAGCGCCTCGGCGAGGTCCGCGGCGAAGAACACATCACCCCACCTGCTGCCGCCGGCGCTGTACTCCGCGCCGATCTTGATGGACCAGCGACGCCGACGGCCGTCGAGACCCCCGTTCCGCCAGGTAACAACCGGTCGTGCAGGCGTGATCCTGGCGTCGGCGCCTGAATGGAAGCCAGTCAGTTCGAGGTCGAGCTGCCCGTAGGCCGATCGCATCGAGTCGACATGGTCGACTTGAGGCGGAAGCCACCGGAGATCGCGGGCGTCAAAGACGGCGCGGTCATCCTTGGTCTTGGCGGTCCTGTCTACGGCCAGCGCCGCCGGCTCCACCCACGCGGAACGCCCCGAGGTGGAGCGCAACCGGTCGATAAGGTCGCCGTACGTGCCTGCGCCGGCGAGAATCGGTCGGAAGCCGCCGACTTCACGAAGCGCGGCTCCGTCGATTGCAAACGCCGCGGGCCACACCGAGTCGATCTCGCGGGCACCGGCCGACTCCGCATCCTTGACGGTAAGTCCCTCGAACAGGCTTACAGCAGGCCCTCGGCCAACACCGAAGCCGCCGGCACTCACGACGACGCCTCCGCGATCAACCACGAGAGGCTGGAGTGCGATTGCGCTGGTGATGGCCATGCGGTCCGTCATGGCGGTCACGGAGCCGCGCCGCAGTTCCGTACCAGCTGCGATGAAGAACACAACGTCGGACGTCGTTGCGCGCACGCCGACATTCCACACGACGGCGTCGGTGTACCGGCGCGGCAACTTCCAATAGCGCAGCCCAGATACACCCAAGAGCGCCGTAAACAATTTGACGGACTCGCGCATCCCATCGAGATCGTCCAGCAAGATAATCGCGGCCGGGTCAACGTCGTTGGACTCGATCAGCGACTGAATGGTAAGGATTGTTCGCTGCGCATTTCCATCCGCGCGAACGATGAAGGAAACGCCCGTAGTCGGAACGTTCCCTACCTCCGACCGAAGGATGTACCGGTCCACGTGCTTGTCGACCACAACGTGCTGCCAGTTCTCTGACTCGCTGCGCGTAATCCGGTTATCGTCGCCCGAATCGACGTAGTCACACCCGATAAACGGCAGAAAGGTAATGTCCGCAACCTCGGAAATTTTCAGAACCAGATCGTGGTCGACCCACCGCCTGATACGGGTGTCGAAGCCGCCGACGCTGCGGACAAGCTCCGTGCGCGCGACAAGGACGTTCATGTCCACAAAGTTGCGCTGTATGAGCTGACCGGACTCAAGGTCCTGGCCCAAGAATTCATGCCTGTCGTTCAGCATCCTGATGCCCGCATATGCGGCATCCAGCGCATCGCGGTCCATGGCCGCTACCATCCGCCGCAGGAAGCCCTTCCTCCACGTGTTGTCGGAGTCAAGGAACGCCATGTACCGGCCGCGAGCCTGTCGCACACCCTCGTTCCTGGCGGCGCTGACCCCGGCGTGCTCGCACTCGATGAGTCGGACTCGCGGGTCTTCGCGCGCATATGCCCGCACCACCTCCCTGGTGTGGTCAGAGGAACCGTCATCGACGATGATGAGTTCCCAGTACTTGAGGGACTGATTTAACACAGAGTTGATCGCGGTGCTGACGGTCTCGCCACGGTTCCAAACCGGCATCACGACGGAGACAGCGGGTTGGTCGGACTCCTGCACGAACCGCTTCATGCCGAGTGAGGCCAACCACGCCTCCTCGCGGGCAAAGTCCCACTCGGAAAGACGCAACGGCTTACGCAGCCTGCTAAGTGTGTAAACGTGCCTGGCGTAATCCACCACTCGTTCGCGCACCTGAGGCCACGACAGCGGCTCGCCCAGGTGACGGGCGGGGTAAGGAATCTCGGCCTCAGCCCGGGGCTTGAATCGGGTAAGCAGGGCCGATCTGGACTCACCCTCAGGGTCGAGTTCGCCCGGGTCAAAGATAGGCGACCACCGGTGCGCGCGTGATTCCGCACTACGCAGATAAGCGAGCACTCTGTCGACGTTGCCAGCCCGGTACCAGTCCTTGAAACGGGCAGGAAAATAACTAAGGTCGAAGAGTGGATGGCAGTTGAGGCCGGCGCGCATCCCGAAACGAGCGAAATGCTCGGCACCTTCCTGCGGGGTCCGAAACTTCCGTCCGCACTGGGCTGAGTAGTACTCGATGTCCAGAAGACCCGTATCGAGCAGCCGCCGCCCGGGAGGTTTCGCCGATGGATCCGTCCGCTGCCGCGTCACACTGCTCAAAATGCTTCCCTTCTCATAACAAGTGCAAGCGCTTCCTGCGCGGGGAAAACGAGCGCCTGGCTGCAATCAGACCAGAATCGGCACAGAACATCAACTTTGGGCGCCTCCCGCCTGGCCCCCGACAGAATCCTCGTGACGGAAGACCGCGAAATTGCTGATTCCCTCGTCCATTGGCAACAGCCCGGGGTCCTCGCTCATCCAGCGGGCGACAATCTCCTGCTCAGGCTGACGGTCCGCGTCGTGGAGCAGCACCAAAGCACCGTTAACCAGGTGACCACGGACCAGGTCCAAGGCGGGATAACGCACATGTCGAGACGTCTCGGCGGGCGGCCCGTCGACGATGACCAAGCCGACACCTTCGAGGTCGGCCAACTGACTAGGGTCGTACCACCCGTATTCCTCACCACGGACAACGATCTGGGTTAGGGGTGCATACCTTAGTTCAACAGTGTCCTCGAGATGGTGCCGCTCGACCTCAGCGCGTGTAAGCCCGAAGTACTTCTCGTCATGGTCGACGCTGATCAAGCGCGCGTCGTACTCCTTGAGTATGTGACCCAACCAGATTGTCGAGGTCCCGCTGCCTAACTCGAGTACCTTAGCGGGCCGATACTCCTCAACGGTGGCGATTAGGTGGAGCAAGGACCGCGCGTCAACGGCGAATCCGCCTGTCGTTGGCATGAGTGGCGCGCCGGAGGGAACGCGCTTCACAAGCTGTAGCAGAGACTCGACCTGACGTGTCTGGCGGATTCCCTCAACGATCAGCTGATGCACTGCTCGATCAAGAGCGCGTTTCATGGCCTTGGCCACTTGGTCGGGCACATCTGCGATTGCTCTATTAACACGAGCCTCTAGGCCCATGAGATCTCCGATAGTGGCTCCGTCACCTGCAAGCCCCGCCGGAGCGGTTATGAATTGTGCGGGGCCATCTGCGGCTTCCCGCTGTCCCGGCGTCATCGAAGCGACTTTGTCGATCAGCCGGTGACGTTCCCGTCCCACACAATTCGCGGAGAGAGGAAGAAGCGTCTCGCCCCCATTCTCCAGTAGCACAATCTCGAAGTCACCTGACAGTAGTGCTAGCTCGGGCAGTGGCTCACGAAGAGCAAGCACGAAGGTGCAGGTGCCGAGGCGCGCTACCTCCTCTACGTCCTTGCGTGAAGGCCCGAAGGTGAATGACCCAACGCGTCCGTGGTCAAGCCTGGCAAGAAGTTCTGGACGACTCCCTTCCTTCGCCAGTTTCGCCCAACCCCAAACCTGCATGCGGTCATCCGTGATCCCTTCCACGTACCCCTGCACTCCACTGACCTTCCGCCAACATAGCCTCCAGAACCGCGCATACCTTCCCACACCTTCGCTACGCCGGTCGCCTACGTCCGAGGGTTCCACCTAGCTCTAAGATAGGAGAGTATGACTAGGCGCCGATCCTGACACCGCCGTAGAAGGAGCCGGCGGCCCGCAAACAGTAATGTGGTGCACGCCGCCGCGCTTGCCATGCGTCGAATCGACCGCGGCACCCTCCCGTAATCTAGATGGGTACCCCAGCAATGCGTTGAAGTGTCGCCTACAATCTGCCTCGGACCGTCGCCCCAGATTCCCCTTTGTTACCCCAGACTATCGGGGAACCCACTTACCGCTCACTCGCTAGGGCATCGATGGATGAATCGTTCAACAGTTTGGCATACAACATAATCAGGCTTCACCGTGTCAACATACGCGTAGTCGATATCGGGTTCCCAACGGAAATGATACTCTGTGAAGAGTCGCGCGAACCACCAACTTAGTTTTGCCGATAGGTCGGTGCCGGTGCCGAAAAATGAATTCCCAAAGACGACTACCCTCTTATCTATAGGCGCCCTAGGGTTCTCCCAAATCCTATGGTTCCCCGCGAACCTCCTTTGAGTATTATGCGAATAGACCAAGTTTATGGCAGATCCGGCCGATCCGAAACTTCCGGGATCCGGTCCGACATGTTCATCCCAGAGCGAAATACCGAAAAAGCGCTCAGCAAGATCACCCGTATGCACAGTTCGGCGGACGAGGCTAACGTCGTCCAACATAGTACTATCACAACCGGGCATAGACTCGAGCAATCTTTTGGTGATAGCGAGGGCACCGGAAGGTGAGCAGTGTGAGTCGACGCGCTGCCACGGCGGCTCCGCACCCTGCCAGCCCTCGAAAATCTTTAGCCCGCTTACGTAGCCGGGTTCATTTCTAAGCAACTCCTCAACACGCCTAAGTAATGGTGTCGGCCCGCTTATCGGAACCGGTGCCACCTGACGCATCGCCGTAAGTTTCTCAGGGATAATGATCTGAGATAAGTGAGTACCTCTTCGCCCCAGATTACGCTTGCGTCGTTTCACCAGACGCCGCCAATCCTGAGCAGTGCTTTCGACGGTGCGCTTCTCTGAGGCACTGACAGGCTCTCGATATAGTTGGGAGAGCCTGTTTGAGCCTTCGGTAAGAAAAAGGTGCCCGTCGTAACCCAGCTGCGCGCTGCCGTCACTCGATGTCAAACCTACGGAGCAGTAGATCGGCGACATCTCTTGGGCAGATGTCGGCCGAATGCTGTTGACCTCGCGGGGAGAACCTTCCGATCCAAGGCGAGGTGTTTCACGGACCGCTTCAGGTACGCCAGCCGCGACTGCATCTAATTCCGCTCTCTTGAATCCCAGAGAGAACGGTAGATCGGACGAAATGTCTCCGAGCCTTGCCTCGACAACAAGGTTTCCGAACAAGACGTCCGTCGGCTCTAGCGGGCGTTCGAACGCGATCACGAAGGAACGGTTGTCCAGATTCAGCACTGCGGAGACGTCGTTGCGCTCAGCGCCTAGCTCCGTAACGCCACTGCCAACGCCACGCACGAAGCCTCGGACGGTGGGGGCTCCCTCCACAAGACGCGCTTCAACCCACCCCCAGATGCGCGTCCGGTCCGCGGAAATACCATCGACATACCCTTTTATAGCACTACCCGCCGCGACCATTACTCCACTTCCACCTCAATAACTCCACTTCGCAGCGCGCCCCCTCCGACGAACCACAGGACGAGAACGGGTCGGTGCCCCGCCACAATCGAATCTTTCCTTGGGACGATGGACGTCGCGAAGCGTGATCTTAACCAGCACAATGACCGCTGTACTGGCGTAACTAGACTGAACAACGCCTCTAGATGCGCAAAGGCTTGCGCTGTGCAACCCTCCACGAGCGAGCCCCAACCTTCCTTGAAGGTTACTAAGGGCGGAGCCTGTCATAGTATAGGCGATCCATGACCCCGTCACCGTCCACGCGATGCGCGGGGCGCGCTCGTCGACGCCTGACCGAGGAAGGCGCTCGTTAGGATAGGCTTCCACCGTGGACACTCAAGGGACATACTTGCAGCTGATGCGAGCACGGTTCAACCAGAACAATTCGCCTCACATCGATTTCGTTCCATGGGAGCTCGACGATAAGGACACCGCCTACAAGTACGTAGAGGGAGTAGGACATCTAGTTCCGAAGCGCGAACGGACTACCACGCCGGCCCAGGCTTTGTCCATTGGTGAGACGCTAGGTGACCGCTTCGTCGTGAAGCAACCGAACCGGCACTCGACAATGGGCGTCTATGTCCTCGAGAAGTTAGGCAACGAGCGCTACCTCGACCTCTTCAGCCTCAACGAATTAGATGCTAGCGATGTCAAGGCTGTTGGTCCCGAGCCCGATTACTGGCTAACTGAAGAGTGCCTCGCCTCTCCCGTGGCAGGTCGCGCTCTTCCCTTTGACTACAAAATCTACACGTTCCGGGGACGAGTGAGTCATGTCGTCCAGATTGACCGGAACGTGTACCCCCCTAGGGTCGCCGTATTCGATGGAGCTTTCATTCCGCTGCAACCCGGGGTTGACTACACCACAAATCCAGATCGTTGGCTGCTCGAACACCACGTGATGCCGAAATACGCCGGCGCCATGTTGAAGATGGCGTCGGAATTATCGGGCACCTTGGACACGCGTTTTGTGCGTATTGATTGCTACGACGGCCCGGACGGCCCTGTTTTCGGCGAGTTCACCTTCGCATCGGGCCCCGACGACGTAGGAATGCTGCGATACAGTTCTCGCGTCCTCAAAGCTCTTGACGAGGCCATGGCCGGTGGCGAAATTGGAGCGCTCTCCGGTTTCAACGTTGATATGCCGGAATTCCGGTCCTCTCTCACCGGGGGGGAGACGATCCACATGGAACATTCCCTGCTCCGCAGGATCTCCGCGGGCGCACCCCAGGGGGACACACGCTACGCCTCTACGATCGTGAAGAGCATTCCCTCGGATTCCGCAGGTGTTATCTTTTCCATCGCCGCCAACCTGATCGGGTATCTGAACGGAGACGGTAGTCGCGCGTTCAGTATCCAACACTTGCTCCGTCGCGGCACTCCTTTAATCAAAGGACTCGAGCGCTTGCGCGAGTTTGATGCGGCCGCCCTTCGATTTCACGAATCTCGTGCTAACGGTAATCCTTGGCACTCGTCGCGGGCCGCCGAGGTACGGCTAGCAATGGGGGATCTCTCGGCGTTGGATACGCTGCGAAAATTGGCAGATAGCGGGTATGAGCATGCCAAGAGAGTGCTTGCCGCTAATGAGATCAGAGAATGAAGCTTCTCCCGCGCGAATAACCCCGATTGGCGAGGCATGGAAGTCTCAAGTCACGCTGTTGTTAGGTTGTCTGCGCGAGAGCCACGCACGCAGTCGACTCGGTCCCGGAGCGCCAGATTGAAACCGCCGCACGAGCCGCTGCCAACATTTCAGGCAGGTTGGGCATCTCGCGCGTCGCGGTGCTGCGGACACTAGCTGGACTCGGTCATGGCGTTGGTGACAGTCGGCTGATTGGGGGCTGGCCGTCCAGGGCGCTGTGGCGGCGTTGAGTGTTGTAGTGCTCGAGCCAGGGGTCAAGGGCCGCGGCGCGCTGGGCGTTGGAAGTGTAGGGGCGGGCGTAGGCCCACTCGCTTTGCAGAGTGCGGTTAAACCGCTCGACCTTGCCGTTGGTCCACGGGCAGTGCGGCTTGATGAACCGCTGCTGCGCGCCCAGCGCGGCGACGGCGTCGCGGAAGGCGACGGAGTGGCGGCAGGCGAAGGCATTCTCCGAGAGCACCCGCTCGATGCGGTCGATGCCGTGGGCGGCGAAGAACGCCGCGGCCCGCCGCAGGAAGGCGGCGCAGGTGCTAAGAACGCCGCGGCCCGCCGCAGGAAGGCGGCGCAGGTGCTGCCCTTCTCGTTGGGCAGGATCTCGGCGTAGCCGAGCCGGGAGTAGTCATCGACCAGGGCGTGGACGTAGTCGAAACCGGTCTTGCCCTCCTTGTGCTTGCGCGCCGCGGTCGCCTCGCGCCCCAGGGCCCGCCACCCGCCGCCGTCGGGGATGCGCCCGAGCTTCTTGACGTCGATGTGGACGAGCTCCCCGGGCCGGGCGCGCTCGTAGCGCTCACCCGAGCCGCGTGGCCCGGATGACCGCGCTGGTGACCGGGTCCAACGCCGCCAGGGGCGGGGCGCCGTGGCGGGCCAGGATCCGCGAGAGCGTCCGGGCGGGTACCTCGTCAGCGCACTGTGCCCTGGGGCCCGCACCTGCGCTCGCGCCGCGCAGCCAGCACGGTCTCCTCGACCCGGGCCGGGGTCCGGTGCGGGCACGAGCATGGCCGCCTGGGCCGGCCGACCAGGCCGGCCTCGCCCTCGGCGCGGTAGCGGCGCACCCACCGGTGGGCGCACTGGCGCGAGACGCCGAGCTCCTTGGCGACGTGGGCGACGGGCTTGCATCCTCGATCACCCGGCGCACAAGGAGCTTGCCGCCGTGCAGGGTCAGGCGGGCGTTACGGTGGGAAACGAGGACCTCCGAGGCGTGGTTGGCGTTAAACACCTCTGGGAAGCCCCGGTGGTACTCCCGTCTCAATCACCAGATCCAGCGCGTCACGAACTCTGCCTCTGGCACCAACGCCTCGTCACCTGCTGGAAGCGCGAGGTCGCTGCCCTTGGACCCCCACGCCTGCGAAGGGCGCATCCGCGCCGCGAGGCTTCCGCTCCGGAAATCACCGGAGGACTCCAACTTCGTCCCACGCCGCGGCCTCACGCGCGACCTGAACGGGGCCGCGAACTCAGAACGTCGTCCTCCTGGGCCGCCGGCGCACCGGTAACACCTACTGTGAGAAAGCTCGATCACGCGGTCAAGCATCGGTAGCTGGCCGGGGGAGTTCTCGGCCGTGGCGACCCGTGATCCGACACGGCTCTTACAGGCGAGACACATTTCGGGGCCGTCGCCGCCGAGGAAGTCCAACCGGCCGGTCGGAGCACGAGTGGTTCCTCGAGATTCACGGCCGACCCGCCCGCCCGACGTACCGGGCCGAGAGCGCGGTGCCGCTCATTAGATCATTACGTGCGAGAGGCTTTGCCCATAGAATTTCAGATCGGCATTCGCCAAGAGCTCTGAGTCGGTTGCCTCCCATGTGTGCTGGTGGCGGCGCAACACCCCACCCCCGCGTATCTGCATGAAGTTGAATCGGTCTGAGGAGTACACCGTCCCGCCGTCCAGCACGACAGCGCGAAGAAATCCGGTGTCCTCCCCGCGCGTGGCATCTGGGAATCGGTGCTCGCGCAGCACTTCACGATGAGCCATAAGCGTCGGGCCCATGACCAAGTCCGTGTAGCGGTGCTCCCTCTCGGGGAAGCGCAGGACCGTGGCGTTGCGTTCCCCTAGGTACATGTAATGGGCATGCTTCCCCACGACATCGGCCCCTGAGTAATCCATCGCATAGATCTGGTCGGAGAGGTAGTGCGGCCCGTAGAGGTCGTCGTCATCCATCTTCGTCACGACTTCCCCGTCCGCGGCGTCCACCAGCCGGTTCAGGCAGTTCCCCAGCGTGAGTTCGGCACCACCCTCGAGCAATCTAAAGTCGGCAATCCCTAAGTCGACCGCCTGTGCACGCACCCGCGCGACGTCAGGAGCGAAACCGTGAGCAAGGACAAGCAACTGAGGGGCCACCTCCACTTGGGCTGCGACCGTGGTCAGTACGTGGTCGAGCTGGTGCGGACGGTTGGTAGAGACCAAAACTGAGATGCTCGGCCGCACATCGGTCATTGCCTTGATCCCGCTGACGAGGAGCACCTGGTCCACGCGCTTCGTGTACGTGTGCTCCGACCAAATCCGTCTCTGCCCCAGGTGCACCATGCGGTCCCGCGCTTCCGGGTTGCGCACAAGCGCGCGGAGTGTTAGCTGAGTCTCCTGAGGGTCCGACACCTGGGCGACCGTGTCTTTGTCGAAGAAATTGTCGATCGCAGGACTCTGTGCCGACACCACCGGCGTGCCGCTAGCCGTGATCTCGAAGATCCGCCGCGCGCACATGCTTGGGGAACCGACCACGGAATTCACGTTGAGGAAGACCTTGTAGGCGCGGTAGGCGCTGAGCATCCGCGGGTAATCGAGCGAACCTACCACCCGCCTGCCGAACGGCTCGGGGAACTGGTAGCGCTCGTCCCCGCCGAGGTACCGGGAGAAAATCTCCAGGCCGTGGTTCATGCGCCCGCTGACCGCATTTGCGGCGCCGAGGAGCAGGTCCATCTGCTCGCGCCGCTCAGGGTACTTGTGCGCGAAATACATACCCGCGAATGCGATGTCGCGGCTCTGATGGCCGCGGGAGGGGCGAGCGGGATTGTGGATGCTCTGCTGGGCGGCAAAACTCAGTGTGCCGACGCGGTCGTGCCCGAGATCCCGACGGTAGTCATCTAGGCGGTCCGAGTCGGTCGTGAAAACGTGGTCGAAGAGCCGGGCCACATCCAGGAAGTCGGCGTAGTGCACCGGGTCTTCCTTGTTCCAGAAGACCGTAGGAATCCCGCGGTCACGGCACCAGGACACAAGTTCGACGAGCGCCGGACGCGGCGCCGATGTCCCAGTGAGGTGGTACTGCCAGGCGTCCCCATTACCATGCCACGCGGACTCCACAAAAAGCAGGTCAACCGGCTCTGCGTTGAGCGTCTCCCGCCAGCCGGACGGCGTCACCTCGACCTGCTGCCACTCGTAGCGGAACGCAAGTCGGGAGAAGTCGTCGAGGATCACGGCGACGCGTAACCCGGGCCGGCGTGGCTCGCGATCGGGCAACGGCCACGGCGCGAAGGTGAGCCGCCCCTTCTTGTCCCTCAGCTCGCCGTCCACACCCGGCATCCCGCGCATCGCGCGTTCCCGCCGCTGGTGGCTGCGCAGCTGCGCCAGGCCTCCCTTGCGCAGGTGCCAGAGGGCCGTGCGGAGGTCCTTGACGGACGGCATGTCAGTTGACGTCCTCGCCCAAAGTTGCCACAGCCCCAGGGTTGACCTCCAGGTAGTTGGCGACGTTGTCCGCGGCGAAGGCGTTGGACAGCGCACCGAACCGGGCGTCGTCAAGCAGCACGATGGACTGGGCGCCGTCAGGGCTGCGGCCGGTGCCGGCGTTCGGCGCGGTCATGAAGGTCACGTCCGGCGGCCGGATGTCCCGCATCGACAGCGCGAGGCTAGTCATATCGCCGATGGTGAAACCGTCGTCCACGGCCACCGTGCGGGTGACGGACTGCAGGAAGCTCATCAGCCGGCCCGGGTCGGTGAGGACGTCCTCCCGGAAGGCCGCCTGCATGATGCCCCGGATCCAGTTCTGCTGCCGCTGGACGCGGCCGAAGTCCCCGCCGGGCACGTCGTAGCGCTGACGGGCGTAGGCGAGCGCCTGCTCGCCGTCGAGCAGGTGCGTGCCCGGCTCGAGGACGACGCCGCCGGAGTCCATCCCGTTGGGCAGGGTGATCTCGACCCCGCCGAGCTCGTCGGTGAGGGTGGCGAAGGACTCGAAGTCGGCGATCGCGAAGTGGTCGATGGGGATGCCGGTGAGCTGCTCGACCGTCTGGATCATGAGCGTGGGACCGCCGAAGGAGAAGGCGGCGTTGATCTTGTTCATGCCGTGCCCGGGCACGTCCACCCACGAGTCGCGCGGGATGGACATGACGAACGCGTTCTGCCGGTCACCGGAGACCTGGGCGATCATGATCGCGTCGGTGCGCTGCGCACCCGCCTGCCACTGAGAGGGATCGCCCGCAGAGATGCGCGAGTCGGAGCCGAGGATCAGGATGTTGACCGGCTGCTCGTCGCCCGCGGCCGTGGGCTCCGGGTGCGCCGGTCGGTCCGTCAGGCCGGCGAAGGGGTCGTCGATGCGCTCGATCCCGGCGTTGATCCGGCTCTGGACGAAGAGTGCGGCCCCCGCGACGCCCGCCACGAGCAGCAGCACGATGCCGAGCGTGACGACCAGCGCGGTGCGCGTGCCGCGCGACCGCTTAGGCCGACGTCGCGCCTGCTGCACCTGGTCCTCACTTAGCGGATTTCCCGCTTCCGACTGTGCCACCCACCACTCCCGAGAATCTCCGACGCCGCACGTCGCGATCGGCGCCACGCGCGGCGCCTGTACATGGTCATGCCCCCGGGCGATCATAATGGTGCGTTACGCGGCCGAAATCCACCGCGTCCACGAGGTGACAACGAACACGGGCGGTACGACATGATCAAGACGTCCGGCCACCGGGCCGCCGCGACGGCCCTCGTCGCGGCCGCCGTGCTCGCCGGCTGCCAGCCGCTGACCACCCGTCCACTCACGGGCAGCGAGATCGATGCGTTCGTGGACGTTGCTGGGGAGACGGCCCTGACGGCGTCCATGCAGGCGAGCCGGGCGGCGTGGGACCAGCACGAGGTCGCCTTGGTCGCAGCAGAGAAGGACGAGCTGGAGGCGCTGCGCGAGGACGCCCGGGGCTGGTCCGCCTCTGCGCGGGAATTCCTCGCCGGCGTCGAGGGGCGGGTGCCGGAGGACCTCGTGCACACCCTGACGCAGGCGTTGGATGACCTCGACAGCGCCATCATGCGTGACGACGCCGCCGACATCGTCGCGCGGATCGTGAACGCGGAGACCGTCCTGTCTCGGCTCGAGGAGGCCGGAACCGCAGCGCCCGAGCTGCCCACCGTGACAGCGCCGAACGACGTCGTCGCCGACGTGCCGGGCGCGCAGGACGTCGTCGTGCCGCGCGCACGGCGCCAGCCCGCTGCCCGTCCGCCACGGGAGACGCCGGCGGCTCCCGCGGCTCCGGCGACTCCCGCCACTCCGGCGTCACCAGCACCGCCCCCCGCGCAGCCTGAGCCGGCGCCACCTCCAGCTCCCGCACCCCCGCCGCCGGCCCCTACGACCCCGGAGCCCGGGGTCGAGCTGGATGTGCCCGTCGTCATCCCTCCGAGCGACTCATCCCCTCCGCCGACGCCGGCGCCGGCACCCGAGCCGCAGCCGGCGCCCTCGGGAATGGCAGTCGGCGAGGTCGTGGTCGCGCCGCGCGAGCAGGGCCGCTCGAATGACGGCGCGCCGGTGGTGCCCTGATCCGACGGCCCGGGACGACGGGACGTACCGGAAGATCCTCGTCCTGTCTGCGAAGTAGACGGTGCCGTGGCGTCCATCGTCGACTTGAGTGCGCCGGCTTCGAGCACCGTGGTCACGCTGACGGTACGGGGCGAGAAGCGGAAGAGTCGCCCGTCCGCGTTGCCGTAGAGGTCGCCGCCCGGGTGCAGGTGGAGCTCGCTGCCCTGGCCGAGGGGGTTGCCCGCGCGCACGACCGGCGGCACCTGCCGGACGATCTCGTTCGTGAGCACGTCGTATTCGAAGAAGACGCTGTTGTTGGTGAAGCCCCACCGCCGGCCTGCGGCGCCGACGCCAGGGCGTGGACCACCTTCGCCCCCCGGCACCGGGACGGAGCGCGTGACGAGCCAGTTGGCCCGCGTGTCCCAGACAAACAGCTGCGCCCCGGTCTGGGTGGGTGTGGAGGAAAGTCCGCCGTGGATGCTGGTGCCGCCGTAGACGCGGCCGTCGCGGTACGCGAGGGCCGTGACGCTCTGGTCGGGGACGACGTTGCGGTGCACCGCGTGCTCTCCGGTGGCCGGGTCGAAGAGTGAGCGCCCCGCATACCCGGGGATGATTCCCCGGCAACGAGGGCGAGGCGCTGAGCGGTGCCTCTGACCGGGAGAAGGCGGAGAGCTTTCCCGCCGCCGCCTGGGCGGCCGCGGCGACCATCGGCTCGCTACATGTGGTCTCTCCCTCGAGTCGACGTACGATATGGAAAATTGACGACCGATACCGGTAATGTGCGCCGTGGACCCCCTTGAGCCGACGCGGCGTTTCCCGCCTGCGCTCAGCTCCCCCATCGTGAGGACGCCCATGACCCCGCGCATCATGACCGTCTACGGCACGCGCCCCGAGGCCATCAAGGTCGCACCCGTCATCAAGGCCCTCGAGGCGTCCGCCATGGAGTCGGTGACCGTGGTGACCGGGCAGCACCGGGAGATGCTTGACCAGGTCAACCAGATCTTCGGCATCACCCCTGACCGGGATCTCGACGTCTTCGCGCCTGGCCAGGCGCTGAACGCGCTTATGGCGAAGGTCTTCGGCCGGCTCGACCCCGTGCTCGACGAGGTCCGGCCCGACGCGCTGGTCGTCCAGGGCGACACCTCCACCGTCGCCGCCGCCTCCGTCGCCGCGTTCTACCGCCAGATCCCGGTGGTGCACCTGGAGGCGGGCCTGCGCAGCGGGAACATCCACTCCCCCTTCCCGGAGGAGGCGAACCGCAAGCTGACCTCCCAGGTGGCGTCCCTGCACCTCGCGCCGACCTCGCGGTCGAAGGAGAACCTCGTCCGGGAGAGCGTCGCCCCGGCGACCATCGCGGTCACCGGCAACACGGTGATCGACGCGCTGCTGCACACCGTCGAGCAGCACGTCGAGATCGCCGATCCGCACCTCGCCGCCGCGGTCGAGGACGAGCGGCCCATCCTGCTCGTGACGGCGCATCGCCGCGAGAACTGGGGCGGCGCGATGGAGGGCGTGGGACGCGCGCTGCGGCGCCTGGCCCGCCGGTTTCCCGACTATCTCGTCGTCCTGCCGGCGCACCGCAACCCGGTGGTGCGCGAGGCGATCCTGCCCGCGCTGGCCGGCCTCGACAACGTCCTCACCACCGAGCCGCTGCCGTACGGCGAGTTCACGCGCGTGCTCGGCGCCGCGCGCATCGTGCTCACCGACTCCGGCGGCGTGCAGGAGGAGGCGCCGAGCCTGGGCAAGCCGGTGCTCGTCATGCGGGAGAACACCGAGCGTCCCGAGGCCGTCGACGCCGGCACGGTGCACCTCATCGGCACCGACGAGGAGCGCATCGTCAGCGCGGTTACGGCGCTCGCCACCGACGACGAGATCTACGACACCATGGCCAACGCCGTGAACCCGTACGGCGACGGCCACGCCGCCGCCCGCACGGTGGCCGCCATCGAGCAGTTGCTCGGGCTCGGGAGCCGTCTCCCCGACTTCGACGCCGCGACCGCCGACGAGCCCGTCCGGCGCTCTCTGGCTGCGGCCGGCGCACGTTAGGGCGCGGCTTCTCCATCCACGACAGCGGGTAGAGCCCCATCGGTCTCTACCCGCCCGAGTGCCTTCGATGCGGGTCAGTCGCTGGGCGGGGCGAAGTCCGTGGCCGTGAGCCCTTGGACTTCCACGTCCTCGAGGAACCGCTCCCAGACGTCATCTTCGAGCACTCCGGCGGGACAGACGTGCATGATGCCGACCAGTGCCTGGTCGGCCGCGGAGGCGCGCATCAGGATCCGGACATCCGCTGGCCGCTCACCGATGGAGGCGCTGACATCGGCCTGGAGCGCTTGGACGTCTCCCGCCGCGCCGCTGACGGTGAAGCTCTCGCGGCCGTTCTCGTCGGCGTCGTCGAGGGAGTTGACGCTCTCCTCCAGGGAAGCCTCGGTACTCTCCCGGTCGCTCGCGGCGAGGGCCGGAAGGGCCACCGCCGTGAGCTGGAAGAGGCAAGCGTTCGCGTCGTCGACCAGCTGAATGACCCCTGGTTCGGTCGTCTCCTCGTCCAGCTCGTATCCCCCAATCTCGGGATACTGCCAGTCGATCTGCGTAGCCGGCGAGGCGCCACCGGACGCGTCGCCCTCCCCACCCGCCGCCTCTCCCGATCCGGCTGCCCCATCGGCGTCGTCCGTCGTCTGCTCGTCGCTGGTTGATGTGGACGGGTTGGCGGTGCCGTCGTCGGCCTGGGGCTCCTCAGCCGCACACGCACTCAGCATCAGCGAAGCCGCAGCCGCGACGCCCATGAGGTGGGCACCGCGTCGAGAAATGCGGGGGCGCGTTGCGGAGGCCATGTCGGCTGTTCCTTGTATCGGGTGGTGCGACGGGTCGGACAGTTGACAGCGGCGCAGCGGCGGCACTGCCACCGCTGCGCCGGTCACTCGACGTCGTACTCCGCGTCCAGCCCCACCTTGTCGAGCACATCTGCCTCGTGCATGATCCTCCGCCTTTTCGCCTGTGCGCTGCCCGTAATCATGGCGGATACGGCAAGACAGCCGCGACTCAGCACCGGCGTGTCGTGGGCATGTCACGGAAGGGCTTACCGAAGGGGTCGATCGGGCCCTCCGGGCACTGGCCTCTTCAAGCATGAGCCCGAGCTACGCCTGGCGGACGTCGCGACCGCCTCAATGTGGGCAGTCAACGGCACATCGGCTGACGGCCATGCTGGTCTACCGCGGCTTCGCCGTGCAGGGCCCGCCACGAAAGCCCCGGGCTGCGCCGGGTGACCGGCCGCGTCGGCCTTCACCCGCCCGCCTACGCCTCCAGTCGGCAAAGGCGAGCTAAGACAGTTCAGAGCCGACGCGGGAGCGTGACCCGGTTCCGCGCCTCACGACGCAGCCGGCGGACGGCACCGGAGTACCTCGAGCAGGTCCCCCTCCAGCTCGCACCGACCTGCCCCGAACGGGATGACGAGCGTCTGACCGGCACGCACCGGCAGGTCGCCACCGGCCTCCGTGACGAGCCGCCCATCCCCGGCGACGACGACGAGGACGGCGAACTCAGCGTCCCAGCGCGCCGCACCCCGCGTGCGCTCCACCCGGAAGAATTGCGCCGCCTCCGGGAGCAAGTCACCGATGTCGTCCGCCCGTGCACCTCGAAGGGTCTCCACCTGCTCCACGGACCAGCCCCGCCGGTCCACGGCCCGGAGCGCCATGTCGAAGCCGAGGCCGAGGTGCCCCAGCTCTGCACCGTCGATGTCGAAGCCGGTCCACTCCATGAGAATGGACAGGTCGGTCGGCTCCTGAAGCTCGACGAGGAACGCACCCTCCCCGATCGCGTGCGGCATGCCGGCGGGCACCAGCACCGCGTCCCCCGGATCCACCCGCAGCGTGTGCATCGCACCGAGCATGGCGCTCACGTCCTGCTCCTCCACCCAGCGGGCCAGCTCCTCTTCGCTCACCTCGCGCGAGAACGCCAGGTGGACGGTGGCCGGCTCGAGGAAGACCCACGCCTCGGTCTTGCCGTTGGCCAGTCCGAGATGCTCGCCCGAGAACGGCACGTCGGGGTGTGCGTGGACGGGCAGGCGCTGCCCGGCGTCGAGGAGCTTCACGAGCAGGGCGGTGTTCGCACCGAAGACGGACACGTGCTCCGGCCCGAGCCACGCCTCCGGGTGGCGGCCGACGGCGTCGCGGAACAGCTCGCCGTCGGGCAGCCGGGAGAGCCCGAGCTCGTCCTCGCCGAACAACGTCGTCGCCGAGGCGACCCAGTCCTCCGGAACGTTCCGATCGGTCGCCGGCACGCCGCGGAAGGCGGCTATTCGCCGGCCCCCTCGGTAGAAGCGGTCCGGCTGGTTGGCGTCCAGGACCTGCGGTCCCATGCGGTATTCCTCCGTGTGTGTCGGGGGCGCCGTCGACGACGGGCCCTCAGTCCCTATGTGCCGCCAAGGTGTCGCGCTCGTCGAGCGGAGACACGACCCCGGTCTCCACGCCGATGCGCACCCCGGTGCGCCACTCCTGCCCGGGTTCGAGCACCGGGGCCCCGGCGCCGGGCTGGTCCCGCTCCGGGCCGAACATCGGCGCGCTCGCCGGTTCTATCCCGAGCACCCATGCGCCACGTGCAGGCCAGTTCCAGGTGAACAGCCGCGGCAGGACGGCGGCGTCCCACTCCACGGCGAGCCGCCCGCTCCCTCCAGGCGCCGTGAGTACGGCACGGGCAGACGTCCCGCTGGTGCGCACCCGGTGCTCGGCCACCACAGCCGCTGCGCCGCGCTCGGGCGGCGGCACCACGAGCGGCTCACGCCCCGGGGGGCACGGTTCGCGCAGCAGCGGCTCATCGGCGTCGACCAGGAGCCGTGACCCAGGCCGGAGCATCGGCGCGCCGACGTTGATGTGGTAGAGCAGCGGCACGCCTCTCGGCTCGTCGCCCTCGTTGCGCACGATGTCGTTCACGACGACGGAGGGCCGGCCGGTCCCCGTGACGACCTCCCGCTCGACGACCAGACGCGTGCCGTAGAGCCGGGTGTGGCCGATCACGCCGCGCACGTGGACGTCGATGCCGTGCGCCGTCCGCTCGTGCCACCAGCGCACGTCGGCGGCAGGCGTCAGGTGATGGGTGCCGTGCTGGCCGGAGCCTTCTCGTGCCGGGCCGATGTTGTCCGGGCCGCACGTCGCCAGCAGGCCGCCGAGGAAGCGATCCTCCCAGCCACGGCCGGGCCCAGGATCGACGCGGTGCGGCGACCGCCAGGCGAGCGGCACGCCGGCCCACCATGCCGCGCCGAGGTCGAGCCCGCGGTCGAGGAGGACGTCGAGACTCAGCCCGCCGGCCAGCCGGAGCACGAGGACGCGGTCGCCGCTCGGTCGAACGGCCTCGTCGATGCTCGCCAGGGCCTCGGGGAGAGTGACCATGCCCTCGTCGAGCAAGCTCGTCCACTCCGCCTCGGCACTGAGACGCGGGTCCGCGGCACTCACGCCACTCCCCTTCCGGCACCTTGCCGCGTGCGGGCGAGAGCGGCGATGAACCCGCCGACGAAGGAGTCGCCCAGGCCGATGGTCGTCGGCGTGGGGGTCTCGAGGATCACGGCGGGCACGCAGCAGGCCTGACCCGGCAGCCGCCGTTCGAGCTGCCGCGCGAACGCGGCGCCGCCGCCATGACGCGGGAGGCGAGCGACCTGCTCGTAGTCCGCGATGGTGAAGGCGTCACCGTGGACGTAGCGGGTGCTGGCCATGACGATGCCTCTGTCGAGAGCGTCCCGGTAGGCCTCCGCGCCCTCGCCCAGGGCCAATGACCAGTACTTGGTGTGGACCACGACGGTCCTGGCGGGCACGACGTCGCGCAGCTGCGCCGAGGCGACCGCGACGGCATCGGCGTCGAGGAGGTCCACCCGGCGCCCGACGTACGCCTGTAGCTCGTCCTCGTTCATGCCGTACACGTCGACGAGGTCGAGCAGACGCTCCCGGACGAGGTCGCTCATCCCGGGCACGTGGAATCCCGCGTCCTCGTACACGACCTGCGCCCACGCGGGAAGGGAGCGCATGTGCTCACGAAGCTCGTCGAGCCGGGTCCGCAGCGTCCCGGCGTCCTGCATGGAGTTGAAGCCCGAGACGAGGAAGACCGCGGCCGACCTCAGCACGCTCCCCAGCTCCGGGCTGATGCCCAGCTCCCGGTTGGGCGGGTCGTTGACGTAGATGAGGCGGTTCGCGTGGGGCGCCTCGATGTCCACGTCTCCCGCCCGGACCCGCGAACCCGCCGGGAACTGCACGATGAGGTGCGGGTCGACCGTGTCGCGCGTGGCGCTGCACACATAGGAGACCTCGTCGGGCAGCATCTGCCGGACCTGGTCGTCGATGCTCACCAGGTGGAGCGTGCTGCGCACCCCGAGCCGGCTCATCGCCAGCGCCGCCCTGACGTTCGTCCCGCCCAGTGTGGTCCGCCGGGGGAACCGCGCGGCGAACGCCTCGACGATGTCGGAGGAGGCGACGGACCGCTCTCCTCCGACACCGTCGCGGACGAACCCCAGGACCGAGCGGACGAGGTCGCGTTCGCTGGACACCTCGAGCGACGTGCTGAGCTCAGCGGCGCTGATGCCGTACCGCTCGACGAGGTCTGCGAGCACGGCGGGGTCCCAGCTGATCTCGTAGTCGAGGCATCCGCCAAGACCCAGAACGATCTCCTCGTTCATCGTCGCGCCGCTCGTCTCGTCACATGGTGGCCAGCAGGCGCGGGCTCAGGTAGAGGTCCGCCTTCCCGGCCGCGTCGAAGAGGTCGATCTTCTGCGCGGCCGTGACCTTCATGGCCTCGACGCAGGCGGGCTGGATGGAGTTGGGCTCGCGGAGCCCCTCGTCCCGCAGCACCTCGCGCATCTTCTGGTGGTAGGCGACCTTGATGTCGCTGGAGATGTTGATCTTGTTGATCCCCAGCTTCACGGCCTGCCCGATCTCACGGTCCGGGTTGTTGGAGCCGCCGTGGAGCACGAGCGGCACCGCGACCTTGGCCTTGATCTGCTGCAGGAGGTCCAGTTTGAGCTCGGGCTTCATCCACGACGGGTAGATGCCGTGGGACGTGCCGATGGCGATGGCGAGGCTGTCCACACCGGTCTGCTCGACGAAGCGGACCGCGTCGTCGGGGTCGGTGTAGATGATCGAGGCGGTGCCCTCCTCGGCCTCGGAGTCCGTCTTGCCGATCGTGCCGAGCTCACCCTCCACGGACAGGCCGACGGCGTGCGCCGCGTCGACGGCCTGCTTGGTCAGGGCGACGTTCTGCTCGAACGGGAGCATCGAACCGTCGAGCATCACGGAGGTGAAGCCGGTCTGGATGGCGAGCAGCATCTGGTCGAAGCTCGCGCCGTGGTCGAAGTGGATCGCCACCGGCACGGTGGACCTGTGAGCCCGCTGGATGAGCCCGGGCATGAAGTCCACGCCCACGTGGCGCAGCTCGTCCGGGTGGATGGCGATGATGAGGGGCGCTCCCTTCTCCTCGCCGATCTCGAAGATCCCCTGGCTCATCGCCCAGTCGCTGATGTTGAAGGCGGGAATGGCGAAGTTGTGCTTGTCGGCGACCTGTAGCAGATCAGCGC
The DNA here is from genome assembly GCF_043952095.1 of Georgenia sp. AZ-5. Lineage (NCBI taxonomy): Bacteria > Bacillati > Actinomycetota > Actinomycetes > Allobogoriellales > Allobogoriellaceae > Georgenia > Georgenia sp. AZ-5. The sequence continues at coordinate 3,680,353 of NZ_JBINOU010000001.1, forward strand.
CGTTCATCAACATGGGGTGGTTTCCCTTTCTTGGGTGACAAAAACAGCCGCGGTGGCGGTATGGGTGGTCAGAGCTTCACTGCGCCAGCGGTCATCCCGCCCATGAAGTAGCGCTGGAAGAAGAGGAAGAGGAGGAGGACGGGGATGCACCCCAGGACGCTCATTGCCATCATCTCGTTCCACTCGTAGGAGTGCTGGCCCATGAGGAGCTGGATGCCGATGGGGACGGTGCGCATGTCCTCGGTGCGCGTGAGGGTGAGCGCGAAGAGGTACTCGTTCCACGCGATCATGAACGTGTAGATCCCGACGGAGACGAGGCCCGGGACGGAGATGGGCACGAGGATCCGGAACAGCGCCGTCAGCGGACCGGCCCCGTCCACCTTCACGGCTTCGTCGAGCTCCCGCGGGAGGGTGTTGAAGTAGCCCGTCATCATGATGATGGCGTAAGGCAGGGTGAACACCATGTAGGTGAGGATCAGGCCCGCGTAGGTGTTGTAGAGGCCCAAGCCGACGACGAGCCCGAAGTAGGGGATCAGCAGCGTGATCGGCGGAACGGCCTGCACGCTCACGATGACCACGTTGAGCGGGCGCTTCAACGGGAACTCGTACCGGCTGAAGGCGTAGGCGGCGAGAACCGCCACGAACAGGGTCAACAGCGTCACCGAGAGCGACACGAAATAGCTGTTGCCGAAGAAGCGCAGCTTCACCGGGTCGGTGAGGATCGACGTGTACGCGTCGAAGGAGAAGTTCTCGGTGATCAGCCGCGGCGGGTACTCGAAGATCTCCGCGTTCGACTTGAACGAGCTGAGCGCCATCCACAGCACCGGTAGGCCGGAGAACATCGCTCCGAGGACCAGGGCGACGATGAGGCCGCCCCTCTGGAGGGCGCGACGCCTCTTCAGGGCGGCGCTCACGTTGCGCGGAGGCCCTGCGACCTGCAGGCCGGGCCGAGGCTGCACGATCGTGCTCATGATCAGTCCCTCGCCTTCTGGTGCTTGACGTAGAAGAACGCGAGCACCATGGACAGCGCCAGCACGACGACGGCGCTGGCGGACGCGACTGAGAAGTCGTACCCCGCGAAGGCGAGCTTGTAGGTGAACGTGCTGAGCATCTCCGTCGCGACGATCGGGCCGCCGCCCGTGGTCATCCAGATGAGCGCGAACTGCTGGGTGGTCCAGATGAGGTCCAGCAGCGCCATGCTGATGATGATGGGCCGCAGCTGCGGGATGGTGACGTGGAGGAACTGCTTGACCGCGCCCGCGCCGTCGACCTTCGCGGCCTCGTACAGCTCCTTCGGGATGCCCTGGAGGCCGGCCAGCAGGCTCACCATGAAGAACGGGTACCCGCACCAGACGTTGATGAAGGTGACGGCGTGCAGGGCGAGGTTGGGGTCGCTCAGCCACTCCACGCCGGATTCCCGGAGCCCCACCGTGGTGACGAGGTAGTTCACGATGCCGTTGGGGCTGAGCAGCATCCGCCAGAGCACCGCGACGATGGCGATGGTGAACAGCCACGGGACGATGTAGATCACGCGGAAGAGCGCCTTGGTCCGGGCGCCCAGCATGTCGGTGTTGAGCAGCATCGCGAAGCCGAGACCGAGCACGAAGTGCGCGACCACGCTCACCCCGGCGAAGTACGCCGTGTTCTTCACCGCGGTGTAGAAGACGGGGTCGGTGAGGACCTGCGCGTAGTTCTCGAAGCCGACGAACTGGGACTCCCGCGCCGTGATCACGCGGTCCAGCAACGAGTAACCGATGACCATGACGATCGGCGTCACCATGAGGATGACCAGGAGGATCACGGTCGGCGACAGGAAGCCATAGGGCGTCAAGCGCCGCCGGAAAAGCGCACGGTTCGAGCGCCGGCGGTCCTGCAGCACGTTCGCCGTCGAGACCGAACGTGGGAGGGCGGAGGTGGACACGGAGACTGTCTCCTCGGATCATGGCCGCGCCAGGCCTGGGCCTGGCGCGGCCGATCGGGTGGGTAGAGGCGGACTCGCTAGAACTCGCTCATCCATTTCTCCTGAGCGTTGCTCAGGGTCACGTCGACGGACTGGCCCTCCTCCAGCGTCCGCTGCAGCTCCTCGCTGAAGTCGCGCATGAGCTGCTCCGCCACCGGGAGACCGACGAACTCGTTGGCGGGGTAGCCCTCGTTCCAGACGTCGAACGCCGTCTGGAACAGCTCGTCCCCCTGGACGTAGTCAGGGACGGCGCTCGTGTTGCCGGGGAAGGCGTTGGCCGCGGTCGAGAGCTCGGCGTTGACGGACTCGCTGAGCAGGAACTCGACGAGCTTCCAGGCCTCCTCCTTGTTCTCACTGTTCTCGGCGACGCCGATGCCCCAGGACGCGTAGGGGATGCCCCGCTCGCCCTCGTAGCCGTCTTCGGCAGGAACAGCGGAGATGTTGAAGTTCAGGTCCGGGTTGCTCTCGCGGATCGTGTTGATGTGCGCGAGGGAGGAGATCATCATGCCGACGCGGCCGTTGGCGAACTCCTCCACCTTGTCCTGCTCCTTGAGCGTGGCGGCGCCGGGCGCGATGACTCCGGCGTCCGACAGCTCCTTGATGTACTCGACGCCGCTGGTGACCTCGGGGTTGGTCAGGTCTGGCTGGCCGTCCTCGAGCATGCTCCCACCGGAGGCCCACACCCAGGACATGACGTCGTTCTGGACGCCATTCGGGGTCTCCAGGGACAGCGGCAGCACCCAGCCGCTGGTGTTGCCGCCGAGCGCGGTGATGGCCTCGGCAGCTGCCTTGAACTCGCTGCGGTTGGTGGGCGGCGCCTCGACGCCGGCCTGCTGGAGCAGGTCGTCGTTGGTGAAGAGCATGTAGGCGAAGTTGACCACCGGGATCATGTAGGTGGAGCCCTCCACCTGGACCTGGCTGGCCAGCTGGCTCTCGTCGTACCCGGCGTCGCTCATGAGAGCCGAGAGGTCGCTGATGGCTCCCTGGTCGACGAAGTCGTGGACCCAGGCGCCGTCGAGTCCGACGACGTCCGACATCGTGCCCGACGCGGCGCCGGCGACGACCTGCTCCTTCGTGGAGGCGTACGGACCGGAGAGGAGCTCGACGGTGATGCCCGGGTTCTCCTCCTCGAACTGGTCCATGAGGCCGCGCAGCACCCCGTCCGGCAGCTCGGGCTCCCACCACTGGGCGAACTCCAGGGCCACGTCGCCGCCCTCGTCCCCACCGGTACCGGGCGCGTCCCCGCCTCCTCCGCATGCAGCAGCGGTGAGGGCGATCGCGGTGATGCCGGCGCCCGCTGTGAGGCTCCTTCTTCGAGCACCCTTGCTCATGACACTCCTCTCTGAGTCTCTGCCGCCTCTTGCGCTCCGATGCACGCTTCTGCGGTTTTGTGAACCGTAGTGCTGGGAGCGGTACTGCGTCAAGCATCCGAATCTGCACGACCTGGCGGCATGCCGCCGTGTTGCGGCGCGCGCTGCGCACGAAGGCGCACACTTCGGCATCTCGGCCCGCGTCGCCCCGCGGTCCGAGCCCGTCCTGAGGCCATACGTCGGGCTGCGGCGAGGCAAGGGCCAACGGGACCTTCGCACCTTCCGGCGATGTTCGTTCTCGTGCTAGAAATTGCGTGTGGTTGCTTCAGCGGGCGTAGAGACGTCAGGAAACCAGCGCAAGCTGCCGGCGGGCCGGAAGGCTGAGCTGGCCGCCGTCGTGTTCGACGTCGGCCAGGTGACGGTCGCCGAGCTGGCCGAGCGCTTCGACGTCTCGCTCGACACCATTCGTCGGGACCTCGACCAGCTCGATGCGGACGGCGTCCTCATCCGCACGCGCGGAGGTGCCATGAGCCCGTCCGCGCTCCCGCGTCCGGACACCGGCCTCGACGTGCGGCGCCGGGTCCAGACGTCAGCGAAGGAGGCGATCGGGACGCTCGCCGCCACGCTCGTGCAGGACGGGTCCTCGCTCATGATCAACGGCGGTACGACCGCCCTCGCCGTGGTCCGCAACCTGCGCGACCATCGCGACCTCACCATCGCGACGAACAACCTTCTCGTCCCGTCGGAGATCAACCCGTCCGCGGTGCGGGACCTGTACATCTTCGGAGGAACGGTACGGATCAGCGCGCAGGCCACGGTCGGCCCCGTGGTGTTCCGGAACGGCGTCAGCGGAGCCGAGGTGGACGTCCAGTGCGATCTGGCACTGATCGCGGTCGGCGCCGCATCGGTGTCGGGCGGCTACTCCACGAGCAACCTCGCCGAGGCGGCGATGATGTTCGAGATGATGGAGCGCGCGTCGCGCGTCGCCGTTCTGGTCGACTCGTCGAAGTTCAGCAAGCGGCTGTTCGCCCAGGTCGCTGATCTCAGCCGGGCCGACTACCTCGTCACCGACCAGGAACCCCCGACGGACCTGCTGGAGGCGCTGCGGCACCACGACGTCGAGCTTCTGGTTCCCGGCAGGGACTCGACCGCGGCACCCGTGCGGTCCCTCAAGGCGTAGGAGCCGGGCCCACGGTCAGCGTTGCCGGCGCTCGCACGTCAATGAGCTGGAGGATGTCCGCCGAGTTGTAGTCGCCGGCGGTGCTGGGACGCGGCCGGCGTGCGGTTCGACGGCCACGTTGCTCCACCGTCATTGCGGACGGGCGGTTACCGTGTGCGCTGTGCGGAACGCCGACCGCCCGGTGCCGCAGTACCCCATCGAGGGGGTCGATCGGGTCCTCCGGGCACTGACCCTCTTCAAGCACGAGCCCGAACTGCGGCTGGCGGACGTGCGCGAGCGCCTCGGCGTGGGCCAGTCAACGGCACACCGGCTGATGGCCATGCTGGTCTACCGCGGCTTCGCCTGCAGGACCCCGCCACGAAGGTCTACCGACCCGGACCGGAGCTGCTCGAGGTGGGCCTGACGGTGGCAAACCACTTCGACCTGCGCGCCGTCGCCCGCCCGGTGCTGGAGGAGCTCGCCACCAGCTGCGGCGAGACCGTGCATCTCGGCATGCTCGAGGACACCCACGTCCGCTACCTCGACTGCATCGAGAGCCCGGCGCTGCTCCGCGTGGGCGGCCGGGTCGGCCTGCGCACGCCCGCCTACGCCTCCAGCCTCGGCAAGGCCATGCTGGCCACGCTCAGCGACGACGCCGTCCGAGCGCTCTTCCCGGAGGAGGACCTGCCGGCCGTCACCGCCCGCACCGTGACGACCCGCTCCGCCCTTCTCGCGGAGCTGCGCCGGGTCCGCGAGCGCGGGTACGCCCAGAACCGCGAGGAGGTCGAGCCCGGCGTCGCGTCGGTGGCCATGGCGGTGCCGGCGTCCGCCCGGGGCGTCGTCGCCGCCATGAGCGTGGCCGCGCCCGTCAGCCGCTCCTCCGCGGATCGCGTGCGCGACCACGCCGACTTCCTCACCCGGGCGACGAGCCGCCTGGCCGACCTCCTCTGACACGGGCGTTCTGCTGAGCAGACGTCCAAGTCTGTACAGCGCAGCGGCTTCCCTCTACCGTTCCCGACAGGGCCGCTCACCGGCGAGCGGCCCCCACAAGGAAAATCCCGCCGGGCGCATCGCGGCGCCGGGAGAGGAGCGCCATGTCCCAGGTTTCCGGCAGCACCGTGGGCGCCCAGCAAGCCGAGCTCGCCGACGCCAATCGCATCCTCTTCGAGCAGGGGGTGCTCGACGCCTTCGGTCACGTCAGCGTCAGGTCCGAAGACGACCCCGAGACCTTCCTGCTCTCCCGCAACCTCGCCCCCGCGCTCGTCGGCCCGAAGGACGTCCAGCGCTTCACCCTCGATGCCGTCACCGACGACCCGCGCCCGCCCTACCTCGAGCGCTTCATCCACGCGGAGATCTACCGCGCCCGGCCGGACGTGATGGCCGTCGTGCACAGCCACTCCCCCGCCGTCGTCCCGTTCAGCGTCTCCGCCATCCCGCTGCGCCCGGTGCTGCACATGGCTGGCTTCCTCCCCCAGGCCACCCCCGTGTTCGAGATCCGCGAGGTGGCCGGAACCGGCACCGACCTGCTCGTCCGCACCGCCGAGCTGGGCGTGGCCCTGGCCGACGCGCTCGGCCGCGCGCCGGTGGCCCTCATGCGCGGCCACGGCTCGGTCGCCGTCGGCGGCACCCTGCCCGAGGCCGTCTACCGGGCCATCTACACCGAGGTCAACGCCCGCGCCCAGGCCCAGGCCCTCCAGCTCGGTGGGGCCACCTTCCTCACCGCCGAGGAGGGCGCCGCTGCCGCGGCCACCAACGCCTCGCAGATCGACCGCGCCTGGACCTTCTGGCGCGACCACGCCCGCCCCGCCCGCTGATCCCGGCGCTCGCCGGCCGTCCCGAAGGAGTGACATGTCGACTCGCAGAACGGCCCTCGCGGCCGCCGCCGCCACAGCCCTGACCCTCGCCGCCTGCGGAGGCGGCGGGGAGACCGGCGGGGGCGGCGGCGACCAGGCCGCCGAGGGCGAGCTCACCCAGGTCACCATCGGCACCCAGCCCATCGTCGACTCCGCCCCGCTCTACCTCGGCCAGGCGGAGGGCTTCTTCGAGGAGGAGGGCATCGAACTGACCATCGAGAGCGCTGCCGGCGGCGCCGCCGTCATCCCCAGCGTCGTCTCGGGTGACTTCCAGTTCGGCCGCGGCAACATCCTCTCCACCATGATCGCCGTCGACGAGGGCCTGCCGCTGCGCTGCGTCGCCAACGCCAACTCCACCACCGGCGACCCGGACTTCGGCGCCGTCGTCGTGCTGCCCGACTCCCCCATCCAGACCGTCGCGGACCTCCCGGGTAACACCGTCTCGGTCAACACCCTGGCCAACATCGGCGACACGACCATCCGCTCCGTCGTGGAGGAGGCGGGCGGCGACCCGAACGCCGTCGAGTTCACCGAGGTGCCCTTCCCCGACGCCCCCGCCGCGCTCTTCAGCGGGCAGGTCGACGCCGCCTGGATCCTCGACCCGTTCCTCACCCAGGCAGTCAACGACGGCGCCCGCGTCATCTCCTACAACTTCTACGAGTTCCACCCCGAGCTGGACATCTCCTGCGTGTTCACCAGCGAGCAGACCATCCAGCGCGACCCCGACCTGGTGGAGCGCTTCACCCGGGCGATGAACCGCTCGCTGGAGTTCTCCCAGGAGAACCCCGACGCCGTGCGGGACATCGTGGGCACCTACACCGAGATCGACCCGGCCATCCTCGACCAGATGGTGCTGCCGACCTTCCGGGTGGACTTCAGCCGCGAGGCCGCCGAGAAGCTGGGCCAGAAGGCCGTGGAGTACGGGTCGCTGTCGGAGGAGCCGGACCTCGACGCCCTGCTGCCCGCGCAATGACGGCGCTGCCGCTCTCCTTCGCCGCCGCCGGGTACGACCGGCTCCGCGCGCTGCAGGACGGCCGGGTCCGGCCGGAGGGCATCGACCTGAACATGCTGACGCTGCCGGTGGAGGAGACCTTCTACCGGCAGCTCAAGCACCGGGAGTTCGACGTCTCGGAGATGAGCCTGTCCTCCTACGTCCTCACCCTGGAGCAGGAGGACCCGCCGTTCGTCGCCATCCCGGCGTTCCCGTCGCGGTACTTCCGCCACCAGACCATGTTCGTCAACGCCCGGGCGGGCATCGCCTCGCCGGCGGACCTGCGCGGGCGCCGGGTCGGCGTGCCGGAGTACCAGATCACCGCCGGGGTCTGGCAGCGCGGGATGCTGCAGGACCGCTACGGCGTGCGCACCGAGGAGATGCGCTTCGTCAGCGGCGGCGTCGACGCGCCCGGCCGCAGCGAGAAGATCGGGCTGGACCTGCCGCCCGGGATCGTCGTCGAGCCCGCCCCGGCGGGCGCCACCTTGTCGCACATGCTGGCCGACGGCGAGCTGGACGCCCTGTTCACCGCGCACGTGCCGGCGAGCTTCCACACGAGCGAGCACGTAGTGCGCCTGTTCCCGGACTACAAGGCCGTGGAGCAGCAGTACTTCCGCGACACCGGCATCTTCCCGATCATGCACCTGGTGGTGGTCCGCCGGGCGGTGCACGAGCGGCACCCCTGGGTGGCCCGGTCGCTCATGAAGGCGCTCGACGCCGCCCGCGCCCTGGCGCGCGAGGACCTGCTGTACCGCAGCGCCCTGACCGTCATGCTGCCGTGGCTCGCCGACCACGTGGAGGAGACCGTCGCCGTCATGGGCGAGGACTACTGGACCTACGGGATCGAGGCCAACCGCACGGTGCTGGAGACGTTCCTGCGCTACTCCCACGAGCAGGGGCTGGCCAAGCGCCGCTGGGCGCCGGAGGAGATCTTCGCGCCCGGGGCCGAGGAGTCGTACGTCATCTGAGGCACTGGGACGACGCGTCACCTGAGGCACCGGGACGACGGCGGACGGCGTCGCCGGCGAGGACCGTCGCGCGCGGCGAGCGGCGTCCCGTGCGGTGACCGTCGCGCCCGGCGGGCCCCCCTGCCGCCCGCCGGACGCCGTCACCCGCTCCTCACCAGAAGAACGGCACCCGCCGCTCCCCGGCCCGGCCCAGGTGGCCGAGCGCCAGCAGCACGCCTGCCACGCCGTCCTCGAGACCCATGGACATCTCGGCGGCCGCGTCGGCCCGGGCGTCGGCGTGGACGGTGAGCGGCTCGAGGTACGGGCACACCCGCACGAAACGCTCCTCGGGCGTCTCCCACGGGTGCGAGCGCAGGTACTGCAGCGCCAGCACCGTGCCGGCCCGCCCGTGCGACAGGCCCGGGTGGGCCAGCAGCCAGCGCTCGGCGGCGGCGGTGAGCTCCTCGGCCGCCTCGGCCACCCACGGCGCGTCCAGGTGCTGCTGCGCCTGGCGCAGCACGATGGCGACGCCGATGCTGCCGTTCTCCAGCGAGCCCGGCCGCGTCCACAGCGGGAGCGCGGCGTGCCGGCCGAAGGACTTCCAGCCCAGCAGCGCGAGGTCGTGGCGCAGGCAGTCCTCGATGGGCCGCAGCAGCGCGGGGTCCTCGGTGAGGTCGTACATGTGCAGCAGGAACAGCGCGACGCCGGCGCCGCCGCGCGAGAGACCGAGGCGGTCCAGGCGCGGGCGCTCCGCCAGCCGCTCCACGAGTGCGCCGGCGATCTCATCGACCTTGGCGAGCAGGGCCTCCGCGTCGGGGATGGGCGCGCGCTCGAGCAGCGCGAGCCCGAGGCCGGCGAGCCCGTCGGCGAGGGTGACGCCGAGCTCGTCCAGCGGGGTCTCCTCCACGGCCCGCCACAGCCAGGCGGCGTCGGCGGAGCGGCCGAGGGCGTCCAGGGTCAGCGCCAGGCCCGCGTACCCGTCGGCAAGCCCGGCACCCGCGTGCGGCATGCGGTGCGTCGCATCGACGAGCCAGTCAGCGAGGGCGTCGGGCACGTGCGCGCCGGTCTCGCACAGCGCCCACAGCACGCCGGCCGTGCCGTGGGCGAAGCCGAGGGCCTCGGCCCCTCCCACGCCGGGCGCGCCGGGAAAGAGCGTCTCGGCGGACGCGGGCGTGGCGCTGGCGATGATGCCCCCGGCCAGCCGCTCCACGAGGCGCTTATAGCCCGCGGCGTCCGCCAGGTTGACCGGCGTCCCCGCTCGCTCGCGGGCGGCGAGGGCCCAGGGCAGCGTGGCGCCCTCGTCGGACGCGGTGGCGCCGCAGCTGACGCGGGCGCTCGAGCGGCGCGTCAGGCTGGCGACGGGTCCCCGGCGGGCCGCGTGGGCCGCGCCGGCGGCCACGGCCAGCAGGTGAGCGGACGGAATGGACATGCGTGATCCTTCGCTGTGCCCGCGGCTCCGCCCCAGCCCCGGGTGACTGTCACCGCAGGTGCTGCGGTGTCCGACGAATCAATCCTGTCCTGGGAATCGGCCCTCTTTCCACCAGAACTGGTGGCACGGACCTGCCATGTCCGGAAGTTGCCACGGTGTCGGGCTGGCTGCCGCGCGCCGCGGGTCAGCGCCTGGGCGCGGGCAGGCCGGCGCTGATCTGGTTGAACGCGTCCTGGATCAGCTCGGCGAGGCGGTTGCCGTCGCCGCCGGACCGGGCCCACAGGCGCATGGCCGACTTGATGCCGGCCACGGCACTGGCTGCCACGAGCCAGGGGTAGACCTCGGTGTCGACGTCGCTCCCCGTGCGGGTGGCGACGGCACCGCGCAGCTCCTCCTCGAGCTGGTCGTACTGGGCCGCCTGGAACGGCAGCAGCGACGGGTACTGCTGGACGAGCTCCATCTTCTGCACCATGAGCTTGAGCTGGTCCTTGGTGCGGGAGTTCGCGAACTCGCAGAGCACCTGGCACAGCGCCTTCAGCGGCGGGGAATGCTCGGCCGCTGCGGAAAACCGCTCGACCAGGACTCGTGGCTCCTGGGCGCCGGCGGTGACGACGGCCTCCTCCTTGCAGGAGAAGTAGTTGGAGAAGGTTCGCGGGGAGACGAACGCCTGGCGGGTGATCTCCTCGATGGTGACGTTGTCGAGCCCCTTGTCGGCCGTCAGCCGCAGCGCTGCGTCGGCCAGTGACTCCCGCGTCATCTGCTTCTTCAGCGCTCTCAGGCCCATCTCCGGGGCTTCATCCACCGCGATCTCCGCTGCACTCATGGGCACACCCTAACGAGACAAACTTGCATGTCCAGAAAACTTGCCGACACAGCAGTTATCGGCCACGGCGTCGTGGATGTGACTCCTTGGGGCGTGAAGACGCTCACACTGTACAGGCGTCGCGGTGTACCGCGGTGCAGTTCTGAGTCGCTCGGCGCGTGTGCGAAACGTTTTCATGAACGTCCGCACAGAGCTCACTTTTGCCGGTGAAACCGCATTCTTCCACCGAGGCCCGGCCGGACCCGAACGATGCAGCAGCGCCGCATGGACGCTTCATGAGCAATTTTGCTCTCCAACTAAAGATTCTCGCACCGAACCCTTGCGGAATCCGCAAGGTTTCTGCAGCATTGTGTCCGAAGGCCGGATCCGACCGGCACACGTCGCGGTCCGGGCCTCCCGGAGCGCCGAGCCCAAGGAAGATCACATGAACCGCGCAGCCGCTTACCTGCTCTCCACCCTCCACATCGTCCAGGGCCGCTTCGAGGACCGGAAGGACCGCGGCGCCACCGCCGTCGAGTACGGCCTCATGGTGGGCCTCATCGCCGTCGTCATCATCGCGATCGTCGCGACGCTCGGAGAGCAGCTCGCTGCTCTGTTCCAGGGTGTCAGCGACGAACTCCCCGATGCACCCGCCGAGGGCTGAGTTGCGATCGCAACCGCTCCCGGCGCAGCGAACCCCCTGACCGCTGCGCCGGGACCGGCCCGGCCGCCGAGAGGAAAAGCAACGGAGGAGGCTTAGTGAGCCGAAACCAGCGCGACCGCGGCGCGGCCGCCGTCGAGTTCGCCCTCGTCCTCCCCCTGCTGCTCCTTCTCGTCGCCGGCATCGCCGAGTTCGGCCGCGCCTATCACCTGCAGACGACCCTGTCCGGGGCCGCCCGGGAGGGGGTCCGCGTGATGGCGCTCCACAACGACGACGACGCGGCGCGCGCGACCGTGAAGGCCTCCGCCCCAAGCCTGGGGCTCACGAACTCGCAGATCCGCGTCACCCCGACGACCTGCATGACCAGCACAGCCACCCCGACGGCGACGGCCACGGTCACCGTCACCTACCCCATGGACTTCATCACCGATCTGTTCGGCGCCGACCTCACGCTCACCGGGAAGGGGACCATGCGATGCCACGGCTGAGGGACGAGCGCGGCGCCGTGAACGTCGTCGTGGCGCTGTTGATGATCCCCCTCGTCGGGTTCGCCGCCGTCTCCGTCGACGTCGCGGCCATGTGGGCCGAGCGCCAGCAGCTCCAGACGGCTGCCGACGCCGGCGCCCTCGCCGTCGCCCAGGACTGCGCCCACGGGAGCTGCGGCGCGCCGGCGACCACCGCCCAGACGCTCGCCACCCAGAACGTCAACGACGGCGAGGTACAGGCGGCGGTCACGACGCCGAACCTCACCCCCGCCACGGGCCGGGTGACGGTCCAGACCGAGGGCGTGCGCGAGCACTGGTTCGCCCCGCTCCTCGGTGTGGACCGGACCGGCATCACCGCCGCCGCCACCGCCGCCTGGGGCAACCCGACCGGCGGGACCGCCATGCTTCCCCTCGCGCTGCACCGGTGCGAGCTGCAGGCGCAGATCGAGCGGCAGGGCGGCTCCCTTACCTCCGCCAGCCCGGTGCTGCTGACGATCCTGCGCTCGAAGGACCTCAAGCACACCGACCTGCCCGCCGACTGGCCCTGCGACCGGACCAACTCCGGCAACCCGGTGCCCGGGGGCTTCGGCTGGCTCAAGACCGACCCCGGCACCTGCCGCAGCACCAGCGCCATCGCCGACCACGTCCAGGGCTCCGACCCCGGCAACTCCCTGCCGTCCGCGTGCGAGACGACCGACATCCAGAGCCTGCGCACCGCCACCGTGCTCCTCCCCGTCTACGACAACTGGGGCGGCCAGGGAAACAACGCGTGGTTCGACATCGTCGGCTACGCCGCCTTCACCCTGCGCGGGTACGAGTTCGTCGGGCACGGCGGGGACCGCTGGGGCACGCCGTGCCCCAAGAGCGTCAACACCTGCATCAGCGGCCAGTTCGTCGAGTTCGTCGACCTGTCCGACGCCTTCGACTACGGCACGGGCGCCCCCGACCTGGGCGCCTCCGTCGTGGCCCTCACCGATTGAGCGAGTAAGAGTGAAACGTCGTGTTCTCGCCGCCGTCGCGGCGATCGTGCTGGCCGTGCTCGGCGGCGCGCTGGTGCTGACCTACGTCGCGGCCGCCGACGAGCGCGCCATGGCGGGGATGGAGCCGGCCACCGTGCTCGTCGTCGCCCAGCCCGTCGCCCAGGGCACCCCGGCCGAGGACCTCGCGGACCTGGTGGCGCCCGAGGAGCTGCCCGCGGCCGCCGTCGTCCCCGGGGCAGTCGCCGACCTCGACGACCTCGCCGGCAAGGTCGCGACCACCGACCTGCAGGTGGGCGAGCAGCTCCTCGCCGCCCGGTTCGCCGAGCCCGGCGTCGTCGATACCGGCGCCGTGGAGATCCCCCCCGGGATGCACCAGGTCTCCGTGCTGCTCGAGCCGCGGCGCGTCGTCGGTGGGCACCTCGCCCCCGGCGACACGGTCGGCGCCTTCGTCTCCTTCGCCGAGCCCGCCCGCACCCGCCTCGCGTTCAACAAGGTGCTCGTCACCGATGTGCAGGGCGGCATCACCCCGCCGGCGCCGACCGACCAGGAGCAGGCCCCGGCCCCGGACGTGGCGCCCACTGAGAGCGTCATGGTCACCCTCGCCGTCAGCGCCCCCGACGCCGAGCGCCTCGTCTTCGCCGCCGAGCACGGCAGCCTCTGGCTCTCCCTCGAGCCAGACGACGCCACCACCGACGGCACCCGCATCGTCACCGAGGAGAACGTGTACCCGTGAACCACGTCATCCTGGCCACCACCTCCACCGAGCTGACCGCCAAGGTCGACGCCGCGACCGGCGGCCGGTTCGTCGCCATGCCGGCGATGCCGTCGGCGGCGGGGCAGGTGCTCGCCCTCGCCGGCGGCGTGCCCGAGGTCGTCGTCCTCGACTCCCGGCCCGCCGCCGAGCCGATGCTGCAGCTCACCGCCGACCTCACCGGGCTCTTCCCGGGCATCGGCGTCGTCCTGGTCAGCGACCAGCCCGCGGAGCTCGGCCTGGCCGCCATGCGCGCCGGGGTGCGCGACATCCTCGACCCCAGCGCCGCCGTGGACGACGTCCGCACCGTCCTCCAGCGCGCGGCCCAGCTCACGCGGCCGCAGACGCCCCCGCCGGGCATCCCGCTGCCCGAGGACCTCGGCGCCTCCGGCCGGATCATTTCCGTGGTCTCGCCCAAGGGCGGCGTCGGCAAGACCACCGTCGCGACCAACCTCGCCGTCGGCCTGGCCAGGGCGGTCCCGCACTCCACCGTGCTGGTCGACCTCGATCTGCAGTTCGGTGACGTCGCGAGTGCGCTCAACCTCGACCCCGAGTACTCCCTCGCCGACGCGGTCCACAACCCCGCGCGCCGGGACACCATGGTGCTCAAGACCTTCCTCACCCTCCACGAGACCGGCCTGTACGTGCTGTGCGCGCCCGAGTCGCCCGCCGCGGCCGACGGCATCGGCGGCGACGACGTCGGCCGGCTGCTGCAGAGCCTCGCCACTCAGTTCCGGTACGTCGTCGTGGACACCGCGCCGGGCCTGAACGAGCACACCCTCGCGGCGCTCGACCAGACCACCGACCCGGTGCTGCTGACGAGCATGGACGTGCCCGGGGTGCGGGGGCTGCGCAAGGAGCTCGACACCCTCACCGACCTCGGCATGTTCGCCGAGGGCCGGTTCATCCTGCTCAACTTCGAGGACGCGCGCAGCGGGCTCTCGATCGCAGACGTCGAGGCGACGATCGGCCGCGACGTCGACATGACCCTCCCCCGGTGCCCCGTCGTCCCCGCGTCCGTCAACCAGGGCGTCCCGCTCATGCAGCTCGGCGGCAAGGACCCCATGACCCGCCAGCTCGGCCGGCTCGTGGACCGCTTCGCCGACGTGCCGCTGCTCGCCGCCAAGCCGGGGCGGCGGCGCGGGCGCCACCGCGGCGTGCGGGTGGGTGCACGATGAACCTCGCGCAGCGCCTCCGGGCCGCCGGGTCGCACGCCGACGACAACAGGGCGGGCACGCCGTCGGACGCGGCCTTGCCGGGCACAGCCGTCGGCGGTGCAGAGCACCAGCACCCGTCGCGGCTGCCGTCCGAGCGGCGCGCCGCCGGCCACGGCGAGGCGCAGCCCGTGCCCTTCCCGGCGCAGGACGCCACGCCGCCGGTTCAGCCGCCCCCGCCGCGCGCCTCCGGGCCCAGCATCCCGACGTCGGCCCCGGCGCACTCCGCTCCCGGCTGGGCTCCGCCGTCTGCGGCCGCGGCCGGTGCGGCGTTCGCGGCACCGGCCGCCCCGCCGCCCACAGAACCCGCCGTCGCCGGAGCACCGACCCCGCCGGGCGGCGTGCTCTCCCCGCACGGGACCCCGGGCCCGGAGCGCGTCCCCGCGGAGCGGGCCACGCTGTCCGCCCGCCGGGTCGCCTCCGACCACGCGCCGGCCGCCGCTGCGCCGGGTGACGCCCTGGCCCGGCTCAAGGACCGCGCGGCCGCCGCGCTGTTCGAGCGCATGGGCGCCCGCCTCACCGACCCCTCCCTCACCGAGGACCAGCTCCACGCCCTCGTGCGCGCCGAGCTCAACCAGGTCGTCGAGGAGCAGAAGGTCCCGCTCTCCGGCGAGGAGCGCAAGCGGCTCATCCGCGAGGTGCAGGACGACGCGCTGGGCCTCGGTCCGCTGCAGCGCCTCCTCGGCGACCCGGAGATCACCGAGATCATGGTCAACGGGCACGACATGGTCTACGTCGAGCGGGCCGGCAAGCTCACCCGCAGCCCCGCGGCGTTCGCCTCCGAGGAGCACCTGCGCCGGATCATCGAGCGGATCGTCTCCCGGGTGGGCCGGCGCATCGACGAGTCTTCCCCGCTCGTCGACGCGCGCCTGGAGGACGGCTCCCGCGTCAACGCCGTCATCCCGCCGCTGGCCTTCAACGGCTCGTCGCTGACCATCCGGAAGTTCTCCAAGGACCCCTACAAGGTCGGCGACCTCATCCGGTTCGGCACCATGAGCCCGGAGATGGCCGAGCTGCTCCACGCCTGCGTGGCGGCGCGGCTGAACATCATCGTCTCCGGCGGCACCGGCACCGGTAAGACGACCCTGCTGAACGTGCTGTCCTCGTTCATCCCCGACGGCGAGCGGATCGTCACGATCGAGGACGCCGTCGAGCTGCAGCTGCAGCAGGAGCACGTCGTCCGGCTCGAGGCCCGCCCGCCCAACACCGAGGGCAAGGGCGAGATCACCATCCGGGACCTGGTCCGCAACTCGTTGCGCATGCGGCCCGACCGCATCGTCGTGGGCGAGGTCCGCGGCGGGGAGTCCCTGGACATGCTGCAGGCGATGAACACCGGCCACGACGGGTCGCTGTCCACCGTGCACGCCAACTCCCCCCGCGACGCCATCGCCCGCCTGGAGACCCTCGTGCTCATGGCCGGCATGGACCTGCCGCTGCGGGCCATCCGCGAGCAGATCGCCTCCGCCGTCGACGTCATCGTCCAGCTCACCCGGCTGCGCGACGGCACCCGCCGCGTCACCGCCGTCACCGAGGTGCAGGGCATGGAGGGGCAGACCGTCACGCTGCAGGACGCGTTCCTCTTCGACTACTCCGCCGGGGTGGACCCGGGCGGCCGGTTCCTCGGCACCACGGTGCCCACCGGCGTGCGGCCGAAGTTCACCGACAGGTTCGCCGAGATGGGCATCGCCGTCTCCCCGCGCGTCTTCGGCGTGCCGGACCACTGGGGGCCGCGGTGATCCAGCTCCAGATCGGCCTGGGCGCGCTCGTGGCGGGCCTGGCCGTCGCCGTCTACCTGCTGCTGGGCCCGCGGCGGGCGAAGCTTCCCCTCGCCCGGCGCCGCCTGGGCGCCGCGCCGGAGCCCGGCCTCCTCGCCGGGGCGGCGGCGTTCACCACCGACGCCGCCGCCCGCGCGCTGCGCCGGCGCGCGCCCGGCGCCGGCGTGGCGCTGCTGGAGCGGGCCGGGGTGAAGAGCCGCCCGCAGGACCTGCTCGTCCTGCTCGTGATCGGCGCGCTCGTCGCCGCCGCGGTCGGCACGGTGCTCGGCGGGCCGCTGCTGGGCCTGCTCCTGGCCGCCGCCGTCCCCGTGGGCGGCCGGGTCCGGCTGGGCATGCTGGTCCGCAAGCGGCAGGCCGCCTTCGCCGACCAGCTCGACGACTCCCTGCAGCTCATGGCCTCGAGCCTGCGCGCCGGGCACAGCCTCATGCAGGCGCTGGCCTCCGTCGCGCGCGAGTCCGAGCAGCCGACCTCGGAGGAGTTCGCGCGGGTCATCAACGAGACCCGCCTGGGCCGGCCGCTGGGCGACGCGCTGGCGGAGACCTCCGCGCGCATGGGCAGCGAGGACTTCGAGTGGGTGATCCAGGCGATCGCGATCAACCGGGAGGTCGGCGGGAACCTCGCCGAGGTGCTCGACGGCGTGGGCCGCACCATCCGCGAGCGCAACCAGATCCGCCGGCAGGTGAAGGCGCTCAGCGCCGAGGGCAAGCTCTCGGCCTACGTCCTCATGGCCCTGCCCTTCGGCATCGTCGCCTTCCTGCTCGTCGCCAACCCCGGTTACCTCGCCAAGTTCACCCAGAGCCTGCTCGGGTACGGGCTCATCGGCCTGGCGGTCGTGCTGCTCGTGGTCGGCGGGGTGTGGCTGGCCAAGACCGTCAAGATCAGGTTCTGAGAGGAGAGAGGACGTGGTTCCCGCAGTGGTGCTCGCCGCCGTCGCCGCCCTGAGCGCGTCGCTGGCCGTGCTGACGTGGTTGCTGCTCGCCGGGCCGGACACGGCGCGGCGGCGCACCGTGGCGAACCTGCAGCGCGGGCTGCAGCGCGCCGACCCGGCCGCCGCGGAGCTGGCCGCCGCCGGTCTCGGCGTGCAGCCGGGCGGGGGGCTCACCGCTCTCGCGCGGCGCCTGACCCCGGCCGGCTCCGTCCGGGTGCTCGAGAGGCTGCTCACCCGCGCCGGGCGCCCGGCGGCGTGGCCGCTGGAGCGGCTGCTGGCGGCCAAGCTGCTCCTGGGCCTGGTGGCCGCCGCGCTCGTCGTCCTGTACGCCTCGGCCTCGCCGGGACCCCTCACCGTGGTCATCGGGCTCGTGGTGGTGGCGGTCTGCTACTTCCTCCCCGAGCTGCTGCTGCACAGCCGCGCCCAGGAGCGCAGCGAGCGGATCCAGCTCGAGCTCGCGGACACGCTGGACCAGATGACCATCGCCGTCGAGGCCGGTCTCGGCTTCGACTCGGCGATGGCCCGGGCCGGCCGGAACGGCAAGGGCCCGCTCGCCGGGGAGCTCGTCCGCACCCTGCAGGACATCCAGGTGGGGCAGTCGCGCCGGCAGGCGTACGAGGCGCTGGGCCTGCGGACCGACGTGCCCGACCTGCGGCGCTTCATCCGCGCCGTGGTCCAGGCCGACTCCTACGGCATCGCCATCGGCGACGTGCTGCGCACGCAGGCCGCGGAGATGCGGCTGAAGCGGCGGCAGCGGGCGGAGGAGAAGGCGATGCAGATCCCGGTGAAGGTGATCTTCCCGCTCATCCTGTGCATCCTGCCGGTGCTGTTCATCGTGCTGATGGGGCCGGCCGCGATGGACATCATGGAGGCGTTCAGCTGAGGGTCCGGCCGCGAGTGCGTCGTGGTGCACTGCGTGGACGGTGGCGCCTGAGCAGCCGCCGACCGCCGTACATCAGCAGGCTTCCCCCGGCCAGCAGACGGGCGACGGCGTAGAGGAGCTGCATCGTGACGCCGTCCGTGGCGCGCCAGACACCGATCCCTAGGCCCGCGATCACGAAGCCGGCGCCGCCGACCAGCATGAGCCAGCCCAGCGCCGCCCAGCCGCGGTGTCCCACGCCGGGCTCAGGCCCCGAAGCCGACCTTGTGGCCGCGCTTGGCGCGCAACCGGGCGCCCTTCTCCTGCGCGACCTGCCGCAGGCCCTCCTGGTAGGTGACCATCTGCTCGCGGATGCGGGCGGCGTCGTCGTCGGTGCCCGAGGCGAGGATGCGGGCGGCGAGTAGGCCGGCGTTCTTCGCGCCGGCGATGGAGACCGTGGCCACCGGGACCCCGGCGGGCATCTGCACGATGGAGAGCAGCGAGTCCATGCCGTCCAGCCGCGCCAACGGCACCGGGACGCCGATCACCGGCAGCGGCGTCACCGCCGCGAGCATGCCGGGCAGGTGGGCCGCGCCGCCGGCGCCGGCGATGATCACGCGCAGGCCGCGCTCGGCGGCGGTGCGTCCGTACTCGAGCATCTCGGTGGGCATGCGGTGGGCGGAGACGACGTCGACCTCCGCCTCGATGCCGAAGTCCTCAAGGACGTCGGCGGCCTCCTCCATCACCGGCCAGTCCGAGTCCGACCCCATGACGATCCCTACAGCTGCGCCCATCACACGTCTCCTCGCTCCCCCGGCGCCGCGGCCGGGCCTGGCAACCATGTCCCGGCGCCGCCGGGCTTGGCGCCCAGTCTGGCACCGGCCGTGTCGCCGACGCGGTGGCGTTCACGCTGGGCACAGGCGTCACACCCGTCCCACGTTCGCGCACGCCGTCGGCGCGTCGGGCGCGAAGGGGCCGCGAACGCCTTCACGCCCGGGGCCGGCGGGTGACACGATCGCTCCCTCATCAACGATGATCGAGGAGCCCCCGTGTCCATCGCCGCCCAGTGCACCGCCGTCGTGCTCATGGAGTTCCAGAACGAGTTCGCCTCGCCGGGCGGTGCGATGCATGACGCCGTCGCTCCGGTCATGGAGTCCAACGACATGCTGGAGAAGACGGTGGCGCTCGTGGACCACGCTCGGGAGGCCGGCGCGACGATCCTGCACGTGCCGATCGCGTTCGCGCCCGGCTACGGCGAGGTGGGCGACCAGCCCTACGGCATTCTCGCGCGCGTCATCGGCACGGGCTCGTTCATCAAGGGCACCTGGGGCGCGGAGATCGTCGAGGACCTCGCTCCCGAGAACGGCGACATCCTGGTGGAGGGCAAGCGCGGGCTGGACGCCTTCATGTCGACCAACCTGGACTTCATCCTGCGCTCGAAGGGGCTGAGCACCGTGGTGCTCACCGGATTCCTCACCAACTGTTGCGTGGAGTCCACCATGCGCACCGCGTACGAGAAGGGCTACGACGTCTACACCGTCGTCGACTGCGTGGCCGCGACCAGCCGTGCCGGGCACGACAACGCCATCGCGCACGACTTCCCGCTGTTCTCCAAGACCGTCACCGCCGCCGAGCTGACCGCCTCCCTCGCGGGGTTCGGGGACCTTGGCGCGCGGCGCGCCTGCTGAACCCGCCGAGCCAGCGGTGGCCCCGCCGAGGAGGACACGACCATGGACCGATCACTGCTCGCCCCCGCGGTGGCCTTCGCCGCCGTCACCGCCTACGGCTCCGCCGTCGCGCTTCGGCACGACCTCCCGAGCGAGCCGCTGGGTCACCGGTTCCCGCCGCTTCCAGTGCCACTGAGCCTCTCCGCCGGACTGAGCGCCGGGACGGCCGCTCCGTGGCCGATGCCGCTGGCCACGCTCCTCGCCGCGGTCTCCGCACGCCCGGGCGGGAGCGCCCCGGGACGGGTGTGCGCCTGGGTGGGCGCTGCGCTGATCTCCGGGACGCTCGTGGAGCCCCTCACCTGGGGCCGGCGCTCCCACGAGGCCGCGGCGCTGGCCACGGTGCCGCTGAACCTGTTGGTGGGCGCGTGGCTGGTCGCCGCGGGCGCCGGGCCGCGACCCGATCGGCTCACTCGTCGGTCGCGCCGGCTCGCGCCGCCGCGGTCGGTACGTAGTCGCCCCTGACCGGGGTTTGCGCCGTCGGGGCGCGGCATCGTTTCCGAGTGGTGTCAACTAATCCGAACTGACGACGGCGAATCGAGCGCTGGGCCAGGTTTGTGGACGCGAGCGGGAGACGAAGCCAGTCTTGCTACTTTCTGGGCCGCGGCCGGCCAGGTTTGTGGACGCGAGCGGGAGACGAAGCCAGTCTTGCTACTTTCTGGGCCGCGGCCACCCGCACATCGGTGCGGGCGCCTTGCCATCGACCTGGTCAACGCGAGAGGACGAGCATGATGCCGGATCGCGTTCCCCCGCACCCGCGGGAAGGGTAGATCTGCACGCTGAGCCATCCAGGTCACGTGGGCAGATCTATCAGGAGTTCAGATATCCCGTCGCTACGTCAGATCTTCTAACACCACGCGAAAGCAATAGGTCGGCCCCGCGCGTCCGGCCGCGCACCAAGAGGCGCCTCGTCCCGCTTCTCGCCTCTCACCACGTACCGGGCGTCCCGGCCCCGCACCCGGCGTCTCCCTCCGCACCCCCGGCGCCTCCGCGCCCCCGGCGTCTCGGCGGGAGACAAGGAGTACCTCGCTAGCGGTCGACGCGGTCGGTGTCCTCGTCGCTGACCCGGTCCTCGGCGCCGCCGTCGCCGTGCAGCAGCGCGACGGCGGCGCGGGCGGTCGCGCGGGCCTGCTCGAGGTCGTCGCCGGTGACGTTGACGTGGCCGAGCTTGCGACCCGGGCGCACGTCCTTGCCGTACAGGTGCACCTTCGCCTGCGGGTACCGCGCCATGAGCGCCGGGTAGGCGTCGCGGGGCTCGTCCAGCTCGGAGCCGAGCAGGTTGACCATCACCGTGTGCGGGGCCGTGGCGGCGGTGTCGCCCAGCGGCAGGTCGAGCACGGCGCGCAGGTGCTGCTCGAACTGGCTCGTCACGGCGCCGTCGATGGTCCAGTGCCCGGAGTTGTGCGGGCGCATGGCGAGCTCGTTGACCACCAGGCGGGAGGTGCCGTCGTCGTGGTGGACCTCGAACATCTCCACCGCGAGCACGCCGGTCACGCCCAGCCCCGTGACGATGCGCTCGCCGATCTCCTGGGCGCGCGCCGCCGTCTCCGACGACAGGCCCGGCGCCGGGGCGAGCACCTCGGCGCACACGCCGCCGCGCTGGATGGTCTCCACCACCGGCCAGGCGCGGACCTCGCCGCTGCCGTCCGGGCCGCCGGAGGGCCGGCGGGCCACCAGCACCGCCAGCTCGCGGGTGAAGGGCACCTTCTCCTCGGCCAGCAACGCGTCGCCGGGCGCCAGGGCGGCCAACCAGTCGGCGGCCTCGGCGGCGGAGCTCACGACCCGCACGCCCTTGCCGTCGTAGCCGCCGCGGGCGGTCTTGACGACGACGGGCCAGCCGGTGGCGTCGCCGAAGGCCTGCAGCTCGGCCTCGTCGCGCACCGCGGCCCACGCCGGGCAGGGGGCGCCGACCTCGGTGAGCCGGGTGCGCATGACGATCTTGTCCTGGGCGTGCACGAGGGCGTCGGGGCCGGGCCGCACCGGCACGCCGTCGGCCTCCAGCTCACGGAGGAGGCCGCCCGGGACGTGCTCGTGCTCGAAGGTGAGCACCGCGGCGCCGGCGACGAGCGCGCGGATGGCGGCTGCGTCGTCGGCCGCGCCGACCGGGGCGTCCGGGACCACCTGGGCGGTGGCGACGGTGGGCGACTCCACCAGGACGCGCAGGTGCACCCCGAGGGCGATCGCCTGCTGCTGCATCATCCGGGCCAGCTGGCCCCCGCCTACGACTGCGACTACCGGTGCTCCCACGGTGTTCGAGGATAACCGCGGATACCCTGCAGGGGTGACCACGTCCCGCACCGAGGACGCCGAGCAGGCGTCCGCCGCCGGCGGCCCCGCCCCGGCGGCCGGCTCCGCGGGGAGCGTTGGTGCGGGTGGTGCCCTGCTGCGCCGGCTGGGACGCGGGCAGAGCCCGCGGGCCTGGCTGGCCGAGCTGGTCCGGTTCGGTGCGGTGGGCGGCGTGGCGTTCGTCGTCGACGTCGGCTTGTTCAACCTGCTGCGGTTCGGCCCCGGTGAGGTGCTGGGCCACAAGCCGCTGACCGCCAAGGTCATCTCGGTCGCCGTCTCGGTGCTGGTGGCCTGGCTGGGCAACCGGTACTGGACCTTCACCGGCACCCGGCGACCCTCCCGCGCCCGCGAGCTGACGATGTTCGTGCTGGTGAACCTCGGCGGCATGGTCATCGCCGTCGGCTGCCTGGCGGTGAGCCACTACGTCTTGGGCCTGACGTCGCCGCTGGCGGACAACATCGCCGCCAACGGCGTGGGCCTGGTCCTGGGCACCGCGTTCCGGTACCTCTGTTACCGCTACGTCGTCTTCACCGGCGATTCTCCACCGGCGCTCTCGCAGCGCCGTCGCAGGTGGTAGGCGAGGGTCGCGGCCCCCAGCGCCAACCCAGATGGGCACGCGAGACCGCACGGCGGACCGCCCGCAGAAGTCTCCGCTCGGAACCCTCCCGCACGCGCGAGCCGCGTGAGATCCTGCCGACGAGCCGCGGGCGCCGTCCGTCGGCGGCATGAGCCACGCAGCGAGGGGCAGCCGTGACCGTTGAGCACCGCACCGTGCCGGCGCTCGCCGGCGCGGGCACCGTCGGAGGGCGCCGTGCTTGACCAGCTCAGCGCCCGGGTGATGGCGGCCGGCGCCTCCATCGAGAACCCGATCGACGGGATCCTCCCCGACTTCACCGTCTTCGGGGCCGAGTTCACCCAGTGGTGGCAGAAGGTATTCGCGGCCGTGTGGGCGCTGGCCCTGCTGGCGACGATCTTCTTCCTGCTCCAGGGCATCGTCGTGATGGCCAATGCCGGGGACAACCCGCACCTGCACAGCCGGGGCCGCTCCCGCGCCGTCGTCGCCGGCGTCTCGCTGGTGTGCGTCGCGGCCTTCGGCGTCATCGTCGGCGCGATCCTGCAGGTCGCCAGCTAGGACCCAGCGAACCCGGGGGGAGGTCGACGTGGCAGCGAACGCCACCTTGAGCGCCGTGCCGGGCGCCGTCGCGCCCCCGCCGCCGGTCGCCACCTTCGACACCGACCCGCTGGCCTTCCTCTTCGCCAGCGTCAAGGACGCGGCGCACGGGCTGGCCGGCGACCTGCTGCCCTGGCTGCTCAGCGCCACCCAGCCGGACCTCAGCGCGGCGTGGTTCCTCGAGGCCTACCGCATCTCCTTCGCCGTCGCCGTCTTCCTCTGGGCCGTGCTGCTGCTGTGGAACCTCGTCCGGGCGGCGCGGCGGCTGATCAGCGGGCCGGAGCTCGCCGAGTCCTTCACCACCTACAGCCTGCTGTTCCTGGGCGGCGCCATGTACGGGCCGGCCGCGGGCTGGGTGGTCGTGCGGTTCTTCGGGGCGCTGAGCCAGTCCCTCATCGGGTGGGCCTCGGGCGGGTCGACGACGGCCGCGGTGGAGGGGCTGAGCGCGACCATCGACGCCACGGAGCCGGGCGGGATCGTGGGTGGCGTCGTCGTCGCGCTGATCCTCATGTCGCTGATGGTGCTCGGGCTGCTGCTGGTGGCGCTGGTCCTCACGGCCGCGACGATCACCCTGTACTTCACCGGCGCGCTGCTGCCGCTGGCGCTGGTCTGGCTGGTGGACCCGGCGCACCGGCGCACGGGCACCCGGCTGCTCATGGCCTGGGTCGCGGTCCTGGCCACCGCGCCGCTGCTGTTCTTCCTGCTCGGCGTGGCCCTGCGGCTGACGGCGGCGCAGACCGGGGCGCCCACCACCGACCCGCGCATCGCCCAGCTCGCCGCCCTCTCGGCGGCCGCGCTGGCGATGATTCTGGCGGCGCTCGCGCCGTTCCTCCTGCTGCACCTGGCGCCGCTGCGGGCGCCCGCCTGGCCGGCCGCCGAGGTCCCGGCCCGCGCGGAGCCGGCGCCCACCGGCGAGTCGGTGGTGGCGCGGGTCGCGCGGCTGCAGGCCGACCGGCCGGCCGACGCCGCCGCCGGCACGGTGCTGCCCCTGCTGGCCAACACCTACCGGCCGCTGCCGGCCGAGCCGGGGCCGGTGCAGCGGGCGGCGATGGCCCAGCACTCTCGGACCCGCCTGGCGCCCGGGGCCGCGCGTGCGGCGCCGGAGGCCGAGGCAGGCCCGGACACCGGCCGTCCGCCGGCGGCCGACCTGGCCCCACGGACCGGCCGTCCGCCGGCGGGCGGCGACGTGGCCCCGGCGACCGGCCGCCCGCAGGCGGGCGGCGCCGAGCCGGCACCCGCGGACGGGAAGGGCCCGGCGGACGCGAGCGCCGACGGCGGGGGTGAGCGATGACCCGCACGTCCGTCCTCGGCGGGGAGAGCGGCCACCGCAGCTTCTTCGGCGGCTCCGTCCCGCACAGCCGGCTCGTCGCGCTGCTCGCGGCCGCCCTCGCCGGCATGGTCCTGACCATCACCGTGGGCACCCCCGGCTTCGTCGTCGGCGCGGTGCTCGTGGTGGCGGCCTGGCTGGTTACCTCCCCCACCGTGCACGGCTCGCTCGCCGAGCGGTGGGTCGCCCGCCGGCGCTGGCGCGAGCGCACCCGCACCGGCACGGTGGCGTACCTGCCCTTCGACCAGGCGCGCTGGCACGAGCTCGGCACCCGCCGCCGGCACCGCCGGGCCGCGGCACGCGAGGCCGCCGCCCTGCGGGAGCGGCCGGACGGCGCCGAGGGCATGGGCTGGCTGGACCTGCGCCCGGGCCGGCCGGGCATCGCCTGGCACGCCCCGACCGGGGAGGAGCCGTACCTCTCGGTCGCCTTCGAGGTCGCCGGGCAGATCCGCGGCATCGAGTCCGAGCACGCCGTCGAGGCCGACCAGATCGCCTGGGGCGCCTTCCTCGCCTCGCTCGGCAGCGAGGAGTCCCTCGCCCGCGCGGTCCAGACGCTCACCCGCGTCATGCCGCCGGACCCCGCCGGGCACGAGGCCTGGGTCGTCCGCCAGGTGGACGCCGACGCCCCGGAGGAGCTGCTGCGCTCCTACGACGACCTGCTCGCCGAGATGGGCCGGCGCGAGATGGTCCAGCGCCACTTCGTCGTCGTGCGCTGGCCGCTGACCGCGGCGTTCTTCCGCGCCGCCGAGCGCTTCGGCACCGGGCGGGACGGCTGGCGCCGGCTCATGGTCGAGGAGGTGGACGGCATCACCCGCGGGCTGCGGCGGGCCCGGATGGGCCGGGTGCGGGCACTGACGGCGCAGCAGACCGCCGCCGTCATCCGGCACATGCAGAACCCGCTGCGGCCCATCGACGCCCCCGGAGCCGACCCGGAGGTGCTCGGCCTGCCCAGCGTCGACGACTACTCCGCGCACGTGGTCCGCGACGTCGACCCGTTGACCGGCGAGGCGGTGGAGTGGTGGCACCGCACGGCGCTGATCACCGCGCGGGCGATGGCCACCGGGGAGCGCAACAGCCTGTGGGTCACGCCGCTGCTGTCCGGGATGCCCGAGCGGATCGTGCGCACCCTGTCCCTGCAGACGTGGATGGTGCCCGCCCGCGAGGCGAAGGCCACGGCGCGCCTCGACGCCACCAGCGACCACTCGGAGCTGCTGCGCCGCCGGGAGGCCGGGCGGCTGCTCGACGACGAGAGCGAGGCCTCCCTCACCGCCGCGCAGCGACGCCTGGAGGACCTGCGCCCGGGCACCCAGCACCACGGCGCGGAGTGGCTGGGCCACCTGACCGTCTCGGCGCGCTCCCGGGGCGAGCTCGGCCAAGCCGTCCGGCTGGTCGCGGCGACCGCCGAGCGTGGGCTCGGCATCGAACGGCTGGAGTGGCTGGACACCTACCAGGCCGCCGCCTCGGGCTGCACCTGGCCCATCGCCCGCGGCATGCGGCCGCCCGAGCCCACCACCGCCCAGCGGCTCATGCGGTCGCTGACCGGGCACGGCGCACGGGAGGCGCTATGAGGCTCTCGCGCAAGGACCGGCGCGGCCGCGCCCGCGCCGGCGAGGTCGGCGCGGCGGTGGCGGTGGCCGCCCAGACGGAGGCGACCGGGCTCGCCCGGTCCGGGCAGGACACCGCGCGGGGACGGCTCCGGGCGGTCGACGACGTCACCGATGCCACCGCGGCCGGGCGCGCGGAACCCGAGACAGCCGCGGCCGACGGCGACACCGAGGCGTCCACGGAGGCGACCACGCCGGCCGCGCCCGCACCGCCGTCGGGCCGGAGGCGCCGCAACATCTTCCGCGCCCCGGCGACCGCCCCCGGCGACGGCGAGGGCCGGCCGCCGTGGGAGGCCCGCGGCTGGCCCGCGCGGCCAAAGCTCCGGCGCGCCAGGCGCGGCTACTACGCCCCCCTGCACCGCGGCGCGCCGACCACCACCCGGCAGGCCGAGGTGCTCAGCACCGCCGTGGTCGCCGACCCCACCGACGCCGAGGGCGTGGCCATCGGCCGGGACTGCCTGTCCAACGCCGTCGTCGCGCACGACCCGTTCACCGCCTACGCCAAGGGCGTGATCTCCTCCCCCAACGTGCTGGTGCTCGGCGACGTCGGCGCCGGCAAGTCCAGCCTGCTCAAGACCGTCTACGTGCTGCGGACGCTGACCCTGGTGGGGCGCCGCTCGGTGGTCTTCGACAAGAAGGACCGCGGCGGGGAGGGCGAGTACTGCGCGCTCGTGGAGCGCTACGGCACCGCGCCGCTGCGCTTCTCCCTCGAGCCCGGCGGCACCGTGCTCAACCTGCTGGACCCGGTCA
This sequence comes from Georgenia sp. AZ-5, assembly GCF_043952095.1. Lineage (NCBI taxonomy): Bacteria > Bacillati > Actinomycetota > Actinomycetes > Allobogoriellales > Allobogoriellaceae > Georgenia > Georgenia sp. AZ-5. Next base: position 3,707,320 of record NZ_JBINOU010000001.1, read on the forward strand.
TCACGGGCGGCACGGGCACGAAGAACCAGGCGCACCTGCTGCAGGTGGCCGCCGAGCTGGCGCAGGGCGGCCGGCCGCTGGACCAGTGGGAGCGCGAGGCGCTGCGCAGCGCCTACCGCCTCGCCATGCGCGCCGCGGAGAGCGACGGGCGCATCCCGGTGCTGCCGGACGTGCTCGCCCAGGCGGGGCACGCCGCCCACGACGCCGCCTATGCGGACCTGAGCCCGGCCGCCGTCGAGCGGCTGCACGAGGCCGGGCTGGGCGTGCGGTTCCTCCTGGCGGGGCTCCTGGAGGAGTACGGCGGCATCTTCGACGGGCCGACGTCGAGGTGGGTGTCCCTGAACGAGAAGCTCACGAGCTTCGACGTCTCCCAGCTGCCCGACGACGGCCCCGCCGTCCCGACCGTCATGGCCATCGCGAACATGTGGCTGCTGGGCACGCTCCGCCGCGAGCGCGGCCGGTTCACCAACCTCATCGCCGAGGAGGGCTGGCACCTGGTGGGCGGGCCGAACGCCCAGCTGATGCGCGCCAACACCAAGCTCGCCCGCGGCCTGGGGCTGGCGCTGGTGGTGGCCATCCACAAGATCGCCGACATCCCGCCCGACTCCCCGGCCATGACCGTCCTGCAGGAGGCGCAGACCATCCACTGCTACCGCCAGTCCCGCGCCGACGACATCGCGCGGGCGGTGCACGACTTCGGCCTCGAGCCGGGTCTGGCCGCGACGCTGCCCGCGCTGGGCGACGGCTTCCACCTGTTCAAGCGCGGGCGCGACCCCGAGGTGCTGGTCGAGCACGTGCGCTCGCGGTTCGAGACCGGGCTGACCAACACCGACGAGGCCATGACCCGTGGTGGGCGGGCGTAGCCGGCGGGCCGGGCCGCGCGCACGGCCGCCCGGCGCGGGGGGCGTCGGCGGGCCCGTGGCAGCGTGGGCAGCGGGGGCAGCGGGGTCAGCGAACGATCCCGCGGCGGCGGCCGCCCGACCGGGGCTCGGGCCTTCCGCGGCGGCGGCCGCCCGACCGGGGCTCGGGCCTTCCGCGGCGGCGTTGGTTGTCGGGCTCACGGCCCTCCTGGCGGGCTGCTCGCCCACCGGGCCGCCCGCCTCACCGACCGCCACACCCGCGCCCTCGCCGTCGGCCACCGCGACGGGCGAGGCCGAGCCCCTCGAGGAGCTGGCCGGGCAAGAGCAGGCCGACGCGCACGTCCCGCCCGCCTGGGACGCGCCCGCCCGGGCGGACGCCGAGGCCCGCGCCGCGGAGTTCATGCGCGCCTTCGCCCGGCCGGACCTGCCCGCCGAGGAGTGGCTCGACGGCCTGCGGCCGCTCATGGCGCCCGAGGCCCGCGACTACTACGCCGCCGTCGACCCGCGGCAGGTGCCCGCCTCCGCCGTCACCGGCCCGGCCACCGCGCAGGAGACCGGGTCGGCCTACCTGGCCACCGTCGTCGTGGGCACCGACGCCGGCGACTACGCCGTCACGCTGACCCGCACCGCCGACGGCGAGCCGTGGCTGGTCCAGCGCGCCGAGCCCGCGGGCGGGTGAGATGCGCAAGCTGCTCGCCGTGGTCCTCGTCCTCGCCGTGCTGGGCGGGGGCGGGCTCGCGCTGGTGCTGTTCGTGGGGGCGGGCCTGCGCGCCCGGCCGCAGGCGTGGTGCCAGCCGGGCGGCGCCGGGGTCGTCGTCGCCGGGGTGCCGGGCGGGGAGGTGGCCGGGTACGCCGGGGAGCAGCTGCAGAACGCGGCGACGATCGTGCGCGTCGGCGAGGAGCTCGGCTTCGACCCGTGGGGCCAGACGATCGGCGTGATGACGGCCATGGGCGAGTCCTCGCTGCGCAACCTGCCCGTGGGCGACGACCTGCACGGGGTGACCAACCCCGACGGCACCCCGACGTCCTCCCTCGGCCTGTTCCAGCAGCAGGACTGGTGGGGCAGCCGGGCCGACCGGCTCGCGCCCGCCCGCGCGGCCGCGCTGTTCTTCGAGGCGCTGGACGAGGTGCCGGGCTGGCGGGACCTGGAGCCGACCATCGCCGCGCACCGCGTGCAGCGCAACGCCGACCCGCACCACTACGCCCGGTACTGGGACGACGCCGTCGCGGTGGTCGCCGCGCTGGCCGCCGGTGACGCCACCACGCCTCCAGCTGCCGCGGCGCCCGCTGCTACGGCCGCTCCCGCCGCGCACGCGGCGGCCGGCGGGATCCCCGCGCCGGCGCCGGGCGGGTCGGCTGCGGCGCCCGACGGGGCGGCACCCGGCGAGCCCACGGACGCCGCGACGCCGACCCAGCCCGGCTCCTACGACCTCGGGCCGGTCGCCCCGCACACCGCGGCGCTGGCCGAGGAGATCGGCCGGCGGTTCGGCGTCGCGGAGGTCGGCGGGTACCGCGAGACCGCCATCGACAGCGGCGGTCACCCGGCCGGGCTCGCCGTCGACTTCATGACCCACGACGACGTCGCCAAGGGCGACGCGATCGTCGCCTACGCCGTCGAGCACGCGGCGCGCCTGGGGGTCGACTACATCATCTGGCGCCAGCGGATCTGGTTCGCCGCCGACCCGCAGGCCGGCTGGCAGCCCATGGCGGACCGGGGCAGCCCGACGGCGAACCATCTCGACCACCCGCACATCAACCTCAGCCCGGTGCCCGGCCCTGGCGCCGGCGCGCTCACCTGCCTGCTCGCCTCCAGTGTCCAGCCCGCCGCCCTGGGGACCGGGCAGTGGGTGGCCCCGGTCGACGCGCCCGTCACCTCCCCGTACGGGCCGCGCGAGGCGCACGGCGGCGCCTTCCACATCGGCACCGACGTGGCCGCCGCCTGCGGCACGCCGATCTACGCGGCGGCGGAGGGCGTTGTCACCTACGCCGCCGGCCCGCACCGGGGGCTGACGGGGTCAGTGGTGTTCGTCGACCACGGTGGCGGGATCGAGACGTCGTACAACCACATGGAGCGGGGCGGGGTCCTGGTGCGCCCCGGCGACCGGGTCGCGGCCGGGCAGGTCATCGCGCTGGTGGGTAACGACGGCAACTCCACCGGCTGCCACCTGCACTTCGGGGTCTACGCCGACGGGCGGCACACCGACCCCGAGCCGTTCATGGCCGCCGCCGGCGCACCGCTGGGCTGAGGACCGTGCGCGGCGGCCTGGCCCGCGGCCGCACCAGCCCCGGCGCACCGGCCACCTCCGGCAGCAGAGGCGGCGCTGTGGAGGCCAGGTCGGCGCCGCAGCGGTGCCGCGAGCGTCCACGCGACGTCGTGGCTGCGGCCCATGCGTTCGGCGTGGTGTCAGCAAACCGAGTCTGGCGACAGCCAGGCGCGCCCAGCGTCAGCAAAGCAGGTATGTCACCAGAGAAGATCAGCCGCCAGGTCACCAGAGGAAGGGCAGCCGCCCGTCGCCGTCGGAAGAGCAGCAGCCGCCCGTCACCGTCGGAAGAGCAGCAGCCGCCCGTCACCGTCAGAAGAGCAGCAGCCGCCCGTCACCGTCAGAAGAGCAGCAGCCGCCCGTCACCAGAGGAAGGGCACCCGCCGGTCTCCTGCGGTCGTGAGGTGCGCCAGCGCGAGCATGACGCCCGCGGCGCCGCTGCGCACGGAGAGCGCGGCCATGCCGGTCGGCGCAGCCACCCCAGGCGCCGCCGCGAGGGTGAGCGGCTGGAGGAAGGGCCGCACCCTCGCGAGCCGCTCGTCCGCCGTCTCCCACGGGCGTGCCAGCAGGTGCTGCACCGCCAGCACGGCGCTCCCTCGGCCACGGGACAGCCCCGGCCGCTCGATGAGCTGGGACTGGGCGGCGGCGACGATGGCGTCCCGGGCCTCGGCCACCCAGGGGTCGTCCAGGTGCGCCACTGCCCGGTGCAGCGCGACGGCGACGCCGATGCTGCCCTCGGACAGGGTGCCCGGCGTGGTCCACCGCGGGCGGGGCCGGAAGGGCCGTCCCTGCGGCGGGCCCCACCCCAGCAGGTTCAGGTCGTGCCGCAGCGCCCCCGCCACGGGCTCCAGCAGCGTCTCGTCGTCGGTGAGCTCGTAGGCCTGGAGCAGGAACAGCGCCGCGCCGGACGCGCCGTGCATCAGCCCGGGCCGCCCCGGGAGGCGCCCGTCGCGAAGCTTGGGCGTCAGCATCGCCGCGATGGTGTGGACGTCGGTGATCGCCTCCAGGGCGTGGGCGCGGTGCGAGCGCTCGAGCAGCGCCAGCCCGACGCCCGGCAGGCCGTCGGCGACCGTGACCCCCAGGCCGCCCAGGGGCGCGAGGTCGAGGGCCCGCCAGAGCGCGGCGGCGTCGGACCTGCTCCCCAGCTTGTCGAGAGCCAGCGCCCGGCCGCTCAGCCCGGTCGCCAGGCCCAGTCCCGGCCGCGGCGCGGTGCGGACTGCGCTGACCAGCGCCTCGCGAAGCTCCTCCGACACGGTCACCCCGGTCTCTGCCAGGGCCCACAGCACGCCACCCAGCCCCTCCCACAGGCTCGGGTCCATCGGCTCGCCGGCGCGGGCGGCGTCCCGCACGTGCGCGACCGTCGCGGCTGCGATCGCCTCGGTCAGCGTGGTGACGAAGCCCCGGAGCCGGTCCGGGCTCGCGAGGCCCGCCGTGGCGGCGGCCGCGTCGGGCACGTCCAGCCACGGCAGCGCCATCCGGTCGGCGTCCTGGGGCCACACGGAACCGACGACCATCGCGGCCCGCGGCGGGGAGGCGAGGTGGTGGTCCGCGGCGCCGCCGGCCGAGCTGCCGGAAGCGCGGGTGGCGGGGGCGGCGGGGGTGGCCGCGGTGGCCTCGGGAACGTCGGCCCACGGGGTTCGTCCGGGGGTACGAGCCCCGGCCCTCACGCCCTCGAATCGCTCCGCCTGTACGTCGGACCCGTCACCACTGGAAATCTGCACACCGGACGGTATAGACGAAGAAGACTCCCGGGCGCATTACGGACCCTTTCTGTGCTGTTTCTGCCCGGAGAGGACTGCCGCCGGCCGCACCGCCCTCACCTGCACGTTGGGTCGGACAAGCACCGACGTGCCGGTGTGCCGTGTGAAGTTTCCCTCCCACCAGACGAGCCGTTCGGCGATAATTCGGACGACAGAACGAATAAAGGGCGGCATTTCGACGCCCTCGCGGCCGACGCTGCCCTCGGGACCGGGCGTGACCTCCACGCCGACCTCGCAGCCGCCCTGGGGACCGGGCGTGACCTCCACGCCGCTCGCAGCGGGGAGCATCCGTCAGGCTATGCCTGACGAAGTTTTCCCGACCGCCGAGACGCCCGCGCCGGGAGGTGCCGCGACAACGCAAGACTCCTCGGCAGGCCTCGGAAGCCGCGCGAACGGTCGCGGCCGTCCGGAATCCCTCGGGACCGGGCGTGACGTCCGCCCCCGCAGCGGGGAGCATCCGTCAGGCTATGCCTGACGAAGTTTCCCCGACCGCCGGGAGGGGCCGGCTTCGGTCAGCAACGGCCGGCCGGCGGCGGGCCGCCGCGTGGCGGGGCGTCAGCGACGCGGCGGGGCCTCAGCCACGCGGCGGGGCCTCAGCCACGCGGCCGGGCGTCAGCGGCGCCGCCGCCGGCGCCCGACCGACACCAGCGCGCCCTGGGGCAGCACGACGTCGGGGTCCAGCGACTTGGGCACGGCGTTGTAGAAGATGGTGAACACCGGCGGGCGGCGCTGGCTGAGCTCCAGGCGGCCGCCGTCGGCCGCGACCAGGTCCTTGGCGAGCGCGAGCCCGAGGCCCGTGCCGGAGCGGCCGGAGACGTGCTTGGTGAAGATGTCCGGCGCAAGCTCGTCGTCGACGCCCTCGCCCTCGTCGGAGACGGCGATGAAGACCCCGTGGCCGGCGGAGGCGGGCCGGGTGACGACCTTGGTGGTGCCGGCGCCGTACTTGAGCGCGTTCTCCAGCAGGGTGGCGAGCACCTGCGCCAGCGCCCCCGGGGTGGCCAGCACGGCCAGCCCCGCGGCGTCGTCGAGCACGAGCTCCCGCTTGGCCTTCTTGAAGGCCGGGCCCCACTCCTCGTGCTGCTGGGCGAAGACCTCGTCCAGGTGCACCGCCTCGGTGGTGCCGCCGCCGGCTGAGCGGGAGGTCTTCAGCAGGTCGTCGACCACGCCGGTGAGCCGCTCCACCTGCTCGAGGGAGACCCGGGCCTCCTCGCGCACCTCCTCGGAGTCGCTCAGGGCGAGGATCTCCTCCAGCCGCATGGAGAGCGCCGTCAGGGGCGTGCGCAGCTGGTGGGAGGCGTCGGCGGCGAACTGCCGCTCGGCGGCGAGCCGGCCGGCCATCCGGTCGGCGGTGCGCACCAGCTCGGCGGCGACCAGGTCGATCTCCTCGATGCCGGAGGGCTTCAGCCGCGGGCGCACCTGGCCGGAGCCGATCTGCTCGGCGGAGGCGGCGAGGTAGATCAGCGGCGCCGAGAGGCGCCGCGCCTGGCGGTTGGCCACCAGGATGCCCACGCCGAGGGCGATGGCGGAGGAGCCGATCACCAGCAGCACCACCTTGGCCGCCGCCCACTGGATCTCCGTGGCGGCCACGTCCATGCGGACGGTCGCGCCGGAGGGGGTGATCTGCAGCGAGCGGACCACGCTGTCGGTGAACTCGGGGCCGGCTCGGAGCTCCTCGCCGGCGGGGCTCTGCACGAGGATGGCGGCCTCGAGGTTCCTCTCCCCGCCCACCCACGGCTCGAGCATCTGGACGTCGAGCTCCTCGTCGTTGACGAGGCGCCGCTCGACGGAGCGGCCGAGGGAGGAGACGCGCTGCTCGAGCGCGGCCTGCTCGCGGTCCCACACGAAGATCGCGCCGAAGACGGCCATGGGCACGCCGAGCAGCACGACCGCGACGGCGACGGCCGCGATGATCATCTGGACCGCGCGGCGGCGCACGGTGAGCTAGTCCCCTGTCGTCTCGAACCGGAAGCCCATCCCCCGCACGGTGGTGATGTACTTCGGGTCGTTCGCGTCGTCCCCGAGCTTGCGGCGCAGCCAGGACACGTGCATGTCCAGGGTCTTGGTGGACCCGGTGGGGTCGGTGCCCCACACCTCGCGCATGAGCGTCTCGCGGCCGACGACGGAGCCCGCCTCACGCACCAGCACGCGCAGCAGCTCGAACTCCTTGGCGGTCAGGTGCAGCTCGCGGGTGCCGCGAAAGGCGCGGTGCGCGGCGACGTCGACGCGCACGTCCTGCGCGGTGAGGTCGCCGTCCTCGCTCACCTCGCCGCCGGCGCGGCGCAGCAGCGCCCGGACGCGGGCGAGCAGCTCAGCCAGGCGAAAGGGCTTGGTGACGTAGTCGTCCGCGCCGGCGTCGAGCCCGACGACGAGGTCGACCTCGTCCGCGCGGGCCGTCAGCACGAGGATGGGAAGCGTCAGGCCCTGGTTGCGGATGTGCCGGGCGACGTCCAGGCCGTCCATGTCCGGAAGGCCCAGGTCGAGGACGACGAGGTCCGCGCCGTTGCCCAGGTCGTCCAGCGCGGCCTGCCCGGTGCCGTGCGGCCGCACCTCGTACCCCTCCCGTCCGAGGGCCCGGGCCAGGGGCTCAGCGATGGCGGGGTCGTCCTCAACGAGCAGCACATTGGTCACGGCGTCATCCTAGGGCAGATCGTCAAGGTTCGGTCAAGCGCATGTCACAACCGTGCGTCGTCGCAGGTCAGAGCGGCACACATGCGGATTGTCGGTGCCACGCCCCGGCATCCGGAAGGCCGCACGAATTGCGAGGCGCGCACATCGCCCCGCCGGCGGCCCCGAATCTCAGGCGACGAGGCCGTGGTCGGGGCCCGGCTGCTGCGGGAGATCAGCGGTCTCCTCCGTGCCGGGACCCGCCGGTTCCGGAGCGACGAAGACGTGCCGCAGCGGGCCGCGATGGCGCACCAGCACGCTGCCGGTGAAGGGGTACATGCCCGGGGTGTGGAAGTGGGCGCGCGTCGAGCGCCACTCGCCCTCGGGCTCCTTCTGCCAGATGACGCCGGCGGCGTCCGCGACCGCGGCGCCGGCTCCCATCTGGTCGAGGACGTCCGCCGTGAGGCACGGCAGTCCCGGGCGGGCGTCGGGGACCGCACCCGGCGCGACGCGCCGGCCGTGCGGCCTGGCGGGCGCGTCGGCGGGAGCTGAGCCGGATCCCCGGGCGTGTCCGGGCGCACTGGGTTCGGCGATCCTGCGACCTTCTCGACCGAACTGCACCTGCATCTTCCGACAACCTTCCTTGCCCAGCCCGTACATCGTCTACATCGGTTGCCGCCACGCCACCATGAGCGGTCCCCGGCCCGCCCCCGCGCCCACGATGTGGCGGCCGGCAGTCCATAACTGCCCCGGCACGCCAGCGGGTCGAGCAAGGCCGCGATCCCCTGTGAGCCGGCCGCTGCCGCGGTGCTGCGACCGGCTCCAGCCGGGTGTCTGCGCCGGCACCCGCGCCTGAGGCGCGATGGAGACGTGCCCTGTCTCACCACGGCGGGACCGGCGGGTACCCGCCTCGCACCACGCGGCCGGTCATGACTAGCGGGGGTGTGCCGGTGGCGTCCCATGAGGATGGCCCGTGGGGGCTGGCTCAGCCCGGGGGCGGACGACGGCGTGCTCCGTGCGAGCGACGTCAGTCGGGCAGGCGGCGCAGCTCGATCGGCCGGACCTCGCCCAGTCCCTGCAGCTCGACGCCCTCCCGGGGCACCATCGTGTACTGCCGCGCGGCGGGGCTCGCGGCCAGGGCGTCGGCGGTGGACTGGTCCGTCAGGACGCTGCCCGGCGGGGCGACGTCCACCAGCCGCGAGGCGAGGTTCACGGTGGGCCCGAAGACGTCGCCGTTGCGCGAGAGCACCCCGCCCCACACCACGGAGGCCCGCACCGGCAGCATGTTCTCCTTCGCCTGCAGCGCGCGGATGAGCTTCACGGTGACCTCGGCCGCGGTGGGCAGGTCGTCGGCGACGTAGAGGATGGCGTCGCCGATGGTCTTCACGACCCGGGCGCCGTGCGTGGTGATGACGTCGCGGGAGGTGTACTCGAACGTCTGCACCAGGTCCGCGAGCGCGCTCGACCCCAGCTCGGTCGACCGGCGGGTGTAGGCCACCATGTCCACGAAGCCCAGGCCCCGCTGCAGGGGCATGTGGTACGGGTCGGCGGGGGCATGGTGGCTCTGCGCCACCTCGGCGTCGGTGCGGGCGATCAGCGCGGCGAGCTGCCGGCGCCAGGAGTAGTCCAGCTGCGCCTGCAGCACGTCCACGATCGTGGTGATCTTGTCGAGCACCACGAGCCGCGCCGAGACGTCGTCGAGCTGGCGGCGCCGCGCCGTCCCGTCCACGAGGGCCTCGGTCTGCCACAGCGCGAGCCGGTCGGTCATGTGCGACTGGGCGCGAAGGAGCGAGATGGCGGTGGTCTCGTCGATCACGTCGGCCTCGATGAGGGCGGCCATGACCTTCAGCGCCTGCACGTCGCTGTCGCCGAAGAGCACGGTGGTGTCCCGCACGTTCGGGAACCCCATGGCCTTCCAGAAGGTCCGGGCGAACTCCACGCTCACCCCGGCCTTCTCGGCGAGCTGGACGATGGTGAGGTCCGGGGTGCCGCCGAGCAGGCGGTCGATGCGCGCGGCCACGGTGGACGACAGCGGGTCCTGGGTGTCGGGGACGTCGATGCCGTCGTCGAGCCCGTTGCTGCCGGGGGCCGGGAGAGTGCCCGCGGGCGCCGGCCCGCCCGGGTCCGCATGAGCGCCCGAGCCTTGCGAACCCGGGTCCGCCCCAGCGCTCGTGCCGTGCGAGCCGGCGTCCGCCTGGAGGCCCGAGCCTTGCGAACCCGGGTCCGCCCCAGCGCTCGTGCCATGCGAGCCGGCGTCCGCCTGGGCGCCCGAGCCTTGCGAACCCGGGTCCGCATGAGCGCCCGAGCCTTGCGAGCCCGGGTCCGCCTCAGCGCTCGTGCCGTGCGAGCCGGCGTCCGCCTGGCCGCCCGGCAGCTGCTGACCGGCGTCGGCCTGGCCGCCGGCCGGCTGCGGCGCGGGCGCCGGCTCGGGCTCCGCGGGGCGCGCCTGGCCGGCGGGACCCGTGCCCGCCGTCGCCGGCGGGACCGGGTTCGCAGAGGTCGACCCCGACGCGGTCCAGCCAGTCTCCGTGCTCACCTCCCGAGGGTAACCCGGGTCACAAGCGACTCGTCCGGGAGCCGCGGGATCCCGCCGATTCCGGACACCACGAAATGGTGGCCGCGCGGGGCAGATGGCTCCTCGCCACCGGGCACGGCGGCCGCCTGTCGGCGTCCCGTGCCCGCCCCGCCGTCAGGCGCCGGACGTCCGCACGTGGAGCACGTCCCCCGCCTGGACACTGCGTTCGCCGGCGGCGGTGCGCACCACCAGGTGCCCGTCCGCGTCCAGGCCGGCCGCCGTCCCGGTCAGGACCTCCCCACCCGGCAGCTCGGCGCGCACCTCGCCGCCGAGGGTCACGCACACCTCGCGCACCTCGGCGGCGAGGCCGGCCGCCTCCGCGTCGCCGTCCGCGGCCTCCCACCGCTCGAGCAGCGCCGCAAGGTGGCGGCCGACGCCCTCCAGCACCTCTTCCACGCCGGGGCGTACATCGCTGTCCGCACGCGCCGCCGCCAGGTGCAGCGACGTCGCCCAGGCGACCGGCAGCTCGGTCTGGGCGACGTTCACGCCCACACCCAGCACGACGGCGGGGCGGGCGAGGTGGTCCCCCGCCGCCGGCGGCGGCAGCGCCTCGGCCAGCAGGCCGGCGACCTTCCGGTCCGTGCCCCAGCCGGGCACCCCCACGTCGCCGGCGCCGAGCGCCAGCACGTCGTTGGGCCACTTGATGCCGGTACGCACCCCGGCCAGCTCCGCCGTAGCCCGCTGGACCGCCAGGCCCCCGAGCAGCGTCACCCATGCCAGCCGGTCGGTGGGGACGCGCGGGCGCAGCAGCACCGACGCCGTGAGCGCGGTGCCGGGCGGAGTGACCCAGGTGCGCCCGGCCCGCCCCCTTCCGGCCTCCTGGGACCGCGCCACCAGCACCGACAGGTGCGGCCAGGCCTCGGGGTCGGCCCGCGCCGCCTCTCGCAGGTCGCTGTTGGTCGAGCCGGTGCGCTCCACCCGCTGCACGCGGGCGAAAGTGGTGTCGTCGTGCATGTGGTCAGCAAACCACTGACGCGGCACGGGGTCGGCCGCACGACCGCGGGACGGACCCGCCGACCAGCGGGTTGTCGGAACCCCACAAGTGCCCCCGCCCAGACACAAAGGAGTGTGCAACGAGGTGGTGGGGAAGCGACAAGTAGTCTGTCGCGGGTGACCGAATCGACCACCGCCCCCACCGTCCGCCCCGACACGGCGGGCAGCACCACCGCGGGCAAGCTGGCCGACCTCGCCGACCGGGAGCACAGCCTCGCCGCCGCGGCGGCCAACGCCGCCGACAAGCAGCACAAGCGCGGCAAGCGGTCCGCCCGCGAGCGCATCGAGGCCCTGCTGGACCCGGGCTCGTTCACCGAGCTCGACGCGTTCGCCACCCACCACTCCACCAACTTCGGGCTGGAGAAGAAGCGGGTCGCCGGCGACGGCGTGGTCACCGGCTACGGCACCGTGGACGGCCGGCAGGTGTGCGTCTACTCGCAGGACTTCTCCGTCTTCGGCGGCTCCCTCGGGGAGATGCACGGGCAGAAGATCACCAAGGTCATGGACATGGCGCTGCGCACCGGGGTGCCGCTGATCGGCATCTCCGACGGCGGCGGCGCCCGGATCCAGGAGGGCGTCGCGGCACTGACGCAGTTCGCGGAGATCTTCCGCCGCAACGTCGCCGCCTCCGGGGTCATCCCGCAGGTCTCGCTCATCCTCGGCCCGAGCGCGGGCGGCGCGGTCTACTCCCCCGCCCTGACCGACTTCATCGTCATGGCCGAGGGCACCTCGAACATGTTCATCACCGGGCCCGACGTCATCAAGGCGGTCACCGGCGAGGAGGTCGGCTTCGAGGAGCTCGGCGGCGCGGCCACGCACAACCAGCGCTCCGGCGTCGCGCACTACCAGGCCGCGGACGAGGACGACGCCATCGACTACGTCCGGGCGCTGCTGTCCTACCTGCCCTCGAACAACCTCTCCGAGCCGCCGAGCTGGCCGGTCAGCGCCGCCGAGGCCGAGGCGGCGCTGGAGGTCGGCGACGCCGACCGCGAGCTGGACACGCTGGTGCCGGACTCGGACAACCAGCCCTACGACATGCGCACCGTCATCGACCACGTGCTCGACGACGGCGAGATGCTCGAGGTGCAGCCGGGCTTCGCGCCCAACATGATCACCGCGTTCGGCCACGTCGAGGGTCACGCCGTCGGCGTCGTCGCGAATCAGCCGCTGCAGATGGCCGGCACGCTGGACATCAACGCCTCGGAGAAGGCCGCCCGATTCGTGCGCACGTGCGACGCGTTCAACATCCCGGTGCTGACCCTCGTGGACGTCCCGGGCTTCCTGCCCGGCACCGACCAGGAGTGGAACGGCATCATCCGCCGCGGCGCCAAGCTGATCTACGCCTACGCCGAGGCCACCGTCCCGCTCGTCACGCTCATCACCCGCAAGGCCTACGGCGGCGCGTACATCGTCATGGGCTCGAAGAAGCTCGGCGCGGACGTGAACCTGGCGTGGCCCACCGCGCAGATCGCCGTCATGGGCTCGGGCGGGGCGGTGAACATCCTGCAGCGCGGCGCGCTGAAGAAGGTGGCCGACGACGGCGGGGACGTCGAGGCCGAGCGGGCCCGGCTGGTGGCCGAGTACGAGGAGGCACTGGTGAACCCCTGGGAAGCGGCCGAGCGCGGCTTCGTCGACGCGGTGATCGCGCCGGCGGACACGCGGGTGCAGGTGGTCAAGGCGCTGCGGGCGCTGCGCACGAAGCGCGCGAGCCTGCCCGCCAAGAAGCACGGGAACATCCCGCTGTGAGCGCGCCCAGCGTGGCCCGGCGCCAGCACGGCCGCACGACGGCGAACCGCGTCACGCCGCCGTCGGACGGTACGGACGCGCGCGTGCCCGACGACGTCGCCGCCGGGGCGGTGAGCCTCGGTCCGGCGGACGCGGTCCCCGGCACTACAGGCCCCGCGTCTGCGAGCCCGACGGCGCCTGCGCCCGCAGACGCACCGGTCACGGACCAGGCTGACCCGGAAGCGCTCGACGGCGGTCCCGCCCTCATGACCTCCCCCGCCGTGCGGGTCGTCAAGGGGCGGCCGGACGAGGTGGAGCTGGCCGCGCTGGTGGCGGGAATCGTGGCCGCGCGCGCCCGCAGCGACGAGCTCGCCGGCATCCCGGACGAGGGCGCCGAGCCCGTGCGCAGCCGGTGGACCGACCGTGCCCGCCGCCTGGGCATGACGCCGGCCCCCGACGCCGGGGCCTGGCGCTGGTCGCTGCAACCCTGAGGCCACGCGCGCGCTGGGGATCGCGCAGGGCGCGCCCCGGTGCTCACGTGAGCCGGGTGCGCCTCGCCCATCGACTGCGGCTCGACACGGCGAGCGCCACAGACGTAGCTGACGCGCTCACTGTGTCGAGCAGCAGTGGGCAGTGAGAAGGAGCGCAGAGGGGCTCAGCCCAGCAGCGCGTACATGTCCCCCACGGGCCCCAGGTGCCCGAGCTTGTCCGGGTTGATCTGGTTGTAGACGGCCGTGATCTGCCCGTCGGCGACGTCGACGCCCAGCACGCCCAGCACGGCCCCGTCCGGGCCGCGGAGCACCGCCGCCGGCTGCCCACCCCCTCCCGTCACCTCCAGGCGGACGCCGAGCGGAGCGGCCCGCCGGGCCAGGCCGCGCACGAACCGGGCGACCGGCACGCGCCCGCGCAGCGGCGCGCGGATCGCGGGGGCCCTGCCGCCGCCGTCGGCGTGGAAGGTGACGTCCTCGGCCAGCACCCGCTCCAGGGCCGGGAGGTCGCCGTCACGCGCGGCGGCGAAGAAGGCCTCGGCGAGCTCGGCGCGGCGCCGGCGGGAGGACTCGTAGCGGGGCCGGGCCTCCGCGACGTGGCGCCGCGCGCGGGCCATCAGCTGGCGGCAGGCGGTCTCGTTCCTGCCCACCACCTGAGCGATCTCGCCGTACCCGTACCCGAAGACCTCCCGGAGGAGGAACACCGCGCGCTCGGCCGGCGACAGCCGCTCGAGCACGGCCAGGAAGGCGACCGAGACGGTGTCGTCCAGCTCCTGGCGGTGCGCCGGGTCCGGGTCGGCCGCGACGAGCGGCTCGGGCAGCCAGGTGCCGACGTAGTGCTCCCGCCGGCGGCGGGCCGAGCGCAGCGCGTCCAGGGCCAGCCGGGTGGTGACGGTCGTGGCGAAGGCCTCCGGCGAGTCGATCACCTCGCCGGCGAAGGCACGGTGCAGCCGCACGAAGGCCTCCTGCACCACGTCCTCGGCGTCGGCGACGCTGCCCAGCATGCGGTAGGCCACGGAGAACATCAACGGCCGCAGCCGGTCGTGCAGGGCCGCGAGGTCCGCCATGCCTCCGACCCAAGCACAGCCACCTGTCACAGGCGAGGGGGCTGCGCCGTCGAAGGGGCAAGACCGGAAGGAGACCACCATGAGGATCTTTCTCGCCGGGGCCACGGGCGCCCTCGGACGCCGCCTCGTCCCCCAGCTGCGCGAGGCCGGCCACGACGTCGTGGGCACGACCACGTCCCCCGCCAAGGTCGAGTCACTCTCCAGGGCGGGCGTCGTGCCCGTGCTGATGGACGGTCTCGACGGCGCGGCGGTGCGCCGGGCGGTGCTGGAGGCCCGGCCGGACGTCGTCGTCCACCAGTTCACCGCGCTGGCCCGGATGGGCACCCCCAGGCACCTGGACAAGGCGTTCGCCCTGACCAACCGGCTGCGGACCGAGGGGCTCGACCACCTGCTCGCGGCCGCCCGCGAGGCGGGCGCCGGGCGGATCGTCGCCCAGTCCTTCACCGGGTGGACGAACGAGCGCGCGGGCGGCCCGGTCAAGGACGAGACCGATCCGCTGGACCCGCACCCCGCCGCCACCAGCCGCGCGACCCTCGCGGCGATCCGTCACCTCGAGGAGACGGTCACCGCCGCCGAGGGCATCGACGGGCTGGCGCTGCGCTACGGCGCCCTCTACGGGCCCGGCACCGGCATCGCCCCCGGCGGGGAGCTGCTGGAGGCCCTCCGGGCGCGCCGGTTCCCCCTCATCGGCGGCGGCACCGGGATCTTCTCCTTCGTCCACGTCGACGACGCGGCGGCGGCGACGGTCCTGGCCCTCGACCGCGGCGGCCCGGGCGTCTACAACATCGTCGACGACGAGCCGGCCCCGGTCCGCGAGTGGCTGCCGTACGCGGCCGACGTCATCGGCGCCAGGCGCCCGGTGCCCGTGCCGGCCTGGCTCGCGCGACCGCTCGCCGGGGAGCACGTCGTCTCGATGATGACCGTCGCCCGCGGCTCGTCGAACGCCAAGGCCAGGCGGGAGCTCGGGTGGGCGCCCGGCCACCGCACCTGGCGGGAGGGCTTCCGGGTCGCCCTCGCCGACGCGGCCGTCCCGCCGTCGCGCGGCCGCAGCCCCGGACTACCCTCGGTCGGGTGACCGATACCGAGCGCCAGCCCACGCCCACGGACGCCATCGCGGACCGGTACGTCGCGCGGAGCGTGGCCCTCGACCCGCTCCAGGCCACCAGCCTGGGCCTGCCCGGCTACGACGCCCTCATGCCGGATCTCTCCCCCGCCGGGATCGCCGAGCGCACGGCGCTGGAGAAGGCCACGCTCGCCGAGCTGGCCACGGCCGAGCCGGCCGACGACATCGACCGGGTCACCCACGCGGCCATGCGCGAGCGCCTGGGCCTGGCCGTGGAGCTGGCGGAGGCCGGCGAGCTCACCGGCGAGCTCAACGTCATCGCCTCCCCCGTGCAGGCCGTGCGCGAGGTCTTCGACCTCATGCCCGCCGCCACGGCCGCCGACTGGGAGACCATCGCCGCGCGCCTCCGCGCGATCCCGGCGGCGCTGGAGGGCTACCAGGAGTCCCTGCGGGCCGCCCGCGCCGCCGGGCACGTGGCCGCGCTGCGCCAGGTGGTGGCCTGCATCAAGCAGGCCGACGAGCTCGCCGACGCCGACAGCTCGTTCTTCACCAGCCTCACCCGCTCCGCCCAGCCCGACGGCGAGGTCCCCTCCCGGGCGCTGGGCGCCGCCCTCGAGGCCGGCGCGCGCGACGCCCGGCAGGCCTACGCCGACCTCGCCCGCATGCTCGGCGAGGAGATCGCCCCCGACGCGCCGGAGGCCGACGCCGTCGGCCGCGAGCGGTACGAGCTGTGGTCGCGGTACTTCCTCGGCGCCAGGGTCGACCTGGACGAGACCTACGAGTGGGGCCTGCAGGAGCTGGCCCGGATCGTCGCCGAGCAGCAGGCCGTCGCGGACGAGCTCTACGGCCCGGGCACCGACATCCAGGAGGCCATGGCACGTCTGGACAAGGACCCCGCCCGGACGCTGCACGGCACGACGGCGCTGCGGGAGTGGATGCAGGCGACGTCCGACGAGGCCGTCGCCGCGCTGGCCGGCGCCCAGTTCGACATCCCCGGGCCGGTGCGCCGGCTGGAGTGCCGCATCGCGCCCACGCAGTCCGGCGGCATCTACTACACGGGCCCCAGCGCCGACTTCTCCCGGCCGGGCCGGATGTGGTGGGCGGTGCCCAAGGGCGTGACCGAGTTCGCCACCTGGCGGGAGAAGACGACCGTCTACCACGAGGGCGTCCCGGGTCACCACCTGCAGATCGGCCAGACCACCTTCCGCTCCGGCCTGCTGAACATGTGGCGCCGGATGGCGTCCTGGGTCAGCGGGCACGGCGAGGGCTGGGCGCTGTACGCCGAGCGGCTCATGGACGACCTCGGCTTCCTCGCGGACCCGGGCGACCGCATGGGCATGCTCGACGGGCAGCGGCTGCGGGCGGCGCGGGTCGTCCTCGACATCGGCGTCCACCTGGGCAAGCCCGCCCCTCAGGAGTGGGGCGGGGGCACCTGGGACGCGGCCAGGGCGTGGCCGTTCCTCAAGGCCAACGCCAACATGGCCGAGGGCTTCCTGGCGTTCGAGCTCGACCGGTACCTCGGCTGGCCGGGACAGGCACCGAGCTACAAGATCGGCCAGCGGCTGTGGGAGGAGATCCGCGACGCCTCGCGCGCCGCCGCCCGGGCGCGCGGGGAGGACTTCGACCTCAAGGCGTTCCACCGCCGCGCCCTCGACGTCGGCTCCGTCGGCCTCGACGTGCTGCGCGGGGCGCTCGTCTGATCGCCCGAGGCGTTCGACGGGTCGGGCTCCGGGCGTCCGGCGGTGCCGGCGAACCGGACGGCGTCCCTCCTCTTGCCGCCCGGCGCCGCGGCGAACCGGACGCGCCCGCGCCGCGAGGCGGATAGATTGCCCGCATGGCCGAGCAGCAGGGGGCGGCGAAGCCGCCGTCAGGACGTCACCGGGCGCCGGGCCCCGCGGACATCGACGGCGTGCCGGGCCGGCCTGCCGACGCGCCGGACGGCCCGGGGCAGGGCCGGGAGGCCGCTCCGCCGGAGGGAGACCGGCACGACACCGCGCCGCTGAGGACCCGGCCCGGGACGGGCGCGCCGGCGCAGCCCGACGGCGGCGCGCCCGCCGGCCAGCAGGAGCCGGCAAAGCTGCGCATCGGCCAGCAGCCGGTGCGGCCCGTCATGTCGGACACCACACCGCCGCCCATCGAGCCGCTGTCGCCCGAGCAGCCGGGCCCGCTCAAGGCGGCCCGCACGCTGTGGATCCTCAGCTTCGTGGCCGGCCTGGTGGCCGCGGCCGTGGCCTACCTCGGGCGCGAGGCGCAGCTCGAGTCACTCCAGACGCGCATCGCCGACCTCGACCCCGGGCGGGGAACCGACGTCGTCGAGGCGGCGGCGAGCATGGTGCTCTACGGCAGCCTCGGCGCCATCGGGCTGCTCATCCTCCTCGAGCTGCTGTTCCTGCGGGCGCTGGTGCGCCGGCGCGGGTGGGCCCGGGTGGCGCTGTTCGTCGTCACGGTGGTGCACGCCGTGGTCACGGTGGTGGTCCAGGAGTTCCTGGCCGCGCCCGGCGCCGACGGCGCGGCGGTGCGCTGGCTGCTGATCGGCCAGCTGCTCCTAGCCTGCGCGGCGTTCGTCGCCGCGTGCCTGCCCAAGGTCGGCGCCTGGCTCCGGTCCTAGCACCAGCCGCGCGCGGGGCGTCGCGCCCGCGAGCAGCGCCTCGCAGCTGCGCACCAGCACCTGGCACGCCTCCGCCGTCGCCCGCGTGGTCAGCGGGCTCTCCCCGACCGTGCGCCACCTGGCCAGGGCCGCGCGCGCGGCGTCGCGCACCTGCTCGGGGCCCGCGCCGTCGGGCAGCCCGAGCCGGTGCGCGGGGTCGGTGCCACGGGCGCCGAGCAGCCGCTCCGCCTCGCGCGCCAGCTCCGGCGGCACGGCCAGCCCCTCGGTGCGCACGGCGGCGAGCAGCCGCAGCTCCCGGAACTCGTGCGCGCCGGCGGCGATGCGCTCCAGCCCGCCGAGGAGCGGCTCGGCCCCCGGGCGGGGGCGCTCGCGCACCAGCCGCTCGACGCCGAGCAGCACCGTCCGGGCCTTCAGGGCCGCCGCGCGGGCCTCGAACTGCACGGCCAGCAGGCGCACCAGCTCCTCCAGGCCGCTGCGCCGGGCGAGCTCGTGGGCCAGGGCGGTGGAGTCCGCGATGCCGCCGCGCAGCAGCGCCACGGCGAGCCGGATCCCGAACAGGCCGAAGCGCTCCACCAGCGCGGCCCGGGCCTCCTCCGGCAGGTCCAGCGGGGAGTCGGGGCGGGTGAACCGGTCGGCGGAGACGAGCATCCGCTCCCGCGCCGCCCGGTCCAGCGCGGCCAGCCGGCGCAGCGCCGCGTACTCGGACTCGCGCAGCGTGCGCGCGGACTGGGCGAGCAGCCCGGCGATGGGCACCACGTCCAGCGCCAGGGTGCGCAGCGTGCCGTCCTCGCGGTACCGGCGGGCGATGTCCCGGGCGGAGAGCAGGGCGTCGATGCGCCCGGCCCCGATCTCGTCCGCCCGCGAGAGCACCCCGAGCACGTTGACCGTGCCGGACCGGGCGGCGACGGTGTCCCGGAAGGACTCCAGGAAGCGCACGTCCGAGGCGTGGAGGTGGCGCAGCAGGTACACGACGGCGTCTGCCTGGGAGGGCGTGTCCTCGGGGGTGAGGAACGCGGTGGTGCGCGCGGAGACGTCCTGGGAGAGGGACGCGATGCCGGGCGTGTCGATCAGGGTCAGGTCGCGCAGGCGGGCCGAGGGCCAGTCCACCACCAGGCGGGCGACGTCCTCCGCCGGGGTCCCGCCGAGGTCCAGCCGCAGCCGCCCGTCCACGCGCCGCACCGGCAGCGGCCGTGGGTCGCCGTCGTGCGGGTGCAGCGTCACCCGCGGGGTGCGGGCGTAGCGGTACCAGGTGACCACCCGGGTGCACTCGCCCGTGTCGGTGGGCGCGATCTCCTCGCCGATGACGGCGTTGAGCAGGGTCGACTTCCCGGCCTTGACCTTCCCGGCGACGGCGACGCGCAGCGGCTCCTCCAGCCGCCGGGCGTACTGCTCCAGGAGCGGTCGCGCGGCGGCGTCGTCGGCGTAGACGCCGAGCGCCTCGCGCACCAGCGCGGCGGCCGCCTCCGCGGTGGAGGTCATGGGCGCCCCGCCGGCGCCGTGGTGCCCGTCGCGGGACCCGTGGGCGCGGCGGGCCGGGTCGGGGCAGCCGGCCGGGTCGGGGCAGCGGGCCGGGTCGGGGCAGCCGGCTCGGTCGGCGCAGCCGGCCGGGTCGGGGCAGCCGGCTCGGTCGGCGACGCCGGCCGGGTCGGGGCCGCCAGCCTGCTGGGCGCCGCCGTGCCGCCGCCCGGGGCCCGGCGGGCCGGCTGGGGACGGTTCGCCGCGCCGTCGTCCTGCCCGGGATCGTCCAGGGCCGCCGCGCGCTTGCGCAGGTCGGCCACGGCGGCGAGCTCGGAGGTGATCTGGCGGATGCGGGCGTCACGCTCGGACGCCAGCACGGTGGCCGCCTTCTGCGCCATGAGCACCGACTCCTGCAGGGAGCGGTGGTACTCCTCCGCGATGTCGGTGAAGTGGTCGCGGATGGCCCGCTGCACCAGCCGCAGCCGGTCCTTCAGCTGCTTGCCGACCTGGAAGACCACCTCGTCGATCTGGCGGCGCACGATGCTCTTCGCGTCGGCCTGGCGCCGCTTGAGCCGGGCCTCCTTGTCGTCCTTGTAGGCCTTGGCGCCCAGCAGCGCGCCGGCGCCCACCGAGATGGGGTTCACCAGCGACATCCCGATGATGCCGGTGAGCAGGCCGAACATGAGCACGCCGCCGTAGGAGCCGCGCATGCCGATGAGGACCTTCTGCCCCACGCCGAGGTTGCCCGGGTCGAGGTCCTCCACGGGCACGACCGCGTCGAGCACGTTCTGGGTGTCGGCCACCTGGAGCTCGGGCACGCTCACGTCCCCCGCCTGGGCGAAGTGGTCGGCCACCTGCCCGGCCAGCCACTGGGCCCGCTCGTTCGTCCAGATGAAGGTGTCCGAGACGGCCGCGGCGACGCGCTGCTCCAACCAGACGGCGAACTGGTCCCACACCGGCCCCGGATCTCCGGCGTCGATGGCCTGCTCGGCGTCGCGCTGGATCGCGCGCATGCGGTCGCGCAGGTCGTACTCCATGTCCGAGATGAGGTCGGTGACGCCGTCGTTCAGGGTCGTCTGCCACTTGGCGGAGCGCTTGCGCCGCTCGTCGGCCTGCTGGCGGGCGGTCTCCAGGCCGGCGAGCATCTGCGGGGTGCTCTCCGGGTCCTGCAGGGCCGAGAGCTCGGACTGCAGCGACAGGCGCAGGTGCTCGGTGGTGGAGAGCAGGTCGTTGGCCACGGAGCGCCGCGAGAGCCGGGCGGCCTGGCCGACGATGTCGCGGCGCAGGTACGCCACGAGCTCGGGGAAGCCGGACTCGGCGTTGAGCTCGGCGTCCCCGAGCTGCGCCGCGGTGAGCCGCAGGGTGGAGGAGACGGGGAACAGCGGGATCTCCTTGCCCACCTGGTCCAGGTGCGCGCGGTCGAGGTCGGCCACGCGCCGCCAGTGCGGGTACAGGTCGGTCTTGGTCAGCACGCACGCCACGTTGGGGCACACCCGCATCGCCTGGCGCAGGAAGTGGATCTCCGGCTCGGTGTACTCCTGGGAGGCGTCGGAGACGAGCAGCATGGCGTCCGCCGTGGGCAGGGCGGTCAGCGTGGTGAGCCCGTGCGCGGAGCTGAGGCCACCGACGCCGGGGGTGTCGACGATGGCGAGCCCGCCGTCGAGGAGCTTGCGCGGCAGCCCGACCTCGGCGGCGAGCAGCCGGCGGGAGTTGCCGGGGTTGCCCGCCTCGGAGACCTGCGCGGCGAGCTGGTCGATGGGCACCGGCCGCCGCTCGAAGGACGGTTCCCCCTCGCCCGTGCCGTCGGAGGTGGGGACCAGCACGACGGCGGAGGGCGGGTCGCCGTGCTTGACCACGGTGGGCACCGAGGTGGCGACGTCATCGTCCACCGGGCACACCGGTGCGTTGACGAGGGCGTTGATGAGCTGGCTCTTGCCCTGCTTGAACTCGCCGACCACGAGCACCCGGATGTTCGGGTCGAGCAGGCGCTGGCGTGTGCCGCGCAACCGCTGGAGCAGGTCGGGCCGCCGGGCCGCGTCCGTCAGCTCCATCCCACGTCCGACCAGCTTGACCAGATCCACCATGGGTCCTCCTCGGCCCGGGTCCGACCATGACACCACACAGGGGCCCGGCGCGGGGGTGCTTCCCCGCGCCGGGCCCTCCTGCGTCGCGCGACCTGCGTCAGGCGAGGTCGACCTCGTTGTCGTTGAAGGAGTCCTCCACGTCGACGTCGGTCTCGGTGTTGGTGGAGTTGTCGTTGAAAGAGTCCTCCACGTCCACGTCCACGTCCTTCTCGACGTTGGTGGAGTTGTCCTCGTTGAAGGACTCGTCCACCTCCAGGTCGAGGTTCGTCGACTGGTCCGTGTTGAACGAGTCCTCGATCTCCACGTCGGTCTCGGTCACGGAGTTGTCCGAGTTGTCCGTGTAGTCGATGTCGGTGTGCTTCTCGTTGAAGGAGTCGTCGATGTCGACGTCCTTGTTGAAGGAGTCCTCGACCTCGACCTCCTTGTTGAAGGAGTCCTCGACGTCCACCGAGTTGTCCACGGAGTTGTCGGAGTTGTCGTTGAAGGAGTCCTCCAGGTCCACGTCGAGGTTCGTCGAGTGGTCGGAGTTGTCCGAGTGGTCGTCGTTGAAGGAGTCCTCGATGTCGACGTCGGTCTCCTCGTTGAACGAGTCGTCGACGTGCACGTCGGTGTTGCCGATGTTGAACTCCGAGTCCTCGATGTCCACGTTGGTGGAGTGGTCGGAGTTGTCCGTCGTCGAGGCGTCGACGTCGCCGCCGGCAGCGATCGCCTCGTCGCCCGAGGCGATGACGGCCTCGTTGTCGAAGACCTGGGTCACGTCGCCGTTGGCCCAGATGTTCTGGTTCGTCGACTGGTCCACGATCGTGTCGCGGTCGTCCACGGTGGACGTGTACGAGTAGTGGTTCAGCACGTAGTGCAGCTGCTGCACCGCGTGGCTGTGGTCGTCCCCGTCGTCGTCGCGGCCCCCACCGTGGCCGTGGCCCTTGTCGTCGTCGTCGTCCCGGCCGCGCCCACCGCCGTGGCCGTGGTCGTCGTCCTTGTCGCGCCCACCGCCGTGGCCGTGGTCGTCGTCGTCCCGGCCGCCGCCGTAGCCCCAGCCGCCCCAGCCGCCGTCGTGGTCGCGGCCGCCCGAGTAGTTGCCCCCGGTGTCGTACTCGCGGTCGAAGGAGATCGGCGCGCGGTCCAGGATCACCGGCATGACGGCGTCGACGTCGTCCTTGCCGACCTTGTCCAGGCCGTGCTCCTTCAGCGACCCCTCGGGGTCCTTCTTGAACTTCTCCGCCGCCTCGTCGTCCTTCAGCAGCTTCAGGATGAAGTCGAGCAGCTCGTTCGCGATGGTGGTCATCTCGTCTTCCTCGTCCTTGGGGTTGTGGGTGCCGGGTGGAGGGCCGCCCCGGCTGGTTCCGAAACTATGGGTGCCGTGACCGGGGTCACATCGGGGTTGTGTCCCCTGCGCTCAGGCGTCAGATAGGGGTTTCGACCCGCGGGGACGCCGGGGATGGGGGCGGGCCGGGACAGCAGCCGGGATTGCCGTCCCGGCGCCCATCAGGCCTCGAGCTCGTTGTCGTTGAAGGAGTCCTCCACGTCGACGTCGGTCTCGGTGTTGGTGGAGTTGTCGTTGAACGAGTCCTCCACGTCCACGTCCACGTCCTTCTCGACGTTGGTGGAGTTGTCCTGGTTGAAGGACTCCTCCAGCTCGACGTCGACGTTGGTCGACTGGTCCTTGTTGAAGGAGTCCTCGATCTCCACGTCGGTCTCGGTCACGGAGTTGTCCGAGTTGTCCGTGTAGTCGATGTCGGTGTGCTTCTCGTTGAAGGAGTCGTCGATGTCGACGTCCTTGTTGAAGGAGTCCTCGACCTCGACCTCCTTGTTGAAGGAGTCCTCGACGTCCACCGAGTTGTCCACGGAGTTGTCGGAGTTGTCGTTGAAGGAGTCGTCCACCTCTAGGTCGAGGTTGGTGGAGTGGTCGGAGTTGTCCGAGTGGTCGTCGTTGAAGGAGTCCTCGATGTCGACGTCGGTCTCCTTGTTGAACGAGTCGTCGACGTGCACGTCGGTGTTGCCGATGTTGAACTCCGAGTCCTCGATGTCCACGTTGGTGGAGTGGTCGGAGTTGTCCGTCGTCGAGGCGTCGACGTCGCCGCCGGCAGCGATCGCGCCGTCGCCCGAGGCCAGGGTCAGCTCGTTGTCGAAGTACTGGGTGACGTCGCCGTTGGCCCAGATGTTCTGGTTCACCGACTGGTCCACGATCGTGTCGCGGTCGTCCACGGTGGACGTGTAGGAGTACTTGTTCAGCACGTAGTGCAGCTGCTGCACCGCGTGGTCGTGGTCGTCGTCGTGGTCGTGGCCGGGCTTGTCGTGGCCGTGGCCCGGCTTGTCGTGGTCGTGGCCGGGCTTGTCGCGGTCGGGCTTGTCGTAGTCGGGCTTGTCGCGGTCAGGCCGGTCGTAGTCCGGGCGGTGGTCGCGCCCGCCGGAGACGTTGCCGCCGGTCTCGTAGTCCCGGTCGAAGGAGATCGGGGACCGGTCGAGCACCACCGGCATCACGGCGTCCACGTCCGCGCCGCAGATCCCGCCGAGGCCGGCGGCCTCGAGCGTGCCGTGCGGGTCGTCCCGGAAGTCCTCGGCGGCCTTCGGGTCCTGGAGGAGGTTCATGATGAACTCGAGCAACATGCTGGGAATGGAAGTCATGGTCGGTCCTCGTCGTCGAAGATCACGCCGGGCGGGTTAACCCGACTCGTCAACGAACGTATGGCGAGGGGGGAGGGCCCCACATCGGGGCCCCCTCCCCGCCCGAGCGGCCCCTAAGGGGGTCCGGACCACTGCCCTTCTCACCCTCCGGGGTGAGGGGGTGAGGGGGACCGGACGGGCCCGGTATAGGGGGGAAGAGGGGTTTGGGGACGCCGATCCCCCGCCTGATCGGGGCGACTTCACAGGTCCCCGGCCTGCGGCGCGCTCTTGCCGCTCCCCGCGGCCCCCTGGTTCGGCGCCGCACACCCCTTCGCGCCGAGAACGCCGGTGGGACCCGGATGGCCGCTGGCCGGTGCCGCAGGCCGTTCCACATCAGTTGAAGGTCAGGTCCTCTTCCTGACCGAGTGCGACACGCAGCCGGTCGAGGAGCTCGGAGCGAGTGGTGGCGCCCAGCCGCCGCCGGATCCGGGCGATGTGGTGCTCGGCGGTACGCGGCGAGATGTAGATCGTCTCCCCGATCTCGCGGTAGGTCTTCCCCGCCAGCACCAGCCGGGCGACCTCGCGCTCGCGGGCGCTGAGGCCCGAGACGTCGGCGCCTGCCTCGTCGGGCGTGCGGGCCGCGGACTCCGCCGGCTCCAGCGGCTCGGCGGAGCGGCCGGGGTGCAGGTCGCGGGCGCACGCCAGCAGCCGCGCCATGTCCTTGCGGTCGGCGGCGCGCGCCGCGGCGTGCCCCGCCAGGCGCGAGCCGTCCCAGGTGTGCCCCACCGCGGCGAGCCCGCGCGCGGCGGACTCCACCGTGGCAGGGTCGAAGCGCTCGGCGAGCACCGTGACCCATGCGCGTCCGGCCTTGGCGAGCACGGCGGCAAGCCGGTTCTTGCCCGCCGCGCGCACGAGCGCGGCGGCGTGCGGGGCCAGGTCGCCGGGCCTGTCGGCCTGGATCGCGGCCCGTATCTCGGCCCAGTGCAGCGGCACCGACCACAGCGGCGCGTCGTCGAGTCCCGCGAGCAGCGCCCAGGCCTCGTCGATGTGCGGCTGGAGCCGGTCCCGGTCGCGCAGGCGAGCCGCCGCGACCAGCAGCTCCCCCAGCGGCAGCAGGCCGAAGAGGTCCACGGGGTGGTGCAGGAGGGACTCCCGTGCCCGCGCCCAGGCCACGGTCAGCCCGGCCGCGTCGTCCGCCCGGCGTGCCAGGCCCACGTGCAGGGCGCGCAGCAGCAGGTCGTCGCGTGCGTGCAGGGGCCGGCCGGCGGTCGCCTCGGCGATGGCGGCACGGGCCTGGTCGGGCCGGTCGTTCACCATCGCCACCCAGGCGCGCAGCAGCAGCAGCCGCGGGCGCGCCGCGGCGCCGCCCTGGCCACCCTCGATCGCGGCGTCGATGACGGTCCCGGCGGTCGCGGGGTCGCCGCTGTCCAGCGCCACCAGGGCCGCGAGCGCCGCCGGGGTGTCGGGCAGGGGCAGGGCGCTGCCCGTCGCGGTCATCATGTCCGAGGCGCGCACGAGCATCGCCAGGGCCCGGGTGGGCGAGCCGGCGAGCGACTCCCGCACGCCCTGGCCCATCAGGGCCAGCGCGCCGGCGAGCAGCGTGGGGGTGCCCCGCGTGGCGGCGGCCTCGAGCATGGCGTCCCCGCCCTCGCGGTCCCCGACGGCGTACATGTAGACGGCCGCCAGCGGGGCCGACGCCCCGATGCGGGCGGGGCCGAACCAGCGGTAGACCTCGGCGCTGCGGGCGAGCATCCCGCGCTGCGCCCACACCGCGGCCGCCACGTCCACGGCGCGCGCCAGGTCCGGCGCGTCCTCGCGGGTGAGGAGGTCGTCCAGGATCCGGCCGGCGGCGTCGAGGTCGCCGGCGAGCGCGGCGGCCTGGGCCCGGCGGGCGGCGGTCGCCAGGTCGTCGGCGCCGGCAGCGGCGGCCTCGTCGTAGAGCTCGCCCGCCAGGGCGGGGTCCTTCGGCAGCACGCCGTCGGCGGCGCGCTCGAGGGTCTGCGCGACCCGCCGGTCCTTCAGCCCCGTCCGCGCGAGGACGCGTGCCACGTCGTCCAGCGGCTGCCCCTCCGCCAGCAACGCGTCCACGAGGGACCGCTGGAGCTCGCGCAGCTGATGAGCCGGCGTCGTCCGGAGCATCGCCTCGCGCACGAGGGGGATGAGATCTCCGCTGGCAGTGAGCAGGCCGCTGGCGCGTGCGGCGTCGACGAGGTCGTCCGCCGCGTCCTGCCCATCCGTGGTGGCCACCTCGCGGAGCACCGGCGGCAGCACCTGGCCGGAGAGGTCGTAGCCCACGGCGAGCGCCGCCAGCAGCCTGCGGACGTCGCGCTCGAGGTGCTCGAGCTCGTGCCCGAGCTGGTCGGCCACCTGCGCCTCGGCCGCGGCGGGGAGCGAGCGGGCGCCGTCGACGTCGCCGAGCGCCGCCACCGTGCGGTGCACCAGCCAGGGCATGCCGCCCGTCCGCTCGACCAACGCCTCCGCGAGGTGGGTGGGCACGGGACGCCCGAGGGCGGCGGCGAGGTGGGCGGAGACCTCCGGCCGCTCGAGCGGCCCGAGCACCACCGGCGCCCGGTGGCGGCGCAGCGCGGCGACCAGCCGCCGCAGCGCCGGGGACTGCGGCCAGGAGCGGTGCGCTACGACGACGTGCGCCTCCCCCGACTCCGTGAGCTCCCGCAGCCAGTCGAGCGCGTCCTCGCCCAGCTCGTGGGCGTCGTCGGCGAGCACCGCGCACCTGGCCGGCAGCGCCTGCAGGTCGTCGTGCGCCCCGCGGACCTCTAGCCCGCCCGACCGGTACGCGGCGGCGAGCTCGGCGAGCAGCGCGGTCTTGCCCGAGCCCCCGGGACCGGTGATGTCCACCACCAGCCGCTCGTCCGGCCGGCCGGCCGCCTGGCTGCGCAGCGCGGCGACTGCGCTGCGTGCGGCCGGCGACGGCCCTCCGGGGCGCGGCACGGTGTCCACCGGGCTCATCCGGCAGCTCCGTCGGACGACGTGGTCGCGCCGTCTTCGGACGGCGCGGTCGAGGTCCCTCCGGTCGGCTCGCCCGTCGCGCCCCCGCCGCCGTCCGGTGGAGGCGTCTGCTCCGCCGGCGGCTGGTCGATCGTGTGCGTCGGCTCGGGTGTGGGCTCAGGGGACGGAGTCGGCGTCGGCTCGGGTGTGGGCTCGGGGGACGGAGTCGGCGTCGCCTCCGGCGTGGGTGTCGGCGGATCCGTGGTGGGCGGCGGGGTCGTCGGCGGCTCGGTAGTGGGGCCGGCGCTCGGCGACGACGGCTTGGTGGTCGGCGTCCCGCCGTTCGCCGTCGCCCCGTCCGTCAGCTGCCCGGTCGCCGGGCCGCTCGGCGCGAGGTCGCCGTCGGCGCTCGCCTCCTGGGGCGTGCCGGTGCTCTGCGGGGCGTCGGTGGTCGGGTCCTCGGCCTCCTTCGTGCGGTCCTCCCGCTCGGCGGCCCCAGAGGTGCGCTTCGACGAGCCGGTCGTCTCATCGGAGGTGGGCGCCTGCGCGGCCGCCGCGCCCGGCGCCCCCTGTCGCAGCTCCTTCAGGGGAAAGGTGCGGTCGAGCGCCTCCTGGATCGCCGTCGGCGCCTCGCCGGCCACCGCCGTCCCGAGGGTCAGGCCCACCACGACGGCGGCGACGGCGGCCACCCGCCTGCCGGCCCGGCGTCCGGGATGGTCTGGCTGCTGCGGCATCTCGAACGTCGTCCGGCCGCGCGCGAAGGCGGCCACCTCGACGTCCGGGGCTGCGGGGGCGTCGTGCCCGTCGCCATCGGCCGCGACCTGGCCGCCCGGGACGGCGACGAGGGTCGGGGCCTGGGATGCTTCGGCCGCCGCGGCCAGGGGCGCGGCAGCGGCCAGCGCCGCACCGAGGGAGATGCTCGCCTTGGGGTCGGCGTCGATGGCGATCGGGCGGCCGAGCTCCTCGGAGAGCACCTGCGCCACCAGTGGGATCCGCGAGGAGCCGCCGATGAGGAGGATGGTGCTGAGGTCCTCGGGGTCCAGCTCCGCGGTGTCCAGCGCATGCCGGAGCATCCCGACCGTCTCCCGCACCGCGGGGCCGATCATCGCCTCGAG
The DNA here is from genome assembly GCF_043952095.1 of Georgenia sp. AZ-5. Lineage (NCBI taxonomy): Bacteria > Bacillati > Actinomycetota > Actinomycetes > Allobogoriellales > Allobogoriellaceae > Georgenia > Georgenia sp. AZ-5. Next base: position 3,735,531 of record NZ_JBINOU010000001.1, read on the forward strand.
CTCGGCCCGCACGATCCGGACCTGGCCCTGCGCGCCGGGGACCAGCACCGGCACGCTGGCCTCGACGTCGTCGGACAGCGCCTCCTTGGCCTCCGTGCACTCGCGCCGCAGCCGGGTCAGGGCGAGGCGGTCGTCGGGGTCCGTGGGGTCCAGGCGGGCGAGCGGCTCGCCCACGCTGGCGGCCACGTGCGTGAGGACGGCCTCGTCGAAGTCGGCGCCGCCGAGGCGCTCGATCCCGTCCGGGCGGCCCAGGATCTCGAAGGCGTCCGGGCCGGTCTTGCGCAGGAGCGCGACGTCGAAGGTGCCGCCGCCGAGGTCGTACACGGCGATGGTGGCGCCCGTGTCCACCCGCTCCTGCGAGGCGTAGTGCAGGGCGGCCGCCTGCGGCTCGTTGATGAGCTCGGCGTCGGCGAGACCGACCGCGGCGAGCGCCTGACGCACGAGGGAGAGCTTGTAGGGCCCCCAGCCCGCGGGGTGCGCGACGGCGATCGCGTCGGGCGGCGCGCCCTCCTGCTCCCCGGCGCGGTCGACCACCCACCGGGCGATCGTGGCGAGGATGTCCTCCGGCGCGACGGCGAGGTCGCCGACCATCACCGGGACCGGGTCACCGATCCGCCGCTTGAACTCCCGCACGACGCGGTCAGGCGCGGCGGTGCCGCGCCGTTCCGCCGCGTCGCCGACGAGCACCTGGCCGTCGGCGCCGACGAAGACAACCGACGGCACGCTGGCGGCGCGAGCGCCGAGGTGGAGGGACTGCGGGGGCGTCGCGTGCCCGGAGGTCTGTCGGGCCACGGACGCTGCGACGAAGCTCGTGCCGATGTCGATGCCCAGCGCGTAGGACATGGACCCCCATCTTTCCCCTGGTCCGCACTGACCGGGCCTGGCCCGGGACATTCAGGCTACGTCGACACGTGTCGCGCGCACACCCGAGATCGGGGGGTGAAGGGCGCACATATCGGACGCTTTGGGAAGCGGAAGAATGCCGTTCGGAAATATCCGCAGGTAGCCCGCGTTACGGACATGTTTCGCGGCCATAACCTTCTTGTTACGGCCCGGAAATTTTCACCCCTACCGGGCGGCAGGGTGAGTTAGGGGTCACCCCTCGGGGCACCGCGGCCCGGTTACCTAGGCTGGCGGCGTGACGACGCTGCTCCTCGCCTCCGCCTCGCCCGCCCGCCTGAGCACCCTGCGCTCGGCCGGCATCGAACCGCTCGTGGCCATCTCCGGGGTCGACGAGCCCGCCCTGCTCGCCGCCGCGGCCGACGACGCCGCACGGAGCGGCAGAGGCGCCGTCCCAGCCGCGGAGCAGGTGCTGCTCCTCGCCCGGGCCAAGGCCCGGGACGTCCGGGCCGGCGCGCCCGAGGCCGGCCAGGCCGACCTGGTCCTCGGATGCGACTCGATGCTCGAGCTCGACGGGCCCGGCGGGCCCGAGGTGCTCGGCAAGCCGGCCGACGCGGCCGACGCCGTGGCCCGCTGGCGGCGCATGCGCGGGCGCGCCGGCGTCCTGCACACCGGGCACTGGATCATGCGCACCGGGGACGCGACCGAGGTGGGGGCGACGTCGTCGACCGTCGTGCGCTTCGCCGACCTGACCGACGCCGAGATCGACGCCTACGTCGCCACGGGGGAGCCGCTCGCGGTGGCGGGCGCGTTCACCGTCGACGGGATCGGCGGGCCGTTCGTCACCGGCATCGACGGCGACTACCACGGCGTCGTCGGCGTCAGCCTGCCGTTGCTTCGCGAGCTCCTCGCCGACCTCGGCGTGGCGATCACCGACCTGTGGTCGCCCCGGCTCAGAGCCGGGCGATGACGTCGTCGAGCATGGCCTCGGTCAGCTTCCCGGTGAAGGTGTTCTGCTGGCTCACGTGGTAGCTGGCCAGCAGCCGCACCTGGCGCCCGTCGGGCGTGACCAGGTCCGCGCGGGCACCGTGACCGAACCGCGGCTTGGGGCGGGGCACCGTCCATCCCAGGCGCCGGGCGCTCGCCAGCGCGGCGTCCCACCCTATCGCCCCGAGCGCCAGCATCGACCGCAGGCCGGGCGCCGCCAGGGCGAGGTCGCGGTCGAGCCACTGCCCGCACGTCGCCCGTTCCTCCGGGGTGGGCCGGTTGGCCGGCGGCGCGCACCGCACGGCAGCGACGATGCGTACGCCGCGCAGCTCCAGCCCGTCGCCACTGGCCCGGCTGGTCGCCTGGGTCGTGTAGCCGGCCCGGTGCAGCGCGGCGTAGATCCAGTCCCCGCTGCGGTCGCCGGTGAACATCCGTCCGGTGCGGTTGGTGCCGTTGGCGGCCGGCGCCAGGCCGACGACGAGCACCTGGGGTCGCGGGTCGCCGAAGCCGGGGCCCGGCCGGCCCCAGTACGGCTGGTCGGCGAACGACGCGCGCCGGCCGGCAGTGGCCACCGCCTCGCGCCACGCGACCAGCCGGGGGCACGCCCGGCACACGGACACCCGGGCGTCGAGGGAGGCGACGTCGGCCGCGGTGGCGGCGAGGGCGGCCACCTCCCCCGCGCTCGTGGCGACGGGCGTTCCCGGCCCCGCGGGGTCGCCCGGCCAGCCGGTGCCGGGCGGCACCGGCGAGGGGAAGCGCTGGCCGGTGATCGGGTGCGGGAGCTCGGGCTGTTCGGGCACGCGGCCATCCTCCCAGCCGCTCCGTTTGTACCGGTGCTACAACGACACCGGCGATGTGACGCGTCGCACGCCCGAGAGTTGTCGGGACCCCACAACCGCCGCCGAGGCCCGTTGGCAGGATGATCAGACTTGAGCGGCGCGGGCAGGTCGGAGTGGGACCAGCCGGGCACACCCCGCTAACGTGGCCCGGTCGGGCCGCGCGATCGCGCGTACCCGACGCCTGCCGCGCGGCCCCCCGGCCGCCCAGGCACCGAAGAGCCCGCACCGGCGGGCCCGAGAACCAGGAGCGTGGAATGACGGGCACCTCGAGGCAGCCGGGCAGCACGCGGCGGCTGACCAAGGTGCTCATCGCCAACCGCGGGGAGATCGCCGTCCGGGTGGCCCGCGCGTGCGCCGACGCGGGCCTGGCCACGGTCGGGGTCTACGCCGACTCCGACCGCGACGCCCTGCACGTCAAGCTCTGCGACGAGGCCTACGGCCTGCAGGGCCAGCGCGCCGCCGAGACCTATCTCGACGCCGGCAAGCTGCTCGACGTCGCACGCCGCAGCGGCGCCGACGCCGTGCACCCCGGCTACGGCTTTCTCTCCGAGAACGCCACGTTCGCCCAGGCCGTGCTGGACGCCGGCCTGGTGTGGATCGGTCCCCCGCCGGCCGCCATCGACGCCCTCGGCGACAAGGTCACCGCCCGGCACATCGCCCAGAAGGTGGGGGCGCCGCTGGTGCCCGGCACCCCCGACCCGGTCGCCGACGCCGACGAGGTGCTCGCCTTCGCCGACGCGCACGGGCTGCCCGTGGCCATCAAGGCCGCGTTCGGCGGCGGCGGCCGCGGCCTGAAGGTGGCGCGCACCCGCGAGGAGATCCCCGAGCTGTTCGACTCCGCCGTCCGCGAGGCCACGGCCGCCTTCGGGCGCGGTGAGTGCTTCGTCGAGCGCTTCCTCGACCGGCCCCGGCACGTGGAGACCCAGTGCCTGGCCGACGAGGCCGGCAACGTCGTCGTCGTCTCCACCCGCGACTGCTCCCTGCAGCGCCGCCACCAGAAGCTCGTCGAGGAGGCCCCCGCGCCGTTCCTCACCCCCGAGCAGGAGGACCGGCTGGTGCGCGCCTCGCAGGCGATCCTGCGCGAGGCGGGCTACGTCGGCGCCGGCACCTGTGAGTTCCTCGTCGGCCAGGACGGCACCATCTCCTTCCTCGAGGTCAACACCCGGCTGCAGGTCGAGCACCCGGTCAGCGAGGAGGTCACCGGCATCGACCTGGTGCGCGAGCAGCTGCGCCTGGCGGCCGGCGAGGAGCTCGGCTACACCCAGGTCGCCACGCGCGGGCACTCCATCGAGCTGCGCATCAACGGCGAGGACCCCGCTGCCGGCTTCATGCCCGCCCCCGGCACCATCGCTTCGCTCACCTGGCCGTCCGGGCCGGGCGTGCGCGTGGACAGCGGCGTCGTCGCCGGGGACTCCATCTCCGGCGCCTTCGACTCCATGCTCGCCAAGATCATCGTCACCGGCGCCACCCGCACCCAGGCCCTCGAGCGCGCCCGCCGGGTGCTGCGCGAGACGGAGATCGTCGGCCTGCCCACGGTGCTGCCCTTCCACCGCTCGGTGCTCGGCGAGCCCGACTTCGTCGCCGCCGACGGCCCCGAGAGCTTCCGGGTGCACACCACCTGGATCGAGACCGACTACGCCGAGAAGCTGCGCCAGCTGCCCAAGGCCGCCCCGGTGGCCCCGGCGCCGGCGCCCGCCGAGGAGGCCGGCGAGGCCACCGAGCGGGTCGTCGTCGAGGTGGCCGGCAAGCGCCTCGAGGTGGTCATCCCCGCCGGCCTGGGCATCTCCACCGGGCCGCGCGGCGCCGCCCGCCGGCCCGGTCGCCGGGCCGCCGCCCGCTCCGCCGGCTCGGCCGGGACCAATGGCGCGGCGCTGTGCTCCCCCATGCAGGGCACGATCGTCAAGGTCGCCGTGGCCGACGGCGAGCTGGTCGCCGAGGGGGACCTGGTCGTGGTGCTCGAGGCCATGAAGATGGAGCAGCCGCTGGTCGCCCACCGTGCGGGCCGGGTGCACGGCATGGCCGCCGCCGTGGGGCAGAACGTCGCCACCGGCGCGGTCATCTGCCAGATCGACCCGCTCGACGACGAGGCCTGACGGGCAACATCCGCCGCGGCAACGTCTGAGGGCCTCCAGCGCCGCGACCCCCCGAAGCCCTCCGACCCGACGCTCCTCCACGCGAGCGAGGCCAGGGACCTGGCGAGCCGATGCCCAGCACCACCCGCGTCCGCGCGGATCGCGCCACAAGCGGGGCCCATGGGACGTGGCGGCGGACGGCGACCTGCGCGGACGCCCCGGCACACAGTCACACCAGCACCACTTGCGGCGCGATCCGCGCGGCCCGGGTGTGCGAGGCTGGGCCGGTGACCCTGCACCGCCCACCCGACGCCCGGGTGCACCGCCAGCCCGGTGACGGCTGGGTGGAGTGCGCCTGCGGCAACCAGCACTGGGGGCTCAACGGCGCCGCCGGCCTGCTGCTGTGGCGGAGGGGCGCGGCCGGCACCGAGCTGGTCCTCCAGCACCGCGCGCTGTGGTCCCACCACGGCGGCACCTGGGGCCTGCCGGGCGGGGCGCTGGGCGACGGGGAGTCGCCGGTGCGCGGCGCCGTGCGCGAGGCGGCCGAGGAGGCCGGCGTGGTGCCCGCGTCGCTGCGGGTGCGGGCCTCGCGGGCGCTCGCGCATCCAGACTGGGCGTACACCACCGTCCTGGCCGAGGCCACGGCCCCGTTCACGCCCCATGTGGCCGACCCGGAGAGCCTGGAGGTGCGCTGGGTCCCCCTGGCCGACCTCGAGAGCTACGAGCTGCTGCCGGCCTTCGCCGCCGCCCTGCCCGAGCTGCGCACCATGCTGCGGCGCCTGGTGCTCGTGGTCGACGCCGCGAACGTGGTCGGCTCCCGCCCCGACCGGTGGTGGGCCGACCGGCTGGGCGCGACCACGCGGCTGCGCGACCACCTCGCCGCCCTCGCCGGCGCGGGGCTCCCGGCCGGCGACCTCAACCTGCCCGGGCAGCGCTGGTACCCGGAGATCGTGCTCGTGACCGAGGGCCAGGCGCGGGGCGTCGAGACCGCCGACGGCGTGCGGGTCGTCGCGGCCCAGGGCAGCGGCGACGACGCCGTCGTCGCGACCGTGGCCGAGGCGCTCGACGGCGGGGACGGCGCGGCGCACCTGCACGTCGCGGTCGCCACCGCCGACCGTGAGCTGTCCCGGCGGGTCACGGCGCTCGGCGCGCGCACCGTCGGCCCGCGCCTGGTGCGCAACTGATCACACACGCCGGGCGCTCCCCGCTGGGTCCCGCGCCCGCCCCTTAGGCTGTCGGCCATGACCGAGCGCACTGCCTGGGCCTTCGGGCTGGCCACCATCACCGACTCCGGCGACACCCTCGACGTCTGGTACCCCGCCCCCGCCCTGGGCGCCGCCCCGGACGGCGCCGAGCCGCCCGCCGGGCTGGCCGGCGCCGAACGCGCCGACGCCGTCCGCCAGGTCCGAATCGCGGTCGTGCGCACCGAGATCGACCTCGACGCCGCGCCCGCCTCGACCGCCGACGCCTACCTGCGCCTGCACCTGCTCTCGCACACGCTCGTCGCGCCGAACAGCATCAACCTCGACGGCGTCTTCGGCGTGCTCCCCAACGTCGTGTGGACCTCCGCCGGGCCGTGCGCGGTCGAGGGCTTCGAGGCGACCCGGGTGCGCCTGCGCGCCGAGCTCGGCCACGTGACGGTGCACGGGGTGGACAAGTTCCCCCGCATGGTCGACTACGTCGTCCCGGCCGGCGTGCGCATCGCCGACGCCGACCGCGTGCGCCTCGGCGCCCACCTGGCCCCGGGCACCACGGTCATGCACGAGGGCTTCGTGAACTTCAACGCCGGCACGCTGGGCCGCTCCATGGTCGAGGGCCGCGTCTCCCAGGGCGTCGTGGTCCACGACGGCGCCGACATCGGCGGCGGCGCGTCGATCATGGGCACCCTCTCGGGCGGCGGCAGGCAGGTGATCTCCGTCGGGCCGCGCTCGCTGCTCGGCGCCAACGCCGGCCTGGGGATCTCCCTCGGCGCGGACTGCGTCGTCGAGGCGGGCCTGTACCTCACGGCCGGCACCAAGGTGGCGGTGCTGAGCGGCGGCGGCACGCGCCCGGAGCGGGGGCAGATCGACGAGCCGCCGGTCGTCTCCGCCCGCGAGCTGTCCGGCCAGGACAACCTGCTCTACCGCCGCAACTCCCTCTCCGGCGCCGTCGAGGCGATCCCGCGCAAGGGCACCGGGGTGGAGCTCAACGCCGCCCTGCATGCCTAGACACCCCCCGCGAGCGTCCCGGCCCGGCCGAGCCCGGCGCACCCGCACCGGCCGGCGCGCCGGGGCCGTCCCGCGCACGTCCGCCCGCGCGCACGGCTGCGCCGGCACCGCCGTCGCCGTCCTCGTCGGGCTCGGGCTCGCGATCACCGCGGTGGTCCTGGCCCTCAACGCGCTCGTGACCTCCCCGGCGTCGGGCGACTGCGTCGTGACGCTTCAGGACGGCTCCCAGCAGACCCTGGAGGCGGACCAGGCCGACAACGCCGCCCTGTTCGCGGCCGTGGCCGCGCACCGCGACCTGCCCGCGCGGGCGGTGACGATCGCGATCGCGACCGCGCTGCAGGAGTCGAAGATGCGCAACATCGACTACGGCGACCGCGACTCCGTCGGGCTCTTCCAGCAGCGCCCCTCCCAGGGCTGGGGCACCGTGGAGGAGATCATGGACCCGGTCTACTCCACCAACGCCTTCTACGACGTGCTGGTCACGGTCGAGGGCTGGGAGGACCAGGAGATCACCGACGCCGCCCAGGACGTCCAGCGCTCGGGCTTCCCGGACGCCTACGCCCAGCACGAGACCCGCGGCCGGGCGTTCGCCACGGCCCTGACGGGCTACTCCCCCGCGACCCTGACCTGCCATCTGGCCCCCGTCGAGGAGGCCACCGCTGACGGCGCAGCGGCGGCCGGCGGGGACGGCGCGGCCGTCGCCCCGGTCGCCGGGGCCACGCCACCCGCCCGCCTGGCCACCATCCAGGCGCGGCTGCAGCGCGACTTCGTCGAGATCTCCTCCCAGGTGCTGCCCGCCGGCGTGCTGCAGGTGGACGCCACCTCCCTGCCGCCGGGCCGGGACGCCGCGCCCGAGCGGCGCGCCTGGGCGGTGGGCCACTGGGCGGTGGCGACGGCGAGCGCCACGGGCGCCCGGGTCGTCGCCGTGGACGGGCGGGTCTGGTTGCGCGACGCCGGCGACGACGCCACCTGGCTGCCGGTGGCCGACGCCGGCCTGCCGGCGGGGCTGCGGACCGCCGTCGACGCCGCCGGACCCGGTGCCGTGCTCATCGGCTGAGCCGCCGTCGCCGGACGACGACCCTCCGGCGACCGCGAGGTGCCGCGCGCCGGCGGCCTCCCAGGTGGCCACGTCGCACGACGGAGTCACCCCACCAGCTCCGCGGCCACCTGGACCGCCGTCAGCAGCCCCACGGCCGCGAGCAGCACAGCGAACGCGGCCGTGAGGACCTGGGGCCGGGCCCGTGCGGAGACGCGCGCGCCGAGCTGTCCGGCCAGCACGGACGCGGCCGCGAAGGCGGCGACCAGCGCCCAGTCCACGTCCGCACCGGCGCCGAGGCGGGCCCCCAGGCCGACCGCCGAGCTGACCGCGATGACGAGGAGCGAGGTGCCCACCGCCTCGCGCGTGCGGAACCCCAGCGCCAGCGTCAGCGCGGGCACCACCGCGAACCCCCCGCCCACGCCGAAGAACCCGGTGAGCAGCCCCACGACCGCCGCCCAGAGCACCACACGCAGCGCACGCCGCCACGCCGGACGCCGGAAGAGCCGGGCGTCGGGCGCTGGGTTCCCGCCCCGCGCCCGGCGCAGCATCAGGATCGCGACCACCATGAGCAGAGCCGCGAACCCGGCCATGAGCACGATGCCGTCGAGCAGCAGGGACAGCATGGTGCCGCCGACGGTGGCGGCGACCGCCAGGACGGCGAAGACCGCGCCCTCCCGCCATCGGACGTGTCCGGCGCGCACGTGCGGCAGGAGCGAGGTGGCGGACGTGGCGCCGACGATCACCAGCGAGCTCGCCGCCGCCACGTGGGGGTCCTGGTCGAGGAGGTAGACGAGGGCCGGCACGGTGAGGACCCCGCCGCCGCCGCCGAGGGTGCCGACGACGAGCCCGACGACGACGCCCACGATGACCGGCAGCGCGAGGGTCTCCAACTTCGGGCCCTTTCTTTGGGGGAGGGGCGCCCGGCCGGCGGGTGGCGGCGGGGACGGCACCCCGGGCGTGGCTATCCTGCCGAGGAGGAGGTGGCCCGTGGACGCATCGCCCACGACCGGAGCAGGCGCGATTCGGGTGCCGAGCACGGCGTACCTGATCAAGTCGGCCGAGGCGGTGAACCGGCAGCACATCGACCGCATCCTGCGCTCCAGCCCCCTGACGGTGACGCAGTGGGTGGCGCTCGGGGTGCTCGAGCACCGGCCGCTCTCCTCCGCGCAGCTCGCGCGCCGCTCGTTCGTCACGCCCCAGAGCGTGCAGGACGTCGTGAAGGCCCTGGAGACGAAGGGCTTCGTCGAGCGGCGCCGCAGCGACGTCAGCCGCCGTGAGCGGCTGATCTCCATCACCGAGAGCGGCGTCGCCGCCCTGCGCGCCGTGGAGCCCGACATGGCGACCCTGGACGCGGCCATCACCGCCGACTTCTCCGACGCCGAGGTGGAGATGTTCCGGGCCCTGCTGGTCCGCGCCCGCGCGTCGGCGTCCACCTTCGCCCCGGGGCGGCGGAGCGAGGTCCCGATCGGCGCGGACGGCGTCGGCGAGCCCGCCTGAGGCCACGTCAGCGAGCCGGGACGGGCCCGCCGGCGTCGGCGTGGCGGAGCGCGCGGACGGCCTCGGACCCCGCCCGAAAGGGGATGACGTCGAGGTCCGCCGGCACCAGGTAGTGGCCCCCGAACTCCGCCCGCCCGGCCTCCCACACCGATCGGGGACTGTTGCCGGGCACGAGGTGGTGCAGGGCGAGGGCGCGCGCCCCGGCCCGGGTGGCGACACGGACGCAGTCCTGCACGCTGGTGTGGGAACCGAGATGGTGGTCGACGGCGGCCCGCACGGCTTCCTCGGGCACGCCGGGCCGGTCCCGGTGCACCCAGGCGGTGTCGATCGCCTCGTGCAGCAGCAGGTCCGTGCCGCGGGCCAGCCGCACGAGGTTCTCGCACGGCGCCGTGTCCCCCGAGATGGTGACCGAGCCCTCCGCGGTGTCGAACCGGAACGCGAACGCCGGCGCGATGGGGGCGTGCCGGACCAGGGTCGCGCGAACCGTGACCAGCTCGTCGGCGTACACGACGAACGGTTCCATGTCCGGCGTCGGGGCGTCGTTCGGGTGGAACCCCGAGCCCGCCGGGATCTGGATGTCCCCGGGGTCGAAGTACTCGTAGGGCGACGGGCACAGGGTGTCGAAGATGCGGTCGTTGAGGTCCGTCGCGAAGGCCTGCATCAGGGCGGCGAACGTGGCCGCCGTCCCCGGCGTCGGCGCCTCGGGGCACAGGGGCCGGGGCGCCCGGCCGGCTCGGGGGGACACCGGTGGCAGCGCCCCACGGTCGCCCGGACCGAGGATCTTGATCCGCTGCCCGGCCCGGAGCTCGTACAGCCCGAAGACCGCGAGGGAGCCGAGATCGACGACGTGGTCGGAGTGCAGGTGGGTGAGGAACACCGCCCGCACCGACGCCAGCGGCACCTCGGCGCGCATCAGCTGCTCCCACGCCCCACGACCCAGGTCCACCAGGTAGGCGGCGTCGCCGACCAGCACGGCGGTGGCGATGCCCGCGCGCGGGGCTGGACCGCGCCACCACATCGGCCCGCCCGCCGTCCCCAGGGTGACGACGCGGGGGTTCAGCCCCGAAGTCGTGCCGTTCTGTGCCATGTCGTGCTCCTCCTGCTCCTCGTGAACCTCCGCGGCCGGGACGACGCGGCGGCGGTTCCGCCCGGACCGCCGACGTGTCGTCGCTCAGGCCCGCGCGGCGGTCGGCTCGGCGTTCGGCCCGGCCGTCGGCGCGACGCCGGGTGCCGGCTCGTGCAGCGTCGCGCGATAGGACTCCCGCGCGCGGTAGAGGCAGAAGCCGCTGACGATGCAGACGGCGATCATCATCGCCGCGATGTAGGACGGGTCGCTCCCGCCGCCGAGCGCGAGCAGGCTCGCCGCGCTCAGCGGGGCCAGTCCGGCGCCGAGCGTCGAACCCAGCTGGTAGCCCAGCGAGGCACCGGTGTACCGGGCGCCGGTCCCGAACGCCTCCCCCATGAACGCGGCCATGGGGCCGTACATCGAGGCCTGGATGATCGGGTTGCCGATGATGAAGGCCAGGAGGATCAGCACCGCGCTGCCAGAGGCCAGCATCTGGAGCATCGGGTAGGCGAACAGCGCTCCGGCCACCGCACCCGAGATCATCACCGGTCGCCGGCCGACCTTGTCCGAGAGGGCGGCGAACGTCGGGATGGTGAAGATGTGCAGGAGCGTGCCCACGGCGTGGAACAGCAGCACGGTGGTGCGGTCGGCGCCACCGACCGTGACCGCGAGGGTCACCGCGAAGGTCGCCAGCAGGCTCTGGAAGAGGAACGCCGCCGAGCTGCCCAGGGCCAGGAGGGCCACGCTGCCCCGGTGGTGACGCAGCACCGTGAGGATGGGAACCTCTCGCTTGCCCGCTGCCTGCGCCTTCTCCTGCTGGGCCTTCTCCTGAGCGAAGACGGGGCTCTCGGACACGCTCATGCGGACGAACAGCCCCACGACGAGGAGGACCGCGCTGAGGAGGAACGGCACGCGCCACCCCCAGCCGAAGAACTGGTCCTGCGGCAGCGTGGAGAAGCCCGTCATCACCAGGGTGGCGAGCAACGCGCCGGAGGGTCCGCCCATGTGCGTGACGCTCGCGGCGAACCCGCGGCGCCCGGACTCGGAGTGCTCGAGGGTCATCAGGGCCGCGCCGCCCCACTCCCCGCCCACGGCGACGCCCTGGAGCAGGCGGAGGAAGATGAGCAGCAGCGGCGCCCAGTTGCCGATCTGGTCGTAGGTGGGGAGCAGGCCGATGAGTGTGCTGGCCACGCCCATCAGGGTCATCGTGATGACGAGCATGGACTTACGGCCCACACGATCGCCGAAGTGGCCGAAGATGACGCCGCCGAGCGGGCGGGAGACGTAGCCGATCGCGAGGGTCCCGAAGGACGCGATGGTGGCCACGGCGGGGTCCATGTTGGCGAAGAACAGGGGCCCGAACACGAGGCTGGCCGCCAGTCCATATAGCAGGAAGTCGTAGTATTCGACGACGCTGCCGAGGTAGCTGGAGAACAGGACCCGCCGGCGGTGCGCCCTGATCTCGGCCTCCGTCGTCGGGATGGTGGTGGAGGGAGAAGTCCTCATCGAGACGTTTCCTATCCTCGGGTCGGGCGAATGCGCAGATGGTTGACGGAACTGCCTGCTGGAGCCGGTACCGCGCAACGCCGCGCCCGTCGTACCGGGGTGGTCGGGGAGGTCCTGACCGGCTCTGGCCTCGGACATCCACCGTTCTCAAGAGTGAGGCACGCCACTGCCGGCAGTCAAGAGAATCGATCAGGTTTCCTTATTACGGCTGGGCGGTCGTTCGTGCGTGCGTGGTCCCTCGCGAGCGCGGGCCGGCGCCGCCGGTCCGGGGTCGTCAGGTCACGACAGCCGCTCGAGCACCATGGCCATCCCCTGGCCGCCGCCGACGCACATGGTCTCCAGGCCGATCGCCCCGTCACGCAGCTGCAGGGAGTTGAGCAGGGTGGCGGTGATCCGCGCGCCCGTCATCCCGAACGGGTGCCCCAGCGCGATGGCACCCCCGTGGACGTTCAGCCGGCCCTCGTCCACGCCGAGCTCGCGGGCCGAGGCGATGACCTGGGCGGCGAAGGCCTCGTTGATCTCGACGAGGTCCACGTCGGCCAGGCTCATCCCGGCGCGGGACAGCGCCTGCCGGGTGGCCTCCACCGGTCCGAGGCCCATGACCTCCGGGGACAGGGCGCTCACCCCGGTCGAGACGATCCGGGCGAGCGGCGTCAGCCCCAGGTCGGCCGCCCGCGTGTCGCTCATGACGACGAGGGCGGCGGCGCCGTCGTTGAGCGGGCACGCGTTCGCGGCGGTCACGGTGCCGTCCGGCCGGAAGGCCGGCTCGAGCCGGGACACCGCCGCGAGGGTGGTGCCCGGCCGCGGGCTGTCGTCCGCGGCGACGACGGAGCCGTCGGGCAGGGACACGGGCGTGATCTCGCGCGCCCACACCCCGTCGGCGGCGGCCTGCTCGGCGCGGTTCTGGCTGCGCACGGCGTAGGCGTCCTGCTCCGCGCGGGAGACGCCGGCCACCTGGGCCACGTTCTCCGCGGTGAGCCCCATGGAGATGTAGACGTCCGGCAGCTCACCGCGCTCGCGCGGGTCCTGCCACCGCGCCCCGTCGGCGGCGGCGGCCGCGGTCCGCGCCTCCGCGGCGGCGAACACCGGGTTCTTGGTGCCGGGCAGCCAGTCGGCGGTGCCCTTGCCGAACCGGCTCACCGTCTCGACGCCTGCGGAGACGAACACGTCCCCCTCCCCCGCCCTGATCGCGTGGAGCGCCATCCGGGTCGTCTGCAGGCTTGAGGCGCAGTACCGGTTGACCGTGGCACCCGGGACGGTGTCCAACCCGGCCAGCACGGCGACGACCCTGGCCATGTTGTAGCCCTGCTCCCCGCCGGGCAGCCCGCAGCCGAGCACGAGGTCGTCGATCTCGGCCGGGTCCAGGGCCGGGACCTGGTCCAGCGCCGCCCGGACGACCTGGGCGGCCAGGTCGTCCGGGCGCACGTCCCGGAGCGATCCCTTGTTGGCCCGCCCGATCGGGGACCTGGCGCCGGCGACGATGACGGCCTCCGGCATGGGTGCTCTCTCTCCGCTGTGACGGGTCAGCCGACGAAGGCGCTGATGCCGGTGATGGCGCGCCCGACGACGAGCTGGTTGATCTCGTTGGTGCCCTCGAACGTGTAGATGGCCTCGGCGTCGGCGAAGAACCGGGCGACGTCGGTGTCCAGGGTGATGCCGTTCCCGCCGGCGAGCTCCCGTGCCAGGGCCACCGTCTCGCGGGTGTGGCGGGCGATCCAGCCCTTCGCCAGGGCGGCGTCGGCGTCCCGGTAGCCGCCGGCGTCCTGCAGCTGGCTCAGGCGCACGGCCATGCCCAGGGAGGCGGTCAGGTTGCCCAGCATGGTGGCGAGCTTGTCCTGGACCAGCTGGTACCCGGCGATGGGCCTGCCGAACTGGCGCCGGGCGGCCGTGTAGCGCACCGCCGCCTCGTAGGCGCCGGCCTGCGCACCGGTGGCCAGCCAGGACACGTCCGCGCGCATCGAGCGGAGCATGCGGTTGACGTCCTTGAAGGAGCCGACGTTCTGCAGCCGCCGGCTCTCGGGCACCCGGACGCCGTCGAGCGTGATGTGCCCGTTGTTGACGATCCTCAGGGCCATCTTGCGCTGGATCTTCTCCACGGTGACCCCGTCGGCGTGCCGGTCCACCAGGAAGGCCTTGACCTGCCCGTCCGCCTCGTCACGGGCCACGACGGTGATGAGGTCGGCGTACTCCGCGCCGCCGATCCACCGCTTCGCGCCGCTGATCACCCAGCCGTCGCCGTCGCGGCGGGCCGTGGTCTCCAGCCCTCGCGCGACGTCGCTGCCGTGGTCGGGCTCGGTGAGCGCAAAGACGCCCTTCGTCGCCCAGCTCCGGACGCCGGCGTCGAGCTCCTCGACCTGCTCGGGGCTGCCGCCGAGCAGGATGCTGTTGCGGAACAGGGTCGCCTGCGCGCCGTAGAAGACGCCCACGGAGACGTCGGTCCGGGCCAGCTCCAGCATGCGGAAGCCCTTGTACAGGGCGCTCGGCTCACCGGCCAGCTCCGGCGGCGCCATGAGCTCCAGCGCCTCCAGGGGCTGGCGGATCTCGTCCGGGAACTCCGCCCGGTCCCAGTAGTCGTTCACCAGAGGCTTCACGTCGCGCTCGAGCACGGCGTGCAGCCGGGCCAGCACCGTGCGCTCGGCGTCGCTGAGGAGGGCCTCGTAGTTGTAGGGGTCGATCCCGGCGTACAGCCGGGTCTCGTGGGCCGTCGCTGTCATCACTCCCGCCTCACTCGTAGAACCGGAACAGGGTCGTGGCCGCGACGGCCGGCTTGCCGCCGCCCTCGACCTCGACGACGTTGTCCAGGGTGATCTGGAAGCCGCCGGGGACCTCGGCGACGTCCCTGACGGTCGAGCCCATGCGCACCCGGGAGCCGACCCTGACCGGGGACGGGAACCGGACCTTGTCGAGGCCGTAGTTGACCTTGGTCCGCACCCCGTCCACCTGGAGCAGCTCCTCCGACATGGGGATCATCAGCGACAGGCTGAGGTACCCGTGGGCGATGGGCGCCCCGAAGGGACCGTCCTTGGCACGCTCGGGGTCGGTGTGGATCCACTGGTGGTCGTCGGTGGCGTCGGCGAAGAGGTTGACCTGGTCCTGGGTGATCTCGCGGTAGGCGGAGAAGCCGAGGTCGGTCCCGGCCAGGCCGGGCAGGTCCTTCAGGCTCACGGTGGTGGTCATGCGGTCTCCTCGAGGGTAGTGCGGATCAGGTGCTTCTGGAGCTTGCCGGTCGCGGTGCGCGGGAGCTGGTCGACGAACACGACATCCTTGGGGATCTTGTAGCGGGCCAGGCGACCCTCGAGGGCGGCGACGACGTCCTCGGGCGTGAGCCGCGCCCCCTCCGCGAGGACGACGTAGGCGTGCCCCACCTCGCCCCACCTGGGGTGGGCGACCCCGATGACGGCGGCCTCGGCCACGCCCGGGACGTCCAGGAGGGCGTTCTCCACCTCGGCCGGGTACACGTTCTCCCCGCCGGAGATGAACATGTCCTTCAGGCGGTCCTTGATGTAGACGTAGCCGTCATCGTCCACGGTTGCCAGGTCGCCGGTGTGGTACCAGCCGTCGACGATCGCCTCCGCCGTCGCGTCCGGGCGGTTCCAGTACCCGCGCATGACGTTGGGCCCCTGGGCGATGACCTCCCCGATCTCGCCCGGTGCGACGTCCGTGCCGTCGGGGCGCACCACGCGTCCCTCGACCCAGAAGTGCGGCCGGCCGGCGGAGCCCGACTTACGGAAGGCGTCCTCCGCCAGCAGCAGGAAGATGCCGGGCGCCGTCTCGGTCATGCCGAAGCCCTGCTGGACCGCCACGCCCCGCTCCGCCCACGTGCGGAGCATCCGGTCCGGCAGTGGCGACCCGCCGACGAGGACGTTGCGCAGGCTGGTGAGGTCCGTGCCCGCGAAGTCCGGGTGCAGCGCGAGGGCGTCCATCATGGCCGGCACGGCGAACATCGAGGTCACGCGCTCCGCCTGGATGGTCCGGAGCACGGCCTCCGGCTTGAACGCGTGCTGGATGATGACCTTCCCGCCCTTGAGGAACGTCGGCATCGTCATGGTGTTCAGGCCCGCGACGTGGAACAGCGGCGCGACGGCGAGCATCACCTCGTCGCGGGTGAAGTCCGTGTCGACGAGCGCCTGGAAGTACTGGAACGTCAGCGACCCGTGGGTGTGGGTGGCCCCCTTGGGCCGGCCGGTGGTGCCGGAGGTGTACATGATCATCGCCGGGTCGTCCCACGTGGTCGGCTCGTCGATGACGTCGGTGCCGGCCGCGGCGATGACCTCCTCGAGGGCGAGGGCGCCCGGGGCGCCCGCCGCCTCGCCGTGCTCGACGGCAACCCACGTGTGCACCGCCTCCAGCCCCGCGAGCTGGGCCGCGTGCCCGGCGTGCTCCGGGCCGTAGACGACGACCGACGCGCCCGAGTCGGCCAGGATGAACTCGACCTCCCGGACGGCGAGCCGGGCGTTGACGATCACCCAGACGGCACCGAGCTGGCCACAGGCGAAGAAGGTCTCCAGCAGGGAGGGGTGGTTGAACCCGACGTAGGCCACGCGGTCGCCCTTGTGCACGCCGGCCGCCCGCAGCGCGTTGGCCAGCTGCCGGGTGCGTCGTTCGACGTCGGCATAGGTGTCGACCCGGTCCCCGTAGACGAGGGCGGTCCGCCGGGCCCCGTTCTTGACCCGCCGGGCGGGCCAGGACCCGATGCCGAGATCACGCACGGCTCTCGACCTCCTCCGAGCTCCCGGCCGGCGGCGTGTCCGTGCCCAGCCCGAGCAGCCGCGCGGCGTTGTTCTTGAGGATCTTCGGCCGCACCTCGTCCTTGATCTCGAGCGCGTCGAAGTCCCGCATCCACCGCTCCGGCGTCAGGAGCGGGAAGTCCGAGGCGAAGAGCACCTTGTCCTGGAGCAGGGAGTTGGCCTGCTTGACCAGCGCGGGCGGGAAGTACTTTGGCGACCAGCCGGACAGGTCGATGTAGACGTTGCCCTTGTGGGTGGCCACCGCTATCGCCTCGTCCTGCCACGGCACGGAGGGGTGGGCCATGATCAGGTCCATCCGCGGGAAGGTGGCCGCGACGACGTCGAGCAGCATGGGGTTCGACAGCCCCAGCTTGATGCCGTACCCCCCGGGCATCCGGGCGCCGATGCCGGTCTGCCCGGTGTGGAAGATGGCCGGCAGGCCGTACTCCTCGATGACGGCGTAGATGGGGAAGTACCGCTCGTCGCCGGGGTCGAAGTCCTGGAGCGAGGGGTGGAACTTGAACCCGCGCACGCCCAGCTCCTCGACCTGCCTCCGGGCCTTGTCCGCCGCGCCGTCCGCCTTGGGGTCGACGGACCCGAAGGGGATGAGCACGTCGTTGTTGCGGGCGGCCCCGGCGGCGATCTCCTCGGTGCTGTTCGGCGCGTGCCCGAGCGCGGTCGTCGCGTCGACGGTGAAGACGACAGCGGCCATGGAACGTTCCCGGTAGTACTGCGCCGTCTCGTCGATGGTCATCCGCTCGGTCGGCGCCTTGAAGTACTTGGCCGCGGCGTCGAGGACCTCGCCCGGGAGCGAGAGGTGGCCGTGGTGGTCCTTCTCGACGTGCACGTGCGTGTCGATCGCGACGACCCGGGCGGCGTCGACGGCGCACTCGTAGCGGGTCATCGCTGCTCGGCCTTCTGCTCGCTCCGAGGCTGGGCCTGCTGGGCCGCCGCCGGGCCTGCCTTGTCCGACGGGGGCTGCGGCACGGGCTGGCCCACGGTCTGCAGCGCCTGGCCGAAGAGGGAGTCGAAGCCCTCGGTGAGGTCCTCGTAGGACCAGCCGCCGTCCTGGAAGGCGGTGACCACCTCCTGCGGGTGCGACCACAGCGCCAGCCGGTCCCCGCCCACCCCGACCGCCTGCCCGGTGATGCCGGCCGCGGCGTCGGAGGCGAGGAACGCGACCACGCCGGCGACGTCGTCGGGGGTGCCGAAGCCCAGCACGCGCCGGGCGAACGGCGGCATCTGCTCGCCGCGCGCGGCGGCGTCGACGAACTGCTTGAAGAACGGCACGGTCTCCGTCATCGCGGTGGCCGCCACGGGGATCACCGCGTTGGCGGTGATGTTCGCCTTCTTCAGCTCCAGCGCCCACGTGCGCACCATGCCGACGATGCCGGCCTTCGCGGCGGCGTAGTTCGTCTGCCCGAAGTTGCCACGCTGGCCCGTCGGCGACCCGATGCAGATGATGCGCCCGCCCTCGCCCTGCTCGCGCAGGTACGTCGCGACCTCGCGCACACAGGTGAAGGTGCCGCGCAGGTGGACGCCCACGACGGTGTCGAAGTCCTCGTCCGACATCTTCCACAGCACCGTGTCCCGCAGGACGCCGGCGTTGGACACGAGCACGTCCAGCCGCCCGAAGCTCTCCACGGCGGCGGCGACCAGGGCCTTGGCCGTCTCGGCCGGGCCGACTGGCGCCACCACGGCCGCGGCCTTGCCCCCGGCCTCGGTGATCGAGGCGACGGCAGCGTCGGCGGCGGCCTGGTCGACGTCGTTGACGACGACGCTCGCTCCTTGGCGAGCCAGCTCCTGCGCGTACGCCAGCCCCAGCCCACGACCGCTGCCGGTGACGATGGCGACCTTTCCGGTCAGGCTCATGTTCACTCTCCTCGTCCTCTTCGACGTCGCCCGCAGCGACCGCGGCGTCACCCTCGAGCGCCGGTGAGCCCATGTGACCACAGTTCATTGTGATCGTCAATCATTGATCTTCTCAACGGAGGGTGGCAGGATCTCACCATGCAGCCGTCAGAGGTCCTCGTCGCCGAGGAGACGCCGTTCGACAACATCGGCCTCCTCCTCTCCCTGGCGAGCGCCCAGGGCGTGGCCGCGGCGAACGCCGTGCTGCGCCCCCGGGAGCTGTCCTCCCGGTCGTACTCGCTGCTCGAGCTGCTGCACCACGCGGACGCCGTCAGCCAGCGCGGCCTGGCCGACGCGCTCCGGCTCGACCCCAGCCAGATCGTCTCGCTCGTGGACGGGCTCGAGCGGCGCGGGCTCGTCGAGCGCCGCCCGAACCCGGACGACCGCCGGCAGCGGTCCGTGGTCCTCACGGACGCGGGCCGGGACGTGTTCGGGGAGGCGCGCACGCTCGTCGCGGAGTCGCTCGACGAGGTGCTCTCCGGCCTGTCCCCCGAGGAGCGCGGTACGCTGCGCGCCCTCCTGCAACGCGTCGTGCGGCACGGTGCCGCACGCCCCGACAACGCCAGCTAGCGGCCACCCCGGTCGCTCGGAGAAAGGTTGACGCGATGCGCACGAAGACGTGTGTTCTCTCGGCCGGGCTGCTCCTCGCCGTGGCCGCGTGCTCCACCCCCGGCAACGGCGGCACGGCCGACGGCCAGGACGACGGCGGCGAGGCCCCCGGCGGTGGGGGCGGCGGGACGACGGAGATCACGGTCGGCGTCCTGCCCATCGTCCCGACGGCCGCGCTCCAGCTCGGCATCGAGCAGGGCTTCTTCGAGGAGCGCGGCCTGGACGTGACCCTCGAGACGGGGCAGGGCGGCGCGGCGCTGGTGCCGGCCGTCGTGGCCGGCGAGCTCCAGTTCGCCACGTCCAACCCGTTGTCGATCATGGTCGGGCAGTCCACGGGGCTGCCCGTCGAGGTGGTCTCCGGGTACGCGCACGCCAAGCCCGAGGGCGACGACATCACCGGCGTCTTCGCGATGCCCGACAGCGGGATCGCCTCGCCGGCGGACCTGGCGGGCAGGACCGTCGGCGTCAACACGCTCGGCGGCCAGGGCGACGTCACCATCCGCGAGGTGGTGCGCCAGGCCGGCGGGGACCCGGACAGCATCCAGTTCGTCGAGCTGCCGTTCCCCGACATGCCCGCGGCCCTCTCGGGCGGGCGGATCGACGCCGCCTGGGTGCCGGAGCCGTTCCAGACGGTCGTGCAGGACAACGGCGCCCAGCTCGTGACGTGGAACTACCAGGAGGCGGCGCCGGGGCTGCAGACCCTCGTGATGGTCACCAGCTCCCAGTACGCCCAGCAGGAGCCCGACGTGGTCGAGGACTTCGTGGCCGCCGTCGAGGAGTCGACGACCTACGCGCAGGAGAACCCCGACGAGGTGCGGGCGATCCTGCCGGAGTTCCTCGAGATGGACCCGGCGCTGGCCGAGCGGGTGCTCATCGAGGACTTCGACGCCCAGCTCGACCCCGAGCCGCTGCAGCGCCTCGCCGACCTCGCCGAGGAGGACGGCCTGCTGGAGCAGCCGGTGGACCTGGAGGAGTTCCTGCCCCAGCAGTAGGGCGGAGGCTGCGCGGCCTGGCGGACAGAGGATTCGGAGCTGCCCCGGACGTCTTGCGGAGGCCGCCGGCCGGGGGCCGCAAGGGCCGCAGGGACGCACCCCGGACGTCTGGCAGAGGCCGCAGGCCGAGGGGTCGCAGCCCGCAGGGACGCAGGCAGAAAGGAGACGGCGACCGCCGCGGGGCGGTCGCCGTCTCCGTTGTTGCTCGTGCCTAACCGGCGTTCGTGCCTACCGGCCGGTGTCCCGGTCGCGGCCCGGGCGCCGAGCCTCCGGGCCGCGGGCGGGCCTCAGCGCTCCCCGATCGGCACGTACGGCCGCTCGGGCTCGCCGGTGTAGACCTGGCGCGGACGGCCGATCTTCGTCGTCGGGTCGGCGATCATCTCGCGGTACTGGGCGATCCACCCGGGCAGGCGGCCCAGGGCGAACAGCGGGGTGAACATCTGCGTCGGGAAGCCCATGGCCTTGTAGATCAGGCCGGTGTAGAAGTCCACGTTCGGGTAGAGCTTGCGCTCGATGAAGTAGTCGTCGTGGAGGGCGATCTCCTCCAGGCCCATGGCGATCTCAAGGAGCTCGTCGTTCTTGCCCAGCCGCTCGAGGACGTCGTGGGCGGCCTCCTTCACGATCGCCGCCCGCGGGTCGTAGTTCTTGTAGACCCGGTGGCCGAAGCCCATGAGCCGGACGCCGTCCTCCTTGTTCTTGACCTTCGTCATGAACTGCTCGACGGTGTCCCCGCCGCTCTGGATGCGGCTGAGCATCTCGAGGACGGCCTCGTTCGCGCCGCCGTGCAGCGGGCCGGAGAGGGCGCCGACGCCGGCGGCGACGGAGGCGTAGATGTTGGCGTGCGAGGAGCCCACCATGCGCACCGTGGAGGTGGAGCAGTTCTGCTCGTGGTCCGCGTGGAGGATGAGCAGCATGTCGAGCGCCTTGACGATGGCGGGGTCGACGTCGTGGCGCTGGTAGGGCAGGCCGAAGGTCATGCGGATGAAGTCCTCGATGTAGGACTTCGACGCGTCGGGGTACAGCAGCGGCAGCCCGGTGGCGCGCTTCGCGATCGAGGCGATCATCGTGGGGACCTTCGCCATGAGGAGCACCGTGGAGAGCTCCATCTGGTACGGGTCCTTGGGGTCCAGCGTGTGCTGGTAGTAGGTCGCCAGCGCCGAGATGCCCGACTGCAGGATCGCCATCGGGTGGCCGTTGGCGGGGAAGGCGGTGAAGAACGCCTTGAAGTCCTCGTGCAGGATCGTGTGGCGCTTGATGCGCCGGGTGACGGCCTCGAGGGTCTCCGCGTCCGGCAGCTCGCCGTAGATCAGCAGGTAGGCGACCTCGAGGAAGGTGGAGCCCTTCGCCAGCTGGTCGATCGGGTACCCGCGGTAGCGCAGGATGCCCTTGTCGCCGTCGATGTAGGTGATCGCCGACGTCGTCGACGCGGTGTTCATGAAGCCCGGGTCGAGCGTGACCAGGCCGGTCTCCTTCAGCAGGGAGGAGATGTTGATCCCGTCGTTGCCCTCGACCGCCTTGACTCGGTCGAACCGGAGCGCCTTGCCGTCCACCTCGAATGTTGCTGCCGCGCTCTGCTCGGCGATCGACATATGTGTCCCCTCCTCGGGATGATGTTGGGCCCTCGGTCCGAGCGCCTCGTTGCGTCTCCCGGAGCGCCCGTGCGGCTCCGGGAGAGGGTGATCCGTCACACAAAGATAGGCCATGCGGGCGGCAGACCGAGACCCTTCCCAGCCAGCGGACCCGCATCGCGGCATGACGGCTTCCACAATATCGGGCAAAATACGTCGGTCGTCACACGGGTGGACGGCGGCGCAGCCCAAGCTCGGCGGGGCGCCTCCCCCCGGGCAGGGCGGCACGCCCTGAGGCCAGCGGGCCGCCGTCGCGCAGCCGGCGCACGGCGGTGGCGATGCGCTCGTCGGTGGCGGTCAGGGCGATGCGGACGTACCCCTCCCCCGCGCCGCCGTAGAACGTTCCCGGCGCGACGAGGAGCCCCCGGTGCGCGAGGGCGTCCACCAGGTCCCACGAGCCGACCTCCGGCCGCCCGGCGGCCCGCACCCACAGGTACAGGCCGGCCTCGCTGGCCGGGTCGAGCTCGAGCCCGGCGCCCCGGACGGCCGCCAGCAGCGCCTCGCGGCGAGCCCGGTAGCGCTCCCGCTGGGCGGCGACGTGCGCGTCGTCGGCCAGGACGGCCGCCATGGCGGCCTGCACGGGGGCGGGCATGATCATCCCGGAGTGCTTCCGCACCTCGGTGAGCGGCTTGACGATCGCCGGGTCCCCGGCGACGAACGCGGCCCGGTAGCCGGCGAGGTTCGACTGCTTGCTCAGCGAGTACAGCACCAGCAGGCCGCCGTGGTCCCCTCCGCTGACGCGCGGGTCGAGGAGCGACGGCACGCCGCCGGTCGCCCAGGGCTGGGCCCAGGGCAGCTCGGCGTAGCACTCGTCGGAGGCCACGACGGCGCCGCGCTCCCGAGCCCAGGCCACCACGGCGGCAAGCTGGTCGGCACTCAGCACGTGCCCGTCGGGATTGCCCGGGGAGTTCAGCCACACCAGCCGCGCGCGGTCCGGCCAGGTCGCCGGGTCGGCGTCGACGGCGACGGGCGTGGCTCCCGCCAGGCGCGCGCCGACGTCGTAGGTCGGGTACGCCGCGCGGGGATGCAGGACGACGTCGCCCTCCCCCAGGCCCAGGAAGGCCGGGAGCAGGGCCACCATCTCCTTGGAGCCGAGCGTCGGCAGCACGCCGTCGGTGCTGAGACCCGGCGCGCCGCGGCGGCGGGCGAACCAGGCCACGACGGCCTCGCGCAGCGCCAGGGTGCCGACCGTGAGCGGGTATCCGGGTGCGTCGGCGGCCGCACGGAGCGCGTCCTGCGCGACGGCGGGGGTGGGGTCGACCGGGGTGCCGACGGAGAGGTCGACGATGCCGCCGGGGTGCGCCGCGGCGCGCGTCTTGGCGGGCGCCAGGGAGTCCCAGGGGAAGTCCGGCAGCGCCCGGCCGTACAGCGGCACGCGCTCAGGCCTGCGGCGGCAGGGCGGCGATCATCGGATCGTCCTTGTCGATGACGCCCATCTTGGCGGCGCCACCCGGCGAGCCGAGGTCGTTGAAGAACTCGACGTTGGCGCGGTAGTAGTCCGACCACACCTGGGGCAGGTCGTCCTCGTAGAAGATGGCCTCGACCGGGCACACCGGCTCGCAGGCGCCGCAGTCCACGCACTCGTCGGGGTGGATGTAGAGCGAACGCTTCCCCTCGTAGATGCAGTCGACGGGACACTCGTCGACGCACGCCCTGTCCTTGACGTCCACACAGGGCTGGGCGATCACGTAGGTCACGGGAACATTCCTTCCTCTCACGGCGCGGCGGCGCCTATGGCGACGTCGGCCTTCAGTATCCCGCAGTCCTGCGGAGAGCACGAACCCGGCCGGGGGGCGGGACGCGGACGGCTGCGGAGCGCGGGTCCGGTCCGGCGCGCCGCCTGCCACCGCGGGTTGCGCCCGGCACGGGGTCCTGGGGCAGGCTCGGTCCGTGACGACGGAACATGGACCCGACCGGCCGCCCGCGCTGCCGTGGATGCGGTGGCGCGTGGGCGAGCGGGTGGTGGTGCGCTACCGGGTGGAGGGCGGCTTCTCCGACGCGCTGGGCGACCTGGTCGAGATCCGGCCGGACGGGGTGGTGGTGCGCACCCGCCGGGGCGACGTCGAGGTGCCGGCGGCCGTGATGGTCACCGGCAAGCGCGTGCCGCCACCGCCGTCGCTCTAGGGCTCAGGCCGGGACGTCCGCCGGCGTGCCGAGCGCGGCCAGCGCCTCGCCCGTCAGGCGGTAGGTCGACCACTCCTCCTGCGGCCGGGCGCCCAGCGACTCGTAGAAGGCGATGGACGGCGCGTTCCAGTTCAGCACGCTCCACTCCACCCGCGCGTAGCCGCGCTCCACGGCCAGCTCGGCCAGCGTGCGCAGCAGCGCCTTGCCGAGGCCCCGGCCGCGGGCCTCCGGCCGGAGGTACAGGTCCTCGAGGTAGATGCCGTGCACGCCCTCCCACGTGGAGTAGCTGAGAAACCACAGGGCGAAGCCCTGCACCTCTCCCCCGTCCTCGGCGACGTGCGCGAAGACGGCCGGCGCCTGCCCGAAGAGGGCGGCGTGCAGGCCCTCGGCGGTGAGCTTCACGGCGTCGGGCTCGCGCTCGTAGGTCGCGAGGTCCCTCACGAGCTGGACGATCGCCGGGACGTCCTCCGGCGTGGCGCGGCGAATGGTCATGGCCGCACCCTAGACGACGGCGCCGGACCGGTCCGGGTCGGCCCGCGGGCGCCGGCTCGGTCCGGGGTCACCCCGCAGGCGCCGGCTCGGTGCTGGGCGACGGGCTCGGCGCGGGCTCCGGGGTGGCCGACGGCTCCTCCCCGCAGACGACCTTGTGCCACGGCTGGTACGTCCAGGTCCACTTCTGCGTCTCCGGCGCCTGCCCGGCCCGCGAGCGCTCCCGGGTGACGGTCACGGTGAAGCCGGGCTTGCCGCCGGACTCGGCGACGCAGCCGTCGGCCGGGTTGTAGACGGTCGTGGGCTGGGTGATGTTGTAGTGGTCGGACGTGGTGATCTCGACGTCCCAGACCTTCGTGCTCCACAGGCGGGTGTGCACGCGGTCGGAGGTCACCCAGGCGTGGATGAGGATCCCGTAGTCGGTGTTGTTGCGCCAGACCATGTCCGTCTGGCCCTCCCACAGGGTCGCCTCGCGGCCGGCCGGGTAGCGGTCGAACCACCGCGAGTGCGGCTTGTGGGTGACGTCGTCCATGCCGGAGATGAGGCCGACGTTGAACAGGTTGGCGGACAGCTGGGACAGCCCGCCGCCGAGCGCCGTGGTGGAGAAGCCGTCCTCGACGACGCCGGAGGAGACGAAGCCGTTCGCCTCGGTGATCGGGCCGAGCGCCTCGAGGAGGGAGAACTCCTCGCCGGGCATGACGACGATGCCGGTGACCTTCTCTGCGCCGACCTGCAGGTTGCGGGTACGGACGGGGTCGTAGGGCATCGGGGTAGAGAAGTCGGCGATGATCTCCTTCACGCCCAGAGCCTCGGCCTCCTCGGTGGTGAAGTCGGGCTCGGCGTCCACCAGGGCCACCTCGGCCGTCCGGTTGCTCGAGGTGCCCGCCTCGGTGACCGCCGCGGCGAGCTGGTCCGGGTCCAGTCCCCTGCCGTAGGTGGCCGGCACGATCTCCGGCTCGGCATCGGCGTTCAGCACGATCTTCGCGTCCTCGCCGGCGACGCCGATCTCCGGGTTGGCCGCCCGGACGGCGTCGGACAGCACCTTGCCGTCCATCTGCAGCCGGAGGGTCTCGCCGTCCGGCACGAAGCTGGCGGCCGAGGCGAGCGCCTCCGGGGTGAGCTCGGCGAGGTTGCCCTCGACGCTGACGGCCACGGGGGCCGACACGAGAGGCTGCGCCAGGTTGGTCAGCGCCTCGTTCACGGCCTCGGAGCCGATGGTGGGGGCGACCTCCTCGGTGGGCAGCTGCAGGGGGCGCTCGGCGGAGAGCCACTCCTGGGTGACGAACGCCTGCGCCGCGTCGCGGTCCACGGCCTTGCCGGGGGCGGGCTCGGTGACCTCGGGCGTGGCCCCCTCGAAGGCGATCGCGCCCTGGACCGGTGCGACTTCCAGCTCGCTCGCCGCGCTCTCCAGCGCGCCGGCCAGGGCGGCCTCGTCCACCGTGGAGACGGCGGGCACCTCGCCCAGCCCGAACAGCCGGCCCCAGACGACGGTGGGGTCGAGGGTGAAGCCGGTGAGCCCGTCGAGAGTGGCGTCCACGTCGAGGGCCAGCCCCGTGGAGGCCGGGTCGATCGTCGAGATCGTCTCCCCGCCGATGGAGACCGGCACCGGCTCGGTCTGGAGGGACGCCAGCTCGGTGGTGAGCGTCTCGCGCGCCTGCGCCTCGGACTGCCCGCCGATCGGCACGCCGGCGACGACCGTGCCGCTGGGGACGCGGCCGCCGAGGAACCAGGCGGCGGCGACGTAGGCGACGGCGACGACGGCGACGACGGCCGCGGCGATGACGAGGCCGCGCTTGCTGCGCCTCGTGGGCTGCTCGGCGTCGAACTGGTCCAGCGGGGAGCCCAGGGCCATCGCTTCCTCCTGCTCCGGGCTCAGCCGTTCGGTCGGGTCGCCGGCGGCGGCGTGCTCGTCACCGGACCACCGGGCGGCTTCGGGCTCGGGGTGGGCCCAGGACCACGCCTGCGTCCCGGCGTCCGCCGGGTCCGCTGTGGCCGGGCCGGCAGCGGGCCCCGCGGCGCGGTCCGGCTCGGTCACGGGCTCATCCTCGGGGCGCAGCACGACGGTCTCGTCGGCGGCCGGGGATCCGGGCGCGGCGTCGTCCCCCCGGAGCGCGGCCTGCGAGACGGGCGTGGTCTTGTCGGCAGGCGTGGTCTCGTCGGCAGGCGTGGTCTCGTCGGCAGGCGTGGTCTCGTCGGCAGGCGTGGTCTCGTCGGCAGGCGTGGTCTCGTCGGCAGGCGTGGTCTCGTCGGCAGGTGTGGCGGCGGCGTCCGGTGTGGCGGGCGCGGCGACGTCGTCGGGCTCCTCGCCGGCACGCGGCCCGTCCTCGGGGCCGGTGCCGGGGTCGGGCACCGCGGCCGTCTCGTCACCGCGGCGCGCGGCGAGCACGGCTTCGAGGTCGGCCATGGCGCCGGACCGCTCGGCGCCGCCGTCGCCCTCCCGGGCGGACGGGCTGCCGTCCGGCTGCGACTCCCGGCCGGCCTTGAACTCCTGTGCCACTCGCTGCCCCTTCATCCCCCGCTACGTGCCCAGGCGCACGACCTCAGAATGGTAAGGCGATCCCGGCCCACGATCGGGTCGTACGCGGACCGAAACCGTTTTGTGACCGTGTTGCCGCGCACACGGCACCGGCGGGACGCCTCACTCCAGCGGTCTGATGCGGCCGAGGTGGTGCACCAGCGCCCCGGTGCCCGTGCGCCCGAGCGTGGCGGCGAGCACCTCGCCGACGACAACGTCGTGGTCCCCCGCGGTGCGGATCCAGGCCGTGCGGCACTCGACCCAGCCCTGGGCGGCGTCGATCAGCGCCGCCCCGGTGTGCGGGCCGCGGTGGTGCGGCACCCCGATGAGCTGGCCGAACGCTGGTCGCCCCGGCATCGCGAGCCGCTCGGCGGCGACGGCGGCGGAGGCGTCCACGATGCTGATCGCCCAGTGGTCCACCTCGTCCAGCGCCTCACGCAGGCGGGCGTCGGTGTAGACGCAGAACAGCACCATCGGCGGCCGCAGCGAGACCGACGCGACCGCCGTCGCGGTCATCGCGAGGTCGAGGCTGCCGCTACGCAGGGAGACCACCGTCACGCCGCCCGCCAGGCGGCCCATGGTCGCGCGATAGCGCTCGACCAGCTCCTCCTCGGGCGGGCCCGCCGCCACGGGATCATTCATCGCCGACGGCGCCCGCCCGGCCGTGACGGCGCGCGGCCCCGGCGGGCCGGTCGGCGTACCAGGACGGCGGCGTCAGCGCGACGAGCGCCGTGACCAGCGGCAGGCCGATCAGCCACCCGAAGCTGATGGGCTCGTCGGTGACGAGCACGTCCCCGCCCGGCCCCAGGTACGTCATCGCCTGGCTGGCCAGCAGCCCGGCGAGGCCGTAGGCGACGGCGCCAGGGGCGTCGCCCGTCGCGCGGGCCGCCACGGCGCCGACGGCGACCGCCACCAGGGCGAGCAGCAGCCCGGCGGGCAGGTCGTACCCCTCCCAGCGGTGCACCAGGGTGCCGCACACGGCGACCACCAGGCCGAGGAAGCCCGAGGCCAGCAGCAGTGGCGTCGAGCCGGGAGGTTGCGTCCTGCTCACCCAAGCATCGTGCCACCGAGGAAGGCCGCGAGGCGCGCGGCGCCGGCCCGCCCGGCGAGCCGGTCCTTGACGTCCAGGCCCGCGAGCCCGACGACGCCCAGCGGTCCGTACCGCTCGGACAGCGGGATCGGATCCGTCCAGGCGTGGTGCACGGGTTCCACCGTCAGCTCCTCGACGCGGTCGAAGCCCGGCGCCAGGTGCAGGCTCGCGGTCCCCGTCAGCGGCAGCAGCAGCCCGTTGGTGACGGCGTACCAGCCGTGCGCCGGCGCGTCGCGGTCGTGCTCGTCCCGCTCGACGAGGTGGACGTTCTGGACCTGCGTCCGGTGGGCCCGCAGCGCGGCCACGACGGCCGGCAGCACGGGCGTGGTGTCGATCGTCAGGTCCACCTTGGACGGCGGGTACACCAGGGACGGCATCTCGCCGTCGGCCGGGATGGTGGCGAGCGCGTCGCCGCGCACCCCGAACAGCGGCCTCCGGGCGAGCACCTGCTCGAGCCAGCGCAGCGCGGCGCGGAACCGGGGCTCGGACTCGACCACCCACACCACCACGGGCACCTGCCACGGCTCGGTGCCGACGAGGGGGTCGTCGGGCGCGTCGAACGGCGCGGCGTCCCCGGCCAGCTCGACGGCCCGCATGGTGACCTGGTGGGCGTGCACGTGGTCGGGGTGCCCGTAGCTGCCGTGCGGCTCCTCCGTGACGACCACCTGCGGGCGGGTCCGGCGCACGAGCGCGGCGAGGAGCCGGGCGGCCACCTCGACGGGGACGTTGCTCAGCGCGTCCGGCCCGGCGTCCGGGAGCGGCCCCGCGACGCCGGTGCGCAGCCACACCATGCCGGAGTCGGTGAACCGGGCGGGGCGCTGGCCGGCCAGGCCGGGGAGCCGGTCGAGGAAGACGGGCGCGCGGGCGCCGAGCCGGGCGCACGCGCGCGCGAGCTCACGCTCGCGCTCGTGGGCCAGTGCGACGTGGTCACCCTTAAGGTGCATCAGCTCGCGCGGGATGACGTCGCCGAGCTCGCCGCGCGTGGCCGTCACCACGGTGACCGGCACCCGGGCGCGGGCGGCGGAGGCGAGGAGCCCGCCGGCGCCGAGGGTCTCGTCGTTCGGGTGCGCGAACACCCCAAGCAGTCCGCCTGTCGCGACCCCATCATCACGTGTCGACGTCATGCACCCATCATTGCCCCTCGCGGGCACCGCGCCAGCCGATCGGCGGGGCGTGTCCGCACGGACCGATCGGACCCCGCGCCGTGGCCGCGTCCCCCGCCGCGCCCGTCCGTCCCGCCGCGCCCCGTAGGTTCCGCCGTGGCCGCGTCCCCCGCCGCGCCCGAAGGTCCCGCCGCGCCCGTCCGTCGCGCCCGTTCGTCGCGCCCGTTCGTCGCGCCAACCGCCGAGGGCCCCTCGACACCTCGACGGCGCCTCCTGGTGGCCCTCGGCGAGTCGAGGCGCCCTCGGTGGGACTGCGCCGGGGCGCACGACGGCCCGCCCCTCGGAAGCCACGACGGCCCGCCCCTCGGAAGCCGCGACGGCCCGCCCCCGAAGGGGCGGGCCGTCGTCGAGAAGGCGTGCGCCGGACGGCGCCGGGACCTCAGACCGACGCGGTGGCGCGGCGGTTGCGCGAGGCGACCTTGTACCGCTCGTTGGAGTCCAGGATGACCTTGCGGATGCGCACCACCTCGGGGGTGACCTCCACGCACTCGTCCTCGGCGGCGAACTCCAGGGACTCCTCGAGGGTGAGCTTGCGCGGCGGGACGAGGCTCTCGAAGTTGTCCGCCGTGGAGGAGCGCATGTTCGTCAGCTGCTTCTCCTTGGTGATGTTGACGTCCATGTCCTCGTTGCGGGGGTTCTCGCCGACGACCTGGCCCTCGTACACCTCCGAGGTCGGCTCGACGAAGAAGGAGCCGCGCTCCTGCAGCTTGATCATCGCGAAGGGCGTCACCGCGCCGGCGCGGTCGGCCACCATCGAACCGGTGGAGCGCATCTCGATCGTGCCCTGCCACGGTTCGTAGCCCTCGTGGATCGAGGAGGCGATGCCGGTGCCGCGGGTCTCGGTGAGGAACCTGGTGCGGAAGCCGATGAGCCCGCGGGCCGGGACGACGAACTCCATGCGCACCCAGCCGGTGCCGTGGTTCGACATGGTCTCCATGCGGCCCTTGCGCTGGGCCATGAGCTGGGTGACGGTGCCGAGGTACTCCTCGGGCACGTCGATGGTCATGCGCTCCATCGGCTCGTGCTTCTTGCCGTCGATGGTCTTGGTGACCACCTGCGGCTTGCCGACGGTCAGCTCGAAGCCCTCGCGGCGCATCTGCTCGACGAGGATGGCCAGGGCCAGCTCGCCGCGGCCCTGGACCTCCCAGGCGTCGGGCCGGTCGGTGGGCAGCACCTTGAGGGAGACGTTGCCGATCAGCTCGCGGTCGAGGCGGTCCTTGACCTGGCGGGCGGTGAGCTTGTGACCCTTCACGCGGCCGGCGAGCGGGGAGGTGTTGATCCCGATGGTCATGGAGATGGCGGGGTCGTCCACGGTGATCAGCGGCAACGGGCGCGGGTCCTCGGGATCCACCAGGGACTCGCCGATGGTGATGTCCTCGATGCCGGCGACGGCGACGATGTCGCCCGCGCGGGCGCTCTCGGCGGGCACCCGATCGAGGGCCTCGGTGCGCAGCAGCTCCGAGACGCGCACGGTCTTCATCGTGCCGTCCTGGCGGGCCCAGGCGACGGTCTGGCCCTTCTGCAGCTCGCCGTTGTGGATGCGCAGCAGCGCGAGGCGGCCCAGGAACGGCGAGGCGTCGAGGTTGGTCACGTGCGCCTGCAGCGGCGCGCCCTCGTCGTAGGACGGGGCGGGGATCTTCTCGATGATCGTCTCGAACAGCGGCTCGAGGTTCTCGTCCTCGGGCAACGCGCCGTCGGCGGGCTGGGTCAGGCTGGCCCGGCCCGCCTTCGCCGAGGCGTACACGACCGGCACGTCGAGGATGGCGTCGAGGTCGATGTCCGGGACCTCGTCCGCCAGGTCGGACGCCAGGCCCAGGAGGAGGTCCTGAGCCTCGGAGACGACCTCGCTGATGCGCGAGTCGGGGCGGTCGACCTTGTTGACCACCAGGACGACCGGCAGCTTCGCGGCCAGCGCCTTGCGCAGCACGAACCGCGTCTGGGGCAGCGGCCCCTCGGAGGCGTCGACGAGCAGCACGACGCCGTCGACCATCGACAGGCCGCGCTCGACCTCGCCGCCGAAGTCGGCGTGGCCGGGGGTGTCGATGACGTTGATGACCAGGCCGTCCTCGAGGCCGGCGGCCTGCGCCGCCGGGCCGCGGTAGTGCACCGCGGTGTTCTTCGCGAGGATGGTGATGCCCTTCTCGCGCTCGAGGTCGCCGGAGTCCATGGCACGCTCGTCGACGTGCTGGTGCTCGCCGAAGGCACCGGACTGCCACAGCATGGCGTCCACCAGGGTGGTCTTGCCGTGGTCGACGTGGGCGACGATTGCGACGTTGCGCAGATCCGAGCGCACAGGCATACGCAGAGCTCATTTCATCAGTGAGGGCGGGGCTGTCCGCTCACGGCGACGCGACGCATCTGCCCGGGCGGGCCGGGCGCCGGAAATGGCACCGATTGGCAATTCTACCGGGCACATGCCGTTTCCCGGCACCCCCGGCCGTCGCTGTGTGCCCAGGTTCACGCCCGGGCCCCGCGTTTCCGAGCTCCTGCGGGCGCGGCGACCGGCCCGGTCACACCGGAACGGCGGGGCGCGCGGGGACGCCACGGCGCCCGGTGCGCCCGCGACGACGCGGCCTTTTTCGGGCCCGACGCCGCCACAGGTCCGGCCGTGACGGAATGGTGCTCGGCGGCTCTTGACGAACAATTGGCTCATGGCTCCGACCGTCGTCTTCCGTCCCACCTCCAGCCGCGTCTACGCCGTCGTCTGCTGGGTGGTGGCCGCCGTCGTCCTCGGGGCGTTCGCGGCCAACGGGGGGCCGGCCGAGCTCATCAGGTACGGCGCGCTCCCGCTGGCGCTGGCGACGTTCGGCTGGGCGGTGTTCTGGCAACCCCACGTCACGGTGCGCGACGCCGGTGTGGAGGTCGGCAACGTCTTCAGCACGGTTCACCTGCCCTGGACGGCGATCCGCGGGGTGGAGACGCGCTGGGGCCTGAAGGTGCTGACGAGGACGAAGGGCTACGCGGCGTGGGCGGCCCCGCGCGCCGGCCGCAGCCGGCTCCGCAGCCGGCAGGAGACCGACGCCGCGGCTGCCGGCCGGCCGACCTGCGGCGCCTCCCCCGGCGGTGACGTCATCCGCTCGAACGGCGACGCCGACACGGTGGCGGCCTTCATCGACGACCGGCTGGGGCAGGTGAGGGACCCGCAGGGCCCGGCGGCCGGGACGCCCGGCGCCGCACGGGTCACCGGAATGGGGCCCATCCCGGGCCGGGACGTCCCGGGCCCGGACGGCGTGCGGGCCAGCTTGAACACGCCGGCGATCGTGCTGATGGTTGGCAGCATCGCCCTGGCCGTCCTGAGCTGGGTCCTGGGCTGACCGCCAACCCGTCATGAGCCCGATCGGCGAGCCTTTGTCAGGCTATTCCTGACGAAGTCCCACCGGTGGCGCGACCCAGGGCCCCGTCTGGAGAACTCCGATGGCCACCCGCGGTCAGCGCAAGCGGGCGCCTCCGGAGTCAGCCGGCGGCGGCGAAGCCCCAGTTCTCCGGCCGGGTGCTGCTGAGGCCGGTGGCGCCGAAGTTGGCGAGCTCCGCCGTCGTCGCAACCAGCTGCGGGCGCTGGTACAGCGGCAGCGTGTGCGCCGAGGCCCAGATGAGCTCATCGGCGCGGTCCGCCAGCCTCAGGCGCTCCTCCTGGTCGGGCTCGGTGGCGATCTGCTCGATCAGCGCGTTCAGCTCGGGGTTGTCCAGCCGCGCGTAGTTCAGCGGCGCCATCTCCGGGTCGCCGTAGACCGCGGCGAGGCCCTGGAGCGGGAACGGCGAGCCGTACCAGCTGAAGGCGATCATCTCGAACGCCCCCGCGCCGAGGGTCTCCGTGAACGCCGCCTCGGCGACGTGGTCGAGCTCGACGTCGACGCCGACCTCGCGCAGCTGCGCCTGGACGAGCAGGGCCTCGTTCTCCGAGACCGGGACGCCGGAGAAGACGGTGAACCGCACGGTCAGCGGCTCGCCGTCGCGCTCGCGGATGCCGGTGGCCTCGTCGAGCTCCCAGCCGGCGGCGTCGAGGTCCGCGGCCGCGCGGGCGGGGTCGTAGGCGTAGTCGCCCGCGTTGTCCTCGTAGCCCTCCTGCCCGCGCATGAACACGTGGTTGTCGAGGACCATGTGCAGCTCCTCGGGCAGGCCCGCGAGGCTGGAGGCGGCGATGGCCTCCCGGTCGACCGCCCGGACGATGGCGCGGCGCACCTCGGGCTCGGCGAGCGCGCCGGCCGTGGTGTTGAAGGTCAGGTGGCGCCAGTCGGTGCCGGCGGCCTGGCGGACCTCCGCGCCGGGGACCGCCCGGGCGAGCTGGTAGGCGTTGGGGTCGGCGCCGACCTCGAACACGTCGAGCTCCCCGTTCTGGAAGGCCGTGGCCGTCGCCTCGGCCCTGAGCGCGCGCATCTCGATGGCGTCGAGCATGGGCTCGGGGCCCCACCAGTTCTCGTTGGGCACCAGGGTGATGGCCTGCTGGGCCTCGTCGATCTCCTCGACGGCGAACGGCCCGGTGAACCACTCCGCCGGGTACTCCGCCCAGCCGGCGTTGAACGTCTCGGCGTCCTGCACGCCCTCGGCGGGGAGCACCGTGGAGAGCATCGCCTCCCAGTCGGGGAAGACCGCGGCGAAGGTGACCACCACGTCGAACTCGGTCTCGCCCTGGGCGACCGACTCGACCTGGGAGAAGGCGGCGGGGTTGGCGCACTGGAACTCGGCCGACCCGCTGCACGCCGCGACCGTGGCGGCATAGTCCTCCCAGGTGATGGGCTCGCCGCCGTTCCACACCGCCTCGGGGTTCAGGTGCAGCGTGACCACCTGACGGCCGTCGGTGACCTCCTCCTCCACGCCGGCGAGGTAGTTCTCGTTGGGCGAGGGCACGCCCTCGCCGTCGAAGTCCCAGTTCGTCACGCTCAGCGGCCCGCGGACCTCGTTGAAGGAGGGGTGGGAGCCCGCCGTGTGGAGGGGGTTCCACTGGTCGGGCAGCTCCCCGACGGCGCGGCGCAGCACGCCGCCGGGCTCCATGTCCTCCCGGGCCGTCGCGTTGACCTCGAAGAGCTCCCCCTCGCCGTCGAGGACGACGCCGGCGGAGGGCCCGGCGGTGGAGCCCGGCCGGCTCTGCCGCTCGTCAGGGTCGGCGCTGCACCCTGCCAGCGCCAGCGTGCCGGCGACGGCCAGCGCCGCCAGGCTCATCATCTTCCGCACGTACGTCCTCCGCATGCCCATGGGGGCGCCCGCGACCGGTGGAGGCCGGCCGCCGGACATTCCCCGGGGGCTACTGAACCACTGTGTGCCCCCTGGACGGGGGACGCCCCGGCGGGGCGTTGTGCCGCGTGGCGCGGTCGGCGCGGTGAGGCCTCACCGGCGCCGGCGCACGGGGCCGGTGGCAGGGGCAGCGTACCGGTGACACGGGGATATCAGCTCGGACCGCCACCGGATCGAGACGCGTGGCCCCCGAAGAGGCTTCTCGCTCCGCTCGGGCACGACCCCGCGCGGTCACGACCCCGCGAAGCGCTTCGCCCGGTGCCGCGCCCGGGCTCAGCGCTCCGTGTGGTGGCAGGCGGCCTCCTGCCGCTCGCCCACCGCCCGCAGCGGCGGGTCGGCGGCGCGGCACGCCTGCTGCGCCGCGTCGTCGAGGCGGCGGAAGAGCGGGCAGCGGGCGCGGAAGCGGCACCCCGCCTTCGCGGCGAGGGCCGCGTCGTCGTCCGGGAGGACGATCCGCGGCCGGTGCCGCTGCGCGGGGTCGGGGACGGGCACGGCGGAGAGCAGCGCCCGGGTGTAGGGGTGCGCCGGCCGGTCGAACACCCGGCGGACCGGCCCGGCCTCGACGATGCGGCCGCGGTGCAGGACGGCGACCCGGTCGGCCAGGTGGCGCACGACCGGCAGGTCGTGGGAGACGAGCAGGTAGCTCAGGTCCAGCCTGGCGCGCAGGTCGGCGAGCAGGTTGACGATGCCCGCGCGGACGGAGACGTCGAGGGCGGAGACCGGCTCGTCCAGCACGAGCAGGCGCGGGGAGAGCGCGAGGGCCCGGGCGACGGCCACCCGCTGGCGCTGCCCGCCGGAGAGGTGCCGCGGGAAGCGTGCGGCGAGCTCGGGGCCGAGCCCGACCAGGTCGAGCAGCTCGGCCACGCGGCGCCGGGTGCCGGGCCAGGTCCGCCGGTCGGCGCGTAGCGGCTCGGCGACCAGGTCGTGGACCGTCATGCGGGGGTCGAGCGCGGCGTCGGGGTCCTGGTGCACGAGCTGGACCTCACGGCGCAGCTCGCGGCGCGAGGCCCGGGTGAGGCGGGCGACGTCGGAGCCGAGCACGGTGATGGTGCCGGCTTGGGGGGCGCGCAGCTCGAGGATCTCCCGCGTCGTCGTCGTCTTCCCGCT
Source organism: Georgenia sp. AZ-5 (assembly GCF_043952095.1). Taxonomy (NCBI): domain Bacteria; kingdom Bacillati; phylum Actinomycetota; class Actinomycetes; order Allobogoriellales; family Allobogoriellaceae; genus Georgenia; species Georgenia sp. AZ-5. The sequence continues at coordinate 3,771,168 of NZ_JBINOU010000001.1, forward strand.
GCCGGACTCCCCCACCAGCGCCAGCGCCTCGCCGGCACGGACGTCGAAGCTGATGCCGTCCACCGCGGTGACCGCCCCGGCGCGCCTGCGCCGCGGGCCGCGAACCGGGTAGTGCCGGACGAGACCGGTCACCCGCAGCACCTCCTCCCGCTCCTCGCGCGGTCCGCGCCGCGCGGGCGCGGTGGGCGCCGGGGCGGGGAAGAGGTCCTCGGGCGCCGCACCCGCCGTCTCCGTGAGCCGGTGGCACGCCGCCCGGCGGCCGGACCCGCCCGGCTCGTCGGGCACCGGCGCGAGGGACGGCTCCGCCTCGCGGCAGGTGTCGGTGGCCAGGGGGCACCGGGGCGCGAAGGGACACCCCGGCACCTGGTCGAGCGGCGACGGCGGCGCCCCCTCGACCGGGGTCAGCACCGCCGCCCCGGGCCGGGGCAGCGCACCTACCAGGCCCAGGGTGTAGGGCATACGGGGCCGGGCGAGGATCTCCGCCACCGGCCCCACCTCGACGACCCGGCCGGCGTACATGACCGCCACCCGGTCCGCCATCGACGCGACGACGCCCAGGTCGTGGGTGACGAGCACCAGCGCGGCGCCGGTGGCGTCGCGGGCCGCCCGCAGGGCGTCCACGACCTGCGCCTGGACGGTGACGTCGAGCGCGGAGGTGGGCTCGTCGGCGACGATGACGTCCGGGTCGTTCGCCATCGCCATGGCGATCACCACCCGCTGCCGCATGCCGCCGGAGAGCTCGTGCGGGTACGCGCGCGCCCGGTCCTCCGGCCGGTCGATGCCGACCGTCGCCAGCAGCTCGACGGCGCGCCGCCGGGCCGTCGCCCGGGGCACCGGGCGGTGGGCCCGCAGCGCCTCGACGATCTGGTCGCCCACGGTGTGCACCGGCGTGAGCGCGGAGAGGGCGTCCTGGAAGACCATGGCCAGGCGGGCGCCGCGCACGGCGGAGAGCGCGGCGTCGTCGCGGCCGACCAGCTCCTCCCCCGCCAGGCGCACGGAGCCGCGCACCCGGGCCCGCTCGGGCAGCAGACCCAGCAGGGCGAGCGCGGCCGTCGTCTTGCCGGCGCCGGACTCCCCCACCACCGCCAGCACCTCGCCGGCGTGCACGGCCAGGTCCACCCCGCGCACGGCGTGCACCTCGCCGTCCTCGGCGGGCAGGCGCACGTCGAGGCCGGCGACCTCGAGCACGGGGGCGCTCACGCGCGGCCGCCCTCGGCCGGGTCCAGCGCGCCGCGCAGGCCGTCGCCCACGAGGTTCACGCACCCCAGCAGCGCCACCAGGGCGGCCGCGGGGGCCAGGAAGACCCACGGGAAGGTGGTGGCGGTTCGCTGGCCCTCCGCCAGCAGGGTGCCGAGGGAGGTCTCCGGCGCCTGCACGCCGAAGCCGAAGTACGACAGCGACGTCTCCGCCAGCACCGCCGAGGCCACCGCGAGGGTGGCGTCGACGACGAGCAGGGAGGCCAGGTTGGGCAGCACGTGGCGGGCGATGATCGCGGCGGCGGGCACGTTCATGTACCGCGCCGCCGCCACGTAGTCGAGCTCCTTCAGGCTCAGCGTCATGGCGCGCACCACGCGGGCGGAGAGCATCCAGCCGAACCCGCCGAGCACGAGGACGAGCAGCCCCACCGAGCCCGGCTCGCCGCCGGCGCGCACCGTCAGCACCGCCACGAGGATGTAGCCGGGCACGACCAGCAGCAGGTCGATCACCCACAGCACCACCCGGTCGAGCAAGCCGCCGCGGTAGGCCGCGACGGTCCCGACGACGGCCGCGACCGCCGTCTGCAGGGCCCCGGCCCCCAGGCCGACCAGCAGCGAGGTGCGCAGGCCCTCAAGGGTCAGCGCCAGCACGTCGCGGCCGGACTGGGTGGTGCCGAGCCAGTGGCCGGCGCCCGGGGGCTCGAGGAACGCCGCGGTGTCGACGGCGCGGTGGTCCCACGCCAGCACGGCCGGCCCGGCCGCGGCCACGGCGGCGAGGGTGAGCAGGCCGAGCAGCCCCGCCGTCGCCGAGCGGTCCCGCAGGAACCGGCGCGCGACGACGCGGGCGCGGCCGGCACGCCCGGGGGGCGGCGGGACCGGCGCCAGCGGCGGAAGGGGCGCGGTCACGGCAGCCGCACCCGGGGGTCGAGGGCCGCGGTGAGGAGGTCCGAGAGCAGGGCGCCCGCCAGGACGCACACCGCGCCGAAGGCGGCGACCGCGACGGTGCCGTGGACGTCCTGGGCGGCGATGGCCTCCACGGCGTAGGCGCCCATGCCGTGCCAGCCGTAGACCAGCTCGATGAAGGCCGACCCGAGCACGAGGCCGGCCACCGAGAAGGCGAGGTAGGTGCCGGTGGGGATCAGCGCGGTGCGCAGCGCGTGGCGGCGCACCGCGGTGCCGCGCCGCAGCCCCTTGGCGCGGGCCGTGCGGACGTAGCTCGCGCCGACGGTGTCCAGGACCAGGTTGCGCTGGACGCGCGCGAAGAACGCCGCCTGCCCGGCGGCGAGCGTGAGCGTGGGCAGGAGCAGGTGCTGGAGGCGGTCGCCGAGCGGGGCCAGCGGCCCGTCCCCGTGGCGGCCGGTCTCCCCGAGGAACTCGAACAGCTGCACCCCGGCGGCCTGGTTCGCGCGCACCGCGAGGATCTGCAGCACCACCGCGAGCACGAGCGTCGGGGTGGAGAGGACCACGAGGGACGCGATGGTGACCGCCCGGTCGGCGGCGCGCCCGTGCCGGGCGGCCGCCCAGGCGCCGAGCGCCACACCTGCGACGGTGCCGAGCACGCAGCCCAGGCTCACCAGCCGCAGCGACACCCACACCCGCGTGCCGACCTCCTCGTTCACGCTGCCGCCCGCGGGGGTGCGGCCCCAGTCCCAGTCGGTGAGCACCCCGCCGAGCCAGGCCAGGTACCGCTGGGCCAGCGGGACGGCGTCGCTGAGGTTGTAGGCCCGCAGGGTGGCCTCGACGGCGGCCGGGTCCAGGGGCGGGTTGCGCAGCTCGTAGAGCGAGCGGGGGTCGAGCGCGGTCGCGGCGAGCGCGTAGGCGAGGGAGACGGCCAGCACCAGCAGCACCGCGTAGCCCAGCAGCCTGCGGGCGAGGTACCGGAGCATCGACCGCCCTCCGTGGGTCCCGGGACGCCCGCCAGGTTACATGCCGGTGGCGGTCCGGAAGCCGACCGGCGGCGGCGCCGTGGCGGCCGGGCGCGAGCAGGCCCCGGTCCGGCTCACGCCGGCCCCGGGGCCTGCTGGGGACGGCGCCGCCTCAGCGCGCCGGTCGGGTCAGTTCACGTCCTGCGGGCCGGCGAGCTCCAGCTCCAGGCTGGCGCCCGGGATGGCCGCGAGCAGCTCGCGGGTGTAGGCCTGCTGCGGCCGCTCGAAGACGTCGTCGGTCGTGGCGTGCTCGACGATCCGGCCCTTCTCCATCACCGCCACCGAGTCGGCGATCTGGCGCACCACCGCCAGGTCGTGGGTGATGAACAGGTAGGTCAGCCCGAGCTCGGCCTGCAGGTCGTTGAGCAGCGTGAGGACCTGCGCCTGGACGAGCACGTCGAGGGCGGAGACTGCCTCGTCGCACACCAGCAGCTTGGGCTGCAGCGCCAGGGCGCGGGCGATGGCCACGCGCTGGCGCTGGCCGCCGGAGAGCTCGTTCGGGTAGCGGCGCATGGTCGACTTCGGCAGGGCGACCATGTCCAGGAGCTCGGCGACCCGGTCCGCGCGGGACTTCTTGTCACCGATGTCGTGCACGCGCAACGGCTCCTCGATCGTGCGGAAGATCGAGTACATGGGGTCCAGCGAGCCGTACGGGTTCTGGAAGATGGGCTGGACCTGGCGACGGAAGTCGAACAGCTCGCGCTTGCCGAGCCTGCCGACCTCGGTGCCCTCGAAGATGACCCGGCCGTCCGTGGGCTCGAGCAGGTTGAGCATGATGTTCGCGACCGTGGACTTGCCGGACCCCGACTCGCCCACCAGCGCCATGGTGCTGCCGCGCGGGATCGCGAAGGAGACGTCGTCGACGGCCTTGAAGGTCCGGCCGGCGCCGGGCACGGCGCCGCGCAGGTGGAACTCCTTGGTCAGGTTCTCCACCTCGACGATGTGGGGGGCGCGGGCGGCGGCCTCGACGTCGGCGAGCAGCTCGGGGCTGTCCTCGCCGCGCTCCTTGGCGCTCTGGATGCGCCGGGAGGCCAGCGACGGCGCCGAGGACACCAGCCGCTGGGTGTACGGGTGTTGCGGGTCGGAAAGGATCCGCCGCGCCGGGCCGGACTCCACCACGCGCCCGCGGTGCATCACCACGAGGTGCTCGGCGCGCTCCGCGGCGAGCCCGAGGTCGTGGGTGATGAACAGGACGGCGGCGCCGAGCTCCCGCGTGAGGTGCTCGAGGTGGTCGAGGATCTGCCGCTGCACGGTCACGTCGAGCGCCGAGGTCGGCTCGTCCGCGATGAGCAGCTTGGGGTGCGAGGCGAGGCCGATGGCGATGAGCGCGCGCTGGCGCATGCCGCCGGAGAACTCGTGCGGGTACTGCTTCGCGCGGCGCTCGGCGTCGGGCAGGCCGGCCTGGGAGAGGACCTCGTGGACCCGGTCCTTCGCCTCCTTGCGGTCCATGCCGTTGGCGACCAGCGCCTCCTTGACCTGGAACCCGATCTTCCACACCGGGTTGAGGTTGGACATCGGGTCCTGGGGCACCAGGCCGATCTCGCTGCCGCGCAGTGCCTCGATCTCCTTGCGGGAGGGGTGGGTGATGTCCTTGCCCATGAACTTGATGGACCCGCCGACGACCTTGCCGGTGCCCGGCAGCAGGTCGATGACGGCGTGCGCGGTCGTGGACTTGCCCGAGCCCGACTCGCCCACGATGGCCACGGCCTGGCCGGGGTAGACGGTCAGGTTCGCGCCGCGCACCGCGGGCACCATGCCGGTGCTGGACCGGAAGGCGACCTCGAGGTCGCGGATCTCGAGCAGCGGCTGGCTCGGGTCCACGGCGGTGGACACTGCGGTCGTCGTGTTGCTCATCGCGCACGCACCTTCGGGTCCAGGGCGTCACGCACGGCGTCACCCATCATGATGAAGCCCAGCACCGTCAGGGCCAGGGCACCGGCCGGGAAGAACAGCACCGCCGCGTTCGACCGCAGCGACTGCTGGGCCATGGAGATGTCGCCGCCCCACGAGACGATCGACGGCGGCAGGCCGATGCCGAGGAAGCTCAGCGTGGCCTCGGCGACGATGAACGTGCCGAGGGACACCGTGGCGTAGACGATGATCGGTGCGGCGGCGTTGGGCAGGATGTGCCGGGCCAGAGCGCCGAACTTGCTCACGCCGAGGGACTTGGCGGCCGTGACGTAGTCGTTGTTCTTCACGCTCATGACCGAGCCGCGCGTGATGCGCGCGATCTGGGTCCAGCCGAACGAGGCGAGCACCGCGACCACCGTGAGGGTGTCCCGGTTCTCCTGGAACAGCTGCATGATCACGATGGCGGCGAGGACCAGCGGGATCGCGAAGAAGATGTCGGTGAGGCGCGAGAGGATCGTGTCGAACCAGCCGCCGAAGAAGCCGGCGATCGAGCCGACGACCACACCGATGATCACCACGGCGATGGTCGTCAGCACGCCCACGCTCACCGACGCACGGGCGCCGTAGATGACCCGCGAGTAGATGTCGCAGCCCTGCCGGTCGAAGCCGAACGGGTGGCCGGGCGACGCCTCGCCGAAGCTGTTGCCCAGCTCGCAGAAGCGCGGGTCCTGGGAGGTGAACAGGCTCGGGAACGCCGCGAGCGTGCACACCAGCACGATGATGACGGCCGAGACCCAGAACAGCGGGCGACGGCGGAGCTTCTGCCAGGCCTCGCTCCACATGCTCGACGGCGCGCCGGTGTCCGACACGGCGTCGACGGCGCCGAGGCCGGTCTCGTCGAGCTGGGCGAAGAAGTGCTCCTGGTGCCGGCGGACGGCGAGGGGCTCGGGCCCGCGGCCGGGGCCGGTGTGGACGATGTCAGGCATAGCGGATCCTCGGGTCCAGGACGGCGTAGAGCAGGTCGACCACCAGGTTCGCCACGATGTAGATCAGGACGAGCACCGTGGTGAGGGAGACGACAGTCGCGGACTCACCCTGGAGGATGGCCCGGTACAGCGTCCCGCCCACGCCGTTGATGTTGAAGATGCCCTCGGTGACGATGGCGCCACCCATGAGGGTGCCCAGGTCGGCGCCCAGGAAGGTGACGACCGGGATGAGGGAGTTGCGCAGCACGTGGACGGTGATCACGCGGGGCCGGGACAGGCCCTTGGCCGTCGCCGTGCGCACGTAGTCCGCCGTCATGTTCTCGGAGACCGAGGTCCGGGTCAGGCGCAGCACGTAGGCCAGGGAGACCGCGCCCAGCACGACGGCGGGCATCAGCAGGCTCCGGAACGTGGGGTCGCCGCCCACCGTGGTGGGCAGCAGGCGCAGCTCCACGCCGACGACGAACTGCAGCACGAAGCCGATGACGAACGTGGGGACCGCGATGACCAGCAGGCTGAGCACCAGTGCCGTGGCGTCGAAGATGCTGCCCTTGCGCAGGCCGGCGACCAGACCGAGGATCACGCCGAAGATGGCCTCGAAGACCAGCGCCATCAGGGCGAGCCGGAACGTGACCGGCAGCGCCTCCTTGATGACGTCGAAGACCTCGCGGCCGGAGAACGTCACGCCGAAGTCCAGCGTGAAGATGCCCTGCAGGTACAGCAGGTACTGCACGATGAACGGCTCGTCCAGGTTGTAGCGCTGGCGGATCTGCGCCTGCACCGCCTCGGGCAGCCCCCGGTCACCACCGAGCGCGGCCACCGGGTCGCCGGGCAGGGCGAAGACCATGAAATAGATCAGCAGCGTGGCCCCCAGGAACACAGGGATCACCTGCAGGACCCTGCGCCCGATGTACCGGAGCATCAGGTCGCCTCCTCGTTTGAGTTCACTTACGACAGACGGGTACGGCTCGTTCGCGGCCGGTCCACTCACCGCGTCCCGCTGGCAGGCTCACGTCGATCGGTCGGTCAGGTTCTCACGGCCGGACGTGCGTCGCGTGCGCGCCGTACGACTTTACGCCGTCACGCACAAAACACGAACACGGGATAAACCACGGTGGGGTTCTCGCCCTGGAAAAGGACGGGGGCGGGACCGCGAGGTCCCGCCCCCGTCCGTCAGGCGAGGAGAGCTAAAGGAAAGCTCACTCCGCCTTGGTGATCTCGTGGAAGATCGGCACGCTGTTCCAGCCGAACTCCACGTTGTCCACCGTCTCGGCGGAGCCGCCGGTGACGTTGGAGTACCACAGCGGGATCGCGGGCAGGTCCTCGAAGAGGATCTCCTGCGCCTGCTGGTACTTCGCGTTGGCCTCCTCGACGGACGGCGCCGCGTTGCCCTCGGTGATCAGCTTGTCGAACTCCGGGTTGGAGTAGTTGCCGTCGTTGGAGCCGGCGTTGGTGAAGTACAACGGGCCGAGGAAGTTGTTCAGGCCCGGGTAGTCCGCCTGCCAGCCGGTGCGGAAGGCGCCGGTCATCTTGTCGGCCGTCACGTCGGTGCGCAGGTCGGCGAAGACGGCGTAGGGCGTGCCCTCCGCCTCGATGCCGAGGACGTTGCGGAGGGAGTTCACCGTGGCGTCGACCCAGGCCTGGTGGCCACCGTCGGTGTTGTAGGCGAGGGTGAAGGTGCCCTCCCACGGCGAGATCTCGTCCGCCTGGGCCCACAGCTCCTTGGCCTTCTCCGCGTCGTACTCGAGGACCTCGGAGCCGGAGATCGAGTCCGACCAGCCGTCGATCACCGGGGAGGTGAAGTCGGAGGCCGGGGTGCGGGTGCCCTGGAAGATCGTCTCGGTGATCTCCTCGCGGTTGATCGCGTGGGAGATCGCCTGACGACGGAGCTTGCCCTCCTCGTCGGGCCCGAAGTGCGGGAGGTAGCCCGGGATGGTGAAGGACTGGAAGACGGCCGCCGGCTGGTTCACCGCACGGTCGCCCAGCTCCTCCTCGAAGTCGGCGAAGGCCGAGTCCGGCACGGCGTCGAGCACGTCGAGGTTGCCCGAGAGCAGGTCGTTGTACGCCGCGTCCTGCGTCTCGTAGAACTTCAGCGTCACGCCGCCATTCTGCGGCTCACGCGGGCCCTCGTAACTCTCGCTCGGGACCAGCTCGATCTGGACGTTGTGCTCCCACGCACCCTCGCCGGCGAGCTTGTACGGGCCGTTGCCGATCGGGTTCTCGCCGAAGGCCTCCGGGTCCTCGAACGCCGCCTCGGGCAGCGGGAAGAAGGCTGAGTAGCCCAGGCGGAGCGGGAAGTCGGACTCCGGCTGGTTCAGCTTGACCGTGAAGGTCGTCTCGTCCACGACCTGCAGGCCGGTGAGCTCGGAGTCCTCCTCGTACGAGAAGCCCTCGATCGGCTCGAAGAAGTAGCTCGACAGGTGGCCGTTGCTCAGCAGCGCGCCCTGGTTCCAGGCGTCGACGAAGCTCGACGAGGTGACCGGGGAGCCGTCCGAGAAGGTCAGGCCCTCCTTGATGGTGATGGTGTAGTTCTGGTTGTCCTCGGTCTCGATGGACTCCGCGACCGCGTTGTGCGCGGCGCCGTCGGCGTCGTAGTAGACGAGGCCCTCGAACACGAGGTCGACGATCTTGCCGCCGCCGACCTCGTTGGTGTTGGTCGGGATCAGCGGGTTCTGCGGCTCGTTGCCGTTGGCGACGACGACACCGGTGCTGGCGCCGTCGGCGGCAGCCCCCTCGGTGCCCTCCTCCTCGGCAGCACCGCTGCCGCACGCGGCGAGCACGAGCGATCCGGTCAGGATCGATGCGGCCACGCCAGCCATACGCCTGGTCTTCAATGTTCCTCCTGATGAGTGAGCGGTCCGCTCGTTACCCCGGCACCGGACACGCAGTGTCGGCGGTACTGCGGCCGTCGCTGGCGCGGGTTTCCGGAACTCTAGGTCCCGGACCCGTTAGGAGGGAAATGTCTCACCGATTTGTTACGGGATCGTTATTGCCTGCGGCGTGCCGGAATCGGCAGCCCGCCGCGGTCCGAGAATGCCGGATTCCTGCCGTTTCTGGCCCGGTGTCTCCGTAATGACGCCTCGCCCGGGTCCGGCCCCAAGGCGCACCGGAGCGATCGGCGGCTTCCCGGTCCCCCGCCGACCGCTGCGTCCCGGACGGCGCACGACTGAGGCGCGGCGCGGCCCACGCATGGGTGAGGGGCGGGTCAGACCCGCCCCTCACTCCATGACCGAGGTCAGCCCTTGGTGACGTTGTACAGCAGCGGCACGCTGTTCCAGCCGAACTCGACGTTGTCCACGCCCTCGGCCCAGCCGCCCGTGGCGTTCTGGTACCACAGCGGCAGCTGCGGCAGGTCCCGGAAGAGGATCTCCTCGGCCTGCTGGAGCAGCTCGATGGCCTCGTCGCTGCTGGCCGCGGTGTTCGACCGCGTCACCAGGTCGTCGAACTCGGGGTTGGAGTACCAGGTGTCGTTGGATCCCCCGATCGCCGCTGTGGTGAACACGGGCGCGAGGTAGTTCGCCAGGCTCGGGTAGTCCGCCTGCCACCCCGCCCGGAAGGCCCCGGTGATCCGCTGGTTGTCGCGGGCGTCGAGGAACTCGGAGAACTGCGCGTACGGCTCGAGCTCGGCGTCGATCCCGAGGGTGTTGCGGAGGGAGTTGTTGACGGCGTCGACCCACGGCTGGTGGTCTGCGTCGGTGTTCGTTGAGATGGTGAACGTGCCCTCCCAGGGCTGGATCGCGTCGGCCTGCGCCCAGAGGTCCTTCGCGAGGTCCGGGTCGTACTCGAGCACCTCGTTGCCCGGGATGGAGTCCGAATAGCCCTCGATCACCGGGGAAGAGTAGTCCGTGGCGGGCGTGCGGGTACCGAAGAAGATGGCCTCGGTGATCTCCTCGCGGTTGATCGCGTGCGAGACGGCCTGGCGGCGCAGGCGGCCCGCCTCGCCCGAGAGCTGCGGCACGTACGCCGGGAAGGCGATCGTCTGGTTGAGCGCCGCGGGCTGGTTGACCGAGCGCCCGGCCAGCTCGTCCTCGAAGGTCTGGAACACGGAGGCCGGCACCTCGTCGAGGACGTCGAGGTTGCCGGAGAGCAGGTCGTTGTACGCCGCGTCCAGGTTCTCGTACATGCGGACCGTCACCCCGCCGTTCTGGGGCACGCGCTCGCCCTGGTACTCCTCGTTCGGCACGAGCTCGATCTGCACGTTATGCTCCCACGCCCCCTCCCCGGCGAGGCGGTAGGGGCCGTTGCCGATGGGGTTCTCGCCGAAGGCGGCCATGTCCTGGAACGCCGCCTCGGGCAGCGGGGAGAACGCGGTGTAGCCGAGCCGATGCGGGAAGTCGGACTCGGGCTGGTTCAGCGTCACCGTGAAGGTGCGGTCGTCGACGACCTGCAGCCCCGTGAGCGGGGAGTCCTGCTCCGCCGAGAAGCCCTGGATGGAGCTGAAGAACTCGATGTTCGCCTGCGCGTTGCTCAGCAGCGCGCCGAAGTTCCAGGCGTCCACGAAGCTCGACGCGGTGACCGGCGAGCCGTCGGAGAAGGTCCACCCCTCCTCGAGCGTGATGGTGTACGTCTGGTTGTCCTCGGTCTCGATGGACTCGGCCACCTCGTTGCGGACCGCCCCCTCCGCGTCGTACTCGACGAGCCGGGAGAAGAGCAGGTCGACGACCTTGCCGCCCTCCACCTCGTTGGTGTCGGTGGGGATGAGCGGGTTCTGGGGCTCGGTGCCGTTGACCGTCACGACCGCGTCGCCGCCGCCTTCCCCGCCGCCAGCTCCCGCGTCGTCCGCCGGTTCCTCCGCGCCGCACGCGGCGAGGGCGAGCGACCCCGCGAGGATCGATGCGGCCACGCCGGCCATTCGCCTGGTTCTCAACGTTCCTCCTCGTGGTGAGCGAGACGCTCCCGGGAGGAGAGATGCGGGCACGCGAAGGCATCGCCGACCCCGGTTCCGGAAAGGCGCCCGGTCCGGAAAAACGATAGGCAGGCGGCTTCGCCAAAATCCGGCGGACGGGTAATCGTTATGGACTCGTAATTCGAACGCGACCGGTTATTAAGTGGCCGCGTGGTATAGCGCGGAATGGTCGGATCAGGGCGCGCCCGGTCCCCGTACGTCAACCGCGCCGGCGCAGCGCCCACGAGAGGGCCAGCACGACGACGACGCCGAGGAGCTGGCCGCTCAGGATCACGCGGTTGAGGTCGAGCGCGGGCTGCCACGAGACCGCGCCGTCCTTGATGACGTAGACGCCCACGGGACGGGCGCGGACGGCGAAGCCCCCGCCCCCGCCGGACCCCTCGCCCGCGTGGGCGGGGCCGTGCGCTCCCGGCCCCGTGGCCGCCGCACCCGTCGCGGGCTCGTCCTCACCGGCGCTCTCGCTGCCGAAGCCCATGCCGCTGCCGCCCATCACCTTGGCGACGGGGATGACCGTCACGCCGTCACGCTCGTAGGGCTCCCCGAACACGCGCCGCACGTGCAGCGCCTCCCGGGCGGTCTGAGTGGGCAGGTCGATGTTGCCGCTGGTCTCCATGGCTGCCTCCTTCTGCGACACGGCCAGCCTAGGAGGACCCCTGAGTCCGCGGCGACGGCGCTCGACGGGCCCGGCCGCGTACGGCCGCTGCCGGCTACCGCGGCCGCACCTCGAAACGCCGGTTCGCCAGGCTGGGGTTGCGCTCGCGGACCTCGTGCACGCGTGCGGCGGTGAGCTCCGCGACGGCGACGCCCGGCTCCTCCGCCAGGGCGGCCAGCACCTCGCCGGTGGGGTCGGCGATGAGGCTGTGCCCGGAGCGGTGGGCGCCCGTCTGCCCGCTCGCCAGCACGTACACCGTGTTCTCGATCGCCCGGGCGCGCGCGAGCGTGACCCAGTGGTCCACCTTGCCCGGACCGGCCACCCAGGCCGCGGGCACGGCGAGCACGTCGGCCCCGGCGTCGACAAGGAAGCGAGCCATCTCGGGGAACCGGAGGTCGTAGCAGGTCATCACGCCGACGCGGAGGTCCCCGAGCTCGATCACCAGCGCCTCCGGCGAGTGGGCGGCGAGCCTGTCCGACTCCCGGTCGCCGAACGCGTCGTAGAGGTGGACCTTCCGGTAGACACCGACGAGCTCCCCGCCCTGGTTGACCGCGACCACGGTGTTGGCGGGCTTGTCCGCGCCGTCCGGCAGCCGCTCGGTCATCCCCGCGAGGACCGCCACGCGGTGCTCGTGGGCGGCGCGCGCCAGGCCGGCGACGAACGGCCCGTCGAGCCGTTCCGCCTCGGCCCGCAGGCCGGCCGCGGTCGGCCGGGGCTCCCAGGACATCGTGTACTCGGGCAGGACGACGAGCTTCGCTCCGGACCGCGCCGCCTCGGCGATGCGGCCCTCCGCCGCCGCCAGGTTGGCGGCCTTGTCCGTCGTGGCGCTCAGCTGAGCCACCGCCACCAGTGTCATCTCGTCCCCTGTCCGCGCGACCGACCGATGGACCGACTCTGCCACGTGGTGGGGACCTCCAGGTCGACCGTGCCGGCACGGGCCCCTCCCCCGCTCGCCTCCCGGCTGCCGCGCGGCGGGCTCGTCACCGCGCCCGGGCGGTCACGTCTCACCGCGACGCGGCGCACCCCGGTCGCTAGCGTGGCGTCGCATGACTCCGGCTAGCCGCGCCGCCGACGCGCTGATCAGCTTCTACCAGCACCGCATCTCGCCGAGGAAGGGCTGGAGCTGCGCGCACCGGGTCGCCCACGGCGGCCCGTCCTGCTCCGCCGCGGTCCGTCAGATCCTCGGCACCCGGGGGCTCCTGCGCGGCACGGTACCCACCATGGCCCGCTTCCTCGCGTGCTACCGCGCGGCCAGCCTCCTGCTCGCCACCCGTACAGACGTACGCGGGGTGTGCTGCTGCGGCCCCATCCCGATCCCGTTCCGCTTCTAACCGCCGGGTGATCTCGCCCTTCCGGGCGATCCCACCGGCCCGCGTACACGGATCAGGGAGCCATCAGATGCTGTGAACGCAGGACGCGGTGCCGGTGACGGCCGGCGGCTGCCTCAGCCCGCAGGGCATCTAGTTCAGGTAGTCATCCGCCTGCAGTATTGCGTGGATGAGTTGATCCGTCGTGGGTGCTCCTGCGATGCCGTCGGGTGTCACGTAGACACGGCATGGCAGCCCAGTGTCCGGGCAACAATGGGTCAAGAGGCAGTCTCCGGGACAGGGAAACGGATCGTGGCCGTTGATGCGGATCGTCGGTGAGCCGCGGAAGTTGATCGACCGAGCCTGCTCGTTGGTGGACACGCGCACGAGATCGACGGGCTCGTCGCCAAGGCCACAGTTCTCCAGCACGTGTGCGAGGCGCGAGAGCGCCACCGTCCAGCTCGGGCAACCGTCGATGTAGAGCAGCTCGATGTTCACGAGCGAGCAGTATGCACCGATCGGCATGCGCATGCGCGTGGGCCCGCCCTGGGGTCCACGTACGCCGTCAGGTGCAACGCGCCGGACGCGGCGAGGTCCAGATCACGCCACCGTCGGACAGGGCAACAACCCGCCGCAGCAGAACACCGTCACCTACCGGTGCGGAAGACCTCCGGAACGGCAGGTCTGAACGGCATCCACCTGAACGAACTCCGCCACTTCCATGCGTCCGGCCTCATGGCCGCAGGATGCGACGTGGTGGCCGTCGAGAGGGCACTGGCACAGGCGTCAGCCACGTCACGCTCAACACCTAGCTCCTCAGACGTTGAAGCGGAACGATTCCGGAGGGTTTTGGCTGTTTTCGGTCATCGTCGAACGACGACGAAAACATGCTCTGACCTGCAGAAACGTGAGTATCGGACCGTTGCGTCTCGTTGGCGGTCAACGGGCTCCGCCGGACTTCTTGCGGACTGTTTGCGGACTGCTAGGTGTCGGCTCGCCCGGTGACGGTGGCCTCGATCCAGGCAGGGGCACGGCGAACGTCCACGAAGCGAGCAACTCGAGTCGGTCGTCGCCAACGAGGCACACGCTGTCGACACGAGGCCCAGGGGTTCGCCGATGTTCGGGTCACGCCCGGGACGCCGCCGGCGTCCAGGACGTTACCCGAGCCAGCGTCGCCATCGAGAGAGCTCGGGTTCACGCGCTGGCTCCTCGCCGAGCGCGCGGGCGGCCTCGGCGACGTCGTCGGCGGTGAGGGTCGTTACGTCGGCACGGTCGAGCGAGTCCACACTCCGATCCTCGTCGCGTGTCAGACGCAGCGCCTGGCGGTTGAGCGCCTGCTCGAACAGCGTGCGGGCGAAGCGCGCGTTGCCGGACTCCTCATCATGGCGGAGGCCACCGAGGATGCGGCGGAGCGTCGCTTCGGCGCCAGGCTCTAGCGCGTACTCGTGCTGAATGAGGATGGTTGCGAAGATCGCCTCGAGCTCGTCGGTCGAGTAGTCGGGGAACCTGATCTCGCGAGCGAAACGAGAGCGGAGGCCAGGGTTCGAGAGCAGGAACGACTCCATCAGCCGGGGATAGCCGGCGACGATCACCACCAGGCGATGGCGGTGATCTTCCATGCGCTTGAGCAGGACCTCGATCGCCTCCGGTCCGAAGTCGGGCCGTCCGTCGCCCTCCGGCGCCAGCGAGTAGGCCTCGTCGATGAACAGGACGCCGTCGAGCGCCCGGCGGATCACGCGGTCGGTCTTGATCGCGGTCGCACCGACGTACTGCCCAACCAGAGCGGCCCGATCGACCTCCACCAGGTGCCCCTTCTGCAACAAGCCGACCGCCCGGTACATCTCGGCCAGGAGCCGCGCCACCGTGGTCTTGCCCGTGCCCGGGTTTCCGAGGAACACGAGGTGCTGGGTCGTCGCCACCTCGGGCAGGCCGTGGATCTTGCGGCGCGCCTGCACCTGCAGGAAGGCGACAAGCGCCTGCACCTGCTCCTTGACCGTCTCCAGTCCAACGAGCCCTTCGAGCTCCGCCTGCACCGCCGAGAGCGGCCGAACCGGTCGGGGGCGGCCGCCCAAGTGGTCATCCCCGCCCCGCAGACCGGGCCGCGGAAGTTGATCGCCCAGGCGGCCCACAGTCTCACGAAGGTCGTCGAGTGGCTTGCGGTTCGAAGCCATGCGGAGAGCCTATCTGGGCCACGGACGCGGAGGGTCGGTTGGGCGGCGGCCTGAACCGTCCCCGGATCCCCTGTCGGTCTCATGCGGGCCGGGACCGTGCTGGCCTGCCGGGTCGTCGAGCCGGACCCGTCGTGCCGGCGGTGCGGCTGCGAGGGCACGCCGTGTACCCGGCCACCCCTCCGACACCGCCGGTGGGTACGCCCATTTAGGGTCCTTCCATGGAGGCCATTCCGCTCACCGCGCTGCTCCCCGAAAGCCTCGACCCGAAGGCGTACAAGGTCCACTTCGCTGTTTGGAATCAGATCAAGCATCCGATTGACGTTCTCGCGACCAACCAGGAGGAGTGGCAGGGGTGGAACTCGTGGCGAAGCGTGAAGGACGACTTCAACCGCGAGTTCATCTTCTCGGTCGCTCAGGACAAGCACGACGCGACGCTCTGGCTTTTCGGCGGGATCTGGGAGGTTCTGGAGCGCAGGCACGAGCAGCAGGCGCACTCTTACACTGTGGCCCTGCGTGAGGACCTCATGGGTGCGTTCATCCGCCGCCTCTACATCCGCCACAAGCGGTCCGGCAGGAACATTCGCCGCACCATGGAGTCGGTGCTACCCACGATGACGGTCTCGTCGATCGTTGAGGAGCCGTTCGCCGGTGATCCTTTCCCGGGTCACGATCGGATCAATCACAGCCTCGCCGACCTACAGGCTGTCGTGAGTCAATCTCGGGCTGACTGGCGCATCGCGCTGGAGAGCATGAAGGGCGTCTACGTTATCCACGACAAGGAGACTGGGCAGCGGTACGTCGGCTCCGCGTACGGCGACACCGGCATCTGGCAACGCTGGGTGACGTACGCGGCCACGCTGCACGGCGGCAACATCGGTCTGAAGGAACTTGTCGAGGAGAGGGGTGAGGAGTACTACCGGACCAACATGCGGTTCGCGCTCCTGGAATACTGGTCGATGCGAACTGACGACTTCCATGTCCTCGAGCGTGAGTCGTACTGGAAGGACGTACTGCATGCGCGGTCGCTGGGTCACAACAAGAATTGACGTGCTTGCTGCCGAGCCAACGCCGAAAGACATGACCCAGGGTTTAGTGCATCGCTAAGTGACCGCGTGAGCTGTCCCTTTCCACGCCACAGGGTCACGTCACAGACGTCCAGTCGGTAGGACCGAGCCTGGAGATTGCGCTCAGAGACAGCCTGATCGAGACCAATAACGGTGAAATTATTGCGGACTCAGCGCGGACTGAGCGCCCCACCTCTCTGACCTCGGCAAACGCACTGGTTCACCACATTGAAGCGGAACGATTCCGCCGGTTTTTGGCTGGTTTCGGTCATCGTCGGTAGACGACGAAAACATGGTCTGACCTGCAAGAACGTGACTATCGGACCGTTGGGTCTCATCGGCGGTCATCGGCCTCCGCCGGACTTCTTGCGGACTGTTTGCGGACTGCTACGTGTCGGCGCGCTCGTTGATTACGCCCTCGATCGATCCAGGCCGGATCGGTCACTTCCAGCGAGAGCCAATCCGGGAGTCCAGCTCTCCCAAGTCAAGCCGATCGACGGATCTGCCTGGCCGCTCGACCGCCCGTGCCTGGATCATCGCCTTCTGCTCCTCGGAGACCTCGATCGGCGCCGACTCGATCGTGCTCTCGACGTACTCCACTAACTCCAGGCGCTCATCGAGGCCCGTAGCCTCGACAAGTAACTGCAGCGGGGGCTTCACCAAGCGTTGAGGTTATCCGTCCGCTGCGACATCCCGGCGGCAGCTGCCGGTCGCCGGCCAAGCCCCCGTCGCCAGGCTTCGTGCGATGGGCCATCCAGTCGCTCGCCGAGGCGCGCCAGCGCATCGTCGACGTGCGCGAGGAAACCGAGCGCGAGCGTGCCGAGCTCGAAGCACGCATCGCGGGGTCGCATCCGCGACGCCGAGCGCGGTGACGTGCGCGCCTACAACGCCGCGCTCACTGCCGGCTGGTCAGCGACCGAGCTGCGCAAGATCGAATTCCCAGAGCCGGAGAAGAAGAAGCGCGCCGCACGCGCACGGCGGC
The DNA here is from genome assembly GCF_043952095.1 of Georgenia sp. AZ-5. NCBI lineage: Bacteria > Bacillati > Actinomycetota > Actinomycetes > Allobogoriellales > Allobogoriellaceae > Georgenia > Georgenia sp. AZ-5. The sequence goes on from NZ_JBINOU010000001.1 coordinate 3,788,205, forward strand.
GCACGACTACAACGACCGAGACGAACGGCACCACCTCTCAGCCAATCACTGAGAGCAGCACACAGAACACGGGGGACACCGACCATGAGCGAGTCACCAGCTGAGTCCACGATCGCCGAGGCGATCGCCTCACGACCATCCACCGGGAGACCAGCCCCTCCTCCACCACGACGACGGTCGACGTAGGCCGCGGCATGCCCATCCCACTCGACCTCGACGACGAGTCCGATGAGTGAGCAGCCAGAAGCTCTCGCAGCTCGTCAGGCAGCCGTGGTCGCCGGCGCCATCCCCTACCGCCTGGAGTACGAGCCGAGCGATGACCAGGTGGCCATCGCCACCATCACCGACGGCCAGCTCGGACCCGTCGCCGACGTCAGCTGGGACTCCGACGCCGGCAACGACGCCATGCACGCCCGTTGGATGGCCGGACGCATCTCTCGCGCCTTCGCCAGGCGTCGACAACTTCGTCCCCGTCACCTACGGACCCCACGCCAACGAGCGCGCGGCCTCCTGTGCGGCGCGTTCGCCGAGTTCGGCAGCGCACACCTCGGGATCGCGGTCGACCACGAGGCCAACACTGCCCGGGTCATCGACCCCATCCTCGGCCCCGCTGATCAGACCTACGAGCTGGTGCCGCCCGCCGAGTTACATCGCCTCTGGGGTGCCGGCTCCCGCAGCCTCTCGCGAGGACCTGCTGCTGCGTTACGAGCCGCACCCGGCCCCCACCTATCCCCCGGCCTCCGACCGTGTCGCAAACACGATCGCGACCACGCTTCCCTCAGCGCGCCAGACAGAGGCGCGGGCACTGCTCGAGGACCTGACTCGACCGAAAACCGAGCACCGGACTGAGATCCCCTGCGGCGCTCCACGCCGTCAAGGCCACAGCTCCGGTGGCGCCATTAAGGACCCGCGGCTGATTGAGATACTGGTTCACGCCAGGCGGTATCCACGTCGGGTGTTCCCACGGAGTGTCGTCGGGACTCCTACTCCTCGAGCGGCTCGTTCATTTCAGTCAGGAAGGACCGGGCAAAGTCCATCCACTCCTGAGGAGTCGCGCCCTCCACCGATATCTCGAGGTACTCCCCCGGAGTCAGCCCTCTTGGCGCAGGGTTCAGTGGGCCACGGTCGTAGCCGTCGAACGGTGAGGTGCTCTTCACCGCGAAGAGAATCTCCCGCGCCTGAGACGTCCGGCCGTCGGCGGAACCACCGACCTGGAACGTACGGAAGATCTGGGTGTCCCTCGCGGGCGGCCACGTCCGCCACGCACGGTAGAAGGCTCCCTCCCACTCGTGATGGGCCCAGCGCCAGGGGCCTTTGAAGCCGACGGCGGCGAGGCCGGCAAGCAGTCCTTCTGCGGTGTTCTTGAGCTTCTGCTGCTTGTTCACATCGGGCCCTTCGGGGTTTTCATGAGCCGGCCGGGGGTGAGACTAGTGGTCCGTGTTTGAAGTGTTCTTACGGTTTGCCTTCTTGAGGATCTCATCAGCGGGCCTGGTCCAGACGAAGGGGTGGCATCGGTCGTTCCAGCCGTTGATGAAAACGCGGATCTTGGTGTTGAGATCCTTGACCGAGGCGAACGTGCCGCGGTGGATGGCCTGGCGCTCGATGATCCCGAACCAGACCTCAACCAGGTTCAGCCAGGACCCGGAGGTCGGGGTGAAGTGCACCTGCACGCGCGGGTTCGCGGCCAGCCACTTGCGGATCTCGATCCGTTTGTGCGCGGCGTAGTTGTCCATCACCAGGTGCAGCTCCTGGTCGGGGTAGGCGCGTGCGACCTGCTTGAGGAACGCGAGGAACTCCTGGTGGCGGTGGCGCGGCTTGCACGCGGCGGTGACCTTGCCGGTCGCGATCTCCAGCGCCGCGAACAGCGTCGAGGTCCCGTGCCGGACGTAGTCGTGGGTCCGCCGGGCGGGCAGACCCGGCTGCATCGGCAGCATCGGCGCGGTGCGGTCCAGAGCCTGGATCTGGGACTTCTCGTCCACGCACAGCACGACCGCGTTCTCCGGCGGGGCCAGGTACAGCCCGACCACATCGGTGACCTTCGCGACCAGCTCGGGATCAGTGGAGAACTTGAAGGTCTCCTCGCGCCAGGGCTGGACCCCATAGTCGCGCCATGCCTTGGCCACCGTGCCGTTGCTGATTCCCAGGTGCCGGCCCAGCAGCCGGCTCGACCAGTGCGTCACCCCGTACTTCTTCGGCGGCGGGGCGAGCGTGACCGAGACGATCTGACGATGGTCGATCTTCCGCGGCCGCCCCGAGCGCGGGTCGTCCTCCAACCCGGTGAGGCCCTCGCGCGCGTACCGGCCACGCCAGTCCAGCACCGTCGGGCGTGACACCCCGACCTTGTCCGCGATCGCGGTGTTCGACACCCCCTCCGCGGCCAGTAGCACGATCCGCGCTCGTTGGGCGAGCCCGGCCCTCTCACTGGAGGACCGGGTCAGCCGCACCAACTTCTCCCGGTCGCCATCCCGCAGTGCCAAGGCCGGGGCAGGTCGATTCGCCATACCCCATGCTCCCAGCAAGGCAACCGTAAATCTACTAACTACACACGACACTAGGACGAGCGTCGTGGGGTCGACGTCGTCTCGCGTTCTCAGTGTCGGGAGGTGGGAGTGGTCGACCTGGCCGGGGTCGAACATGGAGGCGGCAAGCATCTGCACCTTGGCCTGCTCAACGGCGGCGGCTACGGACTGGGCGGAGGCAAGTGCGGCGTAGAACGATCGCGCGAAGACAACGGCGGCCGTGTCGTCAATCGTGTCCGACATACCGATCACCACAGGGACCGTCTGCAGGAGGTCGTCTGCGCCCTCAAGGCTCTCGCATGCGTTCAAGACGACCAGACGAGGTGGTTCGTCCGTGGCTCCCAGAAGTTGTGCGAGGAGGGTGAAGTCGACGTCCTGCCCGTCGGCTTCGCCGGCATCGTTCTCCATCCAGACGCCGAACGCGTCAGCGTGGCCGGAGAAGTGCACGACATGGGGACGGTGGTCGTTCAATCCGTCAGTCAGGTCGCCGAAGGTTGCGGCGGGTGCGTGTTCCACGACGACGAGATCGCGGTACTTCGAGCCGCGCAACCCCTGCCTAACCTGTCGCACCTCCTGGTCAACGCGGAGCCATGCGCCTTGTTCGACGACCATCCCGTCGGGGCTCGTCACGGTGTTCGTGGTGGCGTCAGGATTCGACGTCAGGTAAAGCACTCGGAGCTGCTCGGGAGCCGGCGGGACAACCTCGACGTACCGGATAGCCGGCACCGGCGTGCTCGCCTTCGCAACAGCGCGTGCGTGGCTGAGCTCCTCGCGCCTTCGCTTGGCGTCGTTGCTCCGCTTAATGTTGTCGGCAGACTTCTGCTCCGATGCCTCAGCTGAACGCAGCGAGGTCGACTTCGTGGCGATCGTCTTCTCGATGGCCGCCATTTCCTTGCGCGCCTTGGCGACCTTGCTCTCAGCGGTGTCTGCCTTCTTCTCCTCGCGCTCGGCCGCAGCCAGCGACGACCGGACCGTGGAGGCGCTCTTGGAGCGCGCCGCCATTTCACGCTTCTTGCGAGCCGCCTCGCGCGCCGAGGTCGCGATCTTGCCCTGGGCAGCCACGATCTTCGCGTAGCCCGCCTTCTTGCCTTCCAGGGTCGCGATCTCCCGTCGGAGAGTGTCGCTTCGTGCCATCAATCACACCCACCTTTGCTGGTCAGAGACGGTATCGCCGCGATCGGCGAATTCGTCACCGCCGAGATGCCGCCCTAGGTCAGGATTTAGTTTTCTTCATCGGCTCTCTACTACCCGCAGGTGGCCCTCGCGGATGGCGGTTCGGTTTCCGGAAGAACCGCCGACCAACAGCGGCGTCAGGCCCATCATGTAAGCCTGAACTTCAGCCGGACTCAGCCCCAGATCCTCCGCAATAGTCGTTGGGCCGCGGTGGCTGTCGCGCAATTGTTGCATGACCTTAGTGAGCAGCATCGAGTTCTCGTGAGGGATCCCGTACGGCTCGCCGCGGCGATAGCCAAGGCGCGACAGGTCTACGCACACTGTGCGGTACGCCCACTCTGTCATCAATCCAAGCTCGTTCGCGCGATGCGCCATAGCCATCGCCGCCACGCTCCAGCGCTTCTTTGCTTCGATGACCTGGCGCACCGAGGCGTTGTTGAGTCCCTGAGCCAGAACGCCTGCCCTGGGCATCAGGAACGCGGCAGCGAACCGATTGGCCTCAGCCTCCGCGTCTGGCCCGTTGGGAACCCTGTCCTCACCGTGGAGGACCAAGTGACCGAGCTCGTGAGCAGCGTTGAAACGACGTCGCTCTCCCGACTTCTCACGGCTGAGCAGAATGAATGGCTGCCCGTGCCAACTCAAACAGAAGGCGTCCAAATCCTTGGTGTCGTCAGTCAGTGAGAAGACTCGAACGCCATGGGCCTCAAGCAGATGAACCATGTTGGCAATGGGTTGCTCCCCGAGCCCCCAGCGCGCCCGTACTTCCTGAGCCGCTAATTCGGGGTCTCGCCCGGTCAGGGAGGGCACATCTGGATCCGGAAGTGTAAACCTCTGCTCGATCCACTCATTGATGAGGATTGCGATGCGTCCAGAACTCAACCCGCGGTCCCGGGTGCGCGCCGTCATCTTGCTCAGTGCCCGAAAACTGACGGACTCGACGGGAATCTCCTCGAGGTCGTCGGCGGTAAGGAATGCCTCTTTGACTCCAAGGGCGTCGGCCAGCGTTTTCAGCGTCTGCGGAGCAGGGTCCTGGTGTTGATTCTCGTAGCTTGAGAGACTCACTCGGCTAAGACCGGTCTCGGCAGCAAGCCTTGTCAGTGTCCAGCCACGGCGCTTACGGGCAGCCGCCAATCGTGTGGGATTCAGCATGAGATCTGTCGTCCGCTCAACTAGCGCAGCGCGACTTCGACGTTGTACGCGTCGCCGCCGGACGGCGGCTCCTCGACCGTGACGGTGGGCAGCGGGTCCTGGCGCGAGATCTGCGGGAGGAGAATCCGCTCGCCCCAGTCGATGATGAGGCCATTCGCGATCGCAGTGGGCAGCGAGAGTTCGGCGTAGATGGTCTCGTCCGTCACTCGTTGGAGGAGGAACCAGGTGTTCTTGAGGTCAACAGGGTTGACCGCATAGTCGGGGCCGAGGTCAAGCACGCCCTGGTCGGCGTTCTGCTTGACCGCCAGCGATGTCAGGTCACCCTTGGGATACTTGGTCGACGGCTTCATCCCTGGGATGTCCACGCCGGTGAACACATCGCCCGAACTTGTGACAATGGAGAAAGCGCCGCTCGGGTGGATCGTCCGGCAAAAGTGCTTGGAGTTGTCGAACCCCCAGTTGAGCGGAACTAGCTCCTCGCGAACGTAGCGCACCGTCTTCGCATACCGCGTCGTGCCCTCTGCGGTCGGCGGCTCGAGACCGGTAGTCAGCTTCGCCTCGGCATCGGCGCGCAGCAGGGCGCGCACGAGCAGGTCCGAACTGAGACCGAGCTGGTGGAGACGACCCTCGGCGGCGTTTTCGATCGCAACTACGGTCATGATTCGGGCTCCTGGTGACGGGGAGGTCTTGACGGAACAGTACCTCATGGGAGGTCGCGAATCGTTAACCTGTCCCCGGCGTGTTGACGAGTGCTGCTGCCCCCATCAAATCTGGACGGTTCTGCGCGATAGGTCGCGATGGCGATCCAGGGGAGAGGGCAGCCCGCGCCGCGTACGCCGTGGCCGTTAGACGAACCACCAGCGGACGCTCGCCACGCCAAGAGGTGGCGTCGCCGGTCGAACGTCCCGTAAGACCCGACCGGCCGCGCGTCCCGCTATGGGGCGACGTACGGGGCCTGGTCTGCGTCCGATGCTCCTTTTGCTCGGTTCGTGAAGGAGCTCATCCTCAGCGGCCTGACTGTCACCGATCCGCTTCTGCGCTCTCGCCTGACTGCAATGCCCGATCTCCAGTTCTCACTGGGAAATCGTTGGCTCTCGACGGCCCCCACAATCTGGTCCCACCTACTACTTCGCGGCCCGTCTCAGGCCCTCCCCATCGAGCGGTACGCATGCTACGAAGGACGTAGATGGGTCGCCCGTGATCGGGCGGCCCACGCGGCATTTCTGGGGGTCCGTTGGATGTCGACGGACGTTCGCGGAGGTGGTGGTCCGGGTGCATGGCGGGGTGAAGTTCTACCGCGGCGCGGCGAGGGCCGCCCGGGCCTACGTCGAACGCGATCGGTCCCGGGCAGACGACTACTACCTCGGTGAGGGAACCGGCGTCGCCGAGCGATTCACCGCGACGCCGGAGGACGTCGAGCGCGCGGGTTCGATGGACGGCGAGACCTATGAGCAGTGGGTCGCCGGCATCGACATCGACACCGGCCGCCCGAAGGGCTGGGTCCGCAAGGACGCGCGCGCTGCGGTTCGTCGAGGTCACCGTCAACGGTCCCAAGACTTGGTCGCTGGCCGCTGCGCTTCATCCAGAGGTCTCTGCCGCGCTCGACGCCGCCCAGGACAGGGCCGCCGCGGAGATCGTCGTCTGGGTCGCCCAGCATGCGACGACGCGGGTCGGGCCGCGCGGGCGGCAGGTGCAGGTCCCGGTCGAGCGGATCGAGGCCGCGGTCATCCGGCACTACACCTCCCGTGCCGGCGACCCTCACCGGCATCTTCATCTCCAGATCAACGCCCGCGTCTACGCGGCCGGTGCCTGGCGCGGTATCCACTCCGTCGGAATCCGCGACAGCATCGAGGCGATCAACGGCATCGGCCACGCCGCGGTCGCGACCGACCCGCAGTTCCGATCGGTGCTCGCGGCGCACGGGTTGGTGCTCGAACCGGAGACGAACGAGATTCGCCAGCTGATCCCATACGTCGGGGCGTTCAGCGCGCGTACCGCGCAGATCCGGCGGAACGTGGACCGCTACGAAGGCGACTGGCGCAGAAAGCACCCCGGCGAGGAGCCAGGTCCCGGGCTGCGCGAGGTGTGGGACCGGCGGGCGTGGGCAGAAGCCCGCCCCGACAAGGTCGTCCCGAAGGACGGCCGGGAGCTCGTGGCCCGCTGGAACGGCGAGCTGCGTGCGCTCGGCTACCGCGACCCCGCGAAATCCGTTCCGCCGGCAGGGCCACGCCTAGGTTGGATCGACCGCGATGTCGCAGCAGACCTTGTCGTCTCCATCCTCGGGGCGAAGAGGTCGGCATGGAACACCGCGGACATCCGCGGGAAGACGGAGGTCCTCCTCGCACAGACCTGTCTACTCGCCGACCCGGCCGCGCGAGCCGAGCTCGCCGAGGACATCACCGCCCGGGCCGCCACCCGGTGCGTCACGTTGCTCAACCGGCCCGATGTGCCAGTGCACATCCGATCATTGAGCTCACCGCAGGTGCTCGAGGTCGAGGCCGACATCGTTGCCCGGATCGCACGCAGGGCGGCTCAGCCGGCTCGCAGGGTCCGCGTGGGCGGACGCGGCGTGGTCGCGATCGACCCGTCCCAAGCCGTCGTGGCTGGCGCCCTGGCAGGCGACGGACCACTCGTGGTGGTCGAAGGCGCCGCGGGTGCCGGAAAGACCACCACGCTTCGGTTCACTCGGGAGCTGCTGTCCCTGCGAGGCCATCGGCTCATGGTGGTGACGCCGACGTTGAAGGCCGCCGAGGTCGCAGCCGCAGAGACCGGCGCTGACGGTCACTCCGCCGCCTGGCTGATCTACCAGCACGGATGGCGCTGGGACGCCGACGGCCAATGGGCCCGCCAGCCGAACCCAGCGCTCGATCCGAGCGCCCGGCTCCGGGCCGGTGACCTGCTGCTCATCGACGAGGCCGGGATGCTCGACCAGGACACCGCCCGGGCGCTGCTCACCATCGCCGACGAGACCGGCGCACGCGTGGCGTTCGTCGGAGACCGGCACCAGCTCCCCGCCGTCGGGCGCGGAGGCGTCCTCGACCACGCGGTCTCGTGGGCGCACCCGACCGCCGTCGTCACCTTGGAGAAGGTGCACCGATTCACGGACCCCGGCTACGCGACGCTGAGTCTGCGGATGCGTAACGGTGACGACCCCGGCGGGGTCTTCGACGCCCTCCACCGCCGCGGACACATCGTGATCCACGCCTCCGACGTCGAACGCACTGCCGTCCTCGCCGACGCCGGCGCTAATGGGGATCTCGTTATCGCCGACGCGCGCGAACAGGTCGCCGAGCTCAACGCCGCCATCAGACACCACATGCAGCGCGACGGGAACGCCCGCCGGGAGGTCACCACTGCTGGCGGCGATCGGATTGGGGTCGGGGACCGGGTCGCGACCCGACGCAACGATCCCGGCCTGCAGGTCGTGAACCGCCAGACCTGGACCGTCACCGGGATCGGCAAGGACGGCAGCCTCCTCCTCCACGGCCGGGGACGGGACCGCGAGATCCCGGTCACCTACGCGACACGGTTCGTCGAGCTCGCCTACGCCACCACCGTCCACGGCGCCCAGGGCAGCACCGTCACGAACGCCCACGTCGCCATGGGCGAGCACACCGGTGCCGCGTCGGCGTACGTCGCCATGACCCGCGGCCGGCAGACCAACGTCGCTCACCTTGTCGCCGAGAATGTCGACGTCGCCCGGAACCAGTGGATCGAGATCTTCAATCGCGACCGCGCCGACCTCGGACCCGCGCACGCGCGCCGCCAGGCACGCGACGCGATCGATCGCTACGGCCCCCAGCGCTGGCATCGGCCTGTCCCGGCGGCTCGCGATCGCGGCCTCAGGCTCTGACCTGACGGCGCCCTCCGGCCCCGGCCGGGCGGGGCCAGGCGATGCCGATCTCCGCTGCCATCCGCGCGTTGATCCCGGCGGGGTCGAGCGGTGGATCCTCACGGGAGGCCCCACCCTTGGCCTCATCGATCAAGGGCTGCCACGCCGCGCGGACCGAGTCAGGAAGGTGCATGTTGGGCCAGGCCTCGACCAACAGGGCGGCGTCAACTGTCTCCAGGAGCATCTCGTCGAGGCCGCGGCACAACACCAGCTCGTAGAACTCGATCCGCTCTCTCGAATCCGAGAGATCCCAGATCTCCTTGCCGTCCGCGTATCCCATGAACGGGAAGACCTGGACGCGCGAGAAGCACAACGGCACCGGGACCTGCCACAGCCGGTTCGGCACCGCAAAATACGCGAGTACGGGGTCCTCGACGTAGACGAACTCGACCCGGCGCTTCAAAGCGAGCTCCGCGTCCGCAGCATCGAGCAACCGCTCGACCACCTCCAGCGTCGGTGACTTCCGGCGCGACTCGTACTCCGACACCGACGACTGCTGGGTTCTCGCCAGTTCCGCCAACCGGCGTTGCGACAAGCCCGCCGCCCTGCGGGCGGACTCGATCACGGTCATCGATTCCATGCGTCAATGATCGCCGATCATCGATCGGTGCGCGATGCACACCTCCTTGTTGAGGTCGGAGACACCGGCCCGCGACCCAGCCGGGTCACCTACACCGAGGAGCACTAGCCATGACCACATCACCGACTAACCCCGTCGACAACCGTCCCATCAAGAACCCCGGCGACGAGATGCTCACCCTCCAAGAGGCTTGCGCCTTTCTCCGCATCCCCGAAGGCACCCTGCGCTACTGGCGCCACCTCGGCGCCGGACCGCACAGCTTCAAGATCGGCCGCCACGTCCGCTACTGGCGCGCCGACCTCATCCGCTGGCTCACCGATCAGGCCAGCCGTCCACAGAACCACCGCTGACGCCCCCTGCCCTCCGATCTCGCAGGAACCATGGAGTCATCCCGGAAGGAGCATCATCATGGCGGGGAACATCGCCAAACGGGCCAACGGCAAGTGGCGGGCGCGGTACCGCGACGAGGCGGGCAAGGAACACTCACGGCACTTCGATCGCAAGATCGACGCGCAGCAGTGGCTGGATCGCGTCACCTCGGCGGTGGTCACCGGCACCTACGCCGATCCCCAGGCCGGAAAGATCACATTCTCGGCGTTCTTCGGCGAGTGGTCGGCCCGCCAGGTCTGGGCGCCCGGCACCGTGCTCGCAATGTCGCTGGCGGCCAGATCAACGCCCTTCGCGGGGAAGCCGATAAGTCAGGTCCGCCGCTCGGACGTCGAGGCCTGGATCAAGCAGATGAACGCTGCCGGCCTCGCCCCCGGCACGATCAAGACCCGGTACGTCAACGTCAGGTCGGTGTTCCGCGCCGCCGTCAAGGACAGGGCGATCGGCTCCGACCCGACGGACGGCGTACGCCTCCCCCGTCGACGTCGCGCGGACGTCGCCATGTCGATCCCCACCCCGGAGGAGGTGGGACAGCTCATGACCGTGGCCGACGAGCGGTTCCAGCCATTTGTCGCCCTCTGCGCGTTCGCCGGCCTGCGGCTCGGTGAAGCTGCCGGCGTTCAGCTTGGCGACGTGGACTTTCTGCGAAAGACCCTCAAGGTCTCCCGCCAGGTCCAGCGACTCAACGGCGGTGAGATCGACGTCCGAGCGCCCAAGTATGGCTCCGAACGCGTCGTCTACCTCGCCGACAACCTCGTCAACGTGCGCGCCAAGCACGTCGCCAAGTACGGCACGACGGGCAAGAGTCGCTGGCTCTTCGCCGGCGAAGAGGAGGGCCCGCCGCACCAGAACACCGTCGGGCACTGGTGGCGAAAGGCGCTGCGCGACGCCGGGCTCTCCGGGATCAAGCTGCACGACCTACGGCACTTCTACGCCTCCGGGCTGATCGCGGCCGGGTGCGACGTCGTGACCGTTCAACGCTCCCTCGGCCACTCGAAAGCGACAACGACCCTCAACACCTACGCACACCTCTGGCCCACGGCCGAGGACCGTACAAGGAAGGCAGCGGAGTCGATCATGTCCGCGTCACTCGACCCACCTGCCGCGATGCTCGACAAGGTGGCTATGGAAATGAGGGAGTGAGCCGCTAGACCATTTGGGAACAGGTCTGTCGGCGCTCCCCACTACAGTCGTGCCATGCGTCGCGGATACGTCGAGGCACACGTTTAGTTGCGAGAGTCCTTCGAGGTGGCTGCGGGCTGGCTCGGGGCACACCCGACGCTGATCGCATCATCAACACGCGCCATTGAGGCGTCTCGTTGGCTTGAGTCCGCACACATCTCCCTCGGCACTACATCGAACCGTCACTCGCGCTTTGAGGCCAGGCCGCGAGGCGCGGTCATCGCGTGGTGCCTAGACCTTGACGAAATCCTTGACCTCGAATTACACGGTCAGGTTGTCAGCGTTGCCGTCGTGCGGGCGCACACCTCGCACGCACCTGGGTCGCGCATGGGGCCGACCAGCTCGGCGGTAAGACGATCGAGCCCGTCAGTGAGGCCTCTGCGGCCATCAAGAGGATGGTCGAGGGCATCTCCCCTACTTCCGGCGCGCAACCAAGGCCTGGCCGACAGCAGGGAACGAGCGATGGCGGTGCAGGCCCTCACATTTATGCACGCGCACGGAAACCAACTCGTCCCGGAACAACTAATCGTTGAGGCCTTTCGGAACGGTTGGCCGCGACAGAGCCCGCTAGAGTTCGCGGAACTGGCATGCAGTATCAATAACGGCAAGCGCCTGCGATTCCAGACCCCGGTTGCGGCCGGCAATCCTCACGGAGTGGGCGAGCCTGTGACGGTCGGGCTGCCCGTCCGAAAATGCCCGAATACGGGCTAATCGCCTAACCCCCACCCTTCAATGAGTGGTTCATGCTATCCCAACCAAGGTCCGTGAGGCTTGGCGTTGAGCTCGGTGGCTATATACTTCCCGCGTGATTGTCCGGGCGCGGTGAACTCTTCCCAGACGGTAGGCGGACAGGCCGCGTAGTAGTGCTCCTTGCCGTCGGGGAACCGCACCAGAATGGTCTCCATCTCGGGCAGGTAGGCCTCGGCGATGATACGACTAGAACCGCCGACAGTTTGCCAATCGATCATGGTTCCTCCGTGTTGTAGGTGCCTCGCCATGAGGCGAGCGCGAGGTTGAGGTCGGGGACGTCAGGAGTTGCCCGCCAGGAGTTCAAGTCAGGGTCGTGGGCATCGGGGAAGGGATCGGGAGCGTCGACCAGACACCGCGCCGGAAGAGCGAGAGATTCTCCGGTGACAATGGCCTCACCGGTTCGCAGGGATGGTAATACGGCGGCGAGTCCAGTGACGCTGTCGGGGAGTGCGGCGCGGATCTTGGCCTGATCCGAGGAATTGCTTAGACGTAGAGCGATGATTGTCCCGCATTGCGCGAGTGCTGTGTCGGGCAGCTCGGAGGGCCGTTGGGTGACGAGCATGAGACCGACTCCGTACTTGCGTCCTTCACGGGCGATACGGTTGGCCGCATCGCGAGCCATGGCGACGGCACTGTCGCCGAGGTAGCGGTGCGCCTCTTCCAGAACGACAAGGAGGGGCCGAGGCCGGCCGATCCCGACACCGCCAGGTGGCGTGCGGACGGCGGCCTCGAAGAGCAAGTTCAGAACAACACCAATGGCCAGCTCACTCGCCTTTGCAGGTACCCCGCTGAAGTCAAGAATCGAGATCGGCCGCTCTCGACCTAGCCAGTTGGCGAGTTCCTCGACCAACGGGTCCGAGCCCGCCGGGTCGCCTAGTGGTTGCAGCAGGAACGCGAGGCGCGGATCCAACAAACTGAGCCGTAGAAGCTCTGGTGCTGAGCCGTGTAAACCGTGGAATGGTCCTTTGAATGGCGCAGCGCTTCCCGACCCATAGGTCTCGAATCTCGCGGGCGTCAGGCTCGCCGGATCACCGGGATCCTGTTCAGCAACCGTGTCAGGGTCGGTCTTGACCTGCCGCGTCTCATTGTTCTCGTAGTCCAGCTGATGCCATACCTGCTTGATGTCGAACGGGATGGGAGTGTCTGCGGTGACCGCCGTGGGTTCAAGATTCAGCCAGGTCGCCGCAGCCGCGAACTCTCTGCGAGCGGCGGCGACGAAGCCGGCGAAGTTTGTGCGCGTTGTCGGTCCGGAGGTGGTGCCGATTAGTGCAGCCAGGATGTCGTCGGCCGGGAGCGCCCAGTACGGGACGCGCAAACCCTGGTCGCCGCTGCCGAGGACCGACCGGATGGAGGCGTGTCGTTCGAAGGCGGTTGCATACTCGCCGTGAGGGTCGATCACGACGATGTTGCCCGCCTGCCAACCCTCGGAGGCGAACCCTTGCAGGAGCGCAGCGACACTGCTGGTCTTTCCGGAGCCGGTTGATCCGACGATCGCTGAGTGGCGGGTGACAAACCTGGCAGCGTCGAGGCTGACTGGCACGTCCTCAGCAGCGGAGAGCCGCCCGAGCCGAATGCGATCGGTCCCTGACGGCGGGAAGACGAGTCGGAGATCGTCGGGTGTCGAGAAGTGGACCGCGTCGTCCAAACCAGGGTAGGAGCCCACGCCACGTTGAAACCGGCCGGTGCCACGGTCAACCTCACCTAGCAACTCGATCTGCAGCCATCGTTCACCTACCTGGATCGCCTCGGTCGGTTTGGGAGGGCCGCTGAGTTCGGCGATACCGAGCATGCTCACCTGTCCGATGAGGTCGACTGGGCCTTGAGGAATTCGTACGAGGGACCCGATCTGTCCGATGGATTGCAGTCGTCCTCGGTAGATCGGCGCCACGCCCGCCAGGCCGGTATCGAGTGCGACTGTGACCTGGGCGCCCAGAACATGACGTACTCGGCCAACGCAGGTCGGGTCGATCTCAGGCATCCGGAGCCACCGCCTTGGCGAGCAACTCGGTGAGACGTTCCTCCAATTCCGCCCTGGGTGGCGAGCTCCGAGCGAGGAAGCGGCTGAGCTTGGAGAAGTCCCCCAGCTGGCACGTACCCTCGTACCAGAGGTCGTCGGGCGCCCGGTCGTCCCCGGTCCAACTGGCGCGTAGGCCACCTAGTATCGCCTCGGTGGGGCTTACGACTTGCAGGTTGGGTGTCACGGCCGCGACAGAAGCCAGCGTCTCGGGGATCGTGGAGTAGCAGAAAGCGACGAACTCGGATCGGGGCCGGCGTCGGGCTGCGTCGAAGATGAGTTCGTTGAGGTGCTCGTCGCCAAAGGCGTAGCCGCTGAGAAGCATGAGCGTCTCGGGTTCGTTCACGGCTCGCCGTAACCGGTCCTGAAGAACCACGAAGGGGACCCTGCGTGATTCGTCGTACTTAGCATCGGATGGGTAGATAGCTGCTGGCTGGATGCCAGGGACCGGTGCACCCAATCTGATCACCGACGGATGCGAGTCGGTGTTCCAGGACCAGTGCACCGAGCCGTGCAACTTCCACAGACGGACCATGAACGCAGGTAGACCCGATGCCGCCCCGGAGGCTGTCGCCTCGACGAGATCGCTGCGGAAAAGCGCCCGCAGAGCGCCCACGAACCCATCGAAGTAGGGGACACCGAGACTCTCCATTGCTGTCTCGAGCAGTAGGTCATAGTTGACGGTGAAGATCTCGACCGGGTGGTGGTAGTCAGCCCGGGCAGCCCATGCCGCCAGGCGGATCATCGGTGCTAGATCAGCGGCCTCTATGTCAAGCTTTGCCACGATCTGTCGACATATCTCGACATCAAGGCCATTGGCGGCCTGGGCGGTCAGCCCGTCCAGTTTCTCCGAACTGCCGTCTAGGAGGGCTGCCAGGCGGCGTAGGCGACTCAGAACCTGTTCCAGGCTCCGTCCCTTCATCAAGAGTTCGAAGGCAGCCAACTGGTCGCCCTTGAGCGTCTCGCGCAGGTGAGTTTCTAGGCCCTTGACGTCCGGCAGGCCGCACGACCGTGAAGCCCCTGCCCCAATGAACAGGCACACGTGCCGCGAACGTGATGCAAGCTTCTCGTTAAGGGCGTTGGCGAATCTGAGTACGTCGTGATTAGTCATGGTGGATCACGAATGACAGAGAACCGCCGGTAACCGGGACTCGCGCGCCCGCGGTGTCGACGCCCCTGAAATCTGGGGTCTGGCAGCGACTGGAAACCACCCGTCGTTTCTGGCCTACTTTTCAACCGTCGCCGACAGAGGCCTATGCGACGGCCGAGAGTGAGGCGCCGGTTCGTGCTCGGTCCAGGTGGTCGGCCATCCACCGTGTACTGGTCACGACCGACGATCGAGCAGTCTTCGTGATCTCGCGTAAGTGGTCGAGCGCGTCGGGTCAGCGTGAAGCGGTCCATTTGTGCGGCGCGTCGAGCACGCAGGACCTGCGCCTTGCCAGCTGCCGAAGGGTCACGGCGCAGACATGCCTACCGATAGCCCCGAGCGGTGGGAATGGCCCTGAACAGCCCGTTCGAGCTCATCCTGCTTGAGATTCTTGCGGACTGTGTGCGGACTGAGAGTCGCTAGCACGCCTCTGACCTGCACAAACACACCGATTCAGACGTTGAAGCGGAACTCCACCACGTCGCCGTCCTGCATGACGTAGTCCTTGCCCTCCATGCGGACCTTGCCGTGCGCGCGCGCCTCGGCGACCGAGCCGAGCTCCACGAGGTCGTCGAAGGAGATGACCTCCGCCTTGATGAACCCGCGCTCGAAGTCGGTGTGGATCACGCCCGCGGCCTGCGGCGCGGTCCAGCCCTGGTGGATGGTCCACGCGCGGGCCTCCTTCGGCCCCGCCGTCAGGTAGGTCTGCAGCCCCAGGGTCTTGAAGCCCACGCGCGCCAGCTTGTCCAGCCCGGCCTCGTCCTGGCCGGTCTCGGCGAGCATCTCCGCCGCCTCGTCGGGCTCGAGCTCGACGAGCTCCGCCTCGAACTTCGCGTCCAGGAAGATGGCCTCCGCCGGCGCGACCAGCTCGCGCAGCTCGGCCTGCATCTTCTCGTCTTCCAGCCCGGCGTCGTCGGTGTTGAAGACGTAGATGAACGGCTTGGTGGTCATCAGCTGGAAGGTCGCCAGGACGTCGGGGTCCAGGCCCGCCTGCTCCGCACCGGCCGAGACGAGCGTGCCCTCCTCGAGAAGCTTCATCGCGCCCTTGGCGGTCTCGAGCACCTCGGCGTCGGTCTTCCGGCCCCGGACCTCCTTCTCCAGGCGCGGGATGGCCTTCTCCAGGGTCTGCAGGTCGGCCAGGACCAGCTCGGTGGCGACGGTCTCGATGTCGTCCTGGGGGTCGACCTTGCCCTCCACGTGCACGACGTCGGGATCGTGGAAGGCGCGGGTGACCTGGCAGATCGCGTCGGCCTCGCGGATGTTGGCGAGGAACTGGTTGCCCAGCCCCTCCCCCTCCGAGGCGCCCTTGACGATCCCGGCGATGTCGACGAAGGAGACGGTGGCCGGGACGACCCGCTCGGAGCGGAACAGCTCGGCGAGCTTCTGCAGGCGCGGGTCCGGCAGCGGCACCACGCCGATGTTGGGCTCGATCGTCGCGAAGGGGTAGTTCGCCGCGAGCACCGTCGCGCGGGTCAGGGCGTTGAAGAGGGTGGACTTGCCGACGTTGGGCAGTCCGGCGATTCCGATGGTGAGGGCCACGTGGGCCGAGTCTACGTTGCCCGCGGTCGCCGCCCCCGGCCCGGGCCTGCCGATCGCGCCACACCGGACGCCCCGCGCTGGGATGTGGGTGCGCGGTGCGATGGTGCACGCATGGAGATGACGTCGGTGCTGCTCGTGCTGTTCGGGATGGTCGTGGGCGCGGTGACCGGGTTCGCCGTCGCCGCGGCCCGCCGCGGGATGCAGCAGGCGTCGGCCGCCGGCGAGCTCGGCGACCTGCGCGCACGCGCCGCCGCCGCGCAGGCCCGCGCCGAGCGGCTCGCCGAGGAGGTGGAGGAGCTGCAGGAGCGCGCCCGGCGGGACAACGACGTGCTGCGCGCCCTGGCGCCGGTCCAGGCCACGCTCAACCAGGTGGGCGAGCACGTCGCCCTGCTCGAGCGGGAGCGGACCGAGCAGTACACCGTGCTGACCGAGCAGCTCCACCACGCGCGGCGCTCGGACGTCGAGCTGCAGCGCACGACGGCGGAGCTCTCCTCCGCGCTGCGGTCCACCTCCGCGCGTGGCCAGTGGGGCGAGGTCGAGCTGCGCCGGGTGCTGGAGGCGTCGGGGATGATGCGTCACGTCGACTTCGTCGAGCAGCGGTCGCTGGGGGCGGCCGGCGCCCCGGGCACCCGGCGGGAGGCCGCGGGCCGGCCCGACGTGGTGGTGCACCTGCCGGGCGAGAAGTACCTGGCGGTGGACGCCAAGGTCCCCATGGACGCCTACCTCGAGGCCAGCGCCCTCGGCGACCGCGCCACCGGCGAGGAGGCGGAGCGGCGCGAGCGGCTGCTCGCCGCACACGCGCGGGCCCTGCGGGCCCACGTCGACGCGCTCGCCAAGCGCCGCTACCACGAGCAGCTGCCCGGCTCCCCCGAGCTGGTGATCATGTTCGTGCCCTCCGAGGGGCTGCTCGCCAGCGCCCTGGAGGCGGACCCGACGCTGCTCGAGCACGCGCTGCGGCAGGGCGTGGCGCCCACGTCGCCGGCGTCGCTGCTGGCCCTGCTGCGCACGACCGCGTCCATCTGGTCCGCCGAGCAGGTCACCGCCGAGGCGCGCGAGCTGCTCGAGCTCGGGCGCACGCTGTACGAGCGACTGGGCGTGGTGGCCGGGCACCTCTCGGCGCTGGGCCGCTCGCTGCGCTCGAGCGTGCAGCACTACAACAAGACGGTCGCGTCGATGGAGCAGCGCCTGCTCGTCACGGCGCGGGACTTCGAGTCCCTCGCTGGCAAGGACCTCGAGGTCGAGCCGGTGGGCAACGACGACGCCCAGGTGCGGACCTTCACCGCGCCCGAGCTGGTCGCGCTGGACGAGCGGTCGGCCTGACCGCCCGGGCGCGGTGAGCTCGGCGCCGCAGAGGCGGCGGCTCAGGCCTCCGGGGCGGTGGCGGCGCGCTCCCGGCGGGCACGGTGCGGCCGGTCGGGTCGCTCGCCGGCGGCCTTGAGGTCGGCCCGGAGGTTCTTCGGCAGGGAGAACATGATGTCCTCGGTGGCCGTGCGGACCTGCTCCACGCCGGTGTAGCCGAGGGCCCTGAGCCGCTCGACCACGTCCCGCACGAGGATCTCCGGCACGGACGCGCCCGACGTCAGGCCCACCGTCGTCGCGCCCTCGAGCCAGGCGGGATCGATCTCCTCGGCCCGGTCGACCCTGTATGCCGCGCCGGCGCCCGACTCACGGGCCACCTCGACCAGGCGCACGGAGTTAGACGAGTTGGCGGAGCCGACGACGATGACGACGTCCGCGTCGGGCGCGAGCTTCTTCACCGCCACCTGCCGGTTCTGCGTGGCGTAGCAGATGTCGTCGCTGGGCGGGTCCTGCAGGTGCGGGAACCGCTGGCGCAGGAGGTTGACCGTCTCCATGGTCTCGTCCACGGACAGCGTGGTCTGGGAGATCCAGATGACCTTCTCCGGGTCGCGCACCTCGACCTTGTCGACCTCGTGGGGGCCGTTGACGACCTGGATGTGCTCCGGCGCCTCGCCCTGGGTGCCCTCGACCTCCTCGTGACCGTCGTGGCCGATGAGCAGGATGTCGTAGTCGCTGGTCGCGAAGCGGACGGCCTCCTTGTGGACCTTGGTCACCAGCGGGCAGGTCGCGTCGATCGTGGCCAGGTGCCGCGCGGCGGCAGCGGCCTTGACGGCCGGGGAGACGCCGTGGGCCGAGAAGACGACGCGCGCACCCTCGGGCACCTCGTCGGTGTCGTTGACGAAGACGGCGCCGCGCCGGCTCAGCGTCTCGACGACGAACTTGTTGTGCACGATCTCCTTGCGCACGTACACCGGCGCCCCGTACAGCTCCAGCGCCTTCTCCACGGCGTCCACGGCGCGGTCGACACCCGCGCAGTAGCCCCGCGGCGCGGCGAGCAGGATCCGCTTGCCGTCCGGCGCCGGGACGCTCTCGATCTCGGCCGGGAACGCCGAGGCGCCGGCCAGCGAGGAGGTCTGCAGCACGGCGGGGGCGGCGAGGGCTTCGGCGGAAGTCACCCGTCCAGAGTACGTGCGGGCCGAAATTCGGGCCATTCTCTGCGGTTGGGTACCACCGTGGCGTGCGTCTCTGCCCGGCCCCTAGGCTCTGCGGGACGACTGTGACGGAAGAGGTGGCAGATGCTGGAGCTTGAGGACGTCGACCTCGACGCGCTCGCCGAGGCCCTGGCGGACACCGCCTGGGACTCCATCTGGTGGTTCGACCCGTCCACGGGCGGCCTCGAGCTCCGCCTGTCCGAGGAGGAGCGGGGCGAGCTCCAGGAGCGCGGGTGGATCGAGGTGCACTCCATCGGTTCCTCGCAGGCGTACCGCGACATCGAGGACTTCGTCGGCGGCGTGGAGGACGAGAGCGCCCGCGCCCCGCTGGCAGACGCGATCCGCGGTGCGGGCGCCGCCGGCCGCTTCATGGACGCGCTGCGCGAGGCGCCGGAGCTGAGCGAGCTGTGGCGCCGGTTCTACGCCGACCGCATGCGGCGCCGGGCGCTCGAGTGGCTCGTCGAGGAGGGGGTCGTGGACGAGGGGGCCGCCGCCGCGGCGATCGCCACGCCGGCGCCGGCGTCGGCCGGTGTCACGGGCACGGGCGCCGGGACCGGCCCCGCCGGAGCTGCCGACGCCACGTCGACCGCCGGAGCCGCCGCGCCCACGGGGACGGCGACGGCCGACCTCCCGGTCACCAGCGGTACCAGCGCCGCCACGCCCGCCGCGCGGCCCGCCGAGCCGGCTCCCGGGGCGGGCGCCCGCCCCGTGAACCTGCTGGCGGGCCCGCCCCCGGTCCTGCTACCCGAGGACCATCCCGACGTGGCGGCGCGGGCGGCGCTGGGCGCCGGCGAGGGCGCGCGGGCCGTCGCCGCGAGGCTGCCCGCCTCCAGCCTGGCGTGGGCCACCCTCGCCCGCGCCGCGCTGGACCTGGGCGACGCCGTCACCGCCTACGCGTTCGCCCGCACCGGCTACCACCGCGGTCTCGACGCCCTGCGCCGGGCCGGATGGCGCGGGCAGGGCCCCGTCCCCGCGGGCCATCCGCCGAACCAGGGCTTCCTGCTCGCCGTGCTCGCGCTGGCCGACGCCGCCGCGGCGATCGGCGAGACGGACGAGGCTGAGCGGTGCCAGGCGCTGCTTCGGGACTGCGACCCCGGGGCTCTGTCGGTGCTGGCACCCGGCCGCTGAGCCCAGCGCACGGTGCCGCCTGTCGCGACGGCGGGGTCGGCGTCGTCGCCTGCTCGGCCGGGGGTCAAGAGCCCTTGACGTGCCGGCCCGTGCGGCGCCGCCCACGACCGTCGGCGGGCGGTGAGAGGGTGGGACCCGTGACCAGCGATCACCACACCCCTCCCCCGCGGCGGCTGGCCGCCCGGGCCCTGGAGACCACAGCCGAGAACCCCTGGCCGGTCCGGCTGCTCTCCTCCAAGATCAACGACTACATCGCCCGCATGTCGCCGCTGTGGGTCGAGGGGCAGATCGTCCAGCTCAACCGGCGCAACGGCGCCGGGATGGCCTTCCTCACGCTGCGGGACACCGACGTCGACATGTCGCTGCCGGTCGCGGTGCAGGCCCGCGTGCTCAGCGCCATGTCCGCCCCGCTGGAGGAGGGCGCCCACGTCGTCGTCCACGCCAGGCCGACGTTCTGGCCGAAGCGCGGGTCCCTGCAGCTCCAGGCCGACCAGCTGCGGCCCGTGGGGGTGGGCGAGCTGCTGGCCCGCATCGAGCAGCTCAAGCGCGTGCTCGCCGCCGAGGGCCTCTTCGCCGCCGAGCGCAAGCTGTCGCTGCCCTTCCTGCCCGCCTGCGTGGGTCTGATCTGCGGCCGGGAGTCCAAGGCCGAGCACGACGTCGTGGTCAACGCCCACGCGCGCTGGCCGGCGCTCCGCTTCGAGATCCGTGAGGTCGCGGTGCAGGGTGCGCACGCCGTCCCGGAGGTGCTGGGCGCGCTGCGCGAGCTGGACGCGGACCCCGCCGTCGAGGTGATCGTGGTGGCCCGCGGCGGCGGCGCCGTCGAGGACCTGCTCCCGTTCTCCAACGAGGCGCTCGTGCGGGCGGCCGCGGCGTGCCGCACCCCGCTCGTCTCCGCGATCGGGCACGAGACCGACAGCCCGCTGCTGGACCTCGTGGCCGACTACCGCGCCTCGACGCCCACCGACGCCGCCAAGCGGATCGTGCCGGACGTCGCCGAGGAGCGGCGCCGGCTCGACCACGCGCGGCAGCGCATGCGCCTGGCCGTCACCGGCCGCCTCGCCGCCGAGCAGCGCGGCCTGGACCACCTGCGCTCCCGCCCGGTGATCGCCGAACCCCACGCGCTGGTCACGGCCCGCGAGGAGGAGGTGATCCGGCTGCGCACGGCGGCCCGCCGCGCCTTCGGCTGGCGCGCCGACCGGGCCGCCGGCGAGCTGCGCGCCGCCCATGCGCACCTGCGCGCCCTCTCCCCGCTGGCCACCCTCGCCCGCGGCTACTCCGTGCTGCGCACCGGCGAGGGCCGGGTGGTCCGCGCCGCCACCGACGTCACCGCCGGGGAGCGTCTCCAGGCGCTGCTCGCCACCGGCCGCCTGGAGGTCGACGTCGTGTCCGCCGCGGAGGGGCAGCGCGCCGCCGGGCCGCAGCCCGAGGCGGATGTCCGGAGCCTCTGAAAGACTGGCCGGGTGAGCGAGTCGAACGAGGCCGAGCAGCCGGAGGTGTCCACGCTCTCCTACGAGGAGGCCCGGGACGAGCTGATCGAGGTGGTGCGCCGCCTGGAGGCGGGGTCGACCTCGCTGGAGGACGCCCTCGCGCTGTGGGAGCGCGGCGAGGCGCTCGCCGCCCGCTGCCAGGCGTGGCTGGACGGGGCCAGGGAGCGGCTGGACGCCGTTCGCGCCCGCACCGGCGACGGCGAGCCCACCCCCGCGGGCGGGCGCGGTGGCGCCCGGCCCGGCGCGGACGCCGAGCGCGAGGCCGCCCTCGAGGACGCCGCCGCCGGCGTGCCCGAGGAGCCCGTGCGATGACCGACGAGCACACCCCTCCGGAGCCCTCGGGGGCGCGGCCGGCGGCGGGCGCGGGCAACGCGCCCTCCGGGGCCCCCGACGAGGTCACGCAGCGCTCCGCCAAGGCCCCGGCCGAGCACGACCCGTTCCGGCCCGAGGGTGACCCCGAGCTGCTCCCCGGAGCGCCTGCGACGACCACGCCGGCGTACGGCCCCGGGCAGCAGCGCCTGCCCGGGGAGCACGACGACACCGCGGCGCTGGTCATCGGCGAGGCGCTGATCGACATCGTCGAGCGCCCCAGCGAGCAGCCCAGCCAGCACCCCGGCGGCTCGCCGGCCAACGTGGCCGTCGGCCTCGCCCGCCTGGGCCGCGAGGTGGAGCTGGTGAGCTGGTTCGGCGCGGACGACCACGGCTCCCTGCTGCGCTCCCACCTCGAGCTGGAGAACGTCCGGCTGTCCGCCGCCTCCGCGCGGGCCGGGCACACCTCCGTGGCCCGCGCCCGCCTGAACGCCGCCGGCGGAGCCACCTACGAGTTCGACCTGGAGTGGGCGCCGCCGGTGCCCGAGCCGATGGTCGACCCGCTGGTCGTGCACACCGGGTCCATCGCCGCGGTGCTGGAGCCGGGCGCCGCCACGGTCGCCGAGACCGTCGCCCGCTACCGCGGCACCGCCACGATCAGCTACGACCCCAACATCCGTCCGGCGCTCATGGGCGAGCCCGCCCGGACCCGCCCGGTCGTGGAGCGGCTCGTCGCCAGCGCCGACGTCGTGAAGGTCTCCGACGAGGACCTGGCCTGGCTCGCGCCCGGCCAGGACCCGCTCGAGGTCGCGCGGCGGTGGCTCGCCACGGGCCCGGCGCTCGTCGTCGTCACCCTGGCGGCGGACGGCGCGTGGGCCGTGACGGCGGGCGGCGTCGAGCTCGCCGTGCCGGCCACGCCCGTCGACGTGCTGGACACCGTGGGCGCCGGGGACTCCTTCAGCGCCGGCGTCATCGACGGGCTGTGGGCCGCCGGGCTGCTGGGCGCCGACCGTCGCGACCGGCTGCGCGAGCTCGACGCCACGACCCTGCGTCGCGTGCTCGAGCATGCCTCGCACATCGCCGGCATCACCGTCTCCCGCGAGGGCGCCAACCCGCCCACCAGGGCGGAGCTGACGGCGGACTGAGCCACGGGCCGCGCCCGGGCCGCCGTCGCCCCGCGCATGGGACGGCCCCGGCCGGCCGCCAGGTCCTGGCGGCCGGCCGGGGCCGTTCACGTTTGGCGGGCCCTCGTCGCCGGCACGGCATCGGCCCGCCGGCGGGGCATCAGCCGGCCATCGCCTCCTGCTCGCTGGCGCGGCGGCGCGCGCGCTCCAGCGCCCGCTTCCGGTGGTTCTTCGCGTCCTCCTCGATCTGCGCCGCCCTCGCCTCGTCGCGGGTGAGGTTCAGGCCCGACTCGGGATCGAAGACGTGGATCTTGTCGGGGTCGATCCACAGGTTGGCCACGTCGCCGTCGCGGATGGGGCTCATGGAGTCCAGCGCGATGACGAGCTGGGACCGCATGCCCTCGCCCTCCAGCTCGCGGTCGAGCTCGTCGAGCTGCTTGCGCACGCGCTCGTGCACCTCGTACGGCACGTATGCGTAGAGCACCTCGCCGAGCCACTCGGTGACGTCCACGTTCGCCTGGAACGTCACTCCCCGCGCCTTCCGGTCGGCGGCCATGCCGTCGGCGTCCTCGAAGTCGTCGGGGCGGATGCCGACGATGACGAGCTCGCGGTGGCCGACGGCCGCGCGCATCCGGTCCGTGAGCGGGACGTCGGCGATCGGCAGGTGGAGCGTGCCGCCCCGCACCTCGCCCGCCAGGAAGTTCATCGGCGGGGAGCCGATGAACCCCGCGACGAAGAGGTTCACGGGCTGCTCGTACAGGCCGCGCGGGCTCGCCACCTGCTGCAGGATGCCCCGCCGCAGCACAGCCACGCGGTCGCCGAGCGTCATGGCCTCGATCTGGTCGTGGGTGACGTAGACCGTCGTGATCCCGAGGTTGCGCTGCAGCCTGGCGATCTCGGTGCGCATCTGCCCGCGCAGCTTCGCGTCGAGGTTGGACAGCGGCTCGTCGAAGAGGAACGCCCGGGCCTCCCGGACGATCGCGCGGCCCATGGCGACCCGCTGGCGCTGGCCGCCGGAGAGGTTCGCCGGCTTGCGGTCGAGGTGCTCGTCGAGCTCCAGGAGCTTCGACGCGCGGCGCACCCGCCGGTCGATCTCCTCCGCGGAGAACTGCCCCTTCTGCAGCCGCAGCGGGAACGCGATGTTCTCGTAGACGGTCAGGTGCGGGTACAGCGCGTAGTTCTGGAACACCATCGCCAGGTCCCGGTCGCGCGGGGCCTTGTCGTTGACGACCTCCTCGCCGATGCGCAGCTCGCCGGAGGTGATGTCCTCCAGGCCCACGATCATCCGCAGGAGCGTGGACTTCCCGCAGCCGGAGGGGCCGACGAGGATGACGAACTCGCCGTCGTCGATGTCCAGGGAGACGTCGTTGACGGCCGGGAACCCGTCGCCGTACTGCTTGACGATGTGTTCCATCGTGATGGATGCCATGAGGGGCTCTCCTCCTTCTGGGTGCCGGGGCCGCTCAGCCCTTGACGGCCCCCTGGGTCAGGCCGGCCACGATCTGGCGCTGGAACAGCACGACCAGCACCACGACCGGGATGGTGACGACGATCGAGGCGGCCGAGATGGCGCCCGTGGGCAGCTCGAAGTACGACGAGCCGGTGAAGAACGCCAGCGCGGCGGGCACCGGCCGGGCGGCCGAGGTCGACGTCAGCCCGATGCCGTAGACGAAGTCGTTCCAGGCGATGAAGAACGCGATCAGGGCGGTGGTGAACACCCCGGGCGCGGCGAGGGGGACGATGGCCTTGCGGAACGCCTGCCACGGCGTCGCGCCGTCCACCTGCGCCGCCTGCTCCAGCTCCCACGGGATCTGCCGGAAGAACGCCGAGAGCGTCCAGATTGAGATGGGCAGGGTGAGGGACAGGTAGGGGATGATCAGGCCCGGCCAGGTGTCGTAGAGCCCGATGTTGCGCCACAGGTTGAACAGCGGGGTGACGATCGAGACGACCGGGAAGATCGACACCGCGAGCGCGGTGGTCAGGATGAGCTTCTTGCCGCGGAAGTCGAGCCGGGCGATGGCGTAGGCGGCGAACATGGCCAGCAAGGACGCGATCGCCGTAGCGATCAGGCAGATGCCGATCGAGTTGCGCAGGGCGGGGAGGAACAGGTCCTGTGCGGCGCCGGTGGGGCTGAGGATCTGCTCGTAGTTCTCCAAGGACACCCGCGGCGGGAGGAACGTGCCCGACCGGATGTCGCTGGTGGACTTCAGCGACGTCATGAAGATCGACAGCACCGGGAACAACGCGTACACGAAGACCAGGACCGCGATGACGGTCCACCAGACCTTCTGCTTGGTGGTCAGTCCGCGCATCACTGCCCCCTCGTGCTCGACAGGTCGACCTTGAACAGCTTGACGGCGGCGAAGGAGATGAGGATGACGCACAGGAAGAGCAGCACCGACACCGCGGAGCCGAGCCCGATCTCCAGGCGGCCGATGGACTGGCGGTAGGCCAGCAGCGAGAGCACCTCGGTGTTGTTGGCGCCCCGGGTCATGATGTAGACGTTGTCGAAGATGCGGAACGCGTCCAGCGCCCGGAACAGCACCGCCACCATGATCGCGGCCTTCATGTTCGGGATGATCACCCGCCGCAGCACCTGCCAGCTCGTGGCCCCGTCGACCTTCGCCGCCTCCTCCATGTCACCGGGCACCTGGGACAGCCCCGCGAGGAGCAGCAGGGAGATGAACGGCGTCGTCTTCCACACCTCGGAGGCGATGATCACGAACAGCGAGGTGCCCTGCTGCGCGAACCAGTTGAGGTTCTCGTCGATCCCCGGCACCCAGTCGAACCAGTTGTTGACGTAGCCCGAGGTGATGTCGAACGCGTAGAACCAGGCGAAGGCCGAGACCACGGTGATGATGCCGTAGGGCACCAGGATCGCGGTGCGGATGGGACCGCGCAGGCCCCTGATCGCCCGGTGCATCACCATCGCCAGCGCGAAGCCGAGGACCAGCTCGATGACCACCGTGACGACGGTGATGAAGACGGTGACCAGCAGGTCCCGCCACCAGATGGGGTCGCTGAGCACGACGCCGTAGTTGCCCAGGCCGATGAACTCGCGCCCCTCCGGATCGGTGAGCCGGTACTGGAAGAGCGAGTCGTACACGGCCTGGAGGATCGGGTAGAGCGTGACGGCGAGCATGACGACGAACGCGGGTCCGGCCAGCCACCAGCCCAGCCGGGCCTCGGACCGCGCCCGGTCGCTGCGTCTGGCTCGCTGCCTCGTCGGCACGGGCGCCCTGGCCGGGGCTACCGGCGGGGTTGCTTGAGTGGTCACAGCAGGCTCTCCCCTCGCAGCACGCTGGTGATGAAGTTCTCGGACCGCTCGGGCGTGGTCTCCGGCTCCACCTCGTCGGGCGGGTACCAGGTCTGCTGCAGACCGGAGGAGACCTCGTTGTAGTACGGCGTCTGCGGGCGCGGGACGGCCTGGTCGAGGGAGTCCCGGATCTCCGCGTACATCGGGTACGCCTCCTGCACCTCGGGGTCCTCGTACGCCTCGGTGTGGGCGGCCGGGTTGCCGTCGGTGACCATGTACTCGGCCTGGTGCTCGGGGCGCACGATGCACTCGATGGCCTCGTAGGCGAGGTCCGCATGCCGGCTGAAGGCGCCGACGCCGAGGGCGATCCCGCCGACCGGCGGCGCCGGCTCACCGCCCTCCACCACCGGGTACGCGGTCCAGCCGAAGTCGTCCAGCACGGCCTGGTCCACCGCGCCGCTCTCCACGGCGGTGACCGTGGAGGAGTACACGAACGGCCAGTTGACCATGAAGGAGCCCTGGTCGCCTTGGAAGAGGGTGAGCGAGGCCGGCTCGTCCTCCGTGGGCAGCCCGGGCCCGCCCACGCCCGTGTCCGCGATCTCGGAGATCACCGCGGCGGCCTGGCTCCCGGCGTCGGAGGCCAGGCCCAGTTCGAGGTCCTCGGCCGGAGACTCGGGGTTGGTGAGGATCTGCCCGCCCGCCGAGGCGACCAGCGCGTTGATCCACACGGTCAGCGACTCGCCGCGCTGGCCCTGCACCGCGAGCAGCTTGTCCTGGCTCTGGGCGGCGTCGATGAGCTGCTGCCACGTCACCGGCTGGGTCATGTCGAGCCCGGCCGCCTCCGCCACGGACTTGCGATACCACAGCAGCTGGGTGTTGGCCCAGAACGGGATGGCGACCAGCTCCCCCTCCCACGTGGCGCTGTCGACGGCGCCCTGCACGACGCCCTCTGTCGTGCTCCGCGCGACGTCCTCGGGCACCGGCGCGAGGAAGCCCGGCACCGCCAGCTCCGGCACGAACGGCGGGTCCAGGCTCATGATGTCGATCGAGGCGTCCTTCGCCGCCAGGCGCCGGGCGAGCTGCTCGCGCTGCCCCGCGGCGTCGCGCGGCAGCAGCGAGGTCTCGATGACGTAGGCACCGTCCGCCTCCTCGGTGCACGTCTGCGCCAGTCGTGCCTGTCCCCCGGCGTCGGGGTTGATGTACCACGTCAGCGTGGGCGGGCCCGCCTCCGCGGCGCACGCGGAGACGGACGCGGCCACCGCGAGCCCCAGGCTCGCCCCCAAGATTCGGCGTCGTCGCACGAGTCCTCCCAAATGTGGTGACGGGCTCAGCAAACCGCCCGAGCCCGGAGTCCGCATCTCGAACGACGACCGTCGTCCTCGGCCGGTACGGGAGAGCCCGGCCGGCGCGAGAAGATAGCCTCATGAGTACTTCCCTGACCCCCGCCCAGGCCTGGCGCCGCCTCCAGGAGGGCAACGCCCGGTTCGTCTCCGACGCCATGGAGCACCCCTCGCAGGGGGCCGACCGGCGCGCCGCCCTGGCCCAGGAGCAGCACCCCTACGCCGTGCTCTTCGGCTGCTCGGACTCCCGGGTGGCCGCCGAGATCATCTTCGACCAGGGCCTCGGCGACCTCTTCGTGGTCCGCACGGCCGGGCACGTCCTGGACACCACCGTGATCGGGTCCATCGAGTACGGGGTCGACGTGCTGGGCGCGCCGCTCGTCGTCGTGCTGGGCCACGACCGCTGCGGCGCGGTCGGCGCCGCCACCCAGGCGCTGCTGACCGGCCGCATGCCCACCGGGTTCGTCCGGGCGGTGGCCGACCGGGTGATCCCCTCGCTGCTGACCCGTGCCCAGCTGGGCACCGACGGGGACGGCGACGCCGCCGGCGCGGCGGCGGAGCGCGCGTCACGGACCCTGCGCCTGCCCGACGACGACACGCTGCGCCGCGAGCACGTGCGGGCCACCGTCCAGATGCTGCACGGCTACTCGCGCTCCCTCGCGGCCGCGGTGGCCGAGGGCCGCTGCGCCGTCGTCGGCGTGGAGTACACCCTCGCCGAGGGCACGGCGAGGCTCGTGGACCAGGTCGGCGACATCGGCTGACCGGTCGCCCGTAGGGACCCGACGGCCTGCGGAGCGGGCGCCCTCCCCGCCGAGGGCGCCCGCCACCGTCAGATCTCCACGCCCTCCAGCAGCTCGGTGACCAGCGCCGAGACGGCGGAACGCTCGGAGCGGGTGAGCGTCACGTGCGCGAAGAGCTCCTTGCCCTTGAGCGCCTCGACCACCGCGGCGACGCCGTCGTGGCGGCCCACCCGCAGGTTGTCGCGCTGGGCGACGTCGTGGGTGAGGACCACCTTGGAGTTCTGCCCGATGCGGGACAGGACCGTCAGCAGCACGTTGCGCTCGAGCGACTGGGCCTCGTCGACGATGACGAACGCGTCGTGCAGCGACCGGCCACGGATGTGGGTCAGCGGCAGGACCTCCAGCATCCCGCGCGCGATGACCTCGTCGAGCACCTCCTGCGCCACCAGGGCGCCGAGCGTGTCGAACACGGCCTCGGCCCAGGGGTTCATCTTCTCCGCCTGGTCGCCGGGCAGGTAGCCCAGCTCCTGCCCGCCCACGGCGTACAGCGGGCGGAAGACGACGACCTTGCGGTGCTCGCGCCGCTCCATCACCGCCTCCAGGCCCGCGCACAGCGCCAGCGCCGACTTCCCGGTGCCGGCCCGCCCGCCGAGCGAGACGATGCCGATGCCCGGGTTGGTCAGGTGGTCGATCGCGATGCGCTGCTCGGCGCTGCGGCCGCGGACCCCGAAGACCTCCCGGTCCCCGCGCACCAGGTGCAGCGCCGCGTCGGCGCCGCGGCGGGCCAGCGCCGAGCCGCGCGGGGAGTGCAGCACGACGCCGGTGTTCACCGGTTCCACCTCGAGCGCGCCCGGGGTGGCCAGCTCGGCCAGCGGCAGCGACTCGTCGGTCCACAGGGCGGCCATCTCGGACTCGGTGAGCTCCGCCGTCGTCATCCCGGCGTAGCCGGTGTCGACCACCTGCAGCGCGCGGTACTCCTCCGCGTGCAGCCCGACCGCTGAGGCCTTGACCCGCATCGGCAGGTCCTTGGACACCACGGTGACCTCGTGGCCCTCGGCGGCGAGGTTCGCGGCCACGGAGAGGATGCGGGTGTCGTTGTCCCCCAGCCGCAGGCCGGAGGGCAGCACCTGGTCGGAGGAGTGGTTGAGCTCCACGCGCACGGTGCCGCCGTCGTCGCCCACCGGGACGGCGTCGTCGAGCCGGCCGTGCTTGACCCGCAGGTCGTCGAGCAGCCGCAGCGCGGAGCGGGCGAAGTAGCCGAGCTCGGGGTGGTGGCGCTTGGCCTCCAGCTCCGTGACGACCACGACCGGCAGGACGACGTCGTGCTCGGCGAAGCGCAGGACCGCCCTGGGGTCCGACAGCAGCACGGAGGTGTCGAGCACGTATGTGCGCAGCGCGGTGCCCGCGGGCTCCGCCACGCCGAGCTCGGCGGCGACGGCGGCACCGGATGCTGTGGTCGCCGCGGCCGGGACGGCCTCCCGGTCGGCGTGCTGCTGGGCGCTGGTGGTGGTGGGCTTGCTGCTCACGAGCGCTCCCTCCGGCGCCGTGGCGCCGTGCTCAGCTGCGCCGGGCGACCGCGCGGGGCGCGACCGGCCAGGCGGTGGTGGGGGCGGCAGGCCGGCCCAGGAAGGACCGGCGGCCCCTCCCCGTCCGCAGCTGGCTGCTGCATGGGCTGACCTCCCGGAGGACGGCTGGTGTGCCGTCCGTCACGTCGAAACTACGTGAGTGACCCCTGTCGCCGCGCGCGACACACGCCGGCGCAGGCTGGCGTCCGGAAGAATTCACCTGCCGGTAACACGGCGGCCGCCCTCGCGCGCCCTCCCGGCCGCCCCGGCGGCGGCCCCGGTGGCCTCCCCGGCGCACGCCCGGGCCCCACCGCGAGGCGCGTGGTCACCGGCCGAGGCGGCGCTCGCGCTGGGCGTAGGCGCGCAGCGCGCGCAGGAAGTCCACCCGCCGGAAGTCCGGCCAGTACACCTCGCAGAAGTAGTACTCGGTGTGCACCGACTGCCACAGCAGGAACCCGCTCAGGCGCTGCTCGCCCGAGGTCCGGATCACCAGGTCGGGATCGGGCTGGCCCTTGGTGTACAGGTGGTCGGTGATGTCGTCGACGCCGATCTCGGCGGCGACCTCCTCGATGCTCTGCCCGGCGGCGGCCCGCTCGCGCAGCAGGGAGCGCACCGCGTCGGTGATCTCGTGGCGGCCGCCGTAGCCGATCGCGACGTTCACCTGCAGGCCGCCGCGACCCTCGGTGCGGGCCTCGGCCCGCCGCAGGCGCTCGGCGACGTCGTCGGGCAGCAGGTCGAGGGAGCCCACCACGCGCAGCCGGCGCCGGCCGGCGTCGGCCAGCTTGTCGACCGCCCCGGCGATGATCTCCAGCAGCTCGGCCACCTCGGCGGGGTCGCGCTCGAGGTTGTCCGTCGAGAGCATCCAGAGGGTGACGACGTCGACCCCGGCGTCCTCCGACCAGTGAAGCAGCTCGGTGATCTTGTCGGCACCGCGCCGGTGCCCGTGCGCGGCCGGCGCGCCGAGCTCACGCGCCCAGCGCCGGTTCCCGTCCAGGATGACGCCGACGTGGCGCGGGATGTTCGCCCGGTCGAGGTCTCGCGCGAGGCGTCGCTCGTAGAGCTGGTACAGCAGTTCCGGAGAACGCATCTATCCCTCGAGACCTACGACTGGGCGCCGTGGCGACGGCGTCGCCGCGCGCAGGGGGCGGACGCCTCCGCGACCTGCAGGGGGAGGTTACCGCGCGCCCGGCGCGCACCCTCGAGCCCGTCCGGCTCGGGCGTCTGCAGCGCGTGGCGCGGCGCCGAACCTACGGTAGCGTAGGTTTGCGTGCGCGCTCCTCCGCGCGGCGGCCCGCCCGGCGCGCACGACCCGCACCGACCGACCCGGAGGTCAGACATGGCGCCCGATCCCAGCCCGGCCACCGTCGACGGCGACGGGCCGGTCGAGGCCCTGGCCAACCTCGTCAAGCCGCGGCTGCGCGGGTGGATCCACGCCGGCACCGCACCCGTGGCGCTCGTCGCGGGCGTCGTGCTCGTCGCCCTGGCGCCCACCACGGCCGCCCGGGCCTCCACCGCCGTCTTCGCCCTGACCGCGGTCGTGCTCTTCGGCACCTCGGCCGTGTACCACCGCGGCACCTGGTCCCCCCGCGCGGCGGCGGTGCTGCGCCGGCTGGACCACTCCAACATCTTCCTGCTCATCGCCGGCACCTACACGCCGCTGGCTGTCCTGCTGCTGGACCGCCGGACCGCGACCGTGCTGCTGGCCGTGGTGTGGATCGGCGCCGTGCTGGGCATCGCCGCGCGGCTGGTCTGGCTCGCGGCCCCGCGGTGGGTCTACGTGCCGATCTACGTCGCCCTGGGCTGGGTGGCCGTGGGGTTCCTGCCGGCGTTCTGGCGCACCGGCGGCCCGGCCATCGTGTGGCTGGTGGCGGCCGGCGGCCTGGCGTACACGCTGGGGGCGGTGGCCTACGCGCTGAAGCGGCCGAACCCGAGCCCGCGGTGGTTCGGCTTCCACGAGCTCTTCCACGTCGGCACAGTGGTCGGCTACGGCTGCCACTACGTCGCGGTGTACCTCTCGGCCCACGGCGCCTGACGCCCCGGCCCCTGCCGGGGCGTCAGGCGGGGCACCGCTCCGCCGGCGTGAGCCGGACAGCCGGCCCCTCGCCGTGGTGGCCACCGAGGTCCCCGCTCGGCGTGGGCCGACCTCGGCGCCTGATCATCTCGCGGCCGGACCGGCGGAGGTGCCCTGGTCGCGCGAGCGCTTCGGGCCGGCGTCGTCCGCGTGGGTCCCCTCGCCCGCCGTCGCCTCCCCGCCCGGGGCGCCCTCGCCCGCCGTCGCCTCCCCGCCCGGGGCGCCCTCGCCGAACGACGGCGCGGCCGGCCCGGCCTCCAGCGCCGCCGGCCCGGCCGGCCCCGGCGGCTGGGCGTCGATGACGCGCGGGTCGTCCGCCGGCCCCTGCCGCTCCTGGGCGGCCTCCTCGGCCTGCCGGCGCAGCCGCTCGTTGTGGTCCACCTTCCGCATGTGCCGGTTCATCGAGATGAACAGCGGGATCACGATGATGGCGAGCAGGAAGAAGCCCCAGAAGAACCCCTCGATACCCGGGGTGACCTCCCACAGCTCCATCTCGGTGGGCTGGGGGGCGGGCGACTGGGCCGTGAGGGCCGGGAACGGCGTCATGCCCCCACCCTGCCATCCTCGCCGCCCTCGGCGTCCGCGCGGGCCCGCGCAGCGGCCCGCTCACGACCGGGCGCGTCGGCCTCCCGCGGCGCCCCGGCGTGCGGCAGCGGAAGGTCCGCGGGCCGGCCGCCGGCGACGGGCAGGCCCGACGTGATCACGCCGTAAAACAGGTCGTCCTCCAGGGCGTCGGCCACGGGCACGCGGGTGCGGGCGAGCTCGAACTCCTCGAACGGCCACACCTCCGCCTCGATGTCCCGCGGCACGGCGAAGAAGAACCCGTCGGGGTCGATCTGAGTGGCATGGGCCCGCAGCGCCTCGTCGCGGCGCGGGAAGTACGCCGCGCACTCGATGCGGGCGGTGGCCCGGCGCCGGGGCCGGTCCCCCCGCGCGGTCAGCCAGCCGTCGAACGGCGAGGCCAGCCCGCGGCGGCGCAGCTCGCCGTCCACGGCCTCGATGCGGGTCACGGAGAAGGACACGTCGTAGTAGAGCTTCTGCACGGCCCACGGCTCCCCCGCCTCGGGGTAGGCGTCCGGGTCGGCGGCGGCGTCGTAGGCAGCCACGGCCACCTTGTGGCTCATGATGTGGTCGGGGTGCGGGTAGCCGCCGTTCTCGTCGTAGCAGGTCATCACGTGCGGCCGGAACTGGCGGATCTGCCGGACCAGCGCCCCGACCGTGACGTCCAGGGGCTGCAGCGCGAAGCAGCCCTCCGGCAGCGGGGGCAGCGGGTCGCCCTCGGGCAGGCCGGAGTCGACGAAGCCGAGCCAGACCTGCTCCACCCCGAGGGCGGTGGCCGCGGCGGCCATCTCCCGGCGCCGGTAGCCGGCCATGTCCCGCAGGATGTCGGTCCGGCCCTCGAGCCTGGGGTTGAGGATGTCGCCGCGCTCCCCGCCGGTGCAGGTCACCACCTGCACCCGGTCGCCCTCGGCGGCGTACCGCGCCATCGTCGCGGCACCCTTGCTGGACTCGTCGTCGGGGTGGGCGTGCACGGCCATGAGCCGTAGCGCGTGATCTGTCAACTGCTCCTCCTTCACGTCCCCGCGGGCCGCGCCGGGCCGCCGGTGGCGTGTGGGCTCGGGAATACCAGGGACAATGGTCTCGCATCGACGGACCGTCCGCGACGCCCCGCCTGGGGCGAGCGCCGGTCCGCAGGAAGGACGAGCAGTGCCCACCAGCCCCGCAGCCCCCGGCTCCAACCGTCCCGGGGTCGACCCGGCGATCATGGCCGCGCGGTACGGGGGCGCCTCCGGCGGGCGCCCCGTCCTGGCGCTGGCCGTCGCCGCAGCCGTCCTCCTCGCCGTCGGCGCCCTGGCGCTGCAGGTGGTGAGCCTGTCCAGGCCCGGCGTGAACATGGAGAACCTCGGCTTCACGGTGCACGACCCGACCCGCGCCACCGTGCGGTTCAACGTCATCGCCGAGCCGGGCAGCACCGTGCGCTGCACGCTGACCGCCCTCAACGAGGGCTTCACGGAGGTCGGCTTCCGGGAGGTGGTGGTGGGTCCGGTCCGCGAAGAGATCACCAGCCACCAGGCCGACGTGACGACGACGGAGCTGGCCACCACGGGCAGCGTGACGAGCTGCGAGCTCGTCGAGGAACCCTGATCCAGGCGGTCTGGCGCAGCGGCGCCGGGCGACTGTGGCGCGGTTCTCCCGAGCCGGGCGGCGCGGTTGGGTATACTGGTTGCTTTACACGCCGCCCCGGAGCGGCGCGCGAGGTTCGAGCGCCCGGGCGGAGACATCCCCTAGCCTCGGCCGCACGTGCGTCCGGGGCTTGACCATTTTGTGGAGGAGGAGCCGTGACGCAGGCGACCACCACCTGGCTCACCCAGGACGCGTACAACCGACTGAGCGCTGAGCTTGAGTACCTGACGACCAAGGGGCGCGCGGAGATCGCGCAGAAGATCGACGCCGCGCGCCAGGAGGGGGACCTCAAGGAGAACGGCGGCTACCACGCCGCCCGCGAGGAGCAGGCCAAGCAGGAGGGCCGCATCCAGCAGCTCACCGCGCTGCTGCGCAACGCCCAGGTCGGCGAGGCCCCGGCGGACGACGGCGTCGTCGAGCCGGGCATGGTGGTCACCGCCACCATCGCCGGCAAGGAGCGCACCTTCCTGCTGGGCTCGCGCGAGGCCGCCCCGGGGCTGGACATCGAG
Source organism: Georgenia sp. AZ-5 (assembly GCF_043952095.1). NCBI lineage: Bacteria > Bacillati > Actinomycetota > Actinomycetes > Allobogoriellales > Allobogoriellaceae > Georgenia > Georgenia sp. AZ-5. The sequence continues at coordinate 3,822,760 of NZ_JBINOU010000001.1, forward strand.
GTCTACTCCGAGCACTCCCCGCTGGGCGCGGCGCTCGTCGGCAAGACGTCCGGTGACACCGCCAGCTACGAGGCGCCGAACGGCTCGCGCATCGAGGTGAAGATCGGCGAGGTCAAGCCCTTCCAGGGCTGAGCAAACGACGGCGGCCCGCTCCCGACGAGGGGGGCGGGCCGCCGTCGGCGTCCGTGGCCCCGGACGGGCCGGGCCGGCGGCGTAGGGCGGGACGGGCCGCCGGGGGCCAGGCGTCAGGGCCGGACGATCGTGTAGCCCCGGCGCCGCAGCGCCTCCAGGACGCTCTCGCAGTGCTCGGGACCCTTGGTCTCCAGCTCCACGGAGATCTCCACCTCGTCCACGCCCAGACCGGCCGCGGTGCGGCTGTGCTCGACGTTGACGACGTTGCCGCCGCTGGCGGCGAGCTCGTGAAGCAACGCCGCGAGGCTGCCCGGGGCGTCCTGGACCAGCACCCGCATCTGCAGGTAGCGCCCGGCGGCCGACATGCCGTGCCGGATGATGCGCAACAGCACCAGCGGGTCGACGTTTCCGCCCGAGAGGATGACGGCCACCGGGCCGGCGAAGGCGTGCGGGTCGGCGGCCACGGCCGCGACCCCCGCCGCGCCGGACGGCTCGACGACGAGCTTGGCGCGCTCCACGACGTGCAGCACCGCGCGGGAGAGCTGCTCCTCGGTGACGGTGCGCACCTCCCTGGCGTGCTCGGCGACGAGCCGGAACGGCACCTCCCCCGGCATGCCGACGGCGATGCCGTCGGCCATGGTGTGCAGGCCGGTGCGCGGCACCGGGCGGCCCTCCGCCAGCGAGGCGGGGTAGGCGGCGGCCGCCTCGGCCTGCACGCCCACGACGGCCACGCCCGGGTCGACGGCGTGCACGGCGGCGGCGACGCCGGCGAGCAGCCCGCCGCCGCCGGTCGGGACGACGATGGTGCGCACGCCCGGCACCTGCTCGAGGATCTCCAGGCCGATCGTGCCCTGCCCGGCGACGATGTCCGGGTGGTCGTAGGGGTGGATGAACGCCCGGCCGGTCCGAGCCACCTCCTGCGCCGCGGCGTCCAGGCAGGCGGTGAGGTCCTCCCCCGCCAGGACCACCTCGGCGCCGTAGCCGCGGGTCGCCGCGACCTTGGGCAGCGCGGCGTCGACCGGCATGAAGATCCGGGCGGAGATGCCCAGCTCGCGCGCCGCGAGCGCGACGCCCTGGGCGTGGTTGCCTGCCGACGCGGCGACGACGCCGCGCGCCTTCTCCTCCGCGCTCAGCCGGGTCATGCGCACGTACGCGCCCCGGATCTTGAACGACCCGGTGCGCTGGAGGTTCTCCGTCTTGAGCCACACCGGGGCGCCGACCAGGCCCGAGAGCGTCGTGGAGTGCTCCACCGGGGTGCGGTGCACCACCGGCTCGAGGACCCGCGCCGCGTCCTGGAACGTGGCCAGGCCGAACGCCGCGCGGACGCTCATCGGTTCCCGTCCGGCGCGCCGGGCTCACCGGCCCGGTCGGCGGCCTCGCCGCCCCGCGCCGCGGCCTCGCCGCGCCCGAAGGTGGGCGCCTGAGCGTCCAGGTCCTCGAGCATCCCGACCTCCTCGCCCATGTGGGCGTAGTCCTCCTCGATGGCGGAGGTGACGGCGCCGGGTGGACCGCCGGGCCGGTTGAGGTCCGTGGCGAGCTGGGGGTACTTGTCGTGGCCGTGCAGGTAGAGCACCACGGTGTTCAGCACCGCGACCACGGGCACGGCGAACAGGGCGCCGAGGATGCCGGCGATGCCGGTACCGGCGGTCACGGCGAGCAGGATCGCGATGGGGTGCAGCGCCAGGGCGTTGCTCTGCAGCCAGGGCTGGAGCAGGTTGCCCTCGATCTGCTGCACCGCCAGCACGATCAGCAGCATGATCACGGCGGTCACGAGGCCCTGGTCCACGAGGGCGACCAGCACGGCCACCGTCCCCGACAGCAGGGCGCCCACGATCGGGATGAACGCGCCCAGGAAGACCAGCACGCCGATCGGCAGGGCGAGTGGGATGCCGAGGATGATCGCGCCCAGGGCGATGCCCACGGCGTCGACGAAGGCGACGAGGATCTGGGTGCGGGCGTAGCCGCCCAGCGTCACCCACGCGCGGATGCCGGACTCGTTGATGCGCTCCCGGGCCGTGCGCGGGGCGAGCCGGACGAACCACTGCCAGATCCGCCGCCCCTCCTTGAGGAAGAAGAAGAGGCAGAACACCGCGATGAGCGCGCCGGTGACCACCGTCGTCACCGAGCCGGTGACGTTGGCGACGCCGGAGACCAGCACGTCTGAGTTCGCCCGGACCTGGTCGGTGAGCTGGCTCATCCACTGGTCGATCTGGTCCTCGGAGATGCCCAGCGGCCCCTCCGCAAGCCAGGCCGTCAGCTCGTTGAAGCCCTGCACCGCCCGGTCGGCCAGCTCGCCGAAGCCGTTGTAGATGGAGCGCCCCGCCAGCACGAGCAGCCCACCGACGAACACGACCGCCGCGAGGATCGCCGTCAGGGAGGCCAACGCCCGCGGGAAGTGCAGGCGTCGGCGCAGCCAGCCCGCGAACGGCTCCAGCAGCACCGCGAGGAGCAGCGCCGCGAGGAACGAGACGACCACGGTCTGGAACGTGATGACGGCGTAGACGACCGCCGCGCCGGCTGCGACGATGACCAGCACGCGCCACGACCAGGCGGCCATCGCCCGGACGGACCACGGCACCGCCTCGGCGGGGTCCGTCCGGGTGCGGGCGGAGACGGCGGCCCGCTCCGTCCCGCGGCGGGCACGGACGGAGTCGCCCTGCGGGGGCTCCTGGCGCGTGGCGCTCAGGCGGGCGAGCCAGGAGGCGTTGAGGTCGGGCATGTCCCCTCGATCGGGTCGGCGTGGCGCGGAGATCCTGTGGTCACCCTACGGCCCGGACGCCGTGAGATCCTGGCCGGCGCCCGGGGAAGAACCGCGCGGCGCGCGGCGTTGACCTCGCCGGACGCACGTAGGAGGAGAAGCGATGTTCGGACTTGGCCGCAGGACCCAGATGGTGACGCCGCACGAGGCCCTGCCGGGCCGGCCGGCGCCCGCCTTCGCCGTGCCCCGCACCCACGAGGTGCTCGGCACCCCGCTGCAGGGGCCGTGGCCGGCGGGCGCGGAGGTGCTGTACGTCGCGATGGGCTGCTTCTGGGGCGCCGAGCGGATCTTCTGGCGGCTGCCCGGGGTCGTCTCCACCGCGGCCGGCTACCTCGGCGGCTACACGCCGAACCCCACGTACGAGGAGGTGTGCACGGGCCTGACCGGGCACACCGAGGGGGTGCAGGTGGTCTACGACCCCGCGCGGACCTCCCCCGAGCTGCTGCTCAAGGCGTTCTGGGAGAACCACGACTCCACGACGCCGAACCGGCAGGGCAACGACATCGGCACGCAGTACCGCTCGGGCATCTACTGGACGACCGCCGGCCAGGAGCAGGCGGCCCGGGCCACCAGGGACGCGTTCCAGGAGGTGCTCACCGAGCACGGCCACGGCACCATCTCCACCGAGGTCCGCCCGTTCGCGGACGCCGACGGAGAGCGCGGCGCCGGGCCGTTCTACTACGCCGAGGACTACCACCAGCAGTACCTGCACAAGAACCCCAACGGGTACTGCAACCACGGGCCGAACGGGATGACGTGCCCCGTGGGGCTCATCCCCGCCCAGCACGTCGCGCCGGCGCAGGTCGACGTCGCCCCGCCAGCGGCGGGCTGACCGGAGGCAGGGCGCGGCCGGCTGGCTGCCGCGACGGCCGGGGTTCGGGGGACCGCCGCTCGATCCCGGCGACGACGGAGGCGTCGTCGGTGACGGCCATGCGGAAGACCCGCACGCCCCGGCGCGCCAGCCCCTCCATCCGCTCCACCCGGCGGGCCACGGCGCGCACGGCGAACCCTGACCGGGCCCGAGCCCTCGTGCGTGCCGCCGACACCAGGCGCAGGCCTCCCGCCCCGGCCACCGCCGGCGCGGACGGGGCGGCATCGAACGTAGGGTGGCGACAGCCCGGCGGCCGTCGGGCACACCGAGACGAGAGGACGCCATGAGCGAGCTCCCCAGCGCCAGCGGCGGCTTCGGCGACAAGCCGGAGCTGACCTTCCCCGCCACCCCCGCCCCGGAGGGCCTGCAGGTGCAGGTGCTCGAGCAGGGCGACGGCGACGCCGTCCGGGCGGGTGACACCATCGTGGTGCACTACCTCGGCCAGACCTGGGGCGGTCACGTCTTCGACAACTCCTACGACCGGGGCGACACGATCTCCTTCCCGATCGGGATGGGCGTGGTCATCGGCGGGTGGGACGACGGCCTGGTGGGCCAGCAGATCGGCTCCCGTGTGCTGCTGTCCATCCCGCCGGAGCACGGCTACGGCCCGCGTGGCGTGCCCCAGGCCGGGATCAAGGGCACCGACACGCTGGTGTTCGTCGTCGACGTGGTCGGGGTCGAGTAGCCACCACCGGCGAAAGTGCGGCGGCCGCCCCCGAGGGGACGGCCGCCGCTTCTCGTCTGACGCGAGGTCAGTCGCTGCCGCGCAGGATGGCCAGCAGACGCAGGAACTCGATGTACAGCCACACCAGGGTCACGGCCAGGCCGAAGGCGGCGGACCAGGCGAAGCGGCCCGGGATCCCCTGCTCCACGCCACGCTTGATGGCGTCGAAGTCCATGATCAGGCACAAGGCCGCCAGCCCGACGGCGAACAGGCCAAGCAGCAGGCCGAGCGGGATGCCCATCAGGGTGGCGCCGCGCAGCCCCCACGGGTCGCCGGTCACGCCGGTCCACATCAGCACGATGTTCACCAGCGAGAAGAGCGCGTAGCCGACGAGCGCGATCAGGACGAACTTGGTGAGCTTGGGCGTGACGCGGACCTTGCCCGAGCTGAACAGCAGGAGCGCGGCCACGAAGGTCGCCATCGTGCCGAGCACGGCCTGGAGGACGATGCCCTCGTAGCTGGCGCTGAAGACGGCGGAGATCCCGCCGAGGAAGAGGCCCTCGGCGACTGCGTAGCCGAGGATCAGGCCGCGGCTGGGCTCGCGCTTGAACGCGTTGACGAGGCCGAGCACGAGGCCGACCAGGGCACCGCCGATGGTGAGCGCCATGTTGGCGCCCATGACGACCCAGTTGAACGCCGCTGCGACCACGATGAGGCCGAGGACCACCGCCGTCTTGACGATGACGTCGTCGTAGGTCATGCGGCCGGTGTCCGCCGGGGCGGCCGCCGGGCGCCGGTAGGCGGCCTCGAGGTCGTCCGCCCGGCCGGCCGATGGCTGCTGGTAGCCGTACGGCTGCGAGGGGGCGTAGGGCTGCTGGCCTGCGTAGGTGGTCCCCGCCTGACCACCAGGGGTGTAGCCGGGGTAGGTCGGGTAGCCCTTCGGTGTCCGCTGCGCGTTCTTGCCGAAGTAGGGACTGCTTTCGAAGACGGGATTGCTCACGGTGCTGCCTCCTGGTCGCGACCCGTCGTCCGTGGCCGGACGGGGCCGTTGTCGCTGGCCGATCCTCATCGTACGGGCGTCAGGTCCCGCCGAAGAAAACTCCTGCTACTGGCATAACGGGACGATATAGGCAGAAGTTCCCGGCGCGCCGCTCGTCGCCGACGGGACGAACGTGCCGGTCCGCCCGGATCGCGCCACAAATGGTGCTGGTGTGACTCCGGCACAGGCGTCAGCGCAGATCGCCGTCTGCCGCCGCGCCCCACGCGCCCCTTTTGTGGCGCAATCCGCTCGCGAAGTGCGGGCCGGAGCCGCGGGTGCCGTGCCACTCCTCGCCGGCGCGCCTCGCCGGCCGATGGTGGTTCCCCGCGGGGCGTCGCCTACTCCCCGACGGCCGTCCTCTACTCCCCGAGGATGAGGAGCCTCCGCTCCGCGACGGAGCCGGACCGGGTCCCACAATCACCCCCAGCGCCGATCCCTTCGCAGGTGGCAGGGCCATAGCGTGGCCACAGCACGCCGGTTCAGTGCCCTGCGGCACACCGCACTGCCCACCAGGAAAGGTCCCCATGATCGAGGCGCACGACCTCACCAAGCGCTACGGCGCGAAGACCGCAGTCGACCGCATCAGCTTCACCATCCCGCCCGGCACGGTCACCGGCTTCCTCGGCCCGAACGGCGCCGGGAAGTCCACCACCATGCGGATGATCGTCGGGCTCGACAGGCCGACGTCGGGCACGGTGACCGTGAACGGCAAGCCGTACGCGCAGCACCGCTCGCCCCTGACGGAGGTCGGCGCGCTGCTCGACGCCAAGGCGGTCCACCCCGGTCGCAGCGCCCGCTCGCACCTGCGGACCCTGGCCGCCACGCACGGCCTCTCCTCGAGGCGGGTGGACGAGGTCATCGAGATGACCGGGCTGCGGGCCGTGGCGACCAAGCGCGTCGGCGGCTTCTCCCTCGGCATGGGTCAGCGCCTGGGCATCGCCGCGGCCATGCTGGGCGACCCCCGCACGCTCATCCTCGACGAGCCGGTCAACGGGCTCGACCCCGAAGGCGTGGTGTGGGTGCGCACCCTGGTGCGCCACCTGGCCGGCGAGGGCCGGACCGTCTTCCTCTCCTCGCACCTCATGAGCGAGATGGCGCAGACGGCGGACCAGCTGCTCGTCATCGGCAAGGGCCGCATCATCACCGCGGGCCCGGTGCAGGACGTCATCGACGGCGCCACGGCGACGACGGTGCGGGTGCGCTCCCCGCGCGCCGCCGACCTGGCCACGCTCGTCCAGACGGCCGGGGCCACCGTGTCCTCGACCGAGGCGGGCGTGCTGGAGCTGCGCGGCGTCACGGCCGAGCAGGTGGGCGAGCTGGCCGCCGTGCACCAGATCGTCCTGCACGAGCTCACCCCGCAGCGGGCGAGCCTGGAGGACGCCTACATGAGCCTGACCCAGGACGCGGTCGAGTACCGCACCGAGACCACCCCCGTCGCTCTGGAGGGCGAAACCCGATGACCACCGACACGACCACCGCGCCCGCCGTCCGCGAACGGGCCGCCCGCCGGGAGCCGCTCGGACGCCTGACCTTCGCCGGCGTCATGCGCGGCGAGTGGATCAAGCTGCTCTCGCTGCGCTCCACGTGGTGGACGCTCGGCATCACCGTCGCCGTCATGGCGCTCCTGGCGCTGGCCCAGGCCGCGTCCGTCGGGTTCCTGCTCGAGGACCCGAACACCCTCGGCGGCGCGGAGCTCCACGGGGCCGAGCTCGTCATCGGCGGCTACCAGTTCGGCATGGTGACGATCGCCGTCCTCGGCGCGCTGCTGATCACCGGCGAGTTCACCTCGGGCATGATCCGCTCCACCTTCGCCGCGGTGCCCACGCGCCTGCCGGTGCTCGCCGCCAAGGCCCTCGCGCTGGTCGTGGTGACCGTGGTGGTCAGCGTCGTCAGCCTGGCCGCCGCCTACCTCATCAGCATGCCCTTCCTCGGCGACCACGACCTCGTGCCGGCGCTCGACGACCCGCTCACCTGGCAGGCGTTCGGCGGCATGGCGTTCTTCTTCGTGGCCAGCGCGCTGGTCGCGCTGGGCCTGGGCGCCGTCCTGCGGCACACCGCGGGCACCATCACCGCGGTGCTGGTGCTGCTCATGCTTCTGCCGATGATCCTGCAGTTCGTCAACATCGAGTGGGTGCAGGACGCCCTGAACTACCTACCCCTGCCCGCCGCCATGGCGTTCCTGGGCATCAGCGAGTTCTTCGGCGCCAACGACGCGCTCAGCGCCTGGCAGGGCGTGGCCGTCGTCGGCGCCTACGCCGTGGTCGCGCTGGCGGCCGGGGCGATCGCGCTGCGCAGGCGCGACGCCTGACCACGAGCGCCGGTCCGCGCCGCCGGGCGCCGCGGGAGCTCCCCGTGGCGCCCGGCCGCCGGCCCCGCGGACCGGATGGCCGACCCCGGTGCTGAGGGCGCCCGGGAGCCGGCCGCGCCCGGGAAACACCGAAGGCGCCGGCCCGCCGGGCCGGCGCCTTCGCGCGCGAGGTGCTGGTTACTGCTTGCCGGACGGCTGCTTGCCGCCCTGCAGCACCGCTGCCTTGTCGCCGGTCGGCGCGGGCACGGGCTTCTTGCCGGAGGCCACGGCCTCCTCCCAGGCGGCGCGCGGGGTGGACAGCGCGCTCAGGGAGACCAGCTCGCGGCGGAAGAAGATCGCCTCGGTCCAGTCGGAGAGGATGCGGACCTTGCGCTCGAAGGACGGCATGGCCATCACGTGGTAGCCGCGGTGCATGAACCAGGCGAGCGGGCCACGGAACTTGTAGCCCTTGATCTGGGCGACGCCCTTGTACAGGCCGAGCGAGGCCACCGTGCCGACGTTCTCGTGGCGGTACTCCTCGGGCTGCTCGCCCATGAGGACGTGGGCGAGGTTCTTGCCGAGCTGCTTGCCCTGGCGGACGGCGTGCTGGGCGGTGGGGCCGCAGTACTCCCCCGGGCCCTTGGTGAGGTCCGGGACCGCGGCGCAGTCGCCGGCGGACCAGGCGCCCTCGACGACGGTGCCGTCCTCCCTGACCACCTGCAGGGCGGCGTTGACGCGGACGCGGCCGCGCTCGTCGAGCGACAGGTCGGTGTCGCCGAGCATCGGGTTCGGCTTCACACCGGCGGTCCACACGATGGTGTCGGCCTCGAACTTCTCGCCGGTGGACAGCTCGACCTTCCCGTCGACGCAGGAGTTGAGGAAGGTGTTGAGGTGGATCTCGACGCCGCGCTCGCGCAGCTGCTCGAGGGCGTAGCCGCCGAGCTCCTCGCCCAGCTCGGGCAGGATCCGGCCGGCGCCCTCGACGATGACGAACCGCAGGTCCTCGGGCTCGATGGAGTCGTACTCCTCCGTGGCCGCGCGGGCCATGTCCTCGACCTCGCCGATCGCCTCGATGCCGGCGAAGCCGCCACCGACGAAGACGAAGGTCAGCATGCGCTTGCGCTCGTCGGCGTCCCAGGTCGAGGCGGCCATCGCGAGCTGGTTGAGCACGCGGTTGCGCAGCGCGGTGGCCTCCTCGATGTGCTTGAAGCCGATCGCGTTCTCCGCAAGGCCGGGGATGGGCAGGGCGCGGGCGACGGAGCCGACGCCGACGACGAGGTGGTCGTAGGTGACCTCGTAGGCCGGGTCGTCGGTCAGCGGCTTGATGACGGCCTTGCGCTCGGCGTGGCGGATCTCGACGACGTTGCCGTTGAGCACCGAGGTGCCCTTGAGCTCGCGGCGCAGCGAGGTCACGACGTGGCGCGGCTCGATGGAGCCGGCCGCGGCCTCGGGCAGGAAGGGCTGGTAGGTCATGTAGGGGCGCGGGTCCACCACGGCGATCTCCGCGTCGGCGCGGCCGAGGTGCTTGCGCAGGGTGGAGGCGGTGTACAGCCCGATGTAGCCACCACCGACGATGAGGATCCGGGGCGTGCGGCCGCCGTGGATCACCGGGCGCGCGTCCTCCGAGCGCGGGGCGAGTGCCTTGGCGGCGTAGGCGCCGGCACCGGCGAGAGCGGCCACGGAGGTGGTGACGGCGGCAGTGCGCAGGAAGGAAGCCATGCGGCCATCGTAGGAGCCGTCCGGAGGACCCTCTAGGCGGAAACGGGCGAAACGGGCCGTGACGCTCGCCACGGTTGCTGACGGCCGGTCAGATAACGGCCGGCTCGCGGTGGCTCCTCGGGCCCGACCTGGGGAGACACGTGCCCCCAACGGGATTCGAACCCGTACTGCGCCGGGTTTAAGCCGGCTGCCTCTGCCAGTTGGGCTATGGGGGCGCGGCCGCATGGTCGGACCAGGTCCGCGCACCGTCCGGGCGCCGCCCATCCATCCTGCCGCATGCCCGGGGTGCGCGGCGCGCGGCCGCGCCCGCGTGGACGACGGCGCGCTCAGGCGGCGACCGACAGGGCGATGCCGTCGAGGATGTCGTGCTCGCTGGTCACCACGGTCGCCAGCGACCCGCCGCCGGCGGCCACCTCGGCCTGGACGCGGGTGATCACCTCCGACCACACCAGCGCGCCGGCCCCGATGACGTCCACGCGGCCGGGGTGCATGAACCCCATCGCGGCACGCTCGGCGTGGTCCGCCCCGAGCAGCGCGGCGCATGAGGCCAGCACGGTGGCCACGGGCAGCGCCGCGCCGTCGATGGCGTGCGGGTCGTAGGCGGGCAGCCCCAGGGCGTGCGCGGTCACCGTGGTGACCGAGCCGGCGAGGCCGACGAGGGTGCGCGCCCGCCCCAGCGGGACGACGGCGGCCGCGGCGTCGAGCATGGTGCGCACGTCCGCCCGGGCCGCCTCCTGCTGCGCCTCGCTGGGCGGGTCGTCCAGGAGGTGCCGCTCGGTGAGCCGCACGCACCCGACGTCCATCGAGTACGACACCAGGGGCACGCCGTCGCCGAGCACGAGCTCGGTCGAGCCGCCCCCGATGTCCACCACGAGGTACGGCCCCGGCCGCACGGCGGGGTCGATGACGCTGGCGGCCCCGGCGAAGCTCAGCGCCGCCTCCTCCTCGCCGGTGATGACCTCGGGCTCGACGCCGAGGGCTTCGCGCACGCCGTCGACGAAGTCCTGGCGGTTCGCGGCGTCCCTCGTGGCCGACGTCGCCACGAAGCGGGTGCGCTCGACGCCGTGCTCCTCACAGAGCCGCGCGTAGCCGCGGGCGGCGTCGAGGGTGCGGGCCAGGGCCGTCGGGTCCAGCCGGCCGGTGCGGTCCACGCCCTGCCCGAGCCGGACCACCTCCATGCGCCGCAGGACGTCCGTCAGCCGCGGCGAGGAGCCGGCGGGCCCGACGTCGGCGATGAGCAGGCGGATGGAGTTCGTCCCACAGTCGATGGCAGCTACCCGAGTCACGGGACCACCCTGCCACGGCCCGGTGGCGCGGCCGCGCGGGCGCCGTCCGCCGTGGGCAAGGTCACCGGCGGCCGGCAGAGCCCGGGCGGGCGGCCTCCGCACGCGACCCGCACCGCGGGCGCCCGCCGGCCCAGCGTGCGGTGCTCCTAGGGTGGGGACCATGAGCGAGCAGGCCGCCGTCACGGCGCTGGAGGGGTCCGGGATCGGCTTCGAGATCACGCGGCACGGCCGCGTCTCCTCCCTCGCGGAGGCGGCGGCGGCGCGCGGGGTGGAGCCCTCGGCGATCGTCAAGACGATCGTGGTGCGCCGCGGCGAGGGCGACTATCTCTTCGTGCTGGTGCCCGGCGGGCGGACGATCTCGTGGCCGAAGCTGCGCTCGCTCCTGGGCGTCAACCGCATTTCCATGCCCGACGCCGCCACCGCCAAGGAGGTCACGGGCTACGAGCGGGGCACGATCACGCCGTTCGGCGCGACGACCGCGTGGCCGGTGATCGCCGACGCGTGCATCGCCGGCACCGTGTCGATCGGCGCGGGCGCCCACGGCGTCGCCGCCACGGTGGACGCGGACGAGCTGGTGCGCACGCTGGACGCGCGGGTGGCGGACGTCACCGAGCCCGAGGGCTGATCCTCCGGCGAGCCCGCCGAGGGCCTGGGGTCAGCAGGAGCAGCGGCGCGGGCTCCACATGCCCTCGAGCAGCCGCAGCGTCTCGTCACCGAAGGGGTTGATCCCCTCGCCGACGGCGAGCGTGTGCCCCAGCAGGGCGTGCAGGCACTTAACGCGGGTGGGCATGCCGCCGGCCGAGACGCCGGCGATCTCCGGGACCTCGCCGAGCTCGGCGCGCCGGGCCAGGTAGTCCTCGTGCGCGCGCCGGTACCGCTCGGCCAGGTCGGGGTCGGTGCCCAGGCGCTCGTTCATCCCCTCCATCACGTGCTCCGCCTCGAGCGTGCTGACCGCCTTCACGGCGGGCGGGCAGGTGAGGTAGTACGTCGTCGGGAAGGGCGTGCCGTCGTCGAGCCGCGGCGCGGTGCGCACCACCGTGGGCCGGCCGCACACGCAGCGGGCCGCGATGCCGACGACGCCGCGGGGCACGCGGCCGAGCTGCTCTTCCAGCACCTCCAGGTCACGCGCGGTGACGGTGGTGTCCACGGTTCTCCTCGTGCTCGACGTCCCGGCGCTCCACCCTAGGTCACTCCGCCGGCGCCCCCGGGTCCACGGGCGCCACCGGAGCCGCGGGCGCCGACGGCCCCGCGGGCGTCTCCGGCTCGGCGGGCACCGTGAGGCCCGAGGGGTCCTCCTCGCCGGTGGCCGAGCGGCCCGCCACGTTCACCGAGTCCCACGCGGCGAGGTACCACGGCGTCGCCGCCGCCCGCGCCGCGGCGCGCTCCTCGGCCTCGGCCTCCGCCTCGCTCTCCCCGCCGGTCACGGTCTCGGGGTCGACGACGACGTACGGGGTCTCCCCCGGCATGACGTAGCCGAGCCGGTCGCGCGCCTGGGACTGGACGTACCGGGGGTCCTGCCACAGCGCCAGCTGCTCCTCGAGCTCGCCGTTGCGCTCGGTGGCCTCGGCCACCTGCGCGTTGAGGGTGCGCAGCTGCTCCTGCTGGGCGACGGCGAACCGGAGCGTGGGCGCCAGCACGGCGAACGCGACGAGCGCGACGATGAGCAGGCCCAGGGCCCGCAGGGAGATGGCGGGGCTGGGCGCGTCATCGTCGCCCACCGTGAAGACGACGGCGCGACGCTCCCCCGAGGCGCCGGTTGCGGAGCCGGTCCGGCGGCCGCGCGGAGCGGTCGTCCCGCCGCGGGCCGGGGTCCCCGCCCTCCTGGTGCCGGCCCCGGCGGACGCGCTACCGGCGGCCGGGCTCTTGCGGGTCGACGCCGCCTTGGCCGCGGGCGTCGTCCTCGCGGTGCTCGCGCTGCCGGCGGGACGTCTCGGCGCGCCGGTCGCGTCACCGCCGGCCGCGGGCTTCGGCTTGCCGTCCGTCGCCCTGCCGCCGGCCCGGGCGGCGCTCCCCCGCCCCGGCGCACCGGCCTGACGGGACGCGCGCCCCGTGCGGGGCGCGGTCGGACGGCGGGCACTCATAGTCCTCATCGTCTCCCATGGCGCCCGGATACGCCGGGAGCCGCGGGGCGTGAGTCTCACACCCCGCGGCTCCTGGCTGCGGTTCCTGCGGCTGCGGTTCCTGCGGCTGCGGTTCCTGCGGCTGCGGGGCCTAGCGGGCCGCGCGCGGGAAGGCGCTGCGGCCGGCGTACACCGCGGCGTCGTCGAGCTCCTCCTCGATGCGCAGGAGCTGGTTGTACTTGCTGATCCGCTCGCCGCGGGCCGGGGCGCCGGTCTTGATCTGCCCGGCGTTCACCGCCACGGACAGGTCGGCGATGGTGGTGTCCTCGGTCTCGCCGGAGCGGTGGGAGACCATCGCGGTGAAGCCGTTGCGCTGGGCGAGGGTGACGGCGTCGAGCGTCTCGGTGAGGGAACCGATCTGGTTGAGCTTGACCAGCAGGGAGTTCGCGGCCCTGAGCTCGATGCCCTTCGCGAGGCGCTCGGGGTTGGTGACGAACAGGTCGTCGCCGACGATCTGCACGCGGCTGCCGACCTCGGCGACCAGCTGGGCCCAGCTCTCCCACTCGTCCTCGCTCAGCGGGTCCTCGATGGAGACCAGCGGGTAGTCGGCGATGAGACGCTCGTAGTAGGCGATCATGTCCGCCGGAGAGGTGGCCTTGCCCTCGAACTGGTAGGCGCCGTCGGAGAAGAACTCCGTGGAGGCGACGTCCAGGGCCAGGGCGATGTCCTCGCCCGGCTTGAAGCCGGCCTTGTCGATGGCGACCAGGATGAGGTCGAGCGCCGCGCGGTTGGACTCGAGGTTCGGGGCGAAGCCGCCCTCGTCGCCCAGGCCGGTGGCCAGGCCGCGGTCCTTGAGCACGGACTTCAGCGCGTGGTAGGTCTCCGCGCCCCAGCGCAGGGCCTCCTTGAAGCTCGGGGCGCCGACGGGGGCGACCATGAACTCCTGGATGTCCACGTTGGAGTCGGCGTGGGAGCCGCCGTTGAGGATGTTCATCATCGGCACGGGCAGCAGGTAGGCGTTCGGGCCGCCCACGTACCGGAAGAACGGCAGGCCGGCGGACTCGGCGGCCGCCTTGGCGACGGCGAGCGAGACACCGAGGATCGCGTTGGCACCGAGCTTGCCCTTGTTGGCCGAGCCGTCCAGGTCGATGAGGGTCTGGTCGATGATCCGCTGCTCGGTGGCGTCGAAGCCCAGGATCTCCGGGGCGACCGTGTCGATCACGGCGTCGACCGCGTTCTGCACACCCTTGCCCAGGTAGCGGGACTTGTCGCCGTCACGGCGCTCGACGGCCTCGAACGCGCCGGTCGAGGCGCCGGAGGGGACGGCCGCCCGGGCGACCGTCCCGTCCTCGAGCGCGACCTCGACCTCGACGGTGGGGTTGCCGCGCGAGTCGAGAATCTCGCGGGCGCCAACGGCCTCGATGCTGGCCACAGGGGACTCCTTCATTCGGTGGGAGTGGTACCCGCCCACGGTAGTACGGGCATTCCGGGACAGCGAGGGACCATTCGGCCCGCCGGAGCATCGCGGCGGTGTGACCGTGGACACCTCAGCGGGCGAGAAAGGTGGGCACCACCGCGCGATGGCCGGGCACCTCCGCACGGCTGTCGGGGCACCTCCGGCGCGGCTGTCTGGGCGCCTCCGCGCGACGGCCGAGCCGCGTCCGCGGGCGAGATCCCGCGCCAGCGAGCGGCGGGAGGCCGGGCATGGATCGGTGGCCGCGCCGAGCGGGGCGGCCCGGGTCAGCCTTGTTACGGCGCGGCGATCCAGTCGTGCTCGACGGGCGTCACGACACCCTGGACGGCCTCGCCGTAGCGCGGGTTGACCTCGATGTCCGCCTCGTTCATCGCCGTCGAGAGCTTCTCCCCCACGGCCGCCGCGTCGGGGCTGGACTGCAGCTCGGTGACGCCGAAGAGGTAGTGCCCCAGGTCGATGAACGCCTCGGAGAAGCCGTCCTCCGGGACCTCGGCGCCCTGGAGCGCCGCCTGCTGCTCGAAGAGGCCGGCGACCTCCTCGTCGGTGTAGGCGATGCCGTGCTCGGGGCCGACCTCCTGGAAGACCTGGGCCAGCATCAGGGTGGTGAGGACGGCGGACGGCGCGGTGTCCTGGCCGGTGAGGGCCTCGAACTCGAGCGTGGCGTCGCTGAGCTCGCTCTCCGTGATCCGCACGCCGTTGATCACCCCGGCGGTGCCCGGCTGCGCGGAGCAGCCGGCGACGGCCCCCGCGGCGGCCATGATCCCGAGGACGGCGACAAACCTGGAGCTGCGCGTTCCCACCGGTGAACCTCCGAGTTCTCCCGGGGCGCCTGCGCTCCGGGCTGGCTGTGCTGTGACCCGGGTCCCATCGTAGGGGTAGCCGGTGCGCCGCCCGGGACGTCGGTCCTGGTGGGGCGCGGCACCGCAGCCTCCCCCGGTGGGTCACGGACGCGATCAGCGCCCCCGCTAGGAGGCTGCTGAACAAGACGGCGTTCTTGTACCCGCGTGAGCAGAAGCGTGGGCGGGCAGGTCGCCTCACGGCCGTCTCGCGGCGGTCACAGCGCTGGGCTGGACGTCGAGGTCGGGCCTGCCCGTCGGATCCATGATGCGCCTGGCGGGCCCGTGCGGGCCGGGGCGGTGGTCCAGCCGTTCAGGCCGTGGCCACCACCCAGGCCCCGGCGGTGCGCTGCAGGCCAAGGGTGAGCAGCCGCTTGAGGTTGATCGCGGCGGCGCGGTGGTGGAGCCAGTGGTCGTTCTTGGCGATCCCGCGGTAGCGGACCTTGCGGTTGCCGCGGGTGAGCCAGGCGATGGAGCGTTCGACCATCGGCCGCCAGGTGCGGTAGGTCTGCTGGAACTCCGGCTGCTGGGCCCGGGCGCGGTGGGCGCGCTGGAGCGCCTCGTGGGGGTGCAGGTCGAGCTGGCGGCCTCTGGTCGAGGTGGTGCAGCGCGCCCGGAGCGGGCAGCCGCGGCAGCCGGCCCCGAACGTCACGCGGTTCTTGGGGCTGATCTTCCGGGTCAGCCCGTTCGGGCAGGTCACGGTGCCGGCGGCCGGGTCGACGGTGAAGTCCTCGAGCGTGAACCCGCCCGGGATGGCCGGGCGCAACGGCCAGGGCTTGATGATCGCCGTGTGCCCGGCCGCCTCCAGGGCGGCCAGCGCCTCGCCGGTGCCGTAGGCGGAGTCGGCGAGGACCTCGACCGGGACCTGCGCGACGACGGGCGCCTCGCCGGCCTCCGTGGCCTCGAGGCTCGCGGCGCTCTCGGGGTTCTCCGGGCTCGCGGCGCTCTCGGGGTTCTCCGGGCTCGCGGTGCTCTCGGTTGTCTCGGGGCTCAGGGTGGTGTCGGTGGCGAGCAGGTCGATGCCGACCGCGCCGTCGGCGGACTCGGTCCCGGCGGCCTTGGTCAGCTTGGTGGTGGTGATCAGCCCGGTGGCCGGCTCCACCACGACATGGGCCTTGAACCCGTTACGGCGCTGATGGACGGTCTTGTGGGCGTGCCGGGTCTGGGATCGACGGTGGAGATGACCCGGTCGTAGGCCACCTTGCGGGCGATGCGCCAGCGCCCGTCGGTGCCGTCGCTGCCCTCGGCGGGCTCGACGTCCTGACCGGCGACCACCGCCAGCAGCGCCACGACCTGCGCCTGGTCCTCGGGCAGCGAATCGACGTCGAGGTGGTCCAGCAGCGCCAGCGCGTCGGTGACCAACGCCGAGACGAGCTCGTCGCGGGCGGCCGGGTCGTCCCAGGCGATCCGTGGCTTACCCGGCGAGCTGTAGTCGTGCCGGGTGCAGTGCGCGGCGACCGCCTTCTTGCCGCCGGTGACCTCGCGGGCGACCCGGCGGATCGCGGCGATCAGCTGGGTCACGGTGTCCTGGGTGGCGACCGCGTCCTCCAGCACCGTGGAGTCCAGCGCCCGCTGGGTCTTGCCCGTCAGGATCCCGGTCTCCATCACCACCGCGTTCACGGCCTCGAAGATCCGGTACGGCCGCCGGCTCGCGGCGAGGCGGCGGCACCAGTACGTCAGCGTGGTCGGATGGAACGCCGGCGCCTGCACCGGCAGACCGCACGCCGCCTTCCACCGCAGGTCGAACGTGACCGCCTCGGCCGCCTCCCGGTCCGAGAGCCCATTCAGCGTCTGCAGCACCAGCACCGTGGCGACCACGTCCGCCGGCACCGACGGGCGCCCGCGCGCCGAGCGGAACAGGTCCGCGAACAACTCCTCCGGGAACAACGCCAGCCGGTGCTCGGCCAAGAACGCGTACACGCTGCCCGGCTCAAGCAGCTCACCGGCCATCGACTCCGCGTCGAACAGATCCCGCTGATCTCTCGCTCGCCCCTGCATGCCCCAAGCGTTCCCGAACCGCACACCAAGACCGGGCAGGGACACGCATTGTTCAGCAGTCTCCTAGATGTCCTGCGCCAGAAATGCACTGGATAAGTCGTAGACTGGGGTATGCCTCGTTCTGGGCGTCCCAAAGCCGAGTTGGTCTTGTCCGCTGACGAGCGCGCGCAGCTGGTGAGGTGGTCGCGCCGGGCGAAGTCCTCGCAGGCGCTGGCGCTGCGGGCGCGGATCGTGCTGGCATGCGCGGAGGGCTTGGACAACAAGACGGTTGCGGCGCGGTTGGGATGCGCGGCGGCCACGGTGGGCAAGTGGCGGGCCAGGTTCGTCGAGCAACGCCTCGATGGGCTCGGTGACGAGCCGCGGCCGGGACGGCCCCCGGTGATCAGTGCCGACCAGGTCGAGGATGTCGTGGTCGCAACCTTGGAGTCGACGCCGAAGAACGCGACGCACTGGTCGCGGGCGAAGATGGCCGAGCGCACCGGGCTGAGCAAGTCCACGATCGG
Source organism: Georgenia sp. AZ-5 (assembly GCF_043952095.1). Taxonomy (NCBI): domain Bacteria; kingdom Bacillati; phylum Actinomycetota; class Actinomycetes; order Allobogoriellales; family Allobogoriellaceae; genus Georgenia; species Georgenia sp. AZ-5. Next base: position 3,840,387 of record NZ_JBINOU010000001.1, read on the forward strand.
GCGGATCTGGAGGGCGTTCGACCTCAAGCCGCACCGGGCCGAGGGGTTCAAGATCTCCAACGACCCGCTGTTCGTGGAGAAGGTCTACGACATCGTGGGGCTGTACCTCAATCCCCCCGAGGCCGCGGTCGTGCTGTGCGTGGACGAGAAGTCCCAGGTGCAGGCGCTGGCCCGGTCCCAGCCGGCGTTCCCGATGATGCCCGGCATGCCCGAGAAACGCACCCATGACTACGTCCGCCACGGCACCACCAGCCTGTTCGCGGCGCTCAACATCGACGACGGCACGGTGATCTCCAGCCTCCACCGGCGCCACCGGGCGAGCGAGTTCAAGAAGTTCTTGACCAAGATCGACGACCAGATCCCCGACGATCTCGACGTGCACCTGGTCTGCGACAACTACGGCACCCACAAGCACCCGACGGTGACGAAGTGGCTTGAGGCGCACCCGAGGTTCCACATGCACTTCACCCCCACCTACTCCTCCTGGATCAACCAGGTCGAGCGGTTCTTCGCCTACGTCACCGCCGACCTCCTCCAGCGATCCGACCACCGCAGCGTCCAGGCCCTCGAGGCCGACATCCGCACATGGGTCAAGGCCTGGAACGAGGACCCCAAGCCCTTCGTGTGGACCAAGACGGCCGAACAGATCCTCGACTCACTCCGAAGACTTCTTCAACGAACTACTGGCGCAGGACACTAGAAGAAGATCAACGTGTCGAGGATGGATGCCGACGAAGATGATCGCCACCCTCTTGATCGGCCCCCAGGTGAAGCCGTTGGCGGTGCGCAGGCGCTGGTTGGTGGTGCGGTACGCGAGCACCGCCGCGGACAGGATGATGGCGTCGCGGATGGGCGTCCGGTCGCCTACTTCGCCGCGGTGCCCACCGCCGCTGCTGCGGCGACGGAGCCGCCCAGCACGCCGTCGATGAGCTCGCCCACCCACTCCATGAGCGCGACGTCCTTGAGCGGCTTGCCGCCCAGCCGCGCCGTCATCGGGTAGGGCACCAGGACGGCGCGCACCGCCGGCTTGAGCACCGTGCCGGGGTAGAGCCGCTTGAGCCGCAGCTGGGCGGACTCGGCCAGCTCGACCGGCGCGAACCGCACGTACTTGCCCTGCGCGGTGATGTCCGTCAGCCCGGCCGCGCGGGCCTTCTGCCGGAGGGCGGCGACGGCGAAGAGCCGCTCGACGGGCTCGGGCACCGGGCCGTAGCGGTCGGTGAGCTCCTCGCGCACGGCGGCGATGGCGGCGTCGTCGCCGGCCGCGGCGATCTTGGCGTAGGCCTCCAGGCGCAGCCGCTCGTGGGCGATGTACTCGTGCGGCACGTGGGCGTCGATGGGCAGCTCGATCTTGACGTCGACCTTCTCGGTCTCCTTCTCGCCCCGGTACTCCGCGACGGCGTCGGAGACCATCCGCACGTACAGGTCGAAGCCCACCCCGGCGATGTGTCCCGACTGCTCGCCGCCCAGCAGGTTGCCCGCGCCGCGGATCTCCAGGTCCTTCATCGCCACCTGGATGCCCGCGCCCAGGTCGGTGTGTGCGGCGATGGTCGCGAGGCGGTCGTGCGCCGTCTCGGTGAGCGGCTTCTCCGGCGGGTAGAAGAAGTACGCGTACGCGCGCTCCCGGCCGCGGCCCACGCGCCCGCGCAGCTGGTGCAGCTGGGACAGGCCGAGCTGGTCGGCCCGGTCGACGACAAGGGTGTTGGCGTTGGAGATGTCCAGGCCGGTCTCGACGATGGTGGTGCACACCAGGACGTCGAACTCCTTGTTCCAGAAGTCCTGGATGACCTTCTCGAGCTGGTGCTCGTTCATCTTCCCGTGCGCCACCGCCACGCGGGCCTCGGGCACGAGCTCGTTGATGCGGGCGGCGGCCTTGTTGATCGACTGCACGCGGTTGTGGACGAAGAACACCTGGCCCTCGCGCAGCAGCTCCCGGCGGATCGCGGCGGCGACCTGCTTCTCCTCGTAGGCGCCCACGAACGTCAGCACGGGGTGCCGCTCCTCCGGCGGTGTGGCCAGCGTGGACATCTCCCGGATGCCGGTGATGGCCATCTCCAGGGTCCGCGGGATCGGGGTGGCGGACATGGCCAGGACGTCGACGTTCGTGCGCAGCTGCTTGAGCGTCTCCTTGTGCTCGACGCCGAAGCGCTGCTCCTCGTCGATGACGACCAGGCCCAGGTCCTTGAAGTGCACCTCGCCGGTGAGCAGGCGGTGGGTGCCGATGACGACGTCGACGGTGCCCTTGCTGACGCCGTCGCGCACGGCGGCGGCCTCCGCGTCGGTCTGGAACCGGGAGAGCGCCTTGACGGTGATCGGGAAGCCCGCGTAGCGCTCGGAGAAGGTGTCCAGGTGCTGCTGGACCAGCAGCGTGGTGGGCACCAGCACCGCGACCTGCTTGCCGTCCTGGACGGCCTTGAAGGCCGCCCGCACGGCGATCTCGGTCTTGCCGTAGCCGACGTCGCCGCTGATGAGGCGGTCCATCGGGGTGGGCTTCTCCATGTCCGCCTTGACCTCGTCGATGGTGACGAGCTGGTCGGGGGTCTCCATGTGCGGGAAGGCCTCCTCCAGCTCGCGCTGCCAGGGGGTGTCGGGCAGGAAGGCGTGGCCCTTGGTGGCCATGCGGGCGGCGTAGAGGCGGATGAGCTCGGCGGCGATCTTCTTGACGGCCTTCTTGGCGCTGGCCTTCGTCTTCGCCCAGTCCGAGCCGCCCAGCTTGTTCAGCGTGGGCGCCTCCCCGCCGGTGTACTTGGTGACCTGGTCCAGGGAGTCGCTCGGGACGTACAGCCGGTCGCCCGGCTGGCCGCGCTTGGAGCTGGCGTACTCGATGACGAGGTACTCGCGGGTGGTGGCGTCCCGCCCCGCGCCGACGGTTCGCTGGACGAGCTCGACGAACCGGCCGACGCCGTGCTGCTCGTGCACCACGTAGTCCCCGGCGCGCAGCGCGAGAGGGTCGACGACGTTGCGGCGGCGCGAGGGCATGCGGCGCATGTCCCGGGTGGAGGTGCCGGCGCGGCCGGTGATGTCGGCCTCGGAGAGCAGGGCGAGGCGCAGCCCGGGCGCGACGAAGCCACGGCCGCTGCTCGCCGTCGTCACCAGCACGACGGAGGCCGGGGGCTCCTCGGCGATCTCGTCGACGATGCGGGCGGGCACGTCGGCGGCGGTCAGCTGCTCGGTCATGCGCCGGCCCGGGCCGGGGCCCTCGGTGGCCAGGATGATCCGCCAGCCGTCGTGCACGAGCTGAGCCAGATCCTTCAGGGCCTTCTCGACGTCGCCGTTGTAGCGCTCGACGTCCCGGGCGCCGACCGCGAGCGCCGATCCTGCCGCGCCGTCGCCGTCGCCGTCGGCGTCCTCGTCGGCGAATTCCGCGAGGCCGGCGTCGGTGGGCAGCGAGGACAGCGACCACCAGCCGAGCCCGCGGGTGAGGGCGAGCGCCCGGGCCTCGGCGAGGTCGGCGAAGGAGGCGGCGCGCAGGTCCAGCGGGGTCTTGCCGCCCTGGGCGGCGGAGGCCCAGGCCGCGGCGAGGAACTCCTCGGTGGTGGAGACGAGGTCGTGGGCGCGCCGGCGGATGCGCTCGGGATCGGAGAGCGCCACGAGGGAGCCCTCGGGCACGAGGTCGAGGACCGGCTGCATGCCGTCCACGAGGGCGGGCGCCAGGGACTCCATGCCCTCCACCGCGATGCCGTGCCCCATCTTCTCGAGCATGTCCGCGGCGCCGGGCAGGTCCTCCACCAGCGCGAGCGCGCGGGCGCGGACCTTGTCGGTGAGCAGCAGCTCGCGGCACGGCGGGGCCCACAGCCCGTGCCCGGCCAGCTCGAGGGAGCGCTGGTCGGCGACGGCGAACCAGCGGATCTCCTCGACCGTGTCACCCCAGAACTCGATGCGCATGGGGTGGTCCTCGGTGGGCGGGAAGACGTCGAGGATGCCGCCGCGCACGGCGAACTCCCCGCGCCGCTCCACCATGTCCACGCGGGTGTAGGCCGCGGCGGCCAGGTCCGCGGCGACCTGCTCGAGGTCGACCTCCTGCCCCACCTCCAGGGACACCGGCTCGAGCTCGCCGAGGCCCGTGACGACCGGCTGCAGCAGCGCGCGCACCGGCATGACGAGCACCCTGATGGGCCCCGACTGCCCGCCCGCGGTGGGGTGGGCGAGGCGCCGGAGCACGGCCAGGCGCTTGGCGACGGTGTCGCTGCGCGGCGACAGCCGCTCGTGCGGCAGGGTCTCCCAGGCGGGGAAGACGGCGACGTCGTCGTCCGGGAGGTAGTTGCGCAGGGCGGTGGCGGCCTCGTCGGCCTCCCGGCCTGTGGCGGTCACGAGGACCACCGGGCGGGCCTTCTCCCCCGTCGTGATCTCGGTGACCAGCGGGGCCCGCACGCCCAGGGCGGCGGTGACCTTGACCTCGGGCGCGAGCACCGGTTGGTGCGCCAGCTCCACGGCGGAGGCGACGGCCGGGTCGGTGCGCAGCAGCGGGAGCAGTCCGGTGAGCTTCATGGGTCCTTCACGACGGCAGGCGGCAGGGGCGCGCTCGGCGTCTCCGGACGGCCGGGACAGGCAGCACGCAAGCCCCGCATCCGGGAGGAGGCGGGGTCCGCGACGAGTCTACGTTCGGCACGGCGCGGCCACATCCGGCCGTGTCGAAGGGCACATGCGGAGGGCAGATGGAGAACACCGGTGCTGCTCCCGCGGTGGTCGCTGTTACCACCGTGGGCGGCACGACGAGCAGCATGAACCACAGCGGGATGATCGAGGCGCGCACGGCCAGGCAGCCGAGGCTCACGGCCCATTGACACCCCTCTCCAGGCTCCAGAGAATTCCTGTGCCAGGGCAGAACCGACTAGGGCGTGTCTCCCAATAGTCGAGCCGTTGGGCTGAAACGCTGCGGTGGTGTCACGTTATGCCGTGCTGACGGATGCCCAGTGGGAGTTGATCGAGCCGTTGATGCCGTCCTCGGAGGGCCGTCGGGGACGGCGGTTCCGGGACCACCGCGCGGTGGTGGAGGGCATCGTCTACCGCTACCGCACCGGGATCGCCTGGCGGGACCTGCCCGAGTGCTTCGGCCCGTGGCAGACGGTGTGGAAGCGGCACCGCCGCTTCAGCGGCGACGGGACCTGGGACAAGATCCTCACCGCCCTGCTCGCGCAGGCGGATGCGGCCGGACTGGTCAACTGGGAGGTGTCGGTGGACTCCACGATCAACCGTGCCCACCAGCACGCCACGAACCTCCCGAGGGACACAGGGGGAGCTGTCGAATTACATGAAACCCGGCGAGGAGCCGCCTGATCACGCCATCGGCCGCTCCCGCGGCGGACTGAGCACGAAGATCCACCACGTCTGCGACGGCAACATGCGCCCGCTGGTGATGGTGCTCGGACCCGGGCAGGGCGGGGACTCGCCAATGTTCGAGCACCTGATGAACTCTGTGCGCGTGCCCCGGCTGGGTCCTGGGCGGGCCCGGACCACGCCGGTGCGGGCCCTGGCCGACAAGGCCTACTCCTCCCGGGCGAACCGGGCGCTGCTGCGCCGGCGCGGCATCCAGGCCGTCATCCCCGAACGCTCCGACCAGATCGCCAACCGCAAGCGCCGCGGTTCCAAGGGCGGCCGGCCCGTCACCTACGACGAAGAGGCCTACAAGCGGCGCAACGTCGTCGAACGCTCCTTCAACGTCTTCAAGCAGTGGCGCGCCCTGGCCACCCGCTACGACAAGCTCGCGCTGACCTACCGCGGCGGCGTCGTCCTGCGAGCGATCACCATCTGGCTCAACGCATTAAGAGACACGCCCTAGTGCGGTCGACCCGTTCGGCGGCTCTTCGGGTGTCTGCACGGTGCCTCATGGGAAGAAGGTCCAAGATGCCGCAGTTCATGGACGTGCACACCCACATGGTCGGAGTGACCGCCGAGGAGCTCGCCGCGGCGCACCAGGCGGACGTGGAGATCCAGGGCGACGAGGGGGTCGATTTCCAGCACGCGTGGGCAGATCCCAGGACCGGACATGTCTTCTGTCTGTCCGAGGCTCCAAGCGCCGACGCCGTTCGGCGTATCCACGAGCGGACCGGCCATCCCGCCGACGAGGTGCACGAGATCACCGTGACGGCATGACTACGCTCCGAGCGCCCGGGGCACCGTCACGACGACTGCAGGAGCGCGGCCCTGCTGGACGGACGGGCGGGTAGCTGCCCCCGCCCGCCCGGCAGCGACCCTCGTGGCCGCGGCGGCACTGCTCGGCGCTCGCTCGTCAGCTCGCGGCTCCCAGTTCCTGGAAGGTGCTCGGCGCGGACTGGCCCTCGGCGACGCCGCCCCAGACGGACCGGGCGCCGCTGTCGCCGACCCGGTAGACCTGGAAGCCCGCGGCGAGCGCGGCGACCAGCGCAAGGACCGCGACCAGGGTGCTAACGCCCCGGCTCGCGCGGGCCGCCGGGCGGTAGCCCGTGCCCGTGAGCCCCTCGCGTGCCGGCTCCCCCGCGGCCACCGGACCGCGCCGTGCCGCGCCGACGGGGGCGACGGCCTGGTGCGGCGCCCGGCGGCGTTCCCTCCGGTCGACCACGACGAGCAGCCAGAGCAGCACCGCGAGAGGCAGCACGTACCAGAACAGCTGCTGACCAAGGGCCTGGTGCGCACCGTCCGGCGGCCCCACACGCCGCATCAGCGCCAGGCCGCTCCGCGTCGCCACCGGGATCACCGCCAGCGCCGCGGTGGCGAGCAGGGCGACGACCGGGGCGTAGGGGCGCCTCCATCGCGGCACCGCCGCGACGGCGATGGTCCCGACCGCGGCGAGCGGGATCAGCACCACCACGGCGTGCACCACGAGGACGTGCAGTGGCAGACCCTGGACGACGTCGAACATGTCAGCCCCTCTCGGTCGTCCTGGGATACGCGCTGAGCCGCTGGTGGGATTGGGTGGGCTCTGTCGGCATCACCGGCGCGCCTGCAGATATCACGACTCGCACGACGCCATGGTGCTCGGTAGGCAGTACACACGACGAGACGTCCCGGGGAGATCAAGCCACCGCTCGGCTGTCAGGGCCGGCGCGGCGTCCCGGTCAGGCGTCCTGGGTGGCGAATTGCGTCTCGTAGAGGTCCGCGTACAGCCCGCCGGCGGCGAGAAGCTCGGCATGCGTACCTCGCTCGACAACCCGACCGGCGTCGATGACGGCGATCGAGTCCGCCTTGCGGACGGTGGACAACCTGTGCGCGATCACGATCGAGGTGCGCCCGATCATCGCCGAGTCCAGCGCGAGCTGGACCGCCGCCTCCGACTCAGAATCTAGGTGCGCCGTCGCCTCGTCCAGCACCACAACGCGCGGGGAACGAAGTAGCAACCGAGCGATGGCGACCCGCTGCTTCTCGCCGCCGGAGAGGCGGTGGCCCCTGTCACCGACGACGGTGTCCAGCCCCTCGGGCAGCCGCTGGATCAGCCCTTCCACGTGCGCGGCGCGAAGGGCGGCATGGAGCTCGTCGTCAGTGGCATCGGGGTGCGCGTAGAGCAGGTTGGCGCGGACGGTGTCGTGGAAGAGGTGGGCGTCCTGTGTCACCACGCCCACCGCCTCGTGCAGGCTCGCCTGCCGGACGCGGCGCACGTCCATCCCGCCCACGAGGACCGTTCCCGAGGTGGGGTCATAGAGCCGGGCGACCAGGGTGGACAGGGTCGTCTTGCCGGCCCCGGAGGGCCCGACGAGGGCCAGCATCGACCCGGCCTCCACGGACAAGCTGATGCCCCGAAGGACCTCCCCCGATGACGGAGCCGCGGGGAGGGCCGGGTCGGGCTGGCCGTCGAACCGGCCGTTCGAAGCGTGGACGACACGGGTGCCGCCCGCCGCGGGCTGAGACGTCGCCGTGCCTCCTTCCAGAGAGCGAAGGCCCACCTTGTCGGCGGCGGGGTAGGCGAAGTGGACGTCATCCAGCTCGACCGACAAGGGCCCCGGCGGGAGGTTGACGGCGTCGGTCGCGTCGGTGATGAGCGGTTTGAGGTCGAGCACCTCGAAGACGCGCTCAAAGCTCACGAGCGCGCTCATCACGTCGACCTGGACGCTACTCAGGGCCGTGACAGGTCCGTACAGACGGCCCAGCAACCCGGCGAACGCGACGAGCGTGCCGACCGTGACCTCGCCCTCGATCGCGAGCACGCCTCCGACCCCGTAGACCAGTGCCGTCGCCAGCGACGCCATAGCTGCTAGCGCGGCGAAGAAGACACGGCTGGACATGGCGGTCCGGATACCGATGTCCCGTACGTCGGCGGCCTTGGAGCCGAACTCCGCCTGCTCTTGCTCAGGTGTGCCGAAAATCTTGACGAGAAGCGCGCCTCCGACATTGAACCGCTCGGTCATCCGGTTCCCGAGCTCGGCATTGAGCTCCATGTCACGGCGGTTGAGCGCTGCCAGGCGGCGTCCCACGCGACGTGCGGGGAGCAGCAGCGCCGGCACCACCAGCAGCGCGACGAGCGTGATCTGCCAGGAGAGCACGAGCATGGTACCCAGCACCACCGCCACGGATATCACGTTGGAGACGACGCCGGAGAGCGTGGTGGTAAAGGCACGCTGGGCGCCGATCACGTCGGAGTTCAGCCGGGTGACGAGCGAGCCGGTCTGGCTACGGGTGAAGAAGGCGATCGACTGCTGCTGCACGTGAGCGAAGACGTCCGTGCGAAGGTCGTAGATGAGGCCCTCACCGATGCGCGCCGAGAACCACCGTTGAACCAGGTTCAGCGCGGCCTCCGCGACGGCGACCACAGCCACCAACCCCGCGAGCAGGACCACCAGCCTGCGGTCACCCCGGCTGACGCCGTCGTCGATGATGCGCTGCAGCAGCAGCGGCGTGGCCACTACGAGCAGGGCGCCAAAGACTACCAACAGCAAGAAGGCTGCTATCTGGAAGCGGTAGGGCCGTGCATACTCCATGACCCTCCGGGTGGTCCCGAGCTTGAGCCGGTGGTCCTTGATCGAGGAGTCTTGCCGCAGGGTGCGCGCGAAGCCGCCGGGCCCACCCATGTGGCCCCCGCCCATGCCCCCCACACTCATCGTTTTCCTCCTCCCGGCCTCGCGGGTTTGACCCGGTATCCGCCCGGCCACTCACGCGGTCCGCAAGAGAGATCTTGCGGATTGCTTACGGGCGCCGGCGCGTCAAACCCCCCGATGGTACGTCTGGCGGTGGGCACCCTTGCGCCCATGGACTTGACGCTGATCCTCGCTGCGGCGGGCATCGGGCTTGTGGTCGGCCTCACCGGGATGGGGGGCGGTGCCCTGATGACCCCGGTGCTCGTGCTCTTCTTCAACGTGCCGCCGCTGGCGGCCGTCTCGAGTGATCTGGTTGCCAGTGCCGTGATGAAGCCCGTCGGGTCCGTCGTGCACCTGCGTCATGGGACGGTGAACCTGCAGCTGGTGAAATGGCTGTGCGTCGGTTCAGTGCCGGCAGCCTTCCTCGGAGTCATCGTGCTCAAGCAGCTCGGGACCGGGGAGTCGGTGCAGGAGATCATCAAGACGGCTCTGGGTCTCGCGTTACTGATCACAGCCGCGGGGCTCACCGTCAGGGCCTACCTCCGGCTCGTCGAGAGAGCTCGACGCCGTGACGGGACGGCGCCCGCCCTGCCCCAGGACCGACCTGAGGTCCGGGTCAGAATCCCGACCACGATCGCACTGGGGGTCACCGGAGGCCTGATAGTCGGCATGACGTCCGTCGGCTCCGGCTCCCTCATCATCATCGGCCTGATGATGCTCTACCCGGGCCTGAAGGCGAGCCAGCTCGTGGGGACCGACCTCGTCCAAGCGGTCCCCCTGGTTGCGGCTGCTGCTCTGGGCCACGTCCTGTTCGGCGACTTCGACCTGGGCGTGACGCTCCCGCTGCTTATCGGCAGCATCCCGGGCGTGTACCTGGGTGCACAGCTTTCTTCCCGGCTCACTGGCGGGTTCATCCGTCGGGCGCTGGCGTTCGTGCTCCTCGCCTCCGCGCTGAAGATGCTCGGCGTCGGCAACGGGGCGACGGCGGGGGCCCTCCTGCTTGCCCTGCTGCTCGGCCCGTCGCTGTGGATGGTGGTCAGACGGCGGCACGGGTTCCCGGCGCTGGCCGTCACCGAGAAGCGCAGCTCGCAGGCGCAGCGAGCAGGGGTGGCGCGATGAGCAAGGCGGTACCGCTCGCGCTGCCCCGGCACGTTCTCCGGCCGGAGGAGCTCGCCGTCCTCGAGCTGATGCTGGGAGGACTGCTCGCCCCCGCCGATGCCTACTGCCTACCCGGTCAGGGGCCGGCGGACTGGCCGGCGCATCCGACTCTGCGCGTGCCGCCCGAAGTCGCCTCCCGCGCCACGCTGGCCGGCGGCCTGCTCCTCACCGACCCTCAGGGCACTCCTCTCGCACAGCTCCGGCCGACCGCCACCGCTCATGAGGACGGCGAGGTCTGGCTGGCGGGGCAGGCCGCGCGCGAACGCCGCGCCGAGCACGGCCCGGCGCGGCGTCGACGCATCACCGCGCCGGTGCCGTCCGAGCACGAACGACCCGCGCTGGTGGCCATCTTTCATGCAGAACCCACCGGGCCACAGGTTTCGGAACTGAGCGCGCACCCCGGAGTGCGCAACGGTCGCGTGCTCGTGGTGCTCGTGGCACTGGCGGGGAGCCCCGAGGAGCAGCGGGCCCCGGCCGTGCTCGCCACACTCGATGCCTCGATGACGCACCTGCCCGACGCAGAGGTCCGGCTACTCGTCGTCCCGGCCGAGGCCGCCGCACCCACGGTCCTGAAGCACGTGCTCACCCGTCTGGCGCACGGCGCGCAGGTGCTGACCTTTCCGACCCCGTCGGCCACGCCGCACGGGGCCGCAACCGAGGGGACCGTCGTTCTGCTGACCGGGTTGTCCGGCTCAGGGAAATCGACACTCGCGCGGGCGGTGTCCGACGAGCTCCGTACCAAGACGGACCGGTGTGTCACGCTCCTGGACGGCGACGAGGTCCGCCTCATGCTGAGCTCGGGTCTCGGATTCTCGCCGGCCGACCGTGAGCTCAACGTCCGACGGATCGGCTGGGTGGCCGCCCTCGCGGCCCGCCACGGTGGGATCGCGCTCTGCGCACCAATCGCCCCTTACGACGCCGTGCGCCAGGAGGTTCGGGCGATGGCCGAGGAGGCGGGGCGATTCCTCCTCGTGCACGTGGCGACACCCCTCGAGGAGTGTGAGCGGCGTGACCGCAAAGGTCTGTACGCCCAGGCTCGCGCCGGGCTCATACCCGCGTTCACGGGCGTCTCCGACCCGTACGAGGAGCCGGGCGACGCCGATCTGGTGATCGACACCTCCGTCACCACGGCCAAGGATGGCGCGCGACTCGTCACCGAACGGGTGCTCCAGCCAGCGCGGAGGTGAGCATCACGTGTCGGTTTTCGAGTTGCGGACACATGTTAACTGCTGGACGCTCGTCGACACCTGACGTTTATCACAAGGGACCTAGGAGCAACCCATGAGACGCGCCCTGAACTTGCTGGCCACCGCGACGACGATTGCCTGCGCCCTGTCCGGAGGCGTCGCCGCCGGCGCCGCGAAAGACCCCGTCACCGACGCCGTCAGACTCCGCTTCGACGACACCTCCTCCGAGCTCGGTGCCGCCCAGATGGCGGCGACGAACCGCGGATACGCGGAGGTTCGCGCGGAGGTACGCACGTTGAACGGTGGCGCGATGGTCTCCGCGGCTGCGCGTGACGGGCAGGGGCACGCAGTCCGCTTCCCCGCGGCCGGGGAGGATCCCTCCCCGGTGGCCGTCCTCGGCATCTGGAACACCACGAGCGATGACGCGCTCAGCCCGGGAGCGCGTAACTTCGCCTTCGGAGCCGACTTCCGCCTTGATGGGACCCTCGGCGCCTCGGAATTCGACAACGGCGACAACCTCGTCCAGCGCGGGCTCGCCGACGACGCCGGTCAGTACAAGATCGAGATCGACAAGCGGGTGCCGGCATGCTCGGTCGCCGGAACGGCCGGTCATGTCACCGTACGTTCCGAGGTGACCGTGAACACTGAGGGCTGGTATCGCGTGAAGTGCGAACGCTCGGGCAGCACGGTCTCCATCGCCGTCGGTGAGTACGGGCCAGACGGCTCCGTCAGCATGACGAAGAACTCCGTCGAGGCACCCACGGGGCATGTCGCAACGGCGAGCCCGTCCACGCCCATGACGGTCGGCGGAAAGATGACCCCGACGGGCGAGATTGCCACGTGGTCTCCGGACCAGTTCAACGGGCACGTCGACAACGTGTTCCTCCGCATGGACGGCTGATGCGGGACGGCCGTGCGAAGGATTGATCAAGGCCAACGCCACTCAGCGCGAGGTTGCGCTCGGGACCCCTCCGCGTCGCGTCCTTCTCATGCGGAGCGTTGAGTCCGGGGCAAGGGTGGCCCAGGGAGCCACGCTGCGGCCGCGGGGCGCGCGCGACCAAGCCTGGCGCGACCGGGGAACGCCTGAGATCAACCGGCGCACCGCCTCCGGACCGAAGACCTGCCGGGCCGGCGGGCTCTCCCGCCGTGTCCATGCTGACTGCCCGACCGGTCGTGGCCCCGTGCGAAGTTTGGCCGGCCGTGAGGCCGAGAGGCAGGAGCTCCTGAACAGTGGCTTGGGCGGCCGTGCAGTCGGGGCTGTGTACCCCAGCTCCCCATCGGCCGGCCCGGCTCGCCATGCCCCGAGGGCCTCGCGGCCCGGATTCCTCGACCGGCAACTCGACGTCGACGTCGCGGCTCCTACCGATCGCTGAGCCCGGGCAACCGAAGATCGGGACGCAAGACAACCAGCCCCACAAGCTTGAAAGGCTCGATGAGGTAGCGCGACGCCAGCCGTCGCGGGTCAGCGAGCAGCCGGTACCCCCACTCCAGACCGACCCGGCCCAGCCAGCGTGGCGCCAGATGCTGCGTGCCACCGATGTAGTCGATGCAGCCGCCGACGTTGGCGACCGTCTTGCCGACGAGCTCCCCGGAGTGCTCGAGGATCCATGCCTCCTGCCGGGGCATACCCAGTCCGACGATGACCAGGTCGGCCTTTCGCAAGGCGTCTCCCAGGGAATGCTCCTCCTCGGGGTCCCCCTGCCAGCGGAAAGAGAACCCGTCGAACGGCATCCAGGTGACCGCGGGGTGCTTCTCCCGAACCGCGGCGTAGGCGAGCCGGGAGGACTCGGGAGCCCCACCCACCGCGGCGATGGTGATGTCCGTCTCCCGGTCGAACAGGGAGAACAGCCAGTCGGTGCTGCCTATCCGGGTCGCCACCGACAGCCGGCGGCTCCTCAGCCGCGCCAGGAGCCAGATCGGCCAGCCGTCGACGATTACCCAGTCCGCCCTGCGGCAGTACTGCCGGAAGGTGGCATCTGACAGGTAGAGGTACAGGCCGTGCAGGTTGAGGTTGCCGATGACGAACGGCTCTGGGCCGCGATCGGTGTGCGCCACGATGCGGTCCACGACATCGGCCGACGTGCGGGGGTGCACGGGAATTTCGAGCACCGGAAGCCGAACCGAAAGCTCCATCGTCGACCGCCCTCACCGAGCGGGGGCCGCGGTGGCGGTGAGGTCGAAGCTGGCGTCAGGTGTGTTCCGGTAGTTGAGGTGGACCGAGGCGGTGACGACATTCTCCCCGGCGACGAGCAACGAGGCGGGCACCTCGAAGGTGACCGGCGAAGCGCTCGCCGTGCTGGTCCGCCGGGCCGAGTTCGCATAGGTGTTGTGCCCGATCGTTCCGGTGGTCATGTTCGACCGCCCCACCTCGGTGCCGTTGACGTAGACCACCACCCCGTCGTCGGCCACGGTCTGGAGCGTCACCGACCCCACCGCGCCCGGGTCACGAACCGTGAAGGAACGGCGGAAGTAGCTCACGATCGGTTGCGTCGTGCCGTCGGGGACGTCGATGTTCGTCGCCACGCCCGCTGACCCGAAGCCCAGCACGGCCGGGCCCGTCGACCAGGCCGAGTCGTCGAAGTCAGCCCCGGTCCATCCGGCGGCCGGCGCCTGGCTCTGGTACCACCACCGCCACTCCGACCCCGCAGCGATGAGCTCGGGCGAGACCGGCTCCGGCTCCGGCTGCGTCGTGCCGTCGTCGGGCACCGCGGTGGCGGTGAGGTCGAAGCTGGCGTCAGGTGTGTTCCGGTAGTTGAGGTGGACCGAGGCGGTGACGACATTCTCCCCGGCGACGAGCAACGAGGCGGGCACCTCGAAGGTGACCGGCGAAGCGCTCGCCGTGCTGGTCCGCCGGGCCGAGTTCGCATAGGTGTTGTGCCCGATCGTTCCGGTGGTCATGTTCGACCGCCCCACCTCGGTGCCGTTGACGTAGACCACCACCCCGTCGTCGGCCACGGTCTGGAGCGTCACCGACCCCACCGCGCCCGGGTCACGAACCGTGAAGGAACGGCGGAAGTAGCTCACGATCGGTTGCGTCGTGCCGTCGGGGACGTCGATATTCGTCGCCACGCCCGCTGACCCGAAGCCCAGCACGGCCGGGCCCGTCGACCAGGCCGAGTCGTCGAAGTCAGCCCCGGTCCATCCGGCGGCCGGCGCCTGGCTCTGGTACCACCACCGCCACTCCGACCCCGCCGCGATGAGCTCGGGCGAGACCGGCTCCGGCTCCGGCTCCGGCTGCGTCGTGACCAGCGCGAGCGCGGGAGTGCTTGCCGATCGGTTGCCAGCACCGTCCACCGCCCGGACGAAGAAGCGGTCCGCGTCGTCGCGCGGCACTGCGACGGTCGTGGCGTCGGTGACGGCGATGACCCGGTCGTCCCGGAGAACCTCATACCGTGCGCCGCCCCCCACACCCGTCCAGCTCAGCGTCGCCGATGCCCCGTCCTGGGCGACTACCCGCAGGTTCCCGGGCCGGCCGGGTGCCGTGGCGTCCACCTGGGGGAACCGGACGAAGCCACCCGCCCACGAGTTGCCGTTTGCGGTGCGCACGCCGGAGAAGTCGCCGCCTGCCCAAACCGTGCCGTCCGCCGCGCCGAGAATGGCCCACGCCCCGCCCCCCCCGCTGCTGATGACGGGGTTGAACTCGGGCAGGACCTTGCCGGTGTCCGCGTCCCACGCGCCGAACCACCCGATCTTGTCGGCCTGTGTCCAACCGGCCCCCGGTCCGCTGCGCGACCACGTGTACGTGTCGGAGTAGTTCCACTGGTTGCAGTGGCACCCCGCATAGACGACGCCGCGGTCGTCGTCGATGGCCTGGAAGTCCCCCCTGTCGTGGGTGATGTTCCCGGACAACCGCTCGAAGGTCTCTGTCGAGAATGTGAACAGCGAGTGCTCGGAGCCCCCGGACCACACCCGGTCGTCGACCTGCTTGATCGCCTGCTGGTAGTTGCCGGTCGCCTGGCGCTCGGGCCGGAAGTCGCTCCACACCGGCGCCCAGGTCGGCGAGGCCAGCGGGGCGCCCGGCTGGGTCAACACCGCGGCGGCGCGGTATGTCGGCGCGCCTTGCGACGTGCCGAAGTAGCCCCCGGCGTACAGCCGCGTGCCGTCGTCTGACGCATCTACCGAGACCACGGTGCCGTTGAACTCCGGGTTCCACTGCCCGTCCGGGGTGCCGTTCGCGACCGAGACGCGAGCGGCGCTGCGCGCGTACACCGACGCAGCTTGGGAACCGCCGGACAGGTGAGTGAAGGCGCCGCCGAGGTAGACCCAGTCCCCGTCCACCGACAACGTCCGCACCTGCACGGACCCGCCGGTCAGCCGGTTCTCAAGGTTCACGCGCCAGCCGCCGATTGTCGTCCCGCTGAGCGGGTCGAGGGCGACGAGGCCGGCCGCGGGCGCGCCGTTGGCCTGGGTGAACTCACCGCCGACGAGGAGCTGGCCGTTGGGCAGCGCCGCCAGCGCCTTCACGATCCCGTTGACGCCGGGGGTGAAGCCTCGGATGAACTCGCCGGTGGTCGCATTGAACGCGGCGAGGTAGGACTGCTCGACCCGGTTGGTCCCGGTGGCGTTGGCGCCGCGCTGGGCGAACTGGAAGTTCCCGCCGACATACATGACATCACCGATCTCGGCGAAGGCCTGCACCTCAACATTGCCCTCACCGGTGGAGACGCCGTTCGCGTGGCCCGTCACGCCCCAGGGGCTGGCAATGGCTCTCGAACTTGCCATCGGACGGTTCTCGCTCTGGGCCGTCCCCGAGTCCGGGATCGCCGCGAACTGGAGGTCCTGGGACCTCAGCTGCGGACGGATGAACATCTGGGCGAACGGGCGCGCGCTGCCGCCGCCGTTCGTGGCGGACCAGAGGTAGGTCGACGCCGAGTTCTCACCCGTGACCTGGGCCCCGTAGGCCATCCCGCCCGTCCACCGCTGCGCGCTGGTGTACGTGGTCTCTACCCGCGAGTAGGCAGTGTCGGCGCCGAAGCTCGCCGACTGGCCCCCGTCCACCCGTTGCCCGTCGAAGGACGACCAGGCCAGGGGGTGGCCCGCGCCGATGGTCCAGGCCCAGCGGTCGCGGCTGGTGAAGGCGAACCGCACCTCCTGCCACTGGCTCCCGGCGGCGTCCCTGGCCCGCTTGATGCGGATGCCGTCCGTCAGGGAGTCGACCCTCTCACCGCCGAGGAGTGCGTCCACGGTCTTCGAGGGCAGCTGCGCGGTGTCGATCGAGGCGGTCCCGCCGGTGAGCAGATCGCCGGCGTCGCCCTGGCCCTCGTAGTAGGCCTGCCAGCCCTCCCGGCCCTCGCCGATGAGGACCCAGCCACCGCCATCGGTCGTCATGTCGCAGTAGAACTGCTGGGGCGCCTGCAGCTCCGGCGTCAGCAGCCAGTAGGCGCCGTCGGCGGCCGTCGGGTTGAGCTGCTTGACCTCCCAGCACGAGGCTGCGGCGCGGTCCGGGGCGCCTCCGTCGAGGACGACGTCCGCGGCTGCCGACGTGGACAGCAACACGGAGGAGAGGACGATTGCGCCGGCACTTGCGGCGGCGAGAACTTTGGCACGCATCGGGGCTCCCGGCGGGTCAGTGGAGGAGTCTGACCCCGGCTCCACCTCGAGCCGGGGATCGTTCGGCCGACGCTAGATGCGGGCCCTCACCGGCCGAAGGTCGATGACCGGCCCTTGCGGGATGACTGCGGACCCGTTGCGGTCCGCCATGCAGTGACCGGTCATTACTGTCCGGAAAACACCCCGTTGTTGCCGAGGAGGCTGGGCGATGCTGGAACCTCGCCGGACCACACGCGTGCTGAATGGTCGTGGCGGTAGCCCGCTGGACGAGCTCGTTCGTCAGCTGTGGTTGCCCGCTGTCCGGACGGGGCACGCCCGCGTCGTCGTCAACCCGCGCCGGGACCCGAGGTGGACGACGGTGGAGCGCTACCTCGCTGTGCCCAGCGCGCGGCCCAGGTTGCTGGTCGCGGCAGATCGCCCGGCCGTCACCGCCGCCGCGTTCGTCACCTACAAGCGGCTCCGCTCACGGCGTACCCGTTGGGCGCGAACCGGCTACGGCGCGCTGGCACGCACGGGTCTGCTTGGAGGCGCTTCCGCGCTCGAGGTACAAGTCCTCAGCTCCGCGGCGCGGGACGGGACGGCTCCGGACCTGCCCCTGCGATCGATCGGCCGAGAGCTGGGACTTCCGAGGCTGCGTCCCGCGATCGGCGTGCTCGGTGGCAACCGCAAGGTGACCCTCCAGCTGTTCGACGCCGATGGCGAGCCGGTGGGATACGCCAAGACGTCCTGGAACCGCACCACCGCGGACCTGGTGCGGGCCGAGACCGAGGCGCTCCGAGCCGTGGCCTGGCGCACCGGCCGGATCCGGGTGCCGGCCGCGATCGGCGCCGGCGAGTGGGCGGGGCGGCCGTTCGTCGTCACGGCGCCGCTGCCCCGTTCGGTCCGAGCGTTGTCGGACCCGGCGGCGCTCCCGGGGCCGGACACCCTCGCTGATCTGATGCCCGTGCACCGGACGGGCGAGGTCATCGGCACGGGCCATGCTCTCGCGGTACGCCGCCGCCTGGACGCCCTGCCACACGAGGCCGGTACCGAGGCGCTGCGTGGGGCCGTCGAACGGGCGTGGGCAGCCCTCGTCCGGCGCCAAGCGGTGGCGGGGATCGCGACGCGCTGGCACGGCGACTTCGTGCCGTGGAACCTCGCGCGCGAGGGTGCGGACCAGCTGTGGTGCTGGGACTGGGAGTCCTCCGAATCAGACGCCGTGGCCGGTCTGGACGCCGTGCACTGGAACGTCAGCATCCGTCGCGATCGGTCAGCGGGGCCCATGGCACACTTGCCGGGCGCGCTGGCCGCTGCACAGGACCACCTGCGCGCTGCCGGAACGCCCATGGCCAGCTGGCCGGACGTCGCAGCGCTGTACGCCGTCGCGCTGACGGAGCGGGTGTGGACCTACGCGGCTGGCTCGGACGGATGGTCCGACGGGTCGATCACGCCGGGGCAGCTCGTCGAGCTACTGGACGGGGCAGTGGCCAACCTCTGAGACCGGCGTCACTGGTCCGGCTCGACCGGCGGCGCCCGGCGACCTCGTGCTCGATCATCCCGTGTACTCCCACACGCGGACGTAGTCGACGTCGAGGTGCGCCGGCATCTTCGTCAGCTCTGGGCGCTCCGGGTCGGTGTAGCCCATCCACTCATGACCCATCTGGGTGTTGATACGGATGTTGACCCCGGCATCGGTGAACGCTGTGCGGAACCAGGGGTTGTCCGCCGCGGCGGGCGCCCACATCAGCTGGCCGTCGAGGTAGAACCGCATGCCGTCCGGCGTCCACTCGAGCGCCCAGGTGTGGTAATCACCGTCGCTGACGATGTCACCGGCCTTGTGCTCGATCCTGCTGGTGCCGACCTCATGGTTGGTCGACTCGTGGACAGCCATCGAGTAAATGCCGGCGGGGTGCACGTCCTCCCGCTCGTGGGGATCGCCGATGGCCTCCATGATGTCGATCTCACCAGGCCCTGCGGAGTCACGCAGCCAGAAGGCGGGCCAGACGCCCTTCGAGGCACCTTGTCTCACGGGTAGCCGGGCGCGGATCTCCCACCGACCGTATTTCTGGGAGAACGTGCCGATCGAGTCGATGTAGCCGGTCTCGAAGTGCCGCGGCCGCTCGGTGCCCATCACGGGTGCCGGGAGCCGGTCGGTGGTGATCCGCAGGTGGCCGTCCTGGACAGTCACCTGGTCGGCCTCGATCACCGCCTCGTCGTGGGACAGGCGGGTTTCGTCGCGCACCCGCCACCTGGACGCGTCCACGCCTGTCCCGCTGAACTCCTCACGCCAGACCGGCTGCCCCCACCCTGCTAGGTAGGCGTTACCCTCCGACGTGCCCGCGAGCGCGAGTCCACCGGCCACAACCGTCGCGGCAGCCACCACGACCCGGACATGGAGGCGCCCGCTGCCGCGCCGCTTCGCACTGCCGCGCGTCAACGGGAGCACCTCACAGCTTTCCGCCACGCTCTCGCCCCCTCCTCCGGTCGACGCTCACCCGGCGTGCTGTCACGTACCCCGAGAAGGGGATCAGCGGTCGTCGTCCCATCCGAGCGGAAAGCCGACCAGGGACTCCAGCTCGGCGTTGTGCGGGGCGAAGAACTCGGCGAGCTCTCTCCGGACCTCCACCGGCATGGGCGCGCGTGTGCTCGCATTGAACGTGCGGGTGGTCGGCAAGGTGAACGACGGCAGGGACAGGAATGCGGTCACACGGTCGAAGGTCCGCTGGACGTCGGCATACAGGTCCTCCGCGCGCAGCACCAGGACTTGCTCGGCAGGGAATTGTGCGTACCAGTTCCGCAGCTGCGGGACGTACACCCCCCGCTGACGGTAGCTGTAGTAGTCGAAGGCAGGGCTGTAGTACCCCGGGTCGGCCAGCATCCGTTCCAGCTCACCGGCGGTGCGCTCCTCCTCACGGGCCAGCGCCTCCGGGAAGGCGAGCGGCTCGAGCCCGTTGCCGACGCGCTCCTGGTAGTGCGACCACGCACGCTCGACCGGGTCACGCAGCAGGAGAATCGCGCGCACCTCGGGTGCGAGCTCACGGACACGCTGCGCGATCCGCGGGTCCCAGACGTAGTACGGGGAAGCCTCACCGCTCAGCACCCGGTATCCCGTGCGCCGACGCAGGAGCGCCCGGTAGGATTCCGAGGGGAAGTGCGAGCGGTACCACCTCTCACCGCGGCCATAGTTCCGGAAGAAGTAGTCGGTGCTCTTAACGCCGCGTACCTGGGGGAAAAGGCCCCTGATGCCGGGGTGCATCAGCAGGTAGTTGAACATGGACGTGGTCCCGCCGCGCTTCGTCCCGATGACGAGGAAGTCGGGCACCGGTCGTGACGACGCCGTCAGCATCGCGTACCGGCGCGTCACCCCGTTCGCCGCGTCCTTGGCCCATCGCGGGGCGCGGTCCTTCATTCCAAAAACAGCTGCAACCACGACGAACGTCCTTTCACGTGTACTGACGAGGGATGAGGCGTCACTTCCGGCCGGTGAGCACCCTGAGGTCGGCCAGGTGCAGCCGGCGGCGGTCCTTCACGAACCACAACAGGAGGAGGACCCCGGCCCCGGCCGCGGCCGCGGCCAGCGCGCCCAGCGTGTTGCCCAGCAACCACACCGAGATGCCGGCCGGCAGCCCGGCACAGACCGAGGCTAGGCACAGCACGTAGCCGATCCGCGCCACCTGCGCCCGGACTCCGACGAACCTCCACACCTCGGCGGACGCCAGCAACGCGTCCGCAAGCATGCTGAAGGCCCAGACGGCGGCGGCACCAGCGATCCCGAGGACCGGGATGAGCAAGAGGTTCCCCAGCACGTTGACAGCGAGCACCAAGGCCTTGTTGGCAGCGGCCCACCCGCTCCGCCCGCTCATCAAGAGCACCGAATGGATGTTGCCCGCGCACAGGGTGAGGAGCACGCCCACACAGAGTATGCGCAACGCGGAGGCTCCCCCGTCGAAGCCCTCACCGAACAGGGACAGCACAGTCGGGGCGAACACGGCAAGGAGGATGTAGACGGGGGCGCTGAAGAGCATCAACCATGTGGCCGCCACGGAGTACAGGTCCTGCACGTCCTGGGTCCTGTCTTCGTGCAGGAGGTCACTGATGCGTGGCGCGACGACCACCCGCAGCGCGGTGTCGACGATGAGGCCGGCCATCACCACGCGGCTTGCGGCGCCGTAGACCCCAGCGGCCGAAGACCCGGCGATCGCACCGACGAGGATGACGTCCAGCCACAGGATCGACTGCTCGAGCCCTGCCGATATCGTTCTCGGGAGGGCGAATCCGAACACGGCCCGGACCGTGGACCTGTCCGGTACCACACGGCCCCGCTGACCGTGTTCGTGGCGCCGCACCTGGCTCCGCAGGACGACCAGCGCAACGGCGAGCACCGGGACGAACGGCAACGCCCACCCGGCGGCGGCTCCGACCGCTCCGGTTCCCGCAACGACGGCCACCCACACGGCCACCGGCCGCATCGCCGGGAGGGCGACGTTGCCCGCCAGCACGTAGGCGCGCACGCCACCCAGGCCCCGCGTGGCCGAGAGTGCCACCATCGTGACCGCCCCGGCGGGAAGGAACCAGGCGACGATCTCGATCGCCTCGCGCAACGAGGGCGGGGCCGTGCGGTTCGCACCGAGAACGTCTTCCACCAACAACGCCGCCCCGGTGCCGATGAGCGTGCCCGCCACGACCACGGGCAGCAGCAGCGGGAGCAGCGCGCCGCGGATCCGCCGCGGGTCGGTGCGGACGACGCGTGGCAGGTACCAGACCGCCGCTGAATCCATGCCGAGCTTGACCAGGCTGAGCGCGATCATGAAGACGCCCATAGCCTGCAGTACGACGCCGGCCCCTCCGTCCCCCAGGAGTCGTCCGAGGATAACCGTGAGCACGAAGCCCATCAGCGCGCTGAAGGCGGCACCGAGAAATGAGACGGCGCCACCACGGGCCATCTTTCTGGCCTCGGCGGCGCTGCCCTCGGCGGTCATCACCACGGTGCACTCCCCGGCTCACGCGGACCCACCAAGAAAGGGCAGATCAACGAAATGTCGGCTCTCGTTCGGGCCTGGCGGCACGACGGACGCAAATAGCATTCCGCTGTCGGGCGCTCGCCCGTCAGGAACCGCACACTATGACCTCGAGGGCGACATGACTCCCGTATTGGCGAACGAATCGCAGACAAAGAGGGTCAGGCGTGCGGTGCTCGCCGTGCTCCTGGTGTGCCTGGTGCTCGCCGGAGCGGTCTGGGCGGTAACCCGGGGAGGGGGAACCGGCGACGCCGCAGCGGGCCTTCCCGGGCCTCGCGAGTCGGCCGAGGAGCCGGCCGGGGAAGCCGACCCTCCGGCCGACCCCGCGGAGGACGCATCGGCTTCGCTCCAGCCGGTTGCTCCCGCCGACCGGGTGACGCCGGACGTCCCGGATCCCCGCGTGACGGACCCGGGCCAGGGAGACGCCGCAGCACCGATCGTCGTCGGCGAGCATCTCCGGGTGCTGAGCCAGGTCCAGAGCCGCGAGCTCGGGCCCGAGGAGGACATTCCCGCGGCGGACCAGGCCGAGCTGGAGGCGACCGCCACCGGCAGCGCCCTCGACGCCGCGTTGGCCGCCCGGGCGGAACTCCGGGACAACGGATGGACACAGACCGGTGAGCCGGAGATTCTCAGCAGCGAGGTCATCGAGTCGGCGCTGTCCGAAGACCCCCCGCGCGTCGTCCTCGGCGCGTGCGTCGACTCCTCCAAGGTCCAGGTCACCGACGCCGCCGGGCAACCCCGACGAGATCCAGCGGCCGTCCGTCCCACCACGAACATCTTCACGCTCGTCTTCGTCGACGGCCGCTGGCGACTCGGCGACCTGACCTTCCCGGACGACCCCGACTGCTGAACCTACGCGTGGGAGGTCGCGGTGCGGCATCGTCGATGCCGACCGTGCGCGGTCACGCAAAGCGCGCAGCGCCACCTGGCGGGCACAGCGGCGCGAGCGGTGACCGGCGTCAACCCCGGCGCCAGCACAGGCGTGGGGGCGCGACCGGCGTCGCTCCGGCGGCGGCCACACGCGCCGGCATCGGCGGAGATGCCACCGACGCCGGTCCGCCCGCGGCCTGCCCGGCCGGTCCCTTCACCTGCTGCGGTCGAGGATCTTCGGAGATCTGGCCTTTCCGGATTCGCGCGCGCCCTCGGTGGCGCTGACCGCGCCCGGGGTGCTGGCGGGTCCCTCGGTGCCACTGGCACCGTCCTCGGTGCCGCTGCGCCGACGGGAGCCGCGCCGCCTGACCACGACCGAGCCAACGACCGGTGCCTTGACGTCGTTCATCTCGGCGACGATCCGGGCAAGGTCGGACGCCGTCGTCCGGTCGCGCTCCACGACGAGCACCACGGCATCCGCGATCCGCCCGATGGCGAGCATCGTCGAGGTTGGGGCGTCGGGGAGCAGCGCGATAACGAACCGTTTCGTCGCCGCGGCGTGGGCGACGCGGTGACGCAGGGCCGCCGCGACGTCACCGTCGGCGGCGCCCTCCTCATTGGAGCCCGCCGACGACACGACGACGCGGCCGGGCACGACGAGGCCACCTCCGCCACGGAGCTCGGGCCTGAAGGTGTTCGCGGCCACCCGGAGCTCCGCGGCGGCTTCCTGCCCCGGCGCACCGAGAACGAGCTCGATGTCGTACCCGTCCTGCGCCATCGCGGTCGCTAGTCCGGCGGGCACCTCCAGATGACCGGCTCCGGCAGATGCGTCAAGGGTCACGAGCACCCGCGGGCTGCCGACCTGCGCCATCACCCGTTCACGGGCCTCCCGGAAGGAGGCCATCGCGCCCTCGGGCTCGCCGTCGTGCGCGGCAAGTTCGGCGAGGACCGGTGCGTGGGTCGCAGCCACCACCGCGCCGCCGTCGCGGACCCTGCGGTCCAGCGCACCCGCGACGAACGCCAGCACCAGACCGATCACCAGCCCACTGGCGACCCCGCTGGAGACCAGCAGCACCGGGTTCGGCTCGTACTCCACGTCGCTGCCGGTGGACGGGCTCAGCACCGTTCCGCCGGTGGTGTCGACCTGTTCCAGCTCGGCGCTTCGCAGCATGAGCTTGTCGATCTCCGCGGTGATCAGCTGGCGGTCGCTGTCTGCCTGGACACTCTCGCTGCTGCCGGGGGCCGCAGTCGCGAACCTCGTGTTGGCTTCGAGGAGCTGCGGGCGCAGTTCCTCGAGCCGGTCGGTGATGCCATCGAGCATAGTTTCCAGACGCTGGCTGGCTGTTTCGCCACGGTACGAGAGGTAAGCGGCTGCGACGGCGTCGGCGCCCTCGCGCGCGCTCTGCGGCGAGTCGGCCGTGTAGCTCACCAGCAGGACGGTGGCCTCCGCCGTCGTGGTGATCTTCGTTCCGGCACGCAGCTCCTCGGCACTCTGACCGGCACCGAGGAGCTTGGACGCCTCCTGAGCCACCACGAAGGAGCCCGCGACCGCTGCCTCGGTGCTGAGGTCGACGAGTCCCGAGGCCGACCGGCCCGGGTTGAACGGGTCGGTGGAAATCACGTTCATGTTCACGGTGGTCGTCGCCGTCACTCGCGTCGGGAGAATCTCGAGCACGGCAACACCCGCGAGGACACCGAGAAGTGTGCAGAGAGCGATCACCGCCCACCGTCTCTTCAGGACGGTGGCGTAGTACCCGATGCCGATGGAGTTGATTGCAGCATCCTGGGACATGGGCTCTAACCCCTTTGATCGGTACGGAGACCCGCTCGGTCGTCATGCGCGTCCGGATATGAGTTGCAGCATCGTATGGTTCGCCAACGCGGCGGCAACGCGATTTCGCGCTCGGATCCGCAGGGATTCTTGCTGGTTTCCCGCACGGGAGCCGCAGGCTCCGCAAACCCGGTGACCGGGCGCCCGAAACGCCTCCGGACCTGCTTCCCAGGCCCTACCGTGCGGGCATGACGCCCACAGACACAGCGCCCCCTGGCGGCTTCCCGATCCCCGTCGGCGCCATCGACGTGCTCCACGACGCCGCGTACCCGGCACCCAACTCCGCCGGCCGGCTGAGCCTCCTCGTCACCGTCAACGGACGCCCGATCGGAAGTGTGCTGCTCGAGGGGCTCGGGGAGGAACCCGGCCACGAAGAGCTGCGCGACGTGTGCCTGCGCCAGCTTGCCGGCCACGTCCGCCAGCTGGTCGGTGCGGGCGACACGCCGGGCCCTGCCGCGGATGGGACGACCGATGAGCTCCTCCGCGCGCTCGACCGTGCGCGGCCACGCAGGATCTTCTCCAGCGCGACCCCCGTGACCGTCGTCGTCTGCACGCTCGGACGGGACCCGCGCCTCCCTGAGACCGTACGGTCCCTGCTCGCGCAGACTCATCGCCACCTCGAGCTCTGCATCGTCGACAACGACCCGGCCTCCGGCGGCACACAGGCCCTGCTCGCCGGGATTCAGGACCCGCGGCTGCGTACCATCAGCGAACCGCGCCGTGGCCTGTCCGTCGCCCGCAACTCGGGCCTGGCCGCGGCGTCGCACAGCATCGTCGCGTTCACCGACGACGACGCCGTGCCGGACGCGGACTGGCTCGCCGCCATCGTCGCCGTATTCGACGCCGACACGGAGGGCAACGTGACCGGGGTGACGGGGTTGGTCCGCGCGGCTGAGCTGAGCAGCCCGGAGCAGCTCTGGTTCGAGGCCTACGGCGGCTTCGACAAGGGCTATGAGCCACGCATCTGGTCGTGGCGCACCCGGACGGCCTCGGTCTCGCACCTGGGCACCCCGGCCCCACGGGGACCGTTCTTCCCGTACACGACCGGGAAGGTCGGGTCCGGGAACAACATGGCCTTCCGCACTCGTCGCCTGGTGGAGTTAGGCGGGTTCGACGTCGCCCTCGGTGCGGGCAGCATCGCGCAGGGCGGCGAGGACCTGGACATCTTCACCGAGGTGCTCCTCGCCGGGGACGTCATCGTCTACACGCCCGACGCCTTGGTGTGGCACTACCACCGGCGCACCTACGCGGAGCTCCGCACCCAGATGATCGGCAACGGGGTCGGGATGGGGGCGGTCATCACCAAGCAGCTGCTGCGCGGCCCCGCGCACGCCGCCCGCCTCGCCAAGAACGCCCCGGTGGCGTTGCTCCACCTGCTCGATCCACGATCGGCACGCAACGAGGGCCGCGGCCCGGACTACCCCCGCGACCTGGTGCTTACGGAGCTGCGGGGCCTGCTCGCCGGCCCGTACCACCTCGTCAGAAGCCGGTACGCCGCGCGCCGGCGTGGCTTGCGGTACGCCAGGTAGCCCCCGCGCATGGTCACGAACCCTGGGCGCCACGCCCACCGCGGTGCCCCCGTACGGCCGGCGTCCAGCGGCCCGGGCCCGCTGGACCGCCGAAGAGCGGCCGACCTGCCGGCTTGGCCGTTCGCCGTGCCGTTCGTCAGTTACGGACTGTGCTGGTTGCTCGGTCTGGGCGACATGATCTGGATCCTTGCCGCCCTTCTCATGGCCATGGCGCTGTCGCGCGCCACCGATGTCCGGGTACCCCGCGGCTTCGGCGTCTGGCTCCTCTTCCTCGTGTGGATGGTCCTCTCGGCGACGCAGCTGGACAGCGGCGAGCGGTCGATCGGCTTCGTCTACCGCGCTCTGCTCTACGTCTCGGCCACGGTCGCTTTTCTCTATGCCTACAACGCCCGTGCCCTGACGATGCGATACGTCTCGGGCGTTCTGACCGTCTTCTGGCTCACCGCGGTGGTCGGCGGATACGTCGGCATCATCACGCCGCTGCTCACGGTCCATACGCCGTTGAGCTACATCGTTCCCGACGCTTTGCAGGCCAACGACCTGGTCCGCGAGATGGTCGTGCGACGCGTGACGCAGTTCGAGCCGGCCTCGTGGGCCCCCCTGGACCCCCGGCCGAGCGCACCGTTCCTCTACACGAACAACTGGGGCAACGCCTACTCCCTGCTCCTGCCGTTCGTCATCGTCCACCTCAGGCACGTACGCGGCCACCGGCGCTTCTGGCCCCTGGCGCTCTGCCTCCCCGTCTCCTTCCTGCCTGCCTTCCTCACCCTGAACCGCGGGATGTTCCTTGCCTTGGGTGTCGGCGCGGCATACCTCACGCTCCGCGCGCTGCTCGGCCGGAACCGCACCATGCTGCTCACTCTGGCCGCCCTCGGCGGCGTCGCCGCCGTGGCTCTCGCGGTGCTGCCGGTGGCCGACCGGCTGGAGGAGCGGGTGACCGTCAGCAGCACCACCGAAGACCGCCTCACGCTCTACGCCGAGACGATCGATCGGGCTCTTTCCTCCCCCTTGCTGGGCTACGGCGCGCCGCGCCCGTCCGAGAATCCCTTCCTTGACTCGGTGGGGACGCAGGGGCAGTTCTGGATGGTCCTCTTCGCGCACGGGTTCGTCGGGGCAGTGCTGTTCATGAGCTGGCTGCTGATGCTCATCAGGGGATCACTGCGCCATTCGGACGTCGACGCCCTGGCTTTGAGTGCGGTCCTCGTGATGGCGGCCCTCGAGGTCCTGTACTACGGCATCCTGGCGACGGGGATGGTGCTCGTGATGGTGGCCGGCGCCATGGCGTTGCGGCGCGAACCCGCCGCGCCGACGTCGACCAACTCACCGACGCAGCTGCGCACGATACTGCGTCGGTGAGCGCCGCCTTTCATCGGGCCACCACCATCCCCGCACCGACGGTGCTGTTGGTCGCCTCATCGACGAGGACGAAGCCTCCGGTCTGGCGGTTGCGGTGGTAGTCGTCCACCAGTAACGGGCTGGTGGTGCGCAGCGAGACCCGGCCGATGGAGTTCATCCCCAGCTGTTCCGCGCCCTCGTCGCGGTGCAGCGTGTTGACGTCCAGGCGGTACTGGAGGTCCTTGACCACAGCGCGAGCCGATCGTGTCGTGTGCTTGACGGCCAGTCGCTGCCCGGGCTCCAGCGGCTTCTCCGCCATCCAGCACACCATGGCGTCGATGTCCTGGGTAACAGTCGGCTGGTTGTGCGGTCTGCAGATCATGTCGCCGCGCGAGATGTCGATGTCGTCGGCGAGGCGAACCGTCACGGACATCGGAGCGAAGGCCTCGGCGACCGGCCCGTCAGCGGTCTCCACGGAGACCACCTTGCTGGTCAAACCGCTCGGGAGCGCCATCACCTCATCCCCCACCTTGAGGATGCCGCCCGCCACCTGGCCGGCATAGCCGCGGTAGTCCCGATGCCGGGACTGCTGCGGGCGGATGACGTACTGGACCGGGAACCGTACATCGACGAGGTTGCGGTCGCTGGCCACGTGGAGTGTCTCGAGATGATGCAGAAGCGAGGTCCCCGTGTACCACGGCATGTTCTCGGACCGCTCGACCACATTGTCTCCCCGCAACGCGGACAGCGGGATGGTGGTCAGGTCCGGTACGTCGAGCTTCGTAGCGAAGTTGGCGAATTCTTCCCGAATACGCTCGTACACCGTCTCCGAGTAGTCGACCAGATCCATCTTGTTCACCGCAAGAACCAGGTGCGGGACTCGGAGCAGTGAGACGAGAAAGGCGTGCCGCCTGCTCTGCTCGACCAGCCCCTTGCGGGCGTCGACGAGAATGATCGCCAGGTCGGCGGTAGAGGCCCCCGTCACCATGTTCCGGGTGTACTGGATGTGCCCTGGGGTGTCGGCGATGATGAACTTGCGCCGAGGCGTCGCGAAGTAGCGGTAGGCGACGTCGATCGTGATGCCCTGCTCCCGTTCGGCCCTGAGGCCGTCCGTGAGCAGCGCGAGGTCGGTGTAGTCGTCGCCCCTGTCGCGGCTGGTCGCCTCGACGCTCGCGAGCTGGTCGTCGAAGATCGCCTTGGAGTCGTAGAGCAGGCGCCCGATCAGCGTGCTCTTGCCGTCGTCGACGGATCCCGCGGTAGCGAACCGGAGCATGTCCATCAGAAGTAGCCCTCCCGTTTACGGTCTTCCATGGCCGCCTCGCTGACACGGTCGTCGCCCCGTGTGGCGCCCCGCTCGGTGATCCGGGTGGCAGCGATCTCCTCGATCACCTTCCCGTACGTGTGCGCATCCGAGAAGACGGCGGCCGTCAGCGTCGCGTCGCCCACCGTCCTGTAGCGGACGCGTGCCGTGAACACCTCCTCGCCCTCCCGTGGTGGGCACAGCTCGCTCGCTCCGAAGACCATCCCGCCCCGCATGAACACCTCGCGATCATGGGCGAGGTAGATGGAGGGGACCTCGATCGACTCGCGCTCGATGTAGTGCCAGATGTCCAGCTCGGTCCAGTTCGACAGGGGGAAGACACGGATGCTCTCGCCCGCGTTCACGCGGCCGTTGTACAGGTTCCAGAGCTCCGGGCGCTGGTTCTTCGGGTCCCACTGGCCGAAATCATCACGGAAGGAAAAGACACGCTCTTTCGCGCGTGCCTTCTCCTCGTCCCTGCGGGCACCGCCGAGCAACGCGTTGAACCCGTGTCTCTCCGCGATGTCGAGGAGCACCGGGGTCTGGATGCGATTTCGTGAGCCCGACCGTTCTTCCTGGACGAGCCCCTGGTCGATGGCCGCCTGGACCGAGCCGACCACGAGCTGGACGCCCAATCGCTGGACCTGCCGATCTCGGAACTGCAGCACCTCGGGGAAGTTGTGCCCGGTATCGATGTGCACGACCGGAAAGGGTATCCGTGCCGGCCAGAAGGCCTTCTGCGCCAGGTGCAGCATGACGATGGAGTCCTTGCCGCCCGAGAAGAGGAGAGCGGGCCGCTCGAGCTCCGCGGCGACCTCCCGGATGATGTAGATCGACTCCGCCTCGAGCATGGACAGCTGGCTGATCGAGTATCGGGGGACTCCGATCTCGGTTCCGGTGGCGGCCATCGCGGTCCCTCCCTCGCACGGTGCGTTCTTGAGCGCTGTTGGGGGCGACCCATTGGGGAACATGAGCGGACGCTACGACCGGAGCCGAGGGAGGAGGCTGCGTTCGAGCGGCCCAGCACCGCAAGAGAGCCGCAAGATCCGATTGCGGTCGAGCCGGATCAGTTTCGCAGAGCGGCCAGCAGCGGCTCCGCGAGCGGAGTGCGGCACACCAAGAGGTCCGGGAGGTAAGGGTCAGCCCGGTTGTAGGCGAGGGCACTGCCGTCGAGCCTGCTCGCGTGCAGACCCGCCCGCCGCGCAACCGCCACGGGCGCCGCGGAGTCCCACTCGTACTGACCGCCGCTGTGCAAGTACGCGTCGACGTCGCCGCGTACCACAGCACTGATCTTGTACCCAGCCGATCCCATCGGCACGAGCTCGACCCCGGGTTGCCGCTCAAGCAGGCGAGCCTCTTCCGGAGGCCGGGTGCGCGACACGGCGATCCTGAACCTCCCTGGAGGGACGGGGGGTGGTTCGATGGGATTGCCGGTACCGAGCACCTCACCCAGATCCGGGAGCGCGACGGCCCCGGCGACGAGCTCCCCCGCAGCCCATAGCGCCACGTGCACCGCCCAGTCTGCCCTCCCCTCGGCGTACTCGCGTGTGCCGTCCAACGGGTCGATGATCCAGACGCGCCGTGCCCGGAGACGACTCGGCCCGTCCTGTGCCTCCTCAGAGAGGATGGCGTCGGACGGTCGCCGATCGGCCAGGGCGCCAGCGAGGTACTTCTGGGAGCCGCTGTCACCGGCCTCCTTCAGCGCCTTGCTGCCCAGACCTCGGGCGCCGGCCCGTTCCCGTATCTGGCGAAGCCGGTGACCCGCGGAGTCGGCGAGCTCGGCGGCGAGAACCGCGTCATCCAGGTACACATCCATCGAGGCTCTCCTCACCGCGGTGCCGGTTGGTCCAGTCGCGATTGTCGACGGGATCGGTCGTACACGGGCCGGATTCGCGGGGTCCGGGGTGAACCCGGTCCGGAAGGTAGATCTGTCCGGCTCGCCGCCAACCCCTGGGTCCAGGCCGCGCTCACCCCGTTCACCCCCGCGAGTAATCCCGTTTACCTGGCAGACACCTCGCGTTTCAGCCGCCCGTCATCCGCACAGGGCTGAAACGGACGCTCGGGTCGCTGGTTGCCTGGGTGGAGTTCTAGACGCCCGACCTGTATCGGGCACATCCGGAGCGGGAGGGCTCACATGGCCGTGCGGACGGAGGACCTTGTCCAACCGAGTCTGACGCAGGTCGGCGTGGTTGCGCTCGGGACACCAGGAGTGCTAGGCACCCCTGGACCGCTGCAGCCGACCCGAACCGGAATCCGCGGCCTGCTCAGCGAAGTACTCGCGCAGATCAGCCGAGCCCGCGCACGCTCCGCGCCGCCCCAACTTCGGAGATACCAGGTCCGTGCCCTGGCGCTCGACGCCTCGACGGCCTTCGCCGCTGTGGTTGTGGTGGGCGCCGTCATGCAGCCCGAAGCGAACGTCATCCCGGTCGCCGGGGTGTTCGCCCTGGCCTTGGCCTTGTTCGTCGCCGCACATGGCGGCTACGCGGCGGCGACCATGGGAGCGGGCACCGACGAGTTCTGGGCGGTCCTCCGGGGCGGAGCTTTCGTCGCCCTGGCGCTGCTGGCGGTCGTACACCTCACCGGCGACGCCGTTCCCGTGCACGCGCTCGCCGGCGCACTCCCCCTGGCCCTCGGCGCCATCACGGTCGCCCGCCTGGTGCAACGGGCAGTGGTCCGCCAACGCCGCAGGAATGGCCTACTTGCCCTCCGCACCGTCGTCGTGGGCGAGCGGGAGCACCTCGAGCCGCTGCTGGCGAGCCTGCTGGAGAGCCCGGCCGAGGGCTTCTCCGTCGTCGGTGCATGCATGCCCGTCAGGCACGACGGGACTGACAGCGAGGCACCACTGACCGTGCCCACCCTGGGCGGGCTGGACGACCTGCCGCGCGTGGTGCGCGAGACAGGCGCCGAGATAGTGATCGTCGCCTCCGGATCCATGACCGCATCTGAGCTGCGCCAGCGGTTGTGGTCGCTGGAGGGCGCGAGTGTGCGGCTCATGCTCTCACCCAACCTGCACGAGGTGGGCACGTCCCGGCTCCGCGTACGACCCGCCGCCGGTGCCGCTCTGCTCGAGGTGGCGCTCGACGCGCCGGGGCGACGCGTGCGCGCCAAGGCGCTGTTCGACCGCGTGTTTGGGGCCGTGCTGCTGCTCTGCGCCAGCACCGTTCTTCTTCCCGCCGCTCTCCTGGTTCGCCTCACGTCTCCCGGGCCTGCGTTCTTCCGCCAGACCCGCATCGGGGCGGACGGCCGGCCATTCACCATGTTCAAGCTCCGCTCGATGACCACCGATGCCGAGGCCCGGCTGGTCGAGCTCTCCGAGCACTCCGACGGGAACGGCACGCTCTTCAAGATGCGCCAGGACCCCCGCGTCACGCCGGTGGGCAAGGTCCTGCGCCGCTACTCCATCGATGAGCTGCCACAGCTTTGGAACGTCGTGCGCGGGGACATGTCCTTGGTCGGCCCTCGGCCGCCGCTGCCGGCGGAGACCGAGAAGTACGACGCCGCGGCTCACCGACGCCTGAAGGTCAAGCCCGGGCTGACCGGACTGTGGCAGGTTTCCGGTCGCTCCGATCTCAGCTGGGAGCAGTCGGTACGTCTCGACCTGCGCTACGTCGACAACTGGTCGGTCCCTATGGACCTCGCCATCCTCGTCCGAACGGTCAGCGCCGTCTTCGGCGGCCGCGGCGCCTACTGAACAGCACGAGGCCGCACGTGATCACGGATGCCATCGCCACGCCCGAGGCCGGGCCGGCTCAGGTCCCAGGTGCGGGTCTGGTTGGCCGAGAGCCGGAGCTAGCCTTCCTTGACGGGCGGGCTCAAAAGCTCCTTGCCGGCCGTGGGGCGGTCGTCGCGGTGGTCGGCGCCGCAGGCACCGGTAAGACGGCTCTGCTGCGCGAGGCGGTTGCGCTCGTTCGCCGCACGGTTCCGTCCGTCCGACACGTGCACATACCGGGTTCCCGCGTCGCCGCCCGTACGGTTCCGGCCATCGGTCGGGTGCTGGCGGGTGCCGTGACCGGCCCTGTCTCGCCCTCTGCACGCATGCTGGAGGAACTGATCGACGGCGAGACCGCGGCGTCATATCCCGAGCGTCATCTCCTCCGGTCGACACTCGACATCGTGCGGGTCGCGACGCACCAGCGGCCGCTGCTGATCACGATCGATGACGTCGAGCTGTCGCACGAGCGCGTCGCAGAGGTCTTCGCACCGTTGGCCGCGGGCATCGTGGACCTTCCCGTGCTGGTCGTGGTCACCGCTGCGGCCCCTCCCGGTCAGGAGCAGAAGATGCCGCCCGCCGGAGGTGGCCTCTGGGTGCACCCGCTTCGGCCACTGGTGCCCGCTGCGGCGGCAGCGGCTGTGCGGTTCCACTCCGATGTCCCCGTCCCCATCTCCGTCGCGCGCACGATCGCCCGCCTCACCGGCGGCAATCCCGGCGATGCCGCACAGGTCTGCGCGATGCTCACCTCCGAGCAGCTCAGCGGTCACAGCCCGCTGCCCGCTCAGCTGCCTGGCACCGACTTCTCGGCACGGCTGTACCGGCCATGGTGGGCGACCCTGCCGCTCGAACATCGCACCCTCGTCCTGGCCGCGGCCGTCTCGGTGGACGCGCCGCTGCGCGTCCTCGAGCGCAGCTGCAGTGCTCTGGTCAGCGATGTCGTCGGCCCCGACGGTGACGCTGCTCTACGCTGTGCCAACAACCGCGTCGTGCCGAACGACCCACGCATGGCTTCTGCAGTCCTCGCGCTCACTCCTGCCCGCGAGCTCGACCGGGTTCACCAGGCGCTCCGCGGCCATGCTCCAGAAGATTCGCTGGAACAGAGTTGGCATACCGCGTGCCTGGCCGTCGAAATCCACACCGCTGACGCCGAGAGCCACCCGCGGACATTCAGGGGCATCGCCGAAGCATCGCGCCAGAGACTTGAGGCCGGTGACGCGTTGACGGCACTCCGGCTCACCGAGGTGGCGTCGGGCCTAGAGGCCACCGACGCTGAGAGGTACGAGTTCACGATGACCGCCGGGGTGGCGGCAATGTACGCAGGCCACCCCGGTGAAGCCACACGACTGCTGGCGCACGCGGTCTTCGCGGCCAAAGAACACCAGCTGTACCGGGCGGTCGTGCCGTACCTGATTGCGCTCACGCTCCGTGACGGCGCCGTGCCGATCGCCATCACCGATACGGCGGTCGCCGAGCTGCAACGGACCGACGCGAGGGCTGCCGCCTCGGTTGCAGCTCTGGCCGCGCGGCTGTGCGCACGTCACCTCGACGGAGCCAACGCGAGAGCGCGGCTTGAGCAAGCAGAAGTTCTTGTGTCCCGCGCCGAGGGCGAGGCCGAGAACGCGGGGGCCACTGCCGCTCCGGCGGAGCACGCGCAGCTCGCCATGGAGCTCGCTGTGACACGGGGCCTGGTCCGGGGGTCCGCCGCACCGGAGGCAACCTGCCGTCCTCTCCCGGCTCTCACGGGTGCCCTCCCCGGCACCGACGTGATGGGCTGGGCTCTCGCGGTAGACACCGTGGCCATGCTCGTCCGCGCTGGCCAGTGGCTTCGTGCACGGACGTGGCTCGCCGACCTGGACTTCCGCTCCCGCGGCTGCCAGATGCCGCTCGTCGCGGCTGAGGTCACGGTGCTCGGACTGCAGCTCCACCTGTCTACGTGGGAGCTCCACCGAGCGGAACAGATCACCGACGAGATCGGCGAAAAGCCGGTGCACCTGCCCGTCGGCGGTGTCGGCCTGGCTCACATCGCCCGGGTGCTGAGGCTGCGAGGCCGAGTCGCAGATGCGGCCGCTGCGCTGGATGACGCCCAGCACCAGGCGCGCTCGCACCCGGAAACCTCGGCGGTCGCCAGGGCCGTGCGTCACGAGTACGCCGAGCGCGCAGCTGCCGGAGGTCACTTCCAGAGCGTTACGGAACAGTTCACCGACATGCTGGAGCGCAGCCGCCTCACTGGCGATGCCAGGACGGCGGCGCACCTCGGTCTGCTTCATGCCCGGTGGCACGCGCTGGAGTGCCCCTCGGTCGAGTTCGCCGCTGCCGGGGCTGTGCGAGGTAGCAGCGGCGTATTCGAGCGGCTGCTGCTCGACGTCCTAGGTGCCCCGGTGGAGCAAGTCGTCGCGACTGCGGCCGCCGCGGCAGCAGCAGCGTGCGAGCACCTCTTTCCGGGGCAGGCAGCAGGCGTCCTGGCGTGCGCCGAGGCGCGCATCGCTCAGCTCACACCCGAACAGCATGGAGAGCAGGCGGCACGGCTGGCCGGCGCGGGCGCACCCATCAAGCGGGACGCCCACCGACGGCTGCTGCTCGCCCGGACCAGCGAGCTCTACCTCCTCAGCGGAGCCGCCGACCTGGGCGCAGCGGCGGACGCCCGCTCCATCAGCTTCGCCACGCCAGCGGCCGACACGAGCGAGAACGTCGCCCTGACGGCGAACGAGCTACAGATCGCGACCCTGGTGCGGGACGGTGCCTCCAACAAGGAGATCGCCAGCGCCCTGTACGTCTCCATCCGAACGGTCGAACTCCGGCTGACCAACGTCTACCGCAAGCTTGGCATCCGGTCGCGGAAGGAGCTGCGGGACCTCAGCCCGCTGCACCTCGCGCAGCCCATGCCGACCTCGTCCTCCAGTCGTGACGGCGTGACGCCTATACGGTGTGCAGCCGCTGCTGCGCCTTCTCCAACCCCAGGGTGAGGACCTCCTCGACCGCGTCGGCGGCCTCCTCCAGGGTCACCGCGAGATCGGCGCGCTCCGACGGGGGGAAGTCCCGCAGCACGTAGTCCGCCGGGTCCATGCGGCCCGGCGGGCGACCGATGCCGACGCGGAGCCGGAGGTAGTCCTTCGTGCCGATCGCGGAGGAGATGGACTTCAGCCCGTTGTGGCCGCCCTCTCCCCCACCGAGCTTCAGGCGGAGGGTGTCGGCCGGCAGGTCGAGCTCGTCGTGGATGACCAGCAGCTCGTCGGCCTCGATGCCGTAGAACTTCGCCAGCGCGCCCACCGGTCCGCCGGAGACGTTCATGTAGGAGCCGGGCTTGGCCAGGATGACCCGCGGGCCTGGCGCGCCGCCGGGCAGGATGCCGAGGCGGCCGTCGAGCACCTGCGCCCGGGCCTTGTGGGCGGTGAAGGAGCCGTTCATCCGGCGCGCGAGCACGTCGAGCACCATCTGGCCCACGTTGTGCCGGTTGCCGGCGTACTGCGGTCCGGGGTTACCCAGACCGACGACGAGCCACGGGCTCATGCTCCTCCTTCGAGTTCCGGCACGACGAAACGGCAGCGGCGGCCACCGGCAGCGGCCGCAGCCCGCCGCGGGCCGGCGCACATGGACGTCGCGCCCAGGCCGTTCCGGCCTGGGCGCGACGGTCGATCCTCGTGAGGCTCAGGCCTCGGCGGTCTCCTCCGCGGGCACCTCGCCGAGGTCCTCGGCGGAGACGCGCGGGACGGAGATGACGACGACGATCTCCTCCGGGTCGTCGTCGATGGTGGCGTCCTCGGGCCGCGGGATGTCGGCGACGCGCACGAGCGCACCGTCCTCCAGACCGTCGATCGGCACCGGGACCACCTCGGGGATCCGGGTGGCCGGGACGGTGACCCGGAGGGTCTGCAGCTCGATCTGGTGGATCGTGCCGGGGAAGGACTCGCCGGTCACGTGCACCGGCACCTCGACGGTGACCCGCTCGCCCTGGCGGACGACGACGAGGTCGAGGTGCTCGATGGTGCGGCGCACCGGGTCGCGCTGGACGTCCTTGACCAGGGCCAGCTGCTCGGTGCCCTCGATGTCGAGCGTGATCAGCGCGTTGGCGTGGTCCTTCACGACCAGGAAGGTCTCGTGGGAGGGCAGCGCCAGGTGCTGCGGCTCGGTGCCGTGCCCGTACAGGACGGCCGGGATGAGGCCGGCGCGGCGGGTGCGGCGGGCGGCACCCTTGCCGAACTCGGTGCGCCGCGTCGCGGTGAGGTTCAGGTTGTCAGCCACGGGGGTCTCCTTGGGGCAGGTGTTCTCGTAGGGCGGTGGGCCTCAGCGTGGGACGTCGTACGGACGGCGCGACGAGGCACCACCGCGTCGATCACGGATCCGGCGGCACTGTACGCACCGGGGGCGTGGAGACCACGTCCGGCGGCACGTCCGGCGCCAGGGTCAGCGTGCTGGCCCGTCCGGCGTCCCTCGCCGAGGCAACCTGAACATATTAGCCGCATCGGGCGCCTGCCGGAAACCGCGGCGCCCCGGCGGGACGGCGGAGGAGAGCGACGTCACGTGCAGGCGCACCGGGCCGCCTCCGGTCCCTCGATCCGGCCCCTTGCGTCCCGTCGCACTCCGCCGGGAGACGCCCTCCGCACCTCCTCCGCCGGGAGACGCCCTCCGCACCTCCTCCGCCGGAGACGCCCTCCGCACCTCCTCCGCCGCAAGACGCCCTCCGCACCTCCTCCGCCGGAGACGCACTCCGCACCGAGACCTCCGTAGACAGTGCCGCAGCGCTCGGCGAACCGGTGGCTCCCCGGGCGCGATGCCATGCATTCACCGGGCGGGCATTATCCCGGCACGCGCCATGACCACAGCGAACAGCTCCCTGTCGTAGGCCTCGCTCCAGGTCCACCGCACCAGGCCGGAGACCAGCGGACGAAGCCGATCCTCCCGACGCTTCTCCTGCCAGACGGTGTCCGAGGGATCGGTGTCGCGCGCGACACCGTCCCGCTGATACTTGGCCCTCCCGTCGAACTCGCCGATGAGCCGCAGGTGGTTCCACCAGAAGTCGCAGCGGCCGACGAACCCGCCGTCGTCGAAGAACTTTGCTGCAGCTCGGGGATCGGCAGGCGCAGCTCGTACATGCGTGCACGGCTCAGCGACTCCCCCACCGACTCGGAACGGCCGTCGGCACGCTCGACGACGTGGCGAGCGGCCCTGAACCCACGAGTGCCGCGCAGCCTCTCGAGTTCCTCCCACAGGTCCAGTTCGGTGCACCGGTTCACGGCGAGAGCGAAGTCGGCAGCGGCGAGCCCAGAGGCGAAGGAACGCGTGCGCGCCAGGTCGAGCACAGTACGCGCGACATTGGTCACCGCGATGTCGGCGGCCTGAACGGTGCGGGGCAGCTCACGGACACCGTGGCGGAAAATCATCCCGGTCGACCGGCCCCCCGAGGCCAGCGGCTCCACGACGTGGACGCGATCCGGCCACGGGCCGATGACAGGCAGCCCGAGCAGCACCGCCGCCGACTCGTGCGAGAGCACGGCCGTCGTCCGCATCATCGACACCGTCGCCTCGACGAGATACCGGTATCGGGCCGCCGGGCGGGAGGCGGCCCACGTGCTGGCGGCCACGTAGGCCCCACGCCGCACCCGGACGAGCGCCGGCGAGCGCCCCGGATCCACCACTCCACCCGGGTCCGCGCCCGGGCCACCGAGGTTCCGCGTAAGAACGAGGTCCTCTCCGCGCTGTCGGCCCATGGCCGGAACTCTGCTTCTTCCCGCACCCGCGCACCGCCCGCCGGTGCGATCCCTGTGGACGAGCGGCAGCTTCCGCGCGTCTGGGGAGCGCTCCGTGGGTCCGTGTTCCGTCCGCGAAGGCGCCCATCCACCGCCACAAGACTCGTCGAGTGCGGCAGCCACAGCAGTGGCGATCAACGCGTTCTGTGGCAGTCACTTCGAGCTATAGCTGTCGATGTGCGTGCGCACCGACCCGTGAGCGGACCGCGTTCGGACGCGCGGGCGTGCTGGCCATGCCGGCCCGGGGCGTGCTGGCCATGCCGGCCCGGGGCGTGCTGGGGGCGCTCATCATGCCGGCCGGGAGTGGCGCCCGAGCACGCAAGGGTGCCCCGGCCGTTCCCGGCCGGGGCACCCCTGGAGCAGGCCGAGGCGCCCCTGGAGCAGGGTCAGGCGTTCCCGTCGAACAGCGACGTCACGGAGCCGTCGTCGAAGACCTCACGGATGGCCCGCCCCAGCAGCGGGGCGATCGGCAGCACGGTCAGCTGCGGGAACCGCTTCTCCGGCGGGATGGGCAGGGTGTCGGTGACGATCACCTCGCGCGCGCCGGACTCGCTGAGCCGCTGCGCGGCCGGGTCGGAGAGCACGCCGTGGGTGGCGGCCACGATGACGTCGGACGCCCCGGCGGCCAGCACCACCTTGACGGCCTCCGAGATGGTGCCGCCGGTGTCGATGAGGTCGTCCACCAGCACCGCGGTCTTCCCCTTGACGTCGCCGACCACCCGGTTGGCCACGGCCTGGTTGGGCCGGGTGATGTCGCGGGTCTTGTGCACGAACGCCAGCGGCACGCCGCCGAGACGCGCGGCCCACTGCTCGGCCACCCGGATGCGCCCGGCGTCGGGCGAGACCATCGCGGCGTTGCCGGTGTCGATGCGGCTGCGGACGTAGTCGGTGAGGATCGGCATGGCCCACAGGTGGTCCACCGGTCCGTCGAAGAAGCCCTGGGACTGCGCCGCGTGCAGGTCGATGCTGAGCAGCCGGTCGGCGCCGGCCGTCTTGAACAGGTCGGCGACCAGGCGCGCGGAGATCGGCTCGCGCCCGCGGTGCTTCTTGTCCTGGCGGGCGTAGGGATAGAAGGGCGCCACCACGGTGATCCGCTTGGCGGAGCCGCGCTTGAGCGCGTCGACCATGAGCAGCTGCTCCATGAGCCACTGGTTGATCGGCGTGGTGTGCGACTGCAGCACGAACACGTCCGAGCCGCGGACGGACTCGTTGAACCGGACGTAGATCTCACCGTTGGCGAAGTCGTAGGCCGTGGTCGGCAGCAGCTCGATGTCGAGGCAGCGCGCGACGTCGGCGGCGAGCTCGGGGTGCGCCCGCCCGCTGACCAGCACGAGTCGCTTCTCGCCGGAGGTGATGATCCCCGTCATCGGTTGGTGTCCCCTTCTGCGGTGGTTCCCGGGACCTGGTGGTCGCGGGGCGTGCTGATCTCGGGCACGGCGCGGGCGCGTTCGGCCAGCGCCTGCTCGGACAGGCCGGCCAGCGCCGGCTGCACCGGCGCCCCGTCCTGCACCTGCTCCGGCGAGCCCGTGCCCGGCTGCTCCGCCGCGCCGTCCTGGCCCTGCCCGGCGGGCGCGTCGGTGCCGAGCGCCCGGGCGGCCGCCGCGGCGGAGTCCGTGCCCGGCCGGCGGCGCAGGACCCAGCCCTCGATGTTGCGCTGCGGCCCGCCGCTGATCGCCAGCGCGCCCGGCGGGACGTCCTCGCGCACGGTGGTGCCGGCGCCGGTGTAGGCGCCGTCGCCCACGGTGACCGGGGCGACGAACATGTTGTCCGAGCCGGTGCGGGCGTGCGCGCCGATCCGGGTGCGGTGCTTGGCCACGCCGTCGTAGTTGACGAACACGGAGGAGGCGCCGATGTTCGTGCCCTCGCCGATCTCGGCGTCGCCCACGTAGGTCAGGTGCGGCACCTTCGCGCCGGCGCCGATCTGGGCGTTCTTGACCTCGACGAAGGTGCCGATCTTGCCCGCGGCGCCCAGGTGCGCGCCGGGGCGCAGGTAGGCGAAGGGGCCCACGGAGGCGCCGTCCTCGATGACCGCACCGGACCCGTGCGTGCGCACCACGGACGCGCCGGCGCCGACGCGCACGTCGGTGAGCGTGGTGTCCGGGCCGACGGTGGCGCCCTCGCCGACGGTCGTGGCCCCGTGCAGCTGCGTGCCGGGCAGCAGGGTGACGTCGCGGGCGAGCTCGACGTCGACGTCGACCCAGGTGCTGCCCGGGTCGACGACGGTCACGCCCTCGCGCATCCACCGCTCGAGGGTGCGGCGGTTGAGCTCGGCGCCGAGCGCGGCGAGCTGCACCCGGTCGTTGACGCCCTCGACGAGCACGGAGTCGTCGACGGAGATGGCGCGCACGGGGAGTCCCCGGCGGTGGGCGAGCGCGACGACGTCGGTGAGGTACACCTCGCCCTGGTCGTTGTCCTGGCCGACGGCGCCCAGGGCCTCGCGCAGCACGGCGGCGTCGAAGACGTAGGTGGAGGTGTTGATCTCCGTGATCGCGCGCTGCTCCTCGGTGGCGTCGCGCTCCTCCACGATCCCGACGACGGCGCCGCCCTCGCGCAGCACGCGGCCGTAGCCGTAGGGGTCGGCGACGGTGGTGGTCAGGACCGTGACGGCGTTGCCGTCCTCGGTGTGCGCGCGGAGCAGCTCGGCCAGCGTGCCGGCGTCGAGCAGCGGGGTGTCGCCCGCCATGACGAGCACCGCCCCCTCGAGCGCGCGCCGCTCGTCGCCGCCGTCCGCCACGGAGGCGCCGCGCACCGCGGCATCCAGGGCGCCGAGCGCGCAGGAGACGGCACGTCCGGTGCCGGGCACCTCGTCCTGGTCCACGACGAGCGCGTCGGGGTCGACGGCAAGCGCGTGCTCGGCGACCCGGTCGCGCTCGTGGCGCACGACGACGGCCAGCCGTGCCGGGTCGACGCCCCGGGCGGCGGTGAGCGCGTGGCCCAGCAGGCTGCGTCCCCCGATCCGGTGCAGCACCTTGGGGGTGCGCGACCTCATCCGGGTGCCCTCGCCTGCGGCAAGAACGACGACTGCAGCGGGACGAGTCAGGCTCACGCCGGCTCCCTCGGGGATCACCGCCCGGCCTCGTTCCGGGCGTCGTGCAGCGTCCACTCTAGCCCCGCGCCGCGACGCGCCCGGGTGCGGGGCCATGGCGCCCCGGGGCCAGCAGGCCGCTCCGCCGCCCGGCAGGTGACCAACGACACCCGGCCCGCCGGGTCCGGCTCCGCCCCCAGGATTCGAACCCGGACCGCAAGGCACCAAAGGCCTGCGTGCTGCCGTTACACCAGGGCGGAACGCGCGCGTGCGCCCATCCAGTGTGCCAGCCCGTGGCGCGGGTGCCGAAAAGCGCCGCGGTGCCGCCGCGGGCGGCGGCCTGCCGGGGGGCTGCGGGCTGCCGGCGGCGGCGGCCTGCCGGGGGCGGCACGGCATGATGGGGCCGTGGCCTTGGAGAACAGACGCGCGACCCGCGTCCGCATGACCGGCAGCGAGCGGCGCGAGCAGCTGGTCGCGGTGAGCCGCGCACTCTTCGCCGAGAAGGGGTTCGAGGGCACGTCCGTGGAGGAGATCGCCGCCCGGGCGAAGGTCTCCAAGCCGGTGGTGTACGAGCACTTCGGCGGCAAGGAGGG
The DNA here is from genome assembly GCF_043952095.1 of Georgenia sp. AZ-5. NCBI lineage: Bacteria > Bacillati > Actinomycetota > Actinomycetes > Allobogoriellales > Allobogoriellaceae > Georgenia > Georgenia sp. AZ-5. The sequence goes on from NZ_JBINOU010000001.1 coordinate 3,882,199, forward strand.
CATCTACGCCGTCGTCGTCGACCGCGAGGTGCAGCGCCTGCTGGGCATGCTCACCGAGCAGCTGAGCTCCGGCGGTCACCCCAAGATCGTCGTCGAGCGGGCGGCCCTGGCGCTGCTGGACTACATCGAGGCCAACACGGACGGCTTCCGGATCCTGGTGCGCGACTCCCCCGTCGCGCAGGCGACCGGCACGTTCTCCTCGCTCATCGGCGACGTGGCCACGCAGGTGGAGCACCTGCTCGCCGAGCAGTTCCGGGCCCGGCGGCTCGACCCGGCGGCGGCGCCCATGTACGCGCAGATGCTGGTCGGCCTCATCGCCCTGACCGGTCAGTGGTGGCTGGAGGCCCGTCACCCGAAGAAGACCGAGGTCGCCGCGCACATCGTCAACCTGGCCTGGAACGGCCTGAAGGGCCTCGAGCGCGATCCCCAGCTGGGCTCCCTCGACAAGCCCTGACCCCCTCCCCGCCCTCCCGCGAGACGTCAACTCCTCCCCGAGACGTCAGCCCGTCCCCGAGCACTGCCCCGGCGGTGCGCCGAGCACACCCGGGACGCAGCGGATCTGTGTCGCCGGCACAACCGACGAGCCGGATCGTGCCACCGCCCCGGCCCGCAGGACGGTTCTCGGACATGCCTCTCCCTACGGACGCGCGGGCCCCGCCTCCGCCGACGGTATCTCGATGTCGAGTAATCTCGGAGGATGAGCGCAGCGGAGCCGAGGGGGCGCCCCGACGGCGTGGAGCCCCCTGCCCGCGACGGCGCGCAGGACGAGGTGGACCGCATCGTCGCGGCCTGGCAGCGCGAGCGTCCGGACCTGCAGCCCATGCCGCTGCACGTCTTCTCCCGCGTCTCCCGGCTCGCCCGCCACCTCGACCTCGCCCGGCGCGACGCGTTCACCGAGCACGGCGTGGAGCCGTGGGAGTTCGACGTGCTCTCCGCCCTGCGCCGGGCCGGGGAGCCCTACGAGCTCACGCCCGGCCGGCTCATCGCCGAGACGCTCGTCTCCTCGGGCACCATGACCAACCGCATCGACCGCATGGTGGCCCACGGCCTGGTGGTCCGCGCGGGCGACAGCACCGACCGGCGGGTGGTCAAGGTGCGCCTGACGCCCGAGGGCAAGGCCCGGGTCGACGCCGCGATGTCGGCGCTGCTCAACAGCGAGCGCGAGCTGCTCGCCGCCCTCGACCCGGGTGAGCGCGCCCAGCTCCGCGACCTGCTGCGCACCCTCCTGCTGCCCTTCGAGGGCGCCTGAGTCAGGCCTCGGCCACCTCGGCGGCGGCCAGCCACTCCTCCTCCAGCGCGGCGTGCTCCTCCTCCGCCGCCCGCGACTGCTCGGCCAGCCCGGGCAGCTCGGGCACCCGCCCCGGATCTGCCGAGGCGGCCGCCAGCTCGGCGTGCAGCGTCTCGATGCGCGCGGTGAGCCTGGCGAGCTGACGCTCGAGCCGGGCCATCTCCTTGCGGGCCGCGCGCTGCTCGGCGGGGCTCACGGCCGGCGCCGCGGCGCCCGCGGCGGACGCCGCGCCGGCGTCAGAGCCCGCGCCCGCCGCGGACGCCGGGCCGGCACCGCCCGCACCGGCCCCGCCCGACGCGCCACCGGCCGCCCGGGCGGGCACCTGGGCCTCGCGCTCCCGGCGCAGCTCCAGGTACTGGTCGATGCCGCCGGGCAGCCCGCGCACCTTGCCGTCGCCGAGCAGGGCCACCTGGTGGTCGGTGACGCGCTCGAGCAGGTACCGGTCGTGCGAGACCACCACGAGCGTGCCCGGCCAGCCGTCGAGCAGGTCCTCGACGGCCGCGAGGGTGTCGGTGTCCAGGTCGTTGGTCGGCTCGTCCAGCAGCAGCACGTTCGGCTCGGCCACCAGCAGGCGCAGCAGCTGCAGCCGCCGCCGCTCGCCGCCCGAGAGGTCGGCCACCGGCGTCCACGCCCGCTCCCGGGTGAACCCGAGCCGCTCGACCAGCTGGCCCGCGGTGAGCTCCTTGCCGCCCACCTCCACGCGGCCCTTGACCTCCTCCACGGCCTCGGCCACCCGCAGGTCCGCGACGGCGTCGAGCTCCTGCGTTTCCTGGGACAGCTGGGAGACCTGGACGGTCTTGCCGCGCTTGACGCGGCCGGAGGTCGGCTGCTGCGTGCCGGCGAGCAGCCGGAGCAGGGTGGACTTGCCGGCGCCGTTGACGCCGACGATGCCCACCCGCTCCCCCGGCGCCAGGCGCCAGGTCACGTGGTCGAGCACCGTGCGCACGGTCGCGCCGTCCCCTGCGCCGGCCTCGCCGGGCCGCAGCGGGTACGTCACCGTGACGTCCTCGAGGTCGAGGACGTCCTTGCCGAGCCGGGCCGTCGCCAGGCGCGTGAGCGCGAGGCTGTCGCGCGGCGGCGGCTCGTCGGCGATCAGGGTGGCGGCGGCGTCGAGCCGGAACTTGGGCTTGGACGTGCGGGCGGGCGCGCCGCGGCGCAGCCAGGCCAGCTCCTTGCGCAGCAGGTTCTCCCGCTTCTCGGCGGCGACGGCGGCGGTGCGGTCGCGCTCGGCGCGCGCCAGCACGTAGGCGGCGTAGCCGCCGTCGTAGGTCTCCACGTGCCCGGCCACAGGGGCGCGGCCCGCGGGACCGTCGTGGCCGGGAACGACCTCCCACACCTTGGTGCACACCGCGTCGAGGAACCAGCGGTCGTGGGTGACCACGACGAGTGCGCCGCTGCCGCGGGCGTACCGGTCGTTCAGGTGCCGGGCGAGCCAGTCCACGCCCTCGACGTCGAGGTGGTTCGTGGGCTCGTCCAGGATGAGCACCTCCGCCGGCTGGGTGAGCACCCGGGCGAGCGCCACGCGGCGGCGCTGGCCGCCGGAGAGCGTGGCGACGTCGGCGTCGAGGCTCACGTCGGCGAGCAGCCCTTCGTGGATGTCGCGCACGGCCGCCTGGGAGGCCCACACGTGGTCGGCCACGCCGGGGTGGACGACGTCGCGCACGGCCGTCCCCGCCGGCAGCGCGTCGGCCTGGTCGAGGGCGACGACGCGGGTGCCGCCCGCGCGGGTGACCCGGCCGGCGTCGGGCTCGACCCGCCCGGCGAGGAGCCCGAGCAGGGAGGACTTCCCGGCGCCGTTGCGGCCGAGCACGCCGACGCGCATGCCGTCGTCCAGGCCGAGCGTGACGTCGTCGAGCAGCGGGCGGGAGCCGACGACGAGGCGCAGGCCCTCGGCCCCGAGCAGGTGTGCCACTAGCGGTCACCGCACCGAACAGACATGGCGTCCATCTTCCCAGGCCCAGGCGGCGCGCGCCGCAACGGGGCGGCGGCTGTCACCCATGTCACGCGGCCCGCCGGGCCCTGGGGCAGCGTCCGCGTCAGCGGGCGGCACGTCGGCGCCCGGTCACGACCGGCCGACCGCCGGCTCCCGACGTCGGCCGCCGGCCCGGCGCCCACCGGTGGGTCAGCGCCGCGTGTGGACGTGCTCGAGCACGCGCGCGCCCGGCACCGGCCCGGTGACCGTGAGGATCTCGGCGGCCACGTCGGCCGCCCGCATCACGTCCGCCACGCTGAGGGCGTGCGGGGCGTCCATGGCGAGGGCCGCCACGGTCGGGCCGGAGCCGGAGACCACGGCCCCCAGGGCGCCCGCGCGGTCGGCCGCCGCCAGGACGTCGCCGAGCTCGGGGCGCAGCTCGAGCGCCGCCTCCTCCAGGTCGTTGGTGAGATGGCGGGCCAGGACCAGGGGGTCGGCCGAGAGCAGCGCGGAGAGCAGCTCGGGGCCGATCGGGGGCGCCGCCTCCGCGGCCGGCGCGCTGGCCCGTCCCGAGCCCGCACCACCCGCACCCCCGGGGGTCGGCAGCTGCGTCACACCGGCGATCGGCGCGCCGGCCGCCGTGCCCGCACCACCGGCAGCGCCGCCGCCCGCGGCGCCCACGACGCCGCCGGGAGCCGCGCCGGCCGTCGTCGAACGCTCGGCACGAGGCGCCCGGCCCGCCGTCGCCGAGCCCTCCCGCGGGCGGCCGTGCCCGCGCAGCTCGTCCATCTGGCGGAAGACCGCCGGGGTGGACAGGCCCTCCTGCTGCACCGCCAGCACCCAGTGGTAGGTGCCGCGGCTCATGACGGGCGTGAGCAGATCGCCGCGGCCGACGCCCATCGCCGACATCCCGGTGAGCGCGAACGGCACGTCGGCGCCGAGCTCGGCGGCCAGCTCGACCAGCTCCTCGCGGCCCAGGCCGGTGCCCCACAGCTGGTCGCAGGCGAGCAGCGTCGCGGCGGCGTCGGCGGACCCGCCGGCCATGCCGCCGGCCACCGGCACCTGCTTCGTCAGGGTGAGGTGGACGCCCGCCTCCACCCCGCTGGTCTCGCGCAGCAGGCTGGCGGCCCGCACGGCCAGGTTGGTCGCGTCGGTGGGCAGGTCCGTGCCGCGACCCCGGATCTCCAGCGTGATGTCCTCGGCCGGGCGCGCCACCACGTCCTCGTAGAGGGAGACGGCCTGGAACAGCGTCGAGAGCGGGTGGTAGCCGTCGCGGCCCGGCGGTCCCGCCCGCAGCGCAAGGTTGATCTTGCCCGGCGCGCGAACCTGGACCTTGGACGGTGTCACCGGCTCAGCGTGCCAGAGGTACCCCCGGGGGCGCCCGCCGGGCGGTGCTCGGCGATGCGGGCGAAGTCCTCGACGGTCAGCCGCTCCCCGCGCAGGCCCGGGTCGAGCCCGGCCGCGCGCACCGCCTCCTCGGCGGCCGCCGGGCTGCCCGCCCAGCCCGTCAGCGCCGCCCGCAGCGTCTTGCGGCGCTGCGCGAAGGCGGCGTCGACGACGGCGAAGGTGGCCTCCCGGCCGGCGGCGGAGGCGGGCGGCTCACGGCGGGTGAGGCGCACGAGGGCGGAGTCGACGTTGGGCACCGGCCAGAAGACCGACCGCGACACGGTGCCGGCGCGGGCGGCCGCCGCGTACCAGGCGGCCTTGACGGACGGCACGCCGTAGGTGCGCGAGCCGGGCGGGGCGGCGATGCGGTCGGCGACCTCGGCCTGGACCATGACGAGCACCTCGGCCAGGCTGGGCAGCCGCTCGAGGAGGTTCAGCAGCACCGGCACGGCGACGTTGTACGGCAGGTTGGCGACGAGCTTGGCCGGGGCCACGGCGCCGGCCGGGGCCAGGGCGGGCGGTGCCGGCAGGTCGCCGGGGCCCGCGACGGTCATGGCGTCGGCGCGCAGCACGGCCAGGCGCTCCGCCGCCTGGGGCATGCGCGCGGCCACGGTGGCGGGCAGCGCCTGGGCCAGCGGCGGGTCGATCTCGACGGCGACGACGTGCGCGCCGGCCTCCAGCAGCGCCAGCGTCAGGGAGCCCAGGCCGGGGCCCACCTCCAGGACGACGTCGCCGGGCTGCACGTCGGCGGCGCGCGCGATGCGGCGGACGGTCCCGGCGTCGTGCACGAAGTTCTGCCCGAGGGTCTTGGTGGGCCGCACGCCCAGGGCCTCGGCGAGACGCCGCACGTCGGCCGCTCCGAGCAGGCCGGTGGCTGGCGGGGCGTCGTGGGTCACGGCCCCGAGCCTAACGGCGCGCGCGGGGCCTCACGTCCGTGAGGCCCCGCGCGCGGTGCCGGCCGCGGCCGGCGGGTGGTCCGGGCTCCGCTCAGAGCAGGCCGAGCTTCTTGGCGCAGGCCGGCCACTGGCCCCAGCCCGAGCGGGCCTGGAGCGCCTGGGCGCGCTGGGTCTGCTCGGCGGGCGAGGCGTCGGAGGGCAGGCCCGAGCCGCCCACGGACTGCCAGGTGCTGACGGAGAACTGGTACAGGCCGTAGTACAGCCCGTTGGCGCTGACCGCCCTGGGGTTGCCGCCGGACTCGCACTGCGCGAGCCGGGCCCACACGTCCCCGCCGGTCGTGGCGGCGGGGGCGGGCGCGGGCGCCGCCGTCGAGCCGCCACCGGCGGCCTTCGGGGCGGCCTTCGGGGCGGCCTTCGGGGCCGGGGCGGGCGCCGGGCGCTCCTTGGCGCCCACGGCGACGATCTCGTCGACCGGCGCGGTGGTGACCTCCTCGTGGGTCTGCTCGGCGCTCACCTCCTGCCCGTCGACCGTCACGGTGACGAACGTGCGGGTGCGCTCGCCCGGCGCGCCCTCCTGGACGACCTTCTTCTCGCCCTCGTAGAGGTTCGCGTCCTCGCGCTCGACGCGCTGGAACTCCACCGGCTCGGTCTCCGTGCGCTCGGCGCGCACGACGCGGGTGACGACGACCTGCGCGGTGCCGTCGTCGCCGGAGCGGACCTCGACGCGGTCGGACTTGCTGGCCTGCACGCCGGCCGCGGCGAGGGCGTCGGCCACGTAGGCCGCGCCGTCGAGCTCGACGCGCTTGGTGGCGCCGTCCGCGACGACGTCCACGGAGCCGTCCACGACCAGCGGCAGGCCGAGGGCCTGGCGTCCGCCGTCGAGCGACCGGGACGCCTGCACGGAGACCTCGCGGCCCGTCGCGAACAGGCTGTTGACGACGTCGCCGGAGGTGGCGGCGGTGGTCCAGATCTCCCGTTCCTGCCCGTCGATCTCGACGGTGACCTGGCGGGCGGTGCGCAGCACCACGTCGTCGCCGTCGCTCAGGGCGGTGTCGGGCGCCGGAGCCAGCAAATCGTGCTCGCCGACGACGATGCCCTGCTCGGCGAGCAGGCCCTCGACGGAGCCGGCGAAGGTGCTGAAGGAGTGGGTCTGGCCGTTGATCTCGAGGTCCACGCTCTTGTGGGCCTGGGCGGTGGCGGCGCCGCCGGCTACGAGCACGGGCACGATGCCCAGGGCGAGCCAAGGAAGGAGGCGGCGACGCTTGCGGCCGACGGCGTCGGCGCTGGGGTTGGTGGCGAATTGGTCGGTGGTGTGGTTCGCGCTCACGTGGGTCCTTCGACGCAGCGTCCGGGCACAGGGCGACGCCGCGCCGCGGCCGGGGGGCCGCACGCCCGTGGGCGTCGCGCGACGACCGGTCTGATCCGGCTGTCTGTCCGGGCGCGTGACGCCCGCGGCCCGAGGTGGACCGTCTGGAACCGTAACCGAATCGTGACCTTCGGTCCACGTGTTCCGGCTCACGATTTCCGGATACGGCGTGTACTGGCCGGGTCGAGCCCCGTCGCGGTGCTAGGCGGGCGCGCCGTCGCCCGCGCGGCCGCCCGAGCACGTCGGGCGTGCGGCCGCGCGCGAGGGGACGCCGCGCGGAGGGCGGCGGCTCAGTACCAGCCGACGCTCTGGGAGTGGCTCCAGGCGCTGCACGGGGTGCCGTAGCGCCCGGCGATGTAGCCCAGGCCCCAGGTGATCTGGGTGGCGGGGTTCGTGGCCCAGTCGGCGCCGGCGGAGGCCATCTTCGAGCCGGGCAGCGCCTGCGGGATGCCGTACGCGCTCGAGGTGGGGTTGTCGGCGTAGACGTTCCAGTTGGACTCCTTGGTCCACAGGCGGTCCAGGCACGAGAACTGGTCGGCGCCCCAGCCGCGGGCCGCGGCGAGGTCGCGCCCGATCGCCCGGGGGTCGCCGCCGGTGTACGACCCGGTCGCCGCGGCGGCGACGGGGGTCGGGGCCGGCTCCTCCTTCGTGCCGACGAGCACGACCTCGTCCACCTTGACCGCGGCCACCACAGAGGCGGCCAGCTCGCGGGAGATCTCGGTGCCGTCGGCGGCGCGCTTGACGGTGTAGGTGTTCGTCGAGACGCCGTTGACACCCTCGGTCTGCACCTTCCGCTCGCCGGCGGGGAGGGTGTCGTCCTCCTTCTCGATCGTGGCGAACTCCTCCACGGTCTCCTCGGTGACGTGCTCGGACGTCACGCGGGTGACCTCGACCTGTCCGCCGTCGGGGACGGCGCCGGACAGCGGGGCGGAGACGATGTCGTCGGCGTCGACGACGACGCCGGCCTCTGCCAGCGCCTCGCCGAGGGTGGCGGCGGAGGTGATGACCTCGTGGGTCTCGCCGTCGACGGCGACCGTGAAGGTGCGGGCACCGTCGGCCTCGAGCGTGGCGCGGCCGGCCGCCTCGGAGCGGGAGACGCTGTCGCCGGCGCGCAAGGCGAGCGTGCCCGCCTCGGCGGCGGAGATCTCGCCCGGCGCGGCCTCGGCGGTGTCGGCCGCCTGCGAGACGGTGAACGCCCCGGTGCCGACGACGACCGCGCCGAGAACCCCGGCCCGCAGCGTGTGGACGGCGGGCACGGGGAGCCCCAGGGGCCCGACGGCCCCCGGACGCGGCGCGACCCCGGCAGCGGCCTCCGCCTCCCGGGCCGCGCGGCGCGAGCCGGGCGCGGGGGCGCTGAGCACGGGCGCGGGGGCGGTGCTGGGCGCGCTGTGGCGCCCGGAGGTGTGTCGTGCCACGAGGTGTCCTGCCTTGGGAGGGAGACGGTCCGGAATGGACCGTAACCGATTCGTGACAAAGCACAAAACCCGGGCGACAGATGTTGGGGACGTGAGGTCGTCCACACCGGGGCGTGGCGACAGGTCGCGGCCCGGGCCGCACGGCGCCTACCAGGTGCCGTAGACGGCGTCCGTGTTGGCGGTCAGCAGCCGGCAGGTGTCCTCGAGGTCCCGCCCCAGCTGCTCGGCGATCGTGCGCACGGTCAGCGGCATGACGTAGGAGGCGTTGGGATGCCCGCGGAAGGGCATCGGCGTTAGGTACGGCGCGTCGGTCTCGACCAGCACCAGCTCGGGCGGCAGCTCGCGCAGCGCGGCACGCAGGGCGTCGTTCGCCCTGAACGTGACGGGGCCGGCGAAGGACGCGTACCAGCCGTGCTCGGCGCAGGTGCGGGCGAGCTCGACGTCGCCGGAGAAGCAGTGGAACACGGTCCGCTCGGGGGCGCCGTCGGCCAGCAGCGTGGCGACGACCTCGGCGTGCGCGTCCCGGTCGTGGATCTGCAGCGGCTTGCCGAGCTCCTTTGCCAGCGCGAGGTGCTCGCGGAAGGCCCGCACCTGGTGCGCCCTGCCCTGCTCGCCGGTGCGGAAGAAGTCCAGGCCGCTCTCCCCCACCGCGACGACGCGGGGGTCGCGGGCCAGCTCGGCCACCCGCCCGATCGCCTCGTCGAGGCTGAGCCGGTGGTGCGGGCGCACTGCCGGGTCCAGCCCGTCCGGGGCCACCTCGCGGACCCCGGCGTGGAGCGGGGCCTCATTGGGGTGGATGCCCACGGCCGCCGCGACCTGCGGGTGGGCGTGCGCCAGGGCCACCGTGCCCGCGAGCGCCGGGACGTCGCAGCCCACGGTGAGGATGCGCGCGACGCCCGCCTCCGCGGCCCGGGCGACCTGCTCCTGGGTCGTCAGCGGCGCCTCGCCCGGCGGCAGGGCGACGTCGAGCTCGTCGACGGGCGTGCCGTCGCCGTCCAGGATCGGCAGGTGCGCGTGGTTGTCCACCACCGGCGCCGGCAGGGCGCCGGGCGGCTCCGGCCAGCCGCGGTGCGTCCTCTTCGCCCCCATCAGCCCTGCCGCAGCCGCGCCAGCTCGGCGTCCACGACGTCCTCGTCGAGCTTGGTGAACACCGGCTTCGGCTTGGCCACGGGGGTGCCCGGGGTGACCGGGCGCGAGCCCCAGACGGGGAAGCCTCCCTGGCCGCCGCGGCCATAGTCGCCGGTGATCACCGGGTAGGGGCCACCCCCGTCGAGGTCCTCCACCTCCTGGATGCGCGGCATGGGCGCGACGTCGCCCGGCCCGCCCAGCACGGCGTCCACCGCGTTGGCGGAGTGCGGCAGGAAGGGGCTGAGCATGACGTTGAGGTCCGAGACGGCCTGGGCGAGGGTGTGCAGCACGGTGGCGAGCCGCTGGCGCTGCTCGGGCGCCTTGAGCTTGAACGGTTCCGTGCGGGTGACGTAGGTGTTCGCCTCGCCCACGAGGCGCATCACCTCGGCGAGGGCGGCGCGCTGGCGGTGGCCCTCGATGAGCTCGCCCACTTCTTTGAAGCCGCCGCGGACGGCGTCGGTGAGCGCGACGTCGATCGGCTCGGGCTCGCCCGGGGTGGGGATCTCGCCGAAGTTCTTGGCGATCATCGCCGCCGTGCGGTTGACCAGGTTGCCCCACCCGGCGACGAGCTCGCCGTTGGTGCGCCGGACGAACTCCGCCCAGGTGAAGTCCGCGTCCTGGGTCTCCGGGCCGGCGGCGGAGATGAAGTAGCGCAGGGCGTCGGGCTGGTACCGCGAGAGGACGTCGCGCACGTAGATGACCACGCCGCGGGAGGAGGAGAACTGCCGGCCCTCCATGGTGAGGAACTCGCTGGAGACCACCTCGGTGGGCAGGTTCAGCCGGCCGTACCCGCCCGGCTGCCCGCCCCGCGACCCCTCGCCGTTGTAGCCGAGCAGCTCGGCGGGCCAGATCTGGGAGTGGAAGACGATGTTGTCCTTGCCCATGAAGTCGTAGGACAGCGCCTCGGGCTCGTTCCACCACTTTCGCCAGGCGTCGGGGTCGCCGGTGCGGCGGGCCCACTCGACGGAGGCGGAGAGGTAGCCGACGACGGCGTCGAACCACACGTACAGGCGCTTGGTGGGCTGGTCCTCCCAGCCGGGCACGGGGATCCCCCAGTCGATGTCGCGCGTCATGGCGCGCGGCTTGATCTCCTCGAGGATGTGCTGGCTGAACTTGATGACGTTGGGCCGCCAGGTGCCCGACGCGGCGCGCCCGTCCAGCCAGGTCCCCAGCGCCTCCGCGAGCGCCGGCAGGTCGAGGAAGTAGTGGTTGGTCTCGACGAACTCCGGGGTCTCGCCGTTGATCTTGCTGCGCGGTTCGATCAGGTCCGTCGGGTCGAGCTGGTTGCCGCAGTTGTCGCACTGGTCCCCGCGCGCGTCAGGGTAGCCGCAGATGGGACAGGTGCCCTCGATGTAGCGGTCCGGCAGCGTGCGCCCGGTGGAGGGGCTGATCGCGGACTGCGTGGTCCGCTCGACCATGTACCCGTTGTCCCGCACGGTGCGGAACATCTCCTGGACGACGGCGTAGTGGTTGCGCGTGGTGGTGCGGGTGAACAGGTCGTAGCTCAGCCCCAGCGCGACGAGGTCCTCGACGATGAGCCGGTTGTTCCGGTCCGCGAACTCCTTCGCCGTGACCCCGGCCCCGTCCGCCGCGACGAGGATCGGCGTGCCGTGCTCGTCGGTGCCCGAGACCATCAGGACGTCGTGGCCCGCCATGCGCATGTAGCGGGAGAAGACGTCGGAGGGCACACCGAAGCCGGCCACGTGGCCGATGTGACGCGGCCCGTTGGCATACGGCCACGCCACGGCGGAAAGGATGCGGGTCATGGGGCAAGAGTAGTTCGCGGCCGCTGCGCGCCTGTCGCCCGCAGCGGCCGCGCCTCGCTGCCCGGCCAGGCGGGGCCGCCCGGCCAACCGGGGCTGCCCGGCCATGCCGGCCCCGTGCGCGCCGGTGGGGCAGCGGCGCTCCCGGGGACGCCGAGGTAGAACTGCTCGGCCGAGGTAGAACGGTTCGGCCGAGGTAGAACTGCACGGAGTTCTACCTCGGCCGAACCGTTCTACCTCGCCGGTCGGTGAACCTTGTCATACGGTGCGCGCGGGCTAGTCGGAGGAGGGGCGGATGACGGAGCCGGACGGCGACCGGGCGGCGCGCGCCCGCTCCGCCCGCGTGGCCGCGCTGGTGGGCGTCGGCGTGATGGCCGCGGTGGACGAGATCGTCTTCCACCAGCTCCTGGCGTGGCACCACTTCTACGACCGGGCCACCCCCGACGTGGCGCTGCTCTCCGACGGCCTGCTCCACGGGGCCGAGCTGGTCATGCTCGTCGCCGGCATCTTCCTCACCGCCGACGTCGCTCGCCGCGGCGCCCTGGTGCCGGGCGCCGCGTGGGGCGGGTTCCTGCTCGGCGCCGGCGGGTTCCAGCTCTTCGACGGCGTGGTCAACCACAAGGTGCTGCGGCTGCACCAGATCCGCTATGACGTCGAGCTCCTGCCCTACGACCTGGCGTGGAACCTCGCCGCGGTGGCGCTGCTCGTGGTGGGCGCCGCGCTGCGGTGGCGGGCCGCCCGCCCCGCGGCCGGGTAGCGCGTGCACGCGCCCTGGTGGCCCGCGGTCGCGCTCGCTGCCGCGCTGCTCGGCGCGTACGCGGCCGCCCTGCGCGCCCGCCCGCCCTCGCTGCCGGGGTGGAGCCGGTGGCGGACGGCGGCGTGGGCGGCGGGCGCGCTGCTCGCGGGCCTGGCGCTCGCCCCGCCGGTGGCCGGCCCCGCCCAGCACGACCACCGCGTCCACATGGTCCAGCACCTGCTGCTGGGCATGTACGCCCCGCTCGGCCTGGTGCTCGGGGCCCCGGTCACGCTGCTGCTCGGCTCCTGGCGCACCGCCGGGCGCCGGCTCGCGCGGGTGCTGCGCTCCCCGCCGGCACCTGCTGAGCCATCCCGTCACGGCGGCGGTCCTGAACGTCGGCGGGATGTTCGTGCTGTACCTCACGCCCCTGTTCCCGCTGAGCCTGCATCACGCCGGGCTGCAGGCGCTGGTGCTGGTGCACTTCCTGCTCGCGGGCTGCCTGTACGCCTGGGCGATCGCCGGCCCGGACCCGGCGCCGCGCCGGCCGGGCATGGGCACGCGCGTGGCGGTGCTCGTCCTCGCCGCCGGCGCGCACGCCTACCTCGCCAAGCTGCTCTACGCGCGGGTCGCCGAGTCGGTGCCCGAGGGCCACGACGGCGCCGCGGAGGCGGCGGTGTGGATGTACTACGGCGGGGACGTGGCCGAGGTGCTCCTCGCCGTCGCGCTCTTCACGTCCTGGTACCGACGCGACGCCGGGCGCCGCGGGATTTGGGAGGATGGTGCCAGGAGCCCGGCGGCTGCCGGGCAGTCATCTGGAGGGACACCGTGACCACCGAGACCACCGAGAAGACCCGGGCGCTGATCCTCGTCGACGTCCAGCCCACGTTCTGCGAGGGCGGGGCACTGCCGAGCGAGGGCGCCAACGCCGTCTCCGAGCGGGTGGCCCGCTACACCGCCGCGCACCGCGGCGAGTACGCCTCGGTCATCACGACCCAGGACTGGCACATCGACCCGGGCGACCACTTCTCGTCAGCCCCGGACTTCGTGGACACCTGGCCGCCCCACGGCGTCGCCGGCACCGCCGAGGCGGAGCTGCACCCCGCGCTGCAGGGTCTCGAGTTCGACGCGTCGGTCAAGAAGGGCATGTACGCCGCCGCGTACTCGGGGTTCGAGGGCGTGGACGAGGAGGGCCGCACGCTCGCGCAGATCCTGCGGGCCGCCGGCGTGCAGGCCGTCGACGTCGTGGGGCTGGTGGAGTCCCACTGCGTCAAGGAGACGGCGCTGGACGCCAGGAAGCTCGGCCTGGAGACCCGGGTGTTCACCGACCTGACGGTGCCCGTCAGCCCCGAGCTCGGCGCGAGGGCACGGGAGCAGATGACCGCGGCCGGGATCGAGCTGGCCGAGTCCGGGCAGGACTGAGGCCCGGCCGCGCCGCCGAGGCGCGAGGCGCCCGGCGCCGCCCCCGGCCGGACGCCGCCCGGGCCGCGGGCGGCTCACCCGGCCCGGCGGCTCCCCCGGCCGGACGCCGCTGCGGCGCCGGCTCACCCCTTGCGCTGGAGCGCGGCCTGGTACAGCTCCCGCTTGCTCAGGCCGGTGCGGCCGGCCACCTCGGCGGCCGCGTCCTTGAGGCGCGCGCCGCCGTCGGCCAGCGCCAGCACGGCGTCCACGTGGTCCTCCACCTTCTCCACCGCGGGCTCCGCGCCGGCGACGACGACGGTGATCTCGCCGCGCACGCCGTCCTGGGCCCACGCCGCGAGCTCGGCGAGGCGGCCGCGGCGCACCTCCTCGTACGTCTTGGTCAGCTCCCGGCACACGGCGGCGGGGCGATCGGCGCCGAACGCCCGCGCCATGTCGGTCAGAGTGCCCGCGAGGCGGTGCGGGGACTCGAAGAAGACCATCGTGCGCGGCTCGGCGGCGAGCGCCCCCAGCGCCCGGGCCCGGTCGCCGGGGCGGCGGGGCACGAACCCCTCGAAGCAGAACCTGTCGGTCGCCAGCCCGGAGATCGCCAGCGCGGTGAGCACCGCCGAGGGGCCGGGGGCCACGCTCACCCGCACGCCCTGCTCGGTCGCGGCGCGGACCAGGCGGTAGCCGGGGTCGGACACGGACGGCATGCCGGCGTCGGAGACGACCAGGACCCGGGCGCCGTCGCGGGCGGCGCGGACCAGCTCGGGGGCGCGCTCGTGCTCATTGTGCTCGTGGAAGCTGAGCAGCCGGCCGCCCACTCGCACGCCCAGCCGGCCGGCGAGGGCGCGCAGCCGGCGGGTGTCCTCGGCCGCGACCACGTCCGCCTCCTCCAGCGCGCGGCGGAGCCGTGGCGGGGCGTCGGCGGCGTCCCCGATCGGGGTGGCGGCCAGCAGGATGACGCCCGGCGTCATACCGGAGGCGGCGGGCGCGTGCTCGTCCCTCCCGTCGTCGTCGCGGTCGCCGTCGCCGTCCCCGTCGCCGGCCACGTTCTCCGGCTCGAGCTCCGGTCCCGGCTCCCACTGCGGCCCCGGCCCCGGCTCCGGCTCCGGACGCACGCTCTCGGGATCGACGTCGCTGCTCACCCGGCCAGTCTCCCCCACCGGCGCCGCCGCCGACGACGCCAATCCCCCGGGGCGCCAGGGCGCCCGTGCCTAGACTTCCCAGGTGATCACGTCCGGGCCGTCGCCCTCCGCGGATGCGGGCACGGATTCCCCGGCACCGGCCGACGCCGTGCCCAGGCCCGCCCCGGCGACGGCGCCCCACGGCGCCCGGGAGGTCGAGGACGACCTGCGGGCGCGCCTCGGGCTGCGGGCGCTCGGCGCCCGCCTCGACCCCGCGGCCGTGCTCTGGGGCTGGCTCGGTCCGCTGCTCGTCACCGCGGTCGCGGCCGTCATGCGCCTGGTGGGCCTCAACCACCCGGGCCGGCTGATCTTCGACGAGACCTACTACGTCAAGCAGGCGTACTCCCTGCTCACCCTGGGCTACGAGGGCCAGTGGGCCGAGGACTCCGACCCGGCCTTCGCCCGCGGCGACTACTCGGGCCTGTCCACGGAGGCCGACTACGTCGTCCACGGGTCGGTGGGCAAGTGGATGATCGCGGTGGGGCTGCGGCTGTTCGGCGCCGACAACGGGGCGGGCTGGCGCTTCTCCGCGGCGATCGTCGGCACGCTGTCCGTGCTGCTCCTGGCGCGCCTCGCCACCCGGATGTTCGGCTCCGCCCTGCTCGGCACGACCGCCGGGCTGCTGCTCGCCATCGACGGGATCCACCTGACGGAGTCCCGCACCTCCCTCCTCGACATCTTCCTGATGTTCTGGGTGCTGGTCGGGTTCTGGTGCGTGCTGCGGGACCGGGAGGCGAGCCGGGCCCGCCTGGCGCACCGGACCGCCGCCGAGATCGCTGCGGACGGCGCCCTGGCGGGCCGGTGGGGTCCGCGCCTCGGCGTGCGCTGGTGGCTCGTCGCGGCCGGCGTGGCGATGGGCCTGGCCACGGGCGTGAAGTGGTCGGGCCTGTACGCCGTCGCCGTCTTCGGGGTGATGGTGTTCGTCTGGGACACCTGCGCCCGGCGGGTGGTGGGCGTGCGCACCTGGCTCGGCGGCGGCGTCCTTCGCGGCGGGATCCCCGCGTTCCTCGCCCTGGTGCCCACCGCGGCGCTGACCTACCTGGCCACCTGGCTGTCCTGGTTCGTCCACCCCGGGGCGTACCGGCGCCAGTGGGCGGCGGACCTGCGCACGGCCGGCGAGGCGGTCCCGCGCGACTGGCTGCCGGACGCCCTGAACTCCTGGTGGGAGTACCACCTGGTGATGTGGGACTTCCACAACGGCCTGGACTCCGAGCACGCGTACGAGGCCAACCCCGCCGGGTGGCTGCTGCAGCTGCGCCCGACCTCCATGTACTGGCCCGACCCGGGCCCGCCCCCCGAGGCCTGCGGGGCGGATCGCTGCGTCGAGGCGATCCTCGCCGTGGGCAGCCCCGTGGTCTGGTGGTTCGGCGCCGCCGCGCTGGTGCTGCTCCTCGTGCTCGCCGTCCGCTCGCGCGACTGGCGCGCCTGGGCCGTCCTGGCCGGGTACGGGGCGATGTACGTGCCCTGGCTCGGGTACGCCCACCGCACCATCTTCACCTTCTACTCCGTCGCCTTCGTGCCCTACGTCGCCCTGTGCCTCACCCTCGGCCTCGCCTGGGGGATGGACCTCCTCCGCCCGCCCCGGGCGACGGCGGACCCGGCGGCCGCGGGCGGGCCGACCGGGGCGGAGGCGCCTGGCCCCGGGCCGTGGGACGACCCCGTCGGGTCCGCCGCACCGGAGGAGGGGGCGCCTGGCCGCGGGCCGTGGGAGGTTCCCGTCGGTGGCGCCGCACCGGAGGAGGGGGCGGCGGGCCGCGGGCCGTGGGAGGTTCGCGTCAGGCCCGCCGCACCGGTCGCGCCCGAGGAGGGGGCGCCGTCGTCGCCCCCGACCGCGCGAGCCGCAGGCCGCGGGTGGCGCGCGAGCCTGCGGTTCCTGGTCTCCGACGACGGCGAGCCGGAGCTCGCCCCGCGGGCCTGGCTGCTGTGGGGGATCGTCGTGGGGCTCGCCGTCGTCGCCGCCGTCTTCTTCTGGCCGGTGTGGACGGGCCAGACCATCCCGTACGAGGCGTGGCGGCTCCGGATGTGGCTGCCGAGCTGGATCTGAGCCGGCAGGCGCCTCGGCCCGGCAGCACACCGGGCCGGGAGACGCGATACTGGACGCCCCTCACACGAAGGAGAGCTCGCCATGGGTCGAAGCGTGCGCGGCGCGCGTGTCCTGGTCACCGGCGCCACCCGCGGCATGGGCCGGCTCTTCGCCGAGCGGGCCGCCGCCGAGGGCGCGGCGGTGCTGGTGCTGTGGGGCCGCGACACCGCGGCGCTCGACGAGGTGGCCGGCGCGGTCGCCCGCCCGGGCCTGACCGTGCGCACGGACGCCGTGGACCTCGACGACCTCGACGCCCTGGACGCCGCCGCCCGGGCCCTGCTCGCCGAGCTCGGCACCATCGACGTCCTCGTCAACAACGCGGGCGTCATCACCTCCAACGCCTACTTCTGGGAGCTGCGGCCGGCGGAGACGACGCACACGCTGCGCGTGAACACGGTGGCCCCCATGCGGCTGGTCGGCCACTTCCTGCCCGGGATGATCGAGGACGCACCGCGGGCCAAGCGGATCCTCAACGTCGCCTCGGCCGCCGGGATCGTGCCCAACCCCCGCATGAGCGTCTACGCGGCCAGCAAGGCCGCGATGCTCACGTGGTCGGACACCCTGCGCCTGGAGGTCGAGCAGGCGGGGCACCGGCACGTCGCCGTGACGACGTTCAGCCCGGCCTACGTCGGCACCGGGATGTTCGCCGGCACGCGGCGCATCCTGCTGACCCCGGAGCTGACGCCCGAGCGCGCGGTGGACCAGGCCTGGCGCGCGCTGCTCGCCGGCCGGGCGAACGTCATCACACCTCCCACGGTGCACGTGGCGCGCGCGGCCCGCGGCGTGCTGCCGCCCCGGGCCTGGGACCGGCTCGCCCGGTTCTTCGGCGTCCACCGGTCGATGGACGGGTTCACCGGCAGGCGGTAAGCCCGACCGGCGGCGAGGCGGTGGGAGGCGCCGCCCCGCCGAACCGGCCCGCGGGGGCCGGCATGTGCGACTCAGCCCGCGGGGCGCCGGCGTGTGCGACTCAGCCCGCGGGGCGCCGGCGTGTGCGACTCAGCCCGCGCGTCAGGCCCTGGTCACCCACACCGCCTCTGCGGCGGTCAGCCCGACCTCCCTCGTCCCGGGCCGGCCGGCGACCTCGAGGGTGAGCGTGCCCGCGAAGTCCTTGCGCGCGAGGACGCGCAGCTCGGTGTCCAGCGTGACGCCGAGGTCCGCGAAGTAGCGCAGCACCTGCGGGTCCGTGTCCGAGATGCGCGCGACCCGCACCGTGCCGTCCTCCACCAGGTGCAGCGGCGTGGCCGGCGGGGCGGGGACCTCCCCGGCCGGCGTGGGGATCGGGTCCCCGTGCGGGTCGCGGCGCGGGTGGCCGAGCCGGGCGTCGAGGGCGTCGACGAGCCGATCCGAGACGGCGTGCTCGAGCACCTCCGCCTCGTCGTGCACCTCGTCCCAGGCGTAGCCGAGCTCGGCCACGAGGAACGTCTCGATGATGCGGTGCCGGCGCACCATCGCCAGCGCGGCGGCGCGCCCGGGCTCGGTCAGCTCGATCGCGCCGTACCGGGCGTGCGCGAGCAGCCCGGAGGCCGTCAGCTTCTTGACGGCCTCGGAGACCGTGGACGGGGAGAAGCCCATCTTCCGGGCCAGCAGCGTCGTGGTGACCGGCTCTGCGGACCATTCCTGCGCCGTCCAGATCACCTTGAGGTAGTCCTGGTTGGCGGCGGTCAGCTCCTCGGTCACGGCGCACACGCTACGCGAGCGGGGCCGGCGCGTGGGCGTCCCGGCGACCGCAGCGGCGCAGCAGCCCCCGGGCCGGCACCAGCAGGTACGCGGCCAGGAAGCTCACGCCCTGGGCGAGCACAACCATCGGGCCCGAGGAGGTGTCGAGGTAGTAGCTGGCGTAGATCCCGACGACGGCGCACGCGGCGGCGAGGACGGGCGCCAGCACCAGCATCCGGCCGAAGCGGTCGGTGAGCAGCCGCGCCGTCGCACCCGGGATGATCAGCATCGCCACCACCAGCACCACCCCGACCGCCTGCAGCGCCACCACGACCGTCAGCGCCAGGACCGCGAGCAGCAGCGCCCCCAGCCGACGCGGGTTCAGCCCGACGGCCTGGGCGTGGGTGGTGTCGAAGGCGTAGAGCGTCAGGTCCCGGCGCTTGAGCACGAGCACCGCCAGGGTGACCGCCCCGAGCAGCACCACCTGCAGGAGGTCCTCCGGCGAGACCCCGAGGAGGTTGCCGAACAGGATGTGGTTCAGGTCCGTCTGGCTCGGCGTGACGGAGATGAGCACGAGGCCGAGCGCGAACAGGACGGTGAAGACCACGCCGATGGCGGCGTCCTCGCGGATCACCGACCGGTCGCGCACCTCCCCGATCAGCGCCACCGCGAGCAGGCCGAAGACCAGCGCCCCGGCGGCGAAGGGGACGCCGAGCACATAGGCGAGCACGACGCCGGGCAGCACGGCGTGGGAGACGGCGTCGCCCATCAGCGACCAGCCGATGAGCACCAGCCAGCAGCTCAGCACCCCGCACACCACCGCCGCCAGCACGCTGACGGCGAAGGCGCGCTGCATGAAGCCGTAGGCCAGCGGCTCAGCGAGCAGCTCTATCACGGGGCCACCTCCTCGGGGCGGGCGTCGGAGAGGTCGACCCCGAAGGCTCGGGCGAGATGCTCGGGCCGGAGTACCTCCCGGGGCGCCGCGTGGAGCAGCACCCGCCGCTGGAGCAGCAGGGCGTCGTCGCACAGCGTGTCCAGGGACTGCAGGTCGTGGGTGGACACGAGGACCGTCCGGCCGTCGGCGGCGAGCTCGCGCAGCAGTGCGGTGATCGTGGCCTCGGTGCGCTTGTCGACCCCGGCGAACGGCTCGTCGAGCAGCATCACCTGCGCGCCCTGCGCGATGCCGCGGGCGACGAACGCCCGTTTGCGCTGCCCGCCCGACAGCGCGCCGATCTGCCGGTCGGCGAGCGGGAGCAGCTCCACCCTGTCCAGCGCGGCCTCGACGGCCTCCCGGTCCTGCCGGTGCGGACGGCGGGTGAGCCCGAGGCGGCCGTAGCGGCCCATGAGCACCACGTCGCGGACGCTGACCGGGAAGGTCCAGTCGACGTCCTCGCTCTGGGGCACGTACGCGACGGCGCCGCGGCGGCGGGCCTGCTCGGTGCCGGCGCCCAGGATCCGCACGGTGCCCCGGGCGGGCCGGACGAGTCCCATGACGGACTTCAGCAGGGTGGACTTGCCGGAGCCGTTCATCCCCACCAGCCCGGTGACCCGCGCCGGCGGCAGCGCGAAGGTGACGCCGTCGAGGGCAGTGACGGCGCCGTAGCGCACGGTCAGGTCGGTCACTTCCAGCGCCATCGTGGCAGCGCGCCCGCCGGCGGCCGGCGTCCCAACCGCCCCGGGCGCGGCCGGGTCCCCGCCGGGCGCGGCCGGGTCCCCGCCGGGCGCGGCCGGGTCCCCGCCGGGCGCGGCCGGGGCGACGGAGGTTGTCCGGTCCGTTGGGAGCCCGGGTGGCACGGGTCTGCTCATCGGTCCTCCTCCGCGCCGGTGAGCCCGGCCACGATGGTGCGCGCGTCGTGGCGCAGCAGGTCCAGGTAGGTGGGCACCGGGCCGTCCGGCTCGGAGAGGGAGTCGACGAACAGCACGCCGCCGAAGCGCGCGCCGGTCTCGGCGGCGACCTGCCGCTGCCCCTCGTCGCTGACCGTCGACTCGCAGAAGACGGCGGGCACGTCGTCCGCCCGCACGCGGTCGATGACGGCCGCCACCTGGCGGGGGGTGGACTGCCGCTCGGAGTTGACCGGCCACAGGTACGCCTCCTCCAGCCCGGCGTCGCGCGCCAGGTAGGAGAAGGCCCCCTCGCAGGTGACCAGCACCCGCTGGTTCGGGGGAAGCTCCGCCAGCTCCTCCACCAGCTCGGCGTGGAGGGCGTCGAGCTCGGCGGCGTAGGCGTCGGCGTTTGCGGCGTAGTCGGCGGCGTGAGCGGGATCGAGCCGGGTGAGCGCCGCGGCGATGTTCTCCACGTAGACCTGCCCGGCCACGGGCGACATCCACGCGTGGGGGTTGGCCAGGTGCGCCTCGCCGGCGATGGGCAGCGGGTCGATGCCCTCGGACAGCACCGCGTGCGGCGCGTCGACGTCCGCGATGAACTGCTCGAACCAGGCCTCCAGGCCCAAACCGTTGTCGAGCACCAGATCGGCTCCGGCCGCCCGGGTCAGGTCCGCCGGCGTGGGCTCGTAGCCATGGATCTCGGCGCCGACGTCGGTGATCGACTCCACCCGGACGTGTTCCCCCGCGACGTTCCTAGCCATGTCCGCCAGCACGGTGAAGGTGGTGAGCACGAGCGGGCGCCCGTCATCCGCGCCGTCCGTGGCGGGCGTCCGCCCGTCGGCGGGCGGGGAGGCGACCGCGCAGCCCGCGAGGAGCGCCGCGACGGCGAGGCCGACCGCGGGAGGCCGGGCCCCCCTCCGGCGCCGATCTAGGTGCCCCTCACCGCGACGTTTCGGCATACCGAAACTCTAGGGCTCTGCGCACAGGCCGACAACGGCGCGTGCACCAACGGAGCGCCAGGCCGGGCGGCCGGGCCCACCCGGCGGACGTCGAGGCGTCAAAAATGCGGCGCGTCGGCGTCGGCGTCGGCGTCGGGAGCGTGCAGGCGTGCAGGCGTGCAGGCGGTGTGCAGGCGTGCACGCGTCGCGGCGTCGAGCGCATGCAGGCGCGCGCAGCGGGCAGGCGTCCCGCGTCGATACGTCAAGAGGAGCAGGCTTCGGAGCGCCGCGGCGTCGAGACGTGCGGGCTTCAAGGCGTCGATTGGGGTTACTTCGTCAGACTAATATTCCTGACGGAGTTTCCCCAATGAGCCGGGCAAGGCCGCGGGCCGGGCAGAGCCGCGGGCAGAGCCGCGGGCCGGGCAAGGCCGCCGGCCGGGCCGGGCACGGCGCCGAAAAAGGGCCGCGGGCCCGGCAAGCGCCGCGCGCCGAACCCGCGGCGCCGCCGACCGGCGAACCGTCAGGCCATCGGGTCGGCGATGCCCACGTAGACCGTCTCGAGGTACTCCTCGATGCCCTCGTGCGCGCCCTCGCGACCGACGCCCGACTGCTTGACGCCGCCGAAGGGCGCGGCCGGGTTGGAGATCACGCCCGAGTTCAGCCCCAGCATGCCGGTCTCGAGCACCTCGGCCATGCGCAGCCCGCGGTCGAGGCTGCGGGTGAAGACGAAGGAGATGAGCCCGTACTCGGTGTCGTTGGCCAGGCGAACCGCCTCGTCCTCGTCGCGGAAGGTGGTGATGGAGACGACCGGGCCGAAGATCTCCTCCCGGTGCAGGCGCGCGCCCGCGTCGGCGCCGGTGAGCACCGTGGCGGGGTAGAACCAGCCGGGCGCTTGCGGCACCTCGCCGCCGTGGAGCACCCGCGCCCCGTGGGCGACGGCGTCGTCGACGAGCTCGGCGACCTTGTCCCGCTGCTTCCGCTCGACCAGGGGGCCGAGGGTGACGCCGTCCTCCACGCCGGGCCCGGCCTTGACGCCGCGGACCTTCTCCAGCAGCTTCGCGGTGAACTCCTCGGCGACGTCCTCGTGCACGAGGAACCGGTTGGCCGCCGTGCACGCCTCCCCGCCGTTGCGGAACTTCGCCGCCATCGCCCCGGCCACGGCGGCGTCGACGTCGGCGTCCTCGAACACCAGGAACGGCGCGTTGCCGCCGAGCTCCATCGAGGTCCGGAGGACCTGGCCGGCGGCGTCCGCGAGCAGCGAGCGGCCCACCTCGGTGGAGCCGGTGAAGGACAGCTTGCGGGTGCGCGGGTCCCGCAGCAGCGGGCCGGTGGTCGCGCCCGCCTCGGTGGTGGGAATGACGTTGACGACGCCGGCCGGCACGCCGGCCTCGGCGAGCACGTCCGCGAGCAGCAGGGCGGTCAGCGGCGTGAGCCTGGCGGGCTTGAGGACCACGGTGCAGCCTGCCGCGAGCGCCGGGCCGATCTTGCGGGTGGCCATGGCCAGGGGGAAGTTCCACGGCGTGATGAGCACGCACGGGCCCACGGGCCGCTTGGTCACCAGCACCCGGGACCTCCCGTCGGTCGCCGGGTTGTAGCGGCCGGAGACGCGCACGGCCTCCTCGGAGAACCACCGCAGGAACTCCGCGCCGTAGGTCGCCTCGCCGCGGGCCTCGGTCAGCGGCTTGCCCATCTCCAGGGTCATGAGGAGCGCGAAGTCGTCCGCGCGCGCGGTGACCGCCTCGAAGGCGCGCCGCAGGATCTCGCCGCGCTCGCGCGGGGCCGTGCGCGCCCAGGCGGCCTGGGCCCGGTCGGCGGCGTCGAGGGCTGTCAGGGCGTCCTCCGGGGTGGCGTCGGCGACGGTGGTGAGCACCTCTCCGGTCGCGGGGTCCTCGACCTCGAACCGGCGCCCGCCCGCGGCCTCGCGCCACTCGCCGTCGATGAACAGGCCGGTGTGCAGCGCGCCGAGCAGCGCCTCCTGCCGATCGCGGACGTCCTCGCCGCGCTGGGTCGTGGTGGTCACGTCTTGTCTCCTCTCGACGTTCCCGAGGCTACGCCGCGGCCCCGCCCGGGGCAGGCCGGCAGGCACCAGGGAACGGCGGTGCCTGTCCGTCGCTCGGTCGGGGACCCCGCCGAGCAGCAGGCGCAGCGCCGGCGCGGCGCGCCGCCCGGGTCCCTGGGCGGGCGGCCGGCGGGCCGCCTGACGCCCCTTCGGCGGCCCGCGGAACCTTGGCCTCGCGGCCGTCCGGTCGGGCCCGTGGCCTCGCCACCGAGGCCCAGCGACCCTCAGGCGAGCGCGGCGGAGCCGGGGAAGAACGACACCGGGCCCGCGACCACCACCTCGACGACCTCCTCCGCGGGCAGCGGGCCCTGCGTCCGGCACTGCACGGCCACCTCGGCGCCGCCCGGGCCGGCCACGGTCAGGCGCACCGTGGCGTCGTGGCCGTAGAACGTCGTCCCGAGGACGCGGGCCCTGACACCGCCGCGGCCGGCTCCCACGATGTGCACCTGCTCGGGGCGCACCGCGACCAGCCCGGGCCCGTCCGCACCGCCGTCGCCGCGCAGCAGGGCCAGGCGGCCCAGGGCCGTCTCCGCGACGCCGCCGCTGACCTCGGCGGGCAGCACCACCGCCTCCCCCACGAAGGTCGCCACCTCCAGGTCGGCCGGGGCCCGGTAGAGCTGCTCGGGAGCGGCGCACTGCACCACCCGGCCCGCCCGCATCACGGCGACCAGGTCGGCGACGCTCAGGGCCTCCTCCTGGTCGTGGGTCACGAGGACCCCGGTGGCGCCGGTCTCGTGGAGCGCCGCGCGCACGTCCTCCCGCACGGCCGCGCGCAGCCCCGCGTCCAGGGCGGAGAAGGGCTCGTCGAGCAGGACGACGTCCGGGTCAGGTGCCAGCGCCCGGGCCACGGCGACGCGCTGCTGCTGCCCGCCGGAGAGCTGGGCGGGCATCCGCTCCCCCAGGTCGGCCAGGCCCACCAGGGCGAGGAGGTCCCGCACCCGCTCGCGGCGGCGGGCGGCGTGCCGGCGCGGCAGCCCGAACGCGACGTTGTCGGCCACGGACAGGTGCGGGAACAGCGCGCCCTCCTGGGGCACGACGGCGACGCGGCGGCGCTCCGGCGGCAGGCCCTGCCGGCCGGCGGTCACCACCCGGTCGCCGATGCGCACCTCGCCCGCGTCGGCCTCCTCGAAGCCCGCCACCACCCGCAGCAGCGTGGTCTTGCCGCACCCGGACGGGCCGAGCACGGCGGCCAGCGCCCCCGACGGCACCGCGAGGTCGAGCCCCCGCAGGACCTCGGTGACACCGAAGGACTTGCGCAGGCCGCGGACCTCGAGGCGTTTCACGTCTCCCCTCCCGTCTCCGCGCCCACCAGCGTGGCGGTGTCGTCGGAGACCAGCCTGGCCTGCACGCGGGTGAGCACGAAGGTGGGCACGGCGGCCAGCAGCACCAGAGTGACGGCGTAGGGGGCCGCCGCCGCGTACGCCCCCACGCCCGTCTCCGTCCACAGCCGGGTGGCGAGGGTGTCCACGCCGGTGGGGCGCAGCAGGAGGGTGGCGGGCAGCTCCTTCATGACGGTGAGCATGACCAGGGCGAACCCGGCGGCGATGCCGGGCCCAGCCAGCGGCACGGTGACCCGGCGCAGCACCGCCAGCGGCCGGTGGCCGAGCGAGCGGGCGATCTCCTCCATGCTCCGGGGGCTCTGCGCCACCGCCGAGCGGACCGCCCCGATCGCCGCCGGCATGAACAGCACGGCGTACGCGAGCACCAGCAGCGGCGTGCGCTGGTAGATCGGCTGGGCGTAGCGGGCCCCGAAGAAGACCAGCGCCAGGGCGACGACGATGCCGGGCAGGGCATGCCCCGCGTAGGTGGCGTGCTCGACCAGGCGCCCGCCCCGGTGCGGGAAGCGGGCGGCCAGGATCCCGACCGGCACGGCCAGCGCCGTCGCCGCCACCGCGCCGAGCAGGGCGACCCACAGCGTCGCCGCACCGGCCGGCACCAGCCGCTCGAGCTCGACGCCGGCGGAGCGGCCGCGGGTCACCCAGTAGGCCAGGACGGCCGCGGGGTAGCCCAGGGAGACCGCGGCGACGGCGCCGGCCCCCAGCAGCGCCAGCGGCCTGCCGCGACCCAGCCGGACGGTGCGGGGGCTGCGCGCCGAGCCGCTGCCCAGCCGGGCGTGCTCGGCCCGGCCGCGGCTGCGGGCCTCCGCCACCGTGATGGCGACCGTGAGGACCACGAGCACGAGGGACAGCACCGCCGCGGGGGTGCGGTCGAACGAGGCCCGGTAGGAGGTGTGGATGACCCGGGTGAAGACGTCGTAACGCAGCAGCGACGGGGTGCCGAAGTCGCTGAGCGCGTACAGGGCCACCAGCAGCGCGCCGGCGGCGACGGCGGGGCGCACCTGCCGGGCCGTGACGGTGAGGTAGGTGCGCCAGGCGCCGCGGCCCAGCGAGCGCGCGACCTCCTCCAGCGCCGGGTCGCTGCGACGCAGCGCGGCGGCCACCGGCAGGTAGACGTAGGGGTAGGTGCAGGCGGTGAGCACCAGCCACGTGCCGAAGAAGCCGGCGACCTGCGGCACGACCGACACCCAGGCGTACGCGGCGACGAAGCTGGGCACGGCCAGCGGCAGGGCCGCGACCACCGCCCACGCCCGGCGGCCGGGCAGGTCCGTGCGGGTGGTGAGCCAGGCCAGGCCGAGCCCGACGACGACGCTCGCGGCGGTCACGGCGGCCGCCAGCCCGAGGCTGCGCAGCACCAGCCACAGGGTCCGCTCGCGCCACAGCGTGTCCCACACCGCGGGCCAGCCCGCCTCGGCGGTGCGCACCACGAGATAGCCGAGGGGCAGCAGCGCCACGACGACGGCGAGCGCGGCGGGCACGAGCAGCACCGCCGGCGGGCGCCGGCCGGCGGCGCGGGGTCGGCGCCGCGGGCGGGCGGCGGCCACGGTCATGTCAGGTCAGCCCGACCTCGTCCAGCAGCACCAGGGTCTGGTCGAGGGACTCGAGGTCGTTGAGGTCGATGCTCAGGGTCTCCCCGAGGGGCTGGACGTCGTGCCGCGTGCTGGTGATGCCCTCGACCACCGGGTACTCCGCCGTCTCGTCGGCGAAGTACTGCTGCGCCTCGTCGGAGAGCAGGTACTCCACCGCGGCGACGGCGGCGTCCTCGGCGTCCGAGCCCGCCAGCACGCCCGCGCCGGCCACGTTGACCAGGGCGCCGGGGTCGTCGCTGCTGAGGTAGCGGATCCGGGCGTTGACGGCGTCCGCGCCCTCCTCGGCGACCTTCTCGTACCAGTAGTAGTGGTTGATCAGCCCGACGGCGACCTGCCCGCTGTCGACGGCGTCCAGCACGGCGACGTTGTTGTCGTAGCCCTGCGGCTCCAGGGCCGCGAACCGCTCGAGCCACTCGCGGGCCCCGTCCTCGCCGCGCTCGACGCGCAGGGCGGTGACGAAGGCGTGGAAGGAGGCGTTGGTGGGCGCGTAGCCGAGCCTCCCGCGGTATTTCTCGTCGAGGATCTGGTCTATGCCGGTCATCTGCTCGACCTCGGGCGCCTGGGCCGGGTCGTACGCGAGCACGCGGGCCCGCGCGGAGGTGGCCACCCACTGCCCGTTCGCGTCGCGGTACTCCCCCGGCACGAGCTGCAGGACGTCGTCGGGCAGCGGCGCCAGCCGGTCCGCGCGGGCCAGCGCCCCGAGGGCGCCCGCGTCCTGGGAGAAGAACAGGTCGGCGTCGGTGTTCTCGCCCTCCTCCAGCAGCTGGGCGGCGAGCTCGCTGGTGCCGGCGTACCGGACCTCCACCTGGGTGCCCACCGCCGCCTCGAGCTGCTCGAGCAGCGGCCCGACGAGGTTCTCGTTGCGGCCTGAGTAGATCGTCAGCGTGGCGCTCTCCCCGGCCGGGGTGGTGCCCGCCGTCCCCGGGGTCGCCTCGGGCTCGCCGCTGCCGCAGGCCGCGAGACCCGTGACGGCGGCGAGGGACGCCGCGAGGGCGGCAGTGCGACGGCGGGCGGTCGTGCGGGCCATGGGCTCTCCCCGGTGCCGACGGGGCGGTGCGCCCCGATCCTGCCCGGGACAATATGAGGTAAGGCTCACCTAAGCAAGAAGTTCGGGCGCCTGGTTTCCGGCAACGACGAAGCCCGGGACCCTGCGGGTCCGGCCTCCCGGTACGTCCTGCGACTTCGGTGGAGCTAGGGGATTCGAACCCCCGACCTTCTCGCGGTCGGCGAGACGCCTCTCCACCCAGCCAAGGCGGTTGGTCTCGTTATCTCAGCGAGCCAGAAGCCCCGCGATTCCGAGGATCTTCAAGCCCTGGCGTCGGCGACGCTACGAGATCTCCAGTGCCCGAACCGCCCACTGGATCGTTTGGACGGATTCCGTCGATTCATGATCGGGCCCTGACTGCGCAGATGCGCAACCCGTCGCCTACAGAGGCAACAGCATGGCCCTCCTCGAGCAGAAGGGGCCTTGTTGTTACTCGACCAGCACTGGGGTTGGTCGTTGCGCCCAGTGCTCGCGCCCGGAAATCTGCCGGGTGGCCTCGCGCGAGCGGTGCGCGCTGACGGCCGGCTGGCCGACAACGTGCGGGACGCCTTCGTCGCCACCTACGTCCGGCCGGACGGCCTGATGACGAGCGACGCGCAGACCGCTACGCCCTCGGCCTGGCCTTCGACCTCCTACCGGAGGAGGACCTGCGGCGCCGCGCCGGGGCACGCTGGCTGAGCTGGTGCAGGAGGACGACAACCGCATCGCGACCGGCTTCGTCGGAACCCCGATCATCACCGACGCCCTGACCCTCACGGGCACACAGAGACCGCGTACGACCTGTTGCTCGAGGACGAGTGCCCGTCCTGGCTCTACACGGTCAAGGAGGGTGGCACGACGATCTTGGAGCGCTGGGACAGCATGCGCCCGGACGGTTCGGTCAACCCCGGCGAGATGACTTCCTTCAATCACTACGCCCTGGGTGCGGTGGCCGACTGGCTCCACCGGGTGGTGGCCGGTCTGGCGCCGCTCGAGCCCCGGGTACCGCCACGTCCTTGTCCGCCCCCGTCCGGGAGGGACCTGACCTCGTCCCAGGCGGTGCACGAGTCGCCCTACGGCAGGATCGCCGCCGGGTGGCATCTCAAGGGACCGAGCTCGTGGTCGAGGTGGACGTGCCCACCGGCGTGCGGGCCACCGTCGACCTTCCGGGAGAGGACGTCGTGCAGGTGGAGTCTGGGCAACACCGCTTCACGGCGACCTGGTCGGCCTCTCGCGCACCGGCCCACTCGACTCCCGAACGATGAGCTCGGGCTCGAAGACCACCTGCTCCGGCCCGTCCTCGGACCGCAGCAGGAGGTCGGCGGCCGTCCATCCCATCCGGTGCATCGCCTGGCGCACCGAGGTCAAGGGCGTCATCAGCTCAGCGGAGTACTGGATGTCGTCGTACCCGACGAATGCCATGTCCTCGGGGATCGACAACCCTGCGCGACGGGCGCAACGCATGGCCCCCAGGGCCGTCAGGTCGTTCACGCAGAAGACGGCGGTGGGCCGCGACGCCTCATCGAGGTCGAGGAGCCCTTCCATGGCGACGTCCCCGGCGGCCGCGTTCAGCGCCGGCATCGGAATCTCGAGCAGCCCGTCGGCGGGGTCCAGCCCCGCCGACTGGAACGCGGCCACGGCGCCGTCGCGGCGGTCGACGCACTGCTGGATCGACAACGGGCCGTTGAGGAAGGCGATACGGCGATGACCTCGTTCCAGCAGGTGACGCACGGCGAGCGTCCCGCCAGCGACGTCGTCGACGGAGACCGAGGAGACATCGCCGGCCTGGCTGCGGTAGTCCAGGAGAACCACCGGCACGCCGTGGCGGCGCAGCTTGTCGATGTTCCCTCGCGTTCCCCGCGACGGGCTGACCAGGACGCCGTGGACGCCCTGCTCCTCGAAGAGCCGCAGGTAGCGCCCCTCGCGTTCTGGGTCACCGTCGGAGCTGGACAGCATGAGGGTGAAGTCCTCGGTCGCCAGCCGGTCCTCGATGCCACGCGCCATTTCAGTGAAGAAGGGGTTGGCGATGTCCAGCACCACCGCACCCACCGTTCGAACCTTGCCCTCCCGGAGCTGCCGGGCGGAGGCGTTCCTGACGAAGTTCAGCTCCTCGATCACCGACAGCACACGCTCACGGGTCGCCGGGGAGACGAGGGCAGGGCGATTGAGGACGTTGGACACCGTCCCGACCGAGACCCCGGCCGTCTGCGCCACATCGCGGATCCCTGCCCGACTTCCGTTCGCAACCATCCGCTACCTCCCCGCGATGCTGCCCGTCGTCCGAGCGTAGGTCCTGCCGGTTGCGTCGCGTCGGACAGCAGGGCTGTTGACGGGCTACCAGCACACGCCTAGTATCAAGTGAATCGGTTCAAACCGCCACGTGTGGCACCCCGTACGACTCGACGGAGAGTTAGAGATGGTTGATGTGAACACCAGGCCCGCCGTCCGCGACGACGTGGTGCGGGCGCTACGGCACCAGACGATCGAGGTGCCGTCGTGGGCGTTCGGCAACTCTGGCACCCGGTTCAAGGTCTTCGCCCAGCCCGGCGTGCCGCGGGACCCGTACGAGAAGATCGCCGATGCCGCCCAGGTGCACCGCTACACGGGTGTCACCCCTCGCGTCTCGCTGCACATCCCCTGGGACCTCGTCGACGACTTCGCCGAGCTGCGGCGCCACGCGGAAGACTTGGGGGTGAGCCTCGGAGCGGTCAACTCCAACGTCTTCCAGGACGACGAGTACATGCTCGGCTCGCTGTGCAATCCCGACCCACGCGTGCGCCGCAAGGCGGTGGACCACCACCTGCAGTG
Organism: Georgenia sp. AZ-5; assembly: GCF_043952095.1. Lineage (NCBI taxonomy): Bacteria > Bacillati > Actinomycetota > Actinomycetes > Allobogoriellales > Allobogoriellaceae > Georgenia > Georgenia sp. AZ-5. The sequence continues at coordinate 3,911,992 of NZ_JBINOU010000001.1, forward strand.
TATTGAGATCATGCGGGCGACCGGGTCGACGGATCTGAAGATCTGGCTCGCCGACGGACTGAACTACCCCGGCCAGGACGACCTGCGGGCGCGGCAGGACCGGCTAGCCGAGGGCCTGGCCGAGATCTACGCCGCCCTCGACCCCGAGCATCGGCTCATCCTCGAGTACAAGTTCTTCGAGCCGGCGTTCTACGCCACCGACATTCCCGACTGGGGCACCTCGCTGTTGCACTGCATGGCCCTGGGCGACCGGGCGAAGGTCGTGCTGGACACCGGACACCATGCCCCAGGCACCAACATCGAGTTCATCGTGGCCCAGCTGCTGCGGGTCGGGCGCCTGGGCGCGTTCGACTTCAACTCCCGCTTCTACGCCGACGACGACCTCATGGCCGGTGCCGCCGACCCGTTCCAGCTGTTCCGGATCATGAACGAGATCGTCGGCGCCGGGGCGCTGGACGCGGCCTCGGGCGTGAATTTCATGCTGGACCAGTGCCACAACATCGAGCCGAAGATCCCCGGCCAGATCCGTTCGGTCATGAATGTCCAGGAGGCCACCGCCAAGGCCCTCCTCGTCGACCGCGAGGCGCTGGGGGCGGCGCAGCAGGCCGGTGACGTGCTCGGCGCCAACGCCGCCCTGATGGACGCCTACAACACCGACGTCCGAGGCCTCCTCGCGGCGCTACGCGACGAGCAGGAGCTGGACCCCGACCCCATGGCCGCCTACGCGGCGTCCGGCTACGCCGAGAAGATCGCCGCCGAGCGCGTCGGTGGCAGCCAGGCCGGCTGGGGCGCCTGACCGCGCCGACCACCACCGTCCACCCCTTCCACGCGAAGCAGCGTCTCGAAAGGCAGCACAGTGACGAACCCTGCGGTCACCAACCTCCTCGCCCGCTCCAACCGCCTGGGCGCGGACCCCCGCAACACCAACTACGCCGGCGGCAACACATCCGCCAAGGGCACCGAGAAGGACCCGGTCACCGGTCAGGACGTGGAGCTCGTCTGGGTCAAGGGCTCGGGCGGCGACCTGGGCACCCTGACCGAGTCCGGCCTGGCCGTGCTGCGCCTGGACCGCGTCCGCGCCCTGGTGGACGTCTATCCCGGCATCGACCGGGAGGACGAGATGGTCGCCGCCTTCGACTACTGCCTGCACGGCAAGGGCGGCGCCGCACCCTCGATCGACACCGCGATGCACGGGCTGGTCGACGCCGCGCACGTGGACCACCTCCACCCCGACTCCGGTATCGCCGTGGCGACCGCCGCCGACGGCGAGCAGCTGACTCGGGAGATCTTCGGCGACCGCGTCGTCTGGGTGCCCTGGCGCCGGCCCGGCTTCCAGCTCGGCCTCGACATCGCCGCCATCAAGAAGGACAACCCCCAGGCGATCGGCTGCATCCTCGGCGGACACGGCGTCACCGCCTGGGGGGACACCAGCGAGGAGGCCGAGGCTCGCTCCCTGGAGATCATCCGCTCCGTGCAGGCCTACATCGACGAGCGCACCGGAGCCCTGACAGCAGAGGGGGTCCACCCCTTCGGCGACGTCCGCCCCGGCTTCGAAGCCCTCCCCGAACACGAGCGGCGCGCCCGGGCCGCACGCCTGGCACCGACCATCCGCGGGCTGGCCTCCACCGACGCCCCGCAGGTCGGCCACTTCACCGATTCCGACGTCGTCCTGGACTTCCTCTCCCGCGAGAAGCTGGCCCCGCTGGCCGAGCTGGGCACCTCCTGCCCGGACCACTTCCTGCGCACCAAGGTCAAGCCGCTCGTCCTCGACCTGCCCGCCACCGCGCCGATCAAGGACGTCCTGGCCCGCCTGGCCGAGCTCCACCAGGCCTACCGCGCCGACTACGCCGCCTACTACCGGCGCCACGCCCAGCCCGACTCGCCGGCCATGCGCGGGGCCGACCCGGCCATCGTGCTCGTGCCCGGCGTGGGCATGTTCTCCTTCGGCAAGAACAAGCAGACCGCCCGCGTGGCCGGGGAGTTCTACGTCAACGCCATCAACGTCATGCGCGGTGCCGAAGCCATCTCCACATATGCCCCGATCGACGAGACCGAGAAGTTCCGCATCGAGTACTGGGCGCTGGAGGAGGCCAAGCTCCAGCGCATGCCCAAGCCAAAGCCGCTGGCCACCCGCATCGCCCTGGTCACCGGCTCAGCCTCGGGCATCGGCCGCGCCACCGCCGAGCGCCTCGCCGCCGAGGGCGCATGCGTGGTCATCGCCGACCTCAACCTCGACAACGCCCAGGACGTCGCCACCGCCCTCGGCGGGCCGGACGTCGCGATCGCCGTCCGGGCGGACGTCACCAGCGAGGACGACGTCGCCGCCCTCATCGACGCGGCCGCCCTCGCCTTCGGCGGGGTCGACCTCGTTGTCAACAACGCCGGCCTGTCCATCTCCAAGCCACTTCTCGAGACGACGACGAGGGACTGGGACCTCCAGCACGACGTCATGGCCCGCGGCTCCTTCCTCGTCTCCCGAGAGGCCGCGCGGGCGATGATCGCCCAGGACATGGGCGGGGACATCGTCTACATCTCCTCCAAGAACTCCCTCTTCGCCGGCCCCAACAACGTCGCCTACGGCGCGACCAAGGCGGACCAGGCCCACCAGGTCCGCCTACTCGCGGCCGAGCTCGGCGAGCACGGCATCCGCGTCAACGGCATCAACCCCGATGGCGTCGTGCGCGGCTCCGGCATCTTCGCCGGCGGATGGGGCGCCAAGCGGGCCGAGGTCTACGGCGTCGAGGAGTCCGAGCTCGGCAAGTACTACGCCCAGCGCACCCTGCTCAAGCGCGAGGTCCTCCCCGAGCACGTCGCCGCCGCGGTCTTCGCGCTCACCGGACCCGACCTCGTCCAGACGACCGGCCTGCACATCCCGGTCGACTCCGGCGTGGCCGCCGCCTTCCTGCGATGACCACACGGCAGGACCCGGGCTCCCACCGCACGGCGGGCGCCCGGCCGGGCACGTACCTCGCGGTCGACCTCGGCGCGTCCAGCGGCCGCGTCGTCGTCGGCCGGATCGACCGGGGGGTCCTGGTCACGGCGGAGGTCGAGAGGTTTCCCAACGGTCCGGTGCCGGTCCGGGCGGGAGAGCGGACCGTCCTGCACTGGGACGTGCTGCGCCTGTACGACGGCATCCTCGCCGGCCTACGCAAGGCCGCGCGCGAGCACGGGCCTATCACCTCGGTGGGCATCGACTCCTGGGCGGTGGACTACGGCCTGCTCGACGCGGACGGCGCTTTGCTTGGCAACCCTGTCCATTACCGCGATCCACGGACCACGGGCGCCCCGGACCAGGTCTTCGCGCACGTTCCGGCCGAGCGGCTGTACGCCCGGACCGGCCTGCAGATCCAGCCGTTCAACACCGTTTTCCAGCTGGCCGCCGCCGCCGGCAGCGCGCAGCTCGCCGCGGCCCGCCGGCTCCTGCTCGTGCCCGACCTCCTCGGGTACTGGCTCACCGGGGCCGAAGTCGTAGAGGTCACCAACGCCTCCACCACCGGCCTGGTCGATCCGGCCACCCGGACATGGGCGCCGGACATCGTCGCCGTCGTCGCAGACGCCTTCGGCGTGCCCGTGGCCGAGCTAATGCCGCCGCTGGTGGAGCCCGGCACCGTCGTCGGCACCCTCGCGCTCGGCGACGCCCCCGCCGGCCTGGAAGGCACCCGGCTCGTGGCCGTCGGCTCCCACGACACGGCTTCCGCCGTCGCCGCCGTCCCGGCGCAGCACCCGAACTTCGCCTACATCTCCTGCGGGACGTGGTCCCTCGTCGGCCTCGAGCTCGACGACCCGGTCCGCACGGAGCAGAGCCGGGCGGCCAACTTCACCAACGAGCTGGGCCTCGACGGCACGGTGCGCTACCTCCGCAACATCATGGGCCTGTGGCTCCTCCAGGAGTCGCTCCGCACCTGGGCGGCGCAGGACGGCGCCGACCCGGACCTCGCGGGGCTGCTCGCTGCGGCGGAGGACGTGCCGGCCCTGCGGTGCGTCATCGACGTCGACGACCCGACGTTCCTGCCTCCCGGCGACATGCCGGCCCGCATCGCGGAGGCGGCCGGCCGCACCGGGCAGCCGGTGCCGACCAGTCGCGGTGAGGTCGTCCGGTGCATCCTTGACTCGCTCGCGCTCGCCTACCGACGAGCAGCGCGGGAGGCGGCTCAACTGGCCGGCCACGACATCGGCGTCGTGCATGTGGTTGGCGGCGGCGCCCGCAACGATCTGCTGTGCCGGCTGACCGCCGACGCCATCGGCCTGCCCGTCCTCGCGGGGCCGGCCGAGGGCACCGCAATGGGCAACCTCCTCACCCAGGCCGCCGCCATGGGCGAGATCGACGGCGGGCTGGAGAGCATCCGCCGCATCGTCGCCGCCTCCAGCCAGCCTCGCCGCTACGACCCCGCAGGCCCATCCGAGCCATGGGCGCAGGCCGCGCACCGGCTCGCCGCCCAGACCGTCAGCTAGGAGCAGCCAATGCCCATTACCCAGCCCTACCCCGAGCTCGACGAGCTCCTCGCCAGCATGGACGCCGGCGGCCAGCGCATCAGCGAGATCGGCGCCAGCGAGGCCGGCGCCGGCAACTTCTCCGTCCTCATCGGGTGGGACGTCGAGGTGCGTCGCAGATTTCCGCTGAATACATGGACCTGTGGCCGGCTCCCGCGTCGAGGGCCTCACCCGGGAGGAGACCGTTCGACGTCCCCACAACCCTCGTCTGACAACCGCTCCATGGAAGGCTGACTCGTGCGGATAGCCCTGTTCGCCACCTGCGTCGCCGACGCCATGTTCCCGCACGCCCCGGCGGCGACCGTCCGACTCCTCGAGCGGCTCGGGCACGAGGTGGCCTTCCCTCCCGGGCAGGCGTGCTGCGGGCAGATGCACGTCAACACGGGGTACTACCGCGAGGCGATGCCGGTGATCCGCAACCACGTCGGCACCTTCGCCCCGATCCTGGACGGTGAGTGGGACGCGATCGTCGCGCCGTCCGGGTCCTGCGTCGGCTCGACCCGGCACCAGCAGGCCATGGTCGCCGATCAGCAGGGCGAGCACGCGCTCGCCCGCGACGCGGCTGCCGTCGCCATGAAGACCTACGAGCTGTCCGAACTACTCGTCGACGTGCTGGGGATGAGCGACGTCGGGGCGTGGTTCCCGCACCGGGTCACCTACCACCCGACCTGCCATTCCCTCCGGCTCGTCAAGGTCGGGGACCGGCCGCTGCGGCTGCTCCGCGCCGTCGAGGGCATCGACCTGGTGGACCTGCCGGAGGCGGAGTCGTGCTGCGGGTTCGGCGGGACGTTCGCGCTGAAGAACGCCGAGACGTCGGCGGCCATGGTCGAGGCGAAGACCCGCAACGTCGTGGCCACGGGCGCCGAGGTGGTCACGGCGGGCGACTACTCGTGCCTGATGAACATGGGTGGGCACCTGTCCCGCGCGGCGACCGGGATTCACGTCGCGCACCTCGCGGAGATTTTCGCCGCCACCCGGGAGGAGCCGTGGTCGCCGGTGGTCCTGCCGGTGGACCGTCCGCGGAAAACCACGACGGCGCCCGCCGCCGTCGGCCACGCGGCCTCCGCGCCCGAGGGGCGCGCCGGCACGGCCCCGGCGAAGGGGGGCCAGGGATGACGACGTTCCTCGGCATGCCCTCGATCTCCCCACAGCCACCGACCCGGCCGGCAGACCCGCTGCGCTGGGGCCCGTCGTTCCCCGAGGCGGCCCACGAGACCCTGGGCAACGGTCAGATGCGGGCGAACCTGGCGCGTGCCACGCGCACCATCCGGGACAAGCGGCTGCAGGCGACCGCCGAGCTGCCGGACTGGGAGGACCTCCGTGAGGCGGGCGCCGCGGTCAAGGCCGAGGCGATGGCGCGCCTGCCCGACCTCCTCGTGCAGCTCGAGGAGAACGTGGTCGCCCGCGGGGGCGTTGTGCACTGGGCGCGGGACGCCGCCGATGCGAACCAGATCGTCACCGACCTGGTCCGGGCCACCGGCGAGGCCGAAGTGGTCAAGGTGAAGTCGATGGCCACCCAGGAGATCGGCCTGAACGAGCACCTCGAGGCCGCGGGTATCACGGCGGTCGAGACGGACCTGGCCGAGCTGATCGTCCAACTCGCCGGGGACCAGCCCTCGCACATCCTGGTCCCGGCGATCCACCGGAACCGGGAAGAGATCCGGGCGATCTTCGCCGCACGGATGGGCGGGGTGCCAGCGGACCTGAGCAACGACCCACGCGAGCTGGCCATGGCGGCCCGGGCACACCTGCGCGCAAAGTTCCTCGCCGCCAAGGTCGCGGTCTCGGGCGCCAACTTGGCGATCGCGGAGACCGGCACCGTGGCGGTGTTCGAGTCCGAAGGCAACGGGCGGATGTGCCTGACCCTGCCCGAGACGCTGATCACCGTGATGGGGATCGAAAAGGTCCTGCCCCGGTTCCGGGACCTGGAGGTCTTCACCCAGCTCCTGCCGCGGTCCTCCACGGGGGAGCGGATGAACCCTTACACCACGATGTGGACCGGGATCACCCCCGGCGACGGGCCGCAGGCCTTCCACCTGGTCCTCCTCGACAACGGCCGCACCACGGCCCTGGCCGACGAGGTCGGCCGGCAGGCGCTGCACTGCATCCGCTGCTCGGCCTGCCTGAACGTCTGCCCCGTCTACGAGCACACCGGGGGGCACGCCTACGGCTCGGTCTACCCCGGGCCGATCGGGGCCATCCTCACCCCGCAGCTGCGCGGCACCGGCAGCCGCGGCGCTCTAGATCAGCACGACCCCACCGCATCGCTGCCCTTTGCGTCCTCGCTGTGCGGTGCCTGCTACGAGGCTTGCCCCGTCAAGATCGACATCCCCACCGCCCTGGTCCACCTCCGCAACCGCCTCAACCAGGCTCAACAGCGCCGCCCGCTGCCCACCGGCTGGGACCTCGCAATGAAGGCGGCCAGCGCGACCATGTCCTCCGGACGGCGCTTCGGCCCGGCGGCACGGGCCACGCGACTCGGCCGGATCGCCGCCCGGAACGACCGCATCTCTCACCTGCCGCCACCACTGAACGGCTGGACCGACGTCCGCGACGTCCCGCAGCCACCGAAAGCGACCTTCCGACAGTGGTGGGCCCGCACCCACGGCGACGGTGAGCAGTGATGGACGCCCGCGAGGCGGTGCTCGCGCGCGTCCGCGGCGCGCTGGCCACGACCCAAGAGCAAACGGCTCCACCCGTCCCCCGGAAGTACCGCACACGATCGCAGGTAGCCGCCGGCTCGGACCAAGCCGTCGCCCTGCTCGTCGACCGGCTCCGGGACTACCAGGCCAATGTGGCGGTGTGCGCGGGTGGGAATCTGGTTCAGCTGCTGGGCGAGCTGCTCCGAGGACGAGCGTCCGTCGTGGTCCCGCCCGGCCTGCCGGCGGAGTGGGTGCGGGCGGCCGCGGTCATCGGTGCAGAAATCGGCACCGACACGACCGGTGCACCGCTATCGAACGAGGACCTCGACGCCGCCGGCGCCGTACTCACCGGCGCCCGCGTCGCCATCGCCGAGACCGGCACCATCGTCCTCGACGCCGAACCGGACCAGGGCCGGCGAGCCATCACGCTCGTGCCGGACCACCACGTGTGCGTTCTTGGGCGCGAGCAGATCGTGGCCACCGTCCCCGAAGCGATAACGATCCTGGGTCACCACCCCGAGCGGCCGCTGACCTGGATCGCCGGCCCAAGCGCGACAAGCGACATCGAACTGATTCGCGTCGAAGGCGTCCACGGCCCCCGCACACTCGACGTCATCATCACAACCTGAGCGAGCTCGAGCGGAAAGATTTGAATGACCTCGCCCGTTTATCGCTTCGCCTTCGGGGTGGCGGTGGAACCGGGGAAAGGCCCGCCTACACGCGGAGGATATAGAGCTGCTGATAAGCGGCTTGCCAGTGCCCGGCTCGTGGCCGTCGGTTCCCATGACACGGCCTCCGCCGTCGCCGCCGTCCCCGCCGACCGGCCCGACTTCGCCTACATCTCCTGCGGTACCTGGTCCCTCGTTGGTCTCGAGCTCGAGGCGCCCGTCCACACAGAGGCCAGCCGCGCTGCCAACTTCGCCAACGAGCTGGGACTGGACGGCACCGTCCGGTACCTCCGCAACGTCATGGGCCTGTGGCTGCTGCAGGAATCCGTTCGTACCTGGCAGGACGAGGGCGAAGCTGTCGACCTTCCGGCCCTGATCACCGCTGCCGCTCGGGTGCCCGCCTTAGGGTGCGTGATCGACGTCGATGACGCGGCCTTCCTGCCGCCCGGAGACATGCCTGCACGCATCGCCGCGGCGGTGACAGGTACCGGGCAGCCCGTCCCACAGAGCCCCGCCGAGATGACACGGTGCATCCTCGACTCGCTTGCGCTCCCTACCGCCGATCCAAGCAGAGCGGCGCGAAGGAACGAGGCTCGAAGGTGCCGCACTGAACCGCCGCCCCCGGCGGTCCCCGCGCTCCCTCCCGCTGGGCAGCCGACTGTAACTACCGGATGCCATCGTCTGACTCGAGCCCTCTGCTCTCAACCAACGGGCACTTCGAGCGGTCCCAACGACGAGAACCAACGTCCACAACCGGCGCCCCATTGGTCCTGCGCTCGCTACGCACCTTGAGGACTGGTTCACATAGCGTGCCGACGATCCGAAGCCCTTGCGAGTTCGATCACAGTCTGCTTCAATCGTAGCAACCGGCCCGTGAAACGATTCAATGAAGACACGACGCATCCCCGACGCCCGGCGTATCACCGTCGAGAAGTACCGGGCGGGTCGGCACTGCTGGGCGAGGTGCGCGGCTTTCTCGGTCATCGAGATCACGACAACCATCCCGAGGGGCAACTGCCGGCCCCTCGTCACTGCTGACGAGAGAGATGGACCCCATGAGTACCGAACCCGGCAAGATTCAAGGTGAAGTTCGCTTCGGCAAGCGGGACCCGAAGAGAGCCGCGATGAGCGGCTGGATCGGGAGCGCGCTCGAGTACTACGACTTCGCGTTGTACTCGCAGGCTGCGGCGCTCGTCTTCCCGTCGATTTTCTTTCCGACCGGGAACCCGACCGTCGCGATCATCGCCTCGCTGGCGACCTACGCGGTGGGCTACGTCGCCCGTCCGGTGGGCGCCATCGTCTTGGGCGCGTGGGGGGATCGGCACGGTCGCAAGAACGTGCTCGTCTTCGCGATGCTGCTGATGGGCTTCTCGACCTTCGCGGTCGGGTTGCTGCCCACGTACCCACAGGTCGGTATCCTCGCGCCGACCCTCCTGGTGATCCTCCGCCTGATCCAGGGGTTCGCCGTCGCCGGCGAGCTCGGCGGTGCCAGCGCGATGATCGTCGAGCACTCACCCGACGCCAAGCGCGGCTTCTTCGCGAGCTTCAGTCTCCAGGGCACGCAGTTCGGCTCGATCCTGGCCACGGGGGCCCTGCTCCCGCTCGCCGCCCTGCTCCCGGACGACCAGTTCCAGGCCTGGGGCTGGCGCATCCCGTTCCTGCTCAGCGCGTTCGTCATCCTGGCCGGGTACATCATCCGTCGTCGCGTCCAGGAGCCCCCGGCGTACCTCGCGAAGTCGGGCGAGGTCAAGGCGACGACGCATCGGTTCACCATCGTGGACCTCCTGCGCACCCACCCGTGGGTCCTGGTCCGTTGCGTCCTGATGACCTTCACCAACGTGATCGGCATGGCGACCCTCGTCTTCGGCGTGGCCTACGCGACTCAGGAGGGCTACGGCATCGGCTTCTCCACCAGCGACTTGCTCTGGGTCACCCTCGTGGCCAACATCACCGCGGTGGTGATGATCCCGTTCTTCGGGGCGCTCTCCGACCGGATCGGTCGGCGGACGCTCATGGTGACCGGCGGGATCGGTGGCGGCCTGCTGGCCACGGCTTACCTGTGGGCTATCGACCAGAGGAATCTGTTCCTGGTCTTTGTGTTCGTCGTCATCGTCCAGGGGCTCTTCTTCCAGATGTGGAACGCCACCTTCGCGACGTTCTTCCAGGAGCAGTTCCCGATGCGGATCCGCGTGACCGGGTTCGCGGTGTCGCAGAACGTCGGCCTCATGATCGCATCCTTCTTCCCGAGCATCTTTACGGCGGTCGCTCCTCCCGGCTCGACGAACGTCCCGCTCGTCATCGGGTCCCTCACGTTCGGCATCTGCCTCGTCGCGGCGCTGCCCGCCCTCCTGTCCCGCGAGACCAGGGGCAGGTCGCTCGAGGACCTCGAAATTCGGAGGCCCGGTTCGCACTCGTTCCGCATCGGCCGGGCCTGAGCTCGCCGTGGCCAAGGGAGCGGGTCGATCGGGCGTCGGTCGATGACTTACCGCACGAGCGCCGACTCGCCCCCTTCGGCCGGAGGAGGACGGACCACGATGCCGCTGGAGCGCTGATCGCGGACCCCTGAGTGGCCGGTATGCCTAAGGACGGCGTGGTGACGAGGGCAAGTGGAGAACGGTGATGTCAGAGACAGGCAAAGCGCCACAGGTCGTGTGGCCGGTGAAGCACAGTCCGCTGCTGCGGGCGCCGGAGCGGTTCGTCACGCGCGGGGAGCTCCAGGAACTCGTCCGCCGGTTGACGAACAATCTCGTCAACATAAAGGACGAGACAGGTCAGTTCCTTCTTCAGCTCGATGACGGGCGGGTCATCGACACCAAGGGCTGGGAGGGCTGGGAATGGACCCACGGCATCGGCCTGTACGGGATGTGGCAGTACTACGACCAGACCGGCGACACGTCGATGCGCGACATCATCGACTCCTGGTTCACCGCGCGGCTGGCCGAGGGCACCACAAAGAACGTCAACACAATGGCGCCGTTCCTCACCCTCGCCTACCGGTACGAGGAGACGGGTGATCGCACGCTGTTGCCGTGGCTCGACTCGTGGGCCGAGTGGGCGATGCGCGCCATGCCGCGCACCCCGCACGGCGGTATGCAGCACATCACACTGGCCGAGGAGAACCACCATCAGCTCTGGGACGACACGCTGATGATGACGGTCCTGCCGCTGACCAAGATCGGTCTGCTGCTCGACCGGCCCCATTACGTCCGGGAAGCGACCTTCCAGTTCCTTACCCACGTGGCGTACCTCATGGACCGGGAAACGGGCCTCTGGTTCCACGGCTGGACGTTCGAGGGCAACCACAACTTCGCCAAGGCCAGATGGGCGCGCGGGAACTCGTGGCTCACCATGGTGATCCCCGACTTCCTCGAGCTGATGGACCTGCCGGAGTCCGACCCAGTGCGCCGGTTCCTCATCGAGGTGCTCGACGCCCAGGTAGCGGCCCTCGCCGAGTTGCAGGACGACTCCGGGCTGTGGCACACGTTGCTCGACGACCCGTCGTCCTACCTCGAAGCGTCAGCGACGGCCGGGTTCGCGTACGGGATCCTCAAGGCGGTTCGCAAGGGTTACCTCGGTGGCGAGTACGCCCCGGTGACCGAGAAGGCAGTCCGGGCCATCATCGCGAATATCTCCGACGACGGCGAGGTGCAACAGGTCTCATTCGGCACCGGCATGGGCCCAGACCTGGACTTCTACCGGAACATCCCGCGCACGTCGATGCCGTACGGGCAGGCCATGGCCATCCTCTGCCTCGCTGAGTACATGCGCACCTATTACTGAGTCGCGGCTCAACCGCCGGTTCAACTCACGACTTCGATGGGAGGAAAGGCTGATGATTCTCGACTCATTCCGGCTTGACGGTAAGGTCGCCCTGATCACGGGCACGTCGCGTGGCCTGGGCCAGGGCGCGGCGGTGGCGCTGGCGGAGGCGGGAGCCGACCTCGCGCTGCTGGACCGGTCCCCCGCGCAGGAGACGGCCGACAAGGTGCAGGCGCTCGGCCGGCGGACCCACATGATCGAGCAGGACCTGCTTACGGCGACCCCGCAGGAGCTGGACGAGTCGATTCAGTCCGTGGTGGACGCGCTCGGACGGATCGACATCCTGGTGAACAACGCCGGGATCATCCGGCGCGCACCCTTGCTGGAGCACTCGGCGTCCGACTGGGAGGACGTGCTGGCGATCAACCTCGACGCCGTGTTCCACCTGTCGCAGGCCGCGGCCAAGCGATACGTGGCCCAGGGCGGCGGAAAGATCATCAACATCGCCTCGATGCTGTCGTTCCAGGGCGGCATCCTGGTGCCGGGATACACGGCGAGCAAGCACGCAGTGGCAGGGATCACGAAGGCGTTCGCCAACGAGCTGGCCGCACACGGCGTCAACGTCAACGCAGTCGCTCCCGGCTACATAGCAACTGAGAACACCGCGCCGATTCGTGCCGACGAGGCACGCGAGACATCGATCCTGGCCCGCATCCCGGCCGGCCGGTGGGGCACTCCGGAGGACCTACAGGGTCCGTTCGTCTTCCTGGCGTCGCCCGCCTCGGACTACCTCAACGGCGCCATCATCCCGGTCGATGGCGGCTGGCTGGTCCGCTGACTGACCCCCTTCACCGAGTCCAATACCAAAGAACTGGAGAATGCATCGTGAAACAGCGTTATGCGACCAGCCCCGAGCAGCTCACTCACTTCAACACCGATGACCTGCGAGAGCGGTTCCTCATCGAGAAGGTGTTCATCCCCGGCGAGGTGAACGCCGTCTACACCCACCACGACCGCATAGTGCTAGGCGGTGCGGTCCCGGCGGGCGAGGAGCTTCCGCTGCCGACGTTCGACGAACTGCGCGCGGAGTACTTCCTGGAGAACCGGGAGGTCGGCATCGTCAACGTCGGAGGTACCGGGACGGTGACCGCAGGCGGGCAGACGTACACCCTGCCCAAGGGGGCGTGCCTGTACATCGGCCGCGGCACCAGGGACGTCGTGTTCGCCGACGCCCCGGGCCCGACCGACGCCGCCGAGAATGAGGGAGGTGCGCAGTTCTACCTGTTCAGCGCACCAGCGCACGCCACCCACCCGACACAGCTCGTGCTCAAGGGACAGGGCACAGCGCGTGAGCTCGGTGACCAGCTCACCAGCAACCGGCGGACGCTGAACCAGTACATCCACCCGAACGGCATCCGGTCCTGCCAGATCATGATGGGCGTGACCGAGCTGCACCCAGGCTCGATGTGGAACACCATGCCCGCCCACACCCATGACCGGCGCACCGAGTGCTACCTCTACTTCGACGTGCCGGAGGACGCCCGGGTGATCCACCTGCACGGTGAGCCGACCGAGACGAGGCACCTGGTGATCGCCGACCGGCAGGCGGTCATCTCGCCGTCCTGGTCGGTGCACTCCGGGGTCGGCACCGCGGCCTACTCGTTCGTGTGGGCCATGGCGGGGGAGAACCAGTCCTTCGACGACATGGACCCCGCGCCGGTTACCGCGCTGCGCTGATTCCCAGAAAAAGGTTGGTCGGCGGGGGAGGCTCAGGGCCGCTGGTGCGGAATGGGCAAGGCGGCGCAGAAGGATGACGCGACTGCCGTGTCAGCAACGCCGCGCCGGCGGCCGGACCGCGTCGGCACCAACGACGATCGAGAGAACTACGCATGCCGGTCCATGACCATCCGTTCCGCCCCCGAGACCCGGTACGACGCGGTATCCCTCGGTGAGGTGATGCTTGCGCCTCGATCCCGGCGAGAGCAAGCCGGAGACCACAGAAGGCTCAGAGGGGCTAAGTGAGGACAAGAATCAATGAGAGACGTTTTCGACCGCGCACTGCCTGCCGGGCATGAGGCGCTCCTGTCCCGCCTGACCGAGCTGCGGCTGTTGCCGGTCGTCGTCCTCGAGGACGCCGACCGTGCCGCCGGGCTCGGGCGCGCACTCGTTGCGGGCGGGCTGCCCGTCGCCGAGGTCACGTTCCGCACCCCTGCGGCCGCCGACTCCCTGAGGGCCATGGTCGACGCGGGCCTGACTGAGTCCGACGGCGGCGGTCTCCTCCTCGGCGCGGGTACGGTCGTCACGCCCGAGCAGGTCGACTCGGCGGTAGCCGCCGGCGCGCGCTTCGTCGTCTCCCCCGGCCTGAGCCGGGCGGTTGTCGAGCGCTGCGCGGAGCACAACGTTCTCGTGCTACCCGGAACTGCGACGGCCACCGAGGTGCAGACGGCCCTGACGATGGGCCTCCGCGCCGTGAAGTTCTTTCCCGCTGGCACCTCTGGCGGCGCACCGGCGATTAAGGCCCTGAGCGGCCCATTCCCTCAGATGCGGTTTATCCCCACCGGGGGGATCACTGATGCGAACCTCGGGGACTACCTGGCCCTGCCTAGCGTTCTCGCTGTCGGGGGCTCGTGGATGGTCCCGGCCGCCGCGGTCGCCGCCGGCGACGTCGCCAGGGTCGAGGCGCTGACGGCCGCGGCTGTCCGCGCGTCGCGGGAGATTCGGCCGTGAGGACCCCGCCGGACACCGACCGGCTTCCGGAGGTTCTGTGCATCGGCGAGACGATGGCGATGATCACCTCGAGTGATGCCTCGCCGATCGCGACCGCGGAGACTTTCACGATCTCCCCCGGCGGGGCGGAGTCGAACCTCGCCCAGTACCTCGCCGAGCTCGGCGTGGCCACGGCCTGGGTCTCCGCGCTGGGGGATGACCCCCTCGGCGACCGGGTCGAGGCCGCGATCGCGGCCTCGGGCGTCGACACCCGCTGGGTCACTCGGGACCCGGACGCCGGCACCGCCGTCTACGTCAAGGACCCTGGAAGGGAGGTCTACTACTACCGCAAGGGCTCGGCGGCCTCACGGATGGGGCCCGAGCACGTTGCCGGCTGGCCGATAGAGACGGCGCGGTGGGTGCACGTCTCGGGCATCACCCCGGCGCTCTCTCCGTCCTGTCGGGAACTGCTGCCCGCCGTCATCGACGCGGCACGCGGGTTCGGGGCGGGTGTGTCCTTCGACGTCAACTACCGGCCGCGCCTGTGGCCAACGGCGGAGGCCTCCGCGACTATCCAGCCGCTCGCCGACCGTGCCGACGTCGTCCTCGTCGGCCGGGACGAGGCCCAGACGCTCTGGGGCACCGCGACCGCTGAGGATGTCGCCGCGCTCTTCCCGGGCGCCGGGCGGGTCGTCGTCAAGGACGGCGACGTAGAGGCCGTCGAGTTCGACCGCACCTGCGACCCCGAGGTCGTCACTCGGGTTCCAGCGCGGAGAGTGGAGGTCGTTGAGTCGGTCGGCGCCGGGGACGCTTTCGGGGGCGGGTATCTCGCCGGCCTCCTCCGCGGGGACACCGCCCAGGACCGCCTGGAGCTCGGTCATTCCCTCGCCGCCTGGGTCCTGGCATCCGCCACCGACTACCGGTCCGGCCACGGTCCGACCGTTCACCCCCGCTCGTGAGCCGATGCGCGGCTAGCTCAGGCCCCCGGCCGTTCCACTTGAGGCGTGCGACATTGCTCTTGGCTCAGCGGCTGAGTTCGTGCTGCCGCTGGTTGGTCTCACGGCTCCTGCGCGCCCTGGGCGCCTTCTTGCCGGCGCTCTTCACCGCCTCGGAGGGGTGCTTGCCCCGACTGATGTCGGCGGTCATCCGCGCGGCGATGGTTTCCTGGTCGACGCCGCGCCGCTCGAGGTCCGCAGCCAATGCCTCGCGGCGCTGGGCGCTGTCGTAGCCGTCCCTGCCAGCCTCTCGGGTAACGCCGGCGCGGGCCTCCTCACGCTCAGCCTGCGCGGCGGGTTTATCGTGCACGGCGGAGCCGGGCCCGGCGGCGGCGCTAGGGCGTGTCTCCCAATAGTGGGGCCGGTGGACTGAAACGCTGCGGTGGTGTCACGTTATGCCGTGCTGACGGATGCCCAGTGGGAGTTGATCGAACCGTTGATGCCGTCCTCGGAGGGCCGTCGGGGCCGGCGGTTCCGGGACCACCGGGCGGTGGTGGAGGGCATCGTCTACCGCTACCGCACCGGGATCGCCTGGCGGGACCTGCCCGAGTGCTTCGGGCCGTGGCAGACGGTGTGGAAGCGGCACCGCCGCTTCAGCGGCGACGGGACCTGGGACAAGATCCTCACCGCCCTGCTCGCGCAGGCGGATGCGGCCGGACTGGTCAACTGGGAGGTGTCGGTGGACTCCACGATCAACCGTGCCCACCAGCACGCCACGAACCTCCCGAGGGACACAGGGGGAGCTGTCGAATTACATGAAACCCGGCGAGGAGCCGCTTGACCACGCCATCGGCCGCTCCCGCGGCGGACTGAGCACGAAGATCCACCACGTCTGCGACGGCAACATGCGCCCGCTGGTGATGGTGCTCGGACCCGGGCAGGGCGGGGACTCGCCAATGTTCGAGCACCTGATGAACTCTGTGCGCGTGCCCCGGCTGGGTCCTGGGCGGGCCCGGACCACGCCGGTGCGGGCCCTGGCCGACAAGGCCTACTCCTCCCGGGCGAACCGGGCGCTGCTGCGCCGGCGCGGCATCCAGGCCGTCATCCCCGAACGCTCCGACCAGATCGCCAACCGCAAACGCCGCGGGTCCAAGGGCGGCCGGCCCGTCACCTACGACGAAGAGGCCTACAAGCGGCGCAACGTCGTCGAACGCTCCTTCAACGTCTTCAAGCAGTGGCGCGCCCTGGCCACCCGCTACGACAAACTCGCGCTGACCTACCGCGGCGGCGTCGTCCTGCGAGCGATCACCATCTGGCTCAAGGCATTAAGAGACACGCCCTAGCGGTCGCAGCGGCCTGGTCGGCGCGGTCGGCCTCGGCCACCAGTTGGTACGCCTCGGCCTCCTCCTCCCCCGCCGCCCGCGAGCGTTCCACCTCCGCGGCGCCGCGCTTCACCTCGGCGCGGGCCATGGCCTCGCGCACGGCCTCAAGCTCAGCGCCGGTGTTGTCGACGTCGATGCCGTAGCGGGTGCGGATTTCCTCACGGATGCGCTCTACGGTGCGGTCGGCCTCGGTTTCGGTGCCCGCCCAGGCGCGGGCGGTGGTGTAGGCGCGTTGAATGTCCTCCGGGCTCGCGTGGTCCCCAGCCCGGGCGGTGGACCGGGGCGAGGGCGGCGCGGGCAGCGGCCTGTTCGGCGCGGAGGCGCTGCCTGGGCGAGCAGCATCGCCGCACCCGCGATAGATGCCTTGCCGGCCGGCTTCGGACTCACGGGGCGGCGGCGCAGCTGTGCCGACTTCGCCAGCGCGTCGGCGGTCGCGGCGAGCGGGCCCGGCGTGGGCTCGACGCGGTGAGACCACGCAGCGAACGCGCCGGCGGTCTCGCGCGCGACGCGGGCCCAGGTGTCGCGGTCCTCGATTGGCACGGCGCGGAGGTGCTCGCGCAGCTGTGCGACCTCGGCGGCGTACTGCTCCCACAGTTCCGGGTCCGGCTCGCGTGTCTCCCGGCCCGGTGCCACCGGGCGGCGGTGCCGCTTGGCCGCCGTCCATTACGCGGCCGCGTCGCTCGCCGCGGTCGGGTTGTCGGGCCACGCCTCACGCAGCCGCGGCAGGGACAGGTCGCGGGCCAGGTGCCCGCCGCCGTACCAAATGGGCCGCTCACCGGCCTCGGGCCGGCGGGCGACGGAGTAGCCGGTGACGACGTCGGTCCGCCCGTCGGCGAACCGCGGCCGGAGAAGTACGCCGGCCCGGCGCATGCGGCGGACGAACTCGGCCTCGTCCGCGCTGGCCGTCGCGGACCCGGGCGAGCGCGTGGCGGGGCTGGTCGATGCGCAGCTCGGCACTGATCCGAGCCTGCTTCTCCCCCGCCGGCAACTGCTCCCACGGCACACCGGCGCCGCCCTGCCGGCGGGCGCGCTCGTAACGGCGGGCGGTCTCACAACAGGACAGAGGTCGTCGAGAAGTACCGGGCAGCCGGCAACTGAATGCCGGGACGCTCCGCTAACCAGGTAGACACCGAGGACGCTGACGATCTCGTTCGGGGCTCTTGACTCTGCGCGCCAGCGACTGGCCGACCTGCGGCCACCCGCCCGATGGGCAGCTAGAACTCGATCGGCTCGATGAGCTGCGGGCCGTTGTTCCGCACGTTCCCGACCGCCTTGCCGACCGGCCGCGGGACCAGGTGCGGCTCGGGCATCGCGGCGACCATCTCCCGCACGTCCGCCAGGTCGGTGATGCTCTGGTTCAGCCAGTCGGCGAGCATGTCCGCCGGCACGATGACCGGGGACCTGTCGTGCACGTGGCCCAGGGCGTCCGAAGCAGTGGTCGTCAGCACCGTGTTGGTCCACCGCCACTTGTCCGGGTGGTCATCCGGCAGCTCGGGGTCCTTCCACCACTCATACAGGCCAGCGAACGCCAACGGAGAGCCGTCCTCGGCATGCAGGTAGTACGGCTGCTTCTTCCCGCCCTCGAGCTTCTGCCACTCGAAGTACCCGTCCGCCGGCACGATGCACCGACGCCTGCGGCCGCGGCCTTGAACGACGGCTTCTCTGTGATCGTCTCCGACCGGGCGTTGATCAGCTTGTTCCCGATCGCAGGGTCCTTCGCCCACGACGGCACCAGCCCCCACCGGGCCGTGCGCAACTGACGGTGCGCCCGCTCCCCCGGCTCATCCTTTTCAGCCGCTCGAGCAACGATGCGCACGTTCTGCTGCGGGGACGTTCCACGACGGCTCCAGCTCCAGGTCGCGCACATCCTCGACGTGGAAGGCGTCGATCAGATCCGAATCCCGCCAGAAATTCGCGTAGCGGCCACACATGGCACCGAGTCTGCCGTCATGGCATCCCCTGATTGGGGTTGCACACACCGCCAGCTACAGCCGGCCGGGCTTCGGCGCGGCACCGGGCATCATTACCCCTCGTGCAGATCGAGCTGCTCTACGTGGACGGCTGCCCGAACTGACCAGTCGCTCACGCGCGCCGCGCCGAAGTCCTGGAGCACACCAGGTTGGGCGATGAGCCTTTCGAGCGGATCGCGGTGGCCACTGCGGAGCAGGCCGGGGAACCTTGAGCTTCCCGGTTCGCCAACGATCCGCATCAACGGTCACGACCCGTTTCGCAATAGCGACGACGACTTCAGCGCTCTAAAGGCCCGCGTCTACCTCACACCCGACGGCCCGGCGGGCGCCCCGACAAAAACCAACTGATCCACGCGATCATGCAAGCGACGGACTACCCCTCCTAGCCTCGGCCTTTCACGCCGGTCGCTGATGACACGGTGCCGGGATAGCGGAAAGTGCCCGTCTGGTGCGGAAAACTTGGGCTTGTCGAGAGTCCAGGTAGTCGCTCCAGAGAGGCACTTTCCGGGTGAAGCGTAACGGGTCGCTGCGACGGTTGAAGGTCAGCGCGGACGGCGAGGGCGTCGTGTCCCACGCCGGGGTGGGGATGCTGCGGGAGCTGGCCGGGTACACCGGCCTGGTCCAGGCGGTGGACGGCGCGCTGCTGGACACCTACCGGGGGGTGCCGATGCACGCGCCGGGGCGGGTGCTGACCGATCTGGCGGTCGCGGTCGCCGACGGCGCGGACGCGATCAGCGGGATCGCCGTCCTCGGGGACCGGCAGGACGTCTTCGGGCCGGTGGCCTCGATGCCGACGGTGTGGCGGGTGTTGGACCGGGTCGACGCCGACCACCTGCCCGCGGTGCGCGCGGCCCGGGCGGCGGCCCGGGAGCGGGCGTGGGCCGCCGGGGCGGGCCCGGACCTTTCCGAGGAGTTGCGGATCGACTTCGACGCCACGATCACCATCGCGCACTCGGAGAAGGAGAACGCCGCCGCGACCTGGAAGCGCACCTTCGGATTCCACCCGCTGCTGGCCTTCCTCGACCGCCCGGAGATCGCTGGCGGGGAGGCACTCGCTGGGCTGCTGCGCAAGGGCAACGCCGGGTCGAACACTGCCGCCGACCACGTCGCCGTGCTCCAGATGGCGCTGGCCGCGCTGCCCGAGCATGCCCGGCCCCGCCCCGGCGAGGCGGACGGTCCGCGGGTGCTGGCCCGGTCGGACTCCGCCGGCGCCACCCACACGTTCGCCGCCGCGTGCCGCGAGAAGGGGGTGGGGTTCTCCTTCGGGTTCCCCGTGGACTTCCGGATCAAGGACATCGTCGACGCCATCCCCGAGCGGTGCTGGCACCGGGCCATCGAGACCGACGGGCTGCGCGAGGGCGCCTGGGTCGCCGAAGTCACCGACACCGTCGACCTGACGGCCTGGCCCGAGGGCTCCCGGTTGATCCTGCGCAAGGAACGGCCCCATCCCGGGGCGCAGCTGACCTTCACCGACGTCGACGGCATGCGGATCACCGCGTTCCTCACCGACACCCCACCCGGCGTCGTCCCCGGGCAGATCGCCGGCCTCGAACTACGGCACCGTCAGCACGCCCGCGTCGAGGACCGCATCCGCCAGGCCAAGGCCACCGGGCTCCGGAACCTGCCGTGCCGGGCCTGGAACGAGAACAACGCCTGGCTCGAGGTCGTCCTGATGGCCACCGACCTGATCGCCTGGACCAAGCTCATCGCCTTCCCAGGCGACCCCGCGCTGGCCAGGTGCGAGATCGCCGCCTTCCGCTACCGCGTCCTGCACGTCGCCGCCCGCATCACCAAAGCCGCCCGGCAGACACGGCTGCGCATCGACGCCACCTGGCGCTGGGCCACCGCGATCGCCACCGGCTGGAGCCGGATACGCACCGCCTTCGGCTGACCGCCGACCCTGCCCCTCCGACCTAAAGGACCTCGGAACCCCGCCCACCCGGCGCGACAGCCGGGCCCTTCCAATGCCACGGCCTCCACCACGAGGCCAGAACCGGTCAAACCCGGCACACCGGACCACGCCCGCCGGCTGCATGAAACACCGAGGCTAGTGGCCCGTGTTTGAAGTGGTCTGACGGTTCGCCTTCTCGAGGATCTCTTCTGCGGTCTTGGTCCAGACGAATGGGTGGCAGCGGTCGTTCCAGCCGTCGATGAAGGCGCGGATCTTGGCGTTGAGGTCCTTGACGGAGGCGAGGCTGCCGCGGTGGATGGCCTGGCGCTCGATGATGCCGAACCAGACCTCGACGAGGTTGAGCCAGGACCCGGCGGTCGGGGTGAAGTGGACGTGGATGCGGGGGTGCTGCTCGAGCCAGGCGCGGACCTCGGCCTTGTTGTGGGTGGCGTAGTTGTCCAGCACCAGGTGCAGCTCGCGCCCGGTCCCGTCGTCGGGGTAGGCGCGGGCTATCTGCTTGAGGAAGGCCAGGAACTCGGTGTGGCGGTGGCGTGGCTCGCAGGCCGCGGTGACCTTCCCGGTCGCGATCTCCAGGGCCGCGAACAGCGTCGAGGTCCCGTGCCGGACGTAGTCGTGGGTACGCCGCTCCGGCAGCCCGGGCTGCATCGGGAGCATCGGCGCGGTCCGGTCCAGCGCCTGGATCTGGGACTTTTCGTCCACGCACAGCACGATCGCGTTCGCCGGCGGTGCGAGGTAGAGGCCCACCACGTCGGTGACCTTGGCGACCAGCTCGGGATCGGTGGAGAACTTGAACGTCTCTGACCGCCACGGCTGCACGCCGTACTCGCGCCAGGCGCGGGCGATGGTGGCGTTGCCGACGCCGAGGTGGCGGGCCAGCAACCGGGAGGACCAGTGCGTCGCGCCGTACTTCTTCGGTGGCGGCGCCAGCGTCAGCGCCACGACCCGGCGGTGGTCGACGCTGCGCGGCCGACCCGCCCGCGCCTCGTCCTGCAAGCCGGCCAGCCCCCTGGCGGCGTACCGCTGTCGCCACTCGAGCACCGTCGGCCGCGAGACCCCGACCTTCTCGGCGATCGCCGTGTTCGACAACCCCTCCGCCGCCAGCAGCACGATCCGCGCCCGCTGGGCCAGCCCCGCCCGCACCGAGGGGGACCGGGTCACCCGCGTCAGCTCCACCCGGTCGTCATCACGCAGCACCAATGCCGCAGCAGGACGATTCGCCATACCCCCATCGTCCCGCACCACCAACCGTAAACTAACTAACGACACGCTCCACTGGCTGGTTAGCTGGTGGCGAAGAACGCCTCCGTGCCGGTCCAGTCGGTCACGCGCCACACGCCGCCCTCCACCTGGTCGGCAGGGACCATGTGGACGAGGTTGCCGGAGGCGGTGGCCCCCTTGTACAGCTCGCCTGTCTCCATGAAGTTGTCCGGCGCGTTGTACACCGGCTCCGCGAAGACGTTGCCCTGGTTGCCCACGTAGGCGAACGACAGGTCGTAGTAGGCGGTCCCGGATGCCTCGCCGCCGTACGTGGCCGTCACGGGCACCATGACGTAGACGTGGCCGGGCTCCGGCGGCGTGGTGAGCTCAGGCATGCCGCCGTACCGCTCGAGCTCGTATTCGCGAATCTCGGGGGTGGCGTCCAGGTCGGTTGGCCCCAGCGTGACGGTGTAGTCCGCAATGGCGACGGTGGCACCGGCGGGGTACGGATTCTCGCGCGAACCCTCCGACGGAGCGGGCGGGGCCTCCGGCTCCGTGGGCTCCTCCTCAGGCTCTGTGGTTACTTCCTGCGTGCCCTCGCCCACGCGGGGAGGCTCGCTCGAGGAGCAAGCGGCGAGGAGGAGGGCGAGAGTGGCGGTGCTGGCGGCCGCGGCGTCGCGGATGCGCGTGGTCCTGGGTGTCTCTCTGTGGGTGGGTGGTGGTGGGGTACTACATGAGGGGGGCCCTACGCTGGGCTCCCCCCGTTGCGTTACTTCTCCCAGGTGGCAGCGACCATGTGGTGGAACTAGAGGGACTCGAACCCTCGACCTTCTCACGGTCGGAGGGACCTCCCGTCACCCAGCCAAGACGGCTGATCTGTTGTCTCAGCGAGTCAGAAGCCCGCGGAATCCCGCGGATCTCAAGGCTCTGGCGGTCAGTTTCGCAGACCGTCGCGATGTCGCGCAATCGCGCGTGATCCTGCTGGCTCGACTCGTGGCAGAACCGTGGCACGAGCTGATTCCGTGGCACAACCGTGGCACGAACTCGTCCGCCGTCAGAGGTCCTCGGCGTACACGGGGACATCGAGCAATCGCGGCCGCCAAGGTGGAGGCGGCCCAGATCTCCGAGGCCCTCGAGGCGATGGCCGTACGACCGACCTGAGTCCAGGGAGAAGGACGCTTGGACTGAGTGGCCGGGGCCCCCTGCCGGTGGATGTGGCCCCCAGAGTCAAGTTCGCCGCTGGGGATGACGGCGGCCACGGGAGATTCTCACTTCGGACGAGTGGTGCTGGCAGTCGCGACCGACGATTCCCGGATTTTACCCCGCAGATGTTCATCCACGCGCTGGTACGGTTCGAGCATGATCCGAAGCGAGGTCACACAAGACCCGCTTCTGCCTGCGAGCTACGACATCGTGTGGAGCGCGGGCGTGATCTTGGTCCTCGTCGTCGCAACCATCGCTGCAGTAATGCTGGTGCGCCACGTGCGCAACGAGAAAAGGCGACACAAGGTGCAGGTAGCAGCACCAGAGGCCGTGGAGCAGGTCCACCACCTCGCCCAGTTGCGTGACATCGGGGCCATTACCCCACAGGAGTACGAGGCGAGGAAGAACAGTTTTCTTGGGCCGATCTAGTCATAGCGTCACGCACTCGACTCGGTAGTGGGAGCGATGAACTCGCCCTTCTTCAAGCCCGAGAATCGACCTTCCGTCAGATCGGACGCGCGCAGGACAACAATGGAGCGCGCCGTCAGCCTGCCGCCCGGGGATGGCTCAGCGGATGGTGGATGGCTCAAGCCGTGGCGTCCTGTCCCGCCAGCGCGGCGGCCCTGCCGGCTTCGAGGCGGGGACCGGGACGCGGTACGGGGAGCAGGAGACGTAGTCCAGGCCGGCGTCGTGGAAGAAGTGGATGGATTCGGGGTCGCCGCCGTGCTCGCCGCACACCCCCATGTGCAGCTGCGGCTTGGTCGAGCGGCCGCCGGTGACGCCCGCGACCACGAGCGCGCCCACGCCGTCGGCGTCCAGCGTCTCGAATGGGGAGATGGTGGGCACGCCGTTCTCGAGGTAGTCGGCGAAGAACGCGCCCTCGACGTCGTCGCGGGAGAAGCCCCACGTGGTCTGGGTCAGGTCGTTGGTGCCGAAGGAGAAGAAGTCCGCCTCCTCGGCGATGCGGTGGGCGGTCAGCGCGGCCCGGGGCAGCTCGATCATGCAGCCGATCGGCAGGTCTAGCACCGTGCCGGCGCCCTGGCCGACCTCGGCGAGGATGCCCTCGGCCTCCTCCCGGACGATCTGCAGCTCCCGCACCGACCCGACGAGCGGCACCATGATCTCCGGCCGCGGGTCCTTGCCGGCCTGCCGCAGCTGCACGGTGGCCTCGGCGATGGCGCGGATCTGCAGCGCGAAGAGCCCCGGCACCTTCAGCCCCAGGCGGACCCCGCGCAGGCCGAGCATGGGGTTCTGCTCGTGCATGCGCCGCACCGCGGCGAGCAGCTTGCCCTCGCGCTCGTCGGCCTCGCCCCTGGCCTCGGCGAGCGCCACCCTCACGGACAGCTCGGTCAGGTCGGGCAGGAACTCGTGCAGCGGCGGGTCGATGAGCCGGATGGTGGTGGGCAGGCCGTCCATCACCTCGAGCAGGTCGACGAAGTCCTGTCGCTGCAGCGGCAGCAGCCTCTCCAGGGCCGTGTCCCGCTCGGCGGGGGTTCCCGCCAGGACCACGCGCTCGATGTAGCGGCGCCGCTCCCCGAGGAACTGGTGCTCGGTGCGGCACAGCCCGATGCCCTGCGCGCCACGCTCACGCGCGCGCCGGGCGTCCTCGGCGGTGTCGGCATTGGCGCGGATTCCAAGCCGGCGGCGATCATCGGCGTGGGTGAAGATCCGGTCGACGGCACGGATGAGTTCCTCCGTGTCTTCATCGATCTCGAGTGCGAGGGCGACGTCGAGTCCCTCGGAGACGTAGGTCATGACGGGGGAGTCGACGACCGGGACCTCACCGATGAACACCTCACCAGTGGAGCCGTCGATGCCAATGGTGTCGCCGGCGCGCAGGCTCGTACCGTTGACCGAGGCCTCACCCTTGGCGAAATCGACACGCAGCTCCTCGGCGCCGACGACGCAGCACGTGCCCATGCCACGGGCGACGACGGCAGCGTGGGACGTCTTGCCGCCGTGTGAAGTGAGCACGCCGACGGCGTCGACCATGCCCTGCAGGTCATCTGGGCTGGTCTCGCGGCGCACCAGGATGACGTTCGCGCCGGCCTCTTTGCGTGCCCTGGCTTGGGCGTTGTCGAAGACGATCTCGGCGACCGCGGCGCCCGGTGAGGCCGCAAGCCCCTTCGTGAGGAGTTGGCGCTCGGCAGTGGCGTCGAACACGCTGGGCTGGAGCCCGTCGCGCGACAGAGGACGTAGGGCTGGTGCCGCGGTGCGGCACCAGCCCTGAGTTGCCTTGTGCGGTGTCTTGGAGGATGCGCACGGGAAGGCCTACCGCCGCGGCCGCCGCCGGGCGAGGGGGCGCTGCTGCTCCCCTTGCTGAGCACCCAAGACGACGAGCGTCCCGGTCACCAAGGGAATCGCCCACTGCAGCGCCTTGAGCTGCTTCTGCACCGCCTTCAGCGAGGCCGAGGCGCCCGGCGACGGCTCCGTGGCCCCCATGGCCCCCTGCGGCGCCGGCCCGGCGGCGCCCTCACCACCTCGCTGCGCCTCCTTAGCCACCTTGGCGCCCAGCATCCCGCTGTAGGCCGTCATACCGGCCGCCACGACGGTGAGCACACTCTTGACGATCGTGTTCTGCATGGCCTCGGGCTGGCTCATCAACCGGGCCTTGTTACCGGCGATCAGGCCGACGCTGCCGATGACGTGGGTACCGATCGCCGCGGCGTTCACCGGGGCCCACATGCCCCACCCCTTCGAGGACAGCGTCAACCGCTCGTTGGGGTCCGCCGCGGCCGAGGCCGCGCCGTTGAGGCCGACCGCCCCCATGAGGGAGCCGCCAAACCACGCGTCCAGACCGAGATCGTGCATGCTCCGCACCAGCGTGTTGCGTTCAGACATGGGTCTTCACCTCGTCGTAGCGGGACAGGGAAACCGAGATCGTCGCCAGCCTCATCGATGCCGACACCCGTAGTGTTACCAGCCCGACGCCCGAGTGTCGCGGCAAGTCGCTCGCCAAACTCTCGTACGAGCGGGGTGTGCCGAATCACCTGCCGCCCTGCCCGCGCGCTGAGCCGCTCCGACACCTCCGGCTCCTTCGTGATGGCGACGAGCAGTGCTCGCGCGACACGAAGCCGGAAACCGGACACCCTTTCCTGCCGCACGCTGAGCAGCCGGCGGTAAAATTTGTGTCGCCCAGAAGTCGAAGCCGGTGAGCGATTTTGCACCGGCCCGCGGAGATTGGGGACGTCATGCCACAGGTCAAAGATCTGATGACGGAGAACGTGATCACCGTCGAACCGTCCACCACCATCGTCGACGCGGCCAAGAAGATGGTCGAGTCCCGGCACGGGCCACTCCCGGTCGTCGAGGGAGAGCGCCTGGTCGGCATCATCACCGACCGCGACCTGGTTGCTCGGGTGGTCGCCGAGGGACGTGACCCCACCGGCCTCACGGTCAACGACATCGAGACCCGCGAGCTGGTCACGATCGCGCCAGACGCGGACCTCGAAGAGGCCATAGTGCAGATGCGCAAGCATCAGCTGGATCGGCTGCTGGTCGTGGAGGGCGAGCGGCTCGTCGGAATCATTTCCGAGGCCGACCTTCCCGGCAAGGACGAGGTCCGCCCTGGGGGTGCTCCGTAAGTCGGCGCGAAGCTCGGGGCGCCGACCCGCCTGGCAGCAAGCCGTGCGCCTCAGCATCGTCAGCTATGAGCAGCCCGTCGGCCCCACCGACGACGAGGGCGAGTTCTCCCAGTTGGAGACCGACGGCGACACCGAGCTGTGGTGGCGGGACTTCGCCTACGACGGCGGCTCGGCGCGCAACCACGGCGCAGGGTTGAGCCCTCGCGACGGTGGTTGCCGCGGGCGGCCCAGCAGCCACGATGGGCGCATGGGGAAGTTGCACACCGCTGATGAACGCTCCCTGCTGCGCGGCCAGCGCGTGGCGCGGGCCCACGGCCTCTTCAATGTGCTGGGCGGCCTTTGGCCCATCATCAGCATGCGCAGCTTCGAGACCGTCTACGGCCCGCCAAAGCTGGACCGGTATCTCGAATACACAATCGGCGGCCTCCTGATCGCCAACGGCCTCACCCAGCTGCGCACCGCCCCTCATCCCCAAAGCGTGGCTCAGTCCCGGCGCATCGGCGTTGGCACCGCAGTCGCGCTCACAGCCGTCGACGTCGTCTTCGCGCCCCGACGGATCAGCCCCATGTACTTCGTTGACGCGGTGATGGAGGTCGGGTGGATGCTGGCGTGGGCGCGGACGGGCCGGATGCGCCCACAGCGCAGCATCTAGGAGCGTGGGTCAGTAACACGCCGGGCCTGGTCCGCTATTGACGGAGCTGCGGGCGGGAGAATCGGGGTGTGACGGGCGAGGACTACGGGGCGTTGTTCGAGGCGGAGCCGTTCCGGGTGGAGCGGGGCGAGGACGAGCGCGACGGCGGCGGAGCGGGGGTGGACAAGACATTCCGGGAGTTCGACCCGCACCAGGTGCTGTTACTGCCGCCCTCGCTCGATGACTGGCTGCCGGCGGACCATCTGGCCCGGTTCGTCGCGGACCTGGTCGATGAGCACCTGGACTTGTCCCGGATCTACGCCGCCTACCGGGAGGGGCGCGGGGCCCCGCCGTACGACCCGCGGCTGATGGTGCGGCTGCTGGTCTACGGCTACGCCACCGGGGTGCGCTCCTCCCGGGCGATCGAGCGGGCCTGCACCGACATCGTCGCCTTCCGGTGGCTCGCGGCCGGGTCGGCCCCCGACTACCGGGCCATCGCCCGGTTCCGCCGCCGGCACCTGGCCGCCCTGGCCAACCTGTTCCTCCAGGCGCTGGCGCTGTGCCAGGCCGCGGGGATGGTCAAGCTCGGCCGGGTCGCCCTGGACGGGACGAAGCTGCGGGCCAATGCCTCCAAGCGCAAGGCCATGTCCTACGCGCGGCTGACGGAGAAGGAGAAGATCCTCGCCCAGGAGGTCAGCGAGCTGCTGGCCGCCGCGGAGGAGACCGACAGGGCCGAGGACGCCAAGTACGGCAAGGACCGGCGCGGGGACGAACTCCCCGACGCGCTCGCCCGCAGGGAGTCGCGCCTGGCCAAGCTGCGCGAGGCCAGGCAGGCCCTGGAAGACCAGGCCAGGGCCGAGGCCGGCGCGAAGGCCGCGGAGAAGGCGCGCGAGCGTGGCGAGGACGAGGACACCGTCGCCGAGCGGGCCGCCCAGGCCGCCGAGCGCGCCACGCCGAAGCCGAAGGCGCAGCGCAACTTCACCGACCCGGAGTCGAAGATCATGCTCACCGGGGACGGGTCCTTCCAGCAGTGCTACAACGCCCAAGCCGTGGTCGACGCTGAGCATCAGGTCATCGTGGCCACCGACCTCAATGATTGCGCCGCCGACGTCGCCAACCTCATCCCGCTGACCGAGCAGGCGGTCGCGAACACCGGGCAGGTGCCCAAGGCCGTGCTCGCCGATGCCGGATACTGCTCGGCCGCCAACCTCGCCACCGCCGCCGAACTCACACAGCGGCAGGGCACCGAGTTCTACATCGCTACCGGGCGGCGCCGCCACGGCGAGCCCGCCTCGATCGCCCCGCGCGGGCCAATCCCGAAGAACGCCACGGCCAAGCAGCGCATGGCCCGCAAGCTGACCACGAAGACCGGCCAGGCGGCCTACGCCCGCCGCAAGGTCATCGTCGAACCCGTCTTCGGGCAGATGAGCATCCTCCAGGACGCCAAACGCCTGCTGCTACGCGGCCTCTACGGCGCCAAGGGTGAATGGTTCCTGCTCGCCGCCTGCCACAACCTGCGCAAGCTCCACCGCCACCTCGGCTCCGCCGGGCTCGCCGGCCTCCGCACCGCCTGACCGGGCCGGCCCACGGCCGGCCCAGGCGCCCGACAGCACCCCAGCGGGCCCCGCGGCCACGCACCGGCCGCGAACCGAGCGATGATCTCTGGCAACCGGACCCGCCACCGACGATCAGGCACACGCCGCCCTACGCGATCGCCCGCGCGCCATCGCACCGATACCGACCCGCGCTCCTAGTTCAGCGATAGACCTCCCCTGAGGTACGCCGGTCCGGAGCCCCAAGAGGCACCGACTGTGCGGCTTTGCCATGCTCACCACGTCAGCACACCTCAGCGACCAAGGAGGGGCATCGATGCCCAGGGGTGACGTGGAGACCTACCACCAGGACGGCCACTGGATGAACCGCCACGAGGGCACGGGCGAAGAAGCCTTCGGCATCAGCCGCACCAAGGCCGAAGCCGTCGCCGCCGGCCGTGGCGTGGCCCGGCGCGAGAAGGTCGAGCACATCAGCAAGGACCTGCACGGGCGCATCTCCGCGCGCACCAGCTACGGCCACGACCCCCGGAACATCCGAGGCTGACCATGGCCATCCGGGTCCCGCCGGACCTGCGCCCGCCCGTGGACGTCGCCCTGGCACGCACCGCGACAACCATCCCCGCCCCGGACTACCTCCCCGGTGGGTGCCTCTACGAGCCCAAGTGAGACGGGTTCCGGCTCGTGGTGGTCTGCGACGGCGAGCACACCACCTTGTGGTCCCGCCAGCGCAAGGACCTCACCCGGCACTTCCCCGACCTCGCCGCCGCGGCCGCCGCCCAGGTACCCTCCGGCTGCATCCTCGACGGCGAGGCCGTGGCATGGACGAACCGGCGCCTGGACTTCGGCGCCCTGCAGACCCGGCTGACCACCTCACCACGCGCCCTCGCCCGGGTGATCCGCCGCCACCCCGGCCTCCTACGCGGCCTTCGACATCCTCGCCGTCGCGGCACCGACACCCGCACACTGCCCCTGCACGACCGGCGCGCCCTCCTGAAGAACTCGCCGCCGCCTGGTCCCCACCGCTGAACCTCTCCCCCGCCACCACCGACTCCGACACCGCCCGCAAATGGTTCGAGGAGATGACCGCCACGGGCATCGAAGGCCTCGTCGTCAAGGACTCCGCCCAGCCCTACCAAGGCGGGCAACGCCAATGGATCAAGGTCAAACACCGCGAGACCATCGACGTCATCTGCGCCGCCGTCATCGGCGACATCACCCGCCCCACCGCACTCATCGCCGGACTGCCCATCGAAGGCGAGCTTCGCATCGTCGGCCGCACCACCCAACTCCACGCCACCACCGCCACCACGCTCGGCCGCCTGCTCCGCCCCCCACACACCCACCCGCCCTGGCCCGACCAGATCCCCCCGTCCACGGTCGACCGCTTCGCCCGTCATCCGGACCCGATCGACCTCACCCACATCGACCCCGTCGTCGTCGAGATCTCCACCGACGTCGCCTGGTCCGGGAACTCCTTCCGCCACTCCCTGCGCTACGTCCGCATCCGCCCCGAGCTCGACCCCGACGAGATAGAGCCTCCCGCCAGCCTCACCCACGCCTAGCCACCAACACCCGCCGGCCGCCCTCGCCCGGACTACATGCGGGGCCGTTTTCGGGCCGTGCGTGCGACCACCAACGGCATGGACGAGCGCACGAGCCCGCCGGACCCTGCCGTGACCAGTGCACCAACGCGTGGCTCCCCCTTCCTAAAGCGGCAAGAACTGCAGTCTGGTCAGGTGACACTTGTGCTGCCGGGGGCGGTGGGCGTTCAGCCTGGCCGCGGTCCGGCGCCGGCGGAGGTGCCCACGATGCGCTGGCGGACCCGCGTCGTGGTCCACCACACCGCCTGCTCGAGCGGTCCGCGGCTGAACCGTCGGGTCCACAGCAGCGCGAAGGCCACCACCGCGAGCACCTGGAGGCCGTACTCGGCGGCGTCGTGCTCGGGCAGGGACACTGCGACGAGCAGGAGCAGGTGGGCGGTGTAGAGGGTGAAGGTCATGGCACCCGCCTTGGCGAGCGGTGTGAGGAGCCCGCCGACCATCCGGCCCAGCAGGATCGCCCCGCCCAGCACGGCCAGTGAGGTGCCGATCGTGTACACCAGGTCCACCGGCGTGGTCGCGTGGGGCGCGAGGACCGCGAGCCACCACGGCGAGGACGTCGGGAGGGTCCCACTCGGCCCCCACACCAGCAGCTCGGCGTAGTCCTCGAGGCTCATGTTCATCTCGCCGAGGGCGTCGGCCTCGAGCTGGGCGCGCCCGCCCAGACCGTCCAGCAGGACCCAGGAGGCGGTCGAGGCGGCCAGGGCGAGGCCGACACCGATGGCCGTGATGCGCAGGACAACCCCGCGAGAAGACAGCCGGGACCGGCCCACCGCCATGCCGACGCACAGGTAGGCGACCCAGGGCAGCGCGGGGTACATCCCGGTGAGCAAGAGCTGTGTCGCCACGCCCGCCGGGTCGGCGAGGAGCTGGTCGAAGGTCGGGTTGACCTTGGGCCACGGCGGCAGGCCGGCGCGCCAGACGTGGCTCAGCACGGGGACGGCGACCGCCGAGAGCGCGCCCAGCAACGCCAGCCAGCCCACCCGCAGCCGCAGCAGCGGGATCGCCAGGACGAAGAGCACGGCGTAATAGGGCAGGATCACGGCGGCGGTGGGGAGCCGGACCACCGCGCCGAGCGCGAGCCCGACCGCGCCGATGATCAGCGCGCGGACCACCAGCGACACGGCCGCGGCCGTCCAGCGCCGTCCGCGCGGCAGCCGGTGACGCCCGCTGGCGAAGGCGATGCCCACGCCGGCGACCACGGCGAACAGGGCGGCGGACTTCCCGGCGGCGATGACCCAGGGCAGCGACATGTTCCCGTCGGGGGAGGCGGGGTCGAGGATGTGGATGGCCATCATGCCCAGCAGGGCGATGCCGCGGGCGATGTCGATGCCGACAAGCCTCCCGGTGGACCGGTCCTTGCTGGGCTCCTCGACCGCACCGGTCGCGGGATCGCACGCGTGCGGAATGTCCACGCCGACGGCCGGCGGAGCCCCAGGCTCAGGCCCGGCGTGCGGCCTGCTCGGCCCCTTGGTGGCGCCATCGGGCGGGGCCGGAGAACCGGTCCCCGCCACGCTGGCCGAGGTCGGATGCGGCCCCATCAAGGCACCACCTCCGGCAGGCCGATGCGGCCACACCCGCCGATGACCACCTCGATCCGCGGCCCTGCACACAGCTCCGTCATGGCTGCCCCCGTCTTCAGACTGTCGGCAGCCCAGCAGCGATCCCAGGAGCCGACATTGCCATCGCGGGATCCGACTCCATCACGCAGCCCCGACCGCGCGGCCCGGCGGACTGGGTGAAGGCAGGATGCAAATTGAGCATTAGGGGGTGAAGGGAGGGGTGACGGGAATTCGTACCCCCGCACGTGACGGGCAGTTCGGCCCGGGCCGCCCGCTCGAGGACCGCCGGTGAGTTTCACCCTGGACACCGGCCGCTTTCACGCCCATTCTGGAAGGGCGAGCAGCATGCCCCCGCTCAACCGTCGGCGCTGACATTGAGGGATCGGTCATGACCTACTCGACGCCGGAGACCGTGGTCTCCGGCGTTCCGTACCGAGTCATCGACGCGAACGAACGGGCGCCTGGCAGCTTGGACGCGTTCGTGGGCCCGGCGACGTTCGTCGTCCAGGGCAAGACTGGACAGCACACCGTCACCGGCGAGGGAACGGCTCGGGGCGACGCCGTCCGCTTCCACCAGATTCAGTCCGCGCCGTCGGCAAGGACGTTCGGGTGTGGCGCATCTACCACGGCCCGGACACCGGGCTGGTCGCCGAGCCGCTCGCCGAGACCGTCTGACGTGCCGATGGAGCGGCCGGCGCGGGCGGGTTCCCATTCTCGGACCCTTGGCCGGTATGGGCCTCCCACCGCGCCCGCACGTGCCCGGGACGTGCCGTTAGCTCGGGCTGCCTAGTTGCGCCGGCTCATGCCCGGCCCCTCACCAGGCGTCAGCAGGCGCGGCGAGGTGAGCCGTCGATGAACACCAATGAGGTGGCGTTGTCCCGCGCTGAGTGCCTGCGGTTGTTGCCCGTCTCCGGGCTGGGCTGGGCCGCATATGTCTGGTCCGGTCGGCCGCAGCTCGTCGCGGTGACCTTCGTCGTCCAGGCCGACGAGATCGTCTTCAGCACCGGCTACGCCGACCACCTGGCCGCCGCCGTGCAGGAGCCGGTGATGACCTTCGGCGTCGAATCGATCGATACCACGACCCGCACGGGGTGGTACGTGACGGTGACCAGTCGGGCGCGACTGATCGGAGACGACCTCGTCAATCCGGGCCTGCCCAGGTCGGAGTCCTGGCTGCCTGCCGGGGGGCACCTGGGCATCGGCCTACCACTCGATGCCGTTTGCGGCCGACGGCTCACCCCCCGGGGCCACGGACCGTTGCCCAGGCGCGGCACCGAGCCCGCTTGGCGAGAGCAATCGAAGCCTTTTCGGGCTTCCCGGGAGGAGGCGACGGCATGGCGTGGCGGCGACTGTACGGACGAGACATCGGCCTGCCGGGACGCGCCGAGGCCCTCAGTAAGCCCACCGACTGGCGCCCGGGAGCACTCGACCGGCTCGGCCTGATCCGGTGGCGCCCCGACCTGGACGTGCCCGTGCTGAGCCCCGTGACGGCCGACCCGACCGCTGCACGGTGGGTCATCATCGAACAGCGCCGGCCGGAGGCTGACCCCCAGTTGCTGGCCGCGGGTCTCTTCACCGACCGCCATCCCCGGCGTGGGAGCAGCTGGTCCGGCACGGCGGTGACCTGATCCTCGCCGTCCAGGACGCCGCCTCAGAGCCGGCAGGCGCGGGTTGGCGC
The DNA here is from genome assembly GCF_043952095.1 of Georgenia sp. AZ-5. Taxonomy (NCBI): domain Bacteria; kingdom Bacillati; phylum Actinomycetota; class Actinomycetes; order Allobogoriellales; family Allobogoriellaceae; genus Georgenia; species Georgenia sp. AZ-5. The sequence continues at coordinate 3,945,463 of NZ_JBINOU010000001.1, forward strand.
CGGTGGCGGGTGGGGAGGGTGCGCGCCCACGTGCACCGACCCGCACCCTAGCGGCAAGTTCCGTCCCTTCCCCCGCCGGGCTCCGGACCGCTAGCCTCGTCCGCTCCAACCGCCGGTGCCGGCCCCGACGTCCGCGGGCGCCCCGGCCTCGTCCGAGGCCGAAGCCGGTGTGCCAGGCCTCGCGGCCCCAGTGGGCGCCGCAGTGCGCCGGCCGCCGGGCTTGTCAAGACCCGGCGCGCGCCGACCGAGCGAGGCGCCAGTACGCTTGCGGACGCGGCCCACACCCGGCGATCCATCGGAGGTATGTGGGCACGCGTGTCGCGGAGGACGGGCGGTCGTAATAGGAGGAGTTCATGCTCAGCACGCTCAGCGCTCCTCCACAGCAGCGTCCGCCATTGTCGGTCCTACGGCGGGTGGGCACCTGGACGGTGCACGACCCTGAGGACCTGGTTTCGCTTCGTCAGTCCGTTGTGACCGCGGTGCTCAGCTGGCGGGACGCGCACCACCGCAGCCATCCGGCACGCCAGGACCACCTGACGCTCATCGCCACCGAGTTGGCCACAAACGCCCTGAAGTACGGGGCGCCGCCGGTCATCACCTCCCTCTACCGCCAGCACGACGGCTGGCTGATCGACGTCGAAGACGGTCACGCCGACACCGCCCCGCTGCCCTACCCACCCGAACCAGGCCGACCCGGCCGCAACGGCATCCTCATCGTGAGCAAACTCAGTCGGCGCTGGGGCTGGTACGCACACCACGCCGACACAGCCCGCAAACACGTCTGGGCCTGGCTGCGCGACTAAGGAAAGCCGGCACACCCGGAGCCGGTTCGTGCCCGGTCACGTTGCCGTGGTCCAGTGCCCGCAATGGGCTCACGATGCGCGGCGGACCCACGTCGTGGTCCACCCACACCGGCGTGCTCGAGCGTCCGCGGCGAACGGTCGGGTCCACAGCATGGCGAAGGCCACGAGCGCGAACACCTGGAGGCGTACTCGGCGGCGCCGTGCTCGGGCAGGTCCCGCAGCCGCAGCAGCGGGATAACGGGAGGCGCACTCTTGCCCTCCCGTACCAGAGGCGACCGGCTGTAATCGCCAGTACCGTGCGGGGCGTCACGTCACTTACCTGAGGGGAGCGACCATGTCGAGCAACGCCGAGACCGGTGACATCACCGGCACCAAGGACAAGACGTACAACATCATCTGGTTCACTGAGGCGTGCCTGAGCAACGCCCTGCGCCTGGAGACCTATATCGCCGACGCCGAGCGCGACGGTGACACCGAGCTCGCCGAATTTTTCCGCAAGGCGCAGCAGGAGAGCCGCAAGGGAGCCGAGCAGGGGAAGCAGCTCCTCACTCAGCGCCTGAAGGGCTGACCAGAAGCGCCGCGATACCCGGTCGGTCTCATCGCACGGGGTGCACCGGTGACCACAGCCGGGGCGCCACCGGCTCGGCTGAATCCCGGTGGCGCCCCGGCCTGCGCGGCGCGGGAGACGCCGGTGGCTGCGGCCCGCCTCGCCACTGTCCAGGTGGCGTGCCGGGCCGTGCGAGGGGAGGCGGGGAGCGTGACCGGCTGCCGGGTCGCCCGTCGCGCGTACCAGCCGCGCGCACGGGCGGCCTGGCGGTCGAACCATGCCCGTACTGCGGCCGCCAGGAGGAGGCCGAGCAGATGGTCGAGCACGGCCACCTAACCCGGCCGGCCCTCGGCGACCTCGCGGCCGAGGAGGGGTACGAGAGGCTGGTCCCACTCGTGAGCGGCGAGCACCGCCAGCGGTGACAGGACGGGTGAGGAGCTGTCGCCGACCTCGTGACGTAGGTGCCGGTGAGCATGACGGCGGAGCCAGTGGGTCGTTGCCCCTGGTCCGCGCTCCCAGGCCGTGACGTCGACGAGCTCGGCGCCATCGCTGGTGGTGCAACAGAAACCGAAAGGGTCGAACCACTCACTCAGGCCCCAAGGGCCCACACGGCCGCCAACGTCCAGCCCCACCACTCGGAACACACAGCGACGCGGCCCAGGACCATCACCCAGGCCGCGCCACCCCGCCCGGCCCTCCCGAGGCGGGACGCCCACCCGAGACGAGGACACCAGGCAGACGCCCCTACACCCTCCGCCCACCTGGCGACCGGACGCCACCCCTCCGCAGGAGGTCGACGTCCAGGAAGGCGAGCACGCGGGCGAGGTCGTCGCGGGTGTTGCGTCGCGGCGGTCACGAACGGTGCCGGTTCCGCCAACGCGACCAGGCAGCCGAGAGCAGAGCGCCGAGCAGCAGGACCACACCTACGGACAGCAAGATGATCGCGGCCCGGTCGATCACGTCCACCGCTGGCCTGCCCCGACCCATCTCCGCCTCGAACGCCAGGGTGCCGTAACGGAACGACGCGCAGAGAAGGCCCGCCACGATTGCGGCCGTCGAAACCACGAAAAGCCAGAAGGTCACGCGGCCCGCGGATTTCCGCAATTACCGATCACGTTCGGCCATCGGCGCCTCCCATCGTCGGCATGGGGGCTTCGCAGACTCGGTGGGCAGTAAGGACGTCCGGCGTCCTTCGGCGCCGGACTTGCAGGCGGCGAAGGCGGTGAGCCACTCGCGGCGCACGGTCTGTGGCGGCGCGCCATGCCTTGTTGTTCTCGATGACCCGGCGGCGCTTGGGAAGCGCGCCTCCCGACCGAGGGCGGGCTGTCTCCGCTCAGTCGTCGACGAGGCGGACCAAGGGTGACAGGTCGGCAAAGGGCACGCTGCGCTCCATGCGATCCTCAGGCCGGGTGATGATCGCTCGAGTGCCGGTGTCGTCAAGCACGACACCGGTGAGGGTCCACGCGACCGGGTCGCCGAACAGATGGACGGGCTGGCCAAGGGAATAGATGCCGCGGCCGTGGATCGTCACCAGGACGCTGTTCACTGCTGATCCCCCTCTCGGGTGACCCGGAACCCGGCTCGGTTCAGTGCCGCTTCAACGTGTTCGGCGGGCGTCAGGCAGTCCGGGCAGACGATCTCGACCAGGACGTCGCCGTGGAACTTAAAGCTCCAGTTCTGCTTCCCCCGGTAGGGCCGTTGGCAGCGGGCGCACTTGCGGTCACGGAGGGCGGCCAGGCTGAGGGCAGGCATCGGCTACCTCCCAGGTCCGGTGGACCGGGTGACGTGGAAACGCCGTCATCGACGACGATCTCCACTTCAAGTCCGAGCCGCAAGCCCCCCGTCTTCCGGGGCCTGCCCCTCAGGTCCGCCACGCGGCGAGCCCTTCCCCGGTGCTCGGCGCAGCCGGCGACCCGGACGGGGCGGCCCGGGCCCGTCAAGCGACCATCGGCGCGGCGTTGTCATGCGCAGGGCTGCCGCCGGCGGGCGTGCCGGCGACGAGCCGGCTCTTGACACGTGCTGACCGCGCCTCAACGATCGTCGGCAAGGGGAAGGCCCCTCGCCCGACCGGCCGCGTGGACGCCCTCACACGAGTGCCGTGAGTGTGACGACGGGGTCTTCCCGCCAGACCTCGGCCCATGAGCCGGCATGCTCGCCCCTCATCCCGGGTCGGCCGGCCGGGGCCCTTCTCTGCCGTTGCTGACGGCGCCGGCGGAGGCTTACGGTCGGGGCGTCCCGCCCCAGGAAAGCGCGGTGGGCGCCGCAGCCAGCCCTGAGTCACGGCTGTGCCACAACCGGGAGAGGACGCTTCGTCTTGCGCAACCACCACTTCGGCCGGGAGCACACCCCCACACCGCAGAGCGCCGCCGGGTTCGGAGAGGATGACCAGCCGCGGACCGTCTGGGGCAACGACGTCGGGGGGGACGGGCCGGCCCGTCTCGTTGTGTCGGCGGGGCAAACCCGGCTGGTTCTTTCCGGCGAGCTGGACACCTCCTGCGCCGCGGAGCTGGCCGCGGCGGTAAACAAGGCCGTCGAGATCGGGCAGTTCCCGGTGCAGGTCGACGCCCGCCGGGTCACGTTCATGGATTCCTCGGCCCTGTCGATGCTCGCCTACCTCGCACACCGCACCGACAGCCGCTTGGCGATGATCCAGCCCCCGGACCTGGTGCGCTCCCTGCTCGAGGTGACCAGCATCGACGAGGTCGTCGACATCGTCGAACACGATCCCCGGGCACTCCCCCGCTGACAACCCTCGGGGCTTACGACCACAACGCTGGGCGGGCCACGCGCCCATCGTGATCAACTCGCCCGGGCGCTGCCGCCGGCGCAAGAGGAGAACTCCGCACACTCGAACCCATAGCAGGGCTGCAGCGGCCGACCCGCTTGGCCCCCGCCGATCCGACCGAGACCGCACGGCCACATCCAACGGGAGACCCGTCATGGCCATCGACTACGACGCACCGCGCAAGGGCGAAGAGGTCCTCGAGGAAGACTCGATCGAAGGGCTCACCGCCCGTAAGGACGCCAAGAGCACCAGCAAGATCGACGCCGATGACGAGGTAGAGGAAGCGGACGGCTTCGAGCTACCCGGCGCGGACCTGTCCGGCGAGGAGCTCACCGTCAGCATCCTGCCCCGCCAGTCCGACGAGTTCACCTGCCCGAACTGCTTCCTCGTCTACCACCGCAGCCAGCTCGCCTACGAACGCAACGGCCAACCCGTATGCGCCGAGTGCGCCGCCTGACCGACGCCGAGATGGTCCGTGCCGGTCGGCACAACGCCGCTAGGAGGTGCTGCGCAGCAGCCACCGTCCCGCGACGGCACTGCCGGCCAGGAACAGCACGGTTGCCACCCGCCGCCGGGCGGTGCGGCGCCGGCCGTGCCAGCCGCCGGAAACCTCCTGGTGACGCCGCTCGGTTGAGGCGTGATGGAGGTTGCCGCTGGACGGCGGCGCCGGCCGGTGGCGGGACAGATGAGTCTTGTCCACCATCGCCGCCATCATGGCTTCGGTCGCCGCGGGGGCGAGCCGGTGCTGGCGCACCATGGTGCGGGCCATGTTGCCCACCGCGACCTCGCGGCGAGGAGACCGCGCGAGGTTGACGATGCACGCGCCACCCGGGTGCGTACACCCGCGGCATGGCCACCGCCTTGCGGCCGGTGTAGTTGCCTGCGTGGTCGAAGAACGGCGTGTCGATGGTCGCCGGCAGGACGGTGCACACCTTGATCCCCGTCATCCCGGCCAGGCGCAGCTCCGATCGCAGGCTTACCGACAGGGCGCGGATCGCGGCCTTCGACATCGAGTACGCCGCGGTCTACGGCTGGGCACCTCGCCGACGATCGAGGAGACGTTGATCAGCACACCGGCCTCCTGGCGCCGCATCTGCTGCAACGCCGCCTGGGCCCCGTGGACGTATCCCATGACGTTGACGTCGATGACGCGCCGAAAGTCCTCCACCGGCACCCGAAGGAACGGCGCGAAGAAGGTCACCGCCGCGTTGTTGACCCACACGTCGATGCGGCCGAACTCAGCCACCGCACGCTCCGCCAGCGCCTGCACCGACGCGGATCGGTGACGTCGGTCGGCACGGCCAGCGCGCGGGCGCCGCTGCCGGCACTTGTCCACGACGGACCGCAGCACCTCCTCCCGGCGTGCCGCGACGACGGTCCCTGGCTCGCGAAGCGCAGCGCGGTCGCGCGGCCGATGCCGCTCGCCGCTCCGGTGATGACAACGACGGAGCCCCTCACGCGCACGGCGCTCTCCCATCGGGTCGTGCCCTCGCACGGTAGGCGCGAACGCCCGCTCCCGCGCTCGGGCCTCACGGCCGGTGCCCGCCGTAGAACCTTGCGCGGGCCGGCTGGGCTCGCCGTCCCAAAGTTCAGGTCTGGGCGTGGTCCCCGCCTCCACCCAAACCACTGCCGGTGACTTCTGCCGCGTCGGCGACGACGACGGCCACGTCGGCCGAACTGGTGGAACAGCCGCCGCTGACGACGCGCGCCGTTGTCGCGGACGAGTATCTGCTCCAGGCGGTCCTCCACAAGGGACAGGTCCCCGGGCTGGCCGGGGCCGGGCCAACGTGCCCCAGGAGCCTCTCCGGCACGACGGCGGTCTCCTCAGGCCGATGCTGGGACGGCTCGAGCAGCTGCCCGTCGAGGCCCGTCACGGGCCGCCTGCGGGGTCGCGCGCCGCGCGGGCCTCAGAGGCTCTCGATGACGGTGACCGCCTCCTGCGCCGCCCGGGCGAAGTCCACGCGCCGCGCGTAGTGGCGGCAGCGCGCCTGGACGAGCGGGTCGCAGACCAGCCGGTCGAGCACGAGCGCGGCCCGCTCGGCGGTGAACCGCCGCGGGTCCAGCCGTTCGGCGACGCCCAGCGCCCGCAGCCGGTTGGCGTTGTCCGGCTGGTCGTGGGAGAACGGCACGACGAGCTGCGGGATGCCCGCGGCCAGGCCCTGGGCGAGCGTCCCTATCCCGCCGTGGTGCACCACAGCAGCAGCGGGCGGCAGCAGCCGCCCAAGTGGCACCCACTCCAGATGGAGGACGTCATCGGGCAACGTGTCCGGCAGCTGGTGGCGGAACCTGGTGAGCAGGACCGTGCGCCGGCCGCGCAGACGGTTGGCCTTGACGGCTTCCGCGAAGATCCGCCTGCCGTGCACCATGGCGGAACCGAACGTGACGACGACGGGCGGATTCCCGTCGGCCAGGAACTCCTCGGCCTCACGGGACAGCGCAGCACCAGCGGCCCGGTCCTGGACGAACCCGGTCAGCCGGATGTTCGCGGGCCAGTCCGGCTGCGGCGGGGCGAACCAGTGGGGAAACAGGCCCAGTGCGCCGTCCGGAGAGTGGACCCACCTCCCGAGCACCCGCGACACCGGCGGCAGGCCGAGCTCGGCGCGGTATCGGTTCACCGCCGGGCCCACTACCCGGTCCGAGATCCGATCGAGCTGCTTCAGCCGCCAGGAATGAGCACGGACCGGGAGCCGGTCGGATACCTTCATCGGCCCAATCTCGGCATTGTCGTAGGCGCTCAGGAGGCCGGCGGGCTGCAGGTGAAGGGTGACGAGCCGGACGCCGAGCCGCTCCCGCGCGATGCGGGCACCAAAGGCCAGGATGGACGCGACGACCACCACCTCGGTGGTCTCCAGACGGCTCAGGTAGTCGTAGACCGGCCGCATCAGCGGCAGGATGGCCCGCCGCGCGACCATCACCGGCCCCTTCACGGGATGCCACAGGGCAGAGTCATCCATGACGCGGACAAACTGCTCCGTGGTCCCCAGCGCCACCAGCTCCAGGCCGGCACCCTCGACCGGCTCACGGTGGTACGGGCTCGTCAGGACCGTCACCCGGTGCCCACGCGCCCGGAGCGCGGCGCCGAGGGCGACGACCGGCAGCACGTCACCCGCGCTGCCGATCGCAGGGAGAACGACGTGCATAGACGCACCCTCCACCCGGCGCCCTCCGCGCGACCAGCGGCGGGCCCTCCGCCGCCCCCACGGCGGGGCTTCCGCTGCCCGTTCACCGGCCACCGGTCTTGGAATCAGAGGCGGATGTCGCCGGCCGAGAAGAGCTCGACCCACCCGCCGACCGCCAGCGCGCGCACCGCGGTGGCGAGCCGGTCGGCGGGCACGAGCAGACCGAGGTCGAGGCGGCCGGTGAGCTGGGCGACGTCGGCGATCGGGACCTGGAAGGCGCGGAACGGGCCCAGCGGCGGCGGCTCCCTCCAAGGGCGCGACCGGACGCCGGATGCCGCCGAGATGGGGCGTCTGGTCCAGGACATACCCGGGGGCGGCGAGCTCGCCGGCGCCGGCCGCCCACGCCGCGACCTTGTAGAAGCGCAGCGGGATCTGCACGCCGGTACTCCGGGTCGCCCTCATCGAGGACCGGGCCGGTGAACACGCTCAGCCGCCGGTCGTGGACGTCGGCGTGGGACAGGACGTGATCCTCCAGCCCGAGCCAGAGCTCCTTGGACTGGTTGAACTCGGCGGCCTGCGGGGCGGCGTTGGGGTAGACGAAGGCATCCGCGCTGGCCTGCTCGGCCGTCGCCCGATCCCCCCGGACCGGGTCACGCCGGCGCACGCGGTGGCCCCGGTCGAGGTCGTTGTCGGCGTAGAGCTCCGGGCCGGCCTGATCCCGGTCGCGCACGCGCGGTCGAGCCGCCAGTCATCGTCGCGGTCGACCTCCCGTAGCCCGGCACCGTCGATGTTGACCCCGGTGCTCACCGCAAGCCGGCGGCCCGTGTCCAGCAGCACGGTGAAGTGCGTGTAGGGCAGCTCGGTCACCGGGCGAGCAGTCCTCGGCCGGGGCAAGGGCACCTCGACGCCGAGGAAGTCCGACCGGTAGCCATCCATCGCGACCCGGCGGGGCTGCCCTCCGGGATTACCCAGGCGTTCCTGGGTGGTGGGCGCGTCGGTGGTCATGCCTCTCCTCCAGCTCGGCTTCGCGTCGACGGTAGGCGGGTGGCGTGAATAGGAAGTGACGCCGACCTCACATCGAGCAGGCGCAGCAGAGGGGAGGCCGGCCGCGCCGTCGTCCGGCGTGCAGTCTCAGGCAGCCGGGCTCGAGCGGGACGGCCAGACAACAACCCGCCGCGGGGCGGACGCAAACGAACGGTCCCGTCGCTCCTGCGCACGAGAAGCGGATGCGCGGCTCACAGGCCAGCGGTGCGGTACCACCACGGCAAGAAAGTCAACGAGCGCCTCCCGCGCGGGGCGCCACGTCGCCGGGCGCAGGCCTCCGCCTCACGAACCAGGTCCTGCGCTCGAATGTCGTGCAGTTCAAGCCACATTTCCACCAGAGTCTCCCTACCGTGAGCTGGTTCTTGGATGTGATCGAGCCGCCGGTACGGGAGGTCAGGATTCCTCCATCCATTCCAGACGGGCACGTCTTTCGTCATCTCTTCGACGAAGTGCTCGGACTGGTCTCGACGCTAACGCGACAAGCCGACTACCCCGTGAACGCAGCGGTACAGATAGCCCAGCAGGGTGGGAACACGAGACTCAGGAGGGACATCTGGGTGCGCGATTCCGTCAAGGGTGTCCCACATCCTTAGTTCTGGGACACACCTTGAGTGAGACGGCGCTGATGGGGTGCGGAGGATCGAGGGCGTGCGATGCTGGGAGGCGTGGGGATGGACGACGCCAACGAGGGCTCCGAATCCGGCGAATGCTGGGAGCACAAGTGGGTGCTCGAGGGAGCCAGCGTCTCCTCCAAAGGCTCGCAGATGAACTACGTGTGCCGCCGGTGCGGCGCCGTGATGGTCGATGCCAGCGCCGGCGGGGCCGACGACACACCCTGAGCCCGGAGACGGCTCATGGGGCATGGATGACGACAGCGACTGCCCAGAGCACATCTGGGGACTGAGCGCCGCTGTTCTCGCACGCCACGGCTGGCGCGAGTCGTGCATCACCGATGGCTGCACTAGCCTCGGTGTTTCATGCAGCCGGCGGGCGTGGTCCGGTGTGCCGGGTTTGACCGGTTCTGGCCTCGTGGTGGAGGCCGTGGCATTGGAAGGGCCCGGCTGTCGCGCCGGGTGGGCGGGGTTCCGAGGTCCTTTAGGTCGGAGGGGCAGGGTCGGCGGTCAGCCGAAGGCGGTGCGTATCCGGCTCCAGCCGGTGGCGATCGCGGTGGCCCAGCGCCAGGTGGCGTCGATGCGCAGCCGTGTCTGCCGGGCGGCTTTGGTGATGCGGGCGGCGACGTGCAGGACGCGGTAGCGGAAGGCGGCGATCTCGCACCTGGCCAGCGCGGGGTCGCCTGGGAAGGCGATGAGCTTGGTCCAGGCGATCAGGTCGGTGGCCATCAGGACGACCTCGAGCCAGGCGTTGTTCTCGTTCCAGGCCCGGCACGGCAGGTTCCGGAGCCCGGTGGCCTTGGCCTGGCGGATGCGGTCCTCGACGCGGGCGTGCTGACGGTGCCGTAGTTCGAGGCCGGCGATCTGCCCGGGGACGACGCCGGGTGGGGTGTCGGTGAGGAACGCGGTGATCCGCATGCCGTCGACGTCGGTGAAGGTCAGCTGCGCCCCGGGATGGGGCCGTTCCTTGCGCAGGATCAACCGGGAGCCCTCGGGCCAGGCCGTCAGGTCGACGGTGTCGGTGACTTCGGCGACCCAGGCGCCCTCGCGCAGCCCGTCGGTCTCGATGGCCCGGTGCCAGCACCGCTCGGGGATGGCGTCGACGATGTCCTTGATCCGGAAGTCCACGGGGAACCCGAAGGAGAACCCCACCCCCTTCTCGCGGCACGCGGCGGCGAACGTGTGGGTGGCGCCGGCGGAGTCCGACCGGGCCAGCACCCGCGGACCGTCCGCCTCGCCGGGGCGGGGCCGGGCATGCTCGGGCAGCGCGGCCAGCGCCATCTGGAGCACGGCGACGTGGTCGGCGGCAGTGTTCGACCCGGCGTTGCCCTTGCGCAGCAGCCCAGCGAGTGCCTCCCCGCCAGCGATCTCCGGGCGGTCGAGGAAGGCCAGCAGCGGGTGGAATCCGAAGGTGCGCTTCCAGGTCGCGGCGGCGTTCTCCTTCTCCGAGTGCGCGATGGTGATCGTGGCGTCGAAGTCGATCCGCAACTCCTCGGAAAGGTCCGGGCCCGCCCCGGCGGCCCACGCCCGCTCCCGGGCCGCCGCCCGGGCCGCGCGCACCGCGGGCAGGTGGTCGGCGTCGACCCGGTCCAACACCCGCCACACCGTCGGCATCGAGGCCACCGGCCCGAAGACGTCCTGCCGGTCCCCGAGGACGGCGATCCCGCTGATCGCGTCCGCGCCGTCGGCGACCGCGACCGCCAGATCGGTCAGCACCCGCCCCGGCGCGTGCATCGGCACCCCCCGGTAGGTGTCCAGCAGCGCGCCGTCCACCGCCTGGACCAGGCCGGTGTACCCGGCCAGCTCCCGCAGCATCCCCACCCCGGCGTGGGACACGACGCCCTCGCCGTCCGCGCTGACCTTCAACCGTCGCAGCGACCCGTTACGCTTCACCCGGAAAGTGCCTCTCTGGAGCGACTACCTGGACTCTCGACAAGCCCAAGTTTTCCGCACCAGACGGGCACTTTCCGCTATCCCGGCACCGTGTCATCAGCGACCGGCGTGAAAGGCCGAGGCTAGGTGCGCGGTGCGCGGCCGTATGCACAGCCGCCCCACGGCAGGGGCCCGCCGGACGGCACAGCAAACGCCACTTCGAACTGCGCCGGCTGCTCGACGGCGTTACCACCACGGCCGTCGGCCCCTCGACCCAGCCGCTCCCGTCCCGAGGGGCCGCAAACCAATGGCCCCCGCCGTGGATCCGCCTTCCTGCGACGTGCTCATTGCCAAGCCTTCGACCCCTCGGCGGGGGCGGTCTCAGCTGCGCTCCTCGACCACGTAGATCTCATTCGGTCCAGCGCCCGTGGTCTCGACGTGCACACGAGCCGCCGACTCGGCGTCCGGCGCGTCGACGAGGCACTGGACAACCTTGGCATCCCGGCTCACCCAGTACCTGAGGAACCTCACCCCGTGCTGGTCCTGCGCGGCGAGGTCCGCCTGGTGCGCCTCGGCGATCTGCTGGTCGCTCGGCATCTCGCCTTCGAACTTGTGCGTATCCATGAGGAGCGGCATCGAGTCGCCCCCTTCCGTGGTCGATCGACGCTACGCCTGTCGCCCACGCAGCGCCACGGTCACGGTTGACGCCGCGGCCGCGGGCGCCCGCCCACGACGGCTGACAGGCGTCTCGCATCCTTGGCAATGAGACGGCCCGGCGGTGAGACGCCTTCAATGGCCTTCATAGCTCAATAGCGGTTGTTTACTCGCGCTGACTGGCGACAGACGGGCGCCAGATCGACCACGACTGCGGGGATGGTTCAGCTATCCCCGGGCGTCGTGGAGCTCGAGACGCGGAGGAGCCCTGCCGGGGGAACCGGGGACGCCCGACCCCGCGGAGGTGCTGAGGTTCTTCACCCAGCCGCCGCAGTCCCTCAGACGGGCCACGCTTCTTGTCGGCCTGCGGCGTCCCAGAACATCCACTCGTACTGGGCGGCGCGGCGGAACGCCGCGTGCATGCGGCCGGCCGTCGCCTCCCCGGTGTCGGTGGGCGAGCCGGTCGACGATTCTCCGGGCGGTGCGGCTGGACTCGGTGCGCCTCGCGGACGTCCATGTCGCCCTGGCCGACATGGGCGCCGTCGGCCCCGATCGCCTCGACCAGGTCGGCCCGGTCGTTGATAAGCAGGGGCACGCCGGTCCCCGCGAGAGCCGCGCGCACCGCGCGGCCGAGCGCGACGAGCTCGGCGTCGGTGGCGGCGGGGTCGCGCAGCTGGACGGTGGTCACGCCGGCGGCGACGGCGGCCGCGACCGTGGCGGGCACGCCGGCCTCGCCGCACAGGGCGGTGTCGGTGACGAGGTAGAGGGACAGATCGAGCCGGGGGCGGCATGCGGGCGCACGCCGACCCGGCAGGGTGGTGGTCACGATGCTTGCTCCGGGGTCAGGAGAGGCGGGCGCGCTCGGTCAGTGCGGCGGGGGTGAGCAGGGCGAGCTCGTCGAGCAGGGCGACGGCGAAGCTGCCCGGCCCGCGGCTGCGCCCGGCGGCGGCCTCGGCGGCCACGGTGAGGGTGGCCGTGGCGGCCGTGGCCGCCAGCAGCGGGTCCTCCACCACGGGGCAGAAGGCGGCCATGAGGGCGCCGAGCGCGCAGCCCGCGCCGGTGACCTGGGTGAGCAGCTCTGTGCCGTTGCCGACTCGCACCACCCGCGCTCCGTCGGTGAGGTGGTCGACCGCGCCGCTGACGGCCACCACGGTGCCGTGCTCGCGGGCCAGCTCCGCGGCCGTGGGCAGCGCCGCCTCCGGGGTGTGCTCGCTGTCGGCGCCCTTGCCGCCCTGCCCGCCCGCCAGGCCGAGGATCTCCGAGGCGTTGCCGCGAATGACCGCAGGGGCCGAGCGGGACAGCAGGTCCAGCGCGACCCGGGTACGCCACGGCAGGCCGCCGGCACCGACGGGGTCGAGCACCCACGGTGTGCCCGCGCCGGCCGCGCCGGTGACCGCGTGCGCCATAGCGGCCACGGTCTCGTGCTGGGGTGTGCCGAGGTTGACGAGCACGCCGTGGGCGACGGCGGCGAAGGCGCCGGCCTCGTCGGGGTTGTCCACCATGGCGGGGCTGGTGCCGACGGCGAGCAGGACGTTGGCAGTCCACTGCGCGACGACGATGTTGGTCATGCACTGCACGAGCGGCGGGCGCTCGCGCAGCCGGGCCAGGGCGGCGCCCAGGTGCTCCGGCGCGATGTGGTGGTCGGACAGGGTGCTGGAAGGTGCGGACATCCGCGACGTTCCCTTCGCTAGTACGAACTAGATCAGGTTCAACGGGTGTGCTCTCAGCCGTGCGATGCACGGCACCCCGCGTCGGTAGTCACCCTACGCCCGCCCGGACGGCGGCCGAGATCGCCGGCGCGCGACGCCCGGACGGCCGCCCGGTGCCGCGGTGTAGCATCCGGCACGCAAGAGATGCGACAGGGGAGCGCCGCCGCGTGCGGTGGGCGCTGAGAGTGCGGCCAACCGCAGACCCTCGAACCTGATCCGGTTAGTACCGGCGAAGGGAGTCGAGTTCTCGGGGTGCCGGCGCGTGCCGGGACCTTCCCCTCCTGAGGAGCAGGAGGACCTTTCCGTGAGCGTTTCCACCTCGACCGCACGCGCCACCAGCTGGCGCGTGGTCGACATCGTCGTGGCCTCCGTGGTGGCGGTAGCCGTCGGGGTCGTCTTCTGGGGGTGGTCCGCCGGCTACGCCGGCGTCGCCGCCGCCACCGCGGCCTTCCCCCCGCTCGCCGGGCTCTACGGCGGCGGCTGGCTCATCGCCGGCGTGATCGGCGGCCTCATCGTCCGCAAGCCCGGCGCGGCCCTGTACTGCGAGCTGCTGGCCGCCGTGGTCGAGGGCTTCCTCGGCACGCACTTCGGCTGGACCGTCGTGATCTCCGGCCTCATCCAGGGCGCCGCCGCGGAGGTGGTGTTCGCGGCCTTCCGCTACCGGCGCTGGAACCTGCCCGTGGCGCTGCTGGCGGGCGCCGTCGCCGGCATCGCGATGGGGACGAGCGAGAACGTCCTGTACAACGTCGCCTGGGCATCGCAGTGGAAGGTCGTCTACGTGATCCTCGCGGCCGTCTCCGGGACGGTCCTCGCCGGCCTGCTGTCCTGGCTGGCCGTCCGCGCGCTGGCCCGCACCGGCGTGCTCACCGGTCTCGCGTCGCGCGACGCTGCGGCCGAGCGGGCGCTCTAGAGTGCCGCGCGCCGCGGCGGCCGGCGTCCGGCCGGCCGCGATCAGCGCCGCCGGGTGGGGGTGGCAACACGCCGGCCGGTCCCGCCCGGCGCTGCGGAACCTCGACCTCGAGATCCGGCCCGGGGAACGGGTCCTCCTCCTCGGCGCCTCCGGGGCCGGCAAGTCGACCCTGCTGCACGCCATGGCGGGGGTCCTCGGGGAGGACGATGGGCACGCCCAGTCGGGCCGGCTGCTCCTCGACGGCCGGCCCGCGGCGGACCAGCGCGGGCGGGCGGGCCTGGTGCAGCAGGACCCGGAGACCCAGGTGGTCCTCTCCCGCGTCGGCGACGACGTTGCGTTCGGGGCCGAGAACTTGGCCGTGCCGCGCGAGGAGATCTGGGACCGCGTGGCCGAGAGCCTGGCAGCGGTCGGCCTCCACCTGCCGCTGGACCACCCCACCGCCGCCCTGTCCGGCGGCCAGAAGCAGCGCCTCGCCCTGGCCGGGGTCCTCGCCATGCGCCCCGGCGCCCTGCTGCTGGACGAGCCGACCGCGAACCTCGACCCGGCCGGGGTGCTGCAGGTGCGCGACGCGGTCACCCGTGCGCTCGAGCGCACCGGCGCGACCCTGGTGGTCGTCGAGCACCGCGTCGCCGTGTGGGCAGACGTCGTCGACCGGGTCGTCGTGCTCACCCCCGACGGGGTGCTCGTCGACGGCGCCCCGCGGCAGGTGCTGACCCGTGCCCGGGCGCAGCTCGTCGGGGCCGGGATCTGGGTGCCCGGCCATGTCCCGGCGGTGCGGCCGCGCGCCGTCACCGCGGAGGGCTCTCCGGTGCTGCTCTCGGCCCATGACCTGGCGGTCTCCCGGGAGCCGGTCCGCCGTCGGCACCCGGCCGCGCCGGTGGCCGCGGGCATCGAGGCGCAGGTGCGTCAGGGCTGCGCGCTGAGCGTGACGGGCCCCAACGGCGTAGGAAAGTCCACCCTGGCCCTCACCCTGGCCGGCCTGCTGCCCGCCCGCGGCGGCTCGCTGGTCGCCGGGCCGCTGCTGCGCGAGCACGGCCCCGTCGGCGGCCAGGTCGCCGGGCCCACGCCGTCCGCCTGGAGCTCGGCCGAGCTGATCACTCGCATCGGCACCGTCTTCCAGAACCCGGAGCACCAGTTCGTCACCGGCCGCGTGCACGACGAGCTGGCCTTCGGCCCCCGGCAGCTCGCCCGGACCACGTCCCGGTGGCACCGGCGGGACGTCCCGCGCGACGGCGCCGCCCTCGGGGGCAGGGTCGACGAGCTGATGGAGCGACTGAGGTTGACACACCTCAGCGAGGCGAACCCCTTCACCCTGTCCGTCGGGGAGAAACGCCGGCTGTCCGTGGCCACGGTCCTCGCCGCACGGCCGGCCGTCCTGGTGCTGGACGAACCGACCTTCGGCCAGGACGCCACCACCTGGCGCGAGCTCGCGTCCCTGCTCACCGAGCTGCTGGACGCGGGCACCGCGGCCGTGTGCGTCACGCACGACGCCGAGTTCACCGCGGCGCTCGGCGGGGACCGCCTGCACCTCGCGCCCCGGGACGCGGCGGACCCGGCGCCGGTGCCGGAGGCGGCATGAGCGCCATTACCGAATCCTCGCCCTCCGCCCCCCGGGCGGCCGACCCGCCGAGTCGTGGCGCGGTGCCCCTGCTGTCCCGGGCCAATCCGCTGTCCAAGCTCGGCGCCGCGCTCGCCCTCACCGCCGCCATGGTGCTCACCGTGGACTGGGTCTCGGCCACGACCGCCCTCGTCCTCCAGCTCGCCGCGCTGCCCCTGACGGGCCTGACCTACCCCGCGCTGGCCCGGCGGGGCTGGCCCATCCTCGCCGCCGCCGTCATGGGCGGCTGGAGCACGGCGCTGCTGGCCGAGCACTCCGGCCCGACCGTGCTGGACCTCGGCATCGTTCGCCTCAGCGAGGGATCGCTCGCCGCCGGCACGGCGATCCTGCTGCGCGGGCTGGCCATCGCCCTCCCGGGAGTGCTGGTGCTCGCCTGCACCGACCCCACGGACCTGGCCGACGGACTCGCCCAGCGGCTCCGCGTGCCGCACCGCTTCGTCCTCGGGGCGCTGGCCGCCATGCGCCTGGTCGGCCTACTCATGGCCGAGTGGCACACCCTCGGCATGGCCCGGCGGGCGCGGGGCGTCGGCACGCACGCCGGGCCGTGGGGGCGGGGGGTCGCCCAGCTGGGGCAGGGGCTGGCCTTGCTCGTGCAGGCCATCCGCCAGGCCACGCGAATGGCCGTCACCATGGAGGCGCGCGGGTTCGGCGCCACACAGCGCACATGGGCGCGCCCCAGCACCTTCTCCCGCCTCGACCTGTGGGTCTGCGCCGCCGGCCTCGCCATCTCCGCCGCCGCGCGGTCGGGACCGCCGTGGTCGCGGGAACCTGGAACCCGATCTGGACCTGACGCGACCGCCAGACTGCCTCCCTCATCCCCGGAACGGTGCGGGCATCGGCCAGCGGTTGCGCGGCGCTCAGATCAGGTGGGAATGGGCAGCCCAGTGCTAACCGTCCCCGCCCACGCGCGCCACCGCACTGGTCCAATCCGAGTCCGCGACTGTCTCGCTTCCTTGGTTTTGATACGCGCGACTTATGCGACGGCAGCAGGGCGGCGAGAAGCCACTTTGGCGCGCATGGTGAGTTCGACAGCATCACTAACCTCGGTGTTTCATGCAGCCGGCGGGCGTGGTCCGGTGTGCCGGGTTTGACCGGTTCTGGCCTCGTGGTGGAGGCCGTGGCATTGGAAGGGCCCGGCTGTCGCGCCGGGTGGGCGGGGTTCCGAGGTCCTTTAGGTCGGAGGGGCAGGGTCGGCGGTCAGCCGAAGGCGGTGCGTATCCGGCTCCAGCCGGTGGCGATCGCGGTGGCCCAGCGCCAGGTGGCGTCGATGCGCAGCCGTGTCTGCCGGGCGGCTTTGGTGATGCGGGCGGCGACGTGCAGGACGCGGTAGCGGAAGGCGGCGATCTCGCACCTGGCCAGCGCGGGGTCGCCTGGGAAGGCGATGAGCTTGGTCCAGGCGATCAGGTCGGTGGCCATCAGGACGACCTCGAGCCAGGCGTTGTTCTCGTTCCAGGCCCGGCACGGCAGGTTCCGGAGCCCGGTGGCCTTGGCCTGGCGGATGCGGTCCTCGACGCGGGCGTGCTGACGGTGCCGTAGTTCGAGGCCGGCGATCTGCCCGGGGACGACGCCGGGTGGGGTGTCGGTGAGGAACGCGGTGATCCGCATGCCGTCGACGTCGGTGAAGGTCAGCTGCGCCCCGGGATGGGGCCGTTCCTTGCGCAGGATCAACCGGGAGCCCTCGGGCCAGGCCGTCAGGTCGACGGTGTCGGTGACTTCGGCGACCCAGGCGCCCTCGCGCAGCCCGTCGGTCTCGATGGCCCGGTGCCAGCACCGCTCGGGGATGGCGTCGACGATGTCCTTGATCCGGAAGTCCACGGGGAACCCGAAGGAGAACCCCACCCCCTTCTCGCGGCACGCGGCGGCGAACGTGTGGGTGGCGCCGGCGGAGTCCGACCGGGCCAGCACCCGCGGACCGTCCGCCTCGCCGGGGCGGGGCCGGGCATGCTCGGGCAGCGCGGCCAGCGCCATCTGGAGCACGGCGACGTGGTCGGCGGCAGTGTTCGACCCGGCGTTGCCCTTGCGCAGCAGCCCAGCGAGTGCCTCCCCGCCAGCGATCTCCGGGCGGTCGAGGAAGGCCAGCAGCGGGTGGAATCCGAAGGTGCGCTTCCAGGTCGCGGCGGCGTTCTCCTTCTCCGAGTGCGCGATGGTGATCGTGGCGTCGAAGTCGATCCGCAACTCCTCGGAAAGGTCCGGGCCCGCCCCGGCGGCCCACGCCCGCTCCCGGGCCGCCGCCCGGGCCGCGCGCACCGCGGGCAGGTGGTCGGCGTCGACCCGGTCCAACACCCGCCACACCGTCGGCATCGAGGCCACCGGCCCGAAGACGTCCTGCCGGTCCCCGAGGACGGCGATCCCGCTGATCGCGTCCGCGCCGTCGGCGACCGCGACCGCCAGATCGGTCAGCACCCGCCCCGGCGCGTGGATCGGCACCCCCCGGTAGGTGTCCAGCAGCGCGCCGTCCACCGCCTGGACCAGGCCGGTGTACCCGGCCAGCTCCCGCAGCATCCCCACCCCGGCGTGGGACACGACGCCCTCGCCGTCCGCGCTGACCTTCAACCGTCGCAGCGACCCGTTACGCTTCACCCGGAAAGTGCCTCTCTGGAGCGACTACCTGGACTCTCGACAAGCCCAAGTTTTCCGCACCAGACGGGCACTTTCCGCTATCCCGGCACCGTGTCATCAGCGACCGGCGTGAAAGGCCGAGGCTAACGACGCCATTTAACCCGCCCAGTCATCGGCTAGCGCTGATCAACCCCCACTGAACAGCCGGCGTCGACGGGGCGTGGCGCGGTGTCGAAGCTGTACGCACGTCCGCCAACGCCGTCGCGCCCGTCGTGCACCACCACCGCTCTTACCTGCAGGGCTCAAGGCATCGCGGCGACAAGCCCCGAAGGCGCTTTGGCACCGACGACGATGGCATCACAGCGCGGAACGTCCTCGCTCAGCCATTCGGGGTCGTGTCGAGGACGATGCGGAAGCGCGGTGCGCCCGCACTGATGCGGTCGAGAGCTTCGTTAGCCTGCTCGAGCGGCATGCGCTCGAGCATGGGCCGAACGCCGTTGCCGATGGCGAAACGCATCGCCTCTTCCGTGTCGAGCGCGCTTCCTGCCAGTTGACCGGTCACGATCTGTCCGTTCATGACGAAGCTGAGGAGGTCAACGGATCCACCGTCGACACCAATCAGTGTGAGACGTCCGTGGACCCGGAGTCCCTTGATGAGCTTGGCAACCGGAGCGGTGGTGGGAACTGTGCTGATGATCAGGTCCGCCCCGCCCATCTTGTGCAGTGCCGCGCCCGGGTCGCTGGCGGAAGTGTCGATGTAACCGTGTGCTCCCAGCTCGCGTGCGACACTCTCCCGTTCCCGGCCGCGGGCGATGGCCACAACCTCGTAATTCATCTTCGAAGCGAACTGCACGGCAAGGTGCCCGAGTCCGCCAAGACCGAACGCTGCTACACGGCCACCAGCCGACACGTGTGCATGTCGGACGGCATTGAACGTGGTCACACCGGCACCCCCATCGGCGCAGCATCAAACGGGGGTGAACCGGCTGACCACCGCCGGCCCGGCCGAGCCGGGCGCGGCGGCAACCGCCGGGTCCGGCCCACCGCGCCAGCGGGCGCGGTCAGGCGACGGTCATGGTCGCCGTCAGCGGTGTGTCCTCGCTCGACGTCCCGACGTGGACCACGTACTCCCCCGGCAGCACGACGAAGTCGTGCGCGCCGTCGTCCCACACCGACAGCGGGTGGTTGGTCGCGCGCGGGTCGATGACCACGCTGACGCGCTCGGACGCGCCCGGCTCGAGCCAGACCTTGCGGAAACCCACGAAGCGCTTGGGCGGCTCGTGCGCGGCCGCCGGAAGCGAGAGGTAGACCTGGGCCACCTCGGCGCCGGCCACGTCGCCGGTGTTGGTCACGGTGAACTCCAGGCTCAGCGGGGTGGTGCCGTCCGTCTCGGTGGCGTCAACCGTGAGGTGGGAGACCTCGAAGGTCGTGTACGACAGCCCGTGGCCGAACGGGAACAGCGGCTCGATGCCCTGGGCCTGGTACCAGCGGTACCCCATCTGCAGGCCTTCGCTGTAGCGGATCACCGGGTAGCCGGCGCCCTCGTCGGTGCCGGGGTAGCGCTCCGGGTGCCCCGCCACCGGGGTGTCCTCCCATGCCTTGGGGTAGGTGGTCGGCAACTTTCCGGACGGGTTGACGACACCGAAGAGCAGATCGGCAACGACGTGGCCGTCCTCGCTGCCCTGGTTCCACACCTCGAGCACGGCCGGGACGGCGTCGATCCACGGCATGAGCACCGGGTTGCCGTCCTTGAGCACGACGACGGTCCGGTCGTTGACCGACCCGACCTCGGCGATCAGCCGGTTTTGGTCGTTGAGCATGTTGGCGTCGGGCTGGTCCGCCCCCTCCGTGGCCACCAGCCCGGCCATGATCACGACCACGTCGGCGGCCGCGGCGGCCGCCTTGGCCTCGTCAAGGTTGGACAGGTCGTCGGCGACGGTTACCTTCTCGAGCACGGCGCTCGAGCCGAGGCCGTCCAGGACGTCGCGCAGGCCGTCCATCGGCCGCACGGTGTAGAGCGGGTCCACCTTGGAGCTGCCGCCGCCGCCGAGGCAGGCCTCGTCCACGTAGGTGGCCTGGCCGATGACGGCGATGCGCCCCACGCCCGGGTCCAGCGGCAGCACCCTGTCGTCGTTCTTGAGCAGGACGGCGATCTGCTCACCGATCCGCCGCGAGATCGCGCCGTGGCCGGCCGCGTCGATCTGGCCGGGGGCGTACGGGCGCTCGAACTGCCCGAAGCGGAACATCTGCGTGTAGCGGCGCACCAGCGCGCGGTCGACCGTCTCGATCTCCAGGCTCGTGTCCGCCAGCGCCGCCTTGACGTTGGCCTCGTTGAGCCATTTCGCGTCGGGCATCTCGTGGTCGAGGCCGGCGTTGATCGACGGCGCTGCGGAGCGGCAGGACCAGAAGTCGGACTGCACGTATCCCTCGAAGCCCCACTCCTCCCGCAGGACCGTGTGGAGGAGGTAACGGTTCTCGGTGGCGTAGGTGCCGCGAACCCGGTTGTAGGCGCTCATCACCGCGGCGATCTCGGCGTCCTTGACGAGCATCTCGAACGGCAGCAGGTACAGCTCGCGCAGCGTGCGCTCGTCGACCTCGACGTTCGCGCGGAAGCGCTCGTACTCCTGGTCGTTGACCGCGAAGTGCTTGGCCATGGCGATGACGCCGTGCTCCTGGATCGCCCGGGCGACCTCGACGCCCATGACGCCGGAGAGGTAGGGGTCCTCGGAGAAGTACTCGAAGTTACGGCCGGCGGTGGGGATGCGGTGCAGGCAGACGCCCGGCCCCTCCAGGACATGCTGGCCGAGGGTAGCGGTCTCCGAGCCGATGACCGTGCCGTACTCGCGGGCGAGTTCGGGGTCGAAGCCGGCGGCGAGGCCGATCGTCATCGGCAGCGCCGTGGCCGGCGGGCTGGGGGTGCCGTCGCCCATGCCGACGCCCACCGGCCCGTTGGTGATGCGGAAGCGCGGGATGCCGAGCTCGTCGATGCCGGCGACGTGGCGCTCGACGCGGATCTGCGCGGCCAGCTGCTCCATGTCCTCGCCGGACTCGGCCGCCTGGGCGGCGAGCGCGTAGATGTCGATGGTCTCCATCGCGCCGTGCAGCTGGGCGATCTTCTGCTCCAGGGTCATGGCGGCGACCAGCTTCTGGGCCCGTTCCCGGGGCGGGAGCGAGGTGTCCGCCCACGGGCGGTCCGTGAGGGCTTGGGCGGTGGTGGCGTTGGCCATGACGATCTCCTTGCAGTTGGTGGGAGCGTGGGCGACGGCGAAGCGCTGCCGCGTCGCGTCCCCGATGGCGGGGGCTGGGAGGAGCCGCCCGTCGGGGGGCGTGGTTCCTCGGGCGTTCTGTTCGGTTGGGCGCCGCGAGCGGCCTGGCCCGTCCCGCCCGGGCGGGACGGCCCAGGAGGCTCAGCCCTCGGCGGCCAGCGCGGCGGCCTTGCGAGCCTCGGTCTCGGCGGTGATCTCCTTGAACCGCGCGTCGGTCAGCGGGTAGCGCGACATGACCAGCACGGCCAGCAGGGCCAGCGCCGCGGGAGCCAGGCCGGCGGCGATGCGGATGCCCTGGATCGCCTCGGCGCTCTGGACCGCCGCACCACCGACGTACCCGGTCAGCCCGATGATCCCGGCGGCGGCGAAGCCACCGAAGGCCTGCCCGAGCTTGCGGACGAAGGAGAAGACCGCGTACGTGGTGCCCTCGGTGCGCTTGCCGGTCTGCCACTCGCCGTACTCGACCGTGTCGGCCTCCATGGCCCACATCAAGATGTTGACGAGCCCCTGGCCGGCGCCGAGCAGGAAGTAGCCCACGTAGGCGAAGACGGGTGTCGAGGACGGGGCGAGCCAGAGGATGAGCGCGCCGGCGAAGAACACCAAGCCACCGAGGAGGTAACCGTTCTTCTTCCCGATCCTCGACACGAGCTTCCCGACGAAGGGGGCGACGACGAAGATGGCGCCGGTCATGAGCAGCGACAGGACGGGGTAGATGCTGGCGTTGCCGAGGACATCGCGGGCGTAGTAGATGCCCAGGGTGTTCAGCGCAAGGGTCGCGGTGAGCATGATGAGCGCGCTGATGCACAGCATGAGCAGCGGCTTGTTCCTCAGCACGGTCCTCATCGCGGCCCCGAATCTCACCGAGTCCTCGGCCGGGCGGGCGACCTGCTCCCGGGCGGTGAAGAAGGTGAAGAGGTACAGCCCCAACCCGACGACCACGAAGATGAGGGTGATCGTCGTCAGGGACGACTGGAGGCCGGCGGCGGCCTCGGCGGAGGCCGCGGCCTGGGCCGCGTCGAGCTCGGCCTGGCTGGCACCGGCGCCCAGCTCGGCGGACTTGGCCGCGAAGAGGTTCGCGGAGCTCCACCGCTGCACCTGGGGGGCGACGACGAGAGCCAGCAGCAGGCCCGTGGCGGCGGCGCCGACGTTGCGGAAGGTGGCGAGCTTTGCCCGCTCGGTCGGCACCTGGGTCATCGTCGCGGCGAGCGAGCCGTAGGGAATGTTGACGACCGAGTACAGCGTGGACAGCACGCCGTAGCTCACGTAGCCCCAGAAGAGCTTCATCGCGTCGGAGTCCGCGGTCGGCAGGGTGAAGGCCCAGACGCTCGCCAGCAGCAGCGGCAGGGAGCCTAACAAGATCCACGGCCGGAACTTGCCCCACCGGGAATGGGTCCGGTCCACGAGGCGGCCGATGACGACGTCGACGAACGCGTCATAGACGCGGACGACGAGGAAGATCGTGCCGGCGGCGGCGGCGGGGATGCCGACGACATCGGTGTAGTACAGGAGCAGGAACATCGAGGCCATGGAGAAGGCCAGGTTGTTCGCGGCGTCCCCGGCGGCGTAGCCGAGGTAGTTGCTCAGCCTCAGCTTCGCCGGGAGCTTGGCGACTGTCGTCGCGCGGGACACGCGTTCGGTCATTGGATTCTCCGTCTCGTTCACCAGCGCATCGGTGCGCCGATCCGGCACCTGCGTGCCGCCCACAGTGAGTGGCGGCACACAGAGCGCCCAAAACGTTGCCGAAAGTTGCCGTGGCAAGCACAGTTGCCAGACCGTCCGGCGGCCCCCTGAAGGGCGCGCGTGCGGCGGTAAATGCGCACGTCACGGCGAAGGCGCCCCGCAGCCGCCCGGTCGCCGGTCCGCACGGCAACAGACGGCAACGGATGGCCACCGGCGTCCACCGGCGGTCAGAGTGGGGTCACCCACGACGCCCCGCTCACCGAGGAGCCCCGCCCATGCGCCCGCCGCCCGGACCACCGGTCGAGATGACTGCCGACACCGGCCCCGGCACACCCCTCCGAACCCGCGGCACGACGGCTCGGTGCTGCGGTGGGGCGCGTCGCACGGTAGGGGCAGGGTCCGGGTGAGCCGCACCGTCCGGCGGCGGGCGGTGAGCCCCCTCGGCTACGCCGACGGCCGCATCGCGGGCACGCCGCTGGAGATGCTGGCGCAGGCCTTCGCCGACTTCCATGACATCGGCTTCACCGCCGTCCGGGTCGACGTGCCGCCGGACATGCACCTGGACGACTACGCGCACTGGATCGGCACCTACGAGCTCGCCCCCGTCCCCGGCGTGTTTGCCGCGACGTTCGACGGCGCTGAGGACCTCGCCCCGATGCTGGAGCGCGCCCGGCTGCTCGCGGCGCAGCACACGGCCCTCGGACTCGACCGGATCATGCTCATCGCCGCCCCCGTGCCGGACCGCCTGGCCCGGCCGGCCGTCGGCGCGAACTCCTCCCGCGCACGACTCGCCCGCGTGGTCGACGAGCTGGGTGCCGTCGCGGCGACGCTGGCGAGCGAGGGCGTGCGCCCGCTGCTCCACCCCCGGGTCGGCGGCCTCGTCGAGACGGAGGCGGAGGTGACGGCGGTGCTCGCGTCGTCCGACGTGCTCGGCTTCGGCCCGGACACCGGGCACCTGCGCTGGGCCGGCATGGACCCGGCCGCGCTGATACGGCGCTACGCCGACCGGGTCGGTGGGGTGCACCTGAGCGACGTCTTCGCCGACTTCACCCAGCCCGCCCGCCGGGGCCGCGGGAAGAGCTACGGCGAGCTCGTCGCCACGGGCCGGGTCTGGGCCGAGCCGGGGGCCGGCGTCGTCGACCTCGAGGCCGTCCTAGCCGCCCTGCCCGGGAGCTTCGACGGCGACGTCGTCGCCGAGATCGAACGGCCGAGCCACTTCTCGGTCTACGAGTCCCACCGTCTGGCGTACGAGTGGATGTCGGCCCACACCCTCGTCCCCGTCGCCTGCTGAAACGTACGACCCGACCGACGCCCACCTATCGAAAGGATCCCCATGCTGCGTCCCCAGGACACCGCCACCCGCGAGAAGAAGCGGCTCGACGGGTTGTGGAGCTTCGCCCTCGACCCGGACGGCGAGGGCCGCCGGGCCGGCTGGGAGCGCGGCGCGCTGCCCGGCGGCCGTCTCATGGCGGTGCCGGCCAGCTTCAACGACGTGGTGGCGGACCCGGCGGTGCGCGACTACTTCGGGGACATCTGGTATCAGACCGTGGTGCGCGTGCCCCGGGGCTGGGCCGGGGAGCGGATCGTGCTGAACCTCGAGTCCGCCACGCACCGCGCGACCGTGTGGGTGAACGGGCGCGAGGTCGTCCAGCACGAGGGCGGGTACACGCCCTTCGAGGCCGACGTCACCGACGTCGTCGCGCCCGGCGAGGAGGCGCGCATCACGGTCGTCGTGAACAACACGCTAACCTTCCAGACCATCCCCCCGGGCGTCATCGAGGAGACCTCCAGCGGAAAGAAGCAGCGGTACTGGCACGACTTCTTCAACTACGCCGGCCTGCACCGCTCGGTCTGGCTCTACAGCACCCCGCCGGCGTACGTCTCCGACATCACCGTCGTCACGGGGCTGGATGGCGCCACCGGCACGGTGCAGTACGCGGTGGAGACCGAGGGCGGGGCCGCGGACGTCGCCGTCGTGCTCCGCGACGCCGACGGCGCCGAGGTGGCGACCGGCTCGGGCGCCTCCGGCACGCTCACCGTGCCTGATGTGCACCGCTGGGCTCCCGGGGACGGCTACCTCTACGACCTGGAGGTCAAGCTCCTCGACGACGGCGCGACGGTGGACAGCTACTCCCTGAAGGTGGGCGTGCGGACCGTGGAGGTGCGCGGCACCGAGTTCCTCATCAACGGCGAGCCGTTCTACTTCAAGGGCTTCGGCATGCACGAGGACCACGCGGTGATCGGCAAGGCCCACAACGACGCCCACCTCGTCAACGACTTCGAGCTGCTGCGCTGGGTCGGGGCGAACTCCTTCCGCACCTCCCACTACCCCTACTCCGAGGATGTGCTGGAGCACGCGGACCGCCAGGGCATCGTCGTCATCGACGAGACCGCCGCCGTCGGGCTGAACATGGGCCTCGGCGGCGGCATCTTCGGCGGCCAGGGCTACACCACCTTCTCCCCCGAGACCGTCAACGACGCCACCCAGGAAATCCACGCGCAGGCGATCCGCGAGCTCATCGCGCGGGACAAGAACCACCCGAGCGTCGTGCTGTGGAGCATCGCCAACGAGCCGGAGTCCGAGACCGAGGCGGCCGAGAACTACTTCCGTCCCCTCTTCGACGTCGCCCGGCAGGCGGACCCGACACGGCCGGTGGGGTTCGTCAACGTCATGCTCGCCCCGCACGGCAAGTGCCGCGTCTCCCAGTTCGGGGACGTGCTCATGCTCAACCGGTACTACGGCTGGTACGTCGACACCGGCGACCTCGAGGCGGCCGCCAAGAACTTCAAGGCCGAGCTGGACGCGTGGGCGACAGAGGGCAAGCCGATCATCATCACCGAGTACGGCGCCGACACCTACCCCGGCCAGCACGACCTCGTCCCCCAGCCCTGGTCGGAGGAGTACCAGGTCGCCTACCTCGACACCAACCACGCCGTGTTCGACAGCGTGGAGGCGGTCGTGGGCGAGCACGTCTGGAACTTCGCCGACTTCGCCACCACCTCCGGCATCATGCGGGTGGGCGGCAACAAGAAGGGCGCCTTCACCCGCGACCGCCAGCCCAAGGCCGCCGCGCACGTGCTACGCAAGCGCTGGCGGGACTGAGCCTACCTAGGGGCGCCGGCGCGACCTTCGCCGACGCCCCAGACCCAGAGCCCCGCCGCTGCCCCGGACTCCGGCGGCAGCAGCGGGGCGCCGGTACCTTGGCGGAGAACTCGCGCGATTTTGCAGAAGTAAGCGCGATTTTACTGAGGTACGACCACGCCTAGGGCGTGTCTCTTAATGCCTTGAGCCAGATGGTGATCGCTCGCAGGACGACGCCGCCGCGGTAGGTCAGCGCGAGCTTGTCGTAGCGGGTGGCCAGGGCGCGCCACTGCTTGAAGACGTTGAAGGAGCGTTCGACGACGTTGCGCCGCTTGTAGGCCTCTTCGTCGTAGGTGACGGGCCGGCCGCCCTTGGACCCGCGTCGCTTGCGGTTGGCGATCTGGTCGGAGCGTTCGGGGATGACGGCCTGGATGCCGCGCCGGCGCAGCAGCGCCCGGTTCGCCCGGGAGGAGTAGGCCTTGTCGGCCAGGGCCCGCACCGGCGTGGTCCGGGCCCGCCCAGGACCCAGCCGGGGCACGCGCACAGAGTTCATCAGGTGCTCGAACATTGGCGAGTCCCCGCCCTGCCCGGGTCCGAGCACCATCACCAGCGGGCGCATGTTGCCGTCGCAGACGTGGTGGATCTTCGTGCTCAGTCCGCCGCGGGAGCGGCCGATGGCGTGATCAGGCGGCTCCTCGCCGGGTTTCATGTAATTCGACAGCTCCCCCTGTGTCCCTCGGGAGGTTCGTGGCGTGCTGGTGGGCACGGTTGATCGTGGAGTCCACCGACACCTCCCAGTTGACCAGTCCGGCCGCATCCGCCTGCGCGAGCAGGGCGGTGAGGATCTTGTCCCAGGTCCCGTCGCCGCTGAAGCGGCGGTGCCGCTTCCACACCGTCTGCCACGGGCCGAAGCACTCGGGCAGGTCCCGCCAGGCGATCCCGGTGCGGTAGCGGTAGACGATGCCCTCCACCACCGCGCGGTGGTCCCGGAACCGCCGTCCCCGACGGCCCTCCGAGGACGGCATCAACGGCTCGATCAACTCCCACTGGGCATCCGTCAGCACGGCATAACGTGACACCACCGCAGCGTTTCAGTCCACCGGCCCCACTATTGGGAGACACGCCCTAGAACAGCCGGTCCGGCAACGCCGGCTTCCACCACGAGCCGTTCGACGGCGAGGGCATCTGATCGACGTACGTCCGCAGGCCGCGGCCATGGCGCAGGCACCACCGGGGCGGTCAGCCCGCCGTGCCGCCTCCAGCGTCGTCTGCTGCCTTCGGGCGGTCGGAGCTTCGCAGCGTCATCGTCGACGCGTCGTTGCGCAACTACGAGGGCGGCATCCAAATGTCACCGTCGTTCAACTTCGGGCGGGGCTGCAGGGGCTTGTCTTGCTCCCTGTCGGTAACGTCCTCCACCTCTTCCAACGGTGTTATCTCCAACGCTCGCAGCACCTGTCCTTCCTCGTTCCTGATAGCCAGGAAGAACGGACGCTTCTTCTTGTCTGGGTGCGCATCCCTACGCTCCTTGAGCCAGGCCGTCACCTGATCGGTAACGTGGTCGAGCAGCAACTGGTAGCTATGGCCAACGAGAGCGTCCGCACCTTCCGACTTAGTTCATCTTGCCGCTGCTGGGGCCCTTGGAGAGTCCGCCGATGCCGGGGTGGTAGTCGAAGAGAACCTGGCGGTCCCGCCCGCAGGGGCCGACCGGTCCCCGCCCATGGTTGCCCACGGCAACGATGGTGGTGATCTCCCGGGCGCCGTCCGCTCGGGCGGCGCCGAGGGCCACCAGCTCCGCGCAGGGCCCACCGGGGTGAGTCGGCCACCACAATTCCGGCGCTGCCACCAGGCGCCGCGGTGCCGTCCCCCGCTGCTCGCGACACATTCAGTGCGTGAGGGCGGCACCGCGAGGGACACCGACTGCCCTTACGCCCAGTCGCGGCTGTCCCGGTCGCCGGCCAAGTGCCGGCAGACGCTCGCTCGCGAGATGCCGAGCGCCTTGGCGATCTGCGTAGGGCTTTCCCCATTCGCGCGGACGGGCGCGGACGGCGGCGAGTTTGTGGGGTCCATGACCGTGGGTCGGCGCCGGTACGCCCCTGCGCCCGGGCGCTTCGAGGCCGGCCCTCGTGCGTTCCCGGATGAAGTCGCGCTCGAACTCGGCGAAGGCGGCCATCATCGTGAAGAAGAACTTCCCCTCCCCCATCGGCGTGTAAGTCCCTGCCGGAGTGCCGGTCAGGATCCGCAGGCTGATCCCCCGGGCGCGGAGGTCGTCGGCGATCTTCAGGACGTCCTTGGTCGACCGGCCGAGCCGGTCTAGCTTCCACACCACCACGTGTCCATGCCGTCACGGAGGTAGTCCAGCGCGGCGGTAAGCCCTGGCCGATCAGTGGACCGGGTCGTGATCTTCTCCTCGAAGACCCGGATGCATCCGGCCGGCTGGAGGGCGTCGCGCTGCAGCTGGGAGTCTGGGACTCGTGAGCGCCGCCAGCCGATGGTTGTCTGGGCGGCGTTCTCTGGTCAAAGCGTTCAGGATGCCGCAGGGCCGGTGGCCGGCACACAGGCCCAGACGTGCTTGATCCTGCCGCTTTCGCTGGTGTGCCAGCCTTAGTCCCGGCTGAGGGCGTCCACGATCAGCAGGCCGTTGCCGCCCGGACCGGGCCGCCGGCGGATACATCGCGGGCGTGCGGCGCGGGTGGTGGTCCTCGACGTCGATCACCCACCCGTTCCGGGCTTGGTAGAGCCGCGTGGTCACCGGCGCGCCGCCGTACTTCAGCGCGTTGGACGCCAGCTCAGAGACCACCAGCGCGAGGCGGTCGAGCAGGCCCGCGGCCTCGACGCCGTCCTCGGTCAACTCAAGGACCACCGCGAGCAGGGCCTCCCGCAAAGGGCCGAGACCGTCGGGAGAGGCGAGCTGCCAGCGCGCCAGCGCGGGTGCCGAGACAGGAGGTCGGAGCTGGCGAACGGCCATACCCGCCGCTGACACCAGGACCTGCCTCCTCAATCGAAACGAAGCAGACGTGCGGGCGCAGTCCAGGAACCCGCGTGCCAGCCCGCCTCTCGAGGACCGTGGCACTCGTGCGGAGGTGCTGGTCAGCCGCTCCTCTTCCGGTGGGGGCTGAGGTAGTAGGACAGGCGGAACTTGCCGATCTGGACCTCGCCGCCGGCGTGCAGGGGATGAACTCGATGCGCTGGGGGTTGACGTAGGTGCCGTTCAGGCTTCCCACGTCCCGGACGGCGAATCACCGTTGCTCGGCGACGAACTCGGCCTGCCTGCGGGAGACCGTGATGTCATTGAGGAAGACGTCAGCGTCGGGATCGCGGCCGACGGTGGTGCGGTCGGTGTCGAGCCGATACCGCGCGCCGGGGCGGTATCTCCTGCGGTCAGAAGCTCGCTCGAGGCCTCACGGCGCGACTCCTCTCCGAAGAGGCTGGCTCCCACGATGGTGGTGTCGTCGCGCTGCTCCCGGTCGGTCATGACCCCTCCCTCGACGCTCTACCCCTCCCCCGCCCGGCGCCGCCACGTGCTCGGCTCTGCCCGGCCCGGGCTGCAGCGCTCCAGGTCCAGTTCTTCGGCGCGCCGGCCCGCAACTCGGATACGGCCGGTTTTTCTCCGGTTCACCACGCCCTCGCTGAATCGTCTGGTGCGCCCCATTCTCGCGTCGGCCGGCGGCCGATTGTTGTTCACCGTCGGCTGAAAACGTGGCTCCCGGTCGGCCGGGGGGCCGGCCGTAAATCCGACAGGAGCCACGTCACTGTGAACGCCAGATATCTGCTTCACCGACCGACCCGCCTCACCGCAACCGCTCTAGCACTCGCCGCCTCCGGCGCGCTGCTGGTGCCCGCCGCCGCCACCGCCGCTCCAGGCGGCAGCCCGGAGGGCACGCCCTGGGCCGAGACCGCCTACCGAGGCGGCGTCGACGTCGTCAAGGGACCCGACGAGAACCAGGAGATTCTCGACGGCACCGTCTTCGTAGACAAGGACAAGGACTCAGTCCAGGACCCCAACGAGCAGGGCCTCGCCGGCGTGACCGTGTCCAACGGACGCGACGTCACCACCACCGACAGCCACGGCCGATACGACCTCCCGGCGTTCGACAACATGACCGTCTTCGTCACCCAGCCCCGCGGCTACCAGGTCCCGGTCGACGAGGACAACGTCGCCCAGTTCTTCTACCACCACCTGCCCGCCGGATCACCGGAGCTGAAGTACGGCGGCATCGCCCCGACCGGTGACCTGCCGGACGAGGTGAACTTCCCACTCGCCAAGTCCGCGCTCACTCAGTCCCCCGAGCAGCACTGCGTCATCGGGGCCGACGTGCAGACCTACGACCTGGAAGAGGTCGAATTCGCCCGCAACGGCGTCTTCGCCGACCTGGCCAAGCGCACCGACTACGCCGGGTGCGGCGCCCTGTTCATCGGCGACGTCGTCGGGGACGACCTGTCCCTGTACCCGCAGACGCGGGAGTTGGTCAGCGTGCTCAATGGCCCGGCGCGCTTCCTGCCGGGCAATCACGATCTCGACTTCGACTCGCCCGAGAGCGAGCACAACTTCGACACCTTCAAGGCCCAGCTCGGCCCGGACTACTACTCCTACGACGTCGGCAAGGCCCACGTCGTCGCCCTGAACACGATCGAGTACCCGACCAAGGTGCCCCCGCGGAAGAGTGACTACACCTACGGTCTCGACGCGGACCAGATGGAGTGGCTGCGCAACGACATCGCCCAGGTGCCCGAGAACACGGTCATCGTGCTCGCCTCCCACAGCCCGCTGCTCGAGTTCTACTACAGCAACTCACACCGCACGAAGCAGCTCGAGGAGATCTACGAGATCCTCGAGGGCCGCGAGGTCGTGGCCGTCGCCGGCCACACCCACATGTCGGAGAACCTGCGCGAGGGCGACCTCATGGCCGGATGGACGGACATCGTCGGGGACGAGGGCCTGCCGTTCACCCATCTCACCGTCGGTGCGGTGTCAGGCCAGTGGTACGCAGGAAGGGTGCTGGACGAGGGCTACCCCACCGCCATCCAGCGAGACGGCACTCCTCCCGGCGTACTGACGCTGGACATCAAGAACGTCGAGGTCACGGAGCGCTACACCGTGGTCGGCGGCGACGAGTCCGAGCAGATGGCGCTGGGCCTGAACACCCTGCGCTACCGCGACTGGTACGAGGACAACGTCAGCAAGCCGCGCGGCACGGCGCCGGCGCTGGAGAACCCGCTCACGGTCACGGGCGACGACCTGGCCGGCGACACCTGGCTGACCACCAACTTCTGGATGGGCTCCACCGTCGAGGTCAGCATCGACGGCGGCGAGCCGACCGAGGCGGTCCGCACCCAGCAGATGCAGGGCGAAACCCCGCTCGTCGGGGCCGAATGGTCCGACCCGGCCGCCATTCATGAGCAGTTCGTCCACGGCGGCGGCCTGGCCGACCGCTCGATGCACCTGTGGCGCCTCGAGCTGCCCGCCGACCTCGCCGTCGGTGAGCACACCGCCGAGGTAACCGCGACCGACGTCCACGGCCGGACCTACACCGACACCCTCACCTTCGAGGTCACCGAGTAGTCCGGGTCGCCGCGGCTCGTTCCATCCCGGTGCCGGCACCCAGGAGGGCCCACGGCCCGGCTGGTTGCCGGCACCGCCGCATCGGCCAGCAACCTCGTGCCGGTCCGGCCGCTGCTCACCGCCGTCGGTGCACGTCAGGCGTGACTCCAGGGGATGCTCTGCAGCACACGCTCGAGGTCCAGCTCCCCGAGTCGGGTCTGGCCGCCGCGGTCCATGAGCACGCGATGCCTACAGGGCTCGCTTCGGGGTCGCGCCGATCAGCCGCCGTGCTGAACCAGCACGGCTACGAGATCGCCCCGAGCACCTACTACGCCACCAAGGCCCGCGGCGCCTCCGCCGCGTATCTTCAGGATCCGTACCTCGCGAATACCCTGCGGAACCTGTTCGAGCTCAACCGGGGGCTGTACGGGATCCGCAAGCAGTGGAGTCCACTTCACCCACACCACCCGGAGCTTCCGAAGAGCGAGAAAATTCGGTCTGCGGCTCCGTCGGACCAGCCCATCAGCACGAATTCACGTGGGCAGACTTGAACCACCGTGGAGCGCGGTCGCGGCACATTGCGAACGAATTCGGGACGAGCAAATGGTCGCTGCGTGCGTTCTCCCAGGCAGCGACCATGTGATGGAGCTAGAGGGACTCGAACCCTCGACATTCTCCCGGAGGTTCGCAAGCTTAGGCACTCCCTGGAGTCCGTTGTCTCGAACGCTCGCTGACCACGTCGTAGCCTCCAGAAACGGCGAAATATCAATAGTTCTCAGCGAGCTGACTCCAGGGTCGCACCTCTCCTCAGCGTGGTCAAACACAGTCATTCGACAGTCGCAGACGCGTGGAACTCGCGTGGAATCGGGGCTCACGCCTGGAACTCGCGTGGAATCCTCTGAGCCCATGCCAAGGGGGTCTACAGGCAACGGCAGCCACGGGCGATTCTCACAACAGGTGCAGCTCTCGTTCATATCCGAGCCCGAGAACCTCCCTTATGACATTGCGTAGTCTCCGGCTCCCTCCCCCGCTGTCGAGTGCCACTGAAGTTGAGCAACTCCCACTGGATCCGAGCCGCGGCCTGCGCAAGTCCCGTTGGAGTTGAGCAGCGCGCCTCCCCCGCTCGGTGGGGCGGGTGATGTGGACTGGCGGCGTGTCAGCGTTGACGCTCCAGAACGCGCCGGCCACTTCGCGCAGCGGCGTGGCCGCGGACGGGTTCGCGCTGCGTTATGTCGACGCTTCGGGTGTCGAATGCGACGTATCGCTCGAGGACGCTGAGCTGCGCACTGCCCGAAGGCCAAGCACGATGAGCCAAGCGAGCATGCTCAGGTTGAATGGTCCGGCCAGGAAGCTCAGGCCAGCGAAGATCCCGGACGATGCGGCAGCGAATCCGAGCACGCCGGTGAACACGCCCCAATAGCCGAACCATGGTGGTGCGCCCAAGTCGCGCAGGAACCCCATTCCTGTCATAAGCGCGCCGAGCCCCAACACACCGAAAGCGAGCACCGACGCGGATGAGGCCACGGCCCAGAGTGCGTCGCCGGCGGCACTGTCCGACCCGCCCGAAGCGGCCATCGGCCGGATGATGCCGTCGTAGAGGCCGATCACGAGCAGGTTCTCCACTAGATGGATCGTGGCCGCCAGCGCCAGCTCCCCTGCGCCGACGGCGACCAGCGCCGAGCGGTGTCCATACCGAGCCATCAGCCACCAGGAGAATCCGGCGAGGATGACCATTGCAAGAATGAGGACCCAAGCTCCCGCGATGGCGCGATCGATGCTCACTACCCGTTCGGCCAGATCCGCCGCGGAGTGGTGGGCTTCGGGCATCTCCGCACCGGTGAGCCAGAGAGCGAGGCCGACAATAGCCGCGGCAGCGAAGCCGATTGCGGAGAGGCCGCCCCAGCGCGCGAACCCTGCAGACGTCATGCTCGCTTATCCTGTGCTCGTTCGTGCCGGACCTAGGACCGCTCGGGACTCCGGGGCCGCTACTCGGTCGGCCCGTCGCGGAGGGTGCGCCGCAGCGGGATCGAGGAAGCGATGGCGAGGGTGAGCCCGGACGCGAGGCCGATCGCCGCGACCCAAGCTCCTCGCGGGGTGGTGAGCGCCAGGTCGGGCCCGCCGATGCCGGACGGCGTCGCCGCGAGGCCCGCGATCAGGACGAGCACGACGACGCCGCACAAGGCGCGCCAGCCGGCTCGGCCCCGTCCCGCGAGTGCGAATCCGCCACCGATGCCGATGATGGCGAAGGCGATGGCGTCGCCCCCGAGACCCGCGGTGAGCAGGCCGACGAGCGCACCCGGCATGAGCAGCGGGGCGTCGCGAGCGCCAACGGGGCGAGGACCAGGAGCCGCAGGTGCTGCGCCCAGCCTAGCAGGGCGCCGGTGACGACGGCGGGCACGAGGATGGCAAGGAACGTCCCGCCCCAGCTGAAGGTCGACTGCGCCCCGGCCATCTCGGCCATGTAGGCGCGCAGGCCCGCCCCCCAAGCGAGACCGAAGACGGCGCCGACGGCGACGTGGGCGGCCGCGGACGGCCTCTGGAGTTGCTGCTCCGGCGGTGTGGTTTTGGGTGAGCTGGTCCGACATGGCGGTCTCCAGAAGCTCAGGGTCTTTCGGGTGATGGACGGCTTTCGGAGCCGAGGAGAACTCCCGGAGCCGAGGCGTTAAGGTTCCCTGACAGTCAGGCCAACTTAGAACCGAGCAGCGTGCCGCCGCAAGACCAGAACACCATCGCGATGCTCGGGCAGGCGTACAGCCTGTTCGGCTTCCGGATCGTCGAGTGCGTCGTGGGTGCGGGCTATCCGCAGAAGCCGCGACACTTGGCCGTGTTCGCGCAGATCAGCCCTGATGGCTCCCGCCTGAGCAACCTCGCCCGCGGCGCGAACATGACGCCGCAGTCGATGGGCGAGATCGTCGACGAACTCGAGGAGCTCGGCTACGTGCGGCGCGAGCCCGACCCCTCCGACCGGCGGGCGAAGCTCATCCGGCTCACCCCGCTCGGGCGCCGGACCGTGGACGCCGGCAAGGCCACCGTCAACGGCATCGAGGAGAGCCACCGCGGTGCTGGGGCCGAGGGGCATGCCGAGCTCCGGCGCCTGCTCGGGCGTCTGCTCGCGTCGGCGGAGGGTCAGCGGTAGCGAGGGAGCAGCCGTCGCGCGCGGACGCGCGCCGGGGGTGGGGGTCGCTGTCGCATCAGCGGGGCCAGTGCCGACACACGTGCTGGCTGTCGGATTCCCCGAGCGTGGTCAGTGCGGCGGCGTAGCCGTTCAGCGGTGGTCGCAGCTCGCTCGTTGCCGCATCCGCCTCGACCGCAGTCAGCCGTGGGACGGCATGCCCTTGTGCCAGTGCAGCCGTCTGCGCCTTGAGCGCCGCCTCCCGGTGCACCCAGTCTTGAGCGGCCCGGGGGTCGGCGAGGTCGGACACCCGCTGGACGTCGACGCCCACCGGCCCGTGCGGGCTCAGGGCGACGACGACCAGCAGGCCGGAGTGCGAGACGGACACCCAGGGCCCCGGCGCGCCGGGCCCGATGATCCGCGGGGCGCCGTGGGTTCCGCCGCACTCGGTGCAGGTGCGGTCCACCACCACCTGGTCTGGCCGCATCCCGAGGTGAGCGGCGGCCGCTACGCGGAGCAGTGCGGCGCCAACCAAGGAGCGGCCACGGTCAGCCGGACGCTCAAGGGACTCCACCCGCGCCCGCTCCGTGGCGTCGAGCAGGGCGAGCAGGTCGCGGTGCGCCGCGGCGAGGGAGGACCACCACACCTCCACAGCCACCCGATTTACCTCCCGCTTGTGTGCCGTATATAGGTAAGGCTAACCTCACCCGTCGTGGCCGCCCTGACTCCCACCATCCTTCCGCGCCCCGGCGGCACGCTGCTGCCTTGGCCCGCGGACCCTACTGTGCTGGGACGGCCCGCGCTGCTCACCGCGTCCGGGGACGTCCTCACCTACGAGGAGCTGCGTGCACGCGTCGGGGACCTCGCTGGCCGGCTCCCGGACGCCGACGACGGCCGGCGGCTCGTGCACCTGCCGCTGCGGCCAGACGTCGCAGGCGTGACGGCGTACCTGGCCACCCTCCAGGCCGGTCACGTGGCGCTGGTGACTGCCGACGACGCCCGCACGGCGGCGGGCATCCTCGATCGCTACCGGCCGGACGTCACGGCGACCGGCGACGTGGAGCAGCCGTTCGAGGTGACCTCGCCGGCCCCGCGGCACCTTCTTCACCCGGACCTTGCGCTGCTGCTGAGCACCTCCGGCAGCACCGGCTCGCCCAAGCTCGTGCGGCTGTCGCACCGGAACCTTCTCAGCAACGCCGCCGCGATCGCCGAGGCATTGCGGATCACCCCGGCCGATCGGGCGATCACCAGTCTCCCCCTGCACTACTGCTTCGGGCTGTCCGTGCTCCACTCCCACCTGGCGGCCGGCGGCTCCGTGCTGCTGCACGACGGGTCGGTCCTGGACGAGGCGCTGTGGCGCGCGGTGGACGACCTACGGGTCACGACGCTGGCGGTCGTGCCGCACATGGTCGAGCTCATGGAGTCCACCGGCGTGCTGCAGCGGGCGCACCCCGCGCTACGCCTGCTGGCCCAGGCCGGAGGACGGATGCACCCGGACCGCGTGGTCCGCACCGCGGCCCTGGGCCTCGAGCAGGGCTGGGAGCTGGCCGTCATGTACGGCCAGACCGAGGCCACGGCTCGCATCTGCGTGCTCGACCCGGCGTTGGTGGCCGACCACCCCGACGCCGTCGGACGCCCCGTGGCCGGCACCTCCCTCCATCTCGACACCACCGTGCCGGAGGCCACCGACGGCGCCGGGGAGGTGGTGGTGCGCGGTCCCGGCATCATGATGGGCTACGCCGAGCACCCCGACGACCTCACCGTCGGCCCCATGCTGGACGAGCTGCGCACCGGCGATCTGGGCCGGGTGGGGCCGGACGGCCTGCTGCGGCTGCTCGGCCGGCGATCCGGCTTCGTGAAGGTGATGGGCCTGCGGGTCGACCTCGCCACGGTCGAGAGCGCCCTCGAGTCCGCCGGACTGACCGCGTGCGTCGGCGGTGACGACACCGGCCTGACGGTGGCGGTCGAGCCGGAGGCAGCCAGCAGTGCCGTCGAGACTGCCGCGCGGGCGCGGCGCCTCGCCGGCGAGGCCTCGGGCCTCGGCCCCGCAGCGGTGGCCGTCGCCGTCGTCGAGCTGCCCCGCCTGGACAACGGCAAGGTCGACCGCCCGGGATGTGCCGCAATCGTGCGTGGGGGCTCGCCGGAGGCGTGCGAGGAGACCCGGCTGCGCACCGCCGAGTCGGTCGGTGCCAGCCCCACCCTCGCCGTCCGCGTGGCCCGCGCCGTCGGCGAGGTGCTCGGCCTGGACGCCGTCGACCTCGACCGCACCTTCGTCCAGGCGGGCGGGGACTCCCTCAGCCACGTGCAAGCCTCCGTCCGGCTCGAGGGCCTCATCGGCCCGCTCCCCCGCGGCTGGCACCACCGCCCCCTGGGCGAGCTGGTGGAGCTGGGGCGCTCCCGTGCCGGCTCCCCGGCGTCAAAAGCGCGGGCGCACTCCGAGGACCCCCTCGGCGGGCGGCGCGGATGGCGCACCGTGGAGACCTCGGTCCTGCTGCGCGCGATCGCCGTGGTGATCATCTGCGGCTCACACGCCGACCTGTTCCGCATCCTCGGCGGCGCGCACACCCTGCTCGCGGTGGCCGGCTTCAACGCCGCCCGCTTCGGCCTGTCGGCGCCCACGGCGGGCGGTCGGTGGCGGGCGACCGCCCGCACGCTCATCGGGGTCGCGGTCCCCACCATGGCGGTGGCCCTGGTCGGCATGGTGGCCCAGGAGCGCTACGGGTGGGCCAACGTCGTGCTGGCCAACTGGATGGTCGGCGACGTCACCTACGGGTTCCGCAATGAGCTGTGGTTCGTCGACGCGCTGGTCGCGAGCTCGCTGGTACTTACCGCCGTCCTGTCGGTGCCGGCGCTGTCCCGGTCCTGGCGCCACGACCCTTGGCGTGTGGCGGCGGCGGTCGCGGTCGTGGCCCTCGTGCCGCGCTTCGTCGTCCTCCACCTCGGGGAGGGCGTGCTGCGCGGAATCATGCCGACGACGTTCTGGCTCTTCGCGGTCGGCGCGGCCGTGGCACATGCCGACACCCGCCGGCGCCGCCTGCTCACCCTCGCCGTCGCCGTCCTCGGCGGGGCGACCTTCTTCCCCGACGACCCGGTGCGCAATGCCACCGTCCTGGCCGGCCTCGCGGCGCTGACGCTGGTGCCGGAGGTCCGCCTGCCCGGCCGGTGGGTGCCCGTGATCGGCCTCCTCGCGGCCGCCTCGCTGTACGTCTACCTCATTCAGTTCCAGATCCTCGACCGCGTCCCCACGCCGCTGGGCGCCACCGCCGTCGCGATCGCCGCCGGCTGCCTGTTCTGGCGCCTGGCCGACCGGCCGGTCCGGCGGTTGCAGGACCTCGTTCCCCTCTCGAGCCGACGAAACGGAAAAATCTCGTGTCCTTGAACCGCCACCCCTTGCTCGCCGCCCTGCTGGCCCTTCCTTTGGCGCTCTCCGCCTGCGCCGCCAAGGGCGAGGGCGAGCAATCCTTCGAGGCCGAGCCCGATGCGCTGCAGGTCTACTCCTCCCAGCACCGCAACGTCACCGAGGCCTGGGCGGAGGCGTTCACAGAGGCGACGGGCATCGAGACCCAGGTCCGCGAGGGCCAGGACTCCTCGATGGGACACATGATCGTCGAGGAGGGCGAGGCGTCGCCCGCGGACGTCTTCCTGACGGAGAACTCCCCGGCGATGACCGTGGTGGAGCGCGCCGGCTTGCTCGCGCCGGTGGCCGAGGAGACCCGGGCGCAGGTCCGCCAGGGGATGGCACCCTCTTCCGGCCTGTGGACGGCGATCGCCGCCCGGTCGACCGTGCTCGTCTACAACACCGACCAGATCAGCGAGGACGAGCTGCCCACCTCGCTCATGGACCTCGCCCGCCCGGAATGGGGCGGCCGGTGGGGTGCGGCACCCGGCGGCGCCGACTTCCAGGCCATCGTGGCCGGCATGCTGGCCGACCGCGGGGAGGCCGAGACCCGTACCTGGCTCGAGGCGCTGGCCGACAACGCCGAGGTCTACCAGAACAACATCGCCACGATGAAGGCTGTCAACGCCGGCGAGGTACCGGTCGGGATCATGTACCACTACTACTGGTACCGCGACCAGGCCGGGGACAAGGAGGGCAGCGCCAACACGGCGCTGCACTACTTCGGCCACCAGGACCCCGGAGCCTTCGTCAGCCTCTCCGCCGGCGGGGTGCTCGCCTCGTCCGACATGCCCGACGAGGCCCAGCAGTTCCTTTCCTACGTCACCAGCCCCGAGGGCCAGCAGGTCCTCCTCGACAGCGGCTCGATGGAGTACGCGGTCGGCGCCGGCGTCGAGTCGGACCCGGCGCTGCCCCCGCTGGATGACCTCGAGGCGCCACCGGTCGACCCGTTCACCCTCAACTCCGACGAGGTCGTCTCGCTGATGACGGATGCTGGCATTCTCTAGGGCGCGAGGAGTCGCGGTCCCCGCCGCCCTGGTTGCCGCGCTCGCCGTCCTGCCGCTGCTGGTGGTGCTCGCCAATGCGCTGTCCGCAGGAACCGAGGGTGCCGCCGAGTACCTGCTCCGACCCCGGGTCGGCGAGCTGCTGGGCCACACCGGCATGCTCGTCGTCGTGACGGTGCCCGCCACCGTCGTCGTGGGCACCCTCGCCGCCTGGCTCGTGGAGCGCACCGCCCTGCCGTGGGCGGGGCTGTGGCGTGCCCTGCTCCTGGCCCCGCTGGCGGTGCCGGCGTTCGTCAGCGCCTACGCGTGGGTGACCGTGGCGCCGTGGCTGACCGGTTTCGCCGGTGCCGCCCTGGTGACCACGCTGGCGTACTACCCGTTCGTGTTCCTGCCCGTGGCCGCCCTGCTGCGCACGCTCGACCCCGCCGACGAGGAGGTGGCCCGCTCCCTGGGCCTGTCACCGGCCGCCGCCGTCGCCCGCACCGTGCTCCCCCGCCTCCGGCCCGCGCTGAGCGGCGGGGCGCTGCTGGTGGCGCTGCACCTGCTGGCCGAGTACGGCGTGCTGGAGATGATGCGGTTCCAGACGTTCACCACCGCCATCATGCAGCGGTACGCCGTCGGATTCAGCGACAGCTCCGGCAGCCTCCTCGCCTCGGTGCTGCTGGCGCTGTGCCTGCTGGCGCTCACGCTCGAGGTGGTCGCCCGCGGGCGCCGACGCGTGGCCCGGGTCGGCTCCGGGGCCCAGCGTCCCGCTCCGCGGCTCGCCCTGGGAGCCTGGACGGTGCCCGCCCTACTGTTGCTGACCGCGGTCGTGTGCCTGTCTCTCGTCGTCCCCGTCGCCACAGTGTCGCGCTGGCTGCTCTCCGCCCTCGGCACCGCCGATGAGCTGGGCGTCGACCTGCTGCGCGTGACCGTCAGCACGCTGGGGCTGGCGTTC
The DNA here is from genome assembly GCF_043952095.1 of Georgenia sp. AZ-5. Taxonomy (NCBI): domain Bacteria; kingdom Bacillati; phylum Actinomycetota; class Actinomycetes; order Allobogoriellales; family Allobogoriellaceae; genus Georgenia; species Georgenia sp. AZ-5. The sequence goes on from NZ_JBINOU010000001.1 coordinate 3,985,711, forward strand.
CTCGGCGGACTTGCGACCACATTGGCCGCCCTGCCCGGGGCGTGGTTGCTGAACCGGCACCGCTCGGCGCTGACCATGCTGCTCGAGCGCGCCACCTACCTCGCCAGTGCCCTTCCCGGGGTGGTAGTGGGCCTGGCCCTGGTCACCCTCGCCGTGGACTGGGCCCGACCGTTCTACCAGACCGGCTGGCTGACGATCCTGGCCTACGCCATCCTGTTCCTGCCCCGCGCCATGGTCTCGCTGCGCGGCGGGCTTGCCGCCGCACCGCCGGAGCTGTCCCAGGCCGCCCGCTCGCTCGGCCTTCACGGCCCGGCGACCTTCGTCCGGGTCGTCCTTCCGCTCATGGGGCCGTCGGTGCTCACCGGGTTCGTCCTCGTGGCTCTCGCGGTCAGCACCGAGCTCACCGCCACGCTGCTGCTGGCCCCCACCGGGACCGACACCCTCGCGCTGGCCTTCTGGAGAGAGACCGGCGAGCTGGACTACGCCGCCGCGGCCCCCTATGCGGCCGTCATGATCGCGTTGTCCGTGCCCCTGACCATGCTGCTGCGGCGACAGATCCTGGAGGAGCGATGACCGAGGTCCGGCTGCGGGCCGTCACGGCCGGCTACGGTCGGGAGGCCGTCCTCAACGAGGTGGACCTCGTCGTGCCGGAAGGCACCACGACGGCGGTCCTGGGTGGCTCGGGAAGCGGCAAGACGACGCTGCTGCGGGTCATCGCCGGCTTCTTGCGGCCACGTTCGGGGCAGGCCGTCATCGGTGGCCGCACCGTCGCCGGTGCGGGCGTGTGGGTGCCGCCCGAGCGCCGTGGCGTCGGCTACGTCCGACAGGAGGGCGGGCTGTTCCCCCACCTGTCGGTCGCGGGAAACATCACCTTCGGGCTCCCGTGGCCGCGGCGCCGGCACCGGGATCGCGTGCTCGAGCTGCTGGACCTCGTGGGCCTCCCCGCCCAGATCGCCGACCGGCGGCCCGACCAGCTCTCCGGCGGGCAGCAGCAACGCGTAGCCCTGGCCCGGGCCCTCGCCCCGCGCCCGGGGCTCGTGCTCCTCGACGAGCCGTTCTCCTCGCTCGACACCGCCCTGCGCGCCGCCACCCGGGAGGCAACCGCCCGCGCCCTGCGCGCCACCGGCGCCACAGCCGTCCTGGTCACGCACGACCAAGCCGAGGCACTGTCCTTCGCCGACGAGGTCGCAATCCTCGGCAACGGCAGCATCCGGCAAGTAGCGCCGCCCAGGGTGGTCTACGGCGAGCCCATCGATACCGAAGTGGCGGAGTTCCTCGGCGACGCCGTCCTCGTCCCCGGAACCGCGACCGAGGGCCGGGTGGACTGCGCACTGGGCACGCTGCCAGTGCGGGGTTACGTACCCCGTGGCGCCGTGGAGGTCATGCTTCGACCTGAGCAGATCACCCTGACGCCCGCCGGCGCCGGCCACCTGGATGCCACCGTGCGCAGCGTCGCGTACTTCGGCCACGACGCCGTGGTGGAACTGGACCTGACCGACAATTCATCAGCGCAGGGGGTCCGGGCCCGCGTCGTCGGCCTGCAGCCACCCGAGCCCGGGGACCGCGTCGGCCTGGCCGTGGTGGGGCCGGTGCGTGCGTTCCCACGCGACTGACCCGGGTCGTCAGGTCCTCCGCGTTCCCGGAGACAGGACCACCCTCTGCTAGCCAGGTGGTCAACCCCGTCGTGGCAGCCGAGGACGGTTCACAACCTCGGTAGAGACATACCAGGTGCGTCCTTCAGGACGAGTTTGTTGCGGGCCTAGCCTCGGCCTTTCACGCCGGTCGCTGATGACACGGTGCCGGGATAGCGGAAAGTGCCCGTCTGGTGCGGAAAACTTGGGCTTGTCGAGAGTCCAGGTAGTCGCTCCAGAGAGGCACTTTCCGGGTGAAGCGTAACGGGTCGCTGCGACGGTTGAAGGTCAGCGCGGACGGCGAGGGCGTCGTGTCCCACGCCGGGGTGGGGATGCTGCGGGAGCTGGCCGGGTACACCGGCCTGGTCCAGGCGGTGGACGGCGCGCTGCTGGACACCTACCGGGGGGTGCCGATCCACGCGCCGGGGCGGGTGCTGACCGATCTGGCGGTCGCGGTCGCCGACGGCGCGGACGCGATCAGCGGGATCGCCGTCCTCGGGGACCGGCAGGACGTCTTCGGGCCGGTGGCCTCGATGCCGACGGTGTGGCGGGTGTTGGACCGGGTCGACGCCGACCACCTGCCCGCGGTGCGCGCGGCCCGGGCGGCGGCCCGGGAGCGGGCGTGGGCCGCCGGGGCGGGCCCGGACCTTTCCGAGGAGTTGCGGATCGACTTCGACGCCACGATCACCATCGCGCACTCGGAGAAGGAGAACGCCGCCGCGACCTGGAAGCGCACCTTCGGATTCCACCCGCTGCTGGCCTTCCTCGACCGCCCGGAGATCGCTGGCGGGGAGGCACTCGCTGGGCTGCTGCGCAAGGGCAACGCCGGGTCGAACACTGCCGCCGACCACGTCGCCGTGCTCCAGATGGCGCTGGCCGCGCTGCCCGAGCATGCCCGGCCCCGCCCCGGCGAGGCGGACGGTCCGCGGGTGCTGGCCCGGTCGGACTCCGCCGGCGCCACCCACACGTTCGCCGCCGCGTGCCGCGAGAAGGGGGTGGGGTTCTCCTTCGGGTTCCCCGTGGACTTCCGGATCAAGGACATCGTCGACGCCATCCCCGAGCGGTGCTGGCACCGGGCCATCGAGACCGACGGGCTGCGCGAGGGCGCCTGGGTCGCCGAAGTCACCGACACCGTCGACCTGACGGCCTGGCCCGAGGGCTCCCGGTTGATCCTGCGCAAGGAACGGCCCCATCCCGGGGCGCAGCTGACCTTCACCGACGTCGACGGCATGCGGATCACCGCGTTCCTCACCGACACCCCACCCGGCGTCGTCCCCGGGCAGATCGCCGGCCTCGAACTACGGCACCGTCAGCACGCCCGCGTCGAGGACCGCATCCGCCAGGCCAAGGCCACCGGGCTCCGGAACCTGCCGTGCCGGGCCTGGAACGAGAACAACGCCTGGCTCGAGGTCGTCCTGATGGCCACCGACCTGATCGCCTGGACCAAGCTCATCGCCTTCCCAGGCGACCCCGCGCTGGCCAGGTGCGAGATCGCCGCCTTCCGCTACCGCGTCCTGCACGTCGCCGCCCGCATCACCAAAGCCGCCCGGCAGACACGGCTGCGCATCGACGCCACCTGGCGCTGGGCCACCGCGATCGCCACCGGCTGGAGCCGGATACGCACCGCCTTCGGCTGACCGCCGACCCTGCCCCTCCGACCTAAAGGACCTCGGAACCCCGCCCACCCGGCGCGACAGCCGGGCCCTTCCAATGCCACGGCCTCCACCACGAGGCCAGAACCGGTCAAACCCGGCACACCGGACCACGCCCGCCGGCTGCATGAAACACCGAGGCTAGCGGCTGAGCTCATGCTGGCGCTGGTTGATTTCTCGGCTCTTTCGCGCCTTGGGCGCCTTCTTGCCGGCGGCCTTCACGGCTTCGGACGGGTGTGTGGCCTGGCTGACGTCGGCCGTCATACGGGCGGCGACGGTCTCCTCGTCGATGCCACGTCGCTCGAGGTCGGCGGCGAACGCTTCGCGCCGCGCGGCGCTGTCGTAGCTCGGCCGCCCTCATGTCTCCACCAGGGCCAAGTCGCCGGTGCGGGCCAGGGCGGGGCGCAGGTCGAGCAGGCTCTCGAGCACCACGGCCGCTTTCTTGGGCGGCTGGTAGGGGCCGATCTGGTCTCCGACCAGGCCGTCGTGGGCGGCCTGCCACCGCGCGAGCCGCAGGGTCGGGGCTGCTACAAGCACTTCGAATCCGCCTGGCCGCCACCCTGCTCGCCGACCTCGGCATTGGACATTGACCGAGGTCCACGTCCTTAGCCCCCTGAATGCGCTGCTCTCCGTGACCGCCGGGCTAGGAGCCGCCTCGCTTGGCTTGACGATCGCGCTGGCGGCGTAGGGCTGATCCCGATGGCCCGCCCCCGACTTGGGCATGAGATGATCGCCAGGCCTCGCGAGCGAATGGGGCAGATGCGGGGGGCGGTCTTCCCCGGTGTCATCATGGTCACGCGCTCCTATGCTGTCGGATTCGCGCAAGCACCCGGGTCACGACCATCGACCTCCACGGCCACCAGGGCACCGGCCAGCGTGGCGAACATATAACCGAACGCCATCCCAGGGGCCCGGACAGCGACCAGTTGCTGGATGTCGAGCGTGTAGGTGGAGAACGTTGTGAATCGGGCGTGACGCGCTTTGCTGGCGTGCATTGTCGTTTGTGGCGAGGTGCTGCGGTTAGAGCTGGCCTCCGAACCGTGTTTCGGCGGCGGTAGGGCGTTTCTAGGCCGCGGGGCGGCCGCTCGGCCGCTGGAAGAGGGCTCCGGGGGCAGGCCGCGCCGGCCCCCCGGTGGCCCATTCAGGCCATTGCGGGTGCTGCCCTGAACAGCTTGAGGATGTTATGAACGGTCGCGGCGAAATGGAGCTCACTACGCACCGCTCGGAGCCCGCGGCGGGAGAAGCGTCTGAGCCCAATGACGTCTTCGAGCCGGCCGTTCGTGCCCTCGACCATCGGCGCGCGTTGCCGGTACAGCTCGCGGCCCTCTGGGGTGCGCAGGCGGTGGTCCATGGCTTCTAACGGATCCGCCCCCTCCGGTGGTGGTCCGCTGGTCGGCTCCTGTCGAGCGCGGCGTGCGTCGTCGCGGCCCTGGCCGGTCGCGATCAGGCGCGCCGGCCCGGGCACGGTGACGTTCTCCACGCTGCGGTAGCCAGCGTCTGCCAGCACCACGCCTACTTCTGTCTGACTGCTCCCGCAGGCGGTGAGCACACCGACGGCCTCGTCCAACTCGGTGAGCATCGGGACGAACGCGACGTTGTCGGCAGGGTTCTGCACGACATCGGCGACGAGGATGACCTGGTCCTGGCTTACGGCGAGCTGAGCGTTGTACCCCTGAACCCAACCCTTGCGGGTCGCCATGGACCTGGCGTCGGGATCGGTGATGTTCCGAAACCACTCCTTCGCGTTCCCACCCGGCCTCTCCCGTGGGGGCGGCCCGGCAGCGGCGCGTTCCTTCGCCCGTTCCAGCGCCTCACGCGCCCTGGCGACCCGGACGCACGCCTCCATGCTCACCGGGGCCCGGCCGCTGGGCGTGCGGCCCAGGGCGGCGGCCTGAGCCTTGCGCCGCTCCCAGCTATCGAGCTTCTGCTGATGGGCCGCCACCGCCCGGTCGAGCCGCATTTGCGCCACCACCACCGGATCGACACCCCGCGGCGCGCGGCCCGGATGCTCCCGTTCCGAACTAGGCAGGGTGGGGTCCGACATCATCTTCACCCACGCCTGAGCCTTGGCCTTGTCCTTCTCGCTGCGCTCGGCCACCTTCGCCGACTTCTCGGCCTCGATATCTGCCAGCGCCTTCTTGATCCGATCCTGCCGAGTCACCGGGTCCGCGAGGTCGGCGGGCAGCTCGTCGCCGAGCGCATCACCGAAGAGGGCGTCCTCGCGGGCGCCAACCTGCTCCGCCTCGGCCAAGATCTTCTCGACCTCCTCACGCAACCACTTCTCACTTCGCAACGCGTAGTCCGAGGCGTTCGCGGCGATCTTCGTCCCGTCAATCGCGACGGTACCGAGCTTGGCCAGACCGGCCTTCCCGCACAGCTGGAGGACCTGGGTGAACAACCCCCTCACGGCATCCTCCCGGTCCTTGCGGAACCGGGACAACGTGGTGTGATCGGGCACGTCCTGGGCACACGCAATCCGGAAAGCGACGTCGCTGCGGCACAACCGCTCAATCTGCCGAGAAGACTTGACCCCCATCGCGTAGCCATAAACCAGCACCGTCAGGAGCATCCGAGGCGCCTACCCCGCCCGGCCCACCCCGCCGAGCCGGGACCCGGCCTCGAATTCGCTGATGTCCAATGAATCGATCACCGAGATCACGAACCACACCAGATGCCCCGGCGGCAACCACTCCCGCATATCCGGAGGCAACAAGTACTGCTGATCCCGATCGACCGGCCGGCACCCCCTCGCCATACCCCATTCTCGAAGACACCGAGCCCCGAGCTGCGGAGCCACGCCATTTCGCAACAGGCCCACTCCCCGGAGCCCGTTGTCACTAACGCTCGCTGACCACGTCACGTCCTCCAGGAACGGCGGAATATCAACGGTTATTCAGCGAGTGAGACTCCAGGGTCGCACCTGTCCCTAGCGTGGTCAAATACAGTCATTCGACAGTCGCAGACGCGTGGAACTCGCGTGGAATCGGGCCTCACGCGTGGAACTCGCGTGGAATCCCTTGAGCCGATGCCGAGAGCCCCTGAGGGTGACGGCAGCCACGAGGGAGATTCTCACAACAGGTGCATCTCTCGTTCATCTCCCGAGCCCGAGAACCGACGCTACGCCAGTTGCTACCTCTCCAGAGGGACAGATCCATTCTCTCGTTTGTCTCTGTCCGGTACGGCTGCCAAGGACTCCAGCTCGTTTGGCGACGGAATTCGTCCCTGTGCACCAACTGCCGTCGTGGATAGGGCAGCCGACGCAGACGCGAGGTGGGCTGCATCAGCGAGAGGTGTCCCTTGGGCGACGTAGTGGCACAAGGTGCCGGCGAAGCAGTCGCCGGCACCGGTCGCGTCCACCGCGTCGACGATGAAGGGTGGGATGAGCACGGTCGTGCCGTCGGGATGGTGGATGCTTGCCCCCTTCTCACCCTGGGTGCGTACGACCGGCGCTTGTGGGACTGAGCCGGTGGCCGTGAGCGCGGCGTAGCCGGCGTCGTTGGTGATGACAAGCCGGCACCGGGCGAGGGCATGAAGGAAGTCGTTGTCTGCGAGCATCCAGCCCTCGAGGCCCGCGACGAGGCGGTCGCCCAGCCCCTCGCGAATGAGCCGGGTCACGGCCTCTGGGGAATAGCTGACGTAAATGAGGTCGCAGGCGCGCAGATCCGCGACCGCGGTCGGTGCGTTCGCGAGTGGGCTAAGTCCGACGCCGATGTCGACGATCACGGTGCGACCGGTGCCCCGACGAAGGATCGTCGCGGTCGCGGTGGTACCTGGGCTGACGGCGACGTGGGTGGTGTCGATGCCACGTTCGGTGAGTGCGCGCCTGACCCAGTCTCCGGTCGGGTCGTCACCGACGTTTGCGTGCAGGCTCACCTGAGAGCCGAGGGTGGTGGCCACCGCGGCCGCGTTCGCTCCTGTTCCTCCGAGCAGCCTGGCGGTGGCCCGGGGGATGACTTTCTCGTCCGGGGCGTCGGCCTCGTCGAGGTCGATGACGTAGTCGAACGCCACGTCGCCGACGACGCCGATGCGGCCGCTCACGCCTCGCAGACTCCGGACAGCATCTCCATGGCGACGCCGCACGCCAGGCGGACGCTGATCCCGGAGAGGTCGTAGATGGGCGCGATCTCGACGAGGTCCATCGCGATCGGGTTGGCCCTGCCGAGCAGGCGGGCGATCTTCAGGGTCTCGCGGGAGGTGAACCCTCCGGGTTCGGGTGTACCGGTGCCCGGGAACGCGGAGGCATCCACGGAGTCAAGGTCGAAGGAGACGTACAGCCCGTCGACTCCGTCGCTGGCGGTCTCGATGGCTTGGGCGATGGCGCGTTCGATGCCGAGTTCCTCGATCTTCTCCATCCCGTACCAGGTGATGCCCTTCTCGGCTGCGGCCTGGACCTGGTCCTTGGGGTTCAGCCACCCGTGGATCCCGAAGACCACGACGTTGGCAGGGTCGACGTTGGGGATCTCGGCCGCCCGCATGGTGGGGCAACCGCTGGTGAGGGTCTCACCGGCCCAGTCGGTGGCCGTGTCGAGGTGCGCGTCGATGCTGAGGTAGCCCATGCGCCCGACGGTGGAGGCGGCTCCGCGGGCAGCTCCGATCGCCAGCGCATGGTTGCCGCCGACGGAGAAGGGGATGGCACCCTGCCTGCGCACCGTCCTGACGTGCTCGGCGATCAGGTCCATCGTCCGTTCGGCGTTGGGCGGCATGACGGGCACGTCGCCGACGTCGACGGTGGGCATGGCCTCCCACAGGTCGAAGTCGCGCTGGGCGTCGTAGCCAAGGAACCAGCTGGACGCGTCGCGGAAGGCGCGCGGGCCCATGTTCGCCCCGTTGCGGCCCGCGTTGCCCTCGTCCCACGGGATGCCGACCATCGCGCAGCGGGCCGCCCCGATCTCCTCGGGTCGCACCAGGGGCCGGCCGAAGAAGGTCGCGACCCCGGACTGGATCACCCGGAGCTCCTCGAGGCCCGTCATCGGACTGGTCATCTCGCCTTACCTCTTTCATTGGTTTTTGCGCCGGCGGACCCGCCGGCAGGATCGGTGTCTACTTGCCGACGCCCATCGTCAGACCCTGCACAAGGTGGCGCTGCATGTACAGGGCGGTGAGCATGCCGGGCAGCGCGGAGATCACCGCGGCGGCGGCCATCCAGCCCCAGCGCACCTGGTCGAAGCCGATGGCCTGAAGGATCCCGACGGTCACCGGCTGCGTGTTCTTCCCCGAGAGCACCAGGCCCATGAGCAGGTTGTTCCAGCTGAAGATGAAGGCCAGTATCGCGGCGCTGGCCACCCCGGGCCGGATGACCGGGAGGACGACCCGACCCAGGGTCCGCAGCGGCCCGCAGCCGTCCAACTGCCCGGCCTCCTCGATCTCAACCGGCACGTCGTTGAGGAAGGTGCGGACGATCCAGATCACCAGCGGGATGGTGATGAGCTGGTGGGCAAGGATCAGCCCGAGGTAGGAGTCGTAGAGCCGGACGTTCTGGAAGATCCCGTACAGCGGGATGATCACCATGAGCTCGGGCGCGAATCGGAAGGACAGAAACGTGAAGGCAATGGATTCACTGCCCTTGGTACGCCCACGGACCAGGGCGTACGCGGCGGGAATCCCCACGGCGAGGGAGAGCAGGACCGCGCCGCCGGAGACGAGGACCGAGTTCAGCAGATAGCCCATGAACTCGCCCGCACCACTGCTCATCGCCCCGGAGTCGCCGAAGAGCACGGACCGGTAGTTCTCGAGCGTGGGGGCGAAGAGGAAGGTCGGGGGGTAGGCGATGACGTCGTCGTACCCCTTGAAGGACATCAGGAGGACCCAGACGATCGGGAAGAGGATGAAGGTGATGACCGCGACGTAGGCGACCAGAAAGCCGAGCTTCGGGATGTTTCGGGACATGGGTCACCCAACCGCGTTGATGGTGCGCCGCCACAGCTTGAGCAGCCAGAAGCTGACGACGTAGACGATGAGCCAGAGGATGAAGATGATCGCCATGGCACGGGCGGGGCTGGAGAAGCGGAAGGCCTCCTCGTAGCCCATCACGTGCAGCAGACGCGTGGAGTCGATCGGGCCGCCCCGGGTCACCGGCCAGATGAGGTCGAACTGCTTGAGGGAGTCGGCCACGCGGAAAATCGCGACGAGGAGGACGTAGGGCGCGATCCACGGCAGGCTGATGTGGCGGAAGAGCTTCCATGGGCCTGCGCCGTCCATCTTGGCCGCCTCGTCAAGCTCGGGGGGCAGGGACTGCAGACCGGCGAGGATGATGAGCGTGCTGAAGGGCAGGAACGCCCATGTGTCGATCACGACCACGGAGATGAGCGCGCTGGTGGTGTCGGTCAGCCAGGGCAACGGACCGATTCCGACGAATCCGAGCAGGTAGTTGAGCACCCCGGAGCTCGGCTGCATCATCGTCTTCCACATCAGTCCGGCCACGATCGGCGGGACCAGCAGCGGCAGGACCAGGACGCGGCGGCCGAGGTAGCTGCCCAGGCTGGTCCGCGCCAGCAGCACCGCTACACCGATGGCGAGCGGCAGCTGAATCGCGAGCACCAGTGCCACGTACAGCAGGGTCCGGCCGAGGCTGCCGAGGAAGCGCGGGTCTCCGAACAGCTCGACGTAGTTGGCCAGCCCGACGAAGCTGGCGGTGGGGCTGTAGCTCTTCTCGTTCGTGAGGCTGGCCCACACCCCGTCGGCGAAGGGCACCATGATGCCGATCAGCAGCAGCAGTGCCGGCAGGAGCATGAGGGTGTAGGCGCGGCGGGCCCTGTGCTGTGCCCCGCCACGGCGGGCCGCCCCCTCGGGGACGGCCACGCCTGGTGACCGGGTCGGCGCAGGTGCGGGCCTGAGCGACGTCGACATAGTTCTCCTTCGAACAGCGACCACGGGTGTTGCGTTAGGGAGCGAGGATCGTGGAGATCTCGTCGGCGGCGGCTTGCAGGTTCTCTTCCGTCTTGCCGTCGAAGTAGGACTTCTGGAGGGCCTCCGCCCAGATGTCCAGGACGCGGGTCAGCTCGGGGTGCGGGGGGAAGCGTATGGCGGCGATCTCTCCGGTCGCCTCCACCACCTCCCGGTACTGCCCCGGGGTCTCGCCCCAGGCGTCCACCATGGCCGAGAGCTCTGGGTCCTCCCAGGCCGAGGTCCGGACCGGGTTCATGTTGCCCGCCATGTGGGTCTCGAGCAGGACATCAGGGCTGGTCAACCACTGCATGAATGTCCACGCGGCACCCTTGTCCTCCGAGGCCGCGCTCATGCTCACCTGCCAGATCCAGGCGCTGGACGCTCGGCCCTCGGGCCCCTCGGGGATCATGGCGTAGCCGATGTCGTCGCTGACGGCGGATTCCTCGGGGTTCTCGTACGTGGCGGCGAACAGGTCAGCCTCGTTCACTGCCATGGCGAAGCGGCCGCTGGCCATGCCCTGCAGCACCTCGTACCAAGTGAAGGCGCTGGCGTCCTCCGGCGACCCGGCCTTGATGATCTCCACGAACGTCTCAGAGGCCTCGACGGAGGCGTCGGACGCGATGGCCACCTCGCCGTTCTCGTCCAACAGCTCGACGCCGTAGGACTGCGCCATGGACCCGAAAGTCAGGTAGGTGAGGTCCCAGTACCTGTCGAACCGGGTGACGACGGGGTACTGGTTGCCCTCCAGCGTCTCGCTGAGCGCCGTGGTGGCGTCGAGCAGCTCCTCGTAGGTCTGCGGCACCTCGACCCCGGCCGCCTTGAGCATGCTGGGACGGTAGGTGAGGTTGTAGGCCTCGAAGTTGATCGGCAGCGCCCACGTGGATCCTTCACCGATGCCCGAGAGCAGTTCGCGGTTCCAGCGTCCGGCGTCGTAGATACCGGGGATGAAGTCCTCGACGTTGTACTCAGGCATGGTCACCGCGTCGTTCTCGACGTACCCCTCCAGGGGCTCAAGCCAGTCGGCGGCGGCGTACTGCCAGTTGTGCAGGGGGTCGGTCATGAAGACGTCGTAGTTGCCGGCTCCCGCCGAGAGGTCGGCCTGCAGCTTGTCGAAGCCCTGCTGCTCGCTGAGCACCTCGATGTTGACCTTGATCCCCGTCTCCTCCTCGAACTGAGGGAGTAGCGGCTCGAGCGCCGCGACGAAGGGATGCTCGATGAGCAACAGGTTCAGTTCGGCGCCCTCGAAGGCGCGCGGGTCGTAAGACTCGCCCGCGCGCAGCTCGGCTCCTCCGCCGTCGCCGGCCCCGCCACCGCTGTTGGCAGGGCCGCAGGCAACGAGCGCGAGCGTCGAGGCGCAGATGAGGCCTGTGAGAGCCGTCGTCCGACGATTCATGATCGACTCCTTGAACGTGGGGGGTTGGGGGTTAGAGGTTTGCCTGGGCGACGCGGGTAACGTCGTTGGCGAGCTGTTCCAGGTCGAGGTCGTTCGCCTGTACGACCTCCGCGAACTTGTCCTTCGGCACGGCACCGAAGCCGCTGTACGCACCGGCGATCGCCGAGGCCATGCAGCCGACCGTGTCGGAGTCATCACCGGCGTTGGCGGCAGCCACGGCGGTCCACCAAGGGTCACCGGCAGCGGCGACGAAGAAGCCGATCGCCGCGGGAACCGCCTCGGAGGTGTGCAAGCCTGTGCCGACGCACGCGGCGATCTCGGTGATGGCGGTGTCGAGGTCCGGGCTTGTCGAGGCGATCTGGACGGCCTGCTCTATGCGGCGGCGTACCAGGGCGCCGGCGACCTCGCGCCCCTCGGTTGCGCCGATCTCGTGGCCGAGGTCGGCGCCGGTGAGCGCTCCGCGGACGACGTCGAGGATCGTTGCGTCGTCGCGAAGCGCTACGGCGACTGCGGCGGCGATGGCACCCGCGCCGGAGACCCCGATCGATGTGAAGTGGCTCGGCTGGCACGTCACGGCGGCGACCCTGACGGCAGCCTCGATGTCGCCAGGGTGTACCAGGCCGGCAGGAGCGACGCGCATGGCCCCACCGTTGCTGGCCCCGACCGTCGCCTCACGGCCGTCTCGTCCGATGGTCTCTGGATCTGCGCCGGCCTTCAGAGCGTCGATGGCCTTGCGCGTGCTCGGACCCGCGAAGTGGGGAAAGTAGTCAGGGTTCCGGGACCAGGTGATGAGCATGTCCGCCACGTCCCGTGCCGTGACGGTTCCTCCGCCGCGCACGAGAGCCTCGGCCAGCAGGATCATCTGGCTGGAGTCGTCGGTGATCTGCGCGGCGCGGCGGCCCTTGGCGTACGGGGAGTCCATCGGCGGGGCGAAGAAAGTCTCGACCCGGCCGCCGAAGGTCTGACGGATCTCGGCGATGCTGCGCTGCTCGGTCGGTGCACCGAGGGCGTCACCGATGGTGGCGGCGGCCAGCGAGCCGAGGATCTTCTCCCTCAGCCGGGTGAAGCCGGCTGCCGGCTCCCTCGTCACGGACAGTTCCTGTGCGGTCATCGTGTCCCCTCGTCTCGGCGGCCGACTCTGGCCACCCGGCTGGTGACGTGGAACACTAGGATGTGTACCAACAAGTGTCAACACTTGTTAGAACAAGTTGTGACGAGTCGTCGGACGGCCGGCCGTACCTGGATTCCAGCCGCTCCGCGGTCAACTGGCGACAGGGAGCCTGAGATGACAACCGCACATCAACGCGTCGCCGAACTCTTGCGCGAGGAGATCTCCAGCGGACGCTGGGGGCCGGGCACACAACTTCCCGGCGAGCTCGAGCTCATGGGTACTTACGGAGTTTCCCGGAACACCATCCGGCGCGCCCTGGACACGCTCTCGAACGCCAACCTGGTGCGCCGGCAGCAAGGAAAAGGCACCTTCGTCGCCGAACAAGGCGTCAGTCACGTCCTCGGCGACCTCAAGAGCTTCACCGACATCATCGCCGACCTCGGGATGCAGCCTGGCATTCGGGCGGTGCGCGTATGCGTCGACCCCAGCGCGCCGGACGCCGCGCGCAAGTTTCTACCGGGTGCGCACCTCTGGCTGATCGAACGGGTCCGCACAGCCAACAGCCAGCCATTCGGCTTCATGCAGTCATGGGTTCCAGACGCGCTGGCGACCGCGGTCACCACGGAGGCCCTCACGGAGAGGCAATCCCTCTACCGCTTGATGGACGAAACCTTTGGCCTCAGGCCGAGCGAAGCCACTGAGATCATCAGGGCCGAAGCTGCGACCGCCAGCGAGGCTCAGGCCCTGGAGGTTCCGGAGGGCAGCCCGTTGCTGAGCACCTATCGCTGGACCATGGACCACCGAGGCCAGCCCATTGAGTACGTCAGAAGCGCGTCCCCGGGGAGCCTCTACGAGTACGTCGTCAAGCTGCAGCAATAAACCTTGCCCTACAGCGTTGCAGCGTCGGATCAGCCTCATCGGGGGCGTAAGCCCGAAGCTCGCCGCATGGGCATGGTCCGAACCACCCCGTCGAGGACGATCCGATAAGCACCACATCCTTATGACAAAACGTCGTCTGCGTATCTCATCCGATACATCACCGCGTGTCGAGCCCCACTGAAGTTGAGCAATTCCCACTGGACCTGAGCAGCGACCTGCGCAAGCCCCATTGGAAGTGAGCAGCGCGCCTCCCCTGGTCGGTGCGTGGGTGGCGTGGACTGGGCGGGTGTCGGCTTGACCCTTCAGGCCGCAGCGACTAGGGCGTGTCTCCCAATAGTCGAGCCGTTGGGCTGAAACGCTGCGGGGGTGTCGCGTACTGCCGTGCTGACGGATGCCCAGTGGGAGTTGATCGAGCCGTTGATGCCGTCCTCGGAGGGCCGTCGGGGACGGCGGTTCCGGGACCACCGCGCGGTGGTGGAGGGCATCGTCTACCGCTACCGCACCGGGATCGCCTGGCGGGACCTGCCCGAGTGCTTCGGCCCGTGGCAGACGGTGTGGAAGCGGCACCGCCGCTTCAGCGGCGACGGGACCTGGGACAAGATCCTCACCACCATGCTCGCGCAGGCGGACGCGGCCGGGCTGATCGACTGGGAGGTGTCGATCGACTCCACGATCAACCGTGCCCACCAGCACGCCACGAACCTCCCGAGGGACACAGGGGGACCTGTCGAATTACATGAAACTGGACGAGGAGCCGCCTGACCACGCCATCGGCCGCTCCCGCGGCGGACTGAGCACGAAGATCCACCACGTCTGCGACGGCAACATGCGCCCGCTGGTGATGGTGCTCGGGCCAGGGCAGGGCGGGGACTCGCCAATGTTCGAGCACCTCATGAACTCTGTGCGCGTGCCCCGGCTGGGCCCTGGGCGGGCCCGACCACGCCGGTGCGGGCCCTGGCCGACAAGGCCTACTCCTCCAGGGCGAACCGGGCGCTGCTGCGCCGGCGCGGCATCCAGGCCGTCATCCCCGAACGCTCCGACCAGATCGCCAACCGCAAACGCCGCGGTTCCAACGGCGGCCGGCCCGTCACCTACGACACCGAGGCCTACAAGCGGCGCAACGTCGTCGAACGCTCCTTCAACGTCTTCAAGCAGTGGCGCGCCCTGGCCACCCGCTACGACAAGCTCGCCCTGACCTACCGCGGCGGAGTTCTCCTGCGAGCGATCACCATCTGGCTCAACGCATTAAGAGACACGCCCTAGGAGACCGACTCGGGACGGGTTTGTACTGCGCTATGTCCCCCTGCAGATGTCGCGCGCGACGCATAGTTCGAAGCTGGCGCTGAGGTGGCATTGGAGCACGGTCGTCCCGTGCGGGAGTTCCCGTCCTACCGGGGCCAGCGGAACTGGCGAGCCTGTGGGGGTCGGCCACCGTGGGCGCACACGTGGGCTATGAGTCCTGGCTCGAGCGCGACCACGTCATGGCGCTGGACTTCGACAGCAAGGCGCTGGAGTTCGACAGCAACGTGGTGGCGTTGGCCCCGCAGCCGTTCTGGTTCGACTTGAGCTTCAGAGAGCGTCATCAGCGTGCGGGCCCAGGTGATGTCCTCTCTGCGGCACCTTGTCGCGGAGTCCGTGCCGGAAGGTTGCCACGACGATCTGAAGCGCCAGCTCACCGTGCCACGACTGCCGTCGCCGGCCGATCCCGTGCGCAACCGGCACTTTCCCGCACCACGTTGCGGAAACGGATCCGTGTGCCCACCGTCAGGTGAGGGCGGAGCGCTCATGGCGCGGGAGCGTGGTGAAGCTGTTGCACACGTCGGATGGTTCCACTACCTTGTGACCGCAGTCACAAACCTATATGGCCGTTGAAGCGCGGCGGGAGAGTCCCGTCCAGCACGATCGGTCGGGCGCCGAAGGAGCAATTTCCTCCCCGGGAAACTCTCAGGCCCCGTACCGCCGCGACGAGGCGCATCTGGAAAGTAGCACGTTGTCGTGCTCGCCGAAGGAGCAAGCCCCGCCCCTGTCTGGGTGGGGCGGAAACTCTCAGGCTGTGCAACAGATCGGGGAGGAACCAAGAAGCCGCGCGGCGACCGCGCAGAATTCTGGAGTTCCTCTATGACGATCATCTTGGCTCGCCCCACCACTGTGCGCGCGAGCGACGAGCACGCTTTCGCCCACCGCCACATCGGCCCCTCCGACGCCGACGCCGCGTCGATGCTGCACACCCTCGGCTACGACAATCTCGAAGAGCTGGTCGATGCCGCGGTGCCCGCGGACATCCGCCAGAAGGCACCGCTGGATCTGCCTGCGCCACGCGCCGAGGCAGAGGTCTTGCGGGACCTGCGCATGCTGGCCTCGAAGAACGTTCCGAAGACCCAGATGATCGGCCAGGGCTTCTACGACACTCTCACCCCGCCGGTAATCCTGCGCAACGTCCTGGAGAACCCGGCCTGGTACACCGCCTACACCCCGTACCAGCCGGAGATCTCTCAGGGTCGTCTGGAGGCGCTGCTGAACTTCCAGACGATGGTGGCGGATCTGACCGGGTTGCCGGTGGCCAACGCCTCGCTGCTCGACGAGGCCTCCGCCGTGGCCGAGGCCGTGCTGTTGATGCGCCGGTCCAACAAGGCCCGGGCCGAGGCGAAGACCGTCCTGGACGTGAACCTCTTCCCGCAGACCATCGCCGTCGTCAAGGGCCGGGCCGAGGCCCTGGGCTTCGAGGTCGAGGTCGCTGACCTCTCCGCGGGGCTGCCCACGGGTGAGATCTCCGGGATCGTGCTCCAGCAACCAGGTGACAACGGCGCGGTCGTGGACCACGCGTCGGCCATCGCCGCGGCCAAGGACCGCGGGGCCATGGTCACCGTGGCCGCCGACATCTTGTCCCTGGCGTTGATCGTCCCGCCCGGGGAGCAGGGTGCGGACATCGCCGTGGGCAACACCCAGCGCTTCGGGGTCCCGCTGTTCTTTGGCGGACCCCACGCTGCCTATATGGCCGTTCGTCCGGGCCTGGAGCGTTCCCTGCCGGGCCGCCTGGTGGGCGTGTCCGCCGACGACGCCGGAGTGCCGGCCTACCGCCTGGCCCTGCAGACCCGTGAGCAGCACATCCGCCGGGAGAAGGCCACCTCCAACATCTGCACCGCCCAGGCGCTGCTGGCTGTCGTGGCGTCCATGTACGCCGTCTATCACGGCCCGGCCGGCCTGAAGGCGATCGCCCAGCGCGTTCACCGCCACGCCCGCACCCTCGCCGCGGTGCTGGCTGGGGCCGGCATCGAGCTGGTGACCGGGCAGTTCTTCGACACCGTTCGCGCCCGCGTGCCAGGCCGCGCCACGGCAGTGGTCGAGGCCGCCGAGGCGCGAGGTGTGAACCTGCGCCTGGTCGATGAGGACACCGTCTCGGTCTCGGCCGACGAGGCGACCACGCTTGAGCACCTGGTGACAGTTGCGGAGGCCTTCGGCGTCGCCGACGCCGAGCAGGCGGTGGATACCGCACAGGACCAACTGCGTGGCGGGGACTACGCCCTGCCGTCGGAGCTCGTGCGCACCTCGGCGTACCTGACGCACCCGATCTTCAACACGATCCGCTCCGAGACCCAGATGCTGCGCTACCTGCGCCGGCTCGCCGACCGGGATCTGGCCCTGGACCGGACGATGATCCCGCTGGGCTCGTGCACCATGAAGCTGAACTCCACCGCCGAGATGGAATCCATCTCCTGGCCGGAGTTCGCCAGCATCCACCCCTTCGCCCCCGGCCACCAGACCGCCGGGTGGCGCGAGCTCATCGCCGACCTCGAGGCGCGCCTGTGCGCCGTCACCGGCTACGCCGGGGTCTCCATCGCCCCCAACGCCGGCTCCCAGGGCGAGTACGCCGGGCTGCTGGCCATCCGCCAGTACCACCTCGCCAACGGCGACACCGAACGGACCGTCTGCCTGATCCCCGCCTCCGCCCACGGCACCAACGCCGCCTCCGCCGTGCTGGCAGGGCTCAAGGTCGTCGTTGTGAAGACGGCCGCCGACGGCACCATCGACGCCGCGGACCTCGACGCCAAGATCGAGGCGCACCGCGACCAGCTGGCCGCCATCATGATCACCTACCCCTCCACGCACGGGGTGTACGACGCCGACGTGCGCGAGGTCTGCGACAAGATTCACGCCGCCGGCGGCCAGGTCTACATCGACGGCGCCAACCTCAACGCCCTCGTCGGGCTGGCCCAGCCCGGCCGCTTCGGCGGGGACGTGTCCCACCTGAACCTGCACAAGACCTTCTGCATCCCCCACGGGGGCGGCGGGCCCGGCGTGGGCCCCGTGGCCGTGGCCGAGCACCTCATGCCGTTCCTGCCGGGAGTCGCGGCCGGGGAGTCCAACGGGCGCGCCGGCACACCGGTCACCTCCACCCCGTATGGCTCCGCCGGCGTGCTGCCGATCTCCTGGGCCTACATCGCGATGATGGGCGCCGAAGGCCTCACGGACGCGACCAAGACCGCGCTGCTGACGGCCAACTACGTCGCGGCCCGCCTGACCGAGCACTTTCCGGTCCTCTACACCGGCAACCGGGGCCTCGTCGCCCACGAGTGCATCCTGGATCTGCGCGAGCTCACCGCCAAGACGGGGGTCACCGCCGAGGACGTGGCCAAGCGCCTGATCGACTACGGCTTCCACGCCCCCACCCTGTCCTTCCCGGTGGCCGGGACGTTGATGGTCGAACCCACCGAGTCCGAGGACCTCCCCGAGCTGGACCGGTTCATCGAGGCCATGATCGCGATCCGGCAAGAGATCGACCAGGTCCTGGCCGGGGAGTTCACCGTGAAGGACTCGCCGCTGCGCCGGGCCCCGCACACGGCGACCGCGGTCGCGGCCACCGACTGGGACCGCCCCTACAGCCGCGAGCAGGCCGCCTTCCCGGTCGCCTCGCTGCGCCAGGACAAGTACTTCCCTCCGGTGGGCCGGATCGACGGTGCGGCCGGGGACCGCAACCTGATCTGCTCCTGCCCGGCCCCCCAGGCCTTCGAAGACTGAACCGGCGCAGCCACGAAAGGCACCGACATGACTGTCAGCACCACTTCCCGACACACCGCCCTGCACGAGCAGCACGCCGCCCTGGGGGCCTCCTTCACCGACTTCGGGGGCTGGGACATGCCGTTGAAGTACGCCTCCGAGCTGGCCGAGCACCGAGCTGTGCGCCAGACGGCCGGGCTGTTCGATCTCTCCCACATGGGTGAGGTGCGCGTGCTGGGACCGGACGCGGGCACGTTCCTGAACACGGCCTTGGTCGGCAACCTCGCCGCGATGGCCGTGGGGCGGGCCAAGTACTCCCTGATCTGCACCCCTGAGGGCGGGATCATCGACGACCTGATCAGCTACCGGCTGGCGCAGAACGAGTACCTGGTGGTGCCCAACGCCGGCAACGCACCGGCCGTCGTCGCCGCCTTGGAGGAACGGGCGGCCGATTTCGACGTGGCGATCGTCAACGAGTCCGCCGAGACGTCCCTGGTCGCGGTCCAGGGACCGGCCGCCGAGGCGCTCGTGCTGGAGCTGGTCCCGGCCGCGCAGCAGGAGCTGGTCACAGGCCTGAGGTACTACGCCGCCACAGCCGTCCCCGTCGCCGGGACCCCGGTGCTGCTGGCCCGCACGGGCTACACCGGTGAGGACGGGTTCGAGCTCTACGTGCCCAACGCCCAGGCCGCGTCCCTCTGGGATGCGCTGTTGGAGACCGGTCAGGGACACGGGCTGATCCCGTGCGGGCTGGCCAGCCGTGACTCCCTGCGCCTGGAGGCCGGGATGCCGCTCTACGGCCAGGAGCTCTCCCGGCAGACCGATCCGTTCTCAGCCGGGCTGGGGGCGGTCGTGTCTTTCAAGAAGCAGGAGAACTTCATCGGCCGCCCGGCGCTCGAGGCCATGAGGGCCTGCGGTACGCCCCGGCGCCTGGTGGGCCTCAAGGGCCTGGGCCGGCGCGCCGGCCGCAGCCACTATCGGGTGCTCAAGAACGGGACCGTGGTCGGGGAGGTCACCTCCGGGGCGCCAAGCCCCACCCTGGGCTACCCGATCGCCCTGGCCTACGTCGAGAGCGAGTTCACCGAGCTCGGCACCACGCTGGAGGTGGACCTGCGAGGCAAGGCCGAGCCCTTCGAGGTCGTGCCCCTGCCCTTCTACCACCGCCACAAGTAGTCCCCTTACCGGCTTACTGAAAGGACCACACCATGAGCACTGTCCTGCCCGCGCTGCGTTATTCCGCAGAGCACGAATGGGTCGACGACGCCTCACCGGCCAGGATCGGCATCAGCCAGGTGGCCGCCGACAACCTTGGCGACATCGTCTACGTTGATCTGCCCGAGGCCGGGTCCACCATCACCGCCGGGGAGGCCTGCGGGGAGATCGAGTCCACCAAGTCCGTCTCCGAGCTCTACGCCCCGGTCACCGGCACCGTGGTAGAGGTCAACGCCGAGGCCGTGGACAATCCGGGCCTTCTCAACGAGGACGCCTACGGCGCCGGCTGGCTGTTCACCGTCGAGGTCGCCCAGGAGGGGCCGCTGCTGTCGGCCCTGGAGTACGCCGAGGCCTACGGGGGCGAGCTGGCATGACTGCCCACACCAAAGCCCCTAGCACCACCTTGGACCTGGACCTCGCCCAGCTCGACCCCGAGGTCGCCGAACGCATCGACGCCGAGCAGCGCCGCCAGCAGGACGGGCTGGAGATGATCGCCTCGGAGAACCACACCGCCGTCGCGGTGATGCAGGCCCAAGGCTCGGTGCTGACCAACAAGTACGCCGAGGGCTACCCGGGCCGGCGCTACTACGGCGGCTGCGAACACGTCGATGTCATCGAGCAGCTGGCCATCGACCGGGTCAAGGCCCTCTTCGGGGCCGGCTACGCCAACGTCCAGCCCCACTCCGGGGCCCAGGCCAACGCCGCGGTGATGCACGCCCTGATCAAGCCCGGGGACACCATCCTGGGCCTGAACCTGGCCCACGGCGGGCACCTGACCCACGGGATGAAGCTGAACTTCTCCGGCAAGCTCTACCAGGTCGTGCCCTACGGCGTGGAGGAGGCCAGCTGCACCGTAGACATGGACGACGTCGCCCGCCTCGCCCGGGAGCACCGCCCGAAGCTCATCATCGCTGGTTGGTCGGCCTATCCCCGGCAGCTGGACTTCGCCCGCTTCCGGGCGATCGCCGACGAGGTCGGCGCCTATTTCATGGTCGACATGGCCCACTTCGCCGGTCTGGTCGCCGCCGGGCTGCACCCCAACCCCGTTCCGCACGCCCACGTGGTCACCTCCACCACGCACAAGACCCTCGGCGGACCCCGTGGCGGGATCATCCTGTCCAACGAGGCCGACCTCGCCAAGAAGATCAACTCTGCGGTGTTCCCCGGCCAGCAGGGCGGTCCGCTGGAGCACGTGATCGCCGGCAAGGCCGTGGCGTTCAAGATCGCCGCCAGCGAGGACTTCCGCAGGCGGCAGGAACGCACCCTCGAGGGCGCGAAGATTCTCGCCCACCGCCTGCTCTCCCCGGACGTGACGGCCGCCGGGATCACTGTGGTCAGCGGTGGCACCGACGTGCACCTGGTGCTCGTGGACCTGCGCAATTCGGTGCTAGACGGCCAGCAGGCCGAAGACCTGCTGGCCCAGGTCGAGATCACCGTCAACCGCAACGCCGTGCCCTTCGACCCGCGCCCGCCGATGGTCACCTCCGGGCTGCGCATCGGCACCCCGGCCCTGGCCACCCGCGGCTTCGACGAAGAAGCCTTCACCGAGGTCGCCGACATCATCGCCGAGACCCTCATCGCCGGTGCCACCGCCGGGGCCGACGGGGCCGACCCGGCCGTGCTGGCCGCCCTAAAGGCCCGGGTCCAGGCCCTGGCCGCGGCCCACCCGCTCTACCCGGGACTGGCTCCGCTGAGCGGCGGCTGACCGCCGAGCGGTAAGGGCGCCCGCCCCCGGGCACCTACGACGGCGTGTGGTGCGGACCGGGGCACGACCCGGCCCGCACCCACCGCACAAAGCTTCCCTCGTCTGGAGCATCACCATGGCCATCAGCGTCTTCGACCTCTTCACCGTGGGCATCGGCCCCTCGAGCTCCCACACCGTCGGCCCCATGCGCGCCGCCCTGCGCTTCGCCCAGACCCTGGTCGAGGACCGTCTCCTGGAGCGCACCGCGGACCTGCGCGTCGACGTCTACGGGTCACTGGCCGCCACCGGCCGCGGCCACGGCACGTTCACCGCGATCCTGCTCGGGCTGGAGGGCTACGACCCGGAACAGATCCTGCCCGCCCAGGTCGAGAAGCGACTGGCCGGCATCGCCGCCACCGGCACCCTGCGGCTGTGCGCCCCCCTCGGACACCGCAAGGACATCCACTACACGGTCGAGGACATCGTGCAGCACCCGCTGACCGTCCTGGATCGGCACACCAACGGCATGCGTTTCCAGGCCCTGGACGCGACTGGTGGGGTGTTGGCCGAGGAGACCTGGTTCTCCGTCGGCGGCGGATTCATCGTCCGCGACGGCGAAGAGGGCACCTCCGCCGAGCTGGCCGGCGCCGGCACCCGGGTGCCATACCCCTTCCGCACCGCCCAGCAGCTGCTCGGCCACTGCCGGAACACCGGGCTGAGCATCGGTGAGGTCATGCTCGCCAACGAGAAGGCTTGGCGCAGCGAGGAGGAGATCCGGGCGGGGCTGTTGCACATCTGGGAGGTGATGGAGCAGAGCAAGGACTCCGCGATCGCCCGCACCGGCGTGCTGCCCGGGGGACTGAACGTCCCCCGCCGCGCCCCCGGCTGGCACGGGCGCCTACGCATCGAGGACCCGGACCGGGATCCGGGCTTCTGGCAGGAATGGGTGAACCTGGTGGCCCTGGCGGTCAACGAGGAGAACGCCTCCGGGGGCCGGGTGGTCACCGCACCCACCAACGGGGCGGCCGGCATCATCCCGGCGGTGCTGTTCTACGCCACCCACTACTCCCCCACCATCCTCGCCGCTGCTATGGAGTCCCCGGAGGCGCACGAGGCGACGAAGCAGGAGATCGTCACTCGGTTCCTGCTCACCGCCGGAGCGATCGGGGTCCTGTACAACGAACAGGCCTCGATCTCCGGGGCCGAGGTCGGCTGTCAGGGCGAGGTCGGATCCGCCTCTTCGATGGCCGCGGCCGGGTTGGCCGAGATCATGGGCGGCACCCCGGCCCAGGTGGAGAACGCGGCCGAGATCGCCATGGAGCACAACCTCGGGCTGACCTGCGACCCGATCGGCGGGCTCGTCCAGATTCCGTGCATCGAACGCAACGCGATCGCCGCGGCCAAGGCGATCAACGCCGCGAAGATGGCGCTGTGGGGCGACGGCACCCACCACGTGAGCCTTGACGAGGTCATCGTGACCATGCGCGAGACCGGCAAGGACATGAGCCACAAGTACAAGGAGACCGCCCTGGGGGGACTCGCCGTCAACGTCGTCGAATGCTGACCCGGCACGGGCCGGAACAGCCGGCTTGAGACACCCCCCGGAACCACCCATCGGTCAACGCCACGATGACCACGAGCAAGGGAGCTCGCCCATGACCGTCCCCCCGAAGGCCGGCGCATGCTGCGCATCGAGGCCCGCAACGTCCAGACCCCGATCGAGCGCAAGCCCGAATGGATCAAGGCCAAGGTCAAGACCGGTCCCGCGTACCTTGACCTGAAGAAGCTCGTCAAGGCCGAGGGGCTGCACACGGTGTGCCAGGAGGCCGGATGCCCCAACATCTACGAGTGCTGGGAGGACCGGGAGGCGACGTTCCTCATCGGCGGCTCGGCGTGCACACGGCGATGCGACTTCTGCCAGATCGACACCGGCCGCCCCCAGCCGATCGATCGCGCCGAGCCGTACAAGGTCGCGACCACTGTCAAGAAGATGGGGCTGCGCTACGCCACCGTCACCGGCGTCGCCCGCGACGACCTCGACGACCAGGGGGCCTGGCTCTACGCCGAGACCGTCCGCCAGATCCACCAGCTCAACCCGGGAACCGGGGTCGAACTGCTGATCCCGGATTTCTCCGGCGAGCCTGCACTGCTGGACGCGATCTGCGATGCGGCACCTGAGGTCTACGCGCACAACCTCAAGACCGTGCCCCGGCTGTTCAAGGCCATCCGCCCGGCCTTCCGCTACGACCGGTCCCTGGCGGTGCTCACTCACGGCCGGGACCGGGGACTTATCACCAAGTCCAACCTCATCCTCGGCATGGGCGAGACCCATCAGGAAGTCTCCCAGGCCATGGGCGACCTCCACGAGGCCGGCTGCGACCTGCTGACCATCACCCAGTACCTGCGCCCCTCCCCACGCCACCACCCCGTGGAGCGCTGGGTGCATCCCCAGGAGTTCGTCGAGCTCCAGCACGAAGCCGAAGAGATCGGCTTCCTGGGCGTGATGAGTGGACCACTGGTCCGCTCCTCCTACCGCGCCGGACGTCTCTGGTCCCAGGCCATGGCCCGCAAGGGCCTGCCCACCCCGGCGCCAGCGGCGATCTGACCCACCAGCATGCGGCACATGGGCAACCCGCCCGGCCCGCCGGTTTCCACCACCCATCCGAAGATCCCATTCGAAGAGGCCACAACATGAGCGCAACCCACCAGCCGCCGCACCTCGACAGAGCGCTGTCCAGTCGCCACATTCAGCTCATCGCCATCGGCGGCGCCATCGGAACCGGCCTGTTCATGGGCGCCGGAAAAACCATTGCCGTCGCTGGCCCATCGGTGATCTTCGTGTACATGATCATCGGCTTCATGCTGTTCTTCGTCATGCGCGCCATGGGAGAGCTGCTGCTGAGCAACACCAACTACAAAAACTTCTCCGACTTCGCCGGAGACATCCTGGGCCCCTGGGCCTCCTTCTTCACCGGCTGGACCTACTGGTTCTGCTGGGTCGTGACCGGCATCGCCGACGTGGTCGCGATCGCCCACTACGTCTCCTTCTGGTGGCCCGACCTGCCGCTGTGGATCCCGGCCATCGCCTGCATCCTGCTGCTGCTGGCCCTGAACCTGCCAACGGTGCGCGCGTTCGGTGAAACCGAGTTCTGGTTCGCCCTGATCAAGATCGTCGCAATCCTGGCGCTCATAGTCGTGGGACTGGTCATGATCGTCACCGGCTTCGAGACCGACGGCAGCCGCGCGGCCTTCTCCAACCTGTGGGCTCACGAAGGCATGTTCCCCACCGGCTTCATGGGCTTCGTGGCCGGGTTCCAGATCGCCGTGTTCGCCTTCGTCGGCGTCGAGCTCGTGGGCACCACCGCCGCCGAGACCAAAGACCCCGAGATCAACCTGCCGCGTGCGGTGAACTCCATCCCCATCCGTGTGCTGCTCTTCTACGTCGGGGCCCTGGTCATCCTCATGGCCGTGCGTCCCTGGACCACCTACAGCGGCGGCGAGTCCCCGTTCGTGGGCATGTTCGCCCTGGCCGGGCTGGCCGGGGCCGCCGGCGTGGTGAACTTCATCGTCCTGACCTCGGCGACCTCCTCGGCGAACTCCGGCATCTACTCCACCTCCCGCATGGTCTACGGCCTGGCCCAGGACGGCGACGCACCCAAGGCCTTCGGCCTGCTCTCCCGCCGCAAGGTCCCGCGCAACGCACTGCTGTTCTCCTGCATGTTCCTCCTGGCCGGTGTCGCCCTGCTCTACGCCGAGGGCAGCGTCGCCGAAGCCTTCACCCTGGTCACCACCATCTCCGCGCTGTGCTTCATGTTCGTCTGGTCGATCATCCTCATCAGCTACATCGTCTACCGACGTCGCCGCCCCCACCTGCACGCCGCAAGCAAGTTCAAGATGCCCGGCGCAACGTTCACGCCCTACATGGTGCTGGCGTTCTTCGGCTTCATCATCTGGGCGCTGACCACCCAACCGGACACGCTCGCCGCCCTGCTCTTCACCCCACTGTGGTTCGTGGGCCTGGGCATCGGATACCTGGTGCTGCGCCGCAACCCGGAGCACGCCGCCCTCCGGGCACTCCACGACGCCAAGGCCCTCCAGGAGAACGCCACCGCCGCGGGGTGGAACTCGATCCCTGAAGCGGTCGGCGCCGCTCGCCCACTGTCGGGGCGAGGCGACGGCTCACAATGATGTCCTTCGACAACGATTGCGGCGGAGTGACTCCCCTGGAGTGGTGTACGTAGCCGGCAGGCCATGGCGGCGCAGCGTGAGCCGAACGCCTTCACATTTCCCCCGGCACCCCGATCCTCCTGCTAGAAGGAGTCACTCGAGACGCATCAGGGCGAGGTATCGAGTGGTTCTCCGCATGGCACCGGCCCCACACCGTCTTCGACGTCGACGCACACGTCGGACTTGACCGCCCCACGGCCGCGCAACCGGCACTGTCGGACCGGTGACGGCGCCCTGACGGAGCTACGCAACCTGGTGCGGGAGCTCGCCACGCTGCTCGACGTCTGAGCGAGTTGAGAAGCAGCGAGTTCACGCACCGATGCAACTCGCCCCCTACTGGTCCGATAAATTGACTATATCGATTCGCGCTCTATGAAGCTCTATGAAACCGCTCTCCTCGCCGCTGTTGACACGTCAGGTGAGGAACCTTTCCGCGCGGATACTTTCACCCTGAATCAAGCGGTGGTGTGCGAAGAGCTGGGAAAGTCTCCGAAGTTCACTGGCGGACGTTCATCCTGACTGCCGGCCGCATCCAGGACGCGGATGACGATGTCGGCGGGTAGGCCAGTCTCCTTGGTCAGCCACTGGACGATGTTGGACCCGTCAAGCAGCGCCACGGCACGGGGAATCAGGACCGGCGCTTCGGGCGGTCCAAGTGGGCCGGGCTCAGGCAGTCCCCAACTGCTCAGCTGGCGCATCGCTCGCTGGTAAGTCGTGTCTCCGAAGCGCCCAAGCTTGTAGGTGCGCACGACAAGGGCCCTCAGGCTCACTCCCCACCGACGCTTGAGGGTATGCAGCACCGACCAGTCCAGCCGCGCCGGCAGCTCTGGGCCAATCTGCGCGGCGGGAGCCAGGAACTCTGCAGCGAAGGCATGCGCCTGGTCCTCGATAAGGCGAGAGCCCGGCTCGGTGTCGTGGTGCATCAGCAGGTGCCCCAGTTCATGCGCAGCGTCGAAGCGACTGCGCGCCTTGTCCCCCTTGAGAGGGTTGAGGAGGACCAGGGGACGCGAGCCGCTCTGGTGCGAGAACGCGTCCACGCGTCGCGTCGCGTCGTCCAGGCGCACGACCGCAACACCATGCGCTTCCAGCAGCCGCACCATGTGCGGTACCGGACCGGAGCCAAGGCCCATGCGCGCACGCGCCTGTTGGGCGAGCTGGACCACCTCCTCTAGATCCAGGTTCGGCGAGACATCCAGATCCGGGAGACGAATGGCGGGAAGCTCGACGTAGCGCTCGACGGCCTCGAGGACGACGAGCGTGAGCTCAGCGAACGCCAGGGCCTTCTCTCGTTCCAGAGAGCTCGTCGACCGCAGGCTGCGAAAGTGCGCGCTGCTAGCGGGCAGGGCCTGCACCGGGTATCCGGCACGGAAGAAGTCCGGCGGGACTCCCAGCACCTCACACATCGCTTCCACGACCGGCAGAGTCGGCTTTATCTGCCCCTTCTCGTACTGCGTTATGGCCGCGGGGGTCACTCCCACAGCTCGGGCTATCCAGGTTCGCTGCAGGCCAGCCAACCGCCGACCCAAGGCGAGGCGGGACGGGTCGAAGTCGGAGGCAACACCTGCAGCGCGACGGTGCGTAGCTCGCTTACGAGCAGCCTGGAGGTCAGCTGCTTCGCTCATGCGGAGTCACGAGCGCCCTGGGCCTCGATCGGGCGCGGACGCCGCCTGAGGACGAGGTCCGGCTCGGCCATGGCGTTGTGATCGGGCGCGAAGGGCGCACCGTCCCCGCCGAGCGGCATGCCGCCGCCGGAGCGACCGTCCTTAATCATCTTGACGGCCATCCATGGGGATGGTCCGGCGCTAGGAAAGCCAACGAAGATTCGGACATGCCCCTCATTCAGGCCTTGCCACGCGAGATGGAGGTGCTTCAGCGCCGCCAACTGCCCTGTTGGGTGCGGGGTCTCCACTGGCAAGCTCTCGAACAAGGTGCCCTCAACCGGGGTGTAGACGCGAGAGTTCGCCGCAGCGCCGTCAACGCGTACGTCGCTCGCGCTCCAGTCGATGGAGTGAGGGTCCCAGCGAGGGTTTCGTGTGCGCACCTTGCTGGTGTGCATTACACGGCCAGCGAACTGGACCTCGAGCGTCTGACCGCCCCGGACGCGGAGGCCGTCAACGTTGCGGACGCGCAGGCGGGCCTCGGCGCGGTGAAGGATATTGCGGCTGCACTGAATGCCCAGCGAGGTCGCGTCGTCACCAAGGGCCTCCGGCTCGTGCCGCTCGAGGTTTATCTTCCACACGGTTTCCACCGTCTGCACCAAGGCGTCGAGCGGTCCGTCGTGCCTCCAGTGCTCGATGACCTCAGCCAGCAGAGCCTCGGCGGCACTCTCACCGTTCATGGGTCAAACTGTAGCAGTAAGCCACCACTTTGGTCTGAAAATTAAGTGGGCGTGTCTCACCGCCGTGGTGTCCCGGCCCGGGCCCGTGAACCGTCGGCCATCGAGGTCGAGGTCGTGGGCGTCCCAGCCCTGCCGCTTCAGGGCGGCCTCGATCGCCCGGGCGGGCTGGGCGTGCAGGGAGGTGTCCGGGCCGGCGTCCTGCCCGGCCGCCCGCACGGTGGCCAGCACCGCCCACCCCTGCTCGGCGGCGTGCGCGCGGGTGGTCAGGACCACCGCGGCGGCGCCGTCGGAAATCGGCGAGGCGTTCCCGGCGGTGATGGACCCGCCCTCGACGAACGCCGGCCGCAGCTTGGCGAGGGGTCTGAGGCGTGGTGTCGGGCCGGATGCCCTCGTCGGTGTCGACCACGCTCTCGCCCTTGCGGCTGGTCACCGTCAGCGGGACGACCTCGGCGGCCAGCACGCCGTCGGCCCACGCCTTGGCGGCGCGCTGGTGCGACGCGGCGGCGACGGCATCCTGCTGCTCCCTCGTGAGGGGGTAGCGCTCGGCGGTGTACCGCTCGGTCGAGGTGCCCATGGCCTCGTGGTCGAAGGCGTCGGTCAGCCCGTCGTGGGCGGTGTGGTCCAGCAGCGTGACCGGCCCGTAGGCGTACCCCGCGCGCGACCCGGGCAGCAGGTGCGGGGCGTTGGTCATCGACTCCAGCCGCCATCGGCGCCGGCAGCCGGCGACGACGACGTCGGCCTCGCCCGAGCGCAGGGCGGCGCGGACCCCGCAGGGCAAGCTGCGCGGCCAGCTCGCGCCGTTCACCGCCGACGAGCTCGGCGCCGCCGCGATCCGCGGCGCGCCCTGGCCGATCTCTGGGCGCTCATGCCTGCACCTGAACGGCGGTCAGCGCCTCGGAGACGGTCAGCTCCGGCTCGGTGCGCTCGCGGACCTCCGCCACGGACACCCCGGGGGCGGTCTCGACGAGCACCAACCCCTCGGAGCGGACGTCGATGACGGCCAGGTCGGTGATGATCCGGTCGACCACGCCGCGTCCGGTCAGCGGCAGCGAGCACTCGGAGACGATCTTCGCGGCGCCGTTCTTAGCGTTGTGCTCCATGAGCACGATGACCTTCCCCGCGCCGTGGACCAGGTCCATCGCCCCGCCCGGGCCCTTGACCATCTTCCCCGGGATCATCCAGTTCGCCAGGTCCCCAGCCGCGCTGACCTGCATGCCGCCCAGGATCGCCACGTCGATCTTCCCGCCGCGGATCAGCGGGGCGGGAGGTGGTGCTGCAGTCGGAGGAGAGGGCCTCCCTGACCACTACGAGACGGAACGCCGACCGGTAGCATCCCGAGTCATCCGCGACGCACGCGCGAACATGGAAATCCTCTCCAAGGAGCTGTTCGTCGAAGGACTCGACGTCGACGACGACGATGGGCGGCAATTGCGCCGTGAGGTGGCAGGACGGAACGCAGAGGTCAAGAGGCCAGAGATGTGGTCACCCGGGCTCATACTCGGTCAGGAGTACTCCTCTCCTCTCCTCATACCCGACTCGGTCTCCAGGCCGGCCGAGAGCGTCACCGAGTTTGAACCAACACTGGCCACAGGCCTACGGCTACCGCACGCGTGGCTGTCCGAGAGCAGGTCGCTGTTCGATGCACTCGGACGCGAGTTCACACTCCTCGTACTGGACCGGCGAACTGACATCTCACCGATCGTTACCGCAGCAGCGGCAAGGAAGGTTCCTCTCACCGTCCTTCCGCTGGACGATCCGACCCCCCAGGGGCTTCTTTCCAGTCCTCTGGTACTGGTGCGACCCGACCGAATTGTGGCCTGGCACGGCCAGGAGCCGACGGACATTGACCTGTTGTGGGACACCGTCATCGGCAGCCCCTTGTCCCAGCAAGAGCCAATCCGCACAGCTACTCCGTCCGAACTGACGCACCGCACCTGACTTCCCGGGGGATCACCCGGGATCGCCTGGCTCATCACGGCCCGTGCGTGTCGAGCTGCTCTACGTCGACGTCTGCCCGAACTGGCCCGTCGCGCATGCGGGCTCGCCCACGTGCTCGAGGCCAGCGGACTACAGGCAGAGCCGATCGAGGTCATCGAGGTCGGACCGGACGCGCAGCCGAGGCGGCCTCGATTTTGCCGAATCGCCCACGACTCGGATGAACGGGCACGACACCTTTCCCGCTCGCGGGCGGAAGCCAGGAACTGCTGGGCGGCCTGTCAACGACGGCTGAAAGCGGACCCTCGTGTGCTCCTTGCGCCGTCCCGGCCCGGCGAGGTAGAAGATGGCCGCACCACCTGTCGTGGTGCGGCCATCTCCCGCGGGGTGTTGCTCCCGCATGTCCAGCTGCAGGTGGTCAGACCACCTGCCAGTTGACGGTGTTCGAATAGCGCGGTGTGGGGGTGGCAGCAGCGGTCTCTCGTTTGACGACGGGGAGCACTTCGGTCATGAAGAGTTCGAGGGATTCGTTGACCATGTGCCAGGGAAGGTTGCCCACGTCGATCTGGCCCAGGAAGCGATCGATCCCGAGCAGTTCCACGCGCTTCATGATCTCGTCGATGACCTGCTGCGGGCTACCCACGGGCAGGCCGTGCTCGATCCATTGGTCGTAGGCCTGGCGCGGGAACGCGCCGCCTCCAGTCATGCCCATCTGGCGGAAGTACTCCGCGTAGTAGGGATAGAAGGAGTCACGGGCGCCCTGTGAGGTCTTGCCGACGAACATGTGCCCGCTGGCACCGAGGCGCAGCCTGGCGGGGTCGTGTCCGGCTTGCTCGGCGGCGCGGTGGTAGAGCTCCACGCGCGGGACGAACTGCTCGGGGCCTGTGAAGAAGCCCATGATCATGGGCAGGCCGAGGGCGCCGGCGCGCATGGCGGAAGCCGGGGTGCCGCCGATGGCCACCCAGACCGGCAGCGGTTCCTGCTTGGCGCGCGGGATGATCGGTGCCTGGTTCAGCGGAGCGCGGTGCCGGCCGTGCCAGGTGACCACCTCGTCCTCACGGATCTGCAGGAGCATCTTCAGTTTCTCGTCGAAGAGCTCGTCGTACTGGGCGAGGTCGTAACCGAAGAGAGGGAACGATTCGGTGAAGGCACCTCGGCCGGCGACGATCTCGGCGCGCCCGTGGGAGAGATGGTCCAGGGTGGCGTACTGCTGGTACACGCGCACGGGGTCCTGGCTGGAGAGCACCGTGACACCGCTGGTCAGGCGGATGCGCTCGGTCACGGAGGCCATGGCGGCCAGGACCACCTCGGGGGCGGAGATGGTGAAGTCGGGGCGGTGGTGCTCGCCCAGGGCGATGACGTCCAGCCCGCCCTGGTCGGCCTTACGGGCGAGCTCCACGAGCCGGTCCAGGCGGGTGGTCACGTCCGTGGTGGCCTTGCCGTCCGGGTGCTGGTTGATCTCCCCGAAGGTGTAGATACCGAGTTCCATGGATGATTGTCCTTCTCGTAGTCGTCTTGGTCGGCCATGAGGGCGGGGCGGTGTGTGGCCGGACGGTCAGCGGACCGTGGCGGCGCGGGCGAGCTCGAGTTGTTCCTCGAGGCCCGGCCGGTCGAACCAGCCCGTGAAGATCTCGGTGCCCGGTTCCAGGGCCGCACCGGCCGCCAGCGGGCCGGCATCCACGGCATCGAACCCCAGGCGATCGATCAGCTCCATGGCCCTGGCGCGGGCGGCGTCGTCGTCCCCGGCCACGGCCAGGGCGCGCCGCGCCGGGGCCCCGGCCGGGGCGTGGTCCATCTCGAGGTCGTGGTAGCCGATGTGGTTCAGGGTTTTGACCACGCGCGCTCCCGCCAGGTGCCCGGCCACCATCTCCGAGGAGGACCGGGCGGCCTCGAGGGCGGGCACGTGCCCGTCGGTCTCGGCCCAGTAGTTCATCGCATCGACGACGACCCGCCCCGTGAACATTCCCGGGTCGAGGGTGGCGTACCTGTTCAGCGGCACGGCCAGCACCACAAGGTCCGAGGCCCGGGCCGCCTCGGCGGCGGTCACGGCTCTCGCGCCGGGTGCCATGACCTCGACGATCAGCTCGATGGCGGCGGGGTCGCCCGACGCGGCGATCGCCACGTCGTAGCCGGCGCGCAGAGCCTGGCGCGCGATCGCCGTCCCTACCCGGCCGGCGCCCAGGATGCCGAGGGTGGGGCTCATGCTGGCACCTTCGTGCCGAGCTCGGCGTCGACGAGCGGCTTGACCTCGGTGCCGAGCAGCTCGATGGAGCGCAGGAAGTCGCGCTGGGGCAGGTGGCCGATGTCGATCTGGAAGATCTGGCGCACGTGGCCCAGGTCCCGGTGCAGCGCCACGATGCGGGCCGCGACCTCCTCCGGGTTGCCGACGAAGAACGCACCGTCCGGGGCGGTGTCGCGGTCGTACGCACGGCGGTCGGGCCCGCGCCACCCGCGGGTGGGGGCCAGGGCGGCCATCATGTTGCCCCAGTGGGTGAACCACAGGTCCTTCGCCCGGGCGGCGTCGTCGTGGATGAAGCCCAGGTTGGCGACCGCGACCTTGATGTTCTCCTCCGGGTGTCCGGCGCGCCGGGCGGCGGTGCGGTACAGGTCCGCCAGGCCGGCGAAGCGGGCGGGCTGGCCGCCGATGATGCCGTAGGCAATCGGCAGGCCCTGCTGGCCCGCGCGCATCGAGGAGGACGGGCTGCCGCCGGTGGCCCGCCACAGGGGCAGGCGGCCGCCGTCGGGGCGTGGGACGACCACGGCGTCGGTCAGCGGGGCACGGAAGCGGCCCTGCCAGCTGATGGTCTCGTCCTCACCGAGGTCGTTGAGCCGCATCAGCAGGGCGAGCTTCTCCTCGTACAGGGCGTCGTAGTCCTCCAGGGCGTAGCCGAAGAGCGGGAAGGACTCGATAGAGGAGCCGCGGCCGGCGGTTATCTCCGCGCGCCCGCCGGAGATCGCGTGCAGGGTGGCGAACTGCTGGAAGACCCGCACCGGGTCGTCGGTGCTCAGCACGGTGACGGACGATCCGAGGCGGATCCGCTCGGTGACGGTCGCCGCGCCAGCCAGCACGGTGGCGGCCGCCGACGCTGGCATCTGCCGGGTGTGGTGCTCGCCGATGCCGAAGTAGTCCAGCCCCACCTGGTCGGCCAGCCGGATCGCCTCGAGCAGATTGCGCTGCGCCTCGGCGGTGCTGCCCAGCCGACCCGTCGCAGGGTCGCGTTGCACGTCGCCGAAGCTGTAGATCCCGAGCTGCAAGCTCTCGTCCTCTCCTCTATGCGACCGCGGCAGACCTCGTGGCCGACACGTTGTTCAACCGACGATATTTGCTGCTGATGGATTGTGCAACCACGCACCTCCGGTAGCATTGGTTGCATGAACTTCGAGTCACCGGACCGCGGAACCGGCGCCCACGCAGAGGACTTCGGCTGGTCTTTGGGAGTCCTGCTGCGCGCCTACAAGAGCGCAGTCACTGGGGCCGTCGAGGACCTCCCGCACGGCCACCGCGGCTACCAGATCCTCAGCACGGTCGTCCATGACGACCAGCCCAGCCAGCTGGCCCTGGCCAACCACCTGGGCATCGACCGGACGGTGATGACGTACCTCCTCGACGACCTCGTTGAGGCAGGCTTGGTCGAGCGCCGACCCAACCCGGCCGACCGGCGTCAGCGCAGGATTGTCGCCACCGAGGCCGGCACCCAAACCCTGACCAAGTTCGAGCGGCGCGTCCAAGAGGCCCGGGATGACGTCCTCGCCGCCCTCGCCCCTCGCGAGCGGGAGACGCTCTGCACCCTGGTGCGCCGCGCCGCCTGCGACGTCCGCGGCGTCGACACACGCGAGGACCCCTGCGAGGTGGCCGAGAAGGTGCTGGCCGACACCCAGCAGGCAGTCACCCCTCAGGGCTAGATCGCATCGCTCACGTACTAGTCGATCCCGGCTGGGCGCGCACTACCGCGCGCTCGCTGCTGAAGCTTTTCCGTGCTCCACCAACCGATCGAGGGACATGCCCGACCTCAGCGCCTCCTGGCTCGCCCGCCTGAGTGCCTCGCGCCAGCAGCCCCTGCAGGGCGACACGGTCCGCTCCCGCGGCGCGGGGCGCGCCGCCGTCGCGGCCCCCACCCGTACCGACCCGGCGGAGGCGGTGCCCTGGTCGGTGCGGGCCGTGGCGGCCTGGTCGTGGCGCGTCCTGGTCATCGTCGCCGCCGGCGCGACGCTCGTCTACGCCGTCGTCACCTTCAAGACGGTCGTGGTCTCCTTCCTAGCCGCGCTGCTCATCGCTACGCTGCTGGAACCCTTTTCGGCCTGGCTGCGCCGCAGGCTGCACTTCCCGCAGGCGCTGGCCTCCCTGACCGCGATCCTCGCGGCGGTCATGTTCATCGGCGGGCTGCTCACGCTGGCCGGGCGCTCGATCTACCACGGCTTCGGCCAGCTGGCCGACCGGGCGGTGCAGGGCTTCGGCGAGCTCACGGCCTGGCTGGCCGAGGGGCCGCTGGCCATCCCGCAGGACCAGATCGACCAGTGGATGGGCCAGCTCACCGACCAGGTTCAGGCGAACTCCGACGTGCTGGTCTCCGGCGTCGCCAACGTGACCGGCTCGGTGACGACGGTCATCACCGGCGCCCTCATCGCGCTGTTCTGCCTGTTCTTCTTCCTCAAGGAGGGACGCCAGATCTGGCAGTGGTTCGTCCGGCTGGCCCCGCGCACGGCCCGCGAGAGCATCAACGAGTCCGGCATCCGGGCCTGGGTGACCCTGGGCGGCTACACGCGAACCCAGATCCTCGTCGCCTTCGTCGACGCCGTGGGCATCGCCCTGGGCGCCGCCATCCTCGGCGTCCCGCTCGCCCTGCCGATCGGCGTGCTGGTGTTCCTCGGCGCCTTCATCCCCATCGTCGGCGCGCTGCTCTCCGGGACGGTGGCGGTGCTCGTTGCACTCGTGGACCAGGGCCTCGTCACGGCGCTGATCATGCTGGCCATCGTGCTGGCCGTGCAGCAGATCGAGGGCAACCTGCTCCAGCCCTGGCTGCAGAGCAACGCCCTCGCGGTGCACCCGATCGCGATCCTGCTCGCCGTGACCGCCGGCACCGGCATCGCCGGCATCCTCGGCGCCCTCTTCGCCGTGCCCGTCGCCGCGGTGATCAACACCGTGGTGCTCTACCTGCACGGCCACGACAAGTACCCCCAGCTGGCCACCGACCTCAACCGGCCTGGCGGGCCACCGGGCGCCGTCACCTCAGCCATCGAGGAGGACTACGCCCACACGGGCGACGAAGCCAGCACGGCCGTTCCGGTCTGAGGAGGCCGTCGACTGCGCCGGAAGGGATGTCGGGGCCACCATGTCGTTCTCAGTGGCGGCCGACGGCGGGACCTTCATCCGCACTGATGTCACCCTAGCCGGTGCGCATCTAGGGCGTGTCTCCCAATAGTCGAGCCGTTGGGCTGAAACGCTGCGGTGGTGTCACGTTATGCCGTGCTGACGGATGCCCAGTGGGAGTTGATCGAGCCGTTGATGCCGTCCTCGGAGGGCCGTCGGGGACGGCGGTTCCGGGACCACCGGGCGGTGGTGGAGGGCATCGTCTACCGCTACCGCACCGGGATCGCCTGGCGGGACCTGCCCGAGTGCTTCGGGCCGTGGCAGACGGTGTGGAAGCGGCACCGCCGCTTCAGCGGCGATGGGACGTGGGACAAGATCCTCACCGCCCTGCTCGCGCAGGCGGATGCGGCCGGGCTGATCGACTGGGAGGTGTCGGTGGACTCCACGATCAACCGTGCCCACCAGCACGCCACGAACCTGCCGAGGGACACAGGGGGAGCTGTCGAATTACATGAAACCCGGCGAGGAGCCGCTTGACCACGCCATCGGCCGCTCCCGCGGCGGACTGAGCACGAAGATCCACCACGTCTGCGACGGCAACATGCGCCCGCTGGTGATGGTGCTCGGGCCAGGGCAGGGCGGGGACTCGCCGATGTTCGTCCACCTGATGAACTCTGTGCGCGTGCCCCGGCTGGGTCCTGGGCGGGCCCGGACCACGCCGGTGCGGGCGCTGGCCGACAAGGCCTACTCCTCCCGGGCGAACCGGGCGCTGCTGCGCCGGCGCGGCATCCAGGCCGTCATCCCCGAACGCTCCGACCAGGTCGCCAACCGCAAGCGCCGCGGTTCCAAGGGCGGCCGGCCCGTCACCTACGACACCGAGGCCTACAAGCGGCGCAACGTCGTCGAACGCTCCTTCAACGTCTTCAAGCAGTGGCGCGCCCTGGCCACCCGCTACGACAAGCTCGCGCTGACCTACCGCGGCGGCGTCGTCCTGCGAGCGATCACCATCTGGCTCAACGCATTAAGAGACACGCCCTAGTCGCCTGTCGGGCACGCTCCGCCGGTGGCCTGCGCCCGACCGGTCTCGATGACCCCCTGAGGGACAGCGGAGGCGTCAGGGGCGAGCCGGGAACGCACGGTCGAGCATCTCGGCCGTGACGGGTTTCACCATCTCGTTGCGGCGGATGTAGTCGGGCTGACAGGATTCAAACCTGCGACCCCTTGTTCAAATGGGGCTGGCCCTCCGACCTCGCGCAACGACGCGTCATGTCTAGCGAAACCGCTCAACACCTGCGGTTTCGCCTTTGATTCGAGCCAGGTACATCACGCATCGATTTGCGGCGTCGAGCGCCGACGATTGGTGTTTATGCGGGGTTTTCGTGGGGTCTTCCAGTCTCCACGATCGATGCCCCCCACTGCTGTCGATGCCGCGCCCCCCCCCCAGCCCAGTCATTTGTACGGGCCCCCGCTCGTCCTTCAGGCTGGCGAGGAACTCGCCCAGGTCGGACAGGGTAACGCATGCAGCAGGCGCAAAGGGGCGTAGCTGACCGCCTCAGACTTCCAAGGGGAGCGCCTCGCGTTGGCCGCCGCCGCCGCACAGGGCGACGGCGGCGCGCTGGATGCCGTCGGAGGCGAGCTGGTGGGCGGCGTGGACCACGAGGCGGGCGCCGGAGGCGCCGATGGGGTGGCCGATGGCGATGCCGCCGCCGTGTGGGTTGACCTTGGCCGGGTCGACGCCGAGCTCGGCGGTGGACTGGGCGACGACGGCGCCGAAGGCCTCGTTGATCTCGATGAGGTCGAGGTCGCCGGCGTCCCAGCCCTGCCGCTTCAGGGCGGTGGCGATGGCGATGGCGATGGCGATGGCGATGGCGAGTCCACGTGGGCAGACTTGAACCACCGTGGAGCCGGGCCCCGGCAAGTTGCGAACGAGTTCGGGACGAACGAACGGGCACTGCATGCGTAATCGCATGTCAGCGCCCATGCGGTGGAGCTAGGGGGTGGGAGCTAGGGGGATTCGAACCCCCGACCTTCTCCCGGAGGCTCACAAGTCCCGGCACTCCCCGGAGTCCGTTGTCTCGAACGCTCGCTGAGACGTCCTGACCTCTACAAACGGTGCAATACCAACGGTTCTCAGCGCGCGGACTCCAGGGTCACACCGCGTCGCAACCGTGGTCAACCGCCGTCATCTGATGGCTCGAGATGCGTGGAACTCGCGTGGAATCGGCGCTCACGCGTGGAACTCGCGTGGAATCCCATCTCCTAGTTGTCCCGAGTCGGGACGTCGGATCGCCGTAGGAGCCGAAGAACGGTGTGTGGTCTCACTGAGCTTCTGGGGGCCAAGCACGTGAGGCTCCGGGTCGCTCCTGACCCCTTCATCAGGGCTGCGCCGGTACACAGAGCCACGGTAGAGACGCGTGCTGCAAGGCACGGACAGGATCCGAGGGAGATCGTCCCTCGACGGTGGGTGAAGCGCCCCGGGTTGGGTGGAGGCTCGGTTAGTTGGTTCCGGCCTCGATCATGACGGGGCTCTCAGGGTAGTGCTGGGCGTGGCTGACGTACGCGACGATGCGCAATCGCCGCGCGTTCATGCTCGCTCGCGTGGCAGAACCGTGGCAGAGGAGCCGATCCGTGGCACAACCGTGGCACGAATTCGTCCGCCGACGATTTGGGTTCACCGTCGGCCATGGGGACGGGTGGTAGCCACACACCCACCCGCCCCCGCCTGCGCGCCCTGGTTACGGCCCTGCAAGAGCGGAACAGCTCAGCCGGTGCCCTAGCCGGCCTTGACCAGGTCTGCCCCCTTCTCACCGATCATCACGACGGCAGCATTGATGTTGCCCGACACGATCGTCGGCATCACGGACGCGTCGATCACTCTGAGGCCCTGCACGCCGTGAACCCGCAGCTGGGGGTCGACGACAGCGAGCTCGTCGGTGCCCATCCGGGCCGTTCCCGAGTAGTGGAACCCGGTATCGGCCGAAGTGCGGATGTATTCGAGGAGCCCTTCGTCGGCGTCGCCTTCCGGACCGGGTGCGATCTCCTGTACCTCAAGACGCGCGGGCATGGCGTCGGCGATCTGTTTGGCGATCTTCATGCCGGCGAGGATGGTGCGGACGTCCTCCTCCTCGGCCAGGTGGTTGAACACGAAGGACGGGCTCTGCCTGGGGTCCGCTGACGTGATCTGCATACGCCCGCGGCTGAGGGGCCGGTTCTGGTACATGCCCAGGCGGAACCCGGAGAAGTTCGCCAGGCCCCAGCCGGCGTCGGCGGGCATGAACGGCAGATAGTGCAGGTGCAGATCGGGGGCCTCGACGTCCGGTCGAGTCTTGATGTAGGCGCCGCCGAGGGAGGCGCCGATCGTCAGCGGCCCGTTGCGCTTGCCGGCGAAGTAACCGAGACCGGTCAGCGCCTGTTTGAAGATGTTGCCGGCCTTGCGGTTCAGCGTCCACGGGCTCGAGGTCATGTACTTGCGTCCGACCTGAACATGGTCCATGAGGTTCTCGCCGACGCCTGGCACGTCCTGGAGCACCTCGATCCCGTGCTCCCTGAGCAGCTCCCCGGGGCCGATCCCGGAGACCTGCAAGAGCTGCGGAGTCTGCAAAGCCCCGGCGCTCAGGATGATCTCGCGCCTGGCTCTGACCCGGTAGCTCTTGCCGTTGCGCTCGTAGATCACGCCCGAAGCGGTCGTGCCGTCGAACTCGATCTTCGTGACGAACGCGCCGGGGAGGACCCTGAGGTTTGCCCGCTTCCGGTTGGGGTGGAGGTAATTCAGCGAGGTCGAGGACCGACGACCGTTCCACGTCGCCAGATCCCAGTACCCGGCACCTTCGATGTCGGGCCGGTTGAAGTCGGAGTTCCGCGGGATGCCGAGGCTGGACGTGGCGGCGTCGATGAACGACTCCGCCAGCGGGTTCTGCCACCGGGCCAGTTCGATGCCCAGCGGACCGTCCCCGCCGTGGTACTCCCCAGCACCTCGGTGATCGCGCTCGGACCTCTTGAAGTAGGGCAGCACGTCCTTGTAGCCCCAGCCCTCCGCCCCCTGCGCCTCCCAAGTGTCGTAGTCCAGCGGAGTACCGCGCACGTGGACCAGGCCGTTGATCGCGCTCGAGCCACCCACGAGCTTGCCGTGCGGCAGCGCGTACTTCTTGTTGTTCAGGTGCGGTTCTGGCTGCGTTTCGTGGTCGTACCACATGTACTTGGCGTTGAAGAGGATCTTGGCGAATCCCAAGGGGATCCGGGACCAGAGGCTCGTGTCCTTCGGGCCCGCCTCGAGCAGGAGGACATTGGTGTTGGGGTCTTCGGAGAGCCGCGTGGCGACAATGGCTCCGGCGGAGCCTGCTCCGACGACGATGTAGTCGTAACCGTTGGTTGTAACTGACACTGTGTGCGCCTCTTTGCTTCTCGTTGGGTTCTGCCGTCGCTGGATCTCAACTACGTGTTTATCCGCGTCCGACGCCCCAGCCGATGGACTTCGTCTGCAAGTACTCGTCGATGCCCCAGGCTCCGTATTCCCGTCCCAGTCCGCTGGCCTTGTATCCGCCGAACGGCATGCTGATATCGGGGAAGGCGCCGCCACCTCCGTTGATGATGACGGCGCCAGTGCGCAGGCGTCGCGCGATGCTGTAGGCCCGCACCGGGTCGTGCGCGTGTACGGCGCCGGACAGTCCGTACGGGTTGTCGTTGGCAAGTGCGACCGCCTCGTCGTCGGTGTCGAAGCCGATGACGACGTTGACCGGGCCGAAAATTTCCTCACGGGCGATGCGCATGGTGTTCTCGACATCGGTGAACAGCGTCGGCTCGATGAAGTAGCCGCGTTCGAGTCCGGCCGGTCGTCCGCCGCCGGTGACGAGCGTGGCCCCGGCTTCCTTGCCCGCTGCGATCATGTCCTCGACCTTGTGCCGCTGCGCTGCGGAGATGAGCGGCCCCATCTGGGTGGCGGGGTCCGAGGGGTCGCCGACCCGCACGGCTTCGAGGCCTGCGGCGATCTTCTCGACCAGTTCGCTCTGTCGTGAGCGGTGCACGAGGGTGCGGGTGAGCAGTGAGCAGCCCTGCCCGGCCTGGATGATCGTGTGCGTGACGACCTCGGTGGCGACGGCATCGAGATCGGCGTCCTCGGTGACGATGTTGGCGCTCTTGCCTCCGAGTTCGAGTACCACCTTCTTCAGCGATGCTGCAGCCTGCTGGTAGATCTGGGTTCCCACGGCATCGGACCCGGTGAAGCTGACCATGTCGACATCGGGGTGATTGACCAGCGCCTGCGTCGGCACTCGGTCGCCGGTAATGACGTTGAGCACCCCCGGCGGCAGGCCAGCTTCCTCCCCGATCTCGGCGAGGACGAGGCCCTCGAGCGGCGTCGTGGTCGCCGGCTTGAGGACGACGGTGCATCCGGCAGCAAGTGCGGGAGCGAGCTTGGTCATATTGAGCCACAGCGGGAAGTTGTAGGCGCTGATGAGCGCAACGACTCCGTAGCTCTCGCGGACGACCAGGCCCTGACCGATGCCGTTGCCGAAGTGCGGCTGCGAAGGCTGCTCCCATGCAAATGATGCCATCGCGTCGATCGTCGATCTCAGGTGGGCGATTGCCCCTCCTACCTGGCCGGCCTCGGCGAACCAGCGCACTGAACCGCATTCGGCGACGTTCATCTCGACCAGTTCGTCCTTGCGCCTGTCCATGATTTCGGCGAAGCGCTGGAGCACCTCGCGGCGCTCGGCCGGGGTAGTCCTGCCCCAGCCCCCCTCGTCGTGTGCCCGGCGGGCAGCGGTCACCGCCCTGGCGACGTCGGCACTCGTCGCCGCCGGAACCCGCGCGATGATCTCCTCAGTCGCTGGGTTCTCCACGTCGACGAGGGTGTGGTCCGACGGCGAGGTCCATCCGCCGTCGATGTAGATGCCGCTCTCGCGGATCGCGACCGCAGATTGCTGCACGATGGCCATTTCTCGATCACATTCCCTTCAGTTGTTGGAAGTAGTTTCGCTCCGAGCATCGAACGAACGTGGGGGATGACTCCTGCCGGGCGAGCAGCTGGCGGCGCGAGAGCGCCTCGGGGTGCTCCTTCACCGGCCTCTTCCGCTCGCTCCCCCTGTTTGCGCTGACGGGCGCGCGTCCAGGCGGAATTTCGCCAGGTCCGCGTCGTGGCCATGCCCGAGACCGGCAGTGGGAATCGGCCGTGAGCCCATCGCCGCTACTGGCAGGCGGCTCGGCAAGGAAACCTCCCCGCCGGGGGTGGTCCGGACACCCATCGAGGAGCCACCTGTTCACGATTCGCGAGACCAAGCGCCGGCAGCACGGGCTCAGACGATCCCACTCCCGCCCGCACGGTTTCATCGAGCGAGAGCCACCGAAGGCTGCCGCGGGGATGTGCGCCGGTGGTGGTTGTCGATGCTCATAGCGATGACGCCGGCCAGGACCAGAAGGCCGGCCATGACGAAGTAGGTCACGTCTTGGGTGCCGGTGAGGTCTGTGACGAAGCCGGTCAGATAGGGGCCGACGAAGCCCCCGATGCTGCCGAGGCTGTTCACCAGGGCGGTTGCGGCAGCAGCAGCCACGCCGGCGACGACCTTGGGAACGATCGCGAAGATGGTCGGCGCGATCGCGGACAACCCGAACGCGGTGATGGACAGCATCGCGATGAGCGCATAGGGGTTGTCGACGAGGGCCGCGCCGATGGCGCCGACGGCACCGATGGTGCCGGCTAGCAGCGTGACGGTCCCAGGGCGGCCGGTCCGGTCTGCCAGTGTCGACAGGAGGAGCGCGCCGATGATGGCGCAGACCCACGGGATCGCGTTCAGGCCGGCCTGGGCGCCCCCGGACAAGTCGGTGCCGAACCGGGCCTCGAAGCCCGCGACGATCGTGGGCAGGAAGAAGGTCAGGCTGAAAACCCCGAACGGAAGCGCAAAGAACGCCAGCGACAGGAGAAGAACCTTGGGGTTCTTCAAACCCGCCAGGGCGCGATGGCTCGAGTCGGAAGCGACATCTTCTTCACGTGCGATCGCATCGAGCAGGATCGTTCGCTCGCGCGCGCTGAGCCAGCGGGCCTGCTGGGGGGAATCCAGGAGCACGAACCACGCGGCGATACCCGCGAGGATCGCTGCGACGCCGGTGATCAGGATCATGGTGCGCCAGCCCGCGAGACCGGGGATCAGGTCATTTGAAGCAGTCGTCAGCCACGACATGAGGGGGCCGCCGATCGTGTTGGTCACGAACGGCACGAGGAGAAACAGGGAGAACGCCCAGACTCGGCGGCTCTTAGGAATCCAATACATGAGGTAGACCAACACACCGGGGGCGAATCCGGCCTCGGCGACACCGAGGAGGAAGCGGGCCCCGACGAGCCACCCGGCTGAAGGCACGAAGGCCATGAGAGCCTGGACGATGCCCCAGGTGACGATGATCCGCGCCAGCCAAGCGCGCGCACCGAACTTTCCGAGGGCGATGTTGCTGGGCACCTCGAGCAGGATGTATCCGGCGAAGAAGATCCCGGAGGCCAACCCGAAGGCGGTGGCGGTCATCTCGAGGTCGTCCGTCATGCCGTGAGGTCCGGCGAAGCTGATGGCGATCCGGTCGACGAAGGAGATGAAGTACAGCAGCCCGATGAATGGCATGATGCGCCACAGGACCTTGTTGACGACAGCGCGATCCGCGCTGTCCGCAATGGCAGAGCTCATGTTTTCTCCTTTGAAAGCGTGATGAGCCTGGAATCTGGAACGAAGCACGAGCGGTTGTTCGGTGAGACTTCGTATGTCGGCGCTAGTCGTAGCGCTCTCGCGGGGAACCGGGATGCGCGCCAAGGGCGATGGCGTCATCCGGCTGGCCGGAGCCGGGCGGCTGCACCCGTATCGCGTTCACTCAGGCGGCCATGACGCCGCGGGGCGGACGATTGTCTGGCCTCGCTGCTCGGCTCATGGATGATTCCTCCAAGCGCGGCGTTGTCCCGCATGAGTGGAACTGTTGCACAGTGGTGCAGATAACATGTGTAACACAGCCTTCGCTTCCGCGCAACGAGCTGTGTGACAGTGGACGTCTGCTCGCTACGGCCGGAGTCGTCTGCGTTGCACCCTGCGAGGGGAGGAGGCTTCCCGACTTCCCGACGGGCGCGGCTCCACTTACGACGTTCGTGCAGATGACCGGTCCCTGCCGGAGACGGAAGCCACGCCAGGGCGGGTCGGAACGCAGCGACCGCGTGTGCGGGGTCGCCGGCTCGCGCCCCACCTCATGGGAGTGCGTGGACGATCGACAACGCCGTCGAAACGCTTATGGATTGGGATTGGTCACGACGAGTCGCGCCGCCGACCCGTCCTTCAGGCGCTGGTAGCCCTCGTTGATCTCCTCGAGACGTATGGTCTCGGTCACGAGCTCGTCCAGGCGCAGAAGTCCGCGTGATGCGAGGCTCGCGAAGTAGGGGATGTCTACCTTCAGGTTCGCCGACCCCATATAGACGCTCTCTAGTCGGTTTCGGTTTCGCATGAAGGTCATGGCGTCGACGTGGATTGAGACATCCTTGCCCCCGATCCCGACCAGGTAGAGGCCGCCGCCATAGGAGAGCATCTCGAGCCCCTGCTGTGCGACCCGTTCCGATCCGACGAAATCGAAGACGTAGTCGGCCCCCTGCGGCATAATCCGCATGACCCCCTGGACTGGGTCTTCAACGCCGGAGTTGATCGTATGCGTCGCGCCGAACTCCAGGGCACGGTCAAGCTTGGCGGGAGAGATGTCCACGGCGACAATCGTGGACGCGCCAGCGATGACCGCGCTGCTGATCGCGTTCAATCCCACGCCACCTGCACCGACGACGACCACGGTCTCGCCGCGGCCGACGCCGGCCGTGTTCAGCACGGCGCCCGCCCCGGTGATCACCCCGCAGCCCAGGAGGGCGGCC
This sequence comes from Georgenia sp. AZ-5, assembly GCF_043952095.1. Classification (NCBI taxonomy): domain Bacteria; kingdom Bacillati; phylum Actinomycetota; class Actinomycetes; order Allobogoriellales; family Allobogoriellaceae; genus Georgenia; species Georgenia sp. AZ-5. Next base: position 4,029,833 of record NZ_JBINOU010000001.1, read on the forward strand.
TGCTCGAACGGGAGCTCCTTCGGGACCACGGCCAGCTGGTTCTCGTGTATGAGGGCCTGCTCTGCGAAGCCACCCAGGCCGAAAGCCTGATTGATCGGCCCGTCGGCGTCGCTGATCCGAGGCGAGTCGCCCGTCGAGCGTTCCGTGCGTTGGGAGTTCCGGCAGTAGTACGACCGTCCTGACAGGCAGCGTTCGCACTCACCGCAGAATCGAATGAGCGTTCCCACGACGTGGTCGCCGACCGTGATCGACCGGACGCTGGCCCCCACCTCCGCGACAACGCCTGCGACTTCGTGCCCGAACACGGCAGGCATCGCGAAACCGAGGTCCGAGCTCGCCAGAGTCAGATCGGAATGGCACAGTCCTACGGCTCTGACGTCGATAAGAACCTCGTTGGGATGCGGGGCATCCAGGTCAACCTGCTCGATCACGAAGCCGGCGCCGGGTGACTTTACTACTGCGGCCTTCATAGATCTCCTCGAATGGGATGAGCAGGGCTGGAACTACTGGGATGATGACGCGCGGGTGCTCGGGCATCGCCGCGCCGGGGCGACGGGTTCGGTCCGGCTACGCGTTCGGCCGGTTGAGGAAGATCGACTTGAGGACCTGGTAGTGGCTTAGTCCCTCCGGGCCGAGCTCACGACCCAAGCCGCTGGACTTCACGCCGCCGAAGGGCGCCACCGGATCCGTGGCGTAGCCGTTGAGACCGATGGTCCCGGTCCTCACCTGTCGAGCGACCCTCAGTCCGCGCTCTTCGTCTGAGGTCCAGACGCTGCCGGCCAGTCCGTAATCGGAATCGTTGGCGATACCGATCGCGTCCTGTTCGTCGACATAAGGGATGACCGTCAGCACCGGGCCGAAGATCTCCTTCTGAGCCAGGACGTCCTTGCGACCGACGTTGGCGAACACCGTCGGCTCGAGGTACCAACCACGGTCGAAGCCCTCGGGCCGGCGCCCACCGACAGTGACCCGACCGCCCTGGCGGACCCCCTGGCCGATCAGACCCTCCACACGATCTCGGTGCTTCTCCGAGACCAGAGGGCCAACCTGCGTCTCACGGTCGAGCGGGTTCCCCACTCGCAAGCCGGACACCATGTCAGAGACGATCCGAACGGTTTTATCGTACTGCGCCTGCGGCGCCAGGATCCGGGTCGAGAGCCAGCAGACCTGGCCGTTGTTCATCATCGTCGACGAGAACAGCGCTTCGACGTTGTTCTCCAGGTCTGCATCGTCGAGAACGATGGCGGCTGACTTTCCACCGAGCTCCAGAGTGACCGGTCGCAGGAGCCTTCCGCACACCTCGCCGATCATCCGCCCGACCTCAGGTGACCCGGTGAAGGAGACCTTGTCGATGCCGGGATGCTGGACGAGGTACCCACTCGTCTCTCCGCCGGCGGGAACGATGTTGAGGACTCCGGCGGGCAGTCCTGCCTCGATCGCTGCCTCTGCCACCAAGAAGGCGTCGAGGACGGTCTCAGGCGCGGGCTTCAGGACGACTGTGCATCCGGCAGCCAGGGCAGGGGCGAGCTTCAGGAAGGTGATCCCCTGCGGGACATTCCACGGGACGATGGCCGCGACGACCCCGACGGGCTCACGAGTGACGAGGGTCTGCTTGCCCTTGATGCCCGGGCGAAGCTCATCGCCCTGACGTTCGATCAGGTCGCTGAAATAGCGCAGGAGGGTGGCCGGGTTGCTTGTCTCCCACTTCTCCGAGAGCCAGATCGGCATGCCGTTCTGGACGGTCACCCGGCGCGCGGTCTCCGGCCCCCGCGCCTCGAGCGCATGCGCGAACCGGCGCAGGACCTCCCCGCGCTCCTGCGGTGCCCACCGAGACCATCCCCGGGGGTCGTCGAACGCAGCTCGGGCGGCGGAGACCGCTCGGTCGATGTCCTGCTTCCGTCCGTCCGGAACACGGCCGATGTACTCCTCGGTCGCCGGCGAATGGACGTCGATCCACGACGATTCCTCGGGAGTGACCCACTCTCCGCCGATGAAGAGCCGGTCATACTCAATCGTCGCCACTTCGAGCTTCATACCTCGTCACTTTCCCAGGCTGGTCAGCCCCTAGATCCACAAGGCAGGAAGCCCCAATGTGCCGCAGCCGTACTGCGCCCGACGGACCGCCGGTGGTGACGGTGCCCAACGACGGGGCGTTGCCACTCATCGGAGATGCTTCATGGGACTGCCGAGCCTGTGGACTCGACCGTGGAGCGGGTCGGGCTAGCGGCGTCGGACCACCAGCCTATAGAGCGTCGATCCCTGTTTGTCGAACTGTGCAACAGTGCATCGCCCTTCACCCTACAGACGAGTCGACGCGACTTCAAGCACACTCAGCGGTGCTCAGAGGTCCGAACCGGGGTCGGCAACAGAGAACGCATCTGCCTCTCGCGTGGCGCCGACGACGAACCGTGCGTGCGACGCCTGCGGGTGCACCGGAGTGCCTACCCGGTCCGAGCCCGCCGACCCGGTCACTCGGCGCCCCGGGCCGGACGGCGCCATCGACCGAGGGTGGTCGCGTCACGGCACCTGGGAATCCGCGAATCGAATGGTCACCGGATCCAGTGCGTCACCGGCGAAGTAGTTACCCATGAAGAGGTACTGCCCGTCGCGAGCCAGCGACGCAGAGAAGCGGACCTCAGGTGCTCCCAGACGGCCGACCTCGAGAGCCAGATCGGCGATGTCCATACGCACAGCCCGACCATCAACTTCGTCCACGGCGGCGGAGAGAGTGACACTCCCGTCCTGGCCGAACAGGACTTCTGGGTCGGCGATCACCACGGACAGCGCCCCGAAGTGCGCGGTGAGGGCCACTCGACCCGAGAAGGCGAGAACGGTGCCGCCAGCCCCCTCCGGCCCGAACCCCAGTCGGTGGGGGAAGCCGAACTCTCCTGCGGCATTCCGGACCGCACCATCGGTCAGCCCGTAGACGTGGTCGGGGAGCCGTTCGAAGTAGCGCCGGAAAGATTCCTTGAGCCCCCACTCAAGGGAGTGAGCCCTAGCCCTCCCCTCGATCACGGATTCCAGCAAAGAGGGAGCCACTCTCGATACTCGACTCCTCGGCTCCATCGCGTCATACCTCTTCTCGTGGACGGGTTCGCGGCCGGAGCGCACACTTCGGTTCACTCAACCAGAGCATGCTAGTCATCCCGGCTGCCCGGCGGCCGAGCGACGACCGGGGGCCACTCGCGGTCTCCCGGGGCGAGGAACAGCTTCTTCGCGGTGGGGCTGGCGCTGCGCCGTGTAACTGTGCCACAGTGCAACTGCTACGTAGACGGTGTGATACTCCGTACACTGGTGCGACGACCGCTCACCGACGAGAGGGGGCTCGTCACCAGGAGCTTGACGAGGATCTCCTGGCAGACGTTTCCGTACCGACGAGTTCGGTCGGCCTGGGTAGAGCACTGGAATCAACTGACGAAGGAGGAGTTGTGACCGCAACTCAAGCCGAGACGCACACACGTGTCCCCGACGAGATCGCGCGGCAGATCGTGCTTCCGACGGGCCACCTGGACGAGACGGCCCTGTTCAGCGCGTATGAATGGCTGAGGAACAACGCCCCCCTTGCCAAGGTCGAGGTTGACGGTTACGACCCGCTGTGGCTGGTCACCAAGCATGCCGACATCCTCGAGATTGAGCGACAGCCTGAGGTGTTCCACAACGGCGGCGGTAGCGAGAATCCCGGAACCCACAACCCGATCCTCAACACGAAGGCCGGCGACGCCTGGACGATGAAGACCCATGGCACGCTCCGGCCGCTGGAGTCCCTCCAGATGATGGACCCGCCCGAGCACACGATCGTTCGTGACATCGCTCAGGGTTGGTTCAGGCCGGTGGAGCTGAAGAAGTGGGACGCCCGTATCCGGGAGCTGGCCAACAAGGTGATCTCCAGGCACCTTGTGCCCGGCGTCAACGAGATCGACTTCTCCCGGGACTTCGCCTGGTTCTATCCCTTGCACGTCGTCATGACGCTTTTCGGGGTTCCCGAGGAGGACGAGCCCCACATCATGCGACTGGCCCACGAGCGCTTCGGCGTCAATGACCCCGAGTCCCGCCGCCCGGGCATCAGCTCCGATTCCGCTACGGCGGCGGCTGAGCAGAACACGGCGAACATCCGCGACTTCGAGGCCTACTACGTCGGCCTCGTCGAGAGCCTTCGGGAGAATCCCCAGGACAATCTGGCGAGCCTCATCGCAAACGCCCGCCAGGACAACGGCGATTACTACCCGATGAAGACGTGCATCGGGTACTACATCGCGATCTCCGGCGCAGGCCACGACACGACGTCGACGACCGCGGCGACGATCTTCGAGGAGCTGGCCAAGCGCCCAGACCAGCTCAAGGCAGTGCAGGATGACCTCTCGCTCATCCCTACGCTCATCAACGAGGGCCTCCGTTGGGCCTCGCCGGTCAAGCATTTTGTCCACCAGGCCGCCCTGGACTACGAACTGCGCGGACAGCAGATTCGCAAGGGCGACCGGCTAATGTTGCTCTTCCAGTCCGGGAACCGCGACGAAGACATCTTCGACGTGCCCAAGGAGTTCCGCCACGATCGGAAGCCGAACCCGCACATCGCCTTCGGCAATGGTCCGCACGCCTGCCTTGGCCAGCCCCTTGCGCGGCTCGAGCTGCGCATCCTGCTCGAAGAGCTCCTGCCCCGGGTCAGGAACATCGAACTGATCGGTCCCCGCAAGGTCCTGCAGACGAACTTCGTCGGCGGCCTGAAGTCTCTGCCCGTGCGATTCGAGCTGGTGGACTGATCCGCCGGCGCGACCAACCCGCATTCCGGCCCTCCTGCGCACGGCCCGGTTTGGAGCGCTCGACGATTCGGTCGGGCGCTCCAGCCTTGTCGCGAGGGATCGAATCCCTAACCGGTGCCCCGTCCTGGGCGGCCGCGCGACGAGCCGAGATACGGCTTGCGTCGACCTGCCGCGTAACGACTCCGGGGCTCTCTCGGCGAGAAGGTGCCCTGGCGCAGCGGGAACGTGCTCGGAGATCACTCTTCGAGGAGGTGCTGCTGAGATCACTCAGTGTGAAGAAGCCTGGCCGGCGCTAGTTCCGTGCCGGCGGGGTAGACGTTGTTGAACGTCTCGACGCCACTGGCGGCGAGCTTGAGGGGCACCTCCAGGACGCCGTTCCCCGACTCTTGATGGTCGCCGGCAGAGATGCCGATCGTCTCTCGTTGCGATGTGTCTGGCCACGCCATGAGGTCCACGACGCTGAGCTCAGCGCCTTCCGGCGTCATCGTCAGCCACGGGTTCATGAAGATGACGAGCAGCATGCCGCCGTGTGCCGTCAACCTGAGGTCGCCACCGAACTCGAGGCGGACGCCGCCCCCGGACAGCTCGGTACGAGCGACGAACGGGAAGACGTAGGCATCGCCCGGCTCGCCGGGGTGTACACCGCCGTTGGTGACGATGCGCGAGTCACCCAGTCCGTCCAGGTACGACAGAAAGCTCGGCTTGATCCCCCACGCGAGATCTCGAGGGCCGTGCCCCAGACCTGCCGAACCAGTCATGCGCGACCCGTCACTGATGCCGTCTTGTGCCGAGGGGACTTCCAGGGGTCGCTCGTGAAGTGGTCGCTCACCAGCGCGATCGCCTCGAGGTCCGCCGCACGCAGTCCCTCGACCAGCGCCACGTGCTTCGCCTTCCATTCATCGAGGGGCAGCTGCTCCAACCAGTCGATCGACTGGAGTCGGCACAGGCGAAACTCGTCCAGCATGTCGGCGAAGGCACGGCTCAGCCGGGGGCTGTGCGCCATATCCACCAGCGTCTGGTGGAGGTTGCAGTCCGCGTCGATTCGAAGCGCCCACGAGTCATCCTCCGTCATGGACACGATGCGGTCGAGCGCCCGGGCCACCTCAACGCCTGGCTTCGTCCCCTCCGCGAGGGCTACCCGGTAGGCAGAGGCCTCTAGGCTCTCGCGGAGCAGGAGGATGTCGGCGTACTCCTCGCGACCGAAGACAGGGACCGACCATCCGCGGTTCTCGCGGTACTGGAGCAGCCCCACGTTCTCGAGGCGCGTGAGCGCAGCGCGCAGGGTGTGCCGAGACACCTCGAGCTGCTGGGCCAGGGGGGATTCCTTGAGCTTCTCTCCGGCAGGGATCTTGCCGTTGAAGATGTCTGAACGGAGGCTCTCTTCCAAGGCGTCCACAACTGAGACGGTCTGTAGCCTTCCGGCCGTCAGTACATTATCGCTTCTTCTTGCCATGGCGATCCGACCGCCCTTCCCATTTGATCGAGTCGGTGGATGCATGCCCGTTCCGTGTGGTACTGCTCAACAGTACCCCAGAGGCTGGCGGCGCCGACGGAGCTGCGCCACCGCGACGGCCGCCCGTCGGCACTCCTGACACCGCCGAACGGTCAGCCCGTAGCAGGCCGAGCCTCTCCCCCAGCCCCTGGAGGACGAGCCGCCGGTCGCTCACGGTGTTGACCACTCGGGCGCCCAGGTTTGTCCAGTGGTCAAGCTCGTCTCGCGACTCCTCAGGCGTGCGTCCCCGGTACAGGGTCGCGAACAGGGGCGTCGATGCACGTCTCGCCGAGGCGGCGATCGAGTCAATCTCCGAAGCAACCTCGGGAGCCCTGTTGTCGCCGTAGTGACCCATCTCGTGGGCGAGGTCGAAGGTGCCCAGGAACACGGCGTCGATGCCGGGGACCCCGAGGATCTCGTCCAGCGCCGCGGCACCGGCCTGGCTCTCGATGGCGACGGCCACGAAGACGTTTTCGTTGGACCACTGGGCGAAGGCGCGCCAGTCCGATGCCATGTGCTCGGCGGCACGCACGCTGGGGCAGGCACCGCGTGATCCCGCCCCCGAGTCGTCTGCGTAGCGGGCTGCCTCCACGGCCGCCTCCGCCTGCTCTCGGCTGGCGATGTGCGGGACGACGACGCCCAGGGCCCCCGCGTCGAGGGCACGCTTGATCCAGACCTCGTCGTTCGAGGGGATCCGGACGATCGGCGTGACGTGCGCGACCTGTGCTGCGCGGATCATCGACACCACGGCATCGGTCCCGAACGAGCCGTGCTCCCAGTCGATCATCACGTGGTCGTACCCGGCATATCCCACCATCTCGACGATTTCCGGGCTGTAGGTCTGCACGTTTACACCGAGGGCGGTCCCGCCGTCGCGAAGGGCCTGGAGGATGTTGTTCGTCCTAGATCGCACGGCCACCGCTCCCCCACCCGACGACGGCATCGGCCGACGTCGCGATGTGCCGGGCGATGATCCTGCCGAACACCGCCCCCTTCCCGAGCGAGGTCCCCGTCATGTAGGCCGCCCCGTGGAAGCCTCCCGTGACCTCGCCGACGGCGTAGAGCCCCTCGATGACCTCACCGGCCACGTCGGTGACCTGGCCCTGGGGCGTGATCGTCAGGCCGCCGTACGTGGTGGTCATCAGCGTCTTCGCCGGGTAGGCGTAGAAGGGGCCGGTCTCGATGGGCATGAGCGCACCGACGCCGTTGCACAGGTGTGTTCGTCCTACCTCATCCGCCGATTCACCGCGGACGGCCGCGTTGTAGCGCTCGACCGTCCGCACGAGGCCGTCCCTCTCGATTCCCGCGATGGCGGCAAGGTCCTCGAGGGTGTCGGCCTTGAAGAGGTGCCCGAGATCTTCCAGGGTGTCCATGTCCTTGAGCGCGATGCCGCGGTGGGACTTGGCCCGGACAGAGGCGTCGAAGATCTGGAACGCCAGGCCCTGCGGTTGGGTGAGGACTGCCGAGCCGAGGGTCTTGTAGTCGAGCGACTCGTCGATGAATCGTTTGCCGTGGGAGTTGACGATGATGCCGCCCATGTAGAAGGACGTGAGCAGCTCGTGCTGGTCGTCCGTCGTCTCCGGGTGGGATCCGTACGTGCCCGAGATCGAGGACATGTCGGCCAGTCCCGCGCCGACTCGCCACGCCATGCGCAAGCCATCACCGGTGTTCCCGAGTCCCCCGTAAGGAATGGCCGCCAGCTGTTCTGGGGCGAATACGGCCAGGAGCTCCTGGGACCGCGAGAATCCGCCGGCGGCGATGACCACCCCGCGCCGCGCGTACATGACGACGGGCCCGTCCGGGGTGTCTACCTCGACCCCGCGGACTCCGTTGACCTCGTCGCGGACCAGCCAACGCGCTCGATGGTTGAAGAACGTCGCGCCTCCGCGCTCCTGGAAGTCCTTGTGCAGCGACGTGAGGACCTCACGGATGCGCGTGCTGTGTCCGCGCGGCGCCGACTGGCCAGAGCTGATCTCGACCTCGCCGAACTCGACCCCGTGCTCCTTGAGCCAGCCGTACGTGTCCAGCTGGTTGTCCAGGTAGGCATCGACGAGTGCCCGGTCGTTGCGATGCGCTCCTACCTCAAGCAGGTCCCGACGGAACTGGTCGAGGGAGTCGTGAATGCCGCGAGCCTCCTGCTCGGCGGTTCCGGTGAAGGCGAACCACCCCCCACTCATCGCGGATGAGCCGCCGATGGCACTGGTCTTCTCGATGAGTCCGACGTCGAGCCCGAGTTCTGCGGCCGACGTGGCCACCGTGAGGCCGGCGATGCCGGCGCCGATGACCAGAAGGTCCAGTTCGGTGGTTTTCACGTTGATTCTCCCGTCGTTGCGAGCAACCTGCGGTGGTAGATGGAACATGAGGAGCAAACTCCCGGTGTTTGTGAGTGGTGCGATGGGGTCACGCTTTGATGGCGGTCGGTCTCATGAGGCGACCGCCGCCGACACGCGTTTCCGGGCTTGTTCCGGACTGGTAGGTCGATGCCGGGACATCAGCCACGGGACGAGGCTCCCGACGAGCGAGATCAGCAACAGGCACGCCCAGGCGACGAGATATCCGGCGTGGTCAACGGCGACCCCGAAGAGGAATGGCCCAGCCGCGAACCCTCCGAAGGTGCTGACGGAGACCACGCCCGAGATCAGGCCGACGCGGGACACCGGAAAATACCGCAGTACCGCGGCTGCCAGGCACACAGGGATCAAGGCGAAACCGGCGCCGATCACGGCGGCTCCTGCCCAGAAGGCCCAGGTGGACTGCGCGACTACCCCCCAAAGGATGATCGCCTCGCCGATAACGAGCGCCGAGCCGAGCACGATCATCACCGTGCGTACGCGGTCGAACCTGTCGGCGACGACGCCCCAGGCCAGCCGTGTCGCGAATCCGACGGCCCCGAGGACGGCGACCGCCAGGGATGCCGTCCGGGCATCGAGCCGCAGTGTCTCGTAACCCACCAGCGGAAGGCCGAACAGGGTGGCCTGGAAGCAGATGCCGGTCAGCAGGGCGAAGACCGACAGCACCACGAGGAGACGGTCGGGCCGTACGGGCGCGACAGGGTGGCCCTCGGAGCCTTCGCGATCTGGCGCTGGGGGTTCGCCGAGTCGGAGGCGGGCGGTCGAAAGCACCGGGACCAGCGTCACGATGACGAGGGCGGCCGCGGCTGCGAGCCCGGCGCGCCAACCGAAGGACGCTGCGACGAGGGGGCACAAGAATCCGGCCAGCATCTGACCGATCTGGACGCCCATCTGCTTCGTCGCGATCATTCGCCCCCGACGAGTGGTCTCGGCGTACTGGCTGACCAGACGGTTGGTCACCGACGTCGACAGGGCTAGGGCGCCACCTCCTGCCGCCGCAGCGAGCAGCAGTCCCACCAACGACTGAGACACGGCCACGCCAACGACACCCACCACCTCCAGCACGAATGTGACTGCAATGCCCACAGTGGGTGCCGAGCGATCAGCCAGGCGTCCGAAGGGGATGGACAGCGCGGCCGCCGTCAGGAACACGGCCACGGCGAAGAGGCCGAACTCGGCCCGGGTCAGCCCGAGGTCCTGACGAAGTTCGGGACCCAAGGCGCTGACGCCCGCCGTCAGGAGTGCTGCCACTCCCATCGTCGACGTCAGCGCCCCGGTGAATGCCATTGTCTGCAGCCGCGTCATCGCGAACTAGCTCTCGTGGTGCGGACTCATCCGAAGATGCCGCCGTTGACGTCAAGCACGGCACCTGTGATGAAGCTCGAGTCTTCGGAGGCGAGGAAGGACACGGCTGCGGCCAGCTCGTCTGCGGTTCCGACCCGCCTGAGCGGCACAGACTGGGAGAAGACCTCGTGCAGGTTCTGGGACGAACCGAGGCCGCTCACGTCAGACAGTGGCGTCTTGATGCGTCCGGGCGCGACGGTGTTCGCCGTCACGCCATAGGGCCCGCACTCGCCCGCCAGTGTGCGTGTGAAGCCGATGACCGCGGCCTTGCTCGCCACGTAGTGGGCTCCGCTGATAGGCATGTACATCCTGCCCGCGCGCGAGGACACGTTGACGATTCGACCCCAGCCGCGCTCCTTCATGACGCCCATGGCCCACTTCGACAGCAGGAAGGTCGCCGTGAGGTTGACGGTCATGACGTGGTTCCACTGGTCGAGGGAGATCTCCTTGATCGGGAAGTGGCTGCCGTCCTCCCGCTTGGGGTGGATCCCGGCGTTGTTGACCAGGATGTCGAGCCCGCCGTACGTGGTGGTGATCGTCGAGGTCAGCCGGTCGATGTCGTCCGGCGAGGCCAGGTCCGCGATCTCGGAATGGACGGGCACCTCGTTCGTCGAAAGCTCCTGCGCGACGGAGTGGGCGGCTTCCGAGCGGTCCGCGATGACCACCGCATGCCCGTCCTCTTGGAGTCGCCGCACGGTGGCGAGACCGATGCCGCTGGCTCCTCCGGTCACGACAGCGATCCGGCCGGTAGGCGTCGTCGCCTGTGCACTCATGTTGCTCCTTCAGCGATGCGGGTTGGGGCCGGTCACTGCTCCAGCAGGATCGCCTTGGCGGGGCAGGCCGCGACAGCACGACGGACTGCCGGGAGCAGATCATCGGACGGGTTCTCCTGCAGCAGGACGACGACGCCGTCCTCGTCGCGCTGGTCGAAGACCTCCATGGCCTCCATCACGCAGGCGCCGGCCGCGATGCACTTGTCGGTGTCCACTGTCAGCTTCATGGGTTCTCTCCTAGTTCCGGACGAGTTTCTGCATCGCCGCGGCCCGGAGGTCGCGACGATAAGGGATGAGTTGCTTGGCGGCGTTCTTGCCGATCACCGCTTCCACGTACCCATTGTTCTTGAGCACCGCCACGAGCCGGTTCGCGTCAATGTCGTCGAGGACGACCTCCAGTTCGGCGTCACCGTGGACGTAGCCGTACGCCTGCCACTTCTCGTCGTACTGATCGGTCCAGAAGAACGGGAGGTCCAGGTGCGGAACGTCGGTGCCGGTCAAGACCGCCGCCACCACCTGGGCCTGGTCACCGGCACTGAGCCGGTGTTCGATCCGCTGGTTCACGCCCAGCAGGGGATGGAACCAGTTGGCCACATCACCGACGGCGTAGACGTCCTGCGCGGCCTGTCCCTGGCTGTCGCAGACGATGCCGTTCGCGACCTCAAGGCCCGCCCCATCGAGCCACCCGACCGCGGGGGCGGTTCCGATCCCCACCAGGGCGGCATCGGCACGGAGCGTCTCGCCGTCTGACAGGGTGACGGACTCGATCCGCCCCGTGCGCACGTTCCATTCCTCAACGACCTGTCCGAAGTGGAACCTCACGCCCTTTATGAGGTGGGTTCGCTCGATCCTCTGCGCCAGCTCGGTCGGGAACTTCCCGAAGAGCACGCCGGGTGTGGGCTCGACGACGTCGACGACGCATCCCTTGGAGATGGCGGTCGCCGCAACCTCCAGGCCGATGAACCCCGCGCCCACGATGATCACGTGCTTGCCGTGCGCCATCTGCGCCCTGAGGTCCATGGCATCCGCGAAGGTGCGGAGCGTGACGACGCCGGCGATCCCCTCCGCGGGCACGAGCCTGCGCGCATCGACGCCGGTCGCGATCACCAGCGAGTCGTAACCGATCGCTTCGCCGCCCGCCAGGTGCACGAGCTTGTTCCGGGTGTCGAGCCGGGTCGCCTCGACACCCAGGCGGAGGTCGATGTCGCGGCTCGTGCAGGCTTCGTGCGTCGTGAGCTGGACGAACTCGAACTCTTCTTTGCCCGCCAACAGCTGCTTGGACAGCGGCGGCCGGTCGTAGGGAAGGTGGGGCTCGGCGCCGACAAGGACGATCTCACCTGTCCATCCACGATCGCGCAGCGCCTCGGCAGTCGCCAGGCCCGCGGCGCCCGCCCCGACGATGACAGCGCGGTCGTTCATCATGAGCGCGGCTCCTCGAGAGTCCAGTTGACCTTCAGTGCCTTGGGTCCACGCATGAGCATCTGCTCACGCCAGTCCTCGGCCGGCTGGGCCGCTTCAAGAGTGGCGAAGCGGTCGAGCACCGCACCGAGGACCTCGCGGATCTCCATGCGTGCCAGCTGATTGCCCGGGCAGGCGTGCGGGCCAAAACCGAAACGGAGATGGGGCGCGTCCTCGCGGTCGAAGTCCAGCTCGCGAGGGTTGGTGAAGACACGTTCGTCGAAGTTCGCCGGGTGGACGACGGGGTGGATCCCGTCGTCCTTCTTGACCACGACGCCCCCGATCTCGACGTCCTCGGTGGCAATCCGCACCCTCGTCCCGGTTCCGGCGGGCACCACACGCAGGAACTCCTCGATGGCGCGGGGCAGCACGTCCCGGTTGTTCTTGAGGTACTGGAAGCGCTCGGGGTCGTGCGCGAGCCAGTACAGGATGCCGCCGATGATGGAGGCCGTGGAGTCGTGGCCGGCGGTCAGGAGCACGAACCCCACGCCGCCCAGCTCCTCGTCGTCCCAGATGCCGCCCTCGAGGTCGCCCAGCAGGGCGCTGATCAGGTCGTCGCCCGGTTCCGCACGTCGGCGCGCGACCAGTCGATCGAAGTACTCGTTGACCTTGGTGATGTGGGCGTTTGCCTGTTCCTCGCTGGTGATCCGCCCGTTCATGTGGTCGAGCGCGGCCTCGAGGAAGACGTCGGTCTCGTCCTCGGGGACGCCGAGAAGGTCCGCGATGACGGAGAGCGGGACGTGCTCGACGAACTGCGTCATCAGGTCCGCACCCTGTCCCATGGCAATGAAGTTGTCGAGGAAGCGCTCGATCTTCGCTCGGGACTCATCACGCATGCTCATCACCCGGCGCACGGACAGGTGCCGCGCGAGGACGCGTCGCCGAGCGATCTGCTCCGGGCCGTCCATCTTGTCGAACGCCATGCGGAAGGGAGGCTTGTGCCCTTCGCTGTGCCGGAGGCGCGGGTAGTTGTTTCCGCGGTGCTTCCACACGACGAAGCGATCGTCGCTCATGACCTGCTGGACCTCGGCATAGCCGATGGCGATCCAGGCGCGCCCCTCACCGAACGGCATCACGGCAGGCACCACAGGTCCGTACTCGTGGCGAAGGGTCTCGAGCTCGGTCTCGAGCGCGCCCGCGACGATCAGGTCCTGCCGCGACTGCATCGGATACGGGACTGGATAGGTCGTCGTTGTCATACCCTGCACTTCTTGGTCAAGCATGGTGCCCTCCCGGCGGCTGCGCGACGATGCGTGAACTGTGTAACAGTTGACCATAACGTTCGTCACAGTGCAACCTTCGAGTCAAAGCGACGCCTGACCAAGGAGACCGTCCATGAGCACACTTCGCGCACGCCTCAAGGAGGGCGGCGTCGTCGCCCCCGGGGCCCACGACGCACTCACTGCCGTCCTCGCGCGTCGCGCGGGATTCAACACGATCTATGTCTCTGGTTTTGCCTTCGAGGCGACCCAGCTCGCGGCACCGGACATGGGCATGGCCACCATGACCGAGCTGGCCGCACATGTCTCACACATCGACTCTGCGGCGGGCGTCGAAGTCATCTGCGACGTCGACACCGGCTTCGGCGGACCCAACAGCCTGCACCGGACCGTGAGGGAGCTCGAGCGTTCCGGAGCGGCCGCCATCCAGATTGAGGACCAGGCCGAACCGAAGAGGTGCCCGTTCGTCGGCGGTCGCCAGGTCGTCGATCGCGACACTGCCGTCGCCCGCATCCGCATCGCCGCGGAGTCGAGGCAGAGTGACATGTTGATCATCGCTCGAACGGACGCCGACGAGATCTCCACGGACGAGGTCGTCGAGCGGTGCCGACTCTTCGCCGCCGCCGGTGCTGACCTCGTGCTGCCCATGGTCAGAAACCTCGATGGCCGCCCCATCACCGATCGCACGCCGTCGGAGCGCATGCGCATCTGCGAAGATCTCGTCGAGCGCATCGGCCACCCGGTCGTGACGCTCGATCCGCCGGCCGGCCACACGGCACAGGACCTGTTCGACATCGGTGTCTCGCTGGTCATCATGCCGCTCGCATCGCTCGAGGCCGCGACGACGGCCGTCGTCGAGTACTTCGACTCACTGCGGGACACCGGATCCTCGGAGGCACACACAACCGCATACCCGCCACGGCTGGCGGCCAACCTCGACATGATGAATGCCCTCGGACTCGCGGAGTACCTGGAGCGCGATGAAGCGATGCCGCGCCGCTGACCGCCTGCAGGAGCCTGCAGTAGCGAGAGGAGGCGGAATCTCGTCGATCTCGCCGGAGCGGAGAACGCATGGCTCGCGGTCCCCTGACGGCGATCCGGCACACATGTCATCCATGCGTCGACGATGGGAAGGAGGGTGGGTGTGCGGTACGCGCGTCGTCAGCTGGCCCGTAGCGACACTGCTCCGGTGAGCAAGAGCGCATCCGACGCCCCGGCCCCCCTGCGGACCGCCCTGACCGTGTGGGTGGCTGGGCTCATCGCGTACATCTTTGCCGTGAGTGCGCGCACGTCCCTCGGCGTCGCCGGTCTGGAGACCGCCGAGCGGTTCGGCATCTCGGCGGCCGAGCTGTCGCTCTTCGTCGTCGTCCAACTCGCGGTGTACGCCACTGCCCAGGTGCCCGCGGGGCTTCTTCTCGACCGGCTTGGTGCCAAAGCCGTCATCGCAGCCGGTGCGATCGTCCTCGCGGTGGCTCAGGCGACGCTCGCGGTGGTCGACACCCTCGCTCTCGCCATGGTCGCCCGGGTGCTCGTCGGGATCGGGGACGCGACGGCGTTCGTCTCGGTCCTGCGTCTCATCACGGCCTGGTTTCCCGAGCGTCACGTGCCGGTGCTCACGCAGATGACTGGCATCATCGGGCAGACCGGCCAGATCGTCTCAGCGGTCCCATTCATGGCCCTTCTGCACGGGCAGGGCTGGGCGCCGGGGTTTCTCTCGCTCGCCGGGCTCGGCGTCCTCACGACGATTCTCGTCCTCGCGGTCGTCCGAAACGCGCCGACGCCCGCCACTGCCGTCTGCGACGGCCGTGGAACAGGGCGGCCGCCCGCTCTGGCACGGCCCGAGCCGTTGCGGCAGGTGCTCACCCTGCCCGGGATGTGGTTAGGGTTCTTCACCCACTTCGTCTCCCTCTTCCCGACAACCACGTTCATGCTGCTGTGGGGCGTGCCGTTCCTGAGCGTGGGTCAGGGTGTAAGCACCGAGACCGCCAGTGCCCTGCTCACACTCGCGGCATTGACCGGCGTCGTCACCGGCCCGGTCGCCGGGTCATTGCAGGCCCGGTACCCAACGCAGCGCTCCTGGCTCGTTCTCGGGGCCCTCGTTCTTACCGTCGGGGTCTACGCCTCGGTTCTCGTGCCTGACACGCCGCGACCGATGTGGCAACTCGTCCTTCTCGTCGTTGTCCTCACCCTGTCGGCCACGGCGTCTGCCGTCGGGTTCGACTTCGCCCGCACGTCCGTGCCGTCGGGGCGCCTGGGCACGGCCAGCGGCCTGGTCAACGTCGGCGGGTTCATCTCGTCGCTTGTGGCGATCTACCTCATTGGACTCATCCTCGACCTCGTGCGGCCCGACGGGCACTACCGGCTCGACGACTTCCGCCTCGCCCTGGCGAGTCAGGGCCTGCTGTGGGCCGGCGGACTCGCGGGTCTGCTGTGGTCCCGACGCGCGGCCCGCCGGCGCATGGTGGCCGAAGGCATCGTCGTACCCGCTGCGCACGGTGATGGCCGACGGGGCGGGGCGCAATGCACGGCTACGTTGATTGGTACGACGGCCCACACCGAAACATCGCGGCCTTAAGAGGGCGGATCCCGGCCGAAAGAGGACGTGGTGACTGTCCAACTCGCGGTGGCGGGGCCGGTGCGGGTGTGTTGGCGTAGGGCTCCGCGGAATGACGGCGGGGATGGCCGGCGCCCCGCGGGTGGCGTGCCGAGAGCACGGGGTGGTGGCGCATGTGCCCTGGGCAGGGCACGGGGCCGGGCACACGGCCGGCGTTTGATGACCGGGCCCCCTGCTCCTCCACCACCGCCGGCAAGAGCGGTGCGC
The DNA here is from genome assembly GCF_043952095.1 of Georgenia sp. AZ-5. Classification (NCBI taxonomy): domain Bacteria; kingdom Bacillati; phylum Actinomycetota; class Actinomycetes; order Allobogoriellales; family Allobogoriellaceae; genus Georgenia; species Georgenia sp. AZ-5. Next base: position 4,046,049 of record NZ_JBINOU010000001.1, read on the forward strand.
GTACTACTCCGTCCCGGCCGCCGACTCCGGCAACCCGGTGACGCACGCAGCGACGGGCCGGTGGCCGCTCGCGGCTACCGGGCCCTTCGCTCCAGGGCCTCGTCAGACCAGCGCGGGGCTAGCGTCCAGATACTGGGCAAGCCCGGGAACCGGGGGCAGGACGCTGCGCCCCGACCCGCGGTACCACTCCACGAGGCCGGCTGGCAGGTCGAGGTCGACGAGCCGTCCCTCCACCGAGGTCTCGATCTCGTCCGTCCGCCCCTCGGTGGCCTTGCGCGCGAACTGCGGCTCCACGAGAGCCGCGCGGCCCACCGCCACGAGGTCGCCGTGCGCCAGCGCACTCTCGGCGTCCTCCGCCGTGAAGACGTCGGAGACGATGACGACCGGGCAGCGGCCGGCGACGGCCTCCCGGGCGATCTGACCGTAGCTCTTGCCCGAGCCGGCGGGGCGGGCGTTGTAGCCGGTGAACAGCGAGAAGTGGACGTAGTCGACGCCCGTGCCCGTGAGCCGGTCGACGAGGACACTCGACTCCTCGGCGGTGTAGCCGACAGTTTCGCCGTGGATCTCGTCGGCGCAGAGCCGGATGCCCACCACGAACTGGTCGGCGCCCGCCTCCGCGCGAACCCGGAGCACCTCCTCCGTCACCGCGAGGATGAACGCCATCCGGCCGTCGAGGTCACCGCCCCAGGCGTCGGTCCGGTGGTTGGAGTACACCGAGAGGAACTGCTGCAGGAGGTAGTGGTTGGCGCCGTGGATCTCGACGCCGTCGAACCCGGCCGCGAGTGCGCGGCGGGTGGCCCGGCCGAAGTCGGCGATCAACTCGGAGATCTCCGCCCCGCTCATCTCCTCGGGCACGTAGGGCAGCCAGGGGAACTCGTGGTGCTCGGGGCCACCGCCCTGCCGAACTCTGTTGCGGCCGGGTGGGCCTCGCGGCCACCGTGGTAGATCTGGACGATTGCGAGGTTGCCGTCCTTCTTCATGGCGGCCGCCATGCGCGCCAGGCCCTCGACGGCGCCGTCCTCGGCGATGGAGAGCTGCCGCTCGAAGCCCCGACCCTGGCGGTTCACGAAAGCCGCACCGGTGACGATCATGCCGGCGACACCCCTCCGCCGGGAGAAGTAATCCACGTCCTCGTCGGTGACGTGCCCGTCCGCCGGGTCCGACCCCTGGACGACCATGGGTGCCATGACGATGCGGTTCGGGACCACCGCGCCGCACGGCAGGGCGAGTGGTGTGGTCAGTGTGGTGTGCACGGGGGTTACCTCCTGGTCCGGGCGAGCCCCGCGCCCATCGGATCCAGGCGCCTGGTGCTCATGGCTTCGACGCTACGGATGCGGAGCGGCGGGCAAGCGGGACCATCGGCCGGTCGGTGTCGCGGCGGAACGTGAGTCGGACCACACCGCAGCCCGGGCTCGGGGCCAAGGTCCCAGGTGCAGCGGTCGCACCCGAACCACCGTGGAACCGTGTCGCGGCACATTGCGAAAGAATTCGGACAAACAAATGGCCGCTGCCTGCGCTATCGCAGGTCAGCGACCATGTGGTGGAGCTAGAGGGACTCGAACCCTCGACCTTCTCCCGCCGGTTCACACCACCGGCACTCCCCGGAGTCCGTTGTCTCGAACGCTCGTCGACCACCCCGTGACCACCAGAAACGCTGGAATATCAACGGTGGCCAGCGAGCTGACATCAGGGTCGCACCGCTCCGCAACCGTCGTCAACCGCAGTCATTCGCCAGCCCCCGACGCGTGGAACTCGCGTGGAGCCGCCCTCTCGCGTGGAACTCGCGTGGAATCCGCAGCCGCAGGTAAGAGCCCAAGTTCGAGGTCGACCTCACTCGCGCCGGCCGCTTCGCCCACCGGCTGCTCGCGGGAGAGCAGCCGGGAGACCGAGGCACCAGCCACGCCAGGGCGTCGCGGGTGTCGACTGACTCGGCGCGTGCGAAGTTCTCGACGACCTATACGGTCGAGGCCCTATAACCGGGTGGCGCTCGTTGTGGGGCGAGTTGCGTAGCGCACCCATTTTGTCAACGACGGCTGAAAGTGAACCCCCTGGCGACGACTGAAAATGGACCCCTCTCCTGGTCTGGTTGTCGGTTAGTCGTCGGTCGCGCCGGTGGGGGTGCGGCCGAGGTCGCGGTTCTTGAGCCGGTAGGAGTCGCCCTTGAGGGCGACGACCTCGGCGTGGTGGACGAGTCGGTCGATCATGGCGGCGGCGACGGTGTCGTCGCCGAAGACCTCGCCCCAGCGAACTGGAAGTGGCACAGGTGCCTGCCTGCTGATTTGGCTCGCAGTCTCGGGGAAGTCCAGGTTTGCGCGTGTCGCGGATCTGTAGCTCGGAGCGGCTTCTTTAAGGTGACGCCTAAGGATTCTCAGTGCTGAGAAGGTGTGCTCTTGAATCAGCCTCGATTCCAGGTCCTTCCCGGTGGAGCGCCCCCCGCTGCTGTTGCGGCGACCGCGGCCGATCCGTTCGTCTTTCAGGCCAGCTGCGTGGAGGCTTACGAGGCCTCGCAGACCGCTCGTGGGTTCAGCCCCGTGACGATGGAGAACGGTGCCGGGGTGCTGGCCCGGTTCCTCGCGGCCTGCGGCAAGCCGGCGTGGGACGTTACCCGAGAGGACGTCGATCGGGTAGTGGGAGAGCTGGCCGGGCAGGGTCTGGCGGTCTCGACGCGGCGGGGCTACGTGCAGGCGTTCAAGGGCTTCTTCGTGTTCCTGCTCGCACGCAAGGCGGCGGAGATCGAGGCGTCGTTCGGGGTGCGCCTGGTCGATCCGATTGATGAGTTCAACGCGGCCCGTCACGTCGCGGACGACAGTCCTCGGGTCCAGGTACCGCCGACGCGGGAGCGGTGCGTAGAGTTCTTCGACTTCCTCAAGGAACGGGTCGCGACCTCGCGGAAGTACGCCACCGCGGGCCGGGACTACGCCTTGTTCCGGACGTTGTACTTCGCCGGGCTGCGGGCGGACGAGGCCGCCTCGTTGGACCGGTGCGATCTGTACTTCGACCGGGGACCGTTCGGCAAGATCCACGTCCGGTTCGGCAAGGCCGCGAAGACCTCGGGGCCGCGTCCGCGGTGGGTGCCGATGCTCGACGGTCTGGACCTGATCCTGCGCTGGTATGTCGAGGAGATCCGGCCCCGGCTCGCCGACGGCCCGGCGCTGTTCTGCGACGAGGGCGGTGGCCGGATCCACCGGGGCACGATCCGTAACCGGTTGCGCTACCTGCAGGACCTTGAGGGCAAGGGCACCGCTGATCGGTTCAGTCCTCACACGTTGCGGCATGCGTGCGCGACCCACAACTACGAGCGCGGCGTGGACCTGGTCGCGATCCAGCAGATGCTCGGGCACTGGCACGTGGGCACGACGATGCGCTACGTGACTCCGTCGGCGACGTTCATCGAGGATGCCTACCGGCGCGCGGTCACCGACGTGCTGGCCGAGCTGGAAGGAGACCGGCATGGAGATTAGGTGGCGGCTGCGGATGGCCGCGGCCCAGCGCGAGGTGTGGACCGGGGCGCAGCTGCGCCGCCTGCTGGCCGAACGCGCCGAGGTGGAGATGTCCGCGGCGAGCGTCTCGGCGCTGCTGACCAAGCAGCCCGCCCAGGTCAAGCTGTCGACCCTGGCCGCGCTGTGCACCGCCCTGGAGTGCTCCCCGGCCGATCTGATCGAGGTCGACACCACCCCGGTCCAGCGGCCCGCCGACCCGGTGGTGCGCCGCAGCGAGCCGAAGGTCGCGCGGGGCCGCTCCCTGCCACCGGTGTGAGCGGTGGCGTCCCGGCGGTCCCACCCCTGCGCCGGCTGCGGCGCCCCGGCGCTGCTGAGCCGGGAGCACTGCTGCGCCTGCCGGCGCCGCCAACAGGCCCAGGCGGTCCAGGCCGCCAAGCGTCCCTGCGGGCGCTGCGGCCGGCTCCGCGCCCTCGACGAGGCCGGGGTGTGTGTGGTGTGCGCCCGCGCGTGCGAGCGGTGCGGGACGCCCGTGCGGCGCAAGGACCGGACGTTGTGCACCACCTGTCACCGCCGCGCCGAGCGTGAGGCAGCGAAAGCACCGTGCCCGCGGTGCGGTCGTGCGGGGTTCTTGCGCGAGGAGACCGGCTGGTGCGGCTCGTGCTCGCGCCCGGGTCCGGCGAAGAAGCCACCGCGGCGGTGCGTGGCGTGCGGGCAGGTCCGCAAGCATGCCGGCAACGGCAGGTGCGCGCGGTGCTGGCAGCGCGACCCGCTGCGCCCGATCCGGCAGGCCGAGCGCCTCGCCCAGCACCGCGACGCCGCGCCGGAGTGGCTGGCTGCCTTCGCCGTCTTCGTCACCGACCGGCACAACGTCGAGCGGGCCTGCCAACAGCTCTGCGCACTGGGCCGCCTGCTCGAGGGGAATCCGGGGATCGGCAACCAGGCGCTGCTCGAGAGCGCCCGCCGGCCCGGCCGGTCGATGGGAACCCTGGCCAGGTCGCTGGAGGACTTCCTCGCCCCGCAAGGGCTGGCCTTCCCCCTCGACCAGGAGGCCCGCCTGGCCGCCGGGCCGTCGCGCCCGCCGGATCGGCGCCACCCCTGAGCCGTTGCGCGAGACCGTGGCCCGCTACGCCGACGCCGAGCTGACCGCCCAGGCCCGGGCCCGCCGCGCCGGCACCCGCCCGCGCGCCGATTCCACCATCGAGGCCAACCTCGCGATCCTGCGGGACCTCGCCGGCTTCGTCCTGCACGAGCGCGGCATCGCCGACTGGGCCCTCGTCGGCGTCGGCGACGTCGAGGCCTTCCTGAACCGGCGGCCGGCCAGCGCCGGGCGGAACCTGTCCGTGGTGCGCCGCTTCTTCCGCTGGGCCCGCCACCACCGCCTGACCCTGACCGACCCCACCCGCGGGATCAGGCCCAAGCGGCTGCGCGCCTTCCACGGCGCCACCCTGACCCGGCCCGAGCAGCGTGCGTGGGCTTCCCCTCTTATCGTGGAGGCATCGCCCCCAAGGAGGAACGGCGATGGAGACGCGGCGGAGGTTCGACCGGGAGTTCAAGGAGGGCGCGGTGCGGATCGTCCGGGAGACCGGCAAGCCGATCGCGCAGGTCGCACGGGAGCTGGGCATCAACGACGGCACGCTGGGGAACTGGGTCGAGCTCGACCGGCGGGCGCGCGAGGGCGGGGACGGCACGCTGGAGGAGAGCGAGCGCGCCGAGCTGCGCCGGCTGCGCAAGGAGAACGCCGAGCTGGCGATGGAGCGTGATGTGCTCAAGCGCTCGGTCGCCCTCTGGGTCAAGGAAGCGATGGGGCACTGAGCCTGGCTGCCTTCATCGCCGCCCAGAGGGCAGTGCACCACGTCCCGTACGCGGTGTCCTGCCGCGCCCTGGGGGTCTCCCCGGCCTGGTTCTACAAGTGGGTCGGCGGGGAGGTCTCGGTGCGGCGTAAGCGCCGGGCGGCGCTGGCCGCCCAGGTCGCCTATCTCTTCGCCCGGCACCACGGCACCTACGGCTCCCCGCGGATCACCGCGGACCTGCGTGCGGCCGGCTGGCGGGTCTCGGTGAACACCGTCGCGGCGCTGATGGCCGAGCAGCACCTGGCCGCCCGGCCCAAGCGCCGACGCCGCGGCACCACGCGGGCCGACCGGCGCGCCCGCAAGGCCCCCGACGCCCTGGGCCGCGACTTCGCCCCGCCGCCGATACCCGATCAGCGCTGGTGCGGGGACCTGACCGAGCTGCCCACCGACGAGGGCAGGTTCTACCTCGCCGCGGTGCTGGACCTGCACTCGCGCCGCTGCGTCGGCTTCGCGATGGACGCCCACCACGACGCCCCGCTGGCCCGGGCGGCCCTGTGCGTGGCGATCGCGAGCCGCGGCGGGTCCGTGGCCGGCGTGGTCTTCCACTCCGACCAGGGCGGGGAGTACACCGGGGAGATCTTCGCCCGGGCCTGCCGCAGCGCCGGCGTGACCCAGTCGATGGGCCGCACCGGCTCCGCGCTGGACAACGCGGTCAGCGAGAGCTTCAACAGCACCGTCGAGTTCGAGCTGCTGCGCCGGCACCACTTCGCCACCCGCGAGCAGGCGCGCCGCGTGACCGCCGGATGGATCGATGAGTACAACACCACCCGCCGGCACTCCACCGACGCCATGCTCAGCCCCGTCGAGTACGAACGCTCCCTCGCCACCGGCCAGGGCCACCGGGACAAGCTCGCGGCATGAACTGCGCCGCACAAGCAGGCGGAGGCGGCTGCGCCGCCCGATCTCATCCGGCGCACCGCCCGCGCGGCCCAGGGTGGCGGTGCCGCCCCTCCGGCCTCAAGGGTCGCTGCGCGATCGCTGCGCGACGGCCTCCGGCCGCCCTTGACCCCGGAGCCTCTGCGACCCCGCCCGCGAGCCAGGACGCGGACAGGACGCCCACTAATCAGGTCTCCACGGTTCCAGGGGATTGCCAGCGCTCCTCACACGCTGGAAGGACCCGAGCACTGCCCATCCCCACGAACGCCTCACCGGGTTGCTCGCACTCCTCCACGCCGCCAGCCAGGCCGAGCTGCGCCACCTGCGCGTGACGGACGTCGACCACTCCGGGCGACGAGTCCGGCTCGGGCACCGACCACACCCCGTCCCGCTCGACCCGACCACCTGGGCGGCCCTGCAGGCCTGCCTGGACCACCGCACCACGCTCGCCACGACGAACCCGCACGTGCTCGTCACCCGCGGCACCAAGGCCCGCCAGACACCAGCCTCGGTGGCCTACCTCTGCCACGTTCTCGACGACGCCGGCGTCGCGGTCCGCACCCTGCGCGCCACCCGGGTCACCGACCTGCTCGCCGCGCTGGACCCCAAGATCGTCGCCACCGCGCTGGCCATGGACGCCGAAGGGGTCCTGATGTACCTGCGCGAGGACGTCGACACCGCCCGCCTGCCCGCGAACCCGTAAGAAGTTCGGTGCCACCACGCACACCTCCGCGCGAACCTGTGCGCTTTGCCGAAGGGCTTGTTCGAGGTGACGATGAGCGAGGCGCGTTCGTAGCGGGCGGAAACGAGCTGGAAAAACAGGTTCGCGGCCTCGGGCTCGAAGGGGATGTAGCCGACCTCGTCGATAACCAGCAACGGGTAGCGGCCCAGGCGGCGCAGCTCGTCTTGGAGGCGGCCGTCGTGGTGGGCGGTGGCGAGGCGGTCGACCCATTCGGCGGCGGTGGCGAACTGGCAATCCCCTGGAACCGTGGAGACCTGATTAGTGGGCGTCCTGTCCGCGTCCTGGCTCGCGGGCGGGGTCGCAGAGGCTCCGGGGTCAAGGGCGGCCGGAGGCCGTCGCGCAGCGATCGCGCAGCGACCCTTGAGGCCGGAGGGGCGGCACCGCCACCCTGGGCCGCGCGGGCGGTGCGCCGGATGAGATCGGGCGGCGCAGCCGCCTCCGCCTGCTTGTGCGGCGCAGTTCATGCCGCGAGCTTGTCCCGGTGGCCCTGGCCGGTGGCGAGGGAGCGTTCGTACTCGACGGGGCTGAGCATGGCGTCGGTGGAGTGCCGGCGGGTGGTGTTGTACTCATCGATCCATCCGGCGGTCACGCGGCGCGCCTGCTCGCGGGTGGCGAAGTGGTGCCGGCGCAGCAGCTCGAACTCGACGGTGCTGTTGAAGCTCTCGCTGACCGCGTTGTCCAGCGCGGAGCCGGTGCGGCCCATCGACTGGGTCACGCCGGCGCTGCGGCAGGCCCGGGCGAAGATCTCCCCGGTGTACTCCCCGCCCTGGTCGGAGTGGAAGACCACGCCGGCCACGGACCCGCCGCGGCTCGCGATCGCCACGCACAGGGCCGCCCGGGCCAGCGGGGCGTCGTGGTGGGCGTCCATCGCGAAGCCGACGCAGCGGCGCGAGTGCAGGTCCAGCACCGCGGCGAGGTAGAACCTGCCCTCGTCGGTGGGCAGCTCGGTCAGGTCCCCGCACCAGCGCTGATCGGGTATCGGCGGCGGGGCGAAGTCGCGGCCCAGGGCGTCGGGGGCCTTGCGGGCGCGCCGGTCGGCCCGCGTGGTGCCGCGGCGTCGGCGCTTGGGCCGGGCGGCCAGGTGCTGCTCGGCCATCAGCGCCGCGACGGTGTTCACCGAGACCCGCCAGCCGGCCGCACGCAGGTCCGCGGTGATCCGCGGGGAGCCGTAGGTGCCGTGGTGCCGGGCGAAGAGATAGGCGACCTGGGCGGCCAGCGCCGCCCGGCGCTTACGCCGCACCGAGACCTCCCCGCCGACCCACTTGTAGAACCAGGCCGGGGAGACCCCCAGGGCGCGGCAGGACACCGCGTACGGGACGTGGTGCACTGCCCTCTGGGCGGCGATGAAGGCAGCCAGGCTCAGTGCCCCATCGCTTCCTTGACCCAGAGGGCGACCGAGCGCTTGAGCACATCACGCTCCATCGCCAGCTCGGCGTTCTCCTTGCGCAGCCGGCGCAGCTCGGCGCGCTCGCTCTCCTCCAGCGTGCCGTCCCCGCCCTCGCGCGCCCGCCGGTCGAGCTCGACCCAGTTCCCCAGCGTGCCGTCGTTGATGCCCAGCTCCCGTGCGACCTGCGCGATCGGCTTGCCGGTCTCCCGGACGATCCGCACCGCGCCCTCCTTGAACTCCCGGTCGAACCTCCGCCGCGTCTCCATCGCCGTTCCTCCTTGGGGGCGATGCCTCCACGATAAGAGGGGAAGCCCAAACAGCTGAATCGCCCCGGGTTTGGTGGAGGCTCGGTTAGTTGGTTCGGGCCTCGATGAGGACGCGGTTGTCAGGGTAGTGCTGGGCGGGTCTGGTGGCCCAGAAGGTGGCCTCGTACTCGGCGGGCGGGACGTGGCCGAGCTCGCCGTGCAGGCGCCGGTGGTTGTACCAGTCGACGTACTCGGCGACGGCGATCTCGACGTCACTGATGGACTTCCAGCCGCCGCGGCGCATGACGGGGTTGCGGATGCACTCGGCCTTGAAAAGCGAGTTCAGCGCCTCAGCCATCGCGTTGTCGTACGAATCGCCCTTGCTGCCGACCGAGGCGACCGCGTCGGCCTCGGCGAGTCTGTCGGTGTAGCGGATGGCTCGGTATTGCACGCCGCGGTCGGAGTGGTGGACCAGACCCGCAGTGTCCTGCCCGGCCCGGCGCCGAGCCCAGAGGCCCATGTCCAGGGCGTCGAGGGCGAGGTCGGTGCGCAGCGAGGTGGACACCTGCCAGCCGACGACCATGCGCGAGAAGACGTCGAGGACGAACGCGGCGTAGACCCACCCGGAGTAGGTGCGGATGTAGGTCAGGTCCGCCACCCACAGCTGGTTCGGCGCCTCGGCGACGAACTGCCGCTCGACCAGGTCCGCCGGGCGTGGCGTCTCGGCGCCTTCGCTGAAGGTGGTCCTGCGGGTCTTCTCCCGGGCGATCCCACGCAGCCCCTGTTCACGCATGAGCCGCTCGACGGTGCAGCGGGCCACCCGATGGCCTCTGCGGCGCAGCTCGACCGCAAGATCAAGTAGCAACCGAGGTGCCGACCGCGGTGGTGGTCGAGTACATCATGCCCACCGGGACCGGCTCGTCGAGGGCCGCCGGCTCGGGGTCGAGCCGATCTGCGCCGTGCTGAAGGACGCCGGCGTGCAGATCGCCCCGAGCACTTACTACGCCGCCAAGAACCGTCCGCCGTCCGCACGGGCGGTCCGCGACGTCGAGCTGCGTGAGGAGATCAAGACCGTGCATGCCGAGAACCTGGGCGTCTACGGGGCCCGCAAGATTCACGCCGAGCTCCGCGGCCGCGAAAAAAGCCGCGGAGGTCTTCAGGATCTCGTTCGCCCGGCGCAGCTCACGGACCTCACGTTCCAGCTCGGCGATCCGGGTCGCGTCATCGGTGGTGGTGCCCGGGCGAAGCCCGCCGTCGACCTCGGCCTGACGGACCCAGTTGCGCAACGCCTCGGGGTGAATCCCGAGCTAGTCCGCGATCCTGTTGATCGCTCCCTGGCTCGTCGCCGGGTCCTTCCGCCCGTCCATCGCCATCCGGGTAGCGCGGTCCCTCAACTCCTCGCTGTACTTCCGCGGTGCTGCCATGACTCTCATCCTCCCGTGGAATGAGAGCCTCCATCAGACCCGGGGCGATTCACCTCCCCAGACGCGATCACGACGCCACCCTCCCGAACCAACCGGGATGACCATGCAACCCTGGAACGCCGAGAACGTGGTGGCTCCACGCCTGCCGATGTCCCCTACATGAACAGGCCCGCACCATTGTCGCGAATGGTGCGGGCCTGCCCCGGAGAAGCTCAGTTCACCGTCAGTCGACGTAGATCTTGGGTCCAGGTGTGAACGTCACCGGCATCGACTTCACCCCACGGTTGAACGCGGTGTTGGCCCAGTGCTCGACGCGGCCGGCAAAGATGTAGTCCGGAAGGCGTGAGAGTACCTGCTCCGCGACGACCGCCATCTCTAGTCGCGCGAGGTGCTCGCCGAGACAGCGGTGAGAACCATGACCGAAGCCGACGTGACGTACGCGCCCTCGATCCAGCCGAAATTCCTCCGGATTTTCGAACTGGTGGGGATCGTGGTTCGCGGCTCCCAGAACCAGTCCCACCTTGTCGCCCGGCCCGTACGAAGATCCTGCCAGTTCGCCGTCCACGACCGCGGTCCGAGCGATCATCTGAACCGGGGACTCCATCCGCACTGACTCCTCGACCGCGGCAGGGATGAGACTGGGTTCCTCCACCAGACGCGCACGTGCCTCGGGATTCTTACCCAGCAGGGCGAGCATCGACGAGATGCCGTTCACGGTTGTTTCCTGACCGGCAATGACGATGGTGATCACCGTCGCTACCGCCGCCATGTGGGTGAGAGGCTTGCCGTCCACAGTTGCGGTGACGATGGTCCCGAGGAGGTCGTCCCGCCCGGGATCGTGCTCCGCGGCGGTCACGATCGAGTCGACGTACTGGAACATGGCCGCGTTCGCTGCTGCTCGCCCCTCAGCGTCGCCTTGTTGTGCGGCCGTGTTGAGCCAGTTGGTCAACTCCACCATCTTGGGCCCGTCCTCAGGCACGCCCAGGATGGCGGCGATGATCGGTGGCGGGAGCTGCCGACCGATGAGCACGAGGTCGGCCTCCCCCTGTTCAATAAATCCATCGATGATCCGATCGACGGTCTCCCTGATCATGTCGGTCCACAGCTCCACCCGCTCAGGCCGGAAATGCGGCACGAGGAAACGGTGGTACTTGGCATGCTCGGGCGGGTCCAGCTCGACGGGGATCAACGGAATGGGGCTCTTGAGCGGAGGGATCACCATCCCTTCCGCCGAACTGAGGCGTGCCGCATCCATGAGCGCCGTGCGCACGGCGTCATAGCCGACGGCGGCTAGGAGACTGCTGAACAATGCGTGTCCCTGCCCGGTCTTGGTGTGCGGTTCCGGAACGCTTGGGGCATGCAAGGTCGATCGAGAGATCAGCGGGATCTGTTCGACGCGGAGTCGATGGCCGGTGAGCTGCTTGAGCCGGGCAGCGTGTACGCGTTCTTGGCCGAGCACCGGCTGGCGTTGTTCCCGGAGGAGTTGTTCGCGGACCTGTTCCGCTCGGCGCGCGGGCGCCCGTCGGTGCCGGCGGACGTGGTCGCCACGGTGCTGGTGCTGCAGACGCTGAACGGGCTGTCGGACCGGGAGGCGGCCGAGGCGGTCACGTTCGACCTGCGGTGGAAGGCGGCGTGCGGTCTGCCGGTGCAGGCGCCGGCGTTCCATCCGACCACGCTGACGTACTGGCGCCGCCGCCTCGCCGCGAGCCGGCGGCCGTACCGGATCTTCGAGGCCGTGAACGCGGTGGTTTTGGAGACCGGGATCCTGACGGGCAAGACCCGGCGGGCGCTGGACTCCACGGTGCTGGAGGACGCGGTCGCCACTCAGGACACCGTGACCCAGCTGATCGCCGCGATCCGCCGGGTCGCCCGCGAGGTCACCGGCGGCAAGAAGGCGGTCGCGGCGCACTGCACCCGGCACGACTACAGCTCGCCGGGTAAGCCGCGGATCGCCTGGGACGACCCGGCCGCCCGGGACGAGCTCGTCTCGGCGTTGGTCACCGATGCGCTGGCGCTGCTGGACCACCTCGACGTCGATGCGCTGCCCGAGGACCAGGCGCAGGTCGTGGCGCTGCTGGCGGTGGTCGCGGGTCAGGACGTCGAGCCCGCCGAGGGCAGCGACGGCACGGACGGGCGCTGGCGCATCGCCCGCAAGGTGGCCTACGACCGGGTCATCTCCACCGTCGACCCGCAGACCCGGCACGCCCACAAGACCGTCCATCAGCGCCGTGACGGGTTCAAGGCCCACGTCGTGGTCGAGCCGGCCACCGGGCTGATCACCACCACCAAGTTGACCAAGGCCGCCGGGGCCGAGTCCGCCGACGGCGCGGTCGGCATCGACCTGCTCGCCACCGACACCACCCTGAACCCCGAGACCACCGAGAGCACCGCGAGCCCGGAGAACCCCGAGAGCGCCGCGAACCCCGAGGCCGCGCAGGCCGGCGAGGCGCCCGTCGTCGCGCAGGTCCCGGTCGAGGTCCTCGCCGACTCCGCCTACGGCACCGGCGAGGCGCTGGCCGCCCTGGAGGCGGCCGGGCACACGGCGATCATCAAGCCCTGGCCGTTGCGCCCGGCCATCCCGGGCGGGTTCACGCTCGAGGACTTCACCGTCGACCCGGCCGCCGGCACCGTGACCTGCCCGAACGGGCTGACCCGGAAGATCAGCCCCAAGAACCGCGTGACGTTCGGGGCCGGCTGCCGCGGCTGCCCGCTCCGGGCGCGCTGCACCACCTCGACCAGAGGCCGCCAGCTCGACCTGCACCCCCACGACGCGCTCCAGCGCGCCCACCGCGCCCGGGCCCAGCAGCCCGAGTTCCAGCAGACCTACCGCACCTGGCGGCCGATGGTCGAACGCTCCATCGCCTGGCTCACCCGCGGCAACCGCAAGGTCCGCTACCGCGGGATCGCCAAGAACGACCACTGGCTCCACCACCGCGCCGCCGCCATCAACCTCAAGCGGCTGCTCACCCTCGGCCTGCAGCGCACCGCCGGGGCCTGGGTGATGGCCACGGCCTGACCGGCTGGGCCCTCGCCCCGGCCCGCACGGGCCCGCCAGGCGCATCATGAATCCGACGGGCAGGCCCGACCTCGACGTCCAGCCCAGCGCTGTGACCGCCGCGAGACGGCCCTGAGGCGACCTGCCCGCGCACGCTTCTGCTCACGCGGGTACAACAACGCCGTCTTGTTCAGCAGTCTCCTAGGTAGTCGTAGCCGCCTAAGGGTTCACCCGGCACGACAGGCCCGTTGGTGATCACTTCCCTGTAGGCCGCACCTAATTGGTCGGCCGTAGTCGTCTTGGCGAGGTCAAACCGGACGGCCTGCCCAGTCTTCGTCACAGGCTCGGTCATCCAGCACTCCATCGTTAGAGCTGAGTCGTGGTAGCTCGTAGTGAACCACGTCATTTCGTTGGTACGCGACGTCGTCCCGATAAGCGGTACGGCGCGTCCGGTCTAACGGGACCCGACCCGGTTGCCGAGCCTTGGAGAGTCCCCGGCTGGGTGCGGTTCGAGCCCGCACCACACCCGTGCGAGGCGATGGCCGACAAGGCTCCTCCAGGCCATCCGGGCGCTGCTGCGCCGTCGCGGCATTCAGGCCGGCATACGCGAACCGCTCGGCCGGCGACATGTGCTGGAACATCGGCAGGTGTGTGTCAACCGGTCAACGGCGGAGCGAGCCGATCTGGCTGGTGCGCGAAGCAGCCCTCATGCGCGAACCTCAAGTCGCCACCGTGTCGGGCTCGATCACGCAGATCAGGTCGCCGCCACCGACGTCCTGGCGTGTGGCCACAGCGAGCCGCACCACCCGGCCGGCGAGCGGTGCGGTGATGGCGGCCTCCATCTTCATCGCCTCGATGGTCGCCACCTGGTCTCCGCGCGCCACGCGGTCCCCCTCCGCCACCCGGAGGGTCACGGCGCCGGAGTAGGGCGCCGCGATCTCGCCGGTGACGTTCTTGTCGGCCTTCTCGGCGCTGCGAGCCACCGCCGCGACGCCACGGTCGCGGACGTATACCGGCCGCAGATGGCCGTGCAGCGTGGCCATGACCGTGCGCACACCGTGGTCGTCGGGCTCGCCGACTGCTTCGAGGCCGATGTGGAGCTGAACGCCCCGGTCGATCTCGACGACGTGCTCCTTGTCGACCTGCAGCCCGTAGAGATAGTCAAGCGTCTCGACGACGGACAGATCCCCGAACCGCTCGCGATTCTCCTCGAACATCCGGGCCGGCCGGGGGAACAGGAGGCGGTTGAGCGTCACCCGCCGCTCGGTTCCACTGGCTGCGAGGGCGGCCGCCTGGTCGTCCGTCAGCCGCCGCACGGCCAGGTCCGGCGCCCTGCCGTGGAGCACCCGTGTGCGGAACGGTTCAGGCCAGCCGCCCGGGAGCTCGCCGAGCTCGCCCGCCATGAACCGGATCACGGAGTCGGGGATGTCGTACGCCCCGGGGTCCGCCGCGAACGCGGCCGGGTCGGCGCGGGTCGCGGCGAGCTGGAGCGCCAGGTCCCCGACGACCTTCGAGGACGGGGTCACCTTGGGGATCCGCCCGAGTATCCGGTCGGCCGCGGCGTACATCTCCTCGATGAGTTCGAAGTCCTCCGCCAGGCCCATCGCGATCGCCTGCTGGCGCAGGTTCGACAGCTGCCCCCCGGGGATCTCGTGCGCGTAGACCCTGCCGGTCGGCGCGGGTAGGCCGGACTCGAAGGGCCGGTACGTCTGGCGCACCGCCTCCCAGTACGGCTCCACGTCACCCACCGCGGAGAGCGAGAGGCCGGTGTCCCGGTCGGTGTGCGCTAGCGCGGCGACCAGCGCCGAGGCTGCGGGCTGGCTCGTCGTTCCGGCGAGCGGGGCGCTGGCGACGTCGACTGCGTCGACGCCTGCCTCGCTCGCAGCGAGGAGGGTGCCGAGCTGGCCTCCAGCGGTGTCGTGCGTGTGCAGGTGGACCGGCAGGTCGAACCGCTCGCGGAGTGCGCGCACGAGTTTCGACGCCGCGGCCGGGCGCAGCAGGCCGGCCATGTCCTTGATGGCCAGCACGTGGGCGCCGCCATTGCTGATCGTCTCAGCGAGCGTCATGTAGTAGTCGAGCGTGTAGAGGCGCTCCGCCGGGTCGAGGAGATTGCCGGTGTAGCACAGCGCGACCTCGGCCACCCCCGTCCCGGTCTCGAGCACGGCGTCGATCGCCGGGCGCATCTGCTCGACGTCGTTAAGAGCGTCGAAGATCCGGAAGATGTCGACGCCGGTGGCGGCGGCCTCCTCGACGAAGGCGCGCGTGACGACCTCGGCGTATGGGGTGTACCCCACAGTGTTCCGGCCACGCAGCAGCATCTGCAGCGCGATGTTCGGCATCGCCTCACGCAGGGCGGCGAGCCGCTCCCACGGGTCCTCACCCAGGAAACGCAAGGCGACGTCGTAGGTCGCGCCGCCCCAAGCCTCCACGGAAAGCAGCTGAGGCGTCAGGCGTGACACGTAGGGCGCCACCGCAACCAGGTCACGAGTCCGCACCCGGGTGGCGAGGAGGGACTGATGAGCGTCCCGGAACGTCGTGTCGGTGACGGCGAGCGCGCGTTGCCGGCGCAGCTCCTGCGCGAAGCCGGCCGGGCCCAGCACGGCCAGGCGCTCGCGCGAGCCGGGCGGCGGTGGCGCACCGAGGTCCACGCCCGCGGGCAGCTTGTCCTGCGCGGTGGCCACTCCCGGCCGGGGCCCGTGCGGCTGATTGACCGTCACGTCCACGAGCCAGGCGAGCACCTTGGTGGCACGGTCCTGCGGCTTTCGCGCGGTCAACAGATGGGGGCGCTCCTCGATGAACCGGGTGCTCAGGTCACCGGACACGAGCGCCGGCTCGTCCAGTACGGCCTGGAGGAACGGGATGTTCGTCGCCACGCCGCGGATCCTGAACTCCGCCAGCGCACGACGCGAGCGTCCGACCGCCGTCGGGAAGTCCCGGCCGCGACAGGTGAGCTTGGTGAGCATGGAGTCGAAATACGGGGTGATCTGCGTCCCCGTGTGCACCGTTCCGCCGTCGATACGGATGCCGGCGCCGCCCGGAGAGCGGTAGGTGGTGATGCGGCCGGTGTCGGGACGGAAGTCGGCGGTGGGGTCCTCGGTGGTGATGCGGCACTGCAGCGCAGCGCCGCGCAGCCGGATGCTCTCCTGCCGCAGTCCGAGATCGGCCAGGGACTCACCGGCGGCGATGCGCATCTGCGCTTGCACCAGGTCTGTGTCGGTCACCTCCTCGGTGACTGTGTGCTCGACCTGGATGCGCGGGTTCATCTCGATGAAGACGTGCTGCCCCGCGCGTGGCCCCTCGGTCTCGACGAGGAACTCCACCGTTCCGGCGTTGGAGTACCCGACGGCGCGAGTGAAGGCGACGGCGTCGGCGTGCAGGCGCTGCCGTACCGCGTCGTCGAGGTTGGGCGCCGGGGCGATCTCGATGACCTTCTGGTGACGGCGCTGGATCGAGCAGTCCCGTGTGAAGAGGTGCACGACGTCGCCGTGGTGATCGGCGAGGATCTGGACCTCGATGTGCCTCGGCCGCAGGACCGCCTCCTCGAGGAACATGGTCGGGTCGCCGAACGCCGTGCCGGCCTCCCGCATGGCGTGTTCGAGCGCCGGACGCAGTTCCTCCAGCGTCTCGATCCGCCGCATGCCGCGCCCGCCGCCGCCCGCGACGGCCTTGGCGAAGAGCGGGAAGTCCAGCTTCTCGGCCGCGGCGACCAGCTCGTCGAGGTCTGCCCACGCAGGCGTGGAGCGCAGCACAGGAATCCCGGCCGCGGCGGCGTGCTCCTTGGCGGCGACCTTGTGGCCTGTCCGTTCCAGCACGTCCGCCGAGGGGCCGATGAACACCAGACCCGCCGCCCGAGCCGCCCGGGCCAGCGCCGGGTTCTCCGAGAGGAAGCCATAGCCGGGGTAGATCGCCTCTACCCCGGCTTCCACGGCGACCCGGACGACCTCGGCGACGTCGAGATAGGCCGCCACGGGCTGGCCCCGCGTGCCGATCTCGTAGGCCTCGTCGGCCTTCTGCCGGTGCAGCGAGCCGCGGTCCTCGTAGGGGTACACCGCGACCGTGCGGGCGCCGAGCTCGTAGGCCGCCCGGAAGGCGCGGATAGCGATCTCGCCCCGGTTGGCCACCAGGATTTTGCTGAACATGGTCCTCCTCGCTGCGGAAGATGTGCGTTTACGTCGCGGGGCAGTTCGGAGCGACAATCGCCGAAGCTGCAGGCGGCGGCGTGCGCCGCCCAGCGCAGATCAGCGCCGGGAGACCTTGCCCGTGAGCGAGGCGACCGAGTTCAGGATCACGGGCCGTGCCGCGACCCAGGCCACGATGATGACCACAAGCGAGGCGGCGAAGTACCAGAAGCCGACCCAACTGGCGTCGTCGCGCGCGCCGTACATGTGGTTGAGGTTGCGCAGGGCTCCGGTGGCGAGCACCAACGTCACGTGGGCGACGATGAAGAGCACGAAGTAGATCATCACCGGGAAGTGCAGCTTGCGGGCGAGCTCGAGCGGGAACACGCGGCTGGCCCGCGTCCAGTCCTTCGACCAGGCCCCGGACATGCGCAGCCCGGTGATCGCCGCCAACGGGGCGGCGACGAAGACCGTCACGAAGTAGGCGAGGAGCTGCAGGGAGTTGTAGTTCACCCAGCCGTTCTCCGTCGGCCAGTCCAGGGAGAGGTACTGGATGGCGACGGAGACCGCGTTCGGGAACACGTCCCAGCTCGTGGGCACGATCCGCACCCACTGGCCCGTCGCGAAGAGCAGGACGGCGAACACGAGCCCGTTGAGCAGCCACAGCGCGTCGAGGCTGAGGTGGAGCCACAGGTTCAGGCTGATCTTCGTCGGCGGCCGCTTCGTCCTGATCGGGCCGGAGTTGTTCCTGGTCCAGTACGCGGGCGGCTTGGCCTGCGTGCGCACCAGCCATCCCGACCGGATGATGAGCACCATCAGGAAGACGTTGAAGAAGTGCTGCCACCCGAGCCAGGCGGGGAAGCCGACCGGTGCGCTCTCCGGGAGCTCCGTCTCACCGGGGTAGTCCTGGATGAACGACGCCACGGCCGGCACCTCGCGAAGCCACCGGGCGACGAGGACGGCCACGAAGAGCAGCACGAGACCACCGACGACCGCGACGGCCAGCCTGGCGATCCGGTTCTGTTTGACATCAGCGAGAGCGGACATGGGTTGTGGTTACCTCGTCACGGGGATTCTGGAGCGCACGGCTGGTTCACGCGAGGGTGGCTGCGCTCGACTGTGCCGGCCGACGGCTGTTCTCGATGGACTCGATCAGCTGCGGCACGACCTTGAACACGTCCCCCACCACACCGAAGTCGGCGATCTCGAAGATCGGGGCGTCCGGGTCCTTGTTGATGGCGACGATGGTCTTCGCCGTCTGCATGCCCGCCCTGTGCTGGATCGCGCCGGAGATGCCCAGTGCGACGTAGAGGTCCGGCGAGACGGTAGTACCTGTCTGTCCCACCTGGGCGGCCTGGGCGATGAAGCCGGAGTCGACGGCGGCCCGCGACGCCCCCACTGCTGCCCCGAGAGCGTCGGCAAGCTGTTCCACCAGGGCGAAGTTCTCCTCGGAGCCAAGCCCGCGCCCGCCGGAGACGACCCGTGCGGCGCCGCGGAGGTCCGGCCGATCTGAAGATGCCGCAACGCCGTGAACGGCGTCGATGACCGCGCCGACGCCGGCCTCGGCGCGCACGGTCGTCACCTCGGGCGTCGCCGGCGCCGTCTGTCCGTCGATCGCGCCGTGCCTGACGGTGATCACGGCCAGCCCGTTCTCGACGGTCGACTGGACGGTGTAGGCGCCACCGAAGACGGAGTGGGTAACGATGAGGCGGCCCTCGTCATACCGGACGTCGACGGCGTCCACCGCCACGCCGGCCCGGATCCGTACCGCGAGCCTGGCCGCGGCCTCGCGCCCGTCCACCGAGTGCGGCACGAGGACGACCTCGGGCTGATACTGAGCGACGGCGACCTCGAGCGCCGTGACGAGCGGCGTCACCAGGCCGACGGCGGCGTCATCGCTCTCGACCACGAACACCTGGGCAGCGCCGAGGCTCCCCAGCTCAGTGGCGAGGTCGTCCGTACTGGCACCCGGCGCCACGCTGACAACGGCGACGGGCATGCCGAGACGGGCCGCGGCAGTGATGAGCGAGGCCGCTGAGCCGCTGATGCCCTGCTCCGGGCCGTGCTCAATGAGGGTTAGAACGTGAGACACGATAAGAGGTCCTCTCCGTCAGATCAGGTTGGCCGAGGTGAGGAACTTCGCCAGTTCCGCCCCTGCGTGACCGTCGTCGACAATCTTGGTCCCACCTGTGCGCGCCGGGCGTTCGACCGCCGACACGACGGTGGACCGCGCCGCCTCGGCTCCCGCCGCCATGGCGTCGACGCTCACGTCGTGGACACACAACACCTGCAGGGGCTTTTTCTTGGCCTTCATGATCCCCCGGAAGTTCGGGAAGCGTGGCTCCGGGGCACGCTCGGTCACGGAGATGACCGCGGGCAGCGACGCGTGAACATCGGCCGCTCCGCTCTCGGTCCCGCGCTGCCCGCGCACGCCCTCCGCGGTGATCTCGACCGAGTTGAGGTGGGTGGCGTGAGGCACGCCCAGGTGCTCGGCGATCATGGCCGGCACCACCCCGCCGCGGCCGTCGGTCGCCTCGTTCCCCGCGATGACGAGGTCGAACCCGACCTCCTTGACCGCTGCGGCGAGCACCTCCGCGGTCCAGCCCAGGTCCGCTCCGGCCAGCGCGTCGTCGAGGATGTGCACGGCTGAGTCGGCGCCCATCGCCAGTCCCTTGCGCAGGACGTCGACGGCGCTCCCCGGTCCCATCGTGATCACGACGACATGGGCATCGTGGTCGTCCTTGTAGGCGAGGGCTGCCTCGAGTGCACGCTCGCCGACCTCGTCGATGACCGCGTCGCTCGCGCTGCGGTCAACGACCCCCCTCGCCGGATCGAGCTTGCGCTCGCCCCAGGTGTCGGGGACCTGTTTCACCAGTACGACGATCCTCATCGCCAGCCCTCCTGCAACGTCCTCGTTGGGATTGTGATCTCCGACCGCCGTCAGCCGACGGACCTGGCCGCCTGGTTGGCGGCGTGCTCACCCTGCGTGCGTCTCACGTCCCGCACGCGTGGCCAGGTGTGCGAACTCGCCCGGCCGGTCGCTATGATAACGGTCAGTCGTTGCAATCTACGAAGTTTCGGCGACACGGTCAAGGAGTGCCTGCACCCTGAGACGCGAGCACGGACCGCACGATGCCATACCGGGACACCTCCCCTTCGCGTCGCCCGCAGCCCGGCGGGCCGTAGACAAAACGAGTTAGTGACCGCTAACCTAGCCGTGTTATCGATCGATAACAGGAGCAGCGGAAGTGCCGCTCACCGTGGGCGGCCCCGGCGGCGCCGTACAGGTGCCCGACGCGAACATCGACGGCCGAAGAGCACTGCACCACTGATAGGAGCGAGCAATGAGCGAACGGACGACTGCGACGGCCCGTGCGGGCCTGCACGACCCTGCCGCCGGGCGCGGTCTGGACAAGGTGGTGGGTTCGGCCGCGGAGGCGGTGGCGGACATCGGCGACGGTGCGTCGCTGGCGGTGGGTGGCTTCGGGTTGTCGGGCAACCCGATCGCGCTGATCGAGGCGCTGCTGGCGCAGGGCGCGAGCGGCCTGTCGGTGGTGTCGAACAACTGCGGGGTGGACGACTGGGGGCTGGGGCTGTTGTTGGGGGCGGGGCGGTTGGTGAAGATGACCGCCTCGTATGTGGGGGAGAACAAGGAGTTCGAGCGGCAGTTCCTCTCCGGTGAGCTGGAGGTGGAGCTGACCCCGCAGGGCACGCTGGCGGAGAAGCTGCGCGCCGGGGGGTCGGGGATCGCGGCGTTCTTCACCCCGACCGGGGTGGGCACCCAGGTGGCCGAGGGCGGTCTGCCCCGCAGGTACGACGGCGCGGGCCAGGTGGCGGTGGCGTCCCCGGTCAAGGAGGTGCGCACGTTCGACTTCGCCGGCGGGAGCCGCGACTTCGTGCTGGAGGAGGCGATCACGACCGACTTCGCCCTGGTGCACGCCCTGCGGGGGGACCGGAACGGGAACTTGGTGTTCAACAAGGCGGCCCGGAACTTCTCCCCGTTGGCGGCGATGGCGGGGCGGGTGTGCATCGCCCAGGTCGAGGAGCTGGTCGAGCCGGGAGTGCTGGACCCGGACGCGATCCACCTGCCGGGGATCTTCGTCCACCGGGTGGTCGAGGTCGGGCCCGACATCGAGAAGCGGATCGAGAAGCGCACCGTGCGTGAGCGGAGCAACTGATGGCGTTGTCCAGGCAGGAGATGGCCGCGCGGGCGGCCCTGGAGCTGGCCGACGGGGCTTACGTGAACCTGGGGATCGGGTTGCCGACCCTGGTGCCGAACTACGTCCCGGCCGGCCGGGCCGTGGTGCTGCAGTCGGAGAATGGGATTCTCGGCGTCGGCCCCTACCCGGTGGACGCGGACGTGGACCCGGACCTGATCAACGCCGGCAAGGAGACGGTGACGACCCTGCCGGGGGCGGCGTTCTTCGACTCTGCCCTGTCCTTCGGGATGATCCGGGGCGGGAAGATCGACGTGGCGATCCTGGGCGGCATGCAGGTCTCCGCCGCGGGGGACCTGGCCAACTGGATGATCCCGGGGAAGATGGTCAAGGGCCCGGGCGGGGCGATGGACCTCGTCCACGGCGCCGGGAAGGTCATCGTGCTGATGGAGCACAACGCCAAGAACGGCGACGCGAAGATCGTCAACGAGTGCTCCCTGCCGCTGACCGGGCGGGCGGTGGTGGACCGGATCATCACCGACCTGGCCGTCATCGATGTCACGCCGGAGGGGCTGGTGCTCGTCGAGACCGCCCCCGGGGTGTCCGTGGAGGAGGTCCGGGCCCGCACCGAGCCCGCGTTGCGGGTCGCCGAGGACCTGGTCACCGTGGGGGTGCAGGCATGAGCGCCACCAATTCCACCACCACCACCACGTCGTACCCCGCCAGCGAGGAGACCCACCCGTGAGCATCACCGAGACCACCGCCGTCCCCTCCGAGCAGGCTCCGACCGATGTGGTGATCGTCGGGGCGGCGCGGACCCCGCACGGCAAGCTGCGCGGCCAGCTCGCGTCCTTCGCCGCGACCGAGCTCGGCGCCGCCGCCATCCGCGCCGCGCTCGAGCGGTCCGGGGTGCCGGCCGAGGCGGTCGAGGCGGTGGTCCTTGGGCAGGTGCTGCAGGCCGGGGCCGGGCAGAACCCGGCCCGGCAGGCCGCCATCGGCGCCGGCATCCCGTGGTCCGCGCACACCACCACGGTGAACAAGGTCTGCCTGTCCGGGCTGACCGCGGTCATCGACGCCGCCCGGCTGCTGCGCTCCGGCGAGGCCGAGGTGGTCGTCGCCGGCGGCATGGAGTCGATGACCAACGCCCCGCACCTGCTGCCCGGCTCCCGCGCCGGCCACGCCTACGGCAGCATCGAGCTGCTGGACCACACCGCGCACGACGGCCTCACCGACGCCTTCGACCACGAGGCCATGGGCACCGCCACGGAGCGGTACACCACCGAGAAGTTCCCGCTCACCCGGGAGCAGCAGGACACCGTCGCCGCCGCGTCGCACCAGCGCGCCGCCAAGGCATGGGAGAACGGCCTGCTGGCCGCCGAGGTCGTCCCGCTGACGGTGACCACCCGCAAGGGCGAGACGGTCGTGGACACCGACGAGGGCATCCGGCCCGAGACCACCGTTCAGACCCTGGCCAAGCTGCGGCCCGCGTTCACCCCCGACGGGTCGATCACCGCGGGGAACGCCTCACCGATCTCCGACGGCGCCGCCGCCGTGGTCCTGACCACCCGCCAGGTGGCCCAGGAGCGGGGCTGGACGGTGCTGGCCACCGTACGCGCGGCCGGACAGGTCGCCGGGCCGGACACCTCCCTGCACGCCCAGCCCGCCCGCGCGATCCAGACCGCCCTGAAGCGCCAAGGCTGGGACGCCCACGACCTGGACCTGATCGAGATCAACGAGGCCTTCGGCGCCGTTGTCGCCCAGTCCACCGCCGAGCTCGGCGTCGACCCCGCCAAGGTCAACCCGCACGGCGGCGGCATCGCGATCGGGCACCCGATCGGCGCCTCCGGCGCCCGCCTCGTCGTCCACGCCGCCCACCAGATCGCGTCCGACGGCGCCCAGCGCGCCGCCGTCGCCCTCTGCGGCGGCGGCGGACAGGGCGAAGCCCTCCTCCTGGAGCGGTAAGCAGCACGCTGAATCCCATTGACGTCAGGAAGTAGGAGTACATGTTCGAGTTGTCAGCCGAGCACGAGATGTTCCGGGCGGCGGTGCGCGACTTCGCCGAGTCAGAGATCAGGCCACACAGCGCTCAGTGGGACCAGGAGCACCGGTTCCCGGTCGAGATCGTCCCGAAGATGGGCGAGATGGGCCTGTTCGGCCTGACCGCGCCCGAAGAGTTCGGGGGCGCCGACGGCGACTTCCTCTCGCTGTGCGTCGCCATCGAGGAGCTCGGCCGCGTCGACCAGTCGATCGGCATCACCCTGTCCGCCGGCGTCGGGCTGGGGATCAATCCCATCCTGTCCTTCGGCACCGCCGAGCAGAAGGAGCGGTGGCTGCCGGCGCTGGTCGCCGGTCGCCAGCTCGCCGCGTTCGGCCTCACCGAGCCCGGGGCCGGATCCGACGCCGGCGGTACGCGTACCCGTGCGCGCCGCGAGAACGGCGAGTGGGTGATCAACGGCTCGAAGAGCTTCATCACGAACTCCGGTACCTCCATCACCTCCGTCGTGACGGTGACCGCCCGCACGGGTGAGCAGCCCGATGGCAGCCCGGAGATCAGCGCCATCCTCATGCCCGCCGGAACGCCGGGATTCACCGTCGACCCCGCGTACCACAAGCTCGGATGGCACGCCTCGGACACCCATGGCCTCACGTTCGACGACTGCCGTGTCCCGGCGGAGAACCTCGTCGGGGAGCAGGGCGCCGGGTTCCGACAGTTCCTCCAGATCCTCGACGACGGCCGAGTGGCAATCTCCGCGCTCGCGCTCGGGCTGGCGCAGGCCTGCCTCGAGCTGGCCACCGAGTACGCCAAGACCCGGGTGGCCTTCGGCCGTCCGATCGGCGCGAACCAGGGTGTCGCGTTCCAGGTCGCCGACCTTGCCGTCGCGGTCGAGGCCGCCCGCGCGTTGACCTACAAGGCTGCCTGGCTCAAGGACGAGCGCGATGCCGGCCGCCGTTCGGCCAAGGAGCTCAGCCAGGCCGCCGCCATCGCGAAGCTGTACTCCACCGAGGCCGCCGTCACGGCCACCCGCACTGTCACGCAGATCCTGGGCGGCAACGGCTTCATGGAGGAGTTCCCCGCGGCCCGGTACTACCGCGACGCGAAGATCCTGGAAATCGGCGAGGGCACGTCGGAGATCCAGCGCATGGTCATCGCGCGTGGGCTCGGCCTGCCCCGCTGACCGTGTGGGACCCGCCGTGCCGGCTGGTCCCTGACTTCCCGAGCAGCCGGGGCTCGCGGCATGAGCGAGCCTCGGCTGCTCGCACGTCGATGAGGACCGTGCACACACACAAACCAACCAAGCCGGAGGCTTCCCATGACCGCACAGGACAGCGAGCAGCAGGGCGACGAGCAGCCCGAACAGCTGCCGCCGGGGATGATCTGGGGGGTCAAGCGCTCCTTCGTCCGCTACATTGCGCAACTCATGGACGGCGGGCATTCCGCCACCGCGGGAGCCACCCTCGCCCTGGGCAGCTTGTTCCACTTCGAGCAGGCGGACGGCTCGACCTACGACCCTCACACAGGTACCGGGGCCCTGAGGTTCCGCGGCGAGGTCCGCCTCACCGGCCATTTCGGGATGCTCTCCGTGACGCTCGCCGAGCCCTGGGTCGAGTTCCGCGACGACGGCGCCGTGCTGACCGTCGTCGACCACCGATCGCCGGACGGCGGCATACGCCTCGATCTCGCCACGCTGGAGGCGGGTGCCCCCGCCGAGCCCCAGCCCGGCGTTCATGTGTGGCAGAACGTGCCGGTCACCCTGACGGCGGCGGGTCAGTGGCTGTTCAACGACCAGTACCCCGCGGGACAACAGCTTGACCCGCTCTTCATCGTCCACCGACGCTGAGCGCACCGCACGGCCGGCGGGCACGGGCGGCTGGCTAGCCGCTCCGGCTCAGCGCTCCCGGTGCCAGGAGTGCCCCCAGCGCCATGCTGCGCAAGAGGACGCCGGTGGCCTCACGCCCGAGCCGGGCGCTGTGCGGAGTCGAGTTGATTAATCCGAATGCGGCGTGCGCCGCCGAACGGGCGGTTGGCTCATCGGTGCCTGGGACCGCGGCTCGGATGGCGTCCGCCCAGATCTCCACGTACCCACGCTGCAGCCGGCGCACCTTCCGGCGCTCGGACTCTGCCAGGTTCTCCAAGTCGCGGAACTGAATCGTGATGAGCGCCGGGTTGTCGAGCGCGAACTCGACGTGCCAGTCGACCAGCTTTCGCAGCGTGCCCTCCCCCGGCTCGGTGCCCGCGACCCGCTCCTGCGCGACCCGCAGCAGCCTCTCGCTGATGCCCACCAGCATCTCGGCGAGTACGGCTTCCTTGTTGGCGAAGTGCCGGTACAGGGCCGGCCCGGAAATGCCCACGGCCCCGCCGATGTCGTAGATCGAGACTCCACGGAACCCGTGCTGGGCAAAGAGCTCCGCAGCGGCGTCCAGAATCTGCTGGCGGCGGGGGGCGATGGGGCCTGTCTTGGGGCCCGCAGCGGTCGACGGCATACCCGCATAGTAGACGCGCGCGTTAGCAAGTGCTAACGTCTCAAACCGTTATCGTTCGCTAACTAGCACCAAGGAGCCGTCATGGCCGACGGGCACCAGCCGGCGAGGAGCCTGGCCGAGCAGCAGCCGGCGACCAGCCTGGCCGAGCTCGCCGCAGAACTTCGCGAGCGCCTCGTCCACGTCCGCGAGGGCGGCAGCCCGCAGGCGCGGGAGCGGCACGTCGCGCGTGGCAAGCTGCTGGCCCGAGACCGGGTGGATCGGCTCCTCGACCCGGGCTCCCCCTTCCTCGAGCTGTCCCCCCTGGCTGCGGACGGCATGTACGGCGGGGAGGTGCCCTCCGCCGGGATCATCACCGGGGTGGGCCGGATCGCGGGGCGCGAGTGCGCCATCGTCGCGAACGACGCCACCGTCAAGGGCGGGACCTACTACCCGATCACCGTGAAGAAGCATCTACGCGCCCAGCAGGTGGCGGCAGAGAACCGCCTGCCGTGCGTCTACCTCGTGGACTCCGGCGGCGCCTTCCTGCCGATGCAGGACGAGGTCTTCCCCGACCGGGAGCACTTCGGCCGCATCTTCTTCAACCAGGCCCGTCTCTCCGGCGCCGGAATCCCGCAGCTGGCTGCCGTCATGGGCTCGTGCACGGCCGGCGGCGCCTACGTGCCGGCGATGTCGGACGAGACGGTCATCGTGCGCGAGCAGGGCACGATCTTCCTCGGCGGCCCGCCGCTGGTGAAGGCGGCAACGGGCGAGGTGGTCACGGCCGAGGAGCTCGGCGGTGGCGACGTCCACGCCCGCAAGTCAGGCGTGGTCGACCACCTGGCCGCCGATGACGAGGAGGCGTTGGCGATGCTGCGCTCGATCGTTGCCACGATCGAGCGGCCGGCGGCACCCTCGCTGCATCAAGCTCCCCCGGAGGAGCCGCTGGAGGATCCCGCAGGCCTGTACGACGTCGTCCCCGCGGACCTCCGTACTCCCTACGACGTGCGTGAAGTCATCCGCCGAGTCGTGGACGCCTCCCGCCTGGAGGAGTTCAAACCCCTGTACGGCGAGACGCTCGTATGCGGTTTCGCCCGCATCTGGGGCTATCCGGTGGGCATCGTCGCCAACAACGGCATCCTCTTCAGCGAGTCCGCCCTCAAGGGCGCCCACTTCGTGCAGCTGTGCAACCAGCGCGGCATCCCCTTGGTGTTTCTGCAGAACATCTCCGGCTTCATGGTCGGCAAGGACTACGAGACCGGCGGGATCGCCAAGGACGGGGCGAAGCTGGTCACCGCCGTCGCCTGCTCAGTAGTCCCCAAGTTCACCGTCGTCATCGGCGGGTCCTTCGGGGCCGGAAACTACGGCATGAACGGCCGCGCGTACGATCCACGGTTCATGTGGATGTGGCCGAATGCTCGAATCTCCGTCATGGGAGGCGAGCAGGCGGCCGCGGTCCTGGCCACGGTCCGCCGCGACGGGCTCGAACGTGCCGGCAAGACGTGGTCGGCGCAGGAGGAGGAGGAGTTCAAGGCGCCGATCCTCGAGCAGTACGAGCGGCAGGGGTCGCCCTACTACTCCACCGCCCGTTTGTGGGACGACGGCATCATCGACCCGGTCGACACCCGCCGCGTCCTCGGCATGGCGCTCGCCACGGCCGCCAACGCGCCGCTGCCCGAGCCCTCCTACGGAATCTTCAGGATGTGACGTCGCCATGACCTTCGGCACACTGCTTGTCGCCAACCGGGGCGAGATCGCGGTCCGGGTCCTGCGGGCCGCGCGCGCCGCCGGACTGCGCACCGTCGCCGTCTACTCCGACGCCGACCGTGACGCGCCGCACGTGCGCGAGGCGGACACGGCGGTCCGGTTGGGCCCGGCCCCGGCCGCCGAGTCGTACCTGTCCGTTGCCGCGCTCCTGGAAGCCGCCCGGGTGTCGGGCGCGGACGCCGTCCACCCCGGCTACGGCTTCCTGTCCGAGAACGCCGCCTTCGCGCGCGCGGTGACCGACGCGGGGCTGACCTGGGTCGGCCCCCCGCCCGCCGTCGTCGACCTCATGGGCCGCAAGGACGAGGCGCGACGCGTGGCCGTGGCGGCCGGAGTGCCCGTCGTCCCCGCCGCCGAAGGCAGCGATGACGTCGAGCTCGCGCGCCGCGCGGTCGAAGAGATCGGGCTGCCGCTGCTCGTCAAGGCCGCCGCGGGCGGCGGCGGCAAGGGCATGCGCATCGTGCGCGACGCCCAGGACATCCCGGCCGCGCTCGCCGCCGCCAGGCGTGAGGCCCGCTCGGCGTTCAGCGACGACACGCTCCTGGTCGAGCGTTACGTCGAGAACGGACTTCACATCGAAGTTCAGGTCATCGCCGACACACACGGCAACGTGCTGCACCTGCTCGAGCGTGACTGCTCGGTCCAGCGCCGTCACCAGAAGGTGGTCGAGGAGGCCCCCGCCCCGACGATCTCCGCCGCGGTGCGCCAGATCGTGACCGAGTCCGCCGTGCGGTTGGCAGGACGGGTGGGATACGTCGGCGCCGGGACGGTGGAGTTCCTCGTCGCCGGTGAGGAGGTGTTCTTCCTCGAGATGAACACCCGCCTGCAGGTGGAGCACCCTGTGACCGAGGCGATCACCGGGCTGGACCTCGTCGAGCTCCAGTTGCTCGTGGCCCGTGGAGAGATGCTGCCCATCGCGCAGGAGGACGTCCAGGCACGCGGCCACGCCATCGAGGCCCGGGTCTACGCCGAGGATCCCGATGCAGGCTTCCTCCCGCAGGCCGGCGTGGCCACCACCGTGCGGTGGACCCAGCGCGCGCGCATCGACGCCGCGCTGGAGCCCGGCCAGGAGGTGACCACCTGGTACGACCCGATGCTCGGCAAGATCATCGTCCACGGCACCACCCGTGAGGCGGCCCGGCGGGCGCTCGTGGCGGCGATCGACGACACCGCCGTCATCGGCGTCACCACCAACCTCGGCTTCCTGCGTCGCCTCGTCGACTCTGATTCCTTCCGTGACTCGAATATTCACACCGCCTGGCTAGACGCCCGACCCGACGCGTTTCCGCGCGAAGACCCTGATGTGGCCGCGTGCGCGGCAGGGTGGGTGCTGGCGGAGCAGCAACGCCGCAGCGACAGCTCCCACCCGTTCGGGTGCGCGGACGGGTGGCGCCTCGCCGGCCCTCCCGCCCCGATCGTGCTGGACCTGGACCGTGACGGCACCCAGGAGTGGTGCCACGTCGACCTCGAGGCCGGGGAAGTCCGGATGGGCGAGCGGTCCTGGCAGGTCCATCCGCTGGCGGCCCCCGCCGGGCACCTCCGTCTGGAGATCGACGGTCTCGTCGACGAGTTCACCACCGAAGTCGCGGCGGGCGAGGTGACCGTGGTCCACCACGGCGACGCCTACACATTCCGGGTGCGCGAGGCGTTCGGGGCCGCCACCGACGTCGCCGGGGACGGCAACGTCACCGCCCCCATGCCCGGGCTGGTGCAGAGCCTCACCGTGGCCCCGGGGCAGGCGGTGCTCACCGGCGACGTCCTGGGCGTGCTCGAGGCGATGAAGATGGAGGTCGCCATCAAGGCGCCGCTGGACGGCGTCGTCGCCAGCATCGGCGTGGCTGCCGGGGAGCACGTCAAGCTCGG
Organism: Georgenia sp. AZ-5; assembly: GCF_043952095.1. Taxonomy (NCBI): domain Bacteria; kingdom Bacillati; phylum Actinomycetota; class Actinomycetes; order Allobogoriellales; family Allobogoriellaceae; genus Georgenia; species Georgenia sp. AZ-5. Next base: position 4,075,368 of record NZ_JBINOU010000001.1, read on the forward strand.
TCAAACCCTGTTCGTCGTCGCCGAAGGGAGCACGGACTGATGGGGATCCCCACCTACGCCCCCCACCCCGTGCCGGGGCTACCGGCACGGGTGCGCATCTACGAGGTCGGCCCACGCGACGGCCTCCAGAACGAGGCGGCCGTCGTGCCCGCCGAGGTCAAGGTCGAGTTCATCGAACGGCTCGTCGCGGCAGGCCTACGCACCGTGGAGACCACCAGCTTCGTACACCCCCGCTGGGTCCCGCAGCTCGCCGACGCCGCGGAGGTGCTGGCCCGGCTCGCCCCTGCACCGGGGGTGCGTTTCCCGGTCCTCGTGCCCAACGAGCGCGGCCTGGACCGCGCCCTGGAGGCCGGCGTGCAGGAGATCGCCGTGTTCGGCAGCGTCACCGAGACCTTCGCCCGGAAGAACCTCAACCGCACGGTCGACGAGTCCCTGGACATGTTCGCCCCGGTTGTCGCGCGCGCCCGGGAGGAGGGACTCCAGGTGCGGGCGTACCTGTCCATGTGCTTCGGCGACCCGTGGGAGGGCAGCGTCCCGGTCGAGCGCGTGGTCGACGTGGCCGCCCGAATCATGAGCCTTGGCGCCACCGAACTCTCACTGGGCGACACGATCGGCGTCGCCACGCCCGGCCACGTGACTGCGCTCATCACCTCACTGACTGAGGCGGGCATCGCGGCGGACGACCTCGCGGTGCACTTCCACGACACCTACGGCCAGGCGCTCGCGAACACGCTCGCCGCGCTCGGCAGCGGGGTCTCCACGGTCGACGCCGCGGCCGGCGGACTCGGTGGCTGTCCGTACGCCAAGAGTGCCACGGGCAACCTCTCCACCGAGGACCTCGTCTGGCAGCTCCACGGCCTTGGCATCGAGACCGGCGTGGATCTGTCCGCGCTGGTGAGCACCAGCGTGTGGATGGCCGAGCAGCTCGGCCGGCCGAGCCCCTCCCGGGTGGTCCAGGCCCTCGCCAAAGAACTGACGGAGGTTTGACCGTTGTCGTTCGTCAACGTGGAAATCAAGGACGGGCACTGGGCGGAGATCCAGCTCGACCGTCCCGAGGCGCACAACGCCATCAGCACCGCCATGGCCGAGGACCTCGTCGCGGCCTGTGCGCGCGTGGCGTCCGAGCCCGGGGTGCGGGCGGTGGTGATCAGCTCAACCGGGGAGAAGTCGTTCTGCGTGGGCGCCGACCTGAAGGAGCGTAACTCCTTCTCCGACGCCCAGCTCCTGCAGCAGCGGCTCGTCTTCCGGCAGGCCTTCGGCGCGGTGCGACAGCTCCCGGTGCCGAGCATTGCTGCGGTGCACGGCTTCGCGCTCGGCGGCGGGCTCGAGATCGCCCTGTCCTGCGACCTCATCGTGGCCGACGAGACCGCCGTGCTCGGGCTGCCCGAGGTGCGCGTCGGCCTGGTCCCCGGTGGCGGCGGCACGCAACTGCTTTCGCGCCGCATCGGCCCTTCGGCCGCCGCCGACCTCATCTTCACCGCGCGGCAGGTCCGGATCGACGAGGCCGAGGCGCTCGGCCTGGTGAACCGCCGGGTGTCCGCCGGCCAGGACCGTTCGGCCGCAGCCGAACTCGCGGCACAGATCGCCGTGAACTCCCCCGTGGGCCTGCGCAACGCCAAGCACGCCCTGGTCGCCGGACCAGAGGTCCATCTGGACGCCGGTCTGGACATCGAGGACGGGGCCTGGCGCGCCACGGCGTTCTCCGGCGACCGCCACGAGGGCATTGCCGCATTCAACGAAAAGCGCGTGCCGGCCTGGCCGGGTGCCTGACTAACCTTCATCACGTTGTGTCCGATTTCTTGGAGAAACTATGAGCGTCACTGCTAGCAGCCTGTCCCGCCCCGTCCTGGGCGATCTCCTCGCCGCCTCCCGGGTGCGCGACGTCGCCACCGCCCGGGTGCGCGATGCCGCGCTCGTCGTCGGTGGCGCCGCCACCGTGGCGCTCGTGGGCCAGGTCGCCATCCCGCTGCCGTTCACGCCGGTCCCGCTGACCTTGGGCACGTTCGCGGTGCTCCTGGTCGGTAGTGCGCTCGGCCCGGTCCGCGCGCTGGCGTCCCTCACGCTGTTCCTCCTCGCCGCCGTTACCGGGGTGCCCGTGCTGGCGGGCTGGGAGTCCGGGTGGGCGCTGGCCTCCTTCGGCTACGCGCTCGGCTATCTGCCGGTGGCGGTGCTGGCCGGCTGGCTCGCCCGCCGTGGCGCGGACCGCTCCGTCTGGCGTACGGCGCTCGGCACGCTGGCGGCGGCTGCCGTCGTGTACGCCGTGGGCGTGCCGTGGCTCATGGAGTTCACCGGGATGACGTTCACCCAGGCACTCGCCCTCGGGGTGGCGCCGTTCCTCGTCGGGGACGCCATCAAGGCCGTGGCCGCAGCCACGCTGCTGCCGGCCACCTGGCGGTTGCTCGGCGAGCGGGGCTGACCCGCTGCGGCTGCCCGCGCCGGCCGCTCCACCGGGTTACTGCCCGGTGTAGCGGCCGGTTCGCTTTTCCAGCAGGGCGGCGACCGCCTCCTCGTGATCCGCGGCCTGATGCGCGACCGCCTGGAACGCGGCGGTGAGCTCGAGGAAGGAGTCGAGCGAGTGGTGCGGGGCCTCGCGCAGCAGCTTCTTGGTCATGCGGACGGCGTGGGGCGGGTTGGCGGCCAGGCGGGCGGCCAGATCGAGCGCCGTCGGCAGGAGATCGTCGGGCTCGACCACCCGGGAGATCAGCCCCCACTCCACCGCCTGCTCGGCCCCGACCGGCTCGCCCAGCAGGGCCATCTCCGCCGCGCGTGCGGCGCCGACGATCCGCGGCAGGAACCAGGCCCCGCCGTCGCCCGGGACGAGCCCGAGCCGGACGAAGCTCTCGGCGAAGAAGGCCTTCGGGGTCGCGATGCGGAGGTCGCACATGAGCGCGAGGTCGCAGCCCGCCCCCACGGCCGGGCCGTTCACGGCGGCGACCACCGGAACCTCCAGCGCGTGCATCGCCCGCGGGATCCGTTGGATGTTGTCGCGGTACGACTCCCGCAGAGCCGGGGCGCTGCCGGCGAACATCCCCGAGCGGGACGCCATCTCCTTGACGTTGCCACCCGCGGAGAAGGCCGGGCCCGCGCCAGTGAGCACCACCGCCCGGACGTCAGGATCACGGCTGGCCTCGCGGGCTGCCGTCTCGAGTGCGCCGATGACCGCGGGATCAGAAATCGGGTTGCGCTGCTCGGGAAGGTTGAGGGTCCACGTCTGGACGTGCTCGCGTTGCTCGACGAGCAAAGGGGACATGAGGACACCTCCCGGCGCCCGGTCCCGGCAACGCACCGGCGCCAGGCGCGCACTCTAGGATGAGACGTTAGCGATCGCTAACGTAACACGCGGCCTGTGCGCCGCCGCGGGATTGATTGGGGAGCCGAGATGGGAACTTTGTTCGCGGGCAAGGTGGCGCTCGTGACGGGCGGCGCCTCCGGCATCGGCCGGGCCACGGCGCTGCGCTTTGCCGCCGAGGGAGCCCACGTCGCCGTCTGCGACATCGACGCCGACGGCGCCCGTGACGTTGCCACCGAGATCGAACGGGCCGGGGGCGTCGCCCTCGCCGTCACGGCGGACCTCGCGCGCAGCAGCGACATCGCGGCCATGGTGCAGACCACCGTGGACCGGTTCGGCCGCCTCGACGCGGCGTTCAACAACGCCGGCCGTCCCGGGCCCTACGCCCCCATCACCGAGCTGGCGGAAGACGAGTGGGACGCCACGCTGGACCTCAACCTCAAGGGCGTCTTCCTGTGCATGAAGCACGAACTCCTCGCGATGAAAGGTAATGGCGGCGCGATCGTCAACACCTCCTCGGCGTCGATCCTCAAGCCACGGACGCCGCAGCCGGACTACCAGGCGTCCAAGGCCGGGCTCGTCGCGCTGACCAGGAACGCCGCCGTGGCGTACGGCCCACAGGGCGTGCGGGTCAATGCCGTTCTACCCGGTGCCGTCGAGACGCCGATGCTCCGGGCAGGGATCACGGGCCGCAGCACCCCGCTGGCGGACATGGGGAAGGCGTTCCCGCTGGGGCGGATCGGGCAACCGGAGGAGATCGCCAACATCGTGGTGTGGCTCTGCTCGGACCAGGCCTCGCTCCTGACCGGCACGGCCATACCGGCCAACGGCGGGGCGCACTTGGTCTGAGGCGCGCCCAGACCTCTGATCGCCTCGATCGGGCCCGCCGCGCTACGCCACGAGCATCGCGACGGGTCAGGGCGATGTTCGCGACACTTGACCGGAGGTCCGTGGCCCCGACCCCGCTCCCCGCCCCCTCCGGACGGCAGCGGACGCCCTTGCTTCACACGAATCCTCGGAATACAGTTCGAAGAGTCGTTAGCACCGCTCGGACGAGGCGTCCGTGGCGGGAACACGCTCAGAGAGGAGACGTGGGCCGCACGCCGAATGTAGCTCGCTGACACCTGGCGTGGGGGCGGCACATCGGAGCGGATGGCAACAGACGAACTCATGACCGGCACGGCGCCGGGCCCACAGTCGACGATGCTCGCTGGCGAGCGGCGACGGCGTGCGGCCTCGGAACGCGGCCGAGGGTGGCGGGCGAGGTGCTCCGCGCGGTCGACAGCAGTAAATACGGCGAAGGGAAACAGGCATGACAACTGAGACAACAACGGACTGGAAGGCCATCGACAACCTTCTGCTCGACCCGCACTGGTACGCGCAGGGGAACTTCCACGACACGTACCGCATCCTGCGCCAGGAAGACCCCATCCACTGGACCGAGGACGAGCGTTACGGGCACCCGTACTGGGCGATCACCACGTACGCGCACATCCGTGAGATCCAGGACCGCTGGGACATGTTCAGCAGCCGCATCGGCACGCCCGTCCCGCCACGCTCCGGCAAGAGGATTCCACCCGAGCAGCGCCACCAGATGGGGCTGGACACCTCCATCGCGACGCTCGACCCGCCGCTCCACCGCATCTACCGCCGCCCGATCAACAAGCACTTCTCGGTGCCGGCGATCGCCAAGCTCACCGACCTGGCCGACCGCATCGTCGATGACCTGATCAACGAGGTCGCGGACAAGGACGAGTTCGACTTCGCCCAAGAGGTCGCCGCCGAGCTGCCGATGCGCCTCGTGCTCGGCTTCATCGGTGTGCCGGAGGAAGACTGGAAGAGCCTGCAGGCCTCCACGAACCGCTACGCGCTCCACGCCGACCCCGCCGTCACGATCGACAACGACCCGATCAAGACCATGGAGATCGGCCGGGCGGAGCTGTCGGAGTACGCCATTGCGCTGGCCGAGGACCGGGCGAAGAACCCTCGCGACGACCTCGCCTCGAAGGTCGGGAAGCTCAAGGTGGACGGCGACTACCTGAGCCCCCACGAGGTCAAGAACTGGTTTATCAACTTCATCCTCGGTGGGCTCGAGACCTCCATCAACGGCCTGGGCACGGGCATGTGGCAGTTCATCGAGAACCCGGACCAGCGCGACCTGCTGCTGTCCGACCCGTCCCTGGTTTCCAACGCCGTCGAAGAGGTGCTCCGCTGGGGGTCCCCCTCCCGCGTCCAGTGCCGAGTGGTGAACGAGGACCTCGACTTCCACGGCAAGGAGATGAAGGCCGGCGACTGGGTGATGCTGTTCGCCGCGTCGGGCAACCGCGACGAGACCGTGTGGGAGGAGCCGGACCGCTTCAACATCGGCCGCGAGCTCATCGACCACCTCTCCTTCGGCGAAGGCATCCACAAGTGCCTGGGCCGCAACCTGATCCGCCTCGAGATGGCACGCTTCTTCCCCAAGTTCCTCGCCGCGTTCCCCAAGCTGAGCCTGGCCGGTGAACCCGTGTGGAACGTGGACTACCACGGAAACGGCTTCAAGCGCCTTCCCGTGACCCACAACAACGTCGTCGTTCGCTGACTCAGAAAAAGGAATCTCCCGGTGCCCAAGGTCAAGTTTCGCATTGCCGGATCCGACGACCTCGTCGTCGACGGAGCAGTCGGCTCAAGCATCATGCAGGTAGCCGTGAGGGCCGACGTGCCCGGCATCATCGGCGAATGCGGCGGCGACCTGTCCTGCGCAACCTGCCACGTCTACGTCAAGGACCAGTCCCCCTTCAAGCGCCGCACGGAGGACGAGGAAGACCTCCTCGAGCTGGCCGACAACGTCTGCGACAACAGCCGACTGAGCTGCCAACTCGCACTCACCGACGCGGTCGACCTCGTCGAGGTCGAGGTGCCGGCGGGATGACCATCCCCACGTACGACGTGCTGATCGTGGGCGCCGGCCACGCCGGCGCCCACGCGGCGATCAAACTGCGGGAGCTGAACTACGCCGGGTCCATCGGCTTGCTCTCGGACGAAGCCGCGCATCCGTACGAGAGGCCGCCGCTGACGAAAGGCTTCTTCAACGGGAAGGTCACGTTGGGTGACCTGCTCATCCGACCCGAACCGTACTGGGCGGAGAACGGCATCGAGGTGCTGCTCGAGCATCGCGTCACCGCTCTGGACCCCGCGGCGCACGTCGTCACCACCTCTCGTGGCACGCACATCACCTACGGACATCTCGTCTGGGCCGCCGGGGCAGCGCCGATCAAGGTGCCCATTCCCGGTGCCGACCTGCCGGGGGTCCACTTCCTCCGGAGCCTGGCGGACGCCCAGCGCTTCGGTCCAGAGCTGCGTCCCGGCGCCCGGATCGTCGTGATCGGCGGTGGTTACATCGGGTTGGAGGTCGCCAGTTCGTGCGTGACGGCGGGGGCGAGCGCGGCCGTGCTCGAGTCCCGCTCACGCCTCCTGTCCCGGGTGACGGGAACGGAGCTGTCGGAGCGATTGCTGCGCCTGCACCGCGACCGCGGGGTGCAGGTGGAGCTGGACGCTCAGGTCGTCGAGGTGCTCGAGCGGGACGGGCGCGCATCCGGGGTGCTGCTCGCCGATGGGCGCACGATCGACGCCGATTCGGTGCTGATGGCGGTGGGCGTCGCGCCGAACACGGCGGTCTTGGCGGCCGCCGGGGCCGAGTGCTCGAACGGCGTGGACATCGACGCCCACTGCCGGACGAGCCTGGCGGACGTGTACGCCGTCGGCGACTGCGCGAACTTCCCCTACCAGGGAGTCCGCACACGCCTGGAATCCGTGCAGAACGCGGCCGCTCAGGGCGCCCACGTGGCGGCCCTGCTCGCTGGCGACACCAGTGCGTACAGCCTGGAACCGTACTTCTGGTCCGACCAGTTCGATGCCCGCATCAAGACGGTCGGCCTGGTGAGGGACTACGACGATCAGGTCGTCCGTTGCGGCCGGGACGAGGGTTCCTTCTCGGTGGTCTACCTCAAGGATGGCCGGGTGCAGGCGGTGGATACCGTCAATGCCATGAAGGACTACGTCGACGCACGCAAGCTCCTCGGACACAAGGTCTCCCCGGAGCTCATCCGGGACTCTTCGATCCGCCTACGCGAGGCCTTGCTGGGCCGCGAGTATACCGACGCGCTTTAACCGGGACGGGATTATGCCAGTTTCTGACGTCACGCTTTGGTGGTCCCTGCGCGAGAGTTTCCGGGCGTACGTCGCCTCGCTGGCGGACGGGCAGGAAGTCGTCGGCGGCGGCGCCGGCATAGCCGGCGATGGCCGCTTCGAAATGAAGGGGACGTCTCAGCCCGACGCACCGGTCGGCGCTGACGCGGCGGACGCCGGCGTGGATTCAGTTCTCGCTTTCGAGGGCACCGTAGGTTTTAGTGGCTATTTCGGCATGCTGTCGGTGTCGATCAGCGCTCCGTGGGTGGGCTTGCGGAACGACGGCAGCGGCGTCGTCTCGATCCTCTCGCAACGGGATCCTCGGTACCCCGGCCGACGGGTCACCATCGCTGAGTTCGGCGAGGTGGTCCGGGCCCCGCAGGAACTGACAGTGCCCAGACCGACCCTGACGTCGGCGGGGGTCGCGCTGCTCGGCGACGTCTACAAGGTCGGCGACCTGCTCGATCCGATCGAGATTCGCGGCGCCGGCGTCTCGCCGTCTCCCTAGCCGTTAGCCCTCCTCCCTCCGTCTCGCCTGAGCCCCTAGCCCGCTCTCCAGCCCCCAGTCGGCTCCACAGAGGCGGCCGGGGGCTGTTGCGTTGAAGGGCGGCCCCCCAGATATCCCCACCCTCGGCCGTTGGGGCCAAGACAAAGATGCTGCTTGGCATCCATCCTCATCGGACACCAAGCAGCATCTTGATCGCGACCCTCAGGCGGCGATCAGCACGTCGTACGTAGGGGTGGTCATCCCGCTGGTACCTCGACCTCGACGAGGTCGACCGCGTCGGTGAGCGCGAGTTGGCAGCTCAGTCGGCTGTTGTCGCAGACGTTGTCGGCCAGCTCGAGGAGGTCTTCCTCGTCTTCCGTGCGGCGCTTGAAGGGCGATTGGTCCTCGACGTAGACGTGGCAGGTTGCGCAGGACAGGTCGCCGCCGCATTCGCCGATGATGCCGGGCACGTCGGCCCCCACGGCTACCTGCATGATGCTTGAGCCCACTGCTCCGTCGACGACGAGGTCGTCGGATCCGGCAATGCGAAACTTGACCTTGGGCACCGGGGAATTCCTTTTCTGAGTCAGCGAACGACGACGTTGTTGTGGGTCACGGGAAGGCGCTTGAAGCCGTTTCCGTGGAAGTCCACGTTCCACACGGGTTCACCGGCCAGGCTCAGCTTGGGGAACGCGGCGAGGAACTTGGGGAAGAAGCGTGCCATCTCGAGGCGGATTAGGTTGCGGCCCAGGCACTTGTGGATGCCTTCGCCGAAGGAGAGGTGGTCGATGAGCTCGCGGCCGATGTTGAAGCGGTCCGGCTCCTCCCACACGGACTCGTCGCGGTTGCCCGACGCGGCGAACAGGAACACCCAGTCCCCGGCCTTGATCTCCTTGCCACCAATGGTGATGTCGTCGTTCGCGATCCTGCTCTGGACGCGGGAGGGGGACCCCCAGCGGAGCACCTCTTCGACGGCATTGGGAACCAGGGACGGGTCGGACAGCAGCAGGTCGCGCTGGTCCGGGTTCTCGATGAACTGCCACATGCCCGTGCCCAAGCCGTTGATGGAGGTCTCGAGCCCACCGAGGATGAGGTTGATGAACCAGTTCCTGATCTCGTGCGGGCTGAGGTTGTCGCCGTCGACCTTCAGCGCGCTGATCTTCGTGGCGAGGTCGTCGCGGGGGTTCTTCGCCCGGTCCTCGGCCAGCGCAATGGCGTAGTCCGAGAGCTGCTGGCGCGCGATCTCCATCGTCTTGATCGGGTCGTTGTCGATCGTGTACGCGGGGTCGGCGTGGAGCGCGTAGCGATTCACGGTTTCCTGAAGGCTCTTCCAGTCCTCCTGGGGAGCGCCGAGGAAGCCCAGGATCAGACGCATGGGCAGCTCGGCGGCGACCTCTTGGGCGAAGTCGAACTCGTCCTTGTCCGCGACCTCGTTGATCAGGTCGTCGATGATGCGGTCGGTCATGTCGGTGAGCTTGGCGATCGCCGGCACCGAGAAGTGCTTGTTGATCGGGCGCCGGTAGACCCGGTGGAGCGGCGGGTCGATGGTCGCGATCAGCGTGTCGATTCCCAACGCATGGCGCTGCTCAGGGGTGAACCGCTTGGCCGCGCGGGGAGGGACCGGGGTGCCCAACCTGTTGCTGAACATGTCCCAGCGGTCCTGGACTTCCCGAATCGCTGCATACGACATGACCGCCCAGTACGGGTGGCCATAGTTCTCGTCCTCGGTCCAGTGGACCGGGTCCTGCTGGCGCAGCAGCCGGTACGTGTCGTGGAAGTCCCCCTTCGCGTACCACTGGGGGTCTAGAAGGCGGTTATCAATGGCCTTCCAGTCTGTGGTCGTATCAATCGTCATAGCTCTTCCCCTTCTCTATACCTGCTGGTGTCGATTCGCCACGGCGCACGCGTGCCTGCGAGACGTCGACCGGACTGCGATCCGCTCTTCGTCGTTCGCCGGTAGTGTCGAGATGCCGTCTTGCTGCGCGCGCCTATGCCCAGAGCGCACGGCTTCCCTGGCGGGGCGCCTCACCCGGAGCCGGGCATAGTGCCATCCGACCCGACATACCGCCTCCGCATCCGCAGGTAGTTCTGACGATCGCGGTCGCATCATGGCTCCTCTCTGAGCGTCCTCCCGCATCCTGAAGCTCGGCGGAGCTTGCCCCCTCGAGGCTGGCGGCTGCGATATCTCGAAGAGTATTCCGGAGCGTCGTGCACCGCAAGAACCGTCCAGGCCCCGGTCAGCTGCGGCGGACCCGACTACTCCGACGCCCTCGTCGCCGGCGGCTTGCGAGGTGCACCCCTGCTTCGGGAGGCGCATGACACTGCCGGGCCGAGCCCTGAGGTGTCGATCTCGCAACAGTGCCGCCATTGCCCTGCGGAGCCATTGACCTGGATCACAGTGAGCCGTAGTGTGCGCCGAGATTTCGGTGGGCACCGTAGCCTGCCGAGTGGGACCATGGAGGTATGGAATGCGAAACAAGCGACTGCTTCGCAACCGGCGAGCCGCTATCGCGATCAGCACGTTGGCCGTGGCCGGACTCACCTTGTCGGCCTGCGGCGGCTCGAGCGGTGCGGACGACAACGGGGGCGACCCCGCAGCCGGGGACACCGCTTCGGTGGAGCCGGGGGCCAGCAAGGAGGAGTACGCCGAGGCGCTGGCGAACATCGACCCGGTTGAGCTTAGCTTCCAGTTTCCCACCGCGCCGGGTGTAGCCACCACGGCCCCGGCGGAGAAGTGGGCCGCGGCCGTGGAGGAGTGGTCCGACGGCAAGGTCGCGATCGAGCTGCTCTACTCCGGCTCGCGCGTGCCCGTCCACGAGATGGGGCAGGGGCTGCGTGACGGGCTCGTCGACGGCGGCTACCTGCTGCAGTACACCGCGCCGGAGCTGTTCCCGATCGCCACCTACACCGGTGACCTCATGCCCCTGCACAACCCCAGCCCGTTCGTGGGGACCATGCAGATGGTTGCCCAGTGGGTGGAGTTCGGCAACACGCAGGAGGCGCTGCTGGAGGAGGCTCGTGCCAACAACATCGAGCCGCTGCTTTGGTGGCTGCCCGGCGCCGGCAACGGCCTCTTCTGCACGGAGCCAGTCAGCTCGGCGGAGGACGCGGCCGGCAAGACCATTCGCACAAACTCCCCGCTGACGACCGGGCTGGTCAAGGAGCTGGGCGCGGCCACGGCCGATGTCCCCACCGCGGAGGTCTACTCCGCGCTCCAGCGCGGCGTCGTGGACTGCGCCGCCACCGCTCTCTCGGTGGTCGACTCGATGGGCCTGTCCGAGGTCGCCAAGCACTGGACGCTCGACAGCAAGGCACAGCAGCCGCCGGCAGGCGGTGGCCTTGCGATCAACAAGACCACCTGGGACGACCTGCCGCTGCCCGTGCGTCAGCTGCTGTGGGACCGCCTCGACGTCTACCTCGAGTCCTCGTTCATTGACCGCGAGTTCGGCGTCCTCTTCAGCGCCCTGCAGTCCGGCCTCGACGCCGGGGTGACCATTCACGAGTGGGACGAGGAGACCCGGAAGGGCCAGGTCGCCTACATGGAGGCCTCCGTCGCGGAGGCGGCGGGCAACGCACCCGAGGGCGTTGACGGTCAGCAGCTCGTCGACGCGGCCCGCGAGTCCCACGAGAAGTGGGGCGACGTGATCGAGGAGCTGGGCTTCACCGAGGACGTCACGTGGGCCGAGTTCGCCGAGTGGTACGCCGATAACAAGGACGACATCGACGTGACGCCCTTGGTCGACAGGCTCGTCGAGGACGTCCTCGCCCCCAACAGGCCCACCGCCTGATCCACCGACGTTGCTCGTGAGGGGCATCTTCTACGGCCACTCACCAACGTCGAGCGGCCCTTGGTTGCTAGGAGTTCCAAGCAACCAAGGGCCGCTTCTTTGCGCGCTGGCTACGCCCACCCGCGGTCAGGCGGTGGGCATCTGAGGGGTGAAGGAGACCGGAAGCGCGAGTGGGCCGCGATTGAAGGGTGCATCCCCGCCGACTGCGACCTCGCCGGTGATCTCGAAGTCCGGCAGGCGGCGCAACACTTCCTCCAGGGAGATACGCATCTCCGCCCTCGCGAGATGCTCGCCGACGCACCGGTGCACCCCGTGCCCGAAGGCGAGGTGGCTGGTGCCGTGCCCCCGGTCGAGCCGGAACTCCCCCGGCTCCTCGAAGGCGGCGTCGTCGAGGTTGCCCACCCCGAAGACGAGGGCCACCTTGTCGCCCGCGCTCATCTGCACACCACCGAACGAGGTGTCCTTGGTCAGCGTGCGCGCCATGAACTGGGTGGGGGCCTCCAGGCGCAGGGCCTCGTCGATGGCGGCGTGGATGAGGTCGGGTTGCTCTTGCAGGCGCCGCTTGATCTCGGGACGCTCCCCCACCAGGCGGAGCAGCGAGGAAATGCCGTTCACGGTGGTGGTGTGCCCGGCGATGACCAGTGTGAGCAGCGTGCCGACCGCCTCGAGGTGCTCGATGTGCCGCCCGGCGACTTCCGCGTTGGCGATGTGGTGGAACAGGTCATCGCCCCGCACTCCCTTTGCCTGGCGCACGCGCTCGTCGACGTAGGCCACCAGTGCCGTGGTCGCCTTCTTGTTCGCCTCCAGATCGCCGCGGTCCAGTGAGCGCCGCATCTCCGTGGTCCACTCGACGAAGTCGTCGGCATCGTCCGCGGGCAGGCCGAGGAGGTAGGTGATGATGATCGGCGGCACGCGGCTGCCCAGTTCGTGCGCAAGGTCCGCGCTGCCGCGCCCGATGAAATCGTCGATACATTCGTTCACGACCCGGCGGATGTCGTCCTCCCACGCCGCCACCCGTTCCGGTCGTAGCTCGGGGGTGAGCAGCTTGCGGAGGTCGCGGTGCTCGGGTGGGTCAGCCTCGAGCGGCAGCGCCGGGATCGGCAGCCGCACGCTCGGCAGTGACGCGCCCCCACTGGAGCAGAAGGTCGCCGCGTCAGCCGCCGCCTTCTTCACCTCGGCGTACCCCAGGACTGCCCAGAATCCCCCGAACTCCTCGCTGCGGACCACCTGGCCCTCGGTCAGCATCTCGCGCGCCACGGCGGCGTTGTCCACCTGGGTGCGCAACTTGGACATGTCGATCCGAGCATGCGTATCGGAACTGCTCATCGAGCTCACCTCACTGTCGTCGCTCACCGGCGGACACCGTCCCGGCGAACCTTCGGTCGTAAAACTCTCCGGGGAGAGCTATGGGCGCACGTGTGAACGTGCGCCCATAGCTCTCCGAACTCAGAACTCCGAACTCAGAACTCAGAACTCAGAACTCAGAACTCAGAACGAGGTGATCACCACGCGGGCGATCGAGGGGTCCTCGAGCGCGGCGTATCCGTCGTTGATCTCCGCGAGCGAGATCTCCTTGGAGACGAGGCCGTCGAGGTTCATGCGCCCGCCAAGATAGAGATCGGCGTACATGGGGATATCCCTTGCGATGTTGCTCGAACCCATGTTCACGCCCTGGATCCGGCGTTGGCCCGCGATCATGCCGATGATGTCGAGGTCCATCCTCTCGCCCATGCCCACCGCACCGATGAGGTAGAGGGCGCCACCCTTCACGAGCATCTCGAGCGCCTGTTCCGTCACGGCCTTGGCTCCGACCAGGTCGAAGACGGCATCGGCTCCCCCGAGGTCTCGGACGAGCTCCACGGGATCGGCCTTCGCGGAATTGACCACGTGGGTGGCTCCGAACGCCCGGGCGAGTTCGAGCTTGGCGTCATGGACGTCGACGGCCACGATGTGGGCGGCGCCGGCGATGACCGCGCCGCTGATAGCGTTGAGGCCGACGCCACCGGCGCCGATGACGACGACGGTCTGGCCAGCCTGCACGTTCGCGGTGTTGATGACGGCACCGGCGCCCGTGACCACGGCGCAGCCCAGCAGCGCGGCCAGGGCAAACGGCAAGGTCTTGGGCACCGTCACCAGCTGCCGCTCATGGATGAGAGCGCGCTGAGCGAATCCACCAAGGCCCAGGCCCTGCGTGATCGCCTCGCCGTCACGGCTCAGGCGGGGCGCCTCCTCCGGCGCGCGGAGCGTCCCGCCCACCGGGCACTGGTAGGTCCGCCCGGACAGGCAGGTGGCGCAGGTCCCGCAGAACTGGATCAGGCTCGCGACGACATGGTCGCCGACCGCGTGCGTCGTCACCTCCGGCCCCACCTCGGTGACGACGCCGGCCACCTCGTGCCCGAGCACGACCGGGGGCGGGTAACCCATGCCGGAGCGAGCGAACGTGAGGTCGCTGTGGCACAGGCCCGAGGCCTTCACCTCGACCAGGACCTCCCTGCCGAGCGGTCGGGAGATCTCGAGCTCTTCGATCTCGAAGGGCGCCCCCGCCGTGTTGACCACCGCAGCGCTCGTCCGCAGCCGGTCCGCCTCGTCGCCGCGTGCGGCGGTACGCACGCTCGCGCCAACTTCTGTCATGTCTGCTCCTAAATCGTTGGTGAGGATGCTGCAGTGATCAGGCGCGGACCTTCTTGCCCGGTGTGAACGTGACGGGAACGGCGAGGGGACCACGGTTGAAAGGCGCGTGGCCGCCGACGCCGACCTGGACGTCGCCGTCGAGGCGGAAGTCCGGCACGCGGGCGAGCATCTGCTCGAGCGAGATCCGCATCTCGGCACGCGCCAGGTGCTCCCCCACACACCGGTGGATGCCGTGCCCGAAGGCGAGATGGTTGTTGTGCCGGCGGCCCAGGTCGAACTTCCCCGGGTTCTCGAAGCCGGCCTCGTCGAGGTTGGCCAGCCCGAAGAGCAGCGCGACCTTGTCCCCCGCCTTCATCTCCACCCCACCGAAGACCGTGTCGCTGGTCACCGTGCGGGCCATGTACTGCACCGGCGCCTCCAGGCGCAGCGCCTCGTCGATCGCCGCGGGGATCAGGCTGGGGTCGTCCTGCAGCGCCTGCTTGATCTCGGGTCGCTCACTGACCAGGCGGAGCAGCGAAGAGATGCCGTTCACGGTGGTGGTCTGCCCGGCGATGATGAGCGTCAGCACCGTCCCCACGGCCTCGAGGTGTTCGACGGGGCGGCCGGCCACCTCGCTGTCGGTGATGTGATGGAACAGGTCGGTCCCGTCCTGGCCCTTGGCGCCGCGCACACGCTCGTCGATGTAGCCCACCAGCGCGGTCGTCGCGGCCTTGTTCGCCTCGACGTCGTTGCGGTCCAGCGAGCTGCGCATCTCGGTGGTCCAGCCGACGAACTTGTCGACGTCCTCCCCGGGCAGGCCGAGCACCTGCGCGATGATGATCGGTGGGACCCGTCCGCCGAGCTCGGCGGAGAGGTCTGCGCTCCCCCGTTCGATGAACGCGTCGATGCACTCGTCGACGGCCGCGCGAATGGCGTCCTCCCAGGCGAGGATGCGCTCTGGGCGCAGCTCGGGCGTGAGGAGCTTGCGCAGCTCGCGGTGGTTCGGCGGGTCCGCCTCGAGCGGCAACGCGGGGATGGGGAGCTTCACGCTCGGCAGGGAGGCGCCGCCGCTGGAGCAGAAGGTCGCGGCGTCGGCCGCGGCCTTCTTGACCGCGGCGTTGCTGACGACGGCCCAGAAGCCACCGAAATCCTCACTGCGGGCGATCTCGCCGCCTGCGAGCACCTCGCGCGCCAATGCGGCATTGTCGACTTCCTTGCGGACGCGCGAGATATCGATACTTGGCGCGACACTGCTTTCGATCACGGGCTTACCTCACTCGTCGTGGTGTTCGCCGGCTCGGTGCGCGCGAGAACACGTGCACCGGTGGGTATAGCTCGGCTCGGTGATAGTCCGGCGATGCCGCTTGGCTCTCTGCGGGACCTCATCGCCCCGCTTTAGGGTCTCGACACTTCGTCAGCATTGACGTAATCCCGGATGCTAGGGACTGCCCGGTGCCGTGTCAACGACATCGCAAGCGCGAGCCTCCGCTTCAGAACCGGCGCCGCCAATGCCCACTGGAGCGCGCCAAGGCTTCCCGAGCCGCACCGACACCTCATAGACTGATCCGAAATGTCGGATCAGTCCGCGCGACGATTGCGCCGCTTCCGATTTTCCGCGCGCCGAGAGATGGGTCGTCGTCATCATGGACCGAAACTGGCACCTGGGTGTCAGCGTCACGAGCATCTTTCTCGACTCCCCCGGCGGCTCCCTCCTGCCCGCGATGGCACAGGCCGGCCGGGCCGAGGTGGATTACCTCTCGATCGCCGATCACGTGAGCTTTCGTGGCGGGGTGGGCGTGGACGGGCTGTTGAACGCGGCCGCGCTGCTCTCGGTGCAGGACCGGCTGCCGGTGACCGTGGGGGTCTTCCTCCTCGCCCTGCGCCACCCGGTCCTGGCCGCCCGGCACCTGGTGGATCTGGACCGGATCGCGCCGGGCCGGCTGACCCTCGCGGTCGGCGTCGGCGGGGAGGACCGCCACGAGTTAGAGGTCTGCGGGGTCGACCCCGCCCGGCGCGGGCGGCGCACCGACGAGGCCCTGGAAGTGCTGCGTCCCCTCCTCGCCGGGGAGGAGGTCACCCACCGCGGTGAGCACTTCGCCTTCGACGCGGCACGCCTCTTGCCCGCCGTGTCGCGCCCACCGCAGATCCTGGTGGGCGGGCGGTCCGAGGCCGCGTTACGGCGCGTGGCCCGCCTTGGTGATGGGTGGCAGGCGATGTGGACCTCACCGCGCCGCTTCGCCACCGCCACCGCCGAGCTGGCCGAGCTCGCCGCCGCGGCCGGACGCACCACGAACTTCCGCCACGGTCTGACGGTGTTCGTCGCGGTGGACCCCGACGCGCGCCGGGCGCGGTCCCAGCTCGAGACGTTCATCGGCCAGCGGTACGGCATGCCCCTGGAGAAGGTGGAACGGTGGTGCGCGGCCGGCACCGCCACCGACGTCGCCGAGTTCCTCCACGGCTACCTCGAGGTCGGCTGCACAAGTTTCACCATCGTCGCCGCCACCGACGACGTCCCCGACGCGCTCCAGCAGGCCGAGCACGTACGCGAGGCACTCCTCGACCACACCGGAAAGGGCATTTGATCATGATGAGATATCAGCCGCTGGGCCAAAGCGGCCTGCGCGTGTCCGAACTGTGCCTCGGCGCCATGACATTCGGACAACAACGCGGCTCCTGGGGCGCGGACAAGGCAGACAGCCGCAAGGTCTTCGACGCCTTCGTCGAGGCCGGCGGAAACTTCTTCGACACCGCGAACACCTACCAAGGCGGCGAGTCCGAGACCTTCCTCGGCGAGTTCGTCGGCGCCGAACGCGACCACTACGTCATCGCCACGAAGTTCAGCGCCGGCCTGCGCGCCGGAGATCCCAACGCCTGGGGCAACGGCCGCAAGAACATCCGCCAATCGGTCGAGGCCAGCTTGCGCCGCCTGGGCACCGACTACATCGACCTGTACTGGATGCACGCCTGGGACCAGGCCACCCCCCAGGAAGAGGTCTTGCGCGCCCTCGACGACCTCGTGACCTCCGGCAAGGTGCTCCACATCGGGCTCTCCGACACCCCCGCATGGGTGATCGCCCGCTCCCAGACGATCGCGGAACTACGCGGATGGGCACCACTGGCCGCCGTGCAGCTGCCCTACAGCCTCGTCGAGCGCACCCCCGAACGAGAACTCCTACCGATGGCCGAACGCCTCGGCCTGGGCGTGACCACCTGGGGCGGCCTGGGCTCCGGCATCCTGAGCGGGAAGTACACCGCCGCCGGCAACGGTTCCGGGCGCCTCCACCACGCCGAATTCGCCCGCCCCGACCGCATCAGCGAGGCCAAGCTCGCCGTAGCCGCACAGGTCAGCGACATCGCCGAAGACCTGGGCGTACGACCAGCACAAGTAGCCCTGGCCTGGCTACGCCAGCGCTCCAGCGCGATCGTGCCCATCATCGGCGCCCGCACCGTCGACCAACTGCAGGAAAACCTCGCCTGCCTGAACACCACCCTCGACCCCGCCACCCGCCAACGCCTCGACAACGCCAGCGCCATCGACATGGGCTTCCCCACCGACTTCCTCACCGGCGACATGTACGAACGCGTCTTCCGCCAGTCGATGAGCACCCTCATCAGCCCACCAGCTGCGGGTCCGCGGGTGTGACCTATCGTTTCCCGGAGGTACCCATGACCGCCCCACGCACCCTCAGCGACCTCGTCGCCGTCGACCTCGGCGTCGGGATACCGACCGCGCTGATGGCCAAGTTCCTGCTCGACCTGGGTGCCAGCGTCTGGAAGGCGGCGCCCCCCGCGGGCGACCCGAGCGAGGCGCACTACCCGGCGTACTCGTCCTGGTACGACCGCGCCCGGCGGACGACTCCCGAGGCCGCCGGTGACCTGCTGTCGACGGCGGACGTGGTGCTGGTGGGCGGGGAGGACCATCCGGGCCTACCACGCCGGCACGACGCCGCCGCGTTGGCCGCCGCGAACCCTTGCCTCGTCGTCGTCGACGTGCGCGCCTACGCCGACGGGTTCGAGGAGCGGCCGGGCGTCGACGTGCTCGTCGCCGCACGGATGGGCTACGTGTTCGAGACCTTCACCGACCGGCCCGTCTATCCGGCCTTCCCGATGCCCTCCTACGGCGCCGCCCTGCAGGGCCTGCTCGGCATGGCCGCCGCTCTCGTCGAGCGTGCCCGCAGCGGCCGCGGCCAGGTGGTGTCCACGTCGCTCCAGCAGGGGCTGGCGGCCCTGCTCAGCCCCGTGTGGGGCACCTATGCCGACACCGGCAAGGTCAATATGCGAAATCCCCCGAAGGGCGTGCGGCTGCCGGTGGTGCGCACGGCGGACGGCGAGTTCGTGTGCCTGTCGCCGCGCATGAACGGCATGGAGAAGGTCTTCGCCGCATTCGGCATCGAGGGCGACCCCGGCGACTGGTCGAAGATCTCCTACTTCGGCGATCTGGAGCTCTTCCAGCGCCACGCGGCGGGCTTCGACAGCGAGGAGCTGCTCGCGGCGTTCGCCGCCAACGACGTCGCCGCGGAGAAGGTGCGCGCCCCGGGCGAGTGCTGGGACGACGAGCAGGTCCAGGTCAACGGCATCATCGTGACCGACTCCGCGGGGCGGCGCCGCGCCGGTGCCCCCGTGACCTTGCGCTCGCGGCCCGGGCCGGAGCTACCAGGCGGCGCAGACGAGCCCGCTCGATCGCCCGCCGCCCCGCTGCCGGAGAATGCCCCACCGCTCGCCGGGCTGCGCATTCTCGACTTCGGCGCCATGGTCGCCGGGCCGTACGGTTCGCGGCTCCTCGCCGACCTGGGCGCCGACGTCATCAAGATTGAGCCGCTGGCGGGGGACGTCATGCGGGCCGCCAGCTATCCGCACTTCGCACCGGCCAACGCCGGCAAACGCAGCATCTGTCTCGACGCCAAGTCTGTCGCCGCGCGCGAGGTCATCCGCCGGCTGTGCGCGACCGCGACCGCCGCACAGCACAACTTCCGCGTGGGCGCCGCGGAACGGCTCGGGCTCGATCCCGCCACCCTGCGCGAGTACCAGCCGGGACTCGTGCACCTCCACGCCTCCGCGTACGGTCCGTCCGGGCCACGTTCACGCAACTCCGGCCTGGATCCGCTCATGCAGATGTACTGCGGTCACGCGGTGCGCGCGGGCGGCCAGGGCGGCACGCCCCTGTGGATCCGCAACATGTTCGTGGACTATGCCGCCGGCACCCTCGGCGCCATCGGGGTGCTCCTCGGCGTCCACGAGCAAATGGTCACCGGAACGCCGGTGGAGGCGGAGACCAACCTGCTCGACACCGGCCTGTTCCTGATGTCGGAACTCGTCCAGGACTCGGACGGCACGTTCTCGGGGGCCCCGCTGCTGAACCGAGAGCTCACCGGCTATCACTGCACCGATGCGCTCTATCAGTCCGCCGACGGGTGGGTCGCCGTCGCCGCCCGCTCGGACGCCATGGCGGCGCGTCTCGCGACCGAGCTCGGGCTCACCGGCTTCCCCGCCGCGCGGTTCGCCTGGGGGGACGCCGAGTGGCGCCGGCTCGGCGAGGCCATTCGCGCCGTCCCCACAGCGGCACTGCTGGCCCGGCTCGACGCCGCCGAGGTGTGGTCCGAGCCGTGCGTCGAGGACGGGTGGCAGCAGCTGACCACCACCCCGGCGGCGGCCGCGGCGCAGCTGGTGGTGACGACCCCGGATCCGACCGTGGGCACCATGGCCCTGGTCGGGCCGGCCGTCTCCTTCTCCCGCTCGTGCCTCGACCCGGCGCGGCCCCTGGCGGTCCCCGCGCGCGGCGCGGACACGCGCCGGGTGCTGACCGAGGTCGGTTTCACCGAGGCGGAGATCGAGGAGCTCATCGCGGCTCAGGTCGTGGCCGGTAGCTGACCGGCCCCGCCGCCCCTGCAGGTGGCGCGCTTCTCAGCGCACGCCCTGCAGGGGTTCCGCAGCCTCCTGCTCGAAGTCGGTCACGACGCCGGTGGCGTAGAGGTCCTCGACGACGTCCTCCGCGTAGCCCAGCTCCAGCAGCAGCTCTCGGGTCGCCGACCCGAGCACCGGTGCGGAGCCACTCTCGACGACCTCGCTGCGTGAGAACGCCAGCGTCGCCCCGGTGACGAGGATGTCGCCCTTGTGCGGGTCTGCGAGCGTCGTGACGAGCGGGTCCCCGACCGCCTGGAGGTCCTCCCACCCGTCGGCGACCGCCTCCTCCGCCCAGACGTCGACTTCACCCAACTCGCGGAGCGCGGCGGACGTCGACCGGCCGGCGAAGGCGGATCTCAGCTGTTCTCGCGCCGCGTCGGGCCACTGCGTAACGGGCGCATCCGGCGCCTCGCCACCGGCCCAGGACATCAGCCGTTCCGCCATGGCGGTGGAGCGGGCGGCCACCGCGACCCACCCGTCCCGGGTCTGGTAGAGGGACTCGGCGGGGTGATATCCCGTGCGCTCCGCGTTGGTGAATCCAGCACCCCGGAAGGTCCCCTCGGCGTCCTGGAACAGCTCGGAGAGCAGGAACAGTCCGGTGTCCAGCAGGTTGAAGGTGACATCCACCGCGCGCCCCTCGAGCTGCTCGAGGACGCCGACGAGCATCCCGATCGCCCCCAGGAGACCGGCGGAATAGTCGATCGTGAGCAGCCGGTACCACAGCGGGTCGCCGCCGTCGCCGCCGGCACGGACCTCGAGCCCGGTCAGCGCCTGCATGATCGGGTCGAAGCCGGGGTCCGCGATCTTGGGACCGGTGACGCCGTACGCCGATGTGTGCACCGTGAACAGGTCGGGCCGCACACCGCGCAACGTCGCGCCGTCCAGGCCGAGGCGCTCGGCGACTCCCGGGCGGAAGTTGTGGCTGATGCCGTTCACGCTGCCCGCGAGGCGGCGGATGATCTCGCGGCCGCGCTGGTCCTTGGCGTCGACCGCCAGCGTGCGCTTGCCACGGTTGACCGACAGATATGCGGAGAAGCTGTTCTCGCGCATCCTCTCCCCGGAGGTGGTCTCGACCTTGATGACGTCGGCGCCCAGATCGGCCAACAACTTGGTCGCGTAGGGGCCGGCGACGAAGTGGCCGAAGTCCAGGAAACGGAACCCGCTCAGGGGCCGCTCCGTGGCCGGCGAGGCTGCCGCTGCCGGGTGGCTTCCCGGTACCGGTTCCGCACCGGAGAAGTTCAGCGGATGACTGACGGAGCGACCGTCGTCGTGGGTCTCGATGATGCCGTTCGCCACGGCCTGCGCGTGATCCCACATCTCACCGGGGCCATGGACGAGTTCGACGGCCATACCGGCCTCACGCAGCAGGGCAATCGCCTCGTCACTGGACATCTCGGCGATCGCGGCGCCGATCCTGTCCGCGTCACCGAACCAGTTCGGATGTGGCGTCGCCGGTGCCTCCAGGCCGAGCACCTGGTACGCCAGGGCGGGGTTGGCACCGGTCGAGAAGTGCAACCAGCGGCCATCGGCGCACGGGAAGAGCAGGGGCACCGTGCCCTTGGGGATGGACTTGCCGAAGCTCGGGTCCGGCTTGCGCGGGAGCATCCAGAACGGCAGGTAATGCAAGGTGCCCTGTTGCAGGGAGGTGGTCACGATCTGGCCTGTGCCCGACCGGGTCCGCTCGACGAGCGCGGCGAGGACGCCGACCATGCCCTGGAGTGCGGCGCCGAAGCTCGGCGCGGCGAAGGTCAGGTGAACGGGTCGCCCGGCCACGATCTCGTTCGCGATGCCGCTGCGCGCCTGCACCAGGAAGTCCACTGCAGGCCGACCGGCCGCGGGATGGGCGGCCGGGTATCCCTCGATGTTCAGGACGACCGCCCGTGGGTTGGCCGCGTGGAGCGCGCTGGGGTCCGGATGGTGGATACCGGGGTAGTCCTCCCCGCCGGTGAGGATCACGTCCGCGCGAGAGATCCACTCGTCTCGTTCGTCGCGCGATGGCCGCACCGCCTTCCGTCGCCATTCCTGTTGGAACGGGTAGGCGTCGTCGAGCGGGTCGCCTCCCTCGGGTTCGAAACGTGCCACCCGGGCGCCGAGCCCGGTGAACATCTTCACCAGGAGAGCGTCGGGAAACCCCAGGCCCAGGTCGACGACCGTCAGGCCTTCGAAACTCTGCACATTCTTCATGCCCCGCTCCCGGTTCATCGTCCTCGTTCGTCCGTCCCAGTCCCTGGCTTCTTGGGGTGGGCATAGCTGTGCATGATCTCGGGTGCCTCGAGGCGACCGGCCCACGTCGCCTTCCACTCCTGAAGCGCCGCGTACACCTCGTCCTCGAGGGCGTAGTCGAAGGGATCACGGCGATTGTCCCGGCCGTGTTCCCGCACCCACCGGACGGTCTCGCCGAGGGCCTCCCGGGCCGTTTGGCGCTCGGTGTACCCCAGGAGAGTGCGCACCTTCTCGGTCGAGATCGTCATGTGCCGGGACGTGGTACCGCCCATCGTCAGCAGGTGCCCCGTCACCGGGTTGAGAAACTCCGGTAGCCCGACGATCTCGGCACGGACACCCATCTCGTCCATGATCATCTCGACCCATTGGGCATGGTCGTACTGGTCGTCGTCGGCGATGTTGAAGATCTCGCCCCCCGCACGCGGATGCTCGATCGACAGGAGGATCGCGTGCGCCGCGTTCACCCCCGCACAGCGCGTGTACGTGGTCATGCCTCCGTTGGGCAGCAGGAGGAAGGGCCGACCGTCCTCCAGTCGCTTGATGTAGGACCACTCGCTCGTCGCCGGGATCGGCACGGCCTGTGGGCCGTAGATGGCCGGGTATCGGAACAGCGTGGCGGAGTATCCTCCTCGCTCGTGCTCCGCGAGGACGGCGTCCTCGGCGGCGACGACCTTCCGCACAAAGGCGCTGGCCTTCTGATTGACGGGCTCGACCGTGTCGCCCCGCCGGGCGTCCTCGGTCGCCATCAGGGGGAAGCCCTGGGGCGACATCGCGGCGGGATCCATGAAGCCTGCGTACGCCGCCACGGCCCCCACGCCGATGAAGCGCCGGCATCGACCGGTGAACACCTTCGCCAGGCCCTCGAGCCGCCCATAGGCGGCCACCACGACGTCGAAGGTCCGGTCACCTATTGCCTCGGCCACCTGGTCCGGGAAGGACGGATCCACGTGGATATGGGGCAGATGCTCGATCTCCGGCGACTCGTGGACGCCGCGGTGCAGGATCGTCACGTCGAACCCGCGCTCGGTCAAGCCGGTCGCGATGTGCCCGCCGGTGCCGCCCGTGCCGCCGATGAGCAGGGCGCTGCGACTCATCGGCCGAGGCCCGTCAGGGAATTGACGAGGCCTGTCACGTCGCGGCAACCAACCAGGTCGTCCAGGATGCGCAGCGCGCTGTCGGCTGCCCCCGGGAGGAGGAGGTCGGCGGTGAAGTCGCGGAACTTCTTATTGACGTCGTCGTCGGTGAACCGGGTGGCCTCGTGGTACGGGTCGCCGTGGGCGAACTCGCGGTAGTCCGTGTACACCTTGTCATCGACGACGACCTCGATGCTTGCCGGCATCCGCACGTTGTACCCGTGCGCGTCCAGGTCTTCCTTGGCGGCCGGGCCGGAACGGGGCTCGAGCTCGACGGTCACCTTCTCGGCGAAACGGCGAACGCGTTCGTCCCGACGAGCCTCCTCGGTGTGCCAGTTCGGGCCGGGTGCCCCGCGATAGGAGGCGACGCCGAGCAGGTACGGGAGGGAGAACATCCCATCGACGGTCGTCTCGACGTCACTGGAGCCCATGTGCTTCGCGAGGGCACCACCGTGCACCCGGGAGGTCACGGCGGTGACGTCATCCGGCGAGAATCCGTGCTGCTCCATGAGCGCGAGGAGCATGTCGATCGAGGAGTTGAGGAAACGGCATCCGGGATACGGCTTGTAGGTGACCTCGTCGGCCAGCCAACGCGAGCCCAACCGGTCGCCGAGGATGGACTCGTTGAAGTCGACCGACCCCGCGACGCGCCAGAATCCACGCTCGCCGTCGAGCACCGACGTTTCCGAGGTGAACCCCTCTGCCGCGAGCAGTGCCGCCTGGACGCCGGCCTCCGCGATGGCACCGTACAGGGCGTACTTCGTCATGGGCCGCGGCAGCTCGAGGCCGAACTGCGAGGATGCGGGAAGAGGCGCGCTGGCCAGGGCGATGCCGAAGGCGTGGCGCATCTGCCGAGCGTCCAGGCCGATCAGGCGCCCGGTGGCGCTGACGGCGCCGAAGACGACGGCGGAGTAGCCGCTGACCTTGCCGAAGACGATCTGGCCGTCCTCGCCCACGGTCAGCGAACGCATCGACATGGCGACCCGGCTGGCGACCTCGTAGCCAATCATGCAGGCGGCCAGGTATTCCTCTCCGGAGGAGCCACGCCACTCGGCAACCGACAGTGCAGGGCCGACCACCCCGGCGGCGACGTGCGCCTTGTAGTGGATGGTGTCATCGGCGTCGATCGCGTTGCTCAGGTGCCCGTTGATGTGTGCGGCGGCCGTGACGGGCAGTTTGAGCCCGCCCGCTCCCAGCACGGTGGCCTCGGGGTTGCCGCCCCGCCGTGCGATGACCTTCTCGATGATTCGGCTCGACGGGATCGTGCGTCCGGCGATGGCGCACGCAAGGGTGTCCTTCACCAGCCTGGCGCCCGCTTGTTGATCGCTCGCCGGAATATCCGAGAAGCTCTGTTCGACCGCAAAAGTGGCCAGGCGTTCGGTGTGATTCAATGAATTCTCCGCTTGCATCGAGGGGACGGCGGCCATTCACGCGCGCGCGTGCTCGCCGGACCGTCCGTGGCGAATGGGCAGTTCTCATTTCCTGCCCGCCAGGGGTGGTCAGGGGTTCAGGAGAGCCACGACGTCGCGCACATCGGTCACCTGTTCCAATGCCCGCAGGGCGGCGAGGGCACGCGCCGCCTGATCCTCCGTCAGCACCCGAGAGACGTTGTGCAGGAACTTGGCGTCGAGTTGCTCATCGGTGGCCCGGGCGTCGGTGAAGGGCGTGCCGCCGGGGTACATCCTCTCCTCGGTGAAGGTCCGCCCGCCGGCGACCACCTCCACCCGGGCGAGGGATGAGCGTCGGTCGGCTCGGTACGCCGCCTCGTAGCCGGGGTGGGCACGGACGGTGACCTTGTCCATGAAGGCACGCACGCCGGGGTCGGCGAGCGTGCTCACGTCCTGCCAGGCGGCGCCAGGCGGAATCCGGTGCACCGCAACCGCGGCGCAGTACGTCATCATGAACTGCGCCGCCAGTGGTGTCAGCTCGCTCGTCTGCAAGTACGGCTTGCGCTCGACCTGGGGATCCAT
Source organism: Georgenia sp. AZ-5 (assembly GCF_043952095.1). Taxonomy (NCBI): domain Bacteria; kingdom Bacillati; phylum Actinomycetota; class Actinomycetes; order Allobogoriellales; family Allobogoriellaceae; genus Georgenia; species Georgenia sp. AZ-5. The sequence continues at coordinate 4,100,936 of NZ_JBINOU010000001.1, forward strand.
GAACACCCTGACCTCTCCGATGTCCTCGGGCCGGAGACCGTGCCCGTCGATGATGCCGATGAGCGCGTCCAAGGACGAATGCACGTTGTAGCAGGCGGGGTAGAGCTTGTACGCGATCTCCTCGATCGTGGTCCAGGTGGTCCCCAACCCGGTCATGACGTCGGCAGGGTCCCAGCCCTGCGCGCCGACCATCCGCCACCAACCGTGCTCGCCCTCGAACACCGTGGTGTCCCCCACGAAGCCGAGTCCCGCGGCCAGGGTGGCCGTCACGGCGTTGGAGGAGATCCAGCCGGCCGCCCCGTACTTGCTCCACGCGCCGCCTTCCACGGCCGCGAACTTGGTGCCGGTGGGCACGTTACTGACGTGTCCGGTGAGGCCGATGGCGTTGGCCAGTTGCACCCGGTCGTAGCCGAGGAGCCCGCCCATCGCCACCGTCGTCCCGAAGGCGCACTGTCCGGCACCGGTCAGGTTCGAGTAGGTGATGACCTCGTTGCCGGCCGCGTCCGTTGTGACCTTCTTGAACGGCATGGCGATCGACAGCCGTCCGGCGATCTCGTGGGCGAGGACCGTCGCGACGATCAGGTCCTTGCCCGTCACACCGGCCGACTCGGCCGCGGCCAGGACCCCCGGGATGACGTACGGGACGATGTGGCCGGGCGGTCGGTGAATCGCGTCGAAGTCGTGAGCGTTCATGAGCTCACCGTTCGCGAACGCTGCCGCGGGCATCGAGACGCGTTCGCCGGTCCCGAGGATCGTCGCCTCCGCCGCTCCGCCCAGGCGGCGGCCCAGTTCGACGCCCACCCTGCCCTTGTCGTGGGCGAGCCCCGCGACGGTGCAACCGATCGAGTCGAGCAGGACCCGCTTGCCCTCGGCGATGACGTGCGCCGGGAGGCCGTCGTACGAGATGTCCGCGGCGACGTCGGCCAGGTCGAACGCCATCGAGGGCGAACTCTTCACGGGCGGGGTACTCACTGCCATTTTTCACACCTCACGGACCGCAACTCCTACGGGCTGACGCTGGGTGGACCGACGGACGGTGATGCGGGCGGCATCGGCGTCCGTCGGCCATCGATCACTCGGGTCGGTGCGGAACCAGGACCTCCTCGCGGATGATGTCCGCGAAATCCGCGAAGTCGTGGTCGTCCTGTGCCCACGAGGTGTAGGTCGGCCACGTCACGTCCTTGCCGTGGCCGAGCTCCTCGACCGTCGACAGCCACTTGTCGTGCAGGTCGATCACCGTGTCGACGGTCTGCTGGCCGTCGACCCCGGAGGGCGCCCGGTCCGGCAGCTCCGCGAGCACGGCCTGGTGGTGCTCGAGCAGCGTCTCCGCGGCGTCGTCCGCCCACGGCATGACCGTCAGTCCGGCCTCCTCGCTCTGGGAGAGGGCGTCGGCGGCCGAGCCGACGATGTTCCCGTGCGCGTATTCCTCGACGAAGACGTCGAGACGATCCCAGAGCAGTTGGCGGGCCACGAGGGGCAGACCGTCCCAGGTGGCCGCGCTGATGCTCCACGCCACCGGCGCGCCCGGGAACATGACGCGCTCATCGAGGACCCAGGTGTCGGCGACCTCGTGGAGGCCGTACACGGACGCGTTGCCGAGCGCGGAGGCCACACAGTCGACCACCCCGCGTTGCATCGCTTCGTACTGTTCGGGAGCCGGGACGCTGACCGGGACACCTCCGAGCGCCTCGATGCCGGCCGCCACCGCCGTGGCACTCGTGCGGATCTGGGTGCCGTGCAGCTCATCGAGGGAGTTCCGCTCGCCGTTGCAGATGAGGCCGGCGGATCCGCTGACCATCATCGGAAGCAGGGGCTGCACACCGCGGTCGCGCAGTTCGGTGTGCAGGGCCTCGTCGGTGGCCCCGAACTCCGACCATACGCCGACGAGCTGCAGCGCGCCGACCACTGGGCTGCCCTCGTTGAGGAAGGTCAGTTGGGCGGCGTAGTCCACGACCGGGAACGTGTCCGGCGCGATGCTCGGCATGTGCTGGCCCATGTCGACAAGGCCCTCGGCGAGTGCGTCGTTCATCTCCTGGAGCGGGACGCGCGAGCCGCTGTACAGAATGTCGAAGGTGATCTTCCCGTCGGACCATTCCGTGATCGCGTCGGCGTAGGCCACGACGGCCTGGGAGTACGGGTTGTCGGGTCCGGACGCGAGCTGGACGGTCAGCTCGGTCGCATCCACGTCGCCGAATGCTGCCGCGTAGTCCTGCTTCGTTGCGTCCGCAGGCAGGCTCTCCTGACCCTGCTCCTCGCTGCTCCCCGCGGGGTCCGCCGCGCCCCCGGCGCAAGCCCCCAGGAGAAGAACCGCCGCAACGGAGGCCGCCAAGGAGCGACCGGCTACATGACTGCGCATCGAAAAACCTTCAATCGTCGGTGATTGGGGAAGCGGCGACCGCCACGAACTGCTGCAGATTGGCACGTTATTTCGCAAGTGTCAACGATGCTCCGTTGACGGTCCGCTTTCTATGGATCAGCAGGGACTTGAACGCTGCAATGAATTCCATCGTCGCGAATTCGGCTCGCCATAGTCCACCACGAAACTTCGAAATGAGAGCGCGGGTGGCAATCGTGTGTCGGCTTCAATCACCGCACGACGGCGGGGTGTTCCGCCTCGCCCGCCGGACTGCTCATGCCGGCCGCGTCGCCGCCCAGCCGGATCGGGAAGCGGATTGCCGGTTGGCCGGCAACCTCCTCCACCAGACCGCGGCCGACCGCCTGGGGATGGGAGACCAGCTCGCTCGGCAGGGTGACCGCGCTGACCGGTACGCCCGCCGCCGTGAGGCGGGCGATCGCCTCTTCGCTGGGTAGCTGGGCGAGCGCCTCGGCGATCGCCGCGTTCACCTCGCGCGCCCGGCTCACCCGATCGCTCAGCGACAGCGTGGCCCAGGAGGGCTCCAGCGCCAGGGTCTCGACGAGGTGCGCCCAGAAGTGGTCCTCCAGCGCGGCGACGGCGATCAGCCGCCCATCACTGCCGGCGAAAGTGCCGTAACCCGGCTTGCTGTACGTGAACTCCCGCTGTTCCTCCAGCGTGGCGAGACCACTGTGCTGGAACTGGCCGAGGCTGAAGTTCATCATGTGCATCAGGCAGTCCGTGATCGAGACGTCGATGCGCCGGCCGCGACCGGTCTGCCGCGCCTCGTACAGGGCCGCCAGCGTCGCCCCGAGCCCGTACAGCGAGGCCGCGATGTCCCCCACCGGGAGGTTGATGCCGGGGCCGACCGGGTTGTCGAGCCCACCGCTGAGCGCCAGCACACCCGCGACGGCCAGGTAGTTGATGTCGTGACCGGGGTCGTTGACCATGGGGCCCGACGCGCCGTAGCCCGAGATCGAGACGTACACGAGTCGCGGATTCAGTGCCACGACATCGTCATATCCCAACCCGAGCCGGCCCATCACGCCGGGCCGGAACCCCTCGACCATGACGTCGGCGTTGCGGATGAGCTCGCTGGCCCGCGACAGCCCCTCGGCGCTCTTGAGGTCCAGCATCGACGAGGTCTTCCCGGCGTTGATGATGGGGAAGACCCCGGGCCCGGTGCGCCGCGCCATGTCACCCAGCGGCGGGCGTTCGACCTTCTGGATCGAGGCACCCATCGCCTCCATGCAGTGCGTCAAGAACGGGCCGGGGGCCAGCTCACTGAAGTCGACGACCTCGACCCCTGCAAGGGGACCCGCGTCGGTTGCGGCGGCGGCGCCGGGGCGGCCGCCCTCAGTTGGTGTTTCCACGTGAATCGTCCTCGTCCTTCCGACCGGTGGCCTCAGCGGGGCACGCGGGGCAACCCCAGCCCCAGGGTGCCGATGAGCTCGCGCTGGATCTCGCTCGCCCCACCGGCCACCGGCAGCTTGAGCTCGACCTTCAGCGTGTGGTCGATGTCCCGCATCAGAGCTGCGGTGGCCGGGTCTGCGGGATCGCCGTAGCGCTGGACGACCTCCGCCACTGTGCGACCAACCTGGATCAGCCGCTCGGAGCTGTAGAGCTTGTTCGCCGACGCGTCCGCCGCCCGCACCTCTCCGGCGCCGGTATCGGCCACGATCCGCCAGTTGAGCAGCTCGTTGGTGGTGACCATGGCCGAGAGCTCGGCGAGGGCGCGGCGCACCGCCGGGAGGTCGGCCATCCGGCCCTGCCCCTCCACCGGTGTGTCGAGCGCCCACTCCTGGAAGTGGTCCAGGTGCGCCTGTAGCTTGCCGGCCGGGCCTACGATGAAGCGCTCGGAGTTGAGCTGATCGATCATGAGCTTCCAGCCGCGGTTCTCCTCCCCGACCAGCATCGTCGCCGGGACGCGCACGTCGTCGAGGTAGGTGGCATTGACCTGGTGTGTGCGGGGCAGCGTGCGGATGGGCGTCCACGAGATGCCCGGCAGCGAGGTGTCCACCATCAGGATGGACAGGCCGCGGTGGCGAGGCTCTGCCGGGTCCGTGCGGCAGCCGAGCCAGATGTAGTCGGCGCTGTGCACCCCCGACGTCCACATCTTCTGGCCGTTGACGACGTAGACGTCGCCGTCGCGCCGCGCGCTGGTGGTCATGGCGGCCACGTCCGTCCCCGCGCCTGCTTCGCTGTAGCCGACGGCGACTTGCAGCTCGCCCGCGAGGATCCGGGGCAGGAACTCGGCCTGCTGCTCGGGGGTGCCGAACCGCTGGAGTGCCGGTCCGATCGAATAGACCGTGACTAGCGGGTATGGCACCCCATAGCGGAACGCGGCACTGACGACGATCTGGTCCGCCATGGGACCGAGCCCACGCCCGCCGTGCTCGGTGGGCCACCCCAGCCCGAGCCATCCGTCCCGGCCGAGCCGTGCGCTGATGGCCCGGTAGGCCGGCCCGAACTCGTCCTCGCGCAGCGAGGCACGTTCCTCGTCGGTGACTACCTGCGAGAAGTACGCGTCGGCCTCGCGGCTGAGCGCGCGCTCTTCCGCGGTCAGGTCGATCTGCATGGGTGTCCTTTCAGCTCACGGCGACCGGCGCGGCAACGGGCAGGGGTGCCGCATCGAGGCACGCCTCCGTCCCACCCAGCAGCTGGTCGAGGTAGAGGCCGGTCGTGAAGTAGCGGTGCAGCGGGTAGTCCAGGTCGAGGCCCGTGCCGCCGTGGAGGTGCTGGCAGCTGAACAACGCCGGGACGGCCTCCTGGCACACCAGGTAGGTGGCGGCCGTGACGGTACGTCGCGCCTCCTGCGCCCCCCGCTCGGCCAGCAGCCATCCGCTGGCGCGGACCGCGTTGTCGAGGGCGAGGTTGGCCACGTACACGTCGCTGATGCGCATGGTCACGGCCTGGAATTCGGCGAGCGCTCGGCCGAACTGACGCCGGTTCTTCACGTGCTCGGCCGTCAGCTTCATGGCGGTCTCCAGCACACCGGAGGCAAGGGCGGCCACGCCGGTCAGCGCCGTGAGCTCGAACAGCTCCGCAGCCTGCCCTGGATCCTCCGCCTGGAGCAAGGCGTTGGCGGGAACGGCGACGTCGTCGAGTTCCAGGCGGGCCGTGGGGAGGTGGCAGGCCGTCGGGTGGTCTGCCCAGGTGATACCGGCACCGGCGGCCGGCACCAGGAACAGGCCGACGCCACCGTCCGCCAGCCTGGCCGGGACGAGGACGACTCCCGCGTCCCGGCCGAACGGGACGAACGACTTCACACCGGTGAGGCGGTACTGGTCGCCGTCGCGACGGGCGATCGTCTGCACGTCGCGGACGCCCCGCCCACCGGGCTCCCGGATGGCCCCGGTCACCCACGCCTCCCCAGCGGCAATCTCGCGGAGCAGGCTGTGGTGCTCCTCCCCGGCGACCGCAGCGAGCGGAACGAGGCCCAGCGCGAGGGTGCTCAACGCCGGGACCATCGCCCCGCGCTGACCGACCTCGCGCAGCATCGCCGTCATCGCCGTCGGTCCGGCCTGCGCGCCGTCGGCCTCCAGGGGCAGGAACGCCTCGAGGACGCCCGCCTCGACCAGGCCCTGCCAGGCAGGCGGGGCGTACCCGTCGGCCTCGTACTGTGCCGACGAGATGGCCTCGTCCGGCAGTTGGGTGGCAAGAACCTGTCGGGTGAGGTCCGCCAGCTCCTGGGCGACCTCGTCGAACGAGAAGTCCATCCCTGTTCCCTCGCTTTCTGTCCGGCTCAGCGAGCCTGGAACTGGGGCTTGCGCTTCTCGGCGAACGCGCGGCCCGCCTCTTTGAAGTCCTCCGTGCGGTCCAGGCGCGAGAGCTGCATCTCGGTGTCGAGCTGCGTCGCGATCGGCACCCACTGCTTGCGCGTCACCCGAACCGCGTCGCGCGTGGCCAGGGGCGGCACGCTGAGGACCTCCTGCGCGAGCTCCTCAGCGGCGGCCAGGTGCTGACCGTTCGGGACCAGGCGGTTGACGAAGCCCATGCGGTACAGCTCGGACGCCTCCATCTTCCGGCCGGTGATGAGCATCTCCGAGGCCAGCTTCGTCGGCATGAAGGTGTTGATCTTGGCCCAGGTGCGCGACCCGGACATGCCCGCGGTGGTCTCGCTGATCGCGACCCGGGCGTCCTCCGAGGCCACGATGAGGTCGCACTCCGCGGCCAGGTGGGCCCCGCCGCCGAGGGCGTAGCCGTGCAGCGCGGCGATGACCGGCTTGTAGTTGGCGGTCCGGCCCAGCCAGCCCTCACCGCCGGTGCCGCGCACGTGCTGCGCACCGCCAATGTGACCCGCGCGGGCCGCCTCGAGCGCACGGGCGTTACGTGCCGCGTCGTCGACGCCGAAGGCGAAGGAGCTGTGCTCCTTGACGTCGACGCCTGCGCAGAAGCTCTTGCCGGCGCCGTGGATGATGAGGACCCAGAGGTCGTCGTTGAGATCGAACTCGAGCAGCGCCTGCCGCATCTCCGCCTCCATCTGGTCGGTGAAGGCGTTCAGACGTTCGGGTCGGTTCAGCTTCAGGTACGCCAGGCGGCCCTTGTTGGTGAACTCGACGGTCTGGTAATCGCTCATGTGGTCGCTACCTCGTGCTCTTTCGTGTGGGGTGCGGTCCTGACCGCACCGGTCGTGACGAACGTGCGCTGTTGCTCAGGTGAGAACCCCAGCTCGGTCAAGATGTCGTGCGTGTGCTCACCGGGCGCCGGCGCGGACCGCAACGGCCCCAGGGGCCGGCCCGCGAGACGTACCAATGGCCCGAACACGCCGGTGATCGCTCCGTAGCGTTCGTCGGGCACGGTGATCACCAGGCCGGCCGTGCGGGCGGCGGGGTCGGTGGTGAGCCGGTCGAAACCGGCGGGCTCGCACCTGGTCACCCATACCCCGGCGGTCCCCAGCTGCTCGAGGGCCGCATCGTTCGTGCGGGTGGCGAGTGCGGCGGAAATTGCCTTGTGTTCGCCGTCCGTCCACGTCTCCGGTGCGGTCGGCAGGTCGAGCCTCAGGGCCTCACCGAGCCGTTGCGCCATGGCCGTGCCCCGCACCGCGAGGGCGATCCAGCCGTCGCTGGTCGGGTAGAGGCATTCTGCCGGGTCGAACCCGGTGCGCTGCGCATTGAGCAGCGGCGCGCCGCGGACCGCGCCGTCGGCCTCGCGGACGAGTTCTCCGCGCAGGAACATCCCGGCGCCGAGCAGGCTGGTGTGCACGTCGGCCCCCGCGCCGTGCACGGTCCGTGCATAGAGCCCGGCCAGCATCGCGACGGCGCCGAGCGCCCCCGTGGCGTAGTCGATGTACGGCGCGCGGTACCAGACTGGCTCGTTCCCGACCCCGCCGGCGCGGACCTCATGTCCGCACAGGGCTTGCACGACCATGTCGAAGCCGCTGTTGCGGGCCTGCGGCCCGGTGCGCCCGTAGGCGGTGGTGTGCAGGTAGACGAGGCCCGGGTGCAGCGCCCGCAGGGTGGCGGCGTCGGCGCCAAGCCGCTCGGCGACGCCGGGCCGGAAGTTGTGGTGCACGACGTCGGCCGTGGCGGCCAGCCGTCGGAGGACCTCCTGGCCGTCCGGTTGCTGCAGGTCCACGACGATGCTGCGCTTACCGCGGTTGGAGGCCCACACGTTGCGGATCCCGGTGATGTTGGACAGCCCGGTGGGCGGCTCCACGGAGATGACATCCGCGCCGAGGTCGGCGAGAAGCTTGGAGGCGAACGGTCCGGCCACCCAGTTGCCGAGGTCGAGCACCCGCACGCCGGCGAGCGGCCCGCCCCCGTCCGTGGCGGCGGACCACGGCGCAGCGCCGGCGCCGGCGGCCGTGGTGGTGACCTCCACCGGATTGCCCGCGTAGCGCCGGCCGTCGGGTCCGGTCTGGACGAGCCCCACCTCCTCGGCTTGCGGGTTGGTCAGGCACTCCCCGGGCGTGAGCACGGGCGCCGCGGCGATGCCCACCTCGTTCAGCGCCGTGACGACCTGTTCGCGTGGGAGGCGGGCGATGTGCTCCGCGAGAAGCGCGCGGTCGCCGAAGTAGTTCTCCGGTCCACGGGTGGCATCGGGTGCCCCGCGGTCGGCCGGGTCGGCCTCGGCCTCGATGCCCAGGGCCCGGTAGATCTTGGCGACGGCGGAGGGGACGCCCATGACGAGTTGGACATGCCCACCGTCGGCGCAGCGGAAGATGAGGTGCTTGACGTCGAGCGGCGGCACCGTGTCGAACTCCCGGTCCGGTCGCTCCGCGCGCATCCACAGGTGGGACCAGAACAGGGCGATGCCTTGCTGCAAGGTGACCGGGACGAGGCTGCCGCGGCCCGTGCGGTGCCGCTCGAGCAGCGCCGCCCACGCACCGATCGTGGCGAGCAGCGCGGCGCCGTACAGCGTCGGCCCGAAGGCCAGTTGCGTCGGCTGACCGCTGAACTGCTCGAACACGAGGCCGCTGCGGGCCTGGACGAGCAGGTCGACCGCGGGGGTGCTCGGCTCGGTCCCGGGCACGTAGCCGGAGATGTCGACGACCACCACGTGGGGGTGACGTTCGGCGATCGCGTGTGCATCCAGCCGCGGCGCGGCGTCGGGATGGTCCTCACCGCCGACCAGGCAGACGTCGATGCCGGCGAGGACGTCGTCGAGATCCGCCGGGTCTACCGTGGCCGCGTCGCGACGCCACCATGACAACGCGGGATAGCGCGGGGCCGCCGGATCGGCGACGTCCAGGCGCAGCAGGACGGCACCGAGCTCCCGAAAGAGCCTGCCCACCACGGCGGTGGGCAAGCCCGTTCCGGCATCCAGGACCCGCAGGCCCTGCCCAGGCATCGTCAACGGGCAACCTCGACGTCGAGCGGGACGATCATCTCGACGGGCAGGGGCTGCCACAGGCGCGTGTCGTCCTGGCCGACGAACCCGAGCTTGCGGGGGCTCAGGACGCGTGTCAGCTCCTCACGCAACGCCTCCACGGCGGACTCCATGCTGCCCGCCTCCCGGGTGAGATCCGCGACCCCGAGGCACCGCGCCGAGTACTCGCCGGACTCCTGCCACGTGATAGCTGCTACCGCCTCGATGACCATGCTGGCCTCCATCCGTTTTCTCACGCCCCTTACAGGGCGCGAGCGATCGCTTGCTTCATGGTTTCGGACGTGCCCCCGTACACGCGCAGCACGCGGTTCGAGGTGTAGATGCGCGAGATCGGGGACTCGTCCATGAAGCCCATGCCGCCGAACAGTTGCATGCATCGGTCCAGCACCCGCCCGGACATCTCGCACACCCACAACTTGGCCATGGCGGCCTGCTGTTCGGAGCTGATGCCGCTGCGCACCTTGCGCACGATGTCCTCGAGCATCGTGCGGCCGACCTCGATCTCCGTCTTCATCTCCGCCATCGCGAACTGGGTGACCTGATAGTCGCCCAGCGTCTGCCCGAACATCTGGCGCTGGCGCACGTGCTCGAGAGTCAGCTGGAAGGCCAGCTCGGCCTGGCCGAGCGCGCGGGCGCTGATCTGGAGCCGGTCGTAGGCGAGCGCGCCCATGAGCAGGCGCATGGCGCCGCCCTCGCCGCCGAGGAGGTGGCCCGCGGGTACGACGACGTCGTCGAAGTACAGCTCCGCGGTGTTCCCCAGCGGGAAGCCCATCGTCCTGAGTTTGCGGCGGGTGATGCCGGCGCTCGCGCCGTCGACGAGGAACATGCTGAGGCTGCGCCCGCGCCGTTCCGGGGCGGTCCGGGCGACGACGTAGATGATGTCCGCGACGTCCCCGTTGGTGATGAAGGTCTTGGCCCCGGACAGCACGTAGTTGTCGCCGTCGCGCTTGGCGGTGGTGCGGATCGCCAGGACGTCGCTGCCGGCGTCGGCCTCCGTGGCGGCCATGCACTGGATGGCCTCGCCGGCGATGATCTTCGGCGCCCACTCGTTGATGAGCTCCGGGGTGCCGCCGTCGACAAGCAGACCGGTGGCGAGGTCGGTGCAGAACAGGCTGCCGACGGTGCCGTAGGCGTGGGACTTGGCGAGCTCGTGGGAGATGATCATGTTGAAGATGGGGGTTGCCCCCATGCCGCCGTACTCCTCGGGCACGGTCGTGCCGAGCAGGCCTGCGTCTCCGGCCTTGCGGAAGAGGGCGTGGCGGGTCTCGCTGTCTGTGGCCAGAGTTGCGTAGACCGGCTCGACCTCGCGGTCGAGGAAGTCGCGCAGCAACTCGCGGAAGGCGTCCTCGTCCTCGGTGAACGCCGGCTGGTAGGCGGGTGCGTCGGGGTGCACGTCGATGGTCATCGCTTATCTCCTGGTCTGTTTTTCAGGCGCCTGAGCAGGCTCAGCACACGGTCCCGGCGGCGTAGAGGGCGTCGATCGCCTGGTCGTCATATCCCAGCTCGGCGAGCACCTCGCGGGTGTGCTGACCGTGGGCGGGGATCCCAGGACGGCCACGTTCCGGCAGGCGGGTGCGGGAGAAGGTGATCATGGGCCCCAGGTGCCCGCGGACCTCGCCGTAGACGTCGTCCTGCCGGCTGGTCTCCGGCACGACTGGGCTTTGCCACGGCTCGGCCCATGCCCCGCAGCGGCGCACGTCCGCCAACGCGGCCTCGGTCGTCCGGGCCTCGAGCGCCGATGCCAGGTGTGCGGTCTCGTCCGCCGCCCATTGCTCGACGGGCCGGCCGGGCTCCATGCCGGTCAGCTCGCGCCACAGGTTCCGGGCAATCGAGTCCGATCGGGCGGCGATCGCGATCCACCCGTCCGCCGTGCGGTAGTACCGCTCGGTCGGGTGGGTGCCGAGCCCGTCCGCTTCCAACGGGCGCGGACCAGCCAACGTACCGTCGGGCAGGCGGACCATGTCCGAGATCATGAACATGCCGGCGTTCAGCAGGCTGACCCACACATCGCTCGCGACGCCGTCGACCTCTCGCTCGTAAAGGGCCATGAGCACCGCGATCGCACCCAGGGTGCCGGTGGCGTAGTCCAGGTAGGGGGTGCGGTACCACACGGGTGGCCGACTCGGTCCCCCCGCGCGGCGCTCGAGACCGACCAAGGCCTGGACCACCATGTCGAAGCCCGGGTCGTCCGCCCGCGGGCCGGTCGGCCCGAAGGCGAGCGACTGCAGGGTAATCAGATCCGGCCGGTGTGCGCGGAGCTGCTCGGGACTCACCCCGAGCCGGCGGTCAACGCCGCGCCGGAAGTTGTGCGTGACGATGTCGGTGTCCTTGAGCAGGTCTGCCAGTACGCGGGCGCCGTCCTCGGACTTCAGGTCGATCGCCAGGTCCCGCTTGCCGGAGTGGCAGGCGAGGAAGTGGCGCAGCGTGCCGCGGGAGACATCCCCCTGGAGGGTGTCGACCTTGATGACCTCGGCGCCGAGGTCCCCCAGGAACCGGGAGGTGAACGGGCCGGCGACGAACGCGCCCAGGTCGAGCACCTTGATGCCCGCGAGCGGGGCAGTGGCCGCGGTGGTCGTGCAGGGCCAGCCGGGCGCGGGCGCGGTGCCGAGCACACCGAGGACGTTCGCCACCGCGGTCGCGCCGGCCGCCTCGGTGAGGATGCCGTTGGCCGCGAGCTGCTCGTCGTCCCAGAACTGGCCGGGCTCGAGCACGGGCGCGGCCGGGATACCTACCTCTGCCGCGGCGGTGAGGATGTCGGCGCGGTTCATCTTGGCGACGTGGGCGCCGATGAGGGGCCGGTTGCCGAAGAACTGGTCGGCCGGGGCTCCCGGCTTGGGGAAGCCGCGGTCGGCGGGATCGACCTCGACGTCGATGCCCAGGATGCCGTACAGCTTCTTCACCGCGCTGGGCACGCCCATCACGAACTGGACGTAAGTCCCGTCCTTGCACCGGAACAGGAGGTGCTCGACGTCCTTGGGGGTGACTTTGTCGAACTCCGGGTCCGGGTGCTCGGCGCTCATCCAAAAGGGCATCATGAACAGGGCCGCGCCCTGCTCGAGGGAGGCCGTCACCACCTGGCCCGTGTGGCTGTGCAAGCGCTCGATGAGCCCGGCCCAGGCGCCCAGCGCCGCGAGCATGGCCTGGCCAAATGTGGGCATGGGCACCGCGAAGTGCAGCGGCCGGTCGGAGAAGTGCTCGGTCCCCATCCCCGTGCGGGCCTGCACGAGGGAGTCGACCGCGGGCGCGCCGTCGTGTGCCTCGCTGACGTAGCCGGGCAGGTCGACGACGACGAGCCGCGGGTGGTGCGCGGAGATTTGCTCGGCGTCGCGACGCGTGCTGACCTCGGGGTGATCCTCCCCGCCGGTGAGTACGACGTCGGCCGCGGCGAGGAGCTCGTCGAGTTCCTCCGATCCGGCGGTGACGGATGTGGCGTGCCACGACCGGTAGGCCGGGTAGAGCCGGGCCATGACCTCGTCCCCCGCCGGGGCCACCCGATGCACGGTGGCCCCGGCGTCAGCGAGGAGGCGCGCGGCGAGAGCACCACCCATTCCGGTCGTCAGGTCGACGACGCGCAGGCGGCGTGCCGCCGAGAACTTCTCCATGCCCGGGTTCGCTCCTCGCTCTCGTTCTTGTTGGTTCAGCTCACGCCGAGACCGGCGAAGTGGTCCTTCCAGGACTTGCCGTCTTCCAGGGTGATGACCGCCGCCTTCAGCGGCTCCTTGGGCTCCAGACCGACAATCTCGTCGCCGCGGGAGAGCCGCTGGGCGTTGTCGACGAGGCGGCGCCGGAAGCGGGCGATCGCCAGGTCCGACGGCACCAGGTGCTCGATGGGGTAGTCCTCGACCTTGCCCATGGACGAGCTCACCGCGAAGTCCTCGGGGATGAAGCGGTGGATGCCCGTGAAGCTGCCGTTGCGCATGGCCTCACGGTCCTGGCCCCAGTTGTTCTCCTTCGACGGCCGCCCGGGGAGGCCGTGGTACTCGCGGCCCAGGCCCCAGGCGTCCATGCCCTCGTCGTCGATGCCGTAGTACTGGCGGATCGTCTCGCGCTTCTCACCCACGCCGATCTCCTGCGTGGCGTCCCAGAAGACCATGAAGAAGTGGGAACGGTCGTTGTCCACCGGCAGGGTCAGCTGCATGAGGTTGTCGCCGGGCGTGACGATCGTGGTGGGGAAGGCCCAGGCGGTGACGCGCGCGACCTGCTGCGGCTCGCCGGCCTCGGTGACGTAGTCGCGGATCGCGGCGTAGCGCATGCCGAAGTCCGTGTCCTGCACCTCGATCGCCGGGGCGAGGTTCTTCGAGATCGAGGCGCCGAGCTGAGTTCTGCTGGTGCCGCCGAACGCGAGCTTGGGGCCCGTGCCCTGCTCGTTGGCCCGCACGGAGTCCTGGTGCAGGATGCCCGTGTGCGATGAGTCCAGCAGGCCCTCGACGACGCGGGTGTAGTTGGTCGAGGCCACCATGAGCTCGACGACGCGGTTCTCTTCCGGCACGTCGAAGAACGCGTGGTGCGGCAGCGGCGGCTCCTCCTCCTTGGGGCCGAAGTAGCCCCAGATGATGCCGCCCTCGTCCCGCGCGGAGTAGGAGGGCTGGCGCACCCGCTCCTTCAGGCGCTCGTCCCGCACGTTGGGCATGTCCATGACGCTGCCGTCGACCGCGTACTTCCAGCCGTGGTAGATGCAGCGCAGGCCGCCCTCCTCGTTGCGGCCCAGGCACAGGGAGGCGCTGCGGTGGATGCACAGCTCGTCCATGAGGCCCACGCGACCGTTGGTGTCGCGGAAGACGACGAAGTCCTTGCCGAGCGCGGTGACGCGCATCGGGTCACCATCCGCAACGACGTCCCGGGACAGCGTCAACGGAAGCCAGAACCGCTTCATGAGTTCGTGCATCTTGCTCCCCGGGCGCACGTCCATGAGGAGCTTCTTCTGCTCGATCGGGTCCATGTCCAGTCCATTTCCCTGCTGCTGCAGCTAGCGACGTTGCGAAGCTTCTGTCCAGGTTCGGGCTCGGCCTCGAGCCCGCTCAAGTGGTGTCAGCGACCACTCCCACGATACTTCATCGCAACCTACGATACTTCGCGGCAGTTAACCGGTCGCGCTCGTGCCCGTCAAGCTACCCTGCGCGCCCACCCCGGCCCGACCAGACCCCATGCCCCCAGCCGGCGAGACGTCAACTTCTCCGCGAGACGTCATCTCCTCGGCGAGACGTCAACTTCTCGGCGAGATGTCATAACAGGCCGACGCCGTCTCACCCGGCTGGGCTGTGCGGGGATTGCTCATTGGGCGGGGCGCTGAGGTGCCAAGACCTTCTCGGCAAGCGCGTCCACGTAGACCCGCAGATCGGGCTCATTCGTTTGGAACCAATCCGCGAACTCGGCCCACGAGGGGTTCTCGGAGAAACCCAACTCCCCGACGCGTTCGAGCCATTCCGCGTGAGCGTCATTGACGGTGTTGACGATCGCCTCGCCGTCCAGTCCGGCCGGGGCTTCCAGGCTATGGCTCGCGAGCACGCTTTCGAAGTGATCCTCAAGGGCAGTCCGGGCATCCGGCTCCCACTCGTTGAAGCTGAGGCCACCGTCCTGAGACATCGTGAGGCCGTCGACATAGGTCTCGAAGACCGAGTGCTGGATGTGTGCCTCGATAAACACGTCGAGCCGATCCCAGAGGAGTTGCCGCACCGGCAGGTCGAGGCCGTCCCAGGTTGCGCTTGTCATCCCGAACGAGGTGGGTGTCCCTGAGAACTGAACTCCGCTGTCGATCGTCCATGCGTCGGTGACCTCGGTCAGTCCCATGACGCTGGCGAGCAGGAGGTTGGCGTCGACGCAGTCGATGACGCCGCGCTGCAGGCCCTCATAGAGCTCCGGGACCGGCAGGGAAACCCGCGCCGCCCCCAACGCTTCGACCTCGGCCTTGTGGGCCGCCGACGTCACCCGGATCCGCTTTCCGCCTGCGTCGTCGAGCGAGGTGACCGGCTCGCCCGCGCAGAGCAGGAAGGCTCCGCCCGTGAACGACAGCGGCATGAGGGGCTGGATGCCGTTGGTCCGCATCTCGTCTCGGACGGCGGGTTCGGTCAGACCCACCTCGGTCCAGGCGGCGACGCCCTGCAGTGCGCCGACGAAGGGCGTGGTCTCGTGGAGGAACATGAGGTCGCCGAGGTAACTGGTGATCGGGAACAACTCCGGCTCACCGGTGGGTTGATGGATCCCCATATCCACCAGGCCTTCGGCAAGGGCCACGTTCATCTCGTTGACGGGCACTCGGGAACCGGAGTAGAGCAGCTCGATGGTGACGGCGCCGTCGGACCATTCCTCCGTCAGCCAGACCGGCCTCTTCGAAAGCCTTCGCGCGCGTTCAGATCGGAACAATGGATTGCTCGCTTCCTCGGGTCTTGTGAGGGTTTCGCCCTCAGGAAACGTGACATCTCACCGAACGAATGACGCCTCACCCGGGAGATCGTGAAGTCTCGTGGAGAAGTTGACGTCTCGCGGAGAAGATGACGTCTCGCCACATTCCCCTACTTTTCACTTTTTTCGGGGGTCAGGCCTGGGACTTCGGGACCGTGAGGGTCTTGTACTCCACGAACGCCTCAAGACCCTCGGGACCCATCTCGCGTCCCAACCCGGAGGCCCCGATGCCACCGAAGGGCGCGGCGAAGTCCACGCTCAAGCCGTTGACGCCGCACATGCCGGTGCGCACGCGCCGGGCCACCCGCTCCCCGCGGGCCTCGTCGCCGGTCCACACCGCGCCGGCCAGCCCGTACTCGGTGCCGTTGGCGATCACGACCGCCTCGTCCTCGTCGCGGTAGATCATCAGGCACAACGCGGGGCCGAACACCTCCACCTGCCCGATCGTGGAGTCCGGCGCGACGTTGCCCAGCACCGTCGGCTCGACGTACCAGCCGGCATCCAGGCCCGCGGGGCGCCCACCGCCGGCGAGCACCGTCGCGCCCTCCTCCCGCGCAGTGGCAAGCAGGCCCTCGACGCGCTCGCGCTGACGCTCGGCGATCAGCGGACCCACCTCGGTCGCCTCGTCGAGGGGGTCGCCGACCTTGAGCGCCTTGACCGCCGCGACGATCGCCTCGGTGAACTCTGCGGCCCGCGACTCCGGCAACAGCACCCGCTGCTGGGCCGTGCACTGCTGGCCGTTGATGGTCATGCCGCCGGCGACGAGGCCGGCGACGGTGGTCTCCAGATCGGCGTCGTCCAGCACGATCGCCGACGACTTCCCGCCGAGTTCCATCGTGGCGCGGCGCACGCTGCGCGCACAGATCTCGAGGATGCGCTTGCCGACGGCGGTGCTGCCGGTGAAGGCGACCTTGTCCACGTCGGGGTGGCTCACCAGGTGCTCGCTGACCTCACGGTCGGCGACGAGCAGGCTCACCAAGCCGGCCGGGAGGTCACAGGCCTCCAACATCTTGGCGATCTCCACCGAGCACAGGGCGATCTCCGGCGGGGTCTTCACCACCACGGCGCACCCGGCGATGAGTGCGGGGATGGCCTTGACCATCACCGACATCAGCGGCGTGTTCCAGGGCACGACGGCCGCGACCACTCCGACGGGCTCGCGCAGCACGATCGAGTCCTTGACGAAGCCAGGCCGCCGCTCCTCCCATGCCGTCGACGCCGCCAGGGAGGCGAAATAGTCGACCATCATGGCGGCCCCGGGCACCTGCCGCGTGCGCGAGTAGCTGATCGCGCAGCCGACCTCGGCGCTGACCAGGGTGGCGAACTCCTCGGCGCGCTCCTTGATGGCATCTGCCAGCGGGGCGAGGGCCGCAGCCCGGGCGGTCGGGGGCAAGCGCTGCCACTCGCCGGAGTCCAGGGCCGCGCGTGCGGCGGCGACCGCACGGTCCACGTCCTGCGTGTCGGCCGCGGCCACGCTGCCCAGCGGCAGCCCGGTGCCGGGGGCAATGGATTCGATCCGCAGGTTACTCGAGGGGGCCACCCACTGCCCGCCGATGAAGAGCTGATCGATCTCCTGCACCACTGCTGACATATTCGCTCCTTTGCGAAAGACGGGCCTGGACGTGCACGTGTGCCCCGCGACACACACAGTCTGCGATATTTCGAACTTACGGCCGGATCTTCGTAGGTCAAGCACATCGGACTGCGGCACCCGGGCGCGCCACATCCGTCCCAGCGTCGGGAGCACGCGCTCCTCCGGCGACATCCCAAGGTCCCGGGTTGCTACGGCGCCGGCCGGCAACGGCCCGGCCCGTCGCGCCAGTTACTCGCCCCGGAAGACCGTCTCGCCGATCTCCTTGACGACCTCGACGAGCTCGTCGAAGTTGTCCACGATGCGCTCGGTCGGCCCGATGATGCCCAGTGCGACAGGCCGGTCACCGACGTGCCCTGCCACGGCGAGCGAGCTCACCCCGATCGTGCCCTCGTCGCGCGCATGGAAGTAGCCGCGCTCGCGCGAGTCCCGGATGTCCTCCTCGATAGCGCGCGGGTCGGTCTTGGTCTCCGACGTCAGCCTCGGCAGCGGGTTCAGCCGGAGTAGCCGCGCGAGCTCGTCGTCAGGCATCTGGCTCAGCAGTGCCTTGCCAAGTGCCGTCCCATGGACAGTGAAGGAGTCCCCGACATTGATGACATACCGCAGGCGGTGGCGACCCTGCGAAACAGCGAGGACTTTGATCTTGTCGTTGTACCGCTCGGCGAACGCGGCCGTCTCACCCGTCCGCTCGGCCATCAGGGACACGGCCTCCTCGGCGAAGGACAGCACCGGGTCGTTCTCGGCGATCTGTGTCGCCATGGCCAGGAGCCGCCCCGACGGGTAGTAGCGGCGCGTCCCGACCGTGCGGGTCACGTAACCCTGCGCGTACAGGGTGTTGAGCAGGTCCGAGGTGCTCGACTCGGGAAGGTCGAGCAAACGCGCCACCTCCGACTTGGACAGTTCTCGCTGCTCCCGAGCGAACGCCTCGAACACTGCCATGGTTCGCGCGGCCGCGGGCACGGTCAGGCCGGCACCGGTCTTGCGCTGGACGCGGTTCCCCGCGGTTGCATCGAGCTTGACCAACGCCGATCTCCTCCACTCATCTTGCCCCGCGTACGTCCCGGCATCGTCAGTGAGCACATGCTTGTCGCCCCGCTAGGCAATCTGTACCTAACGGCCCCGTACCGGCGCGGACTCGCAAGTTTAGAGGTTATCGCAGCTGCCAGAGCCGCCGTGGCTGAGGGCTCCGGTCATACTCCGGCCCTTTAGCCCGCTCGGTAGGTCTGCAGGCGGTGGTAGCCGACTTCGCTGCGAGCCTCCCGCAGGGTGCGTCCCTCGGCAACCGCCTGCCTGATCCGCTCCTCGGCGTCGCGGATCTCCTCGGCGGCAGTGATGACCTCCTCCGCACGCGCACGTGGGATGCTGACCACGCCGTCCCCGTCACCGACGAGCCAGTCGCCCGCCTCGACGCGGACCCCGCCGATGGAGACAGGTTCCCCGGTCGCCTCGACGCGCACCCGGTCCTTGCCGGTCCGCATCCAGTTCCCGCGGGCGTAGATGGGGTAGCCCAGCTCCAGGGCGCGGTCGACGTCACGGCACACGCCGTCGATGACGGTTCCGGCAACGTTGTTGCGGGACGCGGTCGAGGTGAGCAGGTCACCCCACACCGTGGCGTCCATACGGCCCTGGTTGTCCAGGACGACCACCTGTGCCGCACCGAGGTCGTCGATGTAGTCGCCGACGGTTCCCGGGTCCTCCCCGACGGGTCCGTAGCGCAGGGTCCACGCCTGGCCCACCAGCCGGAACGTGCGGTCGAGCGGCATGATGCCCAGGCACTGGCCGTTGATCCCGAGCCGGTCCATGGCATCGCTGACGTCGGTGCAGCTCAGTTCGCGCAGCGCCGCCTGTACCGCGTGGTCGTCCATCGTCATGCCTTCTCCAACATCGTCTCGTACTTCGCGCCCATGACCTGTGAGATCGGGACACCTTGGCGGATCTGCTCGGCCATCTGACGCTCGCGCTCGACCACGGCTTCTGCCGCGTCGAGCACCTCGGCGCCGCGGTCAGCCGGGATGAAGACCACCCCGCTGCCGTCGGCGATCACGTAGTCACCGGGATGGACCTCGACGCCGGAGATGGTGACGGGGATGTTCCAGTCCTGTTCCACGACCCGCCCGCGGGCGGTGATCGGGACGGCGCCCCGCGCGAACACGGGCAGGTCGAGGTCGCGGCTCTCGTCGAGGTCCCGGCAGGCGCCGTCGACGATCACGCCCTCGACACCTCGTTGCGCGGCGGCGAGCGAGAGGTTGCCGCCCCAGCCGGAGACGTCGTTCCGCCCGCCATGGTCGACGACGATGACGTCGCCGGCGCCCGATGCTTCGACGGCGGCGGTCCCCAGGTGCCGGCCGGAGGGCGCGGCGCGGCCGGCGGGCACCAGCCGCACCGTGGTCACCCGTCCGCGCACCGGCTTCTGCGTGCTGAGCCGCTCGAGGCCGAGGGCCACGCCGGGGAGGCCCAGGGTGTCCAGGGCGTCGGACACGGCGCAGGCGTCCACCGCCTGCAGCCGCGCGATGATGTCGCTCATGCGGTCCCTCCGCTCTCTGCGATGTACGCCGTGGCCTCCAGCTGCACCTTCATGCCGGCGGGCAGGTCCTGGCGGATGACGTGCCGTGCCGGCCGGACAGCCTCCTCGGGGTAGGCCGTGACCCAGGACTCGTTGACGAGCGGGCGAATGCCATCGGCACCCAGGAAGACGTTGATGTGGACCACGTCGTCGAGTGTGCCGCCGCCCGCCTCCAGCACGGCGCGGAGGTTGTCGAAGGCGAGGCGGACCTCCTCAGCCGCGTCCTGGGGCAGGGCGCCCGCCGCCCGGTCGACGCCGCGCACGGCCCCCGTCATCAGCAACGGCCCGCGCCGCGCCGCCGCCGGGATGGGGTTCGTGCCGTGCTCGAGCCCACTCACGTAGATGGCGTGCGGGCTCACCTGGTCACTCCGGGCAGGCCATAGATCTCGACCGTGTTCTCCCCGGCCACCAGCCGGTCGAAGATCTCGCTCTCCGTGTCCTCGCGCCGCTGCGCCTCCGCGACAGCGGCCGCCGCCTGAGTTGCGGGGAGAACCACGACGCCGTCGTCGTCACCTACCACGAGGTCGCCCGCACGCACCGTGATGTCGCCGATCTGGATCGGATCCCCGAGCGAACCGGCGCCCGCCGGGTCCTTCGCGGTGCCACGGATGGAGATGTGCCGGGAGAAAGTGGGGAAGCCGCGGGCACCCAACTGATCGCCGTCGCGCACGCCACCGTCGATCACGAGGCCGGCGATGCCGCGCGCCTGCGCGGCCACCGCCATCACCTCGCCCCAGTAGCCGTACTCCCCGGCCCCCATGTCGCAGACGAGGACGTCGCCCGGGCCGGCCGCGATGATGGCGTGGTGCAGCCAGAGGTTGTCCCCCACCGGGCCGCGCACCGGCAGCGCACGGCCCGCCAGGCGCATACCCGGCCGCACGGGCCTGATCGCTGCCGGCAGGGCGCCGACCTTGCCCGCGGCCTCGTGCAAAGTCGCGGTCGGCAACGTGGCGGCCTGCGCGATGAGGTCGTCGGCGACGCCGGTGACGGTCACTGCCGCACCGCCTGGGCGGAGGCCCGGGCGTCGTCGGCCAGCTGGGCATCGAGCAGCGGAAAGACCTGCCGCGCGTTGTGCTCGTAGATGAGCCCGCGGTCGGCGTCCGTGAGGAAGTCCAGGCGGTCGATCGTGTACTTGAAGTCCTCGAACGACCGGCCGGTCTTCGGGTTGATCGCCCCGCCGCTGCCCGGACGCTCGGTGCCGAACAGCGTCCGGTCGGTGCCCACGGTCTTGAAGAGCAGCTCGAGCGAGGTCTCCGCGTGGACGTCGGTGTCGAACCAGAGCATGCGCAGGGCATCGTCGAAACTGGTGAGGTCCGCCGGCGCCGCGGGGAGCTCCAGGCCGTTCATGCCCGCGTGCTCGAGGTCCTTGAAGTAGTCGGCGATGTGCTTCTTCTTCGTGGCCAGGTCCAGCCACCAGTGCGCCCGCCAGCGGCCGATCTGATAGGGGATCGCCCCGCCGCCATGACTGATCATGACCTTGAGGTCGGGGAACCGGTCGAACACCTCGGAGTGCACGAGCGCCGTCACGGCGAGGCTCTCCTCGGTGGAGAAGTGCTCGTCGTAGGTCTCCCGGCCGCGGCAAGCCGCGCTGTGGATGTGGGCCGGGACCTTGAGCTCGACCAGCTTCTCCCACAGCGGGTACCAGTACGGGTCGGACAGGCGCGGGGAGCGGCCCCCGCCCTCGTCCGGGTCCGGGTTGAGCAGCACGCCGACGAAGCCCAGCTCGCCGATGGCGCGCTCGAGCTCGTCGAAGACGATCTCGACGGGCTCGCCGGACACCTGCGGCAGGCCGGCCACGCCGCGGTACCGGTCGGGGTGGAGCGAGACGGTCCGGTGGATGAGGTCGTTCTGCAGGCCGACCCACAGCGCGACGTCCTTCGCGATGGGGTGGGAGTGCATCAGGACGAAGGGTCGCGGGGAGATCAACTGGATGTCGGTGCCCACCTGGTCCATGAGCGTCACGCCCCGGGCCGCGCTCGCCTCGAGCTCGGCCTCACGGACGTAGCGGTCGATGTACCACTCCTTGGAGTGCTGCCCGTTCGAGGCCTGCAGCACGGTGCGGATCCCGAAGACGGATGCCGGGGTGATGAGGTGGCCGTGCGCGTCGATGATCATACGGACGCGGCTCCTTCCGTGACGCGGGCGGGGGCGACGGAGTTCGCGCCCTGCCAGATGAGGAATGCCATCCCGATGCCGGTCCCGGCCTCGGTGCGGCGGACAGGGATGTACTCGTAGCCGTCGGCCTGCAGGTCCTTGGCTGCGCCGGCGGTCATGATCCAGTTCAGGATTTCCGAGTTGCCCGAGCGCAGGCCCAGGTGGGGCAGCGCCTTGAGGGTGTCGACGTCCTTGGCGACGAGCGCGTCGAGCACCTTGCGGTCGAGCTCCTCGTCGACGGCGAAGTGGGTCAGGCCGCCCGAGGCGACGACGCCGACGCGCTGGCCGGTCGGGAGCGCCTCGATCGTGCGGGCGATAATCTCCCCGATGTCGTAGCACCGCGCCGGGCGAGGCACGTTCGGCGGGAAGTAGGTGTTGAGCATGATCGGCAGGATCGGGATCTGCCGCTCCCCCACCAGCCGGTCGATCACGAAGCCGTACGCGTGGCCGAAGCCCAAGGTGTAGGGGTCGGCGACCTCGCTCGCGACGGCCGTGTCGACGCCGTTCTCGATGAACCCGTCGATGAGCGCGTTGGCCAGCTCGGGGGCCCCCGGGTAACGGTGGACCGTGTCCATCTTGTACCCGCGGTTGGCCTCCTGGTACCAGGCGGGCAGGTTGGGGTTCACCTCGTTCTTCGGGTGGGTGACGATCTCGTCGCCGTTGTAGACGGCGATGGCGGGAGTGTGGGCGTCGCTGAAGAGCTCCTGCTGGTCGTCGCCGATGACGATGAGGGCGTCGAGCTCGGCCTCGTCGATGGCGGCGGCGAGGCGGTCGAGTGCCGCCTGTGCCAGCGCCGCCTGCTCTACGAAGTGCTCGGTCGTGGCCTCGTCCGCGTGCCGGCCTCCGACCTCGACGTTCAGCTCGTCGTAGCTGACGACGCGCCCGTCGGCGAGGAAGAGCTCGGTCTTGCGCAGGTCGTCCTTGGCGCGGTCCGGCCAGGTCTCGGGGGCGATGGCAAGGAGAGGGCTGTGGGATGTCCCCACCGCCATGACGATCTCAGCCATGTTCGTTCTCCACTTCGGTTCGGTGTGTCGGGATGTCGGACGGTGCTCAGCGCTCGAGCACGAGCCGGGGGCTCTGGCTGCCTGAGCAGCAGATCATGATGGTGTCGTTCGCGGCCTTCTCCTGGTCGGTGAGGACCAGGTCGCGGTGGTCGGGCACCCCGCTGATGACGCGTGTCTCGCACGTGCCGCAGATCCCTTCGGTGCACGAGTACGGCACGTCGAGGCCGGCATCGAGCATCGTCTGCAGGATCGTGTTCCCGGCGGGCACCACGAGGGTCAGGGCGCTCTCGGTCAGCTCGACCTCGAACCCCCCATCGGTGGCCGGCGCCTCGGTGTTGGAGAAGTACTCCACGTGCCGCTGCTCGGCGGGCAGGGCCGCCGCGGCCGCCTCGAACGCCTCGAGCATTGGGGTGGGGCCACAGCAGTACAGGTGGGCCTGCTCGCCCGCGGACTGCACCACGGAGTTGAGGTCGAGGACGGCGCCGCCGTTCTCGTCGTCGACGTGGAGCCGGAGCCGTTCCGGGTGCTCTCCCGCGAGCCGCTCCAGCTCCGGCAGGAACGCTGCCTGGGTCCGGGTGCGCACCGCGTAGTGGAGCACCCAGTCCCGCCCCAGGGCCGCGAGCCGGCACACCATCGCCATCATCGGGGTGATGCCGATGCCGCCAGCGATGAGCACGCTGGTGGCGGCCGACTCGACGAGCTCGAAGTTGTTGAGCGGCCCGGTCACCTCGAGCAGCTGCCCGGGACGGATCTCGTCGTGGATCCAGGTGGAGCCCCCGCGGCTCTGGGCGTCTCGGGCAACCGCGACGACGTAGCGAGACGTCTCGGTGGGGTCGTTGCACAGCGAGTAACTGCGGGAGAGCCCGTTGGGCAGCGCCAGGTCGATGTGCGCAC
Organism: Georgenia sp. AZ-5; assembly: GCF_043952095.1. Taxonomy (NCBI): domain Bacteria; kingdom Bacillati; phylum Actinomycetota; class Actinomycetes; order Allobogoriellales; family Allobogoriellaceae; genus Georgenia; species Georgenia sp. AZ-5. The sequence goes on from NZ_JBINOU010000001.1 coordinate 4,124,725, forward strand.
CTGCGGTGAAGGCCGGGAGCGGCTCACCGTTGGGGTGCGCGAGCTCGAGTGAGAGGATGTTCTCCGCTTCGAGGCGCACTGCCTGCACGCGCAAGGTCATGGTCTGAAGCTCCTTGGCGCCGGGTCGTTCCATGGTCTGGTGGGACATCGCACCGCTCCCTTCTGGAGTCGAGTAGAACCTGCCGACGCTGATCGGCCGATCGGATGATGGCCAGGCACACCGCGAGGGTGTCCCGGCCGAACTCCCCGTCGTGGAGAGCGGGGCTGCGGTGGCGGACCGCGGTGACAAGCTCTTCGAGCACATCACCCCGGCCGGGCCACCATGCGGTCTGGTCGATGGGGTGCTCGACCACGCCGTCGTCGGTGTACGCCAGCACCGAATGCCGCCCCAGCCGCAGGTCGGCACCGGCACAGCTGACCACGAGCTCACCGAAGTGCGGCTGGTTCTCCGGCCGCGCCACGGTGCGCGCACCGTAGGCCATGCGGGTGGTGCGTTCCTGGCGTTCCTCGTTCGCGCTGAGCCCACGCAGCCGGGCACGGGCGGCGCCGTGGGCCGGCGTCTTGGGACCGCCGCCCTCGGCGATCCAACCGTGCAGCTCGTCGCTGTCGAAGTGGTCGTACCCGCTGTAGACGAGGTTGACCGCTGCCCCGCTCTCGAGCTCCACCAACGCGGCGCAGCTGCCCTCGGTGGGCCGCTGCGGGTCGAGTACGCTGGTGAGCGCCGTGACCGCCCGCACCGGGCTCCCGGCGATGGTGCGCGCGATGTCCACCTGGTGGGGCACCTGATTGAACAGGATGCCACCCCCCGCGCTCGTGTCGAGTTCCTCCGGCCGGCGGGGCCGGTAGAGGAAGTCGGTGTAGTTCCACAGCGCGATCATGCCGAGGGGTCCGTACCGACCGCTCTGGACGAGTTCGCGCAGGAGGAGCACCCCTGGGGCGAAGCCGTGGGTGTGGCCGACGATGAGGACTACACCGGCGGCCTCGGCCGCCGTGACCATGGCGTCACAGTCCTCGAGCGTCAGCGCCATCGGCTTCTCGACGACGACGTGCTTGCCCGCCTGGGCGGCCCGCACCGCCTGCTCGCGGTGGAACTGGTGCGGGGAGGCGATGTAGACGGCGTCGACGTCGTCGAGGGCCAGGGCGTCGCCGAGGTCGGCGAAGGCCGGAAGACCCTCGGCCGCTGCGAATCTCGCGCGGAGCTCGGGCTGCGGGTCGACGGCCGCAGCGAGGCGGACCCCGGGATGGGTCCGCGCCGCTGCCAACATGCCGCCGCCGGCGAGCCCGAGCCCGACGATGGCGAGCCCTAGCCGTTCCGTCATAGCGCCGGCTCGACCTCGGTCATCGACGCCGCGGCGAACTCGTGCCCGTAGGTCTCGGCAAACTCGTCGAACGTCTCGATCGGCGTGAGCTTGCTGATGGCGCGGACCCGGAACAGGTCCGCGTTCTGCACCGCGGAGGGCTCGGCTCCGGCTTTGAGCTGGTCGGCCATGTTGATGAGGATCCGCCGGGCGGCGACGACCGCCCGGTCGGAGCTCACGAGGTGCTCGAAGGACCGGTCCGCGATGCCCGGGTCACCCTCGATGACACGAGAGTTCTCGGCGAGCGCCCGGTCCTGGTCGTGCACGCCCCAGATGCCGGTGAAGTTCTGGTGGCGCTGCATGACGCGATCGACGAGGTAGTCGTTCCCCTTGGTCGCCACGGGCAGGAAGGTGTCGATGACGGTCTCGTCCTGCAGCTTGTACGGGCCCTTGGTCAGGCGGGGCGGGAAGAGGGCGCCGCTGAGGTAGTAGGACTCCAGCTCCGCCTTCTCGATCGGGTGGTCGACGCGGTAACCGAAGGTGAAGACGGTCGTGTTGTTGTCATCGATCGGCACCCAGGCGCGGCCGCCGCCCTGGACAAACTCGCCCGGGCCCCGGGGGATCAGGCTGAACATCGGCAGCATGAACTGCGTGACACGCCAGAGGTACTGCCCCTCGTGCTCACGGCGGGCGCCGTAGACCATGCCGTAGTCGGTCTGGCGCAGCTCGATGTGCGGGGCGGCGTCGTTGGTCATCTGCGCGCCGGTGGACTTCTGCTTCGTGTTCTCCTTGTCGAAGTCCCGGTGCAGCCAGCTGATGTGGGAGCTGTCGATCTCGCCCTCGAGGCCCTGGGACCAGTTGGTGCGCTGCAGCCAGCGGGCGGCGAAGACCTGGTCGGCGGGCAGGTTCGCGTACTCGATCGCCGGGAACGGCGGCTGGTGCTCCTTGGGGCCCATGTACACCCAGATCACGCCGGCGCGCTCCTCGACGGGGTAGGCGGTGATGCCCACCCGGGAGCGGATGTCCGGCGCGTCGGCGGGGACGTTCGGGGTCTCCAGGCAGTTGCCGTCGACGTCGAACTTCCAGCCGTGGTAGCCGCACCGGATGCCGCAGTCCTCGTTGCGGCCGAAGAAGAGCGGTGCCAGACGGTGGGAGCAGTAGGCCTGCACGACGCCGACCCGGCCCTTGGTGTCACGGAAGGCGATGAGGTCCTCCTTGAGGATCCTCAGCCGGATGGGCGGACCGTCCTTCTCGGCGATCTCGGACGAGAGCGCGGCGGGCAGCCAGAACCGCCGGAACAGCTCACCCATCGGCGTGCCCTTGCCCACGCGCGAGAGTGTTTCGTTGGCGTCTTTCCTGAGCATCTCTACTCCTGTGGTTCAGCGGTTGACTACTTGGTGGGGAGCTCGTTGCGGGGGTCCTGGCGCAGCACCAGGTCCCACAGCTCCTGCCCGGTCGGGTGGGTCTCCTCCTCGATGAGGTGGCCCAGCAGACCGGCGCAGCGGCCCACGAGTGCGAGTCCCCGGGCCATGTGCACGGGCAGGCCCATGCTCAAGATCATGGCTCCGACGGCGCCGGCGGTGTTGGCCGGCAGGCGGCGCGAGTAGACGGTGGACGAGGCGTCGTCCATGGCGAGGAGCAGCTTCCACCACCGGCCGTAGTAGCCGTTCGCCTCGGAGACCGCACGCAGGCTCGGGATCCGCGGGTCGCCGTCGATGTGGATGTTGTGCCCGAGTCCGTAGAGCGGGCGCCGCTGCCGCCGCCGCTCGCTGACGAACTCCAGGGCCACGCGGCGGATGTCCTCGTCCGAGGCGTCCTCGGCGAGGTCGCTCCCGGCCTCCTGCAGCATCTGGGCGGCGTTCTGCATCGCGCCGAGAAAGACGCTGCCGGCGCCGAGCAGCCCGGCGGCGATGGCCGCCTGCGGGGCCTCGGGGGCGCCCATGTAGGTCAGGCGCGCCGCGAGCGCGCTCGGGGTCAGCCCGTGGTCGGTGACGGTGACGAGGATGGCGTTGAGCATCTCCTTCTCGTGCCCCTCGCAACGCCGGTCCAGCGTGACGAGCATGAGCATGTCGATGAAGTCGATGTTGCCGATGAGTTCGCCGGCCAAGTCATGCCCGCGGACCGTGATCCGGTCCGTGGTGGTCTGTCCGATCTCGGTGGTGATCATGCCTGCTCCTCCAGGGGGCCTGAGGTGACGAGCACCGCGTCCAGGGCGACCACGCCCTGGCCCGCGGGCAGCACCCGGACGGGGTTGAGCTCGAGCTCTTCGATAACGTCGGCGTGGGTCTCGACGAATCGGGAGACCGACACGAGCAACTCGACGAGGGCCTCGATGTCGTAGGGTTCGGCGCCGCGCAGCCCCTTCAGGAGCGCGGCGCTGTTCGGCTCCTCGACCAGGGCGCGTGCCTCCTTCTCGCTGAGCGGCAGCACGCGGCGGGACACGTCCTTGAACAGCTCGACGTAGATGCCACCGAGGCCGAAGGTGACGACGGGCCCGTGGACCGGGTCGGCCGTGACGCCGACCAGCATGTCCACGCCGTCGGCGGCCATGGCCTCGACGAGGACCTCCTCGACGTCCCACCCGGCAGCGCGGACGCTGCCGGTGACGCGGTCGTACGCGGCACGGACGGCGCCGGCGTCGGCGAGCTTGACGGCAACGCCGCCGATGTCGCTCTTGTGGGTGATCTCGGAGCTGACGACCTTGAGCACCACGGGGAAGCCGATGCGCTCGGCGAGCGCGGCCGCCTCCTCGGCGGAGCGGGCCACCCCGGAGTCCGGCACGGGCACGCCGTGCCGGGACAGTCGTGCCTTGGCCTCGGGCTCCGTCGCGGTCACCCGGGGGCCCGCCGGCTCGTGGGCGCCGACCGGGCGCCAGCTCGTGTCGCCCTCCCAGCGGCCCCGGTCGATCCAGCGCCGCAGCGTCTTGGCCGCGCGGTTGATGCTGCCGACCGGCACCAGGCCGCCGGCCACCATGGCGTCGTAGCCCGGGCCGAGGCGGTCGCTCATCCAGGCGGCCATGATCGGGGTCTCGGTCTGCTGCTGCACCTCGACGATGGAGTTGCCGATCTGGCCGGTGAGCTCCTCGTAGTCGCAGGGGAACGGGTAGAGGATCACGCCGACCTCGGGGTCGTCGGCCACCGCGACGAGGCTCTCGGCACCGATCTCGGGCCGGCTGAGGATGTCCGAGGTCGCGTCGACGGGGTTGCCGATCGCGGCGTAATCGGGCAAGGACGCCTGCAGGCGCACGTTCGTCGCGTCCGTGAACGTGGCGAGCTCCAGGCCCATGTGCCCCACGGCGTCGGCCGCCAACGCGCAGCCGCCCCCGGAGAAGCCGTAGACCGCGACCTTCTCCGTGCCGCTCGGGAGCTTGCGGGCGAAGAGTGCGGCGGTGTCGATGAGCTCGTCGAGGTCGTCCACCTCGACGACGCCGGCCTGGCGCAGCACGGCGGAGTTGATCTCGGCGGAGCCGGAGAGCGAGCCGGTGTGCGAGGCGACGGCGCGGGCGCCGTACTCCGAACGCCCCACCTTCAGCGCGACGACGGGCTTGCCGCGCTCCGCGGCGTAGAGCGCGGCGTCGACGAAGTCGGCCCCGTCCTTGATGCCTTCCATGACGGTGGCGATCACGGTGATGTCGTCGGCGTCGGCCATGTACCGCACGAAGTCCGCGACCGTGAGGTCGACCTCGTTACCGGTGGACGCCCACAGGCCCACCCCGAGCCCCCGTTCGAGGCCCTGGACGAAGGCGCGGCCGATGCCGCCGCCCTGCGTGGCCAGGCCGATGGGGCCGGGGTTCTGGTCCCGGTGGAAGGACGGGGAGAACATCATGCCGAGCGGCTTGTTGAGGTTGCACAGGCCGGGTGAGTTGGGGCCGTAGATCCGCATGCCCGACTCGCGCCCGATCCGGGCCATCTCGGCCTCGGCCTGCTTGCCCTCCTCCCCCATTTCCCCGAACCCGGAGGTGAAGACGATGGCGTAGCGCACGCCCCGCTCGGCGCACTCGTTGAGCACAGACAGGGTCTGTGCCGCCGGCACGACGAGCATGGCGACGTCGGGGGCCTCCGGCAGGTCCAGGACGCTCTTGTAGCAGGGCAGCCCGTGGATCGTGTCCTTGGTCCGGCTGATCAGGTACGGCGTGCCGTCGAAGCGGGAGTGGTCCAGCAGATTGGCGACCGACCGCGCGCCAAGGCTGCCGGATCGGTCGGAGGCACCGATGATCGCGATGCTGCGCGGATCCACCAGGCGTGACAGATCGGTCTGGGCCGCAAGCGACACGTCGCTTGAAGTCGTGGTCATCGTTAACCCCCGCTCTACGTGATTTCGTTGCACACTACGATACTTCGCGGAGGCCTGCAAGGCGGCCTACCGCCGCCGCGGGCGGCGTGCGCCCCCCGCCCGGGGGGGGCCGCCGCGGCGCGCCGAGCGCCTTCGGCCGGGACAGCCAGGCCACGAGGAACGTGCCGGCCGCCGTGACGAGCAGCGCCACGGCGACGGAGCTGATGTCAGTCAGAAAGCCGCTGAGCATGGAGCCCAGCGGGCGTGCTCCGAGGAACCCGAGGAACCACAGGGCCATGACTCGGCCCCGCATGGCCGCGGGCGCCCGCATCTGCACGAGGGTGGTGACGTTGGTGAGCCCGAGCGTCATCCCGACGCCGCCGACGGCCATCCCGGTGAGCGAGAGGACCGCCGAGAACGGGAGGGCGGCCACCGCTAGCCCCGCCCCCATCAAGAACAGCCCCGTCGTCGCCGATCGGGAAAGGCCGTACCGGGTGCGCATGGGCCGCAGCAGGAGAAGTCCGACGGCGGCGCCCCCGCCGAAGGCGGACGCGATCCAGCCGGTAAGTGCGGCCGAGCCGCCGACGAACTCCGTGATCGCCGGCGCGAGCGTCACCGCGGGCTCCGCTGCGGCGCCGACGGCGGTGATCGCCAGGAGCAAGAGAAACAGTGGCCGGTCCCGCCACACGTGCTTCGCCGCGCTCCTGAGGGAGAGATCATCGCCGGCGGACCGCGCGACAGCGGGTAGCCGGATGAAGGACAGGGCCAGCCCGCACGCGACGAACGCCGCCCCCGCGACCGCGAAGCCGGCGGCCGCCCCCAGCTGGGTGGCGATGATGGCGCCCAGTGCCGGCCCGATCGAGCGCGACACGGTCATCGGCACGCTGTTGAGCGCCATCGCCGGCGGCAGTTCCTCGCGGCGGACAAGGGAGGGGACGACGGCCTGGCTGGGCGGCCCGAAGATCACGAACCCGATCCCGACCACGAGGGCCGAGATGAGGATCGGGGCGGGTCCGGACAGGTTCGCAGTGCCGCCGACGGCCCAGATCCAGCCCGCTAGCCCCAGCGCTCCCAGTCCGGAGACCACGTGGCCGGCGACGAGCTGCGCCTTGGCGTTACCGCGGTCAGTGATGACGCCCGAGAACGGCGTCAGCACGATCTGCGGGAGGAATTGCGCCACGCTGATCAGGCCGACCAGAAACGCCGACCCGGTGACCTCGTACATGACGATCGCCGCGACGATGTTGTGCGACCAGGTCCCGAAGTTCGAGGCCGTCTTGCCCCAGAACAGCACCCCGAAATCGCGGTCGACCAGGAGCTGCCACGACGACCGGATGTCGGGTCGCTCAGCGCTGCTCACGGGGCAACCGCTCCGGGTGGTAGACGAGGTCGTCGGGATAGCGCTGCCCCTGCTCGAAGTGGTGAGCCGTGACGACTTCCTCGGTGACCGGCCCCTCTCTGGTCACATCCATGACGACCTTGCGGGCGAGGATCCGCCAGACGCCGGCGCGCTTGGCGAAGCGGTCGACGTAGCGGCCGAAGCCCTCCTGCAGCCGGTCGGCGCCCTCCGTCGTCGTATAGATCCGGTGGTAGCTGAAGTAGGTCTCCACGAGTGCCGTGTCGCCGTCGAGCTCGATCAGCGTCTGGCACTGGGCGTGGTGGTTCGCCTTGTTCTCCGGCGCCGACCGGGCCGGTCGGCGGGCGAAGTCGTGCCCCGTGCCCTCCCAGGGCCCGTGGGAGTCGACGGCCTCGGGGTGGTAGCACGATGCGATGAGCTCGGGGTCCACCCGGTCGATGCCCCGGGCGTAGCGGGCGAGGACCTCGGTGATCGCCTGCTTGTCGAGGAGCTCCTCGACGGCGGCAGGGAGGCGCACGGCGCCCCGGTCCGTCGTGGTCACGATTCCGCCATGTGCTCATACGCCGCGAGGGCGATGATCGCGGCCCGGTCGAGGGCAGTAACCGGTGGCGCGGCGCTGGCCACGACGCTCCGGGCCAGGTCGAGATCCTTGCGCACGATCTCGAGCGGCACCGGTCCGGGGAACGCTCCGTTGTCGAGGACCTCCAGGCCGAAGCTGCGCGACGTGCCGTGCAGCAACAGCTCACGCAGGGCGGCGCGGTCGAGCCCGAGGTTGCGCCCGAGCTCGAGGACCAGGTGGGCGTTGCCGACGTTGATAAGCGCCAGTAGGTTGTTGAGGATCTTCACCGCCTGCCCGGAGCCGATCGGCCCGAGGTGACGCACGGTCGTGCCGTAGGTCGTGAACACCGGCATCGCGCGGGCGACAGGGACGTCCTCACCGCCGACCATGACCAGGAGGCGACGCTCTTGGGCACCGCGACGCAGGCCTGAGACGGGGGCGTCGACGATGTCGACGCCGAATGGCGCCGCTTCCGCGGCGATTCGCCGGCAGGCGTCCGGGGAGATGGTCGAGTGGATCGCGACCACCGCGCCCTCCGGCAGGGCCTCGAGGACCACGCCGTCGAACAGCACCGAACGCACGTCCGCCTCGGCCACCACGCACAGCCCCAGGTGTTCCACCTCGGCGGCAAGCTCGGCGGCCGAGGCGTGCCCGACCGCGCCACGCTCGACGAACGGCCCCACGACCTCGGGGCGGCGCGCCCACACGTGCAACTCGTGGCCGGCCTCGGCGATGGCCTCCGCCATCGGCTCGCCCTGGTCCCCCAGGCCGATGAACCCTACGCGCATCTCAGGACCGCGCCGCAGTGCTCGACAGCGACCCGTCCAGGTGCTCTCGCACCTCTAGCGCGATTGCCACGACCTGATCGAGCAGATCGACCGGCGAGCCGGCGCCGTCAATGAACTGGCGGGCCACCGCGAGGTCCTTCCGGCCGGTCACGGCGGACAGCTTCCCGGGAATGACCTGGTCGTCGAGGGCGCTGAGGGCGAAGCTGCGCGAGGTGCCGTGCAGGAGCAGCTCGCGCAGCGCGGCACGGTCGAGACCCAGATGGCGGCCGAGCTCGAGCACCAGGTGCGAGTTGGTGAGATTGGCATTCATCAACAGATTGTTGAGGACCTTCACCACCTGGCCAGAGCCGATGGGGCCGAGGTGGCGGACCGGGTTGCCGTACGTCTCGAGCACCGGCATCGCGCGGGACACGGGCGCTTCCTCGCCGCCGACCATGACGAGAAGACCCCGCTCTTGCGCGACCCGCCGTCCCCCCGAGACGGGCGCGTCGATGACATCAACACCGTACGGCGGAGCCTCTGCGGCGATACGCTGGCAGGCCTCAGGCGAGATGGTGGAGTGGATCGCCACCACCGCGCCGTCGGGCAGAGCTTCGAGGACCCCGCCATCGAACAGGACCGAACGCACGTCCGCCTCGGACCCGACGCACAGCCCGAGGTGCTCGACTTCGGCGGCGAGCTCGGCCGCCGAGGCGTGCCCGACCGCGCCGCGCTCGACGAACGGCGCCATGACCTCCGGGCGCCGCGCCCACACGTGCAGCTCATGCCCGGCCTCGGCGATCGCCTCAGCCATCGGTTCGCCCTGGTCGCCCAGGCCGATGAACCCTACGCGCATGTCTCTCCGCTTTCTGTTCCTGCCGCCGGTCGGCGAATGTCGTTGTTCCTCATACCGAGGTCTGGCCACCGTCGACGAGCAGGCACTGCCCGGTCACGTAGCTCGCCTCGTCCGAGGCGAGGAAGAGGATCGCGTTGGCGATCTCCCTCGGCTCCGCCCACCGGCCGAGAGGGACCTTGGCGCCGAGCCGCTGCAGTGACTCTTCCACCGAAGGCCCGCCCGGCTTCGCAGCGATGGTGGCGAGCTGCTCCGAGATGGTCTCGGTGAACGTCGTGCCCGGTGCTACGGCGTTGACCCGGATGCCCCGGTTTTGGCGGGCGAAGTGCACGGCCGCGGTCCGGGTGAGCGCGACCACTGAGCCCTTCGCCGCGCTGTAGGGGAAGGACTCGGGCACCGCCACGAACGCGGCGACGCTGGCGATGTTGACGATGGCGCCGCCCTCGGTCATCGCCTCCGCGCCGAGCTTGGTGCCCAGGTAGGTGCCCTCGGAGTTGACCCGTTGGTTGCGCCGCCACAGCTCCAGGTCGGTCTCGTCGATGGTCGCCGGCACGCGGGAGGCGGCGTTGTTGACGAGCACGTCGAGCCGGCCGTGCTCGCGGGCGACGGTGTCCAAGAGAGCCCGCCAGCTGTCTTCGTCTCCGGCGTCGAGATGTGCGTGCGTAGCCGTGCCATGCCCCTGAGCTTCAGTGGCCACGTTCGCAGCGTTTTCCCGGTCGACGTCAGCCACGACGACCGTGGCCCCCTCCTCGGCGAAACGCAGGGCGGTGGCGCGGCCGATGCCGCGCCCGGCGCCCGTGACGATGGCGACTTTGCCCTTGAGGCGACTCACAAGGTGGCTCCGACCTGTTCGCGCACGGGGGTGGCGACAAGAGCGGACATCAGCGGCTCGATGGAGGGCTCCTGGTCCAGACGGCCCAGGATTTCCAATGCCGCGGTGATGTTCTCCTCGGGCAGGAACGGTGCGCAGTAGTTGCGGAACTTGCGCTCGTGGTCCGCCGCGGTGAAGGCATAGGCCGGGTCGTACGGGTCTCCCTTGGAGTACACCGTGCGCTTCTCCAGCGTCCTCCCCCCCACCGTGATCCGGATGCTGGCCGGCATGCGGGAGTTGTATCCGTCCCGGGTGAGGTCCTCCGCCATCACGGGGGCGGCATCGGGTTCGATCGACACGCTCACGCGGCGGGCGAAGGCCTTCATCTGCTCGTTGGCGCGGGCCTCGGGGGTGTGCCAGCCGGGCCCGGCGGGCCCGGCGTACGCGGCACAGGAGAGCAGGTAGGGCAGGCTGAAGCAGCCGTCGACCATGGATTCGACCTCGGGGTCGGCCATTCCCTTGGCGAGCGCCGGGCCGAGAATCCTCGCCTCGATGGACTCGACCTCGCCGGCGGAGAAACCGTGCTCGGCCTGGAGCTCGTAGAACATGTCCACCGGCGAGCACAGGAACCGACAGGCCGGGTAGGCCTTGTAGATGATTTCCTCGACGAGCCAGCGCTCGCCGAGCCGGTCACTGAGCGCGTCCCAGTTGGACTCCAAGGACCCCGCCGCCGCCCAGAAGCCGCGGTCGCCGTCGAGCGCGTCCACCTCGCCGGTGAAGCCTTCCTTGGCGAGCAACGCGGCCATGACGCCGACCTCACCGAGGGTGCCGTACATCGCGACCTTCGTCATCGGCCGAGGCAGGTTGAGTCCCCACTTGGACGAGGCGGGCACCGAGGTGCTCGCTGCCGTGATGCCGATCGCGTTGACCATCTGTTCCTTGGTCAGGCCGAGCAGCCGGCCGGCGCCCACGGTGGCTGCGAAGGCGGTGGCCGAGTAGCCGGTGATCTTGGCGAACTGGAAGCCGCCGTCCGGGGTGGCCGTCAGGCCCTTGAGGGACATGCTCAGACGGGCGGCGACGTCGAAACCCACAATGACCGCACCGAGCAGCTCCAGCCCCGAGCTGCCCTCCTGCTCCGCCACGGCCAGGGCCGGCGCCACCGTGGCGGCACTGACGTGCGCCTTGTAGTGGATCGTCTCCTCGGCGTCGATCGAGTTCGCCATGTGCGAGTTGACATAGGTCGCCATCGTGGCGGACAGCCGCTCGCCGCTGACCAGGACCGTCGAGGTCGGCGTGCCACCGAGCTGGGTGACGACCTTGCGGACGATCTCGCTCGAGGGCACCGCGTGGCCCCCGATCGACGCCGCGAGGGTGTCTTGGATCAGATTGCGCCCGGCGGCGAGCGCGCTGGCCGGGATCTTTTCTCTAGGGATCAGGGCGAACTCGGCGATCATGTCCGTATAGCTCATGCATCCGTCCTTGCGGCTCGGGGGACGGCACCGGCCGTACCCGGGGTGAGGGCACTGCGTCCGCCGTCGACGACGAGGTCTGTGCCATTGACGTGCAGTGAATCGTCGGAGGCGAGGAAGAGGGCCACGGCGGCGACCTCCTCCATCGTCCCTGAGCGTCCCGCGGGGGTGGAGGTGGCCAGCTTCTTGACCTGCTCCGCCCAAGCCGGGTCGGACCGGAGCACACCGGACATCACCGAGGTCACCCCGGTGCTGCTGCGGGCGGCGCCGCCCGAGCACAGCGAGTTCGTGCGTACCCCGTGGCCGGCGTAGGAGTGGGCCATCAGTCGGGTCAGACCGTTGAGGGCGGCCTTGGACACCGAGTAGGAGGCAGCGAACGGGTTGGCAAGGACGCCGTCGATAGAGCTGTGGTTGACGATCGACGCGGACCCGCCGACCGCCAGCAGCGGCAACAGCGCCCGGGCGAGGAGCAGCGGAGCGGTGACGTTCACGCGCATGACGTCGTCCCACGCCTCGAGGTCGAAGTCCACGACGTCGTCGCGCACCACGATCGCCGCGTTGTTGAAGAGGACGTCGACACGGCCGAACTCCTCGGCACACCGCGCGGCGAGCGCCTCGATGTTGTCACGCTCGCGCAGGTCGGCGTGTACAAAGATCGCCTGGCCGCCTTGCTCGACGATCGCGGCAACGGTCTCGGCGCCAGTCTCCGCGTCGAGGTCGGTGGCGACGACGATCGCGCCCTCGGCCCCGAAGAGCCGGGCCGCGACGCGTCCGACACCCGATCCCGCCCCGGTGATCACGCAGACCTTGTCCTCGAGACGCCGTCGTCCTTCGGTTGCTGGCACGTAGCAGCTCCGTTCTGCTTCTCGATCGCTACCCTGCGACCGGAATGTCCCATTCAGCTTTACTGCTTGGCACCTTACGAGATGTCGGGGTCATTAACAATGCTTCGTTGGCGCCCTTGAAACGCGCGCTCGCCGCGAGTGCGGATCGTTCCGCCATCTGCGGTCGTTGTACGACCCGCGGATGGCGAGAAGACCCGCACTCGGCGGTCCAGCGCCACCACGACCCGCACTCGCGGATGAGGCCTATCGCTTGGTGGTGGTGGAATCCGAGGCGAACCGCCAGCTCATGCGTGTGACCTCGTCGCCGTAGCGGCGGCGCACCTCGGCCTCGACCTCGTGGAGCCGGGCGACCACCGCAAAAGTGCGCAGCACCTCGTCGTCGATCAGGCCGGCGAGTTCGTCCCAACGCCCATGTTTGGTCATCGCGTTGAGCTCGGGCTGCAGGTCACCCCAGCCGTGATGGTCGAGCACCGCCCTGTACGCGGGCGTCGAGGCGTGGAACGCGATCTCGTACTTGACCGTGGCGATCCGCTCGGCGAGCTCTTCCTCGGTGCTGCCCGTGACGATGTGCGGATGGATCCCGACCTCGAAGTCGTCGATCGACCGGCCGGAGGACTCCAGCCCGCGGTGCAACGCGGGCAGGAGGACGTCACGGAAATAGGCCGGGGTCAGGAAGCTGTGGCACAGCAAACCGTCGGCCACCTCGCCCGCCGCCTGGGTCATGCGCTCCCCTACTGCGGCGAGGAAGACCTTCGGCGGGCCGAACGTGGACGGCCCGGGGTTGAAGGCGGGGGTCATCAAGGTGTGGCTGTAGAAGTCGCCCTCGAAGTTCAGCCGTTCGCCGCTGTCCCAGCAGTGCCAGACGGCCCGCATCGCCGAGACGAACTCACGCATCCGTGCCACCGGCCGGGACCACTCCTCGCCGAAGCGCCGGGTGATGTGCGCCTTGGTCTGCGTGCCCAGGCCGAGAATGAACCTGCCCTGGGAGTACTCCTGCAGGTCCCGTGCCGTGGTCGCGAGCACGAGGGGATTGCGCACGAGCGCGACGGCGATACTGGTACCCAGTTCCACCCGGCTCGTGGCTCCTGCCGCGAGCAGGAGCGGGAGGAACGGATCATGGATCGATTCCGAGGACCAGACGCCGGAGTAGCAGTCCTGTTCGGCCTCCGCGGCGATCTCGCCCGCGTCCTTCAACGACCGCCCGAGCCCGTAATCGAGCTTGAAGACGTTCCCGAGGCCGGTCCTCGATCCTGTCGCCGACCCCTCCACTGGCAGCTGCACGTCCATCTGACTCCTTCAGTTCTGCGCGGCGCGGCGGATCGCCGCGCCGGCGCGCCCGGTGCCACTGCCGGGCCCGGGCACACGCACGGCCGTGGCCTTCGACGAGGTCATGACCGGCTCGCGGTGACGGCGGGTTGAGTGCTCGGCAACGCCGAGACCATGTGAATCCCGCCATCGACGGGCACCTGGGCACCCGTGACATAGCCGGCGAGATCCGACAGGAGGAAGAGCACCGTGCCTGCGACGTCGCTGGGCACGCCGGCCCGGCGCAACGGCACCGCCTCCTCCACGCGCCGCAGCGCCTCTGGATCCGGCGCAACCGTGCCCGACTGGACGATCCGGCCGGGAACGACCGTGTTCACACGCACGCCGGCCGGCCCGAACTCATGCGCGGCCGCGCTGGCGAGCTGGTGGAGCGCTGCCTTGGCCGCGCCGTACATGCCGATCCGCAGCGTGCTCCGCCAACCCGCGAGGGAACCGACGAAGACGACGCTGCCGCCGCCGCGGCGCGCCAACGCGGGCATGCCCAGCTGGGTGACGAGCAGCGCGTGGCGGAGCACGAGGTCGAACTGCCGCTGCGCAGACTCGTCGTCGTGATCAGCCAGCGCGCGCGGCAAGGTGACGCCGACGACGTCGACGATCCCGAAGAACTCGTCCCCGAAGAGCTCCTCGGCGCGTTGGACGACGCCGGCCATCGCGGCGCGGTCAGTGATGTCGGCGGCGAGCGCCTCTCCCCCACACCGTGCCGCGGCGCGGGCGGCCTGCTCTGCGTCGAGATCGACGCAGAGCACGCGGCCGCCGGCCTGGGCCACCGCTTCGCACACCTGGCCGCCGATGCCGGCCCCGCTACCGAGGACGACGACCCCGCGCCCACGCAGGGAGAGCAGGTCTGGGTACTGACTCACAGCAGGATCGGCTCGCAATAGGGGCGGATATCCATCTCCAGCGTCCACGCGAGGCGCGGCTGGTTCATGACTGCCCAGAAGGTCTCCGCGATCTGGTCCGGGTCGATCATCCCGTCGGTCGGGCGGGCGTCCTTGGCGTGCGGGAACGCCGAGTTGAGCCGGTCACCGTCGATCGGGCCGTGAGGGATGATGTTGGCGACGTGGATGTTCTGCGGCCCCAGCTCCTTCGCGAGCGCCTGGGCCAGCGCCCGCTGCCCGAACTTGGCCGAGGAGTACGCGGCCAGCTTGGGTCGCGAGAGCTTCCCGGAGATCGAACCGGTGAACATGATGGCCCCACCGCGCCCGAGCATCCGCTTGGCGGCCTCACGAGCCATGAGGAAGGACCCGAAGCAGTTGGTCCGCCACACGCTCTCCCAGAAGTCGGCGTCCATCTCGAGGATGCTGGATCGCCACTGGGAGCCGCCGGCGTTGTAGATGGCGACGGTCGGGGGGCCGAGCTCGTCGAGCTTGGCCAATGCCGGCGCCATGCCCTCCTCGGACCCGGCGTCCGCCACAACGGCCGTCGCCGTGCCGCCGCGCGCGACAATGTCGTCGACGACCGCCGTCACCTTCGCTTCGGTACGGCCGGTGGCAAGCACGTGCATCCCGCCCTCGGCGAGGCGGCGCGCCAAGGAGGCGCCGGTGCCCTGCATCGCGCCGACACCGACCACCCAGGCAATGCTTCCCTTCGGCGGCGGACCGCCCTGCACGGGCCATCCCTGGAACTGCTGAGCCTCTTCGGACAACTGGGCCACGCGACATCTCCTTCGCTGGAGCAAGATTCGATTGGGCTGGGAGTCTGACCACGCACGCCTCGCCGCGGCGAGCCATCTCGCTGGCCGAAACTCCGCCCTGACGGTACAGACGCTCTGCCTCACGGTCGGGCGCCCTTGCCAGGTATTATGAACAGTCGTACCGTACTACGAAATACCGCGGCAAGTGCGGCCCCCCGACACCACTGCTCGGGCCGCGCTCGTGATCGCGGACCTCGGCTCCCAGGGGGGTGGGCCGACGCAACCGAAGGGCATCTGCATGGCGATCAGCGAGACCGGCCGTTCTGTCGAAGAGCTTTTCCGCGCGAACACGTTCGAGGCGAGCGGTCGCGCCCCCGTCACCGAACTGCTGGACCTCACGGGTCGCGCTGTCGTGGTCGTCGGTGGCGCCGGGCCCGGTCTGGGCCAGGCCATCACCCACCGTCTCGCCTCCCTCGGGGCCGATGTGATGGTCGCGGACCTCGACGCGGACGCCGCCGCGGAGGTGGCGGACGCCGTCGCGTCCCGCCACGGCACCCAAGTGGTGGCCCACCAGGCCGACGCCACCCGCCCGGAGGCGGTCGCGCAGCTCGTCGACACCACGCTGTCCCGCTTCGGCAAGATCGACGTCCTGGTCAACAGCATGGGCGGCGGAGGCTCTGGACGGTTCCTCGAGCAAAGTCTCGAGGACTACTCGCGCATCATCGACATCAATCTCAATTCGATGGTCTACACCACCCGGGCGGTGGCAGATGTGATGATCCCGCGCAAGCAGGGCGCCATCGTCAACGTCTCCTCGATCGGAAGCGTCATTCCTCGGACCCGAGCCGCGCTGTACTCCGCGTGCAAGGCCGCGGTGAGCGCCCTGACCAGGGGGCTGGCGTGGGAGCTGTCCGAGCACGGGGTCCGCATCAATGCGGTCTGCCCGGGACTCATGGCCAGCAGCCGCCTCGTCTCCGTCCTCGAGGGCGAGGAACAGGGCCTCTATGCCCGCTCGCTCGGGCTGGCCTTGGAGAGTACGGCGCTGGGACGCCCCGCCAACCCGGCGGAGGTGGCTGACGTCGTGACCTTCCTCGCCAGCGACGCGAGCAGTTTCGTCCAGGGTGCGGTGTGGGACTCCTCGGGCGGCATGTCATGATCGGCTGGATCCGCGCTCGTGCAGCAGAGCCCGCGCGCGCTCGAACGTTCAGGAGGAACTGACGTGGCACGGTTCATCAACCCCCTCACCGAGCAGGTGCCCGACGGCATCAGCAGCTGCGAGCACTGCCGGACGGTCACCTGGGCGGGGATGCCCGCGTGCGGGTGCGAGCTCGGGCAGCGCGTCGTCGACGAGACGACGCTACGTGAACTCCTCCTCCAGCGCGCGGCTGGCTGACGCCACACCCCAAGGGGGGCCGGCGAGCCACAGATGACACCTGAAGGCCGGGTAGGGACGCCCTACCCGGCCTTTTGTTCCAACGGTACCCATCGGGAGATCGAGGTCATTGTAATGTCGACCACACGCCGCTAGGGTGCGCCGTCATCAGCATTTCGTAGCGGTTGTCGATCCCCGCCCCAACGACCGTACGTTGAGGCGCTGCCACCGAGTCCGACCCGCTGCAACACAAGGCTACTGTGGCGTCCTCGTGCCCACGTTGGGCCCGGACGCGAGCACGAAGTGGGAACCGCTGATGCGCCGGATCGTCAATGAGTGCATCGACCGATTTGCTGCGAGGGGCAGCGCCGACCTGCGCGCCGAGCTCGGGGGCGTGCTCCCCCGGGTCACGTTCACCGCGGTGCTCGGCCCACCCGACGACGACGCCTGGCAGATCAAGGACCTGAGCGACAATATCGCCGAGCGCGCCACCGAGCTGCAGGCCGGGGACGTGGTGGCGCTGATGTTCGGCGTCGGCAACCACGACGCCAACCGGTTCGAGAACCCCGAGGTCTTCGACATCGACCGGCCGCGCAACCTACACCTGACCTTCGGACACGGCATCCACCGTTGCGTGGGTGAGCACCTCGCCCGGGCGGGAGATGCGCATCGCCCTCGAGGAGGTGCTGCGCCGCATCCCCGATTACGAGGTCAGCGGCGACATCACCATGCTGCCGCACAACGCGATGAACCGGGCCCCCAGGGCTCTGCACGTCAGCTTCACCCCAGCACCCGCCGATAGCTGAGGCGTGCGAGACCGGCGGCGGGGGCCTGGTGACCCCGCCGCCGGTCTCGAATGACGCTGACGTGCCGGTAGCGCTACCCGAGGTTGGTGTAGTCCACCCGGAGGTCGCTCGCGGCGTTCAGCCCCCACGGGCCCAGCTCGGCGCCGAGGCCGGAGGACTTCACACCGGCAAAGGGCTGCGCGGGGTACTGGCCCTCACCGTGGCAGTTGACCCACACCATTCCCGAGTACACGCGGGAGGCGACAGACTCCGCACGCTCGACATCGGCACCCCACACCGAGCCGCCCAAGCCGAACTCGGTCCCGTTGGCCTGCTCCACCGCCTCATCGAGCTCGGTGTAGGCAATGAGCGGCATAACGGGGCCGAACTGCTCCTCGTCGACCACGCGCATTCCCGGACGGCAGCCCTTGAGGATCGTCGGCTCCATGAAGTAGCCCTCGCCGGGCAGCCGCTGCCCACCGGTGACGACGGTCGCGCCCTTGGCGACCGCGTCCTCGATGAGCTCGGTGACCTTGTCGTACTGCGCCTTGTTCTGCAGCGGCCCCATCGTCACGCCCGGCTCGGTGCCCGGCCCGACCTTCATCGTCGCCGCCACCGCGGCCAGGCCCTCGGCGATCTCGTCGACGCGCTCGGCCGGGACATAGATCCGCTTCGCGCAGATGCACAGCTGCCCGGTGTTGGCGAACGCGGCCATGAACAAGGGCTCGTTCATCGCCGCGGCGTCGTAGTCATCCAGCAGGATCGCGGCGTCGTTGCCTCCCAGCTCCAGCGTGACCCGCTTGAGGTCCTTGGCGCCGGCCGCGTACACCTTCGCCCCCGTTCCCACGGAGCCCGTCATGGTGATCTTCCGGATCTCCGGCCGGGCGGTGAGCTTGGGGCCGAGCTCGTCGGTGCCGCTCAGGACCTGCAGCACGCCGGGCGGGAAGACCTCCCGCAGGAGCTCGCCCATGCGCAACGTCGACAGCGGCGTGTACGGGGACGGCTTAAGGATAACGGGGTTCCCGGCAGCGATGGCCGGGGCGAGCTTGGCCACGGCAAGATTGATCGGGATGTTCCACGCCGTGATCGCCAGGGTCGGACCGATAGGTTGCGTGCGAACCACGCCCCTGGCGGCCGTCCCGTCTCCGAGCGGGGTCGATGCAGGCTCGAGGTCGGCGAAGTAGTGCAAGAACGCCGCCGAGAACAGCACCTCACCGCGAGCGGCCTCAAGCGGCTTGCCCTGCTCCGTCATGAGCACCTCGGCCAGCTCATCGACGTTGTCGGACAACACCTGCCCGGCCCGGTGCAGGGCCTCCGCGACCTTCGCCTTGTCACGAAGCCACCCACTGCGCGAGGCCGCGACGGCCGCCGCCATGGCACGGTCGATCTGCTCATCGGTGCACTGGGGTGCCCGGCCGGCAATCCTCTCTGTCGCGGGGTTGATCACGTCGAAGTAGTCGGCGCTCTCCGCCGGTTGGCCGTCGATCACCTGGCTATAGGTCATCGTGCTGATCGTCTCGGTCATGGTGTGTCACCTCTCTGTAACTGAAAATGTGGACCGCCCAGCCGACGGGAGGCGGGCCTCCGCGGGAGAGACCCGCCCACGTCCCGTCGTCGGTGGCGTGAAACGAAGATGGGGTCAGTTACCCGACCGGGGTGCGGGCGTGAACGCGACGCGGACCGTGCGCGGACCGCGACTTGAAAAGCTGTCCCGGGAGATCTCGAGCGGATCCAACGTCCGGAAGTCGGGAAGTCGGCGGAGCACCTCCTCGATGCAGACCTTCATCTCCAACCGTGCCAGGTGCTCGCCGACGCACCGGTGGACTCCGTGGCCGAAGGCGAGGTGGCCACGGGCGTCGCGGTCGACGTCGAACTTGTCGGGATCGGGGAACTTCGTGGCGTCGTGGTTGGCAGCGCCCCACATCAGCGCGACCCGCTCGCCGGCCTCCATGGTGCGCCCACGGAACTCGAACGTGCTGACGGCGGTCCGCCCCATGTAATGCACGGGCGAGTCCGTCCGCAGTACCTCTTCGATGGCGGCGGGGATCAGCGAGGGGTCTGCGGCGAGCCGGTCCCTGAGTTCGGGCCGCGACCCGATCGTGTACATCGCCGAGGAGATGCCGTTGATGGTCGTCTCGGCTCCGGCGGCGATCAGTAGGAATGCCATCCCGGCGGCCTTACCCGGATTCAGCCGCTCTCCTGCGATCTCCGAATTGACCAGATCGGAGAGCAGACCCGGCACGGGCTGTTCGGTGGCCTCGGCCACCTTCTGGTGGATGTAGCCCAGGATCTTTCCTACTGCCTCTTGCATCGCCTGGCTGTTGTCGGAGGACGCGGCACTCACAAAAGCGTCGACCCAGCCCTGGAACTCTTTCGCGTCGTCCTCGGGCAGCCCCAGCAGGTCGGCCAGTGTCAGGATGGGAATGGGCTTGCCCAGCTCTGCCCGCAGGTCCGCCTCGCCTCGCTCACAGAAGGCGTCGATGCATGCGGTCACGCGCGCGCGCAGCATGGGTTCGAATGCGGCGACCTGTGCGGGTCGCAATCCGTCCTGAAGGAGCCTGCGGTACTCACGGTTGTCCGGCGGATCCAGTTCCAACGGGATGGCCGGGTACTCCGGATCGGTCGTCCGGGGAATCGACGCACCTCCCGTCGTGGTGAATCGCCCAGGGTCGGCCGCTGCTTCGCGAACCGCCTCATACGAAAGAACGGCCCAGAATCCGTTGTGCTCGGCGGCATAGGCGACGCCGCCGTCTTGCATGAGCGCGCGGTAGTCGTCCCACGGATTCGCTCCAAACTGCAACTCGTAATTGCGGAAGTCGGGACGACGAGTCCCCTGCTTGACGCCGTCGATGCTCATTGGTCTCCTCGTGCTTGGCGGTACTGAGGTCGTGGCCTAGGGGTTCCGGCGTAAGCGGCCGGATCTGAAGGACACTCGGAAATCAGTCACACACAAAAGCGGGCGTCCGGTTGACGTAGCCGCCGCCCGCAGCGACAGTTCCCTCGTCGGTGACGGGATTGAGCACGCCCAAGGTCTCTGGTGGAGTCACGACTTCGGCGTTGATAGTCGTGATGCGGTCCATGATGACACTGCGCTCACGTGTCAGGCAGGGAATCGAATCACCGGCTTGATGGTGCGGCCGGATTCCATATCCGCGATGGCTTCGTTGATGTTGTCGAAGTCGTAGAACGTGATGAGCCGGTCGAAGGGAAAGTGTCCCGCCTCGTGGAGGGCCAGCAACGCCGGGATCGTCGTCTGGGGCACGCTGTCGCCTTCAATGACCGAGACGACGCTCTTGCCGGCGGGAATGGCGGCGACGTCGAGCCCTTCCCCGTCCGGGGTGTACAGCCCGTGCAGGGCCAGCACGCCGCCCGGGGCGAGCGCCTCCAGAGCCGTCTTGACGATGGTGGCGCGCCCGGTGGTGTCGACGGCATAGTCCACGCCACCGTTGAGGGCCGTCAGTTCCGCCAAGACGTCGTCGGTTGTCGGGTCGAGGACGGCCGTGACGCCGAGCTCCTTCGCCAGTTGCAGCCGTTCGGCGTTGACGTCCACCGCGACGACGGTGGTGCATCCCACCGCGAGCGCGGCCAGCGCCGCGCTCATGCCGACGCCGCCGACCCCGAACACGACGAGCGACGAGCCGGGTGCCGGGCGAAGGACGTTGATGACTGTGCCGGCCCCGGTCTGCACGCCGCAGCCGAGTGGGCCGACGAGCTCGAGATCGTCCTGCGGCCTGATCTTGACGACGTTGCTGGCGTGGGCGAGGGCATGCGTGGCGAAGGAGGACTGCGAGAAGAAGCTGCCGCCGATGGGCGTGCCATCCTCATGGCGCAATGTCGAGGTCCCGTCACGGCGGGTGCCGCTCATGTTCAGGTCGATAAAGCTTGCGCAGTGGGCGGGATGGCCACCCCGGCACGCCTTGCAGTCACCACAGGAAGCGAAACTCAGCGCAACCCGGTCACCGACGCTTATCCCCGTGGCGGCCGCCCCGACCTTCTCGACCACACCCGCGCCTTCGTGACCGAGGATCGCGGGAAGCGCGGGTGGCACGACCGTGTCGCGCACGGTGAGGTCCGTGTGACAGAGGCCGGTCGCGACCATCCTGACCAAGACCTCGTCCGGCTGGGGCTCGTCCAGGTGAAGATCCAGCAGTTCCAGTGGCTGACCGGTCGCGCGTGCGACGGCGGCTCGAATCGCAGGCAAATCCGCTCCTGTTGCTCGTCGAGGGCTGCACCGAGTGTGCGTTACGACACAGTCGGCCCTCGCGCGTTACATGAGCCGTTACAGGTGTCGACCTGACGCGTCAGTGGCGTTGCTGAGGTGGAATGCCCCTCACCTCCGTACCCTTTTCGGTGCGTCGAGCTGGACGATCCGGCAGCCGGATGTGGAGACGCCTCTAGCCCTGCAGCAGGATTCTGCGCACTTCACCGGGAACGAGGCCCAGTTCTCCGAGCGCCTTGCTTGCCCGTCGGTGGACGAAGGTCATCGACGCCTCACTGCCGACGACCCGCTCGATCGTGAAGAGCAGGCGATAGGCGGCGTCGGAGTACGGGTTCGGGGCGAGAACGTCTTCGCAGAGCTGACGTGCCGTGTCGACCCGATTGCCCTCGAGGTAGATCGATGCCAGCTCGAGGAGGGCTTCTTCTCGGATGAGCTCAAGACGTTGCCGCAGTTCCGTCACCCACGCGAGGTCGCTGTCGACCATGAAGCGGCCGCAGTACAGGGCAAGGGCCGACTCCAAGCGGGCGGCCCGCCCCTCACCCCACAGTTTGTTGGAATTGTCCACGAGGCGCTCGAAGTCCTGGTCGAGTGAGCCGGCTTCGACGCCAGGGGCGAAGGTGATGCTCTCCCCTGTCTTGACCAGGGCGAGCCCGGTCGAGCGCGAGAAGTGGTGTACGACCTGGCGGTAGTAGTTTCCGGCGCGCCGCGCGTCGGTATCGGGGAAAATGCTGTTCACGATCTCTGCCCGGGTGAGGCCCCGAGGGTTGTGCACGAGCAGTAGCACCAGCTCCAGGACTTTGAACCGGCCTGCCGCAACCCGGCTGCCATCGACCCACAGGCTCGGATCCCCGAAGGGTCGCAGGATGAGGCTGCGCTGCGCCTCTTCGACGTCTCGTGAGGGCTCGGTCCGGGTGCGTCCGGTCGAGGGCGTCGCCACGAGCCTGCTCCATCGGCTTCCCTGGCCGTCCGTGCGGACCTGCCTCCGCAGGACTTGCGGCAGCTGACGCAAGGCATGGGTGAGCACCTCGAGGCTCCCAACCGCCAGGGCCTCGTCGTAGGCGTTGTCGGCCGCCTCGGCGGCTCCGGGCGCATCGCCGGCGCGAAACCTCGCTTCGGACAGCGCCAGGGCGGCCATCGGCAACATCAGGCGGCGCCCCGAGCGCACCATGGAGGCAGTGCACTCCTCGAGGTGGGTGAGCGCCTCGTCGTCCCGGCCGGCGGCGAGCAGCGCCGCGCCGAGGAAACAGCGAGCCCATTCGCTGTACGCCCGCTGCCCGGCGGCCGTCAGCGTGTCGACAAGGGGCTCCAGCCAGTCGATGGCGCGCTGGGGGCCCGCGTCCAGGAGCAAGAAGTACCCCCACGAGCAGCGGTAGGCAGACACGGCGGGATTCGCCTCCCCGACGGGCGACGTTGCCAGGGAGCGTAGGAGTGAGCCGGCGCCGGCCCAGTCGCCGTTTGCGACCTTCAGGGCGGTATGCACGTAGCGGTTATGCGGCCGGTCGCGCAGTCCGCGCGGTACCCGTTCCCACAGGTCCATGCCGCGCTCGGCTCGGCCGAGGAACGCCTGGCCCAGGAGGATCGACGGGTTGAGCAGAGGCTCGTGCCCGGCCGGCACCATGGCGTCGAGGTGGTCGAGGCGCCCCTGGAGGAGCAGGCTCCACGCGACGAGCTTGCCGAGGCCCGCCGCCTGGTAGTTCTCCGGTAGGGGGGCGGGGGCGTCCCCGTGGGCGACGTCGACGTAGTACCTCACCACGGCGCCGCGCGGGTCCTCCGGGTGGTACTTCTCCATCAGCCGGATGGTCTCGTCGGGACCGAAGCCGGCGGCGCAGGTCACCGCCGCCAGCAGATGTGGCGCCGCCGAGACGATGCCCTTCAGCCGGCCGGTTACGTCGGCAGAGCGGATGGTGGCCCGCACGGCGCGCATGTCACCGCACCCATGGTCGGCGCGGATCTGTGCGGCAGTCCAGCGTGGGCTCCGTTGGATCCGCTCCGCCCCGAGCGCGGTCGACCACCGGCGCACCACCTCCCAATCGCCACGCCGAACCACCGCGTCGAGCGCTCGCGCCGACCACTCGAAGGCGTGCTCCCAATGGCCCGCGGAGAGGAGGATCTCGGTGCCCTCCTCGAAGCGCCCACTCCTCTCCAAGGAGGCGAGATGCACCGCGTGCACCCGGCGGCGTACCTCCGGGTCGCCTTGGGCCAGCCGCGTCCGTAGCTGCTCGCGCAGGGTGGGATGAATCGAAAGCCCGCCGCTGTCGACGGCGAGGTAGGGAATCCGGGCGCTGCGGAGTTCCTGCCACTGCGGCTCGAGCCCGAGCGCGCGTGCGTCGTCGCGCGTGGCATGTTCGGGCACGGAGAGCGTCGTCAGTGCCTCAAACAGGCGCCGCGGCATCACCTGGCGGAGGCACTCGAGGACCTCCCCCTCCGTGGTGGCCAAGGGGGCACCAGCCACCGCCGACGGGTCCGCGCCGAGGGCGATCAGGGCCTGTGCGACCCAGTTACGCACGTCCTCTTCTATGCCGTCGGTGTGGACCCGGGTTCGCTGCCGACGTGGCAGCCCGGTGTGGTGCCACGGCAGCGGGATGTCGCTACACACCACGACCCGCACCCCGGGTGGCAATCCGGCCAGGAAGGCATCGAGGGCGGCCAGCGCCTCGGGCTCGTCGGCGATCACCTGGCACGCGTCGAGCACGAGCAGCTGGTCGTCGGCCGGGACACGCTCGGCAATGGAGGCCGCTGCATCGGCGGGTGTCGCTCCGGCGCCGAACAGCCGATGGAGGAAGGCGGGCACGTCCGGATCGATGCCCGCCACCAACTCGGCGAGGGACTGCACGAAGCGATGCGCGGAGCGGTCCAGCGCGCCAACGGTACGCCAATACCAGCTACGGTCGTCGCGATGGGCGTAGAGCCCCACGCCGGTGCTCTTTCCGGTACCCGCCGCGCCGACGAGTTCCACGACCTGATGCCTGCGGTACGCCTCGTCCAGACGCGCGTAGAGCTCGGGGACCTCATGCAGAGGTACCGGGAACGGGAGGGAGCCGGAAGCTATCCGATCACGAATGCCGTCCATACCTCTCCTCAGGTGTCATCCGCTGCCGCTCCAGAGGCGCGAGCGGCAGCTGCACCCCAACATCACACCGGACTGGAGACGCTGGCGAGGTGCTTCCGCAGGTCGACGATGAAGCCACGGAAGATTGCGCTCATCGTCTGCTCGACGAACTCCACGTCCTCGGCGGCACAGCCGTAGTCCCCGTACCACTCCAAGAAGGTCTGCGCTGTCTCGGTGACCGGAGCGACCCGTACGGTGCCGCGGTAGGAGGTCATCCGATACGGCATGGGGCCGTCGGAGACCTCGTAGGAGTAGCGCCGCCGTTGTGCGTCG
The DNA here is from genome assembly GCF_043952095.1 of Georgenia sp. AZ-5. Classification (NCBI taxonomy): domain Bacteria; kingdom Bacillati; phylum Actinomycetota; class Actinomycetes; order Allobogoriellales; family Allobogoriellaceae; genus Georgenia; species Georgenia sp. AZ-5. The sequence goes on from NZ_JBINOU010000001.1 coordinate 4,149,673, forward strand.
TAGGACAGCAGCCGCTCTCCCATCGTCCGCCGCTCGGGGCCGATCACGACGCGCCGGATCGAGCCGACGGCCCCGCGGCCGCTGTCCCCTTCGACGATGCTGTCCTGAATGCGTTCCACCCACCTCGGTAGCCCGTGGAAGTCCCCGACGACGTCCCAGACGGCGTCCACCGGGTGGTCAAGAATCGCACTGACATAGACGCGGCTCATCGCACGCCCTCCTCTACGGTCGGCTCGACCGGGGCGCCGCCCGGCTCGGCGGCAAGAACCATGGCCGCGGCCTTCTCCCCGATCAGGATCGCCGGGGCGTTCGTGTTGCCGCTGGTGATGGTCGGCATCACCGACGCGTCGGCGACCCGCAGCCCGGTGACGCCGCGCACCCGAAGCTGCGGGTCCACCACCGCCCCGTCGTCGTCCGCCTGGCCCATGCGTGCCGTCCCGACCGGGTGGGCGGCGTTGTTGCAGTACGCGGCGAGGAAGTCGCGCCATTCCTCGTCGGTCTGCGCCTTCGCGCTCGGGTCCTCCTCGCGCAACACCACCGACCGCATGGTGGGGGCCTCGAAGATCTCCCGCACGCGCCGCCCGGCGGCGGTGGCGTCACGGACGTCCTCGTCGTGCGCGAAGTACGGCAGTTCGATGCGCGGGAGGTCCTCGACGCGGGAGGAGACCAAGCTGACGCGCCCGCGGGCGCGCGGGTGCAGGAGAGAGACCAGCGCGGAGACGGCGGCGTGTTTCGCCATCCCAACCTTCCGCTTGTCGCTGCCACCGCCGGGGCGCGAGATGGAGACCATCGCCAACGGGGTGTACATGACCTGGAAGTCCGGCCGGGTGCTGCCCTCGCGCACGCTGCCGAAGACGACGGCGTTGCACAGCGGCGCCGTCGCCGGCCCGCGACGCTGGGCCACGAACTGCGCGCCGCCCTTGATGACCCCCCAGGGGTTGAGCTCTTGGTTGAGGGTGCGCTCGGTGACGTCGAACTTCATGGAGAACGTCGGGTGCTCCTGAAGGTTGTGCCCGACGCCCGGCACGTCGGCGACCGCGTCGATACCGACCGCCTGCAGCTCGGCCGGGTCGCCGATGCCCGAGCGCAGCAGCAAGGCGGGGGTGCCGATCGCCCCGGCGCTGACGATGACCTCGCGGCGGGAGTAGGCGCGGGCGCGGCGGCCCTCCACCTCGTACTCGACGCCGATGGCCTGCTGGTCACGGAAGAGGACGCGATGCACGGTCGCGTGGGTCTGGACCCTGAGCGTGCGCGGCCGGCGGGTTCCCAGGTACGCCCGGGCCGTGTTGTGGCGGAGCCCGCTCTTCTGGGACAGCTGCGCCCACGAGGCGCCGAACTGGTCGGCACCGTTGTAGTCCTCGTTGTAGGGCAAGCCCACCTCGGCGGCCGCCGCGAGGAAGCGGCGCACCATGGGGTGGGCGAGGCGGACACGCGCGATCGAGAGCGGCCCATTCCCGCCGCGATACTGGCTCGCGCCGTCCTCGAACCTCTCGATCTTCCGCATGTAAGGCAGCAGGCTGTCGTAGTCCCAGCCGTCCGCACCGAGGTCCGCCCACTCGTCGAAGTCGCCGCGGTGGCCCCGGACCCACAGCATGGCGTTGACCGAGCTACTGCCGCCGAGCACCTTGCCGGATGCCCAGGAGTCCTGGCGCCCGTTGCGGGTGGCGTCCGGCTGGACCTCGTAGGGCCAGTAGTTCTTCGCCGGCATGCGCATGAGTCCGACGGGCAGCTGGACGAACGGCGAGAGGTCGCTGCCCCCGGCCTCCAGCACCAGGACCGAGCGGCCGCTTCGGCCGAGCCGGTTGGCCACGACGGCCCCAGCCGAGCCGGCGCCGATCACGATGTAGTCGTAGGTCGCGCGCTGTGCTCCAGCACCGCTGGCTTGCATCTGTTCTCCTCGTGTCATCGTCAGTAGGTATCTGGCGTGGACTCGGCCCACGGTCCAGATGTCGTTGCCAGCCGGCCGCCGGGCGAGCGCGGCACCGCTGCCGTCATCGCCGCGGCCTTCGTCGTCGACCGCACATGGACCGGCCGTCAGGCGCCGGCCCCGAGATACCGGTCCGGCCGGCCCCGGTTGGTGCGTGGGGCCGGCCGGAATGGCGTCCGCGCCGCTCGCGGGCGGCGCGGAGGAAGCCACTCAGCCGCGCAGCTCCTCAAGACGGTCGGCGCCCACCTTGGCACCGGGGGTGAAAACGACCGGCAGGGAGACCAGCCCGCGGTTCATCGCGATGTTGGCTCCCACCTGGACCTCGCCGTCGATCTGGTAGTCCGGCATCCGGGCGAGCACGCGCTCCGCGGCGATGCGCATCTCGGCCCGAGCGAGGTACTCACCGATGCAGCGGTGGATGCCGTGACCGAACGCGAGGTGCGACTTCGCCTCGCGGTCGATGTCGAACACCCCCGGGTTGGGGTACTTGGCGGGGTCGAGGTTCGCGGCGCCGAAGTTCAGGCCCACCTTCTCGCCGGGCTCGATCGTGATGCCGCCCAACTCGACCTTCTCGGTGGCCGTGCGCCCCATCATGGTCACCGGCGATTCCCGCCGGAGCGCCTCCTCGAGGGCCCGGGGGATGAGCTGGGGGTCGGCGATCAGCCGCTCCTTCACCTCGGGGTGCGCTCCGATGAGCCACAACATGCTGCTGATGCCGTTGACCGTGGTCTCGTGCCCGGCGAGGACCAGGCTGATGCCGAGGCGCACGAGCTGTTCGTGGTCCAGGCGCTTGCCGTCGATCTCGGCGCGGGTGATGAGTCCGAGGAGTCCGGGGTATTCGGGGTCGGCCTCCGCCGTGGAGACGAGTTCGTCGATGAAGGCGCTGAACGCCTGCTTGGCCGCGATCGCCTCGTCCTTGTCGCTGCCCGCGGCGCGATTGAGGCGATCCGAGATGTCGAGCATCTCCTGGGCGCGGTCGGGGGCACCCAGGATCTCCGCGATGATCACCGCCGGGACGCGCTCAGCCAGGTGGCGCAGGTCACCCTTGCCGGCCTCGATCATGTCGTCGATCGCCTCATCGGCCACCTCGCGGATGCGGCCCTCCCAGTCCTTGATCCGGTCGGGGCGCAGCTCGGGCTGGATGATCCGGCGGTACTCACGGTGCTCGGGCAGGTCGGTCTCGGTCGGGATGGCCCGGGCGACGCCGAGCGGCGGGATCGTCGCTCCCTGTCCCGAGCACAGGCCCGAGTGGTTCGCGGCGCCCTGGCGAACGTGCTCGTAGCTCAGCACCGCGACGTACCCCTGGAGGTCATTGGTGCGGAACACCGGCCCGTTCTCGGCGCGCGCGGCCTCATAAGCCCGGTCGGCGTCGAAGTTCGAGTTGATGTCGCCGAGAACGAAATCGGTTTGCGTCATTGCACTTTCCTCCGCACTGCTGTTGCCCTGTGCCGCCGCCGAGCGGCGGCACAGGGCGCGTGACTTGACCACTCGTCCCGTACCCCGGTGAGGCCCTGGGACGTGAAACTTCTCAGGCGATCCCGCTTGGGATGCCCGCCCTCACACCGTCAGCGCGCGCCGGGAAGTGGTCGATCGGCGTCACGTGGAGCCGCGTGACCTTCACCTTCGCGAAGCGCCACTGACCATCCTCCTTGCGGTACTCCTCGGTGTAGTGCCCCCACCCTCGGAAGGACGGGAGCTCGCTGCCCGCCGGCCGGCGGATGATGTCCTCCATGGCCCACACCCCGGAGGCGGCCACGTCCGAGTGGATCTCGATGTCGGGATTGTGTCCATGATGCATGGTGAAGACGCCCTCCATGCGCTCGCGCAGCGCCGAGGTCATGACGTCCGGGGTCACGGGTGGGAGGACGCCGCCGTCCCAGTATCCGTGCGGGTCGGTCGTCGCCTCGCTGGTGTCGACGACCGCATCGTCGCAGAACAGAGCCCGGAACTTGTCCCACTGCTTGGTGTCCATGTACCGGAAGTAGCGTGACTTGAGCCGCTTGATCTCTTCTACGTCTGCCAGGTAGCGCGCCTGTGCGCCCGCGGAGCTGTCGGTCATGTGAGCAGACTAACACGATGCGCGATATTTCGGTACGCTCCCCGAGGAGTCGTTTAGCGGCGCCCATCATCGTCTGAGGCCGCGTGAGATTTCCGAGCGCGCACAGCCCAGTTGGGGCCGTGCCGACCTCGCCACCGGTTGACGGCCCACCGCGAGATCGAAAGAGAGCACAACATGACAGGTAGGTTGCAGGGCAAGGTCGCCTTCGTCACCGGCGGGGGATCTGGCATCGGCGAGGCCACGTGCTTGAAGTTCGCCAAGGAAGGCGCGCGCGTAGCCGTCGTCGACCGCGACGCCGAAGCGGCCCGCAAGGTCGTCGGCGTCATCGAGGGCAACGGCGGCGCCGCGGTCGCCATCGGCGCCGACGTCGCGAACGCCACGGACGTCGAGACGGCGGTCCGTACCGCGGTCTCGACCTTCGGGCGCATCGACGCGGCCGTGAACAACGCCGGCGTACCCGGCGGGTACGCCAAGGTCGCCGACCTCGAGGACGACGCCTGGCAGCGCACGATCGATGTGAACCTCAGCGGTGTCTTCCTGTGCCTCAAGTACCAGCTGCGGGCGATGCAGGAGCAGGGCGGCGGCGGCGCCATCGTCAACATGGCCTCGGCCGGCGTCCTCAAGGTGTCCGCGCCCCAACCCGACTACATCGCGTCGAAGTCCGGCGTGGTCGGGATCACCCGCAGCGCGGCGGCCGACTACGGCAAGGCGGGGGTCCGTGTGAACGCGGTGCTCCCCGGTCCCGTCGCCACGCCGATGCTCATGGCGGGCTTCAACGCCCGGAACAGGTCCCTCGACGAGATGGGGGCGAAGTTTCCGCTGGGGCGGATCGGCCAGGCCGATGAGATTGCCAACCTTGCGGTGTGGCTCTGCTCGGATGAGGCCTCTCTCATCACCGGTGTCGCCGTAGCCGCCGATGCGGGCTACCACCTGGTCTGACCTCCCACCGCGCAGACAGTTACCCACCCATCGGCAGGCAACGACGGCCTTCGTCGATGCCTGACAAGCGTTTCAACGATCAAACGGAGAATGCATTGGAAAATCTCAGGTTCGACAACAAGGTGGTGCTGGTCGTCGGCGCCGCTACCGGTATGGGCGCGGCCGCGGTCGAGTTGCTCGAGCGACGGGGCGCCACCGTGGTCCCTGCGGACATCCAGCCCGGCCCGGGTCGCGAGCAGGTCGACATCGCCGACGAGGCACAGGTGGATGCCCTCGTCGCGCGGGTCGTCGAGCAGCACGGGCGCCTCGATGCAGCGGCCAACTTCGCCGCGATCCGGGCGAAGGTGGAAAACGTCGCCGACATCCCCACCGAGAACTACCGGGCCCAGATGAACGTGAACATCGACGGCATGTTCTACCTCAACCGGGCTCAGCTGCGGGCCATGCGAGAGAACTCCGGCGGCTCCATCGTGAACGTCTCCTCGCTCGCCGGGGTCACCGGGCTCAAGGGCTCCTCGGCCTACTCCGCCGCCAAGCACGCCGTCATCGGCCTGACGAAGTCGGCCGCCATGGAGTACGCGGAGCAGGGCATCCGCATCAATGCCGTCTGCCCGGGCCGCATCAAGACGCCGATGCTGCTGGGCGCGGCTGCCGACAGCGAGGAGCTGATGAAGCGCATGGCGACCGATCAGCCGCTCATGCGTCTGGGCGAGCCCGCCGAGGTGGCTGAGGCCGTCCTGTTCCTCCTGTCCGACGCCGCCAGCTACATCACGGGGGTTGCGTTGCAGGTCGACGGCGGGGTGGCAGCTCGGACGTAAGAGCACCGCAGATCGACGGCACGCGCCGGCATCGCTTCCCTTTTCGGGCGACGCCGGCGCGTTTGTCGTGCCCGGGGTGTGGTGGGCACCAGGCGGACGCCTGCGGCAGTGGGCGGCCGCCGGGTGTCTTCACGGGTGTCTCCAAGAGACGGCGAGGCCGGCCAAGCGTTGTCGCTTGGCCGGCCGGTCGACGCGGTGGATAGTCCGCTGGGAGCGGTGGCTAGCCGCCCGCCGTCGGCATCGAGTCCGGCAGCCAGGTCACGATCTCGGGGAACGCGATCATGAGGCCCACGAGGAGCAGTGCCACCGGGATCACGCAGAGCACCCCCTGGAACACGGCGCCGATCGAGATGCGCTGGCCGAGGTTGACCTCCCGATCCTGGACGATGTTGTGCAGGATGTAGCTCAGCACGCCCACCGGTGGTGTGAGAACCGCCAGCTCCATGAACACCACGAGGAATACGCCGAACCAGATCTCGGAGATTCCCAGGGTGGCGAAGAGGGGCAGGATGATCGGCACGGTCAGGAGCATCATGGCGAGGGAGTCCATGAACATCCCGAGGATGATGTAGACGACCACCATGGTGATGAGGAAGGCGACGCGGGACATCTCCAGGTCGATCACCATCTCGGCGAACCAGCTCGCCAGGCCCGTCACGGACATCATGCGGCTGAGGAGGTAGGCCCCAACCAGCAGGAAGAACATCGCCCCGACCGTGGACACGGTCTCGGTGGCCGCCTGGGTGATCGCCCGCAGCGGGTTCTTTCCGCGGCGTCGGATCAGGCAGATGACGAGCGCGCCGGCCGCCCCGACGGCGCCGGCCTCGGTCACGGTGAAGAAACCGCCGTAGATGCCGGCGACCACGACGACGATGAGGAGGGGGGCGTCCCAGATCTTCCCGAGCGAGCGCACGCGCTCACCCATGCTGTAGCGGTGCTGTCCGGCGCGCCGGCCTCCGACGAGCGCGGGCTTGAGCAGCGACAGGACGACGATCGTGATGCAGTACAGCAGCGCGAGCAGGACGCCGGGGATCAGGCCGGCCATGAGCTGGGGCCCGACCGGGACGGAGGCGACGCCCGCGTAGATGAGGAGGAACAGGCTCGGCGGGATCAGGTGCGCCAGGGTGCCGGCGGCCGCGATGGACCCCAGTGCGAGGCGCCGGTCATATCCGGCCTTGAGCATCTCGGGCATGCCGGCCCGACTCAGCGGGAAGATACTGCCCATCGTCGAACCGGACAGTGCGGCGAAGCCGGCACCCGCCAGGTTCGTTCCGATCGCGAGACCGCCCGGGAGCCAGCCCACCCACACGCGCGCCACCGAGTACAGGTGTTCGGTCAGCCCTGAGCGCCACAGCAAAAGCCCCATGAGGATGAACATGGGCAGCACGGTGAGGGACCAGTTCGCGGCGGACTCCAGCGGCAGCCGGCGCAGCGAACCCTCCGCGGCGTGCCAGCCCACGATCGACCACGTGCCGAGGATGCCGGGGATGCCCATGGCGACCCCCAGGGGCACCTTCATGGCCATGAGCGTGAGCATCATGACGAGGCCGAGGACACCGACGACCTCGGGCTCGAAGTCCAACCACAACAGCGCGCCGGAGGCGATCGCGATGGCCGGAAGGAGGACGCGCCAGAGCAGGCTGCGGACCGGTCCTGAGGCCGGTGGGCTGTCGACGGGCGCGGACGGCACGGGCGCCGCCGTCTGGGTAGAGACAGTAGCCACTTACTCAGTCACCTCATTCAAAGTTCCGGAACCGCCGGCCGCGACTGCCTTTCCCCGTGCGCGTTCGATCATGGTCAACACGATGTGGACGATCAACAGGCCGTAGCCGATGGGAACCGTGAAGCTCATCGGCCAGATGGGGGTGCCGTTCGCCGAGCTCGCCCGCCGCGTCTCCAAGTACATCAGCGCTTCCTGCAGGGAGTACCACGCGATGAAGGCAGACATCGCGATGACCAGGATCTCGGCCATCACGACGTACTGGGGGCGGAAGCGCGCGGGCATCCGATCGAAGGCGATCGTGACATCGATGTGTTCGTGCCGCTGCTGGGCGGTCACGAAGCCCAGAAACGCGATGAGGGGCATCCACCAATATGAGGAGATCTCCAGCGTTCCCTCGATGGGGTGTCCCGCTGCGCGCATGGCCGCGTTGACGATGGTGTGGCCCATCAGGATGAGCACCGCGATGGCGGCGGGGAGAGTGATGGCGCCGGTCAGGCGGCTTCGGGTCTTTGCAAGCGTGTCGCTCACTACGCACCTCGCTGAGGGGAAAACAGTGGATGAAGCGAGAATCTAGACAATGGAGTACTCATGCATGATTGCTCGCCTGGAGGGAATGTCGCGGTTGATGAAGTTGTCCTCGTCGCGTAGGACCTCCGGCGCCAGCGGTACCTCGTACGCCGCCACGAGGTCCGTTCCGGGAAGTGCGTACATGTCCATGAAGGCGTCGAAGCCGTCTTCGGGCACCAGTGCCGCGCCGTCGGCGCGCAGCTCGACCCGCTGGCCCAGGGAGAAGGCGACATGAATGCGGTACAGGGCGCCCATCTTGACCGCGACTTCCTCGAGGATCCGGTGATGGGTCATCCAGTGGTCGCGGAACTGGTACAGATCCTGGTCCGCCCTGCGATGGACGGTCAAGCAGGTCTTCAGTCTGGTCGGCCGATCGTGGCTCGGTTCGGCGCGCGCCGCGACCGCCTCCTGATGGCCCACGCTCCGGACGGCGGTGGTGGGCTCGTCGATGAGCCCACGTTCCTGCTCGGCGACCTGTAGCAGGGCGCCCGTTGCCACGAATTCGCGCAGATCGCTCAGCGTCGCGAAGCTCAGCTGCTCGATCGCATCGAAGTCCACCGGAACCGGGGGCACGCCCCGGTCGTCACGGTAGGACTGGATCTGGTCAGGCCCCACGAAGCTGGCGGCGACGCCGGCCAGCGGGGTGAACTTCGCGAGCTGCGCCCACATGGATCCCTGAGTGGCGAGATATTGCCACTTGAATGCCTCCGCGGAAAGCGAGGGGTCCCGACGGATGAATCGGACAGTGGTGATCAAGGGTGCCCCTTTCAGGCGATACGGCGGGCGTCTCGGGCGAGGTGACAACGGGCGCCCATTCCATCAAGGCAAACGGGCGCCCGTTTCGACATCACGCAGTCGGGCGGTTCGGGGTGAGGACTTCCTCGACGAGCTTGTCGATCAACGGGGTCACGTCGATCTGGTCCTTATTGGCGGCGTACCACTCCGGGAACTCGGCCCAGGTGCTCTCGTCCGTGTAGCCCAGGTCCTCGATGATCCCGGCCCACTTCTCGTGGTTCTCGATCGCGGCGCTGACGTACTCCTCGCCGTCCACGTTCGCCGGGGCGTTGGCGGCCGCATCCTCGAGGATGCCGTCGAGGTAGGCGGCCATCTTCTCGCGCGTCGGCTCGTCCCAATCGTGAATGGTGACACCGGCGTCCAGTCCCACCTGCAGGCTGTGGGAGATCACCTCGAACTCCCGGTCGAGGATCGAGGCTTCGAGGTAGACGTCCAGGCGATCCCAAAGCAGCTGCCGGACGGCGAGGGGGAGCCCCTCCCAGGTGTCCTTGTTGAACGCGATGCTGCCCTGGGACGGCGGAGCCTGGACCTCGTTGTCGAGCGTCCAGTGCTTCGACACCTCCTGGATGCTCATGGAGTCCGCGACGGAGAGGGCCGACGCCGCGCAGTCGACGACGCCGCGCTGCAGGGCCGAGTAGACCTCGGCCGTGGGCACGTCGGCGGTGGCTGCGCCGAGCTCCTTCACCAGACCGGTCGTGATCGGGGTGTTGGTACGGATGGTCATGCCGGCGGCGTCCTCCGGCGAGGTCACGGGCTCCGTGCAGAAGAGGGCGTTGCCGTTACCAGGCAGCCACATCAGCAGGGGCTCGATGTTGTTCGCGCGGACCTCGTCGACGAGCTCGGGGCGGTTCGCGCCGAAGTCGACCCACTCGGCGAACATCTGCATGGTGCCGACGAACGGGCTCCCGTCGTGGAGGCTCAGCAGGCTGCCGTTCCACGTATTGACCGGGAACATCTCCGGGGCGGTGTAGGGCAAGAAGAAGCCGCCGTCGACGAGACCGTCCTGGAGGGCCTGGCTCATCTCGTGCACCGGCACGCGGGCCCCCGAGTAGAGCACCTCGATCTGGACCTTGCCGTCGGACCATTCCTCGACGGCCGCGGCCCACTTCTCGGCCGGGGCCGTGGTCGCCACGCCAGGAGCGGTGGCCATCTGGAAGCTCAACTCGACCGGGTCGACGTCGGTCAGCGCCTCGGCGTACTCCTCCTGGCTCGCTCCCGCGTCGACAGATACTGCGTCGCCTCCGCCGTCGCCGCTGCCGGAGTCATTGGCGTCGCTCGAGCTTCCGCACGCCGACAGGGTCATGCCGGCCACGGCGAGCACGCTGATCGCGACCATCGCGCGCGGCCTGCGCACCATCTTCTTGTTGAGCACTCTCTTCTACCTCCATGGTTCATCGGCGGACCGGAGGGGGTGACTGCCGAAATCTCGGCGAACACTACGCCTCTTCGTAGTGTTAGGTCAATCACAATACGCATCGGTCGAATCGAAATCCGTCCGCTATGTGTGCCGACGCAGGCGCGCATCGGGTGGCGCGCCAGGGGCTCCGCGGTATGGGCGCAACGGGGGCCCGGACCGGGCGATCCACGATGACCCACGTCACGTCCGGAACGAAGTTCCGCCAGCACGCCACTGACGCCGCGCAAGGGCGGACTGCGAGGGCCGTCCTGCGACCTGGCTAGGCGGTCGGCACGACGACCGCGTGCGGCTCGGTGAAGATCTCCAGCCCGGCGCGGTTCGCGCCACCGCGTCCCACACCGCTGTGCTTGACACCACCCCACGGCACGCGACCGTCGACTCCCGCACCCGCGTGGGCGTTGATCCAGGTCATGCCGGCCTCGAGCCGGCGCGCGATCGCCATCGCGCGCTCGACGTCTGGCGACCACACCGAAGACCCCAGGCCGTAAACACAGTCGTTCGCCTGCGCGATGGCATCGTCGACGCCGTCGTACGCGATGATCGGCAGGGCGAGCCCGAACTGCTCCTCCCGCACGAGCGGATTGTCGGCGCCGATGCCGGAGGCAAGCACCGGTCGCATGAAGTAGCCCTGGGCCGGGTCCACGGCGAACGATCCGTACTCCCCCACGCGTCCACCGGCCGCCCGTGCGGCCTCCACGAGCCTCTGCACATTGGCCAAGCCGGCTGCGGTGTGCATCGGCCCCACCGTGGTGGCCGGGTCGAGCCCGTCGCCGACGACCGTGCTTTCCAACACCGCGCCCAACCCTTCGAACACCTCGTCGACCCGGCGTCGCGGCACATAAAGGCGCTTGAGCGCCACACACGCCTGCCCCTCCGACGCGAAGGCGGACCGCACCAGCCGCGCGTAGATCGAGGGGTCCTCCAGTGCGTCGTCGAGAACGATCGCTGCGTCGTTCCCGCCGAGTTCGAGCGTGGTTGTCGCCAAGGAGTCGGCGGCCTCATGGGCGACGAGGGAGCCGACCCGGGTGCTCCCGGTGAAGTGGACATGCCGGACCAGCGGGTGCTCGACCAGGGCCTGCGCGACGTCGGTGCTCGGCGAGGTGAACAACGCCAGCAAACCCGGCGGCAGGGCGGCCGCGATCTGGCCGTAAATTTCCAGCGCCGTCAGCGCGGCGGTCGCCGGGACATGCATCACGACCGCGTTGCCGGCGAGCAGCGCGGGCGCCACGGTGATCATCGCGGTGCTGATGGGGAAGTTCCAGGGCGCGACCACGCCGACCACCCCGTACGGGTCACGGTAGACCCGCGAGTGATGGCGCCCGGAGTCGCCCAGGTCTTCACCGTCCGCGAGCCACGGCACATGGGCGCCGAGCAGGTTCACGGGAAAGGACATGTACTGCAGCTCGCGCTGCGACTCCGACAGGATCTTGCCGTGCTCGCGCGTCAGGAGCTCGGCAAGACCATCGACCTCGACGCCCTGAACGGCTGCGACGATCCGGTCGAAGCGCTCCTGCGGGTGCAGGCGTGCCCAGGCGGGCTGCGCGTCCGCCGCGCGGCGCACCACGCCATCGACCATCCCGGGCACCATCGAGGGGTACGTGCCCACCACTTCGTCGATGCGGGCGGGATTCCGCACCTCTACGCGGCCGGACGATGTCGAAACCTCACACCCGACGAAGCCTGCCTCGACGGGCGTCGACACACCTGCTGCCTGCATTGGGGAACCCACCTCATCGTGATCGATATTTCGATGCACGCTACGACTCTTCGTTGATGGTCGTCAAGGTGCGCGACGACCCATGGTACGTCGTGCCGGAGGGCCTCCGGTCCTGCCTGTAGCGCCGCTCCCCGACCCGGCCACGCGCGGTGTGAGCCTTGACGATCCGCGGACCGATCCGTAGCTTTACCGAGATACCGCGCTCGACGGCGAGCGAACGGTTCGAACCGCGGGGTGACCGCTCGTCACGACCGGCTTTCCTACCCGGATGCCGTTCGGCTCCGGCGGCTCGCCCAAGGACGGGTCGGACAGCGGTCCACCCAAGGAGAGACAGCAATGACCTACGTGATCAGCACCTCGTGCATCGATGTCATGGACAAGGCCTGCATCGACGAATGCCCCGTGGACTGCATCTACGAGGGGGCCCGAGCGCTCTACATCCACCCCGAGGAATGCGTGGACTGCGGCGCGTGCGAGCCCGTCTGCCCCGAGGAAGCCATCTCCTACGAGTCGGAGGTGCCGGCCGGTCAGGAGGCGTTCCTGGCGGACAACGCCCGGTTCTTCGCCGAGCCCCTGCCCGGTCGCGCGGAGGCGCTCGGCTCGCCCGGTGGTGCCAGCGCGGTCGGGCCCATCGGCGCTGACACGGAACTCGTCGCTTCCCACCCGCAGCGGTAACGGTCGTGACTGACCCCGTCCTCTTCGACACCGCGGACGGCGTCGCCGTCATCACGATCAATCGCCCCGAGCGGGCGAACGCGATCGACCCGGCCGCCGCCGATGCCATCGCGGAGGCCATCCACGCCGTGGAGACCGATGACGGCATCGGTGCCGCAATCGTCACCGGCGCCGGCCCGCGGCACTTCTGCGCAGGGAGCGATCTGAAGGCGAAGGCCGCCGGCACGCCCCCCGCGCGAAACAGCTGGGGTTTTGGCGGATTCGTCCGTGCGCCCCGCGCCAAGCCCTACATCGCCGCGGTCAACGGCATCGCCGTCGGCGGCGGATTCGAGCTCGCACTCGCCTGCGACCTCGTCGTCGCCGCGGAACATGCCGCATTCGGCCTGCCCGAGGTGACACACGGTGTCGTAGCCGGCGGCGGCGGACTCATCCGCCTCGGACGGAGACTTCCGCCCGCGCTTGCCACCGAGATCGCCATCGCCGGCCGCACCTTGTCGGCACACGAGGCTCAGTCGCTCGGGCTGGTCAACAGCGTCGTCCCGCAGGACGCACTTGCCGAGGCGGCGACGGCGCTCGCGCGCACGTGCCTGGCCGGCGCACCGCTGGCGGTGCGGGAGAGCCTGGCCGTCCTGCGTCTGGCTGACGGCAGCGGCGAAGACTCACTCTGGCGCCGGTCGGCACAGGCGAGCGCCACCGTGCTCGCGTCGGAGGACGGCCAGGAGGGCCCTCGAGCGTTTGCGGAACGCCGCACCCCGACGTGGCGGAATACCTGGTCGGATGCCGCCCCGCCCGCAAGAGCGGCCGCAACGTGAGCGACCGCGTCCGGGCAGGACGGGACCCCGGGCCGCGACCGGGCCGGACATGTCGTGAGCGTCGCCCTGATCGTTCGACGAACCGAAGATGTTGCCCTAACGCACGAGAAGCAGGAGATCGCCAATGGAACTTGCCGTGACCGAACCGACCATTCACGTCGACCCCGACCGCGCGAGGCGCACGGTAGAGAACTACCTGAACGGGCTGGAGTCGGCGGACTTCGACCTCGTGCTCTCGTGCTTCGCCGACGACGTCTTCTACTCCCACCCCCCCTACCAGGCGGGTGAGCCCCTTGCCGAGGCAGTGGGCAAGCAGGATCTCGAGAAGCTCATTCGCCAACGCCGCGGCGGGCGCGGCTGGATCCACGAGATCGACGGCCTCCTGATCAGCGGGGATCGCTGCGTGCTCGAGACGACCGTTCGCGAGTACGAGGGCGGCCCGGTCCGCTCCACCAGCGTCGGCCTCGGCACGTTCAACGCCGACGGCCTCCTGACGCGTTGGGTCGCCCTGCGGAGCGCACCGCCTGTCGGGTCCTCGGTCGGCCTCGCTTAGGAATCAACAACCCAGCGGGTCCGTGAAACGACCAGCGGCAGCCTTTCCGGCCGCCGCTGGTCGTTTCCATTTCCGGTGCCTGCCCGCTCACCGCTGTTCTTGCGGGGCGCGTGTTGCGGCTGAGCTCGCCGACCCGAGATGGCCGGCACTAGTCCTTGGCGGGGAAGTGGTCGATCTGCTTGACGTGCAAGCGGGCGACGCGCACACGGGTGAAGCGCCACTCACCGTCGACCTTCCGGTACTCCTCGTGGTAGTACCCCCACCCGTGGAACGACGCCAGTTCACTGCCTGCGGGTCGGCGCACGATGTCTTCCATCGCCCACACCCCTGACGCCCGGTCCTCGCTGTGAAAGGTGATCTCGGGGTCATGGCCATGGTGGCAGGTGAAGACCCCCGTCATGCGGGCCTTGAGGGCGGTCGTCATCGCGTCGGGAGTGACCACGGGCAGGCGGCCGCCGTCCCAGAACCCGTGGGGATCGACGATGGCCTCGCTCGTGTCCACCTCGGCGTCGTCGGTGAACAGCGACCTGAACTCATCCCACTGCTTGGTGTCCACGTAGCGGAAATAACGTGACTTGAGTCGTTTGATCTGTTCGAGGTCGGTCATCCCGCGGGAGACTTCGTCGGCGGTCGTCCTTGGGGCGGACGGTGTTGCAGTGTCGGTCATCGATCATCCCTATCGTTCGGGCCGCCCGGATAGCACCCGGGCGACGTCTGGACATTCCGTTTTGCGCACATCGCCGCAGCGCGGCCGGCGCGGTCAGCGCGTCAGCACATCGCGGCGGGTCAGGCGCTGAATCGGCTACCCGGAGTGAATCTCACGGGCACCGCCCGGGGGCCGCGGGTGAACACGTTGCTGCCACCGATCTCCACGTCGCCGGTGACCTCGTAGTCCGGAATGCGATCGAGCACTCGCTCCAGCGCGATCCGCATCTCGGCCCGGGCCAGGTGCTCACCGACACAACGGTGAATGCCGTGCCCGAAAGCGACGTGCGGATTCTTGTCGCGCTCGATGTTGAACTCGCCCGGACGATCGAACGCTTCGGCGTCCAGATTGGCGGCGCCGAAGTGCAGCGCGACACGGTCGCCGACGCTCATGTCGATCCCGCCGAGGGAGGCGGGGGCAGTAACCGTGCGCCCGGCCATGAGGACGGGACTTTCCAGCCGCAATGCTTCCTCCACCGCCGCATCCACCAGGGACCGATCGTGCAGAAGCAAGCGTTTCGCCGCGGGGTGTGCCCCGACGAGCCAGAGCAACGCACCGATCCCATTCACGGTGGTTTCGTGGCCGGCGATGACGAGCGTGAAGATGGCGCCGATGGCAGCTTCGTGGGAGATGGGCACGCCGTTGATCTCCGCATTGGCCACGCGGTGCAGCAAGGACGCACCGGCGGTGGCTCGCGCCGCCGTGACCTTGCCGTCGACGTAGTCGAGCATCACCTTGGCCGCGGCAGCCTTGGCATCCGGGTCCTTGCTCGTCGAGGCGTGGTTGAGCTCCGTCGTCCATGTCGCGAACAGATCGCCGTCCTCCTCCGGAAGTCCGATGATCCGGGTGATGATTCGTGGCGGCACGATGTGGGCGAGCTCTGCCGCAAGGTCTGCGCTCCCTCGCTCGATGAAGGCGTCGATACAGTCATCGACCGACTGGCGGATCTCGCCTTCCCACTCGGTGACGCGGTCCGGCCGGAGCTCGGGCACCATGAGCTTGCGGTAGTCCCGGTGCTCGGGTGGATCGGTCTCTGTGGGAACGGCCGGAATTTGATTGCCGAGGCGGGGAATCGTCGCGCCTTGGCCAGAGCAGAAGGTCGCGCTGTCCGCGGCAACGGACTTGAGGTCGCTATAGCCAAGGACGGCGTAAAAGCCTTCGAAATCTTCACTCCTGACGATGGAGCCCTCACGGCGAATCTCCGCGACGGCCCCAGCAAAATCTGGAAGCTTGTTGAACGAGGCGACATCAAAGACTGGACGCGAACTCGTTGTGGACATGGTTCACCCTTCGGTTGTTCCTCCGCTGCCGTGCTGGCGGGTCTCGGAAGCGATCGGCGACGGAGTGCCGACATTCCCGCTGCACTGCGTGCCCGAGATTGCCGCGGCGGTGATCTGGCTCACTCTCCACCATAAATGTCTACGCGCGCCTTCGTAGAGGACTCCAAGTCGGAACTTCCTCAGCCGCTCGTGACCCGCTCGGGCTTTCCAGAGGTATCTCCCTGATCCCTTAGTCAGCGGCCGGTGTCAGGACTCGACGTATGCGGTGTCGGCGATTATCCCTTCGCGCCCGGTGATGCGGCGTCTGTCGCTGCGGAATCGCTCTTCGTAGACGGCACGGGGCCCGCAACGTTGCGGGCCCCGTGCGTGCGGGCGGTCCGGACGGGGACAGCATGCCACCCGTCGATGGGCGGCGGGTAGACCTTTACGGACGCTGCCCCGACGGCCAGATCACCGCGTGCGGTTCGGTGAATGCCTCGAGTCCGCCGCGGTTGGCGCCGCCGCGGCCGACACCGCTGCGCTTGACGCCGCCCCAGGGGACCCGTCCGTCGATTCCGGCACCGGAGTGGGCGTTGATCCACGTCATGCCCGCCTCCAGCCGGCGGGCGATGGCCGAGGCACGCGGGATGTCGTTCGACCACACGGAGCCGCCGAGGCCGTACTCGGAGTCGTTCGCGTAGGCCACCGCCTCGTCGACCGTCTCGTAGCCGATGACGGGAAGGGTCGGGCCGAACTGCTCCTCCTGCACCAGGTCGGCGTCCTGGGCGATGTTCGACACGACCGTCGGCAGGAGGAAGTGGCCCTGCTCGGGGTCGGCGGCCATCGTGCCGAACTCGTGCACCTCGGCACCTCCCGCACGGGCGCTCTCGACGAGGCCTTGCACACGCTCGCGCGCGGCCGCGGTGTGCACGGGACCCATCGTCGATGCGGGATCCATACCGTCCCCGGCGACGACATCCTTCAGTACCGCGCCCAATCCCTCGACGACCTCGGCGACGCGTGCGGCCGGGACATAGAGGCGCTTGAGCGCGACACAGGCCTGGCCTTCGACGCCGAACGCGGCACGGACGAGCTTGGGATAGATCGCCGGGTCATCTAGTGCGTCATCGAGCACGATGCCGGCGTCATTTCCGCCGAGCTCAAGCGTGGTGGCCGCGAGTGTCGGGGCTGCCTCGATGGCGATCAGGCTGCCGACCGTGGTGCTTCCGGTGAAGTGCACCTTTCGAATTCTGGGATGTTCCACGACCGCCTGCGCCACGGCGGTGTCGGGCGAGCTGATCACGCTGAGCAGGCCCGCGGGCAAGGCGGCGGCCATCTGCCGGTACACGGCCAGGGCACTGAGCGGGGCGGTGGCCGGGAAATGGACGACCACGGCGTTGCCACCGAGCAGCGCCGGGGCGACGGCCAGCATGGAGGTACCGATCGGGTTGTTCCACGGCGCGATGATGCCGACGACCCCGAACGGGTCTCGGTAGATGGTGCTGTGGTGCATGCCGGAGTCACCGAGGTCTTCTCCCTCGGTGAGCCACTCGACGTGCGGGGCAAGGAACTTCACCGGGAAGCTCATGTACTGCAACTCGCGCTGGGCCTCGGCAAGGATCTTGCCGTTCTCCCGGGTCAGGAGCTCGTCGATACCGGTGACCTCGACCGATTCGACCGCCTTGGCGATGGCGTCGAAACGCTCCTGGGGGCTCAGCGCGGCCCACGCAGGCTGAGCCTGCTCGGCCACCTCGACGATGGCGTCGACGGCGTCGACGCCGATCTTCGGATAGGTGCCGACGACCTCGTCAACGCGTGCGGGGTTGCGCACCTCGACGACTCCGGTCGCCGGCAGGTCGACAGCGGCTACCATCGACGCCCGGACGGGCTCGATCACACGTGTGCTCTCCATACTCTCTTCTCCTCGTCCTCGATCAGGTCGTGCCGTAAGAAATCGAAACTGCGACGGCGAACGTCAATTCTCGAATCGCGCGACCAGCCGCCCGCGGGCCCGGCCGCCACGCACGCGGTCAATGCCGTCGCCGATCTCTTCGAACGTAATGGTTGAGATGACGGGCTTGATCTGCCCGGTAGCCATGAGGTCATAGACACTGGCGAGATCCTCCGGTGTGCCGGCCGCCGACCCGACCAGGGTGACCCTCTTCTGCACGAGCAAGGTGAGCGACAGGGTGACCGTGGGGTCTCCCAGGCCCACCTGGACCACGCGGCCGCCGCGGCGCGCCGCCTGGATGCTGCCCACGGTGGTGGTGTTCCCGAAGCCGGCGAAGTCCAGGATGGTGTCGAGTTCGAGGCTGGCGAGGTCTGCCACGTCGACGAACGTCTCCTTAACCCCGAGCTCGGCGGCGACGTCGTGAATCTCGCGTCGCGGTTCGACGCCGTACACCTCTGCGCCGAGCGCGCGAGCGATCTGCGCTCCGATCAGGCCGAGCCCTCCGAGCCCCACGATGCCGACACGCTGGCCGGCCGTGACCTCCCCGGCAATCTTGACGGCCCGGTAGGCGGTCATCCCGGCGTCGGTTCCTGCCGCCGCGCTGTCGAAGTCGACGCCGTCGGGGATAGGGACCAGGATGTCCGTCGGTGCCTTGATCAGCGGCGCATATCCGCCGTCGATGGCCATACCGGGCCCCCGCGCGGACATGTGCAGGCCCACGCGATCACCGGGGGCGAACCTCTCCGCCCCCTCTCCCACCTCCACGATCTCGCCGGCGACCTCGTGCCCGAGCGTAATCGGGAGCTTTCCAAGGAGGGAGAGCGGAAGGTGACCGTCCACGATGCCGATGTCACTGTGACAAAGACCGGCCGCCTTCACGGCGATCAGGACCTCGCCGGGCCCCGCCTCCGGCTCCGGCACCTCCGCCAGGACCAGCGTTCCCGCATTTCCGTCAAATTGCCATGCCTGCATTTATGGAACTCCTTCAGAACCCTAGAGCGAATTGCCGGCCTACCCCTGGGCCGGGGAGGACATTGTCGGGACTGCACCGTGGCGGCATCCTTAGAACACCTCCTCGCCCTGCCGGACGTCGGCCAGTCCGAAACGGGCGAGGCTGGACAGGGAGGCGTCCTGGTCGGCCTCGGTGGCTGTCGTGCAGCAGTCGGCCAGCACGGTGACGCGGAAGTCCCGCATCGCCGCGGAGCGAGCGGTGGTTTCGACGCACGCATTGGTCACCACGCCGCCGATGAACACGCTAGTCACCCCGAGTTGCCGGAGCAGCGATTCGAGCGGCGTGCCGAAGAAGGCGTCCATGCGTACCTTGTCCAGTAGGATCGCGTGCTCGAGAGGCAAGTCCTGCACGAGGTCGGCGTCCCAGGTCCCGGCGAGCAGCGCCCCCTCGTCCATCGTCCGGAACCGCTCGCGCGAGAGTGCGGGGGCGTCGACGTAGCCTTCCCGATAGCGGTGACGGGTCGCGATGATCGGCATTCCGGCGTCCTGTGCCGCCCGTATCGCCCGGGCGTTTGCCTCGATCGTGCGCTCGATCTCGTGCAGCGGGTGACCCATGGCCTGGTACAGCGCCCCGTCGCGGTGGAGGAAGCCGTTCTGCATGTCGAGGACGAGCAGCGCCTCGGCGGGCCTTGAGGAGGCCCCGCCTCGACGATGCTCCTGCGCCACGGTGGCGGCCGCCCCATGCGGCCGCCCTCCCTCGCCCGGCTTCATACCGAGGCCGTTGCGCCCGTCTTGGGCCGCGGGAGCTGGCCGGATTCGCGTGCCAGCGCCGAGAGCCCGCCGTCGACGACGAGCAGGTGGCCGTTGACGAAGGTCGAGGCGTCGCTGGCGAGGAACACGGCCGGTTCGGTGATCTCCTCCATCCGTGGCCACCGCTTGGTGGCGAACAACTCGGCAATCTGCGCCCGCTTGACGGGGTCGTCGGTCACCGGGCGCACCCGCTCGGTCTCCACCGGCCCGGGCAGAAGCGCGTTGACGCGCACGCCGTCCGGACCCCACTCGCCGGCGAGACTTTGCGTGAGGTGGTTCAGCGCCGCCTTGGTGGCGCCGTAGGGCACGGAGAACGGGTTGCCCTTCAGCCCGAGGGTGCTGGAGACGATGATGACGCTGCCGGAGCCCCGGCGAAGCATGTGCGGACCCGCGGCTTGGAGCAGGGAGACAGTGCCCTCGATATTGACCGTGAGCATCGTCTGAAGGTGCTCGATCGGCATGTCGACCAGGGCGCCGCCCCGGCTCGCCGGGGCGGCGTTGCTCACGACCACGTCGAGCTGTCCGAACGCGCCCAGCGCCCGGTCGACGAGGGAGAAGATCTGGTCCCGGTCGCTCATGTCCGTCACTACCGGCAGCGCCCTCCGCCCCAGGGCCTCGACCAGCGCCGCGGTCTCCTGGAGCTCCGACGCCGTTCGGGACGTCACGACGACGTCGGCCCCTTCCTCCGCGAAGGCGAGGGCGATGGCACGGCCGATCCCCCGTCCGGCGCCGGTGACGAGCGCGGCCTTCCCCGCGAGGGCGCCGGTCGTGTTGGGATTCGTACGCATGGGCTATTCCTTCCTGGCTGCCTCGACCCTGAGGCGCGGGTACGCAAATTCGAGATAGGCGGACACTGGTCGCGGTACGACGATGGGGCCTGCCACCGCCTGGTAGCAGGCCCCGCGGGCTGCCGATGAGTTGCTACTGCTCCATCATGTTCGGCAGCCACAGCGCGATGTCGGGGAAGGCCACGAGCAGGCCCACGACGACGAGCGCGGTAACAACGACATATGCGGCCGCCGTGAACACGTCGGTCAGCGAGATCTTGTTGCCGAGGTTGACCGCCTTGTCCTGGACTATCTGTGCCACGGTGAACGCCAGCACGCCGACGGGCGGGGTGATGACGGCGAGCTCACAGAAGATGACCATGAACACCCCGAACCAGACCTCGGAGATCTCCAGCGCCTGCAGCACGGGCAGCAGGATCGGGACGCTGAAGAGCATCATCGCCAGGGCGTCCATGAATATCCCCATGATGAGGAAGGCCACCGCCAGGGCGATGAGGAACGCCGTCTGGCTGAGGTCCATGCCCACGACGATCTGGACGAACGCATCCCCGAGCCCGCTGACACTGACCAGGCGCGTCAGCATGTGGGCGCCGATGAGAAGCAGGAACAGGGCACCCACCGTGGACACGGTCGAGACCGCCGCCTGACCGATCAGCGACAGCGGCCGCTCCTTGCGTCGCGCCCACGCGGTGATGGCCAGGGCACCCAGGGCACCGGCCGCACCGGCCTCCGTGGCGGTAAAGATGCCGGTGAAGATGGAGCCGACGACAAGCAAGATGAGCAGGGGGACCGGCCAGATCGTGACGAGCCCGAGCATGCGCTCGGACCACGTGACCTTGGCCACCTGACCCCGACCAGCAATGCCCTTACGCACGAGCACGATGCTGATCGCGACGATCGCGACGGCATAGACGCCTGCGAGCAGCAGACCTGGGCCGACGCCCGCCATCAGCTGTGGGCCGATCGGGACCTCCGCGATACCGGCGTAGATCACCATGAAGATGCTCGGCGGGATCAGGTGGGCGAGAGTGCCGGCGGCGAGCACGGACCCCACGGCGAGGCGGCGGTCGTAACCGGCCTTGAGCATCTCCGGCACGCCGGCCCGGCCCAGGGTGTAGGCGGTGGCGAAGGAGGAGCCGGTGATGGCGGCCAGACCGGCCCCGGCGAAGTTGGTGCCGACGGCCAATCCGCCGGGCAGCCAGCCGATCCAGTGGCGTGCTACGTCATAGAGGCGCTCGGTGACGCCCGAGCGCCACAGCAGGAAGCCCATGAAGACGAAGGCCGGGATGACACTCAGCGACCACGAGGCCACCGAGTCATACGGCATCCGGCTGAGCATGCCCTGCGTGGGCATCCACCCGACGATGGACCATACGCCGATCACACTCGGCAGCGCCATGGCGATGCCGATGGGCACCTTCATGAAGGTCAGGACCAGCATCATGCCCAGCGCGATCCCGCCGACGGCCTCGGGCTCGAGGTCCTGCACCATCAGGAACGCGGCGAGTACCAGCACGACCGGTGCCAGGAGGCGCCAGCCGATGTACCGTTTCGGGGCCCTCCGCTCCGCCCGCGGCGCCGGGGGCTCGGTCGCCGTCTTGATCGCGAGATCCTCGCTCATGCGGCACTCCTTTCACGCATCGCCCGCCACCCGTCGAGGGCCGACTGGAGCGCCAGCAGCAAACATCCCAATGGCACGAGGAACGACGCCGGCCACACTGGAATCGACGTGATCCCGGCGGTCTTGTCGATTGCGAGGTTATGCACGGCCTCGTTCCACCCGAACCAGGCAGAGGCCAGGGCGAATGCCAAGAGGAACAGATTGGCTGCCATGTCGAAATCCCGCCGCATCACGCGGGGCAGGTGGTCGTACACGATGTTCGCATCGATGTGCTCATTGTTGCGCTTGGCGAGCGAGAAGCCGAGGAAGCCGATTACCGGCATGTACCAGAATCCGACGATCTCCAGCGTGCCCGTGAGACCAGCGCCTCCCAGGCTGCGGAGGACGGCGTTGAGCACCGAGTGCACGCACAGGACGAGGACGCCCACCGCGCCCAGGGCGCCGAGCACATCCATCACCTTGTGATACACCCCGCGTACCGGCTGATTTTCTGTCAATGTCGTCATGAACTACTCCGGGCGGTTCGGTGCGAGGGCCTCGTCGGTGATCGCCTGGGTGAAGGCCTCCATGTCGACGTCATTCGACTCGTACCAGGCCACAAACTCCTCCCAGCCGACCTCTTGGCCGAGGCCAAGCTCCTCCAACGTTGCCTGCCACTTCTCGTGGACATCCACGGCGTTCTGGACGAAGGCCTCGCCGTCGATCCCGGCGGGCGCCTTCGACGGCAGTTCAGCCGTCCGGCCGTGGTTGAACTCCTGTAGGGCCTGGGCAGCGTCGTCGTCCCACGCGTTGATGGTGAGGCCGGCGTCCACCGCCTTCTTCAGCGCCTCGTAGTTGGCTCCGAGGATGTTGTCGGCGACGATGCCCTCCAGCAGCCCGTCCAGCTTGTCCCAGAGCAGCTGCTGGGCTGCCAGGGGCAGCGAGTCCCACTTGGCGGCGTTGATGCTGAAGCCGACCGGCGTGCCCGAGAAGTTCACTCGGTTGTCCAGGGTCCAGCTGTCGGTGACCTCGTGGAAACCGAAGACCGAGGCACCCGCTGGGGTCTGGGCCGCGCAGTCGACGATGCCGCGCTGGAGGCCCTCGTACAGCTCCGCGGCGGGGACGGTGACGGGCACGGCACCGAGGGCCGTGAGTTCGGCGGCGATTCCGGTGGAGCCCGCGCGGACCTGCATGCCGGCGATGTCCTCGAGCGACGTGGCGTCGCCGGTGCAGATCAGGCCGTTCGACCCGCTGCCGGCCAGCGGCAGCAGCGGTTGGATGCCGTGGCCCCGGAACTCCTCGGTGAGCTCCGTGCTAGCGGCACCGATCTCTGTCCACGCAGCGATGTACTGCAGCGACCCGGGGAGCACGTTGCCCTCGTGGAGGTACATGAGCGTCGTCGCGTAGTCGTTGATCGGGAAGGCGTCTGGCTCGTAGAAGGGCAGGTGCTGCCCCATGTCGATGAGGCCCTCACCAAGCGCGGTGCTCATCTCGGCGGTGGGCACCCGGGACGCGGAGTAGAAGATCTCGAAGGTGATCTTGCCGCCCGACCACTCCTCGACCGTCTCGGCGTACTCCACCGCGGCGACCGAGTACGCGTTCTCCGGCGAGGAGGCGAGCTGCATCGTCAGCTCGACATCGTCGATGTCGGCCAGCGCCGCGACGTAGTCCTCCTTCGACGCTCCGGCCGGCACCCCGTCGGCAGCGGAAACGTCAGCGTTGTCGCTGCCGCTGCCGGGATTCTCTTCGGTGTCGTCCGTGCCGGACGCGCCGCCGCAAGCGGCCAGGCCTAGGGCCAACGCTGCGATTCCGGCCGTCACGGTGACGGGTCGGAACCTGGAGGGGCGAAGCGCGAGCTTGGCTGTCATGAACAAATCCCCGATCTTCTTCGATCTGTGGGCGGTGTCACACCGCCTGTGTCAGCCCGCACAGTGTGGCACGAGCTTTCGCACATCACAACGATCTGTCGTTACAGTTTGGCTTCGGGCCAAACCACATCTGGGAGCGCCTCCCCGGTCGCACAAGGGCGACCGGGGAGGCGCCGTCGTCAGGCCGTCTGCGCGCGCGTCAGCGCGAGACAGCGAGGCATCACGCGGGGCGGTTGGGGACCAGAACCTCCTCCACCACCGCGTCCACGAACGGGCCGAAATCGAAGTCGCCTGCGGCGTACCAGGCAGTGAATTCGCCCCACGGGAGTTCCTCGCCGTAGCCAAGCTCCTTGGCATTGGCCAGCCACTTCTCGTGCAGCTCGACCGCCGTCTCCACGGTGGCCGCGCCGTCGACCCCCTGCGGGGCCTGGCCGGGGAGCTCCTCGAGCTTCTCGGCGTGGAACTGCGCGAGTGCCTCGGCCGCGTCGTCACCCCACGGCACCACCGTGAGCCCGGCCTCCTCCGAGTCCGCCAGGGCCGCGGCGGATGCGCCGAAGACGTTGCCGGTCAGGAACTCGTCGAGGAAGACGTCGAGGCGGTCCCACAGCAGCTGCTGGGCCACGATCGGCAGGGAGTCCCACCGCGCAGCGCTCATCCCCCACGCCACGGGGGAGGCGGCGAACGAGGAGCGCTGGTCGAGGGTCCAGCTGTCGCCGACCTCGTGCAGCCCGTACGCCGCCGCACCACCCAGGCTGGAGGCGATGCAGTCCACCGCGCCGCGCTGCATGGCCTCGTACTGCTCGACCGCGGGGATGGAGACCGGGATGGCCCCGAGCGCCTCCACCTCCGAGGCAACCGAGCTCGACGAGGTGCGCACCTGCGCCGACTTCAGGTCCTCGAGCGTGGACAGCTCTCCCTTGCAGACGAGCCCGGTGCCACCGCTGCTGGTCATCGGGAGCAAGGGCTGAATGCCCTGGTTGCGCAGTTCGTTCTGCAGGGCCTCGTGCGTGACAGCGAACTCCGTCCAGGCGCCGAGCAGCTGGAGACCGCCGGTCACCGGGCTGCCCTCTTGAAGGAACATGAGCTGGGAGGTGTAGTCCGCCACGGGGAAGGCGTCGGCCTCGATGTTTGGCATGTGCTGCCCCATGTCGACGAGGCCCTCGGCCAGGGCGCTGTTCATCTCCGGCATCGGCGCGCGCGAGCCGGAGTAGAGCACGTCGAAGGTGAGCTTCCCGCCGGACCACTCGGTGACGGCGTCCGTGTAGGCCACGGCCGCCACCGAGTAGGGGTTGTCCGGCCCCGTGGCGAGCTGCACGGTCAGCTCGACCGGGTCGACGTCCTCGAACGCGGCGATGAATTCGTCCTTGGTCGCTTCTGCACTCAGGCCGCCGGCCGACTCGCCGGCCTGCGCGTCGCCCTCGGTGGCGTCGCTGGTGCTGCCGCAGGCCGAGAGGGCGAGCACGGCAGCGAGCGAACCAGCAGCTGCCGCCGTCCGGAACTTGTGGGCGGAGGCCCCACGATTACTTCTCATTCGATCCCGATCTTCTTCGATGTGGTCGACGGGACACAGTCCCTCGTATCGGCCCGAGCCTAAGCACGAGATGTCGTATCACACAACGAAATCTCATATGTGCGCGCTGACCTGCAGCGATGTACCTACGACGTCGCATCCTCGGCCGCCATGACGGCGGCGCGCCCCGCCTCGAGGCGCGCGATCGGCACGCGGAACGGGGAGCAGGACGCGTAGTCGAGCCCGGCTTCGTGGAAGAAGTGGATGGACTCCCAGGTCGCCCCCGTGCTCGCCGCAGACGCCCATGTGCAGGCGCGACTTGGTGGCGCGACCGCCGCTTACGCCGGCCTGCACGAGCGCGCCGACGCCGTCGCCTCGATCGTCTCGAACGAGGAAATGGTGAGGACCCCGTTCTCGAGGTAGTCCGCGAAGAATGCCCCCTCGACGTCGTCTCGGGAGAAGCCCCACGTAGTCTGCGTCAGATCGTTCGTCCCGAAGAGAAGGAGTCGGCCTCCTCCGCGATGCGGTGCGCGGTCAGTGCGGCGGAGGCAGCTCGATCATGCAGCCGATGGGCAAGTCCAGGGTGGTGCCATACTCGCGGCCCACCTCGGCGAGGATACCCTCGGCCTCCTCCCCCACGATCTGCAGCTCCCGCAGGGAGCCGATCAGCGGCACCATGATCTCCGGCCGCGGGTCCTTCCCGGCCCCTCGAGGCCGGCTTCGAGGCCGTCGGAGATGTAGCGCATCACCGGGGAGTCCGTGCTGCAGACCTGGGTGGGCAAGCGCACCGCCGGCCGCCGCGGGCGCGTCTTCGGCCGTGTCGGCGTTGGCCCGCACCGTCGCACGGGTTCGCACCTTCAGCGTGCGGGGCCGGCCGGCCCCGAGGTAGGGCCGCGCCGTGTTGTGGCGCAGCCCGCCCTTCTGGGAGAGCTGCGCCCACGAGGCGCCGAACTGATCCGCGCCGTTGTAGTCCTCGTTGTATGGCGGCCCAGCCTCCGCCGCGGCCGCGGCCGCGAGGAATCGACGGACCATCGGGTGGGCGAGCCGGACCCGGGCGATCGAGAGCGGCAATTTGCCGCCGCGGTACTGGTTCGCGCCGTCCCGAAGCGCTCGACCTTCCGCATGAAGGGCAGCAGGCTGTCGTAGTCCCAGCCGTCCGCGCCAAGGTCCGCCCGCTCGTCGAAGCCGGCGCGGTGGCCCCGCACCCACAGCATGGCTTTGACAGAGCTGCTCCCGCCCAGCACCTTGCCAGAGGCCCACGAGTCCTGGCGCCCGCCACGAGTGGGGTCCGGCTGCACCGCGTAGGGCCAGTAGTTCTTCGGTGGCATGCGCAGGAGTCCGACCGGCAGCTGGACGACGGGGAGAGATCGCTGCCCCCGGCTTCGAGGACGACCACCGAGCGTCCGCTCCCGCTCAACCGGTTGGCGACAGCGGCCCCGCAGATCCGCCACCGATCACGATGTAGTCGTAGTTGGCAGCCTCCGTCCCGGCACCGTTGGCGTGCATCAGTTCTGCTCGGGTCGTCATGGGGGTGGTGGCCGCGCTCAGCTCACGGTCCAGGTGTCGTTGCCAGCCAGGAGCTGGGTGAGCGCCTCGTCGCCACCGCCGGGGGCCGCCTGGACGGCGTCGCCGACCTGCGCCCGCACGAGGTCGTCGTAGGTCGGGCGGTCGACGTCCCGGAAGATGCCGACAGGGACGTGGGCCATGGAGAGGTCGTCCAGGCGGGAGAGGGCGAAGGCCGCCGCCGGGTTCTCGGCGCGGGCGTCGTGAACGACGACCTCCCGGCCGTCAGCCGCGTCCTCGTCGATGGCCTCCACCCCGCCCTCAGCGGTGCGCACCACCACCTTGGGACGGTCCTCCGGGCCGAAGCGCACCGGCTCGCCGTGCTCCAGACGCACGAGGCGCGCGGTGGCCGAGTCCTTGTCCTTGAGCATCTGGAACGCGCCGTCGTTGAAGATCGGGCAGTTCTGGTATATCTCGACCAGCGCGGCGCCGCGGTGGCTGACGGCGGCCCGCAGGACTGACGTCAGGTGCTTGCGGTCGGAGTCGAGGGTGCGGGCGACGAAGGTCGCCTCTGCCCCGAGCGCGAGAGAGATGGGATTGAACGGCGCGTCGACGGACCCGGCGGGGGTGGACTTCGTGACCTTGCCGGGCTCGCTCGTCGGGGAGTACTGGCCTTTCGTCAGCCCGTAGATCCTGTTGTTGAACAGCAGGATCGTCAGGTTGACATTGCGCCGCAGCGCGTGGATCAGGTGGTTGCCCCCGATGGACAGCGAGTCGCCGTCGCCGGTGATCACCCACACGTTGAGGTCCGGGCGGGCCGTCGCCAGGCCGGTGGCGATCGCCGGGGCGCGCCCGTGGATGGAGTGCATCCCGAACGTGTCGAGGTAGTACGGGAAGCGGCTGGAGCACCCGATGCCGGAGATGCAGACGACGTTCTCGCGCCGGATCCCAAGCTCGGGCAGGAACCCCTGCACCGCGGCGAGGATGGCGTAGTCGCCGCAGCCCGGGCACCAGCGGACCTCGGCCGAAGAGGTGAAGTCCTTCTTGGACAGCGCCTCCCCGTCCGCGAGCGACGGAACGTCACTCAGACCTGACCGCAGCGTCGGGGTACCAAGGGTCGTGCTCATGGGTGCGCTCCTATCGTCTCGTGCTCCCGGGCGAGCTCCGTGATGGCCTCGGCCAGCTCGGACGCCGCGAACGGCAGACCACGTACACGGTTGTAGCCGACGGCGTCCACGAGGTACCGGGCACGCAGGAGCATGGACAGCTGGCCGAGGTTCATCTCGGGGACGAGGACCTTGTCGTACTGGCGCAGCACGTCGCCCAGGTTGGACGGGAAGGGGTTGAGGTGGCGCAGATGTGCGTGCGCCACGTCGGCACCGGTCTCCCGCGCGGCCCGGACCCCGGCGGCGACCGGCCCATAGGTGGATCCCCAGCCGATGACCAGCAGGCGCGCCCGCCCGTCCGGGTCGTCCACCTCGACGTCCGGCACCTCGATGCCGTCCACCTTGGCGCGGCGCAGGTTGACCATCTTCTCGTGGTTGTCGGGGTCGTACGAGATCTCCCCCGTCACGTCGGCCTTCTCGAGGCCGCCGACACGATGCTCCAGTCCGGGTGTGCCGGGAACCGCCCACGGGCGCGCCAGGGTGTCCTCGTCCCGCAGGTACGGGTGGAACGCCGGCGTCTCGCCGTCCGGGGCGAGGGCGTTGGGTCCGGTCGCGAAGCCCGGGTCGACGGCGGGCAGGTCCTCCACGGTGGGGACGAGCCAGGGCTCGGAGCCGTTCGCCAGGTAGCCGTCAGAGAGCAGTACCACGGGCGTGCGGTACGTGACGGCGATCCGGACCGCCTCGATGGCGGCATCGAAGCAGTCGGTCGGTGAGCACGGAGCCACGACCGGCACCGGCGACTCCCCGTTGCGCCCGTACATGGCCTGGAGCAGGTCGGCCTGTTCGGTCTTGGTGGGCAGCCCGGTGGAGGGACCGCCGCGCTGGACGTCGACGACGACGAGAGGCAGCTCGAGGGAGACCGCCAGTCCGATCGTCTCGCTCTTGAGGGCCAGGCCGGGTCCGGAGGTGGAGGTCACACCGAGCGCACCACCGAAGGAAGCACCCAGGGCGGCGCCGACACCGGCGATCTCGTCCTCGGCCTGGATGGTGACCACGCCGAAGCGCTTGAGGCCGGCGAGCGTGTGGAGGATGTCCGACGCCGGTGTGATGGGGTACGTCCCCAGGACCAGATCGAGCCCAGCGCGCTGGCTGGCGGCGACCAAGCCGTACGCCAGCGCGGTGTTGCCGGTGATGTTGCGGTAGGTGCCAGGGGGCGCGCTCGCCGGTGCGATCTCGTAGCGGACGGCGAAGATCTCGGTGGTCTCCCCGAAGGCCCAGCCGGCCTTGAACGCGGTGAGGTTCGCCTCGGCAAGCTCGGGCCTGCTGCGGAACTTGGTCCTCAGGAACCGCTCCGTCGTCTCGGTCGGGCGGTCGTACAGCCACGTGAGCAGGCCCAGCGCGAACATGTTCTTCGAGCGTTCGGCGTCCTTGCGGCTGAGCCCGGACCCGCCGAGCGCCTCCACTGTCATGGAGGTGAGCGGCACGCGGTGGAGCTGATACGCCTCGAGGCGGTCCAGCACATCGACGTCGAGACCGACCTTGCCAAGGCTCCGGGGGGTGAAGGCGTCTGCGTCGACGATGATCGTCCCCCCGCGGGGCACGTCGCCGATGTTGGCCTTGAGCGCCGCCGGGTTCATGGCGACCAGGACGTCGGGGGCGTCCCCGGGGGTGAGGACGGAGTGGTCGGCGAACTGCAGCTGGAAGCTCGACACCCCGGGCAGCGTCCCCGCGGGGGCGCGGATCTCCGCGGGGAAGTTCGGCAGGGTGGCCAGGTCGTTGCCGAGAAAGGCGGTGCCGGCCGTGAACCGGTCACCGGTCAGCTGCATGCCGTCGCCCGAGTCACCGGCGAACCGGATGACAACCTTGTCAATGCGCTGCATGGCCTTCGCGGTCATGGCGCCACCTCCTGTCGAGCGCGTACTGCTGCTGTGTGTAAGAGACTTGCAACCCGCCACGGAGTCACGCCCGTTGGGCGCCGTGGCCGTTCGCCCGGCCGTTGCAAGCTGTGCTGCGCGGGCTGGCGCCGGAGTCCTGGTGCGCTCTGTCGTGGTCCCGGATGAACAAACGGTCGGCTTCGGCGCCCTAGGAGCGCCGCTCGCTGACGCGGTTGCCCGACCCGACCCGCGCCTTCGCTTCTACTGAGCTCACAGTCATGTGAGCACGCTAACATAATCAGCGAGATTTCGGTAAGGTCTCCGACCGGTCGCTCCCAGCTGGTCGGACACCGCAGCACACCACTCTCGCGCTCACCTCGGGACCGAGCCCCGATCGCCGTCGACCATGTGACGCAAGGACCGATCCGGCCGAGCGAGCGACGCGGCGGCTGACCCCGCGCCGAGGTCGTCCGGGTTGGGCACGTCCACCAGTAGCTCATGGGAGGAACACCGCACCACGGCAGAAAGCTGCAGGACAAGGTCACCCTCGTCACCGGAGGCGGTTCTCGGATCGGCGAGGCTACGTGCCTGAAGTTTTCGCGCGAAGGTGCGAAGGTCGCCGTCGTCGACCGCGACCGCGACCACGCCGCCGCACAGGCGGTGGCCGCGACCACCGAGGCCCAGGGCGGGGTCGCCCTCGCCATCACGGCTGACATCGCGCGCGCGACGGGTGTCGAATCGGCGGTCACCGACACCATTGCTGCGTTCGGACGTCTCGACGCGGCCGTGAACAACGCCGGCGTCCCCGGTGCCTCCAACAAAGGTCGCCGATCTCGACGATGAGGCGTGGCGGCGCACGATCGACATCAATCTCAGCGGCCTCTTCCTGTGCCTCAAGCACGAGCTGCATGCCATGCAGGAACAGGAGGGCGGCGGAGCAATCGTCAACATCGCGTCCGCGGGAGTGCTCAAGGTGGCGGCCCCCCAACCTGACTACATCGCCTCCAAGTCGGGCGTGGTGGGCATCACACGGAGCGCCGCGGCGGACTGCGGCAAGGCTGGAGTCCATGTCAATGCTGTCCTGCCGGGCCCGACCGCGACACCGATGTTGATGGCGGGGTTCGATGCGCGGACCCGGTCGGTCACTCGCGGTGTGGCTGTGCTGGGACGAGGCCGCCTCCATCATCACGTGGCGTCGCGATCGCCGCGGACGCGGGTTATCACCTGGTCTGACGGGCCGATCCGGCGACCAGGTCGGTCAGCCGCTCGATCGTGCAAGACCTGCGCGTATAGGAATTTCTAATACCGCGCATACACCTGCTTGTCCAGCGAACGGAGAATGCCTTGAATAACCTCAGATTTGACGACAAGGTCGTGCTCGTCGTCGGCGCAGCCACCGGAATGGGCGCGGCGGCAGTGGAGCTGCTGCAACGGCGGGGCGCTACGGTGGTTGGTGCAGACATCGCTCCCGCCCCACGCCAGGAGCGAGTCGATATCGCCGATGAGGCGCAGGTCGACTCGCTCGTCGCTCGAGTCGTCGAGAAGCACGGCCGGCTGGACGGGGCGGCGAACTTCGCCGCCATCCCGGGCAAGGCTCGAGAACATCGTGGACATTCCCACCGAGAATTATTGGAACCAGACCGACCAGCGCGGGCCAATGCGATCGACTCCGTGGCAGCCGATACGGTCGCGCAGCTGGTCGGCGCCGTCGAGAAGGATGACGGCATCGACGCGGTCATCCTCACGGGCGCAGGCGACGACACTTCTGCGCCGGCAGCGATCTCAAGGCCAGGGCCGCGGGGGCGGCGCCGAGCCGCAACGGGTGGGGCTTCGCCGGTTTCGTCCGCGCGCTCGCACCAAGCCCTACATCGTTGCGGTCAATGGTGCCGCCGTGGGCGGCGGATTCGAGCTCGTCCTCGCCTGTGATCTCGTCGTCGCCGTCGAGCACGCCACCTTCTCGCTCCCCGAAGTGACGCACGGCGTCGTCGGCGGTGGTGGCGGGCTCGTACGGCTCGGTCGTCGCCCCCCCGCCCTCGCGGTAGAGATCGCCCTTGCCGGGCGCGAGCTGTCCGCCCATCGCGCACGCGAGCTTGGCCTCGTCAATGCGGTGGTCCAGCGCTGAGGTGATGGACACCGCGGTGCAGTTGGCGCGGCGCTGCAGAAGGGGTGCGCCGCTGGCGGTGCGGGAGAGCCTGGCCGTCCTTCGCATGGCGGAGGGCAGCAGCGACGAGGCGCTCTGGCAGCGCTCCCGGGAGGCAAGTGCCGTGGTTCTGAACTCCGAGGACGGAGTCGAAGGCCCCCTCGCGTTCGCGGAGCGGCGCACCCCACGCTGGCAGAACACTTGGTCCGACCATCGTGGACCAGATGCCGGAGGCATTCTCCTCGTCGTGGACGGTGATCTCGCACGTGAGGCCGTGGTGGACTGCCTGCCCCCGGCTCCGCGCCTCCGCGCGTGTGCTGGTGAGCCACTGACGCAGCTCGTCCCGGGAGTTCGACTGGTGGAAGACGTGACCGTTCTCATCCGTCCAGATCAGCTCGAGGTCCTCGTCGAAGAGGTTGAAGTAGGCCTCCTGATCCCTCGTGTCGAGAAACCGGAAGTACCGGGCCTTGAGCTGCTTGATCTGCTCGATGTTCCAGAGGATGTCTATTCTGTCCATGTGTTTTCCGCCTCAATTGAGAAGGTGCTGTTGCGTGCGGTTAGGTGAAGAAGGGCTACCATCGCGCAGCAGGGGGATGACTTCCTGCGCGAAGCGTGTGGCGTTTTCTTCCTGCGGATCTTGGCCGAGGCTCTTCGTCAGCAGGACGAGCCGGTCGAAGCCGAGGTCGATGATGGACTGAAGCTTCTCAGCGCACTGTTCCGGCGACCCCACGACGGCGAACCTGTCGACGAAGGCGTCGTCCAGCAGATCTTTGGGATAGAAGGTTCCTCCACCTGTGGACCGTTTGCCGTGGGTGCGGTACGCCTGCCCGACGGCCTCTACTGCTCGCTGGATGACCTGAGCGTCTTCGGCGGCGACGGCACTGCTGGGCTTTCCGTGGAGTGCACCGAACCGGGCCTGTGTCATGACCGCACCGCGAATGTATTCGCGGGCCCGGGTCAGATCATCACCTCTGCCCACAGCGACCGGGAGATAGCAACCGAGGCCGAAGGGCCGGTCCTCGAGCCCGGCGCGCTCCCGTGCTGCACGTGCCTGCTCCACCAGACCTCTCAAGCGGCCGACGTCGGCACCTACGGAGAAGGTCACTCCATCGCCGAGCCGTGCGGCGATGTCGATGACCTTGGGGCCGGTGGCGCTGATGTCCACGCGCGTCTTGGGGAGGTCTATTGAGGAATCACGCTCGAAAAGCGAGCTGATGGTGCTTTCGAAGCCCTCCAGGTCCACCGTCTCGCGCCTCAGGTAGGCCTGGAGCCGAGAGACGTAGGTCTCGAACTCCCGCACCTTCATCGGCTGCTGGCCGAGCTGGTGCATGGCGCCATCGCCTCGACCCAGGCTGAACACTGCTCGCCCTCTGGCTACTGCGTTGACGGTCGCCATCGCAGAAGCGGTGATCTGAGGATGCCGCGTCGGCACAGATACGCCACTGCCGACCTTGAGCGTGGTGGTGGCATTCGCGGCGAGCGCCAGGCACACATACTGGTCCGGCGATCCGGCCTGGCCCTCGCCGAACGCCAGGCCGTCCCACCCCAGGGCTTCCAGTCTGGCTGCGATGCTGCCCAGCTCGGTCAGCGGGGCTGGATAGGCTCCCAGCCGCCAAAACTCCACCATGGTGGGTGCTCCTCTCGGTTGTTCACACGGTTCTTCTGACGGATCCGAGTCGCACGAGCACGCTGAGCGATAATTCACGTTCCAGCGCGTCGTGGCGCGTGCCCGGGTCTCGGCGGGCGCGAAGCGCCAGCAACGAGCGCGCAACGTGCCGTGAGCGACCGCCGTATGGGTCAGCCTTGAATGCCGCTCCGCATACGGCCGTGGATGCCTAGGAGCGCTGTCCTGTTGGCACGATGACCGCGTGCGGTTCGGTGAAGGTCTCGAGCCCAGCGCGGTTGGCGCCACCGCGGCCGATGCCGCTGTGCTTCACGCCGCCCCACGGAACGCGGCCATCGATACCAGCACCAGAATGTGCGTTGATCCAGGTCATCCCGGCCTCCAGCCGGCGGGCGATCTCGGCGGCGCGTCGCACGTCAGGTGACCACACGGAGCCACCGAGCCCGTACTCGGAATCGTTGGCGAGGGCCACCGCCTCGTCAACGGTGTCATAGCCCATCACAGGCAGCACGGGCCCGAACTGCTCCTGCTGCACCAGGTCGGCGTCCTGGGCGATGTTCGAGACGATGGTCGGCAGGAGGAAGTAGCCCCGCTCTGGGTCAACAGCCATCGTGCCGAACTCGTGCACGTCCGCACCCGAGTCTCGCGCGCTGGCGATGAGTCGCTGCACGCGCTCGCGGGCCGCCGCGGTGGGGACAGGACCGGCCGTCGTCGCGGGGTCCAGGCCATCCCCCACGACGGTGCTCTTGAGCACGGCGCCCAGTCCTTCAACGACCTCCGCGACGCGAGCCGCAGGGAGCCGGCCAGGGCGACCGTCCTGTGCTTGTGGGCTGTGCCCCGTCGGTCAGTTCTCATTCGATCCCAATCCTCTTTGATGTGGGGTTGCCAGGACTAGGTCCTGGGTCTCAGCCATGCAGCGTCACACGACATCTCGTGGTTCACAACGAAGTCTCACACTCCGGGCCATCGGCTGCGGTAGCCCGCAACAACGGGCCAGCGCGACCACACCCCCTACCGTCCGTGCGGTGCCTCCGCGGGCGCGCCCGCGCCGGGACCCGGCGCCATCGAGCGCAGCCGAGGGAGCACCTCGGCGCCATAGAGCGCAAGGAACCGCGCCTGGTCCGGTCCAGGTGCGTGGAACACCAGGTGGCGGAACCCGAGATCGACGTACTGCCGGACGCGCTTGACATGCTCTTCGGGGTCGTCGGACACGATCCATCGGGACGCGGCACGGTCTGCCGAGAGGGCGTCTGCCAGACGTTGCATCTCAACGGGGTCTTCCACCCCCGTCTTTTCCTCAGGCGTCAGAGCGAGCGCCGCCCAGTGCCGGGTGTCTGCAAACGCGCGCGCATGGTCGTGGTCGAAGGACACCTTCATCTCGATCATCAGATCGAGATCGCTCAGGCGGCGCCCAGCCTTGCCTGCACCCTCCGCGAGTGCGGGCAGCAAGGTCTCGGAGTACAGCTCCGGCGCCTTGCCCGACGTCGTGATGAAACCGTCCGCCACCCGGCCGGCAAGCCTGGTGGCTGCGGGACCGGACGCGCCGACATAGATGGGCACAGGACGCTCGGGCCGGTCGTAGACCGTCGCACGGTCAGTGGAGTAAAAGGTGCCCTCGAAGGTTACGCGCTCGCCGGTCCAAAGCTCGCGGATCAGGGCGATGGCTTCCTTCAGGCGAGCGAACCGTTCCTTGCTGTCGGGCCACACCAGCCCGAGCGGCACCTCGTTGAGCGATTCGCCGGTGCCGATGCCCAGGATCACCCGGCCCGGGAACATCAGCCCCAGGGTGGCGAAGGCCTGCGCGATGACGGCGGGGTGGTAGCGGAATGTCGGCGTCAGCACGGACGTGCCGAAGGTGACCCGTTCGGTGCGGGCCAGGACCGCACCCAGCCAGGGCAGCGCGGCGGGCGCGTGCCCGCCATCGTGCCGCCACGGCTGGAAGTGGTCGGAGACGAAGACCGAGTCGAACCCCGCCGCCTCGGCCAAGCCGGCGAAATCCGCCAGCTCACTCGGCCCGAACTGCTCGGCGGAGGCCTTGTACCCAATCGTCAGTGTCATTGCCTGTCCCTCGTCTCATCGCATTCCGTCTTCACAGCAGGGGCGTCAGCACCGCTCCGGCCAGCCCAGGAGATTCCAGGGTTACCCTCTCCTCCGACCGCGAGCTCGGTGCGAATCAGCTGGACGAACGCCTCGTCCAAGCGCGCCGGCCCATGCGGGGCGGGCCAGACAGGAACATCGGCCCGAGTCACGGCTGGTGCCGCATCTCATGACTGGTCCTGTTCATGGCCGCTCCTTCGCGATTCGTGATGTGCCGCGCGTTCGACCCGGCCAGGCCTCGTCGTGCGGCCGCCGGGCTGACAATCGGACGGCGTAGCTGGTGTGGCGGCCGCCAAACCCGTGCGGTCGAAGCACCGATCGCCCATGGGCGGGGCGGCATGATCCGGGCTCGACGCGCGTCGGGACGGTCTCACAGAAGTGATGTGCCGCCTCCCTGGCGGCCGAAGCATCGTTGACCACCTACGGGCGAAGCCGGTGTTACGTTAACGACACCTCGATACGATACCCGAGATGTCGTCGACTGCTTCGCGGAGGGATGGCGCATGGACAGCAACTCCCCGCCGGAGGTCGTTGCCGTGACGACGGGCGACGGGGACGGCAGTGCCCGGAAGGTGCGCGTGAACGGCGGCGATGTCCACTACGTCGTCACCGGCGAGGGTGACCGCGACCTTGTCCTGGTCCACGGCCTGCATGCGCACCATCTCTGGTGGCACGGAGTCATCCCGTTCCTCGTCCCGCACTGCAGGATCATCTCGGTCGATCTGAGCGGCCACGGAGAGAGCCAACACCGCACGGAGTACACGCTTACCGCGTGGACGACCGATCTGGCGGCCGTCATCGAGGACGCCGGCTCTTCCCGGCCGGTGCTCGTCGGCCACAGCAACGGGGGCCGCGTCGCGGTCACCACCGCCGCCAGGTATCCCGGCATGACGGCCGGGGTGGTCATGTTCGACAGCGTCGTGCGACCGCCGTGGAACCGTCCGGGGCTCCGCTGGGGGCAGCGAGCACGCCCCCTGCGGTACTCCGCCACCCGTGAGGCGGCCATCGCCCGCTTCAGGCTCGTACCGGAGCAGCCAGACCCTCCCGCGGAGCTGCTCGCGCCCGTAGCGGCACACTCGGTGCACGAGGGGGCCGGCGGCTGGACGTGGAAGTACGACCAGCGCAGCCCCATCCGGCTCGAGGACGAGCTGCTCGACTGGGCGCTCGCTACGGCAGACGTTCCGCTGCGGTACGTGTACGCGGAGCTGAGCGTGGTGGCGGACGCCGAGGGCGTGGAGTACGTCCGCAAGTTCCGGCCGCCGGGCGGGCTCGAGATACTCGAGCTGGCGGGCTTGCATCACCACCTGATTCTCGAACGCCCCGACCTCTGCGCAGAGGTCGTGACGGATTTTGTGCACGGCTTGCCTTCAGACGAGCGACTAGCGGAAGCCCGATCCCGCCCGTGACGTCGGGGCGCCTGGATGCCGTCACCTGCCAGCGCCCGTGTGGCGGGGATCGCAGCTGCGCGACGAGGGAGCTCGGGCGCGGCGTACTGCGAGGGCGGAGCTCTCCCCGAGCGACGAGGCGAGTTGTGGGCTCGCCTTCAGCTGCGCGGCACGAGCGGCGGCCCGAAGAAGCCACGGCGACATTCCACCCAAAGCGATGTTGCCCAACTTGGTGAACAGTGGTTCACCCCCTCCGGGGTGAACATCGATTCACCACTGTGGGTGACACTGACCGAAAGGCGGGTACCCCGTGTCTGGAGGCACCGATGGACGCGAGGCGACCAGGCGTGCGCCGACATTGGTCATCGCCACCTTGGCCATGTGCGGGACGGTCGTCTCTATCCAGGGCACCGTGGTGCTACCGCTGTTGCCGGAGTTCCCGCTGCTCCTCGAAACCAGCTTCGACGACGCGTCGTGGTTGGTCACTGCGGCACTGCTGTCCGGCGCCATTGCCATGCCGATCGTCTCGCGGCTCGCGGACATGTTCGGCAAGAAGTCGCTGATCCTCGTGACTCTCGCCCTGCTAGTGGCCGGCTCGGTGGTCGGGGCCCTGGGTAGCTCGGTCGCCGTTCTGATCATCGCCCGGACGCTTCAAGGCATCAGTATGGCCCTGGTTCCCATCGGCATCGCGGCCATGCGGGACGAGCTGCCAACCGAGCGCGTGCCACTCGGAGTGGCGCTGATGGGGGGGACACTGGCGATCGGCGCCGGCGCAGGCCTGCCCCTCGCCGGCGTGGTCATGAGGTACCTGGATTGGCATGCCATCTTCTGGGTCACGGGTGTGCTCGGTGCAGTGCTGCTCGTTGCCGTCATCCTCGTGCTGAGAGAATCGCCGATTCGTACCGGCGGGTCCTTCGACTTCTTGGGGGCGGTGCTGCTCTCGGCGGCGCTGACCGCCCTGTTCCTCACGTTGACAAAGGGTGGCACCTGGGGCTGGACGTCGGTGCCAACGCTGAGCCTGACCGCGGCAGGTATCGCGCTCATGGGGCTTTGGGCGCCGATCGAGTGGCGAGCACGTCAACCCCTCGTGGACCTGCGCGTAGCGATGCGTCCCACCGTGGCGTTGCTCAACGTCTCCTCGATCCTCGCCGGTGTCGCACTGTTCATCAACGTGCTTGTGACCACGCACCTCCTCCAGCTGCCTACGGCAACGGGCTTCGGCCTTGGCCTCGACGTGCTGGAGACCGGGCTGTGGATGGCCCCGAGCGCCCTGGCGTTCGGGGCGCTGACCCCGGTGTCCGCGTGGCTCACGCGCCGGTTCGGCGCGCACTCTGCGCTGTTCATGGGAGCCGTGATCATGGCGGCGAGCTACATCGCCCGGGTCTACCTCAGTGCTCACCTGTGGCAGATCGTGCTGGGCTCGGTCATGGTGTCGGTCGGGATCTCCGTGACGTACGCCGCGATCCCTACGTTGCTCATGCGCGCGGTACCGCTGGCCGAGACGGCGTCGGCGAATGGCCTGAACACGCTGTTGCGCTCGCTCGGCTCGACGGTTGCGAGTGCCGGGATCGCTGCTGGGACATCGCTGAGCGTCGTCCACGTAGGCTCGGGGGTGTATCCCTCGCTCCATGTGCTGCTGGCCTCGTTCGCGATATGCGCTGCGCTGGCGCTGGGCATGGCGCTACTCGCCATTCCACTGTTCCGGCTGCGTCATGCCGATGAGCGGACCGAGCACCACCTCCCCGCAGCCGACGTCGCGAACCACGGCGCGATGCCGGTCATAGCCGCGAACGTTCCTGCCGCCGCCAACCGGGTACGCACCACAGGGGATCCCGGCCTGGCGCACGTGCAGGCCGGCCGGCAAGTTCCGCTCCGGCACCACGGTGGCTCCGGTGAGTGCAGTGAGTGATGACCACCCGGCCGCTAGTACCGAAGAGCGGCGGAGTCCGTCCCGCGACGCAGTGCTCGTAGCCGCGCGCGAGCTGTTCGCTGAACGTGGGTATAACAAGGTCACCATCAGGGACGTCGCGGCCGGGGCCGGACTCTCGCCCGCCATGGTCATGAAATGCGCCGGCAGCAAGCGCGAACTCTTCTACCAGGCCGCCACCCTTACCCCACCGCCTCTCCCCGACGTCCCCGATGCCGAGCTGGGCGCAACCCTGGTGCGGCAGCTGGTCGAGCGTACCGAAGCCGGCGCGATCGAGCCGCTCACTCGGGCGCTGATCCTGCGCCTGTCCGGCCCCGATCCGGACTCAGTGCGTCAGCGCTTCACGGTCGGCTACCTCGATCCCCTCACCGAGCGGCTCGGTGGGGACGAACAGGCCCGGCTGCGTGCCGAACTGGTCATCGCGGCATTGGCCGGGCTCACGGTAAACCTGCGCATCTTTGAAATGCCCGTTTCGCGTGAGCGTACGGAAGAGGTGATCCGACTCTACGGTGCACTGCTTCAGCGGCTCATGGCCCCGTGAGGCCGCGGGACCAGGAACCCGTCGAGCACGCGATGCTGTGCACCCGCTGCGGGCACCGAGTCCGCCGGCTCGGTCGGTCAGCGACCGTGGACGTCAGCCTGGTCGGCAGATCGAGGCCGTGCCCACGCTATTGTTTTCGCGTCCTCGACAGCCGCCGTCTACAGGCCCTTGACCGGCGCGTTCAACAGCTGCCGCAATCAACACTCCGCGGTTCCAGGAGGTAGCCAGCTCGCGCTGCATATGCGACGGCAAGGCCGAACCGATGAATCGTCGGGGTTCGGCCTTGCCGTCATGTCCTGCGATTTCACAGCGCCCGGCAGATGGAAGCTGGATCGCTCACTTGGCGCGGATGCTCACTGAGTTTGTTGAAAGGATCTCAGCCAAGGCAGGGTTGTGGAAGACCAATTCGTTGCGCAGTGACTCGCCGGAGGTCTTGTAGGGCGTCATGGGAGCGTCTGCGATGAGGTTGGTGCCAGCCTCGACCCATGCCTCTGGGGTGCTCCGGGCAGCTGTGATCCTGGGAGTGGCCGCCAACGCGGTTCGGTTGGCGGCGTTACCGCTGATCTGGAAACTCTGACCGAAAACCGTCGTGTCCTGGTGGGCTAGCCAGGTGACGAATGCCGCGACGGCGTCAGGGGGCATCAGATCGCGCATGGTGTCACGGACTTCCGCAACGTCGAAGGATGACTCCGTCATGGGTGTCCACGAAGCAGGCAAGATGGTCGAGACTTGGATGCCCGCCTCACGGCCCTCCTCGAACAGCGAATTGCCGAGGCCCCAGATTGCCCCCTTGGCAGCGCCGTAGGACGAACGGTTCGCACCGGGCAGCATGCCGGTGGACGCTGTGTTGATGAGCCGTCCGCTCCCCGAGGAGGCTAGGTGCGGCCAGGCGTACCGCGAGATCTCGACTGTGCCGCGCACGTGGATGTCGAAGGTTCGCCACCACGTCGCCGGGTCCTGCTCAGCAAAGAGGCCGAAGCGCACGATGCCGGCATTGTTGATGACGATAGCCAAAGACCCATAGTTGTCGATGGCACTCTGCACGATCTTGGCGGCATCGACACAGATGTCGTGGGCGTCGGCAACCGCCTGACCACCCGCTTCCTCGATTGCCTCGACGGTCGCGGCCGCTGCCGCACCATTGATGTCGTTGACGACGACCCGGGCGCCGCGGGAGGCGAGCATCTGGGCGTATGCACGACCCATCCCCGACCCTGCCCCGGTGACCAGTGCCACCCGTCCTTCGAAGTCGAGCTGCAGATCCATCTGCGCGACCTTTCCTTCAGCTGCACCTAGTGCCGTGTGTAGTTAGTAGATTTACGGTTGCCTTGCTGGGAGCATGGGGTATGGCGAATCGACCTGCCCCGGCCTTGGCACTGCGGGATGGCGACCGGGAGAAGTTGGTGCGGCTGACCCGGTCCTCCAGTGAGAGGGCCGGGCTCGCCCAACGAGCGCGGATCGTGTTACTGGCCGCGGAGGGGGTGTCGAACACCGCGATCGCGGACAAGGTCGGGGTGTCACGCCCGACGGTGCTGGACTGGCGTGGCCGGTACGCGCGCGAGGGCCTCACCGGGTTGGAGGACGACCCGCGCTCGGGGCGGCCGCGGACGATCGACCATCGTCAGATCGTCTCGGTCACGCTCGCCCCGCCGCCGAAGAAGTACGGGGTGACGCACTGGTCGAGCCGGCTGCTGGGCCGGCACCTGGGAATCAGCAACGGCACGGTGGCCAAGGCATGGCGCGACTATGGGGTCCAGCCCTGGCGCGAGGAGACCTTCAAGTTCTCCACTGATCCCGAGCTGGTCGCGAAGGTCACCGATGTGGTCGGGCTGTACCTGGCCCCGCCGGAGAACGCGGTCGTGCTGTGCGTGGACGAGAAGTCCCAGATCCAGGCTCTGGACCGCACCGCGCCGATGCTGCCGATGCAGCCGGGTCTGCCCGCCCGGCGGACCCACGACTACGTCCGGCACGGGACCTCGACGCTGTTCGCGGCGCTGGAGATCGCGACCGGCAAGGTCACCGCCGCGTGCAAGCCGCGCCACCGCCACCAGGAGTTCCTCGCGTTCCTCAAGCAGGTCGCACGCGCCTACCCCGACCAGGAGCTGCACCTGGTGATGGACAACTACGCCGCGCACAAACGGATCGAGATCCGCAAGTGGCTGGCCGCGAACCCGCGCGTGCAGGTGCACTTCACCCCGACCTCCGGGTCCTGGCTGAACCTGGTTGAGGTCTGGTTCGGGATCATCGAGCGCCAGGCCATCCACCGCGGCACGTTCGCCTCGGTCAAGGATCTCAACACCAAGATCCGCGTTTTCATCAACGGCTGGAACGACCGATGCCACCCCTTCGTCTGGACCAAGCCCGCTGATGAGATCCTCAAGAAGGCAAACCGTAAGAACACTTCAAACACGGACCACTAGCCGCAGCAACCAATACGAATTTGTGCTGGACCGCCCGCGTGATGAGGCGGGTGCGCCTTCCTGTACCGAGCCGACCTGCGACGTCCGAGCCCGTTGGCCAGGTTGAACGCGAACCCGATTCTTGACCCACCATCGGAGCAAGAGCGGCGAAAGGCTCCGCCGTCGCGCATATCGTATCGGCATCGGACAAACCCACGCCTTACGACCAGATACTGGTCACACGGTGAACCGCTCCCAGTCTGATTCCGTGGCGTTCCAAGCCGGAAGGATGCAGATCACGCCGAAGTAGGTCGCTGAGGGCCACGCTGACCGACAGGTCCATCAGGTCCGGGAGGAACTCGTGCAGCGGTGGGTCGATGAGCCGGATCTGCCTGCAAAGTCGGTCCATGACCTCGAGCAGGTCGATGAAGTCCTGCTGCTGCAGCGGCAGCAGCTCTGCCAACCCCGCTCCCGGTCCTCCGCGAACCCCAGCCTCTACCCGGTACGGTGACCGGAAGCTTCCCTGTCCATCTCGCCTGCCGGTTGGAATCCCATGCTCACGTCTTCTTCTGCCACGCCCGCTCTTGGCCGCCTCGGATTCTGGCGCGGCGGAGCGCTGCTCATGCCCGAGATGGCCACCGCGGTGGAGCGGCTCGGGTACGGAACGATCTGGATCGGCGGCTCCCCCGACGCCGACCTCGCGATCGCCGAGCAGCTTCTCAATGCCACCGAGAACGTGACGATCGCCACCGGCATCGTCAACATCTGGAAGTCTCC
Source organism: Georgenia sp. AZ-5 (assembly GCF_043952095.1). Lineage (NCBI taxonomy): Bacteria > Bacillati > Actinomycetota > Actinomycetes > Allobogoriellales > Allobogoriellaceae > Georgenia > Georgenia sp. AZ-5. The sequence goes on from NZ_JBINOU010000001.1 coordinate 4,192,491, forward strand.
GGCGACCAAGGTTGCAGCATCGTTCCACCGCCTTGAAAAGACCCACCCGGGCCGGTTCATGCTCGGCGTCGGCATCGGACACCGTGAGGCGCTCGGCGACCAATACCAGAAGCCGTACTCGGCGCTCGTCTCCTACCTCGACACCCTCGATGCCGCGGGCGTGCCCGCAAAGCGCCGTGTCATCTCGGCACTCGGCCCGCGCACCCTCACGCTCTCGGCCGAGCGCGCCGCCGGGACCCACCCCTACATGACCACGCCCGCGCACACGCGCTTCGCCCGCGACCTCGTCGGCCCCGGGCCTCTCGTGGCACCCGAGCAGCGACTTGTGCCGCACACCGATGCCGCGGCCGCACGCGAAGCGGCCCGCGCCTTCCTCTCGCCCTACCTGTCGCTGTCGAACTACCGCCGCACGCTCGAGTCCCATGGGTTTACCGCGGCCGAGCTCGACGGCGACGCCACGGATGCCGCGGTCGACGCCCTCGCTCCCCACGGCACCCCGGTCGAGTTGGCAGCAGCCGTGCAGGCCCAGCTCGACGCGGGAGCCGATCACGTCTGCGTCCAACTGCTCCCGGCACGCGAGGATCCGCTGCCCACACTTGAGGCGCTGGCGGACCAGCTCGACCTGCCCCGCGTCGTCACATCCGCCCGCTGACGTCCAGGAGTGTTCTCCTACAAAGTGCTCCACCGTTAAACGCGGCACGGCCGCAGGAGGCACGACCGAGAAACATGCCCTTGCTGACTCGCGGCAGAATGCGCATCACGCGAAGCAGATGAGTTTCACCGAGTGCTGTAAAGGTCTTGCGGTAGCCGTACGAGCTCTCCGGGGTGGCACGGCCGTTGGCGTCCTGGCGCAGCTTGCGCAGCTCGTTGACCACCACCGCGTCGGTGATCGTCCGCGCCGCGGGCGTGGGGGACCGGTAGGCGTAGTAGGTGCTCGGGGCGATCTGGCAGCCGTGCTCGGTCAGCACGCGGCAGATCGGCTCGACCCCGAACCGTGCCCGGTTGTCGTCGATGAACCGGCAGATCAACGCTGTGGCGGGTCGAGCTCCCGCGCGAAGAAGGACGCCGCGGACTTCAGGATCTCGCTCGCCCGCCTCAGCTCACGGTTCTCCTTCTCGAGCTCCTTGATCCGAGCGGCCTCCGCACTGCTCACTCCGGGCTTGGTGCCCGCATCGACCTCCGCGCGGCGCCCCCACTTGCGCAGCGTCTCATGCCCGACCCCCGAGCCTGTCCGCGATCGTGCGGATCGCCTCGTACTCACTGGGGTAGTCCTGCCGATGCTCCGGGACCATGCGCACCGCACGCTCCTTGACCCCCTCGACGGGGTACCGCTTGGCCGTGTTCTGCATGCAAAGGATCCTTCCAAGGAAGGAACCCTCCACGGAACCCGGGGCGGTTCACCTGTCTACGCGCCGGGCGCTCGGGTTCAAGCTCGCCGCCCCAGCCAAGACGCTCGATGCGTTCGTGGGCTGGATGGACGCGGCCGGTGAGCCCACGATCCGCCATGATCTGGCCACCGCATGGGTGGCGCAGTTCTCTCGCGGCACGGTGCTGGAGCGGTTGAACTACGTCAAGCAGTTCGCCGAGCACGTCGCCTGGTTCGACCCGGCCACCGAGGTTCCGGTCCTCGACGGACGCCCCTACGGCAGCCACCGCCCCCGCCCGCTGATCTTCACCAGCGAGCAGATCGACGTGTTGCTGGCTGCGGCGGGCCGGCTGACGCCGCGGGTTCGCGCTGCGTCATGGCAGACCCTGCTCGGGCTGCTGGCCGTGACGGGACTGCGGATCAGCGAGGCCCGCAACCTGAACGACGACGACGTCACTCCCGACGAGGACGACGGCGGCTGGGTCAGGGTCACCGACACGAAGTTCGGCAAGTCGAGGCTCGTCCCGCTGCACGCGACGACCATGACCGCGATCCGGAAGTATCAGCGGCTGCGCGATGCGACGTTCCCGGCCCCGAGAACGACCGCGGTGTTCGTCGCGCGGCGCGGCACCAGGATCGCCCGCTCCACAGCGACAAACACGTTCCGCGAGATCCGCGCCCTGGCGGGGATGGCCGGCAGTCAGACCGAACCGGCGGCCAGACTGCACGACTTCCGCCATTCGTTCGCCACGAACACCCTCATCGGGCACATCCGCTCCGGCGGGGACGTCGACGAGATGATGCCGGTGCTCTCGGCCTGGCTCGGGCACGTCAGCCCGGACTCGACCTACTGGTATCTGTCGAACACTCCGGAACTGGCCGCTGCCCTCGCGGATCGCCTGCCGGTCAGCGGGGGCGATGATGAGTGACCTCGCGCCGTTGCTGCAACGGTTCTTCACCGACAAGCTCGACCGGCACCTAAACGCCAGCGCCCACACCAAGGCCGCCTACGCCGACACGTTCCGGCTGCTGCTGCTCTACGCCCAGCGAGCCACGGGCATCGCGCCCTCAGCGTTGACGCTGGCCGACCTGGACGCCGACCTGATCGGCGGGTTCCTCCAGCATCTGGAGACCGAACGCGGAAACTCCGCCACGACACGCAACGCCCGTCGCGCGGCGTTGCGATCGTTCTTCACCTACGCCAGCTACCGCGCACCCGACGCTATCGCCACGATCAGCCAGATCCTCGCCATCCCCGCGAAACGCACCAAGAACACGATCGTGTCGTTCCTGACCCGCCCCGAGGCCGGAGCCCTCATCGCTGCCCCCGACACCAGCACCTGGATCGGTCGCCGTGACCGGCTGCTGCTGCACCTGGGCATCCAAACCGCTGCGCGTCAGCGAGCTGACCAGCCTGCGCGTCGACAGCATCCAGATCGGCCCGCACAGCCAGCTTCAATGCCTGGGCAAAGGGCGCAAGCACCGCGTCATCCCGCTGCAGAAGAACACTGTCAAGCTCCTGACGGCCTGGATCAGCGAACTCCCGACCGCCCCGGAGGGGCCGCTGTTCCCGACCAGCACCGGCACGCCGCTGACCCGAGCGGCAGTCGGCAAGCTCGTCGCCCGGCACACCGCCACCGCGACCGCGCACTGCCCGAGCCTGAGCGGGAAGAACATCACCCCGCACACCCTGCGGCACACCTGCGCGATGACGCTCCTGCACACCGGGATCGACACCGCCAGCATCGCGCTCTGGCTCGGTCACGCCACGATCCAGACCACGCAGGCCTACCTCCACGCCGATCTGGAGCTCAAACGCCGCACCCTCGAACGCGTTCCCACGATCGACGAGCGGCCACCAGCCCGCTACCAGGCCTCGGACGCTCTCATCGCGTTCCTCACGAACCGGTGACGCCGGCACGGTTATGTTGACCGGCCCCGAGCCACCGCCCCCGAAGAGACACCAAGGCCACGGGACCGGTCAGCATAATCACGCGCTCGACATACCATCGCTTATGCGGAAGTCCGCATAAGCGATGTAGTTGGTGAGGTTGCGGAATCCCAGGGCGGAGCCGCGGAGGTGCTCGAGTCGACCATTGATGGCCTCTGTCGGACCGTTGCTGGTGCCGGGGCGGTCGAAGTAGGCCAGGACGTCGGCGGCGCGGCGCTTGAGAGTGCGGCCGAGCTTGCGTACCTCGGTCAGGACGGCGGGCACACCCTGGCTGAGGGAGTCGATCACGGCTGTCATCACGTGCCGGGCCTCGGGTCTTGTCGCTGTCGCGGTAGGCGCCGATCATGCGCTGGTAGACGGCCCAGGTCACCTCGACCTGGACGTGGGCATCGACGGCGAAGAGGTTCTCCAGGCGCTGTTTCTGCTTGTCGGTGAGCAGGTCGGTCCCGGTGTGCAGGGTTCGCCGGGCGGAGTAGAGCGGGTCGCCCTTGCGGCCCCGGTGCCCGCGAGTGTCCTGCTGGACGCGTCGGCGGCACTCATCGAGCGCGTCGCCGGCCAGGCGGATGACGTGGAAGGGATCCATGACCGCGACCGCGTCGGGCAGCTCCTCGGTGGTGGCGGTCTTAAACCCGGTGAACCCGTCCATCGCCACGACCTCCACGCCGTCGCGCCAGGACTGCTCTCGTTCGGCGAGCCAGGTCTTGAACGCCTGCTTGGAGCGGCCTTCGACCATGTCCAGCAGGCTGGCCGGCCCGGTGCCCTCGCGGATCGGGGTGAGGTCGATGATCACGGTGACGTACTTGTCCCCGCGGCGGGTGTGCCGCCAGACGTGTTCGTCGACCCCAACGACGGTGACGCCGTCGAACCGGCCCGGGTCGTCAATCAGCACCCGCTTGCCTTCGGCCAGGACCGCGGCGTTGGCGGTGTTCCACGAGACCTCGAGGCCCTCGGCGATGCGGGCCACGGTCAGGTGCTGGCACACGATGCCTTCGAGCGCCCACCGCAGCCCGCGGCGGGAGAGCTTCGCCCGCGGCTCGGCCGCCTTCGTGGTGTCCTGGCGCCACACGTGCCCGCACCCGGTGCACCGGTACCGGCGGACCGTGATCAGCAGCGTCGTGGGGCGCCACCCGAGCGGTTCGTGCGCCAGCCGGCGCGTGACGGTGTCCCGTGGCGTGCCTTCGCACCCGCAGCGCCGGCACCACTGGTCCGCCTCGACGACACGGCAGGCCAGGACCGCGTGATCGGGCTCGAGGCGCTGCCCGATCACCTCCAGGCCGAGCTCGTCGAGGCGGGCGAATGTGGTCAGGTCAGGGCAGGCGAAGGTAGCGTCGGGCACTTCGGGGTCTTCCGGATGGCTGGCGTAGGAACCTCCATCTTCGGAAGACCTCGACCCCTATCCGGCGACCGACGCGCCGACCCTCTCTACACCCTCATCTGCGAAGAGCCCGCAAAGCTGACGCGGAAGACCATCGCGATACACCTCGGTTCTGCTGGAGGCTTCGGACGAGCCCCAATTGAGCCAAGGATGCAGGGACGGCCGTGGCCACCGCGGTGCGTCCTGACAACCTGTGGACGACCACCCATCCGGACTGCGCCTTGGACAGCCGGACGGCCGGCTTGTTCGGTTCGCACGGGAAAGCGTGAGCGTCAAGCGCTACGCCCCTCGAGGCAGCGAGAGTTATCCCCAGAACCGCTTGACGTGCTGGTTGACTCCAGCCAACAGGTGCCAGGGTCGTGCGGCGACGGCGCTACTCGAGCGCTACCCGATTCTGAGAGTCACAGTGAGCGCGCTCTCGCCTCCCACCCCCCTCGTGCCTGCGATGGTCCGGGCACTGCGCAGCGCGGCCGCGGCGAGCTTGGCATCGTGCCGCTGATCCAAGGACTCCGCTTCGGGGCCGAGCGGGGAACGGCTCGTGATGCCGTACCGCTCCCGGTACGCGGCCACCGTGGTCACGTGTCGAAGCCACCGCTGCCGGTCGCCGCCGCCGAGTGGCTGCTCACCGATCCGCTGGAGCCAGGCAGCGCGCTGACGCACCGCCGTCGCGGCCGTCGCCCGGGCGCGCGCTTCAATCAAGTCGCGGCGTTCGTCGAGCGCAGCGCGCACGTCGTCGGGCAGCTGGCGACGGGCTTCGGGGATGAGGCCGGCGATGAGGTCGGGCGCGCGGTTGCCGATCGGCATGGCCGCGGCTTTGGCCACCCGGAAAGACAACACGGCCGTCACGTCCTCGGCGTCAATCAGGTTGCGTTCGGCGACCACGCGCGGCAGCAGCACGCGCACGTCATGGTGGTTGGCCTCGGCTCGGCGCAGCTCCGCCACGAGCGCGCCGAAACCGTCGGAGGCGATCGCGCTCTCGGCCTCGGATTCACTCATGCGACCGGCACCGCTGAGCGCACCGACTACGAGGTCCCGCCACCGGTCGCGTTCGGCGGTGACGGCGATGAGGTCGTACTCGGCCGCAAGCTGGGCGATGCCAGTCCACCGGTCGTGCTCGGCGCTGGCGGTCTGGTGAGCGGACAGCTCCGGGCCGGAGTGCTTGAGCACCCCGTACAGCACTGTCTGTGCGGTGACGTCCGCCGGCTGCGGGGTGGCGTGGGACTCGTCGGGCTCGTCGAGCGCGACATAGGCGATGTTGGCGTCCCGGCCGCGGGTCATGGACACGTACAGGTTCTCGCGGGTGGTGGCCGCGGAGACCACGACGTGCGAGATGTCGACGGTGAGGCCCTGCGCACGGTGGGCGGTCACCGCGTAGCCGAGGTCGACGTGCTCGGCGACATAGGTAGCGGGCAGCACCACGCTGGCCCCCAGCCGCCGCCCAGCGCGGCGCACCTGCATGGACCCATCGCGACGCACGTCGGTGACCTTCCACCGGTCGCCGTTGCGGACCCACCCGCTGCGGCCGGTGCGCAGCATGCGGTTGTTGCGGCGGGTGATGACGAGGTCGCCGGTGCTGGCGCGGGCGTCGTCCGCGAGGGCGACGTCGCGGCCGGCCGAGGTTTCCCCGGTCTGGATGCGTTCGGCGCGAGCGCACTCGTTGAGCTGGCGCACGGACTCGGCGGAGTCCGTGACCAGGATGCTGGAGCGCCCCGCGGCAAGGTCGGCGCACCATGCCTCGTAGGCGGCATCGATCATCTCGGCGGTGGCGCCCTGGCGCAGCCGGTCGTGCAGGGCGTAGGTGCCGATGACCTCGACCTCGCCGCGACGCAGCGCCAACGAGGCGGGCTTTTCCCAGTCGTTGGTGAAGCGGTGCACCTCGCCAAGTTCGGGGACGTCGTCGCCGCGCGCGTCAACCAGGAGAGAGAACGCACCGCCGGCGTCGACGGACTGCAGCTGGGCCCAGTCCCCCACGAGCAGCACCTTCGCTCCTGCTTCCTGAGCCACGGCCGTGATGCGGTCCAGGGTGCGCGTGCTAGCGAGGCTGGCCTCGTCGATGATGACCAGCTGCCCGGCCCCGAACTGCGTACGGCCCCGGGCGTGCTCGAAGAGCCACTTGGCCGTGTTGTCACAGCCGATACCCAGGTCCTCAGCCAGCACGGCGGCCGCGGCGGCGGACGGGGCGAGGCCGATCACCGAGCCGGCGCCGTGCTGGGTTGTCCACGCCGTCCGGAGGGCCCACATCGCGGCGGTCTTGCCAGCGCCCGCCGGGCCGACGAGCACGTCCACCCGCCGCCCGGACGTCGCGACGGTGTCGAGCACCTCGGCCTGCTGGATGGAGAGCGTGGTGCCGTCATGCCGGATGGCAGCAGACCGCGCGACCACGCTGGGGGGCACCGACGGTGCGGTCAGGTCTTCCGCGCGGTCGAGCAGTCGGCCTTCGGCGGCCAGCAGGTCCGCGGAGGTGAAGTACGCCCCGTGCCGGGGACGGAACATGCTGGTCCCATCCGGCCGCTGCCACAGCGCGGGCGTGGGTGCGAGCTCCGGCGGGGTCAGCCGCAGCGACTGCCCGGTTGCGGCGTCGGTGATCATCCCGACCACCGCCTCGCGGTCCTCGACGGTGGCGAACCGCCAGCCCATCGTCTGCCTGGAGGCCTCCGCCCACAGGTTCCAATGCCGCCAGGTCGACCGCTTCTCCCCTACCGCCGCGACGACCCGTGCACCTGCTCCGGTGATGATCTCGAGTGGGACGTGCTCGGCGGTGAACGGGCGCCTAGCCGACGAGACGGTCAGATCCCGCGCCCACTTTGTCGGGTCAGTGCCGAGGATCTGCTGGGCACGCGCACGCCAGGCGGCGATCAGGTCGGCCAAGGAGTGGATGGTCTTCTCCGGGCGGGTTGCGAGGGTGGCCTGGGCGCGCAGCCGCACGATCGTCGCCGCCGAGGGTGCGTGCCGATGGGTGCGGGTGTACTCCCCGACCAGGCGGTCCTTGGCGATCTCGATGTCGCGGGACCGGCTGGAGAACTCGGCGGTCAACACATCGGGGACGCCGGCGATCTCCCATGCCGGGTTGCGGTCCTTGCCCCGGGCACGCTGCTCCCAGCCGATGCCGAGCGTCCCGGTGAGTCGGTCGGCGAGCACGGCGTTGTAGTACTCCGACAGGGCGACGGTCGCGTTGTGGATCGCCCGCGAGTCGAGTGTGCGCCACTTGCCGTCGGCGGCGGTGCGGACCTTGTTCGAGACCACCAGGTGGGTGTGCAGCTGCGGGTCGTTGGCGCGCGAGTCCCAGTGGTCGTAGGCCACCGCCGCGACACCCAAGACGTCGACCTGCGCGACGCCCCCGGAGCCGACCCGGGTGGCGGCGACCTCACGCTCGAAGAACTCCAGCACCTGCGCGACGGCGACATGGTGGGCCTCAACGATCAGCTCCTGCGTCCGGGCATCGGCCACGCCCCACAGCACCGAGACCGACTTCGGCACCGAGAACGTCAGGTCGAACCCTGCCACCGAAGTCCGCGGTCCCCTCTCGGTCTCCTCAGACTCGATCCGGGCGACCTCGGCGTCGTACTCCACCGAGGGCAGCTCGCGATCAACGCCCGCGACGCGGGCAGCGATGCGCTCAGCCACCGTCACGTACCGCTGGTACGGCCGTCCGAGGCCGTTCCCGGTGAGCGGGTCGCATCCGCGGCCCAGGAGCGCCTGGAGCTGCTCCTGGGTGACGGTCATGCCGGCACGCAGCTCACCCTCGCCGAACTGGGCGACGCCCGAGCCCATCCAGGTTCCCGGCGGTGTGCCGGCCGCGGTGTAGTACCGGGTCAGCGCGGAGGTCTGGGACGTCAGGCCGTCGCCGGCCACGACCGAGCGCAGCAGGTACGCATAACCGTCCCCGGCCGACATCACCCGCATCGAGACCGTCACGAGCACACCTCCACGACAAAGGTGTGCTCGCTCGACCAGCCTCAGTGCCAGACGTGTGAAGAGCCTCGGGCCGGTGGAGCGACACCGGCGGGGAGACCTCGGCGACCGCGGGATGGCGGGACGGCACCGCGCGGGGCGCGGGACGGCGGGACGGCACCGCGACACGACAGAAGTACGCCGGGCCAGCAGCAGGCGGAAGCTCACGAGGATGACCAGCAGCGACTGCAAGCGGCGCTCCGCGCACGCGACCGACGTCGCAGACGGCCACAACGCCGTGATCAGACATGCGTGGGGGGACGTGCGCACCTAAGAGAAGCGGGAGGTGTCGCGCCCGCGGAAGTCACAGTCGCAAGCCAATTGACTGCGGTGAAGGGCGATTCATGGGATACATGAGGCAGTACGACTCCACGCGGGCACTGCGGCGCGGAGTCGTTCGCGTCCAGAAGGGGACGACGGTGTCCCCTACGGAGGGCGGAGCGCGTATGCAGTCCCGGGGAAGACTCTGCGTCTCGGTGGCGGCGATGCTGGTCGTCGCCGCCGTCTCGGCGTGCACGAGTGACCCCGGTCCAGCCCCGTCGACGACAGCCAACGCGTCGCCGAGTGCGTCAAGGTCGACGCCGCCGAGCGCGCCCCCATCGCCGTCGAGTGAGTCAGAGGTCGCGGCGACGTCCATCGAGCGGCTCATCCACGACTACTACGGCGTCATGGACGAGCTCGGCCAGGATCCGAGCCAGCCTCTGACCCGCCTGGAGGAGTACGCGGAGAGCGTCGAGCTTGGGTCGCAGCAGCGGTTGTACGAGAGTGAACGGTCCGATGGCCTGCATCAGACGGGCGACACTCGCATCGCCCAGCTGGTCGTCCGGGGCGCAAACCTCAGTACGGACCCGCAAACCGTCGAGGTTGACGTCTGCTTCGACGTCTCTGCCGTCGACATCGTGGACGCCAACGGCGCCTCTGTCGTCACCCCGGACCGGCCGGAGGTGGGCTGGATCCGCCACACCGTCGTCAAGCGCCACGCCGACTCTGACCCCACGGGCGGTTGGCGGGTGTCCTCAAGCCAGGATCTCGAGCAACCGCCATGCGCCGCCAGGTGACGCGGGTTACCGCACTTTTGCTCGCCGTCGCGGGCCTCATCGCCCTGTTCGCGGGGCCGGCTCAGGCGGCGCCGACCTGCACCGCTCACTCGCCTCGCAGTGGTGTGTGCCTCGTCTGGGTTGAAGTGCCAACGACGCCGGCGGCCGAGCCCGTCGATGACGGACCGAAGGACACCGGCTCGGGCTCCGCCTGCTACTGGGACCCGAGGAAGCAGGGAATCACGAGCCCACCGCCGGGACCGGTGCCGTGCACAGACGACGCCGGCTACTGGAGCAACGCGCACAACTGCTACATCCACGTGCTCGAACCGCAGCCGGCACCCGGCGACTACCTGTGGCAGGGACACGACCCGTCTGAGGGCGGCCAGATCTACGAGTGCTGGCAGCCGTACACGGACTTCTCTGCGTACCTGTGGCTGCAGACCCCGCCGACGCCGGCGGGCTCGGGGCCGTCTCCTCGAGCAGTGGCCGAGCTGGCGATCGACGAGATGGAGCTGAGAGCCATCGATATCGGCATCGCGCCCGAGCCGGGCGACGACTCGGTCGGTGTCGTGGGCATGCCGGTGTGGATGTGGGTCGCTGGCACCGACGAGCGGACGTTCGGTCCAGTGACGGCGTCGGCCTCGGCGGGTGGGATCACCGTGACGGCCACGGCGCGAGTGCACCGGATCCTGTGGGACATGGGGGACGGCAACCAGGTCGTGTGCACGACCAAGGGCACCCCGTACAGCGCGTCCAGAGGCAGCCAAGCATCACCTGACTGCGGGCACGTCTACGGCCACTCGAGCGCCGACCAGCCGAACCAGAAGTACACGGTGACCGCGACGTCGGACTGGGTCATCACCTGGGAAGGCGCAGGACAGACGGGAACGATCCGCATGGAGGGGCTGTCCCGCTCCACGCAAATCACGGTCGGGGAGGCGCAGGTACTTGTGACCAGCTGACGGGCACCCGCAAGCGGAAGGGCAGCACACAATGACGAGCACAACGTCTCGAAGCAGCACGGCGGAGGTTTCGCCGGCCTCGTCGCCGGCGCCGCTGCCACCTCGCGCTAGACGCAGGCCGTGGCAGACAGCGGTGGCAGTCGTGGCCGTGGCTGTCGGCGGGGTCGTGGGCGCGGCGACCTGGTCGTCGATGTCGACGTCGATGTCGGTGCTGGTGGCACGAGACACGCTGCACCGCGGCGAGGTGCTCTCCGCCGACGACTTCACGGTGGCCAAGCTGAGCGTCGATGCGGCGCTGGACCCTGTGCCGGTCGACGACCTGCGGGGCCTGGTCGGTCAGCGGATCTCCCTGGACGTGGCCAAGGGCGCAATCCTGACCCGGGAGGCCGCTACACCGTTCGCGACGACACGCGAGGGCATGACCCTGGTCGGTGTGGAACTGGCCAGTGGGAAGGCGCCGGGCACGCCGCTGCTCGTCGGTGACCGTGTGCGGGTCGTGGTCACTCCCGGAACGTCTGGGCAGGTTGAAGGCGTCCCGGACACGACCCTGGCTGAGGTCGCGGGCGTCAGCATCGGCTCGCAACCGGGGTCGGTCGTGGTGGACCTGCTCGTCCCGTCAGCCGACGCCCCTCTGCTTGCGGCGCAGGCGGCCACCGGGAACGTCGCCGCGGTACTCGAGGACAGGGACCGGTGAGGTCATGGCAGTCATCACCTTGTGTTCGGCTTCCGGCTCACCGGGCGTCACCACGACGGCGCTCGGACTGGCGCTGCTGTGGCCCCGCCCAGTCCTGCTCGTCGACGCCGACCCCACGGGCGGCTCCGGCATCCTGGCCGGCTTCTACCAGGGCATGCGCCAGTACGAGGCCGGAACGGTCGACCTGGCACGTTCGCCTCTCGATCTGTCCGACTCGCTCCGCGAGGTGGTTCGCCCGATCGAGGGCACGAACGTCTCCTACGTCGCCGGGACGACGGCTCACCAGCAGGCCGCGGGCCTGGGCGATCTGTGGGGCCGACTCTGGCCGGTGCTCGACGACCTAGAGGCCACCGGGCAGGACGTGATCGTCGATGCCGGGCGGCTCGGCTTGCCCGGCTGGCCGCAAGAGCTGGTCGCACTGGCCGACCTCACCTTGCTCGTCGTCCGGCCGCACCTACCGTCGATGGCCGGTGCCCGCTCGTGGGCCGCAGAGCTACGCAACGAGGCAGCCGTGTGGCGCGAGCCCGGCCTGCTCGTCGTTGGGGCGGGGCGACCGTACTCCGCCGCCGAGGTGGCCAAGGTGCTCGGGCTGCGTGTGGTGGCCAAGGTCGCCGAGGACGCCGACGCGGCGGCGGTCTACCACCGCGGCGAGGCTCCCCCGCGCCGGTTCGAGACCGGCGGCTACGTGCGGTCCCTACGCGCTGCGGCCGAAGCCATCGGCGCGACGATCACCCAGCGGCGTGCCGCCCTGGTCGAGGAGGTCTCCCAGTGACCGACACCCGGATCTCCAACACCACCAGCCACGAGGAGGAGCCGCGCCGTCACCTCGATGTCGCCGCCCTCCCCTACCTGTCGACATCTCCGGACACGTCGCCCGCCGCGCTCCCTCCGACGCTGACACCCCCGACGCCACCCCCAGCGGCGAACGGCCGGCCATCGGCACCCACCGCCGCCCTCTTCTCCGGCCTCGTCGACTGGCACGTGGTCGCCCAGTTGCGCTCGCGCGCCTCGGCGCAACTGACCGCCGCGGTTTCCGCCGAGCGCGGTGAGCTCTCCCGACAGGACCGTGAGGAGCTCGGCCGGGCCATCGTGCTCGACCTGATCGAGCAGACGATGGCCGAGGACTCGACCGCCGGCCGGCCCGTTTGGTCGGCGGCCCGGCAGCGGGCCACTGCTAGGGCCGTGTTCGATGCCCTATTCCGCCTCGGCCGACTGCAGCCGCTGGTGGACGACGACCGGGTGGAGAACGTCATGGTCACCGGTCACGACCAAGTCCGCCTGGAGCTCACCGACGGCACGAAGATTCCGGGCCCACCCGTCGCAGACAGCGACGAGGAGCTGATCGAGTTCCTCACCTTTCTCGGCTCCCGTGCCCAGCACGGGGCACGCGGGTTCTCCGAGGCCCAGCCGTCCCTCCACCTGCAGCTCGCCGGCGGTGCCCGCTTGGCCGCCACCGCCTGGGTCGTGCCGCGCCCCTTCATCGTGATCCGCCGACACCGGCTGCTGGACATCTCCCTGGACGACCTTGTCGCCGGCGGCACCCTGCCGCCGGTCGCGGCCTCGTTCCTTGCCGCGGCCGTAGCGGCCCGCAAGTCCATCGTCGTCTCCGGGGCCCAGGGCGCGGGTAAGACCACGCTGGTACGGGCGCTGTGCGCGCAGATCCCCGCCAGCGAGGAGATCGGCACCTTCGAGACCGAACGCGAGCTGCACCTGGACCAGCTGCCTGGCCGCAGCCAGAACGTGCACTCCTGGGAGGCCCGGCCCGGCGCCGGTGAGCGCGCCGCCGACGGCTCGCAGGCCGGGGAGTTCACCCTCGACAATGCCCTGCACGACTCCTTCCGGTTCAACCTGTCCCGCCAGATCGTGGGCGAGGTCCGCGGCAAGGAGATCTGGACGATGCTCAAGGCGATGGAATCCGGCACCGGGTCTATCTCCACCACCCATGCCTCTGACGCCGTGGCCGCGATCCGCAAGCTGGTCACCTGCGCGATGGAGGCCGGCCGGCACGTCACCCACGACCTGGCCACCGGCAAGCTCGCTGCGGCCGTCGACCTGATCGTCCACCTGGACCTGGAGAACTACACCGATGCCGACCGCAACCCCCAGCGCCGCCGCCGGGTAGCCGAGATCATCGCCGTGTCGCCCGGGGAGTCCGCGACCGGGTACGCGACCACGCACGTGTTCGCCCCTGGTCCCGATGGTGTCGCCGTCCCCCACACGCTGCCGGACGATTACCGGGCGCTGTCCAGGTATGGGTTCGACCTGACCGGATACCTCGCCCAGTCCGAACAGGTCGGCCGCAGGGAGGTGACCTGAGATGCGCCTCGTCGGGTTCGTGATCTCCGGGTCCCTAGTCGCTTACGGCCTCGCCACGCTCGCGCTCGTCCTACTTCAACGACACCGCGAAAACTCCCCCACTTCGCCGGCGTCCGGGCGACTGGCCCACCTGGTCAGCACCTCACCGCGCACCCGGCGGCTTACCGTCGCCGGGCTGGCCGGCGGAATCGGGGTGTGGGCGGTCACCGGGTGGCCGCTCGCCATGGTCGGTGTGCCATTGGCGGCCATCGGGCTGCCCACCTTGCTGTCGACATCGGCGGCCAAGACACAGATCGCCCGCCTGGAAGCGATGGCCGAGTGGACCCGCTCGCTGTCCGGGGTCCTGACCGTGGGGCTCGGACTCGAGCAGGCCTTGGCCGCCACCCTGCGCTCCACGCCAGAGGCGATCGCCCCGGAGTTGAACCGGCTGGTGGCCCGCCTCCAGTCCCGCTGGCGGACCGAGGACGCGCTGCGGGCGTTCGCCGAGGACCTCGACGACGCGACAGGCGATCTCATCGCCGCCAACCTCATCCTCGCTGCACGACGTCGCGGTGCTGGCCTAGCCGCCGTGCTCGCCTCGCTGGCCGAGTCCGTCGAGACCGACGTACGCGCTCGCCGGCAAGTCGAGGCCGACCGTGCAAAACCGCGGACGACGGCCCGCTGGGTGACGATCATCTCCGTCGCCGTGCTGGGCGTGCTCGCCTTCTCCGGCGACTACGTGACCCCGTACGCCACGCCGATCGGGCAAGTGATCCTCGCGGTCCTGCTCGCGGCGTACATCGCGTTGCTGGTCAGGCTGCGCGCCATGGCCACCGGCAAACCGCTGCCCCGGTTCCTCCAGATGGGAGCACGCCCATGAGCACCGCACTGCTGGGCGCCATCGTCGCCGGCTCATTGATCGCACTCGGCCTGGCCGTGGGCGTGATGAGGTTCCTGCCGGTGCGACCCGATCCGGCCGATGCCCTCGCGCGCCTGACTCCCAAGCCGTATGTCCCCACGCAGTGGGGTGCGCCCGAGCCCGACCCAACTCGCACTCAGCGGCTCGGGCAATGGGCCATGCGCACCCTGCCCCCCGGCCTGTGGATTCGCACCCCCCACCGCGAGCTCAAGCTGCTGCAAGTCCCGCTGGCGAAGTTCTACGGCGACAAGCTGAGCTTCGCCGCCCTCGGCCTGGCCATCCCGATCCTCCTGAATCTGCTGTTCACCGCCATGGGTGCCCGGCTGCCGCTCCAACTCGGCTTCGTCGCATCCCTCGGTCTGGCAGCGGTGATGTTCTTCATACCGAACTACAACGCCGCCGACGAGGCGAAGAAGGCTCGCGCCGAGTTCCGCCGGGCGCTGGGCGCCTACGTCGACCTGGTCGCCCTCGAGCGGACCAACGGCGCCGGCGTGCGTCAGTCCATGGAGCAGGCCGCCGAGGTCTCCCGGTCCTGGGTGTTCACCCGGCTGGCCTCGGAGCTGATGCACTCACGCTGGTCCGGCGTCGCGCCGTGGGACGCGCTGCGCGAACTGGCCGACGAGCTCGAGGTGCCCGACCTAGCCGACTTCGCCGACATCATGCGGCTGTCCGGAGAACAGGGCTCGGCCGCGTACGACTCCCTCCGAGCCCGCGCCGCGGGCATCCGGGCGGCGATGCTCGGCGAGGAACTGGCCGAGGCAAACGCCACTGTCGAGCGCATGTCGATCCCCGGCTCGCTGCTCGGCGTGGTGTTCATGGCGCTGCTGGTCGCCCCGGCCTTGCTGCGCATCCTGACCGCCACCTGACTGACCGACGGCCCATCTGCGGCGCCCGCACACCCAACACCGAGGAACCGACTAGCAGCAAAGGACACCGATCATGACGCGTCTGTGGATCACCCTGACCACGCTGGCGGCACTCGCCCGCCACGGGTTCACCGCCCCGCCCGGCGACGCGGAGCGTGAGCGCGGCTCGGTCACCGTGGAGCACGTGCTGTGGGCGGTGGCTGTCATCGCCATCGTGGGCATCGTCGTCCTCGCGATCACGAACTATGTCACCGACCAGGCCGCGAACATCTCCTGACCGGCGGCGGAACCACCGGCATCGCGCGCCGAGGCGGTGGTCCGACGAGCGCGGCTCGACGTCGGTCGAGCTCGTTGTCGTGCTGCCCGCACTGTTCCTGGTGATGTTCCTGGGCATGCAGGCCGCGCTCTACTACCACGCCCGCTCGGTCGCGATCGCCGCGGCCATCCAAGGGGCCACCGCAGCCGCTGTGGAGCATGGCACCCTTGCCGACGGCTTGGCCGCGGCCGGCGGGTTTGTCGCCGACGCCGGCGGGGACGACGTGATCTCCAGCGTGAACGTGTGGGGCGACCGCTCGGCCACCACCGCCACTGTGTGGGTGGAAGGCAAGGCCCTGTCCGTCGTGCCCGGCTGGACTCCTACCGTGCGTCAGTCCGCCTCGATCCCCGTCGAGAGGATCACTGCCCCATGAGACAGCTCCGGCGCTGGTACTCCAGCTGGTTGTCCGGCGAGAACGGCGCGGCCGCAATCGAGGCCGCCATCGGCGTGCCAGCGTTCATGCTGTTCATCGGGCTGATCATCTTCGCCGGACGAGTCGCGATCACCCACCAGACCGTCCAGACCGCCGCGGACGCCGCGGCGCGCTCAGCATCCCTAGCCCGCACCGCCGCACAGGCTGACGCTGACGCCCACGAGGCCGCACAGGTCTCGCTGGCCAACCAGGGCCTGCGGTGCGCAGGGGTCGACGTCTCGATCGATACCTCAGCCTTCGCCAACGCCATCGGCACCCCAGGCGACGTCACCGTCACCATCGCCTGCCACGTTGACCTCGCAGACCTGGCCGTCCCGGGTATCCCCGGCAGCCACACCGTCGGGTCGACGATGTCCAGCCCGCTGGACGTCTGGAGGACACGGCAATGACCCCCCGACGTAGGCTCCGGTTTCGGCGACCGAGCACGGACGATCGTGGCTCGATCAGCGTCTGGCTCGCCCTGGGCTCGGTCGTGATGATCCTGTGCGCCGGCCTCGCCGTCGACCTTAGCGGGCGAGTCCACGCCCTGCAGCGCGCCCACGACGTCGCGGCGCAGGCAGCACGCGCCGGCGGGCAGCAGGTCCTGGCGTCGGCTGCCATCCAAGGGCGCCCGCTGACGGTGGACCCGGGAGCCGCCGTCGCCGCAGCCGAGCAGTACCTAGCTGCCAAGGACGCCACCGGCTCCGTCACCGTCATCGACGGCACCACCTTGACCGTGTCGGTGACCGACACCTACCCCACCGTGTTCCTAGGGATTATCGGCATCAACCAGCTCGAGGTCACCTCCTCCGCCGACGCTCGCCTGGTCCGCACCCTGGGAGGCAATGAGCGATGACCACACTGTCACGACGCCTGCTCGGCCTTGCCGCCCTGCTGCTCATCTGTGCGCTCATGGCCGGTGTGCCGACCTTCCTGCTGTGGGCAGGTGCCACCCCGTGGACCGCCGACTGGAGCTCCGTGTGGTTCCGGATGCGGATGGCGGACGACGGCACGCTGCTCGTGCTGCTGCTGTCCATCGTCGCCTGGGTCGGGTGGGCTTACCTAGCCTGGGGGCTTCTCGTCGAGGCCAGCGCCCGTGCACGCGGGATCAACGCTCGGCGGATGCGCGGGTTCGCCCTGTCCCAGGGGGCGGCGGCCAAGCTGCTCGACGTCGCGGCGCTGCTGTTCGCCGCCGTCCCCTCCCTCGCCCCGCTCACCGCGGCACCCGCCCACGCGGTCCCCGGCCTCGTCGTCGAGGCGCCCCTCGCGCCCGCCACGGCGAAACAGACAGCAGCGATTGGATCGGATCGAGCGCCAGCCGAGATCACGGCGCAGGCGCCGTCGTCCCCGGCGGAACCGGCCACTGTTCCCTACACCGTCCGGCAGGGCGACAGCCTGTGGAAGATCGCCAAGAACCTGCTCGGCGACGGGCGCCGCTACCACGAGCTCATTGCACTCAACACTCATGCGCTCAACGGCGACCCAGGGTTCATCGTGCCCGGCACGGTGCTGCGGGTCCCCGAGTCCCGCGCGGCGCAGGCGGTGCCGGATGGGGCGTACATCGTCGCGCCCGGCGACACCCTCTCCGAGATCGCTGCGGACCTGCTCCGCGACGCCAACCGGTGGCCGGAGCTCGTCGAAGCGTCCAAGAGCACTATTCAGCCCGACGGCGACCGGCTGACCGACCCGGACCTCATCCGCCCCGGCTGGACCATCACGAACCCCGCTGCTACGACCGCCTCGCTAAGTCCCGTCGCGCCGGCCCCGCCGGCCCCAGCACCGGAGCCTACGGCGCCCGAAGGGCCCTCCGCTGTCGAAGAGCCCGCGCCGACGGGTGTCGCCGCGAAAAGGCCGATCGAGGCTCCCGCCGAGGTTGGAGGCGCCGTCGCGGACGGCGAAGACGGCGAGATCGAGGATGACGACCAAGCACCGGCGTGGCTGCTGCCGGGGCTGACCGGCGCCGGTTCGGTGCTCGCCGGCTGCCTGTTCCTGACCGTCCGCGCACGCCGCCGCGCCCGGCTTCGGCTGCGCAAGCCCGGCTATGTCATCGCCCCGCTCCCCCCGAAGCTGGTCAATGTCGACAAGTCCATCCACCTGGCGGGCGCCGACGCTGCCGCCAGGGTCACGCACCTGCATGCCATGCTCGGCGAGCTGTCGATGTCGTACCCCAGCATGGAGTACTTCCCTCGTATCGCCACGGTGGAGCTCTCCGACACCACGGTGACACTGCGCTTGGGGGGCGAGGCCGGTCTGCCTAAGCCGTGGACTGGATCGGGCGGCAGCTGGACCGTTCCCTTGCGCGCACAGGCTCTCGACCCCGAGCGCTGGCCACCCGCACCGCTTCTGGTGTCTGTGGGTGACGACGCCGACGGGCACGTCTGGCTGCTCAATCTCGAGCACCTGCGACGCATCGCCCTCACCGGGCCGACTGATCGGGTCGAGGCGTTCGCACGCCACGTGGCCGCCGAGATCGCACTCAGCCCCTGGGCACACATCACCGATGTCGACGCCTACGGCGTCCTCGAATCCGAACAGGCCATGCCATCCGCCGACTACGTCCACCATGTCGAAGATGACTCGGCCTTCCTGGCGTGGGCCACCAGCGCGGTCGACCCCGAACGGGGGGACGGTTTCGACCCCGACCGGTTCCACGTCCTGCTCACCAACCGCGACCACACCACCGACGCAGGGGTCCGCACGTTCGGCGAGCACCTCGCCGGCCACCCCGCCCGGCCCGCCGGGGTGCTCATCGTTCTTGGTGGACAGGCCGATGACGGATTCGCCGAGATTGAGCTGACCGAGGACGGACGCCTGCGCGTGCCAGCCCTCGGCCTGGACGTTCGAGCAGCGGGCCTGTCTGCCCCCGAGGCGGCGTCCGTCGCCTCGATCGTCGAGCTCGTCGACGACCTCGACGTCCAGGCTGCCAACGTGCCCTACCCCGTCGACGAAACGATCACCGAGGGGCCCGGCGCCCTCGTTGACATCGGCGGATCGCTGCGCGCCGAACTCGTCCGACCCCGCCCTGAAGACCCCGCCGTGGCCGCCGGGCCGGCGTCACTGCTGCCCGCCCCTGCGGCCGAGTATGAAGCCGTCGCACCGGTCACCACCGGTGACGTCGCCGCGCTCGCACCCATAATCCCGCCCGAGACCGCGACGAAGGTCGCGGACACCGATCCCACCTTGGACGGCGACGTCGCCGACTGGTTCGACACGAAGGTGCGACGCCCTCGCGTGTGGCTCCTCGGACCGGTCAAGGCTAGGACGCACGCGGACCCGACCCCGATCGCGAAGCGTCCGGGTCTGTACACCGGAGCCCTGGCCTACCTCGCCCTGCGAGGCGCGCGCGGCGCCACTACTGACCAGGCCGCCAATGCTCTAGACATCAACCCCGACAGGGTGCGCGGCCACATGTCCATCGTCCGCAAGTGGCTCGGCGTCAACCTTCGCACCGGGACCCCGCACATGCCGCCCGCCGACAGGAGCGATGCTGCCAAGGAACGCGGAGTGCCCGTGTACCTCGTCGAGGACGTCCTCGTCGACCTCGGCCTGTTCCAGCGTTTGCGCGCCCGTGGCGAGGCGCGCGGCGAGAACGGGCTGGAGGACCTGCGCACCGCTCTCAAGCTCGTCAGCGGGCAGCCGTTCGAGCATGCCGACACCAAGGGATGGATGTGGGTCTTCGAGGCCAATCGCCTCGACCTGACCATCGCCGCAGCCATCGTCGACGTCGCCTGTATCGTCGCCGCCCATGCCCTACGAAGCGATGACCTGCCTGGTGCAAGGTGGGCGGTCGAAGTCGCTCGAAAGGCCTCGCCGCACGACGAGAATCCCGTCCTCCATGAGATTGAAGTCCTGCTGCGCGAGGGCAACCAAGAAGCAGCACAGGTGCTCTTTCACGATGCAATCGCCTCACGACGTGACGACAGGCGACCCGAACCCGGTGCCTTTGAACACACCCAAGCTGTCAGCGCGCGTTGGCACTGGACCGACCCACGCCGTCCCAACTGACAACAACTCCGCTCTGCGCCATCGGCGACCGCCCCTGCGCGGCTCTTTTCACCGCCCCTCCACAGGTTTACCCCGTCCCACGTCGGACGGTGGACCCGCGTGCGAACACGCCTTGTCGCCTCGTACGCCGGTCGGAAAACCACACCTCATGAGTGGGATGGGGGACGCCTCCGACCTGCACTGACGCCCCCGTCCCCCTCGGGGGGACGCTGGGGGGACATGGTCGAAGGGGGACGGAAAGGGGTACACGCCCCCGCCAGCGTGACGGCATGGACAGCTCGACCGCTCCCGCAGGCCGTGCCCTGGCGGCGATGGTGCACTCCACCGGCGCACCGTCACCGGCCACCGCCGCGCTCGACCTTGCCCGCGCCGGCGTCGCTGTCTTCCCGTGCGTGCCGGGAGCAAAGCAGCCGCTGACCCGGCGCGGGTTTCTCGACGCATCCACCGACACCGCACAGGTGGCCGCGTGGTGGCGACGCTGGCCGGACGCGAACCTCGGGCTGCCAACCGGCGCAGCATCCGGGGTGGACGTCGTCGATGTCGACGCGAAGGCAAGCGGCACCGGCTTCCCTGCGTTCGACCGCGCCCTCCGGGAGGAGCTGGCGACCGGGTGGGCGTGGCTGGTCCGCACGCCGTCCGGGGGGCTGCACGCCTACTATCCGCACGCGCCCGGGATCGAGCAGCGCTCCTGGCAGTCGCCACGCACGCACATCGACTTCCGCGGCGACGGCGGCTACGTGGTCGCTCCGCCGTCACTCGTCATCGTCGACGGCGCCCCGCGCGGCTACCAGGTCGTGGCGGTGGCGAAGCAGGCCCCGAACCCCGTCGACGCTGCGGCACTGCGCGAGTTCCTCACGTCGCCGAAGCGACTCCGCCCCGCAGGATCCGCACCCGTGGGCAGCCGGCCTCCGGAGAGGTTGGCGTCATGGCTGGCAGCCCGCCCCGAGGGCGGTCGGAACGCGGGCCTGTTCTGGGCGGCGTGCCGGATGGTCGAGGACGGCTACGACCACGCCTCGACACTCAGCGCCCTCGGCCCGGCCGCTCAACAGGCAGGGCTCGGCAAGCGGGAGATCGCCACCACAATCGACTCGGCGTTCAAGCGCACCTCTCCGCGTATCCCCCAATCGATGGGCGGCACGAGTCGTCGCCCTTCTCCACCTGAGGCGGTGACCTTATGAACACCAGCAGCCCCTACGAACAGCACCCAACTCCTCCAACGCCGTCGGCCACGCCAACGCCTCCGCGGGCCACCATCCCGCCCCCGATGGCCGTGTACGGCGACCCGTCGCGGCCGACGACCGACCTGCAGGACACCACCACGGAGCAACCGACCGCGTCCCACCCCGCTCGGACCCGGGTCGTGTGGATGCACCCGTCCGAGCTGCCGGTCACCGCCACTCGTGCTCTCGGGTGGGGCATCGGACGCGGGCTCGACCTGCAGCTCGCGATGGCCTACGCGACGGTCCGGGCGCCGTTCCGCGCTGCCGGTGCCGTGCGCCGCACGGTGGTCCCTCGTCGGGAGCGGCTCGAGCTGGACACGACTACGTCGCCGACCACGACGACGCCCGCTGACGGGGTGGAGCTGTCATGACTGCCACGACGACCGCCCAGAAGCCTTCGTTCGACACGGCCGAAGGTCTCCGCTCACTGCTGGTCCGACTCCACCGGGCCGGCCGCGGGGCCTGGCGTCTCGACGCTGAGGCGGCCGAGCTCATGCGCTACTGCATGGACAGGTACCGACCGCTGGCCCGCAAGTACCATGCCGAACCGCTGGACTCGGCGGCCGCTGCGTTCGAGGCGATGCTCGCCCCGGCCACCCGCTGGGCCACGGACCCGTGGGGCGTGGTCACGCGGGCCGTGCAGGTCACCCTCATGGCCGAGGACCGCGCCAACGGACTGCTCTGCGAAGTCTCCAGGGCCCGGCACCTGATCCGGTCCGAGGTGCACGACGCGCAGCGGTTCGCCGAGCACGGAATGCTCGTGTACGAGTTAAACCCCGCTTTCCACACGCCCCCGGAGGATCCGCTCCCCCAGCGTGATGACGAAGTCGTCGAGCTGCTGCGTGCCTCCGAGGAAGCGGTGAACCTGTTCGTCACCGCCGGCTGGCCGCGCCACGTGGCGCGAAAGGCGATCGGGCACGTCTGCTCCCGTCTGGCCGAGACCGGGTGCCGGCGTCGCGCGCACGAGTACCTACGTCATGACCGGCAGACCTCGTTGCTCCTCGACTTGGACCAGCGGCGGTGGACGGCGCTGCTGTCGGCGGTGCTCGGCAACCCCAACCCTGACCTCGAGCTGACCTCCGCAGGTCGCGGGCTACTGCTTCGCCTCGCCGCCGGCTATCCGCTCGCAGAGTTGGAGGCCGACCGGCGGCTCATGCGGGCGCTGGTCGAGGCCGCTCCCGGCTACCTGGAGGCGACCCATGTCTGAGAAGGACTTCCGGACCCAAGAGATGGTCGTCGGCTCGATCCAAGTGGGCATCCGTCATCGCCGGGACCTGGGGGACCTGCAGCCGCTGATGGATTCGATCTCCCGGCTCGGGCTGCTTCAGCCCATCACCGTCACCCCGGCCGGGGTGCTCGTGTGCGGCCACCGCCGCCTGGAGGCCATCAAGCGGCTGGGCTGGCGCTCGACCCGAGTGTGGGTGCGCTCCAACATCTCCGACACCCTTACCGCACTCCTGGCCCAGCAAGACGAGAACAACCTCCGCAAGCCGCTGTCCCCGCTGGAGGCCGCGACGCTCTACCGGGAGCTAAAGGACCTGCTGGCCGAGGATGCGCGACGCCGGCAGGAGGCCTCGCGCTTCGGAGGCGACACCAACGGTGGGGAACTGAACGGTGGACGTGACTCACGCCCACCGCACAGTCCGGGTAGGCACGAGAACAAGACCGTAACGCAGGCGGCCAACATGGTCACCGGCGACGACTCCTCTCAGCGGCTCGAGCGAATCCTCAAGCTCCGCGCGGTGATGGACGACGCCGCTCGCCCTCTGGTCATCCGAAGGATGGCCGAGGCGGAGCTCGACAGAATCGATGCCGGCGAACCGGTCGCGCCCGCCTACACGCGCGTGATGACGGCGATCCGGGAGGCCGAACAGGCTGCTCGTGACCCTGCCGAACCGACCGAGCCGCCGGCTCGGCCGACGCCGGAGGAGATCGCCGAGCTCTCGCGCCTGGCCCTGGAAAAGGCCAAAGCCGAACGGACCCGCCGCATCGAGCTCATATCCAGAGCGCACCAGCCCGAGCAACCGGTACTGCGCAGCCCCAAGGCACTGGTGCTGGCATGGCGGGAGCTCGACGGGTGGACCCGTCACTACGACGTCCACCAAGTCGCAGACGACCTGTCCGACGAGGAACTAGCGATGGTCCAGCGCGTGCTCCGCGACTCGGCCGAATTCATCCAGGCCGTCGCCGCTGTCCGCGCGGCCGACCCCTCGGACGCGGCGTGAGGAGCGGCAGCCATGCTAACCACCTCGCTCAGCTCGCGCACCAGGCGGCGAACGGCCGTTCTGCTGGTCCTGGTTCTGATTGCCAGCGTGGTCGCGATGACGGTCTACGGGGTTGTCCTCACGCACCGCAGCGGCTCACCCGCTGGCGGTGCACCGGTGACCGCCGATGCGCCGTCGGCTGCGGCTCCCGCTGGGTCGGTGCCGGCGACTCCGATCCCGACGACGCAAGAGGTCCAGGCCGACGAGGTGGATGTGGTGACGGTTCCGGCCACGTCCGACCCCCACAAGTTCGCCACCTCCGTCGCGGAGGCCGTCTTCTTCTGGGACACGACAAACGGGCTGCCCCCGGGTGGCTACACGGCGCGGCTGATCGAAGTAGCCGACCCGACCGGTGTCGAGACTCCCGGACTGGTCGCCGACCTCGCCTACTACCTACCGACTCCTTCGGCCTGGGAGCACCTGCGACGGTTCGCCACCCGGCAGTGGCTCGATGTCACCCACGTCGCCGTTCCCAAACAGTGGGCACAGGCCGTTGCTCTGGCACCTGAGGGGTCCTTGGCGCCGGGTACGACCGCCCTGACGGTGACCGGAGTGCGGCACCGCGCCGGGCTTTGGGACAACCAGCCGACGACAAGCGAGCACGAGGTCGCCTTCACGGTGTTCGTCGTGTGCGCGCCTACCTATCCGGATTGCCGGCTGCTGCGCCTGTCGCAGCTGGACGACCCGCTGCGCTGAGGAGGACCGGACATGCATCCCGCGCCCATTGTCGCCGGCATCCTGGCGGTACTCCTCGGGCCTACCACAATGCTGGCCGGGACCGCGCTGTTCCTCGGCCAGACGGCAGCCGGTGCCTGGTGCACCCCGGCCGAACTGGCGGTGGGGCAGGTACCCGACGGACTCGCCACTCGGACCACCGACGGCACACCGGTGCACCTGGATCGGGTTCAGCTCGGGCACGCGGCCACGATCATCGCCGTCGGGTCACGCACCGACGGCGTCGGGCGGGACGGGCTCCTGGTCGCGCTCATGGCGGCGCTGACCGAGTCAAGGCTGCGGATGCTCGCCAACACCACCGCGTACCCCGACTCGGCGAAGTTCCCGCACGACGGGAACGGGTCCGATCACGACTCCCTCGGCCTGTTCCAGATGCGCCCGGCCGCCGGGTGGGGCTCGACAGCGGACCTGATGGACCCGGCCTACCAGGCGGCTGCGTTCTTCGGCGGTCCGAGCGGGCCCAACCACGGCAGTCCACGCGGGTTGCTGGACATCCCCGGCTGGCAGCAGCTGCCCAAGGGGGCCGCGGCACAGTCCGTGGAGGTCTCCGCATACCCCGACCGGTACGCCGGCTTCGAGCCGGTCGCCGTCGCGATCCTCGATGCCCTCACCCGGACCAGCGCAGCGCCACAACCCGCGGGTCCCCCAGATGTGCCGGCCGCACCGTCACCCGCGACGCGGGTTGTGTTCCCGCTCCCCGCCGGCACATGGCAGCGGACTTCCGGGTTCGGGATGCGGGTCAACCCCGTCACCGGCGTCTACGAGCTCCATGCCGGCGTCGACTACGCCGCCGCGGCGGGCACGCCGATCTTGGCCGTCGCGGACGGGCGTGTGGTCTTCACCGGCCGCACTACCGGGGGCGCCAACTCGATCCGGATCGTGCACACGATCAACGGCGCCCCGGCCGCTACGGCGTACCGACACCTGCGCGACGGCGGCACCCACGTCGCCGTCGGAGACCAGGTGGTCGCCGGGCAGCACATCGGCGACGTCGGCTCGACCGGCAACTCAACCGGACCGCACCTGCACTTCCAGGCCCACCCGGGCGGGGACGAAGCTTCGCCCGTCGATCCGGAGCGCTGGCTAATCGGCGCAGCCGACCTCACGCAGCCCGCACTCGCACACGCCGCCGCGCCGGCATGCCCGACATCGGAGGTGGAACTGTGAACCAAGCCCAGCCGGTCGGCCCGGACTTCGATGCTGTCGCCGCCACCGAACAGCTCAGCCACATCATCGGCGCGCTGCTCACGGTCGGTCTGATCACCGCCGTCGGGATGCTCATCGTCTGCGCCATCACATGGGCCGTCGCATCCTCGTCCGGTGCCTGGCACTCCGCAGCCCGAGCCCGCACCGGCGTCCTGGTCGCCATCGGCGGCGCCACCCTGACCGGCGGAGCCCTGGCCTGGACGAACTGGCTGCTGCACACCGGATCCACCCTCTGACCGCGACCCAACAAGGAGACACCCGCCGTGCCCATCAGTGTTGCCACCGTCTACGCCGGCATCTCGGTGCCGCCAAACGCCACAGGGTTGCCCGGCATCGAACAACTGCGAACCATCGTCGGCGCCGTCATGACGGTCGGCCTGATCCTCGCCGTCCTGGCCCTAATCATCTCCGCGATCGCCTGGGCGCTGGGAGCCAATTCCTCCAACCCACACCTGACCGGGCGCGGCAAGGCCGGCGTCCTGATCGCCCTCGGAGCAGCCGTCATATGCGGCGCCTCAGTCGCGCTAGTCAACTTCTTCTGGAACGTCGGCCAGGCCGTCTGACCAGGCCGGTAAGAGAGCGGGTAACGAGATGAGTGTGTGCGACCTGCCAGTCATCACGACGGTGTGCGCGACAGCCGGAGAAGGTGCCGCCACCGTCTTGGTCTCCGGGTTTGAGTGGCTCGCCAGCGGCGTCGCCGGGGTCGCCGCCTTCCTGATCCAGTCCGTCTGGGCGCTGTTCGAAACCACCACGTTCGTCGACGTCACCACCGGCCAATTCCGAACGGTCTACGCGATCGTGTTCGGCATCGCCGTATTCGTAATGCTTGGATTCTTCCTGCTGCAGGTCATCGGCGGCATGGTCCGCCGCGAACCGGCCGCTCTGTCCCGGGCCGCGCTGGGACTGGCCAAGTCCGTCCTGGGATCCTTCGTCGTGCTCGCGCTGGTCGCCGCGGCCCTCGAGATCACCGACCAGCTGTGCATCGGGATCGTGCACGCGACCGGCGGCACGATGAGCGAGATGGGTGAAAAGCTCGACCTGCTCACCGCCTCTCTGCTGCTGACCACCGCAGGCGGGCCGGGCGTGACGATCCTGCTCACCTTGTTCGTCGGCGGCCTGGCCGCCGGGGCGGCCTTCATCGTGTGGATCTCACTTCTGGTGCGGAAGGCTCTGCTTCTCATCGCCGTCGTGTTCGCGCCCGTCGCGCTGGCCGGTGCCACTTGGGACGCCACCCGCGGCTGGGCCAGCCGCTGGGCATCGTTCGTGATCGCGCTGATCGTGTCCAAACTCGTGATCGTGGTGGTGTTCCTGCTCGCCATTGCCCAGGTCGCCGCACCGATCGACTCCGACCTCCAGTCGCTGGCCGATCCCATCGCCGGGATCGTGCTCCTGCTCGTGGCCGGCTTTGCCCCGTACCTGACCTACAAGGCCATCAGCTTCATGGGCTTCGACATGTACCACGCGATGTCCGCCGAGCAGGAGGCCAAGCACGCACTCAACCGGCCGCTGCCGGTCCCGACCCGGCTCCCGGCGCGCACGCCGGCGAAGGTGCTCGATGTCGGCGGAAGTGGTGGCACTGCCAATGGCGGCGCGCTAGTACCAGGCGGGCGCCCATCTACGGGAAGCGGCGCAGGCGGCACGCCGGCGGCGGCGTCCCGATCGTCGACGACCGCCGCAGGCAGCACGCCGGCGGCGGCGTCCCGATCGTCGACGACCGCCGCAGGCAGTGCGAAGGCGGCTGGTGCAGCCGCCGGTGCTGGTGCGGCGGTGCCCGGCGTTGGACTCGCCGTTGCTGGGGCTGGGGTCGCGGACAAGGCCGCCACCGCCGGGCCGAAGGTCGCTGGCCCCGTCGCCGCCACGACGGAGCACCACCACGACGGTGCCATGCCCCCCGCCGTCACTACACCTCGTCCGGGAGGTACCCGGTCATGACCACAGCTCCGACCGCCCACGAGAGTGAGCTCGGGCAGGTTAAGTTCTCTCGCCTTTCCCGCCGAGGGGTGCTGCTCGGGCTGTCAGGCCCACAGCTGACCACCGTCGGAGTTTCCGCGGTTGCACTCGTCGCCGCGCTCATCACCGGCGGCATGACGTTCGCCTACGTCCTGCCGTTGCTCGCTATGAGTGCCGCGCTCGTCTGGGTCCGGGTAGGAGGACGCCCGCTGGTTGAGTGGCTCCCGCTCGCGATTGGGTGGGGCCGTCGGTCGGCGACCGGGCAGCTCGAGTATCATGCGCGGATCGGCAAGCCACGCCCTGCCGGGACGCTCGCGCTACCCGGAGACGCAGCCGCGCTGCGGCAGTACGTCGATGTCGTCACCGGTGCGGTGTACGTACACGATCCGCACACGAACACGCTCACCGCGATCCTGCGGGTCGAGCACCCGGCATTCGTGCTCCTCGACCCCGCCGAGCAGCAACGGCGGGTCGCAGGCTGGGGCAGGGTGCTCGCGACCGTTTGCCGATCCGGGCGCTTGGCCGCGGTCCAGGTCATCGAACGCACCCTGCCCGACTCGGGTAAGTCCCTCACCGACTGGTGGCACGTCCACGGCCATGACGACGGCTCCTGGGCTGCGCGCACCTACGGACAGCTCGTCGAGCACGCTGGACCCGCGGGTGATCGGCATGCCACGACCGTCTCCTTGGCGCTCGATCTGCGCGCCGCCACCCAGGCCATCAAGGCCGCTGGAGGCGCGATGCGGGGAGCCGCCGCAGTACTTCGGCAGGAGATCGACACCCTGACTGCCGCACTGCGGGCCGCGGCGCTGACGCCATCCACACCCCTCGATCCAGGCGACCTTGCGCTCGCCCTGCGCACTGCCTACGACCCAGCCATCGCGCCCGCCCTCGAACGGCATGGGAATCTCGGCCGCGACCTGGCCACCGCCGGCCCTGTCTCCCTTGCCGAGTCCTGGGGGTCGCTGCAGTCGGACTCCACGCACCACGCGGTGCTGTGGATCAGCGAGTGGCCACGCTCGGCGGTCATGCCAGGTTTCCTCGCACCCCTGACGCTGTCTGCCGGAGTGCGGCATACGCTCAGCATGCTCTTCACACCCATGCGGGCTGACACCGCCGCCCGGGACATCCGCAAGAAGAAGACCGAGTACATTTCCGACGCTGCCCAGCGTGCGAAGCTTGGGCAGCTCGAGGACGCCGCGCAGTCCGCTGAGTACGGGGACGTGCTCCAGCAGGAAGCCGACCTCACCGCCGGCCACGGCATCCTTCGCGTGAGGGGCCTCATCGCGGTCAGTGCTGCCGACTCAGATGAGCTTGAGCGTGCCATTGCCGCGATCGAGCAGGCCGCGATTCAGGCATCCTGCGAGACGCGGCGCTTGTGGGGTCAGCAGGCCCGAGCGTTCGCGGCTTCGGCGCTTCCCTTGTGCCGGATGTGAGCCGGGCCGAGCGTGAGGACGTGCGCCTGTACAACGCCGCAATGGGCGACGGGTGGT
This sequence comes from Georgenia sp. AZ-5, assembly GCF_043952095.1. NCBI lineage: Bacteria > Bacillati > Actinomycetota > Actinomycetes > Allobogoriellales > Allobogoriellaceae > Georgenia > Georgenia sp. AZ-5. The sequence continues at coordinate 4,221,511 of NZ_JBINOU010000001.1, forward strand.
CGGCGGATGAACTGCGCAGGTTGGGCCTCGGTGAGCCGGAGGAAAAGTTGCGCACGCGCCGCCGCGCCGCGGCAAAGAAGCCCCGCGATGGAGAGCACTGTCGCCGCATCGGTTGAGCAGCACGACCCGGCGCGCCCGCGCCGGCCTTCAACTGACCCACGAGCCGGCCCCGGTTCTCTGATGCGCACGGTGGTGCCGGTGCCGTCAAGGGCGCTGCGCGTCGCTGTGCGATCCGGCTGCGCCGCACCCTGGACCGCGCCCGCACTGAACACCGCCGGGGCCGGGGAAACAATGGCGATCACGCAAGCACAGCCGGTCCGGCCGACGTTTCCTGGTCCGCGCGGTTGAGCGCATCTCAGTGGCCGGGCGCTGCCCGGCGGGTGGGTCTACGGGCTGAAGTGGGACGGCTGCCTTCACTGAACGTCGCCGGGTCGAGCACGTGCTCGACGGGCCGAACAGTGATGCGCTTCTCTGGTTCCCTTAAGCGGGCGGCGAGGACAGCAGCGACCCACTCCTTGCGGCGTATTCAGGCTCCGTGGTCGGCGGCTCGTGCGGGGACCGGCTGCATCCCCTCGTCGATTGTCCACCGTTGGGCAGGGGCATGAGATCGCCGATCACGACACTCCGAACGCCGTCCTGGGCGGCGGCGAGCTTGTCCGGGTCCATCACGGTAGGCCGCCCGCCGATGCGCGCCTGCGCCCGGGCGGCCGCGAGGCCGCGAGGCCGCGAGGCCGCGAGGCCGCGAGGCCGCGAGGCCGCGAGGCCGCGGTAAGCGGAGACGGCATCGCACCTACCCGGTAACCACGATTCATCTGCGGGAGGTCACCGATGCCCGACTATGAGAACCCCGTCCCCTCGGCGCAGGAGGCTGCTGAGGCCGTGAGGGCGCTTGCCCACGCGACCCGAAGTTTCGGCGACGACACCTCGGGCACGTACTGGGTGGTCGGGGAACTGCTGTCGACGGCGCGTCGCCTGGAACAGGTGCTCCACCAGGGGGCCGCGGCGCACCACGACGGCCGCGATAAGGCGCGAGGAGAGGACGGCAGCCCGGTCACCGGGCGTGCGCACGCGCTGACCGCTGCCGGTGAGCTGCGCCGGGCAGCGCAATTGCTCGGGCAGGCCGAGGCGCACTTGAACGCCGCATCCAAGCACTCGGGCAAGATCGTGTGGGCATCTTCCGTGCCATTGCGGCGGGAACCACCTCCAACCCCGATCCTGCCTCCGGCCCGGTCCTCGCAGCAGAACGTCGGTCCTGAAGAGGTGTCCCGGCGGATGGGCCCGTACCCGGGTGGTCCGGGACTCGCGCTGTGACAGGCCAGCGCCTGCACTCGGCAGTCCTGGTCTCCCCCGATGGGGAACGACGCCGGCTGCGCAAGGCCCGCCGTCGCGCTGCGGCGCAGGTCGTGGCTCGCGATCGCGAAGCACGGCTCGCGGAGGCACGGGCCAAGCGTGCCACGGAGCGGGCCGAGCGACGCTCGACGGTGATCCTGCCGGCCGCCGGGGAACCCGGACCAGCGGCCCTGCGCACCCACGGCCGTCTGCGGATCCCACGCCACCAGGACACCTCGGCTACCTGGGCGGGCGCTTACCCGTTCCTGGCCGAGGGCGGCCTCGGTGCCGATGGAGTCTTCGTCGGTCAAGATCTGTACTCCGGCTCCTCGTTCGTCTACGACCCCTGGGTTCTGTACCAGCGAGGACTGATAACCGCACCCAACGTGGTCCTCGCCGGGATCGTGGGGTCCGGGAAGTCAGCGCTGGCCAAGTCGCTGTACGTGCGGTCGATCCCGTTCGGGCGGCGTGTGTACGTACCCGGCGACCCCAAGGGCGAGCACACCGCGGTTGCCGAAGCCGTCGGCGGACGTGCGATCAAGCTCGGGCAGGGCATGCCGAGCCGGCTGAACCCGCTCGACGAAGGCCAGCGCCCTGCCGGCTTCGACGACCACTCGTGGGCCGCGCAGGTCGATGCCCGGCGCCGCGACCTGCTCGGCGCGCTGGCCGAGACCGTGCTCGAACGGCGGTTGACCCCGCTCGAGCACACCGCGATCGACACCGCCTTGACCGCCACCCTGCGCTCGGTGGGGGTGCCGGTGCTGCCTGCCGTCGTCGATCACCTGCTCCACCCCGACCAGCGGGATGACACCGACCGGCGCCTGGCCGAAGACGGGCGTCACGCCGGGCACGCGCTGCGCCGCCTGGTGGCCGGCGACCTCGCGGGGCTGTTCGACGGGCCGTCCACCGTCGCTTTTGACCCGAATCTGCCGATGGTCTCTCTGGACCTGTCGCGAGTTACGGAGAATGCGACGCTGATCTCGGTGCTGATGACGTGCGCGTCGGCGTGGATGAAGTCCGCGCTGCTCGACCCTGGGGGCGGGCAGCGCTGGGTGGTTTACGACGAGGCGTGGCGGCTCATGCAGCACCCAGCGCTGCTGCGCCGCATGGACGCCCACTGGAGGCTCGCCCGGCACTACGGCATCGCGAACTTGCTGGTGTTCCACAAGCTGTCCGACCTGGACAACGTCGGCGACCACGGCAGCGCCAACCGCGCCCTGGCACAGAGCCTGCTCGCCAACGCCGAGACCCGGATCATCTACCGGCAGGAGACCGACCAGCTCGGACCGACCGCCGCCGCGCTCGGGTTGAACCGGACCGAGGCTTCCTTGCTGCCCACTCTCGGCGTCGGCCAAGGACTGTGGCGCATCCGCGACAGGTCGTTCTTGGCGCAGCACCAGCTACACCCCGACGAGGCGCGGCTCTACGAGACGGGCCAGCGGGCCCGCGGACTGTGAACTGGGGCTCACGAGAACGGACCGACCGAAGCCCGGCATAGCCAAGGGCCCCCGGGGCACGCCGCACACCTTCCTCACAGAACCCGTTCGGAGGGAGGACCCGATGTACCGCAAGTCGATGTCTCACGGGGAGAAGGTCGCCGCCCGGGAGGCGAAGCTTGAGGCCGCACACGCCAAGCTTGCCGATGCCGTCGGCGCCCTGGTCTCCGGGGCTGACTGGCAGCGCGCGATCGAGTTCGCCGCGCGGTTCAGGTCGCGAAGCTTCAACAACACCCTGTTGATCTGGTTGGCCCACACCGAGGCCTACGTGGCCGGGCGTGTGCCGGAGCCGACCCCTACCTACGTCGCGGGCTACCACCAGTGGCTGAGCCTGGGCCGACACGTGGTCAAGGGGCAGTCCGGGTACATGATCCTGGCTCCTGTCACCGCCAAGTTCGCCTCCGACAACCCCACCGATCCGGGTTCGTGGCGGCGCCTCGGCCGGGGGGAGGGTCCCGCCGACGGCGAGGCCATGCGGTCCAAAGTCGTCAACGTCCGCCCGACCTACGTCTGGGACATCTCACAGACCCAGGGCGAGCCGATCCCGCTGCCTCCCATGCCCAAGCTCCTCGAAGGGCAGGCGCCCGAAGGGCTGTGGGACGGCCTGGCGGCGCAGATCTTCGACCACGGGTACGCGTTACGCCGGGTGCCGAACGCCGCCGGGATCGGTGAAGCGAACGGGCTGACCAACTTCGCAACAAAGGTCGTCTCGGTCCGCGACGACATGGGCGAGCTAGCGCGTTGCAAAACCCTCGCCCATGAGCTCGGGCACGTGCTGCAGGGAGCCAGTGACGAAGGGGTGAGCCACCGCGGGATCGCGGAGGTCGAGGCCGAAAGTGTTGCGCTGATGACGCTCGCCGCGCACGGCCTCGACACCTCGGCGTACACGGTCCCGTACGTCACCGCCTGGGCGACCAGCGTGGAAGGACGTGACCCGGTGGAGGTTGTCGCCTCGACCGCCGAACGGGTGCGCTCGATGGCGGTACAGATCCTCGACCGGCTGGAGACGCTCAAGGTCCCCGACGGCGCCCCGCCCGGTTTGCGGTACGAGGCTCCGACTGCGCAGCGTTCTGGAGCCCAGGTGTCGGTGCCATCGCGTCAGGCGGTGACATTGTGAGGCGCCCGCAGACGAAGGTGCCGGTCGTGCTGCCGCGCGTCCTTGCCCGGATAGACGCCGACGAGCACCTGCACGTCACAGTCGACGGCTCCCCCGTCCAGGTGCCCGAGCCCGCCCGGCCGCTGCGCGCGGGCGACCTGCGGGACGTCGTCGCCGGCCTCGCCACCGAGCTCGACTGCCCCGTACGGGTCGATGTCCACCAGCACGGGATCGAACCATTCACCGACATCATCACCCCGACCCCGCCCGCCACATCGGCGCCGCGGTCTAAGGCTCCTGTCGCTGCTCCGTCGACTTCCGGTCCAGGGCGATCGCCGTTGGCACCGTTCGGGTTCGGCCTCCTTGGGTCCGGGTTCCTGCCCGGGGAGCAGGTGTGCGTGGCCGTCGTCGTCTCGACCCAACCCGCCGGCGTCGACGGGTGCGCATCCTTGCGGCTGCCGCCGTCGCTGCTCGCGCGGGCTCCGGGACTGCTGGTGTTGTTCGGACGCACGTCCGGGACGATCGTCGTCTCTGACCCCCACGACGCGACCGGCAACGGTGCAGCATGAGCGCCCCGAGCCCGACCCGCCCCGCCGGGGACGAGCTGACCAACCTCGGCCTCATCGTCGTAGTCTCCATGGCTGCGCTTGCCGGACTGCTGCGCCTGGCCGGCACCGTCACCGCGTTCCTCACCGGCACCGACCCGCCGACCGGCGGCGCCGAGGCCGGGGTGGGGGTCCTGCTGCACCCCGCAGACCCCGCTGCCGCCCTCGATGCGCCGGGGCTGAACCGAGTCGTGTACTGGATCGTCGTCGCCCTCATCCTGGCGCTACTTGCCGCCGCCGCGTGGGGCGTGTACAGGCTCGTCAGGACCCTCCGCCCCACCACCAAGGACCCGCGCCGGGTGGCCGGGACAGCCACCACCCAGCAGGTGGCCAAGATCGCGTCCACCAAGGCACTCCTGGCCCGCGGCAACCTGCGCCCATCGCTCGAGCGGCCCAAGCCGCACCAGGTCGGCTACCTTCTCGGCCGCTGCCGGGGCCGGGACGTGTGGGCATCGGTCGAGGACTCGATCCTGCTGCTCGGCCCGCCCCGTTCCGGCAAGGGCCTGCACATCGTCATCAACGCGATCCTGGACGCCCCCGGCGCGGTCATCACGACGTCCACCCGCCCGGACAACCTCACCACGACCCTTACCGCGCGTGGCCGTCGCGGACCCATAGCCGTATTCGACCCCCAACACCTGGCCGACGGCATCACGTCCGGGCTGCGCTGGTCCCCCGTGCGCGGCTGCCAGTCCCCACAGACCGCGATGACCCGCGCCCACGGCCTGGCCGCCGCGACCGGGCTGTCCACCGGCGGGGTGGAGTCGGGCGGGTTCTGGGAGGGCAAGACCCGTGCCGCGCTCCAGCAGCTCCTGCACGCGGCGGCGCTCGGCGGGTGTGGTGCCCGCGAGCTGTTCTCCTGGTCCCTGTCCCCATCGGCGGCCGCCGACGCCGTCGCGATCCTCGCCTCACACCCGGAAGCAGCTCCCGGCTGGTCCGCTGCCCTGGAGTCGGCGATCCACGCCGACCCGCGCACCCGCGACTCGGTCTGGATGGGCGTATCCCTCGCGCTGGGCTGCCTCGCCGATCCGCGCGTCCTGGACGCCGTCTCGCCCGCCCCCGATGACCAGTTCGACCCCGAGACTTTCCTGCGCGACAACGGCACCGTCTACCTGCTCGCCACCTCCGCCGGCGCCGGAGCCGCCGGCCCACTCGTCGCGGCATTCATCGAGGACCTCGTCGAGACCGCTAAACGACTGGCCGCCCGCTCCCCCAGCGCACGTCTGGACCCACCGCTGCTCCTCGCCCTGGACGAGATCGGCAACCTCGCCCCCATCCCCTCGTTGCCCGACCTGATGTCCGACGGCGGCGGGTCCGGGATCACCACCATGCCCGTCCTGCAGTCCCTGGCCCAGGCCCGAGGCAAGTGGGGCGACGAGAGGGCCGGCACCATGTGGGACGCTGCCATCGTCAAGATCATCCTGGGCGGCGGTGCCGTCGCCCGTGACCTGCAAGATCTGTCGGCACTCATCGGCGACCGCGACGAGAACACGGACACCATTTCCGTCGGTGACTACGGCTCCCGGTCCCTGCAGATCTCCACCCGCAGGGTACCGATCATGCCGCCCGAAGCCATCCGCACCTTGCCGTTCGGGACCTCGCTCACACTCCTGCGCGCAGCCGCGCCGATGATCACCGATCTGCGCCCCTGGACCGCTCGCCACGATGCTGTGGAGATCGCAGCAGAGCGGCGCCAGATCGAGGAACTGTTTCGGCGCAGTTGAGGCTGTCGGACTTCTAATCCGTAGGTTGCAGGTTCGAGTCCTGCCGGGGGCACCCGTTTTCCACTGATACAGCGCCATTTTGGTAAGAATGGTTCTCGCACTGACCGGGGCGTGCAGCACACGTGCAGCAGCCGTGAGCGGGAGGCACTCGAGGCGGGGGCGCTCGACGCTGCCCGCCCCACTCCCCCGCTCACCCCCCAGTCTCCTGTCGGCCGAGGCCCGCTTAGCGCTCAACCTAGAGGTATATCGGCCGATAATGGGGGCATAATCTCAGCGGTCGACGACGAAGCGACCCAACAGACGAGTGAGGAGTGCCCACCAATGGCGGCAGGCAAGACACGGCTGGTCCGGTTCTATGAGCCGTGGATCGAGGAGGGCTCGAACATCCGGCTCGCGGACGCTGACTTCTGGCACTACCTGCATCAGGAGGCCAGCGGTCGGCCCGCTGAGGAGCGACGCATTACGGTTCGAGGCACCGACTACTTCGGCCTGGCGAGCGAGGTCGACGGGACGCCCTATATCTACTTCGGGCGGCGCCGCAAGGAGTCCGACTTCCCGGACCACGAGTTCGGTGACGACCAGACCGGCCCCCTCCCCGAGGGCCTCCGATTGGTCGAGCCGATGTATCTGGTCCCGTTCGGCCCGGGGAACACGGTTGCAACCATCCGCACCTCAGGCGGCCCCACCCTCTCGGCAGTCGAGAAGTGGATCAGCCGCCTGGTCTTCGGAATCGAGGTTGGGGCCACCATCACCCTCACCCCCATCCTCCGCCAGGACGCGGCCGCGAAGCTGGATCGGGCGGTGGCAGTCACAAAGCTCAACGTGAAGTTGGACCGGCACGTCGACGTCCCGGAAGGCGATGGTCGGGTGCTGACTGCCCTCCGCGAAGCGAGCGCCGCCGCCCACGGGGAAGCGACTATCGACCTCGAGCTTTCCTTTGGGGGGCTCACGCCGCTCGACGGGGAGTCGGACGATCTTCGTACCGGCCTGCAACAGCTCGCGGGGCGGCCCGGTGTCAAGAAGGCGAAGGGCACCGTCGTCGTACCGCACAACAACGGCATTCGCCGCCAGCACATCGACTTCGTCAAGGATGTGATCACTCATACGGTGACGGTCGGAGAGTCGGAGATGGAGCGGCCATCTCCAAGCGGCATGGTGGGGGCTGCTCTCGAGGCCATTGACGCCTTTCGAGAAGACCGAGAGTCGAGGGCATTGACGCATTCCGAGCGGACCGGGAGCAGTAGCCTAGGCCGATAGAAAGGTGGGTCTCTATGCCACGACGCATCCTCGGTGTGCTGGTCGACCGCCCCTCTGTCGTGACGATCGCGATGTTCGCGGCGGTGGTCGCACATGCGCTTATGTCGATCCGATACCCGTCGCTCAACTTCTGGAGCAGCGCGCTTCCCGATGGTGTGCCTGCTGACGGTGAGCCCGCACGATCCGTGTACCTGGCACTGTCAGGCGCAGCCGCTACATCAGCTGGCTTCGCCGGAGTCGTAATCGTCTTCGGTCTCACCACCAGCTCCCAGTCGTTCAGGAAGTTCCGCACAGCCGGTGGGGCGGAACTGAGGGCATCGTGGCTGTCCGTCATCGCCTCGTCGTTTGCGGCAACGATCGCCTCGTTGGCGGCTGCCGTCACCGCGATGTCGATCGTGGGCCCGTGGCTCTTCGAGCTCGGCGTGCTGCTTTGGCTGCACGGGATCTCGAGGATGCTGTTCCTCTTGCGCGGACTGATGGGCCTTGTGAAGCGCGACGACGCAGACGCGTCACGCGCGGACCGCGTGGTCAGCAGCGCGGACCTCTTCTCGCGCCGGCGCGCCGGCTGAGGAGACCCGCCCAGGCGCTCCGGTCTTCCTGACTACGGATCAGAAGGTTGGGGGTCCGAGTCCCTCCGGGGGCACAGCCGGATGAAGGCCTCGCATCGTTGGAGCTCCAACGATGCGAGGCCTTTCTCGTGGGCCGTCCCTCGCGGCAGCTGCCACTGAGATACACACACAGGTGCACACACGAAAGAAGCCGCGCGATCGCCGCCATCGCGCCGACACACACCGACACGCGTGGCCCGCGAGCGCCAGCTCGGCCCATGGCCTTGACGGTCAACGCCGGCGGACGTCGGAGACGGGGAGCCAGACGCCGCGGAGGCGGGCGCGGGCGTCGTCGACGATGACGAGCACCAGGCCTCGCGTCCACGCAGTCGCCACCGTCGCCATCTTCCTGCCCGCCCCCATTATTGAGGGTCGTCGTCGACCGATTTCCTCGCTACGCTCCCACGCGGTACCACGACGGCCCCGCCAGGCGGGGTCGCCCGTCTGTTCTGCTGGGCCCGAGCGGCCAGACGGGAAGCCCCCTGCCCCCCACTCCTACCGTGGGGGCAGGGGGTTTCTCCACCGACCCCTCTCGGGAGTGTCCAACGATGCTCAAGACGCGGGGTGTGCGGGCGTGTGGGTGGTAGCCACCAACATGAGGGGTGTGGACTTGGACCGGCAGCGGCCGTGGTGGGACGGCATCCAGGACATCCGCAACTCCCACGTAGTGCCCCCCAGGTTCATTCGCGCACGCGAACCCATCCCGGTGACCGTACGCATCGACTGGGCCAGCGACGGCGAGGAGCAGCTGAACGCCCGCGCCTTGGTCGCAGGGGACCGCCGCGAGGGCCCTTGCGGGCCCCCAGCCTGACGGGGTTGTCGGTCAGGGCGGTGACGAGCAACTCCGAGGCCGGCGTTGACGATGGCGATGAGGTCTTGGCGTACCTCGACGGCAGCTCGAGGGCGCTGAACGTGGGCGACCCAGTGATGGCGCGATGCTCGGGCATCGCTTCAGCCCTCGCTTCCCGCATCGGCGAACACAGCCCGCACCGCGGCCCAACCGGCAACTCGTCACACATGGCCGTGTGCTCAACTCTGAGCATGCTTATGTGCTCTATCTCATGTGCTCTATGACATAGCGCAACGCCGGAGACCCTGCACGCACCTCGTAGATGAGCGCGGTCCCCCGAGCGCGCCTCCCGGCAATAGGAGCTGATCATGTCGATCCTCACCAAGCAGTGCCTGATCGGGTTCATCGCTGCCCCGGTGCCCCGTCCCAAGTCCACTGAACAGGGCGCCACCCGAGTGCAGGTGCGCCTTCGGCTGCCGCACTGGCGCCGCAACCCTGGCGGCACGTTCACCCCGCTGAAGGACACGTACTGCACGCTTGTCGCGTTCGACGACGTCGCCCAGGAGCTGTACGGACGGTTCACCAAGGGCGACAAGATCATCGCTGCTGGGGTGGTCCGTACCTCCGACGAGGACCGTGACGGGCGCGCCGGGCCGCGTGAGCAGTTCGTCGCCTACCACGTCGGGCACGACGCGGTCCGCACCCGGTATGTCGTCGATCGCCCCCGGGTGCAGGCTGAGACGCTCGGCCTGCCCGTCGCCGCGGTGGGGCTGTGAGGCCATGAGCGAGGAGACTCCCGACGATCTTGACTGGCCGTTTCCCGTCCAGCCGTCCCTGATGTCCGACGACGAGCTGGACCTGCTCGCCGCCGGAGCGGATGGGCCGACATCGACGCCGACGTTGCAGCCCGACGAGGGTGAGGAGCCGCTGGCGCCGATCAACTGGAACCTGCTCTCGCCCGAGGACGCGCAGGTCGCGTGGCTGGATCTGAATGTGTGGGTCAACTGGCTACGTCACGCCTACGGCCTGCCCCCGACCTTGATCCCGCCGTTGTGGCATCGCCATGACGAGCTCGTCTGGGAGCTCTCGGCGCTGCACACGCACTGGCTGGCGTGCTACGACCCTGGTGCTTCCCCGTCGGCCCCGATCGCCTGGCACCGTGACTTCGCCGACGCCCGCAACCGGCTGCGGGAATGGGTCGCAACCTCGGGATCCCGCTTGGACCGCGACCGGCCCACCCGGACCACGACCTGGCCCGGGGAAGAAGCGACTGAGACACCGGAAGAGCGGGTCATCACCAACCGGGATGCGGACTTCGCCGCTTTCGTAGCCGACGACATCCTCGACCGTGCACACACCCGCCAGCGTGCTTGGCAACTTGCCGCCGAGCACCGTCGGCAGGAGGACGGGGGTGGGGCTTGAGCCTGATGACGCGGTGCGAGCTGAGACTTGCCGGCCTGGCGGCCGGACTCCGATCACCTCACCACGAGCCCGGGCCGCTTCCGCGTTCCTCATGCTGTCGCGCGCGCCGGCCCAAGCCGTGCATCCGAGGACATGGGCTCATGTCTGTAACGGGGGAACCGTCCTCACCATCCGGACTGCTCGTCGGCCGCCGCCAGCTCCTCAGTGGTAGCCGGCATCGTGCTGGCCATCCCCCGCTCAACCTCGAGGTCAGTCTCCTTCTTTGCCGCCTTCACCGCGCGGACTGCCTCCTGCACGGCCTGCTCCTCGCCGATCTCGACCATGGCCTGCAGCACGGCCGAGGTATCGGGCGCGAGCCGAAGCCGCTCGATGTAGTGCCTGGCGGTGACACCACCGTTGATCTTGTGCCCGAGCAGCGTCGCGGCATCAGCGGTCCCCCGCTCGCGCGCGACAAAGGTGGCCACGGTCGAGCGCAGCAGGTGCGGATGGACCTCGCCCTTCATGTGGGCGAGCTCGAGAGCCGCCCTGAGGGTCCTTCGGACGTTGTGCGGCGTCTGCGGCGTCATCGACGCCCGACCATCCTTGAACTGGCGAGATGGGAATACCGGCATCTCCGCCGTTGTGGTCTCGGGGCGAATCGCCTCTAGCGACTCGACCGTGAACCTCGGAATGATGATCGTCCGCTTCCCGGCGTCGGTCTTCGGCATCTCCTGCCGGATGGTGCCTTTCCCCTTGATGTCCACGAGCGTTGCGTCGACCGCGATGGTCGGCAGTCCATCCGGGCTCAGGTTCACCTCGCCCCAGTTGAGGGCGAGGGCCTCGCCGATGCGCAGCCCTGTCCCGAGCATCACGTCCACTGCGGCTGGCACATGCCCCGTCGGGCGCGGCCCAGACCGCCCCTGTCGGGCGGCCTCCCAGTCACGGACCGCCTTCCGGAGCCGGTACACGTCGGAGACGGTCATCGCCTTCGGGTCAGGCACCTTCCGCCTCGGCGTCGTGGTCTTGTCCATCGGGTTGAACCGCAGTGCGTCGTGCACGATCGCGCGGTCCAGCACGGCCTTGAATGCACCGCGGATCTGTACGGCGGTCACGACCATGTCGTACGGGCCCTTCGTGCCGCCGTCGATGATCGAGTTGATCCAGTCCTGGCAGACCGCAGTGGTCAGCTCGTGGAGTCGATACTTGCCGAGCTTCGGCACCAGGTGCATACCGAGCAGCCGCTCGTACTCATCGACCGTCTGCGGGCGCCGCGGCGGATTGGGCCACATGGACTGCACGCGCAGCTCGTCGATCCACTGCCGCGCCGCCAGGCCGACTCGGCTGTCAGGCTTGAGCTGGGCCGACCCTCTCGGCGCGTTGAGAAGCGCGTCGATCTCGGCCTGGACCGCCAAGCGCGCAGCCGGCCCGCTCTTCCGGTTCCGGGAGACCTGGGTGACCTCGCCGTTGAGCAGGCGAACGCGTACGCGCGCCTGGTACGACCCGCTCTTGTGCCGCGAGATGAAGATCTCACCGTGCTCGCCGGGCTTGAGCATGTCATGAGCCACCGCCCTCACCACCCCGACCCGGCGTCGGAGTGCGGCTCGTCTGCGGCCGCCGTCGCACGCGCCTCGAGCCAAGCCTTGACATCGGCCTCGTCGAACATCAGGTGCCGACCGATGCGGTACGCCTTCGGGGCAGTCCCGCGCTTGCGCCAGGTGTGCACCGTGGCGGGAGTGGTGTGGACCTTCGCGCACAGCTCGTCGAGGGTCCACATCGGCGTGCGATCCAGTCGGGGTTCGGTCTGCTCGTCCACGCCCGTCAGGTGCGCGACGACCGCCGGCACTGGGGGTCGGTCATGGGCATCCGTGGGCAGCGTCTGGATGCTCACGCGTGGAATCTCGCGTGGAATCACGGGGTTTTCGGTCCTCTCGGTCGAGGACTCCCGGGAATGCCGAAGGCCGCTGACCAGGGCGTTTACCCCGACCAACGGCCTTCAAGGAGTGGAGCTAGGGGGATTCGAACCCCCGACCTTCTCATTGCGAACGAGACGCGCTACCAACTGCGCCATAGCCCCTCAGCCCTTGCGGGCACCGCGAGTTTAGCACCGGCCCGCCCCGTGATGCGAAATCGGAACGTGGCTGCAAGGACGTTGCCTTGGTCACTCCCCCGCGGCGCGGCGGCGCGCGAGCACGGCATCGAGGTCGAGCGTGACGGCGACCGGCTCGGCCAGCACCGCCGCGGCGGTCGCGGGCGAGGCGGCCGTCGGCCGCTGCGGCACGGCGGCGGACGGCGTCGCGACCTCGTCGGTGTACGGGTCGACGTCGCGGCGGGGCAGGGCCGGCTTGAGGGTGTACGACGGGACGGGGACGGGCATCGGGGTCCACGCTGCGCCCGCCGGCGCCTCGTAGGCGCGGCGGTCCAGGGCGGGCGCGAGGGGGCTGGCCACGACCCGGCGCACATCGGGCGCGGGGTCGCCGTGGTCGGTGGCCGGAGCGGCGGCCGCCCGGTCGGGCGGGGCGGCGGAGCGCGCCCGGCCGGGCGCCGGCTCGGCGTCCGGGGCGTGAGTGCCGGCCGGCGCGGAGCTTCGCCCGGCGGCGCGGGCGGAGTTCCCGGTCGCGCGCTCGGGGTCGCTGGCGGGCACGGCGCCCGATCCGGCGGTGGCGCGGTCGGCACCGGGGGCGCGGCCGGTGACATGGGTGCGATCGGCGGCGGGGGTGCGATCGGCGGGGGCGCCCTCGGGCCGGGGCTCGCGGGGCGTCGCGCCGCCGTCGTCACCCTGGGCGGCTGACCCGACCGGCGCGTCGTCAGTGGCCGCGTCGCCGGTGTCGGGCGCGTCAGTGGCAGCGGCGCCGGTGTCGTGCGCGGCGGGCCGCGGCGTCGCCGGCGCTGCGGTGGCGCCGGCCGGGCGGGCCCCGGACAGACCCGCCGGACGGGCCGCCGCGGGCGGCAGGGCGCCGCGCGTGCGGGTCCCGGCAAGCCGGGACGGGGCGGGAGGCGTCTCCTCGCCGCGGCGGGGCAGCGCGCGCAGCCGCGCCTCGAGCCGGGCCATCTCCGCGCGGTCCCGCCGGTCGTGGGCGCGGGCCTTGGCGGCGGTGCGGCGGCCCAGGTCCAGCACCACGACCAGCAGCAGGGTCGGAGCGGCCCCCAGCGGCCACGGCGTCGACGCCAGGGCGAAGGCCGCCCAGCCGGCGACGGCGGCGAGCAGCAGCAGGACGGTCAAAGCGCGGTGACGGCGGACGGCGGCGGCGCGGCGAGCCACCCGGGCCGCCCGAGCGGCGCGCGCGGCCGCAAGGGCGCGCGCGTCCTCGGCGGCACTCTCGGTGCGAGCGTGAGGCCTGTTCACGGGTGCCTCCGGTCGTCGGGCTGGGTCGTGCAGGTAGGGGCGCGTGGCCTGCGGGCCGTGGTGCGTCCCGTCGGTCCGGGCGGTCCGCCCCGGGCCGGTCGTGGCCAGGATCCGTAGGTCGCCGGAGAACCGGTCCCCCACGCGGGAGTCGAGCAGCAGCTGCCTGTTGCGCACCAGCGTCGGCAGCAGGTAGCCCAGGAGGAGCAGGGTCAGCGCCATGACGACGTAACCCTGGATCTCCACGGCTCAACGCTAGGCGGGCCGCGACGCGCCGGACGTGACCGTCCGCGGCGTGTCTCGCGCGGGATGCGGCCGAAAACCCGGCGCGGCGGCTACCGCAGGCCCCCGCCGGCCGCCCGCCAGCGGCGCAGCAACCCGCCGGGCACCTCCTCGGCGGTGAGCGCGAAGGAGCGGTGGTCGCGCCAGTCGCCCTGGATGTGCAGGAGGCGGCGTCGCAGCCCCTCGTCGCGAAAGCCGAGCTTCTCCACCACCCGCAGGGAGGGCCCGTTCTCCGGGCGGATGTTGATCTCGATGCGGTGCAGCCCCGCCTCGAACCAGCAGAAGTCGCACGCCATCGCCACCGCCGTGGGCACCACGCCCCGCCCGGCGGCCCGCCGGTCGACCCAGTACCCGATCGTGGCGGAGCAGAAGGACCCGCGGGTGATGGAGGAGACGGTCAGCTGCCCGGCGAGGAGGCCGTCGAGCTCCATGACGAACGGCAGCGCCCGGCCCTCGCGGGCCTGCCGCTCCAGGGCGCGCACGTACTCGCGGAAGGTCGACGGCGGCTCCCCGGTCGGCGAGGTGGCCTCCCAGGGCGCGAGCCACTCGGCGTTGACCCGGCGCACCTCCTCCCAGGCGCGCTGGTCGCGGCGGTGCAGCGGGCGCAGCAGCAGGCGGTCCTCCGTCAGCGTCAGCGGCCACCGCACCGGCCACTCCGCCGTCATCGCGCCCTCACTCGTCCAGCAGGAGGCAGTGCAGCCGGTCCCCCGCCGTCACGTGGGTGAGGTCCTCCGGCACGACGGCGAACGCGTTGGCCCGGGCGAGGGCGGAGAGCAGCAGGGCGGCCGGGGCGCCGACCGGCTCGGCGCGGTAGCCGCCGGCGGGCGCGCCCGTGACGTGCACCCGGACGAACTCGCGCCGGCCCGCCGGGGAGTACCACCCCGACGTGACGGTCGCGGCGACCGACGGGCGGTAGAGCTCGGTGTACCCGGCCATCTTGCGCAGCGCCGGGCGCACGAACGTCTCGAACGCCACCTGGACCGCCACGGGGTCGCCGGGCAGGGAGAAGATGGGGGTCCCCTCGCCGACGTGCCCCACGCCGAGCTGGCGGCCGGGCCACATCGCCACGTTGTCGAAGCGCACGGTACCCAGCGGCCCGAGCACCTCCTTGACGGTGTCGTTGGCGCCGTAGCTCAGCCCGCCGGTGGTGATCACCAGGTCGGCGCGCACCAGCTGGTCCTCGAGCGTCTCACGCAGCCGTCGCCGCTCGTCGGGGACCGCCGCCACCCGGAAGGTGGTGGCGCCGGCGTCCTGCACCGCGGTGGCGAGCGCGTGCCCGTTGGCGTCGTAGACCTGGCCGGGCTGCGCGGGCCGGCCCGGCTCGACGAGCTCGTCGCCCACCGAGACGATCACGACCCGGGGTCGCGGGTGCACGCTGGCCCGGCCCCGGCCCACCGCGGCCAGCAGCGCCACCTGCCGCGCGCCGACCCGCTCCCCGGCCGGCAGCACGATCTCGCCGGCACGCAGGTCCTCGGCGCGCCGGCGGACGTTCTCGCCGCTGACCACGGCGGTGCGCACGGCCACCTCGGCCGCACCGAAGTCCGTCTGCTCCGCCGGGACGACGGCGTCGGCCTCCACCGGCACGGGGGCCCCGGAGGCGATCCGCACCGCGGCCCGGGAGACCAGCCGGAGGCGCTCGACCTGCCCGGCCCGCAGCTCGTCCGTCACCCGCAGCGTCACCGGGCGGTCCGGGCGGGCCTCGACGACGTCGCCCGCCCGCACGGCATAGCCGTCGACCGCGGCCAGGTCGGCGACGGGCAGGTCACCGGCGGCCTGGACGTCCTCGGCGAGGACGCAGCCGACCGCGTCGGCCAGCACGACCTCGAGCGGGGGCAGCGGGCCGACGGCCGCCAGGCACGCGCCCAGGTGGTCCTGGACGGTCCTCACCTGGCGCTCGGCGTCCCCGGCACGGGCTCGGCGGCGCGGCCGGCCGCGTCCGGGTCGGAGCCGAGCTCGACCCTGCGCCTGGCCACGTACTCGCCGAGCCAGGCGCCGAAGTCCGGGCCGAGGTCCTCCCGGTCGCAGGCCAGCTGCACGACGGCCTTGAGGTAGTCCAGCTTGTCGCCGGTGTCGTAGCGGCGGCCGCGGAAGACGACGCCGTAGACGCCACCGCCCTCGGCGGGGTCCATGCCCGCGAGGGTCTGCAGGGCGTCCGTCAGCTGGATCTCGCCGCCGCGGCCGGGCGCGGTGTTCTCCAGCACCCCGAACACGGCGGGGTCCAGGACGTAGCGGCCGATGACGGCGAGGTTGGACGGCGCCTCGTCCACCGGGGGCTTCTCGACGAGCTCGGTGACGCGCACGACGTCGCCCTCGCCCAGCGAGCCGATGCCCGTGGCCTCGACACCCTCGACGGCGGCGGCGCCGTAGAGGTTGATCTGTGCGGGGTCGACCTCGAGCAGGGCGACGACCGAGCCGCCGAGCCGCTCGCGGACGGCGATCATGTCGGTGAGCAGCGGGTCGCGCGCGTCGATGAGGTCATCGCCGAGCAGGACGGCGAACGGCTCGCCCGCGACGTGGTCCTTGCCCTGCAGGACCGCGTGGCCGAGGCCCTTGGGCTCGCCCTGCCGCACGAAGTGGATGTGGGCGAGGTTGGTGGAGCGCTTGACGGCCTCGAGCTTCTCGGTGTCGCCCTTGCGCTCGAGCGCCGTCTCGAGCTCGCGGGTGTGGTCGAAGTGGTCCTCGATGGCGCCCTTGCCGCGGCCGGTGACGAGCAGGACGTCGGTGATCCCCGCGCCGGAGACCTCCTCCACCACGTACTCCACGGCCGGCTTGTCGACCACCGGCAGCATCTCCTTGGGCATCGCCTTGGTGGCGGGCAGGAAACGGGTGCCGCGACCCGCGACGGGGATCACTGCCTTACGGACGGGAGCGGACGTGTTCGTGGAGTTCGCAGACATGGCCCGAGGCTATCGGCCTGCGCGGCCGCCGTCGCCCCCGTCCACCGGGTACTTCGCCCCACGCGGAACCGGTTGCGCCCAGGTTCGCGACAGGCGGAACGTGGACGATTCGGTGGCCCGGCGCCCCGGGCGGCTGGGAGACTGTGCGCATGCAGCGTCCGCAACTGTCCTTGCCCCGCACCGACGGCTACGAGGCGGAGGACGCGAAGCAGATGCTCAGGCAGGTCGTCCGCGAGGCCCGCGCCCAGCGCCCGGAGCGCGAGCGGCAGGAGGCCGGGGCGGCCTTCGCGGACCACGCCGTCGAGGCCGTGGACGGCGCGGGCTGCGTGGCCGCGTACGTCTCCCGCAAGGACGAGCCGAGATCGCTGGAGCTGCTGGAGGCCCTGGCGTCGAGCGGGGTCCGGGTGCTGCTGCCCGTGCTGGGTCCCGGGCTGGCGCGCACCTGGGCCGAGTACAAGACGCTGGAGGACCTCCAGGTCCGGGCGCCGGGGCGGCCGCCGGAGCCCTCCGGGCCGGTGATGCCCGCTGAGGCGGTGGCCGAGGCGCAGGTCGTGATCGCCCCGGCGCTCGCCGTCGACGCGGCCGGGACCCGGCTGGGCCAGGGCGGCGGCTGGTACGACCGCGTGCTCCGGCACACGCGGCCCGGCACCCCGGTATTCGCGATGGTCTACGACGACGAGCTCATCGCCGACGTGCTGCTCCCCGTCGCGCCGCACGACGTGCCGGTCACCGCGGTGATCACGCCCGCGCAGTGGTTCCTGCTGGAGGGCTCGACCTTCCGCGCCGAGGCGCTCGCCGCCCGGGCCGGGGCCGGGCCCGACGAGCACGCCGAGCGCTGACGGCGCCCGCCGCTACTCCGGCGGGCGCAGCACGAGCTCGGCGGCCGCCGCCTCCTCCACCACCCCGCGGCTGACCGGCCAGGGATAGGTCTCCCCCTCGGCCCAGGCGCGGAGCTGGTCGGTGTAGTGCACGGACCCCGGGTGCCCCGAGGTGCCGGGCCCGCCCACCCAGGTCGAGGCGTCCCGGTCGCCGAGGTCGGCGACCATCCGCATGGACGGCCCGCTGGTCACCGCGTAGTCGGGCCGGCCCAGGGCGTCGCGCGCGGCGGCGTTCGACGCCATGGAGTTGACCGCGGTGCCGGAGCCGGGCACGGCGATGGGGGCGGGGTTGACCAGCCGGCGCACCAGGGCCGGCGCCATCTCGTCGCCGAGGACGTGACGCAGCCGCAGCTGGTGCACCTGGCCCCACTCCCAGTCCGCCGGGTCCCGGCTGATCGAGTTGGTGAGCTGGTGCCGCGCGGCCACCAGGGCCTGGCGCAGCATCTCGTCGCGCCCCTCGACGACGTCGACGGTGGTCCGGTCGTCCCACCAGGGGTTCTGTGGGTCCTCCATGAGCGTCTGCACCACCCGCAGCCACCGCGACCCCCCGTCCGGGGCCTGCGAGGCCGGCAGGTCGTCGGCGAAGGTGAGCTGGAGCAGGGTGGACCACACCGCGTTGAAGTAGGCGGCGCCCGGGGAGTCCACTGACGTCGGGTAGCCCCGCGCCGCCCAGTCCTGAAGGAGCTCCACGGCCTCGGCGACGAACTCGTCCTCGACGTCGACCTCCAGCAGGTCGGGCACGAGCACCGGCCCGGCGGGGCTGGCGTCGTCCACCATGATCGCGTTGGCGGCGTCCACGTCGAGCTTCTCGCCGTTGGCGAGCCCCTCCTCGAGCAGCGTGCGGACGCGGGACGCGCGGTAGCCGGCGTCCCAGTCCGTCGTCAGGAACGGGCCGGCGCCGTCGGCCGTGACCGCCTGGTTCGCCGCGACGACGAAGCCCTCCGCGGGGTTGAGCGCCGCGGGGAGCGCATCCGGCGGGACGTACCCCTGCCAGTCGTAGCGGGAGTCCCAGCCCGGCCGCGGCCAGGAGCCGTCGGACGGCACGGGAGCGCCGGCGACGGCGGCGCGCACGGGGACGCGTCCCGCCGCCTGGTAGCCGATGTCGCCGTCGGCCGTGGCGAAGACGATGTTCTGCGAGGGGGCGTCGAGGAGGGCGGCCGCGGCGGCGACGTCGTCGGCGGTGGCGGCGCGGTTGAGGGCGAGGACGGCTTCCGCCCACCGGCCGGGCTCTAGCGCGGTCCACCGCAGGGCGACGACGTAGCCGGAGAAGCCGGCGGGTGGCGCTCCCTCGGGCACCGGGACCGTCCCCGCCACCCCCGTGGCGGGGAGCGCCTCGGAGACGATCGGGCCGTGCTCGGTGCTCGCCACGGTGACGACGACGGGCGCGCCGCCGTTGATCTCGATGGTCTCCCGGCGCTGCTCGAGCGGGACGCGCGCGCCGTCCTTGAGGTAGGTGCCGTCCTCGTACACGCGCTCGAGGGTCAGGTCCATGGCGTCGGAGCCCAGGTTCGTCAGCCCCCACGCGAGGTCGGCGTTCTGGCCGATCATGACCCCCGGCATCCCGGAGAAGCTGAAGCCGGCGACGTCGAAGGTGCACTCCTCCGACAGCTCGGTGCAGTGCAGCCCGACCTGGTACCAGGTGCCCGGGCTGGCCAGGCCCAGGTGGGGGTCGTTGGCGAGCAGGGGCGCGCCGCCGGCCGTGTGCTCGCCGCTCACGACGAAGGAGTTGGACCCGATCGCCCCGCCGTCGCCCACCAGCGCCGGCACGGCCGAGACGGCGGCCGCCGTGCGGGTGAGCGCGCCGCGGGCGCCGGCGCCGCCGGCGAGCGCGGGCCCGGCGTCCGCCGCGACCTCCGTCGGCCCGTCCGCCTCCGCCGCCCCCGCGGCGGGGACCGGGGCGGTCACGGGGGACGCGGGGAGGATGGGGGCGTTGAGGGCGGCAGGGTAGTCCGGGTAGAGCTCCTCGACCCGGGTGACGTCGCCGCCGAGGGGGCGCAGCGCGGCGGCCCGGCCGAGCTCGGCGTCGAAGTTGGCGCCGAGGTCCCACGCCATGGTCTTCATCCAGGCCAGCGAGTCGATCGGGCTCCACGGCTCGATCTCCTGCAGGTCGGTGGACAGCCCCAGGACGGTGTACTCCACGCCCAGGCGCGAGCCCTCGCGGCCCTCCAGGTACGCGTTGACACCCTCGGCGTAGGCGTCGTAGAGCGCCCGGGTCTCGTCGCTGAGCAAATCCCACTCCTGCTCGGCGACGCGGCGCCAGCCGAGCGTGCGCACGACCTGGTCGGCCGCCAGCGCCCGCTCGTCCTGGCCCACCAGCTCCGAGAGGCGGCCGGCTGTGACGTGCCGGCGGTAGTCCATCTCGAAGAACCGGTCCTGGGCGTGGACGTAGCCCTGCGCGCGCATGAGGTCTTCGTCCGAGGAGCCGTAGACCTGGGCCACCCCGCGCTCGTCGCGCAGCACGCGCACCTCGGAGCCGAGGATGTCCAGGGTCTGTGTGCCGTCGTGCTCCGGGAGCGGCCGCCGCACGAGCGCCGTGCCGAGGGCCGCGGCGGCCACCAGGGCCAGGACCACGACGGCCACGACGCCGACGACGACCTTACGGACCACAGACATGTGCACGTCGCGAGCCTAACCGGGGTGGGCGGGATCACCGGGCGCGCCGCGTTGCGGGGAGTACGATTGGCACTCGACGTGGTGGAGTGCCAGCCCCGCCCTCGAGTCCATGGAGGTTCCGCAGTGCCTACCTATGCCTACCGGTGCACGGTGTGCGGCAACGAGTTCGACGTCAAGCAGTCCTTCAGCGACGACGCGCTGACGGTGTGCCCCGAGTGCGGCGGCGCGCTGCGGAAGCTGTTCAAGTCCGTGGGCGTGGTGTTCAAGGGCTCCGGGTTCTACCGCACCGACTCGCGGTCGGGCTCCACCTCCTCCTCGCCGGCGGCCTCCCCCGCTCCGGCCTCGTCGCCCGCGAAGGAGTCCGCCGCCGCGTCGACGTCGACCTCCTCGAGCACGACCGCCTCCGCCGCCGCGAGCTGACCGCCCGCCGGGCGTCCACAGCGGGCGCGACCGGCCGCCGCCTCCCCAGGCCGCCCCGCCCGGCCGCCGGCACGCGGCGCGCCCCCGCCTAGCGTCGCGGGGTGCGCACCCGCCAGGCGGTCCCGCCGTCCCGCTCCACCCGCGCCCGGCTCCGGCGAGCCGTGTGGCGCCGTCGCCACCTCCTCGCCGCGCTGTCCCTGGGCCTGGCCGCCGCCACGGCCGTGACGGCGGTCGCCCCGCCGGACCCGCCGGGTCGGCGCGTCCTCGTCCTGGCCACGGACACGCCCGCGGGCACGGCCCTGACCGAGCGGCACCTGGCGGTCAGCGAGCTCCCGCCGGGCGCCGTGCCACCCGGCGCGCTCGCCGACGTCGCGGACGCGGCCGGCTCGGGCCTCGCCGTCGGCCTGCCGGCCGGCACGCCGCTGCTGCCCGGCATGCTCGTCGGGCCCGGGCTCGCCGCGGGCGCGCCCGCGGGGACGGTCGTGGTGGCCGTGCCCGTCGCCGATCCGTCCGCCCGGCTCGTCCGGCCAGGGCGGCGGGTCAGCCTCGTCACGACCAGCGGCGACGTCGCGGGTTCTCCCGGCGGCGCGGAGGTGGTCGCACGGTCGGTCGTGGTGCTAGCCGTGGAGGCGGGCACGGCGGGCGGCGCGATCCTCGACACGAACAGCCAGCCGGTGAGCCATTTGTACGTCGCCGCCTCCGAGCGTGTTGCTACCGTGCTCGTCGGCTCCGGCGCCTGGGCGCCCCTGCGCGCGGTCCTCGAACCGTGACGGGGTCCGCGCGTGCCGGGAGATCACCGCCCAAGCACGAAGGACATCCATGCTCAACGGCTTCCAGGAATTCGTCTCACGCGGCAACGCCGTGGACCTCGCGGTCGGTGTGGTCATCGGCGCCGCGTTCACCCAGATCGTCAACGCGATCGTCGAGGACGTCCTCGATCCCCTCATCGGCGGGCTGTTCGGTGAGCCCAACTTCGACCGCGTGTGGGTGTGGACGATCGACGGGATGGGTGAGCCGGCGGAGGTGCTGCCCCTTTCCATCCTGACCGCGGTGGTGAACTTCCTGCTCGTGGCGGCGGCGCTGTACTTCCTCGTGGTGCTGCCGATGAACCGGCTGGCCGCCCGGCGCAAGGTCGAGGCGCCCGAGCCGGCCGCGCCGTCCGACGACGTCCGGCTGCTCACCGAGATCCGGGACCTCCTCGCCGCGGAGCGCGCGGCCGCAGGCCGCTGACATCGCGAACCGCGAGACGAGCGGAGCGGCTGGCCGAGACGACACTCATGCGCCGAAACGTCCCCTACGGGCCGAAAGCTCACTCATGCACTGAGACGTCGCGGTGACTGACCGCTCACGGGGGTCAGGGCCTCCCCCAGTGCGGCGGCACGTCACGGCGCAGCCGTTCGTCGTCGGCGTCCGTGGGGCGTGCGTCCTCGGGGCGCGGCACGGGCGGCGGCGCGTCCCCCTCGTGGAGCGCCTCGACGGCGTCGATCTCGCCGGCCTCCAGGCGCCGGCGGTCGGCCTCCGAGAGCCGGACGGCCCTGCGGTGACGGCGCCGCCGGCCGGCCCCGCCGGCCTGCTGGGCCCCGCCGGCCTGCTGCGCCCCGCCGGCCTGCTGCGCCCCGCCGGCCTGCTGGGCCCCACCGGCCTGCTGGGCCCCACCGACCCCCGGGCCGGGCCCCGGCCGCTCGCTCACCGCGGCCGCCGCTGCACCACGTGGCCGAGCACGGCGTCGACCTGCGCGCCACGACGGGTCAGTGCCAGCTCCTGGCGGAGGAGCTCCACCAGCTCGTCGTCGTCGCGCTCCACACCGTCGGCGACGAGCCACGCAACCAGGTCGTCGAGCTGGTCGTCCCCGTACGCGGCCAGCGGCAGGCCGGGCACGACCGGCGGCCGCGGCCCGCGCGGGCGGGCAGCCGCGGGGGCGTCGCCGGCCGGCGCGTCGGCGGGCCGCTCCTCGGTCGCGTCGCCGGGCGCCTGCTCCTCCTGCGTGGCCTCGGTCGCGGAGGCCGGCAGGGCCGCCTGCCGCGCGGCCCGCCGTTCCTCGACCACCTGGAGCACCTCGGCCTGGATGGCCTCGGCCTCCGCCTGCGGGTCCATGAACACCGCCGTCGAGAAGGCCATGCGCACGCGCCACCCGCGCGCGGCGAGGCGCTGCACCCAGTGGCGGTCGCGCCGCCGCAGGCTCGGCTCCGCGACGTAGGTGGCGTCGTCGGTGAGCACCGCGACGACCAGCTCGCCGGGCAGCTCCGGATGGCCGATGGCCAGCGGGATGCGGACGCCGTCCTCCAGGCCGTAGCGCGGCACCACCGTCAGCCCGAGGCGCCAGAGCCGCTCGGCGAGGTCGACGAGCAGCTGGTCCGGGCTCTCCTCGGGCGCGCTGGTCGCCCGCGGGCCGGCGAGCGTGCCGGCCTCGGCCTGGTCGATCAGGTCGGCGAGCAGCTGGGCGCCGGGGCGACGCAGCCGGGACCGGTCGAGGTCGCCGGGGCCTATGCAGCTGACGATGACGAGCTGGTGGCGGACCGCGTCCAGCGCGTCGACGAGGCAGGCCAGCCCGTCCGGAGCGTCGAGCGCGCCGAAGCGGTGGAGCACCCGGCCGTGCGGCGTCTTGCCGAAGCCGACGGTGAGGATGACGACGTCCCGGCGCAGCCCGGCAGCGGCGTCCACCTCGACGACGGTGAACGCCTCGGGCCGGTCGGGCCGGAAGAAGTCGGCGACGGCGGGACTGCCCGCCACGGCGGCGCCCACCGCCTCGCGGACCCGGTCGGCGTGCCGGGCGCTCAGGGCCACGACGGCCAGGGAGCTCTCGGGCGCGCTCAGCGCGTGCTCGACGACCACGTCGACGACGCGGTCGACCTCCGCCTGCACGCTCTCGATGGTGTCGGACCCGGGCGCCGGCATGCCGAAGCCATCCACGACCTCCAGGCGCATCCGGGAGGTCGACGGGGGCGCCGGGACGGACTCGATGACGCCCTCGTAGCCGTGCTCGGCGAGGAACGCGGCGATGCCCTCGTCCCGCTCGGCGCGGCCGGTGGGAAGAGTGATCGTGGGCAGCAAGGGCGCCAGCGCCTGGACGACGCTCTCGCCGCCGCGGCGCGAGTCGCCCACCAGCACCACCTGCCGGGCGCGGGCCAGGACGGCGACGGCCTGCTCCACGGGCAGGTGCTGGACGCCGTCGAGGATGAGCAGGTCCACCACCGGGCCCTCCGACACCAGCTGCGGGACCAGCATCGGCGCCACCAGCCACGCCGGCCGGACCGCGCCGACGAGCTGCGGGTACGTCGCCAGGACGGCCCGCAGGTTCGCGCCGCGCTCGGAGGCGAGGGCGTCGAAGAGCCGGGCGGCGTCCTCGCGGTGCGCGCGCACGGTGGTCTCCCGCTGGTGGGCGACGGCGCGGCGCACCGGCCCGGCCAGGCTGGCCACCTGCGCCTCGTCCAGCTCCCGGAAACGCTCCGCGAGGGTGGCCAGCGCGGGGCCGTCGTAACCGGCCAGCGCCGGGTCGGTACGCAGCATCTGCTCCAGCGCCGAGCTCCACCACGCCAGGTCCAGCTCGGCCGGCACGAGCGAGCCCTGCACCCGGCGCTCGGCCAGGTCGTCGACCAGCTCGCCGAGGCCGTCGGCGCGCAGCGCCTGGACCAGGGCCGTACGCTCCGGCAGCAGCCGCAGGGCGGGCGCGTCCAGGCCGAGCTCGCGCATGCGGTCGATGAGGTCCGCGAGCGGGACGGCGAACAGGTCCTCCTTGCCGGCGCCCGCGCCGACCACGACCTGGAGGGCCTCGACGTCGGCGCGCACCTCCCGCTCGGTGCCCCGGATCTCGGCCAGCCCGTCGGGCAGCCGGGGCCAGCCGCCGCCGGGGTTGTAGCGCCGCCAGATCTCCCGCTGCTCCTGCACCCGGACCAGCTCGGCGTGCAGGTCGGCCACCGGCCGCCCCGGGCGCAGCATGTCCCTGGCCTGCTTGCGCAGGCGGCGGCGCACCGACCCCTTCATGGCCAGGCCGTGCTCGCGGCGCCAGGCCCGGGTGGCGGTGGCCACGACCATGTCCGCCGCGGAGCGCTCGAAAACCTGCGGGAGGAAGACGTCGAGGGCCTCCGCGACGCCGTCGAGCATCTCCAGCTGCTCCCGCCAGCCCGCCAGGGTGGTCGCCGGTTCCAGCCCGGTCTGCTCGGCCACGCGGTGCACCTGGGCGGTGAGCCGGGGCAGGCTCAGCTCGCCCAGCCGCTGGGTGCGCTCCAGGGCCGTGGACGCCGCGGCGGGATCGGTGAGTGCCGCGCCGTACCAGGGCGTGTCCTTGGGGCGGAGCGTGAACGCGCCCAGGCCGGCGGCACGGGCCAGCCGCTCCCGCGCGCGCTCCAGCCCGCCGCCGGAGAGGCGGGCGAGGGCGTCGGCGCCCAGGCGCACCCGGGTGCGCGGCCCGGGGCGTGCCGAGGTCAGCGCTGCAAGCGCCTGCAGGGCGTCGTAGGCGGAGACGCCCCACGGGTCGTGGACGGCGTGCAACCCGGCCACGTAGCCCCCGAGCTGGCCGCGCACGTCGGTCAGCTGCGCCCGCAGCGCGCGCACGGCCTCGTCGTCGACCTCGACCGGCGCCGGGGTCAGCCCGGCGCGCAGCTGCTCGGCGGCGCTGGTCCGCCAGGCCGCGTCGGTGGACAGGTCCAGGACGACGTCGCCCAGGCCGAGCTCCTCGATCCGGCCGAGGAGGGCCCGCCCGGTGCGCCGGGTCCCCGGCACGTAGAGCACTCGCCGCCCGGACGCCGCGGCGTCGGCGATGACGGCGGCGACGGTGCCCGGCACGTCTGCGCCGGGCGGCGCGTCGAGGAAGACGTGGGCGCCGGAGGCGACGACGTCGACGGCGTGCTGCTGGTCGACGTCCAGGTCGCCGGCGCCCCGCTCGGCCTCGGGCGGCCGGTCGGTGGCGACCCGCTCGGGCAGGGTCACGTCGAGCGCCCCGCGCGCCCGGACGTCACCGGCCAGGGCGGCGACGACGTCGGAGGCGGCGAGGTGGGGCCGCATCGCGTCAAGGTCGTCCACGAGGACCTGGCCGGGGTGGACGAACGGTCCGACGACGATCCGTTCGGTCAGCTCGAACCCGGGCAGGTTCTCCATGCCCAGCGTCGCCAGGGCGCGCAGCGAGGCGCGCGGGGAGAAGCCGTGGTCGACGTAGCTGGCCCGCACCACGGCCGCGAGGTCGACCTGCACCCCGGCCGTGCGCAGCGCCCGGACGAGGACCGGGTTGACCTCGAGCGCGGACTCCAGCAGCAGGTCGAAGTCGGCCTCCGGGCCCGGGTGGGCGGTCAGGCGCACCGGGCGCAGCAGCACCGGGGCGTGGACCGTCCGTACCGCGGGGGCGGGTGCCGACGCGCCGCCCTGCCGGGCAGCCGGCTGCTGGTCGGCGGGCGCGCCGGGCTCGGCGAGGATGGCGCCGGGGTCGTCGGACACCTCGAGGGCGACGTCGCCGTGGCCCTCGGCGGCGGTCACCTCGGGGAGCACCGTCCAGGTGGCGACGCCGACGGCGAGGTAGGTGGGCGCGATCCCGTAGCGCTGGGCGAGCTCGTCGGCGCGGGCGCGTACGGTGCGGGCGCTGCGGCGGGCGGCGAGCTGGGCGCTGCCCTCGCGCACCAGGTTGCTCAGGCGCGTGGTGCGCCCGGCGTACAGCTGGGCGATCCCCGAGGGGTGCGCCGCGGTCAGGTCGATGACGGCGTCGCCGAGCAGCGTCATGTCCGCCAGCGTGGAGACCCCGCCGAGCCGCACGAGGGACTCCCGCCAGCCGGTGGCGGCGCGCGCGACGGCGGACGCCCGCTCGGGCGACACCCCGGGTTCGGACCGCCCGGGCTCGCCGGCGGTCTCCCCGCCGCGGCCCCGCGCGCCCCGGTCGCCCCCGCGTCCGGGGTCCTGTGCGGCCGGAGCGGTACGACGCCGGGCCGCCCCACCCCGGGAGAAGAGCGCAGGGATAGTCATTCCACCAAGGTAGGCAGGGAAGCGGCCGGCGGCCGGTTGCCGCGCCGTCGCGTGTCACCACCGCGACGACGGTCTGGGCCGGGCACGGCGCCGCGCTGCACGCCCGGGAAGTAGGACGGAGCGCGACGCGCAGGGGGGCAGGCGTCGCGCTCCGTTCTCCGTAATCATGGCGGCCGGCTCTCGCGCGCGCAAGCACGTCAGCGAACTTCGGACGGCCCCGGTCCAGCTCCTTGCCACGAAACGCCCACCCCGGCGTCAGGCGGGACCGGCGGAGCGTTGGAAATCGGCCACTCTTGGGCCAGATCCGCAGCCCCATCCCGGGACCTGTGTGTGACCCACGTCACGTCCGTCCAAGATGCGCGCCGAGCCGCCCCGTGCCGGATGCGCGCTGGGCCGCCCCGTGCCACCGTCGCGGCCCCGCCGGCCCGCTGAGCTGCTGCGCACGCGCCCTCCGTGACGAGCCGCATCCCGTCGGCCTCAGATCCTCGGTGCTACGCCGTGGCGCGTGGGCCCAGGGCGTCCCGCCCCGCAGAGCGTCACCTTCAGCACCGACGACGTCTTCGCAACGGCCCGGGCCTGCGCGAGCGCGGCGCCCCGCGGCAGCGAATACCCCGAACTACTACGCCGACCTCGCCGCCCGGTTGGACGTCGACGACGACCTGCTCTCCGGTCTCCGGCGCCACGACGTCATGTATGACCGCGACGGCGACGGCGGGGAGTGCCTCCACTGTCCACGGCGCGATCCTGTTGCAGGTCTGATTCGGGTGGCCCAGCGTCGGGGCGGCTACCGCGGCTAGGGTTCCGCTGACGCCCCCGTCCGTATGGCCGCGCACGCCGCTACGCGAACGCAGGCCTGACCGCCCGAACGCCCGCAGGCACGTCCGCCACCACCGAGGAGCACCATGCCCGCCGTCACCGTCAAGGACGTCGTCATCGGCGAGGGGACGCCGAAGATCATCGTCCCTCTCACGGGCGCCGACGTACCCACGCTGCTGGAGCAGGCCGCCGCCCTGGATGGGCACCCGGTCGACGTCGTCGAGTGGCGCGTCGACCACCTGGCGACGGCGGACGACCCCGCCACGGTCGCCGAGATCGCCCGAGACATCGCCCGCGCCGCGGGCGGCCTGCCGCTGCTCGTGACGTTCCGGACGGCGGCCGAGGGGGGCGCGCGGGCGATCGACGACGCCGCCTACGGCGAGCTGTGCCACGCCGTCGTCCGTTCGGGAGCGGCCGACCTCGTCGACGTCGAGCTGTTCCGGGACGAGGAGGTCGTGCGCGCCGTCGTCGCCGCGGCCCGCGACGACGGCGTCGCCGTCGTCATGTCCAACCACGACTTCGAGACGACGCCGCCGAAGCCCGAGATTCTCGCCCGACTCCGGCGCATGCGCGAGCTCGGGGCGGACATCCCCAAGATCGCCGTCATGCCGCGCGACCCTGGGGACGTGCTCGTCCTCCTCGAGGCGACGTGGGCGATGCACCGTGAGCTCCCCGGCGTCCCGCTCATCACGATGTCCATGGCCGGCGCGGGCGTCGTCTCACGCCTGGCCGGCGAGATCTTCGGCTCCGCCGCGACGTTCGGGACGGTCGGTCAGGCGTCCGCACCGGGCCAGGTCGACGCCGACGAGCTGCGCCGCACGCTGGACCTCATCCACCGCGCGCGCTGAGCGGCAGTCCGGGTGCTGAACGTGGCCACCGCTCTCGTGGCCAGGGCCCGAAGCGGTAGCCGACGCCGGGCTCGGTGAGGAGGTGGCGGGGTGGTCAGGTGCACGGCGGCGCCGGTGCGCTCGACGCGCCCCGCAGCCAGGTCGATGACCGGGTCTCCGGAGCGTATCCATGCCAATGCCCCGGGCGGCGGCAGGCAGCGGCGCCATGGGCCGGAGTCGCCCCGGAACGGATCGGCGGTGAGCACAGCAAACGAATCCCGGTTGGGTGGGCGTCAACCAGGTGCGGCGTGCTCCTCGGGCTACTCACGCCTCGGGGACGTCGACCGTGTAGCTGCCGTCGTATTGCGTGATGAGCCACCTGGGTCCCGACGAGGTCGTGCTTGGGGTGAGCCAGAACTTCATCGTCTTGGTGACGTCCAGTGCGTAGCGTTCTTCCGCCCCTGCGGCGACATCGACCAGTTCCAATGTCGCGATGTGCTTCCAGGTGATCACCAGTTGTACCCCGGGGCCTGTCGCGGTGCGCTCGATGTCGATCCGGGAGTCCATGATCTGCTGGTTGGACGGCGGGGAGTGGTCCGGTGGGAGTGCCGACGTGGGATCGTCCAGGTGGTAGAACTGCAGGACGCGCAGCGATTCTTGTGCGGCGGTGTCGCCGGCCAGCGCCGAGACGACGAGGGCCGACCAGGCGTCGGCCATGTCCTTGGTGAGGTAGTTCTGCACGCCGGCGGCGAGCTCCTCGTGGGTGTACGTGTCCTTCTGGGGATCGAGGAACTCCTCCGGGAAGGCACGCTCCAGCGCGAAGGCTGTCAGCTCCTCGTGGGCCTCCTCTACACGCTCCTGTCCGAACGCGGTCACCGCCGCGGAGGAGATGGCTGGTTCTTCGATGTAGTCCTGGGGGGCCACCTGCGACGGGCTGGTCACCACGCCGCAGGCTCCGAGGGCGAGCACGCAGGCGGACAGTGGGACGGCGGCGCGGAAACGGAACGACATGTGGGCCTCCGGGATGCCTGCCACCGGGTCGATGAGCACGGGACGGGCGGGCGGCGCTCGCCACAGCGACTGAGACGGGGCGCTGACCGTCACGCCCGGTGCGGGAGCACGTCGGGCTGTGGGGGCGTGACGGCCCGCCGGGCGGCTCGGGCGACCTTGGTGACCAATGCCTCGAGTGGCCCGCGTCCCACCGCCCGGTGCCAGACGAACGCGAAGAGGAGCGCTGCGACGACCTGGACGAGGTAGCCGGTGGTGGCGTCGAAGACGTCCAGCGGGGAGTTCATGAACATCACGTGGGCGGTGTAGAGCGTCAGCGTCATCCCGCCCGCCGCGCCCAGCACCTTCAGTGCCGCCATGAGGGCGGGGCTGCGGCGGGCCGCGAGATCGGCGAGGAGGAGGAAAGCGCCGAGCAGGCCTACCGCGACGCCTGTGGTGTGAAGCAGGTCCAGCGGGGTGGTGGTGTGCGGGGCGTCGGTGGCCAGCCACCACCACGTGGTGGTCGGCGTGGTGCCGCCCGCGCCCCAGATGAGCGTGTCGGTGACCTCGGTGGACGTCATGCCGGACTCCGGGGCGGTCGCGTACAGCTGGTCCTGCCCGCCCAGTGGCCCCATCGCCCACCAGGACACCGCCGAGGCCGTCCCCGCCGCCGCCACGCCAGCGCCCACGAGCCCGGCCGCCACCCGTGGGGAGGACAGGCGGAGGCGCCCGATGAACAGGCCGGCGCAGATGTAGGCCATCCAGGGCAGCGCCGGATAGACCCCGGTCAGCGTCAGCTCGGCGAGCAGCTCACCGGGGCGGTACAGGAGGTAACCGAAGGACGGGTTTCCTCCGGACGCCTCCGGCAGCCCAGGGCGCAGGAGGTGGCTGAGGACGGGCATCCCCACTCCGATGACCGCACCGGTGACCGCCAAGGCCCAGCTGGGGAGGAAGGTCAGCGGTATGGCGAGCAGGAACAGCACCGCGTAGTAGACCAGGATGACCGAGGTGATGTCCGCGTCCGCGTAGCCGAGCGCGAACCCGATGAGCCCGATGAGCATCGCCCGCGCCGCGAGAGAGGCCGCCACGCCCTTGCGGTCAGGCGCCTGCACCTTGCGCCGGCCGGTCATGAGCGAGATGCCGACGCCTGCCAGGACGGCGAACGTCGCCGCGGATCGCCCGGCCGCAAGGGCATAGGTCCAGGTCACGTTGTCCTCGGCGTCGAACGCCCACAGGGCGTGCACCGCCATCATCCCCAGCAGCGCGACGCCGCGGGTGGCGTCGACTCCCACCAGGCGCTGCCTCGTCCGCGGGACAGCGGTACTCGGAACGGTCTCCCGTGCGGCCATGCGGTACACACTGACCCGATACCCGCCCGGCGCACAATCCCTTCCGAGGGGGAAACCGTGCCCCCGCCGATCGGCGGGGGCCCAGCCGGGATGCCTCGCTTCCGTAGGGTCAAGCCGGCGAGACCCCGTGCCAACAAGCGCGGGTCTCGCCACTGACCACGGCGAGTGTCCGGACGCCCCCCGAGCAGCCGGACTTCCTGGGAAGCCTTCGGCGCGGACCCGGGATGATGCTCGTGCCGCGGGCAGATCCGAACTGCCGACACCCGCTTCATCCTTGCGCTCATGACCAGATGACCTTCTGCCCCCCTCTCGCCGGCAGAGAACGAACTGCCGAACAGCCACCGGACCTGAAGCACCGCGAACGCGGGTGTTCACGGGCACCCGGGAAATTGGCCTTATTGTCAACTCAAGTCGACGGCCTTGACGGGTCCAATGAGCGCAGACCCATCGGATCGAGGTCAGGTGACCGCCCCTCCCCGGGCCCTCACCACGACTCACCAGCGGTCAGGATGGACGGCCACTTGGCCGACTGCAAGGCTTCGTCCGTGAATACCGCTGACCTGATCTGGAACAGGGCCGTCCGCTTCGACGACATGAGTTCCTTCAGGGAGGGAGACCAAGCCCTCCACGACGTGTCGCAGCTCACCGGCCTCGCCGACAACGGCGGCTTGCTGCACGCCGTCGGGGTGCTCGGGCCTGCTGACCTGCGCGCCGCGGTCGCCGGTCTTCGCTGGCTGGGCCTCGACAGCCTGGCCAACATGATCGAGGCATTCGCACTGGAGGCCGGCGACCCCGACTCCCTCCCGCTGGAGCTCGCCGAGGAGCTTGAGGAGCGCGGTAATGATCTCTATTACGGCGCCGATCCTGACGCTGCGGTGGAGTCCGCGTTCCGGATGCGGCTTGCCGAAAAGCCGGACGCCTTCGCCCCGTTGCACTGACCTCGGCAGGGCTTTTCACTGACTGGTAGGGCCGGATATAGATGGGACGGGAGTTGCCTTAGCCTCGATCCACCGACGGACCGGGTGGGGTGTGCGGATCTTGAGCCGAGTGACGAGTGCTTACATTTCAGCCTTCGCGACCCATGGCGCCTTCGCACCGTCCCGTCGCCCTCCGCCCCACCGAGGCGGCAGCATGGGCACGTGGAACTGACCCCGTGCACCGACCTGTCCGCGGCGGACTGGCTCACCACTAGTCATCTGCCGTGGGCGCAGCTGGTCACGCTCGGTCCCGCCGGCTTCGCGGCGTACGCGCGACTACGTTTCATCCCCGACCCGGTGTACGACGGGCAGTTAGAGAACGACGTCGAGATCGACGACGATCACCCGTCGGATCTGACCCAGCTGCATACCGCCCTTGCTCTGTTGGCGACCCACACGACCACGCCCGACGACTGGTACGTCGCCTACTGGGACGGCTGGGGCTCGCAGGCGTTCCCTCCGGCCGTGCTGCAGGCACCGCTGGTGCGCGTGCCGAACCGTGGGTACTTCCTGCTGCGCGGTCAGGCCGCAGGCCTGACGGGTCCTACCGAGACGTGGCCCGACCACCCGAATCTGACTTCGCCGCTCCGCCCCGCCTTCGTCTGGCCGGCGGACCGCGCCTGGTGCGTCACGGCGGATGTCGACCCGCACTGGGCCGGCATCGGTGCCGACCGCGCCGCGATCAACGAGCTCCTGACGGCCCCCAACCTCGACGTGGTCCCCGCGGAGCCCGGCGGGGAGCAGCCGCACTACCGGTGAGTCGGGCCGGCAGGTTGGGACGAGTTCTCGCAGCCTTACGCGTCAGCCCGAATCGGTGGGTCGTTCAACTCCAAGATCTGGCGCCTTTCAGATGCAGTGAGGTCCGACTCGGCAGGCACCTCTTGGAGAACTCCAGACTTCCGCGCAACGTAGTCCTCGATGCCAATCGTCCGGTCGGAGGCCAGGCGCATCTCGACGGCGGCGTACTCTCCCCTGAGGTCAGCGCGACGTCTGAGGGTGTCCCGGACCGCCAGGTGATTGCGGACGCTACGTGTGCCGCTCGACAGACGTATACGTTCCGGCGTGGGCTGTCGTCCGGTGCCCTGAGAGCCTCTCGGCCCTCTACACCGAAATCCGTCACGCGGCGCCGACGCGCGGCGCCGCCCAGCGGGCCTTGATCAGGTCGACGAGCAGGCGCATCTGTGCCGCCATGTCGAGCGGGGTCTCGCCGTGCACCGGCGTCGTCCCGCCGTAACCTTCTCCGGCAGCGGCGGCGTCCGCGCGCGCGCAGAGCCACTGGAGCTGGATGCCGTCCGACAGGGCGACCAGGGTCCGGGCCAGCTCGCGGGAGGGGGCGTCCGGCGCGACGACGCCACCGACCTTGCCGCGCTCGAAGTGCTCCGCCGTCTGGTCGATCGCTCGGAGGAAGTGGTGGTGCAGCCAGGGGTGGGCCGGATGGTCGGCGTCCACCCCGCCGATCGCCATCGCCGTGTAGAGGCCGACCATGCCCGGCTTGCCCGCGTTGCGCTCGACGAGGTCGACCCAGAGGTCGAGGAAGGCCCACACGTCGCCGTCGAAGGCCTCCATCCCGGCCATGTCGGCGGCGTCGCGGCGCTCGAGGACGGCGGAGAAGAGCGCCTCCTTCGACTCGAAGTGGTGCAGCAGGCCAGCCTTCGAGATGTCCGCCGCCCGGGCTACGTCGTTGAGGGAGGTCGCGGAGTAGCCCCGCCGGGCGAAGAGGTCGAACGCCTCGTGCAGGATCCGCTCCCGCTTGTCCTCGCTCCCGAGGCGCGGCCTGCCGGGCCCTCGCCGGATCTCTGTCTGTGACACGAAGCACACTCTAGACCAAAAATCAATCTACCGGTCGGTCGGATTGTGTGTCAGCCTGGATGGCGCCAGAACACCGAGGTTCGTCCTGATCCTTCGGCAATGACGTCGCTCAGGAGTTCACGTTCATGTCCATGACAGCCCCCCAGCCGCCGGTCGCGAGCACCCTCGTCCCCGGCCAGATCCCCTTCGCCGAGGAGATCGTCCCCACCGAGAAGGCGCCGCGTCGCGTCGTCGTCCTCATGGCGCTCGCCCAGTTCGGCCTGTTCGTCGCGCTGCTCGCCCCCGTCACGGTCAGCCTCGCGCTGAAGGTCCAAACCCTGGTGCCTGCCTCGCAGGCGGCGGGCGCGCTTGGCATGGTCCTGTCCGTGGCCGCCTTCATGGCCCTCGTCGCCAACCCTGTCATCGGTCGGCTCTCGGACCGTACGGCGTCCCGGTGGGGCCGGCGCCGGCCGTGGATGGTCGCCGGCAGCGCCGTCTTCCTGCTGGGTCTGGCCACGGTCGCCCTGGCCGGGGCGGTCCCGATGGTGCTCGTCGGCTGCCTGCTCAGCCAGCTCGGCGGGAACATGATCCTCGCCCCGCTGCTGACCACGATCGCCGACCAGGTGCCCCGGTCCCAGCGCGGGAGCGTCTCCGCCAACGTCGGCGTCATGCAGAACCTGGGCATCCTGGCCGCGGCGTACGTGGCGAGTTGGTTCGTGAGCAACATGCTGCTGCTGTTCGTGGTGCCGGCCGCCTTCGCGATCCTCACCGTGCTCGCCTACTGTGTGGTGCTGCCGGACCGGCAGGTGCGCGTCCACCCGGACACCGATGGGTGGAAGGCCCTGCTCCGTACGTTCTGGGTCGACCCGCGCCGGCACCCGGACTTCGCCTGGGCGTGGTGGTCGCGGTTCCTCGTCCAGCTGACCGCGTTCCTCTTCATCACCTTCCGGTTGTTCTTCCTCCAGACCCGCGTCGAGCTGCCCACTGAGGAGGCCGTGCAGGCGATCACCACCGGCGTCCTGATCTACACGGCCGCCGTGGTCGTCACGGCGAAGGTCGGCGGCTGGCTCTCCGACCGGCTCCAGCGCCGCAAGGTCTTCGTCATCGTGGCCACCCTGCTCTTCGCCCTGGGCACTTACCTGCTCGTCCACGTCGACAGCGTCTCCAGCTTCTACGCCATCGAGGCGCTCATGGGCGCCGGGTTCGGGATGTACTACGCGGTGGACATGGCCCTCGTCTGCGACGTCCTGCCCAACCCGGACGACGCCGCCAAGGACCTGGGCGTGATGAACATCGCCAACGCGCTGCCCCAGTCCCTCGCCGGCGTGCTGGGCGGCTTCCTGCTCAACGTCGGCTCCGAAGGCACCAACTACACGCTGCTGTTCCTCGTCGCCGGGATCATCGGACTCCTCGGCGCCGCCGCCATCGTCCCGATCAAGAAGGTTCGCTGACATGACCGCCCTCAACACCCGCCCCGATCTCGACGTCCGCGCGCTCGTCGCCGAGCTCACCCTCGAGGAGAAGGCGGCGCTGTGCTCCGGTGCTGACTTCTGGAACACCGAGGCGGTCGAGCGCCTCGGTATCCCTTCGGTCATGGTGACCGACGGCCCGCACGGCCTGCGTAAGCAGGCGGGCACCGCCGACCACCTGGGCCTGAACGACTCGGTGCCCGCCACCTGCTTCCCCTCCGCCGCCGGGCTCGGGTCGACCTGGGACCCGGAGCTGCTGCGCCGGGTCGGGGAGGCCCTCGGCACCGAGACCCGGGCCAACGACGTCGCCGTCCTGCTCGGCCCCGGCATCAACATGAAGCGCAGCCCGCTGTGCGGCCGAAACTTCGAGTACTTCTCCGAGGACCCGTACCTCACCGGCGAGCTGGCGGCCCCGCTGGTCGACGGCATCCAGTCCCAGGGGGTCGGCACCTCGCTCAAGCACTTCGCGGCCAACAACCAGGAGACCGACCGCATGCGCGTCTCCGCCGAGATCGACGAGCGCACCCTGCGCGAGATCTACCTGCCGGCGTTCGAGAAGGTCGTCACCCGCTCCCAGCCGTGGTCCGTCATGTGCGCCTACAACAAGATCAACGGCACCTACGCCTCCCAGCACCCGTGGCTCCTCACCGAAGTCCTGCGCGAGGAGTGGGGCTTCGACGGGCTCGTCGTCTCCGACTGGGGCGCCGTCGACGACCGCGTCGCCGGCCTCGCCGCCGGCCTCGACCTCGAGATGCCCTCCTCGGACGGGGTCAACGACGCCCGCATCGTCGAGGCCGTCCGCGCCGGCACGCTCGACGAGGCGGTCCTCGACCGGGCCGTCACAAGGATCCTCACCCTCGTCGCCAAGGCCCAGCCGGCCCTGGCCGAGCCCGTCTCCTTCGACCCCGAGGCGCACCACGCCCTCGCCCGCGAGGTGGCCACGCGCACGGCGGTGCTGTTGAAGAACGACGGCGTCCTGCCGCTCGACCCGTCCGCCGTCGCGGACACCGCTGTCGTCATCGGCGAGATGGCGCGCACGCCGCGCTACCAGGGCGCCGGGTCATCCCAGGTCAAGCCGACCCGCCTGGACAGCGCACTCGAGGCGCTGCGCGAGCGCGGGCTGGACGTGCCTTTCGCGCCCGGATACATCCTCGCCGAGGCGGCGGGCGCACCAGGGCAGGACCGGACCGACGACGAGCTGCGCCGCGAGGCGGTCCAGCTCGCCGCCGGCAAGACCGCCGTGCTCTTCCTCGGACTGCCGGCCGTCGACGAGTCCGAGGGCTATGACCGGACGCACATGGACCTGCCCGCCAGCCACCGCCCCCTGCTGCGCGAGGTGTCCGAGGTCGCCGCCCGCACCGTCGTCCTCCTCTCCAACGGGTCGGCGGTCACCGTGGCCGAGTGGGACGACCGGGCCGACGCCATCCTCGAGCTCTGGCTCGGCGGCCAGGCGGGCGGCAGCGCCGCCGTGGACCTCCTCCTCGGCGACGCCGCCCCGTCGGGCCGGCTGGCCGAGTCGGTGCCCGAACGCCTCGCCCACGTGCCCGCGCAGCTGAACTTCCCCGGGGAGAACGGCATCGTGCGCTACGGCGAGGGCATCTTCATCGGCTACCGCGGCCTCGACGCCGCCGCCGCGCCGGTGTCCTACCCGTTCGGCCACGGCCTGACGTACACGGCGTTCGAGTACACCGACCTCACGGTCGAGGTCGCCGCGATCACGGCGGCCACCCAGGCCGACGACGTCATCGTCACGGTCTCGGCCACCGTGACCAACACGGGCGGCCGCGACGGCGTCGCCGTGCCGCAGTTCTACATCGGCCGGCCAGCCTCCGCCGTCGCCCGCGCGCCCCGCGAGCTGCGCGGGTTCGAGAGGGTGGAGCTAGCTCCGGGTGAGTCGCGACAGGTCCGCTTCACGCTCTCCCGGCGCGAACTCAGCCACTGGGACACCGCCACCCACGGCTGGCTCGTCGAGCCCGGGGCCCTCGTGCTGTCGGTCGGCGCGTCCTCGCGCGACCTGCCGCTGACGGCCACGGTGACCCTCGAGGCCCCCGCGCAGCGCCCGCCGCTCACCAAGAACTCCACCATCGGCGAGTGGATCGAGGACCCGGAGGCCGGTCCCGCCCTCGTGGCCGCGATGGGCGAGTTCGGGGCCTTCTTCGGCCCCGACAGTCCCGACCCGGCTATGGCCGCCTTTCTGACCTCGATGCCGGTGGTCAAGGTGCCCCTCATGGGCATGAGCGACGCCATCACCCTGGAGGACCTCGACCGCCTCGTCGCCCGTTACGGCAAAGCCTGACCCCCCGACGGCGGCGCACACCCGTCCAGGGTGTGCGCCGCCCCGGCCCGGCTTGATGCGCAGTGCCCATCGGCCGGAGGGAGGAGCACGGGTCAGCCAGTGATTCCTCGGTGAGCCAGTCGGGGGCGATGGTGGCTGCCGGGAGCTGGTCGTGCTGTTTCGCGAGTCCTGAACGCCCATCAGGACCGACTGGCATTGGAACCGAGCACGAAGTCGCCAGCGGTGACAGGACGGGTGAGGAGCTGTCGCCGACCTCGTGACGTAGGTGCCGGTGAGCATGACGGTAGAGCCAGTGGGTCGTTGCCCCTGGTCCGCGCTCCCAGGCCGTGATGTCGACGAGCTCGGTGCCATCGCTGGTGGTGCAACAGAAGCCGAAAGGGTCGAACCACCCACTTAGAGCGCGCGCGGATAGGTGGGTCAGGTGTTCCACCGTTTCGCCCATTTCGTGAGTTTGACGGTGAGGATGAGTGCGACGGCGAGGGCGATCTGGCCCAGGCGCTGGTGCTCGTAGCGGTCGGTGTTGCGGCGTAGCTGGCCGAAGTTGGTGAACCAGGAGTTGGTGCGTTCGACGGGCCAGCGCAGGCCGAGCTTGAGCTTCGTCTTCGTCTTCGTCTTCGAGCTGCCGGGCGGGCGTTTCTTGGCGCAGTTGATGTCGCCCACGCCCAGCTCGGTGGCGCGTTGGAGGGTGGCCGGGCTGTCGTAGCCGCGGTCCAGGTGCACGGTGCCGACCTCGGCGAGCAGGCCGTTGTCGAGGACGGCCTGCAGGGTCGGCTCGAGCAGGACGGCGTCGTGGCGGTTGGCGCCGGCGATGGTCCAGCCGATCGGGATGCCCCACCGCTCGGTGGCGATGGACCACTTCCAGCCCAGCTTGCCCCGGTCGGTGGGATTGGGTCCGGTGCCTTCCCCGCCGCAGGGCGCCTTGTGCAGGCTGCCGTCGACGGCGACGTCGGCCAGGTTCAGCCCGATGATGCGGTCGTAGGCGGCCAGCGCCTCGGCCAGCAGCTTGTCGAAGACCCCGGCGGCCAGCCACTCGGTGCGTCGGGCCCGCAGCGTGGTCTCGGAGACCCCGCCGGTGAGGTAGGCGGCGACGTGCCAGGAGCAGCCGGTGACCAGGCGGGTGAGGATCCCGCTGAAGCAGAGCCGGTCCGGCACCCGCCGGCGGTGGCAGCCCAACGGGGTGGCGGTCCGGTGGCCGGGCGGGCAGGTGACCGGCGATGGCGGCCCAGACCGCCTCGACGACGCGGGGCTCGACTGCGCGCACGCTTCCTCCCGGGCTACCCTGAAACCGGTCATGAAGTACCGCTACTTCAAGTAGACCTACTTCAAGCCGGGAGGTGGGGGATGCCAGGGTCCGGCCCTCGGCGTGTCGTGCCCGCCGCCGTCGAGGAGCGCCGCGCCGCGCTCACCGCCGAGATCGCCGCGCTCGGGCTACCCCTACCCGGCAGCCTGGTCGAACGGCACACCCGGTGCGGCAACCCGAACTGCCGCTGCCACGCCGACCCGCCCCAGCTGCACGGCCCCTACCTGACCTGGACCCGCAAGGTCGAGGGCAAGACCGTCACCCGGACCCTCAGCACCGAACAGGCCGAACAGATCCGCCCCCTGCTCGACAACGCCCGCCGCCTACGCGAACTCATCTCCGAGCTCGAAACCCTCGCCGTGCGCCAGATCGCCGACCGATAACTCCCACCTATCCGCGCGCGCTCTTAGACTTAAGGCCCCAAGGGCCCACACGGCCGCCAACGTCCAGCCCCACCGCTCGGAACACACAGCGACGCGGCCCAGGACCATCACCCAGGCCGCGCCACCCCGCCCGGCCCTCCCGAGGCGGGACGCCCACCCGAGACGAGGACACCAGGCAGACGCCCCTACACCCTCCGCCCACCTGGCGACCGGACGCCACCCCTCCGCAGGAGGTCGACGTCCAGGAAGGCGAGCACGCGGGCGAGGTCGTCGCGGGTGTTGCGTCGCGGCGGTCATGAACGGTGCCGGTTCCGCCAGCGCGACCAGGCAGCCGAGAGCAGAGCGCCGAGCAGCAGGACCACACCTACGGACAGCAAGATGATCGCGGCCCGGTCGATCACGTCCACCGCTGGCCTGCCCCGCCCATCTCCGCCTCGAACGCCAGGGTGCCGTAACGTAACGACGCGCAGAGAAGGCCCGCCACGATTGCGGCCGTCGAAACCACGAAAAGCCAGAAGGTCACGCGGCCCGCGGATTTCCGCAAATGCCGATCACGTTCGGCCATCGGCGCCTCCCATCGTCGGCATGGGGGCTTCGCAGACTCGGTGGGCAGTAAGGACGTCCGGCGTCCTTCGGCGCCGGACTTGCAGGCGGCGAAGGCGGTGAGCCACTCGCGGCGCTCACGGCACTCGTGTGAGGACGTCCACGGCCGGCGCCGCACCGCCCAGCGGCGGGTGGCAACCGCGTTGTTCCTGGCCGGGAGTGCCGTCCCAGCGCGCGGGCGCCGCGCTGCCGGCACTTCTCCACGACGGACCGCAGCACCTCCTCCCGGCGTGCCGCGACGACGGTCGCGCCCTGGCTCGCGAACAGCCGCCGCTGACGACGCACCGTTGTCGCGGACGAGTACCGGCTCCAGGCGGTCCTCCACAAGGGACAGGCCCCCGGAGCTGGCCGGGGCCGGGCCAACGTGCCCCAGGAGCCTCTCCAGCACGACGGCGGTCTCCTCAGGCCGATGCTGGGACGGCCCGAGCAGCTGTCCGTCGAGGCCCGTCACGGGCCGCCTGCGGGGTCGCGCGCCGCGTGGGCCTCAGAGGCTCTCGATGACGGTGACCGCCTCCTGCGCCGCCCGGGCGAAGTCCACGCGCCGCGCGTAGTGGCGGCAGCGCGCCTGGACGAGCGGGTCGCAGACCAGCCGGTCGAGCACGAGCGCGGCCCGCTCGGCGGTGAACCGCCGCGGGTCCAGCCGTTCGGCGACGCCCAGCGCCCGCAGCCGGTTGGCGTTGTCCGGCTGGTCGTTGGAGAACGGCACGACGAGCTGCGGGATGCCCGCGGCCAGTCCCTGGGCGAGCGTCCCTATCCCGCCGTGGTGCACCACAGCAGCAGCGCGCGGCAGCAGCCGCCCAAGTGGCACCCACTCCAGATGGAGGACGTCATCGGGCAACGTGTCCGGCAGCTGGTGGCGGAACCTGGTGAGCAGGACCGTGCGCCGGCCGCGCAGACGGTTGGCCTTGACGGCTTCCGCGAAGATCCGCCTGCCGTGCACCATGGCGGAACCGAACGTGACGACGACGGGCGGATTCCCGTCGGCCAGGAACTCCTCGGCCTCACGGGACAGCGCAGCACCAGCGGCCCGGTCCTGGACGAACCCGGTCAGCCGGATGTTCGCGGGCCAGTCCGGCTGCGGCGAGGCGAACCAGTGGGGAAACAGGCCCAGTGCGCCGTCCGGAGAGTGGACCCACCTCCCGAGCACCCGCGACACCGGCGGCAGGCCGAGCTCGGCGCGGTATCGGTTCACCGCCGGGCCCACTATCCGGTCCAAGATCCGATCGAGCTGCTTCAGCCGCCAAGACAGGAGGCCGGCGGGCTGCAGGTGGAGGGTGACGAGCCGAACGCCGAGCCGCTCCCGCGCGATGCGGGCACCAAAGGCAAGGATGGACGCAACGACCACCACCTCGGTGGGCTCCAGACGGCTCAGGTAGTCGTAGACCGGCCGCATCAGCGGCAGGATGGCCCGCCGCGCGACCATCACCGGCCCCTCCACGGGATGCCACAGGGCAGGGTCATCCATGACGCGGACAAACTGCTCCGTGGTCCCCAGCGCCACCAGCTCCAGGCCGGCACCCTCGACCGGCTCACGGTGGTACGGGCTCGTCAGGACCGTCACCCGGTGCCCACGCGCCCGGAGCGCGGCGCCGAGGGCGACGACCGGCAGCACGTCACCCGCGCTGCCGATCGCAGGGAGAACGACGTGCATAGACGCACCCTCCACCCGGCGCCCTGCCACGCGGCGGCCTGGGGCCCGCCGTGTGGCGCGGTCTGGTTCCGCCAGTATGGCGTTCACAGGCTCACGATGACGTGCAAGCGGGCTTCTCACTTCCTTGGTTCTGAGGTTTCACCTCAGACGAATGAGCAGTGAGACGGCGAATGCCACAGGGCTTCCGTGGTTCCTTCACCTGCTCGAGACGGGGATTCTCTGCCGGGACTCTGCTGCCTCCCAGGGATTCTCTCCGGGACTGGCTCCACCCCTCGCCGCGCGGGCCCTGACCGCCTCCGACTTGGCGCCGCGTCCGACGACGGGCGTTTGGTCTGGGTCCGTACGCTGGCTGAGTGCACGAAGCTGTCGCGCCGCCGGAGGTTTCGGCCCCATCGATGATGCGCGCCCTGCGGGATCAGCCCTCCCTCGTCGGCCTGCTCGGCGACTGGCACGACGGCGGTGACATCGTCGCTTTCCGACCGGCGCGGCTCCTCGGTCCCGGTGACGACGCCTTCGCCGCCCTGGCGACACTGCCGGTTCGCGACGTCGCCGTCGGTGACGAATTGTCCGCCCCGCCTTCCCCGGACGGTGGCGGAGGAGCGGTCTTCGGTGGGGGATGGATCGGCTACCTGGGCTACCAGCTCGCCGACCGCGTCGAGACCCTGCCTTCATTCCCTCCCCGCCCGACGCCGCTGCCGCACCACCACCTGGCCTGGTACGACCATGTGCTGCGCCGCGACGTGCGCCTCGGGTGGACGCTGGAGTCGCTGCCGGGCGCCGATCCTGAGCGCACAGGGCAGTTCCGCGCGGTCGTTGACGCCGCGCTCGACATGCCGGCCCCGGCGCAGCCCTACCGGTGCGGACCCGTTGGCTCGGACGTCTCGGGGCCCGAGCACGCCGCCGCGGTGGAACGCGCGCTCGACCACATCCGGGCGGGTGACGTCTACCAGGTCAACCTCTGCCGGCGCCTGGGAGCCACCTTCGACGGTGACCCGCTCGACCTGTTCTGCGCCGGCTACGAGGCGCTCTCTCCGCGGTTTGCCGCGTTCATGCGACTCCCGGGCGGCGCTGTGGCGAGCCTGTCCCCGGAGTTGTTCCTGCGACGTACCGGCCGCTCCGTGCTCACCTCCCCGATCAAGGGCACGGCGCCGCTGGACACCGATCCCGCCGCTCTCGCGGCCTCCGCGAAGAACCGCGCGGAGAACATCATGATCGTCGACCTCATGCGCAACGACCTCGGGCGGGCATGCGAGCCCGGGACGGTGGCGGTCGAGCAGCTCGCCGCGGTCCAGCCCCACACTGGTGTCCACCACCTCGTGTCTGATGTTCGCGGCACTCTCCGTGCCGCTGTCACGGACGGACAGCTACTGAGGGCGTCGTTCCCCCCGGGGTCTTGCACCGGTGCGCCGAAGGTCCGCGCCATGGAGATCATCCACGCCCTCGAGCG
Organism: Georgenia sp. AZ-5; assembly: GCF_043952095.1. NCBI lineage: Bacteria > Bacillati > Actinomycetota > Actinomycetes > Allobogoriellales > Allobogoriellaceae > Georgenia > Georgenia sp. AZ-5. The sequence goes on from NZ_JBINOU010000001.1 coordinate 4,264,086, forward strand.
CACTGCACGCGAGGTCTATACCGGCGCGATCGGGTACTCCGGGCCGGCTGGTCTGACGATGAACGTGGCCATCCGCACCTTCGAGTTCGCCGAGGACCGGGTCTGGCTCGGGGTGGGTGGGGGCATCGTCGCCGACTCCGACCCGGCGGAGGAGGTGCACGAGACCCTCGTCAAGGCCCGGCCGCTCCTGGCGGCCGTCGGTGCCCGGCTGGACGAGGCGCTGGGTTCGGAGTGGGCGGCCCGCGCTCCCAGTCGTGCCGCGCGCCCGGACCCCGTGCGGGGCGTCTTCTCCACCGCACCGGTCGAGCACGGCGTCGTTCAGCACCTCGATGACCATCTGGCCCGGCTCGGTGCGAGCGCCGCCGCCCTCTACGGGTTGCCCCTGCCCGCGTCGCTGCGCTCGGACGTCGTCCAGGCCGCGGCCGCGCTGACCGGTGCGCACCGGCTCCGTGTGAGCGTGGTGCCCCACGCGGAGGGGCTCGCGCACAGGGTCACCGTCACCGCACTGCCCGCCGGGCCGGGGCTGCCGTGGCGGCTGGTACCCCTGACGCTTCCGGGCGGGCTCGGTGCGCACAAGTGGGTCGACCGCCGGTTGCTCGCCGCCGAACCCTCGCCCGGTTGTTCGCCGACGTGCGACCCACTCTTGATTGACACGGACGGCGAGGTGCTGGAGGCCGGGCGGGCGAACATCTTCGCCGTGCTGCCCGACGGCGTGCACACCCCGGCGCTCGACGGCCGGATCCTGCCCGGTCTCGCCCGCGCCCAGGCCATCGCCGCGCTCACCGCCGCGCGGATCCCGGTGATCGAGGGCACCCTCCGGCTCGACGACCTCCCCCGGGCGAGCGAGGTGTTCGTGACGAACGCGCTCGTCGGCGCCCGACCCGTCGTCACCGTGGACGGGGTCGGCGCGTGGCCGCCCGGACCGGTGTCCCGCCGCGTCAGTCCACGACGTCCAGCCCCAAGTCCAGCACCGGCGCCGAGTGCGTGATCCACCCGGCCGACATCAGGTCTACCCCAGTCGCGGCGATGACCGGCGCGGTCGCAGCCGTCAGCCGCCCAGACGCCTCGGTGACCATCCGGCCCGCCACTAGCTCCACCGCCTCGCGCAGCGTCTCCGGTCCCATGTTGTCCAGCAGGACGGCGTCGACCGGGTCGGTGAGCACCTCGCGCAACTGGTCGAGGGTTTCCACCTCGACCTCGATCTTCACCAGATGACCCACCCCGGCCCGGGCGCGGGTGATGGCCTCGCGGACGCCGCCGGCCAGGGCGATGTGGTTGTCCTTGACGAGGATGGCGTCGTCCAGCCCGAAACGGTGGTTGACCCCCCCGCCGGCCACGACGGCGTGCTTCTCCGGGGCCCGCAGGCCGGGGGTGGTCTTGCGGGTGCAGGTCACCCGAGTGGCGGTGTGGGCGACGGCGTCGGCGATCTGCGCCGTTGCCGTCGCGACGCCGGAGAGGTGGCCGAGGAAGTTCAGGGCGACCCGCTCCGCGGTCAGGATGGCACGGGCGGGCCCGGACACAGTGGCGACGACATCGCCGGGGAGCACCCGGGACCCGTCCGGCAGTGCGACGTCGACCGCGACCGTCGGGTCAACCAGTCGGAAGGCCGCCACGGCCAGGTCCGTCCCGGCCACCACGCCGGCATCCCGGGCGGCGAGCCGGACCGAGGCACGCTGCTCGGCGGGCACGACCGTGTCCGTCGTGATGTCCCCAGCGCGGCCGAGGTCTTCCAGGAGCGCGGCGCGGACCAGGGGCTCGACGATCAGCGGGGACAGGGGTTTCATGAGGCACTCCGTCGGGGCGCGGGGGCGAGGAGGCCGCCGAGGCCGTCCTCGAGGGTCAGGGTGAGGTGGTGCGGCTCGGCGGCCTCCGGGAAGTCGGTGCGCGTGTGAGCGCCGCGGCTCTCCTCGCGGCGCAGGGCCGAGGTGGCGAGCAGCAGCGCCACGAGCGTGGCGTCGTCCGTGGCATCGGGGCCGGTCCGGGCGACGGTGGCAGCGAGCCGGTCGACGGCGCGGGTCAGGGCGGCGCCGTCGCGAAGCACGCCGACGGTCTCGGACATCAGCGTGCGAAGCTCCTCCGCACCTCCGGCCGGGACGGCGGCCCACCGCGGCAGGTGCGAGGGGCCGCCGGGGCGGGGGCGTCGTCGTCCTTCCTGGCCGGCAAGGTCCGCCGCGACCCACCGTGCGCACACGGCCGCCTCGAGGAGGGAGTTCGAGGCCAGGCGGTTCGCGCCGTGCAGGCCCGTGCTGGCCACCTCGCCCACGGCCCACAGGCCCGGGACGGTGGTGCGCCCGCGCCCGTCGACGCTCACGCCGCCCATGAGGTAGTGCGCGGCCGGTCGGACGGGGACGGGGTCGCGGGTCGGGTCGATGCCCGCCGCACGGCAGGCGGCGGCCACGGTGGGGAAGTGGGCGGCGAAGCCGGCGCCCAGCACCTCCCGGGCGTCAAGGAAGACCCGACCGCCGCGCCGGATCTCGACGAAGACGGCTCGGGAGACGACGTCGCGCGGAGCTAGGTCGTCCCCGAGCAGGCGGTCGCCGGCGGCGTCCACGAGGCGGGCCCCCTCGCCGCGGACCGCCTCGCTGACGAGCGGCATGGGGTCCAGGCCCACGTCCAGCGCGGTGGGGTGGAACTGGACCATCTCCAGGTCCCGGAGCTCCGCGCCGGCGCGGGCAGCCAGGGAGAGCCCCTGGCCGCGGGAGCCGGTGGGGTTGGTGGTGTGGCGGAACAGCCCGCCGGCGCCGCCGGTGGCGAGGACGACTCGGTCGGTGCGAATCACGTCGGGGACGCCGTCGGCCGCGACGACGACGCCGGCCACCCGGCCGTCGTCGTCGGTGATCAGCCGCAGGGCGCGGGTGCGCTCCAGGACGGTGATCGACGGCATGGCCCGCACCGCGGCGATCGCGGCCCGCAAGACCTCGTGACCGGTGGCGTCCCCGCCCGCGTGGGCGACGCGGTGGCGGCTGTGCGCGGCCTCCAGGCCTAGGGCGAGGACGCCGTCGGGCCTGCGGTCGAAGCGGGCGCCGAGGGCCGTGAGGTGCTCGACCGCGGCAGGGGCGGCGGCGGTGATCCGCTCGGCGGTGCTGGGGTCGGACAGGCCCGCCCCGGCGTGAAGGGTGTCAAGGGCGTGCAGCAGCGGTGAGTCGCCGGGGTCGAGGGCGGCGGCGATCCCGCCCTGCGCGAGGACGGACGAGGTGTGCTCGGCCAGGCCCCCGGTGGTCAGGACCACGCAGGGAAGCGGCGCCAGGTGCACGGCGGTCAGGAGGCCGGCGAGGCCGCCACCGACGATGACCGGCCGGTCCTGGGGCAGGGCGGCGCCCATCAGACGGCCAGCATGCGCTCGACGGCGGCTCGCGCCCGGTCGGCGACCTCCGGATCGATCCTCACCTCGTGCCGGGTGTGCTCCAGCGCGGCGCGGATGGTGCCGAGGGTGTTGCGCTTCATGTGCGGGCACAGGTTGCAGGGCCGGACGAACTCCACGCCGGGGTTGGCGGCCGAGACGTTGTCGCTCATCGAGCACTCGGTGATGAGGGCGACCCGATCGGGCTGCTCGAGGGTGACGAAGCTCTGCATCTGCGCGGTCGAGCCGGCCATGTCGGCGGCGTCGACCACCTCCGGCGGGCACTCGGGGTGGGCGAGGACGACGACGCCGGGGTAGTCCTCGCGGATCTGGGCGATGTCGCGCGGGGTGAAGCGCTCGTGGACCTCGCAGTGTCCCGCCCAGGTGATGACCTCCACGCCGGTCTGCCGGGCGATGTTCTGGGCGAGGTATTCGTCCGGGATCATGATGACGCGGTCGACGCCGAGGGACTCGATGACCTGCACCGCGTTGCCGGAGGTGCAGCAGATGTCCGACTCGGCCTTCACGTCCGCCGAGGTGTTGACGTAGGTGACCACGGGCACGCCGGGGTGGGCGGCCTTGAGCGCCCGGACGTCCGCCGCGGTGATGGACTCCGCCAGCGAGCAGCCGGAGCGCAGGTCCGGGATGAGCACGGTCTTGGTGGGGTTGAGCAGCTTGGCGGTCTCGGCCATGAAGTGCACGCCGGCCAGGACGATGACGTCCGCCTCGACGTGCTGGGCCTCGCGAGCCAGCGCCAGGGAGTCCCCGACGATGTCCGCCACCCCGTGGAATATCTCGGGCGTCTGGTAGTTGTGCGCCAGGATCACGGCGTTGCGTTCGCGCTTGAGGCGCCAGATGGCAGCGACGTCGTCCTCCATGGTCGCCCACTCGACGCGGGGGACGACGGTGCGTACCCGCTCGTAGAGGGCATCAGTGCTTATGGTCGGTGCGGTCATGGTGGGCCTCTCGGGGCGCCGGGTGATGGCGTGATGACGTTATGCTGACTTTGAGCATTTTATATGCTGACGGTGAGCATAACTGATCGTGCGCCGACCGGGCGCGGAACACCACGGCGCAGTCAGCCGCGGTCAGTTGGGACGCGGTACCGGCAGCTTCGTGCCCGCGACGTCCCGCTCGTCCGTGACCTCACGGCGGAACCGGAAGAGCCTGGCAGGCCGCCCGCCGGTGGAGTGGTCGACCTCGCCGGTCTCCTCCACGAGCTCCTGCTGCTCCACGAGGCGGCGGAAGTTCTGCTTGTGCACATGCTGGCCGGCGATTGCCTCGACCGTCCCCTGGAGCCGGCCAAGGGTGAACGCGGGCGGGAGAAGCTCGAAGACCACGGGCCGGTACTGGATCTTGGCGCGCAGGCGCCCGATGGCAGTGGCGAGGATGCGCCGGTGGTCCCGGTCCATAGGCCGCCCCCCGGCCTCGCCCGGCCCCCCGGGCGCTTCCGGCACAAGGGCGGCCTCGTAGAGCAACTCGTAGCGCTGGAGTGCCATGCCGGGCAACCATGGGTGCCCGTCCAGGCCGAAGGTGACGGCGCAGCGTAGCCGGCGACGTTCACGGAACTGCGGCCCATCAGCGGTGGCCCATCGCTCAAGGGCGGGCGCGAGGTTCTCGGTCACGACCGCGTCGCCGTCGCGTCGGTCCTCCCAGGGGAAGTACTCGAACCAGTTCCGCCAGCCCTCGATGACATGCGGAACGGTGGTCAGGCCCAAGTAGGAAACCTCGAGCACCGGGCTCATGCCGCGGTCGCGGTCGGCGAAGGTGTAGAGCTGCTCGACGTAGCCCAGCTCGTACCCGGTCTGCCGGACCACCCACGAGCGCAATCCCGCCTGCATGGACCGGTGCCCAGACTGCAAGGGACCGGAGGGCAGACGGCGCCCGTCACGGGTCGTCAGCACGAGCGGGACGCCGTCATGCACCGCGGTGATGACGGCGACGAGCTCGGCCGAGACACGGTCGTCCTGCGCGGGCTCGCCCACTTACCCCTCCTGTGCCGGTCCTGTTCCTGGACTAATCATGCCGCCCTGGGAGCGACCGGCTCATGGCTTGTCATGCGAACCGATTGAGACGAGCCCGGCGTACGCGCGGGCGGCCGACTGGTCGGTGGCAATGACAAGGCCGCCGACGGCCCGGACGGTGCAGTCTGCCGGCGCCTGCCCCATCATCAGGGGGCCGGCCGGCCCTGGCGTTTTGAACTTCCCGGCGATCCGACGCAACCTCCGCGTCCCCGACCGCCACTCCCCCACCATCGGGATCCTGCTGTGCGCCGGCCGCAACGACAACGTGTGCGGTACGCCCTCGCCGGTACAACCAACCCCTCGCCGTCGCCGACTACACCTACGAGACCCTCCCGGCCGCCATCCGCGAGGCCGTTCCCACCGATACCGATCTCGCCGCCGCCGCAGGCGCGGCACTCAACTCAATGCGCGCCGACCCCCCGCCTTCACCGACTTCGTGACGCACTACTGGTCTACGACGGCTTCCTGGAACCACCGATCCTCCAGCGCACACTTCGCAGAAGCTCATCATGCCTGACCCCGCCTACGTCACTACCGCCCTGGCCGTTGCCGTGGCAATCACCGTCACACTCAGGGCTCTGCCCTTCGCCGCGAAGCGGGCACTCAGCGACAGCCCTCTGCTGGCCAACTTCGGACGGTGGATGCCGCTCGGCGCGGTAGCGATCCTGGCGATCTACTGCCTGTCGGCCATCGAGGTCACCAACCCCGCTGCAGCCGCCGGGCCGCTGGCGGGGACAGCCGTCACCATCGCCCTCCACCTGTGGCGACGCAACGCCGTGCTCAGCATCGTCGCCGGCACCACCGCATGCCTGCTCGTGACCAACTGGGTGTAGCCAGAAGTGGGCACCGAGATCGACCGATCCGTACACGAAGAAACGCGGGCGGGTCGTCGGCGGCGCGGTTGAGTGTGGACCACCCGTTAGCTAACGGCCCCCGGCGCAGCCCGGCTCGCAATCCGAAGCCTTTCGCCAGAAGCACGCCCCTTGGGCTTCCGGGCTCAACCAACCGCCCTAGGCACGGGCTCGCTGTAGCCGCTCCGAAGACGGAGTGAGCCAGCGCTGATACAGCAAGGACGATAGGACTCGCACGACCGCGCCGGGAGTTCTGAGACACCTACCTCACTACCGGTCTCGCGCCGTCGCGAATCTCAGAAACCATGGCTTTCGGCACCGGTCGGCGGTCGCCGCCGGCATGGTCGGTGGTCAAGGTTCGGTCTCAAGCGGAGGGCGTCCGACGCTGCCGTGGCAATCCCCTGGAACCGTGGAGACCTGATTAGTGGGCGTCCTGTCCGCGTCCTGGCTCGCGGGCGGGGTCGCAGAGGCTCCGGGGTCAAGGGCGGCCGGAGGCCGTCGCGCAGCGATCGCGCAGCGACCCTTGAGGCCGGAGGGGCGGCACCGCCACCCTGGGCCGCGCGGGCGGTGCGCCCGGATGAGATCGGGCGGCGCAGCCGCCTCCGCCTGCTTGTGCGGCGCGGTTCATGCCGCGAGCCTGTCCCGGTGGCCCTGGCCGGTGGCGAGGGAGCGTTCGTATTCGACGGGGCTGAGCATGGCGTCGGTGGAGTGCCGGCGGGTGGTGTTGTACTCATCGATCCATCCGGCGGTCACGCGGCGCGCCTGCTCGCGGGTGGCGAAGTGGTGCCGGCGCAGCAGCTCGAACTCGACGGTGCTGTTGAAGCTCTCGCTGACCGCGTTGTCCAGCGCGGAGCCGGTGCGGCCCATCGACTGGGTCACGCCGGCGCTGCGGCAGGCCCGGGCGAAGATCTCCCCGGTGTACTCCCCGCCCTGGTCGGAGTGGAAGACCACGCCGGCCACGGACCCGCCGCGGCTCGCGATCGCCACGCACAGGGCCGCCCGGGCCAGCGGGGCGTCGTGGTGGGCGTCCATCGCGAAGCCGACGCAGCGGCGCGAGTGCAGGTCCAGCACCGCGGCGAGGTAGAACCTGCCCTCGTCGGTGGGCAGCTCGGTCAGGTCCCCGCACCAGCGCTGATCGGGTATCGGCGGCGGGGCGAAGTCGCGGCCCAGGGCGTCGGGGGCCTTGCGGGCGCGCCGGTCGGCCCGCGTGCTGCCGCGGCGTCGGCGCTTGGGCCGGGCGGCCAGGTGCTGCTCGGCCATCAGCGCCGCGACGGTGTTCACCGAGACCCGCCAGCCGGCCGCACGCAGGTCCGCGGTGATCCGCGGGGAGCCGTAGGTGCCGTGGTGCCGGGCGAAGAGATAGGCGACCTGGGCGGCCAGCGCCGCGCGGCGCTTACGCCGCACCGAGACCTCCCCGCCGACCCACTTGTAGAACCAGGCCGGGGAGACCCCCAGGGCGCGGCAGGACACCGCGTACGGGACGTGGTGCACTGCCCTCTGGGCGGCGATGAAGGCAGCCAGGCTCAGTGCCCCATCGCTTCCTTGACCCAGAGGGCGACCGAGCGCTTGAGCACATCACGCTCCATCGCGAGCTCGGCGTTCTCCTTGCGCAGCCGGCGCAGCTCGGCGCGCTCGCTCTCCTCCAGCGTGCCGTCCCCGCCCTCGCGCGCCCGCCGGTCGAGCTCGACCCAGTTCCCCAGCGTGCCGTCGTTGATGCCCAGCTCCCGGGCGACCTGCGCGATCGGCTTGCCGGTCTCCCGGACGATCCGCACCGCGCCCTCCTTGAACTCCCGGTCGAACCTCCGCCGCGTCTCCATCGCCGTTCCTCCTTGGGGGCGATGCCTCCACGATAAGAGGGGAAGCCCACCGATGGCCTCGAAGAGCAGGGAGGGTCGTTGGCCGATGGAGTTGATGAAGATGGTGGTGACCGATAGGGCCATCGCGATCATCGCCCAGACGGGGTAGACCAGTCCGGTGGTGGCGGCGGGGATGCCGATGCCGTTGAACAGGAAGGCCAGGGCGACGTTCTGGCGGGTGCGGCGGTAGCTGGAGCGGCTGATCTGTCGAGCGGTCAGGATCGCGCGCAGGTCGCCGCGGACGATGATGATGTCGGCTGATTCGACGGCGATGTCGGTGCCGCCGCCCATCGCGATGCCGACGTCGGCCTGCATCAGCGCGGGGGCGTCGTTGATGCCGTCGCCGACCATGGCTACCCGGGCGCCGTCAGCCTGCAGGTGGCGGACGATGGCGGCCTTGCCCTCGGGCAGGACCCCGGCGCGCACGTCGGTGATGCCGAGCTCGTCGGCGACGTGCCGGGCGACGCGCTCGTTGTCGCCCGTGACCAGGACCGGGGTCAGCCCGGCGGTGCGGATCTGGGTCAGCGCCTCGACGGCGTCGGCGCGGATGTCGTCGCCCAGGGCGATCAGGCCGAGCGGTTCGCCGTCCGCGCTGACCGCGACGACGGTGCGGCCGGCCGCCTCGAGCTGGTCCGCCTGCGCCGTCAGCGGGCCCAGGTCCACCGCGCGCTCGGTCACGAAGGCGGGACGCCCGACGAGGACTTCTCGGCCGGCGACGCGGGCGGTGACCCCGAGGCCGGTGACCGACTCGAAGCGCTCCGCGGCCGGTGGCGCCAGGCCCCGGTCGGCGGCGGCGTCGACGATGGCGCGGGCGAGCGGGTGCTCGGAGAAGGACTCGGCCGCAGCCGCGGTGGCCAGCAACTGCTCCTCGTCGGTGGCGGCGGCGAGCTCGCGGACGGTGGGGCGGCCCTCGGTGAGGGTGCCGGTCTTGTCCAGCACGATGCGCCGGACCTGTCCGAAGGTCTGGAACGCCTCGCCGGTGCGCATGATGATGCCCAGGTCCGCGGCCTCCCCGGCGGCGCGGACGATGGCCAGCGGCGCGGCGATCCCGACCGCGCACGGGTAGCCCATGACGAGTACGCCCAGGCCGGCGAACACCGCCCGGCGCACATCGGCCTCCCCGGCCAGCAGCCACGACCCCGCCAGCCAGCCCAGCAGCGCCAAGGCGGCGAGGATCAGGACGGTGGGGGTGTAGACGCGCAGCACCCGGTCGACCAGGTGCAAGATGCCGGGCTTGAGGGCCCGGGCGTCCTCGACGTGCCGGACCACCTGGGCCAGGAAGCTTTCCGCGCCGACCCGGGTAATCTCGACCAGCAGGGTCCCGGAGACGTTGATCGACCCGCCGATCACCTCATCCCCCGCCCCGCGGTCGACGGGCACCGGCTCGCCGGTGACCAGGGAGAGGTCCACGGCCGAGGAGCCGCCGGTGACGCGGCCGTCGACGGGGATCCGCTCTCCGGGACGGATGCGCACCACGTCCCCGACCCCCACCTGCCCGAGCGGCACGTCCTCCTCGGCGCCGCCGCGGACCAGGCGGGCGGTGTCGGGCTGGAGGTCGAGCAGCTTCTTCACGGCCTGGCTGGAGCGGGTCTTGACCAGCAGGGAGAGCCACTCGGAGAAGACGTGGTAGTTCGCCACCAGCACGGTCACGGCAAAGAACGGAGCGGTCGGATAGTCCGCCAGCACCCCGGTCAGGCCGATCAGGCCCCCGGCGATGCCGGCGAACGCGCCGACCTCGAGCAGCACGTGCTGGTTCAAGATCCGGCGGCGCGCGGCCTGGTAGGCCATCCGCAGGATGTGCGGGGCGACCCCAAACACCACGGCCACCGCAAGCAACCCGGTCAGCCGGCCGGCGGCCGCCTCGTCGACCACCCCGGCCTGGCGGGCGGTGTAGGCCAGGGCGGCCGGGGCGACGATCGCCAGCGCACCGAGCAGCGCCCACCCCCGCCCGGCCGGACGCAGGATCGCGTAGGAGGTCGGCACCATCAGCCCGACCACCGAGGCCGGCACCAGCACCGACCACACCCCGGCGACCTCCAGGATCAGCGCGATCGCGGTCAGGCTGGCCGCCACCGCGACCAGGAGCCGCTTGCCCTCGCGGACGAGGTCGGCCTCCTCCTCCTCGAACGGGCGCAGCTTGCGCGGGTCGTACAGGTCGTAGCCGATGTCACGCAGGGTGCCCAGGATCTGCTCGGGGCCGATGACGGCCGGGTCGTAGTCGATCAGGGCCTGCTCGTGGGTGAGGCTGACCGCGACCGTGTCGACCCCCGTTAGGCGGCCGATCGCCTTCTCGATCGTCCCCGTGCACAGCGAGCAGTGCAGACCGGCGATCCGGGCCCGGATCCGGGCGTGCCCGGCGAGGTGGCTTGGCTCCTCCGACCACAGCTGCTCGGTCCCGGTCTCGAGGGGAGTGGTCACGGCCTGGGGCCCTCGCCGGCCACCTCGTAGCCGGCGGTGACGATGCGCTCGACCAGTGCCGCCCGGTCGGTGAACTCAGGGTCGACCCGCACCTGGACCTGGCCGGTGCGGTGGTCCGCGGTCGCCTCGTAGACCCCCTCCAGCCGGCGCAGTGCGACGCCGAGGCGCTGCTCGCAGCCGGCGCAGTCCATGCCCTGCACCTGCAGCGTGACGGTCTGGCTCATAGTCCACCCCATCGATCCCTGCCGGCGGGCCCGCCCGGAGTGTTTCCGCAGGCTCCCGGTGAGTGGGCGGTCGGGACGACCGTAAGCCTTCCACCCGACTGGAAGGTCAAGACGGCCGGTCCGTGCCGATGGTGCTGCGTTGTCGAGCTACGCCGGGCCGTGCGGCTGTCGTTCTAGCCCTCCGCTGGCCGCTGGGCGGCGGCCGCCGTCTTCTGCCGGACGTGCTCGATGAGGCGGCAGGTCCCGCCGGCCTGGGGGAGGCGGTCCGCCTCGGCAGCGAGCTCGATCAGCTGCCCCCGGAGGGCCTCCAGCTCCCGGATGCGCTGGTCGATGCTCTCTACCTGGGCGTCGAGCACGCCGCGGACGTAGTCGCACGGGGCCTTGCCCCGTTCCCGGAACGCGAGGATCTCCTTCACCTCGTCCAGGGTGATCCCCAGGCGCTGGGCCGTGCGAATGAACGTCAGCCGGTCTACGTAGGACCCGTCATAGTCGCGGTAGCCGGACGGGGTCCGCCCGGGCTCAGGAAGCACGCCGATGGACTCGTAGTACCGGATCGTCTTCGGGGTCACCGCCACCCGGCTCGCTAGCTCGCCAATCCGCATCAGGCACCTCCCGCCCACACCTTCTAGTCAACAGGAAGGATGAAAGCCTCTCCAGAGTTGGCAAGGGAAGCCCCCGCCGCGCCTACGGCCTTGGGCCTGTTGAGTCGTGATCCCTCAAGCCCGTTCGGCGGTCGCAGTGATCGCCTGGACCATCTGCTCGACGGTGGGCGATCCGGCGATGCCAGTGGGGCCGACATACATCCGGCAGGCGAGGCCGTGGGCACCCTCGGTGCCCGGGAAGGGGTCGACACCGTTGATGAGGACCGTGGGGGAGCCTGCGAACCGCAGCACCTCGGCATCCTCATCGGTCGTTACCTCGACGAGGTCGACGTCTTGGTCCGCCAACCCAGCTCTGGCGAGAGCGTCCGACAGGCGCGCGTGGGCAACCTGCCAGTTTGGACAGCCGGCGAAGTAGAGCAGCTCAATCTTCACCGCTCCGATTTTCCTCCTCGACGCCATGTTGTGTGTCCCGTCCAGCAACGATCGTTATCTGGACAGCGGGCAGGTGTGGGAAGCCTCTCCCTGGAACCCGGCTACAGCCGGCGAGCGGGAGAATCAGCGGGCGGGGTCAGGAATTTTCGATGAGCCACAGCAATGTGGAGGACCTCATCGCCGCCAACCTCCTGGGGCGGGCGCTGTTCGCCCCGCACTGATCGGCGAACTGTCCACCCGCAGCCTGCATTTCCGTCAGGATTGGGCCGACCGCGACGTCCACGAGCACCGCACCGGGCGCAAGGTCTACCGACACCCAGAGGTCGGCGAGCTCGACATCACCTTCGACGTCTTCGAGCTGCCCGGAGAACCGGGCCTGTCCATCTGCACCTACAGCGCCGACGAAGGCAGCCCCTCCGCCGACAAACTCGCCCTCCTCGCCACCTGGCCGCCACCCAGGTCCTCGCGGGGCAGCAGCACCCTGAGTCGGCGCCGGGTGCGAAACCTAGGAGCGCGGGTCGGTATCGGTGCGATGGCGCGCGGGCGATCGCGTAGGGCGGCGTGTGCCTGATCGTCGGTGGCGGGTCCGGTTGCCAGAGATCATCGCTCGGTTCGCGGCCGGTGCGTGGCCGCGGGGCCCGCTGGGGTGCTGTCGGGCGCCTGGGCCGGCCGTGGGCCGGCCCGGTCAGGCGGTGCGGAGGCCGGCGAGCCCGGCGGAGCCGAGGTGGCGGTGGAGCTTGCGCAGGTTGTGGCAGGCGGCGAGCAGGAACCATTCACCCTTGGCGCCGTAGAGGCCGCGTAGCAGCAGGCGTTTGGCGTCCTGGAGGATGCTCATCTGCCCGAAGACGGGTTCGACGATGACCTTGCGGCGGGCGTAGGCCGCCTGGCCGGTCTTCGTGGTCAGCTTGCGGGCCATGCGCTGCTTGGCCGTGGCGTTCTTCGGGATTGGCCCGCGCGGGGCGATCGAGGCGGGCTCGCCGTGGCGGCGCCGCCCGGTAGCGATGTAGAACTCGGTGCCCTGCCGCTGTGTGAGTTCGGCGGCGGTGGCGAGGTTGGCGGCCGAGCAGTATCCGGCATCGGCGAGCACGGCCTTGGGCACCTGCCCGGTGTTCGCGACCGCCTGCTCGGTCAGCGGGATGAGGTTGGCGACGTCGGCGGCGCAATCATTGAGGTCGGTGGCCACGATGACCTGATGCTCAGCGTCGACCACGGCTTGGGCGTTGTAGCACTGCTGGAAGGACCCGTCCCCGGTGAGCATGATCTTCGACTCCGGGTCGGTGAAGTTGCGCTGCGCCTTCGGCTTCGGCGTGGCGCGCTCGGCGGCCTGGGCGGCCCGCTCGGCGACGGTGTCCTCGTCCTCGCCACGCTCGCGCGCCTTCTCCGCGGCCTTCGCGCCGGCCTCGGCCCTGGCCTGGTCTTCCAGGGCCTGCCTGGCCTCGCGCAGCTTGGCCAGGCGCGACTCCCTGCGGGCGAGCGCGTCGGGGAGTTCGTCCCCGCGCCGGTCCTTGCCGTACTTGGCGTCCTCGGCCCTGTCGGTCTCCTCCGCGGCGGCCAGCAGCTCGCTGACCTCCTGGGCGAGGATCTTCTCCTTCTCCGTCAGCCGCGCGTAGGACATGGCCTTGCGCTTGGAGGCATTGGCCCGCAGCTTCGTCCCGTCCAGGGCGACCCGGCCGAGCTTGACCATCCCCGCGGCCTGGCACAGCGCCAGCGCCTGGAGGAACAGGTTGGCCAGGGCGGCCAGGTGCCGGCGGCGGAACCGGGCGATGGCCCGGTAGTCGGGGGCCGACCCGGCCGCGAGCCACCGGAAGGCGACGATGTCGGTGCAGGCCCGCTCGATCGCCCGGGAGGAGCGCACCCCGGTGGCGTAGCCGTAGACCAGCAGCCGCACCATCAGCCGCGGGTCGTACGGCGGGGCCCCGCGCCCCTCCCGGTAGGCGGCGTAGATCCGGGACAAGTCCAGGTGCTCATCGACCAGGTCCGCGACGAACCGGGCCAGATGGTCCGCCGGCAGCCAGTCATCGAGCGAGGGCGGCAGTAACAGCACCTGGTGCGGGTCGAACTCCCGGAATGTCTTGTCCACCCCCGCTCCGCCGCCGTCGCGCTCGTCCTCGCCCCGCTCCACCCGGAACGGCTCCGCCTCGAACAACGCCCCGTAGTCCTCGCCCGTCACACCCCGATTCTCCCGCCCGCAGCTCCGTCAATAGCGGACCAGGCCCGGCGTGTTACTGACCCACGCTCCTAGGGGAGGCAGGGCTAGAGAGGTAGGCGGCCTCCGCTGTTCCCCGCGCTGCCGACACCGTTACCGAACTCACCGAGATCTCGACCCGGACCGTGACGGCACAGATGCTCCTCTATGGCTAGGCCATACCAGCCCGGCCAGGTAGCAGCCAACGCCTGCCGTCCTGTGCAGCCTCGCTCCATCCGAGCGCATCGTGGAGGGCGCGCAGGCTCGTCATGGGGTCCAGGACTCCGCCCGGGCCTCGATGACCATTCACTGACCATCGAGCCGCCCGAGCCTATGGACGGCGCAGAGCCGCCGGACATCCGCCGGTCCTGACGTGCACGAACGGTTGGTGCCCTCGGGCAGATTCGAACTGCCGACACCCGCTTTAGGAGAGCGGTGCTCTATCCCCTGAGCTACGAGGGCGGGGACCCTCCCAATGTACCGGGCGGCCCGCGGTGCACCGAAACCCACGGACGGGCCCTGCGGCGGAGCGTCGAGCCCGGCACGGCCCCGGCTCGGCGCTTGATGTACTGCCCCGGCGCCCCGTGCCCCCAGCTCGTGCCCCAACCAGTACCGTCGCCAGCCCGGCCGCGACCTCCTCGCCACCGCCATCGGCTCGTGAAAGACCAGTGCACGCATGGTCCTTACCGCCTCCGACGGCGCGGGCCGGGCGGCCGCCGGCGCCTCGCCGCCAATTTCACGTCCCCCGCGCGACGGCACCCCGAAAGAGACGTTGATCCCCGCGGGCGCTTCCCTGCCGGTTCCCGCGGAGCGGATTCCCTACCGGTTCCCGCGCACCCTGACAAAGTTGTCAGCGACGGCGGCCGCCACCTGGCGTAGCGCCTCCTGCGTGGCCTTGTGGAGCCCGCGCACGTCGGTCTGGGCGCCCTGCTCGAGCGCCTCGTCCCAGGGCACGGTGCAGACGTGCGCGCACCGCTTGGTGAAGTGAGCCTCGATCTTGTCCAGCGGCACGCCGACGCCGCGACGCACGCCGTTGATGACGACCACCGCGCGCTCGACGAGGTCGGCGTGCCCGTGCTCGTCCAGCCAGTCGAGAGTCAGCGCGGCGGCCCGGGCGCCGTCGAGCCCGGGTTTGAGGACGAGGACGAGCTGGTCGGCGTCCTCGATGAGGCCCTGGTTGGCGCTGTCGAGGATGCCCGTGCCGGTGTCCAGCACGATGAGGTTGTAGAACGCGTCGAGGAGCGTGATCACTCGGTGGTACGAGGCGCGCGTGAGGGCGAGCGAGATGCGGGGGTCGTCGTCGGAGGCGAGGACCTCCAGGCGTGACTCCGGCGCCTGGGAGGTGTACGCCTGCAGGTCCGCGTAGGTGCGGATCCGCTCCAGGTCGGCGAGCACGTCGGTGATGCTGCGGGCGTTCGGCCGCGTCCCCCCGTGCGCCAGCCGGTGCGCGAGGTTGCCGGCATCCGGGTTCGCGTCCACGGCGACCACCCTGTCGCCGCGCTCGATCGCGAAGGTGCTGCCGAGGGCGAGGGTGAGCGTCGTCTTGCCGACCCCGCCCTTGCGGCTCATCACCACCACGCGCCGGGTGCCCTCGATAGGAGTGCGGATCCGGGCGAGCGTGTCGAGGTGCCGCCGTTCCCGGGCACCGGGCGGCGGGCTGACACGGCCGCCCGTGAGGTCGTGGACCTGGCGCTGCCAGCCCTCGGTGGGCCGCGGGCGTGCCGGGGTGAAGACTGCCTCGTCGGTGAAGGCTGCGGCGGTGAGCCGGTCCACGCCGGACGGGCCGACGGGGTGGTCAAGCTGTGCCGCCTCGGTGGGGCCGCCGGCCGCCGCTCCCGCCTCGCCGACCTGCGCGAGGGTCCGCCACAGCGTCCCGCTGCCGTCGTCGTCGGGGGCCGCCGTCCCTCCGGGGCGGTCCTCGGCCGCGGCCTGGTCGGGGGACGACGGCGCCGGGGCGCCCGGCGTGACCGTGTTCTCGTGCCGGCCGCGCGAGGGTACGCGCGAGGACGTGGTCATGTGCTTCCTCCTTCTCGGTTCGGCGTGGTGCGGTACCCGCTCAACGGCCCGCCGCCGCCAAGCGCGCCGTGTTCCGGCCAGGCCGCGGCGGGCGCCCAGCAGCGCGAGCAGCAGCAGGCGGCGGGACACCAGCGCGAGCCCCAGCACCGGGAGCGATATCAGCACCATGGCGAGGACGGCGGCCAGGAACGACAGTGGCGACCGGTCGGCCACCGCCTGCGCCGCCGAGGTGAGGTGGGCCGCCACCGCGTCCGCCGTCGTGCCGACGATGACCGGGGAGTGCCACAGGACCCACAGGAGCCACCCGAGGAGCGTCGGGACGACGACGAGCACCCACAGCGTCACGATCCGCCGGGTGGCGGGCCGCAGCTCAGCGACGCGGGGGTCGACCGGGCCGCGGCGCAGGACGCTGCGCAGCACCGGGCGGATGCGCGAGAACAGGTCCGGCACCCCGGCGATGTCGGCGAGCACGAAGTACCCGTCGAACCGCAGCGTGGGGATGAGCTGGTGCGCCATCGAGATGTGCATGATCAGCACGAGCAGCACCAGGACGTCCTCGCCGGTGAGGAGGTAGGCGACCCCTGCGGCGAGCAGGCACCAGGCGTTGAAGTACAGACCACCGAGGTCGGTGCGCAGCCGGCCCGCGCGGCCGAGCCGGTAGGAGTCGGTGACCTCGGTGAAGAAGGCGGGGAAGACCAGGTACAGGCCGAAGCCGATCCTCCCGGGCGTCGCCCCGCCGTAGCGGCACCCGGCGGCGTGGCCGGTCTCATGGAAGAGCGCGCAGGCGGCGAGGAGCGCATAGGTGCCGAGCAGCAGCGCGGGGGTCGCCAGGAGCTGCTCCAGCCCCTCGGCGAGACTGGCGCCGCTGGTGAGCAGGACGACGTCGAGCACCACCAGCCCCACCACCGCCGCCACGACGACCGGGGGCCAGAACAACGGCGCCAGCAGGGCGGCCACGCGCTGGACCACGCGGGCGGGCAGCAACGTCACCCGCAGGTGCAGCTGCAGCAAAGGGTTGACACGCGGGACGGGCGCGGTGGGGGCGGCGGCACGGAGATCGCGGACGAGCCCCAGCGGCTGGAGCTTGGTCCGGACGAGGTGAGCGAACCCCTCGACGGTGAGTCGTCTGCCGAAGGCCTCGCTCACGGCGTCCGCGACCTCCCGGGCGGGCCGGTCCCCCGTGAGCTGCATGAGCACCAGGTGGATCAGCTCCGAGACCTGCAGCACCTGCCCGTCACCTCGGCGAATGAGGTAGGCGGGCTCCCGCAGCCCCGACCCCTGGACCTGCCCGAGCGACTCCACCCCTTCGGCGCGGCCCCACCTGCGATCTTCGGCCCTGGCCGTCGTCGGGGCAGGCTGCTCGTCGAGCGGGCGGCGGATGTCGGCGCTCACGGGTCCTCCCTCGAGGTGCGGGTCGACCCCGGCGGCCGAGTCGTGCGCGCCTGACCTGGCCGCCGGGGTCGAGTGGCCGTGCGGACTACAGCTCCTGCACCGTGAAGATCTGCTGCACGGCGAATGCGTTCGCCGTGGCGTCGTCGGACAGGATGTTGAACGCGAAGGCCAGGTTCACTCCGACGACCGGAGCGATGTTGACGTTGACGAGGAGGGTCTCCCGGGACGGGAGCAGCTCCACCGCCTGCGTGTCGAGCTCGCTGAGCGCGATGGTCGATCCTGGTGTCATGCCCACTCACCTCTCTGTGAGATCTGGCTAGCGGGTGTCAGTCTCACTGGGTCTGGAAGACGCCGATCAGCTGGAGTGCCAGGGCGTTCGCCGTGGCGTCCTCCGACTCGATGTTCGCGGCAGCAGCCACGTTGAAGGCCTCCACGTCCGCCCAGTTGACGTACGTGTCGAGGGTCTCCCGCGGCGGGAGCAGCTCCAGTGCCTGGCCATCGATCTCGCTCGGTGTGATTTCACGCATTACGTTCACCTCCCCTCGGCGCCTCGTTGGGTCGGGATGGTGCCCAGTGAGCGCGATCCGGTGTTACCCGGGCGTGACGACGACGTCATCACACGCGCACAGGGCTAGCGACGTCAGAGGCTCTGCTCGACAAGGATCAGCTGACCCGCCGCCGCCCACGCCTCGGCGTCCGCCGAGTGGTGGTTCAGGGCGAAGGCCGCGTTGGCAGCGTCCACGTCCGCGAAGTTGACGTAGGTGTCGAGAGTCTCCCGGGGCGGGAGCAGCTCCAGTGCCTGGCCGTCGAGCTCGCTGGGTGTGAGTTCATGCATCACTTTTCACCTCCCCTCACATCTGAGTGCGACCGAACCGTCCCCTAGTGAGCGCGTCCTGGCGTTACTCAGGCGTGACAGCGGCATCACCGCGGGTGTCGCGCGCTGCGGCGCGGGCCGCGAGAACGGCTCGGCGTGCAAGATCCGGCACGCCGGGATTTCATCCTTGACGCTGCCCCGCGTAGGTGAGGATCGTGAGGGTGTTGCCTACGCGACACCTGTTGCGCAACGGGGTGCCTCCGGCCGGTGGTCGGGTTCGAAGGGGGACGGGGCCGACATGGGGACGGAAGACGCGGCGTTGGCGGGGCAGGGCGACCGGTGGACGCTGCGCCTGCTGGACGGCTGGCAGCTGCGGTCGGACGCCGGGGTCACGCCGACGGTCGCCTACCGCGAGCGACGGCTCCTGAGCGTGCTCGCGCTGCAGGGGGAACGCCCGCGGTCCCACCTGGCCGGGCTGCTGTGGCCGGAGAGCGAGGAGGGTCGCGCCCAGGGGAATCTCCGGGCGGCGGTCTGGCGCGTGCAGCACCTGCTGGACGGGGTGCTCGTGGAGTCGCCCGGCATGATGGCCCTGGCGCCGGAGGTCCGGGTGGACGTCCACGAGCTGCGCGACCTCGCGCACCGGGTGGTCTCCCTCGGGGACTTCCCGGACGCCGACCACGCGCTGGAGGTGCTGCGCCGGGGCACGCTGCTGCCGGGCTGGTACGACGACTGGGCGCTGGAGGAGCGCGAGCAGCTCCACCAGCTCCGCCTGCGGGCCCTGGAGTCCCTCGCGGATCGCCTGCTCGAGCGCGGGGACCTCGACGACGCGCTGCAGGCGGCGATGGCGGCAGTCACCCTTGAGCCGCTGCGCGAGAGCGCGCACCGCGCCCTGATCCGGGTCCACCTCATGGACGGCAACCACGTGGAGGCGGTGCGGGTCTACCGCACCTTCAAAGAGCGGCTCAACGACGAGCTCGGGATCTCCGTCTCGCCGCAGATCGTCGAGCTGGTCCGCCCGCTGCAGGTGCGGCTGCCGCCGGCGCAGCCGGTGGACCCGGGCAGCTGGCTGCGCGGGCCGGGCTGAACGTTCAGCCGGCCCGACCGGGCCCGTCCACCGCACCCAGCACGACGCGGGACTCCCACGGCGCGAGGCGGAGCCGGTCCCCGTCGGGGCCGGGGGCGGCGTCGTGGGTGCCGAGCAGCAGCTCCCCGGCGAGCGCGGCCCCGACGCCGGGCAGGGTCACGTCGGCCGGCTCGCCGGACATGTTCGCGACCACCACGAGCACCTGCGTGCCGAGCGTGCGGGTGTAGGCGAAGACCTGCTCGTGCTCGGGCAGCAGCAGGGCGAAGCGGCCGTCGACCACCACGTGGTGGTCGTGGCGCAGCTGGATGAGCCGGCGGTAGTGGTGCAGCACCGAGCCCGGGTCGGCGACGGCGGCGGCCGCGTTGATCTGCGGGTACGCCGGGTTCACGCTCAGCCAGGGGGTGCCGGTGGTGAACCCCGCGTGCGGGCCGTCGTCCCACTGCATGGGGGTGCGCGCGTTGTCGCGGCTGACCGGGCCGATGCCGGCCATGACCTCGCCGTCGCTGGCGCCGCCTGAGACCGACTCGCGGTAGAAGTTCAGCGTCTCGACGTCCTGGTAGTCCTCGATGGTCGCCCAGCCGACGTTCGTCATCCCGAGCTCCTCGCCCTGGTAGACGTACGGGGTGCCGCGGAGCATGTGCAGCACCGTGCCGAGCGTCTTGGCGGAGGCGACGCGGTGCTCGGGCGAGTCGTCGCCCCACCGGGAGACGATCCGCGGCTGGTCGTGGTTGTTCCAGTACAGGGAGTTCCACCCGGCCTCCGCCAGGCCCTCCTGCCACGCCGCGAGGTTCGCCTTGAGGTCCGGCAGGTGCAGCGGCCGCAGCTGCCACTTCCCGCTCAGTCCGTGGTCGACGCGCATGTGCTCGAAGGTGAAGACCATGTCGAGCTCGCGGTGCGCGGGGTCGGTGATGGAGCGGGCCTGCTCCAGCGTCACGCCAGGCATCTCCCCGACCGTCAGGAGCGCCTCGCCGGAGGCCGTGCCGTGGGCGAGGACCTCCCGGTGCATCTCCTGCAGGAACTCCTCCAGCCTGGGCCCGTTCGTGTAGAACGAGGAGCCGTCACCGAACCGCGAGGGTCCCGGGACGGGCGCACCGTCGGGCAGCGCGCCGTCCGCGCGGACGGCCTTGGAGATGAGGTTGATGACGTCCATGCGGAAGCCGTCCACCCCTCGTGCCACCCACCAGCGCATCATCGCGTAGACCGCCTGCCGGACCTCCGGGTTCTCCCAGTTCAGGTCCGGCTGCTTGCGGTCGAACAGGTGCAGGTAGTACTCCCCCGTGGCCGCGTCCCACTCCCACGTCGAGCCAGAGAAGAAGGAGTGCCAGTTCGTCGGCTCCGCCCCGGGCTCCCCGCCCCTGCAGCCCGGCCGCGGCGGGCGCCACCAGTACCAGTCCCGCTTGGGCGAGTCCGTCGATGCGCGGGACTCGGTGAACCACGGGTGCTCGTCGGAGGTGTGGTTGACGACCAGGTCCATCACCAGCCTCATCCCGCGGTCGTGCAGGCCGGCGACGAGCTCGTCGAAGTCGGCCAGGGTGCCGAACGTGGGGTCGATGTCCTGGTAGTCGCTGATGTCGTAGCCGTTGTCCGCCTGCGGGGACCGGTAGATGGGCGAGAGCCACACCGCGTCCACCCCGAGCGCGTGCAGGTAGTCCAGCTTGCCGATGACGCCGCGCAGGTCGCCCACCCCGTCGCCGTCGGCGTCGGCGAAGGAGCGGGGGTAGACCTGATAGATCACGGCCGTGCGCCACCACTCGCCCGCGGCGGCCACGGCGGCCACGGCGGGCATGGCGGCGACTCCTCCGGCGGGCGCGGGGTCGGACTCGTTCATGCGGGAACCTCCTCGGTGCTGAGCCATGCTGCCGTGTCCGGCTCGAGCCAGCCAGGCCGCGGCTGCGGTCCGGAAGCCAGCATCACCTCTCCGGCAGGGAGGGGCGCGGGCTCGTCGCCCATGGCGACGACGACGCTCAGCCGGCCCCGGTCGCAGCGCACGGAGCCCCCCGGGCCGACGGCCCACCGGGCGTGGTCATCTCCCGAGAGCAGACCCATGGCGTGCAGCTCGGCGCGGCGCCCGAGCGCCCGGCGCACCAGCGCCAGCGTGGAGTCGGGGTCGCGCTCCTGCCGGTCGACGGCGAGCTCGCCCCATCCCGGCGGCACCGGCAGCCAGGGAACCGCGTCGCCGGTGGAGAAGCCGTGGGTGCGCGCCGGCTCCGCGGTCCAGGGCAGCGGGATCCGGGCACCGTCGCGCAGCAGGCCGGAGCGCTGCCACGCGGGGTCGACGCGCTGGTCCACGGGAACGTCGACCTCCGGAAGCCCGAGTTCCTGCCCCTGGTAGAGGTAGGCGGAGCCGGGCAGGCCGAGCATCGCCACCAGCGCCGCCCGGGCGCGCCGGGCGCCGCGCGCCCCGCCCCCGTAACGCGTCACGGTGCGCGCGACGTCATGGTTCTCCAGCGCCCAGGTCACCGGCGCGCCGCTGCGCCGGTGCGCCTCCTCGAGCCGCTCGCCGATGCGGGCCCACTCCGAGGCCGACCAGGGAGCACGCAGCAGGGCGAACGCGAAGGCCTGGTGCAGCTCGTCCGGCCGGACGTACCGCCAGACTCGCTCCGGTTCGAGGTTCACCTCCCCGACGAGGATGCGCTGCGGCTCGTACCTGTCGGCGATGGCCCGCCACCGGCGGTAGATACCGTGTACCTCCTCCTGGTCCATCGCGTGGACGTTGGAGCGCAGCCCGTCCATGACGACGACGCCCTCCGCCACGTCGGGCAGCCCTTCCGACTTGTACAGCCCGTGCGCGACGTCGATCCGCAGGCCGTCCACGCCTAGGTCCAGCCAGAAGCGGATCACGCCGTCGAAGAAGTCGGCGACGGCCGGGTTGCGCCAGTTCCAGTCCGGCTGCTGCGCCGTGTACATGTGCAGGTACCACTGCCGGTCCGTCGCGGAGCCGGGTGCCGCCCGGTGCCACGCGGGTCCGCCGAACACGCTCTGCCAGTTGTTCGGGGGCCCGTCGCCCCGCCCCTCGGCGAAGTGGAAGAGCTCCCTCGCCGGCGAGCCCGGCGCGGCGGCCAGCGCCTGCTGGAACAGCGGGTGCTCGACCGAGCAGTGGTTGGGCACCAGGTCGACGACCACGCGCAGGCTCCGGGCGTGCGCCTCGGCGACGAGCCGGTCCAGGTCGGCCATGGTGCCGAAGAGGGGGTCGACGTCGCAGTAGTCGGACACGTCGTAGCCCTGGTCCACCTGTGGGGAGCGCTGGAAGGGGGTGAGCCAGATCCCGTCCACCCCCAGAGAGGCGATGTAGGGCAGGCGGGCCACGAGCCCGGGCAGGTCCCCCACGCCGTCGCTGTCGGCGTCCGCGAAGGAGCGCGGGTAGACCTGGTACATGACGGCGGAGCGCGACCAGTCCCCCGCCACGGCGCTCACTTGACCCCGCCTGCGGTCAGGCCGTCGACGATCCGCCGCTGGAAGAAGAGCACGATGATGACCAAGGGGATGGTCACCACGACACCGGCCGCCATCTGCTCGCCGAACGGCGCCTGGTACTCCGTGGCGCCGGTGAACTTCGAGATCGTCACGGTGGCTGTCTGCATGAGCGGGTCGTTGACCATCGACAACGCGATGATGAACTCGTTCCAGGCGTGGATGAAGGTCAGGATCGCCGTGGTGAACACGCCCGGCGCCGCCAGCGGGACGAGGATCTTCCGAAACGCCTGGCCCTTGGTGCAGCCGTCGATCATCGCTGCCTGCTCCAGCTCGAACGGCAGCGCCCTGAAGAACGTGGTCAGGTTCCACACCGCCAGCGGCAGCGCGAAGGACAGGCTCGGCACGATCATCGACTGGTAGGTGTTGATCCAGCCGATGTTGGTGAACAGCTTCAGAAGCGGCACCACGACCGAGATCCCCGGGAACATCGACGTGGCGATGATGACGCCGAGGACGACGGACTTGAAGCGGAAGTTCAGCCGGGCGATCGCGTAGGCGGCGAAGACGGCGATGACGAGCGCCACCACGGTGGTCACGCCGGCGACAACGAGGCTGTTGACCAGCGAGCGGCCGAACATCGTCGAGCTGTCGAAGACCTTCTGGTAGTTCTCGAGGGACCAGGGGTCGGGCAGCAGCGAGTTCTCGTAGATGTCCGAGGTCCGCCGCAGGCTCGAGACCAGCATCCAGTAGAACGGCGCCAGGCAGTACAGGACGATCACGGCGAGGCCGGCGTAGGCCCACCGCGATCTCCCGCCCCGGCGGGGCTTGCGAGGAGCTTCGACCCGCGCGCCCACGCGCTGGGGCGTCTCGGTCGCGTACACGGTGCTCACTGGTCGGCCTCCACCTTCCGGGCGCGGCGGGGCCGGCGCCGGCCGGCCGCCCCCTTGGTGCCGGCGACATCGGCGCCGAGGATCTTGACGAAGACGATCGCCACGGCGGCGACGTACAGGAACAGCAGCACGGCGTAGGCGGAGGCCGCACCGTAGCGGAGAGAGTTGGCCTCGTCCCACGCGAGCATGGACAGCGTCTCCACCGACTCCTTGCGGGGGCCGATGAGGACGAAGGGCAGGTCGAACATCCGCAGGGCGTCGAGGATCCGGAAGAGGACGGCGACCAGCAGCGCGGGCTTCACCAGCGGCAAGGTGATCGACCAGAACTGGCGCCACCGGCCGGCGCCGTCGAGCTGGGCGGCCTCGTAGACCTCGCCCGGGATGACCTGCAGGCCGGCCAGGACCAGGAGGCCGATGAAGGGCGCCGTCTTCCAGACCTCGGCGATGATGACCGCGAAGGGGGCGGCGGGTCCGTCGGCGGTCCACAGCACCTGCTGGCCGAGCAGGTCGTTGGCGATGCCGTCGGACTGGAAGATCCAGCGCCACAGGAGGCCCGAGACGGCCGTGGGCACGGCCCACGGCACCAGGATGCTGGCCCGCAGGAAGGCGCGACCCCGAAACGCCCGGTTCATCGCGAGCGCCATGACGATGCCGAGCACGGTCTCGAGCACGACGCTCGTGGCGGTGAGGAAGGTGGTGTTGAACAGTGCGTTGAGGAAGCGTTCCCCGGCCTCGCCGGTGAAGACGCTCGTGTAGTTGTCCAGGCCGACGAAGGCTTCGCCCTCGGTGACGAACCCGTTCTCGTCCAGCCCGGTCTCGCGCCGGAACAACGACCCGTAGAGGGCCGAGACGAGCGGGTAGAGGATGACGAGCGAGAGGACCAGGCCTGTCGGGGAGAGCAGGGCGGCGGCGAGCCGCCCCTC
Source organism: Georgenia sp. AZ-5 (assembly GCF_043952095.1). Classification (NCBI taxonomy): domain Bacteria; kingdom Bacillati; phylum Actinomycetota; class Actinomycetes; order Allobogoriellales; family Allobogoriellaceae; genus Georgenia; species Georgenia sp. AZ-5. The sequence continues at coordinate 4,288,551 of NZ_JBINOU010000001.1, forward strand.
GCCGCCGCGACGTCTCCGGCCCGTCCTGATCGCGCGGGTCAGCTGCGCTGAGCTCGCAGTCATGGAGGTACCTCGATCCGTGGGTGCGGTGGCGGTCGCCCGGGGCCGGGCGACCGCCGGGCGTCATTGCGCGGTGATCTCTTCGAGCTTGACCTGGAGGTCGCTCAGCGCGTCCTTCGCGGCCTTGTCGCCGGTGAGTGCGGCGTAGACCTCGTCCTGGATCGCGGCCGTGGCATCGCCGTAACGCACGACCTGCGGGCGGGGCGAGGCGTTCTCGAGCGAGTCGAGCAGCATCGGGAAGAACGGGCGCTGCGCCACGACCGCCTCGTCCTCGAAGAAGCTGGCGTACACGGGCGCACGCGAGCTCTTGGCGAGGCGAGCGCCCTCCTCCTCCTCGCTGACGAAGAAGCTGATGAAATCGAGCGCCGTGGCCTTGTTCGGCGCGTACGGCGAGATGCCCAGGTAGTGACCGCCCAGGGTGGACACGCCGGGGCCGGAGCTGCCCGGGATGGGCGCGACGTCGAACTTGCCGGCGACCTGGCTGGAGCCGTCCGTGGCGCTGAACGAGGAGTAGGGACCGGGCCAGTTGCGGTGGAAGACGAGCCGGCCCTCCTGGAAGGCGCGCCGGCCCTCCTCCTCCTTGAAGGTGATGGACTCGGCCGGGAAGAGGCCGGAGCTGAGGCCCTCGGTGAGGAAGGTGAGGCCCTCCAGCGCCTCGGGGCTGTCCACCGCGACCTCGCCGTCATCGTCGAGGATGGCCCCGCCGGCGGAGTTGACCGCCTCGGAGAAGTTCACGGTGAGGCCCTCGCCCTTGTCCAGCTGGCCCGCGTAGCAGGACATGCCCTGCGCCTCGGGGAGTGCCAGCACGGCCTCGCAGGCCGACTCCATCTCCGCCCAGGTCTGCGGCGGACCGTCGATGCCGGCGGCCTGCAACAGGTCGGAGCGGTAGTAGAACAGGGCGCCGTCGGTGTAGTAGGGCGCGGCGTAGAGGTTGTCGCGGTACTTCCCGGCCTCGAGGACGGCCGGCACCATCGCCGCCGTGTCGAAGGCGTCCTCCGGGAGCGGGACCAGCCACTGGTTGGCCGCGAACTCCGAGACCCAGACGACGTCGATGTTCAGCACGGTGTACGCGTCGGACTCGATCTCGGCGTTCTGGACGAGCTGCTGACGCTGCTGGTCGGCGGAGTCGGGCAGCTCGATCATCGTGACCTGCTCGTCCGGGTGCGCCGCGTTCCACTTGGCGATGGTGTCGGCGGCCGCCCCGGAGGAGTCGCGGCCGGTCGCATACGTGATCGGTCCGCGACCCTCGAGCGCGGCGGCGGACGGCGCCGCTCCGTCCGCGTCCTCCTGCCCGCTGCTGGCGCCGCAGGCGGCCAGCATGGATGCTGCGGCGATCGTGGCTACCGCGGCGACCGCGCGGTGGTTCCGGCGTCGTTGCCTCACGTGTCTCTCCTCGTCGTGTGGTGGCGGGCCCGGGTGGCCCGCAAGTGATCCGGTGCCTCGGCTGAGGCCGGTCGCGCCGTGATGGCCGTGACCATGGCCGCCGCTGCGCAGGCACAGGGCGGCCTTGCCCCGTGCCGTGCGGCAGGGGAAGTGGGTGATGTGGCGGGATGCCCGGCATCAGGGCGGCACCGGGCCGGTGGAACCCCTCTCGACGACCCGGTGCGGGAGGATCTTGCTGCCGAGCTCGCGGCCGCGGAGGAGCTTGCGCACGGCGAGCTCACCCATCTCGCGCAGCGGCTGCGCGACCGTGCTCAGCGGTGGGTAGACGTGCTGGGATGACGGGGTGTCGTCGAACCCCAGGACGGAGACGTCGTCGGGTACCCGGCGGCCCAGCCGCTGGAGCTCGTTGACCACGGCCACGCCCATCTCGTCGCTGACGGCGAAGACCGCCGTCAGCCCAGGGTCCCGCCCGAGCAGTGCCCGCAGGCCCGGCCCCCCGCTGGCGTAGGTGAAGTCGCCGTGGACGACGTTGGGCGCGCAGCCGGCCTCCTGCATCGCCCGCCGGTACCCCGCCACGCGAGGGCCGTTGACGAAGACGCTCTCGGGCCGGCCCGCGAGCAGCCCGATCCGACGGTGCCCCAGGCGCAGCAGATGGCGGGCGGCGTCGTACCCGGCCTGCTCGTCGTCGACCGAGATGCTCGGCGCGCCGGACCGGTCGGTGATGGCCACCGAGATCATCGGTATGGATGTGCCCAGCACCTGCCGGAACTCTGGCTTGATGACGCTGGAGATCAGCACCACGCCCGACGCGCGGTAGGTCCGCAGGGTGCGCAGGTACGGCGCGGCGTAGGCGGACTCCAGCCCCGTGCGGCCGTACATGACCGCGTAGCCCTGCTCCCGCGCGGCGTTCTCGACACCGCTCATGACGTCCGACGCGAGCGCGTCGGACACCCACGGCGCCAGCACCCCGATCATCGAGGTCTGCCGGGTCTTGAGCCCCCGGGCCAGCGAGTTGGTCTCGTAACCGAGGTCCGCGACGGCGTGCTCCACGCGCAGCCGGGTTCCTTCGGAGCAGCCGACCAGCCCGTTCACCACCCGCGACACGGTGGCAGGCGAGACCCCGGCCTGCCGCGCCACGTCCCGGATGGTCACCATGACTCCTCCTCGTCGAGGTCCCGCGTAATCGTTTGCGTGGCGGACGCTACGCACCGGCCGGAGACGCACGCAAACGTTTACGAAACACGTGGTCTCATATCTGCCGCCCATGCGGACGCCGTGCGCCTGCGGCTGCCGCCCGCTCCGACGGGGGACCGCCTGCCGGTTCCGCGGTCCCGGCCCGAGCGGCCGGGCCCCGCCGGCCTCAGGCCCCCGCCCCGGGCCCACCGTGTCGCCCATCCCGTTTCCCGCCTTGCCGCCTGACATGCCGGACCGCACAGTTGACCGGTGACCCAGGAAGCACCCGCCCACCGCATGTACGACGTCGCCGTGGTCGGCGGCGGGCCCGCCGGCCTGTCCGCCGCGCTGGTCCTCGGCCGGGCACGGCGCCGGGTGCTGCTCGTCGACGGCGCGGAGCCCCGCAACCGCTGCTCGCCCAGCCTGCACGGGTACCTGACCCGTGACGGCGCCACCCCCGCGGACTTCCTCGCCACGGCGCGGCAGGAGGTCGACGGCTACGGCGTGGAGCGCCGGACCGGCACGGTGACGGGGCTGCGCGCCGGCGACGACGGGTTCTGGGTCGATCTGGGGGACGCGCAGGTCAGGGCGCGGCGCGTCGTCGTCGCCACCGGGCTCACCGACGAGCTGCCCGACATCGCCGGCGTGGCCGGCCGGTGGGGGCGCGACGTGCTCCACTGCCCCTACTGCCACGGCTACGAGCAGCGCGACCGGCCGCTGGGCGTGGTCGGCGGGGACCGGGACGGCGCGGTGCACCAGGCGCTGCTCCTGCGGCAGTGGTCCCCCGACGTGATCCTCTTCCTGCACGAGGTCCCCGAGGACGAGCTGACGGCGCGGGACCGCGCCCTCCTCGCCGCGCGCGGGGTGCGCGTCGTGCCGGGCCGGGTCACCGCCGTCGTCACCGAGGAGGACCGGCTCGCCGGCCTCCGTCTCGCCGACGGCTCGTACCACCCGCGCGCCGCCGTCTTCGTGCCGCTGCGGCTGCGGGTCAACGACGCCCCGCTCGCGGGCCTGGACGTGGCCACCACCCGCAGCGACATGGGCGTCTGCCTGGCCACCGACCCCGAGGGCCGCACGTCGGTGCCGGGGCTGTGGGCGGCGGGCAACGTGGCGGGGCTCGCCTTGCAGGTCATCGGCGCGGCCGAGTCCGGGGCGCGGGCCGCGATCGGCATCAACGGCGGGCTCGTCCTCGAGGACGCCGAGGCAGCGCTCGCCGGGCGGGACGCCGCGTGAACGCCGGCCGGCGCCCCTCCCTCGCGGAGCTGCGGCGGGTCGCGCGCGAGACGTTCGACTGGGACGCGCTGCGTCCGGGGCAGCGCGAGGCCATGCAGGCCGCCGTCGGGGGCCGCGACGTCCTCGCCGTCATGCCCACCGGGTACGGCAAGTCCGCGATCTACCAGGTGGCCGCCGCGCTGCTGGACGGCCCGACGATCGTCGTCTCCCCGCTCATCTCCCTGCAGCAGGACCAGGTCGCCGCGCTGGAGGCCGCCGGGGCCGCGGCCGAGGCGGTGGCGGTCAACTCCGCCCAGGGCAGCGCCGAGAACGCCGCCGCCTGGCGCGAGGTGGCCCGCGAGCGGGCGGAGTTCCTCTTCCTCTCCCCCGAGCAGCTGGCCAAGGACGACGTCACCGAGCGCATCCGGGCGCTGGAGCCGTCCCTGTTCGTCGTCGACGAGGCGCACTGCGTCTCCTCCTGGGGCCACGACTTCCGGCCGGACTACCTCGCGCTGGGCGCGGCCGTCGAACGGGTGGGCCGCCCGGTGGTCGTCGCCCTGACTGCGACGGCGGCCACGCCCGTGCAGGCCGAGATCGTCGAGCGGCTCGGGCTGCGCGAACCGCTGGTGATCAGCCGCGGCTTCGACCGGCCGAACCTGCGGCTGACCGTGGAGCAGCACACCGACGGCGACGCCAAGCGGCGCCGGATCCTCGAGCAGGTCCCCGCCCTGCCCGGCCCGGGGCTGGTGTACGTGGCCACCCGCAAGGACACCGAGCGCTACGCGGCCGAGCTCGCCGAGCGGGGCATGCGCGCCGCCGCGTACCACGCGGGCCGCAAGGCCGCCGAGCGGGAGGCCGTCCACCAGGCCTTTCTCGACGACGAGCTCGACGTGGTCGTGGCCACCTCGGCGTTCGGCATGGGCATCGACAAGCCCAACGTCCGCTTCGTCGTCCACGCGGACGCGCCGGACTCCCTGGACAGCTACTACCAGGAGATCGGCCGGGCCGGCCGGGACGGCGAGGACGCCCTCGCGGTGCTGCACTACCGGCCCGAGGACCTGGGCCTGCGCCGGTTCTTCTCCTCCCGGAACGTCGACGGCGAGGCCCTCGCCGCGGTGCTCGCCGCGGTCCGCGGCGCGGGCGGGCCGGTCGGCGTCGGTGCGCTGCGCGAGCAGGTGGGCCTGTCCGCCCGGAAGCTCACCGGCACCGTCAACCTGCTCGAGGAGGTCGGTGCGGTTCGTCGCGGCCGCCGCGGGGTCGAGGCGGCGGGCGATCTGCCCGCCGCGCGGGTGGTGGAGCTCGCCGTGGAGAGCACCGAGTCCGGCGAGCGGATCGACCGCTCCCGGATCGAGATGATGCGCGGGTACGCCGAGACGCGGGGATGCCGCCGCCAGTTCCTCCTGGGCTACTTCGGCGAGCCGTACGGCGGCCCGTGCGGGTCCTGCGACGTGTGCCTGGGCCCGGAGGAGCCGGCGGACGACGGCGTGGAGGACGTCGTCACCACCACCGACGTCCTGGCCGGCACCGGCGGCCCGATCGGGCAGAGCGCCGACACCCCGGACAAGCCGGCGGACGGCGCCGGGGCCGCGGCGCCGGCGGCGGGCAGCGACGACGGCACGCCCGGCGGGGCGGGCACGGCCGGCGGGGCGCGCCCGGCCGGCGGGGCGCGCCCGGGCGGCGGGGCGCACCCGGGCGGCGCGGACGTCGCCCCCTTCCCGCTGCAGGCCGCGGTCGAGCACCGGGAGTGGGGCCGGGGCGTGGTCATGCGCCACGAGGACGACCGCATCACGATCTTCTTCGAGACGGAGGGCTACAAGACCCTCGCGCGCGACGTGATCACGGAGCACGACCTGCTGCGAGCGGTCTGATATGTGCGTGGCGTTGCCCAATCACGTCGAGTGCTGCACGACACCTCGACCGTTACAGACCCAACTGCCACGGTGGTGGATTCGTGCAGCGCTCGCGACAGAGAGCCGGGCCGGCGGGGCCTACATCTCGACGGTGCCGGACTCCCCGCCGTCGTACCTCTCGCCCTTCACCTTGGACTTGACCATGCTCATCAGCTGGACGACCTTGCCGCCCGGGGAGTCCCAGTACTGGGCGGCGTCGGCGTGCACCTTCAGCAGCACCAGCTCGGGGGTCGTGGGGCCGTCGGGGAACCACGCCTCGACGAACTGGTTCCACAGCTCCTCCATCTTCGCCCGGTCCCGCACCACCTCGGCGCGCCCGGTGACGGAGACCCACGAGCTGCCGGAGCTGAACGAGACGTTCACGTCGGGCGTGACCCCGATCTCCGCGACCGTGTCGGACCGTTCGTCCGCGAAGAACCACAGGTCGCCGTCGAACTCGACCTCCTGCACGCTCATCGGCCGGCTGACCAGGTGGCCGTCGTCGTCGAGCGTGGTCAGCATGGCGATCCGCGCGTCCTTGACGAGCTCGGCAACCTTCTTCACGCCCTCCTCGTCCCGCGCGCCCTCTGTGCTCATCTCGGTCCCCCTCGGCTCGCAGCTGTGCCGCCGGACGCGGCGGCCGGACGCCTCCACGGAACCACCGAACCCGCCGGGGTGCGACCGGAGGCGGCCCCGCGTGGCGGCCCGCCGCCCCGGCGCCTAGCCTCGCCGGGATGGAGCCCCTGAGCCGGCTGCGTCGCGGGAGGCTGGTGCTCGACGTGCGCGACGAGGGCCCGCCCGGCGGGGACGCCGTCGTCCTGCTCCACGGCTTCCCGCAGGACGCCTCCTGCTGGGACCGGGTGGCACCGCGGCTGCACGCCGCGGGCATGCGCACGCTCGCCCCGGACCAGCGCGGGTACTCCCCCGGTGCCCGGCCGCGCGGGCGGTCGGCCTACAAGCTGCGGTGGCTCGTCGCCGACGTCGCCGCCCTGCTCGACGCCGCCGGCCTCTCCCGCTGCCACCTGGTGGGGCACGACTGGGGCGGCGCGGTGGCCTGGGCCGCGGCCGCCGCGTGGCCGGGCCGGGTCGCCTCCCTGACGGTCGTGTCCACCCCGCACCCGCAGGCCTACGCCCGCTCGCTGGTGCGCTCGGGGCAGGCGCTGCGGTCGTGGTACATCGGGGTCTTCCAGCTGCCGCGGCTGCCGGAGGCGGCGGTGCGCCCCGTCCTCGCCGGGACCCTGCGGCGCTCGGGGCTGCCCGCCGCGGACGCCGCCCGCTACGCCGCGCGCATGCAGGAGCCGGGGGCGCTCACGGCCGCGATCAACTGGTACCGCGCGATCCCCCTGTACGGCGCCCGCCTCCGGCCCGCCGGCCCGGTGCCCGTCCCCACCACGTACCTCTGGGGCGCCCGCGACCCGGCCCTGGGACGGGCGGCGGCGCGGGCGACCGCGGACCACGTCGTCGGGGACTACGCCTTCGTCGAGTCCGACGGCGGACACTGGCTCCCCGAGACGCGGCCGGAGGAGGTCGCCGGGGCGATCCTCGCCCGGGTGCGGGCGCCGGGGTGAGGTGAGCGCCGCCCCGTCGAGGCGTGAGACGCCGGCGGGCCGGTGGCGCGTTCCCGCGCCACCGGCCCGCCCGGTCGGCTCAGCGGACGTCGACGAGGTCCTCCTCGCGGCGCCCGGCGTCCGGCCCGGCCGTGCCAGCCGTGCCATCGACAGGCTCGTCGTCGGCGAAGAGGTTCTCCGCGTCGGCCGACTCGTACTTGGCGACGTCAAGGATGCCCTCGCGCTTGGACACGATCACCGGCACGAGCACCTGCCCGGCCACGTTCACGGCGGTGCGGCCCATGTCCAGGATCGCGTCGACGGCGAGCAGCAGGCCGACGCCCTCGAGCGGCAGGCCGAGCGTGGAGAGGGTCAGGGTGAGCATGACGGTCGCGCCGGTCAGACCGGCGGTGGCGGCCGAGCCGACCACGGACACGAACGCGATGAGCAGGTAGTCGGTGACCGCCAGGTCGACGCCGAAGAACTGCGCGACGAAGATCGCGGCGATCGCCGGGTAGATCGCGGCGCAGCCGTCCATCTTCGTCGTGGAGCCCAGCGGCACCGCGAAGGAGGCGTACGCCTGCGGGACCCCGAGGTTCTTGTGGGTCACGGCCTGGGTCACCGGCATGGTGCCGATCGAGGAGCGGGAGACGAACGCGAGCTGGATGGCCGGCCACGCGCCCTTGAAGTACCGGCCGATCGACAGGCCGTGGGTCCTCAGCAGCACCGGGTAGACCACGAACAGCACGAGCGCGAGGCCGACGTAGATGGCGACGACGAAGGTGCCGAGGTTCGCGAGCGAGCTCCAGCCGTAGGTGGCGATGGCCTTGCCGACCAGGCCGATGGTGCCCAGCGGAGCCAGGCGGATGATCCACCACAGCACCTTCTGCACCACGGCGAGCAGCGAGGCGTTGAAGGTCAGGAACGGCTCCGCCTTCGCGCCCACCTTCAGGGCGGCGACGCCGACGACCAGCGCGATGACGATGAGCTGCAGGACGTTGAAGCTCGGCGCGGTGGTCACGCCGGTGACGGCGCCCCCGGGGTCCGTGACGAGGCTGCTGGAGGTCTCGAGGCCGAGGAAGTTCAGCGGGATGAGGCCCTTGAGGAAGTCCAGCCAGGAGCCGGTCCTGGACGGCGCGGCGGCGTCGGCGGTGTCGACGGCGGCGTTGGCGCCCGGCTGCATGACGAGGCCGAGCGCGATGCCGATGGCGACGGCCACCAGCGCGGTGATGGCGAACCACAGCAGGGTCTGCCCGGCCAGGCGCGCTCCGTTGGTGACGCCGCGCAGGTTCGCGATCGAGGCGACGATCGCGGTGAAGACCAGCGGCGGGACGACCGCCTTGAGCAGGTTGACGAAGGAGGACCCGATCGTCGTCAGCGTGACGGTCAGCCAGTTCTCAGCGCCGTCGGCGGTCTGGCCCATCTCGAGGGCGACCCAGCCGAGCAGCACGCCGAGCACGAGGCCAAGCAGGATCTGCACGCTGAACGACGGGATCCGGAGCTGGCGGCGCGGCTTCTCCGGCGCGTGGGCGGTGGTGGACATGGTGCCTTTCCGATGGTGGACAGACGCCGCGGGCGGCGCACGGGGGCAAGAAGGAGTCCGCGCGGGACGGACGTGAACCAGGGAGCGCCCGGGGGCGGGCGCGGCGCCCACGGACGTCGTCGGGCGCGTGCGGCGGGGATGGCCGGCCGCGGCTCAGGCGCGGCGGGCGGCCGGGGCGGGCCCGGCCGGGTGGCTCAGGTGGCCGGGGTGGCTCAGATGCCGGGGTGGCTCAACAACAAGCCCCGGCGGCACACAGCATGCTGGCCTGCCGACGAAGGTCGACGTCGGCGCGCGCGCTGAGGTTCCAGGGGTTGAGCACTCTCACTCCAAGGGAGGGATCGAGGGCCGCGGACGCGGTCCGATGGACAACGTAACCGTCCGGGCCGCAGCGGGGAATACGGCCGGGCTCGGTGTGGCCGATGTCATGCCGCGCCGCAGTGGCCGGCCTCACGGTCACCGGGGACGCATCGGGAACGCCCCGCACCTGGCGTGACGAGCCCGGACGCCCCGCGCCCCGGGGCCCGCGCCAGGCCCCCGATCCTCCTTCCCAAGGCAGGCCGTCGGGCCTAGCGTCAGGGCCACGGGAACGGATCAGGAGGAACCTGTGCTCGATCACCCCGCGGCGCCGACGTCGCCGCCGGAGGCGCACCTCGCGCCAAGCGCGCTGGCCCACAACTACCACCCGCTGGACGTCGTGATCGCCGCCGGGGAGGGCTCGTGGGTCATCGACACCCGTGGCCGCCGCTTCCTGGACTGCCTCGCCGGGTACTCCGCGCTCAACTTCGGGCACCGCCACCCGGCGCTCGTCGCCGCGGCGAAGGCGCAGCTCGACAGAATCACCCTCACCTCCCGGGCCTTCGACCACGAGCTGCTCGTGCCGTTCGCCGAGGCCGTCACCCGGCTGACGGGCACCGAGATGCTCCTGCCGATGAACACCGGCGCCGAGGCGGTGGAGACGGCGGTCAAGGCCGCACGCAAGTGGGGCTACGAGGTCAAGGGGGTGCCCGACGGCGAGGCCACCATCGTCGTCGCCGAGGGCGCCTTCCACGGGCGCACCACGACGATGATCTCGATGAGCTCGGACCCCGAGGCCCGCGGCGGCTTCGGCCCCTACACGCCCGGGTTCCGCGTGGTGCCCTACGGGGACGTCGACGCCGTCGCCGCCGCCGTCGACGAGACGACCGTCGCGGTGCTGGTCGAGCCCGTCCAGGGCGAGTCGGGCGTCATCGTCCCGCCCGCGGACTACCTGCCCGCCCTGCGGAACCTGTGCACCGCGGCGGACGCGCTGCTGGTGCTCGACGAGATCCAGTCCGGTCTCGGGCGCACGGGTACCACGCTCGCGCAGGACCTGGCCGGCGTCCGCGGCGACCTCATCACCCTCGGCAAGGCGCTCGGCGGCGGCATCCTGCCGGTCTCGGCCGTGGTCGGACGCCGGGACGTCCTCAGCGTGCTCACCCCCGGCACGCACGGGTCCACCTTCGGTGGCAACTCGCTCGCGTGCGCCGTCGGGCTGGCCGTGGTGGACCTCCTCGAGCCGGGCGACCTGCAGGCGCGTGCCGCGACGCTGGGCGTGGAGCTGCGCGAGCGGGTCGACGACCTCGTGTCGCGCGGGCTGCTCGCGGCCGGGCGCACGGTCGGGCTGTGGGCCGGGCTCGACGTCGAGCCCGGGCTGGGCGTGAGCGGCCGCGCCACCTGCGAGCGTCTGGTCTCCCGCGGCATCCTGGTCAAGGAGACCCACGGCACGACCATCCGCCTGGCCCCGCCGCTGACCATCTCCAGCGACGACCTCCACCTGGCCCTGGACACGCTCACCGAGGTGCTGCGCGAGGAGGCCGCCGAGGCGCGTCGCTGAGCTCCGAGGCGGGCGGCCCTGAGCCCCCGGGGGCGGCCGCCCTGGGCGCGCGCGGCGGCGTGCCCGGCCCGTCAGCCGCGGGCCGGCCGCACGTCCGTCAGCCTCGGTCCCACGGGACGTCGGCGGGGCCGAGCCCCTCGTCGCGCACGCGGGAAGGCACCACCATCACCGGCGAGGCGGCGTGGTGCAGCACCGCCTGGCTGGTGGACCCCAGCAGCAGGCCGGCGAACCCGCCGCGGCCCCGGGAGCCGACCACCACGAGCTCGACGGCCGTGGAGAACTCCGCCATCAGCGCGGCCGCGTTGCCGTCCAGAGCGTGCTGACGCACCCGCACCGGCCGATCGCCGACCGCGGAGGCGACGGCGACGCCGAGGCCCTCACGCACGTCGGCGAGCACCTCGTCGCGATCCACGGTGGCGGGCAGCCACGCCATGGCCCCCGCGCCCGTGGCGATCGGGACGGCCGCGACCGCGGTCAGCTCGGCGTCCCACAGGGCCGCCTCGTCCACGGCGCGCCGCAGCGCCACCCGGGCGGACTCCGAGCCGTCCACGCCGACGACGATGCGCCGGACCGGCGTGAACGTGCGATTGACGCGCACCGGGACCACCACCGTCGGGCAGTGGGCATGGGCGGGCAGCGCGGAGGAGACCGTGCCGAGCAGCCGGTCCGTGAAGCCACCGCCCCCCCGCGTACCGACCACGACCATGCTGGCCTCGCGGGACAGGTCGACCAGCACGCCGGCGGGGTCGCCGGTCTCGAGGGAGGAGGTCACCACGAGCCCGGACCCGGCGGTGCGGGCCACCGCCTCGTCCACCACGGCCTGCGCGCCCTGCTGGATGGCGGTGTCGTCCATGGCGGCGTACCCGCCGTCGAGGGACGCCGCCGTGAAGGACGGGAGGGCGTAGGCGCAGACGACGTGGAGACGCCACCCGGTCTGCTTCGCCTCGGCGATCGCCCAGTCGACGGCGGCCAGGCTGGCCTCCGACCCGTCGACCCCGACGACGACGACCTTCTCGTGCGCCATGACCCGCCCCTTCCCTTGCTTGGTCATCCGTTGACCTCATTGTGCCGCTAGGAGGGATGAGCGGGGGTAGGACCAGCCACGGGACCCCGACTTCCTCCTCCGAAAACTCGGGCGCGACTCGCAAGGCGGAACGACTGGGGCTCGCGACGCGCCGACCCGGCCGGCACGGGCGGGCGGACGCGCCGGGCCGAGGGCGGAGGCTCCGAACCGCCGTCGTGCCGCCGCGGGAATCGGGTAGGGGGCCGGGTCGCCCGGCCCCCTCCCACACCACCGGACATGCGGGCCCGCATCCGGCGGTTCGTCAGACCGCTTGCCTGAAGCGCTCCCATGCGGTGCGCAGGCCGATCAGTCCCTGACGGTCCCAGTAGCGGCGGGGCAGGGCGCGTTGGAGCACGGGCGAGCCGGCGATGCGCCAGTAGCCCTTGCTCGACGCCGCCCAGCGGATCGCGCTGAGCGGTGGGATGCCCAACTGCGCGAGCATCCGGCGCCGAGTCCTGATCCGCTTCCACTGCTTCCAGTAGATCTGCCGCAGGCGACGGTAGAACCACTCGTCGAGGTCCCGGAACACCCGCGGGGTGTCCGCGACCCGGAAGTAGCCCATCCAGCCGCGGACGAACCGGTTCAGGACGCCGATGCGATAGCCCATCGACACCCCCCAGTTCCGGCGGGTCAACTCCCGCAGCCGCGTCTTCAGGCGAGCGATCGCCTTCGGTGCGACCCGGACCTTGACCCTGCCGCCGGTGACGAAGAAGAACCCGAAGCCCAGAAGAACCGCCCGACCGGCGGGTTGGACCGAGGACTTCTCCCGATTCACCCGCAGCTTCAACCGCCCCTCGACGACCTCTGTGATGCCGCCCAGGACCCTGGTGGCGGCGCGTTTGGAACGCACGAAGACGCGAATGTCGTCGGCGTAGCGCACGAACCGCAGCCCACGTCTGCCCAGCTCGCGGTCGAGGTCATCGAGCATGATGTTCGACAACAACGGGGACAGCGGCGACCCCTGCGGAGTTCCCTCCGCGGTGGGCTGCTTGACCCCCTCGACCATCACCCCGGCGTCCAAGAACCGGCGGATGAGCTTGAGCACGCGCTTGTCAGTGACCTTCCGCGCGACCCTGGCCATCAACGCATCGTGGCCGACCCGGTCGAAGAACTTCTCCAGATCCACGTCGACGACCCACCGGTAGCCCTCCTCGATGAAGACCTGCCCGGCCCGGACCGCCTGATGGGCGGACCTGCCGGGCCGGAACCCGTAGGAGGACTCGGCGAAACCGGGATCGAAGATCCCGGTCAGGACCTGCGCGAGCGCCTGCTGGACCAGGCGGTCCAGCACGGTCGGAACACCCAGCAACCGCTCCCCGCCGCCGGGCTTGGGGATCACCACCCGGCGAACCGGCGAGGGCCGGTAGGTTCCTTCGTCCAACGCCGCCCGGACCTCCGGCCAGTGGACGTCCAGCCACGGCACCAACTCCTCCGTGGTCATCCCGTCCACTCCCGGCGCCCCGCGATTGGCGCGGACTCGCTTCAACGCTGCCGAGAGGTTGCCGGGCGAGAACACCTCGTCCCACACCCCCACCGGCTCCGCACCGCTGCCACCAGTGGCCGCCGACGAGCCGCTACGCCCTGGACGGGATTCCGGCGGGAGCACCGCCTCCTGCCCCGCCAGACCCGCGTTCGCGGGATGGCTGCGATCACCACGACTCATACGAGCACCACCAGATCCTTCGATGCATCTGACGTTCGGCCCTTCCCGCCCCATCCCCCCGGACTCCCCCGGCGGGTATCCCTCCAGGCGGTACCACGACCTCTGCTGACTCCTGCCCGGTCAGCCAGACCCTCTCGGCCCTGACCGTCCCGCCGGGGCGGGACACCCGGACAGGTCTCCCCGGATAAGAACAACCACTTCCCCCTACCCCCGCCGCGTCTACGCAATGGCCGCCTTGGTGGTGACGGGCTTCACCATCTCGTGCTGGCTCACCCCGACCATCACGCCTCATACCCGATTCGTGTTCCTCGGTGCAGAGTTACGTCTCGGGCTTCCTTCCCACCCCACCTCACGGTGACGCAGTTGCCTCCGACTCGGAGTTAGCACCACCGCCTCCCCCAGAGGACTTCCACCTCCTAGCAGTTGCCCATGCCGGGCGTACACGACGGCGGCCCGTCCCGAAGTGGGACGGGCCGCCGCGCGAGCCTTGTCAGGCCACCCGGATGAAGGTCGGGTTGGCGTTGTAGATCGGGCTCTCGTGCAGCGCGGTGCCGGGGTTGCGGGCCGCGATGTGGTTGCCGTTGCCGGTGTAGATCCCGATGTGGCCCGGCCACCAGACGAGGTCGCCCGGCTGCGCCTCGGCCGCGGAGACCTTGACGCCGGCGTTCGCCTGGGCGCTGGAGGAGCGCGGCAGGTTGATGCCGAACTTGGCGAAGACGTACTGGGTGAAGCCCGAGCAGTCGAAGCCGGACGGGGTCGAACCACCGTAGACGTACGGCGTGCCGACGAACTGGCGCGCGTAGTTAACGATGGCGCTGGCCGAGGCGGACGGCGCCGGGGTGGCGGCCTGGGCCTTCGGCTCCGCCGCCGGGGCGGAGGCGAGCTGAGGACGCTCGCCCGCGCGGGAGGCGGCCTGGTTGCCCCGCTCGACGACCGGCGCCGGCTCCGGCTCCGGCTCCGGCTCGGGCGCCGGGGTGGCCTCGGCGGCCGCCACGGTCTCGACGCTCCAGCTGATGTCGGCCGGGACGGCGACGGTCGGCGTGGTGACCATGGCGGTCACGGCCTGCTCCGCCGCGGCGGAGACGTCGACCTTCGGCAGGGCCTGGGTGTCGGCGTCCGCCGGTGCGGCGCCGGCGCCGGTGGCCGCCACGGTCAGCATGAGCCCCGAGGCGGCGACGGCGGCAAGGCCGCGACGGAGGGTGGAGCTCTCGCCTGCGGCGAGGTTGGTCATGGGACGACGCGTCGCACGGTGGCGCGCCTTGGTGGTGCTCTCGGTCACGAAAAAACCTCTCCAAGCTGCCTGCGGAGTGAGCTGTCGGGTTCGGGTGGGAGAACACCCGGCGCGCCCGTTTCTGGGCGCACTTCACCCCAAGGCCCTGGCCTTCGACCAGGACCGCCAACACTGGGTCCCCCGCCCCTGCCGCGGCAACGCAACTACTCGGAATGGACCCCAGGCGGCGGCAGGGTTCGGTCTGACGCCCGGGGGCCCGCGAGGGAGGGTCTCGCGAAGCGGTTGCGACCCTACGTGGTCTAAATCCGAATGTCACGTTTCGGTCACGAAGCGTGGCGCGGATCACCTGGGCGGGCCGAGGGGAGCGCCGCGAGCGCCCTCTCGCGAGGGCGGGTTCGTGGCCTCGAGGCCCTGGTCGGCGGGACGCTCGCGCCCCACGAGAGCGGTCGGCTAGACCTCGGGTCCACGAGCGGGACGGCCAGCTGGGCAGTCTGGATGCGCGAGACCGATGGGCAGCCGGGCAGTCTCCGGTGAGCGCGCGGCTGAGCGCGCGGGCGCGCACGGAGGTGCAGGAGCCGCGGCGGGCGTGAGGCACCGGTGGGCGACCGGCACACGGCCGCCGACGGCAGATGGCGCGATCGGCCCGCCCGGACAGGTCCGGTGCTGGGATCAGGCTGCCGTGACGAACAGGTGCCTGGCGATGTCCTCGGACAGGTCCAGGACCATGGGCGAGCCCGGAGCGTGCAGGGACATCAGCTCCAGATCTGGGCGCAGCTGCACCTCGATGCGGACGCCGGGCCGCAGCCCGGCCTCGGCGAGCCGGGTCAGCAGCTCGACGTCGACCTGCAGCGGCTCGCCGATGCGGCTCAGGACCACCTCGAAGGCGGCCGGGGCTCCCGGGCCGCCGTCACCGCCGGCCGCGTGGGGCACCGCGGAGCCGGTGACGGCGGCGTGGACCACCGCCCGCGCCGCCCCCACCGCGGGGGGTGCCATCTCGGCCGCGACGTCGACGAGGGAGCGCACCGGCGTGGCCTGGGCCGCGGAGGGCGCGTCGCCCAGCTGGTCGAGGCCCGGGATGGGGTTGCCGTAGGGGTCCTGCCGAGGGTGGTCGAGCAGCTCGAGCAGCCGCCGCTCCACCCGCTCGCTCATCACGTGCTCCCACCGGCAGGCCTCCTCGTGGACGAAGGCCCACTCCAGGCCCACCACGTCGGTCAGGAGCCGCTCGGCGAGGCGGTGCTTGCGCATGACCCTGGTCGCCCGCGCCCGCCCCTTGTCCGTCAGTCGCAGCTGGCGGGTGCCCGTGAGGACCAGCAGGCCGTCGCGCTCCATGCGGGCGACCGTCTGCGAGACCGTCGGGCCCGAGTGGCCCAGTCGCTCGGCGATGCGGGCACGCAGCGGCACGACGCCCTCCTCCTCGAGCTCGTAGACCGTCTTGAGGTACATCTCGGTCGTGTCGATCAGGTCGCTCACGCGTCCCCCGCTCTTCCTCTGCAGGGCACCGGTCGCTCGGCACCCGTGTGCCGGCCGGAAGCCGTTCTCCACCCAGGATAGGGAATGGCGGAAGTACGGGCCGGAAGGGAGAGGCGGGAGGGCGTCGCCGGACCCGCCCGGGGAGGGCCGCCCGGCCCGCGCGCCGCGCGACCGGTTCGGTGCGCGCCGCACCCGCCCCCTATTGTTCGCGTGATGCCGACCACACCCGCCTCCCAGCGCACGCCCGGCCCCGACGTCCTGTTCGCCGTCGGCGACACGGGCATGCCGACCTACCGGGGCGTGGACGTCGGGACGCTGGTCGGCACCCCGTTCGAGCGGGTCTGGGGGCTGCTCGTCGACGGCGCCCCCACCCCGGGCCTGCCGCCGGCGGAGCCGTTCAACCTGCCCACGCGCACGGGCGACGTGCGGGTCGACGTCCAGTCGGCGCTGGCCCAGCTCGGCCCGGTGTGGGCCTACCGCCCGCTCGCCGAGGTCCCCGCGGACGAGGCGCGGGACAACCTCGCCCGCGCCTCGGTCATGGTGCTGAGCCTGGTGGCGCAGTCCGCCCGCGGCGCCGACGTGCCCGCCGTGCCCCAGCGGGAGATCGACCTGGCGCCGCGCGTGACCGAGCGCTTCCTCGTCCGCTGGCGCGGGGAGGCCGACCCGGTGGCCGTCGAGGCGCTGGACGTCTTCTGGCTGACCGTGGCGGAGGACGGCCTGTCGCCGTCGACCCGCACGGTGCGGCTGGCGGCCGAAGTGGGCGCCGACGCCGCCTCCAGCCTCAGCGCCGCCGTCGCCGTGGCGGGCGGGCCGTTCGGCGGCGGGGCGGTGTCCCGCGGCCTGGCGCTGCTCGACCGGGTGGAGCGTGCGGGCGACGCCGACGCCGCGCTCGCCGACCACCTCGCCCGGGACAGGTCGCTCCCCGGGTTCGGTGACCAGCAGGTCCCGCTGGACGCCCGGGTGGAGCTGTTGCGTGAGGCGTGCGTGGGGCTCGGCGCCCGGCGCGTGGAGGCGGCCGACGCGCTCGTCGACGCCGTCGCCCGGTCCGCCGTCGGGAACGGCGAGGGCGCCGGCGTCGCGCACCGCCCCAACGCACTGCTCTGGGGCACGGTCCTGCTGGACGGTGTCGGCGTGCCGGCCTGGCTCGTCAGCGCCCTGTACATGTGCGGGCGCACCGCCGGCTGGAGCGCCCACCTTCTCGAGGTGCACCGGGAGCTGCACCCGTAGCGCTGCCGGTCGTCGCCCGCCTCACCCAGCGGACGCGGTCCTCTGCCGGCGCGGCCCCCGCCGCCTCACCCAGCGGACGCGGTGCTCTGCCCGCGCGGCCCCCGCCGCCTCACCAGGCGGACGCGGCGCTCCGAGCCGCGGAGCACGTGGAAACATCGGCGCTCATGGAGACGATCGCCATCCCCACGGACCTGCTGCCCGCGGACGGGCGCTTCGGCTGCGGGCCCAGCAAGGTCCGGCCCGCGCAGGTCGAGATGCTCGCCGCGCTGGGGACCTCGGTGCTGGGCACCTCCCACCGGCAGGCGCCGGTGCGCTCCCTCGTCGCGCGCATCCGCGAGGGGATCGCGGCGCTGCTCGGCGTGCCCGAGGGCTACGAGGTCGTGCTCGGCAACGGCGGCTCCACCGCCTTCTGGGACGCCGCAACCTTCTGCCTCGTCCGCGAGCGCGCCCAGCACGCCGACTTCGGGGAGTTCGGGCACAAGTTCGCCACGGCCACCGACCGCGCCCCGTTCCTGGCCGCGTCGGACATCCGGGTGGCCGAGGCCGGCGCCCTCGCCCGGTGCGAGCCGGCCGAGGGCATCGACGTCTACGCCTACCCGCACAACGAGACCTCCACCGGCGTGGTCTCGCCGGTCGAGCGGGTGCTCGGCGACGAGGCGCTGACGGTGGTCGACGCGACCTCCGCGGCGGGCGGCGTGGCCGTGGACCTGGGCCAGACCGATGTCTACTACTTCGCCCCGCAGAAGAACTTCGCCGCGGACGGCGGGCTGTGGCTGGCCGTGATGTCCCCGGCGGCCGTGGCGCGCATCGAGGAGGTGACGGCCGGCCGGTGGGTGCCGGACTTCCTCAACCTCCAGCTCGCCGTGGAGAACTCCCGCAAGGACCAGACGCTCAACACCCCGGCCGTGGCCACCCTGGTGCTGCTGGCGGAGCAGGTGGACTGGCTGCTGGAGAACGGCGGCCTCAGCTGGGCGACGGAGCGCACGGCCGCCTCCGCGGCGACGCTCTACGACTGGGCCACCCGGCGGGACTTCGCCACGCCCTTCGTGACCGACCCGGCCCACCGCTCCCCCGTCGTCGGCACGGTCGACTTCGCGGCGGAGGTCGACGCCAAGGCGCTCGCCGCCACGCTGCGCGCGAACGGCATCGTCGACGTGGAGCCCTACCGCAAGCTGGGCCGCAACCAGCTGCGCGTCGGGATGTTCCCCGCCGTGGACCCCGCCGACGTCGCGGCGCTGACCGCGTGCGTGGACCACGTCGTCGAGCGCCTGCGCTGACTGCACGCCGCGTCCGGCGATGACCACGGGTGCGTCGGACCGCCATCCGCCGAGTTGAGCGATCCCTGCGGTGATGAGGACCGCCCAGCAATCGGATCGCGCCACAAGCGGTGCTGGTGAGGCGCCGCAGTTAGCTCCCGCGCCCCGTTCTCGTCACTCTGACCCCGCTTGTGGCGCGATTCGCGCGCCGGGCGCGGGACCGGCCGGTCGAGGAACCCCAGGCTCACCGCCGTCCCCAGCGCGCGCCCCGCCCACGACACCGCCTCGGCGACGCGGTGCACCCTCGACGGGTGCACCTGTATGAACGGCTCGACATGGCAGGCGGCGTGGCCAGGCGATCGCAGGTCGCCCGGTCCGCAGCCGAGCGCCGCGAGCTCGCGGCCGCCTTGGCGGAGGGAGCGGTCCGTGCGCTGGGAGGCGGGTGGCTCGCCGCGACGGACGCCGATCCCGCCCTGGTCATGGCGCACCGCCTCAACGCGACGGTCTCGTGCGTCAGCGCCGCGCTGATCTACGGGCTCGCCACGCTCGGGCACCCGGAACGTCCGCACCTCGCCGTTCCCCGGTCCCGGGGGATCCGCCGGAGGCCCTCCCGCCCGCGGACCTCGGTGGTGCTCCACCGTGAGTCGTGGTGGGCCACCCCCACCGACCCGGTGAGGCGGGTGGCGCCGATCGACGAGGCACTGGGCCGTGTGCTGCGCTGCGCACCTCCGGCCGCAGCGGTCGTGATGGTCGACTCCGCCCTGAACAAGAACCTCGTCACCCTCGACGAGCTCTACCCGCGGTTGACGGGCCCCGGCAGCGTCCGGGCGCTGCACGCGCTGCGCCTTTGCGACGGGCGCAGCCGCTCGGCGATCGAGACGATCGCCCGGCTCGTCCTCCGCCGGGCCGGTATGACGGTGATCACCGGGGTGGTGATCCAGGGCGTCGGCGAGGTCGACATGCTCGTCGAGCGACACGTCGTCGTGGAGTGCGACGGCTTCGCCTACCACTCCGGCAGACGGGAGTTCCGGGAGGACCGGCGGCGCGACCGCGAGCTCGTCGCACGCGGCTTCGTCGTCCTGCGCTTCACCTGGGAAGACGTCGTTGGTGATCCGGAGCTGCTGCACCGCGACGTCCTGCGTGCTCTGGCCAGGCGGAGAGAGCACTGATCACCTCGGCCGAGCCCGGCGCCTGCGCGCTGACCGTCCAGCCGCCGCCCAGGCCAGCGGCCCGTGACTTCCGGGCGTGTCGGCGCGCGGTGGAGGATACCGGCCATGACCCAGCATCGTGCGCCCGGCGCGGCCATCGACGTCCGCCCCCTCGACGCCGGCCGGTGGCCGAACCTGGAACGCCTCTTCACCGGCCGCGGGGACCAGTCGCGGTGCTGGTGCGCGTGGTGGCGCCTGCCCGGCAAGGAGTTCGGGGCGTCGCGCGTGGCGGACCGGCGCGAGCTCATGGCCGCAAGGGCTCGCCACGCGCCCGCGCCCGGCCTGATCGCCTACGCCGGCGAGGAACCCGTCGGCTGGGTCGCCGTCGCGCCGCGGGCGGAGTATCCCCGCGTCCAGCGGTCGACGATCATCACCTACGACGACGCCGTGCCCGGCTGCTGGTCGATCACCTGCTTCTTCGTCCACCCGCGTCACCGCGGCGGGGGCCTGCTGGACACGCTGGTGGCCGCCGCCGTCGCACACGCGGGGGCGCACGGCGCCGCGCACGTCGAGGCCTATCCGGTCGAGCCGGCGCCCCGGCAGTCGGCGTCGGGGCTGTTCCGCGGCCCGCTCGGTGTGTTCCTGCGGGCCGGGTTCACCGAGGTCGGCCGCCGCCAGGGGCGCCCGACGGTGCGGCTGTCGCTGCTCGGCGGCTGACCCGGCACGGGGCCGCGGGACCCGGACGGGCGAGCCGGAACGTCCCGATTCGTCACGAAGACGGCGCGGGTGCCGAAGGGTAGGGCAAGAACCTCCTCAGGAAAGACAGGCACGATGCCCGCCCGACGACGCCGCACCCCGGAGCTGGTGGCCGGCGCCGCCCTGCTCCTCGGCGCCTGCTCCGCCGGCTCCCCCGAGGTGCTCGTCGCTCGCGCCGCGGACGGTGCGGCGGAGGGTGGCACCCGGACCGCCACGGCCGACGAGGACCCCACGGCACAGGCGGCGCCGTCCGAGGGCATCCGCGTGGACGGGCTCGGGCTGCTCCGCACCGGCCAGCTGGACCTGGCCTTCGGCACGGTCGTCAACGCGACGGCCGCCCCGTCGACGGTGGGCGTCACCGTCCTCACGTACGACGCCGAGGGCCTCCTGCTGACCGAAGACACCACCACCGAGGTGGACGTGCCGGCCGGGGGCGAGTCGCTCTTCGTCGCAGACGTCGTCGCCCCGGAGGGCGCGGCCGTCGCCTCGCTCGATGCCCGGGTCGGCGGCGCGCCCCCCGCTCCCGAGCCGCCGGCCGTGACCCTGGAAAACCAGGAGATCGAGGCCGACCCGCTGAACCCCGTGGTCTCCGGCCGGCTCACCTCCGGCCACGGCGACGACCTCACCGCCGTCCGGGTCAGCGCCGTGTGCGCCGGCCCCGACGGCGAGCCGGTGGCGGCCGGATACGGGCACGTCCCGCTCGTGCCCGCCGGGGCGAGCGCGCGCTACGAGATCACGCTCCACGGCGTCACGCCGGACCGCTGCCGCGTGGTCGCGGCGCCGTAGCCGTCACCGGGGGCCGCCACGCGTCATCGCGCGCGCGTCTATCCCACGCGTGGCACCTACCGGCCATGACCCCAAGTCCCACCCTGAGCTCAGTCGTCACCGGCTCGTGCTCCCCGACGATGCACGGGTGCGGCCTTCGGCCGCGCTGCAGACCACGACGCAGAGGGGGAACGACGTGAGGAAGACCGTGACGGCTCTCGCGCTGGGCTCGACACTCGCACTGACCACCGGGGCTCCGGCACTCGCTGTGGGTGAAGGACCCGGCTACAACGGCCACGAGACGATCAACACCTCGATCCTGCACACGTACGACGAGCTGGTCACCGCCCTGCAGGAGCAGGACGCCCGCCAGGAGCGCATGGAGCTGGAGGTCATCGGCCAGACGGTCAACGGCCGCGACATCCACCTGGTCAAGTACCTCTCGGACGAGGCGAACCCCACCGTGCTGTACCTGACCCAGCAGCACGGCAACGAGCAGCTGACCACCGAGGGCACGCTGGAGTTCATCAAGCACCTCGGCACCGGGAAGTACGGCGACCTCCTCGACGGCGTCAACATCCTCATCGTCCCGATGCTCAACGCCGACGGCGCCATGGGCGACGTCAACTTCTCCCTCGAGGACTACGTGGCCGCCGGCGACCGGCACCTGACCCGCTACAACGCCAACGAGATCGACCTCAACCGCGACCACGTCGCGAAGTCCCAACCCGAGACCCGGGCGCTCCACGAGAACGTGCTCGCCGCCCACGACATCGACTACGCGATCGATCTGCACCACCAGGGCACGGATCGCCAGGCCGACGGCAAGCTGGCCTCCGGCGCCATCCTCTACCCGACGAGCGCGAATGTCTCCGCCGAGGTCGTCGAGGCGTCCAAGCGCCTCGGCGCCGTGGTCCACGGCGCCGTCAATGCCCATGGCTGGGGCAACGTCGCCCAGTACGACGTCGGCGGCAGCAGCGACGCCATCGCCCGCAACGGGCTGGCGGCCCAGTACGGTGTCCCGACCCTGCTGTTCGAGATGCGCGGCATGTCTGACCACGAGGACCCCACACGCGTGCTGGGGCAGAAGAGCAACGGCTACCTGATCAAGCAGACGGTGGTGACGCTGGAGGCCACGGCCCGTGCGATCGCGGACCGGTCGATCGAGACCGCGGACACCTCCGTGTGGGACATGCCGGTGCAGTCGAGCCGGCTCTGACCCGACCCTGAGCGGGCTCGACGGCGGCATCGGTTGCCAAGGTGGCGCCGAAGGCGCCGTCGCCCCCGCGGCCCGGCGCAGCAACGTGGCCGGGCACCTCCCGAGGGAGGCGCCCGGCCACAGTCATGCACGGGCCGTCAGGGCATCGGCGCGCCGGGCCCGGTGAGCCCCGGGTCGGCGCGGTGCCGCGGCTCGCGCTCGGCGGGACGGTCCTCGGCGGCCTCGACGCCGGCGTCCGCCACCTCCTCGTCGTCGGTGCGCGTGTCCTCGAGGTTCTCCTTGGCCTCTTCGGCGAGGGCCTTGGCGTGGTCCGCGGTCTCACGGGCGTTGCCGAGCGGCGACTCTGTCACGGTGGTCCCCCTTCGTCTCAGGGCCTCCACCTTTGCCCCGGGGCGCCTGGTCCGCAACCGGTCGCCCGGTCACGCCGTCTGGCTGCGTTGCTGCGCCTCCTGCTGCGCCAGGGAGGAGCGGAGCAGCTCGCGCTCGGCCCGCTCGGCGGCGTGGGCGTACCTCTCGCCGGGCCCCTCGACCACCAGGTGAGGGCGATGCCGCAGCTGGTAGTGCACTTCCACGTGCCAGCTCCGCCGGACCCACGCGGCCGCGGCCACGGCCACGGCGACGGAGGCGATGGCGCCGACGCCCACCGACCAGCGCGGCCCCCACGCCTCGGAGATCCAGCCGATGATCGGTGAACCGATGGGCGTGGAGCCGAGGAACACCATCATGTACAGGCTCATCACCCGCCCGCGCATGGCCGGCTCGGTGGTCATCTGGATGGTGGTGTTGGCGGCGGTCATCATGGTCAGCGAGAACAGGCCCACAGGGATGCACATGAGCGCGTAGAGCTCGTAGGTGGGCATGAGGGCCTGGATCCCGGCGGCGACCCCGAAGGCCAGCGCCGAGCCGACCACCAGCCGCACCCGCGGGCGCTTGCGCCGGGCGGCCAGCAACGCCCCGGCGAGCGTGCCCAGCGCCATGACCGACCCGAGGATGCCGTACTCCCCCGCGCCCTTGCCGAACTCCTCCCGCGCCATGGTGGCGGACGTCAGCTGGAAGTTCAGCCCGAAGGCGCTGACGATGCCGACCACCACGAGGATCACGACGATGTCCGAGCGGCGGCGCACGTACTGCACGCCGGCCCTCACCTGCCCCTTGCCCCGCTCCGCGCGCGGCAGGGCGTGCAGCTCCCGCGAGCGCATGAGGGTCAGCGAGAAGATCGTCGCTCCGAAGGAGACGGCGTTGATGATGAAGATCCACCCCGGGCCGACGGCGGCGATGAGCAGGCCGGCGAGGCCCGGGCCGATGAGCCGGGCGGCGTTGAAGGACGTGGAGTTCAGGCCGACGGCGTTGGCCAGGTCCTCGGCGGGGACCATCTCGGCGACGAACGTCTGGCGCACCGGGTTGTCGAGGGCCGTCACCACACCCAGTGCAAGCGCGAACCCGTAGACGTGCCACAGCTCCGCAGCTCCGGTGAGGACCAGGATCCCCAGCCCCGCGGCGAGCACGCCGAGGGCCGCCTGGGTCGCCACGAGCAACTTGCGCCGGGGCAGCCTGTCGGCCACCAGGCCGGCGATGGGGCTGAGCAGCAGCATGGGGAGGAACTGCAGGCCCGTGACGATGCCGACCGCGAGGCCGGAGTCGTCGGAGAGCACGGTCAGGACCAGCCAGTCCTGGGCCACGCGCTGCATCCAGGTGCCGACGTTGGCCACGAGGGCACCGACGAACCACAGGCGGTAGTTGAAGTACCGCAGCGAGTAGAAGGTCCGGGTCACTCCTCCACCACCTTTCGCAGGATCACGGCGGCCTGGGCGACAATCTCCCGCTCCGCCGGGGTGAGCTTGGCGAGCCGCCTGTCGAGCCAGGCGTTGCGCCGGCGCTTGACCTCCCGAACGAGGTCGCGGCCGGCCGCGGTGACGTCGACGACGACGTGCCGCTTGTCGTTCGGGTTCGCCCCGCGGGTGACCAGCCCACGCCCCTCGAGCGCCGCGACCGTGCGGGTCATCGACGGGCGCTGGACCTTGTCGTGGTCGGCGAGCTGCCCGGGACTCATGGGGCCCAGGTGGCACAGGGCCGCGAGCACCGAGTACTGCGCCTCCGTGAGGTCACCGGACTCCGTGCGCAGCCGCCGCGAGAGGCGCAGGACGGCGATGCGCAGGTTGGTGGCCAGGTCGGGGCGGCGCTCGGCGCGCGGCGTAGGGGCGGACTCAGTCATATGCTGGTTAGTCTAAGTCATTAGCGTCGCTAATTACTAGGGCTAACGACTCCGCCGCGCGTGGAGAGGGCCACGTGGGCGAGCGTCGGCGTCAGCCCAGGCACCGGCGTCACCCCGGCGGGCGCCGCAAGGCGAGCGGCTGGGGAGTCCAAAGCGGCGTCCATGGCTCGGCGCCTCTCTCGCCCGCTCCTGTTGCCGGTTTCGGTCGGGACGGGTCTCATGGAAGGCGTGGCCGGGACCGCGGAGGAGCTGCGGGCGGCGGGACTGCGCGTCACCGCCCAGCGCGCCGCCGTGCTCGACGTCCTGACCGCCGCCTCGGATGAGCACCTCAGCGCGGCCGAGGTGGCGGAGCGGGTGCGTGCCCGCCTGGGGACCATCTCGACGCAGGGCGTCTACGACTGCCTGGAGGCCCTCCTCGGCGCGCACCTGGTGCGCCGGGTGGACCTGGCGGGCCATGCCGCGCTCTTCGAGACGGCGCGGGCCGAGGGGGACCACCACCACCTGTTGTGCCGGCGGTGCGGGGTCGTGCGCGACGTCGACCGGGCCGCCGGTGCCTGTGGCGAGGTCCCCGCAGTACCTGGGTTCGCCGTCGAGTCCGCCGAGGTCACGTTCGTGGGGCTGTGCCCCACGTGCGCCTCGGCGGCGGACCAGCCGAGCCGACCAGCCGCGAACTGACCGAACCGACCACCTCGGAAGGAAGAGAATGCCGGAGAACAACGACCGCGAGGTCCTCACCACCCGGCAGGGCCACCCTGTCGCCAACAACCAGAGCACCCGCACGGTGGGCTCTCGAGGCCCGGCCACGCTGGAGAACTACCAGTTCCTGGAGAAGATCTCCCACTTCGACCGCGAGCGGATCCCCGAGCGGCTCGTCCACGCCCGCGGGAAGGTGGCGTACGGCTACTTCGAGGCGACCGGGACGTGGGGGGGACGAGCCGATCTCCCGGTACACCCGGGCCAGGCTCTTCCAGGAGGCCGGCAAGCGCACCCCGCTGGCCGTGCGCTTCTCCACCGTGATCGGCGGCCGGGACTCCTCCGAGACGGCGCGCGACCCGCGCGGATTCGCGGTGAAGTTCTACACCGAGGACGGCAACTGGGACATGGTGGGGAACAACCTCGGGGTGTTCTTCATCCGTGACGCGATCAAGTTCCCCGACGTCATCCACTCCCTCAAGCCGGACCCCGTCACCTTCCGGCAGGACCCCGCGCGGATCTTCGACTTCATGTCCCAGACGCCGGAGTCGATGCACATGCTCGTCAACCTCTTCTCCCCGCGCGGCATCCCGGCGACCTACCGCCACCAGCAGGGCTTCGGCGTCAACACCTACCGGTGGGTCAACGCCGAGGGCGTCACCCACCTGGTCAAGTACCACTGGATGCCCCACCAGGGGGTGCGCTCCCTGACCGAGGAGGACGCCGCGGCGATCCAGGCGCACGACACCGGGCACGCCTCGCTGGACCTGCACGAGGCGATCGAGCGCGGGGACTACCCGAAGTGGGACCTGCTCGTGCAGCTCATGACCGACGAGGAGCACCCCGAGCTGAACTTCGACCCCCTCGACGACACCAAGGTGTGGCCGGAGAACGAGTTCCCGCCGAAGAAGGTCGGCACGATGGTGCTCGACCGCAACATCTCCGACCACCACACCGAGAACGAGCAGATCGCGTTCGGCACCGGCGTGCTGGTGGACGGCCTGGAGTTCTCCGACGACAAGATGCTGGTCGGCCGGACCTTCTCCTACTCCGACACCCAGCGCTACCGGGTGGGCCCGAACTACCTCCAGCTCCCGGTCAACGCCCCGAAGGTGCCGGTGCGCACCAACCAGCGCGACGGGCAGATGGCGTTCTACCAGGACCCCACCGGCAACCCGCACATCAACTACGAGCCGAGCCACGACGGCGGGCTGGTCGAGTCCGACATCCACGACCGGAACGAGCAGATCGGCCCGGAGCTACGTGGCCGCCTGGTGCGCGACCAGGTCGAGCGGACGAACGACTACGAGCAGGCCGGCCAGCGCTTCCTGCTGATGCAGCAGTGGGAGCAGGACGACCTCGTGAAGAATCTTATCGCCAACATCGGGCAGGCCTCCCGAGGCGTGCAGGAGCGCATGGTGTGGCACTTCTTCATGTGCGAGGACGAGCTCGGCCGGCGCGTCGGCGAGGGCCTGGGCATCGCAGCCGACGACGTCCGCCACCTCGAGCCGCTGCCGCACCAGCGGCTGACCGACGCCGAGCTCGAGCGGGCCCGGAACCTCGGCCGGAACGGCCCGCGGGACGTCGCCGGGCTGCAGATGACCCACTGCGTGCCGAACGAGCGCGGGCTCGAGCCCGAGACCGAGGTGGCCGAGCAGCTGGTCTGACCCGCCCGGCCTCACGACGCCGGCCGCCCCGGACACGGCCGGGGCGGCCGGCTGCGTCGGGCAGGGCCGAGCCGGCACTGCGCCGAGGCGCGGCGCCATCGCGGTCGTGCGTCAGAGCGCGGCGACGCCGTCGACCACCGTCCAGACAGAGCCCAGGGCGGCCAGGGCGGTGATGAGGCGGCCCAGGACGGCGGCCGGGAGCCGGCGCGTCACCGTGCCGCCGAGCCCGACCCCGATGATCATGGCGACTGCGATCGCGGCCCAGCCCGACCACGCCAGGTCGGGCCAGGCGCCCGGATCCGCGAGGACCTTGGCGGCCACCGTGACGGCGCCGGTGGTGGCGAAGTAGGGCTGCAGGGTGGCCGCGAACCCGATGTGGTCCCAGCGTGTGAGGGTGCGCAGCACAGCCATGGGCGGGCCGCCGATCCCCGCGAGCGCCGAGGTGAGCCCCGAGACCCCGCCCGCCGTCGCGACCGCGCCAGTGGTGCGGGGCATGCTGCGGGTGCGGGCCACCACCGAGGACACGCCCAGCGCCAGCAGCACGACCACCCCGACGACGATCTGCGCCCACGTCGCCGGGAGCCGCGCGGCGAGCAGGGCGCCGGCGGCGACCCCGAGGAGCGAGGACGGCATGAGCCGCCAGTAGGTGCCCCACTCCACGTCCGCCCACACGCGAGCCAGCACGAGCAGCGAGGTGACGAGCCCCAGGAGGTTGACCATGAGCACGCCCGACGCGGGGCCGAGGGCCACCACGATGAACGGCGCCGCCACCAGCGCCAGGCCCATGCCGGTGGCGCGCTGCGCCAGCGAGCCGGCCAGGACGGCCCCGAGCAACGCGGCGGTCACGGGCGGTCCTGACTGGGCACCAGCGGATGGTATCGCTTGCCGTTTCCCGCGCCCGGCTGCGGCGGTGCCGACCCTGGCGCGCCCGTGCACACCGCTGACGCCACGCGGCGGCGAGGCGTCCGTCGAGGCCGGGCGACGCGGGCGCCCCGGCCGGGACGGTGAGTAGCCGGGAACGGAAGGGCCCCGCCTGCCGCAGCCGGCAGACGGGGCCCTCAGGATCGGTCGGGTCAGATGCCCAGCGCGGCCTGGATCGGGCCGAGGGCGAAGTAGACGACGAACAGGGCCGAGACGACCCACATCAGCCAGTGCACCTGCCGGGCCCCGCCCTTGCGCGCCGCCATGACCACCACGTAGGCGATGAAGCCCGCGCCGATGCCGGCCGTGATCGAGTAGGCGAACGGCATCATCACGATGGTCAGGAACGCGGGGATGGCGATGGCGGCGTCGCGCCACGGGATCTCCGTGACCTGCATGATCATGAGGAACCCGACGATGACCAGGGCCGGGCTGGCGGCCTCGAACGGGACGAACGCCACGAGCGGCGAGAACAACATGGCCACGAGGAAGGCGACGCCGGTGACGATCGCGGCGAGGCCGGTCCGCGCGCCGGAGCCGACGCCGGTCGCGGACTCGATGTAGCTGGTGTTGGAGGAGACACCCGCGGCGCCACCGGCGGCGGCGGCGATGGAGTCGACCACGAGGATGCGGCGGGTGTGCGGGGGGTTGCCGTCCTCGTCCAGCAGATCAGCCTCGGCGCCGATGGCGACCATGGTGCCCATCGTGTCGAAGAAGTCCGCGAGCATGATGGAGAAGATCAGCAGGATGGCGGCGATCGGCCCGAGCTTCTCGAACGCGCCGAAGAGGGAGAACTGCCCCAGCGTGCTGAAGTCGGGCAGCTGGACAGGCGAGCCGGTCAGCGCGGGCGCGCTCAGCGCCCAGCCGGCCGGATTGTCCTCGCTTCTGGTGCCCACGTTCGCCACTGCCTCGATGATCGCGGCGAGCACGGAGGAGGCGACGATGCCGATGAGGATGGCGCCGCGGACCTTGCGCACCATGAGCACGGCGGTGAGCAGGAGGCCGACGACGAAGACGAGCGCAGGCCAACCGGCCAGCGAACCGTTGATGCCCAGCTGCAGCGGCGTGCCCCCCGGGCGCACGATGCCGGCGTTGACCAGGCCGACGAGCGCGATGAACAGGCCGATCCCCACGGAGATCGCAACCTTCAGGACGTGCGGCACGGCCTTGAAGACGGCCTCGCGCAGGCCGGTAAGGACGAGGACGAGGATGACGAGGCCCTCGAGCACCACCAGGCCCATGCCGTCCGCCCACGTCATGCCGGGGATCTGGACGACGGTGAAGGCCAGCAGGGCGTTGATACCCATGCCGGCGGCCAGCGCGAGGGGGTAGTTCGCGGCCGCCCCCATGAGGATCGTCGTGAGGCCTGCGACGAGTGCGGTGGCCGCCGCGATGGCGGCCGCGTTGGCCTGGTCGCCGCCGCCGAGGAAGCCCCCGGTGGAGTCCGGCATGGAGAGGATCCCGGCGTTGACCACGAGGATGTAGGCCATCGCGAAGAAGGTGGCGAGGCCGCCGCGGACCTCCGCGCCGACCGTCGAGCCACGCTCGGTGAGGCGGAAGAAGCGGTCTAGGCCGCTTCGGGACGTGGGGGGCGCGCTCGGCGCAGCGTTGCTCACGTTGGGGAATCGTCTCACACGCGCCGGTCCCGATGCTCGGACGTCCAGCAACGGGCGCGCGGGCCGCGGCCCTACGATCGGGACATGCCCAACATCCACCTGTTCGAGCGGCGGCCCGCCCCGCCGCCGGCGAAGGTCAACGCCGTGACGCTGACGGTCACCGGCACGCTGGTCTGGGCGGTGGCCACCGTGGTCGTCGCGGTCCTGGTGGCACAGGGCCGGGTGCGCGCAGACCTGCTGGACGTGTGCTTCGCGGGGCTGGCGATGGGGGCCCTGGCGATCGCCTGGGGCTACGTCCACGAGTTCCGGGCGCGCCGCCGTGCCGCATCCTCCCCGGCATCCCCAGCGGACCGGCCCTCCGCCTGAGGACGCGCGCGCTGTCGGACTGACCGGTCCCTACCCCCTGTGAGGAGCGGCACAGGGGAGCGGCACATGCCCTCCTTCGGCATCTCGATCTTCGTCCCGCTCATCCCGGCGATCCTCATGATCGCGGCGACCATCGCCAACGTCTGGCTCACCGAGGGCACCACCGCTCACCAGTGGGTGAACTTCTTCGGTTCCTCGCCCGTGGCCGTCACGGTGGCCATGTTCGCGGCTTTCTACTTCTTCGCCATCCGCCCCGGCCGCGGCGTCGCCGGCGCCATGAACGGCTTCGCCGAGGGCGTCAAGGCCATCGCCATGGTCGTGCTGATCATCGGCGCGGGCGGCGCGCTCAAGCAGGTCATCATCGACACCGGCATCGGCGACTACATCGGCTCGCTGACGAGCGCCACGTCCATCTCGCCGTACATCATGGCGTGGCTGATCACGGTGCTCATCCGCCTGGCCACCGGCCAGGGCGTGGTCTCGGCCATGACTGCCGCCGGCATCATCGCTGCCGCCCTCATGGACCCGGCCACCGGCCAGCTCGTCGGTGTCGACCCGGCGCTGCTCGTGCTTGCCACCGCCGCCGGGTCCAACACCCTCACCCACGTCAACGACGCGTCGTTCTGGCTGTTCAAGGGCTATTTCGACCCCTCGGTCAAGGACACGCTGAAGACCTGGGGTCTGCTCGAGCTGTGCAACTCCATCGTCGGCCTGGCGATGGTCATGCTCATCAGCGTGCTCGTCGGCTGACGGGCGCCAGCTGCGAGGCCGGAGCGCGACAACCACCGGAGGGCCGGGCTCCCCGCCCGGCCCTCCGGCGTCGCCGCCCCGCAATATGGTCGGAATGTGGCGTCCGTTACACTCCTCGGCACCCGCACATTGTGGTGCGGAGACGACCGTTTTCTATCCGGGGGAATCTCTTGTCTCATCGATCGGCTCATCGCCGCCTGGGCGCGCTCGGCGCCGCGGCCACGTGCCTGCTCACCGCCTCGTTCTTCGCCGGCCCCGCTGCGGCGGCGCCGCTCGACGAGCCCGCGTCCACGCCCGTGCCCGTGGCCACGCCGGACGGCGTGCTCATGAGCTATGTCGTCAACGCCAAGGCGGCGACGCCGGGACAGACCCGCCTCGTGGAGGCGGCCGTGCGCGACGCCGAGGGCGTCGTCGTGCAGTCCTGGCCGCAGATCGGGGTCGTCGTCGCGCACTCCACCAACGGCTCCTTCGGCTCCGACGTCGTGGCGGCCGGGGGCAACGCCGTGCACTCCGTCGGCACGACCCGCACCGCCCCGGTCTCCGAGGGCACCCCGGAGATCGGCGATGCCCCGCCCGCCCCGGGTTCGCGGGGCGCCGCGGAGTACAAGAAGGCGCAGGGCCAGCCGCAGCTGGGCGGCTTCTCCCCCGGGGAGGTCTTCGACGTCGCGCCCGCTGCCGACCCCCGCGAGGCGGAGCAGTGGAACATGGCGCAGATCAACGCCGACGACGCCCACGCCATCACCGACGGCGCCCGCAGCGTCCTGGTCGGCGTCCTCGACAGCGGCGTGGAGTCGACCCACCCCGACCTGGCGCCCAACCTCGACCTCGACACCTCGGTCAGCTGCGTGGACGGGGGCCGGCCGGACACCACCCCGGGCGCCTCCGAGCCCACCACCAGCGCCCACGGCACCCACGTCGCCGGCACCATCGCCGCGGCGCGCAACGGCGTCGGCATCGTCGGCGTCGCCCCCAACGTGGAGATCGCCTCCGTCAAAGTGGTCAACGACGACGGGTACATCTACCCCGAGTACGCCATCTGCGGCTTCGTGTGGGCCGCCGAGCACGGCATGGACGTGACCAACAACAGCTACTACGTCGACCCCTTCGAGTTCTGGTGCGACGACCAGCCCGAGCAGGCCCCCGCCAAGGAGGCCGTCCGCCGGGCCGTCGCGTACTCGGAGAAGAAGGGCGTCGTCAGCGTGGCGGCGGCCGGCAACAGCGCCTACGACCTGGCCAACAAGACGACCAACGCCTCCAGCCCGAACGACTCCACCGCCGTCGACCGCGTGATCAACAGCGGCTGCCACGACCTGCCGACGGAGCTTCCCGGCGTGGTCACCGTCTCCTCCACCACCCAGACCGAGCAGCTGTCCTCGTTCTCCAACCGCGGCCTCGGCGTCATCGACGTCGCCGCCCCGGGCTCCTCCATCCTGTCCACGTACACGGGCGGCGCCTACGCCAGGATGAGCGGCACCTCGATGGCCTCCCCCCACGTCGCCGGCGTGGCGGCGCTCCTGAAGTCGGCCCATCCCGAGGCCACGCCCGCGCAGATCGTGACCATGCTGCGTGAGCAGGCCGACGACCACGAGTGCACCACCACCACGCGCGGTGCCGCGTGCGTGGGCACGACCGACGACAACAGCTACTACGGCGAGGGCATCGTCGACGCGCTCGACGCCGTGGGCTGATACCGCCTGCGCCCGCCCGGGGCCGCGTCCGCAAGGGCGCGGCCCCGACCCTTCTCCTCCCCCGGCACGCGCGTCGGGGGAGAAGAATCGTGGTCGCGCACCAGCCGCCAGGATAGATCCGGCTGAACGCGCGCCGCCGGGATGCGCCCGGGTCAGCGCACACGCCGCCAGCGGCTGCCGGCGCGGCACTCCAGCCGCGCCTGACCGGCCGTCGCGCGCCGGCGGACGGCAGCCGTGACCCGGGCGGCCACGTGGTCGGCGTCGCCGTCGTCGTCGGCCGCGAAACGCACCCGCACCAGGGCTTCTCCCCGCACGATCGCGACGTCCCGGGCCTCCACCGTCATGAGCGCGCCCGCCGCGTCGGCCGCCGCGGGCAGCACGCCCTCCGGCGCGACGCCGGCGCGCAGGTTCCCGACCGGGACGGTCACCCGGTAGGAAGGCACGCCGCCCCCTCCCGTGCGAAGAACCCGTCCCGCACGCGCGCGCCACCGTCGCTCACGGGATCAGCCCAGCCCGCCGCCGGGTGCGCCTGCTCGCGTGCACCGACCAGCGGGGCACCCAGCGGGCGAGGGCGCCCGCGGCGGCGAACCCGGAGACCGCGGCCACCCAGATGCCGGCCGCGAGCGAGCCGAGCGCCGCGCCGGCGGAGACCACGAGCGGCCCCAGCGCCCCGCCGCTGTCCTGCAGCACGCGCCACATGCCGAGGAACCGCGCGCGCCCCTCGCGCGGCGAGACGTCGGCACCGAGCGTCATGAGGATGCCGGAGCTCATGCCGTTGCCGAGCCCGAGGACGGCCGCGACCACCGCCATGCCCCCCACGGTGCTGGTCAGCGGCAGCAGCACCAGCGCCGCCCCCATCACGAGCATCGACGGGATGCCGATCCACAGCCGGCCCAGCCGGTCCATCACCTTGCCCGCCGGGTAGAACAGCAGCATGTCCACCGCCCCGGCGACGCCGAAGATGACCGAGGTGACCGCCGGGTCGAGGTCCAGGTGCTCGCCCCACAGGGGCAGGACGGTCTGGCGTGCGCCGCGCACGGCCCCCACGAGCAGCACGGCGATGCCGAGGGAGGTGAGAAGGCGCCGGTGCTCGCGCAGCACCTGGGCCATGGAGGGGCCCGGGCTCGCCTTGCGCGCGGCCCGCCGGGCGGCGCGCCGTTCCCGCACGGTGCCGTCGGTCCCGCCGGTGCCGTCCCGCGAGAGCATCACGGTCACCGTGGCGGCCGCCGCGGTGCCGACACCCAGCAGGTAGGCACCGCGCACGCTCCCGCCGTGGATCACGGCAGCGCCGACGAACGGACCGAGGAACTGGCCGATGCGGTGGACGCCGGCCAGGGTGGACAGGACGCGGGCCCGCCGCAGCGGCGGCGTCACCTCGGTGAGGTAGGAGTGCCGGGCGAGGTTGAAGACGGCGGAGGCAGCGCCCGTGGCGAGGACGGCGACCGCGAGCAGGGCGAGGTCGTCCGCCGCGGCGGCACCGGCGAAGGCCAGGGCGGCCACGCCGCCGGCCATGATCATCGCCCGGCGGTCCCCCACCCGGGCCGCCAGGGCACCGGCCGGCAGGTCAGCCAGGATCTGCCCGAGCGGCAGGAGCGCGGCCACGACGCCGGCGACGGCCAGGCTGGCGCCCAGCCCCACCGCCGTGGGCGCGATGATCGGCAGCATCGCCCCCACGCCGATCTCGAAGACCAGCGAGGGCACGAGGGCCGCGAGAACGACGGTCCGGAACGGGAACATGGGGCCAACGTCGGTCTCACGGCGGGAGGGTGGCGGCATTCCGCCGATTTTACGGCGCACACGCGCCGGGCTCGGCGCAACGGGTCGCCGTGGCCGCGAGCAAAGGGGAAGTCTCAGTGGAGGGTGGCGGCGAGGACGGAGCCGGGCGATTCGGCGGCGTGCCGAGTCCGCGCTGCGCAACAATTCAGGTCCGCACGTCGCTGCAGGTCAGCGCGTTGAAATGGCGGTAATTCGCCCCTGGCTGGAGTAGTGTCCCGCGTCGATGGACGAGATATGCGAGGACCGCACCGCCGTCGTCATCGAGGACGATGACGACATCCGCGGGCTGCTCGGGTCCGTGCTGGGCCAGGCCGGTTTCACGGTGCACGCGGCGCCGACCGGGAGCGCCGGCGTCGAGCTGGTCCGCGAGCACGACCCCCTCGTGACGACGCTGGACCTCTCGTTGCCGGACATCGACGGCTTCGAGGTGGCCCGCCGCCTCCGGACCTTCTCGGTGACGTACCTCGTCATGCTCACCTCGCACACCGAGGAGATCGACGCCCTCATGGGTCTCGAGCTGGGCGCGGACGACTACATGACCAAGCCGTTCCGCGCGCGCGAGCTGCGGGCACGGGTCGAGGCCATGCTGCGCCGCCCGCGGCACCTGGTTCCGGCCGCACCCGCCGGTGCCGCGCCCCCGGGGCCGCCCTTCTTGCCCGTCGCCGCCCCCTCGGCCACGACCGCCGTCGCGGCCGGCACCGTCGCGGGCGCGCCCGCGGCACCCAGCCCCAGACGCGCAAGGGCGACGCCCGCGGCGGTCGCGGCCGATGTCCCAGGCGCGTCGGACGTCGGCGGCGTGGCGACCAGCGTGGTGGCGCCCGCGCCCCACCCCTCAGCCGTGCCGGGGCCCGCCGTGCTCACGCACCGGGGGCTCCAGCTGCACGTCGCGGCCCACCGGGCGGTGCTCGACGGCGCAGAGCTCCACCTGACGCCGAGCGAGTTCAGCCTGCTCGCCGCCCTCCTCGGCTCGCCCCGGCGTGTCGTCAGCAAGGCCGAGCTGAGCCGTCACCTCTGGGGCGAGGGCGTCGCGACGAGCTCCGCGCTGGGCGACGCGGAACGGCGCACCGTCGAGGTCCACATCGCCAACCTGCGGCGCAAGCTCTCCGACGACGCGAGCGACCCACGGTTCATCGAGACGGTGCGCGGAGTCGGCTACCGTCTCGCGTGGAGGCGTTGAGCAGGTCGCTCAGCTCACGCGTGGTCGCCGCCGCGAGCTGCATGATCTCGGGCAGCGCGGAGCGAGCGGGCGCATAGCGCCCGGCGCGTACCGCCGGCTCGATCTCCGCCACCGCCGTCGCCAGCGCGCGGGCGCCGACCAGCTCGCTGGCACTGCGCAGCCCGCGCAGCGCGATGACCGCGCGGTTGGAGTCGAACGCCGCGAGGGCGGCGCGCAGGTGGTACACCCGTTCCTCGAGGGTGGCGAGATAGCTTGCTCCCAACGCGCCTGCCCGCTCCGCTCCGAGCTCTTCGTTCAGGGCACGCACCACGGCGCTGTCGACGATTGCGTCCATGGGCGCATCCCTCCTGCTGAGCGGGCACGGCGCCCGGCGACGGCGCCGTCCTGGATTTGGCTGACGGGCACAGCCCACCACCCGCTCCTCGCGGCGATGGGGGTGAGGACGGGTGATCGCCGGATGATTCAGAGGCACACCACTCCAAAAAAACCGCGACAGGGGGTGAGTGCGGGGTGAGTTGTGCAGGCGCACGGTGGGGGCTGATGGCCCCACCCGTTGGACCGCCGTACGGCCGTCGGTCCGCCGTTATGCGGACGGAGCCCTTATCTTTTGGGCATGAGCGAGCTCGGCGAGCGCCGCACGGCCGTCGTCATCGAGGACGACGAGGACATCCGTGAGCTCCTGGTGACCGTCCTGGGGCAGGGCGGGTTCGAGGTGCACGCCACCGGCACCGGCACCGCCGACGTTGCCCTCGTCCGGGAGCACGCGCCCTCGGTGACCACGCTGGACGTCTCGCTGCCGGACATCGACGGCTTCGAGGTCGCCCGCCGCGTCCGCACCTTCTCGCCGACGTACATCGTGATGCTCACTGCCCGCGCCGAGGAGATCGACACCCTCATGGGGCTGGAGGCGGGCGCGGACGACTACATCACCAAGCCGTTCCGGCCGCGAGAGCTGCGCGCGCGCATCTCGGCGATGCTGCGCCGTCCGCGCCTGGTCACCGGTGCTGAGGGCCCGGCGGACGTGGCGGGGCCCACCAGGGCGGCGGTCAGAATGCTCGCGCACAACGGCCTGCAGATGGACGTCGACGCCCGCCTCGTCGACCTCGACGGGATGCCGGTCCGCCTGACGCGGAGCGAGTTCGAGCTGCTCGCCGCCTTGCTCTGCGAGCCGCACCGCGTCCTCACCAAGGCTGAGCTCGTCAGGGCGCTGTGGAACGAGGAGTTCTCCACCGGCGCGGATGTCAGCGACGCCGACAAGCGCTCGGTGGAGGTGCACGTGGCGAACCTGCGCCGCAAGCTCGGCGAGGACGCGACCCGGCCCCGCCTCATCGAGACGGTCAGAGGCGTGGGCTACCGGCTGACGCCGTCATGCTGAGCTCGGCCTCTCCGGCGGCTGGCGGGCCCGGGTGGTTGCCTCACGCCGCGCCACGGTCGACGTGTCGAGACTCCTGGTGGTGCCCGCCTCCAGGAGCCACCGGGGCGGGCTCGTGGACGACCCGGCTCCGCACGGCCACCGTGAGAGTCGGCCGAGCAGTGACGGGAGTACGAGCGATGTCGCTCAGGTGGGCAGCCCCCTGAGCCACAGCGCCCGCTCCGGCGGTCAGGGGGACGCTCGGCCCGGGACGCCGTGCACGGAGGGCGCCTCCGAGCTGGACCGCGGCATACGCGAACAGCGCCGCAGCGGCCACCGTCACGCCGACGTCCTTCTGCGAGCCCGTGAGCGCGGTGGCCGCGTAGCCGGCGTACGGCACGTGGTACCGCATCACGCCACGGATCTGCGTGGCCGTGAGTGTCCAGGCATCGACCGCGTCGTTGGCGTCGCCCTGCGTGGTGAACCAGACGCTCCCGTCCGCCCCCTGGGACTTCGTGACGATGCGGTGGGTGACGAGTGTCGGATCGTCGGGGTACGGCATGAACGTGATCACGTCACCGACGACGAGCCGGGCCGCGTCGGCCTCCCCGTCGACGGTCTCCACCACCACCTGGCTCCCGGTGGGGACCGTCGGCTCCATCGACCCGGTCAGCACCGTCAGCGGCACCCAGCCGGTGAGCCGGGGGACGGCGATGAGGGCGACGGCGAGCAGGAGCACCCCGGCGAGCACCAGCCACAGGACGGCGTTGCCCAGGCGTCGGGTGATCGAGCGCATCACTTCGTCCCTCCACCGGGATGCGGATCGGCGACCACGCCGCCGCACTCCACGTGTCCCGACGCGCCGTTGTCCCCGACGAAGGTGAACACCTCGGCGCTGTCGTTGTACGTGCCCCCGTCGGTGTAGGCGCGAACCTTGACGTGGGCGATCGCGCCGTCGAACGTGCCCGGACGGATGGTGGCGGAGCGCGCCTCCGCGGGCAGGGTGTGCCCCGCCGGCCACTCGAGGTCCTTTCCGACCGGGTCGGCGAACTTGTCGATCGACACCCAGGCACTCCCGTCCCACCGCAGCAGGTCCCACGCGACGGGCGCCGCCTCGCCGCTCCAGGTCCACGACACGGCCGCGACCTTCTCGTTGGCTGTGGTGATGACGCACCCGCGCGGGCTCGGGGGCCTGACCACTGGCGCAGGCTCGGGCTCCGGCTGTCGCGGAACCTGGTACTCCACCACCCAGGTGGTGCTGGCCGTCCAGGTGGCCGGGGCGGGCGTGACGGCAGCCAGCGTCGTCTCCACGGTCAACGTCTTTCCGCCGTAGGACCGCTGCAGCTCGTCGCCCGGCGTCATGTGCAGACACAAGGTCGCGGCCTCGCGCGGGGCGAGTCCCACCCCCTGTGTGCCTCTCTGCGGGCGGATCTCCAGGCCCTGCTCGTCCGTGGCCACCGACCAGGTGGCCGACGGGGCGGTGCAAGAGCCGTTCTTCGCCGCCGAGTAGCTGATGCCCGTCCCGGGGAGGGAACTCCCCACGTCCGATCCGTTGTCGGTGACGACGACGCCGGCGGGCCTGAAGATCGCTGTCGCCGCCGTCGCGGTCGTCGATACGGTCGCGGATCCAGTCGCGACCGGATCGACCCTGAGGTCGAACGAGTCCATCGTGACGGCGGCCACCGGGACGGCAACCTCCGCGCGCCATGCCGCCGCTGTGCCGCCCGACGGGCTCAGCGAGATGGCGAGTGCGCCGGCCGCGGCGACCAGGAGTGCCGTGCGTCCGACCCGCCGAGGAGCGCTGGGTCGGCTGGAGGAGGGCTTGTCGTTCATTCTTGCGTCAGCGTCCACAGGATCGTCCCGGCCCGAAGTGCCTGGCCCTGGAGCTCGGTCCCCCACCGGCCGTCAGCCGGAGCTGCGGGGATCGTCGTCGTGATGGT
The DNA here is from genome assembly GCF_043952095.1 of Georgenia sp. AZ-5. Taxonomy (NCBI): domain Bacteria; kingdom Bacillati; phylum Actinomycetota; class Actinomycetes; order Allobogoriellales; family Allobogoriellaceae; genus Georgenia; species Georgenia sp. AZ-5. The sequence continues at coordinate 4,327,165 of NZ_JBINOU010000001.1, forward strand.
GGCCGTCACCACCTGCTGGTCATGGACCGCCGACACCACCCACGCACCGGCCGAGCCGGGTGTGTCGGCCGGGTGGAGGTCGCAGCTGCAGCGGACCTGCACGGTCGTCGCCTCACGCGCGAGGGCCGCCAGCCGCTCGGAGCCGGCATCCGCGCCGAACATCTGGCTCGTGTCGAGCGCGAGCACGGCCGTCAGGCTGTCACCCGCGAGCTCGAGCTCGACCGGCACGGTGAAGGTGAGGACGTCCCGTGGCACGAGCCTCTCGGCGCTCAGCGAGCCTGTGACGTCCCGGCTCTCCACGCGGGCGCCGATGTGCCGGTCGAGCGTGACGGACGTGGGGAGCTGGACCAGGCCGAGCTCACCGCCGGTGATCCGTGAGGCGGGCACCGGTGCTGGCGTCGGACCACAGGGCGTAGGAGCCCGCATTGCCGCTGAGGAGGACGACGGCGAGCGCCGCTGCCGCGAGGGCGCGCGCGGCGAGCCTGGTCATGCTGTCACTTCCATCCGTGCTTCCGCTCCGTCCGGCGGGGCTGTCGCTGCCCGACGCCGGGTCCGCTGCGCTCGGGAACCGCCGCTACGCCGTCTGCTGGAGGAGGAGACCGGTGCCGGAGAAGTCGAAGATCTCGCCCTGGCCGCCGGTGGCCTCCTTGGGGAAGGTGATCGTGACGGACACGGGAAGCTCCATCGTGCCCTCGTTCCCGCTGATCTCCTCGACCAGAGCACCGGCCTGGGTGTAGGTCGTCCCACGCACCGTGAACGTCGTGCTGACATCATCGGCGAGCTCGCCGACGTTGCCCAGCGACGTCCGCAGGGTCGCCTTGAGGTTGTCGCCCTCGGCGGTCAGGACGACGGTGTCCGAGAAGACAAGCTGGTCACCCGGGACGACACGAAGCGCGGCGATGTGCGCGCTCGTCACCTCACGACCGTTGAGTGTCCAGCTTCCAGCGGCGTCACCCGTCTCCAGAGACAGCTCGCCCGCCTCGATCGAGCCCTCGGCGAGGTAGTCGTCCTGCCAGGTGGCGAAGGACGCGCCCCCTGCGGTCAGGAGCGCGACGCCGGCAACGCCGGCGACGATGCCCTTGGTGGCCTTCTTGGACGATGCGCGGTGCTGAGCGGAGCCGTTGGGAGACATGGCCGTTCTTTCGTCGTGGTGGGAGGGCGCGCGGGCCCTTGCCCGGCGGCGTCTCCGAGAATGACCGGCGGACCTCAGCGCCCGTCTCAGCGAGCGTTCGTGTCACCTCAAGATCGGCTCAGCATTCGGTGGGCGGTGCCTCTCCCGGTGCTTCTGCCTGCCGGTCGGCGCGGCGCTGCGGCGCTCAGTGCGTGTCGTGAGCCTTCTCGGTGGAGACCCTCACGCGGTTCCCACCTTCAGCAACGGCCGCAAGCGACGCCTCTCGAGCGGCGTCGCAGAGGTCCCCGAGGTCGTAACCGCCGCGGTGCGCGGTCGCGATGCCGGTGCTCACGGTCACCCGCACCCGGCTGCCCGGCACCTCCACGGGTGTGTCGATGAGCTCCTTGCGCACCTGCGTCGCCCACTCGACGGCATCGTGCTCGTCCCAGCCGGGCACGAGCACCTGGAAGGAGCGGCCGCTCCCCGGATCCAGCCCCATGATCGCCCGCGGCGGCAGCAGCGTCTGCGCGATCTCGCCGCACGTGACGAGCGCGGCGTCGGCGTAGGGCCTGCCGAACGCCGTCTCCAGAGCCTCCACGCCCTCGGGCACGATCTCGAGCATCGCCGCGGGACTGCACGACTCCGCTGAGCGACGCAACTGCGCGACAGTGCGCGGCTCGAAGGAGAGGTTGGTCCGGGCTCCCGTCATCGGGTCGAAGTTCTGGTGCTCCGCGGCGCGCTCCTGCGCGTCGCGGGTCCGGATCGCGAGGGCGGCGAAGGTCGCCCCGTTCACGAGCAGCACGTTGACCAGCGTCGTCGCCGCCGTGCCCGCGTAGGTCTCGAAGGCGCGTGAGTAGGGTCCCTCGACGACGTAGAGCAGCAGCCGGACCGCGTAGTACGCGCCCCCGGCCAGCAGGGTGACGGCGAGGAGGGCGCCGGACCGGAAGCCGCGCAGCGGACCGCGCAGGATCGCCGCGCCGGCCAGCAGCGCGCCGGCGGCGGTGCCTGCCAGAGCGGCCCATCCCCCCGCCCACGCCGAGGCGCCAGGGCCCTGCAGCAGGACGGCGCCCGCCGCCAGGAGGGCGACGCCGACAGAGACGTGGATCAGTGACCGGCGCTCGTCGTAGGCGCGGATGCCGCTCCACATCGTCCAGACCACGAGGACGCTGGCGGCGTTGCCGACGGCGTTGGCCCACCACAGTCCCGGGTAGAGCGTCGACCCGAGGTACGCGAGCGCCGTCGCGATGGCCGCCACGAAGGCGAGCGACCAGAGCCGGTCGACGGCCTCCGCGGCCCGCGCCTCCGCGAGGAACATCCCGGAGGACGTGAGTATCACCAGGGTCGCGACGACCAGCAGCGTCGGGACGTCCAGGGTCATGCGGGCCTCCGACGCTCGTCCACCGCGGGCATGGGCAGGGTGATCTCGACCTGCGTGCCGGCGCCCAGCTCGGAGGTGAGCTCGATGGTGCCGCCGTGGGCCTCGACGATCTGGCGCGACAGGTGGAGTCCCAGCCCGGTGCCCTGGACCGATCCGTGCCGCACCGCGGGCGCTCGGTAGAAGCGGGAGAAGAGCTGCTCTTGGTCCGCCGGTGCGATCCCGATCCCCGTGTCGCGAACACGCAGGCGGGCTGCTCCGGGCTCCGGGCGGAGCTCGATATCGATCTGCCCACCCTGCCTGCTGTACTTGATCGCGTTCGACAGGAGGTTGTCGATGACCTGCCCCAGCCGGCTTCTGTCGCCGGGCACACGGCAGGGTTCGGTGAGGTCGTGGCGGACCGTGAGGTTCGCGGCAGAGGCGGCAGGCAGCTGGCTCTGCACCGCCTCGGCGACGACGTTGCGCAGATCCACGAGCTCGTGCTCGAGCTCGACCGCTCCCTCGCGGGTGCGGGCTGCCAGGAGCAGGTCCGAGACGAGGTGCAGCAGCCGCTCCGCGTTCCTCTCGGCGACCCGCAGATGGCCGCGCACGCTGTCCGTGGCGGTGGGGTCGTCGGCGGCCATCTCGAGATAGCCGAGGACGGACGTCAGCGGTGTGCGCAGCTCGTGCGACACCGAGGAGACGAAGTCCTCGCGCTGGGCCAGGGCAGCCATCTCCGCGGTGAGGTCCTGGTAGACGACCACAGCCCCAGCGCGTTCGTCCGCGCTGCCGCGCAGCTGCGCCGCGGAGACGCGGAACGCGACCCGGCGTCCCCGCCCGTAGTCCCACCACGTCAGCTCCCGCTCGATGCGCTCGCCCCGCGCGGCCCGAACCAGCGGCGAGCCGTCCACACCTAGCGGCGTCGTGCCGTCCGCGCCGTAGCCGTCGATGCCGCCGTGGGCGGAGACATGGTCCCCCACCCTCAGCCGTCCCTGCACCATCGCGGCGTGCGCCCGGTTGATGATGGTGATCCGGCCGTCGCCGTCCAGGGCCACCACCCCGACGTCGATCGTGTTGAGGATGGAGTCGAGCAGCCGCCGGTCACGCCGGGCGTCCTCGAGCGTCTCCTCCAGCAGTGCGCTCTGACTCCCCAGCAGGTCGCGCCGGGCGACCGACCGCCGCTCCCCGAGGTAAAGGTAGGTGCCCACCGCGATCAGCACGATGGGCAGCAGCAGGAGTCGCTGGACATCCGTCGAGGCGAGCTCCGGTTCGAGCAGGTCGGGCACCCATGCGGCGACGCTCCCGGCGACGACACCTACGACGACGCCCCACACCCCGTAGACGGTCGACAGCCAGAGGGCGGGCAGCACCAGCAAGAGGCTCGCCCTGAATCCGGAGGCGACGACGAGCCCCGCGGCAACGATGTCCGCCAATGGGATGACCGACGCCCAACCGGTCGCGATGCGCCACCACGGCACCACGATCGTCAGGGCACAGGCCCCCAGAGTCACCGTGATGCCGGCGAAGAAGAGATCACGGTCGACGTAGTCGGGCTCATAGGCGAGAACCACCAGACCCACGACGAACATCACGCCGAAGAACGGCAGCTGCCGCAGCAGCACGCTCAGGTGTGACTGGCGGTCCCCACGACGCGACGCCGACGGTCGTGACGACCGGGCGGCGGCGGGCGGCGGGGGCCGGGCCGGGAGGGACGCCGCAACGGGCTTCGGGGCGGCAGGTGCGCCAACCAACTGCTCCTCGAGGCCCTCTGCCCGGTCGCCCATACGCGGAGACTACCGGTGCCGAGAAACTCTCCGTCCGTAATGTCACCGGGCCGACGGCGGGACGTCGCGTATCCCGCCCGCCGGTGAGCCACGTGACGCCCTCCGCCGTGCCTGCGCCGGCAGGATCAGCCCGCTCGCCCAGGCGTTGCACTGTTTCACGGGAACAATGCCCGGCAAAAAATATGCGCGGACAATACCCTTGCCGGGCATGCAGAAAGGCCCCGACCGGGTGCGTCGGGGCCTTTCTGGAAGGGGTGTTCGGCGGTGTCCTACTCTCCCACACAGTCTCCCGTGCAGTACCATCGGCGCTGAGGGGCTTAGCTTCCGGGTTCGGAATGGGACCGGGCGTTTCCCCCTCGCTATGACCGCCGTAACTCTGTGGAGATGTCCGGCCCGACCAGCACGTTGGCTGGTCGTGGGGCGTATCTCGGGAACCGTACAGTGGACGCGTGCAGTGCTCTGCTGCTTTTTGTTGTGGGCAAGTTGTCGGCCCATTAGTACCGGTCAGCTCCACGGGTTGCCCCGCTTCCACGTCCGGCCTATCAACCCAGTGGTCTGCTGGGGGCCTTCCCAGGACAAGCCTGGTGGAAACCTCATCTTGAAGCAGGCTTCCCGCTTAGATGCTTTCAGCGGTTATCCCTCCCGAACGTAGCCAACCAGCCGTGCTCCTGGCGGAACAACTGGCACACCAGAGGTTCGTCCGTCCCGGTCCTCTCGTACTAGGGACAGCCCTTCTCAAGTTTCCTGCGCGCGCAGCGGATAGGGACCGAACTGTCTCACGACGTTCTAAACCCAGCTCGCGTACCGCTTTAATGGGCGAACAGCCCAACCCTTGGGACCTACTCCAGCCCCAGGATGCGACGAGCCGACATCGAGGTGCCAAACCATGCCGTCGATATGGACTCTTGGGCAAGATCAGCCTGTTATCCCCGGGGTACCTTTTATCCGTTGAGCGACGGCGCTTCCACAAGCCACCGCCGGATCACTAGTTCCGACTTTCGTCCCTGCTCGACCCGTCAGTCTCACAGTCAAGCTCCCTTGTGCACTTGCACTCGACACCTGATTGCCAACCAGGCTGAGGGAACCTTTGAGCGCCTCCGTTACATTTTAGGAGGCAACCGCCCCAGTTAAACTACCCACCAGGCACTGTCCCTGGTCCGGATCACGGACCGAGGTTAGATGTGCAGTACGACCAGAGTGGTATTTCAACGGCGACTCCACCCCCACTGGCGTGGGCGCTTCACGGTCTCCCACCTATCCTACACAAGCCGTACCGAACACCAATACCAAGCTATAGTAAAGGTCCCGGGGTCTTTCCGTCCTGCTGCGCGTAACGAGCATCTTTACTCGTAGTGCAATTTCGCCGAGTTCGCGGTCGAGACAGCGGAGAAGTCGTTACGCCATTCGTGCAGGTCGGAACTTACCCGACAAGGAATTTCGCTACCTTAGGATGGTTATAGTTACCACCGCCGTTTACTGGGGCTTAAATTCTGAGCTTCGCCCTGATGGGCTGACCCGTCCTCTTAACCTTCCAGCACCGGGCAGGCGTCAGTCCGTATACATCGTCTTGCGACTTCGCACGGACCTGTGTTTTTAGTAAACAGTCGCTTCTCCCTGGTCTCTGCGGCCCAAAAGGGCTAGCCAGCGTGTGGCTTCACCCCTCAGGCCCCCCTTCTCCCGAAGTTACGGGGGCATTTTGCCGAGTTCCTTAACCACGATTCTCTCGATCGCCTTGGTATGCTCTACCTGACCACCTGAGTCGGTTTCGGGTACGGGCGGCTAGTCCCTCGCGTCGAGGCTTTTCTCGGCAGCATAGGATCACCCTGCTTCCCCCATACGGGGTCACCATCGGACCTGAGGCTCATATGGGGTGCGGATTTGCCTGCACCCCGCCCTGCATCCTTAGACGTGCATTGCCATTAAGCACGCGGTGGCTACCTGTCTGCGTCACCCCTGTTAACACGCTTACCTACTGCCGGATCGGGTCCCACGCGCGGGCGGCCGGTGCCCCCCGAAGGGGACGATGACCGCCGTTGGGTGGTTAGCATCACCGGGCTCGGTATGGTCGGTCCTTCGCCGGTACGGGAATATCAACCCGTTGTCCATCGACTACGCCTGTCGGCCTCGCCTTAGGTCCCGACTTACCCAGGGCGGATTAACCTGGCCCTGGAACCCTTGGTCATTCGGCGGACGGGTTTCTCACCCGTCATTCGCTACTCATGCCTGCATTCTCACTCGTGTGGGATCCACGCCTGGGTCACCCCGGCGCTTCGCCTCCCACACGACGCTCCCCTACCCACCCACGCCCCTGCACCAGCCTCAAGGACTGGCGTGGGTCTGCGTGAGTGCCACGGCTTCGGCGGTGTGCTTGAGCCCCGCTACATTGTCGGCGCGGAATCACTTGACCAGTGAGCTATTACGCACTCTTTCAAGGATGGCTGCTTCTAAGCCAACCTCCTGGTTGTCTGGGCAACTCCACATCCTTTCCCACTTAGCACACGCTTAGGGGCCTTAGCCGGTGATCTGGGCTGTTTCCCTCTCGACTACGAAGCTTATCCCCCGCAGTCTCACTGCCGTGCTCACACTTACCGGCATTCGGAGTTTGGTTGACGTCAGTAACCTTGTAGGGCCCATCGGCCATCCAGTAGCTCTACCTCCGGCAAGAAGCACACGACGCTGCACCTAAATGCATTTCGGGGAGAACCAGCTATCACGGAGTTTGATTGGCCTTTCACCCCTACCCACAGGTCATCCCCTCAGTTTTCAACCTAAGTGGGTTCGGTCCTCCACACGCTCTTACACGTGCTTCAACCTGCCCATGGGTAGATCACTCCGCTTCGGGTCTAGAGCACGCGACTGATACGCCCTGTTCGGACTCGCTTTCGCTACGGCTTCCCCACCCGGGTTAACCTCGCCACATGCCACTAACTCGCAGGCTCATTCTTCAAAAGGCACGCCGTCACCCCTGCTAGGGAGGCTCCGACGGATTGTAAGCATCCGGTTTCAGGTACTATTTCACTCCCCTCCCGGGGTACTTTTCACCTTTCCCTCACGGTACTAGTCCGCTATCGGTCACCAGGTAGTATTTAGGCTTACCAAGTGGTCTTGGCAGATTCACACGGGATTTCACGGGCCCCGTGCTACTCGGGATCCCCACAAGGAGGCCCGGGCGTTTCGTCTACGGGGGTCTCACCCACTGTGCCCGGCCTTCCCAGACCGTTCGACTACACCCGAGCTTTGTCAACTCCCCACCAGTCCGGCAGAACTGGCCAGTGGGTCCCACGACCCCGGGAGTGCAACGCCCGCCGGCTCTCACACACCCCCGGTTTAGCCTGATCCGCTTTCGCTCGCCACTACTCACGGAATATCTCTTCCTGTGGGTACTGAGATGTTTCACTTCCCCACGTTCCCCCCACACGCCCTATATATTCAGGCGCGGGTAACCGCACATGACTGCGGCCGGGTTCCCCCATTCGGACACCCTCGGATCACAGCTCGTTTGCCAGCTCCCCGAGGCTTATCGCAGGCTACGACGTCCTTCTTCGGCTCCTGGTGCCAAGGCATCCACCGAATGCTCTTAAAAACTTGACCACAAAAGATCAAAGATGCTCGCGTCCACTGTACAGTTCTCAAGCTACGCACCAACACCCACCCGCACGAGACGCCTCGCGTCCTCGCCCGGGCCGGGGCGGCCACCAGAGCAAACCGGAACCCACCACCCGCGTTCGCGGGGCGTCCGGCGGCGCCGGACCCGTGGGGCCTGTTCCCTCAGGACCCAACAGCGTGCCCAAGCTCTTGACGTTCCACCCATGAGCAACCACCCCGACGGTCGTTCACCGCGGGACGTGGCCACCAGACCCGCCCAGCCGACCCGGTTCCCGCCGGCTGCGAGCAGCCGGCGTACTACAGGCCGTGGGCGTTCCGGAACGCTCCTTAGAAAGGAGGTGATCCAGCCGCACCTTCCGGTACGGCTACCTTGTTACGACTTCGTCCCAATCGCCAGTCCCACCTTCGACGGCTCCCCCCCAAGGGTTGGGCCACCGGCTTCGGGTGTTACCGACTTTCGTGACGTGACGGGCGGTGTGTACAAGGCCCGAGAACGTATTCACCGCAGCGTTGCTGATCTGCGATTACTAGCGACTCCGACTTCATGGGGTCGAGTTGCAGACCCCAATCCGAACTGAGACCGGCTTTTTGGGATTCGCTCCACCTCGCGGCATCGCCACCCTTTGTACCGGCCATTGTAGCATGCGTGAAGCCCAAGACATAAGGGGCATGATGATTTGACGTCATCCCCACCTTCCTCCGAGTTGACCCCGGCAGTCTCCCATGAGTCCCCGGCATAACCCGCTGGCAACATGGGACAAGGGTTGCGCTCGTTGCGGGACTTAACCCAACATCTCACGACACGAGCTGACGACAACCATGCACCACCTGTGCACCGACCTTGCGGGGCGCCCATCTCTGGACGTTTCCGGTGCATGTCAAGCCTTGGTAAGGTTCTTCGCGTTGCATCGAATTAATCCGCATGCTCCGCCGCTTGTGCGGGCCCCCGTCAATTCCTTTGAGTTTTAGCCTTGCGGCCGTACTCCCCAGGCGGGGCACTTAATGCGTTAGCTGCGGCACGGAAACCGTGGAAACGGCCCCCACACCTAGTGCCCAACGTTTACGGCATGGACTACCAGGGTATCTAATCCTGTTCGCTCCCCATGCTTTCGCTCCTCAGCGTCAGTAACGGCCCAGAGACCCGCCTTCGCCACCGGTGTTCCTCCTGATATCTGCGCATTCCACCGCTACACCAGGAATTCCAGTCTCCCCTACCGCACTCTAGTCTGCCCGTACCCACTGCCGGCGCGAGGTTGAGCCTCGCGTTTTCACAGCAGACGCGACAGACCGCCTACGAGCTCTTTACGCCCAATAATTCCGGACAACGCTTGCGCCCTACGTATTACCGCGGCTGCTGGCACGTAGTTAGCCGGCGCTTCTTCTGCAGGTACCGTCACCCCGAGGGGCTTCTTCCCTGCCGAAAGAGGTTTACAACCCGAAGGCCGTCATCCCTCACGCGGCGTCGCTGCATCAGGCTTGCGCCCATTGTGCAATATTCCCCACTGCTGCCTCCCGTAGGAGTCTGGGCCGTGTCTCAGTCCCAGTGTGGCCGGTCACCCTCTCAGGCCGGCTACCCGTCGCCGCCTTGGTAGGCCATCACCCCACCAACAAGCTGATAGGCCGCGAGCCCATCCCCAACCGAAAAACTTTCCACACACCAACATGCGTTCGCGTGTCATATCCGGTATTAGCACCAGTTTCCCGGCGTTATCCCGAAGTCGGGGGCAGGTTACTCACGTGTTACTCACCCGTTCGCCACTAATCCACCAGCAAGCTGGCTTCATCGTTCGACTTGCATGTGTTAAGCACGCCGCCAGCGTTCGTCCTGAGCCAGGATCAAACTCTCCGTAAAAAACCCGCGGCACCCACACGCCCCCAAAAGAACGCGCACGCACCGACAAACCATACGAAGACAACCCCCAACCAACGGCCGGGAGCCAATCCATGGCATCCGCACCACCCCCCGGACGGGGCCCGGGACATGGCACGCAACCAAAACAAAACAAACCCATGGACGCCACCACCGGCCCGACCCACGAACGAGTCGGACCGACCAGCGACACCCAGGATCAAATGGCATCAAAAACTTGGCACACTGTTGAGTTCTCAAAGAACAGACACACACCATCAGACCCAGAAACCGAAGTTCCCGACCCCTCCGGGGCAACCTCTCAATACTAACCATCCCGGCCCCCCGCGTCAACCCCGCCGCAACCAACCGACGAGACCGACCCCGAGCACCGCTCCGGCCACCCCCACGGCGCGGCACACGGCCACGACCAAGCTCAAGGGGGGCTCCCCGCGGGACCGGCCACCATCTCGGTGTCCGTGCCTCCCTGGCGGGACTCCGAAATATTAGACAGACCCCGACCCCGGAATCAAACCCACACAACATGGCCTGCGCCACACCCCGCCGGCAGCACGGGCACGGCGCCGCGCTCAGCGATTTTGCTGAGGGGACGTGCACGTCCACCGGGGATCCGCGGGACGCCGACCGCGACGCCGACCGTCGCCCCGCGCGTGCGCGACGGTTTCGGACATCTCGCGGTCCACAATGTCGAGGTGTCGAACAGGAAACCGGGCCGCCGCTCCCCTCGTGCCGCCGTCGCCGTCTTGCTCGTGAGCTTGGCGCTCGTCGGGTGCAGCAGCGCGACGGCCGACCCCGGTGGCACCGCCGGCCCCACCCCTGCACCGTCGGGCGCGGCGCCCGCGCCGCCGCCCGCCGCTGCTCCCGAGGAGCCCACCGAGGCAGCGCCCTCCACGAACGTCCCGTCCCCGGCGGCGGGCGAGGAGGCCTCGACGACCGCGCTCGCTACGGCCCGACAGCTGACGGTGAAGGGCCGCGCCCCCAAGACCGGCTACGAGCGGGACCTGTTCGGCCAGGGCTGGGTCGATGTCGACAGCAACGGCTGCGACACCCGCAACGACATCCTCGCGCGTGATCTCGAGGAAGAGACCTTCAAACCGGGCACGCGCGACTGCGTCGTGTTCACCGGCACCCTCGCCGACCCGTACTCCGGTTCGACCATCGACTTCCTCCGGGGCAACGACACCTCGAACGACGTCCAGATCGACCACGTCGTCGCCCTCAGCGACGCCTGGCAGAAGGGCGCCCAGTCCTGGGACGAGAGCACCCGGGCGGCGTTCGCCAACGACCCGATGAACCTGCTCGCCGTCGACGGCCCGCTCAACGCCCAGAAGGGTGACGGCGACGCCGCGACGTGGCTGCCACCCAACACGGCGTACCGGTGCAGCTACGTCGCCCGGCAGGTGGGCGTGAAGCACACCTACGGGCTCTGGGTCACCCAGGCGGAACAGGACGCCATGGTGCGGGTGCTCTCGTCCTGCCCGGACCAGCCGCTCCCTGCTGGCGCTGACGGCGCGGCCCCCGCTGCCTCGGCTCCAGCGCCCGCCCCGCCCGCGACCATTCCCCCCGCCGCGGAGGCTCCGCCTGCGCCTGTTCCAGCGCCCGCGCCGGTGGCGTTCGCGAACTGCTCCGCCGCACGTGCGGCCGGGGCCGCACCGGTCCGCGCCGGTGAGCCCGGCTACGGAGCGCACCTGGACCGTGACGGCGACGGCGTGGGCTGCGAATAGCCCACAAGCCGCCGGCGGCCCGCTGGACGCCTGGGACGGCGCTCGCTTCACGGGCGGGACTGGTGGGTGGACGCAGAACGGCCGGCCCTCCCGGAGGAGGACCGGCCGCGGGCCGTGGTGCGTCAGGGAAGTTCGCTGACGTCCTTCGCGCCGTGCTGCGCCAGCCACGCCAGCGGGTCGGTGGTGGTGTCACCGTCGGCCAGGTGGACCTCGAAGTGCAGGTGGTTCCCGGTCGAGTTGCCGTTGGAGCCCACGCCGCCGATGACGTCGCCGGCGGCGACCTGCTGGCCCGCGCTGACGTAGACGCCGTCGTTGTACATGTGGACGTACCAGGTGAAGAACTTCTCGCCGTTGATGTTGTGCTCGATGATGATCAGGTTGCTCGAGCGCCCCTGGATGCCGGCGCCGGCGTGGATCACGGTGCCGGCGGCCGCCGCGTGGATCGGGGTGTTGCGCGGCGCGGCCATGTCGGTGCCGAGGTGGAAGGAGTACGCCGCACCACGGCCCAGCGGGTCGTTGCGGTTGCCGTAGCCGGAGGTGTGCCGGTACGTGCCGGCGGCCAGCGGCATGACGACCGCGTTGGCCCGCGCCTCCGCAGCCGCCGCCTCGGCAGCCGCAGCCTCCTCGGCCTGACGGGCGGCCTCGGCCTGACGGGCGGCCTCGGCAGCCGCAGCCTCCTCGGCGGCGGCCTGGGCGGCCGCAGCCTCCTCGGCCTGACGGGCGGCCTCGGCAGCCGCAGCCTCCTCGGCGGCGGCCTGGGCGGCCGCGGCCTCGGCGGCTGCCGCCTCCTCTCGGGCCTGGCGCTCGGCTGCGCGGGAGGCGGCGACCTCCTGCGCCCGGGCCTCGGCGTTCGGGTCGAACTTCAGGCTCTCGGGCGTGCCGCCCTGCTCGAGCTGGGCCGCGGCGAGATTCCCGCCGATAGTGCCGAGAAGGCTGGGCTGGGTCTGCACGGCGGCGGCCGAGTCGGAGCCGTTGACGGCACCCACGACCGGGGTGACGATCGTCAGCGCGCCGAGGACGCCTAGCGCGGCGACGTGCGGCACGCGGACCCGCCGGCGGTGCGTCGTGGTGGACGTCTGCGCCCGCAGGTCCCGGCGACGCGCGTCCGGGCGGATGAGGACCGCGGTGGGGATGCCGTCGACGTCGCTGCCGTAGATGGAGGCCGGCTCGCTGGGGGTGCTGGCAGCGGGCTGACGTTCGGCGGCACGATTCTGGCGGTGCGCCTCGGGTGAACCAGTGGGCAAGGCGTGACTGGGCAAAGGAAGGCCTCCACAGGAAGGGGCGAGCCCCTTCGAGGGAGCTCTTCGGACGGCGCACACGACGGCGTGCTCACCGAAAAGGTCACGAAACGATAACTAGACACATGTCGTGAAAACCACCCCCGCAACCCGTGGGACTGGTCACTCTCGGCGTGTCCGCTCGCACCCAAGCCCGCGGTGTGCTCAGTGACCCCATCCAGGCCGAGGGGTCGCTGCAGGTGCGCGTCCGCCCAGCTCAGGCAGGCGCCAGCCGGCTGGCGAGAACGCAGGGGGAACCGTCGCGAGGGCTACCGGGGGCGCGGGCGTGACACGGGACTCACTGGACGGTGAGGGGTGGTACGTCACCCAGCGGCACGGCGGACGAGCGCACCGGCACGGCACGGCGCACCGGCACGGCTTTGCGCACCAGCGCACCAGCACGGCGGACGAGCGCACCGGCGCGGCACTGCGCACCAGCGCACCAGCACGGCGGACGAGCGCACCGGCGCGGCGGACGAGCGCAGCGGCGTAGGCCGCCTCAGCCGAGGCCGAGGACCGCCCCCATGCCCATGACGCCGGCGACGATGAGCACGATGCCCACGAGGTCGAACACCACGCCCGAGCGGACCATCTTCGTGATCGGCACCATGCCGGTGCCGTAGACGATGGCGTTGGGCGGGGTGGACACGGGCAGCATGAACCCGAAGGACGCGCCGAAGATCGCGGCGACGGCGGGGATGACCGGGTTCACCCCCGCGGCCTCGGCGAGCGGGATGACGATGGGGACCACGACGCCGACGCTGGCGGTGTTCGAGGTCGTCTCGCTGATGAGCACGGCGATGACCGTGGCCAGCAGGGTCAGCCCCAGCAGCGACCCCACGCCGAGCGTGTCGCTGAGGGCGCCGCCCATGCGCTCCGCGAGCCCGGTGCTGCTGAGCAGGCTGCCGAGCGTGATGCCCGCGCCGAACAGCAGGATGGTGCCCCAGTCGATCCGGGCGGCGTCGTTCCAGCTGATCGTGAACTGCCGCCGGGAGAAGTCCACGGGCAGCAGGAAGAGCAGGCTCGCAGCCACGACGGCGACGGCCCCCTCGTTCATCCGGTCCACGACGGTGTCGTACACCGCCCCCTCGCCGCCGGTGACCAGGCCCACGACGCCGGGCGTGACCCACAGGACGACCGCCGTCGCGAACGCGATGAGGGTGTTGCGCCCGCCCCGCCCCATCGGGCCCAGCGCTGCCCGCTCGCGGCGCACGTACTCCTCGACGCCCTCGATGCGCTTCTCCTCCGGCCGGTTCAGCGCCACGAGGATGACGCACAGCGCGACGAACATGGCCAGCACGACGGGGAAGGCGAGCACCATCCAGTTGAAGAACGGGATCGTCTCGCCCGTGGCCTCCTCGATCAGGCCGCGCCCGATGAGGTTCGGCGGGCTGCCGACGGGGGTGAGCAGCCCGCCGACGCTCGCCCCGTAGGCCACCATGAGCATGAGCGCCGTCGCGAAGCGGAGCCGGCGCGGGTCGATGTCGGTGCCGGTCTGGACAGCCAGCATCCCGGCGAGGAATGTCACGATGCCCGCGGCGATGGGCATCATCATCGCCGCGGTGGCGGTGTTGGACACGAAGGCGCTCAGCAGGGCGGTGATGGCGCCGAACGCGATGATCACCTTCACGGTGGACGTGCCCACGCCGGGCAGGCTCAGTACGGCGAACGCGAAGCGGCGGTCGAGGCCGTGCTTGCGCATGGACTCGGCGATGATGAATCCGCCGACGAAGACGAACAGCGTGGGGCTGCCGAGGAGGGCGAAGACGTCGGCGGCGGGTGCCACGTCGACGATGACCACGAGGGCGATCGCCAGCACGGCCGTCACCGGGATGGGGATGGCCTCGGTGACCCAGTACACGATGACGAAGGTGAGGATCCCGGCGAGCTTCCGCGCCGGGTCGTCCAGGTTCCCGGTCAGCAGGTAGACCAGCACCCCCGCGATCGGGCCGAGGAAGAGCCCTACCGTGCGCCGCAGGCGCTCGAAGCGCTGCTCCGCCGGGCTGAGGGTCTCCTCGACCTCGTCAAAGGTCCGGTACGTGCCCGTGCGCTCCAGCGTTCGGCTGGCGCTGCGGCGGTCGGCGTCCGGCCCGTGCTGTGCTACGTCCGACATCTCTGCCCCCTCGCTGAGATCCGATGGCACGCATCATGCCCACCATTCGCCGCGGCGCATCCCGAGGGCGCCGCGGTTGGCCGGTCAGTCCCCGGCCAGCTCGGCGAGGAGCTCGGCCGTCCGCGCCGGCTCGGCCAGCACGGCCTCCAGCACGTGCCGCGCGGACCAGGTGCCCGACGCCTGCGCCAGCGCCCGGCCCAGCCCGGACGTGGTCGTCGCCCAGGCCTCGCCGTCACGCGCCCACCACGCGACCTCGACGCCCCCGACGCGCAGCCCCTCGCACTCCCACCAGCTCCGGGGCGCGCCCGGCAGCACCGCCAGCACCTCGGCCGGCGTCGGGGAGAGCGTGGCGCCGGCCGCGTCGGGGGCGAGGTTGTCGACCGCGTCGAGGTCGAGGAGGTCGGCGACGCGCCCGACGGCGTCGGCCGGTGCCGGGACCACCGCCCGCACCTGCGCCCACATCGGCGCGGCGACGACGGCCTCCTCCGCGGGCACCATCGCGGCCGCGCCGCCGACGAGCGCCGGGACCGCCGCCGGCGCGAGCTCCGCGCCCTCGGGCGCCCCCGGCAGCGCCCGCCACACGGCGAGCGCCTCGGGAAGCGGGACGCCGCCCTCGGCGGGCCAGCCTCCCGCGTAGGCCTCCCACCCGGCGGCGTCCAGCTCGGCCAGGTCGCGAACCGCGCCGACGGCGGACAGGACGGCGTCGTCCAGGCGGTCCAGCCCCTCCGGCGCCGGCGGCAGGAACGGCACCCGTGTGCGGGCGCGGGGGTGGGCGAAGGGCGCGCCGAGCTCCTCGCGCAGCCACCACGCGGTGTACGACGGCGCCACCTGCCCCGGGCGGCCGCCGGAAGAGGCCCGGACCGGGGTGAGGAGCGCGGCCCGCGCGTCGGGGTCCTCGGCGATCCGCGCCAGCACCGCGGGCCAGGCGCCCTCGGCGACGGCGTCGAGGTCGGCGACCACGACGACGTCGCCGACGTAGGCGCCGGGCCCGAGCGTGTCGGCCAGCTCGGCCAGGTACTCGCGCCAGCCGTCGACGACGTCCTCCTCCTCGGGCTCGGCCACGACGTCGTGGACCGTGGTGGTGACCAGGTCCGTGCGGACGCCGACGGCCCGCAGGGTCTCGGGCGTCCACCGCGCCAGGACGGCCCTGTCCAGCTCGTCCAGGGCGTCGAAGACCCGCGCGGCCCAGCTGCCGGGCAGCACCAGCTCCGCGGCGGGCACCGGCTCGCCGTCGGGCCCGGGCAGCGGCAGGCCCGCCAGCCACGCCGGCAGGTCGGCGTCGGGGTTTTCCCGCACCGCCTCCGCGGCCAGGTCCAGGACGGCGGCGACGACGGCAGGCACGCGGCCGTCACCGTCGGCGTCGTCGAGGGCGTCCACCGCCGCCCGCACCGCCTCCTGCCTGAGGACCGTGACGGCGTCGGCCTCCACGGCACCCAGCGTCACGAGGGCGGGATGTGCGGCGTCCGGGTGCACCACGCGCAGCCCCGGCAGCGCCCGGGCGACGCCGGCACGCGCGCCGTGCGCGGCCGTGGCCGCCGCGTCGGCGTCGAGGACGGCGCCGACGGCCAGGGCGTC
Organism: Georgenia sp. AZ-5; assembly: GCF_043952095.1. NCBI lineage: Bacteria > Bacillati > Actinomycetota > Actinomycetes > Allobogoriellales > Allobogoriellaceae > Georgenia > Georgenia sp. AZ-5. Next base: position 4,343,579 of record NZ_JBINOU010000001.1, read on the forward strand.
GGCGGGGACCGCGTCGGCGGGGACGGGCGCCAGGTCGGCGGCCAGCGGGCCTGCCCCTCCGGCCTCCGGCCCACCCCCGCCGCGCCACAGGGCGCTCACCGCCGGCGAGGGCAGGAGCGACCCGCGGGCGCCCCGCACGATGCGGCCGTCGGCCAGCGGCACCGGCAGGGCCGCCAGCGCCTCGCGCCGGCCGGCGGCGTGGGGGGCGAGCGCCGCGTACAGCCGCCGCCAGTCGCCGGCGGAACGGCCGCCCGCCGGCAGCCCCTCGACGACCTCCCCGAGATCCCGGGTCTCGACCCCGAGCACCCGGGCCTGGGCCGCCCACGCCGCCGGGACGCGGACCAGCCCGGCCACCATCGGGCTGAGCGCGGCGAGGACGGCATCGTCCTGGCCCACCGGTCCCGCGAGCGTCTGCGCGGCGCGCGCGGCGAGCAGCTCGCCGGTCCCGACCTCCGGCAGCAGCGGCGTGCGCCGCAGCGCGTCCAGGGCGGCCGCGTGCAGGGCGCCGTCCAGCCGCCCGGCAGGCAGCCCGGTCGGCACGAACGCGAGCGGCGCGGCTCCGCCGTCGCCTCCCTCCCCGCCGCCCGCCGGCTGGTCGCGGGCGCCGAGGGCCAGCTCGGCGTACAGCTCTCCCGCCCGCCGGACGAGCAGGTCGGTCACCGCCCCGGCCGCCACGTGCCGGCGGGAGGGGTCGAGCGGGAAGCTGGCGATGAGCAGGGCGGGCAGCGTGCACGGCTCGTCCGTGGGCGTGGGGGCGTGGACGACGCCGCGGGCGGCGCCGCCGGCACCGGCCACCGGGACGGCCCAGGTCACGCTCCAGCCGCTGCGCTCCCGCTCCTCCACCGGGCGGTCGGCGAGCAGGGCGGGGTCGAGCGTGCCGCTGGCCCGCACGGTGCGCCACCTGCGGCCGACCTCGGCGAGGCGGCGCGGCGGCTCGCCGTCGATCTCGATGAGCACCTCGCCCAGCGCCGGCAGGGCGAGGAGGGCGGCGTCGGAGAGGTCCGCCAGCGCGGACCGCACGGCGGCGACCTCGGCGGGACCGCGCAGGCGCACCCGCACCGCGGTCACGTACCCCTCAGGCACCTCGGCGTCGCCGGTGCCGAACGGCAGCCGCAGGGCGGGCAGGTCCCCCCGGCGCCGCTCCACCTCGGTGGCGAGCGCGGGCAGCCCGGCGGCGGCCTCCGTCAGCGCGGCGGCGGTGCGCGCCAGCGAGAAGGTCACCGCGGCGATCCGGCCGCCGTCCCGCCGGCTGGCCACCGTGATCTCGTCGCTCACGGAGCGGACCGCGGCGAACCCCACGCCGAACCGGCCGACCATGCCGGCGGCGCGCTTGGCGGAGGCGCGCATGCTCGCCAGGGCCGCGACGCCGTCGGCGCTCAGCGGTGCGCCGGTGTTGGCGGCGAGGAGCTCGGCGTCCTCCCCGCCGCCCAGGCGCAGCAGCAGCCGCCCGCGCTCCCCGGCGGCCGCGGCGGCGTCGGCGGCGTTCTGCGCCAGCTCGACGACCACCCGGTCGCGGTAGTAGCCGCGGGCGTGGTCCTCCTCCAGGTTGGCGTCCTGCCGCAGCCGCGACGGGTCCGTCGCCCACGTCGCCAGCGCCGCCTGACGCAGCGCTGCGGCGCCGAAGTCGTCCAACACCGGGGCATCATCCCGCGTCGCGGCGGCCGCACGCACGACGGCGCCCCTCCCGCGCGGGGAGGAGGCGCCGACGTGGGGTCCGGGTGCCCCGGTCAGCTGCCTAGCGGCCCGCGGGCCGTTCGCCCTCCGCCTGGTCGGCTGCGCCGCCGGCGTCGCCCGGGGCGTCGGTGCCGGCCCCGGCGGCGTCGGAGCCGGCGTCGGCGTTCAGAGCGGCATCTCCGGCGTCCACGTCGGCGACGGCGCCCACGCCGTCCTCCGCGGCGACCTCGCCGGTGACCTGGGCGGGCACGTCGGCGGGCTCAGCCGTGTCCTTCTCGGCAACCGGCGGTTCGGCGGACGGCTCCCCGGCAACCGGGGTCTCGACGGGCGCGTCGTCCACAGCCGGGGTCTCGACAGGCGCCTCCTCAGCGGCCGCAGTCTCGACGGGTGCGTGGTCCACAGCCGGCGTCTCGACGGGCGCCTCCTCAGCGGCCGGGGTCTCTACAGGCGCCTCCTCGGCGGCCGGGGTCTCGACGGGTGCGTCGTCCACAGCCGGCGTCTCGACGGGCGCCTGCCCGGCGACCGCCGCGACCGGGAGCGGCGTCTCGACCACCTCGGGCGGCGCGGGGTGCGTGTCCAGCACCTCGAGGTCGCGCTCGTTGACCACCGGCTCGGAGGGGTTCCACAGCGACTGCGGGTGCGGCGCGTCGGTCTCCGAGTGCGCCCCGCAGCCGTGGTCGACCGAGACCACGCGGCCGTCGTCGGGCGACCACTCGTTGGCGCACACCCCGAACACCGTGCGGGGAGAGCCGGCCAGCTTCATGAAGAACCCGCACGTGGAGCACGGCGCCTTGGCTGCCTTCGCGCTCGGGGCGTTGGGGCCGTGGTCGCCCTCGTACCAGCGGGTCGTGGCCTGCGCGCGGCCCTCGGCGGACAGCACCCGGGCCCGGCCCAGGCCCAGTTCGTAGATGGCGAGCTCGTCCGCGTCCTCGCCGGTGGCCTCGTAGCCCTGCTCCAGGCGGGGGTCGTCCGCCACATAGGGCAGCACGTCGCTCGGGCCGACGTCGCCCGGGCGCAGCCGCTCCGACCACGGCACCCACTGCGGCGCCAGCAACGCGCCCTCGCCCGGCAGCAGCTCGACCTCGCAGACGGTGGCGGAGCGACCACGCGGCGGCCGCGCCACCGTCACCGCCCAGTGCCAGCCCCGGTAGCCGGGCACGTGGGCCTCGAAGACGTGGGTCAGCAGCCGCTCGCCCTCGACCACCACACCGCGGTGCTCGCCCACCTGCCCCGGCTGGGCCATCTCCTCGGCGGCACGCCGCGCGAGGTCGACGGCGCCCGCGAGCACCGGCTCCTTGCCGGGTCGGGTGGTGGTGCGGGATGTGGTGGCAGCAGGCACTGGCTCAGTGTAGGTCGTGGGCAGGGGCCCCCTTGACGTGACGTGAGGGGCGCCTCAGGCGTCGAACTGGTCCGCCACGGCCCGGAGCAGCTGCGCGAGCTTCTTGCTGTTCTCCGGGTACCGGCCGCGGTGCAGCGAGTTCGACGTGCGGTCGAGCGTCTTGATGAGGTCCTCCACGATCGGGACCATCTCCTCGGCCGGCTTGCGGTGCGCGCGGACCACCGACGGCGGCTCCTCCAGCACCGTCACCGACAGCGCCTGCGGACCGCGCCGCCCCTCGGCGATGCCGAAGTCCACCCGGGTGCCCGGCTTCGGCGCCACGCCGGTGGGGAGGGCGGAGGCATGCAGGAAGACCTCGCCGCCGTCGTCGGCGGCGATGAACCCGAAGCCCTTGGCGGCGTCGTAGAACTTGACCTTGCCGGTAGGCACGAGGCGACCTCTTGTTCCTTCACGTGACGAAGGCGCCGGCGGTGCCGGCGCCACTTCCTGGCCCCAAGGATACCGGCCGCGGGGCGGGCGTCGCGCCCTTTCCCGAGCCAGCCCGGCAGGCCCTCCAGCGGCGCCGCTCGGGTCGCGCCCGCCGCCGCCATGGGTGAGCCTGGAAGCAGCCCGTCCGGGTCCCTCCTCGCGTCAGGAGTCCTGATGCCCGCCCCGCAAGTGCCGGCCACGATCGCCGTGCGGGTGGACCGCGACGCCGTCCCCCTGGACGACGGCCGGCGGCCCTGGCGCCGGCGGGTCGACGTGCCCGGCGGGACCTCGCTGAAGGACCTGCTCGCCCAGCTCGGTCTGCCCCTGGAGTTCACGGACGGCCACGGCGTCTGGACCGTCGTGCGCGGCACCAGCGGCGCCGACGACGGCGTCCACATCCTCGCCGTCGTCGCCCAGACCCGCGGTGAAGGCGGGCGGACCGGGTGCGAGGTCCACCTCATCTCGGGCGTCGCACCCGCGCTGCTGGCCGACGAGGACGGCGAGCTGGACCTGTACTACCGCTCCACGCCCGGCCCCGTGGCCGGCGTCGTGGCGGCCGCCCGCCGGGGGGAGGCGTACACCAGGCCGCCCCCCAACGTGCCCGAGGACAACGCGGCCGTGCACGCCGCGTTGACGGCGTACGGCCAGGAGCAGAGCTCCGCCAACGCCCTCAACGTGCTGCGCCAGGCCCTGGGCGGCCAGCTCGTGCTGGACGCGACCGGCTCCAGCTTCGACGACGACGCCCACCCCGGCGGCCAGCGGCTGGTCATCAACTTCATCCGCGCCCCCGACGGCAGCCGGGCGCTGCCCGCCTTCACCCACCACCACGAGCTGGTGCGCTTCCGCGAGGAGGACGACGGCGGGCCGCTGTCCATCGTGCAGCCGGCGGACCGGGTCCTGGCGTTCTTCGTCAGCGACCCCGAGACGCGCTGGCTGTACATCAACCCCGCCGGCCCGCCGCTGGGCATCCGGCGCGACCAGGTGCTGTTCGCGCTTCAGGCCGGCCACAACGTCGCGGTCAAGAACGCGCTGGCCCGGCTCGACCTGACGCGCCAGGACCTCTTCGACGCCCTGCGCGCCGACGACGGCGTGCTCTTCGTCGGTGACCGGGGCAGGGGCGGGGCGCTGCGGGCGCTGGAGCTGACCGCGCCCGGGGGCCGCCCGGCGCTGCCTGCCTTCACCTCCGCCGTCGAGGCCGCGGCGTGGGACCAGTCCATGCGCTTTCGCCGGATGAGCGTCGGCGCGGTGCTCGAGCTGCTCCTCGAGAGGGGGTCGGACTCCCTGCTGATCAATCCCGGCGGGCCGAGCGCGTCCCTGTCGGCAGTGCAGGTGCGCCACATCCTCGGCAGGCCGATGCAGGCCCGCGCGTAACGCCACCTGCCGGGCCGACAAGGGGCCGGGCGGCGACCCCGCACCAAGCGCGGCGGGCGCCGTAGGCGACTGGGCCCGGATGCGGGACGCTCCTGAGCGTGGCTCATGAGCGAAGGGCGCGGCGAGGTAGAACACCAGAGCCGAGGTCGTGGGCTTCGACAGGCTCCGACGTTCTACCTGGGTCCATGCCTTCGACCTCAGCGCGACGTCATGCCGCGGCCCGATCGTCCCCCGCCCAGCTCCGACGTTCTGGCTCAGCTCCTGAGTTTCACCTCGCAGGAGCACCGCCCGCCGAGCAAGAACGCGCGAAGCCCGCCGGGAAGAGCGCCGCCGTCCGGTAAGCGCGACGACTCGAGCAGCGCGCCGACTCGAGCAGCGCGCCGACCTCGAGCAGCGCGACGACCTCAAGCAGCGCGCCGACTCGAGCGGCGCGCCGACTCGAGCAGCGCGACGACTCAAGCAGCGCGCCGATCTCAAGCAGCGCGACGACCTCAAGCAGCGCGACGACCTCAAGCAGCGCGACGACCTCAAGCAGCGCGCCGATCTCAAGCAGCGCGACGACTCGAGCAGCGCGCCGGCTGAGGCAGAACACCTGAGCCGAGGTCGTGCGTTGTGGGTAGCTGCAGCGTTCTACGTCGGTCCGGATCTTCGACTTCGAGCGCGAGGTTCTACTTCGGCCAGCTCGCCGCCCTCCGCCATCCCGCGTGGTTGGGGACGCGCCCGGTGAGCGACGACGAGGCGCAGCTTGCCCCTCACCGGGCGGCGAATCGGAGCGGGCAGCAGGACGTGCCGCCGGCGACCCGGCTTTTCCCACAGGAGCCTTCCGAACCGACCAACTCACAGGTTCGCCGGTGGTGGTGCGCGACGGTCGATCTTTGGCGGAGCCTTCGAGCATGCACGATCCGACTCCCCGACCGCCCGACATTCCGGAGACCTTCCTCGCGAGAGACCTCGGCGTCGGCGGCGCCCGGCACGGCGTGCGGAGCGGCGCACTGATCAAGGTACGGAGGGGCGGATACATCCGCAGTCACGGCGTCGAGCAGAGCTGGCGCCGCCACGAGATCGAGGCGCTCGGGCGCTGCGTCGTCCTCGGGCAGCAGCTGCGGTGCGAGTACGTCTTCAGCCATGTCACCGCGGCCCTGATCCACGGGTGCTGGATCTGGCGCCCGGACAGATGGACCCACCTGACGCAGCCCGTGAAGCCCAGCACCATCCGCTCCGCCGATGTGCGCCGCCACGTCGGCGCCGTTGATCCGGAAGACGTCACAGTCGTCCACGGGCTGCCAGTCACTTCGCTGGAACGCACCATCGAGGACTGCGCGATGAGCATGCACCCGCGCGATGCGCTCGTCGTCGTGGACAGCGCCATACGTATCCTCACCCGGCCCGACCGCCGCCAGCGCCGCTCGTCCGACGCCCGGATCGAACAGGTCCGAAGCGCTCTCCTTGCCCGGCTCGAGCGCCGGCGAGGTCAGCGGGGGATCGTCAAGGCTCGGGCCGTCGTCACTCACGCGGACCCCTACGGGAATCGGCGCCCGAAACGGTGCTGCGGTGGATCGCCATCTCGCGTGGACTGCCGCGGCCAGTCACCCAGGGTGCCATCACCACGCCGCGCGGCCTCTACTTCTCCGACATGACGTGGCACATCGGGTTGCGCGACAACGCGGGCGACGAGCGCAGCAGGCTGTCCGTGCACGCGGAGTTCGACGGGCGGGTGAAGTACCTGGGCGATTCCACGGCGTCGTCGGACGTCGTGGTGGCGGAGAAGCTCCGTGAGGACGCGATCCGGGCAACGGGCGGCGCCGTGCGGCGCTTCGTGTACGACGACCTGCGCGACGAAGAGGCCGCGTTCGGGCACCTGTGCAGCGCGTTTCCACGTTCCTTCATCGCCCGGCTCAAACCGCGGTGGGCCCTGATGCCTCCGCTCGAAGGCCGCGGCCGGCTCTGACCCGAGGGCCGCGGCCGGCTCTGACCCGAGGGCCGCGGCCGGCTCTGACCCGAGGGCCGCGGCCGGCTCCCCGCCCCACGAGGGCGTGGCAGGACGGAGGGCTCCGCGGATGCCCGACGGCGGTTCCCCGGCGTCACGGCGCAGTACAGGAGCGAGGTCCGTGACCGGAGCGACGCAGCCCGCGCGGCGCGCAGCATGAGTGGCCTGGCCGCGCGCTGAGCCGCTGGCGTACGACGCGCAGCAGCCGCCGTAGTGTGGTGCGGATGACTGCAGGGACGACGCCGCGGGCGGCGGCCGCGACCGGCGAGGTCCTCGCCGCCGCTCTCGCCCGGCGCGCTGACGAAGGGATCGCCGCGCTGCTGCGCGCGCGCCCGGACCTGGCCGCTCCGCCGCCGTCGTCGCTCACCGCCCTCGCCGCCCGCGCCGGCTCGCGGCCGAGCGTCGAGCGGGCGCTCAGCGGGCTGGACGGCGTCGAGCTGGCCGTCGCCGAGGCGGCCGTCGCCCTCGCTCCCGTCCGCCGCCCCACGCCCGCGGCCCTGAGCAAGGCCGTCGGCGTCGACGCCGCGCCGGCGCACGCGCGGCTGCACGAGCTGGCGCTGCTGGTGAGGGACCTCCCCGTGGCGGCGCTCGTCGAGGCCCTCGGGCCGCACCCGGCGGGACTCGGCCCCACCCTGGCGGAGCTGGACCGGCACGCGCCGGCCGCGGCGCCCGCCGAAGCGGCGCCCGCCGAGGCAGCGCCGCCGACCACCGCGGCCGCCCTCCGCGCCGTCCTGAAGGACGCGCCCGCGTCCGCCGCCGGCACGCTGGACGCGCTGACCTGGGGACCGCCCGTCGGCACGGTCGGAGACGACGTGCCCGAGGGCGCGGCCTGGCTCCTCGGGCGCGGCATCCTGCGCCGCCTCTCCCCGACCCAGCTGGTGCTGCCGCGCGAGGTGGCCCTCGCCGCGCGCGGTGGCCGCACCCATCGTGAGCCACCGACGCCCCCGGCGGCCGAGGACGTGCGCACCTATCCGGCCGCCGTGGTCGAGGCCGAGAGCGCGCGCGCCGCGGAGGAGATGGTCCGCCTCGTGGCCGCCCTGCTGCGCGCCTGGCACCAGGCCCCGGCCAGCGTGCTGCGCACGGGCGGGATCGGGGTGCGCGAGCTGCGGCGCACCGCGGCGGCGCTGGAGGTGAGCGAGGCGGACGCCGCCCTGGTCGCCGAGCTGGCCGCGATGTCGGGGCTGCTGACCCAGGACGACGACGAGACGGTGGCGTGGTCGCCGTCGCGCGCCGCCCTGGACTGGCTCGAGGACCCGCTGCCGGCCCGGTGGGCGCACCTGGCCCGCGCCTGGTTCTCCTCCGCGCGGACCCCCTGGCTGGTCGGCACCCGCTCGGACCAGGGCACGCTGCGCGCGGCGCTGGAGCCCACCCTGGAGCGCGGCTGGGCCGTGGAGCTGCGGGAGCGCGCCCTGCGCGTGCTCGCCGACCTGCCGCCCGGCGCCGGCCCCAGCCCCGCGCAGGTGCACGAGCTGCTCACCTGGCGCCGCCCGCGCGCCACGGCCCCGGAGCGCACGGTGGCGGCGGTGCTGGCCGAGGCCGGGCGCCTGGGCCTGACCGGGGCGGGAGCCCTGGCCCCGGCCGGACGGGCGGTCCTGGCCGGCGCGCCGGCCGACGAGGTCGCCGCCGCCCTGGAGGCGACGCTGCCCGAGCCGGTGGGTGAGCTGCTGGTCCAGGGTGACCTCACCGCCGTCGTCCCGGGCCGGCCCGAGCCCGCGCTCGCCGAGCTGCTGTCGCTGTGCACCGAGGTGGAGTCACGCGGGGCGGCGCTGACGGTGCGGTTCACCGCGGAGTCGGTCCGCCGCGCGCTCGACGCCGGCACGGGCGCGGACGAGCTGCTGGCCGCGCTCGCGGAGCGCTGCCGCACCCCGCTCCCCCAGCCGCTGGAGTACCTGGTCCGCGACGTGGCCCGCCGGCACGGGCAGGTGCGCGTGGGCACGGCCGGGGCGTACCTGCGCCTGGACGACGCGGCGGGCGCCGCGACGCTGGTGGGCGACCCCGCCCTGGCCCGGCTGGGCCTGCGGGCGATCGCGCCCACCGTGCTCGTCAGCCCGGCCGACCCGGGCGAGGTCCTGGACGTCCTCCACGAGGCCGGCCTCGCCCCCGTGCTCGAGGGCCCCGACGGCGCCGTGGTGCTCACGGGGCTGGGCGCCGGCCCCCGCGCGGCCACCCGGGTGCGCCAGGTCGGCGTCCGCGGGCGGCGCGGCGTGGCGCGCGGGCTGCCCACCTTCCCGGGAGCGGCCGCCAGCACCTACACCAGGCGCCCGGACGACGCCGACCTGCGCGCCGTCGTCGGGCGCATGCGCGCCGGCGAGGCACGGGCCCGCCGGGACGCCGCCGCCCGGCGGGACGGCGCCCCCGCCGCCACGGACCCGGTGCACGCCCTCGTGCTGCTGCGGGAGGCGGCCACCGCCGGCACGCCGGTGGAGATGGTGCTCGTCGGCCCCACCGGCCGGCCCGAGCGCCGCCGGGTCCAGCCCGTGCACGTCGACGGCGGCCGGGTGCGCGTGACGGACCTGGACCGGCAGACGGAGCTGACGGTCGCGGTGCACCGCATCTCCGCCGTCGCGCCTGCCTGACGCGCGGGCGCCCCAGCCCGCCCGGCGGCGTCCATCGCGGCCTCGCTGGTGGGCGGCTGGCCCCCCTCCAGCGCCCGAGGGTCAAGCGCCGTGAGCCTCCTGGAACGCGACGATCCGCTCGACCGCCTCGGCGACCGCGCCGGCCCCCGCCGCGAAGGAGAGCCGCACGAAGTCGCGGCCACCGGCGCCGTCGAAGTCGCCGCCGGGCACGACGGCGACGCCGGCCTCCTCCAGCAGCGCCCGGCACCAGCCCGCCGAGTCCGGGAAGCGGCCCAGGCGCTCGCCCAGGCCGGCGTAGAGGTAGAAGGCACCGTCGGCCGGGGCGACGGGCCCCCAGCCGAACCGGTCCAGCTGGCCCAGGAGTACCGCGCGGGTGCGGGCAAGCTCGGCCACGCGGGCGTCGGCCTGGGCGTAGGCCGACGGGCTGAACGCCCCGACGGCCGCCAGCTGGGCGGGCGCCGGCGGGCACAGGGCGACGTTGCCCGCGAGCGCGTCCATCGCGCCCGTGAGGTCCGCCGGCATGAGCGCCCAGCCGAGCCGCCACCCGGTCATGCCCCAGTACTTGGAGAATGAGGAGACGACGACGCCGGTGCGGTCCAGCTCCCACGCGCATACCCCGCGCGCGTCCGGGGCCGACGGGTCCGCCGGGTACGTGATGCCGTGGTAGATCTCGTCGCTGACCAGCCGGACCCCGTTGCCGCGGCACCAGGCGGTCAGGGCCGCGAGCTCCGCGCGGGTGACCATGGTGCCGGTCGGGTTCGCCGGCGAGGCGAGGACCAGCCCGTCCAGCGGGCCCCAGGCCGCCACGGCGGCGTCCAGGGTGGCCGGGGTCGGCTGGAACCGGTCGGCGGGCCCGCAGTCGACCTCCACCACCTCGCAGCCCAGCGCGCTGAGGATGTTGCGGTACGCCGGGTAGCCGGGCCGGGCCAGCGCCACCCGGTCGCCGGGGTCGAACGCCGCGAGGAACGTCAGCACGAACGCGCCGGAGGAGCCGGTGGTGATGGCCACCTCCTCGGGCGCGACCTCCAGGCCGTACCAGCGCGCGTAGTGGCCGGCCACCGCCTCGCGCAGCGGCCAGATGCCGAGCGCGCTGGTGTACCCCAGGTCCAGGCGGGCGGTGTGGGCCTCGGCGGCGAGCCGGTGGACGTCGTCGGGTGCGCCGCCGGAGGGCTCGCCCGCGCACAGCGAGATCACGTCCCGCCCCGCGGCGCGCAGCTGCGCGACCCGGTCGAGGATGTTCATGACCTCGAAGTGCGGCACCGCCGCACGCCCGGCAACCTTCATCGGCGTCCTCCCGTCCGGCACCAGGCTTTCACACGCCGCACCGCATATGGCGCCGCGGGGGCCGGGTCGGGATGATCGGCCCATGAGCGAGCGCAACGTGCTCGGCGAGCAGCTGCAGGAGTGCGGCACCGACCCGGTGACCGGCTACTACCGCACCGGGCGGTGCATCGCCGACGAGGGCGACCTGGGCAACCACAGCGTCTGCACGGTGGTGACCGCGGAGTTCCTCGAGCACCAGCAGCGGGTGGGCAACGACCTCGTCACGCCCCGGCCGGAGTGGCTGTTCCCCGGCCTGCGGCCCGGGGACCGCTGGTGCGTGGTCGCCGTGCGCTGGCTGCAGGCCCTCGAGGACGGCGTGGCGGCCCCGGTGGTACTCGCCTGCACGCACGAGCGTGCCCTCGAGGTGGTGCCCCTGGAGGTGCTGCGGGAGCACGCGGTGGACGTGCCCGACGACCCCGGCACGCTGGCATGAGCGCGTCACCCTGCGCCTTCTGCCGCATCGTGGCCGGCGAGGGGCACGCCCACGTGGTCCTGGAGACGGCGGACACCCTCGCCTTCCTCGACGCCCGGCCGGTGTTCAAGGGCCACACGCTGCTGGTGCCGCGCGCCCACGTCCCCACCCTCCCGGAGCTGCCCGCGGACGCCCTCGCGCCGTTCCTGGCCGCCACCCAGCGGCTGGCCGCCGCCATGCCGCGGGCGCTGGGCGCCCAGGGGTCGTTCGTCGCCGTGAACAACGTGGTCAGCCAGAGCGTGCCGCACCTGCACGCGCACGTCGTCCCCCGGACGAAGGGCGACGGGCTGCGCGGCTTCTTCTGGCCGCGCACCAAGTACGCCGACGAGGCGGAGGCCGGGGAGTACGCCGCGCGGCTGCGCGGCGCCCTGGACGGTTGACGGCCCGGGCGCGGCTGCGCGGCGCCCTGGACGGTTGACGGCCCGGCGGGCCCTCAGATGCCCCGCGTTTTGGGGGCTCCTACCGGCTGCGCGGCGCTCCTACGCTGCCCGCGTGCGCACTCTCCGGGCCGCCGCCACCGCCGCCCTGGCCGCGGCGACCGTGCTCGTACTGCCGCTCGGCGCCATCGCGCACCCCACCGAGGCCCGGGACGTGCACCACGGCGAGGACGACGTCGTCGTCATCGGCCACCGGGGCGCCTCGGGGTACCGGCCCGAGCACACGCTCGCGGCGTACCGGCTGGCGATCCGGCAGTGCGCCGACTACATCGAGCCCGACCTGGTCTCCACGAAGGACGGCGTCCTCGTCGCCCGGCACGAGAACGAGATCGGGAGCACGACCGACGTCGCCGACCACCCCGAGTTCGCGGACCGGCGGACCACCAAGGTCATCGACGGCCGGTCGGTCGAGGGCTGGTTCACGGAGGACTTCACCCTCGCCGAGCTGCACACGCTGCGCGCGAAGGAGCGCATCCCGGACCTTCGCCCGGCCAACACCGCCTACGACGGCCGGTACCAGGTGCCGACGTTCGAGGACGTCCTGCGGCTCGCCCGGAGGTCGCCGACCTGCGACGGCGAGCCGGTGGGCGTGTACCCCGAGACCAAGCACCCGACCTACTTCGACGGCCTCGGCCTGTCCATGGAGGAGAAGGTCGTCAAGATCCTCGAGAGGTACGGCTACTCCGACGAGGAGGATCCCGCGTTCATCCAGAGCTTCGAGACCGGCAACCTCCGCGAGCTGGACGAGGTGACGGACCTCCGCCTCGTGCAGCTCGCCGACTGCACGGGAGCCCCGTACGACCTGGTCGCTGCCGGGGACCCGCGCACCTACGCCGACCTTCTCACGCCGTCGGGCCTGGAGGAGATCGCCACCTACGCCGACGGGCTGGGCCCCTGCAAGGACCTGGTCATCCCCCGCGAGGCGGACGCCACCCTGGGGGTGCCGACGACGCTGGTGGACGACGCCCACGACGCCGGCCTGGTGGTGCACGGCTGGACCTTCCGGGCCGAGAACAGCTTCCTGCCCGCCGAGTTCCGCAGCAGCGCCGACCCTGCCCAGCACGGGGACCTGGTGGGCGAGATCCGCGCGTTCCTCGACACCGGCATGGACGGGCTCTTCTCCGACCACCCGGACGTGGCCGTCGCCGCCGTGGCCGTCGCCACCGTGGAGGAGCACCGGTAGGGCCGCGGCTGTGACCCGTCACGCAGCCGCCGTCGTGGAGCACCGGTAGGCCCGCGGCTGTGACCCGTCCCGCAGCCGCCGGCGCCCCCCGCGAGGGACAATGTCCAGATGCCCGACGGCCCCCTGATCGTCCAGTCCGACAAGTCCCTGCTCCTGGAGGTGGACCACCCGCGCGCCACCGAGGCGCGGCGGGCGATCGCCCCCTTCGCCGAGCTCGAGCGCGCCCCCGAGCACGTCCACACCTACCGGCTGACCCCGCTCGGCCTGTGGAACGCCCGCGCCGCCGGCCACGACGCCGAGCAGGTGGTCTCCGCCCTCATCGAGTACTCCCGCTACCCGGTCCCGCACGCCCTGCTGGTCGACGTCGCCGAGACGATGGACCGCTACGGGCGGCTGCAGCTGGTCCAGCACCCCACCCACGGGCTCGTGCTGCACGCCCTGGACAAGCCGGTCCTCGCCGAGGTGCTGCGCTCCAAGCGGGTCAAGGGCCTGCTCGGCGAGCGGATCGACGACGAGGACGTCGTCGTCCACCCCTCCGAGCGCGGCCACCTCAAGCAGGTCCTCGTCAAGCTCGGGTGGCCGGCCGAGGACCTGGCCGGCTACGTCGACGGCGAGGCGCACCGGATCGACCTCGCGCAGGACGGCTGGCACCTGCGGCCCTACCAGGAGGAGGCGGTCGACACCTTCTGGCACGGCGGCTCCGGCGTCGTCGTCCTGCCCTGCGGGGCGGGCAAGACCATCGTCGGTGCCGGCGCGATGGCGCGGTCCAAGACGACCACGCTCATCCTGGTCACCAACACCGTCTCGGCGCGCCAGTGGCGCGAGGAGCTGGTCCGGCGCACCACCCTGACCGCGGACGAGATCGGGGAGTACTCCGGCGCCCGCAAGGACGTCCGGCCCGTCACCATCGCCACGTACCAGGTGCTGACGACCAGGCGGAAGGGCGTCTACACGCACCTGGAGCTGCTGGACGCGCACGACTGGGGCCTCATCGTCTACGACGAGGTGCACCTGCTGCCGGCCCCGATCTTCCGGATGACGGCGGACCTGCAGGCCCGCCGGCGGCTCGGCCTGACTGCCACGCTGGTGCGCGAGGACGGCCGCGAGGACGAGGTCTTCTCCCTCATCGGCCCGAAGCGTTACGACGCCCCGTGGAAGGACATCGAGGCGCAGGGCTACATCGCCCCGGCCGAGTGCGTGGAGGTGCGGCTGACGCTGCCCGACCACGACCGAATGGTCTACGCCACCGCCGAGCCGGAGGAGAGGTACCGGCTGGCCGCGAGCGCCCCGGGGAAGGTGCGGGTGGTGGAGCAGATCCTCGCCAAGCACGCCGGGGAGCAGACCCTGGTGATCGGCCAGTACCTCGACCAGCTGCAGGAGCTGGCCGAGGACCTCGGCGCCCCGCTCATCACGGGGCAGACCTCGGTGACCGAGCGGCAGCGGCTCTTCGGCGCCTTCCGGGCCGGGGAGATCTCCCGGCTGGTGGTCTCCAAGGTCGCGAACTTCTCCATCGACCTGCCCGAGGCGTCGGTCGCCGTGCAGGTCTCGGGCTCCTTCGGCTCCCGCCAGGAGGAGGCACAGCGCCTGGGCCGGCTCATGCGGCCCAAGGCGGACGGCAAGACGGCGCACTTCTACGCCGTGGTCGCGCGCGACACGGTCGACCAGGAGTTCGCCGCGCACCGGCAGCGGTTCCTCGCCGAGCAGGGCTACGCGTACACGATCATCGACGCCGAGGACGTGGCGACGGCCTAGCCGGCACGGCTCGAGGCGCCGGGCCGGCTGCCCGGCGCGAGGGCGTTCCCGGTCGGGACTTGCCGGGCACCGCCCGGCCGTGGCCGGCACCCACCGCTACGTCAGCGTCCGGGCTCGGCGACGTGGGCGGAGGCCTCCCGGTCCCCACCCACCCGCCGCCGCAGTCACGCCTGCAGCGTGGAGACGGCCTGCCGTTCGGCCGCCGCGCGGACCTCCGAGGCGAACGCCTGGGCCAGCGCGCGTCCCGCGACCGAGACGTGCTCGTCGTGGGCGCGCGCCTCGGCCTCCAGGGCCGCGCCGTCGTCCCCGTGCCCGGCGGCCCACCGGGCCAGCAGCTCGGGCGAGGCCTCGGGGTGGAACTGCACGCCGAGGGCGGAGCCGACGCGCATGGCCTGGAAGGGGTACATCGCGGAGGAGGCGAGCCACTGGCCGCCCGGCGGCAGCTCGACGACGGCGTCGCCGTGCATGCTCGGCTGCAGGACACCGTTCGCGGGGGCGTCCGCACCGGCGGTCTGCGCCGCCCGGACGACCGGGCCGAGCACGGGGTCGCTCGCGGCGTCCGGGCGCCACGTGACCGGCACGATGCCGACCTCGCGGCCGGGAGGGGCGGCGACCTCGACGCGGCCGCCCAGCGCGGCTGCGAGCAGCTGGTGCCCGAGGCAGATGGCCAGCACCGGCAGGTCGGCCCGGACGGCCGCGGCCAACAGCTCCCGGGTGGCGGGCAGCCACGGGGCACGCTCGTCGTCGTAGGCGTTCTGGGCCCCGCCGAGCACGAGCAACCCGGCGCCGGCCTCGGAGAGGGTGGGGACGGCCTCGCCGTCGAAGAGACGGACGACCCGGGTCTCGACGCCGTCGAGCCAGGTGGCGAAGCGGTCCAGCGGGACGTCGCGGTCGTGCTGGAGCACGGTGAGGATGGGTTGGGTCTGAAGCATCCGCACAAGATAGGCGACGGGTGCCGATGATCAACAGGACGCCGGTCACACCGGACCGAGGCGGCGCCCACGCCCTCCAGGCGCCGGGGCCGTCACGGCGCCGGGAGGTCAGACGTCGGCCGACAGGGACCGCGTGACGGCGCGGCGCGCGTTCGGCACGGCGGCGCACCCCGCCGCGCGCGCCGGCCCGGGCGCTGCGTCGGCCCGGGCGCTGCGTCGGCCCGGGCGCTGCATCGGCTCAGGCGCTGCATCGGCTCAGGCGCTGCATCGGCTCAGGCGCTGCGTCGGTCGGCCCGGGGTGCTGCTATCGCGCCACAACCGTGACGGATGAGCATCGGCTCGGGCCGTCCGCCGCGGTCCCGGTTCACTCCAGCCCCACATGCGGCGCGATCGCGTCGGGGCGCGCGCCGATGGTTCCCGCTCTCCTCCCTTGGCGAACGGAGCCGTTTCGCCATTGCGCCGCCCCGGCGCGCCCGCGAGGATCACGACGTGAGACTCGTCGCCGCCGCCCGGTCCGCGGTCGTTGCCGTCCTGGTCGCCCTTCCCGCCGTGGCCCTCGCCGGGCCCGCGGCCGCCGAGCCGCCGCAGCAGCTCACCGAGCAGGTCACCGACTCCGCCGGGGTGCTGGAGAGCGGCGACGCGGAGGAGATCCAGCAGACGATCGAGCAGGTGCAGGCCGACACCGGCCAGCTGGTGTACGTCACGTTCGTCGACGACTTCGACGAGCTGACCAACGAGGTCTGGGCGGAGGAGACCGCGACGGCGTCCGGGCTCGGCCCCAACAACGTCCTCCTGGCCGTCGGCATGGAC
This sequence comes from Georgenia sp. AZ-5, assembly GCF_043952095.1. Lineage (NCBI taxonomy): Bacteria > Bacillati > Actinomycetota > Actinomycetes > Allobogoriellales > Allobogoriellaceae > Georgenia > Georgenia sp. AZ-5. Next base: position 4,359,903 of record NZ_JBINOU010000001.1, read on the forward strand.
ATCAGCCAGTACGGACTGGGACGGCACTCCTCCTCTCCGGTGGACTTCCAGGAGCTGCAGGGCTTCACGGATCAGGAGGTCGCTCCCCTGCTCGGCGCCGGCGACTGGGCCGGTGCGGCGACCACGTTCGCCGAGGGCGTGGGCGAGCTCGCCACGGGCGGCAACCCCGCCGGCGACGGCGGGGGCGGCTTCTTCGGCACGGTGCTGATCATCGGCGTCATCGCGATCGTGGCCGTCGGTGCGTTCCTGGTCCTGCGTCGCAAGAAGCAGGAAGCCGCGCGCCCGGCCGGGCCCCAGCGCACCCTGCCGCGCGACCACCCGCTGAACCTCCCGACGCCGGAGCTCGCCAAGCGGGCCGGCACCGCCCTCGTGGGCGCCGACGACGCCATCCGCTCCTCCGAGGAGGAGCTCGGCTTCGCCAAGGCCCAGTTCGGGCTGCAGGCCACCGATGCCTTCACCGCCGCGCTCGCGCAGGCCAAGACCAAGGCGCAGCGGGCCTTCTACCTGCGCCAGCAGCTCGACGACGACGTCCCCGAGACCGAGCCGCAGCAGCGCGAGATGTACGCGGAGATCCTGCAGCTGACGGACGACATCAACGCGACGCTCAAGGCGCAGGCGGACCAGTTCGCGAAGCTCCGCAACATGCAGGCCCGCGCACCGCAGATCCTCGACGAGCTCGAGCAGCGCGCCGGGGAGGTGGCCAGGCAGATCGAGAGCGCCCGAGTGGAGCTGGCGCAGCTGGCCACGCGCTACCCGGCCGGGGCGCTGGCCTCGGTGTCGAAGAACCCTGACCAGGCCAAGGCCCTGCTCGACTCCGCCCGGCGGTCCGTCCAGGACGGCCGCGCGAAGGTCGAGGCGGACGACCGCGCCACGGCCGTCACCCACGCCCGGGTGGCCGAGGAGGCCATCGGGCAGGCCGACACCCTGCTCAAGAACGTCCACGGCGCGGGCCGGGCGCTCGCCGAGGCCGGTTCCCGGCTCGACGCCGCCATCGCGTCCATCACCGCCGACGTGCGCGACGCCAACCGCCTCGCCCCGCGGGACCCGGTGGTCGTCGCGCGGCGCAAGGAGGCGGAGGCTGCCATCGCGCTCGGCCAGCAGGCGCGTGAGGGCGGGGACCCCCTCGCCGCGATCCAGCGGCTGACCGCGGCGGAGAGCGCGATCGACGCCGCCCTGGCGCCGGCGCGGGAGACCGACGAGAACAACCGGCGCGCGGCTGCCCAGCTCTACGACCGGCTGGGCCGGCTCGACTCCCAGATTCGCGCCGTCTCGGACTACATCGCCACGCGCCGGGGCACCGTCGGGTCCGACGCCCGGACGCGCCTGTCCGAGGCGGAGCGCCTGGCGCACGAGGCCCACCGGCTCGCCCGCACCGAGCCGATGGCGGCCCTGGAGGCGGTGGCCCGCGCCGAGCAGATGGCCGGCGACGCCCAGCGCCTCGCCGAGCGGGACGCGGAGCGGTACGACGACTTCGCCGGGTACGGCGGCGGCTTCGGCGGGTTCGGCGGCCCGCGCCGCGGCGGCATCGACGTCGGCTCCCTGATCCTGGGCGGCATCCTGCTCGGCGGCGGCCACCACGGTGGCGGCTGGGGCGGCGGCTTCGGCGGCGGTGGCGGGGGCTTCGGCGGCGGTGGCGGCGACTTCGGTGGTGGCGGATTCGACGGCGGCGGTGGTGGCTTCTGAGCGGCCGACCGATGTTCTCCCGCCTGCGGCGCCGAGCCCGCACGTCATCGCAGCAGATCTCAACCAGGAAGGGCAACACCATGGCAGAGAAGCAGAGCATCCTTGGCCGCATCGCCCAGCTCACCCGGGCCAACGTCAACGCGCTCATCGACCGCGCCGAGGACCCGCAGAAGATGCTGGACCAGCTGGTGCGCGACTACACCTCCTCCATCGCCGAGGCCGAGGACGCCGTCGCGGTGACCATCGGCAACCTCCGGCTGGCCGAGCAGGACCACGCCGCGGACATCGCCGAGGCCCGGGACTGGGGGCAGAAGGCGCTCGCCGCGGCGACGAAGGCCGAGGACGTGCGCGCGAAGGGCGACGCGGCCGAGGCTGCCCGCTTCGACAACCTGGCCAAGGTGGCCATCGGCAAGCAGATCGCCGCGGAGAACGAGGCGAGGGCAGCCGAGCCGATGATCGCCTCGCAGAACGAGGTCGTCGCCAAGCTCAAGGACGGCCTGCAGGACATGCGGATCAAGCTCGACGAGCTGAAGTCCAAGCGGGACCAGCTGGTCGCCCGGGCCAAGACCGCGCAGGCGCAGAAGACCGTCCAGGGTGCGATCTCCTCCATCAACGTCATGGACCCGACCAGCGAGATCGCCCGCTTCGAGGAGCAGGTCCGCCGCGAGGAGGCCTACGTCGCCGGCCAGGCCGAGCTGCAGGCGGGCTCCATCGAGGACCAGTTCGCCGAGCTCGAGGACTACGGCCGCAACGCCGAGATCGAGGCGCGGCTGGCGGCGCTCAAGGGCGGCACGAGCGCGCCGCAGCAGATCGGTGCGACGGCGACCGGCACCGACGAGGGTTCCGCGAACCTCACGCCCGAGGAGGACAAGACCACGTACTAACGCGTCGACGGCGCCGTCCCCTCTCGGGAGGCGCGCCGTCGCCCAGGCGGCCCAGGGCCCCGCCACGGTCTCCCGACCGCGGCGGGGCCCTCGTGTGCCGGCGGGGGTGGATGCCGGGCCAGCAAGGCGCGCACTGTGAACATCGAGCTGCGCGCCAACCGCTGATCGTCAACGCCGTGAGGCCACGTTTGCCCCGCACGGCCCGTCCCGTCACCGGCGGGGCCCGAGTAGAACACAACCGTCGAGATAGAACGCTGTGGCGTTCTATCTCGGGTGAGCGGTTCTATCTCGCTGGGTCTCGATGCCTTGGCCCACGTCGACGACGCCCGGCACCGCCGCGAGCTGCCCTTCGGCCTCGGCCGCTCCACACGCGAGTGCGACGTTCTGCAGCGACGTCGCAGCCGAGCGGTCCGCCCCGGGAGCGTCGCTCTCGCCCGCCGGCCCGCCGAGGTAGCGGCCGGGCGCCCGTCAGCGGGCCGCGAACGCCGCGTCGAAGGACGCCTCCGGCTTCTCGAAGGCCAGGCTGCGCACGAACCCGAGCGCGGCGGGCGCGCCCTCGAGCCGGTGCATCCCGGCGTCCTCCCACTCGATGGAGATGGGCCCGGCGTAGCCGATGGTGTTGAGCATCCGGAAGGCGTCCTCCCACGGCACGTCCCCGCGGCCGGTGGAGACGAAGTCCCACCCGCGGCGCGGGTCGCCCCACGGCAGGTGCGAGCCGAGCCGCCCGTTGCGCCCGTTGCCCACGCGACGCTTCGCGTCCTTGCAGTCCACGTGGTAGATCCGGTCCTTGAAGTCCCACATGAACCCCACCGGGTCGAGGTCCTGCCACACGAAGTGGCTCGGGTCCCAGTTCAGCCCGAAGGCCTCGCGGTGGCCGATCGCCTCCAGCGTCCGGACGGTGGTCCAGTAGTCGTAGGCGATCTCGGACGGGTGGACCTCGTGGGCGAAGCGCACGCCGACCTCGTCGAAGACGTCGAGGATCGGGTTCCACCGGTCGGCGAAGTCCCGGTAGCCGGCGTCCACCCACTCGGCCTTCGCCGGCGGGAACATGGCGACGTACTTCCAGATCGAGGAGCCGGTGAAGCCGACGACGGTCTTCACCCCCAGCCGGGCCGCGGTGCGGGCCGTCATCTTCATCTCCTCGGCGGCGCGCCGGCGCACCCCCTCGGGCTCGCCGTCGCCCCAGATCCGGTCCGGGAGCATGTCGCGGTGCCGGGCGTCGATGGGGTCGTCGCAGACGGCCTGCCCCTTGAGGTGGTTGGAGATGGCGTACACCTTCAGCCCGTGCTTCTCGAGCACGTCGAGCCGTGACTGGATGTAGTCGTCGTCCTCGGCGCCGCGCCAGGGGTCCAGGTGGTCGCCCCAGCAGGCGATCTCCAGTCCGTCGTAGCCCCACCCGGCGGCGAGGCGGGCGACCTCCTCGAAGGGCAGGTCGGCCCACTGCCCGGTGAACAACGTGATCGGTCGTGCCATCTCAGGCTCCTTCGCTCGAAAGGGACGTGCCGGGTCGCGTGGTGGCGCCGGCCGGGCGGGCTCCCGTGTCGACGGCGCCGGCCGGACGGTCGCCCGTGACGGCGGCGCCGGCCGGACGGTCGCCCGTGACGGCGGCGCCGGCCGGACGGTCGCCCGTGACGGCGTCGCCGCCGTCGACGGACGTGTAGGTGCTGCCGGCGGCCGCCGAACGCTCCACGGCGTCGAGCACCCGCTGGACGGCGAGGCCGTCGTCGAAGGACGGGGTGGGCTGCTCCCCCGCCGCGAGCGCGCCGACGAGGTCGACCACCTGGTGGCTGAACGCGTGCTCGTACCCGAGCCCGTGCCCGGCCGGCCACCAGCTCGCCATGTACGGGTGGCTGGGCTCGGTGACGAGGATGCGGCGGAACCCGGCGGTGCGGTCGTCCTCCGCGGCGTCGAAGAAGTTCAGGACGTTCATGTCCTCGAAGTCGAACGCCAGGGCGCCGCGCGTGCCGGTGACCTCGACGCGGATCGCGTTCTTCCGTCCCCAGGCGAACCGGGTGGCCTCGAAGGTGGCGGGCGCCCCGGAGGCGAGCCGTCCGAGGAACACCGCCGCGTCGTCGACCGTGACCGGTCCACGCTCGGCGCCGCCGGTGCCGTGCAGCCCGGCGAAGCTGGTGGCCACCGGCCGCTCGGTCACGAAGGTGTCGAGCATCGCCGAGACGCCCACCACCTGCTGCCCGGTGATGAAGTGGGTGAGGTCCACGATGTGCGCGCCGATGTCGCCGAGCGCGCCGGACCCCGCCTTCGCCTTGTCCAGGCGCCAGGACAGCGGGGCGTCGGGGTCGGCGAGCCAGTCCTGGAGGTACTGCGCGCGCACCTGGCGCACCTCCCCGACGCGCCCGTCGGCGACCAGCTGGCGCGCGAGCTGGACGGCGGGCACCCGGCGGTAGGTGAAGCCGACCATCGCGCGCGTCGCGGGGGCCGCGGTCCGCGCGGCCCCGGCCATCGCCTCCGCCTCCGCGAGGGTGTTGGCCATGGGCTTCTCCATGAGCACGTGCTTGCCCGCCTCCAGGGCGGCGAGGGCGATCTCCGCGTGCGTGTCGCCGGGCGTGCACACGTCGACCAGGTCCACGTCGTCGCGCTCGAGGACCCGCCGCCAGTCCGTCTCGACGCCGGCCCAGCCCAGGCGGTCGGCGGCCTCGGCCGCCGCCGCCTCGGTGCGGCCGACCAGCACCGTCATCTCCGGGCGCAGCGGCAGGTCGAAGAACCGCGGGGCCGTGCGCCACGCCTGCGAGTGGGCGCGGCCCATGAAGGCGTAGCCGATCATCGCGACCCCGAGCCGGGGCGCTGCGTGTGTCATCCGAGTCTCCTCACTCGTCGAACCCGGCGCGCCGGGGGTGCCGGCGCGCCGGAGGGCTCAGGACTCGAACGCGGTGCCGATGTACTGGTCGACGTTCTCGGCGGTGACCACGGGCGCGTACAGCTGGATGGTGCGCGGCACCTCCACCTCGACCAGGTCGGTCATGGCCTTGCCCTGCACCAGCAGCCGGGCCAGCTTGATGCCGTCGGCGGCCTGGGTGGCCGGGTAGACGACCGTCGCCTCGACGACGGAGTCGCCGGACTGGATCTCCCGCATCACGTTGGCCGAGCCGGCGCCGCCGACCACGAAGAACTCGTCGCGGCCCGCGTTCTCGATGGCGGCCATGACCCCGACGCCCTGGTCGTCGTCGTGGTTCCAGATGGCGTCGATCTGCGGCGCCGCCTGCAGCAGGTTGGCCGCCGCCGCCTCGCCGCCCTGGACGGTGAAGTCGGCGGCCACCCGGTTGGAGACCTCCAGCCCGCAGTCGGCGAGCGCGTCGGCGAAGCCCCGGCTGCGGTCCTGGGTCAGCGGCAGGTTGTCGATGCCGGCGATCTCGGCGACGACGGCGTCGGGGTTGTCGCCCAGGCGCTCGCAGATGTACGTGCCGGCGCTGACGCCCATGCCGTAGTTGTCGCCGAGGATGGTGGTGCGCGCCGCGAACGGGCTGGAGAACTCCCGGTCCACGTTGACGACCGTGATGCCGGCCTCCATGGCCTCGGTGGCCACCTCCGTCAGGGCGGCGCCGTCGAACGGCAGCAGCACGATGGCGTCGACGCCGTCGTTGATGAACTGCTCGACCTGGCTGATCTGGAGGTTGACGTCGTTGGTGCCCTCGGCGACGCGCAGCTCGACGTCCTCGTACTGCTCCGCCTCGGCCTGGGCCGCCGAGGTGATGGCGCCCATCCAGCCGTGGTCGGCGGCCGGCGCCGAGAAGCCGATGGTGACGGTGTCGCCCGGCTCGTCGTTCTCGCCGGCGGGCGCGGCGTTGCCGTTGCCGCCGCCCTGGTCCTGCGGGGCGGCGGGCTCGTTCGAGGTGCAGCCCGCGAGCAGGGCCACCGAGGCGGCCAGGCCGAGGGTCGTGGCGAGACGACGGCGGATCTTGGCAGACATGACGCTCCTCCTTGAGCAGGGGTGGTGCGGGGGTGGGACGGGGCGGTGGTTGGGGCGGTGGTGCAGGAGTTGGCGGGACGCCAGGCCGCGCCGCCGCCGGGGCGGCGAGCGGACCGCCGGCGCGGCGCGACCGGGCTAGGTGGCGCGGGAGCGGGCGGCGAAGCGCTGCTGCAGCAGCACGGCGGCGACGATGATCGCGCCCTTGGCCACGGACTGGGCCGAGATGGACAGGTTGTTCTGCGTGAACACGTTGGTGAGCGTGGAGAAGATCAGCACGCCGAAGACGGTGCCGACGATGGTGCCCCGCCCGCCCATCAGCAGGGTGCCGCCGACGACGACCGCTGCGATGGCGTCCAGCTCGTACAGCTGGCCGTGGGTGGAGGACCCGGCGGTCGTGCGGGCGAGCATCATCACCGCGCCGATGCCGGCGCTGAGCCCGGCCAGGGCGTACAGGTACATGGTGTGGCGCTGGACCTTGATGCCCGCCAGCCGGGCGGCCTCCGGGTTGCCGCCGACGGCGATGGTGCGCCGCCCGAAGGTGGTGCGGTTGAGCAGCACCCAGCCGGCCACGGCGACCACCGCGAAGATCCACACCAGCACCGGGATGCTCAGCAGGTCGGCCCGGAAGAAGTCCAGGAACGGCTGGACGGTGACGATCTGCGTCTGCCGGTTGGCGATGATCTCGGCGAGCCCGCGGGCGGCGACCATCATCGCGAGGGTCGCGATGAAGGCGACCACCTTGCCGTAGGCGACCAGCACGCCGTTGACCAGCCCCGCGCCGGTGCCCACGAGCAGCGCCGTGAGGACCATGACGAGCCAGTGGATGTTCATCGCGTAGGTCTGGGTGGCCAGCGTGGTGGCCCACACCGTCGCCAGCCCCATGACCGACCCGATGGACAGGTCGATGCCGCCGCCGGTGATCACGAAGGTCATGCCCACGCTGAGGACGCCGATGACGGCGGCCAGGCGCAGGATCGTCATGATGTTGTCCAGGCTGACGAAGCGCTCGCCGGCCGTGACGACGCCGACCACGCACAGCAGGACGAGAGCGAGGACCAGGCCGATGTCGCGGCCGAGGCCCAGGCGGCGCAGCCGGGCCGCGGTGGACGTGCCACCCCGCTCGCCGGCGGCGGTGGTGCCGGTGATCGGCGCCGTCACCGCGCCGGCGCCGCCCTTGCCGGGCGTCGGCCCGAGCGGGGCCTCGGCCCCGGCGTGGGGCAGGGAGTCGCGGTTCGTCGGGGGGAGGTCCCCCGCGCCGCGCCCCGGTGGTTGCTCGCTCACGAGCGGGCTCCTTCCATGACGAGGTCGAGCACGCCGTGCTCGTCGATGAGGTGGGACAGGCCGTGGTGGACCACGCGCCCGTCGGCGATGACCAGGACCTGGTCGGAGAGGTTGAGGACCTCCTCGAGCTCGCTGGAGACGACCACGACGGCGGCCCCGCGCCGGGCGAGCTCGCGGATGAGGGCGTAGATCTCCGCCCGGGCGCCGACGTCGACGCCGCGGGTGGGCTCGTCGAGCAGCAGCACGGAGCAGCCGTGCACCAGCCACCGCGCGAGCATGGCCTTCTGCTGGTTGCCGCCCGAGAGGGTGCGGATCCGCCGCCCGGCGTCGGCGGGCGCCACCTGCAGCGCGCGGATCTGCTCGTCCGCGGCCGCCCGCTCGGCCCGCTCGTCGAGGAAGCCCGTCCGCGCGAACCGGGTGAAGGAGGACAGCGTGATGTTGCGGTAGACCGGCTCGTCCAGCAGCAGCCCCTGGCTCTTGCGCTCCTCGGGCGCCAGCCCGATGCCCTGGCCGACGGCGGCGGGCACCGAGCCGGGGCGTATCTCCTCGCCGTTCACGCGCACGGTCCCGGCGGCGGCGCGGCGGGCGCCGTAGATCGTCTCCAGGATCTCCGACCGCCCGGCGCCGACGAGGCCGGCCAGGCCGACCACCTCGCCGGCGCGCACCGAGAAGGAGACGTCGGAGAAGACGCCGGCGAGGCTGAGGTTCTCCACCTCCAGGACCGTGGGGGCGCCGTCGAGGGCGCGCTGCTCACGCCCGAGGGACTCCAGCGTGCGGCCGGTCATCAGGCGGATGAGGTCCGAGGTGGGGGTGCCGGCCACCTCAAGGTTGGCGGCGACCGTGCGCCCGTCCTTCAGGACGGTCATCCGGTGGCCGATCTCGCGGATCTCCTCCAGCCGGTGCGAGATGTAGATGACGGCGACCCCCTCGGCCGAGAGGGCGCGCACCACCCGGAAGAGGTTGCGCACCTCCTCGGGGTCCAGGACCGCGGAGGGCTCGTCCATGACGATGACCTTCGCGTCGTGCGAGAGCGCGCGGGCGACGGAGACGATCTGCTTGCCGGCGGCGGCCAGGCGCCCGACCTCCCGGCCGGGCGGGATCTCCCCGTGCCCCAGCCGCTGCAGGATCTCGCGGGTGCGGGCGTGCGCCGCCGAGCGCTGGAGGAAGCCGCCGGAGGCGAGCTCGTGGCCAAGGAAGACGTTCTCCGCCACGCTCAGCCCGTCGACGACGTCGAGCTCCTGGTAGATCGTGGCCACGCCGAGCTGCAGCGCGGCCACCGGCGTCGGGATGGTCACCGGGTCCCCGCGCCAGCGGATCTCGCCGGCGTCGGGCTGGTGCGCGCCCGAGAGGATCTTGATCAGCGTCGACTTCCCGGCGCCGTTCTGGCCGAGGAGGCAGTGCACCTCGCCCGCACGGATGTCCAGGTCGACACCGTCCAGGGCGCGCGCGCCTGGGAAGGTCTTGACGATGCCACGCATCTGCAGGAGCGGGTCCGCGGCGGCGGCATCGCCCGGACCGGTCTTCTCGAAACCCACGTCGGCCATGTGGCGAACCTAACAGTCTTTCGTCGCGCGTCAAGCAAAAGTTGCACACATATCGACGCACTATGGGATAGTGGCTACGGAAGGCGAGGTGCTTGACTGTGCCCATGAGCGATCCCGGAGCGACGACCACCCTCGCCCCACCGCGGCTGAGCGGCGCGGGCGACCTTTTCCAGCTGCTGCGCGACGGCCGCTCGTGGACCCGCTCGGAGATCGCCGCCCGTACCGGGCAGGCCCGCTCCACCATCGCCGCCCGGGTCGACCAGCTCGTCGGCATCGGCCTGGTCGAGCCGGCGGGCGAGGCCTCCTCGACCGGCGGCCGCCCGCCCGCGACGTTCCGGTTCAACCCCGCCGTCCGCGTCGTCCTCGCCGTCGACCTCGGCGCCGTGCACGCCCGCCTGGCCGTGACCGACCTCGCCGGCACCGTCCTCGCCGAGGCCGGCGAGCCGCTGGCGATCGCCGACGGCCCGGACAGGGTCCTGGACTGGGTGGGCACCGCCGGCCGGGGCCTGGTGGAGAGCACCGGCCGCCCGGCGAGCGACCTCGTCGCCGTCGGCGTGGGCCTGCCCGGGCCGGTCGAGCACTCCACCGGACGCCCGGTGAACCCGCCGATCATGCCGGGCTGGCACGGCTACGACGTCGCCGCCCGGCTCCGGGGGGCCTTCGACGCCCCGGTGCTGGTGGACAACGACGTCAACCTCATGGCGCTCGGCGAGCACACCGTCGTGATGCCGGGCGTCCAGGACCTGCTCTTCGTCAAGGTGGCCACGGGCATCGGCTCAGGCATCATCAGCGACGGCCAGCTGCGCCGCGGCGCCCAGGGCGCCGCCGGGGACCTCGGGCACATCAAGGTGCGCCAGGGCCCTCAGCTGCCGTGCCGCTGCGGCAACACCGGCTGCCTGGAGGCCGTCGCGAGCGGCACCGCCATCGCGGCCGCCTTGCGGGAGAAGGGCCTGGACGCCACCACCAGCAGCGACGTCGTCGAGCTGGTGCACGCCGGGGACGTCACCGCCGGCCGGGCGGTGCGCCAGGCCGGCCGGGTCATCGGCGGCGTGCTCGCCGGCTGCGTGAACCTGCTCAACCCGTCGGTCATCGTCGTCGGCGGGAGCCTCGCCGCGGCCGGGGAGCAGCTCATCGCGGGCATCCGCGAGGTGGTCTACCAGGACTCCCTGCCGCTGGCCACGCAGCACCTGCGGGTCGTCGTCTCCCGCACCGCCGGCCGCGCCGCCGTGCTGGGGGCCAGCGGCATGGCCACCGCCCACGTGCTCAGCCCGGCCGCCATCGACGCCGTCGTGGCCTGACCTGCCGCGACGTCCCCGGCGGATCACCCCGGACGGGCGTTGCCGACAACTACGCTGTGCCCATGTCTGCAGCAGCGAGCACCACGTACCTCCTCGTCGACGGCGAGAACATCGACGCCACGCTCGGCATGAGCGTGCTGGGCCGCCGCCCGGAGCCCGCGGAGCGCCCGCGGTGGGACCGCATCCTGCACTTCACCGAGGAGGTGTGGCACGAGGACGCGCGCGGGCTGTTCTTCCTCAACGCGACCAGCGGGCAGATGCCGATGAGCTTCGTCCAGGCGCTGCTGGCGATGGCCTTCCACCCCATCCCGCTGGCCGGCACCGGCGCGGAGAAGGTCGTCGACGTCGGCATCCAGCGCACGCTCGACGCCATCCTCGCGCAGGGCGCCGGCGACGTGCTCCTCGCCTCCCACGACGGGGACTTCATCCCGCAGATGGAGCGCCTGCTCGCGGACGGCCGCCGCGTCGGCGTGCTCTGCTTCCGCGAGTTCCTCAACTCCGAGCTGGCTGCGCTGTCCGAGCGGGGCCTGAAGATCTACGACCTGGAGGACGACCTCGGGGCGTTCAACGCCGTCCTCCCCCGGGTGCGGATCATCCCGCTCGCCTCCTTCGACCCGACCCGGTACCTGTGACCGGATCCCGCCCGGTATGACCGCCGGCGCGCCCCGACCGCGGCCCTCGGCCACCGCGGACGACGGCGGCCGGCTCACCGGGTCGGTGCTGCTCCGCGGCTTGCGGCCGGTGCCCGTGCACCCGCCGACGCCCGCCGTCCCCCCGGCCCGTCCGGGCGCGCCCGCCCCGGCCGGGCCGGCGGCCGGCCCGGTGGACCTGCGCGTCGTCGACGGCGCCGTGACGGCGGTGGGGCCGCGGCTGGAGCGCGCCCCCGGCGAGGAGCTCCTGGAGGCAGAGGGCCGCTGGGTCATCCCCGGCCTGTGGGACCACCACGTGCACCTGGGCCAGTGGGCGGGCACCTCCGGGCGGCTGGACGTCTCCGCCGCCCGCAGCGCCGCCGAGGTGGTGGCCCTGGTGCGCGAGCGGCTCGCCACGCACCCGGACCGCCGCGCGCTGGTGGGCTTCGGCTTCCGCGACGCCCTCTGGCCCGACGTCCCGAGCCTCGCCGCGCTCGACGCCGTCGCCGGCGCTCTCCCGGTGGTGCTGGTCTCCGGCGACGTGCACTGCGGCTGGCTCAGCAGCGCCGCCCGCGCCTCGCTGGGGCTCCCGCCCGCCGGCGACGACGACGGCCTGGTGCGCGAGACCCCGTGGTTCGACGCCCTCGGCCGCGTCCCCGCCCTCACCGGCGCGGTGCCCGACCGTGGCTACGCCGAGGCGCTCGAGCGGGCGGCCGCCATGGGCATCGTCGGCCTCACCGAGCTGGAGTTCGGCGCCAACGAGCTCGCGTGGCCCGAGCGCATCGCCCGCGGCCTGGACCTGGTCCGGGTGCGCACCGGCGTCTACCCCGACCGCCTGGAGGAGGTGCTCGCCGCGGGGCTGCGCACCGGGGCGCCGCTGCCCGGGGCGCGCGGGCTGGCCACGATGGGCCCGCTGAAGATCATCTCGGACGGCGCGCTCAACACCCGCACGGCCCACTGCCGCGCCCCCTACCCCGAGCCCGGCGACCCGGGCCACCCGCACGGGCAGCAGTCCGTGCCGGCCGCCGACCTCGAGCGGCTGCTGCGCCGCGCCGCGGCGGGCGGGCTCGCCGTCGCCGTCCACGCCATCGGCGACGCCGCCGTGGCACTGGCCCTCGACGCCCTCGAGGCGACCGGCGCGCGCGGCAGCATCGAGCACGCCCAGCTCGTCGACCCGGCGGATGTTCCCCGGATGGCCGCCCTGGGCGTGGTGGCGAGCGTGCAGCCCGCGCACCTGCTCGACGACCGCGACGTCGCCGAGACGGCGTGGCCCGGCCGCACCGCCCACGCCTTCCCGCTGCGGGAGCTGCTCGACGCCGGCGTCACGCTCGCCCTCGGCTCCGACGCCCCGGTGGCCGCGCTGGACCCGTGGCTCGCCATGGCCGCCGCGGTGCACCGCAGCGCCGACGAGCGCGCGCCCTGGCACCCCGAGCAGCAGCTCACCGCCGCGCAGGCGCTGGCGGCGAGCACCGACGGGCGGGGCACGCCGGCGCCCGGCAGCCCGGCGGACCTGGTCCTGCTGGACGCCGACCCGCTGGCCCCCGGGACCAGCGCCGAGGTGGCCGAGCGCCTGCGGACCATTCCCGTGGCGGCCACCCTCGTCGCCGGCCGGCTCACGCACCGCGCCCTCTGACGCCGCCGGCCGGCCCCTCGACGCCACCTGTCGGCAAGTCAGCCGCCCGTGATTCGGAAGAAGGCAGGCGGGATCTCGATCTGATTGCAGCGCCCTGTTACCGGTGTGACTGCTGTGGCGTCTCGCTATCGTCCGTCGTGTCGCAGCCGGACGTGGGGGGCGCCATGCACGACGAGTACGACATCTCCCGGCTCGAGGACGCCCTCGCCGGGCGACGACCGGCCGCGCAGCGTACGGCGGTGCCGCGTCACGTCGCCGCCCGGCACGGCAGGTCCGGCCGGCGGCCGGCGGCCGCCGCGTTCGCGTGGTTGCCCGTCGAGGCGCCGGCCCCGCGGGGAGCGGAGGCGCCGCCGGCGCCGTGGCGGCCGCTGGGGACGCCCGCCGCCCCGCCGCGGCCGCACCCGGAGCCGGCACCGGCGACGGCCGAGATCGCCCCGCCGCCCGAGCGGCCCGGGCAGCCGCCGCGGTCGCGCCGCCGGCGGGCGTGGCTCACCACCGTGGCGCTGGCCACGGTCGGCGGGGTCGGCCTGGGCACCTGGCTCCTCGCCGAGAACGCGGCGCTCGGGGCGGCCGGCACCCGGTCGCTGACCGTGGTCGTCAGCGACGCCATGACGGTGGAGGGCGACGAGTGCGCGGCGGCCGACTACGAGGGCACGGTCTTCGACGGTGCCGCCCTCGTGGTCACCGACGACGGCGGCACCGAGCTGGCGAGCGCGAGGCTGGACTCGCCTCCCGCGACCACCGACCGCGGGTGCGTGTGGGCCACGACCTTCGACGGGCTGCCCGACGCCCCCGCGTACACGCTCCGGGTCACGGCCGGCCGCCAGGGGTACGAGTACACCTACGACCAGGAGCGGCTGGCGGACCTGTCCTGGTCGGTGTGGGTCAGCGTCGTCGGCTGAGGAGCCGGCCCCGGTACGGTTCAGGTCATGCACACGCGCCGTTTCTCCCAGGTCGACGTCTTCTCCGCCGAGCCCTGCCGCGGCAACCCGGTCGCCGTCGTGGTCGACGGCGAGGGTCTCGGCGACGTCGCGATGCAGGCCTTCGCGCGGTGGACCAACCTGTCCGAGACGACCTTCCTGCTGCCGGCCACGACGCCCGAGGCCGACTACCGGGTGCGGATCTTCACCACCGACGGCGAGCTGCCCTTCGCCGGCCACCCCACCCTCGGCTCCGCCCACGCGTGGCTCGAGGCCGGCAACGCCCCGCGCGCCGAGGGCCGGCTGGTGCAGGAGTGCGCCGCCGGGCTCGTCGAGCTGCGGCAGGAGGAGGGCCGGTGGGCCTTCGCCGGGCCGCCGCTGACCCGGTACGAGCCGGTCGACGACGCGACGCTCGCCCGGGCGGCCGCCGCACTGGGCATCGACCGCTCCGCCGTGCTGGACAGCTCGTGGCTGGTCAACGGCCCCGTGTGGATCGGCCTGCGCCTGGCCTCCGCCGAGGAGGTCCTCGCCCTGCAGGCCAGCTACTCCCAGCTGGGCGACCTGTTCGTCGCCGTGGTCGGGCCCTACCCCGCCGACGACGGCGCCGCCGGGGTCGACGACCGCCCCGACTTCGAGGTGCGCGCCTTCATGGGCACCGGTACCGAGGACCCGGTCACCGGCAGCTTCAACGCCGGCGCGGCCCGGTGGCTGATGGACACCGGGCAGGCGCCGGAGACCTACGTCGCGGCGCAGGGCACCGTGCTCGGCCGGGCCGGGCGGGTGCACGTGCGCGCCGCCGACGGCGAGATCTGGGTGGGCGGCGACACCACCACCATCGTCTCGGGCACCGTTCGCCTCTGACCGCCCGGTCCGAGGGCGACCCAGCCCGCTCCCAGGCAACGCCCAGGGCCCGGCGGCAGACTGGGGGTCATGGACACCGACACCGGCCGCGGCACGGAGGCGCGCCTGCTCGTCGTCGACGACGAGCCGAGCATCCGCGAGCTGCTCTCGGCCTCGCTGCGCTTCGCCGGCTTCGACGTCGTCATGGCCGCGGACGGGAACGCCGCCCTGCGGGCCGCCGGGGAGCAGCAGGTGGACCTCGTGGTGCTCGACGTCATGCTGCCGGACATGGACGGGTTCACCGTGCTGCGGCGCCTGCGGGCGCACGGCGACCCCATCCCGGTGCTCTTCCTCACCGCCCGCGACGACATGTCGGACAAGGTCCAGGGCCTCACCGTGGGCGGGGACGACTACGTCACCAAGCCCTTCAGCCTCGAGGAGGTCGTCGCCCGCATCCGCGCCATCCTGCGCCGGACCCACGTCACGGCCGACGACGGGGCCGTCCTGCGCTACGGCGACCTCGAGCTCGACGAGGACGCCCACGAGGTCCGCCGCGCCGGCCGGCTGGTCGAGCTGTCCCCCACCGAGTTCAAGCTGCTGCGGTACCTGATGATCAACGCCGAGCGCGTCGTGTCCAAGGCGCAGATCCTGGACCACGTGTGGGACTACGACTTCACCGGGGACGCGGCCATCGTCGAGTCCTACATCTCCTACCTGCGCCGCAAGATCGACTCCGCCGCCTCGCTCGGCCTGGACGACGGCACCGACCTGGCCCCGCTCATCCACACCCGGCGCGGCGTGGGCTACGTGCTGCGCCAGCCCCCACGCTGATGCTCGCCCGCCTCCGGGGGCGCTGGCACGCCCTCCCCCTCAGCGGGCGGCTGGTCGCGATCATCGCCGCGCTGCTGCTCGTCGGGCTGGCCACGGCCGGCCTGACGACCGTGACGGTCCTGCGCACGCACCTGGTCCAGCAGGTCGACGAGGAGCTCAGCTCGCGCGGGGGCGAGCTGGCGCAGCGGACGGTGGACCAGCTCATCGCCGGCCGCGGGCGCCAGACCGTGCTGCCCTCGGACTACTACGTCGCCATCCAGGACGGGACCGGCCGCACCTACACCGTGCCCAACCCGCACGCCGAGCAGCTGGGGCGCCCCCGGCTGCCCGAGGTGGACCTCGCCGACCTCGGCGCCCCCACGCCGGTCACCCTGCCCGGCGCCGGCACCCCGGTGCGGTGGCGGGCGGTCACCTTCCCGCTCGGCGAGGAGCGCGGGGGCCCCACCGTGGGCGCGGTGACGGTCGCGCTGCCGCTGTACTCCGTCGACGTGACCACGGCCCGCATCGGCCAGCTGCTCCTGCTCTCCGGGGTCGTCATCGCCGCGGCCGGCGCCGTCGCCGCGTGGGCGGCCGTGCGCCGCGCGCTGCGCCCGCTGCGCGAGATCGAGGCCACCGCCGGCGCCATCGCCGCCGGGGACCTCTCCCGGCGCGTGCCCGCCGAGCCGCCGACGACGGAGGTCGGCTCCCTGGCGCGCTCCCTCAACGCCATGCTGGCGCGGATCGAGCAGTCCTTCGCCGCCCAGCAGGCCTCCGAGCGGCGGATGCGCCGGTTCGTCGCCGACGCCTCGCACGAGCTGCGCACGCCGCTGTCCACGATTCGCGGGTACGGGGAGCTGTACCGGATGGGCGGCGTGCAGGACGTCGGCCAGGCCATGAGCCGCATCGAGTCGGAGTCCAAGCGGATGGGTGCGCTGGTGGAGGACCTGCTCCAGCTCGCCCGCCTGGACGAGGGCCGCCCGCTCGAGCTCGGGCCGGTGGACCTCGTCGCCGTGGCCGCCGACGCCGTCGCCGACCTCCGTGCCGTCGCGACCGACCGGCCCGCCGCCGTGGTGCCGCTCTCGGGCGGCCCCGCCGCCGCGCCCTCGCCGCTGGTCGTCACGGCGGACGAGAACAAGATCCGCCAGGTGGTCGCCAACCTCATGGGCAACGTGCTGCAGCACACCCCGGCGGGCACCGCGGTCGAGATCGCCGTGGGCCGGCCGCAGACGGGCTGGGCGCTGGTGGAGGTACGCGACCACGGCCCCGGCATCGCCGAGGAGGACGCCGGCCGCGTGTTCGAGCGGTTCTACCGGGTGGACCCCTCGCGCACCCGCAGCTCCGGTGGGTCGGGCCTGGGTCTGGCCATCGTGGCGGCGATCATGGGCACCCACGACGGCGGCGTGCGGATCCTGCCGACGCCCGGCGGCGGCACCACGGTGCAGGTGGCCATGCCGGTCGACGGACCACCGCAGCCTGCCGCAGCCGCCGAACCACCCACGGCCCCCATCGCCGCCGCCGAGCACACCGAGCCCGGAACGCCACCGGCCGCGCCGTAGCGCACCCAGCGGTGCCGGTCGCCGGCATCCCGACCATGCGCGCCCGGCCCGTCGCCGGCATCCCGACCATGCGCGCCCGGCCCGTCGCCGGCATCCCGACCATGCGCGCCCGGCCCGTCGCCGGCATCCCGACCATGCGCGGAGCCGCATCGCACGGCGTCGCCCTAGCGCACGACGTCGCCTCTCTGTGCCTCTCCGCCCGTTCCTGGCGGGACGCGGCGCTGGGTTTGCGTACCGCAAGGCCGCGTTGCGGCGTGCTGCGGCACCGTTGCGGACCGGTCTTCTACCCGACACCCGTCGCCGACCCTAGCGTCGACAGCGCCTGACCCGACCGGGTCGGGTGCCACTCCGATTGATCAGGGCGCGGTACTCGCGGGCGAGTGCAGCACCGCATCCCTTCGCTCCTGGGAGGCAGTAGCTTGACGATCCCCGACACCCGCACCCGCATCGGGCGGCTGCCGGCCGACCGGAAGGCACGCCCTGCCGGCCCAGAACGCCTGGCCAGCCCGCTCGTCCGCCTCTCCACCAGCCAGATCACCGACGCGCTGGCACGGCTCCCGATGAGCGCCAGCCCGAGCGGGCGGTGGACGCTCGTCGTCCTGTCCTTCCAGGAGGAGGGACCGCTCGGGAGTATCGCCAGGCCCACCGCGCAGCTCACCCACGGCGTGGCCGCGGCCTTCACGCACCACGTCCCGGGCGCCCGCCTCGTGGGCGCGGACGTACGGGACCAGCTCGTGCTCGTCGTCCCCCGCGCCGGGCGGTCGGCGACCTATCACGCGCTCAACCGGGTCGCGGAGGACCTGGCCGCCCGCGTCCACCAGGTGGCGTCGCCACGCGAGGGGAGCCGGGCGCCCGTCCACGTCACCCCGCACGTCGGCTACACCGCCCTGTCGCGCACGTCGCCGCGCACGTCCCTCGCGCAGGCGGTCCTGGCCGCCCGCCGGGGTGCCGAGCGCCGCGACACCGAACCGACCTTCGCCTCGGACCACCTCAGCGCCGCCGATGAGGCGGCCGTCCTCGGCGACGTCGGGCATGAGGGCGACGAACCGGCCGGCGGCGGACACGCCGCGCCCCCGTCCCGCAGCGTGCGCTCTGGTGCCGGCACCTCGGTGAGCCGCGGCACCCGCGAAGGAGCCAGCTTGTGGGGCCAGCTCGCACTGACCCTCGCCGCGGGTGTGGGGGTCCCGTTCGTGGTGTATGCCGCCGCGGCCCGGTGGGGCCTCGATCTGACCGCGGTGGTCTACCCGCTCGTCGTCGTGGCCCTGGCGCTGACCTCCACCGCCATCATCGCCGAGTCGATGCTCGCCGTCAGCAGCGCCCCGCCTCCCCCGTCCGCCGGCAGCTACCCGCCTGCGAGCGCCGTCATCGCGGCCTACCTGCCCAACGAGGCGGGGACCATCGTCGAGACGGTCCGGGCCGTTCAGCGGCAGGACTATCCGGGGCGGTTCCAGATCGTGCTGGCCTACAACAGCCCCAGCCCCTTGCCGGTGGAACGCGTGCTGGAGCGGATGGCCGCGCAGGACGAGCGGCTGGTGCTGCTGCGAGTGCCCGGCTCGACGTCCAAGGCGCAGAACGTCAACGCCGCCCTGGACGTCGTCGACGGCGAGATCGTCGGCGTCTTCGACGCCGACCACCACCCCGCGCCCGGCGCCTTCGCGCGGGCGTGGCACTGGCTGGCGAACGGCTACGACGTCGTGCAGGGCCACTGCGTCGTCCGCAACGGCGGACAGTCCTGGGTCGCGCGGACCGTGGCCGTGGAGTTCGAGTCCATCTACTCGGTGTCCCACCCCGGCCGGGCCCGCATGCACGGCTTCGCGATCTTCGGTGGCTCCAACGGCTACTGGCGCACGCCGGTCCTGCGGACGGTCCGGATGCGCAAGCGCATGCTCACGGAGGACATCGACTCCTCGATGCGCGCCGTCCTCGCGGGCTACAGGATCGCCTCTGACCGCGCCCTGCTCTCCTACGAGCTCGCCCCGACCACGGTGCCGCACCTGATCGCTCAGCGGCTGCGGTGGGCGCAGGGCTGGTCGCAGGTGTCGGCCCGGTGGCTCGGCTCGGGCACCCGCTCCCGGCGGCTCACGGTGCGCCAACGCCTGGGCATGGCACACCTGCTCGGGTGGCGGGAGGCCTACCCGTGGATCTCGCTCCAGGTGGTGCCCATCGTGGGGTACGCCGTGCTCGCCGGCGGCGTGCACTCGTGGTTCATCAGCCTCTTCGCCGCGTCAACCCTGCTGACGGTGGGCATAGGACCGCTGCAGGCGCTCATGGCGTACCGCCTCGCGGAGCCCAGCGTCCGCGCCCACCCCCGCTGGTTCTGGACGTACGTCCTCCTGTCGCCGCTGTACACCGAGTTCAAGGCAGCGCTGACGCGGATCGCGCACGTCAAGCAGCTCCTGGGCGAACACGTCTGGAGGGTCACTCCGCGCACCGCGGCCGTCCCGCCCTCCTCGTCGGCGGCGCCCGCCGGCACGCAGGCGACGGGCGCCCGGATCGCCGTCTCCCCGTCACCGACCCCATCGACCACGAGGGCCTGAAACGATGACCGACCGCCGCGTCCCAGTCGAAGCACTGACCCCGGCGGGCCGCTCCGCGGCCATCGACGCCGGTTCGGACGTCCTCGTCGACGAGCCGGCCCTGCGCGGTGATTCCCGCCCCACGGCCAGCCCGCAGCTGGCCGTGCCCGGGAACACCGGCAGGCGGATGGAGGATTTGGAGGGGTACCGCGGGCTGGCGGCCTTCGGCGTGGTCGTCTTCCACGCCTACCAGTTCACCCGCCAGGGACCCGGTGCGGCCTATGCCTACGAGGGCACGTGGCTCCACCCACTGCTCGTCAGCCTGGACGCCCTCGTCAACCTCTTCTTCGTCCTGTCCGCCGTCCTGCTGTATCTGCCGATCGCGCGCCGGCTGCTCGAAGGGCAACCCGCGCCGGCCGCCGGGGTCTTCCTGTCCCGTCGCGCCATCCGGATCCTGCCCCTGTACGTCAGCGCCGTCGTGATCGTGTGGGCGTTTCGCAACCCGGTGCTTCCCGGGGAGTGGCGGGACCTCCTCGAGCACCTCACCTTCACCCACGTCTTCGACACCCAGCGGATCTTCTGGACCATCGGGCCCGCCTGGTCACTCGCGGTCGAGATCTACTTCTACGTCCTTCTGGCAGCCATCATCGCCGTGCTCGGCCGGACGCGGGCACACCGGTTGTCCCGGCGCGCGCGGGTGTGCGTGGCCTGGGCACCGATCGCCGGGCTTATCACGGTCTCCGGCGCCCACCATGCCTGGGCTCTCTCCTCCGGTGTCGCGCCGGAGGTCTATGCGGTGTGGTTCTCTCCCCTGGCGAAGGCCTACATGTTCGGTCTGGGCATGGCTCTCGCCGTGGTCGTGGTGCGCCGCGGCCGGCGGGCCCTGGGCCGGCCGGCGCTGGTGGCGCTGCAGGCGGCGGCGGGGGTCCTGCTGGTGGCCGCCGCGTTGCAGCGCCACCCGGCCACCTGGAGCACGGCACTGTTCCACCTGCTCACCACGGTGGCGTTCACCGCGCTGCTCGCCTCCTCCGTGCTGGCGCCGCGGACCGCGTGGTGGCGCCGCGTGCTCGGCAGCCGGCGGATGCAGAGCGCCGGTCTCATCAGCTACTCCGTCTATCTCTGGCACGAGCCCCTGCTGCTGCTCATGTACGACCGGGGGCTGGTGACGCAGGCACAGGCGGACTTCTGGTGGGTGGCCCTCGTCCTCGTGGCCACCTCCGCCGTGGTGGGCTGGGTCAGCTACTGGGTCATCGAGTACCCGCCCGGCAGGCTGCGGGTGCTCCGCGACGCCAACGGCCGGCGGCGCGACTTCTACCAGGCGGCGCTCGTCCCCGCCGTGCACGCGTCCTCCGTCGACGGCGCGGCCGGGGAGCACGCGCCGGGATGGTCGGTGGTCACCACTCCCGGTGCGCCGGGATCAACGACCCGGGGTTGAGGTTGCGCCCGGGGTCGACCGAGCGCAGGAGCCCCACCATCACGTCCGTGCCCGCCGGGGAGATGTCCTCTTCCAGCCAGTGCGCGTGGTCGGTGCCCACGCCGTGGTGGTGGGAGATCGTCGCACCGTTGTCCACGAACGACTGCTGGATCGCGCTCTTGACCTCCCAGTAGCGCTTGAGCTGCTCGTCCACGTCGGCGGTCCCGGGCGGGAACGCGAAGGTGAAGTACAGGCACGCGCCCGAGTGATAGCTGTGCGAGAGGTGGCACATGATGAAGCCCTTGACGCCCAGCCGGTCGAAGGCCTCCCGGGCCGCGCGCACGGTGCCCGTGTAGACGTCCAGGAGCCGCGACCACGGCGCGGCGGTCTCCGACACGTCCCCCATGGCACCCACGTCCAGGAGGAAGTCCCGGATGTACGGGGTGTCGAACTTTTTCTGGTCGTACAGAGCGCCGGGGCCGGTGCCGAGCCTGATGCCCCCGTGCGCCTTGACGATCTTGCCGACCGTCCCCTTGGTGCGGGCGACGTGCTCCTTGCCGCCCTCGTAGCCGACGTAGGACAGGCAGGCCTGGTCGAGGTCCCAGCCGCGCCGCTCCAGCACGGCGAACAGGGCCTTGGACACCTTGCCCTTGAGGCCCTTGCTCCTCTTCTGCGTCGCCAGCGAGAACTGGGTCTCGTTGGCGTCGGAGACGCGGGTGACCGAGGGGGCGGCGTCGGAGGCGGAGATCTCCTGCATCGCCGCCAGGCCCTCGGCCCAGCTCGGGAACAGGTAGGCGATGATCTCGCGGTTCTCGGGCACCCGGTGGACGTTGACCCACGCCTCGGTGATGACGCCCAGCCGTCCCTCGGAGCCGAGGACCATCTCCCGCACGCTCGGCCCGGAGGACGTCGAGGGCAGCGGGCGCAGGACGACCACCTTGCCGGGCTGGACCACGCGCAGCCCGCGGGTGATGTCGGCGATGTCGCCGTACTTGTCGGACTGCATGCCGGAGGAGCGGGTCGCGATCCACCCGCCGAGGGTGGAGTGGCGGAAGCTGTCGGGCTGGTGGCCCATCGTCCAGCCGCGCGCGCCGAGCTGCTCCTCCATGTCCGGACCGAGCACGCCGGCCTGGATGCGGGCGAGGCCTGCGGCCTCGTCGACCTCCAGCACCCGGTTCATCCGGCCGAGGTCCAGGGAGACGACGACGCGCGGCTCCTCGGCCGGCGGGGTGAGCGAGCCGGAGATGTTCGAGCCCCCGCCGAAGGGGATGACGACGGCGTCGGCGGCGACGACGGCGTCGACCACCGCGCGCACCTCGTCCTCGTCGCCGGGGTAGACGACGACGTCGGGCACCCGCGGGAGGTGGCCGGCGCGCACCTTCACCAGGTCCGCCAGGCCCTTGCCGTAGGTGTGGACGACGCGGTCGAGGTCGTCGGTCACGACGTGGTCACGGCCGACCGCACCGATCAGGGTGGCGGCGAGCTCCTCGCCGAGGCGCGAGCCGGGCACGTCAAGGTCCTCGAACGCCGGCGGCGGCGTGCCGGGGGCATTGAGGTCGATGCCCACCTTGTCCAGGACGAACGGCGCCAGCTTGGGCTTGTCCTCGTGGTGGAAGGCGACGCCCTCCACCCCCCAGCCCCACCACTTCTGGTGCGGAACACCGTTCACGAAGCTGCCTCCTGCGAGTCGTCGTTGCCTGTCCGTGCCTGACCGTGCGCGTCACCCACGACGTAGGGGGTCTGCATGGTCAGCATCGTGGAGATCCGCGCCTCCACCCGCCTGTTGAACTCCGTGGCCTTCTCCCCCGGCCCGGGCCGCATGGGCCTGCCGATGAGCATCGTCACCGGGGGCCGGCCCGGCACGGGCCAGGAGCGGCCGACGGGCATCGCCTCACGGGTGCCCAGCAGCGCCACGGGCACGCAGGGCACGCCCTGCGTGACGCACAGCGCGGCCGCGCCCGGCTTGAACCGCTGCATCTGCCCGTCGCGGGAGCGGGTCCCCTCGGGAAAGATCAGCACCGGCACGCCCTGGGAGAGCAGCCGCGCCGACATGCCCCGGCCTCGGCCGCCGCCGGTGCGGTGGACCGGGTAGGAGTTGAAGAACAGCGACGTCGGGGCCTTGATCCACCACTGCTTGTAGAAGTAGTCGGCGGCCGCGGCGACCGCCAGGTGGCGGGTGAACCGGCGCGGCAGCCCGGTGACCAGCAGCGTGGCGTCGAGGTGGCTGGTGTGGTTGGCGACGAGCACGAAGGGGCCGGACAGCCCCTCGAGGTTGTCGCGGCCCTTGACCGTGGTGGTGGTGATCGCCCGCACCACGGGACGTAGCACGAGGCGCTGGGCGACGAAGCGCGCCCAGCGGTGCCAGCGGGCGTGGTAGCGCCCCACGCCGGGGGCGCTCATCGCCGGCTCCGGTTGAGCAGGGCGGTCACCCTGCGCACCGCGGGCCGTGGCCCGTGCTCGGCCAGGAAGGCGAGGGTGCGGAACCGCCGGGACGGCACCGACCGCTGCCGGCCGCGCTCCACGTCCGCCAGGCACGCGGCGACGACGTCGTCGGCCTCCAGCCACAGCGGGTTGGGGATCGAGCTGGCGCGGATGCCGGCCCGCTCGTGGAACTCGGTGCGGACCCAGCCGGGCATCAGGGTGGTGACCCGCACGCCGCTGCCGGCGAGCTCGAGGGCCAGGCTCTCGGAGTAGGTGCGCACGAACGACTTGATCGCCGAGTACATGCCCATCGGGATCAGCCCGGCCACCGAGGAGACGTTGATGATCACCCCGTGGCCGCGGGCGCGCATGGCGCGGCCCGCGGCGGCGCCCAGGACGAGGACGGCGCGGACCATGAGGTCGAGCGCCTGCTCGTGCTCGGAGGTGTCGACGTCGGTGAGCCGCACGTGCACGCCCTTGCCGGCGTTGTTGACGAGGATCTCGACCGGGGCGGCGGTGTCGCCGAGCCGGGCGGCCACGGCGTCGACGTCCTCGCGGCGGGCCAGGTCGGCCGGCAGGGTCTCGACCTCCACGCCGTAGCGCCAGCGCAGCCGCTCCGCCGTCGTCTCGAGCCGGTCGGCGTCCCGGGCGACGAGCACCAGGTCGCAGCCGCGGGCGGCCAGGGCGTGCCCGAAGGACAGCCCGATCCCGGAGGTGCCGCCGGTGACCAGGGCCCGCCCGCGCAGCGGCGAGCCCTCCACGGGGGTGGCCCGGCCCGGGCGGCGGCCGACCGCGCTGCCCGGACCCACGCCGTCGCCGGTCCCTCCGCTCATCGCTCCCCGCTCCCCTTGATGCTCCGCAGGACCGGGGAGAGCCGACCCTCACCGGTCGTCGTCCAGCTGTGCACGGGCCAGCGCCGCGCCTTGGCATAACGGTAGAGGCTGGAGTCGGGGTTCACCGCGTTGGGGTGGCCCACGACCTCCAGCCACGCCCGGTCGGCGTAGCTGTCGCCGTAGGCGTAGGAGCCGGTCAGGTCCATGCCCTCGTCGCGGGCGTAGCGGCGCAGCCAGGCGGCCCGCGCCTCACCGACCAGCGGCGAGGTGGCCAGGTGCCCGGTCCACACGCCGTCGGCGTCCGTCTCCATCTTCCCCGCGACGATGACGTCGAAGAGCGGGGCCAGCGGCTCGACGAACACGTCGATCTCGCCGGTGAGCAGGACGGTGCGGTGCCCGGCAGCCCGGTGCGCCTGCACCTGGGCGACGGCCTCGCTCAGCAGGCCCCGCCGCAGCGACGCCGTGACCTTCTTGGCGACGACCTCGCGCAGCTCGGCCTCCTTCACCCCGGCGTAGCGGCGCATGAAGGTGCGGATGAAGTCGCCCCGGTCGCGCCGCTCGGCCTGGAGGTAGCGCGGGCCGAGGGCGACGAGGTTGATTAGGGACGCGGGCCAGTGGCTCGCGGGCTTGGCGGCCAGCTCCACCCACAGGTACTGCTCGACCAGCGTGGGGGCGGCCACGGTGCGCTGGAGGTCGAACACGGCGACGACGTCGTCGCGGCTCTCCAGCTCCTTCGGCCCGGCCGGGGCGGAGGAGCCGGCGCGGCTGCGCATGAGCCCGGGCACCTTGGGGATGTGGACGTCCTGGAGGTAGTGGCGCCAGTCGATCTCGGTGACGTCGAAGCCGTGGTCGGCGCGCCGCTCGGCCGGCAGCGACGCGTGCAGGGCACGCAGCCGGGCGTCGTCGAAGATCACCTCGGTCTGGGTGTAGGGCTGGTACAGGCCGGTGAACTTGCGAAGCGTGCCCAGGTCCTGCCGGGCGCGGTGCAGCGCGGAGATCCAGCCGCGGGTGCGGTCGTTGGCCGGCAGGTGGTCCACCACCTTGTCCGCGAGCGCCACCACGCGCTCGCGGCGGGTCAGGGCCCGCTCGACGGCGCCGGTGTGCGGGAAGGACCACGACGGCACGGCCACGTGGGCGCCCTCGGCGTCCTTGAGCGGGTGCGCCTCGAAGTACGCGCGCACGAGCCGCAGCAGCTCGCCGAAGCGCAGCGGGTTGGTGATGCCCGAGCAGACCTGGAAGTACTGCGCCGGCCCGGCCGGCGGCGGCGAGGCCGCCGCGGCCAGGATGGCGTTGACGACGAAGTCCACCGGGATGACGTCGAGCACCGTGTCCGCGAGCGCCGGGAACTCCGGCAGCATGCCGCGGCCGTAGGCCGCGATGAGCGGGTCGGCCACCTTGAACCCGTCGATCCAGCCCGGGTAGGGGTGGCGCAGCGCGGACTCGATGATGGTCGGTCGCACCACGGACAGGCGGTGGCCGGCCCCGGCCCACAGGTCCTCGGCGACCCGCTCGCCCAGCGCCTTGGTGAAGGTGTAGACGTCCGTCCAGCCGAGCATGTTGGCGCGGGTGCGGCCCGCCTCGACCAGCTCGTGACGGACCCAGTCCTGCCGGGCCTGCTCCGCGGCCTCCGCCACGGCGGCGGCGCCGGCCCGGCGGTGCTTGGCCTGCGCCTCCGCGAGCAGGCGGCGCAGCACCTCGGGGCTGCGCGAGGCGGTCTCGACCTCGGTGCGCGCCGCGAGCGCCTGGGCGTGCTCGAGGTCCCGGTCCACCTGGTGGTCCAGGGAGGCCTCCTCGGCGACGCCCTTGCGCAGCCCGGCGACATAGCTCGTCGAGACGTGCACGACGTGCGGGTCGGCGCCCGTGGCGAGCAGCGCCTGGTACAGCGACACGGGCCCGCCGACGTTGGCGTCGAACGCCTCGTCGATGGGCAGGTCGAAGGAGACGGTGGAGGCGGAGTGGATGACCACGTCCACGTCGCGGGGCAGCGGCGGGAGGTCGCCGAGGTCACCCTCGAGCACGTCCACCCGCTCGGCGAACGCCGCTGCGGCGGCGTCCTCGCCCACGCGTGCGCGCCACGCCCTGAACACCGGCTTGCGCAGGAGCTTGTCCACGCGCGCCTGGGCCGTGAGGTCGCCGCGCGGGCGGACGAGCACGCTCACGCGCGTGGTGGGGTAGGAGGACAGCAGCTTCTCCAGGACTGCCTGCCCGACGAACCCCGTGGCACCGGTCAGGAGCACGTGCGCCCCGTCGAGGGAAGATGACATTCCGCTGACAATACCGGTGCCGGCGAGGCGCGACCGCACTCCCGGCGACAGCCGTCGCCCGGCAGCGGGACCCGCACCCGGTGAGACCCGCCACCCGGGCGCCCCCTCCCCGCACAGGGACTTGCCGCCGGTCGCAGGCGGTCTACGATCGGGGCTCTGGGCACGGCACCGCCGGGCCCGGGAACGAACCGTCAAGGAAAACTGGAGCCATGGGCGTCACCGACGTACCTCAATGGTTGCCCTCCGCCTTCGTCCGTAGCGTCCTCGCCGTCGGTGCCACAGCGCCGCGCGAGCAGATCGAAGAGGCCTGCAGCAGGCTCCTCGCGCGCTGGCAGGAGCCGGAACGCCATTTCCACAACCTCAAGCACCTGGTCGACGTGCTTGCCCGGGTCGACGAGCTGGCCGCCGAGACCCACCACCCCGACGTCGTCCGCCTGGCCGCCTGGTACCACGGGGCCGTCTTCAGCTCCACGGCGCGCAAGGCGTACTCGCGTAGCGGCGGCGAGGACGAGGTGGCCTCCGCCGAGCTCGCGACGGCCGACCTCCGCTCGCTGGGGGTGCCGGAGAAGGTGATCGCCCGGGTCACCGAGCTGATCCACCGCCTCAAGCGGCACGAGGCCGACCCGCGCGACATCGACAGCCTGGCGCTGTGCGACGCCGACCTCGCCGTGCTGGCGGCCGACCCGCAGCACTACCGCGCCTACCGCAGGGCCGTCCGCGCGGAGTACGAGCACCTTCCCGCGCGCCACTACGTCGAGGCCCGCAAGGCGATCGTGACCAAGCTGCTCGCGAGGCGGCACCTCTTCGTCAGCCCCATGGGCGCGCAGTGGGAGGACATCGCGCGCGAGAACCTCCGCGCCGAGCTGGAGCGCCTGGAGGCCGAGCTCGCGGATATGGGCGACGCCCTCCCCGGCGACTCCGTCACGGAGGCCGAGGCGGCGGCCGCCGAGCAGGCGGCCGCGGAGGGCACCCCCGCGCTCTCCCACGCCGACGCGGGCCGGGCGGCGGCCGCCCCGGCCCCGCCCGCGGGGCAGGCGCCGCGCACCTCGGGCCAGATGTTCGCCCCGACGGGTGCGGTCGTGCTGCCGCCGGAGAGGGAGCCGGCCGGCGCGTCGGCCGACAGCGCCGCGGCGGCGGCGCTCGGCACGTCCCCGCCGGCCGACGGGGCGGTGGAGGAGCCGCGCGCGGTGCCCGCACGCTCGTCGTCCCTGGAGTCCCTGCCGGACGAGCTGGACCCGCTCGCCGTGCGGGTCCGCGGCGTCGACGACGGCGCGCGGGCCGAGCGCCAGCAGGTGGCGCAGAGCTCGCGGGAGCTCGTCGAGCACGCCGTCCGGGAGGGCCGGGCGCGCGCCGAGCGCGAGCGCGACCAGCGCGAGCGGCTCGAGGCCGTCCGGGCCGAGCGCGAGCGCGACCAGCGCGAGCGGCTCGAGGCCGTGCGCGCCGAGCGCGACGAGGCGATCGCTGCGTTCCGTGCACGCCGGCAGGGCCGCAGCGCCCCCTCGGCGCCCACGCCCACCGAGCCGGAGGAGCCGGACCGGCTCGCCACGATCCCGCTGACCGGCATCGAGCGCGAGCCCGAGCTGTTCGGCCGCCCGCGCCGCAAGGGCGACAAGAAGCGCCGCTGACCAGCCCTCCCCCGCGGCACGACCCGCCGTCCCGGCCCGCGGTCGCGACCCGCCGTCCACAAGGCGCGCCGCCGCTGCCCGGCCGTCCCCACCCGCCGCCGTCCCGCCGTCGCCGGGAGCGCGCCGCCCCTACCGTCGCCTGCATCGCCGCTCCGCCCCGGCGCGGCACGACGGGAGGCACCATGGCCAGGTTCCAGGTCGACAGCGCCGAGGTCGCGCTGGCGGCGGCGCAGACGCGCGTGAGCACCGAGACGATCCGCGCGGAGGTGGCGTCGATGATGGCGCACCTCGTCCGGCTCCAGGGCACCTGGACCGGCGCCGCCTCGGCGGCCTTCGGCGCGTGCGCGGACCAGTGGCGTGGCACGCAGGCCCAGGTCGAGGTGGCGCTGGAGCAGATCACCGTCGCCCTTGACGCAGCGGCGCGGACGTACGACGACGCGGAGGCGAACGCGCAGGGCCTCTTCGCGCGCTAGCTGCCCGTAGCATCGCGGCGTGGCCATCCTCGTCGACCCGCCGCGCTGGCCCGCGCACGGCACCGTCTGGGCGCACCTCGTCTCGGACACCTCGCTGAAGGAGCTGCACGCCTTCGCCCGCGCTGCCGGGCTGCCCGGGCGGGCGTTCGACCTGGACCACTACGACGTCCCGGCCGAGCGGATCCCCGAGCTGGTGGCCGCGGGTGCCGAGGCCGTCAGCGGCCACGAGCTGCTGGTGCGGCTGCGCGCGTCCGGCCTGCGGGTGCGGGGCGCCGAGCGCGGGGCGGAGCGAGCGCGCCGCCGGCTCGCGGACCTCGCCCGCCGGTGGGACGCCGTCGCGCCCACCGGGGCCGGGGACGCCTGGCGCGCCCTCGGCGCGGCGTTGCTGGAGCGGTGGACGCAGCCGCACCGTCGCTACCACGGCGACACCCACCTGGCCGACGTCCTCGGCAACCTCGACCTCCTGGCGGACGACGGCGTCCAGGTCGGCCGTGCCGTGGTGCTCGCCGCCTGGTTCCACGACGCCGTCCACGACGGCGACCCGCGCGACGAGGAGCGCTCGGCCGCGCTGGCCCGCGACCTGCTCGCGCCGCGCCTGCCCGCCGATGAGGTCGGCGAGGTCGTCCGCCTGGTCACGCTCACCGCCACCCACGACCCGGCGCCGGGCGACGAGGCGGGCGCGGCGCTGTGCGACGCGGACCTGGCGGTCCTGGCCTCCTCCGCCGCCCGGTACGCGGCCTACGCGGCGGCCGTCCGGGAGGAGTACGCCCACGTGCCCGACGACGCCTTCCGCCGTGGCCGGGCGCGGGTGCTCCGCGAGCTGCTCGCGCACGGGGCGCTCTTCGCCACCGACGCCGGCCGGGCGCGCTGGGAGGACCGGGCCCGAGCGAACGTCGCCGCCGAGCTGGTGCGGCTGGAGGGCGGCTGACGACACGCCGTCGCCCGCGGCGGGGGGATGGACGGCGGGCCGCGCGCGCCGGACCATGGAAGGGTCCTGCGAAGGAGCGCGTCATGAACGTGAACGAGACCTGGAACGTCACGATCGACATCGTGATCACCGGCGACGACGGCACCGCCCACGCGGCGCTCACCAAGGGCAGCGGCGAGAAGCTGGAGGGCTACGGCCGCGCACGCCGCAACCCCGACGACGAGCCCCACCCCGAGGTCGGCATGGAGCTCGCAGCGGCCCGCGCGCTGCGGGACCTGGCCGACCGGCTGCTCAAGGCCACCTCCGACGACCTGTCGAGGTTCGAGCACCACCGGGTCCGGCTCGCCCGGTGACCCGGCGGGACGCGGGCGCGCCGCCGCCCGCAGCTCGGAAGCGGTGGACCACCGCCCGCGGCCCGGCGGCGTGGGCTTCGCCCGCCGCCGGGTGGCGCTGGCGTTCCTTCGGGGCGGTGGCGCACCGTGGGCCGAAGGCTCCGCGGGGGCCGGTGGGGCCGGCCGCGCCCGCGCCGACGCCCGGCCCGACTCGCCACAGGAGGAGCACCGCCATGCCCCGGACGTGGACCGTGACGATCGACCTGTTCGACGCCGACGAGGTGCGCTCGGACGAGCCCATCACCACCGCGCACGCCGTCCTGACGACCGCCACCGGCGGCACCCTCAACGGCTACGGCCGCGCACGGCTGAACCCGGACGACGAGAACGTGCCCGAGATCGGCGAGGAGCTGGCGGCCGCCCGCGCCCTCCGGGACCTCGCCGACCGGCTGCTCCGGACCACCTCGGACGACATCGCCGCGCGGGAGCACCGCCAGGTGCGCCTGCACCCCTAGCGGCCGGCCGCGGTGGGGCCGGCCGCCAGGGGCTCGGCCTCAGAACCAGCGCGGGATCTGCGGCAGCTCGCCGGCGGAGCCGGTCAGCCGCCGGGCGCCGCGGCCGGTCAGCCAGCGGACCAGGTCCGGCAGGGCGCCCAGCACGGTCGGGCCGCCCTCTCCCAGCACGATCGGCTCGCGACCGGCCGGGGCGAGGGTGAGGTCGACGCCCTCCCCGCGTCGCTCCCACGCGCGCAGCACGTCCCGGACGAGCTCGTCGAGCAGGTCCGGCGGGAAGTCGTGGAAGCTGCCGCCGTTGTCCAGGTCGACGGCGTGCACCCACACCTCCCGGGTGCGCATCCACGCCGTCTCCCGGGCCGGCACGAGCCGGCCCTGCGCGGTGCGGACCTGCCGGTCCCACTGCTCGTCGGTGAGGTCGCGCCACTCGACGCTCAGGTGCACCTCGGCGTGGGCGAAGAGGTTGTGCAGCGCCCGGGCGGGCAGGGTCGCGCCCCGCTCGATCTCGGCGTTGCGCTGCTCGGGCGAGGCGTACATGGGGGTCTCGACCCCCGTGCGCGCCCACTCGCACAGCCGGGTGAGGGCCCGGGCGTTGTAGCCCACGTGGGCCACCAGGTGCGCCCGCGTCCAGCCGGGCAGCAGACTCGGCTCGTAGAGCTCGGCGTCGGTGAGCTCGTTGAGCTTGCGCGCGAAGTATGCCGTGCCCCGCCGGGCCCACCCGAGCTCGCGCGCCGGGGCGTTCGGCGAGTCGTACCGCGCCCCGGCGCCCAGCCGCTCGCGCAGGGCCGCGCGGGCGGCCTCCTCCGAGGTCACGCTCATGCCCGCGCCGCCTCACCCACCGACGGTGCGGCGGCGCCGGCCTGCTCGGCCACGGCGACGTTCACCAGCTCGCCGATGCCGTCGATCGTCGTCGTGAGGGTCTGACCGGCGCTGATGTAGCGCGCCGGCTTGCGGGCGTGGCCGACGCCGCCGGGCGTGCCGGTGGCGATGACGTCCCCGGGCTGGAGGGTGAAGATCGTCGAGACGTACCGGACCAGGTCCACCGGCCCGAAGACGAGGTCGTCGATCGGGGTCCGCTGGAGCTCCTCGCCGTCGAGCCGGGTCACCATCTCGGCGCCGGCCGGGATCTCGTCGGGCGTGGCAAGCACGGGGCCGAACGGGGTGCTGTTCTCCCACGCCTTGCCCTGGAACCACTGCGTGGTGCGGTACTGGTAGTCACGCATCGTCACGTCGTTCAGCACGGCGTAGCCGGCGATCGCGGCCTCCGCCTCCTCGGCGGAGGCCCGCCGCACCGGCCTGCCGAGGACGACCGCCAGCTCGCCCTCCCAGTCGATCTTGTCCGACTCCGGCGGGAGCTGGATCTCGTCGCGCGGGCCGATGAGCGCCTCGGCGAACTTGGTGAACAGCGTCGGGTACTCGGGCAGCTCGCGGCCCATCTCGAGGATGTGGTTGCGGTAGTTGAGCCCGACGCACACGATCTTGCCCGGCCGGGGCACCACCGGCGCCAGGTCGGCACCGGCGAGGTCGTGCCGGGCGCCCTCGGCGGTGGCGGCGGCCTCCAGTCCGCCGGCGCGCAGCAGCTCGCCGACGTCGGCGTGCCCGGTCTCGACGCCTGTGTCACCGTCCACCCGGACGGCGACGGTGCGGCCCTCGGGCAGGCGCAGGGTGGCAAGCTTCATCGGTTTCCTCCGTCAACATGGACACGGTCGAAGTGCAGACGCTCCATGATCGGGGCGTCGGAGAAGCGGAACAGGTCGAACTGGTCCTCGGCCTGCAGCGACCACGGGACCCACGACGGGACCACGAACAGGTCGCCCTTGTCGAGCTTGTGCTCGGTGCCGTCGAGCACGACCGCGCCGTGCCCCTCGAACACCTGGAACACGCTCGAGCCGACCTCGCGGCGGGTGGGCGTGGCGGTGCCGGCGCGCAGCCGGTGGAACTCCGCCCGGATGGTGGGCATGACGTCCCCGCCGGTGGTGGGGTTGACGTACCGCACGGCGGCGTGGCCCTGCTCGACGGTGGCGGGCTGGCCCTCGTCCTCGAGCAGCAGCTGCTCGGTCAGGGCGCGGTCGGTGTACTCCCACCGGTAGGCCCCGATCGGGGAGGACACGGTGTTCTGCAGGCCGGAGAGCGGGCGCAGGCCGGGGTGGCACCACAGCCGCTCGCCGCGGGAGTAGTTGGGGGTCGCGTAGTCGGTGACCCGCTCGGAGCCGAACTCGAAGAAGCCGACGTCGTTCTGGTAGGAGAACGGGATGTCGAGGCCGTCGATCCAGGCCATCGGCTGGTCGGTCTCGTTGTGGTGGCCGTGGAAGTTCCAGCCCGGCGTGAGGAGGAAGTCCCCGCGGGACATGCGCACCGGGTCGCCGTTGACGACCGTCCACACCCCCTCGCCCTCGACGACGAAGCGGAAGGCGTTCTGCGAGTGGCGGTGCTCGGGGGCGGTCTCCTTGGGGCCGAGGTACTGGATGGCGGCCCACAGCGTCGGGGAGACGTAGGCCCGGCCCGGCAGGCCTGGGTTGGCCAGCGCGATGGCCCGGCGCTCGCCGCCGCGGCCGACCGGCACGAGATCGCCGGAGCGCTGCGCCAGCGGGTACAGCGTGGACCAGCGCCACACGTGCGGCACCGCCTTGGGCTGCGGGTGCATGGGCATCAGGTCGTCGATCTGCGTCCACAGCGGGATGAGGTTCTCCGCCTCGAAGTCCCGGTAGAGCTGCTGCAGCTCGGGGCTTTCGCCCTCGGTCATCTGGTTCTTGACCGACGCGTGGTCGATCGGCTCGTCGGTGGTGGTCATCGTCGATCTCCTCCTCAGGCGTGGGCGGGGGTGGGCGGGTTGACGTCGGTGGCCCGGGCGGGCTCCGCGGGGGCGGGCGCGGCGGTGCCCTGGACGGCGGCCGCGGCGACCTTCGCCGCGGCACGCTCCGCGGCGGCCCCCTCGGCGGCACCGGCCCGCACGGGACCGTACAGCCAGTCCACGAACTTGTAGTCGTGGACGTCACGGCTGCGGAACACCTCGTCGCGCAGGATCATCGGGACGTACTCGTCGACGTGCCAGATGTCGCCCCACACACGGGCGGTGGACTGCACCTGCCCGGCGAAGGCGACGCGCTCGTCCTCGTAGGCGCGCAGCGCGCCGGCCACGGCCTCGGCGTCCCAGTCGCCCTCGCCGAGAGAGGGCAGCGCGCGGGCCAGGGCGGCGCCGTCGAGCAGCGACTGCCCGGCCCCCTGGGCGAGGTACTGCAGCATGGCGTGGGCGGCGTCGCCGAGGAGCGAGACGCGGCCCTTGGTCCAGGTCGCGGTCGGCTCGCGGTCGTACATCGGCCAGCGGTTGTTGCGGTGCAGCGACGGGATCGCCACCCGGACCGGCTCGCACATCTCGGCGTAGGTGCGGTCGAGCTCCTCGGGGCTGCCCCAGTCCTCCTTGCCCTCGAGGTACTCCTGGCTGCGGAAGACGGCCACCTGGTTGTAGAGCTTCCCGGCGCGCACCGGGTACTGCACGAGGTGGCAGCCCGGGCCCATCCAGATGACGACCTCGTCCATGGCCATGCGGCGGTCCACGTCCTCGAGCGGGACGGCGCCGCGGTAGGCGACGTAGCCGGAGCAGATCGGCTCGTCGTCGACGATCTCCTTGCGCACCACCGAGTGCAGGCCGTCGGCGCCCATGAGGAGCTCGCCCGTGTACTCGGCGCCGTTCGCGCAGCGCACCACGACGTGGTCGCCGGTGTCCTCGATGCCCGTGACCTTGTGGTCGGTGTGCAGGCTAATGTTAGGCTCCCCCTGCGCGGCCTCGAGCAGCGCGTTGAGCAGGTCGCTCCGGTGCAGCACGATGTAGGGCCCGCCGTAGCGCTGCCGGGCGTCCTGGAGGTCCAGGTGCGTGAGCTCCTCGCCGGTCTTGGCGTTCATGAACACCAGCCGCTTGGGCTGGACCGACAGCGGAAGGACCTTCTCCAGCACCCCCACCTCGTCGAGCATGCGGGTGATGTTCGGGGCGAGCTGCAGGCCCGCGCCCACCTCCCCGAACTCCGGGGCCCGCTCGAGCACCCGGACGCGCACCCCGCGCCGCGCGAGCATCAGCGCGGCCCCCAGGCCGCCGATCCCGCCACCGACGATGATCACCTGGTCGGACATATGAGCCTCCTCGTCGAAGCGCCGCGGCCACTGCCCCAGTGACCCCCATCACAACAATGCAACGACGATAGCCCGCTTCTTCCACTGGAAGCAATGTGGCGCTACCTTCATTCTGTGCAGCAGAAAAGTGACCCGTACCGCATCGAGGCGGTCGACCGGGCCCTCGTGCTCCTCACGCTGCTGAGCGAGCGTGGCTCGCTCAGCGTCACCGAGGCCGGCCGCGCGCTGGGCGTGGCGGCGTCGACGGCGCACCGGCTGCTGTCGACGCTCAGCCACCGCGGCTTCGCCGTGCAGGGCGAGCGGCGCCTGTACCTGCCCGGGCCCGCGCTGCGCCGGCTGGGCGGGGGTGTCGGCGCCGAGCTCAGCGAGCGCGTACACCCCTACCTGGAGCGGCTCTTCGCCCGCGTGGGCGAGACGGTGCACCTGATGGTGCGCACCGGCGCGGAGATCCGGTTCGTCGACGGGATCGAGGGCGAGCAGCCCCTGCGCGTGGGCCTGCGCACCGGCGCTCACATGCCGGCGTACTGCACCTCGGGCGGCAAGGCCATGCTCGCCGAGCTGGACCCGCTCGAGATCGACGCCCTGCACGCGGGCGGCCTCACGCCCTGGCCGGGCGAGCAGATCAGGAACCTGCCCGCCCTGCACCGCGAGCTGGAGCAGGTGCGGAGGCGCCGTTTCGGGCTCAACCACGACGAGAGCGAGCCGGGGGTGACGGCGATCGGGGCGTCCATCGGGGTGCACGACGGCGAGCACGCCGCCCTCACGGTGGCGCTGCCCACCGCGCGCCTGGCCCTGACGGACGCGGCCGCCCTCGCCGAGGCGCTGCGGGACGCGTGCGGGGATGTGCGTCGCGCCCTCGGCGCGGCCGAGCCGGTGAGCCTCGCGCAGGACTGACGCCTGGAGACCCACCCGCAGGTGCCGCACCAAGCGCCGAGCCTGCCGGAGGCCCCCGGCCCGCGGCCGGAGGTCCCGTTGCGGCCCGGCGCACGACCTGCCGTCCCCCGTCCGGAGCGACGCCCCTCCGCGCAGCCGGAGAGTTCCCCCTGTCGCCCGGCGCACGTGCGCGCGAGACTGGAGGTGCGGAAGGACGCACGGACGGATCGACGCAAGGAGGCGTGATGAAGGAAGTTGTCCCTGGCGACCGCGTGGTCGTCCAGTCGACGCAGCTAGGCGCGCACGTGCGCGAGGGCGAGGTCCTCGAGGCCCGTGGGCCCGGCGGGACGCCGCCGTTCCTCGTGCGCTGGGCGGACAACGGGCACGAGAGCGTGATCTTCCCCGGACCGGGGACGGTCATCACCCACGCCGACGCCGCCCGCGAGGGCGCCGCCCAGTGACGGCCCGGCCGGGCGCCCGCCGTCGGGCGCCCGGCCTTCGAGCCGTGGCCGCGTGGCGACACCCCGGCGCGCCCGACCGGCCCGGCCGGTGGACGCCGGCGGCTCAGCCGGCGGCGCGGCGGCTCAGCCGGCAGCGGGCCATCGCCTCGGTGGCGGGTGCCAGGCCGCTGCGCACGCCCGCTCGGATCAGTGCCGCCTGGCACCTGGCGACCTCCGCGACCACGGTGCCCGCGGGGAGCGAGGAGCCGAACTCCCCCACCAGCTGGTCGACGACCGCGTGCACGTTCCGGCGCTCCGTCATTGCCGCCATGGCCATCCGTAACCTCATCACCGCCCCCATCCCTGCCCCGCCAGCATGACTCGGACGCCGACGACAGGTTTAGGGAACAACGACCCGTCTCACTTGGCGGGAAGAGGAGGAAGAAGATGCCCACCCCGCCCGCCCCGCTCGTGGTCGTGGGCGTGGACGGGTCGGCACGGGCGGCCTCCGCGGTGGACTGGGCGGCGGACGAGGCGGCGCGGCGCGGCGCCCGCCTCCACGTGCTCCACGCCTTCGAGCTCGCGGACTCGTGGCTGGCGAACGACCTGGTCTCGGCGGTGGACGCCCGCGCCGCGGGCGAGGAGATCTGCGCCGCCGCGGTGGCCCGGGCGCGGGCCGCCCATCCGCGGCTGGCGGTGACGAGCGAGGTCCAGCTCGCCAACCCGGCCGCTGCGCTGGCCGACGTCTCGCGCCGGGCGGCCGCCGTCGTCGTCGCCGCCCGGGGCCGCGGCGCCGTGCGGAGCCAGCTGCTGGGTTCCACCTCCCGCAGGCTCGCGGCCCGGGCGCACGGGCCCGTGGTGGTCGTGCGCGGGGACGGTGGCGAGGGCGGCGGTCCCGTCGTCGTGGGCGTGGACCGGGCGGCGACCGCGGCCGTCGTCTACGCCCTGGCGGACGCCGCACGCCGCGGCGTGCACCTGCGGGCCGTGCACGCCACGCCGGCACCGCCGGACGGGCCGCGGGCGTGGCCGCGCGCCGGGCTCGCGCAGCACGCCGGGCGGGTGGCGGAGCGGGCGGCGCGGGCCGTGGAGCACGACGTCGCGCAGCTGGCCCGGGCCGTGACCGCGCTCGCCGCCCGGTTCCCCACCGTGGAGGTGGACTTCCGCGCGGTGCCGGAGCACCCCGTCGAGGCGCTCCTGCGCCACTCCGCGGAGGCGGGCCTGCTGGTCGTCGGGACCCGCGGGCTGACCCCGCTGACCGCCCTCGTGCGCGGCTCGGTGAGCCAGGGCCTGCTCGGCCGCGCGCGCTGCGCCGTCGCTGTCGTCCCGCACCACGTGCCGCCCTGACCGGCCGGACGCGCCGCCCGGCGGTGCAGGGACGCCGAAGGGCGGCACCCGTGCGGGTGCCGCCCTCCGTGGTGGTGCAGCTCCGGCAGCGCCGGGGACGGATCAGAAGCCGCCCATGCCGCCCATGTCGTCGCCGCCGCCGGCAGGCGCGGCGGCCTTCTCCGGCTTGTCGGCGACGATCGCCTCGGTGGTGAGGAACAGGCCCGCGATGGAGGCCGCGTTCTGCAGGGCAGAGCGGGTGACCTTGACCGGGTCGTTCACGCCCGCGGCGAGCAGGTCCTCGTACTCGCCGGTGGCGGCGTTCAGGCCGTGGCCGGAGGGGAGGCTGCGCACCTTCTCGGCCACGACGCCACCCTCGAGACCGGCGTTGACCGCGATCTGCTTGAGGGGGGCGTCCACGGCGACCTTGACGATGTTCGCGCCGGTCGCCTCGTCGCCCTCGAGCTCGAGGTCGGCGAAGGCGTCCTTGGCCGCCTGGATGAGGGCCACGCCACCACCGGCGACGATGCCCTCCTCGACGGCGGCCTTGGCGTTGCGCACCGCGTCCTCGATGCGGTGCTTGCGCTCCTTGAGCTCGACCTCGGTGGCGGCACCGGCCTTGATGACGGCCACGCCGCCGGCCAGCTTGGCCAGGCGCTCCTGCAGCTTCTCGCGGTCGTAGTCCGAGTCGGAGTTCTCGATCTCGGCGCGGATCTGCTGGACGCGACCCTCGATGACGTCGGCGTCGCCGGCGCCCTCGA
This sequence comes from Georgenia sp. AZ-5, assembly GCF_043952095.1. Lineage (NCBI taxonomy): Bacteria > Bacillati > Actinomycetota > Actinomycetes > Allobogoriellales > Allobogoriellaceae > Georgenia > Georgenia sp. AZ-5. The sequence goes on from NZ_JBINOU010000001.1 coordinate 4,397,746, forward strand.
CGATGGTGGTCTCGTCCTTGGTGACGACGACCTTGCGGGCGCGGCCCAGCAGGGACAGGTCCGCGTTCTCCAGCTTCAGGCCGACGGTCTCGGAGATGACCTGGCCGCCGGTGAGGATGGCCATGTCCTGCAGCATCGCCTTGCGGCGGTCGCCGAAGCCGGGGGCCTTGACGGCCACCGACTTGAAGGTGCCGCGGATCTTGTTCACGACGAGCGTGGCCAGGGCCTCGCCCTCGACGTCCTCGGCGATGATCGCCAGCGGCTTGCCGGACTGGATGACCTTCTCCAGCAGCGGCAGCAGGTCCTTGACGTTGGAGATCTTGGACTCCACCAGCAGCACGTAGGCGTCCTCGAGGACGGCCTCCTGGCGCTCCTGGTCGGTGACGAAGTACGCGGACAGGTAGCCCTTGTCGAAGCGCATGCCCTCGGTGAGCTCGAGCTCCAGGCCCAGGGCGTTGGACTCCTCGACGGTGACGACGCCCTCCTTGCCGACCTTGTCCAGCGCCTCGGCGATGAGCTCGCCGATGGCGTTGTCGCCGGCGGAGATGGCGGCGGTGGCCGCGATCTCGTCCTTGGTCTCGATCTCCTTGGCCTGCTTGAACAGGTGCTCGGTGACGGCCTCGACGGCCTTGTCGATGCCCCGCTTGAGGGCGATCGGGTTGGCGCCGGCGGCGACGTTCCGCAGCCCTTCCTTGACGAGGGCCTGGGCCAGCACGGTGGCGGTGGTGGTGCCGTCACCCGCGACGTCGTCGGTCTTCTTGGCGACCTCCTTGACGAGCTCGGCGCCGATCTTCTCGTACGGCTCGTCGAGCTCGATCTCCTTGGCGATGGACACGCCGTCGTTGGTGATCGTGGGGGCGCCCCACTTCTTCTCCAGGACGACGTTGCGGCCCTTCGGGCCGAGGGTGACCTTGACGGTGTCGGCGAGGGTGTTCAGGCCCCGCTCCATGCCGCGACGGGCCTCCTCGTTGAAGGCGATGGTCTTGGCCATGCTTGGATCCTCCACTGGTGGCGGTTTTCGGCTGACGAGCGCCCGCGACGGACGACCAGCGCGCCGGCGGTCATGTCCCGCCCACGCCCAGGCCTCGCCTGCCAGCCGGTAGTTCTTGTCACTCTCATGACGAGAGTGCTAACTCGATATTGGCACTCTCACCCGGCGAGTGCAAGGGGCGTCCGCGGCGGGGAACCCTCACAGCTCGGCGGTCGCCCATACCGCCCCGGTGCGGGTGACGAGCTCGAGACCGACGGCCCCGCCCTCCGGCGCGGGCATCACCCACGAGCCCGTGCCGGCCTCGTCCAGCGTCCACTCCCCCGCTGTCTGCCTGGTGCCGTCACCGAGCACGAGCCGGCACTCGTACCACGCGCCGGGCCGCCCGGCGACGTCGAGCACCAGGACCCGCTCGCCCCGGTAGTAGGACGGCGCGACCTCGCCGACGCGCTCGCCGTCGTCCGTGCGCACGGGGGCGCCGGCCACCAGGTCGGCGGCCGGCTCGCGCCACAGCAGCCCGCCGGCCCCGAGCCCGACCGCGCCGCCCGCGAGCGCGGCGCCGAGCGCGACGGCGGCCAGCAGCCGACGCGGTCGCCGCGCACCGGGTCGCGCCGGTGGTCGGGCTCCCGGGCGCCGTCGCCCGGCGCGCCCGGAGGGCGGGCGCGCACGGTCCGCGGTGACCATGCCCATCGCGGAGAGCACCGCCTTGTCGAAGCCGGGCGGCGGCTCGGCGGGCGGCGCGGCGGCGAGGACGTTGTCCACCCCGGCGGCGAGCTCGGCGTACTCACGCCGGCACGACTCGCAGGTCGCCAGGTGGCGGGCCAGCGCGTCGCCCTCCGGGCCGGGCACGTCGGCGAGCGCCAGGTCGAGCAGCCGGTCGGGGGCCGGGTGGCGGTCAGTCATGGTCCGCCTCCATCTGGGCGCGCACGCGGCGCAGCCCGGCGCGGATGCGCGTCTTGGCGGTGCCGAGCGGGATCCCCTCGCGCTCGCTGACCTCCTGCGCGGTGCACCCGCCGATGACCGCGAGCACCACCGCCCGCGCCTGCTCCGGTGGCAGCTCGCGCAGGTGCCGCACGGCGATGTCCCGCTCGACGTTGCGCAGCGCGGTCGGCTCGGTCTCCGGCGGCCGCATGGTCTCGACGACGATCTGCTCCAGTTCGTCCGCGTCCGTCGGGGTGCTGCGCCGCGCCCGCACGGCGTCGATCGCCGCGTTACGGGTGATGGTCAGCAACCAGGTGAGCACCGAGGCCCGGCGCACGTCGTAGCTCGCCGCCGCCCGCCATGCGCGCACGAACACCTCCTGGCTCACGTCCTCCGCGAGGCCCGGGTCCCGCGTCACGGACAGGGCGAGGCCGAACACGGGCCGCTGGAAGCGCCGCACGAACGCGACGGCGGCCTGCTCGTCGTCGAGCGCCAGCCCGGCGACCAGCGCCGCGTCCGCGGCGCGCTCGGTGCGCGGGAACAGGTGCACGACTGCTGGTACGGGGGAAGGGTCCGCCGGGATTGCCGGCGCGCCCAATCCCGCCCGGCGTCGCGCCCGTACCACGGACGCGGCATCGCGACCACGCCTCATCGCACACCCCCGGAGGGCATCATGCGAGCACAGACCCTGCGTACCACCACGGCCGGGCTCCTGGCGGCCGGCCTGCTGGCCGCCTGCGGAGGCGGTGGTGGTGACGAGGACGAGTCTCCCACCGGCGGGGACACCGCCACCACCGAGGAGCCCGCGTCCCCGGCCGAGGAGGAGACCGCCGAGGAGGGTGGGGACGCGGGCCAGGCGGCCGGCACCACGATCGAGACGACCACCACCGACCTCGGCACGTTCCTGGTCGACGACGAGGGCATGACGCTCTACCTGTTCACCGAGGACTCCCCCGGCACCAGCGTGTGCGAGGGCCAGTGCCTCGAGGCGTGGCCCCCGCTCGAGGGCGAGGCCGGGGCCGGGCAGGGGGTCGACCCCGCGCTGCTGGGCACGATCGAGCGCAGCGACGGCAGCGTGCAGGCCAGCTACAACGACTGGCCGTTGTACTACTACGCGCCCGACACCGCCCCGGGCGACGTCACGGGCCAGGGCGTCAACGACGTGTGGTGGGTGGTCAGCCCCGAGGGCGAGGCCGTCATGGGCGGCGCGGCGGCGGGTCCGGCGGCCTACTGAGGACCGGCGGGCCGGTCCGCACCCCCTGACCGGCCCGTTCACCTTCACGTCACCTTCTGTACGCTCGCCGGATGACCTCCACGCTCGCGCCGGCCGAGGTGAGGGCGGCCGGGCGTGACCCGCACGTGCCCCTCCTCCGGCCCCGGCGCCCCCGCCGGTGGCTCGCCTGGACCGCGGCCGCGGTCGCCTACGTGCTGGTCGCCGCCTGGTCGGTGCACCTGAAGGCGACCGAGTCCACCGAGGAGTACATCGCCCTCTACCTCGACGGGGTGCACCTGCAGGCGGACGGCACGGTCGCGGACGTGCCCGCGCACCAGCCGGCCGCGTACCTGCCCGGCTCCCGGGTGCTGGCCGCGGCAGCCGGCGCCCCGGACGCCGTCGCCCTCGCCGAGGAGCAGCGGGCGTGGCTGGCGGCGGGCACCGTGCCCGGCGAGGGCACACGGTACGAGGAGCTGGTCACCGGCGCCCTGCTCGACCTCCGCACGCTCACCGGCGCCACCTTCGACGCCGACGGGCGCACCGTCACCGCCGCGCCCGGCGCGGCCGTGGCCGGCTGGACCGACCGGTGGCGGTACGTCTGGCCGCGTGACGCCTCCTTCGTCGCGGCCGCGCTCGCGCGCACGGGGCACACCGCGGACGCGGTCGGCGTGCTGACCTTCCTGCGGGACCTGCAGAGCGCCGAGGGCGGGTTCCACGCCCGGTACCTCGCCGACGGCTCGGGCGTGCCCGACGGGCGGGGCATCCAGCTCGACGGCAACGGCTGGGTGGTGTGGTCCGCGGCCACGGTGCTCGGCGAGATCGAGGACCCGGTCGAGCGGCGGGCGGCCCTGGCCGAGCTGCGCCCGCTGGTCGACGCGTCGGTGGACCACATCCTCGAGCTCACCGACGACCCGCCCCACCTGCCCCCGCCGTCGGCCGACTACTGGGAGGTGCGCGAGGACGCGCTCACGCTCGGCACAGCGGCGCCCCTGCTGGCCGGGCTCGAGCACGCCGCCGCGCTCTACGCCGACGCCGGCGAGGCCACCCGGGCGGCCGCTGCGCGGGAGCGCGCCGGCCACCTGCGCCGCGCGGTGGAGGAGACCTTCGGCCCCGAGGGCTACACCCGCTACGCCGGCGAGGCCGGACCCATGACGGCCCTGCTGGGCGGCGAGGGCCGCGACGCCGCCACGGCCATGCTCCTGCCGCCGTTCGTCGCCGAGCCGCTCACCGGCGCCGAGGACGCCTGGGCCGCCTCGGTCGACGAGATGGCCCGCCCGGCCGGCGGGGTGGCCCCCGGTGCCGGGTGGAAGCGGGACGGGATCTCGTGGACCCCCGAGACGACGCTGTACGCGCTGACCGCCGCGGCGAACGGGCGGCCGGAGCAGGCGCGGGAGCTGCTGGACTGGGTGGCCGAGCACCGCACCGGATCCGGCGCGATCCCCGAGAAGGTGCTGGCCAACGGTGCACCCGCGGCGGTCGCACCGCTCACGTGGTCCAGCGCGAACGTGATCCTCGCCGTCGCGGCCCTGGAGGACGCCGGCGCGCTGGCGTAGGGATGTCGTGCCGGCCCACCGGAACGACCGCGGCATCGCACCGCCGCAGCGAGGGAAACGCCGGCGCGGGGCGGCCACCTCGCCACATCGAACTCTGCGACCGAGATCGAACTCTGCGGAGCTCGATCTCGGTCGAAGAGTTCGAGATCACGCTTGACCCCAGGGGTGGGCGTCGCGGCGCCGTCGTGCAGCTCCCGCTATCCGACGGGCGTGCGGGGATGGGATTGGGCCGGGCAGCGGAGAGCCGTCGACGGTGGCGAGGTCCTCGGCCAGTCACAGCGGTTCTCCGCCCCGTGAGGCGTGACGGCGGTGCCCAGCTCGATTCGCTCGGTCCCTGGGTGGCCGCGGCCATCACCGCGACCGGGGAGGCCGCGCACGCGCGCGGCTCAGCGGCGCGAAGAGCTCCTTGAGCTGGTCCTCGGCGGCGGCGGCGCCCTGCGCGGCGGCGGCGTTGGTCCGCTCGACCGCCTCCACGACCTCGGCCCGCTGGATGCGCACCTCCGCCGGCGCCTGGATACCGATGCGCACCGCGTCCCGGCGCTGCTCCAGGACCGTGACGACGACGTCCTCCCCGATGAGGATGCGTTCTCCGGGCTTGCGCGTCACAACCAGCATCGGCCCCCCAAGGTTCAGCCTCGGGCCACCCTAGCGGCCGCCCTTCCCGCTCAGACGGTACGTGCTCGCGCCGGGGCGTCGCCAATCCAGCCCACCGGCAGCCCGAGGTCGTTCACGGTGCCCGGTGTCCGGGTGAGGTCGAGCCCGACCACCGCGACGGCGTCGACCGCCGCCACCTCCTGCAAGGCGGCGACCCACTCGGCGGTGTCATCGGCCTTGCGGCCGGCGTCGACGACCGCCCACACCTGGTCGGGGGCGAGTGCGCGCAGTACGTCCCACCCCTCCCCCGCGCCGGCGAGGCCGACGGCCACCACGACGGCGCGACCGGCGCGGACCCCGGCCGCCCGGGCGGCCAGGGCCTCCTGCCGGGTCTCCGCCCGCGCCGCCCCCGCGGCGGACCCGGCGGCGGCGACCGTCGCCCCGACGTGCCCGGCCATCGCCTCCGCCACGGCCACGGCGTCGGGTCCGAGCCCGGCGAGGACCACCAGGTCCCCCGCCGCCGCCAGCGGCCGGGGCACGGACCCGCCGGGCGCCGTCGTCGCGACGATGACGTCGTCGAGGACGCGGCCGAAGGCGGCCGAGGCGGTGGAGACGGGCGCAACCGAGCCGGCAAGCTCGTCACCGCCCTCCGCCTGAGCGAGCAGCGCGGCGATGCCGGCCCGCGCGGGCAGGTCGAAGACGACCGGCTCCGGGCGGGGCAGGTCCGGCACCTCGACGGTGATCTCGAACCGCTGCCGGGCGAAGAAGCCGCCGATGCCGCCCTCGACGATCCGCTCGGCGGCGACGATCCGCGCCGCGGGGCCGTGCTCCGCACGGACCCGGCGCCGCAACTCGTCGAGGGAGGAGCCCTCAAGCTGCAATCTTCTCGGCATCCTTCACCACCCCGACGGTCTCGATCGTCACGTCCGCGGCTGTTGCCTCGTTGTAGGACAGCACGGGCAGGCCACCGGCCTGGGTGGCGACGAGCCGGCGGGTGGCCGGGCGCAGCTTGGGCGCGCACACGAGGACCGCGGAGCGCCCGGCGGCCTGGATGCGGGCGACCTGCTCGCGCAGCGACCCGAGCACCTGCTCCACCCGGGCGGGGTCCATGAGCACCTGGGTGCCGTGCTCGGAGGGGCGCAGGCCCTCGAGCATGGCCTGCTCGAGGTCGGGGGCGATGGTGATGACCCGCAGCGTGCCGCCCTCGACGTACCGGGCGGGCACCGCCGGGCCGAGCGCCTGGCGGGCGGCCTCGACCAGGTGCTCCGGCTCGGTGGAGCGCTTGGCCGCCAGGGCGAGGGCCTCGTAGATGCGGGGCAGGTCGTTGATGGCCACCTGCTCGGCGAGCAGGCCCTGGAGCACCCGCTGCACCTCCGCCAGGGAGAGCAGCGCCGGGGTGAGCTCCTCCACCGCGGCGGGGTTGACGCCCTTGACGCCCTCGGTGAGCACGCGAACGTCCTCGCGGGAGAGCAGCCGGGCGGCGTTCTCGCTGATGACCGAGGACAGGTGCGTGACGAGCACGGAGACGCGGTCGATGACGGTGGCGCCGGTCATCTCGGCGCTGTGCCGCATCTCGGTGGGCACCCACTTGCCGGCCAGGCCGAAGACCGGCTCCACGGTCGCCTGCCCGGGCAGCGCCCCGAGGGCGTCCCCGAGCGCGAGCACCTTGCCGGCGGGGGCGAGCCCGCGGCCGGCCTCGACCCCGGCGATGCGCACGGCGTAGGTGGCGGGGGGCAGCTCGATGCTGTCGCGGGTGCGCACCGGGGGCACGACGACGCCCAGCTCGAGCGCGATCTTGCGGCGCAGCGCCCGCACCCGCCCGAGGAGGTCGTCCTGGGCGCCGGAGACCATGGGGACCAGGTCGGGGGCGAGGAGGATCTCCACGGCGTGCACGCGCATCTGCTCGATGAGGTCCTCGGTCGTCTCCTGCGTGGGTGCCGGCTGCTCGGCCGCGGCCAGCTCGGTGGCCGCCTTCGCCCTGGCCTCGTTGGCCTTGATGCGCTGGGCCGCGAGCACGAGCCCCGCGCCGACGAGCACGAAGGGGATCTTGGGCATGCCGGGGATGAAGGCCATGACGATCGCGGCGGACCCGGCGATCAGGAGCGCCTGACGCGACTGGGTCAGCTGGGCCGACGCCGCGGATCCCATGTCCGACTCGGCGTTGGAGCGGGTGACGATCATGCCCGTGGCCACGGCCATGAGCAGCGCGGGGACCTGGGTGACGAGGCCGTCGCCGATGGTCAGCAGCGCGTAGGTGTCCAGCGCCTCCATGACGGGCATGCCGCGCTGCAGCATGCCCATGGCGATGCCGCCGACGAGGTTGATCAGCGTGATGACGATGCCCGCGATCGCGTCGCCCTTGACGAACTTCGAGGCGCCGTCCATGGCGCCGTAGAAGTCCGCCTCCGCGGAGACGTCGGCGCGCCGGGTGCGGGCCTGGTCCTCGGTGATCAGGCCGGCGTTGAGGTCGGCGTCGATGGCCATCTGCTTGCCGGGCATGGCGTCGAGGGTGAAGCGGGCCCCCACCTCGGCGACGCGCTCGGCGCCCTTGGTGATCACCACGAACTGGATCACCACGAGGATGAGGAAGATGACCATGCCGATGATCAGCGAGCCCCCGACCACGACGTGGCCGAACGCCTCGATCACCTGCCCGGCGTAGCCGTCGCCGAGGACGAGGCGGGTGGAGGCGACGTTCAGCGAGAGCCGGAACAGGGTGGCCACGAGGATGAGCGAGGGGAACACCGAGAAGTCCAGCGGCCGCTTGACGAACATCGCGGTGAGCAGCACCACGAGCGCCAGAAGGATGTTGCAGATGATGAGGGCGTCCAGCATCCCGGCGGGCACCGGCACCACCAGGAGCATGATGATGCCGACGACCCCGAGGGGCACGGCGATCTTGGCGAGGTTCGTGTTCATCGGGTCGCTCCCGGCGTCGGGGTGGGCTGGGACATGGTGTGGATACCGCCGGCAGCGGCGCCGCGGGCCTTCAGGGCCATGACGAAGGCGAGCACCCGGGCGACGGCGTCGTAGAGCTCCACGGGGATCTCCTGACCCAGGTCGCACGCCCCGTGGAGGGCGCGGGCGAGGGGGACGTCCTGGACCATCGGGACGTTCTCCGCGGCTGCCTTCTCACGGATGTGGGTGGCGAGGTGGTCGGCGCCCCGGGCCACCACGCGGGGCGCGGACTTCCCTGGCTCGTACTTCAGGGCCACGGCCACGTGGGTGGGGTTGACCACGACGACGTCGGCGTCGGCGACCGCGGCGATCATGCGGTTGCGTGACGCGGCGAGCTGACGGGAGCGGCGCTGGGACTTGATGAGGGGGTCGCCCTCGGCGTTCTTGTTCTCGTCGCGGACCTCCTTCTTGGTCATCCGCGTCTTCTTCCGGTTGCGCTTGCGGATGACCAGGACGTCGAGGAGCGCCAGCCCGATGCCGGCGGCGACGGCCCACTGCAGCAGGGACGCCGCGCCGCCGCCCGCGGCCTCGAGCAGGGAGCCGATCGGCATGCCGCCGGCGGTCATCAGCACGGGCATGAGCGACTGGATCACCAGGTACAGCACCGCGCCCACGACGGCGGTCTTGAGCAGGGCCTTGATGCCGTTCCACAGCGCCTGCATCCCGAAGAGCCGCTTGACGCCGGTGAGCACGTTGAACTGCTCGGTGTGGGCGCGGAGCTTGGCCGGATGGACGCCGCCCTGCGCGGCGGCGAGGACCACGGCGAGGGCCACGACCGCGAGCAGCGGCCCCAGGGTGGCCGCCACCGACGCCATGCCGTCGGTCAGGGCCGCGACGGCGCGGGCGGGCTCGGGGGACGCGATGACCGAGGTGAGAGTGAAGACCTGGTCGGTGGCGGCCGCGGCGGCCCGGTCCAGCGTCATCGGGAGCATCGCGGCGGCGGCGGCGATGCCGACCCAGGCGGTGACGTCCTGGGACTTCTGCAGCTGGCCCTTGGAGCGCACCTCCTTCATCCGCTTGTCGGTGGCCTCCTCGGTCCTCTCCTGCCCGGAGTCCTCGGCCATCAGCTCACCCCCATCAGGTGGTCGACGGCGTCGTCCGTCAGGGCCGCGACCACGCGCGGCAGCGCGACGAACATGACGCCGGCGAGCGTGACGGTGAGGAAGATCTTCAGGGGGAAGCCCATAGCGAAGGCGTTCAGGGCCGGGGCGACGCGGGTGAGCAGGCCGAGGCCGACGTCGGCGAGGAACAGGACGGCGAGCAGCGGGCCAGCGATCTGCAGGGACGCGAGGAACATCTGGCCCACGCCCTCGGTGATGGTCTGGGCGGGCCCGGCGAGGTCGACCCCGCCGCCGAGCGGCAGCGCGTCGAAGGAGCGGGTGAGCCCGGTGATGATGAGCTGGTACGCGTCCGAGGTGAACATCAGCACGGTTGCGGCCATGGCGTAGAGCCGGGCGAACTGGGCGCCGTTGACCATGGACTGCGGGTCGTAGACCTGCGCCATGGAGAAGCCGCCGAAGAGGTCGATGAGCGTGCCGGCGGCGGAGATCGCCGAGTACACCAGCAGCACGAGGAAGCCGAGGACGGCGCCCACGAGGAGCTCCTGGGCCAGCGCGGTGACGAAGCCAGCCGTGCTCTGGGGGACGTACCCCTCCGCGACCCGCGGGGAGACGGCGAGACCGAGGCCGAGGGCGATGGCCATCTTGACGCGGGCCGGGACGGCCCGGTGGCTGAACGGCGGGGCGATCACGAGGAAGGTCACCATGCGGACCACAGCGAGCATCACGGCCTCGAGCCACGCCGGGTTGAGGGTCAGGGCCACGGTCAGCCACCGCCCAGCAGGGAGGGGATCATCGCGAACAGGTCGTGGGTGAAGCTCACCAGCTCGGTGATCATCCAGTGCCCGGTGACCACCAGGGCGACGGCGACCGCGGCCGCCTTGGGGACGAACGCCAGGGTGATCTCCTGGATCTGGGTGACCGACTGCAGCAGCGAGACCGCGAAGCCGACCACCAGGGCGGTGACGAGGACCGGCGCGGAGAGCTTGGCCGCGAGGACCAGGCCCTGCACGGCGATGTCGAGGACGGCGTTGGTCTCCATCAGCCCACCGTGTAGCTGCCGACGAGGGCGGTCACGAGCAGGCCCCAGCCGTCGACGAGGACGAAGAGCAGGATCTTGAAGGGCAGGGAGATCATCACCGGCGGGAGCATCATCATGCCCATGCTCATCAGCGCCGCGGAGACCACGAGGTCGATGACGAGGAACGGGACGAAGACGACGAAGCCGATGATGAACGCGGCGCGGATCTCCGAGATCATGAACGCCGGGATGAGGGTGAGCATGGGCACCGACGCCGGGTCGGCGGGGTTCTCGCGGTCGGCGGCCCGGGTCATCAGCGCCAGGTCCTCCTCCCGGGTGTGCGCGAGCATGAACTCCCGCATCGGCGCGGTCCCTGCGGTGATGGCGTCGGTGAAGGTCAGCTGCCCGTCCAGGTAGGGCTGGACGGCCAGGGAGTTCACCTCCCCCAGCACCGGCCCCATGATGAACAGGGACAGGAACAGGGCCAGGCCGGCGAGGACCTGGTTCGGCGGGACGGCGTTGGTGGCGAGGGCGTTGCGGGTGAGCACCAGGACCATGAAGATCTTGGTGAAGCTCGTCATCATGAGGATGAGCGAGGGCGCCACCGACAGCAGGGTGATGGCGATGAGCGTGGTCACCGCCGAGGACGGCGCCCCGTTGGGGCCGTTGATCTCCACGGACAGCCCGCCGCCGGGCGCGTCCGGGTCGGCAGGGTCGGACGGCGGCACCGGGTCCGTGACGTCGGCGTGCCCGACCGCGGCGGTCAGCAGCAGGAGCGCGGCCGCGGCCGCCAGGGTGACCGCCCCGAGCAGGGCCGGCCGCGCCGCCCGCCGGAGGACGGTAGTGCTCACGTCGCGCGCCCGCGGCGCAGGGCGGCCGCGGCCTGCCGCCGGGTGGCGGGGGCGAGATTCGAGCCGGAGCCGCCGGGCGTCCCGGCGATGCCGGCGGGCGGGGTCTCGGGCACGGTGAGCGCCGGGTCCGTGCCGGTGGTGCGTGCGAGGGCGTCCGAGAAGAGGTCCTGCTCGGTCGGTGCGGGCGGCGGGACGTCCCCGGTGTGCAGCACGTTGACCTGGTGCTCGGTGACGCCCAGGAGGAACCGGTGGCCGGCGGCCTCCACCAGGACCACGGAGGCCTTGGCCGCGACGCCCTGACGCCCGAGCACCGTGATGGCGTCGGCGGTCCTGCCCGGCGTGGCGGTGCGGCGCACGTAGCGCTGCGCCACCCAGATGAGGCCGAGGACGGCGGCGAGGGAGACGACCACCCGCAGGGTGGTGAGCAGGATCTCCACCTAGCTCAGCCCGTCGGCGTTGTCGAGGATCTTGGTGATGCGCACGGCGTAGTCGCCGTCGACCACGACGACCTCGCCGTAGGCGATGACGCGCCCGTTGAGGAGCACGTCGGCCGGGGCGCCGGCGGAGCGGTTGAGCTCGACGACCGCGCCGGGCTCGAGGTCGAGCACGTCGCGCACGGACATCCGGCTGCGCCCGATCTCGACGGTGAGCGACATCTCGACGTCGTTGATGCGGCCGAGCTTGCCCGCCACGTCCACGGCGGGCCGGGCCGCCTGCTGGATGACGACGGGCTCGCGGAGGCGGACGCCGAACCAACCGGCGGTGGTGCCCTGGGCGGAGAGCTCGAAGACCGCCGTCGCCGGGTCCTCGAAGAGGGTGGTCGCGTCCTCCAGGCGGGTCTCGCCGAGCACGCCGGCGCCGAGCGGCGCGGCGGCCGCCTCCAGGGCGGGGCGTAGGACGTCGGTGACGGCCACATTGGCGGCCCCGCCGGCGGCGGTGGCGACGGCGTCCTGGTCGATGAGGGCCACGGCGAGGTCGGCGGAGGTCGCACCCACGAACGAGGCGACGACGGCGGAGCCCGCCTGGGGGCCGACCGGCGCGCCCGCGGAGGGGGCGGCGTCGAGCGGGGTGGTGGTCGGCAGCAGGCCGGCGAGGGCGGCGGCGGACTCGGTGAGGGCGGGGGCGGTGGTGCTCATCGGGGGTTCTCCTCGGTGTCGACGATGACGCAGGCGAGGCGGGAGCCGTTCGCGCCGACGGCGGCGTGCGCGAGCGTCCGACCCTCGACCGCGACCTCGAGCGGGCGTGATTCGGGGTGGGGCAGGTGGAGCAGGTCGCCGACGGAGAGCGCGAGGACCTCCGCGGGCCGCATGCGGGCCGGGGCGAGGCGCACGGCTACGTCCACGGGGGTCTGGGCCACCTGCGCGGCCACCAGGTTCTTGGCGTTGGCGGCGGGCTCGGCGGGATTGGCCTCGCCGAGCTGGGGCAGGATCGCGTCCGCCGGGATTGCGACCGTGCCGGTCGAGGCGCGCTCGCCGACCCGCAGGTCGAAGGTGGCCACGATCATCAGCTCGCCGGTGGCCGCTGCCTGCGCGAACTGGCTGTTGTGCTGGATCGACTGGACCTTCAGCGCGGCCGTGAGGAGGCCGCCGAGCGAGTAGCGCAGGTCCTCGAGCGTCTCGCTCATGAGGTTGCCCACGAGGGCCTGCTCGACCGGGGTGAACTTCCGGTCCGGCGAGGCGACGGTGCCGGTGCCGCCGAGCATGTGCCCCACCCACGACAGCGCGGTGGAGCTTGGCACCTGCACCACGGCCCGGGGGGCCATGTCCTCGATGGTGCACAGCACCATCGCGGTGGCGGGCGGCAGGGAGGCCACGTACTCGTCGTAGGTGGCCATGGCCACCTGGTTCAGCGTGACCTGGGCGACCACGCGGACCTTGGCGGTGAGCTGGGTGCCCCACTGGCGGGCGAAGGTCTCGAACGCCAGCTCCAGGACCCGGGAGTGCTCACGCACCAGCGTGGTGGGCCGGCGGAAGTCGTAGACCTCGATTGTCCGGCGTGCGGGCACGCCGAAGGAAGATTTTTGTGTCTGGACCGTCACGAGCCGAACTATCGGCAGCACGGCGTCCGATGTAAGGGACGCGGGCCGGCAGTTGTGCGGCGGCTCAGCCCTGGGCCACGAGGCCCGGGATCAGGGCGCGGACCGCCTCCGGCTCGTCGGAGAGCACCACGACGTCGACGCGGCGGTTCGTCGCCAGCACGTCGGTGGAGTCTCCCTCGGCGAGCGGGCGCGCGCTGCCGAAGCCCACCGCGGCCATGCGGCCGGGGGCGATGGCGCTGCGGTCGACCAGCTGCCGGACCACCTGGGTGGCGCGGGCGGAGGACAGCTCCCAGTTGGTCTGGAAGTCCTTGGTGGCCCGGTGGTCCGCATGGCCCTCGACGGACACCGCGTACGGTGCGGGCGCCAGGGCTGCGCCGACCGAGTCGAGGATGTCCCGGGCCTGCTGCGTCAGGCCCGCGCTCTCCGCCTCGAAGAACGTCTCCGAGGAGACCAGCCGGACGGTCAGGCCGCGCTCGTCGACCTTGAAGCGGACCGTGTCCGCCAGCCCCTTCCCGGCCAGGTCGTCGTCGATCGCCTCCTGCAGCGCCCGCAGCCGGTCGACCTCGAGCATGGCGAGCTCGAGGTCGGTGAACCCCTCGCCCTCCTCGTCGATCTTCTCCACCGGGACCACCACGCCCTCGGCGGTGTCGATCTTGCCGGCCTCCTCCACGCCGAAGCCGGTGGCGAGGCTGTTGCGGAGCTCCTCGTACTTCTGCTGGTCCACGGTGGACATGGCGAACAGCACGATGAACAGCACCATGAGCACGGTGACCATGTCCATGTACGACACGGTCCAGCGCTCGTCGGGATGCTGCTCCTCGGGCTGCGGTCGCACCCGCCGGCCGCGGCCGGTCGGGGCGCCGCTCACGCGGGAAGCACCGCCGCGGGCGCCCGGGCGGCTCATGCCGCCGCCGGGAGTACGCCGTCGGGCACCATGGCCCGCAGCCGCTCGTCGACCAGGCGCGGCGGGTCGCCGGCCTGTACCGCGAGGATGCCCTCCATCACGAGCGTCATGGTCTGGACCTCGAGGTCGGAGAGGCGGCGCAGCCTGGACGCGATGGGGATCCACAGGAAGTTCGCGGACAGGATGCCCCACAGGGTCGCGACGAAGGCGGCGGCGACCATGGGTCCGAGGGTGGCGGGGTCGGAGAGGTTCTCGAGAACGTGGGTCAGCGAGACCACGGTGCCGGCCACGCCGATCGTGGGGGCGTACCCGCCCAGAGCCTGGAAGAAGTTGGCGGGCACGCGGTCCTGCCGGGCCTTCGTCTCGATCTGGTCCTCCAGGAGCAGGCGCAGCTCGTCGGCGTGCGTGCCGTCCGCGATGTTCTGGAGCGCGACGCGGACGAAGGGGTCCTCCGCCTCGGCGGCGTTGCGCTCCAGGGACAGGGCGCCCTCGCTGCGGACCTGCGCGGCGAGCTCGACGATCTGCTCGATGGACTCGTGTGGCTTGGCCGCACGGCCGAGGAAGGCCCGCGGCAGAGCCTTGACCGCGCTGAGGGCGTCGGGCAGCGTGCCGGAGGCAAGGCCGACGGCGATGGTGCCGCCGAACACCAGGATCATCGGGGCCGCCAGGAACAGCGAGCTGAGGCTCGCGTGCTCCAGGGTGACCATCGCCCACAGTGCCCCGAAGGCCAGGGCGATACCGATCAGCGTTGCGGGGTCCATGGGTTCTCCCTCGGTCGCGCGAGCGCGCTCGGGTCGGCGGCGTCGTCGGGGGTGCGGACGACGCCGAGGTGGCCGTGCTCGGGGCGGTGCTTGACGCTGACCTCACGGGCCCGGGTGATGACACCGGCGCGCCAGGCCTCGACCAGGGCGATGACCTCGGGCATGGCCTCGAGCACCGCGTACCGGTTCCCGTCGACCATGACCAGCATGGTGTCGGGGGTGACGAGGATGCGCTCGATGAGGTCGGGGTTGATCGCGAACTGCTGCTTGTTGAGGCCTGTGAGCACGATCATCCGGTGTCCTGTGGGGTCGGTGGCTCCTGGCGAGCCGTCGGTGATCACTGTCGGCCAGAGAACGTCGTCCGTTAGCGACGGTCGCGCAGGAGCGGCGTCCTGGCGTCGGCTGGCGGGGTTGCCGCTGCTGCGGATCAGCCGGTCGGCCCGAGGGAGGATTCGCTGCACGAGATCCACCCACACGCGCGCCACGGCGCGAGCGCAGGTGGATGACGGCTGTCGCGGCAGGCCGAGCGCAGGAGGTCCGGGTCGTGGGCGACGGCAAGGGTCAGTGTCGGCGAACACGTCGTCGTACGGGTCAACAATGCTTGTATCGCGGGCCGGCGGCCGCCTGGGACGGTCTATCGGTCTCGTCCGAGGCTGCCTCCACCAGGCGGTGAATCAGAAAGGCAACCATGACAATTCGTCTCACCCCTGCCGGCTGAGCACGGCAGGGGTGAGACGCGGTATGGCTGCTGAGTTTTCCGCCAGCCGTCCAGCGAGAGAACGTGGCGCGACGCCGCGTTCACTGCCGGACTCAGCGCTTGAGGTTGACCAGCTCGTTGAGCACCTCGTCGGAGGTGGTGATGACGCGGGAGTTCGCCTGGAAGCCGCGCTGGGCCACGATGAGGTTGGTGAACTCCTGGGAGAGGTCCACGTTGGACATCTCCAGGGCGCCGCCCACGAGCGTGCCGAGGCCGTCGGTGCCGGCCTCGCCCACCATGGCGCCGCCGGAGGCCACCGTGGCCGCGTAGAGGGAGTTCCCGGACTTCTCCAGGCCGCCGGGGTTGTCGAAGGTGGCCAGGGCGACCTGCCCGATGGGCTCGCGCACCCCGTTGGAGAAGGACCCCACGAGGGTGCCGTCCGGGCCGATCGAGAAGGAGGTCAGCGTGCCGGCCTGGCGCCCGTCCTTGTCGGTGACCTTCAGGGTGGACAGGTCCGCGTACCCGGTCAGGTCGGCGAGGTCGACGGTGACGCCGCCGACATTGATGGCACCGCCGGAGTAGCCGCCGTTCGCGAATGTGAGGGTGGTGTTCCCGGTGGCTCCCGTGGAGTCCGAACCCTGCACGTTCCAGGAGTTGCCGGTCGCGGCCTTGGTGAAGGCGAGGGTGAGGGTGACGGACTCGCCGAGCGCGTCGAAGACCTCGACGTCGCGGACCACCTCGGTGCCGGGGGCGGCGTCCGAAGGAAGGTTGCCGCCGAGCGTGACGCCGGTGGTGGCCTGAGCCGCGGTGGTGGCCGCACCCGGCAGGCCGATGTTCTGCACCGGCCCGCCGGCGTTGACCACGCCGCCCACGGCGGGCCAGCCCTGGACGATGGCGCCGTCCGGGGTGACGAGGTTGCCGTTGCTGTCGAAGTCGAAGGCGCCCGCACGGGTGAAGAACGTGTTGCCGCCCTTGTTGACGACGAAGAACCCGTCGCCGGAGATCGCCATGTCGGTGGCGCGGCCGGTGACCTGGGTCGACCCCTGGGCGAAGTTCGTGGAGATGCCGGCCACCTGGACGCCGAGGCCGACCTGGGCGGGGTTGGTGCCGCCGACCTGCTGGTCCGGGGCGGCCCCGGCCTGCGTGAGCTGGGACAGCGTGTCCTGGAACTGGGTGGAGGAGGCCTTGAACCCGGTGGTGTTGACGTTGGCGATGTTGTTGCCGGTGACGTCGAGCATCGTCTGGTGGGCGCGGAGACCGGCGATACCGGTGTTGAGGGAGCGCAGCATGGTTGGACCTTTCTGGGGTGGGTGTCAGACCTGGGAGGCGGTGAGGGTCTGCACGACCTCCACGGCCGCGGGCCAGTACTTCTCGTAGTGGTTCGGGTCGGCGTTGCGCTGCACCGCGTGGGCGACGGCGGTGGGGGTCATGGCGTCCCGGCCGCCGATACCGGCGAGGGCCGTGAAGAAGCTGGTCGCCGAGGCGGTGGGGTCCATACGTTCGGCGTAGGTGCCCCAGGCGCCGTTGTCCCGCTGCTGGAACAGGCCGCGGGAGTCGGGGCCGGCGGCGTCCCCGTGGTCGATGACCTGCAGGCCGGACTCGCCCATGGCGGTCATCACGCCGATGGTGACGTCGCGCTCGGACAGGCCCATGGCGCGGCCGGCGGCGACGATGGCGTCCGCGTTGGCGAGCTGGTTGCCGCTGTACCCGGCGACGGAGGCGGCGCCGTAGTTGCCGCCGGCTGCCTGCACGCTGCTCACGGCAGCGGGGCCCCCGGCGGACGTGACGGCCCCGACGGAGTCGAGGGCGACGTCCTGGCCGTTGACGGTGACGGTGGGGGTCTGCCCGGCGTAGGACACGGCGGTGACGACGCCGGAGGCGGGCAGGCCCGCGGCGTCGGTGTAGGAGATCTGCCGGCCGATCAGGTCCGCGGCGGCCGAGCGCATCTGGAGGCCGAAGCTCTCCTGCTGGGCGGCGGAGATGCTGGTCAGCTCCTCCATCATGGCCAGCTGCGTGGTCTGGGCGATCATCTGGGTGGTGTCCATCGGCGAGGACGGGTCCTGGTTGCGCAGCTGGGTGACCAGCAGGGAGAGGAACACCTCGCCGTCGAGCTGCTGCTTGGGGGCGCGGGTGGGGGCGGCGGTGTACATCCCGCCGGTTGCGGTGACGGGTTCAACGGGCACGGGGCCTCCTCAGGCCAGGACGTCCAGGACCGGCCGTCCAGGCGTACTGCCCGGGACTATCGGCACCAGGGGGTGGATGGGTAAGGGGTCAGGGGCGTCGCCGCCCGGCCGGGCCGGCGGAGCGCCGGGCGACCGGTGGCCGGCGCGGTCCCGCCGGTCGGACGGGCCGTCCCCGGCGGGATCCTGGCGGCCGGGCTGGTCGTGGTCGGAGAGCTCCAGGCTCGTGCCCGTCCCGGCGCCGGCCAGGTCGCGGCGCAGGTCGGTGAGGATGGTGCGCAACGCCTCGCGGCCGGCGTCGCTGGGTGCGAACATCTCGATCCGCACCCCCTCGGCGCCGATGTGGGCCCGCACGGTGACGGGTCCGAGGTTGTCCGGCGTGACCCGCAGCGTGAGCACGTGCTCCCCCGCCCCGGCGTCGAGCAGACCGCGGAGGGGTCCGGTGAGCTGGCCGGCGAGCGGCACGGGCGTGGTCGGGGTGGCGGGCTGGGCGACGGCGGCCGGTGCGGGTGCGGCCGGCGCGGCGACCGGCGTGGAGGCCTGCGGGCCGGCCGTCGCGAGGGGCACGGCGGTGTCGGTGCCCGCCGGCGCTCCGGCGGTCTCGGCCGGCGCGGCACCGGCGGCGGCCGCACCCACGGCACCGGCGCCGCCTGGGGCTCCGGCACCCGGCACCGAGGCGCCGAGCGCCGCGGTTCCGGTCGCCGAGCTGACGACAGGTGCCGTGGTGCCGACCGAAGCGCTCGCCGCGCCGTCCACGGGTGCCGCGGAACCGGGCATCCCGGTACCGGGGCCCGCCGGAGTGGCCGGTGCGCTGCCGGGCGTGGCGGCGCCGGAGGCCGCCGCCCCGCCCGGCACGTCGTCGGCCGGGGCCGCCGCGTCGGCGGACGGACCACCGGCCGTGCCCGGCTCGGAGCCGGCCGGGTCGGCGGCGGCCGACCCGGCGCCCGTCCCGCTCTCGTCCGCGGCGGTCCCGACCGCCGGTCCCACGGAGGCGCCGGTCTCGGTGGTCAGCCCCGTGGCCACGGGGGTGCCGCCCTGGGGCCCGATCGCCGGCTCGGCGCCCTCGGAGTTCTTGCCGTCGGCCGTGCCGGAGCCCTCGCCGTCGGCGGCGTCGGTGCCCGACTCCTCAGCCGGTGCGGCGTGCCGGAGCAGGGTGAGCAGGGACGTGCCGGCGTCGGGCTCGGTCGCGCTGGCGGCGTCGGGAGACACGCCGCCGTCGGGGCCGGCACCGGCGTGAGGTGCGCCCGCGGCGGTGCCGTCAGCGAGCACGGAGATTCCCGTGGACCGGCCCCCGCTCGCCTGCGGGCCGAGGGCGCCGAGCAGCGCGTCGGCGAACCCGGCGCCGCCACCCGGGGAGTCGGCCCGGCGGGCGGGCGCGGAGGCCGGCGCCGGCTGGACGGCCGCGATCATCGGGCCGCTCCCGTCACTGCGGCCGCCTGGGCGGCGCCGACGAGGTCGCTGCCCGCCGCTGCGCCGTCGGCCGGGACGATGCGGCGGATGGTGTCGATGGTCGCGTCCGTTTCGAAGAGCTCGCGGATCTGCACGTCCTCGCCGGGGCGGGGGGCGTGGAGCATCTTGTTGTCACCGATGTAGATGCCGATGTGGGCGCCGCCCCGGGTGACGATGAGGTCGCCCGGGCGCGCCTGCGCCAGCGACGGGATCTCCTGGCCCTCGTTCATCTGCTGACGGGCCACGCGGGGCATGGTCACGCCGAGCTCGGAGAAGACGAGCTGGACGAGGCCGGAGCAGTCCAGGCCGCCCTCCGCGAGCGACTCGCCTCCCCACACGTAGGGCACCCCGAGGTACTTGCGGGCGCCGGCGACGACGTCGGCGCCGCTGGTGCGGCCGTCGTCGAGGACGGCGCCGGCCCCGGCGGGAGCGGCGGCGCCCGGCGGCGCGGCGGCCGCCGCGGCCTGCGCGCCGGCCGTGCCGAGGGCCGCGGCCGGGGCGCCGGCCGCCCCCAGGGCGGAGAGCGCCCTGCTGAACAGGTCGCCGGACGCCGTCGTGCCTGACGTCAGCGAGCCGGACGAGCCGAGGCCGGCCGGGGCGGCGGCGCGCACAGGCTCCGGCTGCGTCGCGGCCGGGGTGTGGCTGAGGCGGCCGATGGTGGCCTCGATCTCGCCGATGCGGCCCATGGCGGCACCGATGCTCATGACCGCACCGCGGCGTTGCGCCGCCAGGCCTGGGACGCGATCTCGTCGAGGGCCACCTGCTCCGCCGCGAGCTCGTCGGCCACCACGGCGGCCTCGTGCCGCTCCTGGAGCCTCTCGAGCCCCTGGACGGCCACCCGGGCGCGCACGAGCTCCGTGCGGGCCTCGTCCAGCTCCTGCGCGTGCTGCCCGTCCGCGGCGAGCAGCTCGGTGAGCATGCTGCTGGTCGAGGAGCGGGCGGCGGCGACGGCGCGCAGGGCGGCCGCGGAGGTCACCTCGGCGGGGCCGTCGGCGAGCGCCGAGCGTGCGGTGTGCACGTGGTCGCGGTGGGAGCGCAGGGCGACCTCGGCCGCGCCCGTGCGGGCGAGGGCCTGGTCGTGCTCGGTCTGGCGGACCCGCAGCAACCCGGCGAGGGCGAACTGGCGTGCCATCAGGAAACACCTCCAAGGGCGTCGGTCAGGGCGGTGAGCTGGGCCCACGCGCGGTCGGCGGGCGTCTGGTCGTCCATGCGCTGGCGCAGGAAGGCGTTGATCGAGGCCTCGTGGGCCATGACGGCGTCGACCAGCGGGTTCGAGCCGGGCCGGTAGGCGCCGACGTCGATCATGTCCTGGGCGGACCGGTGCGCCGCGAGCGCCGCCCGCAGCCGGGTGGCGGCAGCGGTGCGCTCGGGCGGGCACACCCGCGAGGCGACCCGGGAGATCGAGGCGAGGGCGTCGACGGCCGGGTAGTGGCCGGTGACGGCCAGGCGCCGGTCGAGGACGACGTGCCCGTCCAGGATGGAGCGGGCGGCGTCGGCGATCGGCTCGTTGTGGTCGTCGCCGTCCACGAGGACGGTGTAGATGCCGGTGACCGAGCCGGTCGGCCCGGTGCCGGCGCGCTCGAGGAGCCGGGCCAGCACGGAGAAGGTCGACGGCGGGTAGCCGCGGGTGGCGGGGGGCTCCCCGACGGACAGGCCGATCTCGCGCTGGGCCATCGCCACGCGGGTGAGGGAGTCCATCATGAGCATGGCGTGGGCGCCGTGGTCGCGGAAGGACTCCGCGATCCGGGTGGCGACGAAGGCGGAGCGCAGGCGCAGCAGCGCCGGCTCGTCGGAGGTGGCGACCACGACGACGGAGCGGGCCAGCCCCTCCTCCCCCAGGTCGTCCTCGAGGAACTCGCGCACCTCGCGGCCGCGTTCGCCGACGAGGGCGATGACGGAGACCTCGGCGTCGGTGCCCCGGGCGATCATCGACAGCAGCGAGGACTTGCCCACGCCGGACCCGGCGAAGAGGCCCATGCGCTGCCCGCGCCCGACCGTGGTCAGGGTGTCCATGACGCGCACCCCGAGCTGGAGGGGAGTGTCGATGCGGGTGCGGGACATCACCGGCGGGGTGTCGTGGTCCACCGGCACCCACTCGACGTCGCGGAGCGGGCCCTTGCCGTCGATCGGCCGACCGAGCCCGTCCAGCACGCGGCCGAACAGTCCACGCCCGGTCGGCACGAGCAGCGGGGTGCCCTTGGCGCGCACGGGCGTGCCGGCACTGATTCCGCCCATCCGGGCCAGCGGCATGCAGCGCACGCCGGCGGCGGTGGCCGCGACGACCTCTGCCTCGATGCCGGGCTCCTCGCCCACCAGGACGACGTCCCCGAGCCCGGCCCTCAGCCCGGCAACCTCGAGACCGAGGCCGACGGCGGAGGAGACCACGCCGACGCGCTCCGGGCGGGCCGCGTCCAGCGCGGTCGCGAAGCGGTCGGCGTGCGGGCGCCAGGTGGTCGCGACGCTCACGAGGGCGTCCCGGTGAGCGCGGCGCGGGCGCGGGCGAGGGCGGTGCCGACCCGCGCGTCGAGGTGGCCGTCGTCGAACACGGCCACCGCGTCGCCGCTGGCGAGGTCGGGGTCGGCCACCAGGCGCACGCCGGCCGCGGCGCGCTGCTCGTCGGTCAGGGCTGTCAGGTCGCCGGGGCTGAGCCGGACGGCGACCACCTGGTCGGCGTCGACGGACAGCGCGCGGCCCAGGGCGGAGCGCACGGCGGTGGCCATGTCACCCAGCTCCTGGCCGACGACGGCGGTCGCCAGCTCCAGGGCGGCGGTCGCGAGGGCGTCCTGCGCCGCCGCGACGGTGGGGGCGGTGCGGGCCTCGAGGGCCTGCACCGCAGCCCCGAGGGCCGCCAGCAGCGTGTCGGTGCGCGCCTGCGTCGAGCGAAGCAGCGCCTCGTGCTCGGCCACCTGCCGCGCCCGCAGGGCCGCGGCGACGGCGGCCGCCCGACGGGTCCCGTCGGCGTACCCGGCGGCGTGCCCGCGGGTGCGCGCCTGCTCCTCGACGGCGTCGAGGCGGGCGGTGCGCACGACCGGGAAGGGTCTGGCGGTGAAGGGCGTCTCGGCGGGGCCGCCCACGGACGCGCGTGCCTCAGTAGACATAGTCGTCCTCGTCTGCGCGGCTGATGGTGATGCGACCCTCGGCCTCGAGCGTGCGGATGAGCCGGACGACCTCCGCCCTGGCCTCCTCCACCTGGGACATCCGGACCGGGCCGAGGTTGTCGAGGTCCTCGGCGAGCAGCTGGCGGTTGCGCTCGGACAGGTTCCGTCGGATGGTCTCGACGACGACGTCCGGCGAGCCCTTCATGGCGTGGGCGAGCAGGGCGGTGTCGATGCCGCGCAGGATGATCTGCACGTCCCTGGCCTCGAATTTGACGATGTCCGCGAAGGTGAGCATGCGGGCGCGGATCTCCTCGGCCAGCTCCGGGTCGCGCTCGGTGAGGCCGTCAAGGACGGCCTTCTCCGTGGTCACGTCGGCTCGGTTGATGATGTCCACGAGCGGCTGGACGCCGCCGACGATCTCCATCGGCTGCTTCGGCGTCAGCGAGGCGCCGATACGGAGCTTGAAGGAGTCCGCGACGATCGCGACGGCCTCGGGGGACGCCGTGGTCATCGTGGCGATTGCCTGGGCGACGTCGGTGCGCACGTCCTCGTCGAGCCCTGAGAGCACGGCCGAGGCGGTGGCGGTGCCCAGGTGCGCCAGCACCAGGGCGATGGTCTGCGGGTGCTCCCCGTCGAGGAGGGAGAGGATCTGCCCGGCCTCGGCGTCCTCGAGGAACTCGAAGGACCGTCCCGCCATGGACGAGGCCAGGCGGTCCATGACGGCGGTGGCCCGTTCCTCGCCGAACGAGGCCTCGAGGAGCCCGGCGGCGACGTCGCGGCCGCCGCGGGGCCGCCATCTGCCGTGGAGGCTGACCTCGTAGAACTCGTCGAGCGCGGCCTCCGCGGTCTCGGCGTCCACGCGGCGCAGCCGCACGAGGTCCGCGGCCACCTCCTGGGCCTCCTCCTCGGAGAAGTGCTTCATGACCTCCGCCGCGCGCTCCTGCGACATCTGCATGAGAACGAGGGCGACCTTCTGCGTGCCGGTCAGGGTCTCTGCGCTGATCGTGGCGTTCATGCGGGCTGCCTGTCGTCCATGAGGGCGCGGAGGTACTCGGCGGTGCGGGCCGGGTCGGCCCCGGCCATCGCCTCGACCTCGGCTCGCTTGCGCTCGGCGTCGACCGGTTCCCGCTCGGGGAAGGCCGGGAGCTCGGCGGCCGGGGCGGGCTGCTCGATAACGGCGGGTGCGTCGTCGTCCTCGGGCGTCTCGAGCAGGGTGAGCTCGCCGACGTCGACGCTCTCGCGCTCCTCGCGGCGGCGCGAGCGCAGGACCGCGAGGACCACCACGAGCACGGCCAGCAGGGCGGCCCCGGCGATGAGTGCGGTGCGCAAGATGTCCGCCTGGCGGGCGGCCTCCTCGGCGGCGGCGGCGGCGGCCAGGGCGGCCGCGGCCTCCTCGGCGCCGGTCGTGTTGAAGGGCAGCACCTCCACCGTGACGAGGTCCCCGCGCTCCGCGTCGATGCCCGCGGCGGAGGAGACCAGCTCGGTGAGGGCCGCCCGGTCGAGGGCGCCCGCGGCGTCGACGTCCAGGGCCACGGAGATCGTCTGCCGGTTGATGTCCCCGGCCGGGATGACGGTGGTCTCGGTGACCTTGTTGACGGCGTTGTTGCGGGTCGCCTCCTCGGCGGTGTACGACCCCTCGCCGGTGCCGCCGTTCGGCACCGCGATGTTGTCGGGACCGAGGACGCCGGCTGCGGCACCGCCCGTGCCCTCGTAGTTCTCCGTGGTGCTCGACTCGTTCAGCGCCGGCGCGCCCTCGGGGGTGGTGAAGCTCTCCTCGAGCCGCTCGCCGGAGGAGTAGTTCATGTCGGCCGCGACGGCGACCGTGGCGTTGCCCGGGCCGACGACCCGGTCGAGCATGGCCTGCACCTGGGACTGCACCCGCTGCTCGTAGTCGGAGGCCTGCTTGTCCGTGGAGCCGGTGGCCCCGACGCCGACGGCGGAGAGCACGGTGCCCTCGGCGTCGACCACGGCGACGTCCTCGGGCTTCATGCCCTCGATGGAGGCCGAGGTGAGGTGGACGATGGCCTGGATCTGGTCGCTGCTGAGCGTCACACCGTTGTCGGGCTGGACGAACACGGACGCGGTGGGGGCGACCTGCTCGGAGACGAACACCGTCTCCTCGGGGACGGCCAGGCGCACGGAGGCGTTGGCGACCCCCGTCATCGCCGAGATGGTGGTCGCGAGCTCGCCCTCCATGGCCCGCTTGTACGTCACGGACTGCTGGAACTCGCTGGAGGTCACTCCCATGTCGTCCAGGAGGGAGTACCCGGCGGTGGACTCCGACGGCAGTCCGGCGGAGGCGGCCTTGAGCCGCTGGTCGTAGACGTGCTCCTCGGGGACGAGCACGGTGGAGCCGCCGTCGGTGAGCTCGTAGGGAACGGCGTCGGTGCGCAGCTGCTCGACGATGGTGCTCGCGTCGGCGGCGGAGAGCCCGGAGTACAGGGGGGTGTAGGTGGGCCGCGAGGTGAGGGTGACGAGGGCGGCCACGCCCAGGCCTAGCACCGCCAGGCCGATGAGGGCGATGGTGCGCTGGGCCACGGTGAAATCGCGGACCGCGCCGGTCAGGCGGGTCAGGGCACCCTTGATCTGCGTGGGCATCAGGCCTGCATCCGCATGATCTCGTTGAACGCGTCGACACCCTTGTTGCGGACGGCGGCGACGAGCTCGAGGGTGACCTGGGCGCGGGTGGCGGCCAGGCTGGCGTCGTGGACGTCGGTGAGGTCACCGGTCACGGCGGCGATGGCGAGCTCGTTGCTCGTGGCCTGCAGCGCCTGGGTGCCGTCGACGGCCCCGCCGAGGGCGGCGGCGAAGCCGGCCCCGTTGTCGACGCTCTTCGTCTTCGCGCCGGGCTCGAGGTCGGGCAGCTCGACGTACGCGGTGGGGGTGACGCCGGCGACCGCCGGGATGGAGAACGCCATCAGCTCTGTCCAATCTGGAGTGCCGCCTCGTAGGCGGCCTTGGCGCGGTCGACGACCGCGGCGTTGGCCTGGTAGCCCCGCTGGGCGATGATCAGGTGGCCCATCTGCTCGGCCATGTCGATGTCCGGGTAGCGCACGTACCCGTCCTCGTCGGCGAGGGGATGGTCCGGTTCGTAGGTGACGCGCCCCTCGGCGTCCCCCCACTCGGCGCCGGCGACGTAGACGCCGGTGGCGCCGGGTCCCTCCTGCGCCACGACGTAGCGGGCCTGGAAGGCGGCGCCGTCGGTGGCGGTGACCGTGTTGACGTTGGCGAGGTTGTCGCTGACCGCGTCGAGCCACTTGCGGTGGACCGTCATGGCGGTCCCGGCGATGCCGATGGCGTCGAAGGTCATCCGCTCGTCCTCATCGCAGCGCGCAGCGAGCGTGCCTCGCCGCCGGCCGCCTGGGTGGCGAACTGGTAGCGCAGGACCGTCTCGACGTTCGAGAGGGTCTCCGTGTCGAGGTTGACGTTGTTGCCGTTGAGCTGCGTGGGCTCGAGCGAGCGCTCCGTGGTGGCGACCGCCTCGCCGTCACCGGCAGCGACGGAGCGGCTCAGCGCCTCCTCGAACTGCACCCGCTGGGCGGTGTAGCCGGGGGTGCTGACGTTGGCGATGTTGTTGGCGACGGCGCGTTGGCGGGCTGCCAGGCTGTCAAGGGCGCTGTCCAGCGCCACGGCGGTCACGGAGTCGAACACTGCGCGCTCCAGGGGGTGGGGCGGGGGCGGCCGATCCATGGCCTCAGGGGGGAGCAATCCGTGCTCGCTCTTCCTTATCGGACGGTCTCCCGCCGCCGTTAGCGGTTGCGGGAGACGATGTCCGATTTTCCTCCGGTGCCTGCCGGCTTCTCAGGAGGAGGTGGCGATCAGCCCTCGACGTCGAGGTAGATCGAGGCCGTCCCGGGGCGGTGGGGCAGCGCGCGGAGCACCGCGGAGTGGCTGCGGTTGGTCCGCTGGGCGGCCCGGAGCCGCACCATCGCGGACTCCTGCGCCGCGACGAGCGCGCCGGCGCGTTCGCGCAGGTCGGCGGGGATCGGCCCGATGCCGACGGGCGGGGTCCAACCGGCCGCCGGTGTGGCGGCGGGCCCGGTTCCGGGGCCCTGCTCGACCTCCGCCACGGCGTCCTCCATGGCGGTGAGGACCTCCAGCCAGGCCTCCGAGCCCGTGGGGTCAGGCGACACCGAGATCACCGAGCCAGCCGGTCGTCGGCGTTGCCGGGACGACGGTGTGGGCCGCGGCGGCGTCGTGCCAGGCCCGGCGCAGGGGCTCGAGGAGCTCGATGCACTCGGTGACCTGTGCGCCGTCGCGGTGGACGTTGGCGTTGACCAGGGCGGAGAGGACGTACTGGTACAGCGCCAGCAGCTGGTCGGCGCCGTCCCAGGCCTCCACCCGCAGGGAGCCGATGAGCTCGGTGACGATGGCCTGGGCGTGCAGCAGCTGCTCGGAGGCCGCGTGCCACTGCTCCGCCTGCTGGGTTGCCTGGGCGCGGGAGAGGTCGAGCAGGAGCCGGTCGTAGAGCATCGTCAGCAGCTGGGCCGGGGTGGCCGTCAGGACGGCGTTGCGTCCGTAGGCGCTCTGGGCGAAGGGTGTCATGTCCGTTCCTCGTTACTTCGTGCTCGGCAGTATCGAGGCCGTCAGGCCGGCGAGCTGACCGCTGAGCCACTGCTGCTGGGACTGCATGGCGGCCATCTGCACCTCAAGGTTCGCCCAGGTCGCCTCGAGGGTCGTGCGGCGCAGCGCGAGGCGGCGGTCCCAGGAGGCGATCTCGTCGTCGACGTTCTTGGCGCTGGCCTCGCGGTTCTTGATGGAGTTGGTCAGGCGGCCGTCGTACTTGTCGGAGAGCGACTCGGCGGCGGTCTGCACGCGTCCGGCGATCGTGGCGAAGACCTCCTGCGCGAAGGTCGGGTCGCCGGCGAGGGCCTTCTCGAACTTCGCGGCGTCGAAGGTCACCGTGCCGTCGCGCGTGATGGTGATGCCCGCCTCGGACGGGGACCGGCCGCCGATCGGTGCTGTGGCGGCGGAGAGCAGCGCCTGCTTGGCGTCGCGGACCACGGCCTCTCCGGTGAGCACGCCCGCGGTGGTCTTGCCGTTCGTGCCGGTGGTGACCTTGGTGCGGGCGTCGATGTAGCTGAAGATGTCGCTCAGCGCGGTGACGAGGTCCTTGGCCGCGGTGGACTTTGCCGCGGTGTCCTCGGAGACGGTGATGGTCACCGGGTCGACGGAGGCTTTCGCGACGGTGACGTCCACGCCGGGCAGGAGGCCGGCGAAGGTGTTGGTCGACGAGGTAATGATTTGCTTGGCGTCGGTGCCCGCCCACAGAGTCACCTGGGCGTCCTTGGCCGTGGTGACGTGAGCGGCACCGGCCTCGGCAAAGACGTCGGTAGCCGTTCCTGCCTGCACCTCGTCCGCCGTCCCCGCGTGAAGGCTGAAGGCGGCCTTTGCACCGGTCTCGGTGCTGCTGACCTGGAGACGGTAGAGCTGTTCGCCGGTATTCGGGTCGGTTCCGGCGGCGACCTTGGCGGCGCGGACGCCGGCGCCGGCGTCGTTGAGCGCCTTGGCGACGTCGTCCAACGAGGTCGAGGCGGCGGTCACCTCGGTGGCGCCGGCCGCGGTGGTGATGGTGAAGGTGGTGCTGGGCGTCGCGCTCATGGCGGCGGTGACGGAGACCTGGGCCTTGGCCACGGAGTCGACGACGAGGTCGAGCGAGCCGGGGGCGGCGCCGGAGCTGGCGGTGGCGCTGACGGCGTCGGACGAGGACGTGACGGTGAACAGGTCGAGCGCGTCGGGGGCGGCCGAGGCCTTCGCCTTGGTGGCGAGGGCGGCGATCTTGGCGTTGAGGTCCTGCAGCGCCTTGATCTCGGTGCGGGTGGCGGAGACCGTGTTCTTCAGGAGCAGCTGAGGGATGGACTCGATCTGCATGAGCTGGTCGACCAGCCCCGCGGTGTCGATGCCGCTGGCGAGTCCGGTGAGCTGGATACCCATGTCAGGGCCCTTCCGTGACGCGTGGTGGAGCGGATACGGGGGTGGAGCGAGGCAACGCCCGGCGGCGCGCCGGTGAGGTCCAGTTCACCGGTGCACCGCCAGGCGCCTGTCTACCTCGGTCAGCCGAGGAGCTGCAGCACGCCCTGCGGGGCCTGGTTGGCCTGGGCGAGCATGGCCGTACCGGCCTGGGAGAGGATGTTCGCGCGGGTGAAGTTCATCATCTCCTTGGCCATGTCGACGTCGCGGATCCGGGACTCGGCGGAGGCCAGGTTCTCGGCGGAGACGTTGATGTTACGCACCGCGTACTCGAGGCGGTTCTGGACCGCACCGAGGTCGGAGCGGGACGTAGAGACCGACTTGATCGCCGCGTCGATGGTGGTGATCGAGCCCTGCGCCGTGGTGGCGTCGGAAACCGAAAGCCCAGTCACGGTGCCGGCGACCGTCTCCAGGTCAGCGCGGCCGACCTCGATCTGGGAGGTGGCCGCAGCGTCGGTGCCGACCTGAATGCTCAGGGGTGTCGTAGAGGCAGCGTTGGTGAGCAGGTCGATGCCGTTGAAGTTCGTGCCCGTGGCGATCCGGCCGAGCTCCTCGCCGAGGGCGGCGAGCTCGTTGTCGATCGCGGCGCGCGAGTCGGCGTTGTTGGTGTCGTTCGCACCCTGAACCGCGAGGTCGCGCATGCGCTGCAGGATGGACTGCGCCTCACCGAGGGCACCCTCGGCGGTCTGGACCAGGCTGATGCCGTCCTGGGCGTTGCGGGCGGCGACGTTGAAGCCGTTGACCTGCGAGCGCAGACCCTCGGCGATGGACAGGCCGGCGGCGTCGTCCGCCGCGCGGTTGATGCGCAGACCGCTGGAGAGCTTCTCCAGGGACTTGCTCTGGCTGTCCTGGGTGATGGACAGGTTGCGGTAGGCGTTGAGGGCGCCGATGTTGGTGTTGACCGAGAAACCCATGATGTCCTCCATGAACTGGGTTGTTCCTTACCTGCCCTTCCTGGGCTGGCAACTGGCACTATCGGCGCCCGGGCGGGGGCCGTTAGGACTTCAGGCGAGAACTTTTTCGACCGGTGCGACCACGGCCTCCGCCTGCCACCGGGCGGCGGCCGCGGCGGCACCCGCGCGCCGGGCGGCCACGGAGGCGACGGCGCCGGCCTCCCGGCCGAGGGCCACCACGGCGTCGACCTGCTCGGTGGCGACCGCGGCGGCGCGGGTGGCGCCGCCCACCGCCCGGGCGGCGAGGGCGGCGAGGTAGTCGTCGCGGCGGCGCCGAGCGACGCGGGAGTGCTGGGGCACCTCGTCGATGACCGTCTCGGCCGCGTAGTGCGACTCGATCCCGTCGCGCAGCAGACGCATGGCCTCTGCGCGCTGCTGGGAGACCGCGGAGTGGGTCAGGCCGAGCTCCGCGGCGATGTCCTTGACGGAGCGGTCCTCGAAGTAGATCTGCGTGACGATGAAGGCCATCCGCTCGGGCAGGCAGGCCACCGCGTGCCGGAGGAAGTGGGTGCGCTCCTCAACCAGGAGGGCGTCCTCGGGCGAGATCTCGTGGGAGGCGAGGACGTCCATGAGGGTGGCGGTGTCCTCACCGCCGCCGTCGAGCGACGTCACGGAACGGTCGGCATCCTCCAGAGTAGAGGCCACCGAGGACCGGTCCACGCCGAGGGTGGCGGCGAGCTCGTCGACGCTGGGCGCGCGGCCGAGGCTGGCGGTCAGCGACTCCCGGACGCCCTGGAGCTCGCGGATGCGGCGGCGGGTGCCGCGGGACGCCCAGTCGGCGGACCGCATGTCGTCCGCCAGGGCGCCGACGATGCGGCGCCGTGCGTACGCGCCGAACGGCACGCCCAGCTCGGGGTCGAAGGCGTCGGCGGCCTGGATCAGCGCGATCGCACCGACGGAGGCCAGATCCTCGCGCGAGAGGTGCGTGGCACGGGAGCAGAGGTCGGAGACGAGGTAGCCGACAAGGGGGAGGTTCTCGAGGACGAGGTCGTTGCGCACAGAGATGCTCACTGACTGGACCCTTCAGGGCTCATGGCCGAACCTGGCGCCTACTCGTGTACTGCACCTCGCGGCCTGAACCAGAGCGTAGGGTATGCCGTCCGAAATTGGAGCAGGGGAAACGGTAAAATCTTTCTGAGATCTGGGTCACGCCGTCCGTAACTTGTCCAGCGAACCGCCCGCGCCCCGTTTGCACCCTACGGACCAATCATTTCGACGCAGGCCTGGAGCGGTTCAGAAGCGGTTCGAATACCGCACCATGACGAGCAAGACGGAGCCTGGCCGGCCCGGCCCAAGCGGAGCTCCACACCCCGGCCGCCATACGAAGACTCCCGCATCAAATAGCTACCGGGAACTTGCCGCACAATGTTTTTCGTTGCTTTACCCGCGGGACATCGACCTGCTGTCAGGGTCGCACTGTCGACTATCGCCGCAACCATTGTTCAGCCCGTGCAGGATCCCTGGGCACCGCCGCCCGCCGCGTCGGCGGCGCACCTGGCCGAGGCCGCACGCAGCCCCGCATATATAAGGCATGCTGTGCCCTCCTAACGCGTAGGCGCCACCGGCCGACAGTGTGCTCTGGAGCCGGTCCGCCCTGGACGCTCCGACGACCGGAAGGACATCTCCCCGTGGGAGCCAACGAACTCTCGACGCTGCTCTGGCGCGAGCGCGACCTCCTCGAGCTGCTGCTCTTCAAGCTCGAGGAGGAGCAGCTGCTCCTGACCGCCGGCCGCACGCGCTGGCTCGGCCATGCCACCCGCGAGGTCGAGCAGGTCCTCGAGAAGCTGCGGGCGGCGAGCCTGAGCCGGACCCTCGAGGCCGGTTCGGTCGCCGCCGACTGGGGCCTGCCGGAGGACGCGACCCTGCGCGAGCTCGCCGCGGGCGCCCCCGCCCTGGGACCGTGGCGCGAGCTGCTGGAGACCCACCTGGCCGCGCTCGTCGCCCTCACCTCGAGCATCCGGCAGGTGCGGGACTCCAACCTGCAGTACCTCAACTCCGCCTCCCGCTCGACGCAGGAGACGCTGGCCGGCCTGGAGCTCAGCGCCGGGATCTACGACGCCCGCGGGGCCAGCAGCCCCGCCGCGGCCGGCGCCAGCACCTTCGACACCACCCTGTGAGGAACCCGTGAGCACCTTCGGCGCACTCAACACCGCCTACACCGGGCTGGTGGCCGCCCAGGCCGGCCTCGAGACCGTGGGCCAGAACGTGGTCAACGCCAACACCGAGGGCTACACCCGCCAGCGGGTGCGCACCTCCGCCACGGTGCCGCTCGCGCAGGTCGGCATGACCAACGGCGCCGCCCGCCCGGGGCAGGGCGTCACGGTCGACGGCGTGGCCCGCCTGGGCGACGCGTTGCTCGACGCCCGCGTGCACACCACCGCCTCCGCCGGCGGCTACACCGCCGTTCGGGCCGACGCACTGGCCTCCCTGGAGACGCTGCTCGCCGAACCGGGGGAGCACGGGCTCGCGGCGAAGATGCAGTCGTTCTGGGCCTCCTGGCAGGACCTGTCCAACCAGCCGGACGAGCTCGCGCCCGCCGGCGTGGTGCTCGAGAACGCCGCCGCCCTGGTCAACGCGCTCGGCGAGAGCTACCGCGCGGTGGACGCCGAGTGGACGCGGACCCGTGAGAACGTCCAGACCTCGGTCGACGGGCTGAACACCGCGGCCGCCCGGGTGGCCAACCTCAACCAGCAGATCCGCTCGGCGATCAACTCCGGCGGGTCCGCCAACGAGCTGATCGACCGGCGCTCCGCCGTCGTCGCCACCATGGCCACCCTCGCCGGCGCCACGGTGCACGACAACGGCGACGGCACCCTCAACGTGCTGCTCGCCGGCAACGCCATCGTCGACGGGACCACCGCGCGCAGCCTTCAGGTCACCGGAGCCGTCGGCCTCGCCGACGCCGCGGCCGCCCCGGTACGGCTGGAGTGGACCCATCGCCCGGGCACCGCCGCCTACCTCGACGGCGGCAAGCTCGCCGGCTCGGTGTCCCTGCTCGCCCCCGCGGACGCCGCGGGCAAGGGCGGCCTGCTCGCCGAGGCCGCCGCGTCCTACGACGCCCTCGCCACCACGCTGGCCCAGCAGGTCAACGCCGTGCACCGCACCGGCACCACGCCGTCGGGCGCAACCGGCACGGACTTCTTCGCCGTCGACGCGGGCGCGCCGCCCGCCCTCGGCCTGCGCGTCGCGGCCGCCGGGCCGGAGGCCGTCGCCACCGGGACCGGCGGGTACGACGGCAGCGTCGCCGACGCAATCTCCCAGATCGGCGTCGCTGCCGACTCCCCGGACAGACTCTGGGCCGGCTTCGTCACACGCACCGCCGTCGCCTCCTCCAGCGCCCGGCAGCAGGCCGCGCTGGCCGACGTCGCCGCCACCTCCGCCGTCGCCGCGCAGCTGTCCAACGCCTCGGTCAGCCTCGACGAGGAGAACATCAACCTGCTCGCCCTCCAGCGGGCCTACCAGGGCGCGGCCCGCGTCCTCACCGCCGTCGACGAGATGCTCGACGTCCTGATCAACCGCACCGGCCGCGTCGGCCTGTGAAGGAGGAACGATGATCACGCGCGTCACCCAGCAGACGCAGGCCCTCAGCGCCCAGCGCAACCTGCAGACCGGTCTGGCCGAGATGGCACGGCTCCAGGAGCAGGCCACCTCGCAGAAGAAGCTGGCCCGGCCCTCCGACGACCCCGTCGCGGCGGCCGATGCCATGCGGGTGCGGGCCGGCGCGGCCGCGGAGAACCAGTACGGCCGCAACATCGACGACGGCAACGGCTGGCTCACCACGATCGACTCGGCGCTGAACAGCTCCCTCAACGTCATGCACCGCGTCCGCGACCTGGTCCTCCAGGGGGCGAGCGAGACGAGCTCACCGGCCTCTCGCGAGGCCCTCGCTCTTGAGATCGAGGAGCTGCGCGAGGAGCTCCTCGGCCGGGCCAACACCAAATACATGGGGCGGACGGTCTTCGCCGGAACCTCCGACGCCGGCGTGGCCTTCACCGAGGACCTCAGTTTCACCGGGGTCGCCGGCTCCTCCGTGCAGCGGCGGCTCGGCCCGGACACCGCCGTGCGGGTCGACGCCGACGGTGCGGCGATCTTCGGCGAGGGCGCGGGCTCGGTCTTCGCCCTCCTCGACACCGTGGTGGCGGACCTGCGCGGCGGCGGCAAGGTGAGCAACAACCTGGACGCGCTCGACGGACGCATGAAGGCGATGGTCGCCGTTCTGGCGGACGTGGGCGCCCGGCACGCTCACATCGAGAAGGCGGACACCGCTCACCGGGAGAAGGTGCTGACGTTGGAGACCCAGCGTTCGCGGATCGAGGATGTGGACATGGCGGAGGCCATCATGGACCTGCAGCTGCAGGAGCTCTCCTACCAGGCGGCACTGGGCGTGACCGCCAAGGTCCTGCAGCCGACGCTCATGGACTTCCTCGCATGAGGGCCGCCCTGAAGTTCGTCGACACCCTCCCGGGGCTCGGGCCGAACCGCGACTTCGTCCTGGAGTCGGTCACGGGGGCCGAGGGGCTGTACCGGCTGACCGCGGAGCGTGACGCCGACGAGCGGCTCTACCTGGTCGACCCGTCGCGCTGCGTCGACGGCTACCACCCGGCCATCCCCGAGGCCGCGCTGGCCCATCTGGCGCTCGGCCCGGACGAGGACCCGCTGGTGCTCGTGGTGGTCAACCCGGCCGACGGCAAGCCGGTCGTGAACCTGCTCGCGCCCATCCTGGTGAACCCGTCCAACGGGGCCGCCGAACAAGTCATCCTCGAGGGCGACGACTGGCCCCTGCGGGCCGCACTGTCCCGGGTGGGACGGAACTAGGAGAGCGCGAACGTGCACGCACCGGGCGCACACGGACGCGAGCGACCCCACCGGGGCATACCCCGAGCGGCCGGAACTACGCCGTCGGCGAGAGGTCCGGCGCCTTCCTGATCCCGAACCGGTGCCGCAGCGCCCGACGTGCCGCGTGCCAGCCGCCCATGCCGTGCACGCCCGGCCCCGGCACCGTCGACTGCGAGCACAAATACACGCCGGGCACGCCGGCGCCCCACACGTCCCAGGCGAGCCGCGGGCGGGCGAACATCTGCCACATCGTCACCGCGCCGGAGGCGATGTCCCCGCCGATGTAGCTGGGGTTGTGCTGGTCCATCTCCGCCGCCGGGACGCACCGGGAGGCGACGACGACGTCGCGGAAGCCGGGCGCGAAGCGCTCGATCTGCGCCGTGAGCGTCTCCGTGACGTCCACCGGCGAGCCGGCCGGCACGTGGGCGTAGGTCCACAGCGGCCGCAGCCCGTTCACCACCCGGCCCGGGTCGAACACGGCGGGGTCCGACAGCAGCGCCATCGGCCGCTCGGCGTGCCGGCCGCGGGCGACCGCGGCCTCCGCCTCCGCCATCTCGGCGCGGGTGCCGCCCACGTGCACGGTGCCGGCCCGCCCCGCCCGCGCGTCGGCCCAGGGCACCGGGCCGGAGAGCACGAAGTCGACCTTCGCCGCGGCGTTGCCGTAGCGGAAGCGCTCGAGCCCGGCCCGCACCGACGGCCGCATCCGCTCGCCCCACACCTGGGCCACGGTGCGCGGGGTGGTGTCGAACAGGTAGGCCCGCGCCCGCGGCAGCTCGCGCCAGTGGGTCACCCGCGTGCTCGTGCGGACCTCGCCGCCGTGCGCGCGCAGGTCGCTCACCAGGGCGTCGACGATGGCCTGGCTGCCGCCGCGCGGCAGCGGCCAGCCGACGGCGTGGGCCAGCGCCCCCAGCATCAGCGACGTGCCCGCGGCAGCCAGCGTGGGCAGAGTGGAGATGGAGTGCGCGGCGACGCCGGAGAGCAGCGCGGGGCCGGCGTCGTCGGAGAACCGGGCGTTCCAGGCCCGGGTGCCCTGCTCGAGCACCGCGGCGCCGAACGCGGCGGCCGCCCGGGCGCCGGAGGGCCGCAGCAGCTCCCGCGGGACGGACCGGTGGTCGCCCAGCACCAGGGCGATGACGGCGGCGGCGTCCTCCACCAGCGGGCCCATGAGCGCGCGCCAGGCCCGCCCGTCGGCGCCGAGACCCTCGGCCGTGCGGGCGAGGTCCCGGTAGGCCAGCGCGGCCGGCCGGCCCTCCAGCGGCTGGGCGTAGGAGACGTCCGGCACGGTCAGGCCGACGCCGCGCGCCTGCAGGTCGAAGGCGCGCAGGAACGGGCTGGCGAGGCCCAGCGGGTGCACCGCGGAGCAGATGTCGTGCACGATCCCGGGCGCGAGGCCCAGGTCGAGGGTGCGGGCCCCGCCGCCGACGGTGGGGCGGGCCTCCAGGACGAGCACGTCGAGGCCGGCGCGGGCGAGCGTCACGGCGCCCGCCAGGCCGTTGGGCCCGGCGCCGACGACGACGGCGTCGTGCACCTCGCGCGCGGCCACCGGGCTACCCGCCGTAGTCCGACCGGAGCACGATCGCGATGTCGGTGGTCTGAGTGGCGCTGGCGCTCTCCACGAGGTTGGAGATGCCGAGCAGGGAGCCGATCTCCTGCGCCGTCGCGGCGAGGTCGGCGTTGTTGTAGTACAGCGTGGTGGTGGCCGGCGCCGCGGAGGCGTAGTCCGCGGCGGTGCCGCCGGAGAAGCCCTCGGAGCTCAGCTCGGCGACGACGTCACCGGCGAGGCCGTTGATGCCCGCGCCGTTGAGGACGGCGATGCCGGCCGTGTAGTCGACCTCGGCCTCTTCTTCCGTCTCCTCCTCGGTCGGCTCGGCGCTCGGCTCGGCCGACGTCTCCTCGGTCGGCGCCGCGGGGGGCTCGGCGGGGGCCTCCGTGGTGGGCTCGGCGGGCGGCGCCGTCGTCTCGGCGGTGGCCACGGGCGGCTCGCTGCCGCCGGTGCCACCCAGCAGCGAGATGGCCCCCCACGCCAGCAGGGGGGCGAGGACGACGACGGCGATGAGCGGCAGCAGCGCGCGCCCGAGGGAGCGCGGGGCCCGGTGCACGCCCTGCGGGCTGCGGTCGCGGCCGGCGCGGTCGAACTCGTCCTCGGGGTAGTCCTCGTGGCTCTGCGTACTCACGGTCTGCAGGCTATCCGTTCCGCCGCGGCTGGACCGACTCCGACCCGGCCGTGCCAGCGGCGTCACGTGCGGCGCCGGGTCAGACGCCGCTGAGGCGGCGGGTGGAGCGCTCGCGCTGGCGGGTGGAGCGCATCCGGCGCAGCCGCTTGACGAGCATGGGGTCGGCGGCGAGCGCCGCCTCGGAGTCGAGCAGCTGGTTGAGCACCTGGTAGTACCGGGTGGCGCTCATGTCGAACAGCTCGCGGATCGCGGTCTCCTTGGCGCCGGCGTACTTCCACCACTGGCGTTCGAAGGCGAGGATCTTGGCCTCGGTCTCGCTCAGGCCGGCGGGAGCGTCGGCGGGCGCGGCGGCCTCGTCGGCGTGCACGTGCGCTGCTGCCATCTCTCCTCCTCGGCGTGCCGCCGGTGCGCGGTCACCGCCCCATGTTAGGCGGCGAACCACAACGGTGTCATTCACCGCGGCGCGCGTCACACGGGTGGGTTCACGCCGCCACACGAGATGGGGCCCGCTCAGGCGGCCGCGCAACCGACGAGCGTGGCCTTCGTGGCGGCCACCAGGGTGAGGATGTCGGACAGCGCCGCGCGCGCCGCGCGGAAGTCGCGCTGGCGCAGCGCCGGCTCCACCTGCGCCGTCAGCTCGGCGAGGGCGGCGGCGCCCACGCTCTCGCTGACGCCGTGCAGGGCGCGCAGCGAGACCAGGGCGCGTACGGCGTCGCGCGCGGCCAGCGCGCTGCGCAGGCGGAACACCCGCCGGTCGAGGAGCTCGATGCAGCGCACGGCGTCGGCCGCGGAGAAACCCTCCGGCAGCTCCGGTGCGTCGGCGGCGCGGGCCGGGGCTGCCCCGTCGGTCGCCGCGGCGTCGGCCACGAGCCTCACGTCACGCGTGCGGAGCGGGGAGGCCTTCATGAGGGCATGGAAGGCGGGGGCGCCGAGCGGCTCGGGCTCGCTCGGGCCCGGCACGTTCGCCGGGTCGACCCGCTGGAACAGCGGCGCCGTCACCTCGCGGCCCATGGGACTCCTTCCGCCCGTTCCGCCCGCGCGCCGACCGCCCGGACGATTGCGATCGAGTGTGGCGCACCGCCCTGCGGTTCCCGCCGCGACCCACCTTCAGGTCACCTCAAGATTTCGCCGCCTGCGCGGCCCGGAGGGCACGCGCCTTGAGGAACCTCCCCCAGTGATGGGGGTGGAACCGGGCAGATCGGACGTCGCCGCGGCCGGCCGCCCGGACGCCGCCCGGACCCCGCCCCGGTCGAGCGCCGGTCCACGGCGCGCCGGTTCGCCCCGCGCCGAGGCCGCGGGTGCGCCGATCCGCCCGGGCGTTACCCTCCCCGGGTGAGCTCCGCCCCCTCCCTCGCCGGTCCGCCGCCCCTCGCCGACGTCGTGGACCCGTCCTGGGCGCGGGCCCTGGCGCCGGTGGAGGAGCAGATCCACGCCATGGGCGCCTTCCTGCGGGAGGAGGTCGCCGCGGGCCACGGGTACCTCCCGGCCGGCACGGACGTGCTGCGCGCCTTCACCTATCCCCTGGAGCAGGTGCGGGTGCTCATCGTGGGACAGGATCCCTACCCGACGCCCGGCCACCCCATGGGGCTGTCCTTCTCCGTCCAGCCCGACGTGCGCCCCATCCCCCGCTCGCTGCAGAACATCTACCGCGAGCTGCGCGACGACCTCGGCCTGCCCACCCCCGAGCACGGCGACCTCACGGCCTGGTCGCGCCACGGCGTGATGCTCCTCAACCGGGTCCTTACCGTGCGCCCCAGCACCCCCGCCTCCCACCGCGGCAGGGGCTGGGAGGCGATCACCGAGCACGCCATCCGGGCACTCGTGGCCCGCGAGGCCCCACTGGTGGCGATCCTCTGGGGGCGCGACGCCGCCACGCTGCGGCCGATGCTCGGCACGACGCCGGTGGTCACCTCCGCGCACCCCAGCCCGCTGTCCGCGTCGCGGGGGTTCTTCGGCTCGCGGCCGTTCTCCCGGGCCAACGCCCTGCTCGCCGAGCAGGGCGCCGACCCAGTGGACTGGGCGCTCGTTTAGCCGCCGAAGGCCTCCCCTATCCTGGCTCTTGACCCTCCGAAAAGCGCGGCTTTGCCGGGAGATCCCACCGGCGCTGCCACGCCGGGGGTCCTGTCGCACGTCCGGGCCGTCAGGGTGCATGATCGAGGTGGCAGCCGTCACACCCCGACGGCGGGACGAGCATCCGACCGAGGAGCGGCACATGGAGTCCAGCGGAGCAACGGCACGGCGACGAGACCTGGTCACCGGGGCACTTCTCTACCGGGGCCTCCTGCAGCCCGAGGGCGTGAACGCCACCGAGCGCGGCGTCGCCCGCGACGTCCTCAGCGGCGGCCGCGCGCGCCAGGCCCCGCGCACGGACCAGGAGCGGTCCCTCAAGGACGCCGAGCTGGTCGGCGCCGGCCCGGACGAGGACGAGCTGATCCACGGCGACTCCGGCCAGGACGACGGCGCCATCGGCTGAGGCCCTGGACGCACGCCCCGCGCGCCGGCAGGTGCGCGGGGCGTCGTCGTGCCTGTGCGCGGGCGTGCTGGAGGACGCCGGGCTCGTGAGCGCCCGCCGGGAGGGCCGCTACACCTACCACCACCTGGACCCGCGACCCCTCGCGGGCCTCACCGCCCGCTGGACGAAGGAGATGACAGACCGATGAGGATCACCACGACGAGCGTGTTCGTCGACGACCAGGACAAGGCGCTCGCCTTTTACACCGACGTCCTCGGCTTCGTGAAGAAGACCGAGATCCCGCTGGGTGAGGGCGCCCGCTGGCTCACCGTCGTCTCACCGTCGGACCCCGACGGCACCGAGCTGGTCCTCGAGCCCTCCGACCACTCCGCCGTAGGCTCCTTCAAGGAGGCGCTGGTCGAGGACGGCATCCCCTTCGCCTCCTTCGGCGTCGACGACGTCGCCGCCGCGCACGAGCGGCTCACCGGGCACGGCGTGCCCTTCACGCAGCCGCCCACGCCGATGGGGCCGGTCACCACCGCGGTGCTGGACGACACCTGCGGGAACCTCATCCAGATCGCGTCGATGGCCTGATCGCGCGAGCCCCCCGCCGCACACGCGGTGTGGAGGGTGACGGCGGGCGCCCGAGACGGACGCGCCCCCTTGGCCGGGGCCCTGGCGGGGGCGACAAGCGTGGGGCAGACGGCCCAGGGACCCGGCTGAGGCTCCCGGATCGGCGACCGATGCAGGTGCCGCGCACGTCGACGCGTTGGAGCCGCCTGTCGGATTCGAACCGACGACCGTCCGCTTACAAGGCGGGTGCTCTACCAGC
The DNA here is from genome assembly GCF_043952095.1 of Georgenia sp. AZ-5. Classification (NCBI taxonomy): domain Bacteria; kingdom Bacillati; phylum Actinomycetota; class Actinomycetes; order Allobogoriellales; family Allobogoriellaceae; genus Georgenia; species Georgenia sp. AZ-5. Next base: position 4,437,247 of record NZ_JBINOU010000001.1, read on the forward strand.
TGAGCTAAGGCGGCGAGGGCCGGGGAAGAGTCTGCCACGGATGCGGCGGCAGACTCCCCCGGCCCTGCTGACGTGGCCGCAGGCGGCCGGTCAGGCGCCGGCGACGGCCTCGGCCAGCGCCCCCTCCTCCTGCCAGCCAACGAACTCCTCACCGTCGACCAGGACCGTCGGGGTGCCGGTGAAGCCGTCCCGGCCGAACTGCTCGGTGGTGGCCGCCACCCAGTCGGTGAACGTGCCGTCGTCGATGGTGTCCGCGACCTCCCGCGGCACGCCTGCCTCCAGCGCGGCCGCGGCGATGTCCGCGTCGGTGGGCTCCGCGGCGGTCGCACCCTCGGTGGCACCTGCTCCGCGGTAGAGGTCGAAGAGCGCGGCCTGGAGGTCGTTGTAGGCCTCCGGCGCCTTGTCGGCGACGACGGCGGCGGCCTGGGCGGCGCGACCCGAGAAGCCGGAGAAGTCGCCCGTGCGGTCGAGGATGGCCACGGGGTGGTAGACGACGGTGGCGTCGCCGGCGGCGACCATCTCGTCGATGTCGTCGGCGTTGATCTCCTCGAACTGCCCGCAGTAGGAGCAGGTGAAGTCCAGGTAGACGTCGATCACCGGGGCGCCCTCGTTCGCGGTGCCCGCGGTGAGCGAGGACCCCAGCGAGATGCCGCCGTCCAGCGTGGTGTTGGCGGGGACCTCCTCGACGGACTTCAGGGCGCTCTCGCTGCCCTGCCGGACGATGGCGAACAGGGCGGCGGCCATGACGGCGATGAGCACGACGACGCCGACGACGATCAGTCGGCGGTTGCGCTTCTCGCGTCTGAGCTGCGCCTCGCGCAGCTGGCGGGCCTGCTCGCGCGCGGCCTCGCGGCGCTCGGCCTTGGTCATGTTGCTGGTGGTCATGGATGTCTCTCGTTCTCTTCTCGGTGCGGGCTGGCTCTCGCCGGGCGTGTGGTCCGCGCCGGCGGCAGGGCCGCTCAGGCGTGGACGCCGAGAAGGACGGGAGGACCGCGCCGGTGCGGGCGGCGCAGCTCGGCGGCGCCCGTGGGACGCGCGGGCGGCACGGGCGCGACGGCGAGGCGGGGCCGGGCGGGCAGGGTGCGCGAGACGCCGGGCAGGACCGCGTGCACGAGGCGGCGGGCCGCCGCGACGACGACCGCGCGCAGCGCGCCCAGGGCGCCGGCCGCCCCGGTGGCCAGCGCGAGATGGGCGAGCAGCGCGGGGACGGCGACGGCGACGACGACCGTCAGCGCCTGCCCGGCGGTGGCGCCCACGGCCAGGGTGCCGAACGGGCACGCCTCGTCCGGGGCCAGCAGCGCCAGGCGCAGCCCGGCGTCCGCCCAGCCGCCCGCGACCGGCACGCAGTGGACCGTCGCGGTGCCGCTGAGCACCGCGAGCAGCATGGGCACGCAGACGGCGGCGAGCAGGGCGAGGCCCGGCTGCCACCATCCGATCCTGCGCACCTGGCCAGGCTATGGCCGGGGCAGATCGGGCGTGCAGGACCCAGGTCCTGGGTGCGGCGTGAGAAGCGGCACCCGCGTGGCTGCCCGCGCGGGCACCCCTGGCCGTGGGCGCAGGGCTACGGCAGTGTGGCCGCGGGCGTCTGCGGGACGGTTGGCGGCGGGCTAGGGCAAGAGGGCGGCGGGGTCGGGCAAAGGCGCCCAGCTGGGCACCGGCGGGCTCCCGAGCAGCGTCTGCGCGGCCACGACCGCCACCACCGCGAGGAGCAGCACGACGAGCAGCGTGCGGAACCCGCGGGTGGGCGTCAGCACGTCGATCATCGCTCGCGCGCCGTCGCGCGAGGCGCGCGAGGTCGGCAGCAGCCACGCCACCAGGAGCGCCGCCGCACCCGCCACCCACAGCACGACGGGCTCGGTGAGCCGCGGGTCGGCGGCCGCAGTCGCGGCCCACCAGGCCGCCGCGCCCGCCAGCGCGCCGGCGATCGCACCGGGCAACGCGCCGAGGACGCCGCGCAGCAGGTGCCAGGGCAGCCCGGCGAGCATGCGGGCGTCGTCCCCCTTGCGCACCCCGCGGCGCAGGCGGGAGGCACGGCGGGCCCGGCCCGCCCAGCCGACGGTGGCCGTCAGGACCAGCAGGCCGGCGACGGCCAGGACGAAGACCCCCGGCAGGGCGGCGGCGATGGCGGTGACGGCGAGCCCCACGGTGGCCACCACGAGCGTGCGCCGCCGGGCGGGCCGCGCCCAGGCCGGGGGCCGGTCGTACGGGTCGTAGGGGTAGCCCGGCTGGCCCGGCTCGCCGGGGTAGGGCTGGCCGGGATGACCGCCGTACGCGCCGGGCGGCGTGTAGGGGTCCGGGTGGGCGGGCGTCCGACCGTGCGGGGTGGGGGCGAGGTCCCGGCCGGCCGGCGGGTAGGACACCGGCGGGAGCGCTCGGGTGCCCTCCACCGGCAGCGCCCGGGTCGCGGGCTCGTGCGGCACCACCCGGGTGGCCGGCTCGGCCGCACCGCGCGGATCGGCGGGCAGGGCGCGGGTGGCCGGTCCACCGCCCCGCTGGGCCCGGGTGCCCGAGTTGTAGGTGTCGTCCCGCGCGGGCGGGACGGCGTGCGTGACGGGGTCGTGGGCCGCGTCGGGCGCGTGCGGGAGGCCGCGCGTCATCGGGCCGTGGGCGGCGCCGTCGCCGACGGTGCGGGCGTCGTCGGCCGCGGACCCGGCGACGACGGGCCGGGTCCCGTCCGCACCGGCGGCGGCGCGCGTGCCGTCGGTGAACGGCGCGGTGGCGGCGGTGGCGCCCGCGCCGGCCTCGCGCTCGCCGGCCTCGCGCTCGCCGGGTCCGCCCTGGCTGCTCGCCGCAGACGCCGCAGCCGCGGCGGACGCGGTCAGCACCTGGGTGAGCTTCGCGTCGCCCCACTGCCCGTCGAGCACCGCGAGGACGCCCTCGGGGTCGAGCCGGTTGCCCGGGCCCGGCTCCAGCGCGGCGGACAGGGCGCGCGCGACCACCGGGTCGAGGCCGTCGGTGTCCACCTGGCCGGTGGCCACCCGCGCCAGGACCGCCGCGGTCGGGCCGCGGCCGAACGGCGGCCGGCCGGTGGCGGCGAAGACCAGCACCGCGGCCCAGCTCCACCAGTCGCACACCGGGGACGGCTCCGCGCCGGCGATGACGTCCGGGTCGAGGTAGCCGGGCGTGCCGGTGACCAGGCCGGTCTGGGTGAGCCGGGCGTCGTCGGCCACCTGGGCGATGCCGAAGTCGATGACCACCGGGCCGTGCTCGCTCATCATCACGTTGCCGGGCTTGAGGTCTCGGTGGATCACCCCGACGGCGTGGATCGCCCGCAGCGCGTCGGCGAGGCTGTGGGCGAGGGTGGAGAGCTCCTGCGGCGAGAAGGGGCCGTCCGCGGCGACGTCCTCCTCCAGGGTCGGCCCCTCGATGAGCTCGGTGACCACGAACGCCTCGGCGTCCTCCACCTCGGCGTCCAGCACCCGGGCCACCCCGGCGTCCTTGACCCGGTGCAGCAGCGCGACCTCGCGGGCCAGGCGCCGCCTCGCCTGCGGGTCGGAGCCGATGTGCGGGTGCAGCAGCTTCAGCGCCACGCGGCGCCCGTCGGCGTCCACCGCCTCGAAGACCGCGCCCATGCCGCCGGAGCCGAGGCGGCGCAGCAGGCGGTACCCGCCCACCTCGCGCTGCTCGCCGCCGGCCGTCATGGCGACCAACCTACCCAGCGCCGCCGGGAGCGGAACCCCGTGCCCCGCGGCGACTCGAGCCCCGCGAGGACGTAGACCTCGAGGCGGCGTCGCACGCCAGGGGCGGCGCCAGTTCCAAGGCGGCTCGGCGCCGGGACGACGGCGGCCTGAGGACGGGCGACCAGGCCGCCACCCGACCAGCATCGCTACCGGGGCGTGAGACCGCCCTCACGTCGCCGGGCGTCCCGCGCGGCCCGCCGGTAGCGTGGCGGCAGAACCCAGAAGGAGCTGATCCCCGCCATGCCCGCCGGAGAACACGAGTTCGTCGTCGTAGCCAACCGCCTGCCCGTGGACATCACCGTCGAGTCCGACGGCTCCCTCACCTGGCAGCGCTCCCCCGGCGGCCTCGTGACGGCGCTCGCCCCGATCATGCAGAAGAACGCCGGCGCGTGGGTCGGCTGGTCCGGCACCGCCGGCTTCGAGCACGAGCCGTTCGACGGCGAGGGCATGCGGCTGTGGCCGGTCACGCTCAGCGAGCGCGAGGTGGCCGACTACTACGAGGGCTTCTCCAACGGCACGCTGTGGCCGCTGTACCACGACGTCATCGTGGCGCCGGAGTTCCACCGCAACTGGTGGAACACCTACGTCTCGGTCAACCGCAGGTTCGCCTCCGCCGCCGCCGAGGCCGTGGCCCCGGGCGGCACCGTGTGGGTGCACGACTACCAGCTGCAGCTGGTGCCGGCGGTGCTGCGGCTGCTGCGGCCGGACGTCAAGATCGGCTTCTTCAACCACATCCCCTTCCCGCCGGTGGAGATCTTCACCCAGCTGCCCTGGCGGCGGCAGGTGGTGGACGGCCTGCTCGGCGCCGACCTGGTCGGCTTTCAGCGGCCCGGGGACGCCGCGAACTTCCTGCGCGCGGTGCGCCGCCTGACGGACCTGCAGGTGCGCGGCCCGCAGGTGACCATGCCCGGCCGCTGGTCGCGGCCGGACCGCGTGGTGCGCGCCCAGGCCTTCCCGATCTCCATCGACGCCGCCTCCTTCGACGAGCTGGCCCGCACCCCCAAGGTGCTGGCCCGCGCCAAGGAGATCCGCAAGGAGCTCGGCAGCCCCGAGACCCTGCTGCTCGGCGTGGACCGGCTCGACTACACCAAGGGGATCCGCCACCGGCTCAAGGCCTTCGGCGAGCTGCTGGAGGACGGCCAGCTGCGCGTGCCGGAGGCCTGCATGGTGCAGGTGGCCAGCCCCTCCCGCGAGCGGGTGGAGCAGTACCAGACCCTGCGCGACGAGGTCGAGGTCACCGTCGGGCGCATCAACGGCGACTTCGGCACCCTGGGCCACGCCGCCGTGCACTACATGCACCACTCCTACCCCATGGAGGAGATGGCGGCCCTGTACCGCGCCTCGGACGTCATGCTCGTGACCTCCCTGCGCGACGGGATGAACCTGGTCGCCAAGGAGTACGTCGCCGCCCGCTCCGACCTGGGCGGCGCCCTGGTGCTCAGCGAGTTCACCGGGGCGGCCGACGAGCTGACCCAGGCGCTGCAGATCAACCCGCACGACATCGACGGCACCAAGGCCACGATCATGCGGGCGATCGGCATGGACCCGCGCGAGGGCCGCCGCCGGATGCGCAGCATGCGCCGGCGCGTCCTCGAGCACGACGTCCAGCGCTGGGCGGACGACTTCCTCGGCTACCTCGCCATGTCCGTGCCGAGCCAGCTGGAGAACGCATGAGCACCGACCGCCCGTCGGACGCCGCCCCCCGCGGCGGCCAGGACGACAGCCCGGCCGCCCGCGACGAGGGCGTGCCCGGCCCCGGCGTGGCCGCGCCGCTGTTCACCGCCCACCTGCAGGAGGGGCTGGACTCCGCGCTGCGTGAGCTCGCCGCCGCCCCCACGATCCTGGTGGGCCTGGACTTCGACGGGGTGCTCGCCCCGATCGTGCTCGACCCGGCCACCTCGCGGATGCTGCCCGAGTCCGCCGGCGCGGTCGCGGACCTGGCCGGGATGCCGGGCGTGGAGGTCGCCGTCGTCTCGGGCCGCGAGGCCAACGACCTGGTCGCGCTCGCCCAGGTGCCGGTGGGCACCCGGGTGGTGGGCAGCCACGGCGCCCAGTGGGGCACCGTGGTGCTCTCCCCCGCCGGCGAGCTGGTGCTGGAGGCGGACCCGGTCGAGCTGACGCCCGAGCAGGAGGCGCTGCGCGCGGAGCTGGTGCGCGAGACCGAGGCGATCGCCGCCGGCGTGCCCGGCGCGTGGGTGCAGGTCAAGCCCGCCGCCGCCGTCCTGCACACCCGCCGCGCCGCGCGCGACGACGCCGCCCGCCTCACCCGGGCGGCCCTCGACGGCCCGGCCGCCCGGAGCGGCGTCCAGACCGTCGTGGGCAAGGAGGTCGTCGAGATGGCGGTGCTCGACGTGACCAAGGGCGACGCCCTGGTGCGGCTGCGCTCCGCCGTCGGTGCCGACGCCGTGCTCTACGCCGGCGACGACACCACCGACGAGGACGCCTTCGCCGTCCTCCTCGGTGACGGGGACGTGAGCATCAAGGTCGGCGACGGCGAGACGGGGGCGGCGTACCGGGTCGCCGACCCGGAGGAGTTCTCGGCGGTGCTGCTGCGCCTGGTGGAGCTGCGGGAAGACACGCCCCTGTAACACTTCTGTGCCACCATGAGTCCTGGCAGGTCGCGGCACGTGCCGCGGCGCTGCTGTGTCAGTGCGGACACGACCTGACACCTTCACGACGGATCGTCCGGCACGTACCTGCCGGTGAAGGAGTGTGTATCACCATGGCCTCAGTCACCTTCGACAAAGCCACGAGGGTCTATCCCGGGTCGGAGCGTCCCGCGGTGGACGCCCTCGACCTGGAGGTCGCCGACGGCGAGTTCCTCGTTCTCGTCGGCCCCTCGGGTTGCGGGAAGTCCACGTCCCTGCGGATGCTCGCCGGGCTCGAGGACGTCAACTCCGGGCGGATCTACATCGGTGACCGCGACGTCACCGACGTCCAGCCCAAGGACCGTGACATCGCCATGGTCTTCCAGAACTACGCGCTCTACCCGCACATGTCCGTGGCCGACAACATGGGCTTCGCCCTGAAGATCGCGGGGACCCCCAAGTCCGAGATCGAGCAGCGGGTCAAGGAGGCCGCCAAGATCCTGGACCTGACGGAGTACCTGGGCCGCAAGCCCAAGGCTCTCTCCGGCGGTCAGCGCCAGCGCGTGGCGATGGGCCGGGCAATCGTGCGCCAGCCGCGGGTGTTCCTCATGGACGAGCCGCTGTCGAACCTCGACGCCAAGCTGCGCGTGCAGACCCGCACCCAGATCGCCTCCCTGCAGCGCCGCCTCGGGGTGACCACCGTGTACGTCACGCACGACCAGACCGAGGCGCTGACCATGGGCGACCGCATCGCGGTCCTCAAGGACGGCCTGCTCCAGCAGGTCGGCACGCCGCGGGAGATGTACGACACCCCGGCGAACGTGTTCGTGGCGGGCTTCATCGGCTCCCCCGCGATGAACCTCGGCGACTTCCACGTCGAGAACGGCGAGGCCGTCCTGGGCGAGGCCAAGGTGCCGCTGACCCGCACCACCATCACTGCGATGACCGCCGCGGACAACGGCCGGGTGATCCTGGGCTTCCGCCCGGAGTCCCTCGACCGGGTGCCCACGGCCGGCCCGGGCACCATCCCGGTGCTGGTCAACGTGGTCGAGGAGCTCGGCTCCGACGCCTTCGTCTACGGCGAGCTCGCCGGCTCGCGCGAGCTCAAGGAGCACCTCGGCTCCGGCGAGGACGCCAGCCAGGTGATCGTGCGCGTCGACCCGCGGGACACCCCGATGAAGGGCGACACCATCCACGTGCGCATCCGCGAGGGTGAGCAGCACGTGTTCTCCTCCGCGACCGGCGAGCGCCTGCCGCAGTAGCTCGCGAGCGACGGCCGACGACGGCGGGGCGGGAGCAGATCCCGCCCCGCCGTCGCGCCGTCACCGCCTCTCGCGGTGAATCGGACGAAGTTCACACAATTACGACGACCGGCATGTTTCCGGCCCGTGGACCACCTGAGAGAATGGCCCCCATGGCAAAGCAGCTGCAGATCACCGCCGCCACGGTGGACCCCGCGCTGCTGGACCTGCCCTGGGAGGTCCCGCTCGAGGAGTGGCCGACGGAGGTCCTCGCCGCGCTCCCCCGGGGCATCTCCCGGCACGTGGTCCGCTTCGTCAAGCTCTCCGGCCGCGTCATCGCCGTGAAGGAGATCGGCGAGACGGTCGCCTACCACGAGTACGAGCTGCTGCGCTCCCTGCGCACCCTGGAGGCGCCCGCCGTCCAGCCGCTCGCCGTCATCACCGGGCGCACCGGCCGCGACGGCGAGGAGCTCAACTCCGCCCTGGTGACCGAGCACCTGCAGTACTCCCTGCCCTACCGGGCGCTGTTCAGCCAGTACATGCGCCCGGAGACCGCGGACCGGCTCATCGACGCCCTGGCCGTGCTGCTGGTCCGGCTGCACCTGGAGGGCTTCTACTGGGGCGACGTCTCCCTGTCGAACACCCTCTTCCGCCGTGACGCCGGCGCCTTCGCGGCCTACCTGGTCGACGCCGAGACCGGCGAGCTGCACTCCTCGCTCACCCCGGGCCAGCGCAGCTACGACGTGGACCTCGCCCGCACCAACACCATCGGCGAGCTCATGGACCTCCAGGCCGGCGAGGTGCTGAGCGAGGACGTGGACGTCATCGAGGTGGGCAACCAGATCGTGGAGCGCTACGAATCGCTGTGGTCCGAGCTCACGCGGGAGGAGTCCTTCGAGTCCGGGGAGCGCTGGCGGGTGGCCGAGCGCATCAACAGGCTCAACGCCCTGGGCTACGACGTCGGCGAGCTGTCGATCACCACCGACGTCGGCGGCACCACGGTGAGCCTTCAGCCCAAGGTGGTCGACGCCGGCCACTTCCACCGCCAGATCATGCGGCTGACCGGCCTGGACGTGCAGGAGAACCAGGCCCGCCGGATGCTCAACGACCTCGACGCGTACCGCGCGGTGACCGACCGGCAGAACGACGACCTGACCCTCGTGGCGCACGACTGGCTGGACGAGGTGTTCAACCCCACCGTGCGGGCGGTGCCGCGCGAGCTGCGCAAGAAGCTCGAGCCGGCGGAGATCTTCCACGAGGTGCTCGAGCACCGCTGGTTCATCTCCCAGCAGCAGAAGCGGGACGTCCCGATGGCCGAGGCGGTGCGGTCCTACACCGAGAACGTGCTGCGCCACCGGCCGGACGAGCGGGCGTTCCTGCACCACGGCGGCCTCGCCGACGTCCCCGCGGACGAGCCGGCCGGCGCCTGAACCACCTCAGCGCCGCACGCGGCGGGCGACCAGCGCGGCCGCCGTCGCGGCCGTGACCGCCCCGAGCCCCGCCAGCGCGCCGCGGACCAGCCAGCGCGGCGGAGGCGGGGTCTCGAGCACCGCCCTGCCGGGCGCGCTGGCCGCCAGGGCCAGCTTCGCCGAGCTCGCCGCCGCCCGGCCGAGGGGCTGCGGCTCGTGCGTGACGGCCCCGGGCAGGTCTCCCGGCTCCGCCCGTCCCTCGAGCACGTCGGCGACGGCGGCGGGCAGGCCGAGCGCGGCGACGAACGCCGCCAGCCCGGTCTGCCCCGGCAGGCGCATCGCCGTGGCCACCGCCACGGGGTCCGCGCCGGGCACCGCCGCGGCGAAGGCCGCGGCGGCGGCGTCGTCGCCGAGCACCCGCTGCGCCAGCTCCAGCGCGGCGGCGTCGTCCTCGCCGGCGCCTGTGACGTACCGGCTGCGCATGGCCCAGCTGAACACGGCGGCGCCCTCGGTCTCCTCGTCCCCGCTCTCGTCGGGTCCGGGCAGCAGGAGGGCGGTGCGGTCCTCGGCGTCCACCTGCAGGCGCAGCACGGGGTAGGCGTCGGCCTCCCAGCCCAGGACGCCGAGCTCGCGCCCCGGCCCGGTGGTGACGAGCAGCCGCCGGGAGCCGTGCTCCGCGACGGTCACGGCGCGGCCGAGCAGGTTGGCGTGCAACGGCGCCTGGTGGGCGGGCATCGAGGTCACGACGACGGTGCGCGCGTCGTGGGCGGTGTCCTCCTCCTCCACGACGCCGGGGATGCCGGCGTCGGGTGCGGCGCCCGCGCCCCGCTCCGCGGCGGCCGCCTCCTCGGCGGCGACGGCGTGGCTGGCCGGCGGCACGCCGGCCATGAGCACGTCGGCGCCGAAGACGACGCCCAGGTCCTCCGCGAGCTCCGCCACGGACGTGCCGGGCACCACGCCGCCGGGGCCGCGGGTGCCCACCCCGCCCGCGTCGTCGGAGAGCACCGACACCGACAGCAGGTGCTCGGTGCCGGGATACCACTCCAGGCGCGCCACCACCCCGGCCGCCTCGAGGCGGGCGGCGACCTCGGCGGGGTCCAGCGACGTCGCGACCATGACGCCCTGGGTGCGGTTCCAGGTCGTGCCAGGGCTCACGCGGGTTCCTTCCGTCGGTCGGGCGCCGCCGGCGGCGCCGGGCGGTGCAGGTCGGCCGGCGAGCGGGCGGGCCGGCGCGGTGGTGGGTCAGGCGGAGCGGTGCCGGGACACCTCGTACAGCGCGATCCCGGTCGCGACGGCGGCGTTGAGCGACTCCACCGCCGCAGCGATCGGGACGGAGGCGACGACGTCGCAGGTCTGCCGCACGAGCCTGCTCAGGCCCTTGCCCTCCGACCCGGTGACGAGCACGATCGGCTCGGTCGACAGCTCCAGCTCGCCCACGGTGGTGGCGCCGCCGGCGTCGAGGCCGACGACGAAGCAGCCGGCCTCCTTCAGGTCCGTCAGCGCCCGCACGAGGTTGGTAGCCCGCGCGACCGGCACCCGCGCCGCCGCGCCGGCGGAGACCTTCCACGCGGTCGCGTTCACGCCGGCGGAGCGGCGCTCGGGCACCAGCACCCCGTCGGCGCCGAACGCCCCGGCGCTGCGCAGCACGGCCCCGAGGTTGTGCGGGTCGGTGACGCCGTCGAGGGCGACGATCAGCGCCGGGTGGTTCGCCCGCTCGGCGCGGGCGAGCAGGTCGGCGGCGTCCCGGTAGTCGTACGCCGGCACCTCGATCACGACGCCCTGGTGCACCGCGCCGTCGGTGAGCCGGTCCAGCTCGGCGCGGGTGACCTCGAGCAGCGGCGTGCCCAGCGCGGTGGCCGTGCGCACCACCTCGGCGACGCGCTCGTCGGTGGCCATGCCGCCGGCGAGGAAGACCTGTGCCAGCGGGATGCCGGAGCGCACGGCCTCGGTCACCGGGTTGCGGCCGGCGATGAGCTCGTGGTCCGCGCCGACGCCGAGGGCGGCGCGGGTACGGGCCACCACGGCCTCGGAGCGGGCGGCCTCCCGGCCGGCGTCGCGCCCGGCCCCGCGCGCGGCGGGCCGGCCGGCCTTGGCGGCGGCCTTCTCCGCGGCGGCCTTGCGCTTGGCCGCGGGGTGGTGCTCGCGCTCCTCGGCCTTCGGCGTCGGCCCGCGGCCCTGCAGGCCCCGACGGCGCTGCCCGCCGGAGCCGACGACCTGCCCCTTCTTCGAACCCGGCTTGCGCACCGCGCCCCGCCGCTGGGAGTTTCCGGCCATCAGCTCTTCCCCTTCAGTTGCCAGCGCGCGCCGGCGGCGGAGTCCTCCACCACGATGCCGGCCTCGGCCAGCTTGTCCCGCAGGGCGTCGGCACGCGCCCAGTCCTTCGCCTTGCGCGCCTCGACCCGGTCGGCGAGCACCGCCGAGACCAGGACGTCGAGCGCCTCGTGCTCCGCCGAGCGCACCCCGTTGCCGCCCGCCGTGCGCCACGGCTCGGCCAGCGGGTCCAGCCCGAGGACGTCGAGCATGGCCCGCACCCGCAGCTGCGCGGCCCGCGTGGCGACGTCGTCGCGCTCGGCCAGCGCGGTGTTGCCTGCGCGCAGCTGCTCGTGGACGACGGCCAGGCCCGCGGAGATGTTCAGGTCGTCGTCCATCGCCTCCACGAACGCGGGCGGCAGCTGGTCCGGCCCCTGGGCCGCGACCTCCGCGGCGGGAACCTCCCCGACCACCTCGACGGAGCGCGCGACGAACCCGGAGAACCGCTCCCACGCCGTTGCCGCCTCGCTGAGGGTGACGTTGGAGAACTCCACGGTGGACCGGTAGTGCACCGTGCCCAGGGCGAAGCGCAGCACCGGGGCGCTGGTGCGCTTGAGCACCTCGGTGACCACCAGGGAGTTGCCGAGCGACTTGCTCATCTTCTCCCCGCCCACGGTGACCCAGGCGTTGTGCACCCAGTGCCGCGCGAAGCCGTAGCCCGCGGCGCGGGACTGCGCCAGCTCGTTCTCGTGGTGCGGGAAGCGCAGGTCGATGCCGCCGCCGTGGATGTCGAAGGTCTCCCCGAGGTAGCGGTGGGCCATGGTCGAGCACTCCAGGTGCCAGCCCGGCCGGCCGCGCCCGTACGGGGTGGGCCAGCTCGCGCTCTCCGGCTCGCCCGCCTTGGGCGCCTTCCACAGCGCGAAGTCGCGCGGGTCCCGCTTGTCCGGCTCGCCGTCCTCGGCGTCGCCCATGGACATGTGCTCCAGCGCCTGGCGGGTCAGGGCGCCGTACTCCGGCAGCGAGCGCACGTCGAAGTAGACGTTGCCCTGCTCGCCGCGGTAGGCGTGGCCGCGCTCGAGGATTCGCTCCATGAGCTCGACCATCTCGGTCACGTGCCCGGTGGCGCGCGGCTCGTAGGTAGGCCGGGCGACGCCGAGCACGTCGTAGGCGGCGGTGAACTGCTGCTCGAAGCGGTACGCCCAGGCCCACCACGGCACCCCGGCCTCGGCGGACTTGGCGAGGATCTTGTCGTCGATGTCGGTCACGTTGCGCACCAGGGTGACCTCGGTGCCGCCGCGGCGCAGCCACCTGGTCAGGACGTCGAAGGCGATCGAGGCGCGCATGTGCCCCACGTGCGGGGAACCCTGCACGGTGGCCCCGCACAGGTAGATGCCCACCTTGCCCGGCTGCAGGGGCTCGAGGGGGCGCACCGACCGGCTGGCGGAGTCGTAGAGGCTGAGGGTCACCAGGTCAGGCTACCGGGGCGCACCGCCCCGGCCATCGCGCGATGTTCACCGGCGGTCCCCCGCGGGCGCTACCGTGCCCCACGTGACGCACCCCCCAGCCGGGCGCCCGGCCGAGCCCGCCCCCGGCGAGACGCCCTGGGCCGCGCCGGAGCCCGCGCCGCGCCGCACCATCGCCGCGTGGAGCCTGTGGGACCTCGGCTCCAACGCGTTCAACACCGTCATCCTGTCCTTCGTCTTCTCCGTCTACGTCACCGGCACCGTGGCCGCCGACCCCGAGCGGGGCCAGCAGGTCTACTCCAACGCCCAGACGATCGCCGGCATCGGCGTCGCGCTGCTCGCCCCGCTCATGGGCGCGTGGGCGGACCGGCTGCGCAGCCGGCGCCTGATGCTGACGGCGGCCACGCTCGCCGTCGTCGTGACGATGGCGGCGATGTGGTTCGTCCGCCCGGAGGACTCCTACCTCCTGCTCGGCGTCACCCTCATCGCGCTGGCCTCCGTGATCGCCGAGATCGCCGGGGTGTTCTACAACGGCATGCTGCTGCAGATCTCCACCCCCAGCACGATCGGGCGGATCTCCGGCACGGCGTGGGCGCTGGGGTACGTCGGCGGGGTCCTGGCGCTGGTCATCGCGCTGTTCGGGTTCATCCTCGACGGCGGCATGCTGGGCATCCCCACCGAGGACGCCGCCAACGCGCGAGCCGTGGCGCTGCTGTGCGCCGGCTGGTTCCTGGTCTTCTCCGTCCCGGTCATGGTGTGGGGGCCCCGGGAGGTGCCCGACGCCGCCCGGGTGCGCGAGCCGTTCCGTCCGCTGCGGGCCTACCGGGAGATCGTCGCCCGCGTGGTGCGGATGTGGCGGCAGGAGCGGGCGCTGCTGCACTTCCTGGTGGCGTCGGCGGTCTACCGCGACGGGCTGGGCGCGGTGTTCTCGTTCGCCGGCGTCATCGCCTCCTCCGCCTACGGCATGGACACCGTGCAGGTGGCGGTGTTCGGGATAGCGGCCAACGTGGTCGCCGCCCTGGGCACCTGGGTCTTCGGCAAGGTGGACGACCGCACCGGCCCCCGGCCGGTGATCGTCGGCTCCCTCGCCGCGATGGTCGCCTTCGGGGTGGTGATCGTCGCGTTCGACGCCACCGCCGTGTTCTGGGTGTTCGGCATGGGCATCGCCGCGCTCGTCGGGGCGGTGCAGTCGGCCTCGCGCACGCTGCTCTCGCGGATCACCCCGGTCCAGGAGGCCAACGAGACCTTCGGGCTGTACGCGACGGCGGGGCGGGCGGTCTCCTTCCTGGCGCCGGCGCTCGTCGCGCTGTTCACCGCCGTCGGCGGGGCCCGGCTGGGCCTGCTCGGCATCGTCGCGACGCTGGCGCTGGGCCTGGCGGCGATCTGGCCGCTGCGCATCCCGGGCGTGACGTCCCGCCGCTGACCCCCGGGTGCGAAGGGGGCGCGAGACGTCGTCTCCTCCGGGAACCGTCACTTCACACCGAGACGTCAGGTTCTCCCCGAGCCGTCACTTCACACCGAGACGTCAAGTTCTCCCCGACACGTCAACTCTTCACCGAGACGTCATCGCCTCACCGAGGCGTCAGCTCTTCCCGCAGCCGCTTTGCCACCGGCGAGGCCGCCGGCACGCCGTCCGCCGTGTGCACACTGCGGACCTCCGCGGTCAGAGATTCCCGGGGCCCGTGGGCACGACGAGCGCGCTGGCGACGGCCGCCACGCCCTCACCCCGCCCGGTGAAGCCCAGCCCGTCCGTCGTCGTCGCGCTCAGGCTGACCGGGGCGGAGAGCGCCGCGCTCATCGCGGTCTCGGCCTCGGACCGCCGCGGGCCGATCTTGGGGCGCAGGCCGATGACCTGGACCGTCACGTTCCCGATCTCGTAGCCGGCCGCGCGCACGCGGCGTGCCGTCTCGGCGAGCAGGCTGGCGCCTGAGGCGCCCGCCCACTGCGGGTCGGAGGTGCCGAACTGCGAGCCGAGGTCACCCAGACCGGCCGCCGAGAACAGGGCGTCGCAGGCGGCATGCGCGGCGACGTCGGCGTCGGAGTGGCCGGCCAGGCCGGTAACGCCCGGCCAGCTCAGGCACGCCAGCCGCATCGGCCTGTCGGACCCTTCCGGCGCGAACGCGTGGACGTCGGTCCCGATCCCGGTGCGCGGCAGCAGCATGACGTCACGGTAGCGGCCGGACGCCGGCGCCCTGCCCCACGGAGAACCACAGGCGCGCGCACCGTGGCGTACGCGGGTCGAGAAGTACCTGACGTGTCGCGGAGCAGATGACATGTCGAGGAGCAGATGACATGTCGGGGAGGAAATGACGTCGTCTCGGCGGCGGGGAGGGGTTCGGCGGCGGGGAGGGAGGGGGCGTCAGGCGGGCTCGTCGAGGAGGAGCCGGGCCAGGGCGAGGTCGCGGGGCGTGGTGATCTTCATGGCCCGCTCGTGGCCGGGCACCACCCACACCGTCTCGCCGAGCGCCTCGACCAGGCCGGCGTCGTCGGTGGCGGCGAGCGTCTCGTCCCCTGCCCGCGAGGCCCCGGCCGCGTGCGCCGCCTCGAGCAGCTCCCGGTCGAAGCCCTGCGGGGTCTGCACCGCCCGCAGCACCGCCCGGTCCAGCGTGGCCCGCACGGGCTCCGCCCCGCTGGCGTCCGGCGCGCCGACCTGCTTGACGGTGTCGGAGACGGGCAGCGCCGGGACGACGGCGCGGTGACCCTCGCGCACCGCGGCCTCCACCCGCCGGACCAGCTCGGACGGGGTCAGGCAGCGCGCGGCGTCGTGGACGAGGACGACGTCGACGTCGTCGTCCAGCGCCGCCACGCCCGCCGCGACGGAGGCCTGACGGGTGGCGCCGCCGGGGACGACGACGGCGGGCAGGCGCGTCCCGGGCACCCGGCCGCCCACGAACAGCGCCCGGAACCCGGCCACCTCGTGCGGCGGGACGGTGACGACGACGGCGCTCAGGCACCCGGCCCGCTCCAGCCCGCGGGCCGCGCGCACCACCAGGGGAACCCCGGCGAGCTCGACCAGCCCCTTGGGCAGGCGGTGCCCCAGCCGGGTCCCGGAGCCGGCGGCGGTGAGGACCGCGGCGGTCGTCATCGGCGCACAGCACAGAAGCGCGCGGCGGCCACGGGGGCCGCCGCGCGCGTCGCGCGAGCTGGGGGACGGGGCGTCAGGACGCGAGCACCTCGTCGAGCATGGCCTCAGCCTTCTCCTCGTCCGTCTTCTCGGCGAGCGCGAGCTCGGAGACGAGGATCTGGCGGGCCTTGGCGAGCATGCGCTTCTCGCCGGCCGAGAGGCCACGGTCGGTGTCACGGCGCGAGAGGTCGCGGACGACCTCGGAGACCTTGATGATGTCGCCGGAGGCGATCTTCTCGACGTTCGCCTTGTAGCGTCGCGACCAGTTGGTGGGCTCCTCGGTGTACGGCGCACGCAGCACCTCGAGGACCTTCTCCAGGCCTTCCTTGCCGACCACGTCGCGCACCCCGACCAGGTCGACGTTCTCGGCGGGGACCTGGATCTTCAGGTCACCCTGGGCGACTCTCAGGTGCAGGTAGAGCTTCTCCTCCCCGCGGATGACCCGCGTGGAGATATCTTCGATCAGCGCCGCCCCGTGGTGCGGGTAGACAACGGTCTCGCCGACAGCGAAGGTCATTTTCAGGTGCTCCCTCAGTCGTGAAGGCCTCTAGTCTAGCACGCCGAAATGGCGTAATTCTGCGGCTCGTGAGCAAACAGACACGGCCGGGCCGGGAGACGCGCGGGCCCGGGCGCGGCGTCCTGAGCGGGCCCCGTCGCGGCCGTCCGCCGGCGGCGGGCGGCCGGCGGTGGCGGCGCGCGGTGGCGGGCTCACCGGCATCCTCCGGTAACCTCCCCGTGGGAGAGCGCCGTGCCGCGGCTCCCCCGAAGGACACCGACGAAGGAGATCCCGTGGCTCGCACCACCCGCCGCACCGTCATCGCTGCCGCCGTGCTCGTCGCCGGCCTCACCGGGTGCTCGGTCGCGAACCCGATCACGACGCAGATTCCGTACGCGCCGAGCGACGGCATCCGGGTGTCGGTGACGAACGGGGTGTCGGTCGAGAACCTGATGATCCTCACCGAGGGCGAGGGCGAGCCGGCGCACCTGCTCGGCGCCGTCGCCAACAACTCCACGGAGCCCATCAGCATCACCTTCGCGCTCGGCGACAGCGGCCAGCCCATCCCCGTGCGCGCGGGCAGCGGCGATACCGTCAACTTCACCGGGGCCGGGATCTCCACCGCGACCGGTGAGGGCGCCCCCGGCTCGACGCTGCCGGCGACCGTCTCCGCCGACGGCGTGGGCGACATCGAGGTCGAGGTGCCGGTGCTCGACGGGACGCTCCCGCCCTACGACGAGTACCTGGAGGACGCAGCCTGACGCCGCGTCGGTCCGGCGTCCCGCCGGCCGAGCTGTCGGCCCGGCACACGACAGGCCCTGGTGCGTGACGTCGCACCAGGGCCTGCTCCGTCCGGTCAGGCCGGCGTGCTGACGAGCTTGTAGCCGAGCCCGCGCACGGTCTGCAGCATCGCTGGGCGCGCCGGGTCCTCCTCGATCTTGGCGCGCACGCGCTTGACATGGACGTCGAGGGTCTTGGTGTCGCCCACGTAGTTCGGGCCCCAGATGCGGTCGATGAGCTGGCCGCGGGTGAGCACCCGGTCGGGGTTGCGCAGGAAGAGCTCCAGCAGCTCGAACTCGCGCAGCGGGATGGCCACCGGCTCGCCGTCGACCAGCAGCTCGTGGCGGTCGACGTCCATCCGCACACGCCCAACGGCGAGCACGGCGTCCTCGCCCGGGCCGTCGTCGCCGCGGCGGCGCAGCACCGCGCGGATCCGGGCGACCAGCTCGCGGTAGGAGTACGGCTTGGTGACGTAGTCGTCGGCGCCGATCTCGAGCCCGACGACCTTGTCTATCTCGCTGTCCTTGGCGGTGAGCATGATGACCGGGACGTTGCCGCGCTGACGCAGCTCGCGGCACACCTCGGTGCCCGACAGCCCGGGGAGCATCAGGTCGAGGAGCACCAGGTCGACGCCACCGCGCTCGTAGGCCGTCAGCGCCGCGGGCCCGTCGGCGACGGGCACGACGTCGTACCCGTCGCGCTCCAGGCTGAAGGTGAGCGGCTCGCGGTAGGACTCCTCGTCCTCCACCAGCAGGATCTTGGTCATCAGCGGGTTTCCTCCATGCTCCGCCGCGGCAAGGGCGCCGTGGCGGTCCTCTCGGTGTCGCGCTGCACGGGAGGCGCCTGCCGGTCGTCCGCGGCTTCCGGCGCCCCCTCGAGGCCGCCGGCGGCCGGCGCCTGCGCGTGCGCGACGGCGGGCGTCTCCGGGGCGTCCTCCGTGGTCTCCACGCCGTCCGCCTCGGGCAGCACCAGGGTGAACGTGGAGCCCTTCCCGACGGTGGACCACACCTCCACCCGGCCGCCGTGGTCGGCGGCGACGTGCTTGACGATGCTCAGCCCCAGCCCGCTGCCGCCGGTCTCCCGCGAGCGTGCCTCGTCCAGCCGGTAGAAGCGCTCGAAGACGCGATCGACCTGGTCCTCCGGGATGCCCGGCCCCTGGTCGACGACGGCGACGCGCACCAGGCCGTCGCGGCGGGAGACGCCCACGGACACGCGGGAGCGGGGCGGGGCGTAGCGGATGGCGTTGTCGAGGAGGTTCCGCACGGCGGTGGTCAGCAGCGCCGCGTCGCCGTACACCTCCAGGCCCTTCACGCCGCCGAGCACGAGGTTGACGGCGCGGGACTGCGCCTCGACGCGGACCCGGTCCACGGCCTCGGCGACGACCGCGTCGATGGCCACGAGCTCTGGCTCCACCAGCGCGTCGGCCTCCTGCAACCGCGAGAGCTCGATGATCTGCTGGACCAGCTCGGCGAGCCGGCGCGACTCCTTGCGCATGCGCCCGGCGAAGCGCCGCACGGTGTCGGGGTCGTCGGCGCTGTCGCCGACCGTCTCCGCCAGCAGCGCCAGCGCGCCGACGGGGGTCTTGAGCTCGTGGGAGACGTTGGCGACGAAGTCGCGCCGGATCTCCTCCACCCGCCGGGCGGCGGTGCGGTCGTCCGCGAGCACCAGCACCCGACCTGCCTCGAGCGGGGCCACGCGAACCTGCATCCGGAGCGTGCCCGCCCCCTCCACGGGTCCGCGGGGCAGCGTCAGCTCGGCGTCCCGGATCTCGCCGTCACGCCGCAGGTCGGCCACCATCCGCCGGACCTTCTCGTGCGCGAGCCTGTCGTGGCGGACGAGGCCGAAGGTGTAGGCCGACGCGCTCGCCCGGAGCACGTCGTCGTCGGGCTCGAGGACCACGACACTCTGCGGGAGCACGCTCAGGACGGAGACGACGTCGTCCTGGGGGTCGTCGTCCGCCTCGGCTCCGGCCCGGCGGCGACGGCGGGCCGCCAGCACCACCGCTCCGAGCAGGCCGACGAGCATCCCCAGCAGCGCGACGCCCACCAGCGGCCAGATCTCCTCCACGCTTGGAAGGGTAGGCCCCGCCCGTCGAGTTCACCGAGCCCGCCCCCGCCCGTTCCCGACCGTTCACCGGGGCGGCACCATTCGTACACACGTGCTCGCTTGGCTACGGTAGGTACGCCAGACGCCCAGCCTGATGGGCCCTGTGTCACTAGGTGAGGAGCCCCGCGTGCGAGAGATTTTCAAGCAAGAGATGGAGCAGCTGCGCGAGGGGCTGGTCGCGATGTCCGGCAGCGTCGCCACCGCGATCGAGAAGGCGACGACGGCCCTGCGCACCGCCGACCTGACGCTGGCCGAGGAGGTCATCGACGCCGACCGGCAGATCGACGCCCTCGAGCGCGAGCTCGACGAGCACGGCATCTCCCTGCTGGCGCGGCAGCAGCCCGTGGCGACCGACCTGCGCATCGTCGTCTCCGGGCTCCGGCTCTCTGCCACCCTGGAGCGCATGGGCGACCTCGCCCGGCACATCGCCGACGTGGCCCGCGGCCGCTACCCCGAGACGGCGACCACCGGACGGATGCAGGAGATCCTCGACCGGATGGGCGAGCAGGCCACCAAGGTGGGGCGGCAGGTCAACCAGCTGCTCGAGACGCGCGACCTCGAACTCGCCGCGGCCATCGAGCGCGACGACGACATCATCGACCGCCTCCACCGCGAGTCCTTCCAGGTAGTCCTCGACGACAACGAGGCCCTGACCCGCCAGCAGCTCGTCGACTCGGTGCTGCTGGGCCGGTACCTCGAGCGGTTCGGCGACCACGGCGTCTCCGTCGCGCGCCGCGTCTCCTACCTCGTGACCGGCGACCCGGCGAATGCCGTGCACCTCACCAAGGTCAGCGAGGAGCCCGCACACCTGGACTGATTCCCTAAGGGGGATCGGGTTGTCAAGCGGTCCGCCTGTTGACGGGCTGTGTGGGCCCGGTCAACGATGAGGAGCGAGGAAGGTCGCCCCGTTTGCCGACACTGCGTGTGTCTGGCTGTGACTGTCCGGTAGGGACTGTCTGGGGGGCCTTCCTCGCTTTCTTGCTGCGGCGGCGGGCGCGGACCTCGGCCGGCACCGTCCAGTGCTGGCGGACGATGGCCTTGGCCTCCTCGGCGCTCACTGGGCGCCCGTCGGTGTCGCGGATGACGTAGGGCTCGCCGCGTCGCATGACGGTCCAGAACCGTTCGGCCAGGTGGGCGGCGACGACGCACAGGGCGCCGAGGTGGTCCTTGCCGCGTTCGACCATCTGGACGTAGTACAGGCGGGCGAGCTGGGGGTCTTGGTGGCGGGCGGTGTCCGCGGCGCGGATCAGGGTGGTGCGCAGCAGCGAGGAGCCGGCCTTGGACATCGGCTGGCCCTTGCGGTCGGTCTCGCCGGTCTCGGAGGCCCTGGGGGCCAGCCCGGTGTAGGAGCGAAACGCCTTGGCGTTGCGGAACCGGGCTGCGTCCCCGGTCACGGCGACCAGCGCGGGACCGCTGATCTCGGCGACGCCGGGCAGGGAGCGGGCCAGCTCTTCTGGGTCGACCTGCTGGTAGTAGGCCTCGCGGTGCTGAGCGTGTTCGGCGAGCTCGGCCTGGACGGCGCGCAGCAACCGCACCTCGGTGGCGATCTCGGCGGCGAGGTCGGCGAAGGCCACCGCGGGGTGCTCGCCGTACAGGGCCAGGGAGGCGCGGGCGGCCTCGAGCCATTGCTGGGCCCGGTCGCGGCCCTGGTGGCCGTGCGAGGCCCTCGTGATCAGCGTGGTCAGGCGCGTGAGCCCGGCCCTGGTCAGCGCCCGCGGGTCGGCGTAGCGCTCCAGGACCGCCAGGTCGGCGACGCCGAGGTCACCGGTCAGCGGCGACATCGGCAGCACCTGGCGGGCCAGGTCCTTGATGCGCCGCTTGTGCTCGGCCCCGGCCCGGGTGAGCCGGTCGGTGGCCCGCACCCGCCGGTCCAGCCCGGCCCGCTCCGCGCCGGGCAGCTCCAGGGGTCGCAGCCCGGCCGGGTCGAACAGCGGCAGTCGGGCCAGGGTCTCGGCGTCGATGCCGTTGGTCTTGGTGTGCCGGGACAGGAAGCGGCGCAGGTCGGCGGCCTTGGCCGAGCTGACCCGGTGGACCAGGTGGCCGCGGGTGGCGAAGAACACCGCGATCGGCAACCACGCCGGCCCGGTCGGCTCCATCACGACCTCCAGCCGGGTGCCCGCCTCGGCGCCGGCCAGCGCGGCCTGCTCGATGCCGGTCAGGCTCTCCACGGTCGGCCAGGCCTTGCGCCTGGCCACCGTCGCACCGGTCTCGTCCAGCACCCGGACCGTATGGGCGGTCGCGATGCCCAGGTCGATGCCCACCAGGCGCCGTGTCGCCATCTGATCTCCCCTTCGTCGGTGACGATTGACACCGGCCCGTCCGGGGTGGAGCGACGCACTACGGCCACGGTCCCAAGGAAGACACGCGGCCAACCGCGGCTCCCACTCATGTGCTGCAACCGGCACCGGCCTCGGCGGACCGGGCCACTTCCCTCAACCGGGGCATCCGTGGCCGGCCGGGAGTGGCAATCAGGCCAACGGGGCAAGCACTCCACGCGGAGCACCTCCCCAGAGCGGATCTCGACGCCACCACCCGGACCAACCGGGATGACCTACGCATACCCTGGGACCCCGACCACGTGGTGGCTCCACGCCGCCGATGTCCCTTACATGAGCGGACCGGATCGAGGGCGCCCGCCACGCCCGCCCGAAGGCCCCCGCACCGGACGGTGCGGGGCCTTCTGCCGTCATGCCCGGGCGCCTCGCTCGGCGCCCGGGAGGCGGTTACTTCCCCTGGTTGGCGACGGCGGCGATGGCAGCCTTGGCCGCCTCGGGGTCGAGGTACTGCCCGCCGGGGACGGTGGGCCTGAGGTCCTCGTCGAGCTCGTAGTAGAGCGGGATGCCGGTGGGGACGTTCAGGCCCGCGATGGCCTCGTCGGAGACGTTGTCGAGGTGCTTGATGATCGCGCGCAGCGAGTTGCCGTGGGCGGCGACGAGGACCGCCTTGCCGGCCTTGAGGTCCGGCACGATCTCGGCCTCCCAGTAGGGCAGGGCGCGGACCAGCACGTCCTTCAGGCACTCGCTGCGGGGGATCGGCTCGCCGGCGTAGCGGGGGTCGGCGTCCTGGGAGTACTTCGAGCCCAGCTCGATCTCGGGCGGCGGCACGTCGTAGGAGCGGCGCCACTGCATGAACTGGTCCTCGCCGTACTCCTCGCGGATCTCCTTCTTGTTCTTGCCCTGCAGCGCGCCGTAGTGCCGCTCGTTGAGCCGCCAGTTCCGCTTGACGGGGATCCAGTGCCTGTCGGCCGCGTCGAGCGACAGGTTGGCGGTCATGATCGCCCGGCGCAGCAGCGAGGTGTGCACGACGTCGGGGAGCACGTCCGCGTCGACGAGCAGCTGCCCGCCCCGCGTCGCCTCCTCGGTGCCCTTCTCGGAGAGGGGCACGTCCACCCAGCCCGTGAACAGGTTCTTGGCGTTCCACTCGCTCTCGCCGTGGCGGAGCAGTACCAGCTTGTAGGTCATGGCCCTCATTGTTCCATCCGCGCGCTGGGCCGGCTGTGGGACCCGGCGCGGCGTGAGACGCACGTCTCACGCACGAGTTGGATTCGGGCGGGGGTCTCGGGCTAACGTCGTCCCGTTATCGTTTCGTTACCAAAGGCGGGCGTGCCGCGCTTGACGTGTGCGCACCACCTTTGCCGCACCTTGGAGTAGCTTTGCACAGACGTGCCCTGGGGGCGCTCGCGGCCACCACCGTGACTGCCGCCGTAGCCATCACCGCCATTCCCTCCTCCGCCTCCACGGGCGGGACGGGGGGTGCGTTCACCGACCGTACCTTCCAGTCCTTCACCGCCTCCAACGGCATGACCTCGCAGTACCACGTCTATGCGAGCGACGTGTCGACCGACGAGCCGGTCGGCCTGATGCTGCAGTTCCACGGTGACGGGGCCTACGAGTTCAAGAACCCGTCGTCCTCCTACTCGCTCGGCGGCTCGGAGGGCATCGTCGCGCAGGCGCGCGAACACGGCATGATCACCGTCCCGGTGCTCTCCCCCGACAAGCAGGGCTCTGTCACCTGGTGGGAGTCCGGCGCCGAGAACGCCGACTACGTCGCAGACCTGCTCAGCCACCTGTACGACCAGTACGACATCGACACCGAGCGGGTATGGCTGGTGGGTTACTCGGGGGGCAGCCAGTTCATCACGAAGTTCTTCATGCCTGAGCACAGCGACCTCGTCGACGGCGGCGGTTCCGTCGTCTTCGGCGGCGGCGGCGTGCCCGGCGGGGGCTCCCAGGGGTTCGACGCCGGACTGACCCCCGACTTCCCGATGCACTGGTACACCGGGATGAAGGACAATGGCAGCGGAGGGAGCTACAACGCCCTGCGTGACGCGCAGAACGGCTCGGCCTGGTACGACGGCCAGGGCTTCGCCACCACGCTGGAGACCCCCGCAGGCGTGGACCACGGCCTCTCGGGCACCTTCGGCCCCGTGGTCGGCCAGCAGCTGGACCTGCACGACGACGGTTCCGCGGCCACCCCGACGGCGGAGGAGCCGACGACGGGAAGCGCACCGTCGGAGACCGTGACCCCGGACGCGGCGGAGCCCGAGACCACCGCCCCCACGGAGCCCGAGACCACCGCCCCCACGGAGCCCGAGACCACCGCCCCCACGGAGCCCGAGACCACCGCCCCCACGGAGCCCGAAACCACGGAGCCCAAGAACACCGCCCCCACGGAACCCGAAACCACGGAGCCCGAGACCACCGCCCCCACGGAGCCCAAGAACACCGCGCCGCAGACCGCCCGGGCACACGAGCCCGCACGGCCGACCGCCCGGGCACACGAGCCCGCACGGCCGACCGCCCGGGCCGACAAGGCCGCCGAGGAAGTTTCCAAGGCCACGAAGAGCGGGGAGCAGGGCCGCGCCGGCGAGCGCGAGCACACCGTGAAGACGAGCCGCCAGGGCGTGGAGATCGACCTGCGTGGCGTGGCGAACGCACAGCGGCTGGCGCTGCGGGTCACCACTTCCGACACCGCGGAGGCGAAGTGGGTCGTCGAGGGCGTCGTCAGCGGCGGCAAGCTCGAGCTGTCCATCCCTGATGGCCTCACCGCTGACACCACGTACCACTTCGAGATCACGCTCGAGTCGGACGACTCCGTGATCGCCACTGGAACCTTCACGACCAAGGACTCGTCCGGCCCGGCTTCCTCCGCCGAGGCGCGCTAGGACGTCGCAGCGCCGGCCCTAGGCGCCGGCCCCGCAGCAACCCGACAGAACGGCGGCCGGGCACTCCCCCGAGGAGTGCCCGGCCGCCGCGTTGGCCGGTACGGCTCTCAGTTCGCCTTCTCGTACGCCTCCCGGATCTCGGCGGAGATTCGGCCGCGCTCGGAGACCTCGTAGCCGTGCTCGCGCGCCCACTCGCGGATCTTGCCGGCGTCGGAGGAACCGCCGGTGCTGCGGGTGGTACCGCCACGTCGCGGAGCCGCCTTGCGCCCGCCGGCGCGCCGGCCGTGCCCGACCCACTCCGCGAACGACTCGCGCAGCGCCTTCGCGTGCTCCGACGAGAGGTCGATCTCGTAGGACACGCCGTCCAGTGCGAACGTGACGGTCTCGTCCGCGGCCGAGCCGTCGATGTCGTCGACGAGGGTGACTTGGACCTTCTGCGCCATTGTGGTGTCTTTCTTCTCGGCATTCCGGGCTTTACCGGGGAGGGGCTCCCGCGGACGCGATGCCAGCACCGCGCTTCACCGGAGCATAATTCTTTCGAGAAGAAATGTCATCTTTAGGACGAGCTGGGAACGGAACTACCGTCGTCCCGGGCGTTCTTTCCCGACTCCGCCTCCAGCCGCTTCAGGGCGTTGCGCTCATTGCGGTCCGCGTTGACGAGCGCGCGAATCACGATGAAGAAGAGCAACCCGGTGCCCAGGGACGGCAGGAGCGCCACGATGTAGTCCACCCTTCGAGTCTACGTGGCGGTATTCCCGCGGGCGACCATGGGATAGCTTCCCGCTGGCCCGGCGAGGCGAGTGGCGCGCGGCCGGCGCCCGCTACGCATGCGGTTCCACCGCTGGAGCGTCCGGGACCGCACCTAAGCCATGGGTTCCCCCTTTTGCGACGAGCAGCGCGCTTTTTTCGGAAGCATTCGTCCGCAAATTCTGTTGCCCGCGTCACATGATCACAGTGCCATATATCGGTCGGCACGATCCCGCAAGCGGGCGCATTGAACCGTCGATCCGCGGGGCGCCGCGCAGGCCGATTGCCGCCCCGGCGTCTATTGGCGGGACGGACCCGGCGGCGGGCGCTCAATTGCCGGCGCCCGGGGAGGTCCCGCAGGTTCAATTGGCCCAGCGCTGTCGAGCCATTCGCGGGGGATATGTCCCGACGATATGCCCGGCCAGGCCCCTCGCACGGCGGAGCGCCCGGCACGGCGGAGCGCCCGGTACGGCGAACGCCCCCGCATGGCGAACGCCCCCGCACGGCAAAGGGCCCCGCACGGCGAAGGGCCCGCATGGCGAACGCCCCCGCACGGCGAAGGGCCCCGCATGGCGAAGGGCCCGGCACCGACGCGGAGTCGGTGCCGGGCCCTGCGGAGCCGCCTGTGGGAATCGAACCCACGACCTATTCATTACGAGTGAATCGCTCTGCCGACTGAGCTAAGGCGGCGCGTCGCCCTGCGGGCTCAGCGCGGACCACTGTACCGGGGCACCGCCGTCGGGGACAAAGCCGGGCGTCCGCCGCGCCGGGTGATCTGGCGCACGCCGGCGCGGAGCCGGCCGGGTCGGGCCGGATCACACCTCCCCTGGCCGATTCGCCCAGGACCGGGACGACGGGCCGCTGGATCAGCGGTCAGCAGGTGATTCCCTCCGCGGGCCGGGCGCCGTCGATGAGGAAGGCGTCCACCGCCCCGGCGATGCACTCGTTCGTCGGCCGGTAGGCCGTGTGCCCCTCGCCGTCGTAGGTGACGAGGAAGCCGCTCTCGAGCTGCTCGGCGAGGGAGACGCTCCACTCGTAGGGGGTCGCCGGGTCGCCCGTGGTACCCACGACCATGATCGGGTTGGCCCCGGCGGCGGTCAGCGGGCCGCGGGCACCGGCCGGGTCCCCGGGCCACTCACTGCAGAGCACGTCGCCGTAGGCCAGCAGCTCGCCGAAGGTCGGCGACGCCTGCTCGAGCTCCGCGGCCTGCGCGGCCCAGGTCTCCGGGTCCCCGCCCGCGCCGAAGTCCGCGCAGTTGATCGCCCAGTTCGCCTCGGTGGTGTTGTCCGGGTAGCTCCCGTCGGCCGTGCGTCCGGCCATGAAGTCAGCGAGGAAGAGCAGGTCGGAGCCGTCGCCCCTCATGGCGGCGTCCAGGGCCTGGGAGAGCCGGAACCACGTGGCGCTGTTGTACAGCGGCGTGATGATGCCGGCGAACGCCAGCGGGGCGGTCAGCTCCCGGCCGTCCGAGGTTGGCAGGGGCGTGTCCTCGGTGACCTCCAGCAGGGTCCGGACCTGCTCGACGCCGTCGTCGACGCTGCCGCTGAGCGGGCAGCCCGCGCCGCCGAGGCAGTCCTCGACGTACGCCCGCAGGGCCGTCTCGAAGCCCCTGGCCTGGCCCAGCACGGTCTCGTGCGAGCTCAGCGCCGGGTCCATCGCGCCGTCCAGGACGAAGCTGCCCACGTTCTCCGGGAACTGCTCCGCATAGGTGGCGCCCAGGTACGTGCCGTAGGAGAAGCCGAGGTAGTCGAGCTGGGCCTCGCCGAGGAGGTGGCGCAGCACGTCCATGTCCCGCGCGGCGGAGATTGTGTCGACCTCGGTCAAGAGCGCACCGCTGCGCTCGGCGCAGCCCTGCGCGATGGCCTCGGACGCCGCGGCGAGGCCGGCGAGGCCGCCCGGCGCGTCGGTGTCGTGCTGGGCCGCGCGGACGCGGTCCAGCTCGGCGTCGTCCACGCAGTCGACGGGCGTGGAGTCGCCGGTGCCGCGGGGGTCGAAGCCGACGATGTCGTAGGCAGCGCGCAGGTCCTCGGTGAACATCGCGCCGGCGAGGGTGATCTCCGCGTAGTCGGTCCCCGGGGTGCCGGGGCCGCCGGGGTTGACGAGGAGCGACCCGACGCGCGAGTCGTCCTCGGCGCTGTTGAGCCGCCGCACCGCGACGGTGATCGTCTCACCGTCGGGCCGGGCGTAGTCGAGCGGCACGGTGACGTCGGCGCACTGCTGGTCGGCGCCGCAGCCCGTCCACGCCAGCTCCTGGCCGTAGTACTCCGCCAGCCCGGCCGGGACGGCGGCCTCCGCGGGCGCGGCGGCGGTGGGCCCGGGCCGCTCGGCTGCTGGGGCCGCGCAGCCCGCGAGCGCGGTGGCGAGGGCCAGGGCAGGGACAAGCAGAGGGCGGCGGCGGAAACTCACCCGGACACGCTACCTGGCCGCACCACGCCGCCTCCTCAGCCCTGGGGCCGCAGGGAGACCATCATCGCCTCGACCGCGAGCAGCGGGGCGACGTTCCCGGCGAGCCGCTCCCGCGCGACCCCGACGGCGTCCATGCGTCGGACCGTCTGCTCCGGCGTCGAGCCGGCCGCCAGGCGCCGCACCTGGTCGGCGGCCTCGGTGTTGACGAGCTCGACGTCGGCGCCGAGCTGGACCACCAGGACGTCGCGGTAGAGCGAGAGCAGGTCGACCATCGCACGGTCCAGCACGTCGCGCTGCGCACGGGTGGCGCGCCGCTTCTGCTCCTCCTCGAGGGCCTTGACCTGCGAGCGCAGCGCGGGCGGCAGGCGGGTGCCGCCGTCGGCGCCGAGGGTGTGGAGCAGCGCCTCCTTCTCGGCGGCGTCGCGCTCCTCGGTGGCGGCCTTGGCGTCCGCCGCGGACAGCTCGACCAGCTCGGCGGCGGCCAGGACGGCGTCGCCGACGCCGCGGATGGCAGCGGGCACGGCGAGCAGCCGGCGGCGCCGCTCGCGCGCCGCCGGGTCGCGGGCCAGGCGCCGCGCCAGGCCGACGTGGGACTGCGCCGCCCGGGCCGCGGTGATCGCCACCGCCGGGTCGAGGCCGTCCCGGCGGACCAGCAGGTCCGCCACGGCCTGCGGGTCGGGCACCCGCAGGTGCACAGCCCGGCAGCGCGAGCGGATGGTGGTGATGACGTCCTCGGGGCTGGGCGCGCACAGCAGCCACACGGTGCGCGGCGGGGGCTCCTCGATGGCCTTGAGCAGCACGTTGGAGGTGCGCTCGACCATGCGGTCGGCGTCCTCCATGAGCATCACGCGCCACCGGCCCTGCGCCGGGGCGCGCTGCGCCTGGGAGATGAGGGGGCGGACCTCCTCGATCTTGAAGGTCACCTTCTCGGTGGAGATGAGCGAGACGTCGGCGTGGGTGCCGGCCAGCGCCGTGGTGCAGCCCTGGCAGCGCCCGCAGCCGGGCTCGTCGGGGTCCGTGCACTGCAGCGCCGCGGCGAAGGCGCGGGCGGCCACGGACCGCCCGGAGCCCGGCGGGCCGGTGATGAGCCAGGCGTGCGTCATGGCCCGCGTGGCGGCGTCGCTCCCCTGGCGGGAGGCGGCGACGGCGGACTGCAGGATGGCGACCACCTGGTCCTGGCCGACGACCTCGTCCCACACGCTCACGGCCGCTCCCCCAGGCCGGCGGCGGCGCGGGGCGCGGGCAGGAGCGGCGCCAGGCGCGCGCGGACCGCGGCGTGGATGTCCTCCGGGGCCGCGGCGGCGTCCACCACGAGGTAGCGGCCGGGGTCCTCCGCCGCCAGCTCCAGGAAGTGCTCGCGCACCCGGGCGTGGAAGGCCGCGGACTCGCGCTCGATGCGGTCGGGGGCGCCGGCGCGCCGCGCGGCGCCCACGGCGGGGTCGACGTCGAGCAGGACGGTGAGGTCGGGCAGCAGGCCCTCGGTGGCCCACAGGGACAGCGCCCGGATCTCGGCGGTGCCCAGCGCGCGGGCGGCGCCCTGGTAGGCGACGGAGGAGTCGAGGTAGCGGTCGGTGACCACGACGGCGCCCCGGCGCAGCGCCGGCCGGACGAGCCGGTGCACGTGGTGGGCGCGGTCGGTGGCGTACAGGAGGGCCTCGGTGCGCGGGTCGACGTCGTCGCCGTGCAGCACCGCGTCGCGCAGCACCCGGCCCAGGGCGGTGCCGCCCGGCTCGCGGGTCAGCACGACCTCGTGGCCCAGGGCGGTGAGCCACTCGCCGAGCAGCGCCCGCTGCGTCGACTTGCCGGCGCCGTCGCCGCCCTCGAGGGCGACGAAGCAGCCGGGCAGCCGCCCGCTCCCGGGTCCGGGGGCGGGCGGGACGGTGGGCTGGTCGGTCACGGCCCCAGCGTAACCAGGGCCGCCCACGGCCCGGTCCGCGTGCTCTACTCCCCCGGGTAGACGACCCCGAGCTGGCGGCGCGCCTCGTCCATGGTCTCCATCACCTCGAGGGTGGCCGCCCACGGCATCACGGCTGACTCGTGCCGGCCGCCGGCCACGCAGCGGGCCACCTCGGCGGCCTGGTGCTGGAACCCGCCGGGCTCCGCGGGCGTCCCGGCCGGCGGCCACGACCACGCCCGCCCGCCGAAGGGCCGCACCGTGAAGCCGGCCGGCTGGTGGAACGGCCCGTCGACGTCGATCCGGCCGTCGGTGCCGACCACCGAGGCGGTGGTGGCCGTGGTCGCCAGCATGTTCGACTGGGCCACCGCCACCGCGCGGGTGCCGGCATAGGTGAGCGTCACGGCCTCGTGGGCGTCCACGCCGACGTCGGTGAGCGAGCCGACGGCGTGGACGGTGCTGGGCGCCCCGAGCAGGCTGTGCGCGAAGGACAGCGGGTAGACGCCGAGGTCGAGCAGCGCCCCGCCGGCCAGCTCGGGCGCGAGCAGCCGCTCCACCGTGTCGAGCCGCTGGCCGTGGTCGGCGGTCACGGCGAGGATCTCGCCGAGTGCGCCGGAGGCGACGACGGAGCGCAGGACGACCATGTGCGGCAGGAAGCGCGTCCACATCGCCTCCATGGCGAACCGCCCGCGCGCCCGGGCGGTGTCGAGCACCTCTCGAGCCTCGCCGGCGTTGCGCGCGAAGGCCTTCTCCACGAGCACGTGCTTCCCCGCCCGCAGCGCGAGGAGGGCGTGCTCGTGGTGGGCGCTGTGCGGCGTCGCCACGTACACGACCTCCACGTCGGGGTCGGCGACGAGCTGCTCGTAGCTGCCGTAGGCGCGGGCGATGCCGTGCCGGGCCGCGAAGGCCTCGGCGCGCCGGGCG
The DNA here is from genome assembly GCF_043952095.1 of Georgenia sp. AZ-5. Taxonomy (NCBI): domain Bacteria; kingdom Bacillati; phylum Actinomycetota; class Actinomycetes; order Allobogoriellales; family Allobogoriellaceae; genus Georgenia; species Georgenia sp. AZ-5. The sequence goes on from NZ_JBINOU010000001.1 coordinate 4,467,516, forward strand.
TTGCGGGACCCGACGGCGACGAGCTGCTGGCGCGAGAACGCCGGCACCTCCCGGGCGAACCGCCCGGCGATGCCGCCGGGGCCGAGGATCCCCCACCGCAGCGGCGGCGCCTGCGCGGGGTCGGGAGGAGCGGGCAGGGAGCGTGGCGTCGCCGCCGGCACGGACATGGCCCACACCGTATCCGTTCGCGCCCGCGCGCCCCGCGGCACCCGTGCGACGGGGCCGCGCGGGTGCTGCGGCCACGCCCGCTGGGCGTGCGCCGCCGGGGGCTACTTCTTGGCCGCCGCCCTGCTCCGGGTCGTGGGCGTCTTCTTCGCGGTCGTCGTCTTCTTCGCGGCCGTGCGGCGTGCGGGCTTCTTGGCCGGGCCCTTGGCCCGCTTCTCGGCGAGCAGCTCGTAGGCGCGCTCGGGTGTGATCGCCTCGACCGCGTCGTCCTTGCGCAGGGTGGCGTTCGTGGTGCCGTCGGTGACGTACGGCCCGAACCGGCCGTCCTTGACGACCACCGGCTTGCCGGAGACGGGGTCCTCGCCCAGCTCGCGCAGCGGCGGCTTGGCCGTGGCGCCGCGCCCGCGCTTGGGCTGGGCGTAGATGGCCAGCGCCTCCTCGAGGGTGATGTCGAAGATCTGGTCCTCGCTCGTCAGCGACCGCGAGTCCGTGCCGCGCTTGAGGTACGGCCCGTACCGGCCGTTCTGCGCGGTGATCTCCACCCCGTCCGGGTCCGTGCCGACCACCCGCGGCAGGGTGAGGAGCCGCAGCGCGTCCTCGAGCGTGACGCTCGCCAGGTTCATGGACTTGAACAGCGAGGCGGTGCGGGGCTTGGCCTTGGCCGCCTTCTTCTTGGGCTTGGCGCCCTCGGCGGGCTCGTCCTCCTCGGGCAGGACCTCGGTGACGTAGGGGCCGTAGCGACCGTTGCGGGCCACGAGGGTGTGCCCGGTCGCGGGGTCGGTGCCCAGCTCGCGGCCGTCGTCGGCGCCCGCGGCGAGCAGCTCGCGGGCCTTCTCCACGGTCAGCTCGTCGGGGGCGACGTCGTCGGGCACGCTGGCGCGCTGCCCCTCGGCGCCGTCCTCGCCGGCGCGCTCGAGATAGGGCCCGTAGCGCCCCACCCGCAGGGTGATGCCGTCGCCGATGTCGATGCTGTTGACGGCGCGGGCGTCGATGTCGCCGAGGTCCTCGACGAGGTTCTTCAGGCCCGGCACCTCCTGCGCCTGGTCGCCGCGGTAGAAGCGGGCGAGCCACCGTACCCGGTCCTCCGCGCCGGCGGCGATGCGGTCGAGGTCGGACTCCATCGCCGCGGTGAAGTCGTAGTCCACCAGGCGGGGCAGGTTCTCCTCGAGCAGGCGCACGACCGAGAAGGCCAGCCAGGTGGGCACGAGCGCCTGCCCGCGGTGGTCGACGTAGCCGCGGTCGGTGATCACGGAGATCGTCGAGGCGTAGGTGGAGGGGCGGCCGATGCCGCGCTCCTCCAGCGCCTTGACCAGGGACGCCTCGGTGTAGCGCGGCGGCGGGGTGGTCTCGTGCCCCTCGGCGGTGACCCGGTCGGTGACGACGACGTCGCCCTCGGCCAGCGCCGGCAGGCGGGTCTCCTTCTCGCCGCCCTTGTCCCCGGCCTCGTACCGCTCGGCGTCCCGGCCCTCCTCGTAGGCGGCGAGGAAGCCGCGGAAGGTGATGACCGTGCCGGACGCCGTCAGTTCGGCGCGGCGGGCGACGCCGTCCACGTCGGCCGTGGCGGCCAGCCGCACCGTGGCGGTCGAGCCGCGGGCGTCGGCCATCTGGGAGGCGACGGTGCGCTTCCAGATCAGCTCGTACAGGCGGAACTGCGCGCCGGAGAGCTCCCGGGCCACCTGGGCGGGGGTGCGGAAGGAGTCCCCCGCCGGGCGGATGGCCTCGTGGGCCTCCTGCGCGCCCTTGGCGTTGGCGCCGTAGCTGCGGGCCTTGTCCGGCACGTACTCGGGGCCGTACAGCTCCGCGGCCTGCCGGCGGGCGGCGGCGATGGCCTGCGCCGAGAGCACCGAGGAGTCGGTACGCATGTAGGTGATGTAGCCGTTCTCGTACAGCCCCTGCGCGGTGCGCATCGTCTCGCGGGCGCTCATCCGCAGCTTGCGGGAGGCCTCCTGCTGCAGCGTGGAGGTGGTGAACGGGGCGGCGGGGCGCCGGGAGTACGGCTTGGTCTCCATCGAGGCCACGCGGGCCTCGGCGCGCTCGAGCGCCGCGGCCAGGGCGGTGGCCTCGGCCTCGGCCAGGTGCGCCACGCCGGCCTTGGTCGCGGCGCCGGTGAGCCGGCCGTCGTCGCCGAAGTCGCGGCCGGTCGCCACCCGGCGCCCGTCCAGTGTGACCAGCCGGGCATCGAAGCTGCGGCGGTCCTCCCCCGCGCCCTCGTCGCCGCCGGTGAACGTGCCGCGCACGTCCCAGTAGCCCGCCGCCCGGAACGCCATACGCTCGCGCTCGCGCTCGACGACCAGGCGGGTGGCCACGGACTGCACCCGGCCGGCGGAGATGCCCGGCTTGATCTTGCGCCACAGCAGCGGGGAGACCTCGTAGCCGACCAGCCGGTCGAGGATGCGGCGGGTCTCCTGGGCGTCCACCAGCCGGGTGTCGAGGTCGCGGGTGCTGTCCAGCGCCCGGGCGATCGCCTCCTTGGTGATCTCGTGGAAGACCATCCGCCTGACCGGCACCTTCGGCTTGAGCACGTCCAGCAGGTGCCAGGCGATCGCCTCGCCCTCGCGGTCCTCGTCCGTGGCGAGGTAGAGCTCGTCGGCGTCCTTCAGGGCCCGCTTGAGCTCGGTGACCTTCTTCTTCTTGTCCGCGTCGACGACGTAGTACGGGTCGAAGTCGCCCTCGACGTCGACCGCGAACTTGCCGTACGGGCCCTTCTTCATCTCCGCGGGCAGCTCGGAAGGCTGCGGGAGGTCGCGGATGTGCCCGACGCTGGCCTCGACCTCGAAGTCGGGCCCGAGATAGCCGCCGATGGTGCGCGCCTTGGCGGGCGACTCGACGATCACGAGCTTGCGGGAGCTGGCCACGCGGACCTTCCTAACCTTGCGTGCGGGCGGTCCTTGGCGTAGGGCCGTCCATGAACTTCGGTGACGGTACATCGTCGTCGCGGCGGGTGCGGCGCTCCGACCACCCGGGCCCGGACGCCTGGCGGGTCGGGGTCGTGGGTGGGCGCCGCGGCGCGGGGCCTGCGCGGCCGGGATCAGCGCGGCCGCGTGCCCACCACGAGCACCGCGAGGGTGGCGAGGGCGACCGTCGCCAGCACGCCCGCGCTGGCCCCACCATAGGCGATGAGCATCTCGGCCCGGGAGGGCTCGAGGCTCGCACCGCGGGTGAGCAGCATGCTCGCCGCCGCCACGATCCCGCCGACGACGCCGACCAGCGCCAGCAGCGCCGCGGCGGTCCGGGTCGGGCCGGCCTCCGCGGTGGGGCCGGCGACCGCCTGCGCGAGCAGCGCCCACGCGGCGACCACCAGGACGGCGGCGACGACGTCGGAGGCCCGGTGCCACCCGTCGGCCATCGTGGCCAGCCCGGTGGCGCCCGTGTAGGCCGCGCCGAGCAGGGCGACCAGCCACCGTGAGCTCGACGGCGCCACGAGCAGCATGGCGGCGGCGACCGAGCCCGCGACCGTCGTGTGCCCGCTCGGAAGGGTGTTCTCCTGGTACCCCTGCGTCACGCCCAGGTCCGGCCGGGTGAGGACCTGGTACTTCAGGAGCTGGGTGGTGACGTTCATCGCCCCGACCATCGCGCCCACGCCGAGCGCCTGCCGCCAGCGCCGCCGCAGCGCGGCGACCACGGTCGTCACGACGATCACCAGCAACAGGAAGGGCACCGAGACGACGTCGAGGATCGCCTGGGTGTACTCCGCCACCCGGCCCCGGCCGATGCGCGAGCCGATGTAGGCCACCTCGTCCACGTGCTGGCCCGGCACGGTGGTCACGAAGAACCACCACACCGCCAGCACCCCCGCGCCGGCGAGCGCCGCGAGCGCCGCGCCGGCGATCCGCCGCCGCGTGACCGGGCGGGCCTGCGGGGTCCGGGTCTGCGTCTGGGTCACCGGGCCACGATAGGCATCGCGGGGCCGACCAGGCACGGCCAGGGCCCGGCGCCTCAGGCGGGCCGCGGCGGCCCGATTCGCACGCTGACGCCCGTGCTGAAGTGGGCCAGCGGCCGGCCGGCGGGGCGGGCCAGGCCGGCCGCCTCGAAGAGGTCCCCGGCGTCCGCGCGGGCGGTGGCGGTCCGTAGCGGCCAGGGCTCGTGCTCGACGGGCACGCGCCAGAGCAGCCCGGCGCGGCGGGTGAAGGCCGACCACCGGCCCGTGAGGTAGTCCTCGAACGGGCCCGGCTGGAACGGGGCGCCGATGATGACGGCGGCCCGCATCCGCGCGCCGTCGGCCCGGCGGCGGCTGCGGTAGGCCGCGCGGCCGGGCTCGGAGCGCATCTCCACGCTCGCCCAGCGGTACGGCGCGCCGATGGTCCGCAGCGCCCCGACGACCGGGATCCGCGGGCAGTCGAGGGAGAAGAACCACAGCCCTGTCGTGCCGTCGGCGGTACGGACGTACGTGCGGAGGTTCACCTCGGGGAAGGTCGACAGGTGCGGCACGGCGGGCAGCCCGGGCGCGCGCACGTCGCGCATGAGGAACGGGGTGACGCCCACCCAGGCCTGCCCGTCGTACGTGTCCACCCACAGGCCGGGCGGCAGCAGCCGCTGCACCTGCGCCGGCGGCGCCGGCCAGTGCAGGAAGGTCAGGTCCTCCCAGCGCTGCAGGCTGACGGCGACCGCGACGTCCTGGTCCGGCACCCGCCCGGTCATGACGAGGCCCCGGGAGTCAGAAGACCGGCTTGCCGCCGGTCACCCCGAGCACCGTGCCCGAGACGTAGCTGGCCTCGTCGCTGGCGAGGTACACGAACGCCGTCGCGACCTCGACGGGCTGGCCCGCCCGGCCGAGCGGCGTGTTCCCGCCGAACTCCTCGACCTTCTCCTCGGGCATGGTCGCCGGGATCAGCGGGGTCCAGATGGGACCGGGGGCGACCGCGTTGACGCGGATGCCGCGCGGCCCGAGCTGGGCGGCGAGGTTGACGGTCAGGTTGTTCAGGGCCGCCTTGGTGGCGGCGTAGTCCAGCAGCGGCTCCGAGGGCTCGAAGGCCTGGATGGAGGTGGTGTTGATGACGGCCGACCCCGGGCCGAGGTGCGCCACGGCGGCCTTGGTGAGCCAGAAGGTCGCGAAGACGTTGGTCGCGAAGGTCCGCTCGATCTGCTCGCCCGGGAAGTCCTCCAGCGACGGGTGCGTCATCTGGTAGGCCGCGTTGTTGACGAGCACGTCGAGCCCGCCCAGCCCCTCGAGCGCCTTGTCCACGAGCTCGATGTTGGCCTGCTCGGTGCGCTGGTCGGTGGGCAGCAGCACGCAGGTGCGGCCGGCGGCCTCCACCTGCTTCCTGGTCTCCTCGGCGTCGGGCTGCTCCTGGGGCAGGTAGGCGATGGCGACGTCGGCGCCCTCCTTGGCGAAGGTGATGGCGACGGCCCGGCCGATGCCGGAGTCGCCGCCGGTGATCAGGGCCCGCTTGCCCACCAGCCGCTCCCGGCCGGTGTAGCTGGTCTCGCCGTGGTCGGGTGTCGGGGTCAGCTCCTCGGTGGAGCCGGGCCACTCCTGCTGCTGCGCGGGGATGTTCGGTGCGTCCTGAGTCATGTCGCTCATGGTGGGTGCTGGCCCCGGGCGGCGCATCCGGAGGTCTCAGGGCGCCGGGTGGAGCAGCCCGTCCACCAGCAGGTCGCGCGCGGCGGGCAGGACCTCGGCGGCGACGTCCTCGGCGGGCACGCCGAGCAGCCCGGCAAGGCCGGCGACGATCTGGCCGAGCGTCAGCTCGCCGTCGCAGGCCCCGACGGCACCGGCGACCACGGAGCCGGGGCGCACCACGCGGCCCAGCCCGCCGCCCTGGCGCAGCTGCAGCACCTGGGGGTCGGCGGCGCCCGGCGTGAGGTACCGCTCCTCGGTGACGTCGGGGGCGACGACCAGCCGGTGGTCCCCGAGGGCGGCGGGCGTCCCCGGCTCGTCCGCGCCGGGGACGCCCAGCCCCGCGAGCCAGTCGCGGGTGGCGAGCACCTGGGCGACGTGCGGCCCGAGCGGCTGCCGCACCGGCCCGGTGACCTCCTCCACCCGCCGCCACGGGGCGCGCCCGGCGGGCGGCCGGTGGAGCACGACGTACCCGAGGCCCACGCCGTCGACGCCGCGGGCCTCGAAGTCGGCGAGCCAGGCGGCGTAGGCGGCCTCGTAGGTGGCCCGGTCGCGCTCGGGCCGCAGCCCGCCGTCCCGCAGCCACAGCTCGGCGTACTCGGCCGGGTCCAGCACCTCCCGCTGGATCACCCAGCCGTCCAGGCCGGAGCGGTCCAGCCAGCCGAGCACCCGCTCGTCCCACCCCTCGCCGGCGTGGTGCTCCCAGTTGCCCAGCATCTGCGCGACGCCGCCCGGCGCGAGGTGCGCGCCGACGCCGGCCACCAGGTCGCGCACCAGCACGTCCCCGCCGCGGGCGGCGTCGCGGTACTCCATCACCGGCAGCCCGGCCTCGTACGCGGCGGGCGGCGTGATGACGAACGGCGGGTTCGACACCACCAGGTCGAAGGTCTCCCCGGCGACCGGCTCCAGCAGCGACCCGCCCCGCAGGTCCAGCCGCTCCCCCGCCAGCGCCGCGTTGAAGGCCGCGAACCGCAGCGCCCTCTCCGAGACGTCGGTCGCGACCACCTGCTCGCTGTGACGGGCGGCGTGCAGGGCCTGCACGCCGCACCCGGTGCCGAGGTCCAGGGCGCGCCGGCGCGGGTCGCGCACGGTGAGCTGCGCGAGGGTCAGCGACGCCCCGCCGACACCGAGCACGTGGTCGGGGCGCAGGGGGACGCCGGTGGTGGCCTCGCCAGGGTCGGAGGCGAGCCACCACTCGGCCGCGCCGGCGGCGTCCGCGGCGGCGTAGGGGCGCAGGTCGACGGCGGCCCGCACGGCGTCGTCGGCGCCCGCGCCGGCCGCCGTCGCCAGCCCGGCGCGGACGGCGCCCGAGGCGCCGAGGCCCGGGAGGGCGGCGTCGAGCTCGGCGCGGGTGACGTCGTCGCCGAGCATGAACAGCCGGGCGAGCGTGGCGGCGGGTTGGCGGCGGGCGCGGGCGAGGCGCAGCGCGGGCACGCGCTGCTCGCGGTGGAGGGCGGCGGCGGCGACGTCGTCGAGCAGCTCGGCCACGCCGGCCACCGTGAAGCCTGCGCCCGCGAGGTCGGCCCGCAGGGCGGCGAGCTCGGCGTCGGTGCCGGACGGCGGGGCGGGGCTGGGGTCCATGCGGGCGAGCCTACGGGCCCGCCTCAGGCGCCGGCCGGACCGCCGGCGACCGGCTCGTCGTCGGGCACCGGCGGCTCGTCGGTGACCTTCACGCCGCGGGTGCGCAGGTGGGCGTCGAGGTTGTACCCGGCCAGGCGCCAGCCGCCGGACGTGGCGACCAGGCGCGTCACGGCGGCGTTGCGCACGCCGTCCTCGCGGGCGGCGCGGAGCACCTGGGCCTCGTCCATGCCCTCGCAGACGTACCGGAACAGCATGACCACCACGTCGTGGCAGGTGATCAGCACGCGCCGGTCGCGGTCCTGCCGCTCGAGGTCGGCGATCACCGACCGCACCCGCAGGGCGACGTCCGCCCACGACTCCCCGCCGAGCGGGCGGTGGTAGAACTTCCCGAGCCACTCGCGGCGGCGGGCCTCGTCCGGGTAGCGGGCCTGCACGCCGGCCGCGGTCAGCGCGTCCGTGATGCCGAGGTCGCGGTCCCGCAGGCGCTCGTCGAGACGGACCGGCACGTCCAGACCCGCGGCCGCGAGCGCGGTGCGGGCCGTCTCGGCGGCGCGGCGGTACGGCGAGGACCACACAGCGTCGGGCCGGCGCTCCGCCGGCAGCTCCCGCAGCCACGCGCCGAGCGCCCGGGCCTGCGCGAGCCCCGTCCCCGACAGCCCCACGTCGGGGTCGCGGTGGGGCACGTCGATGACCTCCGCGCCGGCGGACTCGGCGCGCGCCGCGGCGACGTTCGCCGTGCTCTCGCCGTGCCGCACGAGCAGCAGCTCCGTGGCGCCCATGGGCCCGAACCTAAGGGCGCCGGCCACGCCCCGCCAGGGCTGCCCCGGCCTGCGGCGCGCAGGCCGGGCCCGGGGCCTGCCGGCGCGGGCCGGGCCGAGCGGCCCGTCAGGTCACCGCGAGCCGGCCCGCCTCGGTTCCTCCACGTCGGTGCGAGCCGGGGTCGTGCGCTCCCTGTCCGTCTGCGCGGGCTCATGCTCCTCCCGCGGGCGGGGGCGCGAGTCCCCGAGGTCCTCCCCGAGGTCCTCCCGGGCCGCCCGGCGCAGGGACACGAGCACCGCGAGCCCCGCGACGGCCGCCGCGACCAGGGCGATGCCGATGCGCACCGCGTGGTTGGTGTCCGCCGGCACGGTGAGCTGCACCACCGCCGGGGCGATGAGCAGCGACACCAGGTTCATCACCTTGATCAGCGGGTTGATCGCCGGCCCGGCGGTGTCCTTGAACGGGTCGCCGACGGTGTCACCGATGACCGTGGCGGCGTGCGCCTCGGAGCCCTTGCCGCCGAAGTGGCCGTCCTCGACGATCTTCTTCGCGTTGTCCCACGCCCCGCCGGAGTTGGCGAGGAAGACGGCCATGAGCACGCCGGCCCCGATGGCGCCGGCGAGGAAGCCCGCCAGCGGCCCGACGCCGAGTCCGAAGCCGACGGCGATCGGCGCGGACGCGGCGAGCAGCCCGGGGGTGGCGAGCTCGCGCAGGGAGTCGCGGGTGCAGATGTCCACGACCTTGCCGTACTCGGGCCGGGTCTGGCCGGTCATGATCCCGGGGTGCTCGCGGAACTGGCGGCGCACCTCGAACACGATCGCGCCGGCGGCGCGGGTGACCGCGTCGATGGCGAGCCCGGAGAAGAGGAAGACCGTCGCGCCGCCGAGGATCACGCCCACCAGGGTGACCGGGGAGATGACGTCGTAGCTCATCATCGCGCCGACCACGCCGCCGGCGAGCTCGGTGCCCGCGTCGGAGAACTCCGCCATCGCCTGGCGCACCGCGTCGGCGTAGGAGCCGAACAGCGCCGTGGCGGCCAGCACGGCCGTGGCGATCGCGATGCCCTTGGTCACGGCCTTGGTGGTGTTGCCGACCGCGTCGAGGTCGGTGAGGACCTGCGCCCCGGCCTCGTCGACGTCGCCGGACATCTCGGCGATTCCCTGCGCGTTGTCGCTGACCGGGCCGAAGGTGTCCATGGCCACGATGACGCCGACGGTGGTGAGCAGGCCGCAGCCGGCCAGGGCCACCAGGAACAGCGCGAGGGTGATGGAGCCGCCGGAGAGCAGGAAGACGGCGCAGATCGCCGCGGCGATGATGCCGGCGGTGAAGACGGCGGAGCGGAAGCCCACCCCGATGCCCGAGAGCACCACGGTCGCGGCGCCGGTGCGCGAGGTCGCCGCGACGTGCCGGGTGGGGCGGGAGGTGGTGCCGGTGAAGTACCCGGTCAGCCACAGGATCACCCCGGCGAGCAGGACGCCGGTGAGCACCGCGAGGGAGACGATCAGCCGCGGGTCGCCGTCGTGCCCGGCGAGCTCCTCGGCCACGCCGTCGACGGCGGCGAAGCTGCCCGGCAGGTAGACGTACGCGGCGGCGGCGGCGAGGACGACGCCGGCCAGCGCGGAGACGTAGAAGCCGCGGTTGATGGCCCGCAGCCCGGACTCGCTGCCGCGCACCCGGGTGATGAACACGCCCAGCACGGCCACGAGCGCGCCGACCGCCGTCACGATGAGCGGCAGCACCATGCCCTGCTCGCCGAGGGCGGCGGTGCCGAGGATGAGGGAGGCGACGAGCATGACCGCGTAGGACTCGAACAGGTCCGCGGCCATGCCGGCGCAGTCGCCGACGTTGTCGCCCACGTTGTCCGCGATGGTGGCCGCGTTGCGGGGGTCGTCCTCGGGGATGCCCTGCTCGACCTTGCCGACCAGGTCCGCCCCGACGTCGGCGGCCTTGGTGAAGATGCCGCCGCCGACGCGCATGAACATCGCCAGCAGCGCGGCGCCGAAGCCGAAGCCCTCCAGCACGGCCGGCGCCTCGGCGCGGTAGACGAGCACCACCGCGGCCGCGCCCAGCAGGCCCAGGCCGACGACGGACATGCCGACGACGCCGCCGGTGCGGAAGGCGATCTGGGCGCCCTCGGCCCGCCCGCCGGCCCGGGCCGCCGCGGCCGCCACGCGCACGTTCGCGCGGGTCGCCAGCGACATCCCGAGATAGCCGATGGAGGCGGAGAAACCGGCGCCGAAGAGGAAGGCGACGGCGCGGCCGATCTTGACGTCCATCTCGGCCGGCAGCAGGAACAGCAGCGCGAAGACCACGACCGCGAAGACCGCCAGGGTGCGGAACTGGCGGTTGAGGTAGGCGGAGGCCCCCTCCTGGACCGCCCGGGCTATCTCCTGCATCCGTGGCGTGCCCTCGTCCGCGGCGAGCACCTGCCGGCGCAGCACCACCGCGATGACGAGTGCGACCACCGCGATGCCCGCGATGACCCCGACGATGACGAGGCTAGAGGCTCCGATCTCCAGCATCCGCCCTCCTTAGGCAGTGCGGTGCCAGGGCTCCCTCGCCCGGGCGTCAGTGGTGCGGAGCCTACCCCGACGGCACGGCGAAATGTGACCAACGTGACAGGCGAGGCTGAGGGGATCCCCGGCGACGTCGGCGCCATGCCGCACACTTGTACGGTGCCCACCACCGCCCTCGACCTCGTGGAGCTGTTGCGCACCGCCGGCGCGCGCGACGGCCGGCTGGTGCACCTCGAGCAGATCCCGGCCCGGCCGGGCGTGACGGCGGACTGGCCCGCGTGGGCCGACGTCGACGTCGTCGCGGGCTACCGGCGCCTGGGCGTGGCCGCGCCGTGGACGCACCAGGTCGCCGCCGCCGAGGCGGCCTGGCAGGGCCGGCACACCGTGATCGCCACGGGCACCGGGTCGGGCAAGTCCCTGGCCGCCTGGCTGCCCGTCCTCTCCGCCGTCCGCGAGGGCGCCGCGCAGGCCGCGAGCCCGGCCGCGGGGCGCATCGGCGCCTACACCCGCCGGCCGACGACGCTGTACCTCTCCCCCACCAAGGCGCTGGCCGCGGACCAGCTCGTCGGGCTGCAGAAGCTCCTGGGCGCCGCGGGGCTGCGCGGGGTGCGGGTGAGCACCTGCGACGGCGACACCCCGCTGAGCGAGCGGGACTGGGCCCGGGACCACGCGGACGTGGTGCTGTCCAACCCCGACTTCCTGCACTTCTCCCTCCTGCCCAACCACCGGCGCTGGCAGCGGCTGCTGCGCGGGCTGCGCTACGTCGTCGTCGACGAGTGCCACGCCTACCGCGGCGTGCTGGGCGCCCACGTGGCGCTGGTGCTGCGCCGGCTGCTGCGCCTGGCCGAGTACTACGGCGCCGCCCCGACCGTCGTCTGCGCCTCCGCCACCACCGCCGAGCCGGCCCTGACGGCCTCGCGGCTGGTGGGGGTGCCCGCGGAGGACGTCGTCGCCGTCACGGAGGACGCCGCCCCCGCCGGGCGGCGCAGCATCGCGCTGTGGCAGCCGGCGCTGTCGCAGGGGTGGGCCGCCGCCTGGCCCGGGCAGGGCGTGGACCTGCTCGCCGGCGGCGCCGAGGACGAGCCGCTGGAGGAGGGCCCGCGGCGCAGCGCCACCGCCGAGGCGGCCGACCTGCTGGCGGACCTGGTGTCGGCCGGGGCCCGGAGCCTGGTGTTCGTCCGGTCCCGGTACGGCGCCGAGGTCATCGCCGAGCAGACGCGGCGGCACCTGCGCGAGGTCGACCCGGCGCTCGCGGCGCGGGTGGCCGCCTACCGCGGGGGCTACCTGCCCGAGGAGCGGCGGGCGCTGGAGCGGGCGCTGCGCGACGGCGAGCTGCTGGCGCTGGCCACCACCAACGCCCTCGAGCTCGGCGTGGACGTGGCCGGGCTGGACGCCGTCGTCATCGCCGGCTGGCCGGGCACCCGGGTCTCGCTGTGGCAGCAGGCCGGGCGGGCGGGGCGGGCCGGCGCCGACGGGGTCGCGGTCCTGGTGGCCAGCGAGGACCCGCTCGACGGGTTCCTGGTGCACCATCCCGAGGCCATCTTCGGCGCCGGGGTCGAGGCCACCACGTTCGACCCCGCCAACCCCTACGTCCTCGCCCCGCACCTGTGCGCGGCCGCCTCCGAGCTGCCGCTGACCGGCGAGGACCTGCCCCGCTTCGGCCTGCCGGACGCGTCCCTGCCCGACGCCCTCGTGGCCGACGGGCTGCTGCGTCGCCGCCCCACGGGGTGGTTCTGGAACTTCGCCCTCCCCCAGCGGGCGCAGGACCTCACCGACCTGCGCGGCGGCCAGGACCGCCCGGTGCAGGTCGTGGAGCTCGGCACCGGGTCGGTGCTCGGCACGGTCGACGGCGCCCGCGCCGACGCCACCGTGCACCCGGGCGCGGTGTACCTGCACCAGGGCCGCACCTTCGTCGTCGACGCCCTGGAGGACGAGGTGGCGCTGGTGCACGAGGACACCGAGCTGGCCCACCGCACCAAGGCCCGCTCGACGTCGTCGGTGCGCATCCTGACCACCCGCGAGCGGCAGCTGTGGCGGGCCGGCGGCACCGAGATCGCCTGGTCCTTCGGGGACGTGGAGGTGACCAGCCAGGTCACCGGTTACGACAAGCGGCGCCTGCCGGGCATGGACATCGTCGGCTCCTACCCGCTGGAGATGCCCGAGCGGGTGCTGCCCACGACGTCGGTGTGGTGGACCCTGAGCGCGGAGGCGTGCGAGGCGGCCGGGGTGGGCAAGGACGCCCTGCCCGGGGCGCTGCACGCGGCGGAGCACGCCTCGATCGGGCTGCTGCCGCTGCTGGCCACCTGCGACCGGTGGGACATCGGCGGCCTGTCGACGGCGGTGCACCCGCAGACCGGGCAGCCGACGGTGTTCGTGCACGACGGGTACCCCGGCGGGGCCGGGTTCGCCGAGCGCGGGTTCCGGGCGGCCCGGCAGTGGCTGCGGGCGACCCTCGACGCCATCACGTCGTGCTCCTGCCAGGACGGCTGCCCCAGCTGCGTGCAGTCGCCCAAGTGCGGCAACGGCAACGCCCCGCTCGACAAGCGCGGGGCGGTCCGGCTGCTGCGGCTGCTGCTCTCCGCCCGCTGACGGCCGGCGGGCCGGTCACGTGGGCGGGGGCGTGGGCGGGCCGGTCGCGCAGGCGGGGGCGTGGGCGGGCCGGTCGCGCAGGCGGCCCGGTCGCCGTACGCGGCCCCTGCCCGCGAACGTGCGCCTCTCGCCGGGGTGAGGTCCGCCACGATCGGGCCGCCGGACCACGGTCCGGGCCTCCGGCCGCCCTAGCATCGGAAAGCAGTCGAGGTGGGGAGGTCGCATGCGGGGAACCCGCACGCTGGTGCTCGGTGCAGCCCTGCTGCTGGCCGGTTGCGCGACCGCACCGGCCGACGAGGCTGCTACGCGCGCGCCGCAGACCTCCACGGCCGCGGCGAGCCCGAGCCCGAGCGCAAGCCCGGATCGGAGCACCGCGAGCCCGGCCGGCCGGCCGGGGACCCGGCCCGAGGACGTCCGGCCCGAGGACGTCGAGGTGACGGTGACGGACGCCGGGGCCGTCCAGGACGAGGTCGCCGCGCTGGCCCACACCCGCCTGCACAACCCCTCGGACGTCGTCGCCGGAGTTTCGCTCGTCGTCACGGGGCTGGACGCCGCGGGAGACACCGTCGCGACCGAGCACAACCGCACGGTCCTCCAGCCGGGGGCCACGGCCGGGCTCGTCACCCTCCTCGGCGTGCCCGAGGGCGTCCGGGTGTCCACCGCCCGCGCCGAGGTGACCGTGCAGACCGTCTCCGCGCCCGCCGACCCGCCGGAGTCCGTCACGGCGGAGGACCTCACCCTCACCTACCAGCGCAGCCGGCGGTTCGTCACCGGCATCGACAACCACGTCTCCGGCCGGCTCGTCTCCACCGTGCCCGAGCGGCTGGAGTACGTGCGCCTCCACGCGATCTGCTCCGACGACGCCGGCACGGTCGTCGCCGCCGGCACGACGGCGGCGTCCGAGCCGGTCTCGCCGGACGAGCCGGTGCCGTTCGACATCGCCCTCGTCGGCGGGCCCGCCGCCTCCTGCGAGATCACCGCGACGCCGCAGTAGCGTCGCCGCGAGATGTCATCTTCTCCGTCAGATGTCATGACATGTGACGGAGAAGATGACATCTCGCGATGGGAGTGGGAGGTCCGGCGTCAGGCGGGGCCGGCCCGCGCGGACGCCCGCGCCACCAGCACGCCGTCGACCTGCCCGAGCACGGTCACCCGCGCGGAGACGTCCACCACGGCGCCGGCCACCCGGCAGCCCGCCGGCTCGGCGCCGTTGGCGCGAACCACGCCGGCCGCGAGCGCGCACGGCTCGCCGCGCGCCCCGGCGGGGTCATGCAGGGCCTGGGCCGCCGCGAGCGCCCCCAGGTCGGCCGCCGTCTGCGCCGTCCCGCGGGCGTGGACGGCGCGCGCCAGGCCCACGACGGCGAAGGTCAGCACGACCAGCACGCAGATGAGGCCCAGCGCGAGCACGGTGCCGGAACCGCGGTCGGCCCGTGGCCGGGCGGCGCCGCTCATGACGGCTCCGGCACGGCGCGTGCCGTGGCGCCGGCGCGCAGGTCCAGCACCGCCAGCGGGCCCGGCAGCTCCCTGCGCACCTCGACGACGACGAACCCGCCGTCCTCCCCCACCCGCACCCACGCCTCCGCGCCGGCGAGGCGGGTGGCGGTGGCCCTGACCGCCTCGGCCGGCTCGCCCAGCGCCGCGGCGCGGGCGCCGGCGCGGGCGGCGTCCGCCACCCGCACCTGGGTGAGCGCCGCGCTGGCCGCGGTGAGCAGCATCAGAAGCACCAGCACCACCCCGGGCAGGGCGATCGCCAGCTCGGCCGTCACCCCGCCCCGCGCGGCGCCGTCCGGGCCGAACCTCCCGCGCCGGCCGCCTCCCCGGCTGGCCGGACGACCGCCCGCCGGCGGGCGGGGGCGCGTGCCCCCACCCGCCGGCAGACCCTGCGTGCCGGTCATCCCAGTCCGAGCGCCGAGCGGATGAGGCTCGAGACGAGCTCGCGCACCCAGTCGCTCTTGAAGATGCTCAGCAGCACCCCGGCCAGGGACGCGGCGGCCACCGTGCCCACCGCGTACTCCGCCGTCGCCATGCCCGCGTCGGCGGGCAGCCGGCCCACCCGGGCGCGCACCGCGCCCCAGCCTCGCCGTACCGTCCTCATCCGCGTCTCCTTCCACCGCGGGCCGGCCCCGTGCCGGCCCGGGACCAGGTTGGCCGCGGCGTCCGGGGCCCGGCCGCGCCGCGGGACGGCGCTGTGGAGGGGACCGCAGGAACTCCCGCTGTGGAGGGTCAGCTGCCGAGCAGGCCGCCGCCCGCGGCGAGGACGACGGGGACCACGCCCAGCAGGATGAACGCGGGCAGGAAGCACAGCCCGAGCGGCAGCACCAGGCGCACCCCGAGCCGGGCCGCGGCCTCCTGCGCCTGCCGGTGCCGGTCGGCGCGCACGGCCGCGGCCGCCCGCCGCAACAGGGGGCCCGGGGCTGCGCCGTCCACCCACGCCGGCTCGAGCGCCTGGGCGAGGGGCCCCAGGCCGGGCGGCGCGCCCTCCCACGCCTCCGACCAGGACGCGCCCAGGAGCAACGCGGCCCCGGCCTGTCGCAGCGCCGGGCCGGCGCCGTCCGCGGACGCGCCGTGACGACGACGCGGAGCTCCGCCGGCCCCCCGCTCCAGCTGCGCGCGCGTGCCGGCCGGCCACCGCCCGCGGCCGGCCGGGGCCGGGTCGCCCAGCGCCCTCCCGAGCGCCTGCAGCGTTCCGGGCACGGACGCCCCGGCCGTGAGCGCCGCGTCGGCCAGGTCCAGCAGGACGGCGGCGTCGACCTCGGCCGGGACGGCCGGCGTCCCGGGGCGCACCCGACGGGCGGGCGACCGGGAGGCCGCCCGGGCCGGCAGGGCCCACGGGACGGCGGCGAGCAGGACGAGCGCGACGAGGACAAGAGCGGTCACGGCGGCGCCCCAGCGGCCGCCCGGTCGAGCGCGGCGACCCAGCGCCGGCCGGCCACGGACAGGGCGAGGCCTGCGAGGAGGCAGCCGGTGCCCAGCCCGCCATCGAGCAGCACCGGCAGGGGGTCCGCGCCGACCGCCACGCCGAGGGCGAGGCCGAGGAGGGGCAGCCAGCCGAGCAGGCGGGCCGTCGAGCGCGGACCCGCCAGCGCGATGGCCCGGGCGGCCCGGGCGTGCCCGGCCTCGGTGATGCCCTCGGCGCAGCGCTCCAGCACCTGCGCCAGCGGCGCGCCGCTCTCGTGCGTGAGCCGGCACGCGGCGAGGGTGCCCGCCAGCGCGGCGGCGCGCGCGGGGTCCCGCTCCCGGCGCCGCCAGGGCCGGCGGCGCGGCGGCGGACGGGAGGCGAGGTCCCTCAGGGCGGCCGGGACGCCGTCGTCGGGTGCGGCCGGCGGCCGCGACGTCGCCCCGGACGGGGCGGGCGGGCCCGTCGGGCGCGAACCCGCCGGGGCGGACAGGCCCGCACGCTCGAGGGTCTCCGCCCAGGCCGTCTCCACGTCGGCACCCGCGTGCAGCCGGGTGGCGACCTCGGTGACCAGGACGCCCAGGTCGGCAGTCGCCGCCGGGCGGCGCCGGCCCGCGCGGCCCCGGTCGGCCGGCCGCGGGTCCGCCGGCGAGCCCGGGCGGCGGCGCGGCCGCCACAGCAGCAGCGCCGCCGCGGCGGCGGCCAGCAGCCCGGCCAGGGCCGCCGTCACGGCGCCGCCCGGTGCCGGCCACGCGGTATCCGCGCCGGGGCGCCCGCCGCTTCCTCGAGCCCGAGCCGGCGCGCCAGCCGGGGCCAGCCCGGCCCGGGCACGGCGCCGCCCTCCGCGGGGACCAGCAGCGCGGTCTCGCACATCAGCTCGCCGCCCTCCCGGGCCAGCACCCCGACCTCGGAGACCCGGCGCCCGGCCGCGTCCCGGCGCAGGTGCACCACGGCGTCCAGGGCGCTGACCGCCTGGGCGGCGACGGCCGCGTCGCCGAGACCGGCCAGCGCGCCCAGGGCCACCAGCCGGGCCGGGACGTCCGCGGGCGCGTTGGCGTGCACGGTCGCCCACCCACCCTCGTGCCCGGTGTTCAGGGCGCCGAGGACGTCGCGGACCTCCGCGCCGCGACACTCGCCCAGCACCAGCCGGTCGGGCCGCATCCGCAGCGCCGCCCGGACCAGGGCGCCGAGCGGCACCTCCCCCACCTGCTGGACGTTGGCGCGGCGCACCTGCAGGTGGACCACGTGGGGATGGTCGGGACGCAGCTCCGCGGACTCCTCGATGCACACGATCCGTTCCGTGGCGGGCACCAGCGACAGCAGGCTGGCCAGCAGGGTGGTCTTCCCCGACCCGGTGGCGCCGGAGACCAGCACGTTGGCCCGCCGGCGCACCAGGGCCCGCAGCACCGGCGCGACGGCGGCCGGCACGGTCCCGCGCGCCGCGAGCTCCGCGAGGGTGAAGGCGCGCGCCCGGTGGGTGCGCAGGGAGATCAGCGTCCCGCCGGCGGCGAGCGGGGGCAGCACCGCGTGCAGGCGCGTGCCGTCCGGCAGCGTGCCGTCGACCACCGGGCTGGCGTCGTCCAGCCGCTGCCCGCAGGCGGCGGCCAGCCGGGCGGCGAGCGCCCGCACCGCCGCGGGGTCGCCGAGCGGGCCGTCCGCGGGCACGCGGTCCAGGCCGGCGCCGCGGTCCACCCACACGCCGGCGCCGCCGTTGACGAGCACGTCGGTGACGTCCGGGTCCTCGAGCAGCGGCTGCAGCACCGCGCCGGCGCCGCGCAGCTCCGCGCGCACCGCCGCGTCGAGCCGCAGCAGCCCGTGCGCGCCCAGCCCGCCGGCGCCCTCGCCGAGCACGTCGGCGAGCGCCTCGCCCCGCGCCAGGGCCGTGCGCACCTGCGCCAGCGGCGGCGCGCTCACGGGACCAGCCCGAGCAGGCCGACCAGCGCCCGGCCGGTGGCGCGCAGGTGGCCGCGGCGCTGGTCCCCCGGCGTCACCCCGTGCTCGATCCCGGCGGGCAGCGCCCGCTCGTCGCGCATGTGGGCGGCCAGCGTCAGCCCGGCGGCCGCGGCCAGCTCAGCCGCGTCCCCGTCGTCCGCCCCGCGCAGCACCAGGTAAGCCGGCCGCCCGGCCAGCGCGGGCGCGGCCGCCAGCACCGCCGCGCCGCCGCGCACCCCGCCGCGTGCGATCAGCACCACGTCCGAGCACCACCCCAACCACAGCTCGCGCGCCGGGCCCGGCGCGAGCACCTGCCGCGGGAGGTCCAGCACGACGACGTCATGGCCCTGGCCCAGCGCCCGCGCGGCCGAGCGAGTCACCAGCCCCAGGGGATCCGCGCCGCCGCGACGGTCGCCCGAGAGCACCCGCACCAGGTGCCACTCGGGCAGCGCAAGGGCCAGCCGCCGCGGCACCAGGGCGCCCTGCTCGCCGTCGAGGTCCGCCCACCGCTGCCCCGGGTCACGGTCCAGGCCCAGCAGCACGTCGAGGCCGCCGGCCGGGTCGAGGTCGACCAGCGCCGCCGCCAGGCCCGCCCCCACGCAGGCCCGGGCCAGCGCGGCGCCCAGCACCGTGGCCCCCGCCCCGCCGTGCGCGCCGACCACCCCCACCGTCCGCGCCCGGTGCGGCGTCCCGGTGGCCAGCAGCAGGTCCAGCAGCGCCTCGGCCCCCGCGGGCAGCACGACGACGTCCGGCACGGCCGCGGCGTCGGGCAGCCGGCGCAGCCGGTCCGGGGCCACCCGCACCGCCAGCCGGCCCTCGCCGCCGTCCTCCAGCACGACGACGGCGCCCGGCGGCGCCGGCCCGGCCGGCACCACCGTCAGCGCGGCGCCGGCCAGCTCGGCCAGCCGCCGCACCTGCGCCACCGTGCCCGGGTCGGCGGAGCGCAGCGCCACGCCCGCGGTCTCGTCCTCCGGCCTCATGGCCACCACGATCGGCGGCCCGGGCGCGGGCGGTGCGGCCCCGTGTGGACGGCGCCCGCCGGCCGCGGGGTGTGGACGGCCCGCGATCGCGGGACAGGGCCGGGCGGCTCTGGGAGATTGGGGCGATGCGGATCACCCACCTCGGGCACGCCTGCGTGCTGCTGGAGACGCCCGCCGCCCGGCTGCTCGTGGACCCGGGCACCTACGCGGAGGGCTTCGAGGACCTGCGCGGCCTCGACGCCGTGCTCATCACCCACCAGCACCCCGACCACGCCGACCCCGAGCGCCTGCCGGCGCTGGTGGCCGCGAACCCGGGCGCCCAGCTCCTGGCGGACGAGGACAGCGTCCCGGTGCTCGCCGGAATGGGCGTGACCGCGCGGGCGGTCCGGCCCGGGGACCACCTGACCGTGGCGGGGGCGGAGCTGGACGTGGCCGGCGGCACGCACGCCGTGATCTACGCGGACCGGCCCGGGTGCACCAACGTCGCGTACGCCGTCGACGGCGGCGCCTTCTTCCACCCGGGCGACTCCCTCACCGTGCCCCCGGGGGCCGTGGACGTCCTCGCCGTGCCGGCGTCCGGGCCCTGGCTGAAGCTGGCGGAGGCGATCGACTACCTGCGGGCGGTGGCGCCCCGCGTCGCGGTGCCGGTGCACGAGCGGACGATGGCCAGCACCCGGATGGCGTACGCGATGCTCGCGGAGTTCGCGCCCGCGGGCACCCAGTTCCGCCCGCTGCCGACCGGCGTCGCCGCCACGGTGTGAGGCCTGCCGTGGCAGGCGAGGTCCGGTCCGGGACCACGGGCGCGGGCACGGTGCCCGCGGAGGTAGGGCCGGCGGTTGCCGCGCGCGACACCGGGGCACCGCGAGAACCCGCCCGGGCGGCGGCCTTCTTCGACCTGGACAAGACCGTGCTGTGGAGCTCCTCGTCCGTGGTGCTGGCACGGCCGCTGCTCGCGGCCGGCCTGCTCAGCCGCTCGGACCTGGCCCGCTCGGCCGTGGCCCAGCTGGGCTACCTGTTCGTCTCGTCCAGCCACCGCCACAGCGAGCGGGTGCGCGAGCAGCTCAGCCGGACGGTCGACGGGTGGGAGGTGCACCGGTTCCGGGCCGTGGTCGACGGCGCACTGCGCACCTTCGTCCAGCCCTACGTCTTCCTCGAGGCGCTCGACCTCATCACCGCACACCAGGAGGCCGGCGCCGACGTCGTCATCGTCTCGGCCTCGAGCACCGACGTGGTGCGCCCGATCGCGACGATGGTGGGCGCCGACGAGGTGATCGCCTCGACCATGGAGGTCCGCGACGGCCGGTACACCGGGCGGATCGCCGACTACGTCTACGGCCCCGCCAAGGCTGCCCGCATGCGCGACCTCGCGGACCGCAACGGGTACGACCTCGCGGCGTCGTACGCCTACACCGACTCTGTGACCGACCTGCCGATGCTCGAGGCCGTCGGCCACCCGGTGGCGGTCAACCCGGACCGGGCGCTGCGCCGGGTTGCCGCGCGGCACGGCTGGCAGGTGCGCCGCTTCGAGCGGCCGGTGCCGCTGCGCGCGCAGGTGCCCCGGCCGGTGCCGCTCGGCGTGGGCGCGGCCCTCGCGCTCACCGGCGCCGCGGGCTGGTGGGTGCTGCGCCGGTCCCGCCGCTGAGGCCTCAGCCCGCGCCCACGCGGCCGGAGAGCACCGCCGTGGCGACCTCGGCGCCGAGCCGGGCGCCCGCCTCCAGGCACTCGGCCTGGTAGACCAGCCAGGCGGCGACGCCGTCCGGGGTGCCGGCGGCATAGCCGTCCAGCGCCGCGCGGTACCGCGCCGGCCCGGCGGCGGCGTGGGCGTCCGGGACCGCGACGCCGGTCGGCTCCAGCCCCGTGCGCACCGCGAGCAGCCGGGCCACCGCCCGGGCCAGCGCCGCGTTGCCGGTCGCGAACGGCCGCAGCGTCACCAGCTCGGCGTGCGCCACACCCACACGCACCAGCGCGGGGGCGTCCTCGGCGTCGACGACCGCGCGGGGCGTCCAGGCGCGCCTCCAGCTCGGCGCCGACGGGCGCCTCGCCCGGCCCGGCCTCCGCCGGCCGCGCCGTCGTCCGGGGCCGGCCGACGGCGGCGCCGTCCAGCCGGCCGGCCTCGGCGAGGTGGGCGGTCAGGTCGCGGTGCAGCCCGGCGAGCAGCTCCCCGGCCGCCACGGACGGGGACCGGCCGCCGCCCAGGTCGGGCAGCAGCTCCCCGACGTGCACCTGCGCCCGCCACGTCGCCAGGGCCAGGGCCTCGGCGGGGCGCGTCTCGGGCTCGGCGCCGGCGCCGGCGCCGGCGGCGACCCGCTCCCGCAGCCACGCCGCGTCCACCCGCGCGCCCTCCAGGGCCGCGCCGGCGACGGCGGAGCGCACCGCAGTCTCCGCCCGCGCCTCCCGCCACCGGCGGCGCAGGCCCTCGTGCCAGCGCAGCGCCGCGGCGGCCGCGCGGGCCCGGTCGGCGGCCTCGGCCACGCCGTCCAGCCGGTCGAGCGCGGAGAGCGCGGCGAGGACGTCGGCGGGCATGCCGCTCAGCGTAGGGCGCGTGTGACGCAAGGTGCTGAGGCCCTGGCGCGTCACCGCGTGGGGCTGGCTGGTGCGGTGGTGGCTGCCGCAGGCGGCGGCGCTGCTCGGCACCGGCGCGTCACTGACCTGGGGCGACGTCCCGTCGGTACCGTGGCACGGACGACCCAGGAGGCCACGTGACCACGCCCAGCCCTCAGCACCCCGACGACCTCGCCGGCGAGCGGGCCGACGTCGTCCCCGGCCCGGGCACGGCGGACCCCGGCCCCGCACCCGCGACCCCGGCCGAACACGACGACCTGGACTCCACCGCCGTGCGGCGCCGGCGCCTGCTCGGCCTCGGCGACGACGCGGCCCACCCGGACCGGCCCGCGCACGCAGGCGACGCCCCGGCGGCCGCCGACGCCGGGCAGGCCACGGAGCGCCGCGGGTGGCTCCCCACCTCCGCCGGCACGGACGGCCCGGACGACCGGGCGGGATCCACCGCCGCTCCCGGCACCGAGGAGCCCCCGGCGGCCTCCCGTCGCGAGCAGGCGGCGGCGCCCGACGTGGTGCTCGCCGGGGCCATGGAGACCCGGCCGCGCTCCCGGGCGGGGGCGCGGGCGGTCAGCGTGCTGCTGACCCTCGTCCTCGGGCCGGTCGGCTGGTACCTCGTCGCCGACGCCGGCGCGCGCCTCACGCTGTCCCCCGGCAAACCCGTGGGAGACCGGCGCGATCAACCCCGCCGCCCTGGTGGAGCTGGCCTGCGGGCTCGTCGTCGTGGCCGCCGTGCTCCTGGCCGCGCGCCGCTCGTCGCTGGGCGCGCAGGTCGTCGGCCTGGTCACGGCGCTCGCCGGCGCGGCGGTCGTCGCCGCGCCGGGGCGGGCGCGCGACCTCCTCGACACGCTGCCCGAGCGGCTGCACTCCCTCGGCGGGCTCGGCGCGAACCTCGCGCACCACCTGGTGGCCGACGCCGCGTCGGGCCGCCTGATGCTCTACGGGCTCGCCCTTCTGGCGGTGGGCGTGGTCGCCCGCGGCGCCCGCCGCGCGGGGCGGCGCGAGGAGCGCCTCCGGGCGGAGACCGAGGGCCTCGGGCAGCAGCACGGCCCGGGCGCCGTCCGCCACCGCACCCGCTGAGGGCCTCAGGCCGGCGCGGTCGAGCCGCGGCGCTCACTTCGCTATGTTGCTGCGTGAGCCGCGACACACGGCACGACCGCGCATTCGAAGACCCGGAGGACACAGATGTCCCAGCACGATGGCACGACAACCGCCTCCCAGGGCGGTCTCGAGAACCTCCTGCACGAGGACCGCTCCTTCCCGCCCAGCCCCGAGTTCGCCGCCCAGGCCAACGCCCGCCCGGAGATCTACGAGCGGGCGGCCGCCGACCGCGAGGGCTTCTGGGCCGAGCAGGCCCGCGAGCTGCTGAGCTGGTCGAAGGACTTCACGGAGGTGCTGGACTTCTCGGGCGCCCCCGTCGCGCGGTGGTTCGCCGACGGCCGGCTCAACGCCGCCTACAACGCCGTCGACCGCCACGTCGCGGCCGGCTACGGCGACCGGGTCGCGATCCACTTCGAGGGCGAGCCGGGCGACACCCGCACCATCACCTACGCCGACCTCAAGGACCAGGTGTCCCGCGCCGCGAACGCCCTCGAGGGCCTCGGCGTGCGCACCGGCGACCGCGTGGCGATCTACCTGCCGATGATCCCCGAGGCGGTCGTCGCGATGCTCGCCTGCGCCCGGATCGGCGCCCCGCACTCCGTCGTCTTCGGCGGCTTCTCCGCCGAGGCGCTGCACAGCCGGATCAACGACGCCGAGGCGCGCGTGGTGATCACCGCCGACGGCGGCTACCGCCGCGGCAAGGCGAGCGCGCTCAAGCCGGCCGTCGACGAGGCGCTGGCCAAGGGCACCCCCGTCGAGCACGTGCTCGTCGTCGAGCGCACCGGCCAGGAGGTGGCGTGGACCGAGGGCCGGGACGTGCGCTGGGCCGACGCGCTCGCCGCCGCGAGCCCCGAGCACACGCCCGTGGACGTCGAGTCCGAGCACCCGCTGTTCATCCTGTACACCTCGGGCACCACCGGGAAGCCCAAGGGCATCCTCCACACCACCGGCGGCTACCTCACCCAGTGCGCCTTCACCCACAGGTACGTCTTCGACCTCAAGCGCGAGACGGACGTGTACTGGTGCACCGCGGACGTCGGCTGGGTGACCGGCCACAGCTACATCACGTACGGCCCGCTGGTGAACGGTGCCACCCAGGTGATGTACGAGGGCACCCCGGACACCCCGGACAAGGACCGGTGGTGGGACATCGTGGAGAAGTACAAGGTCTCCATCCTGTACACCGCCCCGACCGCCATCCGCACCTGCATGAAGTGGGGCGCGGAGCACCCCGGGCGGCACGACCTGTCCTCGCTGCGGGTGCTCGGCTCGGTCGGCGAGCCCATCAATCCCGAGGCCTGGATGTGGTACCGCCGCACGATCGGCGGGGACCGCACCCCGGTGGTGGACACCTGGTGGCAGACGGAGACCGGGGCCATCATGATCTCCCCCCTGCCCGGCGTCACGGCCGCCAAGCCGGGCTCGGCGCAGCGGCCGCTGCCCGGCATCAGCGCGGACGTGCTCGACGAGGCCGGCCGCCCGGTGCCCGACGGCGGCGGCGGGTACCTGGTCCTCACCGAGCCGTGGCCGGCCATGCTGCGGGGCATCTGGGGCGACCCGCAGCGGTTCCAGGAGACCTACTGGTCCCGGTTCGAGGGCATGTACTTCGCCGGCGACGGCGCGAAGAAGGACGACGACGGCGACATCTGGCTGCTCGGCCGGGTGGACGACGTCATGAACGTCTCCGGCCACCGGCTGTCCACCACCGAGATCGAGTCCGCCCTCGTCTCCCACCCGATGGTCGCCGAGGCCGCGGTGGTGGGCGCCAATGACGACACCACCGGGCAGGCCGTGGTCGCCTTCGTCATCCTGCGCTCGGACGCCGTCCAGGGCGCGGACGTCGTCGGCGAGCTGCGCAGCCACGTCGCCAAGGAGATCGGTCCCATCGCCAAGCCGCGGTCGATCCTCGTGGTGGCCGACCTGCCGAAGACCCGCTCCGGCAAGATCATGCGGCGCCTGCTGCGCGACATCGCCGAGGGTCGCGAGGCCGGGGACGTCACCACGCTGGCCGACTCCTCCGTGATGGACCAGATCAGCAAGGGCATGCAGCGCTAGGGCACTCGGCGCCGGGACGGCGACCGTCGCGGCTACGGCCGTGACGGTCGCCGCGTCCCTCCCAGAGCGCGCCCGCCGGACGCCGGACCCGCCGCCGTGCGCCCGGTGCCCACCGCGGCCGAGACAGAGCTGCCCGGCTGAGATAGAGCTCCACGCGGTTCCATCTCCGCCGGAACGTTCGATCCCGACGAGGCGTGGTTCCAGTCCAGGCTCGTCTCGCCGGCGGTCCTCCACGCACAGCGGCCCGGACGGCGGACCCTCACGCCCGCCCGGCGCCGGCGGTCCTAACCTGGGCGTCGTGCCCGCCCCCGCCGAGAAGCCCGCGCCCGACGGCGCCGGGCACCGCCGCCGCGAGGTGCTGCTCGCCGCAAAGGACACGGTCGGCGTCGGCATGGGCTACCTGCCGCTCGGCGCCGCCTTCGGGGTGCTGCTGGCCACCAGCGGGCTGCAGTGGTGGTGGGCGCCGGTCTTCTCCGTGCTCATCTACGCCGGGTCGATGGAGTTCCTGGCGATCGGCCTCGTGACCGGCGGGGTGGGGCTCGGGCAGGTCGCGGCGACGACGTTCTTCGTCAACTTCCGGCACGTCTTCTACGGCCTGAGCTTCCCGCTGCTGAAGATCCGCTCCGGCGCGGGCCGGCTGTACGGCGTCCACGCCCTCACCGACGAGGCCTACGCGCTGCTCGCCACCCGCCCCCAGCAGGGAATGACTGGCACCCGGGTGCTCGCCACCGAGGTCTTCTGCCACCTGTACTGGCTCACCGGGTCGACCACGGGCGCGCTGCTGGGCGCCCGGCTCGGGCTTACCGCCGAGGGGCTGGGATTCGCGCTCACCGCGCTGTTCGTCGTCCTCACCATCGACGCCTTCCGCTCCTCCCCCGACCTGCCCACCCTCGTGATCGCCCTCGCCTGCGCCGTCCTCGCCCTCGTCGTGGCGCCGGGCAGCATGCTCGTGGTCGCCCTGACGCTGTTCGTGGCGGTGCTCGGGGCGCGCTTCGCCGTGACCGACCCCCGGCGGCACGGCGGCCGCGGCGACCCGCGCCGGGCGGGCGAGGCGGCGGCGCACGACCGCCCCGAGGGGGCCGGCGATGCCTAGCCCCGGACAGGTCCTGCTGACGCTGCTGGTCATCTTCGCCGTCACCTACGCGCTGCGCCTGGCACCGTTCCTCGCGCTGCGCCGGGTGCGCGACTCGCGGCTGGTGGGCTACCTCGGCCGCACCATGCCGCTGGGCGTCATGGCCGTGCTCGTCGTCTACCCGCTCTCCGCGGTGGACCTCACGACGGCCCCGCACGGGGTCCCCGAGCTCGCCGGGGTCGCCGTCACCGCCGGGCTGCACCTGTGGCGGCGCAACGCGATGCTGAGCATCGTCGGCGGCACGCTGACCTACATGGGGGCGCTCGCCCTGCTGTGAGCCACCGGCTGTGACGAGCGTCCCGTCCCCGCCCCGGCCGGGGGCGGGCCTGGGGCGACCAAGAAGGCGCTACCGTGCCTGGCGTGGTCGCCGACTCCAGCTGCGTGCTCCTCCCAGGGCCGTGGGAGCACCGCAACATCGCCGCCAACGGCGCCCAGTTCCACGTGGTGCTCGCCGGGCCGCAGCGGCCGGACCGCCCCGTGGTCGTGCTGCTGCACGGCTTCCCGGAGTTCTGGTGGGCCTGGCGCCACCAGATTCCCGCGCTCGCCGACGCCGGATACCGGGTGGCCGCGATGGACCTGCGCGGCTTCGCCGGCTCGGACAAGCCGCCGCACCGGCACGAGACCGCGGTCTTCGCGCGCGACGTGGCCGGCGTGATCCGTTCCCTGGGGGCGGCCGGCGCCGTCGTCGTGGGCCACGGCTTCGGTGGCACGGTGGCGTGGTCGATGCCGGCCTTCGCGCCCACGCTCACCCAGGCCGTCGCCGTCCTCGGCAACCCGCACCCCGCGCCGCTGCACCGCACCGCGCGGGTGCCGGCCCGCGCCCTGGCGACGCTGGCCCGCTTCCAGGTGCCGTGGTTCCCGGAGCGGGCGCTCCGGGAGGGCACCCTCGTGCCCGAGCTGCTGCGGGCCTGGAGCGCGCCCGGCAACGACGGCGCCGCCTCCCAGGCGGAGCTGTACACCGAGGCGATGCGGCTGCCGTTCGCCGCGCACAGCGCGATGGAGCACTTCCGGTGGCTCGTGCGCGCAACGCCGCGCACGGACGGCCGGCGCTACCTTGCGGCCGTGAGCGAGCCGGTGCGGGCGCCCGTGCTGAGCGTCCGCGGGGCGCAGGACCCGCTGCTGCCCGCCCGCGCCTTCGCGCGCGACGCCCTGTACGTCACCGGTCCGCTGCGCCAGCGGGTCGTGCAGGGGTCGGGGCACTTCCTGCCCGAGGAGGCACCGGACGCGGTCACCGACCTGCTGCTGGACTTCCTCGGCGCCCACGCGCGCGTGCCCTGAGGCCCGCGGCCGGTCAGGGCACGACGACCAGCGCCCGGGCGCGCTCGGGGTCCGTCTCGCCCTCGCCGAAGGACGGGCACAGCCCGGCCAGCACGCACGCCCCGCACGCCGGGCGCCGGGAGTGGCACACGCGCCGGCCGTGGAAGATCAGCCGGTGGGAGGCCATCGTCCACTCCTCGGCCGGCAGCAGCTGGGCGATGCGGGCCTCCACCTTGACCGGGTCCTTCTCCGTGGTCCACCCGAGCCGGCGGGCGAGGCGGCCGACGTGGGTGTCCACGGTGATGCCGGGCACGTCGAAGGCGTTGCCGAGGACGACGTTCGCCGTCTTGCGGCCCACGCCCGGGAGCTTCACGAGCTCCTCGAGCGTGGCCGGCACCTCCCCGCCGTGCCGCTCGACCAGCGCCGCGCCGAGCCCCTGCAGCGCGGCCGCCTTGGCGCGGAAGAAGCCGAGGGGGCGCAGGACCTCCTCCAGCTCCTGGCGGGGGGCGGACGCGTAGGCCGCCGCGTCGGGGTAGGCCGCGAAGAGGCCGGGCGTCACCTGGTTGACCCGCTTGTCGGTGGTCTGGGCGGACAGCACCGTCGCGACGAGCAGCTCCAGCGGTGTGCGGAAGTCGAGCTCGCAGCGGGCGTCCGGCCACTCCCGGGCCAGCAGGTCGTTGACGGCCGCGGCCTGCTCCCGGGCCGCCTTGAGCGACCTCGGTCGCGGGGGCGCAGCGCTCATGGCGCCCAGCCTAGGACGGCGCTCCCACGCGCCGACGTGTGCCAGCCCTCACCCCGGTGGCAGGATGGGCGGGAGAACGGCGGCACCAAGCCGCGAACGTGCAGTCGACGCCTGCCGGCAGATGGGACACACCGTGGATCAGAACGTCATCGGCTCCGTGCCGCTCTTCGAGGCGCTGGACGAGCAGGACCAGTCCGAGCTGCGCTCGGTGATGAGCGAGACGACGCTGCGCCGCGGCGAGATCCTCTTCAACGAGGGCGACCCCGGGGACCGGCTGTACATCCTCACCGAGGGCAAGGTGAAGCTGGGGCACACCGCTCCCGACGGGCGGGAGAACCTCCTCGCCGTGCTCGGCCCCGGTGAGCTGCTCGGCGAGCTGACCCTGTTCGACCCGGGCCCCCGCTCCACCACGGCGACCGCGGTGGCGCCCACGCGCCTGCTCGAGCTGCAGCACAAGGACCTGATGCAGTTCCTCGAGACACGCCCGTCCCTGGCCACGCACATGCTCCGCGCCCTCGCGCAGCGGCTGCGCCGGACCAACGAGTCGCTCGCGGACCTGGTCTTCTCCGACGTGCCGGGCCGCGTGGCCAAGGCGCTGCTGGACCTGGCGGACCGCTTCGGCGAGCGCACGGACGAGGGCATCCACGTGCCGCACGACCTCACGCAGGAGGAGCTCGCCCAGCTCGTCGGCGCCTCCCGCGAGACGGTCAACAAGTCTCTCGCCGAGTTCGTCTCGCGCGGCTGGATCCGCCTGGAGGGCCGGGCCGTGCTGCTGCTCGACCTCGACCGGCTGCGCCGCCGCGCCCGCTGAGCCGGCAGCACCGACGACGGCGCCCCCTCCGCGGACGGGGCGCCGTCGTCTGCGTGGGCTCCGGGCGGTCAGCGCACCGCCACGACGATCTCGACCTCCACCGGGGCGTCCATCGGCAGGGCCGCCACGCCGACGGCGGAACGGGCGTGCTGGCCGGCGTCCCCGAAGACCTTGCCGAGCAGCTCGGACGCGCCGTTGATGACGGCCGGCTGGGCGGTGAAGGACGGCTCGCTCGCCACGAAGCCGGTCACCTTCACCACGCGCGCGACCTGGTCGAGGCCGCCGAGCAGGTCGGCGACGGCGGCGAGGGCGTTGAGCGCGCAGGTTTCCGCGGCCGCCCGCGCCTGCTCCGGCGTGACGGCGCCGGCTGAGTCCCCCACCTTGCCCGTCACGGGCAGGGCGCCGTCGACCAGGGGCAGCTGGCCGGAGGTGTAGACCAGGTCGCCCTGGCGCAGCGCCGGGACGTACACGCCGGCCGGGGCGGCGACCGGGGGCAGCGTCAGGCCGAGCGCGGCGAGGTTCTCGCCCGCGCTCACTGCTGGCCCTTGGGCCGCTTGAGGTAGGCGACCAGGTTCGTCGAGCCGCTCGGGCCCGGGATGACCTGGACGAGCTCCCACCCGTCGGCGCCCCACTGGTCCAGGATCGCCTTGGTGTTGTGCGTGAGCAACGGAATCGTGGCGTACTCCCATGTCGTCATGCGCGCCATCCTAGGCATCGAGCCCGGGCCGGCCGGGTGCACGGACCCGGCCGGCCCTCGGCCGGGAGCTGGCGCCCGGCTCACCGCCCCCCGCTGGTACGGCGCTCGCGTCCCGCGCCCCGGCCGGCGACGACGGAGGGTCGCCGGCGCGCGTCAGACCTGCGCGCGCGTCCGGGCGATGATGCGCGGCGCGCGCTGGACCCGCAGCTCGGCGATGAGCTCGTCGTCCTCCCGGCGCAGCCAGCTCGCCCAGTCGGTCACCTCCGGGTACCGGCGCAGCAGCGCGCGGCGCTCCCGCTCCGTCAGCCCTCCCCACACCCCGAAGCTGGTCTGCGAGCTGAGTGCGTCGGCCAGGCAGTCCATGCGGACCTTGCAGCCGAAGCAGAGCTCACGCGCAGACCGCTGCGCGGCACCGCGCACGAAGAGGGCATCGGGCTGCCCGGTGGCACAGGCGGCCTGCGACGCCCAGGTCTGGTCGGCGTTGTCCCACATAGTTCCTCCTACGTCCGCGAGACGAGCCCGACGGTGGCGACATCGGGTCTCGGGCCGTCCGGTGGTCGGCGGACGGTTTTTGTCTACGAGTGACGTTATAGCGGGTGTGAAGGACGTCACGGAAGGGGTTTGTCGAAGTTTCACGTGTCTCGGCACAACATAGACGTCCGGGCGTGGTAAAGGCCCCCCGATGTGGGGTCTTGCGCTCCGCCGACCAGGCCCCGCGCGCACCGTCACGCCGACGTGGCCGGCCCCCCGACCCGCCGGCCGCCGCCTCGGCGCACCAGCCCTGCAGGGCGCGGTGCCGCCCGATCGCCGGCCGGCCGGCGCGAGCCGTGGGTGAACGGAGGTGGATCGTACGGACTCGCCGGGCCCCGCGTCAGGGGCGCCACGTACCCTAGGGGCATGTCGCCAGCTCCGTCGTCCTCAGGGCGTGCCGTCAAGCCGGCCCAGCTGCTCACGATGCTCCTCGCGTTCGTCGTCGTCGCGGGTCTGGGCGGGGTACTGGCGGCGGGCCTGGTGATGCCGGCGGTGGGCGCTGCGGGGACCGTCAGCTCGGCCTCGACCGACCTGTTCGAGGACCTGCCCAGCGAGCTGGCCATCCCCGAGCCGTCCGAGCAGAGCGTCATCCTGGCCGCCGACGGCACGCCGATCGCCACCTTCTACGCGGAGAACCGCATCGTGATCGGGCTGGACCAGGTCTCCGAGCACATGCAGAACGCCGTCGTGGCGGTGGAGGACCGGCGGTTCTACGAGCACCGCGGCATCGACGCCGAGGGCATGCTCCGGGCCTTCGTCAACAACATCGCGGGCGGCCCGCTCGAGGGCGCCTCCACCCTCACCCAGCAGTACGTCAAGAACGTCCTCATCGAGGCCGGACGCGTCTCCGGTGACCAGGAGGCGATCGAGGAGGCCACGGAGACGTCGCTGGGACGCAAGCTCCGCGAGGCCCGGCTGGCGATCGGGCTCGAGCAGCAGGTCAGCAAGGACGAGATCCTCCAGGGCTACCTCAACATCGCCCAGTTCGGGCCGTCGCAGTACGGCGTCGAGGCCGCCGCGCGGCACTACTTCAACAAGTCCGCCGCCGAGCTGGACATCGGCGAGTCGGCCGTGCTGGCCGGCATCACGCAGTCGCCCGCGAAGTGGGACCCGGTGCGTAACCCGGAGAACGCCCAGGAACGGCGCGACGTCGTGCTCGGGCTCATGCTCGACCAGGGCTTCGTCACGCAGGCGGAGCACGACGAGGCGGTCGCGGTGCCGATCGCCGACATGCTAGACGTCCAGTCCGCACCGAACGGGTGCGGCGCCGCCGGGACTTCCGCGTACTTCTGCGAGTACGTCGTCGACGAGCTGCTCGCCAACGAGAACTGGGGCAAGGACCGGGCCGACCGCGCCCAGATGCTGTACCGCGGCGGCCTGACGATCCAGACCACGCTCGACACCGCCAAGCAGCAGGCCGCCTACGACTCGGTGACCGCCTCGGTGCCCGTCAACGACCCCTCCGGCGTCAAGATGGCCATGTCGTCGATCGAGCCCGGCACCGGGAAGATCGTCGCCATGGTGCAGAACACCAACTGGGGCACCGCCCCGACCCCGGAGGACCCGGGCGCCACCGAGGTGAACCTCAACGTGGGCACCAGCCACGGCGGCGGGCAGGGCTTCCAGTCCGGCTCGACGTTCAAGGTCTTCACGCTCATCGAGTGGCTTGAGACGGGGCACTCCCTCAACGACCGCGTGGCGGCGAACAAGCGCGACTTCCCGCGCGCGTCGTGGACCATCTCCTGCGCTCCGCAGTTTCGCGACAACTACAACAACGCCACCAACGTCGAGGGCGTCCCGTCGTCACCGGTGATGACCGTGCTCGATGCCACGCGGCTGTCCGTCAACCTCGCCTACCTCGAGATGGCGAACCAGGTCGACATGTGCGGCGTCATCGACAACGCCCAGAAGATGGGCCTGGTCCGCGGCGACGGGTCCCCGCTGACCCCGAACCCTGCCGCGGTCCTGGGCACCAACACCGTGACCCCGCTGGGCATGGCGAACGCGTTCGCCACCCTCGCCGCCGGTGGCACGTACTGCACCCCGGTGGCGATCACCAAGGTCACCGACAACGCCGGCAACGACATCCCGGTCTCCCCCACGACCTGCACCCAGGTGCTCGAGCCGGACGTCGTCAACGGCGTCAACCACGCCCTGCAGCAGGTGGTCTCGGACCAGCCCGGGTCCACCGGCCGGCGGGCCGTGCTGCCCGACCGGCCCGCCGCAGGCAAGACCGGCACGGCCAACGACGACGCGCACGCCTGGTTCGTCGGGTACACGCCGCAGCTGGCCGCGGCCGTCTGGATGGGCCACTCCCAGGGCGACAAGTCGATGATGGATGCCGTCATCAACGGCAGGTACAACCAGTGGGTGTACGGCGGCTCCTACCCGGCCGAGACGTGGCAGGGATACATGTCGGCCGCCCTCGCCGGGGCGCCGGTGCAGCAGTTCGCGCCGGCCAGCCCGCAGATGCTCGGTCAGAGTGCGGCGTCACGCCAGGCGCCGGCCCCCGCGCCGCAGCCGGCGCCGCAGCCCGCCCCCGCGCCGCAGCCCGCCCCCGCGCCCCAGCCCGCGCCCGCGCCGCCCGCGCCAGCCCCGGAGAACCCCGGCAACGGCAACGGCAACGGCAACGGCAACGGCAATGGCAACGGCAACGCCGCCGGTGAGCCGCAGGCGCCGCCGAGCGCGTCGGCTCCCGCGGAAGACCCCGCGCCGCCGGAGGGCTGGCAGGAGGAGTGGGGCGACTTCTGGGGCGACAACTGAGCGCCGGGGCCCGGGCCGCGCGGCTGGCCGGCGGCGCCGCCGCGGCCGGGCTGGGCGCGCTGGGCTGGGCTCTCGCCGAGGCGCGCCTGTACACGCTCCGGCGCTACGAGGTCCCCGTGCTGGCCCCCGGCGCCCCGGAGCTGCGGGTGCTGCACCTGTCAGACCTGCACCTGCTGCCCTCGCAGCGCCGGAAGGTCGCGTGGGTGCGGAACCTGGACCGGCTGGAGCCGGACCTCGTCGTCACCACCGGTGACAACCTGGCGCACGCCGCGGCTCTGGGACCCCTCCTCGAGGCGTACGGGCCGCTGCTGGACCGGCCTGGCGCCTTCGTCCTGGGGTCCAACGACTACTTCGCCCCGCGCCTGAAGAACCCGGCCCGCTACCTGCTGCCCGACGCCCGCACCGCGCTGCCCCCGGAGCCGGCCCGGTTGCCGGCCGGGGAGATGGCGGCCGCGTTCCGCCGCGCCGGGTGGAAGGACCTCACGAACCGGCGCGAGGTCGTCTCCGTGGCGGGCACCGAGGTGACCCTGGTAGGTGTGGACGACCCGCACCTCGACTACGACCGTTTCCCCGACCACGCCCCAGCCCCCCGGCGGGTGGGTCGCCTGCACCTCGGCGTCGCGCACGCGCCGTACCTGCGGGTGCTCGAGCAGATGCACGGCGACGGCTGCGACCTCGTGCTCGCCGGCCACACGCACGGCGGGCAGCTCCGCGTACCCTTCTTCGGCGCCCTGGTGACCAACTGCGACCTCGACCGCGGTCGCGCCAGTGGCCTGCACGGGTGGCCGGGGGCGCGACCCGGGGCGCCGGGCGGCGAGGGTTCGATGTGGCTGCACGTCTCTGCGGGACTCGGCACGAGCCCGTACACCCCGGTGCGGTTTGCCTGCCGGCCCGAGGCCTCCCTGCTGACCCTGGTGCCGCGGGCCGCCGTCTGAGCTGCCAGGCACCGCCCGGGGGCGGTGGGGTGGCATCCGTCTCACTCGCGCCCGCCGGTTTCACTCCGGTCCCCTGCCTCGGCTATTCTGAACGAGTTCCTCATCGGGGTGTGGCGCAGCTTGGTAGCGCGCTTCGTTCGGGACGAAGAGGTCGTGGGTTCAAATCCCGCCACCCCGACAGATGAAGGGCCGCCTGCCCGCGGAGACGCGGTAGGCGGCCTTTCTGCTTGCCCCGTGGCGAGCCCGTCCTCCCCAGCACGCCTCCGAGCAGCGCTCCCATCCCGCCGCGCTCCGACGGCTCGTAGTGGGCGACGTCCGCCGCTCCTGACCACCTGCGCACGCCGGCAGCGCGGCCGCGGTCGCCAGGATCAGCAACCGGGCGCGGTCCCGGCGCCGCAACGTGCCCACGCCCCCATGGCACGTGGGCTGTGGCCATGGGCTCGGTCCAGCAGTTCTTCGACTCTGGCGCCGGACATGCAGAAGCCCCGGAGAGAAGGAGATCCTCTCCGAGGGCTGCTGCCGTGCGGGCCGGGCCGGCCGGCCGGGGCCGGTCAGACGGTGACCGGCTGGCCCTTGGCGGCGGTGGTCGCCGGGGAGGTGGTCCGCGCCAGGCTCGAGAAGCCCCAGCCGACGACGGTCAGGAGGACGCCCAGACCCATCACGAGGGCGGCGTCGCCGTAGGCGACCACCGAGGTGAAGAGCGAGGCGCGCAGGAACGAGGCGTTCATGACCGTGGTCCGCTGGGCCTGCAGCTCCTCCGCCGCCGCGGCGTCCCCGGCCGCCTCGGCCTCCTTCACCAGGGCGCCGAGCTCGGCGTAGGTGCGGCCCTCGGTGGCGGCCATCGCGTGGGTGTTGATGATCTGCGCCTCGGCGAACGCCGAGACCGGGCCGTTGACCTCGTCACCGGCGAGCATCGGGGAGTCCTCGGCCACGGTGATCTCCTGCTCGGTGAGGTTGGCCGAGATCAACCCCCAGGTCACTCCCCCGGCGAGGATGAAGACGATGCCGGCGATGATGGCGACGAGGCCGGTGATCCTGGCGGGCTTGGCGTTCATGGTCGGTCCCTCCTGCGGCTCTGCCGGCCACCGGACCCCTTGTCCGGTATCTCCTGCCGACACCACGAACCTATGACCGGCGAACCAGGACATCGGGGGACAAACGTCCCGACGGGTCCGGATCGCCGCCGTGAGCGCGGTCACGCCCCTGACCCGTCACGCCCAGCGGGACCGACGAGGCGTGCGAGTCGCGTGTCCGCCCGCGTGTGTCGTGCGCGCGGACGTCCACGCCCCGGCCGAACGACGCCGTGGAGACAGGGCGCGGCCGTCGTGGTGCGGTGTCGTCGTTGAGTCAGCGCGTCACGCCGGCGAGGACCATGTCGACGAGCTCGGTGACGTACTCGTCGAGGCTCGCGCGCAGGTGCTCCCGGGGCTTCCCGGCATTGCTGATCAAGAAGTGGAAGTAGATCGCCCCCTCGATGGCGTCCAGCAGGTGGCTCACCGATGTCGAGGGCGGGAGCTCGCCGTCCTCGATCGCCCCCTCGATCCGCGTCGCCAGGGCGAACGCGCCGCGGCTGAGGCTCTCGTCCATCACCTGGGCGTAGTCCTCGGGGTTCGCCATCGCGGCGGAGACGCCGCTGGCGATCAGCGGACCATGCTCGCCGAGCACGAGCTCGGCCCGGGCCCGGGCGTGAGCGGTGAGGTAGTCCCGGATGGGCAGCTCGAGCGGCGGATTGACGTGCGTGGCCTCGAGGTCGCGAACGGCGTCCACGATGAGATCGCGTTTGTCCTTCCACCGCAGATAGATCGACGACTTCCCGATCCCCGCCCGCTGGGCGACAGCGTCCAGGCTCAGCGACGACCAGCCCACCTGACCGAAGAGCTCGAGGGCGGCCTTGTAGGCGCGCTCCTCGGTGCCCGGCCGCCGGGGCCGCCCGGGGCCGCGCTTCGGGGGCCCGTCCGCCGTCACGGTGCTGCCCTGCGCCTCATCCATGTCCGTGTCCTCCGTTGGTCCTGCGCGACAGTATCGGCAAGCCTTGGACCGGATTCAGTGATTTGCGCGCGCGGTTGCGCCGTGGTGGTGGTCACCGTGGCGGAAATCACCGGGGGCTTTCGGAACAGATACCTCGGGAACGCGTTTACCCCCATGAGGGGAGATCGCCGTCGCGTGACCAGGACGACGACTCCCAGCAGCCGCCCCCCGCCCTCTCGCCAGGGGCGAGCTCTCACTTCACCACCACGACGACGAAGGAGGTATCGCGATGACGACCAGGCGAACCAGCACGGTTCTCTGTCCCGCATGTGATGGTCTCGGTCTCACACGGGCGGCCTCCAACCTCATCGGCACCGCCATCGGAATCCCGTCCTACAAGGCCCCGGCCCTCGAGTGCTCGGCGTGCCGCGGCACCGGCCGCATCCGGCCGGCTGCCGAGCGCCGCTCGCTGGGGCACCTGATGACGGGTCTGCGGGGGAGGTTCTCCCTCGCCGGCTGAGCAGCCGGCAAGGGCGGAGGCGCCGAGAGGCACGCCCGCCAGAGGGCCGCTTTCCCGCGGAGGCGCGGGCAGGCGGCCCTTCCTGCATCCCGGGCGCGGCGAGCACCGGCCCGCGCCGCGCCGCCGTCGGCCTCTCCCCCGCCCGACGCAGCCGCGGAGCCGACGCGCCGGACGGGTCGGGCCTGTCACCTCCCTGCCGTCGCCTCTTCACCAGCCGTTCGCTCACAGGACGACCTCGCTCCGTAACGTCGCCCGCCGTAGCCATCGACGCCAAGGAGCAGTGATGTCCCAGACCACCCCCCGACGCAGCCTCCTCCCCCTCCTCACCCCCGGGCACGGCGGCAACCGCTCCGCCATGACCTGCCGGTTCCGCTGCGGCGACGCGTGCTTCCACGACGTGCCCAACACCTCCGGCAACGAGTACTTCGGCGACGTCGCCGCCCGCGCGTTCTCCCGCCGCACCGCCCTCAAGGCCGGCGCCGTCGTCGCCGCCACCGCGGCCGTGGGCACCGCGCTCGGCCAGCAGCCCGCCATGGCGGCCCCCGGCGGCAGTGCGGGCCGCGGCGCCGGCGCCCCGGGCCTGCGCTTCTCCCCCGTCGCCCCCAACACGGACGACAAGCTCACCACCCCGGCCGGCTACCTCCAGGACGTCGTCATCCGCTGGGGCGACAAGCTCTTCTCCGACGCGCCCGACTTCGACCCCGCGCGCCTCACCGTCGCGGGCCAGCAGCGGCAGTTCGGCTACAACTGCGACTACCTCGGCCTGCTGCCTCTCAAGGGCCAGCACGAGTTCCTCCTCGTGGCCAACCACGAGTACACCAACGAGGAGCTGATGTTCGCCGGGTACGACCCGGAGAACCCCACCGCCGAGCAGGTGGAGATCTCCTGGGCCGCCCACGGCCTCAGCGTCGTCGCCGTCACCTCCGGCAAGCGCGGCAAGCGCTCCGGCGCCCTGGACCCGATCGTGGACCACCGACTCAACCGCCGCTTCCACACCGGCAGCGAGTTCGAGCTCTCCGGCCCGGTGGCGGGCTCGGAGCTCGTCCGCACGACGGCGGACCCCGCCGGCCGCACCGTGCTGGGCACGCTGAACAACTGCTCCGGCGGCCTCACGCCGTACGGCACCTGGCTGACCGCGGAGGAGAACTTCAACCAGTACTTCGCCAACGGCGGCGCCGTCGCCGACCCGGTGGTCCGCGAGCGCCTGCGTCGCTACGGCATGAGCGGCGGCGCCAGCGAGCGCAAGTGGGAGCGCTTCGACGACCGCTTCGACCTGCTGAAGGAGCCCAACGAGGCCAACCGCTTCGGCTGGATCGTGGAGATCGACCCGTACGACTCCACCTCCACCCCGCGCAAGCGCACCGCGCTGGGCCGCTTCAAGCACGAGGCCGCCACCACCCGGGTCACCGCCGACGGCCGCCTCGCCGTGTACATGGGCGACGACGAGCGCTACGACTACTTCTACAAGTTCGTCACCCGCGACGCCGTCGTGGAGGGCGACGCCACGCACAACGCCGGCCTGCTGGACAACGGCACGCTCTACGTCGCGAGGTTCACCGGCAACTCCCCCGCCGCGGAGATCACCGGCGACGGCACCCTGCCCGCCGACGGCCAGTTCGACGGCGCGGGCGAGTGGATCCCGCTGGTCACCTCCACCGGCACCGACGCGATCTCCCACGTGCCCGGCATGAGCGGCGTCGAGGTCCTCACCTTCACCCGCCAGGCGGGCGACGCCGTCGGCGCCACCAAGATGGACCGCCCCGAGGACGTCGAGCCGAACCCGGTCACCGGGCTGGTCTACCTCGCCCTGACGAACAACACGCGCCGCACCGTCACCGAGGTCGACGAGGCCAACCCGCGCATGGGCAACAAGCACGGCCACGTCATGGAGATCGCCGAGCAGGGCAACGACGCGGGCGCCGCCTCGTTCGCCTGGCGGATCTTCCTCCTCGCCGGCGACCCGAACGACCCGAGCACCTACTTCGCCGGCTTCGACAAGTCGCAGGTCTCGCCCATCTCCTGCCCGGACAACGTCGCCTTCGACAAGTACGGCAACCTGTGGATCAGCACCGACGGCAACGCGCTGGGCAGCCACGACGGGCTGTTCGGCGTAGCGGTCTCCGGCGAGTACCGCGGCCAGGTCAAGCAGTTCCTCACCGTCCCGGTGGACGCCGAGACCTGCGGGCCGTGGATCGACGACGACCGGGTGCTCGTCTGCGTCCAGCACCCCGGCGAGGGTGACGGGTCCTCGTTCGAGGCGCCGTCCTCCCACTGGCCCGACGGCGGCAGCTCCATCCCGCGGCCCGCGGTGGCCGTCGCGTGGCGCGCCGACGGCAAGAAGATCGGTCACGCCTGACCACCCGGCCGGTCACGCCTGACCGGCCCGCGACGGCCCCGGCCCGCCCCTGCGGCGGCCGGGGCCGTCGGCGTCCCGCCGCCGGGTCGAGCGGGTCGCACCCCGGGGGCCCGCGGCGCGTCGCCCGGGCGGCGGACGGGGCCCGCGGAGTGGCGTGGCCCGCGGTGTGGCGTGACCCGCGGTGTGGCGAGGGTCGCTAAGGCAACCCTCGCCTTCGTTGCGGCCATCGCCCCGCGGTGATTCTCTCCGGCTATGACCGAAATCCTCGCTCCCGTGGAGCACCGCGACGACGCGTGGCGGGGCGCGCCCGCCGCGCCGGGTCCGGCGGCCGGCCCCCTCGCGCTCTCGCCGCGCCGGGACGGCACGGAGGTCGGCGACGCCACCCCGGCCGGCGGGCTCGCCCAGCGGCTGAACCGGCTGCGTGCCGGCGTGCTGGGCGCCAACGACGGGATCGTCTCCACGGCGGCCGTGGTGGTCGGCGTGGCGGGCGCCACCAGCTCGCCCGGCCCCGTACTGACGGCCGGGGCGGCGGCCGTCCTCGGCGGCGCCGTGTCGATGGCCCTGGGCGAGTACGTCTCCGTCTCCAGCCAGCGCGACAGCGAGCGCAGCCTCATCGACCGCGAGCGCCGGGCGCTCGCGGCGGACCCCGAGGGCGAGCTGGAGCGGCTCGCGGAGGTCTACGCCTCCCGTGGCATCTCCCCCGCCACGGCCCGTCGCGTGGCGGAGGAGCTCACCGCCCGCGACGCCCTGGGCGCGCACCTGCGGGTCAGGCTGAACATCGACGAGGACGACGTGGCCAGCCCATGGCACGCCGCACTTGCGTCCGCACTGTCGTTCATCCTCGGCGCGGCGCTGCCCCTGCTCGCCATCCTCCTCCCGCCTGCCGCCGCGCGGGTGCCGCTGACGTTCGCGGTGACCCTCGCCGCCCTCGCCGTCACCGGCGCCGTCGCGGCGTGGATCGGCGGCGGTTCGAGGCTCCGTGCCGCGGTGCGCGTGGTCGTCGGCGGCGTGCTCGCGCTCGGCGCCACCTTCGCCGTCGGCAGCCTGCTGGGCACCATCGGCATCGTCTGAGCACCCGGCCGCGCCGGCGGACGTTGTAGCGTCGAAGGGTGCCCGTCCCGGAATTCATCACCGCCCTGCGCTCCCGCATCGGCACGGACCTGCTCTGGCTGCCCGGCGTGACCGGCGTCGTCCTCGACGAGGCCGGCCGGGTGCTGCTGGGCAGGCGCGCCGACAACGGCCTCTGGGCGCTGCCCTCCGGCATCCTCGAGCCCGGCGAGCAGCCCGCCGTGGGCCTGGCCCGGGAGATCGCCGAGGAGACCGGCGTCACCGCCCGCGTCCGCGCGCTGACCTCGGTCACGTCGGGCGAGGAGATCCGGTACCCCAACGGGGACCGCTCGCAGTACCTGGACCTGACCTTCTGGTGCGAGGCCGTCGACGGCGAGGCGCACGTGGCCGACGACGAGTCGCTGGACGTGGGCTGGTACGACCCCTCCGCCCTCCCGGCCGACACGACCGCGAGCTCCCGCGCCCGCCTCGACCACGCCATGCGCTTCCTCGACGACCCCTCCGCCGGGCCGTACTTCGCCCGGTAGGGGAGCCGTGCCCGGAGGCCGGCGGTACGCGCTTCCCGCATGACGAGGCCGCCGGTGGCCGGGTGCCGCCCCTTGCACCGGCACGTAGCATGAGGGCGGAAGTGGTGAGCGCCGATGCCCCCCGCCCCGCGGTCGAGAGCCGGCTGGTGGTCGTGCTCGTGGGACTGCTCGCGCTCGCCGCGCTCCTCCTCGCCGCCACCGCCGCGAGCAGCGCGGCGCCCGAGGACGGCGCTAGCGCGGGCCGGACGGTGCTGGTGACCGAGATCGCCACGCCCATCACCCCCGTCATCGCCGACCATCTCGCGGAGGGCATCGACCGGGCGGACGCCGAGGGCTTCGCCGCCTACGTCGTCGAGCTGGACACCCCCGGCGGGCTCGTCGAGGCCATGCGGGACGTCGTCGAGGACATCCTCGCCAGCGAGGTCCCGGTCGTCGTCCACATCTCCCCCGCCGGCGCCCGCGCCGGCTCCGCGGGGGCGATCATCACCTTCGCCTCCCACGTGGCCGTGATGGCTCCGGGGACCACCATCGGCGCGGCCACCCCGGTGGGCCTGCAGGGCGAGGAGGTCTCCGACAAGATCGTCAACGACGCCGCCGCCCAGGCCGAGGCGCTGGCACGGCTGCGCGGGCGCGACGCCGACTTCGCCGCCGACGCGGTCCGCGGGGGCCGCACCGCGACGGTCGACGAGGCGCTCGAGCTGGGCGTCGTGGAGGCGCGGGCCTCCTCGCTGGACGAGGCGCTGCGGGCGGCC
The DNA here is from genome assembly GCF_043952095.1 of Georgenia sp. AZ-5. Taxonomy (NCBI): domain Bacteria; kingdom Bacillati; phylum Actinomycetota; class Actinomycetes; order Allobogoriellales; family Allobogoriellaceae; genus Georgenia; species Georgenia sp. AZ-5. The sequence continues at coordinate 4,508,262 of NZ_JBINOU010000001.1, forward strand.
GACGGGCGGGTCGTCACGGTCGCGGGCGAGCGGGAGGTCACCGTCCGCACGGCGGGCGCCGCGGTGGAGCGCGACGACCTGGGCGCGTTTCGACGGGTGCTGCAGTTCCTGGCCGACCCGAACATCACCTTCCTGCTGCTGACGCTCGGCACCCTCGGTCTGATCTACGAGCTGGCCACGCCCGGGGTCGGCGTGGCGGGCGCCACCGGCATCACCGCGCTGCTGCTGGCGCTGTTCAGCCTCTCGGTCCTGCCCGTCACGGCGGTAGGCCTGCTCCTGCTCGTCGTCGCCGTCGCGCTGTTCGCCGCCGAGCTGTTCGCGCCCGGCGTCGCCGGTTTCGCCTTCGGAGGTGCGGTGGTCCTCGTGCTCGCCGCGGTGTTCCTGTTCGACAACGCCCAGGGCGTCTCGGTCGACCCCGGGGCGGCCGTGCCCCTGGCCGTGGTGCTGTTCGCCGGCGCGGTGCTGGCCGGCCGGATCGCCTACCGCAGCCGGCACATGCCCTCGACGACCACCGGCGCCGATCTCTTCCGCGGCCGGGCGGTGAGGGTCAGCGAGGCGGCGGGGACGACCGGCCGCGGGTTCGTCGAGGGCGCGTGGTGGTCGCTGCGCTCCGTCGGTCCGCCGCTGCGCGCCGGGGAGACCGCCGTCGTCGCCGGCATGGACGGCCTCGTGCTCCTGGTCGAGCCCGCGTCCGCCGCGGACGGTCCCGCGCCGGACGCAACCTCCGGAGCGACGCAGCCCGTGCCCGGCGTCGAGCTCCCCGCCCAGCCCGCGCCGGGCGCGGTCGACGCCTCGCCGGGCCCGGCCGAGCGGAGCACCCGCGGGGCGGGCCCGCCGCGGCCCGACCCGGCACCACCGCCCGAGAAGAAGGAGGGAGTCCCGTGAGCACAGGCCTGCTCGTCGGTCTCGGCCTGGCGGCGCTCGTCGTCGTCCTGCTCGCCGCGGCCGCCATCCACGTCCTGCCCGAGTACGAGCGCGGCGTGATCCTGCGGCTCGGCCGGATCCAGCCGCTCAAGGGACCCGGGCTGATCTTCATCATCCCGGTCATCGACCGCCTCATCAGGGTCAACCTGCGCACCCAGACCTACGACGTCCCGCCGCAGGACATCATCACCCAGGACAACGTCACCGTCCGGGTCAACGCGGTCGCCTACTTCAACGTCGTCGAGCCGGTCCGCTCGGTGCTCTCCATCGACGACTACCGCTTCGGCACGCAGCAGATCGCGCAGACCACGCTGCGCAGCATCCTGGGGCAGACCAGCCTCGACGAACTGCTCACCAAGCGGGACCAGGTCAACCAGCAGCTGCAGCAGGTCATCGACGCGGTGACGGACCCCTGGGGCGTGAAGGTCACCATCGTCGAGGTCAAGGACGTCGTCCTCCCGGAGTCGATGCGCCGGGCGATGGCACGCCAGGCGGAGTCCGAGCGCGAGCGGCGGGCCAAGGTGATCCACGCGATGGGCGAGCGCGAGGCGGCGCAGAACCTCGGCCAGGCGGCCGTCGTGCTCGAGCAGCACCCGGCCGCCCTGCAGCTCCGGCTGCTCGGCACCCTGCTCGAGCTCGGCGCGGAGAAGAACTCCACCATCGCCTTCCCGATCCCGATGGAGCTGCTGCGGCTGTTCGACACCGCCCGCTCGGTCGCGCCGGCGCAGACCCCGCCCGGCGGGATGCGACCCGCGGCGTGAGGCGGGCCGGCCCCGCCGGGCGGGACGCGACGTGAGGCGGGGGGGCCGTCCCGGCGCCCCTGCACTCCGGCGCGCAGGGAGCCTCGCGCCGGGCGGAGGTTGCGCCCCGGCGCACCGGGTGCGGCGCTCCCGGCTGTCCGCGCCTCAGCGCACCGCGGAGAAGCGCCGCCGGTACTGCTGCGGGCTGAGCCCGCGCGCCTGCGCGAGGTGGTGGCGCAGCGCCGCGGGCGCCAGCCCCACCTCGGCGGCGATCCGGTCGACGGAGCGGTCGGTCTGCTCCAGCAGCTGCTCCGCGCGCCGGACGCGCTGCGCGGTGACCCACGCGTGCGGCGTCGTCCCGGTCTCCGCGCGGAACCGGCGCGCGAAGGTGCGCGGCGACATCGCCGAGCGCGCCGCGAGCGTCTCGACGTCGAGCGGGGAGTCCAGGTGCTCCGGGATCCAGCTGAGCAGCGGGCCGAGCGTCTGGGCGTCGTACTCGGGCACCGGGGTACGGATGAACTGCGCCTGGCCGCCGTCGCGGTGCGGGGGCACCACCATGCGGCGGGCCACCTGGTTCGCCGCCGCCGAGCCGAACTCCTGCCGCCACAGGTACAGGCTCGCATCCACGCCGGCGGCGGTGCCCGCACTCGTGAGGATGGCGTCGGCATCGACGTAGAGCACCTCGGGGATGACGCGGGCGGCCGGGAACCGCGCGGCGAGCTCGTCGGTGTACATCCAGTGGGTGGTGCACTCCCTGCCGTCCAGCAGCCCTGCCTCGCCGAGCGCGAAGGCGCCGCTGCACACCGACATGATCCGCGCGCCGCGCCCGTAGGCCTCCTGCAGCGCGGCGATCACGGCGGGCGGCACGTCGGCGTGGCGGGGGACGGCGGGCACGACGACGAGGTCGGCCTCCCGCACGCGGGCGAGGTCGTGGCCCACCTGCAGACCGAAGCCCACGTTGGTGGCGACGGCGCCGGCGCGCGGCGCGCACACGGCGAAGTCGAACGTCGGCAGCCCCATGTCCGAGCGGTCGATGCCCCAGGCCTCGCACACGACGCCGAGCTCGAACGGCGAGACGCCGTCGTACACGAGCGCCACCACGTTGTGGATCATGCGGGCATCCTGGCACACAGGTGGCAGCAAACCGACGGATTCTGGCAAGTCTGCCACTCGTGGCCGGATCCCGACCGGCGCATGATTCCTGCCATGGGCCTCATCGTTCTCCTCGCGGCGGCCTTCGCGGTCCTTTGCCTGTACCTCGCCCACGTCGTCCGCGACGACGACCGGGGGCACGCCTTCACCCACCGGCGGCCCCCCGCCAGCCACCTCGGCTTCGGCGAGGACCGGCTGCGACCCTCGTAGGGCGCCGCCGGGCGACCGGCGTCGGGCGCCGTCACGCGCCCTCAGGGACCTCCCGCTCGGCGGGCCCGACGTACTCGCTGAGCGGCCGGATCAAGGTGTTGGCGGTGCGCTGCTCCATGATGTGCGCCGTCCACCCGAGGATCCTGGCCGCCACGAACAGCGGCGTGAACGTCCCGTAGTCGAACCCCATGAGGTGGTACGCCGGGCCGGTGACGTAGTCGACGTTGGGCTCGATACCGGTCCGCTCGCGCATCCCGGCCTCGAGCGCGTCGTACAGGGCGAGCAGGTCCTGACGCCCGTAGTGCTCGGCCAGCTCGTCCAGCGCCGCCTTCATGGTGGGCACCCGGGAGTCGCCGTGCTTGTACACGCGGTGGCCGAACCCCATGACCTTCTCCTTGCGGGCCAGCTTGGCGTCGAGCCACGCCGGGACGTTCTCGGCCGAGCCGATCTCGTCGAAGGTGCGCATCACCGCCTCGTTCGCGCCGCCGTGCAGCGGCCCCTTGAGCGCCCCCACCGCACCGGTGACGGCCGAGTGCAGGTCGGCGAGGGTGGAGGTGATCACCCGGGCCGCGAAGGTGGAGGCGTTGAAGGAGTGCTCCGCGTACAGGATCATCGACGTCTCGAACGCCCGCAGCACCACCTCCTCCGGGATCTCCCCGAACGTCATCCACAGGAAGTTCTCCGAGTAGGCGAGGTCGGCGCGCGCCTCGATCGGCTCCTGGCCCCGCCGCCGGCGCTGGTCCAGCGCCACCACGGAGGGCATGACGGCGAACAGGCGCAGCGCCTTGGCGAGCTCGGCCTCGCGGGAGTCGTCCTCCGCCTGCGGGTCGTGCGCGCCGAGCACCGAGACGGCGGTGCGGCACACGTCCATCGGGTGGCACGTGGTGGGGAGCGCCTCGACCGCCGCGCGCACCGGGTCGGGCAGGAACCGTGCCGTCCGCCCCTCGGCGATGAGCATCGCCAGCTGGTCCGGGCTCGGCAGCTCGCCGTACCAGAGCAGGTGCGCGACCTCCTCCAGGCTCGTGTGCGCGGCGAGCTGCTGGACCGGGTAGCCGCGGTAGAGCAGGGAGTTCGTCTCCGGGTTCACCTTGGAGATGCTGGTGACGTCGACGACGACGCCGGCCAGGCCCTTGTGGATCTCCTCGGCCATCGCTCAGTCCTCCGGCTGCCGCTCGAGCTCCTGCGGCTGGTAGGTGAAGATCTGCTCGTCGAAGGCGTTGTACGCGGCGTAGTCGACCAGCTCGTACAGGCGGGCGCGGGTCTGCATCAGGGGCACGAGCTCCAGCTGCGTGCCCTGCCGGGCCAGCACGGCCAGCGCCCGCTCCGCCGCCGCCATCGCCAGGCGCAGCAGGGTCACGGGATAGATGATCAGCCGCACGCCGGCGTCGGCGAGCTCACGGACGGTGTACAGCGGCGTCCTGCCGAACTCCGTCATGTTCGCCATCACCGGCACGTCCAGGGCCGCGGCCACGGTCTCGAACTCCCGCAGGCTGGTCAGCGCCTCCGGGAAGACCATGTCCGCCCCCGCACCGACGAGGGCCTTGGACCGCTCGACGGTGGCCTGCAGGCCCTCCCCGGCGCGGATGTCGGTGCGACCGATGACCAGGAAGTTCCCGTCGCGGCGCCCGTCGACGGCCGCGCGGATGCGCTTGACCGCGGTGGCGACGTCCACGGTCTCCTTGCCCTCGAGGTGCCCGCAGCGCTTGGGGTTGACCTGGTCCTCGATGTGGCAGCCGGCCAGGCCGTTGTCCTCCAGCACCTGCACCGTGCGTGCGACGTTCATGGGCTCGCCGAAGCCGGTGTCCGCGTCGACGATCGTGGGCAGGTCCGTCATCCGCGCGATCTGCCCGGCCCGGCCGGCGACCTCCGTCAGGGTCGTCAGCCCGATGTCCGGCAGCCCCAGGTCCGCCGAGAGCACCGCGCCGGAGACGTAGACGCCGTCGTACCCGCTCTCCTCGATCAGCTTGCCGGTGAGCGGGCTGAACGCCCCGGGCAGGCGCAACGGCTCGGGCGAGACGGCGAGCATCTCCCGCAGCGCCGCCCGCTTGGCGGCGGGACTGGTCCGTGCGTGCAGCATCGCTGTGGTCCCCCTCGACCGCGGTGATGACCGCTGACCGACGATCGGTCCCATCTTCCGCCCACGGCCCCGGCTCGGCACCCGGACGGACGTCCCGGGCGTCCTACGCTTCGGTGTCATGACCACCCAGACGACCTGGCCGCCTCCGCCGTGGGAGCTGCGCCTGCGCGCCCCCGTGGTCGAGCTGCCCGAGTGGGCCGAGTACGCGCCCGACCGCGCCTGCGTGGTGGCCACCGCCCGCGGCGTGCTCGAGGTGCACTCCTGGGACCGGCGCACCGGCCGGCTGGTCCAGGCGACCGACCGCCCGCAGGGCACCACGCTGTGCACCATCGACCCGCTCGGCGCGTGGGTGTGGTGGTTCGACGACACCGCCGGCGACGAGTTCGGCCGGTGGCGGCGCCAGCCGTTCGGCGCCCCGCCCGGCGAGGGTGTGCAGGACCCCGTCGCGCTGCCGGACGCCTACCCGGCCGGGCTGCTGCTGACCAGGGACGGCACCGCCGTCGTCGGCCGCACCACGGACCTGGGCACGGAGATCCACCAGGTGGCCCTCGGCACCACCGGGCCCGGCACCGAGGCACCGGTCCTGCTCTACCGCCACCCCAACGACGCCGGCGCCGCGGCGCTCTCCCACGACGGGAACCTCGTGGCGATCGAGCACTCCGAGCGCGGGGACAACCGGCACATGGCCCTGCGGGTGGTCGCCGCCGACACCGGCGCGGTGGTGGCCGACCTCGACGACGGACCCGGCAAGGGCCTGACGGCGCTGGACTTCGCGCCGGCCGACGGCGACCTGCGCCTGCTCGTCGCCCACGAGCGCCGGGGCCGGGCCGAGGTCGCCGTCTGGGACCTGGGCACCGGGCTCGTCGAGGACGTCGCGCTGCACGGTCCGGACGGCCCGCTGCCCGGCGAGGTGACCGAGGGCTGGTGGTACCCGGGCGGGCGGGAGCTGCTGCTCGCCGTCGACCACGAGGCACGCACGCGGCTGTACCGGCACGTGCTCGCCACCGGGGTCACCGTCCCGGTGGGCCCGCCCGACGGCAGCGTCTCGGACGCCGCACCACGCCCCGACGGGGACGTCTGGCTGCGGTGGTCCTCCGCCGCGGCGCCGCGCGCGGTGCTCTCCGCGAGCACCGGCCGGGAGGTGATCGCCCCGCACGGGATCCGCCCGGCGCCCTCGGCGCCGGTGCGCGACGTGTGGGTGGACGGGCCGGGCGGGCGCATCCACGCGCTGCTGCGCCTGCCCGACGGCGGGGCCGCCGGCACGGCGAGCCTCCCGGCCGCCGGTGAGTCGGCGGGCGTCCCGGGGGCCGACGGCGGTTCCGGCCCCTGGCCCGCGATCTTCGACGTGCACGGCGGGCCGGCGTGGCACCGCTCCGACGCCTTCTCCCCGCACCTTGCCGCGTGGGTGGACCACGGCTTCGCCGTCGTGAGCGTGAACTACCGCGGCTCCACCGGGTACGGCTCGGCCTGGCGCGATGCCCTCGAGGGCCGGGTGGGCCTGACCGAGCTGGAGGACGTCGCGGCGGTGCACGACCGGCTGGTGGCCGACGGGATCGTCGACCCCGCCCGGTCGGTGCTCGCCGGCGCGTCATGGGGCGGCTTCCTCACGCTGCTCGGCCTGGGCACGCAGCCGGGCCGGTGGGCCCTCGGGCTGGCCGACGTGCCGGTGGCCGACTACGTCACGGCGTACGAGGAGGAGATGCCCGACCTGCAGGCGTTCGACAGGTCGCTCTTCGGCGGCTCCCCGAGCGAGGTGCCGGACGCCTACCGGGTGGCGAGCCCGCTGACCTACGTGGACGCGGTGCGCGCCCCGGTGCTGATCACCGCCGGGGAGAACGACCCGCGCTGCCCGCTCGGCCAGGTGCTCAGCTACGTCGATGCCCTGCGCGGGCGCAGCGACTACCCCGGCGAGGTGGAGCTGTACACGTACGGCGCGGGCCACGGCTCGGTGGTCGACGACGAGGAGGTCGCCCAGCTGCGGCGTCAGCTGGACTTCGTCCGAAGGCACCTGCCGGCGGGTCCGCGGCCGGCTCCCGCATCCGCGGGTCGGGAGGCCGCGCCGTCCTGACACGGGTCCGCTCGCGCAGAGGCTGCCACGCCGGCCGGGCGGCCCGGCGCGCTCTCAGCCTGTCAGCTCAGCGGTGACGGCCCGGCCGAGGTGCTGGCGGCAGGGTGGGTGGCACCGCCCGTCAGCTCGGCGGTGACGGCCCGGCGCAGGTGCTGGCGGCCCCCGTTGACCTCGGCGCGGTCGATCTCGACGCTGGCGCGCGGCCCGGCGATGTCGATCGTCATCACCCCGTTGGTGAACCACGGGCCGTGCTGCACCGTCCACTCGATGCCCTCCTCGCCGACGCCGGCGAGGAGGGCCATGCGCTTCCAGAAGCGCCGGACGGCGGGCCGCTCCAGCGCCTCGTGGGCGAGGCGGACGACGAGGCGCATGGGGTTGCGGAACGGCGACATCGTCAGCTGGTGCACGGCGGTCGCAGGGTGCTCCACACCCCGCAGCCGGGCCCTGGCCGTGTACGAGGAGTGGATGTCCCCCGACAGGACGAGCACCGACGCGGGCGGCTCGGGGCCGCGGACGACGGCGCCGAGCAGGTCGACGAGGGCGTCGAAGGACTGCCGGAACGCCGCCCAGTGCTCGAGGTCGACGGCGCGGCGGACCCGCTCGGCGAACCAGGCCGCGCCGCGCCCCCACGCCCCGCCCGAGGCGACGGCCTCGCTCCAACCCTCCAGGTGGTGGACGCCGTGCGGGAGGAGGAACGGCACCGTGGTGCCGATGAGCAGGTGGCCGATCCGCTCCCCCTCGCGCGGGGTCAGGGCGTGCTCGGCCACCCACCGCCAGTCGGCGTCGTCGACCATCGCGCGGTTGCCGGGGTCGAGGCGCCGCGAGCAGCGCGAGTCCACGACCACCAGGCGGATGCCGAGCCGGGAGTCGCCGAAGTCGCGGAAGAAGCTCCACCGGACGCTGGACGGCTCGTCGTCGGCCCGCCGCGCGAACTCGTCCAGCGCCCGCGTGCGGCGGTCGTCGTCGCCGGCCGTGCGGACGAGGGCGAACATCTCGTCCTCGCCGAGCTCGCGCGGGGAGAGGTTGCCCAGGTGCTGGTAGACCCAGTAGGAGGCGAAGGCGCCCGTGACCCGGTCGGGCCACCACGGCTGGCGCTCCATGCGCCGGCGCCACGAGAGGGAGGTGTTCCAGTCGTCCCGCAGGTCGTGGTCGTCGAGCACCATGACCGTGGGCACGGTGGACAGCAGCCAGCGCACCGCCGGCTCGGTCCAGGTCTCGTGGTAGAGCCAGGTGTACTCCTCGAAGTGGCGCACCTCGGCGCGCGCCGGCCAGCGCCGGCGCCGGCTGGGCGGGTGCGCCTTCTTCAGCCGGGCGGTGAGCGCGGGCGAGGGGTCGTCGGCGTAGATCTGGTCGCCGGCCAGGAACAGGGCGTCGGGCCACTCCTCGTGGGGTGTGGTCGCCATGCGCGCCGCCAGGGCGGCGAGCGCGTCGGCGCCGAAGTCCTTCAGGCCGCGGGGCCCGACGTCCGCGCACTGCCGGCACGAGCCGAACGACAGGCGCAGCGTCTCGTCGTGCCGGAACGTGCGGATCACGCTCGGCCCGAAGGCGCCCGCCGGGTCGGGCCAGACCGGCGCGCCGTCGAGGTGCACCTCGTAGGGCAGCTCGGCGGCTCCCGGCAGCCCGGTGAGCACGACGAGGGCGTAGTGGTGGCCGTGCACCGTCCAGGTGGGCTCGCGCACGACGGCGTCATCGGCGCTGACCGCCACCTCGCACGGCCGGTCGGTCTCCACCCAGACCGTGGCGCTGTCGGCGTTGACGTAGCGCAGCAGCGGCCCGAGCAGCAGACGCGGCGCGCCCCCAGCACCGCCCGGCTCGTCTGCCGCCGGCGGCTCCCCCGCCGGCGCGGTCGGGCCCATAGAGGAACGCTAGCCCCGCGCGCGCGTGCATGGCTCGGGATGGCTACGCCTCCTCGAGCGCCCCACTCGCGCGTGCCTGATTCGGGATGGCCACGCCTCATCACGCGCCCGAGAATGGCCTAACTGCCCGTTCGCCAGCCGGAAGGGCACCTAGGGCATTGTCGAAAGCGCGGGCGGAGGACGCATCGGGCCCGCTCCGCCCCGGCATCCCGCCGAGAATGACCTAACTGCCCGTTCCCCGCCGGAAAGGGCACCTAGGGCATTCTCGAGGGTGCGAGCGGGGGACGGGCCGCTTCGCCGGCCTCGCCGCCTGTCGGACCCCTGCTCAGCTCGGTCGACCCGTCAACGCCCGCCGCACAGTGCCCGCGACCTGGCCCGGGAACGCGAGGTCGCGATAGGTGAAGCGCAGCATCCGCACCCTGCCTTCGAGCTGCATCTCGTTCTGCCGGTATCGGTCGTGCAGCAGCGCACCGAGGTCCTCGTGAAACTCACGGCCGTCGAACTCGGCGAGCAGCCAGCTACCCGCTCCGCAGCGCCAGCCCATGTCGCCGCGCCCGAGCAGCAATCCGTGGTCGTCGACGATCTCCACCTGCAACGCGTCCGGCGCGACACCGTTGTCGGCGCAGTCCAGCCGTCCGAACGTCTCCAGCGGGGACTCTGCCCGGCCGTCGGCCTCCTGCCACCAGCCGTGCGTACGCGCGACTCTTCGGCGCCCGCGGGCCAGACGGCGAGCCTCCTCGAGTCCGTTCTCGCCCACCAGGCCCTTGTTCAGCGCCGAGTCCATCACCGCGATCGCGTGCCGGCGAGGCAGCTCGGGAACTGCCTGTGCCAGTGCCCAGGCCGGTCGGACCACCTTGAAGCCCGCGACCACCATGGTTTGAGCCCCGACGTCGAACTGCCGGACCCGCACGGCCCGCCCCGCCGGGCCCGTTTCGCTCGCCCGGGCCGGCGGGAGCCCGCGGCTCTGGCCCGGCCCGAGCGCGACCTCTGACACGACGGTCGCCGGAAGCCCCTCGACCCCGAGCAGGGTCAGTGCACTCGTGCCGACGGCGACCGCATCGGGGCCGTAGCGGAGCAGGCCCACGAGCGCCGCCTGCCGCCGTCGCGCGGGCCATCGCCGCCTCAGGTCCGGGGTCGTGTCGAAGACACCGCGGACCACCCTCCGCCACACACCCCGACGGCAGAGTCGCCCGCGCACGTGGGCCGTCACGCCATGGGCGTCGCACTGGGTGGCGCTGACCAGCCCCTCCTGGCGCCGCGCGAGCTCGATCAGCGCGGCGCTCGGCTGCGTCGTCATGGCGGCACTTCACCACCGCGGCGGCGAGCGGGCTGCGCTCCGCTCGTGCTCGGTGGAGAACCGGGCAGCGAAGCCAGTGTGCACACGCCAGCCGCACCAGAGCCCGCTGGGCGGGCATCCATCCGCCGCGCCGAAGAGGCCCTAACTTCCCGTTCCTTGGCGAAACGGGAAGTTAGGGCCTCTTCGGCGCGGGTTTCCGCGGAACTGCCGGAGCCGGCTCAGACGGCGAGCAGCTCCGTGGCGAGCAGCTCGGCGATCTGGATGGCGTTGAGCGCCGCGCCCTTGCGCAGGTTGTCGTTCGCCACGAACATCGCCAGGCCGCGCCCGCCGGGGACGGACTGGTCCGTGCGGATGCGCCCGACGAAGCTGGGGTCCGCGCCCGCGGCCTGCAGCGGCGTGGGGACGTCCGACAGCTCCACGCCGGGGGCCTCGCCCAGCAGCTCGGTGGCCCGCTCGGGGCTGATGGGCCGGGCGAACTCGGCGTTGATGGCCAGCGAGTGACCGGTGAACACCGGCACCCGCACGCAGGTGCCCGCCACGGCGAGCTCGGGCAGCTCGAGGATCTTGCGCGACTCGTTGCGCAGCTTCTGCTCCTCGTCGGTCTCCCCGGAGCCGTCGTCGACGATCGAGCCCGCCAGCGCCACGACGTCGAACGCGATGGGCGCGACGTACTTCTGCGGCTCCGGCATGGTCACGGCGGAGCCGTCCACGGCCAGCCTGGTGAAGTCCTGCTCGACGGCGGCACGGACCTGGCCCGCGAGCTCCTGGACGCCGGCGAGGCCGGAGCCGGACACGGCCTGGTAGGTGGAGATGATCAGGCGCTGCAGGCCGGCCTCGCGGTCGAGCACCTTCAGCACCGGCATGGCCGCCATGGTGGTGCAGTTCGGGTTGGCGATGATGCCCTTGGGGCGGTCCGCCATCGCGTGCGGGTTCACCTCGGAGACGACGAGCGGGACCTCGGGGTCCCGGCGCCACGCGGAGGAGTTGTCCACCACGACGGCGCCGGCGGCCGCGAACCTCGGCGCGTACTCCCGCGACGCCGTGGCGCCGGCGGAGAAGATCGCGATGTCGATGCCGGTCAGGTCCGCCGTCGCGACGTCCTCGACGACGACGTCCTCGCCGCGGAACGGCAGCGTCTTGCCGGCGGAGCGGGCCGAGGAGAAGAAGCGGACCTTGGCCGTGGGGAAGTCCCGCTCGGCGAGCAGGGTGCGCATGACCCCACCGACCTGGCCGGTGGCGCCGACGACGGCGACGGTCAGGCCGGGACGCCCGGGCGCCTGCTGGGAACCTGCTGCGGTGGTGGTCATCGTCCGGTCCCTCCGTAGACCACGGCCTCGGTCTCTTCGGCGTCGAGGTCGAATGCGGTGTGGACCGCGCGCACGGCGTTGTCGAGGTCCTGCGCGCGGGTGACCACGGAGATGCGGATCTCCGAGGTCGAGATCATCTCGATGTTGATGCCGGCGGCCGAGAGGGCGCCGAACAGCTTGGCGGAGACGCCCGGGTGCGAGCGCATGCCGGCGCCGACCAGCGAGACCTTGCCGATCTGGTCGTCGTAGCGCAGCTCCTGGTACTGCAGCCGGTCGTGGGCCGCCTCGATGGCCTTCAGCGTGGCCGGGCCGTCCGCCTCGGGGAGCGTGAAGGAGATGTCGGTCAGCCCGGTCGCCTGCGAGGAGACGTTCTGGACGATCATGTCGATGTTCGCGTCCGCCGAGGCGACGACCTCGAACAGGTGCGCGGCGGTGCCTGGCACGTCGGGCACGCCGACCACGGTGATCTTGCCCTGGCTGCGGTCGTGGGCGACGCCGGAGATGATCGGGTCTTCCATGGCTTCCTCCTCGGACCCGGTCGCGACAGGGCTGTCGGTGATCCAGGTGCCTTCCTTGTTCGAGAACGACGAGCGGACGTGCAGCGGCACCTCGTAGCGCCGGGCGAACTCCACCGCCCGCAGGTGCAGGATCTTCGCGCCCTGGGCGGCCAGCTCGAGGGTCTCCTCGAAGGTGAGCTGGCCGATGTGGCGGGCGCTGGGCACGATGCGGGGGTCGGCGGTGAACAGGCCGTCGACGTCGGTGTAGATCTCGCAGACGTCGGCGTGCAGCGCCGCGGCCAGCGCCACGGCGGTGGTGTCCGAGCCGCCCCGGCCCAGCGTGGTGACGTCGCCGAGCTCGTTGACGCCCTGGAAGCCGGCGACGATCGCGACCTGGCCGTCGCGGACGGCGCGGCTGACGCGCTCCGGCACGACGCCGGTGATGGACGCCTTGCCGTAGCGGGTGTCCGTGCGCAGCCCCGCCTGCTGGCCGGTGTACGAGCGGGCCTTCACGCCCTGCTTGTTGATCGCCATGGCGAGCAGTGCCATGGAGATGCGCTCGCCCGCGGTGAGCAGGATGTCCATCTCCCGGGCCGGGGCGTCGTCGGTGATCTGCGCCGCGAGGTCGAGCAGGTCGTCGGTGGTGTCGCCCATGGCGGAGACGACGACCACGACGTCGTTGCCCGCCTGCTTGGTCTCGACGATCCGCCTGGCGACGCGCTGGATGCTGGCTGCGTCCGCGACGGACGAGCCACCGAACTTCTGCACGACGAGGGCCACGAGGGTTGCTCCGGGAGGGAGTGCGGTCGCGGGTCCGACGACGTCGCCCGCGGTCTGACCGCACCATCCTAGGGACGTCTCATGTGCCGGTCTGCGCCAGATCCGGATGATGGACGCCACACCTGCCCAGAGGCGCGGGTCGGCGCAGGCCGGGGCCGTGACGGCGCCGAGGGGCCGCGCCGGACATGACGAACCTCACGCGCGTGCGGACGACGCACGCCCGAGCGGCCGTCATGCACTCGGCCGTCATGCACTCGGCCGTCATGCACGAGGGGTGGTCGTCATCCTACGAGAGGGGCCGTCAGCCCCAGTTCTGGTCGATGGTCTGCCAGCCGAGCCGCACGATCAGCACCCCGACGACGACGATGAAGATGACTCGGACGAACCCGCTGCCCTGCGCGACTGCCATGCGCGCCCCGATGTAGGCGCCGACGAGGTTGGCGGTCCCCACGATCAGCCCCAGCGCCCAGAGCACGGCGCCGTGGGGCACGAAGAAGACGAGGGCGCCCAGGTTCGTGGCGAAGTTGACGATCTTGGCGATGGCCGAGGCGGGCAGGAACGCGTAACCGAGGACGCCGACGAGGGAGATGACGAGGAAGCTGCCGGTGCCGGGCCCGAGCATGCCGTCGTAGGCGCCGATGAGCAGGCCCAGCCCGAGCGCGGCGCCGACGTGCCGGTTGCCCTCCCAGCGCAGCGCGGTGCGCCGGCCGACGGAGGGGCGCGCGAGGGTCCAGGCGGCCACCACGACGCACGCGACCAGGATGATCGGGGTGAACGCCTCGGAAGGGATCCGGCTGGCGATCGCGGCGCCGCCGATCGCCGCGGCGAACGCGGCCGCCGCCATGGGGGCCGCCGTGCGCAGGTCCGGGCCGACCCGCCGGTAGTACGTGACCGAGCTGATCGAGGTCCCCATGATGGAGCCGACCTTGTTCGTGGCCAGGGCCTGCAGCGGCGTCACGCCGGGCACGAGCAGCAGGGCCGGGAGCTGGATGAGCCCGCCCCCGCCCACGACGGCGTCCACCCAGCCGGCGGTCAGGCCGGCGAGGACCAGCAGGACGATGGCGAGGGCGTCGATCTCGGGGGGCACGCAGCGCATCCCACCACGTCAGGGCGCCACCGCCCGCCACGTCCACCCGCGTGCCGCGCTCGGGTCAGGACTCGATGCGCCGCCGGCCCTCGAAGGCGCGCCCGAGCGTGACCTCGTCGGCGTACTCCAGGTCACCGCCCACCGGGAGGCCGGAGGCGAGGCGGGAGACGGCGATGCCCATGCCGCGCAGCATCCGCGCCAGGTAGGTGGCGGTCGCCTCACCCTCGATGTTCGGGTCGGTGGCGAGGATGACCTCCTCGACCTCCCCGTCGGCGAGCCGAGTCATCAGCTCGCGGATGCGCAGGTCGTCCGGCCCCACGCCGTCGATCGGGTTGATCGCCCCGCCGAGCACGTGGTACCGGCCGCGGAACTCCCGCGTGCGCTCGATCGCGACGACGTCCTTGGCCTCCTCCACGACGCACAGCACCGTGGGGTTGCGCCGGGGGTCCTCGCAGATCCGGCAGCGCGGGCCCTCCGAGACGTTGCCGCAGATCTCGCAGAACCGCACCTTCTCCTTGACCTGGGTCAGGGCGTGCACGAGCCGGCCGACGTCCTCGGCGTCCGCGGACAGGATGTGGAACGCGATGCGCTGGGCGCTCTTGGGACCGACGCCGGGGAGCCGGCCGAGCTCGTCGATGAGGTCCTGGACGGCGCCCTCGTAGACCCCGGCCAACTACACCACCCCCTGCGGGGGCAGCGAGATCTCCTCGATGACCTGCCCGCCGAGCACCTTGGCGACCAGCGGCGCGCCGACCAGGCCCGAGCCCTCGGCGTCGGGGTCGTCCAGCGACGCGACGTCGTCGGCCGGCGCCACCCGCGGGCGCGGTGCGGGTGCCGGCCCGCCGGACGCGGACGGACGCCCTGCCGGGCCGCGGGCCGCCCCGGGCGCGGACGGGGCCGCGGCAGGGGCGGAGAGCGCCGCTGCGGGAGCGGACGGCGCGGCGGGCGGCGTCGAAAGGCCACCGGGCGCGGACGGCGCGGGGCGAGCCGGAGCGCCGGCGGCGGGCGCGATCGGGCCGGCGTCGTCGAAGTACCCCGGGCCCGGGTCGTCGTCCACGGGCTCGGTCGGCAGCGGGTAGTCGTCGGCAGGCGCGGGCGCCGCGTGGTCCGGCCCGGCGTGGGCGGGTGCGCGGCCCGCGGGCCTCCGGTCGTCCCCGACGCCGGCCTGGGCGGCGGGGCCGGGCCGCGGGGGGGTGCCGGGCTGCTGCGCCGCACCGGTGCCGCGCCAGCTCTCCCGGGCGCTCTCGACGGCGCTCGGCGGGGTGACTGCGCTGGGCACGGAGCCGGCGGGCGCGGTGCTGGAGGCGCTCGGCGCCGTGCCGGCGGGGGCCGGCATCCCGGGGGCGCCCGACCCGTCGCTGGCGATGGCGTCGATCCGGACGTTGACGCCCAGCGTCTCGGTCAGCGCCTGCTGGACCGGGGCGGCGTGCGGGCCGCTGCGGAAGGCGGTGGCGAGCCCGGGCGTGGTGAACACCAGCCGGAGGACGCCGCCGGAGACCTCGCCGACCTGGGCGTTCTGCGACACGAGCGTCCACGTCGACCGCTTGAGCCGGGCGAGGGTGGCCACGACCTCGGGCCAGCGGTTGCGGATCAACTCGGCGTCGACGCCGCCGCCCTCCTGCGCCGTCGGGCGCGCGGCCGCCGGCGCGGTCGTGGCCGCGGGCGGGGCCGCGGGCGCCGCCGGACCTCGTGGGGCCGCGGGCGCCGTCCCCCGGGGGCCGGACGCTGCGGGCACCGCGGCGCCCGGGCCCGCCGGGGCGGGCACGGCGGCGCCCCGGCCCGCCGTGGCATCAGCTCCGCCACCGGGGCCGGCCGCTGCGGCGGCGGGACGCGCCACCGGCGCGGAAGCCGCCTCGCTGCGCGCGGGTGTGTCCGCCGGGCGGTCCGCCGACGCCGGGGCCTGAGCCGCCGCGGCCGCCGCCGCGGCGGCGTCCTGGTCGCGCGCCGGGCCCGGGGCGGCCGCGACCGGCGGCACCCCCGCACCTGCGGCCGGCGCGACCGGCGGCGGCGCCGCACCCGCGGCTGGCCGCACCGGCACGCCGGAGGCGACCTCGCGCTCGAGGCGGTCCAGCCGGGCCGCGTACCCCAGCGCCGCGTCGTCCGCGCCCGGCAGGAGCAGCCGGGCGCACAGCAGCTCCAGCTGCAGGCGGGGGGACGTCGCGCCCGTCATCTCGGTCAGGGCGTCGTTCACCAGGTCCGCCGCGCGGGAGAGCTCCGCAGGGCCGAGATGGGCGGCCTGGGTCCGCATCCGCTCGAGCTGGTCCTCGGGCATCCCGTGCAGAGCGGCGGTGGCCTGCTCCCCGGCCATCGCGATGACGACGAGGTCGCGCAGGCGCTGCAGGACGTCCTCGACGAAGCGCCGCGGGTCGTGGCCCGAGCCGATGACCCGGTCGACGACCTTGAACAGGCTGGCGCCGTCGCGGGCCGCCAGCGCCTCCACCACGGAGTCGAGCATCGCCGCGTCGGTGTAGCCGAGCAGTGCGACCGCGCGGTCGTAGCCGAGCACACCGTCCTGCGCGCCCGCGATCAGCTGGTCGAGCACCGAGAGGGTGTCCCGGACGGACCCGCCGCCGGCGCGGATGACCATCGGCAGCACGCCGCCGCCCACCTGCACGCCCTCGGTGGCGCACAGCTGCTCGAGGTACGCCAGGAGCCGCTCGGGCGGCACGAGCCGGAACGGGTAGTGGTGGGTGCGGGACCGGATGGTGCCGATGACCTTCTCGGGCTCCGTCGTCGCGAAGATGAACTTCACGTGCGGCGGCGGCTCCTCCACGATCTTCAGCAGCGCGTTGAACCCGGCCGACGAGACCATGTGGGCCTCGTCGATGATGAAGATCTTGTAGCGGTCGCGGGCGGGCGCGAACGCGGCTCGCTCCCGCAGCTCGCGGGCGTCGTCGACGCCGCCGTGGGAGGCGGCGTCCATCTCCACGACGTCGATGGACCCGGCGCCGCCGCGCGCCAGGTCGACGCAGGAGGCGCAGGTGCCGCAGGGCGTGTCCGTGGGCCCCTGCGCGCAGTTGAGGCAGCGGGCGAAGATGCGCGCCGACGTCGTCTTCCCGCACCCCCGCGGGCCGGAGAAGAGATAGGCATGAGTGACCCGGTCCGCGCGCAACGCCGCCATGAGCGGGTCGGTCACGTGCTCCTGCCCGATGACCTCCTGGAAGGTCTCGGGCCGGTAGCGGCGGTACAGAGCGGTGGTCACGCACAGACCCTAACCGGGGCCGCTGACACGTGGCACGCACCGCGAGCAGCGCCGGTGGACGCAAGGGACCCCCCGTGCACCCGCCAGAGCTCACCTACCCTTGCTGCCTTCCGGCCCTGGGGGAGTTCGGCAAGATGACGCCGCACGAGGGGTCGCCAAGCAGTCTAACGGACCAGGGGCGCACGCCCGCAAACTCGCCGGTGACAATGATGCCCGCGCTACAGAGTTCGCCCGGCACCCGTCCGGCACCTCGGGCCCGAGGGCGATACGCGGCCGTCCGGCGACGGGCAAGCCCAGCCCCGTGATCCGGGTGGCCGCCCGGCGGCGACGCACCGCCGAACGACGGCGCCGACGGCGCCCCTCGGCCGCGTGCCAGGGCCGCCGGGCAGGGGTGACGGTGACCAAGAGCACGCCCGCGCACACCGGTGGGCGGTCGATGAGGCTCGGCGCGTCGGGTACTCTCGACACCTGAAAGTCTGCCGCAAGGCGTCTTTCCCCAGGAGGATTCGCCTAGTGGCCTATGGCGCACGCTTGGAAAGCGTGTTGGGTGCAAGCCCTCGGGGGTTCGAATCCCCCATCCTCCGCC